>CAWJCK010000003.1:0-5153049 GCA_963841345.1 uncultured Acidobacteriaceae bacterium | reverse complement strand
AACGCCGATCTCTTCAGTGGTGGCAACGAATGGCGAAACGGATTGCAGACACCGTCTACAAATCCCGGTTGTTGAACTGCTATCCGAGTTTGCCTTGAAGAGTGTCCGCCTGTTCCATAAACTTTTGCGGATTGCTCTTCTCCAACTGACTGAGATTCCGGAGCTTCCAACGAATGCCTGGCAACAGTGCAAGGTGCGGAATGCCCAACAGATCGCATTCGGGTCTGTTTTGCACGAGCGAGATCAGGAAGCGGCGCTCGTTGTCGTCCAGTTCCCGTTGCAGTTGGTCGAGGAGTTCCTCGCGCACTGCAAGGAGGGTTGCAAGTGGGACGACCTCTATCGTCATACCCTTGAACGTCCGTTCATACTCTTGAGTGATGTCTCGAACTGTAGGAAACAGTACTTCGTGAACCGGACGATTATGACTGGCAAGGTACGCGACGAAGGCGCGGCGGATACCTGGCGTGATCCCTTCGTGGGCAAAGAGCTGCATCACGTCGAAAAGATCACGGGGGTGCTGGCGATCCATGGCGGCCACCAGTTTGCTGCCGTAGACATCTTCCATGGACGCCATCGGCAGTTCCAAGTCGGCAAGGAGAAGGTCCTGGGCTGCCTTTGTTAAGGAGGCTCTGTGGACTGGGTAAAGAGTGCCACGCATGACGAAGTTGGCTTCGATCTTCACCTCAATGCCACCACGACGAACCAGCAGTTTGGTTTCGCTCGCGTCGGCGGTGGCGGTGGCTCGGGTTTGGAACCCATTGGCTTGCAGGCGCCCTGCGGTTTGTTGAAGAGCTTCCGTCATCTGAGTCAACGCTTGTGTTCGAGGTACGGTGTAATCGGGAAAGACGAGATCGAGGTCGACTGACAGTCGGGGCATATCTCGCAGAAAGAGATTGATCGCTGTGCCACCCTTAAGAGCGAACGTCTGGTCGGCGAAGACGAAGGGTGCTACCTGCGTCATCATGCGTGCGATGTCTATGTAGACCTGGTTCATGGCTTGAGCACCAAGAGTCCTTCCGCCGAATGACCTACCCAAGCACGCTTACTACCGGTGGGGAGCGTTTTCGGGTCGAGTTTGGCCGCCCAAGGCAAGGAGAGTTCTTGGCCAAGCTGCAAGCAGAGTCGTACTGTCTTGACGCTGGAGCAGTTTGAGAGCAATTTGCGGAGGACATCGGCTCGGAACGTATAGGTACTCTCCATGAGTTCTCGCACCTCCTGTAGAGGCTGGCGCACCCCCACTTCGCTCAAAAGTTCAAGCAAAGCGCGTTCTGGTGCGGAAGTCTGTGGAGCGTCAGCCATGTTCTCAAAGGGCGTGACGTATATCAAGCCGGTATCGCCTTCGGTGAAGATCCTCTTTTGGTGATAGTCGGCGGGAAAATGCTGTAAGAACCAATCGGGCAGTTTTGTCGAAGCAGAGCCGTATAGATGCAGCGTAGAGTTCTGCTCGACATAGTGCCGAACCTTGTACCAATCCAGCGCGGACCTCCCGCCGACATGCAGTCCCTTGACACTTCGCTCTAGGAGTCGTAACGCGGGATAAAGAGATATGACTTCCCCTGGACGAGAAAAGACGCCCCGAGCCAAGCGATCGAGCCACCCGGCGCGAACATAGTGAACAGCAAGGTCCGCCGATATTCCCAGGTCTGAAAGATCCCTGGAGGTCAAGGGCGTCCCGTGGGACGTCCGGGCATACAGCAATTTTAGTTTGCCTTCCATAGTCGTAGTCTCACTACGATAATAGAAGACAATCTAACGACATGCAGATTTTTTTAGTTCGGTTTCGTCGTATTCACACTACGATTCGACCACGTGATCTAAATAGATGAGGCCCTGAGCGCTCCATATGAACTAGGGACGGGTCTCCGCCTCATCGGTATCGACATAAGACCATCCGTCTCAAAACGAGCGGTATACCCTGCAAAAGCAGACGGTCCAGGCGTCATTGGCGCACGAACCGTTACCACTTGAAGCCGTTCATCTGCAGCCAGCTGCATCTTCATCCGTGCGCGGTCAGAACCCGATCCAACCGGCTCCCGAGCCGAGCACTCCGACGCCAAATAGCGCGCCGAGGTGTCTTGTGAGGGCATCATGGTATAGGCATGCCAGACGCAGATTTTGGGCTCTCTTACCCCTTCCTCATCTCGTCGTCGACAGTGATATCGCCAATAGCATCTCCTGATTTGTAGATGCGGCCCCATTCCGCAAGCTGATCCAAGAGCGCAACGAGGGGTTCGCGCATCCCATCGGCGAGCTCGTACTCAACATGTAGAACGGAACTGCTTAGATCACGTCGTACAACGAGTCGCGCAGCTTCAAGAGAACGTAGGCTCGCTGTCAGTGCCTTCTTGGATGCGGATGGAATCACTCGTTTGAGTTCGCTTAGACGCACTGGATGTTCACGCATAGCACACAGAGTTTGGATCGTCCACTTTCCTTGGAACAGGTCTATCACCCGTGATACCCGTTCAGTGTAGGAGCTATCTAACCTTCGCATTCTGTCCTAGCTCCTTGTCTACTCTGAGGCTCTCTCGCTTCTGGTCCAATCTCGACGATTAAGTCAGTCGCCCGTCTTCCATGTTCAAAATCCGGTCGGCAACGTCCAGAATGCGATTGTCATGTGTCACCAAAATGATGGTGGTCCCGTGTTCATGCGCCAGGGAACTCATGAGATCGACCACCTCTCTGCCTGTGTGCTTGTCCAGGGCTGCTGTCGGTTCGTCGGCGAGGACGAGTTTGGGCTGATGCACGAGGGCGCGAGCGATGGCGACCCTTTGCTTTTGGCCGCCAGAAAGTTCCTCTGGATACTTGTGGCCGTGGTCGGCCATGCCAATGTGCCTCAACATCACAAGGGCCTGCCGCTCCCGTTCCTGGCGCGGCAATGGCCGTTGCACTTCAAGCCCCATCGCTACGTTCTGAACCGCGGAGAGGCTACGATGCAGGTTGTGAGCCTGGAAGATGAATCCCATTCGGCGGCGAACTTGATAGAGCTTGTTCTCGGAAACTCTGGAAATGTTGTTGTCCAAGATCGTGAGCTCGCCTTCTTGAACCGTGCGCAAGCCCCCACAGAGAGATAGAAGCGTCGTCTTCCCGGAGCCCGAAGGGCCGGTCAGGATGACGATTTCCCCCTGGCCTACCTTAAGAGACAGGTCGAATAGGACCTGCTTCCGGAGACGGCCAAGGCCATAGTGGTGAGACAGTCTCTGGCATTCGACAGCGATTGATGTCATGCGAAGACCTCTGCAGGATCGGCTTTGCGCAAGCGCCGCGAGGCTATAACGCCCGACGTCATGCAAAGGACAAAGGTAAGCACAAACACCAGTACCATGCGGGAAAACGGAAGGCTGGTAGGAAGAGCCGTTGCTATATGCATAAGCTTCATGAGCCCTTCACCAGCGACGAGTCCGGGAACGAAACCTATTGTGGCGAGAATGAAGCACTCTTCGACGATGATGCCGACGAGGTACGCGTTCGTAAAACCCATCGCTTTAAAAGTGGCGTACTCGGCTAGATGATCGGCGACGTCAGTGGAAAGCACCTGATACACCATGACCATCCCAACAATGAAACCCATGACCGTGCCCAAGCCGAAGATGAAACCGATCGGTGTGTGTTTGCCCTGGTAGCTCTTTGCGTGCTGTACAAATTCCGCACGGGTCATGACGTTGACGTCGCCGGCCATCCGGGATTTGAGGAGGGCTGCGACTGAGATTGGGTCTTGGCCTGGGCGGACCTGTAAGAGGCCCAGAGTGATCGACTTTGGAGAGCGGGTTGGAAAAAGATGAAGGAAGGTGGTTTCGCTCCCGATCAGCGTTCCATCCAGACCGAATGCAGCGCCTAGGCGGAACGTTCCAATGATGGTGAGCGTTCTTCGGTCGATTTCAGCGGTGACGGATTGGCCTTTGTCGAGCAGCTTCAGCGTAAGTGGGTAGTTGCCCCGTGACAGCCGGTCGAAGAGCACCGTGTCCGGTCGCTTCAGGCTTTCCTTTTGCCGTTGCACGTCGACCATGCCGATACCTGGCTTGTCCGGATCTGTACCCACAATCAACATAGATCTTCGCTCCGCGTTGAAAGGAGAGCGCCAATCCAAGAAGCCGATGTACATGGCGGTTCCACTCGCGATACCGGGTTGACCTTCGGCCTGATAAAGACGAGAACGCGGGATAGTAGCTGAATTCTGAATGTCGCGAGCTTCAGGGCTAATAAGAACGATGTCCGCTTGCAGCAGGTTATTGAGTAAGGCGCTGGTATCGAGAGCGGCCCCGAGCACACCAAGTTGCATGAACATCAGAAGATCAGCGAAGGCGATCCCGCCGAGGGCAACCAAGAACCGCGCCTTGTTCCTCCGGAGCTGAAGCCAACCGATAGGTGTGCGTGACAAGATCGCTTCGAGCATCAAGGCTGAAACTCCACGCGCACTTGCAGGTTGATGAGCCGCTCGGCGGTACTGCGGAATTGCGGGTCAAGCTTGACGCGGACGATGGCGATGCGAGCGTCGGTATTCGCGGCGGGGTCGGTGTTTACCACCTGTTGACGTCCGATTGATCTTTCGACGAGCGCAACCGTTCCGTGCATCGGTTGCGAGAGAGCAGCCCCTGTAATGATTGCTGGCTGACTTTGTCGGATTCTAGCGATGTCCGTCTCATACACCTCGGCTTCGACGAACATATCCTGAGACGAGCCCAGATCGAGTATCCCGGAATCACCAATGTGTTCCCCGGGCCAAGTGTAGATATGAAGAACCTGTCCTTGTTCTGGCGCCCTGATGTAGGCCTGTTCCACGTTGGCTTCAGCACTTTCGAGCGAAGCTTTCGCGCTTGCTAAATCAGCTCTTGCGACGGATAGATCGACAGGGCGCACTTCCGCGAACTGTTTAAGGGTGGCTTCTGCCTCCCGTAAAGCCGCTGTTGCTTGGTTGAATCCGACCGAGCGCGTGTCCCACTCAGAGTCTGAGATGATGCCTTGGGCGTGCAGCGTGCGATAGCGCTCGACATCGACCGTTTGACGTGTGGCTTCTACGCGAAGCCTTTCAACGGTCGCCTTCTGCGCTGCAATCTGAAAATCCGAATTGCCCGCTTGCACTTTGTCCAAGGCGGCCTGCTTTTGCAGGACATCCGCGCGCGCGACGGAAACGGCTGCCTTGAGTCGACCGATACTGTCCAGTGTGCCGAGGATCTGGTTTGGCTTGACTACTTCATTCTGATGGACAAAAAGACTCTGCAGAGTCGCCTCGCCACTCGATGCCGGAGCACTCAAATGGATCACCGCATTCCCGGGCACGAGTGTTCCAAGAGCAACCACCGATGGTGCGGGCGAAGGCATCGAAGCTAATGCTGAGGGCGGGTTATGCGATGTCTTGTAATAACGAAGCGCGACTATGGCGACGACAACCAGAATCACCGCGCCGATTGCCCTCCACCGGTTTAGAGGAAACCTAGACGGCTCCGGTTGAGGTACCGGAAGGCTTCTCTCGACATGAGTCTGATTTGCAATCATGCTGTCCTCCTCTTCACGCTAACGACTAGAGCGCGACGGCTATTTGTGGTTTCAGTGCGAATGCCATGAAAGAGCCCACGAAAACGACTCCTGCCGCAGTCCATGCCCACGTTGTATAAAGTTCGTGGCTTATGAGGGTTCCGCTCAAGAGGGGAGACAGGATCGCCGTGGTAGAGAAGATCGCCTGGTTGACCCCCATAACCAGCCCTTGTTGGCTGGCAGAAACTCTTTTGGATAGTTGCGACAGGATCACGGGTCGAAGGGCGGCAGATCCAAGGTTACTGATGGTCAGGAAGCAGATGAGGACGGCGATGCCGCTGGAGACTCCTATGCCCACCAGCCCGAATGCCATCAGAAAAAATCCTGCAACCAGAAGGCTTTTTTCACTAAACCGCTCTGTTAGGCGCTTCATCAAGAAGGCTTGAACGAGGACGTTAAGCAGTCCGCCATATGTAAAGACGAGGCCAACGTTCTCAGCGCCGAAACGATGTCCATGCCACCAGAATCGGCCTGCCAGAAACAGGGCTTGACCGGACATATAAGTGCCGAACGCAAAGTAAAAGCAGGTCATGAGCCAAGCCAAACGACCGGTCTCCGGCGTGCGGAAGGTCTGAAGCATGGCCCCCATAGGAAGGATCGATTGTTTCCTCCCTACAACGACAGTTGACACTCCTTTCGGAAGCAACACAGCGGTGCAAACGATGCTGACGGCGGAGAGCCCGGCGGCAACCCACAAAGGCGCACGAAGACTCTTGGCGGCAAGTAGCCCACCGATTGCCGGTCCGAGCAGCAAACCCAACCCGAAGGCTGCTCCTGTAATTCCAAAGGCACGCGTTCGGTCAGATGCTGAGGTCTTATCCGATACATAGGCCTGGGCAACCGACATATTGCCAGCACTCAAACCATCGATGGTGCGGGCGACGAAGAGAAGCCAAAGTGAGTTTGACAGCGCAAAGAGGACGTAACCGAGAAGAGACCCGATCTGACTGAGAATTAGGATCGGCTTCCGCCCGTAGCGGTCCGAGAGCTGGCCGAGCATCGGCGCGGCAAGGAAGGAACTGAATGCATAGGTAGAGATGAGAGCGCCTACCGCAACAGCGGAAGCCCCAGTCCGCACGGTGTAGAAAGGCAGCAAAGGCAACAAAATGCCTAGACCCATCGTATCGGCAGCAATAATTAAGAAAATTGGGATCAATGTACGAGGTTGAAACGACGGTGCGCCAGTCGCGCTGCTTTGGCGGCCATTCACGGAGATATCGAACACTTCCGGCGCGCCTTCAATTTCTTCGGCTTTTCTCAAGACGTGGCTTTGCATTGTTCCTCACTTGACGTGACGAGCGCTGAACTTCCGAACGGTTGAAATGATGGTAGAGGGCTTAGTGTTGGCTATCGTTCCGTGACTGAGCAAGGGCCTCCAGGGTTTTACTCTTTTCGAGCTTGTGATAGCTCATGTAAGAGATAGTTACAAGCGCAAGCGGTACGAGAACGACAGCAGCGGATCTGCCGACACCTTGTACTGCAATGTGTGACCAGATTGCACCGACGAAGTCGAAGACGAAGCCTGCATAGGCCCACTCCTTGAGGCGGCGGAATGTTGGAACGACGAGCGCGACGGCTCCAAGTACCTTTGCCGTACCCAGGATTGCGAGCATGTAGGGCGGATAGCCCAAGAGCGCGAGCTTTGTGACCATCTGCGGGTTATGGACTAGATATAAGGTGCCTGTGAGCGCAAAGACTAGCGCGAACAAAACCGTGGACGTCCAATAGATCGCTTTCGTAGCTTTCATGGTAGGCTCCCTCATTACTTTTCCTCGATAAGCCGGGATCGAGCGGCTGACAAGATGCGGTTTGAGAGAGTGGGATCGTCGACAGCACGAGCCAGAACCATCGCCCCGACCATCGTCGCAACTGTCGCGAGAATCTCATCCTCACCTTGCCGTTTGCGTCCGATCGGCAAGAGACGGGCAAGACTCATCACGTTCTTGCGAACAATCTCGGTGAAGCTGCCGCGGACTTCCTTGCTCTGCCTTGGCATGTCGCAACCGAGCGCGGCCATGAAACACCCTGCCCCCGGATTATCGCGATGGGCCGGGGACAGATACATTGAGATAGCGTCTTTCAGGCTTCTAACGCCAGCCGCTTTGGACTGGCTAACAGCGTGGCCATGTGTGAGCGATTCCGCAAGCAGCTTTTCTTTTGAGCCAAAGCGGCTATACAAACTGCCTGCTGTCAGGCCAGCTGCTTCGGTCAAAGCGTCGACGCCAACGCCCAGCACGCCTTTTTCGCGAAAGAGCCGGGCGGCCTGAGTGAGAATGAGTTCGCGGTTCTCAGCGGCTTGTTCCTTGGAAACCTTCATATCTGTCGCCCCACGACGACCAAAATTGGCCGATGGACTTGATATTAGTAACGATCGATATTATTGTCAATGATAACGTTCGTTTTCAAAAATGAATTGGCGCCTCATTCCGAAGCTCAGAGGGAACCTAACATGAGACAGTTCTTCAAGTTCCGCGACATCTTGTCAGCACTTACATTTTTCCTGTGTTCCGCGTGTTCGTATGCTCAGGGCATTCAATACGACAAAGCCGAGTTCATCACGGAGAAGGTCGGTCCGAATGTTTATGTTTTGACGGGCTCGGCTGGAACGGATCCCGGACACCCCGAAGGCGCTGGTGGAAGAGTGGGTTTGCTGGCCGGTCCAGAAGGCGTACTGATGGTGGATGCAAGTTACGCTCCTCTAGCGGAGAAGCTAACTGCTGCAATCCGTAAGATCAGTCCCTCCCCGATTCGTTTTCTTATCGATACACACGAACATCCTGACCATACGGGTGGCAATCCTGCATTTGCGAGAATGGGCGCTCTGATTCTTGCCAGACAAGAGGTGCGGGAGGAGTTGAACGTCGGATTTCCACCCGCGGTCGCAGCGGCAATTGGGACGGCAGCTTCTGGCACTGACCCGGACCGCCTTCCAGTGCTGACGTACGGCATGGGCGACCCAGTGAAGATTCGGATGGACGGTGAGACCGTCGATCTGATTTCGATTCACGCTGCGCATACGGATGGAGACACGATTGTGAGGTTCGAAAAGGCCGACGTGATGATGATCGGCGATTTCTACAGGAACTATGGTTATCCCTTCATTGATCCGCAGCATGGCGGGTCCTTCAAAGGCGTACTGGAGGCATTGGATGCGGTGACAAAACTTGCTGGCCCGAAGACAACGCTTGTACCGGGGCATGGGACGATCATTCACGCGGCGGATATTGCTCCTTATCGCGACATGATCTTGGATATCCAAGCGAAGGTGCTGCAGATGGTTAAGGACGGCAAGAGTCTGCAGGAAGTGTTAGCTGCAAAGCTCACTTCACCTTACGACGCCAAAGTACCGGGCGGTCTCGCGCCTTTGCCGGCCGGGTTTGGAACCAGCGCGGATCGGTTCGTAGGCACCCTATACGCGGAGTTGAAAGCTGCTCACTGAACTTATAGATGAAGACCAGAGTGCGTCTTCCAGATTTCACCGTTTCCATAAAGAGGATGTCCTATGAAGAAGCAGCTGATTTTCGCCCTTTACCTGGCTGTAGGGTTGCAATGCGCAATCGCTCGTGCGGGGACCGTCGCCCCCAAAGGATCGTCTGATTCCACCGAAACCTTGCGTGCTCTTTTGATTGCAGACTTGCGCTCTACCCACAATCAGCCGGAATGGTTCTTGCCCCTGACCACTGCGATTGCTGGACTCACCCCCGAACAAGCCAAATGGATTCCTCGCAACGCGGAGGGAAAGCTTAATCCGAATGCCAACCATTCTGTTGGGATGATTGCGAACCACATCCTCTTTTGGGATACAAACGCCCTCGCGCAGCTAAAGGGTGCACCTACCAAGAATCCAAACACAAATGACGAGACCTTCAACGACTTCAATTCTGCGAACTGGGCCCAAACCGTACATGATCTGGATACTGTCATGACCTCCCTGGAAGAACTGGTCCAGCAGGCCGACTCGGTGACGCTTCTCAGAATCGCTCCTACTATTGAGCGAATTAGCACGCACAACGCTTATCACACAGGTCAGATTTTCTACGTTCGTAAGCTCCAGGGTTCCTGGAAGCTGGATAACGATGTCAAGTGACAATCGGCTTTCAGTTCGTCCTTCCGGCAACGCTTGATTGTTCGCTATAATCCTTGTGATGTGTACACATCATTAACTGACCGATTGACAACGCGCCTCGGGACAAATGAGTTATCCGCGTTGCCGATACGCAGGAGGTTGATTCGTGAAGTTCATCCATCTGTGTCACTACATCGACGACTTGAACAAGGTTGCGGAACTGAGACCGGCACATCGGCAGTACATGGCCTTGCTCGACTCCCAGAACAAACTATGGGCTGCGGGTCCATTTGCAGATGGCAAAGGAGGCCTATTTATCTATGAAGCTCCGGACTTGCATGCAGCGGAAGACATTCTGGCTGCGGACCCGTACTTCACGGGTGGGGTTCTGGCAGCATCTGAACTAGCCGCGTGGACCCCCGCGTTGTACAACGGATTTGTGGAGGGCTCTTCTTCGTAATCTGGAAGGCGACTAGCAAATCAGAAGTGGCGGAAGTTCAGCATTTCGACAGACTCTCCTCGAACTTGAGTTTGTCCTTAACTTACGCACTCCGCCAATCGATTGAGTTCGTTGAGCAGCTTTGCGTACTCTTTCTGACCGAAGCGCCCTATGACATCCTGCTGTACTCCCTGCCAACGCTTGTTCGCATCAGCTAAAAGCTTTCGGCCTTTGGCTGTTACCTCCGCTGTGCGGAAGCGAGCGTGGCTGGCATCCTCTGAAACGAGCCACCCGTCTCGCACCATGGGCGCGATAGCACGATAAAGGGACGTTCGATCCATCTCCATCTCCTCAGCGACGCGAACCAGAGGCTCACCGCTTCGTCGCGCAATACAGCGAAGCACGGCTAACTGAGTAATGTTCATGCCGGCCAGCGAGATGTTCGAGTCGTAATGACGACCCAATACCCGTGACAACTTCTTAACGGTGGTGCAGGCGCAGGGATCGATTCCGGATGGGAGTGATGTATACACATCTTGAGTCTATCATGGCGCATAGAGGGTCAAAATAAGTCTGATGTATATGCATCTTGCTCGAATGTTCTTCCATCCAAAGTTTAGACAGCGTATGACGCCATCCGGCCTGATCTTCGGATGAACTGAACTTTCAGGAGAATCTTGTGATTGATGAGTATGTGGTGAAGCACTATGAGCATGTATGCACGAAGTCCTTCGAGGAAGTCATAGAGGCCTTTGAAGCTGCCGTTGGAGATGGTGACGACGGGAAGTTCCTAAACGGAATGAAGGCCCTTTCCAAGGCAGATGACTGGGAGCGGTTGTGCAAATCAAGTTTCGGGCCAAGCGGCTTCCTCCATGTCCTAACCTTCGATCACGGCCATTGGCTGAAGTTCTATGGCATTGGAGGCAAGGCAAAACAGTACACGTACGGCAATCCGCTCCTCGCCCACACGATGGTCAAGCACGACATCGGAGTGTGCTTTCAGGTGCCGTTCCGCATACTGATCTACGAGACCCCCGGAGGCGAAGTCCGCATCGCTTACGATCTGCCATCGACGCTTATGGCTCGTCTGCACAACAGTGAGGTAGATGAGGCGGCACGCAAGATCGATCCGAAGGTCATTGCATTTGCAACCGAACTCGCCGGAGCCTCAGCCTAACTTGCATCAGATGGATCGCACTGAAAGCGGGACAGATAAATGGTTACTTACCGCGATAAGAGCTTTAAGACGATCACAATACGGGCAATTGTCGCTGTCGTAATTCTCTTTGGCTCACATGGAAGGGGCGCCCACGCGGAAACACCGACGTGCCGCCCCCATGAGTCCCTCTTGCCCGCGACATTCAAGGCACAGTCCTGTGACTGGGTTTTGCGTGGTTTCTCATTCGCCGATAGTTCTTCTATTCCGCAATTACGTCTGCACTACACGACTCTGGGTCAACCGCATCACGACGCACAAGGAAACATTGATAACGCGGTCCTTTTGCTGCACTGGACCGGAGCTAGCGGGACGGCGATGCTTAGCCCTGAGTTTCAAGCATCGCTCTATTCTTCGGGCAGGCCCCTTGATGCGGACAGGTACTTTCTTATCGTGCCGGACAATCTGGGGCATGGGCAATCGAGCAAGCCTAGCGACGGGATGCGAATGGCATTTCCGCACTACAACTATGGAGATTTGGTATCGCTCCAGTATCGGCTCGTCACCGAAGGCCTAGGGATTAAACGCCTGCACGCGATTGTGGGGCTGTCGATGGGCGGCATGAATGCCTGGCAATGGGCGGAACGATATCCCGAAGCTGTGAATGCGGTTATGCCGATAGTGTCGCTACCCGTGAAAGTCTCGGGCAGGAATCTACTATGGCGGAGGCTGGCGATCACCTGGATTCGCAACGATCCAGGATGGAAGAACGGCAACTACGATCACAACCCCAGTTCGCTCACGCAAGCCTGGCAGCTTGCCATGCTAATGATTGAAGGTGTTCCTCACCTACAGAAGATTCTCCCTGACCGGGAGACCACGGACGCCTACATTGATGGCACTAGCAAGCAGGCGGATGCGATGGACGCGAACGATTTGCTGTACTCCATTGACGCTTCTCGGGACTACGACCCTGAGAGCAGGTTGGGCAAGATCACTTCACCAATATGGGCCCTCAATTTTAGCGACGATGAGTTCAACCCGGACACACTCCAGATCCTTCAAACTCAATCGACGAAGGTCGCTCACATGCGATATGTTGTGCAGCCGGGAACGTCGAGTTCGTACGGCCACCTGACCATGGCCCATCCGAGTCTGTGGGCCCCGCATGTAGCCGAGTTCATGAAGATGGCGGAATCAACTGCGGAAACAGCTTCCCGAAATGAGTGACTACATCCTCGTACGACGAAAGTGAGATACAGATGAGTAATGCGACACGATTGAATCATAACTTCGCAGGAAAACGAATTGAAATAAGAAGCTCGTTGCCGTTCGACGAGGTGATGAAACGTCTGGGAGAGTGCACGGGCAAATCGACCGTTCCGCTCATAAACAAGGTTGCATCGCAATCTCAGTCTCCAGAAGAGTTCGACGCTGAAGTGACCCGACAATTCGTCGGAACCAGCGGCTTCATGCTGTTTGCCGAGATCGAGCATAGCGGTTGGATCGCGGTCTACGGGATACATCGCCGGACGTTGCGAATCATCTTGGGCAACCCCTTGTTTGCAATCAACATGATGCGCGAGGACATTTCCGCAGGATTATTTGCGCCCGTAGAGATGCTTCTCGTAGAAGACGGAGAGGGCTCGACACTCTACTATGTCCAGCCTTCGTCGCTGATGGTGATCGCCATAAACGAACCTTTGCTGAAGGCGGCAGCGGCCTTGGACGAAAAGCTAGAAGAGCTCGTCGCCCAAATCACAGGGCTCCTCTAGACATTCGTCCAGTGTTCAGAGCGTATCAATTGCTACCTCAATTGGAGAGATCAAATGAAAGCTATTTTTTACCGCAAATTTGGTGAGCGCGACGTATTGGAATTCGGAGACATGCCCGAACCAGTTCCCCAAGACAAACAACTGCTGATCGAGGTAGAGCGTTCCAGCGTGAACTTCGTTGATATTCGCGAGCGCCAAGGGACCTATAACCGTCCGGAGACGCATGGTAGTGAGATCGAATTACCGCATATTCCTGGGCTCCAGGCAGTCGGACGAGTGAAGGCGGCTGGCTCATCAGATGAGAGAGCGTGGGTCGGCAAGAAAGTTCTCGCCTACACACCGAAGGGCGGCGGTTACGCACAGTTCGTTGCCGCCGAAACCAATTTCTGCGTCGAGATTCCCGAATCGCAGGAGGTGGATTTATTCGCAGCCCTGCCGAATCAAGGGTTGACCGCGTACCTGTTGCTCACAGCTTCAACAAAGGTGTCTCCGGGTGAATCCGTTCTCATTCAGGGTGCGTCAGGAGGCGTAGGTAGTCTGGCAATCCAGATAGCAAAAATCCTTGGCGCTGGCACCGTATTGGGGACAGCTAGCACTGGCAAGAAGCAGGCTTTCATCCGCAGTCTCGGAGCCGACGACGCCATCGACTATACAGTCGACAATTGGCCCCAAACGGTGCTTAAGAAGACCGCCGGTAAAGGCGTCGATATTCTGCTTGAATCCATCGGCGGTGACATCTTTGAGAAGAACTTTGAGTGCCTCGCTCCATTTGGTCGCTACATCATCTTCGGGTCCACCAGAGGTCCGGGTGAACCGTTCGCTCCGCGTCGGCTAATGCAAAAGTCACAGGGTCTCACCGGTTTCTACCTGCCGGTGTATCTTGCCAGGCCCGATCTCATTCATCAGGGCATGGAGTTCCTCGTAAAGGCGACGGCAGATAAGAAGCTGACGCCATCTATTGCGCAGGTTTTGCCTCTGAGCCAGACGGCGGAAGGACATCGCCTGCTCGAAGACCGCGAGATCCAGGGGACTATTATTTTGGACACAACCAACCTCTAACCTAGAGAAGGCGTGGCCAAACCATGCCGCCTAACAGGACTTGGGAATCGATATCATGGCAGCTCGCGAAAAAGCAGATATACCGGGATTTACGAGCAGATATGCAACGGTGGACAACGTTCGCATTCATTACTGGGTCGGAGGGGATCCTGACGGGCCGCCGGTTCTGCTCTGGCATGGGTTTCTAGGCACAAGTTATACATGGCACAAGATAATGCCGCTGCTAGCCGACGCCGGCTTTGCCATACTCGCGCCCGACATGCGTGGATATGGGGATTCCGATAAGCCAGCGGGAAACGAGGGCTACGATGCTCACGCCTTGGCCGAAGAGTTTCGTTCCCTTGTGAAACATCTCAACTTTGGCAAGGGAAAACCCTTGATTCTCGTCGGATACGACATGGGTGGCCCCCCTTCGCTGTTGTGGGCCTCGGACTTTCCAAACGATGTGAAGGCCCTCCTCTATATCGATGTGCCCGTAATGCTTCCTGAAGTCCTCACCAAGATCATCAGCTATAAGCAGGAAGCGATGGCAAAGGGTTCCCTCTGGTGGTGGATCTTGCCGCTCGCACCAGATGTGCCAGAGCGTCTGATCGTGGGCAAGGAACGCGAGTTCCTCACTTGGTTTTATGACACCAAGAGTGCAATCCCAGGTGCCGTTTCTCCGTCGTCTGTTGATGAATTTCTGCGCACATTTTCGGGAAGGGATGGCGTTCTGGGCTCGATGGGCGTCTATAGGGCAGCATTTACGACTATGGAACAGACTTCACGATTGAAGACTTCAAAAGTGCAGGTGCCTGTGATCGCCATCGGCGGGTCAACTTCCCGCGGCGACCAGGTACGCGAGATGATCTCGATGGTCGCAGCGAATGTTTCGGGAGTCGTTGTTCCAAACTGCGGGCACTTCATCCCCGAAGAACACCCACAGGTACTTGTTGACCAAATTCAAGCTTGGTCCAGCCTTAAGCGGACGGACGGAAAGATTTGAAGGAGACCTATTAGTGACGACGCAATCCACATCTCTCACGTGGCAACACTTTTCAGCTGGTCCAAACGGATTCTTTCGCGCTCCGGTGCTCCTCTACGGGGACACCGAGGCAATATTAATTGACGGAGGCTTCACGCTCTCCGACGGCGCCGCGCTAGCTGAAGCGATCCGGGCGACGGGCAAAATACTCACCACGATCTACATCAGCCAGAGCGATCCCGATTATTACTTCAGCCTGCGACCGATCAAAGATGCCTTTCCAGAGGCGCGCGTCATCGCAGCGCCGGAAACCGTCGCCGCCATCAACAGCAGTGTGGAGAAGAAGCTCGCCGTCTGGAGACCCCAACTCAAGGAAAATGGTCCGCAAACGCTAGCCGATGTGGTGGTGCCCGAGACTTATGAAGGCAAGGCGCTGACCGTCGACGGAGAGACCATCGAAATTATCGACGCCGCCGGCCTCGTCAATCGCCGCTTCCTCTGGTCACCGTCGCTCAAGGCTGTTTTCGGCGGCGTGCTCATTTTCGCTGGCGTTCATGTCTGGACTGCCGACACCGCGACCAAGGAGCTACGGGGGGCATGGATCGCCAACCTCAAAGCCATCGCTTCGCGCGAGCCTGCGATTGTCGTAGCCGGTCACATGGCTCCAGGGGCCGCTCTAGACATCTCTGCCCTCGAGCAAACCATAGCCTATCTCATCGCTTTCGAAGAAGAACTTGCCAAGGCTAACGACTCGGCATCGCTCATCGCAGCCATGAACTCGCGCTTCCCAGGACTCGGCATGGATGTCGCCCTCAATATCGGCGCGAAGGTTGCGACCGGCGAGATGAAGTGGGGGTAGGTTATTGACCATGCACTTTGAGAAGACAGATCTGTTGAACATTGCATTTGAAACGGCCGGGCAGGCATCCGGGCCTACCGTCTTCCTTTTGCACGGTTGGCCGGATGCACCAGTTGGTTGGACACAAATCGCTTCAAGATTGCAGGGCCAGGGATTCAGAACAATAGCTCCTTATTTGCGCGGCTCGTATCCCACCGAGTTCCTATCGCAGTCCACCCCCAAGTTTGCGGGCGCGGTAGCGATGGCGCAGGATGTGATCGACCTTGCAGACAAATTGGGAATTGATCAGTTCGCTGTGGTTGGGCATGATTGGGGCGCACGGGTCGCATACACGCTTGCAACACTATTTCCAGCACGTATTCGAGCGATAGCTGCCCTCGCACTTGCATACCAACCACGGGGAGAGTTTCACCTCGGAAGCTTCGCTCAGTCGAAGCAATTCTGGTATCAGTTCTTCCAATGCACAGATAGCGGAGCTCAGGCGGTGCGAAGAGATCCGATTGGATTCGCACGAATTCAGTGGGAGACTTGGAGCCCCTCCGGATGGTTCACCGAGAGTGACTTCGCGGCTGCAAGCAGATACTTCGACCGGACGGATTGGGCTGAAATCACCTTGAATGCGTACCGGTCCAGGTATTTGAAAGATGAGGTGATCGATCACCGCTACGACGGACTTCAAGCGCTAATCAAGAACAGCGAGTCGATCTCTGTCCCGACCATCATGATCCAGGGTGCATCAGATTCTTGCGACCTTCCCGCTTCTTCAGAAGGTCAAGGCAAATATTTTCAGGCTGCGTATCAACGTATCGTTCTGAAAGGCGTGGGCCACTTCCCACATCGAGAAGCTCCCGGTGCGGTCTGCGAAGCCGTGTTCAGCCTCTTGAATTTCTCCGAAAAGCTTACGGGGTTCGCAGGCGGGGTAGACGCCGATGCGGATGTGCTGAATCTGGGGGACGACCACGATGGCCGCCTATTCCGGTAACGTCACGAGAGGTCAGACTCTCTTGCTTGCGGTCGTAGTCGGCGCGACCGTGGCCAACATCTACTACATTCAGCCGTTGCTTCCGACTCTTGCCACCTATTTCTCGACCTCGGCATCGGGCATCGGCAAGGTTGCCATGCTCACGCAGCTCGGCACAGCAGCAGGCATGCTGGTGTTTGTTCCCATGGGCGACACGCATCAGCGTCGTTCTCTCGCATTCTGGCTACTCATTGCGTCTTCTGTTGCCCTTGCGTTGTTCGCCGGCGCTCAAAGTGTGCTTATGCTGGCACTGGCTGGCATGATGATCGGGCTCACCGCTTCGGCCGTACACGTACTCGTTCCGTTCGCAGCCCACCTCGCTCCTGCAGATCAAAAGGGTTCAGCTGTTGGCGTTGTGCTCTCAGGCTTGCTGTTCGGAATTCTCTTGGCGCGCACGGTCAGCGGCTATATCTCCCAGTGGCTCGATTGGCGAGCGGTATATATCCTCGCGAGCGGATTCATGTTGATCGCAGCGTTTGGCATTCGTGCAAAGCTCCCGTCTCAGGAGCCAGATGTGCGCCTAAGCTGGTTCAAACTGTTGAATTCCGCCTGGACTTTGGTGCGGCAGCAGCCTGTTGTTCGCGACGCGACGTTGATCAGCGCACTGCTTTTCTTTGCCTTCAGCGCCTTCTGGACGACACTCGCCTTTTTCCTTGCCGGGGATCATTACTCCTACGGCGCTGCAGTAGCTGGAAGCTTCGGGCTTGTAGGTGCCCTCGGGGCTCTGGCCGCTCCGTTATTGGGAAAGCTCGCCGATCGCTTCAGCGCTAGAAGGAGTGTGCTCATGACCGTCATCATCACGTCGATATCTTTCGTCGTTATGGGCCTATGGGGAAATCACCTCGCTGGACTCATCATCGGCGTTCTTCTCTTGGACATCGGGATGCAGGGCACACACGTGTCCAATCAAACACGAATTTACGCGGTTTTACCTGAGGCGAAGAGCCGGATGAACATGGTGTATATGTTCATCTACTTCTTCGCCGGGGCCATTGGATCACTCGCCGGTGCGCGGGTATGGCAGATGTTTGGCTGGACAGGTGTATGCGGTCTTGGATTCGCAGCGAGCAGTGCAGCATTGGTCACCTTTGCAATGTTTACCGCGCCAATACACCGTTATGAAACACAATTAGGACAATAGCCCGCTCATACCCGATCAGCTCTGAGGAACCTTCTAAGCGCCGCAGGGAGTAAAGGGAAAAGGTGCAGCAAGGGGAACGGGCGTTGTTATGAAACTCAACAAACCGATCAACCGGGAAGATAGTTTCAAACCGGAAGGCCTCTCCTAAAAGTACATTCGTTCCAGTTCCTGCACCGTTAGCGCCCCGGCGACCGACTTAGCTGACGGCAGAAACTTGTCGATCCATGGCATAAGCTGCATCCTGTCTTGGCGGCTTTCCGAACGCCCGGTGATACTCACGGCTGAATTGAGACGGAGAGGCGTAGCCGACCTGGAAACCTACAGTTGCTGCATCCCTACGCTCGCTGAATAGAAGCCGGCGAGCTTCCTGCAGGCGTATTTGCTTTTGGTATTGGAGAGGACTCATGGACGTAACAGAGCGAAAATGACGATGAAGTGAGGGTGAGCTCATGCCTGCCATGGAGGCTAATTCAGCGACGGAAAATGGCTTCGCATAGTGAGAACGAATCCATCGAATCACATGTGTGACTGACGCGATCTCGCCTCCCACGACCGCGCTTTGCTGTAGCAAAGGCCCGTGGCCGCCGAGTACAAGCCTAGAGAGTATTTCTCGCTCTATGAGTGGACTAATGGAAGAGATGTAACGAGGCGTGTCCAGCAGCCGGGTTAGCCGGACGAAGCAATCCAACAAGTCAGCATCCAGAACACCCACCGAAAGTCCCTTCTCGTATTTGGGCGGCGCGTCAGAGATTGACAACGTCACGAGGACTTCAGACAGCATTTGTTGATCGATTGCTAGACTGACGGAAAGATAAGGTTGATCTGGATTGGCGTTGCGTACGATCCCTGTTATGGGCAAGTCAAAGGCGCTGAGCAGATAGTTTGACGGACCGTATCGCAGCCTGCTGTCTCCTAGGGCAACGGTCTTGGAGCCCTGAGCGATGACACACACCATCGGCTTGTAGATGACTTTTCCTCGCACGGGTTTCGGCGCATCCACACGAATGAGTCTCAAGCCCTCAATCAAGGCGTCTCTGGTCCCGTTCGGCGTGTGCCGCAAAATATTGTGTCCGAGCTCTTCGATCGGAGTCATAGAAGTATAGAAGCAGATTTGGGAGACGAATGCTACATTCGCGTAGCAAAGTTGATCGTAATAGGCAATGATCAGATCGGATCGGTCTACGGTATCGAAGCAAATATACCCTAAGCTCACTTTAGCGTTTGTCCACGTATAGCAAATGAGCAAGGATAGGCATCAGCTGAACTACCAAACGGAGGAAGTATATGCAGAGCGATAGCAAAACGGATCGACGCACTTTTCTTGCCAGTTCGTTAACGGTAGCTACTTCGGCTCTCACGATTGGAATTTGCAACGAGAGCCGAGCCGAAGTGGTAGGGGCGCAATCACGGCCAGCACAAGCTTCTTTCTCTTCATTCCAAGACTTATACGACACGTCAGTGCTGGCGACCAGCTTGAAAGGCGAAGCTGCCGATCGTCTCGCGTTGCGGAGGCTGGTAGATTCGTGGGCACATTGTGCAGACAGGAGACTTGCGGAACAACAATCGAATCTCTTCACGCCGGACGGAGTACTCCTGAATTACGAAGGAGATCCAGATACTCACGACCCGCACTCAACTTTAAGAGGCAGGATAGCGATACGAACAGCGTTAGCTGTGCTCAATACGTTTACCGTGACTCTGCACATGAACGGCCAAAGTGAAGTAGCCATTCAAGGCGAGAAGGCCATCGGCGAAACCTACTGTATCGTGCATCAGTTCAAGATGGTGAATGGCCAACGCAATTGTCAAACGCTTGGAATACGTTACTACGATCGGTTCCTCCGTCAAGAAAGTCGTTGGTACTTCTCCGAGAGGAAGCTAATCATCGATTGGTCAGATAATCGCGTATCAACGCCTTAGTTCTAATTCGAACGCAGTCAAAGCGGGCGGTGAAGAACCTCGCGACCGAGCTGACCACGTTCACTCAATAGCTTTTGGAGGTAAAACAGGATGCGGAACAATTCTGTTTCAGTACAGACTGACAAGCGCGTGATTTCGACGTTACCCACCAGGCGCGCATTACTAAAAGGGGGCGTTGCAACTGCTGCCGTCGCAACCTGTGGCGATATCTCAGCGCAACACGAAATCTCTCACCACGGCGGTCACGTCAACCCAACAGACTACGTCACACTGACTCAACATCTTATGGAAATGATGTGGCGAATTGATCACGGCAACGCTTGTAGTGTTCACGAGCTTTTCCTTTCGGATGGAACGCTGACGGTACCTCCGCTACACCTCAGCGGGTCCTACGCATTACAGCAATGGGGAAGGGATTTTGACGCCCATCACACGGGCGTGCATCACGTAGTGACTAACCTTCGATTCGTCTATCAGACGCGCGACCTGGTTGAAGCCACGTCCACACTCATGTCGTTTCAGTCGGAGGGTCAGGATGGCGAGGGGACGCTTCCTTCGGTCATCGGGATGGACAGAGATATCCTTGTCCGTACGGCGTCAGGTTGGAGATTTCAATCCAGAATCTGGGAGCCTTGGCTTTTAAGACGGACGATTTGAAAAGGGAGTTGAGGACAAGGGGCTTGTAGCCAGCTAGCTGTATGGCCATTGCCAACTTTCACGTCGACTCTCATCATTTTTCGTTAGGTGCTAGAAGAAGCTGCTGCTCTTCCATTCGCGAGGTGGCAATTCTCAGACTCATCTCATGAGGCTGGATGAGGGTGCAGGGAGAAACCAGCATGGTCTCTCCCTGCTCGATTTTGGCATGGGAAGACGGGCGGCGCATTGCCGCCCGTCTGGATGGACAACTAAGCCGCTTTCTTCGTGGTCTTAGCTGTTGGCTGTGCTGTCTTCTTTGCCTTCTCCTTGGCAGCGAACTCCTGCCGCACCTTGGTTGCGATGGCTTCGGTGTCCACCTTGTAGGCGATGGCAGCTTCTTTGAGGATCGAGGTGGGATTGCCCCGCGAGGACGCCAGCAAGATGCTTGCTTCCACCAGTAGCCGGGAGAGAGTGCCCTCATCCGCACGGCGAATAAACGCAGTCAGCGTTTTACCGACACCTCCATCGTCACGCTTCTGGCGGATACCGTGCTGCCGTGCCAGCATCTCGACGCGGTTCTCATCTATGACGCTTACTAGCTTTTCGAGAATGAAGAGCAGGTCACGCTTGAGCAATCGGACGGGAACGGCGGCGCTCACAGCGGCGAGGACACGGAGGCCGGTCGTGTTGGCGATGGCCTGTTCCTTGCGCTGCTTGTCCTGCTCGGCCTTCCACTTCTCATCGTTGCGGCTGGTTGGCTGCTTCGGATGATGGACGGGGCAGGATGGATTGGCGCATACCTTGTGGATGGTGCCAACGTCCGCGCCTTCTGTGATGATGGCCTCGGTGGTGAACTTGCACACTTTGAACTCAGGCCGCTTCGCGTCGTCTTTCGACTTCGGCCTGTCGTCCCGAATTGCGGTGTACTTGTTGCGCGGCAATACAGGGCTTCCATCTTTCTGTGCGCCGTAGGCCGTGCTGATCTGAACCAGTTCCGGCTTCGCGGCAACGGTCTGCGCGACGTGCGCTGAGACTTTGGCAGCGTAGCAATTTGGGTCGGTGCATCGGTCACCCTGTCTTCCGAGGTCATCGCCAAACAACAGTTTGTTGTGTCCTGTCCTCTTCGGGCAGTCGGCGCAACTGCCAGCGGCGGGGACAAGCTGCGCATCGCGTTTGTTGAACGGCGCATCTTTCAGGATCAAGAGGATATTGCTATCAATCCAGAATTGCAGGTTGCGGACGGGTAGAAGGATACGGGCGGGCTTCGATCCGCCGTTGTATACCTCTTTGAAGCACGCGTGAAGTGCGGGTTCCTGCTGGTCGGCGGGCAGCTTCGCCAACAATAGCGCATGGCCGACGCCGATCTCATCGGCATAGAAGGCATCGACCGCAGATGGGACAAGGTCGGATAACTTCAACCTCGAAGCCACGAAGACGGGGGATTTGCCCACCTTGGCGGCGATCTGCTCGATGCTGTACTTGGGGTCTTCCAAGTCCAGCAACGCACGGAATCCTTGGGCCTCTTCCATCGGGTGGATTTCGGACCTGACAAGGTTCTCCACCAATTGAGCTTCTAACGCGGCGGCATCGGAGAGATGAACGATGCGGACGGGCACGGTCGGGACTTCGGCCATCTGCGCGGCGCGGTAACGCCGTGCTCCAGCGATGATCTCGAAGCCATTCTCAGTGAGAGGACGAACCAACAAGGGCGAGAGTACGCCCTGGGTACGGATGGACGATGCAAGTTCCTTCAAGGCAACTTCTTCGAAGGTGCGGCGCGGATTGGTCTTGGACTCACTCAGCAGAGCGAGTGTTACATTGCGGTATTCGGTGGCATTGACGATCTGCGTTTCCATGATGGTGTGCTCCTTTCGAGCGGTTGAGGGTGAAAGGTGCGGAGCGGAGACACGCTGGCTGTTCCGCCCCAAGGGGCGGACTAGCCACGAATGCACTTGTCCGTGAAAACCTCTGCGAATCCCTGCAAACGCAGGTTGTTATCCCATGTCTTTGCGAATCGCTGGTGCTGCGACGAAGAAGCCGTTCTTGCTGCACTTCAACATCCCTGGAGCAACGGCCCGGTCGAAGGGCACGTTCACAGATTGAAGCTGATCAAACGCTCCATGTACGGCCGTGCCAACTTCGACTTGCTACGTTTACGCGTCGTGAGTGCCGCCTAAAATTGCAAACCAACACAAGGAAGCCGAAGCCCTGACCACTCTTCATCAAATGTGAGGAAGAACCCCTTTTACTCCGCCCTTGACAGGCTTGGGCGATGCCGGCCTTCACCCGCTCTTGGAATATGTCATGTTCGAACTCTGCGAATACCGCCAGCATCCCTGCGAGAGCACTTTCCTAATCTCGGCGCTTGGCGGCAAAACGAGGGCGTTCTGCAGATGGAATGGTCTTACCGAAATCACTCCCCAGACAAAGCGCAGGTTTGTTCGCTACGGTCCCTAGGTGATCTTGAAAGCGATCGCATAGTCGCAGGGTCTTTCTTGCGGGAGCTTTACTTCGAGGCCTTGTTCGTCCTGCGTCCACTCCAGCTTGCCTTGGTGGCCTAGCAATTCTACATTTTGAATTCTTGGCGGCGAGAACTTGCTTGTGGTCGCCAACAGCCTGATAAAGGCCAGTTTTTCCGGCCAGCCCATCACGAATGCGTAAATCGTGTCACCTTTGGTCGTGAAACGCACTTCCTCCGCCGTCAGTTCATGCCGCCCGGATTCATTGAAGCGCGGACCGCCGGTCGATGGCGGTGCGGTCGCTACAGGACCTTCGCCGAAGGCCTTCCATGGCCGAGTTGCGTAGATGCCCTCGCTGTTGATGGCCATCCACTTCGTAATCTCTTCCAGAATGACCAGTTCCTCGTAATCGAGTTCGCCGTTATTTGGCAGTGGGAAATTCAGCAACAGGTTTCCGTTACGGCTGACGATGTCCACCAGCAGATCGATGACGTTCTTCGGTGTTTTGTAGATAACCTGCCGATTGTAATGCCAGTCGCCGATGCAGGTGTCTGTTTGCCAGGGGTTCTCCGGAATTCCCTCGGCTACGCCACGCTCCCAATCCAGCACGCAAGTCCCGGTCTGACAGTCGCTCGGCAGCTTGCTGTTGTAGACAGCCTCAGAGCGGCCGCCATGGCGGCTGGCGGAGGTGTTGTATAGGTTCGCGACCAGGGCGAGGCCGTATTCCTCGTAAAAGATATCGCCGTCAGTATAGAGCAGGTCCGGTTGGTAGTTGTCGATCAGGTCCTTAATGCGCTGGAAGTAGTGCATCTTCCACGCCGCCGGCGCTTTGCGGTCATTGATTCGCTGGCCGTAGGGATAGTCCCTGGGAAGGTCGTGATACAGGCTGGCATAGGCGGGGTTGGCGCCATCGTATGAGACGCCCGCCAAGGGCCCCGTCTGATCGCTGGTATGCGATGTGGAGAACCAGTGATAGCTCGGCGCAAGGTGCTCGCTCACGGCAAAACGCAGGTCCTGCTTTTCTGCGGCCTTCTTGAAGGCACCGACGATGTCTCTTTTGGGACCCATCGCGACGGAGTTCCAGTGCGGCTGATACTTCGAGTTCCACAAGTCGAAGTTGTCGTGGTGCACGGCCATGCTACAGAAATACCTGGCACCGGCCTTTTTATATAGCTGCAACAGATGGTCGGGGTCGAAACTGGCCGCCTTCCACGTCGGGATGACCTCTTTGTAGCCAACTTTCGTGGGGTGGCCGTAGGTCTTCACGTGATACTCGTACTGCTTGCTACCTTGCACATACATGTTGCGGGCGTACCAGTCGCCATCTTCGACCCCCGACTGAGGGCCCCAATGTGCCCAGATGCCGAACTTCGCATCGCGATACCAATCAGGAACTTGCCATTCCCTGAGCGACTCGCGTGTGCCTTTGAACGGCCCCGGAGCGATATCCAACTGCACAGCGCCAACCGACTGCGCCTCAGGGTGTCCGTCGCGCACTCCTTTCAGCAATTCATACGCGAATGATTTCCGGGCCCCGAGTATCCCGGGAGCCCCAGCTAAGAGGGAAATTGCTTTTCGTCTGCTGACCTTCATACCTTCGTCACGTTTTCCGCGCTCCTTCTTATGAACTGGGTGGATCCGTGGGGGCGGCTCATAGCTTCTAGATCCGCGTCAAGAAAACGTTTCCTAGATGGACTAGATAATTTCACGAATAAGGCGCGCTTAACAAATCTTTAACGGACAAGAGCAGGCATTTACTGAAGGAAAGAGAAATGCAACAGAGAACTGCACTGGGCGGAATCTCGGGGGAATTGAGAAGCCACAATTTCGAGGTTTCCCAGCAATTTGTGGAGGCAGACTTTGATTTCCTTGGAGGTAATCGTGAAGAAGTACAGCAGAAGCGTGCGCAATCGATTCCATGACCAACGCTGTCGATACGCAGCCATGTGAAAATAAACGTAAGCGGTCCTGACGCGCCCAGTGCACACGATGTCGTACTCGAAGTCAACGACCGCGGACCTGGAATTCCCGAGGCGGAGATCAAGGATATCTTTCGTCCGTTCTACCGTCTTGTTCGGGCCGGCAGCGTTGAAACGGACGGATTCGGTGTGGGTCTGGCGATCGCCGAGCGCGTCATAAAACTCCATCCGGTGGAGGGCTCGCAGTCCAAAGGACGTTCCCACGGCTCCATGTTCCTTTCAACTCCTCTTCGTGGCTTCGACGCGACTCAGGTCAAGTGGAATTGATGGTAGGCGTGATAGCAATGGTCTGCTTGCCTGAGGGGCAAGGTGATCTCATGGATAAGCATGATGCCTTGGTAAAGGCTGTGTTTCGGGAAGAGGTCTACACTTCCGCTTCGAATCAATCAAGCAATCTCTTTACGTCCGCCTTTTTTAGCCGCCGAACTATCGCATGCGATCTTTATTGCGGGCTCGGGCGGTGCCCCCTGAATTCGCAGGTTTGGAATGATGCTGGTCCCTTTTGCGACCACCCCTCTTCATGCTCGAGGCCCGCACAACTAGAGAGGGCTCGAGAATGATGCTTTTTGGTTGAGGGCGCTCCTTGGACTCGAGGATTGCGAGAAGGATTTCGGCGGTTCGATCTCCCATGCCTTGGCTGTCCTGGTCTATGCTCGAGAGCGGAACACGCAGGAGACGATCATAGTGAAGATTTCCACATCCGATGACGGCGATATCCTCGGGGATTCGAAGTCCAGCTTCCAGAATTGCTTCGAGCGCCCCGATTGCGAGTGGGTCGTTGTAGGCGAAGACTCCATCTGGAATTGGACGGCGCTTGAGCAGAAGGCGCATCGCCTCGGCCCCCATCATTTCGCTGTTAATATCGACCCTCGAGCGCGCCACCACTAAAGAATCTAAATATGGAATGCCACTCTTCTGAAGTGCGCGTTTATACCCGTCGAACCTCCGACCTCCGGTGCTGTTCTCCCGGCCCCGAATGTGTGCAATCGTCTTGCATCCCTGTTCAATGAGGTGCTCGGTTGCAAGCTTGCCTGCCGTTTCGTCATTTGTGCCTACAAAATTTGCCGAAAGCCCGGCTAATTCGCGGTCAATCAAAACGTATGGTATCCCATGCCGTTCCAGCCGAGAGAAGGGTGAGATATCGCTTCCGGACGAGGCGACGATCAGGGCGTCAAATCTCCGGCCAGTCATGTGGTCGATTTCCCTTGCCTCCAGCTCCGGGTCTTCTTCTGAGGAGGAGATGATTGTCGAATATCCGCGCTTGCCTACGGCAGCCGAGATCACCTTCGCGAGTTCAGCAAAAAAAGGGTGGAGCAGATCCGGTACTACTAAGCCTACCAAGTAGCTGCGCCCGCTAAGAAGGCTTCGGGCCATAGTGTTGGGCCGATAATCAACTTCCTTCATCCGCTGGAGAACTCGATTACGAGTTTCCTCCGAAACGTCAGGATGATTTCGCAGAACCTTCGAAATTGTGACGACCGAGAGGCTTAAATCCTTTGCGAGGTCCTTCATGCGAACGGGCATAAGTGGACTATACAGGCGGAGTAGTTCCTATTGGAATACCAGTGGCTAGGCAAAGGAAAGCTTCAATCTGGCGATCGCATTGTTACCCTTACTGTATGGTTTACTTTATCGATCGCTTTTGGCTATAGTGGCCCAGATGTAGATGGAAACGAAATCTTGTGAGGGCAAATGCCAGAGCTTAAAATCGTTCCTCATCGGGCGGAAGGCCACCGGCCCGTCATGGAGTACCGTCGGTTGGGGCAGACCCAATTAAGGATATCTGCCGTAGGATTTGGCGCTTCACCGCTCGGTAATGTTTTCGGCGTGACTGATTCCGACGAGGTCGCAAGGGCCGTACATTTCGCCATTGACGAAGGAATCAACTTCTTCGATGTCTCCCCTTACTATGGACAGACCTTAGCGGAAGAACGCCTCGGGCAGGCGCTTTTGGGAAGGCGAGATAAGGTTGTCCTCAGCAGCAAGTGCGGCCGGTACGGAGTCGACGAATTCGATTTCACAGCAAAACGGGTTCGGACCAGCGTCGAGGACTCTCTGAGACGACTTCACACCGATCATCTCGATTTGCTTCAGGTCCACGATGTCGAGTTTGGCAATTTCGAACAGATTATTAATGAAACGCTTCCCGCATTACGCCGCTTGCAGGATGAAGGCAAAACGAGATACGTCGGGATTAGCGGTTATCCTCTTCAAGTCTTAATCCATATCGCGCAACAGGCTCCAGTGGACAGCGTGCTCAGCTACTGCCGCTACAATCTCCTGATCGATGACATGGATTTTTTCCTCACGCCTGCTGCCGGACAGCTTGGCATCGGAATTATCAATGCGTCGCCGCTGCACATGGGCATGCTAACCGAGCAGGGCGCGCCCGAGTGGCATCCCGCTCCTCCTGAGGTTCATCTGGCGGTCAAAGAAGCTTTCGCTTTCTGCCACAAGCATGGCATCGACCTTACCGAACTTGCGCTCCGGTTCTGTTTTGATCATCCCCGCGTTGCTAGCACTCTAGTCGGCATGTCGACAACAGAAGAGGTCCTTAGAAATCTGGGCGCCTTTGGAGTTTCAGCAGATCCGGAACTCATACGCGAGGTCAAAGCGATCCTGGCACCGGCCGCAAACGTTGTGTGGTCCTCTGGATTGAGGGAGCACCGCATCCGTGGGATCTCTCCCCTAAAAGGTTTGGAATCATGAAGACGGTCGTGATGTGTAGCCCTGGTGTTATCGAGATCAAAGATGCTTCCCCGCCAGTTCGAAGAAGCGGCGAAGCTCTGCTCCAGGTGCGCTATGTCGGATTGTGCGGCACAGACTTGAACTCGTACCGGGGCAGAAATCCTCTCGTGGGCTATCCGCGGATTCCAGGCCATGAGATTGCTGCGACGATCCGAGAAATCGATAGTGGCATCGCCAACATGTCGGTGGGAGTGGATGTGACTGTGTCTCCTTACACAAGTTGCGGGACCTGCGCAGCATGCCGCAATGGCCGAAACAATGCGTGTCAGTTCAACCAAACACTTGGTGTGCAGCGGGATGGTGCTTTGGCGGAGTTTATTACTGTTCCCATCGAGAGGCTGCACACAGCACGGCTCGGTCTGAGAGAACTCTGCCTGGTTGAACCACTAACGGTTGGGTGCCATTCAGTCTCACGAGCTCGTGTCAGTTCCACCGATACCGTAGCAATTTTTGGATGTGGAGGAGTTGGGCTGGGCGCCGTGGCAGCCTCCGCCTTTCGTAGAGCGAAAACGATCGTGATCGACGTCGACGACGGCAAGCTCGAGATCGCGAAGAAAGCCGGCGCTGCACACGCGATCAATTCCCGGCGGCGAGACCTGCGGCCGGCCATGCAGGAGTTGACCGACGGGCTCGGCGCCGACGTTGTCATTGAGGCGGTTGGCGGGACGGAAACGTTTCTGGCGGCCATCGAACTCGTCGCCTTCACGGGCCGAGTGGTTTACATCGGCTATGCCAAAGAGCCGGTGACATACGAAACGAGGCTCTTTGTCCAGAAAGAACTCGATATTATGGGCGCGCGCAACGCTCTACCGGAGGATTTCCGTGAGGTAATCCAAATGCTCGAAGCTGGGACCTTTCCCGTTGACGATGCGATTTCGGCGACAGTGCCTATGCATGAAACGGGGAAGTGGCTGCGTCGCTGGGACGAGGACCCCGCGGAGATCACAAAAATCATGGTGCAGGTGAGCTAGGGAAGTGTATCTATACGCGCAACGTGCAGGGCAGTTACGAACTCCCCGCACAGGGAATTCTGTATGTCATACAGATGATCCAAGCTGACATGGGACGATAGTACCCAACTGCTGAATCATGAAGGTACCCGCCCCTCCATCGCCTGGGGGGCAGTAAAAAGCGAGGAGGCGAAAGGAGTCGTCTAGTCCCAACGCGCCTCTTGGATCTGGTTTTTGACTCCGCTCGACAACTGGCCCGAAAAGCCAGCGACACCCTTTCTATCAGAAGGCCGAAATACGGCTCCTAGAGAATTGCACATTGGAGGCACCGCGAAGATGAACCGCAGATTATTCTTGTCAACTGGCGCATCGACCCTCACTTGGGCCGCATTGGCGAGACCAGGTCTTGCGCAGGTGTTTCATGGGCAGGTTCCGGACGATCCATTTCAGCCAGACTGGGAATCGCTCAAGTCCTATCGATGTCCGGACTGGTATCGCGACGCAAAGCTCGGGATATGGGCGCACTGGAGCCCGCAGTGCGTTCCCGAGGACGGTGACTGGTATGCGCGTAATATGTACATCCAAGGGACGCCCCAATACGAATTTCATGTGAAGACCTTTGGGCACCCATCACGGTTCGGGTACAAGGACGTTTGCCACCTATGGAAGGCCGAACGGTGGGATGCCGAAGCACTGATCAAGCTTTACAAAAGCGCAGGCGCTGCTTATTTCGTTGCCCTGGCCACCCATCACGACAATTTCGATTGCTGGAACTCAAAGTACCAGCCATGGAATAGCGTCCAGGTAGGTCCAAAGCGCGACATTGTGGGAACATGGGCCAAGGTGGCGCGTGCTCACGGATTGCGATTTGGCGTCAGCCATCACGGCACTCCAGGTCGCGTTTGGGACGAATTTATGCCCGTGCGCTACAAGAGCGACACCGTCGGGCCGCTTACGGGAGTCCCTTACGATGGTGTACAGACCATCGCCGATGGCAAAGGGAAATGGTGGGATGGCATGGACCCTCAGATGCTCAACGGCAAACCTCACCGAAAGAATACGCCATGCCCTGAATACACCAGGCAGTTCTTGTTGCGGGTACAGGATGTCATCGACAGCTATGATCCCGACTTACTGTATTTTGACGACAACGCGCAGTTCGACTTCGATGCCGGCGGGCGATGGGCCCCGGATTTAGGTGTTTGGCTCGGGATTCCAGATTTGGCACCGCAGATCATGGCCTATTACTACAACAAGAATATGAAGACGCACGGCGGCCGACTGGAAGCGGTCTTGAATCTGAAAACTGTTCCCGAGCCGGTGTGGGGCACACTGACGCGTGACTTCGAGGCGACAATGGAAGACAAACTGCAGGAGTCCCCCTGGCAAACCGACGCATGCATCGGCGCATGGCACTATGACCGCTCGATCTTCGGAAATCACACATATCAGAAAGCATCCACGATCATTCCCATGTTCGTGGACATCGTTAGCAAGAATGGAAACCTCCTGCTCAACATTCCGTTGCCCGGTCACGGTGAGCCGGACAGCGATGAAATGGCATTTCTCAGCGAACTTATCGACTGGCAGCAGGTCAATTCCGAAGCCATTCAAGGCTCGCGTCCCTGGAAGGTCTATGGCGAGGGTCCTTCGATCCACGCCCCAAAGATCGGCTCCTATCAGTTGAATCGTCTTAAGTTCGACTCCTCTGATTTTCGTTTCACCACCAAGGGTGACATTCTCTACGCCATCGCGCTCGGCTGGCCAGCCGACGGAAAGTTTGTTATCACTTCGCTCGCCGACGGCTCGCCCCATTACCCTCGCCAGATCGGCAAGATCGAACTGCTTGGGACGCAATCGAATCTGAAGTGGTCGCGGGGACCACGAGGTCTCGAGATAATGGCGCCTGGCACTCCGCCGTGCAACTACGCCTACACATTCCGGATTCTTTCGGCTTGAAATGACACTAAGAACCCCAAGCCATGAAAATGCGTAAATTTATGCCGAATGAAGTGAAATCTTGCAAAATGACTCTCACCCGTTCAGAGTGATTTCGACGAACACTCCATTGTGGCCCAGCGGAGGACTACATCTATCGGTCCCCCTCGGGTAGTAGAGCGGCCAACTTCTCCTGCAAAAAGCAGATTGCAAGTCTGAAATGACTGGCGCCCGTGGAGTTATTTGTGTCCGGAGCCTTCGGTTATCTCAATGAAATGGTCCAGGCTTGCCGGCGGGGCGAAGCTTTCATCACTGCCGCTGGGCCAGCGGACCTCGATCGAGATCAACCGGGGAGCGGCACCGAGACCGAAGTGTAAACGCAGATCGTTGGACGAATTGAAGCTGGAGCCGCTTCGGACCTCATCGACCCAAACTCGCGCATCTCCATGGAGGGTGACGCGAGCGCCGATCGCATCATGATTCGAGGTAGTTCCGATCAGGCGCATGCCTAGCCAGTGATTTTGATTGGCGGCAATGTTTACGAGCAGCATCGGAAAGTCACTCAAATTGTTGATTACAGCATCGAGGCGGCCATCGTTGAATAAATCGGCAATCGCCAGGCCCCGACCCGATCGCGGCTCGGTCAGGCCTGGTCCGGCAGACTTACTAATATCCTTAAACCTGCCCTTCCCCAGGTTGTAATAAAGAAACCGAGGTTCGCGATATGTAGTTCCCATCATTGCGGAATCGACTTCGGGGTAGACGTGGCCGTTCACTACCAGGAGATCCAGCCAGCCATCATTGTCAACGTCGGCAAAGGACGCACCCCAACCGAGCGCATCGGTGTTAATTCCGAGACCCGACGCAAAGGTTGCGTCAGTAAAGGTTCCATCGCCGTTGTTGTGGTATAGCGTTGAGGTGTCATCGGAAAAGTTGGTCTTGAAGATGTCCAAATTGCCGTCTCCGTCGTAGTCCCCGGCGGTAGATCCCATTCCCGCCTGCTCCCGGCCATCTTCGTTGAACGCTACGGAGGAGTCGACACCGACATCTGTGAAGGTGCCATCGTGGTTGTTGCGATACAAGATGGACGGCGTCGAATCGCAGGCAAGGTATAAGTCGGGCCACCCGTCAAGATTGTAGTCGATAGTTGTTACGGAGAAACAGTAGTGTGCCGCCGTATTCTCGATGCCGCTGGCTTTAGTGACGTCTTCGAATTTCCCGTTTCCAAGATTGTGATAAAGGGTGTTGGGCGCGCTCGCAAGGCCTCGCGGGCCGCACATCACCGGAACGCCCTTCCAGTTGCAACTCGCCGCCTGCCCCGGGGCGGTCGTCCTGGCCAAATCGAAATGAACATAGTTCGCCACCACGAGATCCAGCTTGCCGTCGCGATCATAATCGACGAATGCACAGCCGGTACCCCATTCCTTTCCGGAGCCGGCTACCCCGGTTTGTTGTGCAACTTCGAGGAACGTTCCATTCCCTTGATTGTGAAAGAGGCGATTGGCTCCGTAGCCAGTGACGTAGATGTCCTCAAAGCCGTCATTGTCGTAGTCGCCGACACACGCACCCTGGCCCCATCCGGTAGAGACGAGACCAGCTTTTACAGTCACGTCAGTAAATGTGCCGTCGTGGTTGTTATGAAAGAGGTGGTTAGTGGGTGGCTCAGACGGCTTGGCGCCAGGCAATGTCGATCCGTTGACAAGGAAAATATCCGGCCAGCCATCGCGATCATAGTCGATGATTGCAACTCCAGACCCGGTGGATTCGATAATGTAATGCTTCGACGTGACACTGCCATTGACGTTGCGCACGGTGATACCGGCTTTAGTGGCCACGTCAACGTACCACGCCCGCGACGCATGGTCGTTCGATGCAGGGTATGGCTGATGAGTATGCGAGCCGCCCGCGCTGGGCATCAACAGTCCGGCGTTGATTAGGAATAAAAAGGCGAGGATGTTTCGGGAGAAAAGAAACACCACTGACGATAGCAACATCCACCCGCCTAGAGGGTCCATTGGTACTTTGTTCGGAAGTTCCCGATGTTGTAAAATCAATGTTGATCCATTCGATGATCTTCCAAAAATCAGTCTACTTGGATTGTTCTAAGGCCGGTGTTTCCGTCTCCTGTAGTTTTGCTGCTATCCGTAGCTCCGCCACAGAGTCGTCGGTACGGCCGAGTGTGCGGTAGGCGCGGCCGAGCAGCGCGTGCGCCATCGAGTTCTTAGCATCGATGTCGATTGCGTGCCTGAGATACATTGTCGCCATCAAGGCTTCGTTTTGCTCGATCAGTACTTTACCGAGCAGGATGTAAGGTATATTCAGCGTCGGTTCAAGAAGAACGGCGCGATCAAGGGATTTTTGTGCATTGATGTAGTCCCCGCCGCGGAGATAGGCGTCGCCAAGCCGATCGTAGACCGTGCCAAACATGGGATTCAAATCGCGTTCCATCAGGAATTGGGACACCGCTTCGTGAAGATCGCTTCGAGCGAGAGCAACCTGGCCCAGGAGTAGGTGAGCCGCGGGCAGATCCGGCTTGAGTTCCAGCGCCTTGCGGGCCGCCTTTTCCGCGGCTGGGAGGTATTGCCTACGCAGCAGCATTCGGCTCACCAGCAGGTACGCTGGAGCAGAGTCAGGGGAAAACTCGTATTGCGCCGCAAAGGCGTGGCGGGCATCATCGAACCGGTTCGTATCAAGGTAGCAAAGCCCGAGAACGTATTGCGGATCCACATTCATCCGTTGCGTTGATCCGGAGGCTCCCTCCAACAAAGGAATCGCCTCCGCAGCTCTGCCCAGCCGAAACAGGGTGGCCCCTTGCATCTTCATCGCTTCCAGATCGGTAGGGTCTTGCGCTGATGCCGTGGCGAAAGCGGTCGCCGCATTCTGCAGGTCACCTTTTTCATAGAGGATGAGTCCCCGCAAATATTCGGCGCCCTTTGGCTCCGGATGGGTCGCACTCAGAGGAGTCAGCACATCCAGGGCCTTGTCCAGTTGCCCTTTGTTCATCAGACTCTGCGCCTCGGAAACTGGATTGGCAGTTTGTCCGGAAAGCAGAGCCGCGAAGGGGCCAGCAAGGCAGACAACTGTCAATACGATACGGCGGGAGAAGGAAACTCTAAATTGCAATATGGGAATATGCATCGCGGCTAATCCTCGCCGACTGGGATTCGGTTCAAAAGTTGAGCCTTCGTTGTCCCTCGGTTGAATCCGATTTGCGAATTGAAGTGGCTGAACATCAGTTACCAGAAGTAAGAAGTCGCAGCCTGAAGGCCATGAATTGCATCGGTGATTGTGGTCTGAGGAACAACCGCGAAATCTTTCTTACCGCCGAAACCTTTCTCAATATACGCCAGATGCCTAACAAACTCGGCGCCAGTCTGTGTCCGACCGAGAGTCTCAACAAACCTGAAAACATTGCTGCCCTAGATGGACTCCGCGCGGCATTACGAGATCCGGACGCGCATTCGCAGGCGTGCAAATATCATGCTGCGTATCAAACAACGAAATCCAAGGGCTCCTTAGCCCAGGGAGAAGAGGCGCGGAGGGGTCAAACTGAACTCCTCCGGCACCGGGCCAAATTGCGCTTGACAGGAGCTGCAGCGGTAATGTTAACTTTCATCGTTAAAGTAACCGTTGATCAGTAAACGTTTTATCGGAAGTCAAGCCGTGTTAGAAACCTGAATGAGGGCGCGGTTGGAAAGCCGTTTTCCAATCATTCGATGAACCTATTCCAGACCGTAGCGGCAGGGTCAAAAACAACTATGCCGCAGTCAATCCCTTTGGAGGAGTGATGCTACAAAGAAACGTAAGGATACTCGGCTATGTGCTGTTGGTGATTGTGGCTGGCTACGTTGGTGGCTCGCCTTACGGCGTCCAGGCGCAAGTCATACATGGGTCCATTTACGGACAAGTTACGGACACAACCGGGGCCGCCGTTCCCAACGCTACGATCACGGTAACCGACAAGAGCAAGGGAACGACCGTCCAGGTGACTACCAATGAATCAGGCGAATACCTCGTTCAAAATCTCATTCCCGACGTATACGACATAAAGGCATCAGCTATCGGATTCGGCAGCGTGGAGCAACCCGATATCCAGATCTCGGCCGACACATCGCCAAAGGTCGATCTGAAGCTGGCTGTCGGCAACACCAGCGAAACAGTCACGGTCACCACCGAGCCTCCGCAGCTGCAAACAGATCGCGCAGACGTGGGGACGGTCTTTAACGACAGAACGATTTCCGGCCTTCCTATACCGGGTCGTAACTTTGCCAGCCTCCAACTGTTGATACCGGGCGCGCAGGCTATGGGATGGACACAGAACAACGCGGAGGACGCGCAGGGCAGCCCGACCGTCAACATCCAGGGACAGAACTTCTCTGGAGTTGGATATCTGCTTGATGGCGCATCGAACCAGGACCCTATCTTGGGTCAGATTGTGATCAACCCGCCGCTCGATGCGGTTGGAGAGGCCAAGATCTTGGTGCAAAGCTACGACGCGGAATTCGGGCAGTCAGTCGCCGCCGTGGTCAACGCTCAGATCAAGTCAGGAACCAATACCTTCCACGGAGACGTGTTTGACTATAGACGAAGCGGTGCCAACTTGGCGCGGAATCCGTATAACCAGTACGCGCCTTATTCCGCAACATCGACCCGCTTGACTCCGCCGGCGCTCTACTCCCAATTTGGAGGGTCGGTGGGTGGGCCGATTCTGAAGAACAAGCTATTCTTCTTCGGCGACTACCAGGGCGTTCGGCAAAGGAATGGGGCTTCTGCTCAAGAGACCGTTCCGACGGCTCTCGCTCACAATTCTTGTCTTTCTGGGAATGGATGCGATTTCAGTGAGTTTATAGTAGGACGCGGCGCTCTGCAGGGCCAAATCTACAATCCCCGTGTCATCGACCCGGTTAAGGGCCCGGCGCCCTTTGTGAACAATTTCATCCCAAATCAATACCTTTCTCCCCAGGCGCTTTACCTCCTCAACCTGATTCCATTGCCGAATGCGCCGGGCACACAGGATGGCACGGCCAATAATTACAATGCAGGGGGCACCGGTGTTACCAACCAGAATCAGTTCGATACCCGCGTCGACTACGAGGTTCGCGAGTCAATGCACGCCTTTGGCCGCTACAGCTATTTCGGCAATGCGAATTCGGCGAACGTTATCTTTGGAGAGGCCGGCGGTTCGGGATTCTCGTCCATAACGAACAACTTTGGCGGTTCTGCCGCCGGTCGCAACCAGAGCGCGGTCGCAGGCATGGACATCGTATTGAATCCTAAGCTCGTCACCGACTTTCGGCTGGGGTATCTGCGGTATCACGTCTCTACGCAAAAGTACGACGGCACAACAGATTTGGCCACCATGGCAGGTATTCCGGGGCTGAACCTAGGTACGACATTCACCTCGGGCGCCCCAGGTTTTTTCATCAACAATGCTGGGGGCGGATCCGGGGACGGACTGTCCAGCTTCGGGTCGAGTTTGCAAGTAAATGCCTGCAACTGCCACCTGCTTGAGACGGAGGACCAGTACCAGGTCGTCAATAACTGGACAAAGATCATTGGGAAGCACAATGTCAGGTTCGGTGCCGACCTTCGTTACGCGAGAAATCTGCGTGTGCCCAGTGATAACAACCGGGCCGGAGAGGTAACCTTCAGTGCTACCGATACCGAAAACACAACATTAAGCACACCGGGCGGGCTAGGCCTAGCGACCTTCGTTCTGGGCGATGTCACAAATTTCGCCCGCTATGTGAGCACCTCAACGAATGCGAAAGAATCGCAGAAGATCGTCTTTAGTTATGTGCAGGACACTTGGCGAATCACTCCGAACCTGACTCTTAACCTTGGCCTTCGCTGGGAGATTTACTTCCCAGAAGCCGTCAATGGGAAAGGACAGGGCGGCTTCGCTGATCTTTCGACTGGATCGTTTCGTGTCGCGGGGTACGGCCCCTACGACACTGCGATGAATGTGAAGAAAGACTTCAACAACTTTGCGCCGCGTGTCGGCGTCGCCTACCAACTTGACCCCAAGACAGTAATTCGCGCGGGTTACGGAAGAAGCTTTGACATCGGTGTCTTTGGCACGCTCTTCGGTCACGTGGTAACCCAGAACCTGCCCGTGCTCGTTAACCAGAATCTCACCAACTCGGGCGCAAACACAGCCGCCTTCGACCTTGCCACCGGTCCTGTACCGTTCACCTTTCCTTCCATTCCGGCAAACGGCCAAATCCCGATTGCGAATGGCGTGAGTGCGAAAGTCCGCGATAACCCTCAGCTCTTACCCACCGTGGACGCATGGAATTTAAGCATTCAACGGCAACTCACCCAGTCGGTCTCCGCTACCCTTGCTTACACCGGCAACAAGGGCACCCATACCTTTGCCGGCGATGGGCAGACCGTGAACCTAAATGGGCCCGCCGCCTGTATTCCGGCCAGCCAGAGCTTGAATGGTCAAGCGCTTTGTTGGAATCCTAATGCCCCTGCAACGCTCCCTGTAGCTGGTCAAACCGAGACCAGCAACACGAACTTCCTCCGAAAGTACTATTCCCAGTTCGGTTGGACCCAGGGCCTGACGTATTACCACGACGGATTCGACACCCACTACAACGCCTTGCAGGCAACGTTGGAAAAACACTTTGCCCAAGGTCTGCAATTTACTGCGAGGTACGCCTGGCAAGCGGCGTTCAACTATGGGAACAACGATTACGCCCTCATCGAAAGGAAAGTTGTTTACGGCAGGTTCGATGATTTGCGGGGACAGGAGTTCCAGCTCTATGGGAACTACGATCTGCCTTTCGGCCGCAATCAACGGTTCCTCAGTGGCGTTCCAACGTGGGTCAATTACCTCGTCAGCGGATACCAAGCGGGCGCGTCTTTAAACTGGTCGAGCGGTCTCCCCTTCAGCCCGAGCTATGGAGAGTGCGGATCCGACATACCGAATGGTCCCTGCCAGCCCAACAAGGCGGGCGGCATCATGCCGACCCATCTCACCTCGTTCAGCTCAACCTCCCACTCGCGAAATTACTTCGCGCCCTACCCTGCTTTAGCCACAAACGGCTCAACCTCCGGACCGTTTGCCAGGCCGAACATCGATCAATTCGGCGATGTTCAGCGCAACAGCTATTTTGGTCCTTCGTTTTTCAATACCGATCTTTCTTTGATGAAGAACACTCAGATCCGCGAGAACTTCACGGCCCAATTCCGAATGGATGCTTTCAATGTCTTCAATCACATCAATCCGGGAAATCCAGGAAACAGTTGCATCGATTGTACAGGCGCCGGGGTCATCACCGGGATGGCGATCGGAGACAGCCCGCGTCAACTGGAGTTCTCAATCACACTTAGTTTCTGAGTCGCCCAGGCGACTCGCGAGATCGGCGATCGGCACAACTGTTGAAACCTGTGTGACTCGGTTCAACCGCTATACCTTGGCCCTCGCCGTAACATGTAGGTCTCCCAGCCGCGCTTTGTCCAACATCGCGCGGCACTTTTTTGACCTTCTCTGAATTAGAGTTACGGATGCAGGAATGGAATCCGCCCGCCAAAATCTTTTGCAGCTAGGTGAGAAATGCGAATTTGCCGTTTGAGCAATGGTCTGAAACTCCGAAAGCGCTTGGGTTTGAGAAGCAAATTTGTCGCATATGGGGCATGCGCCGTGCTCTCGGTGCTATCTCACGACGGATCGGCGATGGCGCAAAGCACTTCGCTGGTCCTCGAGCGGCCAGGTCGGGTCATTTCGCTAGAGCCATACGCCCCTAACATTTTGCGCATAACCATGAGCCTTGACCGGGCAGCAGCGAGCAGCGCACCCGGCTACGGCTTCATCGCGCAGCCATCCGCGGAAGGATGGACGCATGAGCGTGACGCCGAAGGCTACGATGTGTATCGATCCGCTCAAATGGTGGTGCGCCTGGCGCCGGCAGATCTCCCCAAGGACCAGCGGCCGCAGCCAATGCCGCTTGATGCATTGAATCTCGAGCTTCGCCGTCGTTACTTTAACGGCGGCGGCGGGAACGGTCCCAATGATGGCGGGCGCGGTCCGCATAACGACGCGCTGCTGGTCACCACGGCCGACGGCAAGACGCTGCTGCATATGCGTACCTGGATGATGGCCGCGGAGAGTGAGGAGGTGGCTGCGAACGACGCTGGCGCCAAGGGTTACCGTATTTCGTCGGTCTTCGACTCGCCAGCAGGCGAGCACTACTACGGCCTCGGACAACAGCAGAAGGGATGGATGGATCTGCGAGATCATGAGATCCGCTGCTGGCACGACTATGTGGCGATCGGCGGCCAAGACGTATGTGTGCCGTTTATGGTCTCAAGCCGCGGATATGGACTGGTCTGGGACAATCCTTCGAAAACTACCGTGGATCTGGGCTTCAATGGGCGCAACGTGTGGTCGTCGGAGGTTGGAGAGCGCGTTTCCTACTTCGTGATCGCCGGGAAGACCAGCGATGAGATTTACCAGGGATACCGTCTGCTGACGGGAACCACACATCTGTTGCCCAAGGCCATCTACGGGTACATTCAAAGCAAGGCGATCTATCCCACGCAGGAACAGACCCTCGATGTCGCCAAGGAATATCACGAGAAGAAGTTGCCGCTGGATGTAATGGTGGTCGACTTCCTTAACATGACAAAGCAAGGCGAGATGGACCTGGATCCAAAACGCTGGCCAGATCCGGCGGCAATGAATCGCGAACTGCACGCCATGGGCGTAGGAACGCTGTTGAGCGTTTGGCCGCACTATTCCGTAGGGACGCAGTTCTACGACATGCTTCTCAGCAAAGGCTGGCTTATTCATACGCGGGACGGCAAGCCGGATTCGGGAGGCTACACACCGGCCATCGGGCCGAATATTGACACGACCAATCCCGAGGCGGCGAAGTGGTTCTGGGAGAAAATCCGCGACCGCTACGTGAAGCCCTACGGTTTCGATTACATATGGCTTGATGAAACCGAACCGGATGTCGACCCGGCGAAAGACGTCTTCTCGGTCGGCTCGGGCACGCGCTTCTATAACGTGTATCCACTCTTTCACACCGCTTCGGTTTACGATGGCTTTCGTCGGGATTTTGGCGATAGCCGTCGCGTGATGATCCTGGCGCGCGCCGCATATCTGGGGGCGCAACGCAACGGCACTGTCTTCTGGTCGAGCGATATCGTTTCCACCTGGGACATGCTGAAGCGCTCCATCCCAGCCGGGTTGAACTTCACCGCGACCGGGTTGCCGTACTGGGACACGGACATCGCCGGCTTCTTTTCGCCCTCCCTTTCGGCCGATTACCATGCACCCCACAAGCCGCTGATCGATGGATCGGATGTGCGTGGTACGATCGGGAACTACGAGGATTATCCCGAGCTGTTTGTCCGCTGGTTCCAATGGGGCGCCTTCCAACCGGTAATGCGAGCGCATGGGGAGAGAAATCATAACGAGGTATGGGCATATGGCAAGGAAGCGGAGCCGATTCTCTCGAAATATCTGAAGCTGCGCTACCAGCTTCTGCCCTACACCTATTCGCTTGCCTATCGGAGTTATCAGACGGGCGCTCCGTATACGAGAGCGCTGTTCATGGATTTCCCCGACGATCCCAAGGCCGCAGACATTCCGGACGAATACATGTATGGACCCGCGTTTCTCGTGGCACCGGTGACCGAGCAGGGCGCGACGAAGCGGACCGTGTATCTCCCGGCGGGGTGCGATTGGTACAACTACTGGACCAGTGAGCGCCTCCATGGCGGCCAAACGATTGTGGCCGATGCGCCCATCGAGACACTGCCTCTGTTTGTGAAGGCGGGCAGTATCGTGCCGCTGGGATCCGAGGTATTGAGCGCGTCCTTGCCGCAGACGATCGCGTCCGTGCGCGTATATCCCGGAGCCAATGTCAGCTTCAACCTCTACCAGGACGACGGGAAGACTTACAGCTACGAAAAGGACGGCGGCTCGATCACGAAGCTGACGTGGGATGACACAGCGCATCAGCTGAAACACGAAGGAGCTGCGGCGTGGACCGCCTCGGATGACTCTATCGTCACCGTCGTCGGCAATAAATAGACGGGAACAGGCGGCTCGTGTTGAAAGCGAGCCCGGGTTTTGTGCGTGGCGGGCTTGGGTTGGTCACGCAGGCCAACCTCCATTTGTAAAATGCATCCGGCCCCGAACCTGCGCCCTGATTATCTGATGTTGAAGCGTCGCCCTCGAAACTCCAAACCTGGGCGCGCAGAGGATAGCTTGATTCATCTCGGTCGAGGAAATCTACTCTTCCCTTATCCGGCAGTTCTCGCGGGCATTCTTGCTTCGTCGGCATTCTCCGGCGCAACCGCCCAGGCAAACTCGAACGGAGCCATCAGGCAGATCGAAGATGGCGTGGCAATCAGCACGCGCGCTTGCGTCCTCACTCTGAGGCCGATTACAGCAACTGCGATGCGTGTTCGATGCGCCAAGGAGGACGGCGGCGAGAGCCCGAGCGTTGTCCTGCTTCCGCAAACATCCGCACCGGCGTTTCAGGTCTCTCACGACAAGACCAGCGTTGTGCTCGCGACAGCCGAGATGAAAGTCATCTTCGATCGTCGTGATGAGGCCCTTCATTTTACCGACAGCTCGGGAAAGACCTTCCTCTCCGAGGTCACCGGCGCCCGCCGGTTGGATCCGTCATTTGCTCAGGGTGAAGTGACCTTTGCGGCGGAGCAGGCCTTCGTCTCGCCGCCAGGAGAACACCTGTACGGTTCCGGAGAATTCCAGGACGGTTTTCTCGACATCCGCGATCTCCCCCGGCGCTTGACTCAGGTCAATACCCAGATCGCCATTCCGTTCGTCCTGTCGAGTCGAGGTTATGGCATTCTCTGGCACAACTATGGTCTGACCGACTTGAATCCCGCGGACCAACGCGCACTCTTAACGCGAACGTCGACTGCCGGCAAAGAAACGGCGGCAAACGTAACCACAGCCGAAGGCACGAAACGAGAAGTCCGCCGCGAGGGAGAATTCTCAGGAAGTTTGGACGTGCCGCGCAGCGGAAGATATGCCTTTATGCTGGACGTGGGGCAAAAGATGGCCCGCCGGTACCACGTTGAAATCGACGGCAAGGTCGTAATCGATTTCTCTAATTTCTGGCTACCTCCCACGACGAGCTGGTTTGGGGATGTCACCGCGGGGCATCACACCATCCGCGTGATCGGAGCACAGGACGATCAGCCGGTCCTCTTTTGGAGACCCACCGGTGACCGCCTAGTATTGCGCTCTCCTGTAGCCGATGCCGTCGACTATGTTGTCTTTGCCGGGCCAACTCCTGAGGGCGTGATCTCAACCTATCGGCAGGTAACCGGCCCAGCGCCGTTGATGCCGTTGTGGGCGTACGGCTATATCCATTGCCGGGAGCGCTTCCATTCCAGCCAGGAGATTCTAGACACGGCGGAAGACTTTAGAAAGCGCCAATTACCGCTCGATCTGATCGTGCAGGATTGGCAGTACTGGGGTAAGTACGGCTGGAACGCAATGAAATGGGACGAACAGTACTATCCGGATCCAGTGGCCATGATCGACCGGCTCCATGTGATGAACGTGAAGTTGATGGTCTCCGTGTGGTCCAAGATCGACCCAGCTACCGAGGTAGGGAAGCAATTTGTGGCGAAGGGGTACTACATACCTGGCACCCAGTGGATCGATTTCTTCAATCCCGCCGCGGCCGCGCTGTACTGGAAGAATTTCAGTGAACGCATGTTATCGCTAGGCATCGATGCGTGGTGGCAGGACGCGACTGAACCGGAGAACGATGACCTGGCGGGCAGGACCACCTTTGCCGGTCCGGGCGATAAGGTTCGTCTGCTCTTTCCGCTCTATGTGAACAAAACCGTGTACGAGGGCCAAAGAAAGGATGCTCCCAACAAGCGGGTCTTCATCTTGAGCCGCTGCGCCTTTCTCGGCCAGCAGCGCTATGCCTCAGCGACATGGTCGGGCGATGTGGGCAACAGCTGGGAAACCCTCCGCAGGCAGATCACGGCCGGCCTGGGTTATGCCGCCAGTGGATTCCCCTACTGGACGACCGATGCGGGCGGATTCTTCCGTCCGGGCCCCGGACAATACACCGATCCCGACTACCACGAGCGGTTCCTGCGGTGGTTCCAGTTTTCTACCTTTTCGCCCCTGCAACGCGTTCATGGCTTCCAAACGGATACAGAGCCCTGGCGCTACGGCGACAGAGTTGAGAGTGAAGTGCGGAGCTACCTCGACCTCCGTCAACAGTTGTTGCCTTACATCTACTCCCAGGCCGCCGAAATTACCTTTCAGGGGTCGACGCTGATGCGTCCCCTCGTCATGGATTTCGCACACGACGATCAAGCGCTCACTCAGAAATATGAGTACATGTTCGGTCCCGCTTTCCTGGTCTCTCCGGTGTTGGAAGCGGGAGCGGTGCGCTGGCCCGTCTACGCACCCGCTACTCCGGGAGGCTGGTATAACTTCTGGACCGGGACCCCGGTCCCGTCGGGGAACGCCGATATCGCTGCTCCCCTGGAACAGATACCCCTGCTTGTAAGGGCGGGCAGCATCGTTCCAATCGGCCCGGTCGAGCAATACGCCGGCGAGAAGCCCGCCAAAGATCTGGAGATTCGAGTCTACCCCGGCGCAGACGGCGATTTTACTCTGTATGAAGATGAAGGCACGAATTACAACTATGAAAAGGGAATGCGCAGCACGATCCGCTTTCACTGGAACGACACGAAGAAAGAGCTTTCGATAGGACAACGCGATGGTGAGTTCTCGTCGATGCTGCAGACCAGGCAATTTAACGTCGTAGCCGTGTCTTCCGGCGTTTCGCACCAGCTTTCCTACAACGGAGCAAAGTTAGTATGCCCTCTCACCAAATAATCCTTGTAGCCGTCATGGAGTTCGCACGCGTTGCGCTTGCAAGGAAGCATCGACAACCACAGCCCGGCGCGGCCTCAGGCTAACTTCAGTTTCATGGCCAGCGTAAATCACCTTGTACTGCAATGTATGATCTGCCTGTAATCGAAGGCTGGTTAGCTTTCCCTGCTTCCAGGAGATATCGGCCTTGGCGCCCCCACGCAGTCGAACGCCCGTCAAGCTGCCGTCGGGCCACACCTTGGGCAGGGCAGGCAGAATCCGGATCTCCTGCGCAGTGCTTTGCACAAGCATTTCCATCATGGCTGCAGGCCCGCCCAGGTTGCCGTCAATCTGAAAGGGCCGGCCACAGAGATCGAACATATTGGGCAACGTGCTCTGGTTGATCAGGAGCGTCAGGTTGCGGTAAGCCTGTTCCGAGTTCCGCAGCCTCGCCCAAAGCGCCACTCGCCAAACCTGCGACCATCCCGTACTGCCGTCGCCCCGAATCTCCAGTGACTTATAAGCAGCCTTGGCCAGCTTTGGCGTGCTCTCGATATCGATGTCATGCCCCGGATACACCGAGTAAAGGTGCGACACATGCCGGTGTTCTAATTCCGTCTCGTCATAATCCTTGATCCACTCCTGCAACTGTCCGCGCTTCCCGATCTGTAAAGGAGGCAGACGTTTTTCCGTCTGCGCCAGCCTGGCAGCGAAGGCGCTGTCCTTGTCAAGAATCTGAGCAGCCTTGCGCGTGTTTTCAAAAAGCTCACGGATCAATTCGAGGTCCATGGTTGGTGCATAAGTCAGGCTCTCCCGCTTGCCATTCAGCAAGTACACATTCTCGGGCGATGTCGAGGGATTGGTGACCAAATCTCCGGCGAAGGGGCTGCCGGCGGGAACCTCGACCAATATACCGGCAATAAATGCAGCAGCTCCCTTCATCGCCGGATACGCCTGCAACGCCAGGAAGTTGCGGTCCCCGCTGAACAAGTAGTGGTCCCACATTTGATTGCTCAACCACGCCTCACCCATCGGCCAGATACCCCAGGCGCCGTCCACCGGAGTGGTGGCTCGCCACAGGTCGGTGTTGTGGTGCAGCACCCATCCGTTGTCGTGGTAGTAAGTGAGGGCGGTTTTGGCTCCTGTCTGGCGCAGATCGCCGATAAGTCCCCAGAGTGGATCTTCGGTCTCCCACAGGTCGCCGGCGTCTGCTTGCCAGTAGTTCATCTGTAGATTGATGTTAGTCGTCCACTTACTGCTCCACGGCGGAGTCAGGTTCTCGTTCCAGATGCCTTGCAGGTTTGCCGGCTGCCCGCCGCGCCGCGAAGAAGAGATCAGCAGATATCGTCCGAACTCGAAATAGAGAGCAAGCAAACTCGGGTCTTCGTTTTTCGAAAACTGCTTGATCCTCTCGTCCGTCGGGAGGCTGCTCTCGTCACTTCCCAGTTGCAGGCGGACCCTCGAAAAGAGTCGCGAGTAGTCTGCAACGTGGTCCCGGCGGATTAGCGCATAAGGCTTCCTCACCGCACTATCGAGATATTTCTGGGCCTCAGCGACAGGATCGCCGCTGATGTCGCGAAAGTTCTTGAAGCTGGTCGCGTTACTGAACAGAAGAGTGACTGTAGTCGCGCCGGAGATATCAAGATGATCTGCGGCGCTTCGCACTGTGCCTCCGTCGACGAGCACCTTTAACGCCGCGGCAAAACGCACCCCCGGTTGGTCCCACGATCCCGTCCAGGTTGAGGGCTTATTTTGTCTGGGTTGAATCTGTCCCACCAAGAGCAAGCTTCCGTCTTCGCTACTTGTCACCTTGACGCCTGGTTGAGGGGAGTCCATCCCCACACTGAACGTAAGCTGACCTGCTTTACTGGCTGTCAATCGGATGACCAGCACCTGGTCCGGAAATGAAATGAAGCTCTCTCGAAGGAAGGTGGTCTCTCCTATCCGATACTTTGTATCGGCGATCGCGTCTCCCAGGTTCAGGTCGCGGCGATATTCTGCAGCCTGCTGATCACCCGTGAAGTGCAGATGCAGGTCACAGAACGGCTGGTATGGCATGAGCAACTTCGGAACCCCCATCATCGTCGAGGAGAGTTGCTCTGCCTCGCTCACCTTATCGTCGAAGATCAGCTTCCGAATTTCGTTGAGATGACCATAGGCCTCCGGATCGTCGTAGTCATGCGGGCCGCCGCCCCACAGGGTGCTTTCATTGATCTGATAACGCTCGTCTTGAACCCCGCCGAAGACCATGGCGCCAAGCCGCCCATTGCCAAGCGGAATCGCCTCCGTCCATTTGGAACCCGGCTGGTCAAAATGAATTTTCGGCTCTCTCTCTGCCCCGCTCGCAAGTGAGACAACCACTGCTACCACGAGGAACAAGGCTGCAGGCATAAACAGACGTATGGCTATTTTTCTCATAAGCCCTTTCTAGTGACATCGCGCTTTCCTAAATTCCATTCCGCGTTCTCATCGCCAGCTCGATGGCAACTCCATTCACTTTCGTCCCAGGAAACTATGAGCAGGGTCAGTACGGCCTCTGGGCCTCCGTGATTCCTGTCCAGGTGTCGGTTCGGAAAGGGCCGGCGGGCAGCCCCGCGCCGTTGAAGAGAGTCGCCGCCGGGTTCGATTGCCAGGCATATCGAACTTCCTTCGGCATAGCGACCGAGGGTGAAGAAACCAGCACGCTGTCGCCTTCGATCTTCGCGTCGGCCCAGTACCACTTCCGGTCCTCTCCCGCGATCGCAAACTCTCCGAGCTTCTCCCCTTGCTGCACCAGTCCGCCGTCGGTGTGCGCAAAGTGCAAGCGAATTTCGCCAGGCAGCCGCTCAACAGACGCCAGCGTCGGCCCCGAGTAGACAACATGTTTGCCGTAGTAGTTGGCCAGGGCGCACAAGGCCAGCCGGTCCCCTACCGGCTCTTTGTCTTTGGGATGAAGATTGTCCGGGTCGCCAGTGTCAATGGTGACGGCAAGACAGGAATTGGGAACGCTGGCCGCCGTTAGCGCCTGGGACTCACGCGTCTCGGCCCATGCATCGTCCACCGGCGTCGCGCTGTGCGCCTTGAACTTCGGCAGGCTGACGATGTAGAACGGAAAATCGCCCTGCCCAAAGACCTTCCGCCAATCGGCGATCATGGCGGGAAGAATTTTGCGGTATTGGTATCCGCGCTCCGAATTTTGCTCTCCCTGGTACCACAGCGCGCCGGCAATCGCGAGCGGTGTCACCGGCTCAAGCATTCCGTTGTAGAGGACCGTCGGCATCACCGGCCAATTCTCATAGGCAATGGGGAGTTGCTGTGGCGGCCGGGCATCCACGCTGACCTTGCCCTTCCATATTCCTGCCAGGGGAATGCTTGTTTTGTCGCCGAGCAGGACGCGCAAATCTTCAGGCTTGCTGCGAAACCCACCGTCAGGCTTGGTCTTCAGCACGCGAATCGCGATGAGGTTGTGGCCCGGCTTGAGCGCGCCGTCGGGGAGGAAATACGCCCGGGGATTCTCCACCCAGGCGCTCCCGCCAACCTCTTTCCCGTTCACATAGGCAGTGTCCATCCGCTCGATAATGCCCAGGAACAACATCGACCGGCCAGCAGGAAGCGGGTCCGGCAAATCCACTTCCTTTCGGAACCATGCCACTGCTGGTGTGTCGGTCACACCCAGGTCGGCAAATCCGCCGGGAAGAGTCACCGCCTTCCATGTCGAATCGTCGAAGCCAGGAGCGGACCAGTTCTGCTTCTGCCCGATGTCGTATTCGTCGTACCAGTGATTGACATAGTTGCCGTACTCCGGTGCGCCCGACGCCGCCAGGCGCTGCACCTCGGCTAGTGGGATATCGAAGTCCTTCAGCGGACGTAAAGCTTCGGCGCTTGTCCATGCCTCGGCGGGAGTTCCACCGACGTTATCCAGAACGAGGCCAATCGGTATATGGGTCGCCTGCTGGACCTTGCGCGCGAAATAATAGGCGACGGCCGAGAGCCGATCCGCAGTCTGGGGGGAGACGGTGTTCCACTTCCCATCGACGATATCGGTGGGCCGATAGGCGACACGAGTCGCCACAGTGAAGAAACGAATGTCGGGATAGTTCGCTGCCTTTACTTCGTCTGCACCGTTGAGCGTAAAGCGCAGCGGAAGACCCATATTCGACTGGCCACCGCAGAGCCAGACATCTCCGACCATGACATTGTGGAGTTCCACCGCGTCATGGCCACCGATCTTGACCGTGTAGGGCCCGCCCACGGCAGGGGGCTGAATTCTTACCTGCCACCGATGGTCGGGGCCGGCGATGGCGGAAGCGGTTGTTGCGCCGATCTCGACTGTGACTTTATCTCCAGGTTGCGACCAGCCCCAAATGCTGTTCGTCTTTCCGCGCTGCAAGACCATGTTGTCGCCGAAGAGCGGGCTCACGAAGGGTAGTGGCTTGGCGGCAGGTTGCGATGGTGCCACTTGCGCCGCAGCGCCGCCACTAGGAACGAGCAAACATGACACGACAACGGCTATGGATAAAACGGCGTTGCGAATCATAAAAGAACTCTCTGTTCTCAGGATCATTGGAAGACCTTGGGAGCAAACTCCTTGAGGTCGCGACGCCATGTCTGCCACTCGTGCGAGGTGCCAGGGGACTCATAGAAAACATGCTGGATGTGCGCTTCGTCGAGAGACGCATTCAGCTTCTCCAGTCCGCTCTTCATCCTCTCCGGCTCTTCGGTCCCGACACCTATCCAGAGCAGATGAACACGCTTGTGGAAGGCGGCCGGATCGGCAAGCGCTCCGCCGAAGTCGGTCTTCGGGTCAAGGGTCCGGTTGCCCATGATCACCTGCCCTGCGGCCCCGCTGAACCCGCCAATATAGGAGAAGAGGTCGAGATGATCGAAAGTGACCTGGAAGGTCTGCATACCTCCCATCGAGAGCCCCGCCATCGCGCGGTGATCGCGGTCGGTGAGCGTACGGAAGTGCGAATCGATATAGGGAACCAGCACCTGCGTCAGGTCGTCTTCAAAGGCCTGGGTCATCTCCTGCATGGCCTTCATCATCTCCGGTGAGCCGAAGGGCTTACCGCTCAGATCAGCATCCACGTGGCCGGCACGCTGCGCGTAGCCATAGGCCATCACAATGATCATTGGCTTTGAGCTTCCCGCCGCGATCAGGTTATCGAGGATGAAATTGGCGTGGCCCTGACGGATCCAGCCAGTCTCGTCTTCGCCGGCTCCATGCTGCAGGTAGAGGACGGGATATCGGACCCTCGACTGAGTGTCGTAGCCGGGCGGCGTGTAAACCAGCGCATGTCGCCAATTGCCAGTGACGCTCGAAAAGTACCAGACATCGCGAACCGTGCCGTGGGCGACGTCCTGCGGTAGATAGTAGGTCGATCCTGGTTCAGGCACTTCAATCCCGCTGGCGTCCTTGCCTCCGCCGAAGAAAGTATGGCTTGAGGGATCGCTGAAGTCCGTGCCGTCGACGGTTACGGAGTAGTAGTGAAAGCCCGGCACCAGCGGGGCTGTCGTCACGGTCCAGAATCCGTCGGGCTGCTTCACCATGTCCAGCTTCGGGTTTCCCCAAAAGTTGATCTGTACCTTGGTGGCGTCGGCTGCCTTCACCCGGAACTCGACCTTGCCGGTGGCATCGATGCGCGGATACTCCGCGCCCCAGACATTTGTGGAAGCCGGCGCGAACCCATCGGAATTCTGCGCGTAGCACAGCGTCGAAAGCAAGATTATCGCGATTCCAATTTGCTTCATGTTCATTCGTCTCCATCCCGTTTCACGATCGTCCTCGCGAGCAGGAAGTTCCATCGGGCATAAATGCGCTGCCGGGAAATCGTTTTCTCACTTCGAACGTTCGGGCGCTAGCGAAACCCCGCTCCCAACAGCGGAAACTAGACTCGACCAATAGGCCTCGACAGCCGCCCGTTCCGCCTCAGCGCCAATATAATAACCCCAATATAAGCGCCAATAAAGCGATTTATTTGCTTGCCCACCGTGCAAGCACTTATGTATATTCCAAGTCCCAGAGAACGTTTACTTGATTCGGCATTCTAGCCTGGAGCGCACATGAAATTCGCCGGTTGTCGGCTGGTCGTTCATACCTCGCTTCTCCTGCTGGTTTCCAGTCTCCCGCTGTGTGCCGCGGACAACCTCCACCTCACCATTGACCCTTCCAGGCCCGGAGCGAAGATCGATCGCAACATCTTTGGCCAGTTTGCCGAGAACCTCGGTCACGGACTCTACGAGGGCATCTGGGTTGGCCCGGATTCCTCCATCCCGAATACCCGCGGCATCCGCAAAGACGTGGTCACCGGTCTTCAGGCGCTCAAGGTGCCCAATGTCCGTTGGCCGGGCGGCTGCTTTGCCGATGAGTATCACTGGCGAAAAGGAATCGGCCCCGCAGCCCAGCGGCCGGCGACGCTCAACGCCGCATGGGGCAATGTTGTCGACTCCAACGCCTTCGGCACCGACGAATTCATGGACTTCATCCAGTAGATTGGCAGCCACGCCTACGTCTCGGTCAACATCGCCTCGGGAACTCCGCAAGAGGCCTCCGAGTGGCTCGAATATATGACCGCAGCCGCCCCGACAGCGCTCCAAAAGGAGCGGGCCGCCAATGGACATCCCGACCCCTATCAGGTCGCCATACTCGGCCTCGGAAATGAAAGCTGGGGTTGCGGCGGCAACATGACCGCCGACCAGTATCTCGGTCAGATGAAGATCTACAACCACTTCGTAGCCAATGACAATCCCGCTCAGCACGGTCCCGATAAGATGCTCAAGATTGCAGTCGGCCCCGGAGTCTCCGAAACCGCGTGGACCGAGACAATCATGAAGGCCTGGCAACATCACGACTGGACCTGGGACATCGACGGGCTTTCGCTTCACTGGTATACGACGCCCACCGGTTGGCCGCCGTCCCTGCCTTCGACTGGCTTCGACGTGGCGGACTACGACAAGACGCTGAAGTCCACTCTGTTTATGGACGAGTTCCTGCGCAAGCAGGAGGTGGTAATGGATGAGTACGACCCGCAGAAGAAGGTCGCGCTGGTAGTCGATGAGTGGGGCGCATGGCTCGCTCCGCTGCCCGGCACCAACCCGAGCTTCCTGGTCCAGCAGAACACCATGCGCGATGCGGTCCTGGCCTCGCTGAACCTGAACATCTTCGCGCGCCACGCCGACCGCGTGCGCATGGCCAATATCGCGCAGATGGTGAACGTGCTCCAGTCGATGATCCTGACCGACAAGGAGAAGATGGTGCTGACTCCCACTTACTACGTCTTCAAAATGTATGTTCCCTTCCAGGATGCGATCTCTCTTCCAGTGAGCTTCGACGCCGGCACTTATACGCGAGGAAGCGTCAGCCTGCCTCGGGTGGATGCAGTCGCCGCCAAAGACAGCGCGGGTAAGCTTTGGCTCGAAGTAACAAATCTCGATCCTGACAAGCCTGTCGATATCGACGCAGAGGTTCTCGGGATGACGATCAAGTCGGCCAAGGGAGAGACCTTGACCGCCCCCGCGGTAGACAGCATCAATACTTTCGCGGCGCCGACGACGGTTGTTCCAAAGCCTGTCTCCGCAAGCCGGAAGGGCGGCAAGCTGGTGTTGACGGTCGAACCCAAGTCAGTGACCGTCGTATCGCTGGAGCCATGACCAGGATATAGTCTCGCCTTCGCTCACAGGGTCGGAGGTACTGACAGAAGTTACCGAAAGAACCTGGCCCTGTAGTCGCGCGAATGAGTTCGGCCATGGAGAAATGCATCATGCAGCTGACCAAAGGAACATCGGTATTGAAGAATGCTTCGCTCCTGCTTGCCGGGTTCGTGCTCTCGGTTGCCTCGACGGCGCAAACTCAGCAGACGCAGCCGGTCAGCGTCACGATCGACGCTTCGAAAACCGGGGCCCCGATCTCGAAGTATCTCTATGGACAATTCCTTGAGCACGCCGGAGGGCTGGTCAACGAAAACGTCTGGGCCGAGATGCTCGACGACAGAAAGTTCTACTATCCGATCACCTCGAAACCGCCAGAGGAACCTCCCGCGGCGCCGGCGGGACGGAGACGCCGCCCGGCTCCGCGACGCTGGACGCCCATCGGCAGCGATCAGTTCACTACGATGGACACGGAGCATCCCTTCACCGGCGATCAGACGCCCCGAGTCCAGCTCGACGGCAAGGAGCCGCATGGCTTCGAGCAGACCGGGATCACCCTCGTGAAAGGCAAGGCTTATACCGGCCGCGTTGTTCTCGCAGGAGGCGCCGGTGCGGTCGTGAAGGCGACGCTGGTTTGGGGAAGTGGAACCAATGATCGCCAGACAGTAACACTGCACGGACTCGGCTCCGCATTCCGGAAGTTTCCGCTCCGCTTCGAAGCCCAGGGCGACAGCAGCGATGCCCGGCTACAGATCACCGCGACCGGCGCCGGCTCAATCCAGGTGGGTGCAGTCTCGCTGATGCCCGCGGACAACATCGAGGGCTTTCGGCCCGAGGTCGTCGCAGCGCTGAAACAGCTGCGCCCCGGCGTCTACAGGTTCCCGGGCGGCAACTTCGTTTCTTCCTATGAGTGGCGCAACGGTGTCGGCGAAATCGACAAGCGTCCACCGATCTTTGACCCGGTCTGGCATGCGGTACAGCCCAACGACGTCGGCACCGACGAGTTCCTCACCCTCTGCCGTCTACTTGGGGTCGACCCTTACATCACCGTCAATGCCGGCTTTGGCGACGCCTGGTCGGCCAAAGAATTGGTGGAGTACAACAACGGCGCAATCACCACCCCGATGGGAAAATGGCGCGCCGCCAACGGCCATCCTCAGCCCTATGGCGTCAAGCTATGGGGCATCGGCAACGAGCCCTGGGGAGACTACCAGATGGGCGCGATGTCAACCGAGCAATACGCGCTCAAGCACAACTTGTTCGCCAAGGCCATGCGCTCGGTCGATCCATCCATCACGTTGATCGCCGGGGGAGCAATGCCCGACGTGATGACCGGCGCAAACCAGTCCAGGCGCATCGGAGGCAAGTTCGTTCCCGACTATCTCTCCACCGCGGACTGGAGCGGCTATATGCTCGCCCACGACCTCGACAACATCGACATGCTCAGCGAGCACTACTACTCCGCAAGCGATATGCACACAGATTTGAAACTCGAGAAGAAGGTCGACATCGGATCCCAGCCGCTGATCGAGTGGGAGCGCGCCCCCGCAACGCAGGTCCGCGTAAAGTACGAGCACTACCAGGAATACCTGAAGCAGATTCCCGCGCTACGCGCGAAACCCGTACCGGTCGCGATCAACGAATGGGCCTACATGAGTGGCGGTCCGCCTTCTCACAAGGTCGTTCCAGCCTACGCCTGGGCCTTTCACGAGATGTTTCGCCATTCGGACGTTTTCAAGCTCGCCGCCTTTACCTTCGCTACGGCCATGATGAGTGAGAACCGGACCGAGGCTGAGCTCAACCCCACCGGGCTGCTCTTCAAGATGTATCGTGACCACTTCGGCACGATCCCCGTTGAGGTCTCTGGGGATTCGCCGCAGCCGAAGCCGCTCTATCCTCCGGGGGGCGATCAGCCGGCGGTCAACCCAGGCAGCCCGACCTACCCACTGGATGTCGTCTCGGCCTTCAATGACGATCGTAAGACCCTCACTATCGCCGTGCTCAATCCTTCGGACTCCCAGCAGAGCATGAAGCTCTCGATTGCGGGAGTGAAGCTCGGGGAGCCCGGCCACCTGTGGCAGATGGCGCCAAAATCGGTCGACGCGACAATTACGGTCGGGGAAAAGCCGGAGGTTGCGGTCGAGGAACATCCGGTTCCCTCCGTCCCCGATTCCTTCGCCGTGCCGCCTTTCAGCGTCAATATTTATTCGTTTCCGGTTCAGTAGCACAAATGCTTTGGGGACAGAGTCTTCCCCCAGGCGCTAGTGCCCGTGTGAATGAGGCTTCGTGAAAGGAAGGAACGATGAGAAGGGTTTGGCTGGCAATTGCCTTCCTCGCAGTCTCCTGGACCAGAACTAATGCGGCCCCAACTGCAAGAGTCGAGCAGGGTGTGCTCGCGGGCACGGTCGAAGATGGCCTGACGATCTATCGCGGTGTTCCGTTTGCGGCTCCCCCGCTGGGCGATCTTCGCTGGCGCCCTCCTCAGCCTGCCGCGAAATGGACCGGGGTGCGCGCCGCGGATAAGTTTGCGCCGCAGTGTATGCAGAGCATTCCGGGAATCACCGTTAGCGAGGACTGTCTCTACCTGAACGTATGGAGCCCGGCGAAGTCCGCCAAGGCGAAAGTCCCGGTTCTGGTGTGGATTTATGGTGGCGGATTCATCGTTGGAGGAACATCCGTTCTGACGTATAGCGGAGAGAAGCTGGCACGAAGGGGAGTCGTGCTGGTCAGCATCTCTTATCGTCTCGGAGCGCTCGGCTTTCTCGCACATCCCGGACTGAGCGCTGAATCGCCACTGCACGTTTCCGGCAACTATGGCCTGCTCGACATGATCGCCGCGTTGCAGTGGATCCAGAAAAACATCGCCGCATTCGGCGGCGATCCGAATAAAGTGACCATCTTCGGCGAGTCAGCGGGAGGCATCGCCGTGAGCCAGCTATGCGCGTCTCCGCTGGCGAAAGGACTCATCCAGGGAGCCATCTCGGAGAGTGGGGGCTCGTTTGGTCCCCCACGCGCCGGCGGAGGGCCGGGTGAAAACATGCGCCCGCTCTCGATTGGCGAGCGTTCCGGCCAGGAATTTGTCCAGAGCACGGGCGCTGAATCGATCGCCGATCTCCGCAAGGTACCTGCGGAAAAGCTGCTCACCACGGCGCAAACAGTGCGCGGCGCGGCCTGGCCGGTCGTCGACGGATGGGTCGTTCCTGACGACCAGTACAAGCTATACGAGAAGAAACAATTCAACGATGTGCCGGTTCTCGTCGGTTATAACTCCGACGAGGGAGCCACCTTCGGCCCGCCGCGCACTCCGCAGGATTATGTTGCCGCAGTAAGCGCGCGCTATGACGGCTTCGCTGACAGCCTCATCAAAGCTTATCCCGCCGGCGAGACCACGGTGCCGAAGACCGCGCGCGACCTCACCCGCGACGCAGCCTTCGGCTGGGGTACATGGACGTGGGCGCGCATGGCAACGACGCAGGGAAAGTCCAGGGCCTTCTACTATTACTTCGATCAGCACCCTGATTACCCCGCCGATTCGCCGCAGGCAGGGCACGGCTCGCCGCACGGCATGGAAGTGGAATATGTCTTCGGTCACCCGACAGGGGGCCCCTCCGGGAAACCGACTCCCACAGACCTCACTATCTCTGACGCGATGGGAACCTACTGGACGAACTTCGCAAAGTACGGCGACCCGAATGGTAAGGGCATGCCGCAATGGCCTGCTTTTGACGAACAGAGCCCAACGCTGATGTACTTTGCCGGAACCCCCCACACCGGCCCCCTCCCGAATCCCGAAGGGCTCAAGGCGCTCGGTGCCTACTTTGCCTGGCGTCGCTCGCCTGAGGGAGAAGCAGTCTCAGCGGTTGAGGATGCCAGGCCGGCAACCACGAATGTCTTGGGTGCGACCTATCCGCGCGTGCTTCCCGACCGCAGTGTCGCCTTCCAGTTCAAGGCGCCGGAGGCGCAGTCGGTGGACGTCGACGTCACGGGAAAGAAATTTCCGATGACCAAGGGCAGCGATGGCGTCTGGAGCGTGACCACCTCTCCGCTCGTCGAAGGCTTCCATTACTACGCCCTCGACGTCAACGGGATTCGCATGAACGACTCCGCCAGCCACACCTACTTCGGCACCGGAAAAGACACCAGCGGTCTCGAGGTACCGGAGGATGGCGTCGACTACTACCTGAAGAGAGATGTGCCCCACGGAGATGTCCGCATCCGCGACTACCATTCCAAAATCACGGGCCAGTGGCGGCGTTGCTTCGTCTACACGCCGCCCGGCTACGACGCCGACACGAGTACGCGCTATCCGGTGCTCTATCTTCAGCACGGCTCGGGCGAGGATGAGACCGGGTGGACCTTCCAGGGCCATGCCAACCTGATCCTCGATAACCTCATCGCGGAGAAGAGAGCGGTGCCCATGATTATCGTCATGGACAACGGCTACGCCTCCGCGCCAGCCGGCCCATTTGGCCCCGCCACTTCGGGGCGTGGGCCAGGCACCGGCGCATTTGAGGACGTAATGATCCAGGAAGTCATTCCGATGATTGACTCGACCTTCCGCACGATCCCGGACCGGGATCACCGCGCGATGGCCGGCCTCTCGATGGGCGCCAACCAGGCATTGCACCTCGCCACTGGCCATCTCGACACCTTCGCGTACATGGCCGGCTTCAGCGGAACAATGAACGGATTGAGCACCGATGCGCTCGACCCTGCAACCGCGTTCAATGGCGTCTTCAAAGACGGATCCGCCTTCAACCAGAAGGTAAAGCTGCTCTGGCTGGGTATGGGCACGCAGGAACCCGTTCCTTTCCCGGCAGCCATTGGCGCCTTTCGGGCGATGCTCGACAAAGCCGGCGTGAAGTACGTCTATTTCTCATCGCCCGGCACTGCCCATGAATGGCTTACCTGGCGAAGAGATTTGAACGATTTCGCTCCCCGACTTTTTGAGGAGAACCAGAAGTAATTCACATGGCAATCGTCATCGCCCTATTTAGCTCGATAGCAATCTGCACTCAACTGAGGAGAGAGATGAAAGATACGCGTTCGTTGTGCGCAATGGTGTTGTGCATGGCCATGATTCCCGTTCCCTCGTTAGTGGCACAAGTTCAGATGATCGTGCCTCCCGTCGTCCCAGGGGCGAAACCGGTTGCCGTGGAGCGCATCAAGATCCACGGCGTCGCACTCGAAGGCAACCTCGAGGGCGATGCGGTCGATCCCGACGTGATCGTTTTTCTGCCACCCAGTTACGCCAAAGACAAGCATCGCCGCTATCCCGTCGTCTACGCGCTCCATGGCTTCTTCATCGGAGCCGCGCAGTGGAGCGGGGAAATCCACGTCCCGCAGACGATCGAAGGGGCGTTTGCTCAGGGCGCAAAAGAGATGATCGTCGTACTGCCCGATTCGAAGACCATCTACAACGGCTCGATGTATTCCAGCTCGATCACGACTGGAGATTTTGAGAAGTTCATCTCCCATGACGTGGTCTCCTATATCGACGCGCACTACCGGACGATCCCTCATCGCGAGAGCCGGGGACTCGTGGGTCACTCGATGGGCGGATACGGTGCTTCGCGTATTGGCATGAAGCATCCCGACGTCTTCGGCGCGCTGTACATTATGAGCCCTTGTTGCCTTTCGCTGATGGCCGGCGGCGGCCCCGGGCCCGCGGACAAAATGAAAGAGATGGCGATTGCTAACGAAAAAACGATCGCCGGGCTGAAATCGCCGGCAGATGCCGCAGCCGCTCTGCCCGGCTTTGGCATCGCGCAATTGGCAACCGCCGCTGCCTGGGCGCCCGACCCGAAAAACCCGCCGCTGTATCTCGACCTGCCAACGAAAGACGGCGTTCCGGTTCCGGAAATTCAGGCAAAGTTTGCCGCCAATTCGCCGCTGGCCCTTGTCGACCAGTACATTGGCAATCTGAAGCAATACCATGCCATCTCCATGGAGGTTGGCGACCTCGACGGCCTGCGCTTCGACGCCACCAAGCTGCATGTCATCTTCGATAACTACGGAATCGCGAACGGCTTCGAAATCTACTCCGGCACCCACACCAGCGCTGTCGCCGACCGGTTTCAAAATCACGTCTTGCCTTTCTTCAGCAAGAATCTCTGCTTCCAGACGAATTGCAAGTAGGTACAGGAGTGACACCATGATGGATCGTTCCCGCCGCGCCTTCCTCAAGACCTCCGCCGGGTTTGCCGGTCTATACCTGGCCGGCTCCTCGACGCTCGTTCAGGCCTTCACTCTGGACGCCGTCGAATATCCCGCGGAGAGTCTTCAGCCCTTTCCGCTTAGCTCCGTTCGTCTTACTCCCGGCATCTTCCAGGAGCAGCAGGAGATAAACGCACGCTACCTCGACTCGCTCACCGTCGATCAACTGCTGCACTCCTTCCGCCTCACCGCCGGCATTCCTTCCACCGCGACGCCCTACCGCGGCTGGGAAGACCCCAATTGCGAGTTGCGCGGCCACTTCGCCGGCGGACACTATCTTTCTGCCGTGGCGCTCGCGTCGGCGTCGTCGGGAAATAGCGTTCTCCACGCGCGCGGCGTCGCTCTCGTTGCTGGCCTCGACGGCTGCCAGAAGAAAAACGCCAACCGCTACCTGAGCGCCTTTCCTCCCGATCTCTTTGAGAAGCTCGCGCAGGACAAGCCCGTCTGGGCGCCCTTCTACACCTACCACAAGATCATGGCCGGCCTGCTCGACATGTATCTCTACGCCGGCAACACAGAGGCGCTGCGCATCGCCGAGGGCATGGGCGATTGGGCGCAGGGTTTATGTGGGGGTTCAGCGACACCCAGCGCCAGCGCATGCTGCGCACCGAGTATGGCGGCATGAATGAAGTCCTGGTCAATCTTGCCGCCCCCACCAAGAAAGACCGCTATCTGGCCGCAGCCCGGCTCTTCGAGCAGCCCGCTTCCTCGATCCGCTCGCCGAACGCCGCGACGAACTGCAGGGCCTGCACGCAAATACCAGCGTTCCCAAGATCATCGGAGCGGCCCGCATGTACGAGGTCACCGGCGAGCGCCGCTACCGCGATATCGCTGAGTACTTCCTCGCCGAAGTTCTCACCGCGCGCAACTACGTCATCGGCAACACTAGTCTGGATGAGCACTGGAAGACGCCGCCAGATCAACTCGGCGGAACCCTGGCCTGGAACAACGCCGAGTGCTGCGTAGCTTACAACCTGATGAAGCTTGAGCGCCACGTCTACAGCTGGACCGGCAATGCCCGGTGGATGGATGCGTATGAGCGCACTCTCTTCAACTCCAGGCTCGGCACCCAGAACGCCCAGGGCCTGAAGCAGTACTTTTTTCCACTCGCCGCCGGCTACTGGCGCGCCTACAACTCGCCGGATGAATCATTTTGGTGCTGCACCGGCACCGGCGCCGAAGACTTCGCCAAATTTGCAGACACGATCTACTTCCGCCGCGGCAGCGACATCTTTGTGAACCAGTTCCTTGCGTCGACCCTCGATTGGAAAGACCAGGGTATCGTCCTCGAGCAGGTCACAGAGTTTCCGCGCGAGCAGGGCACAACGCTACAAATCAAATCGTCACAGCCATCGATGCGCACCATTCACCTGCGCATTCCCAGTTGGACGACGGAAGACGCGCAGGTAGCGATCAACGGGCGTCCCATCGAAGCCATGGCCGATCCAGGATCGTATCTCGCGCTGCGAAGGACGTGGCAGAACGGCGACACCATCACTCTCAGACTGCCCATGGAATTAAGGCAGGAATCGTTGCCTGGCGACGACTCGGCTATCGCCGCACTGTACGGCCCGCTCGTCCTCGCCGCCGATCTCGGAGCTGGCCCTCCGGACGGTCCTCAGCGAGTAGTTCATGGTCGCCCCACCGAACCCAAAGATATTCCGGCGTCCAGTCCCCTGCCCAGATCGCCCGGCGCGCGTGACGCTGTCGTCAAACAATGGATCCAGATCGAATCCCGTGCGGAGTTGCGCTTTGGCGTTGCAGGCGAAAGCGCAAAATATCAGCTGTTGCCCATGTACCAGATTGGCGATCAGCGCTACTCCATCTACTGGAAGACCAAAGACCCTAAGGATCAGAGCTGACCGCCTGGATTTGATCGAATAAGCAGACAGTACCGAAGCTCGCGACAGGACAATACTCATGAAATTGCTTGTATTTGTAATTTTGGCGGCTGGACTGGCACAAGGCCACGCAACGCCGCCCACGCCCACACCCTCCCTGAAAGACGCCTACCACGGGTTGTTTCGTATCGGGGCGGCAGTGAACGCGACACAGTTCGAGGGGCGTGATCCGATCGCCGACCCCATCATCGAGGCGCAGTTCAATACCATCAGCCCCGAAAATGCACTGAAGTGGCAATCCATTCACCCCAGCCCCGACACTTACAATTTCGAGCCAGCGGACCAATACGTCGCCTTTGGCGAGAAGTACAAGATGTTTATCGTCGGGCATTGCCTCGTGTGGCACAGCCAGACCCCTCGCTGGGTCTTTGAAGATGCTCAGGGGAAGCCGCTCACCCGCGAGGCGCTGCTCGAGCGCATGCACGACCATATCAAGACCGTGGTCGGTCGCTACAAGGGACGCATCGGCGGATGGGACGTAGTCAACGAAGCGCTGAACGAAGACGGAACCATGCGCCAGTCACCGTGGTATCGAATCATCGGTGACGACTTCATCATCAAGGCCTTCCAGTTCGCGCACGAGGCCGACCCGAGCGCCCAGCTCTACTACAACGACTATTCCCTGGAGAACGAAGCCAAGAGAAAAGGTGCGGTTGAATTGATGCGTAAACTCAAGGCGGCGGGGGTTCCAATCACTGGCATCGGTCTGCAAGGCCATGTGAAGATTGACGGCCCCGACGCCAAAACCGAAGCGGCCACTATCGAGGCCTTTGCGGCGCTTGGGCTTCAGGTGAATATCAGCGAGCTGGACGTCGACGTTCTGCCGCGGACCACCGGGTCGGATTCGGCCGATGTTTCGATGACCGCTACGGGGACAGGGCAATCCAATCCATACACCAACGGTCTGCCCGAGGAGATGCAGCAAGCGCTCGCCAAACGGTACGCGGAGCTGTTTAAAGTGTTTGTGGAACACCACAACTCGATGGGCCGGGTGACCTTGTGGGGAGTAACGGACGGCGGGTCGTGGCTCAATAACTTTCCCACCCGGGGACGGACCAACTATCCCTTGCTCTTCGATCGCGAAGGCAAGCCGAAGCCCGCCTTTTTCGCGGTCCTGCACGAAGCGATAAAAGAGCGTTGAAGTGCATAGTTCTCGGATGCCAAACAGAATGCAAGCGATTGCTTGCCGGGCGGCATCGGTCAGCCAAGTCTTGTTGGCAACAACGAGGTCGATTGCACGAAAGCAATATCGTTGAGTCCCACCGCAAACAAGGTCTCCAAAGGCTCTCTGATGAATTCTTCTGGCTTATTGCTTCTCAGCCTAATTCAGGAGCCTGGCTGGTCCGAGTCGTCCAGAATCTCGATGGCGGATACAGTCGCGTAGTTTGAGATCGGCTCAAAAGTAAGGTTTATCTTCCCTTGAGCGGTCGGCTTGACATGATAAAACGTCTTCTTGAGCATGCGAAAGGGGCCGACCTCTTTGTAGATATCGAAATCGTCAAGCAGAACGTTTCCATTACACAGGACACGAAAGGTACGAAGTCCTGTCCCGTCATTTTCCCCTGAGTCTCCAGTACCGAAAAACAATTCGGCAAAGTGCAGCACTACTGTGTATCGGCCCCGTGTATCGACGGGAAAAGCGTAGGTGAAGTGTCCATACCGCTCGCTGGCGATCAGGTCCGGATCGGATGAGTTTGTAATCGGGACATTATGAGACAGGTGCCTCCCGCCAAGAAAATAGTTGTCAGGATGCCACACCTGTCCATTGCGATCGGTAAAGGAGGTCGGTTGGGTGATGATGCGAATAGGGAACTGCTTGTGCGGCATTCCTTCCAATATCTTGATAGCGCTGAGCGAAGGGGTGCCGACCACCGTACTGAGGTGCAGATGGAGAATTCCGTCTGGGCCAGGAGAAACATCGCGTATGACTCGTTCATCTGCGACGTCGCGCCCCATGGCATCGGAGACTATATCGAAGCTCGCTAGAGCAAGCTTTCCATTAATCGCAACATTAGAGACGGCCTTGTTTTCGGCATCCTCAGACTGATCGGTTTCCGAGGTCTGCAGGAAATACAGGTGCAGCTCGTAGAGCCCGGGTTTGAGGGGAATGTCGTACGAAAAATCGCCGGCCCTACCGTAGCGAAAGATCAAAGGGTCGCTCGTCCTGCCTATAAATGTGGAGGGATAGCGAAGGGCCCAACCCCCGTGAGAGTATTGATCGCCCGCCCAGTCGTCTCCGGCACTGTCCTTTTGGGACGGTCCCGTGTAACCGGCGATCATGCGGAAGGGGACAGGTACGGGGTGGGGCGCGATCCCAGGCTGCACTCGCGTCAGGGAAAGAGCCGTCTCCGTCCGCTGCCGTGTCTGTATGGAACTGGACTTGGCGGAGCTGGCGCTCCTCGACTTCTGAAAATGAAGCACCGTATAGACGCCCCCAATCGCAAGGATTACGAATGCGCCAATCAATATATAGAGCGAAGCTCGAGACCTAAGGTCGGAAGTGACAGACGAGTCCAGCTCCAGCGGAGTCGGGGCATCGTCCCGCATCTCTGGGGAGTGGCCATTATCTGCTAGATTCTCTTTGAAGGGGTCGTCCGGCTCCAGAGCGTCTGTTTCAATTACCGTCTCAATCCGAGGATTCGTTCTCTCAGTACGAATGAAGGATGGGATATACGTTCCGAGCGGAATAGATATCTGAAGGGGATGACTTTTGCCCTCCGATTCATAGAACTCCTTGAGCCTCTTCCGTAGGCGATGGGTTTCGACTCGTGCAATGGCGTCTTCGCTGGCGATGAATTTGGTCTTATCGCGGCCGAATACTTCAGTGGCGATGTTGTATTCGGTGAGCTGATCAGACTGGCCGTCGAAGTACCTCTCGGCTAGATATCTCAGGAGCTTTGCCAACCTGGGTGTTCTTGCCAAAGCCGCCTCGGCGGCTTCAAACTCTCTTCGTTCTTGCTCATGTGAAATCAAAGCGGTAGTGTGCTGCACTCCGACTCCTCGCGCTAAGGCTTGATCGTACATAGCTTGACGACCTGTTACCGGTACCAATTGGTGCACAGCTAACGCTATTGAAATCAGTCATGTACCGGAATATTTCACAGATTTAACCCGGTCGTACACCTTTAACCTTCACAAACGCTTAACGGCCTCCATAGGGTTCTCCCGTCAGCTAATACCGTGCCTGATCTACAGGACCGAGCTGGGACGCGCATCCAGTGCTGCCTCGCAAAATCCTGAACCCTCGCAGGCTAAGAGCCATTAAGTCCGCGGAGGCAAATCGAGAAAACGTTTCCTCGATGGAATAGATGATTTCACGTATAAGGCGCGTTCGACAACTGGAGGACGGACTCGATCGGGCATTTGTTGAAGGGAAGAGAAATGCAACAGAGAACCGCAAGTAGGCGGATCTAGGGCGGATTGAGAATCACAATTTCAAGGCTTCCCGGCAACTCGCGGAGGCAGATTTGATTTCTTTTGGAGGCAATCATGAAGAAGTACATCAGAAGCATATGCAGGCCTGCCTTTAGCTCCATATTATGGCTGCTGATTGGGGTCGTCTTCGCGCTGCTTCCCGCCGGATCCAGTGGCCAACAGCTGACCGGTACTCTCAGTGGTACAGCTTACGACCAAACCGGGGCGGTCGTTCCGAAGGCCAGCGTCGTTCTTAAGAACGACGCCAGCGGCGATCAGCGCACGACGGTGACCGGTGGCGACGGTCACTTTGTAATTACCGCGATCCAGCCGGGAAGCTACTCGATTATCATCTCAGCCCCGGGCTTCTCGAGCTGGCAGGAAAATGACATTGTCATGAGCCAGGGCGACAACCGCGATGTTCCGAATATCAAGCTCAACGTGGGTGGGAGCTCAACTGAGGTCAACGTGATCGGCGGGGGCGATGCGATTATACCGACCGATACCGGCGAGATCAGCACCACGATGAACGAGCAGATGATCAACGATTTCCCGCTCCAGGGCCGTGACGCCGGCGAGTTGCTCAAGATCATGCCCGGCATGGCGCTCGTCAACGGAAGCTCCTATAGCGACAAGACCGTAAGCACCACCAATGGTCCGGTCGGCTCCTTTTCGTCCAACGGAACCAATCCGAACGGCCCCATGGCCTTCATGCTCGACGGCGCCAACCTGGTGGATCCCGGCAACGCCGGCAGCCAGCTCGCCAATATCAATGCAGACATGGTGTCGAGCGTCAAAGTCCTAACCGGGAACTACGGCGCGGAATATGCCCTTGGGCCGACGATCTTCCAGGCATTTAGCAAGAGCGGCGGAAGCCAGTACCACGGTGAACTCTATTTGTACACCCACAACGCTGTCCTGAATTCGGTCGACGCCTACCAAAAAAGCCAGGGCCTCACTAATGCCGCAGAGAGCTACTACTACATGGGGGGCAACGTCGGCGGCCCGATTGTCCTGCCGTTCACCAAGTTCAATCGTGATCACAAGAAGCTGTTCTTTTGGGGCGGCTACGAATATATGAAGCAGCAACCCGCCGGTTCGGCCTACAACTTCAACATCCCCAATTCTTGCCAACTCAATGGTGATTTCAGCAACAGCACCTGCCCGGCGCCGGCATCGGCCGTCTCGACCTGGCCGAATTTTTACGGCAACTTGACGCAAAACCTCCCCGCTGGGGGCACCGCAACTTCGATTCCGACTTCTTCGTTTGATCCAAACATCGTTGGTCTCTTAAAGAATTTCTACGGGGCCAACCCCGGCGGCGGCCACTATGAGACGCCGGATGCGGCGAATGGAAATAACAATTACTTTTACGCGGTTGCCACGCCCCAAAACCGTTGGGAAGCTACCGGCAAAGTGGACTACGCCATCAGCGATAACGACAAGGTAACCGGATCCTACAGTTATCAACGGGAGTCGGACGAAGCCCCCATTGCGATTTGGTGGGCGGCGCCGTGGACGCTGCCGTATCCCACCCCGGCTGCCTCGACGACCAACGCCTATGTGGTTCTGACGAATTACACCCACGTTTTCAGCCCAACTACGACCAACGAGTTCGTCTTCAATTATGCGCACTTTGTGAACCCATACAAGCTCACGAACCCCTCTGCAGCGTCCCGCTCGACCTACGCTTTCAACGTCCAGGGTCTCTTCGGCCACACCACTGCTCAAATTCCGAACTTCGAAGCGCCGTGGGGCGGCGAGTTGGCCAACCTTTCGAACTACACCTTTACCACCGGTTCCTTCGGCGCCAGCAAGAACGTGCCCGCCTTCTATGACAACTTCACCAAGGTCATAGGGAACCATACTCTGAAGACGGGCTTCTTTTGGGATCAGATCAACAACACCCAAAACGCCGATGATCCCGACAACGGCACCTACAATCTAGGTGGCCACTACACCACCAACAACATCGTCGCCGATCTCGAGTTGGGCAACAACTCGAACTATCAACAACAAAACTATGCGCCGACAAATGGCTTGGCATACAACCAGTGGTCGATCTACGGGCAGGACTCGTGGAAGGCAGCTAAATCCCTGACCATCAACATCGGGCTAAGGCTGGATCACCTGGGCCAGTGGTATGGCCGCACACCAAAGCTCGGGGGCGCCTATCCGGGCTTCCAGGTCATCGATACCTCCAAAATCGTGAACGGCCCCAATGCGCCCAATAACACTGGCCTGCTCTGGCACGCGACCGACCCCAGTGTTCCCCAGTCCGGGTTCACATCCGCTCTTCTCCGCCCTGCGCCGCGAATCGGTTTTGCCTATGACATCTTCGGCAATGGCAAAACCGTCTTCCGCGGAGGCTATGCGACTTACTTCTATCCGATCCCGCAGAACAACGCCGCACGCGCGGCCGGGGGCCCTCTCAATTCCTTCGAATTCACAACCAACGGGAGCGGTTTTTCCGGCTACGGAACAATCGACAGCGGGGGACCGGACTATACGCCGCCGTCGAGCGTGGCGCAAAACGGCTCCTCCGTCGACGGCGATGTACTTGGGTCCAACCGAACGTCATTCACTACCAACTGGAACGCAACCATCTCCCAAGCCCTGCCCTGGCGGTCGGTCCTTGAGGTCTCCTATATAGGCAATCGCAGCGCCAACGAGATCATCGATGGCGGCAACAGCAACCTGTACAACCTGAACAACGTGTTGCCTGGGAGGTTTTTCGGTTCCGATCCAACGACCGGCGTGGTTTATTCGCCCAACGCCCCTCCCTGCTCGGCCAGTGCGAATGGTGCAGGGCAGAGCCTGTATTGCGCGGCAAATCCGAATTATTCCGCCAATTTCAACACCTACCATTACGCACCTTACACCGCGTATCAAAATATGTACCTGACGATCTATGCGGGGTACGCAAAATATAACGCCTTGCAGGTTCAGTGGCAGAAGCAATCCGGCCCAGTCACCTTCATAGCGAACTATACGTTTAGCAAGGTCCTGGGCATCCGCGATGGAACCAGCGATGTGGGCAGCCAAAGCGGCGGTTCCGGGGTCGATCCGTTCGATATTCACGGCGACTATGGGCCGCTGGCTTACGACCACACCAATATCATGAACCTTACTTACAACTGGGCATTGCCCACATTTATTCACAACGAAGACAACCTTGGCATGAAGCTGCTTGGGGGGGCGGTGAACAGTTGGAAAATTTCTGGATACACGTCGTTCCAGGAGGGTCAGCCGCTCCAACCGAATGAAGGCGGAAATCTGAACACAGGCTTCGCCGGCGGCCTTACGGTTCCCACGGTTCAGTATCCCGACCTTCCTGACAACAGCGTAAAGCTCCCCAATGGGTTGGTCTCAACGTCTGTGACCACGTCGTCATGGTTCGGTTCCAACGCCTATACCACGTTAATTCCGGTCCTCACCTGCAATCCGTTGAATGGAATTCATAAGGTCGGAACGAGCGATGGCAAGCAGAAGATGAGGTTCAACCCGGCTTGCTTTGCCACTCCCGCAGTGGGTCAACAGGGTCCTCACGTCATGCCCTACATACGGCTTCCCAATTACTGGGACAGCGACTTGGGCATCTATAAGAGCTTCCGCATCGGGGAGAGCCAGAGTATCCAGTTCAGAGCGTCGGCGACGAACTGGCTTAACCACCCACTGGGACAGTTTGGCCTAGCGGGGAATGGAGACATCTCGCCCAACTTGCAGAGCACCTGTTACGGGTGCGTCGACGGCCAGAATATCGTCTCGATTGCACCCAGCAATACCAATACGCAGACTACCGGTGCGCCTCAGTTCAAGACAGGATCTCGTTTTGTGACCTTGGCGCTGAAGTATTACTTCTAGCTGGCACTCGAACGAAGAGAATCGCAACCTATCGTCAGGCTGTCAACCGAACTGGTGGACGACGGCCCGACGCAGGAATCGGAACCTTCAGGCTCAGGAATTCAAGGCGATCTTATGGAGTTTCGCCGTCGCCGCCAGGTGTAGTATGCAGTCTCCCAAGCCGCGCAATGCTTTCATTGCGCGGCTCTTTTTTGAGGCCGACATGAATCTTCTCTTCATGCCAAATTTCCTTATTGCTCTAGTCGAGTCTGATGAGGTTCTCCGCCATTGGGTGCCACTTGGCCGGCCTGTCGGTCTTCTGAAATCGAATCCCGATCTCATTGTCTTCCTGCTTCTGCTCGCGGTCTCCCCCACGCTTCGTGCCGCGCAGGCTGAATCATTCTCAAGTTCACCGATCCGTTTTGAACTGCAGAAAATACCCTTTCATCTGGAACAGGACGAGACCAATGCCACCAATGCCCCCGAGGCGATGGCCGGGGGCGTCGCGGTATTCGATTATAACGGCGATGGGCGTCCTGATATCTTTTTCACTAATGGCGCGAATATCGCTACGCTCAAGAAGGATTCGCCCAAGTACAAGAATCGACTCTTTCGTAACGATGGCAACGGTGTTTACACCGATGTGACCGATGCCGCGGGTCTGGCCGGCGTCGGTTATGACATCGGCGCTGCCGTCGGCGATTACGATAACGACGGTCACCCCGACCTCTTCGTCACCGGCGTCTACAAGAACACCCTCTATCACAACAATGGCGATGGGACGTTCACGGACGTAACTGTTAAGGCCGGACTGGGCCGCTCCGACGACCCTGAGTACGGACCTCTATGGTCGATTGCAGCCGCATGGGTGGACGTTAACAACGATGGTTTGCTCGATCTCTTCGTGGTGAATTACTCGCAGTGGAAATACACCGAACAGCCACTCTGCTCGTATAAGGGCATGGGCGACTATTGTCATCCGCGCTACTACAAACCTCAACCCGATCAGTTATTTCTCAACAATGGCGACGGTTCGTTTAAGGACGTGTCCGTGGAGTGGGGAATTCGTCAGCACCCCGGCAAGGGGATGGGCGTCGGTGTCGCCGACTATGACCTCGATGGCCGCCCAGATCTCTTTGTTACCAACGACTCGTCTTACAATTCTATGTTTCATAATCTCGGAAACAGATTTGAAGAAGTGGCCTTTGAGGCTGGTGTGGCGCTGCCCGAAGACGGCACTTTCATCTCGGGGATGGGTCTGGATTTTCGCGACTACAACAACGATGGATATCCTGACATAGCCTATGTCGCCCTCAACAACCAGACCTTTCCGCTGCTCGAAAATACCGGCAAGGGAGAATTCCGCGAAGTCACGACGTCGAGCGGTATGCGCGAGGCCAGCATGAAGATGGCGGGCTACGGGGTGGCCTTTTACGACTTCGACAACGATGGATGGAAGGACATGTTCGTGACCCGCGGTCACGTGGAATCACGGCCGTTGCCCGGTCAATTGATCGACGAGTTCAACACCGTATTTCGCAATCCCGGAAGAACGGGCACTTGGGTCGCGCTCACGGAAGAGGCTGGGCTGACAACGACGCCGGCGACGCGGCATCGTGGCTGTGCCTTCGGCGATCTCGATGGCGACGGACGCGTCGATGTGGTAGCCACCGCGCTCAGCGCCGATGCGGAGATATGGATGAACCGCAGTCCGAACTCCGGACACTGGCTGGACATCGCTCTACACGGTACCAAGAGCAATCGCGATGGTATTGGCGCTCGCATCAAAGTCGCTACCAAGAGCGGCGCCCAATACAACCATATGACAACCAGCGTTTGCTACGCGTCGTCGAGCGACGGTCCGGTGCATTTCGGACTTGGGCCGGACACACGAGCAGAATCAGTCGAGATCCGCTGGCCATCCGGCACCGTACAGACCGTTCACAATATCGCGGCGGACCGTATCTTTTCTGTCAGGGAGGCGCCCCAGTAGACAAGGATTCCGACTATGAGTGAATGGATCCGGCCATTCTCATGCCCGTACATCTTTAACCTGCGAATCCCGCATATCCTCGAACAGGTTCTCTGTCTGCTGCCGCGAGGCTGTATATCCTGTGGAATGAAAGATGTACGCCCTCTCGTCGAAGTGGGCTGTGATTATTCGTACACCTTTAACCTTCCTAATGGTTTCGCGACAGTATTAAATCGGGTACGTGGCGAGGAATGCTGCCGCAATGCGCCGCCAGATGCGGAGTTCAATTCCGGGTGGGTTTCGATCCATCCAGGCGCTTCCGTAACTTTCCGGAACGTAGGCCTACAGCGAGGGCGGCAGGTCCTACTGCTGTCGAATCGCGACTAGTTTAGGTTTTGGCACTGCCGTCAAAGCATTGCCTCCCAATGGGACAGGGCATATACCCTGTCCCATCTTTTAGCATTTGCAGAGCTCATGTGAATATTCGGCGAGCACACTTGCGAGAACGCTATCCGATCGGCCCCTCCCATAAGTCGCTATCGCCTTCCTTCTCAGGGTAGCGATCGATCTTGATATGGTTCGATGCGACGGCTGAAAGTGAGACGTGTCACTGATCGCGACTCCGTTTCTCCGGTTTCAGATGTTAGTTGGAGGTTTCGTGCATCGAGATGACCGATCATGGGGGAGAGCCTCTCTGGTGTTGTTGTGGTTAGCTGGGAGTTCCTTCCCGCTTGATATTAGAGCAACCCTTGCGTCTTCGCGGACAGGCGCGTCTCAATCTTCCCAGCCTGCCAGCTTTAGGAATCCGATCTTGTGGGAGGATCTCAGCCGACTTCGATATCATCCGCGTCGATGACACCTATTACTACTCTGCGTCGACAATGCATTACTCCCCCGGCGCACCGTAAGAGCAACAAGACCTTCTATTGGGGAGGTTGCATCGAGTTTTCCAAAACTTACATTTACACGGCGACGCGAGTGGAGGGTCCGTGGAAGCAGGCCGCCAAGCTCGATAACTGCTATTACGACGCCGGACTGCTGGTTGACGACGATGACACAATGTATGTGGCATACGGAAACACGACTTTAAATGTCGCTCAACTCTCTCCTGATGGAACGCAACAGATAAGAACTCAGCCGGTGTTCAAGGCGCCTCCGGATGTCCGCGTTTTGGAGGGATCGCGCTTCTACAAGATCAATGGGGCTTACTACATCTTTACGACCCGTCCACCCAATGTTGAGTATGTGCTCAAATCGACGTGCGGTCCCTTCGGCCCATATACGATTCGTCCACTGGTGGTCGAGGCGGCGAGTCCAGTGCCTGGCGCAGGGTCCCCACCAAGGCGGGGTGGTGGAAACGCGGGCGGGCGATTGGTTCTACATGGGGTTCATCGACGCGTTTCCGGGAGGCCGAATGCCGGTGATGGCACCGATGAAGTGGGACGCTGACGGCTGGCCAACCGTGCAACTCACTACCAATAGCCGGGATGTTTCTTATTCGTTGCCGAGGATCCTCGGGACGCCTCACGCTCTAAAGCCGCTCACTGGCGTGGACCGCTTCGAGGGTACGGAGCTTGGTCCCGAATGGGAATGGAACCACAACCCCGACAATACCAGGTGGTCGCTCAACAAGGGACTCATTTTGAAGACCGCGACGGTGACCGACGATCTATGTTCGGCCAGGAACACACTGACTCACCGGATCCTCGGACCGTCGTAAACCGCCACGATCGAGCTCAATTTCTCCGGATTGAAGGATGGAGACAGAGCTGGACTTGTCATGCTGATGGATTCGTCGGCGTGGATCGGGATCAAGCGCGATGGCGGCTCATGGAAGGTTGCGATGGAAAATGACCTCACGATGGGCGCTCATTGGAAAACGGTGGGCACCGGAACGGAGGTCGCGAGTGTTCCCATCCACGGCAGGAAAGTCTGGCTACGTGCCGCCGCAGACGTGAGCCCGGGATCGGACCGAAAGGCGACTTTCTTCTACAGCACCGATGGCAAAACCTTCCACCCCTTGGGCGAACCTTTTGTGCTCAACAACGACTGGAAGTTTTTAATGGGATACCGGTACGGCATCTTCAACTACGCGACGAAAATGACCGGAGGCGCGGTTACGGTGTCATCATTCTCGCTAGAGTCGCCGTAGCTCGCTAACTGCAGGGCAAGGCGCCGAGGCCAATGATCGGGCCGGGAATTCGAACCTGCTGCAAAGACAGAAGCACATCGATTTCTTCAGCCGCGCTCCGTCCCTCACCGGAATGGCAGAAGCGCGAATTCCTGCAGATAGTCGCGCCAGTTATTCCGGTTGCGAAATCCCTCACGCGGATGAACTTCGGACGGTACCCCGATCGTGCCTTTGGCGCCTCGCGCCACCAATTGCGTTCGCTGAACAAGCTGTGTTCAAAACCGAGCGAAACCTAAAATTCGCCTCCGAGCGATGCGCAACGTTTTCTCCGTACGATCATTGACATGGTGTTTCAGCAATGGTCGGGCAGTCCCGCGTGGTTGAAACGAAGTGAGACAAATCGGGGATTGCGACGGCCCACCCATCATGTTGCAAACGCGCACATCTGCTGGCTATCATTGTCTCTCAGTTAGGGGGAAATTTGGCCACAGGCAACGAGGTCGCATCCGAGAACTCCCGGCGGGCCGGCCTCGAAGAGGAGCGCAGGGAGTTCGACGCTGTAGCAGCAGCGTTAGCGAATTCCACTCGGCTGCTGCGGCTGATTACCTATATAGGGGACAAGTATTTCCACGGTGACACCGAAGGCCTCAGCGAGTACAACATCGCAACCGATGTCTTTGGCAGGTCGAAGGCAACCTTCAACGCCGGCGAAGATGCGATCGTTCGGGTGGAGATGCATCGTCTGCGAAAACGACTGAAAGAGTATTACAACACAGACGCCGTCGACCACCCTATCCAATTGTTGATACCGCCCGCAAGCTATGGTCCGGTTTTTGCGCGCCGTCCCGGTCACGTCGAGAATTTGAAGACTGAGACGGCCCCGTCGCGACCGAGGAGAAGATGGAGCTGGCGAAAAGGATGGCTTTGGCTAATAGCCGCAACGCTCACGATGGTCTTGACTATTCTCGGCGTTTACCACATTATCCGGGAGCGCCGCGCTGAAAGGGAGCCTGTTAAGGCCGCAGTTCCCAATGCGCCAACGGCAACTACCTCGAACCTCGTGACGTATGCCGAGACGCCCTTGCGGATTCTTGCCGGCTACACAGGCAAGCCAAGGATCGACAGTGCGGGAGCCTATTGGGAGTCGGACCGCTATTTTACTGGAGGAGCAGCGTACCAACGTCCCGATCTTCCCGTAACAGGAACAAGTGATCCTATGCTGTTCGAACATTGGCGAACAGGCGACGCCAAGTATGACATCCCCTTGGCGCCGGGGCCCTATGAGTTGCACTTGTTCTTTGTGGCATCGCAGCCGGACGACTTTAAGACTGGATTCTTCAACGTGAGCGTCAACGGCCAATTGCTACTCCAGTCATTCAACATCAGTTCCGACGCTCTTGGATCCAACGTCGCCGACGAGCGGGTCTTTAAGGACATCTATCCTGACAAGGATGGATATCTTCATCTGTCCTTTTTCATGGATCGGTCGACACCATCGATCAACGCCATTGAAATTCTGCCAGGTGTACCTCATCGGCAGCTGCCTGTGCGTCTAGTCATGCAGCCAAGCGCGGTTACCGACCACAAGGGTAATCTGTGGCACCCGGACACCTACTTTCAGAGCGGCGCACCCGCCGATTTTCCTCGAGAAGTGAGCGGCACTTCCGATCCAATCCTGTTTGCAGAGGAGCGCTATGGCCATTTCACCTATTCCATTCCGGTGGACACGCGAAGCCGTTATACTCTTGTGCTCCACTTTACCGAGCTATACTGGGGTCCGAAGACTTCAGGCTCAGGAGGGATAGGAAGTAGAGTTTTTCGCGTCTTTTGCAACGGGTCAACGCTGCTCGATGACTTTGATATCTTCAAGGAGGCTGGCAGCCTTAGCGCTTTGACTAAGACCTTCTATCACCTGCGACCCTCTCCACAAGGAAAATTGAATTTAACGTTTGAACCAATCGTAAACTACGCCACAGTCTCGGCCATCGAGGTTATTGACGAGTCCCAATAAAGCGGCTCGTTCGGCTTTTGCCGCTTTGATCTGGACGTGAACATCGTTTGTTGTTAGAGGGTTTGGTAATATGCGAGTGTTTTCCTGTTGATCACTCGATGAGATCCACTTCCATCGGGCCGAGTACCAAAGTCCCCTCGAATTCGCGATTGCTGATGACACCTTTCTCGGCAGTGGAGATCGGGATACGCTTCTCTTCGCTAGTCGTATTTACAAAAAGAGTGCGGCCATCAACGACCCTTGCGTAAACTCCTTCGGGAGTCCTTGGGCCAGCCTGAATACCCGATACCCTGGAGAGGTAGTTCATCAGCGGGCCGATCGTGGAGGGACTCGATTCGGTCGCCAGATAGATTGCATTGCCTTTGCCGAACCTGTTGATGGCGATGGCTGGACTCTGGTCGGAAGTATTCGTGAACCTTGCGACGACCGTTGCCGTTGAAGGCTCGAGCACTTCATATCGATGGACTGTCGTCTCAATTGAGGCGCCATCTAACTGGAACTTCAGCGGCGCCGGAAGGTCGTAGAAGGCATTTGTCTTGAGTCCAAAGACATCGCTTAAAAGTCCAGGCAACGGCGTATCAAACCATTCACCGTGCTCGTCGACTTTGGCCGAGAGCGCGGTCATCAAAATGGTGCCGCCTCCACTCACGTAGTCCCGAAGCGCCTTCGCACTTGCCGGATCCATCAGGTAATGGGCTGGCACGACCACCAGCTTGTATGGCGAAAGGTCGGCATGGCCGACATTGATGATCGCAGTATCGATGTTTGCGCGAAAGAAGGGCTCAAACGCTCCTTGCACCTGGTCCGTATACGACGGTTTGAAGTATTGCAGTGTTGTACTGGAGGGGCCGTTCGGCTTCGAATCGATCAAGGAATCGAAGGAAAACGCGATGGCCACCTCCGGATGGGTATAGCGCGGGAACCCCAACTTCGAAAGCTGCCTGAACTCAGAAGCGAAGCGCGCCCACTCGTCTACCTTCCAGGATGCGGTGCCGTCGTGGTCGACCAGACCAAAGAGCGCCTGCTCCTCTCCGCCGAGATGGCTGTTGAAGGTCCATGCGAGGAACCCCTGCGCGCCCATCATGAGCCCGAGATATGCATACATCCGGCTCCGGCCTGGCGTTCCGTAGAAGCCACCGCCGCCGGCGGTGAACTCATTGAACCAGATCGGTGTCGGTAGATCGCCTTTTGTCATCAGGGCGGCAAACGCGCCGCTGATCGGGTCACCCGGATAAAAACCCTCAGCACCGTAAGAGACATAGGACTTGTAGGTGGAGAGATAGTCGAAGCCACGCCGCGAAGCGTAATCCCAGAGGTTCGAAATCGACGGAAGGTCGGGCGTATTGCGTTGGCGGATCGCATCGAGTTCGTCGAGCCGGGCGACCGTCATATCGGACCAATAGCGATGCAGATCCAGATAGCGCTCCGAGGGCCCAGGCCCGTTGGCCAATGGCAGATCGACGTCCTCAAAACTGCTAAGCCGCCGTGACCAACGCTGCGTTGCCCAAGCTTTGTTGAGTGCGTCGATGCTTGCGTACTTCTTCTTGAGCCAGGCTATGAAGCGCTGCCGGTCTGCTTCTGAATACGACATGAATCCGTTGCCGATTTCGTTGTCGTAGCCCACTGCAATCACGGCCGGATGATGTGCATAGCGCCTGGTCATCGCTTCGGCGAGAATTCCCACCTCGCGTACGTAATCCGGATCGCTGATGTTATCCATATAGCGCTCGGCGGGAGGAAGGCGTGTGCCATTCTGGCTGATAATATCGACGCCCGGGTAGGCGCGATGCAGCCAGATAGGCGCAGGCGATCCCGGTATATCCAGAATCACGCGAATTCCGTTGGCCTGCATCTTGTCCATGATTTTGTCGAACCACTCAAAGGTGAATTTACCTTGGGCAGGCTCGAAAGAGTCCCAGGAGAGGTCGCCCATGCGGACAACGTTGAAGCCGGCGCGTTTCATGATCGCGATGTCCTGGTCAATTTGCTCCGGCGAACGGTCGATGGGCTGATAGCAGGTACCCACAAAGAGCTGCCCAGGTCCCGGCCAGCTGGAATGCGGAGAAGTAACCTGAGCCAGAGGTTTCCAGCTACATGTGCTGACGCAAGCAAAGAGCATCTGGCCACAACCGTCGAAATGGATAAGCTCTGGCTCTTAACCTCTCTGATTTGTCTGTTCTTTTTCGGTGGAGTGGTTGGGGCCCTGGGTTTTAAGCATGTAGGATTTCTCTTCACCTTCCCGCTCGCCTGCATACTTCTCTTGCTCGCCTCAGTGCCTGTGATCGATGACCTCCGAGGTGCGCTGAACGGAGGGTCGCGGCCGTCCCTGTAACAATGCGGCCGAAGCAAACCCAGCATGTTAGTTCCTTCACTTTTGAGTAAGTTGATACCTTTGTCCGTCAAGCGTGAAATTACCCTTCCGATACGGTTCGCGTAATGGCCGGGAACTTTGCCTGGGTAAGAGTTCGGCCACTGTATATAGGGTTCGAGCGAGCTGTGCCCGCGGACGATGTCGCCCATCTCGCCGTTGCGGTCCTTGTTTCGAGCGACACGACGCGCGGGCGCCATAAGTAGCGATGCGGGTTCACTTCGGTGGATGCAGAGTTCAGGCGTCGACGTAGGCGCCATTGGCCGGGGTTCCCAAAGGTATGTGGGTGACGGTAGAGGTCTGAGCGGCAGTGGCAATAGTAATAATAAAAAAGATAGCGCGAAGCGACTTCATTCGGATAGAACTCCCCGATAGTAGAATGTAATTCGGCGCTCTTCGCGAAAACTGCCTTAAACGTACCGAGCCACTATTTGTGAGCGGGAGGAGAAGTAGAATGGTCGTCGTAGATCAGCGCCATCTCGAGGAGTGTTCATGTCGCGGCTCATAAAATGTTCCGGCGTAGTGTTGATGACTCTATTGGCTCTAGTCCCGCAGGTGAGTCGTGCGGCTGGGACCGATCGTTGGGTGGGGACGTGGGCCGCGTCTCCGATGGACGTGACGAATGATAAGACGCCTGTGGGCGTAACCGACCAGACGCTGCGGGAGATTGTGCGCGTCTCGCTGGGTGGCTCGACGGTTCGGGTTGTGTTGACCAATGAGTTTGGCACAAACTTACTGACTATCGGAGCGGCCAGCGTTGCGTTGCGTGTGGGAGGTAGCGAGGTGCAGGCTGCGACTCCGTTGACATTTAATGGACTGGCATCGGTCGTGATTCCTGCGGGCGCGTTGGCTGTGAGTGATCCTGTGGCGTTGAAGCTGGCTGCGTTGAGCGATCTTGCGATTAGTCTTTTTATCCCTAAGCAAGAAATAGTGACGATCACGCAGCATACACTCGCGAGGCAGACCAACTATGTCGCCGAAGGCAATCACGTCATCGCGAAAACGCTCGATGATGCGAGGGAGTTTGGCACGTGGCGTTTTGTGAAGGGCGTCGAAGTGCTGGCGAGCGAGGGTAGCGGTGCAATCGTTACCCTGGGCGACAGCATTACGGATGGCGCCCAATCAACGGGCGATGCCAATGCTCGTTGGCCGGATGTACTGGCAAAGCGGTTGCAGGCGAACAAGGAGACCGCGAAGCTTGGCGTGCTGAATGAAGGTATCTCTGGCAATCGTTTGTTGCATGAGAAATACGGGCCAGCCGCGCTCGCACGTTTCGATCGCGACGTGCTCTCTCAGAACGGCGTGCGATATTTGATTGTGCTTGAAGGCATCAATGACATCGGCCGCACTGTTCAACCGCTGCATCCTGGAGATCCGGTTACGACCGCGCAGCTACTGTTTGCGCTGGAGCAGATCATCGACCGCGCGCATGCACATGGGATTAAGGTCTATGGTGCGACTCTGACTCCGTACCGCAGTGCGAAGTACGCTTCGGCTGAGGGTGAGCTGATGCGCCAGGCGGAGAATGCATTTATTCGTAGCAGCGGTAAGTTTGATGGTGTGATCGATTTCGATAAGGCTACGCGAGACCCCGCGAACCCTCCCGAGCTTCTACCTGCCAATGACAGCGGCGATCATCTGCATCCTGCGGATGCGGGCTACAAAGTCATGGGCGAAAGTATCGATCTGAAGCTGTTCGAGAAATAGTTATGAGCAAGAGAAGGCCGCCGGAATAGTCCGGCGGCCTTCTCTGTTTTGTGGCGAATTCGCTCGAGTTCGTAGTCGGCGAAGAAGTAGGCGATTTCGAAAGCAGCTGCATCTTCAGCGTCGGAGCCGTGGATGGCGTGCTCGCCGATGGACGATGCAAACTGCGTGCGGATCGTGCCGGCTTCTGCTTTCGCAGGGTTGGTCGTGCCCATGAGCTTGCTGAAATCGACGATCGCGTTGTCCTTTTCGAGGACCATCGGGTATTAATACGACAGCCGCCCAGAACAGATGCCCTCTTGAGAACGAACTTCTCTTCGCCAGCCTTGTCAGCACCAGAGTGCGCCATTCGAAGTCCCTGCAGGTCCCCAAGTGTGCCGCTAAACAGCGAAGTTGCTGGCCTGCCCGAAGCAGTTAGGTGCGGAAAATAAGGAGTGTTTGCGCATGATATTGCGCCATGCGCTCAGACCCGCCATGTAGTGCTGTATCTCAGTCGACATCGCAAATAATCAATGCAAGGAAATCAGAACATCAGCCTCAGCCCAAGCTGGATTTCACGCATTGTGGCGCCCGATGTGATGGTGCCAACCGTCGAGGAACTCAGCGAATTGTTCGGATTATTCAAGCTGACCATATTGAAGGCATTCGATGCCTCGGCGCGGAACTGCAGATTGAGTCGCTCATAGATATTGAAGTTGCGGAAAAGTCCCATGTCCACGTCCCGCTGGGCGGGGCCATAGTAGCCATTCCGTTGCGAGGTTCCATCCGAGCCTGCCGGCCCGGTTCCCGGACACGCTGTTGGTGCGGCTACGCTGTAACTGCAAAATGAAGCAGGATTGAAGAACTCCTTGATCAACTGCGAACGGCTATTGCGGTTGACAGCTGGGTTATAAAACGGCCCAATCTGGTTGCCGCGGTCGGTGGTGTTTCCATCGTTGTTGTTGTCTTTTCCGGTGTTGATGCTGAACGGCGTCCCGGTGGCCAGCTTAACGATAGCGGAGAGCTGCCACCCTTTGATGATGGCGGAAACGAAGCGGTTTTCACCATGAAAATAGTCCGGCTGCCAGATGACCGATGTGACAAAGGTGCTGCGTTGGTCGAAGTTTGATGGGCCCTTTTCCAGCTTCGGCATGCTGTAATCTTCCGGAGCGCTGCTTGCGTCAAGCACATTGCTATCGATGGTCTTGGAAAACGCATAGAACCCGTTGAAGCTGACTCCGTTAGTCACCCGCTGGGAAAAGGTGACCTGCAGCGCGTTGTAGTTTCCGGTCTGATTGGACTGCAGCTGCATAATCTGGCCGAGCACGCCGGTATCGATCGGGCGGCGCTGCAGGACGTTGTTGGTGGTGTTCGCGGTCGGGTTTGCGGCGTTAAAGACCGGATAATTGATGTCTCGGGTGAAGGAGACGTTGCGGGCCAGCGAACCCACATATGCAACGCTCAAGACCAACGCCGGAGTCAACTGCTGTTGCACCGAAGCCGTCAGCTGGTAGGTATAGGGCCAGGTGAAGGTAGTCACGGGGCCTTGCACCGGCCCACCGGTCACAATAGGTTGGACCGCTCCCGGAGTGTAGACATAAGGAAAGGGTGACGGTGACCTAAGATAGGGATTGGTAAGCGTACCCACGACCGGAAAGGTGTAGGTTAGCGAGAATGGATAGTCGTCGTTCTGCCATTCGTTGCCCGCGATGCTATCCCAGAAGAGACCGGCCGAGGCGCGTACTGAAGTCTTGCCGTTGCCGTAAGGGTCCCAGGCAAAGCCGAGACGTGGGGAGAGGTGGTTGTACGGAATGTCCACAATCCCACGCGGTATGCCCTTGTCTCCCACAACGAGCACACCGAGGGGCATGGCCGGATTGACCGTGGACTGTCGGCCCTCAATGAAGGTGGCCTCCTTGTTTTGCGGATCGGTTGGCGGGGTCTGGATGTCCCAGCGCAAGCCGGCGTTGATCGTCAGGTTGGGCCGAATCCGCCAATCGTCCTGGACAAACAAGGAATAGAACCACGAGTTATCGGCGGCGGGAATTGGCGCGGACTGAGTCTGGCTGGCCTGCAACCCTAGCATGAAGTCCGCCAGGGCGTTGCCGGTGCGCACGGTCGTGCTTCCGGTGAAGCCGAAGACGCCGTAATTATTTAGGTCCGTCACCAGAATGTCCTTGTTCAGCGAGAACTCGCCACCCACCGAAACCGAGTGTCTGCCAGCATTGAGGATAAACAGATCCCGGGCCGAATAAAAATTCGTCCCGGCGGTAGGGCCGCCGATCGCGTTCGATAACGTGAAATAGCCCGTCACCGTGATCTGGGAGAGACTCGGCGGCCCTTGCACGCCGAGGTTCGAGCCAAAGCTGCTGAGCGACTCGACGGGGGTATTGTCTCTGCCGCCGAAAAGGCGTGTATACGTGAACCAAGTTTGGTTGATTTTGGTGGGACTGATCGTGAACGTATCGCTCACATTCACATTTTGCTGGGTCCACTCTTGGTCCTGGTAGGCCCACGGCAGGTTCCCGGGCCCCGCCTGGATGATGGTCGAGCCGCTGTTGTAGAAGTACATGCCCTCGATGCGGTGCTTGGCATTGAGTTGATAGTCGATCTTGCCCATGTATTCGTTCCAGTGCGTCGGCAGCGAGATGTAGCCGTTGTATCCCGGCGTCAGCGTTCCCAGGCTCTTATTTGCCGCGGGTAGGCTCTTGAGGACCGCCTGCGCCGTCACGTCCAATGGGTCGGTGATGATGTTGCCCCGATAAGGCTTTCGGGTAATGGGATCGCACACGATGAAGTTGCCGGCCGACTTGTCAGTGGACGACAGGGTCTGAGCGCACGAGGTAATTGCGCCGCTTGAGGTCGGCAGAAATTGGCTGAAGTTTCCCACCGCCTCCAGAGGGGTCGGCAAGACCGCCGAGTTCAATTGCTTGCTTACTACTTGCCGCAGCCCGGAGTATTCCCCGAAGAAAAAGACCCGGTCTTTGACGATCGGTCCGCCCACCACGCCGCCAAACATGTTGCGATGCAAAGGTTGTTTTCCGTTCCCCTCAAAGGGGGTCGCGTCGAAATCGGTGTTCCGGTTGAACTCGTAAAGCGAACCATGGAACTGGTTGGCGCCGCTCTGCGTCAGCACGTTGACCACGGCGCTGGACAAGCGCCCGTAGGTCGCGCTGTAGTTGCTGGTCTGGACGCTGAATTCCTGGATCGCCTCGGGGTTGGGCATAATGTTGCCGGTGTTCCGCAGGGCGGTCATATTCAGGCCGCCATCGAGGTAGTAGCTCACCGTGCCGTCGCCGTTGCTGGTAGTCCCGCCGTTCACCTGCACCACTTCCTGCGGGAAACCAAGTGTGTTCCCGTTGACCTGGCTTTGAACCCCTGGAACCAACGGGAGAAGCGAATAGATGTTCCGGTCGACGATCGGCAGGCTGTTGACTTCCTTCGTGTCGATCGTGCGCCCAATCGTGGCGTTCTCCAGGTTCAGCGCCGGCGGCAGGTCAGTCACGGTGACCGTCTCGGCGTTGCTGCCGGGGTCGAGGCTCACTTCCACGCGGGCTTCCTGGTCGACAGTAAGCGCGATGTTGGACTGGAGGAATTTCTTGAAACTCGGCACGCTGACCGTCAGGCTGTACCGGCCCACTGGAAGAAGGTCCAGGCGGTACTCGCCTGCATCATTGGAGGAGACCGTTTTAGACAAGCCCGTGTCCAGGTTGGTTGCGGTTACCGTGGCACGCGGGATGAGCGCGCCGGTGGGGTCTGCGACACTGCCGACTATGGTCCCCGTCGTGCTTTGGGCAGCCGCCGTCGGCACCCCAACCAAAGCCGTCAGCAACGATAGTGACAACAAAGCGGCGGTCCAGCAGACGGACCTCATTTTGAACCGTATTTCTTGCATGTATCCTCCACGGCACTCGCCTCATATCTCATGCGAACGCTGAACTTTACCGACGCTAGCTAAGCGGATAGCGAGCGACGGATGGTTGTCACCGGACTTTCGCTAGCGCCTCAGAAACACAAGCGCCAATTCTTGCTGCTTATAAAACAAAAACGCACATAGCTTTTGCCCTGTCATCACCGCCCCTCCTCGGAACTGGAGTTATCTGTCTCGTCGATTACCGCTCGCCATGAGTTCGAAAGACAGACATTAGCACGTCTCACCAGGTACGACAACGTTGTCGTATGCAACGAAAAACAAGCTAGACCATCAACTCAATTATTGTCAACTGAAAATTTTTATCATTGAGCGGCCGTTCCTGGCGGCGCTGAGACAAAGATGTCCCGTCACAAGACATGGCACTATTCTCCGGGCATACCTCGAGCAAGCAGGGAAGGCGTACGGTAGACATTTGAGCTCTGCAAAGAGACGATCCGGAGCGATGAGGAGTACGGAATGATCGCGGGAGTTTTAAGGTTGACAAGAAACGGAGCAACAGATTATCGTGGTTCCCGACACGGACAGACAACGTTGTCGTACATTAGATAAATTGCAACCATCAAAAGATGCTTGCTCGCTACTACCCCAACGGAGAGATACGGTGGGGTGTTGTTTGTTATTCGAGTCGGAGAAGTGGAGGCCGGCCTTGCCGTATCTATGGGGTCACGAGTCTTGAGGCGAATAGAAGATGTGCAATAGAGCGTTGAACTGGATCTCGGACAGACGCGAAGATAGCGATGCTTAAGAAGACCAACAGCCCGACGCTGGTCGATGTAGCTCGCGAAGCGAATGTCTCGCTTAAGACGGCATCCCGTGTGCTGAATGGTGTTCCTGGATTTGCTCCGGCCACGGCCAAGCGAGTACGCGCCGTCATGTCGAGACTGGGATACCGGCCAAATGAGCTAGCCCGCGGTCTGAAGGGCAGAAGATCAGCGGCCATCGGAATGGTCGTTCCCAATCTCGCGGATCCATTTAGCGCGTCTGCCATTCAGGCAGTTCAGGAAGTGGCCAAAAGGAATGGTCATGTCGTTGTGCTCACCAGCTCTGGAGGCGACGAAGCGTTGGAGCGTGAGGAACTGGAGACGTTAGTTGGCCGCCAGGTGGATGGCTTGATTATCGCTCCCGCAGACGGTCGAAACAATACGGTTGAGTCCTTTATCTCCGCCAATATCCCTGTTGTTTCATTTGACCGTCCTATTAGTAACTGTGGTATCGACAGCATTACTGTGACTAACCGCGATGCTGTGCGGGAAGCGACCGAACACCTGCTGTCGCATGGCTATCGCCGTATTCTCGCCATTGGCGCACGTCCTCATCTCTACACCGGCTCGGAGAGAGTTGCCGGCTACGTAAGCACGATGAAGCGCGCGCACATGAAGAGGGAAACTTGTCTGGTCGAGCAAGAAACCGACCTCACGCCCGAGATTATCCGGGAACTGCTGATGAGTGGGCCGGGAAAGCTGGACGCCATTCTCACCTTAAATGGGATTACAACCATGTTGGTACTCAGGGTTTTGCGTCAGCTAGGGAAGCGCGTTGGCACCGATATCGCACTTATTTCATTTGATGATTTTGAACTCGCTGAAATTTTGACGCCAAGTCTCACCGTGGTTCGGCAACCTGCAGCGGAGCTAGGCCGCCGGGCGGCGGAGTTGCTCTTCACAAGAATGCGCAACAAAGACGCGCTTCCGCGCCAGGAAATTGTTCTCTCGACTACGTTTCATATCCGCGAGTCATGCGGGTGCGTGCAGAACATATAGGAGAGTTGAAGCGTGACCGGGTGATTGGACGCACCAGGTCCTTCATCGGCTGTCGAGTCTCAGATAGAACGAAGTTAAAGTCGCAGTACACAGGCAGAAGGAGACATTCAGTGAAGCTAAGGCTGGTCTTGGGCGAGGTGTTGATTGGATTGTTGATGACTCGGGCGGGCTGGGCGCAGCCAGCCCACGATTCTGCGCCCGACCAGATTAAAGAAACGTTCCCCGCGCCGGATCGGCAGGTCATTGATCGCCTCGGCGAGCTGAATCATTTACCTGATGGGCATTGGCGGTCGCATGTCGGTGACCTACCCCACGCCGAAAATGCGGATCTGGATGACTCGGCATGGCCCATGGCAACCCCCGACGAAGTGCCGACCAACGCGATGTGGTTTCGTCAATGGCTGGAGGTGCCAAAGAGCTTGCACGGGTACGACCTCACCGGAACGAAAATGTGGTTCGTCGTCCGTACGAAACAAACCTCCCTCACGCAAATAATCTATTTCAACGGCAGACGGGTAGCGCTCGGTGAGAACCTTGAACCCATTGTCCTGTTTGAACATGCCAAGCCCGGTGACCGTGTCTTCGTCGCAGTCAAACTCATGCGGGAGGTCGGTAAGATCGGCTTCAATGGCACGACCGAGCGCATTGATTTCGCGCCCGATCGGCCCAACCCGAGGGATGCCCGCGAAGAATTTCTCTCAGCCGCCCATCTGCTGCCCGTTTTGTCGAAGAATCTTGAAGCCGATCGGGCAACGCTCTTGAAGGGGATCGGCGAAGTCGACTTGCAGGCGCTTGACGGAGGCGACCAACGGCGGTTCGATGCTTCGCTTCAATCCTCGCTCACGACGCTTCAGAGCCTAAGGCCGGTCCTCGAGCAGGCTACGATGCATCTCACGGGAAATTCGCACATCGATGCGGCCTGGCTCTGGCCCCGCACCTACACCGAAGAGGTTGTGCGGCGCACCTTTTCAACCGCCCTGCAACTCATGGATGAATATCCCGCTTTCACTTTCACCCAATCTGCAGCGCAGTACAACGCATGGCTGGCACAGAAATATCCCACGCTGAACGCCGCGATCGCAAAACGCATCCGCGAGGGCCGGTGGGAAGTGGTTGGTGGAATGTGGGTGGAACCGGACCTGGAAATGCCCGACGGGGAATCGACGGTTCGATCAATTCTTGTCGGGAAACGATGGTTCCACCAGCGGTACGGCGTAGACATTCGAATCGGCTGGAACCCCGACTCATTTGGATACAGTTGGCAGCTGCCTCAGATTTACAAGAAATCAGGCATCGATTATTTTGTAACCCAAAAGATGTCGTGGAATGACACTAATACGCTACCCCTCAAATTGTTCTGGTGGCAGTCTCCGGATGGAAGCAAGGTACTGACGTATTTCCCACACGGATATGGAAACACCAATTTCGATCCTTCGCGACTGTCGGCTGATCTGGCGACGGCGTACACTTACGCCCCTGGCCTGACAGAGCTAATGGACCTTTACGGCACTGGCGATCACGGCGGCGGTCCCACCCGCGAGATCCTGGATCAGGGCCAACACTGGATGGAACCTGGAAAGAGCGCCCCGAAGATGGAATTCGGGACCGCGTCGTCCTATTTCTCAACTGTTGAAAAAGCAATCGCGCCTCAGTCTAAGGCGTGGAACTATCAAACCATTGCACAGGGATATCAGTATCCACCCGCCCCGCCGTCTCAAGAGATATCGATTCCGACCTGGAATGACGAGCTATACCCTGAATTTCACCGCGGCATATTCACGACCCAGGCGAATATGAAACGCAATTTGCGAAAGGGTCCAATCTGGACGCTCAATGCGGAAAAGTATGCGTCACTGGCCTGGCTTGATGGAAACCCGTATCCGGGTGACGAGCTCACCGAGGCATGGAAAAAAATTACGTTCAACGACTTTCACGATCTTGCCGCAGGCTCCGGCGTGGGCTTCATCTATGAGAACGCGCAGGAAGACTTCGACCAGGTGCGACTAACTACGGACGAGATCTCCCGCAAGGCGCTGAAAACCCTCGCGGCCAACGTGGATACGCAATCTGCTCCGGGAGTTCCGATCTTTGTTTTCAATCCGCTCGCATGGTCCCGTTCTGGACGTGTGGAAGTCGATGTGCAAATGCCCAAACCGGAAGAGGATGTCACCGTCCTCGATTCGCACGGTGCAACCCTGCCTTCGGCAATTCTTTCGAAGGATGCGAAGACCAACACATTTCATCTGCTTATTGAGGCCAAAGACGTACCGTCGATGGGGTATGAGGTCCTGCACGTCATTGCGGGCCAACGTGCATTTCCCACCGATCTACGTGTGAACGGGACGACTCTCGAGAACGGCGCGCTCCGCGTGGTCGTTGACCCCAAAACCGGTTGCGTCACGAGCCTCTACGACAAGAAAGCAAATTTTGAGACTCTGGTCGCCGGGTCCTGCGGCAACGAACTCCAGGCCTTCAAGGACACGCCGAAGACCAGCGATGCCTGGAACATTGACCCTGGAACGCTCGATCTCCCCCCAACTCGCTTGACGAAAGCGGACTCCGTCGTTGTGGTGGAGAGGGGCCCGATGCGTGGCGTCATTCGAGTGACGCGCACCTGGCAGAGCTCGAAGTTCGTGCAGGACATTACCCTGTACGCAAACGGTGATCAGGCGGAAGTCGTCAACGACATTGACTGGCATGAAACCCATGTGCTGCTCAAAACTGCATTTACTCTTTCCGCAACCTCTCCATTTGCAACTTATGAGATACCCTTTGGAACAATCCAGCGGCCAACCACGCGCAACAATAGCTGGGAGCAGGCTCGGTTTGAGGTGCCCGCGGTAAAGTGGGCAGACTTGGGGAACGAACAGTATGGATTCAGCCTTATCAATGAATCCAAGTTCGGATACGACGCCGTCGGGGACATGTTACGCCTGACACTGCTCCGCTCGCCGGTGGCGCCTGATCCGAATGCAGATCGTGGCCATCATCATTTCAGCTACGCGCTTTATCCACACGCCTCTGATTGGAAGGCGGCGATGACTGTTCGTCATGGCTACGACCTTAACTTTCCCATGTCGGCACTGCAGGTGGAAGCGCATACGGGTGCCATGCCCGCAGAGCATTCCTTCGTGTCCATGACATCGACTAACGTAGTCCTAACAGCAATGAAGAAGGCAGAAGATAGCAATGCGCTCATCTTCCACATGTATGAGTGGGCTGGAGAAAATGGAACTGTGGACGTTGCGGTTCCAAGCGGCGCGACAAGCGCAGAGGAGACGAACCTCCTGGAGCAAACTCAAGGGCCGCCTCTTGCGATCAAGTCCGATCACGTGACCCTCCCAATTCGTGCATTCGAAATTGTCGCCTTCAGGGTCGATTACCGAAAATAGAAAGCAACGGGGTTCCGAAGGAATTGAGGCAGCCACAGAGGAATCCCCTGCATCAGTGAGTGGTTTTTCGACGAACGGAACGTGGGGCGTAACAGTTGAATAGCGATATGCGGCCATCAAGCAGCAGAAGGTTTTGGCTTCTATGGGGTTGACCGTTGCCGCCTTCTGTACACGTTAGCAGAACATGAGATCAGGCGAGGTTCGAATCTCGATGAGATGTACGTATGAGACCGATACGAGGCTCGATTGAGACGGCAAATCGCAGGGCTTCGCTGGTGGATCGTGGCATTGATTTTCTTAGCCGCGCTCATCAACTTCTTAAACCGCCTCACCATCGCGGTGCTGGCCCCGGTGATGACGGAGCAGTTGCATCTATCCAACTCACAGTTTGCCGCGCTCACCACATCGTTTCTCGTTGCTTACACGGTGAGTCAAGGAATCTCGGGAAAGCTCTACGACCGTATCGGGACCAAGCTCGGATTTGTGCTATCGATCGTTGTATGGTCCCTGGCCTCCATGGCACATGCCTTCGCGCGAGGACTAATCAGCCTGGATTGCTTACGCTTTTTACTGGGACTGGGTGAGGGTGGCACGTGGCCTGGAGCTGCAAAGGCTATTGCCCAATGGTTCCCTGTACGGGAACGCGCCCTTGCCATGGGAATCTGCAATAGTGGCACGGCGATTGGCACGGTTATTGCCACGCCGCTGATCCTGTGGATAGAACTGCGATTCGGATGGCGCACCACTTTTCTCGCAATTGGCGTGCTCGGCTTCGGCTGGCTGATACTGTGGCTTCTATTATATGGGTCTCCCGCAGACAACCCGAGGATCACCTCTAGGGAGTATGCGCTGATTCAACAGGGCCGCAAATCTGCGACAGCAGAACGGAGGATTCCGTGGCGCGAGATCATGCAGCATCGTGAAACATGGGCGATCGTGATGGCGCGGTTCTTCGGGGATCCGGTCTGGTGGCTCTACATCACCTGGCTGCCGCTGTATCTCTACAAGGCCCGTCATTTCTCGCTTCGGGAGATCGGCCTCTTCGCATGGCTACCGTTCGTTGCGGCGGACGCAGGCAGCCTTTTCGGAGGATGGCTCGCTGGGTATCTCATTGCGCGGGGTTGGACGGTAGATAGGGCGCGGAAAAGCGTAATCCTGGCGGGCATGTTGCTGATGTGCTGTGGCATTCCTGCGGCCATCACCCATAATCCGATGTCAGCATTAGCTTTCATCGCCGTGGTACTCTTCGGATTCCAAAGCTGGATCAGCAATGTACAGACTCTGCCGAGCGATTATTTTCCGGAATCCGCGGTTGGGTCGGTGATGGGAATGAGCGGCGTGGGCGCCGGCGTGGGAGCTATGTTGTTGACACAGACAACCGGATTCGTCGTTGATCATTACTCCTATACGCCAATTCTGGTTATCGCGGGTTTGCTGCCAATTGTCGCCACTGTGGTTTTCCTCGTGTTGGGAGGATCGATCCGCCGGATATCGTTCTAAACCATCATTGGAGAGGAGAACGACGCCACGGCCTGGGACTCCAGTCATGCCTGCAGCCGTCATGCTAATGAACTTGGCACAAAGAATCTTAGCGATGGACCCACGAACCCCATCGTTGGAAATTTTCCAAAGGCTTTGGCTGGACTAATTCATCGATTGATAAAGGATGGTGAAATGCACAATTACTTGGCTTTGACAGGCAAGGTGGCGCTGATAACCGGCGCTTCCTCAGGCATTGGCGCCGCCACAGCAACTCTTTTTGCTGCGTTAGGAGCGCGCGTTGCTATCGGATACCAAGGCAACAAGGAAGGTGCTGAACTTGTCCGCAGCCAAATCATTGCGACCGGTGCCGAGGCCATTATTTGCCAGGCCGACGTCGCGCGAGCCGATGGCGTTACATCGCTGTTCACGCAAGTCGCGAATGCCCTTGGACCGCTCGAAATTTTGGTCAACAATGCCGGCTCCCTACTAGAGCGCCTTCCGATTCTCAAGATTACTGAAGAACGTTGGGATGCGGTCATCGATCTCAACCTGAAAAGCGCGGTGCTTTGTTCACAGGCTGCTGCTGCGTCTATGATCGAGCGCCGGAGCGGCGCAATCATCAACATCGGCTCGATTGCTGGGCGAAATGGTGGCGGGCCAGGCGCTGGACCTTACGCCGCTGCAAAGGCAGGGCTCATGACATTTACGAGGTCGCTTGCCAAGGAACTGGCGCCATACGGGGTCCGCGTCAACTGCGTTTCTCCCGGCGTTATCGATACACCTTTTCACAAAACTTTCTCTACGCCACAGATGATGAATAATTTCGTCGAGGCTATTCCGCTTGGCCGTGTCGGCACGCCCATGGAGTGCGCCAAGGTAATTGCATTTCTTGCCTCTGATGCTGCCAGCTACATTGTGGGCGAAACGATCGAAGTGAACGGCGGTCAATTGATGCTCTGAATCAGCGACAGACATCATTGTTCCCTTCCAGGCGACTACGGTTGACGGTTCAGCGCAGTCGTTGGACCAAGAATTTACGAATTGCGGGTCGTTCAAAAAACCGTGAAGTGTGCTACGCCCGCTCATTGCAGAGATTCGGCAGACAGCAAAAGGCCGACGATTGTTTTGGCGGGTGCGACTAAGACGCGATCAACCTCTTCGTGCTCTACGTTTGTGATCTGTAACGCATCATCAATCTCACAATTGCGCCCAATCGCCACCTTAGGACTCCTCGAAAGAGAGAGGCTTCTTCCTACGCATGCGTTACGGCTGTCGCGTGAGGTGGCTGGGATCACGTAATAGAAATTTCGCCCGAGATAAGGGCAGGAGTGACTGTGGCCGGAAAGATAACCAGGCGTAACTTTCTCGCGACCGCTACTGCGGCGACGGTCGCTCCCTATGCAAGCGAACGATTAGGTATGGCTGCCGAACCGGCGACCGGCAAGGTCCTTGGATCAACGCTGCTTCCATCGCGCTCTGGAAGACTGACAGATGTCGCAAGGAACCGTGCCGTATACCAATCCGGCTCTGCCGACGACGACCATGCCGGTCATCTGGTCACAGACGGTAGCGCGCTGACGTATTGGAAATGCAAGGCGGAGGGAGAGCAATGGATTTCCGTGGATTTAGGACGGTCGGTGCTTCTGAGCCGACTGTCTATTCACTGGGGCGATCCCTACGCAAGTGTTTACCGAGTCGAGATCTCGATGGAAGCTAAAGACGCCGAAAATTGGACTGCTGTCTACAGCACCGCTGCGGGCGTAGGTGGTATCGAACAGTTGCCTTTGAAGTCTGTGATTGCGCGGCACATCCGGCTGATCGGAAACGCGGGCGATACGGGATTCTCGGTCATCGGGCTGGAGGCGTGGAGCCGGGGCGCCCCCAAGGAAACTCCGGCGGCAAAGCAGTTTGTTTCCCGCGAACGCACGGTGCTTACGAAGGGATGGTCGCTGCAGTGCGCCTTGTTCACGAACAGCGATCCAGAACGGATCGCCTCCTCCGACTACATCGGCGCGGATTGGATTTCTGCAGTGCTGCCGGCCACGGTGCTGACGAGCTATCTCGCTGCGGGAGCCATTCCGGATCCATATTTCGGGAATCAGGTGGCCCAGCTTTCCGACGGATTCTTTACGCGAAATGATTTTTGGTATCGCAATACATTTTCCATCTCCCGGAGCTGCAAGGGCCGTCGGCTGTGGTTGGTGTTTGAGGGCATCAACTGGAAAGCAGAGGTCTATTTCAACGGGAACAGGATCGGGCAGGTCGATGGAGCTTTCATTCGCGGTCGGTTCGACATTACCGACCTGGCGGTCTGCGGCGGCACGAATTGTATAGCTGTCCTTATCCACCAGGTGGCGCATCCGGGGGCTGTGCAGCATAAGAGGTTGGGTGGCTATTATCGCAATGGCGGAGAACTGGGGCTCGACAGCCCGACTTTCGTTTCGAGTATCGGCTGGAACTGGGTGCCGACTATACCAGGACGTTGCACAGGCATCTGGAACGAAGTGCGTTTCGAGACGAGCGGCGACGGAGTGCTGCTCGATCCCTGGGTGACATCGGAGTTGCCGACCGCCGACAACTCACGGGCAGAGCTGACGGCGAGAACCGAGGTGAGCAACCATTCAGGCAAGATGATGCGGTGTAGGTTACATCTTTCGATGGAGGGGAAGACATTCAGCCAGGAGATCGAACTGCTGCCGAATGAGACTCGGCCGGTAAGCATCGAGAAGAACGCGTGGACGGCGCTTGTTGTGGAGAATCCACGCCTCTGGTGGCCGAATGGATATGGAGAAGCCTCGCTTCACTCCATGCAGTTCTGGATTGAATGTGCCGGGTCGGTGAGCGATGAGAAGACGGTCACCTTCGGCATCAGAAGGATGGAGTATGAGACGGATGGAGGCATTCTGCGCATACTTGTCAACGGTCACCGCATACTATGCCGGGGCGGAAACTGGGGAATGGAAGATGGCATGCTGAACTGCAATAGGGAAGGCTATGATTTACGAGTTCAGATGCACCGCGACGCCAACCTGAACATGATTCGAAACTGGGTGGGCATGGTCGGTCGGAATGAGTTCTACGAGGCCTGCGACCGTCACGGGGTGCTCATCTGGGATGATTTCTGGCTTGCCAATCCGGACGATGGGCCAGATCCCATCGATCATGACATGTTCATGCGTAATGTCGCCGATAAGGTACGGCGCGTACGCCACCATGCCAGCCTGGCGCTTTATTGCGGACGCAATGAGGGGATGCCACCGGCGGATCTGGACGAGGGGATGCGCACTGCGGTGTCGGAATTGGACGGAACGAGATATTACATCCCCGCGTCGGACCGTGGACTCGTGACCGGGCGTGGGCCTTACGAGAATCAGGACACGGAGTGGTATTTTGCTAACCGTGGGGTTACGTTCCATAGTGAGCAGGGCATTGTGTGCGTGCCACCGGTGGAAAGTATGCGGGCGATGATGCCGGCGAAGGATCTCTGGCCCATATCCGATATGTGGGCGGTTCACGATTATCAGGGACCCCGTTCACCCCTTTATACGGCGAGAATCGAAAGTCGCTATGGAAAGCCGGATGGAATCGAGGACTATTGCCGCAAGGCGCAGATGGTGAACTTGGAATCCGCCAAAGCGATGTTCGAATGTCTACAGAGTAGACAAGGCGCGGGAATGCTTGTGTGGATGACACAGGCGGCATGGCCCGCGCTGATCTGCCAGCTCTACGATTACTATTTTGAGCAGACGGCTGCGTTCTTCGGGGCGAAGACAGCCTGCGAGCCAATCCACATCCTGTGGGATCCCTCGAATAACATGGTGAAGGTTGCCAATAACACCGTATTGCTCCGGGAGAATCTGCAAGCCGAAGCCCGGGTTTATGACTTCGAAGGGCGGGAGCAATGGCATCAGGCGAAGGTTCTCAATGTGCCGGCCACGAGCACTCAGGACTGTTTTCTGTTGTTGATACCGGATGAGCTCGATCGGGTACGCTTCATCAGGCTGCAGCTCCGTCAAGAGGGCGTGATACTCTCCGACAATTTCTATTGGAGCCCGGCAAAGCCTGGCGACTGCAGGGAGTTGAGTTCTCTCAAACAGCTAAGACTTCCCGTAGAAATGCAGACCAGCGTCACGCGCGATGAGCGCACGATTACCGTGAAGGTGACGAATCCGAATCCGTCGGTTGCGCTTGCGATCCGGCTCAAGCTGTTGCACGAGTCATCCGATGAGAGGGTCCTGCCGGCCTTCTATGAGGATAATTACTTCTCGTTGCTGCCCTATGGCGAGAAAAGAATTCGTATAGGCGCTTCGAACAGTGTCTCGAACGGCGAGATGCCCAGATTGTCGGTAAGTGGATGGAACATCACGCGGGAAATTCACGACGATCGCAGTGTGACGGACCCGCCGATCTTTGCTGAAGACAGGGTAGGGAAGTGAATGATATTTCCACTGGACTTCAAGGCGTTCGTCTGGAAAAGGCCGATGAAACAGTCCATTCTTGATTCGTTCCGTCTTGATAGGGGGACCGCACTTGTTGTTAGGGCTCTGGGGTTTAAGCGACTCTTCACCTTCCCGTTCGCAGGCATACTTGTTTTGCTCGCCTCTGTGCCCGTGATCGATGACCTCCGAGGTGCGATGAACGGATAGTCGCAGTCGTCCTCGTAAAGGGCGGGCCGATGCAAATCCATCTTGCTCCGATCACCATCGGGCATGGACTCGATGACAGGTATCGTTTTTAAGAACGAAAAACACTTGCTGTGGCAGAGTTCTATTTCTGGAGACACGCTGTCGCTCGGCTTGACCGATTCCTATGTCCACGTCCGGTGTTAATCGTCTAATCTGGTTTCGTGTCGACTCCCGAGACCATCGAAAGCAAGATCGAATATCTACTTCCAGGTGGCGCGAAGCGAAATCGTCCACCATGGTGGCCCCCGGATGTGTTTTGTCTCTGCGCGGCAATCCTTCAGAATTCGGGAGCCTACTCTCGAATTCTCGAGGACGGTGGAGGGACGAGTTCTGCGACAGCTAGTGCGAAACGAGCACAAAGGCTAAGGAGGATCGGGAGATCCTGGACAAACGCCTTCGGCCCGAAAGGTCCGCCCATAGAAGTATCGGATCTCTGGACAAAGGTGTTCTCCTCTCGTTCCATTCCGCTCAATGAGCTCGGAGACACCGCTGCCACTGACTGTCGAAATGCTCTTCTGGATCTGTTGGCCGCCGCGGACGAGGCATGCGTAGAATTGGGAATTTACAAGATGGATCCGCACCTGCGGCACCAGGGCGGATTGGGGAACTTTAAGTTTTTGGCCGAGACAATTTTCGTGAATAGCATGTCCGGGCCGGAGGGGGCGACGCTATGCTCTGGAATACATCCAAGCCGCGCTAGAGTTCTTCCCAAAATGCATACGCCGCAAAGCGGGCTCACAATCCGGTCCCTTTCGCATCATTTGGGATATTGCCCCGGTTCGGATATGCATCCGAACTGGTACAGCTTGGCATCGAGGAAGAAATTGCACTCTCTGAACCTGCTGCTGGTGCCTTGGCCCATGATTGTGGAGCCTTCGCAGTTTCTGGCGACACGGAAGCGGAGGGTGAGTGATGAGGTTCTGGATGGAGGATACGGCCTGTTCACTTTTCGTCCGGATTCCGGACCTACCGTAGAGCATGTTGGCGCGTTGCTCGCGCAGGCCGAACAACAGGTTGGTCCAATTGACGGCATCGTGTTTCCGGAGCTTGCGATGAGCAGTGAAGAATTCCAGAGAATAGCGGAAAAATGCGCTACTCCGGACCGCTTTGTGATCTCGGGTGTAGGGGAACCGGGTGGCGCCACCGCTGGGCGGAATGAAGCCCTGTTGGAGATTGTCAATGACGAACTCACCGACCCGCTAGGGGACTTCGTCCACATCCGGATTCCCCAGAAGAAGCATCATCGGTGGAAACTCGATAAGACTCAGATTATGCAATATGGACTCGGCGCCAACCTGCATCCGCAGGCGAACTGGTGGGAGCATATTGAGCTCGGCGAGCGGCAGATATCTTTCGTGGCAGTGCGACCGTGGCTCACCATGTCGGTCTTGATCTGCGAGGATCTTGCGCGCCCCGATCCAGTCGGGGACGTGGTTCGGGCCGTCGGCCCAAACTTAATCATTGCTTTGCTTTGCGACGGTCCGCAGATCAGCAGTCGTTGGCCCGGAAGGTACGCCAGCAGCTTTGCTGATGACCCTGGTTCCTCTGTGCTCACATTGACGAATCTCGGGATGTCCAAACTCTCGCGGCCCTCAGATCCTGCAAAGGACCGATCCGGAGTCGTTGCCCTTTGGCGGGATGCCAAAACAGGAACGACCGAAATATCCTGCCCGAGCGGAAATGACGCGATTGTATTGAACATTACCGCGGAATATCATGAAGAGTGGACGGCGGATGGACGGGGTGATGGAAAAAATAGCGGATACCCCGTTCTTTCCGGGTATCATTGGATTAAGAGTCCTGATGGACCGAAAAGAGGTAGAGGGGATGACTACAATCTCAATCCAAGAAGCGGCAATTCTCTCGCACCTGTCGAGGCAGCCGAGCAACGGCCAGAGGCGCAAGCTCACGAACCGCCTCGGAGCCGACGCAAAGGCTCTGGCAATAAGGCTGAAAAGCAGTAACACAAATTCTCGCAAGACAAAGGCCGCCAAAAGCTCCTAACAGCTTATTAGTGGAAATCGTTATCCGGTTGGTGGCTCATCGGCCTCGGCGTGGTGTCGCCGGCCACCAATAGCTTCACGTCATTGGTGTCGGGTGACCAGATCTGCCCTTCGGTGCATGCCACGACACTTGCCCGGTCCGCGCGCTGCGCCAGTGGCTCGACCGGGCCGGGATTCGAGAAGGCCCCGTCTTCCGTTCCGTCGGAAGATACGGTCATGTGTCCCGGCGCGGCCTGCACTCCGATTCGATCGGCAAGCTGCTCAAACGCGCCGCCGGCAGAGCGGGATTGAAGGTCGAGGAACTCGGCGGCCACTCGCTCCGGGCGGGCTGCGTCACCCAGGCCGCGATGAACGGCGTCCGCGAGTTCGTCATCATGCGCCAGACCGGCCACAAGACCATTGCGACGTTGCGGCGCTATATACGCACCGGCGAGATCTTCCGCGAAAACGCCGCCGCCGGCCTCGGAATCTAAACACGCCTCCAACACCCGGGAAGAAACACTTCCCGGGCACCGGCAAGCGAGCGGCCAGGCCCCGGAACTCGGACGGGTTCGAGAGCCTAAGCCAGACGAAAGTGGGACTCCGAGTAGCGTTGATAGGGAGTTGCCGCAAGAAGGTGCTGCACATGGCGCAGATCGACCTCAATCCCGTCGCCAAGCCGAATGCTGCTGTGTGTGTTCCTCCCACTGGACAAACCGGACCATCACGCGGACTCCCGATTGGGGATCGCGCTCGAATACACTCGCGGACGAGCCAGTATTCGTCCCGCGTCCCATTATTTGCCCTTTCTTTCGTACTTTGAGGCACCTCCTGGCGGGAATTACGGCACACATTTCGCACACAAGGTGCGGGAGAGAGCCGTTTTCTCGTGGTCAGAGGCGGGTGTCATTGATCCGGCGACTCCTTCACCCCAAAAAGGCGGGCAGTCGCCGCTTGATTCTTTTATCATTTCGGCGCCGGGGTGAGTTTCAGCAAAACCGCTCCGTGCGCCGGAACTTGCAGTGTCAGTTTTGTATCGAAGCTTCCCAGGTTCTTGTGTTGCCAGAGATCGCGGGCGATCCACCTGCCCGAAAGTGAGGCTTCAATCCAGTCGAGAGTCACATCTGTGGCCTTTTCGGTGCGGTTAAACAATCCGACAGCCCGGTTGCCATCCTTTAACTCGCGAACCCAAACCTCGGTGCGTGCGCTTGGCGGGCCTTCCTGGCTCTCACGGGTGGCGGGTTTGACCAAGGGATCCTGGTCGAGCGCGAGTACCTCGTTGTTGGTGATAACGCCCAAGTCCCGTGGGGTATTGTCGGGCAGATTGCCTCCGAGCATGAGCGGGGAGGGAGAAAGGCACCAGAATGACATGAGCATAATCTGCTCATCATGGGAAAAGCGGGACACGCGGTCGTTTCCGCCAGCTTTGGAACGGATGGCGATGTGTCCAAACGGGATCATGTCGGCATCCGTATAATGACCGGGGCCGATGAAATCGTGCCAGGGATACATGAGATCAAACTGGTGGTTGAGACTGCTCCACCGGTCCCAGAAGTCGCTGGATATGCGCCACATATTGACATGGGTTACAACATTCTCGGCGTCTTTTTGGGCCGGGGGACCGGCGGAAATGGAATAGACGATTGCCCGACCACTCTTATCGATGGCGCGACGGATCATCTCGCTTTCGCCGGTGCGATAGTTGGGGCTGATGTCATCCACCTTGACGAAGTCTACGCCCCAGGCAGCAAATTGCTTGAACAATGAGTCATACCACGCCTGACCAGCGGCATTGTTACGAACGGCAAACATATCCGGACACCATTCGCCGGACCGAGTGGGGTCGCCGGCGTCCGCAGCGGTGAACTCCGAGTCGGCGATGGGAGTCTTGGCCCGAACCGCCTGTTCCGGGATGCCGCGCATGTAATGCACGCCGAATTTGAGGCCCATCTTGTGGAGCTCGTCGGCGAGGGGCTTAAAGCCCTCGCCGTTGGCGCTGGATGGAAAGCGGTTCGCTGCCGGGAGCAACCGCCCGAAGCTGTCGGCAGGAAGCTTGGCTCCCGTGCGCAGTTTGTTGAGCAGTAAATCATTGCCCGGTGGGTCCGGGTCGTACCAGCGGAAGTCAATGACAATGTAATTCCAGCCGTGGGACAGGAGATTTTTCTTGAGGTAATTGGCGTTGGCCAGCACCTGATCCTCGGTAACGGTGTCACCGAAAGCGTCATAGCTATTCCAGCCCATGGGAGGCGTCGGGGCGAAGCTGTAGAAGGGAAGTTCTGGCCTGGTGGTTTGCGCCCGGGTCCCGATCGCAACCGACACAGGGACGAGAAACGCCAGCGCAATTAACATGATATTGGAGCCAGACTTCACGGTTGTTCTACAGGATTCGAGTTTCATTGGACTTCCCCTTTGAGATAAAAGGCGAAAGGTATTGTTTCAAGCCACTCAAGCAATCCTGCGCGATGCTAACAACATCATGTCGCTGATTTAGGCGCTTCCGATTAGGGCGGGAAGATGCAATGCGCTGCACTCACCACTAGATGCTCATCGGTTACTTATCGCTTGTCAACGAGTGCCTCGGTGATTTCGCCCGACTGAAAGTCCTGAGCGGCGGACTGACGAGAATGGATGGTCCGCCGCGCGACTACGAGGGGAAATCTGGTCGAGAAGACGAGTCTGCGCAACTGTATTCGGCCTCGGTTGGAGAGTAGTTCTACTTGCCATGATGAGATGCGCGCATGTCTGTCCTTATAATCTCGACGGCCGCAGACGCCATTCTCGTAAGCAGCTTGAGGACACGCCCTTATGGCTGTCCTTTTGTCCTTGCTTTGCTGTGCAGACTTCGTGGGAGAGCTCTCATCGTCGATGCGTGTGAAAGTGGTAGCGCGCAGCGCTTCGACGTCGGAGGCATCTTTCCGCACTGCCTATGCTGGTAGCGCTTTTGGCCGGTAGTCGTCACCGTTTGAGATGACCGCCCAGGCCGTCCGTGCGAGCTTGTTGGCCATGGCAACCACGACAACATTCTTGCGGGCCTTCGTCCAGTCGATCGAGCCATGCGCCAACGACAAGTTCGTCCCGTTTCATGCGTCCTACCGCTGCTCGCGCACCGTGAATCAGGACTTTGCAGATAGACGTTGCCGCTCTTACTGAGCAGCCTGGGCTTGCCGCCGGCGAGTACTACCGTCGAACTACACCGACCATGCTGCGCTTGACGGTGTCCTCCTTGATGGTTCTCATGCGTTAACCTGTCCGTTGACCTGGGATGATTGGGCTTGGCAGGTGACGCTCGACGCCGCAACGAAGGCAGAGCCGGTCGAAGGGTTGGCCGCGGAGGCGGTCGGTCGGCCGGTCGGTTCTTGGGCAGGGTCGGCGAACGGATGCCGTTGTCAGTGAGCAAGGTGCGGATGCGGTATGGAACGGATTCGATGAGCGCTTCGAGGAACGCGGCAGCAGCTCGGCTGTCGGCTCTTTCCAAGAGTTCAACGACGGCGAACTTGGACGTTCGGTCGATGGCCACCAACAGGTACAGCTTGCCCTCAGCGGTCCTCACCTCGGCCAGATCGATTGGGAAGAAGCCGATCGGATAGAAATCGAAATTCTCCGGCTAGTCTCGTCTCCCTCGACCTCGAGCAGGGCTGATGCCGTGACGCAACAAAGAGCGATGCAGCGACGAGGGTGAGTTGCGGGATCGTGGCCTGGAGCGCATACAGGCAGTCGTCCAAAGGCAGCAGCGTGCCTGCGAAACGCCACGATGATGGCTTCCTCCTCGACCGAAGGTACTGTCGATCGGGGAACTCTCGGGCCCGTCCGGCGATCCGCCCTGGACTCCCGCTTCTTCCACTTGGTGACCGACTTGGGGTTGATGCCATGGCGGCAGGACAGCGATCTCGGGCTCTCTTGACTATGTTCTATCGCTAGGGGCCGCCTCTGTCGTTGTGTCGCTCCGATGTAAACCGGGTCTATAGTGCCACCTTCATCCCTCGCATAGGATCGCACAATCAAATGCCCGGACTAAACAAGCCTTAACAGGCCTTAACAGAAAAGTGCGGATCTGGTCATTCGTGACTGCATCCGTGCGGAGCCGTTTGACCCTGTTGCGCCCACCGATCACGATTTGATCGGCCTTGGACAACGCACGTTCGAGCAGTCGGCAAGCTCTTGCAATACTAAAGACTAAAAATAACCGCCTGCGTGCGGCATTCGATATTGCGAGATCTCCCTACCTCCCCGGAATGGCTCCCCCCCGGTGATTTCAAGGTCAAAATGAAGGGGCCCACGGGGATTCAGAAGCGCCTACGACAGCCGCTATTACAGCGAATGCGAAGCTTACACGCTAACTGAGACACTATCGATTCCTCCCGCCTGGGCTAGGTTTACCGGAAGCGAGAATCTCTCCAGTGGTGTGCGGGGCTTTCAGTCCTGTCGTAACGGTGATGCCCGTTCCAGAAACCTCACTGCCGGTCGCATGCGCATGTATTAGCGGTTCCGCGATGATGAGCGTCTTCCGGAATCGTCCCGTAAAAGAAAGGACGGTAGCCGTTTCCGCCTCCTTTCCGCGTCCAATCGTGATCGTTTGTCCTGACGAGAAGCCCTCGGCGCTGGATACTGCAAGGACAGTGGCGCCAGGGGCTGTATCCGTAATCGTGAGAGTTCCTCCCGCCGTTCCTATTAGAGAAATCGTTGCCGACTCTTGAGACGAATCACTGCCGACCAGAATGGTTTGGCCGACGTTGAAATTGGAGATGCTTGATACTTTCACGTTCGTAGCCCCGACCGGTGAGTCCATCAGAATGCTGGCTGCAGCTTGTGTGCGGAAGTCCATGCAGTTGCTGCCGGTGTCAAAACCGTCGGGATATCGGCCTACGCTCGTCCCGGGCGCGTGTAAGGGAGTGGGGAGCACGACGATGCAGCCGCCTCCGCTCTGATCTCCTTCTAAGACCGCCAGTTCGGGGCTCGTAATGGTTCCGTTGGCGCTTGAGTTGCTTTGCAGTGAACCATAGACCAGAGCGTCAACAACCACGCTGCCGCTTGCATCCATCAATGCGATGGAACCTGCGCTTGGCGAGAGCGGCATACCCAGCCACTGGTTTGGTGGGGATTGCCCCTGATATCCAGCCCCAGAGACCTCTGAAGCAGTGACGGGCGCACCATAGCCATGTGCATATTGGAGGGGGCGATCTAACCTGAGGCCGCTTCCCAGCGCCTGAACCGCTTCTCCACTCGTATGCGCAAACTGAGTAGCAGGCGAAAAGCTGATTCCTGTGCCGCGATCTGAAACATCTACGCCTGACCTGTGGTCAAACTTCAGCGGACGCACCAAGGTGATCTCAGTCCGATTCTCCCTTGCTTCAGCCGCTGCGGCTGTGTCAACTTCCTTCCATTGCCCCGTGCCAATAGTGAGCGTGTCGCCCGATCCCACATTGACACCCGATTCAATTGAGATACGGGTTTTCCCTGCGGAAGCTGCTTCCGATAAAATACTTTGTGTGGCCGCCTTGCCCACGGCTGTAACTATCGCGAGCTCGAAGTGCCCACCGGTATCAATCCCGATTTTTTGGCCTTCTGCAAATCCGGTTGCGTTCGTTACCGGTAAGTTGCTGGCGTCCGCTGGAATCGTCATGCGTGGCCCTGTCGATACCGGAACAAAAACTGTCGTCAGACCATCCGCTGCTGTGCCGAGGCTGACGATTTTCCGCCTTTCCCCTTCGATGTCAATGGTTTGGCCCACGGCGAGACCGGTTATGCTCCGTACATTGAGAGTTGTGGTGCCTAGAGCCGCAGGCGCGACCAGGCCTGAAGGAGAAACACCAAGCACGTAGAAGGCGTGCGGCTTCAGGATCGTCCGTGATGGTATGGTGGCAACTTTGATCGGATCCCACTGAGTGGGAGTGTGAACCGCGCTCCACTTCGAAATATCCACCGGTAGTTCAGAGGCGTTATACAGTTCGATAAATTGATCTGTGGCGTCGGAAATCGTGCCGAAACGTACCTCGTTGAGCTTGACCGCCGGCGCGCTTCGAACCGTTTGGACAGCGCTCTCTCGGTTTCTGACGCGTCCAGCACCATCCCACTCGGCGACCGCAGTTACGTATCCCGAGCTGAGGGAGAGCGGAGAGGTGACTTTGAACGTGACGGTCTCGCTGGCGCCCACTGCGAGTGATTTAGCAAGCTGCACTGAAGAGGTGCCGGTCGTACTCGATACCGCACTCCAATGCTCGCTGGGCAGAGTAAGTCGGACCTGAAGACCTCTAATAGGAATCGTTCCACAATTAGTGAAGGCAACCGTAACTTCCTGCGAGGAACGGCTCGTGAAGGCTCGAAGGCGTGTCATTAAAACGGGAGCAACGTTGTAGTGAGCAGTGACGATGTTCGCCTGCACGGCATCTGTCGCCGCTTCGTTCGGACGGCCTGCTGTGATCACTCCTTCGTAGAATGTGCCGGAAGACCCGTTCCCATTGTCCCCTCCGGTGCCAAGGAGAACGCCGCCCTGCCGTCGCATCGGGAAATAGCCGCCACTGGGGTTTGGATCAGGACGAACGCCGCTGTAGAAGGTAGCTAACTTGCCTCCTTGTGCGTCGCCGCCACGCAGATCCCAGGAGTTACCTCCGCCTCCGTCCACTACCGCTGTGACAAAGCGCCAGTGATCGATTGTGGGATCAGCGATATTCTCCTTCGCGGAATGACCTGAGAAGAGGCCCGCCTCCATGTCTGTCATCAGCCACGGCCCTGCTCCCCCACCCCTACCCCATACGGTTGAGTTGCCAAAATAGGTCGTGTCCATCGTCCCTGTGCCAACGGCTCGTCCATTGGTGGAGGCGTTGCCGTAGTCAAAGCAGCAGCCGCTGTCGAAGTGTGTGCCGTCAACAACGTAGTAGATGCCCTGCGGCTCGTTTCCGATCGGCAGGTACGAGGCGTCATTATTTCTCAATCCCATGCCGGGCATGATGTACACCCCGTACACCTTGTGACCGTGTACGGTTACCGGTGCCATATCGGCGATCGGCTGGGTGTCGAATCCTCCTTTTGCAGGCCCCTTGAAGGTACCCGGCGGAGCCTGATAAAGATGGTTTCCTCTTCCTGACTGGTCATAGATGATGTTGATGACGCACCGCGCGTTCGAACAGAATTTGTCCTGTGCCACGGCATCTGCGAAGGCAAGTTCTTCCCCTGACCGGAAAGCGGTGACGCCCACGTCGAGTGTTCGTCCATCCCTTAGCCGCTTCACCTGATAAAGCGCACCGTGATAGCCGGCATAGAGTGCGCGTGTTGTGCTATGAGCAGCGACGCAAGGCGCTCCAGCCGATGCGTAGATGTCGCAAGGCCCAGCTACTATTGTCTGTGCGGCTCGAGGAGTGGGAATGGGCTGAGCGTGCGAGGTTTTTAGCGTTCCGCCACCTGTGGCCAGCAGTAGAAGTCCCAACTGAATTATTCGCAGATACATCTTCCGCGCTCCTTCCCAGGAGGTGTCAACCTCTTGGTTTCACATTAGAGACAGTGAGCATTGGGACGCTTATCAAACCGACCAGCGGAGATTCTCGCCTGCGTTTGTCTATTGGACGAGATCCGATGCCAGTGGATCCAAAACCATAACGCCCTCATAAGTCCGATTGGTCAGTATTCCCCATTTGCTACCCTCCAGGCGCACGGTCTTCTTTTCTTCGGTTGTATTCACATACAAGGTGCGGCCATCTACAGTATGGGCGAAAACACCTTCTGGTGTGGAAGGCCCAGCTTGGATGCCCGCAAGGCGAAGGATGCAGCCGATTGAAAAGTCGAAACAATGATCAACCGGCCGCGGGTGTCTTTCACGTTGGCGACGACTTCACGCAACGCATTTTGACTTGTCTGAGCGGAAGGGAGGGAGGCGAACGAGATTGCGAGAAAAACAAGCCCGACAATAAACAGATGCCGCATGAAATATAGAAGCATGAATTTATATTTCTCCGGAGTTTGACTTTGTGATTCGACAATCGATCTAGTGTCAGCAACCCATTGCCTTGAAATCCAATCAGGCGTCGAGGCACGGGTTAGGGAACTAACGAGTTTTCGCGCGGCTGCGGCGGTGGCATTTCACTGATGACGCTTGAAATCCCAGGCGCCGAATCCGTCTTGGTGATTAGCCAACGCAATAAAGATCCTCGCGAAGACGTTTTTATACGCGTAATCAATTTGTCGGGCTCCCAGTTGAGCAGGTCCATTGGACGCAAAGCTTTTTGTAGTCGAATCCCGACTGCGGCCCGTGATGTTCCAGCTGATACTTGCTTTGCAGCTGATCCTACACCTACATGTTGTGTGCGTATCAGTCTCCGACTTCCGCTACACACTGCGGACTCCAGTGAGCCAAGATGCAGACTTTAGCATCCTGGTACCACGCCGGTTGGAACGGACCATCGCCAGCAAGATCGGGGATTGGGGAGACCAAAGGCACATTATTCGCGAAGGGGTCGCAGGAGTTGATTGTCGTTCTTCCGGATTCCAAGACCGTCTACAATGGTCCGATATACTCAAGCTCCGCGACAACCGGCGACTTTGAACATGCAGCAGGGATCATGATGTAGAACCTACCGAAGACAATGGGGGGCTTCATGCCGATGCGCGATGCCACGTAGCTTCCCATCGAGTGCCGACGAGGCCACGGCTGGTGCGGTTGGGGTATGGTGCGGTAGCGCGGGTCAATGTAGGCCAATACATCGCGAGCGGTGTATCTCTTCTCCGATGACCGGAGGCGGACCACGGCGACCAGGATAGTTTGCTTGTCGATGCCGTCAAGATGGACGATCTGTTCGAACACTTTGGACTTGCGAACAGCTTTGAAAATATCCGGGCACCCACACCAGCGCCGGCATGGATCGATTTTCAGAACCACGTGCTGCCGTTCTTTAGCAGGAATTTTTGCTTCACGCGGAGTACAAGTGAGCAGAATCTCTAGGAGCATCTCCAGATGAATTATTCACGTCGCACCTTTTTAAAAACCTCGGCAACGGTTGCAGGTCTTGGCGTTGCAGGTCGATCGGCAGCCGTGCATGCCTTGATTGCTAACGAGCCTGAGCGGCCGGTGGGAAGGCTCGAACCTTTTCCGATCGCTTCCGTTCGCCTCTCGCGCGGCACATTCCGCGATGAGGAAGAAATCAACGCGCGCTACCTTGATTCTCTTGCAGCCGACAGGCTGCTGCATACCTTCCGCATCACCGCCGGCATTTCTTCCACGGCAACGCCGTACAAGGGGTGGGAGGACCCGGCATGCGAGTTGCGCGGGCACTTCGCCGGCGGCCACTATCTCTCGGCCGTGGCGCTGGCTTATGCAGGTTCAGCAAACGAAGATTTGAAGAAGCGCGGTGATGAAATCGTGGCCGGCCTAAGCGCCTGCCAGGCGAAGATGGGCAGCGGTTATTTGAGTGCGTATCCAACCGAACTCTTTGAACGGCTCGGACGGGGCAAGCCAGTTTGGGCGCCCTTCTACACGTACCACAAGATTATGGCCGGTCTGCTGGACATGTATTTACTCAGCGGCAATGCGGACTCTCTCAAAGTCGCCGAAGGCATGGCTCTGTGGTCCCAGGATTTCATGAGCGGCTTCAGCGCCGATCAGCGCCAGCGTATGTTGCGGACCGAGTACGGCGGCATGAACGAAGTGCTGGTCAACCTCGGCGCGGTGACGAAAAAGGACCGTTATATCGACGCGGCCCGGCTTTTTGAGCAGCCGAGCTTTCTCGACCCTCTCGCGCAACGCAGTGATGAACTCCAGGGCCTGCACGCAAATACGAACGTTCCCAAGGTCCTCGGCGCAGCCCGTATGTATGAAGCCACAGGCGAGCGCCGCTATCGTGAGATTGCCGAGTACTTCCTGGCTGAGGTCCTGGCCGCACGCACGTACGCCATCGGCAACAGCAGTCTTGATGAACACTGGACCACCCCCGCGGAACAGCTCAAAGGCACCTTGGCGTGGGCGAATGCGGAGTGCTGCGTGGCCTACAACATGATGAAGCTCCAGCGCATGGTTTTCGGCTGGACCAGAGACGCGCACTGGATGGATGCATATGAGCGCACGCTTTTCAACTGTAGGCTGGGAACGCAGAATGCTCAGGGCATTAAACAGTACTTCTTTCCGCTCGGCGCGGGATACTGGCGCGCCTACGGTTCACCGGAGGAGTCTTTCTGGTGTTGCACGGGAACAGGAGCTGAGGAATTCGCCAAGTTCGCCGACACGATTTACTTCCGGCGCAACCGAGACATCTTCGTGAATCAATTCATTGCATCCACGCTTGATTGGAAGGACGAAGGCATCGTCGTCGAGCAGATCACGCAATACCCATACGAGCAGGGCACAACGCTGAAGATCAAGTGTTTGCGGCCAGCGTTGCGAGCCATCCATATTCGCATTCCCGCCTGGACCAACGGCAATGCACAGGTAAAGATCAACGGGCACGAAGTTGAGGCGATGTCTGATCCTGGATCCTACCTTTCCATTCGACGGATCTGGCAGAGCGGCGACACGATCAGGATCGCGTTGCCGATGAGTGTGCGCCAGGAATTCCTGCCCGGCGATGACTCGATCGCTGCCGCGCTGTACGGCCCGTTGGTGCTTGCAGCCGATCTTGGTCCGGATCCTGGCGATGGTCCGATGCGGGTCATCCACGGCGGCGAAACCTTGCCGCAAAATCTGCCAGCGGCAGTTCCTTTGCCAAAGGCCGCGACGGCCCAGGATGCAGATGCGAAAGAATGGGTTCGTGTTGAATCTGCGTCGGAACTGCGTTTCACGGCGACCGGAGAGGGCGAGAAGTATGACCTCGTCCCGATGAACAGGATTCGGGATCAACGTTACTCGATTTACTGGCAGACTGGCAGTCCGCACTCGCGGGCCTAGATTGGAAAATGCTTGATTGGCCGTTTGCGCTTCCGTCGTGTTCCAGTTGCTGTCAATAGAGGGGTGAGATTGAATGAAGATCCGACTTGCTGAAAGCAGGGTGCTACAGTTCGCGTCACTCAATTTGCCTCGAGCCTTTTCACTCTTTCTCTTCCTCGCAGCGGAGATCGGGGTGTCAGCGCAGATGCCCGGACAGAAGGTGTCTGGTCCTCCTCCCACGCAGGCCGAGCAGACAAGCCAGGGTCTGCGTGCGGTTGCGGGCCAGGAAACACTCCAAGTCACGGTCTGTTCTGACGCGGTGATTCACATTGTCGCAACACCACTACCCTCTGTCCCCACATCGCCGCGTCCATGGATGCTGGACGCGCAGCAATCCTGCCCCGGGGCGCCCTTCACCTTCACGCAGGATGCGAAAGCAGCGAGCATCAAGACGGCTCAACTTCAGGTGAGTGTCAATCTCGAGCGCGGTAATCTCTCTTTCCACGCGCCCGGTGGCGAATCGCTGCTGAACGAAGGCGACAGCGTTCCAAGGACATACGAACCGGTCGAGTTGAACGGGGAGCATACGTATCGCGTCACGGACCGATTTTCTCCCACGATGACGGAAGCGGTGTATGGGCTAGGCAGCACCAGAACGGCATGTTCAACTATCGGGGCGCAACGGTGGAGTTAGGGCAAAACAACACCGATGTCGCCATCCCGTTGCTGATCTCGAGCAACGGATACGGCTTGATGTGGAACACGGCGGCGCTCACCTACTTTGACAATCGCTTTCCACTGGACATGAAGTTAAGTTCCATTGCCGGTAAGTCGATTGATTACTACTTTCTCTACGGTCCGGAAATCGACGCTGTTCTCCACGAGTACCGCACCATGACCGGCCACGCGCCCTTGCTGCCCAAGTGGGCCTACGGCTTCTTTCAATCGAAGGACCGCTACGTATCGCTCGACGAAATTCTTGAGATCGCGCAACACTATCGCCAGGAGCATATCCCGCTCGATGCCATCGTGCAGGATTGGTTCTGGTGGAGGACCGAGGGTGACCCGGTCTTCAATTCCAATTACCACAACGTGCCCAAAGATCTCGAAACTCTGCACACAGAGCACGTACACGCCATGATTTCGGTGTGGGGCTTGCTCGATCCGAATTCTGAAACGTATAAGGCTCTCGATGCGAAACACGAGCTTGTGTCCGACGCTCATGTCTACGACGCCACCAATTCCGAGGCGCGCGATGTCTACTGGGAGCGCCTGCCAGCCAAGCTACTGGCACAAGGGTGGGATGCGTTCTGGCTGGACAGCGCCGAGCCCGAAGAATACTGGCCGCACATGGGCGACGCAATGCTCAGCAGCCGTCAGCTCGCAATCGGCAACGGCGCTGAGTATACGAACGTCTTTCCTCTATTGCATACGCTCGGCGTGCAGGATCACTGGAAGGCGCAGAACCCTAGCAAGCGCGTTTTCCTGCTCACGCGATCAGGGTTCTTGGGGCAACAGCGCGTGGGTGCGACGGTCTGGTCGGGAGACGTCTATGGTAGCTACTGGGGTTTGACTCACCAGGTTCCCGCCGGTCTTAACTTTGCTCTCTCCGGCAGCCCGTATTGGACCACAGACATTGGTGGCTACTGGCCACCCCACGAGGACCCGATCGCCGACCCAGCCTTCCAGGAACTTTACGCGCGCTGGTTCGAGTACGGGACGTTCTGCCCGATCTTCCGCACCCATGGGCATCGTCCTCACAACGAGCTTTGGAGCTTCGACAAGGTCGAGCCCATCGTCGTGAGCTACGACAAACTCCGCTACCGCCTGATGCCGTATATCTACTCTTTGGCCTGGAAGGTGGCGAGCGAGGACTACACCATCCAGCGCCCTCTTGTCATGGACTGGCGCACCGACCCCAAGACCTGGAACCTCGGCGACGAATTCATGTTCGGCCCTGCCATCCTGGTCAGCCCAGTACTGAAAGCCGACGCGACGAAGCGCAACGTTTACTTGCCTGCTGCTACAGCTTGGTATGACTTCTGGACCGGGAAATCGCTCACTGGCGGCCAGGAGATCGAAGGCGATGCGCCGCTCGATCGCCTGCCTCTTTTCGTGCGCGCCGGTTCCATCCTACCCATGGGTCCGCAAATCGAGTATGCCGCGCAGGACCCAGCCGGACCCATCGAACTCCGCATTTTTCGCGGTGCCGATGGCACATTCGACCTTTATGAAGACGCCGGTGACGGTTACGAATACGAGAAGGGTCAGCATGCGGTCATCCCTCTCCGCTGGGACGATCGTACCTCATCACTCACCATCGGCACGCGACAAGGCTCATTCCCCGGAATGGTCGAACTCAGGAAGTTCCGCGTCGTCCTGGTCGCAAGCGGACGTGATGTTGGCTTGAATCCGAGCACAGCGATCAATGCGGAAATCACGTACGAAGGCAAAGCAGTTCAAACCACCGTTAAGTAAATGAACCGCTGCCATGGGATTAAAGAGGGAACATTGTCCCGCAGAGCTTCCCACTGCTCCCCGTCGAGGGCAATCATGCCCGTGAGGTTTGGGGGCCGGTGGCGCGTTCGTAGATCACGCCCAGGAGCTGGGATGCGCTTAAGGCAGGCTCTCGAGCATCAGCGCATTCACGATGGAAAAGATTGCGGTGTTCGCGCCCATTGAGAGCGCAAGCGTAGGGGCGCCCGTGAGTGTGAAGCCGGGATCGCGACGCAGTTGTCGCAAGCCAAATGTGCATTCTGCCACAGAAGCTCCACATGTGCCGGCGCGCTGATCACGTACCGCCTGCTTTAGCTGCTCGATGCCGCCAAGTTCCGCCTGCGCACGGTGCATCGAGCTTCGGACGCGGACGGGGCTGTTTCGAAACTCGCTGACCGCACAAAGGGCGGCGCGGATCAGTTTCGAGAACACGACTTCACATTGTTCGCGTGTCGGGCGCCGCCCCGCGCTCCCTAGTGGGTGACAGCAAACGCGCTTCGTTTTGGTAGACTGCCGCTGTGTATAAAGCCATTCTTCTTTTCGCCCTCCTAATTCTGCGGCCGCTAGGTCTCGCGCAGGACCACGCCGGCCCTGTTGTGAAGATGACGGCGGCAGGATCGTGGGACATGGGCAACGGGTACGTCGTTCCCGGTGTTAATTGGGAGCATGTCACGCCGGAATCTGTAGGGTATTCGAGCGCTCGACTAGAGGTGCTGCGCGCCTGGCTCAAGACGCGTCCCACGACCTCGATGATGGCGGTATACAAGGGAAAGGTCATCTTTGAATATGGCGACACGACGCTAGCCACAAATGTTGCTTCGGTGCGAAAGAGCGTGCTCGATATTCTCTTCGCCGCCGAACTGAAAAATCTGCCGGAAAATTTGAACAACTCGACCGTGGTGCAGCTTGGGCTGCAGGACAAAGTTCCTTTTGTCCATCCGGAGGAGCTTGCAAACTTCGATCAATTGCTCACATCCCGCTCGGGCATTTACATTCCCAATGGCAACGGCGACCAGGACCCTATTGCTCCCAAGCGCGGCTCGGAATATCCGGGGACATATTTCTTCTACAACAACTGGGACTTCAATGCATTGGGGACTGCCTTCGAGAAAATGACGCATAAGGACATTTACGACGCGCTGCGAGACGACATCGCAGAGCCAATCGGCATGCAGGACTTCGACCGCACGCGCCAGAAGAAGCCTGTCGATCCGAACCACGCGCACAACGGTTACCCCATGTGGCTTTCGACCCGCGACATGGCGCGGCTCGGCCTGCTGATGATCTCGCATGGCAACTGGGCCGGCAAGCAGTTGGCCGATGCCGATTTTCTGAGCTGGAGCACATACGTAGTGACACCCTTCGCGGAACTGAACCCGACCGCGTTCCGCGCAGCGGGCGAGCCCATGCACTGGGGCTATGGGCGGCTGTGGTGGGTATGGGACCCTTCTCTTTATCCCGGCGGCACTTCCATGGGTCCGTTCCAGGGCGCGTACTCTGCCATGGGTACCGGGGGCCAATACATCACTGTATTTCCCCAGCAGGACCTGGTGGTCGTACACAAAGTCGATATAGACGCAAACTACGCTGCCAACATGCCGGTGCTGGCCTGGGATGCGGCGCTCGATATGCTCCTCGACGCGCGATGCGACAACTGTAACTAATGCTCTAGGAGCTTGTTGAAATAGGTACCTGTCAGCGTCGTCTTGGTGGTTCTGTTCGTCCAATAGGCATGCGTGGAGACGAGCGTGTTCAGGATGGGATGTTCAGCTATGTGTCGTTGGAGCAGCGGATTCCCCAGGACCATCCGCTGCGAGCGGTTCGCCAATTGACCGACACGGTGTTGCGGTCGTTGAGCGCGGAGTTCGACGCGCTGTATGCGGACTCCGGGCGGCCATCGATTGCGCCGGAGTATATTCTGCGGGCGCTGTTGTTGCAGGTGTTCTACTCGGTGCGCTCGGAGCGGTTGCTGGTCGAGCAGATCGATTACAACCTTCTGTTTCGCTGGTTCGTAGGCCTGGGCATGGACGACGCAGTGTGGAACCACGCGGTGTTCTCCAAGAACCGCGAGCGGCTGTTGACCTCGGAGGTGGCGCAGCGGTTCTTTGCCGAAGTGAACCGGCAGGCGAAAAAGTTCATGTCGGATGAACACTTCACCGTGGATGGCACGCTGATTCAGGCGTGGGCTTCGCAGAAGAGCTTTCGCTCCAGGAACGATTCCGGCGACGGAGGAGATTTTCGCGGCCAGAAGCGCACCAACCAGACGCATGAATCGACCACCGATCCCGATGCCCGGCTCTATAAGAAAAGCTATGGCAAAGAGTCGCGGCTGAGCTATCTGGGCCATGCGCTGGTGGAGAACCGCAACGGGTTGATCGCCGCCGCGATGGTGACGCATGCCGATGGCTACGCCGAACGCGACGCCGCGCTGTTGATGCTGGCGACAAAACAGAAGGGCCATTCGCGGCGCATCACCGTGGGCGCCGACAAGGCTTACGACAGCAAGGATTTCGTGCGCACCGCGCGGGAGTTCAATGTGACCCCGCATGTTATGAAGAACGACCAGGGCCGCAGCAGTAATCTGGACCGCCGAACCACGCGGCAACCCGGCTACGCGATCAGCCTGAGTCGCCGATGGTTGATCGAAAAGGGCTTCGGGTGGCTGAAGCAAACCGGCCCGCTGCGCCAGGTCAAGCTGCGCGGACTGGAGAAGGTGGACTGGTTGTTTGTCTTCAGTTGCGCCGCGCACAACCTGATCCGACTTCCCAGACTCCTCGCTCAACCCCCGGAAAGGCTCAGCCAGCAGTGTGCCTGAAACCTGGCTGCGAGCCCCGGAACCGCATCGCCGGCGCCCGGTAATCCCAATGAACACTAAGCCAAGACACGATTCGAACGGATTTTGACTTAGCTGAAACGCAAAACTCCAATGAATTCCACGCCACGCCTCGAATTTCAACAAGCTCCTAGGCGATTACCGGTTGCCAGATCTTGCGGCATGAAACGAATTGTGAACTCGCACAATCTCATAGAAACGGCGGCCAGATCGAGCTCTCTCCAAAGGCATGCGCTATATTTCAGTGGGCCTACTCGCATGCATCAAACTCAGAAGCATGGTCCGAAGTGGTGATTGAACTCGGCGGTTCAAATGCAAAGCCGAGCTGCCTCGATCCCTGAGAGCTGCGGCGCGGCTATAAGAACCCTTCAGACTGGAGTTGAGAATTGTGTCTGAAATCGGAAAATCCTGGTTGTTAAAGAATTCTGCCGGTGCACGGCAGCGGATGGGACAATGGCAGAGTGAGGCTTTGAAGCGGAAAGGGTCGTCACCACAGAAAGAACATCGGATGGCTCAACCATATGGAGCAGATCGCCACAAACGGTCAACATGGTTCTTCGGGTATGAGCGGCGGGTGGAAGACCGCCTTTTTTGTGGTGGGGGCGATCGCTCTAGCTCTGTTCCTTTTCGTGGCCGAAATTCGCGGAGTCATATCCAACCGGGCGATCCTCGCTCTCGCCGGACTTGCTGTCTGCGCGGTTCTCATCTTGCACGCTCGCTTTCTCCATCTGGCTCGCTCCGTGTACCTGCAGACAAGTGAACGCCTTCGGAGCAGGGACCGCGAATTTCGGTCGATCTTCGAGAGTGCGCCGGATGCGATTCTGGTTGTCGACGCGTCCGCCACGTGCTGCGCTGCGAATCCAGCGGCCTTGCGGTTGTTCGGGATTCCCCGTCGGGAAATTCTCGGGATTTCCATCGCCCGCTTCTGCCGGCCGAATGAGTTCGACCGATGCTGGGCGCGCCTGCTGGCGGGGGAGAGCAATCTGGAGCAATTGCAACTTCTTCGGAAAGAGGAAGCTACTCTTTTTGTCGAATTGACCGCGAGGGCCGACTTCCTTCCCGGTCGCCACATGGTATTTCTGCGGGACGTCACAGAACGCCGGCGGGCGGAAGTTGCGGTCAGCCAGAGTCTCGCGACGGCTCAATCCGCCTGGAAAGAAGCCGACGCGCTTCGTCAGGCGACGCTTGCGCTTACGCAGGATCTGCGCCTCGATACAGTGCTTGACACGCTATTTGATTCGCTGGCTGCCTTGGTACCTTATGAGCAAGCCCAGGTTCTGCTGCTCGAGGCTGACTCGAGGCTGTTTCTGGTGCGCGAGGCATTCCAACCCGCTGAAGAGCAGCGGAATTCCGGATGGCCGAATACCATTCGTTTGGCGGAGCATCCGATCCTGCGGGCGGTTCTCGAGAGTCCGGAAGGCATATTGATCCGAGATACCTTGGACCAGGAAGACTCATGGGAAGTGTCCGAGAAGATGTCCGTCCGGTCATGGCTCGGCATTCGCATGTTTGCCGCCGGCCAGGCTCTTGGGCTACTTGCGCTCGGGCATTCCCAGTCCCAAGCCCTTTCAGAAGAGCATTTGCGTCTGGCGAGATCTTTTGCGATTCCTGCGGCTGCGGCCATCGAGAATGCCCGGCTCTATGAGCGGGCGGAGATTTATGGCGAGGAACTACGGGACCGCCTCGCCGATCTTCACCGCGCGGAGGAAGCCTTGCGGAGAGCAGAGGAAGCGTAATCACTCAACCGGGAGCCTTATGAAGACCATCGTGTGCTGCAAGTTTCAAACCTGTCGGGCGGGTAGAACCGATCTGGCATCAAGCGTCTGAACGATCAAGAGTGTGAAAGAATGGACAAGCTCATTCGAGTTCGGTGGTTGAGAGGCTTGAGTGTGATACCCGAGAATTGTTGCTAGTCTCACCGACAAAGCCATTTCCACGGAATCGCGGGGCGAAGTTGGAAGTCTACTTAATCGATGGAGCCTACGAGCTCTTCCGCCATTACCACGCACTCCCATCGATGCAAGACAGCAAGGGCCGGTAAGTAGCGGCCGTTCGCGACTCCTAACTTCCATTCTTGGGATGATCGAGAAAGGCGCCACTCATCTTGGGGTCGCGACCGATCATGTGGTCGAGTCGTTCCGCAATAAACTCTGGGCGGACTATAAGACTGGGGAAGGTGTCGAACCCGAGCTTCTGGCGCAGTTTCCTCTCCTCGAAGAGGCACTCTCGGCTCTGGGAGTCGTCGTTTGGCCCATGGTCGAATTCGAGCTGTTTCGTCTTTGCATCGAGCCGCCGGTCGAGCTGCTTGGTGAAGAAGGGCACGAGCCCCCAGCGCATCAGGACCAGCTCACGGTCGCCTGTTTCCTTGTCATTACGGATTACGGGCTGAAACGTCGTAGGCTCCACGTTGTAGTCCTCGGGGATGATAAGGCTGGAGGGTAGATCGCTGATGTTGAAGGCATCGCCGATGCGCTGTTTATCTGATCTCCGGTAGTAGCGGCCGCACATGGGACAAGGCTAAATCATCGCCAAGACTTTCCACATTTCACGCTATCATTTCCACAAAATATGCAGCGTTAATGCAGCATTCAAACGCTATTCGTCGGTGCTATTGTTCTCGTCAACGGAAGAGCAATCTTCCAGCGAAGAGAGTAGACAGTTGTCCTTCCAGAAAGCCGGCAACGGTGATCTGGAGCGGCAAAGAGAAGCTCTTTACAGTGAATGTGACGCGGGACTAGGGCGGAGACGCGGGTCAAACCGAGTTTCCCAAATTATTCCGATACAGCGTTGCTGTGCCCTGTCTCCGAGACGGAGCTTCGAGAATTCGGATAGCGTAGGGCGGCGACTCGAAAGAGAAACCGCCCTTTTGCTTTCATCCCTCTTTCAGCTTCTGGTACTGCTCCTCGGTCAGCTGCAGGTATATCCCACCACGGCCAACTTCGACCCCCTGGTTGAACGAATGACGGGCTTCAAGGATGTTGAAACCTCCGCCTTTCTCCGCCAGCTCGCGCACCTTGCTCACGTCAGCGAAGGTGAGCTTCCTGGGCAGAGGCGTTTTCAAATCCTCTTCGAGGAATTGGCAGTACCAGCCTTCTCTGAGCATGAAGTGCATGTAAACGCGATGCTGGGGAGCCCTTGTCTCCAGGCAACGGACGCAATAACGCTCCCCGTAGACATGCGGGGGCGGGAGACTTGAGCCGCAGGAGCAACAAATCTTGCCTTCCCGTCTACGGCGTACCGACGACGCTCGTTCTCCGCCCATGGGGAATTGTAGCCCAAGCTTTCGCTTTTTGTTCCCTATGTACGCTTTGAATTAAGTAACGATGCCGCCCTGGTAATCACTATTTATTGAATGGTTAACAGGGACCGGGTCATCTAACTGCCAAGGGAGTAAAACAATGAAAAACAATCTTCCAGACGAGAGAACAGTTTCACACGATGCACTATTTGCTGCTTTGCGGACCAAACTGAAAAGCGAGGTCACGGGCAGCGCCATGCTTAGCGACCTGCTGCAGAAAGTGAACGGCATGCAGGAGGTTTACAACTGCCCGACAGAGTTCAAAGGCAAGTTCGATGAATTCGTGGGCCGCGCGGAAGAATACTCGACCGCGATCCGTCCGTTTTATCCGGACCTCGTTGGGTTTTTGCCTGACCGGCGGACGGTTCACGCCTCAAGATAAGCGTGTAGCGTCTACCCACATTTCTACCCCCAAAACGCGTGATCATGGGCGACTTCTATAGGCTTGGGCGGCTCTCGTCGTCGTTGTAAGTCGTTGTAAAACCTGATACGGGTAGACTGTCACGGTTGAGGGCTGGTTTGATTCGGCAAATCTCGATTTTGGGAACACTTTTCGCGCAGTGCACACCTCCGGCCCAACATCCGGCACACAATGGATGGCCGAGGACCAGGTTTGTTTGGGCTTCAAAGGGATGTCATTGATCGGCGACTCAGTGCCTGGAATCGACAAGTCCAGCGAAATCGCTTTGGTTTTTATTCCCAATTCGGGAATTCGCGAACTTAATTGCAATTCTTGAAGTCGAAAAATTAAAAACAACGCCACCGCTCCGGCTAGTCTAATCTCAATTCAGTTCCTTCCCACAAATCCCGCAACCTCGGAGCAAGAGTAGGCTCCATTCTAAGTGCAAACCTCATGAAAACCTATTCGGCGCACTTCGGTGCGCCCCCGCCTCCAGATGGTTTCGAGCTGAGGGCATAGGGACACAGCAGGCTGGCACTGAAGAAGCAAAGCAAATGCGAGGAGCTGAAATGTCAAACTCTGTCTCGGTCGATGACTTTAGAACCGCGGCACCCCGAGTCATCGAGGGATTGTTTATCCACCGCGACGCGATCGCCCGTCACCTTTCGGCTCCAATGTTCAGCGAACGCGAAACATATTTGGGAGGGCTGCTCGAATTGGGATACAAGCGAAAGTTTGTCGCGGAGCGAGCCTCGATGCTCTTGAACGTGTTGGAGCAAATGCACAACCCCTCGACGACTCAGATTAGGGAGGCAGACATCACCAGCGCAGCTCTGCGGTCGGCAAGAAGTCTCAGCAAGGGGGAAGAAATCTCGAGGGGGGTTAGCCGGGACTTCGTGGCAGTGGCCCGAGGCTGGTTTCGACACCTCGGGTTATACTCACGAGGCGTTCCTTTGCCGTACCCCGCCGAGCGAGCATTCGCGGCATTCGTACATGCGATGCGCCATGAATTGCGCTATCTACCGAGTTCGATCCAATCGTTTGTTTCGCCCGTCAGAGGCTTCTTGGCATGGGCCTCGTCCAGACATTTAGAACTCTCAGCTATCGCACTTTGCGACCTGGATGAATTCCTGACAGAAGGTAGAGCCAAGGGCTGGCGACCTCGAACTGTCAGAGGGCAATGCCAGGCGTTGCGAAGTTTTTTTCAATACTCTGAGCGTCGTGGCTGGAGCCAGAACGGTCTTAGCAGATCAATTAAGGCACCTCGTTTGAAAAGCGGGCTTATCTCACTGCAGTGTCCATCGTGGAAGCAGTTGCGTCGGCTTATTGCGTCACTCGATGACTCCAACCTCTCTCAATGCCGAGCAAAGGCGATTCTCTTGCTTGCTTCTATATATGGGTTCCGGCGATCCGAGATTGTTCGGCTAACGCTTGAAGACCTCGACTGGCATAACGAAATAATCACCGTTAGACGTTCCAAGCGTGGCCGCTTGCAGCAGTTTCCCCTTCAGTTTGAGGTGGGCGAAGCGATCATTCACTATCTAAGAAATGCCAGACCGGCCTGCAAGTCGAGAAGTGTATTTGTGACGATGCACCGGCCATACCGTCCCGCGACAAACATCGGTCCCGCTATACGAAAAATCATCAACGTGCAAGGTATCCTCGACCGGCCGTGTGGATTACATGCACTTCGCCATGCTTGCGCAACCGAACTTTTGAGAAAGGGAACCTCCCTTCGAGGCATAGCCGACTTCCTCGGACATAGGAGTATTCGTTCCGTAAGCGTTTATGCCCATTGCGATCTTCGCGCTCTTCGCGAAGTCGCGAACTTCAATTTGAGTGGTGTCCTATGAAACTCGCCTTGGCTGTAGAGATATACGTCTCCCGGCGGCGATCAGATGGCTCACCTTTTGTGAGCAGCGAAATTAACCTGAAGGCTCTCTGCAAATGGGTCGGTGATATAGAACTGTCCAGTCTCGCTGCGGAAACAGTCGCGGAGTTTGTGGACTCCCCTCGCTGCGCTGCCGTAACACGCGTCAGCAAATTCAGCTCAATTAAGTGTTTCGTCGACTATTGGTGTCTAAGGGGTGAGATGCCAGCGCTCGGCCTCGACAAACCCGCAAGGCCTCTCTACGTGCCTGGACCGTTTATCTATACACGAGCGCAGATTAAGGCTTTGCTGCACGCCACGGGTAAATGCCAAAGCCGTGCGATCAGGCTAGACAGTAGAACGGTACGGATGATTATGCTGACACTCTACGCGACCGGCTGTAGCGTGGATGAAGTATTCAAGCTGAGGCGCTCAGACATCAGCTTCAAAAGTAAGCGGATTTGCCTCAGGAGCAGCCAGGTACCGCAAGGAAGATACATTCCGATTGGAAGAGAGTTCCGGACTGCATTGGCGAAATACCTTTCGGCGGAAGAAAAATCGAAAAGCGGCGACGGGTCTCTCTTCTTGGATCGAGATGGTGAACCGATCAAGAAGGGAAATTTTTACGAACGGTTCAAGTTATTCAACGTGATCGCCGGTGTGAGCAAGAGAAGTGACGGGCGCGGTGCTCGTCTCCAGGATCTAAGGTTTTCCTTCGCGGTGCATCGAATCGCCCAATGTATTCGGAGGACTGGCGACCTGAACAAGCTGCTGCCCGCCCTGTCCACGTACATGGGATATTCGAGCCTCACGAAGTCGGAGCAGTTCCTTGCTTATGCTCCAGATCGATTTCGCGAAGATCTTAATAAGCTAAGTCCGGCAAAAGGATCGAGGCATTGGAGGGATAATGTGAGTCTTATGGATGACCTTCGGCATCTCTAGCGGTTCTTAGCTGGAGGAGAACAGTCACGCCGGATCATAAAGTCGTCATTTCTCAGAAAAAGCGGCATAATTCGGACCGCCGCGAGGGAGGAATACTCATTTGATCAAGATCGGATTTGTTTGTTTTGCGCTCATAGCTGGTTCATTGCCATTGCTCGCCCAGCAACAGATCTCTGCCGAAGACGCACAACAGCATATCGGGGAGAAAGCAAACATTTGCGGGACCGTCGCAAGTATCCATTGGGCGAAAAACAATCACGGGCAACCAACTTTCTTGGATATTGACAAGTCATATCCCAACGAGGTTTTCACTATCGTCATTTGGGGGGAGGACCGTGTCAAATTTGGCAATATCGAGGAGAAATATGCTCATGAGCATGTCTGCGCGTCAGGCGAAATAACAAGCTATCGAGGCAAACCAGAGATGGTACTTCATGTCCCTGCCGCATTGGCAGTCCGTTGACAGGATGGCCGGTTCATTGAAAATCAACGCAGCCGACTTGTGTAGCCTTTCTGTCTCTCCGAGAGTACGGAAGTTCGGCAGGGAGATGGTGCTTGCGGCAGAAGGGCACCCGATACTCGACGTGGCTTGCGGAGGAGGACGCAACGGCGTGTGGCTGGCGCACTTGGGGGGTAGGGTAGTCGGCATTGACGTCGACCTTCGCAGAATCGAAGCAGAGCGCGATACCAAAGAGAAAGGGTCGCTCAACGACGCTTACAGACGGATTGAACTTCTAAATTGTGACCTTATCCGCGAACCGTGGCCATACCCTCCGCAATCGGTTGGCGGCATCGTGAACATCCACTTTTTAGAGGAATCGCTCCTCCCCAGGTTTTGTGATTCGTTAATTTCCGGCGGCCTTTTGATCTTGGAAACCGTAGAGGCGCGGGGAGAGAACTATTTCGAACTACCTAAAGCCGGCTTCCTCAGAAAAGCGCTAGAGCGGTCTCTCTCCTTGTTGGTTTACAACGAGCGTTCGGTCGGGCCGCATGGGGTAGATGCCGTAACAGTCAAGCTCGTAGGTAAGAGGCTCTAAGAGGCGCGGACTGTTAAGTGGCTGGGGTCTGCGTGTCGGGTGGGCCGAGCCCCATCGATATTGTCTTGACTTTTATATTTACTTGAATGTATCGTGCTGGCCAATAGAGTCGCTTCTCGGGAGAGGGGAAAATGGATCAAAATAAGAGACTGCTGAGTGGAATAGCTGCCAAGCTTTCGGTTCTCATGGGCAGTGCAATTGCAGTAAATGGAGCCCAGGCCACAATAACTCAGCCGATAACACCTAAACCCGTAAATGAGAATGCGACGATGAGGCTCGATGGGACGGTCCCGCAGCTTCCCGCCAAACTTACACTTAAGCAGCAGAAGGCCGGTTTCAAGCTGATTGCGCAGCATTCGTCACATTCATCGCATTCGTCACATTCCTCACATTCGTCACACTCATCGCATTCGTCAAGTTCTTACTGAGCGCAGCATGGAACAACAGCGTGAGCCAAGTCTCCCGCACAAAACTACGGCATCTCTTCGAATCAGCAATGAAGTGGTGAGCGTAGATGCCTTATTGAAGACTTGCTACTGGTTTTCCCGGGATTTCTTTTGTGACGTTCAAGAGGATGGGCCCGGCTTTAGCCTTGTGTCGCTGAAGCACAAAGACTCCTCCCCAATCCAGATGGAAGAACTCCGCGATACATTCATGAATCATGCTTTGGATTTCGCCCTGAGGGAGCGGGTGACTGCAAAAACGGCCGATATACGCGATATTCTCCTCGCAAAAGCCTTCTCTGAATCTGGAGTCCTCGAAGACAGGCCAGAGGGCGTTTTTGGAGACCCGATTGAAGAAGCGAAGTCGGATGGAATGTTTAAGATCCTCGGCAATCGCTAATTCGGTACACTCATATGGCGCGCAGTTTCTATCCACCTGAGGCTTTCAGTCCTCGTCCCTCTCACTTTTTTCTGCTTCCCTTTCGCTTTACCCGATTCAACGATCAAGAATTGCTGGTCAACGAGGCGGGCGAGTTTCTGCTAGCTCCTAAGGGCACAGCTCGTGGTTTGGTTGATGGCACGATTGATTCCACCTCTGCTCTCTACAAGGATCTGAAAGCGAAGCACTTCGCCTACGATGACACTTCATCGCCCCTCCTAGATGTACTTGCCACGAAAATCAGGACAAAGTACGACCACTTGGACGGCGGGACAAAGCTACACATCTTCGTTGTGACCCTTCGCTGCGAACACTCCTGCCACTATTGCCAGGTTTCACGCCAGACTGCATCCAAGGACGAATTTGACATGAGCAGGGAGACTGCCGACCGCTCGATCAGTCTTATGTTCGACTCGCCCGCTTCTCACGTGACACTGGAATTGCAAGGCGGGGAACCGCTCCTGGCCTTTGAGATGATTCAGTACATCGTGTCTGGTGCTAAGGAGCAGGCAGAGGTTCGTGGGAAAACGCTGAACCTGGTTGTAACGACAAATCTGGCCTGTGCTACCGACGAAATGCTGCTCTATTTCAGGGATGAAGGCGTGAAAGTTTCGACTTCACTAGATGGACCGGCGTTCGTCCATAACAAAAACCGACCCCGACCGGGTAATGACAGCTACGAGCGCGCGATCGATGGAATCGAGCGCAGCCGCGTCATATTGGGATATGACAATGTCGCTGCGCTAATGACGACTACTTCGACATCCCTGGATCATGTGAAGGAAATCATCGACGAGTATATTCACCGAGAGTTTCACACCATCTTTCTAAGACCGATCAGCCCTTACGGTTTTGCCGTGAAGACCAAGACGCGGACTGGGTACGAGATCGAGAAATTCCTCGACTTTTACAAGCAGGGACTCGCATACATCCTGGACATAAACCGCTCTGGATATCGTCTGTCGGAAATCTATACCCAAATTTTGCTTTCCAAGATTCTGACGACGCACGGAACCGGTTACGTTGACCTTCAGTCCCCTGCTGGGGAGGCGTGGAATGTCCTTGTATACAACTACAACGGCGATGTCTTTGCGTCGGACGAGTCGAGGATGCTCGCCGAGATGCAGGATTGGACGTTCCGCCTCGGAAATGTGCACCGAGATACTCGCCACAGCCTCTTTACGAGCGAAGCAGCCTTGAACATGTTTGAGGCGTCTTGTAATCAATCGCTCGCGGGTTGCTCCGATTGCGCTTTCCAGCCATACTGCGGCGCGGATCCGATCTACCACCACGCCACGCAAGGCGATATGTATGGCCATCGGCCAACAAGTGGTTTTTGCACTCGAAACATGGAAGTGATAAAGCACCTCTTTTCCTTCATCGAGAAGGACGACCCTTTGACGATGAGCATTTTCTGGTCCTGGCTCACAGGGCAACCCTTGCCTACAGAGGGTTTGCAATGCGCTTGACGACCGCGGGCTCAGCACGGAACTTCGCCGGCGAAATCGTGGGCAGGCTGACCGCTGACAACCTGCCTCAACCCGCGAGAGGTGAATACATTCGCTTCTTTGGTCAAGGTGCAGCGCAAGTCGGAGACCTTGCGGGGTATCGAGCGGTTCTTTCCCATGACGACTTTTTAACGGACCTCCCGAAGGTAGACCGTCTGCGCGAGTCCGATCATTTTCGAAGCTCAGATGTAGTCGTCTTGGATGGGGCAACCGGATTCGTGCGCTCACTTTACCGCCCTTATGAGCAGCACCATTCCTTGTTCGTTACTGAGCGTTGCAGTAGCAACTGCCTCATGTGCTCACAACCTCCGAAGGACAAAGACGATGTCGAAACTCTCGCGACGCGCAATACAGAACTGATAAAGCTGATCGATCCAGCTCTCCCATACCTGACTATCACTGGCGGCGAACCGACGCTGCTCGGGGATCATCTGTTCAGGCTAATCGACCAACTCAAAACGTCCTTGCCGAATACGGAACTTCACATCCTGACCAATGGGCGCACTTTCGCATGGCCGGGTTATGCGCAACGGCTCGCAGCCCTAAATCACCCAAATCTCTGTCTTGGTGTTCCGCTATACTCCGACTTCGCCGGAGATCACGACTATGTTGTGCAGGCTAAAGGGGCATTTGACCAGACCGTGGCGGGTCTTCATCAAGCTGCGCGTAACGGGATTAGAGTTGAGATCAGAATCGTGCTGCATCGCCTCACAATTCCTCGCCTAGTGCGCCTAGCTGAGTTCATCTATCGGAATCTCTCGTTTGTGGAGCATGTCGCCCTCATGGGTCTGGAATACGTTGGCTATACACCCCGCAACATCGATGAGCTATGGATAGATCCTTTTGACTACCAGTCTGAACTTGAAAAGACGGTCCGATATCTCTCCGTGAGGAATATATCGGTCTCGATTTACAACCATCAACTTTGCGTTCTCCGGCCATCCCTTTGGCAGTATGCCCGGAAGTCAATTTCGGATTGGAAAAACATTTATTTGACCGAATGTCAATCCTGCGGGGTACTTGAAGAGTGCGGTGGCCTCTTCAAGTGGGCTGTCAAGAAACATAGCGAGTATATTCGGGCGTTGCCTCACTCAAGTTGATATATGCGTCGTATCGTCGTATTGCAAATCTCGGCTTGGGGAACGGGCCCCACGTATCTGCCGTTCTGCCGCGTTTCGGGCAATTGCGAAACTTCCGCCTCCTGCAGGAATCAGGCACACAATTTGCACACAGGGGCGGGGATGATCGGATTTCGTCGGGGCTTGAGAGGGGTGCTATTGATCGAGGGAATTCAGGGGATGGGTTCGGCACTGACGTGTAAGGGCGCGAGGATAGATCAAGGGACGTTGAACCTCCGAGTTCGTATCCTCTAGCTCTTCAATTCGCGGCAGCTGAGCCGACCAGACGGCAATTCTCTCAATTTCGGCTGAAGACGGCTCCTTCCCGCTCGATGATCCATAGACCGCTTGTAGAGTGTCAGGGTGACTATCTCGCTAGAGTCGATCAAGAGCCACGGGAAGCTTTACGGTTTGGTCTTTTTCCTCTGTCGTCTTTCGGCGTTAGCTAGTACCCGGCTCGGTGTGGTCTCGAAGAAATCTGCCAAATCACCCAACGTGCGCAAGGTCATGCTTTTCTCGCCGCGTTCAATCGCTCCGATATAGCTGACGTTGTACCCGAGTTTATAAGCTAGGTCTCCTTGCGAAACCCCGCTGCGGGTTCTGAGTTCAGTGACTATTGATCCAACGGCCTGTTCAAACGTCCGGGACTTCCGCTCGACAGACGCTCCTATTGGCCTAGCCACGAATTTATCGTGGCTTAATCCGTCTGATGGTAATAGTGACTATAGAAGCTATAATGACGCTGGAGCACTCTCCTTCCAATTCGACGGGGAAAATGGCATGAATTCGGAAGCCACATCGTTCTTTCCCGCCACGCTTACCTGGAGCGTGGAGCCAACGCTTGCGCAAGCAAAACATTCAGCTGCAGAAGCTGAGACGCCCATCAAAGGCGATGAACTGCCAAGCGGTCCCCGATCAGTTGTCGAGGTCCTGGTGCCGACGCCCCGTGTGCCCGACGAAACCCTACTTTACCTCATCCAGCAAGGGGACAAGAACGCGTTGGGGGAGCTATTTCGAAGATATGCACGAAGGGTAAGGACAGTCTCCTTCCGCATCCTGCGCAATGAATCCGAGGCCGACGACCTCTTGCAGGAGGTCTTCCTCTACATCTTTCGCAAAGCGGGGCTCTTCGACAGTACTAAGGGATCGGCTCGGTCTTGGATCGTTCAAGTCACCTACCATCGGGCGATCGACCGCCGCCGCCACCTCGTCTCCCGTCACTTCTATGACGCCCTCGCTCTGGACGCTCCGGACGCCGCACAGCTGGGAAGGGAAGTGGCCTTCTACGAGCGGTCGCTCGAGGGCGAGCTGGGCAAAGCGGCAATCGAGCGGATTGAGAACACCTTGTCGGCCGTCCAGAAGGAGACCTTACGACTCTGCTTCTTTGAGGGCTGTACTATCGAGGAAGTCGCCCAGAAGATGGGCCAGTCGCCGGGAAATGTTCGACACCATTACTACCGCGCCCTCGAGAAAATCCGCAAGCTGCTTTTCGCGCAAAAGTTGTCGGCAGAGTGACAGATATGGTAGAAAATGGCTCCAATTGGCAAAACGGAGCCTTGCCGCCTGAGGAGACCCATCCCGAGTTCCTCGCTCTCTGCGCCCTCGCAACTGCAGGGTCGCTGACCGCCCAGGAGCAGGTGCGCCTCGGAGAGCATCTCTCGCGATGCGCGGCCTGCCGACGGATCATGGCGCAGTATGAGGCGATCGCCGGCAAGGTGGTTCCCGCCTTGGCGCCGCCGGACCATGAGGCTTTCTCGACCAGCGACCTTCCGTCATGGTCCCTCGAAGACGCCGAAGCCTCTCTCTTCGCGCGATTGGATGAAGGCGATTCGCATTCGACACCTAGGAGCTCCGTCGACCTTGAATCCGATCCGTCTTCCGAGATCGATTCATCGACGGCCTCCTACGACATGGGGGGCGAAGCCCTTTGGCGTCACCTTTGGGGGCAATTCGCCGCCGCGGTGGCGCTCTTCGCTGCGCTAGGTTTTGGCGTCTACCATCTGGGAATCTCCCGCGGCACTGAGGTCGCCAGACAGACCTGGCCCGTTGCACCGTCCCCCCCGGCGCTCGTAGGTCCTTCGCCGGGCAGAGAATCCTACCCCGCAGTGGCCGAAGAGGCGCACGATGGGGCTCTGGCACAGAAGGACGCACTCATCGGTGAGCAGCGCGCCGAGCTGGAAAAACAGTCCGCGGAGCTATCCCGGCTCAAAATGGCGCAATCGGAGATGAATGGCGAGTTGGCTGCAGCCGCCAGGGCGGCCGACCAGTTCGCCCGCGAACGCACAAACCTATCGCAGCAACTAGTCTCCGCCCAGGCAAGCATGGCGGATCTCAATCAGAAGCTGTCCGCAAACGCCGACCAGAGCGCGCAGAGGGAGGCCCAGCTGTCCGACCTCGAGGCGAAGATTGCAACCCTCTCCGCCGGCCTTCACGACCGCGACCAGGAGGTCGCCCGTGAGCAGGAGATGCTCGACCACGATCGCGACATTCGTGACCTGATGGGAGCGCGCGATCTCTACATCGCCGAGGTCTACGATGTGGCCAAGACGGGGGATACGGAGAAGCCTTTTGGACGTGTTTTTTATACGAAAGGGAAGTCTTTGATCTTCTATGCCTATGATCTCGACCAGAAGGCAGGCATACAGACAGCTAGTAGCTTTGAGGCTTGGGGACGCAGGGGGCCTAACTCGGAGCAGGCCGTGAGGCTTGGCATTCTTTACCAGGACAATGCCAGCAAGAAGCGCTGGGTCGTGAAGTCGAACGATCCCAAGACGCTCGCGCAGATCGACGCTGTCTTTGTGACAGTTGAGCCGAATGGCGGGAGCGCCCACCCGAGCGGGAAGCCGTTCCTGTTTGCTTATCTGAGACTCGATCCGAATCACCCTTGATGCCGATCCCGCTATCTATCCTCCCGTAAGTTGCTTAACAGCCTCCTCAGGAAACGAACCGCTGACTGGTGTCCATCTCGGCGCGATCGCGCAAGGTGGCGAAATCCCTCCTCTTGAATTCTTCAGAGCAAGAAGACGAGTTCCCGTCCATGATTGGTACAGAACGCCGGGTTCTTCCGTAGACAAGATGAAACCAAATCATGCTCGTCCCTCAAGGAGCCTCGTCGTGAGAGTCACCGTCTACTTGTGCCTTCTTCTGAGCGTCTTGTTCACGGCGCAGTGTCCCTTGGCCCAATCCAGCGACGCAACCATGAGTGGCGTTGTCGTCGATCCGTCGGGCAAAGTTGTCCCCGGGGCAGACATAGAAGTCCTAAATGAATCGACCGATGTCGGCCATGCGAGCAAGACCAACGGAGACGGCATCTATACGGTCCCGGGCTTGCCACCAGGAGAATATCGCGTGCAGGTGTCGAAGATCGGGTTCAAGACGTTGATTAAGCCGGGCATCGTTCTCAATGTTCAGAGCGCTTTGGCGCTCAACTTCACGTTGCCAGTCGGAGCCGCCTCGGAGAGCATCACCGTCGAAGGCGGCTCGTCGGTCTTGAATACGAGCGACGCATCTGTCAGCACGGTCGTCGATCAGAAGTTCGTCGAAAATATGCCGCTCAACGGGCGCAGCTTCCAGGATCTGATATCGATGACTCCGGGGGTGGTCACGCAAACTCCGCAAAATGCGAATCAGACTACGGGCTACAACGGAGACTTCAGCGTCAACGGGCAGCGAACGGAGTCGAACTATTATGCAGTCGACGGCGTCTCCGGCAACGTCAATGCCGGAAACGGCAACGGCGGATACGGGCCAAGCAACAGCGGCGCAGTCGCCGCGGCCACTGCGTTGGGCACGACCCAAAGTCTGATCTCCGTCGATGCTCTGCGCGAGTTCCGGGTGATGAGCTCTACATATTCCGCGGAATACGGTCGTGTGCCGGGCGGTCAGTTCTCGTTTGCGACGCGTTCCGGCACGAACGACTTGCACGGCACCGCCTTCGACTACCTTCGCAACAACTTCTTTGACGCCAACGACTGGTTCAACGATCATTACGGCGATCCGATCGCCGCGTTGCGGCAAAATGATTTTGGCGGCACACTCGGTGGTCCTATATCCATTCCACGGCTGTACAACGGGAAGGATAGGAGCTTCTTCTTTGTCTCCTACGAAGGCCTTCGCCTCACTCAACCGCAGGCAGCTTCGATCCAGTACGTGCCTGACAACTTTATGCGTCAGCAAGCCCCGGGTGCGATCCAACCTATCCTCAACGCCTACCCGGTCCAGAACGGCATGGACTACGGCACGGTTTCGAATCCCAGCCTTGCCGAATTCATTGGATCTTATTCTCTGCCCAGCCGCATCGACTCGACCAGCGTGAGAATCGATCACAGATTCTCCACGAAGGAGTCGGGATTTTTTCGCTTCGGAGATACTCCCAGTTCGACTGAGACGCGGTTGTTGTCCGCTCTCACTGAGCGGCAGGCAAATGTCCGGACGTACACGGCCGGCCTCACCAGCGTATTTTCGGACAGAGCCGCCAACGAGCTCCGGGTAGGCTTTGCAAACAGTGCCTCATCCTCGATCGGGTCGCTCGATGGATTCGGCGGAGCAACTCCTGTCAATCTGGCCGCCGCGATGGGAGCCGGTGCTTCGAGCCGCACCGAGCCGGTCGTCGATCTCTATTTTTCCTCGATTGGGTCGAGCCAACTGGCGGTCAATAACGCCCGCAACGAAGCGCGGCAGTGGAACCTGACCGACACCTTTAGCCTCTCTCTCGGTCGCCATTGGCTACAGTGGGGCATTGACTATCTCCATGTGACCTCACCGACCTATCCTCCCTCTCCGCTCACCTCCGCCACCTTCGAGAGCGCGCAAACCGTCCTTGCCAACGCCGCCGACAGCGAGTTCCTCGCTCAGCTCGTCGCAGCGACGCCTGTCTTCAATGAATTCTCTGCATTTGTCGAAGATGAATGGCGTCTTCGTCCGAACCTGAATCTTTCGCTCGGCCTGCGCTGGGAGGTGAACCCTCCGCCGACCGAGGCCCATGGCAACGACGCTTATACGCTGGCGGGAACGATCGCCGATCCCAACTCCCTTACCTTGGCGCCGCAGGGGACCCCACTATGGAAGACGACCTGGCCCAATCTCGCTCCCAGACTGGGAATTGCATGGACGGCGAAGCAGCGCCCGGGCTGGGAAACCGTGTTGCGGGCCGGTGGCGGCGTCTTCTTCGATACCGACGACAAAGAAGCGACGCAAGGCTTCGGTGGCATCGGCTTCGACGCGTATCAGATCCTGAGCGGATCTCCCCTGCCCTTCACCACCTCGCAGCTGGATTTTTCGCCTTCCGTGGCCCCGCCCTACACCGGAGGCACCGTCTATGCCTTTCCTGCCCATCTACAGCTTCCCTACACACTCGAGTGGAGTGCCAGTCTCGAGCAGGCCCTGGGCCAGTCGCAGGCTTTCACCCTGTCTTACGTCGGCTCGAATGGGAGGCGGCTGATCAATAACACCGAGAACTACCTGGGCACGCTCAACCCGGACTTCGGCTACGTGGTCTTCGTTCAAAGCGGAGCCACGTCGAACTATGAGGCGCTGCAGGCCAAGTTCCAGAGGTCAGTGAGCCGGGGGCTGCAGCTCCTCGCCGCCTATACGTGGTCTCATTCTCTCGACTTCGGCTCGAACGACGCTGCCATCCCGGCGACACGAGGTAACTCGGACTTCGATGTGCGCAATAACTTTCAGGCCGGCGTCAGCTGGGATCTCCCCGACAACAGGAAGAGCGGATTCTCAGGCGCACTGCTTCGCTCATGGGGAGTTGATTTGAGGGCAATGGCCCGGACCGGCTTTCCAGTGACCTTGTACGGGAACTATCTTACCGACCCAGCGACGGGCAGCCAGTACTACGGAGATCTCAATCTGGTTCCGAATCAACCGATCTACCTCTTTGGAGCTTCCTACCCAGGCGGTCGCGCCATCAATCCCGCCGCCTTCGCGTATCCGCCAGAAGACGGGACGGGAGACGCTCCGAGGAATTTTGTGCGGGGCTTCGGCATGGCGCAGATTAACCTTGCCGCCCGACGGCAGATCCGGATCCACGACAACCTCTCCCTCCAGTTCCGCGCCGAGACCTTCAACCTGTTCAACCACCCAAACTTCGGCTATATCGATCCCTATCTCGGAGACGCTCTCTTCGGACAAGCGACCCAAATGCTCAATCAGAGCCTCGCAACCGTGGCTTCCCAATACCAACAGGGTGGTCCACGTTCCATGCAGTTCGCTTTGAAATTGCTCTTCTGATATGAGGTCCTAACGGACGCGCGCAATCCCTCGCGGTTCCGACCTTCGCGGCGGAGCTCCACAACCAAACGTCCACCGACCAGTTGATTTGGGGGCCCCCTTGCGTGGAATGAGCTTCGCCTTGTTCGGCCTTGTCATCGGCACAGTAACTGGTCGCGCACAGAATAGCTTCGGAGTGCGCGATTCGATCCAGATGACCACCTTCAATCTACCCTCCGAGATGGAACCCGGCTCGGAGGTCGTGTTTTCTCCCGATAGAAGGTATTTCCTGCTTGTTACCTCTCAAGGTCTCGTCGACGCGAATGAGATTCGCTCGACGCTTCAGCTCTACGAGACGGCCAACGTTCGTTCTTTTCTCAAGGCGGCCAGCGGTTCTTCCGCGCCGAAGCCGCGAACTCTCGCCACGGTCACGGGGATACCGGTCGCCAACGCCCTCGACGCCTACAGTTCCCTGATTACCGAGATGCGATGGTCACCGGATTCGCGGAGCGTCTACTTTCTTAGCCAGACCGCCTCGGGCGAGCGTGTCTTATACCAGGCCGGCTTTGAGGGTTCAGCTGCGCGCCGAATAACACCTGCAGGCTACAGCGTCCTAAGCTTCGACGTCGGAGGCAGGACTCTGGCTTGCACGCTTTCTCCATCGGAGAACCGTGGAGACCACGCGGAAGACTCAAGCAGCCATTCCAGAGATGCGGCAACCACGGACGTCACTGGTAAATCACTCGAAGCGATCCTCTTCCCGCATATGAACAACAGTTGGCAGACAAGCCATTTCTCTTCGCTATGGGTCGCCTCGGAAGGGCGAAGCGATCGTCGCCTAGTCCCCGTGTCCGCTCCGGAAGCCGACAACGGCGGGGTTGACCTTGTCTCCGTCTCCCCGTCTGGGCGTTGGGTGGCACGATTGCTCCCCGTCAAAACGATCCCCGCCTCCTGGACGAAATACGAACCCTATCCGGGCATCTCATATCTGCGAATCGACCCTGGTAATCCTGTCTTTTTAGCACCTGCGAATATCCTTCGTCTGAAGCAATATGCGTTGATCGACCTTCGGCACGATCGTCGAGAATCACCGCCGACAACCGAGGCAACCTTTCGTCTCAACGCTCCAAACTCGCGGCCACTTGGACTCGGCACCCTTGATCGCGCCGTGTGGTCTCCGAACGAGCGTAGAGTGCTGCTGACAAATACGTTCCTTCCTTTGGAGGAAGGGCTGGGCCAGGATCCGCGCCTTCACGCATGCGTCGTCGCCGACATCGAACTCCCTTCGTTCGAGATCGACTGCGTTGCTTTCAGCGCGAACTCGGATAGCGGCATCAACGATGCATCAGTGCCTCCTTCGCTTAGCCAGGTATCCTTCGGCAAAGACAATGACGAAGTCGTCCTCGAATATCGCGGGCACAAGGGCACGCTGGCTGAACGATACCGGTTAAGCGGCGATCATTGGACCCTCACCTCGTCCGTGGTTGATCACGGGTTAACTCCGCAATCCGCCGCGGCTCCCGGAGACTTAGACAGCGGGCTCCGGATCGCCATTCGGCAGACTCTGAACTCCCCGCCGACACTGTGGGCTACCGATCCGGCTTCCGGGCAAAGTAAGGCGCTGTTGGACCCCAACCCCCAACTTGCTCACATGCGCCTAGGCGATGCGTCGCTCTACCGCTGGCGGGACGAGACCGGCTACGAATGGACCGCCGACCTTATCAAACCAGTCGATTACACTCCAGGACAACGCTATCCCCTTGTCGTCCAGACTCATGGCTTTTCTGAGAACATCTTCAAGATCGCAACCGATGGAGCCTATCCCACCGCCATGGCCGCAAGAGCGCTTGCGAGCGCCGGAATCATGGTCTTGCAGATTCCCGACCACATGGGGAAGGATCTGGTCACCGTCCAGGAAGCCCGACGCCATGCGGAGGGGTACGTCAGCGCCATCGCCCAATTGAATGTGGATGGTCTGATCGATCCAAAGAAGGTCGGTATTATCGGCTTCAGCCGCACCTGCTGGTACGTCGAAACCGCCTTGATCGATCATCCGGCGAGCTTCACCGCGGCGACGCTCGCCGATGGAGTCGATGAAAGCTATATGCAATACCATTTCTTTGTCGGCCCTTCCTCCTGGATTGGCCAGGGCGAGTTCGAGAAGATCAACGGGGCCCGCCCGTTTGGCGAGGCCGGCTTGCGAAAGTGGATGGACACTGCCCCCGGCTTCCACCTCGATCGAGTCCAGACCCCGCTCCGCATCGAGGCGCTCGGCCCGAATTCCGTCCTGCGCGAATGGGAGATCTACTCGTCCCTGCGCGAGATGAACAAACCGGTGGACATGATCTATTTTCCCGGCGGACAGCATGTGCTCCAAAAGCCATTGGAGCGGCTGGCCTCCGAACAAGGGAATGTCGACTGGTTCCGCTTCTGGCTCCAGGAATATGAAGACCCCAGTCCCGCCAAGCAGTCCCAGTATCGACGATGGGAGACGCTTCGGCAGCCTCGCCAAGGAGACGCTGCGATTAGGGCGGTCCAGTCCCCTTGAAATCAAGAAATTGATTCAGAACGCTTAGAGTGTGGTCCGCATATTCGTTCGCGTTTCGCAGCTGGCCCGGCGGAAGCTCTCGCTTCCGCCGGGCCGCTTTTGGGTGATGTGCCAGCCCTACTCGTCCGACTGATACGACGTTGGCGTGTGCATGAGTGGGTCGCCGTCGCTGATCGGGGACACCTGTTTTTGGTTATGAATTGCTGCCAGAGCGCCGACAACACTGACGATGCGTGGAGCTTCGTATTTCATTCTGTGGTCCTTCTTGGTGCAAATTTCCGCGCCGGCCGGTCTGTAGTGGCCTCCCGGTACGGATTCCTTCATTTCGCGGCCACGATCATCTCTGAACGTCCTTACGAGCTAACGGCGGAGGGTTTGGACCGCAGCCAAAGCTCGAGCGAAATAGATCTCATCAAAGCGGGCCAGTCGTTCGGCGCATTCCCATCGATAACCTGATCGAGAGCCGTCTGCACCGCAGATTGCTGAATCAGCCCGCGCGCGGCGAGCTTGGAGTCTGAGAAAAGCTTCCCTAGCTTTTCGTGAGCGTTACGCAACGAGGACAAGGGTTTCCGAACGACATAAGCCTTTCGCTTACGCTCGAGGATCTCCTCTGGAACGATCCCTTTCAGCGCATTGCGCATCAGTGTGCGCCTTCTTCCCGGGTTGACTAGTCTGCGCCGCGGCACCCGAAACAAAAACTCGACCAGATCGCGGTCGAGATACGGAAAGCGGTATTCCGGTCGGGCCACGAGGGAAGGAAAGAGGTGGGGCATCGATTCGAGAATCGACCACCAAGTCAGGCCGTTGTCGATCGCCGAGGGGCGAAGCTTGTGGCTGACGGAGCGAGCGATCCAATTGCCGTGCGCGCTCCGCGACGACTCCGACAACTCTCGGACCTGCGGCTGGATCCAGGAGGGAAATGGAAATAGGCCACCACGGACCTGCGGGCGCAAGTAGAGGCCGATTGTGTATCGAAAGGTCCGAGCCATCATATGGCAAAGGGGCGACCTCTCGGCGAGACACCATTCGATGGAGCGGCTGAGGAACTCCCCAAGGTCTCGTCCAGCCAAGAGATCGGCGAGCTCGGGCAGTGGCTGAGGAACCCCGCCTAGTACCTCGTCCCCACCGATGCCCGAGAGGATCGCGCGATATTCCCTGCCGAGTTGCTGTTCCAGTGCGAGATCTCGGATCATGGTCCCGCTGTCGCCTCCGGGCAGAAGCGAAGGCCCATACGGCGAAATCAGCGGCTCGAAGGTCGGGCCTGCGTTCGACGTGTCGATATGGGTCCCTGTCTTGCCTCGACGATCTTCGACAAGTGAGAAGTACGGCCTTTCGTTCCAGCTCGACTCAAGATCGTTGTAGAGCGAGAGCGTATCGACAAGGCAATCTGGTTTGCGGCCGTTTCCGGAGAGGCGAATGCTGTCCGACATGCAGACGATGGAACTCGAGTCCATTCCACCGCTAAGGTGCGCAAGGACCGGGGCCCCGGGCCCGCTTCGCCGGTCGACCGATTGTCGAAAGAGGGCGAAGAAAATGCTCCTCATATTTCCCAGCCGCCCCATAGCGGAGTTCGTCTGCGACCATCCATTCCCAGTGCGCTCGTCGGACGATTTGATCACCGCGAAATCTTACGAGATGCGCGGGTGGGACGGAGCGGATGCCCGGGTAAGGAGTCAGATCTCGGAGCGGCTGGCAAGTCAGATAGCAGGCGGCGAAGTCCTCGTCCAGATCGCGGCAGGCGTTCTCGACGAAGAATGTTTCGAGGTAGGTCGACCAGAGAATGCGACCACGTGTCTGTTCGAAATAAAGCGTCCGAGTGCCGGCATGGTCGCGTGCCAAATAGAGCGACCGATCAGCGTGTGACCATAGCGCAAGCGCCCAGTCTCCGACCAGCTTCGAGAAGCACTCCTCACCCCAACGCCGGAAGGCCGCGAGCACGATCTCGGAATCGGATGCTTCAAATCCTCCCAATCCCAGGAGACGCGAAAGTTCGGCGTGATTGTCGATCCTGCCATCGAGCGCGATCATGTTTCCGCGCTCATCGACGAGAGGCTTCGATTCGAGGCTCGATCGGAGGTGCGTTCGATAGGGCTGAAAGCCCATGCCTACGGGACCGGTGGAGCGAACGAAGGCACCCTCTTTAGCGTAGCGGTCCGTGCCGTGTGCCAGATGGCCCAATCGCCGCTCGTCGACTGGCTGCTCCTCAACGGCTCGGATTCCGAAGATGATGCTCATTCCGGTCCTCATCTCAGCAACGTTCAAGCACTTGATAGATTTCTCGCATGTAAGGCTTGTCGTTGACGACGGTCCCCTCGACTTCTACCCAGGCGTGCGACTGGAAGGGAAGCAATTGCGCTCCGATCACCATCTCTGCGGGCAGTCCGCGCCGCCGCAAGAGGAGCGTGGCGGTCGCCGAGCGCTGCAGGCAGAGAACTTGCCTGAAATAGAAGACACACGCAAAATCGACGGCGCGGCATAACTCCTCACAGGAAGCAGGAACGGCATCGGATAAGCGAGCTGCCGGATGTGCGCGAATCATCCGATACAGCGCGCCGAACGAGCGGAGATGCATCACGCAATCGAGAAAAAGAAGCAGAGCCGAGCATTCAAGGATGAGTGAAATTGGAACGCCCTTCTTGGAGGACCTCAACCCGCTTCGGCCCCGACCGTAACCGCTAGGATCGACGATCATTGGCATAACGCCTCCTTAAGAAATGCGGAACGCGCCTCGCGATCCATAATCCGAGCGAGGCTCCGGGCGTAGCTCTGCATCCCGGGCTCGTGGCTCCGCGCGGAACGCATCCAACCGCCGCGACCGTAAAGATGTGAGTAGACGGCGAGCAGGGGCATCAACTGAAACGCCCGCTGGGCTTTCCATGCTTCGAAGAAATCGATCCAGCATCGCTTGTAGGCTTGCATCATGTGGGATCGGGTCGAATTCCCTCGAGCGTCATCATGAGGAACCAGCAACAGTAGGCCCTGGCAGCTGAGGAAGGGATTGCCGACCGAGGCCTCGCTCCAGTCGGTCAGGGTACACCTGCCCTCGCGGACGAGAATGTTGCCGCAGTTAAGGTCGTTATGAATGACCGTGTCGGGGATGCCGAGTGCCTCCATTGCGACGCAGGCTTCGCCAAGGATCGATCCGATCTCTCGAAGGCGCTGAGAGGAAAGACGAGGCGCTTTGCTCGAGGTCTGTTGCTCCATCGCTTCTTCGAGGTAGCCAATGTGCTCGTCCACTCGTTCGCAGAGAACGCTAAGTCGCTGATCCGTGGCGCCTGCCGCAAGGAGTTCTCCTGTGTGGCCAAGCGTCTTTTTCTGAAGTTCGGCCATCGCGACCGCAGCCCGCTCAACAAGAGGTAGGCTTGCCGCCGGGTTTAGAGGATCACCGACGTCTTCCATAAGCCAGGCGTTCCATTCCCGCCGCGTTGCAATCAATCGAGGGAGGTATTGGGGGCAAATTGCCGCAAGCCTTACGGTAACGTCAAGCTCGTGCAGGTTCGGCTCGCCGGTTGCCTTCAGCCAATAAGCTGACCCACCAGGCTGCACGAAGCAAAGCAGGGTAAACCTGCCGCCGGCATTATGCTGTTCGATCGTCATGTCTTGCGGCAACGCGCTCCCGGTGTCTTCGGCGATCCATTCTTTTGCTTCTTCAATCCAACCGACCCGCGAGAAAGGTCCGCGATCGCCAGCGTTGCCGATGCAAATGTCGTTGACGACCTTACGCTGAGAGTGGTCAAGTTCCGCTACCGGCAAGCTCTCCCAGGTCACGAGTTTCAGCCCTTCTGGCCAGCATCGAGAGAGCGATTCGGCGACGGCGCAGATGGGCAGGCCATCCGAGCTCTCCAGGAAGTCGAGAACCAAGATGTCGACACCCCAAGAGTCGCGGACCGCCTTTCGTATCTCACCCGCTGGCCTGCTTCGTGGTGGAACATGAACCCGCGGTAGGCTGATAGCGCTTCCGTCTACCTGTCCGAAGAAACCATGAGATCCCCTCGGGATCACGAGCAGCCGATAAATCGACTCTTCACGGGTTGCGTTCGATTGCTGCATGGCTGCTCTCCCCGTTCTCAACGCCAGGTACCCACTCAGAATGCGAGTACCGATTTCGACCACGGCAGTCATTAGGAGACCGGTATCGCATCAAGTGAGATCAGGCCCTGCTGTTCAAGAAGCTCGCAAAATCGACGGACGTCTGAGCGTACGGTGTCCAAATCTGCCTCGCATCTGTCGGCAATGCCTTGAGCGATTTCGCATTCACTCTCGCCTCCGTTGATCCCTTTCAGAATCAGGGCCGCGACCGCATTGACACGGATTAGCTCACCTCGGCTGAGGTCAAGAAGCACTCCGCCGTCGACATCCCACGAGCCGCGAATCGAATCAGCGAACCTATACCGATGGGCATCCTCTGCGCTGGACAAAAGTTGGAGCGCGACAAGCGGTTGACATGCTTCGCGATTGCTTTCTCCGCCGGGGATGTTGCGAATGTCGTTCACGGGTCGATGCATCTTGGACTCCATAGCTCCCGCGGTGAATCTCTCACGGAGACCTCAAAGCAGCCCCAATGGGTCGCTTAGATTGTCCGGTTCACATGAGCAATATGGCATCATTGAACAACACTTTCCGCCGGTGGAGGTCCGGCGGTTGCCATCTGGTCGGTATTACGACCAACGCCGCGATAGTTCCGCAAAGAGAGGGAGATTGCTGGTAGAACTTGCAGTGAGGGCTGGCCGGAATTGCGGTCAGAATTCGAAGAGAGAACCCTCAGCTCGCGGCATGACATCTATTCCTCTTCTGGGTTGAATCTCGGTAGGATTATTCATTTTGCAAGCGAAATACTTTGAAGGCAGCCGGGCCTATGCTTGCTTCGAAACCGAATCCAGAGGCTGGTCGACGTCTGCGCCAGGAGCGACTTCGGGTGCAGTTGTCCACGCGCGCGGTCGAACGTCTCAGTCAAATCATTGCGCGGGAAAAGATGAACCAGGAGTACTACTTCTCTCATGCGTGGCTTACGGACGTTGAAAACGGAGAATTCACGCCCAGTATTTACAAACTCTACAGTCTGAGCCTTATCTACAAACGGCACTATGATGAGATCCTTGGATTCTTTGGCATTAACATCGCCGATCTGGGACGGGAACAAGCCTCGGTACCTCTCCCCGCAACTCACCTGCTCAGAGAGACCTCTCGCCAGGTGTCCCTCCCTGAGGGCCTTCGCAAGAAGATCGAAGGCGAAGAGACAAGCCTCGTGTCCCATATGTTTAAGCAATGGGGCGAAGTGCCGATCGGGCTATTGCAACAAATGGGGCGCCAAGACAGCTTGTGCGGCTATGTGGGCATGGAGGACTTCACCTTGTACCCAGTCATCCGGCCCGGGTCCTTCGTCGAAATCGACCCGAGACAACGCAGGATCGAGTCGGTCCAATGGTCCAACTTCTTTGAGCGCCCGATCTATTTCGTCGAACTGCGCGACAGCTACGCCTGCTCTTGGTGCGAAGTGAAGGATCAGCACCTCTTTCTGGTTCCTTTCCCTCAGGCCGGAATCCCGGTCCGGCACATGCGCTATCCTGCGGACGCAGAGATCCTGGGACGCGTGACCGCCGTCTCCATGCGAATCGCCTCAGCCGGAAGCAATCCCTCGAAACTCAAGCCTTCAATCACTTCCCTCTGATTTCGAGTCGCGGACGCTCGCAGGTCTGGCCGAGAGTCTGCGGTTTAGTCGCCGAAGAATAGCGAGACCTCTACTCGATAAAGAAGTCCCGGTCGACCGTCCACGACGTAGTACCCGTAATGCTGGGCTATTCCTTGCTGCGAGGCTTCCAGTTTGGTTGCGATTACGACCGCTTGTATCCGGCGCGACGATGTGCGGTCTGTTCTCCGACCTTGTCTCAGCACGACTTGCGATTGGATGGTCAGAAAACAGACCAGAACCGTTCCGGCCGAGATTGTAAATCAATTTTCGGCTTATCCTCTGGCGTAGGGCGCGGTATAGCACCTCTCAAGCGAATTCAAAGAAACCCACGCGCCCGAGTGCAATGCGCTCGAATCAAGCCAAAGGCTTTGAAGGAGATCTACGATGTCACAGGCGCCGCTCCACTCTGCTTTTCATGTGCTGGCAGGCGAGGGATCTCATGCGCCTTTCATTCGTAAGGCAGTGTTGTGTCTTGAAACTTCGAGAAAATCACAGGCTCAAGTCAGACTTTTATCTTCACGGCTCCGCTCTTCCCGCGGTTGCGTTTCGACCCGTGAAGTGTCTTTCTGCCTCTTGCTAGCGAATCCGCTCCCGCGAGGCATGCATGGCAGATATCCTTCATTCTCCCGCACGAACTCCCGATTGGAGCGCGGAGGCTCGGGCTCTCGTGGCCCAGGCCAAGGTGCTCTCTGGAAACAAGCTCGAGCAACTCGTCGTCCGTTTACAGCGACATAGTGGCCGGTCCAAGGAGGCCTGCTGGCGCTTCGTCATTCAGTACGGACTCAAAGGAAGAGTCGATCATCGTCGCTGGACGGAGGAGGAGATTGAGACCGTTCGGGAAGAGATTGTTAAGAAGTCGGTCGACCAAATAGCAAAGAAGCTGAATCGGACGCCCAAGGCCGTGAGACAGATGCTGCAGAGGCAACGACTTCTCGTGCGCGAGATTCGATGCGACCGCTTTTCGGTAGACAGTCTCGCCGCCGCCCTGCACGTCCGGAAAGCGGAGATTCAATTTTGGATCAAACAAGGTTGGCTGCAAGCAACCACCGAAGCGCAAGGGCGAAGAAGTTCTTACGGCATCATGCCGGAAGCGCTGGCAGAACTGTACAAGAATCATTTGCCGGAGCTCCTGAAGCGGGGTATTCCCAACCTTTCTCTTTTTGAGGCCTATGTTCAGTATTGCTTTTCACCCAAGCACACGATCGGAGAACAGCTACTCGATGTCCGTCGTGACAAGCGAGAACGGGCCGCCTATGCGGCCTTGCAGGAAGAACCAGATCCTGATGAGGAGGGAGAGGATGAAGACAGCCAAGAACAGTTTCAGGTTCGCCATCCAATGGATTGCGGGCCGGCGAAAGATACGGACGCCCGTGGAGAATAGGGTTTGCGAGCGCTGCGGTAGTCAACCCAAGACGGAGCAAATTTCGGGCCGAGAAGTGGTTGCCAACATTCTCTGTGGGATTCTGTTCTTGGCTGCTGTTATACCGGGTTGCTATTTCATCACCAGCTGGATAGACAGGATGCCGAGGCTGATTCATCCTTTGGTATGGCACGAGCCCCGCGAAGACTGGAGCTTTTCTTGAATCGACGCTGCCGGCACCTTCCGGACAAAGAGGTCGTTTTCGAGATGGCAAAGCCAAGACCGAGTGCTTGATTACCAGATCCGTGGATACTGGATGACTCCAACAGATCGAGATGCCGTTTTGGCGCAGCTTGCCACTGAATTCCCGATCAATAACGCCCCTCTCACCCCCTATGAAATCTAATCGTCTACTCCCCTGTGTGCGAATTGTGTGCCTGATTCCTGCCAGGAGGTGTCGTGTGACACCGGAAGCCAGTGAGAACCATTCCCGGCGGGAGAACGAATATGCCAAGAACTCATGGCCTGCCCGCGTTGCTGAAACGCGATAATGTGTTTTATCGGGTTAAAAGTCAAGCAGGGAGCGACACCCTTCATCAAGGACATCCATCATGGAAATTCGCATTCAACTCGACATCAACATGGTTGTGGCGCTACTGAAGGATCGGTATGCCGAGGGCTTGAAAGGCTTCGGCTTCGATTTAAGTGACGAAGCGCCGATGATCGAATTAGATATCGCTTATAACGACGTGAATGACGTAATCGGCCTCTGGGTTTCGCAAAAGCAAAAGAGCTAACCAGGTTGTCAGAGGGGCGCGCCTGGGATCGCTCGTCATTCTGCCCTCAGGCCGTGGTATACCTTATTCTGCTCAGATCAAGGCAGGAAGGTGTGCGACGGTTCGTTCATCAACGCCCGCACGGCAGGTTGCTGAGGATGCGTTATTGGTGGGTTAATCAGAACCAGACTTACCGCCATGAAGTTCAAGGCGGCTATCTCTGGTCGCCAAAACGCAATGCAAACCAGGCGAGAAATCCCTTCTACGAATCGATGCGTGAAGTTGCGCCTGGCGACCTCATTTTCTCCTTCATGGACACTCGCATCCTCGCGATTGGAATTGCCCAATCCTATTGCTGGGAGAGCCCCTGGAGTGACCGAGACGATCTCATCGGGATGGTGCGAGATCGGCATAAATACACTGCCGCTCTCGGGATTCCAATCCAGAATCTTCCCAAGCGCTGACCGTTGCTTGACCCAGGTCGCGACTCTTGACGTGGGCTCATCCGCGAAACGTTTGAGGGTCGCTTCCGGAGTCTCCCCGGCTTCGGCCTCGTAGCGCGCACGAGCCTCATCGTTGAGCCGCTTGATGCGACGGCGCATCTTGACGAGAATTTGTTCGCGAATGGCTTGACGCTGTTTTTCCTCGTCTACGCGACCGAATTCTTGGAATAGCTGTTCAATCGTGATGTCCGGATTTACCACGACCGGCTTCATCTCGGTGAGGTCTTGCAGGTGAGGATATAAATCGACGGCATCAAAGATGCGGAAGGTTTCCTTCCCGATCTCCGGGCATTGTCGGGTTGCACGACCAAGCATCTGTTCGTAAAGGATACGGCTGTTCACCCGGCGCAGGAACACGAGGTTTTCAATGCTCGGCACGTCGATGCCCGTTGTCAGAAGGTCCACTGTGACTGCAATTTTGGGAAGGGCATCATTACTGAATGACAGGATCAGGCTTCCGGGACGGTCCACGCTGCCGGTGATCTTCCTAATGGCCGCATCCTCAACCTCGCCATAGGCGTCTTTGAACGCGATCTTCAGTTGTTCGACCTCGATGTCCGCGTGGGCATCGCTGACCGCGAAGACCAGGGTTTTGCCGGGAAGGTTCGGATCAATATGGCGCGCCAGTTCTTCCGCGACGGCCTTGTTGAAAGGAACCGTGATGACTTCCTTATTAAATTCATCGACCTCGAATTTGATTTCGTCCGGCGTGTGGGCGAGATCGACCTTGCCGGTGCGGGTGTCGATAAGTTCTATTTCTTCGCCCTTCTTGAACTTAATGCCTGCCTTGCTGAGCGCCGTCTGAATTTGAACGGGCGGCTCGTGATCGATCAAATACCCATCGACCACGGCTTCGCGATAGGAATATTTGTAAACGGGATCGCCGAAAATGCTCACGGTGTGCAGGGCGGGCGTCGCCGTCAGTCCGACCTTAACAGCGTCGAAATGTTCGAGCACGCGGCGGTATTTTGAGATGTAATCCTCCTGATTTCGGAACGTCAGTTCCGCTTCAGAAAGCTCCAGGTCGAGCAGGTAACCGCGATGACACTCATCAACAACCATCAAGTCATATTGGTCAATGGGCGGCGTCTCCGCCGTGCGTTCGGCGAACAGTACCCGCTTCACCAAGCCCTGAATCGTGCAGATGTGCACCTTTGTTTCCGGGTCCGGCTTGGCTGTCTTGAGACCCTCCAGGCCAAAGATGTCCGCGAAGGTTTTTGCGCTAACAATCCTGGTCGTTGAGAATTCTCCACCCGCCTGCGTTCCAAGCGCGTTCCGGTCGACGACGAAACATACCCGCCGGAAACGCTTCGCGGCGAGAAGGCGGTACAGCATCGCTATGGCGAGTTTCGTCTTGCCGGTGCCCGTCGCCATTGCGAGGAGCATATTCCTCCGTCCGCCCGCAAGTTCCTTTTCCACCTTTTCAATCGCCAAGCGCTGATAGGGCCGTAAAGGAAAGCCAAAATCGAAGGATCGCGTCCTCAGATCCTCCGTCGCGCTGTCTACGTCAATTTCAAGCGTGCCGAGGAGGCCGTCTGGCGTGGGCCAATCCGAGAGAGCACGGCGGTGATTGGAAGGCCTTCGCACATCGCGGAACCAAATCCCGCTTTCGGTCTCCAGTTGCTTGAGATAGGGCCTGCCATTCGCCGAGAAAACATACGGCACCAGGAATGGCTCTTTGCCGTCCGCCCACGCATCGCCAATCGGCTCGGCACCGCCTTCAAAACGGAATGTCCGCGCATAACGCTGAGCCTGATCGATGTGAGACGAGACATTCTTGTTTCGACGTTTGGCTTCGACGACGCCGATACAACGCGTGCCTACGAACAACGCATAATCGGCGGGGCCGCTCTCGGTCGGCCATTCGGCAATGGCAAGGTTCTTTCCCTTTGCCGGTCGCGAAACGTAGCTGTACCGAATTGTCGGCGTATCAACCTCCCAACCTCTAGCACGAAGCTGCGCATCAATGAGAGCGCGGGTTGAAGCCTCGTCAATGTTGATCTCGGCAGCAGCGGCTTCAGCTTTCGCGGCGATTTCAAGCGTGAGCTTCGCCGGGGCCTGAGCGGCCTTCGCCTGAAGCGCTTGCAATTCAGCGACGAGCGCAATCTTCGCTTGCTCGGCTTCAGCGGCAATCTGCTCCCATACGGCACGCTCCTCGCGCTCTTTCCGCGCGCCCTCCTCAGCACTAAGTCTCGCCTGCTCCTTTTCGGCCGCAGCGGCGATAGCCTTTTCTGCGGAAGTTCGGTGCTGATCGACTTCATTCCTTAATCGAGCCAGTTCGGCAGCGAGGGCCTTAGTTGCATCGGCAGGGTCAGGGGGCGGAACGAAGGCACCGGCTGAGAAGGCTTTGACACCACCGAATGTGCGGTGAAACCAAATGCCGAGTTCTCTCGCGAACTTTAGAGCCGTTAGCGCTTCGGAATGTGTGCCCGCGTTTTCGTGTGACGCCTTATTGCCCACGGTACGAAGGTGATGAAACAGGTCACCGACTTCGCGGGGGATGACCTTCTCAAATTTCAGCCGCCGAAGAAGATCGGCCTGAGACTCCTCCGTACTCTGAAACAGACCGCTCTTTGCCGCTACGAGTTGAGCCAGCGTCTCACCGAATTGCCGGAGCTTGATGAGCGAGCGCCAAGGCGAACGAGCTGCGGGTCGTACACAGCCAGGAAAGCGAAGTTCGCCGAAGTATGCTTCGTATCCATATGTCCGTAACGCCCTCTACCTATTCACCCGCGTCGAAACCGCGCTCCGCCCCTGCGACCAGCAAAACGGTTCGGCCTCGTCCATCCACAGCTAGCTCGGCCGGAAAGATAGAACGTCTTTGGATAGCTCACAACCTGGGGCCGGGACATCTCTTCAAGGCGCAGTCTTTCAGTCGTATTGCCAATCAATCCGAGTGACACAAGGTAATTCCTTGCACCGCTATTGTTACACCCAATTCGCTGTTTAGCGCCCATGTGGCTAATCGCGTCATCTGCCTCTTTCCCCACTGCCCCTCAACGTCAGGGCGAAGGCACTGTAGCCGCCGCCGCTTGCCGTCAATGACGGATTTTGGCTCCCCCCTGCCCTGCGGTCACGGTTCCCCCAAAATCCTATGACCGCTGCGCTCAGTTGCGGCGGCCTGACGTGCCCTTTCTCGCCCCCGCCGTGGCATGGATCACCGGCGCAGTTTTGCGTATCGTAGGCGGCACAATCCCAGCAATCACACGCTTCGCCTTTACGCACCGATTGAAAACAACATGGGCACGTCGCACAGCCGTGCTGGCACTGCCATGCAGCCTTGACCTTGCGCCACGGCTCGCCTTCCCAGTAACGCATAGGCTGATTGCAAGTTTTGCAGAGGGGTGCGTCCATCGGCTTATTTTTCAGACCCTACTTGGTGTCAGACGGCAGATATGGCTAGTGCGAAGAGCGGGAGATAAAACCTAGATCGGACGGATGATCTCCCGCGCCGCAGTGGTCCACAGATGCCGAATGGTTACCGTTGCCTGGATTGGTGCAGGTCAGCAATTTGTCCTGCATAACCGTGGTTGGATGAATCGCTACAAAGCCCAATGGCGTTTCTGGTTCCCCGCAATCGGACTTTGGAAAAACAGTTAGTATGTGTTTGCTGTTGTGAGCCAGGCAGGTATAAAGCGGCTTAAGGTTAGGCTCGCCCACTCCCGCCTGCGAATAGATGAACCATTGAGTCACGTCGCGGTTGAATTGCTGTTGATCAGGATCAGCCATTCCGTCGACCGTAAACACATGTTGATTACCGTTCCCGTCATTCCAGCTGTGCAGCTCAATCAAGTCGTCAGTTTCAGACCTTTGAGACGCGTTTCTCTGCCCGGGCGTTAATTTAGCGTTGCAATTGAAGGCATAGCCCGTCGCTTGACCAACCATAGTTGGTTGCGAAAAAACGTCACCCGACGGACATTTGCAGGTGAATTGGTAAAGTTTCGGTGCGAGCCTAACGGATCGGGGTGTCGCCCCTCCCGCATCTTTCGTCAGACCGGTAGCCACTTCCTTATAAAGCACATCGGTGCATTGGTCTGGTGCCGAGGTGAAACTGAAAAAATGCCCCGATACTTTTACGGCAATTTTGTCGTCCGACGACTGTCCGATTGCTGCGCAGTTCGCCCCGTAAAGCAGCACGAGCAAAGCCATGATGACTCTCGATTTCATACCCTCTCCAGGTAACGAGACTTATGCCTCAAAAACCTCACTCAAACATTCTGATGATATACGTGCTCTAATGCGAAGGAGATTATCAAAGCTTCATCATCTGCAAAACGGTTGGACGGGGTCATCTGCTTGCGAGGGAGGAGGCCATCAATGAGTTTCGAGACGTTTTTAAAACGATTTCCAGCGATCAATCTAGTCCTGGCGACTGCATCCGCCGGTCTTTCAAAAACCATTTTTCAGCAAAGCATGGTTCCAGCAAATCTAAATTGGCTTGGTGGTGCCGGTGCTCTAGTAGCAATCACCGCATTCTTATGCGTCTGGGCGCGGATTATCGAAAATTTACACAAGGCTTGGTTAGTCGCTCTCGCGGGCCTCTCGCTTGTTGTGCTTATCTCAATGAGAGTTCAGCTGGTTGAAAGCTTCGAGTTCTATGGAGAGACTTTCAATGAGCTGCGTGGGTGGAAATTAGCGCCATTCGGCGCGACGGTGAAAGCCAACTTGGAGAGCCAGTTGGGTTCAACTCTCTCGCTTCACGACGTGATCTACTACTACGATCACACGCAAATTGCCCAATTGTTCGGAGAAAACTGGTACGTGAGCGCCTTTTTATATTCCGGAAGTTTTCTCGTGTTCCTTTTCTGCGTCGTCTCGCTCGCCGGACGGTTCGAGTTAGATTCGATCAAAAGTAGAGATCACGAGCGCCACCTTCCTTAGGTTGCTCCTCCGTAATCTCACTTTGGTGACAGCAACCCATATATTTACTCACGTGTACCTTGAGCGATTCCATCTGACACTAAACTCTGTTTGCCTGTACGCAAAGGTGTTGAAGTTCATAATTGCCCTCGAACGCTTTCAGCATTTCGCCTATCAGGCTCTTAGGTGAAATCGCGCCACCGCCGCCTTTTTCAAGCAAACGCAGCGCACGAGACCATTGGGTCCGCCCGTTTCCGGATAAATCTAGCCTAGATAAATCACCCCCCGCGTCTGTCCAGACATTGCTGTCGTTAGGTCCCGACGGATAAAGTCTTGGGGCGAGTTCCCGAATGCGAGGCCAAAATCCAGAAAGAGCGTCCGCCTCTTCACTTGAATGGATGGCTGACCCAGCTGCGACCTCGACGATACTCCGCTGACCCAGTGATGAGAGGAGCTGGAACGCGAAAGCTGCCGCATGATCGGAAGCGATCTCTTGTGACCCAGTCTTGTCCGCTTCAGCCTTGCCATCGAGGAGATCGGATATTCCTCGCACGACCATACTGTCAGTCTTATTGGCATGGGCGGCCCGCATAAAACCTTCGCCTTCCATCTCAACCGCAAGCGTGTCTCCATAAGATTCACGCAAGAGTTTCGCGACTGTGCCTTGAGACGATTTGATGACTTTGGCGCCTGCTGCAATCGGCCCAACGAAGGCCCGCGGCTCAGATGCGGGAGCATCGGCCGATATTCTGCGCTGCCAATCGTTCTGACGCGCGATCACGTATGCCTGCTGTATCAGGGGGTAGCTCGCGAGAAACACGTCCGGACGCGGTTGGAATTGTTCTCGATCAGCTCCGCTTTCGTAGCCATACATTTTTGAGCTTGCAACGACATCACCGAGCCTCACATCCTTTACACCACCGGCGATCCCTACGAACAGTGCAATGTCCGGAGCAAAGTGCCGAACTGCTCTCTCTGTCTCGAACGCTGCGGAGGAGTTTCCGGGCGCTATTTGCGCGACGCATATCTGCCAAGAGAGAAAGCGGCCAGTCGTGTATTCATTACCGGCCTCGTGATTAACCGATTGAACGTCGCTCAAATGCATGATTACAGCATTTCGTTCGATGGGCAGCGCAGTAACGATTAATGCCTTAGAGGGTGTGGAACTAGCCATGGTCACCATTTCCTCTTGGTTTTGTAGACATCCTCAAGCAGTTGAAGTTTTTGATTTTGGAAATAATCTTTGCGCATCTCATGAAGTAAACCCTCAACTGTCATTGAGCCCCCTGCCCCGCCTTTGCGCAGAAGGTCTAGAGCGTCACTCCACTGTTCGCGCCCGGTACCCTGCTTCACGCGTGATTCATCGCCATCTGCGTGAGCCCAGATGTCATGTTGCTGAATTCCGAGTGGATAGAGGTCCACACTCAATTGCTCAAATGCTTCCCACCATTCATCTTCCTCAACAACCGGCTCGCTGGTGAAAACGGCAAAATGAAATTTATCCCACATGCCGACTTTGTTCCACAATTGATGCACCGTCGGCAACAAATCGCGCCGCGTGAATTTCGCTCTGCGGATCACTTCATCAGCTGCGCGATCCCAATGGTTGTCGTGAATAAATTTGCCAATCCCAATCGCTTCCAGCGGAGTGAGCTGAGCATCGTACATGGAAAGCCATTTCTGAAAGTCCGCTTCTCCCAGAGCTGGTTGAAAGCGGTGCCAGAATTCGAGTAGAGCGACCGGATTGAGTCTTCCTGGAGATGATCGCCAGAGCGCAATGATGTTTTCTTCTAGCTCTGGCTCAAGAGGAAAATCGCTGAGTTGACGGTCGTTACTAAAACGCGTCAGCCATTCTTCCGCCGCCGTCGCAATCGATTCCTGGCGTGTAGTTGCGGATAAGAAATCCCAGAGTTCTCTCCGGTTAGCGTATTCAATGAGACCAGATGAGGGATTAGTTGCCAGCTTCTCTAAGAGAACAGGTTGAATGACGGAACCCGCGAGCCTTTCATCGAACACGCCATGCGCTGCTAGTGATGGCTGACTGATGCCATGAAATAACTCATGCCCTTTTTCTAGGGCCGATATCCAAATGGCTCTCCATCCTGGGTTGTGGACATCCATAGAATTCAAGAGTTCGGGCTCATCCTTTACAGCCGAACCGGCAAGCTCGGTGATGCGAACATCCTGAATAACCAGTGCGGCATCGACGATCTGTCGTTTGGACAGCCCATTCGCAATTTCCGGCAATCCTGTCAATTGCACATCGTCGGCGATGATTTCCAGTTGGGCTCTAAATTTTTCCACCGGAGCTAGGTCGTGAGCAGCCGAAAGGATAGAGCTGCTCAGCGACAGGAAACGTCTTCTAGAGCACAACTGAAGCACTTCTGAACGGCTAAGTGGCGGGACATCCATTGGCAACGAGAGCCTCAAGTCATCCTCGGCACTCTTCGAATGCTCAGGGAGCAAGAATTCAGACGGCGCGATGAATCTAGAGTCAGAGACCCACCAATTCCAAAGCAGCCGAGCATGAATCGGCGTCCAAAACGCAAATGTCTCGGCTAACGCTTTGTCAGCGATTAGTTTCCAGGGATGATTTTCTAGGAGGATCGATCGAGCCACCGAAACACCGCCGGTGCCTTGCGCAACCCGCTTTCTCAGCCACTCAAAAATAATTTTCTGAAGACTCCACTGCCCGTCCAAGTATGCGGATACGTCGAGATTTCGTAAAGCCAAAACATCCTGTTCATTTCCGTCGATAGTTTTCTGCGTAAGCGAATTGAACAGAGACGCCTTTTCCGTCTTGCACTGCGACGGCTCCGGAAACATTACTCTCATTAGACGGACCGCCGCCCGTATGCTATCGGCTGTGTTCTCAGCCAACATTTGGGCGTATTGCTCCAGACGCTTCAGTCCAACCAATTGGGCCGGGAAAACACCCAGACGACCTCTCAGGTTTCCAAACGCGTCTCCTTCAGGGAGCCCTAGCAGATACGATTCGCTGAGGGAGGGGTCGGGCAATAGGAGCAAATTCAAATCGACAAATTGCTGTGGTTTCCAGCCGGATCGTAGATCCGTTGGCGTACACACAAATGTTGCAGGCAAATCCAATAAGTCGTTAGGCTCTGCGCTGATGCGAAATCTGAAATCTCTTCGTGCTTCCGGCCATAACCTCTGCCACAGATATTTAATAATTTCTTCGAAGCCATTTTGACCAAGCCAGATTGGAACTTGTCCATTCAAAAGCAGACGCACAGAGCTCGCGTATCCAGGTGGCATCACGCCATTTGTAAGGTTCTTAACTTCAAATTCAGAGATTTCGACTGTAGACGGCTCTTGTACGGGTGATTCAGGTTCTACAGGTAAGAGCTTAAGAAGCGAGTCGAGAGCAAGATTCTCGACAGCATCTAGTGGCGCTATAGCGGCATGTGTTTGAACCATGCCGCTCCGCGTCCCCTTAACCGGAAATGTTCTCGTTACGACGTAGCTATTGCGGACTGGAAATCCACACAAGTACGCATCCCATAAGATTTGCGTAGGAAGCAACCGATCCGTATAACGTGCTGCCAATTCCGCGAGCACATCGTCGGGTGCCCCCAGGCTGGCAACAATAAGGTCGTGAGCGCCTTTGGCTTCTCCAAAGACCGCTTTATGAACTGTAGGCAAATCATTTCTCCGTCCGGGCTTTGTCCATTAACGCTACGATAGGCAACGTCAAATCGTCCGTTTTTTTCCCGTCCGGCGAAATACACCATCCTTGGCGCTCCGGGCCGTTGTCCATAAATTCTTCATCACTCACATCGTCTTTAAGGGGCTTCCCTAAAGCCGATAACCCCATAACTTCAACGCGCCCAGGATGCCAAGTTGCCTCAATGAATTGGGCAAGCAAGGGAACATGCGCCATCAAAACATCCGCAGGCTTATGCGGTCTCGGTTCTGGTATTTCATCCCAGCAGGAGAGAACCACGATTATTGGGGGGTGACGCAACTGGTTGATTGACCCGACTTGTTTAATAAAAAGAAGAGCCTGAAGTAGTTCAACCAGTCCTGCTTGATCACTCAGCGTCAACTTGGGGAGTTCACGCGTTTGTGTTTTCTCGGGAGTTTCCAGTTTTTCAGGAGTTTTGAGGGGAGAAGAATCGGCAGCCGAGACGGTAACCTCTGCGCCCGCCTTCATACGTTCCAATTTTCGTGGCCGATCTAGGATATCCTCAGGCTTCATTCCTCGCCTCAGTCGAACGAAGAACAACCAGGCGCTCGCCGAGCGTATTCTTTGTATCCACTGTTCACTGACTTGACGGTTCTTAATAATGTCTTCGATCTGTTCGCCGCCATAGTCGGGCCATACAAGTTCTGATGAACTGTCACTGTCCGCCTTTTGAACCTCCCAGATGCTCTCCCGATAGAAGGAATTCGGTGTATGAGGAGCCGACCTCCCCTGAGCTAACTGATCCAGTACCTCCTGAAAGGGAGTGCGGTCGCTGGGAGCCCCCACGATACGTAGCGGAAGCTTTTTCGTCTCAAGCCGTCGCAACAATTGGCCGCCATAATGCGTCTTGCCAGTTTTGGTTCCTCCAATAATGAGCAAGGACGGCGATGAAGAAGGATTATTCAAGACGAGCACCCTCCCCCCGATATCTCATGAACAAGTCTGAGCCATCATTAAGCAGAGCAGGCGTAAATTGATCTCTACGATTGGTGGGAAACGCGAAAATCCATTTCATGAGTTCGAGGCAAGGCTCCTCGATGTCTGATTTTTCTTCATCCCCAAACCGCATACGGACGCGAAATTCATCATGACGTGGGAATTCGCTTTGAAAGCAATCACGCAAATCTTTTTCAATCGTCGATGAAATCTCAAGGTCAGATTTAGTCCATACGACCGCCACTGGCCGACCTGCAAGGCCTCGCGCCAGTCGCCGTGCCAGATCGCGCAGCTTGTCTCGCTCTTTTCCTCGGTCAGCCGTAGAGAGTGCTTCACGATCAACGAGGAACAGAAAGCGGTTAGCTCGCGCGTCTATCCAACGAGCACCCTCTGCCCCCTCGGCTGAAGCGTTACTTGCCCAATGCGTGAACCACTCTCCCGGAGGATCAGTCATCAGGAGATCATGCCGCCTATTTGCGCTATCACGCATGGCCAGATGAAGTAAACCAGGCCTTCTTCCGGCTCCCCGGCTTGTATGAGGTGGAAATGCTGGACCAGTTTCACCTTTTCCCCAGCGAAAGTTTGCAGCGAGATTCTCCCAGCCGATGAGAGACCATGAGCCTGCAAATTTTGCGAACGAGGCCTGCTCACCTCGTTGAATAAGGAGGTAAATGAGGGCTAGCAACGAGGTTTTTCCTGAATTGAACGGGCCAACCAAGCCCACCATCGTTATTCGGTTGCATGCCGTCACGAGTTCGATGTCGCCCGTTCCAAGAGAATTTCCAGTCCAGGGCAAGTGAAGAAGCCGAGCCTCGCTTTGCGTTTCACTGGCTCTATTGGCAACGGGGCTGTTTTCCAGTGCATTTCCAGCGCTGGCTTGTTGATCGCTTCCTTCCTTCCAATGAGAGCAGTCATCTAGAAAATCGTAGCCAAGATTGCAGCCGATTTCTTGCGGGTCAAGACAGGTAGGAAGCGTGCATTTTCGATTACTCGGCACGTTTAATTTCCTCCTGCTAAGCGCCGGGCCTGAAAGCTACGAAACAGCAGCACGGCCATCTCATCTCTCTGAACCACAGACTGCAGCGGAATTCCAGTCCGCGCAGCAGCAGCGTGCGCATCCAATTTCTTTGCCGCAACTGCTTCTATCGCCTGAAGTGGTGTCAATCTGTGTCCGTCGAAATTCGATACTGTCACATCTTTCAATTCGATATCCTTGACGGTTCCACTGATGAATTGCTCAAAGGAGAGTTTCTTGTTTGCTTCCTTCTCACCAATCGCGGCCCGGACAGTTTCGCGAAGGAAAAACTCTACACTCAATGGGTGAAATTGCGACACTCTTGCGTGCAAATCCCGCGCTGACCAATAAATGACCCCGTCAGACGACATACTTCTGTAGCTGTCATTTTTTGCCGGAGAATAGAGTGCCTCTTTCCAGTAAAGGAGATCAGCGCGGTAGTTGTCAGCCACGGGCCGCCCATCGGCCAACAGTCTCAACGCCGCTTGACTGTCGTTTCGGCCTTGAGTGACGATTTTTGGGATCGTCTGATTGATCGCATTGGTGATAGTCGTTGCGATTGCATTAGCGGCGCCGGTCCCGAAGAATTCAAGCCACTCCGGAGCATTTGAGCTTGGCCAATGCGGATTTGCAGCTGTGCCACCTGCAGGCCCTATCGCATTTTTGAGCAGTTCCTTAAGCGCTTTCGTGTCAATTGCGGATGCAGATGGCAATCCTTCGCCGTATTGAATTTTTTGAGCGTCCAAGCCTTTCGGAGATATCCAACTTTTGGCGGCCTTGTCTTCTACAGCTTGTGCCAAGGCAGCAAGATATTCCTTGAATAAGCCGTCGTTGTTCTCACTCGCAAAATAGGGCAGCAATCCACTAGTGGTGTAGTAGATGATGCCGCTGTTTGAAACGTCTGCGTCCGATCCAGTCAGTACTGCGAGCGCCTGAAATAACGTCGCGCGAAAAAGCTGGAATATTTTCGACGGAAATCGGCTGCCATATGTTGGCCAGTGCGGTGTTATGGCCTCCTTGCATAGTTGCATCGTGGCATCATCGTCGGGAAGATCGCCCCCTAACACAACTGAAGCAGCAGTGATGAGCTGTTGACGATTTTCGAGTAATTTCTTTGCTAGATCCTGCGATGCTAACTGGACATAATCAAATTTGTCGCGATCCTCTCCTAGGTTAAGCAGCCCTTTGTCCAAAAACTTTTGCAGAAGTTGACTTTCCATGGTCTCTCCAAGGTTATCGCTTTGACGCTATCACGCCGGAACTCGAAGATACGGCTCCAAGTTCGTTAGGCAAATCGTTAGAGGGTGCGACCGCTATCATTATGTCCGTTGTGCTGGCGCGTCTCATTGCACCACAGAAACTGACTGGCCGTCTAGTCTACCTTCCGACATCTGCCTCAGGTTTTGAACCACGTTGTCACTGTCACCCCCCTCTTTTCCTACTGCCCCTCAAACGGCGGACGGATGGCACTTTAGCCGTCGCCGCTTGCAGTCAATGACGGATTTTGGCTCCCCCCTGCCCGGCGGCCACGGTTCCCCCAAAATCCTATGACAGCCGCGCTCAGTTGCGACGGCGTGATGTGCCCTCTCTCGCCCCCGCCGTGGGGGTCACTTAAAACGAAAGAGGAAGATCATGACCGAAGAAAACGTCAACAACGCCACCAAACAGGCTCGCAAAATCGCAGCTCTGAACGACCTATGTCGAAAAGCCATGGGTATCGCGGGACGCCTTGTCCAAACCAGCGGCATAAGTGCCCTACCCATGGTGGATCAATCAGCGATCCGCGAAAGAGTCGAAATCTTCGATACGTTCACTCCGGACAACGATCCGCATGGCGAACACGACTTCGGCGCTTTCGAACACAAAAGCGAACGTATCTTCTGGAAGATCGACTATTACAATCCGACCATGACCTACGGCAGCGAAGACCCTTCGCGAACGGGGCGTTCCGGTCGATATATCGAAAAGGTCAAGAAGATCGCCAGCGTCAACAACCCTGAAATTGCCGAACACGTGGCAAGCCTATAGCAAAGCGGGATGAGCGTTACCGGATCGTCAACTTTGCATATTGGTCAGGCGTCAGCTCCAGCCATATCGCACCGCGCCCATTTTCAATCGCGTGTTCTATCGCTTGCCGTCCTTCGAGATTCAGCCGATAGCCACCACGCTCGGCAATTTCGAAAAGCTTCGCAGGATCATTGACGTTCAATTTTCGGGGCAGGGGCGTTTTCAAATCCTCTTCAAGAACTGGCAATGCCAGCCCTGACGAAGCATGAAGAACATATAAACCTTCTTGCGTGGAACGCGTTCGTTCCGGCATCGAGAGCAAAGACGTTCGCCGGGTTCGAGGGGAGGCGGAAGAGATGACTTGCAACAGCAGCAAATCTTTCCCGCCAATCGCCGCCGCGCAGTAGAAGCTCGCTCGCCGCCCATCACCGGATTCTAACGCGTGTTTCGCTTTTTATTCTCCACAGGCCATCAATGATGGCAAATACTAGAATGCGAGTAATGTCGAGACTTAGCCGAGCAGCGCGACTCCTGCAAAATGCCGAGGCTGCGCTCATCTCCGCGATTGAGGTCTACAACAAGCCAACTTTTGCCTACCGCGAAGAGACCTTCGCGATACTGGCGTTGAATGCTTGGGAGCTCTTGATAAAGGCAAAGCTTTTGAGCGTGCACAACAACGACCCACGCTGCCTTTATGTCTATTTCGCACCGAAAACGAAAAGCGGTACTCCTTCCAAGAAGCTTCAGGTAAAGCGCAATCGCAGCAACAATTTCTTGGCAATGGGGCTTGAGGGATGCGTGGTTGCGCTCGAAAAGAAAGGAACGACTTTACCGGCAGCGGTAAGGAAAAACCTCGAAGCGCTCACCGAAATCCGCGATAACGCCGTTCATTATCTGAATGCCAGCCCTCTCCTAGCGAAGCAGGTGCTGGAGATCGGCACGGCGTCTCTCAGAAACTTTATCGAGCTTGGTAAATTGTGGCTCGATCTGGACCTTTCTTCCTACAGTCTGTACCTCATGCCCATCGGCTTTCTTCCTGCGACGGGAGCTACGGGAATCATGATTTCAAACGACGAGAGGAACGTCGTAAATTATCTTGCTGGCCTCATGAAAGACGCCCAGGACGATAAGCCACAGGATTACCATGTCTCGCTCGATGTGAACATTTCGTTCAAACGGACCTCGGCGGCTGCAGCTGCGGCGGTGATTATGAGCAATAGTCCAGACGCCATCCAAGTGACGCTTTCGGAGGAAGACATCCGGCAGAAATATCCATGGGACGCCGCTGCATTGAAGGAACGACTCAGGATACGATACATCGATTTCAAGGAGAACGATAAATATCATTCGCTGAGAAAGAAGCTTGGCGCAGACCCTCAATTCAAGAACACGCGTTATCTCGACCCCGGAAATGCGAAAAGCTCGCGGAAGGACTTTTACAGTCCGAACATCATCCCCGAGTTCGACAAAGCCTACACGCTTAAGAAATGAAAAGACGCGGTTTCGAAAGCCGAATTGAACGGCCATCTTGAGGATGCTGACGAGGGTGCTGAACGCGAATTTTGCGTGCCTTTGAATAACTTTCAGTGCAATCCGTAGCCATCGGCGCACATGGTTTCAACAACTTACGCTTAATGATAAATTTGACACGGTAGAGGTCAGCTCCTCTGAAAACGGACCGAAATCGCTGTCGCTCAATCCTTCCCTCATTGGGCGGCACGCCGCACACAACGCGCACACTTTCTACAGCCTCTCCGCGCCAATGTCCTCTAGAAGACAGCGTCATCGGGTAGAGTGTCACTGATCGGGGCAAATCAGTGGCTACAAAATGAGTTCAAGACTGGCTGCACTCAGAGTGCGTCAAGACATTCTCAAATGCGATCCCCGACGCACCTCCGCTCCGGGCACTTGTTCATTTCGCATCGCAGCAGCCTTGATTTCGTCAGAGTTCGGTCGAGTGCCTTGAACCGACGATTCCAAAGGTTTCGCAAGCTCGTCTGGGAGTAGCGAGAGAACTGTTTCCCAGAGGACCCCGTTAATGCGTGCATCGATCCAGCAGTAGCATTTCGGTATCGCAGCCTCGTCGGTGATCCGTACTGAATCCTGGCTGTTTTTCTGGACGCGCAGAGTGAACTCCCGTCCCTCAATCTTCCGGAGGTCCCGGCTCATCAGGTAGAAGAGGACCATAGATTTAGTTCGATCCACTTTGTTGGCTGCCGTTCGCGCCCGATCTCCCAGGCGAGCAGCCTCGGCACGGCAGAACTGCTCCCGAGCCTCCATGATCCTCACGAACCGCCCGATCCGGTCGACCTTCTCTCCGTGGGCATCGCAGAACTGTTGGAAGCGCGCCATCAGTTCGTCCGACGTCTCTCCCGCACGCTCCGCCTCTTCTTGAATCTCGTCGAGGAGTCTATCCAGTTCTGTGTCGATTTCAAATAATGAGTTCGATTCAGCGATCGAAGCCATGCTTTTTCTCCTTTTAAGGAAGGCTGATCATTGCTATATGCCACCTCTGCACATTCGTTGGTGAGGAATGCTGCTATCGAGCGACTCGCTGATCCGGCCAGAGCACTCTCGCCGCCTCATACCAAGCGAATCTCAACGACTCTGGCCCGCTGACGAGACATGCCCCGGAGCGATCCAGTGCACTTGGCTAAGCGCCGTGCATGGGGATGACCTCGCCAAAGGGAGCGCGGCGGGCTCCGGTGGAAGCCCATAGGACCGGGTAGGCGGGAGCCGAATCCGGAAAACTGCCGTACAGGTCGGTCAGAAAGACTAAGGTCTGCGGCAGGATTCCGCGTTCGTCGAGCCACTCGAAGCATGGTCCGAACTCTGTGCCCCCGCCTCCTACCGGCTGGAGATCGACTCGTTGCCCTGCTTCGTAGGTCTCGACCTTCTGCACCGCGGCATCGAAGTAGAGGACATACACGCGCTCGGGTCTTTGGCCTTCGAGGATCGAGCGGACTTCGGCTTCAAAGAGCCGCAACTGCCGTCCGTTGACCGAACCCGAGCAATCGACCGCGATCGCGATCTCCCCGACGCCTTCCCGGATCACTCCGGGAAGATAGAGACCTGCCCAGATATGGCGGCGATTCGGACGCGTCCAGCTGTAGTCGGCTGGAGTAGTCTCCGACCAAAGCCGTCGCAGCATCTCGCGCCAATCGACGGAAGCCTCGGCAGCACCTTCTAAGGTGTGGTTCAGGACTCCGGGAAGCTTGCCCGCCTGTCGTGCGACCGCCGTAGCCTGGCTAACTGCGACATCCCACCCCCTTGTTTGTTCTTCGATGGTCGGGGTTTCCTCGTCCGAAGGTGGCGCATCGAGCACCTGGCCAATTCCACCTTCGGTAATGGGTGCGGAAGGCGAGTTTGAATCGCCGCCACCTGACATGTCGTCCTTCGATTCTTCTTTCCCGGAATCGTCTTCTTCACCCTTATGGCCCGAGTCTTGCTCTGTCTCCGAATCAGATTCCGATTCAAGGAGGTTGTAGATCTGCTCTGCGCTCCTTCCACGGAAGCGGTCGTCGAGGAGCACCCCATCGGGAAGCGAGAGTCCGGCGTCGACGAGTAGGGGATTGATGGCGAAGTCACAAGCTACATTCCACCGTTTCGGATCGCGCCCGGAGCGGCGCACATGATGGTGAAGCGCCGGGTGCATGACCTCGTGAGCCAAGGTTCCGGCCAGGGTCTTGGCGTTCAAGGTTTCAACAAAATCAGGGTTGTAATAGAGGGAAACTCCATCCGTGGCCATCGTTTGAATCGACCGGCACTCCCGTCCCTGCAAGCGGAACAGGAGCGAGCCGAAGAACGGATGGTCCAGGATAAGAGCGGTGCGTGCCTTCTGAATTCGCAGTGAGGTTGGAGTCTCATTTCTCATGCCGCGGGCGCCTCCATGTACGCGGACATGTGGGCAAAGATGTCGTCGGCGCTCGGGCTCTCAGCGGGTTCTTCGGCCTCCCGGCTGCGCAACAGGCCATCCATTTCGGCGACGATGTTGGCAGCATCGGCCGCCGTGGTGAAGCGTAGGAGGTCATGCCTCTTAAGGTCCTGAGCCGAGTAGTTGCACAGCCGCTCTTTGACCTGCTCCGCAAAGTGGTTGAGATCCGCGTTGCCGTTCACGTTGAGCCGCGGCAGAATCTCCACCAAGTCGAGGACGTTGGTGACCAGGGAGCCATGAAAGCGCGATTCCGGCTCGTTGAGCCGATTGACCATATGGGAGACGACCTCGCGGAGGCGTTTCCAGAGATCCTCGGTTCCGCGCATCAGCGATTCGCGGACGTTGGCATCGATCTCGCGCGAGACCCGCGCCTGCTCCTCGGCCGACATCTGGACGCGGAAGTCGGCGCCCGAAGGGATGGGCAGGACTTCGAGTTTGACTCCGAACTTCGTCCGCAGCTTTTCGGCACTTGGATAGTCTTCCTCGCGGAAGAGCCCATTCAACTCCGGCCTCACCTGCTCGATGTACTGAGGATAGACGCGGAGAAAACTCTCGACACCCTGCTCGAAGCCGGCCTCGAACTCGCGCATACGTGCCATGAGATCGAAGTAGAAGTTCGCCGGCAACAAACGAAACCCTTCGTCCGACCAAGGCAGCGTGATCTTGTAGAAATACTGCCGAATCTGGCCGGCGATAGTGCGCAGTTCGTCCAGCTTGTCTGCCCCACGCAACAGTTGTTTGTTATATCGACCGGCGCCCTGATGCGCCCCATGCTGATCGGCGACATCGCGGCTGACTTTGCGGTCGTGTTTGACGGCCGTCCAGATACTGATGTGGACGGCGGCGAGCATTGCGCGTTCCATAATCATTGAATAACCTCCCGGTATTCCACGCCAAAGCGCACGAACTCCGGCGTATGGGTGATGGCGGTGTCCCGCGCCGCCGCGTCGCGCATGGCCATCACGCGCATCTCAGTCGGCATCCGGTCGAGATAAGTCACTCCTCTCCCGACAGAGTTGTCGCTGAGGACCCTGCCCAATGCGGTAGCGATTGCGATCTGCGCGGAAGGTTCTGCGGGAACCGGAGCCGTCGCTGGATTGAGAAGGATTTCGTCGATCGATGGCAATTGGCGAAACAGCCGAAGGAAAGCCACAACCTCCGAGGCCGCAGCCGGCCCCACCGTGCCATCCAAGAGCTGCGCTTCGAACTCGCTCGTCCCTGAGAGAAGCTGTGTCTTCTGGCGGCGGGCGATGCCCGATAAAACATGAGAGGCCATCTCCCAGGAACGGGGAGTTGGCCACGCGTTGGCATCTGAGGTTGTGTCGGCCGCGTGTAACAAGTCCGGCTTGAAGCGCAGGAAGGCGACGATCTCGGGACGGACCCGGGCCTTGAGGGCCCATTTGCACCAGTCGTCAGAATCCGGTTCCAGGTCAAGATGCACGAATCGGTTGCGCAACGGCCGCGGCATGGCGAAATGGACACCGCGCTCGGAGGCTGGATTGCCGGCGGCGATGACCACCCACCCTTCAGGCAGGACGTACTCGCCGAGCTTCCGGTCAAGCACCAGTTGATAGCAACCGGCCTGCGTCATCTGCGGCGCGGAGGTCAGCTCATCAAGGAAGAGAATGCCCTTGCCTGTGGTGGGCAGGAACTTGGGCGGCACCCATTCCGTTTGACCCTCGACGATCCGCGGCAGTCCCCGCAGATCGACCGGGTCAAGCTGCACGGCTCGCACGTCGAGAAAGTCGTAGTCGAGATCGTTGGCGACCTGGGAGACGATCTGCGACTTGCCGACACCGCATGCACCCCAAATGTGCAGGGGCACACGCTCACCAATGAGCGCATGAAGCGCCTCATAGAGCTTCGATGGTTTCATGGAGTTTCCTTTGAGGATTGAGGTAGGAGAATGATTCTGAAAGTTTGCGTAAAACGGGTGTCGGAACCTGGTTACTGCCTTGAAAAGTAGCCATATACGCAGCGCACTCCGCGACGCGAGCAGTCGTGGGTGTTCATAGAGGACGCCATCGATCGCCGCGGTGAGGTGCCGCGACGCCTTGATGATGAGCGCGCCCGGCGGAAGTTCTGACGTACGCAAATGAACCCGGCATCCGGAGCCAATTGACATCGTTGAGGTCCACCGCCATCCGAGCGATTCGAGATAGCGTTGATAGGTCCGGCGAAACACGCCAGTCCGGCTACTTGACAGTTTCTTTTTGCGTCTGCCCCTGCGTTCGGCTTGTGCCAGATGGTTGAGGACGTCATAGGCCTCCTGGTACGTCTTTCTTGTCGCAATCGCAATCGACCGGGTCACATAGTCTCCGGTCATGCCTGCGTAGCCCGCAGCTGCACGGCCGCCATCATGGAACACAAAGTCCATCGCCATGAACCTCCCGGTTCCGGTTGTGGAGTCGAAGGTTTGGAGGAAGGGAATGAAACCAAACCCGTATGGCTTATGACAAGTACACAGACAACGGCCCGCGACGACGTCCTACCATGGATGCAGGATGAGCAGGCGGAAGATAATTCATGCGGACATGGACGCGTTCTATGCCTCGGTCGAGCAGCGGGATAACCCCAAGCTGCGTGGAAAGCCTGTTGTTGTGGCGTGGCGATGAAAGCGCTCGGTTGTCTGCGCGGCCTCGTATGAAGCCAGGCGCTTCGGAGTACGCTCGGCCATGGCAGCGACTCATGCCGAGCGCCTGTGCCCAGCGGCTGTGTTCGTTACCCTAGACTTTACCCGCTACAGAGTAGCTTCGCGCGCGGTGCGCGAGATCTTCCTCCGGCACACCGACCTGATTGAACCGTTGTCACTCGACGAGGCCTATCTGGATGTCACCGAGAACAAGACCGGGCTTGCCACCGCCTCAAAGGTTGCCAGCAACATCCGGCAGCAAATCCGCAAAGAGCTGAACCTGACCGCTTCGGCCGGCGTTGCCCCAACAAGTTCCTGGCAGAGATCGCCTCCGATTGGCGCAAGCCGAACGGGCTATTTGTGATCCAGCACATCGAAGTCGAAGACTTCCTTGCGACCTTGCCTGCCGGCCGCATTCCCGGAGTTGGCAAGGTGACGGAGGAGAAGCTTACGACGCTTGGACTGCGTTTAGTCGGAGAGATTCGCGCTCGCAGTCTCGAAGAGCTGACTAGACATTTCGGACGCTACGGGCAACGCCTCTACGAGCTGGCGAGAGGAATTGACGAGAACCCCGTCGCACCCAGCCGGCCGACCCAGTCCGTTTCCGCCGAAGATACATTCGATCAGGATTTATGATTTATTGCTGGTCGAGACCGAGCCAATGATTCGGCGACTTGCCGAAAATACCTGGATGGCATCCCGCAAGGAATCGAGAATCGCCCGCGCTGTGGTCTTGAAACTGAAGACAGCCCAGTTTCACGTCCTTACGCGAAGTCAGACACCACCCTCGCCGCCCAACTCCTGTGCCTCTCACCCGAGCAATCTCTCTCGCTTCATGCAGGCAATCGAACCGTACCGAAGCAACTCGTTGTCCGCGCTCCAAAGGGCCGCAACAAAGTCACCGATCTCCCACACGGTACCAGCCTGTTGGATTTGCGGGCCGCCCTGCCACAGAGTCAGGATCGCCAATGGGAGAAGACCTCCAGGTCTTCTCCCCCCCTCCGCCTTAATAGAGGTCTCCGTCCATTTTTTTTCGAGTAACGCCACCGACGTTCGGGCTGTGTTGTTGACGATTCGCGACGCCTCCGACATTCTGCGAAGGCTGCTGGAGGGAGGGCGCACCGTCATTGCGGGACGACTGACCGGAGGATTTCGGACGTGGGGCGCGACCGGATCGCGGATGACATCGTAAAGACCATGACGGCAGCCGGATATTCAGTGCGGGAGACCGATCCGTTCGAGGATCGACCGTCCCTCTCTTTTCACAGTCGGGAAACGTCCCCGTATGTGAACCGCATTCGATTGCTCTGGCAGAAGATGCGAGGACCCATCATTGAACGGTTCCCGACTCCTCCTGGACTTCCGCGCGACACGAAGGCCTATCTCAAGCGAGTGAAGGAAGCATACGTCACCGACGCCTATCATTCTTTGTCGATCGAGGGCTATCAGGTCACAGCCGACCTGATCGAGCGGGTACGCGCCGGATCATGGAATCTCGAATCGAACGAAGGCGACCGCGAACAGCGGAACGCTATGGCCGCCCGCGGATACTGGTTGGCTTTCCAATCCGTACTGGAAGGCGTCGGCAAGGTCTTGAAAGGCGACAATCCGGGTCGGACTGCCGACGACGATCATGGAGACTGGTATCGGGAGTTGTTCGCGCCCAGCGTCGCCTCGGGCCTTTTGAAACCTTCAGACCTCGCCGGATACAGAACCGGCCAGGTTTATATCCGGAAGTCGATGCACGTTCCCCTCAATCCAGACGCCATGCGCGATGCGATGCCTGCCTTCTTCGACTTGCTCCGTGAGGAAGCGCATCCTGCGGTACGAGTCGTTCTTGGACACTTTTCTTTGTCTATATCCATCCCTATATGGATGGGAACGGACGTATCGGACGTTTCCTCATGAATCTGATGATGGCTGCCGGAGGTTATCCGTGGACGGTAATCCCCGTTTCCGACCGAGCCTCTTATATGAACGCGCTGGAACGAGCGAGCACAGGTGGCGATATTGTGCCTTTTGCCGATTTCCTGGCTGGGCTTACCAGGCACCGGCTCGACGGAGATCCGTTACCACCCATTTCGCTGAGATCATGAGACTTCGATGTGGTTCAGCACTTCACTCACTTGAGGATTTCCGCCACACTCATTTGAATCACGTCAGCAAGCGCCTCCAACATTCAGACACCTGCCTCGCGGCGACCGTTCCGAAGCTGCGAGATTTGCCTACGGACGATACCTGATGCTTGGGCGAGGTAATCCGCTGACAGTGTCTACGGATTCTTCCACGGAAGATAATTCGGACTGACACCAACTTGAGCACAATCGATGTATAAAGGTGGGAGAACACTTCGGCGTGTTGGGCGAGCGCAGGAGAGGCTTGATTCGGCAAACCTTGAAGTCAGAGTCAGGCGCGTAACTCTGCAACCTTAGCGTCAACTATTTCCCTGGGCTCAAAGAACTAACATTGGCTGGTCCGCGGCTAGGCGCGGCCCCGCGCTCGCGTGTCCCATCTCGTTTGGACGCGCACGGGAGTTATTGTCTCCGAAAGTGTGGAAGTTAGGCGCGGATTTCGAATTGCGGGGCGGTGGCCGGCTGAGGCCTGGGTAAGCCGCTTCGATCTGAGAAGTGGAGTGTATGCAATGGCCAAGAGTCCCGATCCGTCGTGGAACAACTTTTTTGCCAATGTCGGCAAACAGGGCGACATCTACAACAACCCGCTCTCGCCGAGCGATCTTTACTGGGCGTTTCTCTCCAGTTGCGAGCAGGACGAAGAGACGGGACTGTATTACCCGATGTTTGAGGTGGTGCCATCGGAGTGGATGAACAATGTGTACCTGAATCCGCCAAAGGTACCGTCGCCTCCGCCGGTTGCGCCGGCCCTTTGCTTTCAGATCGATGGGATTCCGACCGGCGCGCTGCTGACGGCGCTGGGGCTGAAGAGCGAGGACAACCTGGCCGAGGGGTCGTGGTATGTGCTGAAGCTGGTCAAGGGCGCGGGCCCGATTACCGGGAATCTGTATAACCCGGACATCGATTCGCAGCCGGATCAATAGCAGGTTCGCGGACGGAACGGCGTTGGGAAGCGGGACGGTGATATGGCAGAGACGATTTACGACTATGGCGACTACACGCTGGCTGGGGCGGAGCTGCTGACGCTGCCGCAATGGACCTCGCAAGGGGTGATGAGCGTGGCCGTGAACTCCGCGGAAGTGGCCGAGGCCGTGCCGGCGCCGCTGGTCAACGGCCAGAAGCACAAGGCCGGGCCCATTGCCAATAACGCTTATCGGCCGCGGTCCGCGAAGCGGCGGAAGATTGCGCCGGTGATGCCGGCGCCGCCCCCGGTGCTGCCTCCGCTGCCGCCGGCCCTTCCTCCGCCTCCTCCGCCCCCTCCGCCGATTAGCGGAGTGGGAGTAATGGATGTGGGCGCGGGAGGTTGCCAGATTCTGTTCGACCAGAATATCGAGCCGGTCATTTATTTCGATGTGGGCTTCCCGTTGAATGTCTTCCGGCGCAGCGCGCCGCCCAATCTGTGGGCTGGGGCCGTTGCGCCAAGCGGGCCAATCTTTCAAAATGCCGCGGCCAATCTCGAGGTGGTTCTGTCGCACTGGGATTGGGATCACTGGCGCCTGGCGCACGTGTGGCCGGGGCTGAACCTGCTCCCGTGGACGTATGTGGTGCAGCCGGTGGGCCCGGCGGCGGCGAATTTCATTGCCACGCTGGCAGCGCCCTTTGTCTATGGTGGGGCGGCCGCCACGCCGATCATGGGCGGCGCTTACACCCTGTATCAATGCGTGCCGCCGCCGGGCGCTGTGCCGGCTGTGCTGATGAACAACTCGGGCATCGCAATGGGGGTCTCGACGCGGCTTCCGATTGCCGACCTCGTGCCGCACGACATTATCCTTACCGGCGACGCGAATTTCGACGTGGTGCCTGCGCTGCATCCGCTTTACCCCAATGTGAGCGGGATAACGGCGGCGCACCATGGCTCAAACAACCACGGCGCGGCGCTGAATCTGCCCACGCCGGTTGCGCCCTACGCCGCGGCGGGACGAATCGCATACTCGTACGGGATTAAGCAAAACGCGGCTGGCGCGTGGATTCACTGTTATGGATTCCCCGTACCGGGGGCGGTGGGGAATTATGTGGCGGCTGGATGGGGGACGGCGGCGATCCCGCCAATTCCTTTGCTGCATCGCTCGACTGCGGAGGGCGCGGCGCTGAATGGGCCGAATCCGCCGGTGGGACGAGGAAATATCCGCATGGGAGATCAGACGGCGGTACCCGTCGGATATAACAACACCGCTTTCGCGGTTTATCCAAACCCACTGACGTAAGGCGAGACCGGCGTAGACGGCGTGAGAAGACGGGAGCAGCGCATGGCACCGATTTCCAATTTGCAGGATGTGAAGACGTGGCTCGGCACCCTGAAAGTGGGCGACCTAGCCGGCATATCGTCGGGGATGTTCAATGCGCCGCTCGTGCAGCAGGCGCTGCAACTGCTGCCGGAATCGGACCCGATCGTGCTGAAGGTCACGGCCATCGATATTGATGAGGCGACGATCTCCGGGACGGCGGCGATTGTGGGCGAGGTGGGAACTGCGGCGGTATTTGCCTTTACCCAGCCCGACACGGATCTGCTCTTGACCCTCACGTTCACGCTGCCGTCGTCCGTGGAGTGGACGCTGATTCCGAGCCTCGGGGTGACGTTTGGGAGCCTGGCGGCGACGCTGACGCCGTATGCGGACCTGAAGGTGGTGGGCGTCGAGTTCGATGCGGCCATCAGCACCATGACAGTTCCGCCGCTCAACCTGCCGATTTCGCTGGTGGTGCCGACGTTCGACGGAGACTGGACGCTTTCGAGCACCAATGTGCCTGTGGGTTCGGTGACTGCCGACGCGCTCAAAGCGCTGGCCGGCGGCGTCGACGTTCTGGGGATGCTGCCCTCGGATTTGGCGGACCTGAGCAAGCTGAAGCTGGCCACGTTTCAGGTGGCCTTCAACGTGGCCAAAGGAACCTGCTCGCTGCTGCGCCTCGCGATGGAGTACGACGGCAACTGGACGTTTTTCGACGGGAAGTTTGTAGTCGAGAGCATCAACTTCGAGGTGGAGGTCTTCAATCCCTTCGCGGCGAAGATGGCCTACGACGCGAAGCTGTATGCGCAGATGCAGTTGCCGCCGCTGCCCGCGTTCGATGTGGGCGGGCAGTTCCCCGATCCGGTGGTGTTTGCCCAACTCGCTCCGGACGCGGTGCTGAAGCTGACGGACGTTTTCACGTTCTTCGGATTGACGCTGCCGAGCGGGATGCCGGATGTGGAGGTTTCGACGCTCGGCTTTACGCTCCATCCTACGGATGGGGCCTTCACATTCAACCTGGCGATCACCAAGCCGGTGCCGATCTGGCAACAGGTGGCGCTGGACAGCTTCCAGTTCAATATCGGTGCGCAGAAGGACGGAACGGGCAAGCTGACGGTTTCGGGCGGCCTCTATGCGGGCTTCACGGTGGCTTCGACAACGATGTCGATTACGGCCGCCTACTCGCAGGCGGGGGGCCTCGACCTGATTGGGCAGGCGACGAACATTCCCATCGGCCAGATCATCGCCGATATCGGGACAAAGTTCGGGATTCCGGCGGAAGATATTCCGGAGCCGATCCGGAACAGCCTCAAGATTGACTCGCTGCGTGTGGAGCTGAACACGGGACAGACGACCTTTGACTTTACGTGCGTGGGCAGCGCGATGGTTTCGGGCACGGAAGTGGATTTCTTCCCCACAATCCACATCAACTACGGCGCTGCGACGGCGTCGGCGACGTTCAGCGGCGTGCTGATTCTGAAGGTGCCGCAGCACGACGGGACAACCAAGGACCTGGCGTTTACCGTGACCTTCAGCGAATCGAAGGCCGACACCTGGCTGGAGGCGAAATTCTCGGTAACGGGCGGAGTGATCGAGTTTGGGGACATCGCCGCGGTGTTTGGCGTGTCGCTGCCGCCGATTCCTACCGATCTGGATCTGGCGCTGAAAGAAGTTGCGTTCCGGTACGACTTCTCGACCGGAGCGCTGACGTTTGGGGTGCAGTCTGCAACTTACGGGAAAGCCGTGTTCGTGGCGCAGAAGGTTAGCGACACGCCGCAGTATTTTTTCCTGCTGAATGCGAATCAGACCTTCAGTTTGTCGAACCTGCCGCTGGTGGGCGAGCAACTGGCGAAGCTCGAAGACATTAGCCTGACCAAGCTGGGAGTGATCATCTCCACGCTGGACAAGGTGGATGGGACTACAGCGGACGCAGTCAACAAGCAGATTACGGATGTGCTGGGAACGGATTATCCGCTGATGCCCAAGGCGGGGTTCAATGGCAAGATCTTGCTGGCCGGGGAGCTGGATTTTGGCAAGGATACGCTGCCGCTGAGCGTGGCGCTTGGAGGGTCGTCGACTTCGCGGGCGTTGGCCGCCGATGCCGGGCCAGGATCGGGGTTTGGGTTGAGCCTGGTGCGTTCCGGCGAGGTGCTGGCGGGCTCGATTGCCGGCTCGATTGCGGGGTCGAGCAGCGACGGCATCACCTGGTTCAACGTGCAGCGGAGTTTCGGTCCGGTTTCGATCAACCGGATCGGCGTTTTGTATCAGTCCGAGACGCAGACGCTGTGGTTTGAACTGAACGCGACGCTCAAATTTGGGCCGCTGACGCTGAGCTTGGTCGGCCTCGGGATCGGGTCGCCGCTGAAGAGCTTCAGTCCTAAATTTGGGTTGCAGGGGCTGGGGGTGGCGTACTCCGCGCCGCCGGTCGAAATTGCCGGGGCGCTGATCAATCTTGCTCCTCCGGGAGCCACCTACATCGAGTTTGCCGGGGCAGTGACGATCGGGACCGGAACGTTTACCGTGCAGGCCTTCGGGTACTACGGGAACAAGCTGAAGTTCTCTTCGATGTTCCTGTTTGGCGACCTGATCTATCCGTTCGGCGGGCCGCCGGCGTTCTTTGTGACCGGAGTGGCTCTCGGGTTCGGGTACAACTCCAATCTGAATATCCCGACGATTGACCAGATTCAGGTCTTCCCGTTCATCAAGGTGCTGGGAAACTCCGCGTTCTTTGGGCCCAATCCGACGCCGATGGACGTGCTGGAGAAGATGATTCTGCCCGATCCAAAGACGAATTTGATCTGGGTGGAACCGCAGCAGAATTCGCTTTGGTTTGGGGCCGGGATCATGTTCACCAGCTTCGAGCTGGTCAATTCGGTGGCCATGATCTTTGTCGAAGCGGGCGCCGATCTCGTAATCGCCCTGTTGGGAGTGTCGCGGGCGCAATTCCCGCAGGCGGTTCCGGATATGCCGAACGAGCCGGTGTATGCGTACATCGAGCTGGATCTGGAGCTGCGGTTCGCGCCGACCGAGGGGGTCTTCTCGCTGGAGGCGGTGCTGGCTTCGAGCTCGTTCCTGCTGTCGAAGGCTTGCGTGCTGACGGGCGGGTTTGCTTTCTATGTGTGGTTTGGGAGCAATCCGCACGCGGGCGATTTTGTGGTCAGCCTAGGCGGGTACCATCCGGGATTTACGCCGCCCGACTACTACCCGAAGGTGCCGCGAGTCGGGTTCCACTGGTCGCTTGATTCCTCGATCACGATTCAGGGCGGAACCTACTTCGCGCTGACGCCGGCGGCGCTGATGGTCGGCGGGGCGCTGAGCGCCACCTATCAATCGGGCAATCTGAAGGCATGGTTCAACGCGCACGCGGACATCATCGTCCGGTGGAAGCCGTTCTGGTTCGACGCCGAGATCGGGATCACGATCGGCGCCTCGTACACGATGGACCTGCTGTTTACCAGCGCCACCTTCACGCTGGAACTGGGCGTGGACCTGGAGCTGTGGGGACCGCCAACCGGGGGCCGGGTTTCCGTTCACTGGTACATCATCTCGTTCAGCATTCCGTTTGGATCGGGCAAGGAGAGCGGGCAGCAGATTACCGGATGGAACGATGGCGTGAACCCGATGCTGCCGAATGCTGGAACGGCGGGCGCGCCGACTGTCTTGTCGCTGACGCCGACGGCGGGGTTGACCCCGACCGGAACCGGACCAACGGATACCCAGGCGTCCGGCTTGAGCGACGACCCAGCCGCGCCCTGGATTGTGCGCGGAAGTCAGTTCGGATTCGCGATCGATTCGCCAATTCCGGCCACGACGATCGCTGTCGGTGAGCAAGCGCCGATTCAGGGGAAGACCTTCGACGTGTACCCGCTGAAGTGGGCCGACGTTTCGGCGACCCAGACGATTACCGTTGCGAGCACGGCCGGGCCGGGGGATTTTTCAACGGCGTTTGACATTACCGTGACGGTGAAAGACGTCTCCGCGGCGCTGTGGGGCGCGCCGCCGCAGACGCCCGGGGGACAGCCGCAAGTGCCGGACGGGACCAAGCTGCTGGTTCCCGACCAAAACATGGGGATTTCGGCGCTGGTCAAGGTGCCCACGCTGGGCCCGTCGGCGGGTTCGGTGGATGTCGCCGCTTGCCTGGCCTACGACAACTTGAGCCTGCCGGGGGCGGTGAATCCGCTGAAGGCGGGGACCGCGCCAGTCGGTGACTTGCCGGTGAACTCCGACAAGACGGTGGGAATTATCGCCAGCGCGACGGTGGGGATTGGCGCGCCGGATACCAAGACGGCGCGGGATGCCATCTTCGCTCTGCTGGGAACGCTGGGGTTTGCCCCGGCGACGAACAACGACTCGATGGCCGATTTTGGGGCAGAGGCCAATTGCCTGCTTTCAGCGCAGCCGCTGCTGGTTGCGCCGGCGCAGAACTCTTAAGGCGGGCGTTTAACGAGGGATTTGAGAGAAGTCAGGGGAGGTCACGGTGACCGAAGGATTGCATCGCTTGTTCTTTTCACGTTTGCAAGATCCGCCGCCGGCGGGGACGATCCAGTTCTACGACGGTTTTTTCCCGGCGCTTCCGGCAGGCCCCTACACAATCGGCGTGACGCACGGGGTGACCGCGCCTTCTGGCACGAACCCGAGCTACACGATCACCCAGGCCTTTACGGTCAAGCCGCCCGAGTTTCAACTGGACCCGAACACGGTGGAGTCGGCCGCCCCGGCCGATGGGACGACCGCGGTGCTGAACCAGATGGTGCCGACGGTGGTGCTGAGCGATCCCTCGCTGCCGTGGGAGCGGAGCCTGGTTCCCGACACGCCACCGAGTCCGGGCGAGCCGCTGCCGTGGATGGCGCTGCTGCTCTTTGCCGAGGGCGAAGTGATTTTGCAGCCCAATTCGAGCAGCCCGCTGATTACCGGCTCAGTGCAGGACCTGCTGGCGAAGGACCCGAATATCCTGAAGCCGACACTGCCCCCGAATTGGGTTGCGCCCGATGTTTTGGCTTCGCAGTGCCAGTCGATCGTGATCCGCGGAGCGGCGTGGCCGGTGCTGCCTTCGAAGGACGACCTGCCGTATATGGCGCATTGCCGGATCACGAACGTTGCGAATGAAGATCCCGGCCTTGTGTCGGTCCTGCTGGGCAACAGGCTGCCGCTGGCCGCGGGCAGCGCGCCCCTGCGCTACTACGCACATGTGGTCTCGCTGGAAGGGTTTGCGGATTATCTTGAGCCCAATGCCAAACCGCTGCCCGATAAGCCGGGCGGCGGCCCCGTGGATGTGCAGATGTGTTCGCTTGCCAATTACACCTTTACGGCGCTCCCCGAGGCAGGGCTGAGTTTTGAAGAGCTGATGAAGGGGCTGATCCGGAGCGAGGTGGCCACTCCTCTGTTGCGGCTGCCGGGCGCCGTTAGCCAGGTTGCGGCGGGCTCGGTGGAGGACCGGCTGGCGCAGGGCTATGTGCCGCTCACGCTCGATAGTCTCTCCGGGGAGCAGAGTTTTGCGTGGTACCGGGGCCCGTTGAGCGCGGTGGTGCCGCAGCCGTTGCCGCAGGTCGGAAACCCTCCCGTACCGGTGACGCAGGCCAAGTCTGCGGACGCGCTGACGATTTATGTCCAGGAGCAGGGTTTGTTCGACCTGAGCTACGCGGCTGCCTGGAATATGGGGCGTCAGTTGGCGCTCGCGAACGCCGGTTTTGCCAAAGCGCTGAACCGGTACCACCGGCAGGCGCTTGCGGCGCTCAATACCATCGCGCAGAAGCGGGCGCTGCCGTTGACGGCGGGTGAAACGCCGGCGGCGATGCTGGCGCATGGCGCGAGCAAACGGGCGTTTGCGCGGGCCGTGGGCCAGGGGCTGGCTCGGAACTGGGACTCGGCGATGAAGGGAATCGGCGTCACTCCGGCAAGAGCCCAGTTCGTTCACGGGAATGCGTCGATGGCGCGAAAGCGAATCCGCGGGGCGGCGCACCCGCGGGCGCTGTTGAAGGAGCCGGCGGTGGTGGAAGCAGTGACCGCGCAACTCGGCGGCATGGCCGATCCAGTGGCAGATTGGCTGGCAAGCCTGGCCAACCTGATTCCGGTGCCGTTCTCCAGTCTGGTGGCGGATGGGCGCATGCTGCCGGCAGAGTCGATCCGGTTCTTTTACATCGACCCTGGGTGGATTGACGCGCTGCTCGCTGGCGCGCTCAGCCTGGCGCGGCAGACGAGCCTGGGTTCGGCGGTGGCGGATGCGCTGACGCCCGGCTTGCGGCAGCGGGCGCTGGTGCGGCAACGGGCGACGCTGCGGAGAAGCTTTGGGACGGCGCATTTAGAAACGTCGAGCGCCAGCGTGGGCGATGTGCCTCTGCCAATGGTCGCGATCAGCGGTGTGCTGATCCGGTCGGCGATCGTCTCCGGCTGGCCGGGGATGGCCATCAGCGCGACGGCCGCCGGAGCGCCCGTGGATGTGGTGCGCGACGCAACGCTTGCGCCGACGATCCGGATGGTGCTCTTCGCAAGGACTCCGGATACGGTCACGCTGGCGAAACCCTACCAGGGATTGCAGTTTGGCGTCGAGGACAACGGGATTGTTCCGCGGTACGTAACTTCGGCCGGGCAGATCGGGAAGCAGATTCCGGGCATTCCGCCGGTGCCGCCGGGCGGATATGAGGAATTCCTCAAGGTCTACATGAGGACGGCATCGGGAAGCGTGATTCAGGTGAAGGCGCTGGCGACGGCCCTGGCCACGGCGACCAGCGACCCGACCGGGTTTGGGCCGGGAGATTTCGCCATGCAGATGGTGTTCAGTCCGGAGATGCAACAGTTTACGCCGGTTGCCGGCTAAGGAGTGGGGAGATGAGCGATCCAAATTCACTGCTGGTGCCGATGACGGTGGAGGCGCTGGTCGTTAACCACTCTCTGCGCACGGGGGGCAACGCCTTTCTGCGCAACGAGATGCAGTTCGACAACCTGGTGCGGTACCGGGATGCCGATCCGGGCTTCAGCATGAACGACATCGCATTTACGGGAACGGCTCCTGTCCACGGCGTCCCGGCGGACGAGTATTACAACGGGGTCTATCTCAAGTGGAGGATGCCTGCGTACTTCACGCACGGCGAACAGGATAGCGTGGCTGGAGCGACCGATTATCCCGAAGTTCCAAATCGATGGCTGATCGTCCGCTTCAGCGGGCCCATCACAGCGCGGGTGGCGACGGCGTGGATCGTTGAGAGCGACTACCGGCTGCCGACTCCTCCGCCCACGCCGCAGAACTATGCGCAGCAGGGCTCGCACTACGTTGCGCCGGGCGCGGACGGGAAGACGCCTACCGGAGCGCTGATCGGGCGGAACGTGGCGCTGGGAACCTGGACAGAGCCGGGGACGACGCTTCACCTGCGCGCCATTGGTCCGGGCGACCCGGCATTCTCCGCCTACCAAACGCACTCGAACAACGTGTTTTCGTTTGTGGACACAATTGCCGACTATCCCGCGCAGGAGCTGTCGTACGTGGTGCTGGGGTGGTATTCGGATGCGACAGAAGACCCGCTGAACGGGGTGGATGCGCAGACATTTTTGGCGCGGATGACGGAACTGGGCTGGAGTCTGCCCGCGAATACTCCTTCGGACGCGTGGGCGAACCGGTCGCTGCTGTACGGGCTCACCAGCGGCGTCTCCTGGCAGACCTCGACCGCGCCGCCCGGAGGCGCGCCCAAGGGGACCACGGCGCTAGCCTTGGGCAACACCTCCGTGGAGGCGCTGACGGCGCTGATTCAAGCGCAGTCGGAGCAGCAGGGCGTGGACGTCGATCCAATCCTCCTCCAGGCGCTTCAACTGGGGCTGATCGATGAGCTGGACGAGCCAAATGGGCTGGCCGTGATCGAGGAAGGCATCAAGTCGAGCTATTTCAACACGTATACGGGCGGGTATCACTGGGATATTGTGGACGCCCCGCACGGGACGGACCAGCCGACGCAGGGGGAACTGGACAAGGAACGGATCTGGCTGGCGGAGCTGAATCAAAACCAGGCGCTCCTCGATGCGGCGAAGCGGCAGTTGGGAGTTCTTCAGCGGCAGGTGTACACCATTTGGCTGAAGTATCTGCTGTGGCCCTCGGCGCACAAGGGCACCAGTTATATTCCGCAACTGAACGACCGGGCCAACCTGTCCGCCCTGTTGGATCCAACCGCGGCCGGGACGCCGGCCTATCTGGCTGCGCAAGCGAAAGCGGCGGTCGATGGAATGCTGGGCAAGGTGCCGCATGGCGACACGCCGGAGGCACTGCAGGCCGCGATCGATCAATACGAGTTGGATCATCAACTGCCGAGCTACCGCCTGCTGAAGAGGTCGGCGGCCAGCACCTTCCGCGAGGTCAACAATCCGGTGGCGCTGATTGCCGGGGCGGGCGCTTCGGGCATTGTCACCGCCCCCGAGCAGACGCTCTGCCGGCTGGATTCGCAACTGGTCACCGGCTTCAAATTCACCTGGAACGGCGCCGATTACTCCGTGACGGCGGCCACGCCGGGATTGACGATTCCGCAGCCGAACCTTTCGGGAGTGAACGGCGCGCCCTGGACGGCCGCTCTGGCAGCATCGCTGGTGAATGAGATGTTCTTCCTCGACCCGGACGACGCCACGATGGTGGGCGCGGCGCTTGCGGGAGTGCCGGTGGCGACGATTCAAGCGGCCATGAGCGACCCGGCGAGCACCCTTGGGACCTATCCGGCGGGTGCGGTCGACCGGTGGACGCAGAATCCGTGGCATCCCTTCCGGCTGCTCTATCAGGTCCGGTACTATCCGATTTCGTATGGAACTCCGGAGAATCCGAACTGGATCTTTGCCGATGGCGAATACTACTGGAACGGATTGCCCGCAAGCGTGCAGCCGGACACGAGCTTTCAAGGCAATATCCAGCTCTCCACGGCGGCGGCATTCAATCTGCGCTCGAGAATCGTCAAATTCCTCGCCGACAACCCGTATCTTCCCGCGGAGGAGCGAAAGGAATTTGAGGATTTGCTCAAGTTTGTGGATGGGGAAGACCAATGGGATCTGCTCTCGCAGGCTCTGAACGGGTTCAACGATCAGGCGCAGTTGCAGTTGCCGGGAGTATTCATGTCTCCGGGGGCGTTTCCGCTGCCGGGGAGCGCGCCGCTGCAGCCTCTGGTCGGCGACGCGCGTGGCTGGCTTCCGGCGGTCGGGAATATCCCGATTTCGGCGCCCAAGACGGACCCATTTCAGCCCTGGCGGGCGGGACAGTTTGTGCTCACCAGCCTGGTGCTGGTGGATGAGTGGGGTCAGGCGCTGTGGCTGGTGACTAACGGCACGACGAGTTCGATGGAGATCTATCTGCCGCCGACGCTCACTCCCGTAGCCACGAGCAACGCGATGAACTTTACCGTGAGCGCGCTGCCCGTGCTGAGCGGGGCAAACCCGCCCCTTGCGAACGCCGGATCGGCCGACTTAATGCTGACGCTGACGGGCACTGGATTTCAGCAGGGTGATTACGCAATCTGGGACCAGACCATCCTCCCGGCGGTGACTTCGAGCCCGACTCAGATGCAGGTGCAGGTGCCGACGGCGCTGCTGGCGTCGCCCGTCGCCCTGAATCTGTTTGTCGTGCGCGGCGGGGTGAATTCGAACCCGCTCCCCTACGCCGTGGTCGCGGGGCCGGCGATTTTGAGCGTTGCGCCGAATCTGATCTTGGCGGGGATGGCGCAGGCGGCGCTGTTTCCGCTCACCGTGAACGGACTGAACTTTGCCGCGGACGCGGTGGCGCAGTGGAACGGCGCCGTGCTGGACACGGTCGTAATGAGCGCTACGCAACTGGTGGCGCAGGTGCCCTCGGGCAATGTGGCCACGCGCGGCACGGCGGCGATCACGGTGGTCTCGTCGACAGTAACCTCGCCCGCCGCCACGGTGACGATTGTGCCGGCCGCGACGATTGGATCGATTGTGCCAGGCTCCGCCGTGGTGGGCCAGAGCGGGATGACGGTGGATGTCTATGGCGTGGGGTTTGAGGCGCCAGGCCGCATTCACTGGAACGGGACGGATCTTTCCGGGATGTTTATCGATCACACCCACATGACGGCGGCGATTCCGGCCGGTTTTATGGCCGGGCCGGGCGTGGCGCAGGTGACGCAGGTCATTGGCCACAGTGTGCTGCCGGAATCCTCCGATACGGTAATCCAGTTGACTCCGGCTCTGTTGCAGCCGGCGCGCCTCGAGTTCGACCTGACTTCCGCAACATCGAGTACGCCGGCGAACTCGCAGATCGGGCTCTCCGGCGCGGACGATTCGGTCTGCGGATGGGTGGTGCCGAATCATCTCGACCACTCGCTGGCGGCGTATGGGCCGACGGGCGTTTCGTTTGGCGAACTCGCCGTGGGAGCGAGTGCGGATGGAACGGCGCATGTGTGCTGGACCCGCGCGCCAGGTTCGCCTTACGCGACACTCGCCCAACTGGCCGCGGCCGTGCCGCACTTTGGGCCGTTCCTGCTGGAGCTGAGCACGCTGATGCCCGCGATCTTTACCGACTTCCTCAATGCGGTCGACGAGACGATGTGGAGCGCCCAGCCGGCGGACGCGGCGATGGACGAGAACCTGATGGCGCTGATCGGGCGGCCACTGGCGATGGTGCGCGCCAGCCTGCAGTTGCAGACGGAAGGGCAGCCGACGCTCGACCCGAGCTGGCAATATACATTCTCCGCCGCGCCGCCCCTGTTTACGGCCTACCAATTCGCGGTGGAGCTGGGCGACATCGCCAACGTGGAGGATGGGCTGATCGGGTACTTCCTGGAGGACGATTACACCGAGTTCAACATTGTGCAGGAGGCGGACTTCCAGCCCGATGGCTACCTGAAGCCCATCGGCCTGGACGACAACTATATCTATCTGCCGCCCGACAACACGACTACGGTGAACGTGTCGATGCTGGTCGACCCGCGCGCCCCGGTTCACGCGCGCACGGGGATTCTGCCGGATGTGAGCGTGGCTGTGCCGCCGTCGCAGGTCAGCACGGCTCTGGCCAATCTGGAGGTGACGTTCCGGGTAGACGCCATCCTCACCGACCAGCAGACGACCGCGGGGACGGTCGACACCTTGCCGGTGACCACTGTCTTAATGCCGCTGCCCAAGGTAGCCTCGGGAACGTGGGATTGGGTCCAGTACGACGGAACGGACCCGGTGACCTATACGGTCGCGGTTAACGATACGGCGGCGAAGCTCTCCACGTCGCAGCCTGTACTGCGGCAGGGGGTGTTGCAACTGACCGGGGCCGCGGGAGCGCCGCCGAAGGCGATTACGACGCGGCAACGGCTCGCGGCGCCAGGGGTACTGCCCAGGAAGCGATAAAAAGGGATTGCGGAACACGAAGTCTTTGTGGAGATCAGACGGATTATGAGTGAGTCGACATTGCAATATCACAGCCTTCCCAATCGTTGGATCAGCGTGCAGGACGATCCAACCGCGCAGCTAACCTATGTACCACTGGTGAATCCAGCGCCTCTGGTCGTGAGCACGGATGGGCTCGACCCTGTGCTGGCATCGCTGGAGGTGGTGATTACCAACGCAACCACGGCGGCGATCGCTTTGTCGGAGGTCGACATCAACATCCCGGTGGGAACGCCGCCGTCGCTGACCCAGTCCACGGCGAGCATTCAATCGACCGTCGGGAACGCCGTCTGGACCCTGACCGGTCCTACCAGCCCGGTGACCGATGGAATCGCCACCTATGCGCTGACTCCCGCCGATGGGCAGGGACCCAGCATATCGGTGGGGCCGGGCGACGTGATTGTGGTGCAGATCTACCAGATCGAGACCAACGACACTCCGGGAACGGCCACCGTTGGAATCCAGGAGACGCTGGGAGATGGGACGGTGGGTACGACCAGCTTCCAACTGACGACCTTCCCGGCGGGCTTCTACTTCAACGCGCTCACGGTTGCGGCGCTGAGCGGGAGCGATTATGTGGCGGTGGCGCAGGTGCCTCTGGGGACAAACATCAAGCTGTTCTGGAATGCCTCGGTGGTGGATGTGGGCTCGGTGGCGATCTATCAATCGACCGGGGCGGGGCAGCAGACATTCACGCCCACTGTGCTGGGCGAGTGGGCGCCGCCCACTCCGCCGCAACTGGACACGATTTTCACTGTGCAGGTGACGACGACGGCGACGCCGGGGGGAGTGCCGCTGACCGCGTCGCTCTCGACCAGCGTTTCGGTGCAGAATCCGGTTCTGATTGCAAGCGCGCTGACGGTGAGCGGCGCCTCCACGCTCTCGGGCCAGGTGAACGCCGGGCCGATCTCGTCGGGCGCGATCACCACGCCAGGGCTGACCGTGAATGGCGCTCTGGGGGCGCAGGCGGTGACGACGGGAACGCTGACCGCAACCGGGGATTCGACGCTGGCTGGGGTGACAGCGACCGGACTCACGGTGAATGGGACGCTGACGTCGAACCAGGCCCTGGTGGCGGCCACGGAGCAAATCAACAACTGGCTTACGGTGACGGGGCTGAGCACGCTCAATGGGGGCATCGCCGGGATGGCGGGTCCGGTCAGTATCTTCAGCGGAATGCAGGGGCTCGGCGCGGGTACGTATGGTGCTTCGACGGATGGTTTCGCGGTGGGAATCATTGGGGCTCCGCCGGCGCTGCCCTCGCTGTCGATTGCGTGGATCTACGGAACGAACACCGATGGGGTTCAGGTGCAGGCGTCGGGCGGGAACGTGGTCCTTTGCGATAGCAGTTGGAACAAGTACACCAACGCGGTGACGGGCTCATTTGTGCTGCCAGTGCGAAAGGGAACGAGCTTCAGCATATGGTTCGGCGCGGCGAGCAACAACCAGACCAACCCGTCCTACTCCTTTTACTGGTTTCCTCTGGGGGCCTCGACGAACGCGGAATCGGTTGTCCGGATCAGCGATGTTGAGCTGCCAACGACCGGGCCGGCAACCGTGAAAAAGGTGCCGGTGCCCAAGGACCACCTGGTTGCGGAACTGGTCCAGGTGATTGGAGAGCTTCTTGAGAAGAAGATTCCTCCGCAGTTGGAGACGCGGCTGGTGGAAGTGCTCACCCGGCTCAATGCGGACGAGTACACCGAGGAGATCGGGTAAGCGGGGAAAAGCGTATCGGAGGAAGAGTCCGGGTTGCGCAGGCTGGGCCGCTACAACTGATGCGGCCGGCCACCGGCTTCCGCCGGAGATTGCGGGCGCCGCAGTTGAAACTGCTTGGCTTTGGCGACGAGTTTGGGGCCGTAGAACCATTCACCGAGCTTGCGAAAGAGCAGGTTGAAGGCGAAAATAGGCTGCGGGAACGGGCGCATGACATCGACGATGAGAACCGCGCGCAGGCTCTCCGCCTGGTTGTAAATCTGGTGATCCAGGCTGTCGTCGAAAAGGACGCTTTCCCCCTCCTTCCATGTGTAGTGCTCGTCGCGCACGCGGATGGAGGGTGGATTTTTCTCCGGGACGCGCAGGCCGAGGTGATAGCGCAGGTAGGCCTGCGTGGGGCCGGTATGCGCCGGGATGGATTTGCCCGGGTCGAGGATGGAGAAGAAGGCCTGATTCAGATACGGTATTTGGGCAAGCGCGGCGCAGGTGCGCGGGCACAGCGCGCGGTTCTCTTCCGGCAAGCTGCCGTAGCAGTAGAGCATAAACACGTTCCAGCGAACGTCGCGGTGACAGCGGCCGGAGGAATTGATCAGATTGGTGTCGATGTCGTGATAGCGAGGCATACTATCTTGCTGCAGCAGCAGCGCGTCCAGTTCCTCGCGAATCTCCGGGTAGGCTTGGTCGATATTACGGAGCGCCGGAATGGTTGTATCGATGTCAAAGAAAGCCGGGCGCTTCGCTCCTCCAGTAAATAGGCTGTAGACCGGGTTGGCGGCGCGGGAGAAGTTATAGAGCCCCGCCTGGCGGCGCAGCTTGAGATATAGCTGATAGATACCCATGATTCCCTCCTTTGCGCCGGTTACGGTGAGATGTTTTTGCGCAGAACGATGGCGGCATTCAGACCGCCGAAGGCGAAGGATTGCTTGACGGCGATGTCGATTTGCACCGCTTTGGGGTGGTTGGGGGAGTAGTCCAGGTCGCATTCCTCGTCGGGGCCCAGGTAGTTGGCGGTGGGCGGCGCGACGCCGTGGCGCATGGCCAAGAGCGTGGCGATGAGTTCGATGCCGCCCGCCGCGCCGAACGCGTGGCCGTGAAGCGCCTTGGTGGATGAGACAACCAGCTTGCGGGCATGAGCGCCGAAGACGGTCTTGATGGCGCGTGTCTCGACGCGGTCGTTGACTTGGGTTCCGGTGCCGTGCGCGTTGATATATGCGACCTCCTCGGGATCGACCTGACCCGTTTTGAGAGCGGTGCGCAGCGCTTGCACGGGGCCGGCTTCGCTGGGGTGGACTGAGCTGTGCGCGTCGGCGCTCATGCCGACTCCGGCAATCTCGGCGTAGATGGGCGCGCCACGCTCGCGCGCGGTCTCCAGATCTTCCAGCACGACCGCGCCGCCGCCCTCGCTGATGACCATGCCATCGCGGTCCCGCGAAAACGGGCGGCAGGTGGTGTGCGAGAGAACCCGGGCGGCGTCGAAGGCTTGCAGGACCGACAGGCGCAAAGAAGCCTCGCTGCCGCCACTGATCACGCGCCGCGCAAGTCCATGACGGATCATGAGATAGGCCTGCGCAACCGCGTGGGTGGCGGCGGCGCAGCCGGTCGAGAGAAGCATGGAGGGGCCGGTCGCGTTGAACTCCATCGAGACGAATCCGACGCTGGCCTGGCTGTTGGTTCGGGGGACGAGCATGGGGTTGCAGCGCAGACGTTTTTCGCCGAAGAGGCGGATGGCGGCGTCTTCCCGCGTGCCTTCGCCGCCGCCTCCATTGCCCAGGATGACGCCGGTATCCGCGGGGTCCGGGTAGGCGGAGTCCGGTCCAGCGTCCCGCATGGCTTCCCGAGCGGCAACGATGGCGTACTGGGCGAAAGGGTCGCGCATGGCCAGCTCGTCGGGCAGGAAATGGTCCAGTTCGGCGTAGCCGCGAACCGGAGCGGCGGGGAAGGTGACTTCGAGGCCACCGCGAGTGAAGCGAGTCGGTTGAATGGCGCACTGACCGAGCATCAACCCATCCCAAAGGGCCGCCGCGCCCACACCGAGGCTGGAGACGCAGCCAACTCCGGTGATGGCCACCCGGCGAGTCATGATGCGGCCGCGGCTCCGGCGCCCGGAGCGCCTTGCCTCGCGAGCAGTTTTTCAACCACTGCGCGGGCCTCCTCGACAGTGCGGAAGGTATCCAACTGCTGGTCGACGATCGAGACGTTGAACTCTTCCTCCATCTCGAAGACGACGGTCAGGACTTCGATGGATTGCAAGCCGAGGTCCCGGATCCGCGTGGCCGGAGTCAGGGGAACGCTCTCAAGCGACGGCTTGACCTCGCGGATGGCTCTGTAAATTCGCTCATCGATCTCCGAGCTATCCGGGATATTCATCGAAAATCCTCCACCACCTTTATGCCACAACTCTGTAACTTCGAACGAGGAGTTTTGCGACGATGTGTGGTATTCCTCCGGGTGTTGCCGTAGTCAACCGTCTTTTGTGTGAGAAACAAATCGGACGGGCAATTGAAAATAATGCAATCAGTGTTACAGGGAGGCAAATGACGCGGTTGGAGCGCACGAAGGTAACCGCGTGAGAGGGCGGCGCAGCACCGGCGGCTGGGGGTGCCGTTGCGCCGATGGCGGCTGCGAATTCTGCGAACAGAGAAATGTTCTCAAATCGGCGCGGCGCGGCGCGCCGGAAGGAGCGACGGTGGAGTGCTGCAGTTCCCCCGCCGCGCCGGTGGGCCCAAATGATGGGCGAAGAAGCCGCCCGACGCGCATTTTGCGCCAACCTGCGCCCCAAGAGCGCCTTTTTCGGGCGATTGAAAGCCGGAATCTGTCAATCCCCCAGGTGCGCAATGGACCCATCTGGTATCCAGACAACGTGTTACCCAAAGCTCCTTTGCATTCACATGGACCGGGTAGCGTGGGTGGATGCAGAAGGCATGGGGCTGCTGCTCGATGCCCGCCGCCGGCTGCTGGATGCGGGGCTGACTCTGCAGACGGCCAAGGTTCCGGCGCGCCTGCGTTTCCTCTTCTTCGCATGGTGTCTTGGACCTCTGCTGGAGGAGTTGACGCCGCGTACCTTCCGGCGGTGCACAAGGAGACGGTGCCCGCGATGCATGCCAAACAAGAATTGACCGGGGTTGAGGATAGGAGCGGCCTGGGCGAAGATCGGACGGGGGGCCCGGGCCACGGCCAACTCCATGCACATTCCCACCGCGCCGATCCTCATGATTCTTGGCGTCGATACCCTCATCGATTGTGGGAGACAAAACACACAGTTCGTGGCCGGAAGGCGCGCCACGACCGACGAGAACACCTGTGCATGGAAGTGGATTGCATCTCGCCAACGAGGTGTTTCTGACGACCGTAGCTTGGATGCTGCTGCACGAGGCCGGACATCTTGCACGGAATCATCCGTTCCTGACGTCCTCCCGCTCCCTAGATGAAGAGCATGAAGCTGATTTCTTCGCTACGGATCATGTACTCGTCGGAGTTACTGATGAGAATATTCGGTTCAAGCGGAGTGTTGGGATCGTAGTGGCGAACGCCCTCCCACTCCTGCTCGAGCTGATGGATGGGCCCGCCCCTTCTCGGACGCATCCACCCATCGAGGAGCGAATCAGCCGGAATCTTCGGGGACCTGAACTTGAGTCCAACAACAAGATCCATGCGTTTGCAACTGCGCTGATTCAGTTTCACCTTGGCGTCGTTGGCGTATACCCGCATCTCGACGAGCGTGCCGAGTTTGGACAGTTCATAGATGATTTCTGCCTGGCGATCAACCGTTGGAGAAGATATTCCTGACACTCGCTTCTAGGCTACCCGCAGGTGCATCCCTCTCCGTACTTCCGCTCCCGGCACGACCTCATTCTGCGCGACTGCTGACTTGATGGCGTCACTATCGGGCTTTGTCTCCTGGATCGAGGACTCCAGCGCCTTTGCGAGTTCCTCGGGGAGCAGGGAGAGCACAGTCTCCCAGATGACGCCGGTGACCCGCGCCTCAATCCTGCAATATGACTTCGGCAGTGCGGCTTGGTCGGTAATCCGCACTGAGTCCTGACTATTCTTCTGTGCTCGCAAGGTAAACTGATAGACGCGGAGAAAGCTCTCTACGCCCTGCTCGAATCCGGCCTCGAACTCGCGCATACGCGCCATCAGATCGAAGTAGAAGTTCGCCGGCAGCAGTCGAAACCCTTCATCCGACCAGGGCAGAGTGATCTTGTAGAAGTACTGCCGGATCTGGCCGGCGAGGGTTCGCAGTTCGTCCAGCTTGTCCGCGCCGCGTAGCAGTTGCTTGTTGTATCGACCCGCGCCCTGATGCGCGCCGTGTTGATCCGCGACATCGCGGCTGACTCTGCGGTCGTGTTTGACGGCCGTCCAAATACTGATGTGGACGGCAGCCAGCATTGCCCGTTCCGTAATCATTGAATAACCTCCCGGTATTCGACTCCGAAGCGAACGAACTCCGGAGTGTGGGTTATGGCGGTGTCCCGCGCCGCCGCGTCGCGAATGGCCATCACCCGCATCTCGGCTGGCATCCGGTCGAGATACGTCAGTCCTCTCCCTATCGAACTGTCGCTCATCACCCTCCCCAGGGCCGTGGCGATTGCGATCTGCGCGGAAGGTTCTGCGGGAACCGGAGCCGTCGCTGGATTGAGAAGGATTTCGTCAATCGATGGCAATTGGCGGAACAGCCGCAGGAAAGCCACAAACTCCGAAGTTGCTGCCGGTCCAACAGTTCCATCCAGAAGCTGCGCCTCGAATTCGCTGGTTCCTGAGAGCAGCTGCGTCTTCTGGCGACGGGCGATGCCGCAAAGCACCTGTGAAGCCATCTCCCAAGAACGCGGCGTAGGCCAGGCATTGGCATCCGAGGTTGTGTCGGCCGCGTGTAACAAGTCTGGTTTGAAGCGGAGGAAGGCGATGATCTCGGGACGGACCTGAACCTTGAGGGCCCATTTGCACCAGTCGTCGAGGTCCGGCTCAAGGTTCAGATGCACGAACCGGTTGCGCAACGGTCGTGGCATGGCAAAATGGACGCCGCGCTCAGAGGCTGGATTCCCGGCGGCGATGACAACCCACCCTTCGGGCAGAACGTACTCGCCGAGTTTCCGGTCGAGCACCAGCTGATAACACCCGGCCTGGGTCATCTGCGGCGCGGAGGTCAGCTCGTCGAGAAAGAGGATGCCCTTGCCCATTATTCGGCAAGAACTTGGGTGGAGCCCACTCTGTCTGGTCTGCTGCAATGCGAGGCAGGCCGCGGAGATCGACCGGATCGAGTTGCACTGCCCGCACGTCGAGAAAATCGTAGTCAAGGTCGTTGGCGACCTGGGAGACGATCTGCGACTTGCCCACGCCGCATGCTCCCCAAATGTGGAGGGGCACACGTTCGCCGATCAGCGCATGAAGCGCCTCATAGAGTTTCGATGGTTTCATGGGATTTCCTTGGAGGTTGGAGGTTGGAGGATGAACCTGCTGGATTGATTCAAGCAGGCGTCGCCGATCAGCTACGGCTGCGTAAAATGGCCATACACACAGCGCGTTCCAGCCCTCGAGCAGTCGTAGGTGTCATAGAGGCCGCCATCGATCACCGCGGTGAGGTGCCGCGATACCTTGACGATGAGCGGACCCGGCGGAAGTTCCGAGGCTCGCAGATGGACCTGGCATCCGGAGCCAATCGACATGGTTGAGGTCCGCTGCCATCCAAGCGATTCGAGATAGCTTTGATATATCTTGCGAAACACCCCCGTGCGACTGTTGGACCGTTTCCTCTTGCGTTTCCCTATGCGCTCTGTTTCCGCAAACTGGTTGAGCGCGTCATAGATTTGCTGGTAGGTCTTTCCGGTTGCGATCGCGATGGATCGAGTAACGCAGTCTCCGGTCTTGCCCTTATAGCCCGCCGCCGCGCGACCGCCATTATGGAAGACAAAGCCCATTGCAGGAGTCCTCCGGGTTTTCAGTTGTGGTGTGGGGTTGCCCGATGCCGCCGGTCAATGGCAGGGCGTCAGCTTGGCAGACCGTCCTACCATGGAGGCAGGATGATCGGGTGGAAGATCGTACATATCGATATGGACGCCTTCTATGCGTCCGTCGAGCAGCGGGACAACCCGGAGCTGCGCGGCAAGCCGGTGGTCGTGGCCTGGAAGGGAAAGCGTTCGGTCGTCTGCGCCGCCTCGTGTGAAGCCAGGCGCTTTGGCGTGCGCTCGGCGATGGCCGCGACTAACGCTGAGCGTCTATGTCCGGAAGCCGTCTTTGTTCCGCCAGACTTCACCCGCTACCGGGCGGTTTCGCGCGCCGTCCGCGAGATATTCCTCCGCCACACGGACCTCATCGAGCCGCTGTCGCTCGACGAAGCCTACCTCGATGTCACCGAGAACAAGACTGGCTTGGCCACGGCGACCAAAGTCGCTAGCACGATCCGTCAGCAGATTCGCGAGGAGCTAAATCTGACGGCCTCCGCCGGCGTCGCTCCTAACAAGTTCCTGGCGAAGATTGCGTCGGACTGGAAGAAGCCGAACGGACTCTTCGTCATTCAGCCCGCGGAGGTGGAAGCCTTTCTGACGCCACTGCCAGTTGGCCGAATTCCGGGAGTCGGCAAGGTCACCGAGGAGAAGTTGGCACAACTCAGCCTCCGCACGGTGGGAGAGCTGCGTGATCGCTCCCTTGACGACTTGCAAGCCCTGTTTGGCCGCTACGGGCAACGTCTCTATGAACTCGCTCGAGGGATCGACAACAACCCAGTTCAGCCCAACCGGCCGACGCAATCGATCTCATCGGAAGACACCTTTGAGACAGATGTTTTGTTGGTGGAGACGGAGCCCATAATCCGACATCTTGCGGAAAAGACCTGGGCGGCATCGCGCAAGGAGGCTAGGATCGCGCGTACGGTGGTTCTCAAACTGAAGACGGCCGAATTCCGGATACTCACTCGGAGCCTGACTCCGCCGTCGCCGCCGGGTTCGTGCGTTGAATTGACGCAGATCGCACTGTCTCTGCGGGACCGCGTCGAACTCGGTCCGCGGCAGAGGGTTCGCTTGGCGGGAGTTGGGCTCGGGAACTTCCGGGAGCCGGAAGGGGAAGGAGAGCCGTCACTCTTTTTATGAGGACAACGGGAGAGGCATCCCTTACGGCTCATTCAATGAATATCCGCTCCGGAGACCGTGTGGCTGGGCCTCCCTAAGTCAGTACTCGGCGCTCGTGATCTCGCTCTCAGGCACCCGGAACGCGCGGGCCGCCGTCCGGTAGATGTCGCTCAGGGTCAGCTCCACCATGCCGCCTTCGGCATTCACGGCAATCGCCAGTCCGGTCAGATAGCGTAGCTTCTCGGCTCCTACTTCGAGCAACACGGCCACCTGACCGGGAACGAGGTGTTCTGCAAGTTCCGTAGCCAGCTCGAACTCGGCGTCTTCTTCGAGGTCGTAGCTTGGCCAGGCACCGTCTGAGTCCTCACTCGGATTGATCGCAACGACGTCCGCTTCTTTGTCGCTCTTGAACACTTCGAGCTGTCGCCTCTCGGTCCATTCGTGAAAGGCGTTGGCATCCTTCACGCGAAAGTAGTTGCTGCGCGCACTTCCATACAAGTTCGCCATCGAAGTTCTCCAGCAGGAGAACTGGACAAAAGCCTAAGCGGCCTCTTCCAGCTCTTCCTCCTCGTTTGATTGGTCGTCGTCAGCTGCCTCGGCGAGAATCTCCTCTTCCTCGTCCACATCAGGCTCGGGAATTGGCGCTGGAGCGTCGAAGAGGCTCGCCGTCTTAGGCTGCTCCGGCGCTGGTTGCGGAGCCGGCTTTGGGGTCTCGACAACCTCCACGGGCTCCGTCTTCGGAGTGGCCTTCGTCGCCGCAGCCTTGGTCTTCGTGCGGGCTTCTGCCTGTGCGGTCTTCGCCGCCGCATCCATCTCAGCCTTCGCCTTGTCCAGGGTATTCCTCAGTTGCAAGTGAGCGGAGACGAAACCAACGATGGTCGTCGATAGTTCCCGGTCAAGCTCTTCGGCTGTTCCGGTCACCGTCAAAGGCGTTGTAAGCGCGGCGTTCTCGCCGTCCTTCAGCTTTTGCGGAATGACGTTCACGCGAATCTGGTCTTCCTCGATATGGGTCACGGTCAGCAGAACGGCGCGCTGCCGCAGGTAGGGAGCAAGCTCTTTGAACATGTTGTCTCCTGGTAAGGTGGGTTACTTGGGGCGAGACCCTTTCCTCAGAGGCGTCTTGAGTTCCGGATCATCCCAATGCAAGGTGTAGCGCCGGCCCAGCGTTAATTTCTCGTTGTAGGCCACGGGATCGTACTCCCGCAGCCACAAGAGCCGGTAGAGGGTGTCGACCGCCGACTTCATCAGGTTCTTCATCTCGTCATCGGAGATGTGCGAGATGGCGGTGTTGCCGCTACATGCGGGGCAGGATCTGCCTGCATGCAGGTCTTCGATAGGTCCGTTGCGAAACGCGAGGGCGACCAGCGCCTTCGCCTCTGCGGCTAGCTCGGGATCGAGGGTTAGTTTCATAGAGGGCTCCAGACGTACCTAAGAGTATCTGTCACACCTCAATGTCACGCGTCGCGCCGTCAATGAATTTGGTTGCGCGCGAGCCCTTTTCTTGTTCGTTTTCTTACCTTCTTCCACAGGGCCGGGTCGATAGGCAACGCGCACATCTGTCCGGTCTTCGCGTTGAAAAAGGCGCCGTGATGGGCCAGCCTTCCGTATCGAAAGAGCTGGGCGAGCATGGCCAGCGCGCTCGCGGCAAGCGTCTGGTTGATGAATGGCTCCTGCCGGTCCAGAGCCTCAAGAGCGGAACAGCTGGGCAACGGGTCTTCGCCCGCGTCGGCATCGATGACTTCCGGGTACAATTCGCTGACCGTGCGCAAGCGGTTCGCTTTCCTGCGATTGCGCGCATTGATAGGCTGGCCAAGAACATATTGTCCGCTGGCGGCATTGTTGCCGAGATCGAGCCAATAGCACGTCCGGGTCAGCGCACGGGAAAATGAATTCTCGATGGCTCTGCGTGCGGCCCGCGTGTCCACGCACCCAATGACCAAATCCGGGCACCTGTCCTGGGTGCGGTCGAAGGACCGCACATGAAAGTGATTTGGGATCGCCGACCAGTTCGTGCCCCAGAACATGTTGATGCGATTGATCAGGACGGTGGCTTTGTTCTGACCGATGTCGGAGGTCGAGAAAGGTTGCCGGACGCAGTTTGTCTCGGAAACCGTGTCGGCGTCCATCATGGCGACCTCGATGCCATACCGATGACCCCAGACCCGCATCGCCTGGTCGAGATACGGGAGCCCCATCACGATGGCGCTGCCCGTTCCGCCCGCGCCGACGACCAGAGCACGAACGGCCCGACGGCTGAGCAGGTCTGGCGGGAGCGTGTGCTCGATCCGCATACTTACCCCCTCTCCGCGCGCACAAACTCCGCCACTGTCTGCGGCAACTGGATAAGCGTCTCGACCGGAAACGCTTTGCGTTTGTCCGCGAGTCTTGCCCAAAGCTTTTCAAATCCTCCTTCATGGCGGGTCAAGCGGCCGACGTTGGCGTGCGTGAAAGCGCTTTCGTAGAAGCCGCGTTCCCAGTCGGGGATCGAGGATACTGTTGCACTCTCCGGGTGGCGCATCGTGCCAGTGCAGACGCGGCCGTCGTCCGAGAGGTTCCAGAACGGAGCGACAGCCAGGCTCGTCTCCGCAGTCGGTCGTTTGTTTTCGATGAGCGCCCGAATTTTGAGATCGCCGCCGTCGGCGCGCCACACCAGAGGCGGCTGGGGAAAGATACGGCCAGTGAGTTCCGCAGCCTTCAGTTCAGAGTTCTGGTAAAACATCTGCCGGTGGCAGGGCGGAGTCCACCACACAATAGTGCGGTCGCTTTTGGCCAAAACATGCTCCGGCAGCACCTCGGCGGTGGAGCCGCCATAAAGCGAGTGCGCCAGCGACTCGACAAAGGCTATGGTGAGAGGCTGTGCCGCTTCGAGAGTAGGCGGACCATTCTTATGGAGTACCACCCTGTGCCGGGTCACGAAGCTGCGCTGGCGATCGCCGTAGACGAGCAGCGCCTCACGCAGCTCGAAGCGCCGGTTCTCTCCGATCGAGACGTGTATCTCCATGGCTTTCCTCCCACTCTTGTTGAAGCTCCTCCACCAACTGGAAGAGCTCATGATTCAGGGCAACGAACCTCCCGACCGCGCGCACCGCGCGTCTCACCTCTTCGCTTTTCCGCGGGTTGAAGATCACACCCACAGTCGGCTCGGAGCTTCCCTCCAGCATGTACTGCCCTTCTTCATCGAAGCAGGCAACGATGGCGTCGTGCTCCTTGAAGGCCACCACCAGGGACGGCAGAGGGATATTGTCATAGCCACCGTCTTCGCGAAAGGTTGGGTCGGTTCGCAACGGGAGACGCGAGAGACTCTCAATCTTGCGCTGGCGCTCGATCCAGGAGCCGTACCGTCCGTTCCTATGCTTCGAGAGGAGACCGCGCGCCTCCTTGATCAAAGTCCGGCGATCGCAATGCAGCGTCTTTCGAATGCACTCCGGTAACGCCTTCTCGACTTCGGGAAACTCGTATTGGCCGCCATCTTCTGAGTCTTCCTCGGCGTACTCCCTCATGCGCTCTTCGTATTGCAAAGCGTCGTCGTGGTTATAGATCGGCATCACGCGATAGATCGCGTAGGTCAAGGTCCAGTAGAACGCGGCGCCCAGTCCTTCCGCTTCCTTCTCGAGCGCATCGAGCGCCGGGCCGATCTTCAGGAATCCAGGGCCGCCGCATTCGATCGTCACTGCAAGCCGACCGCTGCCCAGGAGGGCGTCTTCACCGTCCCGCTCGGCGACATCGCTTACGGTGAGGTGAAACTCGACGTTGCGCTCGAGAAGCTTCCAGCACTCCTCTCCAATGCCTCCCATCATGGCGCGCTGGGCGAACATGATGGCGCTCTCCCCGCACGTCTGCCATGTGTCAGGTTTTCCCAAACCCGCCCGCACCAGGGCGGCGCCGAGATCGTAGACCAGTTCCGCGTTGAATTCGTGACTATAGACCGTCGGGACCCCGTCGAGGGTCGGCAGCGCCTGGGTGAAAGGAGGCGCGAGCGCCATTATCCCAGCGGGGGCAACAACTCTGTTGGCGTTGGCAGGGGATGGCTGTCGGCTGCGGCGAAGCGGTCCATTGCCGCCGCGACACAATGGGAGAGTTGAAGCGATTCTTTGCATTGGAGATGCCTCGCGAGCATCTGACTCGACTCCGGGGGCGGAGCCGCCGCCTTCGCCGCGAACAGCGCGAGCAGGTCTGCCACCGTGATCGTTTTTCCGGGCATTGCTCAGCCCTTTGAGCCGATCGCTCGGCTGAAGGTGTAGCGCAGCGTTGAACCGGTCGCTTCGGGGCCGGATATGGACGCCGTGGCGATCTCCGGGTAGTTGGGGGTCAGCAGGTCCCGGACTTGTTCGACAGTCAGTTCGGGACCGGGATCGGGAATGCGAATGCCGTTGTAGTGGAATTCGCGCGCGAGCGCTTCGACTTTAAGAGTGCTCATTCTTGATTCTCCTTGTGGCGTGTTGTTGGGATCAGGTTTGGCATCGACGGCACGCGAAAAAGCCCGGTTTCCGTCGGGAATGTGCGGGAGGCTGGATATCAAAACATTAAAGGCGCGAAAGAGCTTCGCGAAGCGAATCTACCGCCTTCGACGCGACGACCGTGAGGTCCGGCGAACAGCCGGTAGAGTCTGCCGAATCGATCAATTCCTGGATCATGGTTTTGAGCCGATCATCGCAGTAGTGCGCGGGCAACCAGCTTGGGCCTCGGTTGACAAAGAGGTCGTCGACGCATTCGACCGCATTGTCCTTGACGAAGATCGTGCCGCGGTCATCCGCTTCATCTGCGGTCCAGGAGACCTCGCCATTGAGGACATAGCCCAAAGGAGCGAGGAAATGCTCAATCAGGAGCAGCAGCCACAGACGCAATCCGTGGCTGCTTTCAAACTCGTCCGGAAGGATAAGGTCTCTCTCCTCCGAGAGTTCAAAGAGCCCGGAGTAGCCTGGCAAATCGGGTTCCGCACTGGCTGCGACGGCCGCAAAGATTGGCGCGGTCTTCTCGGTGCGCTGGTGTTTGGAGAAGGCCAGCACAATTTCGGCGTGTTCTTCGGTGAGCGGTGGAGCGATCTCGATCTCACCGGAGTAGTAAACGGAATAACCCATGTGTTCCCTTTCGGTAGCGACTAGAAGAGACTTCTCTGAACTGGGATGGCTGGCGGAATTGGTTCGGATAATGCTCGCGCGCGCGGTGGTTCGGTTGCCGGAACCCCCTCTTCATTCGCCCGCGGCAGGGGGTACTTGGCTTCCAGGCGTTCAAGCTCGCTTATTTCCGCCACTCGCAGAGCCTCCGCTGCCATCAATCGGTAGCGCGCGAGGTAGTTGCGCTCGCTCACGACAGGCTGGATCGCGCGCTCCACATCGCTGAACGTGAACTCAGGATCGCCGTAGCATGGCCAGTCAACAATGTTCTCGATGAACGCCAGGCGATGATGGTCGCTGTCGAACCAGGTCGAATAGAAACCGCAGATGTCGTAGTGGGCAATGTTGCCTAAGGTCATCGACAGGCGGTTGTAAAACTTTCTGGTGAAGAGGCCCCGTGCACAGCCGGCATCGAGAAAGTGCAGCAATGTGTTGCCAAAATCGGCTTTGTCGGCTGTGGTTGAGAATTTAGTGGGAAGAAACTGCGCAGGGAGGAATGGGCCCTTGGGCATAACATCCTCACGCAAAGCAAAAGGCCAGCCGCAGCTGACCTTGCTTTGCCTTGAGAGGCCGGCGTTGTCAGCCTCGGTGGAACAGCTCTCCCAACGACAACACTGTCGTCGTTGGTTTACCCGTGCGGAACGCCTTCCTTGGAACGGGAGGCGTGGGTCAAACCGCTTCAAGCCGCGGCCGAAAGCGTCTCGCCCATCTGCTTTAGCTTGCGGTAGAGCGTCGTTTTGCCGATGCCAAGCATCCGGGCCGCTTCGAGCGGTCGTCGGTTCGATTTCCGGTAAGCCGCCAGGATCATCGCGCGCTCCATCTCGGCGATTGTCGGAAGCGCACCGGTCTCCGAGACTTGACCGGGGGCCTGGGCCACGACGACTGGAGCTACGGCTTCCATGCCCTGCCGCATCAGTCGATCGGTCGCCGCCGAAATCAGTTCGCGTGCATGCGCTAAGCTCTGAATGCATTCCGGGTCATGGCGAATCACCACCTTCTCGACGACTCGCTCGACAATCTTCACCAGCGGCTGTGGCAGCGCCGTGCCGCATCGCCGACAGTCCTCTCGATCGCTCCACTGGACCAGCTCACAACGCTTGCAACGAACTTTTTCCCGTTCCTCTTTGCTCATGGTGTCACCTCTCAAGTTGGAAAATGCGTCGGCTCATTCGAAGAGACTGAGTTGCGCGTTGGTTTCGGTGGCCGTAGGCCATAAGGCCGGCCTCTTCCGCTTCTTGGTCGTTGGGATCGGTTCCAACAAACGAATGCCGAATGTCAGTGGGGTCGCAGTTGTTGTCAGCGGCACCGGCGGACCGAGAACAGGGACGGGTTCCTCTTCCAGTTCCGACTCTGCAGCCGTTGGCCGCGGCAGCACCTTCTCGCGTTCGCGGTCAAGCTCACGCCACACCGCGTCGGCGGTCTCTCCGATACCTGCCTTCTCGACCAGTTCGCGCGCCATCGCGCTCATCAGGTCTTCGTCGGCATCGAGCGCCTGAAGACCCTCGCCGGAGAACTTGCCTTCCATCATCAGGGCCACCAGCATCTTCTTGCCCATCAGACGAAGGCAGGTCTCCTGCATCGTGCCCGAATAGGTGACGAACTTCACTCGCACCGGAAATCTCTGGCCGATGCGCCATGATCGCCGGCTCGCCTGGCGCAAAGTGTGGAGGGAATAGCCGGTCTCATAGAAGTAAAGCGTCGGAAACGCCAAAAGATCGAGGCCCGTCTCCACGAGCTTGGGATGGCAGACTACCACCTCGACGCCGGCCTTCAGCTGGCGGTCGTACCAGTCCTCTCGCTTATCGGTGGGAACGGACGAGCGGAGGATCGCAACGCGTATGCCTTCCCGCCTCAGCACAGTCTCCAGCCGCAGCGTGACATCCTTCTCGCCCGTGTAGGTCGCATAGACCTGGCAGCGTCGCCCTTGCCGTAGTTCCTCTTTGACGTCGGCGATCAGAGCGCGCTCCTTCGCGTAGAGAGCCTCCCGGGTGAGATTTTCGGGTTCGGTCACCAGGAACTTCACATACTCCTTCGTCTGCGCGTCAAAGGCGCGCGCCCAGATCTCATTGAAGTCGTAGGGATGGTCGGGATAGAGCAGCAGCGTGTTGAGCAGGATGCTCATCAGGCTCTTGTTGCCGCGATGGGCCTTCATCGCGGCGCGAATGTCCTCCTCCAACCGCTCGTAAGCCTGCTGGAGAGCAGGGTCCATATCGACCGAAATGACGCTCTCGTCGTATCGGGGCAGATTGCTCGATATGTCCTCAAGCGAAAGAAACGCTGTGGTGCTCATCAGGAATTTGCCGAAGAGCAGTGGCGAAGCTCCGGGTTTCCGCAAAACCCGGATGGTTTTCCTGGTTGCCTTGGAGCAGGCATTGTCCGCTTCTTCGACCTTCTCGATCGTTTCGAGAACACCGTACTGCTCCTGGAAGTCCCTCCGGCCTTGCCCTCCGTAGGCAAAGCCCTCGCGCACCATCGCGCGAGGCTCCATCCTGTAGAAGATGTTGAAGAGGTCGTCGGCGTACCCGCCCATCAGAGTCCCGGTAAGCGCGATCAATCGCCGCGCGGCGCGTCCCAATACGCCAAGTCCATTGCCTTGCGCCGTGTCGCCAGCCAGCTGATGCAACTCGTCGGCGATCGCGAAGTCGAACCAGCCGCGCATATAGCGTCCGATGTACTCGATCGGCGCCATGCGCTGAATGCGCGTCCGGTCCGCCTGCCACAGCGCAGAGAAGCGCGTCGTACCACCACGCGGCGCCGCCAGCGCCTCGGAGACCTTCACTTTGTCGTGGAAGTCGAGCGCTGTGAGTTTCGCCATCTCGGAGTCGAGGATGGCGAGCCCTGAATCCGGATTGATGACACCGCCGAGATTGGGTCCAGACTTCGCTTTGAGAACGACATGGTCCCAGAAGTAGCTCAGCTTACCTTTGTCCTTGCCCGTGATGAAGAACGTCGGGCAAGCAAAGCGTTCTCGCCACTCCTTGCGGCCCATACGCCGCATCTCGGAAAGGCTTAGTCGCTTGCCCTCGTACACGATCTTGCCCTTGCTCAGCTTCACCTCGCATACGCCATGCGGCTTGCTGGGATCGCCGCCGTTGCGCATGTCCTCGATGAGGAAGGCGCGGGCGCGTGGGACGGTGAGCAATATCTCGCGGGCCCACTTGTGCGTGATATGGGATGGGCACATGACTAGCGTGGCGCTGGGCCGTCCCTCCGCCAGAACGTGGATCGTGCCGAGCGCCATGAAAGTTTTGCCCGCGCCGCACTCGGCGACGATGCGCGCGGCCTTTGCGCGGCGGAGATACTTCGCGGTGCCGGTGATGGCCAGCGCCTGAGCTGGCAACGCCTGACGCAGAAGCATTTCCAAAGATGGTGCCACTGGGTCCTTCGTGCTCTGAAGCGGAGGATAGGTTTCAAGAATCCGTTCGGCCAGCAGGGGGCCAAATTGACGCAGATAGTCGAAGGTCGTCTCCATGAGAGAGATACCTCCTGAAGGCTCGGTTGTCAGGTGTTTTGTGCGAGTGCCTACTCAGCTTCTTCTCTGAGCGGCAGATAGGATTGGTTACCCGCTTCACCGCGGCCTGATAGACCACTCCATGAAAATGGTGAGAACGTAACTAGGGAAAGCTCCAGAGCGATGGCGGGCAGGGAGATGCCGAGGGATGCCCGGATCAGTCATCTTCGTCTGCGGGAAGGGCGATGCGCCGCAGCTCCACTTTGCCGTCTTTTTTAACGCCTACTTCGAGCAACTGGTTGGTAGGATCGCCGTTCTTGGCAAGCTCGTCAAGAATCAGTGCGAAGAGCTGCCGCTGGAGGCTGAGATTCAAACCGGACGGAGCGTCAATGCACACAAGGCCTGCATGCAGGCGCACGTCCGCGTATTCTCCAGTGGATCCCGGTTTGCCCGCCGGCCCGCGAAAGTCGATGCTGTTGTTGGTAACAAAAGTCCAGTCGCCTTCGAGGATGGTTCGCTTGAGTTCCCAGTCCTTCGTGCCCGCCTTTCCGAGGTGGTTCACATGCGAGCAAACAAAGCCCCTCAACTGGGCGTCGGCGGCCAGCGAAGGGCTGAGGTTTTCATCAATCAGTATTTTCTGCAAACTCCTAGCCTCCTATAGAGGAGCCACGAAGTCGCTTCTTGGAAACGGAGACCGTGAGGCTCATGGGGAAGCTCCGCCGCCGGGGACGGCCTCTTTGAGGATTGGCCTTCGCGTAGATCGAAGCCAACCCGACCTGCGACGGCGTGAGGCTTGGATAGATCTCCCGAATCTCATCATGTGGTGTGCCGGCATCGACCAGGCTCGCAACGTCATGCACCGGAATGCGTGTTCCCCGGATGACAGGCGTGCCGCGCAGAATCTCCGGGTCTTCCACCACCATCTGCTGCGCATCCTTCAACTGGCTCAGGCGGCGGTCCACGTCGTCCCAGATTGAGGACAGCAGGACCTGTACAGTCCGGGATTCTTCGAATTTGCAGTGCCGAAGTTCCGTCCATGAGTGGTTGTGTGCAAGTCCGCCGCGCATCGCCTTCACCCGCGCCGCCGACGTCAGCACCTCCTCGGTCTCGAAATAGAAAGCGATCCAAAGGCAAGCGTCCTTGCGCACAGTCCGGTTCTGGGAGGTCGTGTAGAGTTTCTTGGGAAGGATCCGCTTGTCGATCATGCGGTTGATTTTGGCAACCGTGACGCCCGCGGCAATAGCCGCCTCATTCGTTGTCAGATTCTCGATTACGGCTTCCATATGGGTCACCTCCACAGAATCTATCGTAAATCATCTCCTGCAGGAGAACAATTAGCGGGCTTCCGGTTGATCGCTGGCGATTAGGTCAATGCGCCAGCATTCAGGCAACTGCCTGGCCGGGGATTTAGGGCTCTCTGGGAACACCAATGTGGCTACGGCTGGAGTACTTTCGCCTTCAGGCGGCTCTGTGGAGAGTCTTTCGGGTTGAGAGTGAATAGGAAGTCCGCGCTCCCTGCCTCGGCACAGATACAGAACGCATCTTCCTTGGGATCGGGCGATATTTTGGGCCAGGAGCGAGTCTCGATCGACTCTCCCCGCTCTCGAATGAAATTGATGAGTGTGCCGATAGCGGCGGAGCGAACGTGCAGCCGCCTCATGACTTCTTTGTACTCGGCGAGAATGTCTTCCGAGTACAGCCACACAAACTGTTCCTCTTCCGCCCAGCGGTGGAGCAACTCTGCGCTCGGAATTCGGCCTGGAATGTACTGGTCCCGGAAACCGGAGATGCCCGCCACCACAACGCTCGTGTCCACCACGGCAGTTGTTTTTTCTTCCTAGGCTTCGGCCGCAACGGTGATCTCCGGAACGCGCCTCTCTACGCGATAGTCTCGAATCGTGCGTTGGATCTCTTCTTGGGATATCTCTCCGATGTCCTTGGCCGCGTCAGACAATGCTTCCAGAAACTCCTTCTTCCATCCCGCACGCTTTCGCCCGGGCGGCAGGTCGCGATAGAGGTCCGCTCTGCTCAGGCCATGTTCAATCTGCTCGCCAAGCGATCGAAAAGGGACTCCCAATTTGATCGGTTCCTCCTCGGCGGAGAAACGGCACGTAAAGACCACGTATTCCGGATTCTTCGCGCGGAGTCCCTTTTCGGAGGCGCGAAAGACATCGATGAGCTTCGAAAGAACGTTGGCACGGGTCCCTAGGGATTCCTTCAGGCGAAACGCCACTTTTGCAGTGAGAAGGCTTTCTCTGTCGAAAAGGTAGGCGCCATCGACCCTCTTCGGCTTGACCACGCCAAATTGCACTAGGTTTTGCAGTTCCTTTGGGTCGACCTTCAGGACTGCGCTCGCCTGCTTCAGTTTAAGTCTTCGTTGCGGCATTCGCCCACTCCATTACCATCTAAATATTAGACCGTATTGCAGCGCCATTCGATGAGCCCAATACCTTGCACGGGTGGAAGAAGTGAATTCGCCGGAATCAAGCAACTGCGTACCGGGGAATCAGCGCCGCCACCACTGAGTAACGCGGCCAGATCACGGAGCCATTCCCTTCAGGGAAGGCCAGCGCCCGCGACCGCAGACCATCGCCGATCCACTCAAGCATCTCTTCCGTCGTCGCGGAAATCAGTACGGGCTCGCAGCCGATGCCATCAATCTGGTCGATACGTTTTTTCTGTTCGACAACTCCCAGGATGTGTTCTGCCCACCTTGGGTCGGCAGGGAGGCCCAAAAAACTCGCCAAGGTCGCCCACGCTTCGTCGTGCTTGTATCTGAGGAGGAGAGTTCGCCCCGCGCTCCCATTAGTGTGAAGGTTTTGCGAGACTGCCAGCAGATGACGCACAGGATATTTCCGGCCGGGCAAAGCCACGGCGCCCTTGTAACAGGAGGCGTGTTCGCCGAGTGAGACGTCCTTCGTCGCGCCATCGGGAAATGTGAGGCTGAAGGTGGCCTTTTCGTGAACCGCCGCCGTAATCGCGCCCACATCCGAGTCGTTGCCAAAGACGCTCAAAAGATGAGCCTGCCGGTCTTCCCCCATATAGCGGTCGACCCGCAGGCGAATGCGGGTCGAGGTCTTCTCCGTCATGCGCACGTACTCAAGCAGCCCGAGCCGCAAGTGTGCATTCTCCATCGCCCTCATCCTCCTTATTCGCCGTCGTTTCGTTGAGTTTGAGTGTTCGACCATCGGCGTAGACCAGGCGCAGCTCATTGGCCCATCGCTCGCGATGATGGATAATCTTCGCGTCTCCCTCTTCCTCTTTCACAAACGTCGTCACATGCTTGACCGAGCGCCAGCGGGCAATGTGGCGGTCGTCGCCTTGGCCGAAGACGCCGTTCAACAACCCCGCAGTGCACAGGAGTCCAACGTGCCCGCCATGGAGCGGAGTGATAGGCCGGCCGGTGGCGATGTCGTCGTGCGGCATCAGGAGCGGTCCAACCTGTCTCCAAGCGCTGGAATGGGGAAGCAGATCTTCCAATAGGTCGTAAGGGAGGCCGCGATAGCTCATAGCAACAGCGTCCGAAGGCGGTACAGAATAGGGAGAATAGACGCCCGGCTGCAACTCCGGCAATTTCTGGTAAGTGCCGTGAAGCCCGACGCTCGCGAGTTGCCGCTTGTTGGTCTCAACGACCGAGCCTCTGATCTCACGTCGAATGCCGAGGACGGCAATCTGCCGGTACTGGATCGAATCCGGGTCGGTCATGCGAAGGACGCTCAACGCGGCGAAGTGAGAGCTTAGAATGCCCGCGCAATCGTGCAGCCGTTCGAACGGGATTACTAGGACGAGAACGCCCTCCATCGCCAGCCAGCGATAGGTATGTTCCAGGAACACAGCCTCCATGCGGCGATTGGCGATGGAGCCGATCTCGGAGTCGTACGGCGGGTTCAGGTAGAGAAGGGAGAAGGACTCAGGCCACGCGACGGCATCGAAAGCATTGCCCTGAATGGTCTCGATGCCTGTGGAAGTGGCACTGCGGGCACGTTCCGCATCGAGTTCGACTCCATAACGGCGGACGGGTGCGTCACTGGTGACAAGGTGAAGCGCCGCACCTTGTCCCACGCAAGGATCGATCACCGATGCTGGTTGGGTATAGGTAAGCAGAGAGCGAAGCTTGACTCCTTCGCTTTCGGGCAACGGGTAGTAGCCCATTTTCAAGCGCGCTGCATCCCTCATCAATTCACCTCGCATGGTGGAATGGAATTCTAAGAAAATGCTCTAGTGACTAGACCCCACGTCCTTCGGAACTGGATGAGCGCGTTGGCCTGTTCGCGACAATCGACCTTCTTTAGCTATTCCGGACCAAGGCCAAGCGAATTCCGTCTTGACATTTGGTTCATCCTTGTTTAGTCTATGCCTGTAGTGAACAGGCCTATGACCGAGAGTAATGCACGCGATTTGTTTCCCGGCGCGCTCGAGATGATGATCCTTGAGTCGCTTCGCCGCCAGCCAGCGCATGGGTATGCGCTGGTGCAGCACATCCAACAGCGATCCAACGATCTGCTGCAAGTGGAAGAGGGCTCGCTCTATCCGGCGCTGCAGCGGTTGCTGAAAGCGAAGCTGGTAAAGGCGGAGTGGGGCGTCTCTTCCACCAATCGCCGCGTCCGGACGTATCAAATCACCGCTTCCGGCGTGAGCCATCTTGAACAGCAGATCTCCAGCTTCGAGCGTATGTTTGACGGCATCTGGCTGGTCCTAAACCCGGGCAAAGCCACGACGAGCTAAAGGGTTCGTTGAAAGAGGTTTCCAATGGACTGGATTCAGCAGATCTTCCGCCGCCGCAAGATTTACAGCGATCTCTCTGAAGAAATCGGCCTGCACATTGAAGAGCGCACCGAGCAATTAATGCGCGAAGGCATGAGCCCGAAACAAGCCGCACGGGAAGCGCGCCTTGCCTTCGGCAACCCCGCGCTGCTGGAGGAGCGGAGTCGCGAAGTGTGGCAATGGCCCACGCTGGAGTCGATCGCGGCCGATGTGCGGTTTGCCCTGCGGCAATTGCGCAGGTCTCCCGGTTTCATCGTCGCCGCTATTTCCACGCTGGCGTTGGCCATTGGGGCAAACGCGGTCGTGTTCGGCATCATGGACGGTATGGTCCTGCGGCCGCTAAACGTGCCGCAGTCGGGGAGCCTCTACGGAACTCATTACGGGGACAATCCCGCGTGGCAGTCGTATCCCAACTACATCGATCTGCGCGATCGCAACCGCAGCTTCGAGGATCTGGCTGCTTTCAACATGGTCCTGGGTGTGGGATTCGATACCGGCAAGGATCCAATCGCCGCAAACGGCTTCGCAGCGACAGGGAATTACTTCGACGTGCTGCGCATTCATCCCTATCTTGGCCGCTTCTTTAATGCATCCGACGAGCACGGCCCCAACAGCGCTCCGTATCTCGTGCTCACTTACGCGTACTGGCGCACCCGGTTCAACGGCGATCCAGGCGTGGTGGGCCGTAGTGTTCAACTCGATAAGCACCCATTCACCATCATCGGCGTGGCCCCGGCTGAGTTCCAGGGAACGATCATGTTCCTCGCACCGGATTTCTTTATGCCCATCGTCAACGAGGAGCAGATGGGCGCGCCGAGCCTGAACACGCGTGAGACCGAACATGCGGTTTTCGAGGCGCTAGGACACCTGAAGCCAGGAGTGACTCCCGCTCAGGCCGTCGCCGATGTGGGCGCCGTGAACGGATATCTGGAAAAAACTTATCCCAGAGAGATAGTTCACCACGACACGGCGCTGTCGCGGGAGGGCCTGACGTCGTTTGGTCCCGCGGTGCGGGCGTTCGTTGCCGGATTGATGGTGCTTTCCGGGCTGATCCTGCTGGCTGCGTGCGCCAATCTGGGCAGCCTGTTTGCGGCACGCGCCGCCGACCGTTCACGTGAGGTGGCTCTGCGCCTCGCGCTTGGCTCGAGCCGCAAGCGCATCCTGCGCGGATTGCTTACCGAAGCGCTGCTGATCTCCCTCGCCGGTGGCGCTGCGGGACTGTTGGTCAGCTTCATGCTGTTGCGCAAGATGAGCATCTGGCAGCCCGTTCCCGGGGTTCCGCTACACCTGCCGGTCACCCCTGATGCCATGCTCTACGTGGTGGCTTTGGGTTTGGCTCTGTTCAGCGGATTCCTGTTCGGCATTGTGCTGATACGCCAGATCCTCAACGCCAATCCATACGAGATCGTCAAGGCGGGATCGAGCGCCAGGATTGGGCGCAGGCTGACGGTCCGCGATGTGCTGCTCGTCGTTCAGATCGCGATTTGCGCGGTTCTGGTCACGTCTTCGCTGGTGGCCGTGCGAGGGCTTGTACGCTCGCTGCACAGCAAGTTCGGTTTCGATCCGCGCGACACGATGACGGCAGGCGTGGATCTCAGCTACGGCCGGTTACAGCGCCGACAAGGTGCCCGAGATGCAAAGGCGGATGATCGACGCAATAGGGACGATTCCCGGAGTGGAATCTGTGGGACTGGTGAATGGTTACCCTCCCCTGGTCTATACCGCCGGCAACCGGGCAGAAGTATACAAGGAAGAAACCAGCGATCTCAGGCCTCCGAACGCCGCTGCCATGCCTTTCCGGTACGAGGTATCTCCGAGATACTTCGAAGCTGCGGGCACAACCCTGCTGGCGGGTAGAAGCTTCTCCTGGCAGGACGACAAGAACGCGCCCGCCGTAGCCATCATCAATCGCGATTTTGCCGGGACAATGTTTGGCTCGGTCGCCGGCTCGATAGGCAGGAATTACAGGCTGCAGGACGGAACCAGCGTCCAGGTCGTGGGCGTTGTGGAGGACGGAAAATACATGTCCCTCACTGAAGTTCAGCAGCCAGCGATGTTTCTTCCCTTTCTGCAGTCGCCGGCGAGTGCGGCCTTTCTGGTGGTACGCTCGAAGCGCGATCCGCAACAGCTTGCCGCGGCCATGAGGCACACGGTGCGCGAGCTGGATGCGGGACTGCCGGTTGACACGCAGACGTTGACTCAGATGCTGGAGGTGGTGCTGTTTCCCGCGCGAGCGGCGACCATGGCGCTGGGCGTGCTGGGGCTGATGGGCGCCATGCTGTCGATTACCGGCATCTTCGGGATGGCGGCGTATTCGGTAAGCAAGCGGCTGCGCGAGCTCGGTATTCGCATAGCCCTCGGCGCGCCGCGCAAGGAAGTGTTGCACGCGGCGCTGGGGCGGCCCTTCAGGTTGCTCGCAATCGGATCTGCCGCGGGGCTGGCCTTAGGGCTTCTCGCCACTCGCGTGCTGGCGTTCATCGTTTACCAGGCTACACCGCGTGATCCGTTCGTACTGGCCGGGGTTGTGGTGGCAATGGCCTTGCTCGGACTGCTGGCAACGTGGATTCCGGCGCAACGCGCGCTGTCCGTTAATCCTCTGATCCTGCTGCGCGAAGACTGAGACGGCGGGGCCCCCTTCGAATAGTGCTCCCGGACGTTAGTCGGGAATACCGCCAGCGCTCTCAGTTTGCGCCAAATCGCCGAGTATCAAAGCGAGGGTTCCGATAGTCTGATCGCTAGGCTGCCAATATGACGGCGGGTGTCGGGCTTGGGTCCCATGGCTCCGGCATCGACGCGGTCAATGGAACAATGTGCTCCGATCCGCAAAGCCCGCAGCGCCTTCCGCTCGACGAAGAGACGGTCTCACAATTCTCGCAGTAGACCGCCTTCTCCACCGGGATCCACATCAAATCGGGTTCCGTCCGGATCATCCGCACATTCCGCATAGCGCCTCCATCGGCTGGCAGCCAGCTTTGTGGTATCTGGCCGTTTTCATTTACGACTCGGTGCCAGCGTCTTTGCGATTCGACCGGCCGCGCTGCTCTGTCAACGACCTGTAGAGGTCTGTGAGCTCATCCACAGCGTCCGCGCCGCTGACAGGTTCGTCTTGTCTTGAACCTAGCCATGGAAAGCGTTCTTCGAGAAGAGCCAGGACAAATTCAACGAATGTTTGACGGCCCGCTTCTTCGGGCTCCATCGAACCTCCTTTAGCGCCTGGAATGTGAGTGGATTTGATTGACTGAGGAGTTTCGGATTATCCGTGCGACCGCGGGTGGCGGGGCGCCCGGAACTATAGACGTCGACTCCAACCTGGAGTACGGGGACTGAGGTGCAAATTCCTCGTTGTTCTAGGGGCCGTTGTTGCCCTCGTTGAAGAATCAGGCGGCAGGACTCCCGGCGAGACTCTCGAGCTCAGAGACAATCGTTTTCAATGATTCGAGACTCGGGATCGCGCTGATTGTGCCAATGTGCAACCGGTCCAGAAGGGAAACGAATTGCGTGTCGCCGATCGACTCGGAAAGGGAATGCGCCTTGCGGATTCCGCGCGAGGCTCGCTCCATTGCATCGGCGACTTGAGCCTGCGCCTGCGCGTTGGGGATGTCGATCGCCCGTTGCGCATGCGCGACTCGTCGCAGAATCTCACCGTATATTGGGTCTCCCAGAATGCGCCGGAACCCCTCAATCCTTACCGTGGTCTTCTGATCGATCGGACCTCTTTGTACTACTTGAGTCCGCAAGCCAGCCGCCGGGTGGGTTTTGCCTGTGGGGTTCTCTTTTGGCAGCGCCCAGTGTGGAAGCTTAGGGAACTCGACCGGTTGGCGGTGTTGGTTCAGGGGAACCCACATCTCGGCGAAGTTATAGAGATAGCGGCCCAACCCGAAACAGACGCAACTCCGTTTGAAAGCCTGTGCTTCCGCCGCAGTTAACGCATTCTCCTCATCGGCCCACTCCTCTCCGCTGCCGGCATGGCATCCCAGTCCGGTGATGGTCAGCGTGCAGGTTACCAACACCTTGCCGGTCTGGATCGGCTTGCCTTTCTTCATGCGGGTCACGGCCGATACCGTGGAAACCTCATATCCGCGTGTCCAACCGGTAGGGGTGAAAAGTTGGTTGAGCCGGTCCGTGTAGGCGCGAGGGTCCGCGAAAGCGATGACAGCTCCGCGGCTACCATCCCGCGTCGTGTGCGTGACCCGCCACTTGATCTCAGAAGGATCAAATGGTTCCGCCAGTGGAGTGAACAGGGATTGAAGGTCAGGGGTTGACTTGACTTCTTCGGTTGCCATCGTCGCAGCTCCTTAATGAAAATGGCGCTCCGAAGAGTCTGTTACGAAACTCTTCCGGTTTGCCTGAATAGATGAGAAGATGCCCTTGCGAGAGCGAGGGCATCTTCGTTTATGGGATATATCCGAGGGGATGGGCGCAGTCAGGGAACCCTGTTTCCGGTGGTGCTGGATGATCTTGTTCCGCCCGATCATCTGTGTCGTGTGATTGACGCGTTTGTGGAAGGTCTTGCGATGAGTGAGCTGGGCTTCGAGCGATCCGAAGCCGCGGAGACGGGCCGTCCAGGTTATGACCCACGCGACCTGCTGAAGCTGTATCTGTATGGCTATTTACACACGATCCGGTCCTCGCGAAGGTTGGAAGCCGAGTGCCGCCGTAATGTGGAGTTGATGTGGCTGCTGGGGCGGCTCTATCCGGATCACAAGTCGATTGCCGAGTTTCGGCGGATGCATCGAGAGGCGGTTACGGCTGCCGGAGCGCAGTTGGTGCGGTTTGCGCAGAGCTGCGGCCTGATTCGCGGGGAGTGGGTTGCCATCGATGGCACGAAGTTCCGCGCTGTTTCCAGTGCCGACAGTGTGCGTGAGCGACAGGCGTTGGAGCGCTATCTGGATAGCATGGAGCAAGCAGACGAAGAGCAGCAGACAGTCGTTGATCCGTCCGCTGTGCAGGTTGCACTGGAGAAGCTGAAGCGACATCCGGAGCCGGAGGCGCGTTTTATGCCCGTTGCAGGCACCAAGGCTCCTGCCTACAACGTGCAGACTGCAGTTGATGCCGAGCACGCGCTGATCGTCGCCCATGCCGTGACGCTGGAGGCAGGAGACAACGTGCAGTTACTGCCGATGGCAGAAGCTGCGAAGAAGGCGCTCGGCGCCGAGAGATTAAAGGTCGTGGCCGACGCCGGCTACGCAAACGGCGAGCAGGCGGCGCGCTGCGAAGCGGCAGCCATCCTGCCGCATGTGCCTGTCAAGCGCGCCGTCAACAACCAGGGAGACGGCACGTTGTTTGGCCGTGAGCAGTTCCATTACCAGCCCGGGACCGACACCTATCTCTGCCCGGCGAACAAGATTATCCGGCGCAAGCAACTTCAACGCAAAAACAAGGCCGTCGTATATCGCGCCAATGCCGCTGACTGCGGTAGCTGCGCGATCAAGGCGCGTTGCACACAGACCTCAGCTCGCATCCTGACTCGGCTGCTGGATGAGGATGCGCTCAACCGCATGCACCAGCGCGCTACCCCGGAAGCGATGAGGCTCAGACGATCCACTGTCGAGCTTCCCTTCGCGGTTCTTAAGTACCACATCTTCGGTCACCCCCGCCTGTTGCTCCGCGGCACTGGCGGCGCACAGACCGAAATCAGCCTCGCAGTCATGGCTTACAACCTCAAACGAATGATCAATGTCCTCGGGGCGGTGAAGTTCACCCGCCAACTCACCCCGGCATGATCCAACCCAACTCCAAAACGAAGAACGCTCCCAGTAGGGAGCGCTCTTTCGAACAGAACAACCGCGTTTCGTAACAGACTGCGAAGAGCGCCATTGCCGCCGTCATCATGACCGCTCAAAAGGGAATGTCATCGTCGGAGATGCCCTGATCGAGATAGTCCGTGCCGGTCGCATTTTGCTCCTGACCGAACGCTATTGCCGATGCACGACCATTGCCTCTGCCATAACCAGAGTTCCGGCTCGGCTCGTCGGAACGGCCACTTAGCAGGGTCAGGTCATACACGAAGATCTCGGTGCGGTACTTCTTCTGCCCGGTTTCCCGGTCATCCCATGCACGGGTCTGAATCTTGCCTTCAACCAGGAGTTGCGATCCCTTACTGACATAGTCGCGGACGATCTCGGCGGTGCGGTTGAACGCGACAAGATTGTGCCACTCGGTCTTGTCGTGCCAGTTGCCCTGGCCGTCCTTCTGGCGATCTGCGGTCGCCAGCGAGAAGGAGGCGACAATGCTGCCGCCGTTGGTGGACCGGATTTCCGGGTCCTTGCCGACATGGCCAAGCAAGAAGGCTTTGTTGATGCCCTTTGACATGATGGTGCTCCTCCGATGATGTTTCAGCCGCGCACGTGTTCGAGCGCCGTTGTTCGCGCGATCTCGACATAGTTACCGTCGAGGTATCGGTAAAACTTGTGTGGGTCCCGCCCGATATTGAGGTATCGCCGCGTCAGCCGGTGCTTATACAGTTCGATCTCCCCGGCGCGGCCCATGTACATGAAGTTCTCGAACTCGCAGGCTGGTACAGCGAGCTCAAGCGGTTTCCAGTTCGGCTCGCCTACTGTGATCGCAAATTGGTCCAGCTTTCGCATTGCATTCTTCCGTCTATGCTGGCGGCACTCCCAAATGCACATGCTTGCAACCGACACAGCAGACCGCCATCGTGACCTTCCGGATCGCCTCGTCAAAGCGCGCGGGCGGTTCGAGGACCTCTCCAGCGCGGTTATAGAAGACAGGGGCTAACTTTCCCTGGAGTGCTTGGTGTTGCGGCTTCCAAAGATCGAAACCGAGTACGCCATCGCGTCCGCGAAACAGTAGTCTCGAAGAAATCTCTGGACGTTGACGACCGGGTACAGTCGCCACAGTATGGAGCGTGATCGCCAACTCGCAGCACTGCAGGCTGCGCAACATCTCCAGGCGCACGATACTTTCCGCAAGAAAAATGGCATGGCGGCCGTTCACGGAGATCGAGTTGAGGCGTTGCAACCATGGCAGAGGGGCTCCATCCTCCGCGACGAAGGCACACGCCCTGCCTAAGTCGGAGACCGCGCCGCCCGATTCCACTCCGCGAAGCACATAGCGTTTGGCCAAGTGTTGGTGTTCGAGCGAAATACCGGGTGTGCAATAGATGCCTCGCTTCTGAAGCGCCTTTAGCACGGTGGCCGGAAGCGTGAGCCCGTGGGGAGCGTGACGTGACGTGGCGGGTGTCGGGTTCCGTTTTTTGGGGATGTTCATCACTCTTGCCCCCTAAACCAGCGCGCGCTTGCGAATTGGTTGACCCAGGGCGGCGCGAATCTCCTCTTTCGTGCAGCCGGCCCAGCACTTGTAGAAGCGTGGATCTTTAATCTGAATGGCGAGGTTGTCGCCCGAACGGTCGTGCCCCCCTGTGGCGCAAGAGGGACATCTTGCCCACCAGTTGCGGCTGTCCTTGCGGGTCGGCCTTACGTAGTTGAGAATCCGGAACCCCGGGTACGGTGCGCTTGAGGCCGGCGAAGTGTATGGCGCCGCGACGACCGGCTTGTATGCTTCGGGAAGAGTCATACCAGCAATGAACGTTCTGAGCTGGGCCTCTGTCAGCTTCGTCAATCCATCAAGGTAGGCGAGTTGGGCCTCCGGGGTGAGGTCGGCTTCATAGAACCAGTAGCGACGGTTGGTCTTCCGGTGTACTCCGAGCGGAGCGCGGATGGCATTCCCGAACTCTCCGGTTTCAAGCCGATCCTGACGCGGGAAGACCTCGATGCCTTCCTTGAGGCCGCCGCCTTTGACCGGAACGCCGAGCCGGAGCGCGAGGTTATAGACGTAGACGCGGCACTCGGAAGCCAACAAAGGCTCGGCGGTGAAGATCCAGAGATGACCGCCGCGCCGCGATTGTTCTAGGGCCGCGTCCACTCCGTCCTGCTTCAGTTCCCATTGGAGTTGAAAGAGCGATTCCAAGGCCCCATCAAAGTCCGCATCGATAGCAACCCATTTCGAGCGCTGGGTCTCGGGATTTATTGCATACAGACTGATGGTGATATCGCCATTGAGGTGCATGCGCACCACGCCATCGTCGAGCTGGTTCGGCTCTTTAGTCTGCCAGTCGCGCGCCCGGTAATAGGGAACCGAACCATTCGGCAGCGCCTGCTCGGCCTGGATTGCGTAAGCGCGCCGGTTCACGAAGAGCCGTATAAAGCTGTTTGCCGTGTCCCGGCTCACACAGAATTTGGCATACATGGCAGAGTGCCTCCTTCATTCGTTGTGTGGTTGTATCCCGGGTCCGAAACTCGGTCAAATTTGCCCGGAATCAGCGAGTGAAGAGACTCGCCGATTCCGGATATGGCTTTCAGGCGCTGAGGGGTTTTGGCACGGCGACGATCCTGATCGTGTGCGGCGGAATGCGGGAGAGCGGAAGCTTTATGCTTTCAACATAGACCCGCCGGGGAGCGTCGGACTCGCCACAGATGATTCCGTTGACTTTGGCGACGCTGCGATTGATCGAGCGAATACGGCTTGCGGACATACGCATGTCAAATTCCTCCTGGAGTTTGGTAGGTTGATCAAACTGTGTGGGGACAAGCGGAAAGGGATTGAGTCAGGCGTTGCCAGTCTGCACCTGGGCGAGCAGTAGACCGGGCTGTTCGACTAAGCGGAACAGGTCGTATTCGGTAAATGCGCGGTCAAACTTCTCTGCGGTGAACTGGTCTTCACACGCTTCGAACGACAACATGAACCACTGATCGCGCTGTCTATCGAAGATGTAGATCGCTCCAGATGCGCCCTCGTCCGGCACCATCTGTTTTAGCCAAGAAAGGCAGCAGAACATCGCGATGCTCAGCGGTTACGTGATCAGTTCCGAGCAACTGGAGGGCGTTGGCAAAGTCGATCATCTCCGAAACCGACGGCGGCTTTTCGAGGGAATAGTTGCGAAACGAGAGTGCGATCCCCGCCATCTCCCGGTGAAACTTCTCATCGGCCTTCGGCGTGCGGCTGGCGATAATCTCCGCTTCTCGTTCCGGGGTCGGGTGCTCGACGCGCACATAGAGGCTGCGCCGACGGATTGGGTCGCCTAGCCGGCGCTCTTCATTGCTGGTGAGCACGACAAAGGGGATGCTCTTCGCAGTCACGGTGCCAAACTCAGGAATCGACAGCTGCCAGGCGGACAGGATTTCTAACAGCATCGCCTCAAAACCATCGTCCACCTTGTCCAACTCATCAATAAGCAGCACGCATGGCCGGTCGCATTCGAGCGCACGCATCAGAGGACCAGGCCGAAAGAAGTCGCGTCCCTTGAGGTTTGCTTGTACGGTCTGCCAGTTCTCGTGCTGGCCTTTCGAGAACTCCATGTAGAGCCGCTGCAGCCCCTCATCGAAGCGGCCGATCGCTTTGTCTTCCGTCACACCGCGATAGCACTGCAGCCGTTCGACGTGTGTACTCGCAGCCGCAGCAACCGAGAGGGCCAACTGCGTCTTACCAGAGCCTGCCGGCCCTTCGAGTAGCAAAGGCTTCTGGAGCTGCGCGGCCAGAAATACAACTTGGGTCATTACGGGGTCGATGAAGTAGCCCGTAGCGGCGAGTTTGCTGGAGAGGTTTTGCAGGGAATCAAACATCTGCCACTCCACGCGCTTTGATTGAGATCGCCATTCTGCCTCCTCGATCCCGGAAGGATGGAGCGAGGGCAATATTCGGTCAAATGCGCCGTGCATGGTTGAGTTGTCGGTCATTACCTCGCCTCAGGTAAGAACGGCTCGGTAGCGAAATTGCCGAAATGAGTTTTGTACTGGATTGATTTCTCAACCACACTGCAACATCATGAGGATCGAATCGAATTGAATTGGAAATCTTGAGAGAGGGAATTTGTCCTTTTGCGGCCATCCTGTAGATCTGTTTGATCGACAGGTCCAGGATTTGAGCGACCTCTGCCACGCGAAGAGCTTCTTTCTTGCTTTCAATGATTTCAGCGAGGATCATCGGTATCTCCGGAGTCCCGGAAGAAGCGGGATTGGGAGACCATCTCGCAAAATTGGAATTCGGTCAAAATTCCCAATTGTCTTGTCACGGAACGCTTACGGACTCAGGCCACATCGCTGACAAGCCGGAGCCTGGGCCTCTCGTGGCTGGCAAAATTCGAGTTGACCTTGTCGATGAGGGTCGAGTTTCTCGCCGGTTTCAGGTACCGGATGATGCTTTCGAGATTGGTCTGTCCCATCCACGTCATCACCGTTCGAAGATCGACGCCTGCCTGAAGGTGAGTGGTTGCAAAGGTCGCGCGGAATTTGTGGAGCCAAAAGTCATCCGGATTTTGTCCAGACTTCTTGGCATTGCGTTTTAAGGCTCGAAGCATATGCTTGTCCCGTTTTCCGCTGGCCGTGCTGAAGACCAAAGCCTTGGCTGCGGCACGCTTGGCCGGCAGCGCACACCGGTAGTCGTCCAGTTTGTCCAGCAAGATGGTGGGGACCGGAACTTCGCGTTCCTTGTAGGCCTTCGGCGTCCATTGGAACAGAGGCTTCCAGCGCATCTCGACGATGTTTGCGTTGAAGCGAATGTTATCCCATAAGAGGTGCATCGTCTCCTGTTCGCGAAAGCCACTCATGAGAAAAAAATCGTACAGCGTGCCGTGATAGAGTGAGCAGATCCCGTGGAGCTTTGATAGCTGGTCGTCTTCATATATCTGAACTTCCTGGTCGACAAAGCGGGGATGATCGTTCTTGCCGATAAGCTTCGGCACTCCCTGAGCTTCGAGGAAGGTGAGCACCTCGGCGAATCTGTTATGAACACTGCGGGGTGAGAGCTCCTTCTCGTCGCGTAGAAAGACGGCGAAGCGAAGGAGATCCTTTCGCTCGATGTCTTCGACGTAGGTTTTGGCGCAGCAATCTTTGAAGTACTTCAGTGAGAGGCAGTACCCCAGCCAAGTCTTTCTCTGCCGGGAGAGTTGAATGTCTTCGAGGAAATCCTCGGCTGCAGCTCGAAGGCGAAGGCGGGAATCATCCTCGATGGGATTGGTTACCTCCAGCCCTTGGGCAATCGCCTCCAACTCCGATTGCTTCCTGTTTCGGCAGGTGTACGCAGCGGTTGCGTCGGTGCCGGCGGACATGCGCCTACGGACTCCGTCTTCGGTCCAGTCGAGGTAGTAGGCACCCTCCGGGTGCTTTTCCTGACGGTCATTGACCAGAATCCAGTCAGGTTTGATCCGGCCTCCCGCGCCGAGGATGACGGGGCAGAAGCGTCTGCCTTCCGGGGTGTCGATACGCTTGGTGATATTCACTTGCATGGGGCTCTCCCACGGCAAATTCGTATCCCAGTTCGTATCCCAACCCTGTGGCTCGGTCAAACTTATTGAAAGGGAAGAGGTTAGATGGTCGGGGCGGAGGGATTCGAACCCCCGGCCCTCTGCTCCCAAAGCAGATGCGCTACCAGGCTGCGCTACGCCCCGATAGTTCGATTGTATCGCAGCGTAGAGGTTCTTCGAGGTGCCTGAGGCTGCTAGTAGGCCGGTCCCATGTGATGGAATAGCCAGTCGATCATCCATGCGAGCACCAGCAGAGGCACGAGGAAGACGGCCATAAGAATCGCCGCCAGCGCTGCCAGAAACAGCCAGTCTCTCCAGGTGTGGCGGCGGGGTTGCTCGATGTGGCGGACGAGCAGCTTATAGTTGCGGCGGTTGGCCTTCCACGCGATATCGAAGGCGTCGCCGAGAAAGGGAATTGCGCCGACGGTCACGTCGATGGCGAGATTCGCGGTCATGCGAGCGAGGGTCACATAAGGCACGCCGCGAACCCAGGCGGCGAAGATCAGGATGCACGAGGCGAGGCCTGCAAGTACGTCACCGATCGCGGGCACGAGGCCGATGATTCCGTCGAGACCGAAGTGGATCTGGGTTCCGGGAATGCGGAAGCAGTCGTCGAGCAGATGGGCGAGGATGTCGAGGTTTTCATTGCTGAAAAGGCGCCCGCCCGAGCCCAGGCGCGACCCCGCAAATGCAGCGCCGGGAGGGAGGACTTCGGGTTGTTTCGGCGATGGCATTGGCGCTGGTATCTGCTGCTTGTGAGACTACCTCAAGCGCAGCCTGGCAGATGGATCTGAGATGCTGGGAGAGCGTCGGAAGCATGATTCGCCAAGCTCTCGGATGGTATACTCAGGAGTCACATGGCGGTTATAGTTCAGTGGCAGAACGCCGGTCTGTGGATCCGGATGTCGTGGGTTCGACCCCCACTAGCCGCCCCACACTTAAACCATTCAAAACAAACAAGATAACAAATAGTAGTAGAAAGTTGTGCTAATTCTGTGCTAGCGTCTTCGCAGAATGAGCACGCCCGCGTCTGTTGTCACGATCTTTGTCCGCCACTCATCCGGGTGCAAGTATGCCGGGGATGAGTTCGTTAAACGGTGCGACTGCCGCAAGCATTTCCGGTGGACAGCCAACGGCAAACAACACAGGCAAACGGCTGGGACGCGTAGCTGGGCCGAAGCTGAAGAACTGAAGCGGACGCTTGAAGATCAGCTCGCGGGCCGTCTTCGGCCGGTCGATCCATCCCGAGACATTCAGAGCTGCATCGACACCTTTCTCACGGACAAGCGCGTCCAGGGCGTGACCGAAGGCGTCCTCAAGAAATACACGCTGGAGCTGGACCGACTCGCTCGGTATTGCGAGCGTCACGGCGTGTTCACCATCCAAGGCGTCGAGCGGGAACTTCTCACCGGCTATAGCGCGACGTGGAAGGCCCACTATCCTTCTAGTTACACGCGGAGCAAAGTCCGGGAGCGTTGCCGGTCCTTCCTTCGCTATTGCTTCGAGGCGCAATGGATTCCTCGCGTCCCAGCCATTCCGAAGATCAAGGTCGACGAGCCGCCGACGCTGCCGCTGACCGAGGCGGAATACACGCGGTTGCTGGCCGCCGTTCATGCGACGGAGCCGCGGAGGTGGGACGGTAAACAAACGCGGCCGTTGACGCCGCAAACCGCCGCGCGCATTCACGCCCTATTACAGCTCATGAGATGGTCTGGGTTGGCAATCCGAGACGCCGTGACACTGGAACGCGATGCGATCCAATTCGACGAGCGAAGGAAGCTCTACCGCATCCGGGCGACTCGACAGAAAACCGGAACGGACATTTCCGTCGTCATCCCGGCGGCCGTCGCCGAGGAATTGTTAGCGGTCACGAACGACAATCCCCGGTATTTCTTCTGGACGGGAGATTGTACCGGCGAGACTATAGCCAAGACCTGGGCGAATCGTTACATCCGTCCCGTCTTTGAAGCGGCCAACATTCCGAGCGAGGGACACATGCTCTCGCATCGACTTCGCGACACTTTCGCCGTCGATCTGCTTTCGCGTGGTGTCCCGGTAGAAGAGGTTAGCCGGGCGCTGGGGCACGAAAGCATTAGGACGACGGAGAAGCATTATGCGAAGTGGGTTCAGTCACGGCAGGATCGGCTCGACGACTTGATTAGCGGATCGTGGTCTACGGCCACCGGGTCAAAGCCGCAACGGACAGGAGCGGCCAAGCTGCCCGGCCGTGGTGGTTAGTTGTCGTCTTCGCCCTTTCCCGACGGCCGGGGCATCCACTTACGCCACTTAGCACGCCTCAAGAAAGAGAACGAACTATGACCGTGAGAATTGTTAACTTTGCTGCCGAGCTTCGCAAACTGGACAAGGGCAAGCCGGCATCCGTAGATGCCGGGACGATAGCGTGGTGGGCGCGCGGTCGAATCCGCGATCTTGAAAAGGCGCTTGCGGAGTACGCGCCGGATTACGTCGGTCCGGCGCAGAATAAAGCGGTGATCGAGCTGGACAGAATGTGGCGCTTGGGCCCGTCGTAAAAATTAGGACCGAAGGGTGTACCCTCTGGGACATGCGTACAAAGAACGTGCTCCCAATCGCGTGTCTGCTTACTCCGCCTCATGTCCTCGCGCAAATGAACGCGGCCGCGACGAACGGGACGACGCGCGAGCCGTCGATTGTCTCAACGTAAAGGATCGTCATTAGCCGTCCAACGTGTCTTCTAGCGATTCGTCTTCGTCGACCGGAGCGGATGCGACGGCCGCGCGGATGCCCAGCATTGCTAGGACCTTGATATAGTCGCGCCGCAAAGTGTCCATGCGGCGGGCGGCCGGATGCATGACGAGCGCGGTTTGTCCCTGGATGTATGACCCTTCGATGCGGACGACTTCGCGCGCGTCGTCGATATCGGCCGCGATCTCTGCCGCTAAGGCCAACGTCGCGGCGTGCGCGGTCGAAAGCAAAATCCCGGCCGTGCCGATGTCGGCCGCGAGGCGATACCAATGCTTTGAGGCGGCTTCGCTGAGGGCATCGGGTTTCACGGGGTGCCCTGGGACGAGATTTTTGTCGGTTCGAAGTCGCGGCATTGGAAAAGTCCTTTGTTTAGTTGGTTTTACCAACTACAGTGTAATAATTAAACGATATTTTTCGGTTTTAGCAAAAATCACACAAATTCATGTTGGCGGCGGTCTTTTCGAGCATCGGTCGTCAAGATTTTGACCCGATCTGGTTGATTCTATTGCACTTAGCTAGTTAACTATGGTTAACCTATGCGAATGACCATAGCTTAACCTTTCGTTTTAACTCCGATTCAACCACGTCTGGCCAATTTCCTAGATGAGCTTTGTCCGCTAGCGTCTTGATTGCATGACACTTGCGACACAAGCCCTGTAGATTGGTAAGAAAGTAGAAGCCCGCATACCGATCCAACGGCCAGCGACCGCTCGCCTGGGCCTGTCCTATAGCAACGCCGCTCGGGACTATGTGATCAACAATCGCCGTTAGCGCCGTCTCACACAGCGCGCACAAAGGGCAAGCCCGAATCGCCACAAGGCGGACACGTTGCCAACGCAACCCGCGATACAGAAATGAATAACGGTCGCCGTCACTAACTGAGTGAATCTTAGAAACATTGTTAGTTGCGGGTTTGCATTCATCGCAGAATCTAACGTTGTCTGCGACAGCACGTAAACAACCAGCTCCGCTACATACTCGCAAGCGATCTCCAGATGACAACACCGAACAACACTACCAAGACGCACAACAACACAACTAGCGCGACGTGAGCGGCTATATGAGCGAATCTCAACAGCGCATCGACAACCACGAAACTAGCCTTTCTGAGTGAACGCCTAGAATGTGCCTTGCAGCCTCAAGAAAAGGCATCGTAGAAACGTGCTAGGGAGTATGCTTAACTTTTTCAAACCGTTGCCACGGTCAAGCTAATGCACTTTATCTAGCGTCGTAGACGTTCGCTTTGAACTAGCCGCATAATCTCGGAAAGTGCGCGGTGAATCGCGGGCATATGACGCGATATCAAAGCGTCTAAACTCGTCTCCGCTTTTTCTAGCCGTTGCTCTATCGCCTTCAAATAGCGACCGAGGAAAAACGCCGCTGCGACGATCATCGGCCAGCGCGGCGGCGCTCATAGCGTCGTCGTCCTATACCACGCGACCAAGGGCACGGCCAGCAGCGACGACTTGACGCTTGAAAACGTTATGCGGGGCTCCGGCGAGCTTGGCGCGTCAATTGCGAGTTGCTGGGCAACCCGGCTCCAGGACAAAGACGAGCCGTATAAATCGCCGAGCTACATCGAGAACGTAAAGCAACGGGATTTTGAGAGCCGACCATTTGAAGCCGTTTCAAACGGCGAATCCGGGATCATGCGGAGGATTACGCCGGAAGATGAAAGCGCCAAACTGCAAAAGAAAACCGAGGGCAACAAAGACGGGCGGGACGAAGACGCAAAAGCGTACATCGTTCGACGTTGCCAAGCCGAGCCGGAAGTCTCGAATCGGGTTTTAGCCGGGGAGCTTTCCGAAATGGAAATCAGTCGCGGACATGCCTGGGTTGGAACGTTCCGGCGGGTGAAAAATATCCAGTCGACGAAGGGGTTAAAACACTCCGAAAAGTAGCCAAAATAGTGGATGGATGCCCTATATATAGAATCCAGAATCCACCCATCCATTCAGCGACGTACTCGGACTCAACAAACACCATCTTCGATGATGTGTGTTTCGTGCCAAGTCACCTACGAAATGCCTTTTGAGAACGGCTAAAGAATCGAGAAATTATGCCGCAAGAATCCTTCAAGAACCACACTGCAAACGACCCGCTTCACGGCGTTGAGTCAGCCGGTGCATTCCTCGGCGGGATCGCTCCCTCCACGATCCGCGTTTGGTTTTGGCGCGGGCTACTAACTCGGGTCAAGGTCGGTGGGCGAACGATGGTGCGCGAAAGCGAGCTTCGGGCGCTCATCAAGACTCAAGAATCAGCAACCTTAGCCGAAGTTGGCATCGATGTCCGCGCGGAGCTGCGCCGGGACATCATGCGCCTTCCGGCGGGGAGTCCCCGCCGCTCGCCGGTTGATCTTTCATGCTTGCGTGTGCGGCTTCGAGCATCCGCGCATCTGGGGAGTAAACGGTCACTCGACCTTCAGCGGCACGTCGGGTTGTGTCTATCTCGAACACCATACGAGGAGACAACCCCAGGGAAACCGCCTGCCTTGACATACCGCTCAAAATTCCCGCTAGCGCCTGTGAGCTAGGCACCCCGGCCCGTTCGCAGAGATAGTCGGCGCGAACGGTTCCCCTATCCATGAAAACGTCCAGCACCCTTCTCTGCGGCTCGCTGAGGCGTTCGTAAAACCGTCGGTATAGATCGGGCGTCCACATCCGAGCCACCGGCGGTATAGCTTCTGCCGCAAACTTGTCCTCGATTCTGGGAAGCGCCACTTGAAGCGACTGGCCGAGCCTCACCGCCTCGTCAACCGTATCGCAGAGGTATGTCATGCCGTTGTGCTCAATTCTTATCATCGTTATTACAGACTACCTAAACAAACGCGGTTGTACAAGACAATTAATCAGAGCTAACGAGGTAATAGTGACAAACGGCCCTTGCGTTAATGTCGCTCCATTCCGTATTCTTTGAAAAGCGTGAAGCCTGGCTAGAACAAGCGGCCGGTAATTTAGGCCGAAAAATAAGGGTATCATTTGGGAAAAATCGGGCTGCTACGGAAAAAGACAACCGAAACCGGCTTGCGTTAATTGACACCAAACCCGTAGTCTTTGAAAAGTAAGTCCGCGATCAATGAAACGCGGTACATACCGTGTTTATTTGAAAACAGGCTAATAAGGAACACAAAGATGCAGCCCCTCAATGTTGAATCGTTCGCGTACCAAATGGACTTGCCCGGCCGCCTCAACGCAGTCGCCGCGATCCTCGGCCGCACCGAAACCGGCGTCTACCGATTGACCCCCATAGCCCCGGAAAGCCTTGAGGTCCAAATTGCGACGGCGCGCGGCTTGTATTTCATCGGCGTGATCGGGTTCGTTGGTGGCGTCCCGACAGCCGCACTCGACTATCCGCTAGACACCCCAACGATTCAGCGGCTCCGCGCCGATTTCGTCGCACGCTTTGTGCGGACTCTTGCCGCGCCTGAAAGTGCAGACGCCAACACGGGCGCAAACACGGATCGCCGCGCCTATCTCCCCGGCGGCGCGGTCCCGTTCCTAGAGCGGCTGTATCAACTGCCAGACGAGCGCCACACGGTCTAGCTCGTCGCAAAGTTTCGTGCTGTGCGGATAAAAAGGTCCGCATCACTTCAGGGCTAGCTACGTCGACACGACGGGATTAGGCCCACGCATAAACGCCAACCGAGATCGCGGAAAAAGCCGCGATCCTGACCGATGCGCCTCTCGATGCGGGACGGCAAGACGGACGAAACCGGAGAAAAACAAATGCACACCCACGGATTGCCCGCAGGACCTAACATGCTCACCCTCCAACAGGAGCGAGCATTCGCTTTGAACAAAGCGGAGAGCATCGTCAAAGCCGCTGAGTCCGCTAACCGCTCACTAACCGCCGGGGAGTCTCAGGAGTCGGACATGGCTCTGACCGCCGTCAGAGCGATTGATGCCCAGATCGCCGCAGCGGCGGCACGGAACACAGTCAGATTGTCCCGAGGGAGTGGGGGAGTCTTGTCCTCAGGAAGCCCGGGCGCAACTCGAAAGAGCCAAATCGACTATGGAGAGCAAAAGGTCTTTTCAGCCGCCTACTTCGATGCCTTTTACGAATGGATCGCAAGCGGCGGCGAGAGAACCAGCGCAAGCCTGTATGAGGGTGGAAGCTCGACCGGCGGTTATGCGGTTCCGATAAACACTGATAGCCGAATTGTCCCCCTGGCACCGCAAGAGATGGCCGTGCGCCAACTCGCATTGGTCATTCCAACCACGGCGGACATCAGAATCCCGGTTAAGGGTTCTTTTGGGACGGCCGCAATCAAGGTGGAGTCGGGAGCGTCTCCGGTCAGCTTCAATGAGGCCGACCCCACCTTGAGCCAGACCACGCTTAATGCCTACATGATCGGCAACTCGGAAACGGCTTCCTGGGAGCTTTTACAGGACGTGAGCGCTTTCCAGCAATTCATCGTTGACGATTTAATCACGGCGATACAGGCCTTAGAGGAGACTTGGTTCGTAACCGGCGACGGCACCGCGGGGCCGCAGGGCTTGCTCGGCAATGTCGGGGCCGGGGTTACAGGCTACGCGGCCAACGGCTCGACGCTGCTGGATGCCTCATACGACGTGCAAGGCGTCCTCAACGGCCTTTATTGGCCTAACTCGGCGTGGCTTATGCGGCGAGCGACGGGAGTCATGTTGAAGAAGCTCCAGAAGCAAGCTAACCTCTTCGAGCCGGTTTTCTCCAACGTAAACGGGCAGGACTATTTGCACGGACGGCCGGTTTACTACTCCGGCTCGATGCCTGCGATTGGCGCTTCGACGACGCCGATTCTCTTCGGGGATTTCGCGAAGGGGTACGTCATCGGGGACCGCGGCGGATCGGGAATAAATGTAAAATTTCTAGATCAGATTAAGGCGCTTCAAGGTCAGCTCGTCATCCTGGGTTATCGGAGGGTAGACGCCCGCGTCCGCCGTTCCGAGGCCATCCAGTCAATCACGATGGCCTCGTCCTAACTTTTCAATCTTGGCGGGGGTGAATTTTGACCCGATGAGTCCGGGCTGTCCGTGTGCCCCGCGAGGCCCGTGCCTTCCGCACACACGGACGGGAGAACTATAACCGACCCCGGCTGTTTTCGCAGCAACAGCCGGGGGTTTTTTTCCCAGGAGAAAAGAGATGGACGCTGTAGAAGAATTGATCGCATATCGCGCGCAGCACGGCAAGCTATCGCCGACGCTGAAGCGCGTCCTTCGTTTCCACGCGCTCAATAGGCAAGTCTTGGACTTCCTAGTCCTAGAACTGCGCGCCGCGCGCGCGTCCGGCTGGAGACGCGCCTCCCTCGGCAGTCTTTGGCATTACGGAAGATGGGTGCTCACCACGAAGACTCGCGTGCCGGGCGAGAGCTTCGAGATGAGCAACAACCTTTTCCCGCACTATGGCCGCATCATTGCCATTCTGCACCCGGAGCTTAACGGCTTTTTTGGTATGAACACTAGCAAAGCCGACGCCGATTTCGGAACGGCGTTTGAGCCGGAAGCCAAGCCGGGGAAAGTTCGCCGCTTGATATGGGCAGATAGTCTCGCGGCCATTGAAGACGGTTGGCGTCCGTCGAAGCCACACGAACCGAAGTCGGTCAAACGCCGTGCGCCGGTTAAGCGCGCGGCCTAACAAACGAAAGTAGCCGCAGCAATCGAACGCTGCGGCGCTCCGCGAAGCGAGGAAAAGTAATGGCTCAACCTGTATGGGTTTTATCGGTCGACCTTCAGACCAAGACGGCGACATTCCAGTCCGGCATGGCCGAAGCCGCTCGGTCCGCGCGGACCGCTTTCCAGGAGATTAAGAGCGGCTCGGCGGACATGGGCGAAGGCGTATCACACGGATCGCTGGACATCCGGCATTCCCTCGGCTTGGTCGACAACGTTATCCGCGGGGCGCACGCCCAGGCGATGGCCGATCTTATTCGGATGTACGCCCAAAGCGCCCTTGTTATGACGGCGCTTCCTATCGCGGCTACCGTCGCGGGCTTCGCCTTGATCGGCGGGATCGTTTATGCCGCGTTCAAGCACGTCCAGGAGTTGAAGGAAGAGCAAGAAAAGCTCGCCAACAGCATGACGGAGCTGGACACGGCCGCAGAGTCTACCTTCCAAGGGCTTTCGCTCCGCATCCTCGAAGCCCAGAAGCGCGCCGATGACCTCAACAACAATACGCTTGGCGCGCTCCACAAAGAACTGGAGATCATAGACCATCAATCCTTCGCCGAGCTGTTGAGGTCTTTCGAGACGATAGACAAAGCGGCCGTCGCCGCGTTCGGGGACATCAAAAAACACTGGTATGACTTCGGAGCCGGGGCCGAAGGCGCGACGCATGCCTTAACTCAATTCCGGGTCCAATACGAAAACCTATTGGCGAAGGGCGACAGCAAAGGCGCTTCCGATTTGCTCGCTGGGACGCGGCAATCCGCAGAGACAACGCTGAAAGCGATGCAAGCCACGAAGGGCGATTGGAGCGGCGCGACCGATAAAGAGTTAGCGGCGCAGCAAGCCATCCTCGCGGCGCTCAACGGCCAATTCGCCGCGGCGAAACAAATCGCCGATCTACAAAAGGCCGACGAAGGCAACGCCACCAAGTCGACCGGGAATGAGATGTCCGCGCGGGCCGCCGCCGGAGCGCACGCCGCGGCACAGTCCCAGTTAAAGATGGGAATGGAAGCCGTCGCCGCCGACAAAGCCACGGCCGACGCCCAGGCGGAAATAAAGCGGGAGTCTATAGAGCAACGCCTCGACCTCGATGTTAGCTTCGCCGGACGGGAGCGCGATGTCCAGCTCGCGGCTAACACCGCCGAGATCGCCGCTCTAGACAAATCAGGCAAGGACTACAACAACCAATACGCAGCGTTGAAACGGCAACAAACCGAGATCGCGCAACAATTCGCGACGACTTCGGCGACGTTGGCGGCGCGGGCATCGGTCGAAACCTATCAGCGCGATCTCGCAGCTACCGAGGAAGGCATACGCGCGGGTATTGAGCTAACCCGGCAAGGATCGGCCGAACGGCTTGCCGCGATCTCGGCCGCAATGAAGCAAGAGGAAGCATTGGGCCTTCAAGACACCGAAAACTACCGGGAGTTACAGACGCAGAAAGCCGAAGTCACCCGGCAGTTCGACGAAGAAAACCGGAAGCTTGCCTCGGAAGCCGCCGTCGAGGAAGGCGCGCAAACTGAAAAGATGGGGATGCTTCAACTGTCCGCCGCGAAGGTGGCCGCGGCATTACAGGACAGTATGCGCCGGATGACGATGGCGCAGAGGATTACCGAGGAAACGGACTTCGCACATAAGGAAGCGGCAATCCACCTAACGGCGTTGCATACGCAAGCGGCCGCGCTGGACAAATCCTCGAAGGACTATGACAACAAGCTAAAGGAAATCCAGAATAAGGAGCTGCAAACCCTCCAGCAGTTTGAAAACAAGAAAGCCGAGATCAAGGCGCAAGCCGAAATCCAGATTAACCAGAAAATACTCGGGGCCCAAGACGCTTTCGCTAACGCAATGGCGAGTAGCTTGATGAGCGTTATTGAAGGCCACCAGTCCTTCGCCTCGGCTATGGACCAACTAGGGAAGCAAGTCGTCGAAGGCGTCATTGAGAACACGCTGAAGATGATCCTATCCGGCAAGTTGATGCAAGCAAGCGACGCCTCGGTCGCAGCAAGCCACGTCTATGCCCAGGTATCGGGCTGGCCGGTTGTCGGACCGTTCCTTGCGCCGGTCCTCGCCGGAGCTGCTTTCGCCGGGGTTATGGCGTTTGAAACCGGGACCGACCGAGTCCCCGGCGTCGGTCGCGGCGACATCGTTCCGGCGAAGTTGACGCCCGGCGAAGGCGTCGTCCCCGGCGGCGTTATGGACGGCCTTCGGACGATGGCGCGCAACGGCAAGATGACCGGCGGCGAAGTCCACCAGCACATGCACTACAAACCTACGTTCCACGTTAATACCATCGACGCGACCGGTGTCCGGCAAATGCTCCGGCAACACACCCAGGAATTCACCGCGCACTATCACCGGGAAGCCAGAAAGCTCAACCGATGAGCGGCGGTCGCGCGCGGTTATTTTTGTGCTAGATTGTGCTACCGATCTCGCCATCTCCGACATTCTCGACATCTGCGACATTTTAGAATCAGTAAGATGCTTGTTTTCAGCACGGCATAGGGGTTCGACCCCCACTAGCCGCCCCAATTTTTGGAATCTAAAGGGCCCAGACACGGCCGTTTCCTTTGTCTAAATTTCTATCGCAAGCCTGGGAACAAGCTCAATCTGACATCCTAGCCCGCCAAGTTCTACTCGCCGATCTCATGGCGGATTCCGTCGGAAGCGCGGGCAGGCAAGTTCTTTTCGGTTGATCCACACTCAAACAGGGGGACACTCTTCTCGGGCTCAATTTGAAAATTGCTTAAGCCGACGCCGACCAAGCGAAAGAGCTGCGCAGGTCCCAGTTCCACGCGTTCGCACAACGACACCGCCATATCTGCGAACTCCTCCATCGAGACAGGCATGACGGCTGGGGTGAGGCTTCGGGTGAGCGTGTTGAACTCCTTTGTCTTTAGTTTGAGGACGATCGTGCGGGCCATGCGCGCGTTCTGCTTCGACGCCAGCCAAACTTTATCTGCAAGCTTTCGGATCAGAGGTTCTGCTTCCGCCAGGGGAATATCCTTCTCGAAGGTGTCTTCTGCAGAGATCGATTTGCTTGGGCGATTTGGAACAACAGGGTTGTCGTCAATACCGCGCGCAAGTTCATAGAGTCGGCGGCCATAGCGGCCAAAATGCTGTTCCAGCATAGCCACATCTAATGCATACAGATCACCGACGATCGTGATGCCTAGACCCTTCATGCGGGCTTCTGTAACCTGTCCGACCCCGGGAATGCGGCCGATGGGAAGGGGCATAAGGAAGTCCTGGATTTCGTGCGGCTGGATTACGAAGAGTCCATTCGGTTTCTTCCAGTCGGAAGCGATCTTGGCCAGGAATTTATTTGGAGCGACACCGGCTGAGGCTGTCAGATTGAGCTCTTCGCGGATCTGCTCTCGAATCATCTTCGCGACACGGGTAGCGGTCGGGAGCTTCAACTTGTTTTCGGTTACGTCGAGGTAGGCCTCGTCGAGCGACAAAGGTTCAATCAGGTCGGTGTGGCTTTGAAAGATCTGCCGCACCGCCTGCGAGGCTGCCTTGTAGCGCACGAAATCGGGTGGAATGAAGATTGCTTCCGGACACAGTCTCTCGGCGCTCACGGCAGGCATCGCAGACCTCACGCCAAACTTGCGCGCTTCATACGAGGCGGCGCAGACGACGGAACGTTTGCCGCGCCAGGCAACGATGACCGGCCGGCCGCGCAACTCGGGATTGTCGCGCTGCTCGACGGATGCATAGAACGCGTCCATGTCGACGTGGACGATCTTCCGGAAATGCGTCGATTCGCTCATAGAAGTTTCAATTAAAGCCAAACACTATTCGCTAAATCTTCGCCTATTATAGAGACCATGCTGCGCGATGAGCAATCGAGAATTGATGTCCCATATGGCATTGGCCTACGAAGTGAGCTGGCCCTTCGCAGTTTGAAGCTCGCATCAGCCTGCGGGTATCTTCATGAGCGCACTGACGGTCCGATTCCAAGCATCGTCTTTGGACGCGATGAGCGAGGGAGGCATGGAAACTTTTACCAGGACTCTTACGAGAACATATGTGCGAACGCGGCGTGGGCGAGACGCCTCGACAAAGTGCACACCGCGTCGAGACGAATGCGGGTTCGCTGCAACTGGCAATGGAAAGAACTGGATTGTTCCAACTCCTCAGACGCGTTGCTCATGAATATCTTTTGCCATCCGAGGGTGTTCGCCGGAAGAAACATCCGGAGCATGTTGCAGATGGAAAGGAATGCGGAGCCGGAGTTTGGATTCAAGCCACGCGTCCCGCTTCATCGAGGGATGACGGACTGCACTGAAGTGGATATGAAAATTGGCGAGCTCCTGGTCGAGGCAAAACTCACCGAGTCGCACTTTCAATGGGCCAGCCCTAAGCTGATCCGACGTTATCGCGATATGGAGGCAGTCTTCGATTGTTCAGAACTCCCGACCCGCAACGGGAAGTATGGTGGGTATCAGTTGATCCGATGTGCGCTCGCGGCACACGCATTGGATTGCTCCTTTTGTGTCTTTTGCGACGCTCGCCGCCCTGACCTGATTGAAGTTTGGTATGCGATCTTGCGGGCCATTCGTTCCGTCGAGTTGAGATGCAGATTGAAGTTGCTTACCTGGCAGGAACTCGCGGCGACTCTTCCGACTGACCTGCAGGGCTTCCTGGCCACGAAATACGGCATCTTTGGGGATGTTCAGGCTGAACGATCCTGACGGACGGTCAATGTAGGCGGCGCGCGACTTCTAGAACTTTCGCCATACTCACGGTAGACTGCGGTTGATGGGAATTCATATCGGCACGTCGGGGTGGGCTTATCCGAGTTGGAAGCCTGATTTCTATCCCGCCAAGCTGCCGGCAAAGAAATTCCTGGAATACTACGCGACGCAGTTGAACTCGGTGGAGGTGAATTTCACCTTCCGCCAATTCCCTACAGAATCCATGCTGCAAGGTTGGCTGGCAGCAACCGGCGAGGATTTCGCTTTTTCTTTTAAGGCTTCGCAGCGCATTACGCACTTCGCGCGATTGAAGGACTGCGAGGAACTGGTCGACCGCTTCTATGCTTCGTTGAATCCGGTGCAGAGGGCGGGACGGCTCGGGGTGATACTTTTTCAGCTGCCTCCGAACCTTAAGGCCGATCCATTGCTGCTGGATGGTTTTCTCGCTCATGCGACGCGCGGCGGAATCAAGTTGGCGTTTGAGTTTCGCCATTCTTCGTGGTTCTCCGAAGAGATCTACGCCGTTTTGAAACGCCATCAGGCGGCGCTGTGCGTAGCGGAGAGTGATGAGCTGGAGTCTCCGGATGTGGCAACAGCGCCGTTTCGCTGCTACCGGCTGCGCAAGAGCGATTATTCGGCGGCCGAGGTGGATTACATCGTGACGCAGATGCGGGAGCGTGCGAAAGATGCGGATGTCTTCGTGTATTTCAAACATGAAGAAACTCCGGAAGGCGCGCTGAACGCGGTGAAAGCGCTGCGACAATTAAAGGAAGCATGAACTTGCCGGATTTGTTGGAGACAAAGACAGTCAAGGTGGCAGAGTTCGGGGCGGCAGAGCTCGGCGACTTTCTGCCACGCCGATTCCTCAGCAACGGTCACTTGATGACTATCGTGGGCAACTACATGCCCCGCGTGTACGCGTTGCCACCAGAGGAACAGTGGTTCCTCGAAGTCGAACCTGCCTCAGAAGGGCGACGGTCTACCGTGTTGCGCTGCGATTGCGATTGGCAGCCACCGGAAGTGCGGCGCGAGCGGCTCACTTTGGTCCTCGTGCATGGGCTGGAAGGGTCTTCGCGATCGCAGTACATCCTTGGGACTGCGACCCGGGCCTGGGCGGCGGGGTGCAACGTGGTTCGCATGAATATGCGCAGCTGCGGCGGGACGGATGAACTCTCGCCGGGAATCTACCACTCAGGGCGTTCAGAGGATGTGGCCGCGGTAGTCAACGGCCTTGTGCGGGAGCATGGTTTGCGCTCGCTCGCCCTGGTGGGGTTTTCGATGGGTGGGAATCTCGTGCTGAAGTATGCAGGCGAGGTGAGCGGCGCTCCACCGAGAGGGTTCAAGGCGGTAGTTGGAATTTCGCCGCTGATGGATTTGGCGGCTTCGTCGAAAGCTCTGCATCAACGGGCTAACCGGATCTATGAACGGAGATTCCTGCGGAACATGCTAGCGCGCTTCAAGAAGAAGGCTGAGATCTTTCCGGAGATCTATTCTTCCTCCGCGGCAGTGGCTGTTCGAGCGATTCGAGCAGCCGACTCAATGAGAGCCTTCGACCAAGAGGTTGTGGCAAGGTATGCGCCGTTCGCCGATGCGGATGACTACTATCGGACCGTGGCGAGTTCGCGCTGGGCGTCGGAGTTCGCGGTGCCGACGCTGATTGTTCATGCGCTGGACGACCCGTTCATTCGAATGTTGCCTTCTACCCGCGAGGCCTTGTCAGAAAACGAGCATGTGACATTTGTGGAGACGCGGCACGGAGGCCATTGCGCCTTTCTCGCACCGGGGAAAGGGAGCGAGCGTCACTGGGCGGAGAAGACTCTGGTGAGGTGGCTGTTGGGCGTGGTGGGGAATTCAGATCAGGATTAGGGCTTGAGCTGAACCCATCCTTCGCACGATGAGGCTCTGCGAAGGATGGATACCGCTTCAGTTGAGTCTGTCTAGAACCAGTTCCAGAGGTACTGGTTGTAGACCTCGTGGTGGTACTGCACTTCCGGCGTCTTGACGAAGGTGCCGAGCAGCCGGGGGCAGCGGTCGGCTGAGGCTTGCTTCAAGTCGGCAAACCGGCCCTTTACGTCTTCGCCCATGATTGTGGATATCCACTTGGAGTCACGGAAGTCCTCGATCGCGGTGTAGATGTTGTCGGGCAGGTAGCGGCTGGCCTGGCGGAGGTTGGCCATCTTCGAAATGTCGCCGTCGAGACCGGTCTTGAAGAGCGAGTAGAGGACCAGGTACGGATTCGCATCGGGACCGACCGAGCGGACTTCCACTCGCATGCTCTTGGCATTGCCGATGGGAATGCGAACCATCGAACCGCGGTCGGTCGCAGAGGCCTTGATCTGATTGGGCGCCTCGAAGTGCGGGTCGAGTCGACGGTAGGCATTCACGCTCGAGTTGAGGGGCAAACAAAGATCACTGCCTCGAGTGAGAATGCGATCGATGAAGTCCCAGCCAGCCTTGCTCAGTTTCTCCTGGCCCTTTTCGTCCCAAAAGAGGTTTTTGCCCTTCTTAGTGATGGACATGTTGGTGTGCATGCCGCTGCCGTTGACGCCAACAACGGGTTTGGGCAGGAAAGATGCGGTCATGCCCATGCCGGTTGCGATCTGGCGACAAAGCAACTTGTAGAGCTGGATCTGATCAGCGGCGGCAACCGCCTCGACGTAGCTGTAGTTGATTTCGAACTGCGACGGCGCGACTTCAGGATGGTCTTTCTCGTTCTCGAAACCAAGCGCGCGCTGGACCTCAGCAGCGGTGTCGATGAAGGTGCGCAGCGGATCGCCGGGGAGCGAGTGGTAGTAGCCACCGGTGTTGACGTAATCGAAGCGGCCGTTCTGGGGGAAGTGACGCTCGGCGTCTTTGCCAGCGAAGAGGAAGCCCTCGATTTCGTTGGCGGCGTTGAGGGTGTAGCCCTTTTCCTCGTAGAGCTTGTCGGCATATTCCTTAAGAACGCTGCGCAGGTCGCCGGAGTAGGGGCCTCCCTGCTTGTCGATGACCTGGCCGAAGACGAAGACCTTTCCTGAACCAAGGACGTCGGCCGGCACCCAGTAGAAGGCGCTCCAGTCGATACCGAGACGAAGGTCGCTCTCCCTCTGCGCGGTAAAACCACGAATCGAGGAGCCGTCGAAGGTCAGGTTATCGAAGCTCTTGATGAGGAACTTCTTGTCATAGTCGAGCATGTGCAGGCGGCCTTCGAGATCGCTGAACAAGACCGTGACTGCCTTGATGCGTTTCTCGTCGGTGAGGTACCTGATGCGCTCTTCCTGGATGATGTCGGCGGGGACGCGGTTCTTACGCTGCTCTTTGACAGCCAGATTCTTCTCTTCGAGTTCTTCGTAGGTGAGGGCAAGGAAATTGCGAAGTTCGGTCGACATGCTTCTCCTAATGGTGGTGGAGGGTAATGGCTGCTTTACAACGGCGAAAGTGCCAAAGAGTAGCTTATCCCTTCGCTAACAGGAGGCAAGCCGGAATAAATAGTTCTGATATTCACAATAGAGGGAATTTATGAGCGCTCTCCGGCCACGCTAACTCGTGCGAACCAGGATTGCTTGTGTTTGAATTCAAACACATAACTATGAAGGTTTTCAGCTTGTTTCTTCTTGTTGCCGGATGGTTCCTGGTGGTAGCGGCGATCGCTATGTTGAGGCCCGGCTTTCTTGCCGTATTTGTGGTGGCCGGGGTGGCAGTCGAGCTGCTTGGATTAGGGCTGCTGGCTCGTGCCCAAAGGGTCTCCCGGCCCTTGTCCCTGTCTCAGCGGGAGCGTAAGTATTGAATCCGCTGAGCCCATCGGTTTCGAGTGCGCCCTGGAGCGACAGCTCCATGCTTTGCCTGGTCTGCATTCTGCTCGTGCCGTTTGCGATTGCGGGTCTCACGCTGATGAACGCCGGCCTTGGGAGATCGCGCAACGCCGCGCACCAGTTGCTGAGTTCTCTCTGCGTCTTTGCGGTCGCTGTCGCTGCCTACTTTGTGTGCGGATTTGCCTTTCAGGGCGCACCAGGCCTGGCCCACTATTGGTTTGAGGCGGGCTGGAAGGAGTGGAGCTGGATCTCCGCCGGCCGTTTCTTCTTCCGCGGCGTTGTCTTCGATGGGTCGTTGCAGTCGCTAATCGTGCTCTTCCAAATATTGTGCGTGGGCCTGGCGGCAGTGATTCCCATAGGTGCCTGTGGAGGCCGCTGGAAGATCGGCGCCAGCGCAATCTCGACCGCGCTGCTGGCAGGCTGGACTTATCCGCTCTTAGCGCATTGGGTGTGGGGCGGCGGCTGGCTTGCCCAACTGGGCGCGAATTTTTCGCTCGGCAACGGCTTCATCGATGACGGCGGTTCTACGGTGATCTCTGGGGTTGGCGGTGCAACCGGGCTCTGTGTGGCCTGGATTCTTGGACCAAGGCGAGCAAAATATAGCGCTGAGGGTGCTCCGGCGGCGATTCCCGGGCACGACATGGCGATGGTGGGGCTGGGCTGCCTTTTAGCGATCATTGGCTGGCTCGGATTGAACTCAGCCGGCGCGTTGCTCTTTGGCGGCGTCGCCGCGGGGACGTTGGTGCTGGTTGGCCTGAATACGTTGGTGAGTTCAGCCTTTGCGACGCTGGCTGCTGTCTTTTTCACCCGTCTGCGCTTTGGCAAGCCGGACGCCTCGCTTTGCATGAACGGCATGGTTGGCGGCCTGGTGGCCAGCAGCGCGGGATGCGCTTCGTTGACTCCCATTAGCGCTGCCATCACCGGCTTCATCGCTGGTGTCTTAGTCACATACTCCGCTGAATTTCTTGAAGTGCGTCTGCGCGTCGATGACCCCGGCGGAGCAATTTCGATGCATTTCGTCTGTGGAATCTGGGGCGCGGCGGCGGTGGCGATTTTTGCCTCGAACGCGCCGGGGCAATGGATTGCCCAACTTGCAGGGATTGCGACGCTGCTCGGCTTTGTGCTTCCGCTGACCTATGGAATCAACTGGGCCATCGATCGCATCCAGCCGATGCGAGTGCGGCCTGAGGCGGAACGGCAGGGGCTGGATATCCATGAGCTCGGCGCCGGCGCATACCCGGAGTTCATCACTCATGGTGATGATTTCCTGGCCGGGTAAAGCTCTTCCTTCCTGAACTCTTAAAATCCACCTGGCCTTGCATTATCCTCTTGACAGAAACAACTCTACATATGTAGAGTTCGCGCATGAGATTGCGACTGTCTGCACAGACCCTGCAGGTATTGGACGCTTTTCTTGAGACTCCGACGGGCTGGAAGTATGGCTATGACATCAGCCGGAATACCGGACTGAAGTCGGGGACTTTGTACCCGATCCTCATGCGGCTCGCGGAGCGGAAGTTACTGGAGACAGGCTGGGAAACCTCGGAGGCAGGCAGGCCGGCGCGGCATCTGTATCGACTCACTCCAGACGGCTTGCTTTTTGCCCGGGAACACCACGTTGCGCCCACGGCTGCGAGACAGGCAGGGGCGGCGGCCTGGAGTGGCGCCTAGATGCCCTTTCCCCGCAACATCGCGGTCTGGTTATTGCGCGCCGTGCTTCGCCACTCCCCTGAGGAAAGTCGCGAATGGGCGAGCGCGATGCTGCAGGAGTTGGAGTTCATTGAAGGTGACTGGGAGGCGCTGTTTTGGGCGCTGGGTAGCACGACCGCTATCTTCAGGCATTCTGGTGGCCGTTTGTGGGTGTGGGTGGCAAGGCAGTTTGGATACGAGGAGGGTAGGATGAACGATTTTCAGAAGCGAGCAACAGGCGCGATCTCTGGGGTGGGCATTGCGGTGGCCGTCACGATCTTTTTCATGATCCTGGTCCATGGGTCCGCTCACGTCTTCGGGTTCTCGGATTCACCGTGGATGATGAAGTTCGTGATGGTGATGGCCTGGGCGATGGAGGTGCTCTTTGTCGGCGCCGTGATCGCGCTTTGGCGGAAGAGGCGGCCAATAGCGGTCGGCATTCTGCTCACAGCAATTTTGCTCGGGACGCATTTCGCGATGTATATGTCCACTCACATGGGCCGCTAGGAGAGAAATTCCGTGGCTCAAGATTCGAGTACTGTCGGGTGTATGATCGCGCCGTGGCTATCGGTCCGCCGGAGCGGCGAAGCGGTCGAGTTTTATAAGTCGGCGTTTGGAGCCACCGAAGTCTATCGCCTTGATGCGGGAGACGGTGTGATCGCTCGGCTCTCGGTTCGTGGGGCCGAGTTCTGGGTTGGCGATGAGTCTCCTGAGCATGGCAACTTCAGTCCTGAGACGCTGAATGGCAGCTCGGTGCGGATGATCCTCACCGTCGCCAACCCTGACGCGGTCTTTGCGCAAGCGCGGGAGGCCGGCGCTTCCGAGGTCTATCCGGTGAGCGAAGAGCATGGCTGGCGAATCGGGCGGGTTGTCGATCCTTATGGACATCATTGGGAGATTGGGCGTCCGCTGGCAGAGTAGATCATTGCCGATGGGCCCCAGCGGGAGGTATGTGCTATGAGGATTGAAAACCGTTCCGTGCCGACGAATACGGTCTTGCCGCACGTTCATTATCCGGACCTTGTCGAGGCGATTGAATGGCTGACCCGGACCTTCGGCTTTCGCGAGCACTATCGCTACGGCGACCCGGTGAGCGGCGCGCAGGTGCATCTTGGCGATGCGTGGATCATGCTGAAGAAGACGCCTGCAGGCAACGCGAGTCCGAGCCAGCTTGGATATGGGACCCAGAGCCTGACCATCTTTGTCGGCGATGTGGATAGCCATTTCGCGAAAACAAAGGCAGAAGGCGGCAGGATTGTCGAAGAGTCTGCACGAGACAATCTATGGCGAACGCCAATATGGCGTGGAGGACATGGCTGGCCACCATTGGCTCTTCTCGCGACATGCGAGCAACCGCGATCCCGCAGAGTGGGGAGCTACGGTCGCGGAGGCGATACCTTCGCTGGACACGTCGCCACGCCCGCGATTCTGTTATGTAGAGATTCCCGGCGATCGATGCGATGATCTCAGCGCGGTTCTATGAGAGCGTCTTCGGCTGGAAGATTCGGGACCGCGACAGCGCTCGGCCGAGGTTCGATGATGCGTCGGGAAATATCAGCGGCGCTTGGGTCACTGGACGTGAAGCTGCGCAAACGCCGGGATTGCTTCCCTATGTCTGGGTGGACGACATCCACGCTACGGTGGCACTGGTAACTGCTCACGGCGGTGAAATACTCCAGCCTCCGAACCCTGACACACCCGGCGGGACTTCATGGATCGCTACTTTCCGCGATCCCGCCGGGAATGTGATTGGTCTTTATCAGGAGGATGTGGGGGCCTAAGAATTCATTCGCCGGCTACGGCAGTGGAAAGAGTGCTAGTCCCGGCAAAGGGAAATCCTTTCGATTATCAGTCATCAGGATCAGGTCATACTCAAGCGCAGTGGCGGCAACAATCACCTCGGGGAGTGCGAGAGTCTTGCCTTTCTTTGCCCAATCGCGCTTCAGTTCGCCTGCCCGGCGGGCAATCGTCGCCGTGACTGGATAGCACTTGAGGTCATTCAGAAATACCTCCGCACGCTCGACCTCGTTCGCGCGCATTCCAGCGTATAGTTCTCCAATATTGATCGCTGTTGTGGCAAGAATATGGCCGGATTGAACGAGCGAGGCGAGAAGTTCGCGCCGCTGGCGGCGAGAGCGCAGAACATCGATCAATACTGTTGTGTCGAGCAGGTATATCAACTGCGCCGCTTCGGGGAAGCCGTTTTGGGGATGCGCTTCTCACCTTCGGAGCGGAGCCTGCGCACCCAGGCCGCCGAGCCGCCGGCAAGTTCCGGATGGTCTTCGTCGCGCAGGATCGGCTCCTTACTGTGCAGAAATGCAAGTAGCCTGCGCCGCCGCAGTTCCGCCTTCGCCGTTTCAACCAGGAAGGCGCTGCGGCCGCGGGGACCGACGACGGAGTCGATCTCGGCAACGAGGTCCTGGGGGAGCACAATGTGTGCCCTTTGCGTGTTCATGGCATCTCCCATGTCTAGTGTGCCATGACTTAGCACACTCGGTGCCGGGATAACGCTGGCGCTCTAGGATTTTACCGATCCGGTGCGCTGACCGGACGATGAACTCGCCGGAACCTTTGTTGGCTTCTCCGGCGGCCGGCGGGGCCTTTGCTTAGCGGAGATCGACTTGATGATGACACGGTGGGTTGTCGTCGGACTGATGGGTGTCTTGGCCCGATTCATCGCCTCATCGATCAATGCCTGAATTGCCGGCTCGTCGAGCGCCGAAGCCGTGGGGAGCACGATGTGTCGTGCGACGTTGCCACCGCCTTTGAGGATGTTCGTCGGATCGGGGAGGCCCTTCGCTTGCAAGAAAAACAGGCTCACCCAGCGAGGAAAGACGGCAATCGAGACTATTCCGTCGGAAGCGCGTTCGGTTGGGCCGAAGCCGATGGCGAGAGCGTTGTAGTTGTCGTAGACGAGTTCAAGTGCGCGCGGGATTCTGGAGCGGAGGCGGGTGAGGATCTCTTCCGCGCGTGCGGCGATTTCCGGGGTGAACTTCGCCAGGAATCCGGCTAGTTGAAGCTCAGGTGAGGATTCGCCTTTCTGGGCCTTGGGCATCGCTTGCCTCTATGGCGGGAAGTTTACACCCGGTGCGAAGCGCTGGAACAGTAAATCGCTGCTCTTCGGTCTAGATGCGAAGCCGCAATGCAGGTCACCGCTCGGCGGCCCAGATCAGCAGGGCAAAGAGGATGATGGGAATCAGCGCCAATCCAATGTACAGCATGGCCTTCTTTTGCCATCGCTCGCGACGCTCTCTCCAGTTGGTCAGCTCGGCGCGGTCAGCGATGCCGACTTCTTCAGGATGGGCGAGATCGTGGGCGAACTCGCGCGCGGTGGGATAGCGATTCTGGGGTTCGCGCTCCATGGCGCGATAGATGATTTCCTGCAGCTCGGGCGAGATTTCGGGGTTGAGTTCGCGCGGCGGCACCGGGTTGTTGAGCAGACGCTCGTTCATGATCGCGAACGGGTTGGGCCCGTCGAACGGGCATTTGCCGGTAAGCATCTCGTAGAGCATGACGCCGACCGCATAGATGTCGCTGCGAGCGTCGCCGCGCTTGCCCTTCACCTGCTCGGGCGAGATGTAGTTCGGCGTGCCCATGACCTGGGTGAGCTTGGCAAAGGTGAGCCGGCGGGAGCCTTCCTGGCCGGCGAGACCGAAGTCGATGAGCTTGATGGTGTCGTCCGGTCCGACCATGATGTTTTCCGGCTTCAGGTCGCGGTGGACGACGCCGTGATGGTGGATGTAGTCGAGGGCCTGGAGGATTTCTCCGGTGATATGCGCAGCGCGTTCTGGCGGCAGCTTGGTCTCTTCCGAGAGGATGTTGCGGAGCAGGCGGCCGTCGACCCACTCCATGACCATGTAGACCCGGCTGGAATCGCCTTCCTCGCTCGGGCCTGATCACCTTCATCACGCCGGGATGGTCGAGCTTCTGGCCGATGTCCGCTTCGCGCTTGAATCGGTCGAAGAAGAGCGGATCGGCCTCCATCTCGGGATGCGGGACTTTGATGGCGACGGTGCGATTGTCGCGAAGGTCGGTTGCCTTAAAGATCGAGGCCATGCCGCTGCGCGCGACGAGCTCGTCGAGACGGTAATGATCGAGCTGATCGCCGGCGTGGAGTTCGTTCATTCGTACCGCGCTTTCGGCAGCTTATACAGTCTTCCGCGGTACATGCCCACGCTTTCCACGGACTTGATTCGAATGATTTGAACACTGACATTATCACTGCCGTCCCGGGCGTTCGCAAGAGAAACAAGCTTAGCCGCGGCGGCCGTGAGATCGTGCTTCGGGCTCACCGCGGAGGCCATATCGCTGGGGGTGACAGATTCTGTAAAGACCATCGGAGCAAAGCAGCAGTGCATCACCGGCTGTCAGCAGGTGGTCGCTGGTCTCGACGTTCACGAACATCTCATTACCAAGGGACCGGCTCAACAGATTCTTAGTTGCGGCGGAAGCTGCCTGCCGCGAGGTCAGGATTCCCAGACGCCGGTGCTCATTGGCGACTGTGTGGTCGCGGGTGAGCTGGCTGACCTCGCCGCGACGGATCAGATAGCAGCGAGAATCACCGACATGTGCGACAACCGCTCTATCGTAGCGGATGGCGCAGGCGACGATAGTCGTGGCGATAGAACCCACGCGATGGCCATTCTCGACTATGTCAGCTGCGGCCTCATAGACGCGCTGGTTCGCGAGTTGAAGAATACGCGGCAAGGCAAGCGTCAACGATTCCGTCGACGAGACAGAAGGAATTCGCGATAAGAGTGTCTCGATGGCCAGACGGGAAGCGATCTCGCCGGCAGCCTGGCCGCCGACTCCATCGGCGATCGCGAAACACCAGCCGTGCGATTGTGCTGACTCGGGAGTCGCTGGAACGAAATGGCCGCAACAGTCTTCGTTATTCTCGCGAGCGAGACCTGTGTCGGAAAGCTCGGCGAATTCGAGATCGAGCATCAGTACATTGTAGGCAAACGCTTGATGCCGAGCTTAGGCGCTGGTGTTCGGCACCCGTTCCTGAATAAGCGTGGTGCGACCGGTCCTCTTGCTGGATCTCAGGAAGTAAATGCCGCCGTAAATGCCCCAAACTGCCGCGATGCCGAGAGCGAGCAGCGGTTCCTTCTTGGCGCCGTAGCCCATGAATGGGCCGATCAGGTAAAAGGCCATGCAGGCGAGGTTGGCCACGAGGCCAAAAAGCGGGATGAAGAGATGCAGGATCGGGTTGAACTTCGGATGACGATGAAAGGCCACCATGCAGGTGATGCAGCTCAGCATGTACAAAACGAAGGTGCCGAAATTGGAGGCGAGCGTCACCATCAGAAGGGTATTCGGCAGCGCGGCGAGTATGTCGTGATTGAAATACCCGACGCTCGAAAAGAGGCCGTGCGGCAGCGCCTGAATCGTCGCGTCGGTAGGCGCGCTCGCGTCTCCGAAGACGACCGCAACGGCGACGCAGCCGACCAGGGCAGAGATAGTAGCGAGCGTCCAGATCGCGCGATGAGGAGTCAGATTCTTACTGTGCAGCACGCCGAGGTTACCGGAGAGCTCTTTGTCCTTGCCCATCGCGTAGGTGACGCGAGCGCCGGTGTTCATGCAGGAAAGTGTTGTCCCGATGAGCGCCAGAATGACGGTAAAGGCCTCGAGAAGCATGAAGATGCGGCCATTGCCCTGTCCGAAGAGCGCGTCGCCCTACCGTCACCATCATGTCGCCGATGGGCGCGGCTGAGCCGGTAGCGCTCTGCATGGTGTAGCCGCTATTCAGGAAGTAGTTGGCGCAGAAATATTCAATGAGGTAACAAAACGCTCCCTGCACCAGCAACGAGGTGATGACCGCGATGGGCACGTCGCGCTTGGGATTTTTTGCTTCGCCGCCCATTGCGGTGACGGATTCGAAGCCGACCAAAATCAGGATCGCTACCGTCGCCTGAATGAACGCCCAGGCCACGCTGTGGACGCCGATCACCGATCGGGCGTTGGGATGAGTCAAGAAATTTCCCTTGTCATCGGTGGTGGGATAGCTGATGTGGAAGGGAACCACTTTACCGGCGGCATCGAGCTTAGGCAGCGGCGTGCCTGAAGCGTCGCGCACAATGGTGTCGACAGTCACGCCGGCCGTGGTCACCGGTGCGGTGCGGAATTCGTAGGTATAGGCCTCGCCTTTGGTCGCGTCGAACTGCCAGGCGACGGTGCCGGGCGGGTGGTTGAGGCGATAGCTGAGCGCCATCACCGCAAAGACAATCAGTGCGGTGATCTGGACGAAGTTGATCACCACATTGACCGAGGTCGCTCCGGAGATTCCATGGTGGGCGATGTATGCGATTAGGAAAGAAAAGACCACGGCGACAAGCATCATGAAGACGGGGCCGGGGTTAGAGGCGCTCATGATGTCCGGTCGCAGGGTGCCGACGAGGTAGCCGCAGACAATACCCATGGTCGCAACCATGACGCCGGGGTAGATCCAGTAATAGAGATGAGAGCCCCAGCCGATGATGAACTTCGAGAGCCGGGCATAGCGCCACGCGCCATGGTGGTTGAGGAAAGACTGCTCGGCGAAATAGTAGGAGCTCCCGGTGCCGGGATAAAGCTTGGCCATCTCCGCATAGCAGATTGCGGTGGCAAGGCAAAGCAGGAGGGCGAGTACGATGCCAATCCACATTGAGGGCGCGGTCGCGCCGGTGGTCGCCTGAATGTAGAAAGTCAGCCACAGAAAAGCACCGGGAGCGATCAAAGCCATCGCGTTCATGGTCAGGCCGGTGACGCCGAGGCTTTTCTGCATCTCAGGGGCAGGATTGGTGGCCATCTGGGACTCTCCTTAAGCAGGACTTTGAAATACAAAGTCAATTAATAGAAAGAGGTATGGTCGGGCCCTGGGCACGGGTCCTTCCACTTTCACCACTTTCAAATCGGTTAAGTCAGGGTTAAATCGCAATGGTATCGCCAATGATGTTTCGCATGTTTGCAATCACCATTTTCTATGGCAGACATGGAAAAAACTTATCGACATCGCGCGCAGATCGGATGCCGCGGCAAACTGGTAAGAAAGAACCCGCCCGGATGAGTGGGTGGGTTTTCTCAAGCCAAAGATAACCGGCAGATTCTACTTAACCAGCACAGGTTGGGCTTCGACCACGCCCTTCTTATTGTCCACGAAGTTCTTGGCCGCCGCGAGCACTTTGGTGCGGGCGAAGGAGGCGTCTTGCCAGCCCTGGATCTCTACGCGCTTGCCTTCCAGGTCCTTGTAAATAGAGAAAAAATGGGTGATTTCTTTGAGCATGTGAGGATAGATTTCCGAATAATTCCAGACGTCGTGGTAGCGCGGATTTCCTTTACCTACGGCGAGCACTTTTTCATCGAGCACACCCTGGTCGAGCATTTCGAGGATGCCGATAGGACGGACTTCCATCACGCAACCGGGAAAACTAGCCGCATCGACCAGCACCAGCACATCCAAAGGGTCGCCGTCGTCGCTTAACGTCGAAGGGATGAAACCGTAATCGCCCGGATAGTGGACCGGCGAGTAGAGGTTCCGGTCGAGGCGGAAGACATGGAGTTTCTTGTCGTATTCGTACTTATTGATTCCCTCCAAGGGAATTTCGATGACTGCATTGATGACTTCGGGGGCTTTCTCACCGAGCGGCAGTTCGAGATAGTTGACCATATGGCTCCCTTAATTAGGTTTAAGAGTTCGAGGATAAGAAATGACTTGAGAACGAGGAATGCGTCTGCGCGGAGCGGGAAGGAGTGACGCTACAAGTCTATAATCGAGGAAAATGAAGGCTTATGTCTACGTTACACTGAAGCGCACCGTCCTCGATCCCCAGGGTCAGACAATCCAGTCTGCCCTGAAAAAGATGCAATATCAGGGTGTTGTCGATGTGCGGCAGGGGAAATATTTCGTCCTCACCCTCGATGACTCGCTCGACGCCGCGACTGCGCACGCCGAGGTCGAGCGGATCGCCCGCGAAGTGCTGACCAATCCGGTGATCGAAGAGTTCAGCTTCCGCCTGGAAGATTAGGCATCGAAGAACCAGGCTTCGCGAGGACTCAACATGTGCGGAATCGTTGGCTATGTAGGACCGAAAGAAGTTGTTCCTGTCATCATCGAGGGGCTGCGACGGCTGGAGTACCGCGGCTACGATTCAGCAGGGATTGCGGTTGGTTGCACCGGGCAGGCGCTGGAGTTACGCCGCGCGCCAGGGAAACTACGCAACCTCGAAGAGGTCATCCGCGAACATCCGATCTTTCCCGCGGAACGCAGTTGTGGAGAGGCTGTTGGCGGGAGCTGGGGAGTCGGGCACACCCGCTGGGCGACGCACGGGCGTCCGACAGAGGAGAATGCTCATCCGCACCGCGACTGCACGGGGCGAATCGTGGTCGTCCATAACGGAATCGTCGAGAACTACCTGGAACTCAAGCGCGAGCTACAGGCAGAAGGGCATGTTTTCGTTACCGAGACCGACACCGAGATCATCGCGCATCAGATCGAACGCGAGATCAAGTCGGCAGCCGAGTCAGGTAAGACGCTGCCGCTGGAAGACGCGGTGCGGCGGGCGGTAAGACGCCTCACCGGAGCCTACGCGATCAGCGTGATCTCGGCCGACGAGCCGGACAAGATCGTCGCTGCCAGAAACGGGCCGCCGGCGGTGATCGGCATTGGAGAGGGCGAGTACTTTGTTGCCTCAGATGTCCCCGGAATTCTGCACCACACCCGCAACCTGCACTTCCTTGGCGATGGCGAGGTCGCCGTCCTGACGCGGGGCGGTGTTCATCTGACCGATATCGACGCGAATGCACTGCCGCTGAGGATTCAGCGCATTCAGTGGGACCCGATTCAGGCGGAAAAGGGTGGCTACAAGCATTTCATGCTCAAGGAAATTTTTGAGCAGCCTCGGGCGATCCGGGATACGACTCTGGGGCGCATTTCACTCGATACCGGGAAGGTCTTCCTGAGCGAGATGAAGATCGGCGAGCAGGAGTTTCGCGAGGCGACGAGGATCGACATCGCGGCCTGCGGCACCAGCTGGCATGCAGCGGTAGCGGGCAAATACATGATCGAGCGGCTGGCGCGGGTCCCGGTCGACGTGGACTACGCGAGCGAATTCCGTTATCGCGACCCGATCATCGACCCCAAGGCGATCGGGATGCTCATTACCCAATCAGGCGAGACTGCCGATACGCTGGCGGCGCAGCGGGAGATGATCGCGAAAGGATCGAAGACCGTAGCCATCTGCAACGTGGTCGGCGCGATGGTCGCGCGAGAGGCGCACGGGACGATCTACACCCACGCAGGGCCAGAGATCGGGGTCGCGTCGACAAAGGCCTTCAGCTCCCAGCTCACCGCTCTGTTTCTCTTCGCACTCTATCTGGCGCAGGTACGAGGCACGGTCACTGACGAAGAGAGCATTCTATTGGTTGAAGAGCTGGCTAAGCTTCCTAACAAGATTCATGAAAACTTGCGCAGCGTCGATCCGGCTTGCGAGCAACTTGCGAAGGTCCATTCGACTGCAAGAGACTTTCTCTATCTTGGCCGCGGGATTCATTATCCGATTGCTCTTGAAGGAGCACTCAAGCTCAAAGAGATCTCTTACATTCACGCTGAGGGTTACCCGGCCGGAGAGATGAAGCATGGACCCAACGCGTTGATCGACGAGACTCTTCCGGTGGTGGTGTTGGCAACCAAAGACGACGGCAATCGCGGATCGAAGTTGCGCTATGAGAAGACTCTGTCGAATATCCAGGAAGTGACAGCGCGCTCAGGCAAGGTAATCGCGGTCGCAACCGAGGGCGATGAGGTGATCGGGCAGCTCGTCGATCACGTGCTGTATGTTCCCGCTGCGCCGGAGTTGCTGCTGCCGATGATGGACGTGATTCCGTTGCAGCTGCTCGCCTACCATATCGCCGTCCGGCGTGGATGCGATGTTGACCAGCCGAGAAACCTGGCAAAATCCGTGACGGTGGAGTAAAGGCTCTCATGACGTTTCAGTTGCGCAACCTTCCGTTTCGATCAGTTCTATCGGTATTGCTCGGTCTTTCGATTGGCTCATCGCCAGCGGCTGTCACTCAGTCGGAATTTCATGTGAATCGGGACCTGTATTCCGAGACCGCCGACCCCGCCACGGATATCGCCGCTGCGGTGAAGGCAGCTCGTCCGGCCCACAAACGGATTCTGCTCGAGTTTGGCGGCAACTGGTGTGCGGACTGCCAGCTGTTGGACTACTACTACCACCAGTCGCCAAATGCCGAACTGCTGGCGAAACACTATGTGATCGTCCGCGTGGAGATTGGCCATATGGACCACAACATGGACATCGCCGCTCGGTATCGCGTGCCTGTCGCCAAAGGCGTGCCGGCTCTCGCCATTCTCGACTCGAACGGCAAGCTCCTTTATTCCGAACAGCCGAAAGAATTCGAACATTCCAGTCCTGAGGCCATCACGGCCTTCCTGAACCGCTGGAAGGGCTGAAAAGCGCATCGCTCAAAAGACTTAGGCCGGCGACAAACAAATCTGAACCCTCTTGCTCAATCCCACATCAATTAGACGTACATCGAATTGTTGATTGAGCACAATTCGCTGGAGAGGGATCATATGAGCAAGCTATCTAATAAGGTCGCAGTGATAACCGGAGCCTCCAAAGGCATCGGAGCAGATATCGCCAAGGGCCTCGCCGCCGAGGGAGCGTCCGTTGTCGTCAACTACGCCTCGAGCAAAACGGGCGCCGATAAAGTCGTCGCCGAGATCGTAGCCAAAGGCGGCAAAGCTATCGCCGTTCAGGGAGACGTCTCCAAAGCCGCCGATATCAAGCGCCTCTTCGCAGAGTCGAAGAAGGCTTACGGCAAGCTCGACATCCTCGTCAACAATGCCGGTATTTACAAGTTTGGGGCGCTGGATGAGATCACCGAAGAGGACTTCCATTCCCATTTCAACCTGAACGTTCTCGGCCTGATTCTTACCACCCAGGAAGCCGCGAGGCATTTCGGCCCCGAGGGCGGCAGCATCATCAACATCGGCTCGACGATTACGGCATTGAACCCGCCCACGACCACTGTCTACACCGCGACCAAGGGTGCAGTCGACTCCATCACCCACGTGTTGTCGAAGGAACTGGCGCCAAGAAAGATCCGGGTCAACTCGCTGAACCCGGGTCTGGTCGAAACTGAGGGAACTCACACCGCAGGCACCGTTGGTGGCGACTTCGAAGCGCAACTTGTCGCGCAGACTCCGCTGGGCCGTACCGGTCAGCCGAACGACATTACGCCGATCGCGGTCTTCCTGGCGTCGTCTGATTCTGGATGGCTCACCGGAGAGACCTTGTTGGCCTCGGGTGGAGTGCGCTAAGGGCTGAAGCAGTTTTCAGGGAAAATCCCGAGTCTCGTTGAGGCTCGGGATTTTTTGCGTTCGCGATGGCGGCTCCTGCTGCCGCTACAATAGAGGAGACAGGAGAATTTCCCCGCACATGGCACACATGGTCCACTGCTCGAAGTACAAACAGGAACTGGAAGGGCTCGACGAGCCGCCTTTCGACAGCGATTTTGGCCACAAGATTTATAACAACGTCTCGAAGAAGGCGTGGGGCGAGTGGGTCGAGCACCAGAAGATGCTCCTCAACGAATACCGGCTGCAGCCGTGGACGCGCGAATCGCAGGAGTTTCTGGTGGAGCAGATGAATCAGTATTTCTTCGGCGAAGGCGCGTCGCTTCCGAAGGAATATGTTCCGCCGTCAGGCCATTAACCGTCAGCGCGTTTTCACTTCCAGCCGCTATTGGCGAAGTGTGACTTTCCTGAGGAAAAGCCCCGAGTCGCGAGAAAGCTAATCCAATTTCCTGGACAAACCAGCCAATCAGATGGCAACATCTTTGGCCAGTTGTAGACCCTTGTTTTCGCAAGGCAGAGGAGCTTCCGTATGCCAGGGAAAGACCGAACACCCACTCACACCTCAGTTTCAGCATTGCGTACCGCGTTCTTTGTTGTCATCGCCATGCTCGCCGTCACTCAGCTTTCCGCGCAGAGCACATCGACTTACACCGAGTATGCCGCCAAATATCTCTGCGGCGTTCCCACCGGCAACGTTCTCACTTCCGATACGGTGGGGAACGCTGAATACACGACCTCAATCAACATTCACAACCCGAATCTTTTCACCACCGATCAGCCGATCTCCTTTCTGAAGAAGGCGGTTCTTAGCAAAGTGGAGGGAGCCACGGTCGCGCCCTCCGCCTTCGCCCAGGACTCGTTAGCGAACGATTATGCGGAATATGTCGACTGCTACTTGATTCGTAAGCTTCTGGGCGGCCCGGCGGCGCCGGCCTTTATCGAGGGCTTTTTGGTGATCGTTGTCCCTCCCGCCAGTAGTCCCAATCAATTGGATGTAGTCGGCGTCTACACTACCTCCAACAATAAGGCCACCAGTCTGCAACCCACCGGCCTGCAGATCATTCCCATCGCGCCGCGCATCATTGCTCCGCCACCCGCTGGTGCGGCTGTCGACGGCAAGTTCCAGTAGCACATCGCTGATCGGGAGGTCGCTCGCCGGTGACCTCCCGTATCTCCCTACGCCCTGGGTGGGAAGTGCGATAACGAAATTCAGCGTGTACACTAAGAAACGTACCGTCGGGACGTGGCTCAGCCTGGTAGAGCGCACCCTTGGGGTGGGTGAGGTCGCTGGTTCGAATCCAGTCGTCCCGACCATCGAAGACCCCGCAAAGCATGCAGATCGACGTAGCGAAGACCCACAAAGAGCCAGAGACATCCCTCCCGCTGTAAACTGACTCCACACATGATGAAGTACCAACGGAAGTTTGTCTGCGCCCTTTTGTTCGCCCTGTTCTGCGCAGCCGCAAGCCCGGCCCAGACCCCGGCACCGGCTCCTCCCGCCGTCCACATCGCAAACGCCATCCGGCTCGACGCCGGCGACTTCGCCGGCATCGGGCGCCAGTCAGGAACCTGCCAACCCCGACGGCCAGAAGTCCGGCGAGTTTACGATTCCCGTCTCGGTCAACGAAGTCTATCTGATCTTTACCGTGACCGACAGCAAGGGCCAGTTCATCAAGGACCTGAAACTGAGCGACTTCGCGCTGCTCGACGACCAGAAGGCGCCCGCCCAGGTGTTCAGCTTCCAGCAGCAGACCAACCTGCCGCTGCGGGTGGGCCTGCTTGATCGATACCAGTACGTCGATCCGCAGGCGCTTTGAGTTTGAGCAGCAGGCGGCCATCGAATTCATTCTGGACAACGTCCATCCGCGCAGCGATCGGGCCTTCGTCATGGGCTTCGACGTGACTCCGGACCTCAAGCAGGACTGGACCAACGACCTCGACAAGCTCGAGGGCGGGATCAACGCGCTTCGTCCCGGTGGAGGAACCGCGCTCTATGATGCGGTGTACACTGCCTGCCGCGACAAGTTGCTCGGCAGCGCCCGTGGCCAGGAGCCGACGCGCAAGGCGCTGGTGCTGGTCTCAGACGGCAATGACAACCAGAGCCGCGTCTATCTCGACGAGGCCATCAAGATGTGCCAGCGGGCGGAGACGATCGTCTACGCGATCGATACCAACACCAGCCCGACGCGGGAAAAGGGCGACGATGTGCTGAAGAAGATCTCCGAGGCCACCGGTGGGATTACCTTTACCCCCGAGCGACTTGAAGACATCTCGAATGGATTTCGCGAGATCGGCGACGAGCTGCGCAGCCAGTACGCGCTTGCCTATCGCCCGGCGGATTTCAAAATGGATGGAGCATTCCGGCCCATTTATCTTTTCTGCAATCAGCGGCGGTATACGGTGCGGGTGAGCAAGGGCTACTTTGCGCCTCGTGCAAAATAGCAGGCCCGCGCTCGGTGCCGGCCGCCCTTACAGCGGGAGCCGTGTCTGATGCAAGATGAGATTGCTACCGAACAAGACATGCGTTTCATGAGAGCGGCGATCCAGTTGGCTCTCGAAGCGCGGCAGGATGGTCGGCAGCCTTTTGGCGCGCTGATCGTGAATCAGCATGGCGAAAGAGTAGCCGCCGCGCGCAACAATGCGGTGCGTCCGAAAGGCGACCCGACGCAGCATGCGGAGACCCTGGCCTGTTCCGAGGCCGCCAAGAAGCTGACCGAAGCCGAGCTTGCGCGATGCACGCTCTACACCAGCACCGAACCTTGCGCCATGTGCTCTGGCGCGATCTACTGGAGCGGAGTGGGCCGGGTAGTCTACGGGCTGACGGAACGTGGCCTGTTGGAATTGACGAGGAGCTACGCGGAGAATCCCACACTGAATTTACCTTGCCGCGAGGTCTTTGCGCGAGGGCAGAGGGAGATCGTCGTGATCGGGCCTTTGCTCGAAGAGGAAGCGGCGAAAGTGCATGAAGGATTCCGGACGCGCTGAGACTCGCGAAATTCCTTTGAACCAGATTCCTTTGGGGCGGCTCTGATTCTATTTTGCAGGACAAGCCTTCGAGCGAGACGAATGGGAATTTGATCGAGGAGTCCTAACGCAAGCTGAACCAGGCCGCACCATTCTTCTACACTGGTTGCCATGAATCCTCTTGTCCCCCCCGCGTGGCTAGCCAGCCGCCTCGGCGACCCTCGCACAAAGGTCCTAGATGCGACACTTCCGCCCGTCGGCGTTACGCCGCCGATCGATACTCATGCGCGTTATCTCGCGCGGCACATTCCGGACGCGGTCTTCTTCGATATTGAGCAGTTGTCGGATCATTCGACCTCGCTGCCCCACATGTTGCCCAAGCCGGAGGATTTTTCGCGCAACATTGGCGCGCTAGGCATTGGAGACGAGACAGACATTGTGGTTTACGAACAAGGCGACGTTTTCTCGGCGCCCCGCGCGTGGTGGATGCTGCGCATCTTTGGCGCGCGGAACGTCTTCCTGCTTGATGGTGGCTTGCGCGCGTGGATCGAGGCTGGCTTGCCAACGGAATCGGGCGAGGTCTACTCCACCCCGGCCACCTTTGATGCCAGGTTCAATTCCGGCGCGGTGAAAGACTTCGCCCAGATCGAGCAGTTGATTGCGCAGCATGGACAGATTCTTGACGCCCGCTCCGCTGGCCGCTTCTCGGGCGCGGCGCCGGAGCCGCGGCCCGGACTCAGTAGCGGCCATATGCCGGGCGCGGTCAGCGTCCCTTTCACTGAACTCGTTGCGGACGGCCGGCTCAAGCCCGCTGACCAACTAAGCGAAATCTTTGCGGCAAAGGGCGTGAAGACGGACGAGCCGATCACGACGACCTGCGGCTCCGGAGTGACCGCGGCGGTCATCGCGCTGGGACTCGAGATCGTTGGCACCTCACAGGTGAGCCTCTATGACGGCTCGTGGTCTGAATACGCGCAACATCCACGCGCGGTGATCGAGAAGGCAACAGGTAGCCCTATGTAGAATCTAGGTGGGATGTGTATCGACCCAAATCAGTTCTCACTCGTGCGAGCATATGCCACTCGCCACATCCTGACCCTGATCACTCTATTGTGCGCGTGGCCGTGGGTTTTGAGCGCCAGCGGCGAAACCTGCAAGGCGACTCCGGCACTTGAGGCGCGAGTTCAAGACAGCCCCGGTGTGAGCGCGTATACCGACCTGGGTACGTGGTTTGCACAACAGCAGCAGTTTGAGTGCGCCAACCAGGCCTTCCGCGAAGCGCTGAAGCTGGATCCGGCCTCGGCGAAGCTGAATTACTTTTTTGGGCTCAGTCTTTTTTCTTCGCATCAGGCGGAGGCGGCGGTTGCGCCGTTGCAGCAGTCGATTCAGTCGGATGCGAAGGCGATGCAGCCTCGGATTCTACTGGCGACCGTCTTCACAGCGCTGGGCCGCAAAGACGATGCCGAGGCGCAGTGGCAGGGGGCGTTGCAGATCGATCCGGCCTCGACCGATGCGTTGGATGGTCTCGCGATGCTGTTGACCGATGGCGGCAACCCGATGGCCGCGGTAGCTCTGCTGAAGCCGGCACAGCGTGACGAAGATCTCAACATCGACCTGGCCCGCGCCTATGGGCAGGCGGGGATGCTCGATGACGCGGCGACGACCATCAAGGATGCGCTGGCGGCCAATCCATCGTCGCTGCGGTTGACGAATGCGCTGGCCACTGTCTATGTGAACCAGCATCGGTATCAGGATGCCGCGAAGGTGCTTCACGACTTTGTGCAGCAGCATCCTGACGATCTGGACGCCCAGGTTTATTACCTCAAGGCGCTGGTGCTGAACAGCAATACCGATGAGGCGCGTCCGCTGGCGAAGAAGCTGCTGGTGGCGATGCCGCACAACTTCGATGTGCTGCTGCAGAATGGGATGCTGGAGCGCGAGGCGGGTGATTATGTCTCGGCGCGCGACCATCTGCGTGAGGCGGTTGCGCTCCAGCCCCAGAGTTATGACTGCCGCTACAACTTCGGCGCGACGCTCGCGCGTCTTAAGGATCCCGCAGGAGCAAAAGAACAGCTCGATAAAGCAATTGCGCTCGACCCGTCTCAAGCCGATGCGCACTTCCAGATGGCCTCGGTGCTGCGGACGCTTGGCGACATGCAGGGAGCGCAGGAGCAAGTGAAGCTTTATCAGGAGCTGAACCGCGCCAGCGTGGCGCGTTCGCAGGCGGACACAAGGTCGCACCTGGCCGCGCAGAAGCTGGCGGCGGGGGACACGCAGACAGCGATCTCCCTCTATCGCGAGGCGGTAGCGGCGACTCCCGAAAACGCGCTGCTGAACTACCAGCTGGCTATGGCGCTGGATAGTGCCAGTGACCTGGCCGGCGAACGCACTGCGCTGGAGCAAGCTGTGAAGATCGATCCGACCTTTGCGCTGGCGCAGAACCAGCTTGGGTATCTGCTCTCACGTCAGGGTAGCCCGGCATCGAACGAGGCGGCGGAGGGACATTTCAGGCTGGCGGTGAAGGCGGCTCCGGAGTTCACCGTTGCCTGGATCAACCTTGCCGCTGCCTTGGGCGCCGAGGCACACTATGCCGAAGCCCAAGAGGCGGTTGCAACTGCGTTGCGGCTTGATCCGAAGAATACGGATGCCCAACAGCTCAGTCAGCAGCTGAACGCGGTGGCGCATCACTAGGATAGATGCGGCTGGAGTTGGACTCCTCTACGCTCTGACAGGCATACTTCGGCTATGAGTCAGCACAAATCCGGGGACTGGACCCGCCGCCAGTTGCTGCGCAGCGCGCCCGCCCTGATGGTGCCTGCCCTGGTCTCGCCGGGATCTTTGGCCTGCACTTTGAACATTGAATCGGGCCTTACGACACCCACGCCCTTTTCGAAGTTCACAGATATTGCCAAGGCGGCCGGCCTCACAGAGACGATGCCGTATGGGGGCACGACCAATGTGAAATACATCATCGAGTCGATGGGCGGCGGCTGTGCCTTCTTCGATTACGACAACGATGGCTGGATGGATATTTTTATCGTCTGCGGTCGTAAGCTCGAGGGCGTTCCCGAAGGCGCGAGCAACCGTTTGTATCACAACAATCGCGACGGGACTTTCAAAGACGTGACGGCGAAGGCCGGTCTGATCGATGCGGGCTGGGGTACGGGCGTCTGCGTTGGGGACTTTAACAACGATGGATTTGAAGACCTCTTCGTTACTTACTATGGGCAGAACAAGCTTTACCGGAACAACGGCGATGGCACTTTCACTGACGTAACGGCCAAAGCAGGTTTGCTGCATCCGAATCCTCGTTTCAGCACCGGGTGTACTTTTGTCGACTACAACCGCGATGGGCTGCTCGATCTCTTTGTGGCAAATTATGTCGACTTCGACTTGAAGACGGCGCCGCTGCCTTCGCTCGAGACGCCCAACTGCAATTTCGAAGGTGTTGCCGTCTACTGCGGGCCGCGCGGGCTGCCGGCCCCGCAGCATTATCTTTATCGCAACAACGGCGACGGAACATTTGCGGACGTATCGAAAGAGTCTGGAATCGCAGCGATGCGCGGATCTTATGGGCTGACGGCAGTGGCTTCAGATGTCGACGAAGATGGATGGCCGGACATCTTTGTGGCCTGCGATGCGACCCCGAGCATGCTGCTGATGAACAACCACGACGGCACCTTTCGCGAAGAGGGTCTGCTGCGCGGCATCGCTGTTGGCGGCGATGGGCAGGATTTGGGCGGGATGGGCATTGGGCCCGGCGACTACGATCTCGACGGGCACATCGATTTTGTGAAGACCCACTTCCAGGACCAGTCGACGGGGCTCTACCACAACAACGGCAAAGGTGAATTTGAAGACGTGACGATCAAGGCCGGGCTCGGGGCGGACACGCGCTATGTCGCGTGGGGGACGGGCCTGGTGGATCTCGATAACGATGGCAATCCGGACATTTTTCTGGTTGCCGGCAATGTGAATCCGGAGCTGGAGCGAGTGCATGCGAAGTATCCGTGGCGTAATCCGCGCGTGGTTTACAGGAACAATTGCAATGGCACGTTTACCGAGCTTGGGAGTGAGATTGGCGCGGCGATCTCGGCGCGTTATGTGAGCCGCGGCTGCGCCTTTGGGGACTTCGACAACGACGGCGATATGGATGTTGTCATCATGAATCAGAATGAGCCACCGTCACTCTTACGAAACGACGCTCCGCGGCAAAATCATTGGCTGAAAGTGCGCCTCGAAGGGACGAGGAGCAACCGAAGTGCGATCGGGTCGCGTGTTGTCCTGCGCTATGGAGGCAAGGCCCAGGGGCAGGAGGTGATGAGCCAGTCGAGCTATCTTTCTTCAAACGATCCACGACTGCATTTTGGGCTAGGCGCGAACGTGAAGGCCGACGTCGAGGTGCGCTGGCCGGACGGAAAAAGGGAAAGCTTTCCGGGGTTGGCAGCGGATCAGCTGGTTACAATTCGCGAAGGGCAGGGGATTGTCAAGGGTAGGCCGTTTCGATGAGCTGAATCGCGCACCACACTGGTCTCTACCCGGTCGCCTCTCCGCTGAGGTATCATTCCGCAACGCCCCCATCTTTTCTCTCGTGTTGGCAAGGGGCCGGTTGGCGAGTATTAGACGCCGTTAGAAATCCGGACCCACGATGAAGACTGCAAGGTTCGGCGGCTGGTCACGACGCCGCGTGTTAAAGACGATTCCGGCCGGGCTTGGCTCGGCGCTGCTTCCGAGCTGGCCTCAGGCTATCCTCGCCTCAGGTAAATTGACAGCGCCATATTCTCGTTTCGTCGACGTTGCGCAGAGCGCCGGCCTGCACGAAACGATGGTCTATGGAGACCCCGACCATGTCACCTATGTGATCGAAGATATGGGTGGCGGCTGCGCTTTTCTGGACTACGACAACGACGGCTGGATGGACATCTTTCTACTTTGCGGCCAGCGGCTGGACGAAGAGCCGGCGAAGGCGACCAACCGTCTCTATAAGAACAACCGGGACGGCACGTTCACCGATGTTACCGTCAAGGCAGGCCTGGTGCGATGCGGCTGGGCCAATGGAGTCTGCGTCGGCGACTATGACAACGACGGGAATGAAGACTTGTTTGTCACCTACTACGGGCACAATCGCCTTTACCACAACAATGGGGACGGTACCTTTACCGACGTGACCGTCGAAGCCGGACTGCATCACAAGACCATGCGGTTTGGGTCGGGCTGCACCTTTGTGGATTACAACCGCGATGGTCTGCTCGATCTCTTTGTCTCAAACTACGTCGACTTTGAGTTAGCCCTGGCACACGAATTGAAGTGCACCGCCGAAGGCCTGCCGGTCAACTGCAACCCGGGCGCCTTTCCGGCACCCAGCCACTATCTCTATCGCAATAACGGTGACGGGACATTCACCGATGTCTCGAAAGAGTCAGGTGTCTCGGGTTTCCGAGGTTCCTATGGACTCACTGCCGTTGCCCTCGACGTCGACGAGGACGGCTGGCAGGACATCTTCGTCGCATGCGACGCGTCGCCCAGCCTGCTCTTGATGAACAACCACGATGGCACCTTTCGCGAAGAGGGTCTTGTGCGCGGTGTCGCGCTGAGCAGCGAAGGCGAGGCGCTGGGGGGCATGGGGGTGGGCGTGGGCGACTATACCCTTAAGGGTCACCTGGACCTGATCAAGACCCACTTCCGCAAGCAGGCAACCGGGATTTATCGCAACAATGGCAAGGGCGAGTTTGAGGACCGCACACTTCAGGACGGACTTGGCAAGGAGAAGCGCTTTATCAGCTGGGGTACGGGGTTCGCCGACTTCGACAACGACGGATACCCGGATATCTTCGTGGCCAGCGGTACGGTTTATCCGGAGCTAAGCCGGCAATTCGCAGATTACTTCACTCGCTGCCCCCGGTTGATCTTTCGGAACCTTAGGAATGGAACCTTTGAGGAGCTGGGCGATGAGAGTGGCCCGGGAATCGCGGCGAAGTACAACAGCCGCGGGTGCGCCTTCGGCGACTTCGACAATGACGGCGATCTGGACGTGCTGGTGCTGAATATGAATGAGCCTCCGTCGTTGCTGCGCAATGATGCGCCACCGGGCAACCACTGGATCAAGGTCCGCCTGGAGGGGACGAAGAGCAACCGGAGCGCGATCGGCGCCCGAGTCGTCGCTCACTACGACGACAAAGCGCAGGCCCAGACGGTGCAGAGCCAGACAAGCTATCTTTCGGCGAACGACCCACGATTGCACTTCGGTCTCGGCGCGGCGACCTCCGCTGGCGTAGATATCCACTGGCCTTCTGGAGCTAAGGAGAGCTATGCCGACCTGAAGGCGGGTCAGCTCGTCACCATCCGCGAAGGGCAAGGGATTGTCAAAGGGCGACCTTTCCGGTAGCAGCCGTTGCAGGGAGATCACATCTTTTCTCTCCAACCCTCTAATTTGGATAAGTGGCTATTCTTCCTGTCGCTAAAGGCGACACAAGTGGCTATTCGTCCACAACGGAGGGCTTTCTTTCGCCATTGGCTGACGTCAAAGTGAGCTAAAGTCTTAGCTCAACTGCCAGACTAATTGTTCGATTCGAAAGTTAGGCGCTCCCGTGGAGGCGAATGAATGGTCCGAGGCCAGCAACCTGGTTTGACACTTTTTGCGGTTGGGATGATGGGGCTCGGAATGCTTGCTTTGGTCTTTGGCGACTTCGCATTGGTGTGGCAGCCGGTCGCGCCCTGGGTGCCGGGTCGAACCGGGCTCGCCTATGCTTCGGGAGTGCTGATGCTGCTATGCGGCGCCGGATTGCTCTTCCGCGCCACCGTGAAGTGGGCGGTTCGAATCTTGTTTCCCTACCTCATTGTGTGGGCGCTCTTGAAGGTGCCGGCCCTGGTGGTTGCGTGGCAGATCGAGGGCGTCTGGCTCGGTATGGGCGAGCTGGTCATGCTCCTGGCTGGCGGGTGGACTTTGTTTGCGGTGTTTGCGGAGCTTCCGGAAGGCTCGGTCCTTACTTTTGCAACCGGCGAAAGAGGAATTCTCATTGCGCGAATTCTTTTTGCGATTTGGGTGATACCAGTTGGGCTCTCGCACCTTTTCTATGTGAAGGAGACGGTTCAGCTAATTCCGGCGTGGCTTCCTTTCAAGACTTTTTGGGCTTACCTGACGGGTATCGGGCATATGGCTTCCGGAATTGGCGTTCTGTTCTCGATCCTTCCCAGCGTGGCCGCCTGGGCGGAGGCGGTAATGTTGAGCGTGATCACGCTTCTGGTTTGGGCGCCTGCAGTCTTAGCCGCGCCCAAGACGCGTTTGCCGTGGACGGCGTTCTACATCTCCTGGGCGATTACGGCGGCGGTATTTGTGGTTGCCGCCAATATCGGGAAACGGAAGTCCATCACGTCGGAGAGGTGAGATACTCGCCGGGCGCATCCAAACTTCAGGTTCGCGAAGACAGGGAACGAGCAATTACTGCGGATGAGGAGGGCTGGGACTGCTTGAATCCGCATAAATGGCAATGTCGTGGTCGCGGACCGGGAGCTGGAGCGTCTGGCTGTTGGAATTGGAAAAGAGTGCCTGCGACTTCTTGAGCGGCATGTGGCAGTCGACGCAGTTGTTGGCGATCTGCGCCCCCATGGTGGCGAACTCTCCGCATTGCTGGGCCTTGTGACAATTGAGGCAGTATTTCGAGAACGAGGCCGCGTCGCGTTCGACCTGATGGACGTTGTGGCAGGTGATGCAGGTCATATTGCTCGACCGAAAACAGCGGCTCTTCTTGAGCAGTTCAACCTGGTTGCCGTGGACATCGACGGCGAGATCCGTGTCCATCTCGGGCAACTGGAGATATTTGTCGAGCGCGTCGCCGGGTTGAAAAGAGAGGGCGGGCTGTAGGGGATTTCCAAGGCCAGCGTGGCATAGCCCGCAGGCATCGACCTGGCGGTTGCGCGGCAGGGAGGCGGGGTTGACGATGGCCTTTGGCACGCCGGCCTTGGGCGGATTGGGCGAGCTGTATAGTGCGAAGTGTTCGCGTCCAGGCCCGTGGCAGCGTTCGCATTCAATGCCCAGGCCGAGACTGGCGGGAATGTATTTGTTGGGCGGCGGGGCGAGCGACTTGAAGTAGCTGCCGTGACACTCGAGGCAGCGCGGATAGATGGGGCGATCGAATCGAACTGCGCCGTCTTCGTAGCCGGGGCTGTTGATCCACTGGCTCGTCTCGACCCACCATGACACTGGCAGTTCGTAGAGAAGGTCGTCTTTCCAGTAGAGATACGTCTGGGATTTGTGGCCGGAGCCGACGACGATGTCGAAGCGCTGGCTTATCTCGACGTTCTTGCCGGGCGAGACTTCGTCGACGGCGGTCTGGTGAAATCCGTCGGCGTCTGCGGTCATTTTGAAGTAGAGCGCGGGATTGGCGGTCTTGAAGATGTTTGCGCCGGTGGCGAAGTTTCCCGCGATCGAGTGCGCGTCGGCGGTTCGCGAGGTTAAGTGATGCGCGGTTGCCTGGTAGGTCTTGAACTGTTCGTCATGGCAGGAGCGGCAGGCCTGGTCGCCGATATAGTCTTCGCGCGTGGGTGGCCGCTTGTTGGTGGCGACCGGAGCAGCTTGGTGCGTCTGAGCTGGAGCGATTGCGGGCGATAATAGTGCGGAGATCAAAACCACTAGGAATGCTGGAGTAGTGGCGGCTCGCGAATTGGAGCGGTTTGGGACGAGCGACCCGGTCATGCATCCAATCGCGCGCAGTTGAAAGATCCAGGTGGGCATCGTAGATCGCTTGAGACCAGCTTATACCGGGTGGGTGCGGCGCAGCGGTTGCTGCCCTGGTTGCGTGGCCGCGCTTCGGTCGTGCAAACTCGTATTTGCCAGTGTGTGGAGGCGAATCGAGGTCATGTTCCTGCGTCCGAAGCTGGGGAAGGCCGCTTTGACGGCTGTAGTTTTTCTTTGTGCGAGCGTGGCCAGCCGAGCTGCTTCGTGTGCGGGGCCCGAGACTCTTCAGACGCGCTTGGCTGCCCATCCTGATGCACAAATTCAGACTGAACTTGGCGACTGGTTTGTGCAGCATGGCCAGTCGGCTTGCGCGGGGGAATCGTATCGCGCGGCTCTGAAGATCGATCCGCATTTTCGTCCGGCGATCGATCGGATGGCCAAGGGGCTCATCGCTGGGGGAGATTATTCTGCTGCGATCACCCTGCTGCATTCCGCTCCCCGAGATGAGGAGATGACGCTCGATCTGGCGACAGCGTATGGCAAGGCGGGAATGGCGGACGAGGCCTCTGAGACTTTGGTTCGCGCAGTGAAAGCTAATCCTGCTTCCGCGAAGCTCACTAGCGCGCTCGTCGTTCTTTTGGCGGCTAACGGCGATCTCGACGACTCCTACCGACTTGCTGAGCAGTTTTATCAGACACATCCTCATGATCTGGCGGCGGAGAAGCTGTATCTGCGGGTGCTGGTAGCGACGAACCAGACGCTGCAGGCGCAGCCGCTGGCGCGCAAGCTGTTGGCGGCGTACCCGCATGACGGCGAGCTGCTGTATCTGAATGCGGTGCTCGAACAAAAGGCCGGCGATTTTGCCAAGGCGAAGGAGCATTTCGAGCAGGCGGTGGCGCTGGCTCCCGACTACGCCGAGGCGCGCTTCGATCTGGGAGTGGTGCTGGCCAGATTACAGGATGCGGCAGGGGCCAAAGTGCAGCTGCAGAAGGCGATCGAGCTGGGCGCGACGGAGCCGGAGGCGCACCTTGAGCTTTCAAAGGCGTTGCGAACTTTAGGTGAGACGGCGGCAGCCGATGAGCAGTTGAAGCTTTATCAGCGGGCGATCCAGGGCAAGACGAACGGCGAGATTGCGGCGAGCAAGAGTGCCGATGCCGAGCAGGCGCTGGATAAGGGCGATTCGCAAAAAGCCGTGTCTCTTTATCGAGAGGCGCTCGAGGTTACGCCCCAGGATGCTGTGCTCGAATATAAGCTGGCGATCGCGTTTGATCGCGCCGGGGATGAGGCGGCCGAGCGGACGGCGCTGGAACAGGCGATCCAGATCGATCCGAATCTGGCGATCGCACAGAACCAGCTCGGTTATTTGTATTACAAGAACGGCCAGTACGAGACGGCGGAGCAACACTTCCGTCAGGCGCTCAAGGCGAATCCCGATTTTGCGCAGGCATGGGTGAGTCTGGCTGCGACTTTTGCTTCGACGTCGCGATTTGCCGCAGCGCATGACGCGGTTGCTCATGCGCTGCGGCTCGATCCGCACAATGCTCAGGCGCTGGCGATGAAAAAGGAGTTGCCGGTTTCGCATCCCTAGCGGGCTTTCGTGAGAGATGTAGGTACTGGGCGGCTGGAGCCGCGCTCCTTCAGGCTGCGCTATTCTGGAATCGATGCGTATCGCTGTCCTGCTTTTGCTTCTTTCCTCCGCGCTTGCCTGGGCGCAACAATCAGCGCAACAACCAAACCCTGAACAGCTTTTTGGCAGCGCGGTTGAGGCGCAACAGCGCGGCGACTATACAACTGCCATCGAGGATTATCAGAGGCTTTTGAAGCTTCGTCCAAAGATGGTGGAGGCCCGCGCCAACCTGGGTGCAGCGCTGGCCCACATGGGGCGCTTCGATGAAGCGATCAAGGAATATCAGCTTGCGCTTCCTGAAGTTCCAGACAAAGACTCAGTGCATATGAATATTGGGCTCGCCTATTACAAGAAGGGCGACCTCGCCGATGCCATCGGCGAATTCAAGATCGTGCAGAAGTCGCGGCCGCTTGATCCGCAGCTTGCGATCCTGCTGGGCGATAGCCAGGTGCGGTCCGGTAAGGGTGCGGATGCGGTGGCGATGTTGACTCCGCTGGAAGCTGAAAACGGGGGCAATCCTGATTTTGAATATGTGATGGGCACGGCCCTCGTCGCCGCGGGCAATCGCCGTGACGGTGTGGCGCGTCTTGAGAAGGTAGCTCAGACCACTAACAGTGCGGACGCTTATTTTCTGGCCGGCTCGACCTACATGTCGCTGAATGAGTTTGAGCATGCGCGCAAAAACCTGGAGGCAGCGCTGGCTCTGAATCCAAAATTGCCGCGCATCAACACCATGGTGGGCATGGCTCGCGACCGGACCGGAGACGCGGCTGCGGCTGAGCCGGCGTTTCGTGCCGCGCTAGCGATCGACCCTAATGACTTCGACGCAAACTTGTATCTTGGCGCGGAGCTGCTGAAGAAGCGTTCCGTCGAAGAAGCAAAGCCGTATCTGGATAAAGCGATCGCGTTGAACCCCTCGTCAACGATGGCCCGCTACGAAGAGGGAATGTGGCAGAGCAACTCGGGCAAATATGAGGAGGCGGCCAAAGAACTCGAAGAGGTCGAGAAGCAAGATCCGAACTGGCTGGAGCCGCATGTTGAGCTGGCGACGGTTTATTACCGGCTGCATCGTCCTGCTGACGGCGCGAAGGAGCGGGCCATCGTGGACAAGATAACGGCAGAACAGCAAGCGCAGACACCGGGTAAGCAGTAGTGGCGAATTCTGGGCCCTAGTTGGGGAAGGGTTCGCCGTCCCTGGCGATCCTGATCTGGTGGTCGCTGAAGTGCATCAGGCCGTTGGGCAGCGCGACTTTGGGCATGTGGCAACTGACGCAGTTCGATTTGGCGACCGGACAGACCTTGCGGTGTGTCTCGCTGGGAGCGCTTGTGGGCAGCAAGGGCGCATGGCAGGCGAGGCATTTCGGGTCATAGTGTGCCGGGGAGTCGCGCACCAGCTTCTTGTGCGGATCGTGGCAGGCGACGCAGCTGATCCTGGGGTCAGTGCCGTCGAAGCACTTGCTGTTGGCGAGGCGATAGGGCTGGAAGCGAACATCGGCCTGTCCGTGCCAGTGGCTTCGCACCACAGTTTCCCAACTGCGATGGCATTGCCCGCAGAAATTCGACAGGTCTTCACTGGTCAGACTGCCGAGCTTCTTCGGGATGGTGCTCATGTCGCCTTTGACCACGCCGGCGAAATGGGCGCTTGCGCCGATGTGGCAGTGTTCGCAGGTGACGCCGGGTTTTGCCGCGGCCAGGTTCAGTTTGTGGTCGACGACTGCGCCCGAGGTGTGGCAACCGAAACAGGACTTGGCCTCCTCATCCCCAATCGGGCGCCCCACGGCTTCTTCGAGGTTTTTTGGATGCCAGATATCGTCGCCCGTAGTGATGTCGAGGCCGTTGATCGAGGGATAGAAGCTCACCCGGCTCTCAAAGAGCTTGCCGTTGCGTTCGAGTACCCAGGTTTGTGCCTGTGAGCCGAGCGCCCAAAGGATCGGAATGGTAATGCTATTGCTGCCATCGCTGACAATGTAGCGACTCTGCCCGTCGCGCGTCTCGACGGTGTAGGTGTAGTCGGCGATCTTGAAGGTTAGCTTGGGGTGGTCTGCCAAAGTTGGATTGTTGCCGGGTAGCTCCGCTGCGCGGCCCATCTGCGTGTCGGCCTGACCCGCAGCCTGGTCGGTGTGGCAGGTGGCGCAGGTAATAGTGGCCGGTTTCGTCTGGGCGACGGCGGCCATCGAGCCTGAAGACAAGCATGCAGTGAGGAAACAGCCGAAGAGAGGATTACGGAGTGGCACTAGACGCGGCCCCTCCCGTAGAAAGCTGCAGACAGAGTAGGCGCTCGCGGCGGGCATCGTCCTTCCGTCCGAGCCTGGAGTAGGCCTTGGCCAGCGTCAGGTGGGCTTCGAGGTTTCCCGGCTCCAGTTGCAAGACTTTTTCGACGTGGGGAAGCGCCTCGGTCGTATCTCCGGTCTCGACCATCGCGCGGCCGAGCACGAGTTGTCCCATGGCCAGTGTTGGATCTTCAGTGACGGCCTTTTGCGCGACCGGCAGGGAATCGCCGTAATTGCCCTGGATTCCGTAGGCCCAAGCCAGCATCGCGTTCGTCACGGCGCTGTTTGGAGAGATGGTGAGCTCCTGCTGGAACTGCGCGATTGCCGCGTCGGGCTGGGTCGCGAAGAGCAGGTAGCCGTAAAGATAGTGGATGTTAGGAGAGTGGGGATAGCGCGTGAAGAGCTGCTGAAAGGCCTCATGGCTGCCATCCACATCCCCGCCCATGATTTTGGCCGCGGCGCCGCCGGTCATGGCGATCAATTCTGCCTGGGCCGGGTCGGCGTCCTGGGGAAATACTGGCATTCGCAAGCCAGCGAGACCGATGGCGGTGGTGAGTTCCGGGTTCTGCTTCCCCTGCTTGACGAAATTGGTGTACTTCCCGATCGCCTCTTCAAAGTAGCCGAGCCGCGTCAGCAGCAGCGCTTCGTGGTAGAGAAGTATCTCCGCGTTGCGCGGTTGGGCGGCCGCGCCGAGGCTGATGCCATGCTGAATATCGCCGAGCGCCTCGTTGAATTGTCCGGTTTCGAACTCGCAGAGGCCGCGCAGCGCGAGCGCCGCACTGGCATTCGGCTTCAGCTCGATGAAATGAGTTAATGCATCGCGCGCCGGGGCGAATTGGTTTGCGCCATACTGCAGGACGCCTAGAAACCACCAGCCGTCGGGCCATTGCGGATTGAGTTCGACGGCCTGGGAGTAAAGCCGAATGGCAGAGGCCGTGTCCCCCTGGTCGCGCGCGGCGGTCCGCGCTGGCGGCGACGGAGTCGAAGTTCGCAGGGACTTGCTGAGCGCGTACGCCAGCGCATAGGCAAAGGCAAGCGGCCAGGGCTAGCGCGCGCGGCCGCCGAAGAAGCGGCGAGAAAGTCAGGGCAATTTGCAGGATTGCGCTCAAGGGACATGCCCGATCAGGGTTTACTGCACGTGACCTCTCAAACATCGCCGGCAACCAAACAAGCTTCATGAGGCAGTCTATGGATCGGCTGAGAGAGACCCCGGCTCGGGACGAGACGAAGCTCAGCGGTATCCTGACGATACCAAAGACGCCGGGCCAATGTCTCAATGCGCCACCGGGGAGTTTCGCAAGGTGGTAATCTCAATTTCGTCACTCGCAGCTGTCGCCGCGTGGGACCTCGTAAAATTCCGGCTTAGAGGGCGACATGGATCGATAAATTTTCCTAATGGATGCCCCCTTCAAAAAAAATGTTGACAGCCGTATTCGAGCAAGCGTATCAACAATGCGATGTACCTGATAACGATATCAAAGGCAACTAAATCGATCTATTCCTTGGAAGATCCATGGCTAGGCCGACGTTTGGCCTGACTTGAACCTATATAAATCGCAGATAGAAAAAGACTTAAGGCGATTTATCGACTGTGCCAACAAGGCGCCAAATCGGTAAGATGGCGTAGTAAGTTTGATTACTTTTCGGCCGATATTTCATGCCGGATAGAGAAGTTTCAAGCGTTTGCAGTAGTTCTTGACGCGCAACGCTGAAAGAATTTTGGGAGGCAATTCATGAAGCAACACAGCGGAAGCAGCCGCAAGCTGTCGTTTTTCCACGCGCTTGCATGGCTACTCGGAGCCGTTCTAGCGCTCACCGGTCTTAGTTCCAACGCCCAACAGCTTACCGGTACGATCAGCGGTACAGCATATGACCAGTCCGGCGCAGTCGTGCCCAAGGCCAAGGTCGTGCTCAAGAACGAGGCGAGCGGCGACGAGCGCACCACGGTGACCAGCAACGACGGCCACTTCGTCATTACCGCCGTGCAGCCGGGCAGCTACTCGATCGTGGTTTCCGCAGCGGGCTTCTCGAGCTGGCAGGAAAACGGCATCGTGATGAACACCGGTGACAGCCGCGACGTTCCAAACATTAAGTTGAATGTCGGCGGGAACTCCACCCAGGTCAACGTGGTTGCAGGCGCCGACGTGGTCGTGCCGACCGATACCGCCGAGATCAGCACCTCGATCAATACCGAGATGATCAACGACTTTCCACTTCAGGGCCGCGACGCCGGTGAGCTGATCAAGATCATGCCGGGCATGGCGCTGAACAATGGCGGCAGCCAGGGCTCCGGTTTCAACGACAAGCTTGTGGGAACGAACAACGGCCCCGTCGGAGCATACTCCTCGAACGGCACGCAGCCATACGGCACCATGGCTTTTATGCTGGACGGCGCCAACCTGGTCGACCCAGGCAATGCCGGGACGCAGATCGCCAACATCAACCAGGACATGGTTTCCAGCGTCAAGGTGCTGATCTCGAACTATGGCGCAGACTACGCCAAGGGGCCGGTGATCTTCCAGGCCTTCAGCAAGAGCGGCGGCAGCCAGTTTCACGGCGAAGGTTATCTCTACACCCACAATGCAGTGCTGGATTCAGTCGACGCATACGCCAAGAGCCAGGGTCTGACCAACCAGGCTGAGAGCTACTATTACATCGGCGGCAACGTGGGCGGTCCGATCATCCTGCCCTTCACCAAGTTCAACCGCGACCGCAAGAAGCTCTTCTTCTGGGGCGGCTACGAATACATGAAGCAACAGCCGGCCGGTTCGGCTTTCAACTTCAACGTTCCAAACAGCTGCCAACAAGTAGGCGACTTCAGCAATACCGCCTGCCCAGCGCCCTCAACTGCCGTGGCGGAGTGGCCGAACTTTTATGGTCCTCTCGGTGGAAGCCTTCCGGCTGGCGCCACCGCAACCTACCTTCCACCCGGTGACTTCGACCCCAGTATCGGGGGCGTCCTGGGTTTCTTCAAGAACCCTGGCGGATCCCTCGGTCATTTCCAGACGCCTAGCCCGGCGAACGGAAACTACAATTACGGCTATTCCAACGCAACTCCTCAGAACCGCTGGGAAGCGACAGGTAAGGTGGACTACGCGATCAGCGACAACGACAAGGTAACTGCTTCCTACACGTACCAGAGGGAATCGGATCTTGCTCCCATCTCCATCTGGTGGTCGGCCCCGTGGACCTTGCCCTACCCAACGCCCGCCGCTTCAACGACAAACGCTTACGTAATTCTTACGAACTACACCCACGTTTTCAGCCCGACGACGACCAACGAATTTGTCTTTACCTGGTCCCATTTTACGAATCCCTACGCGCTCGACAATCCGTCCGTGGTAAGCCGCGCTACAGCCGGCTTCGACGTCCCGGGGCTTTTCGGCCACACCACCAAACAAATCCCGAACTTCGAGGGCCCGTGGGGCGGTGAAATTGCCAACCTTTCCAACTACTCCTTCTCGACCGGGGCGTTCGGCGCGGTGAAGCAGGTACCGGCGTTTTATGACAACTTCACCAAGATCGTCGGGAACCACACCCTCAAGACCGGCTTCTACTGGGACGCCAGCGAGAATATCCAAAACAACACCAACCCTGACAACGGCACCTACAATACGCAGCAATGGAGCCAGTATTCGACAAGCAACCTGGTCGCCGATACGGAACTGGGCCGCATCCTGAATTACAACCAGACCAACCTCAATCCCATATTGGGAGAGAAATTCCACCAATGGTCGATTTATGGACAGGATTCCTGGAAGGCCGCGAGATCGCTTACCGTCAACATCGGATTCCGGCTTGACCACATGGGCAACTGGTACGGATATTCGCCCTCGCCATACCCAGGGATACAGGTCCTGGATCTGACCAACTTCGTCAACAGTACCAATGCGCCTGCCAATACCGGCCTGCTGTGGCACGCAACCGACCCCAGCGTTTCGCCCTCTGGATTCACGTCGCAGCTCTTCCACTTTGCGCCTCGCATCGGGTTTGCCTACGATATTTTCGGCAATGGCAAGACCGTCTTCCGCGGTGGCTACGGCACATACTATTACCCGATCGCGGTCAACGACGCCCAGCAGGCTGCAAATGGTCCTATCGGCCTCATCAACTACACCACTCCCACCTCGTCCGGTTACTGCCCCCCGGGCTCTGACCCAACCCAATGCAAGTCGGGCTACGCCAGCATTTCCAACGCGGCCTTTGTTCTCCCAACCGGGGTCGAGCAAAACGGAACCACTATCGCCGGCGACCAGCGCGGCGATAGCCGTTCGCCCTTCACCACCAACTGGAATGCCACTGTGTCGCAGGCATTGCCGTGGCGGTCGGTCTTTGAGATCTCGTACATCGGCAACCGGAGCGCCAACGAGTTCATCAATGGAGCCAACAGCCATTTGTTCGATCTGAACAACGTTCCTACCGGTCGCATGTTCGGGCCCGATCCGACCAACGGCAAGCTTCTTTCGCCCAGCCCGCCCCCGTGCGGTGGCGCCAACGGAAGTATCTATTGCGTAAACAATCCGAACTACGCACTATCCTTCAACGCCAACGATTACCGGCCTTACATGACCTACCAGGACATGTATCTGATGACCCATTCGGGTTATTCAAAATACAACGGCCTGCAGCTCTCGTGGCAGAAGCAGTCTGGCCCGGTGACCTTCATCGCGAACTATGCGTTCAGCAAAGTGCTTGGCACCCGCGATGGAACCACCGACAACGGCAATGGCAATGGGACCGCCGTCAATCCGTTCATACTCCACGCCAATTACGGGCCTCTGGCGTATGACCACACCAACATCATGAACTTCACCTACAACTGGGCGCTGCCAAACTTCATTAAGGATGAGAGCAGCCTGGGGATGAAACTCCTTGGCGGAACCGTAAATGGCTGGAAGATCTCGGGTTACACCACCTTCCAGAATGGCGAGCCAATGCAGCCGAACGTGGGTGGCAACTGGAACGCGACCTTTGCGAGCGGCCTGACTGTCCCGACTGTGGGGAACCCAACCCTGCCCGACAACAGCATCAAGCTGCCCAATGGGTTGGTAGCGAACGCTGTAACCACTTCCACATGGTTCGGCTCCAACGCATACAATACGCTGATTCCGGCGCTTACCTGCGATCCGAGGAGCGGAACCCATGCCGTTCAAACGAGCGCCGGAAAGCAGAATATGAGGTTCAACCCCGCGTGCTTCACCACTCCGGCATACGGGCAGCAGGGTCCGGAAATCATGCCCTACGTGAGAGAGCCTAATTACTGGGACAGCGATTTAGGCATTTACAAGAGCTTCCACATCACGGAGGGCCAGAGCATTCAGTTCAAGGCCTCCGCGACAAACTGGCTCAACCATCCGCTGGGGCAGTTTGGTCTGGCGGGCACGGGCGACGAGTCGCTCTTGCTGCAGCAGACCGTAAACGGTGTGACTTCCCAGGCACCGACCAGCACCAACGCGCAGACCAACGGTGCTCCGGCATTTAAGACCGGTTCCCGCTTCGTCACTCTTGCTCTGAAGTACTACTTCTGATCGAGGCGTTCCAGTAGTATTAGCCCAAGGGGCGGCGTTCGCGCCGCCCCTTGTTTTGTGACTATGCATTTCCTAAACCGAGCCATCGTGCCAGTCGGCGCCCTGCTTCTGTTAGCCGTCGCTGCCGGCGCGCAACAGGCGGGGAATCCCGCAACGACAGCATCTCCGATTAAGTTCGACCTCCAAAAGCTCCCGTTTCGTTTGGAGAATGACGAGACGCCGGGGAAGAATGCGCCCGAGGCGATGGGTGGCGGGGTCGCGGTCTTCGATTACAACGGAGATGGGCGCCCGGATATTTTCTTCGCCAACGGCGCCAATATCGCCACGCTCAAGAAGGACGAGCCAAAATACCGTAATCGCCTCTTTCGCAACGATGGCAAGGGCGTGTACACGGATGTGACTGACGCCGCGGGCGTGGCGGGCACGGGCTACGACATCGGCGCAGCGGTCGGGGATTATGACAACGATGGCCATCCGGATTTGTTCGTGGCCGGGCTGTATAAGAACACGCTCTACCGCAATAACGGCGACGGGACCTTCACTGATGTCACCGCCAAGGCCGGTCTTAACCGCTCCAACGATCCTGATTTCGGACCGCTCTGGTCAATCACCGCCGCATGGGTCGACGTGAATAACGACGGGCTTCTCGACCTCTTCGTCGTGAATTACATGCAGTGGAAGTACTCCGACCAGCCGTTGTGTTCCTATCGCGGCGTGGCCGATTATTGCCATCCCAAGTTCTACAAGCCGCAGCCGAATCAGCTTTTTCTCAACAACGGGGATGGCACGTTTCACGACGTCTCGGCCGAGTGGGGGATTCGCCAGCACCCGGGCAAAGGTATGGGTGTGGGCGTGGCCGACTACGACCTCGACGGGCGCCCCGATCTTTTTGTGACCAACGACGCCTCGTACAACTCGCTCTTCCACAACATGGGAAATAAGTTTGACGAGGCAGCCTTCGAGGCTGGGGTCGCATTGCCGGAGGATGGCAATTTCATCTCGGGCATGGGGCTGGATTTCAACGACTACAACAATGATGGGTATCCGGACATTGTTTATGTGGCGCTGAACAACCAGACGTTTCCTCTACTGCAAAATACCGGCAAGGGCGACTTTCGCGAGGTTACTACGCCAAGCGGCATGCGGGAGGCGACGCTGCGCATGGCCGGTTACGGCGCGGCGTTTATCGATTTTGATAACGATGGCTGGAAGGACATCTTCGTCACCCGCGGACACGTGGAGTCGATGCCGTTACCCGGCGCGGAGATCGACGAGTTCAACACAGTCTTTCGCAATCCCGGCCCGGAAGTAAACGGCAAGGGCGGAAAGTGGGTGCCGTTCACAGAGGCAGCGGGGCTGGCTGCGGTCCCGGCGGCGCGTCATCGCGGATGCGCCTTCGGCGATCTGGATGGCGACGGACGCATTGACGTGGTCGCCACCGCGCTCAGCGCTGATGCGGAGATATGGATGAACCGCAGCCCAAACTCAGGACACTGGCTAGACATCGCACTGCGCGGCACCAAGAGCAATCGCGACGGCATCGGCACCCGCATCAAGGTGGTAGGCAAGAGCGGTACGCAGTACAACCACATGACCACCAGCATCTGTTACGCATCGTCGAGTTATGGTCCGGTGCATTTTGGGCTCGGCCCGGACACCCGCGCAGACTCGATCGAGATCCATTGGCCTTCCGGCAGGGTGCAGATGCTTCACGACGTCGCCGCCGACCAGGTGCTAAAAGTTGCGGAACCCGCAAGTTGAGCGGCGGCTCAACCTTGCCATTGAGTCAGAGTGGCTTGTGAGGTGCGGCGAAGGTGACCGAAATGGATTTCAGGCGGTACCAAAAGTTGAAGCAATCTCAACAGGCGCGCAGGCCAAACTACCCTAATCTGATGTACCCTTAGCACGTCTGCGGAATGTACCGCTCCTCTCGCTCTGTGCTCTCAAGACTGCCGGATGCTATCGGCTTGTGATGGAGTTACCCAGCGACCATTGACGCTCGGCGCCAGGCCAGAGGGGAAATGCTTCGGATACGTGAGTTCACGGTATAAGGGAGGTTCCTCTGCGCCAGCGCACCTTCTCTTCCTCGCTTTTGGTAATTCTCGTCGGTTGCCTTGCGACCACCGTGCCGGATGCCGTGGGCCAGACCGCTGTTCCCGACGCAGACGGCCGCCTCGTATTCAAGGCGAACGCGCGGATTGTGGTGCTTGACGTGGTGGTTACCGGCCACGATGGCAAGCCAGTGCAGGGCCTGAAGAAGGAAGACTTCGCCATCACGGAAGATGGTAAGCCGCAACAGATCACTTCCTTTGAAGAGCACAACGTAGGGTCGACGATGCCCGCGGCGTTGCCCGATCTGCCACCCAATATCTATACGAATATCCCGAGAGTGAAGCCGGTCGACTCGGTGACCGTTCTGCTCTTTGACTCGCTGAACACTGCGCTTGCTGACCAGAGCTTTGTGCGCGCAGAGATGCTGAAGTTCTTGAGGACTGTACAGCCCGGCCGACGGATCGCGATCTTCACGCTGGGAACGCGGTTACGCTTTGTCGAAGGGTTTACCGACGATCCGGCGGTACTGGCGGCTGCGCTCGATAATTCGCAAAACGGGTCCAGTCCGCGTCAGTCGCCGCTGTTGCTCTCGAGCAGCGAGAATGACGCGCAACAGCAGTCGCTCGGAGTGATTTACAACAATTTTGCGGCAAATCCATCCACCGTCAACCTGCTTTCGATGCAGTCGGTAATGCAGTTTCAAGCGGAGCAGGCAACGTTCAAGGTCGACGAGCGTGTTCATCTCACGCTTGAGGCCATGGAAGAGCTTTCGCGGTATCTGGCGGGCATCCCGGGCCGCAAGAACCTGGTCTGGTTCTCAGGCGGCTTCCCGCTGAACCTGTTTCCTAATCCCGACCTGCAGGATTCTTTCGTTACCGAGCGGAAATATGAACGGCAGGTGCAGCATGCGGACGCTCTGCTGAGTTCGGCGCAAGTGGCGATTTATCCGGTGGACGCGCGCGGGGCTTCGACCGATTCGCTCTATAACAACGAGGCCGGTTTCAACGGAAAGATCAACATGCAGGAGGCCGTCAATACGGTCATCGCGCACCCCAACCAGCCCACTACGCAGTCGTTTGGCGAGCAGGCGGTGAACGCGGAGGTTGACAGCTTACAGAAGGACTCGATACAACGGAACGCCGACCACACGACGATGGATGTGATCGCGCATGATACAGGTGGCGAGGCGTTCTATAACAACAACGGTCTGGAAAATGCAGTTGCCCGCGTTTTGGATCATGGAGCGCGCTTCTATACCGTTACGTATACGCCCACCAATGCAGCCATCGACGGACGCTTTCGGAAGATCGCGGTGAAAGTGTCGTCGCCGAACTCGAGAGGCAGCTATAAGCTTGATTACCGCCGAGGATATTTCGGAACGGATGCGAAGACAATGAACGCTTCGGCGATCAAGCCCGGGGACGATCCGCTGCATCCGTTTATGGGGCCGGGAATGCCGGCCTCGACCCAAATTCTCTTCGCTCTGCGAGTGAAAACGGGACCGGTGCCATCCACACTGGAAGCGACTCCGCAAATGGAGCAGCATACGGCTCCGTCGGGTACAGATGTGTGGGGCAAGGTCCAGATGGCAACGCACACGGACCTGGTTCCGGGTTTTGAGAACAGCAATCCGACTCACGCCGGGGACAATCCGAAGCTCAAGGGGAAGCTCACTCGCTACAGTGTGGATTTTGTGATCGCCGCCAGCGGTCTGGAACTTGACCCGGGGGCCAACGGAAACCACCACGGAGCGATTGAGTCCACTCTGGTCGCCTACGATAGCGACGGCAGGCCGCTCAACTGGCTGGTGCGCGAGGTCGACCTCAATATGGATGCGGCGCAGTACGCGAGCGCCCGCCAGAACGGTATCAATCTCCGCTTCGATATCGACCTCCCCAAAGAAGCAGTCACGCTGCGCAGCGGCATCTACGACTTTCAGTCGAGTCTGACGGGGACCCTTGAAGTTCCCCTCAACAGCATCCTGGTGGGGAAAGCGCCGGGACTGAAGTCGCGATAGGCGGCGAAGAGTTCATTCAGAGGATCGAGCGCCGCGCTCGATCCTCGCAGCGGACTCAGCAGCGCTGGCCCATGCCGGATGCGGTCCGCGTTGCAGCCTTATTTCTTAAGGAGAGCGTCAAGGCCGGCCTGGGCGATCTGCTCGTCAATCTCCGACTTGGCGCCGCTCGCAGAGATGCCGCCGAGTAGCTGACCGTCGACTTTGATCGGCAGGCCTCCCTGATTCGGAAAGAATTGCGGAAAGGCTAACGCCTCGACGTTGCCCTTTTTGATTGTGTCGGCAGCATCCTTCGATGGACTGCCAAAGAATGCCGAGTGCCGGGCTTTCTTCTGAGCCCACTCGATCGTGCTGATCCCCGCTGTCTCCCCCTTTTCAATGAAGAGCAGGTTTCCGCTTTCATCAACGACACAGATGGTGACGGAGACATTCAGTTCTTTGGCCTTCGCCTCGGACGCTGCGACCATCGTCTTGATGGCTGCGAGATCGATATATTTTCTGGTCGGCAGATCACCGGCCTGGGCCGTGACTGTGGAAAGTAGCGCTACAGCGAGAAGTCTGATCATGGAAAGCCTCCTGCACACCTCTACATGAATATGCCGGGGTTCCCGACGATCGAATTCTACTAGGTTGCTTCGGCGCATACCTGAGGCGTCACTGAGCCGTGGCTGAGCCGGGTTCATATCTCCACGGAGTTTCGGCGTTGGAGTTTTCCGAGAAGCGGGTATCGGTGTAGTCCTCGAAGTTCAGTTGGTGCTTGAGCACGCCGGTCTCCATCATAAGATCGCGCACCATATCGAAGTCGGCCTTGCGCGGAGCGAGGGGGCTGTAGGTCACGCGGTCCATCGGATTGGTGAGCGCCCAGCGGAGCAGAGCGGGCTTCTGGTTGTAGTAGAAGCGGCCGACGAAATCGGCGGCGTCTTCGCGGTGGGGCTTGCTCTTATCCAGCCACAGGCCGGAGCGGGCGATGCCATCGACCAGCGTCTGGACAACTGCGGGACGCGTATCGATGAGATCCTGGCGCACCACCAGGATGCAGGACATGTAATCGGGCCAATATTCCCGCGCCTGAAAGAGTACGCGGCCGTAGCCGCCTATCTCGGCTTGCGAGGGAAACGGTTCGCCCATGACGAAGGCGTCGATGGCGTGGGCTGCGAGTGCGCTGTTCACATCTGGCGGAGCCATCTCGACCATCTTGATCTCGTTCGGCTTGATGCCCCAGACCTTCATCGCGCGAAAGATCAGCAGTCGCTCGTCGGAGAAGCGGCTGGGGATGGCGATGGTGCGTGCCGCGCATGTCGGCGAAGGTCTTGATGGGGCCGTCCTTGCGAACGACAACCGCGCTGCCGTACCGATGACCCAGGTAGACGATCTTAATCGGAACACCCTGGTCGCGGAGCGCGAGAGCAAGCGGCGCGACGATAAAGGCGGCCTGCACGCGATTGGAAATCAACGCCTCTTTAATCTCGGGAAAGCCCTGAAACATCCGAGGCAGAAAGAGTTCACCGGAGAGAGAGTATTTCGAGATGTAGTCGGTGACGGGGCAGGTGAGCTGGCAGGTTACCGGAAGATAGGCGACGGTGATCTTCCGCCGGCCGCAGGGCGATAGTCATTGAGCACCGCGCCCCAGTTCACGTTGAGCCACGCATGAAGGCCGGAGATGAGTACCAGCCAGCCCAGCGCAAAGACGGCAACTTTGGTCTTAAGACTCATGACGGAACCCCCACCGCAGCGAACGAATGGTCTCCAGGCGCCGGAAGACGATGTCGAGCGCGAGGCCGATAATCCCGATCACCAACATCGCGGCGACGACGAGATCATAGCGCTTGCCGGAGTTGCGAGAGTCGATCACTAAATAGCCGAGGCCGGAATCGACGGCGATCATCTCCGCCGCGACGACGACAAGCCACGCGACTCCAAGGGCGATCCGCAACCCGACAAGTATTTGCGGAAGAGCGGCAGGAAAGACGACCTTCGCGAGAACCTGGATCCGGTGACAACCCGAAATTGCGGCCGGCGCGGCGATAGATCGAAGGCACGCTGGAGACGCTCGCGACACAGCCGACCACGATGGGGAAGAAAGCGGCGAGGAAGATGAGAAACACGGCGGAGCGATCGCCGACGCCGAATAAAAGAATGGCGACTGGAATCCACGCGATCGGGCTGATGGGGCGCAGGATCTGCACGACGGGATTGACCACCTGGTTGAGCGCCGGATACCAGCCGAGAGCGAGGCCGACAGGGATTCCGGCCAGGACGGCGGGCCAAAGCCAAGGGACACACGCGGCGGAGCGAGTCGACAATGTCATTCCAAAGAACGTGTTGATGCAGCGAGACCCGTTAACACCTCGCGCAACACTCGCTGGCGAGGGAAAGACTTTGGTGCCTGTCCACACAACGGAATAGTGCCAGAGAGCGAGCACCAGCCCGATGGCGAGCAGCGGGCCAGAAGAACTTCTCCCATGCTGCGGGTTTGGCGAGCGACTTCATACGGAGTAAGCCAATCCGATGCGGTTCAGCAGCTCGTCGCGCAATTCGAGATAGCGCGGAGCGCTGATATTGCGCGGGTGAGGGATGTCGATGGTCACGACCTCTTGTATTTTGGCTGGCCGCGAACTCAAGACCACGACGCGGTCGGCGAGCTGGACGGCTTCGTCGATATCGTGAGTGACGAAAAGAATGGTGCGCCGCTCGGCTTGCCAGATGCGGAGCAACTCCTGGCGCATGATGAGCCGCGTCACCGAGTCGAGCGCGCCGAAGGGCTCATCGAGATACAGTATGTCGGGGTTGACGGCCAGCGCGCGGGCCACCTGTAGGCGCTGCTTCATGCCACCCGACAGGTCGGAGGGATAGCTTTTCTCGAAGCCATCGAGACGAACCAGTTGTACATAATGGGCGATGCGCTCTCTGCGTTCGAAGCGTGTGAGCTTTCCAAGACCGAATCCGATGTTGCCTTCCACCGTGAGCCAGGGAAAGACCCCGCGCTCCTGAAAGACGAGAATGCGGCGCGGGTCGGGACCCTTGACCATCTTCGCCGTCGATCTTGATCGCGCCGCTCGTGGGCGCAACAAAGCCGCCGATCAGGTTGAGCAGCGTGGACTTGCCGCAACCCGAGGGGCCGACAAAGCAGACGAACTCGCCATCTGCGACGTCGAGATTGAGGTCTTCGAGCACAGAGACGGTCTTTCCGTCGCTCTCAAAGACTTTGCTGACGTGGTCCAGGCGTAATTTTGGCGGTCGCTGTGCGGCTCTCCGCAACGACCAAGCTAATCCTCCGAATATCCCCAGCGAAACGATCTGATTTGCTCGAGCGAGCGCATTCCCAGGTCCAAGCAAGAGTCCGATGACTCCTATAACGACCATACCGGCAACGACAAGATCGTAGCGGTTGCCGGCGTTGCGGGCATCGACGATCAGAAAGCCGAGTCCGGAGTTGACCGAGATCATCTCTGCGGCGACAACGACGAGCCACGCAATGCCGAGGGTGATCCGCGAACCGATGATCAGCTGTGGAACGACGGCGGGATAAAGAACGCGAAAGAGAAAGTCGCGCGTGCTCAGGCCGAAATTGCGGCCGACGTCCAGATAAACTCCGGGCACGTTATGAACCGCGCTGATGGCCGTAAGCAGTAGGGGGAAAAAGCACCCCACAAAGATAAGAAAGATCGCGGCTAAATCTCCAACGCCAAACCAGAGGATCGCGAGCGGAATCCAGGCCAACGGCGAGATCGGGCGAAGAATCTGAGCCAGCGGATTGACGGCTAACTCCGCGCGGCGATACCAGCCGATGCTCAGGCCAAGCGGAATCGCGGTGAGAGCGGCGAGAAGAAATCCCCACGTGACGCGAAAGAGCGAGGCGACAACATATTTCAGCAACAGTCCGTGCTGCAGCAGTTCTCCGATACCGCGCGCCACGCTCCAGGGTCCGGGCAAAAGGCCGCCGGGGTGGCGAGAAACGGCAATCTGCCACGCCGCCAACAGGAGCAAGATGAACGCGAATGGACGAAGCCGCACCGCCAAGTTCAATGTTGGACTCCAACCACTTGCCCGCCGCTCTCCGAGACCGGCACTGAACAAGCGTACTGAAAACGCCGGCAAACCAACCTCGGAATCGAGCTTCTATCGCGCAGCACCCGGAGAGCATAGCGCACCGAAACCAGCCGACGCCTCATACTTTAGATTGGTCCTTCCCCTCGAGGTCGCCGGACGCGGCGCATATTCTTGAATTCTCTGTGCCTCCGTTGTCCTTGCCCCAGCCGCCGCCGCCGGGAGTTTCAATGCCGAAGACATCTCCCTGCGCGAGCAATCGGCTAAACTTTCCTGGCAGTTCGATCCTCTCCGCGCTCGCTCCTGGCCGAGAACCACGCCCGGCCGGCAAGACCTTCTTCGCCGCCCTGCAATCCATAGGGCCGGAATTTTCTTCGTTCCGCCAGTAGCGTCACTTGCGCGGGCGCAAGCAGCTCAATCTCGCGAATCAGACCGTCGCCGCCGCGAAATTGCCCCGCGCCTCCCGACCCGTAGCGATAGCCGTACCGCCGCACGCGGAACGGGTAGGCATATTCGAGGGCCTCGATCGGTGTGTTCAGGGAATTCGTCATATGAGTCTGCACCCCGGAAATGCCGTCGAGCCCGGCGCGTGCGCCCATGCCGCCGGCGGTTGTTTCGTAATAGGTAAAGGGAGTGCCAGTTCGAGGATCTATGACCACCGATCGTCAGATTCGCTCATCGTGCCTGCGCTCGCCGCGGGCACCCGATCGGGAACCGCCTGTGCCAGTGCGCGGAGCAGAGCATCAACCATCCGCTGCGAGGTTTCGACGTTACCCCCAGCGACCGGAGCTGGTGGCAGCGCATCGACGATGCTGCCCTTCGGAGTCATCAGGGTTAGCGGTCGCAAGATGCCCGCCGTCGCCGGTGCGTCCTCGCCCAGCAGGCAGCGCAGCACGTAAAAACATGCAGAAAGCGTAATGGCTCGGACGGCATTCACGCTGCCCGCAACCTGAGGAGAGGAACCCGCAAAGTCTACATGAATGGAGCCCTCCGACGGATTGAGGCACAGCTCGACCGCAATCTTTCGCGGGATATCGCTGACTCCGTCATCGTCCAACCAATCCTCGGCCTCAAAATTCCCAGCCGGCATCGCTCGAAGCTGCGTACGCACCAATCGCTCGGAGTAGTCCAACAACTCTTCGATCAAGCCGAGGAGCTTCGCCTCGCCATATTTCTCCCAAAGTTGGAGCATTCGCCGCTCACCCACTCGACAGGCGCCGATCTGCGACTGCAAATCGCCTTCGCGCTCCCTGGCGGTGCGAACATTCAGCAGGATCAGGTCTAGCATCTCGCGATCGATCTCCCCGGCGCGCACAATTCTGCACCGGCGGGATGCGCAATCCCTCCTGGAAAATCTCGCTTCCCGGCCCCATCGATCCCGGAAAGGAACCGCCTACGTCGGCGTGGTGGGCGCGATTCGCAACATAGAATGCCGGCCTGGAGTGACCCGGAGGGAAGACCGGCAGCACCATTGTGATGTCGGGAAGATGAGTACCGCCGGCATACGGATCGTTGAGGATCGCAATGTCTCCTGGAGCAAAATCGATCGCGGCGATGGCCGCCTCGACCGACATCGGCATTGAGCCCAGGTGCACGGGCATGTGGTCACCCATCGCGATGACTCTTGCCTGTCCATCAAAAACCGCGCAGGAATAATCTCGCCGTTCGCGGATATTCGGAGACAATGCGGTCCGAAGGAGCGCCGCACCCATCTCCTCGGCAATCGAGTAAACGGCACTCTGAAAGATTGCCAACTCGATCGGGTCGGCCCTTACGCTCATGCCCTCTGCTCCCCGGCAATCGAAATGATGAGATTTGAAAATGCGTCCACCGTTGCCGCACAATCCGGCGGCACCACTGTAGCCGAAGTGTACTCGGTGATCATCGCCGGGCCCTCGATCCGATCCCCGGGCGTTAGTGCATCGCGTCGATACACCGCCGCTTTCACAAAACCCCCATCGAAGAATATCTCGCGCTCTGCATACCGGGCGGCAGTCCCATCGCCTGCTTTGCATTCGCTCCGGCGAGGCGTCCATTGCTCGGCCGCCGCGATTATGCGCAGGCGCAGGTTGACAATCTCGACCGCCCCCGTGAGGTGAGAGATGCCGTATCGCTTCTGGTGCAATCGGTGAAAGGCCTCGACACTTTCGGCAGGCGCTTCGCTGCGGAAGGGAACATTGATCTCATGCCCCTGACCGCGATACCGAATGTCGAGACTTCGCTGGGCCGCTCCTTGTAGCCCTCGCTCGCTAAAGTCGGCGAAGCCGCGCGCTTCCAGCTCTAAGAAAGTCTCGTTAAGGCTCTCGATCGCATCGCCCGCAAGCATCACGGTCCGAGAATAATCGCGCACCGCGTCCGCCAGCAGGATGCCGACCGCCGAGAGGGCCCCGGGCATCGCGGGGACCAGCACCGTGGCAATACGCAAGGCCCGCGCCAGGGAACACGCATGCAGCGGCCCGCCTCCGCCGAAGGCGACCAAGGTAAAGTCGCGAGGGTCGTGGCCTCGCTCGACGGAGACGACGCGAATCGCTCGTTCCATGCGGCTCTCAATGACGCGGAGAATTCCGCGGCAAACTCCTCGACGCTCGTGATGGGACCCATATGTTCGCGCATCATGCGTTCGGTCCGCTCCTCGTCAAGCTGCACCCCCCCGCCGAGAAAGGTCTGCGGATCCAGCCTGCCGAGCATCAGATTTGCGTCGGTAACGGTTGGCATCTCACCACGGCCAAAACAGATTGGCCCCGGCTCCGCGCCTGCTGACTCCGGCCCAACGCGCAACATGCCCCCGGCATCGAATCGCGCGATCGACCCCCCGCCGGCGCCGGCGGTATGGATGTCCAACATTGGCATGCTAATTGGCACGCCAGCGACGACGGATTCGCGCGAGAGACGGGCGCCGCCGTCCGCCAGGTCGGCCAGAAATACATCGGTCGAGGTGCCGCCCATATCTATTCCGATGATGCGCTCGAATCCCGCCCACCGCGCGACCCGGCATGCGCCGATCACCCCGCCCGCCGGCCCCGAGAGCACCGTGCGCACCGGCTCGCGCGCGGCCAGTTGAGCCGGTATGATGCCTCCAGAGGACTGCATCACATCCACGCGACCGCCGCAGTGGTATGCAGCCACGCCCTCCTCAAGATGCGTGAGATAACCCTGCATTCGAGGTGCAAGGTATGCGTTCACAACCGTCGTGGAGGCACGCTCATATTCGCGAAACTCGGGCAAAATGCGGTGCGAGCTGGAAACCGGCACGCCGAGACGACGCATCGCCGCCGCGACGCGGAGCTCTGTCTCCGGGCGCGCAAAGGAGAAGAGCAATGAGATGGCAACCGCCTCGGCCCCGCTGCTGCGCACTTGTTCGACGAGTGCGTCCAACTCTCCCTCCGTCGGTGAGCGGAGGATTTCCCCTTCCGCGCTCACCCGCTCCGGCACACCGAACCGCAGCTCCCGCGGAACCAGGCACACTGGCGCCGGCGCGAACCAGTCGTAGAGCCTGCTGCGCGTCTGCCGCCCGATGGCGATCGTGTCTTCAAAGCCTTCCGTGGTGACAAAAGCCACGCGCGCGCCCTTGCGCTCAAGCATCGTGTTGGTGCCGACGGTTGTGCCGTGCCGCACATCGATCTTGCCGCCATGCCCGATTTGGCCGAGCGCTGTGAGCACGGACAACGAAGGATCGCCCAGGCGTTGAAAACACCTTTAGCACGCGGAGCTGGTCCCCCTCGAAGTAGACGCAATCGGTGAAGGTGCCGCCGGTGTCGATCGCTACGCGCAAAGTGCTCTGCCCTCCGCGCTCCCTGGTTCCTGTCCGTGCTATTCTGCGGACTTCAGAAGCCAATCGCCGCACCCTTGAACTCTAAAGCAAGAGGACATCACTTGAACGGGATTTCCGGCTGGCTCTTTGAATCGTCACCAGAGCAGAAACGAAATCTGCTCGCCGCGTTTCTCGGGTACATGCTCGACAGCATGGACGTGATGCTCTACGCGCTCATCCTGGGGCCGGTGCAACGCGAATTGCATCTTTCCGCGGCGCTCAGCGGAGCCATGATGTCGGCAACGCTGGTCGCGGCGGCGGTTGGCGGTCTCGGCTTTGGATGGTTTGCCGACCGCTACGGCCGCACCCGTGCGCTCACAGTCAGCATGCTGGTCTATTCGATCGCCACAGCTTTGTGCGGCTTCACTCATAATGCGGTGGAGCTAATGCTCTGCCGCGTGGTACTGGGCTTCGGCATGGGGGGCGAATGGGCCGCTGGCGCTTCGCTGGTCGCCGAGACCTGGCCTGCGCAGCATCGCGGCAAGGCCCTGGCAGTCGTGCAGAGCGCCTGGGCAGTGGGTTACGCCTTGGGGGCGGCGGTAGTGGCGCTGGTTATGCCCCACTTCGGATGGCGCGCCGTCTTTTTTGTGGGAATTGTTCCGGCGTTGCTAACGCTCTGGCTACGGCGCGGTCTGCGCGAACCGGAGATCTGGCAGAGAGAGCGAACGTGGAAGGTCGAGACCGGCCGTCTCTTCCGAGGAACGCTCGGCTACAGCGTCCTCATCTGCTCAAGCATGAACGCCGCCGCGCTCTTCGGCTGGTGGGGACTCTTCACCTGGGTGCCTCGCTTCCTCTCCATGCCAACTATCGAAGGTGGCCGCGGCCTTAGTGTTCTTCAGACGTCGGCGTGGACTATCGTCATGCAGTTCGGAACGTTTGTCGGTTATATAAGCTTCGGTTATCTCGCCGACCGCTTCAGCCGCAAATATACCTACATCGGCTACTTGCTGGTCGCGACCATGCTGGTGCCGCTGTTCGCGTTCGTCCACAATCCGAATGCCCTGTTGCTCATTGGCCCGCTCGTCGGCTTCTTCGGCACGGGCTACTTCAGCGGCTTCAGCGTCATCGCCAGCGAACTCTTTCCCAGCGCGTTGCGCGGGTCGGCCATGGGATTTGTCTACAACATCGGCCGCGTCTTTAGTGCGGCAGCGCCCTACCTGATCGGCAGCCTTTCAGAGCACGCCGGACTCCGCTACGCTCTATGCCTCACATCTGGCGCGTTCCTGGCTGCGGCCCTCATCGCCACGGCGCTGCGCCTACCGACGAACATCGCGGCGTAGCCTTCAGCAATTCCCCGGGCCCCGTCCCTCGAACCTCTCACTCATCCACGCCAAAAAACTTCCTAACCGGAAGACCATTTTCCTGTCTAATGCGCTGAATGGAAGACAGCGACCACGAAATTCGCCGGGCGGTGCTGGCCGGCGACAAGGACGCCTACGGCGCGCTCGTCGTGCGCTATAGCCAAACTGTCTTTCGCGTGGCCTATCGAGTTACCGGGAACGAAGAGGATGCCGAGGAAGTGGTGCAAGAAACATTCCTTCGCGGCTACCAGAAAATAGGGGACTTCGAGGGACGTTCAAGCTTCGGCACATGGTTTTACCGAATTGCGAGCAACTGCGCGCTCGACATGGTGAGTAGGAAGAAGATGACCGGGCAAAGCCGCATCGCAGAGGAAAACGATCCCGAGCAAGGAGAGATCCAAGTTGCGGATATGAAAGCCGGGCCGGACCGGTTGCTGTTGAGCCGCGAGATTGAAGCGAGGCAGCAAGCGGCGATGGAGTCCCTGACCGCAACCGAGCGTACCGCCTTCGTGCTGCGGCACATGGAAGATCGTTCGACCGAGGAGATTGCGGCTGCTTTGAGAATTGCTCCAAATGCAGCCAAACAGGCGGTTTTTAGGGCGGTACAGAAGCTACGGCGGCAACTCGCGCCGCTATGGGTAAACACATGACAGAGAACGGCAAGCACCTAAGCGATGAAGAGATGATCGACCACTACTACGGAGAGAGCGCACCGGCCTCGAACGTAGAGCGGCACTTGAAGGCGTGTGTCCGATGCGCTGATGAGTATTCCGAATTGGAGCGCGACCTGAGTGGAGTGAAGGTACTGGTTCCTCCGGCGCGTGGCGAAGGTTATGGCGAAGAGGTCTGGCGGTCGATTCGCGGCTCCCTGCCGGTGTATGAGGCGCGCAAGTGGAGATGGCCAAGCCTGGGATTCCGAAAACCGCTGGCCTTGGCTACAGCCTTCGCTTTGCTCATGGTTGCTGCTTTCATTGCCGGCCGAGTCTGGCAGCGGAAGCAAACGGCGCAGACGGCGGCCGTGGCAAGCGATCCGCAGGCACGGCAGCGAGTGGTGGTCTGGGTGCTCGGCGATCACCTCGATCGCTCGGAGCGGCTGCTGGTGGAACTGAATCATGCGGATGGGAAAGATGACGTACTTCCGATACAAAGCGACGCGCGCGAACTTCTCGCGAGTAATCGCCTGCTAAGGCAAAGCGCAAAGCAGGGAGGGGACCCGGCGGTGGATGCGGCCCTTGACCGATTGGAGCGGTTGCTGGTCGAAATTTCCAACGAGCCGAACGGCCTGACTGACGCGGATTTGAACCGGCTTCGGCAGGAGATGAATACTGACGGCCTACTTTTTGATGTTCGTGTTTTACGTTCCCGGGTCAATGAGCAACAGCCTAACGCGGCTTCGGGATTGAAAGGGGTATCTATCTAATGAAGACAAAATCACTGATTTCGTCAGCTCTTCTCGGCGCGGTCTTTTCCTCATCTATAGCTTCATCGATGGCTTTCGCTTCGGAGCTACGGCCATTCACGATCGACTTTCCAGTCTCGGCCGACGTCGCCGGTGTGGACGCCGATGACGAAGCTACAAAGTCCAGTCAGGATGCTCAATACTCCGACGGTACTCGTGCCATCAACGACGGACGGTGGGCCGATGCCGAGGCGATCTTTTCGAAGATAGCGCAGCAGAAGGGCGATCGCACGGAAGCGTCCATTTATTGGAAGGCCTATGCCGAGAACAAGGAAGGGAAGTCCGCTCAGGCCCTCGCGAGTTGCAAGGATCTTCGCCGCACATACCCACAGGGGAATTGGATCAATGAGTGTGGCGCGCTGGAGATCGAGATTCGCGGAAAGAATGGCGACCCGGTGCAGCCCCAGGCAGAACAAAATGAAGACCTCAAGCTGCTGGCGCTCAATTCGCTAATGCAGCAGGACGAAGCCCGCGCTCTTCCCATCATCCAGCAGATTCTTACCGGAAACAGTTCGGAGAAGCTCAAGGACCGGGCGCTCTTTGTCCTGGCTCAGGACTCATCGCCCCAGGCGCAGCAAGTCCTTCTGGACGTGGCCCGCGGCCAGAAGTACCCCGCGTTGCAGAGAAAAGCAATCCAGATGATCGCGGTCACCGGCGGTAAACAGTCGGTAGCCAAGCTGGGGGAGATCTACCGTCAGAGCAATGATGAACAGGTCAAGAAGGCGATCCTGCAGGCATATCTCATTACCGGTAGCCCTGATCCGCTGGTCGAAGCCGCAAGCCACGAATCAAATCCGGAACTGGCGCGATCGGCCGTGCAAAACCTGGGCGCAATGAGCGCCACGACCCAGTTGCTCGATCTCTATCGGAAGACGTCCAGCGACGGTACGAAGTCGGCCATTATTAATGCCCTCGTTGCCGCAGGGCAAAAGGGCGCAGAGGCTCTGGGCACGATCGCCGCATCGGAACAGAATCCCGAGCTGCGTAGCAAGGCGATTCGCAACACCGGCATCGCGGGAGGCATGTCGCAAGCGTCGTCTCTGGTTGCGGCCTATAAGAAGAACACCGACCCGGAAACCAGGAAGGCCGTGATCCAGGCGCTCTTTCTTGCCGGTGACACCCACGATCTGGTTGAGCTTGCCCGTGCCGAGAAAGATCCCACTCTGAAGCAGGAGATCGTGCAACAGCTCAGCATCATGCATGACAAAGAAGCGACCGATTACATGCTCGAAATCCTGAAGTAAATGGCACCCGAGATCGGAAGGAGACTCATTCTATGAAACACGCAATTCTCGCTCTCACGCTCGTAGTGTCGGCGCTTGGAATTTCAGCGCAGCAGCCGAAGACGGTCAACACCCAGCTTCACGTTGGGTCAGTTGGCCCGGGATTGTCCGCGACGGTGGAGCGATTTCAGCGGTCAGGGTCACGTGGGGGCGGGCCGCTTTGGGTGGGATATCAGGTGCAGGCTCTTCCGCGAACGCATCTCTCTGCGTGTTCGTCTTGGTCGGGATCATCGCAGGTGGAAGATGGATGCTGCAATGAGTATCGATTGGAAGATTCGACAGACAATCTGAATACTTCCGAACAAAAAGACGCTGTCAATCCTGCTTTCTATGTAGTGATTCGAATTGACCATGGCGCGGTCGCTAAAGTCCGCCTCGCGCCGGCAGGGTGCTCCTTGAATGCTGGCGGGCTGCCACTGGAATGGCTCACCGACGTTCAGCCAGAGGACAGCGTAGATTTCCTCGGGCAGATCGCCGCTAAACATGCCGATGAAAAGCATGACAAACTTCTGGACGAAAGCCTGGTTGCAGCGAGTATGCAAGCCACGCCCAAAGCTACGCAGGTCCTCGCTTCGCTGGCCGCGCCGCCCAACGGCGCTTACCTTCGCGAGAAGGCTGCATTCTGGCTTGGCGCGCAACGTGGTCACGACGGATACGTTGCGCTCCAGCAACTTGTCGCGAAAGAACAAGACCCGAAGCTTCGCGAGAAGCTCGCGTTTGATTTGTCGATCAACAGCGATCCTGCGGCGATTGACGAGCTTATCACTATGGCGAAGTCTGACTCCGACGGAGGAGTACGAGGGCAGGCGCTCTTTTGGCTCGCGCAAAAGGCGGGCAAGAGAGCGATCGGTGCTTTGCGAGAGTCAATGGAAAACGATCCCGATTTTGCCGTGAAGAAGAAAGCCGTCTTTGCTCTGAGTCAGCTACCGAAGGACGAGAGCGTGCCGCAGTTGATTCAGGTTGCCGACAGCAATTCGAATTTCGCCATTCGTAAAGAGGCGATGTTCTGGCTGGGCCAGACGAATGATCCTCGCGCGCTAGCCTATCTTGAAGGTGTGTTGAAGCGGTAACTGAAGACTACGGCTGACTGACAGCCTATCTCTCGATCGCCATCGCGACGGAGTTGCCGCCGCCGAGGCATAAGGCCGCGACTCCTTTGTGGAGGTCGCGGCGGATCATCTCATGCAGTAAGGTAACCAGCACGCGAGCGCCGCTGGCCCCGATCGGATGTCCGATCGCGACCGCTCCGCCATTGACGTTGACATTCTCAAGTCCGAGCCCGAGCTCGTGGGTCACGCCGAGTGCCTGCACTGAGAAGGCTTCGTTCAGCTCGAACAGATCGACGTCAGAGATCGCCCAGCCTGCTTTGGCGAGCACCTTCTGAACCCCGGTGACCGGCGCGAGCATGATCCACTTCGGATCGACGCCGCTGGTGGCCTGAGCGCGAATGCGCGCCATCGGCTCCAGCCCGAGGGACGCCGCTTTGCTGGCCGACATGACGACGACCGCAGCGGCTGCATCGTTCAGGCCGGGCGCGTTGCCGGCTGTCACCGTGCCGTCTTTCTTAAACGCGGGGCGAAGGCCAGCCAGCGCCTCCAGAGAGACGTCGGGGCGAATCGATTCGTCTCTGGTCAGAAAGGACTGCTGGCCCTTCTTGGAAGGAATTTCGACCGGGATAACTTCAGCGCCGAATCGGCCCTCGTCCCACGCAGCGGCGGCGCGGCGGTGCGACTCCATCGCAAATTGGTCTTGCCGCTCACGGGTGATGGTGTGTTTCTCCGCGACGTTCTCTGCGCTGATGCCCATGTGCTGATCGTTGTAGTGATCCCAAAGCCCGTCGTTGACGACAGAGTCGACGAGCGTCCCGTTGCCAAGGCGATAGCCCTGCCGAGCCTGCGGCAGGAGATAGGGCGCGTTGGTCATGGATTCCATGCCGCCTGCAACGACGATCTCGGCATTTCCGGTTTGAATGGCCTGGGCGGCGAGCGCGACAGCCTTGAGCCCCGAGCCACAGACCTTGTTGATGGTTAGCGCGGCGACCTCGTAGGGAAGTCCCCCGAAGATAGCAGCCTGACGAGCCGGGTTCTGTCCCAGCCCTGCGGCGAGCACGTTGCCCATGATGCATTCGTCGATCTGAGCTGGTTCGAGTCCGGCACGGCGAACGGCTTCGCGGACGACGATTGCGCCGAGTTGCGGCGCGGTCAACAGGCTGAGCGCGCCTTGAAATTTGCCGACCGGAGTGCGAACGGCGGAGACGATGACAACATCTTCCATGGCTAAAACATCCTTTGCAGCGGTTCGCGCAGGGCTAGGGGCGCGCCGGTAAGCTTTCTGATCTCTTCAACCGTGGTGCCCGGCGCGATCTCTTCAAGCACGAACCCGCCCGGCGTAATTTGAATCACCGCCAGCTCAGTGATGATTGTGTCGACGACCTTCAGGCCGGTCAATGGCAAGGTACAGGCTTCGAGGATTTTAGGTTCGCCTCGTTTCGTTGCGTGTTCCATGGCGATGATCACGCGACGCGCACTGGCGACGAGGTCCATGGCGCCTCCCATGCCTTTTAGCATCTTGCCGGGAACCATCCAGTTGGCAAGATTGCCCTGCTGATCGACTTCTAATGCGCCGAGGATGCTGAGGTCGATATGGCCTCCGCGGATCATTGCGAATGAGTCGGCGCTCGAGAAATAGGAACTGCCAGGGAGTTCGGAGATGGTCTCTTTGCCCGCGTTGATCAGGTCGGGATCTTCCTCGCCTGCGATGGGATAGGGCCCGACGCCGAGCATCCCGTTCTCTGATTGCAGGATGACCTCGATGCCCGGATCGACGTAGTTAGCGACCATTGTGGGGATGCCGATGCCGAGGTTGACGTAGTAACCGTCGCGCAATTCTTTGGCGGCCCGTCGCGCGATGATCTCGCGTGGGTCAACCGGAAGAGCCGGAGTCGTATTCATCGGGCCGGCCCCGCAGCGGCTGGCCGCGTCGTTCGCCGCTCGATTCGTTTTTCAACTCCAGAGCTCTCGAGGATACGCTGCACGTAAATACCAGGCGTTACGACGCAGTTGGGATCGAGGGCACCGGGTTCGACCAACTCCTCGACCTCGGCGATCGTGCATTTTGCCGCCGTCGCCATCATTGGACTAAAGTTCCGCGCCGTTTTACGATAGATAAGGTTGCCGAGCCGGTCGCCCTTCCACGCCTTGATGAGTGCGAAGTCGGCGTGCAGGGCGTGTTCGAGCAGATATTTGCGGCCATCGAATTCGCGCATCTCCTTGCCGTCAGCGACGATGGTGCCTACCCCGGCAGGCGTGTAAAAAGCGGGAATGCCTGCGCCGCCGGCACGGATGCCTTCCGCAAGCGTGCCCTGGGGTATAAGTTTCAGGTTGAGACGCCCGGCAATCACCATCTCTTCAAGTAGCTTGTTTTCGCCGACATAGCTGCCGATGTGCGAATCGATCATACCGGCTTCGAGCATCAACCCCATCGCAAAACCGTCGACGCCCACGTTGTTGCTGATGGTGTGCAGGTGGCGGGAGTTCTTCCGCACCAGGGCCTTAATCAGCGTTTCGGGGATGCCGCACAGGCCAAAGCCGCCGACCATGATCGAGGCGCCATCGGGAATGTCGGCCACCGCCGCATCGAAGTTGTCGAATACCTTGTTCATTTCGCTATCGCTTACGCCAGCGCCAGTGACGTGTACAAACAGCTTCTTTATACAGGCTTTCGGCGACCTCGTGCATCTCCCGCTCTTTCGGTTCGGTGATCCTGGTTCTTAATGGCGCGGCCGATGCCGGCCAGCCGACGAATCATGAGTCCGCGAAGGATAGGCGCGGTACGCCGGATATACCATTGCAGCATGTCCGAGATAACGCCCGCTCCAATCGCTTCGCCCGAGGTCATGGCCCGTGCGCGCAAGATCAAACTATTCCTCATGGATGTTGACGGCACGCTGACCGACGGAGGGGTTTGCCTCATCTCCTCCCTAACGGTCGACGCATCGGCGCCGGCGACTGTGACCGAGATGAAGGTCTTCAATGCCCAGGACGGCCAGGGTTTGTCCCTGGCGCACACTATGGGAATTCAGACCGGGTTCATCACCGGGCGGCATTCGCCAGCCGTCGCTCAGCGCGCCAAAGAGCTGAAGGTCGCCTTCGTTTATCTCGGACAGGCGAAGAAAACCCAGGCTTTTGAGGAATGCCTGGCAAAGGCCGGGGTCACCGAAGATGAGGTGGCCTATATGGGCGATGATCTGCCCGATATCCCGTTGGCGCGGCGGGCCGGCCTCGCGGTTTGCGTCGCCGACGGTTCCCCGGATCTGAAGGCAGTGTGCCACTACACGACCCAGCGGCTGGCCGGCCGCGGGGCTGCTCGTGAGGTCGTCGAGCTCATTCTAAAATCGCAAGGCCGCTGGGAAGAAGCCGTCCCGCTGGCATTGGCTTAACTCCGGCTCGTGCCTAAGCTCCACTCGAGATGGCTTACAATTCGCGTGGCGTGAATTCTGCTCGAGGAGCTCCTGTGAAATTAGTTTGCCGCGTTCTGGCTGCCTTTGCGATTCTCAGCGTGGCGCGCTTTGCGTCGGGGCAATTGGAGGGCAGCAAGCCCGATATGCAGCCGATCCATCACCCAGTTCCCGCGATTCAGGACGCTGAGACCCCGGCTCAGAGAGATGCGCGCATGCAGTGGTGGCGCGAGGCGCGCTTTGGCATGTTTATCCATTGGGGGCTGTATTCAATTCCGGCCGGGACCTGGGAAGGCAAGCAGATTCCCGGGATTGGCGAGTGGATTATGAACAACGCCTCGATCCCAGTGGCGGATTACAAAGCGCTGGCACCGCAATTCAACCCGACCAGTTTCAGCGCCCACGATATCGTCGCGCTCGCGAAGTCCGCGGGCATGAAATACATCGTGATCACGTCGAAACATCACGACGGCTTTGGGAATTTCGACTCGAAGGCGAACTCCTTCAACATCGTCGATGCGACGCCGTTCAAGCGCGACCCGCTTCAGGAGTTGGCCGCGGAGTGCCGCAAGCAGGGAATCAAGCTCGGTTTCTATTACTCGCAGGATCAGGATTGGACCGCGCCCGGCGGCTCCGCCTACAAGACCGGGAGTCACGATTTGCCGACTCATCACTGGGATAAGGCTCAGGACGGCGATTTCGACACCTATCTCCGCACCAAGGCCATTCCGCAGATCAAGGAGTTGCTGACTAACTACGGCGAGTTTCCGGCGGTGATCTGGTTCGATACCCCGACGGCCAACATGACGCCGGAGCGCGCCGCCGAGATTGTCACGCTGCTTAACCAGCATCCCAACCTGATTTGGAATAACCGTCTGGGAGGCACGTACAAGGGCGATACCGAGACACCTGAACAATACATTCCGCCACAAGGGTTTCCCGGGCGCGATTGGGAGTCGTGCATGACGATCAACGATACGTGGGGATACAAGTCTTACGATTTGAATTTCAAATCAACCGAGACGCTGCTGCGCAACCTCATCGATATCGCGAGCAAGGGCGGAAATTATCTGTTGAACATCGGCCCGGATTCTAAGGGCGTCGTGCCTGCCGCGGAGGTCGAGCGGCTCCACCAGATGGGCTCTTGGCTGGCCATTAATGGCGAGGCCATCTACGGCGCCAGTCCGACGTTGTTTGGTCCGGAGGCTGGATCTTTCAGCGCAACCGAGAAGGACAAGAACGGCAAGCCGAAATTCATTCCCTCATGGGAGTGGCGGTCGACGACGACGTCAGACAAAATCTATGTCGAGATATTCAAGTGGCCGAACGGAGTCTTCCGCGTCGACAAGCTGCCGCGAAAGGTCACGGGCGCTTATTTGCTCGCTGACTCCGCGCACACACCACTTAAATTCACACAAAATGGCGACAATCTTGACCTGCAGCTCCCGGGAAAGGCTCTGGATCCGATTGCTACCGTTCTGGTACTCGACACTCCGAAATAAGTTTGTCTAAGCAGCCAGGTACTTCCTCATCGGCTCCCAATATCGCTGTGACCATCCGGAATTGAGACTGTCGTACTTCCCTTCGGGAAAGCCAGTGTGATCCAGCACGATGACGGTTGTAGCGCCCTGTGGCTTGAACTCGAATCGGACAAGCAGGTAGACGCCTGGATCCCAATTCGCTGGACGCCAGGCCTGCACGATTCGCTGATTGGCGACGACCTCGATGTTTCGACCCTCAATCAGACCGCCGAATGTCTTGAAGCTTCCGCCGGGCTTGCGGTCGATCTCGGTCGGCATCCCGGTAAACGCAGCAAAGACTTTAGAGTCGAGAAGGAAGTCGAAAAGGCGCTGAGGGTTGACCTTGAAGGCGACCTCCTGATGGAGCGACGTGCGACCCTGGTTGGCTGGACTGGACGGCTCTTCTTGCGTTGGCGCTATCTCAGTTTGGCCCTGAGCGATCGGGCCTGCAGTGATGGCCCCGAGGGCGGCTGCGATTCCCGCGAGCGTTTGCCGCCGCGTCGGCAAAAGCTCGATTGCAGGCGAAATCCGTCTCTCATCCATGATGTCCTTCTTTCGAGCCAGCAGGTGCAGACTTGTCGACATCGTAGTTCAAAGCAGCAATGCCGGCACGACAGACCTTGTGTGAAGTGAGGTTCAGCCAGATGCGCTTTGCGGATGGGGGCAGGAGCGCGATCCAATTGGACTCGCCCCTTGGTCCGGCGATGTCTCCGTCCAGGCTGGCGGCGAGCGCGTAACGAATTCGTCGCATAGCAACCGCGCTGGGAATTCTAAAGCAGACTCGGCGATCAGAGAGCGGAGGAGCGGGCTTGCGAGAAAAGTGCGCGTTATCATCACGCTTCAGGTAGTTTGAAAAGAACGGCTCGGCAACCTTATCTGGCTGCGGACCGCTAGCTTATTGCATACGCGCGAGGGTGGATGAGCATACAGGTGGCGCTGAAGCACCGGACACACTACCGGTATGACAAACTGATTTCTCTTGGCCCGCAGACGGTGCAATTGCGGCCCGCGCCGCACTGCCGAACGCCGATCTTGAGCTACGGGCTGCAGGTAACGCCGGCGAACCGCATTTTGAACTGGCATCTGGATGCCCACTCCAACTATCTGGCGCGGCTGCTATTTCCGAGCAAGACGAATGAGTTTGCAGTGGAAGTCGATCTGGTGGCGGACTTGTCACCGGTCAATCCATTCGATTTTGTTCTTGAGCCTGGAGTCGAGGGATTTCCGTTTGCCTATGCCGCTGACCTGGCGAACGACCTGGCACCATATCTGGCGGTTGATCCAGTTGGCCCTCGATTGCGGACGTTCCTCGGCAGCCTTCCTGTCAATCAGTCGGTGAAGGGGAAGCAGTCCACCGTCAGCTTTCTTGTGGAACTGAATGGCAAGGTTCGCGATGAAGTTGCTTATGTGACGCGGCTCGATCCGGGTGTTCAAAGCAGCGAGCAGACGCTCGAGTGCCGTACCGGCTCTTGTCGCGATTCAGCGTGGCTGCTGGTGGAGATCCTTCGGCACTTGGGCATCGCGGCGCGGTTTGTCTCTGGATACCTGATTCAGCTAGCCTCGGAGGGCGGCGCGACCGTCGATGGAATTGATGATGGAGTCAAGGCTAACTCCGCTGATCTGCATGCGTGGGCTGAGGCGTTTCTCCCCGGAGCCGGATGGATCGGCATGGATCCAACCTCGGGTCTCTTTGCAGGGGAGGGGCATATTCCGCTGGTATGCACTCCGAACGCTGCCAAGGCTGCTCCGATCGGAGGCACGGTCGAGCCAGCGAATGTTGAATTCGAGTTCTCGATGGCCGTGCGCCGCTTGAATCAGGTCCCATCCTTATCCAAGCCCCTCAGCGACGAGGAGTGGGAAGAGGTACGAACCGTCGCTCATGCGGTTGACGTGGAGCTTCAGAAGCAGGATGTTCGCCTGACCATGGGCGGTGAGCCTACCTTCGTCGGAATCGACGAGCCGGAGAGCCGGCAATGGAACCTTGATGCACTGGGCGGGCTGAAACGCACTCGGGGGCTGGCCCTCATCCGAGGTCTACGCGAAAAGACCGGCACCGGCGCGATGCTGCATTATGGGCAAGGGAAGTGGTATCCGGGCGAGCCGCTGCCGCGCTGGGCGCTGAGTTGCTACTGGCGTTTAGACGGAGTCGCAATCTGGGAGAACATTAGCTGGATTGGCCGCGAAGAAGACGACCGCGGCTTCGGCGTGAACGATGCTCTCGAGTTCGCGCAGGCACTTGCCCGGCGACTCGAAGTGAGCGGCGAGAATCTGCTGCCCGCGTACAATTTTGCCGATTCGGAAGAGCCGGCCGGTTACGTGCTGCCCCTTCGTCGGCGGCAACACGACGGTCGACTGCGGTGGTCGAGCCAGTTGTGGTTTCCTCGCACGGAGCGGCTGCTGTTGTCTCTCGGCGATTCGCCGATCGGCTATCGCATTCCCACCGAGGCGATGCCGTGGGTTGCGCCCGACGAGCTGCAATACGAGTTCGACGCTCCGCCTCACGAAGACCGGGTCAAGCTTTCTTCGGCACCAATACGGCGGCCAGACTTGTTTGCTGTCGAGCCGCAGCCGGATCCGTTGCCGCCGCTCTCGAGCACTGCGGAGAGTGCGACTGAACTCATTCGCCCGTCGCTCTGCGTGCGGGCGCGGGATGAGCGCCTGCATGTCTTTCTGCCCTACGCCTCGAATCTCTCCGATTATCTCGATCTGATCGCGGCGGTTGAAGAGACTTGTGAACATTTGCGGAAGCCGGTCTGGCTGGAGGGCTATGCGCCACCCTTCGATCCGCGGCTGCGCTTCTTCAGCGTCACTCCCGATCCCGGCGTTTTGGAGATCAATCTGCCGCCCGCTACAAACTGGGACGAGCTTGAAGATACGAACGCGGTGCTCTTTGAGGAAGCACGCAAGAACCGCTTGACCGCGGAGAAGTTTGGCTATGACGGAACGCATCTTGCGACCGGAGGCGGCAGCCACATTGTGATCGGTGGGGCAAGTGTCGCGGATAGCCCACTGCTGCGACGCCCTGACGTGCTGCGCAGCATGATCGCCTTCTGGCAGCACCATCCATCGCTGTCATATTTGTTCTCCGGCTTATACGTCGGGCCGACGAGCCAGTATCCGCGCGTGGACGAGGCGCGCATGGATGCGCTTTATGAATTGGAGCTTGCATTCTCCCAATTGCCGACGGGGGAATGCCGGCCGTTCATCCTAGATGGCCTCTTTAGAAATTTGCTGGTTGATGTTACGGGCAACTCCCATCGTGCTGAGTTCTGCGTAGACAAGCTCTACCCGCCGGAGGGCATGGGGCTGCGTTTGGGCTTGTTGGAACTGCGGGCGTTTGAGATGGCTCCGCACCTTCGGATGGGACTGATGCAAATGCTACTGGTGCGCGCGCTGGTTTGTCTTTTTTGGAAGCGGCCATTTCAGAGTGGCCTTGTCCGTTGGGGAACGGCGCTTCATGATCGGTTCATGCTGCCGCATTTTGTCGAGCGGGACTTTGCGGAAGTACTCGGTGAGTTGCAGCGGGCTGGTTTCGCTTTGCAGGAAAAGTGGTTTGCGGCACAACGCGAATTTCGTTTTCCAAAGATTGGGTCGATCGAGGCGGCGGACGCCGAATTGGAGCTTCGCCACGCGCTCGAACCCTGGAACGTACTCGCTGAAGAGACCACTTCGGGAGGAACGGTGCGCAGCGTCGACTCCTCGCTGGAGCGGATTCAGGTGAAGCTCTCGGGTGTTGTGGCTGAAGGCCGCTTTGCTGTCGTGTGCAATGGGCGAAAGATACCGCTCACGCCGACGGGCAAGATTGGCGAGTCCGTCGCCGGGCTGCGCTACCGCGCGCGGATGCTCTCGTCTACGCTGCATCCGACCATTCCGGTCCATATGCCGCTTGAGTTTCAGCTGATCGATCTGTGGAGCGGGCTCTGCGTCGGCCAGTGTACCTATCATGGCGGCCCTCCGGACGGAAGTATCTACACCAGTCGCCCAACCAACGCCACCGAAGCAAGAGAACGTCGAGTGGCTCGTTTTCAAGTCTCCAATGACGGACCGAAGCCGACAATTGCCCCCCAGGATGAAGTGAACCCAGTCTTCCCAATGACGCTCGATCTGCGGCAGCCGGCCGCCCGGCCAGGGAAACTGCAGAGAATCAAACAGGGACAAAGCGGTGACGACGGACCTCTACCAGAATCTGCTCCGCTATGGTGCCGCGTATGACGAGTCGTCTGATGACGGTGTGACTCCGCGCGCTCACTGGGAGCATCTGATGGAGTCGCTGCGCGAAATAGGCCCCGATGAACTTGGCCGGCGCTGGAACCGCGCCGAGCGCCGCATTCGCGAGAACGGGATCACCTACAACATCTATGGCGACCCGCAAGGGGCCAATCGCCCTGGCGAATCGATATCATTCCGCTGCTGATTCCTGCCGATGAGTGGCGCTTGATTGAAGCGGGCATCAAACAGCGCGCCGAGCTTCTCAGCCTGCTGGTTGAAGACCTTTATGGGTCGCAGTCGCTGCTGGCGCAGGGCCATTTTCCCGCCGCTCTGCTCTACGCCAATCCGGCGTTTCTTCGGCCGCTGGTGGGCGTGCCGGTACCGAGCTCACACCTACCTGCACATGCTGGCCGTGGATCTTGCACGCTCGCCCGATGGCCAGTGGTGGGTCTTGTCCGATCGCGCTCAGGCTCCGTCGGGCAGTGGCTACGCGCTGGAGAACCGCACCATCGTCTCCGATGTTCTCCCCGATCTCTTTCGCACTTCTAATGTGGTTGCGCCTGGCGCCGTTCTTTCGCGCTCAGCGCGAAACGCTTACCGGGTTGGCTGACGCGCGACAATCCGCGAATCGTCATCCTCACGCCGGGGCCGCATAACGAAACGTATTTTGAACACTCTTACCTCGCGCGGTATTTGGGATTCACGCTGGTCGAAGGCGCGGACCTCACGGTACGCGACCGCCGTGTCTTTCTGAAGACGATCGATGGCCTTGAGCAGATCGACGTCATCCTGCGCCGCGTGGACGACAGCTTCTGCGATCCGCTTGAGCTGCGCGGCGAATCCTTGCTGGGTGTGCCTGGTCTGGTCGACGCTATCGTTGCCGGTAATGTGAAGGTCGCCAACGCGCTTGGCAGTGGAGTGATCGAGACCGCTGCGATCATGCCGTTTCTTCCCGGGCTTTGTCGCCATCTTCTCGGAGAGCAGTTGAAGCTGCCTTCGGTTGCGACGTGGTGGTGCGGGCAGGAGTACGCGCTCGATTGGGTGCTCAATCATCTGGACTCGGTAGTCGTGAAGCCGGCCTTTCCTTCGCGCGGCATGGAGCCGGTCTTTGGCTCGGAGCTGCCGCAGACGGAGAGGGGAAAATTTGCGAAGCAATTGCGCGCCCGTCCGCATGAGTATGTTGCGCAGGAACAGATTACTCTCTCGACGGCGCCGGTATGGGAGAACGGATGCCTGAACTCGCGGAGCGTCGTGCTGCGAACATATGTCCTTAATACGGGAAACGGCTGGCTCGCGTTTCCCGGCGGGTTAGTCCGGGTGGCGGAAGCGGAGGGATCCGTGGTCTCCATGCAACGAGGCGGCCACAGTAAAGACGCCTGGGTGCTTTGGGACGGGCCCATCGACACCTTCAGCATGCTTCGTCCGCGCAGCGAGCCGGTCGAGTTGCGCCGTCTGCCTCGCGTAGTGCCAAGCAGCGTGGCAGACAATGTCTTCTGGCTCGGCCGCTATGCCGAGCGCGCCGAAAACAAGGCCCGCATCCTGCGCACGATCGTCTCCCGCCTGCGTCGCGCGGAAGAGCCGGAGCTGGCGTGTCTTGTCCGCCTGCATGGCTGCCTCGACTCGCGTTACAGCAAACTGCCCAAGGCGAAGAAAGCCCGTGCGACCGCGCAGGAATTTGAGAAAGAAGTGACGTCGCTGTTGAGCGATACTCGGCGCCCCGACAGCCTGGTCTGCACCTTGGCTGAAATTTCTCGGATCGGAGGAAATGTCCGCGAGCGCTTGTCTGCCGACATGATGTTCCTGATTGGCCGGCTGCGCGACTCGATGCAGTCCGAAACCACGCATCGAATTTCTCGAATACCCTGCAATGCTTGACCGCTTGCCTGGAACTGCTCTCGGCATTCTCCGGGATGGAGCGTGAAAACATCAATCGCGGGCTGGGCTGGCTCTTCATGAGCCTGGGCCGCCGGCTGGAGCGTGCCATGTATCTTGCCCGGCAACTCCGCGAGATCACCACTCCTCTCGCCGAGCAGGATGGGCCCCTGCTCGAGTGCCTGCTTGAAGTTGCCGACAGCTCGATGACCTACCGCTCGCGTTACTACACGACCTTGCAGCCGCTCGCGGTGCTCGATGTGCTGATGGCGGATGAGACCAATCCGCGTTCCCTGGACTTTCAACTTAGCCACATCATCGAACTCTTTGAGAAGCTGCCGAGACATTCACAGCAGGACCTTGAGGGGATGTATGAGCAACTGGCGGCCTTAAGGGGCTTCGATCTGCGCGAATTCAAGTACACGTTGCCGGATGCGCCGACCGTTCAGCGCAATGGTCGTCGAACGAGCGGCCTTGGCCAGCTTGAGCATTTCCTTCGGGGGTTGGAAGCCTTACTGCCACACTGGTCAAATAATCTTTCGAGCACCTATTTCAGCCATGCGCGCACGATGCCGATTACGATCGGCCAGTGATTTTCTGCGATGATTTACAAAATCGTCCACCGCACGACATATCGATATCGGTTTCCCGTCTCGCTCGGCAATCATGTGGCCTGCCTCAAGCCGCGTGCTCTGCCGAATCAGCGGCTGATGAGCAACGCGCTGGTGATTCAGCCCGCTCCGGCCACGTTGACCGAGAGGGTCGACTATTTCGGCAATGCGCTTTGCTTCTTCACGGTCCAGGAGCCGCATCGGGAACTTGTCGTTGAGACGTGCAGTGAGGTGGAGATGGATGCGACGCGGCCCGATGGAAGCGGGCCTGAGACCAATGCTACCTGGGAAGATGTCGTAAAGTTGCTGGCCGGCGAGCGAGGGCCCGCGGTTGCGGAAGCCAGTCAATTTTCCTTTGAGTCGCCGCGCATTCGCATCCGACCGGAGTTTGCCGCGTATGCTCTGCAGTCGTTCACGCCCGGTCGTCCCATGCTGGAAGCGCTTCTCGATCTAACCGCGCGCATTCATACCGATTTTCGTTTCGATGCGAAGTCAACGAACGTACGCACGCCTACGGAAGAGGTCTTCAAGAAACGCCGCGGCGTCTGCCAGGACTTTGCCCACGTGCAAATCGCCTGTCTGCGCTCCCTGAGTCTCGCGGCGCGATATGTGAGCGGCTATCTGCGCACCTATCCGCCGCCGGGGAAGCCCCGATTGATTGGCGCCGACGCCTCGCATGCGTGGGTCTCTGCTTATTGCCCTGGAGTCGGCTGGGTCGATGTGGACCCCACGAACAACGTCGTCCCATCGGATGGCCATGTGACGCTCGCCTGGGGTCGCGATTATGGTGATGTGAGCCCACTGCGGGGACTGATCCTTGGGGGCGGCGCGCATACGCTGAAGGTTGGCGTGGATATGGAGCCTGTTGAAGCCGCGCCTCCAGTGCTGGCAGTTGAAACCCAATAGCTACCGCGCATATATCTTCATGACCTTCTGCAACTCATCATGTGGAAGTCCAATCACGGTATGCCCGTCGATCCCGGTCATGGTCTTCCCCGCGACAAGCGCGTTCACAATTGCCTCTTCCGTTGCCGCGACGGTTGCGTTGAAGAGCGGACTGATGCGTTCGTTCGAGACCGTCTGGATCGTGTGGGGACTTGGATTCTCGTTCCACGCATGAGGATTGGCGGTTGAGAAGGCGATGAAGATGTCTCCCGATCCATTACCCGAGGTCGATCCAGTACGCGCGAGCCCCATCGTGGCCCTTCTCGCAAGACGCTTGAGTTGGTCTGGAAGCAGCGGAGCGTCGGTCGCAACGACAATGATGATTGAGCCAACGTCGCCTTCGCTTTCGCCGCCTTTGCCATCGTGGAACATCGAGTAGGGAACGTCCTGCAGAATCTCCTTGCCGACGGGAACTCCGGCGATGGTGAGCTGCGGACGCCGCCCGCAGTTGCATTGGACAAGCACGCCCACGGTATAGCCACCGTCCTCTTTGCTGAGCACGCGCGAGGCGGTGCCATCGCCACCTTTGAAGCCGTAGCAGACCATGCCGGTGCCGCCGCCTACTGCGCCTTCTGGGACCGGGCCGTCGTGCGCGTTGTCCATGGCGTTGAAGACGTCTTCAGGTTTCACATGAAAGCCGTTGATGTCGTTGAGATAGCCATCCCAGGTTTCGGCGACGACTGGTAGTGACCAATCCTGGTTCAGCGTGCCGTGCTTCACTGCGTAGGCGATCATTGCGTCGCGCACGACTCCGACGCTGTGAGTGTTGGTGATGGCGATGGGAGTTTCGAGGAAGCCCGACTCCTCGACCCACGTTGTTCCCGTCATTTCGCCATTGCCGTTCTGCGCAAACCATCCAGCGTAGACGGGATCAGGGTTGGCTTTGCCCCGTGGGAAGATCACCGTCACGCCGGTGCGCACCGGGCCGACGCCGACCTTTAACGGACCGTCGCCGGAGATGAGCGTCGTATCCCCGACCTCGATTCCTTTCACGTCGGTGATTGCGTCCAACGGACCGGGAGATCCGTCGAACGGGACGCCAAGGTTGCGCGCTCGTGAGACATTCTGCGCGCAAGCGGAACCAGCAAGAGCGAGGGTCGCTAACGCCAAGGGGAGTAAACGGGTTGCGTATCGCATATTGGCAAGCTATAACACCATGTGCTCAGATTCCTCGAAGAATCGCGAAGGTGTATCTGGCTATACAGGTTTCTGATCGAAAAGCTCGGCGTTACGGTGACCGTCAGATAGATTTAAATGAGAAACAATTTCAGGAGACATACATGAGGCTTCGTTTCGGGAGAGCAATTTCGCTTGTCTGTTCCGCCTCCGCGGTTTTGCTTGGGACAGTAGCTGCAGCTGCGCAGTCTGCGCCCACCGCAGATTCCATCATCAGCAAGATGACTCCGGAGCAGAAGATCGACTATATCGGCGGCACCGGCTTCGCGATCCGCGCTGTGCCTGAGCTTGGGCTTCCGGCGCTCGAGATGTCAGACGGGCCGCTTGGTGTGCGCAGCAACCTGGGCTTTCCATCGACTACCTATACTGCGGGCATTGCGCTGGCGGCGAGCTGGGATCCGGAACTGGCGGAGCGGGTGGGTGCGGGAATCGGCAAGGATGCGCGCGCGCGTGGGATTCACTTCATGCTGGGACCGGGAATCAACATATATCGTTCGCCGCGCAATGGTCGCAACTTCGAGTACTTCGGCGAAGACCCGTTCCTGTCCTCGGCGATGGCTGTCGGTTACATCACCGGGATGCAGAAGCAGAATGTGAGCGCGACCGTGAAGCACTTCATGGGCAACAACTCCGAATATCTGCGCCATGATTCGGACTCGATCATCGACGAGCGCACGATGCGGGAGATCTATCTGCCTGGATTTGAGGCAGCGGTGAAGAAGGCGCATGTCGGCGCGATCATGGACTCGTACAACCTGACCAACGGCGAGCACATGACGCAGAACGGCAAGCTGAATACCGATCTCGTCCGCAAGGAGTGGGGCTTCGACGGCATCATGATGTCGGACTGGGTTGCGACTTATGACGGTGTTGCGGCGGCGAATGGCGGGCTTGACCTGGAGATGCCGACTGGCGCGTTCATGAACCGGAAGAACCTGCTGCCTGCGCTCCAGTCGGGCAAAGTGACGCAGGCAACGATCGACGAGAAGATCAAGCACATCGTGGATACGGCGAACCGGTTTGGCTGGCTGAATCCAGGCTATAGCCAGACGGATTCGTCGCTCTCGCTGTACAGCTTGCCCGATCAGGCGGTTGCACTGGATGAGGCGCGTGAAGGCATCGTGCTGCTCAAGAACGATGGCAAGCTGTTGCCGCTCGACAAGTCGAAGATCAAGACGATTCTCGTGATCGGGCCTGATGCATTTCCGGGCGCTCCGGTTGGCGGCGGAAGCGCGGGCGTTGCGCCGTTCCACAACGTGAGCGCGCTCGAGGGCATTGGAGCTGAGGTTGCGCCGGGAACGACGGTGCTCTATGAGCGTGGATTGCCGACGCTGAGCTCGCTTGCGGGCATGACGAAGTTCGTGACCGAGGCGGAGAACGGCAAGCCTGGATTGACAGTCGAGTACTGGAACAACAAGGACTTGTCGGGAACTCCGGCGCAGAACGGCGAATGTGCATCAACATCAACGATCCGGGGAAGACATGGCAGTCGATGATGGCTGACCTTGCCAATCTCCTGAACATGATGTCCAGCGCGGCGAAGCCGCCATCGGCTTCGCGGCGATGGACTGGTTATTATGTCGTGACCAATCCTGGGACGTATGAGATTGCGCTGCAGAATCCTGGCGAGTCAAACGGAGACAGGCTGTATGTCGATGGGAAGATCGTGATCGACAACTGGAGGCTCGCGCGCGCTTATCAACCGCATGTGACGTTGCAGCTTTCCGCGGGACCGCACAAGATTGTGGCGGAAGACTGGCAGGATTCGCCGATCGGCGGCGAGCTGAGAATTGCGATCTACGATCCGAAGACGCTGATTTCGGCGAAGGTGAAGGAAGAGGCCTCGAAGGCGGATGCAGTTGTGATCGCTGCGGGATTCGATGCGGAGAGCGAGGGCGAGGGCGCGGATCGGACTTTCGATCTTCCGTTTGGGCAGGACCAACTGATTCAGGAGATTTCGGCGCAGAACAAAAATACGATCGTTGCGATTACTTCGGGCGGAAATGTGGATTCGGAGTCCTGGGTCGGTGGGGTGCCGGCCTATTTGCAGCTCTGGTATCCGGGTGAGGCTGGTGGGACGGCTTTGGCGGAGGTGCTCTTTGGCGAGGTGAATCCGTCGGGGCATTTGCCGGCTACGTTTGAGAAGAAGGCTGAGGACAATCCGACTTACAACAACTACTATCCCGAGGGCGACTCGATCCATGTCACCTATAAGGAGGGGATCTTCGTCGGCTATCGCGGGTATGAGCATAACAACGTCACGCCGCGGTTTCCGTTCGGTTATGGGCTGTCTTACACGACGTTCAAGTTTGCGAACCTGACCGTGGCCCCCGATAGCAGCTCGGCGGGGACGTTCACTGTGGCCTTCGACGTTACTAATACCGGAGACCGGGCCGGGGCGACGGTTGCCCAGGTCTATGTGGCCGATCCGCAGGGCAGCGTGCCGGAGCCGCCGAAGCAGCTGAAGGGCTTCTCTCGGGTGACGCTGAAGCCGGGCGAGACGCAGCATGTGACGGTAACGCTCGATCCGCGCGCCTTCGCTTACTATGATGTGGCGGCGAAGAAGTGGTCGGTCACGCCGGGCGACTTCGGGGTGCTGGTTGGCGATTCTTCGGCCGACATTGCGCTCAAAGGTTCGGTACCGGTGTCGGAGGTTGCGGCGGCGGCCTTGCGGTAGGCGGCTTCGGGGAGGGGTGCCCCCCCTCCCCCCCCAGTTACTGGCTAAGTTCTTTGTTTGCATTGCCGGGATCTCCCTCGGTTGGCCTTCTCCGGCTTTCAGGCATGAAAAAGGCGGCTTGCGCCGCCCTTTTCTGTCTTATTTGATCTCTATCTCTAGTTTATCAGGTTGAGGGGTTTCACTATGCCAGTTAGTGAGTGATTTATTTTGTTGGATTCGTTGGAGTTAGGTGGTCTGTTTACCTTCTTGCTACTTGACGGGTTTTGGGGACAGGGAGGATTTTGAGGTCGGTTGGCCGGCCTATGGTTCCGTTTGTGGGTAGCGGATGTGAGGTCCAGGGACTAGAGACCAGGAACCAGGGGCTGAGGTTGCACCAAGTCCAGTCCCTCCGCGGCTGAAGACGGTTTCTTCTGGGGATTTTGATGGCACGGCTGAAGCCGTGGCCCCTTCGAAACAAACCGCGGATCCTTCGGCTTCGCCTCAGGATGACACTTGTTCTGGAAATGACGATGGTTCGCGTCGTGTGAGTACAAGCATGGCCTAGTGAGGAAGATTCACGCGGTGCAGCAAGGCGGTAAAACGCGGATCGTCGCGAATCTTGTCGAGGCGCGGATCGGTTAACAGGCCCCAGGCCCCGCCGCCGCAGTCCAGACCTCGGTTGAGCCAGCGGAATGCCTCATTCACATTGCCGAGACGGAGATAATTCGTCGCAAGGCCGCCGTCTTCGCACGGGTTCATAGGCCGATGCAACTGATATTGCAATCGGGCTTCCTGATAGCCTTTCCAGCCCCCAGTCTGGAACGCAGAGCGAAAAAGGTCGATATCCTGAGGAGAAAGCTCCGAGTCTTTCATATCGGCAGCGAAGGCATCGCCATATCGGCCCAGCATCTCGTAATTATCGGAGTTCCACGCCTCTACGAATCCAAACCTGTCGGGCGCAAGTTCCAGGGCGCGGTTGAGTGCGACGAGTGATTCGTCATAGCGGCGGGAAAAAAAGAGCATCGAGCCCAGCATCCGATTGGCCCAAAACGAGAGCGGGTCGAGCGCGACAGCGCGCCTCATCGCATCCACAGCTTCGGTCGGCCGGCCAACCGATGTGAGATAGACCGCGTACCAGGTTTCCGCGTCGGAACTGCTGGGACTGAGCTCGATGCCCTTGCGCAGATTTTGCTCCGCAGCATTCCAGTCCAGGAGAAAATTTGTATCAATAGCGCCTAAAGCGGTATACGCTTCGCCACTGCCTGGATCAAGCTCGATGGCCCTTTTTGCAGCTGCGATGGCGGACGGCATCACCTCAGAGCTGTCTTTCCCGTTGGCCAGCATTTGTGTCGTCAGGGCTTCTGCCAGTCCCGCCTGAGCGGCCCCGTACTCGGGGTCGAGAGCGATGGCCTTGCGGAAATAAGACACCGCCGTGTTCCCGTCACGCCGCTGAATAAAATATAAGCCGCGCAAATAGGCATCATGGGCTTCCGGATTCACGTGCCTTGCGTTGGTGAGTTCGGCTCGCACGGCTGGCGTCAGCACGGACCTGGCCTGCACCGAGATTTCGCGCGCAACACTGTCCTGCAGCGACAAAACATCGCCTAGCGGCCCTTCAAAGCTCTCCGCCCAGAGATGCTTGTCGCTTCGCGCATCGATCAGCTGGGCTGTGATGCGCACGCGATCGCCCGACCGCACCACCGATCCTTCCACAATGGCATCAACATTCAGCTCCCGCGCAATCTGAGTCAGCGATTTGCGGGCTCCTTTGTCCCGCATCACCGAGGTCCGTGAAACTACTCGCAGACCCGGGATTCGCGCCAGTTCCGTGATCAGCTCATCGGTCATGCCGTCCGCGAAATAATCTTCCCTTGTGCCCGGAGACAAATCCTCCAGCGGCAGCACCGCCAGAGAGCGGATCGGTTCTTCGGCATGCACGAGGCGATGCCTGATCCAGAAGCCGAGAATTGTTGCGAGGCCCAGAGCTGCGGCAAGCAACAGCCACTTCAGTTTTCGAACTCCAGCTCCCGGCGCTCCGGCCCTTGTCGCGGGCAGAGAACCGTCGATCGCCTTTGAATCTGTCGCTGGCGCCCTGTCGACTGCCGTCGCCGATGCGGCCGGCTGCTCGAATTGCTCGGGTGACGTTGGCGACGGGACGGTTGCCGGCGCAGGTACGACTTCGACGTGTGCGATGAACCGGTAACCTCGGGTCGGCACCGTCTCGATCAGCCTGGAATCACGGCTGCTGTCGCCTAAGTGCCGCCGCAGATTCGCGATTGTCCGCGTGAGCGTGTTCTCTTCCACGAAGGTGTCTGGCCATACCGACCCCAGCAGCTCCTGCTTATCCACCAGCCGTCCGGCGCGACTCACGAGGAGCGTCAGAACGCGCAAGGCCTTTGGTTCCAGAGGGATACGCTGGCCTTCGCGGCTGAGGCAGAAATCGCTTTCACTGAGCTCGAAATCAAGAAAGCGGTAGTTCGGCATAGCTATTTGCAGAGCCTCAGGAAAACCTCACAAAAGCATAACCGGAAAGCAACGACCATCGCGCTTCCGTCGGCGCAAGCTCGACCACATCCCCGGAGCCTCGCATGGCCGGCATTGAGAGGAAATCAATTATGAACTTCCGAAGGCTCGCTCTCGCAACCGTTTTGTCATCTATCGTGCTGCCGTACGCAGCATCGCAAACAGCGGTTCCCAATCTCGCGGCGTCAGCCCTGACCGCCGTTCCTCCCCTGGTTCCCTATTCTGGCCAGGTCGAGGGCCGGACCGGCCAGACATCGGCCACCTTCCTGATCTACAAAGACCAGACCGGCGGCGAGCCACTCTTCACCGAGTCGCAAATGATCGGCTTCGACCCGACCGGACATTACAAGGTCCAGTTAGGGGCGGCAAATCCCCATGGCCTGCCTCCCGACCTCTTCTCAACCGGAGAGGCTCGCTGGCTCGAGGTACAGATCGCGGGGCAGCCAGCGGAGCCTCGCGTTTTATTGGCGAGCGTCCCTTATGCGCTCAAAGCAGCTGACGCGGCGACGCTCGGCGGATTGCCCGCTTCGGCCTTTGCTTTGGCAGGAACAGCCACTGCGATTGTGAACGCAAGCCCTGCAGTGATCACGCCCGATGCTGCAACGACGGTGACCACCACTGGAGGCACTGCGAACAAGGTCGCCAAGTTCTCCGGGGCGAGCACCATCGTGAATTCGATTCTCTACGACAACGGCACGGAAGTTGGGATCGGCACTACTGCGCCCACTGCGACGCTGACCGTAGACGGCACGATGACCGTGATTGGCGCCTCAACACTGAGTGGGCAGGTCATTTTGCCGGCGGAAGGTACGGCGACGGCTGCGAAGGGTTACAATTCTGAGCCGATCAAGATCTCCACCTCGATCTATAACTCCGCGACCAAATCCGTCGTAGCACCTCGATTCCAGCTTCAAGCCGAGGCGCACGCCAATAACACTGACTTACCTAGCGGAACGCTAAACCTGCTTGCCTCGTCGACCTCTAGCTCGCCGGCTGAGACGGGTCTCTATATCAACACTGACGGCACCATCAACTTTGCCCAGAATCAGGTATTCCAGATAGTGTCGTCGACCAACATCCCTCTGCTGGGCCAAAGCGCCGAGCAGAGCGGAATCGAGGGAAGCACGCAGTCCGCTCAAGCGGGGACTGCCGGGGTTGTCGGGGTCGATGATAACGACAACGGTAGAGGTACCGGTGTCCTGGGTGAGAATGGTGACGCCAATAGTGCCACCTATCTGTTGTGCAAGAGTCAAAACGTAGGGGCAGGTATCTGGGGAGATTCCAGTTATCCGGCCACAGTCCCTACCTCCGCAATACTAGGCACGGCAGACGACCAATTCGCCGGGTTGTTCATCAACAACTCCACCAATGCTGATGTTTTACGCGCAGTCAACAACACCGAGAGCCCGGGCGCTCCTGCGGCGTATTTTGGTGGACAAAACTTTGGCTGCTCCGTGGATACATCAGGAAATCTGTTTTGCGGCGGCAGCAAGTCCGCAGTCGTCCCGGTCGACAACAACACCCGCAAGGTCGCCCTCTACGCGGTCGAATCGCCGGAAAACTGGTTTGAAGATTTTGGTTCGGGGCAGCTTTCGGATGGCGTCGCCACGGTCATCCTTGAGCCGGTCTTTGCGCAGACGGTCAATCTGGGCGTCGATTATCACGTCTTCCTTACTCCGAATGGAGACTCTGCGGGGCTCTATATCAGCAGGAAGACGGCCACCTCGTTCGAGGTTCGGGAATCGGGGAGCGGGCATTCAACCATTGCTTTCGATTACCGGATCATCGCGCGGCGCAAGGGTTACGAGACGGTTCGCCTTGCGGACAGGACGAAACAAATGGACCAGTCACGGTCTCCGGCCATGATGTCGGTGCAGCGAGCGAAATTGACGAAGCAATAATCCGCTGCTGGAAGGCATGCACGATGGCATTGTTCTGGGGGAAAGCCTATCTAGGGACTAGGGACTAGGGACTAGGGACTAGGGAATAGGGAATAGGGACTAGGGAATAGGAGCGAGGCGGACTTTCGTCCGCGCTCTCGCACCTCCCAAACGCGGGATGTGGGGCACTCCGGGATTTGGGTGGTCCGAACCCAGGTAAGCCCGCGAAATGCGCGGTCGTACCTGGGGCACCCGGGTTAATGCGGCACTCGGCGATTGTCAGGCTCACTGGTTATCCGTGACAACGCGGGTCTTTCGGCTACTTGAGGGAGATCACCATGGGGCGTCCAGAACGCTTAGTAGATGCCTGGAATGAGGCGCTTTGTGGTGCGGCTGTAGTCTTCGTATTCGGCTCCGAAGGCGAGGCGGAGTGCAGCCTCTTCGACGTGAATGCGGTACACGAGGGCCAATGTCGGCGGGATGAGGACGACGGCGAGGCAGGCCCATGTGCGGGAATGAAGAGCAAGACCGAGGAAGATGAGTTCGAGGCCGAAATAGGAAGGATGGCGGACGAGGCGGTAGAGCCCGCTTCGCTGGAGTCTTTGCCCGGCAGTTATCGCGACATTCGCGCTGAAGGCTTTGCCGAGGTTGAAGACGGCTACGGCGCGGACTGCCAAGCCGAGAATCAGAATCGCGAGGGCCAGCGGCAGCAGCCAGGTGTAGCTCCCTGGCATGTCGATCGGGAGAAAGCTGTGCATCCACCCGTCGATTGCGAACGAGACAAGAATCACAATCCAGAGAATGATCTGGGTGCCCGCGGTCTTGTACGTTACCCTTGCCCCGGCGGGTCGTGGTGATGACGGCGATGAGGATTTCCCCCACGACCCATACCCTTGTGAGCACCACAAAAAGAAATTCGAGATTCATGATCGTCCTCGCCTGCCCGCAAAAGAAGAGTGCGCCGGTTCTGCCCAGGGCGCGGGCGGGAATTCCGCTCTCAATCGATCAGTGCCTCCGTGATTCGTCCGCTTCGCCGCACTCTTACGGTGACGGAGGAAGTGTGCTGAGGTAGTGCACCAGCTTCTTCAGGTCTTCGTCGGTAATCTTTCCTTTGTAGGAAGGCATGGGGTTGGCAGTCCCGGCGCTGGTTTTTGCAGGGGGAGTGACAATCGCGGCCTGGATTTGGTCCGGCGTGCGGCGCGTTCCGACTCCGTTTAGCGATGGGCCGATTTCTCCGCCGTCCGCTCCGATGCGATGGCAGGAGAGGCAGCTATTGTTCGCGATGATGGTCTTTACGTCTCTGCTACTTGAAGCAGCTGGGGTCGAGGCGGCGGTTGCCGGCTGTGCGGGCGGAGTCCAAACCGCCATACCCAATGGCGTGAGGCGGAAGAGACCGCCGGGCTTTGCGTCCTCGATCATCCATAACGCTCCATCGGGTGCGACCTCGACGTCGCGGATCCTGTGGCCCATATCCCAACGTTCGGCGGTCTGGGCGCCTCCCTTGCCGTCGAAGGTGATGCGGATGAGCGCCTTGGATGCCAGGCCGCTGACGAAAGCCGAGCCGTTCCACTGCGGGAACATCGCGCCTTTGTAGAACATCAGGTTGCCCGGTGCGATGATGGGGACCCAGTAGATCACGGGCTTGGCCAGGTCAGGGCGCGTATCCGGACTGGGGATGGGAACGCCGTTGTAGTTGACTCCGTAGGAGACCAGCGGCCAGCCAAAATTCCTGCCGGGTTCAACCAGGTTCAGTTCATCGCCGCCGCGCGGGCCGTGTTCCACCTCCCACAACTTTCCATCGGGCGCAAAGGCCAGACCGTAGGGCGTGCGGACTCCGCTGGCCCAGGTTTCCGATGGCGTGAGATTCGGGCCGGGGAAGGTGTACGTTCTTACGACGGGGGCCGTCTTTGCGGCTTCGGTATCGGAAGGCGGGTCGATGACGGGAACCGTGGCCGCGCCGGTCTTGCCCGCCATGGGATTGCCTGGCGCCGGTTTGCCATCGAGCGTCAGGCGGAGGATTTTGCCGAGCGGCTGGTTGGGATCCTGAGCCGGCGTCATGCGCTGCCGATCACCAACTGTGAGGAAGAGATACTTGCTGTCGGGAGAGAAGGCTACCTCGGCGCCGAACTGTCCGCCTTCGCCGCGCTCGCCGTCGCGCCAGATGACTTTGAGGTCTTCGAGGCTTGCGGTATTGCCGGTGATCTTCAGTTGGGCCCGCGCAAGGGCGAGGCTCGAACCGCCTGGCTCACCCGGCTCGGAATAGGTGAGGTAGACATAATGGTCTTTGGCGTAGTGCGGCGAGAGGTAGACGCCGAGCATTCCACCCTGACCCTTCCAAAGAACATCCGGGGTGTTCGCAACGGGCGTCTTTTCGCCATGCTGGGTGACCAGCTGCATGCCGCCGACCTTTTCGGTGATGAGCATCCGGCCGTCGGGCAGGAAGGCGATCTTCCAGGGCAGACTCAAGGTCGTGATCTGGGTCACGGTGAAGGGCAGGTTGGGGTCAGACTTCTGCTCGCCTGCGTTTACCTGCGCCGATGCGCCACTCGAAGCCATGGCCAGGAACAGCCCCGCGATCGCTAGATGCTTCATCGTGTTCTCCCTTAATCGATAGAGCGGTCCGACAGCGAGGCGATTTTCCCGGCGCCGATGTCTGTGGCCGCAAGCCTTGCCTTAGATTATCGCGCTTGGACGGTTTGCGGGATTTACGAATGAGCCGAAGTGGCCTTCGAAAGGTCTCTGCCTGGCGGACCCTGCTACGATCCTGCCGAACCCTCGAAGGGGCCACGGGTAGCTTGAATGGGGAGTGCGGCTCTGAGGGGGGGTGCGAAACGTTGTATTCTTGGGGTTCTCGGTCTTGCGTTTACGACTGCGACTCCGGGCTTGAGCGAGCTTGCACTTCTATAGAACGGTGTACGTGGCGTGGCCTGTGATTTGCCGCGCAAAAACATGGTTTTGGAGGCACTAATGTTGAAGTTCCACAGTCGCAGTCTCTCTGCCGCCGATTATCTGGCGGTTTTTCTTTTGGTGGCAGAAGTGGTTTGTTTGACGGGTTCGCCGGCGCAGGCACAGACGCAGACCGGCAAGCCCAACATCCTGGTGATCTTTGGGGACGACATCGGCCAGGCGAATATCAGCCGCTATACGCATGGGCTGGTGGGGTATATGACGCCGAACATCGATAGCATCGGCGAGCAGGGTATGACCTTCACCGACTACTACGCGGAGAACAGCTGCACGGCGGGGCGTTCGTCGTTTATTACGGGGCAGTCGCCGATACGCACTGGCCTCACGAAAGTTGGTGCGCCGGGCGCGCCGGTGGGGCTGCAGAAGCGGGATATCACGATTGCGGAGACGCTCAAATCGCTGGGCTATGCGACAGGCCAGTTCGGGAAGAACCATCTTGGCGATCGCGACGAGTATCTTCCGACTGCTCATGGCTTCGACGAGTTCTACGGCAACCTCTATCACCTGAATGCTGAGCAAGAGCCGGAGATGCCGTACTGGCCGAAGGACGATCCTGAATTTCTCAAGGTGTATCACGTTCGCGGAATCATCCACTCCTACGCCGGCGGCAAGATCGAAGACCTCGGGCCGCTCGATATGAAGCGCATGGAGACGATCGACGATGAGACGACCGGACGCGCGATCGGGTTCATGGGCGAGCAGGTCAAGGCGGGCAAGCCTTTCTTTGTGTGGATGAATACCACGCGGATGCATATCTTTACCCACATCCGGCCGGAACATCATGGCCTTAGCGGGATGCCTGGTAACGATTACGCCGACGGCATGGTGGAGCACGATCAGGACGTAGGCAAGCTGCTGAAGGCGCTGGACGATCTTGGCGTGACCAAAGATACGATCGTCATTTACACGACCGACAACGGGCCGAACATGTTCAGCTGGCCCGACGCGGCGATGACGCCCTTCCGCAGCGAGAAGGACTCGAACTGGGAGGGCGCATTTCGAGTGCCGGCGATGATTCGCTGGCCGGGTCACATCAAGCCGGGGACATGGTCGAATGAGATTGTTTCAGGTCTGGACTGGTTCCCAACTTTGGTGGCGGCAGCGGGGAATTCGAACATCAAAGATCAGCTGTTGAAGGGCGAAGGTCCGGGAGGGATGGCTCATAAGGTCCATCTCGATGGCTACGACATCCTGCCCTATCTTGAGGGACAGGAGCCGCACTCGCCACGTAAGGACTTCTTTTACTTCGACGACGACGGCCAGTTGGTAGCGATGCGGCACGAGAATTTCAAGTACGTTTTCTGCGAGCAGCGCGCGCCGGGCAATCTCAACATCTGGGAGGAGCCGTTCGTCTGTCTGCGGCTGCCCAAGATATATAACCTGCGCATGGATCCGTATGAGCGGGCGGACATCACTTCAGACCAGTACAACGACTGGCTGGTTAAAAATGTATATCTGAACGTTCAAGGGACGATTCTCAGCGAACAGTTTATTCAGACGTTCAAGGAGTATCCGCCAAGCCAGGCCCCGGCAAGCTTCACGGTGAATCCGGAGGCCATTCTGGAGATGCTCAAACGTCAGCAGCAGCAAGCGACAAAAGAGTAACGCCTAGCGACCGCCGGGACCACAACTCGCAGTCGAAACGTCCAAAACCGTTGTCTTGGACGCCGAACAAATTACGTCGATTGCCAACGCAGTTGGAAGGAGCCGATCAACGAGTGCGCGGCGTTGCCTGCGCGCCGAATCGGGCTATCGCTTCAGGAACTCACCGATTACGACCGCCAACGACGGGCTAGCAATGATGTCGTAGTGAGTCGTGCCGGGAAGGATAGCCAACTGCGCCGTCGACCTCATCGATCCGTCTAGTCCGGCGTCCCGTTGTGCGCCACCGAGAGCCTTGTAGAACTCAACGATATGCTCGGCGCGCACGTCATCTGCATCGGCAAAGACCAAGAGTGTCGGTAACTTGAGAGCCTTGACCTGCGCGGACCAGTCAAATGGCGTGCTGGTCAGTTCGCCCATCTTTTTGAACGACGTTTCCCAGTTCGTCTTCGGGTACATCGTCGCAAGTGGTGACTCTTTGACGCTGTCTGCAAGCATCGGTGCGTTCTTGCTCATCTGTGCGAACGCGGCAAGCCCTTTCGGATAGAATCCGGTTTGGGCCATGGCAGAGGAAATCACGACCAGGTGATCGACGACGTCGGGATGTCGTATAGCAGTTTGCAATGCGACACCTCCACCGAATGAATAGCCGACCAAGTCGATTTTCCCCAGCTTCAGGTACGCGACCAGCGCGGCTACATCATCGGCCAATGCTTCAAAGCGGTAAGGACGATCGATGTCGGCGGTGTTTCCATGTCCTTGCAAATGTACCGCAATCACCTGACGGGACTTCGCCAGAGCATCGATATTGGCGCCAAAGCCTTCGAAAGCGGTGATTCCGCCGTGGAGCAGAACCATCGGCTTACCCTGGCCATGAATCTCGTAGTAGAGCTGCATGCCATGAATCGGTGCGTATCCAGTTTTACTTTCTGCGTTCCCAGGAACTCCTGAAGCGCTCCCTTCAGTGCCAGCGAGACTCAAGAGCAGCACAGTTATGAGTGTCAGAATGTTATTTCGCATAGTCTTCTCCAGCAGCCAGGTTCTGCATGTTCGGTTGCGCCACATGACGATCGGCAAAACTTCGCCCTCTCATTTCGCCTGCGCCAGCTCTGCAACAACGGCCGCAATTTTATCGAGTGTTTCAACCCAGCCCTCGAATTGACCGCTCTCTTTTGCGCTCTCCATGGGTTCATTTCCAATGTGGGTGAGTTTCGTCTGGCCGTTTCCGAGATCCTCAAAGATGGTCACGTCGTACGCTCCGTCTATGGCCTCTTGTTCTATTCCTAATTGCTCAGGGTCAATCTTGTTTCCTTCCGAGTCCGAAAAGTACATGGAGGAAACGATCTTTTCGTGCAGAACAATCTCGTGGTATTCGATCGCATTCCAGCCTTCGTACCCATCCGGCGTCTTCATGCAGAGGAGAGACTTTCCTCCAACGCGAAAATCGATCACGCAGGCGGGGCAGCTAAAGCCCTTCGGCCCCCACCACTGCATCACGTACTTCGGGTCTGTCCACGCCTTCCAAACCAACTCGCGCGGTGCATCAAAAACTCTTGTAACGACCATCCGTTCAATTTCTCTGACCGTGTTTTCCGTCATCTCTGACCTCCTCTTTCTTCATTTGATTTATAACCAGCTCCAGCTTGTCGAAGCTCTCTTCCCAGAATCGGCGATAGCTAATCGCCCAGTCGCTGACTGTCTTAATCGCCTCTGGCCTAAGCGTGCACACGCTCTCTCGGCCACGCTTCGTCTTGATCACAATCCGCGCCCGCACCAGGTAGGCAATGTGTTTTGAAATCATCTGCTGCGAGAGTGCAAACGGTTCCGTCAATCCATGCACAGAGGCCGGCCCATGGGAGAGTCGTTCGATCATTGCCCGGCGGGTTGGATCAGACAAGGCCGCAAATGTTGTACCCAGATTATCCACAACCATATGGTTGTGGATTGTCCGATCAATGTCAAGTGCAAATTTGCGATTCTTGATTTTTCTGTTCCCTGATCTCTGAACCCTGACATCTGCGCTGATTGATACTCTGCGCTGGAGGTCGAGCCGGCAAGGGTTATGGCTGGCTTGTATGAAGGATTGATTCTTAAGGCCGAGAGATTTGATCCGCCCACAGTCCGGCACTTAGGAGCGGCGGGTAAGTCACTCGGCCGGGTGCGAGTTGTCGATCGCACTCTGTGCCGGAGTTATTGGTCTTCTCTGGCGGCGGTAACTCTCACGGGCTGTCGTTGATGAATGCGATTGACGACGACGAAGAAGTATCCCATGGACAAGCCGCACATGAGGACTCCTACGAGGCCCTCGAGCGGTGCGAGAAGTCGCCATGGCTTCGCCAGCACCAGATCTCCGTAGCCGATGGTTGTGTAGGTCACTCCGGAGAAGTAGAAAGCCGCTTCGGCGTTGGGGAGGCATCCGCGCCATAGATAAAAGAGCGCCCAGAGCGAGATCTCCGTGAGATGGAGCAGGATCAACCACCAGATCATGTTCAACAGCATCCGGGTGATGTTGAAAAAGGCGGTCGGCGACTGCTCGTGCATCCGCATCCAGCTGCGCAGGAGCAGCGCGATGCCCGCAGCATGAATGCAGACGGTGAGGGCGGCCAGAAGGCACGAGGTGAGGATTGCGACGAGCATCTGTTATTCGACTGCGAGATCCTGGCTGAGGCGGGACCCGCATCTGGTGCTCTTAGTCTACTTACCTTTTGTTGCCGCTTGCGTGGTGGGTTTCCCTTGAATCGGTGGGCCTATTGCGCGAAGAGAGTCAGGGGGATGGAGTCGGCGATGGCGCGGTAGCCGGCAGGTGAGGGATGGAGGTGGTCTCCGCTGTCGTAGGCGGGGAGGAGTTGGTCGAGATGTTGGGGGTCGGCGGTGACTCTGTCAAAGTCGAAGACGGCGTCGAAGTGACCTGGGGTGCGTATCCATTGATTGACGGCCTGGCGGTCGGCTTCGCTGAGCGGGCCGGGGTGGTAATAGCCGGAGCCGACGTAGGGAGTGATGGTTGCGCCGATCACCCGAAGTGAGTGGGAGTGGGCGCGCAGGATCATCTGCTGGTAGGCGCCAAGGATGCGCTCGACGAGCGCGGCGTGCTGGGCTGGCGGAACTTCGCCGTTGATCGCGAGGCCGCCGAGGTCGTTGACTCCTTCAAAGACGATGAGCCAGCGGACGCCAGCGGGAGCGAGGACGTCGCGATCGAAGCGGGCGAGGGCGTTGGGGCCGAGTCCATCGGTGAGCAGGTGGTTGCCGCCGATTCCTTGATTTGAGACTGCGATGTTGCTGGTTGCGGGAGCGGCCTGAAGGCGCGCGGCGAGGTCGTCGGTCCAGCGGTCGTTCCCGTTGGTGGTGGCTCCATGACCGTCAGTGATGGAATCGCCGAGCGCGACGATAGTGCCAGCTCCAGGCATGGCGACCACGTCGACGGCGGAGAGCTGATACCAGTGATCCACGTGTTTGGGATCGGCGAAATTGGGTGCTGCGACGGCGTCTCCGTGGACATACCAGGTGGTCGCGCGGGAGCCGGGGTGTCCGGTCTGTTGCGCGGGCGGGGTGTCGAGATGGAAGGTCACGGCGAGGCTGGAGAGTGGGGCAGCGGGGAAGTCGATCGGGTCGGAGAGGACTTCGGCGCCGGTCGGGATCGTGACACTGGTGTTTCCGCCGAAGGTGAGCGGCTTGTCGGATGCGGGGTCGATAGCTGGCGAGGCGGGCGAGAGCGGGCGCGCGATGTGCGCGGAGGTGATGTGCAGGGCCGCGGTGCCGAAGGCGTTGGAGAGATGGACGCGAAGCTGCGTGCCTCCGACGGAGAGATGAACGACCTGGCGGACGGTGGCGTCGCGGAGGTCGTCGGTGGGGAGCGCGTTCTGGGGTTCGGGAATCTGCTGCGAGGTTCCCCAGGTGGAGATCCAGACGGGTGGTTTAATTGGTGGCTGCGCGTTTGCCTGGTACGTCAAGGCAGCGACGGCGAGGAGCCATGAAAAATAGTTTCGTCTTTGGGGTGCGGGTGCGCGTCTCATCATTCGAGTAGTACTATCTCGCTGAAGTAAATCGCTTTGTTTCGCGAGAGCCAGAATATCATTGAGAGCCTTTTCCAGAGAGGGAATTCGCGTGTCGCTTACCTTCAAGTCTTCAGTCCTTTCGCTGTGCCTGGCGTGTATGTTTGCCGCTCCTCTTACTGTGCTTGCGCAGCAACCGGTGACTGCGGACGAAGATCAAAAGAACATGATGGACCAACTGGGCATCAAGGCGCTGCGGCCGGGGCCGAGCGGGGATGAGAAGGCGCCGAACGCTGCCAACTATGACGAGTCGAAGGCGAATCCGTATCCGAATCTGCCCGACCCGCTCACGCTGAACAATGGCGAGAAGGTCACGACGGCGAAGATGTGGTGGGATGTGCGCCGGCCGCAGATCGTCGAGATGTTCGAAGAAGACGTGTATGGACGGGTGCCGGCGAATGTGCCGAAGGTGACGTGGACGGTGACGGCGGTCGACCACGAGATGATCGGGTTTGGGAATCCGGTGATCGCTAAGGATATTGTGGGCGAGGTGGATGATTCGTCCGATCCGGGGATCAAGGTGAAGATCCATATGACGCTGGTGGTCCCGGCGCGGGCGAAGGGGCCTGTCCCGGTGCTGATGATGTTTGGGCGGGCGGGTTTTCCGGCGCCGCATGAGCCGAACGCCGAGGAGTTCGACCGCATTAACGCTGCGTGGAAGGCGGTGCTGGCGCAGCAGGACCCATCGCTGAAGGATGTGTTTGCCGATCATCCGGCGTGGCAGCCGGTGAAGGCGACGCCGTTTACATTTCCGGAGCTGAATGCGGATGGAGGGCCTCCGAATACCTGGCAGCTGATTGCCGATGGATGGGGGTTTGTGTTGTTCGACCCCGCGAGCGTGCAGGCAGACAACGGCGAAGGACTGCGGCAGGGGATCATCGGGTTGGTGAATCACGGTGGGCCGCGCAAGCCGGACGACTGGGGCGCGCTGCGTGCCTGGGGATGGGGCGCGGCTCGCGGGCTCGACTACCTCGAGACCGATCCTGCGGTGGACGCGAAGCATGTAGGGATCGAAGGGGTTTCGCGCTATGGCAAGGCGGCGCTGGTGACGATGGCTTTTGACCAGCGGTTTGCGATGGTGCTGGTGGGATCTTCCGGCAAGGGCGGCGCGACGGTGCTGCGGCGCAACTACGGTGAGGCGGTGGAGAGCCTGACGGGCGGCGAGTATTACTGGATGGCGGGGAACTTCCTGAAGTATGGCGCGTCGGATGCGACGTTTGGGAGCCAGACGCCGGGCGATATCCCGGTCGACTCGAATGAGCTGATTGCGCTATGCGCGCCGCGGCTTACGTTTATCAGCTATGGGATTCCGGAAAAGGGCGACGCTCATTGGCTCGACCACCAGGGGAGCTTCATGGCGACCATCGACGCAAACCGGGTCTTTGTATTGCTTGGGGCCAAGGGGCTCGACATACCGGGCGACTACAAGACGGCGAAGATGCCTCCGGTGAACGAGGGACATCTCGATGGGGAGCTGGCGTGGCGGCAACATGATGGGGGCCACACCGACGCTCCGAATATGAAGTACTTCATCCAGTGGGCGGACAAGTTCATCCGGCCGGGGCAGGGGCAGCCTTAGGGAGCGCTGGGAGGGGTTACCCCCCTTGAGTTTTCGGGTCCGGGCCTAAGGCCTCTCCTTTCTTGTCTGTTTTCGTGGGCCTATAAAGCCCGACGCTTCCACCGCTTCGCGTGCAGGGACAGTTGGGCGGACGGATATGCAACGGGCCTTCAGGCGCGCAAAAAAACCACTCAAGCTAACTGAAGGCGTGAATGGGGCGCCCGGCGGTCTAACTCTTCTTATTTGGAAGGTACTTATCCGGTAGAGTCAGACGGTCGTTGTTGCGAGGCGACAAGATAGGGACGCGATCGACTGGGGGAGTTTGCTCTCTGCCGACAGAAGTGAGTGGCCTCTGCCGCTGCGAGTTCCCGCTCGGTGGGCATCGAGGCGACGGTCGCAAAGCAGTAGAGGCAGATGGAATCCGCCGTTTGGTCTTGGTTGAGGCGGTGGGCGAAGGTCTTCAAAGGGATTGACTGTGGCATGGTTCTCCCGTTCTGCTCACATGCATGAAAAATCGGGGCGCCCGAGAGAGCGCCCCACATGCGGAGTTACGTACCGTGATTTCAACCGCCTTATCCGATACTTAGTAGTTAGAATTATTCGATGTGTTTGAGCCCGTCTGTTCACTTTTGACCACAACGGGTCGGGCGGTCGCAGAGATTTGTATAAGACTGAACAGACTTAACAATTAGTGCGCCCTTAACCTGCACCTATGAAAATTGCAATCGTGATCAAGCGACTGACCTGGTTCCTGGTTCCGAAGCAAAAGCGTCTCGCTCTCCGGGAGGGCTACTCCGTATTGGTAGACCTCGGCTGGCCAGCAAGCATCATCACCGCCAAAATGTGTGACAAGGCAGAGGCAGGCGTGATGCAGCGTTATGTCGGTATCCAAAGTTGGACCGCCTATAAGGAAGATTGGGAATATCAGCCTAGAGCGGATGGAAAGACCCTCTACGACAAGACGACTGAAGGGGAACCTGCGGAAGTTGCTGAGTTGAGCGTAGCGGATCTTCGCCAGCTTTCATAAAAGCCCCTTGCGCGGGCAAGGGTGAGAGCCGAGGGCTTGAACCTTCTGTGAAGGTCCGGCGGGCGGCGGACTTTCAAGTTTCTACATGGAGCTGGGCTTTCAATTGCCTGTGCAACAAGATCGTCTCTAAGTGAGCATTTCTGCTCAGAACATCCATTGTTGGATCGGCTAGTGTGGGTGGTGCGAGATAATCCGTTCTCTTGCCCATCACGTCGGATTCCTCGACGATAAGGCCCGTAGCTGATCGAGAGTTTCGATTCAGTCTCACCAAAGACGAAAAGAGGTCAAAGCCATGCCGCTCATGCAGGTGGTTATAACGCTGATAGTTGTCGGCGTTTTGCTGTGGCTTGTGAACCGCTTTATTCCAATGCAGTCCACCATCAAGTCCGTCTTGAATGGTGTGGTGGTCATTGCCGTTGTGGTGTGGCTGATCAATCTTTTCGGCCTTCTCGGTCCTTTGTGGAAGTTTCGCGTAGGCCATTGAACACGGAACCGAGCGATCGGCAGTCCAGAGCAAAAGTACAGTTGGTGTAATGTGCGGAGCTTGTCTCAGTAGGCGTTTTCTGGGGAAAAACGCCTATCAGGCGGTGCACCTTTTCACATTACGCTAGCTGTACTTTTGCTCTAACCGGGGGCGGATTTCCATTCCCGGACGCACGAGGCCCCCGGGCCGGAACTTCCACGCAGTCCCATTTTTTGCACGCGTAATGAAAGACAGGCAAGCGTATGGCTTCACTTTACAGGTTACCTCTGGAACGATTTGCGTACCGCCAGGATAAGGATGGAACCGCGAACTCCATTTGCCTCGCCTGCTTTGCGACTGTGAATTGTGGCCCGCTTCCGGCAACGCTGGGGATGGCGGAGACTGCTCACGACTGCTGGCAGAGTCATGAAACTGTGCTCAATCTCATCTCAAGGCGAGCGGCGCAAGCTTAGAAGCAGAAGTGAGCTGGTGTCGTGCGACGGAGACTGTCTCGACCGGGCGCCCCATTGATGGCTTCTGCGCCCTGCGTACCATAACAGTCAAAGAATCAGCTGGGTCTGGAACGTAATTACCCTCTTTACTTCATGTATGCAATGGCCATAAGATTACGCAGCCCATTTTTATTGTCGGCAGGACGACATAAGTGAGCAATATTGCTCAGATTCGCGTGCCGGGCCGTGTCATCGTTACTGTGGGAAATCAGAGAACTCGTGGCCGCGATCAAGCGTTTGAAGGGGAAGGAGCGGCAAAACCGCACCTCTCGCCGCTTGGTTTCCAGCAATCTATGGTTCCTTTTCTGTCATTTGGATGTGGAACCGCCGGATCCGATTCCGGTTTCAAAATGGAAACGGCAGCTACTTATGAACGGTACGATCCCGACTGCCTTCGATCCATCGGCGTTCCTGGCGCAAGCCGGGCTCGGCCGCAGAATTGTGCGCCTGAAGGCCGAGCAACACTTCTTCACACAAGGCACTCAGGCCAACTGCATTTTCTACCTCCAATCCGGCCGCGCAAAGCTCACGGTCGTCTCCGGGAACGGCAAGGAAGCCACGATTGCTCTGCTCAGCCCCGGTGACTTCATCGGCGAGGAATCGCTGGCGGCCGGGATCGGCCTGCGGATGGCGACGGCGACGGCGACCACCAGCTGTACGGCCCTTAAAATCGAGCGCGAAGAGATGGTCCGCGTGCTGCATGAGGAGCACACGTTTTCCGACCTGTTTCTGAAATTCCTCCTGATCCGCAGTATGAAGACCCAGGAAGATCTGGTGGACCAGCTCTTCAACTCCAGTGAAAAAAGACTAGCCCGCGTTCTTCTTCTGATGGCGGAATTCGGTGCGCCGGGCGAGCCTGAGACCTTGATTCCCAAGATTACTCAGGAGAGCCTCGCGGAGATGATCGGCACGACACGCTCGCGAGTAAGCTTTTTCATGAATCGCTTCCGTAAGCTCGGCTTCGTTGAATACACCGGCCGCATCCGCGTGCACAAGTCGCTACTGAATGTGCTGCTCCACGACCGCCTCCCAGGCGCCAATGGCGCGAAATCGTCGGCCGACGATCCGCCGCCGATGCCTAGGCAGAGACCGAAGCCATGAAAAAGGAACAGCAGCTCGGTTTGAATCGAAACTCCTGGAGCCTGAGTCCGTGTTGGACGGCGTGATACGGTAGACGGGCTCTCTCAACCGCACCTCCAAGCCAGCCCTCCCAGATGCCTTTCGGTAGAGGCCCGCTTTTGCGCGATAAGCCAGGAATGAGTGGATATTCATTTCCCATTATTTATGGGAATTTGTTACGGGGTGTATCTTACAGACCATACATCAGGGAAGGTTACTGATAACTTTCCCGTCAATAGCTATTCCTGCCAGAGCAACCCTCCCCTCTCGGCCTCATTTTGGTCGTGCCATCTGTACTCATTCATCGCATCAACCAACTATCCGAGCGCGCCCCAAAGGGCGCGCTACCCGCCTCGCTAATCGCGGCTGCCCAGGTCTCGGAGTCGAGGCCTGGGCAGCCGGGTTGAGACGGAGCTCGGGGGCCGAGGTTGCGTTTGCCTACTTGGCGAGGAAGTAGACGACGCTGATGGTGGTTTTGACTTCGGTGGGATCTCCATTGAGGAGGTAGGGCTTGTAGGTCCACTGGCTCACGGCGTCGAGGGCGGACTGCTGGAGCTCTTTGGGGCCGGAGGCGACGGTGAGGTTTTCGACGGCCCCGTCTTTGCCGATGACGGCGTTGAGCAGGACGGTGCCCTGGATCTTTTCCTTCTTAGCCTCTTCGGGATATTTGGGCATGACCTTGGTTAGGACGTTTCCGGCCATCTCAGCGGGAGAGACACTGAGGGCGTCGGATGCGTGCGACGCGTTCTTCTCAGTGGGTGCGGGGAGCGCGTTGACCGAGAGGCGCAGGGCAAGCGCGGAGGCACAAGTCACGAGGCCGAGGACGGCGCAGGCGGCGACGAGAGCGAAGCGACGCCGGCCGAGGATGTGGATGGGCTGCTGAGTGAGCTTCATAAGTCTCCTTTCAAAGGCGTTGGCATCGAAGATTCCGATGGCGTGAGGAGTGCGAGTGGGCGCGCCGGTGACGAGCAGGTTTGCCAGGCGCAGGAGCGAGCGGCCGTATTCTTTGCGAGCATCGATGGAATCGGCAATTGAATTGGGGACTGGGTTAGCGACGGGGGCGGCGATTTGGTCGCAGACGACCTCGCGGGTTTCCATGATGCGTTCGCGGGTGAACCAGAGGGCAGGGTGATAGCTGGCGGGCAGGGAGAGGAGTTCGTAAGTGAGGTTCTTGAGGAAGTCATTGCGGCGCATGTGGGCAAACTCATGCGCGATGACGGTGCGGAGGTCGGCCTGGGGCAGGCAGGCCATCATCGTTGCGGGCAGCAGCAGTAGCTTGCGGGTGAGGCCGATGGTGACGGGGCCGCGGATGCGGGAGGAGGCAGCGATGGCGACCTCGCCGATGGCAAAGCTTTGGAGGCATTGAGCCCAGTAGATGGCTGCTTCGCCAGCCAGCGTGACGGGCGCAGATTCGCGGCGGAGGATGTGGAGGTGGTGGCATCTCCAGAGAAATCTGGCGGCGAAATATGCGGTCGCGGCGGCATAGGCGATCGCGACGGCTGCGAACAGCATCGGCGGGAGGTGGAGGGCGGTGAGCCCGGTTCCAGCTCCCATCATTACGGAAACTTCTGAGTTCGCGGGGCGAGGCGCGTTGGTGAAAAACGCCAGGAGATCTCCGAATCGAGCGTAAAGCCCGCTGAAGAGCTCAGGCGGCAGGCTCGAGGCGGCCGGGAGGAGGGTTTGCAATAAAAGCACGCTAACCCATACGCGGTGTTCGGCGGCGGGGCCGAGGGGTTTCAGCGCGCGGACGGCGAGCCATCCGGCGGCGAAGAGCAGCGGAAGCTGCCAGAGGGAGTTCAGTAGATAAGAGAGGATCCAGGTTTCAATGGCGCTCATGACTCCCCCGCTTCCTTATTGAATTGCTCGGTAAGCTCGGTGAGCTTTTTGGCGTCGATTTGACGGGTCTTGAGCAGGCTCATTACCAACTCTTCGCTTGACCCGCCGAACATGCGGTCGACGAGGTCGCGCAGCTGCTGGCCTAACGCCTTGGCTTCGGTGACCCTGGCGGTGTAGACGTAGGCGCGGCCCTCGAGCTCGCGCTTGAGCTTTCCTTTGCGCTCGAGGATGTTGAGCATGGTCTGGACGGTAGTGTAGGCGAGCGGAGGGTCGAGCTCGGCCTGCACCTCGCTGACGGTGCCTGCACCCCGCTTCCACACGGCTTGCATGATTCTTAGCTCGAGCTTGGTCAAGCCGGCTTGTTTGGGACTCTTTGCCACCCTTGTCTCCTAACTTCTTAGGAGATTAAAGCGCGATCGGCGGGCGATGTCAACTAAAAACTTAGGAGGTTGGAGAAATATTTCGAGGTGGGCCGGCGTCCGTCGAGGGAGGGCTTGAGGCGGGCATCCGAAATGCGGGTTCCTTCGATTCCGCTCAGGACAGGCTCTTCGGCCCCGTGCTTCGCACTTTGCTCAGGATGGCAACGATTGGGATGTTTGTTCGCCTACGGCTGACTCCGCGCAGGATGACAACTTTTGTGAAGACCGGCATATTTGACCCTGTGTCCCGCGGTTCACTACACTGACGACTGTATCTATGCGGTGTTTTGTGCATTCTCTTCTTCGCTTTCGCAGGATTTCGGTCGTGTTTCTGTTCGTTGCGCTGACTGGCTTTGGACAGGACAAGCCTTCGTCTGAACAGCTCCCTTCGCCTGAACAGTTCCCTCAAGAACAAGCACCTGCAGCGAAGATACCCAACGGACCCGCGGCTCCGATTCCCACGATTGCCAAGCCTCCGGCGCTGGTCGATCCGAATGGGCCGGCGATCAGCCTGCAGACGAGCGAGCCGCTCTTCGACATTGCGGTCGCGCTGAATGAATGCGGCTACGATCAGGACCTCGAGCACTCCGATCCGCTGCGGCAGCATATTCGTGATGAGGTAAACCAATATCTGCAGGGGTCGGCTGCGGCGCGCGAGGCGCGCGATAAGGTATGCACATACATCGCGGGGCATCGGCTGGGGAACACGGGGCGCGACCTGGCGCAGTATGTTTCGCTGGCGATGTACACGACGCCTCCGCCAGAGCTGAAGCCGAGCGTGGAACTGCCGGATATGCCTCCGGACTCGACGCAGGTAGTGGAGATATTGCCGCTGCTGCGCGCCTTTGTCGAGGCGACCGACCTGCATGCGATCTGGGCGGCGAACCGCGGCGCGTATGAGGATGAGGTCGCGAAGCTGCATGATCCGCTGACCAAGATGATTCTAGCGACGAACGTCTACCTGAAAATGCCGACGAGCGGCTATGACGGGCGACGGTTCATCGTGGTGCTGGAGCCGATGCTTGCTCCGAGCGAGACCAATGCGCGGGTGTATGGGACGGACTATGTGGTGGTTGCGTCGCCGGTGAACGGCGTCATCAATATGCAGGAGGTGCGGCATACCTATCTGCATTACGAGATCGAGCCGCTGGTGTATGGGCGGGCCTCGACGATGGACCGGATGCTGCCGCTGCTGAAGACGGTTCGCAACGCGCCGCTGGACTATACATTCAGGAGCGACATTGTGGCGCTGGTGGTGGAGAGCCTGATACGCGCGGTCGAGGCGCGGACGTTCGATACCGGGATTGCGGAGGTGAAGACATCCTCGGATGCGCGCTTTGCGAACATGCAGCAGCAGACCAAGGCGCGCGGCGCTTATGTGCAGGCGGTGGCGACCGCGAGGCAAAAGCAAGTCGATACCGACATGTCGCAGGGGTACGTGCTGACGCAGTATTACTACGACCAGCTAATAGCGTTTGAAGGACACTCCGGCAGCCTGAAAGAAAGCATGGGCGAGATGATTTACGGCATGGATGTTGAGTCGGAGCTGAGCCGGGCAAAGCATATTCAGTTTGCGGAGACAGGCTCTTCGGATGTGGTGAGCCATGCGCCGCGGCAGTTGCATGGGCTCGATCTTGCCGAGATGAGGCTGATCAAGGGCGACGCCGCAGGCGCGCAGCAACTGGCGCAGCAGGCGCTGACGCAGAAGAGCGGCGACCCGGCTTATGCGGATTACATTCTTGGCCAGACGGCCCTGCTGAGCGGCAACATGGATGAGGCGCAGACGCGCTTTGGCGATGCGGTGCGTTTGTCAAAAGATCCGCGGACACTGGCGTGGGCGCATATTTATCTGGGGCGTATCCACGATGTCGAAGAAGATCGCGATGAGGCGGTTGCCGAGTACAAAGCCGCTTTGACGGTTCGCGATGGGCAGGCGGATACGAAGCAGGCTGCGGAGAAGGGATTGAAGCAGCCTTTTGCTTTGCCGCATTCGGGTGGGGCTGAGGATGCGCCTCCGGCGAAGCCGCAGTAGTCGTCGCCTTACACCTTCGCGCTCGCGGAGTGTAAAGGATGTCGAGAAGCAAACTGGCAGGCATGTCGCCCAACTGAACATTCGGGCCGGGCTTGTGTGGGGTACACCGGGCTGCGCTGAAAGCTTGCAATGTGAATTACTTTCAGAGCGTTACCACTTTCCGTGTAGCATAATCGGGCACTACAGGATTGATCGCGGGGAAATCCAGCGCGATTGGGCAAACCTATGACTCCTTGCATTTCGTTAATCAAGCTTTCTGCGTTCGTTCCAGTTCGCCGACCCGGATCGCCTTTCGCGCTTCACCCTGGTTACTTTGCAAACCGCGCCATGTGGCGTCGGCGATGAGAGGTAGACGTTATCTGCCGAAGGGGAACCCCGGTTGGAAGCCTGCGGAATTCGGGTTCGGCATTCTCCTCGCCCTGATGCTGGCCATGCCGGCGTCTGCGCAAGCGCCCGCCGGCCCTTTCGCGTCGGGCATCTTTCGCGCCACTGTCCCGGGCGTTAACACTAAGACCGCGCTTGGGGTGTCGGATACGGTGTTCTTCGCACCCATTACCGGGACCATTGCCACAATGGGCGCTCAAGGCTACACCCTCACCGATCTCGACATCGATACCTCGACAGGGCAGCGGTACTATTCCGCGATCTTCCAGTCCGGGGTGCCCTCGACTCAATACTGGGAGCTGGCGCCCGCCGATTTTGCCAACAAGGTCGCGTGGCTCGCCCTCCAGCAGATCTATCTCATCTCTCTGCACACCTACGTCGGCCCAAAGAATGGACAGCTCTATTATTCCGGTGTCTTTCAGTCTGGCGGCGGGCCGCAAGTGCAAGTGTTCGGCGGAGAGATGAGTTATGTGGCGTTCGGGTCCTGGGTTAACAGCAATTCGGTCAATGGTAATTTCCTCACAAGCGTGGCCGTTTACCCCAAGGGAGGCCAGGATTTCTTCGTGGGCGTACTACGCGGTGGTCTGAAGCAGAGCACCAGCCAGTACAAGTTCTTCGTGGGGGACTGGAACTCGATGGCAGAGCGAATCCTAGTTACCGGCGGCAGTGGCCTGCGATTGGTGTCGCTGAGCAGCGACGGACAGGGCGTTTACGCCGGGGCCTGGCTCGCCGGTACCGACCCTTACGAGGTCGTAGCCGCGACCACTGCGGACGTCTTCAACCGAAAGGTCGGGGAATTGGCCCCCGCAGGTCTCTCGCCCGTCCGCATTCTCATCGAGGATACCTACAGGCCACCGATTGGGCTGGCAATGGCTTTTCACAATACGCTCGACCGAGCCTTGACCGGCGGTTACAGCTACTCGATCAGCGAGGAGGATGCGTTGACCGCGACGGGCGGCGTGGGCGTCGCCCGTGCCGTTTGGGACACCGCAGGGCCCAATCCGCGCAGTACCCCCATGACTCAAAATACCCGGCTCGATCTCTCCAGCGTAACGAAATTTATCGCGGCCGCGGCGATGTATAAGGCCATGGAAGGCTCCTCCGAGATCAAGCTTCAAACGCCCAGCGTCTGCCCGCAGGATGTGCCGGTTTCCGCAGGCGCAACCCTCGATACGCCCATCATGGAGGTGCTGGGCAGCGGCGTGCTCGGCGGGAAACCCATCGGGCAGGGCGTCTGTCAGGTAACCATCCGTTATCTTCTGGACATGGACAGTGGCCTCGACGAAGGAAATTGCGACGACAACTCTCAACCCGGCTACTACGACAACAATGCCTGGCTCGCCTGCACGCTCAGCAATTTCACTCGCGTTGGATGCCTGACGGTTCCCTCGACGATGTTTGCCCCGCCCGGGCCCAGCACCATCCCGAACTGCTACAACGAGACCGACTTTCGGGTGCTGAGGGCCGTCATCGAGCACCTCACCGGCCTAACCTTCGAGAATTATCTGCACACTGCCATCTTCGTGCCCCTGGGGATCAATAACCCTGCCTTCTCCGAGACCGATATCAGAAACGCCAACTGCCATCCCGATCTTCAGACGCCGACGAGGCCCTTATACTACAACGCAACCCAGTCCAGGGGTCCGGGGTTCGACACTCAGGAGTACAACGGCAACGCCAAAATCAGCCCGGCGCAGTCGACGGCACGGAGCGTCGCCGTGTGCGGCATCGGCGGAATGCAGATGACTGCGTCACAGGCGGGAGTCTTCTGGAGAGCCTTGATCGATGAGAACCTGATTACCCCCGACGATCTCGACAACCTGTTGGGCAACTACGTGACGGGTATGGTGTCCACCTGGTCGGGAGAGGGCTACGTGAAGAACGGAGGCTATACGATTAACAACAGCCAGGGTCCGACCTCGGCCGCGGTCGCAGTACCCATCCCCATCGACACCGAGGTGACCGTCTTCGCGAACACTGAGGGCACATTGCCCTCGGGTGTCAGCTTCGATCCGCAATCGACGATTGTCTCCGGACTCAACTGGATGGACTACCACCCTGTCGATACGGTCTCGGTCGTGCACCCAAACTCCACTTTCGGCCCGATGTGCTTCAACGTCCAGGGCGGCGGTGCGGCCGCGGGCACGCCGATCATCCAGTGGACCTGCGGCCCGAAGCCGCTGCCGGCGAATGAGCTTTTCGTAAGGGTCGACGTCACAACAGGGAATGAAGCTTTTGCCGGGGTTGGCGCTTTTCAGGGCAGTTTCATGTTGGTACTGGCGGAAACCCTGTGGACCGGCACCCCGATGTGCATCTCCGCGCCATATGTGAGTCCTGAGCAATTCATTCCGATGGAGCTTAACCCCTGCTATGGCGACGCGACTCTGCTCACGTTCTCTGCAGAGACTTCGAACGGCTTCGGAGGTATTTCAAATGGCACCCAATGCCTCGCCGTGGACCGGGATTCGATTTATAGCGGTGCGAAGATCGTACAGGAGTACTGCCAAACGTTGAACACTTCGCAGCTCTTCTCTCTGCAATCGGCCACGGCGCAATAAGGATTGTTTCGAGCCGCACACAAGCGCCGGCGGGGGCCATATCTGATTTCCCTGCCGAGCGGGTCGTATTCCGAGAGCTGGAGCCCTCGGCTTCCACCGGGTTTCTGTCCTAGCTGATCTCCAGGACATCGCGCGTATTCGCCGACTGGGTGATGGCGAGTTTTGCTACCTGTTCGGCGACTTTGAAGAATTGGTCTCCTCGGGGAGAGCCTTCGCCGGCGAGGGCTACTGGCAGGCCGGTGTCGCCGCCGTGGCGGATTTCGGGGTCGAGTTCGATTGATCCTAAGAAGCCGATGCTGAATTGGCGGGCCATGCGTTCGGCTCCGCCTTTGGAGAAGATGTCGATCTCCTGGTGGCAGTGCGGGCAGTTGAAGTGGGACATGTTCTCGACGATGCCGAGGACCTCAACGTTGACCTGATGGAACATTTCGAGGGCCTTGCGGGCGTCCTGCAGGGCGACGTCGGAAGGGGTCGAGACGACGACGGCTCCGGTGAGCGGGACAGTCTGGACGAGGGAGATGACGACGTCGCCGGTTCCGGGCGGGAGATCGACGAGGAGGAAGTCGAGTTCGCCCCACTGCACCTGCTGGAGGAACTGGCGGATGATCTGGTGGAGCATGGGGCCGCGCATGACCATCGGCTTGTCGCCGGGGGAGATCAAGCCGATCGAGATGAATTTGACGCCGTGGGCGGCGATGGGCTCGATCTGATTGCCGTCCAATATCTTCGGCTGCTTGCTGGAACCCATCATGAGCGGAACGTTGGGGCCGTAGATGTCGGCGTCGATGAGGCCGACTTTATAGCCGAGCTTGGCGAGGGCGACGGCGAGGTTGACCGAGAGGGTGGTCTTGCCGACTCCGCCTTTGCCCGAGCCGACGGCGACGATGTTGGCGACTCCGGGGAGGTTTTGGGGGGCGGGCGGTGCGCCGTGTGCGTGTGCGGCCATGTTGGACTCCTGCTTTTAGTATGCCAGTTTGCAGGAGCGGGAGTCAGGTCAGGGAGGTGGTGCGCGAGACCGCCGCGGTTGATCCTGGCGCGTGGGTCCGCCGTCAACCTTGGTTTGTTTGCTGATTACGCGATTCAGTCAAGGTCCTTTCGGGTCTATATGGGTTCACGCAGGTGTGGTTTAATGAGCGTCGTTCGTTATCCAGTTCCAAAGGAGCAAACATGCCCACTATCTCAACCAAGGACGGCGTAGAAATCTTTTACAAGGACTGGGGTTCAGGCCAGCCGATCGTTTTCAGCCATGGCTGGCCGCTCTCGGCCGACGATTGGGACGCGCAGATGTTGTTCTTCCTGAAGCATGGCTACCGCGTGATCGCCCATGACCGGCGGGGCCATGGCCGCTCCACCCAGGTTGCCGAGGGTCACGACATGGATCATTACGCAGACGATCTGGCGGTTCTTACGGCGCATCTTGACTTGAAGGATGCCATCCATGTCGGGCACTCCACCGGCGGCGGCGAAGTGACGCGTTATCTGGCGCGGCATGGGGACAGCCGAGTGAGCAAGGCCGCGCTGATTAGCGCTGTGCCTCCCCTCATGGTGAAGACGGCGGCCAATCCGGTGGGGCTGCCTAAGGAAGTTTTTGACGATCTGCAGGCGCAACTCGCTGCGAATCGTTCGCAGTTCTATCGCGATCTGCCGGTGGGGCCCTTTTATGGCTACAACCGGCCGGGCGTGAAGTCATCCGAGGCGGTCATTCAAAATTGGTGGCGCCAGGGCATGATGGGCGGCGCGAAGGCGCACTACGACGGCATTGTCGCGTTTTCCCAGACCGATTTCACCGAAGACCTCAAAAAGATCACCGTGCCCGTTTTGGTCATGCACAGTGAAGACGATCAGATCGTTCCCTATGTCGCCGCCGGGCCGCTGTCGGCGAAGTTGTTGAAGAACGGAACGATGAAAACCTATAAGGATTTTCCGCACGGTATGCCTACTACTCAAGCGGAGACGATCAATGCCGACTTGCTGGCGTTCCTGGAGGGCTGAGGATATGGGCCGCGCGGCCTGGAAAAGGACAAGTGTGGTGAAGCGCAGATCGTAAAAGGTGCGCGTTCCTAGGATGAGGTCATCTCCTCTTGAGGCCGCAGGTTAGTGCTCATCCTCATGAGCGTCGGTACCATCGGACCACTTGGCGATGGGAACCAGGAACAGAGTGTATTGCTCGGGCTTGTCCTCCAACGCGTAAATCGGAGAGCCGTTGAGGTTTGCGCCCCACGCTGCCGCGTCCGTTTGGGGAATCAAAAACATCAGGTGAGGATGCCAGTGGCCGGCACTGTCGTTCAGGTAGCCTTGCTTCGACATCATGTAGCACATGGCGCCGGGTTCGAGCGCCGGCACCTCCTTCTTTTCGATAGCGGTCTTGATGTCCGCGGCCATTTCAGTGTTCGATCGCCCGGCAAGCACTGACTGAGTTTTCTTGATGTCGATTGGGATGTTGAATCGCGCGGCCGCCGCGTTGAAGCAGTTTGGGCCCCGCATCTTGGGATTCCAAAACTGAGGATCGTCGGGCGGCGCCATCCAGCCTCGTTCCACGATGCAGACGAAACCGTTCTTGCCTTTGACCGCGGTTTCGTAACCATTCTTTCCGAGGACCATGACCTCGGCATCGCCTGAGATGGACGCTGGCGCCGCGCTTCGCGCCAGGGCTATCTCGGCGTCTCGCTCCATCAAGTATTGATCGAGAGGGGCCATGTGCGGATACGGCGCTTTGGCGTCCTGTGCCTGCGCCTGCCAGCCCGCTCCGAGCACGACAGCTAATGCGATCATCCTGAATGTCATTCGCTTCATTGATTTCTCCTGAAGGTACTGCTTCCGAATCGCAACGTATTTTGACTTGATACGTTGATATCAACTTATTTGTGGCCGTGTCAAGGATGATGAAGCCAGGAAAAGAGGGCAAGGGCTCAGATCGAAGCCATACGCGCCGAGCTGGAAGGCGAACCCGACGAAAGCATCATCACTCAATCGGGTCGCACCCTGCGTTCGGCACCGTGCTTCTGGTAGATCTGGCGGCGAAATCGGTCACTGCCCTTGCTCTAGCGGTGTACGTCTGTGGATTCACGATTACGTCTATTTATCACGCTTCCTTCGGTTTTTGGAGAGCGACCCTTTGCGCCCGCGCATCGCCTCAGCCGGGCTTTGGTTCATTCTGTTCCTCGTAATCCCGTTAATCCTGATCAGCGTCGACTCGCGATTGAAAGAAGATGAAGATCTAGATGTTCACAACATGGAGCGAATGAACGTCGCAATGGGTGTTTCCATCTTGCTGGCTGTTGCTTTGTCCAAGTTATTCGATTGGAGTTCGTTCGTCACGCCGCAAGTCACCGTAAGAACCGCGATTTTTTCATGCCGCCCTGACCTATTGGGGAATCCCATTCGCAGTCGGAATAGCACTAAGTATTGGTCATCTGGCTATTCGTGACAGACTGCCAGAGATAGTGGTTGTATTAGGCCACTTGTTTTCATGGCTTCTATGGCTCTATCTTGTGTTGCTCTCCCTTTATATGGACTACATAGGCGTGTTGGAACTGATTGGCCGCCGCTCTCTGGACGAGTGCGCATGTCTGGTTTGGATCCATACGCTCAGCCTTGCTTGCTATGCCTTCGTAAAACAAGCGGGCCATCCGTTATTTCGTATTGCCGCTGGCTTCGTGATCTTCCTGGTCGCAGTCATCTCGTTCGCTCGCGTCTATTACCCGCATATCAGGAGCTATTGGGGAGGCGGTAAGCCAATTCTGGCGACACTCGTGTTAAGTAAGGATGTTCCGATCAACTCGGTGGGGCCCGTGCAAGTGTGGTTTTTTGACGAATCAACCGTAGGCTTCTACGTAATGGGGCCAAATGATCGAGGTGTGACGTTCATCCCGAGGACTTCTGTTTCAGCCATCTATTTCTCCAATAACCAACACGGCTACTTCTTGCCTACCACTAAACATTAGGCCACCGATAAACCTAATCCGCGCCGGCAAGATCATGCCTGCTTATGAACCATGCTTTGAGCTACTTCGTCCTTGTTCCGCCCAGCCTTGGCGGCCATTCGGCGTTCGTGTTCGAGCTTGCGGTTTTCGCGGCGGCGGCCGGCGTCTTCGTAGCGGCGGATTTCGTCATCGGTCTCGGGTTGGAGTTTGGGGACGGGGACGCTGCGGCCCTGGGAGTCGACGGCGACGAAGGTGAGGTAGGCCGAGGCGACGTGGCGGTGGGTTCCGGCGATGGTGTTTTCGACCCAGACTTTCACGCCGACCTCCATCGAGGTGGTGAAGGCGCGGTTCATCGTCGATTTCAAAATGAGCAGGTCGCCGACGTGGACGGGGGCGATGAAGTCGATGTGGTCCATGGAGGCGGTGACGACGTGGGTGCGGGAGTGGCGATAGGCGGCCATGGCTCCGACGAGGTCGATGAAGTGCATGAGGCGGCCGCCGAGCAGGTTGCCGAGGGTGTTGGTGTCGTTGGGCAGGATGAGCTCGGTCATCTCGGATTGGGATTCGGAGACTTTGCGGACAGGCAGGGAGTGGCCCGTGAATTCCATTGGATTGCTCGCTTTCCGGTCGTTCCCTTGTGGTTCTCTGAATTAAGTTTGGGGATTTTGGGGGATTTAGGCAAATTCGTTTTGGGGATCTGCGTCTCCCACCCTTCCGCCAAGAGCGCGGAAGGATGGGGCACCCATTTCTGTGGTGAGGCGTGGTGAAATAGCTTTATGGACAAGATTGCGATGTTGAAGGAGATTCTCGCGCAGCGGCCGGGCGACGCTTTTGCGCGGTATGGGCTGGCGATGGCTTATGCCTCTGAGGGCGATGCGACGACGGCGCTGGCAGAATTTGACCGGCTTTTGGAGGCGCATCCGGATTACACGGCGGGGTATTTCATGGCGGCGCAGACGCTGGTGAAGGATGCGCGTCCGGCGGAGGCGCAGGAGCGGCTTCGGGAGGGCATCGCGAGCGCGCAGCGCACGGGCAACCAGCCATGCGCTCAGCGAGATGCAGCAGTTGCTGGACGAGTTAGAGGATTCTGTTGGTTAGGATTTGAGGCTGTTTTATTTACGGCAATTATTAACCGCCCGATCAAAACGGATGCCTGCCGCTTGATGCCCTGACTGCACTTATCCGCGCATAATTGCAAGAGTTATGAAGATACCGCTCTTTCCGCTCGATGTTGTGCTCTTTCCGGGAGCGGCGCTTGCCTCTGCATATTTTCGAGGACCGATATAAGCAAATGGTCGCAGGGTGCCTGGAGCGGAAGGAGCCGTTTGGCGTGGTGCGGGCGAGAGAGGAAGGGCTGGCGGTGATCGGTTGCACGGCGGCGATTGTGACCGTGCTGCAGCGCTACTCCGATGGGCGGGTGGATATTTTGTGCGAAGGCGGGGAGCGGTTCGAGATTGAGATGCTGGATAATTCGCGCGCGTATCTCCAGGCCGAGGTAGACACATTTCGACGACGACGGACGCGACGCCAGCCGCGGGAGCGAGAGCAGTGTCTGGCGCTTCACCTTGAGGTTACGGAATTGGCGGGTGGCGATGCCAACCCGGCCGCGCTGCAGCTCGATCTCGACCAGCCGATCTCGCTGATGCTGGCATGGATGCTGCCGGTGGACCTCGATTTCAAAGCAGGAACTGCTGGGCTGCCGATCGGACGCGGAACGCACTGCGAAGCTTCTGGCCTTCTACAACGCGGTTCTGCCCAAACTGCGGCGCGGGGCGCAGGCCTCGAGGGCCGTGGCGCGCAACGGCCACGTGATGTAGTCCCATGGTTGCCGCCGCACTTTGAGGGGTTGGGGAGGGGTTGGGGATTCTGCTGAAAAAAATCTTCTTGCTCAAATCGGTATCCGGATACCCGGCTGCTCCGGCAATCGTCTACTCTATTGTCATACTTGCTTCATCACGGCTTCGTTTGCGCTACGACTCGGCGCGGGGCCAACAAGAGTTCCAACAGGAGTCTTCGATGCCAGCAACCCGCCCTAGTTCGCCCTCGACTTCGTTGCCGATCGGACCTCGGCGGACTTCGCGCCAGCCAGCAATTCGCTGAGGCACGGCTTAAATATCGCAGCGTGAAAGACGAGTTGCGCGAGAACCTGATCTGCCGGCTCAAGACCAAAGGGCCGATCTTTCCCGGGCATCGTGGGGTATGACGATACGGTGGTGCCGCAGATCGTGAATGCGGTGCTGTCGCGGCAGAACTTCATTCTGCTGGGGCTGCGCGGGCAGGCGAAGAGCCGCATTCTGCGCGGCGCTGACGGCGATCCTCGACGAGCGATTGCCGTATGTGGCGGGATGCGAGATTCGCGACAATCCTTATCTGCCGCTGTGCAAGCGCTGCCGCGATCTGATCGCCGAGAAGGGCGATGCGACGCCGATCGCCTGGCTGAGCCGCGATGAGCGCTATGTGGAAAAGCTGGCGACGCCGGATGTGACGGTGGCGGATCTGATTGGCGATCTCGATCCGATCAAAGCGGCGCGCGGCGGACAGGACCTTGTCGAACGAGCTGACGATGCACTACGGGCTGCTGCCGCGGGCGAATCGCGGCATCTTCGCGATCAATGAGCTGCCCGACCTTGCGGGAAAGATCCAGGTGGCGCTGTTCAACATCATGCAGGAAGGCGATGTGCAGATTAAGGGCTATCCGGTGCGGCTGGCGCTGGATGTGGCGCTGGTCTTCAGCGCGAACCCGGAGGACTACACGGCGCGCGGCAAGATTGTGACGCCGCTGAAGGACCGCATTGGGTCGGAGATTCGGACGCATTATCCGGAGACGATCGAAGAGGGCATCGCCATCACTTCGCAGGAGGCGTGGAGCGAGCGCGGCCACATGCCGACCGAAGTGCCGCAGTATGTTCGCGAGATTGTGGAGCAGGTTGCGTTCTCGGCGCGCGAAGACAAGCGGGTGGACAAGCGCAGCGGCGTGAGCCAGCGGCTGCCGATCTCGACGATGGAGCTGGTGATCTCGAACGCCGAGCGGCGGGCGCTCACTCATGGCGAGGCGCTGGTGCTGCCGCGGGTGAGCGATCTCTATGCGGCGCTGCCGGGGATTACGGGCAAGATCGAGCTGGAGTATGAGGGCGAGATGAAGGGCGCGGACGTGGTGGTTCGCGAGCTGATTCGGACGGCGGCGGGGAAGATTTATGACAAGTACTTCGCCGAGATCAACACCCAGCAGATCGAGCAGTGGTTCAATCTGGGCGGCACGGTGAAGCTGGATGACGACCAGCCGACGGCTGCGGCGCTGACTGACCTGAAGGAGATCCAAGGTCTCTTTGAAAAGCTTTCGGGGGTTGGGGTGAAGAGTTCGGATCAGCCGCAGAGGGTGGTTGCGGCGGCTGAATTTCTGCTGGAAGGGCATGGTTGCGCATCGCAAGCTGAGCCGGAGCGAGGAGCGCGGGTTTTCGTCTCCGGAAAAGGCGCAGCGCAAGCAGGAGCGCATGGATCCGGAGAGCGATTATCAGGACTGGCAACAGCAGCAGCGGCGTCCGCAGGCGGGGCGGGTTGAATTAAAGCAGGGACATAGGGACTGAAAAGCCAGGGACTAGGGACATAGGGACTAGGACTGAAGCCCGGCCACTTGTCCAAATAAGAAGAACTGCTTTAGTGTCTAGTCCCTACGTCTCTAGTCCCTATGTTCCTAGTTCAGAGGAGCTTCATGAAGCGCGTTCGCTATACCAAATACAACGGCGATCTGGCCTCCGAAATGGAGATGGACGACCTGTTGAAGGCGCTCTCCGACTATTTGCTGGACTCGGGGTATCGCGATCCGTTTACGCGATTTTCCGATCTTGAGCAGACGATGAGCGACCTCAAGGAGGCGATCCGGCGGCGCTCTGGAGGCTGGCGATGCTGTTTGACCAGGACCTGCAGGACAAGATCGATGAGATGTCGGCCGACGGCAAGCTCGATGAGCTGATCGATCAGCTGATCGAGCGCATGGAGCAGGAGAATTACCTGAACATGCAGCAGCCGGGCAATCCGGGGCGAGACTCACCGGGGCCGGGGCAGTCGAGTGGGCCGGAGGGCGAGGTTCGATTTCGAGGTCACCGACAAGAGCCTCGATTTTCTTGGCTTCAAGACGCTTCGCGATTTGCTGGGGTCGCTGGGGAAGTCGAGTTTTGGGCGGCATGACACGCGGCACTGGGCGACGGGTATCGAGGCGAGCGGTGCGTTCGAAGCAGTATGAGTTTGGCGACACGCTGAACCTGGATACGACGGCGACGCTGAGCTCGGCGATTGCGCGCGAGGGCATTACGCTGCCGCTCAACATGGAATACGGCGACCTGCAGGTGCATCAGTGCGAGTATCAGAGTTCGTGCGCGACGGTGGTGATGCTGGATTGCTCGCACTCGATGATTCTTTATGGCGAGGACCGGTTCACTCCGGCGAAGAAGGTGGCGATGGCGCTTTCGCATCTCATTCGGACGCAGTATCCGGGCGATTCGCTGAATCTGGTTCTGTTTCATGACTCCGCCGAAGAGATGCCGCTGTCGCAGCTGCCGCGCGTGCAGGTTGGGCCGCACTACACGAATACGCGCGAGGGTCTGCGCGTGGCGCAGCAGATTCTTTCGCGGCAGCGCAAAGACATGAAGCAGATTGTGATGATCACTGATGGCAAGCCCTCGGCGCTAACGCTGCCGGACGGGCGCATTTACAAGAATGCCTTTGGGCTTGATCCGCTGGTGGTGAGCGAGACGCTAGAAGAAGTCGCGCGGTGCAAGCGTTCAAACATCATGATCAATACCTTCATGCTGGCTTCGGATTTTGGGCTGAGTCCAGTTTGTGCAGAAGGTGACTTCGATGTGCCGGGGGAAGGCTTACTTCACTACTCCGGACACGCTGGGGGAGTATCTGCTGATGGATTATATGTCGCGGAAGATGAAGACGATTCACTGAGGTCGCAGATCACCTTAGGTGGTGTGTCATCAAAACGGTATGTCATCGTCGGTTATCTCGGTTGACGTTGCATAGTCATCGCTAGCTCTTCTCACCACATCTGAAGGCAATTGGAGGTTGAGCTTGTGCTGGTTCTGAATCAGCCAGTCTTCACCTAATTCCGTGACAAAGAACCTGCGCTCGGAACCATATTCAAACTCGACCTCTCTCTGTTCGACATATTTCTTGCGTATCAAGGCGGTTACGGCTAGGTTTGCGACCACCTCCCTATAACCGCTCTTCTTGATTGCCGTTTGGAGGGAGTGGGCAGGTGTGCCTGACGAGTACTGGTCCTCGAAGATGAGCGTGAGTACTAACAACTCGTGGGGCGCCAGTCCACTGGTCTCGGGTATTACAGCTAACGCGCTCACTGCCTGAGCGTTCTTTCGACGAGATTCCTCTCTTGACGCAAGCGCCCGAAGACGATCAGTGATCTCCGACCCTAAGGCCTCGTAGTCCTTAGGAAGTGCATGCGCCGGATAGGTGATTATCTTCCGATGTTGTACATCAAATGGGAACTTCGTTCGCCCCATTGAGGACACTAAGCACAGAGGTTTTTCGCGTGCTATCGCGTATCCGACTTCAAACCAAACATTTGGGTTGTCTTCCGTAATTTCCCCAAAACAGGCCAGTGACCTGCCAATTTCTGCCTCAATCGTTTCGATGGGGATTGAAGCTCCTGGGTCGTTGTCGACTCGATACGGTTCGTAGTCTGCCTTACGGATTGCCGGTTCGAACACCTGCTCGTACAGGCTGTCATACTTTCCTCTATCGAACGGCTGCATCACGAAGCATTGGCTCTTAGAATCGCTCATATGAACCCCTTAATTAAGTGTGAGGAGATCATAGCCCAAGTGTGAATGATGGCATACGACTGATGGGTGACCGGGCACCCTAGGTCTCACTTCTGAGACCTAGGTTATTCCTGCCAGGAACTTATGCACTAAGGGCATAAGGCCTACATCACCACCCGCATCTCGAAGCGCTTTGCGACGGGCTCTACGATTTGTACGATTCCGTGGCCGGGATTCACCTCTTCACGCAATCGCAAGAGCCCGAACTCTGCGCAGCTTGTTTACGTCGCGTGTTACTGAACCTCGGTTGCGCCCCAGTTCCGTGGCGAGCGCCGAGATACTTAGCCGCTTCTTGCGTACGGTCTGGCAGAGGCGCACGCGTTGCGCGGTCAAGCACTCCATCATGTCCTGCGGATCGGCGAAGGTAAGCACCTTCTCCGCCACGAGTCGACCGCCGGCTGCCCGCTGCCGCGCTCGCGTGAGCGAACGCTGTACGTGCCCCTCGAAGCCGTCATCGAAAACTTGCGTCTTCATATCTCCTCCTTATGCTTGCGGCTTCTCGATAGAAGCGCTGTGCTGTCGCTAGATATGTCCGGAAGCGCACCGGTGTCACACTGCCCATGAAGTGCCGCTCGTGGATTCCGTGCGCATTGTCGTATCCGAGTACCCGGCCTCGATCTGCGCGAAATAGATGCGGCAGCAGCAGCGCCAGGTTATATCGAGCGACGTTGCCTTCAGCGTCGACCCAGACCTCTTCGCGAAGAATGCCGATGCCGCCCGCGCAACGAAAGCGAGTCTCATAGTCGGTTTCTTTGCGAAGGCCGCGTCTGCCCACAAAGACAGGTTAATTCAGGTGATGCGCCAAGTGCAACATCTGATCGGCCGCATGCAACTGAACTCCACTTATTTGACTATCGAACTTCTAGCAATCGGTGATTTGACTGTGGGTCAACCGCATTCCTGGCTTCGTCTCGAGGCTTCGAATAGCCGAACGCTTGTGCACCTGGCACCAGAAACTTCTTGCATCGAGGGTAGCGGCATCGGGATCGAGGGGTGTTCCGCAAGGAATTACGTGTTGATAGCCGCCGATTACCTTGCCTGTGCAATCCCGCACTTCGCATTTAACCATGAGTTGATTATAGCCCTCTGAGTAGGGAAGCCTCATTACGGAGTTGCATTGATACGTGTCGACGTATTGCAGGGGAGTCTGCGAAGTCGATCGCGATTTTAAGGTGCGGCGACGTAGGTACGCGAGTGGTCTGAGCCTTTGATTTGTTCCAGCAGGCCGAGCATGTCCCAGTTCTGCCATCCCTCTATAAGCTGCATGCCCGCGACACGAAGGATGCTTATGCCGGTGGCATTCACCGTGGCACCGGTGGCAGCGATGCCCAATCCATCGCCGGTATGTTTGGCCTTGAAAGACCAGCGGACGCAGAGCTTGTCGTTTTCGGCGATGGTCTCATCGACGGCGACGTGTATCTCGGAAAATGCAGCGACCATTCGATCGTAGAAAGGATAGAAGCCCTCAGGGCCAACGCTGTCTAACCCGCCTTCGTGAAGCACGGCGTCAGGAGCGATCATTTCGCCGATCGTTGCACGTCGCCCCTGGTTCCAGACTTCTTCAAACCAGCGTTGCCCAAGCTGCCGTTCCGAACCTGTCATATGCGTGCCTCCGGGGGCCTTTATAGTACATTGGCCGGTTGTCTCGTGTCGCCACTGCTTGGGACCCGTGAGGGACTGATCTATTTCTTAGTCTCCGCCTCAAACTGCTTGCTAATGAAGTCAACCAACCGCTTACGGGCGTCGAGGCCGTGCCAGGGTTCGCGGCTGGGGTAGCCGAACATTCCTCCGGCGAGTGGGCCGTGGTTTTCGCGGGGGTATTCGACGAGCTCGACGGTGACACCGGCCTGGCGGAGGGCGCGGTACATTTCCTCGGACTGGCCGGCGGGATCGGTGGTGTCGTCTTTGCCCTGAAGCAAGAGGAACGGCGTCTTGGCGTGGGCGACTCCGGCGAGTGGGCTTTGACGCCAGGCGTCCTGTTCGTGTTCCCAGGGATAGCCGTACCACCAGCGGTCGTAGTAGGACGAGCTCTCGGTGCCGTATTCGCTCATCTGATCGATGACCGGCGCGCCGCTGACGATGGCGCGGAAGCGGTCGGTCTTGCCCTCGACGAAGCCGGCCATTTCGCCGCCGTAGCTGTAGCCGATGAGGGCCATCTTGTTGGGGTCGATGGGGAATTTGGCGAGGACGGTGTCGACTCCGGCCATGATGTCGCGATAGTCGCCGCCGCCGAGGTCGTTTTTATTGGCTGCGGCGAAGGCGGCTCCGTCCCCGGTGCTGCCGCGGGGATTGGTCTCGAGCAGCGCCCATCCGTGGCCGAGGAGGAACTGGGCGAAGGCCGAGTAGTTATCGACGAACTGGCCGGTGGGGCCTCCGTGGACATCGACGATGAGTGGGACTTTCCCGCCGTCTTTACCTTGTGAGGCGGCTTGCGGCGGGAGGTAGAGGATGCCCTCAATCGTGAGATTGGGGGTGAGGTCGCCGGTCTTCCACTTGAGCGTCTGGGCGGCTACGGTGCGCCAGTCGGTGGGAATGACGGCGGGTGTGTTGAGCTTGGTGCAGCCGGCGGAGAGAGTGCGGGCGAAGCAGACTTGGGGCGGGGTACCGGAGCTGCTTTGTTCGTAGAGCCATCCGGACTGCGCGGCGTTGGTGTTGAGATTGTTGACTGCCGATAGATCGAACTTCAGGGTTGTCGGGTTTCCACCGGCGAGGGGGAACTGGGCGGCAGTGGCGATGAAGCCTTGCGTCACGGCGGCGAGCGCGGAGTGGTCATCCGCGGCGATGACCTGGTGGATGGTTCCGGGGAAGTTTTGGCTGAGGGGATGGGTTTCTCCGGTTTGGGCGTTGGCGATGTAGAGGTCGCTGACTCCGGGAGGGGCGTCTTGCTGGGCCTGGGCGAGGATGAGGAGGCTTGCCTCATCTTTGGTCCAGACAATGTCTTCTTCTACAGTTGCGGGAACCTTGGTGAGCGCCGTGGTTTTCCAGGCATCTCCGCTGTGCTCGAGGATCGACGCGGACCGGGCGGGATGGAGGTCGCCGACGTTGTTTGGGGTTTCGGTGACGACGGCGAGCTTGTTGGAATTGGGCGCCCAGGCGATACCCTGCACGTCGGGCGCGATGTCGGCGCGGATGGGGCTGCCGACTGTTGCTCCGGAGGCGTCGAGGGCCTGAAGGTAGAGGCGAGTTCCGTGGGGGTCGTGATCGACGAAGTCGGCATCGTCTTTGTCGGTGTCTTTCTTCTTTTCGGCTGCGGTCTGGGGATCTTTGGCGAGGATGGCGAGCCAGCGTCCGTCGGTGGATAGGTCGAAGTTTTCGATATCTAAGGGTAGGGGTTCGGGCTTGGCTTCTCTGGCTTCGGGCTTGGTGTCGGGATTTTTGTCGGAGACTTTTTCTTCGGCGATGGGAAGAGGGAGGATCTTGAGGTCGTAGGGGATGGCTTCGCCACCGGTCATGGGCAGGCGATAGATCTGGGTGGTTTCACCGCGTTTGGTGAGAAATAGTATGGCGGAGTTGTCGGGCATCCAGCGGCCGTGGGCTTCGCCTCGGCCTTCGGTGGGCTTCTCACTGGCGGGCGAGTAGGTCAACTTGCGCGAGGTGTTGCTGGCGATATCGACGAGCCAGAGGTGCGACTTGCCTCCGTCGGCGGTGGAGTCGGTTACGGCGATGAGGGCTTGTTTGGCGTCCGGAGAGAGTTGCGGGTCGCCGATTGCTCGGGTGTGGCGGAGGTCTTCACTGGTGGGGAAGTGAGCGGCTGGGGTTTGCGCGTGCAGAGCGGTCGTTGCGGCGAGGGCGAAGAGCAAGAGGACAAAAGACCTGGGGCAACGGACGTTCATGGGTTCTCCGCAGGAGATTGAGAGATGGCGGACAGAATGAATGCGATTAGATACGGCCGTCTATCCGCACTCGGAGATTCGGTTGTTGATTACTAGTTTTCGGCGGCGACTGCGGCTTCGGCGGCCTGAAATCCGATCTTGGAATGGGTGCCGTCACAGAAGGGCTTGTTCGTCGATGCGCCGCAGCGGCAGAGTGAAATTCCCGGCTTCCCGGTTAGATCAATGATTTGTCCATCGACGTTAATGAGGGTGACAGCTTCGGCCAGCGAGGGAACTGCTTCGACTCGAAAGGGGCCGTTCGGCTTAGTGGTGATTTTCACTGCGGGTTCGGACATTTGTTGGCGCTCCTGAAAGTGTTGTTCTTGAGGATGAGTCTATCAGCCGTTGTGATTGTCCCAAATTGGGACGATTGAGTGTCTTGATCGCATTTTGGGCGGCTATATTTCCAAAACGGATTAATATCGGAATCAATGATGAGCAATACCCAACTTTATCTCTCGGTCGGGTTGCCGGTTCTGGCGATTCTCATCAGCCTGCGTATTCAGTTGCAGGCCGTACACACCCTGCAGTCGAGCGTTGACAAGCGGATGGACGGATTTGATAAACGAATGAACGGCTTCGACACCCGCATGGATCGTCTTGAAAGGCGCATGGACCGGTTCGATAGTCGGATGGATGCTTTCGATCGGCGCATGGAGCGGTTTGAAGAGCTGCTCATGGACATGCGTTCTACGTTCGTCAAGGACTACGGGGAGCGGATTGTTCGGCTGGAATCGAGCGTTTTCCGCGGCTAGAGCATCCTGCTTTGGCGGCTCCTGGCATAACTTCTGACAATAAGTAACGGTGGTTTGTCTCAGGACGAGCTGAGCGCGGAGCGCTTTACGTTCTGGCGGATGAAGTCGACCGTCGTTTCGAGTGGAGTGCCGGGGCCGAAGATGGCGGCGACTCCGGCTTCTTTGAGGGCGGGGATGTCGTGGGTGGGGATTGTTCCGCCGAGGACGACGAGAATGTCGCTGGCGTCGGCCTCTTTGAGCAGCGCCATGATCCGGGGGACGATGACGTTGTGGGCTCCGGACAGGATGCTGAGGCCGATGCAGTCGACGTCTTCCTGAATGGCGGCGTTGACGATCATCTCCGGTGTCTGGCGGAGGCCGGTGTAGATGACCTCCATGCCGGCGTCGCGGAGGGCGCGGGCGATGACCTTGGCGCCGCGGTCGTGGCCGTCGAGACCGGGCTTGGCGACGAGGACGCGGATTGGGTGATTTCGTTCCATAGCTGAACTTCTTCAAGATACTCCGCGAACATAGGGATTGCTTGTTGACAGGCAATTCGTTTATAGACGAGGATTAGTCGTGTACGAGATTGAACCTACGTCACCTCGGATGACCGAGACGTATATCAAGAGTGGCGATTGAAGCTTCGAGATTACAAGGCCAGTCTCTCCATCGACCGTCGTCTGTATCGAGTGGAAGATGGAAATCTCGGCGACCACAAAGTTTTGTCGAGATGGTGTCTGGGAGCTACGCATCGATGTTGGGCCCGGATATCGCGTTTACTACGCCATCGAAGAGGCTACGGTTGTCTTGTTGCTCTGTGGCGGTGACAAGCGGTCTCAGTCCGCAGACATAGATCGGGCCTGCGCTTACTGGCTGGATTGGCAAAGGAGGAAAGGCAAATGAGAGGCAGACCGCACGATGATGCGATGGCTGAGGTATTTCGAAATGATCCGGCTTACGCCGTCGAGATGCTGAATTCGATTTTGGAAGATGGTGACCAAGGCGAGTTGCTGATTGCGCTGCGGCAGATGGCGAAGGCGTTTGGCGGGATGCAGGTGGTTGCTGAGAAGGCACAGCTGAATCCGACGCAGATTTATCGGACGCTTTCCGCTGAGGGGAATCCTGAGCTGACGAGCATCTCCGCGATTCTCAGGGCGATGGGGATGCGGTTGGCGGTGGAGCGGGTGAAGGCTGCTTAGCATGTAGCGGGCCTCCTTTCACCTTACTCCCCGGAGCCTCGCTGATAACCTCAGGACATGAAGCGTGTGATCCTCTGGATTGGCCTCGCGGCCCTTTTGCTTTGGATGTTTATTCCTTCGACAGACATCGTTTTGCCTGAGTGGACGGTGATGGTCACCGACACGGCGGGACAGCCGTTAGAGGGCACAAGTGTGACCGTGTCCTCGCAGCAATACACCGTTGAGACTCACGACACCGAGGAGACGAAGCTTATGGGTAGAGACGGGCGAACTCATTTTTCGGGTCGGAAAGTCCAAGCGATTGGTATAGTCCGGCTGCTTGGGGTCATTCGTAATCTGGATCAAGGAGTGCACGCCAGCTTTGGTGTGCATACCTGGGTCAATGCAAGTAAGGCGGGATATGGAGAACCAAGCATTCTCAGCTGGTCTGGACAAAATGATCGGGAAAGCCGGGCTCAAGGGGGCGGGCAGCAGTTTTCCCATTTGGTGTTGCAAAAGTGTTCTCCCGGCTACTCAGGGTTTGGCTGCGATTTTCCGGACGACCCCGGGAAACCGGTGTTGTCCTTAAGGCAGTAAGGGAACCTCAGAAATCTCGGTCACGTTGTCTCTAGTTTCCAACGTTTTAAGGCCTGCATACTGGCGAGTTGCGACTAGGCAGGGACGTTCTTCCGCATAGCAGTCGCGCTGAAGGATTTACTTATCCCGGGCCACCACGAAGTCGGGCACCCACAAGAGGGCGGGGCCAGGCGGTGGTTAGTGGCGTTCAGTTCGCATAGACTGACCTAATTTAGCGGAATCAGCGGAGTCAAGATTGAGCATTTTGCGTACTTGGCATTCGGCGAGGGGCGTTCTATTTCTCATAGTGTGCGGCGTTTCACTTGGAGGCGTTCGTGCGCAATCGAGCGCATCTGCGAAACAGCGCATGGAGGCGGTGCAAGAACACCTCTCTCGATATGTGGTTCTCAAAGATTCGGGCAATGAAGATATGCGACTAGCGTCGCAGATGGCCGCGCTTCATGTTCCCGCAGTGAGCATAGCCGCTATCCAGGATGGTCGGATTGATTGGGCGCAGGCTTATGGAGTCTCCTCGCTCGAGGGTGGACCGGTATCGCCCAAGACGCTCTTCGGTGCAGCTTCGATCTCGAAGCCTGTTACGGCCTTGGGTGTGCTCAAGCTGGTACAAGAACATAGGATCGAACTCGATGTTGATGTGAACGAATACCTGAAGCGATGGAGGATTCCTGACAATCAATTCACAGTTGAGAAGAAAGTCACCGTCCGAGAGCTGTTGAACCATACTTCGGGAATCGGAACCCATTACGGAGATATTTACGATCCGAGTCTGCCAATACCCACGCTACTCCAGCTTCTGAACGGAGAGAAGCCGGCAAAGACTGCGCCGGTTCGCGTCGAGGCTGTCCCTGGCACAAAGTTTGCTTATTCCAATGGCGGATACCTCGTGCTCTACCTGCTCATAGAGGATGTGACGGGCGAGCCATTTGCCAAATTTATGAAACGCGCCGTTCTCGATGTGATCGGGATGAAGGACAGTACGTTTGAGGCTCCGCTGTCGCCGAAATGGGCTAGCCGAGGCGCTACGGCTTATTGGGAAGATGGGAAAAGCGCGGTTCCTCCATCGAAGTTTGTTGAACCCAATCTGGCTGCAGGTGGGTTATGGACTACTCCCACCGATCTCGCGAAGTTCCTCATTGAGGTTCAGAGGGAATACGCCGGAACTTCTCATAAGGTGCTAAATCAGAGCACGATGCAGTTGGTGCCAGAGCGCGGTTTAGGTCCTTGGGGACTGGGCTTCAGGGTTGGAGGTGAGCCAGGCAATCTCTTTGTCAGTCATGAAGGTTCAGCCGCTTTCCAGAATGACATGTTCGTTTATCTTCGAGGCGGCGGCTTCATCGTAATGACAAGTGGAGGCGATGGAGGAAAGCTTACGGAACAACTTTTCCGGAGCGCGGGAAAGGTGTACAACTTTCCGGACTTCAAACCGATTGAGCGCACATCGGTTGTCGTGCCGTCAACGGTTCTGTCTAGCTACGTTGGGATCTATGGATTTGTGAAAGTGGCGATGGATGGGGACACGCTGACCGCTGAAATTCCTGCCGGTTCGACTCCGGCTCGTCTATATGCAGAATCGCCGCTGCACTTCTTCGTGCTTGATGGGCCGCAAGAGCTTTCGTTCAACGTTGATGCCCAGCGCAATGTTACGGGTGTGGACTTCATTACGCCTATAAATCGCCGTTCGCTAAAAAGGACCGAGTAGGGCGGAAGGAAGTAATGGGAGCTAGATGCCAAGGTGCCGAATAATCGGGCAAAGCAAGCCGCGTCGAGGAACTTACTTGTCGCGCGCCACCACAAAATCCGGCACCCACAACAGGGCGCGCTTGAATTCATTTTCCGGCAGGCAGGTTAGTTTGAGGCGGGCGGCTTCGGCGCAGCGGAAGGCGGCGGCCATGGCGTAGTCGACCGATCCGTTGCGATGGAGGATCTCGAGGATCTCGGCGTGGGCGACGCGTTCGAAGCTTTGGTCGCGGAGGACTTTGTCGATGGCTTCGCGGTCGGCGTCGGTTCCGTTCTCGAGCGAGTGGATGACGGCGAGCGTAGCCTTGCCTTCGCGGAGGTCGCTGGCGACGGGCTTGCCGAGGAGCTCTTCCGTCCCGGTGAGGTCGAGGACGTCGTCGACGATCTGGAAGGCCATGCCGAGGGAGCGGCCGTATTCGCCGAGCTGGTCTTCGGTCTCTTCGGTTGCGCCGGAGAGCACCGAGCCGAGGCGCATCGAGACCTGGAAGAGGCAGGCGGTCTTGCGGTAGATGAGGTCGAAGTATTCGGTCTCGTCGATGGCGCGGCCGAGGGTTTCCATCTGCAGCAGTTCGCCCTCGACCATCTGCTGGGTGAGCGAGATGAGCAGGTCGAGGATGCGAAAGTTGCGCTCTTCCAAAGCGATATGGAAGGCCTGCATGTAGAGCCAGTCGCCGGCAAGGACGCACTTGCCGTTGCCCCAGGTGGTGTTGGCGGAGGGGCGTCCGCGGCGGGTTTCGGCGGCGTCGATGATGTCGTCGTGGACGAGGGTCGCGGTGTGGACCATCTCGACGACGGCGCCGAGGCGGACCATGCCCTGGCCTTCGTAATTTTGTGCTTTGGCGGCGAGGAGCAGGAGCATGGGGCGGATGCGCTTGCCGCCTCCCTCGCGGAGATAGTCGGCGATCTCGGTGATGGCGGCGACGTCGGAGACGGCGTCACGGCAGAGTTCGCGCTCGACGGCGCGGAGGTCGTCGCGGAGAAGGTCGAAGACCTCTTTTGCCGTTGCTAACGCCAGTGTTCCCAACCGATCTCCCTTTTCCGTTCGAAGAGCCCAGGCCTAAAGGCCTCGTGCTCCTATTCTTATTCCGGGGGCTAAAGCCCCCGGCTTCCACCTCATCTTCCTTCGGAAGATGAAATGCCGGTTTTCACCGGTTGACGCTAGCCCTTCGCCACATCACTACCTCGGGCGCAACCGCCGCCGAGCAAACCGCAGATTCTTCGCTGCGCTCAGGATGACAATCACTCTTAATAGAGGCATTTGTGAAAGACCCCCTAATTGGTACGGAAGTTCGTGAACTGCATGTCGATTTTGAAGTCGTGGCCTTTTAGGAGCGCGATGGCTTCCTGTAGAGTATCGCGGTCTTTGCCGGTGATGCGCACGGTGTCTCCCTGGATAGACGCCTGGACTTTCTTTTTGGAGTCTTTGATGACGCGGACGATCTCTTTGGCCTTTTCGCTGGCGATGCCTTGGGTGAGCTTGATCTTTTGGCGGACGCTGTTGCCGGTGGCGGGCTCGATCTTCTCGTAGGTGAGGGATTTGAGCGAGATTCCGCGCTTGATGAGCTTCTGCTGGAGGATCTCGGTGACCGCGGTGAGTTTGTATTCGTCCGACGAGGCGAGCTGGAGCGTGTCTTCGCCCTCGAGCTTGATCGAGGAGTTGGTGTTTTTGAGGTCGAAGCGGGCGTTGACTTCCTTCGACGCCTGGTCGATCGCATTCTTGACTTCCTGAATATCCACTTTGGACACGATATCAAAGGAGTTGTCTGCTGCCATATAGCGATTCCTTCTTACTTTTCTTCTCTAGCTTAGATTATCTGGGTTATTGCGGTCTGTGTTGGCTGGATCATGATTCCGGTTGCGGCGTGGTACGGAAAAAGCGGTGAAAGTTTTCAGTGGTGCGGGAAGCGGCGGTCTCGGGATCGATCTGGCGTACCTCTGCAAGCTTAGCCGCTACGTCGCGGACCCAGGCGGGCTCGTTGCGTTTGCCGCGGTTGGGGATGGGTGCGAGGAATGGGGCGTCGGTCTCGACGAGGATGTGGTCGAGTGGCACCTGCGCGGCGGCGTCGCGAATTGGCTGGGCCTTGGGGAAGGTAATGTTGCCGGCGAAGGAGATCAGGAAGCCGGTGTCGAGGGCGCGGCGGGCGTGGTTCCACTCGCCGGTGAAGCAGTGCAGGATGCCGCCGAGACCGGTGGGCTTCCACTGCTCTTCGAGCATGTCGAGGGTGTCGTCCCAGGCGTTGGTGCTGTTGTCGGAGGGGCGACAGTGGATGAGGATGGGCTGCTTGCGGGCGGCGGCGATCCCCATCTGGCGGCGGAAGACTTGCTTTTGGGTCTCGCGTGGAGAGTGGTCGTAGAAGTAGTCGAGGCCGATTTCGCCACAGGCGATGACTTCGGGTTGCTGGAGGAGATGCTCGAGTTTGCCGTAGGCGGATTCGTCGGCGAGCTGGGCTTCGTGGGGGTGGATTCCGGCGGAGGCGAAGATCTTTGGGGTGGCGGGACGGTCTTTATATTCGCGCGCCAGGTCGAGGGCCTGATGCATGGTGTCGGGGCTTTCGCCAATGCCGATCGAGAGAATGGTGCGAACTCCGGCGGCCCAGGCGCGGTCGAGCAGGGCTTCGCGGTCTTCGGCGTAGCGGGGGCTATCGAGATGGGCGTGGGAGTCGGTGAGCATTGGTGGTTCGATCTTTTGGTTACTTCTTCACGAATGTTAGATGATTGCTCGTTAGATGTTCGCGCGGAAAATCCACGCCCGCATCGGTGAGAGTCTTCATCTCAGCAGCGGACAAGTTCGGTGGCGTGTATTCAGCCCAAAAATCATAGTGCCCGGGACACTCCTGGTTCTGGAACATGTTACTCCGGGACTCTTTGACGCGAAGCGATTGGCCCGGCGTAAGTATTTCCCAGCTCTTTGCGGTGGCGAGGATACCCGGTCCATCGCCCATTCCACTGCCACAGCCGCCTGCGAAGCCGCGTTGAGGATCGACAACGCACTTGTAGTCAAGCTGGAGCTGGAGCCAACCGCTTTCCTTGCTTGAGCAAGGCCCCACTTGTGGAACATGTATGTCGTGACTTCCAACGTTCACAAATACGAAGGTGAACGATTCGGGCACGCCGCCTTTAAGGTCAGAGGACTCAAGTCGCAGTTCGAGATTTGGAGTGGGCGGTGAGTTCTGGGCGAGCGTCGCCGAGAAACACGAGAAGCCGATCAGCGAAAATGCAGCGGCGCGGATGCGAGACGCTCTTCGCCGCGTTATCGAGATCGCCTCACGGTGTTCTGCGTAGCGTGGACTACCGTGACGGGCGTGGGAGTCTATGAGCATTGGCGTTAGACCTTAACGATGACAATAGTGCCTTTGCGGAGACTCGTGAAACTACAGGTCCTTCGACTCCGCGCCTGCGGCGCTCCGCTTGGATGACAAATTTTGTATTTGGCACTCTTCTATCTCAGGCGCGCTCCTAGGGGAACGTCTTCGAGAAAGCTAGCGAGCACTGGTTTGTCGCCTTCGCCTAGCGAGGCGGCGAGGAGCATGCCGTTCGACTCGAGTCCGCGCATTTTGCGGGGGGCGAGGTTGGCGATGATGACGATCTTGCGGCCGATGAGGGACTCGGGAGTGTAGTGTTCGGCGATGCCGGAGAGGATCTGACGGGTTTCGTAGCCGAGGTCGACCTCGAGGCGGAGGAGCTTGTCGGCTTTGGGGATGCGTTCGGCGACCTTGATCTGGGCGACGCGGAGTTCGATCTTGGTGAAGTCGTCGATGGTTATGAACTCGGGGAGTTTGGGTGCGGCGTCTGGGATGGGCTGCGGCTGAACAGCGAGAGTTGCTGCGTTCGTGACTGTGCCGGGAGCTACGGAGTGCGATGCGGACGGAGTGGGAGATACCGGCGTGGTCGTCGTTGTCGGCTGCACCGAACCTACGGCGTTGACGTCAGCTGGAATCGCAGTGATCTCCTGCGTCGGCTTCGGTGTTGAGTTTTTCTCTTCGAGTTCCTGCATTTTCTTGATTGCGTCCTTATCTGCGCGGGGGAAGATGGGGCCTAGTTCGCCGAGCTTGGTGCCCCATTGAAGGTGTTCACCTTTGATCAGTTGTTGGTATTCACCGGGCAGCCATTTTTCGGTCTTGCCGTCTTTGAATGTGCCGAGTCCGAGTTGCTGCCAGACTTTGCTGGCTGCTTCAGGGATGAAGGGATACACAAGGAGCGTGAGAGTTCGGATGCACTCGGCCGCTATATACAGGGTGTCGTTGAGTGCGTCCTGATCTTCGACGGCCTCGCTCTTCGCGAGCTTCCAGGGCACCCGGGACGAGATCACTCCGTCAAGAGCGGCGATGCGATTCCATATTTCCTCCAACACCTTGGAGAATTCGCAACGCTCGAAGTGCTCTGCGAGCAGATCCAACCATTCTGTCGAATCGGAAAAATAGACGCCGGCAGGCGCCGGAACAACTCCGCCGCGATACAGGTTGATCATCGCCAGCACGCGGCTGACTAAATTCCCGTAACCATTCGCTAAATCCGAGTTGTATCGCTGCACCAACGCGTCGAAGGAGAAGCTTCCGTCCTGTCCGAAGGGAATCTCTCTCATCAGGAAGTAGCGCAGCGCGTCGGTTCCGAGGACTTCGACTATTGTCTCGGCGCGGACAATGTTTCCGCGCGACTTGGACATCTTCGATTCTTCGAAGAGGAGCCAGCCGTTGGCGGTGATGGATTTGGGTAACCGGAGTCCGGCGGCCATGAGGAATGCAGGCCAGTAGACGCAGTGGAAGCGGGTGATCTCTTTGCCGACGAGGTGCAGGTCGGCGGGCCAGTATTTCTGGAATTTGGCGATGTCTTCGGGCGCGTCGCTGCCGTAGCCGACGGCGGTGATGTAGTTGGCGAGGGCGTCGAGCCAGACGTAGATGACGTGCTTCTCGTCTCCGGGAACGGGGATGCCCCAGTTGAAGCTGGTGCGCGAGACGGAGAGGTCGCGGAGTCCGCTCTTGACGAAGGAGATGACCTCTTTGCGGCTGCTCTCGGGGCGGATGAAGTCGGGGTTGTCGTTGTAGAGCTTGAGCAGCGCGCCTTCAAAGGCGGAGAGCTTGAAGAAATAGTTCTCTTCGGTAATCGTTTCGGTCGTGCTGCCGTCGTTGGGGCAGGGTACTCCCGGCGGAGTATCGACGTAGAGCTCTTCGACGACGCAGTATTGGCCGGTGTAGGAGCCTTTGTAGATGAATCCGCGATCTTTCAGTGTCTGGAAGAGCTTGCGAACGCCGCGCTTGTGTTCTTCGTCGGTGGTGCGGATGTATTGGTCGTAGGTGAGGCCCATGCGGTTCCAGAGGCCGCGGAACTGGGCGGAGACTTCGTCGGCGAAGAGCTGCGGCGATTTGCCCGCTTTCTCGGCGGCGCGCTCGACCTTCTGGCCGTGTTCGTCGGTGCCGGTGAGGAACCAGGTGTCGTTGCCGAGCAGGCGGTTGCGGCGCGCGAGGATGTCGCAGACGATCGTCGAGTAGGCGTGGCCGATGTGGGGGCGCGCGTTGACGTAATAGATCGGCGTGGTGATGTAGTACTTGCTGGATTCGGGCATGGAGTGGTTCAGTCGCGCCTTCGCGCGCATCTTCTTATCTTAACTGTGTTCGAGATCCTCAAACGACGCGCAATCGCCGTCTGCTAAAATCGTCAAGAAAATCAAGGGTTTGCGCTTCATTTCCCGCCTGGACGGTGATTGCTGTGTATCTGAAACAACAGAAAGTGCTGTTGGAGCGACTTCGTGCGGCGCTTCGCGAGAAGTACCAGATTGAAGACTCGAACTTAGTGATTGAGCAGCCGCCGGATATCAAGTTTGGCGAGTATGCGTTGCCGCTGGCATTTGAGCTGGCGAAGCGGTTGAAGAAGGCTCCGAAGAAGATTGCTGAAGAGTTGGTTGCTGAGCTGGGCTCCGTTGAGGGCTTTGCTGGGTTTGAGATTGCCGGCGCTGGTTATATCAACGCGCGACTGGATCGCGGCGCAGCGGTAACGGCGATCGCGGCTGATCCCGAGGCGATTGCACTGACGGGTGTGCGTTCGCTGGTTGAGCATACGAGTATTAATCCGAACAAGGCGGCGCATATTGGGCACCTGCGGAATTCGGTGCTGGGCGATACGTTTGTGCGGCTGCTGCGGGCGGCTGGGCAGCGGGTGGATGTTCAGAATTACATCGACAACACCGGCGTGCAGGTGGCCGACGTTGTTGTTGGGTTGATGCACCTCGAGAAGCTGACGCTGGAGGATGTTCGCGGATTGATGGCGAGGCTGAGCGAACAAGGAGTTCGGATCGACTTCTATTGCTGGGACCTGTATGCGCGGGTTTCGCAGTGGTATGAGGCGCTCGAGGTTGATGCCGAAGCGCGCGAGGCGGAGAAGAAGGCGCGGAGGCAGATTCGGCTTGATGCGCTGCACAAGCTGGAAGAGGGTGGAAACGATGCGGCGCAGGTTGCCGACCTGGTGGCGACGGCGGTATTGCGGCGGCATCTGGAGACGATGCAGCGGCTGGACATCGACTATGACTTTCTGCCGCGCGAGAGCGATATTCTGCAGCTGCATTTCTGGGACTCGGCCTTTGAGCAGATGAAGGCCAAGGGTGTGCTGTATTTCGAGACCGAGGGCAAGAACAAGGGCTGCTGGGTGATGAAGCGGGCGGGTTCGGCGGCGGCGAAGGAGGCTGTCGTCGATGGGAGTGACGATCCTGACGGTCTTGATAGCGCCAGCGGCCCGGATGAAGACGCGAAGGTGATTGTTCGTTCGAATGGGACGGTCACTTATGTGGGCAAAGACATTGCGTATCACCTGTGGAAGTTTGGGTTGCTGGGTCGGGATTTTGAGTATCTGCCGTTCTATGAGTATCCGGCGCATACTTGCTGGATTTCGACTTCGGCGGATGGTGCGGCGGAGCATCCGCAGTTTGGCGGCGCGACCTCGATTTATAACGTGATCGATAGCCGGCAGGCTGATCCGCAGAGCAATGTGATTGAGGCGTTGCGTGGGCTTGGGTATGTTGCGGAGGCTTCGAACTTCACGCATTTTTCTTATGGGATGGTGGCGTTGACTCCGCGGTGCGCGATGGAGCTTGGGTATGCGGTTTCTCCGGAAGACCAGGCGCGGCCCTACATCGAGGTCTCGGGGCGCAAGGGTTTTGGTGTAAAGGCCGATGACCTGATCGACCGGCTCATCGCGGCTTCGCGGGCCGAGGTCGATGCGCGGCATCCGGAGCTGAGCGAAGAGGAGCGGCAGACGACGGCGACGCAGATCGCGGTTGGAGCGCTGCGCTACTTCATGCTGAAGTTTACGCGGACGACGGTGATTGCCTTTGACTTTCGCGAGGCGCTGAGCTTTGAGGGCGAGACCGGGCCTTATGTGCAGTATGCGATCGTGCGGGCGCGGAATATTCTGCGCAAGGCGGAGACGACGCGCGAGGCGGTGCTGGGTGCTTTGGGAACCATCGACTTCACTTCATTTATCAACGGCGGCGAGCGCGGCGACGGCGGGGATGGAATCTGGACGCTTTGGCTGCGGGCCTCGAAGCTGCAGTTCTTAGTTGAGCAGTGCATTGCGACTGCCGAGCCAGCGCATTTGGCGAAGCATGCCTTTCAGTTGGCGCAGGAGTTTAACAACTTCTACCACAAGCACCATGTGTTGCATGAGACGGACGAGGCGCGGAAGACTTTCCTGCTGGCAACGGCTGCAGTTGCAGAACGGGAGTTGGTGAGGGCGCTTGGGTTGTTGGGAATTGATGCTCCGGAAGTGATGTGAGTGGGTTGTAGGGGAATCCTGTTCCTCTTACTCAAGCCAAAAGAAGGCTTGAATGGGGCACCAAGCAGTTCATCTTGATATTTCACAAATTGTGAAATAAGATATCTCCAGTGAATATCTTCACGAAGCATGCGTTGGCTGAAGCGGCTTCTGAATATCCGGATGTGGCGGCTGAAATCAAGGCGTGGATCACGACCGTGAAGGATGCCCGGTGGGCAAACTTTGTGGAGGTGAGAGCCGCTTTTCCGAAGGCGGATGATGTCGATGGGATTGTCGTCTTCAACATCCGGCACAATCGGTATCGGATGCTTACGACCGTCAAATACGATCGCACTGTGGACGGAAGGCATATCAATGGATCCGTCTATATCAAGGCGTTCATGACCCATGCTCAGTACGATCGCTGGAGCGACATGAGCAGGCAGCAGAGGGAGAAAATAATATGGCCACGGTCTTAGCAAACCCCGTAGAGATGATCGTGCGCGGCGCTCCGCGCGTCATTCACAACGACGAGGAGCTCGCGCAATATACGGAAGTCCTGGAAAGACTCGATTCTCTAGAGCACCCATCTCCAGAGGAGATCGATGCGATCGAGCTGCTCACGCTGCTGGTTACTTCTTATGAGGGCGAGCATTACCCGATCCCGAAAGCAACGCCGGTTGAAATGGTCCGCTTTTTGATGGATCAGCACAGTCTGAAGAACAAAGATCTGGTTCCGCAGTTTGGAACCGACAGTGCTGTCTCTATGTTTCTCTCGGGACAGCGGCGGCTGACCGTTCCACAAATCCAGGCGCTGAGCGCACGCTTTCGTCTCTCGACGGACGTGTTTATAGGGGTCTAGCCAGCTCCGCTCATGATGACAGAGTTGAGTGCTATTCCGGAGTGGCGCGGTAGACAACAGCGGTGATGATGGCGCTGAGGAGAATCCAGGCGATCTGGTACCAGTAGAAGAAGGGGATCTCGAAGAGCTCCGGAGTCGCGCGGGCGTAGAGGCCGGGGAAGGCGAGTCCCACTGCAGGCAGGAAGAGGAGCAGGCTCCAGGGCGAGAAGCGTTTCGATTTGGTCGGCTGGGGCATCGGGCTGACACCAGCAGTTTAACCCAACCGGGCGCACCGGCGGTTGGAGTTCTTGCGCGGCGCGACTATAGTAAACGTTTTATCGGGCCGGTCTTATTTTGTCTCGTTGCGTTTGGGAGGCTGTTTGCATGGTTCGGAGCTGGAAGGTTTGCTTTGCTGCTGCCGGTATTTTCCTGACGACCTGTGCGACGTTCGCTGCGAGCGATGACAAGGCCGCGGCGCCTCAGCAGACGAATGCTTCGCCGGCGACGACTGCGCCAGCGAATGCACCTTTCACGAATGTGCTCTACGGCGCTGCTTACTACCACGAGTACATGCCGTATGAGCGGCTGGACAAGGATGTTGCGCTAATGAAGGACGCGGGCATCACTGTGGTGCGCATGGGCGAGTCGACGTGGAGCCTGTGGGAGCCGGAGGATGGGAGGTTCGAATACGCGTGGATGGACCGCGTGGTCGATGCGATGGGCAAGGCGGGGATCAAGGTCATTATGGGCACGCCTACCTATTCGATTCCGACGTGGATGTATCACGCACATCCGGAAGTGCTGGCGCGGCCGATGGGTGGGGCCCAGACCTTTTACGGCATGCGGCAGAATATGGACACCGATAGTCCGGCGTACCGTTTTTATGCGGGGCGGTTGATTCGCAATCTAGTCGAGCACTACAAGAACAATCCGGCAGTGATTGGCTGGCAGATCGACAACGAGACTGGCTCTTATGGCGCGACGAACCATGATGTGTTTGTCGGATTCACGAACCACTTGAAGCAGAAGTTCGGAACCACCGATGCGCTGAACAAGGCGTGGGGTTTGAATTACTGGGGCGAGGACGTGAATGGCTGGGAGAACCTGCCAACGCGCGATAACACGATCAGCACCGGTTACAAGCTGGAGTGGTCGCGCTGGTCGCAGATGCGGGTGACGGATTTTCTGTCGTGGCAGGCGGCGATCGTGCGCGAGTACCGGCGGCCGGATCAGTTCGTGACCATGGATTTCGGCCAGGTTGGGCGGCGAGATGTAGATGAGTTTCAGGTAGCGAAGGTGCTCGATGTGGTGGCGAACAATCCCTACCACGGCACGCAGGACCACATGGATGGGCAGGCGCAGGCATTGCAGGGTGACCTGGCGCGTTCGCTGAAACATGCGAATTACCTGGTGACCGAGACGAATGCGCAGACGATCGGATGGAACTCTGCGATCCAATATCCACCGTATGATGGGCAGCTTCGGCTGGACGTGTATACGCATTTATCGAGCGGCGCGAACATGGTCGAGTATTGGCATTGGGCTTCGATTCCTTCGGGCCAAGAGGTCTATTGGAAGGGAGTGTTGAGCCACGACCTGGAGCCGAATCGCGCGTATGCCGAGGTCTCGAGGACGGCGCATGAGTTGAACAAGATCAGCGCCCATCTGGTGAATCTGAAGATCACCAACGAAGTTGCAATTCTCTATAGCGTCGACTCCGCGAATGGGCTGGATTTTATGCCGATGTCGGGGCGCAAAGACGAGCCGTGGCCGGCGACGCCGACAGGGCCGGAGTATTCGAGCTTGATGGGCCAGTTCCATCGTTCGCTGTTCCAACTGAATGTCGGGACGGATTTTGTCTTTGCCGACGATCCGGATTTTTCGCGGTACAAGGTGCTGATAGTCCCGGCGCTTTATGTGGCGGATGACGCGCTGTTGCAGAAGATCTCGGATTATGTGAAGGGCGGCGGCCGTGTCGTGATGACCTTCAAGAGCGGGTTTACGAATGAAAACAATGCGGTTCGCTGGGTGCGCGCGCCGGGGCCGCTGCGCGAAGCGGCGGGTTTTAGCTATCAGGAGTTTTCGAACCTGGAGAAGCCGTTGGCGCTGAAGGACGATCCCTTTAAGGCGGGAGCAGAGAACAAGGTGAGTTACTGGGCCGAGTTCCTGATGCCCGAGCACGCCAAGCCGCTGGCGTACTATGACCATCCGTTTTATGGAAAGTGGCCGGCGATTACGGAGAACCAGTTCGGGTCGGGGTCGCTTACTTATGAAGGGACTTATCTGACCGATACTTTGCAGAAGGACATTCTGCTTGGCGTGTTGAAAGAGGCGGGGCTGGCGGGAGCCGATCAGTCGTTGCCGGGGCCGGTGCGAGTGAAGCATGGCGTCAACGGCATGGGAAAGAAGGTGCATTACTTCCTGAATTATTCGAGCGACGACCAGGCGGTTGCGTATTCGTATCCGGCGGGGAACGACTTGACGACCGGCGCTGCGGTGATCAACGGGCAGAATTTTCAGCTCAAAGCCTGGGATTTGGCGATCGTGGAAGAAAAGTAATTTGGGGCCTTGTGGCGTCCTAAGGCTATGGAAACCCGTAAAATAATCGAGGATCTACGTTTGCCTATGCAGACAGCTGTAACCAGCGATACCGTCTCACGTTCCGGCTTTGCGCCGCCGGTCGACGTTGCTGCCTCCGCTAAAAGTTCTGTCGGAGTCAGCGCCGGTCTTCGCAGATATGCGTGGTTCGTGGTCGGCTGGAACATCGCCGTGATCCTTTGGGGAGCGGTAGTTCGGGCGACGGGCTCCGGCGCGGGCTGCGGGAACCACTGGCCGTTGTGCAATGGCGAGGTGATCCCGACTTCGCCTCGACTTGCAACAGTGATTGAGTTTACCCACCGAATGATGACGGGCGGGGCGGCGTTTACCGTTCTGGGCCTGCTGATTTGGACCTTTCTCGCGACGCGCAAGCTGCATCTGGCGCGGATCACCGCGGTTGCGTCGACTCTGCTGCTGATGAATGAAGCGTTCTTAGGCGCGCTGCTGGTGAAGCTGGGCTATGTGGTGAATAACCAATCGACGGGACGCTTTATTGTGCTGCCGATTCACCTAGCCAATACGCTGCTGCTGCTGGCGGCGCTGGCGTTGACGGCGCATTTTTTGGCGCGCGAATCGGGATTTATGAATGGCAGCGTCGAGTATCGCTTCCTGGGGCTTTCGATCATCGGGCTGGCGGCGACGGTTGCGGTAGGGGTGACGGGCTCGCTGGCGGCGCTGGGCGACACGTTGTTTCCCGCAGCGACGCTGGCGCAGGCGTTTGCGCAGGACCTTTCGCAGTCGAGTCCGTGGGTGCTGCGCTTGCGGTGGATGCATCCGGCGGCGAGCGTGATTGCGGGATTGTTTGTTGTTGGGATCGTATGGGTGAGTGGCAGCCGCGAGGACGCGGCCAACCGGAAGCTGGCCACCTGGACGATTGGCCTGCTGCTCTCGCAGCTGGCGCTGGGTGCGGCGGATGTGCTGCTGCGCGCTCCGAACTGGATGCAGATATTGCATCTGCTCGGAGCGGACATCTATTGGGTAGCTCTCGTGGTGCTGACGGCGCGGATTACGATTGTGCCGCTGGGATGCCCGGGAGGGTTCTGCAAGTTGGGTTTTCGCGCCTAGAGGGTCGGGCTTCGGTGAGCGAGGCGGAAGGGGAAGCCCGGCCCAGCTATTGAGACATTTCCCGAGAGGCGAACTCGGTAGGCCGTTTAATGGAGATCCGCTCTTCGCCGTCTCTGCGATTCTTGCGGTAGAAGTGGATGCGGCAGAGCGGGCACTCCCAAGGGTACAGTCCGAACAAAGGCATAAGAGAGCGCTCGATCCAAGTGATTCTCGACAGCCTGCGCGGCTGACTGAAACTACACTTCGGGCACACCCGGTCTACGAAGCTCATTTCTGCAACCTCCGCCCCTATAAGTAAGTAGTGCGTCGTTGCCTGGTTTCGCCTGCCTCGGATGCTGCAGGTGAATGTCCGGATAGGGAGCGTCATCCGGCTTTCGACGACTACAAACGCTAATCTAATCACACTGGCGGTAGAATTGGCACGTTATTTACCACCAGAGTTCCATCAAAACTAGATTTTCGTAACGTGACCAGCGGCAGCGGCGATCTCTTCCAGTTGCTTCAGGTGATTCCGGTCGTGGCCGGCCATCGTTTCGACCAAAGTGCGGAAGGTTTGCCGGCCTCGCTCCGGATGCGTAAGTTCACGCTCCCAGTCGGCCGGGGAGAGGTTTTCGAGGAGCAGGGTATTCCAGCGGCGCAGGGCGACGAAGGTGCGGAGCGCGTCGTCAGCGGAGAGCGAGGCATAGCGGTTAGCCCAGTGGTCCTGATCGAAGGGCTGGACCACGTGATTCTCCTCGGCGAGCGCCTGGCGCCAGCGGAAGGCGAAGGCGATCTCGCAATCGGCGAGGTGGCAAAGAATCTGCCGGACCGTCCATTTGCCTGGTGCGAGGCTGCGTTCCATCCCGGCATGTCCTAATTCGGCGACGACCGTGGTCAATTTGTCGGGAAACTGAATCACCAATGACCCTGCGTCCTGGCCATCCAAAAACCCCGCATACGGATTCGTGCTCATAGCGTCTTATCTCCTCTGCTGAGGGCCGTTATACCGGACCGTAGTGAAAGTGAAGCTCCTGGACCGAGGCGACGGGAACGCCATCCTTTGTTGCTGGGCTAAATTTCCAGGTGCGCACAGTGTCAACCACCGCGCCATCGACGCCGTAGCCGAGAGTCGCAAGAATCTGCAGGTCGGCGACCTGGCCGGTCGGGTCGATGGTGACATCGAGCACGACTTCGCCCTGGGCACCGTGCGGCAAGCGCGAAAGGTCCGGTTTCGGGCTTGGGGAATAGGTCGTAAGAGCGATCTGGATGTCGTCGGAGCCGAGCGCGTCGTTAGTGGAAGCAGTGGATGCAGTGGGCGAGGAAGTCGATACTTGGGAGGCCGGCGCTTGCACGGGCGGCGTCAAGCGAGGCGGCAAGGGCAGCCTTGATTCTTTGGCGACGACCGGCGTCTGTTTGCGAACGGAGGGCGGCGCCGAGGGTGGTGCTCCGCCGGGCAAGTAACTGAGGTCGATGTGTGCGCCCTGCGGGGTTCCGGGGAGGAAGGTGCGGACGCGGACGGCGTGACTGGAGCGAAACAGGACAATCAGAAGGGTGGCGTGGAGAAGCACTGACCATCCAACCCACCAACTTGTCCCGGATTTTGACTCTGGTTGCTGGAACATCGCTTTAGTTCACTATTATTGCCCACTTTTGCCCCAGCCGGAGTAGTCTGTTGGATGGAGTTAGTTAGGGCTTCCTAATTGCGCGGTGTCGATATTTTTGACGATGTGGGGAAAAGTTTAGCGTATCCGGGCAACCACGCCTGGGAAAAACACATCCTTTGTATTTGGACGAAGTCCGGGTCAGATGGAAAGCCTGGGACGATTCTTCATATCTGATTGGAATTTTCAGGGATGGCTGTAGACATTTTGCTGGTGGATGACGACGCTGTGCAGGGAGCGACACGCAAAGCCATCCTGGATCGAGCCGGTCTTCTCGCTGTAATCGTCTCTGATGGTCAGAAAGCACTCAATTTCCTACAGTCCGCCGAGGGCTTTAGCGTGCGCATGGTGGTGACCGATCACCTGATGCCGGGCATGAACGGTCCGGAATTTGTGAAGGCGCTGCGCAAAGCCGGATATGCACTTCCGGTGTTGGTGTTGAGCGGATATCCCGATGTCGAGGATGAGTACAAGTCGCTTGATGTTGCTTTCCGGGTCAAGCCGTTCCCCCCAGATCAGTTGATAGCCTTTACGCACTATCTTTTGAATTCGTTTGAGCGCCGCTCAGCCTGAGCATTCCGCTTACTCAGCGTGATTTCGCCTTGCTCTAAAACCCTGAGACCGACTGCATGCACGTCCGACGACGAGCAGGTTTTTGCTTTCGCCGCGACTGGCGAAAAACTTTGGGCCTGGGTCGATTGCCCTGACCGCCCCGCTCTGCGAAGATAGTGGGGGATTCTTATGCCGGAACTAGGAAGCTTCGCCCTTTTGCTTGCCCTCGCTCTGAGCGGCTACACGCTTGTGGCTGGAGCGATCGCTCTCCGGCAGTTGTCGACCAATTCTGCCGGACGTGTTTCTCCCGAGCGGCTGGCAGAGACGGCACGGCGCGCGGGCATTGCGAGTTTTGTTGTGGTCTCGGTTGCCGCATTTGCGCTGCTCTGGGCGGCGTTTAACAATGATTTTTCAGTTGCGTACATTCTGCATCATTCCAATCGCGCGCTGCCCGGGCCTTATAAGTTTGCCGCGCTTTGGTCAGGGCAGGAGGGCTCGCTGCTGCTGTGGGCTTGGCTGTTGGCAACGTATGGCCTGGTGTTGCGGCTGCGGCACAAGGTCGATGTTCGGCTGACTGCCTTTGCCTCGACGATTCTGGCGGGGATCCAGCTTTTCTTTCTGCTCCTGCTGAACTTTGCTGCGACCCCGTTTTCGCTGGTTTCCGGGAGGATCCCCGAAGATGGATTCGGGCTGAATCCGCTGCTGCAGTATCCGGAGATGGTGATTCATCCGCCGATGCTCTATTTGGGCTACGTGGGCTTTAGTGTTCCGTTTGCCTTTGCGCTGGGCGCGCTGATGATGCGGTATCCGGGCGAGAAATGGATCCACATTACACGTCGCTGGACGATGGTGACGTGGCTCTTCCTGACTTGCGGCATCGTGCTGGGCATGCACTGGGCATATGCGGTACTTGGTTGGGGCGGCTATTGGGGATGGGACCCGGTGGAGAACGCTTCGCTGATGCCGTGGCTGACGGGCACGGCCTTTCTGCATTCGGTGATGATGCAGGAGAAGCGCGGGATGATGAAGTCGTGGAATGTGTGGCTGATCTTCTCGACGTTTCTGCTGACGATCCTGGGAACCTTGCTAACGCGGTCGGGGCTGGTGAGCTCGGTGCATGCTTTTGCCGAGTCGAATATCGGGACGTGGTTTTGGGCATTCATGGTGATCGTGCTGGCGGTCTGCATCTTCACCTTTGTGTTGCAGCGCGATCATCTGAAGACGGAGCACAAGCTCGAGGCGCTGGTTTCGCGCGAGTCGAGCTTTCTCTTCAACAATCTTGTTTTGCTGGCGGCCTGCTTCACGATTCTCTGGGGCACGCTGTTTCCGGTGCTGTCGGAATATGTGCAGGGTAACAAGGTCACGATGGGCGCGCCGTGGTACAACCGCGTGGCTGTGCCGATTGGACTGTTTCTGCTCTTTCTAACCGGCGTTGGGCCGGTGCTGGCCTGGCGGAGCACTTCGTTCAAGAGCATTCGCAAGAATTTTGTGTTGCCGGTGGTTGCTGGAGTCTTGACCGCGATTGCGCTGATCATTGTTGGGGTACGGCCGTGGCAGGATGAGGGCGCGTTTTATTCGCTGGTCTGCTACTCGCTGGGCGCGCTGGTGATCACTGCGATCTCGTCGGAGTTTCTGCGCGGGGCGGCGGTGATCCAGCGCCATACCGGACAGAGCCTCCTCGCGTCGATGGTGCAGCTTACGCGCCGAAACTCGCGGCGGTATGGGGGCTATATCGTGCACCTCGGCATTGTGGTGATGTTCATTGGATTTGCCGGGCAGGCCTTTAACCAGAATGTCGAGAAGGAACTCGGCGTCGGCGACTCGATCGACATTGGGCCGTACAAACTGGTCTCGCAGAGCTTCACCCAGGATTCGAACCCGAACTACGACACTGAGTATTCGCTGCTCGATGTCTATCGCAACGGCAAGAAGGTGACGCAGCTTGCGCCGGAAAAGCGTTTCTACCAGGCGAGCCAGACTCCGCAGACGATGGTGGCGAACCACTCGACGCTGGCCTGGGACCTTTATGTGGTGTACGAGGGAAAGAACCCCGATAGTGGATTGCCGATCATCAAGGTCTTTCTAAACCCGCTCGTTGCGTGGATATGGATCGGCGTCTTCATTGTGATCGCCGGGACGGCGACGGCCCTGACTCCGAACTTGCAGACTGCGTTGGCGGCTGCCCGGGTGAAGGAGACGATTCCTCGCGATGCGGCCATTGCGGGAAGCGGCGACTGATGCCTTCGATCCCTGAGCAAACCAATAGCGCGTCTCAAAAGCAAGACCTGGGACATTCCCGTGGGCGGTTCTGGCGACTCCGCGCCCGATTTATTGGGGCTGGCCAAATCCTCTTGTTGGTCGGCGCCGTTGTCTTTACTACGGCTGCTGCCGATCCAAACGTCGCAAAGACTGCTCGCTTCGACAAGCTCGGCCACCAGATCATGTGCAGCTGCAGCTGTAATGAGCTGCTGCTGGAGTGCAATCATGTCGGCTGCCCGAACTCCGAAGGCATGCGCCAGGAGCTCATGGCTGGGGTCGATCGCGGAGACAGCGATAAGACGATATTTACTGCGTTCGTGGAGAAATATGGGCCGACTTCGCTGGCCGCTCCGCCGGTTGAGGGCTTCAACATCGTTGGCTGGGTGATGCCGTTTGCGGTGCTGATTCTTGGTGTCGGCGGGACTGCGCTGCTGATTCGTAAATGGCGGCTGCGTTCGGTTCCCATGCCGCCACCGGCTGGTATGGCGCATTTCACCGATATTCGCGAGCGAATTCGACGAGAGACGGAACTTTAGATCAGCTTAAGAGTCATTTTGCCGATCAGTTCATGGCATAATGGCTTATGGCTACGCTTGCTGAAGTTCCGGCTCTTCTCCCAACCCTTCGCATCGATCTGGCGTCCATCGAGGCCGGCCTGCCTCTGGCAGCAATTGGCGAGTTCGTCACGAATTCCGGCCTTGAATTCAAAGACGTCTACGAGGTGGTTATCCCTGCGCGGACTCTCAAGCATCGGCGCGACCGGAAAGAGGCGCTCAATTTGGATGAGTCGGATAGATTCGCGAGGCTGATCCGGGTCTACGACTACACCGTGAAGGTCTTCGGCGAGAAGGAAAAGGCGTTGAGATGGTTGAACAAGCCAAAGCATCGCTTCGCGGAACGGACACCGATCCAGATGTTGCGTACCGAGTCGGGTGGTCGAATGGTGGAAGAGATGCTTGGCCAGATTGAGCATGGCATGTTTGCTTAATGCCGTCGACCCCTCGCGAACTCTGGCGAATCAGCGACTTCAGCGAACTCAACGGAGAGGGCGGGCTGCTCTATAGTGCCCGCTGGCACACTGCCGGGCATCCAATCGTGTATCTTGCCGAGTCTGCAGCGGGCGCGCTCCTTGAGGCGCTGGTTCATCTGGAGCTGGAAGACAAGGACCTGCCGCGACCTTACAATTTGCTTAAGGTGAGCGTGCCGGAAAATATTCAGATCGAACAGCTCCAGCTTCCTGAGGGTGATTCCTGGAAAGATGACGAAAGCAGGACTCGGGCTATCGGTGATGAATGGCTTCGGTCTGGCCGCACTGCCCTCGCACAAGTTCCTTCTGCCATCATGCCCGACACGAAGAATTATCTTCTTAATCCTGAACATGCCGATGCATCGAGGATTCAAGTAGCCGGGATTACGAAGGCCGAGTTTGATTCCCGGCTATTAAGAAAGGTCAGTAAATGATTTATCTCGCTTGCGGAGCTCTACTCGCCGCCGTGTTTGCGTATGTTTTCTGGCCGGAGCGGAACTCGGCATTGCAGCCGGAGAAGACGCGCCTCGAGTTCCTGGCGGAGCGGAAACAGGTGGTCTATGACAATCTGCGCGATTTGAATTTTGAGTATCGGGCGGGCAAATATCCCGAGGAAGACTACGCTGCTCAGCGGGCATCGCTCGAGAATGAGGCCGCTGAAGTGATTGCGGAGATCGACCTGCTGGAAGCGCAACCGCGCTGAGATCCGAATGGTGCCGCCAAACAAATTAGAATGGCGGCAGCGACTATGAATCTTTATAAGTACGCCCCATTCCGATCAGTCCTCCTCCTTGCCTCCATTACTCCCCTCACCGCACTTGCCGCTTCCATCACCGGTACTGTGACGAACAAGACCGTAAACAAGCCGGCCGCGGGCGACCGCGTTGTCCTCATCCAGTTGCAGGGCGGGATGCGGGAGTCGAACACCACATCTACCGACGCTCAGGGCAAATTCAAGCTGGAACTGCCGGACGCCGGGCCGCACCTGATCCGGGTCGACCATGAGAAGGCGGGATATTTCCATATTGCGCCTCCCGGGACGCAATCGGTGGACATCGACGTCTATGACGTGGCGGAGAGCGTTCAAGGCGTGACGACTGAGGCCAACGTGATGCGCCTCGAAACCGACCAGCAGGGTCTGCATGTCATTCAGAGTTATTTTGTTAAGAACGACTCGACCCCGCCACGTACTCAATTGAGCACACACTCCTATGAGATCTATCTGCCCGAGGGAGCGCAGATCGAAGCTTCCGCGGCGCAATCCCCGGGTGGGATGCCGGTTTCTTCCTCTCCGGTGCCACTGGGCGACAAGGGACACTATGCCTTCGTTTTTCCGATTCGCCCGGGGGAGACGCGCTTTCAGGTAAGCTACCGGCTGCCATATAGCGGCAGCTTCAAGTTCTCGGAGAAGCTGGCGCTTCCAGCGGACAATGTGGCGATCATGATGCCCAAGGCGATGAAGTTTACGCCCTCGGCGTCGCTGCCGTTTCAGCCGATCAATGATGATCCGAACGCGCAGACCTTCCTGGCAAAGAATGTTCCTGCGGCCCAGCCGTTGGAATTCACCGTCTCCGGCAGCGGCGCGATGCCGCGCGAGGCGCAGGGTGGGGAGACCGGTCCCGCGCAAGGGGCATCGGCCGGCGCTTCGGACCAGCCAGCGTCACCGGAGGCAGGCAGTGCTGCCGCTGCGAGCGATACTAGACCGGGCGGAGGGTTGGGCAATCCGATCGACACGCCTGATCCGCTGACGAAATACCGGTGGTGGATACTAGGTAGTCTCTCGCTGGTGCTTGCTGCTGCTGCTGCTTTCTTCCTGCGCTCGACGCCGGGGACAGTGGCTGCAACGCCAGTGACAGCGTCGGCGACAAACCTCGCTATCCCCGGGAGCATCGCGGCAGCGAGCAGCGTACCCGTGAGCAGGGTATCGGGAAGCGTGCCATCGACGGGCTCAGCGCTTCTGGCTGCGCTGAAGGACGAGCTCTTTGCGGTTGAGACTGAGCGGTTGCAGGGGAAACTGACTGAGGATGAATACGCTCAGCTAAAAGGAGCGCTCGAAACGGTGCTGCGCCGGGCGCTGACCCGGCAGACGGCGTGAACTTACCTCCGCCTGTCCCGCATCTTTGAGCGGGCACTTCGGCGCAAAAGAAAAAGGGCAGTCCCGTCAGGGACTGCCCTTTGTTGTATAAGGCTTCAGGTTAGAAGGTGAACTTCGCCTTCAGCTGAAGGATACGGGGTGAGGCGTCGCCACCCAGGAACGCTCCAAAGACGCTGGTCGGAACGCTGACCGTGCTTTGGATGTACCCAAACGTGGGATCGCTGAAGTTGAAGTCCGGATTGGCGAAGTTCGGGTGGTTCAGGACGTTGTAAGCCTGCATCCCGATCTGGAAGGCGGTTGATTCCGATAGCGGAATTCTGAAGCTCTTATTGACGGCGAAGTCCGTATTGAAGTAATGCGGACCGTAGAACGAATTGCGGCTCTGGCCTCCGAAGGCGGTCGGGTCACCGAAGAACGGGCTGGGAGCACCAGTGGTCGGGTTAGCTCCAAAGCAGCCGTTTGCGATGGCCGACTTGCCGCAGTGATGCGGCACAGAGGCGTCGGTGATGTCTGCCAGCAAAGTTCCACCGTAGTTTGGTGCAAGCAGACCGGTTGCGTTGCCGTCGGTGACGCTGAACGGAAACCCGCTGTGCCAGAAGATGGTGCCGGTCAGCTGCCATCCGTCGGTGATCAACTTCGGTCCACCGAAATAAGGCACGGTGATGACGTAGTTGCCGTTGAAGTTGTGGCGGTTATCGTAGTCAGCGTTGCCATAGTTCTGCTGCGCCAGATTAAACGGATTGGTCGGGCTGGTGCCGTTGCTGCCGAATGGCAGGATACCGCCATTGGAGATCTCGTCGAGCGCGTGGCTATAGGTGTAGTTGAACAGCAGGGTGATGTACTTCTGTTGTTCCTTCACCGTGGCGATGAGGCCGTTGTAGTTGGAGCCGGCCGCGTTCTGAATTTCGGTGACCTCTCCGAAGGCAGGGAGCGCCGGGTTCGCCGGAGCGCCGCCGAAGCCTTCCGCAAAGGTATTCACGCCGTTATTCTGTACCGGCTCGTGGTAGCCGTGGTTGCCCACATAGCCGATCGAGAAGCTAGTGGATTTACCAACCTGCTGCTGCCACTGAGCGCTCCACTCTTCGTAGCTCGGATAGTAGATTTTCTGGTTGGCATTGAAGAGAGCAGGCTGTGCGAAGTTCGGGTTGGTTGCGGAGATGCTGTTGAACGATCCGCCAGTCGGATAACCCGCCTGGAAGGATTCGTTCACCGAAGACAGCGCGCTGGTGAAGCCAAAATCCTGCGTAGGATCAGCCCCGTAGAAGAGAACCGCGTACTGCGGATTGAACGGAGCGTTGGTCAGCAGCGAATCGGCAATCGTGGCTGGGAAGATATCCGAGAAGAGACCGAAGCCGGCGCGGAAAACCGTATTCGGATGGCTCTCGGGGGTGAAGGTGAAACCAACCCTTGGATTGACGGTGATCGCCTGATAGCTGTTGAAGGTCTGGTGAAGGCCGGAGAGGAGAACGCTGTTATACGGCGTATCCAGGTTCGCGGTCACATTGTTGTAGCTGTTGTTGAAGCGCCCAAAGCAGTTGATTTGGCAAACTGGATTGGAGTTATGCTCGATGCGAAGTCCGCCGGTGATTTGCAGGCCGGGCAGCACCTTCCACTGGTCCTGTGCGTAGAAGCCCAGGTTGTAGAGCGCGATCGGTGCAGTCGAGCGCGCCGGAAAGTTCTGAATACCCTCCAGCAACAGACCGGCGCCGAACAGATCCAAATCGCCCAGGGGACCAGAAGCCGAAGGACCGTACTGCGCACCCAGGGGGGTGGTGTATTCGGTGGGATCGTGATCTGTCACATCGTCGCGCTTGAAGATGAAGCCGAAGGCCATTGAGTGCGTGCCCTTGTTCCAGCTGAGGTCGTCATTGAACTGATACTGAGTTACGTTACGACCCTGGGGCCAGAGGAAACCGAGCCAGTTCAACGGGTAAAACGAGCCATCGATAAAGTCCATGGTGTAGGGGAAGGTGGCAGCTTCAAGCGCCGGAGTCGGGTTCTTGAAGATGGCGCTGTACCACGCGGTCGAGAAGAGGAACTGGTTGACCACATTCGGCGAGAAGGTGTGGGTCTCTTCCAACTGGCCTTCATAGTCCGGCTGGTCGCTGTCAGCGTTGAAAATCGGGCTGATCGGATCGACGTGCGTCGGTTGGACGCCGTGGTCCCACTTGAAGTGCGCGAACATGCTGTCGTTCGGGCCGATTTTGAAATCGAGACGGGCGGTTGCGAGGTTCTCGGCCAGATTGTTCTTTGGCGCCGCGTAAAAGTAGTTCGAGTACGAGTTCAGCGTCTGTGCGTTCTCGGAACCGGGCGCGGCGTTATAGATGCTAAACAGGTGCTGGTAGAAGGGAACCTCGGCCGAAATCGGCGCGCCGGATTCGATGAGATTGTTGATGACCGCATTTTCGTAAGCCGCGTTAGGAACGGTGGTGAAAACCACTGGCGAGGTCACGAAGCGCAGACCCTCGTAGTTCACGAAGAAAAAGGCCTTGTCCTTGATGATCGGGCCGCCAATGCTGGCGCCCCACTGGTTGGCATTGGCGAACGGCTCTTTGGTCGCCGTATTGTCGTTGAACCAGTTGTTAGCGTTCAAGTCGCTATTGGTCCAGAAATAGTTGACATTGCCGTGGAACTTGTTGCTTCCGGAACGGGTGAGAACGTTCTCCTGGACGCCGCCGAGGCCGCCATACTGCGCGCCGTAGGCATTGGCAACGATGTTCACCTGGTCGATGTCGTTGCTGCCCAACAAGAGGTTGCTCGGGCCGGAGTTGTTGAGGTTCAGGAACGGATCATTGTCCTGCGCGCCGTTGACGGTGAAGTTGTTCGAGGTCGCCGGCAGTCCAAACGCCGAGGAGTTGCCATAACCGCCCTGCGTATTCATGACTACGCCCTGGGTGAGGTTGATGTAGTAGGTGATGTCGCCGCCGGGGTTTGGCAGGTTCTGTACCTGGGCCATGGTGATCGTGGTCGAAATGTCGGAGTTTTCAGGCTGGAGCAGTGAGACTTCCTGCCCTGTAACCTCGACGGTCTCGGTGCCCTTAGCAACGGAGAGGGAGAGGTTCACGGCGGCCGTCTGGCCGACTGAAACCACGGTCTTGGTTTCGGTTTTCTGGAAGTTTGGAGCGCTGACGCTCACGGTGTAGTTGCCCGGCTTCAGGAGGGAGGCGCGGAACTCTCCCGCACCGGCAGCGATCACTACCTGGGATGATCCCGTATCGGTATTGGTGATTGTGATCGTAGCGCCTGGGATGGCAGAGCCGGACTGATCGGTGATCGTTCCAGCAATGTCGCCTGAGAGGGTGGTCTGAGCATGGATCTGCTGGGGCGTTACCGCACCAGAAACAAGGAGAGCTGCGATTGCAATTCCAAATGCAACTCGAATCCAAGCAGGGGTAGGGGAAAACAGAATCTTTTTCATGATGACAACAGAAGCAATTAAACTGCCGGAACAATTCTCTCCCGAATCGGGCTGGTAAGCAGCTGATAAATAATGTGTTGTTCGCCGACCGAGTGCTGCGGAGCGTCCGAAAATGGGCTTTGGAATAAGTGTGAATATGTAAAAACACAGCTAAATTCCGCGTCAATATGTTTTTCGGAAGACGCGATATCCCGCCGCTGTTTGCCCAAAGTTCAACTGCTTCCGAGAAGTTTCGACTTTTGCCGGCGTCTGAAAGCGAGATCGGGGGAAAAACAAAGCGGGGTGCTCCGAAGAGCACCCCGCTTTGGGTTGAGTGGTTAGAACTGCAATTCGAGGGAGAACTGCCCGAAGCGACGTTCGTCGGTCACGCCGCCGAAGATGCCGCCCTTCGATGCGCTGATGGGCACGGGCACGTTGGTGAACTGCACCGGGTTGTTTGGATCCTGAAGGTTGGCCACGTCGGAATAGCCCTCTTGAATGTAGAGGTTGTGGTGGTTCATGACGTTGAAGCCCTCAGCGCGGAAGACCAGGCTGATCTGCTCATGAATAGGGATGTTCTTGCTCACCGCAGCGTCGATGTTCCAGGCGCCTGGTCCACGGAAAGGATTGCGGCCGATCATCGCGGCCGGGTAAGGACCGAAGTCCGAATCCTGAAGTCCAACCGGGGTTCCGTCGGGCGCGAATCCGCCCGTTTGCTGGAACCAGGACTGGTTGAAGAAGGAGTTGGCGGCCGGCAAGTTGCCAATCGTGTAGAAGTTGGCGCCTCCGCCGTCTGCGCCTGAGGGAATCGACTTGAATTTATGCTTCGGAATGAATCCTGCTGCCGGGGTATACCGTGGCGGGAAGTAACCGGATTGGCCGAAGGTGGTGTCGAAGTAGTTGAACGGGGTTCCGCTTCTCACCGTGTAGATGCCGGTGACCTGCCATCCGAGAAGGGCCTGCATGAGCGCGCTGTGTCCGTTCCCGCTGGTGTACCAGGGGGTCTGGTACATCGGGGCGAGGACGAAACGGTTGCGAATGTCTGTATCGCCATTTCCGCGATCCATACCCGGGTTGAAGGGATTGGTGTAACCCAATCCGAATTCGTTGTTGCTCTCGGAGAAGGTTGTGCTCAGATCGTCGATTTGGTGGGAAAAGGTGTAGTTCGCGGTCATGCTCAGGCCAGTGTGATGGAGGTTGTTGCTCTGGAACTGGACGTTCATGGCCTGGTAGTAGGAATCGCCGTTGGAACCGCGATTGTTGATGTTGGAGTACTGGTTGTTGAGGCGCGTCAGGCCGACGCCGCCAGCGGGTATATCGCCCGGGTTAGGATCGATCAGCGGATCGCCGAGGAAGAAATTTCCCTGGCCTGCGCCGTTGATGTTCTTGATGTCATACAGATGGAGTCCGCGAGCGCCGGCATACTGGACCGACAAGATCGTGCTGGCAGCGAACTGATGTTCCACCGCCGCGCTATAAAACTGGGTCTGAGCGGTCCGGATGTTCTGGCTTACGTTGCGCAGACTGGTCGGGGGAAGCGCGACACTTCCGGAAGCGCCGCCCAGAGGGCCGGCGTTCGACGTGCTGAGAGGCGTGTTGTTGACCACGATCACAGCGTAGGAAGGCGGGTTCTGGATGAGGTTGAAGGTCACGTTGCCGAAGTTGCGCTCGTAGCTGATTCCCCATCCACCGCGGAAGGAAGTTTTGCCATCGCCGAAGATGTCATAAGCGAAGCCGAGGCGTGGTGAAACCGTCCCATACTGAGGCGCCCATAGGGAGTGGATCGGGCTATTGGGAGCGGTAAAGACCTGGCCGGCGCGGACGGTGGTCGGGGTGATGCCGCCGGAGAAGTAGTAGTTGGAGTCAAGATCCTGGTGGTTATTGTGTTGGACGCCGTAGTACTCGTAGCGGAGGCCATAGTTGACGGTCAGCCGCGGGGTAGCACGCCAGGAATCCTGCGCATAGACCGCCCAGTCATGGAAGCGCTCGCTACGGGCAAAGGAGGGCGAGGTAGCGGGAAGGTCAATGGAGCAACCTGCGGTTTGAGTCAATGCGCCGGTATAAGGATTCCGGACGCAGGGCAACGCGCCATTGGGATCGACCGCAGCCTCAAACTGGTAGATGTCGCCGTTGGGAGCGTCGGCAGTGCCGCCATATCCATCGATCATGGCCTGCAGGCCGGTGGCCCTATTTCTGCCCAGCTGCTCGGCAGCCTGGGCATAGGCGCCGTAGGCATTGTTGTCCTGGATGTAAATGATCTGCGCGCCGAATTGCATGGCGTGCCTACCCTTGGTGAGTTGCGCGTCCTGGTTGACCTGGACGGTATTCTGCGGACCGCCGTAGGGAAGGCCACCGTTGGCCGGGTTGGTGTCGTAGAAGCCCGGCAGCTGGATCGGTATCGACGTCCCGGGAACCTGCGCATTCGTGGACACGAAGAGCGTGGGGACATTTTGCAGGGCAGTGTCGAAGGTATTCGAGGTGTCGAAGCGGCTGAAACTCAGCTTGGTGTTCTCGACGAAGCTGGGGGTGATTACATGCGAGGCGCTCAGCAGGTAAGCCTGGTTCTTGCTGGTTCCACCGACGTTGTATTGCGAATACGGCGAAGCGAAGACGCCGCCGATCTGGTCGAGTTCGTTGTAGTCCACGTAGCGGAAGAAGACCTGGGTCTTGTCGCTGAGGTTATAGTCCACGCGTCCGAGAATGTTGTAGGTGTTCTGGGGGATGCCTCCGCCAGCGTCAGACGGGGCGGTGAAGGAGACCACGCCGAAGGCCGGAGTGCCACCTGGAATGCCAGTGATGCCGACGTCGGAGGCGCTATAGGTATTCACGAAGTTGAAAGCCTTGCTACCCGCGTAGGCGTTAAAGTAGGCCTGATTTTCCGGTGTGGTGAGGGCGAGAAACTCCGGGGTCGGGACAGCCGAGGAGATCGTCGCGCCGCTTCGCACCCGCAGCCACTCGGTGCTGGCGAAGAAAAAGAGCTTGTTCTTCACGATCGGGCCACCCACCGCAAAGCCAAACTGGTTTCTGGTGTAGGTGCCCTTGGGGAACGGAACGGGGGATGTGCCGCCGCCGGCCAGGTAGGCGGAATTTTGCTGATCGTTGAGTTCGGTGTTGGAGGTATAAGCGGAGAGACGGTTGAATTCCCAGATGTTGCCATGGAATGCGTTTGTCCCGGCGCGGGTGGTGACGTTGACTACACCGCCGGAGGCGCGTCCGTACTGGGCTTCAAAGTTGCTGGTGACGACCCGGAACTCTTGCACCCCATCGAGCGGCACCTTGGTGCCGACCCCGTCGCCGAAGACCGCGATGTTCTCGACGCCATCGAGGAGGATTTCTGTCCCCGTCGAGCGCTGACCATTGATGTTGAAGTTGACACCGCGAAGGGTGGTGTTCTGCATGTTGCCCGCTGAGGTGGCGTCGCCACCCGAGATGTTGCCCGAAAGCACGACAAAATCGTAGGGATTGCGGGTCAGGCTCGGCATTTGGGAGAGCTGCTGATGGTCAACGACCTGCGAAAGTTCCTGGGTGGTGGTATTGACTTGCGCGCCGCCCTCGGCGATCACCTCGACCTCAGCGGACCCCTGGCCCACGGCGAGCTTGGCGTCCAGTGTGGAATGTCCACCCACAGTTACCTGAACCTGGGCGACAAAAGCTTTAAATCCTTCGTTGCTGACCGTAACTTCGTAATCTCCAGGGGGGAGCCCGGAAATCAAGAAGGCGCCGGCGCCACCGGTGTGCTCGACGCGCTCAGCGCCGGTTCCCGAATTCTTGGCGGTGACCGTGGCGTTGGCAATCGTTGCGCCCGAAGGATCGGTAACCGTGCCGGATATCTGTCCGGTATCCGTTTGTGCGGAGAGTTGTGTGGGGCTGGTAAAGGAGATAAAAGCGAATAGAGCTAAGAAGACCGCTCCAAATGCAATTCGAGTCTTAGGAGAGGTCAGGGCAAACAAGTTCTTTCTCATAGTAAATTTGTAGGCAATTAGACTGCCAAAGTCGCGACTCTCGATCATTTGCGTAATCAACTGAGTAATATGGCGGTTTAAAACGAATGTCAGTTTAATTTCACGAAAACTGGTTGCCGGAGTCGATTGTGGATATGTGAAAGGTGCAGTGAACTCAGCTGACATATGCATTTCCATAGATTCATCGGAGTCGGATTGCTGTCGCGGTCGTAGCAGCCTTTTCGCGGTGGAGATGCGCATTGCCGGGCTGCAATGAGGGCGTTGCAGCCTTCGTCTGGTGGCTTCGCGGGCGAGGCTTTTTGTGAAGTGTACCGACGCAATCCGCCGGGGAGACGTGAGGATCGCGCTTGCCGGTATGATTATCATCGGGATAGAGGTGGCTTGGTAACGATGGCGCGACTCACAATTCTCTTCGGTATTGTTTTGATTCTGCTCGGCGGTTTCGGCTATGTTGCGACCGGCAGCCACTACCCGACGGCGCTGATTCCGTCGGCCTTCGGTCTTGTGCTGGCCATATTGGGCTTCTTTGCTCACACGCCGGAGGCCAAGCGGCGGATGCTGTTGATGCATATCGCAGTTACGATCGGCCTGGTGGGATTTCTCTTTACGGTGAAGAGTATTTTCGACTACCTGCAGATGGTCCTGAATGGACGGCAGTTTCCTCATCCCTCGGCGGTCGAAGAGAAGGCTGCGATGTCGGTGCTGCTGCTGATCTTCGTGATTATGTGCGTGCGCTCGTTTATCGCCGCGCGCCGCTCGCGGGCCTGAGAACAAACTCCCAGGTTGGCGGGCGCGAGGCCGGGCCATGTTCGCGCCGCATTGCGAGACGCCGAACGCTTTACAATCAAGGCATGCGCCCTTCCTCGATGACCTCGATGCGCGCCGAGCGCTCCCCCGGCGTGAAGTCCACCAATGCTGCCGGCGGTGCGACCACCAAAAAGAAAGCCGATCTGAAGCGGGTGATGCCCGAGGTGTGGAAGCTGGTGCGCCCACGGCGCTGGCTGCTGGCCGGCGGATTGGTGCTGATGGCGATCAACCGCGTCGCCGGATTGGTTCTGCCGCTCTCGACGAAGTACTTCTTCGACAATATTCTGCATGGCAATGGGAGCCGCTTGCCCCTGTTCGTGACGGCCGTCTTTACGGCGACGGCGATCCAGGCTGTGACTTCGTATTCGCTGACGCAGTTGCTCTCGAAGGCGGCGCAGCGGCTGATCGCGGACATGCGCAAGCAGGTGCAGCAGCATATTGGGCGGCTCTCGGTCAGCTTCTATGACGCCAACCGCAGCGGCATGCTGGTTTCGCGGATCATGAGCGACGTCGAAGGCGTGCGCAACCTTATTGGCACCGGCCTGGTGGAGTTTGTGGGCGGAATTCTGACTGCGGTGATGGCGTTTGGATTTCTGCTGCATGCCAGCGTCAAGATGACGCTGATCGTCTTCGCGGTGATTATCGCGTTCGTGTTTATCCTGCAGAATGCGTTTAAGACGATTCGGCCGATCTTTCGCGAACGCGCCAAGATTAATGCAGAAGTTACCGGACGGCTTACGGAATCGCTGGGCGGTATTCGCGTGATCAAGGGCTATCACGCGGAAGCTCGCGAGGCGAATATCTTTGCCGGCGGCGTGCAACGGCTGCTCGAGAATGTGATGAAGTCCCTGACCGCGACGAGCCTACTCTCGTTTGCGGCGACCACAGTCATGGGCGTGGTTGGCGGCGTGGTGATGCTGCTCGGCGGCCACGCGGTGCTGCAATATCAGGCGACGCATGGTGCGCAAGGGCTGACTCCGGGCGGCTACTTGCAATACACGATGTTACTGGCGTTTATGGTTGCGCCGGTCTTCCAGATGGTGAACATTGGCACGCAGCTCACTGAGGCGTTAGCCGGCCTCGATCGAACAGTCGAGATTCTCTCGGAGAGAGACGAGTTTGCCGATCCCACGCGCACGGTCACACTTGAGGAGATTCAAGGAGACATTCGCTTCGACGACGTCCGCTTTTCCTATGAGACCGACAAGCCAGTGCTGCATGGGGTCTCGTTCGAATCTAAGCCGGGGACGGTGACGGCGCTGGTGGGTTCGTCAGGATCGGGGAAGTCGACAATTATCTCTTTGGTCTGCGGCTTTCATGCACCCGACACCGGCCTGGTTACCGTGGACGGTATCGATTTGTCGAAGGTCCGGCTCGACAGCTATCGGGGCCAGCTTGGCGTCGTGCTACAGGATTCGTTTCTCTTCGATGGGAGCATTCGTGAGAACGTGATGTTCTCGCATCCGGACTCTAGCGAAGAGCAGTTTCTCAATGCCTGCCGCATTGCGCGCGTGGATGAGTTTGCGGAACGATTTCCAGAGGCGTATGACACGATCGTTGGGGAACGCGGCGTGAAACTTTCTGGAGGCCAGCGGCAGCGGCTGTCGATTGCGCGTGCGATCCTGGCCGATCCGCGGATTTTGATTCTGGATGAGGCGACTTCATCGCTCGACTCCGAGTCTGAAGCGATGATCCAGGAAGGCCTCGGCTTTCTCATGCAGGGGCGTACGACGTTTGTGATTGCGCACCGGTTGTCGACGATCCGCCGGGCCGATGAGATCCTGGTGGTCGAGGGTGGCGAAATCATTGAGCGGGGAACGCATGAATCGTTGTATAAGCTGGGTGGCCGTTATTACGACCTGTATACACGGCAACATGGTTTGGAGATGAATCTTTTTCTTGCTCCCGGTGAGGGCGATGCGGTGCCGCAGGAAAGGTAGCGTATAGGCCCGAGGCTCGCGAAAACTGTCGAAGTCGGTTCGTGAAAGAATGTTGGAAGGTGGTTCTGGAATTGGAGGGCCCCTTCGATGAACACTTTCAAGACTGCGTTTTTGCTGACTGCTCTTACGATCTTTCTGATGGCGATCGGCGCTTATTTTGGCGGGCGCAATGGCGTCGTCATTGCCTTTCTGGTTGCGGCAGTGACGAACTTTGTCAGCTATTTCTATTCGGACAAGATGGCTCTGGCGATGTATCACGCGGTGCCCGTGACACGCGAGGAGCTGCCTCGCGTCTACCAGGTGGTTGAGCGGATGATCGGGCGGATGAATATTCCGATGCCTCGGATTTATGTCATTCCCGATGACTCGCCGAATGCTTTTGCTACCGGGCGCAATCCCAATCATGCCGCGGTCGCAGTGACTCGGGGCATTCTCAATCTGCTCAATGATGAAGAGCTCGAGGGCGTGCTGGCGCATGAACTGGGGCATGTGCGGAACAGGGATATTTTGACCAGTTCGGTGGCTGCGACGCTTGCGGGGGCGATCACTATGCTGGCGAGTTTTGCGCGCTGGGGGATGATCTTTGGTGGGATGGGCGGCGGCGACCGGCGCGAGCGTGGCGGCGGCGGGATTGGCGCGTTGTTCATGATTATTCTCGCGCCGATTGCGGCGACGCTGATTCAGTTGGCGATCTCGCGTTCGCGCGAGTATGAGGCTGACGCGACAGGCGCGCATATTACGGGCAATCCGTATGCGCTGGCGAGCGCGCTGGAGAAGCTGGATGCTTTCTCGAAGCGGCTGCCGCTGCAAGCTTCGGCTTCGACGGCGCATTTGTTTATTGTGGCTCCGCTGATTAGCTCGGGCGGGATTGCGAGCTTGTTTGCGACGCATCCGCCGATTAAGGATCGGATTGCGCGGCTGACCGGGCGGCCGATGAACGGGCCGGTCGGCTAACGATGAAGACGCTTGTGCGCACGCTGATCGCGCTCTCTATCGTTGTCTGGCTAGGCGGATTGTTCTTCTTCCCGATTGTTGCGGCTGAGGCATTCATGCATTTGCAGGACACTCATGTGGCGGGAACGATTGTCGGCTCCTGTCTGCGCATTCTGCATCAAGAAGGCTTATTTGCCGGCGTCTTGCTGGTTGTGCTGTTTGTGGCGGCGAGCGTGATGGGAGTATATCCGCGCCAGGTGTTGCGGGCTCCGCTAGCGATGGTGGTGGTGATGCTGGCGCTGACGGCTTACTCGCAGTTTTCGATTATTCCGCGGATGGAGACGTATCGCGTCGCTGCTGGTGGGGCGATCGATGCTGTGCCCCTGTCGGACCCCAACCGAGAGGGCTTTAACCGGCTTCATAACCAGTCGACGCATGTCGAAGAGGGCGTGATGCTGGCGGGACTGGCGCTGGTGGTGTTGCTGGCGCGAGCGGAGGGTAAGGAGTTTCGGCGCTCGGGAAGCGGGTATTCGATGCGGTCTTGGGTGGAGGCTGAACGGTAAGCTCGACCGGAGTCGCGGCTTAAGCTTAAGCCGCTAGAGTAATTCGAGCACTGAGTTTGTAGCCACGCCTTCCGGAACCAGCGAGGTGATGGCGCGGTCAAACGTGGCTAATTTCCCCTTACGAAACATTGCTAGGCCCAGCAAATAGGCATCGGTGATTTGGCGGTGGCCGACGACGTTGCTGCGGAGTGGGGTAATTGCATCGTGCACGCTGAGTTCGTCTGGCCAGAAATGGTGGTTGGGGTGGCCCAAACTGGCATCGAGGAGGATTTGGGCTTTGGATGGCGCGATAGCGTCGGGCGAAACGCTCGGGTTGCTGCTGAGGCGGATGAACGCGGATTGTGTGAACGGACAGGACGCCCAGCCGTTGCGAGCGTGAGTTTCAAGCCAGCTTTGCGCCCGTTCGTGATGGAGATGCGTTGGCCAAGCGAGCGCCAGTAGAAGATTGGCATCAAGCAGGAAGACTGCCACTAGATTTCCGCGTCCAGTACTTCTTTGACACGCTCGCTCGTTACCCTCGGCGAATCCGGCGGAAGATCGAGAACTGCGATGCCATTCCTCATGCGCATCGGCGGAGGAGCCTCTATCCCTTTTCGCACAAGGTCGGAGACAGCTGCGCCGAGGCTAAGATTCTTGACTGCAGCGTAATCTCGGGCGATGTCGACGACATCGTCGTCCAGCGATAGCGTGGTTCTCATGGGACAATGATGTCATTTTGTCCAGCTGATGTCAAAGCATCAGCATGCGCATCAATATCTGGCGAATCACATCAACGAATTTGTCCAGGAGTGAGCTATTTAACCGGCGTCGCTGTGACCTCGAGCTGGATTTTGGTTTTGCTGTTCACGTCGTCGGAAGAAAAAATGGTCGTGGGGCTGCCGGGAGAAATCAGTACGTCGGAATTCCACTGAAATTGGCGAATGATTGGACCGAGATCGGAAGTTGAAGTCGACCCCCCGGGAATGCTGGAGACTTCTGCCTTCACTGACATCACAAGCTTCTGGTCGATTTCCTGGACGTTACGGCAGTCGATATTGACCCCTATGTCGATGTATTGGATCTGGGTATTGCCTTTTTCATCCAGGCCGGCTTTCATTGGTATGCGATTGCCGCTGCGGATCTGTTGATCGAAGTTGTTGGTGGTAGCGAGAATCGTGGAATAGCTGCGGCTGTTAATGACGTGTCCGGTCGCGTCGGCCTCTTTGATGACGAAATCGACTTTGAAGTGCTTCAACGTTGGCGACGGCGAAGCCGTCTGAGCATGGGCGGCTGCGGCGGCGACGCCGGTTAGTAGTAAGAGTAGAGCGATCTTGATGAATTTGTGCACGAAGTCTCCTTAGGGTTGTTGGATTTTTAGGGATGATTCTGTTGGGAGAGAGCTAGACAGATCGCCCAAAGGGGCGATCGGTTTGATCTGCAGTTCCGCGATGTGAATTGGGTTGATTTCGACTCCCGCCGTATCGGTTTGCGGAGGCATCGGGGCGGGGTTGCGGACCAGTGCAATCGCGGCCCGCTCTTCAACAGTGAGTGGTGACGGCGACGGAAATACCTCTTCCTTGGGCAGCGTTTGGCGGATGATCGATGGCTGGGCCGATGTCTTCTGTGGGATAGACCGTTTCCGTGGGGATGGGGATGAATCCGTTCCTTGCGTTTGCGGGGAACTTGGCGACGTCGTCTCCGGGGCGGTCGTTGCGATGGCTTCGAGCGTGTTCCGATCAGAATTGTGCCGCCCAGCGAAGAACAGAAGGACCAACAGGCAAGCGGCTGCTGGTAAGGCGAGCGCCCACGCCCAGACGAATCGCCTCTGGCGGCGGGGCTCAGCGAATACACGGCTCAGAATGCGATGATCGAAGCCCGGTTGGGGTTCGGTGGCGGAATAGCCGGGTAGCGCGGCGTCGATGAGCTGGTCGAGTTCGCGGTCACTTGGCATAGCGGACCTCGATCTGGGCGGAGAGCTTTTGTTTGAGCATCTGCCGTGCGCGCATCAGGCGGGTGCGGACGGTGCCCTCGGGGATGTCGAGGATGGCGGCGATTTCGCGCGAGTTCAGCTCCTGCACGGTGGAAAGGGCGAGGGGTTGGCGCAGTTCTTCAGGTAGCGCGTCGATGAGGCGGTGGACGGCTTCCTGTTGGTCGGCGCCGAGAAGGGCCTGTTCGGGATCGTTTTCGCGTGAGGGGAGATCCAACAGGAAGTTGTCGTCTTCCTGCTTAGGGTTCGGATTTGCGCGGAGGCGGTCGATGGCTTGTCGCCATGTGGCGCGGGCGAGGAAGGCGCGTTCGTCGTTCATCTTTTGCCATGCTCCGGATCGGTAGAGGCTCAAGAAGGTCTCCTGGACGACGTCTTCGGCGTCGTGAGAATTGCGGAGCATAGCGTAGGCGACTTGAAAAACGAAGCGCGATTGCCGGTGAACCAGCATGGCAAATGCTTCGTCTTCCTGCTGAGATCGCAAGTCCGCATGGCTCCTGACACCCACAGACGCGGGCGACGGTGTCTCCCGCTCACCTGACTCTCAGGTGCATTCACGCGCTAAGACGGGAGCGGAGTGGCGAGTGTTCGGATTTATTTTGCGGAGGAGTTGCGACCGGCTTTGGCGAGCGAGCGCCACTTGAGGCCGACGTAGGCGAGGTAGGCGAGTTGGAGTCCCCAGGCGAAACAGTAGGCGGCGATGAGGTGATGGTGGCCGAGCGCGGATTCGTTGGGGCGGTCCCAGGGGAAGAGCGGCTTCATTACGAGGTGACCTCGATTGGAGCGGGGTCGTGGAGCGAGCGGAGCGCGGCGGCTTCGTCGAGCTGCTGCTGGCGGCGTTCGACGGCGTAGCGGATGCTGACGACGAGCAGCGCCCATGCGAGCCAGGCGTAGACGTTCCATGTGACGGCGGGCATCATGCTGGGGGCTATGCCTGAGCCTTGGGAGCCGAAGAAGACTGGGGCGGGATGTTGAGTACGCCACCAGCGAGTGGACATGTAAACGATTGGCACGTCGATGTAGCCGAAGATGGCGAGCACAGCGGAGATGGTTCGCATCTGCGGGCCGGCGGAAAAATTCCTGAGCAACAGATAGCTGACGTAGATGAGCCACAAGATAAGTGTCGAGGTGAGTCGTTCGTCCCACGTCCACCAGATGCCCCAGGCGTAGCGCGCCCAGAGCGAGCCGGTGACTAGGCCGACGAGGCAGAAGATGACTCCCATCTCGGCGGTCGCGAGAGCCACGGCGTCGGCGCGCAGGGCCAGCGTCGGGCGTTTGTTGCGGACGGCTAAGTAGACGACGGAGCCGATCAGGTTCGCGCCGAAGCAGAGCGAGGTCATGATCCAGGCGGGGATGTGGTAGTAGAAGATGCGCTGGACGTTGAACATTGCCTCGTCGGCAGGCACGGTCATGGCGACGTGGAAGCCGTAGCCGAGGGAGACGATGGCGAGTGGCAATAGTCCGAAAGCGGGGCGGAAGAGCTTCATGAGCTAATGAAAGTCTAACGCGGCTCGGTGTTCGCTTGCCACGGATTCAAAACAGTCACTCCAGTCGGATTAAAGTCGCTGACATTCCTCGTGACCACGGTAAGACGGTGAACAAGTGCAGTGGCCGCGATCAGCGAGTCTCGCCGCGGTCTGAGGTTTGGAATATGAAGATGTGCGCAACGGCGGGCGACTTCGAGATTCACCTGCAAGATTCTTCCATCAAAAGCTGGGAGCAGCCTGCCGGTCAGCCACGCATTCAATTGATGCCCTTGCGTCGCGTCCCGACGGGCAATGTTCAGTATGCCAATCTCAAGTTCGAGAATTGTGATCACTGAGATGAATAGACTCGATTCCACAGTTTCTCGCGCCCAACGCGCGACATGTGGATCAGCTTGACCGCTCCGGAGTCTACGCATTTCTGAGAGGACGTTGGTGTCGAGCAGGAACATCAGGAGAAATCCGCAGGCTCGAAGATATCGTCGCCCAGTTTGGGAGGGTCGAACTCGATGTCTTCTCCGCCAGGCATCGATAAGAGATCGACAATGGTGCCCTTCTTCTCTGGAGGAGCAGCCTTCTTCCCCGAAAGCTTCTCGTATTGCTCGAAGCTGAGCAGCACATGCGCCGGTCTGCCGCGGTCGGTGATGATGACCGGGCCTTTTTCGGCTGCTTTTTTGGCGCCGCTGGCGTTCTGGTTGAACTCGCGGCTGGAGAGAGTGGTTGTCGTCACAAATGCCACCTCCTGATGTAGCCATGTTACTACATTTCTCGCTATTCCGCCTGAATGACGGTCTCGAAGAGTAGCAAGCTGACGGTGGTAAAGATCAGGTCGTAGCCGACGAGGAGCTTGATCCAGAGGGTTGGGTCGGCCTCTCCGGTGAGGATCCCGGTGGTGGCGAGCACCATGGCGAGCAGCGCCGGGATGTAGATGGGGAAGAGGATGAGCGGCAGCAGGAGTTCGCGGTTGCGGGTGCGGATGGAGAGCGCGGCGAAGAAGGTTCCGTTGACGATGAGTGCCCAGGTTCCAAGCGGGATCACGAGCAACAGCGGCCACGCCGGGCCGACCGAGCGCAGGTTGTAGAAAATGATGAAGAGCGGGGCGAGTATCGCCTGCACTACGGAGACGAAGAGGAAGTTCACCAGGACTTTGGCGAGGAAGAGCGACGAGGCCGGGGCGGGCGCCATGCGCTGGGCGTCGAGCACTTGATGGCGGAGTTCGCGGGACCAGGTCTGGTTGAGCGCGGTGATTGAAGCGAACATGGTGGCGACGCAGAGGATGCCTCCGGCGATCTGGCGGGAGACTTCGCGGGTGGGGTCGAAGGCGAGCGAGAAAAGCACGACGATGATGAGCGCGAAGAAGAGCATCGAGTTGATGGCGTCTTTGGAGCGCCACTCGATGCGGAGGTCGCGGATTAGGTGGGTGAGGAGGTAGGGCATGGCTAGGGACTAGGGACTTAGGGAATAGAGAGTTGAGCCGAGGGCTCGGATTCGTGACACCGCAGGTCCTTCGCTTCGATCAGGAGGACAACCAATCTTTACAGACACTTCAATTGCACTCCATTGCGTTGCGCTTCGATCAGGAGGACAACCAATCTTTACAGACATTTTCACCGCACTCTGCTGCGCTGCGCTTCGATCGGGATGACAAACTCTGTTGATCAGGACGTCCATGATGCGACCTTTCCTGTGTCCTTGGTCAGGTCGGTGATGATCGTTGGGGCGAGCGATTCTGCGGCTTTGAGATAGTTGGCCGGGGTGAGGATGAGCTGCGTGCCTCGGGTTCCGGCGGAGACGGAGATGGTGTCGAAGAGTTCGAGGGTCTCGTCGATGAAAACCGGGAAGGCTTTCTTTGCGCCGAAGACGGTGACTCCGCCGCGGATGTATCCGGTGAGCGGCTGAACGTCCTTGATCGAGGCCATCTCGGTTTTTCGGGTTCCGGCGGCGTGGGCGAGTTTCTTGAAGTCGAGTTCGGCGTTGCCGGGGACGATGGCGAAGAGATGTTCGCGCTCATGAGTGGCGCAGAGCAGGGTCTTGAAGACCTGTTCTGGCGGCAGGCCCATCTTTTCGGCGACGGCGATGGCGGAGAATTCTTCTTCGCCGAGATCGTAGTTGCGGAGCTCGTAGGCGATGCCGAGGGAGTCGAGGTAGCGGGCGGCGTTGGTCTTGGTCGCAGCGGATTTCATGCGGTCGCTCCGACTTGCTTTTCGACGGAGATCACCGATCCGGCTTGCATGGTGACGAAGGCGTCGGCGAGCGGGGCGGCGAGGTCGCGCTGGTGGGTGGTGAGGATGATGGTTCGACCCTGGGCGCGGAGGCGGTCGAGCAGCGCGAGCATCTGGCGGGCGCTGGCTGCGTCCATATTGGAGAATGGCTCGTCGAGGAGCAGTAAATCCGGCTGCGGCAACAACACTCTCGCCAGCGACGCGCGCTGGCGCATGCCTTGCGAGTATTGGCTGATCGGCCGCGGCAGCGCTGGGTCGAGGCCGGTGGCGCGCATGGCTTCTTCAGGACCGAGGCAAGGCCGCGTGCGGTAGAGGCTGCCGAAATAGCGGAGATTTTCAAGCCCGGTGAGCTCGTCGTAGAGCATGGGGGCGTGGCTCATGTAGCCGATGCGGTCGCGCTGGTCAGAGGGGCTTTCACCGAAGACGGTGACGGTGCCGAAGGTGGGGCGGAGTAGTCCCGCTATCGTGCGGAGGAGGGTCGATTTACCTGCGCCGTTTTCGCCGAGGAGGATGTAGCAGCGGCCTTGTTCGAAGCTGATGTCGATCTTGCGGAGTGCGGCGAAGGTCCCGTAGAGGCGGGAGACGGTGGTCAGTTCGACGATCCTGGTTGGGGTTGCGGACACTGCGATGAGTATACGAAAGAGCAGCTGATGCGGACTGAGGTGGGAAACGCAGATCCTTCCCTTCGCCGTGCCCGGGGTCAGGATGACAACCTCTATTGGGTTAGCGGGACAGCGGCGCGGGATTTAGCGATGCGGTGCCGGTCGCGGCGGCCGGCTTTGCTGTGCTGGGCATCTCGCCGGGTTTCGGCGCGTATTTTGAGGCGCATTTGGCCTGGAGCTGCGTGGCGTGGAAGACTCCGTCGCGGCCGTACGTGCCGATGGCGAGGGCCTGGGCGTTGTCTTTGAAGGTGTCGGGCGGGGGCTCGGTGCCCTTGTAGTCGACCTTGAGGCGGTTGTCGTTTTCGACGAGGACGAACTGGGCAGTGGTGCCGGCGTGTTCGATTGAGCCGGGAGCGACGTTGCCGGCGACGCGGAGATGGGTGGTGTAGGCCTTGTTGCCCATGCCGTGCAGCTCGGAGATGGTGACGTAGTAGCTCTTGTTGGCCTGGACTCCGCTGACCGCGAGATAGGCGATGGTGCCGACGATCACGATGACGGCGACGGCGATCTTGACGGCCTGGTTGCTGCTCTTTTGCATATCCTGCTCTTCTTTGAGGTTAGGCATCCTAGCCATAGGAGTCAAGGTGTGGTCTCGATTCAGACCTAGCGGGCCGCCAGAAAATCGGAGGGTTATAATCCGGTCTGAAACGGTTCTTGCGACATCTTACTTTTCAACGATCCGAACGAGTGGGTTTTCTCCAGAGGTGATTATGAGTTCGAACGGGAACGGAAATGGTGCGGCGGTAGCGTCGGCCAACGGTAACGGGACTGCCGAGATTCTGCGGCCGCGCGCCGAGTGGATCGTGAACCGCAGGGCAGAGGTTGCGCGCACTGGCGATACGAACGTCTCACAGATGCATTTTGCGAGGCTGGGGCGGATTACCGAAGAGATGGCCTTCGTTGCCGAGCGGGAGAAAATCGATGCAGTGCTGGTTCGCGATGAGGTTGCGGCAGGGCGGCTGATTATTCCGGCGAACATCAACCATCCGGAGCTCGAACCGATGGGCATCGGCATCGCGACGCGGTGCAAGGTGAATGCGAATATTGGGAACTCGGCGATTACCTCGAATATCGATGAAGAGCTGCGCAAGCTGCACATGGCTGTGCAGCATGGTGCGGATACGGTGATGGATCTATCGACGGGCGGGAATATTCCCGAGATTCGCGACCGATCCTGCGCCACTCGCCGGTGCCGATCGGTACGGTGCCGCTCTATGAGGCGCTCTCCCGCGTGAAGCGCGTCGAGGACCTCAATATCGATCTCTACCTCGAGGTCATCGAGGAGCAGGCGCAGCAGGGCGTCGACTACTTCACTATCCATGCCGGCGTTCTCATTCAGTATGTGCCGATGGTTGCGAAGCGCATTACGGGCATCGTAAGCCGCGGAGGTGCGATTCTGGCGCAGTGGATGACCGCTCACCATAAGCAGAACTTTCTCTATGAGAACTTCGACCGCATCACCAAGCTGATGGCGAAGTATGACGTGAGCTACTCACTCGGTGACGGTCTGCGTCCAGGGTCGGTCGCCGACGCCAGCGATGAGGCGCAGTTTGCAGAGCTGAAGACGTTGGGCGAGCTCACCCGGCAGGCCTGGAAAGACGATGTGCAGGTGATGATCGAGGGCCCCGGCCACGTGCCGATGGACAAGATCAAGGAGCAGGTCGATAAGGAAGTCGAGCTTTGCGACGGGGCGCCTTTCTACGTGCTCGGTCCGCTGGTGACGGACATCGCTCCGGGCTACGACCACATCACCTCCGCGATTGGCGCGGCGATGATTGGCTGGCATGGGGCGTCGATGCTTTGCTATGTGACTCCGAAAGAGCATCTCGGACTGCCGAATGAGAAGGACGTGAAGGACGGCATGATCGCTTACAAGATCGCTGCTCACGCGGCCGATGTAGCGCGGCACCGGCCGGGTGCGCGGGATCGCGACGATGCGATCAGCTATGCTCGGTACACGTTCGACTGGGAGAAGCAGTTTGCGCTGTCGCTCGATCCGGAGACGGCGCGGGCGATGCATGACGAGACGCTTCCGGATGATTACTACAAAGAAGCGGCCTTCTGCTCGATGTGCGGGCCGAAGTTCTGCTCGATGAACTGGTCGAGCAAGGTGGATGAGTTCAATGCCAAAGAGCATGGGCTGGTGAAGAAGGACCTGACGGAGTTGGTGAATCTGCAGGCTAGTGTGTTGAGCAAGGGTTAGACGGCTCAGTACTCCCCCTTTGGGAAACAAGAATGCTTATGAGCTACTGCAATATCGCTCGTTTCGGAGCTGCTCTTGCTGTAGCTCTTGCTGCGTCGTCTGCCCCTGCTCAGACTTCAAAGTGTCCGCAAAATGCGGGGAGCGGTGTTGCTTATAAGTTGTCGCTTCCGTCCTCCCCGGAGTTTCACGTCGGCGGACCCGTAGCCGTTATGCTAACCATCGAGAACATTTCGGATGGCGAGGTATGGTTTGCGGAGGATTCCGGCGGACCTGAATATTTTCTTCAAGTTTTAAACGAACGTGGCAAAGAGGTGCCGGAAACCGAATTCGGTAAGGAATTCAGGAAGCGGGCCGACAGGAGTAGCTGCGTATCACTTCAGCACAGAGGAGATGCGCGCACTTCGTATTGTGAGATTAGCCGGATGTTTCGGATGGATGCGGCAGGGGAATATACAGTCGTGGTCGGCGAGCGAAATGCGACTGGAAGCCCCGCACCGATTTCCAACAAAGTAATACTAACTGTTCTTCCATAGCCACCAAGGTATCTTGAGCGCGAAATATCTAGTCATCGATTGACGCCGTGTGTGATTGGCTAACATCTCTTGTTTGTATAGTGTGGGCCTCAGGTCCAAAATGATTCGCGGATATTTTTTCACCCGTTTAAGGAGAGTACGAGATGGCACCTCTGACTGAACTTCCGGCGTGGAAAGCGCTGGGCGAGCACTACAAGAAGATTGAGCCGATTCATCTGAAGGAGCTCTTCGACGAAGACCCGAAGCGGGCGGAGAAGTACACCGTTGAGGCTGCCGGGCTCTTCCTGGATTACTCCAAGAATCGAATCACTGACGAGACGCTGAAACTGCTGCTGCAGCTTGCCGAGGAGTCGGGTGTGGCGGCGCGCAGGGATGCGATGTTCTCGGGCGAGAAGATCAACATCACCGAAAAGCGGGCGGTGCTGCATGTAGCGCTCCGCGCTCCCAAGGGCGAGAAGATCGTTGTCGATGGCGAGGATGTGGTTCCGGCTGTCCATGAAGTGCTCGACAAGATGGCTGCCTTCTCTGAGCGGGTTCGCTCGGGCGAGTGGAAGGGCCACACCGGCAAGCCGATCAAGAACATCATCAATATAGGTATTGGCGGGTCCGATCTTGGGCCGGTGATGGCTTATGAGGCGCTGAAGCATTACAGCGACCGCACGCGGGTCTTCCGGTTCGTCTCGAACGTCGATGGCGCGGACTTCGTCGAAGCGACGGTTGACCTCAAGGCCGATGAGACGCTGTTCATCATCTCTTCGAAGACGTTTACGACGCTTGAGACGATGACCAATGCCAACTCCGCGCGGGAGTGGGCGCTGAAGGGGCTGGGCGGCGATGAGTCGGCGATTGCGAAGCACTTCGTTGCGGTTTCGACCAATGCGGAGAAGGTGAAGGCCTTTGGCATCGATACGGCGAACATGTTCGGCTTCTGGGACTGGGTTGGCGGGCGGTACTCGATGGATTCGGCGATCGGATTGTCGTCGATGCTGGCGATCGGGCCGGAGAATTTTGAAGCGCTGCTGGCCGGATTCCACGAGATTGATGAGCACTTCCGGACGGCTCCGCTCGAGAAGAACCTGCCGGTGCTGCTTGGCCTGCTGGCGGTCTGGTACAACGACTTCTTTGGCGCGCAGACGGTGGCGATTCTGCCGTATGAGAACTACCTCAAGCGCTTCCCGGCGTACCTGCAGCAGTTGACGATGGAGAGCAACGGCAAGCATGTCACGCTTGACGGCTCGCATGTGAACTACGACACCGGGCCGATCTACTGGGGCGAGCCGGGGACGAACGGGCAGCACTCGTTCTATCAGCTCATCCATCAGGGGACGCGGATCATTCCTGCCGACTTCATCGGTTTTGTGAAGGCGATCACGCCGCTGGGGCGGCATCATGACATTCTGCTGGCGAACGTCTTTGCGCAGACCGAGGCGCTGGCGTTTGGCAAGACTCCGGACCAGGTGAAGGCGGAGGGTACTCCGGACTGGCTAATTCCGCACCGGGTCTTTGAGGGCAACCGGCCTTCGAATACGATCATGGCCGAAGAGCTCGATCCGAAGACGCTGGGCAAGCTGGTGGCTCTGTATGAGCATTCGGTGTTCACGCAGGGCGCGATCTGGCAGATCGATTCGTTCGATCAGTGGGGCGTGGAGCTGGGCAAGGTGCTGGCGCAGAAGATCCTGGGTGAGATTGAGGATGCGAAGGCTCCGCTGGCACATGACAGCTCGACTACGGCGCTGATTGAGCGGTATCGGAAGTTGAAGTAGTTGGGGCTTCGTCCTCGATTCAGGCTGGGCGGGGTACCCCCCTCCCCCCCGCCATTTTTGGCTAAGATCACTAGAATCAGCGAGTTAAGTAATATTTCAAGCTAAGATCATTGTTTTGTGCGACTTAGCTCTGATTTGCTGGCGGAGCGAGGGTTTGCTGCCTTTCTGCTCGTTCCGCATGGTTTGGTCATGGCTCTCCGCTTTTTGGGCATGGAAAAAGGCGGCTTGCGCCGCCTTCTCTCTTATTTGATCTCTATATCTAGTTTATCAGGTTGAGGGGTTTCACTGTGCCAAACTATTTTGCGCTCTAAGTGCCACAAATTGGGTGAGTTATCGTTTCTGTTGGCGAGAAAGATACTTGACAGAGTAAATCGGGGTCTCCGACTTACCTTCAACTTATTTGCGGAACCTTCCTAGCAAATAGCCCAGGCCGATTCCGGCAAGCGCTGCAAGCAGGACTTGGCGTGGTGTTGAAAATGGCACGTATCTTGTGCCGTCTTCGGTGATCTCGATGTAGCCCGCCGGCTTTGCGCCGACACCACCGCCGCCTGACCCGCCGCCGACCTTGTCTCCATCGCGTCCGCCGGAGGTTGCGCCGAGACCATATCCGAATTTGGCGACTGGGACGATGGTGCGGTTATAGGCGTGGATGGGTTCGCCGTAGACATTGCGAGCGCAGGCGGTGATGGCTAATTTTTCGCTTAGTGAGAGGACTATCTCTTCGGCGCGGGTTTGTTCGATGGTTTTGGTGGTATCTTCCATTTTTTGATCTCCGATATCAAAATTACTACGCGAACGGTGAACTGTGAGAGTCGCTTGCCGAGGCCTGTACGCTAGATTGAGTATGTGAAGGGATCCGTCGGCGCATGATAGATTGGCTACGGCGCCGATTGAGCGTTATCGGAACTTAAGTAGCGGCTTTGTCTGGATGGAACAGTAAGCTTGGACACGAAACCATATTTGGATTACCTAGACAAAGAAATGTCGATTATGGGCATTTTGTCGGCCGTTTCCGTGCTCGCCCCGGGCGGCATCTTGAGCTCTGTGTTAGCAAGCGACAAGGGTGTGGCAAGGGCTATATGGGACTCAAGCGGCCTTTTTATAGTGGCAGGGTCGACGATGTGCATCGTCGCGGCGCTTTGGTTTTTCAAACAGAGATCAGATTTGGCTTGGTTTTTTGGACAGATATGCTTCCACGAAGCCATGAAGAAGAGCGATTTGAATGGCCTCCGGAAGTGGTTCGAGTGTGCAGATTCCTGGGCCGCGTGGTGGCCGTATAGTTTAGGATTTACATTTCTCATCGCCGGTTTCGCCGAGTATCTTCTTGCTGCTTCCATTTACGTCGCGCCGCCCCATTGGTGCTTGCTCTCAGCCCACCTCCATGTTGTAAAGGTAGTTTTCTTTTGGATTTGTCCGGCCTTTGCGATTGTCGTGGCAGCCTTGCAATGGCACGTTCTTCGAAGCTATCCATCCAGTGACCACTATTGGAAAGACTTCTCATCTGACCTTTTCGGAAGACTTCGAAAATGAAAAAACCACACGAGGGCGTATTCACGAGGCTGCGGTCGTCCGAGATCCACGGAGTCGGCGTTTTTGCGATTGCAGATATTCCCAAGGGTCAATATATTTTCGAACCTGACGACTCGGCGACCGTGCTTGTTCCTTCAGAAGAGACAAAGGCGCTGCCCGAGAAATTGCGTCAACTATATGAGGACTTTTGTGTCCTAAGAGACGGTGTTTACGAATGTCCTGCCAATTTCAACGGCTTGACGCCTTCATGGTATTTGAATAGTTCGTCTGATCCCAATGTCGCTGTCGACTCTTCGCTAAAGTTTTATGCTATTCGCGATATTCGAGAGGGCGAAGAACTCACCGCAGATTACAGCACCTACAGCGAAAACGAGTCGAACAGCGAACTGAGTTGACTCAGGGCAATCTTGACATAACGGATGCTCGGTGCCCGATTCATCCCTTCTGTTGGCTTGAGTGGGATGGCGATGCTGGTATCCGGCTCGCCGCGTTCTGTTCACGCTTTGTTGCTGTCCACTCGGACTCGATCTCTACACTTCGGCAACGCTTTCCCGCTCAAGCCAACGGTTATTGGCTTGAGTCGAGCACTAATTCTGGATGCGCCTGCGGCGCGGCGTTAGATGAACCGCAGATCCTTCGCTGCGCACTTCGTGCTCCGCTCCAGGATGACGTTTGTTATTGGGGATGGCTTTTGCTGGGGGCGGGCAAACCGTGGATCTTCGCTGCGCACTTCGTGCTCCGCTCCAGGATGACGTTTGTTATTGGGGATGGCTTTTGCTGGGGGCGGGCAAACCGTGGATCCTTCGCTGCGCACTTCGTGCTCCGCTCCAGGATGCATCTGTTATGTGGGATGGCGTTTGCTGGGGTGGGCCAACCGCAGATCCTTCGCTGCGCACTTCGCGCTCCGCTCCAGGATGACGTTTGTTATTGGGGATGGCTTTTGCTGGGGGCGGGCAAACCGTGGATCCTTCGCTGCGCACTTCGCGCTCCGCTCCAGGATGACGTTTGTTATTGGGGATGGCTTTTGCTGGGGGCGGGCAAACCGTGGATCCTTCGCTGCGCACTTCGCGCTCCGCTCCAGGATGACATTTGTTATGTGGGATGGCGTTTGTTGGAGGGCGGGCAAACCGCAGATCTTTCGCTGCGCACTTCGTGCTGCGCTCCAGGATGACAGTTGTTATTGGGGATGGCGCTTGGCTGGGGGGCGAGCAAACCGCAGATCCTTCGCTGCGCACTTCGTGCTTCGCTCCAGGATGACATTTGTTATGTGGGATGGCGTTGCTGGGGGGTGGGCAAACCGTGGATCTTTCGCTGCGCAATTCGTGCTCCGCCGCAGGATGACATCTGTTCTTTGGGATGGCGTTTGTTGGTAGGCGAGCAAACTGCAGAATCTTCGCATTGCTCAGGATGACATTTGTGAGGATGGTTTGCATTTGTCATGTGGAATGGGTGCGCCTGCGGGGCGGCTTTAGATGAAATGCAGATCCTTCGCTGCGCACTTCGTGCTTCGCTCGAGGATGACATTTGTTATGGGGGATGGCGTTTGTTGGAGGGCGGGCAAACCGCAGATCCTTCGCTGCGCACTTCGTGCTTCGCTCCAGGATGACATTTGTTATGGGGGATGGCGTTTGTTGGAGGGATCTGCGGTTGGAATTATCGGCTGCCCCCAATCCTCGCTGAGATCGTCCCAGTTTGGGTTGGTTAATTCGATCAGTTCAATCTTCCTCACCCTGAGCCAGCCCTTTAGCTCTTTCTCCCGAGTTATCGCTGTTATTGGGTGGCTATAGGTTTCAAACCAAACCAAGCGATTGCAGTTGTATCTTGCCGAGAAGCCTTCGTAGGCCTTGTTCTTGTGTTGCCGGATGCGTTGTTCGAGTTTGCTGGTGACTCCGATGTAGAGTGTGTGAGCGCGGCTGGCGACGATGTAGGTGTAGTAGCTTTTGGGCATTTGGGGAGTGCGATAAGGATGCGCCTTCGGCGCGGCATTAGGCAAACCGCAGATCCTTCGCTTCGCACTTCGTGCTTCGCTCCAGGATGACATTTGTTATTGGGATGGGAGAGGTTGGGAGGGGTGGATTGCCTTTGTTTTGCGCAAAAGGATGCGCCTTCGGCGCGGCTTTAGGCAAACTGCAGGTCCTTCGGCTTCGCACTTCGTGCTTCGCTCCAGGATGACATTTGTTATTGGGATGGCAGAGGTTGGGAGGGGTGGATTGCCTTTGTTTTGCGCAAAAGGATGCGCCTTCGGCGCGGCATTAGGCAAACCGCAGATCCTTCGCTTCGCACTTCGTGCTTCGCTCCAGGATGACATTTGTTATTGGGATGGCGTTTGTTGGAGGGCGGGTAAACCGCAGATCCTTCACTGCGCACTTCGTGCTTCGCTCCAGGATGACATTTGTGCTTTTGGATGGCGCTTGTTACAGGTGGTCGGGTGTGGTGTTGGAGGGAGCGAATTTTCCTTCCCATCTTGCCACGACCACGCTGGCCAGGCAGTTTCCCGTGACATTTAGGGAGGTGCGGCCCATGTCCATTAGGGCGTCGACTCCGAGGATGAGCACGATGGGTTCGAGGGGGAGGTGGAAGCTGGCTGCTGTGGCCATGAGGACGACGAGGCTGGCGCGGGGGACTCCGGCGACGCCTTTGCTGGTGAGCACCAACGTGGCGAGCATGATGAGCTGGGTTTGCCAGGGGAGGTGGATTCCCCCGGCCTGGGCTACGAAGATTGCGGCGAGGGCGAGGTAGATGGCGGTGCCGTCGAGGTTGAAGCTGTAGCCGGTGGGGATGACGAAGGCGACGATGTTTTCGGGGACGCCGAGGGTCTCCATGTTCTCCATCGCGATGGGCAGGGCGGCCTCGGAGGTGGCGGTGGAGAAGGCGATGAAGGCGGGTTCGGCGACGGCGGCGAGGAAGCGGCGGATGGGCACGCGGGCGAGGAGCGCGGCGGGGAGGAGTCCGACAAACACGAAGGCGAGGAGCGCGGCGTAGAGGGTGGCGACGAGCTTGGCGAGGCCGAGGATGGCTCCGGAGCCGGAGTGGGCGATGGTGTAGGCGAGCGCGGCTCCGACGGCGATGGGCGAGAGGTACATGACGAGGTTGGTGAACTGGAACATCGCCTTGGTGAAGGACTGGATGACGGTGAGCAGCGGGCGGCGGGTTTCTTCGGGGAGGCGGGTGAGGGCGAGGCCGAAGAGGACGGCGAAGACGACGACCTGGAGGATTTCGTTTTCGGCGATGGATTTGGCGAGGTTTTCGGGAAAGACGTGGAGGAGGAACTGGTCCCATTTGGGGATTGCTGATGTTGGTGCAGGGGCGTTTGCGGGGAGGACGCTGATGCTTGAGGTGGCGCTCGTCGGGGTGGGTAGCGAGAGGCCGACTCCGGCGTGGGTGATGTTGATGGCGGCGAGGCCGACGAGCAGCGCGATGGTGGTCATGACTTCGAAATAGACCAGTGACTTGATGCCGAGGCGGCCTACTTCTTTGAGGCTGCCGTGGGCGGCGATTCCGGAGATGAGGGTGCCGAGGATGAGCGGGGCGACTATGGTCTTGACGAGCCGTAGGAAGATGTCGCTGAGGACGTGGAGGTTGAGCGCGAGTGCGGGGGCGTCGAGGCCGAGTTCGACGCCGGCGAACATGGACCAGAGTATCCAGATGGTCATGTTGCGGCGGCGGAAGGCGTAGACGGCCGCGACTACTAGAGCTACGACGCGGAAGCTCGCTCCGGTGATATGAGAGTGGAGCAGAAGAGCTGTGCCGACTCCGACGAGGTAGATGGCTGCCGATGCGCCGAGAGCGAGGTGATCCCGTTTCGGCGCGTCCAGGCTCTTGGAATTCATGTTCCGCCATCTTACCTTGGGGACCGAGATCGCTATCCCACATTCCCAACATCTTGTCTGTAGGAGAGAAAACCCAGGTTAGCTTCGCGAACCTGGGGCACCCGCATTGCGGCTGGGTTGCAGGTACTCTGAAGTTATGCCTGCTATTGCTTATTTGGAATGCTCTCGTTGCGGTGCTCATGTTTCGGCTGAGACTCCGCAGACGCTTTGCCAGGTTTGTCCGACGCAGCCGGCGGGGTCGCTTTATGTTCGGTATGATTTCTCTTCCCTGATTGGCTCGTCGCCTGAGGATTTCGTTGTCCCGGGTTCGGCGGAGTGGCCGTCGCTCGGAATGTGGCGTTATGGCGCGGTCTTGCCTGATGCGGAGCCGGTGACTTTGGGTGAGGGATGGACTCCGATGTTGCGGAGCACGCGGTATTCGGGCGTTTATTTGAAGGAAGAGGGCAACAATCCTACGGGCAGCTTCAAGGCGCGTGGGCTGGCGTTGGCGGTGACGATGGCCCGGCACTATGGCTTAAAGAAGCTGGCGGTGCCTTCGGCGGGGAATGCGGCGGGTGCGCTGGCGGCTTATGCGGCTGCGGCGGGAGTGGAGGCGCATATCTTTATGCCGAAGGATGTTCCGTTTGCGAATTATGTGGAGGCGGTTGCCTATGGCGCGAATGTCACGTTGGTCGATGGGCTGATCTCCGATTGTGGGCGGATGGTGGCGGAGCGTAAGACGGCGGAGGGATGGTTCGATGTTTCGACGTTGAAGGAGCCGTTCCGGGTCGAGGGCAAGAAGACGATGGGTTATGAGCTGGTGGAGCAGCTGGGTTGGGAGTATCCGGATGCGGTGTTTTATCCGACTGGTGGTGGGGTTGGGCTGATCGGGATGTGGAAGGCGTTTGGGGAGCTGGAGGAGTTGGGTTGGGTGCGGCCGGTGAAGCGGCCCCTCAAACGCCCAAAGATGATTGCGGTACAGGCGGCGGGATGCGCTCCGGTGGCAAAGGCTTATGAGGCGGGCGAGGAGGCAAGCGAGATGTGGCGGGATGCGGCGACGTTTGCTTCGGGATTGCGGGTTCCTAAGCCGTATGGGGATGCGATCATGCTGCAGATTCTGAAGGAGTCGGAGGGTATTGCGCTGGCGGTTAGCGATGAGGTGATTCTGGCTTCGATTCTGGACTGGGCGCGGAATGAAGGGATATTTCTTTCGCCCGAGGGCGCGGCGGCGACGGCTGCTTACGATCAGTTGATTGCGAATGGATTTCTGAAGCCTTCGGATAGAGTGGTGATCTTCAATACTGGCGCGGGTTTGAAATATACCGACGTGACGGCAGAGGCGATGGGGTTGAAGCGGCCCTAGCTTCCACCGGTGAAGAGCTGATGTCGCATTACTCCGAGGGCTCGTGGGCGCGGTAGGCGCCCATGAGGCGGGAGATCAAAACGGCCAGATAGAGAACTCCGAGAATTCCTTCGATGACGGTGAGGCTGCGGGCTTCGCCGGAGACGGGAGTGATTCCGGCTGCGCCGAGGGAACTGATCGTGCCGAAACTGTAGTAGATGAAGTCGAAGCGGTCGGGGATTTTGTGGAGGTTGGCGGTGGGATCAAGATGGAATGCGAGGGGATCGAAGCTGGAGATGAGTCCGTAGATGCTGGTGAAGCCGAAGCCGACCAATAGGTAGATGCAGAGCGCTCCGAAGACGGTTTCGGCGTTTGGCTTGTCATGCGAGAAGACGCGGCGGAAGATGACGACGACGATGAAGACGTCGAATGCGAGGCTCAGCGTGGTGCGGACGATGGATAAGGCGCTGGCGTCGAATTCGAAGAGGAGGATGCGGCCCAGGAGAGCCGGTATCGCGAGCAATGCGGCGACCATCAATACTCCGCGGCGAAAGCTGACTGCGTAGACGCTGAGCAGGACGGCGGCCGATCCGAGAAAACGAAAGAGGTAATAGCGAGAGCCGCTGCCCTGAGTAAGGGGATAGAGAACGAGGCTTCCGAGCAGGAAGACGAAGAGCAGAAAGAACCGCCGCGCCGCAATCATCTCAGCGTGTTTGGATTTCAAGAGTGCGAGTTTAGGCTTGTCCGGCATGGGGGCGCTTGTTCCTGCGCCTGATGGTATATCAATGAGCGCTGCTCTTAGGAGTGGTTGACAACTGTTGTGAAGGCGGGGCGAAAGGTGTGTTCGCAGGAAGAAATTCGACTGGAATGCCGGGGAAGAGGGGTTGCAGCCATTTGGCGCACCACTCCATGCCCGCTTCTTCCGATACTTCGTGGCCGACGAGGATGAGGGCTTTGTGGCGGCCCTGGGCTACTGCATCGCGGACGTATTCGACGGTCTCCCACTCGGAGGCTTCGCCAGCGACCAACACATCGACGTCCGTGCGCTCCAGGAATTTCACTTGTTCGACTTCGCCGGCGGCGCCCGGAAGCAGGGCAACTTTGGAAACAGGCATTGCGCGATCGCCAACAAGGCGGATGGCCTGCGCGCCGAGTTTCTGTTTGAGGCTGGCTTCGAGGGCGGCAACTGTAACTGGCGGAAGCACAAACAGGTGAGGATCCTCGGACGTCTGATATTGCTGCCAGCCGAGCTTCGCAATCTCGCCTTCGAGGATTCCGTCAGGGTTGCGAAGATGCCAGAGGTCGTGAAAACGCCAGACCACGAGATGATGGTCGCGGATGAAGGCTTCTTTCTGCGCTTGCACCGGGTCGTCGCCGAGCAGAGCCTTATTGTCCGTGTGGGTGTAGAAGGTGGGTTCGTGGGTGATGATCAGGTTGTGTCCGTCTGCCGCGGCTTTCTGGAGCACGGCATAGGTGTCGAGGAAGGTTGTCGCAATGCCGGTGACTTTCTCCTCGGGATTACCGCCTTTTATGGTGTCGACGGTCTGCGCCGGAGCTTGCGCATGGGTAGCCTGTTCGATGCGCTCGATTACCTGGCGTGCGGTGAGCTGCTGGGCGGAAGCGGAGAGGCTTCCAAGCAAAGCAACAGAAACCAGCCATTTCTGACGACTTAGTTGAGGACGTCTCATTGGGTTTCGCCGCCCACGGCGGGGCATGGTGATTAGCAGGCGATGCACTTACGCGCAGAAGCAACGAGGCTGCCACGTGGCAGCCTCGGGTGGGTGCGTTGCTGAACGGACTTACTTCGTGAAAGAGGCGATGGCGGAGGCTTCGTCGTCCTTCACGTCGAAGACGGTGTAGAGCTTGGTGATCTGGAGCAGGTCGTGGACCTTCTTGGTGAGGTTCAGCAGCTTCAACTCGCCGCCCTGGTTGCGGACGGTAGTGTAGGCGCTGACCAGCTCGCCGATGCCCGAGCTGTCGATGTAGTTGACGTCGCCGAGGTTTAACAGGATAAGCTTGGCGCCCTTGGAAAGCAGGTCACGGGTGGCGTCGCGTAGCTGAACACTGCCCTCGCCAAGGGTAATGCGTCCGCTTAAGTCGAGAATGGTGATGCCGTCTACCTGACGGGTGCTGAGTTTCAAGCTCACGTAAAGATCCTCCTTGAATATCTTAACTAAGACTGCCGAACTGAAGATTCCCGAACCGCCCAACTCCATCGATCCCGTTACTGGGCGGCTCCCAGATGCTTGATCAGGGTGAGTTCCGTGCCGGGATTGAGCAACTTGAAGTGTACCTCATCCATAAACGAGCGGATGAGGAAGATGCCGCGGCCCGAGCCGCGGAGAAGATTTTCCGGTGCGAGCGGGTCAGGGAGGGTCGCCGGATCGAGACCGACCCCCTGGTCGGAGATGCTGATAATAAGGTCGGCGCCGGTGTTTTCAAAAGATGCTGTGATGTGTTTTTGAGGATCGTAGGAGTTGCCGTGGAGGACGGCGTTGACCGCTGCTTCGCGCACCGCCATGGTGATGCGGTAAATCTCGTCCTCGTCGATGCCGGCTTTTTTGGCCATTTCCTCTGCCGTTTGCTCGACACGGTTCACGCTGTCCAGCGAAGACTCGAGTGTGTACGTAATCCGGCCTGCCTGTGATTCCTTCAAATGCCGACCCTCGGGCGTTGCCATAAGACCAGGCGAAGCGGCCTCGCTCCGCATTCACGAAGTGTGCTTGCGCGGGGCGGCAATGTCAAGGGCTCTATTGCTGCCAGAGCAATTCTCGTGTGTGGCCAAATATCGAAGGCTTGGAAAACTCGCCTGCCAGACAGCGCGCCTCCCATGTCTGGGCAGTCCAAGGCGAGTTGATCTGTTGGATCTTCGAGGCCATGCGGCGTGACCAGCGGTCGTTTTATGCGGGGAGGCGCCGCCCATAATAGACGGTGGAGTGCGACTTTTGTATTATGAACGGGTTTTACATGCTGGGAACGTCCACGGCGCCTACAGGTTTCTGTAGCGAGCGCCAACAAATGGCTGCTAAGCAAGATCCGCCACTCGCTCGGCGAAACGAAAGGTGAACTTCAAATGAGAAAGTTGCAAGTGAACGAATTCGCGCGGTGCACGATCGTCCTGTGCGCGCTACTGCTTTCCGGCGGATCTTCGCGCATTTACGCCGATACACCGGGATCGCATCCCTCTTACCTTCACGCGATCGAATACCTGCGCCAGGCTCGCGCCCTTCTGCAGACCCACTTTACCGAGCCGAAGCACATACAAGCGGTAGCAGCGGCCATACCAAGGGTCGATGCCGCGATTGTGGATCTCAAGAACGCAGCCGCAATGGACGCTAAGAATCTCGCTGGAGTTCCGCCGCCGAACGGCAATTTAGATGAAAAGGGCAGACTACATAAGCTCGGCCGAATTGCTGCAGATGGCGCATCAGGAGGTCTCAAAGCCGGAATCGGATCCGCAGGCGAGACAGCTTCAGGCTAAATCCTTGAAGGATATCGACGAAGCAAGCGCCATCATCCAGAAGGTCCTGTAAGAGAACCGTCATTCCTCGAGAGGTGCAAGTCTTCGATTTGCACCTCGATCCCCCCGTATTCGGGATGTTCATTGTGGCGGATGCGGTAGGCGATATCGATGCGCGCGCCTTCCGCTACGCCGAGCCCGGCGAAGCGCTCGGCCCATCTCCAGGCCAGAGCGGAGATGGTTGCGTTGCCGTCACCGGTTGCGAGCTGAAGTTTGACATGGCGTTCTTTCAGAACGCGGACCTCTCCCCTGACAAGCACATCCCGCGCGACGAACACTGGCTCTTCGTTGTCCATGCCGTAGGGCTGGAGGCGTTCGACCGCCGCGTAGAGCTCGAGCGTAACCTGGTCGAGCGGAAGATGCGCATCGCAGTTGAGCGTGGGCGTGATGCTTTCCGCAGTCAGGTGGACCGCCGCATATTCGACGAGGCGCTGGCGCAGCTCGGGAACCTTCGACGACGGAAGAGAGAAGCCGACCGCGTGGGCGTGACCGCCGAAGCGAGTGAAGAGTTCGTGGCAGCTCTCGATGGCCTCGAGCAGATGAAAGCCGGGGATGGAGCGGCCTGATCCGTGGGCCTCGCCGTTCTCGTGGGTAATGACGAGCGAAGGCCGCCCGGTTTGCTCGACGACGCGCGAGGCGAGAATGCCGATCACGCCGCGATGCCAGCCTTCGCCGTCGAGGACCATGCAGCCGGCTTCGCGAAGGGACGGATCGTCCTTGAGTCGCGCTTCGATCTCGGCGAGGACGCCGGCCTCGGTGTTGCGGCGATCGGAGTTGAGGCGGTCGAGCTTCTCGGCGAGCGAGCGGGCGCGCTGAGAATCGCGGGTGGTGAACATTTCGACGACTTCTGAGGCGATATCCATGCGTCCGGCGGCGTTGATTCGCGGGGCGAGGCGGAAGGCGATATCGGTCGAGGTTAGAGGGCGCTCGCGAGGATCGAGTTTTGCGAGTTCGAGCAAAGCGCGCAGCCCAGATTGCGCGGGTCGAGCGAGTTGCTCGATTCCCGAGGCGGCGATGGCGCGATTTTCCCCAAGCAGCGGGACGGCGTCGGCGATGGTGGCGATGGCCAGCAGCTTCAGAAACGAAGGGAGGATCTTTTCCCTTGCGCGCTTCAGGTCGTGGGCTTCGAGCAGGGCCTGGGCGAGCTTGAAAGCGACTCCCGGCGCCGCAGAGGTGCTTGCAGGCGTAGCCGCAGCCGTCCTGGTCGGGATTGAGCACGGCGAGCGCGGGCGGCAGGCCTCGGGCTGCGTCCGGCAGATGATGGTCGGTGACGATGAGGTCGATGCCGAGAGCCGCGGCCGCTTCGGCCGCGGCGAAGGCGCGAATGCCGGTATCGACGCTGATGATGAGGCGCGCGCCTGCTGCGGCTGCGGCTTCGATCACCTCGCTCTTCATGCCGTAGCCTTCGCGGAGGCGGTGGGGAACGTGGAAGCGGACGTCGCATGCCGAGTCGGGCCCGCCGACCATTTCGATCGCGGTCTTGAGCAGGACGACGGCGACGGTGCCATCGACGTCGTAGTCGCCGTAGATGAGAATTGGCTCACGATTCGCGATGGCGGCCTGGACTCTGGCAACGGCGACGGCCATTCCGGCCATGCTGTAGGGGTCGAGAAGATGATCGAAGCTGGGATTGAGGAAGCGCTCAGCCTTGTCGGCTGAGTCGATGCCGCGGGCGATGAGCAACTGCGCGAGCAGCGGGGATGCCGCAGCGCCGGCAAGCATTGACGGCTTGCGGTCGCTTTCGGCACCAGCTTCAGCGGGCTCGGCTTTGCAGGGAACCAAGCCGAGCGGTAATTGTGGTGACAGGCGGGCGAGGAACTTAGCGGAGCTCACGACTCTTCGTCTTCGTCGCTGCCGCTCTCGATGACAATGTCGCCGAAGTCCTCAACCGCCTCGAGCAATTGCTGGTAGCGGTCGTACCAGGGGTCGAGCTTTCATGCATGTAGACGACGCCCTGATAGGCGAAGCCGAGTTGCATATATCCGAGCTTGCCGACATAGTTCACCAGGTATTGGACCTCTTCGAGCTCGGGGGCGTCTTCGTCGGGGAAGTTCTGGTCGCGGATGTGTTCGATGAGCAACTCGAGGTCTTCCTTTTCGAGGACGGACTTCGCTCATGGTGAGGAAGGCCGCGGAAGCGGTCTTGGCCATCTCGACGAAATCTTTCCAGCTGTCGGGATTGGTTTCGTCCTCCCACAGGATGCTGGGCACATCTTCGCCGACAAAGCCGGGGAAGCGGCGCATGCCGTGACCTTCGATAAAGGCCACCATGTCGTCTTTCAAAGAGAGCAGGTTGTCGGGTTGCATGATCAAGCAGGTATTGTCGCAGATTTGCCGGTCGGGTGCGAAGTGGATAAAGCGGTTGAAGCTAAGACTTTCTCACGGCCCATGCACAGTTGAACGCGATGGCGCACTTCTGGAGCCGAGGTCCTTGCTGGACGGAATCACCCTGCCTGCAGAGGGCTATCATTTAGGCCATGCAATATCTCTGGTGCTGGCGGTGCCGGGCTATCATGCCAATGCTCGATGATAACGAGTACGCCGAGGTGCTTAGTCTTTACGGTGAGGGGTTCAAGGCGACCAAGGAATTTCGCCAGCGATGGAATATTCCATTGGAACACGCTTCCACCGAACAGCTTTTTCACCCCGTGACATTGCGCTATGAACGCCTGACCGGGATGAAGGATTGCCATCCAAACGCTGTTATGCATCACAAGCTTTCTCTATATGGACCACCATGCAAGAATTGCCGAAAGCCGCTGCGAACCCCTCAGGCCAAACTTTGCGGGAGTTGTATGGCCCCTGTGGATTCAAGCTGACCCCTTAGCAGGTGGCTGCTGAACGATTACTGATGGAAATTTCATCCAGAGTGCCATAATGGCGCAATGATTCGCCTCCGCCTTTTGGCCATTGCTCTGCCGTTTCTTTTCGTACTTCGCTCCGCCGGTGCGCAGCAGTACGACGTCGTGATCAGGAATGGCCACATCATCGATGGAACCGGTTCGCCGTGGTATGGCGCTGACATCGGGATCAAAGACGGCCGTATCGTGAAGATTGGCAAGATCAATCCCGCCTCGGCGGCGAAGACGATCGAGGCGCACGGGCTTGTGGTCGCGCCGGGGTTCATCGACATGCTGGGGCAGTCGGAGACGACGATCCTGGTCGATCCGCGTCTGCCTTCAAAGATTTTTCAGGGCATTACGACGGAGATTACGGGTGAGGGGAATTCGATTGCCCCTACCAATGACCGTCTGGTCGCCGAGGACAAGGCGGGGTTCGACCATTATCGAATCCAGCAGGACTGGCGCAGTTTCGATGATTACTTCAAGCGACTGGAGAAGCAGGGGATTGGGATCAACCTGGCGAGTTATGTCGGGGCGACAACCGTTCGCCAGATTGTGATTGGCGACGAGAATCGTTCGCCGACGCCGGCCGAGCTGGCGCAGATGCAGAAGCTGGTGCTGGATGCGATGCATCAGGGCGCGATGGGGGTTTCGACGGCGCTGCAGTATTCGCCTGCGCCGTATGCAAAGACCGAGGAGTTGATCGCGCTGGCATCGACGGCAGCGAGCGCGGGCGGGATGTATGCCACGCATATGCGTTCGGAAGGGGATGGGATATTTGACGCGCTCGATGAGACCTTTCGTATTGCGCGCGAGGCGAAGATTCCGGTTGAGATCTGGCACCTGAAGGCTGCGGGCAAGTCGAACTGGGGCAAGATGCCGGAAATCGTCAGCCGCATTGATGCGGCACGCGCCTCTGGGCTGGACATCGCGGCGGATACTTACGCCTATACCGCCTGGTTCAATACCTTCTCAGCGTTTATTCCCCCTTGGGCGCACGATGGCGGCGATGCGGCGATGGTGGCGCGCATTCATGACCCGGCGCAGCGGGCGAAGATTCGCGACTCGATGATGCACGATACGAACTGGGACAACGAATGGCTGGAGATTTCGGGGCCTGAAGGGATCACGATTGGAGTGACGGCCGATCCGAAGCTGCAGCCGCTGGAGGGCAAGAACATTGCCGAGATTGCGAAGGCGCAGGGGAAAGATCCGATCGACTGCATTCTTGATCTGTTGGCCGAAGATCCGAGCATGGAGGTTGTTGTCGAGGGGATGTCGGAACCAGATGTTGCCGATGCGCTCAAGCAACCGTGGGTTTCGGTCGACAATGATTCTTCTGGAGCTTCGCCTGAGGGGATTCTGGGCGAGGAGCATCCTCATCCGCGCGGGTATGGGGCGTTTCCGCGCATTCTGAGGAAGTATGTGCGCGAGGAGCATCTGCTGACGCTTCCCGACGCGATTCGTAAATTCTCCGCGCTGCCTGCGGCGCGGATGAGGCTGGCCGATCGTGGGGTGATCAAGGATGGGATGTGGGCCGATATTGTGGTCTTCGATCCGGAGAAGATTCGCGATCTTTCGACCTATGAGAAGCCGAACCAACTGGCGGTAGGGATGGAGTTTGTGTTGGTGAATGGAGTGCCGGTGATCAGCGATGGGAAGATGACGCAGGCGCTTCCGGGCAAAGTGCTGCGCGGGCCGGGATATGTCCCGTAGGCTTTATTCTGAAAGAACCTACTTCTCAAGCCTCTCAAGGAGATTCATTGCCGGAATTTGATCGTCACATCTTTGTTTGCACCAATCAGCGTGAGGCGGACGCGGCGCGGCCCTCTTGCAGTCCGGATGGCAAGGGGAAGCTTCATGGGCTGCTCAAAGACAAGGTCAAGGCTGCGAAGCTTCCGGGTGTGCTGCGGGTGAACAAGTCCGGCTGCCTGGAGCAGTGCGAGCATGGGCCGACGATTGTCGTGTATCCGGAGCAGGTCTGGTATGGATTTGTGCGGCCGGAAGACCTGGACGAGATTGTCGAGGAACATTTGCGGCATGGGCGCCCTGTCGAGCGGCTTCGGCTGACGCCGGAGTGTTTGAATACGGAGCGCTGTCCGCATCGTCCCTAGAATGAGACTGCTTCGCAGTCATGAGAACGTTGTTGTTCGCCCCCGTGTAGTGGTGTAACAACGTTCATCCGACCAAGACAATCATCTGACATCCCTGTGACAACACTTCTCACAGGCGGAGCCTATGTTCATTACGCGGCACACCTCTTGCTGGCTCCGAGGGTGTTCCGTAAATGAATGTGAGGAACCCAAGATGAAAGAATCAGTGAGTGTTGTGAAGCGTCCAGTGAACCGCCGTTCCTTGTTGAAGGGCGGACTGCTGGCAGGTGGCGCAGCTACTTTGGGCGTCGGGTTGTTTGGTAGGGGAACATCGGCATTCGCCGCGGATTTGAACGAGGGAGACATTGCGATCCTGCGTTTTGTGGCAGCGGCCGAACTGATCGAATCCGATCTCTGGATACAGTACGAGGAGCTGGGTGGCCAAGGCAGCAACCCTCCCCCCGAGATAGATTCGACCGAACCTCTAAATCCCTATCAAGTCGCTTTCTCAAATCTTGACGGCGATGGACCGCAATACATAACGAGCAACACGCTGGATGAGATCAGCCACGCCACCTTCCTCAACGGTTACCTCGAATCGAAGGGCGCCGATCCGGTGAGTCTGGATGAGTTCCGCATTCTGCAGGGCAGCACCGCGACCGGAGCTCAGGACGTTGGGAGGCTCACCAACCTGATGCACCTCACCGTTGACACGAGCTGGTTCATTCGCTACCGCAGCACGACTAATCCCGATCTCGGCGGGACCTATCCCCAGGCGATCACGATAGTGGACAAGACTGCCATCCCGAGGACGGATGCCGATTTCGAGGGTCCACACCACATTCAGGCGATCGCGAATACGGCGGCGTTTCACTTTGCTGCCATCGAACAGGGTGGGTCGAGTCTTTATCCGGCGCTCGGCATGAAGGCCTCCAGCCTGGAAGTCTTGCAGATCATGTTTGGAATCGGCGGAGATGAAGTGGCTCATCTTCTTGAATGGATTGACTTCGCCGGTAATGGGGTTCAGGCGCCAATCGCACCGTTTTCCGCTAACGGTCTGACGTTTCCCAATTTCTTCACCGACCCCCCGAATCCGCTGGTTCAGCCAAGCCTGATCTTCCCAGTACCTGCGCAGTTCATTCACAAAGACCTGCCTCGCTGTGCCACGATTCGTCCCCTGACGGACCCATTCGCCGGAGCGATGGCGGCGGTTGCAGGGCTCACCGCAAGCGGGCTCTTTCACGGCCAGACGAAGGAATTCTTCAGCACACTTCAAGCCCTGGCCACCGCCGCTGATGCCGCTGTTCGCAAGTGCTAGCGAGCAGGGTTTCCGCGGGGACCAGCGTTCACAGATCTGCCTGAAACACTGAATACATATACGCGCCGGCCTCGACCTGGTGGTTCTGAAACCGGGGCCGGTGATAATTTGCCCGACAGGGCGAAGGCGATGCCGCGGCAAATTTTGGATGTGGAGAATACGGGCATCGTTTGGGGGCTCGATTGGTGCGAGGCTGAAGCACGTGGGGATGTGGAAGCGGCGGCCCGCGGCGGCTAATGTGCTATATTCCCAATTGGATCAATGATTTTCTCTCGTGAGTATGTCGGATACCTGGCCCGCCAGACAGTGAAACACCTGGTCGAGGCGAAGATGATCCAGACCGCAAAATTGAAGGCCGTCGAAGATCGGGTCACCCAGGGCCTGATCGAAGAACTCTCGCTCGAAGACCGCATCAATGAGGAGGTGCGCGTCATCCTCGACGCCTACCAGGAAGACATGCGGCGCACCGGCGCGAGCTACATGGAGATGTTCAAGAAGGTGAAGAACGAGCTAGCGCGCAAATATAAGGCGGTCCTGTGAGGATCACTCGCGACAAGCTGAACAAGCTCGCCCACGTGGTTGCCGATACTCTGGCCGAGACTCGCGGAATGCGACTTTCTCGATGATCGGAATACAATTCGCCAAGAGGCGCGCAAGGCGCTTGAATCACTGCTCCTGGCGGAGATGAAGATCGATGCAGCAGCCAAGCAGAAGATCGCTTCGCAGCGGAAGATCATTCAAGAAGGCAGCCAGGAGTGGGACATCCTCTACCGGAAGTACTACAACGACGAAGTGAAGAAACTCGGTATTTAAGGGCCTCGGGCGCTCCGCTCGCGCTTTCCTGCGACGCTTTCGCTTGATATACTTACTTGATGCGGGCTGTTCCGCCCGGCCACTCCTCTGTGGCGTCATGGTGTAACTGGTTAACACGCCGCCCTCTCAAGGCGGAGAGTACGGGTTCGATCCCCGTTGACGCTACCAATCTCGTTCCATCTTGAGTCGCGAGACATTGCGGTGGGATTTGATCAGCACATAAGTTGGCGGATGGCTTTTAAGGTTTTCGAGGGACAGAGTGACTCGAAGCCCATTGTAGATGTGGGGTTCGACGGCAAGATGATTAAGCGGCGGAACTGAGTTTCCTGTCTTGCCCGGGGCGCTTCGATGAGCTTCATTATCGTGTCGCCTGGCCGCCCCGCTTCAGCGCCGCGTACTGCACTGTTGTCAGACTCAGCCACACCCGCCGCAGCAAATCTCAAGGCCTCTTATCCACGGCTTGAGTTACTTAATCGATTACTTAATATGTTAGAAATGTGACCTTTGGGGGATGGTGCGGACGTGTATCACAGGCTATCGTTATCGGCGTGAAGAATCTAGGTTTGGCAATCGGGGTAGTTCTGGCCGCGCCTTTATTTCTGGCGGATTACGCGTTGAGTTTGGCTGTGATGATGTCTGACTCAACAGCGCATCCGCCCCAAGCCCAAGCGCTGCCCCCTGACAAAAAAAGGGGAACTGCCCATAAAACGCCCATATTGTGACCACATCCCGGCCATCAGGTGTCTGACCAGGTGTCACGAGAGGTACCACCTAACGAACACCAAATCTTGGTAGGCAGGGGCTAAGGTTTTCATTGCTTATGTCGGCTCGACTACCGACAGATTTTGGAGTCTCGGAGAAACAATGGGCACATTCCTTGGGGCCGGAACGAGGAAGAACCCGAACAGGTGTGCCGGGGGGCGCAGTAGTAGAATTCCGGCAAGCGATTCCGCCCGAGCGGTACTCAGATCCGCAGCCACGCTCGCTGCGCGCCAGAACGGCAATTCCCGCACAATCCAAACTCCGAGCGCCCAACAAGGGCGCTCCGGCTTGTGCGTGGCCAACTACGAAGCGTTGGCTTGCTTCCTCATCCAGCAATCGTGCCCTAGTTCTGCATCCTGCAGATCTCTTTCGCTCGACCCAGACGCAACGGTGGTATGACAGTAAGTGCAAATGGAACCGGTAATATCGTGTTCGTAGATACGTCGCTCGAAACCGTTCGACGTCAAATGCTGGCTCGGAACCTCACTCATGGCTCGACCGGGCTGCCATCGACATCAGCCTCTTTGATGTAGCTTGTCATGGCCTGAGCCAGTTGTGAGTCCACCTCATCGGCAATGGCCATCACATCCCTCAACAGCACGGAAGCGTCGAGCTTTTTCAAATTCAGCTGTAACGTGTGGAATATCGAAACCTGCAGCATGCGCGACTCTTCGACCATCATGGCCGCTGTGTACCCCTGCTCGCGCCGGGATAGACCATGATCGTGAGCAGCATCGGACATGAGGGCGCGCGTGCCCAGCGGAAGCGGATTTCTAAGACGCACAATTAAGTCCCTGAACAACTCCGGTAGATGTGTGGACCGGTCTGCGTCGGTCATTGGAATGCCAATTATGTCGGCCTCTGAATCGACTCGCCTCACCCAGTCTGCAATCGTGGATTGCGTCTCGAGGTCCAGGACATCAGCAACTCTTTCCTTGTTCTTCAGCTGTTATGCCCCCGATCCTGGCAATAGTTCTGTCATCATCAGCATGACCCTTGGTTGGAGAGTCCGTCTGTTCGATTTTGACCGCCACGGACTTACCAGGAGGAATTTAGCGCCTCCCGGTTGGGTTCGATCCCGGTTGACGCTACCAATCCAATCTGCAAATTAGAGAAACGGGTTTTCGATGCGAACGCTGCCGAATTTCTGGCCGTGTTGCAGATCCTCGCTTAGCAGAAATTCGCATTGCGCCTGCTGCGCCGCGGCGACGATCAGCGAGTCGTACCACGAGAGTTGATAACGGGGCTGCAGGTGCAGGGCTTCCAGATAGAGTGCGGACGAGGAGTGAACGGCCAGCAGAGGACGCAGAGTGACGGTGAAATACTGTTCGGCCTCAGAGGGCAGCATGGGGCGGGCGAAGCGGCGCAGGGCGACGTTGAAAAATTCCTGGACGACCTGAAAGCTAATGACGCCTCTCTGTGTGGTCAGCGCCTTTCGGATAAGCTGTGAGGCGACATGAGCTTTAACCGGCGCGGTTTGATCGAAGGAATACACGAAGATGTTCGTGTCAATGAAGGAGCGGCTACCTTCGCTCATTCATTTCTTCCCGGGTGAAGCTTCGGCCCGCGTTGACGTGTTGCAGCCGCAGCATGAGCGCGTCGAAGGTCTGCGCGTCTCCGGCGCGCGAGGTGAACTGCTCGAGCCAATCGCGAAAAGCCGCGTTGAGCGTAGTCCGCTGCGCCAGGGCGATAAGCCGGGCGCGTTCGATGAGATCTTCATCGGCGCTGAGGGTAATATTTTTCATACGGAAACAGTGTACACGAGAATCGTGTACACGACTTAGTTCAAAGTAGCTACTAATCGCTCCCTTCGTAGTGATATAAAAGACCTTCCACGCAATGCGAATGAACTCAGTGCGGCATGACTGATGTCGGCTCGGTTGCCGAGCGGTGGCGGAGATGGGATGACAAAAGCAGCGGCGCAGCGGTTCACGTTTACGCACCAGCAAAGCGCGTCGAACAAGATGCCGCGGGAGATCAATCGAAACCTCCTCTTCAACCTGATCCGCACCAAGCAGCCGATCTCGCGGGCCGATCTGGCGCGGGCTTCGCAGCTACAGCGCAGCACGGTATCGCTGATTGTCGAAGAACTACTGGCTGCGCGATGGATCGTCGAGGGATCGATGGGGCACCTGCCACGAGGTCGGCGGCCGACGTTTCTGCACTTAAACGATGGGCGGGGTGTGATTGCGCTGGATATTCACCCTTCGCAAACTACGCTGGCAGTTGCCGATCTGGGTGGCAAGATCGTAGCTCAGAGCCTGGTAGTGTTGCCGGAAAATCCAAAGAGGGTCATTGCTGCGATTGTGGCGGCGATCCTCAAGATGATGGCTGCGAACGGCGACCGGTCGTTCGATGGAATTGGGATGAGCCTGCCGGGACGGTTGGACATCCAGATGGAAAAGCTGATCTTCGCCCCGAACATCGACTGGCCGATCGGCAGCATTAAATCCAAGGTGGAGCAGGCCACGGGTCTGCCGGTTTCGGTCGACAACGTGGCGAACGCCTGCGCGCTCTCGGAGGTCTGGTTCGGCGACAGCGACGGCGTGCACGACCTGGTCGCGGTCAACGTCTCGGAAGGGATCGGGACGGGTATTTTCGCGAACGGGCGCATTCTGCGTGGCGAGGGCGGACTCGCGGGCGAGTTCGGTCACGTGCAGATGGAGCCGGATGGGCTGCTGTGCGGCTGCGGCAACCGCGGGTGCTGGGAGACGATTGCATCGAACCGCGCGGGAGTTCGCTATTATGCGGAATTCGCGAAGAAGTCGCAGATTCCCTTCGACGCGGTATTGAAGCTGGCGCAGGCCGGGGACCCGCCGGCGAGGAAGGCCATCGAGAAAATGTGCGCGGCGCTTGGCAGGGGGTTGCGGATGATTGCATCCGCGCTGGCCCCCAACGAGATTGTGGTCGTCGGCGATATCACGACTGTCTGGTATCTGGTGGGGCCGGTGGTGGAAGCAGAGATGCGGCGAAGTCCGCTGGTTAAGGCGCCACATGTGCGACCGGCGCATGATGGCGGCAAGGCACGGCTGCGCAGCGCGGTGGCGCTGGTGATGAACGACAATCTTTTGTGATCGCGACCCACCGGTAGCGGATCGCTTCCACCCAATTTAGAAATCGGTCTTCCATTTGTGCGGATGCCAGGTGATTGAAACCGCGGCAGTAGTGTCGCTCTGCGGAGTGGGCTCAAGCAGCGGCACGTTCCAGTGCTCATACTGCACCCAGGCATTTAACTCTGTGTCTTCACCGAGGCGTTTGAGGACGTTGACGCCAATGAGATTTTGCGTGGTGCCGCCGGGTGTCGCGTGTGGGTTGGCGGGGTTAGGCGCTCCGGGGATGAAGTCTTTGGCGGCTTTGGCGGTGCGATAGTTTATTTGGATCCATTCGCTGGGACTGAGATGGTAAGTGAGCCAGGCCTGGCCGCCGGTCGAGTCGCGGCCAATCCAGTCGCCCATGATGTTGCTCTTGTTGGTGTATCCCTGCGTCTGGATGACTTCCCAGTACATGAAGAGTCCGGCAGACTTGCCACCGCCTCCATCGTTGGCGACGGTATCGCTATAGACTCCCTCGACGCGCAGGTCGAGCTTGGGCACGCCCGGAAATTGAGTAAGGAAGATGCCGGAGCGTATAGCCGCCCGGCGCGGCGCGCTGATCGGGTTTACGTCGTCGTGCGCCTCGGAGTCGGCGTAGAGGGTAAGCCACTTACGTACGTATGGCAGGCGATAGGTGAAGTCGAAGGCTCCGAAGCGAGCGCCGGGATCGTTGCGGCTGAATTTTTCCGCGGCGCTGACATTCTGGACGCTGAAAAAGCTCTTGAGGAAACTGTGAACGGTTATCGGCACGTGCCCCTGGCCGCCCCAGATCACCGTACGCTCAAAGCCGATCTCGACATTCACGGTCGGTTTGAACGAGATCTTCTCCATGTGTACCCAGGGTTCGTTCGGGTTGGTATGACCCTTGAGACTTCCGACGAAAAAGTCGTAGCGGAAGGGCCCGGTAATTCGAGACAAGCCGGGAACGCGGAAGGGTTCAACGCGATCGATGCGGAAGGAGTAGATGTTCTCGGCATTGTTGCTCCACGCGAAGGCGCCGCCCTCGGCCGGCCCGAGCCAGGTATCGGTCTTGCCGAAAGAGATCTCATTGCCCCACAGATGGTAGGCCAGATCGGCCTCGATGATACGGAAGACGTTCGTGGAGGGAATCGGGCCCTGGGGAATGACGGCCTGGTTCAAACCGTAAGGGGTTTCGTCGACAGCGGACAGCGTCTGCGCAACGGGGATCGAGTAGCCCATGGCCGAGGGTGAGTGTTGGTATTCACCCCGGAAGTAGAGTGAGAAACGGTGCGCCTGCGCGCGGGCGCTAAAGCCGGTGATGAGGTTGAAGCCGGACTCATAGGGGCGGCCATAGTCGTTGATGATCGTGAGTCCCACATGATAGCTGTCGCGCAGGGGAAGGCCGGCGATGCCGAGAGGGCGAGTGTAGATAGATTCGATCTCAGCGGTGCCGTGCTTCGAGTTGGAGATGGCTTCGATGTCGGGATTCACTTCGTCCTGCAAAGCCTGAAAGATCGCGCGCGCCTCTTCGTCGTCGCTGTTATTGATCTGGTCGGCGGAACGCTCGAGGATGTGCGCAAGGCTCAGGCGCGTCCAGGGGCGAAGGTCGAGAAAGGCCGAATCGATATAGCCCTTTGAAAAAAGACGCAGCGCCGCCGGATAGACCCAGCTGTCGACGGGAATGTAGGTGGATCCTGCATCGTTCAGGTAGCGGACCGGCGCGGCAGGGGTGTAGGCGGGAGCCGCCTGTGGGGGCAGCGTTCCGCTGGGTTCAGCATCGGGCTGAACGGGCGTCAAGTCGGAGACTGGAGACGTTGCAGCCGCGGCGAGATCGTCGAGCCTCGTCCTGGAAGAGAGATTTGCGTCATTTGGCTGAATTGGGTCGGCGGCGCGTAATTGTGCCTGTGCGACAACCAGCTTCACCGAGAAAAAAGCGACAACCGCGAAGATAGAAAACCTAAGAGGACGGCTACTCAAATGCACCTCATCGAAGCTGAACGCTGCACGGATTGCGGTGGAGATGGGTCGCGCCGATTGCGACCCGGTTGACCGCCGACCGAGAACGACTGCGTCTCCAGTCTAATATCCCGGCCCGTTCATTCGCGATTGCGCGAGGAGTGTTTCTTTGCCGCTTTGAGAGCGGACTCCACATCGCGATTGAAGACGTCGATCAGGTTTTGCTTCCACGATGGTGAAAAGAGTCCCTTGGCGGCAAGGTAGGTTTCCATTTTGGCGATCGCGTCGGGATGTTCCTCGGAGCCTTCCTTACCGCCCGGCAAATCGGGGAGCGAGATGGCCTGGATGAGCGTGGGGCCGCCGCCGTGGCGGGCCTTGTGGATCGATTCATACGCGACACGGTAGATAGCGACGACGTCGTCGGCGTCGACGGGAATCATGGGGAGTCCGCAGAGGCTCCCGTCGCTCAAGAGGCTGGCGAAGCCTTTCTTCTTCTTGGTGGATGTGGTTTTGGCCGAGTGCTTTGTATGCACCAACACCAGCAAGGGCAGACAGTGCTTGCCGGCGAAGGTGAGCGCCTGCTGCCAGCGCTGACCGGACCGGGAAGTGTCGCCGCAGAAGGCCAGGACGATGTTGCCGGAGTTTTTGGCCCGCAACGCAAGCGCAACACCGGAGGCGAGGTTGAGCTGGGCGGCCGGGTTGGCGGCGCCGGAGAGGATGTGAAACGGGGAGGTATTGTTGTCGAGCGCGGAGACGGTTGGCCCCTTCGCGCTCGGGGTTCGGCTGCTCTGGCTCTGGCGAAGGTCTGACAAGATCGAGCCGAGCGGCATTCCCTTGACGAATTTGCCGAGGACATCATTCTGGGGTGGGGCAAGCCAGTCATCGCGGCGAAGGTCAAGGGCTGCACCTACGACTGCCGCTTCTCCTCCGAAAGCAGGCGCGGCTTTCCCCTTGACGCCACGCAGCTCATGAAACCGCTCGTCGAGGAGCCGGCATTGCAGCATCGTCGAGTAGAGCTGCTTGAGTTTGGCGTCTGTGATTAAAGGATTACTTGCTGCTGGAGCTTTCGCGCTTTTGGAAGGCGAGCTTTTCCCGCGCTTCTTACCGACCGCAGTCGCCATGTACGGGATGTCCTCGAAAGTCGAAATTGTAAACCACGAACGGTAGACCGACGTCATCAATGCTGTTGTCATCTGTGGGTCGATTTCAACAGTTTTGTGAAAAAGCCTGTGTATTACCGGATGCAGGTGAGTCGAAACGCAGCAATGACGGTACTTTCAACACTCTGCACAGTTTTCGTTGCGGAAGCCAGATGCGTTGATGGTTAGGTCGAGTAATCGGCGTTGATGGCGACGTACTCTTTGGTCAGGTCACAGGTCCAGAAGCGGCAACTGCCATCGCCGATGCCGAGATCGATGCGTATGTGGTATTCGCCTTGTTTGAGATGCAGGTGAGCGGCGTGTTCGTCCATCAAGGGCGAACGACCGCCGGCCCGGCAGATCTCATGATCGCCGAACCAGATGTTGATCTTGCCGGGATCGATGGCGACTCCTGAATAGCCGATGGCTGCGATGAGGCGGCCCCAGTTGGGATCGTTGCCTGCCCAGGCGGTCTTGACGAGCGGGGAGTGGGCAATCGATCGTGCAACAGTGAGCGCGTCGGCATCGGAGGGTGCGCCCTCGATACGAAGCTCGACGATGTGGGTGACGCCCTCTCCGTCGGCGACGATCTGCCTGGCGAGGTCGGTGCAGACGGCGGTGAGCGCTGCGCGGAACTCGGTGTGGCTCGCGTCGATGGCGACGCCGCTTGCTCCTGACGCGAGCAGGAGCACGGTGTCGTTGGTGGAGGTGTCTCCGTCGATCGAGATGCGGTTGAAGCTCACTTCGATTGCGCTGCGTAAAAGGGTCTGCAACTCCGATGGCTCTATCGCGGCGTCGGTGAAGATGTAGGCGAGCATGGTGGCGTGGGGCACTAGCTGGGGGTGAATCATGCCTGCGCCTTTGCAGGTTGCGACGATCTTGACCTGCTTGCCGTCGACGGCGAAGTGACGGGCGCTGACCTTGCGACGGGTGTCGGTGGTGAGGATGGCGTGGGCGAACTGGTCGAAGTGTCCGCTTGTCTTTCCAAGCGCCGCCCTTGCCTCGGGCAGCGCGGCGATCAGCTTCTCGCCGGGCAACGGGACGCCGATGATTCCGGTCGAGGAAGGAAATATTTCCTGCGGCGTGCAGCCGAAGGCCGTGGCGGCCTGGGCGCAGACTTCGCGACAGGTGGCGATTCCGGCTTCTCCAGTGGCGCAGTTGGCGTTGCCGGCGTTGACGGCGACGACCCTGACGCGGCCGTGCGATTGCTGAAGATGCTCGCGGCCGACGATGATAGGGGCGGCCACGACCCGATTGCCGGTGAACATGGCGGAGGCGGAGGCGTTTTCGTCTGCGACTGCAATGGCAAAGTCAGGTTTTCCGCTGGGTTTGAGGCCGGCTTTGACGGCGGCAAACTGGAATCCGGAGGGCAAGAGAAAGTCGGGCAGATGCGGCGATGAGTTCATTGCAGACTTTACTGTATCAATAGGAAGAGCACTGAGTGAGAGGGCGAGGGATTGAAGGAAAAAGCGGTCGAAGTGAGTGACGGAGTTGAGCGGAAGGAAATAGAAACATTCCTCACCATGCGGCATGTGGATGTAGCGCGCGGGGACGCGGTTGTCCTCCACGATGTGAGCCTGGAGATTGGCGTTGGCGAGCATGTGGCGATCCTGGGGCCGAATGGCTGCGGCAAATCGACTTTGATCAAGACTTTGACCTGTGAGTGTTATCCGATCGCGCAGCCGCAGACGATTGTTCGGCTCTTTGGGCGCGAGCGCTGGGACATCTCGCAACTGCGACGGCGGCTGGGCGTAGTCTCCGCTGATTTGCCGGGCGAGCGGACTCCGGTGACGGTGGGGCGCGATGTGGTCGTTTCGGGATTTTTCTCGGCTTCGACGCTTTGGCCGAATCTCCATGTGACTGAAGAGATGCAGCAGAGCGCTGCCGAGGCGATGGCCTTAATGCAGGCCGAGCACCTGGCGGGCAAGTTCGTTGGGCAGATGTCGGCCGGCGAGCAACGACGTGTCATGATCGCGCGGGCCCTGGTACATCGTCCGCAGATGCTGCTGCTCGATGAGCCATCGAACGCACTCGATCTAGCCGCTCAGCGGGAGCTTCGCGAGGCGTTGCGGCATGTGGCGCGGCAGGGGGTGGGGATCGTGATGGTGACGCATCATCTAGCAGACATTTTGCCTGAGATCGATCGCGTGATCCTGATGAAAGACGGCAGAATTTTTGCTGACGGCACGAAAGAAGAACTGATCACGCGTGAGATGCTGAGCGCCTTGTTTGGCATCGATCTCGCGCTGACGGTGCGCCACGGATACTTTCATTCGTGGTGATGGAAGACTGGACAGCAGCTCCCTTTAAGATCCAGCGCGCGAAAGCGTTTCGCCTCGTACTGGAGTTTGTTGCGTCAAGCTCTCCTCGATGTGTCGAACGATCCCTTGGGCGGTCTGGTTCCAATTGAGGAGTTGTTCGAAGCGGTCACGGCCGGCTAACGCCATCTCCCGATACGCGGGTTGATTCCGCCACAGCGCCAGGATGCGTTCGACGTAATCGGTGGCGGGAGCCGCGGGATCCATCAGGATCCCGGTTTTGCCATCCACAATGACGGACGGAAGTGCGTGAACGGCTCGCGATATTGGCGGAAGTGCGAAGGCTTGCGCCTCGGCAAAGACAACTCCGAAGCATTCAGCGGTGGTAGGGACGAGGAAGAAGTGCGACCGTTCAAAGAGCCCAAGCAGCGTGGCCTTTTGTTCGGGGTTGTTCTGATAGAGACGTCCGTGGACGGTCACGAAGGCGTTTGTTTCGGGCGCGAGGTTGGGAGTGCAACCCACAATGTGCAGCCGCACGCTCTGCCCTCCTGCATGGAGCAAGGCGGCGACCTCGACCGCCAGAGGACCGCCTTTGCGTTCCCAGTCTTTGCCTACATAGAGCAACTCGATCTCATCCTTCTTTCGCGCAGCCGCGCATTGCAGAACATCCTCGCGCGAGCGTTCCGGGACTAAGCTCGATCCCAACGGAGTTACATGGAGCCTTTCGCGCAGCCGATCATCGCCTGCATAGAGCCGCATGGCCTCGGAAACTGCCCACTCCGAACCAAAGAAGAGTCCATCGAGGCGCCTGGCAGCATTGGCCTCCTGCTCAGCGAACCACGCCATGCGCAGCGGACGAGTGTGCTGACCCGCGTATGCTTCCTGCCAAGCGAGCCACGGTGCATCGGAGAAGAGAAACACGGACTTCCCGGGACGATCGAGAAAGGCCACGCATTGACTGGAGATTGACAGCACCGCATCTGGATTGACGCGATCGATCTCTGCCTGCACTTCGCGCGCATTATTCTTGAGGGTCGCCTTGGTCATCCACAGTGGATAGCGAAGAGGGTCTTTGTAATAGCGCAAGCGCCACGCCACATCGATGGGATTGCGGGAAGGCCGGCCCGGTTGAAAGACCGTCAAGCGATCGACGTGCCGCGCCAGCGCCTCGCGGAGTGCAAAGACGGTCCCGCTCCAGGATTTCATGCTGTAGGGATCCTCTACGGTCACCAACAGCAAGTGCTTCAAACGGGCCGGCATCAGGGGGATTATATGTGATCGACTGGGTGGGGCTGTGCTAGTGTGCTCACGGCAGATCAGGCTTATTACAGCAGCAGACGGGCTAAGCAGACCAGGTGGCAGAATTCGATGAGCGCAAAAATCAAAGCGATTATGGCTTGCAATCCACAGGCAGACTCGCTAGTCTGCGGGTACACGGGAAAGGAGGATGATCCAGCCTATGACAAGTTCCGATGGTAGTAGTTGTGGCAGTTCAATACGTGAGGTGACTGAGGCTTAGAGCGTTCTCGCTCCTAGTCCTGGCGATACTTGCAACGAACTCGCCGAGGCCCGTTCTCAATCGTTTGAAGCGAGAATGCCTCAGGTCAAACTCAACAGCTCACCGATGAAAGGGCCCGCAGCCAAGACTGGTTGCGGGTTTTTTCAGTTTGCGCTCGTTGTATGAAGGGGCGCGATTGGCATTTGCCCTGACCTGGGCGAATCGGCGTATTCTTTCTGCTGATGAAGTACCGGAATGGTTTCGGGAACCCGAGGAGTGACGAAGCTTGCATCGATATCCGCTTTGTGGTCTGGCTTTTATCCTGTCGGTCGTTGGTCTTGCGCAACAGTCTTCCCCATCGCGTCCGGCGATCACGGGGATTTCCCATTTAGTGCTTTTTGCCGATGACATTCCTAAGTCGGAAGTGTTTTACGGGCTGTTGCTGGGATGGGAGCAGGTTCCGGCGAATGGTGCGCGATCAGGAGTTCGTTTTTATGCGAACCACTTGCAATATGTCGAGCTTTTGAACGCTCCGAAGCCGGGAATGGTGGAACGCTTGGAGAGCGTCTCGTTTGCGACCAGCGATGCCGAGGCCCTGCGCAAGTATCTTGGCGCGCATGGGGTGACGGTGCCGGATGCGGTGACGGTCGAGAGCAATGGCGACCAGAGCTTTATGGTCCGCGATCCAGAGGGAAACCAAGTCGGGTTTACGCAGGCGGGCACGCATCCGCCTGCATCGCCGGCAAATGCTGCGGACCGGCTCAGCACGCACATTATGCACGCGGGATATGTCGTTCGGGATCGTGCAGCGCTGGACCACTTTTATAAGGACGTGCTGGGATTCCACCTTTACTGGCAGGGAGGAAATCCGGCGGACCGCGTGGACTGGGTGATGATGCAGGCGCCCGAGGGCACCGACTGGATCGAGTACATGCTGTATCTGCCGGCCGAGCCTTCGCGGGCGCAGTTGGGCAGCGCCAATCATCTGGCACCGGGAGTGGTGAGCGTGGCTGAGCTTCAAAAGCAATTAGAAGCGCGCGGGTGGAAGCCGGCCGCGGGGAAGAATCCTCAGGTGCTGGGTGTCGATGGCAAGATGCAGCTGGACCTTAACGATCCGGATGGGACGAGGGTTGAGTTTATGGAGTTCCTGCCGGTGGCGACGCCTTGTTGCTCGCCGTATACGGGGAAGCAGCCTACTGCTTCGCCCAGCTGGTAATCGGCGTTATTGCCTTCAGCTGGTGAGGGTGGGCAATGACGAAGCGCTGCGCGGATTCACCGACGGGGAAATCGCGACGTTATGCGGTTTGCTTCGCCGTTTTGTAAAAAACCTCGATCCCGAAGCGGATTTCCCCGGCTGATCGCGTGCCCGTCGGGCCGGAGGCTACGACTTTTTTTCCGTTGGGAAGAACGTAGGCAAACTCACCGACGTTTCATCGGTGAACGCCAAGTGGTGGCCGGGTCCGGTATTGCGCCGTAGCTTTTCCAATGCGGCCTTCATCTCGGTCGCGCTCTGGTAGCGCAGGTTGCGGTCTTTCTCGAGGGCCTTGTTGAGGATGAGTTCGAACCCGGGAGGAAGTCCGGAGTTTAACTGCAGCGCCGAGGGTGGTGCGCTGTCGATTACCTGCTTGAAGATGCGCGCGGGAGTGTCGCCCCGGAATGGCGGGACGCCGGTGCACATCTCATACAGCACTGTTCCCAACGAGAAGATGTCAGTACGGGCGTCGAGTTCCAGCCCTGCAGCCTGCTCGGGAGACATATACGCTTCGTGGCCGAGGACTTCGTTGCCCGACGAAGCGATGTTCAGAGCCCTTGCCAATCCGAAGTCGAGCAGCTTGGCCTGATTGCGCCGGGTCACGAAAATTGTGGAAGGCTTGATGTTGCCATGAACCACGCCCTTGGAGTGTGCGGCGTTGAGCGCGTCGGCAATCTCAATGGCCAAGGTAAAGATAGTTTGGGTTTCCAGCGGGTTTGCGGCGATGAAAAGCTTGAGGATGGTGCCATCGAGAAACTCCGTGGCGAAAAACGTCTGCCCATTCAGCACGTCAATGTTGTAGATGGGGCAGATATTGGGATGATTGAGGGCTGATAACGCCAGGGCACTCCGCTGGAAACGGGAGAGCGCCTTCGGGTCGCGAGCTATTTCTTCGGGGAGGAACTTGAGGGCCACGAAACGGTGAAGGCGCGTGTCCACGGCCTTGTAGACGATACCCGTACCTCCATGACCGAGTTTCTCGACGATGCGGTAATGGGAGATGGTTGTGTCGATCATGTCTCTTGGATGCCAAAAATGAATGCCCAATGATAGGGCCGGCACAATCGCCGGTCAATCGGTACCGAAGTTCGGCGGTAGGCGGAAGCTGTTATTACCGAAGTTCCCGTAACGCGGTATATCTTCTCAAGTGAGAATGGGCGGGTGGGGAGGCGCCGGCGATGCGAGCGATATTTGCTGTTTGGCTGGTGACGCTCTCAGTCTCGGCTTGGGGGCAGACAGCGCCGCCCGGCTCGGTTCCAACTCCGGCGCCAAGCTCTTCCAGTCCTGCGGACGCCGACCAGACGCAAGGCGCGGTGACCACGCTCAAGGTAGTTACGCGGGTGGTGGCGATTTCAGCGGTGGTGAAGAGCAAGGATGGCGAGGCGAAGACGGGACTTACAAAGGAGGATTTCGTTCTGAAGCAGGACGGCAAGGAGGTGCCGATCCGATATTTTTCGGTAGGTTCCGAACTGCCACTAACGATCGCCCTGATGGTGGATACGAGCGGAAGCCAGCGAACTTTCATTGGGGATGAATCGCTGGCGAGCGATGTTTTCTTCTCGACGATGCTGGGGCGGAAGGAAGACCGCGCGATGCTGGTTGAGTTCGATACCAGCGTGCGGCAACTGCAAGGGCTGACCAACTCCGCGAGTGCTTTGCATCTAGCGCTGTCGGGGTTGAGCGCACATGCCTCAACGGTGGGAGGAACGCTTCTGAACGACGGGGTCTTTGTCGTTGCGAAGAATGTTCTGGCGAAAGAGACGGGGCGCAAGGCGATGGTGATTCTCACTGATGGCGGCGATAATGGAAGCCGGAAATCGCTCGAAGAGGCCATCGAGCAGGCGCAGCGCGGGGACGTTCAAATCTATTCGATTCTCTATAGCGCATGGGCGGCTTTTAGCGACAGCGCGCGTCCTTCGGGAATCGATCCCGGGCTGGCGGCACTCCAGAAGTTCTCGGAGAGCACGGGTGGGCGGGTGTTCACGGTTTCGCGGACCATGGGTCTGCGCGAGATCTTTGCGGAGATTGCGCAGGACCTGCGGTTGCAGTACGAACTGGGCTATACGCCGCCGGGGGATACGCAGCCGAACAGCTATCACAGGCTTGAATTGAAGGCGAAGGACAAGAAGCTGAGTGTGCAAGCGCGTAAGGGTTTTTTTGCGCCGCCGTAGTTCTGCAGGTAGTGAAGCTGCCTCTCTGGGCGAACGCGTTTAAGAATTCTTGGGCCTCAGGCTGGCAAGCAGTTTATCGAAGCGCACCCAGTAGATTGCACAGTCCATCTCGCTGGTGCCGTGGGAATAGAAGAGATATTTGCCGTCTGGGGTGACGTATTGTCCCCATCGATGAGCGAGACCGTCGTTTATCTTTGGGCCGAGGCTTACCGGAACCGTCCAGGTATGGTCGGGTTTTCGGAATGAGATGCAGAGCTCTGATTGGTAGGTTGAAGTTTCTTTGGCGCTGACAATCATGTAGGACTCGTCAGGGGCGATGTAGAGGTCGCCGTTGAAGCCGGGCTCGTTGATCGGTCGGCCGAGACTCCTGACGGTGACATCGCCGTTCGGCGCGATGGTCAGGAGACTGAAGGCGTTGGTGATTCCGTTCTTGCGGTCATCTTCGCTGGGATCTCCGCCGACGTAGTTATTGCCGCTGAGCGTCGGCATGAAGTCGTACACGGCGTAGCTTTTCTCAAGAAACGGAGTTGGCGTAGCCCAGGCATCATCGCTGGTGCGGTGGGACTGCCAGACATTTTTCATGCCGGACTTTCTCATATAGAGCACGCTGCCATCCATGGAGAGTGTGTTTGACATGAATTGCTCGGCGAGCACGGTTGGATTTCCCCATCGATGGCCGTCGAATTTGATGGTCTTGAGCCAGGTGCTGCCTTTGCTCCAAGAGGTGCTCTGGGTGTAGTAGAGCTGCTTGCCATCGCTTGAAAATGCTACGCGGCCCATTGGGAAGGTGCCAGGGTCGGTGATGAGGGCGAATATCTTCGGCTTCTCGGATGGGCGGGGTTGGCCGAGGTAGGCATCGGGAGTACTCCAGAAGCTTTTCTGGGCTTGCATCGGTGTGCCGAGGCCGCCCAGTAGCAGGAGAGCCGCGAAGTTTTTCATATTCATTTAGCCGGTCCTCGCGCAGGTTTCAGCGCATTTGCGTAAAAGGCTACGCACGTCTCGCACCAGGCTTATGGGGGTGGGTAATGCCGTGCTTTCAGCCGATTTGGCTGAACGGGAGCGCCACATGACTTTTTGTGTGTCCGGAAATGAGAAATGTTGTCCGCTAATGCCAGCGATGCGGCCGGACCAGCGAGCAACATGGCCCCCAATATTCCCCAAACGATTCTCACCATCGGCTCTTTCCCGCAAGTCTCGTCGCAAATTACCTGAAGCGAAGGAATGCGGTAAATCATATCGTGAGAGGGTAGCAGAGCTCCGGCTCACGAGTGGTGGCTTTTCCGCCCTCACAACTCCGGTCTTACAATGAGAATCATGGAACCTCTGGTGATTGCGGGCAAGGCTTTTCAGTCGCGGCTGATCGTTGGCACCGGCAAGTATAAGGATGGGCGGGAGACGCAGGCGGCGATCGAGGCCTCGGGCGCGGAGATGGTGACGGTCGCGGTGCGGCGGGTGAACCTCGACCGGTCGAAGGAGTCGCTGCTCGACTTCATCGATCCGCAGCGGTATTTCCTGCTGCCGAATACCGCTGGCTGCTACACGGCGGACGAGGCAATCCGCGCGGCACGTTTAGGGCGCGAGGTGGGGTTGTCAGACTGGGTGAAGATCGAGGTGATTGGCGACCAGGCGACGCTGTATCCCGACATTCAGGCGACGCTGGAGGCGACTCGAGTGTTGGTGAAAGAAGGATTCACTGTGCTGCCTTATACTTCGGACGATATCGTCTTTGCGCGACGGCTGATCGATGCGGGCGCGGCGGCGGTGATGCCGCTGGGCGCTCCGATTGGGAGCGGGCTGGGAATTCAAAATACGGCGAACCTGCAGATTCTGCGCGAGCGCATCACGGAGGTCCCGCTGATTATCGATGCGGGAGTGGGTACGGCGTCGGACGCGGCGATTGCGATGGAACTGGGCGCCGATGCGGTGCTGATGAATACCGGGATTGCGGCGGCGCAGAAGCCGGTTTTGATGGCTGAGGCGATGTGCCATGCGGTGCTGGCGGGTCGGCAGGCTTATGTGGCGGGGCGCATGCCGCGGAAGCTTTATGCGACGGCGAGTTCGCCGCTTGAGGGGATTTCGAAGTAGCTCTCGGGGAGTGCGACGGGAGTATTGAGCAACCAGAGCGATCTAACAGAACGCCGCCGCGTTCTCGACTATCCATTGATCCAGCGAGATGGGCTTGCGTCCGAGCACGCGTTCCACGGTATCAGTCACAGCGCCCAAGCGTCCTTCGCGAATCGCGCGCCAGAGCGAGACGTGAGCTTCGGTCTCTGCTTCGGATCCGCTGATTGGTGAGTACCGCTGGCGAGCTTCGTCATCCGAGATCGACCGAAATGTGAGCGGCCTGCCGACAGCGGATCCAATCCTATCCGTCACTTCTCTAAAATTGAGTGCTTCGGGGCCGGTGATTGGCAACGTTTTCCCGTAGTGATCGCCGGTCGTCAGTGCGTTCACTGCGACGGCGGCGATGTCGTCGGAGTGGATGAAAGCGCGTCTGCCTTCGCCGGTCGATGAGCAGACTAGACCTTCGGTTTTGATAGAGGTCGCCCAGGCGAACAAGTTCGACATAAAGCCTGTGGGTTGCACGAAGGTGAATGGTATTCCGCTCGCACGGATTGCCGATTCACCCTGCTCATGCCAAGCGCCGATGGCGAGCCCTTGCTCGACGTCCATCGATGAGAGTTTGACGAGATGCTTCGCGCCGGCGGCCGTGGCGGTTTTGGCTGCCGCTTCGTCGCGCGAGGGGATTTCAGGGCCGCTATTGATGAGGAAGAGCTTGTCAATTCCTCGGAGCGCAGTTTGCAGCGCTTCAGAGTCGGCAAGATCGCCGACGAAGATATCGACGCTCTCGCCAAAGCGGGCGCGCGCTTTCTCCTGATCGCGCACGAAGATTCTTGGCCGCTCGCGGCGGCCGAGGAGCAGTTCGACTACTTTGGAGCCGACGTCTCCGGTTGCTCCGGTGATGAGATATTTCATATGGTCCTCGCAGGGAATTGTTGTGGTGTCGTTTTTGAATATGATGATTGCTCATATTCATCTTTAAGAGTATGGAGAACACTAATGACTGTCTACTCGCATTTCTGTTTGATATTTGTTCCAATGCGGACAGAGAGATATGACATCACGTGGACAAAAGCTCACATTTTCTAAATACTTTTGTCAATGAATAAGAAGGCGAAGGTGAAGGCCATGATATCTCCGGTTCGACGAGAGCCGAAGCAGCGCCGGGCGCGTCAGACAGTGGACGCGATCCTGGACGCGGTTGTCAGGCTGTTGAAGCGTGAGGGGTTGGGTGCGATTACCACCAACCGCATTGCCGAGGTTGCGGGGGTGAGTATCGGCTCGCTGTATCAATATTTTCCGGACAAGCGTGCGATCTTTGCGGCGCTGCACGAAAGGCACATCGGGGAGATTGATCGCGTCATCGAGACCACCCTTGTCAAACATGCCGAATCGTCGCTCGATGAGCTCATACGGGCGCTGATCGGGGCGATGGTTGACGCCCACACGACTGATCCAAAGCTTTACGAACTCCTGTCGACGGAGGTCCCGCACCGAGCAGGAGGGACGCAAGAGTTTTCGGTGCGTCATCGTGGCGCGTTTCTGATCGCGATCTCATCCCGATCGAGTGAGCTCAAGAAAGGGCGCGCTCTTGGAAAAGTAGTGTTCGTCGTGACCCACATGGTTGAAGCGCTTTCCCATGGGGCGGTGTTAAGGCGCCCTGAGGGCTTGTCACTCGCCGACGCAAAGGGGGAGATAACCCGAGCCGTGTTGGCCTATATGCATGCGTGAACCGGGTCTGGGACCGAATAGTACCGGTCCCAACCAGATTATTGATTTGAGAATTCAGGTTCGTCGTCGACGAGCAACCCCATGACTTGCCTGTCGAAGAGGCGCTTGTAGGTGCCTCCCGACCTCTGCACGAGTTCGTCGTGGGTGCCTTCTTCGACGATTTCACCGCGGTCAAATACAAGAATGCGGTCGAGCATGCGCACCGTCGATAGCCGATGCGCGATCACGATGGCGGTTCGTCCGGTGATGAGACGCTCCATGGCCTCTTGAATGAGTGCTTCCGATTCGGAATCGAGGCTGGATGTGGCCTCGTCGAGCACGAGGATCGGGGTGTCAGCGAGAAAGGCGCGAGCGAGCGCTACCCTTTGCCGTTCGCCGCCGGAGAGTTTCACGCCGCGTTCTCCCACCAGCGTGGCATAGCCCTTTGGCTGACGCCCGATGAACTCGTGGGCGTTGGCCAGCAGCGCGGCCTCCTCGACCTGCCCCAAAGCGGCTTTGGGATGCGCGTAGGCGATGTTTTCTGCCAGCGAGCGGTGGAAGAGGATCGGCTCCTGGGGTACGAGCGCGAGTTGCGAGCGCAACGAATCCTGCGCGACCTGTGCGATGTCCTGCCCGTCGATCAGAATGCGGCCGCCGGTCACGTCGTAAAGGCGGTGAAGCAGCTTCACGAAGGTGGTCTTGCCGGAGCCGGAGTGGCCCACGAGACCAACGCGTTCGCCGGCTTTGATACGCAGCGAGAGGTCGCGGAAGAGCGGCTCGGCGTGCGCACCATAGCGGAAGGTGACGCGCTCGAAGACGATTTCGCCCTCGTCGATACGGATGGGCCGAGCGGCGGGATGGTCGACGACTCCGAGGGGTTGGGATTGGAACTCCACCATCTCCTCCATCTCGTTGGCGGAGCGCTGCAGATTACGCACGTGCTGGCCGATGTCGCGCAGGTAGCCATGCACGACAAAGTAGCTGGTCAGAACGAAGGTGACATCGCCCGGGGTGGCCTTGCCGCGCCACCAGAGGAACAGCGCATAGGAGGTGATGCCGGTGCGCAGAGCGAGCAGCAGCGTGGACTGCAGCTGGCCGCTGCGAGTGCCGAGGATCCAGGTGCGGGCAGTGCGATGATTCCACTTGCCGAGAATCCGCGCGAGACGCAGGTCTTCGCGCGCCTCGGCCCCGAAGGACTTGACCACGGTATTGCAGGTGACGGCGTCGGCCATCGCGCCGCCGATCCTTGTGTCCTGCGCGTTGGAAAGGCGCGCCGCAGGCGCCACGTAACGCAGGGACAGCGCGATTGAGATGCCGACGTACAGGGTCGATCCTGCAGCGACGATCAGTCCCATGCTGGGCCAGCGCAGCCCCATGATCACTGAGGAGCCAGTGAGCACGAGCAGAGCAGGCAAGAGCGCGAGCAAGAGGGTGTCGTCCATGAGATCGACGGCCCACATACCGCGGGTGATGCGGCGCACGATGGATCCGGCGAAGTTGTTCGCATGCCAATCGGTCGAGAAGCGTTGCACCCGCCAGAAGGCGTCGCTGGCGAAGCGGGACATGAGCCGCAAGGTCAGGCGGATGATGCCCATGAACGCAACATAGCGCGCTACCAGAAGTAATGCTCCACATGCTGCCATCGCGACGATTGCGCGCACGGCAAGGCTCAGGCTGTCGGTGCGCGCAGAGGAGTGAGACGCGACGGCGTCAACCAGGCTCCCGGAGAAGACCGGCAAGAGCAAATCGGCGGCTGTGGCCACGGTCATGCTGACGGTGATTCCGGTGACCACCCATGCTTCGCGTTTCCAGTGGCGGAAGAGGAAGGCGAGAACGTCGCGCATTGCGTGCTTGTTGGAAGAATGGTTCATAAGTCACTCGACTGACGAATACCGCGCGATCTTCCTGCGGTCGACGCGTTCTTTTGGGTTGAAGGGAGCGATGGGGCCTGGATGCCGATAGCGCGAATCTAATCCAGAAAGTGTGCCTCTAGACCTGTGAACTAATGAGAGGTTGGAGACAAACGGTAGGACCTAGAGTCGCGGGGAGCCCGGAAAGAAGGCAGCTCGCAGCGCAGGGGAGTCGCTGGGCATCGAAATATTTATCATCGTGGGCCTTCCTTTCGGCAATGTAGGTGAATTGAGTGTATCAAATATCTGCTACTACCTGGCGTCTGTTTCGCCGCCAAGCGGAAGGTTGTGCTCGAGGTGTACAAACGGATTTGCCACATTCCGCTTTCCTTTCGTGGTGACGAAGGTGTTCTCGGATCGCCGCAATCGTGGCGTAAAATGAATGGGTTCTACATGACTTATTGGCTGATCATTTTAGGCGGATGTGGGTATGGCGCCACGGCCATGATGTTGAGTCATGAAGGACCGAATCATTCAAAGTAGAGAGATGCTTTTATGCCTTTTCCAATTAAAGTGTGCAGTATCTGTTCGGAAGAATTTGAGTTGAAGCCGGATAAACCGGGCTTTGCCAATCGATGCCCGGAGTGCAGCGTGGACGATGAGGCCGCTTCGGCAAGTCAACAACCCGAAGACGCTTTCGAAGATAAGGCCGCGGTGAATGCGGCGCGGCGGAAGGCGATGCGCGAGATGCTCTACAGCAAAGACAGCTAAACCTAGTCTTTGGGCAGTGACGACAAGCGGTTGATCACGAACTGAGATGCTTGCTCGGCAGCGGGCGGATCCATATTTGCGAGCGCGATGACGGTGTAGGTCGAATTGCGGCATATCTCGAGATCGCCGTTGGTTCCGAAGGATCCGCCGTTGTGTCCAAAGCACTCGGTGCCGTTCATCGTTTGGACTCCGAAGCTGTAGGCGTCGAATCCAAACGGGTTTTTTACTTTGGCGGTGGTGAGCAGCTTTGTGTATTGGGGATCGAGGAGTTTGTTCTGTAGCAGGGCATTCGCGAAGGCGAGCAGGTCTCCGACGGTCGAGTAGCCGCCTCCTGCGGAGGTTCCGCGGTAAGACAAGGTTCCCGTAGTCGGATGCCAGGCGTCTGTTCGCATTCCAGCGTCCATTTTGGTATAGCCGATGCTGCGATTGGGAATCGCTTGATCTTCTGGTTCAGAGCCGGTTGAGGTCATTCCGGCCGGGACGTAGATGTGCTCGCGCACGTAGTCGTAGTAGCTCTCACCACTGACCTTCTCTATGACTGCGCCGAGCAGAATGAATCCGTAGTTGCTGTATTCCCAGCGGCTGTCCGGCTCGAAGCGGAGCGGGCGATTGCCATATAGATAGATATAGTCCTGCAGGGTGCGCAGCTCGAGGCGGTGCTTGTCGTACTCGGGTCCCCAAATGTCGCCGGTTCCTCCGGTGTTGGTGAGCAGCTCGCCGATCGTTACCTTCGCTGCAAGCTCTTTGTTGGGGTAGTTGGTTAAGTAATTTCCGAGTGGATCATCGAGCTTCAGCTTTCCCACCTGTACGAGCTGCATTGTTGCGACGCCGGTGAACATCTTGTTCATCGATGCGATGGAAAATCGTGTCTGGAGTGTGTCGGGGATGTTACGTTCGCGGTCGGCAAGACCGTAGGCCTGCTCGAACACGGGCTTGCCGTCTTTCGCCACCAGCACTGCACCTGCGAATTTGTCGGCGGCAGCTTCCTCTTGCAGGCGCTGGCGTAGCGCGGCGATCAGTTCGGCCTCGGTTATGGGTTTGAGGGCAAACTCGGCGGGGCGCTCGACGGGATGCATGTCGAAGCTCAGGATGCGATGCGGGTCGGACGCTTCGATCTCAAGCACGAGCCGGGAGAAGCGGTCGGAGGTGTGCTCCTGCAGGAGCGCGGTCACCGTGGTCGGGGTTTCGTTCTCGAGCTTCCGGAGGTCAAAGCCGCCGATCCGATCGCGGAACATTGAGTCTTTTAGCATTGGACCAGGCGGCGAAACGCAGTTCTTCTGCAGGAATTGGAGATAAGCATTCCAATCTGGGCCGTCGTAGGCTGCCAACCATGCAGCGAGTTGCCGGCTTGCGGGAGACTCCGACTGCGGCTTCTCGGCTTCGGCGGAGGAGGGCGCGAGCAAGGTTGGCAGCGCGAGAACGAATGCGAGCGTGAACCGGATTATGGACACCTGAAGTCTCCTGAACGCGAGCGAAATATCGATGGCTATTCAAAGCGCAATGCGGTGATGGGATCGACGCGTGTGGCCCGGCGCGCTGGAACCCAAATCGCGATCAGCGCGACCGCGCCGAGCAGTATCGGTGTTGCTATGAAGGCCGTCGGGTCCCAAGCCTTGACGCCAAAGAGGAAGCTGGCAAGAAAGCGCGTGAGCCAGAATGCGCCGCCGACTCCGATCACCACGCCGATCAGGGCCAGCGTCATTCCCTGGCGGATGATCATGTTGCGGAGGCTGGACGCTTGGGCGCCGAGCGCCATGCGAACGCCGATCTCCTGCGTGCGCTGCTGGACGGAATAGGCCATCAGACCGTAGATGCCTATCGCGGCCATTAGTAGCGCGGACGAGCCGAAGACCGTCAGCAGGAGCATGTTGAATCGTTCTCGCGAGGTGTTGAGCGCGACGATTTCGTCCATCGAGCGGATGTGGGCGACGGGCAGTCCGCCGCTGGCATCGCGGAGTGCGGTCGAGATGGGCGCGACGACCGAATGCGGTTCGACATTGGTCCGCACGATCCACCAGAGCGGCGCGATGCGGGAGTTGAGCGCGGTCATCTTGTCGGGCATTTGTGCGATAGGCACAAACATCGTCGGATTCGGATCGCGATTGAGTCCCTGGTCGTGCGTGTCGGCAATGACGCCAACAATCTGGCGCGCGGGCTCCGCGAAGCTAGGCGCACCGGGGGCGATGAGCAGGCGGTCTTTCAGCGGATCGCCTTTGGGCCAGTATCGTTTTGCCATAGCTTCATTGATGATGACGACGAGCGGCGCCGAGCCATTGTCCTGTTCGGTAAAGTTGCGTCCGCGCAAGAGCGGAATCCTGAAGGTATCGAAGTACCTCCAGGAAATTGAGTTGTAGCCACCGCCTCCGGTGAATGGGTTATTGCCCTTGGGGCGGCCGACGATGTCAAAAGGCAAGCCGAAGCCTCCCTGCATGGGCAGACAGCAGGATGCGGCCGCGCTGACAACTCCAGGAACCGCTTCTATACGTTGTGCGCCATCGCGAACCAGCTGCCCGACTCCGGCAGTAGTTTGGAAGCGATCGCCGCTGATCGACATGGTCATGGTGAGTACGTTGCGCGGATCGAAGCCGGGATTGACGGCCTCGAGTTTCATGAATGTGCGAATCAGCAGAGCGGAGCCGATGACCAGAATGAGCGCGAGCGCCATCTCCGTAATGACCAGGATCGACCGAAGCCTGCCGCTACGGAAGCCTATGCCAGAGCGGCTGCCGCTCTCGTTGAGTGTGGTGGCAAGGTTGGGACTCGACGCGCTGATCGCGGGTATGATGCCGAAGAGAATTCCGGTCAGCAGTGAGACACCCAGGGTAAAGAACAGAACGGTTGGGTCAAGGACTACGGCCTCTCCGGTTTCCCCGATTCGGGGAAGATCGCCGGGGTTGACGGCAAGCAGCAGACGGACGCCCACAAACCCCAGAATGAGACCGAGCAGGCCGCCGGTGAGCGATAACGTGAGGCTCTCGGTCAGCAATTGGCGGATAATCTGGCATGCGTCCGGCGCCAAGCGCGGCGCGGGTCGCGAGTTCGCGCTTTCTGCCCGAGGCGCGTACCAGCAGAAGATTGGCCACGTTGGCGCAAGCAATGAGCAGCACGAGGCCGACCGCGCCGAGCAGAACAAGCAGCGGTTGCCGGCTATCTCCGATGATCGATTCCTGCAGAGACGCAACGGCGAAGCCTTCCTGCGGGCCGAGGCGGCCGGGGTATTGGCGGTTAAACTGATCGACGGCAAGTTTCAGTTGTGCGTTGGCCTGTTGCAGCGTCACGCCGGGCTTGAGGCGCGCCGCTACTGTGAAGTAATGGGCCATTTCCCGGGAGGTGAGGTCGAACTGAAACGGAAGCCATAGATCTCCCTCCGCTTCCGTCACGAAGCTTTTCCCAATGATGCCCACCACGAGATAGGGTGTGCCATCGATCTGGATCGTCCGTCCCACAACGTCGGGTTGTCCTCCAAAGCGCGTCTTCCATAGGCCGTAGCTCAGCACGACCACCCGGCCGCCGTTTGGGCTGTCCTCTGCGGCGGTAAAGGTGCGTCCGGCGATGAACGGAGCGCCGAGCATGGCAAAGTAATCCGCGGTGACGTGGATACCCTGCACCTGCAGCGGATGATCGCCGCCGGTGAGGTTGAGTCCCGCACCGCCGAAGTCGTATGCCGCAACCTTGTCGAAGATGCTGGTCTGTTGATGCCAGATGTTGAACTTGGGCACGTTCGCGCCGGGCTGCGGATGGGGCAATCGCGGGCTTGTGTTCAGGAGCTGTACTAGCGACTGCGGGTCGGGATAAGTAAGCGGCTTGAGCAGCACGGTGTTGATGACTGAGAAGACGGCGGTATTCACGCCGATGCCGACGGCGATGACGAGAATCGCGATCGCGGTGAAACCGGGAGTCTTGGCCAGCGAGCGAAGCACGAAGCGAAGGTCGCGCCAAAAGTCTTCAATCCAGGGCAGCGAACGATACTCCATACCGCTTCGCGGGTGGTGCGGGGGTTGCCGAACTTCAGGTTGGCTCGACGGTGGGCTTCCTCGGGCGATAGACCGCGCGCAGCGTTGGCGTCCTCTTCGTGGGCGAGGTGGGAGTTGATCTCTTCGGCGAGGTCTTCGTCTTTCCGCGTACGGTCTTTGAAGCGTTCCATGCTCATAACACCCTCCCTGCTTATTCGGCGGATTCGCCGAGGATGAGGCCGATGGCGCGGGTCATTTGCCGCCAGCGGCTGGTTGCGGCGACGAGCTCCTTGCGGCCCTTCGCGGTGAGCCGGTAGAACTTTGCCTTGCGGTTGTTTTCGCTGACACCCCACTCAGAGGAGAGGAGCCCGCGGTCTTCGAGACGGTGGAGGGCGGGATAGAGCGAGCCTTGCTCGACGTCGAGCGCGTTTTCCGAGGTGTGCTCGATGACCTCGGCGATGGTATGGCCGTGCGCAGGACCCATGACCAGGGTGCGGAGGATGAGCATATCCAGAGTGCCTTGCATGATATCGGCGGCTGGCTTCTTTATCGTCACTGGTCTTTACTCCACTCGAATGACTATGGAAGAGAAATATACTCCACTCGGATGACTATGGGAAGGGACTCTTTCTTGGGGGTAACAGGGCACTGCATCGGAGATCTGACGGGTCCGGGGAGAATTTCGTGAAAATCTCCGGAACACGCCGGACTTCTTTGCCGTACCTCGATATCATGGGAAACGATTTGCGCTTTGCGGTGCGTATGATCCTTGCCCATCGCTGGTTCTCCGCCGCCGTGGTGGCGACCTTGGCGATGGGGATTGGCCTCAACACGATGGTGTTTACGATGGTGAATGCGGTGCTGCTCAAGCCTGTGGGGGTCCCGGGTGGGGAGCGGTTGGTAGCGATCACTCATCGCAATCCAACGCACGGCGACGAGGCGAAGCGCCTGTCGCTGCCTGAACTTCGCGATTACCGGGCACAGGCGTCTTCTATGGAATCGATAGAGGGGGCGAGCGACGAAGAGGGAGTGTTGGCGGAGCAGGGCAACCCTCCGCAGGCCTACCAGATGGAGCGGGCATCGTCGGGGATCTTCGAGATGATGCATGTCAACCCAGTGTTGGGCCGAGGATTTCTGCCCGGCGACGATAAGCCTGGAGCGGCGCTGGTAGTCCTGCTCGGATATGGGATCTGGAAGGACAGGTACAGTAGTTCCCCGAGCGTCATCGGCCGGGCAGTGCGCGTCAACGAAAAGCCGGCAACGATTATCGGCGTGATGCCGAAGGACTTTAAATTTCCAGGCGACACCGATATGTGGATGCCGCTCGTACCAACTCCTGAGCTCGAAAAGCGCGACAATCGTCCGCTGCAGGTCTTTGGAATGCTGAAGCCGGGAATAAATATCGGCCAGGCCAATGTGGAGATGAGTGGTATCGCGCACCGGCTCGCCGCACAATACCCGACGACGGACAAAGACCTCACCGTCGTTGTCGAAACATTTCATCAGCGCTATAACGGCGGGAATATCAAGTTCATTTTCCTGCTCATGCTTGCCGCGGTGGGTTTCGTACTCTTGATTGCGTGCGCCAACGTGGCCAATATGATGCTGAGCCGGGCCCTGGGACGGCAACGGGAGCTGTCCATTCGCACGGCGCTGGGCGCTTCGCGTTGGCGGGTGGTCCGACAGCTGCTTATTGAGAGCATCCTGCTGAGCACTCTAGGGGGCATTCTTGGGCTTGGCCTTGCCGCGATGGGCGTGCACTGGTTTGCGCTGTCCGTTGCAAATGTGGGCAAGCCGTATTGGATAGTATTCACGATCGATTACGCCGTCTTTGGATATTTCGCTGCATTGTGCATCGTTAGCGGATTGTTGTTCGGCGTTGCTCCTGCGCTGCACGCTTCGCGCGTGGAATTAAATGAAGTGCTGAAAGATGGCGCGCGCAGCGTCGGCAAACATCGTGGAGGGTGGTTTTCATCGGCGCTGGTCGTTTTTCAATTTGCTCTCACACTTGTGCTCCTGAGCGGTGCAGGCGTCTTCGTTCATAGCTTGATTGTCAGTCTATCGGCCAACGGGTTCGTACCTGCGGACCAGGTTATGACCGCGCGTATCGAGTTTCCTGAGGAGCGATATAAGGACGCAGATTCGCGGCAGCATTTTTATGATCAACTCTTGCCGCGTCTGCGGGCGCTACCCGGTGTCAGCCATGTAGCGATTACATCGAATCCGCCGGGAATGGGATCAGCAGAGAGCGAGGTTGAGATCGAGCACTCTGCGGTTGAGGCAAAGGCGAACCGGCCTCAGGTTGCGTTCGTAGTGCAGTCGCCGGGATATTTCGATGCGATTGATTTGCCGCTGCTGCTTGGTCGCGACTTCGACGAGACGGACGGCACAGCCAACCATAAATCGGCGGTTGTCACGCGCGAATGCGCGGCGCACTTTTGGCCGAACCAGAGCGCGATTGGCAAGCGCTTCCGCTTCTACGATGACAATAAGCCGGGCGACTGGATCACCGTGGTCGGTGTGGTCGCGAACCTGACCCAGGATCTGGGGGAAAACAATCCTAAGCCACTGCTGTTTGTGCCATCCCGGCAGGAGGGTTGGAACAACATGGCTCTTGTCGTTCAATCTACGGTTGATCCGACAGCTTCAGTCCGTCGCGCGGTAGAGGGCCTGGATCGCGACCTGCCTCTGCGCCATGTTTCCCCGCTCCCGGCGGCGGTGTATCGTCGCGTCTGGTTTCTCCATGTGTTTACCAGGCTTTTCACAGGGTTTGCGATGATCGCGCTGCTGATGGCCTCGATCGGGTTATATGCGGTGATCGCGCACGCGACTGGGAGCCGTACGCAGGAGATCGGCGTGCGCATGGCGCTCGGGGCGAGTGCGCGCAACATCCTGCTGCTGGTCATGAAGCGCGGCCTCTGGCAGATTGCCGCAGGGCTTGCCCTTGGGCTGGGTGCTGCTTATCCGGTGACGCGGCTGATGTCGAGTCTGCCGCTTGGCGTCTCTTCCAATTCCGCGATCTTTCTGATGGTTGGAAGCCTGCTGGCCGCAGTTGGGCTTTTTGCCTGCTGGTTGCCGGCGCGACGAGCGGCGGCGCTGGATCCAGTGAAGGCTATTCGTTACGAATAGGACCCGGTATATGGTCCCACAGCGTTCACAGCTGCCGATCTCAGCCTTACTCAGCCCTCAATGCTTCGATCGGATCGATCGCCGCCGCGCGGCGCGCTGGGAGATAGCTGGCGAAAGCGGCAGCGGCGGCGAGAACCAGCGGCACGGTTATGTAGGTGATCGGATCGAGTGGGCTGATATTAAACAGCAGCGACTTCATGAACTGCGTCACTGCTGCGGCGGTGCCGATACCGATGACGACTCCGACGGCCGTAAGCAGGAGCGCGGAGCGAACGAACATCCACTTGAGCTCACTCTTTCTCGCGCCCAATGCCATCCGGATGCCGATCTCGCGGGTGCGCTGCGATACGGCGTAAGAGATCACTCCGTAGATGCCGAGAATTCCGAGCGCCAGCGCCATCGCTCCGGCGGTGGCGAGCATGACGAGCGTGAACGAGGTTCGGGCCATGGAATCGCCGTAAAGGTCTTGCATGGTCATGATTCCCGCGAAGGGAAGGTTGGCATTCACCGACCAGACGGCCTGCTGCATTTCATTGATGAGGGGCTGGCTGCCGGCGCGGTCGGTGCGCATGACGAAGAACATGGAGCGTCTCGCGTCAAAGCTGCCGGGACCGTAGATGTCGTGCATCATGGAGGGCCAGTAGACGGTTGCCGGAGAGATTTGATCGACGCCGTTTTCACGGACGTCCTGCACGACGCCGACGATCTCATGCCACGGCATGCTCTCCCACTCGCGGAAGTGCTTGCCGATGGCCGCGCTGGGCGACCCGAATAACTCGCGGGCAAGTCCTTCTGAGACCATCCCCACCGGCCTCATGCCATAGACATCCGCCCACTCGAGGTCGCGTCCGGCAATGATCTTCGTGCCGGCGGTGTGGAAATATCCGGGCGAGACATAGTTGAAGAGGCGCATCGGAAGTACGTCATCTTTGTACTTCTTGCCTTCGACGGAAATTTCATTCCAGCTCGGTTCGGCTCCGCTCGTCGGAACGGACGCTGTGAAGCCCACCGAGGAGACACCTGGAATCGCAGAGAGCTTATCGAGGACGCTGTTCTGCATCCGTGTGACGGCTACCGGATCGTGGACCAGACTGTCCGGAATAGACAGACGCATGATCTGGAGTGATTTAGGCCCGTAGAAGCCGGGGTCGACTTTGAGCATCGCTTCGAAGGTTCGGATCATGAGCACCGCGCTAATGAGCAGCACCAGCGCCATGGATACCTGGGCGATGACCAGCAGATTGCGTCCGCGCTGCCGCTCCCGGCTGGCACTCGATGTTCGGGTCGCTCCGAGCAGCGCCACGCCTTTTGCCGAGAAGACATAACGCATGACCGGGATAAAACCGAACAACAATCCGCAAAGCACAGAAAGCATCAGGGTAAAGACGATCGAGCGGGCGTCGAGCGAAATCTCGCTGAGCCGCGGGAGGTTGGACGGCCCGATGGCCCTCAACAGGCTCAGCCCTGCCCACGCGACCACCAGGCCCGCCGCTCCGCCGAGCAGGCCAAGAGTGAGGCTTTCCAGCAGGAGCTCTCGTGCAACTCTCCATCTGCCCGCGCCAAGGGCTGCCCGCACCTGCAACTCCTGCCGGCGTGCGTCGGCGCGAACCATCAGGAGGTTTGCCACGTTCGTGCAGACGATCAGCATGACGACGCCGATCGTTCCCATCACCACCCACAGCACGTTGCCGACGCTGCCGACCACGGCATCTTTCATGGGCCGGAATGCAGGCGTGATCTTCCAGTTGAGGTAGAAATGCGGATCACTTTTCGGACCGTTGGTCCACGAGTCCATCCAGACATTCAGCAAGCGGGCGGCATCGGCGTTGGCCTGGGCGATCGTCGTGCCAGGCTGGAGCCGCGCGATGCCGCGATAGCCAAAGCCGGCGAGCGGCTGATTCACCGGGTCGAAGGCGGCAGGCAACATCAGGTCGCAGTCGTAGTTCAGAATCTTGAATCCGCGCGGCATCACGCCGGCAATCTGCCGCGACTGAGAGTCAACGCTGATGGTTCGCCCAACAACGTTCGGATCGCCACCAAAGCGTCTCTGCCAATATCCGTAGCTCAACATCACGCGGCCCTTCGCGTGCGGGTCCTGGTCGGCTGCAGTCAGCCACTGTCCAGCGACGGGAGGCACGTCGAGTGTTTGCAGAATGCCGTCGGAGATGAATGCGGCGTCGACCTGCTCCGGCTGCGCGACTCCAGTGATGCTTGCGGTTGCCGGCTGCCATACGCCAATGGATTGGAAGGCGCGATTGTGCCGGGCAAAGGTGAAATACATTGAGGCGGACAGGCGCAGCTCGTCTCGGAACTCGGCCAGCCCAGGTGCGCCCGGCGCGGCGAGGCGCAGCTGAACCAGTTGCTGCGGCTCCGGATAGGGAAGCGGCTTGAGGAGCACGCCGTTGACCACGCTGAAGACGGCCGTGTTCGCGCCGATTCCGATGGCCAGGGTGAGAAGCACGGTGACGGCAAATCCGGGAGATTTTCTTAGCCGACGGAAGACGAACTTGAGGTCGGCCAGGATGGACTCGAGAGCGGGCCATTGCCACGCCTCGCGGCTGCGTTCCTGCAGGAGAGTGACGTTGCCGAATTCGCGGCGGGCGGTTTGCTCGGCTTGCGTCCGCGGCATTCCATCCTCAACCAATTCGTCGGTGCGTTCCTCGATGTGTTCCTGGATGGAGACGGAGAGATCGTCGTAGCGGCGGCGGCGACCGAAGGGCGAGGTAAGGGCTTTCATGTGATCTCCTAGGCCCCAGCGGTGGCGAGAACGCGGGTGATTCCGGCGAACATCTTTTCGAAGCTGACGACTTCCTGTTCGAGATGGCGCAGGCCTGCATCGGTGAGTCTATATATGCGGGTAGGGCGGCCCTTGGTAGAAGTGCCGGTCTCGGACTCGAGCCAGCCTTCGCGCAGCATCCGTTGCAGAGCGGGATAGAGTGAACCTTCCTCAACCTGGAGCAGATTTTCAGAGACTTGCTTGATGTGTTTTACGAGCGCGTAGCCGTGCATAGGTCGATAGCGCAGCGACTGCAAGATCATGACTTCGAGGGCGCCGGGAAAGAGGTCGCGGTGTTCGGGGTTTCTGGCCATGGAATGACTCTACTCCGAAATACCTATTTTGAAAATAGTAATTCTGAAGCGGTTCAGGAGCTTCACATCATTCTGGCCATTACATCGATCAAGGAGCGAAGGGCGGCTCCGACGGCGTGGTACGTTTAGAGGCAGTTTGAGCGAGCTACCGAGAACAACGAGGGAAGAAGACAAATGAGGAGTTTTAAGGGAGCAATGATCGCCACCCTTCTTCTGTCGATTTGCACGAGCATTATGTTGATGGCGCAGGCCACTGGCGACGAAGCGGCGGTTCGCGCGGTGGTTGCACAAGAGAATGAGGGTTGGGCGAAGTTCGACGCCAAACAGGTGGCCTCGGTGTTTACCAGTGACGCGATCTGGCAGAATCCGTTTGGAGTGCGGCTTCACGGCAGTGCGGAGCTGGAGAAGTTCCTTAACAATCTCTTTGCGCGGCCTGGATATCGCTCTGCGAAAGACACGAGCGCGCCGAAGATCATGGATATCCGCTTTCCTTCGCCGGGAGTTGCGGTTGTATGGAGCGATGAGTCGAGCGAAGGCCAGATCGACGACCAAACGGGCAAACCAATGCTTCCGCGCCATTCCTACTATCTTGAGGTGTTCGTGAAGAAGGATGGTGCGTGGAAGGTGACTGATTCGATCATCATGGATCAGCTGCAGCATCCCTGAGCACGGAACGTTGCACCGTGGTTTCCTCGAGCTGTATGGGTGTGCGACGCGTCCGGTTTCCATTGGAGGCTGGTTGGGATTCGGATAGACTCGAATCGAATGCGAGTCTTTGGCATCGACTGCGGTACCGACTGCACCGGGTATGGCGTGGTGGAGTGGGCCGAGTTCGGCGTTGGCGGCAACCGGGAGCCTTGCCTGGTAGCGCTTGCTTCCGGGGGAATTCGGTTGCCGAAGAGTGACACGATGCCGCAAAAGCTGGGGTTCGTTTACCGGGAGTTGATGCTGCTGCTGGCGGCGCACGAGCCGGAGGTGGTGGCGATCGAGGAAGTGTTTTATTCCGCGAACGTCAAGTCGGCGCTGAAGCTGGGGCAGATTCGCGGTGTGGCGCTATTGGCGGCGGCGAACTGCGGGCTGCCGGTAGCGGAGTATGCGCCGTTGAAGATCAAGTCTTCGGTGGTGGGCTACGGGTTGGCGCAGAAGGAGCAAGTACAGTTCATGGTGACCCGCTTATTGCGGCTGGAATGCGTTCCCGAGCCTGCGGATGCAGCCGATGCGCTGGCAGTAGCAATCTGTCATCTGCATACGGCTCAGACGCTGGTGGCGCAAGCGCCGTCTGGGCGGCCGGGTGGGCGATGAACCTGGATGATGATCGGGGCAAGCGGACGTTGGCGAGGCGGCGGCTTGGATTGCTCCCTGCTTCGTTGGTTCCATTGGCCATAGGTGTCTGCGCGGTCGGGGTCTGGGCGCAGAATGCGAGTGGGTCACAGACGGCGGGCGCACAGGTTGGATTCACTTACGAAAACAAGCAACTGCAGCCGGCAAAATACGCCTTCCTGATCGAAGAGAGCGGTTCCGGGCACTTTCATTCTCAGCCGGGCGATCCGCCGCCGGCGGACACGGCTTCGTATCAGAGCCTGGCTGAGGCTCAGGATCGACCGGTGCAGCTCTCCAGGCCGGTTGTGGGGCAAATCTTTGCGATTGCGCGGGCGCAGAAATTTTTCGCGATCAAGTGCGAGGACGGCAAAGACAAGGTCGCCTATCAGGGAACGAAGCAGCTGAGCTACCAAGGTCCCGATGGTAGCGGCTCGTGCATCTATAACTGGTCGAAGTCGACGGCCATCGAGAAGCTTACGACCATATTTGGTTCGATTGCGTTCACGTTGGAAGAGGGACGCAGGCTGGCGGTGGAGCACAAGCATGACCGTCTGGCGCTCGATCAGGAGCTCGGTGTGCTGGTCGACGCCGTGAAAGATGGCCGGGCACTTGAGGTGCAGAGCATCCAACCGGTTTTGCAAGAAATTGCCGAGGACGATTCGGTGCTGGAGCGGGCGCGGATGCGGGCGAAGAAGCTGCTGGACGCCGGGAATACGACGGCGTCGTTACGGTAGGCGCTTGACGGGAGCGGAAAACCAGCTTCGCGTGGTAACACTCCACTCGCGGTCTTTTCCTGAAATCACTGTACAAAGCATTAAAATGAGCCGAAACTTCCTAATATGAGGCGGGTTTGCAATTAGTGCGGCAGTCCGGCTAACAAGCTGGCAAACGCCTCGAAATGGAGGTGCTGTGATGCGGCACCAGAGAGTTTTCAGGAATTTAGCTCGCAGAAAGAACTGCCTATCATCCACTTCCGGTCTGGGTCTCAGCCGGACTGATCTCGCACTGCTTACCTTTCTGCTTGTTCTGCTGCTCTCGGCGGCTGTGGATGCGCGCGCCGATGACCAGATTCGCGCGGTGCGATTGAGCAACGTGGTGGGCAGCGTGCAGATTCTTGCAGGGACGGAGACGGAGTTTTCTCAGGCTTATCCGAATATGCCGCTTATGCAGGGCTCGACGCTGAAAACGGGCGAAGACGGCCGGTGCGGAGATCCAGCTTGAGGACGGCAGCATGATTCGGCTGACGCCGAACTCTTCAGTGGCGATGACGGTGCTGGGCCGGAACGCCGAGGGCAACTCGAAAACCGAGGTCGATCTGCTGACCGGTTTGTCCTATGTCGAGATGAAGGGGACGGCCAATCACCGGTTTGTCGTCCACTTTAACGGCAATGAAGTGATCTCGCCTGCGCCGGTGAAGTTTCGCGTGAACCTGGATGCGAACCCGGCCGAATTTGCGGTGCTCGATGGCAGCGCACATTTGAGCAGCGGGACCGACTATGCAGTGGATGTGCATGCGAACGAGACAGTTCGATTCGATCCGGGCGACAGCACTCGCTACTTTCTGGCGCAGGGCGTCGATCCGGATTCGTGGGACCAATGGAACATGGATCGCGACCAGGCGATGAGCCAGATGGCGGCGCAGGAGACGCGCGAGGCGATTGGCAGCGGTAATGCCGGCGCAGCCGGCGTGAGCGATCTGGATTACTACGGCAACTGGTACGCCGCGAATGACGGCACTTCGTTCTGGGTTCCGGATGGTGCGGGCGCGGGTTGGGACCCTTACGGTTCGGGGTATTGGGGCTACTATGGCTCGGCGGGCGGGTATGTCTGGATATCGGGCTATCCGTGGGGATGGCTGCCGTACCAATGCGGCACCTGGAACTACTTCAACAGCTTTAATAGCTGGGGATGGATTCCGGCCGGCACCTGCTGGAATGCATGGAACGGCTGGAATCACGGGTATCCAACCGTTGGCATCGGGAATGTGCCGCCTCGCTATCACCGCTTGCCGCGTCCGCCAAGTCCGATTGGGCATCCTGTGCATCCGATTGGTAACACGCATCCACTGAGAGTACAGACGCTGATCGCCGTGGACCGCGGGCCGGAAGCTACGACGTTGACGCCTCGATTGGGAACGGCGCCGAGGTCCATCGAGTTGAATGGGGGAACGGCGCATTTGTTGCCGAAGACGCCGAATCCGTCGGTGCTGGCGTACGGCAGGCCTCAACATCCTGTTTCCGGACAGCCGATCTATCAACGCGCGCCGTATGGTCTGAGCGGCGGACAGCAGCTTGGGAACGTTCCGGTGTACCGGCCGACGGCTCCGGTGGCTGGGAATCGTCCTGCCACGCAGTCATTTTCAAGCTACAGCAGCGGTAATTCGGCGTCGCGTTCGAGCTACTCCTCGGCGCCCTCGTCGGCTGGGTCGTTCCATGGCAGCTCCGCTCCGAGCGCGCCTAGCGCCCCGAGTGCTCCTTCGGCGCCGAGCGCTGGTGCTGGGCACCCGAAATAGAGTTTCCATGTACCAGACTTGAGGCCGTCCCACTATTGGTGGGGCGGCCACTTGCTTTTCGGGGAGAGCGAGGTTGAGCGATTGCTATCGCTGGGAAGCTTCCCTGAGCACCTGGAAGAGCTTCGCTGCGGCTTCCAAGGCTAGGGCTTCAGCGCGGATCCCGGCGGGGATTTGCGCCTGGTCGAATGCGCGGGAGATTGCCTCTGAAGGGAATCCGGCGAAGCGGAGATTGTTGGAGAGCGTCTTGCGCTTCTGGGCAAAGGATTGCTTGAGAAAGGCGACGAATTGAGCTGGATCGACGCCAAGCGCCTCATAGCGGCGTGCGAAGGTGAGCCGGAGCACGCTCGAGTGGACGTCGGGCGGCGGCGCGAAGGCGTTTGGCGGGAGTGTAAAGAGATTGTCTACGCGAGCATAGAGCTGCGTGGTTGCGGTGAGGAGGCCGTAATCGCGGGAGCCGGACTGCGCAGCGATGCGGTCGGCGACCTCGCGCTGCACCATGATGACGGCGCGGTCGATGGCGCGGTGATGCTCGAAGAGATGAAGCAGGATTTGCGAGGTGATGTAGTAGGGCAGATTGCCGACGACCGCTAGTTTTTTGCCTGGAGCGAGTGTGGAGATGTCGGTGGTCAGAATGTCCTGTTGCAGGACTTCGATCTGAGGGTAAAGCTGCCGGAGTGGTTCGGCGAGGCTGGGGTCGAGTTCGACGGCGAGGAGATGATGGGCGCGGGTTGCGAGGAGTTTGGTGATTGCACCCTTGCCGGGGCCGATCTCGAGCACAGTCGCGGCGGAGATGTTGCCAAGAGATTCGACGATGGCGAGCGATGCCGACGGTTCGATGAGAAAGTTTTGTCCGAGCTTGGGTTTGGTAGCCATTGGTTATGTGCCGATGCATCGGCGTCTCAAATCGGTTGAATTGCCGCTGTGTGCGCTGAGATTTAGACTACGCAAGGCGATTCATTCTCCGCACATTGAGGAGTATGCGCCGCCGAGAATGGAGTTGAACGATGCGTATTGTCTTCGCCGCTTCGGAATGCGTTCCTTATGTGAATACTGGCGGCCTGGCGGATGTGATTGGCGCGTTGCCTCGGGAGGTCGCTAAGCAGGGGCACCATGTAACTACTTACCTGCCGTTTTACCGGCAAATGAGCGCCAAGCTGAAGGAGCGCGTGGTCGCAATTAAGAGCCTCACCATTCCGTTTCAATACTACAACCGCTTTGCGACGGTGCTTGATGGCGGCGTGCAGGACGGCGTGCAGTACTACTTCATTGATTGCCCCGAGCTCTTCGATCGGGAATATATCTATGCGACGCCGACGGGTGACTATCAGGACAACTGGGAGCGGTTTGGGCTGTTTTCGCGGGCGGTGCTGGAGAGCGCGAAGATGCTGGGCGTCCCCGACGTTTTTCATGCGCATGACTGGGAGGCGGCGCTGATTCCGATCTATCTACGGACGAGTTACTACTTCGATCCGCAATTGAGCAAGGCGGGGACGGTGCTGACGGTGCACAACGCCGGCTTTCAGGGCTGGTTCCCTCCAGTGACGGTGGAGCGGTTGCTGCTGCCGTGGGATATCTACACTCCTGATCGCGCGGAACATTACAACACCTTGAACTTCCTCAAGGGCGGTGTCGTTTATTCGGACCTGGTGACGACAGTGAGCCGAAAGTATGCGGAAGAGATCCAGACGGCGGAGTTTGGCAGCGGACTTGAGGGTATATTTCAGAAACGCGCGAACGATCTGCATGGGATTTTGAACGGCATCGACACGGTGAAGTGGAATCCGGCGACCGATGGCAATATCGCGGCGCATTTCACGGCGGAGAATCTTGAAGGCAAGGCAAGTTGCCGTCGCGATCTGCTGCATGCCTTTGGCCTGGGCCATGCGAGCGACGATACGCCCGTGCTGGGGATCGTCTCGCGATTTGCGACGCAAAAGGGCTTCGACCTGCTGGCGCAGATCGCCGACGAGCTGGCGGCGGAAGAGATGGTGCTGGTGGTGCTGGGCGATGGCGAGCCTTATTACGAAAATCTGTTTCACTCGCTGCAGGAGAGGCATCCGGGGAAGATTTCGGTGCGGGTGCCGTATGACCGGGCCCTGGCGCACAAGGTCGAGGCGGGTGCTGACGCGTTTCTGATGCCTTCGCACTACGAGCCTTGCGGATTGGGGCAGCTCTATGCGCATCGGTATGGAACGATCCCCATTGTGCGGGCGACGGGCGGGCTCGATGAGGCGGTTGCGGAGTGGAATCCGGAGACGCATGAGGGTACCGGCTTCAAGTTCCACGGCTATGAGCCGGGAGATTTCCTGGCGGCGATTCGGCGCGCGGTAGCGTTGTTCAAGGGCGACAAGGAGGGCTGGAAGAAGCTGGTGAGGAATGCGATGGCGGAGGACCATTCGTGGGTTAAGCCGGCTGGGGAATACATCAAGCTTTATGAGGAAGTGGCGAGACGCCGGAGTTAGTAGTCACCCCTGAGATAATAGAAGTGCGGGTGCAGCCATGAGACCTTCAGAAGCTCTGCGACTTTACCGGGATGATGTTCGCCGGATAGTAGAGTCTCGCCACGCGCGGAATCCTCGGGTGTTTGGTTCCGTTCTATATGGCGAAGATGCTGAAGGCAGCGACCTTGACATTCTGGTCGATCCCACTCCCGAGACTTCAATTTTCGATATCGGCGAGATTCGCTATCAATTGCGTGCGCTGCTTGGCGTCTCCGTCGATGTGCTCACGCCGAATGGCCTTCACGAGCGGATGCGCGAGCGAGTGACCGCTGAGGCCAAGCCTATATGAGTGCCCGCCAGCACTCGTTCGAGTTGAAGGACTTCGTCAGTCATATTTTGGAAGTCTGAGTTGATCGAATAATTCTTGCACTACCTCCTGAAGTTGGTTAAGCTAAGTTAGCAGAAAGGGTGACCCATGACGACCGCGACCATTTTTGAGGCGAAGACGAACTTTTCGGAGTTGGTGAAGAAGGCTCAGAAGGGCGAAGAGGTGATCATCACCTCGGGGCGCGAAAAGACTCCGGTGGCGAAACTGGTGGCGATTGAACCGGTGAAGAAGAAGAGGCTAGGCGCCATGTATGATCCCGACTTCGTAATGGGCGAGGGCTTCTGGGAGCCGTTGCCCAAGGGGTGGGATGGAGAGAGTGAGTGCGAGTGCGAGTCCTGCTCGATACCCATTCCATAGTTTGGGCGATTAGCTCGCCGAAGCTGCTTAGCGCGAGAGCGGCCGGTGTCGTCGCGGACGAGTCTTATGTGATTCTCGTTTCTGCCGCCTCGGCATGGGAGATCGCCACAAAAGTCCGGCTGGGGAAATTCGCTGAAGCGGCCAAGTTGGAAGCACGTTTCATGGAGGCTTTGGACGACGCTGGCTATGGTCTTCTTCCCATTACTCCTGAGATTGCGCTACGCGCCGGTCGTCTCGTCGGCTCCCATGGAGACCCGTTTGACCGAATGATTGCCGCGCACGCCCTAGCCGAAGATATTCCTGTGATTAGCGCCGATGCCAAACTCGATGTTTTCAAGGTGCGGCGGATTTGGTGAGACCGTACTTCTTAAGGAATCTGCATGCGATCGGAAGACCCTTCCAAGCTAAAAGGCGTATCTTGGCGAGTCAGGAACAAGACCCGTTTTCTGGAGTCCGTGATGACGGAACTCGCAGGTTCTGCTCATATCTCCTTCGAGGGAGATTTGAGCGCGCTCAAACTTTATGTGCTTCCAGGTGCTTCCCATGAGGAAACTGTCATCTTGAAGAGAAACACGCTCCGGCCAAAGCAAGATTTCGTTGTGGTTCCTCTGGAGGCGTCCACCGAGGGCGCGATCATTGCGGCCATTGGGGGCACCGTTCCGCGCGCGATTCTCCACATCCAGATAGAGAAGAATGGCCGGCTTGAATTTGGGACTTATGACACCTTTCATCCCGAGTGCTTTACCATCGGGAGCGGATTGGAGTCAGCTTTTTTCGATGAGCTATTGTCGGAAGGTATCCTTGGCCCTCGCAGGCGCTCAGTTCACAAACCATAGGTTGTGCGGTTCTTGCGCAACAAGCGGAACAGCGGAATTCCGGCCAAGATAATCCCCGTTCCAATCAGCGAGTTCTTCAAGTTTTCCGCATACGAGTAGAAGAGCAAGATTCCTGCCGCAACCACGAAGAGCGCCGGGAGGATTGGGTATCCCCAGACTCGATAGGGGCGAGCTGCATTTGGAAGTTTCCTTCGGTAGACGAAGACGGTGGTTGCCGTGACCATGTAGAAGAGCCACTCGGCGAAGATGGCTAGCTCGAAGAGTTGCTGGAAGCGTCCGACGGCGAGTAGCAGCAGCGTGGCGAGTGATGCCTGCACGATCAAGGAGACGGACGGGCTTTGAAAGCGGGGGTGGATTGTCGCCATCTTTGCGAAGAAGAGCTTGTCGCGGGCGGCGGCGAAGGGGATTCTGGCTCCGGACATGATGGTGCCGTTGAGAGTAACGAGGATGCTGGTGGCCATGGCGACGGAGACGAGCGCGGCGCCCCAGCCTCCGGTGACGAGCGCCATTGCGGTGACCGCCGGTCGGGGCGAGGCGGCGATCTGTGCTGCGGGCAGGATGTATTGAATAGCCGCGTTCGTCGCCATGTAGAGGACGCCGACGATGAAGAGGCCGAAGATGAGCGCGATGGGCAGGCTGCGCTCGGGGCGGCGAACCTCGCCGGCGACCATGGTGAGGTCGTTCCAGCCGTCGTAGGCCCAGAGGGCGGCGATGAGGGCGATCATGAATCCGCCGAAGCCACCGTGAGCGCCAGGGAAAAATGTGTGGAAGTTCAGCACGCTCCCCTTCGCTGACACAAAGCAGAAGCCGGCGATGACCAGAATCAGCGCGCCCTTGAGCCAGGTGAAGAAGAGCTGGAAGTCTCCGGCCTTGCGGATGCCGAGGTAGTTGAGTCCGGTAATCAGCCAGGTGGCGGCGATGGCGAAGACTTGCGACCAGGTGATCTCCCAGCGACCATGCATGGCGACGCCGTCGAGCCAGGCCAGCGCAGGGAAGATAGCGAGCACGCGGGCGAGGCCGGTGGTAACAGAGGCAATCGAGGCAGGCTTGGCGACGGAGAACCACGTCCACATGTAAAGAAAAGCGGGCAGGTCGCCGTAGGCTCCGCGGAGGTAGACGTATTCACCGCCGGTAGCGGGCATCATGGCGCCGAGCTCGGCGTAGGTCATGGCGCCGAATAGCGAAAGCAGACCGCCAACGATCCAGGCGAGATACACCATGCTGGAGGAGCCGACGGCGCGCATCATCTCCTGCGGGACGAGGAAGATGCCGCTGCCGATGATGGTGCCTACGACGATGGCGGTGGCGTGGGAGACGCCGAGTACACGTGGAAGGTCGCCGGGCTGCACGGGTGCGGCGGTTTGGGCCGGGTCCGCAGTGGTCATGGGTGGTGCAAGAGTACCATGCCGCTTCAGGATGCTCAGATTTGATTTTGCCAAGCCGCTATTGGTGGGGTGATAGTTCGTCGGGCTCACCGGCTACGGCGATCTTTCCGTCCACGCTGTAAGTGAGGGTTGGCGCGTATTGGCCGAGCAGAGTTCGCCGCCACCAGTTGCCGGTGAGGCGCTTCTCTTTCATCGACGTGAACCAGTATTGCCAGAGGACAGCACGCACATATCGCGGCGGCGATGTTGGAAACGGATTGCCCCGAAAGAGATGAAGGACGGTGCCGTCATTGGCGAGGAGCTTTTCTTCGGCGATGGGCACGATCTGGTTCTGACGCCAGTCGCCAAGCGAGGCGAACCAGAGGTTCCAATCGAAGCGGGGTTGGTAGGGTGCGTAGAGACCGGGCGCCTCGTTGAGCGCCTGGGGTTTGTAGCGGAAGGGATAGGGTGTCCAGTTCTGATTGTCGTTGGAGCCCTGGAACTCGATCTCGTAGCGGCCCCGGGTCATGACGGCGAAGAGGCCGTATTCATTGGCGATGCGAAATGGTTCGAGGGCTTCGATGGGAGCGGTGGACAACGGGTTTGGATGGATCAACATGCCGACCAACTCCGCGGTGGTTGCATAGCCGATCCAGGTGAGAAAGACCGCGACGATGGCGACTCTGTGAAGATGCAGCGAGATTCGCGAGGGTTTTGGCGATTCCTCGTCTTCGGGTGGGGGTGACGCGTCTTCGGTGAAGTCGACGGTTGGGGGGAGTTTGAAACGTTCAGGGACAAAGCGACGGAGCAGGTTGTCGTCGAGCAGGAGAAAGCCAAGCGCGAGCACCAGATAGTTGAGGAAGGTGTAGTTGGCGGTGAGGATGACGCCGATCTGCCAGGGCGTGACGATGCAGAAACAAATGACTCGGACGCGGCGGGGAAAGAAGAGCATCAGCACGACGACGAATTCGAGCAAGAGCGTGCCGGCCGTGGTTGCGGTGTGGAACCAGTGGGGAAGATGGGCGGCGTACCATCCGATCCAGCTCGGGAGCGGTCCGTTCTGGTAGTAGTCATCGAGGGCAGTGAGATTGCGCCATTGGGGATCGCCGCTCAGGATCTTGACCAGGCCGGATTCGAAGTAGATGCGGAACCACTCCCAAAGAAGAAGGAAATAGCTGGCGCGGATGGGTGGGTGTTTTGCTCCCCAGCCAGGGCGCAGGCCAGGCGGGGCGAGGAAGAGCGAGATGAATCCGGCCTCGAGCAGCATGCCGTCCGATTGGTAGCTGGAGAAGTCGCTTGAGGATGAGACGAACGAGAGAAAGCAGACAAAGCAGATGAAGAGGCTGGGTCGCGGCCAGAGGTTGAGAAAGGCGCAGGCCGCGGCGAGCAGGCCGAGCCAGGTGACGGCCATCAGCATGTGTGAACTGGAAGAAATCCAGAAGAGCGATGGCGCGAACCAGAAACGGTTGTGGCCGGGGAGCGATTGCGCGACGGCGGCGAGGTAATCATTGGCAGGCAGAATTCCTTGCGGGCCGATGAGTCCGTCGATTTGAAAGAGCATGGAATAAAAGGCCGAGAAGTAGATCAATCCGAGGGCGCGGAGGAAGATCCATCGCGGGATGAGATGGTTGGTCAGACCGTGGCGTGAGTCGAACAGCCATGGGATGGTGCGGGTCAGTTTCTCCATCTGCTCCTCTCACGCATTGCCTGCGGAATCAGTAGAACGAATACACGACGCAGTGTCGAGTATGGCTGCGACAGAGTTGCAGATGTTGTACACGGGAGCTTGACGACACTGACGAAATAATCCTGTTGAGATTGGAGAATTAGAAGCGTTGTTCAATGCAGGGTGGTTCTTGCGTAAAGCAATGTGAACAAACGTCAGAGTTGTTATTGAGCCTTTTCGCCGCGCTCGCGCGTCTAATTTGCAACAGGGTTTTGACGATGGATTGAAAGCTGCCAATGTGGCTTTCTTCCAGCTGACGTCCTGGTGTAACTGATGGCTCCGCATTATCTACCTTGCTTTTGTTGTAATCGCTAGTTGGGAAATACCCCTCCCGACCAGTCAAGGCCACCGGAATTAATCCGTTCTGCGGCTTAAGCGTTCCAACCCACCTCATGTTGTGTAACAAGTCACTCTTATTCCATTCATAAAGGAGTTTTCTCATGAAACGAATTGCTATCACTTCGCTCTCCATTGCAGCGCTGCTCTCGGCATTTTCCGGAAGCGGGTCGGCCTTTGCTCAATCACCAAGCGCGCAGTTGACGCCGGGGTCCGCGTTGCTGGGCCACTCCCTTGATACGAAAGACGCGGCTGCGGGCCAGGTCGTTACTGCGAAACTTATTAACCCGATCGAAACGCCGGAAGGATTGACTCTTCCCCGCGGCACGCAGCTGCTTGGGCGGATTGTCGATGTGCAGGCTTCGCATGACAAGAGCCCGGCCACGCTGACTTTGATTTTCGATAAGGCCAAGATCAAGGGCAAAGAAGTGCCGATCAAGGCGACGCTGGTTGCGATGGGACCGCAGAACACGCTTCCCAATGCTCCGGCAAAGGTGACGAGCACAGACTCGTTCGACCAGCCTGCGGGTGAATTGCCGGGAGTGAGCCTGCACAGCGCGGTCCAATCGGACAATTCGGGAGTGTTGACGAACAAAACTTCGAATATCCGTCTGGACAATGCGACAGAGATTCTGCTGGCCGTCTCACCTCTGCCCGGCAGCACCGATACCGCCAATGTTGGCCACTAAAACAAAGGCAGGATCGGGGTAGAGTATCTGGGCTCGTTTTGCAGGCTTTTTCCTAAGGGAAAAAGCCTGCCGAGTTTATGGAGACTTTGAAGCCTAATCTCCGCTCATCCAGCAATCAGATATAGTGCTTGCGATCTGCCCAGGCGGAGATGAGATCGAACTTGCGGCCGCGGGCGAGGAAGATGTGTCGGTGCTCGAAGCCCATCGAGTACGGGTGGTCCATTTCTCCCACGATCTGGACGTCGGAGTAATACTCCTTAAGGCTCTCGACGGAGTCTCCAGTGACGAGGATCATCACTTCCCCGGTGTAGCCATGAGGTCCCCAGAGAAAGTAGTTGTTATGTCCGCTGATGGCGAAGGGCAGGCCCTGGCCGAGGAAGTTGACGGCGCTGGCTTCTCCGTAATTGGAGCAATAGATGCCGACTCTCGCTTTGTCTTCGGGGGAGAGAGAATTGTAGACGCGGGTGATCTGGTCGACCATCTCCTGCCATCCGAAACGGTCTGCATAGAACTGAGGTAGCGGGCCGCTTGAGTATTTTTCCTGTGCCTTCGTGGTCAGGTGAAGTGCCTGTGTATAGCGCAGCCATTGCTCGGGTGGCAGCACTGGCGAGGCCATGGGGAAGATAATGGCGGCGGTGATGATGAGGACGGTGGCGGCGGCGGAGATTCGCCAGACACGCGCTTTGGATTCTGGAGCCGTGCCTTCCCAGGCGAGTCCACCGGCGGCGAAGAGCATGGGGTAGATGGCGACGAGGTAGTAGTCCTTGGCATGGAGCGTCATCATGAGCGCGAGGAAGAAGAGATAGGTCGCGCCGATCCAGCGAAAGCCTTTGGCGCGTGGCGAGGTGAATAGCCAGATCAGGCCTGTTCCCCATATGAAGACATTGAGCGGGTGGAGGGTCGATATCTGTTCGAGGATGAAGATGCCGGGGCTGACTGTGACATTCTTATTTTCAATGCGGCCGTTGTGGAGGAACTCGAGCGTTGGCCAATGATGGCTTATCTGCCAGAGCAGATTGGGAAGCGCGAGCAGAATAGTCAGCGCAATTGCTCCGGCGAACCAGCGATTCCATAGCAGGCGGCGCTGCGGAGTGACTAGCAGGCCGAAGACAAGCGCTACGAGAAAGAAGGTCATCGAGGGCTTGTTTTCGAGGCCGAGTCCGGCGAAGATGCCGACGAGCAGCCACCATTTGGGTGAGGCTCCGCGGACGATCCAGATGAGAGTGAGGATGCAGGCCATCCAGAAGATGGACTCGAAGGAGTTCATCGAGAGATAGCCGTCGCCACCGATGTAGCAGGGTGCGACGATTACCGCGAGCATGGCGAGGAATTGCGCCGGACGACGGCCGCCGAGCGACCAGGCGATGAGTCCGGTGAGGAAGACGCGAGCCGCGCCGGCCAGCGCGGAGAACATGCGAATGCCGACCAGCGATTTGCCGAAGAGCAGGACGGCGAGCCGAGACTGCAAGGCGACCATCGGCGAGTGGTCGACGTAGCCCCAGTCGAGGAAGCGTCCGCAGATGATGTAGTAGAACTCGTCGCGGAAGTAGCCGTACCCGATGTGCGTAGTGTAGATGGTCGCGCCAACCTGGAGGGCGAGCTTGATCAGGGCGAAGATGGCCGCGAATTGGAGGGTCCGCCTGAGATCAGCATCGACTCGTGTATCTGGGGCGACGGACATGTCTCCCACGATATCGCATCCGCTTGCGAGGGGTCATTGGAGAATGGGGAATGGATCGCCTTTGTCGCGTTCTTCGGAATGAAAGAAGCCGTAAATCGCGTCGGCGGTTTTGCGGGGAACCACGGCGGTGAGAGCTGCGATGTCAGCCTCTTTCACGCTGCGGACGCTGCCGAAGTGTTCGACGAGGCGGGTGCGGGTGAGCGCTCCGACTCCGGGGATGGCGAGGAGTTCGGAGTCGCGGTCGCGCATCTCGCGGCGCTTTCGGTGGTAGGTGATGGCGAAGCGGTGCGATTCATCGCGGACGCGCTGAACGAGATGAAGCACCGGAGATCGGCGGTCGAGGACGATGGGGTCGTCCTCCTGCCCATAGAGGTAAATAATCTCTTCTCGTTTGGCGATGGAAGCGAGCGGCTGCGTGGTGATCCCTAAGGCTTCGAGCGCCGCGGCGGCGGCGTGGAGCTGGCCCAGTCCGCCGTCAATGAGGATTAGACTCGGCATCGGCTTGTTCTCTTCGGCGAGACGTTTGTAGCGTCGGGTAACGACTTCGTGCATCGAGGCGAAATCGTCGACTCCTTCGACGGTCTTGATTTGGAATTTTCGATAAGCTGACTTGTTCATTGCGCCGTCTTCCCAGACGACCATGGAGGCTACGGTTTCCGCGCCCTGAATGTGGGAGATGTCGAAGCACTCGATGCGGCGGGGAAGTTCCGGGAGGGTGAGGATGTCCTGCAAGCTTTCTTGAATCGCTTTCTGGCTGGGCTGCAAGACGCGGAAGCGTTGGTCGTAGCTCTGCTTGGCGTTCTGGCCGGCGAGGTCGACGAGTGAGCGCTTCTCTCCCCGCTGGGGGACGGCGATCTCTATCTTGTGATTGGTGCGTTCGCAGAGCAGAGTCGCGAGCGCGGCACGATCGGCGAAGTCGACAGGGATGTAAATGGTGCGGGGAACGTAATGCTGGTCGATATAGAGCTGCTTGAGGAGCGCGGAGAAGAATGCTCCGGCTTCGAACGGGAGCGGTTCGTGCAGAGGGTTGCTATTTCCGAGGGCTTTTGGCGTGGCTTCAGTTGAATATGTAACAACGTCGGTATCAATATTGCCTTCTGAGTCGGCTTCGAGAAATTCCGGCAGCTCCTCCCAAAAGAATTCTCGGCGGTCGACGATCTTTCCGCCGCGCAAATGGAAGAGGTTGACGGCGACCATGCCGTTTTCGTAGTGGTAGCCGAAGACGTCGGATTCGTCGCCGTCGGTGGTGGCGATGCGCTGCTTGTCCTGCATTTGATTGACAGTGATGAGCAGGTCGCGATATTTCGCGGCGAGTTCGAACTGCTCGTTGGCGGCAGCCTCGTTCATGCGCTGTTCGATGGAGCGGCCGAGTTCGGCCTGGCGGCCATCGAGAAACATCTGCGCGTCGCGGACGGCCTCGCGGTAGATCTCCGGAGTGGTGAGATTTTCGACGCAGGGCCCCAGGCAGCGTTTGATGTAGTACTGCAGGCAGGGGCGCGCGTGATAGCGGGAGAGGTCGAGCTTGCAGCTTGGCAGCAGGAAGCTGCGATGGATGAGCTCGACGATGCGATGGGCGAGGTTGCCCGGGAAATAGGGACCGTAGTAGGCGCTTCCGTCTTTGCGCAGCTTGCGGGTGACGAAGACCTTGGGATAGCGGTCGCCGAGCGTTAACTTCACGTAAGGGTAGGTCTTGTCGTCGCGGAGAAGGATGTTGAAGCGGGGCTTGCGCTGCTTGATGAGATTGTTTTCAAGGGCAAGGGCTTCACGCTCGTTGTCGACGAGGATGTAGTCGAGGTCGACGGCCTCGCGCATGAGCGAGCCGGTCTTGGCGTTGGCCTGGCTGGCTTCGAGCAAATACGAACGAACGCGAGAACGGAGGTTCTTGGCCTTGCCGACGTAGATTACCTCTCCGTCGGCATTTTTGTACAAGTAGACCCCTGGCTTGGTGGGGAGTGTCCGGATTTTTTCCTGGAGGTCCATGGGAAGAGCAGGGACTAGCGACTAGGGCCTAGGCCGATTCTTCTAGTTTATCGGGTTTGCGGGCAGCCGAAGACGGTGCCAAAGAGTTCATCGCTGACACCGCAGATCCTTCGCTCCGGTCGCGGCGCGAGCTTCGCTCAGCGACTATTGTTTTGAGATTGGCGATTGCGATCCGACTCACGTCCGAAAGACAGGAACGCGGGCGCCCGCGTTGTTGGAATCATGTGGGCCGATGGGTTGGTGTGGGCCGATGGTTGGGCGCTGAATTGTCGCGATGGAGGTCGGGGTCGATGGGGTACCAGTAGAGATCTTCGCGGGGTTGTTGCCCTTTGGCCTGTTGGGCATCGGCCCAGGCCGGTGAATTCTGTGTGGCCTCGCGGATGTCGGTGTGGGCTACGTTGATGAAGTTCGCGTAGGGCTCGGTCGGGGGATTGTTTTCCATCCAGGTGCGGAGCCAGGGGCGGATGAGTTGATCGGCTTGCTCGGCGGTTAGTTCGGCGAAGGCGACGTTGAATTTCTGGGTGGCTTCTGCGTTAAGGCGGTCGAGTCCTGACTGATAGAGGCGCTGGCGATCGGATGGTGAGACACCGATGAGGAAGTCGAGGAATTTGGGTGTGCCGGCCTCGACGGCTCCGGGATAGCCGTTGTAGGGGGGCACCATGGTTTCTGCGAAGCGCTCAAGCGCGGCGAATTGGTGGTCGGTGAAGAAATTCGCATTGGTCTGGGCGATGGAGTCGGGCGCGAGTGAGCCGATGGGAAGCGGCTTGGCTTCCATGAGGCCGTGCATCCAGGGGACGGGCGCCGGGGCGACAGCGGGCGGATTCAATGGCGCTTGTTGTGCGGCGGCTGCAGCGGTTTTGACGGCCGAGGGAACCTGGGTGGTTGATTGCTGGCCCAGCATTTCCTTCGTTGCGAGCGAGGCCGCCATCAGAGCTTTGACAAAATCGCGCCGTTGCATGGAGTTTCCCTCAGCGGCTGAAGCCGCATTCCTCTCATTCTTTATGGCACGGCTGAAGCGGTGCCCCTTCAGAAAAACTAGTCGACGTATTTCATTGCAAGAAAGACCAAATCAAACGAGGGCTAGAGATTGCCGCGGGCTTCTTGTTCGCGTTCGATGGCTTCGAAGAGGGCTTTGAAGTTTCCTTTTCCGAAGCTGCGGCTGCCTTTGCGCTGGATGATCTCGTAGAAGACGGTGGGGCGGTCTTCGACGGGGCGGGTGAAGATCTGGAGCATGTAGCCTTCGTCGTCGCGATCGACGAGGATGCCGAGGCGTTCGAGCTCCTCGAGGGGTTCGTGGATTTTGCCGACGCGGTCTTGCAGCTCGGCGTAGTAGGAGTGGGGAACGGTGAGGAATTTCACGCCGCGCTTTTGCATTTCGCTGACGGTGGTGAGGATGTCTTTGGTGGCGAGGGCGATGTGTTGGACTCCGGGGCCGTCGTAGAAGTCGAGATATTCCTCGATCTGCGATTTGCGGCGGCCTTCGGCGGGTTCGTTGATGGGGAACTTGACGTAGCCGTTGCCGTTGGCCATCACCTTGGACATGAGCGCGGAGTATTCGGTCGAGATGTCGTTGTCGTCGAAGTGCTGGTAGAGCGAGAAGCCCATGACCTTGGCGTAGAAGTCGACCCACTCGTTCATGGCGTTCCAGCCGACGTTGCCGACGATGTGGTCGATGTGGATGAGGCCGACCGGGTGTGCGACGGTGTCGTGGTGTTGAGCGTGGTAGCCGGGTAGGAACGGGCCTGAGTAACCTTTGCGCTCGACGAAGGTGTGGACCGTGTCACCATAAGCCGCGATGCTGGCGGTGACGACCTGGCCGTGTTCGTCGGTGTGGGTCTTGGGTGCTTCGATAGATTTTGCGCCGCGGCTGGTGGTTTCGCGCCATGCAGAGGCTGCATCCTGCACGACGAGGGCGATGGCGCGGACGCCGTCGCCGTGCTTGTGGACGTGCTGCGCGATCTCGGAATCGGGGCGCAGCGCGGTGGTGAGGACGAAGCGGACTTTTCCCTGCTGAAGAACGTAGGAGGCGCGATCGCGAAGGCCGGTTTCAGGGCCGGCGTAGGCGACGAGTTTCATGCCGAAGGCGGCGCGGTAAAAGTAGGCCGCCTGCCATGCGTTGCCGACGTAGAACTCGATGTGGTCGGTGCCTTCGAGGGGGAGAAAGTCTTGATGAGTTTGGGGGAGCTTTTCGACGAGGGTTGCCATGATTCTTTCTCCTGCTGCTTGCCCGGGGACGCTATTCCCGCAGTGTGCGGGGGCTTCTGGGGCACAGGTCAGAATCGCTCTTGGGGGAAAGGGCTGTCAAACGGAGTGTTGCTATCAAATAGCTAGTCAGATCGCTTATTCTTTGAGGGCGGCGGTTCCGGGTCGTCTCCGCAACACAAAAAACGCGATCAGAAGAAACAAAGGAAAACACAAACCTGCGTAGAGTGAACCGATGAAGACCGCCAGTATCATCGAAGCTAAGTATGCGAGCCCTACACTTTTGAGCCAAAAGTAGGTGCGACGGCGGAACTCTGGTTGCGATTTGAACGCACGTTCCGCGAAGAAATTCGCTACGATGAGAAGCAAAACAATCGCGCATAACGACAGCACTGGTATCGCATACATTTCCCAGTCAACGCGAAGGCTATTCATTCCCGCAGGCTAGCACACCTAAACAACTGTGTGTTCCGTCTTACGGGCCAACTCTTTTTCGTAGCTCGCTGGAGGTGAGTCCGGGCTTGGGATCGGTCAATCGCTCGGATGCCGTGCGGATGTCTTCGGAGTCTTCGTGATAACGTTCGAGGATGAAATCTCGCACGTAATCGGAGACCGGCACGCCCTGTGCTCGCGCTGCGGCGACCAACTCCGCTTCGATCTCGGCAGGAATGTCGAGCGTTACCGCCATGCTTTGACGATACGTGATGGGATTCGCGGCAGGCAATTTCGATCTTGGAAGGATTTAGGTCATCTCGCAGAGCTAGCGACGCAATAACGAGTCGATTTGTTGCTTCAGCTTGGGGAAATCCACCTTAACGGTCGACCATACTATTTCTAGATCAACGAAGAAATATTCGTGGATCGCCACGTTGCGCATGCCGCGCATCTCGGCCCAGGGAATTTCAGGATGTTCTTTGATGAAGTCGGGCGCGGAGGCGTTGATCTTGTTTACGGCCTCGCCGATGATCTCGATGTTGCGAATCACAGCGTCCTGGGCCTGTTGCGCTTGTTGGAACGCTGTGATGTCGGGGATAGGCTGCAGGCAGCTTGCTGCTCTTTCAATCGCTTCTGCGATGTGTTGCAGATAATCCTCGACCCGTTCCGGATGCTTCATAGAGGCTGTGCGTGCTGAAGCACTTCATTGCGGAACTTTGGCGGCAACCCGTTGGGGGTCAATACGGCAACCGGCACTCCCAGTAATTGCTCAGCATCGAGCTTCAAACCGGCGATTGTCAGGAGAGTAGTGGATTCACTCGGTTCCACGAGCAAGTCAAGGTCGCTCTCATCGGTATCGGTTCCGTGGACAGCGGAGCCGAAGACGCGCGGATGCGAAAGGCCGTAGCGGCTGACGAGCTGACGCAGTTCGTTGCGATGCGCTGTGAGGGCCTCCGATGGTCTCATGGTTGGGTTCCTGCTTTCCTTTTCATCGTACGCCCTTAGCAAGGCGCGGCGGGCACGCTAGTGCCTGAACATTCGCCGAGGCAGATGCGAGGGAAGCCGGGTTTTTCGCAGTGGCCGCGGAGGATGATTTCGTCGCCGTTGAGGAGGAAGGTGCGGTGTTCGCCGTTGGGGAGATGGATCGGGTTGGCTCCGCGCTGGGTTATTTCGAGGAGGCAGCCTTGCGAGCCTGGGTTTGGCCCGGAGATGGTTCCGCTGGCGAGCAGGTCTCCGGGAATTAGATTGCAGCCGTTGCTGGTGTGGTGGGCGATCATCTGGGGGAATGTCCAATAGAGGTCGCGGAGATTGCCGGTGCTTATGCGGTGCGGAGGCTGAGAGGCTTCGCGCATCTTCGCGGTTGAGAGGAAGACCTCGACGGTGAGGTCGATTGCTTCCAGCGCTTTGCTTGCGAGATATGCGAGCGGTTCGGGGTCGACGGGTGCGCGGGGTTCGGGGGCGACTCGGTAGGGTTGCAGGGCTTCTATTGGGATGACAAACGGCGAGACACTGGTGGCGAAGCTCTTGCCGAGAAACGGCCCGAGGGGTTGGTATTCCCACGACTGGATGTCGCGGGCGGACCAGTCGTTGAGCAGCGAGAGGCCGAAAATGTGTTGTTCGGCGGATGCGATGGGGATGGGTTCGCCGAGGGGATTTCCCGTGCCGATGTAGGCGGCGACTTCGAGTTCGTAGTCGAGCTGTGTTGTTGGGGCGAAGGTGGGTCTGCTGGCTTCGGGTGGTTTGGTTTGGCCGCTGGGGCGGCGGATGTCGGTTCCACTTATGACCAGCGATGAGGCGCGGCCGTGGTAGCCGATGGGAATCCATTTGTAGTTGGGCAGCAAGGGCTGGTCGGGGCGGAAGAGTTTGCCGACGTTTGTGGCGTGGTGGATGGAGGCGTAGAAGTCGGTGTAGTCTCCGACGGCGACTGGTTTGACGAAGCGGGCCTGTGCGGCCGGGGTCAATAGGGGTTCGACGATGTCGCGCTCGGCTTCATCTTGCAACAAGCGGATCAAGGTTGCACGAAGCGAATTCCAATCCTCGCGGCCGCAGCGCATTAGCACATTAAGACTTGGTACAAGGCAGGCGCACTTGATCTTGTCGCCCAAGGAGTCAAGGAACCCAGCGTGGCTGAGTTTATGTAAATCGAGAATGAAGCTACCTATGGCGATGCCGAGGTGTGCGGTTTCACCACTCGCGATGGCGCAGTACGGAAGGCTTTGCAGAGGAAATCCGATCGCTGGGTCGTTGGCTGATTCTACCCAGCTTTGTTGGCTCCAGAAGTCTGGTTGCGTTTGCAGAATTTAACCTCAGGGGCTGAAGCCCCGTCAATTTCTGATGTTTTAATGGCACGGCTGAAGCCGTGCCCCTTCAACGGCCACAAATCCTTCGGCTTTGCCTCAGGATGACATTTGTTTGGGGTGAGATTTGTTCCACCCACCCTTCGCAAAGAACGCGAAGGATGGGGCACCCTCATTGCTGAAACAACAGATTCCTTCGGCTTTGCCTCAGGAGGACATTTGTTTTGAGAGCCGCGATTGTGAACCCACTCAAGCCAACGGCAGGCTTGAATGGGCCACCCCGACCAACATATAGCTTGAAAGGGCCACCCTTTCAGCCGGTGAAGTTGCGGTTTAGTCCTTGCCAGCATTCGTAGTATTCGTGCTGGAGGATTTTAGACTCTAGCGCATAGCGGGTGGGCCGGACGGCCATGCGCGTTTCGAACATGAAGGCCAGCGTGTCTTTGATGTACACGGGTTTGAGTTCGGCGTGGGTGGCGCGCTCGAAGGTGTCGGCGTCGGGGCCGTGGCCGGACATGCAGTTGTGCAGGCTGGCTCCGCCGGGGAGAAAGCCTTCGGCTTTGGCGTCGTACTCGCCGTAGATGAGTCCCATAAACTCGTTCATCATGTTGCGGTGAAACCAGGGTGGGCGGAAGGTGTGTTCGGCGACGAGCCAGCGTGGGGGAAAGATTGCGAAGTCGACGTTGGCTGTGCCGTGCGAGTTTGACGGCGAGGTGAGCACGGTGAAGATCGACGGGTCGGGGTGGTCGAAGCTGACCGTGTTGATGGTGTTGAAGCGGGCCATGTCGTATTTGTAAGGCGCGTAGTTTCCGTGCCAGGCGATGACATCGAGCGGGGAGTGGTTGAAGGGCGCGATCCAGAGGCGGCCGAGGAATTTGGAGACGACGTGGAATTCTCCTTCGCGGTCGTCGAAGGCGGCGACGGGGGTTAGGAAGTCGCGCGGGTTAGCGAGGCCGTTGGCGCCGATGGGACCGAGATCGGGCAGGCGAAAGGGTTGGCCGTAGTTTTCGCAGATGTAGCCTCGGGCTTTGTCATCCAATAGTTCGACGCGGAACTTGATGCCGCGGGGGATAACGACGAGTTCACCGGGCTTGGCTTCGATGATGCCGCACTCGGTGTGGAAGCGCACTGCTCCTTGCTGGGGGAGGATGAGCATCTCTCCGTCGGCGGAGTAGAAGAAGCGGTCGGTCATGGACGCGGTTGCGGCGTAGATGTGGACGCCGACGCCTTCTTGCGCGTCGGGGCTGCCGTTGCCGCCGATGGTAGTGATGCCTTCGACGAAGTCGGTCGGCTTGGTGGGGAAGGGTAGCGGGTCCCAGCGCATCTGGTTAGGTGGGGTTGGCTCCTCGTCAAACGGGCCACTGCGCATCAGGGTTTGCGCGGGGAATGGCTGGTAGGGTTCGTGGACGACCGAGGGGCGGATGCGGTACATCCAGGTGCGGCGGTTTTGGCCGCGTGGAGCGGTGAAGGCGGAGCCGCTGACTTGTTCGGTGTAGAGGCCGAGGGGATGTTTCTGGGGGGCGTTTTGGCCGGCGGGGAGGCCGTGCGGTTGGGCCTCGGTGGCGAATTCATTTCCAAAGCCGGATTGGTGTTGTAATTCGGGCATTGCTTTTCCTCTTTATTGCGGCGAAGCCGGGCAATGGCGAGTATCGCATGACTAGGGACTAGAGACTAGGGACTAGGGACTGCAAGGCCGAGGACCGGTGATCTGACGCCAGGGATCACGGGCCTTTGGGCTGCACTTGCTTGAGTTTCCAGTCGCGCCGTACAATCCTGCTGCTCGAAATTTTCTGGCGGCGAGGCTCTGAAACTTGGCTGCCCAGCCTGGGTGAGTGTTCTATGAGGCAGTCCTTCTCTATCGGTATTGGGGGCGCCGCCGGTCAGGGTGTGGCTACGCCCGGCGACATATTCGCAAAGATTTTCAGCCGGCGCGGGCTGCATTTGAATGCGTACAACGCGTATCAGTCGATTATTCGTGGTGGTCATACATTTCTGACGATTCGCACCGGGCCGGAGAAGATTTCTAACAGCGGCGACCGGATCGATCTGCTGATTCCGCTTAATCAGGATACGATGGATCGGCACTTGAGTCTGCTCGGGGCGGGCGGCGCGTGCCTTTACAACGCCGACCTGATTAAGCCGGGGACGGCGGCTGCGGGTGTGCAGCTTTGTCCGATCCCGGTGTCGAAGTTGGCCGACATCAGCCGCAACAAGGTCGCGCAAAACACGCTGGCTATCGGCGCTGGGCTGAGCATGATGGGGGTTGGATTTGCCGCGCTGGAGAGCGTGTTGGCCGAGCAGTTCCGAAAAAAAGAGCAGTCGGTGATTGACGAGAACGTGAGCCTGGCGCGGGCCGGCTATGACTATGCCTCGCAGAATTTCAAGCCGTTTGCGTGGCCGCTGCCGATGACCGACACGCGCTATGCGGTGCTGAGCGGGAATGCGGCGATGGCGATGGGTGGCGCGGCGGCTGGGGTGAAGTTTTATTCGGCTTACCCGATGAGCCCGTCGACCGGGGTGCTGCACTGGTTTGCCGACCATGCGCGGAAGGCGAACATCATGGTGCGTCAGGTTGAGGACGAGATCGGCGTGATCAACATGGCGATCGGCGCGGCGCATGCGGGAGTGCGCGCGATGTGCGCGACCTCAGGCGGCGGCTTCGCGTTGATGACCGAGGCGCTTGGGCTTTCGGCGCAGGCGGAGATTCCGATTGTGGTGATCGATTGCCAGCGTGCGGGCCCGTCGACGGGCGTGCCGACGAAGACCGAGCAGGGCGACCTTTGGCAGATGCTGGGGGCGGCTTTTGGGGATTATCCGCGAGTGATTGCGGCGCCTCTCGATATTGGCGACTGCTTCACGCTGATTCCGGAGATATTCAATATTGCGGACCGGTTTCAATGTCCGGGGATCGTGCTTTGCGATTTGTTGCTCTCTGAGGGGCGGTTGAGCGTCGATCCGAAGGTGTTGGACTTTTACCCCGAAGTCGATCGCGGAGAGCTAATTACTTCGAACGGAACAGGTGAACACGAGCCTTACAAGCGCTACAAGATCACGGAGAGCGGGGTTTCTCCGCGGGTGGTTCCGGGCGTGCCGGGGCACACGCATGTGGTCTCGAGCGATGAGCACGATGAAGACGGGGTGCTGATCAGCGACGAGTATACGAACTCGGTCAAGCGACGGGCGATGATGGAAAAGCGGATGCGCAAGGTGGATGGTATCGAAGCTTCGGTGCCTAAGCCTGAGCTTCTTGGGCCGCCCGATGCAGAGGTGACGCTCATCGGTTGGGGCTCGACCTATGGAGTTATCGACGAGGCTTGCGAGTTGCTGCGCGACGAGGGCATCTCAGTGAATCATCTTCCGATTCGCTGGCTGGTGCCGTTGCATGGGGACGCGATCATGGATCTGCTCAAGGGCGCTCGCCACACCATTATCGTCGAGAACAATTTCAGTGGGCAGTTTGCACGTTATCTGCGGAGCGAGACGAGCTTCGTTGCGGACGGGCATATTCGCAAATATGACGGCGAGCCTTTTATGCCACACCACATTGTGGAAGCAGTCAAAGAGCAGCTTGCAGGCAAGACCAAACTATCGGTTCCTGCGCACGAAATTATGGTCTGAGTAAGAATCTTTGCCGGGTGGCCAGCCGGGCGCGTACCTTAATCCGTTTCCGCTCTAAGGAGAAATAAAGATGGCGACTGAAGTAGAGCTTCCAAAACCAATCGCGATGGCGGATTTCAAAGGGAAGGTGGATCCGGACTGGTGCCCTGGATGCGGCGATTTCGGCGTACTGGCCGCGGTGCAGAAGGCGCTGGTCGAGCTACAGATTCCAAAGCATGAGGTCGCGACGATCAGCGGCATCGGGTGCTCTTCCAACTTTCCGGGGTTCATCGATACCTATGGCATGCATACGCTGCATGGGCGGTCGTTGGCTGTGGCGACGGGATTTAAGCTGGCTAACCATGCGATGACCGTGCTGGTCACAGGCGGCGACGGCGACGGCTTTGGCATTGGCGGAAACCACTTTATGCATACCATGCGCCGCAATGTCGATCTGACCTACATTGTGATGGACAACCAGATTTATGGGCTGACGACGGGGCAGACTTCTCCGACGAGCCGGCTTGGGATGAAGACCAAGAGCATGCCGTATGGAAATATTGAGAACCCGATCAATCCCATTTCGATCGCACTGGCTGCGGGGGCGACCTTTGTTGCCCGCGGTTTTAGTGCTGACCAAAAGCATCTTACTGAGTTGATCAAGCGCGGCATTCAGCATAAGGGGTTTTCGTTTATTGATGTCTTCAGTCCTTGTGTGACTTATAACCACGACAACACCTTCCTGTGGTTTAAGCCGCGGGTGAAGAAGCTGGAAGATAATCCGGAGTACGATCCAACCGATTGGGGCGCGGCGATGGAGAAGTCGCTGATGTGGGGCGATGAGATTCCGATCGGACGATTCTTTGAGCGAACCGATTTGCCTTCGCTGAATGAGGCGGACCCGGTGTTAAAGGCTGGGCCGTTGGTGCACCAGGAGTACCGGTTGGCTCCGGAAATGGCTAAGGCTTTTGTGGATGAATTGATGTAGAGTCGCGGAGACTTTTGTAAGCGAGATACTTGTAAGAGATAATCGACCGATGAATCGAGAGCGTCACAACCGGTCCGAGTCCCCGAAGAAAACTCCCAGAGGGGATCTTATTATCGATTATGCCGACCACCGTACGGCGCTGCGGGTGATTGCAGATTATTCGAATCATTGGCAGTTGTTGGAGAAGACTTACGGTTATAACTCTGCCCGAATCGGAGTTCCCTATAAAGACGAATCCAATTTCTAGGTGCACCTAACTCTCGCAGCTCAACCAGCGACGTCACATGTAGACGCTTCGATAGCGCCCGATCTTCAATATTCCGAAGATGATGGGACATTCCGCTATGAGATTAGAGATCGAAAGGTCACAGTGATTGCGCCATTGGACAGACCGGAGCTTTGGGGAAAGTTAAAGATACGAATACTCCGCTCCTTTACGTAGACCGATCGATGATGTCAACCAGATCATTGTGTAAGTGGCAAGATCAAATCTGGTTGGACTTGAGAGTTTGGATCACCACTAACGCAGACCGCGCGCCAGTTCCGGATCAATACGAAGAAGGTGACGGCATCGCGATATCCGGCGGACAGTTCGAGTCAAATCGTCGGAAGCATTAGATCATCAGGCCAACAGCTTCCACTGGGCGTGTCTTGCCGCCTACGCGCGGCCGGCGAATTCGCCTGTTTCGGTTGATACCTTCACTTTTTCGCCATCCTTGATGTAAAGGGGAGCGCGAATCTCGATACCTGTCTGCAATTTGGCGATCTTGGTGACGCTTCCGCTGGAGGTGTCTCCGCGGACGCCGGGTTCGGTGTAGACGATGTCGAGTTCGACCTGGGTTGGCAGTTGGAGGCCGATCGGGTTGCCGTTGAACTTATGCAGTTGAATCAGCGCGCCTTCGATGAGGAAGTCGAGGGCGTTGCCGACCATCTCTTCACTCAGCGTGAGGGTCTCATACGTTTCCTGATCGAGGAAGTGGGAGCCGTCGCCGTCGCTGTAGAGGTAGGAGGCGGGGACGATCTGGAGATCGGGTTCCTTGAATTTTTCGCCCGCTTTGAAGGTTTTATCGAAGACTGCGCTGGTGAGCAGATTGCGCATCTTCAGGCGGACGAGGGTCTGACCGCCGCGCGCGGTGGGCGTGCTGATGTCCGAATCCAGGCAATAGTACGGGGTGTTGTCGAGTTCGAAATAAGCTTTGCGCTTGACGTCAATTGCATCGATCAGTGCTGCCATTTATTCCTCGAGGTTCGGTTCCGGGATTCTTCTCAGTATAAAGGCGATGAGGTGTCGATTGAGCGTTCCCTCAGCGGCTGAAGCCGCGATGGCTCGTTGGCCTAATGGCACGAGTAAACTCGTGCCCCTTCAAGTCAGGTCAGGTCGGTTCCGAGAGGCCGAGGAGGCCGTCGACCAATGCGGCCCATTCGGCGTCGAGCGTGGGACGGTGAAAGTCGCGACCCGAGCGGCGATACCAGTAGTCGGCGTTCCAGTCGGAGCCTTCTTTGCGGTGGAGGTAGGCGTGGACGGCCATGCCTTCGCGGGTTTCGAGGTCATCGACGAGAGCGTGGGCGCGGGACCAGTGGCCTTTGGCGTCCCACCAGAGCGCGGCTAGCGGGGCGGAGAACCTGGGGTCGGGAGCATCGTCGTCCAGTGATGATTTGAACTGATCTGGATTCATTGTTAGGTTCCTTGATTCTCCAGATGATGTTAAATCGGGCCGAAGTGCGAAGTGAATTCATTGCTATCGGTGACATCCGATACACTTCGGACTTGTGAGAGTTTTTGAGCGAGTGCGTCGCTGGGTGATCACGAAAGGGCATACTTCATGGGTCGATTTACGCGTCGGCGTTTTATTGCGGCATCCTCGGCGATGGCCGGAACGATTTCGCTGGCGAAGCGATTTGGATTGGCGCAGGCAAATCCCGTTGAGCCTAGCGATCTGAAGCTTTGGTATACGAAGCCGGCGTCGCAGTGGGTTGACGCGTTGCCTATCGGCAATGGGCGATTGGGCGCGATGGTCTTTGGCGGGGGCGCGATCGATCCTGCCGATCCGAAAGACCCAAAGACCGATCGTGGATTAGGTCCCGTGCCTACCGATCCCGCGAAAGAGACTCTGACGCTGAATGAAGACACGCTCTGGTCGGGGCTTCCGGTCGATGGCAACAATCTGCAGGCGAAGAATTATCTGCCGCAGATTCGTCAAGCCGTTCTTGAGCAGAAGGGCTATCACCTGGCCGACAAGCTTTGCCAGAAGATGCAGGGGCTTTTTGCGGAGGCCTTTCAGGTCGTTGGTAGCTTGCATGTGGATTGCACTCACGCCGGCGCGCCGACGGAGTATCGTCGCGAGCTGGACTTGCAATCTGCGGTGGCGACGACCCGCTACAAGGTGGGTGATATCGCCTTTGAGCGGGCGGCGTTTGCTTCTGCTCCCGATCAGGCGATCGTGCTGCGTGTGTCGGCCGGCAAGCCGGGCCAGTTGAACGCGACGATTTGGATGGATGGGCCGCTGGTGACATCGGGGAAGGCTATGGGCGGCAATCGTCTGCTGCTGGCCGGGAAGGCCCCCAGGCATGTGGCGGGCGCGGGGCATCCGGGTAGCGAGACTCCGGTAGTGATGTCGGATGTGCCGGGGGAAGGGATGTATTACGCCGCCGTGCTGCAGGCTAGCGTCGGAGGTGGCGGCCGCATTTCTTCAAAGGCGGATCGGCTTGTCATTGAAGGTGGGACGACTTTGACGATCGTGCTGACAGCGGCGACGGGTTATCTGGGATTTGATCAGGCGCCCGATACTGCGCAGGCGACCGTGAATGAAAAGGCGATTCAACAGCTGGATGTTGCGCTCAAGCGGAGTTACTCTTCGCTGCTGCAGCGGCATACTGCCGACCATAGGAAGCTTTTCGACCGGGTGTCGCTCACGCTTGGTCCGACTTCGGCTGCGGGGACGCCGACTGACGAGCGGCTGGCCAACTTTGCTGGGGCACCGGATCCGTCGCTGCTGGCGCTTTATTTTTATTACGGGCGCTATCTCTTGATCAGCAGCTCGAGGCCGGGGTCGCAGCCAGCGAATCTGCAGGGCATATGGAACTACCAAGTGCAGCCTCCGTGGAGCAGCAACTGGACGTCGAACATCAATGTGCAGATGAACTACTGGCCGGCGGAGACGTGCAACCTGAGCGATTGCGCGGGGCCGCTGTTTGACCTGGTCGAGGGTCTCGGTAAGACCGGCGCGCGGGCGTCGCGCGAGACCTATGGCCTGGGCGGATGGGTGACGCACCACAACATCGACATTTGGCGCGCAGCGAACCCGGTGGGCATGGGCGTAGGACAGCCGACGTGGGCCAATTGGGGGATGAGTGGGCCGTGGCTCTGCGCGCATCTTTATGAGCATTACCGATTCACGCGCGACAAGGAGTTTTTGCGCGCACGCGCCTACCCAATCATGAAAGGCTCGGCGGAGTTTTGCCTTGACTGGCTTATAGAGGATGGGCAGGGGCATTTGACGACCTGTCCTTCGTTCTCGACGGAGAATGATTTTACGGCTCCGGATGGAAAGCCGGCGATGACCAGCGCTGGATGCACCATGGATATGGCGCTGATTCGCGAACTCTTTACCAATTGCATTGCTGCTTCGAAGGAATTGGGAGTGGATGCGGAGTTCGCGGTGAAGCTGGATTCGGCTCGCGCGCGGCTCGTTCCATATCAAGTGGGCCGCTATGGCCAGCTACAGGAGTGGTCGATCGATTTTGCCGAGAGCACTCCGGGCCAACGGCATATGTCGCATATGTATCCGCTGTATCCGGGTGGGGAGATTACTCCGCGCGGAACTCCGGCGCTGGCGAAGGCGGCGCGGATTTCGCTGGAGCGGCGACTGGCGAACGGTGGCGCTTATACGGGTTGGAGCCGGGCGTGGGCGATCTGCTTCTGGGCGCGGCTGGGCGATGGCGATAAGGCATGGGAGTCGCTCGAGATGCTGATGAAGCACAGCACGAATATGAATCTCTTCGACACACATCCGGCAGGGAAGACTTCGATCTTTCAGATTGACGGGAACTTTGGCGCGACGGCGGCGATCGCCGAGATGCTGATGCAGAGTCATACGGGAGTTATCGATCTGCTTCCGGCATTGCCCGCGGCCTGGCCGGCGGGCGAAGTGAAAGGTCTGCGGGCGCGGGGTGCGGTGGAAGTCGATCTACGCTGGGAAAGCGGAAAGGCTGTGGCCGCCACGGTTCGGCCGGAGTTTGGTGGTGAATATTCGCTGCGGGCGCCGGAGGGACAGAAGATTGCCGGCGTCACCGGTGGCGCTCCGGTGACGTTGCGTCCGAATGCGGATGGGAGTGTTTCGGTCGAGCTGGCGCCAAAACGGAGTTACCGTTTGAGCTTCGCATAAACGGTGTTGATAGTCGGGCTGCTTCCTTCCTGCTAGCCTGTATATATGAAATTTGGGGTGCTGGTTTTTCCTGGATCGAACTGCGATCACGACGCTTACCACGTCATTGCAGAGATCGCGCATCAGCCGGTCACGTTTCTCTGGCATGACTCCTCGGAGCTCGAAAATTGCGACGCCATCCTGGTTCCGGGCGGCTTTGCCTATGGCGACTACTTGCGGACCGGCGCGATTGCGCGGTTCTCGCCGGTGATGCAGTCGGTGAAGAAGTTCGCCGCCGGTGGTGGGCTGGTTCTGGGCATCTGCAATGGCTTCCAGATATTGTGCGAGGCGGGGTTGTTGCCGGGCGCGCTGATGCGCAACTCCGGCCTCAAATACATCTGCAAGCAGGTGCATTTGCGGACCGAGACGACTGACTCGCCGTTCACCAACCAGTTGAAGCAGGGTCAGGTGGTGCAGATTCCTATTGGTCATATGGAAGGCAACTACTTCTGCGACGAGGCGACGTTGGTCGACCTCGAGCGTGATGACCGCATCGTATTCCGTTACAGCGACAGGGATGGCGAGATTACTGCGGCGGCAAATCCGAATGGGTCGCTTGGGAACATCGCAGGAGTTCTAAATGAGGGACGAAATGTGCTGGGGATGATGCCGCATCCCGACCGGTCGAGTGAGCGATTGCTGGGCTCGGCGGACGGGCTGCTCATCTTCCAGTCACTTGTCTCGGCTCTGGGTGTGGCTGCTTTGGGGGTTTCCGCGTAGACGCGAGATCATGATCGATATTCATCATCACTTGCTGTTTGGACTGGACGATGGGCCGCGAGATTTAGAGATGTCATGCGCGATGGTCGACCTGGCCGTGGCCAATGGGATCACGCATATCGTTTGCACTCCGCATGCGAATGATCGCTGGGGGTTTACTCCGGAGATCAATCGGGAGAAGCTGACTGAGATTGAAGCTTATGCCGCTGGGCGGATTACGTTTGGGCTGGGCTGCGACTTTCACCTGACGTACGACAATATTCAGGACCAGCTCAATCATCCGGAGAAGTACACGATTAACGGTCTTCGCTATCTGCTGGTCGAGTTTCCCGACTTCGGCATACAGCCTTCGATTGCTGAGACGTTGTATGAGTTTGTGGCCAGCGGTGTGACGCCGGTGATTACACACCCCGAGCGCAACGCAACTCTACAGGCCAAGCCGGAGATGATGGCCGAGTGGATTCGCCTGGGGTGCGTGGTGCAGGTGACGGCGGGTTCGCTTCTGGGCAGGTTTGGGCAGCGCGCCGAGGCGGTTTCGAACTTGCTGCTCAAGCGCAACTGGGTCCACTTTCTAGCCAGTGACGCGCACAATGTGACCTCACGGCCTCCGAATCTAGGCGACGGGCACAAAGCGCTGGCGAAGGAGTATGGCCAGGACACCGCGGACAGGCTGTGCATTCATAACCCGCGCGCGGCATTTTACGGAACACCTTTTCCGCCGCAGCCGGAGCCGCTCGGTCTGGATGAAGAGGTCGAGGTGAAGAGCAAAGGATTGCTATCGCGAATTTTCTCCAAGTAAGATGGATTGGATTCGCCTCGATCTTTCCTTCAAGTCTTGTGATACTTGATATTTGTCACGCAATGGCGGGCACTTTGTCTTGCTCATATCCGGAAATACAGGTTGAGTCGCGGGCGCGGAAGCGGCGCAGCTAACACAGGATCGAAAGGTCGATGCCGGTGAAATCGAAGAGTACGAGCTACGATGAGCCCGATTCCTCGTCGCGGCGAAGCTTCCTGCGGGCCGGTGTCATGAGTGGTATGGCCGTTGGCCTGGCCCCGATGGATGCTTCAGCTTCGAGCAGCAGCGCGGTTAGTTCAATCGGATGGCAGGCTGGCCAAGTGTCCGGCTTCGAACTCGACGAGATCACGATCGGCGAACTCCAGCATGGCATGGAGGCCGGCAGGTTTACCGCACGCACGCTCGCGGAGAAATATCTCGCGCGCATTGAAGCCATCGATCGGAACGGTCCGACACTTCGGGCGGTAATCGAAACGAATCCCGATGCGCTCGCCATCGCCGATGCTCTCGATCAGGAGCGCAAAGCGAAGGGTCCGCGCGGCCCGATGCACGGCATCCCAGTGCTGATCAAGGACAACATCGACACCGCAGACGGCATGTTGACGACGGCGGGTTCACTTGCGCTGGTTGGCGCCAAGCCGCCCAAGGACTCTTTCGTGGCGAAGAAGCTGCGAGACGCTGGTGCGGTCATTCTGGGCAAGACGAATCTGAGCGAGTGGGCGAACATTCGCTCGAGCCACTCGACAAGCGGCTGGAGCGGCCGCGGCGGGCTCACCAAGAATCCTTATGTACTGAATCGCAATCCTTGCGGTTCGAGTTCCGGTTCGGGAGCGGGCGTGTCCGCGAATCTTTGTGCCGTGGCCATCGGCACGGAGACGGATGGTTCGATTGTGTGCCCTTCTTCGCTCAGCGGAGTGGTCGGCATCAAGCCGACGGTGGGGCTGGTCAGCCGGAGCGGCATCATTCCGATTTCGCACACTCAGGACACGGCAGGGCCGATCTGCCGGACGGTGCGGGATGCGGCGATCCTGCTCACTGCGCTGGCGGGAGTCGATGCTGACGACGCCGCTACGCTTGCCGGTCGCGGTAAAGCCGCGCCGGACTACACGAAGTTCCTCGACGCGGATGGCCTTCGTGGCGCGCGAATCGGCGTTGTTCGCAAGTATTTCGGCTTTCATGACGGGGTTGATGCCCTCATGGAAGAGACCCTGAGCGTCCTCAAGAAGCAGGGCGCGATCATTGTCGATCCCGCAGATATCGAAACGATTGGCAAGACCGGTGATAACGAAACGATGGTCTTGTTGTATGAATTGAAGGCCGATCTCAACGCCTACCTATCGAAGCTTGGGCCGAATGCTCCGGTGCATTCGCTCAAGGAAGTGATCGAATTTAATGACCGCGAGCGTGCGAAGGAGATGCCGTATTTCGGGCAGGACATGTTCCTCAAGGCGGAGGCGAAGGGAGATTTGACGACGAAGGAGTATCTGGATGCGTTGAATAACAATCTCCGTCTAGCGCGCAAAGAGGGAATCGACGCCACGATGGACAAGTTCAAGCTGGATGCGCTGGTTGCGCCGACGGCTCCTCCGGCATGGGTCACAGACCTTGTTGACGGGGACAATGTTAGCGGAGGGAGCTCCGGGATGGCCGCGATTGCGGGCTACCCTGACATCACGGTTCCGGCGGGATTTATTTTTGGTCTGCCGGTGGGAGTCTCCTTCTTTGGGCGCGCCTGGAGCGAGCCCACTTTGATCAAGATTGCGTATTCGTTTGAGCAAGCGACGAAGGTTCGCAAAGCGCCGAAGTTCCTGCCGACGGCGGATTTGAGCTTAGCTCGCTAACTTGCCGACTCAATAAGCTAGCGGATGCCGATCACCATCGAGTCGGGACCGGCGAGATGCTCGACACGGGTCTCGCGGAAGCCTGCTTCTTTCATCCAGCCCTGGCAGTCGGCTCCGGTGAAGTCGAATCCGGCGGGCGTTTCGATGAGCATGTTGAGACTCGCCATCAGCCCGAAGGCGTTCCTGGATCGGTCGTCGTCGATGATGGTTTCGTAGACAATGAATGCTCCGCCCTCGGGTAGCGCGTCGTAGGCTTTTCGGATGAGCATCCGCTTGTCGTCGAGGCCCCAATCGTGCAGGATGTGGCCCATCAGGATCACTTCGGCTTTGGGCAGCGGCTGCTCGAAGAAACTTCCCGGAATAAAGCGCACCCGGTCGGCGACGCCATTTTTCGCGACATATTCCTCAAAGATTGGGCCCACTTCGGCCAGGTCGAATCCAATTCCCGACAGATGGGGATTGGCCAAGGCGATCTGTACGGCGAGATCTCCCTGGGCCGCGCCGGCGTCGGCGAAAGTCTTGTAGTTCGCCCAAGGAAATTTTGCGGCGATGGCCATATTGCCGCCGTGGCTGATGCCGGTCATCGCGCCCAGGAACTGCTTCAAGCGTGCAGGGTCAGCGTAGAGAGCCTCGAACACGGGGGCGGCGCCGCTGCGGATTTCGTTCTGCGGCAGGCCGGTCCTGAGGGCTTCGGTGAGGTGGCCCCAGAAGCCGTAGAGGCGTGAGTTGGCCATTTCCAGAATGCCGCCGATATAGGAAGGCTTGTGCTTGTCGAGGAACGCGTCTGTGGCCGGGGTGTTGGAGTATTGACCCTGCGATCTGAGCAGGAATCCCAGGGCTACGAGGGCGTCGAGAAAGTCTCGCGATGCGCGCGGATGCAGGCCCATGCGGCCTTGAATACTCTCCAGCGACTGAGGGCCTTTGGCGAGATCGGTGAAGAGTTCCATCTCGACTGCGCTTAACAGGACTTTTGAGGGCCAGAATCCTACGCCCACTTGCATGATCAGTTCCGGGGTCGGTTGCTCGTTCAATATGGTTTCCCTTCATGTTGGACCGAGGCTGGCGTGTCTAGCTACCGGAGCCGAGTATAGCTCAGCCCTGCCTCTTGCGAGGGATTAGCGGGGAGTGTTGCCTATGTGGAGACGGGTTCGCAATCTGGTTTCCCGTTCGTGGACTCCCTGTTACCAATGGGACTAGAATTGAGGTCGTTCCGCCTTACAAAAGCGATTTGGGCGGGGTGATTGTCTATACTTGAGGATGTACGAGAGATCGATCGAGCAGACCTTCCCGTGCCATTCTCGTTGAAGGGATTTCCGCCACATGGCGACAGGAGATATTGCTCTGCAGAGCGGTGAGACCGCTGCTGTCCAGGGCAGTCCGGAAGTATCGGACACCAAACCCGCGAAGCGTATTGTTAACGATTTCACTATCCAGGTAGCCACGGTCAACGGCTCCGGTTCTCAGTCCGCCAACGCTGTGCTTCTCAAGAGCATCTTCGGGATGGGCATCCCGGTGAGTGGCAAGAACCTCTTTCCGTCGAATATTGCCGGTTTGCCAACGTGGTACTCGATCCGCGCCAGCAAGCATGGGTACGTGGCGCGAAAGAAAGAGATCGACATCCTGGTGGCGATGAACGCAGAGACGGCGAAGGATGACATTCTCTCGCTGCCGGCAGGCGGTGCGGCGATCTACGAAGAGTCGCAGAACCTCGCCCAGTATCGCGACGATGTGGTTTGTTATCCGGTGCCGTTTGACAAGCTGACGGCTGCGGCCTGCCCCGAGGCGAAGCTGCGCAAGCTGGTCAAGAACATGATCTATGTCGGCGTGGTCGCCAAGCTGACCGGCATGGACCTGACCGTGGTCGAAGCGGCGTTGCGGCGGCAGTTTGCCAAGAAACAGAAGGCGGCCGATCTGAACTGGGGCGCGGTGCAAGCTGGATACAACTATGCGAGTGAGTCGTTGACCAAGCAGGACCCGTTCTTCCTCGAGCGCATGCACGCGACCGAGGGCAAGATCATTATCGACGGCAACGCGGCTGCGGCGTTGGGCTGCATGTTTGCCGGGGTGACGGTGGTGACGTGGTATCCGATCACGCCTTCGTCGTCGCTGGTCGAGACTCTGATCGACTACATGAAGAAGTATCGCGTCGAGCCGGATGGCAAGGCGACCTTTGCGATTGTGCAGGCCGAGGATGAACTGGCTGCGGTCGGCATGGTGCTGGGTGCGGGTTGGGCCGGAGCGCGCTCGATGACGTCGACCTCGGGACCGGGGATTTCGCTGATGGCCGAGTTTGCCGGGCTTGGATATTTTGCCGAGATTCCGGGCGTGATCTTTGATGTACAGCGGGTGGGACCATCGACTGGCATGCCAACGCGGACCGCGCAAGCTGATTTGTTGTCGATCGCGTTCCTTTCGCATGGCGACACCAAGCATGTGATTCTGCTGCCGGGTAGCGTGGCTGAGTGCTTTGAGTTTGCCGGGGCGGCGTTTGATTTGACCGAGCAGTTGCAGACTCCGATCTTTGTCCTCTCCGATCTGGATATCGGGATGAATAACTGGATGTCGGAGCCGTTTGCGTATCCGGAGAAGCCGATCAACCGCGGCAAGGTGCTGAGCGCGGCGGACCTGGATCGGCTGGGCGGATTTGCACGCTACAAAGATGTGGACGGGGATGGTATCGGCTACCGGACGCTGCCGGGGACGATGCATTCGAAGGCTGCATACTTTACGCGTGGCAGCGGACACAATGAAAATGCCCAATATACCGAGCGGCCGGATGATTATCAGAACCTGATGGAACGGCTGAACCGGAAGTTCGAGACGGCGCGATCGCTGGTGCCGAAGCCGGTTGTGGTGCAGACGGGCAAAGTCGAAGATTGGCCTGATTGCTTTTGGCAGCTCGGACTTTGCGGTGCTTGAGAGCCGCGATCAGATGAAGAAGGAATATGGCGTGGAGACGGATTATCTGCGGATTCGCGCGTATCCGTTCTCGCGAGAGATTCATGAGTTTGTGGCTTCGCATGAGCGGGTCTATGTGATCGAGCAGAATCGCGATGCGCAGATGATGAGCCTGCTGAAGCTGGACCTCGCTGCCGAGCAGATCACCAAGCTGCGCAGCCTGCGGCACTTCAATGGATTGCCGATTGATGCGCGTTCGGTGACCGATGAGCTGGTCATGCAGGAAGGATTGTAGGTTCATTTTCCAGTTACGCGGCACAGGCGGAAATCAAATCGGTGCGGCCTTCTTCGACGGAAGGCCGCGCAAACCAATGATCGAAATTTGACGTTTACAGGAAACTGAACCAATGGCAACTGCTACGGTTACAAATGCTCCGGCGCCAAAGACGAATCGGCTCGGTCTGCAGGTTCTGGATTATCGCGGAGGCAAGACCACCCTTTGCGCGGGTTGCGGGCACAACGCGATCTCCGAGCGCATTATCGATGCGATGTATGAGATGGGCGTGCAGCCGGAGCGGATGCTGAAGCTCTCCGGTATCGGCTGCTCGTCGAAGAGCCCGGCTTACTTCATGAGCCGCGCGCACAGCTTCAACAGCGTGCATGGGCGTATGCCTTCGGTTGCCACCGGTGCGCTGCTGGCGAATCACACCATGGCCGCGCTGGGCGTGAGCGGCGACGGCGATACGGCTTCGATCGGCATTGGGCAGTTTATGCACCTGATGCGGCGCAATCTTCCGCTGATCTACATCATCGAAGACAACGGCGTCTACGGCCTGACCAAGGGGCAGTTCTCGGCGACCGCCGATATTGGGTCGAAGCTCAAGACCGGCGTGGTCAACGATCTGCCGGCTATCGATACCTGCACGCTGGCGATCCAGCTGGGCGCGACGTTTGTGGGCCGGTCGTTTTCGGGCGACAAGAAGCAGCTGCTGGCAATGCTGAAGGCGGCTATCGCGCATAAGGGCACGGTGATGCTCGATGTGATTTCTCCCTGCGTTACTTTCAACGATCATGAAGGCTCGACCAAGAGCTATAAGTACATGCAGGAGCATGAAGAGGCGATTACCGAGGTCGGGTTTGTGCCTAGCTTTGAAGATATCGCTGTCGATTATGATCCGGGCACGACATACGACGTAGAGATGCACGACGGCTCGCACCTGCGGCTGCGCAAGCTCCATGAGGACTACGACCCGTCGAACCGCATCTCTGCGGTGAAGGCGCTGATGGAGTCGCATGAGAAGGGCGAAGTGCTGACCGGCGTCTTCTATATCGATCCGAAGAAGCAGAGCTTCATCGATATGCTGAATCTTGTCGATGAGCCGCTGGGGCAGCTGGCTCCTGAGCGAGTTCGTCCGGGCAAGCCGGTGCTGGATGAGATCATGGCGCGGCTGAAATAGGCCGAACCCAGCGCACGGTCAGGCTGCACCTTCCGCTTGTTGGGTGGCGTTCCTCCTCTTCGCCGGGGTGGTTGTAATCACGACCACGCTGATCAAAACAAACAAAGTTCCGAGGATGGTTCGCGGGCCAAGTGTTTCGCCGCCAAGAAAGTATCCGAGCAGCACGGCAACGACCGGATTGACGTAGGCGTAGGTTCCGACTCGGGTGGGCGATTCGTGATGGAGCAGCCAGACGTAGGCAGTGTATCCGATGATCGAGCCCACCACGATCAGGTAGAGCAAGGCATACCACGCTCCTCTGGAGACAGACGACGGATGGAAGCCGTGGAACTCGCCGCGAGCGGCCGCCGCGAGAGTCAATAAGACTCCGCCCGCGAGCATCTGCGAACCGGAACTCATGACCTTCGATGTTGGAAGCGGTAGTTTGCGGGAGAGCGCCGACGCGATCGACCAGCTCATCGCGGCGATGATGAGTGCCACTGCACCCTTCGTGTCGATCGGTGAGCCGCCGAGATTGAGCGAGTGACTGGTGAGCGCGACGACGCCTGCAATCCCGATCAGCAACGCTACGGCGAGGCGGATAGTCAGCCGCTGGGTGCGCAGCAGAACGATCTCAGAGAGCGCCATGAAGGCTGGAATCGTCGCGAGCATGACTGCGGCGATGCCCGAGGGCACGTGCTGCTCGGCCCAAAAGAGCAGGCCGTAGTCGAAGACGAAGATCAGCAGAGCCATGAGCGACGCCGCCAGCCATTGGCGCATAGTTGGAGAGCGCTCGCCGCGCACGATCAGCCAGCCGTAGAGAGCAAGTCCAGCTGCCAGAAATCGCATCGCTGCGAAGAGGAGTCGAGGAACTTCGTGGACGCCAACGCGGATGGCGAAGAAGGTCGATCCCCATGCGAAATAAATGATCGCGAAGGCCGACAGGGTCAGCCATCTTGGCGGCTTATTTTCTGTCTGCATTGCAGGTGCTCTTCCTGCACTCTACCAACTCCTCGGCGTTCGCGGAATTCGACAGGCAGGATATCGTCAGGTAGTAGGCCAGTTTTACTTGTGTCCCAGCAAGATTGGGTCGGCTTCAAGGAGTTTGAGAGAACGAACCATGCCCTTCGTCTCGGTTTTGTATTTCTTGAAGTGCAAGGCTTGAAGATGCGATTCATAGGCTGCCTGGTTCGCGTACATCTCAAACAGGCGCACCTGCTCAGGGTGGTCTTTCACCGATACCGCGTAGAGAGTCAGAACTCCCGGCTCAAGGCGAATTGAGGCGGCGATTTCCTCGCGAAGCGCCGCTTTATATTGGTCAATCTGTGCAGGGTCGATTTCTAATTCGGCTAGCCGCACGATGCCGCTCCCTTCACTCTTTGAGTCAGCCCTGGTCGAAACTGCGAAAGCAGCCAACAGAGATACCGCGCCGATTAACGCTGCATATTTTGCTCTCATGCAAGCAATGCTACCGCACTATTTTGTGAGGGGCCTTGTAGGGGCCGCGCTTCTTTACTTCTGTTTTAGTGGTTTGTGGCGACTGCGGGTGTGGTGGCTGCTGCCGGCGGTGGAGCGGCGGCGCTTTGCTGAGCGGCGTCTGTTGCAGTCTGCGGCTGGGCGGTGTTGATGGGGGTTGGATCATCGCGCAGCTTCACGTAGAGCGTTTTGGTCGCGTCCGGATGGGGCACGGAAAGAGTGAGGTCGGCATAGCCCTCGGGAACGGTGATGCTCTTGGCGAATCCAGGGTCGGCGGCGACCGAGTCAATGAGAAACAGACTCGATCCGGTGAGTGTGCAGGGCTTGTCCGGCGCGCCTTTGGCGCACTTCAGTTGCGTGAGCACGGGGAGCCGGACCAGTTGGGCGAGGGGCTGCCAGTCGCCCGCGGCGCCATTTTCGTCAACGGGTCGAAACTTCAACGGACCAAAAGCGGAGGCGCCGAGGTCTTTCTCAGGATTGAGGGTCGCGACTGCAGTCCTCGCGTCCTCAAGCACAAGCCGCCCGTCGGCGACGCTTAGTGTCGTGTGCAGCGAATCGTCGTCGGTAGCTATCTCGATGCTTTGCGTCCTGGGGAAGTGATCGGGGACCACGGCCTTTACCGCGAAAGAGAGCGTTGCGGTGAGTGGGAGCTCATCAGGTGAACTCAAATGTATCTGCAACGGTGGCGTAACTGGCGCCGCCGACGGGAGTGGTGTCGCTGTCTGTAACAGCGGTTGCGACGAAAGCGGCGCGCGCTGGATACTCTTGGTGATCAGCTTTACCTCAGGTCGCGGGCTGGCGATGCTCACCCGCAGTTTCATGGTGCGGCCGTCTTTCAGTGCGATCTTTGCAGCGAGTTGTTCGCCGGGCTGGAAACCTTGCGTGACTGCGGGCGGCGCCAGAGACATCTGTAGCTGGTCTTGCTCATTGGCGCGCGATAGTTTGCCGGGACTGAAGCGCAGACCGTTCATTTCGAGGCTGGCCACTTTGTCGAGCCGTGTCCCACGCAGAACTCCGCTCGGATCTCCGGCATAGAGGGTGAAGCTGTCCAGATGCCCTGCCTCGGAGTAGGCCTGAAGGTTCAATTCATCCGAAGCTGCCAGACCGTACTGGCTGATCGTCGCCTTCATCTTGCCCGGATCAACATCTCCCAGCGCTGGATCTAGCTCGAGTTCATTTGGGCCATTGGCCTTCCAGGTGGACTCGATCTTCTCACCCTTGTCGCTCTGCACGTTCACGCCAGAGACGCAGGCTGCCGAGTCCGAGTGCAGGTGCAGCGTATCGGTGCGCCCGGTGATCAGAGCGCTCTCATCGGCTGGGGCCAGATGCCAGGTCTCGGGCTGAGCAGTCGCGAGATGGAAGCTGGGGCCGTCAAAGGGTTTGAAACCCCACATGCCATGAAGATAGCCTTTTGCCTCGCGATCGAGACTGCTGTCGGCGAGGGCTTTGGGGTCGAGCACGAGGCCGCCGAGCTTCGGGTCGGCAGTGACGGGCATTACCGTATCCTTGCCGGTCTTGCTGGGGACCACCAAGGTCAGATCATGCGCGTAGCCGGTGGCAAAGACGAGGGGTGCGCCTTCGACGCCGAGAACGGTTTCGGGCTTGGCGACACAGTATGTTTGTTTGGGATCGATGGAGCGCAGGGGAGGGAATTGCGCCGTCTCCACCGGCGGCAACCCAATAACGATCACCGACTTTGGATTCTTGAAGGAGGGCGGATTGTTCAGCTTCAGGTTCAGGGTATCCGCGGTCGGCAGCGAGAGTGCGGGGATGTACTGATACTCAGCCGTATGCAGGTTATCGAGAATGCGTACGATGTCGAGCACCGCGCCGACGTAGGGGCTGAAGGAGCCTGCTCCGGCGGCAGCACTGTAGGAGAGCTGATTCACCAGATCGACTGAAGCGCCGGAAGTAATGGACGAGACCATCGATTGGCTATGGCCATCGGTCAGCACCATTTGACTGGTATTGGAGGTGAGGCATGTGGCCTGTTCGTTGACGGGCTTATCGAAGCAGCTGGGGTCGACCTTGATGTTGAGGCTGCGGGCCAGCATTTTAGTGCGCTCCTCAAGCTTCTCAGGATCGTTCATCGCGGTATCGCGAATGGCGGCGAGGTAAGTCTCAAGCCGCATACGATCGAGGCTGGCGACATTAAGGTCCTGCGAAGCGCGGACGAAGGCTCCGGGACGCGCGCGAACCGCGCCGCGCAGCGTGGCGAAGTCGCCGCCGGTCTCAGGGGCGAGGAAGATGAGCGCCTGCTGCGCCTCCTGAGGAACGACGACGAAGATGCCTTCGTCGTGAATCTTCTTGTTCCAGGTCTCGGCGCGAGTGAACCAGCTTTCCGGCGGTTCATTGGTCGAGCCGCGCAGGAAAGCGACGATCAGCAGGTAATGCACAGACTGGCTGTCAGGGAAGTCGGGATGAATCCAGAGACGGTCGCCAGCAACGAGGTTGGGTACTGAAGCGATGGGCAGAGTCTTGCCGGCGCGCTCAACGCGCACATCGACCTTCGGGCCGGCGAGGTCAAAGGGCGCGGAATCGGCGAAGGCGCAAAGATTCAGAGCGAAAACCAACGCGAAAACGACGGGAACCAGGAGACGATTTCTGAGTTTCAAAGCCATGGATGAGTCGTTGCTTCCCCTGGAACTGCGGTTGAGACGGTGATCCGGCTCTTCGCGTCGCATCTCCGTGCGGCCAACAAATCCCTGTCTGGACTGTGGCCCAGGATCGGGTTTCGGACTCCGTCTGGCGCGGAGTTTGGACGACGCATCGACAACCGGAGGGCCGCACGCGGACTCTGTCCAGCCGATGACTGGCCTTGGTTCCATTCTAACGAACTGCGGCTCTCAAAGCGCGGGGTCCGCACTCGAAAAGAGCCGACCACAGTACAGAGTTGGATTCGGATTGAGGACGCAGATCTGTGCGGAGCGCCCCGTCGCCCGCTTTGGATCGGAACTAGGCCGGAGCCGGGGCGCCGGAGCCACTTACTGCCTTGCGAACCGCGCTCCAGATCATAAGGCGAGTGATGCCGTTGAAGATCAGGTGGATGCCGACCAGCGTGCCGATGATCCAGACGGCCGCGCCGGGGCCGTCGTACCAGATCAAGCCGCCGAGCAGGACGCTGACCAGGCCGTTGAAGAGGATCCAGCCGACGCCGTGCATTCTGCGATGGCCCCAATAGGAGACGATGCTGATCACGCCTTGTACGACGAGAATAATGCCGAGGACGAAGGTGAGGGTGAAGAGTCCGCGCAGGGGAAAGAACGCGATATCGATGCCGCCGACGATGAAGACGAGGCCGATCAGGACCCGCCAGATGACTGCTCCGGCGCCCTTGGAGTGAAAGGCGTCGGCGAGGTGAAAGACGCCGCTGATGACGAGCAGCCAGCCAATCACGATGGCGATAGCGACTCCCGATTCAAACGGCAGCGCGATGGCGACGAATCCGGCGAGGATGATGAGGATGGCAAAGGCGATGCCCCAGCCGCTGACTTTCTTGATGGGCTCTCTCAAAGCGGACTCAGTCATGGCTTTCTCCTGCTTCGGAGTGACTATAACATGGTGGCCCGCCCGTTAAGGCAGGTGCCTTACGATCGGTGGGTGGCAATGGCATTCATCATTGACACCGCGGACTCCTCCACGCGCCCCGTTCGGCTCGCTCAGGGGCTCGGGTTGGAATGACAATCTTGAGGTGGTTACACCGGCAGGGGATTCCGATTCGCGAACTGTACCTGGTGCCAGTAGGGATAGATCCTTGTAACTTCGCTGGCATTGTCGAGCTTTGCAACTTGCTCGGCGGTGAGCTTCCATTCGGCTGCGGCGAGGTTCTGGCGAAGTTGTTCTTCGTTGCGCGCTCCGATTATGACCGTCGAAACCGTCGGGCGCTGGAAGAGCCAGTTTAATGCGACTTGCGGGATCGATTTCTCGGTCTCTTTGGCGATCTCGTCGAGCGCGTCGACGATGTTATAGAGGTGCTCGTCGGGAATCGGCGGACCTTGTTCGGCGGTTACGTGGAGACGGCTTTGTTCGGGGAGCGGGTGGCCGCGGCGGATTTTTCCGGTGAGGCGTCCCCAGCCGAGCGGGCTCCATACGAGCGCTCCGACTTTTTGATCGAGGGCTAACGGCATCAGCTCCCACTCGTACTCGCGGCTGACGAGGGAGTAATAGACTTGATGGCCTACATAGCGCGACCAACCGTAGCGTTCGGAGACCGAGAGCGACTTCATCAGGTGCCATCCGGAGAAGTTGGAGCAGGCGATGTAGCGCACCTTGCCACTGCGGACGAGGGTGTCGAGAGCGGATAGCGTCTCCTCAACAGGGGTAAGCGCGTCAAAGGCGTGCATGTGGTAGATGTCGATGTGGTCGGTGCCGAGGCGGCGCAGGCTGGCATCGCAGGACTCGATGAGGTGATAGCGCGAGGAGCCGACGTTGTTGGGCTCGCCGTCCATGGCGAAGGTCGCTTTGGTCGCGATTAAGACCTGGTTGCGGCGGCCAGCAATCGCTTTGCCGAGGATCTCTTCCGCTGCGCCATAGGAGTAGATATCGGCGGTGTCGAAGAGGTTGACGCCTGCTTCGAGGCAGATGTCGACCAGGCGGGTTGCCTCGGCGACGTCACTCGAGCCCCAGGCTTTGAAGAATTCATTGGAGCCGCCGAAGGTGCCGGTTCCGAAGCTGATGATCGGGACTTGCAGGCCGGAGTAACCAAGTTGTCTGAATTCCATGCCCATGAGATGTACCCTCCGCGGCAGACGATGCGCTATTAACCCCGCGAGCGAGAATTTCCACTGATTGTGTAGTCTTCGCTTGCGGAAAGGCCGTCAGTACTATAGTTTTACCTGAACATTAGGAAAAGAAGATTTGAGGGTGAATTTTTGAGTGTTCCACCCTCTTAGCCTACGGAGCAAACTCCGGGGACGTTGTGTTTCTTTGGCTTGGATGGTGTGCTTGATGTCACAGTCTGCAGGTTCCGGTGTGGGATGCGTCTCTTTGCAGGAACGAGAGGTTTCGACGCATGTCGTTTGATGATTTGATGTTGTGGCTGGTAACGGCGATGAGCGTGACCGCCGTTGTCTTTCTGGTTTGGACGTTAGCCGCCCTGATTCGCACGAGCGGTCCCGCAAGCTTTGCCATGGATTCCGACCTGGGTCTTGGCCCCTCAACGGCCTCCCACCGCCGCCGGCGACATTAGAACGGATTTCGGATCGACCGGGTTTCCACTTCGATCGCCTCGGAGAGTGCTCTGAAACTTTCCTCGCCGAAGCCGCCACATCCCTTTCGCTGCACAATCTCAAAGAACAATGTCGGGCGGTCTTCGACGGGGCGTGTCACTGCCTGCAGCATGTAGCCTGACTCATCCCGGTCGACTAGAATTCCCAGCCTTTCCAATTCCTCGATGGGTTCCTCGACACGACCAGGCCGGGCGCGCAGCCGGGCGTAGTAGCTTGGTGGGATTCTCAAGAAATCAACCCCCTGGCTGCGCATCTTCTCGACGGTCTCGAGGATGTTGTCGGTGGCCAGGGCGATGCGCTGGACGCCGGGGCCGTGGTAGGACTCGAGATATTGCTCGATCCAGGATTTGCCTCGTTCCCGGCCATTGTTTTTCAGCTCAGCGGGCTCATTGATCGGAAAGCTGATGCCGCCCTCGTAGCAGGTGACGACCTTTGAGCTTCCGGTTGTCTCGGCGAATGTTTCCTCTTCCGCTTCGCTGCTGCGGTGGATGGAGAAACCCAGCACGTCGGTGTAGAAGTCGATCCAGCGTCGCAACTCGTTCCAGCCGACATTGCCGGCGATATGGTCGATGGCGGTGAGGCCGGCAGGGCGCGAGACGGGGTCGTGGAAGCTAGCGCCGTGGTCGACAGGGTGATATCCGGGCAGAAACGGGCCGAAATACTTGTCGCGCTCGACAAAGGTGTGAATAGTATCGCCATAGGCCGCGATCGAGGCGACCTTGACGCGGCCAAATTCGTCTTCCAGCTCGTGACATTCGTGAATGCTGCGGGCTCCGCGCCGGGTGGCATCACGCCAGGCCTGCCGGGCGTCATCGACGCACATGGCGATGTCGCGGACCCCGTCGCCGTGGCGGCGGATGTGGTCGGCGATGCCGCCGTCGGGGCGCAGCGGAGTGGTGAGAACGAGGCGAATTCCACCCTGCTCGACGACGTAGGACGCGCGGTCGTAGAGTCCGGTTTCAGGGCCGGCCCATGCAACGAGCGACATGCCAAAGGCGGCGCGATAGTAGTAAGCGGATTGGCGGGCGTTGCCGACGTAAAACTCTAGATAATCCGTGCCTGTGATGGGGAGAAAATCATTTTCCGAGTGGACTTCCGGATGGAACAACATAGACGACATGATGATGCAAACTCCGAATTCAACTTTCTGTTGCTCGCGGCCTTGAGGTTGGGAACGAGGGCCGCACCGTTGGCAACGATATACCTATAGATGCAGGGTTGGCGAGTTTTTGGGGGTTACTTTGGGTGTGCGCGATCAATCGGGTTTTGTGGAGTAAAGGACCGGGGTCAGCGGGGAGGCTATGATTTCGCCAATCTTCACTCCAGGACACCAGCGTTGTGTGTCGTTTATCTGATTCTTGTTTTTGGGGGGCGCGAGGGTCATGTTCTCATCCATGTAAATCATCGTCATGACTTCGCGAATGTGGCCAGTGAAGTTTGCTCCGGCTCGATGAAAAGTCCAGCCCGCGTGAAAGCTTACGTCGCCAAGGTCGAAGGGGCTTTCTTCCATGTGAAAGGCGCTCAATGCCTGTTTGAGAGTCATCTCGCTTTCATCGCTGATCTCAAGGTCGCGGCCGATTTGAAAGCGATGGCTCTTCTCACAAAAGGCGAGTGGGCCCATCTCCGCTGGCGTTTGCTGCAAAGGTACCCATGCGGTGACTGTTTTTTCGGTTGATAGAGGCCAGTAATATTGGTCCGCATGCCAGGGAGTAAGACCGCCGCCGACCTCCTTGTAGAGTGCCTGATCGTGATAGAGGCGAACCCCGGACACATCCATCAACTCGGCGGCTATTCTGGCCAGGCGCTTGCCAAAGACAAACTGCTTTACCTCATCGGACTCCAGCCATAGATTCATGACCTGGAGAAAGGCCTTTCCGTACGTGGTCCGTTGTTCCATCGGACCGGCGTCGGCTGAGAGTTCAGCGACTCGCGTCCGAATGCTCCCTTGAAAATGCGCGAGTAATTCAGGCGATAAGACTTGCTTCAGCTTGACGTAGCCATTCTCGTTGTAGAAAGCAACTTGCTGTCGGGTAAGGTCGAATGGGGAGTCGAGTTCGTGATGGATGCTGGCCGATCGGGCTTCGGAGATTGGAGAGATGGTGACCATGGTATGGCTCCGGACTGCTCAAACGCTTCAACGGTAGCATCTTCATCCCTCGCGGCATTGTCAAGCCTCCACTTGCGGTCACACACAATTTCGTCTCGGCTGCTAAAAGATTCTGCCGAGCTGGAAGAAGAAGCGGTAGTGGCCGGCGTCTCCGGCGGCTCCTCCGACTATGACCGGGCCGAAGATGGTGTTGACGAGCAGTCCGGCAGCGATGTCTCCTGGGACTCGATATTGCAAGGGCGCGCCGAGGTCGGTGCCGACCTGCTGGAATCTTCCAATATCGAAGCGGCCCTGCAGGTAGAGCTTGTTGCCGAGGAACGGAGGCAGTTCCTTCAATTCCCTTAAGACTCCAATCTGGCCGATGAAGTATTGGTTGGTCAGGATTTCTTGGGTGCCGTAGGCGGCGAACGAGGTGGGCCCGCCAAGGGCAAATACGGGAAGTCCGATGCTTGCGTTACTGGTTCCGTAAACGGTGCCTCCCCCGCCTGCGAGGGTGAGGGTGGTTCGGTCGGTGAGGGGCAAAAACTGCGAGAACTTGCCCTGGGTCAGGGGAAATCCGGCGATCGTGAGCAGCTTTGAGGGGCTGGGATAGGAGTCGAACCACTGCGTGCGGAACTCGGCGATCTGCCCAGTGGTTGGAATGACGGGGTCGTCGGTGTGCAGCAACTGGTACTGGAACCTGGCGAAACCCTCACGTCCTGACACTGTAGGCTCGGTGTTTTCACCGACCTGGAGAGTGTAAGCGAGGTGTTCGGTCTCGTAGCCGACGCGAATCTGGCTGCTTCGCCCGAGGATGTACCCGAGATCCACACCGCCGCCGGCCTCTTTGACGCGATAGATCGAAGCGAGGCTGCCGCTGCTGGTATAGGCGTTGAATTCGTTGCTATCGGCGAGGCCGCGGGGGGCGATGAACCAGTTACTGCCCACCCAGAAGGGGCGGTAATACTCGGTACGGATGCCGTACTCGGATCCGACAATGACGTCGTTGCGGAGTTCAGTGCCATACTGGCCGACATTCATAAACGTGATGCGGCCGCCAATGCTGAAGAGCACATTGTTATATTGCGAGCCGTCGAGGGTGATTTGCGGCCGTACGATCGGCGGCGCGTAGGGCTTTTCTTCGGCCGCAATGAGCAGGCCGGGTTCTTGATCCTTGTCGACGATGGAGTAGTTCAGGCTGGAGTAGAGGCCGTCCCCCTGGATATCGAGGATTTGCTTTTGAATCGTCGGGGTGTCGACGGGCTTGTTGACGTCGGATGAAAAATTCTTTGCGATCGCCTTGGCGTTTTGACCGTTGACGCCTGCAACCTCAACGAACTTCGGAACCGGTGCCTGGCGACGGCGGGCGGTGCGTTCGGCGAGGTATTGCTGCCAGGTGGCATCGTCCACAGAAAACCTGGACAGAACAGCAGCCTTGCTCTGCGCGGCATCGTATCCGGCTTTGATCAGATCGTTGGACTGAGCGTAGTCCATGGTGTCGAACTTCGCGAGCGGGACCGAGACCAATACGTCGGCTGCTTCCATACTTTGCACTTCATTGGCGGCGATCATGACAGAAATCGATTTTCCCAGCACTCCGAAGGAGGACAGGTTAGCTGGCTTCGGCGCAGCATTGGTATCAAGATAGACGGCGATCGTGACTGCCGCCCCCATCTCTTTGGCGACGTCTACGGGGAGGTTGTCGAGAAGTCCGCCGTCGGCGAATAGGTGATCGTCGACGCGCACCGGAGAGAAGAAGCCTGGTAGCGACATCGTTGAACGCATGGCAGTGGCGAAGGAGCCGCTGCGAAAGACGTATTTCTTTCCCGAGTTGAGATCAGTCGCGACACAACCGTAAGGAATCGGCAGCTGGTCGAAGTTTTCGACCGTGGAATAGGGCAACGCAACACGGTCGAGGATGAACTGGACTTCCTGGCCGGAGTTAAAGCCCGAAGGGAACTGGATGCCTTTCTTCAGGCCGAATTCGATCCCGCCTGGGTAAAGGTAATCGTCTTCCTTGCGACGGAAAGTCAGATTCTGGAAGGGAACCTGGCCGCGAAGGACGCTGTTCCAGGGGATTGACGAGACGAGCTCGCGCACCTCGGCGGGAGAGCGGCCCGTGGCGTAGACTCCGCCGACGAGGCCGCCCATGCTGGTTCCGGCCACGTAGCTCACCGGAATGTGATGCTCTTCGAGCCAGGTGATGACGCCAATGTGGGCGAGGCCGAGGGCTCCGCCGCCCTCGAGCACCAAGCCAATTTTCTGGGCGTTAGGGTCGTGAGGGGTAGCTATTGCCTGCTGTTGCGGCAGGGCGGTCAGAAACGACCCGGCCAGAACTCCGGCCAGCATGCACGACTTCATTCGGGTGCTCAGAATCGTTCGTGAAGCGAGGTGCGAGTTACTTGCCATTCCGTTGAAACTCCAAATCTGTGCGCGGGGCGCTTAGTTCTGAGGATACAAGACTATGGAGTCTGGCCCGCGCGACGCCTGGCACAGCCGATGGCGGAGTTGATTCACATTGGGCGAGCGCCGGTGATCGGGACTATATGATTAGACCAGCAGCGTCGAGTGGCCGCAGCGGTTTGCGGGAGATTCTGACGACTCGACGGACTTGTATGGCAAATGCAATAGAAAACTCCACTTTGACCGTCGCCCGCTCTTATCTCATCGAGCAGGACTGGAATGGCGTACACTCCGGAACAACATGCGGTTTGGGCAGAACTGGTGAGCCGGCAGATGCCGTCGCTTCGCGAGCATGCATGCCGGGAGTATCTGGAGGGTTTCGAGACCATCGGGCTACGAGAGGACCGGATTCCGAATCTCTCCGAGGTGAGCCGCCGGCTGGAGCCACGGACGGGCTGGAACTCCACGCCGGTGAGCGGCTTTCTGCCCTCCGATGCATTCTTTGAGATGTTGGCGGCGCGGCGTTTTCCGACGACCACCTGGCTGCGTAGCCAAGAGTCGCTGGAATACACTCCGGAGCCGGATATTTTTCACGATGTCTTTGGCCATGTGCCCATGCATGCACACCCGGTCTTCGCAGATTTTCTGCAGCAATATGGCAAGGTCTGCGCAGGGCTCCGTGACAAGGATGCGCTGGAGCGAATGGGCCGGCTCTTCTGGTTCACGGTAGAGTTTGGGGTAATCAGGCAGGCAGGCAGGCTCAAGATTTATGGCAGCGGGCTGATCTCCTCTCATGGCGAAGCAAACTATGTTTTGCAGGCGGAAAGCGGGGGAGGGCCGGAGATTCGCGACTTCAATCTCGATCAGGTGCTCGACCAGGAGTTCCTGGTCTCGGAGATGCAGAAGGTGCTCTACGCGATTGATTCGTTTGAGCAAATCTATGAGGCCGCGCAAGAGGCGGAGCGAAGGCTCGCTTAGCAGCATGGACTCTCCGCGACTTTGCAAAGCGGCTGGTCGCATTTGGAACTATGGACTGAGACGGGAAACCTTGTTACGAATGTTGAGTCCTTTGCAAATATTTGCACGTCTCTCACACGCGAAGGCGCACAATCGAGATTGGAGTTTCATTCGTTGCCTAGAATCCACTTTCATCAACGACTCGATGCGCTGAAGGACAAGCTGCTTGCCATGGCCGCGCTGGCGCAACAGGCGGTGCAGGCAGCTGTCGACGCTTACCTGCAGCGTGACGCCGCTCTTTGCGAGTATGTCCAGGACAATGAGGCCGCGATCAACCTGGCCCACCGCGAGGTTGACGAGATGGCCTACGAGCTACTTGCGCAGGAGCAGCCGATGGCGATCGACCTGCGGTTTATTCTCGCTGTGATCAAGATCAACAGCGATCTGGAGCGTATCGGCGATCAGGCGATGGGGATTGCCCGGCGCACACGGGACCTGCTCGAGTACGACAGCGCAGAACTGCCGGTCGACATCAATGGCATGGGCGAGGTGGCATCGCGAATGATCCGCACCGCGATTCAGGCGCTGCTTGATGCCGACGCGTTGGTGGCCGATTCAGTCCGGGACATGGACGACGAGATCGACCGTATGAACCGGGTAGCGCGCAAGGGATTGATTGGAGTGATTCAGCAAACGCCCGACGTCACCATTCAGGCGCTCAACGGCATCCTCATCTCACGCGGCCTGGAGCGGATCGCCGATCACGCGTCGAATATCGCGGCGGATGTGATCTTCTGGGTGCGCGGGGCGGATGTCCGCCACCAGCTGAGCCTGGCCGTCGACTAACCTTCGTTCGCTGGTCAATATCCAATGCCTTCGTGGCGGGCATAACCACTTGATCCCATAATGACCATTTGTTGGCGAAACGCAAGCCAACCGCGCTTATTTCGTAGCCGAACCCTTGCCAAGCGCGCAAAATCGCGCAATCCTACAAGCGAACGATTGTCGTTGCCGCAGGATGGCGGAGATCGTTCGGCGTGACAGAAGCGAGGTTCCCCATGTTCGGGTCCGTTTCGAGAACGACGCTGTTGAGGCAGAATCTACCGGCCCGCATTGTGGCCGCCGCGATGTGCCTTATGTTTGTTGGTCTAGCTGCTAGTGGCTATGTCGCACGCGCGCAGGTCTTCACTGTTTCTCCCGACAAGATCGAGAGCCGTTACACCGATATCAAGCGTACCCATGTCCAGCTGAGCAGCCAACCTTTGCTTCAGCGCACCAAGTTGCAGCTGGTACGCGTCCTCGAGGCTGAGCAGGGGTTCGCGATGCGTCCGTTGCCGAAGGGCAGCAGAGGTATGACACTTATCGCCAATGGAGCGGCGAATCCGAACGGGGCAGAGTACGTCAAGACCCTGGAACATAACGGCATCGCCTTGCAGGCGGCCGACCGGGTGATCATCACCGATATCAAGTTTCTTGGAGACAAGATCGTCTTCGAGTTGAACTACGGCCCTGATCAGAAGCACAGGATCCTCAGGCATATCTCAGTGGGAGCGAACGGCGTCATGATCCCGCTCGCCCAGGACAGTGGACAGGAGCCGACCGGGGTGCGGGTTACGCTGCAGTTTGAGAAGTTCGTTCCGGAGTTGACCGGCACCGAGGTGATGGAGTTGCTGTATCCGCTGGTCGATTTTAAAGTGAAGACCCCGGCAGAGGCCTATGTCGACACGCTCCCCGCGCAATTGAGAGAGGCGATCCTCAAGCATCATGTTCTGGTCGGGATGAGCCCGGAGATGGTCAAGGTTGCTATGGGGCACCCGGACAGCAAGAGCCGGGAGCGCGAAGGGGACATGCCGTTTGAGGAGTGGATCTACGGCCAGCCGCCCGCAGACATTGAATTCGTTCGCTTTAACGGCAATCGCGTGATTCGCGTCGAAGAGTGCAAGATGGGCGAACCGCCAATCATCCGTGACAAGGATGAGATGGGCAATTACTGGAATACCGTGCCGACTACCCCAAATATTCGCGAGGTGAAGCTGGGCGATCGAAGCGCCGACGAGGATAAGAAGGAGAGCGCGGTCACCGCCGCTCCATCTCTGCGCAAGCCGGGTGAAACGCTGCCGAACGATGCCGATACTCCGCAGTTGGGCAAGGTCCAGTTTCCGCCGGGGATGGATGGGAGCAATAGGCCAGCGCAACCGGCGAATGCGCCTGCCGGTGGCAGTGAGTCTGGCACTGGGGCAGCGGGAACGACGGGCGCCGGAACTTCAGGAAGCAGTACCGGCACGACGACCGGAAGCGGAACGACTGCTCCTTCGCCTCCTCCTCCGTCGTCACAGTACACAAGTACTTCTTTTTAGGTCGATGCGCCGGCGTGGCTGGTGAAGCGCCCGACCCTGCTTGGGCGGGCGCCATTTCATGTAAAATTGGGAAGCGAGTTCGAGATCCTTCTGTGTCGTCCCTTCCATCTGCCGCGCGTTCGCGCTGAGCGGAGTCCGGTACGCAAATCGATACGGACAGACTTCAAAGGAAACGCACGCGCAAGACCTCTTCCTCCGGGCATGCATGGCGAACGATTTCGCCTGAGCTCTGAGAGGGGAACGACATTCAAGGAGAGTTTCATGGCTAAGATCGCCAAGACAGCAGACCGCAAGAAGGTAATGGACACCTCGAAGAGCACGGATTGCCCGAAGTGCGGCAAGCCGACCCGGATTGTAAAACGCGTCAAGGACCGCGAGCGCGGCATTCCCGGCGGAGTTTATATCTCCTGCTCGGTCTGCGAATTCCACGAGAAGCTGTAATCGAAACGGCCCGGCAGCAATATCCCGGGTCGAATATCGTTCGGTTCGCACGATTCCTGCACGGCACGGACCATTTGTCTTCTGCTCTTCCCTCGTTTCCGACCCACGGGCGGATCCCAAGCATCTATCACGTAGAACGCCAGATGATATTTCAGGCTTGCCGAGGTAACTATGACTGAAGATGTGAAAGCCCCGGTGGCTTCCGTGGCCATGGCGGCTTTTCGGCCGGATATGGCTTTTCCGCTTCTGACCGACGAGATGGTTGAGCGCCTTCGTGAATATGGGAGTGAGGAGACGTTTGCTCCGGAGACGGCGCTCTTCACCCACGGCGAGCGCGAAGTGGACATGTTCGTCGTGCTCGAAGGCGAGCTTGAGATCTACGATCGGGACGAGAAGAACGAACGGAAGCTCCTGGCGAAGCTTGGCGAGAGACAGTTCTCCGGCGAACTCGACCTGCTGAGTACGCGGCGGACCATCGTCGACGGCTGCACCTTGACCAAGTGCGTGCTGCTACGAGTTCCGCGTGCCGAGTTGCGGCGCCTGATGCGCTCCGAGGGCGACATCGCCAACCTGATCATGCAGGCGACGATCTGGCGCAGACTGGGAATCATTGAAAGTTCGTCCGGTATCGTGCTGCTCGGACACAGTACGGCCGCGGAGACGGTCAGCCTGCAGCGTTTTCTCACCCGCAACGCGTATCCTTTTCGGCTATTGGAGCCAACTGCCGAGCAATCCGCCAACGCGGAGGCGGCGAAGCCTTCCGCGGATGAATATCTGCTTCCGGCAGTTATCCTTCCCGGTGGCAAGGTGCTTCATCGGCCCAGCGTCGCGGATCTGGCCGATGAGCTTGGCCTCACCGAACGACTTGATCCGAGCACGACCTATGACATCACGGTGGTCGGCGCTGGGCCCTCCGGACTCGCGGCGGCGGTGTATGGAGCCTCGGAAGGGCTTTCGACGCTGGTGATCGAGGGGACAGCACCCGGTGGCCAGGCGGGCACGAGCTCGAAGATCGAAAACTATCTCGGCTTTCCGACGGGCGTCTCCGGCCAGGAGCTGGCAAATCGTGCGCAAGTGCAGGCGCAGAAGTTTGGTGCGCGGCTGGCGATCTCAAGAGATGTTGTTGCTATCGATCAGGTCGGTTGCATCCATCAACTTAAGCTTGCCGATGGGACCAGCGTTCGCTCTCGGGCGGTTGTTATTGCGACGGGTGCTCAATACCGCAAGCTGTCGGTCGAGAATTACGACCGCTTCGAGAACCAGGGAATTCTTTATGCTTGCACGGCCATGGAGGCAAATCTTTGCCGAGACTCGGAGGTCGCGGTCATTGGCGGCGGCAACTCCGCTGGACAGGCTGCGATCTTTCTATCGGGAATCGCCAAGCATGTTCATCTGATCATTCGTGGGGAATCGCTGGCCGCCACGATGTCGCAGTATCTGATCTCGCGGATTCAGAACTCCTCACGCATCACGCTGCATAGCGAGACGGAGATCGTCGGCCTCGAAGGTGAGTCGGTCCTGGAATGGGTGACCTGGGCGAATCGCCGGACTGAGGTACGCGAGAGACGCAACATAGGCGGCATGTTCGTCATGATTGGCGCCGAGCCGAATACCGGCTGGCTGTACGGCACACTGGCCCTCGACAAGAAGGGTTTCGTGATCACCGGCACGGCGGAAGCATTCGAAAATACACGTTATGCCACCAACGTCAGGGGCATCTATGCCGTAGGCGATGTGCGCTGCGATTCGGTGAAGCGGGTTGCCTCGGCCGTGGGTGAAGGGTCGGTGGTGATTTCCGATGTCTACCGCTATCTCGCCAAGCATCACGATGTCGAAGCTGAGGCCGAATCCACGCTTGCGGCCTTGCAGGCGGTGAGCGCTCCAGCAAGGTAAGGGCGGTTGATTGTGTGTGACTATGAGAGGCTCGGGGGAGAGGCTTGGGGGAGGGGCTTGTAGCATGAGTTTTTCAGAAGAGCTGGCCCGCGAATTTCGAAGAGACCTGTTGCGTTTGCATAAACAGATCGGAGCTTTTCCGGACGATGCGACCATCTGGCAGGTGCTTCCGGGAGTGACAAATTCGGCGGGCAACCTGATCCTTCATCTCGAGGGAAATCTTCGCGAATACATTGGACGCCAGCTTGGCGAGATTCCGTATATAAGGAATCGTCCGCTGGAATTCAGCGTCGCCGGCATTTCAAGGTCTGAACTGAGCAGCCGCGTGATGGACCTGTCGGAGAGAATTCCTGCCGTGATTCGAAGCTTGTCTTCGGAGCAGATGGCGCGGCAATATCCAGAAATTGTCCTGGCCGGTCCGCTCTCGACGAGCGAGTTCCTGATTCATTTGTACGGGCACCTGAACTGGCACTTTGGCCAGGTAGATTATATTCGTCGAATTCTTACCGGCCAAGGCGCTCTTGTTGAGACTGATTCTTAGAGCCGAGTCGAGAGATCGGGAACGATCGCTATGAGAGACAGGCTTTCATGGCTCCGCAACGAATTTACGCGCCAAGGTCTTGAAGTTAGGCTATGCTCGTGGGCATGAAGATGCTTGCGGGCAGAGCAACTGCGCTGGCGGGGTTTCTCATACTGTGTGCGGCGGGCGTCGCTTCGCTCGGCGAAGACATGCAACTGCGCGGCCGTGCCGTCTCGTTGCTGGATCAGGCCAGCGTGGTGAGCCGCTTTCAGGGCGGCCCGTATAACGTGCGAACCGAGGTGAGCTTTAGCGCCACGGCGGCGGATGGCTCTCTGCAGGGCGGTAGCTATACGAGGAACCGCGGGACCGACGGAGCGTTGCGGCAGGATCTCCGATTCGGCGATTACTCCTCTTCGTCCATATCTATAGAGTCGATGGTCGGCAAGACGCCGGGATGGGACGACCCTCCGTATGCGGCTCGCGTGATTCTCAGGCTGGTTCCCTTCGGAGCGGGCAGCTTCGACTCCAGCGACGTCATCGAGCAGATCAAGGACAGCTCGTACGGTGGGCGGCCGGCGGCGTGTATCGAGTTCGAGACGATCGTCGGCGAGAAGCGCCTTCCCGGCGAGATTTGCATCGACAAGGCAAACGGCACCCTGCTCGAATTGCGCACCGGCAGCAAGTTGTTCGAGTATTCCGACTACTACGCGGTGAAGGGCGGGTTGTTTCCAGGGCAGATCGTCTATCGGGATGGCACCTTCAGCCTGAACGCGACCTTGAAGATGACGGTACTCGAAGATCGGCCGGACGATGCCTTCACGGTTCCTTCGGACTGGACGCAGGGGAACTTTTGCAAACAGTTCCAGTGGCCGGCAGCGAAGGTTTCGCCGCAACCCAAGGGCGAAGGCGCTCCGGATGCGCCGGTGACCGATGTCGCGGTGCACTTGCATGTTTCCGCAACGGGCACTGTGAGCAGCGCGGAGGTATTGCGGCCGGTAAGAGCCGATCTCGATGCCGAGGCCGTGAAGCAGGCCAGCAAGTGGGTCTTTGATCCCGGTACTTGCGACGGGAAGGCGCAAGAGTATGTCATCGATGTCGTACTGCATTTTCAGGGATGGCGGGTGAAAGATCCGCAGCCGTGACTGAAGTCTTGACCGAATCCCTGATTGAATCGATCTCGCCCGGTTCAGGGTAGTGCGATCCAGTCGCGATGAGTTCTTCGATCGCGTCGACCGATTGAATGCCGCCTCTTGCCCCGATGCCCAAGCAATTCAGCGCGGCAGCGGCGCAACCGAAGTCGAGCTGCCGCCGGAGCGGCCAATCCTGCAACAATCCATAAATGAAGCCCGCGTGGAAGATATCTCCTGCGCCGGTGGTATCGGCGACGGGGACGCGATAGGCGCGAGAGTGGTGAAAGCGCTCGCCATCCCAGGCGAGCACGCCTTTCTCTCCCAGCGTGGCTGCGGCGAGGCGGGCCCCGAAGCGACGATACATCTTTTTGAGGGCCGTCTCGAGGTTGGGTTCGGCCATCAGGCGAGTGGGGAAGTCGCGGCTCACGATTTGATAGTCGACTAGTGAGAGCAGGTCTTCGACGCCGGGGTAGAGCTCGTCGAGATCGGCAACGACAGGGATTCCGGCTTCGCGGGCCCAGCTTGCTGCGAGCGAGGCTGCGGCGGTGTCGTGGCCATCGAGGTGAAGGGCGCGCGCATTGACGATCCATTCGCGATCAAGATCGCCGGGCTGGAGGAAGAGACGTTCGTCGAGCCGGCCGAGGATAGTGCGTTCGCCGGCGCCGTCAACGAGGATCAGCGATTGCGGGCTCGCCGCTTCCGGAACACTGATGAGCTGAGTTTCGACACCCGCCGCAGTGAAGGCCGCGCGATGGAGCCGCGCGGCATCATCGTCGCCGAGCTTGCCGACGTAGCGGGTGGCGAGTCCCCATTGCTGGCAGGCGATGACGGTGGTGGCGACCTGACCGCCGGGCAGAATTTTGGGATTGCGGTACTCGACCTTGGAGCCGGGGATGGGAAAGGTTGGAAGGGTGATGAGGGTGTCGGTTGCGTTCAATCCGACGCCTACCAGGTCCACCCGGGGGAAATTCGACATGTATTTACTGTAAATGGAGGGATAGTGCGATGAAACAAGGTTAGCGGGTATGGGCCGTCACTCCTTGCCTTCGGTGATCACGCGGTAAGCATTGATCTCACCACGGTTGCAATACTTGCAGCCGCAAAATGGCTTCTTCCCTTTGGCGTCGGGTTGGTAGCGCCACCCGAAGACTTGTTTTGGCACGTAGATTCTGGCGATTGCAGATCGAGGAACACTGTGCGGAACGATAATCTCTAGTCCAAGTCCGTCCGAGTGTTCGTCGAAGGTTTTAGCAGCTTCCGAGGCCGTGACTTGGATGTGTTCTGCGTTGTATCGCCCTATCCACACCACTGCCGCGGGCGGCAGCCGAAACTGGACGGCGCTGATTGATTTGAAACCTCTTCGCTTGAGCTCCCTCAGCCATTGGTGGGTTCGATAAGCATCACGGCAGACAGGAGTGCAATAGAACCCTTTCACCGAATCGAGTCGTGTGTCGGCAGCTCGAATGCCAACTCTTTCGATGCGCCGTATCTTTCTCGAATCAGCGAGATGAATGAATTGCGCCACGCACCATCCTATCGTCCCCCCTTTCTTGTCAGGACCGGCGGTGAAGGGTTTCGACGAATCCACTCTGGTAGACTTGGGGCCGCTATGAAATCACTCTCCGTTCGACTTCTCTGCGTCATGCTGTCATTGGTCGGAGTTGCTGCCGCTCAGGATGTGATTCCTCTGTATCCTGGACTGGCGCCCGGCTCGACGCAGACCAATTATCCAGAAAACCAATACTTCTCGAAGGTCTGGAATACGGATGTGGTCACGAACGTGACCCGTCCCACGCTTACTGTGTTCAAGCCTTCGGCGGAAACGAAGAATGGGACAGCGATCGTCATTTGCCCGGGCGGCGGCTTTATGGCGCTGTCGATCTCGAGCGAAGGCACCGATGTTGCGAAGTACCTGGCCGCGAGAGGCGTGACTGCCTTCGTGCTGAAATATCGTCTTGCACATACGGGCAAGGACGGCACGGCGGAGTTCGGGCCGCTTTTCGCGGACCGGAAGAAGTTCGATGCGACGATGAAGGACGTTGAACCGCTGGCCGTTGCGGATGGTTTAGCGGCGGTTGCTTACGTCCGGCAACACGCGTCGGAATGGGGCGTTTCTCCAGACCATGTCGGCATCATTGGATTTTCCGCGGGTGGCGCGGTCACGGCCTCAGTCGCTTTCCAATACGCGGCGGAGGGCCGGCCTGCGTTTGTCGCTCCGATCTATGGGTCGATGTTGAAGGGTGCTCCTGTGCCGGCGGATGCGCCGCCCATGTTTATCGCGGCCGCAACCGATGACTCGCTCGGGCTCGCGCCCGAAAGCATTGCGCTCTATCAGAAGTGGACGGCGGCCCACAAATCGGCGGAGCTTCACATGTACGCGAAGGGCGGCCATGGCTTTGGAATGCGGCAGCAGAACATTCCTACGGACCACTGGATCGAGCGGTTTGTCGAGTGGCTGCAACTTGAGGGCTTTATGAGTAAGTGACTGTCGAGCAGCTTCTGCGACTCATCCGCCAGAGTGGAAAATACAGCCCAGTTGGATTGCACGGCGAAGTTAGCGAGCTGATAGTTCGCCACGTCATAGGCCGCGTTTCCATTAAGTAGATCCGTCCACGTCCCATTCTGTGAAAACTGCACGTTGACCGTCTGGTCTGAATCGGAAAACTGGTTGGGATCGACAGTGTTGTCGGGAATGAATAGCTTGATGCTCTGCGCCCCAGACGCCGAATGACTAAAGCCGAAGCTTTCGTACATACGTCAGCCCCTCCGAGTTCGATCCCCATTATCTTATGGTGAAAATGAGCAGTGTTTCGTTACGAGGAGAATAATCGAACGGGTTACTCGATCTTCTTACGGTCATTAAGCATGGTCGTGGGATACAAGCGGAAAAGCGTTGCTGCACCCAGGTATAGAAGCGTCGCCAGGGTTGAGACGCTCAGCGCCCAGATCATCATGGGTTTGACGAGCGGCTGCCAGCCGCCGAGGTCGGGCACCCGCAGATTATCGAGGAGCCCGATGACCGTGATTGAAAACGGGCCGAGCAAGGAGCCCAGCAGGAAGACGAGCCATAATCTGTAGCCCCGAAGGTCCCGAATGGTCAAGGCCAACGCGAGGAACAATGCATACCCTGGGATGCTCAAAAGGAGAGTCACCGCGCCGAAGAGGACTACGCCCAGCAAAATTCGAGAAGGAACAAACGTGGCCGGGTCGCGAGTATACAGGGTGTATCCAGCGACGACGCCTCCGCACGCAGCAGCGGAGAAAACAAGGGCGAACAAGGAGCAGACCACTCGTTCGCCTCGACGCATTCTCCGCCCTCCAGCTCCAGGCTACTTACCGCACGATCGCAGGGCCGCTGACATGCTTGCCGCGCAGATGAATATCGACCTCGACCTGATCGCCGATTTTGACGAAGGGAATGCCTTTGTCCATGTCGTAATTCTTGCGGTTGAAGATCATCTTTCCCTTGATCTCGCCTGATCCGGTGCCTTTGCCCGTGACGATGAGCTTCAGTTTCTCGGGGTTGGATACTCCGCGTATGGTGAAGTCTCCATCAACCTCATAGGTGTCGGGGCCGGTCGGCACAAACTTCGTGGACTTGAAGGTGATGACCGGGTTTTCCTCGACGGCGAAGAAGTCTTTGCTCTTGAGCTTGTTGTTCTTCATCCCGCTGCCGGTGTCGACGCTGTCGGCTTGAATGGTGATGGTCAGGACTCCGCTTGATTCCTCGGGCGACGTGAAGGTCAGGCTGGCATCCCACTTATCGAATTTGCCTACGATTTTGACGGAAGATTTCACGTCGAACTTGATCGTGCTGTTGACAGGGGAGATTTCGAAGACGGGGACTTGTGCGTGGGCGAGCGACGGAACGAGAGCGGATGCGAGGAGGAGAAAATATGCGGGCCGCATGGGGCGGAGTTTAGGGGGTTGAGATTTGGTTGTCAATCAGCCGCATGGGGCGTGTCATACCACAATAGAAATGTCCCCTGGGTTGATGTTTCAGAAGGCCACTGCTGGGGTGGGCATCTGTTGGTAGCTTTGTTTCCAGGGATGGTTCTTTGCGGGGACGACTTGTCTCGGGCGAGCCCGAGACAAGTCGTCCCCGCAACATCATGGTGCGGGGCTACGATCTTGGCATCTGGCAGGCGTGGTCTTCGCAAAGTTTGGGCACACGCCTTCAGAGTGGAAGGAACGAGTTCTCTGATCTTGCCCGCAAGCTATGGCTCGCGTTCCCTCCAAGTGCTTCTTTGTACCTCCTACCTACCGCGCTACAGTCTCTTCAACCGGCGCTTCGTCCATGGATGAAGCCAGATACCCGCGTTGGGCAAGGTGTTCGCCCATCTGGGCGTACATTTCGGCATTTTGCGGTTGCCAGGTTGCAAGTCCGTCGACGTAGCGGTTGTACATGGAGAAAGCGGCGGCGATGAGGACGGTGTCGTGGATCTCGAAGTCGGTTGCGCCGAGGTTGCGAGCGGCTTCTACGGCTTCGGGGGTGACGTTTTTGCCGCCTTCCTGGACCTGTCCGGCGATCTGCAGGAGGGCCTTGAGTTTGGCGGAGACTCCGGCGTTGAGAAAGTCCTGCTTGACCTCGTCGACCAAGTGGGCGCGCTCGCCGAGATGCGCGGCGGCGGCGGCTCCGTGGCTGGTCTGGCAGAAGAAGCAGTCGTTGCGGCTGGAGACGTAGGTGGCGATGAGTTCGCGTTCGCCTGAGGTGAGGGAATTGGGGCCGCGGAGGAGGACCTCGGCGAGTTCGCGCATAGGCTTGGCGGTTTCAGGGCGGAAGGCGAATCCGGCGGTGATGCCGGGAAGGTTTTCGGGGAGTGCGATGTGTGGCATGGGTGCTCCTTTATTACTGACGGTGATGTTCCGGGTGAGCGTTGCTGGAACCGCCGATCCTTCCCCTTCGCTGTGCTTAGGGTCAGGATGACAGATGCTTCTACTCATTCATTTGCGTTCGTGACGAAGCATCGCTGATACTGCAGGTCTCCACTTCGCTTCGCTCCGGTCAAGATGACAAATCGAAACTATTTCCCTATACCGCTACTTGTTCGGGCAGATATTCCTTGCTTACGGTGACGTAGCCCTCGCGGGCGACGCGCTTGCCGCGTTCGCGGTACATGGCCTCGTCTTCGGGCTGCCAGGTGGCGAGGCCGTCGACGTAGCGGTTGAACATGCAGAACGCGGCCGCGATCAGCACGGTGTCGTGGATTTCGAGATCGGATGCGCCGAGGCTGCGGGCGCTTTCGACTGCTTCGGCGGTGACGTTCTTACCGCCCTTCTGGACTTGTCCGGCGATGACGAGCAACGCTTTGAGTTTTTCGGAGATGTCGGCGTGCTGGAAGTCGCGCTTGACCTTGAGGACCAAGTCTTGACTGGCCTTTTCGCCGATCGCCTTTTCGGTGTCGAGGTTGGCGGAGGCGATGGCTCCGTGGATGGTCTGGCAGTAATAGCAATCGTTTTGCGAGGAGACGTAGGTGGCGATGAGTTCACGTTCGCCAGCGGTGAGGGTGTTGGGCTGGTGGAGGAGGACTTCAACGAGGTCGTTGAGCGGCTTGGCGGTTTCGGGGCGGAAGGCCATGGCGGCGCGAATTCCGGTGAGTCCCTCGGGGAGTGCGATGTGGGGCATAGGAGTGATTCCTTTCACGAGAGTGTGGTTTCGGTGACGGCAATCGCCGGGTTTGCTGAGATTGCTTTCGAGAAGAAGAGGCGGCGGAAAGGATCTCCGATGAGGACGACGGCGAGGCCGAGCAGCGCCGGCAGGGGATCGTGCATGAGGATTGCGGCGAGGCCCATGCGGCGGTTTTGCTCTGGCTGCATCGGGGATGATGGTAGTTGGCGGGGGTTGGGTTGGGCATCCATCGGAGGGTGGAGATTGGGTTTGCTGAAGGCTCTTTGTTCTACGCATCAAGGCCGAATGCACGGGGCTATTACGACCTCAAGTTGCAGGTCGAGCCTGGGACGTTCAGCCTCATGCTCGGCATTGCCTTAGATCCGCCTTACAGCGTGACCGCTCAGGCCTCTACTCCATCGTCAGACCGTCCGCCTGAAGCGGTGTTGGTTCAAAAAAGTCACTGCTCGGCAGGAGCGCTCGGATTTGACGTCATTTTCTCCCGTTTTCTTCGGTCGAAGAATTCACATCAGGCCTGGCGCGCCAGGAATTTGGCAGACGCTGACCGCCTTATTCTGGTAGGGACAGACAAGGCCTGCTGGTGGCGTCTCTTGCAACACCACCCATGAAACCGGATATCGCCGGGCAAGCTGCTGGAAGTCAGCGAGTTGGAAATGGTTCCAGTTTTGCTGGGCTTGCTGTTCGCGCGACCACTCGGGGGCGAGTTGGGGAAAGAGGGAGACGACGCCGCTGTCCTTGAAGTGGTCGGTGAGTATGCTGCGTTGAGCGATGCCGCGAAAGCCGTGCTGGTCTTCGCCGGGGAGTTCGATGTAGTACGGGTCGAGTGCGAAGACGGCGTTTTGCGCAGTATTTTGCCGTATCCATTGGAAGGCCGCGACCCACGGGTTGACGGGAGCCGCGCCGGGCCATTCGATGTGGCGGCTGTTGGCGTACGGGTCTCGCTGGATGAGAAAGATGCCTACGCCGATCGCGGTGAAGAGGCCGGCCCAGAGCCAGTAGCGCGATTTCAAGACATATTCGCCAATCAGGCCGCCGAGCAGCAGGAAGAAGACGATGTAGATGAGTTGGAAGGCGCGCATCGGCTGCAGGCGCACGAAGGTTTCGAGCCTCGAGCTGGAGGCGAAGACAACTGCGATCGCCGTCGCGGCTACTCCAAAGAGCGTGAGAGCGCGGCTGACGCGACGGAAGGCGGGCGATGCTCCGCGCGGCTGCAACTGGCTGAAGGCGAAGAGCAAGGCGAGCGGCGCGGCGACGCCGAGCCATTCGTACCATCTCCAGTGAAGCACGGAGAGGAAATTGCGCATCTCGAGCGCCTGGCGATATTCGGGCGTTGCCGGGCTGAAGCTGAAACCTAGCGGCAGAGCGGCGGCGGTGGCATTGGCCCATGGGCTGAGTTCGAAGAGCGGCGCGGTCCACCTCTCGGGAAGCGCGAGGACGAGCAGGCATCCGGCGGCGAAGAGCGCCATCTGGGGGTGGACGAGGGCCGTCAACGCGAGCCAGAAGACGGCTTTGCGGCGATTGCCGGCGAGAAAGGCCCCTACAGCCAGCATGCTTAGTGGGGTCGAAGCCGATCGCGCCGTGAGGTAGGGGTCCATCAGCACGAGCGCCGTTCCGGCGGCAGGCACGGTGAGCACCATTGCGCTGAGCATGACCGCCGACCACCGGGCGCGCGCGGAATCGAAACATACCGAGGCCAATCTCCACGCGGCGAAGAGGTAGGTAAAGACGGTCAGCAGATGCCAGAGAAAGACCGTCCATTCGACGTTGAGGTGAAAGACGTGCGCGGTCGCGCCAACCACCGCAGTGAAGATGGAGAGGTCGGCGTGAGATTCGAAAAATTCTGCGCCGTAAGGGTAGAGATTGGGATGAATCGAATGCACGACCGCGGGCAAGTAAACGGCCCCATCGTCGGTGCCGAAGTGATAGCCGTGGATGGCGAGCGCGGCCGCGGTGAGGAGGGCGAGACACAGTAACGTCCTCGTCTTCGCAATGGTTCCCATCTCAGGCGCTCTCCTAACCTCGCTGGTAGGTCTGCATTACGTCTTCCGAAGTGATGATGCCTTCGAGCAATCCCTTGGCCGCTCGGTTACGCACCGGCAGCAGAGGCCAGCGGGCAAAGTGGGGCAGCGCGCTGTCGAGGGGCATATCGGGAAAGAGAATGGGCACGCGGTCCAGCTTGATCGCGCGCTTAAGGGACATCTCCGGCGGGTATTTCTTCAGCGCCGTTTTGAGTTCGCCCGAGGTCAGCACATACCACGAGCTGTCAGAGAAGCGGATGAGCATGGCTCCGATGGCTTTCGATGGGTCGGCGCCGCTAGGCTGCGCAGCCTGCAAGAGGCTTGCGGCGTGGGAGAGGGTGTCCGATTCATCGAAGATCGGCACATTGACGGGATGAACCGCGTCTTCGATATGGTGCGGATTTTCTTCGCGCTGCTCCTCCATCGAAGGCAGATCGAGACCATCCTGCTGGGTGAAGATCTCGAAGATCGGCACCGGCGTTAACACGCGTGAGAACAGGTAGGCAATGGTGTTGGCGAGAATGACCGGCAGGATGATCGAGTAGTTGCCGCTCACCTCGAGAACCATAAAGACTGAAGTCAGCGGCGCGCGGATGAATCCGGCAAAGAGCACTCCGATTCCGACCAGCGCATACGAGCCGATGCTGCCGGTGAAGTGAGGGAAGACGATCTTTTCGAAGGTCCCAACGGAAGCGCCTAGCATTGCCCCGACAAAAAGCGTGGGCGCGAACATGCCGCCCGGCGTGCCGCTCGAAAACGATAGCGTCGTGGCGAGAATCTTGAGCAGGGCAAGCACGAGGAGGAACTTCCAGGTGAACTGGCCGTGGGCGGCCTGGTCGATCACGTCGTAGCCTGGTCCCATGACCTGCGGAAAGCCGACAAATCCGATGATCCCTACGAGTAATCCGGCGACGGCGGGCTGGATGAATCCAGCCCGTGGATTGAGTTTTCTCAGGTGCGGGCGGAGGTAGCCAAGCGATTTGGAAAAGATCAGCGAGGCAACGCCACCGAAGACGCCCAGCACCGCGTAGGCGGTGAGTTCCCGGGGATCGCGCAACGTGACCGTTGGGATGCGGAACATCGGCTCCGAACCCCAAAATTGGCGCATGACCACGACACTGGATATGGCGGCGAGCACGATCGAGCCGAGCACCGCGGCGCTCCATTTGCCGATCACCTCCTCAATGACGAAGAGAATGGCCGAGATGGGCGCATTAAATGCCGCAGCGAGACCGGCCGCCGCGCCGATGGGCGCGAAGAGGCGCAGGCGTTCACGCGAGAGGTTCAGATAGCGGCTAATGATCGACGCTACGCCCGCGCCGATTTGCAGCGACGGGTCTTCGGGGCCGAGCGAGTGGCCACCGCCAATGGCAATCGCGGCGGTGAGGAACTTGCCAATCATCGTCTTGAACGAGATGAAGCCGTTATAGATGTAGAGCGCAGCCTTCGTCTGGTTGACGCCGCTGCCGCGCGCCTGCGGAAATATCCACTGCACCATCGCCCCGACCACCAAACCGGCGATGGCCGGAACATAGAGCAGCCGGTATTGGCCGGCATGCGGGGCCGAACCGAGTCCGGCGATCTTGATCCATTCGATGACCACCCGGAAGCAGACCACCAGCAGGCCGGAGATCACACCGATGAAGATCGACAGCACCAGGAAGAGCCGCTCTTCGCGGGCCGGCGCCAGCTTGCTGATATTCGCCAGCGTCTGGTGGTGCGTCTCGCTTGCTGGCGGAGCGAGTTCCTGGGCGATGGCCGTGGCGATTGGTTCGGTGGCCTCGACCTCTCTTGCCTCTGCCATCTACTGGGCCTCCACGGCGTCAGGATTGGCAGCAATCCGGGACAGCAGCGCATTTTCGGCGGTAGCTGGACCGCAGGTTTTGTCCGCGACCCGCTCGGTGGTGTAAACCAGCTCCATGACCGAGTGGCGCACGTCCTCATCGGCCAGAGCCGCGACGTTCAGATTTGAGACCTCGGGCAACGCCTGCCATTTCGCCATCACGTCGGCGAACTGAGGCCGCACCGGCTGGACTGGGGCCCAGGAGCTGGCTGGTGTGCGGGGTAGCAGGACTCCACATCCCCGCAGCCGTTCGGCGACCAGATTGCGGTCGTGCAAAACCCGCTGCGCCTGCGCGAGAGCGCTCAACGCGTGCGAAGGATACAGCAGCAGAGTGTCGACGGCGTTATCGCGCAGATCATGGAGGTCCTGGCGGGCCTGCGCCGATTCGCTGGCCTCGGCCGGGTTCGCCAGGGCTTTATCCACGTAGTCGCGCGCCTGCGCGAAGTTGCCAAGCGCGAAAGCGGTTCGCGCCGCGCCCTCAAGCGAAGGCAAATTGTGTGGCGAATGTTGCAGAATCGCTTTGTAGATCTGGCTGGCATCGCTCGCGGCGTTGGCCTTCTCCATGAGAGCGGCGATGGGAAGCTTCGCGGCCGGGTCGTCAGGGGCGTTGCCGGCGGCGATGATCAATTCGCTCTGCGCCTGCGTGAAGCGCCGTCTGTCAATGAGGTAATCAATGAGTTCCAGGCGGACCTCACGGCGGCGGGTGGTCCCATCGCCCTCCCAGTTGCCATAGATGGAGGCTCGATAGCGTTCGAGGGCTTCGCCTTCATTGCCTTGGCGCGCTGCCAGGCGGGCGAGTTGAAGATTGATGATCCCGCTGCCGGGCTCAGCCTCCCAAAGCGTGGTGAAGTAGGAGGTCGCCTCCTGGGTGCGCCCAGCTCTGGCAAGCGCCTCGGCGAGATCGATCTCGATGTCTTTCCGTCCGGGCGCGTAAGCCAGCGCCGAGCGCAGGTCTTCGACTGCGTCTGCCGGATTGCCGTTGTGCAAAGCGGCCTCGCCACGCTCCAGCCAGCGCTGCGCCAGGCGATCGCGCAGGTTGGAAAAGGCGCGGAAGAGGAAGACCGTCGCGGTGAAGAGAGCCAGGGTAACGACCAGCAAGGTCAGCAAAGCTAGCGTGTCTCTCATCACCAGCTTGCGCTTCTGGGTGCGCTCGTCGGCGGTGAGCGTCGATTGCCCGTTGTTCAACTGCATCTCTTCCACTTTAACGTGTTTAGCTCCGACTCTATGTGTTTGTGGGACTCGTTGCCCAAGTGAACACGGGCGTCTTTCACTGTAGATTGCGGTCGGATTCGGCCCTGAGTCAAAAAGCCGTGGGTAAAAGATTGACTTTAGATCGTATTTAGATATATCTTAAAACATATCGAAACAATAGGAGAAATCAAGATATGTTTGCACGAATATTTTCAAGAGAGATGGAAGAAGGCCGCCAGAGGCACGGCGGTCACGGTCATGGACGCCACTGCGGCGATAAGCACTTTCGCGGTAGACACGGCGAGGGTGAGCGGGAATTCGGAGGTCGCGGATTCGGTGGTCGCGAATGGGGAGGTCGTTTTCGCGGCCGGGTCTTTGACACCGGCGACCTGCGCTTCGTCATTCTGCGGTTGATCGCGGAGAAGCCAAGTTATGGCTACGAGATCATCAAGCAGATCGAGGAGCGTCTGGGCGGCGCTTATGCGCCAAGTCCTGGAGTGGTCTACCCCACGCTGACCTTGCTCGAAGAGCTTGGTTACGTCACGGTAAGTGTCGGCGACGGCACCAAGAAGCTGCACACGATCACGGCCGAAGGCCAGGCGGCGCTCGACGCCAATAAGGCCGCCGTCGATGGGCTCTTTGAGCGGATGGAGCGCGCTGGAGCTGCCTTTGGCAAGGGCCGCGCGCCGCAGATCATGCGGGCAGTCGAGAATTTCCGCATGGCGCTGCAGCTCAAGACGTCGCAGGGGTCGCTCAATGAGGAGCAGATCCGCAAGGTCGTCGAAGCCATCGACGCTGCCGCGAAGCAGATAGAGCTGAGCTGAGCAAACGTACAGTTGGTTGAATGTGCGAAATTCATTTCAGTAGGCGTTTTTCTGGGGAAAAACGCTTGCCAGGCGGTGCACCTCACGCTATTCGAGCTGTACTTTTGCTCTAGGCCGGATCGGCTTGTCCGGGACGATAGACCTCGTGGTACTTGCGCACGATCGTCTTCACCGAGAACATATCCAGGGCGGCGGGGTCGCGAAAGCCGCCTTGCAACCAGGCGGCGCGCTCGGCCAACGCGGAGTTCATCAAGGCTGCGAGCGCGACGGCGTCTCCGGCGGGGAACATTGCGGTCTTTCTGCCGAGCGACGCTCCCTCTGGAATACCACCCGAGTTGCTGTGAATAATCGCCTTTCCATGAAGGTGCGATTCGATAACCACGTAGGGGAAGGGATCTGCCCACAAAGAGGGAATGACATTGATATGAATGGAACGGAAGTAGTTATCGGAGTTGGTAAAACCGAGCCACTCGACGCGGGGGTCGGTGAACTCCTCCTTAAGGGCGCGAACATTGGCCTCCAAGCCAGTTCCGCCGATACGCAGCCGCCAGTTATCGCTGGTTAGCAGCCTTGTCGCCTCGAGCAGGGTCCGCACGCCTTTGAAATGATCCAGCTTCCCGAGGAAACCGAAGACCAGGTGGTCGGGATCGGGTTCGGCGGTGGAAGGTAACTCATTCTCGGGGAGTGTCGAAACGTTGTAGATCACCGATCCCGGAACGCCGGGGACGTAGTTCCGCGACTTGTGAGCGTCGAGGACATACTTGCTGACCGAAATCACCGAATCGACGCTGCCCGATGCGACTTTCCTGGTAGCCGTGAGCGCCTTGCACTGGAGGCAGCGAGTTTCGCAGGTCTTCCCTTTGCCGAACATGTCTGCGCGCGAGCACATGAGGTAGTAGTCGTGCATGGTGTGAACCAATCGAATGCCGCGCTTCTTTACCTCGCGCCAAACTGCGGGCGAAAAGCCGATGATCAAGTGGCTGTTGACGACATCGGGTTTTTCGATGTCGAGGATGCGGGCTACACGGGCTGCCGTTTTTGGGTTCCACATATCGCGGAGGTGCCAGAGTAGCCGTTTCTTGCCAGCTTCCTTCTTGTCGAGTCCAAATGGCCAATAGACGTTGTCCATGGGGATTCGATAGACGCGCACTCCATTGAGGACCTCGGTTGACTCTTCCTTGCCGGGGTGCATCGTGATGACGGAAAGATCGTCGCCTTCTGCAAGCAGCGCCTCGGCGAGTTGCCAGGCAGCCTTCTCCGCTCCTCCATGAATGAGTGGAGGATATAAGGCGCTCAAGATCATTACTCGCATGGAAGCACTCCTGAATCCAGGGTCCCCGGTTCGCAGCCGTCTACTAATTGCGAATTACGGAGGTAATCCCTAACCGACCTGGCGATGAGTACAGCAGACTGGCGAACGTAAAATAGAGGCAAGCCTCTATAAGAGTGGACCTTGCTCGCCGATTGAAGATGGAGATGCAGTACTCAAAGTTTGCGTCAGCGGGTCGGGTATCGTCAAGACTTGTAACACCGATTGCTGCCCATGAGCCCGCGGGCCGGTTTCAACTCTAGCGCATCAAGAGCGCCTCAAGAGCGGAATAAGGAAGGACCAACGTTGGAGCATAACGTCTGCGCGGTGATCATCACCTTTCGCCCGGTACCGGAGCATCTGGAGAATGCAATCAAGGCGCGGAGTCAAGTGCAGAAGCTGGTCGTGGTGGACAACGGATCTTCCGATCAGGCGTTAGCGCCATTCCGCGCAGCGGCCCAGCAGGGGAAGTTCCACCTCATCGAGAATGGTGAAAATCTGGGGATCGCCGCCGCACTGAATACGGGTATCCGGTGGGCACAGTCGCAGGGTTGCGAGTGGGTGATCCTTTTCGACCAGGACAGCACTGTGACCGACGGTCTGGTCGAGACATTGCTATCGGCCTATTTCGCGGACCCCGATCGCGAACATGTTGGCAAGATCGTTCCAACCTATATCGATCGCGTTTCGATGAACGAGATGCCGGTCGAGCGCTCGAAGGCGGGGCAAATCCTTACCGTTTCTACATCGAGCAGCCTGATTCCGCAGAGCGTCTTTGGGCGCTGTGGTTACTTCCGCGAGGACTTCGTGATCGATCAAATCGATTATGAATTTTGCCTGAGGATCGTTGCCGCAGGCTACCGGATCGTGCAGAGTACGGAGGCGAGACTTATGCATTCGCTCGGCGAGCGGAAGGAGTATGGTGTCGGCGGCAGGCATTTGCTGGTCTCGACCCATCACAACGCCAAGCGGCGGTATTACATCATTCGGAACCGAGTTATTTTGCTGAAGTTGTTCTGGAATAAGTTTCCGAGTTATTGCTTCAACTTATTTACTCTTACCTGGAAAGACACGATCAAGATATTGCTGGTGGAGAAGGATAAGTTAGAGAAGCTTAAGAATACTTGCAAGGGCCTCGTCGACGGGCTGCTTGGGCGCATGGGGAAGCGAGTAGAGTTGTAACTCCTGCTTGCGATGCTGGTGCATCTCTTTTCTCGCCGCGAAGGAGATTTGCAGTGATTGCAGGTTCGCTTTTCAGGCGGTGCAGCCACTCATTCCTTGACCTGGGACTAAAACCTCAGATTCACTGCGATCTGAATCTGGCGCGGCGGGCGGTTGCCGAAGGTGTTGGCCGACGGGATGCTGCCAAAGTTCTGCGAGTCGAAGGTGCGCACCGGCGGGTCAAAGTTAGGATGGTTCAGGAAGTTGAAGAAGTCGGCCCGCGTGTCGAGGTTGAGCCGCTCCTTCACCAGCGCGAAGGAGCGGTTCACGCTGGCATCGAGGTCGATGAGTCCAGGACCGGTCACCTCATTGCGCGGGGCGGTGCCAAAGCGGAATTCTCCAAGCAGGTTAGGGTTGGAATAGGCGCAGGGATTGACCCACGTCTCAACCGTGCGTACTTTATCGGCTGCTGCTCCACCATGCGAGATCGTCGAGCTACAAGCTGGGTTCGGATTCGACGGAACCGGCCCTGCCTGGAACGGGTTCGAAATCTGGTCGGGGCGGTCGGAGCCAACGATGTAAGTCGTGTAGCTCTGATAGGTGGAGCGATTCACCGTAAACGGCTGCCCGGTCTGCAGGCTAACGATGCCAGAAACCTGCCAACCGCCAACCAACTGCCCGACAAAGTCGGTACGGTTGAGATAAGCCGCGCCCGGGCCGAAGGGCAGCTTCGCAACATAGCTCAACACTAGCCGTTGGCGCGCATCGAAGGCAGAGAGTCCGCGCTCGCCGGCGAGGTTGTTTGAGTTCTGCGCGTATTGGCCCTCGGTGTTGCTCACCGTGAACTCCGAGCCATTGTCGATCGACTTCGACCAGGTATACGCGGCCAGGAATGAAGTGCCATGCGCCATGCGCTGCTGCAGTGTCCCTTGCAGGGAGTGATATGTGCTACAGCGCGAAGTATCGATCGTCGCAATACTGCCGAACTGCGGATAGGGGGGCGGATAGGGCATCGAGCCAATCGGGACCGCCTGATTGTCGTCGGCAAAGCCGGTCAGGTGGGTGCCTTCCGAGCCGACATAGCCAAGCTCGGCCATCAGGCTTGAGCTGATCTGCGACTGCACGCCAAGGCTCCATTGCTGCAGGTAAGTGTTTTTGTAGTTGGGCGCGGTCCGAAATGAGATGGTCGAGCTGAGCGGGCTGTCGATGATCGTCTGAATATTGTTCGTGCCGTCGTTCTCGCTGAAGAGGAAGTTGTAGAACGGGGGATTCTCCCCGAGCAACACGTTGATATTCAGGATGCCGATGTCGTAGAAGATGCCATAACCGGAGCGAACAACGAGTTTGCCGCTTGGCAACACATTCCAGGCCAGGCCGACTCTCGGGGCAAAATTGAGTTTGCCGGTGGTGTAGAGGCTGCGCGGATAGCCTGGCGTTCCGGCAACCGTGTATTGGCAATCGGGCTTCGGCGTGCAAGTGACCGACTCCGGGCCTGTGTTCGCGATGCTGATGTGGTTGTTAATTTCGATTGGCGCACTGTTGTATTCGTAGCGCAGGCCGAGGTTCAGCGTCAGGTTCGGCGCGACGTGGTAATCGTCGATGGCATAATACGACTCGGAAAAGCTGCGGAAATGCGTCTCGGTATCTCCGCTCGCGAAGAGCGAGACCGCGGGCAGTCCGATGAGGACGTCTTCGAGCGAACTTCCCGTGATCCCGATGAAGTTCCAGAGGCCGCGCGAGTAGAAATCCACATAGCCGTTTTGTTGGATGCGATGAAAATCGCCGCCGAACTTGAAGCGATGCCGACCGCCGGCGAACTGGGGTAGCCAAGTGACGTTGTCAGTTAGTTGATATTCGTTATCTACGATGGCTTGCGGCGCGTTGAAGGGCTCGCCGATCGTCTCGTATCCATTGATCAGCATGTCAGGGTAACCCCAGTCCTGCGGGTTCGGCGGAGCGGGATAACCCAGCTCGGCGCTGCGATTCATGCCGTGGTTCTGCTGGAGTATCTGGAGGCGGTCGCGGTCGTAGCCCACGCGAAAGTCGTTGACTGCGCGCGGAGTGAAGCTATGCGTCCAGTCGATGCCGACGTTTTGTCCGCGATTGTTGTGATGGTCGCCGTAACCCGGCAATGCGCTGACGGTGAAGCCGAAATCGAAGGGCAGGAAGGAGTTGGCATCGTAGATCGCGTAGTGGCCGGAGAGCAGGTCTTTGGCCGTCAGTTGAGAGTCGAGCTTCACCGTGCCGATGTTGCCGGTGCCCTGTACCGCCGGCGAAGAGACATAGAGCGTCGAGTTTGCGAGGTCGGCGCCGACGTTGGCGGCGGGGTATAGATCCAGCGTTGCGACTCCAGCTGGATTGCGGTACGCAGGCGGTATGGCTGCATAGAGTGCGGCAAGCGTGTCTTGCGATGGCACGGTCGCCTCCTGGGTGATCGCCTGCCTTAGGTCGAGCCCCTCATACGAGGCGAAAAAGAAAGTGCGCTTCTTCTGAATCGGGCCGCCGATGGTGCCGCCGAACTGGCTGCGCTGGTATCCGGGAATCGGGCCGCAGCTACCGGGAGGGGAGGTCGCCGTGCAGTAGGGAAGGTCGAAGTAATTCTTGGCGTCGAGTTCGCGGTTGCGGAAGTATTCAAAGGCATTGCCGTGATATGCGTTGGCGCCGCTCTTGAGCACGAGGTTGACCTGTGCCCCTCCGTAGCGGCCATATTCGGCGGAATAAGTGGAGGCCTGCACCTTAAACTCGTCGATTGCGTCGATCGAGGGAAGAACGCTGGTGCGGTTGATGTAGAGTCCGTTGTTGTCGATACCGTCGAGCAGATAGCCGTTCGCCTGCTCGCGGGCGCCGTTCACGCTGAATGATCCCGGCCCCATCGTTGATGCCTGCGAGCCGGCGACTGGCGTGTGAGCGCCCGGCACAAGCAGTGTCAAGGCGAGGTAGTTGCGCTCGTTCAAGGGAAGATTGGAAACCAGGTTCTCGGGTACAACCTTGCCTACCGCGGAGGTTTCCGTCTCGACGAGCGGCAGTTCTCCTGAAACCGAAACCTTCAAAGTCACGGGGGCGAGCTGGAGCATTATGTCGGCCCTGCGAACCTGATCGACGTCCAGCTGGATGCCGTTCAGCGCGGCATCGCGAAAGCCGGTCATGTGGACTGTGAGGTCGTAACTGCCCGGAGGCAGCAGCACAAAGCTGTAGTTCCCGGCGCGGTCGACGACCGCGCTGCGGAGGACGCCAGTGTCAACGTTGCGAAGATCAACGATGGCTCCCGTGACAGCGGTACCAGTCTCGTCCGCGACGTTGCCAAGGATCGATCCCGTTGCGCTGGACGCCCGGCAGGTGGAAGCAACGAGGGCGAGCACCACAAACGTCGCCGTAAAACGCAGCAGAGCGGCCCGTGTTCGGGATTTGGAAAGAACCTCCGGCTGGCGCGCTGTGCCTTGCCGCGGTAGTCCGCGCAACCAGAAATCACATCCGCGCAGCACGGCTTGTTGTGGGATTAAAGTCAATTTTGCGCCGCCCACATTCTGAGGGGTATTATCGGGGCGAATCGTTAACCCCTGTTTCAGCACAAGCATACAGGGCGGAAGTGCACCTACATAGTAGCGTTCTCATTACTAGTTACCAGGAGAAGACCAGATGCAGAAGATTGCGATCCTGGGTGGCGGAATAGGCTCTCTCGCCACCGCCGCCGAGCTTACCAACGACCCCAACTGGCAGAATAACTACGAAATCACGATTTATCAGATGGGTTGGCGGCTGGGCGGCAAGGGCGCGAGCGGACGGAACCAGAAGATCCACAACCGCATTCAGGAGCATGGAATTCACCTGTGGATGGGCTTCTATGAGAATGCCTTTCACCTGATCCGGAAGATCTATGCCGAGGCGCACACGAAGTTTCTCATGCCGACCTCGCCTTTCACTGACGCACGCAAGGCATTCACGCCGATGAACTACACGCCGACGATGGAGCAGGTGGGCAAAGACTGGAAGGTGTGGCCGATAAACTGGCCGCCGAGCAATGAGTTTCCCGGCGACCCAGAGAGGTTTGACAACTGCGAACAGCCGCCGACACCGCTGGGCTTTCTGAACATCATTCTCAATCGCGCGATCGATTTTCTTGACGGACACAAAGACAAACACGCGTTCCTGACGACGTTGTATAAAAATGCGGCCGGGCATCTTAGTGACGCCGTTGGCTACGTCCCGCATCTGCCCTCTCATGCCGAACCGGATGGCGACCACTCCCTGCTGCATCGCGCTGAGGCCTTCGCAAAGCTGCTGCCTGAAGGCGCCAAACGCGACGCTCACCTGGAACTGGTGAAGTGGATCAAGGGCTTCAGCGAGTCGTTCGCCAAGCTGGTCTACGGACTGATTGATGAGGATGACGATCTGCGCCGCTTCTTCATCATCATCGACACAGCGATGGCGACGCTGGTTGGGATGATCGAGGACAACGTGCTGGAGAAGGGCTTCATGGCGATCGAGGACGACGACATGATCGAGTGGCTGGGGAAGCATGGATGCGTGATACCGGATTCCGCGATCACCCTGGGAATGTATGACGCCTGCTTCGGTTACGAAAACGGCGACCCCCAAAAGCGCCGCATGGCCGCGGGCAGCACGCTGTATGGCGCGCTGCGCTTGATGTTTACCTATCGCGGCGCGTTGATGTGGTGGATGAACGCCGGCATGGGCGAGACCATCATGTCGCCGATCTACCTGGTGCTCAAGAGCCGCGGCGTGAAGTTCAAGTTCTTTCACAAGGTCACAGCTCTGCATCTGTCAGCGGACAAGAAGGCAATTGATTCGGTCGATCTCGAGATCCAGGCGACCATCAGGAACGAAAAGACCAATGACGAATACGACCCGCTCTTTCTGGGCATCGATGGGGTTCCCGTTTGGCCGACCGAGCCGCTATGGGAGCAGGTGGTCGAGGCGGAGAAGATCCAGGAGTGCGTTAACCCCGACCTTGAATCGTGGTGGACGGACTGGCATGGAACGGCGTCATCCTTGAAGCGTGGAACCGATTTCGACCTCGTGCTGCTCGGCATCTCGCTTGGCGCGCACAAGTACATCTGCAAGGAACTGATTGACGCCTCGTCGAAGTGGAAGGATTCTGTCGATAACGTTGGGGTGGTTCGCACTCAGGGCTTGCAGTTGTGGATGAACAAGTCGATGGCGGCGTCCGGCTGGGAGCACCCGCGCGGCATTCTTTCGGGCTTTGTCGAGCCATTCGATACGTGGTCTGACATGTCGGACCTGATCGCGAGGGAGATGTGGAGCCCCGGGCAGAATGTGCAGCAGGTCGCTTACTTCTGCAATGCCTTTCCGGACGATGAGTTAGCGCCGTTTAGCGATCCCACCTATCCGGCGAGAGAGCGGGAGAAGGTCTTGCAGTTTGCGCGGCAGTTTCTGGATGGGCCTGCGCTCGATATCTTCACGAAGTCAGCGGACCCGATCACTGCGGGGAAGTTTAACGACAATATCCTGGTGAATTGCGTGCAGGGTACGGGAGTTCCGGCGCAGACGAACTTCGAGTCGCAGTTCTTCCGCTGCAACATCGATCCCACGGAGCTGTACGTGCTCAGCCTGCCGGGGACGGCGCAGAAGCGGCTGCTCTCGCACGATTCCGACTTCGACAACTTGTATCTCGCCGGTGATTGGACCTTCACCGATCTGAACATTGGCTGCATCGAAGCGGCGGTGATCTCGGCGAAGATGGCTGCGCGAGCAATCTGCGGCAAGCCGGACCATATTTATGGGGCTTTTGGCGGGCTTACTCCGATTGTGAACACCTGCGTGCCGAAGCCTGCTCCGACCGGAGGGATACCCCCCTCCCCCCCCATTACTGCCTAAGTTCTTTGATTTCTTAGGGTTGGCGGATGGTGCTGTACGATTCCATTGCGCTTGCTTACAGAGAATTCTGGAATCAATCACTTACGGCGTTTTATGCCGTGGCTGACCAAATCCGATGACGCACCCTGGTTTCGGGTATAGCTCGGAGTTGCTTTTGGCTACTGCTTCAAGGTTATCGTGTTGGGTGGATTTTTGATGGGAATTCTTTGGGGAAAGTGGGTCGGTTTCCCGAATTGGGAATGGGATTAGAGAGCTCTGATTACCCTACGTTCTTTGGAATGCGGCGATGGCGTTTTGAAAGTTAGTCGGCTTGTATTTCTCCCAGTCTTCCTCGCGCACAAACAGGGGGCAATATTGAATGCTTCCGTCGGCCGCGCTGGCGTCTTGGCACCACTGCTTTAGGCGCTCCCACTTGCCGGGGTCGTTTAAGTCTTCGCGCCCCTTCGTTTCGACGATCCAAATCTCACCGCCGGCACGGCGGACGAAGAAATCGGGGTAGTAATCGGAGATGTTGCCGTCCGCTCGCACGTAATCGAGTTTGAAGCCGACAGCGAAGTAGTTTTTCGCATAGGCTTCCACGTCGGGACACTTCTCAACGAAAGTTGCGAACTCGAGCTCGAAACCGCTATCTCCAATGGTGCGGTTGAAGACGCTTTTTCTGGAAACGACATAGCCCTGTTCCTTGGCCACGAACGGGCGCGTCTCGCGGAGCTTGATGCGGTCGCGAATCTCGGCGTCGCCGCGCTCGCGCACGGTCAAGGCGTTGACCGCCTTCTTTAAGCTCTCCAGAATTGTCCTCGTAGCGGTGACTTCGGAGAGATTGCGCAGGGTGTTGGCGTCCTCAAGGTCGACGATTTGATCGAAGAGTTCATCCCGCACGAATGCTTTGGTTTTTCCGTAGAGAACGTCGTAACCGCTCACCAGCCGAAGGTCTTTCATGATCGTTCGGGCGAAATAACCGATCGCGCTCTGGTAATCGGCGACGCCGGCCGTGTCCAACTCAGTAGTATGAGTTACTTCACCCGTGGTCACATCCCGGAAGACTATCTCGCGCTTCTCCGCCTCGCTGAACTGCTGATATAGCACCTTCTGATGGCCGAGCGCAGTTACATCTAAGTCGGCCAGATTCTTGAATTCGCGGTAATGGCGCGGCGTCAGGCGCGGAATCTCAATGTCAAGCGCGTCGAGGTCCTTGTGTTCATTTTCTTCGTCAACTTCCACCATCAGCGGTGTCTTTGGTCCCGTGCCTTCGCCCATGGGTCGGCGTTCGAGGACGACGCCTTCCGCCTGGATCGATTCGACGAAATCCATGAACGCGTCGGTGCCGACAACGCTGACATATTCCTCTGCTCCTCCCGGATACATCTTCCGCAGTCCGCGACCCAGCGTCTGTTCGGGAAGGATGTTGCTGGCCGCAGAGTAGGCTCGCAGACCTACGATGGTTGTCACGTTGCGGACATCCCAGCCCTCTTTGAGCATCATGACTGACACGATTGCTTTGGCGGGATTCTCCCAGGTGTCGATCGAATTGGCCTGCTCGCGCATTTTGTCGAGTTCGTCTTTGCTCTTGCCGGACGTTGCCTCGGAGATTTCGCCGTTCTTGTTTGTATGGATTACGAGCGTCGCATCGCCAGCAAGATCCTGGTAATGCGCCCGCAAGTACTCGGCCACATCGTCGCAATTGCGAGTGTCGTCTGTCATCACGAAGAGGACGGCTTTCTTGCCGAGCTTCTCGTGTTCTTCGTAGGCCTTCCGCCATTCGATCACGCCGAGATCAAGGTAATCAGAGTATTTCTCGGTGTATTTCGCGCTCTGGCGCTCGACCAGCTTTGCCCGGCTGGGGCCGTCCGGCAAGACGGGATGCTTCACAACGTTTTGGCTGATGGCCTCCACCAGCGGATAGTCGGCGATGGTCTGAACGAAGATCGCTCCATTATTGGCCCTTGGCGTGGCCGTAACGTCCACCTGTAGAGACAGGGCTCCGTCTTTTTGCAATAGTTTGTTGTGGATATCCTGGATGGATTTGAACCACGCCATCTTTGGGTCGTGGATGTGGTGGGCTTCGTCGTTGAGCACCATCAGCTCGTCGATATCGCGCACGATCATGCCGAGATCGACCTTTGAGTCGGTAGTCGCCCCGGTCGGTCGTGGGCCGAGAAAGTAGTCCATGGTGTCGTCATCGTCGGCGGAGGGCGGCACGTCGTCGCCGGAGTAGACGCGGTGGATGTTGGTGAGGAAGATATTGCCTGTATTTTGGGTTACCCGCACCTTGTCTTGAATATGTAGCGTGAGTTGAAAGTCGTCGCGCCAATTGCGTCCGTCGATCCCATTATCAGGGAGCACCGGGTCGTCTTTTAGAAAGATGCGAAGCCCGTCGAAGTCTTTGCGGATACGGTCTAGGACGATGATATTAGGCGCGATCACGAGGAAGTTTCGCGACAGGTCGGAGTCGGGCTCGTAGGTCCTGTGGAAGAAACTCCATGCCAGCGCCAGGCTCAAGACCTTGGTCTTGCCGGAGCCGGTCGCCATCTTGACTACAAAGCGCCGCCAGGTCTCGTCGAACATGCCTCCGGAGACGAGGCCAGAGGAGTCGAAACGCATCATGTCGTGCTTGTCGCGCACGCCGATCACGTCATACAGGTAGACGATTGTCTCGAGTGCCTCGCGTTGCGCGAAATAGTAGCGGAATTCGGCGAGACTGCCGTCGGCCTGCGGCCAGAGCTTCGGGGTCAAGAACCACCATCGCAGAAGGCTCGCGCTGCTGGCAGTTGCGCCGGCGTAGCCGTTGTCGCGCCACTGCTTGACCTCTTTGCGAAGCGTTGGAACGAGGGGCGGCATGAGCTTGTCGGCTGTCGTCTCGCGGAGCGCCTCGTCGGCCGGGAACCAGCGCACCGATGGGTCGAGGATTTCGTAGGGCGAGTCGGGGAAGTTGGGATGGAGGGCCATTACTTCTTGCCTCCAACAGTGACATCAATGATGGTCATCGTGTCGTTTCCGAAGATGTCTACGACCTTGACGGCTATCTTGCGGCGGCCGGGCGGGCATTCACGGGCGACGCTGATCAGATTGAGGCTGCGGTCCTTTTTGGTGCGGAACTCCTGCCATTCATTTTCAAAGATATAGTCGCCGGTCCAGACCTCCTCGTAGCTGTTGGCACCAGAAGACTCGTCGTCAGGTGCAGTCGGCTTGCGGATGATCTCGCGCTTGCTCTCATAGTCGAAATCTACAGCCCAATAGTCGATCCAGTCCGACCACTTCTTCGTCAAGGTTTCGCGGGTGACGACGCCATTCTTGTCTTTCGAAATCTTGACAATCTGGCCCTTCTCGACCACGATCTTGCTGCCCTTTTCTTTCACCGATTGCTCGGCCTCGGCGATGGAGTCTTGCGAGTAGAAGACCGAGAAGTCGGTTAGCTCAACGGCGACGCTGTTCTTCGTAACGTGCGGCTTGACCTCGATAAATGACACGTCGTAGAAGCGGACTTGGTTTTTCTCAACAGCGCGCTTATCGAAGACCTCGGCGGGAATGTACTTGAGGGCGAGGTCGATACCCTTTGACTTGGCCTCTTCCTGGATGTGAGGAAATAGGCCCATCTCAAATTCGAATCCGAGGACGTCGATGCGGGTGATGTGCTTCTGGCGGCACTCCGCGATGACTTCTTCGACGTAGAGCCGGGTGACGGGGAGATTGACAGGGCCGACCGAGACGAGGCGTCCGGCTTTCTTTCCCTGAAAGGTCTTGAAGCCGTCGGTATGTTCTGCGCTGTAGGCCCGCAGGATGAGGGCGAGGAAGTCGGCTTCCTTTTGGGCGAGCTGGGCCTGCTGCTCAGCTTCGCGGAGGTTCGGGTTAGCTCCGACGTAGTGTTGGCGTTCATACTTTCCGAGGTTCAGGATTTCGAAGGCTCGAAAGTCTCGGCTTGAGTTCTTTAGTGCACGCTGTGCGCCGATCAGGCGCTTGCGCGTTGCATGGATCGCAAATTTTCCCAAGTCAGTGGCTATCCATTTACGACCCAATCTTTCCGCAACGGCAGCTGTTGTCCCAGAACCACTGAAGAAGTCGCCTACTAAGTCTCCTGCGTTCGATGAGGCCTTGATAATTCGCTCGAGCAATGCTTCTGGTTTTTGTGTGGGGTATCCCATCGATTCAAGCGCTTGGGAATTGACATTAGGAAGGTCGTCCCACAAAGAGCCGATAACCTGGCCTTGCATGGAGTCCAGATACCTCTTGAATCTGGGACGATCATTTGATGTCATTACGATTAGACCCTTCTTTGTCAGGTCATCGATATTTTGCTGAGAGTAGCGCCAATGTGTTCCAGGCGGGGGTTCAAGCTCAATGCCATCAAAAAATCTCGCTGGTCCAGGGCCTGCTGCTGTCAAATTGTCGAGGGTAAAGCGGCGACCGTCAGGATCCATCGACGAGTAATACTTATCAATGTATTCCTTCGAATGCGGTTCATATTGTGGGTTCCATCGGTAGTGCCCGTCACTCTTGCGATAGAGAAGTATGCAGTCTTGAATGATGCCGAATGACTGCTTCTGAGCGTGAGAGGTTGTCCTCTTCCAAATGATCTCACTGGAGAAACTCTCGGGGCCGAAAACCTCCTCCATCGCGAGGCGAATATGACAATTCACCCGCCAATCGCAATGGACGTACATGCTTCCATCGTCAGCAAGGAGGTGACGCATCAGAATCATACGTTCATAAAGCATCGCAACGAAGCTGTCGGCGCCTCTTCCCCAAGTATCTCTGTATGCGATTTCCTCGAGGATGCCTGGATTCTTTGTAAAACGTTCATCGCCCACTTCGATGTCAATGCTGAAGTCAGCTCCGACATCGAACGGCGGGTCAATGTAGATAAGCTTCAACCCGCCCTGTGACTCGATCTCCTCGCGAAGCGGCCCGTTCTTGAGCGACGAAAGGATGAGCTTGTTGTCGCCCCAGATGAGCTTGTTCGTCCAGCCCTTGATTTGCCTTCCGCGAACGTCGAAGAGGCCTCCCTGGGCAGCCGTGTCTTCGGGCTTCTCGGCGCGCGGCTCATCGACCTGCTCGATCACCTGAAAGGGCAGGACGACGTTGGTGACCTCGTTCGTCTTCCCGTTCCAGACCAGCTCCACCTCGCGCTTGTCGTCGAAGAGGAGGAACCGGTATTTTTCGGGGAGAGGCTTGCCCGCCTCCACAAATCGGATGACTTCCTGTTGTTCTTGCTCGGTCAGTTTTGGCATGGGAATGCTTGGCCTACGAGTGTAGCGGAGATGGCCGATGTCTTAAAGGGGTATCCGTGAACTGCAGATACTCGGCTTCGCTCCGGTCAAGATGACAACTTGATGAGTGGGGGAGGCGGGGAGAAACTGCAGATCCCTCCCCTTCGCGATGCTCAGGGTCGGGATGACAAAGTCAAATTTGTTTGTGTGAAGACTTGGGAGAGATGTGCCGATCCATTCGGCTCCGCGCTGGCGCGCGTTGCTCAGGATGACAACGATTTTAGTAGGACGCGAAAAGTTAAGGTTTGGGAACTTGGATGCGCCTGCGGCGCGGCTTCGGGTAGACCGCAGGATCCTTCGGCTACGCTCAGGACAGGCTCTTCGCTCGCTGCGCTCACTCAGGATGACAAAAGGGGGTGGATGCGCCTGCGGCTAAGCTCAGCACAGGCTCTTCGCGTTCGTCTCAGGATGGCAAGTTGGGTAAAAGGGGAACTTTGTTCCCTCCCACCCTTCCGCAGAGTGCGCGGAAGGATGGGGCACCCTCGATCGTGGTTGAGGGGGGCGATTGTGTCGGTTGTTGATTGTACTTGGTGGTGGATTGGATGAAACCCATGTTCCAGAATCAGGACATGGGGCACCCGCGTTTGTGGCCCTAAGCGCTGTAGTTGGCCACGACGCGCACGACTTTTCCTGCTGCTGAGAGTTCCATGAACTCGGCGGTGTGGGTTCCTTTTTGGTTGGTGTAGTAGAGGACTACGCTGTTGAGGCCGGAGAGCACATCTTCGAGGTGGAAGTGGAGCTCAGGGTAGGCTTCGAGGCCGCGCTGGAAGTAGGCTCGCAGGTTTTGTTTGCCGATCACCTTGCCATCGGGCGTGCCCAGGAGTTGGGCGGCGGCTGGCGAGGTGAGTTCGATCGTGTCTTCGTAGTGGGACATGATCGCGTCGAGGTCGTGGGCGTTCCAGGCCTCGACCCAGTGGTTGGCGAGATTCTGGGCTTCTTCTTTGGTCATTTGAGTTGAAAGGATACTAGGGACTAGGGACTAGGGACTAGGGAATAGGGACTAGGGAATGGGGAATAGGGTTTTCCGGATTTGGATGCGCCTGCGGCGCGGCTTCAAGCAAACCGCAGGTCCTTCGCTCGCTACGCTTACTCAGGATGACAAGGTTGGAGGAGCGGAAAGCATCGCCGTCGAACGACGCCTGCAAGTCTATTTCTGCAACACCCTCATCCGGGAACTCGAGCCCGCGATCCATCACTCGACGCTCGTTCAGGATGACAACTTTTGTGGTTGGGGATTTCCAGAGAAGAGATGAGCATTTCTTGGGGAATTCACGATAATCTAACATGAATACCCGCAGCGGCGGCAGCGCCAAGCCTAGCGGTTTTGGCGAGGAGTTCCCTTCCAAATAATGAGCACCCACGTTTCGCGATTGTCCGACCATCTATCTGATGGGGCCCAGGCGATCCTGGCCACTCCGTTTCCTGCCGAGTTTGCTGCCGGTGCGCATAGCGCGGTTGAGACTTGCCTGCGCATTCAGCCTGAGGAGAAGGTTACGCTGATCACGGACCAGGCGACGGCTCCGATTGCTGGTTCGCTGGCCGCGGAGCTGAACGCCAAGGGCTGCCGCTGGGATGGGTTCATTCTGGAAGATCTGGCGCCGCGTCCGCTGGTGGATATGCCCGAGGCAGTGTTGCAGGACATGGAGACGTCGGACATCAGCATCTTTGCGGTGACGGTGCAGCGCAATGAGCTGCATTCGCGGATGCAGATGACGAGCGTGGTCAACCGCCGCCGGATGCGCCATGCGCACATGGTGAACATTACGCCGCAGATTATGTGCGAGGGGATGCGGGCTGACTTTCACCTAGTGGACAGGCTGAGCCAGAAGCTGATTGAGATTGTGCGCCAGGCGAGCTATATCCGGGCGACTACGGCGGCGGGGACCGACCTTCGGGCAGAGCTGAACCCCGAGTATAAGTGGCTCAAGACTTCCGGAATTATCTCTCGCGACAAGTGGGGCAATCTTCCCGGCGGAGAGATCTTTACTACGCCGGGAGAAGTGAATGGCACCTACGTGGTCGACGGCGTGGTTGGAGATTATCTGTGCGCGCACTATGGGCTGATCGACAAGACTCCGCTGACGATTGAGATTGCGGCGAACCGGATTGTGGATTGCCGCTCGGAGAATGAGGCGCTGCGGGAGGAGTTCTGGGCTTATACGCATACGGATGAGAATTCGGACCGGGTGGGTGAGTTTGCGATTGGCACTAATTTGGGTATCGCGCGGGTGATTGGAAACATTCTGCAGGACGAGAAGTTTCCGGGGATTCACATTGCGTTTGGGAATCCTTATGGGGAGCACACTGGCGCGCCGTGGACTTCGTCGACGCATATCGATGTGGTTGGGCTGCGATTCAATATCTGGGTCGGCGGACCACATGGGGAAGAGCAGATCATGCGCGATGGGCGTTTTTTGATTGAGCCTTGATCCTTCCCCATTCCCGCCCTTCATCATGAATGAGAACCCTATGAAAACTATCTCCAGCCGTGTTGTCTATGAGAACCGCTGGATGAAGGTACGAGAAGACGCGATCGAACGGCTTGACGGGTCGCGCGGGATTTATGCGTTCGTCGAGAAGCCGACTGCGGTGATCGTTATTCCTCTGGAGGGCACGCCCGACGACGGCCATCTTTATCTCGTGGAGCAACAACGCTATCCGGTAGGGAAGCGGTTCATGGAGTTTCCGGGTGGGGCGTGGGAGGAGAATCCTGAGGCCGACCCGGTGGAGGTGGCGCGTGGTGAGTTGCGGGAAGAGACCGGCCTGCTGCCGGGGCGCATGGACCACGTTGGCTTTCTCTACTTTGCCTATGGCATGAGCGATCAGGGATTTCATCTTTACTGCGCGACGGATCTGGTGAAGGGGGAAGCTACCCCTGAAGCTACCGAGCAGGACCTGGTTTTGCATCGGGTGAGCGTGCGGGAGTTTGAGGGGCTTTGCAGGGATGGCGTGATTCAGGACTCGGCGACGGTGTCCTCGTGGGCGCTGCTGAAAGCGCGCTGGGGTTTGCTGAATGGCTATCGGTGACTTCGGCTAGGATTACTAAAAGGTGATCCGATGCGAGTTGAGACTGCTCCGTATGATCCGGCGGAATTTCTGACGGATGAAGAAAGCATCGCTGAATACCTGCTCGTGTCGCGTGAGAGCAACGACCCTCGCATCATCGCGAAAGCGCTCGAAACTGCGGAGCGCGCGAGACGGCTTAACGAATCTACAATTCAAGAAACGATCAAGCCCCTATGACGGTGACCATTTCGACTTCTGCCAATCTGGTTGAATCTTCTTCGCCTGCAAAACCGCATAAGGTTGCCATTCTCGGCTTTGGCACGGTTGGTAGTTCGGTGGCGCGGATTCTTTGCGATCTGCAGCCCAGTGAGCTTGCGCTGACCCACATCTTTAACCGGGCGGTCGCTCGCAAGCGGGTTGATTGGCTTACTTGTCCGGTGGAGTGGTCGGAGGATGCCGATCAGGTTCTCGTCTCGGATGTGGACATCGTTGTGGAGCTGGCCGGGGGGCTTGATCCTGCTGGCAAGTGGGTGCGGCGGGCTCTCGAAGCGGGGAAGTCGGTCGTTACCGCGAATAAGAAGCTGATCGCCGCTCATGGCGTGGAGCTCGAGGCGCTGGCGCGAAGCCGAGGCTGCCAATTGCTCTATGGGGCGGCTGTTGCTGGCGGAGTTCCGGTGATTCCCGGATTGCAGCAGGGTCTGGCCGGCGATCAGTGCCATCGTATTGAAGGCATTTTGAACGGGACCTGCAACTTCATCCTGAGCAAGATGGAGGCGGGCGCCGAGTTTGCCGACGCGCTTCGCGAAGCGCAGGTGTTGGGTTATGCCGAGGCCGATCCGACTGAGGATGTTGCAGGATTCGACGCCAGGGCCAAGCTGACGATTTTGAGCCGCATCGCGCTGGGTGCGCAGATACATCCTGAGGATGTTCCGGCGGGGTCGATTGTGCCTATCGCGGCGATTGACTTTGCCTATGCGCATGAGCTGAAGTGCACGATCCGGCAGATTTCGCGGGCACAGCTTGTTCCAGGTTTGGAACCCATGTCCCAAAAGCAGGGACATGGGGCACCCGCAGAGTTGCGTGTTCAGGCGATTGTGGGGCCGATGCTGGTGCCGCAGGCTTCTCCGTTTGCGTGGTCTCGCGGCACGGAGAACATGGTGCTGGTGAGCGGCAAATATGGCGGCGACACCGTCTTTTCCGGACACGGAGCAGGAGGGCATCCCACTGCGGTCGCGGTGGTTTCCGATCTGCTGGCGATTGCGGGCGGTTCCAAGGCTCCGAGCATTGCCAGCCGCAAGGCGACGGTGAACGGCGATCTGTCGCTTCGGCATTACATTCGATTCATCGTGAAAGACCGTCCGGGGATCGTTGCGGAGATTGCCGGCGGTCTGGCGCGGCAGGGAATTAATATCGGGGCGCTTTTGCAGCGGCCCGGTTTCCCTGAAGATCGGCTGCCATTCGTGGTGACCGTCGAACCTTGCGCGACTTCGGCTCTGAAGCGAGCGCTGGATGAGATCGGGAGGATGGATTGCCTAATCGAGCCTCCGCTGGAATTGCAGATTCTGGAGCCGGAGATGAGTGTGGGTTAGCGAGGTCGTCCGTCGCTGCCGGTCGCTGTCTTCTCCGCCCGTATTTCCGGTTTTGTGCTCGCTCATCATTTTGTAGATAGTTCCCGGTCCGATGCCCCGGAGGCCCGCGTAAGCAGGACGACGGTTTTTCTCACTGTCTACAACAGGGTTTCATTTTGTCGAGAGGGAAGCACGGGAGGCGAGGGCAGGGGATTTGAGACTGAGATTTGCAACACGGGAAGGCCCGGTGTTATTGGCTCCGGCGCACGTTGCAGGACTTACCCTTTTCGAGAATTTCAGCTCCGAAGAGTGGTACGTTTGGCTGGCTGGATAATTTGGAAGTAAAAGGCGCTGCGCGAGGATGCTGGACACGCCCCGGCGCAGCAGATAATTCTTATCGACTATGCCCTTCGACTGGAAACGCCCTGCTGTCATCGGCGCAAGCTTCGCTCTCACCGCTGTGGCGGCAATTATTGCTGTCGTTGGGATTTTTCGCTGGCACAGCTCCCGCCCTCAATCGTGGGACGCCAGTACAATCAGGGGCATCAGCACCACAGTTTCCCAAACCTTCGACCTCGACGAACAGCGAAAGGAATTCACTGCATCGGGCTTCATGCTGGTTTTCATCCTCGAAAACACTAGCGGCAGAGATTACACAGTGCCGGAGAACCTTCGGCTTTTCGAGCGGTCCAGCAAAACCGGAGCGTTGGAAGAATTGAAGGCCAAGCTCGATCATTCATTCGTAGTTCCAGCTAATGAGAAAACCGAAGTCCACGCAAGCGTGGAGTATGGATGCAGCACTGAAGATTTAGCGACAGGCAAGACAACTGAGCGCGACGGCGGGACCTGTTTCAAAGACGCATTCGGCAGTGTGACCGACTTCGTAGGCTTCGACGACAACACGCACACCCGATTGAATCTTCCGAAGCCTGTTTACGCCGGGGGAACTTCTCAGCCTTTAAACGCGGACAATGGCATAGCGCCCGATCACGGCAAGCCGTGGGAACGGTACGCAGCATGCGCCCAAGCAACAAAGCTCGTGCCTGTCTGCAAACAGCAGCGCATTGCCCTCGAAGATGCGAAGGCTGCTGCCGACGGCTGGACGCCAGTTGGTCCTCTCCCTACAATCCCGCCTCTGCCGAACGGGTACAATCTTGATCCCGGCGAGGCTAATTGCCGCATGGTGTATCAGTGGGACTACTATTGCCGGAAGCAGGGGATGAGCAAATAACCCATCGGCGGGCGGTTACATAAGACGGGATGTGGCTACGGAGTGAAAACCGGGACAGCGACGTGAATTTCGTACTTCTGGGCCTGGTCAAACAGAACTATTTCGGTGTCATCACCGAAATAGACCTTAAGACAATCCTCGAATTTGACAGGCGGCGGTGGTGTCGGGCTATCGCTCACCGTCCAGATACTACAAAGATTATCTGCGTCAAGCGTGACGCTAACGGTATGGCGAGCGGGCAGTAGATAATCCTGGGATAGCTTGAGAAAAGAGGCATGCAGTGCACCTGTGCCTTTCTTGGCCTGCATGATCGTGATTGAAGCAGGCAGCGTTATATCTCTGCCGGTCGAGTTCTGAATATCGACCGTGATAATGCCGCCTCTGCCAATCTCAGCCCCTTTTTCATCGTACTCAATAGGCTTACCGTCGGCGTCCCATTCGGTTACTGCGCCTCTGCCAGCAGCTTTGGCGCTCATTGCTCGCAGCGACTTCGTATCCCAGCCCTTCTGACGCCCCGTGTACACCGCCAGGACCACAATAACGAGACCCACGCCGATGCCGAAGCTAAATCCCCACACGGCAGCGCGAAGGATGATGCGTTTCCATCGCGGCGGAGTGGTCGGTGATGCATTCGGCTGTTCATCCATGTCGGTCAAGGAGACAACCCTTATTGGAACATGTACACGATCCGTTGCTGCGCTGCTGCATTAGTAGGGCCAGTCGATCTGCGAAAAGTGCGCTCCAGAAACCCTCGCGGTATTGCTGCCGTCGATTAGCGTTCCTTCGTCGAAACGTACAAGAAAGTCGGTCAGTTCTGTCGCGTGTCGAAAGCTCATCCCTTCTAGTTTCTTGAGCAGCGCAGCTTCAGGCGGGAACGCAGATACGAATGTAAAAGGAACCTCTCCGTTGCGTTTAAGCTTCAGCATGCCCCGCTTCCCAACAAGATTTTGCAGACGCGACAAAGTACCTATAGGAACAAAACCGCAGACAATGAGTTCGCTTGGATCGATCTCTCGGTTGCCTAAAATGTAGCTCTTTTCATCGCGATGTTGGTGGGGGTCTAAACTCGCGCCAGAGGATGCTAGATCACGGGCCAGAGCTTCGGCGCGAGCGTCGGCCTCTGACCGATACCACTTCCGCCAACCCTGCGCGGGGTCACGTTGTAATCGTACCCATGTGAAGTGACCATTGTCGCCCGGGTCGATTGTGACCTTTACGGCTATCTTGTCGCCCATGCGTTTAATTGTGGTAGGGCGGTTCACTCGAAAGGAATTTCCACCTCGACAAAGCTGCCCGGTGTCGCCGCGTTCACCGCCGCGATAACCTGGTCAATGTGGCGATGCACGGCGGGCCGCTGCGGATTGCCAAGGATCACGATGGCAATCCGGCGGCCTTTAAGGTTTTGTTGGTACCGGATGTTTTTGTCCGTGGAAAGCAGGAGGTCGAAGCCAGCTTCCTCAGCCGCTTTCAGCAACGCGCCGTTGGCTAATCTGTCCCAGCCTCTTGCAATCGCTTCCACGACGGTGTGCCCCTCAAGCCAACGAGCGATGCTTCGTGGCGTGCCGTGGTCAAATAGAATGAGCATCGGCTGGCGTTGAATGCACCGGGGGCGGGAAGGGCATGGCCAGGCTCTTTGCCGCGAAATGCAATACCGCGTTGATTTGCTCGCGCGTGACGGAGAATTCCTCCATGACTTCTTCCACGGTCAAGCCAGCTTCCAAATTCTCGAAGACCGTAGCAACCGGCATTCGGGTATCTTTGAAGACCCACGCGCCGCTGACCTTGCCAGGGATGCTTTCGACCGCAGGGCATTGGGACCAATCAAGACTCGCCATGATCTGCGCTCCTTCCTTTTCAGGATACCCCGACACGCCAGCGGGGCTGAATAGAATGACATGGTGTCCGACAACAGCGAGGCGAGTCGATCAATGCGCGGCCAGCTTTTCTTGCAGCAATGGTTCAAGAATCGGAATCGGTAGCGGGCCTTCGTCGAGGGCTGCGTCGTTGAAGCGTTTCAGATTGAAGGCTGTGCCTTGCTGCTTCTGCATGCGCTCGCGCAGGTCGATCCACTGGTGAAAGCCGACGTAATAGGTGATGAGTTGGCCGGCGGTTAGCTTGGCGCGGCGCAGTTTGCCGGTCGCCTCGGCCTCGGTCTGGAAGGCCTTGTTGCGCATCAGGTCGATGGCTTCCTGATCGGTCATGTTCATGCTTTGCATGCGGATGTCGAGGATCGCGTTGGTGATGACGCGGAGGCGGATCTTCTGCACCATGAGCACGAAGCGGGGGTCGTGATTGGCGTAGCCGGCTTCCTCCATTTCTTTCACTCCGAACTCGCCCCATCCTTCGACATAAGCGCCGTTGCCAAGCAATGCTCGCAGAATGCGCCGAGAGGTGGGCTGCACGTTGTCGGCGTGCTCGAACTGGGTGTAGTGGCCGGGCAGAGCTTCGTGCATGGTCAGGTATTGGAGCATCCAGTTGTTGTATTCGCGGAGCCGGGACTCAGTCGCCTTGGCGGGCGCTTTGGGATCGATGGGGGTGACCCAGTATTCGGCCTCGCCGGTCGGGTCGAGCGGCGGTGCGGAGTGAAAGCCGGCGACGGAATAGACGCCGCGCAGGAACTCCGGTGTCGGGACGATCTTCATATTGTCGCGATCGCTGAGCGTGACGAGGTTCTTCTCGACGATGAAGGCGCGGATGCCGATAGCCTGCGCTTTGACCTTGTCGAGCAATTGGCCGGGCTCGACGTGGTCCTGGTTGATGCGGTCGATGACTTCGGAGATGATCTTGTTCTGCAGCGCGTCTCCGGTCAGGTCGCTGTGAGCGGCGTGGTCGGGAAACCATTCCTTGTGCAGTGGAAGCGCCTCTGCGTACATCTCGGCGCGGACGCGGGCGAGGTCTTTCTCGGCCGAGGCCAGCAGAGTGTCAGGAGTTTCATGAGCGCCGGGACCGAGCGCGTAGGCGAAGATGGTGGCGTAGTTGGCGGCTCCGGTGCGCCAGGTCACGGTATGGGGCCGGTGGGCGAGGTCGTTCTTCAGCCATGCCGCGTAGCTGTCGAGCGCTGCCAAAGCTGGCTTCGACACCGCGTCATAGCGCGTGCGTAAAGGAGATCCGGCGGGAATCATGCTGCCGATCTGCTGGATGACTCCTGTATCGCCGGAGTTTTCGTCGAGGGCGGTGTCGATGTATACCGGGTCGGCCTCTTTGATGTTCTGGCGGGCTTGGTCGAGGACGAGCGGAATCTGCTCCATTCTTGCGATCACGGCGGTGAGACGCTCCTGCTCCGTTCCGTTGGTCGACGTCAGCGGGAAAAAGAGGCCGGAGCCGATCATCTCGACATAGTCCTGCGGGCGATAACGGTAGCCCTGGAGAGTGTCGAGCTGGAACAGGCTGGAGTCGATGTTGCTTTGCATCAGGGTGAGGTCAGCGGCGTCTTCCGGCGTCGGGGCCTTTGCCGACGCAAAGCACGCCTTTCCGGCCACGAGAAGGGCGCGTTGCGCCGCGATCGTGGCCGGACTCGCGTCGTCCAGTTGGGTGTCTAGCGCGTTCGCGTCGCCGTGGTATCCGGCCTGGGTTGCTTCCACGGGCTGGAACTGAAGTCCAGCGAGAAGAAACCGCTGCTCCTGGTCGAGCAAAGACTCCTGTGGCGAAAGGGTGCAGGGAAAATCCCCCGAGGCGGGAGCTGCCAAGGTTGGCGCGCAAAACATCGCAGAGAGCGACATTACGAGGGCAATTCGTTGCCGGATGAGCATGAAAGACACGATAGCACTTTGGGCGACCTGCCCCGGCGGGGCGCGGTGTTCAGCGCGTAGCGAGTGACCGCGCTCTCGCAGTCGACTCTCGGACGATGAGCTGCGGCTGAAAGACAACCTCGGGCTCGAAATCCTCGGCCGGGCGTGCGATACGTTCGAGCAGGATGCGTGCACCGGCGCGGCCCATCTCCTCGAGTGGCTGCCGCACCGTGGTGATGCTTGGGGTGTGGTACGACGCGCCCAGGATATCGTCGAAGCCGATCACCGAGACATCTTCGGGCACGCGGATTCCGGCGTCTTTCAAGGCCCGCATTGCGCCGATTGCGGCAATGTCGTTGAAGCAAAAGATGGCTGTGAAGTCTCTCGTGCGACTGAGCAGATCTTTGACTGGAAGGTAGCCGGACTCCGGCGATCCGTTGTAAGCGGGAAGGTTCATCAACAGCTCGGGGCCGGCCTCGATGCCGAATCTCCTCGAAACATCGAGTATGGCCGACCAGCGGTATTCGGAATCGGGGATGATCTCCGGGCCTTTCATCATGGCGATGCGGGTGTGGCCAAGTTCGCGGAGGTGAGAGAGCGCGAGTTCGGCGGCCATGGTGTGGTCGAGCACCAGGTTGCTCACTCCGGCAGTCCGCGCATGGCCGGAGATGGCCACTACCGGCAGCGGGCTCAGGAAATCGGCCTGGGTGTTGAGCAGCAGAAATCCGTCTACTGCGCGTTCGATCATGCGGCGCGGGTACTCGCGAATCAGCTCGCGGTCCCAATAGTGGCTAGCAGTAAAGTAGAAATAATGTGCCTCGACCAGCGCTGCCTGTACGCCGTTCATCACCACCGTGAAATATCCTTCGCTAAGGTCGGGGGCGAGTACGGCGATCGACATGCTTCGGCTCTGGCGGAGGGAGCGAGCGAAGTAATTTGGGCGATAGTTGAACTTCCGCGCGGCCTCAAAGACCCGCTCCCGGGTCTGAGTGGGAATTGACCTGGCGGCGGGGGAGTCGTTGAGCACCAGCGAAATGGTAGTCTGAGAAAGTTCGAGCAGCGAGGCCAACGTCTTTAGATTGACGCGCTCGCCGTTCGATTCCGAGTCTGCCTGCCGTTTCCCCATAGGCGATTTGTAACATTATCGCGAAGATTTCGCTGAGGTTTCTCCCCCGAGACGACCGGGCCATGCAGGTGATCGTCAGGAGTTTGCTAAGAACATGCGTTGCATCGTGACCGGCGCCGCCGGCTTTCTTGGATCGCACTTGAGCGAGGCCTTATTGGCCGAAGGACACGCGGTTGTCGGCATCGACAACTGCTCGACGGGGAACCGAGACAACCTTGCCGGATTCCTGGATCACGCGCGCTTCGAATTTCTGGAGCACGATATCACGCAGTCTTTCGATGTCGGTCCGGTTGAGTTTATCTTCAACCTGGCCTCGCCCGCCAGCCCGGGAAATTACCTGCGCCTGGGGATTGAGACGCTGCTGGTGGGTTCCCAGGGGACGCTGCACGCGTTGGAACTGGCCCGGAAATATAGTGCAGGATTCCTCCAGGCATCGACGTCGGAGTGTTATGGGGATCCGCTCGAACATCCGCAACGCGAGGAGTACTGGGGCAATGTGAACCCCATCGGTCCGCGTTCGGTCTATGACGAATCCAAACGCTATGCCGAAGCCCTGACGATGGCTTTCTACCGCTATCACGGCGTGAATACGCACATCGTCCGCATTTTTAACACGTATGGTCCGAGACTCGGGGCAGGCGACGGGCGAGTGGTCTCGAATTTTCTAGCCCAGGCATTGCGCGGCGAAGACCTAACCATCTATGGCGACGGCCAGCAGACGCGGAGCTTCTGTTACGTCTCCGACCTCATCGATGGAATTCTTCGGCTCTCCCGCTCCGAGGAGCATTTCCCGGTGAATATCGGAAATCCCACGGAGATGACGGTGCTCGAGTGCGCCCGGCAGGTGCTCGCCGTAACCGGGGGCCAGAGCAAGATTCGCTTCGGGCCCCTGCCTCAGGACGATCCGACGAGGCGCCGCCCGGACATCTCGCGGGCGATGGCCCTGCTCGGCTGGAAGCCGACGATCGATCTGCGCACCGGCCTGGAACTTTCGCTGGAGCATTTTCGGGCCAAAGTCGCTCCCGAAGGCATCATAGTATGAGTAGTGTGGTTCCCGCGCGTCGATCCATGGTAATGGAATGCGGAACCGGGTGCGCTCGATAGTCACCAAGTAGGAAACGTGGCGATACAGTAGGAGTCATACGATCAGTTTGCGGAGGACTCGCGAAATTCTCAGGGCCGTCCACACGGGATGCGGGAATTGCCTTGACTGGCCCAACTCAATTTGAATAGCTTAAGAATAGAGAATTTGTTCAGGAATATCCGCAACGCGCTGAATTTGCTCGTCCAACCTGCCGAATTGCAAGAAAATTGAGCCGAAAATACCAGGAAGTTCACTCACTATGCCGATTTTCAGCATCGCATCGATGAAAACTTATTAACTCGTTTATTATTTGATTTCTTAGAATATTCCCATTTTCGTAAAGTCAATGGAGTATTGCCTGAATTGCAAACGGAGATCCCTCGCATGACGCTCAAAAAGCAACGAGTCCTGGTCTGCGGTGCGGGCGGTTTTATCGGCGGGCACTTCGTCAAATATCTGTTGTCGCAGGGCGTCGACGTAGTTCGCGCGGTCGATTTGAAGCCATTGCAGGAATGGCACCAGTACTCCTCCTCGGTCGAAAATCTGGTCTGCGATTTGAGCGAACTTGATTCCTGCCGGCGGGTGACGGCCGGCGTCGATGCGGTGTTTCAGCTGGCCGCCGACATGGGCGGGATGGGATTCATTCATAACAATAAGGCGCTATGCATGTTGAGCGTCCTGGTGAATACCCATATGCTGATGGCGTCGCGCGACAGTGGGGTGGAGCGTTTCTTCTATTCCTCTTCCGCATGTGTCTACAACGCCGAAAAACAGAAAGACGCCGATGTCGTTCCTCTCCGGGAAGAGGATGCCTATCCGGCGATGCCGGAAGACGGCTATGGCTGGGAGAAGCTCTTCAGTGAGCGAATGTGCAAGCATTTCCAGGAGGATTTCGGGCTGGAATCGCGGGTAGCCCGCTTTCATAATGTGTACGGCCCGTATGGCACCTATGACGGAGGCCGGGAAAAAGCGCCTGCGGCCATCTGCCGGAAGGTGATTGAAGCCAAGGCCGCGGGACGGGACGAGATTGAAATTTGGGGCGATGGCAATCAAACCCGCAGTTTCATGTATGTCGACGACTGCATGTGGGGAATGCAGGCCATTATGGAAAGCGATATTCAGGAACCAATCAATCTCGGCAGCAGCGAGCTGGTCACCATCAATCAACTGGTGGACATCGTGGAAGAGATCGCGGGAGTACGGCTGCGCCGTTGCTACAAGCTGGATGCGCCCAAGGGCGTGAATGGCCGAAACAGCGACAACACGAGAATAAGAAACTATCTTGGATGGGAGCCGTCCATAGCTCTGTACGACGGGATGGCAAGGACCTACGAATGGATCGAGTGCCAGATGCTGTCGGGAGTGCGGAACTGAACGTCGCCGCGCGCCAGCCAGGGCCGCCGCGCGCTCGACAGATATTAGGAATTAGCTTTTTCGGCGGTGGCGCACCGGAAGCGGTTGAGAGAATGCGGTCCGGCGGCTTGCTGGTTGCGCCGGCGGCGCCAGCGCTAACCATGTTGCCCGTGGACCAGGCCTATCGGGAAGCGCTCTTGACTGCGGACGTGGCGATCGTCGACAGCGCCCTGATGGCATTCTTGTGGAACTTCCTTGAGGGAGACAACCTGCGGCGCTTGTCCGGATTGGAGTATTTTTCCCACCTGGTCAACGATTCCGAATTCCGCCTGCCGGGAGCGACGCTTTATGTAATGGCCAGTGACGTAAGCGCAGCCAGAAATCTGGCCTGGCTGGCGAATCAAGGCATTCCAGTGAGTCCCGAGCAGATCTATATCGCTCCGATGTACGGCGCAGAAGTGGTGGATCCCGAGCTGGTTCGACGAATCTCGGAATTGCGACCTCGGCATGTCGTAGTCACGTTGGGCGGCGGCATCCAGGAACGCCTGGGTTCTTACATCAAATGCTCTCTCGATTACGCTCCGGCGATCCATTGCATCGGCGCCGCGATTGCATTCCGCAGCGGAGACCAGGTGTACATTTCGCAGATCGCCGACCGCTTCGCCATGGGTTGGTTTCTGCGGTGCCTGTGGCGCCCTCGAAGCTATGTGCCGAGGTACTGGGCAGCTCGCAAGCTGGCCTGGCTTCTATACAAGTACCGGACGGAGCTCCCTCCGACCTCATCTTTCATCAAGGGCGGCTCTCCAGAGTCGTCGGCTTCGGTTGCGTAGGCGGCTAAAACCTATTTCCACAAGATCAATTCGTTGACGGGTTCCCGCCCCCACGGGCGCCGGACGAGCGGATTCACACGGTCAATCGAAAAATCCGCCAATCCATGAAGCGCCGTTTTTGCGTATTTTCTAGTAACCGGAGGGTTTACCGAACCGGGGTTGAAAGGCCCAGAGCAGGCTGGAGCCGGAACGCTTCAGCATCCGGCTGGGTGGTTTTAACGCAAAATGGATATTCGCGCCATAACCATAATGGTACACTTGGGTTATTGACAGTACTTAAGCCACAATGTCCGTGGCAATGCATTCTTCGAACTTCTCCAGAATGCGGAACGCGCAGACGTGCCAGAGATCTCAGACTGGCGACTCCGATCGGTATCAAATCAGCCCAATTTTGGGATGGCGTCAGGGTGAATTCGTGTGAGCCCTTGACTGTTCCGAGCAGTGGATGCTGAATGACAAAGGGGAGTGGTCATGGCTAGCTCGAACCTTATTCGCGAACTGACGGGTTCCGGCCGGAAGACTGGGGTGCGCAGGATGACGGCAGCGGATGGCGGTCCCCGTAGAGAAGGCCGGGCCCTGGTTTCCTCCGCATTAATGATGATTCACGATGTGGTTGCCGTGATCGTCGCCCTGTTGGCATCCTTGTTTATCGTCTCGCACACTACAGCACCCAGTTCCGGCATCCGGCATCTTTTGTCTGGCGTAGGGATATCCACTTCCGGCGGACTGGCTTACCTCGCATGGTTCATCGTGATGCTGCTGGTGGTCAGCTGGCATTACGGCCTCTACGGACCCCTGCAATTGCGCAACACACTGCATGAGCAGCGCATGACTGCGCAAGCTTGCCTCACCGCCGGCCTGCTGCTCTCCGGAGGCCTCTACCTTACCGAGGGTTATCACGTATCCCGGTCCCTGGTGCTGTTCCTGGTGTGCTTTACGGCCGTGATCCTGTGCGTCCGCCGGTTGATTGGCCGGGCCATCACTTATCGCGAGTACGAGCGGGGGGTGAATACCCGCAATCTGGTGATCCTGGGATCGAACAAGATCAGCATCGCGCTCAAGGAGCACATCTCTCATCGTTCGCATCTCGGCTATACCTTCCGCGGTTTTGTCAGCCTGCCCGGCGAGAGGCGGGTTGCCGTTGAAGACACTGGCGTGCTGGGCACTGTCGATCAGATCCGTCAGATCGCGAAGCAACACTTTATCGACGAATTGGTTATCGCCGAACCCTGCTCGGTCGAGCAGGTCATCTCCATCCTGGAAGAGGCCCGCGAGATCGACCTGGATGTGCGCGTGCTGCCGGGCTATTACGACTCCGTGACCGCGGACGCCCCGATCGAATACCTGGGCGACTTTCCGGTGGTGGCTCTACATCGCGGACATGTTCCGGTCTTCGCCATGGCCATCAAGCGCATCTTTGACATCGCCATGTCGGTCGGGGCTCTCATCGCGGCCGGGCCGGTAATGATTGCGATTGCGATTGCAATCCGCCTGGAAGATGGCGGCCCGGTTTTCTATGTCTCCGAGCGGGTGGGCAAGAAAGGCACTGTGTTTGCCTGCTACAAATTCCGGTCCATGGTCTTGAATGCGGATAAGATCAAAGCCCAACTCGTGGCACAAAACGAACGCGCCGGAGGAATCCTCTTCAAGATGAAGGACGATCCTCGCATTACCAAGGTGGGCAAGTTCCTGAGGAAATTCAGCCTGGACGAGTTGCCGCAGCTCTTCAATGTGGTGCAGGGCGACATGAGTGTCGTGGGTCCGCGTCCGCCGATCGCGAGCGAAGTGGCCAAGTATGAGATCGACCACTTCCGCCGCCTTGAGGTGCTGCCCGGGCTAACTGGATTGTGGCAGGTGCGGGCCCGCCAGGATCCCTCGTTCGAACGGTATATCGCCCTCGATACGGCCTATGTCGAAAACTGGAGCTTCTGGCTGGATTTGAAGATAATCCTGATGACCGCCGGCGCGGTCATGCGCGGTACTGGAGCGTAGCTCCCTCAGCTTCGTTCGGGATATTGACTTCTAAAGACGTGATGCGCGGGTCTTGGTCGGCACCGTGACAGTCGTTTAGCCAAATTTCAGCGGCCCTCTTAATTCATTTTCTTATTATCAACAAATAATTCACGCGGTAAAAGTAACACTTCCCAGTCGTTATTTCCGAATGCGATACTACATGGCTGTTGACCTACTGTTGTCAAGGCGCGCGTAAGGAACCATCAGGCTCCAGGTTGTGAAGCCTCTGCAAGTGGTCGAGAAGTGGGACTGTATCAGGTTTGCGTGGGCGTCCAGTATGTTTGGCGTAAACGCTTCCCGAGGGCAGTCGCGGAGGAGAAATGCACCATCTCGTTGAGATGTATGTAAGTTGGTCTGCAACCCTGTACTCCTGGGCGCGGACCGCAGTCGGAATCCTGTTGTGGTTCTGGGTAGTAAGCGGAGCGATTTTTGTACTTCGGTTTCTGGCGTTTGTTTTGATGGATAGGAATAGCGAAGCTTCCACGCTGGCCACGGTTTCGGCTTCCAATCCTTTCCCCATCGACCGCTTCCATGAAGAAACCCGCCGGGACTCTGTGAAGGAGTAGCAGTTAGACCTTGTAGGTCGACGGCGAACAAGAATTGGTTTCACCACCAGATGCGACGGTAGCTATGCTGCCGCCGCATTTGCTTTTTGGGCCGAAGAGTTTGGCACGGTCAGCGCTCGCACTGGCTCGATCTCACGCGACTCGGGAGGCAAAACCGAATGGCTTGGAGAAATGCTTTCGGGGATGTAGAGTTTCATAGAAGCGTGCAGCGTCTCTAACGCTGTGAACTGACCAAAGAGGATTCGAATGAGATCGAAAGTCGTACTGAGTACGCTATTTCTTAGCGTGGCCCTAGCCGGGTGCAAATCGAAGCCGGCGGCAGAGAATGCAGCTGCGCCGGCGCCTGCGGCAGCTCCAGCTCCCGCTGCTCCGGATCAGACCGGGACCACCCAGCCGGCTGCGGCTCCAGCCCCGGCTGGAACAACCCAACCGGCTGAGGCTCCGGCTGCATCGCCTGCTGCGGCGCCGGTTGCGGAAGCTGCTCCTCCCCCACCGCCACCACCTCCTCCAGTCGTGCCCTCGGGAACCGCGATTAGCATTCGGACCGCCAGCGCTCTTAGTTCGAAGACCAGCCAGGCAGGCGACTCCTTTCAGGGAACGACCACCAGTTCCATTCGCGTCCATGGATCGGTCGTGATTCCGGCGGGCTCCGCAGTCAGCGGTGTTGTGGTGGACGCCAAGGAGCGGGGTAAGGTCAAGGGTCAAGGGGAACTATCCATCCGCCTGACTGCGATCAACGTCAAAGGGCAGTCCTACCCGGTCACCACCACCGTGCTCGCAGAGACGCTTAAAGGCAAAGGTAAGCGGACGGCTGTTACCACCGGCGCTGGAGCCGGCGGAGGCGCACTGATTGGAGGACTGGCCGGCGGAGGGAAAGGCGCGGCGATTGGCCTCGGCGTAGGCGCGGCGGCTGGATTTCTCGGAGGCACCTTTACGGGCAACCAGCAGATCGAAATTCCCGCCGAGACAGTGCTGACCTTTACTCTGAGTTCGTCTCTCCATTTGTAGGCTGAATCGCCGGCTTCCCGGCAAGAAACAAAACGCGCGACTGGCAATCCAGTCGCGCATTTTGTTTTGTCAGCAACATTGCCACTTAGACGAGGACGACTGAATCGGAGCCGAGATGCTGGTTGATCAGCCGCGCTACGAGCGGGCGAAAGGCGGTGTTGTCTTTTGGCAGGACAAAGTCTGAGGCTTCGTCCGACCAGTCTAGTTTGAAGCTGGTAGAGAGGGCGGAGATCCAAATCTGCCGAACGGGAGCGTTGGGGGTGATCACGAACTTGCCTGGGGGCTGCTCGAAAACCACATTCAACGCGCCGCTGTTCTCCTCGACCTCAAATTCCCCGCCTTCTTCAGCAGTAATCAGGCTCTTCTTCAACGACTCCAGGGCGGCGTCAGCATAGCGGCGAAAGGTCAACTCGTCCAACATGCTCTCAGTGTAGCAAGCGGGTGGGAATCGACGGACGACTCACTCAATCTGGAGCGGACGGTGTAGTCGCCGGGGGCCGGTATGAATGGGGCTCCCGGTTAATCTTAAAAGGGGATGTCGTCGTCGGTGATTTCGGTGGAATGGGCGTAGTCGTCGGAGCCGCCGCGCTGGTCGAAGGAACTGGTGCTTGACGAGGAGCTTGCTCCGGAGCGGGTGTAGTTGCCTCCGCCACCTTCGCCTTCGCCGCGGCCGGAGAGCAGCGATAGATCGCCGATCACGATTTCGGTGCGGTAGACCTTCTTGCCGCTCTCTTTATCGTCCCAGGAGCGGGTGGTGAGACGGCCCTCGACGTAGAGCTTCGAGCCCTTCTTGACGTAGTCGCGGACGATCTCGGCGAGGCGGGCGTAGGCGACGAGGTTGTGCCATTCGGTCTTCTCCTGGCGCTCGCCTCCCTTGTCTTTGTAGCTCTCGGTGGTTGCGATGGAGAAGTTGGCGACTCCCTGGCCGCTGGGAAGCATTTTGAACTCCGGCTCTTTGCCGACGTTGCCTAACAGAATTACCTTATTGACGCTCTTTGCCATGCTGGTTGTCTCTCTTTTGTTAAAGGAGAGGATAGCAGAATTGTGGGGTTGAGGGCCTGGGGGGGCACCTTTGTCAGGATTACAGCCGCCTATTGAAAGGGTCACCAGCGCTGAGCGCCGGTACAGCAGTTAGAAGGGTGTGCCAGATTCCGAAAACACCGTTCAGGGAGTCCCTTGTTAACGACCAGCTTCGTGCAGGCTCGCTGCGGCCAGACGACTGATCGCTATTGAACCTGCCGCTTGCTGTCAATAACCCGGACGATGTTGAAAGTTTGGAGTCGTCTCACGTTGAACGAATTAGAGGTTGCAGCCGCCCAGGGAGCGGTTGCTGCATGGTCGCGGTAGGCGGGGGGCACATCGAGATCAGAGGTGTAGAGCTGCCAGCTTTGTGTGCAGTATCGCCACCCAGTCGGCTTTGGCACTAGGTTCCATACGCAGTGCGATGGAGAGAGCTTGATTGTATGCGGCGGCGCTTTCGTGGTCGCGGTGAAGCGCAGCGAGAGTGTCTCCCAGGACGATCTGGCCTTGCATGAGATTGGGATTGATGGCAACTGCCTGTTCGGCTGCTTGAAGAGCCGCGTCGGGTTGTCTGTCGGCAAGTGCCTTGGTAGCCCGCGTGAAGTACCCGAACGCGGAGGAGAGCGAGGTATCGAAAGTGCCGCGATACACAAAGACGCCGTCGTCAATTGTGTCGACCGGTTGCACGTTCATGAAGGGCTGAAACGGACTAAGGATGACGGAGCCGAACTCGTACCCCGTCAGCGTCCCGGCGCTCACCAGGACGGTGCCGGAGATCGTGGCCGGGACATCGACCTGTTGTTCGGACCACATACTGTTTGCTGTCGGCAGTTGACGGCAGGGGATTCCATACGAGTGATAGTCGATTGAAGGCTGCACAAAGTAGCCAAACCAGCAGTCGTGGATGTTGTGCCGGTCGAGGTAGTTCTTGACCGAGACGAGCTGCTGTCCCCAGTCCGTGTTGGAGTCGGTGAGATATCGGTGCGTGTTGGCCGGGCCGCCGAACAATTCATTGGAGTAGGCCAGATAATTCGGCGCGCTCCGCGTTGCTGAAAAAATGTGCCACGCGAGGAGCAGAAGTGTGGCGTAAATCCAGAAGCGCTTCTCCCGCCAGATGGAAACGATCGCGCCACCTATGAGTACGGCTAGAAACGGATACATGGGCAGGATATGGCGAGCACCGATATTAAGGCCCGTGTCGATAGCAACCAGGAGATAGACAAGGGGGGGCACAGCGAGATAGGTCAGCCGCTGCCACCCTGCGAGATGCCTAGAACAAACCGCATAGATGGCAAGCACCAGGAGCAGCATGAAGCCAAGCGTGGATTTGATAACGAAAGCGGCCGGGAAGTAGTACGGGACACCGTGAGCGTGGACCTGGCCGAAGATATAAGTTGGGAACGACTGCCCGGCTACGGACTGCACGCGGATGTCGACCATCCCGTACAAATACGATTCGGGAAGGATGTGCCATCGGGCAAGGAATTCATATACCTTGGGCTCGATCCCGTGCAACGAGTTCATGTACGCGCTGAGGCTGGGTTGCATGCCTCCATCCGGGTGCGCTAAAAAGCGGAAATGGTAGGTAGCCCAGAGGATCGGCAATCCGACGACGATGACCGCGGCAAACGCCGCCGCATAGAGGCGGAGGACCTGAGCCCGTTTCTCCTCCGCCGGCGGGCGCACGAGTTCGAAAACCAACAGGACGAGAGTGATCGGGAGCAGCAGAACAGCCGAGTGCTTCAGCGCCAGGGCCACGCCTGTGGCTGCCCCTACTACCACGAGCCTGCCAATGGAGGGCCGCACGCGAAAACGGTACAGTGCGTAAATGGTGGCGAAGATCCCGAAGGTCACGGCCATGTCCGTGGTTACATAGGCGCCGTGGGCAATCAGGTTAGGCTCGAAGACGACAAGTGCAAGACCGAAGAGGCCCGCAACGGGACCGAAGATCTCAAGACCCGCAAAGTAGACGATAGTGGCGAGCGCCAGCGAAAAGATCGCCGCCATCATTCGCGCCCGAAAGATAATCTTGCTTGCGGTTTCGAGACCGCCGTCGTCATAGATCAGGCTGCGACCGTTGAAGTATGCTTCGGCTTTTGAAAACGTAGGGCTCTTCCGCGGAGGAGCGCTGAGGTGCATGGTGAGCAACGGGAGGGTGGCAATCTCTTTGAGTAAGGGTGGATGCTCTGGATTGACGCCAAAGTCCCCGGCAGTCCAGCTCTCATAACCGGCGTAGATATGATCGCCTTCGTCCCAGGTCAGGGACTGACTGTGGACGGAAAATACCATCTCGCCCAGAAATATCAAGACGAGGAGGAAAGCGACGGCGTGCGCTCTGCGTCGTGGCATGAGGCTCGCGAGAAGTGCTTCGTTTGCTGTGCTGAAGTGAGGATTCTGAGAGGTCATGCCCGCCTGGCGGATTGTTTGCTGTTCAGCATTATGGATCGGTTAAATAGCATTATTCCGGCATCGAGGCCAAGTGCGCCAATAAGACCTCATGTGCTTCGCTGAGCACATCGGCTGATCCTCGAGAAACGCACTACCCGGCAACTCCGATGCACCGCCAAGTTTTGGGCTGTGAGTTGGGCAAAGACAGTTCCAATAAATGTGCGCTGGGGATTGATCGGAATTCACCACCGAGGATACAGAGACGGGAGCGCCGCGTCTCTCGATTATTTTTCGCCGCGATTGCGTAGCCACTTCAGCGCTCCCAATAGGAAGAGGAGGAAGCCGAAGGGGAGGCACATCATGGTGACGATGAGGGCCATCCATCCGCTGTTGGTGTGGGGGCCTTGGGGGCCGATTCCGCCGAGGGCGAATTTGGTGAGGAGGGCGAAGAAGATTCCGGTGGCGAGGGTCCAGCCTCCCGATTTGAGGAGCTGGTTGGTTCCGTCGTCAGGCTTAGGTTGCGGCGGAGTGGGCGTAGAGTAGCTTCCTGATGACTTCAGGGCGCGCGGCGCGGTTGGGCTGTCCGGTGCGGGGAGCGGCTTCTTCGGCGGCGCGGGTTGGGTTGCTTGGGCCAATGCTTTCTTTCCGGTTCTCTTCCTATTTTCGTCCTGAGAAAACTATGCTGCTGATTGCTCCACCCACCCTTCGCGAAGAACGCGAAGGATGGGGCACCCTCATTGCTGAAACCGCAGATCCTTCGGCTTTGCCTCAGGATGACATTTGTTTGGGGTGGAAGACTTGCTCCACCCACCCTTCGCGAAGAACGCGAAGGATGGGGCACCCTCATTGCTGAAACCGCAGATCCTTCGGCTTTGCCTCAGGATGACATTTGTTTGGGGTGGAAGACTTGCTCCACCCATCCTTCGCGAAGAACGCGAAGGATGGGGCACCCTCATTGCTGAAACCGCAGATCCTTCGGCTTTGCCTCAGGATGACATTTGTTTGTATGGATCGCGTGGTGATCTCACTCAAGCCAACAGACGGCTTCTCCCGCCCCAGCGACGAAGACCTGTCGCTGGGGACCCCGGTGAATGGGCCACCCGGTTTTCGCTCATTTCTTCGCTTCATCACTCTCTAGCTTTCCTCTCCTACTTCGATGCGGCGACGAGCATGATGCGGACGATGACTCCTGTTACGGAGACGTAGAGCCATAGCGGAAAGGTGATTCTCGCGAGGCGGCGGTGGGCGGGAATGCGTCCGCTGAGCGAGAGGTAGAAGGTGATGAGCACGATGGGAAGCGCGACGATCGCGAGGATGATGTGGCTGATGAGGAGCGGGATGTAGATGCGGTAGATGGTGTCGTGGATCGGATAGCGCTGGTCTCCGTGAAGGGCGTGGTTGGCGATGTAGGAGACGAGGAAGAGTGATGAGAAGACGAACGCCGTTATCATGCTGGCGCGGTGTGCGGCGATGCGGCGCTGCTTGATGAAGTAGAAGCCGATGAGGAGGGCGAGGGCGCTGAGTCCGTTGAGCAGCGCATTGAGATTCGGCAGGAAGGCGTAGTGGGTCGCGGTGGTGTCGGAGGCGGGGTGGACGTAGATCAGCCAAAAGAGGAAGAGCGTGGCGACGGCGCTGACGGCGATGATGCCCGCGACGGGCAGCGTCGTGGCCGGGCGGGAACTTATTGGAGCGGTTTGCATACTTCTGGTTTCCTCTAAGCAAGTTCGGAACGTTGTGAAAATCCCTCAGCGGCTGAAGCCGCGTCGATCCATATTTGGCTATGGCACGGCTGAAGCCGCGCCCCTTCAAATTCAGCATTCATTGGCAGACCATATAAATAAGGCTCGCGGGCGGCTGGTTTTAGGCCGCTGGCTTGTTGGTGCGGCGATTGACGATGGCCCAGGATGCGGCGAAGGTCAGGCAGCAGAAAACAATGGTGACGGCGAGGTTGGTGGTCAGAGAAAAGTCTGTGGCCGCCGCGGGGAAGAGCGTGTTTCGCAGCGCGTCGACGCCGTAGCTGAGCGGGTTGAGCCGCATGAAGAGGCGCAGCCATCCGGAAGCGCCGCTGGCGGGGAAGAGCGCGCCGGAGAGCATCCACAACGGCAGCAGGATGATGTTGACGATGGCGTGGAAGGCCTGGGTCGAGTCCATCGGCCAGGCAATGGCGAAGCCGAGCGCGGTGAGCTCGAAGCTGATCATGATGATGATCGCGGCGCTGAGGGCGATGGATGCGGGCGTGGGGTGAACTCCGACGAACGGCGCGAAGACGAGGAAGACGATGCCTTGAATCGCGGCGAGGGTGGCTCCGCCGAGGACTTTGCCGAGGACAATTGCCGAGCGGCTTACGGGTGCCGCGAGCACAGAGAGCAGGAAGCCTTCGTTGCGGTCCTGGATGAGTGACATCATGCTGAAGATCGCGGTGAAGAGGACGATCATCGCGATCGATCCGGGAAAGAAGTAGCCGAGGTAGTGGCCGGAGCTTCCTGTGCTTGACCCGCTGTTGATGACTGGAAGCTGTGGGCGAAGCCGGAGCCGAGCACCAGCCAGAAGATCAGCGGCGAGGCGATGACGCCGACGACGCGGGCTTTTTGCCGGTAGAAGCGGACGATCTCGCGCTGCCATAAGGAAATGGCGGGGAGCCAAATTCCGGGTTTGGCGGCGTGGGTGATGCGTGGAGCGGAGACGGGAGTTGCGGTCAGCGTCGCCATGTCTAGTGCTCCTTTCTTTCCGTTTGCGGCTTTCCGGTTATGGAGAGTCCCGACTTCAGTTCGTCGCCGGGGACTTCGGTCCAGAAGCGGTGACCGGTGCGTCGGATGAAGACATCTTCGAGGCTGGGCTTGGAGACAGAGACCGATTCGATGACTCCGGGGAAGGCCTCGACGACGGAGGCGACGAAGCGATGGCCCTGCTCCTGTTCCAGACGGACAGAAGTTTCGAAGGCCTCAGCGGCGACGCCGAAGCGCTGCAAGAGACGGAGCGCGAGGGTTTTCGCGGCTTCCGGATCTGAACTTCGAAGAGGACTACGTCTCCGCCGATCTGCGACTTCAGATCGAAGGGCGATCCGAGGGCGACGAGCTTGCCTTCGTTCAGGATTGCGAGACGATCGCAGTGTTCGGCCTCTTCCATGAGATGGGTAGTGACGAGGATGGCGACGCCTTCTTCATCGCGGAGGGTTTCGAGATATTGCCAGAGATCGCGGCGCGCGCCGGGATCGAGGCCGGTGGAGGGTTCGTCGAGCAGCAGAATCGAGGGTGAATGAATGAGTCCTTTGGCGAGCTCGACGCGGCGCTGCATGCCTCCGGAGAGGGTCTCGACAAAATCGCCCTTGCGGTCGAGCAGGCCGACGCGGCCGAGGACGTCGTCGATGCGAGACTTCAGTCGTGCGCCGCTCAGTCCGTAGAGATTGCCCTGGTGCTTCAGGTTTTCGGCGACGGTGAGCTTCAGATCGACGCTGCGCGCCTGGAAGACGATGCCGATCTGCTGGCGCACCTTGTTTGGTTCGCGGGCGACGTCGAAGCCCTGAATGCTGGCGTTTCCGCCGGTGGGCGTCATCAGCGTCGAGAGAATGCGGAAGAGGGTGGTCTTACCGCTGCCGTTGGGGCCGAGCAGGCCGAAGATTTCGCCGGCCTTTACGTCGAAGCTGAGTCGATCGAGCGCGAGTCGATCTCCGTAATTGTGCGTGAGGCCGTCGAGCACGATCGGCGCGGAGGCTGTCTGGATCGTGGGTGGGGCGGGGAGATTGGCCGGCGTTCGACTGAGTGTTGCCATTGACTTCATTCCTTATCCCTTGCGGGATAGTTATTGCTTAATGCACTTTTCCTGTCGCGTTGAGCATCATGGCGGTGAGCAGCAGCGGGAGATAGATGACGCTCACCTTGAGCAAATCGCGCGCGTACCTTCTCGATTCGACCACGCTCTGCGCCCTGGTGATGCGCGAGAATCGCACCGTGTAGGCGAGATAAAAAATCCCTAGGAGCAATGCAGCAGCGCCGTAGTAATTGCCAGCGACATGCAGATAGACCGGAAGCAGGCTGATGGGGATCATGAGCACCGCATAGACGAGCGCCTCAATCACTGTCGACCATCCATCGGGTTGGACGACGGGTAGCATACGAATGCCGGCGCGGCCATAGTCTTCGCGATAGAGCCACGCGATGGCCATGAAATGCGGGAATTGCCAGACGAAGAGGATCGCGAAGAGTGCGACGGCTGGCCACTCGATGACGCCCCGGGCTGCGACCCAGCCGATGAGCGGAGGCATCGCGCCGGGGAAGGCTCCAACGAAGGTCGCGAGCGTCGTGTAGCGCTTGAGCGGCGTGTAGATAGCGACGTAACTGAATGCGGTGATCAGAGTGAGCGTGCCGGTCAGCAGGTTCGCTCGCAGTGCCAGCCAGGTTGCACCGACGGCAATCGCGAGCAGACCCAGAATGATGCCGTGAGCCAGTCCGATGCGGCCCGAGGGCAGCGGGCGGTCGGCGGTGCGGAGCATCCTGGCGTCGGACTTGCGTTCCAGGGCCTGATTGAGGGCGCTTGACCCGGCAGAGACGAGGCCGATGCCGACCAGGGTTTCGATCAATCCGGTCTGCATGCTGCTGATGCCGGATTTCATCGAGCCGAGGTAAAAGCCGGCCCAGGCGGTGATGACGACCATGGTGGTCACGCGCATCTTGAAGAGTTCGCGATAATCGGCGATGCGGGTGGCGATGTCGGTGGCGTCGTTGGGCGTGGCGGTCTGTGTAACCGATGTCTGGGTTGACGCCGCGCTCGCTGGCGGAATGGATGCGGGAACGGCAACCTCGGCGGAGACCGTGTTGAGGTCTGCCTGGATGGCGGGTGTCACGACGCGATCTTCCCTGTCGCGCAGGCTGCGCATCGTCCCGGCCCGAAGGTTGTGCGTGGAGAGATCACTTCTCTGATGATAACAACTCAGTCAGCGGTCGGTTGGGTCGCTGACTGAGTTGCCGGTATGCATTTAGAGATCAGGTTCAGAAATCGGGCCCGACTACCGGGTGGTTGCGACACGCTCGCGGTAGTTGTTCATAATTCTGACGCCGATCTCCACGACCAGTTGCAGGACGACGATGGCGAAGACGATGAGCAACCCGCGATGGACGGAGCGGTTGATGAGATCGAGCGTTGCTCCGTAATGCTGCTGGTCGAGCTCCGGTTGCTTGAGCGAGAAGAGGAGCGGGTGGTTGTACAGGATGATAATTGGAATGAGGCCGAGGGCTTTGTGAACAAGGGTCATCCAGGGCTGACGGTCCTGCCACGCTCCGTATAGGAGGTCGATGAGTTTCGTCCCAAATTGGAAGATGTTCAGTCCCACGATCCACCAGTAGAACTGCCACCAGACTGGCTCGAGCTGGAAGGGCGAGAGATGCTCATAGGCGATGCCCGGGCCGAGGAGCAGAAACGGATATTTGGGAATGAGCAGGAGCCAGATGATGAGCAGGAAGCCGAAGATGACCTCGGCGACTGCCTGGGCGTAGCTGCGAGGCTTCTTTCCGCCGCTGGCTTTCTTGTCGACAGGAGGAAGGTCGCTGGGGGTCCAATTTGGGCCGTAGCCGGCTGCGGGGGGAAATTTGTCGGCGGGCAGCCAGCTGGTGCCGTAACGGGTGATCGCGAACTCGACAATCGCGAAGACAAAGGTGATCCAGAATGCGGTGTTTAGCAGAACCCCGGGGACCTGAAGGATCGCTCCAATGACTGAGCTCAGGCTGGGGTTGGTGCCGGTGAAGATAAGGATGGCGGATACCACGGAGTAGATGAGGAGCGCCAGGAGCGTGGCGAACTTGAGTACGTACAGGTAGATCGGGAAGAGCGACGGCCCAATAAGGTATTGCTGCGGCTGATAGCGCGCGGCGACCTGGATCGGTGCCCCGATCTGCTTGAGCCAGGCTTCGGCCTCGTCTTTGGTGAGCGGGCGGCCGAGCTCGGCCTCTTTGTCTTCGAGCTGCGATTCGAGGTTGGCGCGGAGTTCGGCGAGGATGTCGTCCTGCCGCTGCCAGGGCAGGTGTTTTCTTACGGCTTGCAGGTAGCGATCGAGAAGTTCCATGGCGGTTTCCTTCGTTTGTTTCAGAAATCTATTGCTTACAAAATGCTGTTGATCGAGGTGTTGATGGCCTGCCACTCCTGGAGCAGCTGGGCGAAGATCTGCACGCCGTCGCTGGAGAGGCGGTAAAAACGCTTGTTGCGCTTGTCTTCTTCGCGCCATTCGCTGGTGAGCAGGCCCTGGGTTTCGAGGCGGCGGAGGAGCGGGTAGAGCGTGCTTTCTTCGATCTCGAGGCCGCGTTCGGCGAGGGCCTTGCGGAGGGTGTAGCCGTAGTGCTCCTGGCGAAGCTGGGCGAGGACCGCCAAGGTCAGGCAGCCGCGGCGAAGTTCGAGGCGAAGGTTCTCAAAAAGGTTGTCGGTGATGGTCATGCTGTGCCTCGTACACTGTACATCAACTACTGTATGACGCATAGTGTGTGATGTCAAGTTCAATTTTTAATTGAAAGGGGGATGTCGGATTTTTACTATTTCCGCTGCGCCCTACCGGATAGGCTCCGGGAAGAGCGAGGAGTGGACATGGCGACGGCTTTCCAGACCTCACCGACGTTACAGAGAAAGAGTTTCATCGAGCGCTGGTTCTTCCCCGGAATGGCGTTAGTGATGATCGCCATCTGCCTGGCGGCATTTACGCCGTCGCTCACGCATCCGGCGGCGCGACGAGGACCGATTTCGGTGCTGTCGGCGGCACATGGGATTGTCTTCTTAGCGTGGCTGGTGATTTTTCTAGTTCAGAGCACGCTGGTAGCCTCCCGCCATGTTGCGTGGCACAAGCGGCTTGGGCTGGCGTCGATCTTCGTTCTTGCATTGATGATTCCGCTGGCATGCGCCACTACGATCGGAATGGTGCGGCGCGGTTTCGATCTGAGCGGCGATCTTAGTGTTGAAGCGGGTGGCGATGCTGCTCATGAAGCAGTATTTCCGTTCTTCAACATCGCAATCTTCACGGTGCTGGTTATCGCAGGGTTGGCTTACCGGCACAGGCCGGAGATTCATAAACGCTTCTTGCTGTTTGCGAATATCGAGCTGATGCCGGCGCCCTTAGCGCATTTCATCGGTCACAATCCGACGCTCGCTCACCAGCCGGGAGCAATCGTGATGGTTCCCATATCGATGTTTGTCATCGCAGCGGTTGGACGGGATTGGCTGGTTGCGCGGCGCATTCATCGGCTGACCTGGGGGCTGGCAGTTTTGCGGATGGTTTCCGGTGGTCTTGAGGCTGGACCGATTGGTTCGAGTTCGGCGTGGCACCAGTTTGTGGGTTGGCTGGCTCGATAGAGTTGTTTAACGCATAGGAAGGAGGATCGACACGGCGACTACTTCAAGCCAAGTTGCATCGACAATCCGAACAACGACGTTTGTCGAGCGATGGTATTTCACCGGTATGGCGATCGTTCTGCTCGTCGTGTCGATTGCCGGGTTTCTGCCGGCGATTGTGCATCCGGCGGGGCGGCGGGCGCCGCTTACGCTGCTGACGGTTGCGCATGGGATTGTTTTCCTGGCTTGGCTATTGCTTTTTCTGGCGCAGAGCCTGCTGGTGGCGACGCGGCTGGTGGGCTGGCATCGGCGGCTTGGGCTGGTGTCGGTTGGGCTTCTCGCGCTGATGATTCCCCTGGGTTTTGAAACGACGGCCGCCATGGTGCGTCGTGGCTTTGACCTGAGCGGCGACCAACACATTACGTCTCACCCGCAAGCTGGAACGGAACTCGACGCCTCCACCGGAGCTGTCTTCAACTTCGTGGGGTTGCTCATCTTTACCGTACTGGCAACAGCAGCAATTTGTTATCGACGCAGGTCTGAGATTCACAAGCGCTTGATGCTGTTCGCGAACATTGAGCTCATCCAGCCGGCGATCACGCACTTTCTCGGTCATTTCCCGCCGCTGGTGTTGACAGCCGGGACGGTTGTGCTTTCATTCTCGATCTTCCTTCTGGCTGGAGTTGCGAGAGATTACCTGGTGGCGAAGCGGATCCATCCGCTGACAGCGGCGTTGGCGATTGCGCTGTTTTTGTCTCTGCCGCTTGAGGGAGCGGTGATTGGTCCGAGCGCGGCATGGCACCAATTTGTGGGGTGGATGGCTCGGTAAATGGTACCCGATGAAGCAATGTCTGTCACAATGGCTGACATTGGATTGCTTGTTCGTCTGTGGTGAGGGCCAGCGAGAAGCGTTCCGGAACGGAGTTGGGCTTGCACAGTATTCGTGTCTGCGAACCAGCGCCGGGGCTGCGGCGATTTGTGCGCTACTACACGCAACGCGCCGTGAAGATCAGTGGGCCGGTGGTGGTCCACCCTGTCACTGCGCGCGCGGTGCCGATGATCGAGTTTGGCTTTGGCGACCGTGTTCATGCTGTTCATCGCGAGCAGGCCAGGACAGAGAAGAGTTCGGCGGTAGTTGTGGTGGGAGCGCAGACCCATCGCCGGCTCGATCTCCATCTTCATGGTGACCTTGAGAGCTTCAATATCATGTTCCAGCCTGATGGTTTGTACCGGCTCTTTTCCGTGCCGATGTGCGAGCTGACGGATGAGGCATTCGACGGCCATTCGATGTTGGGCGTTTTTATTTCGGGGGCGGGGCAACGGCTGGGTGAATTCAAATCCTTCGAGGAACGCGTGAATTTCCTCGATCAGCTTTTGCTGCGACGAGCTCTTGATTCACCCAGCTTCGACGGTATCTCGGCTGCGGCGAACCGGATCCTTTTGGGCGGAGGGCGCGTAGCGATTGCCGCACTCGCGGAACGATCGGGCCTGAGCATGCGCCAGTTTGAGCGGAAATTTGTTGAACGGGTGGGAATGCGCCCTAAATTATTCGCGAGGATCGCCAGGTTTGAAGCGGCGCTCGATGGAAAGGCTCGCTTCGCCGCGAAGTCGTGGACGGATGTGGCCCATCAATTCGGGTATTACGACCAGATGCACATGGTGCATGATTTTGGGGAGTTTACCGGAGAAACGCCGAGCGCAACCCTGCAGCATCTTGAAACGGTCTTCAGGGAGCGGCTGGTGAAGGTGCGTTCGGGGGAGAGCTCTGAAGGTATAGATGGAAATTCGCGGGTGTTTTTTTAGAGCTAACTCAGAGCTTGAAATAGAGGACCGGGGCGAGTGCGGCGAGCACTGCTACGGCTTGCACACCGAGGACACACAGGGTTTGCCTTGGAGCTCGTGGCAGCCACTTGATGGCGAAGAACGTAAGTATGGGTAATTGAGCGGCCATCAGGATTTGCCGGAGATGGGCGATTGTTCCTTCGTCGGCTTCGCGAGCTGTTCCGAAGATGGCTAAGTGGCTGACCACCAGCCCCAGCGCGACAAGCGACATCCACAAGGGAAGAAAGGCGCTGGGGTGCTTGATGATGGTGGCAAACGAGCGGGTCGGCTGGTCCATGTCGCCTCCTCTAGTTATGCGAATCGCGACGCTTCCGGTCACATCTAAGTTAGCGCAAGTCCATCTCAAATTCCAAAGGCACCTATGAAATACAACACGCTTGGCCATACCGGTCTGCTCGTCTCTGAACTTTGCCTGGGCACCATGACTTTCGCCTCGGGCGAGGGGATGTGGAAGCCGATTGCTGGAGTGGAACAAAGTCTTGCGGATGAAATTCTCAAGCTTTCCGTCGAGGCTGGAATCAACTTCGTCGATACAGCGGATGTTTATACCCATGGCGAGTCTGAGAAGACGCTGGCCCAGGCGATCGCCAACCTGGGCATTGCCCGCAAGGACATCGTGATCGCGACGAAGGCTTATGGGCGTACTGGGCCGGGGCGCAACGATGTTGGCGCTTCGCGCGGGCACATAATGGATGCGGTCGAGGCTTCGCTGAAGCGGTTGCGCACTGACTACATCGATCTGTACCAGATTCATGCTTCGGATTCGGTGACTCCGCTGGAGGAGACGATGCGGGCTCTCGACACCTTGGTCTCGCAGGGGAAGGTGCGGTATATCGGCTGTTCCAACTGGTATGCGTGGCAGATCATGAAGGCGAACGGCATCTCTGAAGCGAAGAACCTGGCGAAGATGGAGACGCTGCAGGCGTATTACTCGATTGCCGGGCGCGATCTGGAGCGGGAGATTGTTCCGCTGCTGAACGACCAGAAGACTGGTCTGCTGGTTTGGAGTCCACTGGCTGGCGGGCTGCTTGCGGGGAAGTATTCGCGGGAGAACCAGAAGCCGGAAGATTCGCGACGGACTGCTTTCGACTTTCCGATCGTGGACAAGGAGCGGACGTGGCGGATTCTTGATGTGCTGCGTCCGATCGCGGAGGCCCATGCGACCAGCGTGGCTACGGTGGTGCTGGCGTGGACGCTGGCGAAGCCGTTTGTGACTTCGGTGATTATTGGGGCGAAGCGGGTTGATCAGCTTCAGCAAAACCTGGCAGGCTGCGATGTTCAACTTACGGCGGACGAGATCAAGAGCCTGGACGAGGTGAGTGCGCTGCCGCCGGAGTATCCGGGGTGGATGGTTCCTTTCCAGAATATGAACCGTTTGGCGGATGTGCCTCGGTTTTGACGCGACGGTGCTCTGAGTGCCGGCTTATGAAACCTGTTCCGTGATCGATGGGTCGGAGTCCGGCTCGGCTTTCTCGGGGTCAGCGCCGACGGTCTTGCGTTTGACGAGATACTCGTTGATGAGTTCACCGACGAGTACTGCCGTTGGCACAGAGACCAGCGCTCCGACGACTCCGGCGATGGAGGCGCCGAGCATCAAGGAGATCAGCACTGCCAGACCGGAGAGTCCGACGCTTTTTTGCATGATGCGCGGAGTGAGCACCGAGTTTTCCAGCTGCGCGTAGACCAGATAGACGATCAGTACGCCAAGGGCGCGTCCCCACGAGTCGATCGCTGCTACGAGGAGAGCCAGCGAGACTGAAATCAGCGCGCCGAGGATGGGGACCAGGTTGAATGCGCCCATGAGAACACCGAGCGCGTAGGCATACCGAACCTTCAACGCGAGGAAGGCGATGGTGCTTACCAATCCCAGCGTGAGCATCAGCGAGGCCTGGCCAAGCAGCCATTTTCCCATTCTCAGTTCGGCGCGGGAGAGTGTTCGGTCGAGCCGGCTTCGTTGCTCCTGGGGAAAGAACGAGAGGAACCATGCATATGCTTGTTCGCCCTCGAGCATGAAATAAACGGTGAGGATGACTCCGGTGAGCAGATCGAAGAACCTGCCAGCTCCGTTACGAACGGAGATAAGGACAAAACTGGCGGAGGAGGAAGCGAAATCCTGAAGCTTGGCGTTCAGCGCGCTCAGATCGAGGTGGCGGACAAGCGGTAATTGCTGGGCGCGGGCGAGAAGTTGCGGGCCGCGAACCGGGAGTTCGCGGATGAACTGGCTCATATCGGAGACGACTGGCGGCAGGGCAAATGCAAAAAACAGAGCGGCGAGGCTGAAAACGATCAGGAACAGCAGAAGAATGGCGACTACCCGGCTGGGCTGCCAGTTGCCGATGCGAATCCTTCGGAGGCCGTTGACCACTGGCATCAGCACTACCGCGAAGAGCGCGCTGACGTAGACGATCAGCAGGACATCGTGGACCATCCACACCACATAGATTCCGATGGCGATCGCAAAGGCGAAGGTAATGTCGGCGCGCAGCGAACGAGGGGGTCTGGTCGAGGAGATCGGGGGCAGGGTGGTCGGGGGCCGGGGGGTCGGTGAGGGTTCGCTCAAGTAGTGATCGCTCTCTGGTAGAGCGGGATGGCGTAGGAGGTCTCAATCATCTTGTGAAGAAGTCTGTCGGCCACCGCGCCAGGATCGAGGCCTTCGGTATCGAGAGTCAGATGAGCTGACCGGTAATGCGGCAGGCGCGCATAGAAGCGATGCTGAAGAGCTTCCCGCTGGCGGAGGACGGGGCGCACTGCGGCATCCGGTTGCTGCTCGCAGCGATCAATCAGGACCTCGAGCGAGGCCTGGAGGAAAATCACGCAAGTGTCTGGGGAATTCGCTAGAAGCGTACGGGTCGATTCGGTCTCAATCGCGCCGCCGCCGAGGGCGAGGACGGTTGCGGTTTTGGCGCAGAGCCGTGCCACAACCTGGGCCTCCAAACGCCGGAAGGCGGGCTCACCCAGAGACGAAAAGAGATCGGCAATCGTGACGCCGGCTTCAGATTCCAATTCGCGGTCGGCGTCGAAAAAGCGCCATCCGAGCCGTTCTGCCAGAATCGGTCCTACCGTCGATTTCCCGGCGCCCATGAAACCAATCAGGACAATGCGCTGGACGTTCCGCGGAGTGGGATGTTCCGGTTGCATGATCGTGGCTTGAATTATAAAGAACGCCACGTGCGCGGGCGCGCGAGCCGGGTTCGAGCCTAGCCCTTGGCTGAAGACTCCGTCAGATGCCCGTTGAGCTTGACGACCTCGGCTGTGGACTTGGGAAGGGAAGCGGATTTGGGAAGGGAATCGCTTATCTTTTTCCACACCGAGTCTCCCGGTTCATGGACAGGAAGCAAGAGGTCGCTGGCAATGCTGGCAATATATTCCAGTTCATCAAGAAGCGCCTGGCAGCGGGCGCAGGTTTTCAGATGTTGGTGTTCCCGGTTGCCGTCTCCGAGGAGTTCGGGCATCTGGGTTTGAAATTCTTCACAGGTCACGGGGCGCCCGTCGGGGGAACCGTCGAGGTGCTCGGTGTGATTGGTCATCTGAACCATCATGCCACTTCCTTACGCTGGCCGGCATGGAGCAGGTCACGCAGCTTCATTCGGGCCTTGTGGAGTTGAGATTTGCTGTTTCCGATCGAGCACTCGAGCATTCCGGCGATTTCATTATGCTCGTAACCTTCCACGTCGTGCAGCACAAATACGAGACGATAACCGGGCGGCAGGTCCTCGATCGCGCGCTCCAGCGTGATGCGGTCGACCGAGCCGGCAAGAATGAGATCGCGGGCGCCAATGTCCCGACGCGGGCCGTCTTCCTGAGCGGGCTCGAGGGTCTCTTCGAGCGAAACCTGGGGTAGGCCTTTTTTGCGCAGGTGCATCAGCACGACATTGACGGAGAGCCGATGCAGCCAGGTGGAGAAGGCCGAGTCGCCGCGAAAGGTGCCCGATTTTACGATAGAGCTGCAGGAATGCCTCCTGGGTGAGGTCTTCGGCTTCGGCAACGTTGCTCAACATGCGGAGACAAAGCGAATACACTCGGCGCTTATGCATCGCGTAGAGAAATTCGAAGGCTGTTGTATCGCCGGCCTGAGCGGCTTCGATAGCCTCCGCTTCGCCGGGAATTGGGGGGTTGCGGCGCATGTGCTGGCTTACTATTTTCGGTTGAGTCTGCCCAACGCTCATGCGCACTTCCTTCGTGCTGAAAAGCTCATGGTTTTCCGGCTCCAAGTATTTCGGAAATAAAGGCAAACGACAACAGACATTCAAAAAATCGACAACTTATGTGGCGCTGTGAACCGCTGTAATTGTGGTTCAGAATCAATTCCCCCGCAGAAGGTTGCCTCGTCCGGCCGTATTTCTTCTCGACCGGCGTTGGTCTCCGAATTTTGACGCTCAGGATCCAATAAACCTCGCGTAGAGAGATCTGGCGACCGTAACGTCCGTAGTTCCCTGGATTAACGCCCTGCCGTCGGCAAATAGGGTGATCGTATGTTCTCCGCGCTCGAAGCGGAGGAGCATGGAGTTATGCCGCACGCTGCCGTGGGGTTCGAGGCGGAGTTGCATGGCAGCGAAGTCCACGGGACGGCGATGCTCGTGGATCTGTACGGAATTTCGTCCGCACAGGGTGATATGTGGGCGACCTTCGCCGCGCAAATGAGCGAAATCCCGCTGGCCGCAAACAGCACAGTCAGGGCGCGGGAGGGCGGCTGAGACCTCCGACCGCTGATTGCTCCAAAGGTCCATTGCCAGCAGAGTTCGCCTCATTTGGGCCGCCGCGCCGACGAGGAACTTCAGGGCCTCGCTCACCTGGATGGAGGCGGCCAGGTTGACGGCGGTGTTGAGGATGCCGGCGGTGTCGCAGGTCTCGACGGCGCCCGCCGGAGGTTTAGGGAAAATGCAGGCGAGGCAGGCGGTCTGAAACGCCGAGGGGCCGGGCAAGATATTCATCGTCGCGGCGTAAGCGCCAAGTGCGGCTGCATAGATCCAGGGCCGGCCTTGTTCGATGGCGTAGTCGTTGATGAGATAGCGCGTTTCGAAGTTGTCGGTGCCGTCGAGGACCAAGTCCGCGTCGCGCAGCAACTCGTGGATATTGCCAGGAACCAGGTCGGCAACGTGGGCATGAACCTGAATCGAGCCGTTGAAGAGAGAGATCTTGCGCCGGGCCGCTTCCGCCTTGGGCAGAGCAGCGAGCGCGTCGCCTTCATCGAAGAGCACCTGGCGCTGAAGGTTGCTCTCCTCGACGTAATCGCGATCGATCAGGGTCAGGGTGCCCACTCCGGCGCGGGCGAGCAGGCTTGCGGCTGCCGCTCCGGTCGCGCCACAGCCTGCGATGGCGACGTGGGCGGCGGCGAGTTTCTTCTGGCCGTCGGTGCCGATCCCGGCAAAGAGCACCTGCCGGGAATATCGCTGCGCGAAGGCCGATTCCGTTTGCGTTGAACTGGCGTCAATCGGGTCTATGGTTAACGAATCCTGGCCGGGGGAAGTCTCAATGGTTTCGCGAGTATTCGGTGACGGCATCAGCGTGTCTAATTAGTATAAGAGTGCTTCTCCGGCACGGTTGAGTCGACCGGAATGGTTCTTTTGCGGCGAACGAGTCTGTCGCCGCTTTGCCTAAGGAAACTCAGATCTTCGCATCTGAAGAATGACCAGGCAGAATTGCCGGTCGGGCGGCACGGAATCACAGGCACGAGGGATGGATTGGTATTTGTGGAGAAATCGGGTCATTGGCCCGGAATAGCAGCCCATCGCGAACGGATTTATCCGATCGTGTTGTCGCTTTCTCTGCTCCTCATGTCGCCTGTCCCTGCTTTCGCGCAGACTGCCGAAAAGCCACAAGCTGGCGGCGTAGGAGCCGCTGCGCAGCCCAGCCCTCGAAACCAGATTTCCGGAGACCAGGTTCCAGGTTTGGCCGCGTGGGTGGGCCTCAAAGTCAGCAGCGTGCAGTTTCGGGGAGTCGGCGTAGAGGCCCTTGATCCGTTGCCGGCAAAACTCGAGTTGCAACCCGGGCAGCCATTGGATGCCGGAAAATTGCGCGAGAGCCTGCGCCGGCTTTATGCCACGGGGCTCTACCGCACGATCGAAGTAGAGGGAACGCGGGACGGCGACCAGGTGACGATTATCTTTACCGGAAACCCCAGGATCTTTATCGGGCGCGTCTATGTCGACGGCGTGAAGAACGACCGGCTCGCCTCGCAGATCGGGCGCGCGGCGAAGCTGGAGGCGGGGACGACGTATTCGCAGGAGCGGCTGGACCACGGAGTGCAGCTGATTCTCGATTTTTTGAAGGGAGACGGCTTCTACGAGGCGACGGTTTTTGCTTCGACAAGGATGGACGCCAATGCCCAGGCCAATATCACCTACCGCGTGAACCTGGGGCCGGATGCGCGGGTGGGCCAGGTGGCGGTCGATGGCGACAGCGGGATGACGCCGGAGCAGTTTCGCAAGAAGGCCCGGCTCAAAGCAGAAAGCAAGGTAAACCGCGACACCACCAATCGTGCGCTGGAGGGGCTGCGAAAGGTGTATCAAAAGCAGCAACGGCTGGAGTCTGACGTCAGTCTGAAGTCAAAGGACTATCAGCCGCCTACCAATCACCTGGACTATTCCTTCGGCGTCAACCGGGGACCGATTGTGACGGTCGAGGTCGCCGGCGCCAAGCTCAGCAAAGGATTGATCAAGAAGCTGATCCCAGTCTATGAGGAAGGCGCGGTTGACGACGATCTGCTGAATGAGGGTGACCGCAGCCTGCGCGATTACTATCAGCGCCAGGGATACTTCAATGTGAAGATCACCCACGAGCGAAAGGAACACACCGCACAACGCGCCGATATCGTCTACACCGTGGACCTGGGGCGGAAACATAAGGTGCTGAATGTTTCGGTCACCGGGAACAAGTACTTTAGCAGCGAGACGATCGAGTCCCGGCTCAGCGTATTGAAGTCGGATATTTTTCAAAGCTCTGGCCTGTACAGCCAAGCGCTGATCAACTCCGATGTGGATTCGATTACCGCTCTCTATCAGAGCAATGGCTTCAGCAAGGTGAAAGTGACTCCCGATGTGACCGATTCCGATAATGGCCCGAACGGTGAGCCGGAAAAGATCGGCAGTATTTCTGTGCAATACATGATCGACGAAGGACAGCAGCAGAAGGTGGGGGAGCTGGAGATTAACGGAGCCAGCCAGGTGTCGATCGCAGTTTTGAAGCCGCTGCTCAACACCGAGCCGGGCCAGCCATATTCCGCCGCCAATGTGACTGGCGATCGCAACGCCATTCTCAGTTATTACTTCGATCACGGTTTCGAGGAGGCGCAGGTGACCGCCACGCAATTGACCGATGCTGTCGATCCGACGCTGGTCAACATCAAGCTCAACATTGTCGAGGGCGATGAGATTTTCGTCCGCCAGGTACTGATTTCGGGTTTGGAACACACCCGGCCGAAGACCGTGGACCAGCGACTTACGGTGCACCCCGGCGATCCGCTGAACCAGGCCGCGCTGCTCGAGACGCAGCGCAGGCTCTATGACCTGGCGCTTTTCAACGAAGTTACGACGGCGGTGCAAAATCCGACGGGTGACGAACAACGCAAGAACGTTCTGCTGCAGCTGACCGAGGCCAAACGCTGGGACTTCAACTATGGCTTCGGCTTTGAGGCCCAGACCGGAAACCCGTCGACGAACTGTGTAAATTCGACCTCTGCAGGGGGCACCTCCACGACTACGTGCGCCCCGGGTGGAAAGGCGGGAGTCAGCCCGGCGGTGCTTTTCGATGTGACCCGCACCAATCTCCGCGGCACAAACCAATCGATCTCGCTGCGCACCGCCTACGGCACCCTGGAGCAGCGTGCAACCATGGTGTATCAGGTTCCGCGGGTGTTCGGATTGGAGACCGTTGACGGCTCCGTTTCAGGGGGCTATGTCAACGCCCAGGATGTCACTACCTATTCTTCGTCACAGCTTGGGGGCTCGCTTCGATTCACGGAACGCCCTAACCGCCGCAACACTTTCATCTATGAGTTCAGCTATCGCCGGGTGGCGATTAACGAGAACACCATCCAGGTAGCGCCAAACCTCATTCCGCTCTACTCGCAGCCGGTACGCGTGGGCGGCCCGGGCTTCACCTGGATTCGGGACACGCGGGACAGTCCCGCTCGACGCTCATCACGGCACGTACAACACCATCCAGGAATTCGTAGCCACTGGGGCATTCGGTTCCGCAGGCTAACTTCAATCGAGTCGACATGACCAATTCCAGCTACTACGTGCTGGGTAAGCGCAGGTGGGTCATCGCACGCAGTACTCGCTTTGGCATGGAGCAGAGCTGGGGCAATTCCTCGCAACAACAGATTCCGTTGCCGGAACGGCTGTATGCGGGAGGCGCCCAGTCGCTTCGCGGGTTTGCCATCAACCAGGCGGGCCCGCGCGACGAACAGACCGGGTTTCCGATAGGGGGAGCGGGCGTGTTTGCGAATACGCTGGAACTGCGACTGCCGTATCCGACGCTGCCGTATGTGGGAAACAACCTGGGCTTTGTCCTCTTTCATGACATGGGGAACGTTTTTAATAACGCTTCGGATATTGGACCAAGCTTCCTCCGCTTCCACCAGCCGGATATTTCGACGTGCAAGACGCTGTTGCCGGAGCCGCCGAGCTCGCCGACGGTGAGCAATGGCCCATGCAGCTTCAATTACTTCTCTCAGGATGTGGGTCTTGGGCTTCGCTACAACACGCCGATAGGGCCGATTCGCTTCGATCTTGCGGTGAATCTCAATCCGCCGAACTACCCGATCTATGTCACGTATTCGTCGAGCGAGAACCCAGTCAATACGCCGCCGCACATAGGGCAGACCGGATACTTTAACTTCTTCTTCAGCATAGGGCAGGCCTTCTGATGGTCGGTGCGCTGCGTCAACGGGTCGGGTTGGGCTGGCTTGTGGTCAGCGCGCTGGCGGTGAGCGGCCCTGTGTCGGCGAGAGCCCAAACGACGCCCCCCGCCTCGGCGCCAGCAGCTTCGGCGCCGGCCGCCTCATCGCCGCAGCCGGTGGTGCTGGACAGCGTGATCGCCGTCATCAACGGGGATGTACTGCTGAGGAGCGACCTGCAGACCGAGATCGATATGGCGGCTCTGCAGCCGTTGAGTCTGCCACCCGGAACAAATTTTGAGCGCCGGGCCGCAAGGCGTCTCATCAACCGGACGCTGATCCTGCAACAAATGCAAAGCCAGGGGATGGCGCGGGAAGTGAGCGATGCGGAGGTCGCGAAAGATCTCGCTGCGCTCCGAGAACAACTGCCCGACTGCCGCAAATCCGACTGCAAAACGGAGGCGGGCTGGGCCAGGTTTCTGGCTCTGCACAACCTTACTCCGAGCGAGGTCACGGAGCGGTGGCGACAACGAATGCAGATCCTGAGTTTCATCGACACGCGATTCCGTGCGGGTGTCCGCATTTCAAAACCCGATATTGAGGACTACTACAACAAGTCGCTGGTTCCGGAGTTCAAGAAGGAAAACGTAAGCGCGCCTCCGCTTGACTCCATCTCGACCAGGATCGAAGAAGTCCTGCTACAGCAGCATGTGAACGTGCTTTTGCAGGACTGGCTGAAGAGTCTGCGCGACCAGGGCAATGTGATCATCCTTGACCAAACTCTCGGTCAGAGCAATCCGAGCCCGGACAACGACGAAGGAGACGGCGCATGACGGAAGCCACAAGTCCCGAGACGCCGCAACGCCGGTCCGGCCAGATACGAATGGTCTTGTTTACGTCGCTATTCGCTCTCGCGATTCTGGCTGTTGGCGCGGTCGCGATCGCGTGGTACGCGACAACGCCGGAATTCGAAGCCAGGGTCCGCGACAGGCTGGTTGCCACTCTTGAGCAGGCGACGGGTGGCCGCGTGGAGTTAGGCTCTTTCCACTGGCATTTGATACGGCTCGAATTCGAGGCAGACAACCTAACCATCCACGGACTCGAGGGCCCGGGCGAAATTCCGTACGCTCACATCGACCGGCTCTTCGTTCAGGCCAAGATCATCTCGTTTCTTCGGGCGAAGGCCGGCCTGAATCTTCTTCAGGGCGAGCATCCTGTCTTTCACCTGATCGTTTATCCAGATGGAAGCACCAACCAGCCGCGACCGAAGGCGGTCGAGCATCACGGGTCGGTCACGGATACGCTCTTCGATCTAGCGGTCGACCGAACCGAGATGACGAACGGAGTACTGCTGATCAATCAGCGGGCGATACCGTTCGATCTTGCCGCCAATGATCTCGTCGCAACCATCGAATATGACCGAACACGCGGTCATTACCTCGCCGATCTGGGCGCTGCCGATATCATCGCACAGCGCGGAAAGCTGCCGCCGGTGCGCTCGCGGCTCACGGTCAAGGCCGAACTTTCGCGAACGGGCGCGGTTCTGTCGCAGCTTCAGTTACAAACAGGAAGTTCGCCGAAGCAGGGATCGTTGCTCGAAGTATCAGGTTCGCTTCAGAACTATGCCGATCCCCAGGTTGAGTTTGCAGCCCGGGGAAGCATCGACGTGCGCGAGGTTGAGGCTTTGACGGCGTTGCCGGGTCTGGAGAGCGGCATCGCCGAGCTTCGGCTGACGGCGAAGGGAAATCCTTCCAACTTCAGCGTGGATGGAAACGCGAAGGTGCTGGGCGCGGCCTACCGGATTCCCGCAGTGCAGGTCAGCGGGGTCAACGGCTCGGCCGCGATCCACATTACGCAGGATGAAATCGCACTCACCGCGCTTCACGCGCGGCTGCCTGAGGGCGGCAGCTTCGATGGGGAGATCCGGATTGCGAACTGGCTGGGTTCAACTCCGGCCGCGCCGACGCGTAAAGAGGCGGTTGCGGCGGTCGCCAAGAAGAGCCAGAACCTTCCAGCGCCAGCGATTGGGCAGGTTGCCACAGGCAATATCCGTGGCGAGGTTCGCGACATGACTCTGCGCAGCGTGATGCGGGCTGTGGCACCGGCACAATACCAGGACCTGGGCTTCGATACCGCAGCCAGCGGCCTGGCGAGCGTGCAGTGGACAGGGAATGCGGCCGACGTAAAGGTGACGGCTAATGTCAGGTTGGCGGCCGGCAGTGGGCGCGACGGCGTGCCCCTGAGCGGAGGATTCGACGCCACCTACGACAATCGCCGCGGAGTGGTTGATATTCGCAGCCTGACGGCGCAGACTCCGGGAAGCCATATTCAGGTGCAAGGCGCGCTCGGTGTGTATCCGCTCGAGCGGCCGTCGTCGATCCAAGGCGATCTGGTCACGACAAATCTGGGCGAGTTTGACAAGACGCTCGGCGTGCTTGGAGTCTCGACCGAGGGGCCTGGAGGCAGGAAGGTTGGGGTCGCCGCGATTCCGGTGCGCTTGCAGGGGCAGGCGGAGTTTCACGGTACCGTTTCCGGGAGTTTGTTATATCCAGATGTAAAAGGGCATCTGACGGCGAACGACTTTGACACCGTCTTCGAGACAGCCGCCGCGCCGGGTGTGAAGGTCGTCGAAACCCACGCTGCGCCGGGTGCAGCACTATCGGCGCCGGGACAAGCTTTAGGTGTGCCGACGGCTCCGTCGATGACCGACCTGCACTGGGACAGCCTGGATGCGCAGGCGGAGTATTCGCCAGAGGCTATCAGTGTTCAGCAGGCCGTATTGCTGCGCGGCAAGAGCGCGATTCATTTCAGCGGCGGGCTACATCCCCATCAGCTTTCGCATCATCGCACTGCGTTTGACGACGACTCCGCGCTGAACGCTACGGTCAGCGTGCAGAACACACCGGTCACCGATTTGCTGGCAATCGCCGGTTCCAATGCTCCAGTAACCGGAACGTTGAATCTACAGGCGCATGTTGGTGGCACTCTGGGGAATCTCAATGGCGGTGGGCAAGTGACGGTCGAGGGCGGCGAGATCTATGGCGAGGCCTATCGGAGCCTGAGCGCGGACTTGAAGTTCACCGGGCATGAACTCGATGCTGCGAACCTGAAACTTCTGCTGGACGGCGGCGAGATCGCCGGTGACGGGGGCTACGACATTCACGCCGACACGGTCCACTTCAAGGCGAAGGGGAGCGGATTTGCGCTGGAGCACATCCCGCAGATTCAAACCGCGAGATTATCGCTGGCGGGGCAAATGGAATTTGAAGCCAGTGGTTCGGGGCCGGTGCGCACCCCGACCGCGCAAGCAACGGTGAACATTTCGAAGATCGTAGTCAACCAGCAGTTCAAAGGAAGCCTCGGGGCGAAGGTCGATCTTGAACACAACCTGCTGACTTACCACGTGGACTCGAGCCTGGACTTTGCGAAGCTGCAGCTTTCCGGCCAGACGACGTTGAGTGGAGACTATCCGACCCAGGCGCGGCTTGCGGCGCAGAACGTCCACATTGGACGCCTGCTTCGGCTTTACAACGTGAAGGATGTCTCGAGTGAGTCGGTGCTCACCCTGCAGGCTGCGGTAAGCGGCCCCGCGCGGCGGCCGAAGCAGATGGAAGGAACGCTGGATATCAACAAATTCGCGGTCTCTGTGGAGGGAATCGCACTGCAGAGCGAGGCCGATCTCACAGCTCAACTGCGAGGAGGCGTGTTGCACCTTGATCCGCTGCACATTTTTGGAGACAACACCAATTTGCAGATCGAAGGATCGGCTGCGATTGTGGAGCAGCCGCGGACGTTGCGGCTCTACTCCAAGGGCGCGGTCAATCTTAAACTTGCGCAGAGTATCGATCCGAATATCAGCTCGTCGGGGCATATGGATTTCTCGGTCGGCGCAACCGGCACCATCGATCAGCCCGAACTGACTGGTCAGGTGCATTTTGCCGATGTCGCTATCTCCCTGGGCGATCTGCCTAATGGTCTCAGCCAAATGAACGGGACGCTGGTCTTCGATCAGGACCGGCTTACGGTGCAAGATCTGTCCGCGGTTACTGGGGGGGGGCGTCTCCAGTTGGGCGGATCGATCACTTATCAGAACGGGTTGTATGGCGATCTGACGGCTACTGGCAAAGATATCCGCATCCGTTATCCGCAAGGGGTGAGTTCGATGGCCGACGCCAAGCTGCGCCTGCAGGGAACGGAGACTAACCTGCTCCTCAGCGGCAGCGTTCTGGTGACTCGCTTCTCGATCAGCCCGAACCTCGATCTGGCCGCGTTGAAGTCCTCGGCCAACACGGTTGCGCCGTTGCCCGACCCAAATGCACCGTCGAACCACGTTCGGCTGGATGTGCATATCACATCGGCGCCCGAGCTGAACTTCCAGAATTCGTTTGCCAAGCTGGCCGGTGACGTCGATCTGCGTGTGCGCGGGACGATCGCCAGTCCATCCTTGCTTGGCCACATCAGCATTAACGACGGCAGCGCCACCCTCGCGGGCACCAACTATCAGTTGCAGCGCGGCGAGATCTATTTCAGCAACCCCATTCAAATGGATCCCATCATCGATCTCGACGTAGTCGCACGCGTGGAAGACTACGACATCGACATTGGCGTTCATGGTCCACTCAGCAAGCTGAATCTGACGTACCGCTCTGAGCCGCCACTGCCGGAGTCGGACATCTTTGCCTTGCTGGCGCTCGGCCGCACGCAGGAGGAACAGCAGATCTATAACCAGGAGCAGCAAGCGACCGGGTCCAACTCAACTGCCGATGCCCTGCTCGGAGGAGCTCTCAACGCCACGGTGAGCAATCGGGTCTCAAAGCTGTTCGGCGTCGGCAGCGTGAAGATTGACCCGAACTTCGTGGGGAATCTCGGCAACTCGACGGCCCGCATCACGGTGGAGGAGAAGGTCGGGAAGAACGTGACAGTCACCTACGCAACCAATGTGAACTCGACCGCCCAGCAGCTGATCGCTGGACAGGTCTTCCTCACACAAAATATTTCGATTGTGGCGGAGCGGGATGAGTCGGGTGTCTTTAGCCTGATTTTGAAGATCCATCAGCGGCGGCGATAGAGCGAACCTTGATCTGGCAAAATCGGAGTTGAGCGAGAACGGCCCGGCGAGTTGTCTTCGGTGTGGCAAATGCCTCAAAATGCTGGTGTTGATCGGTCCGTCCGACCAAGTTTATCAATTCAGGGTTTATACCGCTGCGGCCGGTGGTCGAAAGCAAGCAAGTAGCTGGAGAGTGGTCGAACAGATGCAGAGCCAGGTCGCTGAGCAAGGAGAATTTCTATGGTTGTGAGGTTGCGGTTGGCATCAGTTTACTCGTTGGGGGCGGCAGTCTTTCTGGCCGTGGCTCTCTCTCTCGGTTCGTTGGCCTCGGCCCGCGCTCAGGCGTCGAGCGCAAATGACAGCAAGATCCAGGCAGAGGTCACCAAAGCCCTTAGCAAGAAGCAATTCTCGGCGGTGCAGGCTTCGGTGAAGGATGGCGTCGTCGATCTTACCGGCAGCGTCAGGGTTTTTGCCGATAAGGAAGATGCCGACAAGCGCATCCATCGTATTAAGGATGTCGCGGCAGTGCGCAACGACATCGAGGTTGCGGATACCGATCCTCCCATCTCAGATCAGGAGCTAGTGAATAAGCTGGGCAAGAAGATTGCCTACGATCGCGTGGGCTATGGGACGACTGCATTCAATGCGATCAGCGTTAGTGTTCAGAATGGCGTGGTGACCTTGGGTGGCACGGCCTACGGGCCGGTAGACGCGGCCTCGGCGGTCGCCGATGCCGCTTATATGCCGGGAGTGAAGGAAGTCGTCAACGAAATTTCAGTGGATCCAGTCTCGCCTATGGACGATCAAACCCGCCTGGCGGTGTACCGGGCGGTTTACGGTTTCCCGATGCTAAATAAGTACGCGATCGACCCGGCCAAGCCGATCCGTATTTCGGTGCAGAACGGAAATGTGACGCTCTTTGGCGTGGTCGATAGCCAGGGCGATAAGAATGCAGCCGGCATTCGGGCCAACGGTGTTCCGGGAGTGTTCAGCGTGAAAAATGATCTTCAGGTTGCGGGACAGCCTTCGGACAGCAAATGATTGGCCTTGACTCGAAGCCGGAACCGCTTGGGCCCTCCGCCCGAGCGGTTCCGGCTTTGCGCCCATAGGCGGCCTGCGCTCGCATTCCCGGTAAACTGGCCTCAGGAGTTTGACTTGGGACTGTTTCGCAAGATCGGGACGACGCTCGAGATGATCAAGTGGGAGCACTCGATCTTCGTGCTTCCTTTTGCAATGACCGGCGCCATGCTGGCTGCTGGAGGCTGGCCTTCGGCCAGAAAGCTTCTCTGGATCATTATCTGCATGGTCAGTGCGCGCTCGGCGGCGATGGCTTTCAATCGCTGGGCCGATGCCGGCATCGACGCGGCCAATCCGCGCACGGCCAGCCGGGCGATTCCAGCGGGATTGCTGAGCCGGGGGTTTGTGGGTGGATTCACGCTGGCGATGGCCGCGATTTTCATCTTTTCCGCTTCACGACTGAACCATCTGACGCTTTTGCTCTCGCCGTTGGCGCTGGCGATCGTGATGGGTTACTCGTTTACGAAACGCTTTACGCGCTGGTCGCATCTTTTTCTCGGGCTGGCGATGGGCATCGCGCCCTCAGCGGCGTGGATTGCGGTGCGAGGGACGCTCGATCCTCGAATCCTGCTGCTCACTGCGGCGGTGCTTTTCTGGGGGGCTGGCTTCGATGTGCTTTACGCTTGCCAGGATTTTGAGCATGACCGGAAGGTGGGGTTGAACAGTATTCCGGCGGCGATTGGGATTCCGGCAGCGTTTTGGGTTTCGAACGCGATGCATGTGGCGGCGTTGGGATTTATCGTTCTGCTCGTGAAGGTCTTTGCTCTGGGCATCGCTGCGTGGCTCGGAGTCGCGGTGGTTGCGGGCCTTCTGCTCTACGAACACCTGATCGTCTCTCCCCGGGACCTGCGCCGGTTGAATGCGGCTTTCTTCACAATGAATGGCGTGATTGCGATTCTGTTTTTTGTATTTGTAGCGACCGATCTGCTCTGGCGGCGTTAGCCGAATGCAGATTCGACGGGCGCTTGAGGCGGACTTCGCAGCGATGTGGCCGATTTTCCAGGCGGTTGTAGCTTCTGGAACGACTTATATCTTCGCCGCTGAAGCCAGCTATGAGGATGCCTTTGCGTTTTGGTTTGGCGCGGGTGCTACTTCCTTTGTCGCGGAAGAAGACGGAAGAGTCGTGGGGATGTACAAATTCGTTGCCAACTATCGCGATCGTGGCTCGCACGTGGCCAATGCGGCTTTCATGGTTGATCCGCAATGCAGTGGCAAAGGCGTTGGGCGAGCGATGGGCGAGCATTGTCTGCGTGAGGCGAAGCGGGCTGGTTTCCTCGCGATGCAGTTCAACATCGTGGTGAGCACGAATGAAGCCGCGGTCACGCTTTGGAAGAAGCTGGGATTTTCGATTGTAGGGAGATTGCCCAAAGTGTTTCAACACAAAAGCCAGGGCTATGTGGATGCTTTCGTGATGCACCGGTTTCTGGATGATGTCCAGGAATAGAGCCCTGTGCATATTGAGGTACGATTACCTTCGGCTCAGAAATGGTCCACATTTCCGTGCTACCGTTCTTATATGCACGTGACCGTAGAAATCCCGGATGAGATTGCCGAAAAGCTTGTGCCACAGGGACAAACGCTCGAGCGGGCCGCGCTTGAGGCGGTGGCTATCGAAGGTTATCGCTCCCGTGCTCTTACTGCCTATCAGACACGCTGCTTGTTGGGTTTCGAAACCCGTTATGAACTTGATGGATTTCTCAAGGCCCACAATGTGTGGGAACACGCGTACGGTCTTGAAGACCTCGAACATGATCGTCGAACGTTTCGCCAGCTCGAGGATGATGGCCGCCTGAAGGCATGATCGTTGTAGCTGACACGACGCCCGTCAACTACCTGATCTTGATAGGCGAAATTGAACTACTTCCCTCCATCTATCAACGCGTCTTGATTCCTCCGGCGGTTCAACGTGAGTTGCAACACGAGAGGACGCCTTTACGGGTGCGTAATTGGGCCACGCGCTCGCCGGAGTGGTGTGAAATAGCCCCCTCAATTGCAACGCCGGTCCCTCATCTTGCTGAGCTCGACGAAGGCGAACGCGAGGTCATTCTGGTGGCGTTGGCCGTCGGAGTGGATACCGTCCTGATAGATGAGAGTGAAGGACGGCGGGCAGCGCTAAGCCTTGATCTGAAGGTAACTGGAACCCTTGCGATCGTTGAAAAAGCTGCCCACCGTGGCTTGGTCGATTTCCGTCGGACACTTCTGCGATTGGAGCAGACAAACTTTCGGCTTTCGGCTACGATCCGCAAGGAATTCTTAAGAAGAAACCCGTAGGAACAGGGTTAAGATGACCGCTTACAATGCGATTGCCTTTTCGCCCCAGACTTGAAATTCGCGGTGTTTGTGTTTTTCTGCGAGGGCAGGCAGTTCTCCACTTGCAACCTTCCGCACATGCTCGAAGATACGGGTTCCGCAATCCTCAATAGTCTCGGTTCCATCGACTACTCCGCCTGCGGAGAGATCGATGTCAGAGCTCATGCGGCGAAATGTTTTGTCGTTGGAGGAGAGTTTGATGACCGGGGCTATGGCGTTGCCGATTGTCGTTCCATTGCCTGTCGTGAAGACGACGACGGTCGCTCCGGAAGCGACGAGACCGGGCGTGGATTCCTGGTCGTAGCCGGGGCCTTGCATGAGCTGCAGGCCGCGTCCTTTTGGCGGCTCGGCGTAGTCGGTCACGCCCTCGACGCGGGTAGTGCCTCCCTTGGCAATGGCGCCGAGGCTCTTGATGGCAATATTGAGAAGTCCTCCGGCGACGTTGCCGGGGCTGGGGTTTTCGTTGAGGACCGCGCCGGCCATGCTGGCATAGTCCTTATACCAATCGACCATCTCGTAGACGGCGCGGGCGGTGTCGGCGTCTTTGGCGCGGTGAGCGAGCACGTGCTCGGCTCCGCAGAACTCGGGCACCTCGGTCATCAGGACTGTTCCGTGCGAGCGGACGAGCAAGTCGGCGGCGTAGCCGAGGCTGGGGTTGGCGGAGAGGCCGGAGAGGCCGTCAGAGCTGCCGCACTTCACTCCCAGGATCAGTTCGCTGATGGGAAATGGCTGGCGTTCGGATTGGTTCACGACAGGTAGCATCTCTTCGACCGCTTTGAGGCCGCGCTGGATGGTGTCGGCGGTGCCACCCGATTCCTGGATTCCGATGCGGACGAGCGGCTTCTGAAGTGCATTGGTGCGCTCGATGAGGAACTTCTCCATAATGTGGAGGTTAGTTTTTTCGCAGCCGAGGTCGAGCATGACCACTCCGCCAACGTTGGGGTGTGCGGCGTAGTTGGCGAGAGTGCGCATGAGCACGGTGAGGTTTTCTCCGGATTGGCAGCCGCAGCCTTTGTTGTGGGGGATGGCGGTTACACCATCCACGTTCGGATATTTGGCTGCGCTGAAATGCTGGAACTCGGCCAGCATCGAAATCTGCAATGCCTCATGGCTGGCGCACATGCTGGTGGGCGCGATGAGAACAAAGTTGCGGGTACCGATACGGCCGTCGGGGCGACGATAGCCGAGAAAGGTCGGCAACTCCTCGGTGGGGAAGTAGTCGGGCGCGGCGATCGATTGACTTTCATCGACATCCCGAACGACGGGGACCTCGCTGCTCATATTTGCCGGAGTGACGGCGTCGCCAAGTTCGATGCCGCGTGAGGTCCCGATCGGCTGAGCATACTGGCGGACAAGATTCGGCGACCGGAATCGCTTTGGTTGCGAAGCGATGCCCGGGAGTCACCTCGCCGTGGACGCGAACTACGCGGCCATCCGGTAGCTGCACTTGCTGACCGTCGGCGATGGGCTGCTTGGCGACCGCAACGTTGTCCAGAGGGTTGACGATTATGGCGAGATCGCTGAGCGGCGCGATCGGTATATCGAGTGTTGGCATGAAGACCCCGAATGAGTAGAAAAAGAGCCACGAGACCGGGGCAGGAGTTTGCCCCATCTCTCTTTATGATACTTCTGAAGGCATGGAACTTGAGCTTTGACTGCAATGCGGCCAAAGCGACCGGGAAAGAGGAGCGATGGGATTTGAAAAGACAGGACTGAGCCTCGAGGGCAGGAGCGCGGTCGTTATTGGCGGTACCTCAGGGATTGGCAGAGCTTTGGCGATAGGGTTGGCAAATGCCGGCGCCGACGTCGCGGCCAGCTCGCGACGCCAGGAGCAGGTCGATGCGACAGCGGTTGAGATTGAAGCGACAGGGAAGCGGAGCCTGCGGGTCGCCTCCGACGTAGCCGATCGCGGTTCGCTCGAAAGACTGCTTGCCGCTGCGCTGGAGGAGTTCGGAAAGGTCGATATCCTGATCAACTGCGCCGGCAAGACCAAGCGCGCGCCGACGGTCGATTTTCCCGAGGACGTTTGGGAGGACATCATCGAGACTAATCTGACCGGGACGCTCCGGGGGTGTCAGGTCTTTGGCAAACACATGATTGAGCGCGGCTACGGGCGCATCATCAATATTGCATCGCTCACAACTTTCGTCGGGTTTTACGAGGTTGCCGCCTATGGGGCCAGCAAAGCCGGGGTCGCTTCGCTTACGAAGTCTCTGGCCGTCGAGTGGTCGAAGCATGGTGTGAATGTCAACGCGATTGCGCCCGGGGTCTTTCGCACGCCGTTGAACTCAGGGCTACTCGACGGCACCGAACGCGGGAAAGAGCTGAAGCTCCGTACGCCGATGGGCCGCTTCGGCAACGTCGAGGAACTGACCGGGGCGGCCATCTATCTCGCCTCCGATGCGGCGTCTTTCGTTACCGGCGAGATTATTGCGGTGGACGGAGGCTTCCTGGCGAGCGGTGTGAATCAGTAGAGAGTGATCGTCTGGCGGAGGCGCCCGACTCAACGTGACTTAGAACAAAAAGGCCCCTGCAACCGCAGGGGCTCTTTTTATATTTGTCACAGGGACGAGCCTTGATTCGACAGCTCATGGTTTCGATTAGGGCAGCTTAGCTCCTGTGGTTCGCGACGGCGGCGTTTGCGTTTTCGCGCGCATTGTCAACGCCTTGCGCGACATTGCCGCGGACGTCGTTGGCACGCTGTTCGCGTTCGCGCCGGGCGGTTTCCACGTTGTGCTGTACGGCTTCCTTGACATTGCCGTATACCTCGCGTGCCGAACCTTTCACCTGGTCGACGACGCCGTCATTGGCGAGCTTGTCATTGCCAACAGCTTCGCCGACTCCCTGCTTGACCTTACCTTTAAGCTGATCGAGCTTCCCACTTACCTGGTCGGTATTCATGGATAAATCCCTTCTGTGAATGTAACGGTGAACAATAGCGCCGATGCACAACACGGCGCGCCTACGGCTAGACTGCTCGTCTACCGCCGATCAACTGGATGAGCAATACCACCAAGGCCAGCACTAAAAGAATGTGAATGTATGCGCCGATCGCGTGGAAACTCACTAAACCCACCAGCCACAATACGAGCAACACAACAAAAATCGTCCAAAGCATCTGATTTCTCCCGCGGCGTCCTTAGATCGCTACACTTGTACTGAGTTGCCCGGGGCGCGTGTAGGGTTGCAAGCGTCAACCGGAAAAGTGGAGTCAGTGCCCCACCAATGCAGAAGGCAATGCAAAGAATAGCCATCCAGGGCGAGTTGGGTTCGTTTAGTCATGAGGCAGCGCTGCGCATGGCTGAGGCAATCGGAGGCGAGTCCGCGACCATCGTTCCCTGTGCGATCTCCGCCGATGTCTTTCGCGCGATCTCGGAAGGGTCTGTGGACGCGGCTGTGATTCCGATCGAGAACTCTCTCGCTGGTCCCGTAGCGGAACACTATGATCTACTGCTCGATCGGGATGTGGCGATCGAGCGCGAATCGCTGCTGCGCATTCGTCATAATCTGATCGTGTTGCCGGGAACTCGCATCGAAGAGATTCGGCGGGTCTCGTCGCATCCGGTTGCGCTCGCGCAGTGCCGGCGGTTCTTCGAGCGGCATCCTGGGATACATGCGGTCCCGTTCTATGACACTGCGGGCAGTGTGAAAAAGATGATCGAAACCGGCGATCCGTCAGTGGGTGCGATCGCGAGTCGTCACGCGGCGCGCCAGTATGGTGGAGAGATTTCGGTTTCGGATATTGAAGACAACGCCGCCAATTTCACCCGCTTCTTTCTCATTCGGCGGGTGGAACTTGCAGAACGGGAGGACGGAGCGGACAAAGTGTCGCTTGCGTTTACGGTGGAGAATCGCCCGGGGACCTTGGTGGAGGCGCTGAAGGTCTTCGCAGCGCAGGGAACCAACCTCACCAAGATCGAATCCCGCCCGGTACAGGGCAAGCCGTGGGACTACGTCTTCTATGTCGATTATCAGATTCGGACGGCGGCGAGCGCAGACGCGGTGCTCGCTGAGTTGCGGTCATCGTGCTCGATGGTGAAGGAATTGGGTCGCTACCGAACGGCGGTTTTCGAACTGGAATCGGCGAACCTTTAAGCCGAATTCCCATTGCGCCACGATTCTCCCGGCCGCATGGCGTTTACGCCTCGCTACATGTCTCATCCTCGCCCTTGCTGCCGATAAGCTCTCCCAGGAACATTGGTGAACGCACACGCGTATTTCTGATTTAAATCAATGCCGTGCTGAGGCGGGCGAGAGTAGTCTAGACACGCTGGTTTCTGTCGGGGGTTTCGGGGCGCGAACCTGGTGGCGGAGTCGGGGGCTGGACTTTGCGACTTTCCGGAATGTGACGCGTCTAATATCTGATAAGTTGATAGAAGGATACTCAATGCCTAGCGATTTCTTAAGTGTTATCCATCCCAGCGACCCCGCCAAGCGCGGTGAAGGCGGGTCGCAGCGGACGTACCCTGTCTTGCCGGTCAGGGATACTGTCCTGTTTCCCCACGCGGTGCTGCCTCTGACCGTCGGTCGTGAGAGCTCGATCCAATTGATTCAATCACTTGGCGAGGAAAAGACGATCGTTGTTGTCGCCCAGCGCGATGCTCGAATCGACTCCCCGCAACCCAGCGATCTGCACACGATTGGCACCCTGGCGACCGTCCACAAGGTCGTCAAAATGCCAAACCAGAGCCTGTTCGTCTTCACCGAGGGCACAGAGCGGGTCAAGCTTGGCGAATTTTCCCAGATTGAACCCTTCATGACGGCCAGCGTTGAGCCGGTCGGCGACGTTCCGCCCGCCAAGGGCAGCGAGCTCGAGGCGATTTTGCGGAACGTACACTCGGAGTTTCAGGCGATCGTGACCGCTTCTCCGACGCTTTCCGATGAGCTGCAGACAATCGCGCTGAATATTGAGGAGCCGGGACGCCTGGTCGACTTCATCGCTTCCTCGCTTCCGTTCCTGGCGACGACGGATAAGCAGGAGTTGCTTGAGACCCCTGATGTTGCGGCGCGGCTCGAGCGTATCAACCGCCATCTGGCTAAAGAGCTGGAAGTGCAGCAGCTGCGGAACAAGATCCAGTCGGAAGTTCAGGACCAGGTGCAGCAGTCGCAGCGCGACTACTACCTGCGCGAGCAGTTAAAGGCGATCCAGAAGGAACTCGGCGAAATGGACGAGGGCCAGAAGGACATCGAAGAACTGCGCCAGAAGATCGAGAACGCCGGCATGCCGGAGGAGACGAAGAAGGAAGCGGTGAAGGAGCTGAACCGGCTTTCGCGCATGTCGCCGATGGCCGCCGACTACTCGCTCACGAGGAACTATATTGAGTGGCTCGCGGTGCTGCCCTGGGCGAAGTCATCAGGCGAAGAAGTGAACATCATCAAGGCGAAAGAGATCCTCGATGAAGATCATTACGATCTGAAGAAGGTGAAGGACCGCATCCTGGACTATCTCAGCGTTCGCCGGCTGAAACCGGATATGAAGGGGCCGATTCTTTGCTTCGTCGGACCTCCCGGAGTGGGGAAGACTTCGCTCGGGCGCTCGATTGCGCGGTCGCTGGGACGCAAGTTCCAGCGCATCTCGCTCGGCGGTATGCACGACGAGGCCGAGCTTCGCGGCCATCGCCGGACTTACATCGGCGCGCTGCCGGGGCAGATCATTCAGAACCTGCGGCGTGCGGAGACGAATGATCCGGTCTTTATGCTCGACGAGATCGACAAACTGGGTCGCGACTTTCGTGGAGATCCGTCGTCTGCGCTGCTCGAGATTCTCGATCCGGAACAGAACAATACTTTCCGCGATAACTATCTCGATGTGCAGTTCGATCTTTCGAAGGTGCTCTTCATTTGCACCGCGAATGTGCTCGACCCGATCCCTGAGCCGCTGCGCGACCGCATGGAGATCATCGACCTTTCCGGCTATACCGAGGAAGAGAAGAAACACATTGCATTCCGGTATCTGATCCCTCGCCAGATCAAAGAGAACGGGATTCAGCCGGACAACATCGAGTTTCCTGAGGACAGTGTGAACTACATCGTTCGCCACTACACTCGCGAAGCCGGCGTGAGGAAGCTCGAGCAGCTCATCGGCACCGTCTGCCGCAAACAAGCCAGACGGATCGCTGAGGGAACTCCGGAGAAGCTGGTGGTCACGACGCTCGATCGTTAACGAGTTCCTCGGCGGCATCAAGGTCCGCGTGGATACTGAGATCGCCGAGCGCACGCAGCGCGCGGGAGTTGCGGTCGGGCTTGCCTGGACTCCGGCGGGCGGCGATGTGCTCTTCATCGAGGCTAACCGCATGAAGGGCAAGGGCGGCTTCACCATGACCGGACAGATCGGCGAGGTGATGCAGGAGTCAATGCAGGCGGCGCTGACGTGGGTCCGCTCGAACGCGACGATGCTTGGCCTGGAAGAGGACTTCACCAAGGAGATCGACCTGCACATTCATGTGCCTGCAGGGGCGATCCCGAAGGATGGACCCTCGGCCGGAGTGACGATGGCGACGACGCTGGTTTCGCTGCTGACTGATAAGCCGGTGCATCCGCTAACCGCGATGACCGGCGAGATTACGCTAAGCGGCAACGTGCTGCCGGTTGGCGGTATCAAGGAGAAGTTCCTGGCGGCGAAACGGGCTGGGGTGAAAGACGTGATTTTGCCGGCGGAAAATCGCCAGAACGTGGAAGAAGACCTGATGCCGGACCAGATCGAAGGTGTCACGATTCACTATGCGAGCCGTATCGAAGACGTCCTCGCCGTCGCGCTGCCCAAGTCGAAGACGGAAGAGCGCCATGACGAGCATGTTCGTGAGGAGATACTCGCCCACGCTGCAGTCTGATCGACTGCATCTCAATCAAGAAAGGCCCGCCAACCCGAGTCTGTTACGAAACTCTTCAGACTGGCAGCCAGTAAATGAGAAGATGCCCTTGCTGGAGCGAGGGCATCTTCGTTTATGAGCCATATCCGAGGCGAGGGGCGGAGTCAGGGTACGTTATTTCCAGTAGTGCTGGACGACCTTGTGCCATCCGATCATGTGTGCCGAGTGATCGACGCATGCGTCGAGCGGCTGGAGATGGAGGAGAGCCAGATGAGCCCGTGCTGGTTCGGGCATTCTAGATGTATGAGTTTCATCAATTTAACTCGCCGACTGATGGCTGTCGGCGCCTTGCTGCTGCTGATAACCGGCAGCTCGCTGGTTCGTGCGCAAAGTCAGCAGACACAGCGCCCCACGAGCGCGCCGTATAGCGGAGATCTATCAATCTTCGAGACTCCGGGCCGGGATGAGCGGCTTCAGATTCAGCGGGTGATGGACCTGCTTGGCGTCAAACATGGTTCTAACGTGGCTGACATCGGGGCGGGTTCGGGCTGGTTTACGGTGCGCGCTTCGGCGAGGGTCGGGTCGACGGGAACGGTGTTTGCTGAGGACATTAATTCGCAGGCGATCCAATACATCGATCAGCGCTGCCAGAAGGAGAAGCTGACCAACGTTCATACGGTTTTGGGTACGCCGGATGATCCGAAGTTGCCTGCGCAGTCGGTCGATGTAGTGTTGATGCTGAAGGTTTACCACGAGATTGCGCATCCGCTGGTGCTGCTGGCGAATTTGAAGCCGGCGCTGAAGCCGGGTGCGAAGATCGGCATTATCGATCGGAATGGCAATGGGACGGACCATGGTTTGAACAGCGACGTGTTGAAGCGGGAGATGGGTGAGGCGGGCTTTAGACTGGTTGGTTCTTATGACTTCACCAAGGCGGATGGGCAGGACTACTTTTTGATTTTTCAGGTGAAGTGAGTTGAATTGGACTCGCGCAGGACGTTTGCAACGAGATCGCTGAAACCACAGGTCTCTCCACTCCGCGCTGAGCGCTCCGGTCGATAGCGGCGGTTGCGGACGGGTTTTCCTCAGCTTCTCTACCACGCAAGGTTTGGGCGGAGTGAAGAGTCGACGTCGCCGCTCTAAAATCAGAGCAGCACAATGGCCGAATTCACTCATCTTCATCTGCATACGGATTATTCCCTTCTGGACGGCGCCTGCGACGTTGAAAAGCTGGTCGACCATGTGGCCGAAATCGGCCAGCAGGCGGTTGCGATCACCGACCACGGCAACATTTATGGGGCCGTTCACTTTTTTGAGGCGGCGAAGAAGCGGGGCATTAAGCCGATTCTGGGCTGTGAACTTTACATCTGCCAGAAGGAAGACCACCGCGCCGATCCGCAGGGCGATGATTACAACCATTTGCTGGTGCTGGCCGAAAACGAAGAGGGATATCGGAACCTGGTTCGGATTACGTCGGAGGCTTCGCTTCATGGCTTCTACCGCAAGCCACGGATCAGCAAGAAATATCTGGCGGAGCATGCGAGTGGGCTGGTTGGCTTTTCCGGGTGCCTGGCGGGCGAGCTCTGCCAAGAGCTGATTGCCGACAAGTATGACGAGGCGAAGCACACGGCCAGCGAATATCAGGACATCTTTGGCAAAGGGAATTTCTTTTTGGAAATTCAGGACCAAGGGCTGGAGCTGGAGAAGAAGATCCATGCCGACCTGTTCAAGCTGGAGAGCGAGCTGAATATCCCGCTTGTCGCTACCAACGACAGCCACTATCTTTGCGAAGACGACCATCATGCGCACGAAGTGCTGCTGTGCGTGCAGACGGCGGGTTCGATCCATGACCCGAAGCGGTTCAAGTTCGACTCGGACCAGTTTTTTGTGAAGTCAGCGGCGCAAATGGAGAAGCTCTTCTCCCACGCGCCGCAGGTGGTCAGCCGGACGATGCAGTTTGCGGAGCGGTGTTCGCTCAAGATCAATAAGGTCGATAATCCGTTTCCGGAGTTTGCCGTGCCGCTGTGGCACACGGTGGACAGCTATTTTGAAGAGGTCTGCCGGGAAGGCTTCAAGAAGCGGCTGGATACCTCGATCCGTCACTTACGGGAACGGGGCCTGTTGCGCTTTCCGATTTCGGATTATGAGGCGCGACTAGAGCGGGAGATCGATTGCATCAAGGCGATGAAATTCGCCGGGTATTTCCTGATTGTCTGGGACTTCATCAAATACGCACGCGATCATGACATTCCGGTGGGGCCGGGGCGGGGGTCGGCGGCTGGTTCGCTGGTCTCGTATGTGATGGAGATTACGAACATCGATCCACTGCAAAATGTGCTGCTGTTCGAGCGATTTCTGAATCCGGAGCGGGTTTCGTTGCCGGACATCGACATCGATTTCGACCAGAACCGTCGCGGCGAAGTGATCGAGTATGTGACCGGCAAGTATGGGCGCGAGCAGGTTGCGCAGATCATCACCTTCAATACGATGGCGGCCAAGGCAGCGATCAAGGACGTTGGTCGAGCGCTGGATCTGCCCTATGGAGACGTGGATCGCATCGCGAAGATGGTGCCCACGACGATTGGGGTGACGATTGAGCAGGCGCTGAAGGATTCTCCTCCGTTGCAGGAGGCTTATGACAAGGACCCGCAAACGCGCGAGTTGATCGATACGGCGCGAAAGCTTGAAGGGTTGGTCCGCGGGGCGGGTGTGCACGCGGCTGGGGTAGTGATTGCGCCTCGTCCGCTGACCGACTTGGTGCCGCTTAGTCGCAGCAAGAACGACGAAGTCGTCACGTCGTACGACATGAAGGCCATCGAGAAGCTGGGACTGCTCAAGATGGACTTCCTTGGGCTGACGACGCTTACTGTCATCGACGATTGCCTCAAACTGATCAAGTCGAACCAGGACGTGGTGCTCGATCTGGAGACGATTCCACTGGAGGACCAGCGGACGTATGAGCAGGTCTTTCATAAGGCGCTGACTTCGGGGATTTTTCAGTTTGAGTCGGGCGGGATGCGGGATGTGCTGCGGCGATACAAGCCGACTTCGGTTGAAGACTTGACGGCTTTGAATGCTCTTTATCGTCCGGGGCCGATCCAGGGTGGGATGATTGACGATTTCATCGAGCGCAAGTGGGGACGGCGCAAGGTGGAGTATGAGCTGCCGGAACTGGAGAGGATTCTCAAAGAGACGCTGGGAGTGATCGTCTATCAGGAGCAGGTGATGCAGATCGCCAATGAGCTTGCCGGCTATTCGCTGGGCGACGCCGATCTGTTGCGCCGCGCGATGGGGAAGAAGAACGCTGAGGAGATGGCTCAGCAGCGCGATCGATTCGTAACTGGAGCGGTTGCAAAAGGGCATCCCCGAGAGAAGATCAAGCACATCTTCGACCTGATGGAGCAGTTTGCAGGTTACGGATTCAATAAGTCGCACTCCGCAGCTTATGCGTTGTTAGCGTTCCAGACTGCTTACTTGAAGACCTATTATCCGATCGAATTTATGTCGGCGCTGCTGACCTCGGAAATCTCAAAGCCGGAAAACGTGGTGAAGTACATCAAGGAATGCCGCGAGATGGGGATCGCGGTTGAGCCTCCGGATGTGTTGTTTAGCGGTGCGAACTTTACTCCGCACGGAGCGGCGATCCGGTTTGGACTGACGGCGATCAAGAATGTTGGGCGCAATGCGATCGACTCGATCCTGGCGGCGCGCGCTGCTCTTGAGGCGGAGAACAAGAGCTTTGCTTCGTATTGGGAGTTCTGCGAGAAGGTCGATCTGCGGCTGATGAACAAGCGGGTGCTCGAATCGCTGATCAAGGCAGGGGCTCTAGATTCGCTGGGCCGGCGCTCGCAGCTGATTGCGGCTGCGGACCGGGCGATGGAGCGGGCGCAGAAGGCGCAGCGCGATTTTGCGGCGGGGCAGCATGGGTTGTTCGGCATTTTTGATGAGGAGCCGTCGCCGACACGCGCGGCGAACGATCTGCCCAACATTCCGGATTGGGATGAGAATCAGCGGCTGCAAAGCGAGAAGGAAGTGCTGGGTTATTTTGTCTCGGGGCATCCGCTGGACAAGTATGCGGAGAAGCTGCGCAATCTTCCTGGCGTGGTGGATACGGCGACGGCATTGGAGATGAAGCCTGCACCGGTGAGCTTTCGACGGGGGCAGCCTTCGACAGAGAATGAGATTGCGATTGCCGGCGTGATTGTCGGGTTGAAGGTGGCGAAGTCGAAGCGGTCGGGCGAGCTGTATGCGCAGGCTTCGCTTGAAGACACCGTGGGCAAGATCGATCTGATCTGTTTTCCGAAGGACTATGAGAAGCTGGCGGCGAACCTGAAGATTGAGGTTCCGGTGCTGGTGCGCGGACAGCTTCGCGCCGAAGAGGATGCGGCGCCGAAGGTGAGCGTGAGCTCGATTCAGGCGCTCGAGGATGTGAAGGTGAGGCTGCCGCAGAATGTGAAGATTCGCGTGGCGCTCGATCGGGCGAGCGAGGCGACGCTGTCAGAGTTGAAGATGATGATCGGCGAATCTCCGGGACCGGGGCGGGTGATGTTCAACATGGAGCAGGCTGGGGAGTATGTGGTGGTCCTCGAGCCGGCGGGAGTTACAGTTGGCGCGGACCGGGCTTTCTTTGATCGCGCGGAGATTTTACTGGGGCGGGGGATGGTTGTTGCGGTGGATTAGGGATGGCCAAAACCCCCATCGAAGAGCTGATTTCCCTTGGCAGTGGACCGCTGAGCAATGGTCCGATTTCGGTACCCGAGAGCCTGACCAGGTTTTCGCAGGGTTCGGAGCTGCTCTCCATGCTTCAAATGTGCAATGGCTTTTATTCTTTCGAGTCGGCTCTGCTGGTTCGCACAGTCGGTTGCGATTCCGGCATCCCGCTTGACGCCGCATTGTGGAACAACCAGTCCCTGTGGGTAGGGGAGTACGGCGACCTACTTCAGGGGCTGTTCTGCTTTGCTGAGGATATATTTCAGGATCAGTTTTGTTTGTCTCCGCTGGGCATTGTGCGATTCGTTGCTGAGACAGGTGAACAGAAGTTTCTTGCCGATTCCCTCGAAGGCTGGGCCTCGGCGATGCTCACGAATTCGCGGTTTGAGACGGGCTGGCCATTCACTGTCGAGTGGATTAAAGAGAATGGGCCGATTCCAGCTGGGAAAAGGCTTATGCCGAAAATCCCGTTTTTCCTCGGAGGTCAATATTCGCTCGACAATCTCTGGCTCGGCGATGACGTGGACGGAATGCGATTCAAAGCGGACATTGCGAGACAGACTCGAGCCTTACCGGATGGCGCCAAGGTCGATCTTCGAGTGACCTAGCCAATACTTCGTATTCGTCAGAATCTGTCGATCGGGAAGTCTTGTGCACGATCCCTCCACTTGCTAGAGTCTTTTCCATGCAAAGTACGTGCATTATTGGCGGAGGCCCCGCCGGCATCATGCTTGGCCTGTTGCTCGCGCGGGCGGGGCTTCCGGTTACGGTGCTTGAGAAGCATGTTGATTTCTTTCGAGACTTCCGCGGCGACACGATCCATCCCTCTACGCTTGAGCTGCTGTATGAGCTTGGTCTTCTCGAAAAGTTCCTTCAACTGCCACATTCGCGGGTGAATGGACTTTCGGCGATTGTGGGTGGCTCGAAGATTCGAATGTCGGAATTCTCCCACTTGCCTACCCATGCCAAGTTCATCGCGCTGATGCCGCAGTGGGACTTTCTCAACTTTCTTGCGAGCGAGGCTGCGAGCTATCCGAACTTCACGCTCAGGATGGGTTGGGAGGCTACCGGGCTGGTGGAGAAAGATGGGGTGACGGTTGGGGTTCGGGCGAAGACTCCGGATGGCGAAGTTGAGATTCCGGCTGATCTAACGGTGGGATGCGATGGCAGGCACGCCATCTCTCGGATTGCCGGCCATCTTCCGCTGGTGGACGATGGAGTGCCGATCGATATTCTCTGGTTTCGTATTGCTCGGCAATCTTCGGACCCTGAAAACGCACTGGGGTATGTGAATTTTGGGCGGTTTGTGATCCTGATCAATCGCAACGATTATTTTCAGGTTGGGTATTTGATCGCGAAAGGGAGTTTTTCAAGACTTCAGCAGGAGGGTCTCCCAGCGTTTCGAGAGAGTTTGGAGCGGATTGTTCCGTTCCTCGCAGGGCGCACCGAGGAGATCGATGCCTGGGAGAAGGTGAAGCTTTTGACGATCCAGGTGAACCATTTGGAGCGGTGGTTTTCTCCGGGACTACTTTGTATCGGCGATGCCGCTCATGCGATGTCGCCGGTGGGTGGAATCGGCATCAACATCGCTCTGCAGGACGCGGTGGCGAGCGCGAATATTCTTGCAGAGCCACTGCGATCGAACGGGCTGAGTGTGTACGATCTGGAGCATGTTCAGCGTTATCGCGAAGGCGCGGTGCGGAACACGCAGCGTGTACAGTTAATTGCGCATCGGATGCTGAATCGGGTTCTGCACAGTTCCGGGCCGCTCACCGCGCCTTTGCTGTTGCGGATCGCGACCGGAGTCCCCGGCTTCCAGCAGTTGACGGGAAGGTTCATAGGCATGGGGTTGCAGCCTGAGCGCATTGCTGGCGTCTGAATCGAGCAAGGAAGCGAACAAAGGGGACGGCGTGATCCGCGCTCCCTCAGCGGCTGAAGCCGGGGTTCATTCTCCAGCTCTAATGGCATGGCTGAAGCCATGCCCCTTCAAAACTAACTCCTTTATTTAACGTCGGGCCGCATGAGCGCGGCCCGAGTAGTCCCGAAGTGAAGCTAATCGCGTTCCCAGAAGTGCGGGGGCTCGATTCCCAGAGCACGCAAATAGACGTATCCCTGGCCGCGATGGTGGATTTCGTTGTCGATGGCGTACTCGATTGTCTGGGTGCCTGAGGCTTCCCACATGCCGAAGGCCTTGTCGATTTCGGCAAAGCGATGGGCCGGGATCTGCGGGAATTTTTCGTTGAGGGCCGCAGTATTTGCGTCCCACACGTTGAGAAGCCCGCCTTTCGAGGTTGGCATTGCGCCTTCGAATTTCTTCCAATTGCCCGTAGCCACTCCGTCGACGACGGGCACGGTCATTCCGATGAACTCCCAGACGAGGTCGGAAAAGGTCCTCATTCCGCCGACTGAGAATTGAAAGAGCTTGTCCTCTGGGAAGGCCTCGATGGTCTTGCGGGTGACTCTGCGGTGCCCTTGCCAGTGCTTCAGAAGGTCCTCTGATGTCAGTACTTCGATCTCTGCCGTTGCTGTCGCCATGTCGTTTTCTCCTCTGCCCATCTGGGCTTGAAAACCAGCCTATGAGCAAATCCCGACAGGAGCTGTCGGGAATCCGGGAAATAATTGGTCATTATGTATGACCCAATCATGCGAGTGCTTACCGTGCTCGAGATTTTGCAGGCGCGGGAACACGTCACCGGCGCAGAACTGGCCGAGCGGCTGGAGGTTGATCTGCGCACTGTGCAGAGATACATCGTCCGGTTGAGGGACCTGCATGTTCCGATCGAATCGTCTCCTGGGGTGGGCGGATCCTATCAGTTGCGGCCGGGCTTTCGGATTCCGCCGCTGATGTTTACCGAGGAAGAGGTGTTTGCGCTCTCTCTGGGGCTGCGGGCGCTTCACCAGTTGCGGCTTTCTGCCTTTGCTCCGGCGACGGAGGGCGCGCTGGCCAAGCTGGGAAGGGTATTGCCGGCGGCGCTGCGTGAGAGCATCCAGGCGGTTGAAGATGCGGTGGTAGTCGAGCCGAGCATGTGGGCGGTCTCCGCATCGGGTGAGGCTCTTATTCGCGCCGCTTCAGCGATTCGGGCTTGCCGCCGGGTGCGATTCGTCTACCGCTCTCATTCGAGCGTCGAGTCCTCGCGGGAGGTTGAACCTTACGCCATCATTCATATGGATGGGCGGTGGTATCTGATTGGCCGGTGCCTGTTGCGGCAGGACCTTCGCACATTTCGGCTCGACCGGGTAGACGGTCTTGAACTTTGCGAGGAGAGCTTCGAACGGCCGGAGAACTTTGATCCACGGGCTTATCTGCAGGAGCGAATGCCGTTCGTGCAGTCGGATTATCAGATCGATGTCTCGATCGGGATGCCCTTTGAAGAGGCCGAGCGCTTCTTTGCGCCGTGGAGGGTCGCGATCCAACGAGAGAAAGATGGTACGCGACTGCGTTGCGGTCGCGATGACCTGCAGCTAATGGCGGCGATGCTGTTGAGCCTGGGCTGCCGTATTGTCGTGCATCAGCCCGCTCAGTTGAGGGACGCGTTTCGAGAGCTTGCGCGGCGAGCGACTGAGGCTGCCGAGGCTAGTTGGTGAGGGATTGGGCGGACGCGGCGGTCGAAATATCGTGGGGGTTCTTTCCCTCGACTTCGCTCAGAAGAGACGCTTCCCCGTTCGCCTTTCGCTCAGAACAGTCCCTCGCGGTGCACAGGTCGTGAGAATGACTGTGTAGTTTACTGTGGCTGCGCCGGCTGACTTTGCTGATTGTCGTTGGCTGGTGGTGGGGGCGGCGGCTGGAGCTGAAAGTTTTCGCGGACGACGGCGAAGGTCTGGCTGGGGATGTCCACTTCGAGGATGCGGTTGCTGCTGTCGTAGTAGAGCTCGCTGACCACTGAACCGATGGTGAGCGATGTGTGGTGGAGGGTGAGCGACTTGCCGTTGAACGTCCCCTCGACATCGGCCTGGAGCGCCAGGGTTGCTGCGCTTAGAATGCCAGTTTGCTTCGGAATTAAAGCGGAGATGGCCGTGCCGGGATGGCGGGCGGCGATATTCAACAGGATGTCATAAGCAGCGAGGTCGAAGTCGGGGAAGAAGACGGTTTGCGCGGCGCGGTTGAGCGAGTTCCGATAGCTTCGGCCGTCGGCTGAAATCTCGATGACAAAATTCCCGGCGCTCGGAGTAACGGCAAAGGTCACTGCGGAGCCGTTGACGATCCCGTTGAGGCTTTCCTGCAGGATCGATAGGTCTCTATCGAGGCTACCGCTGCCGGAGAAGCTGTATTTCGTGTTTCCCGCACTGAGTGTTCCATGGCTGGTGACCGTGTATACGGCTGGCGTCGAGATGCTCCCTTGTTTCAGGGGAGCGATGGAGAAATCGGTGCGTCCGACCGCGTGGTTTCCCTGATTGATAGTGAAGTGGGCGGTATCGGCGGGGAGATTGGCCTGGGCGTGCAAATGGAGAGCCGAGTAGCCAAGCAGAAGAGCCAGAATGCAGAAGGTTTGTTTCATGCATCGTTCCTGACGGTATAGACACGATTCGACGAGAAAAGGCGCGCGGAATGGGCCGTTCGAGTCGTTTGTTAGGCGGCTAACGGCCTAATTCTGGGGCGTTTCTTTCGTAGCTCGTTCCACAAATCGAATTGCAGTTGCGCCTTGCTGAAAAATTCAGGAGACAACGAGAGGGCCTCGCCGATGCGGATGCTCAGATCCACGGTCACTGAGGTGCGTCCGTTGAGAATGCGGGAGACGGTTGCCCTTGCCACCCCGATGTGCTTGGCGAACTCTCCCACGGGCCGATCTCCAAGGAACTCCCGCAGCAGTTCTCCGGGGCTGGCTGGGTTATGCATCATCATTGCTCCAACTCCTTCAGTGATAGTCCTGGTAATCGACCAGAACCGCGTCTTCCCCTTCAAAAGTGAAGGTCAATCTCCAGTTCCCGTTGACGGTGACGGCCCAGTGTCCCTTCAACTCGCCTTGCAACGGGTGCCAGCCCCAGCCGCTCCGATTCATGTCGAATGGAGTAGAGGCCAGATTCAGCGTGGTGAGCTGAATCCTTAGCCTCGCTTCGTGCTTCGGCTGAATGCCAGCTTTCGATCCGGTGAGGAAGAATTTCTCGAGGCCTCGGTGCCGGAAGCTCTTGATCACGAGACAGTGTAACACGTAGTGTTACGTCATGGGAGGTTTTTCAGGTGGCCGCCGCGGTTGCTCATCCTCGACGACGGAGATGTTGTCGAGGATGAGCGATCCAAATTGCAGCAGCTATTTGGTGGCTTCGGCGAAGCGCTTGTTAACTTCGTCCCAGTTGACGACGTTCCACCATGCGGCGAGGTATTCGGGGCGGCGGTTGTTGTACTTCAGGTAGTAGGCGTGTTCCCAGACGTCGTTGCCGAGGATTGGGTAGAGACCCGTGGAGAGCGGGCTGTCCTGGTTCGGGGTGGTGACGATTTTGAGCTTGCCGTCGTAGACCAACCAGCCCCATCCCGCGCCGAACTGTTTGGCGGTGGTTTCGTTGAACAGCTTCTTGAAGTCGTCGAAGGAACCGAAATCCTTGGTGATCTGGTCGGCGATCTTGCCGGTCGGCGCGCCGCCGCCACCGGGCTTCATGATTGCCCAGAACATGGTGTGATTCACGTGGCCGCCGCCGTTGTTTTTGACGACGGTGCGGACGTCTTCGGGAACGCTGTTGAGGTTCCTGAGCAAGTCCTCGGCGGTGTGCTTGCCAAGATCGGGATGCTTTTCGATGGCGCCGTTCAGGTTGGTCACGTAGGTCGCGTGATGCTTGTCGTGGTGAAGCTTCATTGTGGCTTCGTCGATGTGGGGCTCGAGGGCGGCGTAATCGTAGGGAAGTGGTGCGAGTTCGTAGGCCAAAACGTTCCTCCTTCATTGCTACTGCAGGTGCATAGTTTTCGGTTCTGCCCGAGTATGGGAGAGACCGTTCGAGGTGTTAGAGTCGCGGAGAATTGTCCCAGTCGGATGCGAATCTCTCCGCGTACTTCGCTCTCGATAGTAATGGATGCAGGAAAGAGGCGTGGGGTTCGGTAGTGTTTTCCATCTGGAGGTGGGATTGACCGGTAAGTGGTATTCGATCTGGGTTGTCCAAGTGCTATAGTGTCTGGCTGAGCTTCAAAGCACGAATTGACTAAACTTTAATCCGTAATAGGGTGTATTGAGGACTCGCCCGGTCGGATTTGGCGGTTACTCTTGAAAGGCGGAAGCGGCAGGTCTTCTGCGGGGTGGAAAGCGAATGGCGGTTCTGGAAACAGAATATAAGTGGATTGAAGGATCGGGGCATGCGTTTGGCGGTCCAGGGCTGGAACCGCGCTGGACCTCGGCGGCGAAGGACACGGTGGGGACGGCCTATTCAGCTTCCAGCCGGGTCTGGTACACGGTCTCGCACGGCATCTCTGAACGAGGTATATTTTCCGACCATCGACCGGCCGCAGATTCGCGACATGGAGTTCCTGATCTCGGATGGCGAGACGTATTTTCAGGAAGAGAAGCGCTCTCTCAATGACAAAGTTTGAGTATGTGGATTCAGATTCGCCGGCGGTGCGAACCGTTGGGCGCGATCCCGAGGGCCGCTACACCCTTACGAAGGAAATCATCTCGAATCCGCATCACCCGGTGGTGATCGTCCATGCGGTGCTGGAGGGTGACGAATCGGTCCTTTGCAAGCTTAACGTCTATGCGCTGCTGGCTCCTCATCTGAATGGCGGCGGTTCGGATAATTCGGCGCGAACCGTCGAGGTCGCGGGCAAGCGTTCGTTTATCGCCTGGCGGGATGGCATCTCGCTCTCGATGGTCTGCGACTGTGGGTTCCGCAAGGCGAGTTGCGGGTATGTCGGCACCAGCGACGGATGGCAGGACCTGCAAAACTTCAAGATGGATTGGGAGTTTGGCAGCGCCCTGAACGGCAATATCGCGCTTGCTGGGCGAGGTGCACCTGAGTCATCAGAGCGGTGGGCGACGCGAGTTTACGATTGCGCTGGGCTTCGGCTATGGGCACCACGCGGCACTTGCGGGGGCGATGGCCTCGCTGGCGACTCCTTTCGAATCCCATCTGAAGCGCTTCGTTACGCAGTGGCATCGTGCGGCGAGTCCGCTGGAGCTTGCGGCGAAGTCGCACGACAAGGGGACGCTGCTGCAGGTCAGCCATAATATTCTGCTAACCCATGAAGACAAGACGTATTCGGGGGCGTTTATCGCCTCGGCCTCGATTCCGTGGGGAAATCACAAGAGCGACGACGATCTGGGCGGATATCACCTGGTTTGGACGCGCGATATGGTGCAGACCGCTTCGGCGCTGCTCGCGTGCGGTCGGGTAGATACAGCGATGCGGGCGCTAGTCTACCTGGCCTGTACCCAGAAACCCGACGGCAGCTTCGCGCAGAATTTCTGGGTCGACGGGACACCTTATTGGACTGGCATTCAGCTGGACGAAGTGGCCTTCCCGATCATGCTGGCCTGGCGGCTGTGGAAGCTTGACGGGCTGGGCAATTTCGACGTTTTTCCCTTTGTCGAGCGGGCCGCCGCGTTTCTGGTGAGGTATGCGCCGATCACCCAGCAGGAACGCTGGGAGGAGAACGCGGGCTATTCGCCGTCGACGCTGGCGGCGGTGATTTCGGGTCTGATCTGTGCGGCGGACATTGCGCGGGCGAACCACGCTCACGAGATGGCGCAGTTTATCGAGGAGTATGCCGACTGGCTTGAGGCGCACCTGGATGAGTGGACGACCACGGACGACGGCATCCTCGACCCCGAGGTCAAGCGGCACTATATTCGCATCAAGCCGCCAGGCAAGGGCGAGCGGTACTATCGCGAAGACCTTCCCGAAGGAATGATTCACCTGGCGAACCGCGGGCCTGGAGAAAAGTATGACTTCGAGGCGCGGGAGATCGTGGATGGCGGCTTCCTGGAACTGGTTCGCTACGGGATCCGCGACGCGCATGATCCGCTGATCGTCGATTCGCTGAAGGTCATCGACAAGACTCTAAAGGTGGACGCTCCGGAGGGGCCGTGCTGGCGGCGGTATAACCACGACGGCTACGGACAGCGGCATGATGGCGGACCATTTCTGGGCTGGGGTCAGGGCCGGGCGTGGCCAATTATGACCGGAGAACGCGGGCACTATGAGATCGCGGCAGGACGCGATCCGGGGTTGTACATCAAGGCCCTGGAGCAGTTTGCCTCCGAGGGCGGTATGATTCCCGAGCAGATATGGGACGCGCCGTCGATGGACGGGATGGTATTTCGGCCGGCCGACCGGGGCGGCGATGCCGCTGGTCTGGGCGCATGCCGAATATCTGAAGCTGCTGCGCTCGGCGGTCGACGGACGGGTCTTCGAACGGATTTCGATTGTGGAAGAGCGATACATCGGGAAAGGCCGGCACCTGGGAAATCCGGAGATTTTCAAATTGAGCCGGCCGCTAACGGCGATCAAAGCCGGCACGACTCTGCGGGTCGTGGCGGAAGGCCGCTTCCGGATTTTGTCCAGCTTGGATGGCTGGGCTAGCACGGACACTCAGGAGAGCACCAACATCGGATTTCCAGGGTCATTTGCCGATGTAGCCGTGCCGGATACGCAAAGCGGCCCCATTTCGTTTACCCTGTTCTGGCTGGGAGAGAATCGTTGGGAGGGTCAGGAACTTCGACATTGAGATTCTGCCGGTCGGTTGACGCCATTGGCAGCCGGCTAACATCCTAGGAGAGAAATCGGGGCGGTTGCGCCGTATCTCCTTTCGTCGACGAGGCCCTGTAACAGCAGTTGTGGCAGATTTTTCCGAAACGCATTTTTCTTCAAAAACAAAGAAGGAATGAAGAGGATTTATGAGCGAACTGGACCAGTTGTCGATCAATGCGCTGCGATTTCTCGCAGTCGACGCCGTACAGAAGGCAAACAGCGGACATCCGGGCGCGCCGCTGGGCGATTCGCCGATCGTCTACCTGCTGTTTCACAAGTACATGCGTCACAACCCGAAGCACTCGAAGTGGACCAATCGCGACCGCTTCGTGCTGTCGAACGGCCACGCCTCGGCGATGCTCTACAGCGTGCTGCACCTGTGCGGCTATGAGGTCTCGATCGCCGACCTGGAGCAGTTCCGGCAGTATGGCTCGAACACGCCGGGGCATCCGGAGTATGGCGACACCGACGGCGTCGAGGTGACGACGGGGCCCCTGGGCCAGGGTCTTGCGCAGGCGGTGGGCATGGCGATCGCGGAGAAGCATCTCGCCGCGGTCTATAACAAGCCCGGCTACGATCTCGTCGACCACTATACCTACGGCATTTGCGGCGACGGCGATCTGATGGAGGGCATCTCGCATGAGGCCGCTTCGCTGGCGGGAACACTTGGTCTGGGCAAGTTGATCTTTCTCTACGACGACAACCTGATCTCGCTCGATGGCCCGACCGAACTGTCGTTCACCGAAGACGTGGAGAAGCGTTTTGAGGCCTACCACTGGCATGTGCAGAAGGTGGCGGACGGCAACGATCTGGACGCGATCTCGAAGGCCATCGAGGCCGCGAAGGCGGTGACCGACAAGCCATCGATCATCGCGGTGCGGACGGTGATCGGCTATGGCAGCCCCAAGGCCGGCACCAATAAGGTCCATGGCGAGGCGATGGGCGCGGCGGACGTGAAGACAACCAAAGAGACACTTGGCTGGCCGGAGCGACAAGTTCTTCTATGTGCCGGACGAAGCGCAGAAGAACTGGGACACGGTCAAGGAGCAATGGCGCCAAGTATGAGGCGGAATGGAACGACCCTGTTTGCCGCTTACAAGAAGGAGTATCCAGAGCTGGCAGAGGAGTTTGAGCGCGTCCACTCGGGCAAGTTGAAGGAAGGCTGGGAGAAGAGCCTGCCGAGCTGGAAGGCCGACGGCAAACCTGTGGCGACCCGCAACGCGGGCAACCTGGTGATGAACGCCTTCGCCAAGGAGGTCCCCGAGCTGCTTGGCGGGGCGGCCGACCTGACTGCTTCGACCAAGACGATCCTCAAAGACACGGGCAACTTCCATGTCGATCCGGCGGGGCGCAACATCTGGTTTGGCGTGCGCGAGTTTGCAATGTGCGCTGCGGTGAACGGGATGGCGGTACATGGCGGGATCATTCCTTATGGCTCGACCTTCTTCACTTTCAGCGACTATTGCAAGCCGGCGCTTGCGGCTGGCGGCGATCATGAAGGCGCACTCGATCTTCGTCTACACCCACGACTCGATTGCGCTGGGCGAAGACGGGCCGACCCATCAACCGATCGAGCACCTGATGGCGCTGCGCGCGGTGCCGAACCTGACCGACTTCCGGCCGGCGGACGCGAACGAGACGGCCGCAGCCTGGCGGCTGGCGCTGGAGCGGAAGAGCCCTTCGTTCTTTGCCCTGTCGCGGCAGGACCTGCCGATCCTCGACCCGGAGAAGCTGAATATCTATGAGGGCGTAGGCCATGGCGCTTACATTGTCGAGCAGGGCGGGGAATCGCCCGATCTGCTGATCGTGGCCACCGGGGCCGAGGTCTGGCTAGCGCTCAAGTCGGCTGAGACGCTCAAGGCCGGCGGCATCACGACGCGGGTCGTCTCGATGCCGAGCTGGAAGCTCTTTGAAGAGCAGTCGGCGGAGTATAAGGCTTCGATCTTCCACGATCACCTGCCAAAGCTGGCGATCGAGGCGGGGGCTACGCTGGGCTGGTGGAAGTATGTCGGGCGTCACGGGGACGTGATTGGCCTTGACCGTTTTGGCGCTTCCGCTCCGGGACCGATCGCGATGGAGAAGCTGGGTTTCAGCGTGGACAACGTGGTAGCGAGGGCGAAGAGCCTGGTCGAGAGCGCAGCTGCCCTGGCGGGAAAGTAACTGCGTGTGAGATTGCGCGGGGGAATGTCTGCAACGGAGCTCAATAAGGGCGCCGGCGAGGGCATCTGTAGCGCATAGAGTCCGAGACGCACTTTTTCCAGAGAGTTGCAACGAATGAACCGCAACGAAAGTAGGGAGGTTTCACGAAGATGGCTACGACAGAGGTAAGAGTTTCCCCCGAACATGTGCGTAAATCCTCACAGGGAGATGTGCGGAAGCCGGACCCAACCGTTGTCGTCATCTTCGGCGCTTCTGGAGATTTGACCAAGCGCAAGCTGCTGCCGGCGCTCTTCCATCTGGAGCAGGCAGGGCTGCTGCCGGAGGAATTTTCCATCGTCGGCGTGGCGCGTCGGCCGCTCGAGGATTCTTTCGCGGCGGATATGAAGGCGGGCATTTTGGAATTTGGCGGAGTCAAGGATGGCGCTGAACACCTGGAGCAGTTCATGGCCAAGGTGAAGTACCACGCCATGAACTTCGATGATGCCGCAGGCTACAAACAGCTCGACGCACTCCTCAGCAAGATCGACGAGGAGAGCGGCACCAAGGGCAACCGGCTCTTCTACCTGGCCACGGCTCCGGAGTATTTTGCCGACATCATCGACCACCTCGGCGACACGGGGATGGCAAAGTCGACGAAGGGGCACGTTCGGGCGATCATCGAGAAGCCTTTCGGGCACGATCTGGAATCGGCGCGCGAGCTGAACGACAACGTCAACAAGGTCTTCGATGAAAACCAGATCTTCCGCATCGACCATTACCTTGGCAAAGAGACGGTGCAGAATGTGTTGGTCTTCCGCTTTGCGAATGGGATATTCGAACCGGTCTGGAACCGCAACTATATCGACCATGTGGAGATTACGGCCGCCGAGAGCATCGGCATTGAGGGCCGCGGACCGTTTTACGAGAAGGCGGGCACGCTGCGCGATGTGGTGCAGAACCATGTGATGGAGTTACTGTCGTTCGTGGCGATGGAGCCGCCGGTTTCCTTTGAGGCGGACGCCGTTCGTGGCGAAAAAGTGAAGGTCTGGAAAGCGATCAAGCCGATTCCGATCGAAGATACGGTTCGCGGCCAGTATGGTCCGGCGAAGCTTGCGAAGGAAGACGCCAAGGGCTACCGCCAGGAAGATCGCGTCGACCCCAAGTCGGTCACCGAGACTTTTGTTGCGATCAAGCTGGAGATTGAGAACTGGCGCTGGGCGGGTGTGCCGTTCTATATTCGCGCGGGGAAACGGATGGCGCAGCGGACTACCGAAGTGACGGTCGTCTTCAAACAGCCGCCGATGCGGCTCTTCAATGAGTCTGGCAGTGGCCCGTGCGATGAGATTCATCCCAACCTGATTACGATGCGCATCCAGCCGGACGAGGGGATTTCTCTGCGATTTGGCGCCAAGGTGCCGAGCACGGGAATGTCGGTTTGCCCTGTGGTGATGGACTTCAGCTATGCGGCGGCTTTTGGCACCAACTCCGCCAACGGATATGAGCGCCTGTTGCTCGATGCGATGTTGGGCGATGCAACACTCTTTGCTCATCGCGACGGAGTAGAGGCGACCTGGTCGCTTTATACTCCGGTGCTTGAAGCATGGCAGAAGTCGCCGGCCAAGGACTTTCCGAATTATTCCGCCGGCGCCTGGGGGCCTGAAGCGGCGAACGAACTGTTGCGTCGAGACGGCCGGGAGTGGCAGAAGCTCTAGGGCGCCATATCCGAATTTTGCCGCGGCCTGGGCAAAGCAGGTCGTCGATTCAGGGCAACACAGAGCAGAAACGAGGCGGGATTGAATGTCTGTAACTACCGCAGTTACGTATAAGGTTTTGCCGGATGGCGAGGCCCTGGCGCGCGCCATGGCGGAGCAGTTGCTTGCGGCGGCTCAGGAGGCTGTTGCATCGCGCGGCGTCGCGCGGCTGGCCATCTCCGGCGGTAACACGCCGAAACGCACCTTTGAGATGCTCGCTGATCCGGCGGCAACCGAGTTCAGTGTTTTTCCATGGGACAAGACCGATCTGTTTTGGGTCGACGAGCGTTGTGTGCCTCCGGACGATAAAGACAGCAACTACCGGATGACCAAGCTGGCGCTGCTGGACAAGGTTCCGTTGGCGGCCGACCATGTCTTTCGCATCGAAGGCGAGCTCGATCCGGAGCTGGCGGCGGCACGCTATGAATCGGTGATCCGCAATCGCTTTAGGCTGGAAGGCGCGGAGTTGCCGACATTCGACCTGGTTGCGCTGGGAATGGGACCGGACGGCCACACCGCCTCGCTCTTCCCGCATACGGCGGGGATTCATGAGCTGACCCGCATCGCGATCGCCAACCATGTTCCGCAGAAGGAGACCTGGCGCGTGACATTAACGTCGCCGGTGATCAACCAGGGACGCAAGGTGGTCTTCCTGATCGGCGGGACGGATAAGGCTGAAGTGCTGAGCAGCGTGGTCGGGAAAACATATGACCCGGAGACCTGGCCGTCGCAGGTGATCCAGCCGAAGTCGGGGCAGCTGCTGATGCTGCTCGATAAGGCCGCCGCGGCCAAACTGCCTGCCTGTGACGCAAGCGGCTCCGGTCATCTGGAGATCGTGCGATGATCCTGGCCGGTGATGTTGGCGGTACCAAGGTCCATCTGGCGCTTTACGACTTTGCCCAAGGGAAGCTGGTGCATGTGCGGGACGAGAAGTATCCGGCGCACGCATTTGACGGCCTAGGCGAAGTGGTGATGAAGTTCCTTACGGAAGGGACGGAGACGGGCAGCGAGGTAACCGCGGCGTGCTTTGGAGTGCCGGGCCCGGTGCGCGAAGGACGCCTAAAGCTAACCAATCTGCCGTGGGAGCTGGATGCGCGTGAGTTGTCGCGATTACTGAGCATCGAGCATCTGTTTCTGATCAACGACCTCGAAGCGAATGGATATGGGATTCCCGAGCTGAGCCCGGACCAGATTTGCGTGCTCAGCGATGGTGATCCTTCAGCGATGGGGCACAGGGGGTTGGTCTCTGCGGGCACTGGACTTGGTGAAGCGGTGCTGGTTTGGACACATGGGCATCATGTGCCGATTCCTTCAGAGGGCGGTCATGCCGACTTCGCGGCACGCAACGAGATCGAGATCGAGCTGCTGCGTTACCTGTGGAAGCATTTGGGTGGCCGCGCGAGCTTTGAGCGGGTTGTGTCGGGGATCGGCTTAAAGAACATTTATAGCTTTCTGCGTGACGAGAAGAAGCTCGAGGAGCCGGCGTGGCTCAGGGAGCGGATGGCTGTCGAGGACCCAAATGCGGTCATCGGCGAGGTAGGCGAGGAGGGCAAGAACGAATTATGCGTCAAAACGCTGGATGTCTTCGTTTCGGCCTATGGCGCTGAGGCGGGAAATCTTGCGCTGAAGATATTGGCGACGGGGGGAATTTACCTCGGAGGAGGTATCGCGCCGAAGATCCTGAAGACGATGCGCAACGGCCTGTTTATGCAGGCGTTCAAGGACAAGGGGCGAATGGAGCATCTGCTGGAAAAGATGCCGGTGCGAATCATCCTCGAGAGCCGGGCGGCGTTGCTGGGTGCAGCTGCTTATGCCGAGGAACGGGCGGCGGAGATCAGCGGTCGGTCGGTGCGGGCGGCTTCAGTACAATTTTCTTAAGTCCTTTTCGCTTCCAGGTTAGTCCAACACAATATGAACGATTCGCGGCTGAAGTCTTTACTATTTGACGTCCGGCGCGCCGGGTTGATGACAGCGATTGCGGTCATTCTGGTGCTAGTGCTTCCGCGAGTTGCTTCGGCGCATGCGGTTCTGGTGCAGTCCTCTCCGGCTAAGGACGCCACGCTGCAGGGGCCTGATGTGCCGATCACGATGAAGTTCAACTCCCGTGTGGATGCTTCGCGATCGACGATTCGGTTGAGCAGTCCGGATGGTCAATCTAAAACCCTGACGATCGATGCCGGCGGCGCGCCCGATACGTTGACGGCGAAGGCTGCCGGATTGAGTCCGGGCAAGTATGCCATCCAATGGCAAGTGCTGGCGGTGGATGGGCATATCACGCGCGGGCAGATTCCTTTTGTGGTGAAATAAGCCGGCCTTCGTAACACCGCAAAGACGGCTGCATCCCGGCGGCGAGATCGGGTAGTCGCGCCTATTCCTCCCGTATACTTACGGGTAGGAAGAGGACGATATTTGATCTGGCTTTTGCGTGACTTCGACCTGCTGTCAGTCCTGCTGCGGGCGCTTACCCTCGGACTCGAAATGCTTACCTTAGGCGGCGTGGCGTACCTGTTGCTGGCTGCGATTCCCGGGGCTGCCAGCGAGGCTGGACTGGCCTCCTGCTGGCGCGGGCTGCGCTGGGCGGCGATCGGCCTGGCCCTTACCGAAATCGCCTATGTCGCCGTCGATAGCACGATTCTGATGGGCAGCTCGACGCTTCGTTTGGGGGAACTGGTCCTTGCGCCATTCTTTCTGGCAGGCCTTGCCGCCGTCGCGGGGGCGGTAGCGATTGCGGCGCTGACGAAAGTTCCTGCTCGCTGGTCGGGTTTTCTGTTGGTGCCGTTCAGTCTGATTATTCTGGTGGCAGTAGTTTCTACCAGCCACGCTGCGTCGCGGATGGAGGACCGGCTCGTCCTGGCGGCATTGACGGCTGCGCATCAGTTGGGCGCTTCAGTCTGGATCGGGGCGATGCCTTTCCTGCTGATCTCGCTGAAGCGAGTCGCGGACGCCGACGAAGGGAAGCGGTTGCTGCGGCGTTTCACCAACATGGCGCTCGTTGGTGCGGGAACGCTCCTGGCGGGCGGAGTGGGCATGGCGTGGTTCTACCTCGGCATCTCCGCCGATCATTCGCTGAGCGGCCTTTATGGGACCGCTTACGGCGTGATGATGCTTTCAAAGGTCTATCTCGTGGTAATGGTGATGGCGCTGGGCGCGGGGAACTTCTTCCTGGTGCGCCGGATTGAGACCGCCCCCGTCGATCTGCTGGCGCGGCTGCGGCGCTTCGGCGAGGTGGAGATCGGACTCGGCTTTATGGCGGTGCTTGCGGCGGCCTCGATGACCTCGCAGCCGCCAGCCGTCGACATGCCGACCGACCGGGCGAGTGTCGCCGACATAGTGGAACGCTTTCATCCTGTTGTTCCGCGCATGACCAGCCCGGCGTTTGGGCAGCTTGCTGCGTCGACGCCGCTCGATGTGGCGGTCAAGGAGACCCAGTTCAGCGGGGCGAACGCTCCGAGCGACGCGAATGACGAGGCGTGGTCGGAGTATAACCACCACTGGTCGGGGGTGATTGTGCTGGCGGCGGGTTTTTTTGCGTTGCTGAGCCGATTGCCGTCGAAGTATGGATTGAGCTTCGGATGGGCGCGGAACTGGCCGATTGCATTTGCCGGATTGGCGGTGTTTATCGTGCTGCGCGCCGATCCGGACTGCTGGCCTTTGGGCCCGCGGCCGTTCTGGGCGAGCATGTATGCTCCGGACGTGTTGCAGCATCGCCTGTATGCGCTGTTGATTCTGGGGTTTGCTGCGTTTGAGTGGGGGATCCAGACCGGGCGGTTACACTCGCGCTGGGCGGCGAGCGTCTTTCCTTTGCTCTGTGCAGCCGGCGGTGCGCTGCTGCTGACTCACAACCACTCGATCGGCAACGTCAAAGAAGAGTTGCTGGCGGAGATGAGTCATACGCCGATTGCTCTGCTTGGCGCGACGGCTGGATGGAGCCGGTGGCTGGAGCTACGGCTGCCTGACCAGAAAGAATCCCGGTTTGCCTCCTATGTCTGGCCGGTCTGCCTGATGCTGGTGGGGCTGGTGCTGTTGAACTATCGGGAATCCTAGGGACTAGGAACTAGGGACTAATCAGTTTTAAGGCTTATATCTGTACTCATTGTTAGAAATCTGAACGCGGTTACGTTGGCTATAGGAGCTCATGCTTAGGAAAGATCGCACCCTCAATCGCACTTGTATCTGTCGCCCGGCCCTTGCCGGGAGTTTCGCGTTGTTTCTTGCTCTTGCGGGCATCTCTCTTTTCGCTCCCTCCGCACAGGCGCAACGGTTGCCGACGGTCGCTCGTCCTGAGCACTATTCGCTTGCGCTGACGCCGGACTTGAAAGCTGCGACCTTTACCGGTAGTGAAAGGATCGATCTGACGCTTTCGCAGGCGGTCGATTCGATTACGCTCAACGCCGCCGAAATCAAGTTTCAGAGCGTGACGACGACGGTCAATGGCCGCGACCTGAAGGCGACGGTGACGACCGACGAGGCGAAGCAGCAGGCTACGCTGGCCTTCGATCAGAAGCTTCCCGCCGGCAATCTGACGCTGAAGATCGAATATTCGGGAATCCTGAACAACCAGCTGCGGGGCTTTTATCTTTCCAAAACGGCGAAGCGGAACTACGCGGTCACGCAGTTCGAGGCGACCGACGCTCGGCGGGCCTTTCCGTCGTTCGATGAGCCCGCATTCAAGGCGACGTTCGATATTCAGCTTACCGTGGACAAGGGCGACACGGTCATTTCGAACACCAACATGATCTCGGACAGTCCGGGGCCGGTGGTGGGGGAGCATACGGTGAAGTTCGCGACTACGCCGAAGATGTCGACATACCTAGTGGCGTTTCTGGTAGGGGACTTTCAGTGTGTCTCCGGTGAGAGCGATGGGGTGCCGATTCGTGCCTGTGCGACTCCCGGCAAGGTGGAGCAGGGCAAGTTTGCGGTGACCGCCGCTGAGTACATCCTGCATTATTACGACGACTATTTCGGGATCAAGTATCCGATGCCGAAGCTGGATATGATCGCGATTCCGGATTTTGAGGCCGGGGCGATGGAGAACTTTGGCGCCATCACGTATCGCGAGACGGACCTCTTGATCGATGAGAAGACCGCTTCGCTTGATGCGAAAGAAGAGGTAGCGTCGGTGGTGGCGCATGAGATGGCGCACCAGTGGTTCGGCGATATGGTTACCATGCAATGGTGGGACAACATCTGGCTGAATGAGGGATTCGCTACCTGGATGGCGAACAAGCCGGTCGCCGCGTGGCATCCGGAGTGGAAGATCCCGGAGCAGGTGGCCAACGAGTTGGATGGGACGCTGAATCTTGACGCAGCTCGCACCACTCGCACCATTCGCGCGACGGCCGATACGCCGGAAGAGATCAATGAGATGTTCGACGGCATCAGCTACGGGAAGGCCGGGGCGGTGCTGAATATGGTGGAGAACTACCTGGGTAGAGAAGCGTTTCGCCAAGGTGTCCACAATTATCTGGCCGCCCACTTGTATGCGAATGCGACGGCGGAAGATTTCTGGAACGCACAGACAGAGAACAGCCACAAGCCGGTAGACAAGATCATGGAGAGCCTGGTGGCCCAACCTGGCGTGCCGGGGCTGACTTTTGCCGATCCCGCGAACGGCAAGGTTGAAGTGACGCAGCAGCGCTTCTTCCTGAGTCCGAGCGCCAAAGGTAGCAGGGCGGAGACGTGGTCGATTCCGGTTTGTTTCAAGTCTGGCGATGAGAAGAACGACTGCGAAGTACTCTCTTCCGCGAAGCAGGCGCTGCCCGTTCCCGCGGCCGCATTCTTCTATGCGAACGCCGGCGGCACCGGCTACTACCGCAGCACTTATCCGGCGGCTGTTTATGACAAACTGGTCGCCAATGTGGAAACCGGACTGACTGCGGAAGAGAGAATCAGCCTGATCGGAGACCAATGGGCGCAGGTGCGCGCCAATAAGGTCCCGGTGGGTTCGTATCTTGACCTGGTCACGGCGGTGAAAGATGACAAGAGTGGCTCGGTCCTGGATGCTGCATTGAGCGGCGTCTCGTCGATCAACGCACGTTTGGCGTCGACAGCGGAAGAGCGTGCCGAGCTGGCTGCCTGGGTGAGGAAGACTTTCAAACCTGCTCTGGACAGGCTCGGGCCGCCGTCGGCGAGCGACTCCCCGGAGACGAAGGAACTGCGCGCAACTCTCTTTGGCACTCTTGGCACTATCGGGCAAGACCCCGTTGTGATTGCCGAAGCCAAGACCATTACAGAGAATTACCTGGCGGATCCGACGTCGGTGGACGCGACACTCGTCGGGCCGGCAAGCGCGATTGCGGCAATCAATGGAGACGCTGCTTTCTTTGACCAGCTGCAGAAGGTGTATGAGACGTCTGACGATCCTGACATGAAAGAACAGGCCCTCTACCGGCTTGCGATGTTCAAGGACGCGGGACTGGCCAAACGGTCGCTCGACTATGCAGTGTCCGGAAAGGTTCGAAACCAGGACTCTCCGGCGATGCTAAGCATTCCATTCGAGAGCCGCGATACGCGGGAACTGGTTTGGCAATATGTTCAGCAGAACTGGGAGAAGGTCAAGGTGCAACTCACGGCGTCGAGCGGAGGCTACTTTGTCCGCGCAGCCGGCAGTTTCTGTAACGCCGAATCGCGCGACCAGGTGGTCGCCTTTTATGCGTCGCATAAGGTTGCGTCGTCAGAGCGCTCGCTGAAGCGCGCGGTCGACCAGATCGATGACTGCATCGAGTTCCGCGCCAACCAGGAAGGCAATTTGAAGGAATGGCTGGCCAAGCAGTAGCAGCCGGCCGGAGAGATTCCGTCAGAATGACGAAGGACCCGCAGAGTCACGACTGCCGGGTCCTTTCGTATCCAATCGATTGAAAAGGCACGATCGAAACGCTTTGTCCGCCGTCGCGTAAAACAAGACAAGTCCTTTATCTTTGCCGAATCAAATCTTGCTATATTAAAAGACTCACCAAGTTTTCGATTTCAAATGCACAACTGGTCCCCTGATTTCGGCGAATTTGCCGTAGTTTATCCAGTTTTTTCAGGGAGTTCCGGGGGAGTAGACCACTTATTAGACGGCGCGCTCGACAGTTGCGGAAACGGTAGAAGGAAACATGCAGAAGCTTTCGAAAATTCCAGGGCTCCCGCCGGCGCAGGGTCTCTACGATCCGCGCAACGAGCATGACAACTGCGGCATGGGTTTTGTCGCCAACATGCGCGGAGCGAAGAGCCATGGGATTATTGAGACGGGCATCGAGGTCCTCGTCCGGCTCACACATCGGGGCGCTTCGGGTTGCGACCCTGAGACCGGCGATGGCGCCGGCATTTTGATTCAGATTCCGCACGAGTTTTTTGCCGCCGAGTGTCAGGCCATCGGGTTTACTTTGCCGGAGCCGGGAGCCTATGCGGTCGGCATGGTGTTCTTCCCGGTAGGGAAACGCCAGCGGTTGCAGTGCGAAGGCATCGTCGAGCGCATCAGCCGCGATGAAGGCCTCACCGTACTCGGTTGGCGCAACACGCCGTGTGACGGCGCGGCGATTGGACGCGAGGCGCGTTCGACCCAGCCTTATATCCAACAGATTTTTCTCGGCCGGCCGACGGCCTGGATGAAGACCAATTCGAGCGCAAGCTCTATGTGACCCGCAAGCGCATCGAGCGCGAGATCATTTTGGAAGAAGTAGAAGACCGCCATTTCTTTTACATCCCATCGTTCTCGTCGCGCACGATCGTTTATAAGGGGCTGCTGCTGGCGCCGCAGATTGCCAACTTCTATGGCGAACTGGCGGACCCCAGGGTGAAGAGCGCGATCTGCGTTGTGCACCAGCGTTTCTCGACGAACACTTTTCCGAGCTGGCCACTGGCGCATCCGTATCGCTATATCGCGCACAATGGCGAGATCAATACTCTGCGCGGCAATGTGAACTGGATGAAGGCGCGCGAATCACTGCTGCAATCGCCGCTCTTCGGCGAGGACATGGAAAAGCTGTTTCCCATCGTGACCGAGGGCGGCAGCGACTCTGCGGCATTCGACAGCGCGGTGGAACTGCTCTTCCAGTCGGGACGCTCGCTGCCGCATGTGATGGCGATGCTGATTCCAGAGGCGTGGTCGGGGAATCCGCATATTGATCCCGATCGCCGCGCTTTCTACGAGTACCACGCATCGCTGATGGAGCCGTGGGACGGCCCGGCGGCGATGGCCTTCACGGATGGCCGCGTAATCGGCGCGATGCTCGATCGCAATGGACTGAGGCCGGGGCGCTATGTGGTGACCAATGACGACATCGTGGTGCTGGCATCGGAGGCAGGCGTTGTCGACTTGGACGCCAGCAATGTTCGCCAGAAGGGAAGGCTGCAGCCGGGGAAGATGTTCCTGGTTGATACGGTCGCCGGGTGCATTGTTTCCGACGAGGAGATTAAGCGGCAGCTAACTTCACGCCAGCCTTATGCGCAGTGGATCAAAGAGAACCAGATCACGCTCGAGCAAATGGGGGAGCCAGGGCGCTTCCACGCGCTCGAAAAGGGAAGCCTGCAGTCGCGGCAGAGAGCCTTCGGTTACACCGAGGAAGATCTGAAGATGATTCTTGCGCCGATGGCGGCCAAGGGCGAGGAGCCGGTCGGATCGATGGGCACCGACACGCCGTTAGCGTGCCTCTCCGACAAGCCGCAGCTGCTTTTCAACTATTTCAAGCAGTTGTTTGCCCAGGTCACCAATCCGCCGATCGACCCGATCCGTGAAGAGATGGTGATGTCGCTGACCAGCTACATCGGAACCGAACGGAACATTCTCGAAGAGACGCCGCGCAATTGCCACACGCTAAAACTGCCCCAACCGGTGCTGACGAACCGCCAGTTAGAGCAACTGCGTCGCGTCTCCAAAGGCGAATTGCTGGCTACCACGCTAACTGCACTCTTTCGCTCTGAAGATGGCGAGACCGGGCTGCGGCGCGGGCTTGAGGAACTTTGCCGGCGCGCGTCATTGGCGGTCCGCAACGGCTATACGCTGCTGATTATCAGCGACCGCGGTGTGGACGACCACTTCGCGCCGATTCCAAGCCTGTTGTCGCTGGCGGCGGTGCACAATTTGCTTGTTCGCGAGGGAACCCGCACGCAGGTCGCGTTGATTATCGAGTCGGGCGAGCCGCGCGAGGTCATGCACTTCGCGATGCTGATCGGCTATGGCGCGAGCGCGATCAATCCGTATCTGGCGATCGAATCAATCGAGAGCCTCTCGAGCCGGGGCCGGCTGCCTGCGGAAGTCAGCGCGGAGAAGGCGGTTGTCCACTTCATCAAAGGCGTTAATAAGGGGCTGCTGAAGACCTTTTCAAAGATGGGCGTGTCGACGCTGCAGAGCTATCGCGGCGCGCAGATCTTCGAGGCCATCGGGCTCAATCAGGAGCTGGTGGATGAGTACTTCGCCGGGACGGTTTCACGCATCGAGGGTGTAGGGCTGGGCGTGATCGCCAAGGAAGCGCGGATGCGCCATGAATACGCATTCCAGCCGCCTTCGCGGTCTGAGACGGAACTTGCGGTCGGCGGCGCGTATCACTACCGCGTTGACGGCGAGTATCACCTGCTCAATCCAGAGACGATCAGCAAGCTGCAACATGCGGTGCGCGATTCCAACCCGACGACATTCCGCGAATACACCGACCTTATTGACGAACAGAACCGGGTGATGTGCACGTTGCGCGGGCTGATGAAGATCAAGTTCGCCCCACATCCGGTGCCTCTGGAGCAGGTTGAGCCGGCATCGGAGATCGTGAAGCGCTTCACGACCGGTGCGATGTCGTTTGGCTCGATCAGCAAGGAAGCGCATGAGACGCTGGCGATCGCGATGAACCGGATCGGGGGCAAGTCGAACACTGGCGAGGGCGGCGAAGACGAAGAGCGCTTTGAGCGCGACGCAAATGGCGACCTGCGCCGAAGCGCGGTAAAGCAGATTGCCTCAGGCCGATTTGGTGTAACGGCGAACTACCTGGTCCACGCGGATGAATTGCAGATCAAGATGGCGCAGGGTGCGAAGCCAGGCGAGGGCGGCCAGTTGCCGGGCCATAAGGTCGACGAGGTGATTGCGAGATTGCGCCACTCGACGCCGGGAGTGACGCTTGATTTCGCCTCCGCCGCATCACGACATCTATTCGATCGAAGACCTTGCGCAGTTGATCTTCGACCTGAAGAATGTGAACCCATCGGCGCGAATTGCGGTGAAGCTGGTGGCCGAGGTTGGCGTGGGTACGGTTGCGGCCGGAGTCTCGAAGGCGCATGCCGATGTGGTGCTGATCAGCGGCGATACGGGCGGCACGGGCGCGGCTCCGCTGAGTTCGCTGAAGCATGCCGGAATTCCATGGGAGATGGGTCTTGCCGAGGCGCAGCAAGTGCTGCTGATGAATGACCTTCGCAGCCGCATCAGGGTACAGACCGACGGTAAGCTGCAGACTGGGCGCGATGTGGTTGATCGCCACCTTGCTGGGTGCGGAGGAGTTTGGCTTTGCGACTGCGCCGCTGATCGCGATGGGCTGCATCATGATGCGCAAGTGCCATCTGAATACTTGTCCGGTGGGCATTGCCACGCAGGATCCGGTGCTGCGCAAGCACTTTTCAGGGCAGCCTGAGCACGTCATCAATTTCTTCTTCTACATTGCCGAGCAGGTTCGTGAGCTGATGGCGAAGATCGGCTTCCGCACGGTGGACGAGATGGTGGGCCGGGTCGACAAGTTGGAGAGCCGTCCGGCGATCGACCACTGGAAGGCGAGCGGTATCGATCTTTCCGAGATACTCTATACTCCGCCGTTGCCCGATCGCGTGAAGCGCTATTGCACGCAGAAGCAAGACCATGGACTCGATGAAGTACTCGATCTGCAACTGATCGAACTCGCGCGTGAGTCGCTTGAGCACGCGACGCCGGTCGAGGCGAGTCTCGCAATCCGCAACGTGCATCGTTCGGTGGGCGCGATGCTGGGCGGCGAGATTGCGCGGCGTTATGGCTCGACGGGGCTTCCGGATGAGACGATCCGCCTGGGCTTCACCGGCTCGGCGGGGCAGAGCTTTGGCGCATTTGTGCCGCGCGGCGTGACGATGACGCTGGAGGGCGAGGCCAACGATTACGTCGGCAAAGGGCTCTCTGGTGGGCGTATTGTGATCTTCCCGCCGAAGAACTCTGGCTTTCTTCCTGAAGAGAGCATTCTGGTTGGCAATGTTGTGCTGTACGGAGCGACAACCGGCGAGGTCTTTCTGAATGGCGTGGCCGGGGAGCGTTTTGCGGTGCGTAACTCCGGCGCGTCTGCGGTGGTCGAGGGCGTCGGCGACCACGGCTGCGAGTACATGACCAATGGGCTCGTAGTGGTGCTTGGCACTTGCGGGCGCAATTTCGCGGCGGGCATGAGCGGTGGCTTGGCCTATGTGCTCGACGAGAGCGGCGAGTTTGCGCGGACGCAATGCAATCCGGCGTCGGTTGATATCGAGCCGATGCAGGACGAAGCCGATATTGCCAGCCTGCGTGGGATGATCGAGCAGCCACCTGGCGCTGACCGGAAGCCCACGCGCCGCGTGGATACTCGATAACTGGACGCAGACTTTGCCGAAGTTCCTGAAGGTCTTTCCGCATGAGTTGAAGAAGGTATATCAAGCAAATCGAGAGAGGGAAGCGGCGATTGCCGGCAACGACATCAGCCGTGAGGCTTTTGGAGAAAAACTGCTCAATGTGCTAGCCGCAAGCGTGTCAACGTCGGAGCAGCAGGCGACCGAGCAGGTCCATCATGGCTAGGCCGACGGGATTTCTGGAATTCGATCGTGAGGTCGCCGAGCGGCGCCCGGTTGCCGAGCGGGTGAACGACTGGTTCGAGATTTATCACGACCTGCCGGAAGAGAAGCTGCGCCAGCAGGGCGCTCGATGTATGGATTGCGGCGTGCCGTTTTGCCATACCGGCTGCCCGGTCAACAACATCATCCCCGACTGGAACGAACTGGTCTATGAGAACCGCTGGGAAGAGGCGGTGCGACGGCTGCATGCGACCAATAATTTTCCTGAATTCACCGGCCGCATCTGCCCCGCGCCATGCGAGGCGGCGTGTGTGTTGGGCATCAACCAGCCTGCCGGTAACAATTAAACAGATTGAGAAGGCGATTGCCGACCGCGGTTTCGCAGAGGGGTGGGTTATCCCCGAGCCACCCGCGTTCGAATCCGGAAAGCGGGTGGCGATTGTTGGATCAGGGCCAGCGGGTCTGGCCGCCGCGCAACAGCTTCGCCGCGCCGGTCATGCGGTGACGGTCTATGAAAAGGCCGATCGACTCGGCGGCTTGCTCATCTATGGCATTCCCCATTTCAAGATGGAGAAGGACATCGTCGAACGGCGGATTCGAGCAACTGCGTGCCGAGGGCGTTCGCTTCGTGACCGGAGTGAATATTGGTGGAGCCGGCCCAATGATCTTTCCTTCGAAGACGTTCGGCGGAAGTCGGATGCGGTATTGCTGGCCTGCGGCGCGGAGCTGCCGCGCCGACTGGGAGTTCCGGGCGGCGAGCTGCGGGGTATCCACTTTGCGATGGAATATCTTACCCAGGCGAACCGGCGTTGCTTTGGCGATGAGTGTGATCCGGCGCAGGAGATCACTGGCCGACGGCAAGCACGTGATCATCATCGGCGGCGGAGATACCGGAGCTGATTGCCTCGGCACGGCACATCGCCAGCGCGCGAAGAGCGTGCGCCAGTTCCAGATTCACGAGATGCCGCCGGAGGAGCGATCGCCGAAGACGCCGTGGCCGATGTGGCCGATCATGCTGCGCAGTGAAGGCGCGCATGAAGAGGGCGGCATTCGCGAATGGAATGTTCGTACGACCGGCTTTTCAGGCGACGAAGCATGGCCATGTGCGAAAACTCCATGGCGTGCGGCTTGGGCCGGGGCCGGACTTCGCTCCGGTTGAAGGTGGAGAGTTCACTCTCGATGCCGACCTGGTTCTGATTGCGATTGGCTTCGCTGGAGCCGGTGCGTGAAGGGTTGTTGGAGCAACTTCCTTTGGAGCTCGGGCACAGCGCGGCGCGGTTATCGCGGACGAGACAAGCTTCATGACCTCCTCGCCAGGGGTTTTCGCGGCGGGCGATATGCGCCGTGGACAGTCGCTGGTGGTCTGGGCGATTGCTGAGGGTCGCAAGGCCGCTGCTGCAATCGATACCTATATGGATCGCGTCGGCTCCTTTGATCGGGACTCGGGAATGGTCGCGGCGATGTAGTTCGCGGCGAGCCGGCTACGAGAGCTTTGAGTCTGGTTTGTCCTATATAATCCGCTTAGAACAGCCGGAGAGTTGGCCGAGTGGCTGAAGGCGGCGGTTTGCTAAACCGTTATAGGGTCAAAAGCTCTATCGGGGGTTCGAATCCCCCACTCTCCGCCAGACATCCAACGGCTTCGCCTCCCCGTGATGAGCCAAGCAACGGTTTCCGGCATGCGCCCTCGCCTGGTGTGAGCGAAGTGATTTATTTACGATCAAAAGCCTCCGGGAAAACATGACGAAAGCCAACAAATCTCCTCTGGAACGAGTCCTTGAGAGCCGAATTGCCATCATTGATGGGGCGATGGGCACGACCATCCGCACTTATGGGATGAAAGAGGCGGACATCCGCGGAGAGCGGTTTAGGGATTCGACCAAGGACCTGCTGAACAACGGCGACCTATTTTCGCTGACCCAGCCGAAGATGATCGGCGACATTCATCGCCGCTTTCTCGAGGCAGGCGCGGACATCATCGAGACCAATACTTTTGGCGCGACGAGCATCACCCAGAGCGAGTTTTTTGTGGAGGACCCACGGGAGACCGGGGGCCGCAAAGACCCTGAGTTCTACCAGAAGATCATTGAGGATTCGTTCCTCGGCGAACTGGCCTGGGAGATCAACGAACAGTCCGCGCGGCAGTGCCGCGAGTGGGCAGATCGCGTGGCTAACGAGACCGGGCGGCAACGCTTTGTGGCTGGGGCGATCGGGCCGCTCACGGTTTCGCTCTCGAATTCTCCCGACGCCGACGATCCTGGTTTCCGCGTGGTCACCTTCGACCAGGTGAAGACTGCCTACGCACAGGAGATCCGCGCCCTGATCGCTGGGGGCGTGGACACGCTGCTGGTAGAAACGATCTTCGACTCGCTGAATGCCAAGGCGGCGCTGGTCGCCATTCGTGAGGTCTTTGAGGAAGATGGCTTGACTGCGAGCGGCAAGGAGTTGCCTGTGATGATCTCGGCGGCTGTCGGTCGCGGCGGCGAGACGATGATCTCGGCTCAGACCGTTGAGGCGTTTTGGAATGCGGTGCGGCACGTGAAGCCGTTGTCGATCGGGCTCAACTGCTCGCTCGGGCCTGATCTGATGTATCCGTTTCTCGAGGAGCTTTCGCAGAAGGCGGACACGGCGATCTCCTGTTATCCGAACGCAGGCCTGCCGAATCCCCTCTCGGAGACTGGCTTCGATCTTGGGCCGCCGGATATGGCGCGATATCTCGGCGACTTTGCGCGAGCCGGGCTGATCAATATTGCCGGCGGTTGCTGCGGGAATACCCCGGAGCATATCGCGGCCATTGCCAAAGCGCTCGAAGGGCAGCCTCCGCGAAGATTAGGGGCGAACGCCCTCGACGACTCCTATGTCGAGGAGACCGAGGTCGCCGCTTGAGCGAAGCCCGAACGATCCGAGCCAGACCACTGCGCCTTTCCGGCTCGCAGCCCTTCACCCAACAGCCTGGCGTCTTCATCATGATCGGCGAGCGGACCAACGTGGCCGGTTCGCCCAAATTTGCCGCACTCATCAAGGAAGGCAAATACGAAGAGGCGGTCAGCGTAGCTCGCCAGCAGGTGGAGAATGGCGCGAACGTGCTCGATATCTGCATGGACGAAGGCATGATCGACGGCGTCGCCGCGATGAGCCGCTTCCTGCAGTTGTTGGGGAGTGAGCCGGAAGTGGCCAAGGTGCCCTACATGGTCGACTCCTCGAAGTGGGAGGTCATCGAGGCCGGGCTCAAGTGCCTGCAGGGCAAGGGTATCGTGAACTCGATCTCTTTGAAGGAGGGCGAGGAAAGGTTTCGCCACAACGCCTCCACTGTGCTCAAATACGGCGCTGCGACTGTGGTCATGGCCTTTGATGAACAGGGCCAGGCTGCGACGTTCGACGAGAAGATCCGCATCTGCGAGCGCGCTTACCGGATACTCGTCGACGAGGTTGGTTTTCCGCCCGAGGACATCATCTTCGACCCGAATATCCTCACCGTCGCCACGGGCATGGAGGAGCACAACAACTACGCAGTCGACTTCATCAATGCGACGCGCTGGATCAAGGCCAACCTTCCGCATGCGAAGGTGAGCGGTGGCGTCTCCAACATCTCGTTCAGCTTTCGCGGCAATAACAAGGTTCGCGAGGCGATGCACTCTGCGTTTCTGTATCACGCGATCGCGGCGGGCATGGACTTGGGCATCGTCAATGCGGGGATGCTCGAGGTCTATGAAGAGATCGAGCCGGAGCTGAAGACTCTGGTCGAGGATGTGCTGCTCAATCGGCGCCCCGATGCGACAGAGCGGCTGGTGGACTATGGCGAAGCGCTGAAGGCAGCCGGTACGAGCTCGGCGGTGAGCGAGAAGAAGGCCGAAGAGTGGCGTAACGGTACCGTCGAAGAGCGCCTCTCTCATGCGCTGGTTAAGGGCATCGATGCCTACATCGAGATCGATACTGAAGAGGCGCGCGTACAGCTTGGGCGGCCGCTCCTGGTGATTGAAGGGCCGCTGATGGCGGGGATGAGCGTGGTGGGCGATCTCTTTGGCGCGGGCAAGATGTTCCTGCCGCAGGTGGTGAAGTCGGCACGAGTGATGAAGAAGGCCGTCGCGCACCTGACGCCTTTCATGGAAGCCGAGAAAATCGCGATGGAAGCTGCCGGAGAAGTGGTCAAGGCGCAGGGTAAGATCCTGCTGGCGACGGTCAAGGGCGACGTTCACGACATCGGCAAGAACATTGTCGGCGTGGTGCTGGCCTGCAACAACTTTGAGGTGATCGACATGGGCGTGATGGTCCCCTGCGAGAAGATCCTCGAGCGCGCCAAGACCGAAAAGGTTGACCTGATCGGTCTGAGCGGGCTGATCACGCCATCTCTTGACGAGATGGTACATGTGGCCAGGGAGATGGAACGCCAGGGCTTCAAATTGCCGCTGCTCATCGGCGGAGCGACGACGAGCAGGGCGCATACGGCAGTGAAGATTGCCCAGCACTACAGCGAGCCGGTAGTGCATGTGCTCGACGCCAGCCGAGCGGTGCCCATCACCACCAGCCTGCTGAGCGACGACGGCAAGGCGGAGTTCGTTGCGAAGCATCGCGCTGACTATGAGGCGATCCGCAAGGCACACTCGGCGCCGCGTCAGCCGGTCGTACCGCTTGATGAAGCCCGGAAGAGACGGACGCCGATTGAGTGGCGTACTGAAGACCTTGCCGTACCTGCCTTCACCGGCGTGCGCGTGTTGGACAACTTCCCCTTGGCGACACTGCGCGGATTCATCGACTGGTCGCCGTTCTTTCATACCTGGGGTTTGAAGGGTATTTATCCCCGAATTCTCCAGGACGCAAACCAGGGCGAGCAGGCCCGCCAGCTCTTCGCCGACGCGAATGCGCTGCTCGATTGCATGATCGAGAAAAACTGGATCACCGCGCGCGGGGTCTATGGTTTCTTTCCCGCGAATGCGGTGGGCGACGATGTCGAGCTCTACACCGACGCGGCTCGCAGTACGGTGCTTGATACCCTTCACTTTCTCCGCCAGCAGGCTAACCGGGAAGGCAGCGAGCCTTGCCGATCTCTGGCAGACTTTATCGCTCCGAAGGAGACTGGGCTGGCCGACAGTATCGGCGCTTTTGCGGTCACCAGCGGCATCGGGCTGAAGGAACTCTGCGACCGATTCCGCGCAGAGAACGACGATTACAACGCGATTATGGCCGAGGCCATCGCCGACCGGCTTGCCGAGGCCTTTGCCGAATGCCTGCACAAACAGGCGCGCGATGACTGGGGTTACGGCCGCGAGGAAAATCTGAGCACCGCGGAGATTATACGGGAAGAATATCGTGGAATCCGGCCGGCGCCGGGATATCCGGGATGCCCGGACCATACTGAGAAGGGCACTCTCTGGCGTTTGCTCGATGTGCAGGCTAACACCGGGATGCTCATCACCGAATCGTTCGCCATGTGGCCCGGTTCGAGCGTGAGCGGGATCTACTTTGCTCATCCCGAGTCGCGGTATTTCAGCCTGGGCAAGATCGGCCGCGACCAGGTCGTCGATTATCACGAACGGAAGGGAATGAGTGTAGCGGAGGTCGAGCGCTGGCTCGGGCCCAACCTGAACTATGACCCCGCGAAATAGTCGATAGAGAGCGTGACGGGTGCCGGGCTAAACTTTATCCGGGCGCTTCATCTCGGCGAGGATTTTGTTTGCAGCTTCAGCCGGTTCGGCTGCCTGGGTAATTGGGCGTCCCACGACCAGATAGCTGGCTCCGGCGGCGAGGGCGGCGGCTGGCGTGGCGATGCGCTTCTGGTCTCCGATGGCTGCGCCGGCCGGGCGGATACCTGGCGTGACCAGCACGGCTCCGTGAAGAGCAGATCGCAGCGTGGCCGCCTCCTCTGGGCTGCAGACGAAGCCGGCAATCCCATTCGCGAAAGCCATTCTGGCCAGCAGGAGCACTTCTTCCTCGGGGCTGCGCAAGGTGCCGGTTGCCGCCAACTGGGCCTGGTCCATGCTGGTGAGCACAGTCACGGCGAGCAATCGTAGCGGATCGGCGAGGCCTGCGGAGGCTTCAGCAGCGGCCTCGAGCATGGCTGGGCCGCCGCTGGCGTGAACGGTGAGCATCTCAGCGCCGAGCGGTCCGACCGAGCGAATCGCTGCGGCGACGGTATTGGGGATGTCGTGGAATTTCAGGTCGAGGAAAACCGAGTATCCTCGGTGGCGAAGGCTTTCGACGATCGATCCGCCGGCGGCGAGGAAGAGCTCAAGGCCGACTTTGAACCAGCGACAGGAGTCTTCGAGGCGATCCACAAAGGCCAGGGCCTGAGGGCCAGACGGGAAGTCGAGGGCGACGATTAACTTGTCGCGCGCCTCCTCGCGTGGAGGAGGCGCGACGACTCGCGACGACGCAGCGTGTTGCTGATCGAGCATCCTGTCTCGATTGTAATGGCATTCAGTTCTTGATTGTAAGTCGGCCCGAGATGAGATTGCTGAGGGCGCCAGAGAGTCACCGCTTTGCGGGAACTACTCCTCGTCAGCTACCGGCCAGGTTAGCTTGGCGACGTCATGAACGACCTCCAGGCGAACCTTAGCGATCCCGTGCACTCCTATGAGATTGGCAGCCGCGTAGGAAAGGTCGATGATGCGGTCTTGGGCGACCGGTCCGCGGTCATTGACGCGAAGCACGATGCTTTTCTGGTTACGCATGTTGGTGACGCGAACCAACGATCCGAGCGGAAGACTCTTGTGGGCGCAGGTCAGGTCGTACATATTGAAGGTTTCGCCGCTGGCAGTCTGGCGGCCCTGAAAATCCTGTCCATACCAAGATGCTTTGCCGAATTGATACCAGTGATGGACAGCTTTTGCCGGTGCTGGATTTGGCCTCGGATTTATCTCGGCGCTGGCTGCTGCGGATCTGGCGCTCGTGGTATTTATGGCCGCGTCCGGTTGGGTGGAATTGGTGCTGGTAATGCCGACAGTCAGGACGACTGCGAGACCAGCCCACGTCGACGTGCGGAACATCGATGATCTCTGATTTGCGATAGCTGTCATAGTCCTCCTGTCAAAATTGTATGGAGGCCGCAAACGATAAGTCAAAGCGCTGCTATGGGTTAGGGTGTGTGCCGCGTTGCCATCCTGCAGCGCGTTATGCTAGGCAAACTGGTCGTTTAGCGAGGTCTCATACCTTGCGGTATTGGCTTGGCTCTCGGCCCGGTCGGCTAAGATTGAGGACGGAGAGGCGCGGTTTGGGATGAGCGTTTTGGAGGATGAACGCGGCGACGGAATTGCCCCTCAAGGGGCTGCGAAGCCCTCTTCCGAGGGTGCCGGAAAGCGACCTATCTTGTTGACAATAGCGGGGTTTGACCCATCTTCCGGTGCAGGAGCCAGCGCCGACCTGAAGGTCTTTGCCGCGCACGGGGTCTACGGGATGGCCTGCTTGACGGCGTTGACGGTGCAGTCCACCCAGGGGGTGAGGGCGGTCGAACCGGTAGTGCCGCAACCGTCGCGGCTACCCTCGAGATGCTCGCAGAGGACGTGATCTTTGCGGGAATCAAGCTTGGAATGCTCGCAAATGCAGAAATCTGCCTGGTTGCAAATAAATTTCTGCATGTGCAAAACAAGGCTCCAATCGTGTTGGATCCGATCTTGCGCTCGAGTTCGGGGCGGGATTTGCTGGATCCCGAAGGAATCAGGGTGATGCGGGAGCAGTTGCTAACCAGAGTCGACTGGATTACTCCAAACCTGAATGAGCTTGCGGAATTGACCGGTTTGCCGGTTACCAGGACAGGGGAAATCCCCCTGGCTGCGGCTGAGTTACGGCGACTGGCGCGCCAAGCGGGCAACGACCGGCTAAATATTGTGGTGACAGGAGGCCACTTCGATCCTCCGGATGACTACCTGCTTATGGCCGATGGGGCTTCATGCTGGATTGTGGGGCAACGCGTTGAGACTAAGGCGACCCACGGAACCGGGTGCGCATTTTCCAGCGTTTTGCTGTGCAGGCTAGTGGCGGGGGATTTGCCGCTTGACGCCGTGAGGCGCGCCAAAGACTATGTGAGGTCGGCGATGCTGGCGGCATATCCGGTCGGGGCCGGCCGCGGGCCTATGAACCACCTCTACAAACTGGAAGGGGAAAGCCTCTGAGCGAGGTTCGCCGCGGCCGTCCCTGTCATAGCGCCGATGGGAGTCTGTCGATTAGAAACCCATGATGTTGTAACCGCAGTCGACGTAATGTACCTCTCCGGTGACGGCGCTGCTCAGGTCGGAGGCGAGATAGAGCGCGGCGCCGCCGACTTCGGCCTGGTCGACGTTGCGGGCCAGAGGCGAGCGCTCGGCGTGGGCCCTGAGCATCTCGCTGAGTTGACCGATTCCACGGGCGGCGAGGGTCTTGATCGGACCGGCGGAGATGGCGTTGACGCGAATGTTCTTGCTGCCGAGGTCGGAGGCGAGGTAGCGGACGGTGGCCTCGAGCGCGGCCTTGGCGACGCCCATCACGTTGTAGCGCGGGACTACCTTTTCGGCTCCGTAGTAGGTGAGGGTGATGATGCTGCCGCCGTCGGTCATCAGCGGGGCGGCTCCCCGCGTGAGCGCGATAAGTGAATAGACGCTGACGTCGTGGGCGATCCGGAAGCTCTCGCGTGAGGTCTCGGTGAAAGGATTCTGCAGCGCATCGGCGGGAGCGAAGCCGATGCTGTGCACCAGCACATGGAGCTTGCCATAGCGCTCTTTCAGCTCCGCGAAGACGCGCTCGATATCGGCGTCGGAGGAGACGTCGCACTGGAACAGCTGGGCTCCGGTCAGATCGGAGACGAGGTCCTCGGCGTCGGCGCGGAGGCGTTCATTCTGATAGCTGACGGCGAGGTTGACTCCGGCGGCGTGAAGCTTCTGGGCGATGGCCCAGGCGATGCTGCGCTTGTTGGCGAGGCCGAAGACGACGGCGGTGCGGCCCTCTAGATTGAGCATGTCTTACTCCTTAAATCCGGGCCTGAAGGCCGGTGTTTCCTATCTGTGGATACATGCGACTGGAGCCAAGGCTGCTTGGGGAGAAATAGTGGGCCAGTTCTCAACACCGGGCATCTGAATTGGCTGCCTCCGCCGCCTCGCATCTATGCACAAACGAACAGCATATCAGCCTCCGAGGTCGACGAGTTTGACCTCGCCAATCGGTTGGCCGAGGAAGCGAGTGCCGAGTTGGCGAAATTTTGTCACCGAGTCGGTGGCGAAGAAGCTGGCCGGCGGCGACACATCGGCCGGCCGAAGTGTTCTCGACCGCCGCAGAGGTGGCGAGTTGCCGCCCCACTTCTCTCGCCGTAGCTTCGGCGGAGTCGATGATCCGTGGGGGCTGGCCAGGCCAGAGTTTGGCGACAGCGGCTTCGATGACTTCGCGGAGGAGCGGATAGTGGGTGCAGCCGAGAACGATCGTGTCCGGCCGCAGGCCCGCTTCGGCAGCTTGTTGATGGAGTTCTGAGAGGTAGATGCCGACGACCTCGGCTGTGACGGGGTGGTCGATCCAGCCTTCTTCGACCAGCGGCACGAGCAAGGGGCAGGCTTTTTCAAGGCTGCGGAGGCCGAGCGATTGGCAGGCTGCCGCGTAGGCGTGGCTTTGTACCGTGGCGGAGGTTGCGATGACCAGGGCGTCGCGGGTCGCGGTTTCAGCGGCCGCGGCAGCGGCGCCGGGGCCGATGACTCCGACGACCGGAATGCCGTGCGGCTCGGCAGTCTGGCGGATTTCGTCGAGGGCGAGGGCGCTGGCGGTGTTGCAGGCGATCACCAGGAACTCTGCAGCCCTGATCGATGAGGAATTGTGAGCTGGAGACGGCGTAGCGGGCGATGGTCGCCTGCGACTTAGAGCCGTAGGGCAGGCGGGCGGTGTCGCCGAGGTAGAGATATTCGGCGTTGGCGATGCGGGGGAGCAGGGCGCGCAGGACGGTGAGTCCGCCGACGCCGGAGTCGAAGACGCCGATTTTCATAGGTGGGCTGAGCTTTCTGCAACCGTACGGTTGTTACAGTGATGACCTTGAACAGTGTAGGAGGATGGGGAGGTTTCGCAAAGCGGGGTCAGGATCGAGTCGGCAACGGTCTTCCCTCCTGGCTTCCTTACGGTCTGGTTGGGTTCTCTCCTGCGAGGTAGGTTTGGGTGAGGTCGGCGTGGCCGGCGAGGGTTTCTCGAGGCTGGCCGTCGACCAGGAAGTGGACCTGTCCGACGGCGGGAAAGTTCTCGTGGAGCGTCGCAATGATCGACAGCAGGGTGAGCGTCTCGGGTTCTATGCCGGAGGGGTGGTTCTCGGCGAAGGCGCTGGTTAAATTGACGATCGCTGTCTTTGCTTCGGGATTTGCAGGCGATGGGTCGGCCTTCCCATCGACGATAGCAGAACCCGCAACGGACATGAAAAAGACCTCCTCAACTCCTGGGCCTGCGGTCAATGGGTGTTTCGAGCCGGGTGCGGCGTAGTCCGCGAAGAGCTGATGCAGGAGCACGCGGGCGCGAGCGCCGGTCTCCTTGGGCAGCGCGAGTTCGCGGGTGACCGGGGCGACGGTGTCGTCGACGTCGTTGGCTTCGAGCAGGGTAACCGTTTCCGTGGGCGCGGCGTTTTGAGATGCAGAGAATGGGGTGGTTTCAGCGTTCTGTTGGAGTCCGGCGATGCGGTCGACGGCGCGCTCGCGCAGGCGGATCAGCACCACGGCCATCACGACCGAAGCGAGAAGCAGGATCCAGAAGAGGACGCGTTGGTAGCGGGGAATCATGGCTGCTGCTTCCAGTCCGTGCGCCACTCCAGGATCGCGAAAGCCAGGGCGTCGATAATCCGCTGCTGGTATTTACCGTCGGAGATCGACAAGGCCTGGTTGGCCGCGGAGCTTGCGAGCGGGGCGATTTCGACGGCCACAGCTGGGCAGGCAAGGTTGTCGAGCGGGGCAACGGAGGCAACGCCGAGTGTGGTCGGAATGCCGGCGTGGCCGAGGGCCGAGTTGATTTCAGAGGAAAGACGGAGACTACGCGTAATCCACATGGCCTGTGCGGTTTGCCAGGGGACGAGGGCCGACGCGCCTGGGGTTGCGGACGCCGAGGCGCTAGCAACCGCCGGTGGAAGCGATGAGGTGAAGAGATGCACCCCGGCGCCGGTTGCGGTGGCGTGAAGAATGAGGCAGGCAGAGGCGAGTGCGTGGTTCGCTATGCCCGCTCTTTGGATAGCCGGCAGGTCGGTGTCGGATTCCCGCGTTACGACGACCGCGATGCCCTGGGCGGCTAGTGTTGTGCGCAAGCGGCCAGAAAGCGCGAGGGTGAGGTCCTTCTCTGCGAGATCGCTGGCGATGCGTGCGCCGGTGTGGGCGCCTCCGTGAGCGGCGTCGAGAACGACGGAAAAGGCCGGCTGCACGGTGAGGTGGTTTGTCGGAGGAGTGGGGAGCGGAGGAAGATCGGGCTTGCCGGGCGCAACTGGAGGTGTCGAGACTGGGGGCGTTAGGGCTGGAGGCTGTTGGGAGCGAGCTGTGGCCAACTCCAGGAACAAAACGCACAGAACAAGAGCAGTTGTCGCGCCCCGAGAGAAGCAAGACCTTCGGTCCCGGAGTTCAATCGAAGGCATAAATGGCGAGGCCGCTTAGGAGTTTAGGGTAGAAGTCGGTGGACTTCTGGGGCATTACGTCTCCGGCGAAGGCGATCTCGCGAAGCTGATCGAGCGAGACAGGATTCACCAGGAAAGCAATGTCGGCGCGGCCTTCGGTGACCTGTTCGATGGCTTCGCCGGCATCGCGGATGTAGCGCAGGTTGCGCTCCTGGCGGACGGCCTCCGGGTCGATGCCAAGGAGTTGATCGAGCACCAGCGCATGGAGACGGACGATATCGAGTTGGCGCTGGCGTGGCGAGAGCGCTTGCAGCACTTCGTTGGTTGCATTCCGTTTTAGCTTCAGCAGAAAGCGGCCGGTTTGGGTGACGGCGACGAAGGCCGTTCCAGTGGCGGCTTCGGAGCTAAGCAACTGCTGCAGTTCGGCGACTTCGAGGTCTCCCAATTTCTCGATTTGGAAACGAGTGGCGGCGGCTTCGAGGAACTTGCCTTGAGAGAAGTCGTCCAAACTGAATACGACCCGGTGAGTCGGGAGAATGACCAGGCCTTCGGAGTCCATGTTGACGAAGGTCATCATGACAGCGGCTTCGGGATAGGACGGCTGCGGCAGTGAGTAGGAATTGCGCTCGCTGCTGTTGGGGATTTCGGGCGCGCGTTCGTGGGAGTAGGCGAGTGCAGTCTCGTAGCGATGATGGCCGTCGGCGATGATGAGCTTCTTGTCCTCCATCGCCGCGGAAAGGATGTTGATCGTTGCTGGGGTCGCTGATCCGGGAGATGCGGTGAAGGACGCCGTATTCGTCGGTCACTTCAAAGTCGTCGCTTGAGTTTGCGCCGAAGAGGAGCCGCTCCGCGGTCTGAGCGGGGTCGGAGTAGAGCATGAAGATCTGCCCGAAGTGGGCGCGGGTGGCGCGCAGCAGGTTGAGCCGATCGGACATCGGCTTGGCCAGCGTCTGCTCGTGGCGAAAGACGACGCGCTGGTTGTAGTCATAGAGTTCGCCGAGGGCGATGAAGCCGCGGCGCTCTATTGTCGTCTGCTGAGAGCCGGGGATGGTGAAACGTTGCGAATAGGCGAAGATGCAGGGTTCTTTTTCGCGCGAGAGAACACCCTGGTCGCGCCAGTCGGCAAAGTCGCGGGCGGCGCGGGTGTAGATGTCGGAACCGCCTTCTTTGCCCTCGGAGTCTGGAGCGCCGTCGAAGAGCTCGGGCAGGCCGAGGATGATGCGTACGAGGTTGTAAGGGCTGCGCTGGTAGTACGCCTGCTGCATGGATGGAGTGATCTTGTCCCAGGGCTGGGTGACGACATCTTCAAGGCGGACCCGCGACGGATTGTAGCGAAGTGCTCGAAAGGGATAGATGCGGGCCATGCTGCTGCTGAACTCCAGTGTGCCGAGAGAGGGATCGCGACGGAATTGTTTTCTGGCTTCTCTGTCGGGATTGTAAATCAAGGAGAATAAGAGGATTGGCTGGCTCGATGGCCGGGTGCGGGCAGGGGCGCTCCGCCTTAGTCGTTGATCATATTGGTTACGGGCGGCGGCGCATCAATTCGCTTTTGGTACTGCAAATTCGAATCAGTTTCGAGGCCGATCGATCACGGCCAACCCTCAAAGCAGCGTGCTAGCATCTAGCTCAACGGAGGCTAGTCTCATGGCGCTCCATCGCGGCTCTTTTGCCGCTCGGCCACTGTGTGAACTGAAGTCTGCCGCGGTACGCTCTGTTGTGCCTCCGCTCCGGATGCGGCGCAGGGAAGGTTTCTCGCTTGGTCTGGCTTTTCTGCTGGCGTTCTCAGCCTCTTCGATGTGCAGAGCGCAAGATGACCCTTTGAACAAAGTGCACGTGCCGCCACCGGCGCCGCCAGCGTCGGACACAGCTCCAAAGGCATCTGCGCCCGCCGCCCAGCCGGCCACCGTTGAGGGCCCGGGTGCGCTCAAGGCGAGGCAGGGTGAACGAATTCGGGTTGATGTGAACCTGGTGCTGGTGCCGCTCACCGTCACCGATCCGCTCAACCGGCTTGTGACCGGACTCGATAAGGAGAACTTCTTTCTATTTGAGAACAACAATCAGCAGACGATCAAAACGTTCTCAAGCGAAGATGCCCCGGTTTCGATCGGCGTGATCATGGACCTTAGCGGGAGTATGGCGAACAAAGTGATCCGCTCGCGGGAATCGATCGTGCAGTTCATGAAGACGGCCAATCCCCAGGATGAATTTTTCGTCATTGGGTTCAATGACCGACCGGAACTGCTCGAGGACTTTACCAGCTCCGTGGACGACATCGAGGCAAGGCTGGAGATGGTGAAGGCGGGTCACCGCACCGCTCTGCTCGATGCGATTTATTTCGGCCTGGAAAAGATGAAGCAGGCGAAGTATCCGCGGAAGGCGTTGCTGATCGTCTCTGACGGAGGTGACAATCGCAGTCGGTATACCGAGAGCGAGGTCCGAGCTGCGGTGCGCGAGTCCGATACGCAGATTTACTCGATCGGCATCTTCGACCAGTACGCAGCAACCACCGAGGAGAGGCTTGGCCCGCTGCTATTGAATGACGTGAGCGAGGAGACCGGCGGCCGGCTCTTCCGGGTGGACGACATCTCCGACATGGCCGACATCGCCACCAAGATCAGTGCCGAGTTGCGCAACGAATATGTGCTGGGTTACAAACCTCTGGACGAGAAGCGGGACGGGAAGTGGCGTAAATTGAAAGTAAAGCTGGTCGCCCCACCGGGGCTGCCGCCACTGACCGTCCATGCCCGTACCGGATACTATGCGCCCTTGCAGTAAGCCATTCCGCCTGACGACAATCGCTGCGGCGCTGGCTCTCTGTGCCGGATTCACCAGTGGGCGCGCCGTCGCCCAGTCGAAGGCGCCCGATCCGCAGAAGCCGCTCACCGTCGATCGCGATCCAGTAGTTTCTCCCGACCCTGCCGACAATCTGCCCGGCCCAGAGATTCAGCCGCCGTCGGTGAGCACCGGTTTCGGGGATTCCGGGAACGCTAACGAAGGGGGACCACGGGTATACGCTGCGGCGCGATGTGGAGGAGGTCGTGCTCAATGCAACCGTGCTCGACGACCATAACAAGTTGGTAATGAACCTGACCAAACCCGACTTCAGCGTTGCCGAAGACGGCGTTGCGCAGACGATCATCTCCTTCCAGCACGAGGACATCCCGGTGTCGATGGGTATCCTGGTCGACAACTCGGGATCGATGCGCGACAAGCGGCAGGCGGTGAACTCCGCGGCGCTTGACCTGGTCAAGGCGTCAAACAAAGACGATGAAGCATTCGTTGTGAACTTCTCCGATGAAGCGTACATCGACCAGGACTTCACCTCCGATATCGGCAAACTTCGCGAGGGTCTCGCGCATATCGATTCGAAGGGCGGAACGGCGTTGTATGACGCGGTGGTTGCGTCGGCCGATCAGTTGGCCAAGGGCGCCAAGCGGCCGAAGCAGGTGTTGCTCGTGATTACCGATGGCGAAGATAACGCTTCGGTAATGTCGCTCGAGCAGACCATTCAGCGAATCCAGGCGTTGCAGGGGCCCGTGGTTTATTCGATCGGGCTCCTTTTTAAGGATGAGGGTGGTGGACGGGAGGCGCGGCGTGCCAAGCGAGCCTTGCAGATGCTGTCGAGCGAAACCGGCGGCGTTTCCTTCTTCCCCAAGAGCATGGATGAGGTGGACGAGATTGCGGCCGAGGTGGCCCGCGATATCCGCAGCCAATATACGATCGGGTACCACTCCACCAAACCGGCCAGCCTGGGCGGATACCGAATCGTCAAGGTCGAGGCCCACGCCCAAGGCTATGGCAAGCTGATCGTGCGCACGCGTACCGGCTATTATCCGCGCGTCAAGTCGCTCCCCGGTGGCAAGGGCAATCAAGCCGATGCGCGTCAATCCTCGGCGCAGTGAACCCCGGTCCCGGAATCTTTGCTGCAACTTCACGTCGGTGGGTGAGCATCCCTCACGATGCTGCCGTTCCTACTAACGTCGGGGAGCGTCTGCCGCGCAACTGCTAAACTTAGATGTTTTGTATGCGCCCAGTAATGGATAAATCCTCAACTCACTCCGGACTTCGCGTAGCCGAAGATATCACCGAACTGATGGGCCAGACTCCGATGTTGCACCTTCGCCGGGTAATCGGCGCGGAGGCGGCAGCGGTCTATGCCAAGCTCGAATTCCTCAATCCCGGCGGCAGCGTGAAGGACCGCGCGGCGCTGGGAATGATTCTCGACGCCGAACGGCGTGGCCTGCTCAAGCCGGGTTCGACGATCCTGGAAGCGACTGCCGGCAACACCGGCGTTGGCCTGGCGCTGGTTGGGGTGAACCGCGGGTATCAGGTGATTCTTTTTGTTCCCGAAGGCTTTGCCGAGGAGAAGTGCATCCTCATGCGAGGTTTTGGCGCCACGGTCATTCGGACGCCCGAAGCGGAGGGAATGAGGGGTGCCATCCGCCGGACGATTGCGGCAGCCGCCGAGATTCCCGACTCCTTTACCGCGCTGCAGTTCGATAACCAGGCGAATCCCCAGTTTCACTACGACACGACGGCCGTCGAGCTTTGGGAGCAGATGGAAGGGCGGGTCGACGCCTTCGTCGCGGGAGTAGGAACTGGCGGGACTTTCTCAGGGATTGCGCGCTTCCTTAAAGAGCAGAACCGGGCGACTCTAACTGTCGCTGTCGAGACGCAGGGATCGATCCTGCAGGGCGGCGAACCGGGTCATCACAAGGTGGAGGGAATCGGGGTTTCGTTCGTGCCAAGGACGTTTGACCGCGAGGTCGCAGACGAGATCATGATGGTGAGTGACGAGGATGCATTCGCAATGGTCAAGAGGTTGGCCGCCGAAGAGGGACTGCTGGGGGGCTCGAGCGCCGGCGCGATGGTCTATGCAGCGCTTGAGATCGCACGCCGGCTTGGGCCTGGGAAGCGTGTGGCGACAATGATCCCCGATTCAGCGGAGCGGTACTTATCCAAGAAAATTTTTGAAGGCGGCGTTTAGATCATCCGATCTTGCTCTTTGAGGGTCTCTACCTGGAAGACCCATTGGCCGCCGCCGGAGTCTGCATGACCGCGGGCCAATCCTTTTCGAGTTCGTCGGCAATCAAGCGGTTCCCCTTCGCGTTGTAATGTCCCCCGTCGCGCATGAGGATATTGGGGATCGTCGCCCAACTGGTCGCCGCAGATGTCAAATCGATCATAGGCACGTGATTGGCGGCGCACCATTCGATCAGGCCGGAGGGATGTTCGGTTTCGGTAGGCAAAGGAATATAAACGACGGACATCCTGGCTCCGCCAGCAACGACGAGTGCAAGGAATTGGTCTAGATACGCAAGATTCCGCTTTGCACTCAGCGCATCGGGAACAGAGGGTTTGTCATTGATTTCCTGCGCCGGCGGCGGGAAGAACTTTCGTTTCAAGTAGCGATCCCAGAGCTCCTGGATAGCGAAATCTGGATGGTGGTCGACATTCGGCACTCCGTATGGCTCATACGGGCTGAATGTCTGGGTCTGGTCGCCCCAGTTCAGCACCAGCAATACCAAATCGGCGTTGAAGGTCCCCCTCGATCGGACATAACCGAGTTCGTTAGAGATCGCCCAGCCCCCTGCCGCAGCGTTCAGGACCTCGACAGGCCTATGGAGAATTTTGGGGAGTTCCCGGTGTAGCAACTCCGCGAAGATCTGGGATTGATCGACTGATGTGGAGCCGTAGACGTAGGAGTCACCGACGATCAGGATGCGGAAAACGTCGGCTTGCTTTGTCGCCGGTACCGGGTCTGAGCGCATGCCGTAGGAGTTGACTCGAGTCTCGCCGCCGAAGCGGTGCAGATTCTGGTTGGGCTCGAGGATATAACCCGCCGCGGGATCGGGGATGACGAGAGCTGATGTTCCCAAGCCCAAATGGCGAAGATAAAGCTCCGACGCGACGATCGAAAGCAGGAGAAGCAGCAGGGCGCCGAATATCCGTCGTTTCCAGGCCGTACGTCTGAACATAGTCATAGCCCAAAATTACCACGGCGCCTGTATCCGTAAGGCTTCGCGATGGTGGGGGGCCGCTTATACTTACTCAGGCTTGTTAGGCGAGCTGAGCCGCAGAGTTGGGCTGCGTGCAGGTTTCGTGTCGTGGCGAGAGGGGTAGAACAGTATGGCAGTTAGTCGCAGCCGCCAGGGATTTGCAACGCGCGCGATTCATGCAGGGCAACCGCCGGATCCAATAAACGGGGCGGTGAACGTGCCGCTTTACTTGAGCTCGACTTATGCCCAGAAGGAGCTTGGCGGCGAGCCGGAATATGACTATTCGAGGGCGGGAAATCCGACGCGAACGGCGATCGAGAAGTGTCTCGCCTCGCTCGAAGGCGGAACGACGGCGCATGTCTTCGGCAGCGGGATGGCCGCGATCGCAGCATTAGTGACGATGCTCAAGACAGGCGACCACGTGATCTGTGGATCGAATGTGTATGGCGGAACGCCGCGGCTCTTCAACCAGATATTCGCTCACTACGGCATTGCGTTCACCTATGTCGACACCTCGAACCTTGAAGCGCTGAAGGCTGCGATTCGCCCAGAGACGAAGTTGGTGCACATCGAGACGCCGACGAATCCATTGATGACACTGACGGACATCGCGGCGGTCGCAGAGATTTGCCACAACAGCAATCGCAATGCTGGCGGAATCGAGATGTCGGTCGACAACACCTTCATGTCGCCTTACTTTCAGCGGCCGATCGAGTTGGGCGCGGACATCGTGATGCATTCAACGACAAAGTTCCTCAATGGCCACAGCGACGGGATTGGCGGAGTTTTGATCGGCACCAAGCCAGAGCATCGGGAGAAGTTCGATTTCGTCGAGAAGGCAGTTGGAGCGATTCTTTCGCCGTTTGAGAGCTGGCTGATCCTGCGCGGAGTGAAGACGCTCGCGGTCCGCATGAAGCAGCATGATGAGAATGGCCGCGCTGTCGCCGAGTTTGTCTCCGGACATAACAAGGTGCAGCGGGTCTTCTATCCCGGCCTGAAGAATGGGCCCAATGCTCATCCCCAATTCAAACTTGCTGAGCGGCAGATGTCGGGCTTCGGCTCGATGATCACCATTGATCTCGGGTCGCTGGACAGCGCGAAGGCCTTCACTGGCCGGCTGCAGGTTGCGACACTAGGTGAGTCGCTGGGTGGGGTGGAATCGCTGGTTTCGCATCCGGCGACGATGACCCATGCCGGGCTTGGCGCCGATGGCAGGGCGAAGATCGGGATCACCGATGGCATGGTGCGCTTGTCGATCGGGATCGAGGATTTGGACGACCTAGTCGCGGACTTTGACCAGGCTCTGTCGGCGACTTAGCCGCCGCCCGTTTGTCGTCCTCTTGCCGAGGTCGGCGCTCCCGCGTCTATTCGCGAGTTGTTAAGGGCGGCACGCGTCTAAATTCAATCATCAACGTCTACAGGCCCTAGTTGACTGGCGGCTCAACTTTGCGCTGATCCACTACTTCGAATCCCACAGGCAGGGTGAACAACTGTGGATCGGGTTCGGCGGCGCTGATGACGGTCACGGTGAAGGTCTGTTTTCCGGCGGCTGGGCTGTCCACCTTGGAGATCAGGTTGATCGCAAGCTCAGGCGAATACCAAAACTCGCGGGTCGTCACCATCGGCTGATCGTTGCCGAAGACTCCTGGGTTGATATTGGTCGTCTCGCGGTAGCCCACCGTGTCGAAGCCGAACAAGCTGCTCTTGCCCAACTCCTCATGGGTGTGGAAGCCGTTCCCGTTCGGTAGCGGTGCAGAAACTGCAACCGGCGGTCGATACTCGGTCGTCGTCAGTCCGCTGTAGTCCTGCAGAAAGCACTTCTTCAACTCGACCTGGCAATTGTAGAGAGTGTGCTGGGCAGCGTCGGCGATCTGGATGTAGTTCATCGTCGACTCGACCTTGCCGTTTTTGGGAACCAGGTACCAGCGCTCCTCGTACACGCGGCCAGCGGTGTCTCGGGCGATGTGGCGCTCGTTGACCAGGGTGTAAGTGCCGCCGTTGCCAAGAGGGCGCGTCCACGCAGTGTCAAGGGTGAGGGTGAACGGAGCATTCGCCTTGGGCGGGATGAAGATGCTCTCGAGCACCTGGCGAACGCCGCCATCGGCCGGGGTCGGTGGACTGATCCGCAGCGGAGCCTGCGCCAGAAGGGAGCTCGCGGAGGCGGAAATGACCGTAGCGAGCATTGTCCGAAAGAGCGTGGAGTTGAGGCGAACGGTGCGCATGGGCTCCCTCCGTATCGGAAATTAGTATAGACCGGTCCGGTTAAGCCACTTGGCCAATTTGTTTGCGTCATTGCAAAACCGGCGTTGCCTTCATCCTTTAGGGACAGCCGGAGACTTTTCTCCGCCCTTGGGGGGTGCTGGTCATGCTGCCGACCATGTTGTAGGCAGTGCTGCGGATTAGCCAGGCGACCAAAGCCCGAAACCTTCCAATGCCCCCAACGACTGCCATTGCATATATAGTCAACATTTTGTTGGAAGATAATCAGAGAATAAACCCCAAGATTGAGGTAACGTATCAGCATTATTGATAATGTTGTCTTCCTCTCATCTGCGAACTGAGATATTGCGCGACGCGCGCAGCTTTGTCACGGTTTGGGGCCAGATCGATACCTTGCGCCAAGACCTGGGCGCCGACGATGATGTGCTGCTGGATCCACTGCATTTCCTCGCCGCGACCGACGATCGCCGCCGTTCTTGCTCGGTCGCCTGCTGGGACGGTGCGAGCCTAACCGGACTTACCTACGCGACCGAGCATTATGTAAAGGGGATTCCCATTGGCTATGCCGTCGGCGGCGACTACGCCGGACGGGGACTGCTGCTGTGCCGGCCCGAGCGTGAGGAAGCTGTGGTGGGAGCTTCGATTCGGCAACTTGTTGCCAGAGGGATCCACTCCCTGCACTTCCGGATGATGCCGAGGACCGACGCCAAGATCACGATTCAGGGAATGGGCATGCAATATCTGGACGCGCTGATTCCAGGCGACCGCATGCGGCTGCCGGCAAGCTTCGAGGATTTTCTGGCTACTCTGGGAAGGCATACCAGACGGAACGTTCGTTATTACACCCGGAAAGCCAGAGCGGCGGGGATCGAGTTCGTTCCCTCTCTGACTCGGGAAGAATACGGCGCGGGAGCGGATCGGCTGAATACGAAGGGGACGTTCCGCGCAGATCCATCGCATTTAGCTCGAGATGAGCGGATTCTCGGTTTACATTCGTGTGTTCAACGCTTCGGCTTGCGCGCTTCGGATGGTAGCTGGCTGGCGGTCTTATGCGGATTTACTCAGGGACGCAGGTTTCATCTGTTGGCGCAATTCAACGACGCCCGTCATGAACCCCTGAGCCTGTCAATCGTTCTGCGTGGATACACGGTAGAGTGCTTAATCGCGAATGGAGTGACAGAGCTGCAATTTATGGGAGGGACTTCATTAAGCTTGGCAGATTCTGTCCGCCGCAGAAATATCGCTCGATTTTTGTCGACAAGAACAGTGGAATAGTGGCAACCGTCAAACACCTCAGCGGAAAGATGGCGGAACTTATGGAAGTCATGGGTACGCGGGTCCCGAACTCCGTGAAGCTGATCAGCAACGGATATCTGAAGGAACGAAACCTCATTGACAGAACAGCCGCGGGATCCGCGGCGGTGGCCTTTCAGCGAGAGTCACGATCTTCAAGATCCTAAAGTAGGCCTTCGGACGGAATCCACGTGTCTTTGCGCTCAATCATGCTGGCGGTGGAAGCTACTCCCCCGGAGCGAATGATGTGATTGTGCGGTCGAGGCAAATGAAAGGCATAATCGTTCTCCATCAGTCACAACTTCTGGTCTAAATCGCCCCCCTCCTAAAGTCCTGGCCGATTCGTTCTTGCGATTTCCTAAGCTATTCCATTACGAGGACGCTTTCTCGATAATGAATGGGTGAGCACGACGACTCTACAAAGGCCAGCCGATCTTCAGCCCGGGCGCGAAACTTCGCTCTTTCAAGTCCTGCTGGCGGTCAGCTTTTGCCACATGCTGAACGACCTGGTGCAGTCGCTGCTTCCCTCGGTCTACCCGATTTTTCAGGGGTCGTTCCATCTGAGCTTCGGCCAGATTGGGTTGATTGCGTTGGTAAATCAGGTCACCGCGTCCCTGCTTCAGCCATTTGTCGGCCACTACACCGACCGCACGGCTGCGCCGTATTTTCTTCCAGTCGGGATGTCGGTTTCGCTGATTGGTCTTTTGACCCTGGCCTTCGCGCCGAGCTTTGGCTGGTTACTGGTTGGCGGCGCGCTGATTGGCGTGGGTTCCGCGGTGTTTCATCCCGAATCGTCGCGGGTTGCGCGCATGGCCTCTGGGGGCCAGCACGGCTTTGCGCAGTCGTTCTTTCAGGTCGGCGGGAGCGCTGGTACGGCTTTTGGTCCGCTGCTGGCGGCGTTCATTGTTTTGCCTCGCGGGCAGGTAGGTATGGCATGGTTCAGCGTGTTCGCCGTGATTGGGATCGTGGTGTTGATCCGGATCAGCCGCTGGGCGAAGCATCGGCGCATTGCGCATCCTTCGCTGAGCCACGCCGGTCCCTCGCCGCATGCGGAACTTCCGAAGCGAAAGGTGATGGTCGCGCTAGCTGTGCTGATAGCTCTGGTCTTCTCGAAGTTCGTCTACCTGGCGAGCCTGAGCAGCTACTACACGTTCTACTTAATCAGCCGCTTTCACACCTCGGTACAGAGCTCGCAACTGCACCTCTTCGCGTTTCTGGGAGCGGCAGCGGCCGGCACCTTCTTTGGCGGCCCGATCGGTGATCGCTTTGGGCGCAAATGGGTGATGTGGGGATCGATCCTCGGTGTCTTGCCGTTTACGCTTGCGCTGCCTTACGCCAACCTCTTTTGGACCGGGGTGCTCAGCGTTATCATCGGTTTCGTGATCGCGTCGGCCTTCTCGGCGATTCTGGTCTATGCGCAGGAGTTGGTCCCGGGCCGGATCGGGATGATCTCGGGATTGTTCTTCGGCTTCGCTTTTGGGATGGGTGGCATCGGAGCTGCGGTTCTGGGCAAGCTGGCTGACATGACGAGTATCGTCTTCGTCTACCACGTCTGTGCGTACCTGCCGGCGATTGGGCTTCTGACCGGGCTGTTGCCGGATATCGAACCGCTGCATCGTTTGCAGAGAGATCCCTCTACAGAGCTCGAAACGCTGTAGCAGAAGACCCCCTGCGCCTCAGGGGTTGTCGAGGTGCTGGCGCAGTTCGCCCGGGTTGTAGCAGTGGGCGAAGGCGGTGTCGCGCGAGATGCGTCCGGCGCGGACGAGCTCGGCGAGGGACTGTTCCATGGTCAGCATGCCTTCGGAACGGCCGGTCGAGATGTGCTGGCGAATCTGGTGGTCCTGCCCGGTGCGGATGAGATTGCGAATGCCGTTCGTCGCCATCATGATCTCGACGGCGGGAAAGCGGCGCGCGCCGTCGGCTCCCGGGACGAGTTGCTGGGAGATGACGGCGAGCAACGCGAGCGACAACTGCTGGCGAATCTGGGGCTGGTTTTGGGTAGGAAAGCTGTCGAGGATGCGCGACGTTGTCTGCGCGGCGTCGTTGGTGTGGAGCGAGGAGAGCACCAAATGGCCGGTCTCAGCGGCGGTGAGCGCGGCGGCCATGGTTTCGCTGTCGCGCATCTCTCCCACCAGGATTACATCTGGCGACTGGCGCAGGACGGCTCGCACTGAAAGCGCGAAGCTGGGCGTGTCGTGGCCGACCTCGATCTGTTCGATGATCGAGCCGCGGTTGGCGTGCTGGTATTCGATCGGGTCTTCGATGGTGACGATGTGGTCGCGGCGGCGGGCATTGATGAGGTCGATGAGCGCCGCGAGTGTTGAGGTTTTGCCAGAGCCGGTTGGGCCGGTGAGCAAGACCAGTCCCTGGCGGCGCTCGGTGAGCTGCGCCAGTGCCGGAGGAAGGTGGAGCGCGTCAAGCGACGGGATCTGTGCCGGCAGGAGGCGGATGCTGGCGGCGAGTGTGCCGCGCTGGTAGTGGAAGTTGGCGCGGAACCTTCCCATATTGCCGCGGACGAAGCAGAAGTCCAGAGATTTGTTTCGCTGCAACTCCTCAGACTGCTCGACGGTGAGCAGCGGGAGCAGGATGCCGCGAATCTCTTCCGAGGTGAGCGGTTTTCCGGTGGCGAGCGAGAGATTGCCGTTGATGCGGAAAGCCGCGGCGGAGCCGGCGACGAGAATCATGTCGGAGGCGAAGCGCTGGGATGCGAAGCTCAGGAGCTGGTCGATGGAGGACCGGTCGATGGATTGTCGATCCGTCGAAGATCGGTCGAGTGACAACCCATCCGGGGCAGGCCGCTCCAGCGACGTGCGCTCGCTTGTCTTGCTTGCCGGTGTCGAACGATTGAGTTCGTCGACCAGGCGGGAAAGTTCGCTCTCGTAAGCGCTCATGGGACAGCTTTCATCCTATATCTCCTGACTTGTAGACGAACTCGAGATGGGATGCGTTCATGGCGATCATCCCCGCGGGAAAGGCGCGGCAGAAAGGCACGGCATAAAGGGATCTCGGGGCGACTGGAATGCCGATCCTCGTGTTAACTTTGAAGTAGCGGTTCTTTTGTGAGCTCGTAGCTCAGTCGGTAGAGCAACGCACTTTTAATGCGTGGGTCGTGGGTTCGAATCCCACCGAGCTCACCATCCTTCGCATCCCCTTGCTGTTATCTACACAGACCAACTTGATGGGGCCGATCCCGTTTGAGGGTTTTGTGATGTGGGCGGCTGGCCACTTAGCCCCCCCACCTGCTAACCTGTTTTGATTCTGCGGGTTAGAGAATTGTCCCGCAAATTACTCATTCCTCGAAGGTTACGGGCAAATTCCTGACCTCAATGCCTTTCCCCGGGCGTTCGCGTCTGATTCAAGCGAGCCGCAGGGCCTGGTTAGCATCGGGTTTCTTCCCGCGCCATCTCTTTTCAGGGTCTATATTCAGGATAACAAATGGAGGGTATTCACTATGCCAAACTCAAATAGAATCCTAAGTTGAGTAGAATGTTGGGTATAGCTCTGTCTGTTATCCGATGTGGTACTTGACACGGGATGATATTACTGCCGAGTTACTGGTTTGGGTCGGGATCGGAGAACGATCGGGTTCGGTGGCTGTCCAAAAAACCTATGTCCCAACAGCGCGGACCCTTCGACTTCGCTCTGGGCAGGCTATGGAGCGCCCGATTTTGTGGGGGATTTTGAGATGTGGGGCTAGGATGGTCGGATGGCAAAAGGCCTGGTTCGCTCCCAGCTAGCCGGGGATTGGCACTTTGTTACTTTCTCGTGCCATCGGAGGCAGTCGTATCTCGATACAAAGGTTGTGCGAGAGACCTTTGAGCTTGCTCGAAACGATGCGCCGCCGCGATGGCTGCGGCACGCCCGATACCGGAATCGGCTCCGGTCAGCAATGCTTTGCGACCGGCGAGTCGACCCGAGCCCTTATAAGAGGTCTCCCCGCAATCGGGTTTCTCTTTCATATGGGCCTGAATGCCGGGATTGGGCTGGATTTCCACGCTGGAGGGCGGATCGGGATACTGAGAGCGCGGGTCCTGGAGGGTACTGAGATCGTTTGGCATTTTTTCCTTTGGGTAGTTGAGATTGCGTGCTTGCCACACAGTGGTGAGATGCGACCTAATCGACGGTTGTCACCTTGCTTCGATTCGTGATGCCGCGTTCTTACCAAGCGGGAAGAGGGTTTGGGAGAAAGCCGAAGAGGTGTCTCCCAAGCGACGAAAAAATGGCCCCGGACGAAACCGAGGCCTTAAGTCTAGCGGATAGCAAGACGCAATCCAAAAGCGGCCTACCCAGTCGCCAACCTCTGATACTCCTTGAGTTTGCGGTAGATTGTCGTCTTGAAGGTTGTCATGAGTGTCGTTGCCCCGGTGAAGTCCATCGTTCCCTGGGCGTGCGCTGCACTCGCAAACAAGAGCGCGGTCAGTGCAGGGGTCAACGTGCGGGCGATATGGACAAGGTTGCGTTTCGAGAAGCGTTGTACCCACCTGTTGGTGAGTCGGAATTCAGGCTGGAGTCCTTTCTGCATTAGCCACCTCGATCAACCGTGGAATCGGTTGGGATATGCGTAACCGTAGGTCGCTCGAAAGGGATGTCCAATGCCGGAAGAGAGGTGACTTATTCCATCTTGGAATAAGTAGGAATGTCACATTTACTCACGCCGACTTGCATTCTTGCTTTCACACGCAGCGCCGCACACCTACTGAGACCTGAGCGATAGTTTCATCCCGCATGACTCGCGTCGGGACTTTAACGACCTTCTACGGCACGCAAAGAACGGGTGAACGCTATAAAACACGCAAGGTGCGAGGCAGTTAAGAAGGCGACGCAATCACGCGTCTCGTTTATTCAATTCCGGAATAAGCTGCTTCCTTTCCGGAATTGGACAGGATTGGAGGCGGTGATGAATGGTGTTCTAAAGTGCATCCGATCGCATCAATCCCCGCTGTCAATCCGAGATGAACATGAATCACCAACTGCTCAATCCGCATGAAGCCGCCCAGGTGTTGAAGATGGATCATCAAACGTTGGTTCGCTGGGCTCGTATTGGCTACGTTCCGGCCCATCCTCTGGGTGAGGGAAAACGGAAGCTATGGCGCTTTCTCGAACATGAATTGCTCGACTGGGCGGAGGCTCAAGGCCAATCTGTCGGGAGACGACCAGCGGCGGGTATCATTGAGGAAGCCATCGGCGTTCGTGCGAGGAGATCCGCATGAATCGCTTGCAACAGGGGAGTCTCTTGAGACTGAAGCGCAAAGGCGGTCCCGACGTTTGGGTGTTTCGTTGGTATGAAGAAAGCGACGGAACACGGACTCATAGAAAGCGCACAATCGGTACGGTAGTCCGCTTTCCTCATCGTCGGGACGCAGAAGGTCTTGTCGAATCGCTTCGGTCAAACATCAACTCGGAGGTCAAGTCGCCGGAAACGGTGAATGAACTCATAACCCACTATCGCAATCACGAACTGACTGCCGACAGGAAAGCCTATGCCACCATCGCGGCCAACTCGGTTTACCTGACGAAACACATTGCGCCGAAATGGGGCAACGTATTTTTGCAGAACGTCCGCACTGTAGATGTCGAAAAGTGGCTGCACTCTCTTGCGCTTGCTCCTGGGACTCGTAGCAAGATCCGCAACATCATGTCAGCGGTCTTCAATCACGCCATCCGACATGAATGGATGGAGCGAAACCCGATCTCGAAGGTCAGAACTTCGGCCAAGAGACTTCGGGAGCCGGATGTACTATCGCCGGCCGAGTTCGCCGCGCTATTGCCTGAGCTTGATCTTCGGGAACGGGCAATGGTCTTACTGGCCGGCAGCACTGGGCTTAGGCGATCGGAACTGGTGGCTCTGAGTTGGAGCGATATCGACTTGGAACTCATGCAGATTCACGTTCGCCGATCCTGCGTGCACAATCACTTGGGAGATACGAAGACCGAAGCGAGCCGCAAACCAGTCCCGCTTCATCCTTCCGTTGTGAAGTGCCTGGGGGCTTGGAGAATGGAGTCTTTGTATTCCGCGGAGGGAGATTTCATTTTTGCTTCCGTTCGGTTGGGAGGCAAACAGCCTCTTTCGCCCGACACCCTGCTCAAGAAGGTGATTCGACCCGCCCTGAAGCGGGCAGGCATCACCGACAAGAGCATCGGATGGCATAGCTTCCGGCACTCGCTCGCGACAAACCTGCGGGCGGCTGGCGTGGACCTCAAGACGGCGCAAGAACTGCTGCGTCACGCCAATTCGCGGATCACGCTCGATGTTTATACGCGAGCCATCTCGGCGACGAAGCGCGAAGCGAACAACCGGGTGATGGAGATGGTTCTGGAGGCGGGCAGCAAGACGCTTTCAGCACCCTCGTCAGCACCCTCGCGGAAAGGCGAAAGCCAAATCGCACCCACGAGAAAAGGTGCTGATTCTCTCAGCACCCTCGCGGGCGAATCGTAAAATGTCACTTTGCCATAGACCCATCATTTTATTGGGTTTGTATGGCGGGGACGACGGGGCTCGAACCCGCGACCTCTGCCGTGACAGGGCAGCGCTCTAACCAACTGAGCTACGTCCCCAAGATTGCTTTCAACAGCTTGGCTATATGTCACATAGAATCAGAGAGTTCGCGGCTTTCTCCATTTTCGCTCTGTTTTATCATTTCGCTGCTTCGGACTCACTTTCGGGCCGCGAATGGACACCAAACTGCGAACACAACAACCAATATGAGTCTAGCAGATGAGTCGAGATTTTACCGCCCGTCATTCACTTTCGGTTGATACATTCGTCATGAACGAGCCCAAATTGCTATAGAGACTCGATGGGGCTATGAAGAGGTGCGTCCTCCAGACAGAAGTATGGGCCGATACTATCGTCCAATCGATCCAGGCCAGTATCTGTAGCCTGATCACCCTGTCGGCCCGCTGGCCAGGGAAGATCAACCTGAAAGCCAGACCTACACTGGAGCGACCCATGCAAGAGGAACAAATACGTGAAGCTCTGAATAAGCATTGGCACGCGTCGGCAGCAGGCGATGCAATTTGCAAGCCTTGCGGAGTCAATCATCCTGGCCAGCCGTCAGGTTTCAACATCACGCGAATGCTCGGAAAAGGTGACCTCTGAATCGCGGAACACACAATCACCTACCAGGGGCGACCAGCACACACAGTGAGCATTATGGAGTTCCGCAATGGCAACGTCGTGCACGAGACACGGTATTTCGCGGATCCCTTCGAGGCACGGGCCTGGCGCAGCCAATCGGTTGAGCGGATCGCGTAATGCCGCATTGGGGCGCTGAAAGACTTGCACTCGGTTGGAAAGGAACTTATTCCCATGACTCTACGTGCACCGCTGCCTCCCTTCACGCAGGAGACGGCGATTCTGAAGGTTCGCCTCGCCGAAGACGGCTGGAATACGCGTGACCCTGAAAAGGTCCCACTTGCCTACACTGTGGATTCACGTTGGCGGAACCGGGCCGAATTCGCAAATGGTAGAGAACAGATTGTCGCATTCCTCGCGCGAAAGTGGACAAGAGAGCTCGACTACCGGCTCATCAAGGAGCTGTGGGCATTCCATGGCAATCGCATCGCGGTGCGGTTCGCCTACGAATACCACGATGACACAGGGAATTGGTTCCGCGCCTACGGAAATGAGAATTGGGAGTTCAACGAACAGGGACTGATGTATGCACGGTATGCGAGCATCAATGAGTTGCCCATCACCGAGCCCTACCGGAAGTTCCATTGGTCTCTGGGAAGACGGCCTGACGACCATCCGGGATTGAGCGATCTGGGGCTTTAAGTCCTTCGGCGTGCCACTCGTTGAACCTGAGGATCAGAGATCTAACTCGACCGCGGTCAGCGGAGTCGAGCAACAGATCAAGACGTTCCCTTCGGCAGGCCGATCGAGCGGCTCGGGTGCGTAGCTGATCATTCCATCGATCAACCCGGACTCGCATGTGTGGCAGACACCCACTCCGGCAGGCCCACCTGACGGGAACATCGCAGGCCTCCGCGAATTCGAGAAGACTTCCATACCGCGAATCCCACGGCACTGTGAGACCGCTGCGGGTGAAGGAAACCTTCGGACCGGCGCCAACGCTTTCGGGGGCGGATGCGGGGAAGCGGATGTGGTGCTCGCAATTCCCGGTGTGATCGACGATTCAGTCGCCGAATATCTCGGAGTGAATACAGGAGTCAGGGACACCCCAGGACTTCAAATCAGCGGTAAAGTCGCCAAGGAAAGCAGGCGGTCCACAGAGATAGAAGTCCGCTTCCTTCGGTACCTGAAGCTGTTGCAATGATGAGAGATTCAGGTGTCCGGAGACATCGTAATCCTTACCTGGCTGATCGCCATCTTCCGGCTTGCTATATGCGACGAAGGAATGACCGTGGGGAAGACAGCGGAGAAGCGCTCGCGCCTCCGCCGCAAATGGGTGCTCCGTGCCATTTCGAGCGCCGTAGCACCACCAGACTTCTCGTTTGAGTTTGCGGCACTATCCGCGAGCGAGTGAAGCATCGAGAGAACCGGGGTCGCCCCGATACCCGCGCTGAGCAACACAACAGGTTTGTTGCCCGGAGCAAGCGTAAAGCTGCCTCTCGGCGCGCTCACCTGAAGCAGGTCGCCAGCCCGAACCCGGTCATGAAAGTAGCGGCTCCCTGCGCCAGCGGCACGCTTCACGCTGATGCGATACGTTCCCGCACCCGGCGGGCCGGACATCGAATAGCTTCGCAGGATTGGATCTGAGTCCTTATCCAGTTCGAGTTTGAAGACCAGAAATTGACCGGGAAGAGGCGTCGGTAACGGGCTGCGGTCCTCCGATTCCAAAACAAACGAGAGCACGTCAACACTCTCGCGTTGTACCGCCGCAACTCGCAGTGTGCGAAAGCCGCGCCACATCGGAGGTGGCGCGGAAGACGGGGCAAGGCCCGCATTTCCGCTCTGCCCGCGTTTCTCTTCGGCCGCGACCAGTGCTTCGAGCGACCCCTTCCAACCGGCGCTGAGTGCTGGGATGCGCAGAGCGCGTTGCAGTTGATCCGGCGCGCGGCCGGGCAGGTAAAGCAGTCCATCGATTTCCTGGACAGTGACATGCTCCGGCCCGTCGGCAACCTTCACGATCTCGTCGCCCGCGCCGATCTCCCCTTCTTCGATGACTCGGCAATAAAAGCCTGGCCGCTTATGCGAGACCAGGAGTGCAGGCATCTGCGCGTTGTTCATCCGTATGCCCACGCGATAGCAGGTGACGCGCGGCTGCGTCACTTCAAACAGCGCGCCGCCGATCCGGTAGCGATCGCCGATGCAAACCTCGTCATCGCCAAGGCCATCAACTGTCAGGTTCTCGCCGAACTGGCCATACTCGAAGTCGTGACGCTGGAGGTGCGTCTCCCAGTAGCGATAGGAGTCGAGCTGATAGACCATCACAGCACGATGCTCTCCGCCATGGCCGGCGAGATCGCCTTGGCCATCCCCGTCAAGATTAAGACGGCGCGCCATCACCCTGCCAGCTACAGGTCGCTTCCAGACGGCGGTGTGAACCACCTTGCCTTGCCATTCAACATCGACTGGAAGGCCGACGTTCACAGAGACAAGCACGCTCACGGTGCACTTTCATTTGCATCGCCGGATGCCGATGCGCGCCAGTGCGAATTCAGCGCTTCACGTAATTGATCTTCTCCCATAGGCTGCTCCAGATGCCGTTTGATGATCATCTACCTCCCGGAATGAAACTTGGGAAACCGGTATTCACCCCGTCAATGAGCCTCCGTCGGATCTGAATGCGACTGATCTCATCAAATGCGTCTTCGTCACAATTTCTCGCCCAACGGGCCGCCCACATTTTATAGCAGGCTCCGTTGCCTGCGCGACACTCCTTCGCCATACGGCGATGACGCAACCGCAAAGATACGGTCACCTTTGCAGTTGCGTCACATCTGAGTTTCAGCACCTGCTTCTTGGTCGCCAGGTTCACGTCGGTATAACAGTGGAATTTGTGGGGCGATACTGCCCACACGCCGCATTGCGTGTGAATGTGGTTCTCGAACTCTTCTTCCGAAAAGATTGTCATTCCGCAGCCAGTATGGCCGACGATCATGAGACCTCGCACCTTCAGAACGTGAATCGAAAACATCAGAGACCGCACAACATTCGTCTGTTGCCGCCGTGCCGACGTTCCGAATCACAGTCGACCGAGATCATTCCCGTAAAAAGAAATACTCGCGGGGAATATCCGGTGGCTAGAGCAAAAGTACAGTTGGTGTAATGTCCCGAGTTTTGTCTCAGTAGGCGTTTTTCTGGGGAAAAACGCCTGCCCGGCCGTGCACCTCACACTACGCCAGCTGTACTTTTGTTCTAGCCAACCAGCTTCTGGTAGAGCTCGACCGTCTGTGCAGCCACCGACGTCCAGCTGAAGACCTCCTCGACCCGCTTGCGTCCCGCCTTGCCAAACCGCTCGCACTTCGCCGGGTCGCCCAGCAGCTCGGTGACCTTCGCGCCGAGGTCTTTGGCGAATTGCCCGGGGTCGACCGGGAATCCGGTCACGGGATCGGGCGTGAAGGGTACCTGATACCCGGTCTCGCCATCGACGACGACTTCCTTGATGCCGCCCACCGCGCTCGCGACCACCGCGGTCTCGCAAGCCATCGCCTCCAGATTGATGATGCCGAATGGCTCATAAACCGAGGGGCAGCAAAAGACCTGGGCGTTCGAGTAGAGCTGGATCGCCTCCGGCTTGGTGACCATCTTCTCGATCCATACCACGCGAGGATTCTTCTGGTGCGCCTCGGCGAATTTCTGCCGCATCTCCTCGGCGATCTCCGGAGTATCTGGTGCGCCAGCGCAGAGCACCACCTGCGTCTCCGGCGGCATATATTCAATCGCGTCGACCAAGTGAGTCACGCCTTTCTGCCGGGTGATGCGGCCGACGAAGAGGACATAGGGCCGCGAGGGATCGACACCATAATCGGTCAGTGCCTTGGTCTCTGAGGTCTTTCGGTATTCGGCCAGGTCGATGCCGTTGTAGATCACGTGAATGCGCGCCGGATCAATCTCTGGATAGGCGCGAAGGATGTCTTCTCGCGTGCCCTTCGACACGGCAATTACCGCGTCGGCATCGAGGATCGCCGTCTTCTCCATCCACGAACTCATGGCATAGCCCGACCCAAGCTGCTCGGCCTTCCACGCGCGCAGCGGTTCCAGGCTATGAACCGTGAGCACAAAGGGAATGCCATAAAGCTTCTTGGCCAGAAATCCGGCCATCGCGACGTACCAGGTATGTGTATGCGCCACGTCGACGCCGGAGAGCGCCTTGATTTGGGTGAGGTTGAGGCTGAGCGCCTCCAGCGCGCCCTTGAACTTGCCGGTGGTGCCGTTGCTGATCTCCGGCCAAGGCTCTGCGCCGATTACCTGCAGCGTGCCCGAGTCGGACTGTTGCTCGCCCCAGCAATGGACTTCCACCTCAATGAGCTTCGACAACTCCCGGCTCAGATATTCAACATGGACACCAGCCCCGCCGTAAACATGCGGCGGAAATTCGCGGGTAAAGAGTGCAGCTCGCAAGGTTCCTCCGTAATACCAGAGGAAAAAAGACACTCCGGCACGACGCCGTCATTCTAGACGAAGATCAGCTTGGAAGTATCAACGCCGCGAGCTCTCACTTCTTCGACGGAGGCTGCAACAACGGCGTGACGTAGATGAGAAAGCTTTGAAAAGCGACCGGATGGCCATCGCTGACTTGAGGCTCGTACTTGCACTGTCTGGCGTTTTCGATGGCGGCGCTGGCGATTTCCTCGCTGTCGGCGTCCTCGATGCTTGCCTTGCGAACCCGACCTCGTTTGTCGACCTCGAAAATAACCTGAGCTGATCCTGCTTGATCCGGCATGCCGGTCGTGGGACAGTGCGGCACGATTCGCTCAAACACTGTGCCGGAAGGCCGCTTCTTAAGGGAGGGATCTGCGCCCGCCGGGCTTGCAAGACCTGAGATGCGAGCAGCGTCCGTCGACGGGTCGCGAATGATTGATCCTGGCCCACCCATCCGCCAGGCGCCGGGCTGCGGAGTGAACAGGCTTTGATCCATCGGGAGCGAATCCACGCTCCCTTGAGCGCTGAACAGAATCCGCTCTCCCAAACGCATCTCGATGCTGCCGGGCACGAAGCGATCTCCTATCGGAAGCCAATCGCCGTATCGAATTACTTCGTCCTTGACGCGCGCGAGGGCGATGAGGCCGCTTGCTTGGTCGAAGCAAAGCTCCAGGCCGACCTCGGTCGTTCCACATATAACCCGCTCGCCATGTTGGTCGCCAAGACTGAACGTCGGCCGTGCACTGACGCTCCGTGCCCAGGTATAAGCATCTGTCGGCATCGGAAAGGCAGCCGCAAGCTCGTTCAGCCGTAGCGGCTTTATCGCCGACCGTTTGATCCAGATTTCAGATCCTAATGTCAGAACAGACTCCGAGAAGTCGCCGCGCCGGCTCAAGCGAAGGACTTTTGCCACGCCCTCCCGGTAAACGTCATAGGTAGCGGACGAGGGATTTCGCCGGTAATCCCAGGCGCGAATCTCGTAATGGACGTGATATGGCCGCAGATCCGCCTGGGCGTCCGCGACCCTCGCATTGGATCTGCCAATCAATGGAGAGAAAGTCGTAACCTCGGATTGGCCAAGCGCATTGGGCTGCGCTAGCGAAGCCGCGCCAATGACCAGAAGATTACAAATCATGGCAGTGGGCGGAACAAAGATGCGCACGCCGGAAGACTAATTCACTTGCGATGCAAGTTCAAAACCTGAAATTCCGGCCGACCTGGCCGCAATAGCTCCGTTTCGTCACTCGATATCCAATGTTGAGGATTGGCCGCACGGCCTGGGATCGGTTGCGGAGACGACTTGAGCTGAGTTGCAAGCCTGAAGGGCAACCATCGTGCTTTCCGGGTTCACCAAATGGTCGCAACCGCGCCAGATCGGCGGATCGGTCCGTCGGCAGTGACCAGCGGCGTGCCGTGGACAAGGGCTGTCGCGGCGATGATACGGTCGAAGGGATCGCGCGGAAAGCCGTCCGGCATCTTCGCCGCCGCGACTGCGATCGCACTTGTCAAAGGCAAGATCGCGACGAGTTCTTCCAGCCGCCCAAAAACTTCGCTCAAATCGGCGTGGACCTGCATCCGCTTTCGCTCGACGCCGAGGGCGAGTTCATACAATGTGACAGCGGCTATGCCCAAGCCTTCGTGATCTTGGCGCGCCTTTTCGATTGCGCGAGAGGCCCCAGGCGAAAGTTTTTCAGGCTTAGCCACCAGCCAGAGCACTGCGTGGGTATCAAGCGTGATCACTCACGCGGCTCCCACGAGTCGCTCCAGTCTTCTTCAGGAACGATAGGCTTCACCCAGTCATCCGGATCGCCGAGTATAGTGATTTTGTCCTTCAGCAAACCAAATATAGGATCTTTGCCGGCTTCCAAATCAACCGGGACCAGCTTGGCCACGGGTTTACCCCTTTTTGTAATAACTACGGGTTCACGCTTAGCCTGCACCTCGTCCATAACCGCAAGGCAGTGTGTTTTGAACTCTCCGGCTCCCATTTCACGCATCGCTCACATCCTATGACCACCATAGTCATCATACCATGGTCATAACTAGCATCCAGAACCTTAATTCACTGTCCGCTTCAATTGTCCGCAGGCAGCGAAGATGTCCAGACCGCGAGGTTTCCGGATAAAGGCAGGGATTACCTGCTCCATCAACCGCCGCTGAAATGCCACCACATCCTCCGGCTCCGGCTTGTGAAACTCAATTCCAGGCCCAGGATTCCAGACAATCAGGTTCACCTTGGAAGGCAGGTTGGCCCGACGCAACAACGCGGCGACCTCATCCGCATGTTCGAGCCGGTCGTTCACCCCGCCGAGCAGGACATACTCAAACGTCACCCGTTCCTTCGGCCTGAGCGGCACCTGGCGGACCGCATCCAGAACATCGCCGATATCCCACTTGCGCGTCACCGGCATAATCTGCTCGCGGACCTCGTCATTCGACGCATTCAACGAAATCGCCAATTTAGGACGGATCTTCTCCGCCCCAAATCGCAAGATTCCCGGAACAATCCCCGACGTCGAGACCGTCATCCGCGACTCGGCGATACCGACCTCGGTCACCAGCAAGCGCACCGCAGCCATGAACTCGTCATAGTTCAGGAATGGCTCGCCCATCCCCATAAACACAAGGTTGATGCGGTCGCGACCGATCTTCGCTCCCTGCCGCTTTAAGACCGCAACGACCTGCCCAGCGATCTCTCCAGCCGACAGATTTCGCTGAATCCCCAGCTTCGCCGTCAGGCAGAACTGGCAATTCACCGCGCAGCCCACCTGGCTCGAAACGCAGATCGTGGCCCGATGATGCTCCCTGCTTCCACTCGCCGATTCTTCGACGCCTGCCTCGGAGCCGTCCCCGGCTTCCCCGTCGTCGCCCTCCGGCATCCAGACGGTCTCGACGGTGTTGGCATCGTTGCCGGCTATCAGGTAGCGCTCGGTGCCGTCAGCAGAGCGAAAGGTCTGCACAATCTCCGGCAGACCGACGACATATCCCTCAGCAGCCAGCTTGTCGCGCAGCGCTCTCGGCCATGTGGTCAGGCCGCTCAAATCGCCGATCCAGCCTCGATAAAGCGCCTCGGCGAGCTGTTTCGCCCGATATGGCTCTGTGGCAATATTTCCACATAATTCGCTAAGCTGCTCAATCGAAAGGCCAAAAATCGGCCGCGCCGATCCCGCCCGCGAAGCGTCTAAAATAGAGAAATCGCCGTCTTTGCCAAGACTAGCCGTGATGCCCGGTTTATTCGCTGGATCAGGCACTTCGAGTGGCATCCTTTCAGTCTGCATGGTGTCTCCGCTGCTGTACAGCCCGGCTCGACATGGGAAACATTTCTTCATACCCCGAAAGGGTTCTGGATTTCATATGAGTAACGAACGCAATATTCGCCGTACCGTCCTGCCGAATGGCCTGACTATTCTTACCGAGCAAATGGAGCACGTGCGCTCCGTAGCCATGGGCGTCTGGGTGCGCGCCGGTTCGCGCCATGAGCTTGCCGAGGTCAATGGCATCTCCCACTTCGTCGAGCACATGGTCTTCAAAGGAACAAAGTCGCGCAGCGCCCAGCTCATCGCCCGCGAGGTCGATGCCATCGGAGGCAACCTCGACGCCTTTACCGGCAAAGAGACGATCTGTTTCAACATGAAAGTGCTCGATGAGCATGTCCCGCCGGCGCTCGACGTCCTCTCCGACCTGGTGCTCAATCCGATCTTCGCCACCGAGGACATCTCCCGCGAACGCGGCGTCATTCTCGAAGAAATCAAGATGGACGAAGACAACCCCGACTATCTCGTCCACGAGATCTTCACTCAGAATTTCTGGAAAGACCATCCCCTCGGCAAGCCAATCCTCGGCACCAAGGAGACCGTCCGCAACTTTGAGCAGGAGACACTCTTCAACTACTACGGTCAGCGCTTCGTCGGCGGCAACATGATCTTCTCAGCGGCTGGCAATCTCGAACACGACTCCTTCGTCGACAAGGTCACGCGCCGTTTCGAATCCGTCCTCCCCGGAGCCCACAAAGAGGGCGATCCCGCGCCCAAGACGAACTGCCCGCATCAGCCTGCGCAATAAGAAATCTCTCGAACAAGTCCAGCTCTGTCTCGGCGTCCCCTCGCAGCCCATCGCCCACGAACGCCGCTACGTCACCCTCGTCCTCAACACCATCCTCGGCGGCGGCATGAGTTCGCGGCTCTTCCAGACCGTCCGCGAAGAGCGCGGCCTCGCCTACTCCATCTACAGCGACCTCAACCCCTACCGGGACACCGGCTCGCTCTGCGTCTACGCCGGCACCTCTTCGTCAAAGGCGGTCCAGGTAATCGAGCTCGTCATGGCCGAATTTCGCCGGCTTAAAGAAGAGCCTCTCCCCGTCGACGAACTCCAGCGCGCGAAGGATCAGTTGAAGGGCAACATCCTGCTCTCACTCGAAAGCTCCATGTCGCGGATGTCCAACCTCGCCCGCCAGGAGATGTACTTCCAGTATTTCTTCGGCATGCAGGAGATCCTCGACAAGATCGAAGCCGTCACCGCCGAGCAGGTAATGGAGATGGCGCAATCGATCTTCAAACCGGAAGAGGTAGCTGTGACACTGCTCGGCAGGCTGGATGGATTGAAAGTGACGCGGAAGGAATTGGCCTGCTAGCTGCAAGGCAAGAGCGGTCGGCTATTTTCTCTCTAGATTGCTGAGACGCACTTCGTGTTCACCCAGGGAGCGGTAAAACTCACGCTGGTCGTCGCGAATGGACTGGATGTCCTCCCGCATTTTGCCAATCTCGCCTCGAATCCCTTGCATGTCGCCACGCAAAGCGGACACCTCGGTGGTTATCCTGGAATCCAGACGGCTCACATCATTGCGATTTAGCAAAATGCCAACGAGTACTGACAATGTCGGCAAACCGATCGCAAGGATCTCTGGAGCAGTCATGAAAAAATCATACGCCGCAAACATCGCGATGCAGCGAAAAAACAGTCACCTCCAGTCCCATATCGGAACAGCCCCGAGCGCTCCCTTTCCCGTTTGCGTCTATATCGATTAGCATTGCCCTCGGAAGCTTCTCACAGGATCTCGCAACTATGAATCAAATTTTTCTGAACATTTGCTCGAAACGCACGGTCGCGAAACACCGCCGCGAGCGCGAAGCCGGCTTCACTCTGATGGAGCTTTTGATCGTGATCTCGATCATGCTCATTCTCATGCTCATCGCGATTCCGAACTTCTCCAACATGAAGAGCCAGGCCAACGAGACATCGGCCACGGCGTCGCTGCGTGCAATCTATGAAGCGCAAATTCAGTACCAAACGAACTTCCCCGCCAGCGGGTTTGCCTGCTCCCTCGCCACCCTCGGCGGCAACCCGGCATCGGGGCCTCCGACCCCGCAGGCGGCGCAGGTGCTCGACACCAACCTGGCGACGGGGCAGAAGAGCGGTTACACCTTCAATATCGTGAACTGCACCAAAGTCACGGTAAACAATCAGGACATGTACACCGGTTACGAAGCCACCGCCGTTCCCCAGGCCGTCGGCAAGACCGGGCACCGCGGATTCTGCATCGACCAGCAGGGCGAAATCAAATCCGACCCAACTGGTGGAACAAACTGCACCGTCCCCTTGCAGTGAGCAACTTGCTCGGCCGGCAGTATCCGGCGACCCAAAAACCATCGAGGGTGCCCCCTCCTTTGCGCAGTTTTTTCGCGCAAAGGGTGGGAAGGCGCAACACTTCCCCTCTCCCCCTTTTGCTTCTGCTCTTCTGTGCCCTCGGCGCAACTTCCGGCGCCCTGTCGCAGACCGCGACCGAGATCGCAGCCCGTGTCGACCATCACTACAATTCGCTGCATTCTCTGCGCGTAGACTTCGTTCAGGAATACCACGGCCTCGGTCAGAATCTTCGCGAAAGCGGAATCCTGCTGCTGAAAAAACCCGGCCGGATGAAGTGGACCTATTCGCAGCCGCAAGGCAAGCTCTTCGTCCTCGACGGCCACAACGCCTATTTCTACGCGCCCGGACAGACCGAAGTGCAGCGAGTGCCCGCCAAAAAGCTCGACGACCTGCGATCGCCGCTGCGGTTCCTGCTCGGCCACACCGAACTCGCCAAAGAATTGAGCAGCTTGACCTTAACTCCACAAGGAACGAACTACGATCTCTCCGGCGTCCCCAAAAATATGCAGCAGCGCGTCGCCTCGCTTCGCTTCACGGTCTCCGGCGACGGCACGATTCTCGGCATCCGAGTCGAAGAAGTCGATGGCTCCGTCTCGACCTTCACCTTCACGGGAGAAGTTCCGAATCCGCCCGCCAGCGACAGTGATTTCGTCTTCCACGCACCGCCCGGAACCGAGATCGTGGACGGACTTCCACCCGTTTGAATACGGGAAAGCCGAGACGAAAGTAACTGATTGGTGACAAGGTGGGATGCGAGGGATGGTGAGCTCGGTGGGATTCGAACCCCTATGCCGTGTTGAAAACAATCTTAGCCGCCTGTTTTCAACAAGTTCCTCTTCGGTAACCGAAGGTTACTCTACAGCTCCCATTCCGGGGTGAACCTATGAAAGCGCAGCCTGCGCCTCATAGGAGAGCACTATGCCAGCAGTTATCGGATGCGACGCACACAAGCAGTTCTCGGTCTTCGTGACCATCGACGGCAGGGGCAAGACTTCGCCTCCCGTCAGAGTCGATCACTTTCGTCAGGAGTACATCGAGTTCCTCCATAGCCTGCCGCCGGCGAGCGAGATCGCGCTCGAAGCGACCGGCCACTGGTATTGGATGGTCGATGAGATGGAAAAGGCAGGTCATCGTCCGCACCTCGCCAACCCGTTCGAAGCCAAGAAGCGGATGGGGAAGACGAACAAGACCGACGCGCTCGACGCCAAAGGCCTCGCCATTCTGCTGCACAACGGGACCTTGCCCGAGAGTTGGATTCCGCCCGGCGAGCTGCGGGACCGCCGCGAGTTGCTCCGCACGCGCATGGCCTTGCGGGACTTGCGGACCTCGGTCAAGCATCGCATTCACGCGGCCATCGACCGCTACGGCTTGCAGGCCACCGGCATCAGCGATTTGTTCGGAGTCAAGGGCCGCGTCTACATCGATACCGTACTCGACCGGCTGCCCTGCGACACAGCGGCGATGATTCGCGTGCAGCTCACCTCGCTCGACCAGCTCGAAGTCCAGATCGAAGGGATCGAGGAGCGAATCGCAATTGCCCTTGAGCCGTCTCCAGAAGTGAAGCTCCTTCGCACCGTGCCCGGCATCGGCGAGATATTAGCACCGCTGGTCTGGCTGGAGATTGGCGATGTCCAGCGATTCCCGCGAGCGGAAAACCTTGCCAGCTACGCCGGACTGGTGCCCCGCATCATCGCCAGTGGAGGACGCATCCGCCACGGAGGAACCTGCCGCAACGTCAACCAGTATCTCAAGTGGGGATTCGTGGAGGCCGCCACCTGTTCCCTGCGGATCAAGGCCTATCGCGGCACCCATGTCGAACGCCTCTATCAGCGGCTCGCACCCGGCAAAGGGCACGGGCGGGCGGTGGTCGCCGTCGCGCGGCATCTGGCCGAAGCCAGCTACTGGGTGCTGCGAAAGCGGCAGCCTTACAAAGATCCAGCGCCACGTCCCGCCGGCATGGATGCGGCCTGAGCAATTTCGTCCAAGTTCGGCTAAACGCGAGACACGCCTGACCGGCAACCAGGTCTCGGGGTGAATGCGGCAGCCGATTCGCAAAGGCTCATGCCGGATGTCACGGCGAATACATGATTCCTGACGAAACAACGTCACGAGCCAACCCGGACGAAGAACCAAAGCCACAGGGAGGAGAAGACAGACTACTCGTTGCCCAACCAGCCGTGTCCGCCACGGCCTCGGAAAAACACGCAGCTAAGAGAAAAACAAAAGCAAAAAACAGCACTTGACAACATGCGCTTTCATACATGACGTGTCATGCTACTGCCCATGCGAAGCATGGCGCTCTTGACGATGCCGGATGCGGCGCGGAATTAGGGTCGGCTGGGATGCCGCTGAGGGATGCTGGCCGGGATAAAATGCCGCATGGAGGATCGCAGCATGGCCAGCCCCGCCGCCTACGCCGCCGCCCCGCTGCGGGAGATGAAGTGGTCTCCGGCGGAGAAGGCCGTCGCCCGCACAGCCTTCGACCTGGCCCTCGGGCGGGAGCTGGAGGCGGTCGTCCGGGAAGCCAAGGACAGGGCCGCCAAGATCGAGGAGCCGTCCGAACTCTGGGAGCTGGAGCGCTGGCTGACCGAGCGCCGTCAGGAGATCGACCGCAAGTACGACTACCGCTACTCCGTCCTCCCGCTCGTCCTCGCCACTCTCCTCCGCGAAGGACGCCTCGCCGAAGACGACCTGCACGGCCTCGGGCAGGACAAGCTCGAAGCCATTCGCCGGTGCTCCCGCCCATCCCACAAGTGGAGGACACCATGATCAGACGACAACTAACCCATCAGGCCTCTTGATCGTGTATGACTCAAACTGTTCGCTATCGTCATACAGTTCGACCACATATCCCGTCTCGAACGTGATCGATATTCTCCCGTCCTTCGCCCAGCTAACATCGCTTACTAAGACCGAGAGTAGCCGCAGCAACTCCTGTGACACCATGGCGAAATCGGAGCTTTTAACAACAGCGTCAGCGGTGACGCCCAAGCCTATAGAGGAAAAAATCCCGAAGGATAGATTGCCCGAAAAATTGAGAAAAAGATCATTCTCCCCGAAGCAAACTTGAACCAGGCTCTGCCCTTTGAGGAAGTCTATCGCTGGGTCAGATGGCAGTCTGTACATATGAACTCCCTATGGGTTTGTATCCGATGGAGGTAGTGGAACATGTGTTTGAGCACGCGCCTCTGGACGGCTGACATTTGATGGGGGCTTGCCGGTAGCCGGATTTATCGGTTGACCGTAGCTATTTGTCTCGACCCAGTATCCGTTGGGATACTGAGGCTGGGTGGCCCATATCTCAAAATTCTCCCACAAAAGCGGGTGCCCCATGTCCCTGTTGTTGGGACATGGGTTCTCTTTCGACCGCCACAGAACTTGATAATTCCCCGACCCGAAAAAATCAAAATCCTCCCAAGGGTCCCTGTTGTCGCGACATGGATTCCAGCGCTGCCTCCCTCCGCATCGCCGTCCACTGGGACTCGATCTCGACCGTCCCTCGCTCCCCCGTCCACCAATGACGGAAGCTCGACCAGTTCCAGTCGATAGGCTGCTCGACCAGTCCACGCGTGACCGGGTTGCGATGGATGTAGCGCCGCTTCTCCGGACACTTCCGTCCCGAAAAGACATTGAAGTCATAGTAGCGCGGCTGCCAGAAAGGACGCTCCGGACGCTGCATCGCCACCGATAACTTAAGGGCCTGAATTGCTTTGGATAGTAAGACTCGCCGAGGCTCACTGACGAGTAAGTGGACATGCTCCGGCATGACCACATATGCAGTGACATAAAAGCCATCGCCTTCGCTCGCGAGGGGGCTGATGTCGCCATCTGCTATCTCCCAGAAGAGCAGGAAGATGCGGAAGAGGTAGCGAAGTACATTCGCGAAGCGGGACGCAAAGCTGTGCTTCTTCCCGGCGATGTCTCTCATGAGGGCTTCTGTCAGAGGCTTGTTGCCGACGCCGTTGAACAGCTCGGGGGACTCGACATCCTGGTCAACAATGCCGGCAAGATGGGCAAGACCGAGGGTCTGCTTGAAACCTCGACAGAACGCTTCGATTCGCTCATGAAGACCAATATCTATTCGATCTTCTGGATCACTAAGGCCGCGGTGCCGCACCTTCAGCCAGGCGCATCGATCATTAATACCACCAGCATCCAAGGCTTCGAACCCTCCGCCAACATTTTTGACTACGCCATCACCAAGGCCGCGATCGCAAACTTCACCAAGGGCCTGAGCGATCCACTCATGGAAAAGCACGGCATCCGCATCAACGCAGTCGCGCCCGGCCCCATCTGGACGCCTCTTCAGGAAGCGGACGGCGACGAAAAGAAGCTGAAGAAGCTCGGCGAAAACACTCCCTACAAGCGTCCCGGCCAGCCCGTGGAACTCGCGCCCGTGTATGTACTCCTTGCGTCGCAGGAAGGTAGCTACATCACCGGCGAAATCTACGGCGTCACCGGCGGATTGGGTATTGTCTAAGGGGGGATCGTGAAATACAGACAGATTGAATCAATTCGCAACCGAACAGAAGCTCTCCGCCTCCAGCTTCAAGGCGCTCGGAGCACTTTGCTCGGCTCGTTTGGGATGATTCAGTGGGGAATTAAAGGCGTGCGAAACATCCGTGACATTCGACGAACAATTGGGACTGTTGTCACTTATCGGTGACGTGACCACGCAGGATGAAAAGCATGTCGTGCATGCGCATGTCGATCAGGAGTCGGCCTCGCTCCTATCAAACCTAACAATAAAGTTAAAAGGGGCCGCTCTCTTCCGAGGGCGGCCCCTTTTGAGGACTTAGGCGGCGACCGTCGAGGCCGCAGCATTCGCGCTGCGTGAAATCTGTGAGAGCAAATGGTCGGCATGCTTCTCTTCTTCTAACGTCTTCTGGAGCGTTGCCGCATGGTCGGTCAAACCAAGCTGCGTCGCCCATTCCCGCGCGCTGCCGTAGGAGGCGATCTCGTAGTGTTCTACCTTCTGGGCCGTTGCGATCAATCCAGCGTCACGAACCGGACCAGCTTCCGATTCCTTCGTGATGTTCTCGCCCGACGCGACGATGGCGGTCAGGATCGGATCCTTCTTGTCGTCAACATCGCCGTCGTTTACATCGCCGATGAGGTCTTCCAGGCGAGTCACGTGGGTTTGAGTTTCCTGCAAGTGTGATTGGAATGCCTGCTTCAACTGGGAATCGTCGGCATGTTCGATCATGTCGGGAAGGCCCTTCACGATCTGCCTTTCAGTCGAAAGCAAATAGCGGAGCTGAGCAGTATAGAGAGCATGCAAGCTCTTAAAGTCATTGGGGGTAATAAGTCCCATGGGAAAACCTCGATTCATTTGCTTGCGATCGTGCTCTCAATATGAAGACGAGGATGCAGTTTGCGTTGTACGCAATGCAGACTGACTCTCCGTTAGAATCGATCACATCAATTCTGTGACGGCATTGCCATCATCGTGATTGTTGGCTAGTCTCTCGGCAGGAGCGGTTCCCCTGGAATCGCGGGGCCACGAATTTGGAAGTTCACCTGATTGATGGGACCTACGAGCTTTTTCGGCACTATCACGCGCTGCCCTCGATGTGCGATAGCACTGGCAAGGAAGTCGCGGCAGTTCGCGGTGTAATCACCTCCATCCTTGGCATGATCGAGAAAGGCGCCACTCATCTTGGTGTCGCCACCGATCAGGTGATCGAGTCGTTTCGCAATCAGCTCTGGGCGGACTACAAAACCGGGGAAGGCATCGAGCCTGATCTCTGGGCCCAGTTTCCTCTTCTCGAAGAGGCACTCACCGCTCTTGGGGTCGTCGTTTGGCCGATGGTTGAGTTCGAGGCCGATGATGCCTTGGCGGCTGCCGCCTTCGCCGCCGAGAAAGACCCCGCCGTCGATCGGGTGTTCATTTGCACACCCGACAAAGACCTCTCGCAATGCGTACGAGGGACTCGAGTCGTTCAGCTCGATCGTCGCAAGAACATCATTCGTGACGAGGCAGGCGTAATCGCCAAGTTCGGCGTCGAACCGGTCTCGATTCCCGACTACTTGGCGCTCGTCGGCGACTCTGCAGACGGATACCCCGGCCTCGCCGGTTGGGGAGCGAAGTCGGCGAGCAAAGTTCTTGCCCGCTTCCGCCATATCGAAACAATTCCAGAGAATTGGCGAGATTGGGGCGTCGATGTGGTGAGTCCGTTCACACTATCGGAGACGCTTCGGCGAGATCGCGAGCGTGCCTTCCTCTTTCGCGACCTGGCAACCTTGCGAACCCTCATACCGCTCTTTCAATCGGTAGAGGAACTACGCTGGAATGGGGCAACCGCCGCTTTTACACCACTCGCGGCACGACTCGATGCATCGCTCACCGAGAAGAAAGCCGCTCGCACCCGACCTAAAACAGTCAGAGGAAAGCAATGAAGATTGCTAGTTGGAATGTGAATTCGATACGGGCGCGGCTGGAGCACGTCACAACATGGCTGGAGGCGAATAAGCCCGATGTGCTGTTCCTTCAGGAACTCAAAACTACGGAGTTTCCGGCCGCCGTCTTTACGGAACTGGGCTATGAAAGCGCCGCGGTCACGCAGAAGGGCTATAACGGTGTTGCCGTCTTATCACTGACTCCGATCGAAACGATCAGCACGGCGCTGGCCGGCGATGGTGCCGACACCCACGCCCGCTTTCTTGAAATGACCATCCAGGGTATCCGCATGGTGAACATCTATCTGCCAAACGGCAATCCTGTAGGTACGGAGAAGTTCGCCTACAAACTGGCTTGGATGGAGCGGCTGGGAAAAGAAATGTGTGCCTGGCTGAAGAAGGACGTGCCGGTGCTGATCGGTGGCGACTTCAATGTCATTCCCGAAGACATCGACTGCCATAAGCCTACCTCGTGGATACACGACGCGCTGTTTCAACCTGAGCCGCGCGCCCAATACAGAGCGTTTCTGAAGCTTGGCTACATCGATGCTTTTCGGTCGCTGCATCCCGGCGAGGCGGGACAGTTTACCTTCTGGGACTACTTCCGCCTGGCCTTCGAGCACAATCGAGGCATCCGCATCGACCACTTCCTGCTTTCGCCGAAGCTGGCGGCCCGTCTGAAGAGCTGTGAGATCGACAAAGGTCCGCGAGCGCTCGCAAAGCCCTCCGACCACACTCCGATCATCGTTGAATTTGATTAGGGAAAGGCTTCCAGTCGATCAGTGACTAACTGGCGAGGATGACTGGAGCCGTGCTGACGACGAACTTCTCTTCAGGGTAATAGTGCTGAAGGACGGTACAGGCGGCCTTGCAGGCTTCGATCGTTGCCGCCGCCGCGCCCAGGTCGATCACAACCCAGATGCCGTCGAGTCCTGCATTCGGTCGAAGTGTCTTCAGAGTTTCGCGAAACTCGAAGCGGGGATAGCTGACTCAACCATCCCGTAACTTGCGGTGGTCTGTACTGCACTCTTCACATTCGAGGCTACAGCTGCAGCTAAGGCGTGCTCGATTGCCACTTCGAGCTGCCGAATGCGCAACTTTGGATCGCACTCTGATTTCTTGGTAGTGACGTTCATGGGAAGGTTTTTGACCGCTCCCCATTATGCCCCGTTATGGGGTGTGGAAACCGGGTGTTCTGAAGCAGACCAAGGGTGTAACGCTGCTAGGCCGCCTTCGCGGCCTTTCTGCCTTTCGCCCAGCGAGCCTTTTGGGTGGTAGCAATCCTTGCCCGCGCTTCGGGCGAGGCAATAAGTAAGCTCTAATAGCGGATGTGACAACGGGAAAAGGGCGGAAGCGCGGGCTTGCTCGCGAATCCCAAATGATTCTGGAACACCCTTGCTGTGATCTGTTCGCCGAAACAGGTCTTCGAGAAATCGGATAGCGAAGGGCGGAAACTCGAGAGAGAGAATCCGCCCTTTTGCTTTAACCCGTCATTCCGGAATGTCTTCATCAATGCGGAAGTCCGAAGGTTGCTCAGTGGTGCCGGGCATTTGAACCATTTGAAGGACTAACTTGTAAGTAGGGGCGGACATCGACAATTCAGGGGAGAGATTCAAAGAGATCCTTCGTCCGAATCGACAGTGCCGCAGCCAACTTGACGATGTTTTCCAGAGCCACATTGCGTTCGCCCCGCTCCACTCCGCCCACATAGTTCCGATGCAAACCTGCCCTCTCGGCGAGTTCCTCCTGGGAGTATCGGTGTGATCGGTAGCCCCGCTGCCGATCACCAGGCTCTTGAAGACTCCGGGGTGGTTCGCGGCCGCGAAGAGGCAGGCAGGGGTGCCGATGTCGGGCGCGATCACATGCGGATGCTCGATTCCGAAGGATTCCATGATGCGCAACACGAACTCGCCGGCAGCCTCGGGCGTCCTTCCACCCGCGCGCGATTCGGAGAGCCCAAACGGAGGCAAGTCGACCGCGATCACCGGCCCGAGCGCCGAGAACATCTCCCACGTGGGCAGGAAGGCGAGAATGCTTTCAGGCAGCGGACTGAGCAGGAGAATCGGGTCGCCATCTTTCCTGCCGTTGGTGGCGAAACGGATCTTCAGTCCATCGATGTTCTTATATTCGGTCGCAAGAAGTCCGGTCTTGCTGCCAGCGTTCATCTGCCGCTGTTGTGTCGTTTCAGATCGCTCTTCGATTGCTTTTGTCACGTTGTCTCCCAATGATGTGCGTCTATGATTCGGCCAAAGCCTGATGGACCATGTGAACGACGATCGACCCCTCGCCAACCGCAGAAGCTACACGCTTTACATTTCCAGATCGGGCATCTCCCACTGCGAAGACCCCGGGAAGACTGGTTTCCAGCATGTGCGGCAGCCTGGATAACGGCCACGCGACAGGCGGGGTCGCAATCTCAAGGTCGCGGCCAGTGAGAATGAAACCTTTGCTGTCAAGAGAAAGGCATCCAGCGAGCCAGTCTGTCTTGGGCGAAGCACCTGTCATCACGAAGAGGTGCCGAATCGGATGGCTGGAGATGGCCTCGGTGTTCTTATCAATCCATGAGAGGCGCTCGAGGTGACCATTTCCTTCCAGTGCGCTCAACTGATGGCAGTAATGCACTTCGATCGCGGGATTCTCCTCAATCCGTTGAATGAGATAGCGCGACATCGTGTCGGCGAGGCTCTTTGACCGCACCAGCATGTCCACGCCTGCCGTGTTTTGAGAGAGAAAAACCGCGGCCTGTCCGGCCGAGTTGCCACCGCCGATCACAACCACCTTCTCGTTCGCGCAGAGCTGCGCCTCCATGAAAGTAGCGTTGTAATAAACTCCCCGGCCCGCGAACTCGTCGAGCTTCGGGAGCAGCGGCTTGTTGTAGTAGGCGCCCGTAGCCAGCACGATGGCGCGGGCCAAAACCTCTTGCCCATCGTCGAGCTCTACCCGGTAGGGTCGCTGGTCGCAGTGCAAGCGCCTGACGGCGCGGGCGACCATTATTTTCGCGCCAAATTTCTCCGACTGCGCGATCGCGCGACTGGCCAGTTCCTGGCCCGACACCCCGGTAGGAAATCCGAGGTAGTTTTCGATTCTTGAACTCGAGCCAGCCTGCCCTCCCGGAGCAGCCTTCTCGATCACCAGGACGTCCAGACCCTCCGAGGCGGCATAAACTGCGGCCGCTAGTCCGGCAGGGCCCGCTCCAACGACCACCAGATCGCGGACCTGCGAATCGTCGATGTTGCTGTTGAATCCCAGCTTCTCGGCAAGCTCGTGTGGTGACGGATTTCTCAACACCTCGGAGTTGTTGCAAATCACAACCGGGATATCGCTTGGCGTAACTCCGAAACGATCCAGCAGCTCCTGGGTCAGCGGATCGGCATCCAGATCGAAGTAAGTAAAAGGGTGACCGTCGCGGGTGAGGAACTCGCGCAGTGCGAGTGTCTCGGCCGAATACCTCGATCCGAGCACCACTACATTGCCCTGCCCTGAATCCCGCAACGAAAGCCGCCGAGCCAGGAAGGCCTTCATAAATATGTCGCTTAGCTCCGCATCTTTGGCGATGAGCGCGCGCAAATCCTTGGCGTTCAGTTCGAGCAGAGTACCGGCCTTGACGACCTGGCACCGATAGATCGATCGCCGACCGGAGATCATCAGAAGCTCGCCTGAGAACTGGCCTGCAGTGTAGGTGGTGACCGTCCGCTCCTCGCCGCCACCGATGGCGACAATTCGGATTGAGCCCGAGATCACGATGAAAGCCGGTGGCGTCTCGTCGTTTGGCTCGTAGAGAACCTCTGCCTCAGCCACCTGCCGGGGCGAGGCGACGCGGCTGATGCGCTCGATCTGTGCCTCGGTGAGGATTGGAGCGTACGCCATGGTTCTCCATAAAGATGTGGTTCTCACGTTGAGCCTTGAGCGGGAATCACCGCCGGTGCGGTCTCGTCAAAACATGCTGTTGTTGTTCTTCGCCGTCTCGGGAATCGGCTGAATGACGTCCCAGTGCTCGACTATCTTGCCGTTCTCAAACCTCACGATGTCGACGACCGCTTCGCCCCGCTCGCCGGGCGAACGAACCCACTCGCTGTGCAGGACCACAAAATCTCCATCTGCAAATGCCCGCTTGATCTCCAAATGAGCCTTGGGGAAATTACTGTGAAGCCATGTCACGAACTTCGTCAGGCCCTCCCAGCCATCCTCGATCAGGGGGTTGTGCTGCTTGTAACTCGGGCCGCCGTACAGGGCGATCGCAGCGGCGGGATCGAATTCATTAATCAATTTCTCGAAGTAGGCGATGGTCGCCTTCTTGTTCTCTTCAGACATGCCCGACGTCTCCTGTTTGGCTTCGCAGACTCGATACTTTTCCGAGTCTGGAGAAGAGACGCTTCCGAGTAAATGCCGGCGCCCTCAAATAACGGTCAAATAGAGGTCAAATGCCGAAGCGACGCATTTTCAGTGGTTTGCCGCTGCTCCGGCCACATCATCGCGCTTCAAAATTTATTGCGAATCGATCGGTTAGACTCGTACCGATGACCCCGCCGAGCTCAGTTCATTCTGGTCGCGTACGCTTCGGTGCCTTCGAGCTTGATCTCCGCAGCGGCGAGCTTTGGCGGACCAGCCCCGAGGAGAGCGGCAAAGTCTTCTTGCAGGAGCAGCCCTTCCGTATTCTGCAAATGCTCCTTGAACTGAGGGGCGGCGTCGTCACTCGGGACGAGATCAAACGGTCTCTGTGGCCCGACGACAGGACCGTAGATTTCAACCACTCTATTAATGTCACGATCGCTGCCCTGCGGCGCGTGTTGGGCGATTCCGCCGATGAACCGCAATACATCGAAACGGTCGCGAGGCGCGGTTACCGGCTGATTCCCGCAGCTGAATGGCTACAGCCCGCCCCCGAACCTACACCAGTGACTGAAAGCAGCGGAGAACGACAGATCGATACAGCGGAAGCTACTGAGGCAATATCGGACGCGACCCTCGTCCAAGCTGGCGCCAACATCTGGAAGTGGCTCGGTGTACTCACACTATTGGTGGCCGTAAGCGTCGCCTGCATCGCCCTCTGGCGCTGGCGTACTTCGCCGCGACTCTCGGCCAACGATACGGTCGTGTTGGCGGACATTGCCAATCAGACCAGCGATTCGGTATTTGACGATGCCCTGAATACTGCACTCCGGGTGGAATTCGAGCAGACGCCTTTCCTGAATATCCTGGGCCCGGACAAGGTGCGCGGCACGATGAAACTGCTGAACCTGCCGGACGATGCCAGGGTGTCGCCCGAGGTGGCCCGCGATGTTTGCCAGCGCACCCATAGCCGCGCCGTGATCGCAAGCTCGATTGCAGACTCTGGCAATCGCTTTCGTCTTGAATTACAGGGCACCGACTGCCAGACCGGAAAGATCATTGCAACCGTCACGCTGGACGTCGCAAGCAGGGATGAGATCGTGCACGCGGCTGGACTGCTGGGAGAAGATTTGCGGCGCAAAATGGGAGAGCCGAAGGCGTCCGTGGCCGAGTTTAGCAAACCACTTGAGGTGGCAACCTCCTCTTCGCTCGAAGCGCTCCAGCTCTTGAGTGCAGGGTTTCGGCGTCACATGGCACGGGATCCCCAAGCTGCTTCATATTACCAACGCGCAATTGGTCTCGATCCCCAGCTGGCGCTGGCATACACAGCGCTCGGCGCACTCTATTCGAACTTTGGCAAGGAGACCGAGGCATCGGCCGCAGAAACGAGGGCCTACGAGTTGCGTGACCGACTGACCGGCCCCACTCGATTTCTGTTAGAGACACTCTATTACGACGTCGTTACCGGAGATCTTGAAAAGTCGGTTCCCGTTTATAAGGAGTGGACGCATCTTTTTCCCCTCGATATAAGGTCACACATCAACTTCGGCTTCTGCCTGATCACCTTGGGCCGATATGAAGAAGCCTCAAGCGAAGCCCGCGAAGCAGTGCGCCTCTTGCCATCGTCTGCAACCTACGGCAACTTCATGCAAGCTGCCATCTACGCTGGCCAAACCGACGAAGCGAGAGCTGCCTTCAATGAAGCGCGAGCCCAGGGTATCGATTCGGCCGTACTCCGGAGCTGGATGCATTTAGCGGTATTCCTGGATCGCGACAAACCCGCTATGGAAGAGCAATTATCCTGGGCTGTGAAAAGGCCTAACGAGAGAGATGTGGAGTTGGTCTTATTTGGAGAATCGAATGCCCAGCTATACTTCGGGCGTTTTATCGACGGCCAACGATGGTTAGAGCGAGGAATAGAAGGCGCTGAGAAGATGAAACTCGAGGTCGAGGTCATCAGCAGCGTCGAGAATCTGGCATTACAGGAAGCTGAAACCGGCAACATCCATGACGCCAAGAAACTAACCGCACGTGCCGCAAACGGCGTTCATGATCGAGGAACGCGGCTGATGATGGCTTTGCTCCTGGCCCGTACCGGAGAGATTGAGAGAGCGACCGCGCTTGCTGACTCTCTCGGCAGCGACTTCCCGAAAGATACCATCATGCAAAATTATTCGTTGCCGGCAATTCGCGCCGCAATCCAACTGTGGAAGAAAGACGCTGCAGGATCAATCGAGACCTTACGTCCCGCTGCCAAGTACGATCTGGCGTCCGCGGATCCCTTCAACAGTCTGTATCCGGCATACCTGCGGGGGCTCGCTTATATGCAACTTGGCGACGGGATACACGCCGCCCAGGAATTCCAAAAGCTTGTCGATCACCCTGGAATCGTCGGCAGATTTGTCACCGGAGCGCTGGCTCCGCTGCAGCTTGGGCGAGCGCAGGCTTTGGCGGGCGACAAGGTTGCTGCGCGCAAGTCTTATCAGGAATTCCTCAGCTTGTGGAAGGATGCCGACCGGGACATACCGATCTATAGAGAAGCTCAGGTGGAGTATTCCAAGCTGAACTGATCCTTGCGGCTGAACTAATCCATCGTGCTCCAGGCTGGAGCGATGTCGTGCTCGTCCGAGTGTAAGCCGGTTGATTCTGAATTGGTCAACTTGGGTGCATCGCGCAAGCTTCTCACAAGGCGCCCAGGCTTCCAAGTGGCCGATTAGTCGGCAAATTGGACACATGGTGGGCGACGGGCCACTCCTCCGACTATGTATGGTCCGCCGTCCGACTGCAAGGAAAGAGCTGAGGGCGAGAAGACAAGTCTGCGCAAATGTATTCGGCCTTTTGTGGGGCACACATCGCTCCTGGCCAGGATGAGTTGCGCGCGTATCTGTCCTTATTAGCCGGTCGGTGTTGCTAACCAATTCGGACATCAGGTTTCCAGACACGCCGTTGTGACTGTTCTTTCGTCCTTGCCGTTTCTGTGCAGACCTCGGTGGGGAAATTCAAGCCGTCGTCGTAGTGCGGTAAAGTGGGAGCGCGTCAGCCCTTCCAAGCCGCAGGCGTCTTTTCCGCGCTAGTTCACGATGCTGTGGCCATGCTGCTGCTCTGTGGTCTGTAGTCTTCTCCGCTGGAGAGCACCGCCCATGCGATGCGCGCCAGCTTGTTGGCCATCGTCACCACGACGACATTTTTCGGAGCGCGGGCATCGAGGGCATCCAGCCAGGCTCCGATCGGTGCCCGATCGCGTTTAATCCGCAGCACTGCAGCCCGTGCTCCGTGAATGAGGATCTTGCGTAGGTAGACGTTGCCTCGTTTGCTGATACCGAACAACCTCGCCTTGCCTCCAGTGGAATACTGCCGCGGCACGACACCAAGCCACGCAGCAAAGTCGCGTCCCTTCCGAAAAGCTGCGCCGTTGCCGATGGCGGCAACGATGGCCGTGGCCACGATAGACCCGATCCCCGGAATCTGCCGGATGCGGGTACATCCCGGGTCGGCGGCTGAGATCCGTTCCAGGTCAAGGCTGAGTCCTCTAATCTGGTCTTCGACAGTCTTCCACTCCTTCCAAAGAAGTTCGATCAGGTTCCGCATCTGAGGTGTCAGATCAAGATCGGCGTTCTCAAGAATGTCGGGTAACGCAGCCCGCAGCTTGGCTGGAGTTCTTGCGAACACCAGACCTCGCTCGAGCAGGAACGCGCGAAGTTGGTTGATCACGGCAGTGCGTCGAGAGATCAGACGATCACGAACGCGGTGGATGGCCTGCAGATCGAGTTGGTCATCGGTCTTGATCGGGACGAAGCGCATGTTCTTGCGCTCCACAGCTTCGGCGAATCGCCTCCGCATCCACAAAGTCGTTCTTGTTGGACTTCACGAACGCCTTCACAAACTGGGCCGCGATCAGCCGCACATCATGGCCCTGCTTCCGCAACGCGCGTCCCAGAAAAGGTGCTCCGGAACATGCCTCCATCCCGATCAGCGACGTCTGCATGTTCGCGGTGTACGTCACCAGCTGCCGTTGGGTGAACTTCTTCCGAACAAGCACCTTGCCAGCAGCGCCAAGTGCGACCAGGTGAAACGTCGTCTTGCCAAGATCGATGCCAACCGAAACGATCTGCATACCGATGATCCTCATTGTTAGAAGCTGCCACCACGATCCACCTGCCTAAGCAGGTAGATCAAGCGGCGGACCATCTCATTAGCCGGTTTCAAGTAAGCCGCTCGCGCGGCGGACGCTACGCGTACCAAGAATCGGGCATTCTCTTGTGTGCAGGACCTCCATGCTGGGAGCATAATGGAGCTATCGTGATTTGCTGTTTCTCTCATCTGAGCCGTTCCCACGCAGTCGTGACGCGGTCTTGCAGCAAGAGTCCGATTGAAAACCCATAGAAATCCGCATCCGCCGCAAACGCAAGCGACTCACTTGAAACCGCCCTATCGAATCTGACCCACCGGCAACGCTGGCGCTCCCGAGTTTCGCCTCGCGGCAGCTCCGATAGGGTCCTAACGTTTTTCGGCAACTTTACCTCAGAGGACTGGCCTGGCGCTTCCGTGTTTCGCCGGGCGGTAGTTCAGACAGGGTCCTAACGTTATACGGCCACTAGGGATTCGTTCTCGATCGGACGAAGTCCTACAAAGATGCCACGACCTTTCGTTAGCTGAGGTCGACGCCACCGCCAAGACGGAGGGGCCGCCCCGGAGTTCTTGTTCCGACCATTCTCTCTGATGGCCAGAAAAACGCTCGGATTTGCCGGCAATGTCAGACTAGGGGTCTCTCTGTTGAGGGTCGGCGGGAAAGACCTCCCGCGCTGCCCGTAACTTTATTGAAACGATGCTGCTCGACGACTCACTACCTTTCGGAGCATAATTCACGCTTCTGAAACTCCTTCGAGGTAGCCCCCAATGCGTAACCGCCAGAGTCTGGTTGCCGTCTGTTTAGTATTCGTCGTTTTATGTTGCGCGATATGCGCAGCGCAGTCGACCGGAGAGGGCACAAAAGCCTCTGTTTATCTTCAGTCGATGAGCCAGCGCGACCAAACCGCTGCTGGCGAGGCTCACGCGGGACTATCAGGTAAAGTCACGGACCGCCCCAGCCCACGATTCGCATACGTCACGAATCACGATTCCAACGACATTTCGGCCTTCGAGATCGACCGAACCACCGGCTTGATGTCACCTGTCGCCGGATCGCCATTCGGAACAGAGAACGGGCCAACCGCGGCCGTGGTGAGCCCTGATGCAAAACACCTGTACGTCGCCAGCCGCGACTCATCTTCGCTTTCGGCTTATCGCATTGCGTCTGACGGGAGTTTGGAGGCAGCGGGTGCGGCAATCCGCGCGGGAGGCAGACCTGCGCACATGGCTATCGACTCGGGTGGCAAATATCTGTTTTCCGCAAATTCGCTCGACGGATCCATCGCCGCATTTTCAATTGACCCGCAATCCGGCGATCTCAAAATGCTCAAAAATTCGCCGATTGCCACCGGGGGAAGCCCGTCGGGGATTGTCGTTTCACCGAACGGCCGCTTCGTCTACGTCAGCGACTCCAGCACAGGCATAGTCTCAGTCTATTCGATGGAAACAGCGACCGGCCTCCTTCAAGAGATCGCGGGCTCCCCCTTCCGAGTCGCTGCATCTGCCAATGCCTTGGCAATATCGAGCTCGGGCGCTTGGCTCTATGCCGCTGACATCGTGTCCGGGTCGGTGCAGGTCTACACCCTCAATGAAAACAGCGGCAGCCTCTCTGTAGAGCCCGCCTCGGGATTAGCTGGGATTTCTACGCCTGGTGAGCTCGTCGCCGCCGCGGATGGAAATTCGTTCTACATCGGCGGACTCCTTCAACGAAGCATGTCGCGGCTTGCCGTCGAACCATCGACCGGAAAGCTCAATCTCGCGTCTCAGAGTGAAGGTGCGCCCGCGGGCTCGCTAATACTGGCGACAGAGCCGACCGGAAAGTATATCTACGCCGTAAGTCCGGCAGATGAGAGTATCACTCGCTATCTGGTGAATTCGGAAACGCTCACACCCGATCTGGAGTCAGGAATCTCCTACTCGACCGGCTCTGCGCCCAGTGCAATCGCAATCGCGTCCGCCGTCACCCCGTTGACCACTGGCAGCATCACCGTGACCCTCAATAACAGCAGTCTGTTGACCTATAGCAATACGACGGGGGATGTAAATATCGAACCCGCCGCCGCCGACACTGGCGGCTCCGCTTGCGCCGGCCAGATCATTCAGCTTGCGTTTAGCGTCCCCTCCATCGCCGTCATATCCACGGCCACGGAGAATCCAGCGACTTCCGTTTGTGTTCTTACCGGACAAACCGATGCCACCTTCAACGTGACAACCGCCGCGAACAGCGGAAGCGCCACTCTCACCGGCTTCGCCACCGGCTTTACGAATGGAACAGTGAGTGCGAGCGTGAGCCTTCGCCAATTGACGATGTCTCTGCCCTTCACGAGCGTTGGAGTTGGCCATGTCGTTCCGGGTACGATCACTCTGGCGAACCCCGCGCCCACAGGCGGAGTTACGATTGCGCTGGCCACGAATGCTGCCGGAACCGCCACAATCTCTCCAGCCACTGTCGCCATCGCGGCGGGCTCGACGACAGCTTCCTTTACCGCTACAGGCGTTGCCGTCAATACAGCAACGCTCAGCGCGAGCGTTGCCGCGGGCGGCTATGGAACCAGCTCGGTCAACGTGACCGTTGTGCCCGCCGGCAAGGCGATAAATTTACCCCATAATCTAACCGTCGCACCGGGCCAGACCTTGCCTTACCCAATCAGCATCGGGGCCGCGGCAACGTCCAATGTCAGCATCGCCTTTGCAAGCAGCGGCGGTCCCGGGACGGCGACAGTTTCCCCAAATCCCGTGATCATACCGACCGGGCAAACAACGCCCACGACGCAACCAACTATCAAAGGCGGCACGCTCGGAGCGCTCAATGTGACGGGCAGCGCCTCGGGCTATGCATCGGACATCCAAAATGTCACAGTGTCGATTACTCTGACGCTCAATCCCTCGAGCCAGAGCGTCCAGATCGGACACACCGCAACGCTGACTCTAAGCGCATCATCCATCGCGCCAACGGGCGGCTTCGTGATCAATACCACGGTCGACGACACATCCAAAGCGACTGTGCCGACGACAGTTACAATTCCGGCAGGGTCCTCGACAGCGACCGTGACCATCACGGGTGTAGCAGCGGGATCCACTACGTTGCACGCTGCGGCATCGGGAGCCGTCTCGGCCTCAGCGGCCATCACGGTCAACTCAACGCCGGGAATTGCTGTTCTTTCAGCCACGTACGGCTCTCCGTCCTTCCCCTTGGGGCTCAACGGAATCGCGTCGGTTTACGGGACAGTTGCGGTGGCGGCGCCTGCCGGAAATCTTAATGTGACTCTGACCTCGAGCAACGCCTCAAAGCTGTTGTTATCCACGACCGTCGGCGGAACGGGAACGAGCAGCATCACTGTGCAGGTCGCGGCCGGTTCGACCCAAATTCCAACATTTTATGCGCAAGCCCTCTCCAACTCCGGCACAGCGACGATCACCGCGACCGCGACCGGTTACTCCAGCGGGGCGGCGACCGCGAGCTTTGTTCCCTCCGGCTTCATTGTGCAGTCCAACACTAGTACCACCACATTCGCTGCGCCTTCTCCCGTTTATGTGACTTTTGCGCAGCTTGATCCATCGACGAAAGACTACGTGCTCTCATTGACGCTGCGAGCGGGCGCGCCCGCTGTCACCGTTGCACTGAAAGACAGCGATACGACCGTAGGAACGCTTACATCAAGCTCGATCGTCTTTAACCCCGGTGACTCGCAGAAGCAGACAACGTTCAACCCGCTGGCCTCAGGTTCGGCAACGATCAGCTTGAATAGCACCCCGACCGGATACTCTGCGGCTGCAAATTTGAACACCGCGGTCTATACCGTGACCACACCCAACTCGGGCTTCTCGTCCTGCTATGGCTCGGTCTATACCACTTTTGCGATCACACTGGGCAAGAACGGCGAGACCTGCGCCTTCGTCCCGTTACTGGCTGCACCCGCGCCCATCGGAGGTCGCACGGTAACGCTGACCTCAAGTGATTCCAGCAAGGTCAAGTTGTCGACAAGCCCCACTGCGGCGGGGAGTACCAGCATCACCGTGACCGTCCCAGCAGGATCGCAAACAGGCGCATCATTCTATGTGCAGACATTGAGCTATCAGTCATCCGCAACGATTACCGAGACAGTCTCGGGCTATAACCCATCCACGATGACGGTTAGTTTGACTAAATCCGGCTTTATCATCCAGGGCACAACGACCACCACTACGTTCTCAAGTCCTTCACCGGTCTATGTGACCTTCGCCCAACTTGACGGAACGACGAACGCATACACCGGCGGCCTGACCCTTCGTCCAGGACTGTCGCCAGTTACGGTTGCGTTGAGCAACAGTGATACGGCGGTAGGGACGCTAGCCTCCAGCTCAATCGTCTTCAATCCGGGCGACTCACAAAAACAGATCAACTTCACGCCGACAGGAACAGCCGCGGGCACCGCAACGATCACCGTAACCGCCGCACCGTCGGGCTTCTTTTCGCCGTCTAACTACACAAGCGCCATTTTTACCGTAAACGCGCCTAACTCCGGATTTACTTCCTGCTTTGGTTCGGGTTACACCACTTATCCAGTCACGTTCGGCAAGAACTCCCAAAGCTGCGCCTTTGCTCCGCTCTTGGCGGCCCCTGCGCCTACCGGAGGGCGCGTTGTGACGCTGAAATCAAGTGACAGCAGCAAGGTTCTGCTGTCGACAAGTCCAACTACCGTCGGAACAGGCGCAATTACGCTGAATGTGGCGGCGGGTTCGCAAACGGGCAACACTTTTTATCTGCAGATGCTGAGCTATCAAGGGACGGCGACCATTACCGAAACCGTGCCGGGTTATAGTCCGTCCACGTTGACGGTCACACTGACGAAGTCCGGATTCATTATTCAGGGCACCACCTCGACCACGACCTTCTCTACTCCATCGCCGGTCTACGTGACCTTTTCCCAACTTGACGCAACTACGAGCGCTTACACCGGCAGCCTCACGCTTCGTGCAGGGCTGTCGCCGGTTACGGTCGCGCTCACCAACAGCAATACGGCAGTGGGGACGCTTGGGTCGAGCTCGATAGTATTCAACCCCGGAGATTCCCAGAAACAAACCACCTTCGCGCCGTCCGGTACAGCCGCCGGAACCGCAACGATCACCCCCACTACGCCGGGAGGCTTCTTTACGCCCTCCAATTACAAAACTGCTGTGTTCACGGTGACTGCTCCGAGTTCCGGCTTCACCTCGTGCAACGGGTCAGCCTATACGACATACACATATACCCTTGGCAAGAATGGAGAGAGTTGCGCATTCGCTCCCCTACTGGGGGCGCCCGCTCCAACCGGAGGACGTGTAGTCACGCTCACTTCCAGCGACTCAAGCAAGATAAAGCTGTCGAGTAGCCCGACCGCTGTCGGGGCCACGAGCATCACCGTGAATGTAGCAGCAGGGGCACAGTCCGGAAGCGCTTTCTATTTGGAGGCCTTGTCGCAAAGCGGAACGGTCACCGTAACCGAAAGCACCCCAGGATTCAATCCGGCGACGCTGACAGTCACGCTTACCCCGTCGGGCTTCATCCTGCAGGGAACAACGAGCACGACAACCTTTGCTTCGCCTTCTCCTGTCTACGTGACTTTCGCTCAACTCGATCCAACGACGCTTAACTACACCAACTCACTCGCTCTCCGGCCGGGCCTCTCGGCGATAACAGTCGGATTGGCCAACAGCAAGACCTCGGTCGGTACTCTTGGAGCAAGCTCATTGGTCTTCAATTCGGGCGACTCTCAGCATCAGACGACGTTTACTACGGTCGCGACAGGCACAGCCACGATCAGTTTTACTGGCACGCCAACCGGTTTCTTGACGCCGTCGAACTATAAGACAGCCGTCTTTACCGTAACTGCCCCGAACTCAGGCTTCACTTCCTGCTTCGGGTCGGCCGTTAACACCTACGCTCTTACGATTGGCAAAAACGGGCAAAGCTGCGCCTTTGATCCCCTGCTCGCAGCGCCAGCGCCGACAGGCGGGCGAACGGTCACACTGACTTCAAGTGATACCGGCAAGCTGCTGGTTTCGGCTAGTGCAACCGCAGTTGGTGCGGGAACTATAACCCTCCCGGTCGCGGCCGGATCGCAATTCGGAGCGTCGTTCTACATTCAGAGTCTGAGCAACACTGGATCGGCCACCGTAACCGAGACGATTCCGGGATATAACTCGTCGACGATGACCGTCACATTTGTCAAGTCTGGCTTTATCGTGCAGTCGGACACTACGACAACGACCTTCTCTCCGGCGTCACCGGTCTACGTGACCTTCTCTCAGCTCGATCCAAGCACAGCTGATTACACCCAAACTTTAACCCTGCGACCAGGGGCCCCAGCGGTGACCGTAGGCCTTAGTAACAGCAATACTGCGGTTGGAACGCTTGGTTCGAGTTCGATCGTCTTCAATCCAGGTAACACGCAGCTGCAAACCACATTTACTCCAACCAGCACCGCAAGCGGAGTGGCAACGATCGGCTTCAGCAGCACGCCCAGCGGCTACTCTACACCTGGAAACTATAAGACGGCTGTCTTTACCGTGACCGCACCGGCAATCAACGTGGTGGCGGCAACGATTGGAAAGAATCTTCAGACAACGACCTACGGGACCCTCGCTCAGCCTGCGCCAACGGGCGGCCGCACGGTTACGGTCACGAGTTCCGACACAACTAAGCTGTTGCTGTCGGCTACCGGCACTACCACGGGAACAGGGACACTAACGCTTAGCCTGGCAGCCGGGCAGCAGTCCATTCCCGCCTTCTATGTACAAGCGCTGGCGGGAAGCGGTACGGCCACCATCACAATGTCTGCCTCGGGATATGCAAACGGGACAGGGACGATGACCCTCTATCCTTCAGGATTCGCACTGCAAGCGAGTGATTTCACCACCCACGTCAGCGACAATCCGACGACTCTGACCGTCGTCCCGGCGGCGCTCGATCCAATGTTCTCAAATGTGTATGCGGTGCAACAGCTTCGGCCGAACCAACCGAATACCAAGGCGACATTGACGCTGACAGATCAGAGTGGGACTAGCCCCGTCGGAAAGATCACCGTGAATCCCGTAACCTTCCAAGGGGACGACAATCCGAATTCGCAGACAACTTCCTTCCAGCCGCTGAACACCGGCTCAACGCTCATCAAGATAACCTCACCCTCGGGATTCACGAACGCCAGCTCTCAGGTGACTGCTACGGTAGTTCCCTAGCGCCCATCGAACTGCGGTCGAACCGGCGCATCCGCAAATCGAAGCGCCGGTTTGGGCCGCTCGCGCCTCTCGCCCGAACCGGCCTTCACAATATTGCGCACGCTCACAGATTATCCATGTAGCTGTGTAGTCGGCATCTCGGACACATGCCTGACGAATAGCCCACCCCGAGTGTGTGGGGATTGAGGGTCACTGCGGTGGAGATGGCATTCCGTCTATTTGCTGCCCTCATCCTTCGGAAGCACCAGTGCGACCAGCCCAAACTTCGTCTTGCCGTTCTTGGCGTCATCCACCCCAACGATCCAGAACTGCTCCGGCGTCCCCGCCCGAAGTTCGTGATCGTCGTCGCTTTCATTCACAGTCACACCACCATTCTTGCGGTCGCCGCATGTTAGCCCGCTTTTAGTCGTGCTCAATGAACCTACCGGCTTCCCATGGTCGCATTCCAGCACTTCGCCGAATTTAGCCAGCGGCTTTCTGTAAAACTCAAGTACGTGTCCCTGTGAATCCGTCGTGACAAAGCTCGCTTCCTTAACGCTGAAATGAAAGCTGTTCAGCAGAAAGAGCACGTCCCCGACGATGAGTCGTTATGCTGCAAACGCTTCCGGATGATCGCTTCGCGATTATCCCGCTTCGTACGCGGTTTTATTCAAAAGATAAGTCCGGCACCGTGGTCAACGCGGAATTCCTGGATTCCAGCTACAAAGTCCCCGGCGGGGGCTGGCTCTCTTCCGCGCCCGACATGGCCCGATTTGAGGTAGCGATTCTGAACAATCAGCTGGTCAAAAGCGCGACACGAGACACCATGTGGAGCGCGCAAATGCCGTCGGACAGGCTTGGAAGGATGGCCTATGGGCTGGGATGGCAATTGGGAGCTACGGACGGTGTAAGAGATGTCGGTCACGGCGGCTCGCAGCAGGGAGCCAGCGCGATGATGCTGATTGCCCCAGAGGCGCGGGCCGGCGTCGTGGTGCTGATCAATTCGGATGCTCCTGGCGCGTCCGCGCTGGCGACACGGCTCCTGGAGATCGTGCTGGGACTCTCTCCCCGGGTCCGCACGGAGATCGCCGTCGACCCGAAGTTATACGACAATTACATCGGAGGCTATGAAGCGACTTCGGTCGCTATAACCATCTCCCGGGCAGATGATCGTTTGTTCGTGCAGTTCCCAGGCCAGCAGAAGATTCAGATATTTCCTGAGACCGTCCGCGATTATTTCTTCAAGAGCTTTGACGCGCAAATCACTTTTGTGACGGACAGCAGCGGCCGGGCGACGGAGCTGATCCTGCACGAAGGAGGAACTGATCTGTACGCGAAACGGATCAAATAGTCTCACATCCTAATTACTAAATCCGCTTCGATGAAGTTGACACGCTGGCCCAAATGAGCGCGTGGCCGTTACGTTCCCGTGGGGATGTGTGCGCAAAATGCCCTTTGTCAACGATCATTCGGGCGACTCAAGTCCGTGAATTCGGACCAGAATGAGAAGGCACGGCTTCTTCCTGCCCAACAGGTAAGTAGGCTGTCACTTTTGTGAAAGAGTCAGAGAGTAGATGTCGGAAGTGCTCAGATCGCGGAGAAATAGCGGCGCACCGGCAGGGTCGAGGCCCATCCATCCGCTAGCGTTCCCCGTGTAGCGGAAATCCTTGAGATCGATGACGCGCTCAGTAACGCCGTCCTCCACGCGGACTCGGAGCACGGCAGGATTTTCCAGGAAGTTCAGAAAGTAGATACTGTTGCTGTCCGCAGACCAAGATTGATAACCAATAAGCCCCTTGTATGGATTGGACCATCGCTGCGTTTTGATGTCGAAGACGTTCAAGCCGGTGGAGTTCATACGAATCGCAGCGATCGACCGACCATCAGGGGACCATCTCGGAGCGAACAATCCCGTCGATCCGGGTAGCGTTGACACCTGATCGCTCTTGAAATCGAAAATCTTCAGTACGCTGTTCGGGTCTTTACCTCCAAACCGGCTGTTCGAAAAGACGATCTTCGTCCCGTCCACAGACCAGCTCGGGTCTGTTTCCATCTCTGTGTCGTTAGGAACGAGTCGTCGCGAACTGCCTCCATGCGATGGCACGAGGAACGCCTTTGGGCCGTCCTCATCTGAACTATCGACAAAAAGAATTTGTGAGCCATCCGGTGACCATGTCGGCTGTAGCGGGCATGTGGGTGGACTGCTCAGTTGAACCCGATCGCTGCCGTCACGTCTGGCGCTCCAGAGGATGCAGTCAGGATAAGAAACGTAGGCGATGGACTGGCCGTCCTTCGAGAATGCCATGTTATCCGCGGATAGTCCTCCGAGATAAGGCTGGAATTGTTTGGTCTGTGGGTCGAATCTAACCAGTTCGCCATGCCGAATCGAGCCCTGCACAAATATTTTTGTTCCGTCCTTGCTTGCGATAGGATTACCCCATTCGATAGGGCCAGTCGTCAACCGGACGGGAGCCGTTTGTTTGCCAACCAGAGACCGACGTTCATCGCGAATGAAAATCTGCCCGTCCGAATTGAAGAAGAAGAAACGCCCGTCAGGCGACCAGTGCCCACCGCAGCAAACGTAGCCCTTCCAACCAGGGAGCAAGGGATGGAGATTGGCTCCTGAGGAGGATATCTCCCACAGTCCACCACTTCTCGAGAACCGAACCGCCTTGTTGTCCGGAGACCAACTGGGGCCATAGCCTCTGCCTCCGATCGAAGCCAGCTTGTGACCTTCTGTTCCGTCACTTTTGATAAGGAAAAGGTTGCCGTCGGGGGTGGTGTAAGCGACCAGGGTTCCGTCTGGCGACCAGGAAGCGTCTATTCCTGCGGCGAGATATTGGTGTGCTCCACCGAGGATGTTCAAGCTCCAGAAAGGCTGGGAGGGGCCGGTACCTGAGTTGAGCGAGAAGACCAGAAATTTGGAACCATCAGGTGAGACATCCGCGAGAAACGGATTCGGCAAGTCGATTTTCACTGGGGAAACGTCTCCACCTGCAACTGCGACCTCCGTAATGCCATACCTGTTTTGCGAGAGATACAGTCTAGCGCCGTCCGTTCCGTAAACCTCGCCAGCGTTGCCGGAATGGGTGATCTGCGTGTACCCGGAGATATGCGGCACCGCAGAGTCCTTCTTCACTACCAGATAGAAGGTCAGGGCGGAGATAGCGAAGACCGTTGCGGAAATGAGCAGCCAACGCATCCATTTCCGAGACAGGTGTTGGCGCGGGGCAGCAAGCGGGATTGGCGCTGTGTTCGATCCTGAGAGCGCTTCGATCGCAAATGCGAGATCGGCGGCAGACTGAAAACGTTGCTCGGGATTTTTCTCAAGACAGCGATGAACTACTCTTTGGAGCCCCGGAGGAGCCGTTGGCAGAACCTGCGAGATGGCCGGCGGATCCTCATTGAGGATGGCCGTCAAGGTCTCGACATCGGTGCCACGATGGAAGGCACGTACGCCGCAGAGCATTTCGTAAAGAACGGCACCGAACGCGAATATGTCGGTGCGATGGTCGACGCCTTTGCCGCGTACTTGTTCAGGCGACATATAGCCTACGGTACCCATCACCAGGCCAGGGCTCGTATGATGAGTGAGCGTCGGCATGTCGCCGTCTGATGCAGTCGGCGGTTGGATCAACTTGGCAAGACCAAAATCCAATATCTTGATATGTCCGTCTTTGGTGACGAAAAGGTTTTCGGGTTTCAGGTCACGATGTACTATTCCTTTTTCGTGGGCCGCAGAAAGGCCACGGGCGATCTGGACGGCGTATTCGATCGCCTTGCGCGTAAAGACAGGCGCGCGTTCGAGTTGAGTGCGCAGCGTTTCGCCTTCGAGCAGCTCCGTGACCAGGTATAGCGAGCCTTCAAACGAACCAAGTTGGTAGACGGCGAGAATGTTGGGGTGGTTCAGTGCTGCAGCGGCTCGTGCCTCCAGTTCAAAGCGGTGAATGCGTTCCGGATTTTGTGAGACGAAGGGAGGCAGAATTTTGATCGCAACTTCACGTCTCAGCACCGAATCGCGAGCGCGGTAGACCTCGCCCATCCCGCCCGCGCCCAGCAAGCCAAGAACCTCATAGTTGTCCAGCCTCGAACCCGAAGGGAGAGCCATAGCAATGCGGATTATACCTTCGCGAGAGACCACTTTCTCATTGCTACGCTGCTTCGATGAGTGCAGTAATGTCAGGCGTAAGAGGAGGTCTCTCTGTGCATCTCGAAGATCGTCACGAGGGTAAATCCATGTCGGAGCCCGGTTGAGCTACGCGGAGGGAAAACTAGTCGGATGTAACGAAGCCCGCAAGCCTCGCACCATCGGAGCAGTCGGTTTAACGGAGAATTCGTGATATGAACGGAATTGACTTTCAATTGGGCGAATAGTGGCCTACGCTTCCAGTTGCCACTGGATGATTCACCCGGGTTCGATGCCCAGTCTGTCGTTCACAGCGACTCTCAACCGCTGCTTGCAACCGATGTAGCGCTCCGTCGTTTGTACTGACACGTGCCCAAGAAGGAATTGGATCTGCTCAAGCTCGCCGCCGGCATCATGGCAGAGTCGTGCACAGGAGCGGCGGAGATCGTGCGGTGCAAGACACGGAATATTCATGCTTGCGGCGGTTTTCTTGACAACGTGCCAAACTGTTTTTTCTGAGATGCCGTTTCCCCAGAGTTTACCCGCCCGGCAGACACATCGGAATAGCGGACCGCTTTCTATGCTGGCTGCCGTTAACCAGGTATCGAGGGTTTCTTTCACCCAATTCGGTACAGGGACAGTCCGTATGTGCCTTCCTTTGCCGATCAGGTCCACAATGGCCCAGCGCTCCTCGCGACGCTGCAAGCTATTCATCGCGAGTTTTGCAAGTTCGCAGCGACGAAGTCCGCAACCGAGAAGGATAGCCAGAATCGCTCGATTACGTTTTCCAGTAAGGGTCTGGCCATCGGGTAGCTGCCAAAGCGCCGACGCCTCTCCCGCCGTAAGCCAGTTGCCCAAACGAGAACCCAGTTTCCGAACACCCTTGACGCGATGGATTCCGGCTGCCAGTTCGGGGCTCAACAGACCAGCGTCGGCCGCCTCGTAAGCCAACCGCCGCACAGCCGCAAGTCGGACGTTGATAGTTCCGGGAGCAAGGCCGCGCTCCTGTAGGTGAAACCGATAACGCAAAACCACGGTTTTGTTGAATGCCAGGCGTGGCTCAGAACAGTACCAACCAACGAATTCGTCAATAGCGTGCTGATATCCGCGCCTCGAATCGGGAGAACCAAGGCTTCTGAGAACCGCGTTCTTCGAATGTTCCAGATCGGGAATGCCGAGCTTAATCTTCGGTCTGTTCCTCTTGCCGTTTGCGCTTTTCGCCGATGCCTTTATCATGGCTGCCGCCCTCCACGGCGGCGGACCATGAGGCTAATCGGTCAATGATGAACCTGTCTTCTCTTTGGCTCCTCTTGATCAGGTGACCCCTAGCCGGTTATACGTCAAATTGCTGAGAACGACGATTCGTAAGCATAGCCGATGAGTGACGTGGCCCGTCATAAACGACTGGAGCCCGGCTTTCTACCCGCATCCGAGAACGCTGTCTTAATTGCCATCATAAAGTGGCCCCCGAGAGCTTGAGCGTTCATCATCGAAGCTGCGCATATTCCCGGTGTGCCTGCTGCAGCAAGGGAAGATCGGGGTCCGCGTCTTTCCACAACGCAAAAAAAATCTCGTATTCACGTTTGCTCTGGGGCTTTTCGCCGTTCAGAGCTAGAGCGCGAGCCAAGCCGAGATGGGCGATCACAGTCCAGGGCTTAAGAGGGTCGTCCAGCCCTGGATTGTCGATCAGCTTCCGGAACTCGCATTCCGCCTTTTCTCCTTGCTTGGCGGCAAGGTAAGCGTTGCCGCGAACCTCTATCACTTCGGGTGCAATTAACTCATAAGGGATCGAGGGTTCCAGCGCCGCAATCGCGGCGACTGGGTCCCGATGGCGCATCGCCAGCATGGCCTTCACTTCGGGAAGATAAACGAAATGCTCTAGCGTCCCATGCGGATATTCCTCAGGCTGTCTAATATAGGCTTCCGCCGCGGAGACGTCCCCGGCACTCGCTTCGATGACGGCGCTGTACATGGCGCTATGATCCTTAACTTCTTTCAGGAGTTCCCTGGCCTTGGCTTCGCGGCCAAGCGATGCCTCAATTCTAGTTTCTTCCCACAGCATGCTGTCGGCAGCATCCGCGCCGTCCTGCTTGGCGGCCTGAGGAATGATGGTCTTGTAGACGTCCTCAAACTGCTGGTATCGGCCCTCGTCTGCCGCGACGATACCCTGGTTTCCATACATGTCATCGAACTCGGGCTTGCCTTTGCTCCGATCCACTTCATGTTGCATTCCAAGTGTGTCGTGCTCGATGGCCGCAATATTAAAAAGGATGTCATGCGACGGTTGGCTATCGAGACCCTGAGCCTGAGCCTCGGCAAGGATGCGCTTGGCGTCGCCCAGGCGATTAGCGCGCATGTAGGCGCGAGCGAGCACGGTGTAGGTTGATGGCGCGCGCCCCACAGCCAATTTCAGCGCTCGCTCGCCCGCTTCGATGGCTTGCGCAAAGCTCCCGCGCTCAATCTCCGCGTCCGTCAACGCTTCCCAGCCGGACGCGTCGCCAGGATAGACTCGCGTCCACTCCGAAGCTTCTTTTTCGGTGGCGTCCAGGTCGTGGAGAGCCGTCAGGTAGTAGTTGTAGCGGATGTAGAGCTTTTCATATTGAGTCAGATTGGCGCTAAGATCGAAGGCTTTTTGGGCGAATTCGGCTGCCTTGGGCCGATCGCCCAGATTGTAATAAGTAACAGCCAGAGCGGATTGTGCCCAGGCGAACTTAGGATCGATTTCGGCTGCCTTTTCAAAATAAGGAATAGCCTCATGAAATTTCGCCGCTCGGCCCAGCTTCACGCCCTGGTTGTAGGCCAGAAGGGCCTCAAATGAGAAGGTGGTCGCGTTGAAGTACTTCACTTGAAACTCTTCCATCGATTGGTTCGGCTCGCCGAGCTTCCGTCGGGCTCGGAGGGCGAGCGAGTCAAGGGCTCCCAGAAGTGAATCTTTGTCTGCGGCATTTGCCTTGTAGGTCGCCAATGTAGAGCCTGTGGCGCAGTTGACCACCTCCACGGCGATCCGGTAGCCGAATTTATCTGGATAGCCCTCGACCTTGGTTCGGAGCATGGCCTGATAGCCGCTGCGCCTGCAAACGTCAAGCGCGGTATCGCCAAACAGGGGAGTGTCCGCGGGCTTTTCCATCGAGGCCAGGGCGTTGTTCACCTCGCCCGTGCCCATGAGCTGGATCCAGGGCGTCTGCCCGATTTCAGCGAGAAAGGCGCCCTTCAACGTGAGGTCCAGGGTCGGGTCGCCGGTGAGATTCAGGAAGTCCGCCACCAGCACGTTGCGTAACTCCGGCGGTTTCGAGAAGCGTATCCATAGATAGGTAGCGGCCGCGCTGACCAGAACCACTCCCAGCACAGACCACACCATTACCCGGCGGGAGACTCGACGAAAGAACTCACTCCGCGCGGGAGCGGTGACCGGAAGGGGAAACGACTCCTCGATTACCACCTGGGTGCGCTCGCGCACCCTCTGTACCAGAACTTCTTCACTGTGGCCCTGAGAAGACCCGCCGCTGTTCAAAGCCCCATCCACCGTAGCTACAAACTGATAGCCGCGGCCCGGGACGGTGACGATGCAGGTTGACCGGTCACCCATTGCTTTGCGCAGTGATGAGATTTGCCGGGCAAGATTGCCCTCCTCCACGAAGGAGTCGGGCCAGACGCACTGGAAGATTTCTTCTTTGGTTACGACCCGTCCAGGGTTAGCTACCAGGTATGTCAGAACCTCAAATGCCTTGGGGTAGAGCGCAATCTGCGCTCCGTTGCGGGAAAATCTGCGGCTGGAGGGAACCAGCTCAAACTCGTCGAATCGATAGATGTCACTTTCTGTCAACGACATAGCTTGCTTTCACAAATTTTCCGAAATGTTTTCGCACCGATTCAAGACTTGGAATACTCCGCTGCGCTCTAGTTGCGATCAGAGTTCAACGCGAAGCCGGATTGATCGGGTCGTCAGGAGCGAGCATGAAGATCGAACCCCGTCGGGCTCCTCCAACCGAAGAGGCCGCGCACCAAGACGATACCACAGGAGAACTTGAACCCGGTGCGGGGCGGACCGGACATCGGCGAACGACCGTGACCGTGGAGCGGGAGACGCTTTCATTCCTAGTGCGGCGGACAGTCGCCAATCCCGCGGAGGGGAGCGATCCGATCGACGGGAACACCACCCCCAAGCCGTCGAACAAGGTCTTGCCCGACGGGGGCAAACCATGATCTGGATCGATTCAACGCATGCAGTCCCCCCGTCAACGATGGATTCAACACCAAAGCCAAACATGGAGAGAACCAACATGAAATTCAGAATCAGGAAGCGCAACTCGCAATACAAAAGCTCGCTGGCCGGCGCTTGCAGCGTTCTCCTCACGCTTTGCGCCAGCCAATCCGGCTTTGCTCAACAGAGTTCGCCTCTGCAACCGGCGAAAGCCGGTGCCGCGATGATCGCTCCGGGCGCAAGACCTTCCGCGATCGAACCTCTCATCGCACATGCCGAATCAGAGGAGAACCAGGCCGCCGCTTCATCCGCGCCAGGCAACAACGGAATCAAGATTCATGGCCACTGGAAGTTCGTGGTGCATGATTCCGACGGCAAGCTGGTCAGCACGCGAGATTTTGAGAATTCGCTCATCACGCCGGTCGAAGGGGATTTCACTCTCACATTTCTGTTGTCAGGTTATGCCGTCAGTGCGGACTGGGCGATCGTATTGTGCCCGCAGGCTGGCTCATTCCTTACGAATAACGGCACCGGTTTCACCAAGAATGTAGTTTGCACATCAGGCAGCCCTACTCCGATTGCAGTCTTGCTCCCCAGTCCAACAGGCCCACTCGGATCCCTATTGGCGACAGCCAGCCTATGCGGTTCTGCCTGCGTCGGCGGCCTCAAGGAGCAACTGAATAACAACCTCAGCGGCGGCACCATCCCCCTTTCGTTCTCGCTCATCGGCAGTTACACGGCATCGCAGAGCGTGACCATCAATGCGGTGGAAACGCTGAACGCAATATGCGGCGACTTTCTTTCGCCCGGCACTCTTGCGAATATCAGTCCGCAAACGTGCTCTACGCTGAATGCCGCTAACTTTGCGTCCGGCAATTCCATTCTGGAGCTCGAGCAGTTCACCGGAACCGTGCTCAACACGGCACAGAACCCTGCTCAGTCCCTCAGCACGGGCCAGGTTCTCACCGTCACGGTGACCATCAGCTTCTCCTGATTCATGCGAACAGGAGCGCCGCAAGCAGTCTCGGCATCGAACACGAACCCAAACCAAACAGGGAGAAAATCGCAATGAAAGTCAGAATCAAGAAGCGCAATTCGCAGTTCGAGAACTCGCTGGCTGGCGCGTGCTGGATCCTGCTTATGCTCTCCGCCAGCCACCTGGGATATGGGCAGCAGGGTGCATCCACGCGGTCGGCGGCAGTAGCGCCTGCCTCGGCCGCGAAGCTACCCGACGCAGAGCCGTCGGCGCCGCAGGCGGCGGAGCGGGGGAATGAGGGCGCAGCGCCTTCCAACCAGGAAGGCAGCGGCATCAAGATTCATGGCCACTGGAAGTTCGTGGTACATGACGCCAACGGCAAGCTTGTCAGCACGCGAGAATTTGAGAATTCGCTTCTGACACCCGGGGAAGGGGATGTCACTCTCACATTTCTGTTGTCAGGTTTTGCCGTCAGTGCGGACTGGGCGATCGTATTGTGCCCCCAGGCCGGCTCATTCCTCACCAACAACGGCACCGGCTTCACCCAGAATGTTGTCTGCACCTCGGGCAGCCCTACTCCGATTGCAGTCCTGCTCCCAAGTGCGACGGGTCCCCTCGGATCCATATTGGCGCAAGCCAGCCTGTGCGGTTCTGCCTGCGTCGGCGGCCTCAAGGAGCAACTGAATAACAACCTCAGCGGCGGCACCATCCCCCTTTCGTTCTCGCTCATCGGCAGTTACACGGCATCGCAGAGCGTGACCATCAATGCGGTGGAAACTCTGAACGCAACTTGCGGCGACTTTCTTATTCCCGGCACTCTTGCGAATATCAGTCCGCAGACGTGCTCTACGCTGACTGCCGCTAACCTTCAATCCGGCAACGCCGGTCTGGCGCTGCAGCAATTCACTGGAACCGTTCTCAACACGGCACAGAACCCTGCTCAGTCCCTCAGTACGGGCCAGGTTCTCACCGTCACGGTGACCATCAGCTTCTCCTGACACCGGGGCAAGTTTGCCGAGAGATGTTCATTCCCCCATCGTGCGGCGCCGGCCAAATCCGGGAGTGTAAGGAGTTGCTTTGAGAAATCGATTCAACGGCAGAATCAGAATGTCTGTTCCCGCCTGGGCACGCGGCGGCCGGGCATTGCGCGTGCCCAAGCTGCTGGCGATAGGCGTGGCCTTGGCCTGCTCCTCCGGCATAGCCGTCGCATTGGACACCGCCACTCCGGCCCAGCCATACCTCGCATTCAATCCAGCGGCAGTGGGCATCTCTCCCACCGTGGCGCAGCAGTTGACGGCATCTTTCTCCGTTATCGGCACGGACGTGCCTACCGCGACGATTCACTACGGATACGACTACACCGCCGGCGCCGTGAAGTGCACGCCCAGTGCGGGCGGCCAAATCTGCACCGTGCCGGTCACCTTTGCGCCTACTCTGCCGGGAGCACGGAAAGATGCGCTGTTCCTGATGGACGGCACAACCCCTCTCGCCACGGTGTATCTCGGCGGAGTGGGCCAGTCGCCGCAGGCACTGATCCAGCCAGGCGTTATCACGCAGCTCGTCTCCGGTTCGACTCATAGCCTGCGTCCGCGCACCGTGGGCGAAAACGGTACGGTTTACCTCGACGTTCAAAGCAGTGCGGGCGCCAGCAACGTGTATAGCCTGACTCCGGCGGGAGTGATGAGTAACGTGCCCGTCACCGTCAATACATCGTCCGAGATCGCCATCGATGGCGCGGGGATTCTGTATATCAATGCGGGCGACTTCAATAGTCAATTCACCACTTGGGATACGGTCACGGAAACTCAGGGCACGCTTGTCATCTCGCCGCCCATGCCTTTCCCTTGCGCGAACCCGGATTACCTCAACGCGGTTACGACCGATGCGCTGTCGAATCTCTTCATTCTGGAGAACGAATGCCAGCAAGTGATCGAGCTCAAGTCTGATGGGACCTACGTGACCAGCCCATTTGACCCGCCGATGAATGGAACGCCCAATTGGATAGCGGTCGACAGTGCCGGCGATGTTTTTTTCAGCTCCGAAGACCAGGTGAACGAGCTGCTCGCCGGCGGCAGCCAATCCAGTCTGGATATCGCAGGAACAGGTGGAGGAACCACTGACCTGGCCGTGGACCCAGCCGGATCCCTTTACACTATCCCCATCTTTGCCGGGGATTTTGTGGCCGAACTGCCGCCCCCGAACTATCAGTCGGTGCTGGCGATGCTCGACGCCTCGGTATTGCCCCAGACATTTGTTCTCGGGTCTGATGGCACGCTCTACGTGGGGTATTTGGACAGAACAACCTTTGACTTCAATCTGGACAAGGTCGACCGCTCGCAGGGCGCGATCGACTTTGGCCAACAAGCCGTGAGCATAGCCAGCGCCGCGCAAAACGCCGAGCTTTACAACGGCGGCAATGAACGCCTGACCGTTTCCAGCGTGGCAGTTATCGGTTCCAGCCTGGGCTTTGCATTCCAACCGGCCGGTTCCAATAGCTGCTCTAACGGGTTAGTGCTCGAGCCGGGAACGCTTTGCCAGGTTGCGGCTGCCCTGACCCCCACGCAAGCAGGCGAGCTCACCGGAAGCATCGTCTTCACCACCAATGCTTTGAATAATCCAGCCTCAACGGAAACCGTGGCTCTCTCCGGCTTCGTACCCGGCCCTAACGCAATGCTCTCGCCCAACCCGGTGGCCTTTGGAAGTCTCCCTTTTGGGACCTCCAGCTCGCCGGCAGTCATAACACTCTCTAATACCGGCAATCAACTGCTGACCGGCATTGCCGCAAGCCTCGGCGGCACAGATCCATCCGAATTTGCCATGACCACGGGAGCCAATGCCTGTGGCAGCTCGCTCGCTCCCGGGTCGAGCTGCTTTTTCTACGTGACCTTCACGCCTCAAGCGGCAATCGGCTACACGGCAAAGCTTTCACTGGCAGACAATGCGTTCGGATCGCCCCAGGCCGCGGCGTTGACCGGAACTGGTTCGTCCCCGGCGGTCATTTTGCAGATTGGCGAGGCAATTCACACCGGCGACGAAGTTGCGACGACACGGTCAGCTTCGCTCAGCATAGCCGAGGTAATTCATACGAACGACGCTTTGCTTGAGGCGCAGTCTGCCGTGCTCAATATTGCCGAGGCTATTAACACCACCGATGCGCCAACTCCGACGCCATCCGTCGCTTCGCTCGGCATCGCTGAAGTCATTCAAACGAACGACGCCCCTCTTGAGGCGCAGTCCGCGGAGCTGAATATTGTCGAGACTATTGGCACCACCGATACGCCAGCTCCGACAGCCTCCACCGCTTCGCTCCAGATTGCTGAGGTCGTTGACACCGCGGATGCTGTTACCGAGCAAGCTCTCATCACCACGACTCAGACGGTGCTGAGCTCTTCTGTGAATCCGTCTGTCGCAGGCCAGAGCGTCACCTTCACGGCGCTTGTCTCGTCTACCCCTCCCGGGGCGAAACGTCCGGCAGGCACGATGCAGTTCAGTGTCAACGGCACCGCGGCCGGCACGCCCGTGCTGCTGAACGCCGCTGGACAGGCGCTCTACTCCACCAGCGCGCTCCCCGACGGGGACAGTGCCATTGACGCCGTGTACAGTGGCAACGGCAACTTTTCGAGCAGCGCCGCGGCCGCGCTCACGCAATCGGTGGTCGACTTCGCATTCACCGCGAGTTCGACCCCATCGGCCACCATTCTCCCCGGCCAGAGCGCAGCGTTTGGCTTTGCAGTTTCCCCGCAAGGAACATTCGGCGAAGACATCACCTTCTCGGTCAGCGGTTTGCCGCCGGGAGCCACGGCAAGCTTCAGCCCTCGGTCACTCACACCGTCGGCCGCTCCAGCCACTGTTACTCTGACCATCCAAACCGCGGAGACAAGCGCCGCGGTTCGCTCTGCATGGCCAGCGACGAACACCACCCTGCTGCTCGGGATGCTGCTGCCGCTGCTCAGCATCCGGCGGACACGGCGCACACTCAGGAGCCAGACACTCTTCCTGGTCGTGCTCCTATCTCTCGGAATTGCCACAGGCCTTAGCAGTTGCGGGGTTGGACACCTCACGCAGCCTCCGAAAACCTATCCGATCAGCGTGACGGCAACCAGCGGAGCACTGCATCGTTCTACCACCGTGAATCTGACAGTACGGTAAAGTGACCCAAGGTCTTAAGTTCGCTGCAAGTCTGTTCGCGAAAAAACCTGGTGTTGCCGGAAACAGCGGAACAGTTGTTCGCAGGTGCTTTTATGATGTTTCTGCGTCGCTGCGGCAGCTGCTGATAAATCGCGATTGCTTTCGTCGAGCGATTTCGTGCTCCATTTGGACCTATAGTCTTAGGGCTGTATCTGGACCGCCTGGGAAGGTGTGGCGGCGCGGCACCGTTTGCGGGCGGTTCAGATACAGCGACTTGAAGGAAGGCGCTTTGTCGGGCCACTGCTCTATGGGCGTTCAACGGGTTAGCGATGTTTCAGGAGAGCCTGGTTCCAGGGTTTCGATGTGGCGAGTCGGGCTTGAAGAGCAGCCTCGATGGGAGAACGCGCTACGGCATGATTGCCAAGTGCGTCGCTGGCTTCAGCGCAGTGCGGTAAAAGACCTCTGAAGGCGCAGAGGGGCAGCCACGCGCGAGCATGGGGGCCATTTCGAGTCTGGAGTTGCGGGTTCACGCTGCAGGCCTGTCTATTGAAGGCGGAGAACGAAGGAGAAGTTGGGCTGCTGTGAGTCGCTCGATGACGTGCATTGTTGCGCCACAGAGCGGGCACTTGAGAGGGGCCGGTGATCGGTCGGCTCGCGGTGGTAGGGTTGGTGGTTCCGATGCACTCTGGAGAAGTCGGAAGCAGAGCGGCAGCAGCGTGGCTCGTCGGCGGTTAGCAAGGAAGCCGAAGTTGCGGATGCGCACGAAGCCGCATGGCAGCAGGTGCAGCAGGAAGCGGCGCAGGAACTCGTCGACCGGCAGATGCATCAGACGCTTTTTGTTGCCGTGCGCGGAGTCCCTCCAGCGGAAGGTGACCTTGCCGTCCGCGAGCGCGATGAGCCTGCTGTTGGAGATGCCGACGCGGTGGGTGTAGGCGCCGAGATAGCGCAGGGCATGTTCGGGTCCGCCGAAGGGACGCTTGGAGTAGACGACCCAGTCGTGCCGGAACAGGCATCTGAGCCAGGCGGCGAAGCTGCGCGGCTCGGCGAGATGGGTGAGATGACCATGGAACTCGATCTTGCCTTCGCGGTAGGCCGTCTTCAGACCGGCGACGAACTTGCCACGGAAGACACGTCCGAGCACCTTGACGGGCAGAAAGAAGGAACGTCGGGCAGAGATCCAGCTGGAGTGATCGCGAGCGAGACCGCCAGCCGCGATGACGCAGTGGACATGTGGATGATGCTGCAAACGCTGGTCCCAGGTATGGAGCACGCTGAAGAAGCCGATCTCGGCTCCGAGATGACGAGGGTCCCGAGCGACCTCCATCAGCGTGGCGGCACTGGCACGGAAGAGCAGGCTATATATCAGCCGCTTGTTCTGAAGTGCCAGCGGAGCCAGTTCACGCGGCAGCGTGAACACCGCATGGACATAGCGGGTAGGCAGAAGTTCGCGCTCCCGTTGCTCCAGCCATCGTAGGCGAGAGCTGCCCTGGCACTTTGGGCAATGCCGGTTGCGACACGAGTTATAGGAGATGGCGGTGTGTCCGCAGCCGGAACACCGATCGCGATGGCCGCCGAGCGCCGCGGTGCGGCAACGCAGGATCGCCAAAAGCACCTTCTCATGTTGGCCGTTGATCCACTTGCGGCTGCGCTCGATGAAGTCCTGTCCGGCGGAACGAACGATGTCGGCCATCTCCAGCGGAGACTGGCTCAGGCGCTGCGTATCGGCGCTCCATGGGTAGCCAGCGAGAGCATGTCGAGCGGGCTGGCGGTTGCGCTCAAATGCTTGTTGGATAAGTGCAGATAGATCGTCGTCTCTTCAAGATCACGATGTCCGAGCAGCATCTGAATGGTGCGCAGGTCGGCGCCTGCTTCGAGCAGATGGGTGGCGAAGCAATGACGCAAGGTGTGTGGATGAATATGCCGGTGCTCGAGTCCAGCGCGACGAGCCGCGACCCTGCAGACGTTCCAGATCGTCTTGTCCGAAATAGGCTGCTCAACTCCACGGTGCCCGGCGCTGCTCGGGAACAGATACACGCGTGGCTTCTTCGCGAGCCAGTAGCTGCGCAAGGCGTCGAGCAGCCTGGGACTGAGCATGACATCCCTGTCCTTACGTCCCTTGCCGCCGTGGATATGAACCACCATGCGCTGGCTGTCGATATCGTCGACCTTGAGCGTGGCCACCTCAGCGCGGCGGCCACCGGTGGCGTAAAGCGTCATCAGCACGGCCCGTTGAAAGGGTGACTGCGCCGCATCGATCAACCGCCCAACCTCTTCCCGGCTGAGCACCTGCGGCAGGCGGCGGACCGGCCGTGGATACGGCGTCTCGGCTGCGCTCCAACCCCGCTTCAGCACCTGAATGTAGAAGAAGCGCAATGCTGCAAGATGTTGGCCAACCGTGTTCGGCGCCAGCTTCTTGTGCCGCAATAACTCTGCCTGGTACTGACGGATGTGGTCCAAGCCCAGTTGATCGGGCGAACGGTGAAAGTGCCGGGCGAACTGCTCAACCACGCGAACGTAGCAGTGGATCGTCTTCGGAGCGTAGTTGCGCCGCTCCAGTTCCTCAAGCATGATCTGACGTAGATGGGTCACAGAGAATCCTCCTTCTCTGCGACACAAGCTAAATCAACGCCACCACCAATCGATCAACCGCACGCGAATGCGTCCGCCGCAAAGCGGCTTCGTTGTGCGCCGGGCATGTTCAACCGCTTGGAGGTGCAAGTCCTCTACCCGACCTGATGGAGGTAAGGGTTAGCAATGACGCAAGGGCTACCGTCGCGAGGCGGGGTCTGAAGGAAGCGTGGAGCAAATGCGCGAGTCGATGGACAAGAACCGGATACAAGGCGTGAGCGTCGGGCGAGCGGGCAACTTACCGCGAAGCCCATATCCATCAAGTACGCGGAGCGTAGATCCGGCGACTGTGCGCAGACGGCGATTGAACTTACCCCGGGAGATCTGCTCCGTGTCGCTTCGGCGACTGAGGCTGTCGCAAGGCATCCTGACCGCGGAGCAGAAGTCAGCAGAGGGCATATTAGGCCATGTCGTCGGCAAAGCTAGTGAGGCACTCCAAAGCCGAAAGGCGGAGTCAACAGATAGGCTGAGCCGGGAACGGTGGCCGAAGGCCCGAACGAGAGGAGAGGCAAGTAGGACATGAGTCTCAACAACGACATGCGGCAGAATATCCAGGGCAATCTGGACTTCTCGTCTTCGTCGATGGGTGAAGCCCAGACGGCGGGAAGGGAAGGGTCCGAATCGTTGAGGACGACGAGTGCGCCCGAAAGCCCAGCTAGGACAGATCGAATGATGGAGGAGATCGTTGAACGAGAGAATCTGAAGGAAGCATTACGACGGGTCAAGGCGAATAAAGGTGCTCCGGGCGTTGACGGAATGACGGTCGACCAACTCGGTGATCACCTGAAACAGCACTGGCCAGCCATCCGGGAGCAACTGCTTAGCGGAACATACAGACCAAAGCCGGTGAAGCGGGTAGAGATACCGAAGCCGGACGGCGGAGTGCGCAAGCTGGGCATTCCGACGGTGTTGGATCGATTCATCCAGCAAGCGGTCATGCAGGTTCTGCAACGGCAGTGGGACCCGGAGTTTTCCGATCACAGCTACGGTTTTCGACCGGGGAGGTCGGCTCATCAGGCAGTGGCACAGGCGCAGCGGTATATTACCGAAGGCTGCGGCTGGTGCGTTGATCTCGACTTGGAGAAATTCTTCGATCGAGTCAATCACGACAGACTGATGGCGCAGATCGCCAAGCGCGTCGATGACAAGCGGCTGTTGAAACTCATCCGGGCGTTCCTGAACGCCGGGGTGATGGAAAACGGGCTGATCAGCCCAAGCGTGGAAGGTACTCCCCAAGGGGGTCCTCTTTCGCCACTGCTCAGCAACGTCGTGCTCGACGAACTCGACCGCGAACTGGAGCGCCGGGGACACCGACATGTCCGCTACGCAGATGACTGCAACATCTATGTGCGCAGTGAACGTGCGGGTCACCGGGTGATGAAGAGCATTACGCGCTTCATCACTCAGCGGCTCAAGCTCAAGGTAAATGAGACGAAGAGCGCGGTGGCGCGACCGCAGGGGCGAAAGTTCCTCGGGTTTAGTTTTACGGACGCCCCAGAGATCAGACGAGCGATTGCTCCGAAAGCTCTGGGGCGTTTCAAAGACAAAATCCGTGAGATCACGCGACAGGCCAAGGGGATCAGCATCGAGACGACAGTGAAGCGACTGGCCACCTATATGGTGGGATGGCGCGGCTACTTCGGCTTTTGCGAAACCCCCGAGGTGCTGATCGGCCTTGTTCGTTGGGTGCGGCTCAGACTGCGATGCGCACTCTGGCGACAGTGGAAAACTCCACGTCGTCGTCGAACTGCGTTGCTGCAACTGGGGGTACGTCCGCAACTGGCCGCCAATACGGCCGGTAGTGGTCGCGGCCCCTGGTACCTGGCCCGCTCCAAAGCTCTCTCCGTGGGAGCTTCGAATGCATACTTCCGCTCGCTCGGCCTTCCTTCACTGTTCGAGAATTACTAGCCCAACTTCTCGAACCGCCGTGTACGGACCCGTACGCACGGTGGTGTGGCAGGGGTCGGCAGGTGACTGCCGCCCCTATGCCGATCAAGTTGGCATCTCGGACAAGTGACGCCGGCGATCAAGTGTGGAACCCGCATGGGCAATTCGTTAATCGATCCAACTTCCTTTCTGCCTGCCCAGTTCGTGGGCAAGTGGGGATGGCCAGCTGATTATGACCTTGCAAGCCAGACCTCTGCCGTTGCACTGCAGTGGTCAATTTATCGCGACCTCTGCCGCACGAGGGTGCTCATGAGGGTGCTGAGAGCGTTTCTACCTGTGTTTTGAATGACTTTCAGTGCTTTTCTTCGCCATCGGTGTTCGTGTTTTCAATTAGTTACGTTCAGTTATACTTCTGTCACGGCAGAGGTCGCGGGTTCGAGCCCCGTCGTCCCCGATACATTCCAAAGCACTTAGGAGTGAATGGCGACCAAAGTGACAATCAAATCAGGGTCCAATAAAGGTCCAATAAGCCCGCTACTGCACAGTTTGCGGGTATTTTTCCTCTCGCTTCTGACCCAGATCTGACACCATCATCCTCACAACCTTGCTCTGCGCGGCTCGCTTGTTCGAGTTCACTGCCTGGGTATAAACATCCAGAGTGATTCGGCTGTTCGCGTGTCGTAAGAGCTCCTGAACGGTCTTGACATCCTCTCCGTTTGCCTTCAGCAGCGTGCCGAAGGAATGCCGGAATGTATGCCATCCGATGTTCTTGTTGATGCCGGCCTTGCGCGCAACCGGCTTGATATAGCGCTTCATGAGATTGTCCGGCCAGTAAGGCTGCTTTCCCTTCTTCGTCGCACTTGCGAAGACGTAATCGGAGTCCATCGGATAGGGGCTCTGGCGCCGCCAGCGCAGAAGATCCTCTGCCATGTAGCTGTCCATGGGGACAGGCTTGGCCGACGCTTCCGTCTTGCAGTTACCCACTACCTGATGCCAGATCGCCCGAGATTGTGCATCGAAAAAAAACCGACATTAAAGCCGATGAACATGACCCAGAAGCTCCACTTGCCGAGCGTCTCGTTCATCATGCGGCCGGTCATCTTAGGCAGCCAATAGTAGAAGCCCGCGGAGACAGGGAAGACGTTCGACCCTATGAGCACATAGTGGATGTGCGCGACGACATAGTAGGTATTGTGGACTTGCCAGTCGACCGGAATAAGTCCGGTGAAGACGCCGCTCAGTCCGCCAATGACCAGCAGGGCGATCGACCCCACAGCGTAATGCATCGCGGCGGTCGGTACCAGCCGCCCTTTCCATAAGGTCGCGACCCATGCAAAGACTTGCACGGTGGTGAAAATAGAGATCGTCATGCTGCCGGCGTCAGCGAGATAGCACGGCGATTGGACCTGGACCGCAAGACGGTTCGGAAGTACCTGCGTCAGGCGCCGCGAGAGTACGAGCGCGTGCCTAAGAGTTGGAAGGTGGATCCTTTCGCTCCTATCTTCGGGAACGCTGGGAGTTGGGCGTACACAACGCGACGCGCTTGTTTGTGGAGATCCGCAAGCGCGGGTATGACGGTTGTCTTACACAGGTGAAGACCGTAGTGCGGCCGTGGCGAAGCGAAGGCCAGGAGCGGGCGTTCGTCCGCTTTGAGACCGCACCCGGCGAGCAGGCGCAGATGGACTGGGGCCACTTCGGCAACTGGGACGGCAAGCGGCTGTACGGATTTGCACTGACCCTGTGCTGGTCGCGGATGCAGTACGTGGAGTTCACCCAGCGGCAGGATGCGGAGACGTTGTTGAACTGCATGATGCACGCGATGACGTTCTTCGGCGGTATCCCGGCGACGGTGCTGACCGACAACATGAAGACGGTGATCCTGGACCGGATTGATGGTCAGCCGCGCTTTCATCCGAAGATGCTGGACTTCGCCAGCTACTACGGTTTCCTACCGCGGGTCTGCCATCCATATAGGCCACAGACCAAGGGCAAGATCGAGTCCACGATCCGCTACATCAAGGGCAGCTTCTGGCCAGGCCTAAGCTTCGATTCGCTCGAGGAGCTGAACCGGCTGGCGCTGGTCTGGTGCGAAGAAGCCAACCGGAGGATCCATGCCACCACCCGCGAGGTTCCTCTGCTGCGCTTCCCTCACGAAGGGCTGATGCCGCTAAACGGCCAGCCTGCCTATGACACCAGCTATGTGAGCCATCGCCAGGTCGCGAAGGACTGCCTGGTGGCCTATCGCGGCAACCGTTACAGTGCCGCATGTCCACGCCGGCAAGAACGTCGTTGTTCGCGAGCTGCTCGACTCGGGCACGATCCGTATCTTTTCTCAGCAGGAACTAATCGCCGAACATCGTCTGTCCACGCGCGCGGAGAGATGGTCGTGGAGCGGTCCCACTATGCCAGCCTGCCGCGAAGATTGCGCCTGCCGCGCTTCCGCGCAGATCGTCGGATCGTCGAGCTGACACGCGGCCCAGGAGTGGGCCTCCACTATGTGGCTCCCGAAGTGGAGTTTCGGCCGCTGTCGATCTATCAGTTGATCTGCGGGGAGGTGGGCCATGTCGCTTCAGTCTGAACGCCTGCTCAACCACATGCAGGGTCTGCGCCTGACTCATCTGCCCCACTGCTACGAAGCACTTGCCGAAGAGGCATCCGTGAAGGATCTCCCCTACCTTGAGTTCCTCGAGCAGGCGCTGGAGGCGGAGAGTCAGGCCAAGCATACCCGGAACCTGCGGCTGAAAACCCAGTGGGCTCACTTTCCCTATAAGAAAGGACTGGATCAGTCCGACTTCGCCTTCCAGCCGTCGGTGGACGAACGCAAGTTGCGGGAACTGGCTGGCCTGGCTTTCCTCGAACGCAAGGAGAACGTGCTGCTGCTCGGACCGCCGGGGGTGGGAAAGACCCATCTCGGCATCGCACTCGGCACCGAAGCCATCGTGGCCGGCTTCTCCGTCTATTTCCTCACCATGCAGGATCTGGTTCAGCAGTTCCAGCGCGCCCGCGACGAGAACAAGCTGAAGGAGAGGATGGCCCTGCTGGTCAAGCCCAAGCTGTTGATCCTCGATGAGATGGGCTATCTGTCGCTGGACTCCTTCGCTGCCACCTGCCTCTTCCAGCTGGTCAGCGAGCGATACGAAAAGGGCTCGATCATCCTGACCTCGAACAAGAGTTACGGCGATTGGGGCTCCATCTTCGCCGACAACGTCATCGCCTCGGCCATCCTGGACCGGCTGCTCCATCACTCCACCACCATCAACATCAAGGGCGAGAGCTATCGGCTCAAAGACAAGAAAAAGGCCGGCGTCATCACCGCAAAACTGCCTGCAAAGGACGGAGGCTAGATCGCCACAGTCCGCGCGGAAGCATGCGGCTCCGGGCTCTGCCCTCCGCCGCATCCTTCCGCCACACCTTAACTCGCCTCAGGCTGGGGAATTTTCAAGCGTCCCTAAGTGGGGAATTTTCAGCTGACGATGACTTTCCGCGCATCCGCTACTTCGGCTTGCTCGCCAATCGAAGACGAGCCCGGATGCTGCCTCTCTGTCGCGCTCTGCTCCACCAGCCTCCCGCTGAGACTTCTTCCGCGGCACAGCCCACCACACTATGGAAGTGTCCCCGCTGCCACGGGTTCATGCACCTTGTCGCACGGCTCTCGGTCGCACAACTCTTCTTCGCTCAACCAACGGAGGTATACCTGGTTGACTCTTCCTAGACGCCAGCTCCAAGTGGCGATCATCGTGTGCTTCGCAGCATGCTTACTGGAGGTGTGTCTCACGGCCCAAAACAGCGCCTCTTACTCGCTCTATGACCCCCGCCGCATCATCCCCGTATCCAAATGCGGGTGGCTACCGAGAAGGCTTCGCTCCACTTGCCGGACTTCACTCATCCCGTCGACCCAGCCCAAAGGGATTAAAAAACCATAGCCAACATCCTCTCCCGACCGCACCAGCGCCTTCCTTCAAACCGCTCTATCCGACCTGCTCCGCTCTCACGCCACTGCTACACCACACACTCGCGCCCGCGGAGCAGCTCCGATAGAGTACTGACGTTTTTGCCAACTGGCGGCCGCTGTCACAGTCGGATGGACATTCGGGACGTGCAAGGCCGCGATCTAGCGGCACAGCACAAGTGTTCCGAGACTTACCCATTTGATGAGACGAGCTACTTCTTGCCTCGCCGCCTTTGCGGAAACACTGCGGCCCGTTCGTCGAAATTCACACTGCGCGAATTCCAGATGCCTTCAAGTTGCTGGAAGGTGACTACGCCAGCGCCTGGTGAGGGTAGGTTCGGGTCCATGACAAAGAGCGCCTGTTGGGGCACAGAATATCCAGCAACGACAAATGTGTGCCCAGCGACAGCAGAGATATAACCTCTGCCGCGCGTTGTATCGATCATCACGGGCATTCCGGCGTCGAGCGAGCGTTCGATGTCTGAAAGGCCTTCCCGCAGCCCATTACGATCGTCCGGATAATCCTCCTCTTTCCAGGAATAACCAATTCGGTGCAAACCTGAAATCAAATCACGGAACAGCGTGATGATGAAATCATGGAAGGGCGAGTCGGGTGAATACTGTCGCCCCATCGAAAGCTCCTTTAGCTGGCGTGGGCTAACCTGCTCTCCAAAATAATCGAGAATGATGGAGGCCGATGTCGGAACGCACAAGTTGGTTTCTTGATCTTGGTAGCGCAGCGGAATCCAGGCACTTTGTCCCCTGATGTTTGGTGGATGTGAGAACTCGACCTTCGATACTGTTGCGGCTGTGTGATCCGATAAGACAAGGAGTGATGGATGATCCTGTTTCTCTCGGCCTTCAGATTTAGCTGCCACTTGTTCTGCCGAAGATACCGGTAAAGCCAAAATAAAAAGAGCTGTTGAGGCTAGAACCACTTTCTTCCGAATGAATTCGGCACGTAGAACGGGAGCCTGCATTATTAACCTTTTTCTCACCTGAGCGTTCATTTTCCTCTGAAGACCAAGTCTTCGGCAACTCTAGTGTTTGAGAAAAGCCCTCCAAAACCTACCTTTGTAACGAATGATGGGAATCTCCACGAGTGCGTGGCCCTTCCTGCAAACTCCGGCCCTCACGCGATTTCTAACAAAGCCTCGGATTGTCCGTCGATGACAATTGCTTCGCCGTCTCTGAGCGTCTTGTACGCCACGCCCTCGCCTTTCAGGTAGCTGACGACCTTATCGATCATCTCTGATTCGACGTGGCCTGACTGATAGTGCGGAACGGGCGTGTAGGGCAGAATTCCGAGACCATCCCATATCGCTCCCCGGTGAAAGGTTTGCTCGACCTCCATTGGGTCGTCCACCAGGTGAAGCCCCGCAAGGCTGGCTGCAAGCACGCAGATGCCCGCGCTATACCCCCCATAGGCAATCGCATCGTCTTTGAGCATTCTTGTGATGATGCGATCGAAGCCACTGTCATACATGGCGCGCCGCAGGACGAAGGTGTTTCCGCCTGCCACCCAGACACTCCCGCAAGTTCGCAGGCGCTTTTCGAGAGCAGCCTTTCGGTCGACATAGTCTCGTAAATCGACATCCGTCACTTCCATTCCCGTGTGGGCGAACATCTCTGTCTGCTCAATCACCCGAAAGGCATGTGCCTGGTCGCCCCAGAGGTCACCAGCGTTGAGAACGAGAGCCACTCGATTGTTGCTGCCGGCCATGCTGGCAAAAAGGTCCGGCCGAGGGCCGAGGCGAAATGATGACAAATAGAGTCTCACCGCGCCAGCATATACCGCACTTCCTCCGGTTACGGTATCGCGCGGTGTATCGAGCAGATCAGTGGAGACCTGCTGGATGTGAACCAGGCACTCTTTATCCCTTGCTGCTGAAGCTGGAGCATGAGGGCTCGATGGCGTGTCGCCTACCGATCTGGTCACTTTCGCCGCCGTCACCCTTGTGCTTACCGCCGCCGCACTTGCCGCCAGCTATATTCCGGCGCTGCGCGCCATGAGGCTCGACCCGATAACTACGCTTCACTCCGAATGACTTTCAGGCAGCGTTGGAGTGAGTGGTGAATTTCACGCGCGTGAGGCGCTCGGATTCGGCCCAGAGCCGTTTTGCTACGGTTTCGTCCAACGCGCTTTTCGGAACCGGCACGGTAGTTGGATATCCCTTCAACTCCGCGATGCCGTCGGGGCCGTAGTAGCCGCCGGGGAGTGCCTCGGCGGCTACTGCCGCATAGAGCGTGGGCAGAGCGCCGTGCGCCGCGTCTTGCGACATGAAAGGCTTTAACAGTGCCATCACTATCTTCAATCCCGATGGCACGTGATCCGCCTGCAGATTGGTTACCGCGTATCCCGGATGTGCGGCTGTGCTGAGAACGGGCGAACCGGCGGCCTTGAGGCGGCGTTGCAATTCCAGCGTAAAGATGAGATCGGCGAGCTTCGATTGCGCGTACGCCTGGAACATCGGTTTATAGACGCGTTCGCTCTGTAGATTGTCGAACTCAATCTTGCCCTGGTTACTGGCGGAACTCGAGACGGTCACCACGCGCGAGCCCGACGCTTGCCTGATGGATGGAAGCAGCAGCGCGGTCAAGGTGAAGGGTCCAAGATAGTTCGTGGCAAACTGACGCTCGAAGCCATCCACCGTTCCATAAGCACCAATCCGATTCGCCATGTCCGGCAGAGCGCAAAGCGTTCCCGAGTACCGACCATCCTCAGTCCACAGCAGTTGAAGAACTTCTTGGAGAGGCTGGTTGATCTTCTGAAGACAGCTGTTCTCGTCGGTGCATCGACGGGGCTGCGGGTCGGAGAAATCCTTGGGCTGAAATGGGAAGATGTTGATTTCGCGAGGCTCGAACTTCGCATCATCCGCGATGTTGTCAAGCAACGCATCGAGCGCTGCAAGACGGAGGCATCAAGGAAGCCCGTCCCCATCGGTGCTGAAGTTGCCGAGATCCTCTGGGCATGGCGAAACCGCTGTGCTTACAACCAACCGGAGGATTGGGTATTTGCCAGTCCAGCCAAGAAGGGCAAACAACCTTACTGCCCGAGCTCCATTTATCGGGTCTACCTAAAGCCGGTCCTGGAGAAGGAACTGAAGATCACCGAACCAGTAGGCTGGCATACCTTGCGGCATAGCCTTGGCACCTTGATGAAGGCGAATGGCGAGGATGTGAAAACCATCCAGGAAACACTCCGCCATGCCAACTTCAAAGTGACGATGGACGTTTATACGCAGGGCGTGATGGAAGCGAAACGGAGCGCGCACAGCCGGGTTGTGCGGCCGATCATGGACGTTCCGGAGCGTGGGAATGAACAGTAGAGTGTGGGCTTGCGAACGTGGAATCCTTATCGAACCTTTTCAAACCCACGTTTTCGATCGGCAGAACCTGTAAGTTATTGAAAAGATTTGGCGTCCCCGACGGGATTCGAACCCGTGTTACCGCCGTGAAAGGGCGGTGTCCTAGGCCACTGGACGACGGGGACAATGTCTCGCGTGACCTCGCGGACTTCTTTGGGTCAGTGCCTGCCACTCTGAATCTACCAACCCTGCCGGACAGTGTCAACGCAGCGCTGGCCTCGCGAGGGGATTGCAGCAGGCCTAAGTGGAGCATTTCGCGGGGAGTTTGCGCACCGAATCGAGGCAGCATATTTTTGAAGCAAGCTTAGTCCGAAGCGACTCTAATGGGGAAGTCTGACTGTCTTGGAGCCTGCCTTTGCGCGGAGGCTCTCTTGCAGTGGGTTGCCTTAGTGATTTGGTCAGTATTTCGGTTGGGGCGAGGTTTCTGGTTTGACAATCAAGGGGTGCTTGCAAGGTGGCTGGTTTTTGAAGAGCGGGCCGGAGCTCAAGGGCGACTCGTCCAAGGTGAGCGTGCCCTTTGCGGGCGGAGCGGTGCTGTGTTTGTCGCTGATCGTGAGCGGCTGCAGCAAGCCGGCGGCCCAGGCGGCTGGAGGCGCTCCGCCGCCGACTCCGGTGCAGACGGTGACCATTAGTAATTCGCCGGTTCCGCGAAGCGATGAGTACACGGCGACGATCAAGTCGCGGCAGTCGGCGACGCTGATCCCACAGATTGACGGCAACATTACAGCTATTCTGGCCAAGTCGGGCGATCATGTGAAGGCGGGCCAGGTGCTGATCGAGGTCGACCCGCAGAAGCAACGAGCAACCCTCGACGCGCAGATCGCGACCGAGCGGCAAAAGAAGGCGGTCTACGACTTCAACACGATCGAGATTGAACGGCAGAGGAAGCTTTTCGCCGCCGGGGTCACCAGCCGCGACACGCTGGACCAGGCAGAGCAGAGCTACACCAATTCCAAAGCGGACTATGAGTCTGCGGTGTCGCTGCGCGAAACCCAGGAAAAGCAGTTGGGTTACTACCATATTCGCGCGCCGTTCGACGGCATCGTCGGTGACATCCCAGTGCATCTCGGCGATTACGTGTCGACGACCACGACGTTGACGACGGTCGATGAAAACCGAGACTACGAGGCGTATATTTACATACCCACTGAGCGGACCTCGGAGGTACGGGACGGACTGCCGGTCAACATTGTTGATAGTAACGGCAGTCTGCTGGAGAGCACGAAGATAAACTTCGTCGCACCGAGCGTAGACAATGGGCTGCAGGGAATCCTGGTGAAGGCGCCTCTGACGTCCGGATCGGACAAGTTTCGGACGGCGCAGTTGGTCAAGGCTCGAGTGATCTGGAGCACGGCGCCGACGCCGGTCGTGCCGGTGCTGGCGATTACAAGAATCGGTGGCCAGGCATTTGTTTTTGTCGCAGAGAAGACTGACAAAGGCACCGAGGCGAAGCAGCGGGCTGTAGTGCTTGGAGATACGGTCGGCAACGATTACGCAGTCGATTCTGGACTCAAACCGGGAGAGAAAGTCATCGTCTCGGGCATTCAATTCCTGGTGGATGGAGCTCCCGTACAGCCGCTGGGCTAACGGGAGTGTGGTAGCCGGGGCGTTGCTGGTAAAGCCGCGCCGCTGAAGTTTCTAGAGTCGTCTACTAAGCGCAATTCGCAGTAACCACCGCCATCGCCGGGTCGTTGGCAAAAGGAAGAGCATCTCTTGGTCGACTTTTTTATACGAAGGCCGATATTCGCAACAGTCTGCGCGCTGCTGATTATCCTTGCCGGCGCGGTGTCGATCCCCGGACTCCCTATCTCGCTCTACCCGAACCTCGCCCCGCCGCAGGTGACGGTCAGCAGCAACTATGTAGGCGCGAACTCGCAAGTGGTCGAGTCGGCCGTGACCATTCCGCTAGAGCAGCAGATTAACGGCGTCGAGGGCATGCACTACATGTCGTCGACGAGCGCAAGCGACGGGACGAGCACGATCAATGTGACGTTTCGTACCGGGTATGACCTCAACATCGCAGCCGTGGACGTGCAGAACCGGGTCGCGACCGCGACGGGCCGCTTGCCGCAGGAGATCAAGAATACCGGCATCACGATCACTAAGGCGAATCCCAATTTTGTATTCGCCGCCGGTTTCTATTCTCCTGATGGATCGCTGTCAAACCAGTACATCTCCAACTATCTCGATGTGTATGTCAAGGACGCTCTGAAGCGCGTATCGGGCGTGGGCGACGTGGTGATATTTGGCGAGCGCAAATACGCCATGCGTATCTGGCTGGATCCGACCAAGCTAGCGACGCGCGGATTGACGGCCGCCGATGTGACGTCCGCGCTGCAAGACCAGAACGTAGAGATCCCGGCAGGCTCGATCGGCAGCGCACCTTCCGACGCGAAGCAGTCCTTCCAGGTGACGCTGCGAGTTGTGGGCAGGCTGTCTGATCCTCGCGAGTTCGAGCAGATCATTCTTAAGAACACGAGCAATGGCATCGTGCAGTTAAAGGATGTAGGCCATGCGGAGATTGGCGCCGAGTCCTACTCGAGCAACTTGCTTTTCAGCGGACACCCTGCCATTGGCGTCGGCGTTCAGCAACTGTCAGATGCGAACGCTCTCACTGTCGACAAAGAGGCCAAGGCGGCACTGGTAGAGCTGAAGAAGTCTTTCCCGCCGGGCATGGACTACGTGGTCGCTTTTGACACCACGACGGTTGTCGGCGACTCGGTGAGGGAAGTGATCACGACGCTGGAAGAAGCGATCCTAATCGTGGTCGTGGTGATCTTCTTCTTCCTGCTTGACTGGCGGGCAACCGTCATTCCCGCCATCACGATTCCGGTCTCATTGATTGGGACGTTTGCGTTTATCAATCTCTTCGGTTTTTCGATCAATTCGCTGACACTGTTTGGAATCACCCTGGCCACTGGACTGGTGGTCGACGATGCTATCGTGGTCATCGAGAATGTGCAGCGGCACATTGACGAGGACGATACCGACGGCCACACGGCAACCTCGGCCGCTATGGCTGAGGTCACCAGCGCGGTGGTTGCCACTTCGCTGGTGTTGATCTCAGTCTTCGTTCCAGTCTCGTTTTTCCCAGGGACAACTGGCATTCTGTACAAGCAGTTTTCCTTGACGATTGCCTTCTCGATCGCCATCTCGCTCTTCAACGCGCTCACTCTGACGCCCGCGCTGGCGGCTATTCTGTTGCGCGGCGAAGATGCGAAATATGGCGTTTTCAACTGGACCCGCATAAGGCCGCTCTCCAAAGGCTATGACGCGCTGGTGCATGGCGTTGACGATGCTATTCATGGCCTGGGCCGGATTTACGGCGTGATCGTTGGATTCTTCCTCAAGATTCGCTACGTGATGTTGATTCTGTTCTTCGCCGGCCTGGCTCTGACCGGGTACATGTATGTGCATGTCCCGACAGCCTTCGTGCCGAGCGAGGACCAGAACTATCTGATCGTCGTAGAGCAGGCGCCGCAAGGGTCGTCGCTGAGCTACACCACGGAGGTCGCAAGTCGCGCGGAAGCGATGATTCGCCAGGACCCCGACGTCTTTGGCACCTTTGCGGTGCCGGGTTTTTCGTTCACTGGTGGAAGCTCGTCAAACCAGGGCATTATCTTCGTCCCTCTTAAGCCGGTAGGCACACGTCTCGAGCCGGGTCATGGAGCGCCTGATATTGCGCGACGCCTGCAGCCGAAGCTCTTCCAAATACCCGGAGCAATTCTGGTATGTTTCGAGCCGCCTGCGATTCAAGGTATCGGCTTCTTTGGCGGATTCCAGTTTCAATTGCTCGACCTGGGCCGCAATACGCTGCAGGACCTGGCGAACGTGACTGGGCAGATCGTCGGAGAAAGCCGTGGCAGCAAGGAGCTCTCGACGCTCTTCTCCAGCTATACGGCGAACGACCCGCAATTGCTCATATCGATTGACCGCAAGAAGGCTGGCGCGCTGGGTGTGCCCATCAGTCAGATTTCGTCAGCGCTTGGCGTTTATATGGGATCGCAATATGTCAACGACTTCGACTTTAACAATCGCTCGTATCGGGTTTATGTGCAGGCGGACGAGCCATTCCGCATGACCGCGAAAGACCTGCGCCAATATTATGTGCGGTCGAATACCAACGGCCTGATTCCGCTGGACAACATCGTAACGATCACCGAGGCTTCAGGACCGCAGGTCATCTACCACTACAATCTGTTCCGCTCCTCAGAGATCGATGGAGGACCTGGGCCGGGGCTGAGCTCGAGCCAGGGCCAACGAGCGATGGAGAGACTAGCCAAGAAGCATATGCTGCAGGGCATGACCTACAGTTGGACGGGACTGGCGCTGGAGGAAGTTGAGGCGGGTGGCAAAGCGGTCGTGATCTTTGCCCTTGGCATATTGGTTGTCTACCTGACGCTGTCAGCCCAGTATGAAAGCTTCGCGTTGCCGTTCATCATTCTGCTCGCGGTCCCTATGGCCGTGCTCGGCGCGCTGACTTTTGTGTCGCTGCGCGGACTGCAGGATGACGTTTATGTGCAGATCGGCCTGGTGATGTTGATTGGGTTGTCGGCGAAGAATTCGATTTTGATCGTCGAGTTTGCTGAGCAGCTGCTAGGGAGGGGCCGTACGCTCGTTGAGTCCGCCATTGAGGCAGCAGAGCTGCGCTTGCGACCAATCCTGATGACGTCGTTCGCATTTATCCTGGGCGTGCTGCCGCTCTACTTCGCCAAGGGCGCGGGCAAGGTTGGCCGCCACTCGGTGGGGACGGCAATCGTTGGCGGCATGTTGTTTTCGACGGTCCTGAATCTTTTCTTTATCCCGGTGCTCTATGTCATCCTGAAGAGCATCCTTCAGGCATTCAGCAAGACGACGCCGATCATGCAGGAAACCACTACCGAAATTACAGCGGATTGAGCTTTTTAATGGCCGCCGAGCTATGGGGCTTCGGCGCCCGTTTCGACATGTCCGGCCGGCAAAGGAATGCGGCGCAGGTTGAGCCCAAGGGGAGCAGCCTGGAAGCCGGCGTCCTGCAGATACCTCGACAGCAAATGTAAATGAGCAGGCTGCCCGTTGATGGAACCGATCAACATTCCACTCCCATGGTCGGCGGGGCGCAGGCGCATCTCGCGCTGGCCGTTTGCCGCGAGGAACTGCGCGAGATCGCGGGCGGCGTTGCTGCGGTCCGGTTCGTCCGCTGGAAGAAAGACGTGAAGGTTGGGATTGTTTCGGCGCAGGTAGGCGATGAGCTCTCCGTTGCGCAGGATGACGCTCGCGCCGACGCTGCGGGTGAGAGAGCGGTTGGTCTGGCCGGGATTGTCAGGGTCTTCGTCAATCGCGGGCCATCGCAAGACTGCTCCGTACGGGTTTGCCGGATCTGTCGCAGCCATGGTTACAAGTTCTGCGCGCTCTGGTTGAGCGTTAGTTCGCAGCGAGCGCAACAAGTCGACGGCGCCAGGAAGAGCGAACTGGGTTGCCCCCAATCCATCGACAAAATAGCCGCGGCGAATACGGCCGCTCTCCTCAAGAGCTTTGAGCACATCGTAGACGGCACTAAATCCGCCGGGTAGGTTTTCCTGCGCTGCTGATTCACGGGTGACAATGCCGTATCGATTGAGCAACTGGAGTGCGAGGGCATGGCTCCAGCTGGTTTGCTGTTGTGGTGTTGGCAGAGTCTGAGGACGCGGCAACATAGCCCAGCGGCCCTGTGCTGTGGGAGGGGTCGTTCGCCGCGAGCGAAAGACGGGAACGTTACGCGGGCGCTTGACCTGCTTGGTGGATGGCTTCGTTGTATAGGCGCGCAGGGCGTGGATCGTATCGTTAGTGACGAGGCCGCGCCAAACGAGTGACCAGAGAGCATCGAGGCTTTCGCCGGGATAGCCTCCTCCAACGGCCTCGTGGAGCGGAGTGAAGAATGTCGCGCCGATGCGGAGTAGTTCGTCAAGGATCGATTGCTCGCGTTCGCTGAGCGGATCTTCGGCGGTGATTGTTGGCGGCTGCGGCGGGAGGAGGGTTGTCAGCTTGTCGGAGAGGTAGAGGGCGACGCGGCCGTCGTGCTCGCCGAGCGGCTCGATTCCGCACCAGACAACCTCGCCGGCAGCGATAAGAGTGTCGAGGCTCGACGGCGAATAGTTCGCTATCCGTGCCGGGAGAATGCTGCTTTCCAGAATGGACGCCGGCAGCGGGGCGCCTTGGAGGTTCTCGATCGTATCCAGCAGAGCGTCCAGACCACGGCGAGGCTGGAGAATGCCTTGCCAATGGGTCTCGAGACGAGCGAACATCTGCTGTTCAACCGGCTCGATTTCCTTTCGTAATCGTGCCAGTGACTTTTTACGGATGAGGCGCAGAACTTCGGCGTCGCACCACTCGCGATGGATTCCATCGGGACGAAATCCACCCTCGACGATGCGGCCATCGAGCAGAAGGGAACGCAGGGAGGCGTCGACGAGATGGGTATCGAGACCGAATCGCATGGCAATCTCTTGCAACATGAATGGGCCGTGGGTGCGGGCGTAGCGCCGGGCTAGTTCGAGCACTGGGGCTGCCACAGGTGCGAGAAGCGAAGTTGGAATGCCGGGCGGGAGAGGGACTCCGAGGGCGTCGCGATAGCGGGCTGCGTCTTCGATGGCGATGAGTCGCTTCTCGTCTTCGAGCCTTGATCTCCAACACCCGTCTTGCTCGGAGCAGGCGGGGAAGATGGTCGAGCAGATCGGGGGACGCGACGCGCCGTGCTAACTCATCACGGGAGAGATCGCCGAGTCGAAGGAGCAAATCGTGGATTCCGTCGGCTGATCTGGCGCGCGTAGTCGTCGGTGAGCGCCTGAAGCTGCTGCTCGACCTCTGCGATGGCGTCGGCATCGAGGAGTTCGCGCAGGTCGGCGTCGCCGAGCAGATCGCGGAGCTGCTCCTGATCGATTGAAAGAGCCTGGGCCCGGCGTTCGGCGAGCGGTGCGTCGCCGTCGTAGATGTAGTTGGCGACGTAGCTGAAGAGCAGCGACGCTGCGAAGGGCGACGGCGTGTTCGAGTCGACCACGTGCACGCGGACCTGGCGATTGGCGATGGCGCGGAGGATTTCAAGAAACGCGGGCATATCGAAGACATCGCGCATGCATTCGCGATAGGCCTCGAGCAACATGGGGAACGACGGGATAGCGCGAGGCGACGGCGAGCAAATCATAGGAGCGCTTGCGCTGTTGCCAGAGCGGAGCGCGACCCTGGGCGCGGCGGCGCGGCAATAGCAACGCGCGCGCGGAGCTCTCGCGAAACTTGGCGGCGAAGAGCGCGGTCGAGCCGAGCTGGCGCAGGACGAGATCCATCGCCTCGGCTGCGTCGAGCAGAAAAATGTCGGAGTCGGGTGGTTCGTCGGTGCCGGGAAAGCGCAGGACGAAGCCGTCATCGGCCCACATGGTTTCAACATCAGAGCCGCCTGCGGCGCGGATGCGCCCGGTTACGGCCATCGCCCACGGAGCGTGAATGCGGCTGCCGAAGGGTGTGAGCACACAGACGCGCCAGTCGCCAAGCTCGTCGCGGACGCGCTCGATAACGATGTTGCGATCATCTGGCACAGTGACGGTTGCTAATTCCTGATCGGCGAGAAAACGAATGAGGTTCTCTGCGGCGGCGGGGTCAAGATCGTGTTCGCGGGTGAGGCGGCTGATGGCTGCGTTGTGCGGGAGCTCGCGAATCTCGCGGACAAGCGCACCGATGCGGCGGCCAAATTCGAGCGGGCGTCCCGCCGTGTCGCCGTGCCAGAAGGGCATCTTGCCGGGCTGGCCGGGAGCGGGCGTGACAAGCACTCGGTCGTGGGTGATCTCGTCGATGCGCCAGGTGGAGGCGCCGAGGATGAAGGTGTCTCCGGTGCGGCTTTCAAAGACCATCTCTTCGTCGAGTTCGCCGACGCGGATGGGCTTGGCTTCGAGCCGGCGAGAAAGACGCCGTAGAGGCCGCGATCGGGGATGGTGCCGCCGTTGATGATCGCCAGCAGCTTCGAGCCCTGGCGTGGCGTGACGGTGTTGCGGACGCGATCCCAGGTGACGCGGGGGCGTAACTCCGCGAATTCGTCGGAGGGATAGCGTCCGGCGAGCAGATCGAGGACGCCTTCGAAGGCGGTGCGGCTGAGCTCGGCAAAGGAAGCAGCTCCGCGGATGATTTGAAATAGATCTTCAACGCCGATCTCGGGATCGGGTGGGGCAACTCCGCGTTTGCGTTTTACCTTGCTCGCGGCGGGCGGCTGGGCGACGATCGCGACCATCTGCTGCGCAAGCACGTCGAGCGGATTGCGCAGGAAGCGCGTCGACTCGACCAGCCCCTCATGCATGGCGCGGGTTACGGCGGCGCAGGCGACGAGGTCGGCACGAAATTTTGGAAAGATGATGCCTTCGCTGGCGGCGCCAACGTGGTGCCCTGCGCGACCGATGCGCTGCATGCCGCTGGCGACCGAGGGCGGCGCTTCGATCTGAATGACGAGGTCGATTGCGCCCATGTCGATGCCGAGTTCGAGCGATGAAGTTGCGACGAGGGCCTTGATCCCGCCGGCTTTGAGCAGCTCTTCAATCTCAGATCGCTGCGAGGCGGCGAGCGAGCCGTGATGGGCGCGGGCGAGGGTTTCGCCGGCGAGTTCGTTCAACGCGCCTGCCAGCCGCTCGGCGGTGCGGCGGTTGTTGACGAAAATGAGCGTCGAGGTACGAGTGCGAACGATCTCAAGCAGGCGGGGATAGATCGCGCTCCATATGGATGTGCGCTTCGGGCCTTGCGACGCGGCTCCGCTGGGCAGCTGTTCGATCTGGCCGAGGCGAGCCATGTCTTCGACGGGCACTTCGATCTTGAGTTCGAGCCGCTTGGGTTCTTTGGCGTTGACGATGGTAACGGGTCGAAAGCGAATCGCCGATTCCCGCTCGTCGCTGGCCGAGTATTCCTCTTCCATTTGCGACGAGAAGGGTTTCGTCGTTGGCCTTAGCCGACTGGCGGAATCGTGTCGGCGCCGGCGAGGAAGTGGGCGACCTCTTCCAGCGGACGCTGGGTCGCTGATAATCCAATTCGTTGCAGTGGCTGGGAAGTAATTGCTTGCAGGCGCTCGAGCGACAGCGCCAGATGCGCCCCGCGCTTCGTCGGGACGAGCGCGTGGATCTCGTCGATGATGACGGTGTCGACGGAACGCAGGCTGGCCGCGGCTTCCGAGGTCAGGAGCAGGTAGAGCGACTCTGGCGTGGTGATGAGAATCTCAGCCGGATGGCGCTTGAAGAGGGCGCGCTCCTTTTGCGATGTGTCGCCGGTGCGAACGCTGATCTCGGGTTGGCGGACAGCTGACGCCCTGGAGGCGCGCCATGTTGGCGATTCCGACGAGTGGAGATCGCAGGTTGCGTTCGACATCGACGGCCAGAGCCTTCAGCGGGCTGATATAGATGACGCGGCAGGCTTCCTCCGCATCTTTGGGGGGATGCAGCATGAGCCGATCAAGACACCAGAGAAAGGCGGTGAGGGTTTTGCCGGTTCCAGTGGGCGCGAAGATGAGCGTATTTTCGCCCCGGGCGATCGCCGGCCAGCCCTGGCGCTGTGGTGCGGTTGGATGATCGAAGACAGCGCGAAACCATGCGGCCGTGACTGGGTGGAAGAGCTCGAGAACTTGCGTTAAGTCTTCGGCCGTAGGCTCTTCGCCACGCTTCCTGGGCCGGTCGAAATTGCCGGGTTTTCCTGATTTCTTCGAGGCCATGCCGCTGAGCAAGGATAAATCCTGCGGCGTTCATTGGCTTTGCTGCTATTGTCTGCCGGTGGGCGCGGGAGCGGTTGCCGAAGGAGTTCCCGGAGTTGGAGCGGGCGTCACCGGCTGCGAGTCGCGTATGAGCATGGCAGTGCGCGGGAAGGTGAAGCTGCCTCCTGCATCGTCGATGACGTTTACCTGGCAAGTGTAGAGGCCGGGCTTGAGCTGGGCGAGCGGCACGTCGAACTGGAAGGCGACGGCATGGCGCTGCGGAGTGTTGAGCTCTTTGGCCTCGACGAGCGGGGTCTCGTAGACCTTGGTGGTTCCGTTGAGGAATTCGATGCTGGTGAGCACGCGGACCGGTGCGTTGGGCGCGCCTTTTGTATCCTTCGAGGGTTTTGGAGGGGCTTGGAGTCCGACGTGTCTGTTGCGGCGGTGGTCGGGCCGACGTGGCTGGGATCGTAGACCTCGTAGAGCAGATAGAGATGCTGGTCCTGGCGGAAGACGTGAGGCAGGTTCGGGACGATCTCGACGCCGTCGCGGACGAGTGGGCTCTGGTCCTTCTTATTTGTGTTCGGGACGCGCTGGCTGGCGAGCACGACCGAGCTTAGTTTCAGCGGCACCTTGCGCTGGTCGGGCACGTTGATGTCGGTCTCGAAGGAGCCCATCTTGCCGGTTTCGTTTTCGCGCACGACAAACTTGAGGTGGTATTTCCCGATTGGTAGGTTGAATCCGGTCGAGTATTGAATGTTCTTGCGCGAGACCTGCTGCGATTGATCGATGGCGAGCTTGACGGTCTGACGGGCGTCGCCGATGTCGCGTCCGGCAGCGTCTTTGACCTCGCCGATGATGTCGAGGGTGGCCTTGTCGCGATCTCCGCCCTTAGTGAAGGGAATCTGCGAGCCGGGCACGACGATCGAGACAGGTACGAAGTAGTGGGTTTCATCGACGCGGAAGTAGAGCGCCTGGAGGTAGACGGCGACGTCCGTCGCTGGCAGATCGCTGGCGAGCTCTTCTTCGAGTTCGCGCTCGCGGTCTTCATTCGTTGAGTGCTTGAAGTCGGCGGGCGCGTAATAGCCCTGGCGGTATTCGAGCTTTACATCGTTGCGGTTGAGTTTGATCTGCAGCTTGCGATAGCGGCCGTCGCGGCGGAGGTCGGAGGAATGGAAGCCGAGGACATAGTAGGCCGAGGTGTCGTTCTGTACGCGCTGGAAGGCGGGGGAGAAGTCGTTCGAATCGAAGAAGGCCTTGCCGCCGGTGTCGGTCGAGAGCGTCGACATGACTTCCTGCGAATTGAAGTTCGAGTCGAGGTTGTTTTGGAGCGCTGAACCGTTAAAGGCTCCAGTGCCGCGCAGGCTTCCGGTGGTCGCATCGCCGAGCGGGGAGATGGCCTGGAGACCACGCGTATCGACGCTGTAGATAGATAGGTTGGCGCGGACGGCAGCGTTGATCGCGTTGCGCAGCGAGGCCTGGTTTTCGATGCCGTCGCGGGAGATGCCGCCGGAGAAATAGAGCAGCGATTTCTTCTCGTCGATGTAGGCAAGCGATTTTGAGATGGTGGAGATGGCGAAGAGTTCGCGGTCGGTGTTGATGTCGTTGTATTCGCTCTCGTCGGCGGTGTAGGCGGTGGAATCTTCGACGGTGTTGGTGGTGCTGGTTGCGCCTGGCGCGAAGCCCTGGCCTTCGGAGCCGTTGTAAGTACCGACTGCGTGGAGCAGTGCGGCCTTGTTGGCGGTGAAGTCCTGATCGAGGGAGAGGCTCGTATTGAGCGAGACGACCGCGACCAGGTCGGCGGGCTGCATTTGCTTGTTGACGTAATTCTTCGCGGCCTCGACGGAGCGGTCGATGTCTTCGGGCTGCATCGAGGTGAGGTCGAAGAAGAAGACGATCAGGCGGTGATTGCGGAGCTGCTCGTTGGTGGCGACGATGTTTTGCGCTGGCGACTTCGCCGCCGTGCTTCCGGCCATTCCGCTCACCGTCGCTTCGTTTAGTGGCGTGGCCTGGTCTACGCTTTCGAAGTCGAAGGTCGATATCTTTTGCGGCTTGCCGTTCTCGAGGATGGTGAAGTCGCTTTGCTTGAGACCGCGAACGACTTCGCCGGTCTTCTTGTCGCGGACGACGATGTTAGTGAGGACGAGGTCGCTGTTGACCTTCAAGGTGAACGAGCCGTTGTTTGGCTGGGAATTCTGCGGAGGAGGGCCGTCGGGTGGTGGACCGCCGCCGTCGGGCGGCCCCTGGGCGAGAAGGCGGGTGGTTATCGAGGCAGCGAAGAAAAAGGTGGCGAAGAAAGCCAAGCAGGCTGTCCTGGATGCAGTTTTCGGCGCGAGGGCGTATACCCATGTCCCAAAGGCCAGACCTGGGACACCCGCGTTCGTTCGGATTGGAAGATGCGCCTTCGTCATCATGCCTAGAACCTATACCGGGCGAGGAAGGTGATAGTCCGCATTTGCCGGGCTGAGGTGACCTGGCCCACTGCTGTCGAGTCGAATTGCGTATTCACCCCGGCGTATTGGACGATGTTAAAGGCGTTGTCGGCGGTCATGCGGACCTCAAAGCTCTTGGTGTCTTTGAGTTGGAAGGTCTTGGAGAGCGACATATTGACGACCGTTGTGCCGGGGCCGGGAATCGAATAGCGCGAGGCGCTGCCATAGTAGTGGCCGGGTGCAAAGTTCGTTGAGAAGGCGGCGGTGTTGAACCAGTTGTTGATGTGTCCGCCGCCGGCGGTAATCGAAGCTCCAGGAATGCGGTCGGGGCGCACCGAGCCGGCCGAGCCCCGGGCGACGTTGGCGACCGACGCGGATATTGCGGGAGTGAGCGGGGTTCCATCGGCGAGGGTGTAGGTGCCGGAGAGGGACCAGTCACCGAAGGCATGCGACGCCCAGTTGCCGTTACTCAGGTAGTGTTTGTCGGGACCGAAGGGCAGTTCGTACAGGAAACTTCCTCTGACCTGATTGCGGATGTCGAAGCTCGAATTGCTCTCCTCGGCGAGGATGTCTTGCCAGTTCTGGGCCACAACTCCCGAGCCCGCGCCGACCGACGAGGCGTCGTCGATTGAGTGGGAGTAGGTGTAGGTCATCTGGAGCGAGATTCCGTTCTGCAGGCGCTTGTTGGCGCGAACGACGAGGGCATTGAAGTTCGAGAATGCGACTGCGTCTTCGAAATCGAAATACACATTGCTGGGCTGTGAGGGCGTCAGATTTGGATAGTTTCCTGGCGCCGATAGCACGTCGAGCCTGGTGCCTTTAGCCCCGTTATAGCCGACGTTCAGAACGATGGCCAGCGGCAGTGTTCGCTGAATGTCAATGTTCCAAACCTGGACGTAGGGTAGGCGATAGTGCGGGTTGACGGAGTAGTTGGCAGGCAACTGGCCTGAGAAGCAGTCGGCGAGCGATCCCGTGGTTTCGCAGATTCCGGTCAACACGCCATCGTTGACCTGTGCCTGGTTGTTCTGGACGTTCGCAAAGGGTGGTTGGTAGGCGAGGTTCTGGATAAAGTTGCCGTATTGGCCGACGGTGTAGTTGATGCCATATCCGGCGCGGACGACGGTGTCTTTGAATGGACGCCAGGCGATGCCAAGGCGTGGCGCGAAGTTGTTGCGCTCGGGGTAGATCAAAGTCCGCGGATACTTCACCCCGGAGATCGAGCCGACTTGATTCGGGTAGACAGCCGAAACGTCGGTAAAGCCGGAGTTGTAATCAAGAGTCGCGAGACGGTCGTTTGTCTCTGCATAGGGGGAGAAATATTCGTAGCGTAGCCCCGCGAGGATGGTCAGGCTTGGCAAAGCGCGCCAGTCGTCCTGGGCGAAGAGGTCCCAGGTGTTCTGGCGCATGTAGGCTTTCTGGTCGGGCGACTGGATCGTCGATTCCTGAGGAATGCCGAGCAGGAAATCGGCAAACGAAGAGCCGGAGGTGGCGACCTGGTTGTTGGTGCCGCTGCCGGGCTCCTGGGTGGCGAAGCCGGTGAAGTAGAAGGTGCCGGTGGTGTTACTGCTGTTGATCAGGTCGAGCTGGACGCGGTGGAAGTCTCCGCCGAAACGCATATTGTGTTTGCCGCGCCGCCAGGAGCTGGATTCGGAAAGCGCAAAGGTCTGGGTGAGTCGGTAGCTTGGCTGCTGCTGATTGATCCCGGTGAACTGATTGAAGACAAAGTTCGGCAGGCCGTAGTTGAGGGGATCCGGATTGAGCGGAGTGTCGTTGGGGCCGAGGATGCCGACCTGGGTCGAGACGTCTTGAACGTTCGTGAAGAAATTGCGCAGCTGCGAGTCGTTGCGGTTCCAGGTGAAGGTGAAGTTGTTGGTCAGTTTGCCCTTGCCGAGGGAGTAGCCGCCGGCGACGGAGTAGCTGTGGGTCTGCTGCTTGCCCCCAAGCGGGTAAAAGATATTGACGTCGTCGCTGGCCGAGTGGCTGTAGTTGAAGTTGGCGTTGATGCTCTGGTTCCAACCGGTGCTAGTGTTCATGAACTGGCGCGCAATCGCGGGGATGTTCCCGTTTGAAGGGCCGAAGCTGTGGTTCCAGCGGACACCTATGTTGTCGGTGTTTGTGCCCGAAGTGGTCAACAGGCGGTAGTTCTGGGTGGCGCCGGGCAGATTCTGGGCGGGAAGGTAGTTCAGCACCGCGAGCGCCTGCGGGCTGAGCGGAGTGCTGATCGTATTATTCGGGAACGGCTGCCCGGTCGCCGGGTTGTAAATCGGGATGATCGCGCCGTTGGGTCCGACTAGATCGGAGAAGTTTCCGGATCGTTCGAGGTTGGTCGGGACGGTGCCGTATTCGTTCACCGGATTTGTCGAATGCTGGCCGGCAAGAGTGAGGAAGACGAAGTCTTTGCCACTCGGCTTGGTGAGTTTGGGAATGAAGGGCGCGCCGACGATGGTCAGGCCGTAGTGGTTGGTGTCGTAGCCGAGGTTTTGCTCCGGCTGGCCGCGGACGGCGAATGGCTCGGCATTGAAAGTCGAGGGGCCCCCATTCCAGAAGATCGCACCGTGCGGTTGGTTCGGCTTGAAGTTGCGGAAGTTGCCACGACCGCCGCGACCAACCCCTCCTCCGCCTCCGGGACCGCCGAAGCCGCCACCGGGGCCCCCGAAGAATCCGCCGCCACCACCGCCTTGGCCTGGATTCTGCCCGAGCGCCTGGAGTTGTTGCTGGTTTTCCATCCCTTCGCGGAAATCGCCCATCCCGGCGAAGGGATTCGTCGTTCCTGCCTGGCCAGTGACGGCGACGGAATCATTGGACAAGTCGGAATTGCCCGCCATCGAGGGCAGGGCCGCGCCAGCGTTGGCCGATCCGCTGCCCGCCTGCAGCAGATCACTGGCCGCCCCCATAAGCGCGAGGCTTTGCGCGCCACTAGCGGTGCCGTATTGCCGGGTGGCGGCTTGTTCCTGCGCGGCAGCCCGGGAGGCGAGAACCATGCCAAAGTCCGCCGCCTGCTCGTGGCTGGTGGCGTTCAGAAGAGCTTCCTTGGTGGCCAGTGCAAAGGCGGCGAGTTCTGCACGGACGACGTAGCGGCCATTTTGCGGGATGGTCATCTGATAGGCGCCGGTGACGTCGGTCGTCGTGGTGAATTTCTTTCCGGTCAGCGTGTTGGTTGCGGTAACGCTGACGCCCGGAAGCGGGACGTTGCCGGCTTTGACGGTGCCCTTGATCGTTCCGCCGGCCGCGACTGGTGTGGACGGCCGGGAGTCGGTCGCAGCTGGATTCTGCGGTGCAGGCGGGACGGGCATGGTCTGGCCCGCAGCCGCCTGGGTGATCGCTACCGAGAGAGACGTGGCGAGAGACACGGCGACGAGCCAGCCAGCGAGTTGTTCGCGGAAGTTCATAAGCGCCATTGCAATCTTAGTTTCCAGAGCAAGTTGAATCTATTGCGGAGGTGCTGGCGCCGCTGCGGCGGGCGGCTGGTCGGGCCGTGGTCCACGACCTTCGCCGCCCGGGCCGCCCATCCGGCCGACATTTACGGTCGCGGCGAGGAAGCTGCTGCCTTTTAGCGCTCCAGTGGCGCGGAGCACGTCCCCGACCTGGATGTCGGCCAGGGTAATGCTATCTTCGCGTTTCTTGAACGAGGTATTTTCGTCGACCGAAACTGTTTGTGTGACACCGTCTCTGCGCTTGATCGTAATGTCGAGGTCCTTGATCGCAGTCACTTCGCCGGCCGTCCAGGTTTTGCCGAAGTCTTCGCGCATCTTCCTGGCCTGGGCGGCTTGCTCGGGCGTGAGCACCATGACGAAGACCGCGCCGACGGTCTTGGCTTTGGCATCGATCTCGCCGCCAGCCATCACTGCGTCGCCGACATGAATGTCGCTGACCTTGACCGGCTCCGGCTGGCGATCAACCCGCTTCATGATGTGGGAGTTGGCGCTTGTCAGGATTTGGTAGGTATCGCCGTCTTCGGTCTTGATTGTGATCGTTGTACCCGAGATCGCCGTGACTGTGCCCCCGACGCCGCGCGCTGTGCCCATTCCGCCGCCTATGCCGCGGCCGCCGCCTGGGGGCGGACCATCCTGGGCATGCATTGTGAGAGTGAGCACGGTGAGGAGCAGGACGGGCAAGATCAGACGTTTCAACATGGCTGGCTTTCTTTCGTAAAACGACGTGGTGCATTGTACTTTCGCTCGAATAGACGGTAAGGGGGGGTGGGAAGACGCAGGCGACGGGCGGAGTCTCGCGTCCGAGGGAAAGGATTTCGGCGGACTAGAGCAAGGCAGTGCGCTAGTTCTGCTGGAGTTAGCCTTCAGCATCGGTTAGACTCCCGGCATGCATGACTTGAACCGGGCCCACTCGGTGCATCTTGAAAGCCATTTTGAATCGGGTGCGCTGGTCAGGGACGTGGTTATCGGCATGGCCGACGGGCTGACTGTGCCGTTTGCGCTGGCCGCGGGTCTCTCCGGGGCAGTAAGCTCGACCCACCTGATTGTGCTGGCGGGGATGGCAGAGATCGCCGCTGGCTCGATTGCGATGGGGCTGGGCGGATTTCTCGCGGCCCGCGGCGATGCGGAGCACTATGCGAGCGAACGTTTTCGGGAGGAGCGTGAGATCGTTGAGCGGACCCGCGACGAGGAAGAAGAGATCTACGAAATCTTCGAGGAGTATGGTGTGCAGCGGGCCGAGAGCGCGTCGGTGCTCGAAGCACTGAAGCGGAGACCGCAGGCGTGGGTGGATTTCATGATGCGCTTCGAGCTCGGCCTGGAGAAGCCGGAGGAGGGACGAGCCCGGCAGAGTGCGGTGACCATCGCGTTATCCTATATTGCCGGCGGACTGGTTCCGCTTCTGCCTTATATTTTGATGAAGGAGGCCTCTCGGGCGCTTCTGGTTTCGGTAGGCGTGACGCTGGTTGCTTTGTTCGTCTTTGGCGGAGTGAAAGGCCGAATGACTGGAGCGGGGACGTGGAAGAGCGCTTTTCAAACGACGCTGATTGGCGGATTGGCGGCTGGGGCGGCGTTCGGACTGGCGAAGTTATTCAATGGGATATGACGGCAATCCGTTGTGGAGGCGACTTTGTATTTTCTGTAACCGTTGAATTGAGTCGAATCCAAAGCAACATTATGCGGTAATTGTGCACTAACTAGAGGAGGATCCTACAGGAATGACTCCATCCACGACGGCCCCCGCCGATCCATCGATGCCAACAAAACCAAAGGTTGCCTCTTCCAGCCCTTTGGCTACCCCGCTCGAAGGCAGCTTGTCCGAGGAATTTTGTAGCGTGCGGCGACAGAGCCTGGAGCTTTGCGCGCCGCTTACCGCAGAAGACATGATGGTGCAGTCGTGCGCCGAGGCGAGTCCGGCCAAGTGGCATATCGCGCACACGACATGGTTTTTTGAGACCTTCATCCTGCGGGAGTTCCTTCCCGGCTATCGCGAGTACCACCCCGATTTTCTGTGGCTGCTGAATAGCTATTACAACGCCGTCTCGGACCACCCGGAAAAGAAGCTGCGGGCGTCGTTTTCGCGGCCGGGGCTGCAAGCGATCCTTGAGTATCGCCTACACGTTGAAGCAGCGATCGAGCGGCTCTTCGAAGCCGGAATGCCGGTCGAGGCGCAGGAGCGCCTAATTTTGGGCATGAATCACGAGCAGCAACACACCGAACTGCTGGTCACCGATATCAAGCACGCATTCTGGACGAACCCTCTACACCCGGCATATCTCGAAGGACCGCTCACCGCGAGTCGAGTCGCCCCGGCGATGGAGTGGGTTGACTACCCCGGAGGTCTGGTCGAGGTTGGCCATGCTGGGAATGGCTTTGCCTTTGATAATGAGTCGCCCAGGCATAAGGAGTTCTTAGATCCGTTCCAGCTGGCGTCGCGGCCTGTCACCTGCGCCGAGTTTCTCGACTTTATGAACTGCGGCGGCTACGAGCGGCCTGAGCTTTGGCTTTCGGAGGGATGGGACACGGTGCAAGCGCAGGGCTGGCGTGCGCCGCTCTATTGGCATCGCGACTCGTCGGGCGAATGGACCATATTCACGCTGCGCGGCCAGATGCCGATGAACGAGCTGGCTTCGACTCCTGTCTGCAATGTGAGCTACTTTGAGGCCGAGGCGTTTGCGAACTGGGCAGGGAAGCGCCTGCCAACCGAGGCCGAGTGGGAGATCGCGGCGGCGGAGTGGCCGAGGCGAGGAAATCTGCTCGAGAGTGGCAGGCTCCATCCGGCAGTATGTGAAAATTCGCGCGCCGACGGAATGAGTGTGAACCAGATTCTATCGAAGCCGCATCAGATGTTTGGTGACGTGTGGGAGTGGACCCGCAGCCCGTACATTGGTTATCCGGGGTACCGTCCGCTCGCCGGGGCTCTGGGGGAATATAACGGAAAATTCATGAGCAACCAGATGGTTTTGCGGGGAGGATCGATAGTGACGCCGGCGAGCCATATCCGCGCCAGCTATCGCAATTTTTTCCCAGCCGCAACACGCTGGCAGTTTTCCGGAATCCGGCTGGCCAACAGGGATTGAGGGCATTGGGAAGCGATTCCCGCTGACGATTATGCAGGCATTGACAGCATTTCCTCCGCTCACCGAAGCAGCGGGCACCCGCATTGGGGCTGAGGTTCTACGCGGTCTTTCAGCCAAGCCGAAGACGCTGAGTCCGTGGCTTTTTTACGATGACGAAGGCTCGCGGCTCTTCGAGCTCATTACAGAACTTCCCGAATATTATGTGACTCGCTCGGAGCGGGAGATTTTTGCCGCACATGCCGATGAAATCATCTCCGCGGCGGGCGACGGTCATCTTTCGCTCTACGAGCTAGGGGCAGGGACGGCCACCAAGACGGGGCTGTTGCTGCGGGCAGCGGTTCGCAGGCAGGGTAACGTTGGTTATCACGCGATCGACATATCGGGTTCGGCGCTTGAGGATGCCCAACGGAGCCTCGAAGGCGAGATCCCGGGTGTCTCTGTCGAGCCGTTTGTTGTCGACTACACCGATGGCCTAAGCCAAGTGAACTTCGCTCAGCGCCAATTGGGTGACCGCCGGATGTTCCTCTACATCGGCTCAAGCATCGGGAATTTCGACATGCCGTTTGCGTTACGGATATTGCGCGATATCCGCGGTCAGCTTGTGCCTGGAGATACGCTGCTGCTTGGCGCCGACCTGGTAAAGGATCGCCAAACCCTGTTGCGAGCGTATGACGATGCCGCTGGCGTGACGGCCGCCTTCAACAAGAATGCCTTGGCCCGGATCAATCGTGAGCTGGGAAGCAATTTCAATGCGCAGCTCTTTCGTCATCGGGCCCGCTGGAACGAAGAGTGTTCGCGAATCGAAATGCACCTGGAGAGTCTGATTACGCAGATCGTTTTCGTGCCGGCGCTCGACCTGCAGGTGCGACTGGCGAGGGCAGAGACGATTCATACCGAGAACAGTTACAAATTCACCGACGAGCAGATTTCGGGGCTGCTGGGTCGCGCAGGCTTCGAGGTCGGGCAACGCTGGACGGACCGGCAAGGATGGTTTGGGGAGTATCTCGCCCGTGCGCTTTGAGCCGTACTTGCAAGGAACGAGTCCCTACTTGCTGCGACAATAAACCGCCGGTCAGCGATTGAGGGATTCGGTGCCTCGGGCCCGATCCAGCTGTACGATGGGCCATGGATTCGCAGAGTCACTGGGAGAGAATCTACCGAACAAAATCCCCACGCGAGACGAGCTGGTTTCAGCCTCATCTGCAAATATCCTTTAAATGGATCACCGAGGCTATGCCGGATCGGTCTGCCTCCATTCTGGATGTCGGCGCCGGCGAGTCGACGCTGGTCGACGATTTGCTTGCTGGCGGATACCGCAACGTCACGGTCCTGGATATCGCCGCGAATGCGATTGAGAAATCTCGTGATCGCTTAGGAGCGGCTGGCCGAGAGGTTCATTGGCTTCTCGGAGACTTGACTCAAGTCTCTTTGCCTCCACGCAGCTACGATCTTTGGCATGATCGCGCACTCTTTCACTTCTTCACTGAACCCAAGCAACGATCTCAATATGTGAGCCGGCTCACCTTTGCGCTGAAACAGGGTGGCCACCTCGTGATGGCGACCTTCGGGCCGGAGGGTCCAGAGAAGTGCAGCGGCCTCATGACCCGGCGGTACGATGCTGAATCCTTGCAGCGTGACCTGGGGTCGGAGTTTCGTCTCGTCAAGAGCCTGCTGGTAGACCACCGGACCCCGTTCGGAACCGTGCAGCAATTTCTCTACTGCCATTTCAAGTTTGATTCAAATCGGGCGAGCTAGCTTAATAAAACGCTTACGATCTCGCCGACGTCGAGGTGCTCTCGCTCGGGCGGCGCCGCGAGGAAGCAGTTCGCGGAGGCAGTGCTTGCCAGGTCTCCCGAGCCATGCCATTCAACCGGCGTGACCTCGGGATCAAGACCGCCACTGAGAATGGCTGGGATAAAACGTGTGAGACCCGGCTTGTGCCGCACTTCGGTGCCAAGCCTGGCTAGCGCAAAGCGGGGAACTGTCTTATCATCTCCCGCCAGGGCGCAGAGCAGCGGATGCACGTAGAGGGCGAAGGTGACCATAGTCGAGACCGGGTTTCCGGGCAGGGCGAAGAAGTACTTCATTCCGCTGGCGTGGGGCAGGCGGCCGAAGATGGCCGGCTTGCCGGGTTGAATCAGCGATCCGGTAAAGAAAAATTCGGCGCCGAGAGCGAGCAGCGCCTCGGCGGCAAAGTCGTATTTTCCTACGGAAACGCCGCCGGTCAGGAGGAGCAGGTCGGAGTCCATGGCCATTCGAATGGCCGACTGCAGATGTCCGGGGTCGTCACGGACTAGCGGGAGACGGATGGGTTGTCCTCCGGCGCTGCTGACCAGGGCCGCCAGCGAATAGCTATTGGAGTTGCGAATCTGGTGGGGCAGCGGCAGGGTCTCGAGATCAACCAGCTCATCGCCGGAGGCAAGAATGGAGACGCGCGGGGGGGCGTAGACGTGCACGCTGGCCGCTCCGCAAGCGGCTGCGGCGGCTATGTGCGCTGGAACGAGACGCGTGCCGGCATAGAGCACAATATCGCCTTTGCGAGCCTCGGCTCCGGTTGGGACGATGTTTTCGCCTGGCTGCGGAGGGTGTTTTCCGGCACATCTTTCATGCAGACGAATGACTGCGGTATCTGCGTCGCGATGCACGTGTTCAAACATGACCACGTGGTCGGCCCCGGCGGGAACCGGTGCGCCAGTCATGATCTCGACCACCGTGCCATGCGCGAGTTTGACCTGGGGATGCTCGATTGCGTCGCCGGCGCGAATCTGGCCGGTGACGCTCAACGGCTCCCCCGATCGGAGATCCGAGGCATAGCAGGCGTAGCCGTCGCGAGTGGAGCGGTCGAAGGGCGGCTGCTCGCGATCGGCGAGTACCGGCCGGCCGAGCACGCGGCCCAACGCATAGGGGAGGCCGAGTACCTCGGTCTTGCGCGGATACGCGAAGCGAATGGAAGCCGCGTGATCGCGCACCAGCGTTGTAGCGTCAGAGAAGCTCAGAACGGGAGGAGTTGTATTTGTCGCCACACACTCATCCTAATGCGTATTTGGTGTGCCGGGAATTGAAACGCGGAGAGCTTCGAGGTCAGGGTCGAACCAAGGCCGCACCCATGCGGAGATGTTTCGCATGAGTGCGGGAGGAGGCGAAGTTACTTTTTGGCCTTGTAGCTGCTCTTGACGGTCTGGCCCATGCCTTCGAGCACCTGTTTCACTTCGGGGGCGTACGGCCCATCGGGAGCCAGCTCGAGATACTTCTGGTAGGCCTCGATACAGCCTGGCGGTGTGATGATCTTTTGCGTCTTCGGATCCACGGTCGCCTTGCTGACCAGCGCTTGTCCCTTCAGGTAGTAGGGCAACGGTTTGTTTGGATCCACGGCGATGGCCTTGTCCGCCGCTGCGACGGTCGCGTCGATGTTGCCTGTCTTCGACATTTCGATGGCTTCGTTCGAATAGTACATTCCGGCCTGGCTCGGATTGACTTTGGCCGCTGCCTCGTAAGCCGCTTGCGCGTCGGGAACCTTCTTCAGGCTGGCCAGCGCCTCGCCGAGCGTGTTGCCGGCCCCACCCTGGACCTCGGGATTGGGTTTCTTCGACGCCGCATCGAGATCGATGGCCTTCTTGAGCGAGGTGACGGCGTCATCATATTTTTTCAGGCAGAACTGGGCGTTGCCGAGTTCGACCCAAAGAACGGAGGCGTCAGGCTTGGCCGCAGTGGCCTGAATCATCAGCGTTTCGGATTCGGTGCATTCCTGCACTGCGTCGTTGGGCGTACCGCCGTGGGCGGTGCAAGAAGCTGGGTCCGTGGTCCCAAGGATCGCGGCGCCACTCGCGCTGATGCAGGTCCCTTTACGGCCTTTGGCGTTGTCCTCGCGAGCTTTGGCGAGATTGGCATTGAGGTTCTTGATGACCGAGTTCTCCTTCAGCGCGGAGGCATTCTTCGCCCGCACTTCCTCGGCCTGCTTACGCTGCTCCGGAGTCAGTGTAGCCATGTATGCGGGGCGCGTCAGATCGAAGTCTTGCAGAGTGTCGGCACCGGCTGTGATCTTCACATCGGAAACCTGATCAACGACCTTACCCTCCGGGGTAGTGGCCTGTCGAAGGAAGACCGTATAGGTGCCGGGCGCGATTCCAGTACCCTTGTAGTCGCCACTCGCATTGGTGTTGAAGGTGTATTTGGGGGTCTTGTCCCCGGGATTGGCCAAACCGATGATCCCATCGGTGATGGCTACGCCCACCGTATCCTGAGCGTGGCCATGGATGCTGCCAGTCTGCTCCTGGGCATTGAGTGACGCTGAAACTGCGAGCAGCAGGGCCGACAACGCGGCGGCCGCGGGCGAAAAGTTCATTCTGCGCATTGGTTCTTCTCCTTCGATCTTCTCTAATCTCGTTCCGGCAGTTTCAAGAGACTGGCTGCTTGGCCAGTTTCCGCGTGCGATAGGGGATTGGGTCGTCTACTCCGGCCTGGGCAAAGGCCCGGAGCCGCAGAGCACAGCTATCGCACACGCCGCAGGCCTCAACTTCGCCTGAATAGCATGACCACGTTAAATGGAGTGGTGCGGACAATTCAAGGCCAAGCTGAATGATCTCACTCTTTCGCATACGGATGAGCGGTGTGATGACTTCAATGTCTCCGTCGCGGGTTCCGGTGCGGATTAGTTGCTGAAAGGCCTCATAGTAGGCGGGACGGCAGTCGGGATAGCCGGAGCTGTCTTGCTCGACGGCGCCGATCAGCACCTTTTTCGCGCCCAGCACCTCGGCCCAGCTGACCGCAGCGGCGAGAAAGTGGGCGTTGCGGAAGGGGACGTAGGTGACAGGGACTGATTCGCCGACGGGCTCGGTTTCAGGAGCTTCTGGCACGGCAATGGACGAGTCGGTGAGCGCTGAACCGCCGATGTGGCGGAAGATGTCGATCTTGAGCGGGAGGAATAGGGCGAATCTCAGGCTGCTCGCCACCGCTTGCGCGCATTGGAGTTCGCGGCGCTCGGTCCTTTGACCATAGCTGAAGTGCAGGGCGTAGGCGTCGTAATCGCGAGCGGCGAGGGCGGCACAGACGGCCGAGTCCATGCCTCCAGAGAGGCAGACCACGGCGCGCGGGCGTATCAGGGTGTTAGCGGCGGGAGGGGAGAGTGTCACGCCTTTATCGTAGCGCGTGCGGACCTATCACCTGACCTGTTATCAAAAACGACGCTCTTGACGATGGAAGCGTTTCGACTGTCCGCGAAATATCGTAGTATCGGAAGCCAGGCCACTCCAAGGCAGCGATCGGTGAAAACCTGGCAATGTTAAAGACAGCCCTCGTAGTAACTTCCCTGGCAGCGTCGATTCTGGGAGGCTCCGCGGGAGTTGGCGCTCAAGCTCCCAAAAGTCTCGAGGCAGCGGCACCTTTTTCTCCGAAGAAGCTTCCCGGCAACGGGTTGGCTCAACATGACTTCATGTACGCGGGCGAGTCGCATGACCGGAAGATATTCATCGTGCGGCAGGGAAAGATTGCCTGGAGCTATGACGATCCCTTGGGGAAAGGTGAAATCAGCGACGCGGTGATGCTGTCGAACGGGAACATTCTCTTCGCACACCAGTTCGGAGTTACAGAGATCACGCCGGAGAAGAAGGTAGTGTGGAAGTACGAACCGCCGCCAGGCCACGAAGTGCATACGGCAGTGCCCATCGGCAATGACCGGGTGCTGTTCATCCAGAATGGCGAGCCCGCCGTGATTCGAGTAGTGAACATCGTCACCGGCGCCACTGAAAAGGAATTCAATCTTGCGACCAAGCATCCGGTCAGCGTGCATGGGCAATTTCGCCACGCACGGTTGACCGACAACGGCACATTGCTGGTCGCGCACATGGACCTGAACAAAGTAGTCGAGTATGACTCGAACGGAAACGAGCTTTGGTCGTTCCCGGCGACTGGGCCGTGGAGCGTGAGTCCTCTGGCGAATGGAAATGTGCTGATAACCGATCGCCTGGGGGTTCGCGAGGTGACCCGGCGGGGCGATTCAGTCTGGAACTGGAGCCCCGCCGACACGCCGGCGTACCGCTTTGCCAGCCTACAGCAGGCCTGGCGGCTGCCGAATGGGAATACAGTGGTCAACAATTGGGTGAATGAATGGAGCCAGAAGCCGGAGAGCTTCGCGACGACAGTGCAGGCAATCGAACTGACGCCCGGTAAGAATGTGGTCTGGGCGTTGCGCGAGTGGACTCCGCCAAACGACCTCGGTCCGGCCACGACAATTCAATTTCTGGATCAGCGTTCGGCTCCAGAAGACGTCCATTTTGGAGATATCCGGTAAGCTTCGCGGCCTCGAATCGCCGGCAAATTCGAAAGAGATTCCTGTAGGTTAAGAGAATATGCTCGCGATTCGACCTGCGGAAGCTTCGGACGTTCCCCTCATACTGCAATTCGTCCACGAACTCGCCACCTACGAGCGCGAGCCGAACGCGGTTGTTGCAACCGAAGCCGACCTGCTTCGCGATGGATTTGGCGAACGGCCGTTCTTCCAGTCCGTTATCGCGGAGTTTGACGGTGTGCCGGCGGGATTTGCCTTCTACTTCTTCAACTACTCGACCTGGCGGGGTCGGTCGGGGATTCATCTGGAAGATTTGTTTGTGAGACCACCGTTTCGTGGGAAGGGCATTGGCAAGGCGTTGCTAGTCAAAGTCGCCGAAGTCGCCGTCGCGAACCGGTGCGCCCGATTCCAATGGGAGGTGCTCGACTGGAACCAGACGGCCATCGACTTCTATCACTCGTTGGGGGCGAAGTTTCTGAGCGAGTGGCGCATCATGCGGGTGAGCGGCGAAGCGTTGAATGCGCTAGGGGCAGGACAGCCGATTTCGGCCCATCCGGCACTCGATCCGCCGGAGCGATAAGCTTAGAAGATGTCGAGGATTAAAGTCATCGGCGGCGGCCTCGCCGGCCCCGAGGCTGCACTTACCGCAGCGAAGCTGGGCGTTGATGTCGATCTGTTTGAGATGCGCCCAGTGAAAATGACTCCGGCGCATGAGACGGCGGAGTTTGGCGAATTGGTCTGTTCGAATTCGCTGAAATCGGAGAGTGAGAACACTGCTCCGTGGCTGCTCAAGCAGGAGATGCGGCGTGCCGGATCGGAGCTGCTGAAATATGCCGATTTGAGCGCCGTGCCCGCTGGACATGCGCTGGCCGTCGACCGCGTGGAGTTCTCGCGCCGGATAGCGCATGCGATTGCCGCCGAGCGGCGCATTAGGGTGCATCGGGAAGAGGTGACGGCACTTGATCCTGAGGATGGGAACACGGTGCTGGCGAGCGGGCCGCTGACTTCTTCAGCGCTCTCGGCGGAAATTGCGCGGCTAACCGGCAGCGAGCATCTGGCCTTCTATGACTCCATCAGTCCTATCGTGGGGGCTGACTCGATCGATATGGAGCGGGTCTACTTCGCCGCGCGGTACGACAAAGGGACGGCAGACTACATCAACTGCCCGATGACGCGCGAGGAGTATGACGCGTTCTACGACGCGCTAATGGCAGCTGAGGCCGTTCAGGAAAGGGAATGGGAGAAGCTGTCGTACTTTCAGGCTTGCATGCCGATCGAGGAGCTGGCGCGTAGCGGGCGGGACACGCTTCGCTTCGGACCAATGAAGCCGGTGGGGCTGCGCGACCCGCGGACGGGGAAGACTCCTCATGCGGTGGTGCAGTTGCGCTGCGAGAACCTGCGCGCCGACTCGTACAATCTGGTCGGATTTCAAAACCATTTGAAATTTGGCGAACAGGCACGGATTCTGCGGATGATTCCCGGTCTGGAAAATGCGAAGTTCCTGCGCTATGGACAGATCCATCGCAACACCTACATCAACGCGCCGACGGTGCTGGCCGAACGGCTCTCGCTGAAAGCGTGGCCGAATATTTTTATTGCCGGCCAGCTGTCGGGAGTAGAAGGCTACACGGAATCGATCGCCACCGGAATGCTGGCGGGGATTTATGCGGCTGCGGCAGCCGAGGGATCGGAGCCAGCTCTGATTCCTCGCGAGACGGCGCTGGGTTCGCTAGTGCACTACATCACCCATGCCGAGGCAAAACGCTTCCAGCCGGCGAATATCACCTTCGATCTGTTGCCGCCGCTCGATGAGGAGACACGGAAGAGGATTCGCGACAAGCGCGAACGCCACCGGATGCAATGCGAGAGCGCGCTACGGGCGTTTGATCGATGGCTGGCGCTGACACAGCATCCTGCCACAATGGCAAGCCCCTGAGGTCGCCCGACCACCCGGTCTTCAGGGTGGCGGGCTCTCAGTGGCGACTCGTCGGATTTTCCGCTCTACCGATTCACAACTTGAGTCGGGGTCCGGGCGGTGTATCTTGTTCGCATGACTTCACTCTCCCCGCTGGACGCGCTGGGGCCTGCCTTTCGGCGAACCCGCGAAGTGCTGGCCATTCCCTTTCGTCTTGGGTTCTTTCTGAAGATTGCCCTGATCGCGGCGCTGACGCAGCCGAGTTTCTACTCGGCCTCGTTTTCTTACCCGCTGCAGGGGGCGCAATTTGCGTTTGTGCTCGGGCGCTCCGGGCATAGATCGGGTGCGACTCTGGCCGGCTATGGCAGCCAGTTCGCGGCAGGACCAGGGTTTGCGGCGCTGGGGCTAGCGGTGATCGTGACTATGATCGTGGCCTGCCTTGCGCTGTGGGTGCTGATGGCATATCTCTATTGCCGGCTGCGCTTTACGCTCTTCGATCTGGTCGTCTACAAGCGCGGGCGGGTAGGACAGGCCTGGTCGGCATATGGACGCCAAAGCTGGCGGTACTTTGGACTTGTGATTCTGGTCTCGCTGGCGTTTCTGGTGGTTGCGGCCATCGTCGTTGGGCATACGTTGTTCAACTTTATTCGCTTGATTCGCCCGATGGCGTCCGCCGGACCCAACTTGAATCCGTTGACTCTTCTCGGCGCGATGTTTCCGTTCCTGGTAGCAATCTTTGCGGTCGCCGCTCTTTGGGCAGTCGTCGACTCGTTGATGCAAGACTTCCTGTTGCCGCCGATGGCGATCGAGGATGCTCCGCTGGAGTCGGTCTTTGGGCGTTTCTTTTCGCTTCTCAAGACGAGCCCCGGAGCGGTGGTGGTCTACGTTCTGCTTCGCTTTGCGGTCGGGATCGGTTTGACCTGGATACTCATGCTGATCTTTCTAGCGGGGCTCATGGTCGCGGGACTGGCCATCTTCGGTATCGGGACGCTGCTCTACCACGCATTGTGGGCGAGCACCGTCGGCCAGGTCGTCTGCGTGGCGCTTGCGATCCTAGTTGGCCTGGTCGTTGTGGTGGTTTACGCCATGGCGATCATCGCTATCTATGGGACCGCGGCGGTCTTCAAACAGTCGTATGCCGCGTATTTCTTCGGCGGCCGGTATGCGGCGCTGGGAGACAGACTGGAGCCGCCCTCGCCGGCGAGCATTGAGTATTCGGAACAGCCGCCGTTACCGCCGTCTGCTCCTCCACCAGCGATGCCTCCTCTGGAGGAAGCACCTCCGGTCTGGTAGCTCAGCCCCAGTTCCTTTAGTCTGCGCCCTTCTGATTTCTTGCGCGTACCTTGAACCAGATGGGCGAGCCCTCGAATCCGAAGGCGGCGCGGACCTGGTTCTCGAGGAAGCGCTCGAAAGAGAAGTGCAGTTTTACGAGCCGGTTCGCAAAGAGAATGAAGGTTGGTGGAGCGACTGCGGCCTGCGTCATGTAGTAGATGCGAATCTTCTGCGCCATCGGCACGGTGGCGCGTTGGAAGTCGACCTTTTCCAGAAAGCGGTTCATCTGACCTGTGGTGACGCGCTTGCGGCGCTCCCGGGCGACGTGGTGTGTGACTTCGAGCACCTTCTTCAGGTTATTGCCGCGCGACGCGGAGATGAAGATGAGCGGAGCGTAGTGAAGATACTTCAACGCGTGGCGAACCTGCTCCTCGAAGACCTCTTTGTCAGCGGGCGGCTTGCCATCAGATCGCATGGTTGTGACTAGATCCCATTTGTTGATGACGATCACGATGGAGCGGCCGCTTTCGTGGGCGTATCCGCCGATCGTGGCGTCGGCAGCGGTGACGCCTTCCTGCGCGTCGATGACCAGCAGCGCGACGTCGGCGGCTTCGAGATGGCGGCGAGCCATGACAACGGAGAGCTTTTCGGCCATCTCGTGGGTTTTGCCCTTGCGGCGGATTCCGGCGGTATCGACGATGCGGAAACGGTCGCCCTCGTAGTCGATGACCTCGTCGACCGCGTCACGGGTGGTTCCGGCGATGGGCGAGACGATGGCGCGGTTGGTTCCGGTCAGCGCATTGAGCAGCGTGGATTTGCCGACGTTGGGTCGGCCAATGATGGCGACCTTGGTCTCGAACTGCTCGAATTCGCCGTGGGTGCGGTGAAGGTCGCGGTTCGGGTCGTCTTCGAGCGCTGCATCTGGGATCTCTACTTCGGGTTTCGGCTGGAGGCTCGGCGATGGGCAGCGCTTCGAAGACGGCGTCGAGCAGGTCGCCGATACCGAGCGAGTGTTCGGCGGAGATGGGGAAGATGGTCTTGAAGCCGAGGCGGCGGTAGTTCTCTGCGGCAGCCGTCATCTGCTCGGTGTCGATCTTGTTGACCGCGAGCATGACCGGCTTTCCGCCGCGCAGAAGATACTTCGCGAGATCATAGTCGGGAGAGGCGAGTTCAGTGCGGCCATCGACGACCATGACGATGACTTCGGCTTCATCGAGAGCGACGCGGGCCTGGCGGTGAATCTCCGACGGAATGAGCGCTTCGTCGTCGGGAACCATCCCGCCGGTATCGACGATGCGGGCGACGCGGCCATCCCAGCGGACCTCGCCGTAGATGCGGTCGCGAGTGATGCCGGGCTCGTCGCCGACGATCGAGCGGCGGGTCTCGGTGAGCTTGTTAAAGAGGGTAGATTTGCCAACGTTGGGGCGTCCGCAGATGGCGAAGAGCGGCTCGTGGTCGTGGGTGCCGGCTTTTTCAACGTCCCCGGCGCGGGTTTTACGCACTCTCGCTGGCGCCGGAGCGGCGAACGCGAGGTCGGCGGAGTGAGTGGTCGGGTCTCAGATTCCGGCTTGGCTGGGCGGTTACGGCGCGCGGACTTGGTGAGGAACCTTACTGGCTTGGCTTCAGCGCCGTCCGGCGCCGCGGATTTCTTCGGTCGCGCAGCAGCGGCGTGGCCACGGCGGACTGCTTTTTCTTTGGCGGCGACTTTGCGGGCGGTCTTCTTCGCGCCGTCGCGATTTCTTTTGACTGCTTTCAATGGTTCAACCTGTTCTGCGCGGGATATGACATGAGCCGCAATTCACTATTATAGGGATTAGCGCTCAGCCCACCGAAAGCTTCCTGCATTGCCGACCGACTCCCCCACTACGACCGCTCTCCCTTCGCTCTACGACTTCTTTGCGCCTGGCGGCCTTCTATCGCGCTCGTCGTTGCCTTATGAATTTCGCAAGGGGCAGCTGGAGATGGCGCAGGCGGTGGAGCGCGCGCTCGACGAAAAGAGCCATTTGATCGTCGAGGCTGGTACGGGCACTGGGAAGACGCTGGCGTATCTGCTTCCGGCTCTGCGCTCCGGCCAGCGGGTGATTATCTCCACCGGTACGAAGAACCTGCAGGAGCAGCTTTTTTTCAAGGATGTTCCCTTTCTCGAATCGCTGCTCGGGCCGCTAAGCGTTTGCTACATGAAAGGGCGCGCGAACTATCTTTGCCGTCACAAGCTGTATTCGCTGACCAAGCAGCCGATCCTCAACGGCCTGGAAGAGATCAGCCAGTACAACGCGATCGCCGAGTGGGAGAAGACGACCGAGACCGGCGACCGGGCGGAGATCGATGAACTGCCGGAGGCGAGTCCGTTGTGGGCGAAGCTCGATGCGCGGGCCGAGGCTTGCCTTGGCACGTCTTGTCCGGACTATGAGCGCTGTTTCATCACCGAAATGCGGCGCAAGGCGCAGGAGAGCGATGTCATCATCGTGAACCACCACCTCTTCTTCGCCGATCTGGCGGTGAAGCAGCAGGCGCAGAACGCTCCCGATGCCGGCGTGTTGCCGGATGCCGCAGTCGTGATCTTCGATGAGGCACATGAGCTTGAGGATGTGGCGTCGAGCTACTTCGGCATCAGCGTCAGTAATGTGAAGTTTGAAGAGCTGGTTCGCGATCTGGAGATCACGTTGCGAACGAAGCAATCTCTGGGAGGATCGGTGCAGGCGGCGGGGCAGACGCTACGGGAGCGGGCGCGAATGCTGTTTGCAGTGCTGCCGATTGGCGTGGGTTACGGAGGGAGCAGCGATGGGCGCATGGCCTTTGAGGGCCGCGAAGAATTTCTCGAGGCGCAGGGCGATGTCTATCTCGGCGTGATGAATGCGCTGCATCGGCTGGAGGGCGAGTTGGAGCGGCTGCGCGGCGTGGAAGAGGCAACGGCCCTGCGCAAGCGAACGGCGGGCATTCGCGAGCAGCTGAAGTTCCTGCTTGAGGCCGACAGCAACAACACTGTGTTCTGGATTGAGCGGCGCCAGGGACGCGGTCGCGACGGCGGGCGGAACACTTTTTTGCAGGCGACTCCCATCGATATCTCCGAGTTGCTGGGCGAAGTATTATTTGAGAACTTTTCAACCGTGGTGCTGACCTCGGCGACGATGACAGTGCAGAACGGATTTGCCCATCTGCGCAATCGGCTGGGCATGCGCGACGCAAAAGAGCTGGTCGTTCCTTCGCATTTCAAGTATGACCAGCAGGCGATCCTTTATCTGCCGACGGAGATGCCCGATCCGCGCGAGGCCGGCTTTCAGGATGCGGCCGTCGAAGCGTATTCGCCAGGTGCTCGAAATCACCCAGGGCCGCGCCTTTTGCCTGTTTACCAGCTACAGCCAGATGCGCGACCTCTACGAGCGACTGCTGGCGGAGTTGAGTTTTCCTCTACTGCTGCAAGGGGACGCGCCGCGCAAGGCGCTGCTGGAGGAGTTTCGTGAGACTCCGAATGCAGTACTCTTTGGCACCTCGAGCTTCTGGCAGGGGGTGGATGTGCAGGGTGAAGCGCTGAGCTGCGTGATCGTCGACCGGCTGCCCTTCGCAGTGCCGAGCGATCCAGTGGTTGCGGCGCGAATGAAAGCGATCGAGGCCAATGGCGGCGCGCCGTTTTTTGAGTACCAGGTACCTTCGGCGGTTATCACGTTGAAGCAGGGATTTGGGCGGCTGATCCGCTCGCTCGAAGATCGTGGCGTGCTGATGCTGCTCGATCCGCGAATCCAACGGCAGCGCTATGGTAGAGTCTTCCTCGAAAGCCTGCCGCCCTATCGCGTGACGAACGATATCGGCGTTGTGGAAGAGTTCTTCAGCGGTTCATCGCAGCTCGGATCCGTCAGGAAACCTGCGTTATAGCATTAAGGTACTGCTTGCCATGTCGCGCAACCTGTACATTCTGAGTGGAACGCTCTTTGTCTTTGCCGTGATTTCCTTCGGCATGATGTTCTCGACCGGCCCTTATCAGTTCGGGCTGCCGGGGAATGGGTCGCTGTGGAAGATGATCGCTCTCTTCCTGGTGCTGCTGGCGCTCCTTTCGGTCTTCGCGGGTGTGATGACGAATATGTTCGAGCAGGTGGAGCGGCGGGCTGGGGAACGGGAGCAGCGCCGAGGGAAACCTCGGGACTAGGGCGCACGGGAACCCAGGCCGCAGAATCGAGACGTCGGCTACCCAAACTTGTGCCGGCTATTCCGGCTGGGGGACGACGCGGAGGTAGGGCTTCACGGTCTTCCAGCCGTCTGGATACTTGGCTTTCGCTTCCTCGTCGGAGACCGACGGCAAGATGATTACATCATCGCCTTGCTGCCAATTGGCCGGCGTCGCTACCTTGTGCTTCGCTGTCAGCTGCATGGAGTCGAGCACGCGCAGAATCTCGGGAAAGTTGCGACCGGTGGACATTGGGTAGCTCAGCTGCAGCTTGATGCGCTTGTCGGGGCCAATGATGAAGACAGTGCGCACCGTGGCGTTATTCGCCGCGGTGCGACCCTCGGAGGTCTCGCCAGAGTCGCCCGGAAGCATGTCGTAGAGCTTTGCAACCTTCAGTTCGGGGTCGCCGATCATGGGATAGTTCACCGCGAAGCCCTGCGTCTCCTCGATGTCGACTGCCCATTTACCGTGACTGGATACGGGATCGACGCTGAGTCCGACGACCTTGGTGTTGCGCTTCTGGAATTCTGGATAGAGACTCGCGACGCTGCCCAGTTCGGTGGTGCAAACCGGAGTGAAATCCTTGGGGTGGGAAAACAGGACCGCCCATCCATCACCGATCCATTCGTGAAAGTTAATCGTTCCCTGGGTCGTTTCGGCAGTGAAGTCGGGGGCAATATCGTTGATGCGCAGTGACATGATCGATCTCCTGAAGTCCGATGATTCTCGAGGTGCGGACGTTGCCGCGGGTCCGGTAGGCGCGAGCATGCCGCGCCGTTCCAAAGTCTGATGCACTTCCAGAGGGATTAGAGGGAACGACATCGATGGCCCAGCGGCAGCGGGAGCCGCAACTTCAGGCCATGAGGCGAGCAAGGCCGTCGCTCCTGGTGGAAGCGGCTTGCTCGCTCGAGATGGGGCACTTTCTTAAGAGCTGTCATCAGGTTGTGGGGCGCGGCTTGGTAGCCAGGAACTGGATCGGAACCGGCGTTCCACTTGGATCGACGAGGCCGGGGTTGATGGTCTTCGTCTCGGTCAGGCTTGGCACATCGATGAAATGCACAAGATTGTCGCCGGCGGTGCCCACGAAGAAGACGGTGTTGTCGGGACTGAAGGCCCCGGCCAGCGGAGCTGTCGCGGCGCCGGAGAGCTTCACTGCGCTCAAGGTGCCGGCTTCCCCAAAGGTGGAAGAGATCGTGTAGGCGGGCAGAATCGGGCTCGCCGTGCCGGCGGGGGCGGTGTAGGTAACGAAGGCGATCGACGAGTCGGGCGAGGCGATGACCTGGTCAATCGAGGCTGCGGTCACCGGCAGCGTCTGCGCGGGCAGGGCGGCGGTCTGGAAGAACAAGCCAGCGGAGGTGTTTGGGGTCGGTCGCAGACAGGTGCCGGTCGGATCGCCCGGAGTATTTTCAACCGGAACTCCGGGGGTGTCGGCGTTGCCGAGATAGATATCGCTGAGGGTTGTCGGATTCGCGCCGAGGATGTGCACGCGATCGGTGGTCGCGGTGATGTGGTCCGTGGCCGGTAGGACGGTCCCAGGCGGCAGCGCGCCAGGGTAATACACGACCGGGGTGGCTGTGGTATTCGGGCAGAAGCTATAGGCACTGGTGAGGTTCGGGCCGGTGAGGAAGACGCCTTCCGAGGGGATGGTCACCGCCACGTCCGGTGAGCAGAAGGGGGTAAACGGCGTGGTGGTGCTGGTGTAGTCGTTGTTGTTCAGATTGCAACCGGCGCCGGTTTGAGTTGGCAGATTCGGGTAGACGCTCCAGCCGGTGTAAGTGTTGTGAATATAGAGGGAGTTCGGTCCGGTGACGTAGAGGGTCTTGCCGTCGGGGCTGAACTGGGCACGTGTCGCGAGCCCTCCGATCGTCGTGCGCGCACCGGAGGAGACGGTATACAAGTAGATAACCTGTCGCACCTGATCGCCGATGACCACGGTGCTCGAGTCGGGCGAAACAGCGAGAACGACGCCGGGAACGGTAGTGTCTTCCTTGCTCAGCGAATTGGTGCCGGCAGTGTAGATCATCAGTTCGCGGTAATTTCCGAAATAGAGATTGGTGCCCGCCGGATCGAGAATCATCGAGTTTGGAATGTAGGGGAGCTTGATCGGCGAACCGATCGTTCCGGTGGTCAAGTCGACCGCCTCGAAGAAGTCCGATTGTGGGCTGGACATCCACAGATAGGTGCTGGTGCGACCGGTGGAGGTAAGACGCACCGAGTTGCTGGCAATCGGGAGTCCGTTGCCAAGTTGGCCAATCTGGGTGATCAGCGAGGGGTTGCAGGTTGGCGGGTTGCATACGGCGGTAATCGCCGCCGTCTGCGGATAGGTGGTGGAGACCGCTCCGCCGCTGCCCACGGAGATTTCCAGCGGACTGGTGGAAGAGTAGTCCAGTAAGAGTCCGGTGATCTGATTGCCCTGGGTGTCGAGAATGGTCGTGGTCAAAGGCACGCTGGTGCCCGGGGTGACGGTGCCGACCGTGCCATTGTCGGTGCTGGGAATCGTGCTGGGAATCTCCAGCCGAACGCTGGCTGGCGGGCAGGTATAAAGATTTCCCGCGGTGGAACTGACATTGGCAATGGCCGCGGTCACGGCGGTGGATCCCGGCTGGTGGGCGGTTGCCACGCCGTACTGATCGATGGTCGCGACGGCTGGGCTCACCGGAGTGTAGGTGAAATGGCCAAGATTTACCGAGCAGTCGGGCACGCCGGAGGTATTTCCTGGCGGAGCGCAGAATGGGGTGGTGGAGCTGGTTGAGACAAAAGCGATGGCGTCAAGTTGCGAGGTCTGGTTCTGGGAGAGGCAGCCTTGATATCCGGGGGCGCCGGTTGTCGGAGAAGCGACCGATAACTGAATCGTGGTCACCGAAGGATGCACCCATATCGGAACGGTATTGCTGGTGACCCCGTCGGCCGAAGCGGTCATTTGGACGACGCAGGTGGTCGCGGTTGTTCCCGAGCAGCCTGCGGCAATTGCGGCCGGCGTCGGTGCGGTGCAGACGGTGTAATCGGGAATGCCGCCCGGGCTGTGGCGGTTCCAGGTGCCCCCGCAAAGGCCGCCGGTTGCGGAAACGTCGACCAGGTTCAAATTGGTGGAGCCGTAGGTGTAGGAGGAGACGGATTCCGCCCCGCCGTTGCAATTAGTAGCGTTGGGCGACGGGAGCTGGCCGGTCTGGCCGAATGCGAGCGAGATGCCGGTGGTATTTCCGGGAAGATTGATCGCAGCGACCTGGTTAGTCTTGAGTCCGTAACCGTAACCGGTCTTATTGCAGTAGTTGTTGGGATTTGTTCCTTTGCAGCCTGCGATCGAAAAACCTACTGGAAGGGAAAACACTAGCAAAACACTCAAAATCACGAACTGCTTCATGAAACCTCCCCGTCCAGGCAAACCCGCTGCGTTGGACGGTCACACCACTTTGAAAGTAATCCTGAGTGTAAAAGGTGCGGAGGGCTGAAGCAACTATTCGGCGTGCCGTTTGTGGTGCATTCGTTCAGTCTGGAATGCGGGATGGACCCCCAGGTGGCGTCTCAGCACCAACATCGGAGCTGTTCGCAGCAAGTGAGCCCAAGCAGGCTCGTGTCCAATTGTGAACAGGCAAACGCTGTTTGCGGACAGGGCGTGCGGTCCGCTCTTGCTTAAGTCCTTTATTGCAAGCCACGTGGTCGCCGTGGAACTGGAGGGCCGCATGCTGTCGTATCCCCCACTGGCCAGGGAGATTCAGGGACTGGGTAGCGAGGGGGATGAATGCTGGCGGATTTGCGCGATGCGTTGCGGCAACTGCGAAGGGCTCCGGGATTTACGGCGACGGCGGTGATTACTTTGGCGCTGGGGATTGGGGCGACGACGGCGATCTTTTCGCTGGTACAGCAGGTGATGCTGAAGTCGCTGCCGGTGGCGAAGCCGGAGGAGCTGTGGCGAATTGGCGATAAGATTCGCTGCTGCAACTGGGGCGGGTACACGCAGGGCGAGGATGGGGATTTCGCGCTCTTCTCGTGGGAGATGTACAAGAATTTTCGCGAGCGCACACCGGAGTTTTCGGACCTCGCGGCTCTGCAGGCGGGTAACGCGGCATTGGGTGTCCGCAAAGAGGGATCGCAAGCGCAGGCGGACACTCGCAATGGCGAGTATGTGTCGGGGAATTTCTTCCGCACCCTTGGGGTGCAGCCGTGGATCGGCCGGCTGATGACGGATGCTGACGATGTCGAAGGCGCGCCGCCGGTCGCGGTGATGAGCTTCCACATCTGGCAGGAGAAGTATGGTTCCGATCCGTCGGTGGTTGGGACGAGCTATCAGATCAATGGGCATCCTTTCACCTTGATAGGCGTAGGGCCTCCGGGGTTCTATGGCGCCAAGCTTGCCGGTGGCGGCATGCCGGACATCTGGCTGCCACTTACTGCCGAGCTGATCATTGACGGGGAGACGGCGCGGTTGAAGCGGCCGCAAGGCAATTTCCTGGACCTGCTGGGGCGGGTGAAGCCGGGGGTGAATCCGCAGACGCTTGAGGCCAAGCTGCAAGTGGAGTTTCACGACTGGCTGGCAAGCCATGTGCAGGACATGGAACCGGGCGAAAAGCAGCTCTGGCAGCAGCAGACGCTGCATGTGATTCCTGGCGGTGCGGGTGTGGCGGCGATGAAGGACCAATATGCAGCTGGGCTGAAGCTGCTGCTAGCGGTTGCGGGTTGTGTTCTGCTGGTGGCCTGCGGCAACCTGGCGAACCTGATGTTGGCGCGCGGATTGAAAGATCGTGCACAGACTTCGGTGCGGGTGGCGCTGGGTGCATCGCGGCAGCGACTGGTGCGCAAGGCGCTGGTGGAATGCGTGACGCTGTCGGTGATTGGCGGGGTTCTGGGCATAGCGGTTGCATATGCGGGGACACGGCTGATTCTGTATCTTGCCTTCCAAATCGGAGGCGGGAACAACTACGTGCCGATCAATGCGACTCCGTCTTTGCCGGTTCTGCTCTTTGCGCTGGGCATCTCGGTGTTGACTGGGGTTGTGTTTGGGATCGCGCCGTCGTGGGTGACTTCGCATGCTGACCCGGTGGAGGCGTTGCGCGGGGCGCATCGGTCGGTGGGCGGTCGGCGGTCGTGGGCGCAGAAATCGCTGGTGATCGGGCAGGCGGCGATGTCTCTGGTGCTGATCTCGACGGCGGCGCTGCTGGCGCAGAGCCTAAGAAATCTTGAGCACCAGGATTTCGGGTTCGAGACGCAGGGGCGGTATATCGCGTGGATCAATCCGATGCTGGGCAACTACAAACCGGAGCAGATGGAGCCGATGTTCCGGCAGATCGACGATCGTCTACGCCAGATTCCTGGGGTGCGGATGGTTGCGCCAGCTCTGTATTCGCCGATGACGGGGGATAGTTGGAACAACGGTATTCGTATCGAAGGCAGACCGGAGCCGGGGGCCAAGGACGACACGAGCGCCGGGTATGTACGAGTAATGCCGGGATTCTTCGAGACCATTGGAGCGAAGATGGTGTTGGGTCGGGCGTTCTCTGACGAGGACACGCCGGCGACGCGGAAGGTGGCCGTCGTCAATGAAGCGTTCGCGAAGAAGTTCTTTAAGGGGCAAAATCCGATCGGGCAACATTTCGGGCCCGACAAGTTGAAGTACTCCTCCAATTACGAGATCGTCGGAGTCGTGCGGGACATGCGGTATATGACCTACGACTACAAGGACCCGATAGGGGCGATGTTCTGGGTTCCAGAGACGCAGACGGTGCAATATGACGATCCTGCTTATACGGCCGGCGAAATCTGGTCGCACTTTTTGTACAACATCGTGATCTGGGCTCCGGGGAATCCGCCGGGCCTGGAAGACAAAGTCCGGAAGGTGCTGGCGGGCGTCGATCCGAACCTGGTGCTCTATGGGGTCGACCCCTACAGCCACGTGCTGAGCAACGACTTCCAGCAGGAGAACATGATCGCAACGCTGACTTCGCTGTTGGGTGTGCTGGGGCTGGCGCTGGCAGCAATCGGACTTTATGGTGTGATGGCGTATTCGGTGGAACAGCGGACGAGCGAGATCGGGTTGCGGATGGCCCTGGGCGCGGACCGCGGCAGCGTGGTGAAGATGGTGCTGCACGGCGCGTTTTCGCAGGTGGGCATTGGGCTGGCGCTGGGGATTCCGTTGGCGATCCTGGCGGGCAAGCTGATCACCGATCAGCTCTTTGGAGTGAAGCCCTGGGACCCGATCATGCTTGGCATTGCGACGTTGTTGCTCGGCGTGGCGGCGTTGATTGCTACGGTGATTCCGGCGCGGCGCGCAGCCGGCGTAGAGCCGATGGTTGCGCTGCGCAACGAGTGACACGTCTCGTCAGAATCCTCATAGACTAGCGGCGTGGGATCACTTCGGCATGTCGGGGCAGACGAATTCTTTGTCGATTGCGGACAGGGTGAGGTCGCGCACCTCGTGATTGCCAAGGGCCATCGTTTGCCGAAGATGTAAGTCGCGGCTCGTCAGGTTGAGGATCGAGGCGGTGAAGGCCGGGTGGCCGTCTTCGGTAACGTCGAGTGTGCTGGGCTTTTTCGGATCGGGCTTCCAGGTGGCGACGCGGTACGTTTCGACGCATGAGGTTTCAAGCAGCGTTCCGTTGCGCAGGAAGATGTAGATACTGCCCGAGTTGGGGTAGGGCGTCGCACTGGTGATGTGCCAGATGTTGGCGAAGAGCGGGGCGAGGTTCGATTTGGGCGAGGCCGCGGTTTGGCTTTGGGGTTGGCCCGAGGCTACGCCTGCGGAGAGAAGGAACGCGAAAGCGATTTTGCGGATCATCGAACTCCTTCCTGGAGAAAACCCAGGCCTCAAAATAGAAACCTAGGGCACCCGAATTTCTTAATTGGCGGGCATGTATTTCTCAAACCATTGCAGCGCTCGGGCGATGACGTCGCGCTGGTGTTCGGGGTCGACGAAGCCGTGGCCTTCGTTGGGGTAGACAACGAGTTGAGTAGGAACGTGTTGTGCCTTGAGCGCATGCCAGAACTCGAAGGACTGCGGTGCGGGGCACTCGCCGTCGCGGTCCCCGACCACGGCAAGCGTCGGCGTCTTGACCTTGTGGACGTAGTTGACAGCGGACATCTTGGCATAGACTCCAGGATCGTCGTAGACCGAGGCGCCCATGAAGGGAATCATCCACTGGTCGATGGAGTTCTCCGCGTAGTAGCTTTGCCAGTTGGCGATGCCCGCTCCAGCGACGGCGGCGCGAAAACGGTTGGTCTGGGTGACGGCGAACATGGTCATAAATCCTCCATAAGACCAGCCGGTGAGGCCGACGCGTTCGGGGTCGATGTTGTGGGAGCGGGTGACGGCGTCGACTCCGGCGAGGATGTCGCGGAGATCGCCATAGCCGAAGTCTTTGCGGTTGGCCTGGGTGAAGGCTTCGCCTTGGCCGTAGCTGCCGCGCGGGTTGGGCATGAGGACGAAGTAGCCCAGAGCGGCGAAGGGAACCGGGCCGTACCCGACGTAGGGCCAGTGCGGGAGCGTGGCAGAAGATGGGCCGCCGTGGACGTAGACGATGAGCGGATATTTCTTGTTGGGGTCGTAGTTGGCGGGGTAGAGGAGCCAGCCCTGGACGTTGAATTCTTTTAGATCACTGTTGGGCGAGATTGTCGGTGAGGGCTGGACGGCGCTGGTCCAGGTGACGGACTCGGCTTTGCCCCAGGCGGGTTTGAGGGTGTCGTTGTAGTGGGTGATTTGCTTGAGGCCCATGAGCGGGCCGGCCCAGACCTCGGGGGCTTCTCCGAACCCACTGCGAATGATGGCGATGTCGTTGTTACTGGCGATAGAGACGCTCATCTCGAGCACTCCCGAGCCGACGGATTCGGGGAGCGTCAAATCGTTGTCGCTGGATACTGACTGACTGGCGATCTCGTAGCCGAAGAGGTGAGCCGAGCCTCCAGCGATTTCGGCGATGCCGAGGGTGTTGTCGTCAATCCAGGTGAACCACGCAGGCGAGGCCTTTCTGTCGGGAGTGATGTTGGTGGGGGAACCGCTGGTGGTGGTGACGGTGTAAATGTCTCCCCCGGTTGCGCCTTGATCGGACATCAATCCGCCGATGAAGGCGATCTGCTTGCCGTCGGGCGACCAGCGGGGGACGGCGATCTGCAGGCCGTGAAGCGGGCCGGGGGTGTTGACAGGGTCGAGAACTGTGGTGGGCACATCGCTGCTCAGGTGCTGGATGTAGAGTTTGGCGACCCACCAATTGTTCTCTCCCGGCGGAGGCGCGGCGATGTAAGCGAGCTCTTGAGAGTCGGGCGACCAGTCGAATTCGTAGGTGTAGAGGCTGGCGGGGGTGACGAAGGTAGGCGTTTGATTCCACTCAGCAAGGTGCTTCGCGTCCAAGGGTAGGTTGTGAATTGCGATTGCTCCGGGAGGGGGCGGAGCGTGCTCCTCTGCTTGGGGAACCGCGACTGTGGCGATGCGTTTGATTTCGAGGCCTTCTTCGCCGATGACTCCGGCGGGTGGCTTCTCGGCGGCGAGCGGGCTGGCGCGGCGGGTGGCTCCCTCGACGTAGAGGAAGCCAAGCTCTTTGCCGTCGGGGGAGAAGGCTGGGGCTTCGGGGATTCCGTGGAGGTGGGTGAGGCGGCGGGGTGAGGTTTTGCCGGCGGGCTGAGCGAAATAGAAGTCGGATTGGGACTTATCGGCGCAATCGGAGAGGAAGGCTAAGCTCTTTGAGTCGGGGGCCCAGGCGAGGCTGGCTTCTTCGCAGAGTTCGCCCTTGGTTCCGGCGGTGACGCGGGTCGGCTTGTCCGGTGCGGAGAGGGGCGCGACCTCGATCTCAGTGCCGCTGCGCTTGCCGCCTTCTTCTCCGGCGACAACCCAGGCGAGCATGGCTCCGTCGGGGGAGATCGCGGTCTGGTAGATGCTGCGGACCTTGCCGAGGTCGTTGAGGACGGAGTCGATGCGCGGGTCGCGGGTGGGTTCAGAGACGGTGGATTGCGCGGAAAGATTGGATGCCAGCGAGACGAGCAGGGAGATCGAGGCAAAAGACAGAGCTTGGCGGGCGGGTGTAGGCATTGCAGAGGATGGTAGCAGCGATGAGTGGGCAGTTCCAGAAATATGGCGGGCTGAGGGGTGCAACGGGAATCTGTCTTCCCATCCTTCGCGATAATAACGCCGTCGCGAAGGATGGGGCACCTCGTTCGTTGCTGTCGAAGCAGGGTGATTCGTTCTTTGCTTGACCCTTGGAATGCAAGTTGATATCTTTATCTAGTTCCGCGAGACAGCTCTTGCCGGATATTTTCTGGCCGGAGCGTTTGTTTGTGTCCGCAGAAAGCCTCAATCTGGTCTATACTATTTCAAGGCAGTTTTGGCGCCTGATTCGATATAGATCGTTGTTGTGCCTCTCTGGGGCCTTCCCTGAAAGACCGCCATTCGGGAACGAATGAAGTCTGAAGGCGAATCGCATAGGAGCCTGCGCCACCTTCCACCTGGGAAGGCTATGCAGGCCGGAACCACCGAAACGGAGTCGGCTTTCCCGAGTCACTTGCGAGGAAGCGCTCGGCCACCGTCGTGGTTTTAGTTCATTGGGTTGGAGTAAGGCTGCCCTGCGCAGAATTACTTGCGTGGCAGAAATTGGTTTGGAGCACTCGGGGCATTTTGCGGCCAGTTTCCGCAGGGTCCTGAAAAATGCCTGCGTGAGATTGCGCGAGCACGCGGTTCGTTTAAGAGTCGAAGGTTTGAGGAGTCAGGTTTGCCGACATTTAGCCAATTAGTCAGGAAGGGCCGCACTGCGCCGAGGTATAAGACGGCGAGTCCGGCATTGCAGGGTTCGCCCCAGCGTCGCGGAGTATGCACCCGCGTTTATACCCAGACCCCGAAGAAGCCGAACTCGGCGCTGCGCAAAGTCGCTCGCGTCAAGCTGACCAACGGGATCGAAGTGACGACCTACATCCCAGGCATCGGCCACAATCTGCAGGAGCACTCGATTGTGCTGATCCGCGGTGGCCGTGTGAAGGATTTGCCGGGTGTTCGTTATCACGTGGTTCGCGGAACGCTCGATTCGGTGGGCGTGGCCAACCGCAAGCAGAGCCGGTCGAAGTATGGGGCGAAGCGTCCGAAGGCCGCCGCCAAGTAAGGACTAGCCGTCCAGGCGGACGCGCCCTTAGGGCGCAAAACCTGCGGCAAAGAGTTGTGGTTTAAGAAGCTTGAGATAAGGGAACTATGCCGAGAAAAGGTCATATCGCTAAGCGGGAAGTCGCAGCCGACCCCGTGTACAACTCGACGCTGGTGACGAAGTTTGTCAACTCGATGATGTGGGGCGGCAAGAAGTCGACCGCGCAGAGCATCTTCTACACCGCGATGACGAACCTCGAACAGCGCGGCGGAGACGAGGCGCTGAAGCTCTTCAAGAAGGCAGTCGAGAACTGCAAGCCGCTGCTTGAGGTCAAGAGCCGGCGTGTGGGTGGCGCCAACTACCAGGTGCCGATCGAAGTGAACCCGGAGCGGCGCACCTCGCTCGCGATCCGCTGGCTGGTGAACTACGGCCGGGCTCGTGGCGAAAAGGGCATGATCGACAAGCTCACGAACGAGCTGCTCGATGCCGCCAATGGCCGTGGCGCGGCGATGAAGAAGAAAGAAGACATTCATCGTATGGCCGAAGCGAACAAGGCTTTTGCGCATTATCGGTGGTAAAGAAAGAGCTTTATAGCATTAGCTTTTAGTCCTCAGTTGAGGGAGCTCGCTGGAAAGTCCGGCGGGTAGATCAAGAGCAAGCAAAAGCAGGCACTGCCTGCGAGAGTGAGAGATTCAAGTGCCGCGTCAAGTACCTCTAAATCGTTGCCGGAACATCGGAATCATGGCGCACATCGACGCCGGGAAGACGACTACGACCGAGCGCATCCTCTTTTATACGGGGATCACGCACCGGATCGGCGAAGTGCATGAAGGCACGGCGACCATGGATTACATGGAGCAGGAGCAGGAGCGCGGCATTACGATCACCTCCGCGGCGACGACCTGCACATGGAAAGACATTCGCATTAACATCATTGATACCCCTGGCCACGTGGACTTTACCGCCGAGGTTGAGCGGTCACTGCGCGTGCTGGATGGCGCGGTGGCACTGTTTGATTCCGTATCGGGCGTGCAGCCGCAGTCGGAGACGGTCTGGCGGCAGGGCGATAAGTACAAGGTTCCCCGGATCTGCTTTGTCAACAAGATGGACAAGGCGGGCGCCGATTTTGAGTATGTGATCGAGACCATCCGCAAGCGGCTGGGTGCTCGTCCGGTCGCGATCCAGATTCCGATCGGTGCGGAAGCGAACTTCAAGGGCGTCATCGATCTGATCGAGATGAAGGCCATCCTGTGGCACGACGAAACCATGGGCGCGAAGTATGACGTCGAAGAGATTCCCGAGAATCTGAAGAAGAAGGCGGAAGCCTTCCGGATGCAGCTGGTTGAGTCGGTCGCTGAAAACGACGACGACATGCTGCACAAGTTTCTCGAGGGCGAGACCCCGACAGCTGCCGAGCTAAAGAAGGCGCTGCGCGGCGCGACGATCGGCATGAAGGTTTTCCCAGTTCTTTGTGGGACGGCATTTAAGAACAAGGGCGTCCAGACGCTGCTCGACGCGGTTGTGGATTATCTACCGAGCCCGTTGGATGTTCCGGCGGTGGTTGGTATTGATCCCGACGATCCGGAGAAGCAGGTCATTCGCGAAGCCAAGGATGACGCGCCGTTCTCCTGCCTGGGTTTCAAGACTATTAACGATCCGTTTGGCAAGCTTGGGTTTATTCGCCTCTACTCGGGTCATTTGAAGACGGGTGATACGGTGCTGAATCCGCGCACCGGCAAGACGGAGCGGATTGGCCGCCTGGTGAAGATGCATGCCAACAAGCGTGAGGACATCACCGAGATTTATGCCGGCGATATTTGTGCCTGCGTTGGCCTGAAGGAATTGAAGACCGGCGACACGCTGTGTGCGCCGAACGCTCCGGTCGCTCTTAGCGCGATCAAGTTCCCGGACACCGTCATCTCCGTGGCGATCGAGCCGAAGACCAAGGCCGACCAGGAAAAGATGGGCATGGCGCTGGCCAAGCTGGCCGATGAAGACCCGACCTTCAAGGTCCGCACCGATGAAGAGTCTGGGCAGACGATTATCAGTGGCATGGGCGAGTTGCACCTTGAGATTCTGGTCGATCGGATGAAACGCGAGCACAAGGTCGAAGCCAATGTGGGCGAGCCGCGGGTTGCTTTCCGTGAGACGATCCGCAAGACCGCGGAGGCCGAAGGCAAGTACATTCGCCAGACGGGTGGTTCGGGTAATTACGGCCATGTCAAGATTCGCCTCGAGCCGAACGAGCCGGGCAAGGGATTTGAGTTCATCAACGAGATCCGTGGCGGCGTGGTGCCGAAGGAATACATCAAGCCGACCGAGCAGGGTATTCGCGAGGCGCTCCATGCCGGCGTCCTGGCTGGCTATGAACTGGTCGATTTCAAAGCGATCCTCTTCGACGGCAGCTACCACGACGTCGATTCGAACGAAATGGCATTCAAGATTGCCGGTTCAATGGCGTTCAAGGAAGCTGCGCGCAAGGCGAGTCCGGTATTGCTTGAGCCGATGATGGCCGTTGAAGTCACGGTTCCTGAAGAGCACATGGGCACGATCATTGGCGACATCAACTCGCGCCGTGGCCGCATCGAGGGCATGGAGCACGCGGGTGGTTCACAGGTGATCAAGGCGATGGTCCCGCTCAAGGAGATGTTTGGATACGTGAACGATATCCGCTCATCGACACAGGGCCGTGCCTCGTACAGCATGCAGTTTGCGCATTACGAAGAGGCGCCGCGCATGATCTCGGACGAGATTATTGGGCGGGCGCAGGGTAAGTAGCTTCGGTTTGAAGTTTGAGAATTTGTAAGTTCAGTATTAGATCGGGCCTGGAGCAAGTCGGTCCGGCAACGACGAACGAAGTAAGCGGAGTTAGCAAGGATTAAAAGGGGACGGTATGGCGAAGGAGAAGTTTGACCGGTCGAAGCCTCACGTGAATGTGGGGACGATTGGACATATTGATCACGGCAAGACGACGCTGACGGCGGCGATCACGAAGGTGTTGTCGAAGCACAACCCGAACATCAAGTTCCGCAGCTTTGACACGATCGACAATGCTCCGGAAGAGCGGGAGCGCGGCATCACGATCGCGACCGCGCACGTCGAGTACGAGACCAAGAACCGGCACTATGCGCACGTCGATTGCCCGGGCCACGCCGACTACATCAAGAACATGATTACCGGCGCGGCGCAGATGGACGGCGGCATTCTGGTCGTTGCTGCGACCGATGGACCGATGCCGCAGACCAAGGAGCACGTTCTGTTGGCGCGCCAGGTTGGCGTTCCTTCGCTGGTTGTGTTCCTGAACAAGTGCGATGCGGTGGACGATCCGGAGCTGATCGACCTGGTCGAGATGGAAGTTCGCGAGCTGTTGTCGAAGTATGACTTTCCGGGCGACGATGTTCCGGTGATTCGCGGCTCGGCGCTTGGCGGATTGAACGGCGAGGCGGAGTGGGAAGCGAAGATCGACGAGCTGATGGATGCGGTCGACAAGTATGTTCCTCTTCCGGCGCGGGCGATTGATCAGCCTTTCCTGATGCCGATTGAAGATATCTTCTCGATCTCGGGCCGTGGAACTGTGGTGACGGGCCGTATCGAGCGGGGCAAGATCAAGGTTGGCGAGGAAGCCGAGATTGTTGGATTCCGCGACACGCGCAAGACGGTTGTGACCGGCGTTGAGATGTTCAAGAAGCAGCTTGACGAAGGTCTGGCCGGCGACAATGCTGGGCTTCTGCTTCGCGGTATTGCGAAGGAAGACGTTGAGCGCGGCATGGTGTTGGCGAAGACCGGATCGATCAAGCCGCACACCCAGTTCAAGGGCGAGATTTACGTGTTGTCGAAGGAAGAAGGTGGACGCCACACTCCGTTCTTTAACGGGTATCGTCCGCAGTTCTACTTCCGCACCACGGACGTGACCGGAACGGCGAAGCTGCCTGAGGGTACGGAGATGGTGATGCCAGGGGACAATGTGTCGCTTGAGATCACGCTGCATACTCCGGTGGCGATGGAGAAGGGCCTTCGGTTTGCGATTCGCGAAGGCGGCAGGACCGTGGGCGCCGGGACGATTTCGGAAATTATTAAGTAAGTCGGATTTGACGAGTGAGCGGCGCCCAATAAGTGCCGCTGGCTCGATAAGAGGGACGACATGGTAGGACAAAGAATAAGAATCCGGCTGAAGGCTTACGACTATCGCGTTCTCGATACTTCGACGGGCGAGATCGTCGACACCGCCAAGCGGACCGGGGCGCAGGTTGCGGGACCGATTCCGTTGCCGACGGTGCGCAATCGCTATAACGTTTTGCGTTCGCCGCACGTGGACAAGAAGTCGCGCGAAGAGTTTGAGATCCGCACGCACAAGCGGCTGATCGACATCCTCGAGCCGACCCAGCAGACAGTGGACGCGCTGATGAAGCTCGATCTTCCGGCTGGCGTGGACGTTGAGATCAAGGCGTTCGAGAAGTAGGACTAGCCGTCCAGGCGAACGCGCCCTTCGGGCGCAAAAACAAGAACTACCGGCAGTGCCCACAAGAGCCGGGCATGATGAGGAGAGGAAAGCATGGCAGTTACAGGCATACTAGGTAAGAAGATCGGCATGACGCAGGTGTTTGACGAGCGTGGGGAAGTTCATCCCATCACCGTCCTGCAGGCTGGCCCGTGCGTGATTACGCAGTTGAAGACGCTGGCCAAGGACGGCTATGACTCGGCGCAGATTGGGCTGATCGAGTTCGTGAAGGGCTCGAAGGTGAACAAGGCGCAGGCTGGTCACTTCGCGAAGAACAACGTTCCTCCGGTGAAGCTGGTGAAGGAAGTTCCGGTTGAGGTTGTGACCGCTTCCAGTGAAGAGGGCGAGACCAATGGCAAGCTGAAGGCCGGCGACAAGGTCCTGGTCGACATCTTCGCCGACGACAAGTATGTCGATGTGAGCGGCACGAGCAAGGGACGCGGCTTTGCGGGCGTTATTCGCCGGCATGGTTTCGGCGGTGGTCCGAAGTCGCACGGACATATGTTCCAGGTGCAGGGCTCGATCGGCGCTTCGTCTTTTCCGTCGCGTGTTTTCCCTGGGCAGAGAATGCCGGGTCACATGGGCGCGGAGAAGGTCACGGTTCGCAACCTGCGAATTCGCGGCGTTGATCTGGAAGAGAACCTGCTGATGGTGGAGGGTGCAGTCCCTGGTCCTCGGGATGGGTATGTGTTGATCTCGAAGTCGAAGGCCCCGCCGCGCGAGCGTCGTGGATTCGGTGGTTCGGGCACGGTCGATCCGTTGAAGGCTTCGAAGAAGGCTTCGGCTGGCAAGGCCCCGGCGAAGAAGAAATAGGACTGGCCGTCCAGGCACCTGCGCTTCGCGCACTGCTGTCGACGAAATGAGATTTGAGCAGGAAGCGAGATTGCTTCGCATGCCGGCTGAAAGAGAAAACGATGGCAAACGTAGATGTAATAGATCTCGGCGGACAGAAGGTAGGCTCGATTGAGCTGGCTGAGGAAGTCTTTGGTCCGAGCCAGGCGAACGAGGCGTTGCTCTGGGAGGCGGTCAAGCACTATCGTGCCGCGCTGCGCCAGGGAACGGCCGCGACCAAGAACAAGAAGCTGGTTTCGGGCGCGGGCAAGAAGCTGTGGAAGCAGAAGGGAACGGGCCGGGCGCGTGTTGGTTCGATCCGCTCGCCTCTCTGGCGTCATGGCGGAACGGTCCACGGACCGCAGCCGCGTTCGTATGACTATGCATTCCCGCGCAAGAAGGTGCTGGGCGCATTGCGTGCAGCTCTGGCGGCGAAGCTGGCCGATGGCAAGCTGACCATTGTCGAGAGCCTGGAGCTCAAGGAGCCGAAGTCGAAGCTGTACCGCGCGGCATTGGATAAGCTCGAAGCCAAGCGGACGACGCTGCTGGTTGAGAACGGTCAGACGCTGAGCGAGAAGCTCTATCTGGGTGCGCGCAATCTGAAGAATGTCGAGCTGGTGCTGACGACCGAAGTGCATCCTTACGATCTGCTTCGCTACGAGCGCGCGATCTTCTCGCGTTCGGCGATCGAGAAGCTGCAGGAGTCGCTAAAGAAGACGGTGTCGAAGCGCAAGCTGGCCGAGCTGCAGAAACAAGCGGAGGTGGCTTAAATGTCGACGACTTACACAACCATTCGCCGGCCATTGATCACTGAAAAAGGCCTCGGCGTCAAAGAGACTGAAGGCACGCTGGTATTTGAGGTTGCAACGGATGCGACCAAGACCGCCGTCAAGCAGGCAGTCGAGGCGCTCTTCAAGGTCAAGGTATCGACCGTGCGAACCGCGAACTATGTGGGCAAAGAACGGCGCAGAGGTAAGTTTACCGGCTTTCGCCCGGACTGGAAGAAGGCGTATGTGCGCCTGAAGGCCGGCGAGAAGTTGCCGGAGTATGTGGATAGTCTCTAGTTAGGGACTGTAGGGACCAGGGACTAGCCTGGTGAGCCCGAGAGATTCGTTAGGCAGGAATAAAGAAAATGCCGATTAAGACATATCGACCGACAACACCGACACTGCGCTTTGCGACGACTCTGGTCAATGACGACCTGACGACCGACAAGCCGTATAAGCCGCTGCTGGCAGTGAAGCAGCGCACCGGCGGACGGAACAACACCGGCCGTCTGGCGGTGCGTCATCATGGCGGCGGCCACAAGCAGAAGCTGCGGCTGATCGATTTCAAGCGCGACAAGTTCGGGATTCCGGGCAAGGTCGCAACCATCGAGTACGATCCAAACCGTTCATCGCGCATCGCTCTGATCAGCTATGCCGATGGCGAGAAGCGCTACATCCTGCAGCCGGTCGGGCTGAAGGTCGGCCAGGTGATCACCTCGGGGCCGGAGGCGGACATCCTGATCGGCAATGCGTTGCCGCTCAAGAACATTCCCGCCGGTACGACGGTGCACAATGTCGAGTTGCGGCCGGGCAAGGGCGCGCAGATGGTGCGTTCGGCGGGATCTTCGGCGCAGCTGGTCGCCAAGGAAGGCGATTATGCGCTGTTGAAGCTGCCTTCGGGCGAGACCCGCAAGGTGCTGGTTGAGTGCATGGCGACGATCGGCCAGGTCGGCAACACCGACCACGAGAATGTCTCGATCGGCAAGGCGGGACGTAACCGGTGGAAGGGCATTCGCCCCTCGAACCGCGGCGTCTCGATGAACCCGGTCGACCATCCGCACGGTGGGGGTGAAGGCAAGACTTCTGGCGGACGGCACCCGGTAACGCCGTGGGGTCAGCCGACCCGGGGATATAAGACTCGCAACAACAAGCGGACGGACGCGTTCATCGTGAGCCGGGCGAAGAAGTAAGCCTAGGGGCTTAGTGAATAGGGACTAGCAAAAGGATTAGAAGCTAAAGGCTAAAAGCTAATAGCTAGGAGCTATCGAGTTATGGCACGTTCGACAAAGAAGGGTCCGTTTATCGACACCCACCTTACGGTGAAGATCGAGGCGCTGAACAAGGCGAATGACAAGAAAGTCGTTAAGACCTGGTCGCGGCGTTCGACGATCCACCCCGACTTCGTGGGTCACACCATCGCGGTGCATAACGGGAAGAAATTTATCCCCGTGTATGTGACCGAAAACATGGTGGGCCACAAGCTGGGCGAGTTTTCGGCGACGCGCACGTTTAAGGGACACTCGGCAAAGGCTTCGGAGTCGTCGGCCAAGCCACGGTAACCTGATTGGCGATAGTTGATTTTAGGGCCGCGGCAAGAGGGCGCGGAATGAGAAGGTAAGCGATGCAATTGGATACGAGAGAGTTTCGGGCCGAAGCAAGGTTTCAGCGAGTCTCGCCGCAGAAGGCGCGGCTGGTGCTGGAGCTGATCAAGGGCCGCCGGGTGGAAGACGCGATCAATACGATCATGTTCACCAAGAAGGGCGTCGCCCCACTGGTCGAGAAGGTGCTGCGTTCGGCGCTGCAGAACGCGAACTATCTGAGCGAAGAGCAGGGTCTCGACGTGGATGTCGACAACCTCTATGTGAAGACCGCCGTGGCCAATGACGGACCGCGCATGAAGCGGATTCGGCCTGCGCCGATGGGACGCGCGTACCGGTATCAGCGCCGCTTGTCGCACATCGTGATCTCGGTCGCCGAGCGGAAGAACGCCGGCCTGGTCGAGACGGTTGGCGATGCGACGGCTGCTCCGACCAAGAAGCGGGTCGTCAAAAAGGCGGCTAAGAAGGCGCTTGCCAAGAAGGCTGCAACCAAAGGCGCGGCCAAGGGCAAGAACTGGAACAAGAAGGCTACTTCGGCGAAGTAAGCCAAAGTGCAAGCTGGCACACAGATTTGAAGAAGTAAACGGATCAAGTAGGAAAAGGCTAAGAGGAAACTATGGGACAGAAAGTCCACCCTTACGGATTTCGGCTCGGAGTGAACAAGCCGTGGAAGTCGCGCTGGTTTGTCGAGCGCGATTACGACAAGCTGCTGGTCGAAGACGTGAACCTGAAGAAGGAGCTGAAGGAAAAGCTCAAGGCGGCCGGCGTGAGCTCGGTTGAGATTGAGCGTCCGGGCAACAAGCTTCGGCTGATCATCCGCACCGCGCGTCCTGGTATCGTCATCGGCCGCAAGGGCGCGGAGATCGACAAGCTCAAGCTGGATCTGCAGAAGCGGACCAACCGCGACGTGTTTATCGACATTCTTGAAGTGAACAAGCCGGAGCTCGATGCTCAGCTTGTTTCCGAGAACATCGCGTTGCAGCTTGAGAAGCGAGTTGGCTTCCGCCGGGCGATGCGCAAGTCGGTCGATTCGGCGCTGCGCTTTGGCTGCAAGGGAATCAAGGTCCGGGTTTCGGGCCGTCTGAATGGGAATGAAATTGCGCGTTCCGAGTGGTATCTGCAGGGCCGTTTGCCGCTGCACACGCTGCGTGCCGATATCGACTACGGCTTCTCCGAGGCGCACACGACCTATGGAATTATCGGCGTGAAGACCTGGATCTACCGCGGCGATATCTACGAGCAGAAGAAGCGTCAGCCGAAGGAAATTGGTACGTCGGTATTTTAAGAGCAGCGATTAGCTAGTAGCTCTTAGCTGCGATGGTTAGTCATTGAAGGGTTTGCTTGCTAGCGACTAGAAGCTAGAAGCTAAAGGCTGGGTATTCGTTATGTTAATGCCGAAAGAAGGTTAAGTTCCGCAAGCAGCAGCGCGGACGCATGAAGGGTAAGGCGTGGCGCGGTTCGGAGTTGTCGTTTGGCGACTTCGGGCTGAAGGTCATGGAGTGCGGGTACATCACCGACCGCCAGATCGAGGCCAGCCGTATCGCGATGACGCGCTTCATCAAGCGTGGCGGCAAGATCTGGCTGCGGGTATTTCCCGATAAGCCGATTACCAAGAAGCCGGCCGAAACCCGTATGGGTAAGGGCAAGGGCGCACCGGACCACTGGGTCGCGGTCTGCCGTCCGGGCAAGCTGCTCTTCGAGATGGAAGGCGTTTCGTCCGAGATGGCGCAGGAGGCCATGCGGCTCGCGGCGCACAAGCTGCCGTTGAAGACCAAGTTCGTGCAGCGCCATGACGCCAAGGTTGTGGTTGCGGCGAAGTAAGTATTCGGAGTTCGAGCAGTTAAGACGTAGACGAGAGAGACACGAGATGGAAACCGAAAAGATCCGCAATCTGAGCGATGGGGAGTTGGTCGAGCAGGAGCGTCAGGCCGCCGAACAGCTGTTCCGCCTGCGCTTTCAGATGAAGCTGGGGCAGAACGAGGGCGTGAAGAAGCTGCGCGAGCTGCGCAAAGACATCGCCCGGGTGAAGACGGTCGCGCGCGAACGCGAGTTGGGATTGCATGGCGCGGTTCACAAGAGCGAGCCGACCCTGGCGCCGGCCAAGACTAAGAAGTCCAAGAAGGAGGCTCGCTAAATCATGACTGATACCCAAGCAAGCGAAGCCAAGGTTCCTGTGGTCGCCGAAGAGAAGCAGACGCGCCGCAACGAGAAGGTCGGCCAGGTAGTTTCGACCAAGATGCAGAAGACGATCGTCGTCGAGATCGAAATGCGCAAGGCGCACCCAAAGTACAAGCGGGTGATGAAGACCAATAAGAAGTTCTACGCGCATGACGAGCAGAACTCGGCGCGCGTGGGCGACGTGGTGAGGATTCGCGAGACCCGTCCGCTAAGCAAGCTGAAGCGCTGGCAGCTCGAAGAGATCGTTCGCCGCTCGGCTTTGGCCCAGGTTGAAGACGCGGCCGCAGCCAAGAAGCTGGCATAGATCGGGCAATTTGGTTTCTGGGGTTAGGCCGGCGGCGGGATTGACCGGCAAGGGGAGACGAAGATGGCAGTACAGATGAGAACCATGCTCGCGGTAGCCGATAACTCCGGCGCACGCAAGCTGCAGGTGATTCTTCCGCTGGGCGGTTCGGTCGGCAAGATCGCCGGTCTTGGGGATGTGGTGACGGCTGCGGTGAAGGAAGCTTCGCCGGATGGCCAGGTCAAGAAGGGCAAGGTCGTCAAGGCTGTGATTGTGCGGACGCACAAGGAGTATCGCCGCCGGGACGGGACATATATTCGCTTTGATGAGAATGCGGCGGTGCTGATCAATGAAGCCGGCGAGCCGGTTGGGACGCGCGTCTTTGGTCCAGTGGCCCGCGAGCTGCGCGAGAAGAAGTTTTTGAAGATTGTTTCCCTGGCGCCGGAAGTTATCTAAAGAGCAGGGACTAGAGGCTAGGGACTAAGGACTAGCAGGTGAGGGAAGTTATGCCGAGTTTGAATGTACAACGGAACGATAAGGTCCAGGTCATCGCTGGCAGCGACCGTGGCAAGCAAGGACGCGTATTGCGCGTACTGCCCGATGCGAACAGAGTGCTGGTCGAACACGTGCGCATGGTTAAGAAGAATGTCCGGCCCAATCCGCAACGGAATATCAAGGGCGGAATCGCCGAGCAGGAAGCCGCGATCCACGTCTCGAACGTGATGCTGGTCTGCCCGAACTGCGGGCCGACGCGCGTGGGACACAAGTTCGAGGGTGACAAAAAAGTCCGCGTCTGCAAGAAGTGCGACCAGACTCTCGAGTCCAAGGGCAAGAAGAAGTAAATACTGCGCGTATGGCGACTAACGCCTTCGGCGCGAAATAGAAGGTTTCACGCAACGGTACCCACTCCGAGACCGTGAGAAATGGAAGATACAAGATGGCAGCGAGATTGAAAGAGAAGTATCTGAAGGAACTGAAGCCGGCGCTCCAGAAGGAGCTGGGCCTGGATAATCCCATGGCTGTGCCGCGCCTCGAGAAGATCGTGGTCAACATGGGTCTGGGCGAAGCAACTCAGAACGCGAAAATGCTCGATCCGCTGGCCAACGACCTGGCGCTGATTACTGGGCAGAAGCCGGTGACCACGCGAGCGAAGAAGTCAATTGCCGCGTTCAAGTTGCGCGAGGGAATGCCAATCGGTGCGATGGTGACATTGCGCGGCGACAAAATGTATGAGTTTCTCGACCGGTTCATCTCGGTGGCGCTGCCCCGTGTTCGCGACTTCAAGGGCGTCTCGACCAAGAGCTTTGACGGCCGCGGAAACTACACGATTGGGGTCCGGGATCAGCTGGTATTTGCTGAGATCGACTACTCGAAAGTAGACAAGCTGAAGGGTATGAATATCACGATTGTGACCACCGCCCTGGACGACAATTCGGCGCGCGCGCTGCTGCGGCAGTTCGGCATGCCATTCAGGGCCGCGGCGTAATTTCATTTTCACAATGGTTTAGCAGCAAGCAGGAAGTTTAAGGAACAAGAGGAAGCATGTCGACTACAGCAAAGAGGGTGAAAGACGCCCGCAAGCCCAAGTTTTCGTCGCGCCAGCACAACCGCTGCAAGCTTTGCGGTCGTCCACGCGCGTATCTGCGTAAGTTCGGAATGTGCCGTCTGTGCTTCCGACAGTTGGCTTTGCGCGGCGATATCCCAGGCGTAACCAAGTCGTCCTGGTAAATGATCGTGGTTTGAGAATAGGTGCCGTAGTTCGCAAGCTAGGGGCGCCAAAGACATTTCCGCTGGTTCTCCGCTGGAGAAGTGGAGCGAACGGGGGATGAAGGAGAGACGATGAGTTTGACCGATCCAGTAGCAGATTTTCTGACTCGCATTCGCAATTCGATTCGTGCGCGTCACCAGAAGCTTGATGTGCCGGCCTCAAAGCTGAAGACCGAGATTGCCCGCATTCTGAAGGAAGAGGGGTATATCGCGAATTACAAGGCTGCCGAGGAAGACGGCCGTGCAGTGCTTCGCGTGTACCTGAAGTATGGCGCGAACAACGAGGCCGCGATCCGCGACCTGTCTCGCGTTTCGCGTCCGGGCTGCCGCGTCTATGTTGGCCGCGATGAGATTAAGCGTGTGCAGGGCGGTCTGGGGATCAGCATCATGACCACTCCGCGCGGAGTGATGACCGGCCGGCAGGCGCGCAGGGAGCGCGTCGGCGGCGAGATCCTCTGCGAAGTCTGGTGACACTACGCGTGTCGGCGAATCGCGCCCTTGGGGCGCAAAGTCCGCGCTGAAACAAGAATTACGTGGCTAAAGGCTGCGGGGCTGCAGTGGAACGATGGGGCTGAAATAGAAAGCCATCGGGACTCGCAAGCCATGAAGGATTAAAAGCATGTCGCGTATAGGAAAGAAACCGATTCCGTTGCCAGCCGGTGTCAAGTACACGCTGCAGGGCAACCTGATCGTTGTCGAAGGGCCGAAGGGTAAGGTCGAACAACCGATTCCTTCCGGAATCAAGCTCGAGACCAAGGATGGATTCATCCTCGCGTCGCGTGATAGCGATTCGCAGGCAGCGATCCACGGCCTGACCCGCGCTCTGGTTTCGAATGCAGTCGAGGGCGTCACCAAGGGATGGTCGAAGGACCTGGACATCGTCGGCATCGGCTATCGTGTAGAGCTCAAGGGCAAGAACACTGTTGTGTTTACTCTGGGCTACTCGCATCCGATCGAGTTTGTTCTCCCGACTGGAATTACTGCGGTGATCGATCCGAAGCAGACGCGCATTACGATCAGCGGCATTGATCGGCAGAAGGTTGGCCAGGTGGCGGCCGACATGCGTTCGCTGCGCAAGCCCGATCCGTATAAGAACAAGGGCGTCCGCTACTCGGATGAGAAGCTGAAGAAGAAGGTTGGAAAGACCGGCGCCAAGTAGTTTACCGAACGGGGTCGTAGGACGGCTCCGCTTTTAGGAAGGAAGATAAGAATGATTCCGCAGAGAAAAAGAAACGCGATACGCCAACGGGTGCATGACCGCATTCGCGCCAAGATGCAGGGAACGACCGAGCGTCCGCGGCTGAACGTGTACCGCTCGCTCAACCATATTTATGTGCAGGTGATCGATGACTCGCAGGGTATAACCCTGGTTTCGGCGTCAACGGTGCAGGCCAAGGTCAAGACTGGCGGCAACGTTGCGGCAGCCAAAGAAGTCGGCAAGCTGGTAGCCGAGCGCGCGCAGGAAAAGGGCATCAAGAAGGTGGTCTTCGATCGCGGCGGTTACCTGTATCACGGACGGATCAAGGCGCTGGCCGATGCGGCGCGCGAGTCGGGATTAGAGTTCTAAAGGTTTCGGTCGCGGCAGATCGCCGGCCAGAAGGAATCGGAAGCGAATGGCAATGCTTAAGAAGAAATTGGATGCCGGGCAGTACAACCTGAAAGACCAGGTCGTGGCGATCAATCGTGTGACCAAGGTCGTCAAGGGCGGCAAGAACATGTCGTTCGCGGCGCTGGTCGTGATTGGCGATCCGTCGGCGGGTGTGGTTGGATACGGTTCAGGCAAAGCGAAGGAAGTGCCGCAGGCGATCCGCAAAGGCATCGAGTCGGCTAAGAAGAACCTTCATCGCGTCAACCTGACCGAGTCGACGATCCCGCACCAAGTGCTGGGGCGCTATGGTTCGGGCCAGGTGCTGTTGAAGCCGGCTCCGGATGGAACGGGCGTCATCGCCGGCGGCGCGGTGCGCGCGGTGATGACTTCGGCAGGCGTGCAGAATGTGCTGACCAAGAGCCTGGGCAGCGCGAACCCGCACAATGTGATCAAGGCCACGTTCGACGCGCTGATCCAGCTGCGCAACAAGGCCGATGTGGCCGCCATGCGCGGCAAGACGGTTGAGGAGCTGTAGTCATGGCAGAGACAAAAGCAACGATCAAGATCCAGTATTTCCGCTCCATGATCTGCACCCCGGTCAAGCATAAGACGGTCGTCAAGGGTCTGGGCTTTACCCGGTTGAACCAGATTGTCGAACGCGAAGACACGCCGTCGGTTCGCGGCATGGTAAACAAGATTCCGCACCTGGTGCGAATCGTACAATAACGTTAGCTAAAGAGCGGTCGGCTAAAAAGCGGTCAGCGAGTTAGTAAGTCAGCGGCAAGAGTGGGACGCCGCATATCAAGCGAGTCGGTTGGATGAGAAGCCAGCCGGCGTTGAGCGAGGAAGAAAATGCCGACAAATCTGTCGAATCTGAGAGCGCCGAAAAAGGCGAACAGCAACAAGAAGCGCGTGGGCCGTGGTATGGGCTCAGGTATGGGCAAGACCTCAGCACGTGGACATAAGGGGCAGCGTTCGCGCTCCGGTTCACGCATGATGCGTGGTTTTGAGGGCGGCCAGATGCCGCTACACCGCCGTCTGCCCAAGCGCGGATTTACCAACATCTTTCGCACCGAATACACCGTGCTCAATCTGGGTCGCATTGCCGAGTTTGGCGAGACCGAATTGACGGTCGAAAAGCTCGTTTCACTCGGGTTTCTGAAAAAGCGTAATGGACTGATCAAGGTGCTCGCGACTGGCGAACTTACCACGGCAGTCACGGTTCATGCGCACAAGTTTTCCAAGGCCGCTCAAGAGAAGATCGAGAAGGCGGGCGGCAAAGCCATTCTGATCGGTGGCGTTGAAGTGTTGCCGGCGTAGCGGCAACTAGGTTCCGGGGCGATTTCACCAGTAGTTGGAAGTGCCGATATATATGTTTGAGAAAATCGCGAATATCTTCCGTATTCCCGACCTGCGCAAGCGGGTGCTCTTCACCCTTGGTCTGTTGGCGGTATACCGGCTGGGAAGCTTTATCTCCACGCCCGGCGTGAATCCGGCCGTGCTCGCACAGTTCTTTAACCAGCAGGGCGGCAGCGCGTTGGGCCTGGTCGATATGTTCTCGGGCGGCAACCTTCGCCGCCTGACCGTCTTTGCGCTTGGCATCATGCCCTACATTACGGCGTCTATCATCTTCCAATTGCTGACTGTCGTCTATGAGCCGCTGGCGCGGCTGCAAAAGGAAGGCGAGCTCGGGCGGCGCAAGATCACACAATGGACTCGCTACACCACGGTTCTACTGGCGATCTTCCAATCGCTTGCCATCGCGGTGGCGCTTAATCGGGGCTCGGGCGGTATGCCCTTTGTGGTCAATCCGGGCATTGGCTTCATTCTAATGACGGTATTGACCCTGACCACCGGTACCGCGTTCATTATGTGGCTCGGGGAGCAGATCACTGATCGCGGCATCGGCAACGGCATGAGCTTGCTGATCTTCGCGGGTATCGTTGTCGGTCTGCCGCGCGGTATTGCCGATCTTATTGAGAAGGCGAGAACCTCGGCTTTTGGCCCGCTCACGGTTCCCGCGTTGATCTTGCTCGTTGCGGCAATGTTCCTGATTGTCGCGTTCATCGTGTTTGTCGAGCGCAGCGAGCGCCGGATTCCGGTGCAATATGCAAAGCGGATTGTCGGCCGGCGGATGATGGGCGGTCAGTCGACGCATTTGCCGTTGAAGGTGAACTCCGGCGGCGTGATGCCGGTGATCTTTGCGTCCTCGGTGTTGTCGGCACCTATATTGTTCGCCAATTTTGCCGTGGTACGAAACAGCGGTTTTCTCTCCCGCATGTTCGAGGGTCTTCGACCGGGCGAGCCGTGGTATGAGCTGATTCAGGCTTTCGCAATCATCTTCTTTGCTTACTTCTATATTTCAATCGTCTTCCGTCCGGATGACATCGCCGACAACATGCGCAAGTACGGCGGCTTTATTCCCGGTATTCGGCCTGGCAAGCGCACCTCGGATTTCATCAACGATGTGCTGACCCGCATCACTCTGGTGGGCGCGATCTATCTGGTCATTGTAACGATGATTCCGCAGTTTCTAATCAGCGGCATCCACTTGAACGACCTTTGGCTGATCGGGCCGGTCTTTGACAAGCTCCCGCTATGGGTCACGCACGGGCTTGGCCTGAACTTCTATTTCGGAGGCACCTCCCTGCTGATCGTCGTCGGTGTGGCGATGGACACGGCGAACCAAGTAGAATCGCAACTGATTATGCGGCACTACGAGGGCTTTTCGCCGCGCAGTGGACGCATCCGCGGAAGGCGGGCGTGGTAAGTGTCGACGCAGGCTTCCGGCGTGGCCTCCGATACCGCGGCTGAGACAAAATTTGCCCCCGGTCCGATTCTTCTGGTCGGCCCTCCGGGTTCCGGCAAGGGGACTCAGGCGAAGTCAATCGTGAGCGCCTGGGCAGTTCCCCAGGTTTCAACCGGAGATCTGCTTCGCGGAAATGTTGCCTCTCGTACTGACCTCGGTCTCAAGGCAAAAGAGATCATGGGCAAAGGGGGAGTTGGTTCCCGACGATCTGGTGAACCAGATGGTTGCGGTACGCCTCGTCGAGCCCGATTGCGCGCGGGGCTTCATTCTCGACGGGTTCCCTCGGACTCTGGCACAGGCTGAGTGGTTGGACGCTCATGTTGGCGGCTTCGGTCCTGGACTTCCGGTCGTTGCGATCCAGCTGAAAGTGGACTATACTCTTTTAGTGCGTCGAGTTACGGGCCGACGCAACTGTCCAACCTGCGGAAGTATTTACAACGTCTACCTGCAGCCGCCGAAAGTTGACGAGCTCTGCGATCTGGACGGTACGCCGCTTCAGCGGCGCTCAGACGATACGGAAGAGGTTTTTGCGGACCGCCTGCGTGTGTATGAGGCGCAAACCGAACCGGTGGTTGCGCATTATTGCGCCATGGGCAGGCTCGAAGAGGTGGATGGCGACCAGCCGGTAGAAGCCGTGACCGACGGAATCCTGGCCGCAGTCAGGCGGTTAAGGACAAGGGGTTAGGCACCGAATGGCGATCATGATCAAGACGCCGCAAGAGATCGAGAAGATGCGGCGGAGCGGCGGAGTGGTAAGAGAGGTGCTGGAGACGGTACGCGGCCTTGTCAAGGCGGGCGCGACGACTCTGGATCTCGAAGACGCCGCGGTAGCGAAGATGAAAGAGCTGGGTGCGGTTGCCGCATTCAAAGGGTATCGCGGATATCCTTGTGTGCTCTGCACTTCGCTGAATGAAGAAGTGGTTCACGGCATCCCATCGAAAAACAGGGTGCTGCGCGATGGAGATATTGTCTCCATCGATTGTGGTGTGGTGGTGAACGGCTACTACGGGGATTCGGCGATTACCGTGGCGGTCGGCAATAGGATTAGTCCCGAGGCCAAGCGCCTGCTGGATGTGACCAAAGCGTCGCTCGAAAGCGCGATTGCGGTGGTGAAGCCGGGCGCGACGCTGGGTGATATTGGAGCGGCGGTCCAGGAAGTGGTCGAGGCCGACGGCTTCAGTGTGGTGAGAGATTTTGTGGGGCACGGTATCGGCACCCACATGCATGAGGATCCGCAGGTACCGAACTACGGGCGCCGTGGCCAGGGCACGAAGCTGCGGCCAGGCATGGTTTTGGCGATCGAGCCGATGGTGAATGTTGGCGGTCCGGGAGTCCAGGTGCTGAAAGACGGCTGGACGGCGGTGACTCGAGGATGGAAGTTTGAGCGCCCATTTTGAGCACACGGTGGCCGTGACTCAAGAGGGTGCAACGGTATTGACGCAGTAGGGTTTGGGAATCGAGCTCGCCGAAGGAGCGCGGGCGGAAGCGGGATACGGTTTGTCGAAGGAAGATGCGATTGAAGTAATGGCAGTGGTCGTCGAGACCCTGCCGAATGCGATGTTCAAGGTGGAACTGGAGAACAAGCACCAGGTATTGGCGCATGTTTCCGGACGTATGCGAAAGAATTTCATCCGCATCCTGCCGGGTGACCGGGTGGCCATTGAGTTAAGCCCATACGATTTGAATCGCGGGCGAATCGTTTATCGGTATAAGTAGCTTTTTGTGTTGTCAGGTCAGGAGTTGTAATGAAGGTTCGTGCGTCGGTAAAGAAGATTTGTGACAAGTGCAAGGTCATCCACCGCCGTGGGGTGGTGCGGGTGATTTGTGAGAACGCCAAGCACAAGCAGCGCCAGGGTTAATTTCCTCGGCACTGCAAGCGCGTGGTGAAACGAAGTGGATTGGGCTGGCGTAGTTGAAAGTCTCCAGCCGGGGCTAGTTAGCTGATGTTGGGCTTGCGTTGAACCCCGAAGTTCCTTATTGAAGGGACTGCGATCTGCGAATCTGCTCTCTCCGAAGTCGGAAGGGCATAACTGCTCCGGATAGCGATAGTCGCCGGAGTGCAATCAGTAAAGGACAAATATGGCTCGTATTGCTGGAGTCGATCTGCCGCGCAACAAACAGGCACGGATCGGACTCACTTACATTTTCGGGATTGGCAATCCTCGCGCGCTGCGCATTCTGACTGCTGCGAAGGTCGATCCCTTCAAGAAGATTCAGGATCTGGGCGAGGACGAGGTCAACCGGATCCGCCAGGTCATCGAGGAAGAAGGCCAGGTCGAAGGCGACCTGCGCAAAGACGTCTCGATGAACATCAAGCGGCTCATCGACATTCAGTCTTACCGCGGACTGCGCCACCGGCGCAATCTGCCGACCCGCGGCCAGCGTTCGCACACCAACGCCCGCACCCGCAAGGGACCGCGCAAGGGCACGATCGCCGGCAAGAAGAAAGTGACGGGTAAATAACCATGGCTAAGCCAGCGACAGGCGGAGCCGGGAAGCCCGGCAAGAACAAGAAGTTCAAGAAGCGCGAGCGCAAGAATGTGCCATACGGTTTGGTCTACATTCAGGCGACGTTCAACAACACCATCGTGACCATCACCGACGGCCAGGGCAACACGCTGTCGTGGAAGAGTTCGGGTTCGCTCGGCTTCCGCGGGTCGCGAAAGGGCACACCGTTTGCGGCGCAGCAGGCCGCGGTGAATGCCGCCAACATGGCGCGCGATCACGGTCTGCGTTCGGTCGATGTGCGAGTATCCGGGCCGGGCTCGGGCCGCGAATCTGCGGTGCGTGCACTGGCTGCGGCCGGGCTTGATGTTCGCTCGATCCGCGACGTTACGCCGATTCCGCATAACGGCTGCCGTCCGCCGAAGCGGAGACGTGTCTGATGCCGCTCGAGATGCGAACCCGCTGTGAAGCGATGCGGGTCGCCTCTCGGTATGGCTGACGAAGCTTTTATTTGTAGTTATGAATGTACTTTTTGTGCCGAGTGCGCGGGGAAATTGAATGCCCAATGCACGAACTGCGGCGATGAATTGCTGCAGCGGCCGAAGCGGTTGAATTTGACGTGTGGATGCGGCAAGTAACGCAGCATCCGCACTGAACTGAACAGGGACCGGGACGAAGGATCATTGATCGAGAGATCGTGCATCCGTAAACCGGTCGGCCTCTGAACTAAGGAGAATCGAATTGGCACGTTATACCGGACCAGTCTGCCGCCTTTGCCGTCGCGAAGGCATGAAGCTTTTTCTGAAAGGGCCCAAGTGCTTTACCGACAAGTGCCCGATCGAGAAGCGTAACTTCGCCCCTGGCCAGCACGGCCGCGACCGCAAGGCCAAGATCGTTGGCTACGGCCTGCAGCTGCGCGAGAAGCAGAAGGCAAAGCGCATCTACTTCACCCTCGAGGGCCAGTTCCGCGCCTACTACGAGAAGGCGTCGCGTACCCCCGGCGTCACCGGCGAGCTGCTTCTGCAGCAGTTGGAGCGTCGTCTGGATAACGTTGCTTTTCGCATGGGTTACGCGCAGTCGCGCCGCCAGGCACGTCAGATTGTTCGCCACGGCCACGTCGAAGTGAATGGCCGCAAGGTGAACATTCCTTCGTACCAGGTGAACGTGGGCGATGAGATTCGCGTTCGCGAGGGCAGCAAGAACCTGGCGCTCGTCGAGGTCGCTCGCGACTTTGCCAGCCACCAGAACACTCCGGCATGGCTGCAGATCGATGGCGCCGCACTCTCGGGCAAAATCGTTGCGCTGCCGAAGCGTGAAGACGTCAATCTGCCGGTGAACGAGCAGCTGATCGTCGAGCTTTACAGCAAGTAAATTACGGGGTGCCCGACATCCGAGAGCGATGTAGGGCGCCCAGTTAAGTTGTCAGTAGCAAGTGCAGTTCAATTCAACCTGGAGTCAACAGGCGCAGCCGTCGCAAAATGCATCGCGGCGTTCGCTCGCGCAGGAGAAATGCTTATGTTGTGGAGAGGGTTCCAAAAGCCGAAACGTCTAGCCGTCGATACCGAAACACTCACCGAGAAGTATGGCAAGTTCAGCGCCCAGCCGTTTGAGCGCGGATTCGGTACGACCATCGGAAACGCATTGCGCCGTACACTGCTGTCTTCGATCGAAGGCGCGGCTGTCACCGCCGTCAAGATCGAAGGCGTGCTGCACGAGTTCCAGTCGATCACTGGCGTCGTTGAAGACGCGACCGACATCATCCTGAACCTGAAGCAGATCCCGTTCAAGTTGAGCGGTGAGGGTCCGAAGGCGCTGTACCTGCGCGCCGAGACTCCTGGCGTCGTGACCTCGGGCATGATCGAGGCCGATGGCGATGTCGAGATCCTGGACAAGGACGTCTACATTGCGACCGTGAGCGAAGGCGGCAAGCTGGATATGGAAATGCGCCTCAAGCGCGGCCGCGGCTACATCTCCGCGGATAAGAATTTCGACTCCGATCTCGGGCTTGGGTTTATTCCGGTCGACTCGGTTCACTCGCCGGTGCGCAAGGTCAACTACACCGTAGACGCAGCCCGTCTCGGTCAGATCACCGACTATGACAAGCTGACGCTCGAGGTCTGGACCAATGGTTCGGTGCTTCCCGCCGATGCGATCGGCCTTTCGGCGAAGCTGCTGAAGGACCACATGAGCATCTTCATCAACTTCGAGGAAGAGATCGATGACCGATGGCTCACTCCGAGACCGGCCAGATGCTGCTGCGCAACGAGAACCTGAACCGCTCGGTCGAAGAGCTGGAGCTTTCGGTCCGCAGCTACAACTGCCTGAAGAACGCGAACATTCAGACCATCGGCGAGCTGGTGCAGAAGACCGAAGCCGAGATGCTGAAGACCAAGAACTTTGGCCGCAAGTCGCTCAACGAGATCAAGGAAATCCTGGCGCAGATGGGCTTGTCGCTGGGCATGAAGATCGACGAGCACGGCAATGCGGTTCCGGGGCCGACCAGCGTACTGCCGGCGACCACCCTGGCTGCAAGCTACAGCCGCTTTGACGACGACGATGATGACGATGCCGACGGACTGGAAGACGACGTCGATCTCGCGCTGCAATCGGAGCCGGAGAACTTCTAAGTTAGAGACTAGAGATTAGGGACCAGGGAATAGACAGCGAAGCGTCACTTCGAGACCGTTCCCTGGTTCCTGACACAAAGATCGCAAGACATAGAGAGAGATTGCCATGCGCCACCGCAATGCAGGATACAAACTCGGACGCAACACCAGTCACCGCCGCGCACTGCTGCGCAACCTGGTGACCTCCATCGTGATGGAAGACCGCGTTCACACCACGATCACCAAGGCAAAGGCCGCGCGCCCGCACGTGGAGCGGCTGATTACGCTCGGCAAGAAGGGCGACCTTCACAGCCGTCGGCGCGCCTTGTCTTACCTGATGACCCGCGAGGCCGTCACCCGTCTCTTCGAGACGGTAGCTCCACGCTACGGCGACCGCAATGGCGGCTACCTCCGCATCGTCCGCACCGGTTTCCAGAAGGGCGATGGGGCGGAGAAGGCCTTCATCGAACTGCTGGGCGCCGAGCAGGTGCTCGACGAGAAGCGCCAGCAGCGCGCAGAAGCCCGCGCCAAGCGCCGCGAAGAAGCGCAGAAGGCAATGGAAGAGCAGCAGCCTCCGGCTGAAGGCGCCGCTTAGGCATTTGGCCTCAGGATGCTCGAATTACTGAACGCACCCATACCGGGTGCGTTTTTTTTTAGCGCGATCTGCGCGGGCCTTCCGCTACAGTAAACATCAGCTTATGGATACGAGTCAGCAGCCCGGAGAAGCCAAGAGCCCCACCTATGGCTGGGGCGCCAAACAGATGAGAGCGGGTGTATTGCGGCTGGAGTTGATCCTGGTAGCCGTTTCAACCACGGTCTTTCTGCTGCTAAAAATCCTCGGCATTCCGTCGAGCCTATTGCAAACTCTGACCTTTACGCTGCTGATTGGAAATTGGACAAGTTTTTTTACTTACAGTGCAAGGCGACTTTACCAGCGTAAGAGATTCCCGTGGAACTGGGTACTGTTTCTCCTGGTCCTCATGGTGGTGGGTATCACTGGGACTGTGATGGCTGAGGTGGTCGCCACTCTTGCCTTCTATGGCGGCGACACGACGTTCTTCTTCAAGCACCTCATATTCGATCTTCCCTTCGCAGCCCTGGTGACGCTGATCTTTGGCTTCGTCAACTTCGCATTTGACGCTCAGGCAGAGAAGCTGGAGGCGCGCAACCTGGAGTTGCAGGGGCAGGTGCAGCTAGGGCAGGTGAAGGAGCAATCGCATGAGGCTGAGTTGGCGCAGGCGCATGAGATCCAGCGGCATCTGCTTCCCCGCGATACTCCGCAGATCGCTGGCTTTCAGATTGCGTGCGCGTGGCAGCCGGCGAAGTCGGTGAGCGGGGATTATTTCGATGTTTTGCCGCTTGGCGAGGGGCGGCTCGGCCTTTGCATTGCAGACGTTTCGGGAAAGGGAATTACGGCGGCGCTGCTGATGGCGAATCTGCAGGCCTCGGTCAAGGCCTTCGCGCCCGAGGCTGCCTCGCCCGCGGTGTTGTGCGCCAAGCTCAACAGCGTGCTTTGCGATACGGTTGCGCCGGGAAAGTTCGTCACCTTCTTTTACGGGATCATCGATTCGCAACAGCGGCAGTTACATTACGAGAATGCGGGCCATTGCCTGCCATTGCTGGTACACGGCGACGGAACAATCCTGATGCCGGCTAGCTATAGCGGCGTGCTGGGACTCTTCTCGCACTGGACGTATCAAAACAGTGAAGTGCAGTTGCAGCCCGGCGATTGCCTGGTGCTGATGACCGATGGTGTTCTGGAAGCGGCCAACCAGGACGAGGAAGAGTTCGGCTATCAGCGGTTGATCGACGTCGTGAAAGAGAATCGCGGTTCCGGCGTCCACGGAATTCGCACTGCGATCCTTGAATCAGTATCTGAGTTCTGCAACGGTATGTTCGACGATGATGCTTCCCTCATCGTAGTTACGGTGAACTGATGTCCCAATTTAAGGACGACCCCCGGTCATCTACTCCACGTGATAGTTCGGAGCTTCGCGGGTGATGATGACATCGTGCACATGGCTTTCGCGCAGCCCCGCATTCGAGATGCGGATGAAGCTTGCGTTCTCTTGCAGTGCCGGAATGCTGCCGCATCCGAGATAGCCCATGCCGGAGCGCAGGCCGCCGACCAGTTGAAAGACCATCGACTCGAGAGGCCCGCGATGGGGTACTCGGCCTTCAATCCCTTCGGGCACAAACTTGGCGAGGCGATTGCCGCCATTGGCGCGGCTGAGATTGACGACCCCTTCGCTGCGATTCAGTTCGGCTTCGTCAAGGTCTTTGGAGCTCTGAAAATAGCGTTCTCCCGAGCCCTGCGCCATTGCTGAGAGCGAACCCATCCCGCGATAGGCCTTGAAGGATCGTCCCTGATACAGGATGGTTTCGCCCGGGCTCTCATCCACGCCGGCAAATAAAGACCCGATCATGATGGAACTGGCTCCAGCGGCGATGGCCTTGGTGATGTCGCCGGAATACTTGATGCCGCCGTCGGCGATGATGGGAATATCGCGTTCGCATGGCGGCGCGATAGGCGTCGGAAACAGCGGTGATCTGGGGAACGCCGACGCCGGTGACCATGCGCGTCGTGCAAATGGAGCCGGGACCGATGCCGACCTTGACGGCGTCGGCGCCAGCGTCGATCAGGGCGAGCGCGCCTTCATAGGTTGCGACGTTGCCGGCGAGCAGATCGATGTGAGGGAATGCCTTTTTCACATCGCGTACCGCCTGCAAAACCCGGGCCGAGTGTCCATGGGCGGAGTCGATCGAAAGTACGTCGACGTTCTCTGCGACTAGAGCCGCGGCGCGTTCGAGGTAGTCTCCCGTTGCTCCAAGAGCGGCGCCGACGCGAAGCCGGCCCTGCTCGTCCTTAGAAGCATTGGGATATTTGAGTTTCTTCTGGATGTCCTTGACCGTGATCAGACCCTTGAGCTCGTAGTCGCCATTGACGACGAGGAGCTTCTCCACGCGATGTTTGTGCAGGATGAGTTCGGCTTCTTCGAGTGTCGTGCCGACGGGCACCGTGATGAGGTGCTCTTTGGTCATCACGTCGCCGATCGGAATATCGGTCCGCGTCTCGAATCGTAGGTCGCGGTTGGTGAGAATGCCGACCAGCTTTTTGCCTTTGGTGACCGGGACGCCCGAGATTTTGTAGCGCCGCATGACGTCGAGCGCGTCAGAGATCAGTTGCTCCGGTGCAATGGTTACCGGGTCGACGATCATCCCGCTCTCAGAGCGCTTGACCTTGTCGATCTCCCCCGCCTGCTGCTCAATCGTCAGGTTGCGATGGACGATCCCCAGACCGCCCTGCTGCGCCATGGCGATGGCCATCCGCGACTCGGTCACGGTATCCATCGCGGCTGAGAGTAGCGGCGTATTCAAAGTGATATTGCGAGTGAGCCGGGTCTGAGTGCTCACCTGGGCAGGGACTACTTCGCTGAATGCGGGAACTAAAAGGACGTCGTCAAAGGTAAGAGCTTCACGAACCGGCGTTTCAATCATGATTTTATGAAAAGCCGGCGTGGCAGCGTAGGTGGCTACAGGCTGACAGGCTGCTTTTATGCATTGTAGTGGGGGCGGGGGGGTAGGGCAAACGGCCGGCTGCCTAGCCGGAATCGCCGGCCACGCAACTACTGGGCCCGCAGCGAGCAGGACGAAGCACGCCCATGCGCCGCGCTGCGGACCCTTACCAAATCGCACTCGAGGATGTGGCGTGGATCTTCGACCAGATCGAGCCAGCCTTCGTAGGCAACATATCCATCGAGCGTTGCCTGGATGTAGTACTTGCCGCGATAGAAGCGGTGCTGTCCGCCCTGGCTGATGATCGGCGTACAGCGTTTGCAGGAGACCAGGTTCAGGTGAGCGCTCTCCGTCTCAACCGGAGACGATCTGAAGACAAGATCGATCGCGAGATTGTCTGAAACCGAATCCAGAACCGAGACAGCATTTCTCAGATTACGGAAAACCCGCTGCGCGTCCAGATCCGAGGTAACCGGCGCAGTCGCATCGGCCACCTGCGAGATCGCCGCAGGAAAGTGTTGCCGCAATGGTTGCAGCGCAGCGTCGTTGAGCACCTGGTCAAACTCTGCCTGGGTCGCCTTGATGAGGGTGATCAAGTCAGTCGTTGGGTAGCTGTGTTCGCCCGCATTCTGGGCCTGGGCGCCCGACGCCGAAACGACATTACTTTGCACTTGGCTGATTCGTTGCTCAAGATTGCGTTTAAGACTTGCGACCGCCGTCGCGAGACGGTCCTGCATTGCGTCCGACTCATCCTGGCCGGCGAACGCCGCCCAGTGGTCGGTTTCTGCGCCAAAGTGATCGACGGGCGTGGTCTTCACGCTCAATCGGTAGAGGCCGCGAAGACGCGCAATCGCAGGCGTCGCGACCGCAAAACCGTTTGAGTCACAAAAGACAGGGGTGTTCGCGTCGAGCGCAGCACAGACGAGCAGCGGTTTGCCATCGGCATCGAATGCCACGTCTGAGATTCCGTTTTGAAGATCGGTGATGAGCGATGGCGTGAAATTTGTTCTCGACTGCTGAGAAGTCGCGAGCCGTTGAGTCGAGGGATCCCGGTAAATCGGGGAGTTGCCCTGGTTCCGAGGCCGGCGCTGCGCCGCGAGCGGAGTGTACTCAATCGAGAGCGCGACCAGACCCAGCGGTGTAATGCCATACGAACCGGCGACCGTCTGCCCGACGTCATCAATCGCGCTCTGCGACGAGCAGTTGCCGTTGTTGGAGCTGATCTCGGCGGTGGACAAACGCCGCTGTAGATCGGCGTCGTGCAGGCCATACGTGCGGATGGCGAGCTGAGCCGCAGTCTCGAGTGCACCGCAGACGCTTGGATCGAATTGCGGACTGCCGCCAGCCAGGCCGACGACAATTTCCATGTGGTTCGGGTTTACGGTGCGGGTCGCCGGCGCCGCGGAGTCGATATATTCGACCTCCTGATACGCAACCTGGCCGTCTCGCAACAGCTGCAGCGAATAGCGCCCGATGGGAACAATGAAGTAGGAATCACCCGAGCGGTCGTAGTTTACGTGCGAAGTGAGACTGGCTAGCCGCACAGTCATATCGGTGTCGACCGGCAGGCGGGTGATGGAGACGTCTTGCGCCAGCATCGGAGCAAAGCTCAGTGCGAAGAGAGCTACCAGCGCTGCCTTAGACGCGAAGGTGCGGGTGAGAACACGTCTTCGTCTGCGGATTAACAGCATTGAGTTTTCCTCTTTCGAGAACTAGCAGTCCAATCCGTGCCCGAAGCGCTCCATGTGTGCCGCCCGCGGGACAACCTCCAGGCCGACTTCATCTATCTGTAAGTAAATTGCGCGCTTTTGCAAGCCTTAGCGCCTCTTCGGCTGCTTTTGTGGCGCGCTTTTCGCGGGCTTCGGGGCTTTGATAATAGAAGATACCGAGCAAGTGGCTCCGTCGCTGTACCGAGGTCATCGCCTTCCATCCTGCTTCGGCGCCAGGTTTACGGCGAAAGGCAATTTGCAGGATTGGCGGCAGCTCACGTTCGCCATCCAGAGCTAGCAGCATTCGCTCGGCCAGATGTTCGGCGCGACGAGCACGCGAGTTCGGCGACTTCGGCTCACAGATATTCTTGGCGATGTCGTTTCGGGCCGATGGGCTGAGGGCTTCGTAGAATTTCATGAGCTCGCGGTCCTGCCTGAGGAATTTTGCTAGTTCAGGAGGGAGGATCGACTTTCGTTCTTCGAGATCGGGTTCGAGAATGATCTCGGCGAGGCCGCCCGGCGCCACAGTTCCGCCTTTCTGCATCTTTTTATTTACCAGTAGGAACTGGCCGCTGCCGTCGCTCGCAGAAAATAGCGACGTGCGGAAAGCAAAGCCGTTTACTGTGCCCTTCACTCGCATCCGATTAAGCTCTTTCCAGGCTTTCGTTGCGTCGAAAGGCAGGCGGACGATGGTCCAACCGAGATTTCCCGGCAGTCGTTCCAGGGTGCCTCTAAAGCGTTTCGGTGTAGCCATTGCTTCTTCCTGGAGGGCGAGTGCCAGTTTGAATTCTTCAGCAAAGAGTCGTATTCTGTAGTAGCAGACGAATTTGTCCCTAACCGTACCGTGAGTCTACCGGCGGCGTGGAGCGATGAGTGGGCGCAAGCCCACTTTTTCTTTGGTGCAAGCTTTTGTAGTAGCAGGGCGAGGAAAAGGCGAATGTCGTGGCCTCGCGGACGATGCGAGGCGTTGAAGGCGTATGGCGGTTGATCTGGAGAAAATTCGCGCAGCAGCCGAGCGGGTGGCCGCTTCTCATGGGCTGGAAGTGGTGGAGCTTGAGTATGTTCCCGCCGCCAAGCAGCGGGCGCTAAGGGTATTCGTCGAGAAGAATGCTGCCGAACGGGCGCGCTTGGCAGAGGCCGCTAAGTCTGTTGGCGCCGAAAGCGCGGCGGAAGAAGGAGCGATTCCGGTCGCCGTCGCCAATGGCCAGGTCACGATGGACCAGCTGGCGTGGGTAACGCACCAGGATTGCGAGCAGTTCAGCGTCGATTTCGGAACGCTTGTCGATGTCGAGGATATGGTGCCCGGCGCGGAGTACACGCTGGAAGTTTCTTCGCCGGGGCTGGAGCGAAAGCTCTTTCATCGCGCCGATTATGAGCGCTTTCGCGGCAGCCTGGTGAAGGCGCAGACATTTCAACCGGTTGAGGGGAACCGGCATTGGCATGGACGCCTGACCGAGGTTCGCGAGAAGGCGATCGTGCTCGATCTGTCCGCGCTGCGGCAGAAGAGCAGGAAGAAGAACAAGGACAAAGAGCTCGGCGTGCAAACGGTCGAGTTGGAATTGGTGAATATCGAAAAGGCGCAATTTAGTGGCGGAAGTCTAAGTCCCACCACTGGCGCGATAGCAAAGCGCCCGAGCGGGGACACACTCCATTCAGTTGAAGTGAGAGAGAAGAACTATGGCGAGTTTGCTTTACCAGAGCATTGAAGCGTTAAGCCGGGAAAAGGGCATCGATCCGGAGATCGTCGTTGGGGCGGTCGAGGATGCGATCGCGCTGGCGACACGGAAGTATTACAAGACGCAGGAGAACATGCGCGCCGAGCTGGACAAAGAGACCGGCGAGATCCGGGCTTACGTCTATAAGACGGTGATTGCCGACACAGTTGTCGGTGAGGATGGCGTCGAGGTTCCAGTGAGCTGGAAGACCCGGTCAACCAGATCACGCTTACCGACGCTCATGCCTTGTCGCCGGAGGTCGAGGTGGGTGGCGAGATCCGCTACTACAAGCCGACCGATGTGCTGGGCCGCATCGCCGCGCAGATGGCCAAGCAGGTCATCTTTCAGAAGGTGCGTGAGGCTGAGCGCGACACGATCTTCAATGAATACAACCACCGCATGGGTGAGATCATCACTGCGACGGTGAAGCGGGTCGAACTGCAGGACGTCATCTTCGACCTGGGCAAGGCCGAGGCACGTATGCCGCGCCGGGAGCAGTCGCGGCTCGAGCAGTTCTCCGTCGGCGAGCGCGTTCGCGTCGTGTTGCTGCGCGTCGATCGCGCAGCCAAGGGGCCGCAGGTGATCGTCTCGCGGGCTGTTCCTGAACTGGTGCAGAACCTCTTTCAGAGCGAAGTACCGGAGATTTATGACGGCACGGTGGTGATTCGCGCTACGGCGCGCGAGGCCGGCGAGCGCACCAAGATTGCTGTTATGTCGCGCGATAAGGACGTCGATCCAGTTGGCGCCTGCGTTGGCATGAAGGGTATGCGCGTGCAATCGATCATTCGTGAGCTGCGCGGCGAAAAGATCGACATCATCGAGTTCAGCGAAGAGATCACCACTTTCGCCGAAAAGGCTCTGCAGCCGGCCAAGGTCAGCCGCGTAAGCATCGCCGATCTGGGAGAGAAGCAGCTGGAAGTTATCGTTGACGACACTCAGTTGTCGCTGGCGATCGGCAAGAAGGGCCAAAACGTCCGTCTCGCAGCGAAGCTGCTGGGCTGGAAGATCGACATCAAGAGCGAGGAAGAGAAGCGCCAGGAAGTCGAGAACCAGATGACCGGCATGAGCGGCGGTCCGACTACCGCGATTGAGCAAGTGAGCGAATTGGGCGAAGCGATCATCCAAAAGCTCGTAGCCGCAGGAATTACGACCGTTGAGGCTCTGGCCGACATGACGCCAGAGCAGCTCGAAGAGATTCCGGGCATCGGCGAAAAGACACTGGAGAAGATCAGCGTGGCCGTGCGGCACTACTTTGGCGAATATGAGCCGGGGAAGAACGAGCGGTTTCAGCGGAAGAGCAAGCCAAGCTGAGTTCGGACGCGAGTCTCGATGAGGAAATCGACGCTCTCGAGCAGGACCTGACCCAGGAAGGCGAACAGAGCGTCAGCAGCGACGGTTCGGGTGAGATCGTCGATGAGCTCGCCGAAGAGCGGCTGGCAGAGGTCACCGAGGTCGGGCCCGATCTGGACACCGAAGGCGGAGAGTCTCTCGAGCCGGGACGTTCACGATGTCAGCGAAAGAATCGTCGAGGACCAGCCGCACACGCTGGAGCACAAAGATTTTATCGCTGAGGACGCGGTCCTCGAAGGCAACACGGAAGAGATCAAGGATGAAGGTCGCCCAGACGTGGACGACGAGGCGAAGCTGAAGACGAAATCGGAAGAGGGCGGCGCGTAATGCGCTGTCTTTTGATGAACCGCGGCAGCGCGGATTTGCAGGTTTCAGAGGATAATAGTAAGAGCGTTTATACCCAATGGCGAGGGTTTCACATGATCGACTAGGCCACACGGGGACGGCGCATTAAAGGGGCGGATGAGTAAAGTTCGAATCAACGATCTGGCGCGCGAGCTGGAAGTCAAGAGCCGGGAAATCCTGGACACTTTGACGGCAGTTGGCGTAACCGAAAAAAAGACCCATTCGAGTTCGCTCGAGAGCGATGAAGCCGAGCGTGTGCGCGCCTATCTGCAGCGCGGAAGCCGCGGAAGCGGCGAGTCGCAAAATCGCGCCGCAGGCAATGGGCAAAAGCCAAAAATTGACTGGTCGCAGGTTTCCAAGCCTGGCGATGCCGCGCGCGAGTTGTTGCGCCGCAAGGAAGAGGCTGCTGCCGCCGCGGCGAGTCCTCGTCCCGTCGCGCCAGCCGCCGCGCCGGCTCCGCCTCCCGTAGCGGCAATGCCTGCGCCTGCGCAGCCTGTCCCCGCAAAGGCCTGCTGCGCCGGTTGAGGCTGCCGCTGCGCCGCGCAGGATAGTGCCGCAGCCGCGGCAGGAGCCGCGGATTGTGATTGCGCCTCCGCCTTCCGTTCCGGCGATTGCGGCAAAGCCGCCGAGCGGGCCAGTGATTGCCCGCCCACCGGCCCACGCGACATCAGCTCCCTTATCGACTGAGGCGCGCGCGACGGCTCCGCCAACGTCCGCGCCCGTTTTCGTGAAGCCGGCTGCCCACGAGGCTCCGGCCGCGAGTGCTCCCCCGACTCCGCCGGTCTCCGTTAAGGCCGAACCGATTGCCGCCTCGGCCACCGAGCTGCCTGCCGCCAGCGCCGGCGCGCCGCAAACCGAGTTTCAGGACGCAGGTGAATCTGCGCGATCTGTCGCGACTCCAGCGCCCCGTCGCGTCATCATGCCCCAGACAGGGCCTCGCCCGGTCTATTCCGCACCTCCCGTTGCTCCGCCGAATCCCGCCAGTGCTCCGACGCCTTTGGCAGGCCCGCAGGCGGGCGGACCGGCGAGCGGTTCCGGCGTGATTCAACGCGGCCAACCGATCTTCCAGAGAAACCGTCCCGGTGGCTCGCCCGGATTCGGCCAGCGTCCTCAGCAGGGTGCTCAACCCTACAATGCGGGCGCGCCCGGTGCGCCAGCACGGCGTCCCATGCATCCGACCCGCAGCTCGCCGACGGGCGGACCTCCGGGTTCGCGTCCGCCAATGGGCGGAGGAAGACCCGGCTTTCCGCCCCGTCCCGGCTTTGGACCACGCCCTGGTGGGCCCGGCGGCGCGGTGGCTTAGTTCCGCCTCCCGGTGAAGCTCCGCGCCCGCAACGGCCGAGCGGCCCGCCACGTGGTCGTGGCGGCAACCGGCGCTACGAGAAGAGCAAAGAAGGCCCGATGAAGGGCTTCCAGCCGCCACCGCGTTTTGGCGGCATGCAGATGTCTCGCGAGCCTTTGCCGATCACCCGCACCATCACGGTGACCGAGGGCATCAGCGTTAAGGACCTCGCGGAAAAGCTCGAAGTGCGCGGCAAGGACCTGATCGCCACGCTGCTGATGCGCGGCGTCTTCGTCACCGTCAATCAGTCGCTCGATGCGGAACTGGTCAAGGACGTCGCCCGTCAGTTCGGCGCCGACACCCAGGTCATTACCTTCGAAGACCAGATGGCCAACGAAGCGATCGAAAACCTGTTGCAACAGCCGAATCCAGATGAACTGGAAGTCGACACGTCCTCCGGTGGTCACGGTGATGGGCCACGTCGATCACGGTAAGACCTCGCTGCTCGATGCGATTCGCGAGACGGATGTTGCGGCGGGCGAAGCGGGCGGCATCACGCAGCACATTGGCGCCTACAAAGTGAAATTCACGCAAGGAAGGCTCTCCGGCCTCGGGCCGCGAGATCGTCTTCCTGGATACCCCTGGCCACGAAGCATTTACCCGTATGCGTGCGCGCGGCGCCAAGGTCACCGACATCGTCGTCATTGTCGTCGCTGCCGATGACGGCGTCATGCCGCAGACCCTCGAAGCTGTCGATCACGCCAAGGCCGCGGGAGTGCCGATCATTGTCGCGGTCAACAAGATCGACAAGCCCGATGCGCAGCCGGAACGCGTCAAGCAGCAACTGAGCGATCGCGGGCTGTCTCCGGAAGACTGGGGCGGCAGCTACTGTCTTCGTCGAGGTTTCGGCAAAGAAGCGCCAGAACCTCGATCTGCTGCTGGAAATGATCTGCCTCGTTGCCGACATCCAGAACCTCAAGGCGACGCCGGACCGTTCAGCGGTCGGGACCGTGCTCGAAGGCAAGCTGGATCGTGGCCGCGGAGCGGTCGCCACGGTGCTGGTCCAGAATGGAACGCTGCGCAACAGCGACAGCTTCATCATGGGCAACACCTTCGGCAAGATTCGCGCCATGTTCGACGATCGTGGACGCTCGATCGACGTGGCCGGCCCCTCGACTCCTGTCGAAATCCTTGGACTCGAAAGCATGCCCGACGCTGGCGACAGCTTCCTGGTGGTCGCCGACCGCGACAAGGCCAAGGCAGTCTCGCAGTTCCGCAAAATGCGGGAGCGTGAGCAAACCCTGGCGAAGTCGTCGCGGGTATCGCTGGAGGGGCTTGCCGAACAGATCAAGCAGGCAGGCGTCAAGGAACTCCCGCTCATCCTCAAGGGCGACGTCGCCGGTTCGGTCGAAGTGCTGGCCGATTCGCTGCAGAAGATGTCGACCGAAAAGGTGCGGATCAAGATCATCCATACCGGGGTTGGCGCGATTACCGAGAGCGACATTCTGCTGGCATCGGCGTCGAACGCGATCATCATCGGCTTCAACGTTCGCCCGGAACGCAAGGGCGCCGATCTCGCCGAGCAGGAGGGCGTGGAAATTCGCCTGCACTCGATCATTTACGAACTGCAGGACGAGATCCGCAAGGCGATGCTCGGGTTGCTCGATCCGGTCTTCAAGGAGAACTACCTCGGCAAGGCGGAAGTGCTCAACATCTTCCGTATTCCCAAGGTGGGCACGATTGCAGGTTGCCGTGTGCTCGATGGCGTTCTGCGTCGCGATGCGGACATTCGGCTCACCCGTGGAGGCGAACAGGTCTTCAAGGGCAAGCTGGGCTCGCTCAAGCGCTTCAAGGACGACGCCAGGGAAGTTACCAGTGGTATGGAGTGCGGCATTGGGATCAACAACTTCAATGACATTCAGGTTGGCGATCAGATCGAAGCATTCGTGACCGAACGGGTGGCGGCGGAGTTGACTGCGCAGTAGCTCCGAGTTCTGCTGTCTACGGAGGCATCCGAAGTTTACTTCGGATGCCTCTTTTCTTTCCTCGTAAAACAAACAATGCCCACTCTCGCCGACGCTTGGAGGGGTGTCCGTTTGCGGACACCTGATTCTGCAAACGACCATGAATGCAAACGCCACTACTGCTGGCTTAACCTCTTTAGCCTTATTCCTCAACAGTTTGCGCGGGACGAACTCTGGCTGGAGACGTGCACTATGCCTCCACGATGGATATCTCCAGGCCTGATATAAAACGTAAGAAGACCCGGCGGCAGGTTGTTGTCGGCATCGTTGCTGTAATCGTGTTAGCAGGGGTGGCTTTCGCCGTCTCCCGTCTCAAGCCGGCTGCGCCATCGGTGGAACGTGGCACAGTTTGGACCGACACCGTAAAGCGCGGCCCGCTGCTTGTCCAGGTCAGAGGCCTCGGCACTCTGGTGCCGAGGGAAGACAGCATTCAGCTCATTCCGGCCCAGACCGACGCGACCGTGGTTCGTATCCGCGTGCTTCCCGGCACGAAGGTGACGCCAGACACGATCCTAATGGACCTTGCCGATCCCGAACTGCAACAAAAACTGCTCGACGCGCAGCTACAGCTGAAGGCGGCTCAGTCCGACTACAAGAGCCTGCAGGCGACGCTGCAGAGCACTTTGATGGATAAGAAGGCGGCCGCGGCGGCCGGTGAACTCCGACTATACCCAGGACCAGCTACAGGCGAAGACCGACAAGCAACTGTACGATCTGGGCGTGATCTCCGGCCTGACCTACAACGCATCCAAAAACAAGGCCGACCAGCTCACCACGCAGGAAAAGATCAGTCAAGAGCAGATCGATGTGAACACGTCGGCAATCGAAGTCCAACTGGCTTCGCAACGCACCAAGATCGATCAGGCCAAGGCGCTGCTCGATCTTTACGAGAAGCAGGAGCAGGCGCTTCAGGTGCGGGCCGGCATCGCAGGTGTGATGGCCACGCTGGCGACCCCGATCGCGGTGGGCCAGCACGTGACGGTGGGTACCTCGGTGGCCGAGGTCGTTCAGCTGGACAAACTGAAAGCGACCCTTAACATTGCCGAGACCCAGGCGCACGATATTCAGCTCGACCAGCCAGCGGAGGTCGATACCCACAACGGCATCGTTCCCGGCCACGTGAGCAGAATCGATCCCAACGGTATTGAACGGAACGCGCGCGGTTGACGTAACACTTGACGGGCCTCTGCCTCCGGGAGCGGTCCCGCAGTTGAGCGTCGACGGCACCATCGATCTTGAACGGATGAAGGATGTTCTCTTTGTCGGGCGGCCGGCCTTTGGCAATGCGAACAGCACCATCAGCCTGTTCAAGGTCGATCCCGACGGCAAAGGCGCGGTTCGTGTTCCGGTGAAAGTGGGACAGGCTTCGGTGAACGAAATCCAGGTGCTCGATGGACTGCATGAGGGCGACACGGTGATTCTCTCCGACATGTCGCGCTGGGACAACTTCAACCGCATTCGGCTCGAATAAACGATTCGCTAGGAGAAAACGCAAATGCCACAGCCGCTGATACAAATTGAAGAGCTTACCAAAGTCTTCTATACCGACGAGATCGAGACCCATGCGCTCTCGGGGATACACCTAACAATCGCCAAGGGCGAGTATGTCGCGATGTCCGGCCCGTCGGGCTGCGGCAAATCAACGCTGCTCTCGATCATCGGATTGCTCGATACGCCGACTGGCGGCAAGTACGAGCTCAACGGACACGCGGTCGAGAGTCTCAACTTCGCCCAGCGCTCGCGCATTCGCAACCAGGAGATCGGGTTCATCTTTCAAAGCTTCAACCTGATCGGCGACCTCACTGTTTACGAGAACGTCGAACTGCCGTTGACCTATCGCTCCGGCATGACGCAGGCGGAGCGCAAGCGCCGCGTGCAGGAATCGCTCGAACGCGTGGCAATGGCGCACCGCATCAAGCACTATCCCTCGCAACTCTCCGGCGGTCAGCAGCAGCGTGTGGCTGTGGCGCGCGCGCTGGCCGGTTCCCCGTCCATCCTGCTCGCTGACGAACCCACCGGAAACCTCGATTCACGCAACGGCGAAGCGGTGATGGAGCTGCTGCAGAACCTGCACAGCGAGGGCGCCACGATTTGCATGGTGACCCACGATCCGCGCTTTGCCCGCCATGCCGAGCGCAACGTTCATCTCTTTGACGGCAAGGTGGTCGCAGAAGGCGAGTTGGAGATGATGGAAGCCCGATAGCCTTTACTCAATGGCGCTTCGTGGGTTGGCGAACCGATCACGGGCGGTGACGAAGATATCTAAGGATTGAAAAGTGCGCTGCGGCAGCTGCGCAAAAGCCCGGGTGTGCCACCGCTATCGAACCGATGACCGCATTGCGAAGCGAAGAAGGATACGGAGCAAGTTCATGAATAGGCTGATTGAGGACATTCGCTACGCGCTGCGGCAATTTCGGAACAACGCCGGTTTTACGATGACCGCGGTGATCACGCTGGCGCTGGGCATCGGTGCGAATACCGCGATCTTTACCCTGCTCGATCAGGCGTTGTTGCGTAGTCTGCCAGTGAAAGATCCTGCGAAGCTAGTGCTGCTGCGATCTACGGGAGCAGATTCAGGGCATCTGAGCGACTACGGCGGCGATCAACACGACTATTACTCCTACCCGATGTATCGCGACCTGCACGATAAAAACGCGGTCTTCTCCGGGTTGATTGCAACCACTCGCGCTGAGGCCGGCGTGCTCTGGGACAACTCTCCCGGACTTGCGAAGGCAGAGCTGGTGAGCGGGAATTATTTCGACGTATTGGGCGTGCACGCATCTGCGGGCCGCCTCTTCGTCCCGTCTGACGATGTGCAGCCGGAGGCGAATCCAATCGTCGCGCTCAGCTATGGATACTGGCAGCGCCGCTTCGGGGCAGACCGCCAGATCATTGGCCAATCGATCCTGGTGAATGGCCATCCCTTCATGGTAATCGGTATTGCTCCGCCCTCTTTTCAAAGTGTGCAGATGGGCTATGTGCCCGACATCTTCGTTCCGATCACGATGAAAAAGTCGTTGAGGCCGGATGAAGACGATTTGCTGAATCGGCGCTCCAGATGGCTCAACATCGTTGGACGGCTGAAACCGGAACTGACGTTGACCCAGGCGCAATCGGGGATCGATCCGCTATGGCATGCGCTCCGCACGGACGAGCTGAACCAGATGAACCACCAATCGGACCGATTTCGCGAGGAGTTCCTGACGAAGAGCCACCTGACTCTGCTGGATGGAGCGAAAGGATTCTCGCCGCTGCGCAACGATGTCCGTACCCCGTTGCTGGTGTTGATGGGTATGGTCGGGCTCGTCGTGCTGATGGCCTGCGCCAATGTGGCGAGCCTACTGCTGGTGCGGGCGGCGGGCCGCATACGTGAGATGTCGATCCGCTATGCGTTGGGCGCTGAGCGCGCGCGGGTGGCGCGGCAACTGCTCACCGAAGGCTTGCTGCTCGGTTTGATGGGCGGTGCACTGGGCATTGCGCTGGCGCCGACGGTCTCGGCGGTATTGCAACGCGGCATCGTGGGATCGAGTGACGACGCTCTGCCATTTTCAAATCATCCCGATCCCAGAATCCTCGCCTTCAACTTCGGGCTGGCGTTCATCGTGAGCTTACTGTTTTCCCTGGCCCCGGTAATGCAGTTTTGGCAGCCAAACCTGACTCCGGCCTTGAAGCAGCAGACGACCACGGCGGCAGGGGGAGCAACGCGCTTGCGGAGTATCTTCGCCTGCGTGCAGATTGGCCTCAGTCTGGTGCTGCTCTTTGGGGCCGGACTCTTTGCGCGCACGCTCTACAACCTGAAGAACACCAACGTCGGCTTTATCACCGACCACCTCATTGTGTTTACCCTTGATCCTTCTCTGTCCGGATACGATCTGCCGCAGATCCCGGGGCTCTATAAGAGAGTGCTGGGCTCGCTGAGCCAGATTCCCGGTGTGACGAGCGCAGCCGCGACGACCGATCCCGAGTTGATGGACAGCGGTACGGGTCTCAACATCACGGTCGCCGGCTACACGGCCAAAGAAGAAGAGGACATGGACATCGAGAAGGAAGTGGTGAGTCCGGGCTACTTCTCGACGCTGGGCATGCCGCTGATCGTGGGGCGGGGAATCGGCGAGCAGGATGGCCCGAATGCCGCTCCGGTCGCGGTGGTGAACGAGACTTTTGCCAAGCACTGGTTTGGCAGCGCGGGCAATGCGATTGGCCATCAGTTCCATGACGGCGGAGGGAATCCGCCAAAAGACCTGAAATTGCAATGGCTCACTATCGTTGGCGTGGTCAAGGATGCCAAGCACAGCGGAGTTCGCGAGGACGCCAAACGAACTGCCTTCTATTCGTACCTCCAGGAGCCGCCGAAACGCGGCGTAGCGTTCTATGTGCGGACTCAACAGTCGCCGGAGGCGGTGATCTCCGAGATCCGGCAGACCATGCAGAGTCTTGATTCGAAGCTGGTGCCCGACTCGCTGAAAACGATGGATGCCCAGATCAGCGAGGACCTCAATTCGGAGCGAACGCTATCAATGCTGGCGATGAGCTTCGGAGCTCTGGCAGCGCTATTGGCGGCGATCGGGTTGTACGGAATGTTGGCTTTTGCCACCGCGCAGCGGACGCGAGAGATTGGCATTCGCATGGCGCTAGGCTCGACGCGAAGGGGAATCGTAAAGCTGGTGCTGGCCGGGGTGGGCAAATTGTTGCTCGATAAGCCTCGCCGCCGCCGTGCCCGCAGCGTTGCTGTTGTCGCGCCTGGTCAAGAGCCAGCTCTTCGGCGTGAGCGCGCATGATCCCGGAGTGATGATTGGCGCGGCAATCGTGGTTGTGGTTGCGGCGTTGCTCGCAGCGGCATTGCCTTCGCGGCGCGCTTCTTCGGTGAACCCGAGCACCACGCTTCGGTATGAGTGAACGAAAGATCCAACGAAGGCGCCACGAACGCGGCGCCGGGGAATTGAAAGATCGGCGGAGTGATGATTCAGCTTAGAAATTTAGAACGGAGCTACAAGACCGGTGCGGGGCAGACGTGGGTGTTGCGGCGCATTCAGCTCGATATCGCCCAGGGCGAGTTCCTGACCATCATGGGACCCTCGGGGGCAGGGAAGTCGTCGCTCTTGAATGCGCTCGCGCTGCTCGACGACCAGTGGCTCGGCGAGTACTGGTTTCGCGAAGAGGCGGTTCATGCGATGGGCCGCAAACAGCGCGCTGCGCTGGCAAAACAAAACATCGGTATGGTCTTTCAGAGTTATCACCTCCTCGACGATCTGACCGTGCAGGAAAACATCGACCTTCCGCTCTCCTACAAAAACATCTCACGTAAAGAGCGCGAGGCACTGGTCGCGGACACTCTCGATAAGTTCAACATCGTCGGGAAAAAGGACCTGTATCCTTCGCAGCTCTCCGGAGGTCAGCAGCAACTGGTCGGCATTGCGCGCGCGGTCATTCATAAGCCCGCGCTGTTACTCGCCGACGAGCCAACCGGCAATCTGCATTCGTCACAGGCCAGGGAGATCATGGAGCTGTTTCGCGAATTGAACAATGAGGGCACGACGATCGTGCAGGTGACCCACTCCGATGCAAATGCAGCCTATGGGAACCGTATGATTGAGGTGCGGGACGGATGGATGGTGAAAGATACCGCGAATCCGAACCTGGGAGTAGAGGTGACTGCATCGTGAGCGTGCGCCTCCAGTCGTCTCTTCCGAAGAGAATACTTGCCGCTACGTTATGTCTCGCGCTGAGCTCGCCGAGTTGGGCACAAGTAGCGGCGCCGCAATCGCAGACGCCACAGCAGCCTACTGTGCAGCAGACAGCTCCAGAAGCGCCAGCCCCGCCAGCGCAACAACAGTCCGCGCCGACGATTGCCCAGCAGAACCAAGCCCTGAGCGGGCCGAGCGCGACGTCAGCGGGTGCGGTGCCGCCTTTTCGCGTTGATCTGCCGCACTCGCACAATCCGTTCAATGCCTATCGCCCGAGTACCGTGCCACCGATCAACTTAGAAAATTCTCCGCGTTTGCAGGCACTCATTCGTGATGGCAAACTCTATGTCTCTCTCAAAGATGCGATCGAGCTGGCGCTTGAGAACAATCTCGATCTCGCTTATTTTCGCTACAATCTGCCCATCGCCGACACCGATCTGGCACGCACTAAAGCCGGCGGTCTTTCCAACGGCGTCAATACGGGAATCCAAGGATCTCAGGGCGGATTTTCGTCCTCCGGTGGTGCCGGTACTGGCAGCGGCTCGGGTACCGGCGGCGGTTCCGGCACTGGCGCAAGCGCGGGCGGGGCCGGCGGCTTGGTTCAGTCAACCCTTGGCAACGGCACCGCTATCATACCCTTCGATCCACAGTTCTACCTTCAAGGCTTCGTGGATCATACGACCACACCTCTCACCAATACGGTTATCTATGGAGTGCCGCTGCTAAAGACGAACACGATTGAGGGCATCTCTCAGTTTTCGGAGGCATTTCCCTTAGGAACCAATTTCAGCGTGACTTATCTGGGGGAACGTCAAGCGGCAAATAGCCCGCTCAATATCATCAATCCTGCTCTATTTTCACAACTCAACTTTACGGTGAATCAGCCGTTACTTGCCGGATTTGGGCTGGCGACAAATGAGCGCTATATCCACATTGCGCAGAAGAACCGTCAGGTGACCGAGCTTGCTTTCCGGCAGCAAGCTATATCAACGATCACTTTGGTAGAAGACATCTATTGGGATCTGGTGACCGCCTATCAGGACTCTCAGGTGAAAGAGCGTTCGCTCGCTTATGCGAATGAAATTCTCTCCGATGATCAGAAGCAACTAGAGTTAAGCAGCATTCCCGCTATGCAGGTGCTCAAGGACCAGGCTGCCGTTGCTTCCGCTGAAGGCGATCTCACGGTTTCGAAGGCAACGCTCAAACTGAACGAACTTCTCATCAAGAACGCGCTGACCAAGACAATTACCGATCCAGCGTTGGCTGAGATGCCGGTTGTGCCACTCGATCTCATCGGATCGCCTGACCCAAATTCAACCGAGCCGATCGACCAACTCATCGCGCAGGCTGAGAAGAATCGGCCGGACGTTTCCGAAGATCAGATCGCAGATGCAGATAGCGCAGAATAACTTGAAGGCGATCAAGAACGAGTTGCTACCATCGTTGAGCATGTATGGACAATACGTTGGTTATGGCTCCGGCGGTCCGCTGAACCCCTATTGTTCGGAGGGTCCAGACTGCGTCAGCACTCTGCCGGTGGGTTTCCCGAGCGTTCTTAAGAACACCTTTAACTACTCCGCACCTGAATATCAGGTAGGATTCAAGCTCTCGCTCACAATCCGCAACCGTATTGCTAAGGCCGACCAGTTTCGCGCGGAGCTGGAATATCGTCAAAGAGAGCTCACCTTCGAAGGGCAAAAGAAAAACATTTTGCTTGACGTTCGCAACTCTGCTTACGCGCTGCAGCAGGCTCAGGCTCGGGTCGATGCGACTCAGAAGGCCCGAGACCTTGCGCAAAAGACATTTGACATTGCTAAGCAGGAGCAGAAGCTTGGAGCGATGTCCACATACGATACGCTCATTAGCGAACAGGCTCTGGCAGTCAACGAGTCTGCGCTGTTTTTGGCTCAGGCTGCTTATGAAAAAGCCAAAGTAGACATTGATCGCGCAACCGGTTCAACGCTCGATCGTACGGGAGTTTCGATCGACGACGCCAAGTCGGGTGTTGTGACTCACGAGTTGCCTTCGACCGCTCCTTAAGCCGGGTGCAGCCTGTATTGGTGTAGGGTAATGTTTCATGATCCATACGGAACCAATCGATATCGCGGACTCTGATACCTCGACTGCTTCATTAGCTCCGTGCCTGCTGGTGGCCGACGATCAGCCGCATATTCTCGACGCGATCGAGCTGCTGGTGCGGCCACAAGGCTATCGCGTGGAGCGGGCGCGTTCGCCTCAAATGGTTCTCGATGCGCTGCTCACCGGCTCTTACGATGCCCTGTTGATCGACCTGAATTACACACGGGATACCACCTCAGGTAAGGAGGGCCTCGACCTGCTCGCCCAGGTTGCGGCGCTGGATGCGCAGTTGCCGGTAATCGTCATGACCGCCTGGGCCAACGTAGAAGTAGCCGTCGAGGCGATGCGCCGCGGCGCGCGAGACTTTATCCAAAAGCCGTGGGAAAACGCACGGCTGCTTTCGATTCTTGCCAATCAGATCAACCTGCATCACGCAATGCGCCGAGCCGAGCGCCTCGAGGCAGAGAACCGTCTGCTGCGGACACAAGGCCTTCCGGAAATGATTGCAACCGCAGCCGCGATGCAGCCGGTGTTGCAGACGATCGCGCGGATCGGTCCTTCAGACGCTAATGTGATGATCACGGGCGAGCACGGAACCGGCAAGGAAGTCGTCGCGCAGACGCTCCACGCGCTTTCAGCGAGGGCAAGCCGTTCGCTGGTTGCTGTGAATACCGGTGCGCTGCCGGAGGGGACGTTTGAGAGCGAGCTCTTCGGTCATATCAAGGGCGCCTTTACCGACGCGCGCACAGATCGAATCGGCCGCTTTGAGCTTGCCGATGGCGGAACGCTCTTTCTCGATGAGATTGCCAACGTTCCACTGCGTCAACAAGCCAAGCTTCTCCGTGTGCTTGAGACCGGCGAGATGGAGCGCGTCGGTTCATCCAAGACCCGGCGCGTGAATGTGCGAGTGTTGTCGGCCACTAACGCCGATGTCCATGCCGAAGCGGAGGAGGGGCGTTTTCGCTCTGACCTGTTGTTCCGGCTCAATACTGTGGAGATTCGTATCCCGCCATTGCGCGAGCGCCGCGAAGACATCCCTGCTCTTGCGGCCCACTTCCTCAACCGCTACGCCAGCCGTTATCGGAAGCAGATACAGGGTCTGGAGCCCGCGGCGCTGCAGGCGATGCTCGGCTATCCATGGCCGGGGAATGTCCGCGAGCTGGATCACACCATCGAGCGCGCGGTGCTGATGGCCTCGAGCGCCCGCATTACGCTCTCTGATCTGGGCCTGACCACTCCGCGCATCTCGACGGCAAGCCTTGAGGAGATGAGCCTTGAGGCGGTAGAGAGTATCCTCATTCGCAAGGCGCTGGCTCGTTGCAATGGCAATGTGAGCCAGGCGGCGGAGGCGCTGGGTCTCAGCCGCGGCGCACTCTACCGGCGGATGGAAAAGTATGGCCTTTGATAGGCCGTCCAGATACAAGTCCAACGATCGAAACAAACGCACACACCGGCAGCTCTCGTTTGAGGCCCGGATCTGGAGGTATTGCCTGATTTTTTGCCTGCCAACCATCATCCTGTGCGTGGTGTTGGTGTGGCGGCAATCGCTGACAGTTCAATTGACGGTGGCTGGCCTTGTTCTTCTAGGCCTCCTGCTGTTGTCGTCCATGCTTCTGGAAGAGGTAGTGCGGCCACTGCAAACATTGGCCAATGTCGTCGCGGCACTGCGCGAACAGGATTATTCATTTCGGGCGCGAGGCGCGAGCCGCAATGATGCCTTCGGCGAGCTATCCACCGAGATCAACGCGCTCGCCGACATGCTGCAGTCGCAGCGGCTGGGTGAACTCGAGGCCATGGCGTTGCTACGCCGAGTGATCGACTCGATGGACGCCCCGGTGTTGGCCTTCGACCAGGGTCGCCGGTTGCGGCTGCTAAATCCGGCCGCGGAGCGCGTACTGTTGCTCAACGCGGAACGCGATACCGGACGCCGTGCGGATTCATTAGGTCTCGACCACGTCATCGACGCTCCAGACGAGGGACTGATCCCGCTCGATGGGCAGACAGGGGCCGCAGAAACCGCCGTCCGCAAGCCCGGCCGCTGGATGGCGCGACGAAGCGGCTTCCGTCAGCGCGGTGTGCCACATGTGCTGATTCTGCTCTCTGACGTAAGCAGCGCGCTGCGCGAAGAAGAGCGCACCGCGTGGCAGCGGCTCATCCGCGTGCTCGGCCATGAGATCAATAATTCTCTGGCGCCGATCAAGTCCATCGCCGGAAGCCTGCTTGCACGACTGCCAAGCGAATCGGTTTCATCAAACGGGGGCAATGACTTCGCCCGCGGCCTCACGATCATCGAGGGTCGGGCGGAGTCGCTGAATCGCTTTGTACAGGCCTATCGTCAATTGGCGCAGCTGCCGCCGCCGGTCATGCGACAGGTCCCGCTGCGTCCGCTGCTGGAACGGGTAGTCGCGCTCGAGACCCGCATGATGGTCGCTCTAGACGATGTTCCCGTGATCGAGGTCACCGTCGACCCCGACCAGTTTGAGCAGTTGCTCATTAACCTGGTGAAGAACGCGGTCGAAGCCGTCATTGGGGCTCATGAAGATAGTGACGCAATATCCCCACTGGATGATGCCTCCTCCGCCGTTACGCTGAGGGCAAGCGAAGTGGCGGAGTCGGTCGCCATCGTGGTGGAGGATTCTGGTCTTGGCATAAGCAATACGGCGAACCTCTTTGTGCCGTTTTACACGACAAAGAAAAACGGCTCCGGCGTCGGGCTCGCGCTGGTGCGGCAGATCGCCGAGGCCCACGGCGGTTCGATCTCGCTTCGTAACCGCGAGGATGCTCCCGGGTGCGTAGCCGAGTTGATACTACCGGTCAATCATGCTGTCAGAAGTTGAAACGGTAGCGAACCTCGCCATAGATCTGCCGGGGATCATTGTAATGGAAGCCGCCAAAGGTGAGGCTATTGTCGAGTAGCAGCCGATAGTTAGCGACGTTCAGCGCTGCCACCGAGAGAAAAAGATTGTCGGTGACCTGCTTCCCAAGATTCAGATCGAAGGTGGTATGCCCCGGAAGGTAGTTTCCGAAGTAAGGCGACGGAGGCTCAGGGTATCCGTTGCTGAAGCCGGAGCCATAGTACACGTTCGTCGAGGCTTCGATTCGCCAAGGAAGCGTGGCGTTGTAGCCGACGTTCAGAGTGTTGCGCTGGTCATGGTCGACCGGCGTGTAGTTGAAGCCTGCATCACAAGCCGGAGACCCGATCGGAATGCAGATAAGTCCTCCTGTGATGTTGCCCCGCTGCTGTGCAATCTGATTGGAATAGGCTAAGTGACCTTGCCCATATCGCCAGAGGTGAGGAGTGCGGAGCGTCAACTCCCACGCTTGTATCAGCGCGCCGTCGACGGTCACCGGATAGTAGATGCTCGACTCACCGATGTTGGAGTGGTCGAGAAAGTTATTGACGCGGTTCTGGAAATGGTCGGCATCGAGGAGCCAGCCCTTGTAGGGAATTTGAACGCCGAACTGATACTCTTCGTCGCGCTCTCCATGCAGCGGCTCAAAGCTGGTGTTGTTGGCGTTGGCATAGTCGACCACCGGGCCTGAAGCGGTCAGCAGCGGCGGCGGCTGATAGTAACGTCCATAAAATCCCCGAAAGACCCAATTCAATTTCGGAATCTGAAAGGCGATGCCGACTCGCGGATACGTGTAATCCTCGGAAAAGCTTGAGGTGAAGTAGGACTGGCGCAGACCGGCAATCAGAGTTAGCCAGGAAGTAGCCTTGTAGTTATCCGAGAGATACTCCTCAATTAGGCCTCCGGTCGCGGAGTCGGGAATGCTGAAGTTCTGATAGCTGCCATCGTTGAAGATGGAGCCGAAGAGATAGCTGTCGTGCTGGCCCCATCCATAGAAACCAGCTTGAATGGTGTTGCGGGCAATGTTTGTTGTGATGTTGGCTTCGGCTCCGCCGTAGTTTGAGGCGCGATTTGAGGTCGTAGCGATGGGATAGTCGTTCGGGTTTGGAGTGTAGTTCGCACTGTTGTAGTGGTAGAAGGGCGAGACGTCGAGCACCGTGGAGGCATTAAAGGTATGCACCCAAGTGAAGGCGTCCATAACATCGACTTCGCGCTGAGCGTCACGCAGGCCATACGAGGGAATCAGCTGATTCCCGTAACTGCCAGGGTCCGGGTCGTAAGGAATCTGAAAGTAGTCGGTCCGCGCCTGGGTCATCAATCGCATTTGGTCTTGCGGGGTGCGGTTGTAGATGAAGGAGCCAAAGCCGCCGAAGCCGTTGGCGGCGTCGTGATAGACCGAGGCGATGGGCGGTGCGAGCCCATAGTCGCTGCGAGTGCCGTTGGCACTGGCATACCATGCGAACTTCTGAGAGTGGTCGCCAAAGCTCACTTGATCGTCGGTTTGCCAGAAGTTTCCGAGGGTCATAATCAACTCGCCTTGGCGGTTATTGTCAAAGCCGCTGCGGGGCGCGACGTTGAAGACGCCATAGGTGCGGTCGCCCACATTAGCGTCATAGCTGCCACGCTGGACCTCGAGATAGTCGATATCTCTCGGGTTGATCTGCGGGCCGAGGTTGGTAGCGATGTTCGTGTTGGGGATCTCGACGCCGTCGATAAGCCAGCTGACCTGGTGGCCGCCACGAATGTGCAGCATGTCGTGGGTCATGTAGGCGCCGGGCACGTAGTCGGTGATCATCTCCATGCCGTAGCTGCGGCTGGCGCCGGGAGTATTGGCGATGTCGGCGCGGCTCATGGTTGTGGTTGGGGTGACGGAGTCGACGTTGGCGGAGTCCTGTTCTCCGACCGTGGTGACGGATTGTTTCACGGTTTCAATCGCCAGTTCAAAATGCAGGATCGGCGAAGTTCCAGAGGCGAGAGAATACAGTTGGGTGAACGAGGCGAAGCCTGTCGCGGAGACGGTGATGTTGTAATATCCGAACGGAATGCTTTGGAAGCGAAAACCTCCTTCGCTATTGGTGGTCGCGGTCTGCGAGAAGGCTGAGTTGGTGCTCTTGAGAAGGATAGTTGCGCCAGCGATCGGTCGGTGTTGCGGATCGTGGACGATGCCCTGAATTTCGCCGAAGACGGTAGCGTGGACAGGCTTTAACGAGAAGAGGAATAAAAGGGGGAACACGAGCAAGTATTTGCGCATGGCAAAACGAACCTCCGCGTCAAGGCATGACGCAATCGAGCATTGCGACGAGTTCTTTCGGAACGCGTCTTCTGACTAATCGGAAAAGTTACAACGAGGCTAGAGGACGATTGCGGGAGGGCCGCGTTTTTGGCGGCTGCGAGCGAAAGCTATGCGGTAGCGCGCTTCGGTCTGCGGTGCGGATTCGGGATGGGCGTAGAGGGGCGTGCTGATGGCTTGTGTCTGCGGAGACACGAAGTCATTGGGCCACGGAGCGGCGGTCGGAGTCGGCCAGTTCGGGCACTTCGGAGCGATGGTTGAAATAGTCCTGCTGCCTGAATCGGCGATCATTCCGGTTGCGCAGTGATGACGTCCGCTGCGCCGGCAGCATTCGGGGAGGTTGCTTGCGGCGTCCACGGTAAAGAGCGGCGCGGCCAGCGAGAGGCTGAAGAGTAAGGCGATCGTGATGGCAAGCGCGCGACGCATCTTCACTCCAAAGCATACGCGAAGTGCGAGTCGAGATGCTAGATTCGGGCGCTATCAGGGCACTTACGAACGGGCGATTACCAGGCCAACTTCTCGGGCAGGAACTCGGCGAAGAGGTCGTCGTAGTAGGGCTTGAGCTCCTTCAGGTTCGGCTTGGCGCTGCCTTTGGAATACAGATCGTAGGGATTGAATTCGTTCACGGCGGCGAACATTTCTTCGTCGTGCGTGGACATCAGGTGCCGGTACGCCCCGTGTTTGTGGGCGGGGTAGAAGGAGTGGTAGCGGAGCATGTAGAGCGCCGGCTCGGGCAGGTAGTTCTTGACGACGTGGTAGATGTACTCGTCGTGTCCCCAGGAGAGGTGGACATTGTCGAGGCCGGTGTGCTCCGAGTAGATTCCGTATTTGGTCTGGTATTCCGGGACCTTGGCGTCGGGGTTGGCGGCGAAGTACTCCGGGAAGACGATCTGATCGGACCAGGCGCAGCCGACGGGGAAGGTGTCGCCGACGACGGCCCACTGCGGCTCGCCGTAGAGGCAGAGGACCTTGCCGAGGTCGTGGATGAATCCGGTAAGCACCATCCAGCGCGGCTTGCCGTCGCGGCGCATCGCCTCGGAGGTCTGGAGCAGATGCTCGACCTGGCTGAGATCGGTGTCAGGATCGCTGTCGTCGACCAGCGTGTTGAGGAACTCGGCGGCTTCCCAAACCGTCTTCTCGCCGATGTTCAGGCCGAGATATTCCTTCTTCTTTCCGAGGACGAAGTCGAGGGTCTGGTTGGCGTGGTTGAGGCGGTAGAACTCGGCGACGCCGGGGTTGGCCTTGGGGTCGTAGTTGCGGAACTCCGAGAGGTCCTTGCCTTCCTGGTAGCGGCTGGCGATGTAATCATCCCAATCTTCGAGATGGGTTAGCGGGTTTTCGGCGGTGGCAACGGCGCGCATAACGGACTTCCTCCACTGCCTGAAAGTCTACAGGAGGGCGAGTGGAGTGGCTAAGGGAAATTCCTTGGGGGGAGGGGGGTACCCCCCCTCCCCTCCCGTTACTGCCTTAGTTCTGTGTTTTCAATGGCTTGCGGCGATGCCGCTGACTAAGATATTGATTCTATTGTGGTTGCCTGCAAAGCATTTCGTTTGTGTCAGATAGAGTGTGGCTGCGCTTTACAACCGGGATTCTTCCGCGCGAATGAGAAAAGGCGGCTTTTTGGCCGCCTTATTTTCTTTGATCCTATTCTTAGTATATCAAGTTGGAGGGTTTCACTATGCCAACTCTTGAAGGGTTTTATCCCTTGCGGAATGAGTGGGTTGCGGGACTTCGGGGTAGTTTGGGGGCTTGACACGCTTTTTTCCTGGTGTGGAGCGACCCCGCAAAGTGAGACAGTGTGGAGAGTCCGCATTTACGGGGAATGGAGGCTTTGGATACGCCGGACCTCGTGTCGTTGGAGATTTGGCGGAGAAGCGGTCTCGTCCATCTCCACCCGCCGCCGTCCTCATCCTCGCCGGAACCCCCTCTTCATCGAAATGAATTCGTCGGCCGACCGGCCCCTCCGCCCCGCAGACGATTGAAGACAACTTCACTTCCATGGCCGAGATCTCCCGCTCCAGCGGAATCAAAGTTTTTTTGGCCTCCATGACTCCCGCCTATATACTGCCGCCATAGCTATTCTCTGTAGGCGGAGATGTTCGATGCTGCCTTTGACTAGATTGCGAGCGTGCTTCGCTATCGCGCTTGCCGGTATCTGCGCGTCGTCGATGGGCCAGCAGGCGCCGTCGTTTCCGGGGATAGTTAAGAAGGTGGCAGGTGGCGCTGGAGTCCCGCATGCTACGGTGCGCATTGAGGGTGCCGGTTCTGCCGAGACGAGCGATTCGGGGGAATTTACCTTTCCAATGACCGGAAGCCTGAAGCCGGGCTTTGCAGCCATCTTCCATGTTACAAATTGGGTGATCCTCAAGCCCTGCGAACTGCAAAACGGTCGAGCATACCTGCATGACCCGGCGGCGGAGCCTATAGAGTTGTTTGTCTTGCCGCCGGGCAACCCGCAGCTCAAGACTGCCATTATCGGATGCCTTATTGAAGAAGCAACCTCACAAATCTCGCCAAAGTCCCGCGCGGGCCGAGGCCCTCGCAGCTCCCAATCTCAGGAAAACCTCATCCTTTTCCCAAGGGACGATCAAAATGAGCCCCGGACGGCAACAGAGATCGCCCACGTCGGGTCGCGTCTGCACCTGGTTGAAGCGGCCTATCATTCCCCAAGCTCCCAAAGCGACTCCAAGGCGTCTTTGCCCAGGCAGGACGAGACGGCTGATCAGGCAAGAGAGAACCTGCTGGAAAGCAAGGCCGCAGAGCTAGGCTTCTCGGTCGAGGAGCTTAAATCGGCAGTTGAAGCATGGACCAAGTCCGTTGAAGATCCGTACCAGAAGGGCTTGGCGGCTCTCTACGACGGCCGGTATGCGACAGCCGTTGAGTACATATCGGAATCACTCAAAACACCGAACGGAAATATCCTTACACACTATGTCCAGTTAGCAAGCGCGGAGTATGAGCAAGGGCACTATGCCGCAGCGGAGGCCGCCTTAAGGAAGGTGCTCGCCGTCCACCCCAACGACCCCATCGTCTTGAACAACCTTGCCGTGGTTTTGGCTCGCCAAGCGAAATATGTTGCGGCGGAGCCTCTGAGCAGGCAAGCGCTGGCCATCGACAAAAAAGCGTGGGGGCCGGATCACCCACGCGTGGCCACAGACCTCAATAACTTGGCTGAGATCTACGAGGACCAGGGCAAGTACAGCGACGCGGAGCCGCTCCTCAAGCAAGCCGCGGCTATCGATGAGAAAGCATTGGGGCCGGACCACCCGAAGTTGGCCACGGATATTAACAATCTGGCCAGGCTCTACGACGACCAGGGCAAGTACGGTGAGGCAGAACCGCTGTACAAGCGAGCCCTGGCCATCGATGAAAAGGCCCTGGGGCCAGACCACCCGAACCTGGCCGCAAGCCTCAATAACTTGGCCGCGCTCTACGATAGACAGGGCAAGTACGATGAGGCAGAACCGCTGTACAAGCGGGCCCTGGCCATCGATGAAAAGGCACTGGGACCAGATCACCCAGACGTTGCCAGGGACCTCGACAACTTAGCCCTGCTCGACAAGACTCGGGGCAAGTACGGCGAGGCGGAACGGCTGTACAAGCGAGCCCTCGCCATCGATGAAAAGGCACTGGGGCTGGACCACCCAGGCGTCGCCGCAGACCTTAACAATTTGGCCGCGCTTTACGAGACCCAGGGCAAATACAGAGAGGCGGAGCCGCTGCTCAAGCACGCCCTGGCCATCAACGAGAAGACCTTGGGGCCGGATCACCCCGACGTGGCTACAGACCTCAATAACCTGGCTAAAGTCTACGAAGACCTGGGCAGGTACAACGACGCGGAGCCGCTGTTCAAGCGCGCCCTGCGTATCAATAAGAATGCCTTGGGGCCGGACCACCCCGACGTGGCCACAGATCTTGACAACCTTGCCACGCTCTACGAGACCCAAGGCAAATACAGCGAGGCGGAGCCGCTGTTCAAGCACGCCCTGGCCATCCATGAGAAGGCCTTGGGGCCGGACCACCCCGACGTGGCCGCAGACCTCAATAACCTGGCTAAGCTCTACGAAGACCAGGGCAAGTACAACGAGGCGGAGTCGCTGGTCAAGCGAGCTTTGGCCATCGACGAGAAAGCTTTCGGGCCAGACCACCCGACGGTGGCCAGAGCCCTTAGCAACTTGGCTAAGGTCTACTATGACCAGGGTAGGTACAGCGACGCGGAACTGCTGTTGAATCGGGCCTTAGCGATCGATGAAAAAGCGTTGGGGCCCGATGACCAAGCCATTGGCGACGACGCTGAGAACTTGGCTGCTGCCCTTCGCCAGTTGGGACGCGACGCCGAAGCTAGAGTCTACGAGGATCAGGCCGCAAAGATCAGGGAGAAGAGCAAGAAGTAAGCCTCAGCGAAAACTGGCAATGAAGGCACCTGTCGCGACAAAACTGATTCGGATCCATCGATTTAGGGATACTTTCTCCCGAGATCGACTAATATCTCATTTGCATGGGAGCGCTGTATCGGGGGATTGACCTTGTCCGTGCACGCAGCTGTAGCGTTTATCAGTTATAGCCGGGATGATTCGGATTTCACGCTGCAACTTGCCGACGACTTAAAGGCGGCGGGAGCGGACGTGTGGCTGGATCAGCTCGACATTAAACCTGGCCAAGAATGGGACAGTGCGATCGAAAGCGCATTGAGGTATTCTCCGCGAATGATCCTAGTGCTGTCCCCATCATCCGTAAAATCCAGTAACGTCCGGAACGAAATCACCTTCGCGCTGGATGAAAAGAAAACGATCATCCCCATTCTGCACAGGGACTGCGAAATCCCGTTGCAACTTCGCCGTATCCAGTACATCGATTTGAGAACCAACTACCCAGTGGGCCTAAAGAGGGTCCTAACTAACTTGAGCGCGCCACAGACGGAACATGACACTCCCACTTCCGCCAACCCTTCGATAGAGAGTCATTCAGGCCTGCCCCAGGCCGACGGAAAAGAACGATTGAAGACACACAAGGATAGTGGGAACAGCACGCGCGAGGCAAGAGGGACGGGACTAAGGCGTGCGATAAAGCCAGCGGATGAGGGGGCCGGACCGGTAGCAGCGTCTGCCCCACCGCCCTCCGCAAAAAATTACGCCGTAGTCGCTCTACTTGGCTTCATCTTCGGTGCAGGTTTTACGCTGTTTTATGTTGATCGAGTCCCCCAACTCGTGGAGAGCGGCGTCCAAGGTCAGATCTTCTACCTTTTATTGATCCCATGGGCTTTGTCAGCGGCCGCTTTTTTGTTCGGTGCGATGAAGAGCTTCGCACGATTCACTCACAAGCATCTTGGTAATTTTCTTGAACTCGGCGGCCCTGTCGTGTTGTTTTGTATAGTGCTGCTCGGCGGATTCAAGCTGGTGCCACCGGCACCCGAAACCTTTGACCTTGCCGTGCGCGCTCACAGCAACGACAGCCCGCTGATCACGTCGGGACAAGTCACCCTCGATCTGCCCGGCCTACCTCATGCAAACATCGGCCCGGACGGAGAAGCCAATTTCAAAGACCTTCCTGCTCGCGTTAAGGGAAAGTCCATTCGGGTCTTACCTCGCGTTGATGGTTACGAAGAAAGTTGGCTGAGTCCGAAGCTTGAGGGCAATGTTCTTGACGTGGAGCTTAAAAAGGCCCGCCCAACACTTATCGTTGCCGGCACCATCATCCCAATTCCCAAAGCAAACACAATCAGGATTTTAGTGGATGGTCAGGACGGCGAAGCATCCCCCGACGATCTTGGTCAATTCAAGCTCATCGTGAATGGCAAGGCTGGCGACCGAGTACGAATGAAAGTCTACCGTGGTAGCAAGCTCGTCTATGACGATTATCAAGTGCTTCCCGGGCCTGTTACGCTAACCGTAGCAAAATGAATTCCGCCGTTAACCCAACCCGAGTCCGCTTCGACGCTGACAGCATGTGGGTCGACCTAAGCGACGCATCAGAGACGAGCGCGGAATCTTTCGCGTGATGTATGTGACTGGAGCAAAAGTACAGTTGGTGTAATGTGCGGAGTTTGTCTCAGTAGGCGTTTTTCTGGGGAAAAGCACCTGCCGGGCGGTGCACCTCACACTACGCTAGTGTCCTGAGTCTGAAGTTCTTATACAAAAGCGAGCGACGGAACCGAGGATTTGATCAGCAGTTTTGTGCCAGACGAAGGGCCTTGGATCCCCGATATTATGCAAATTACTTCAGACTCGGGACACTAGCTGTACTTTTGCTCTAAGTTTAGCGACACGCTATTTGTGCTTCACTGCTTCCAAAAGAAGACCCAGAAAACGAGCGCCGCGGATATCGAAACAGCCACACGAAGATACAAGGAACTTCAGAAGGAATACACATCATGACAAAGACGGCCAATCGTTTCGACAATGTCTGGGACGCAATCGAAGACACCTCGGCCCTCGCCGAAAACATGAAGCTCCGTTCCTCCCTCATGCTCGCGCTCAAAGACCACATCGCCTGCGAAGGCCTGACCCAGAGCCAGGCTGCAAAGATCTTCGGAGTCACTCAGCCCCGAATCTCTGACCTCATGCGCGGACGCATCGACCTCTTCGCCATCGACACCCTGGTTAACATGCTCGCCACCGCCGGCCTGCGCGTGGAATTACATATTGGGCAAGCCGCCTAACGTGCGCCGCACCACTCTTTTGAGCGTCCCCTCCCCGGGCGCACGCATTCCTGACCAGCGTTGCGCCCGACTCCACTGCCGCGCCGAGTTTTAACTCCGAAGTCCCAGTCTCCTTCGTAGCAATCCCATCCCAAGCGACGCCAGAATCAAAAAGATCCCGAGGATTCCCACCAGAGGCAAGTGTGTCGCCGTCTTCGGCAGCTCTGCCGAAGCAGTAGTGGTGGTTCCTGCTTCCGCTGAAGCAGCTCCAGTTGGAGCAGCAGTGGGAGCTCCCTTGGCGATCAAGACCGGGGAGCCAGCCTGCAGGGTTCCGGTTACCTGCTGATGCTGCGTCACGGAAGTCAACGGTACTTCGGTGACCCTCGTTGCGCTCACCATCATGCCCTTCTTCAGGCCCCAGGCATCCGTTTCTTTGCCGCCCACCGTGAACTTCTGTCCATTGGGAATTTTGAATTGTTGATTCTCGTTATTGTCCAGGGTGAGGATGACAGAGGCCGGCGGATTGACATGCCAGACTTTGCCGGTAACCGTCTCCACGGTTGTGACCAACTTGGGCGTGGTCGTTTTTACGGTGGTGCGTTGCAGTTTCATGCCGGGCTGGAGATCGCTGAGACCCATTTGCTTACCGTCCACAGTGACGCTGGCGCTCGCGGGAACGTTGGGAAAATCGCGAAGGGTGCCGTCTGACATCTTGATGAAGAGATCGTTCCCTTCGACAGCTACAACCTCACCACTCTCGATGGTTACCTCTTTTGTCGCAGGGCCCGATGTTGTAGTTGTTTGGGTTTGCACTTGTGCAAACGTCAGGGCCGCGAAATCGAGACACATTGTCGCGGTCACGAGTATCAGACTCTTCCTTAACAGGCTGCTTGAATTCATTTTCTTTCTCCGATCGTGAAATAGGTGAATGGTTTGCTTCGACGCTTCTCAAGCGAGATCGAAGCTGGAGCTGGTTGCATAATTCCGGTATTCATTGGCACGCCATCAGCCGTTCCGTTAAACAGTGCTTCAAACTTGGGGCTCTTCCCCTCAGGGACACTCCTTTGCCGACCGAGCAACACGTTCGCAGCCGGTTCTAGCGAGCTCCGTCGTCTACCCTGGTCTCAGCAGCAAAGGCCGTCGCATGCACGATGTATCGCAACGGGGCGCTCCCTACGAAATAAAATGGATAGCAAGTCACCAACGTGAGAGAAGGCTTATTCTCCGCATGAAGAACCGAGACATCAGTAGGTGGAACTATCTGGATTCCATCGACCACATAATGCGAGGTGCCCCCCCGGGAATGCAGATCAATTGCATCCCCGACGTGAATGTCCTTCAGACCGCGGAAGAATCCGTCTCGATGTCCGGCAAGGCCAATGTTTCCTGACACGCCAGGGGGCGCAGTTCCGCGAATGTGCCCGACCGCTCGGTCCAGCGTGAGGTCGTTCGTTCCCTCCAAAACCGGGACAGACAATTGAAGAGATGGAATGTCGAGAACTCCCAATGGTGGCGGGACGTCGGCGAGCAGGCTGGCCCGATACCCCTTGATGCGCTTTTCTGACCAAAGTCGAAAGTCTGGCAGGCCACTCAGCGACTGAGGCGGTTCCTGGGCCAGGTCTTGGGCAGACACTTGCGATGCCCAGAAACTTTGCGCAAGCGCACGAGAGTAAATTGCGCTGTACGACCGATTACCGAAATATGCGAGAACCAGAAGCAGGCCACAACTCATCAGCAGCAGTTCAAGCCTGCTGTACCATCGCAGTCCGTTCCTGTCGGGAACCCGGATTAACCCCATTGGGGACACTCCCTAGCTATTTCCGTTCGGTTTTTACAATTACTTCTCGGCGCGACCACTGGTAATATCCCTGGTCTTCAAAGAACCAGACGGGGGCAACCCGACGGGGTGCCCCACATCCTACGCTCGTCGCGACGAACCTGTCCAACGCCGCCGGCAACGGCAGCCTCGCCGCACCCGATCCCGCGCACCCCCCACTTCACCGGATGGCCTAGAATTCACGGGGCGATTTCTGTGCGCTTTCCGGGTGAAAGCAACGTACCCGATCTGAAATCAGGAAACCGCCGGTTATTCTGGTTCGATAATTGAGGCCGAGGGGGAGGATGTGGATCAATCAGTTCTGATTGAACAGATTCGTGAATGGACACCGATTCTCTGGCTGGTTCTTATCATCGTGTGGCGGGTGAAGGCGCGGGGCACCAAGCGCACCGTGCAGAGCGAGTCGGGCGGCTCACAGCTTCTTTATACGGCCATCCTTATAGCCGGTGTGTTTTTGATCTTTACCAGACGGTGTGGGATTCCATGGCTGGACGGCCAGTTATTCGTGGTGACTTTGCCGATCGTGGTCGCGGGGTTGCTAGCCGTACTGGCGGGTGTTGCCTTCAGCATCTGGGCGCGGCTTATGCTTGGCGACAATTGGAGCAACAATGTGACGGTGAAGGAAGATCACACGCTGGTGCGGAGTGGGCCCTATCGCATCGTTCGCCACCCTATTTATACCGGCATTCTGCTAGGGATGTTTGGGTCGGCGGTACAGCGAGGGGCGATCCGTTGTTTTGCCGGCGTGCTGATTTGCGTGCTTTCCTTCTGGTTGAAGAGCCGCGGTGAAGAGCGTTTCATGGCGCAGAGCTTCGGCGAGGAATACGTGCATTATCGCCGCGAAGTGAAAGGGCTTGTCCCATTTATTTTCTAGGAGGATTTCCATGCAAAAGATCAGCCCGTTTTTCTGGTTCGATACGCAGGCCGAGGAGGCGGCAGACTTCTATGTGTCCATCTTCAAGGATTCGCGCAAAGGGCGAGTGACCTATTACAACGAGGCGTTTCCCGCCATGGCCGGGAAGGCGATGACGGTGAGCTTCCAGTTGTTTGGGCAGAACTTTACCGCGCTGAATGGCGGGCCGCAGTATAAGTTCACTCCGGCGATCTCGATGTTTGTGACCTGCCGCGGCCAGCAGGAGGTGGACGACTACTGGGAGAAGCTTACCGAGGGCGGCGTGCCGGGGCGGTGTGGCTGGCTTGAGGACAAGTTTGGCGTGACGTGGCAGGTGGTTCCGGAGGAGTTGTTTGAGTTGCTGGGTGATCCGAAGAAGGCGGGGCGGGTTACGCAGGCGATGCTGGGTATGGAGAAGATTGTGATTGGGGAGTTGGAGCGGGCGGGTGCGGCGGGATAGTGGAGCCGGCAAGGGCCTCGGCGATTTTTGCGCCCGTTGAGGCCCCGATAAAAATGCGAGTGGATGATTTCTGACCTAACCGGGCTCTTGTTCTGTCGTCTAACCGGCTTGGTTGACGGAACAAGCGCGGTTCAGCCAACGTCTCTTCTCCTAACAATGTCGGAGCGGGGATCCGCACGGCCGAAAGAGACCCGGGGAACATATGGTGCGAGAGTTGCGGTTTGCGATGCGGATGCTGTTGAAGCAGCCGGGCTTTAGCCTGATTGCGGCATTGACGCTGGCGCTGGGGATTGGGGCTACGTCAGCGGTTTTCAGTTTGATTCAGGGCGTGCTGCTCACCCCGCCGCCTTACCACAAGCCGGAGCAACTCATGCTGGTTTCAACGGCGCGCACAGACGGACAGAAGATGGACAACCCACGAGGTTGGGCGGCGCAGCAGTGGATGGAGTGGCAGAAGGAAGCGAAATCGTTCCAGGGAATCGCCGCGTATGACTGGTCATTCAATTTTTTGGTTCGCAATGACGGGAGCCAGTCGATGCAGGGGATGGTGGTGACAAAGGACTACTTTCCGGTGATGGGGCTGAGGCCGATGGCCGGCCGCGGCTTCGAGGATTCAGACTTCGGACAAGGGCCGGTGAAGTCAATTCTGTTGGGATATGAATTTTGGCAGCGGGCATTTGGCGGCGACAGGGACATCATCGGGAAGACGGTGCGCATCAGCCGCTGGGATGTACCGCCGACCGTTATCGGGGTAATGGAACCGGGAGTGCGATTCTTACCGTCGCCTGAAGCGGCGAAGGAGCCAAATTACGACGTCAACGCGACGGTGGATTTTTGGGCGCCAGCGGATCCGGAGCCGAAGTATTTGAAGGAGCCCTATTGGAACGTAGTCGCGCGACTGCGGGATGGAGCGACTCCGCAGCAGGGGCAACAGGAATTAGCCGTGCTGACCGCGAGAGAGGCGCAGACGGAGGAGAAGTTTGAAGGGTTCGCGCCGAGGCTGGAGCCGGTAACGGATGAAATGAACCGAGACGGGAAACGAATTCTGTTGCCGCTGCTGGGTGCGGCGGCACTGGTCTTGTTGATCGCTTGCGGTAACGCGGCGGCGTTGCTGCTACTGCGAGGATTGCAAAGGCAACAGGAATATGCCGTCCGGAGCGCGATGGGCATGGGTCGCATGGCCCTTCTGCGGCAAGTTCTGACGGAGAGTTTGCTGTTGGCATTACTCGGCGGGGTATTTGGAGTCGCGCTCGCCGTGGGCGCCGTAAAACTGTTCAAGGTGATTGCGGGACATGCCGTTCCGCGGCTGGATGGAGTGACGGTAGGCTGGGCAGTTTTGGGGTGGGGACTTGGTGCGGCAGTGTTCGCAGCGGTTTTCGCAGGAGTTTTTCCGGCACTGCGAGCGCTTCGGTTAGATCCGATGGAGGTGCTGAAAAACGCCGGGCTGAAGGGGACGGCGGGAGTCGGGGAAAGGCGGTTGCTCCGCGGAGTTACGATGCTGCAGACGGCACTCACGCTGGCGCTGCTGGTGGGCGCGGGTTTGCTCATTCGGACCATGATGAAGATCGCGCAGGTGCCGTCGGGGTACAACACCGGGCGCATATTGACGATGAGCGTGACGGAGGTGAAAGACAGGTCGAGCTGGGGCAGCTTTCACCGGCAAGCCCTGGAGCGGGTTGCGGCAATTCCCGGAGTGCAATATGCGGCCTTCGCCTGGGGAGTGCCGCTGACGGGGAACAATTGGCCAGCGACGATGGACATTGAGGGCCAGCCACCGGTGGTAAGAGAAACCGACAAGACGGTGCTGCCTCTACGCGCGGTCACGCCTGATTATTTCAAACTGATGGGAACGCCACTCACCGAAGGTCGGGAATTTCGATCGTCGGACGACGATAAGGCCCCACAAGTGGCGATCGTGAACCAGGCGTTTGCCGACCGCTACTTTCCCCACGGCAATGCAATGGGACGAAAACTCTGGATGAGCGGACGAGATAAACCAGGAATAGAAATTGTCGGGGAGATCGCGGATGGCCGGACCGACGATTTGACGCAGAAGGCATCGCCGGAGGTTTATCTGCCGCTGTGGCAGGCGACCGCATTTTCAAAACACCTTGTAGTCCGGACAACGGCAGATCCGCGCGCAGTGGTGGTTGCGGTGCAACGCGCACTGCGCTCCGTGGATCCAACGGCGGCGATCGAAAACGTGAAGACGCTCCAGCAGATTCGCGACGAATCGCTGGCGTCGCGAACGTTCGCGATGAATCTGCTTACAGGGTTTTCGGTAGTGGGAAGCGTATTGACGCTGGTGGGAATCTACGGAGTGCTTTCGCTGTCAGTGGCATCCCGACGCAAGGAGTTAGCGATTCGCAGTGCGGTGGGCGCGCAACGAAGCGACATTCGTAAATTGATCTTCGGCGAAGGATTCAAGTTGATAGCCGGTGGGGTAGTCGGCGGTATCGCGCTGGCGATTGTGTTGTCACGAGTGCTGCGGTCTTTTCTATTCGAAGTGCAGCCCAGTGATCCTGCGACGTTCCTCGTTGTGGGAGCTTTGTTCCTAGGGGTCGGGCTCCTGGCGTGCTCGGTCCCGGCGCAGCGGGCGGGGAAAGTCGATCCGCTGGAAGCCTTGCGGTACGACTGAATCGTGCCTTTCCGATCATCAAGGTGTAATTGTCAGGCTGGGATATTCGAGTTTTTGGGCGTGCACTTGACGTTCCAATTGCTTCCTGATTATGATCGATAGTCGATACATCGATTATCGATCATAATATGCCTAAACGGAAACTTGACCCCTTACCCTCGGCGGCCTTTCAGATTCTGCTCTCCCTTGCAGATGAAGATCTTCATGGCTATGGAATCATGCGGCAGGTTGAGCAGCAGACGAGCGGTCGGATGCAACTGGGGCCAGGCACCCTCTACAGTTCGATCCAGGCGCTGTTGGAAAACGGCCTCATTGAGGAAGTTAATGGCAGTGGCAAACAGGCTTCTGCCGATGAACGGCGGCGATATTACCGTTTGACCACTGCGGGGCGGAAGCTGGCACGGTCCGAAGCCGAAAGGCTCGCGGACTTACTCCGCGTGGCGCGAGCAAAGAACATTCTAAGAGGTGAGTATGTCTGAAAAGATATACGCCTGCCTGCTTCGCTTATTTCCGTCTGCTTTCCGCAGGCACTATGAGGAAGAAGCGCTGCAGCTTCTTCGCGACCGGATCCGCGACGAAAGGGGTTTCCTTCCCCGATTGCGTCTCAGCCTGAACCTGATGGTGGATCTAGTTGGATCTCTGCCGCAGGCGTATCGAAACTCTTATGTAGAGGTCGTTCCTGATTCTTCGCTCTCCCCACAGCTCGAAGGTGCTCCGTCGTTCCGAGCCCTTCAGAACGAGCCGATTCGACCCGTAGCAATTGCTATGGGCGGACTGCTCTCACTCACGGCGCTTGCCACATTTACGTTCCTGATGGGCCGGTCAGCTCCTTATCGTGCCGCCGCGCCGAATGAGCCCAGGTCTCCCGTCGAGTCGGTGATCGAGCGTGTCAATCAAGCAATATCGCCCGATTCCTCAGAGAGCGGTGGCCCTTACTCTCCCGAGACAACTTCGGCGAATACGAGTGGAGCAGCGGCTGAGCCTTCACCTCAGGTGAACGTGGTGCGTTCATCCAGACCCAGACCCGCGGCGAGCTCATCTGGCCAGCCCTCCCAGTTGCGTGAACAGAATCGGAGCACAACCTACCCCGACCCCGATTCGTCGCCCGCGGTTGCGGTGTCGTCGTCGCTGGCGCAAGGTCAGCCAGCGACAAGCCAAATCGCAACTCAGAGCGCAGCCTCTTCCAATATGCAGCCCCCCACTCATGCAGCTGTCGTGGCAAACCTCTCCGGCAAGTGGGCCGGATCATTCCGAGCGATGAGCGGAGATGTCGATGTCCCGCGATGGTTCCTCTTGAAGCAGGATGGTGCAAGGCTGACCGGAGGCGGCGGACCCGATTCATTGGCTCAATACCCGATCGTCCGTGGTTTGGCGGCCGGAGATTCCGTGAAGTTCGAAATAAGCAATCGGAAGACAATATTCCTCTATGACCTGAAGTTGGAGGACAAGGAACTCCGAGGTACTGTATCCATCAAGGATGCGAACGGGACGCGGACCACTGAGGTGCGGTTAGTGCGCGCGCAGTAGGACTGATTCATCACGCGTAGAGAGTGATTCGGCGGGAGCGCCCGGTATCCGTGGGTGCCGCGCGAGGCGAGAATCCACGATCTCTATTTCTCTCAATTCAGAAATGAACCCTGATTCGGACGATCCAGCGAGAAGGTCGGTATCTCAATATCAAAACGCTCACCGCTCTCACTCTCCATCTGGTAAGCCCCGCCCATCATCCCGGACGGCGTGTTAAGAGGCGCGCCACTCGTATATTCAAAGTGCTCTCCCGGCTTTAGGACCGGTTGCTCCCCAACAACACCTGGTCCCTTGACCTCAGTCAATTCGCCACGCGCATTCGTGATCATCCAGTGCCGGCTCAGCAGCTGCACCGTTTCCCGTCCCTGATTCTCGATGACTACTCGATAAGCCCAAAAATACTGTGAGATGTCAGGAGATGATCTTGTCTCAAGGTAAGTTGGCTCAACGCTCACCGCTATTCCTCGAGTGTTTGCGATATACGGCGTCCAATTCCTCATGAAGAAAGTCTAGATCAAACTCGGGGGGTCGAGCGAGCCAAGCAGTATCCTGGACTGACGCCGTCAGGCCAATGCGCTCATCGAGTTTGGGCGAGGGGCCGATGAGTGGTCGCGAACGCCCTTACACCCCGAAATCGAGATGTGGTTAGCCGCGCCTGTGTTTACCGCCTGTATTTAGCGATCGTCGCTGGCGAGGGTCTCGTGTTCATCCGATCGTTGTCAGGCTCGCATATTCGAGCTTGGGATACCAGGTTTCGCCGCGGCCTGCCGGTGTCAGGTCGAGGATTGTCCACAAGGGATCGAGGTCTGGGGCGCCGCGTGGGTCCTGGCCGGGGTCGGCCATCTCGTGGTTCATCTCGCCGCTCCAGAAGTGCCGGATCGTTCCATCATTGCGAGTAAAGACGCTAAGACCGGGCATGTCGGCATCGTCAGCGGTGACGTAAGCGCGGGTGTAGTCGCCTTTGGTGTCGGAGTAAATGGGCAGGTTCTTCCATCCGCGATCGAGCTTGAAGTCGAGCAGACGCTCGATCGGCGAGCGTGCGGTCACTGCGAGAGCGACACGCTCGCGCAAGTTGCGGGCCGTGCCATCCCATGAGGTGAGCATGGCGGAACACATGGGGCAGCCGTTCTCCCGCTGCGGCCCATACATCATGCTGTAAATGACGAGTGTGTCTTTGTCGCCGAAGAGCTGCGAGAGACGGACCGTGCCATCGTGATTTTCGAAGGCGTAGTCTTCCGGAATTGCACCGCCGGGGGGAAGGGTGCGGCGGAGTGCGGCGACGCGCTCGATGTTACGCCGGAGCTCGATCTCCTCGGCGAGGAGAGCGTTGCGAGCGCGGCGATATTCGGGGCTCTCGTTAGGGAAGTGCGCTTTGTTCTTTTCAGCGAGCTCTGCAGCGGAGATGAGGGTGGGTTTCTCGGTCATTCGATTCTCCTTCCAGCGATGTGGCGGGCGGGACTCTTCGCGCCACCTGCGCATCTCACGAGGGCTTCTGCGACGGCGACAACACGACGGCGGCTTCGCTGGTGAGAACGCGAAAGACGAACGTCTCCTGGAGATACAGCCGCACAGCGGATTCGGTATGGCTGAGGTAGCCGATCGAAACATCCTGGCCGACATTCAGCTCAAAATCGCCGCCTCGCGTGGTCAGCACGAAAGCGCCTTCGATTGCCGGCGCCCAGACGATGTTGCCGTCGACGATTCGCTTGACGTGCTCGAGCACGGGATATCCATGATCGCGGGTTTCGGCGAGCGCGGTGTACTCGTCGGCTCCAAGCAAGACCGAGTAGGGACCGTTGACGCCTACGAGTCGCAGTTGGCTCAGTGCGTGCGCGACCGCATCGGGATAATCGCGCACATCGGCAGGAAGTGTGTCGATTGGATTGCTGGTGCCTTCGCGAATGCCCTGGATATCGGCTTCGGCGTATCCGTTGAAGATGGCCCGGTCTTCGGCAAAGGCGAGCTTCTTCGCGGCGTCTTTCGCGGGCTGCCAATCGGAGTCGTCCGATCCGCGCTCCACGTCATCGATTGCCTGACGGGAGAGTTCAAACGGTACCCGCAGCTCGACCAGCGGCTTGACCTCGCGCTGGCTTGCGACGATGCCCTCCGCCGGAGCGGAGATCGACCGCAGGTGGCCGGTCGCAACTCCGGGCAGAGCGATTCCTCCCGGCGAGGGAACGTCGACGACCCGTCGTCCGGCCAGATACCGCTTCAGTGTTCTTGTCGTCTCTTCCTCAATCTCCGACCATGCAGCGTCAGAGATGGGCGCGAGTTCCCGATGGAGGTTATTCATCTTTTTCTCCCTTGAGTGATCCTATTCTGAGTGACGTATCCGGCGCGGACGAGGTCGGAACGACGTCAGGTTTCGGCGAAGCTACTTCTGCTGCGGCGTCCTGCGGGGCGTCGGGCGCGGTTGGGCCAACATTGTCGAGGAACGTCGCCGACGGCACGAAGAACAGGCTGCCGGTGACGGCGGTGCTGAAATCGAGAATCCGGTCGTAATTGCCTGGCGGACCGCCCAACGAACATATTCTGAAGCATCGTCTCGGTGATGCGCGGGGTGCGGCTGTAGCCGATGAAGTATGTCCCGAACTCGCCGTAGCCGGGACGGCCAAAGGGCATGTTGTCGCGCAGAATCTTGAGCTCTTTTCCGTTTTCCTCGATGACGGTCAGCGCATTATGCGCCGAAGCCGGCTTCGTCGGCGTCGTCCAGCTCGATGTCGGAGAGTTTTTTGCGGCCGATAATGCGCTCCTGCGCCTCGGTGGAAAGAGCATTCCACGCCTGCATGTTGTGCAGATATTTCTGCACAATGACGTAGCTGCCGCCGGTAAAGGCCGGGTCCTCGTCGCCCACAACTGCAGCCTCGCGAGCGGCATCTCCGCGCGGATTTTCTGTGCCATCGACGAAGCCGAGGACGTCGCGGTCTTCGAAATAGCGGAAGCCGTGAACCTCGTCGGCGACAGTGACTGCGCTGCCGATGCTGTCCATAATCTGGGTCGCGAGCTCAAAGCAGAGGTCCATGCGTTTGGCCCGAATGTGGAAGAGAATGTCGCCCGGTGTGGAGACGGCGTGGCGGCCACTCGAGCGAATCTCCTGGAAGGGGTGAAGCTCGGCGGGGCGCGGCGGTCCAAAGAGTTTGTCCCAGGCGTCGGAGCCGAATCCGGCGACGCAGGTAAGGCCTCCCTCAACGTCGCGAAATTCGACGGCGCGTATCAGTCCGGAGAGGTCGGCGCAGAAGGAGCGCACGCGCGCATAAGCGTCCTCCTCCTGGCGAATTGTGACAACCAGAAAGATCGCTGCGCGGGTAAGCGGACCGACCACCGTTTGAGGAAGGACGATCTTGTTTAACTCATTAGGGGGATTCATTTCTTCGATCTCGATCCAAATCTTCCCAGGTATTTGAAGTATTCACATTCTATGCGAGGCGCGACACGCCCTTCAGATACATGGTGAATTTCATATCCGAGACGAGCGCTACTAGAATTGAGGGATAGCCACGGCGGGCGGTTGGAGGAGTTGCTGAGGCCGTGGAGATCGACCAGTTGTGCGAGGAGGGTTATGCCGCAGGAGATGTATTTTGAAGACTTTTTTCCGGGACAGATTTTTAACTCGGAGCGGAGCTATCGGGTGAGTGCGAAGGAGATCGTAAGCTTCGGAGAGAAATACGATCCGCAGCCGTTTCATATCGACGAGACCGCAGGCAAGAATTCGTTCTTTAGCGGGCTTTGCGCCTCGGGCTGGCTGACGGCGGCGATCGTGATGCGGCTGCGCGTGGAATCGATCAAGGTCGCCGGCGGCATGATCGGCGCGGGCGTGGAAGAGATGCGCTGGACGCTCCCGGTGCGCCCCGACGACTCGATCCGCACGCAGGCGGAGATTTTACAGGTGAGGCATTCGGCGGCTCGGCCGAAGTATGGGGTGGTGCGTTCGCAGACTACGGTGTTTAACCAGCGCGATGAGGTGGTCATGCGGTCCATCGTGAACTGGCTGGCTCCGCTGCGGGAGGCGAAGTAAGGGAAAGCGCGCTGAAGCCAACCATCCGAATCGATGCGTTTGTGCGGATCCTTCGGCTCGCGCTACGCGCTTGCTCAGGATGACGGCTTTGGTGGTTGAGGTTACTCGGGCCAATCGGAGTCGGCGTAGTGGTGGTGGTTCGGGTCGCTCATCCACTGTTGCGGCGTCATGGCGAACCAGTCCAGAGCGTCCTTATATTTGGGTGCGAGATAGGAAGCGGGATCGGCGGAGTCGCGGACCTCGTGGCGCTGCTTGGGCGTAAGCGACCAGGAGAGCGGGTCGGTGCCGACTTCGTTGGTTGAACGGCGATCGTCGAAGACGACACGGTGAAGTTCGAGGCGGCCGGCAAAGGCGTGCTCGAGTTGCGCGAATAAGGCGCGGTTCCGGGGTGTGGCACTCTCGTGCCCGGCCTGCCAGAAACCGAGCAGCGGTGCGGTGAGCTCACTGAAGAGATTGGCCGGGGCCTTGCCGCGGTAGTAGTGGTAGGGGTCGGACTCGCCGTCGCTGCCATAGTCGTCGCCGCTGTTGCGAATCTCGATCAGCAGAATGCGCAATGGGCGCGCTGGCGCGGTGGGCGGATGGGTCATTTGCTGCTCTTCGCAGTAGTCCTGGTTGCGCTGTTCTTTTGGGTTCTGGCAGCCGGCGAGGGCGAAGCGGAGAAACTCGGCGACTGTAGCGGTGCCGTCGTTGTCGTAGTAGCCGCCATCGACGAAGTGATAGGCCTTGACGCTGGCATCGAGCGCCCAGGGGACGCGCGCTGCCGACGAAATATATGGGAAGCTTGACGAGATCTGCGCTGCCGTGGCCAGGGGCAGATCGGCAAGCGCCTTCTCCCCTGAAGGCAGCGTCGCCGTCGGGTAGGTCGCGAGAAAAGATCGAGCTTTATAGTTTGGCCAGCTGTCGGGCCAGTTGTCGTTGGGCGGCTTTTGCGGGTCGGGAACTCTATAGTTCGCAAGCAGAAAGCGATGGCCGTCTTCGTAAGCGGTGGCGTTCATCGCGAAGGCGGGCATGGAGCGCTTACCCCACTCGGGCTTCAGATTGCGCAACGTCAACTGTTGCTCGTTGGCCTGATTTCTTGCCTCGTGATTCCAGTTGGAAGCGAGCCGGCTCTTAATGCTCCATTGCAGCCATTGCTGCAGGCTCTCCGCACTGCCGCCGTTGTCGCGCCTCCAGGTCTCATGGCAAAAATCGTTATTGGCGTTGCGAGAGAATCCTTTGCGCAGCGACCAGCTGCGGTCTTTGCCGAGCGGCGATGAGTCAAGGTCGTCAAGGCCCGAAGACGGCATCCAGAAATAAGGCAAGACGGGGACGACCGCTTTGAAGAGGTCCCAATAGACGAAGCCCCAGCCGGCGGCTTCGAGACTCGAGCACTGCGCGGTGGTGCGCATCGCCTGGAAATCCAATTGAGAACCGGGCGACGCCTGATGCACTGCCGTGAGATAAGCGAGCAGCCCAACGCTGCCGCCGGAGACGGTGCTGGCCAACAGCAGATGCTGGTGAAAGGTTCCGCGCGCGGCGGGGTATTGACGATCGAATTCGTCTTCGAGGCGGTAGAGGACTTCCGCGGTCCAGGCGGAGGCATGCAGGCCGCCGCCGGTCGCGGTCACGATGATGAGCGGGCCGCTGTTGTCGGGGTTGGCTGCGAGCGCCTCGTTCAGAATCTCGCGCGGCTCGGGAATTTCCGGCAGAGGCTGTCCCTGCTGCAACGGAGCGCCGGTGATGGTGGAGACGTAGTGTTCCTCATGGCCCTTCTCGATGTTGATCAGGCGCGGCACCATCATCACAACCAGGAAGCTGGTCAGCACCGGGACGCGATAGTGGTCGAGAAAAAAGGAGATGCCGCAGAGCGTCCAGCATAGTGTGGTCGCAATAATGAGGAGCGTTGCGAGGATGGGGAAGCGCTCGGCGCTGCTTAGAAAGTAGAGCGCGAGCACGGCGATATAGGCGAGGACAACCGAGGCGGTCAGAGCGATTTTCCAGCGCGGGTGCTGCTTCATTCTGAGGATCACCGACACAAGCGCTGCGCATGCCAACAGCAAAAGAACCATGACCGTGATCGAGGCATGCAGGGCCGGCACAGGAGCGGTGAGTGGCCACAGAGTCAGGCAACAGGCGGTGAAGACGAGTGCTGAGAGCCCGCCGAAGACGTGACCCTCGTAGAGCCGCAGGCGAGGGGAGTACGCTGCGGCGCTGGGTAGGACTTCCACGTCCGCGTCGCCGTCGAGATCCTCCGCTGCGGAAGGCGGCGCGACGAGGTAGGAATAGCCCGGGCTATGCGAGGCGAGTTCGGCGATCCAGTGGAGGGCCTTGTCGAGGAAGCTGCCTGCCATCCAGTTCGAAGCGCCCTCGATGGTGTTGTGCGAGTAGCGGTCGACTCCGGGCTTGTGCAATCCAAAGCCAATGAAGTTGCGCGGCAGCAGCAGCGTGCGGGCCGCATTGCGGCCAAACTCTACGACACCGGTTGGGTCGGGGGGATCATAGGTGAGGTAGTACCAGGCGTTGACGACGTACCAGACGACAAGAGCCAGCGCGGTGCCGGAGAAGAGGCCCCAGCCAATATCGGAGAGGCGAACCCATTGCCCGCGCCCGTTCACGAAAAGGTAGATATACACGCCGGCGTTGGTCAGTTGCGAGACCAGCAGCGCCCACCATTCGTACTTGCCATCATCGTTGATAAGCAGGGTTACCATGCGGGCGGGGCGGCCGTCGTCGCGCTGGTCATAGCATTTGTCGAAGCGCGATGGGCCATTGATCAGCACCACTCGGGCGCAGATAAGCGCCACGAATCCGGCAGAGACGAGGAAGAAGGCAACGCAAGCGTATTGCTGCAGAGTCTCGGGCGTCATGACGCCGCTGGTGATGGTCTTGAAGCCGGTCTTGCCGTCGAGTAAGCACATCAATGGCGCGAAGAGCCACAAGGCGATAGCGAAGCGCAGGAAGTAGGTGTAGCGCACCCAGCGCTTGGCTGCGTCGAGAAATCTTAAGAGCGCTTTATTCATCGCTGTGGCTCAATACCGGATTCTAGGCTATGCGTGAAGGGACGCTGCTCGGAAGGAATTAAAGAGGTGAAGATTAGGACGGGAGATGTGATCCTTCCACCTTCCGCAAAGAGAGCGGAAGAATGGGACACCCATTTCGCGGAATCGCCGAGATCAGGGCGCTATTCGACGGGGAATAGTTTATTCAAACTTGAGAGGATGGAAGCCGGATGGGTCGGAGATCGCCAGCTGAATCGGCCGCGGAGGACCGCTTGGAGGTAGAGTCACCTCGACCCATAACTCTTGCCCGGGCTTGAGCGGGAATGGCGGACTGGAGGTGTCGGGAATGAAATAGAGTTGACCGCTGCTGAACGGCGTCAGAGTGCACGGAAGGTGCTCTTCCAGAAAGATGTACTGGGCCTGGTCGTTCTCCGATTTCGGGTTTGCCAGGCGAGCTGCTAACCGTCCGTTGACTGGCGCCGGAACGACGAACCAGCTCCAGCCCGAGGTCAAGCTTCCTATATCTGGTCGGCCTCCAGGCCTGTAGTATTGCGCATCTTTGGGCAGCGAGCAGGCGTCAATCATTATTTGCAGAGCTAAATAGCGCCCGCGCAGCGGGAGGTTTGGGTCGACCTGCCTCGCGCGCGTCCAGACACGCGGATAGAACCTGCGCTCGTAGAGAAACTTTCCAGCGATGCTGAGCACAATCAGCAGCTGGACGACCAACAGGATCATTCCAGCGCGGCGCTTGCTCATAGAGCGCCTTCGTCGATAGCGCCGACAAGCCTGCGACGAGTGCGCTCGAGCAGCCATCCGCCGGCAAGAAAGAGAACGCCGAGCGTGATGAGACCAAGCGAGCGGCCGAGCTTGTCCATCACGCTCGAGAAGTAGAACCAGACGACTGTTGCGGCAAAGGCGGCCATTCCGTAGTTCACAAGCGCCTTGGCGGAGGTCCTGACTCCCCACCAGACGAGAAAGATCGCGGCTGCGGCGACCATCGCATAGGCGAGTAGACTCGGCTCAGTCCGATGCCAGGTGCCGAACTGCGCGACCACGGTCTTCTGCACCCACGGCAACGCGTAGGCAACGAGAGCCACGACACAGGCCGGAGCCACGCTGCGGCGGTCGGCAAGCGCACCGAAGATAATCACCCCTGCCATGATGGCGAATGCCGTGAACTGATAGCTGCCTGGCACGGATTTGAGTTGGCGCTCATACGAGTTGCCCCACCCGTCGGAGAGAATGCCGACGGCGATGGGAAGCAGGACTGCTCCAAACGCGAAGAGAATGTCGAAGACCGCGCGTTTGCGCGAATGCAGGAAGGCGGCCAGATAGACGACGCCGATCACCATGAGCATCCGCGCGATGTAGACCTGCAAACCGGCGTACGAGCCGACGCGCGATGACCATTCGGAGACGATCCATGCGGGAACGAGCAGCAGGGTGAGAGTCTGTTGAAACTGGTCGCGGAGCAGGAGCCATCCCGCTGCAGCGCACAAGGCCCAGAGCAAGATCGCGGCCGGCCAGTGTTCCTGCATGTTGAAGATTTGCCCGAGGAGCGCAATCGCCGCGCCCGCCGACACCGTGCCTATTGCGTGCATGGCAGTGGCAAGAGCGTCGAATCGCTCCCGCGTCAGCAGCCCAATGCCGTGAAAGAAGATCAGCATGGCGAGCACGAGGAGCATCCGATTCAGCGGGGAAAGCTCGGCCCAGTGTGCGGCGACGAAGAGCAAGACGCCAGCGCCCAGCAGAATGCCGCCGAGGATGAGGACGAGCAGGACCATCCACTGGCGGCCGCCTTGTTTGGTGCGTGCGGCCTCGAAGCTGCGGATTGCGGCGGCGGTGTTGGCGTCGATCAGGCCGGCTCGTTCCCACCGCGCCAGGTGCTGCTCTGCGTTCTCCATTTCATTCGCAGTAGATCAGAATCAATGGCCGCTGAAAAGCGATTTCAGTTCAGTGCGCGGTTGCTTCCGATGCGACTGGCCTCAGGGCCGTGGCTGAGGAGTTGGAGGCGGGGGTGGTGCGGTCCGGGTGAAAGACTTGATGAGGCTCTCGAGGAAGGAGAAGAAGATCTCCACTCCGTAGCCAACCAGGAAGGCCATGGCCAGCGGTGATGCGGATGCCTGTGAGGTGAATCCGCTGAAGAGGCCGATCACCGTGCCTCCGATGGCGGCGATCACAAACCGGGCGGAGTTGGCGACGGACGGGGTGAAGGTGCGGGTGCTCATCTGGTCTTCGAACGACCGCAGCAGGAAGGCGCAGGTACCTAGCAACGCGTACAGAATGGGGAGGATGCAGGTGTTGAAGGCGCCGTAGAAGGTCAATACATCGGTGGTGATGTTCTGGGCGAAGTAGCGGACATCCTGATAGGTTTCGGTGATCCGGTCTCGCGCGGCTGGGAAATCCTCAATCTTGATTCCGTATGGAAGTTCAAATTTGTCCTTGATGCAGTTTGTGTCGTTACTGACGTCGCCGGAGTGGCAGCGTATGCCGAGCGGGATGGTGACGCGGGGAATGAGGATCTCGTTGAGGCGGCGCGAGCGGGCGTAGATCGAGCGGACGGTGGCGGCATACTCCTGCAGGTCGGCGAGCTCGTCACTGCTGCCGACGCCCTGCGCCGTGGGCGGGCCGAGCTCGGTGTGGAGTTTCACCGCGAGCGCGTTCGCGGTGAGGATGTCACTGCGAATCTGGTTCGAGATGCTCGACGAGACGAAGGTCAGGATGGAAGACGGGATGATGACGATGGAAAGAATGATCGCCCACGTCAGATAGGTGCGCATGGTGGGGCGAGTTTCGGAGTGATAAGCCTTGATGCTATCGGCGGTCACCGGCTTGAGCTTGGCGGCGAGCGCGGTCAGTGCCAGGAGCAAGTTCGCGGACGTTCCCTCGTCCCATTGCGCAGGCGGCGTGGCGCGGGCGTGGAGGACGGACGAGCGGGTGACGGGATCGATGTCGATGCCCACTTCGGCGGCGTATTTCAACAGGCGTTCCGCGTCATTGAGGGCTTCAAGGTAAATGCCGGAGACGTGGATGTCGTGGTGCTCGGGATTGTTGAGAGGTTCGGTCACCGTGCTGGCGCGCCTTCTCGCGTCGCAACAGTGTACCTTGCCTAACGTGTTACGCAACAGACTCAGGCCGCCCGGCTTAGGTCTGTTCGCCGGGTCCCCCCTCCCCCCATTTTCTGCTTAGTTCTTTGTTTTCAGTGGCTTGAAATGGCTTGAGCTGGGCTAAACTATTGATTCTATTGAAATCGACTTTTGAAATCACTGTTTTCAATGACTTAGGGCGGCAATCAGGCATCCAAATACCCAGGTCCATCGAAATGGACAGATGTATAACACCTTCGGTACAAACTAGGAGATGAGCCCCCCGGCCCGTCTCCCTTTTTTTGCCCTGTCTTCGTAGTCAGTCAAGTAAGTTATTGCCCTAGGGCCGTGGTTGGCGAGTTTGGGACAGGTTTTTTGCGCGAAATGAGAAAGGGCGGCTTGCGGCCGCCCTTGTCCTTACTCCCTACTTCTATTTTATCAAGTTGGATAGTTTCACTATGCCAGGCTTTGTTTTTTTTTATCTCTTGTGGAATGAGTGGGTTGGGCCTAGAAATCGGGGCGGAGGGGCTTGACATCGCATTCGCTTGCGCAGGATTGATCGCCTTGTCCAGACGCTCCATCAGCGAGACCTTAAAGTCGTCATCGATTAGGCAGGCCCACACACCTCGGTTAGAAAATCCCGAATGGCAATCCCCGACCGCGCGTCGGCCAAGGCGTTATAGGCGACTCCGGGAAGCGGCGAATCGCCTTCGTGGGTAAACCCATGCAGCGCGCCGCCGTAGACGATGAGCTGCCAGTCGGTAGCGGCGTCCGTCATCTCCGCGATGAAATCGTTCACCTGAGCCATCGGCACGTGCGGATCGAGTGCGCCGTGACAAACCAGAATCTTCGCCTTGACCGCTCCGGTGTGGCAACGCTGGGCCGTCTTCAGCGTCCCGTGCACGCTCACCGCTCCCATAAGCTCGACGCCGCTGCGCGCAAGCTCGAGCACCGTCATCCCGCCAAAACAATACCCTACCGCCGCCACCCGGCCATCCACGATCGGATGCGACCGCAGCACGTCTAGGCCGGCCGCCGCACGCCGGGTGAGCCTGCCGGGCTCGGCGCATAGTTCGTTGATACGCGCCATCACGCGCTGCCGATCGCCCATCACTCCTTCGCCATACATGTCGCAGGCAAAAGCGATGTAGCCAAGCTCCGCCAAGCGTCGGGCCTGTTTTTTGGCGTGTTCATCGAGTCCGGCGCCTCCGTGAACGACGAGAATCCCCGGGCGCTTTTCGGTCTGGGCGTCGTCCCATACGAAGATCCCGAAAAGGTCTACGTCACCATCTTGATAACGGATTAGTTCTGTATCTATCCCCAAAGCTACCTCCGAGTGACTTAGAGAGTAGTGTGATCGCTATGCTTACTTTAGCGGGCAGATGTTATGAATCTGACCTTGCCCCCGCAAAACGTATCCCTTAGCGAGCTGTTGTAATGCGAAGGGGAAGCGAAGATGACGAAGTCGAAGCGAGGTCGTTACACGCTTGAGTTCAAGCAGGAGGCGGTCCGACTGGTTGAGTCGGGCCAGAGTGCGGCGTCGGTGGCACGGACGCTGGGCGTGGTGGAGCAGACGCTGGGCAACTGGATCAAGGCGCATCGCGCGGGGCGTCTGCGCGGTGCAGCCGGCAAGGCGCAGGTGACTGCCGAGCAGATGGAGATCAGCCGTTTGCGGGCCGAGTTGGCGCGGGTCACTATGGAGCGGGACATCCTGGGAAAAGCGACGGCGTACTTTGCCAAGGGGCCGAAGTGAGGTACGCCTTCGTCGAGCGTCACAAGCGAGTGTGGCCGGTCAGGGTGCAATGCCGGGTGCTCCGGGTCAGCGTGTCCGGCTACCATCAGCACGTGCGGCGGCGCAAGCAGATAGCCCAGCGCCGTCATCTGAGCGACGAAGCTCTGCTGGTGCATATCGGTGCCGTGTTTGCTGCCCATCGGGGCGCCTACGGCTGGCCGCGCGTATGGCGGCAGTTACTCAGTCAAGGTATCCACGTGGGTAAGTTGCGGGTGCAGCGGCTGATGCAGCGGAATAACATTCGCGCCCGTGGCAAGCGGCGTTTTCGCGTTGCCACCACGGACAGCCGGCATGGCCTTCCGGTTGCTCCCAACCTGCTTGATCGCAACTTCACCGTGGCTTGGCCGAACCGGGCATGGGTGGGCGATGTTACTTATATCCCAACCGAAGAAGGATGGCTGTATCTGGCCGTAGTTATGGATTTGTTCAGTCGCCGGATCGTGGGCTGGTCGATGCAGGACAGCATGAGAAGCGAGATCGTCATCGACGCGCTGGAGATGGCCTGGTTCCAACGCTCGCCCGGTAAGGGCTGCGGGCTGATCTTCCACAGCGATCGCGGCAGTCAGTATGCTGGCCACGAGTTCAACCAGGCGCTCAGCGAGTGCGGCATCATGCCCTCGATGAGCCGCAAGGGCAACTGCTGGGACAACGCCTGCGCGGAGACGCTGTTCGGTTCCCTCAAGGTCGAGCGGCTCCATGGAATGCGCCTGGATACCATCCGCCAGGCCAAGGACGAAACCCTCGACTGGCTACTCTGGTATAACCGGACACGGCTGCACTCGACACTGAACTACGTCAGTCCAATGCAGTTCGAACAAGAGTGGCACGACAGAACTAGCCACCCACCGCCAGCGAAAGCAGGCTATGGAAAAGCAGGAAAGCAGAGAACGCTTTCCAACTTTCCCACAGCCTCGACTGCTACGAATGTCTTACCGGATATGGGATACGCATTCTGAGGGCAAGGTCAATCTCCGTTATCTATTATAACAGATTTGGGGTAATAAATCAATTGGCATGGCCCCACGAGAACACCTAAAATTCCCTGTTTTGAATGGGTTAGGGGTTTGATTGCTGACTTTCGGAGCTGAGTGTTCCGCGCGAATGGGAAGGGGCGGCTTGGGGCCGCCCTTGACCTTACTCTCGGGAATAAACGGGTTAACGCACATGTTGCGGAGATGTCTAATTAAGACTCCGTGACAGCGCAGCGCTACTTATTGTCTCTGGGGCTGTACTTGCATTCCTCATCGGTGCAATTGTGCCCATCGTTTGGGGCGAGACACGGAATCAATTCGAACCCAAAGTCGCTAGACCGATTGTCCCACTCGGTCTGATAGCAGAATTCGACAATGTGGTGTTTTCCGAGAAAGTCCTTGTAGTCTGCCCCTCCTATGACGAAATTGTATTCTCGAAAATTACTACCCGAATGAGCATATTTCAGACTCTCGTCGTCCGCTTGCTTCAAGCCTGCGTAGGAAGCCTCGCAGGCCAAAATGCTCTTCTTTCCGTGCGTACTCATAACAACAGGAATCGCGTTCTTGCGATTCCGATAAAAGTCTATACGCCCCGACCTATCGGAGAAAATGGTTGGGGTTACAGGACAGTCGCTCCATATCTTCAAATCCAAGGGTGCACTACCTCCGCTGTTCTCCCATTCCTGGCTCCATTTGATCAAATGATCATCTTTCGTAGGCTCTATGACCCTCGTAATCTGGTTCATAGAGAGGAAGGGGATTTGACTCGCGGTGAGGAGTTTCACTTGCTGGTCGAGTGCACTCGCTTGGGTCTTTGCGGCGAGCGAAAGATTGTGAGTGTCTCGGGCCAAGAGTTTAGTTTGGGTGGCTTGAGTTCCCGCGTTGTCGGCCAACCTTCCAGTTTGGTCGGATTGCTCCTGCATTTGCGCAATGGTTTCACTCAGGGATTGATTGCTTCCATTCAATGCCTGTTGGGTCAGGTCGTTGGTCCGCCGCATTTCAGTCAGTTGGTGTCCGGCATAGTAAGTGTATTTTCCGGTAATTAGTACCAAAAGGACAGCACAGCCAACTTCAAGGTATCGCGTCCAGTGCAGTGGATCACCCTCGCGATTTGCTACATTGTCGCCGCGATCCTCGCGATGGTTGCCTTCGCCATTTTCGTGTCTTTCGATCGCTGGAGGAACGGGTGGGGGCGGGGGCTGCTGCGCTGAATCGGCATCTGTGGTTGCATTTACCTTGCCTTCTATCTCATCGGCCATGGTCTTTCCTTGTTAGGAACATGGTGCCCTTCTTCAGTGCGTTTTTCCACAAGTTTCTCCCGCCATTATCGATTTAAGCCCAAAAGCCCTCCGTGTAACAGATATGGGAGAGATGACAGATAGGGGTGGGTCCCTTCGGCTCCTCCGCGCTGGGCATGTCTGGGAGGTTGAAGAGATTGCGGCGCTTTGGTGGCTAACGGATGCGAAGTATAAACAAGATCAAAGAGAAGCATTTGACGGCCTAAGCGCTACTGTCTCTACTCCGCCAAACATAACAGAGTTTGATAGCGACTTTACAATTACCAACGGTTCGGAGCACGCTCTGGGGAATCACAAGTTTGACTGTGGAGTTAAGCTGATCTCCTTTTATCCGGGCGATGCGATATACGCGGGTTTTAGCGCTATTCCTCTCAGCTTCACAGGACAACTCAACGGAGGTGGGGATAAGCAGACCGTTCAATGTCTTCGCAGCGTCGAAGTGGTCGGAAGGGGATTTTCAAGCTGTCTAGATATAACGATGACGCTCGAGTACAGGTTGCTCGACTATCCCAATACGACGAAACGCAAGGAGTTCCGTTCGTTTTAGAGCGACCGCTGTCAACCGCAGAGCCTTCGGCCGAGACCTATACCGTGATCGAGTTTCGGCTGGCGCGAGCGGACGGAAGAATTGTGGACGACGACTGGCGCGCCGAAGGGCCTTGAGTCAAATCGCCCGCCATTCTCTGGGTCTGGTTTTTGGAGCTTCCTTACATCCTGGGCAGGAATGCGAGTAGACATATTGTCGCGGAGAGGAACGAAGCGATTGCATGCGACCATCTCAAGACCGGCATGTCCCGGAAGGGCATACCTTTGTCCTCCTCCCCACTCTCTGGCACCCAGTAGAACCGAGCCCCGTCGAAATAGGCGTTCTCGTCTTTAAGTCTCAATGCGTATTCGCACTTGAGCTTGTGTGACTCGTTGTTGTTGTAGTTATCGCGCGCGGCTCGCAGGTAAGATTGCGTCAAGATAGCGAAGGCGATTATGGCGACTTCGCATACGAGGAGCCCAGCCAGCGGCTTTGTCGACGCGCTCACCCAGACTTTGGTGACAAGAAAGATCAGCCCCAGGGACGCGGTGGTAGCCACGTAGGCCTGCTTGTGCCATGTCATGATCTGTGTCCTAGACGATTCCAGGAGCTTTAGAATGATTTCAACTTTCTGATCATTCGAGATCTGGAGGTGGCTGCGAAAATCCATGCTGTCGCTCCGTTTCAAGGGATTCCCCAAAATCGCGCTGAGCGCATCGCCTGATGAATTGCGGCGGTTGACGCTGCAGCACAACTATACCCTCCCTACGACGCTGCTCCAGCCGAATTCCTGATCCCTTTCTTTTTGTCACTTATCCTGTTTGCGGCGGGACGAAATTATAATCCAGAAACGCACTTTCTTGCGCTGAAGGTTGAGAACGCCACGTCCATGTTTTGGGAGCAGTTGGAGTGGATGCTCCAACCGCAGATCGCTTCGCTCCCCCTTCGACTTCGCTCAGGGTACGCAGGTGTTGGGACTTTACAATGCGGGATGTGGGGCACCCGGATTTGCTCCATCCCCATTCAAACCAACTGATGGGTGAATGAGGCACGCAATATTTCTATGGAGGCGACGTGATAGCACGGGATTTGGGGTTTGCTTTTCGGCAGCTTACGAAGAGTCCTGGGTATGCGATTGCGGTGATGCTGACGCTGGCGTTGGGGATCGGCGTGAATACTGCTGTGTTCAGCATGGTGGATGGTTTTCTACTGCGGTCGCTGCCCTTTCGGGAGCCGGCGCGGGTGGGTGTGCTGATCCTCCACGTTCAGGGCGTGAGTCAGCGCCGCGGCCAGTATTTCTCTGAGGATGATGATTCTCACAACGGATCGACCTGGCTAGCGCTTAAAGAGAGCCTGCAATCGGTGACCTTAGCGGCCTGGGGGGCTACGGGCGGTGTCAACCTCAGCGACGGAAGCGCCGTTCGCTATGTGCATGACACCCACGTGTCTGCGGATTATTTCGATGTGCTGGGTGTGCCGCTGGCTCGAGGCCGGAGTTTTACCGCCGAGGAAGATCGTCCGCATGGGCCCAACGCGGTGGTGTTGAGCTACGGCTTGTGGCAATCGGCGTTTCGCGGCGACTCGTCAATTGTGGGCCGCGCAATTGATCTGAAGGGCGAGCCTTATACCGTGGTTGGAGTGCTGGCGCGGGGAGCGGTGACGCCGGGTAACGCCGATCTGTTTACTCCGCTGCAACCGGCGAAGACGGGTGAATGCGGGGGGACGAACTGCGGCATTCTTATGCGGCTGAAGTCGGGCGCGAGCTGGCAGCAGGTCGCGGCCGAGCTTGCTCACATTCATCTGCCTATGATGGACGAGGTCTCAGGGCTTGCCCGCGGCGGGGCGTGGTTGTATGCACAGCCGCTGGCACTCTACACCGGCGGCGATATGCAGCCGAAGGTCAAAGTGCTGATGGTGTCGGTGGGATTTATCCTCGCGATCGCCTGCGCTAATCTCGCAGGGCTGGCACTGGTGCGCATCGCAAAGCGGACGCGCGAGATCGCGACGCGGCTGGCTCTGGGCGCGACTCGCATGGAGGTGCTTCGTCAGCTGTGGATTGAGAATCTGTTACTTGCGTTCCTGGGCGCGGGTGCGGGGCTTGGTGTTGCGGTCGCGGTGCTGAAAGGGCTTCAAGGTTTATTGCCCGATGAAATGCTGCCGGTGGGCGGCTTCTCGATGGATGCGCGGGTGCTGGCGTTTACTTTGGGCGCATCGTTGCTGACGAGCCTTCTATTCGGCGCGCTACCTGCGTTGATGACTCGGCGCGTCGATCTGCGTTCGGCGATGAGCGTGGGGAGTTATTCGGTAGCGGGTGGTTCGGGGCGAGCGCGCCAGTGGCTAATCGGCGCCGAGATTGCTCTGACGGTTGTGCTGCTGGCGGCGGCAGGGTTGCTAGTGAGAACTTTGATTCACCTCGAGACGCTGCCGCCGGGCTTTGATGCGCACAACGTAATGACGGCGAAGGCATCTCTGGACGATGCTCGCTATCGTGATGCGGGGACTTTCCATAGCCTGCTCGACAAGAGCGTCTCAGCGATGCGCAAGATTCCTGGGGTGCAAGATGCCGCAGTTGCACAGAGTGTTCCTTACGAGCGGGGACTGAATGATGGCATCACCATCCAGGATGGCAAACAGGCTGGAACGCAGGCTGGTTCGAGCATGAGTTATGTCACTCCCGGGTATCTCGCGACGCTGCGCATTCCGCTGCTGGCGGGGCGCGATCTGGGCGAGCAAGACACCTCGATTTCGCAGCCGGTTGCGATGGTCAATGAGGATTTTGCGCAGAAGTTTTTCCACGAGCGAGCACCGATTGGCCGCCATTTCAAGTTGAATGATTCTGGAGACCCGATCTACACCGTCGTTGGCGTGGTTGCGAATGTGGCCAAACGGCCCGGTATCGAAGGCGATGCGCCGCTTGCGACCGAACCGGTCTTTTATATTCCTGCGACGCAAATGCCCCAGGGCCTGGCGAACATCGCGCATCTTTGGTTTCAGCCGAGTTGGATTGTGCGGACTTCGGGGCCGATTACGGGGTTAACGGAATCCATGCAGAAAGCGCTGGCGGAGGTCGATCCGTTGCTGCCTTTTTCGGGGTTCTATTCGATGGATGAGATTCTGGCGCAGCAGCTCCAGCAGCAGCGGATTGAGGTGTTGCTCTTCACGACGCTGGCAGGTTTGGCGCTGGTGCTTTCGGCGATCGGCATCTATGCGCTGGTCTCGAACCTGGTCGTGCAGCGGACGCGCGAGATTGGGATTCGGATTGCTCTGGGCTCGACGATCCGGCAGGCCATGGTAGAGGTGGGTTCGTCGGGGGTGGTGGCGGCCGGCTGTGGCTTGGGGGCAGGGATTGCGCTTTCGCTGCTAGCGGTGCGGGTGCTTTCGAACGAGATTTATGGGGTGCGGACTTATGATCCGGTGACGTTTGTTGCTGTGCCGGTGCTGCTCGCTTTGGTCGCGGCGATCGCAAGTCTTCTGCCGACTTTGCGGATTGGGCGGATTCAGCCGGCGGAGACTTTGCGGGCGGAATAGATTGGCAAGGTGTTCTTCCTCGCCTTGCCGATTGAAACTAGCTGAAGGGCGGCATCACGCTTTCGGCAAGGATGGGGCACCCCGGTGGTTTCGTTTGGAAAACCCAGGTTAGCTTCGCGAACCCTTCGACGGGCTCAGGGCAGGCTCTGGGGCACCGGAGATCGGCGAGGGAACTGAGTGTTGGACGTGGCGCCTGACTTGCTCCAGACTGGCAAGATGGAGATTCGCAAGCTCACAGAAACTGATGCGGCGGCGTGGTGGAGGCTGAGACTCGAGGCTCTGGAACGTGAGCCGCTTGCCTTTGGCAAGTCCGTCGAAGAACATCGGGCGACGACGATTGCAGAGACGGCTGAGCGCGTCCGTGAGAAACCAGACGGCAGTTTCACGCTGGGCGGTTTTGACGGAGAGTTGCTGGTTGCCATGGCGACGTTCAAGCGTGAGGTGGGGATTAAAGAACGGCACAAAGGACATCTTCTCGGTGTTTATGTCTCGGGTTCGCATCGTGGCCAGGGATTTGGCGCGGAACTCATTGCGACGCTTCTCGATCTGGCGAGAGAGGACGCGTCGTTGGAGCAGATTCTGCTGGGAGTTGGGGCGCACAACGTGGCGGCGATTCGGACTTATCGGAAGCTTGGTTTCGAGCTTTATGGGACGGAGCCTCATGCGCTCAAGGTTGGCGATGAGTATGTGGATGAGCACTTGATGATTTTGCGGCTCTCCTCAAGTCGATGAAGGTCTTCTTTGCCGGTCTTACTGCGGGGGCGCCTGGGCTGGAGGGGGCGGCGTGGCCGGATAATCCCCAAGAGAAAAAACTACATTCACCGTAGTTCCTACTTGCACGGGCTCTCCGTTCAGCAAATAGGGCTTGTATTTCCAGGTGTTGACCGCATCGAGAGCCGCCTGCTGCAGGAGTGGAGGACCGGAGAGCACCTGCAGGCCTTCGATAAGGCCTGCTTTGGATATTGTTGCCTGGAGCACAACGATGCCCTGGATCCGTGCCGCCTTAGCAACCGCAGGATAAACGGGGGCGGTTTTCGAGAGGATGTTTCCTGCGATCACTGCGCCTGACACAAGGATTTTCTTAGGAGGGTTGGCCCTTAGCGCACTGTTGCCCGGGCTCATGGGGTCCCCGCCCATCCTGGCAGTGCCGAGGATGCCACCCATCACTCCTCCGGCGGCTGGAGGCGTCTGTGGCTGTACATAGGCGGTGTAATTCAGATTGATCGTGGTCAAGACCTTGACGGGCTTTCCGTTCCCGAGGGGTGGAGTGTATCGCCAATCCTTTACCATGCCGAGAGCTGTCGCAAAGTGGCGCACCGATCCAGACTCGAACTGAAGCACACGTACCTTGCCGTCTTCGCCGATGAGTGCTGTGATTTTGACGTTACCGGGGCCAAGGTGCGAGGCCGAGAGCACATTTCTTACGAATGCGTCCGAGGGGGAGGACCGTCGCGCGGCCTGAGTCAAGGCGTCGACAACTATCGCATCGCTCGATCCTTCGATGGGGGGAACTTTGCCATTGGTCCAAAGGTCTTCCTGCGTCAGGGTGTCGATGGCGGCGACGGCGGCGGCAAGGTTCTCGGGCGGGGGAGATTGCAGAGCATCGAGCCATCGTTGGTTTGAGGGGTCCAATTCGTGGGCTTTCTTTAAGAGGGCTTCGGCCTGGGCAAGATAGGCTTCAGTCTTTGCGTTCAGTCGGGCGCGCCCGTAGAGCAACTGGCCAGTCAGGCCAATGACCGCAGAATCATCGGAGTTCATGAGGACCGTGAAGGCGTTGCGGTTCTGGTCGCCTGGGTCGGAGGCAGTGGCTTGCTTCGACTGGTAAATGATCAATTCGGCGAGATAAAGGGCCATATCAACCGCATATTGCGGATATGCCGGGAAAAAAGCGCGGAGATGGGTGGAGCACAGAAGAGGCACTTCGATGTCCACGGCGTGAAGCGCCTGCAATGCGTGGGAGAGGACTTTCGCATCGTTCAGATGGCGGTCGGCGGCGGACTTCCAGTGGGCCTTGTAGATCGAACGCTCGTCCGCATAGGGAGGGTCGAAGTCCGTCTTTTCGATGGCAAATGCAGAGCGGTCGAATACAGCTGAGTCAGGCTCATGGACAGCGAACCAGTCGGCCTGTGCGACGAGTTTGTGGCGCACATCTTTTCGGTTATAGAAGGTGGCTTGGCTCCAGTAATAGCCGAAGAGGTGGATGTGAGCCAACCGGTCGTCCGGATTTGCGACCAGGGTTTGTTCGAGAGCAGAAGCCTCTGCCTCAGTTCGCGGCGCATGCTGAATGAATTCGACGCTTTCGTCGACGCCCTGGCTCGCAGTCGTCGTTTGTCCGTGAAGGAATGTCCAAGAGGCAAGAAGAAGGAGTGCAGAGGCTCGTTTCACGTGCAACCACCTCAAGTACCGACTTTTCGGTGCGCCCGCTTTACGCTGAATGCAAAAGACCCGATCTCGGTGAAATCGGGTCTTTTTATAGAGCGTTGAAAACCTTCAAGCAGGGATGGCCACTCTGGCCGGGGTTGCGGGCGTGTAATGCGTTACAGGCACTTTGGATTGGCGGTGGACGAAGTGGTATGGGGGCCAGGGGCCGGAGAGCTGCATCTGACAGTCTTTCAACTGGACCGAAGCGGTCGAATAGCGGTTCTGATAGCGCTCAATGCATTTGTGGTCGATGAGGTGGGCGATGTCGAGGAACATTTTGCCGGTGCCGTCGCGCTTGCAAGTGATCTCTTCGTCGAGCGGGGCAAACATGCGATGCATTTGGACGGAAACGGCGCGGGCGCGAGTCTGGCGTTCGCGCTGCTGAGTGGCGTTTTCGCGGAGGCTGGCGAGGTACTCTTTGCCGACGCGATTCATCAGGACGGGCTTGTCGAGTTCGCGGCAACAATCGTCGACGACGACTTTGAGGTGCATCTCGGCCTTGCCGCGGAGGCGGTCGAGATTGGCCAGAAACTGGCGCTGGTTGGAGCGGACGGAGCGGCGGAGGGCTTCGTCATCGGGAAAAACGGTGCCGAAGCGGAAGGGCAGGACGGTGGACATTTTGAAGCAGTCGGCGATGACTTTACCGTGGTCGACGGCCGATTTCTGCACGAGGGGTTCGTCGGGGTTGTGTTCGCTGACGATTACAGCCAAGTCACTGGCGGGATAGAGGAAAACTTGATTCCCGGCGATGCCGGTCACGGCCTCGAGCGGTACGGGTTTGCGGTGACGGAGAAGATCCGGAAAAGCCTGCTTTTCGCTAATGCAATAGGCATACCACGCCATAGATAGTCACTCCACACAATGGCCTAATGGCCAAGGTTTCTTGAGATGGTCGGAATTAGAGGGAACGACTTCATACGCTGGAAGCTGGTACTGGAATTTGGTGCAGCGGTTGCTTCAATTACAGGGCAAATCGTAGACCCGGCAGATGACGATTGGCAATGACTTTCGTTACCCAAAATGGGAAAGCGCTCATGATTTCGGCTAAAGCATATTCGTAATAGTAAAATATGTGTTTATGCCATAAATGTAACGCTGTGTGAGGTAATTCGTGAGGACTATGGCTGCCAACCTCCGCCGAGCGCCTGGTAGAGGGAGACGTAGTTTGACATTTCTGCGTCCCAGGCCTGCGCGAGGGCGAGCTGTGAGGTGAAATACTGCTGCTCGGTCACCAGCACTTCGAGCATGCTGGCGTAGCCGCCGTTGAAGCGGACGACGGCGAGGTCAGCGGTGTCCTTATAGGTTTTTGTCTGCTCATCGATCTTCATCCGATAGAGACGAGACTGGTTGTAGCCGACGAGGCTGTTGGCGACGTCTCCGAAGGCTTCCTGGACGGTCTGCTTGTATTCGAGTTCGGCCTGATCGCGTTGTGCCCAGGCAAGGTGATAGGCACTGGTGATGGCGCCTCCGGCATAGAGGGGCTGGGCGAGCTCGCCAGCGAGCGACCATACGGTTGCCGGGCCCAGGAGGAAGCTGGTGACCGCGGTACTGGCGGCGCCGAACTGCCCGGTGAGCGAGATCTGGGGGAAATAGGCGGCTTTGGCGACGCCCACATTGGCGTTAGCTGCGACTAGACTTTGTTCGCTGGCGAGAACATCCGGGCGGCGTTGCAACAGGGCTGAGGGAAGGCCGGTGGGCACCTCCGCCTGATGGGGCTGGTCGACGAGAGCGAGCCCGCGATCGATCGGACCGGGATTTCTGCCCAGCAAGATGCTGATCTGGTTTTCGGTCTGGGCGATCACCTGAGTGCTGGAGATCACCTGGGCCTGCGCCTGCTGGAGAAGCACTTGCGCCTGGTAGACGTCAGTGATCGCGCTCTCGCCGCCCTTGAACTTGATGGTGTTGAGCTTGAGGATATCCTGGTCGGCGGCGACGGTTTGTTCCGAGATAGCGAGTTGAAAGTCAAACTCGCGAAGCTGGTAATAGGCGGTGGCCACGCTGGAGATCAGGGTCAGTTGGACGACGCTCTTAGCATACCTGGATGAGAGCAACTGAGCGCGGGCGGCCTCGGTGGCGCGACGGTATTTTCCCCAGAAATCGACGATGTAGTTCAGCTCGATTCCAACCGAATCGATGGTTGGACCATTGAGGGCGAACATGTTGTGCTGGTAATTGACGCCGCCCGCGCCGTTGAGGGAGGGCAGCTGGTTGGCGCGCGTCTCGCCGACGACGGCCTGCGCCTGCACGATACGGGTCGCGGCGATGCGGATGTCGTAGTTGTTGGTGAGGGCCTCTTTGATGAGCGCCCTCAAGGTTTCATCCTGAAAGACGTTCTCCCAGGTCGTCTCCGCCATCGACTGGCGCGGCGAGATCGGGCGCAACGCCGCGATATTGGTCGGGCACGTTCAGAGCGGGGCGGCTGTAGTTGGGGCCGACTTTGCAGCCGTTCGCGAGAATTCCCAGTGCTGTGGCAGCCAGGATCTTTCTGAGGGAGGTCATTCGCGTGTTCATGCGTGTGGCCCCTCTTCCCTGGGATGAGCGTCCGGGGTTCCCGGAGGTGTTGGTTGTGCGTGGCGCTTTTTCTTGCCGAAGAGGGCGCCGAACCGCTCGACGACGTCGAAGGAGACGGGGATGAAAAAGATGGCGATGATCGTGGCCGCGAGCATGCCGCCGATGACCGTCGTTCCCAGCACCTGGCGCGCAATCGCGCCGGCGCCGTGCGCCCGCCACAACGGCACGCAGCCAAGAATGAAGGCAAATGCGGTCATCAGAATTGGCCGCAGTCTCAGCCTTGCACCGGTCAGGGTCGCGTCGATGAGCGACTTGCCCTTGTCGTACTCAAGCTTGGCAAATTCCACGATAAGAATGGCGTTCTTGGACGAAAGCCCAATCAGCATGACCAGCCCGATCTGGGCGTACACATCATTGTCAAAGCGGCGAAAATAGAGCGTCATGAAGGCGCCGAAGATGGCGATGGGAAGTCCCAGCAATACGCTGAAGGGCAGCGTCCAGCTCTCATATTGCGCGGCCATGATGAGGAAGACCACAAACAAGGCCATGCCGAAAACGACCGCTGGGGAAACGCCTTGCGCCGCCTTTTGCTCCTGGTAAGACATACCCATGTAGTCGAAGCCCATCTGGCTGGGCTGCGTCTTATGGAAGACCTCCTCCAAAGCCGCCATGACCTGACCTGAACTGTAGCCGGGCGCTGCCGAGGCATTGAACTGCACGCAGTTGAAGAGGTTATAGCGCATGATGAACTCGGGTCCGGTGCGCGGATAGGTCGTGGTCAAGGTGCTCAAGGGGACCATGCTGCCGGAAGCGTTCCTGACGTAGAACTTGCCCAGATTTTCGGCTTTCGTCCGGAAGTCGCCATCGGCCTGAACGTATACCTGCCATTGCAGGCCGAAGCGATTGAAGAAGTTAATCAGCGAACCACCCATAAACGTTTGCACGGTCTGATACAGGTCGTTCAGTGGTATCTGCTGGGTCATCGCCTTGGCGTTATCTACATTGACTCCAACCTGAGGAACGCTGAGCAATGCGGTTGTCATCACCCCTGCCAGCTCAGGGCGCTTTCGGGCTTCTTCCCAGAAGAGCAGCGCGTTCTTAGCGAGAAAATCTATGTTACCGCCAGATCGGTCTTCGAGAATGAAAGTGGCGCCTCCGGATGTGCCTACGCCGGGGATGGCCGGCGGCGGGAACGAGAATGCAATTCCCGAGGGGTCCCTGGCGAGAGCCTGTTGGAGGTGGGCTTTGATCCCATCGTAGCTTTCCTCGGGAGTCTTGCGTTCCTCCCAGGGCTTCAGCGAGATAAAGAAGAACGCGCTGTAGGTGGTGTTGACGCCACTTAGGAGGCTGTATCCGGCGACGGTGCTGACATATTGCACGCCGGGCGTGTCCATCATGATCTTCTCGACTTCGCGGGCAGCTTGCGCGTTCGTTCCAGAGACGAGGCGTTGGGCAGTTGCAGGCCAGCGTAGAGGTATCCCTGATCTTCATCGGGGAGAAAGCTGGCGGGGAGTTTCTTGCCGAAGTAACCTGCACCCACGGTCATCACGCCGAGCAGGACAAATGTCAGGATGACTTTGTGGATGAGGTGGCGGCATATGTTCACGTAGCCGTCAGTGGCGCGGCCGAACACACGGTTGAACCAACGGAAGAAGGCGCCGAGAGGTCCTCGCGCCTCCTTCTTGGGTCGCAGCAGCATCGCCGAAAGCGCGGGACTGAGGGTGAGCGCGTTGAACGCCGAGAAGAGCACTGAGATCGCGATGGTGATGGCGAACTGCTTGTAAAGCTGGCCGGTGATACCCGGAATGAAGGCGGTGGGGACGAAGACCGCAGCCAGGATGAGGGCGATCGCGATGACCGGGCCTGACACTTCCTCCATCGCCCTGATGGTCGCGTCGTGGGGCGACAGCCCATTCTCGATATTGTGTTCTACCGCCTCGACGACGACGATGGCGTCATCGACGACGAGTCCAATCGCGAGGACCATACCTAAAAGCGACAGAGTATTGATCGAGAACCCAAGCGCGGGGAAGACCATGAAGGTCGCGATGAGGGAGACAGGCACGGCGAGAAGAGGAATCAGCGTGGCCCGCAAGCCCTGCAGAAAAATGTAGACGACGATGATGACCAGAAGGAGGGCCTCGCCCAGCGTCTTATATATTTCGTGGATGCCCTCGCTGACAGACAGAGTCGTATCGAGCGCGGTGATGTAATCGAGCCCTTGCGGGAACCTCCCTTTCGCCTCTTCCATCATTTTGACGACAGCGGCTTTGGTTTGCAGCGCATTGCTTCCTGGGGTGAGGTAGAGCGCGACGAGCGCCGCGGGCTGCGAGGGCTTCTTCTGTGCGGACTCTCCCAGGCGGGCGACAAAGGAATAATATTGCGAGCCCAGTTCCACGCGTGCGACGTCTTTCAGCCGCAGGATTGACCCGTCGGGCTGAGCGCGAACCACGATCTGGTCAAAGTCCTCGGCCGTGGGCAGGCGGCCTGGAGCTCGCACGTTATAGGTGAATTGCTGACCGGAGGGCACAGGTTCGCCGCCAATCTGGCCGGCGGGATTGACCTTGTTTTGAGTCTTGACCGCGTTGGTAATGTCGGAGACGGTGACGCCCAGGCTTGCCAGCTTGTCAGGATTCACCCAGATGCGCATGGCGTAGGGCCCGGCGCCAAATATCTGAACCTGTCCGACGCCGGGGAGCCGGGTGAGCGCGTACTGCAAATTGATGGTGGCGTAATTGGCCAGGAAAATGTTGTCGTATGCGCCGGTGGGCGAATAGAGATCGAGCAGCATGAACGGTGCGGTCGTTCCCGGCTGGACGATCACGCCCTGTTGGGTCACCTCAGAAGGGAGTTGCGAGTTGGCTTGCCCCTGGCGCATCTGGGCAAGAATCTGGTCGGTGTTGATATCGGTTCCGAGGGCGAAGTCAACATAGAGCGACATGCCTCCGCCGGAGCTTGCGCTCAGCGAGTACATGTAGTTCATGCCGCTGACGCCGGACATCTGCTGCTCGATCGGTGTTGCGACAGACTCGGCAATCGTCTGGGCATCCGCGCCAGGGTAGGTGGCCTTCACCTGGATCATCGGGTCGGCGATATTGGGAAATTGCGCCGTAGGCAGCTCGAGGATGGCGACCCCGCCGCCCAACACCATGAGAATGGCGATGACAATGGCGACGATGGGACGATTGATAAAGAATTTCGACATGGTCAGTTGCCCCCAGCTGCCGCTGAGGCTGGCACGTAAGGCTTGGCAACAACCGGAATGCCTTCCTTTGCCATTTGCGGTGCGGCTGCGGCGAACATCCGTAGCCTTTCAACTCCTTCCACCACGACCCGCTCGCCCGGCTTTAGTCCCTCAGTGACGATCCAGTTCGGCCCGACCCTGTCTCCCACCTTGATGGGCCGATACACTGCTTTGTTTTCGGGCGTGAGCACGATGATCTGGTACTGCGACTGCACCTCGATCACGGCGGGCTGCGGAACCAGCAACGCGTTTTCATTCACGCCGGTCTCGATGCGAACGGTGCCGTAGCCGCCAGGGCGCAGAATGCCGTCTTTATTCGGAAAAGCGGCGGCAATCTGAATGGTTCCGGTCTGAGTGGCTATCTCGCGATTCACGAGAACCAACTTGCCTTTCTCCGGGAAGCGTTCCCCATTGGCCTGAATGAATTCGATCGGAAGGCTGTTGGGGTTCTCCTTCCCACTCATGACAAACGAGGAGATCGCCCGCGCCCGGCTGAGATAATCGGCCTCGCTGATGTTGAAGTATGCCCAGATGGGATTGACTTGAGAGATCGTCGTCATCTTGGTGGTGGTGCCGACCAGGTCCCCGACCTGCGAGGTCGAGTTACCCGCGACTCCATCGATCGGGGCGTATACCTTGGTCCACTCCAGGTTCAGCTCCGCGTTGGCCTGGTTCGCCTTCGCGGCGGCGACCTGGGCCACTTGCGCGGCCAGAGTTGAAATGTCGGTATCCAACTGCTTTTGCGGGATGGCGTTCTGGGCGGCGAGCGGCGTGTCGCGCATCGACGTTATTCTCGGCCTCTCCCTGATTGCGCGACGGCTACGGCGACCTGGGCTTTGGCCTGCTCCAGGGCAGCCACAAAAGGTCGAGGGTCGAGTTCGTAGAGCAATTGACCCTTCTTCACGAAGAAGCCGTTGTGATAAGCCTGCTTGAAGCAGATATCCCTGGACTTTGGGGGTGATGTCGGCGTTAACCGGACCGTTGAGCTGGGCCACCCACTCGCCGTAGACAGGGACGTTCTGAACGACCACGTCGGTGACGGTGACCTCCGGCGGGCTGGGCGGCGGCGCTTTCTCTTTCTCTTCACAGCCGGAAGTGGCCAGCAGCAGGGCGAAGACCAGAAAGCCGGGCACGAGGGCCGGGCGGCGACCGAAAAAGCGCGAACGTAAGGGAGCATTCGCTCTTCGCGGCAGGGAGGAAGCGAATTTCACCTCAGATAGAACGTGCATCTGGACTCCTGCTGACGAACGACCAAAAAACCGAAAATTAGTGCGTGCGTGATTCGCCTAGTTATAACCGTTCCGAGGCAAATAGGGAATGGGAAAAACTAACAGGACGAAGGGTGAGTGAAGCGGAGATCACGGGGAGACGGAGCAAACGGAGTGGAGGCCAAGCAGGCGGAACACTAAAAGGCGGTCGCGCCGCCTCGCTCAGGCGTGGGGAGAACCGAAGGCTTCGATGAGGATGGCAGTAGCGTAGCGAACTTCGTCGGCGCTGACGGTGTGGGCGCGGCCGGGGTAGCGGCGCAGCGTCACCTTCGCGTTCATCTTTTCGAGGACGTCGGCGGATTCCTGGACGCGCTGCCATGGGATATGAGGGTCGGGGTCGCCGCTCGCTACCAAGGCTGGGGTGCCTTGTAGATCGCCGGAGTAGTTCATGGGCATTCCAAGCGGGCCGATGAGGCCTCCGGTGAAGGCGAAGAGTCCGGCGTATCGGGCGGGGTGGGTGGCTATGAATTCGGTGGACAGACACGCGCCCTGGGAGAAGCCGCAGACGACGATGCGGTCGGTAGGGATTCCGGCGTCAAGGGCAAGCTGGACGGTCGATTCGACTTTGTTCAAGGCGGAGGTGAGCCAGGGTTCGTTCTGGTCGCGGGGCGCGATGAACCGGTTGGGATACCAGCTGTGGCCCTCGGCGTCGGGTGCGAGGTAGGCGAGCTTTGGATGGTACATCGCCTGGGCGAGATTGAGGATGTCGTCGGCGGAGGCTCCGCGGCCGTGGAGCATGATGACGGCACCGGCTGCGGATTCGAGGGAGGGGCCAAGGCGGTGGACTGGTTGGTCTTTATGGGGGTCGAGAGGTTCGTTGTGCATGTTTTTATCCTAAGTGCAGAAGAAAAGTTCCCTCCGCGCTAAAGCCGGAATGCTTCTGGCGAACTTAGGGCACGGCTGAGGCCGTGCCCCTTCAAGAACGCGTCTTTCGCAAAGATCAGCGCATTCGCCCTGAAATCGTTATGCACCTATAGCGGTCGGACTTGCTTTGTGAAGCTGCAGTGGAGCCAGGCGTTGCTCGATGACTCTGCGGCGGGGTTCAAGCCACGCTGGAATTCTGACTTCTTCGCCGAGGGTTTCGATCGATTCGTCGAAGGCGAATCCGGGTGGGTCGGTGGCCAGCTCGAAGAGTACTCCTCCAGGCTCGCGGAAGTAGATGGAATGGAAGTATGTGCGGTCCATCACGGGAGTGACGTCGACATATTTTCCTATTTCCTCACGCCAGGCTAACTGAGCGGCGTCGTCGGCGGCGCGGAAGGCGATGTGATGAACGCTGCCTGCGCCGGAGCGTCCGTAGGCGGCTTTGGGATCGATGATGAGGTCGATGTGGTTGCCGAGGGCGTTGCCGGCAGCGGAGTAGCGCTGGCGATTGCCTTCTTCGGCTACCTTGTGGAAGCCGAGGATATTCGAGGAAGTTCCCAGTGCTTTCGGCTTCGTGCTCGAGCAGGGTGACTCCGAAGAAGCCGCGGATGGCGTGCTCGGCTGGGACGTCTGCGAAACGCGAGGAGTTTGCGGGGGCGGCATCGGCGTGGCCGACGATCTCGAGTTTCATGCCGTCGGGATCAGGGAAGGTTAGGACTTGTTCGTTGAAGCGTTTGCCGGTTTTCTCGACGAGGACGCCGTGTTCGCGGAGGCGCTTTTCCCAATAGTCGACGGAGCCGAGCGGGACGCTGAAGGCGGTTTGCGCGACTTCGCCGGCTCCGGCGTGGCCGCGAGTGGCGCGGGGCCAGGGGAAAAAGGTGAGGATGGTTCCGGGCGAGCCGGCGTCGTCGCCGAAGTAGAGGTGGTAGGTTCCGGGGTCGTCGAAGTTGACGGTGCGCTTGACGAAGCGCAGGCCTAGGACCTGCGTGTAGAAGTCCAGGTTGCGCTGGGCGTCGGAGGCGATGGCGGTTACGTGGTGGAGTCCGACTATGGGTTTAGGCATGGTGTCCTTCTTTCGTTCTCTGCGCTTTAATAGATGTTGTAACGACTAATTTGGTCGCAATGGGCGCGTTGCCGCTTCCGTATGACAGACTCAGCCGAGTGGTGGCGGGGTCGCACTCGGTATCCTATTAGGAGTCCATGACATACCAGACAAATAATCTCAGAATCCGATCCAGCAGAGTTGTGATTCCTCCTGTCTTCGTTGCAGAGGAGATTCCACTTACTGACAACGCTTCGCGGACCGTTTTCGAAGCGCGCCAACAGATTGTCGACATTCTTAACGGGGCCGATGACCGGTTGGTTGTAGTTGTAGGGCCTTGCTCGATCCACGATCCCGTTGCTGCGAAGGAATATGCTGGATTGCTGAAGCAGTCCATTGCCGAGCTTTCCGATGAGCTGATGATCGTGATGCGGGTGTACTTTGAGAAGCCGCGCACGACGGTCGGATGGAAGGGGCTCATCAATGATCCGTATTTCGATGAGTCGTTTCGCATCAGTGATGGGCTTCGGATCGCTCGCCGCCTTCTGCTCGATTTAGCGGAGATGGGCGTACCGGCGGGGACCGAATATCTCGATATGATCTCGCCGCAGTACGTCGCCGATCTCGTGAGTTGGGGGGCCATCGGAGCGCGCACCACCGAGAGCCAGGTCCATCGCCAGTTGCCTCGGGGCTTTCTTGTCCCGTTGGCTTCAAGAATGCCACTTCGGGCAATGTGCAGATCGCGGTGGAGGCTATCTTGTCAGCGAGCCACCCGCATACCTTCCTGGGCACCACGGAGACGGGGCAGTCGGCGATTCTGCTCACCACCGGGAATCCTGATTGCCATATCATCCTGCGGGGCGGTTCGCAGGTGACGAACTATGATGCTGCGGCGGTTGCGTCCACTGCCGAGTTGATGGAGAAGACCGGGGTGAAGGCGCGGATCATGATTGATTGCAGCCATGCCAACAGCGGCAAGGACCATCGCCGGCAGGGGATTGTTTGCCGCGATGCAGCAGAGCAGATCGCGAACGGCGATCGCCGGATCATGGGAATTATGCTTGAGAGCAATCTTGTGGCGGGGGTGCAGAAGTTGGTTGATGGCAAGGCGCTTGTTTATGGGCAGAGCATTACTGATGCTTGTATTGATTGGGGGAGAGACGCGGGGGCTTTTGCGGGAGTTGGCTTTGGCTGTGCGGGGGCGTCGGGGTGTGAATTCTCCTTGAGGATCCGCCAACAAACGCGACTTTAACAGGACTAATCGAACTTTATGTTTTTTGAGACATCTTCGACGCGCTTTCGGTGAGTTTCACGTGAGGACTGCTCGCGCGCACGACGCTGATCGTCGTTTATGCGCCATTCGCGATATTGACGATTTGTTTCATCAACAGCCAGTTGTAGAGTATCGCGGTGATAGCGTTCTACCTCTTCAATAGTGGTGCCGTTAAGGGTTACGGTCGAACCAGATAGCCTGGCGATTCCAGGTCTGTGCATCGTTGTCCATCTAGGTGGATGGTTCCAATTCTCTGTGAACATCTCTGCCCATGCCGAAGGTGGGCGACGGGAAAGAGCAAAGGGAATCGAATACAGAGCACTACCGAGGGTACCGTCATTCCGCGGTTCTGTGATGTCTTCTACGATCACACGAGTAATTGTTATTTCTTCATCTTCGGGCGGTGGTTTTTGGGCCGATGATTCCGGTGGTCGCTTCGACTGGGCAATCGTTGCCATTGGAGCACCGATTGGGGGAGCAGTTTCGCGAATTCCAAGTAAGGTACGAACGAGATCTTCGTAGTCTCGTTCTGAGTATGGGTCGCCTGCCAGGTTGATGTGGTACTTCCCAAGGAGCCACGATGGCGCTGATTCCTTCCACTCTCCGGCGCGCAGCACTGGGATAAACTTTCGCTGGTTTTGTGAAGTCATGGCTTCTGCTGTCATGACGTCTCCTTCATAGCCGACACCGCCTTCACGAGCATCTGAACGCCGCTTATAGCGGGGCGTGCACACGATGACGACAAATTCGTTGTCGCGAATGGCTCGCTCCATGAACGCTGGCAGTTGATCCCCCGGAACGGCAGACCATCTGTCGATCGAAACATCGACCCCATCGGCACGAAGGCGCGTTGCTAATTGGCGTATCCATTCGCAGTGTGCGTCATCATCCCAAGAGTATGAAATGAAGACGGATTTTACGACACCATCTGATTGCAGATTTGGCGTTTCTCTCATGTTCTGTCCAAACCCAAACGCCTTTCGAGCATATGTTCGCATCCGCTGGTCGTAGGCAGCGGCTCGCTCAATCGCTAAGTTAACAGAAGGGCGAAACATCTCGACGAACGTCCACGCAGGTGACTTCTCCTCCGGTGGGTACATGCCCTTCTCTCGGACATATCGCTGTACGGAACTCAGGAATTGTTCGACCTCCGGAGCCACCATATCGCTCCACTCCACATCGCGAATCGTCGAGGGATAAAGATCGGGAAAGAAGGGTTTAAACGTATCCGTAAAATCTCTTAGACCATCATGATTCTTGAGGAGATTTTGGAGATTGCTCGTTGTCCAGAGATAGGATTCATTCAATTCAAGGTCAAGTGCGCTGCACCAAGTGGCCATTCCGAGAGCGCTCTCAAGGATTTTGTAGTAAGTCTGGGCCAACATGAAGAGAAGATTTAGAGCTGAATTAAGCTTATCTTCCTCAGGCATCTGAAAAGGCTCTGCGTCGTTCTTGACGGCCTCGATCTTTCGATCGTGTTTCCGCGCCCTCAGCATGGATTCCCAGATATTCGCCCGTTGAGCGTACTGGGCCAAGCGAATCATTTCCGGGGTGGGCGGGGGATCGTATATGCCCGGATCGGGATCACCATACATGCCTAGCCAATCCAGAGCCTCATCCAACACAATCTGCTCGTCGAACTCGATGTCATGCGCGGATTGGGCGAGAAAATGTGGTCCTTCTCCCTCGGATGAGTATTCTTTCGTAAACAGCCGGCAAAGGGTTCTTGCGGACTGCTCATCGGTAGCCAGATAGAACACATTTCCGCTGTGAAGAGGCGAGGAGGCGATAGAAGGGCTGTAGAGGTAGAAACACGGCTCGTCTTGCCTTTCGGAGTGCGCAGCGTTCGCTTCCATATTTGTCTGCATTCTACCGACAGATGACTCAGTCCGACTCGAATAGCACTCGGCAACCGCCGAATAGCTGATGCGTTCGATGGGACGACGAACCGCTGACTCCCTAGGAAACGCATGGCCCATCTGTCCGGGAAAAGAAAGCTGCGCTTTCGATGTTGAGCGCAGCCTTCGATTTCCAAAGCGATTTGTGGCTTCGTGATCTAGAGCGCCACCGTGACAGCTTTGGTTTCGGTGTAGTTGCGGAGTGCTTCTTCGCCCATTTCGCGGCCCCAGCCGGATTGTTTGTAGCCGCCGAAGGGTAGCGAGGCGTCGAAGACGTTGTGGCAGTTGACCCACACCGTTCCGGAGCGGATGCGGCTGGCGAGTTTGTGGGCGATGCTGAGGTCGCGCGTCCAGATGCTGGAGGCGAGGCCGAAGTCGGTGTTGTTGGCGTCGGCGGCGATGCGGTCGAGATCGCTGTCGGTGAAGGATTGAGCGCAGACGACGGGGCCGAAGATCTCTTCTTTGACGACCTTCATTTCGGGCGTGGTTTTGGCGAGGACGGTGGGCTGGACGAAGTAGCCGTGGTCGCCGGTGGCGTTGCCTCCGGCGAGGACTTGTGCGCCTTGATCGACGCCGGACTTGATGTATCCGGTGACGCGGTTGAACTGCTCGTCGCTGACGAGGGGGCCCATCTCGGTGGTGGGGTCCATGCCGGGGCCGACTTTGATCTTTGCCGGCGATCTGGCTGACTCCTTCGACGACCTGGTCGTAGACGCGTTCGTGAACCATGAGGCGGGACCCGGCGCAGCAGCATTGGCCCTGGTTGAAGAAGATGGCGCTGGCGGCTCCGGCGATGGCTTTGTCGAGATCGGCGTCGGGGAAGACGATGGCTGGGCTTTTGCCGCCGAGTTCGAGGGTGACCTTCTTGAGGTTTCCGGCGGCGGCCTGGACGATGAGGCGGCCGACTTCGGTCGATCCGGTGAAGGCGACCTTGTCGACGAGGGGGTGAGCGGCGAGCGGAGCTCCGGCGCCTTCGCCGAATCCGGTGAGGACGTTGACGACGCCTTCGGGGAATCCGGCTTCGTGGATGAGTTCGGCGAGGCGTAGGCCGGACATTGGGGTTTGTTCGGCGAGCTTGAGGACGATGGTGCAGCCGGCGGCGAGCGCGGGGCCGAGCTTCCAGGCGGCCATCAGCAGCGGGAAGTTCCAGGGGATGATCTGGGCGGCGACGCCGACGGGCTCGCGAAGTGTGTAGGAATGGAAGTCGCCGGGGAACGAGAGTGAGAGCGTCGAGCCGCTGATCTTGGTGGCCCAGCCGGCCATGTAGCGGAACATGTCGACGGCGAGCGGCACGTCGGCGGCGCGGGCGACGGTGACGGGTTTGCCGTTGTCGAGCGATTCGAGTTCGGCGAACTCGTCGAGGTGCTGTTCGAGCAGGTCGCCGAGTTTCCAGATGAGGCGGCCGCGCTCGGAGGGCTTCATGCGGGTCCAGGGGCCGCTGTCGAAGGCGTTGCGAGCGGCGCGGACGGCGCGGTCGACGTCCTCAGCCTCGGCCTCGGGGACGTGGGCCATTACTTCCCCGGTGGCGGGGTTGTAGACGGGGAAGGTCTTGCCGGACGCGGCGAAGACGAACCGTCCGTCAATAAACATGCGGTGTTTCTGGGCGACGAAGTCGTGGGTGTGGCTGCTGACGCGGGAATCGATAGGAAGAGTGGCCATGTAAACCTCCGGCGGACGGGTGGCTTGGCCCGGCAGGGAAGCGGCTTTCTGCGCTTCTTTTGGGCTAGCTCGTATGGTCCGTACTGCGAAACACGATAGCATCGGTGTAGCAGGGTTGGCGAGTGGGTGGTTTTACTGCGGCGACACTCCTGCATGTACCAATTTGTCGACCACTGTCGGAGCATTTTCTCCGATTCATGAAGCTTGTTGAGTTTCGCTGCGTCCAAGTTTTCAACGAGGGCTATCGAATTGGAAGTTTCGCATGTGCTGCACGCTGGGGCGATGATTCTTACCGGTCGGCGTCCGACATTGTCGATCGAGATCACTAAGGAGTGCCCGCTGCGCTGCCCGGGTTGCTATGCCTTCGAGCCGAATCACCTGGGAGGCGACACGGAGCTGCGGCAGCTTTCGGACTTTAAGGGAGATGACCTGGTTGCCAGGGTGCTGGCGGTCGTCGACCGAGAGAAGCCGATCCATCTGTCGATCGTTGGTGGAGACCCGATGGTTCGGTATCGCGAACTGGAAAAGATTCTTCCCGAACTCGATGCCCGCGGGGTTCATACGCAGGTTGTCACGAGTGCGTTCCGGGTGATTCCTGCGGAGTGGGGGCGATTCAAGAAGCTAACGGTTGCGGTTTCCATCGATGGCCTGCAGGCCGAGCATGATGAGCGGCGGAAACCGGCAACCTATGAGCGGATATTGAAGAGCATATCCGGAGCCAGAGTGACGATCCACTCGACGATCGTCGGAAACGTAGCGGACCGTGTGGGATACCTCGAGGAGTTTGTGCGCTTCTGGAGCGAGCAGACTGCGGTAGAGAAGATTTGGATCAGCCTGTTTACTCCGCAACGCGGCGCGACCGGACAAGAGATACTAAGCGCTGCTCAACGCGCCTTTGTGGTGGACGAGCTTTTGCGGCTGGGGCCGATCTATGCCAAGCTGCAGATGCCTCCGGCGCTGGTTAAGGAGATATTGTCGCCGCCGAAAAGCCCGAAGGAGTGCATTTTTGCGCGTACGACACACACGCTCTCGGCGGACCTGAAGACGAAGATCACGCCGTGCCAGTTTGGCGGCGATCCGGATTGCTCGCAGTGCGGATGCATTGCTTCGATGGCGCTGGCCGCTGTGGGGAACCACCGCGTGATTGGCAGCCTGACGGCGGGGCATATATTCCGAGGGTCCAATCGCATTGGGGCGGCCATTTCAAAGGCCAAGAGCGTCTTTGCCCGGCCAGAGCCCGAGCCGGAAGTGGCTCAGTTCAACATTTTGTGAGTGCGAGAAGGCCTCGCTATAGTATGTCGATGCGGGACGTACGATGAATCGACGCAACTTTATAGGGCTTGCCGGCGCAGCGGCGCTTGCGAGCGAGCTTCCAATATCTTTGGCGCAGAGCGTTGCGCCGGTCTCCCCCCTCAAGCCGATGGCGCTGGGTTTGCTGATCGTGCCTTTTGGTGCGCCGGAAGAGCGCATCAAGCTGGTGCATGATCTTGGTTTCTCGAACTGCTTCCTTTCGCTTGACAGCTACATTGGCGGATTTACTCCTGACGTTGTGGCGCAGTTTCGTGATTTGCTGGCGAAGTATTCGGTAACGGTGACGACGGTTGAGGTGGTTGGGCCGGGTGTGAGGAAGTGGAACTTTACGGAGGGACCGGAGACGATTGGGCTGGTTCCGCCGAAGACGCGGCCTGAGCGAATCGACGCGTTGCGTCAAGTCTCGGATTTTGCGAAGCAGCTTGGTGTTGGGCAGGTGCAGACGCATTGCGGATTTATTCCTGAAAATCCGAGCGACCCGCTTTATGCCGGTGCCGTCGACGCGATTCGCACAGTCGCGCAACACTGCCAGGGGAATGGGCAGTACTTTCTGATGGAGACTGGGCAGGAGACGCCGACGACGATGTCACGTGCGATCCGCGATGTGGCGATGCCGAATCTGGCGGTTGGTCTTGATACGGCGAACCTGATTCTTTATGGCAAGGCGAATCCGGTCGATGCGGTCGATATTCTGGGGCCGCATGTGCGGAGCATTCATGCGAAGGATGGCAAGTGGCCGACGAATCCGGATGAGCTTGGACAAGAGGTGCTGATTGGTAAGGGGCTGGTGAATTTCAAAGAGGTGTTTACGAAGCTGCACAGCATTGGCTATACAGGCGCGGTGACGATCGAGCGGGAGACATCGGGGCCGCAGCAGATTGAGGATGTTCGCCAGGAGAAGATTTATCTGGAAGGAATTTTGCGGGAAGTAATGGCGTAATGCGGCCGCGCGTTAGCATGTTGCGACCTCAGGGGCTAAAGCCCAAGCTTTCATGGCAGACTTAATGGCACGGCTGAAGCCGTGCCCCTTCGGGCGAGATTTGCAATAGGGATCGAGTATTGACGATGAATCGTAGGGACTTTATTCAGACCGGAACTGGGGTTGCTTCCGGATTGCTTTTGTTGAAGCCGAAGACGGTCTTTGGCTCCGCGGCGAACTCGGCAGTGCGGCTAGGGCTGCTGGGGTGCGGGAACCGCGGCACGTCGGTGGCGACTTCGTTCTCAAAGAGTACGACGGCGCAGGTGGTGGCGCTGGCCGATATATTTCCCGACAACCTGGCGAAGGGGAAGGCGCACTTCGACGAAGTGAATGCGGGGCTGGGGCGCGCGACGATCGATAACAAGCTGCTCTTTCACGGGCCGAATTCGTTTGAGCAGCTGGCGGCGTCACCGGATGTGGATTTGATCCAGATATCGACTCCGCCGTTTTTTCATGTGCAGCATCTTGGCGCGGCGGTTGCGGCGGGGAAGCATGTTTATTGTGAGAAGCCGGTGGGCATCGACGTTGCTCAGGCGCGGCAGGCGCTGGAGATTGCGAAGAAGGTGAAAGCCTCGCAGAGCGTCGATGTTGGATTTCAGTGCAGGAGCGCGCCGCCGATTGCGGCGATTGCGACGCGAATTCAAGGTGGGGCGCTGGGGAAGGTTGCGGCGATCTCGGCAAACTACAACGCTCCGGCGTCGCTTGAGAAGATGCGGGAGGGTGAGTCTGCAGATGAGTACCGGTTGCGGAACTGGCTTTGGTATACGGCTCTCTCGGGCGATATTTTAGTCGAACAGAACATCCATATCATTGATCTTTGTAACTGGCTTCTGGGGGCGCATCCGATGAAGGCGACGGCTACCGGCGGACGAAACATTCTGACTCATGCAGGGGATTGCTGGGATAACTACCAGGTGGACTTTACTTATCCGAATGATGTGCATCTTTCGTTCTCGTCGACGCAGTTTGGGGCTTATGGCGGATTCGATGCGGGGCTGAAGATGTTTGGCGCGCTGGGGATGGCGACGGTGCCGTATTCGGGGCCGATGCAGATTATTGGAACCAATGCTTGGAAGTGGGAGGATTCCCGGGCGGCCGCACCGGGGTCGGGGACGTTTGCGGCGAATGGAGCTTTCTTGGACAACCTTGAGTTTGCCGACCGCGACAAGGAGCGGAGTTTTATCGAGAGCATTGTGAGTGGGCCGATGCATAACCAGATTGCGTCTGGGGTTGAGACGGCTTTGAGTTGCATGTTGGGGCGGATGGCTGGGTATACGCGGCGTGAAGTGACTTGGGATGATTTGCTCGCTCATGGCGAGACTTATGAGTTAGGGATGAAGTTAGAGCAGTTTGCAAGTTGAAGACGGAACGGCCGTTCTGGTCCTTCGACTGCGCTTCACTGCGTTCCGCTTCGTTCAGGATGACAATTCGATAGGTGGTTGGGCCGGCAGTATTCGTGGTTGTCCGTTGCTTTCGTCTTTTAACGGAACTCCGCTAAATTTTAGCCGGCGCGCGCTTGCCAATAAATAAGCTAGCGTCTGAGCGGCCTGTTCAGAGCTTGTTCCTTCTTCGCGGACATTGGAGATGCAGTTTCTTTCGGCGTCGGTGCGGCCGGGCTTTGGCGCGTAGGTGAGGTAGATGCCGAGGCTATCGGCGGAGCTTAGGCCGGGGCGTTCGCCGATGAGCATGACTGTGATTTCGGCGTGGAGGAGTTCTCCGATCTCGTCGCCGAGGGCGACGCGGGCTTGTTCGGCGATGATGATTGGGCCGATTTCCCATCCGCTCAGTAGACGACGGGTGGCGTTGATAACTGGTACTGCGTATCTCTGTGGAGCGATTGCGGAAAGGCCGTCGGCGATGATGAAGACGATGTTTGCGCCGATCTTAGGCCTGAATGCTTCAAGAACGTCCCGGCTCTCATCGTCAAGCTTGCGGCCGAGATCGGGACGGCGAAGGTAGGCGGCCCGATCTCGAGCCATGCTGAAAACCTGAATGTATTGAAAATCGGATGTCCGGAGTTGTTTGGCGATGGATTGTGCGTCGAACGGGGCGTGGACGGCGTCGCGAGCCGTAGCGTGGGCGGCGTTGAATTCGAGAAGTTCTTTGGTGGGAAGGCTGTTGCCGGTGCGTCCCAAGGCGATGCGTGCGGGAGTGAATTGGCGGAGTTGGGTTAATGGGTGTGGGTCCTTAGTTGGGGTCAGTTCGGAGGCGGAGAGCGCTGACACAGCAGATCCTTCGACTTCGCTCCACTCCGTTCCGCTCCGCTCAGGATGACAATTGTTGTTGTCGATTTGAGCGTCAGCAGAGGGATCGCTTTTGCCTTCGTTCATGGCTCACCTAGCAGTTGTGCCGCGTGAGGCAGGAGTTGTTGCGGAGTTCTCAGGTTATCTAGTTCTCCGGACTTGTCGGTGATGCCCATTTGTTCGAGCCACTCTTCAAATTCGGGCGCGCGTTTGAGGCCGAGAACATTTCGGATGTAGAGGGAATCGTGGAACGAGGTGCTTTGGTAGTTGAGCATGACGTCGTCGGCGCCGGGGACGCCCATGATGAAGTTGACGCCGGCGACGCCGAGGAGGGTGAGCAGGGAATCCATGTCGTCCTGGTCGGCGTCGGCGTGGTTGGTGTAACAGATGTCGCAGCCCATGGGCAGGCCGAGGAGCTTGCCGCAGAAGTGGTCTTCGAGGCCGGCGCGGATGATCTGCTTGCCGTCGTAGAGGTATTCGGGGCCGATGAAGCCGACGACGGTGTTGACGAGCAGCGGATTGAATTTGCGGGCTACCGCGTAGCCGCGGGCTTCGCAGGTCTGCTGGTCGAGGCCGTGATTGGCGTTGGCGGAGAGCGCGCTACCCTGGCCGGTTTCGAAATACATCACGTTGTTGCCGACGGTGCCGCGGTTGAGCGAGAGGCCGGCTTCGTAGGCCTCCTGCAAAATGGCGAGGTTGATGCCGAAGCTGGTATTGGCTTTTTCTGTTCCGGCGATGGATTGGAATACGAGGTCGACGGGCGCACCTTGTTCTATCGCTTGAATGGTGCTGGTGACGTGGGTGAGCACGCAGGACTGCGTGGGTACTTCGTACTTGAGCCGGAAGTCGTCGAGCATGTTGAGGAGCGTGATTGCTGCGGCTAGCGAGTCGCTGGCGGGGTTGATGCCGATGACGGCGTCTCCGCAGCCGTAGAGCAGGCCGTCGAGCATGGAGGCGGCGATGCCGCGCACATCGTCGGTGGGGTGGTTGGGCTGAAGGCGCACGGAGAGGCGTCCGGGCAGGCCGATGGTGTTGCGGAAGCGCGTGACGACGTTGCACTTTTTCGCGGCGAGGATGAGGTCCTGGTTGCGCATCAGCTTGGAGACGGCGGCGGCCATCTCCGGCGTGATGCCGGGTGCGATGCGGGTGAGGGTTTCGGTGGTGACCTCGGTGCTTAAGAGCCAGTCGCGAAACTCTCCGACGGTGAGATTTTCGATTTCGGCGAAGGCCCGGCGATCGTGGGTGTCGAGGATGAGACGGGTGACTTCATCGCTCTCGTAGGGGACGAGGGGTTCATTGAGGAACTGAATGAGCGGAACGTCGGCGAGGGTCATCTTCGCGATGACGCGCTCATGTTCGTTGCCGGCGGCGACGGCGGCGAGCGTGTCTCCGGACCTGGCTGGGGTGGCCTTGGCCATGAGGGTCTTCAGGTCTTCGAAGATATACGTGCTTCCGCGGATTGTTTGGCGGTAGGGCATTTGACTGAGATCAGTGTAGGCGGGATGGCGCATCGAACGCTGGAGTTTTCATCTTTTCATCGCCTTCGTGGGCCTCTCGTAATAAGGTGAAAGGATGTCGGCTACTCAGACAATATCGAATGGCTCGGGCAGTGCGGCGCTCGCGATCAACGGCTTGCGCAAGTCGTTTGGCGACACGACGGCTGTCGATGGGCTCGATCTTGCGGTGGAGCGCGGCGAGTGCTTTGGCTTGCTTGGCCCGAACGGCGCGGGCAAGACGACGACGATCGAGATATGCGAGGGGCTGACGGTTCCAGACGCGGGCAGCGTCCACCTGCTCGGCATGGAATGGCGCACCGATGCGCAACGTCTGCAGCAGCGGATCGGCGTTCAGTTGCAGGAGACGCAATTCCCTGAGAAGCTGACAGTCGAAGAGACGCTGCGGATGTTCCGCAGCTTCTACGAGCGCGGCCTGACGGTGGAGGCGTCGATCGCGACGGCCCAGCTGGAGGAGAAGCGCAGCTCGCGAGTGGGCGGACTTTCCGGCGGGCAGAAGCAGCGGTTGGCGATGGCCTGCGCCCTGGTGGGCGATCCTGAGCTGCTATTTCTCGACGAGCCGACGACCGGGCTTGATCCTCAGGCGCGACGCAATCTTTGGGAGCTTGTGGAGCAGCTCAAGGGCGCGGGGCGGACGATCATTCTGACGACGCACTATATGGATGAAGCGGAGCGGCTATGCAACCGGGTCGCGGTGATGGACCATGGCAAGGTGATTGCTCTGGGCACTCCGAAAGAACTGATTGCATCGATGGGCGGCGAGCAGATTGTGGAGTTCGCGGTGGCCGATGGAGATGTGATCGAAGAGGCGGCACTGATGCGGATTCCGGGGGTGGCTTCGTATTGCGTTCACGCCGGCTTGCATCAGCTTTCTGTATCGGAGCTGCATACGGCGGTGCCCCTGATCTTTGCGGCGCTTCAGGCGCAGGGCGCACATCTGACGGAGTTTCGCACGCACTCTGCGACGCTTGAGGATGTATTCGTTTCGCTGACGGGGAGGAACCTGCGCGATGAGTAAACTCAGCGAGAGTTCGCTATTTCAGCTGACGTCGGCGCGCTTTCGGCTCTTCTTTCGTGAGCCGGAGGCGGTGTTTTGGATTTTCGTCTTTCCGATTTTGCTCTCGGTTGGGTTGAGTATTGCGTTTCGGAATCGCCCTGCCGATGTGCTGCAGGTTGGGGCGACGACGGCACAGCTGACTCAATCCCTCAACGCTGACAAAGGTCTGCGCGCGGCCGCTGTCGATGAGGCAGAAGGGAAGCGAGAGCTGGCGACGGGGAAGATCCTTTTGTTGGCGGTGCAGACGCCGGATGGGATTGTCTTTGATTATGACGATACGAATCCTGACGCGCGGACGGCGCGCCTGATCGCGGACCGAGCTCTGGAGAAAGCTGCGGGCCAGCGAGAGAATGTTCAAATCACGAGCCAGCAAGTGCATGAGGCGGGTGCGCGGTATATCGATTTTGTGATTCCGGGGCTACTGGGGATGAACCTCATGAGCTCGGCGATCTGGGGGCTGGGTTTTTCGATCGTCGAGGCGCGGCAGAAGAAATTGCTCAAGCGGCTGGTGGCTTCGCCGATGCCTCGCTGGCAGTATCTGGCCTCGTTCTTATTGTCGCGGCTGCTTTTGCTGGTGATCGAGGTTGGGGTTTTTCTCGGTTTTGCGCGACTGGTTTTTGGGGTGCCGTTTCGGGGGCCGATCTGGCAACTTGCGCTGGTTTGCGTGCTGGCGTCGCTGAGTTTTTCGGCGCTGGGCCTGCTGATTGCTTCGCGGGCGAAGACGATGGAGGCCGCGTCGGGGCTGATGAACCTGGTGATGCTGCCGATGTGGATCGTCTCTGGGGTGTTCTTTTCGGCGAGCCGGTTTCCGGACATTCTTCAGCCGTTCATTCGCGCGCTGCCGCTAACGGCGGCGATCGATGCGCTGCGCGGGAATATGCTGCAGGGGTATTCGGTGCAACATCTGTTTGCGCCGGTGCTGGTGTTGCTTACCTGGCTGCTGGTTTCATTTGCGATTGCGCTGAGGATTTTCCGGTGGAGGTAGCCGAGTATGAGCCTCGGCTTAGAGCAAAAGTACAGTTGGTGTAGTGGGCTGAGTTTTGTCTCAGCAGGCGTTTTTCTGGGGAGAAACGCCCTGCGGGGCGGTGCACCTCACACCAGGCTAGCTGTACTTTTGCTCTAGTCCCTGCCACGAAAGTTGTAGATGGCTGATGACACGATGCTTTCGTGGTCTGCGCCTATATGAGTGAAGGCGGTCGTACTCAAGACACTTCACGAAAAGGAGACAGGCCATGAAACGGAACATCGCAATCGCGCTTTTCGCAGTATCAACCCTTGGCGTAGCAGCCAAGGCCGTGGCACAGGAGCCGGCAGTTCGGGCAACCGTGCCGTTCGAGTTCACCGTGGGTGGCAAGCTGCTCCCGGCGGACACCTACACCATCACGTCGTCGGAGTCTGGAGTGATCTTGATCCGGGCCGCCGACACGCACTTCTGGGCGGAGACTACCGCTTCTCACACTGACCAACAGTCCGACCGCGGTAGCGTGTTGGTCTTCGACAAGTATGGGGAGAAGTACTTCCTGCATGAAGTGCTTGCTCCGAATGTCGCCGGGCTGAATGTGAACGTGCCCAAGTCGAAGCTGGAGAAGCAGGTGAAAATCCAGGAAGCGAAGTATGGCGGGGAGCCGCAGGTGGTTTTGATTGCTTCGCGGTAGTTAGGACAATTCTCCAACAAACAGAGCGGCCCGGAGACGAAGTCTCCGGGCCTGCTTCTTTGTTGGAGGACTGGCACCTGTGCAACCTATTTGTCTTTATACAGATAAACATAGCATTTGCCGTCATTCGGACCGGTAGTCGGACACCCCTGAGTGAACGGGATCGCAGGGGAGGGGGCAGTCGCGACTGTAATCTGTGCTATGTGGTTGCATCGGGAAACATTGCTGCAATAATCGGGGGAAAGCCTATCGTAGCGCATGTTTCTGACGGAAGTTTTCTTGAATTTGCCATGTTTACCGCTATCATCCACGAGGTAGACGTCGCTGCTTGCCACCTGGTTCCCATCTACCAAGCACGACGGAGAACTGCATATCATCATGGTGCTATTGGGTTCGAGGTTGCCATTCACGTCCCGAAATGTGAGGGTGATCGCCCAGTTATTGGTGATAGTATCATCGTGCTCGAACGACTGGTCGCCTGTCGAAGCGGGCGGCGCATATACGCGGATCATACCGACTTGTTTCTTGAAGGTAACTTTGACCAAGTGATCAGCAATATTGCTAAAGTCGTCCTCTGCAGGGCTGAGCTCGAAATCCACGGATCCGCCCTTGATGGTAAGTTTAGGATTGGGAGGGGCGACAAAGGATATTGCCTCGTCTAGTGCGATAATCGCAGAATTCAACGTGCTCGTGGCTATGCTTTTCTGGGAGTCCGTGAGTTGTTCAACGTGCTCGTGGTCAAGCGCTTCTCTAAGATCTGCAACGGCGCTCGCCAACTCAAACTCGGCCCTATCAACAAGATCAACTGAGGATATTCTTTCATCTATCTGTTTCTTGGAGGGGCTCTGCGCGGCAATTCGAAACGAAATGAAGGCGGCTCCTGCAACAGCGACGCCGGCCAGCACAATTCTTAGTGTTTTGCCTCTCATAGCGGCTCACCTTCAAAGGATGTTAGATAACTGCTGTACTTCACGTCGATGATCGGGCCTGGAACTGTACAAAGCAAAAGTCGACGAACCCCAACTTTGTTCCAGATTATTTAGAATGTCAAGCGCTTTCTTTGCATTTCTGGAGCAAGCGACAGTATCTCCGGACGCGCTAGCGGCCTCCGCCAGCAGGAAGAAACTTCTCCATTGCGACTCTTTCATCCCCGTCTTAGAGAAATACTGGTTTGAGGCTTCCAACAGAGGCCATGCCTTCTCGGGGTGATTTTCCGATAGGAAGAGCTCTGCATTCACTAGTTCGGCCTGCGAAATGATTTCCTCGTCGGAGTGCTCCATTCCTATCTTCAGAAGCGCGTCTGCCTCGACGTGGGCTGACCTAGTTTCACCAAGTCTTCCTTCTGCTAAAGCGCTTACCTGCCGAAAACCTGCGATCTGCTCCACGGAGAGCCCGGAAGTGGTCTTAAGCGCCGCTTGTGATACGGCGATGCTTTCCCGATATCTTCCCTGGCTCAATCTCATCGGTACTATTTCACCATTTATGTATAGGGTGATATCCGCACGCTTCCTTAGAGTGTCCGGGATTTGTTTGAGGGCCAATTCGGCATCGTCATATCGCCCAAGGCGCCAAAGAGCGTCCGCGCAACTGATCTCCTGAATCGCTTCATTGTCGTGAGTGATGCGGCTTAGATTGAGCGCTCGTTCATAGTGATGGAGGGCGTCCGGGTAATCTTCGAGGGTCGAGGATACGGCCCCCGCCATATCCTCGGCATACTCGAGAGAGACGTCGCTGTTGGCGGCTTCGGCCGTCCGAACCAGTTCAATACTGTCTTCGTGGGCTTGGGCAAAATCTCCCGCGCATAGCTCGCCTTGGACTATGAGAGTCGAAGAGTTTGCGGCGTTATCCATAAAACCAAAATCTTTGAAATATGTCAGAGCTTCCCGCGCGAAGGCGGTCTCTTCCTTGCACTGCCCCCCCTGAAGTTCTCGGATGCTTGCTAAAGTGAAGGCGGCATCGGCTACGAGTCGCGGGTGCTGGTACTGACGTGCAAGCCGCAGTGCATCCTGAGAATGCGACTCGGCGGCAACGAAGTCGTTTTTCTGTAGGTATGCGTTGCCTAGCCGCATCTCTGCGTCGGCGTGCCAATACTCAAGGTCGTTGTCCACAGCGACCTTGAGGGCTCGGTCGGCATCTTCTATGCCCTGGTCTTCGTTGCCGGCGTTGTATTCGACACTGCTTAACTGGGTGAGCGTTCGAGCTTCGAGCTGCGGGTTGGAAATCTCTCGAGCTATGACCAGCGACTTATTAAGATATTCCCGCGCTTGCTTCGAGTCCGACGCCTCGTTGGCAGTGTAGCCGCGTTGGTAAGCTACTTCGGCGAGGCCTTCCTGATTGCTGGTGGCCTGGTAAAGGGCTTCGGCTTTGTTGAAGGCGGTTTCGGCGCCTTTGGGATCGCGTTGGCGGCTTTTTAGAATGCCGAGGTGAACGAAGGGTGCCGGGTCGTCGGGATTTATCTTCGCTGCCCGCTCATAATTGGCGATGGTGTCTTTGATCCGTCCGGCTTTTTCGTAGGCCCTTCCCAGATCGACATAGCCTTGCGCCTTTTGCTCTTCGGGAAGCTTGTTGAGTATGTCTTCGTAGTCCTGCGCTGCGGCGGAGTAGTCGCGAATGAGCGTTTTGCGGACGGCGTCGACGTATTCCCGGCCCAAATCCGGCATGGTGTCTTGCGCTTCTGGCGCAGCGGCCTGGAGCATTTCTGCCTGAGCTTGGCCGGTGGAGTCGAGCTCGGCCCAGGCGTCGGCTAGGCGGGCGTGGGTGAGCGCGAATTTCTTATCGAGAATGACTACCTCTTTAAAGTTTTTAATCGCCTGCAGGTAAGTACCGTCGCGCAGAGCCATCATCCCCCGGTTGTAAAAACGTTGGCCTTCGGGCGAGAGGGTCTGGATTCTGGAGGCCCGGTAGAGACGCCATCCTCCGACTGCAAGGGACAGGAGCGCCACAGATGCCGCCGTAAGCATCGCTCGCCGGCTCAGAGCGACTCGTAGTCCGCGCGGAAATCGCACGACAAGGGCATGTTGGTTGAGGGAGGCAAGCGCCTCGGCGGCGGACTGGTAGCGGTGTTCGGGTTCGTACTCGAGACATCGAAAGATCACGTCGTCCCAGACGGGCGGAACTCCTTTACGGATCGACGAAGTCGATTCGGGCTGGCGGCCTCTCCTTACCGCCGCTCCGAGGGGAGTGGGGGCGGCGAATGGTCGCAGGCCAGTTACTAACTCGTAAAGAACAATACCCAACGCATAGATATCAGTCGCCGGGCTGACCTTGCCGCCGGGCTCGAATTGTTCGGGGGCCATGTAGTCGGGGGTTCCCATGATGGTGCCGGGCATGGTGATCCCAGTCTCGGCTATGGGCGAATCTACGGATACAGCGCGTGCCAGGCCAAAGTCCATGACCACGACTTGTTCTACGCCATTTCGCGGAACCAGCATGATGTTGCGGGGCTTCAGGTCGCGATGCACCACGCCCGCACCGTGGATGGATTGCAAGGCTGCGCATAGTTGGGTCGCGATTCCCAGCGCTGCCTTCGGGGCAACTGGGCCGTCTTTGGCGATTCTTTCGGCCAGGGTGACGCCCTCGAGGAACTCCATGGTGAGGAAAGCCGCACAGGGGCAGCCGGCCGCCGGTGGGGGTACATAGAGTTCGTAGATGCGGCAGATATTCGGCCCATTCACTTTCCGGGCGAGCTTTACCTCTTCTTTGAAGCGAGAGAGGATGGCGGGATTCTTCGCAATCGAGGGACGGATAGTTTTCAGGGCGATTCGTCCGAGCTCGAGGTCGATTGCTTCGTAAACGTCGCCCATGCCGCCGGAGCCCAGATGTCGAACAATCTCGAAGCGGCCAAGGAGGAGGGTCCCAGCGGCAAGTTCGCCTTCAGCCAGGTGACCGAAGAGCCTGAAGTCGATTAACGGTGCATCGAGAGAATCCGTTTTCGCTTCGTGGGCCGCTAGCAGCTCATCGAGAGGCTTTCCAAATTCAGGATCATTCCGATACACCTCGTCGACGAATCGGGAACGCTGCTCCTTTGGTAGATCCAGGGCAGCTTCGAATAGCGATTTTAGGTGTTTCCAGCGCTCGGGGGTCATGGCTTTTTGGAGAGTTCTCCTTTGAGCCAGGCTCGGGCCATGCTCCAGTCGCGTTTGACGGTGCGGTCGGAGACTTCGAGGACTTCGGCGATCTCTTCGAATTTGAGTCCGCCGAAGAAGTGGAGCTCGACGATGCGGGCCTGGCGAGCGTCAAATTGGGCGAGGTGTTCGAGGGCCTCGTGGAGGATGAGGACGTCGATAGTCCGGTTCTGTGATTTGAGGATCGCGTCGTCCAGCGTGACTTGACGCTGGATTCCTCCTCGTTTGTTCGCCTGGTGCGCGCGGGCGTGGTCGACGAGGATGTGGCGCATGAGTTGGGAAGCGGTGGCGAAGAAATGTGCGCGGTTTTGCCAAGGTATCTGCGGCTGCTGGACGAGACGAGCGTAGGCCTCGTTGACCAGCGCGGTGGGTTGCAGGGTGTGGTTGCCGCGCTCCTGGCGCATGTAGTGGGCTGCGAGACGGCGCAGTTCGCCGTAGACCTGGGGAATCAGCTGGGCCTCGACGTCTCGATTTCCGGCGCTGAGCTGCATCAGCAATGTGGTGATCGAGTTGTCGGAGCGAGGCGGCTCCGGTGCGAGAGTAGCCATGCTTTCGGCTCCAGCAATGCTGGGGATTATAGCGTGGTTTTCGCCGGATCCTGCCAACAAAAAGCACTCCAGGGGGGCAAAAACCCGCGTCGAAGCGGCTAGACGCTCAAACACCTTCACCTCCGCCCATCTTTACTCTCTAAAGCGGAAACCAGAGGCGTTTCGTGCCAAAGAAATTTAACGGCGTTTGAGGGGGCTGAAATTTTGTCGCTAGTAAGCTTCCCCATCCTCAAAAGATGAAGCTCTGAAAGCTCCTTTGCACGATTTTGTGCCTATCTCCGCTTAAGAGAGTGAAGGCGGTCGTAGTCAAGACACTTCACAGAAGGAGGTGCGGTCATGAAACGGAAGATCGCAATCGGGCTTTTCGCACTTTCAACCCTGGGCGCCGCGGCCAGAGTATTGGGACAGACGCCTGCGGTGCAGGCAACTGTGCCCTTCGAGTTCACCGCGGGCGGCAAGCTGCTCCCGGCGGACACTTACACCATCACGTCGACTCAGCGGGGAGTGATCATGATCGAGAGTGCGGACAAGCACTTTCGGGCCGAGACCACTACATCCCAAACCGACCAGCAGTCAGACCGCGGCAGCTTGCTGGTCTTCGACAAGTATGGCCAGAAGTACTTTCTGCACGAAGTGCTTGCTCCGAATGTCTCCGGGCTGAACGTGGACGTACCCAAGTCGAAGCTGGAGAAGCAGGTGCAGGAAGCGAAGTATGGCGGGGAGCCGCAGGTGGTTTTGATTGCATCGCGGTAACTTAGTAAGTGCAAGCGAGCGGCCCCGAGATGAAAGTCTCCGGGCCGCTTGTTATTGGGTGCGATCTAGCCTATGCAGTGTCCGATAGCAACTGCGCTGGGGGGCGGGGCTTGATTGCTGCCAGACGCAGCGAATGCCCAAATAAATTAGGGCCGTTCAGGAACCTGAGCCGGCATTGGTCGCGGCGACGTAACAACACAATAACTAAAAGCGGGGCCCCGGAGACAGAGGTCCCGGGGCCACTTCTTTTGGCTACTGATGGTCAGCCGCCCGTGGGACAGTTTTTGCAAGGCACAGTGTGACCAAACTTGGTTTCCGAATCCGTGGAGGCGCCTCCTCCTTTTGGGTAATGCCGGACTTTGTACTCATACTCGTTTGCATTCACAACCTCAAGCACCACCGGCTTGCTGATACTTCCGCTCACCGTGAAGCCCTCAGGGATGTCATTGAAGGGATTGGAATAGATGAACACGATGTCAAAGTCAGGGTAATTTGGCGTGTCGCATCTCCATTCGATGAAGCCGCCAACTTCGGCATGGCCCGCGACCTCATAATTATCGGGATCGGGCAAGGTGATAACTGAGGAAATGGGCCTGCGATGTTGATATACCTTTTTCTTGGTTGCCATGGGAACACTCGCTTTCGGGGATAATCTAGTCGGTTGAAAGTTGTGACCAGCCCGAACTTACAGCCAGGGTTGATCGCTGGGTAACGAACGTTACACACAAGGTCGAATTTCCGCAAGGTATCTTTAGGGCCCTCCTCCTCCCGATTGCAAGCTCGTTTCGGATGTAGAAGACCTGGATCGCACCATCTCCCGATATCGAGGGTCTTTTCGAAGCGATTGCAGGTCGGGAAAAGCCGCCAACTGCCAGCCGGTAGCCCCTCTTCGAAAGCAAGCAGCGAGGGTAGCAAGCGCATCATCTCTCTTGCCGAGGAGTTCGAGGATTCTGGCTTTGTACAGCTGCGAATCCATATCATCCGCCCCTAGCGATTCAGCTTTTTGAATGAGCGAAAGGGCGTTCTTCGAGTCCCCCGACTTCACCTGGTAGAGAGCCAGCACCATCCACATGGGGCCATTGGTTGCGTCTGTTCGAAGTTGCCGCTCCGCCTCTTCCTCCGCCCGCAGATAGGCGCGCCTAGCATCCGTCTTACGATTAGGCAAAGAGGAGTAGCATTCTCCGAGCTCTAACCAGTTGAAGTCGTCAGTCGAATTCAGTTCCACCGCCTTCTGAGCGAACGGCAACGCTTCCTGATACTTGCCCTGAAAACGCAAGGCGAGGGAGGTGTTTGCCACCGCTTCATCGAAATCGGGTTTCGCCGCCAAACTCTTCTTCAAGCTTTCGGTTGCCTTTGCGAAATCACCAATCTCGAGATATTCCGCGCCGAGGTTGCTCCAGGCAAGGGAGCTTCCGGGCGCCGCGACAGTTGCGGCGCGAAAGGCCTGTATAGCTTCCTGGAATTTTCCCTGCCGGTCGAGAGTAGTGCCTAAATTGTTGTAAGTGACCCAGGAGTTGGGTCGGGCTTCCAATATCAGATGGTACGTGCGTTCGGCGTCGGCCCATCTATCGAGGCGAGCGTAAATACCCGCGCGCCATTGCAGGGCATCGGGGCTGGAAGGATCGAGCGCGAGCGCCTTTGCCACTTGTTCTAGTGCGCCTGGTTCGTCGCCCTTCTCGTCGAGTACCGAGGCCCGCGCGAGATAGCCCACAACGAGAGCCGGATCCAGCGCCAGCGCACGTTCGGAGTTCCCTCGGGCCAGCTCGAGGGCCCCCGATTCTCGATGGAGATCGTAAGAGCGGCAAAAAGCGATCGCTAGTTTCGCATAAGCTATAGCGTAGCTCGGGTCCAGCTCGACCGCATCCTTGTATTTCACTATAGCCGCGTCGAGCCCAGCGTCACTTGGTTGCTTCCTCAGTGCTTCGGCCGCCTGGAAGGCGATGAAGGCGTCGGCGGATTGCGTCCCCGGCGTTGCCCCTTCCTTGTTTGGCAAATAATGCGCAAGATTAAGCAATGATGCCGCGGCCTGAGCTGCTTTGCCTGGGAGCGACGTTATGCCATCGACACCAGAGCTTACTGTCTTCTCCCGGAGCGGCTTGCCCGATAGGGGATCTAACAACCGCAGAAACAGCTGAAAATGTTCCGAGCGAGGTAAGCCCGAGGCGGCCAGCACCAAATTGGCTCCCAGGGGGTCGCAAATCTCTTTCAGGTGAGAGGCGCCGGTGATATCCAGGGAAGCATCCTCGGGTGAGATGGCGAAAAAGTCCCGGTCGAATGCCTCGATTCGCGCGAATTCACTCTTGATGGCCGCGAGCACTCCCGTCAACATGGGCGTGACCTGCCCATCGGTGGTCTTGGGCCAATTCAGGAGTGCGACGAAGCGTTTTTTCGGCAGCGGGTACAGCAGGTTCTCGATTTCGTCCCACTTCCACCATGCGCCCGACGCCACGACGCCGGCTGAGGTTGCCGCGGTTGCCACAAAACGGCGGCGCGTCCAGAATGCCGGGCCCCGACGCTCTCGGGCGAGCTTCGGATCGATTCTCTCCAGGGCCGACTCAAATGCCGTGCATCTTCGTTTCTGGTCATTTTGGAGACACTCGGTCACCAACTCGACGCAATAAGGAGGCACGGGCGGAGATCTCAACTCGCGACTGACGAGGTAGGACGACCCGTCTGGCGCCAGAGTCGGTTTTTCGCCGGTGAAGACCTCGTGCATGACGACGCCGAATGCGAAGAGATCGCTTGCCTGAGAAGGCGGGTGCCCCAGATAGAGTTCGGGGGCAATGTAGCCGGGTGTTCCCGCGATCGTCAGTTTTCCCGAAATCGATATCGTTGAGTCGGTTTCGTAGGCGCGGGCTAATCCGAAATCGGTGATCCACAGGCGCAAGCCGGAGCCGGCGTCGTCAATCATGATGTTGTTGGACTTGATGTCGCGATGAATGATTCCCGCGGCGTGGATGGCCGCCAGTCCGAGGGCCATCTGGCTGAGGACGGCAAGTTTTTCCTCGATTGACATTGCAGCCGTCTCGCGCAATCGCGTCGCCAGAGTTTTGCCCGGCAGAAGCTTCATGGTCAAGAACAAAAAGCCGGGTGGGGGCTCCTCGCAATGAAAAATTGTGTGGATTGGGCAAAGGTTTGGATGCGTGACCTGCTGCGCGATCAATACCTCCCTCTCAAATCGCTTCCTTAATTCCGGATCGGCCGCGATGTCCGGGAGAATCGTCTTCAGGGCGACATGAACGCCTTGGAGAAGACGGTCCTCTGCCTCGTAGACCTCGCCCATACCGCCAAAACCCAAAAGGCGGATGATCCGGAAGCGCCCCATAATGAGATCTCCATCAGCGAAGGACCTTTGCCGCTTGAGGTAGTGGTCTCTCAGGCTGACGAGGGGAGCATCGAGGGTTCCCGACCTGTCGTCACTGGCGACGAGCAGCGCCTCCAATCCTTGCCTCAGCTCGTCGTCGTCTCCGCAGGCTTCCTTTGCGAATTGGTGGCGCTCTTCGGCCGGCCTCTCGAGGGCAGCTTCATACAGCGGCTTCAGGCGTTGGTAGAGTTCGGGGGTCATGGCTGTTTGGAGAGTTCCCCTTTCAGCCACGCTCGGGCCATGCTCCAGTCGCGCTTGACGGTGCTCTCGGAGACCTCGAGAACCTCGGCGATTTCTTCAAAGTTAAGTCCGCCGAAGAAATGGAGCTCGACAATGCGGGCCTGCCGCGAGTCGAACTCGGCGAGGCGTTCAAGGGCCTGATCGAGAACCAGGACATCGACGGTGCGATTCTGTGCCTGAAGGACCTTTTCGTCGAGCGTGACCTGACGCTGGAGTCCACCGCGTTTGGCGGCCAGCCGCCGTCGAGCGTGGTCGACGAGGATGTTGCGCATGAGTTTGGCGGCAGTGGCAAAGAAATGTGCGCGGCTTTGCCAGGGAACCTGGGGTTGTTTGACCAGTTGCGCGTAGGCTTCGTTGACTAACGCGGTGGGCTGCAGGGTGTGATTGCCGCGTTCGGCCCGCATGTAGCGCGCGGCCAGGCGGCGCAGTTCGCCGTAGACCTGGGGAATCAAGAGCGCCTCGACCTCTCGATTTCCAGCGCTGAGGTGCACCAGCAATGCGGTGATCGAGTTGTCGGAGCCAGCCGGCCCCGGTGCTAGAGTAGTCATACGTTCCGCTCCGGCGATGCGGGATTATAGCGTGGCCGCAGACACCTTTGCTATTTCCGCCCTACCTTACTAAGCGCAGAAGGGCGAAAGTTCGTGTCAAGGTATCTTGAATCGTAGGCTGGAGCGGGATGTGGCAGTCTGCGCGGTATATTGGCGGCGTGATCCCGGACGGATGTGGGATGAGCTAATGGCCTCGCGGGTATTGCAGCCAATCCTGGCGACTGTCTGGGGCGGGTCTCAAAGCTGTGCGCACTCCCGGAGACGGTTCTACGTCGCCGGGAACAATACTAAAGAGGCTGCCGCACCAGGAGAGAGAAGCGGAGCCTCTATTCATTCCTTCACGATCTTAAGCCGCAGCGGCTGGCGTGAAGCCGTCGCAACCGCTGACCGGCGTAACTTTCAGGTGGAGCGGGGCGTGTTTGGGGTGGCCGCATTCGTCAACGAGATTGTCGGGAGCTTGATGCGAGGAGAGAATAGCGACGAGCCTCGCGTTTTCCTTGTGGGTCTCGCCGAAGTGGGAACAGAGTCCGCACTGACCTTCATGAATTGCCGACATAAGAACCTCCTTAGGTCAATTTCGTTGCTGAAAGTATGATGCGTGAAAGCTTAATCGTGCAAGCGAAAAAAATCCAGGTAAGTTCTTGAATTGAGATAGGCTTGGCCGTATTCATCGGGGACTGGATTGGTCGGCTTTCGGTCCGGTCCGGTCTAGTAGACTGACACTTGAACGATGTCTTTCTTCCAGCGACTTCGCAAATTCCGATTCGATCGTCCGCAGCGGATTGCGGCAGTTTTGCTGGTTCTCCTGTTTTGCCAGTGCTATTGGGTGGTGCGCCACCAGAAGCTGACCGAGGAAGATTATCGGTATGCGCAATGCGGGCGGGAGATGTGGGAGCGGCCTTCTCCGCTATCGGGGTATTTCACCAGTTGCGGCAACATTCACGACGGAACGCTGGCTTACCGGGCGGCGGGGTTGCCGCTGACGATTGAGCGAATTCTTGCTGGCTTATCTCCAGAAAATTCTCCCTGGGAGCTGCGGCACCAGATTGGTTATGTACTGCTGCTGATGCGGCTGCCGTTTATCTTCTGCGGACTCTGCCTGGGAGCGGCGCTTTGGTGGGTGACGCGGCGGCTGTTTGGGAATGAGGGCGGATTTGTCGCGCTGACGCTTTATTGTTTTTCGCCGGAGGTTGTCCGGGCGTGTACTTCTCCGAATGCTGAGATATTGGCGGCGTTCGGGATGTTTGCAGCGGTCTACACGGCGATTGGCGTTGCGCATGCTATGCAGGCGCCGCGGAAGAAGTGGCGTCCGCGGATTGTTCTGCTGACGGCGGCGTTTGGGTTCACGGCAGCGGCGCATGTTTCGGCGGTGTTGCTGGCTTTCCTGTTCTCTCTAGGATTCATGATCTATCTGGCTGAGGGGCGGCGGACGTTTCTGATTCCGATTTTTGTTTATTCGGGGATTGGGACGCTATTGCTGCTGTTTGCTTCGTATGGGTTTCGGGCGGATGCGTTTGCGTATGCCTTCAGAAGCGGCGCGGCGCGGATATGGTTCTCGCTCACGCCGGCGAAGATATTCTTTATGTCGATGCCGAATGCTGGGATCACCCTGGCGGCGGGGATTGCTTTGCTGTTGTTTCTGGCGGTGAAGCGGTCGCGCTACTTTGGGAATTTCGCCGCGTTACTGGTCGCGCTGCCGTTGCTCTTCGTCATCACGACCGGAGTTCAAGCGCAGCCCTGGCTTTGGGCTTTGCCGTTCCTGCTGACCTTTATAGGGGGTGTCTTTGCCGATGCTTTGGAGACGAAGCAGCGGCGGATCTTTCTGGTGGCTACTTGTGGAATTCTGGTGATGCAGGTGGTGTTGTGCGTGGCCGCTTTGCCGGGTTTGGCCCGCTAACTAGAGTTCGGTCCCTTGGTTGAGCAGATCCACGTATTGTTCATAGCGATAGACGCGGTTACGCTCCCTACCGGTAATCTCGCGGAGAATCCCTATGCGTGCGAGTTCTTCAAGGGCGCGAATCACGGTAGGCAAACTCAACTGGGTCTTTCGAACTGCGGTGGAGACCTGCATGATCGGAGATTGCTGAAAGCGCCGATAGACTTGATCGATCGATCCGCGGCGAATCCCGGACTCTGCGACTTTGCGCTCGTCCTGCTGAAAGAGCTGCAGGATGGTTTGGGCCAGGCCTACGGCCTCTTCTGCGGTCGCGGCGATGGCGTCGAGAAAGAACGTGATCCAGGCCTCCCAGTTTCCCCGGAAGCGTACCTCTTGTAAGAGTTCGTAGTAGCGAGCACGATTTTGCTTGAGGTAGAGCGAGGGATATAGAAGGGGTTCGGCAATTACCTTGCGCTCAATGAGCAGCAATGCGATCAGCAATCTTCCCAGCCGGCCGTTGCCGTCGAGGAAGGGATGTATCGACTCAAACTGGACGTGAACGAGCGCGGCCTGGATGAGCGGCGGAAATTCGCGAGCGCCATCATGCATAAACTTTTCCAGCGCGTCGAGGCACCGGTTCATTTCCTCCACCGGAGGGGGCACATAGGCCGCAACGCCAGGCCGTTTGCCGCCGATCCAGTTTTGAGAACGCCTGAATTCCCCTGGCGTCTGGTCGCTGCCCCTTCCGCTGCGCATCAGTTCCCGGTGCATTTCGCGAAGGAGGCGCAATGAAAGAGGAAAGCCGCTGCGCAGCCGGGCCAGACCGTGATCCATGGCGGCAACGTAGTTGGAAACCTCGAGAATATCCTGGCGATTCGCGGGGTCCTCTTGATTGGCTTCAAAGAGCAGCAGCTCCGCTAAAGTGGATTGCGTGCCCTCGATCTGAGAAGAGAGTACGGCCTCTTTGCGGCTGTAGAAGTAGATGAGCAGGCTGATGTCGGGGAGAGTGCGGCTGATTCCATCGAGTCGGCCCAACATCAAATCGGCGGCGGAGAGGGCGCGGGTGAGATCGAGATTCCAGACGAGCTCAGGTTTTGGGGGGAGCGGAAACGGAATGAACGCGCGATAGGGTTCAGGAGACCCAACCGACTGCAATCGCGTATCAACCTGAGGGCCTCGTTCCAATTAACATCCTTTTGGGTTCGGGTTGTATTAATTAAATTGTAGTCTATAATATTTAATTACGGAACGCCTAATTAACGTTTGTTTTAATCCCTTTCAACCTCCTAACTTAATGATTTCAAAACCCGATTGCCATGAACTAACCTTTTCTCTATCATATAGATAGAAAACAAAGGAACCGGTATTAGCTGGCCCGAATCCCAAGCTTGGAAACACTTCCCTCCGATAGCGCCAGCTGACCTTCCCGATGGAACCCAACTATGGCAAATGATGAAAATCCGCTGCTTCCTTTAGGCGGCGATGGCAGTGATGGTGGCGCGAACGGAACTGGCGGGCCGACCGGCGCGTCGAGTATTATCCCGATCAATATTGAAGAGGAGATGCGCAGCTCGTATCTCGCTTACTCGATGTCGGTCATCGTGGGGCGGGCGCTGCCGGATGTTCGCGACGGGCTGAAGCCGGTGCATCGGCGAATCCTGTACACGCTGCACGAGATGGGCTTGCAGCACAACAAGAGATATGCCAAGTGCGCCAAGGTTGTAGGTCAGGCGATGGGTGTCTTCCATCCGCATGGCGACTCGGCGATCTATGACACGATGGTGCGCATGGCGCAGCCGTTTAGCCTGCGCTACCCGCTGGTCGATGGCCAGGGGAATTTTGGCTCGGTAGATGGCGATCCGCCGGCGGCGATGCGGTATACGGAAAGCCGCATGATGCGCATTGCCAGCGAGATGCTGGCCGACATCGACATGGAGACGGTGGACTTTACGCCGAACTATGACGAGTCGACGATGGAGCCGACGGTTCTGCCGACGCGAATCCCGAACCTGATCGTTAATGGTTCGAACGGGATTGCGGTGGGCATGGCGACTAACATTCCTCCGCACAATTTGACCGAGGTTGTGAACGCGACGATCGAGATGATCAACAATCCGCAGGCCGGATTGATCGATGTGCTGAAGCATGTGCAGGGGCCGGACTTCCCGACGGGCGGCTTTATCTATGGACGCAGCGGCATTGCGCAGGCTTACTCCACGGGGCGTGGACGCTTCCTGATGCGGGCCAAGGTCGCGATCGAGAACATCACCAAGGAAAAGCAGGCGATCATCGTCAGCGAGATTCCGTACCAGGTCAACAAGATGAAGTTGATCGAGCGGATTGCCGAGCTTTACCACGAGAAGGTGATCGACGACATCACCGAGGTCCGCGACGAGAGCGACCGCGATGGCATGCGGATTGTGATCGAGCTGCGGCGCGGATCCGAAGCGCAGATCGTGCTGAACCAGCTCTACAAGCACACGCAGATGCAGGAAAGCTTCTCGATGATCTTTCTGGCGGTCGTCAATGGCCAGCCGAAAGAGCTTCCTCTGCATGTGGCGATTCAGCATTTCATCGATCATCGCGTCGATGTGGTGCGGCGTCGTACGGCGTACCTGCTGCGCAAGGCGCGGGAACGGGAGCACATCCTCGAGGGCTACAAGATTGCCCTCGACAACCTGGATCGCGTGATCAAGATCATTCGTGGATCGGGCAGCCGGGCTGAGGCGCGTGAGAACTTGCGCACGTGGTCGTTGACTACCGAGATCGTCATCAATCTCGATAAGGACACGACGAACCTGAACGTCGCTCCGGGGATGAGCTATCGGCAGATCGATGCCGTGCTCGAACTGCAGCTCTACAGGCTGACTCAGCTTTCGATCGATGAGCTGATGAAGGAATTGGGCCTGGTTCGCGAGAACATTGCCGAGTATGAGTCAATTCTGGCTTCGGAAAAGAAGCTTCGCGGCGTGATCGTGAAGGAGCTGGAAGAGGTCAAGAAGCTCTACGGCGATGCGCGGCGTACGCAGCTTGTCGACGAGAGCGCTGAGTTGCAGCTCGAAGACCTGATCGCCGACGAGCAGGTTGCGGTGACGGTTTCGCATTCGGGATATCTGAAGCGGACTCCGATCTCGACCTATCGCCAGCAGCGGCGTGGCGGGACGGGGCGGCTGGGGATGAAGACGCGCGAGGAGGATTTCGTCTCGCAGTTGATCATCGATTCGACCCATGCTTACTTGCTTTGCTTCACCAATACTGGTCGAGTTTTCTGGTTGAAGGTTTATGAGGTGCCGGATATTGGGGCGGCGGGTAAGGGCAAGGCAATCGCGAGCCTGCTGAACCTGCAGCCGGGCGAGACGGTGCGGAATATTCTGCCGGTTCGCAACCTGGAGGAAGAGGGCAAGTTCATCTTCTTCGCGACGCAGAAGGGGACGGTGAAGAAGACTCCGCTGAAGGACTTCTGCAACGTGATGGCGCGCGGCATTATTGCGATCGGCATCGATACCGATGATGAGCTGGTCGGCGTTCGGATTACCGATGGCAGCCAGATCGTCTTCCTGGCGACGCATGAGGGCATGGCGATCCGGTTCGATGAGAACGACGTGCGGTCGATGGGTCGTCCGGCTTATGGGGTACGCGGGATCGACCTGGGCAAGAACGACTATGTTGTCGGGCTGGCTGCGACTCCGAAGGAACGGGTGGCAAACGGCAAGGGCGGGAATACCGCTAGCCTGATTCTGTCGGTCACGAGCAACGGATTCGGCAAACGGACCGATGTCGATCAGTATCGGCTGCAGACTCGCGGTGGCAAGGGCGTGATCAATGTCAAGACTACGGCGAAGAACGGCAAGGTGCAGTCGATCAACCTGGTCGACGACACCTCCGAGCTGATGGTGATCAGCCAGTATGGCAAGATCATCCGCATCGATACGAAGACGGTGCGTTCGGCTGGGCGTTCGACGCAGGGAGTGAAGCTACTGAACCTGGAAGAGGACGATAAGGTCGCGGCGGCGGTGGTCATTCCTCCGGAAGAGGCGAAGGCTGAGCTGGAGGATGGGACTTTGTTGCAGTAGGTTCCGATCAAAGTAAAGCTGGCAGGGCATCCGACGGGATGCCCTTTTTATTGCGCGCGACCCATCCCAGGTCGTGATAGGTGATGGATCTTCGCTCAATGTTGGAGCGTTGAAAGTCAGTCCCCGGTTCGGTTCGATACGACACGACCCGTTCGGTCCAGTTGCCATGCGCGTCGTAGCGATAATCCAGCCGATTGTGCTGCATGCTCACACGATCCGCGGCATAGTTCGCCTTTCCGGCCTCATCAAAGCTTGCCTCGCGACTTCTATGTTCCACGGTTTCTTCGACGGGATCGTGATGGGCGTCGTAACGGTAGGTCGTGGAGTCTCCGCCAAGGCTGCCCATTCGAAGTTCGCGTTTGATGAGCCGGTTTTGGGCATCGTATGTGTAGGTTGTGCTTGAGAGCGTCTCGCCCAGTACCTGCTGAAGCCTGGCCGCCATTTCCTGGCGTTGCTCGGCGGGAAGCCGATCGAGGATGGTCTGGAATGGGGACTCTTCGCTGCCGTGCGTGTTCTCGCTCAACAACCGTCCTTCGCTGTCGCGCTCGAAGTCAACGCACTTCACTACGCGGTGGCTTGCGTTGTGAAATAGAACCCTGGAGGGGAGATCTTTTTCATCGTAGGTGACGGTCATCGTGGCGGCTCCCGGTGCGCCGTAGTGCGAGTCCGTCCCTTCGATGGCGTAGCCGGTGCTTGCTCCGCAGGCGGTCCCGGCTTCGCATTCAGATTCGGCAGGGGGAGGGAAGAGAAACCGAACCTTGGTCTTCCTGCCGTTGGAATCGTAACTACAGGATTCGAGGTCCGTTTGAGTGTCGTCTTGATTCAGGTGGGCGGTTCGGATGTGGCGGCCGGTCTCATCGTAGAAGTACTGTGTCCTGTCGATCGGCCCTTCGTTCATCCAGGAGTGGGTCTCGGTCAGCCGGCCAGCGCCGTCGTAGAGCCATCGCGAATGGGCAACGGACCCGTCGGGGTTGTAGGCGTCGCTCGTGCTGACTTTTCCATCGGGACGGAAGGAGGTCAGTCTGAGGTGTTCGCCCGGTTGCCAGTCGCCTTGATCGGGGTCCCAGGTTGCGAACTCGGTTCTCAGGGTTTCTACCGGGCCATGGACTTTCCACCTTGCGATGTCAGTCATCGTTGCCTCGCTCGTTGGGCTTCTGACACCCGAACTATATCGAAATAACCAGGAGCGTGCCGTCGGTTTAGCGAACGTCGGGCCGTTGCCGTGGACCTGGCGCTGAGAATCTGCTCGCTACTGCCTGCTGCTCCAGCCCGCGAAGGGAGCCCTTTCCCTTTGGAGGAGTCTGTCGCGAGGGTACCCCCCTCCCCCTGTTTTTGGCTAAGATCTTTGTTTTCAATCGGTCGGAGACCCTGGCCCGGGATAATATTCTCGTAAATTCCAAGATTGGCCGTTACCACTGCCTTCAGCAAAATGTCTGCGAGGGTTAGTGTCTTGAGGGCGGTGTCGATTTCGGTAATCGATTTTCCGAGCTGGTCGGATATGGAGTTTAGATCTGCGGCGACAGCGGAGAGCTGCGAAAAGTAAGTCGAGACCCTCTTTGAGAGAGGGATTTCTTCAGTAGCCATGATATATCTCCAAAACGCGTACGTGCGGGTTTGGGGTTCACCGTTGGTCAGACGGGTTTTACCGTTCAGGTTGACCGCCGTCAGGCGGGGCATTCAGTTTCGGCCTCCGTCTTCCGACGGTCTGGTTGGCACGGCTGAAGCCGTGCCCCTTCGAAGCAAACTGCAGGTCCTTCGCTGCGCTCAGGATGACATTTGTTCTTGGAATGGCGTTGTTTGACTTTGAGCGTTGCTGAGCTGGGTGCGCCTGCGGCGCGGCTTTTAGGCAAACCGCGGGTCCTTCGGCTTTGCCTCAGGATGACATCTGTGAGGGGGAATGGCGATTGTTTGGATTTCAGCGTTGCTGAGCTGGATGCGCCTGCGGCGCGGCTTTTAGGCAAACCGCGGGTCCTTCGGCTTTGCCTCAGGATGACATCTGTGAGGGGGAATGGCGATTGTTTGGATTTCAGCGTTGCTGAGCTGGATGCGCCTGCGGCGCGGCTTTTAGGCAAACCGCAGGTTCCTTCGGCTTTGCCTCACGATGACATTTGTTTGGGGAATGGGTGATCGTTTGGATTTCAGCGTTGCTGAACTGGATGCGCCTGCGGCGCGGCTTTTAGGCAAACCGCCGGTTCCTTCCCCTTCGCGATGCTCAGGGTCAGGACAGGCTCTTCGGCTTTGCCTCAGGATGACATTTCTTCTTGGAATGGCGATTGTTTGGAGGGCTAGAGCGCTCCCCAGTTCTCGCTGAGGTCGCTCCAGGTTGGGTTTGCTTTTTCGATGAGCTCGATTTTTCTGGCCCTGCGCCAGCCCTTTAGCTCTTTCTCGCGCGTTATCGCCGTTGCGGGGTTGCTGAACGTTTCGAACCATACCAAGCGGTTGCAATTATAGGTTGCGGAGAAGCCTTCGTGGGCTTCGGTTTTGTGCAGCCAGATTCGGTGTTCGATGTTGCTGGTGACTCCGATGTAGAGCGTGTGGGAGCGGCTGGCCACTATGTAGGTGTAGTAGTTCTTGGGCATGGGGGAGTGATGTAAGGATGCGCCTGCGGCGCGGCTTTAGGCAAACCGCAGGTCCTTCGGCTGCGCCTCAGGATGACATTTGTTCTTGAAATGGCGATTGTGGAAGGAGATCGCTGAGTGGCCACGCGAATAGCTTTAAGGATGCGCCTGCGGCGCGGCTTTAGGCAAACCGCAGGTTCCTTCCCCTTCGCGATGCTCAGGGTCAGGACAGGTTCCTTCGGCTTTGCCTCAGGATGACATTTGTTCTTGGAATGGCGGTTGTTGGAATGTCAGGACCTCCGAATGGCGGGGTTTGTGCTGCTATCGCTTGGCCTTCGTGGCGTTATTTTCGGGTTGGGGGATTTGGAGTTCGGGGTGGGGGGTGGTTCGGGGGAGGACGATGATGTCGATGCGGCGATTTTGGCTGCGGCCTTCGGTGGTTTCGTTGGTGGCGACGGGGTGGAATTCGGCGTAGCCGGAGGCGGACATGCGGTAGGGTGCGAAGTTGTTAGCGACGAAGATGCGGGTGAGGCGGGTGGCTCGGGTGGTCGAGAGTTCCCAGTTGGAGTCGAAGTGTTCGGTGTGGATGGGGACGTTGTCGGTGTGGCCTTCGATGCGGATGTCGTAGGGCGTGGTGGCGAGGGTGGAAGCGATCTTGTTCAGGATGGGCAGGGAACTGGGATGCACGTCGGCTGAGCCGCTGTCGTAGAATCCGGCTTCGCGGAGGGAGATGACGAGGCCGTCGCGGCCGATGCGCATGGAGACGATGTGTTCGGCGATCTGGTTGGAGAGCATACCGGAGAGTCGCTCTTGTAATTTCGCGAGATCGGTTTTGACGGCTGGCGGGGCCATGAGTTCGTCGCCCATGATGACGTTCATGGGGATGACCGGGCCTTCCTGGTTGTGGGCGAGTCCGGCGGCTCCGTTTTTGGTGGGGTTTTGCTGAAAGAGGCCGAGGGTGCGAAAGGCGGAGTCGATGGAGTTGGCCATCTGCACCTGCTTCTTTATGTCGGCCTTGGAGGTCGCGTACAGGACGACGAAGAAGGCGAACATGAGGGTGATGAAGTCGGCGTAGGAAACGAGCCAGCGTTCGTGGCTGGGGTGGGGTTTGGGTTTTTTGGGGCGCATGGGTTGGCTATCGGCTTTTAGGAGACTAGGGAATAGTTACCAGGGACATGGGGACTGGGAATCGCTGGAACCGCGGGTATTTCAGCTGAAGAGAGAATTTAAGGATGCGCCTGCGGCGCGGCTTTGAAGCAAACCGCAGATCCTTCGGCTTCCGCTCAGGATGACATTTGTTTAGGTGGCGACATTTGAGCCACCCACCCTTCGCCAAGTGCGCGAAGGATGGGGCACCCAGATTTGTTGTGAACCGCAGATCCTTCGGCTTCGCCTCAGGATGACATTTGTTTAAGTGGCGACATTTGAGCTACCCACCCTTCGCCAAGTGCGCGAAGGATGGGGCACCCAGATTTGTTGTGAACCGCAGATCCTTCGGCTTCGCCTCAGGATGACAGTGGTGGTTGGAGGAAGCTTAGGCGCGGGCGGGGGTTTTGCGTTTCTTGTCTTCGGCTAAGAAGCTTTGCAGCTTGATCTCGATCATGCGCGGATTCATGCCTTCGAGGATGGAGACGACGCCCTCGAGCATCATCTCTTTGTGGACGCGCTCTTCGTGGATGCGGAGTTTGAGCTTGCCGGCGGAGGGCAGCAGGATGAGGTTGGCGGCGCCGACGCCGTAGATGGTGGCGACGAAGGCGACGGCGATGCCGCGGCCGACCTCTTCGATTTTGTCGAGGTGCTGCATGACCTGGATGAGGCCGAGCACGGCGCCGATGATGCCGATGGTGGGCGAGAATCCGCCGGCGGACTCGAAGATGGCGGGGACGCGCTCATCGCTCTCGGCGCGTTTCTCGATCTCGATTTCCATGATCTTGCGCAGCTCGGAGGGCTCGGTGCCGTCGACGGCGAGCATGATGGCCTGTTTGAGGAATGGGTCGTGGATGTTGGGCAGGTCCTGATCGAGGGAGACGATGCCGCTGCGGCGAGCCTTGTTGGCGAAGTCGATGATTAACTTCAGCGCCTGGCCGCCGTCCTTTTTTGGGCTGAGGAAGACCTGCACTGCCTGTTTGAAGGCGCTGATCACGGTAGGCATTGGGAATTGCAGCATGACCGCACCAAGCGTACCGCCGAAGACGATCATGGCGGCGGTGGGCTGCAGGATCTGGCCGAGGCTGCCGCCCTCGATCAATAGTCCGGCGACGATGGCGGCGATCGCGGTAATGACTCCGATGACGCTGCTTTTGTCCATTGAGGTTTACGTGTCCATCGTTCTGTAGGTATCGATTGGGCTTTCGTGCGAAACGCACAAGCTAGAGCGTTTCCGGTATTACTGTGAACTTTCTAACGGAGGCTATGTTGGCCTTTTCTTAAGGAAGAGGTCAGCTGAGCGTGTCCCTTCGGTCTGCACCTATACAGGAAATGCTCTAGCCGGCGCCTTGATGGTCGTCATCGCGCAGATAGGCCGGCCTGCCCTCAGATCGGGTCTCGGATGCGGTGCGGCTCCAAGGGCCGGATATGCTGGCCGTGGCGGCGGCGCGCAGGAAGCTTTCCGGCTCGTGCACCGATTCAAGCAGCGCGCTGAGCAGCAGCAGGCGATGCTTGTGCATGCGCTCGACCAGTTCTGCGCAGGACTCGCGGACTACGATCTTTTCGCCGTTGATAAGCGTGAGCAGGGTATCTGGAGCGGCCTCGGCCCATTTGATCAGGTCGCAGTTGACGTACAGAGGATTGCCGTTGAGCCGGGTGAGTTCGATCATGACGCCGCCTCCGATGGTTGCTTAGGGTTGTATCGGCGCAAGTGGAGCAAACGATGAAGATGCGGCCTGTGGGAGTCACTGGGCAGGAGTGGATCAGGCCCCGGGGTAGTTTCCCGAAACGGGATGTGGAGTATCGCGCCCCTGCGACCGGTCGCCGGCGAGGGGGAGATGCCTAAAGTGCGGTAGGGGGTCGCCGATGAAGGGGTTGTGTAATCGCATTCCTTCCGCAAGGTGACCCGGAGCAAAAGCGTTCGTCCTCCGGTCAGGCACCCAAAGCAGGGAAAGCGTGCCGTCCATCTCAAAACAGTATCAAGGAGCGAAATCATGGCTTTGGGTGTTCTCAACAATATCCCGGCGATTTACGCGGAAAACTATCTCAATTCGAGCCAGGCGAGCTTGCAGACCGTGCTGCAGCAGCTATCGTCAGGATCGCGCATCAACTCCGGGGCGGACGACGCCGCCGGACTTTCGCTGGCCAATGGGCTGGCGGCCAACTCGGCTGCGCTGACCCAGTCGGCGACCAACGCCAGCCAGGGGGTCGGTCTGCTGCAGGTTGCCGATGGGGCTCTGTCGCAGGTGACCAACCTGCTTAATCGGGCGGTGACGCTGGCGACCGAGGCTTCCAACGGCACGCTGAACACGACTCAGGACGCGGCGGCCGACTCGGAGTATCAGTCGATTCTCGATGAAATCTCGAACATCGGCAGCACCACCACTTACAACGGGAACCAGGTCTTCGGGAGCACGGCGCCCTTTATCATCTTCACTGGCGACGGCACGGCGGGCGGCGGCTTCACCGACTCTCTGGATCTGCAGGCGCTGAGCAGCGCGAGCGTGGGCGACAGCACGGGGAGCGCCGGGCTGGTCTACACCAGCGGCGGCGGCACTGCGACCTCGACCCTGGTGTACACCCCGGTGACGGCGGATGCGGAGGATTTGTCGGCGACCAGTCTGACCTCGCAAGCCAATGCGGAGACCGCGTTGAACGATATTTACACGGCGGTGACGGACACGGCGGCCGAGCGCGGCTACACCGGCGCGCAGATCAACACGCTCAATGCAGTCTCGAATGTCGAGAGCACGCAACAGACGAACGTGATCTCGGCGGAGAACAGCATTACGCAGACCGATTACGGCCAGGCGAGTTCGAACCTGTCCAAGTACGAAATTCTCAGCCAGACGGGCATCTCGGCGCTGGCGCAGGCCAACAGCGTACAGCAGGAAGTCTTGAAGCTGCTGCAATAATCTCCGGAAGTTAGGCAGACAGAGAGGTGCGCCGAAGCTGACGCGCCTCTCTGCTTTTTTGGAGCGATTGCAGGTTATCCGGTGGAGGCAGGCATGTGATTTTTCGAAGGATATCGGGCCCTCTTCGGTCCCTCGATTGCACTGCCTGTTCACGCGGAGCGCCGTCTTGCCGATGAGGGATACTGGCGCACTTGCCGCCGGGAGGCAATGCAAATGGGAACAGTCGGGCTGAGTTTTGGTTCGCCGACGAGTGGGCAGGGATTTGATGTGACCACGACGGTCGCCTCGATCGTGGCGAACCTGAAGAACGTTGAGACGCCATGGACGACTCAGCTGACCGCGCTGCAGAGCCAGGACACGGCACTGACATCCATTGGGACCGATCTGTCGTCGCTGGCGACGGCGGTCACCTCGCTGACGGACTTTGAGGGAGTGCTGGCGGGCAAACAGGGTTCGAGTTCGAATACCGACGTGCTGGCGCTGAGTTCGGCGGGGACGACGGCGGTGGCCGGGAGCCATACCGTGGTCGTGAACAGCCTGGCATCGACGGCCTCTTACTATAGCGACGCGATCGCAAGCGAAGCCGATGTGCTGACCGGCAGCTTTACGGTGACGGTGGGCGGGGTGGCGCATACGATCTCGGCGGCCTCGGGCGGGCAATCACTCTCCGATCTTGTCGCGACGATCAACGGGGCCAACGCCGGGGTAACGGCGAGTGTGGTGACCGGCAGCGGGGGCGAGGAGCTTTCGCTGGTGAGCAACGCGAGCGGCGCAGCGGGGAACTTTACGATCTCGGGGAGCTTGACCGATACCGGCAACGGCAATGCGACGATCCAGTTAAACCATGTGGGCCAGACGGGCGCCGACGCAAGCCTTACCGTGGACGGGATCGCGCTGACCAGCGCCTCGAACACCGTCACGAATGCCATCCAGGGGGTGACGTTTCAGCTGCTGGAGGCGGCGCCGAGCTCGCCGGTGCAGGTGGAGATCACGAACGACAATTCCTCGGTCGAGACGGCGGTGAGCGATTTTGTGACCGCATATAACGCTGTGGTGAAGGACCTGAATACGCAGGAGGGAAACGATTCCTCGGGTAACCCGGAGCCGCTTTATGGGAGCCCGACGCTTTCGACGTTGCAACAGGCGCTCGAATCGGCCCTGACCTTTACCCAGGCGGCGCAGGCGGTGGGTTCTTCGACCACGATAGGAGCGAGCGATTCACTCTCGGGCAGCGTGAACCTCTCGGTGGGCGGCGGGCCGGCGCAGACGATCTCGACCGATTCGGGTGGCGACACGGTGAGCCAGCTGGCCGCCAAAATCAATGCCGCGAACCTGGGCGTGACGGCGACGGCGGTGACCTCAGGCAGCTCGGTAACGCTGAGCCTGATCAACTCGGTGAGCGGTTCGACCGGGACGATCGTGGTCGATTCAAGCGGGCTGACGGACACGACGACGGGGACGGCAGTCGAATTCGGGAGCTCGCAGTCAAATGGTTTGACGTCGATCACGCAGCTGGGTATCTCGCTCAACAACGATGGCACGCTAAGCCTGAACACGGACACGCTGGATGCGGAGCTGAACAGCAACTATCAGGATGTGGTGAATTTCCTGCAGCCCTCGGCGAGTTATACGTCATTTGGCGGCAACTTCACGAACACATTGAACGAGCTGGGAAACAGCGCTCCGAGCGGGGCGATTTATCTCGCCGTCCAGCAGGATAGCCAGGAGGAGAGCAGCCTGAAGACCAACATCACCAACGAGAACACGATCATCTCGGCGCAGCAGGCGAAGTTGACGACCGAATTAAACGAGGCCAACTACGAGCTGGAGCAGATTCCGACGCAGCTCGATGAGATCAACGAAATCTACTCCTCGATCACCGGGTACAACCAGAACAACAACGGCTGAATGAAGCCGCGAGCGATCGATAGAAACGGGCGGGAGATGAATTATCAGCAGCAGTCGCTGGCGGGTTTGAACGGGATTGAGTTGATCATCGCGCTCTACGACGGGATGGTGCGCTTTCTGTATCGCGCGATCGAGGGCATCGAGGCGGGCGACGTGCATGCCCGGCGGCGGGCGATCAAGCGGGTCTTCGATATTCTGATTCACTTGCAGGCGCGGCTGCGCATGGATGTGGGGGGTACTCCGGCCAGGTCGCTAAGCGAATTTTATGCGGCGATGCTTGCGCTGGCTTTGCAGGGCTCGCACGAGAAGTCGAAGGAGAAGCTGCTCAATGCGATCGCCGATATCCGTAACGTTCGCGAGGCATGGCAGCAGGTGGCGCTCGACCCTGGCGCGCAGAAGATGATCCCGAGAAATCTGCGGACGGTTGAGGAGCGGATCAGCGCCGCGGCGCTTCCGGTGATCACGCCAGCGCTGGAGCATTATGAGGGTGGAGATGGGGCGGCGCCGGAGTCTTGCCAGTGGATGGCTTAACTAGGGACTAGGGACTTAGGCACTTAGGGACTGGGAAAAGGCAGAGGTTGCCTTAGTGCGCAGCTTCGAAGACGACTTTGCCTTTGTATAGCGTCATCGTGCACTTCATGTCTTTTATCTCGGATGTAGGGATGGCGTAGGGGTTGCGGTCCCAGACGGCGAGGTCGGCCCATTTGCCGATTTCGAGGGTGCCGGTTTCTTTGTCCAGAAAGAGTTGGTGGGCGGACCACTGGGTGTAGCTTCGGAGAGCGGTGTGAATGTCTACGGATTCGGCGGTGCCGAAGGGATGCGGACCGTAAGTTCCTTTGAGCGGCTCGCGGGCGACCGAGGCCCACAGGCCAATTTGCGGAGCGATAGGGGTGACGGCAAAATCGGAGCCGTTGCTGTAGATTAGGCCGAGCTTGCGATAGGTGGCGAAGGGCATGAGGTGGTGGGACTGCTCTGGGCCGAAGGCTCCGGACAACGAATTGCCGAGATAGTAGAGGAAAGATGCCTGGGTTTCGGGGATGCCTGCGTCGTACTTCGATTGCAGTTGCTGCATGACTTCGAGGGCGTGAACGGTAGGCTCGTGCTCGTGGATGATGGAGTGACGCAGGCCGACCTGAGGATTTTCCTGGAGGGCGGCCAGGTAGGTATCGACGACGAGGTCGATGGCGCGATCTCCGATTGCATGGGTTCCGACCTGGACTCCGGCTGCGTTGAAGAGCTTCACCATGGCCTGGTATTGGCTGGGGTCGACGAGCGGGTAGCCGCGGCCGGGCGGGCCGGGGAAGTGGGGGTTGGCTGCATAGTCCTCGTTGCGCCAGGCGGTATGGCCCACGGCGCTGCCGTCGAGAAGGATCTTGGCGCCGCAGACCTGAAGGTCGCCGGCCGGGATGGCTCGCGTGTCGATGCGGGCCTGCTGGATTCCAGCGAGGGTTATTTTCGCCGAGTCGAGGGTTGAGCCGGCCCACATGAGCGGGCAGATGTGGGCGGTGAGGCCGTCGAACTTAGCGAAGCTGAGGTAAGCCTTCCATGCATCGGGGTAGACAATGTCTTTTACCCCGGTGAGGCCGAGAGAGTGCATGAGATCCAATGCGGCTTGAATGCCTAGATGATATTGCTCGGCTGAGAGCGGTGGGATGGCATTGATGACCAGGTTCTGCGCCTTCTCTCTGAGGATGCCGGTCGGTTTTTGATCGGGGCCGCGGACGATGGTGCCGCCTTCGATATCTTTGGACGCTGCATCGATTCCTACGGAGGCTAGTGCTGCGGAGTTGACCATCCCGAAGTGATGAGTGACGTTTTCGAGGAGCGCAGGGTGGCCAGCAGTCACTGAGTCCAGCTCATCGAGCGTGGGTGGGCGATGTTCGGCGATGACGCCTTCGTTCCAGCCGAAGGCCTGCACCCAGCCCCCTGCCCGGGTCTTGGCGGATTGGGTTTTTACTATTGCGAGTATCTCGGCGACGCTTTTGGCGTTGGTGAGGTCGGCCTTGAAGAGCTTGTCGGTCACGCCCTCGAGAATGTGGGCGTGGGTATCGATTATGCCGGGAGTGACGACGCGGCCTGCGAGATCGATGACCTGGGTTGCTGGGCCGATGAGCTGGGCCGCTTCGGCATCTGAGCCAACGAAGACGATTCGTCCGTCGCGGATGGCGAGGGCTTCGGCGACGCGGTCCTGTGGATCGACGGTGATGACGACGCCATGGCGGATGACCGTGTCGGCTGATTTTATTTGAGCCGAAGCTGTTGCACACAACAGCGCGAGAGACACACCGAGCAGAGCCTGCTTCATCGAAGGTCCTTTTAGGAGATTGTTAGATCGTGAGTGAGGGGGCACTGGCTGTCAGTGTACAACGGCGGTCCGGTCCGCCTAAGTCCGGGGTTCGGGCTTATCCCACTACGGCCAACTCTTCTTCGAGAAGTTGCTTCTGGAAGAGGTTGGCGTAGTAGCCTTCGCGGGCGAGCAACTGTTCGTGGCTTCCGTACTCGACGATGCGGCCTTTGACGAGAACGGCGATGTTGTCGGCGTGGCGGACGGTTGAAATCCGGTGGGAGATGAAGATAGTGGTGCGGCCGCGCATGATGCGGCGGAGTTCGTTGAGGATCTGCTCTTCGGTGTAGGTGTCGACACTTGCGAGGGCGTCGTCGAGGATCAACACGCTGGGATCGCGGAGGACGGCGCGGGCTATCGCTGAGCGCTGCTTCTGTCCGCCGGAGAGAGTGACGCCGCGTTCGCCGACCATGGTCTGAAAGCCTTTGGGGAATTCGTCGAACTCGGCGCGGATGTGTGCGGCCTCGGCGGCGCGGAAGACCTCTTCGTCAGTGGCAGCGGGAACGCCGAAGGCGATGTTTTCGCGCAGGGTTTCGCTGAAGAGGAATGTTTCCTGAGGGACGAAGCCGATGTTGCGGCGGAGGGTTTCGAGGCGATAGGCGCGGAGTGGGCGGCCGTCGAGGAGGACTGTTCCTTCTGGCGCATCGTAAAGGCGCGGAATGAGGCTGACCAGCGAGGACTTGCCTGAGCCGGTGGGGCCGACGATGGCGAGGCTTCCTCCGGCGGGGATTTTGAGCGAGATGTTGTGAAGAACGTCGAGTGGCATTGCCGCTTCGCCTGGGTAGGCGAAGGTGAGGTTGCGGAATTCGATCTCTCCGCGGAGCTTGAGGTCGGCGGGATTCCCGGGTCGGCGTCGCGATCGTCGATGGTGGGTTCTTCGGTGAGCAGTTCGTTGATGCGGATGACTGAGGCGGTTCCGCGCTGGAAGAGGTTGACGACCCAGCCGACGGCGATGATGGGCCAGGTCATCATCATCATGTAGGTGTTGAAGGCGACGAAGTTGCCGACGGTGATGCGATGGGTGAGGACTTCGTGGCCGCCGACCAGGAGCGTGATCGCGAGCGCGAGGCCGAGAACGAACTCGAGCGTTGGCCATAGCATGCCCATCAACTGCACGAGTTTGAGGCCGCGGCGGATGTATTCGCGATTGGCTTTGTCGAAGGAGGCGATCTGCGCCTCTTCCTGCGCGAAGGCGCGGATGAGGCGCGCGCCGGAGAAGTTTTCCTGCGCGTGCGCCGAGATATCGGAGAACATGGCCTGGATGCGTTCGAAGCGGTCGTGGATTTTGCGGCCGAGCGCCTGCACGAGGATGCTCGCGAGCGGGAGCGGGACGAGCGCGACCAAGGTCAGGAACGGGCTGATCCGCATCAGAAAAAAGAGTGCGCCGACGGAAAACAGGATCGTGTTGGCGCTGTACATGATCGCCGGGCCGATCAGCATGCGGACGGCGTTGAGGTCGTTGGTCATCCGCGCCATGATGTCGCCGGTGCGGTTGCGGTGGTAGTAGGAGGCGGGCTGTTTTTCGAGCTGCGCGAAGAGGTCGTTGCGCAGGTCGAATTCAATGTCGCGCGAGATACCGATGAGGATGAGGCGGGAGAGGAAGAGGAAGATTCCCTTGCCGACAGTGACGCCGAGCAGCATTCCGGAATAGATCAGGATTTTGCGCCGGGTGACGCCGGTGTTGAGCCCGTCGATGACCAAGGCGACGACCAGCGGGAAGAGAACCGCGATGGCGTTGCTGAGGATGATCGAGAGTCCGCCCCAGAAGAAATCACGCCGGTAGCGGCGGAAGTATGGGAAGAGCGGGCGGATGAGGGTGAACATCGTATCTCGATTCTACTTTGGAGCTATTTCTTCAGAAGGCCCAGCCGCACCAGGCTTTCGGCGGCGGCGATCACCGACTCTTCGTTTGAGCGGGGAGCCCAGCCGAGGACGCGCTTTGCCTTTTCATTGGTGGCGCTCTTGACGACGCCGAGCTCGGGGAGGATGAGCTTGACTGCCGGGTCGCGCAGAGCGGCGACGCGGAGCAGCAGATCGGGGAGCTGGCGGGTGGGCACTCGTTTTGCTGCCTCGCCCATGCGGGCTTTCAGGAGCTTGGCGATATCGAGCATCCACATGTTGTCGCCGGCGACGGCGAGAAAACGTTCGCCCCTGGCGGCGGGATGGGTCATGGCGCGGAGATGAAGGTCGGCGACGTCGCGTACATCAACGATGCCGAAGCTGACCCGAGGGCAGCCGGGCAGGGCGCCGTCCATCAGCTTTTGTACGATGAGGATCGAGGGGGAGTAGTCCGGGCCGAGCACGGGGCCGAAGACGGCGACGGGGTTCACGACCGAGAGCTCGAGGCTCCCGCCTTCTTTGGTGATGAAGTCCCAGGCGGCGCGTTCGGCGAGGGTTTTCGATTTTGGATAGGCGGCCACTTCGCGGTGGTTCAGGTCAGACCAGAACGTCTCATCAAAGGGAGCCGTATGCTCGTCGTGGCCATAACCGATGGCTGCGAACGAAGACGTCATCACGACGCGCTTGACTCCGGAGTCGCGGCTGGCACGCAGTACGCGGAGGGCCCCCTCGCGGGCCGGGATGATGAGCTCGTCCTCATGCCTGGGGGCGTGGGGCGGAATGGGCGATGCAACGTGCAGCACGTAGTCGCAGCCGACGACGGCCTCCTTCCAGCCGGCGTCGTCTTCGAGACTGGCGGCGAAAAAGGTGAGACGGTCATTCGACAGGCTGGCGGTGTCTGCTCCGCCGACTTTCAGCATGGAGCGCACGTCGGGCTCGCGCTTGAGGTTGCGGACGGTGGTGCGTACCTGATGGCCTGCTGCGAGAAGCTGCAGGATGGAATGGACGCCGATAAAGCCGGAGCCTCCGGTAACCAGAACTGTGCTCATTGACGCCTTCTTGTGCGCGAGATTCTTTTGCAATCAATGGATGATTGGGGGCGCGGTTTCGATGCGAAGCTGAGAGCCTGAGTGGTTAGGGTTCCAGACTGATTGCCAACTATTGCCAGTCGTCCTACTCTTAACGTGAGGATCCCCAAAATGCCAACCCGAAACATTAACCTCACCCCGGAGTTGGATGACCTAGTAGCCGCCAAGATCAAGAGCGGCCAATATGCTAACGCCAGCGAAGTACTTCGGGCTGGACTGCGCGCTTTGGAGGCGGACGAAAGAGAGGATCAAGCGAAGCTGTATGGGCTACGCACGGCTATTCAAGCCGGGATCGATAGCGGCATCGCTGAAGGCGACGTCATCGCGCGAATCCGTGCCCGAATTCGCAGGCGCGCCGAGGTAACCGGCAGAGCCGAATAGTGAGCGGGTATCGCCTTTCCTCGCTGGCCGAGCTCGACCTGGCTGACATCGCCGATTACACGACTGACGTTTGGGGTGAGGAGCAAGCAGAGCTTTACCTGGACAAATTGGCCGCATGCTTCGCTCGTATTGCGATCAGCCCAGCGCTGGGTCGGCGTTGCGACTCTGTTCACCCTGGATTTCGACGGATTGAAGAAGGGAAGCACGTCGTTTTCTACCATCCGAAGAAGCGCGGCGTCTTCATAAGCAGGGTGCTTCATCAGAACATGATTCCCGGCAGGCACGAGATCCTGGAAGAAGTTTCCTAAAGCGGATCGGAAATGAAACCGATTAACCGCCCTCACTTATCACGAAAGAATCTCGTCTCCGGGTAGCGTTGGATTGCCCACGCCAGCCTTCTTCAAAATCTCCATCGCGCGAGGGATGTCCGCCCGAGCGGCCCGTTCGCGAAAATAGCTCTCTGTGCGCATTGCTGCTAGTTTTTCCGCGACCGCGGCATTGACCAACTGATTCAGTGCAACACCTTCTGCTTCGGCCACCTTGCGGGCTTCATCGACCAGCGATGGCCGTAAAGAGATTTCTGCTTCGCTCATAAGAGTTTCACCCGATTCAAAACTTCGCCCGGCGACAGGATTTCGATTCCGAAGCGACTCAGTGCTTCGGGGAAATCTCTTCGATTAAAGGTCACGATCGCATTCGCTCCGCCATTGGCAGCCGTCTCTAAAATCATATCGTCATCCGGGTCTCGGAGCATCGGTCTCCACGAGAAGGCCAATCGAATTGGGTCGGAGACGGCGACCACCGAATTCAGGAAATCGTCGATTTCCCGGATCGAAAGTCCGGAAGCCGCCAAATGCTCTGCACGGGTCAGGACCGCTTCATATTCGATTATTAAGGGCACTGAAGCTAGAAGTACGTAACTTCGCTTGAATGCGTGAAGCAAAAGTTGCCGCGAGGCTCCGTTCGGACTGCGTATGGAGGCCACCAGCACCGAAGTATCCAGAACAAGCCGCACCTAGCGAATCATACCTTGCGTGAACGGACCCAATCCAAGTGCTCAGTCGACCAACCCACTTCCCCCAATCGCCGCCGTAAGCTACCGTCATAGTGGAGACTCCACCTCACCTGCATGCGGATCGTTGTCACCACTCGAGCAGTCATATCCGCTCTCCTTGGCGCGCTCGTGCTGTGGGCGGGTATGCTCAGCGCACAGACCAATCCCAATCCGCCAGCGGGTCCCGATACAACCACACTCTCCGTGCGCTCGAATCTCGTGCTTGTGCCAGCGCTGGTGAAGACCAAGAGCGGCGAAATTGTCTTCGAGCTCACCGCCAACGACTTTGTTCTTACCGACAATGGGGTTCCGCAGCGGTTGCGTATGGAGGAAGACAACGATGCGCAACCCATCGCCGTTGTCGTCGTCATGCAGACCGGCGGCCAGGGAGCGGCGCATCTGAACGACTATGCCGGCCTCGCGTCTGTGCTCGACTCGGTGATAGGGAATGTACCGTATCTCATCGCGGTGGTCGGCTTCGACAGCCGGCCTCACCTCGATCTCGACTTTACTACAGACAAGGCCGCGGCGGCAGATGCTGTCTCGAGATTGAGCGCGGGAGATGGCGGCGCGGCCATTCTCGACTCGTTGAGCTTTGGGATCGACTTGCTGCGCAAGCAGCCACCAGCCTACCGGCGCGTGCTGTTGCTCTTCAGCGAGACCATCGATCACGGCAGCCAGAGCACCTTTCAGCAAGCCCTGCGCGCCGTCGATGACACTAACACCTCGATCTACAGCTTTGGTTTTTCCAGCGAGAAGATCGCGCTCAAGCACGAGGCGTCCAAAGCGCCTCGTCCCGGAGGAAGCGAATACTCCTCGACGCCGTACGGGCCTGGCGGCTGCATGGGGAAGGGCTCCGACCCCGACGCCAACGGCAACCGCGCCGTGCAAGCGCTCGACTGCGCCAGCGATCTGCTGCCGCCGCTCAGGCTGCCTCGCCTGGCTTACATCGCCGCGAGCGATGGATTCAAACGAAATATTCCCGAATCGGTCGCGCAACTTACGGGCGGAGAATACTTCACCCTTAAAACCTCCAAGATGCTCAACCGTGATCTGGTCCAGATTGCCAACGATCTGCCAAACCACTACGTCCTGAGCTTTAGCCCGCAATCGCCCGATCCCGGCTTCCACGTCCTGGAGCTCAGACTCAAGGACAGGCCGGACCTCGAAGTCCGAGCCAGAAACGCCTATTGGATCGACGCAGAGGCTGCGCCCGTTACGAAGTAACTCGCGCCGTTTACATCTATTAACATTTCCCCCAGCCACTTCCCCCAATCCACGGCCATCAGCTACCGTCATAGTGGAGACTCCAGCTCACCTGCATGCGGATTGTTTTCACGACCTTTGGTACGCTCGGCGACGTTAATCCGCTGATCGCGCTCGCGCTTGAGATGCGCCGGCGCGGGCACGACCCCGTGCTCGCCGTGCCGGAGTTGTTTCGCAGCCGCATCGAGCCTCTGGGCATCGGTTTTCACCGCACCCGTCCCGACCAGGACCCCCACGACAGCCGCTTGGTCGCGATGATCTACGACATCAAGAAGGGGACGGAGCGCGGCCTGCGCGAGTTCCTTTTTCCGGCCATCCGCGAGAGCTATGAAGACCTGCTCGCGGCAGTGAAGGCGGACGGTGGCGCTGACCTGCTGGTCAGCGGGGAACTCGCTTACGCCGGGCCGATCGTCGCCGAGGTCACCGGGATTGCGTGGGCATCGTACCTGCTCGCGCCCTTCTCTTTCTTCTCCGCCTACGACCCGCCGGTGTTGCCGCCGTATCCGACGTTGGCCAAGCTGCAGGCGCTGGTGCCGGGGATGGGCCACCTGATCGCCCGTTTCGCGCGCTTTGTTACCCGCGAATGGTCCGAGCCGATCTACGACCTCCGCGAAGAGCTCGGTCTGCCGCCGGGCGACGACCCGATTTTCGACGCCAAGTTTTCGACCGAGCTGGTGCTGGCGCTCTTCTCGCCGGTGATCGGCGAGCCTCAACCCGATTGGCCTTCGTGCACGCGAACCACCGGATTCCTCTTCTACGACGGCGATGCCGGCAAGATGGAACTGGCGCCGGAGCTTGAGGCGTTCCTCCAGGCCGGCCCGCCTCCGCTGGTCTTCACCCTCGGCTCGGCGGCGGTGCTCGATGCCGGGGACTTTTACGAGCAGAGCGCTCTGGCCGCCGAAGAATTAGGAGAGCGTGCGGTGCTGCTTGTCGGGAACGATCCGCGTAACCTGCCCGCGCATAAGGTTCGCGAGAGCATCTGCGTTGCCGAATACGCGCCCTATTCGCAGCTCTTTCCCCGGGCTTCGCTGGTCATTCATCAAGGCGGAGTGGGCACCACCGCCCAGGTGCTTCGCGCCGGCAAGCCGATGCTGGTCATGCCCTACAGCCACGACCAGCCCGACAATGCGCGACGGGTGCGAAGGCTGGGGGTAGCCAAGGTCATCCAGCGCCATCGCTACCGCGCCGACACCGCCGCCAGCCTGATACGCGAGATGCTTGCTGAACCGAAGTATCGGGAGCGTGCCGCGGCCATCGGCGCCCAGGTGCGGGGGGAAGACAGCGTGAGAGAGGCGGGCGACGCTTTGGAATCGCTGGTTCGTACAGCGAACCCGGCCGCGCAAAGTGCAGGGTAGAGGCTGTTGACTTACTTTTGTGCGGCTAAAGAGTCTCAAGAATCAATCTGGTCAGGAGAGGCAAATTCATGCGCTGCGTTTGTGGCTACATAGCGGTCCTATCCTGTGTCGCTTTCTTATCGAGCGCTGCTGTCCAAGCCCGAGCACAAGGCAGCAAACCGCTTTCCGCGCTCCCTGAAGGTGGGTTTCGGTTCAATGGAACATGGGACTGCGAAGGCGCCTTCCGCAACGCCAAGCCGCATAAGTCAATTTTCACCGGCACGACGATTCTGCATAGCAAATGGCTGGAACTCACCGAGCAAGACGTTCAACCTGCCACCGGCTACGTCGCGAAATACCTGATTGGCTACGATGCCCAGCAAAAGAGCCTGGTCGAGTTTGACGCCAATAATTTCGGAGCTGCCACTTACGCCAGTCACGAGGGGTGGCAAAATCGCGTCCTTACAATGACGTCGCCAATCTCGCAAGACACAAAGGCCAGCTACGCGGCGAACCGCTTTATGTATTCCATTACAGGTCCGGACACATTCACCGTGGATTGGCAGATCAGCAAGACCGCGGTACTGGATTGGGTTCAGGGCGATCATCTTGCCTGCAAGCGCATACCCGCGACGCCGACCCAATAAATACGCTCGGCTTAGATCTTCCGCGCCGCCTGCCACGCCTTGGCATACTTCCAGCTCACATAGACCGAGTGGTAGAGGTGGAAAACAAACCCCTCGCGTCCGTCTAGAAAACCCAGACGCAGAAAGTAGTTGTAGACGAAGGTCGCGACCGGATTCAGAAAGATGTTCGCGACGAATGCCGGCAGACTGGTGCTGGTCTTGCCTTGACTCAGCATCAGCGGAATGCTCGCCGTGCTGTAGCGCACCATGTGTTCGAGATAGACGTCGAGACTTGGATAGGCGTAATGCAGCATGTGCGCCTTGAGCCGCCCGGTTGGCCCGTCGTACTTCGGAGTAGCGTGCGGCTCGGTATCCTCGCGCAACCGTGCGGTCCCGCGACGGAAGAGGCGCAGCTTGGGGTCGGGATAGACGCCGCCATGCCGCATCCAGCGGCCGATCACCAGGTTGAGGCGCGGAATCATGTAGGCATCGAACTCGGGGTTTCCGGATAGGAGGGACTGAATCTCTGCCTGCAGTTCCGGCGTGACGACTTCGTCGGCGTCCAGGTTGAGAATCCAGTCGCCGGTGCATTTATCGATCGCCGAGTTGACCCCAGGGCCGTAGCCTCTCCACGGCTCGACATAGATGCGGGCGTTGAATTCGCGCGCAATCTGGAGGGTCTCATCGGTCGAGCCGGAGTCGAGCACGACGATCTCATCGACCCATGCGACGCTGGCCAGAGTGCGCCGCAGGTTGGCGGCTTCGTTACACGCGACGATGGGGACGGAGATTCTGGCGGACATCTTGGGCGTGAAGTTAGAGGACCAGGTTGCCGGTTAAGTCGTCTCGCTGAATTGTAAGACGTGAAGCCTCTCGGAGGCTTTTTGTCCTCTGTGCTCTCTGTGTTGAACTGCCCTCTGGCGGCTCCAAAACTCTGTCCGGTTGAGAGAAGCCGGCCAGTTCCCAAATCGGGAAATCAGCCGGCGCGGAGTCGCAGTCCTCTCTTGCAGCTCGAGGTCGCGGAGACTATTGTGCATCCATGATCCCCCAGAAGTTGATGGATTCAGCGGTCCGCGCCCTGCTATGCGTGCTGGGCGCGGCCGCATTTTCCATTCAGGCTGGCGGGGCGGTGAAGGCGAAGGTCCACTCCGTGGTCTTCGGCGCAGTCCGGCGGGTGCCTTACTCCGCTGAGGGCGACCCGGCGGGGAACAATGGCGAGGAAAAAGAACTCAAAGTCCGCGCCCTGTTAGTCGACGGCAAGGTCAAGGAATGGACGACGGGCGACACCCACGATGTAACCGACCGCAGTGTAGCGGTTCGCCGAGCTCTGCGCATCAACGACGCGCTGCCCGGCGATCCCGCAGGCAATACCGAACACTGGGTCTGGCAACGAGGCCCATGGCTGCTCATCGATCGAAGCAATGGCCACGTCACGCCGCTCAGGTTCCCCGACTTCGATCCAGCCGTCTCGAATGTCGCCTGGTTCCGGGACTACGCTGCCTACTGCGGCCTCTCCACCGGGGGCAAACAGCTCTACGCCGTTGTTGCTCAGGTCGCGGGCAGAAAGCCGCTACTGATGAAGAAGATCTCCACCTGGGACCTGACCGACCACCCGACCCCCGCCTGCGGCCCGGCGACCTGGCAGCGCGAACCGCTCAAGGTGACATTTACGCCGACGAAGGCTGGGCCTCCGGTGAGCTATGAGCTGGTGGGTTTGTCGGCGGTGTTGGTGGAGGATGGGGATGAGAGTGATGCAGAGAATTGAGGGTGCAGGTTACTTCACGGTAGCCAGCGCTGCGAGCCAGGACGGTGCCTCTTGAAACCATTGAGCGGTCCCATGCTCGAAAACAGCGACGAGCTGATATCCGCCCGGTGAGGAGTTGTCGAAAATGATCGACATGTCGGCCCGGGCTACGGCAATGGGCAAGTTGAGCAGGCTTCGTTCATAACGGCGCCGAATATCGATCTCAGGCACGTCGTGGCCGCCCAATCGTACGCGCCTGGCGACGCGGGCAACGTTGATGTCAGAGTTGGATGTTCCGACGTAGATCAACCCTACGTCGAAGCCGCGGTCGCGCGCATCCAGCATCATTTGAAGGTAGGTGTGGCCGGAAAGGGTAGTTTCGACGGCAAAACTGCGACGTTCTTCCAGATATTGTGAGGCCAGATTCAGTGCTTCGCGACCCGCGGCTAAGGCTGAAGACGCCTTTGAATTGACTTGGATGGTCCGAGCGATGGCATCTGGATCAAGAAGCGGAAATTGTCGAAAGACATCCAGGTTCCCGCTGGTCAAGCTGCTCTTGCCTGACCCGTTGGGACCGGCGACGACACTAAACTTGGGTCGAGCTACCGTGAGGCGCCCACCGGCTGTTCGTTGCGGTTTGAGGGTCGTTCATCGGGGAGCATTTCTAAACGCCTTTGGTCTTCGGCAACCTTGGCGCGTGCACCTTCGGCAAGCTTCAGAGCGAATTGCACCCAATCCGTCGTCATACATAAGAGGTTACTCCTTGTCGCTTGCGGGAGGGCTTAATTGATCACCGCAACCTTAGCCTTTTTCCCGACTCGCACCGACAGTCGGGTCGAGACTCCTGCCAGTGGCAAGAGCGCATTCGTTACAACCTCACCATCAATCTTCACCGCATTCTCCGCCAGCTTCCGCGATGCTTCTGCGCCCGAGGCGGCAAGTCCAAGCTTCACCAGCAGTTTCGGCACGCGAATCTGCAAGGCTGGTGCTCCCGGCGTCGTCGGAGCACCTGATGGCCCGACCAGATCAGCGTAGCTTACGTGGACTTCCTCCAGATCTTCCGGAGTTTCTTTCTGCTGAAACTGCTTCGCCCAGTTGTTCGCTGCCGTGGCCGCTGCCAAATCTCCGTGGAGGCCAGCGGTGATGTTCTCGGCGAGCTGTTTTTTCGCGGTCATCGGATGTAGTCTTCCCGACGCGACCTCTGCCTGCATCTGGTCGATCTCGGATTGGCGCAGATCGGTGAGCAGCGTCCAGTAGCTCCACATCAGCGGATCGGAGATGGACATCAACTTGCCGTACATCTCGCCCGGCGCATCATTGATGCCGATCGAGTTCCCGAGCGACTTCGACATCTTCTGCACGCCGTCGAGTCCCTCAAGAATCCGTGTCATCAGCACGATCTGCGGAGGCTGGCCGTAGTCCCTCTGAAGGGCGCGGCCGGTGAGCAGGTTGAACTTCTGGTCGGTGCCACCGAGCTCGACGTCGGCTTCGAGCGCCACCGAATCGTAGGCCATCGCCAGCGGGTAGAGGACCTCATGCAGGGCGATCGGCTGCTCGTTCTTGAAGCGAGTATGAAACTCGTCGCGCTCCAACATCTGCGAGACAGTAAACTTCTGCGCCAGACGGATCATGCCCTCGAAGCCGAGCGTTCCGAGCCACTCCGAGTTGAAGCGGATCTCGGTCTTCTCGCGGTCGAGGATGCGAAAGACCTGGTCTGTATAGGTCTTCGCGTTTTCCTGGATCTCTTCGCGAGTCAGAATTTTGCGCGTCGCCGAGCGGCCCGAGGGGTCGCCGATCAGTGACGTGAAGTCGCCGATCAGGAAGATGACCGTATGGCCGAGGTCCTGAAAGTGCTTCAGCTTGCGGATGAGCACCGTATGGCCGAGGTGCAGATCGGGAGCGGTCGGGTCAAAGCCGGCTTTGACGCGGAGCGGCTTGCCGGAGAGGCGCGAGGCTTCGAGGCGTTCGCGCAGGTCGGAGAGGCGAATGATCTCGGCTGCGCCTTTTTGGAGGAGGTCGAGCTGGTCTTCTACGGGTGGAAATTCGTGCATGGCTGAATTTCAGTATATGGGGTGCGGGAGGGGCACATTCTCCCTCCCGCAATGACCCGGGTGAGCCCAGACAACGAATTGCGCGCTGAGCGCGTGTGTGCGCGCCTGGTTATGCTCTCTTGATCAGTCGCGTGATCCAGACCAGAATCACTGCGCCGATAAAGGCGACAATGATCGACCCGATGAAACCGCGACCCTGCCAGATTCCGAGCATGCCGAAGAGCCATCCGCCGAGAATGCCACCCAGAATTCCAAGGATGATATCGACGAGCGTGCCGTAACCTTCGCCCTTCATGACTTTCCCGGCCAGGAAGCCGGCGATGAGCCCCACCACTATCCACTCAATAAATCCAATCATAGGTCGAGCCTCTTTCTGTCTTTCTTATGGAGAATGGGTCTAAATGCGGCGCTGCGTCGCGCCACCTTGTTATAACAGGCGGTTAACAGGTGTCAACACGGGTTGCTGGAAGGGAAGCGTGGAGCGGCTGTTATGCTTGGCGCAATGGCTGAGACGTTGCCCGGTAAAACTCCCGAAGAGAGTGCCCGCAAGGGCGCTACGGTCGCGCTCTTGCTGCTTACCGGGCTCAACCTCTTCAACTATCTCGACCGCTACATTCTGCCTGGGGTGCAGCCCCTGGTGCAGAAGGAATTTGGCGTTAACGACGAGAAGATCGGTGCACTGACCTATGCCTTCTTCATTACCTACATGATCGCCGCGCCTCTGACCGGCTGGCTCGGAGATCGCCTTCCGCGCAAGCCTTTGCTGGTCGCCGGTGCGGTGCTCTGGAGCCTGCTCACGCTGCTTACCGCAACCGTGCACAGTTACAACGCTCTCTATTTTCGCCACGCCATAGTAGGGATCGGCGAAGCGACGTTTGGCATCTTCGCGCCCGCGCTGCTGGCCGATTTTTATCCTGAGATCGAGCGCAACCGCATCCTGAGTTTCTTCTACCTGACTATTCCTGTAGGAGCGGCGCTGGGATATATTACCGGCGGCGTGGTCGGCTCGCATTTTGGGTGGCGCGCTCCGTTCCTGGTTTCCGCGATTCCCGGAATGCTGCTTGCCGTGGCCTTCTGGGCCTTCGTCAAGGAGCCGCCGCGCGGCAGCGCCGACAAGCTCGCTCCGACCCTCGATCGCGAGACTGTCCGCGGGTTGCTGCGCAATCGCGCCTATTGGCCGGCGACTCTGGGCATGGCCGCGCTGGTCTTTTCGATTGGCGGCATCTCGGTCTGGATGCCGACCTTCTTCGTGCGCCACGGCGGCTATTCGCTGGCAACGGCTGGCGAGCTGCTCGGCGGAATTACCGTGATCGACGGAATCGCCGGCACCTGGGCTGGAGGGTGGATCGCCCAGCGCTGGCAGCGCACTAACCATCGCGCCCTTTATCTGCTCTCGGCGTGGAGCGCAGTGCTTGCGATTCCCGGTGCGCTGGTCGCGTTTTTCGGACCGCCGTCCTTGCTGGTGCCTGCGGTGTTCGTCGCCGAATTCTTTCTCTTCCTCAACACCGGCCCGCTGAACGCGGCGATCGTGAATTCGGTCGGGGCCAGCGTGCGCTCGACAGCGATTGCGCTGAATCTCTTTCTTATCCACGCGCTGGGCGACGCCTATTCGCCCAAGCTGATCGGCTACGTCTCCGACCGGCATTCGCTGCAGTCGGGACTGGCGCTCACTCTGGTCGCAATGCTGGTCGGCGGAGTCATTCTCTTCTGGGGCTCAAGGTTCGCGCCTAATCTGGACGAGTACTCGCCGCCACCTGCTTCATAAAGAAGAGAGCCATGCGAAGATTCGCCTGTGTCCAGGCCAGCGGCGTGTTTCCGTTTGGGCTCAGTTTTCCGTGACGCCAAAAGTAGAGCTCGGGACATTGCAGGTTTTCGTCCAGCTGCGCTATTGAACGTTGAAAATAGAAAGCCTGGCGGTCTTTGCTTTCGACAACATTGATGCCAAGAAGCGCCCGCCTTCCGTAGATGACGGACAAGAGAGGATCGAACAAACACCACTGGGCCTCATATCCTGGAACCAGGAGCGAATTTCTGTAGGCCATGTTTGCGCTGAAATCGGCGCTGCGCTGCTCGGGCGTGAACAAGTCTTCATAGTTCTGACAGTAATAGGAGTCACCAAGATAGCGCTTTATTCCTACTTCGCCCTGAAGGCGGGTCTGGACCAACTTCAAAATGCTGTTTTGAGTCTCGATATCGGGTACCGCCTCATACGGATACAGGAGCAAAAGCACTGCGGCATCTGCCAGCCGGTCGGGCGGCGACTCAAACGGCAGCCGGTCAAGTGTAACCAAACCTCGCTCCCGCAGCGATTGCGCGACCTCGCGCAACTCTGACAACTCGCCCGCAGGCTGCAGCCCGCAGAGGGTCATTACCTGTCCCATCGCTGCCGCAACGATTCCGACACTCGAACAGTTCACACGTCGGTCTTCCTCCCAACAGCCACTGTCCAGGTCGCTCCAATACTCTATGTCCTTGAAATATCCGAGCATGTCCTTATAGAGCGAGATCTCGTCGCTGGTCAGATCGAACATCGCCTCATTTGCACTTGACGGTCGATTGCGCGGGTTCGCAACCAGGAAACGTAGCCAAACGACCGCCCCCAAAGCGTCGTTTTGCGCATGAGACCAACCCCCGGGAAGCTCGGTGAGAGTCCTTCCATCGAACCGAACATGTGGCCGGGAAGAGACGTCGTTCTTTCGCTCCGGATTCGCAGCGATGTCGAGAAATCGGTGGCGCTGGCTGTGCAAGAAACTCTGCAGGCCATCGAGGGTCCTGCGAACGGATTCACTTTCCCCTAACAGCCACTTAGAGTAAGTTACAAGGACATTATCTCGAAGCCACGCATTCTGGTAGCCGGATGCGTTCTCGGCGTCGAGCAGGGTGGTGGCGGCATAAATGCCATTCTCGTTGGGTTCGGTAACCAGCGTATGCGCGCTGTGCAGGATTCTCTCGGTCTCCGGCAGATTCCCGTAAGGGTCTTCAGCGCTTAGTGCCAGCAGCCGAGACCTTTCGACGAGCCGGTTGCCAGTCTTATGCTTAGAATCTTCGTTCGGGTTTGCGGCTACTCCGGCCATTTTTGCTCCTGCGCGTGCCTATTCGCGAGATGACTTTTAGTTCCTGGTCCCGATTCGAGGCTGGATCGCCTGCACTCTTCATTGAACCTCATCTGACTTGGTCAAGTCACCAAAGCATGAAAGGGCAATTCTGCGGGAGTTGGTGCTGACAAGTAAAGCCATTCATCGAGAAAATCGTGGCGGAGAGGGCAGGAGAAAGGGGATTGTCTGCGCCTGTGGCTTGCATTAAGGGGAGCCGTAGACCACTCGCCCGCTCCGCACCACCGTTTGCACCTTAGAAAAGTTCGCAACGTCGCTCGCCGGATCCGCGCTCAGGACGACGACGTCAGCCAGCTCCCCAACGGCAATCGTCCCCTTCTGATCCGCGACCTTAAACCGCTCCGCCGGAGCGGTCGTCAGCATCCGCAGAATATCCGTCGCATTGAGCCCGGACTGTTCCAGCGCGCGAAACTCATCTTCGGTCGAGTAATCGGTCATATAGCCAATATCGGTGCCGAAGATCAGCTGGCCTCCGTCGGCGTGGAACTGGCGGACTTCGGCATAAATGGGGCCGAGGTAGTGCGGATTCTTCGTAACTGTCGTCCCGAACATCTTCAACGTGGGCACCATCGCCATGTGCCGGTCGACCATGGTTTGCAGGAGCCTGGCATCAACTCCCGCGGTATCGTCGGCGGCGTGGGCAAGCACGTCCACTCCGCTGTTCATCGCAACCGTCACGCCTGCGAGGTTGGAGGGATGAGCGAAGGCAAGCTGGCCGTGGCTGTGAGCGACCGCGACCGCGGCGCGGGCGTTGTTCTCCGGCATGGGCAGCACCTTGCCGTGGGCTATCCATGATCCGGTGAAGAGCTTGAGCACGTCGGCGCCCTCGGCGATGTTTCGCTGCTCAATCCTTGCGGCTTCCTCGGGCGTGGCAGGCTGCGGCATCAGCTTGAGAATGAACCACGGCGTTGTGCCTTTCAGGTAGAAGGGAATGCCATTGGGCGGGTACTGTGCTGACCCGGCGGTGTATATCTTTGGCCCCAGCAATTCGCCCGCCTCAATCCTGCGACGGATCGGAATTGTGTCACGCAGGTTCGAGCCGACATCGACGACGGTGGTGAATCCCCGGCTGGTCAGCATGTCGGCGAGCTGGGCGTTGAGCTTGGCCGCTGGTTGCCAATCCGCCTGGGCCCACTTGGCTTCGGTGAAGTGGACATGGGCGTTCCAGAATCCTGCTGTGACGACGCAATGATCGCAGGGAATGATGTGTGCGCCTGCCGGTACGGAAATGTCGACGCCGACTGCAGCAATCCTGCCATCCCGAATGACAATCGTGCCGCTCTCAATCGGAGCAGTGTCGGGTGAGGTGTAGATCTTTGCGCTCTGGATCGCGAGGGTGCCTTTGGCCATGTAGTCTGCCGGATGCGGATTGCGCAGCGGCCAAAAGGCGACGATGTAAAGAGCGGCGACGATGAGCACGAGCAGAATTCCCAGAATGATGGCGAGTCGTTTCACACGGGCTCCTCGTTGAATGGTTGATTATATTGACATCGCATCGAGCCGCTCCTACGCTTAGTCCATGAATATCCCGTTGAGCCAGGATCAGGAATCTCGCCTCGTTGAGCTTGCCGCTCGCGAGGGCAGGTCAGCAAGTGAGCTTGCCGTCGATCTGCTCACGCCTTATCTCTACGACGAGGCTGACTTTGTACGCGCCGTTGAGCGGGGCATCGCTTCTGCGGATCGAGGCGATGTCGTGGAGCACGACGAGGCTGTTCGCAGGATAGAACGCCACTTCAGCGCGTGACCCGTATCCGCTGGACGGAAGATGCAATTCGCGATGTGCAAGGCATCCGAGACTACATAGCCGAAGGTCGTCCCGAGACGGCGCTTCGAATTGCCCGACGTATAGTTGCAGCGGTTGACAGCCTGCGAGCTTCCCCTTCTCGCGGACGCGTCGGCACGGTGAAGGGCACGCGAGAGATAGTTTTGGCGCCCCTGCCCTACATCATCGTTTTCCGAGTCGAGGCCGGAGTTGCCACGATTCTCCGCGCCTATCACGGAGCGCAAAATTGCCCCTGACGATGCATAGTTCTCATCATGGATGCTGAACGCGCACGCGAGTTTCTCCACAAACTTCCGCTCGTCGAAGAGACGATGCAGTGGGGTAACAATCTGGTCTTCTGGGTTGGGGACAAGGCCGTCGGCGGCAAGATGTTTGCGCTGGTCACCCTGGACGCCGAGTTTCCGGTGATGTCGTTTTCGGCGGGGCCCGAGCGTTTCCATGAGCTGCTGGAAAACGATGGAGTCGTCCCGGCGCCATATATGGCCCGTATCCACTGGGTCGCAATGGAGCGCTGGAACTCGATCCCGCACAGAGAACTGGAGAGCTTGCTGCGCGACGCGCGCGACCTGACCTACGAAAAGCTGCCCCAGAAAACGAAGGACGTTCTGGCGCTGCCTGAAGCTGAATTTGCGAAGCTCCTCAAGGCGAGGAAGAAGTTGCTGGCGGAGAAGGCACAACGCGATGCGGCGGCCAAAGAAGCTGCTGCCTCCGCGAAGAAGAAAGCCGGCAAAAGGACATCGGCTAAAAGGCCTGAGTAGTTACGTGCGGAAATCCTGCAGGACTCCTTCTTGCTCTAAGAAGGCTTCGCGTTCGCTGTAAATATACTGGCGAAGTATTCGCGATAGGCGAAGAAGAGCACCAGCCACAGCACCGCTGCAAAGACCCCGGGAGGGAGCCCAGCCGGCTGAAAAACAATATGAGTGATCAGGATATTCACGATCACGGGCCCCAGCAGCGTGAGCGCCAGCGGAACGAACCTGCCAATGAGCAACAGCACACCGCCGATGACCTGCAGCGCGAAGACCGGGATCATGTAATGAGATTTTCCCATCACCGTGACAAAGGTCAACATGTCGGGTGGTAATGATGGCGGCTGAGGGAGAAAAAGCAGAAAGCCGTTCAGCCCAAAGACCAGAAATATCAGTCCAAGCAATATTCGGGCGATCAGCGCGACTATCTTCATGAAGTCCTCCCGGGTTTGTTCCTCAATATACAGCGAAGCCCGCCCGATTGCGGCCCAAGGTTTGCATGGCCGCGCCGCCTTCGATAGGGTTTGGATATGACGAGCGCGAGCGTTACGCTGTCGCTGGCCGGCAAGACGGCGTTGATTACCGGGGGCTCGCGCGGCATTGGCGCGGAGACGGTGCGGCTCTTTCATGCGGCGGCCGCGCAGGTGGCCTTCAATTATCGCGCCGCCCGCGCCGAAGCTGAGAAGCTGGCCATGGAATGCGGTCACGAAAGTTGCCTTGCGATCCAACAGGAGCTGGCCTCGGCGCAACAGGGAACTGCGCTCGTAGAAAAGGCCGTGCGCCACTTCGGCAAGCTCGACATTCTGGTGGTTAACCACGGCATTTGGCCGCCCGATGACGCGCCCATCTCCGCGATGACCGACGCTCAATGGCGAAAGACCATGGACGTGAACCTCGACAGCGTCTTCGGCCTGGTCAAGGCTGCCGTCGCGCAGATGAAACAGCAAGCTCGTCGTGCCGACGAGGCCGCCGGACACATTGTGCTCATCAGCTCCACCGCAGGCCAGCGTGGCGAGGCATTCCATGCCGACTACGCCGCGACCAAGGGCGCGCTGATCAGTCTTACCAAGAGCCTGTCGAGTGAACTCGCCCCCGACGGAATCTACGTCAATTGCGTCGCGCCGGGCTGGGTGGCGACGGATATGTCCGCCTCCGCGCTCGAAGACCCAGTGAAAAGTCAGAAGATATCTTCGGGCATTCCGCTCGGGCGCGTCGGCACCCCAATGGAGATTGCCGGACCGATCCTGTTTCTCTGCACGCCGCTGGCCGGGTTCATCAGTGGTGAGGTCCTCAACGTGAACGGCGGCGCGGTGCTGGTCGGCTGAAAAATCAGCGAGAGTGAGAATGAGACTGAGAGTGAGGCGGGGAGTGAGACGGGGAATGAGGCTGAGACGAAAGATAGCTTGCCTGGTACTGGGCCTTGCGCTGGTTCATGCCCTTGCGTCTACTTGCTTCGCTCAGAGTGCCGATCAAGACGCCATCGCCAAGGCCAACGAGAAGAAGGCCCGCGCGTTGCTGAGCGCGATGGTCCAGGCCCTTGGGGGCGACCGATGGCTTACCTTGAAAGACGAAACCTTCGCTGGCCGCACCTCGACGTTCTACCAGGGAAAGCCCACCGGAGGCATCGGCGACTACTTCGACTACCGCCGGTTCCCCGACCAGGAGCGCATCGAATTCGGCAAGAAGCAGGACGTCCTTGAGTTCTTTATCGGCAATCAGGGATGGGAAGTCACCTATCGCGGCAAAAGACAGTTGCCGCAGGACCAGGTCGACGACTATCTTCGCCGCCGCGATCACTCGGTCGAGACCGCGGTCCGGGTGTGGCTCAAAGATCCCAATACGATCGTTATCTACGATCGGCAGAGCCTGGTCGAGCGCCACCTTGCCGACGAGGTGACCCTGATCAATCCCGAAAATGACTCGATCACCATTGAGATGGATGCGCAGAGCCATCTGCCCCTGCGGCGCAAATTCAAGTGGCGTGATCCGCTCTACAAAGACCTGAATGATGAGACTGAGGAATACGACGACTATCACATGGTCGACGGAATCGCGACGCCCTACACGCTCACCCGATTCCACAATGACGATATGACCAACCAGCGCTATCTCTTCAAAGCCGCCTACAACAGCAGCCTGCCCGACAGCATGTTCAGCGTGGATGAGGCTGTGGCCAAGATCAAGAAGTAGGCGCAAGGGAAAAGTGCCTGTCGCAAGCAACTGCGCAAAGCAATGGCGCCTCTTATCAGTAGGAACGCATTGGTAACCCAGCGTTGCCAATGCGCCGGAAAGATCGGCAGGGGCGCCCTGGTTTTCGCGATTTCCCCGGCTTGCCGACTGGGTAGGAGAATCGCTCTGACACCGGTCGGACCCTGCCGACATCATTCATCAATATTTCCGCATCATGGGAAGGACCCCAATGACTACCGCAACAATATCCAATAAGGAAGTAGAAGAAACACTCCGTTCCGTTATCCAGAGCCTGATCGATGGACAGGAGGGCTTTGAGCAGATTGGCGAAAAGCTGGAAGACCCCACGCTCAGACGTTATTTCGCGGCGGAGTCGCTGAAGCGCGCATCCTTTCGCGGTGACCTCGAAACCGTGCTTCACACCCAGGGAGTTCACGACATCAAGGAGCACGGTACGACAGGTGGCGCGATTCACCGCACATGGGCCGACGTAAAGTCGAAGATGGGCGGAGGCGATCATACGCTGCTCGAATCCGCGGAAGCGGGCGAGGATGCCGCGAAGAAGGCATACAAGGATGCGCTCGAGAAGGAATTGCCCCTACCGATCAAACAGCTTCTCGATACCCAGTATGTTCACATTCAGGAGTCGCACGACTATGTCAAAGCGGAACGTGACCGCCGCAAGTAGCGCTTCAAATTGACTCAAACCAGGGCCCGAGCTTCTGCTCGGGCCTTTTCGTTGTCCTTCGCATTCCGGACTTCCCTATGCAAGCTTTACGCATCCATAGTGCCAGAGTTATAGATTCGTTGAGATAGGAAACGATTATGCCAAGCGTCGCAGACAATGCAAACGTAGCGAACAGGCCAACCGACAACCAGGAAGAAGGGGAACGGTGGCCACCTCACGGGAAGGTCGCGGAGCTGGCATATCAGCTCTGGTGCGAACGCGGTCGGGAAGACGGTCATGCGGAGGCGGATTGGGTCCGTGCCGAGAAGCAGCTTGCCGCCCAGCGACCTCCAGCTGCGGGGCAGTGAGAGTGTGGGGAGCGAAGATCAAGAGGTAGCCTCGGTGCGAAGCGTGCTATAACGGCCCAATGCGCCTCGATGATTACACGCCCCGGCCCGCGCACATCCAATGGCTCCTCGACTCTGACCCGGCCATCCGGTGGCAGGTCATGAAAGACCTCACCGGTGAGGCCCCAGACGCAATTGCAGCGGAGCGGGCACGCGTCGCGACGGAAGGCTGGGGCGCGGAGCTTCTCTCGCGCCAATCTCCGAATGGCAGCTGGACCGGCGGGCAGTGGGACCTTGTTACGCTCTGGGGCCTTGTCGTTCTGAAAGACCTAGGTCTCGACCCTGCGAGCAAGCAGGCTCGCAAAATGATCGACCGCGTTGACAAGCGGCTCGTCTTTAAGCCGCTCAATAAGCGGCCTTTTCTACACGGCGAAACGGAGCCTTGCATTAACGGCAGAATCCTCGGCGTCGGTGCGTATTTCAAGGAACCGAACGACGCGCTCGCCGATCAGTTGCTCGGCGAACAGCTCGAAGATGGTGGCTGGAACTGCGAGGCTCCCAAGAGCCGGCGATCTTCGTTCCACACCACCATTTGCGTGATCGAAGGCTTACTTGAGTACGAACGAGCCGGGCGGAAATCAGCAGCCGTCACTCAGGCCCGCAAAAGGGCTGAAAACTACCTGCTCGAGCGGCACATGTTCCGCTCGCTTCGAACTGGCGAAATCATCCATAAACGCTGGCTGCGCTTCTCCTATCCGACGTTCTGGCACTATGACGTCTTGCGGGGACTCGATTATCTGCGAAGTGCAGGAATCAAACCCGACAACCGCGTCGATGAAGCCATCGAAGTCGTGATCGAGCGGCGTCACCAGAACGGGCGCTGGCCGCTCAACCTTCTTCATCCCGAACGCATTCCATTACAGATGGAAACCGAGGTCGCCAGGGCAAGCCGCTGGAACACATTGCGAGCCCTTCGGGTCCTGCGTTGGTATAAAATTCCGCCGAATAAATAGAACCAACCACATTCCTGGAGCGTTCAGCGGCGAGCTGGGTGTACAGTTCTTTGTTAAAGTTTTGAGTTTGAACTCGAGAGTGGAAATCAGGAATGAGGTGCGGCGATGCGGCCATTTGCTTGGGTATTTCTTTTACTCGTGACATCTTCCATTTTTGCGAAAGCGCAGGTTGTACCGGCCGAACAGGCCAATGAGGCGCGCATCGACAGTCTGCTGAAACAGATGACCCTCGAAGAGAAAATGGGCCTCATTCGCGGCGACGTAGAGCCGGCCGCGACCAACCAGGGGCAAGCGGGCTATCTGCCGGGTGTGCCCCGGCTTGGAATTCCTCCCCTTCGCATGGCCGATGGACCTCCCGGAGTGCTGACCCGCGTTGCCGGCCAGGCGCAGACCGCGACCATGGGCGTCGCGGCGACCTGGAGCGTGAAGGACGCGGAGCAGAACGGAGTAGCGATCGGCAGCGAAGCGCGCTCGCTGGGCATCGATGTCGTGCTGCAGCCGTTTATCAATATCGATCGCGACATCACCTTCGCGCGCGGCTACAACACGCTGGGCGAAGACCCATTTCTTAGCGGCGTGCTGGGTGCGGCGGAGATTCGCGGCGAACAGGGACAGGGCGTGATGTCGATGGCCAAACACTATGTGGCCTACGACTCCGATTCCTACAATATCTTCGTCGATCAGCAGACGCTGCACGAGGTCTATGTCGCGCCCTTCGACGCAGCGGTCAAAGCCGGGGTGGCATCGATCATGTGCTCCTACAACAAGATCAATGGCGCCTTCGCCTGCGGCAACCCGGACACGCTCAAGACAATTCTGTTTGGGGAACTTGGTTTCAAAGGCTTCGTCACCTCCGACTGGGGCGGCGTGCACAACGTGAACTTCATCAACAACGGGCTGACCATGGAAATGCCCGGCGAGGTGCCCGACGACAGCCCCTTCGCTGGAATGATGCACACTTATTTCCGCACCCGTCCTGAGAACTCAGGCGCGCCCACCAAGCCGAACTTGGCGGCCCTCGCGGGGATGCTTGGCGGCACCATTCCGGAGGAGACCAAAGGCGGCGGCATGGATTTATCAGCCTTCCCGACTGACTCCGACTCGAAGACCATGCGCGACGCACTCAAAGATGGCTCGATCACGGAAGCGACGATCACCGAAGCCGCGCGGCGAGTGCTCTATGAGATCGATCGCTTTGGCTATCTCGACGGTAAACAGAAACACGAGGTCACACCGCAAGACACCGACGCTAACGGAGCCATCATTGAAAAGACTGCAGAAGATGCAGCGGTGCTGCTGAAAAATGAAGGCGGCATCCTTCCTCTCAAAACGAGTGACAGCATTGCCATGATCGGGCCCACCGCGGGCCAAGTTGCGTCGATCGGTACCTTTGGCGAACGGTCGCCGGGTATTCCCGATCTTCAGGTAAGCCCGTTGGCCAACCTGAAGAACCTTGCGCCCGATGCGAAGGTAATTTTCGCCGTGGACGATGACATGACCGGCACTCCAATCAGCGCTGCCATGTTGACGCATGGCGGAAAGCCGGGTCTGGAGCGAACGGACGCCTCTGGCAAAAAGACCGTCGACGCCTCGATCGACTTCACCAAAACCAATGGCAAATCGTTGCCGCCAAACACAGTCGCTAGCTGGAAGGGTGACGTCACCGTCCCGGCCGACGGCTCCTACTGGTTCTACCTGCAGGCGCTAGGCACGCGCGGAGTGCTCAGCATCGATGGCAAAGAGGTTGGCCGCACCGGAGCTATGAAGGGCACAGTCCATGGCGATATACAGCACGCGTCTCAAGATAACGGATTGCCAACGACAGACGGCCTGGATAACGTGCGCCGCGCAGTCCAGCTCACCAAGGGCGCGCACAAGATCGAGGTGACAACCTCCATCGACACATCGAACGCGCCAGTTCAAATTCGTTTGAACTGGATGACGCCTGAAGCGCGCGAGCAAGCTCACGCAGCAGCGATCGACGCGGCCCGCAATGCGAAAACAGCGGTCGTCTTTGTATGGACGCGGGACAAGCCCCACTTCGAGCTTCCCGGGGAACAGGACAAGCTCATCGAAGAGATCGCCGCCGTTAATCCGAATACCGTCGTCGTGCTCAACACCAGCCAGCCCGTAGCAATGCCTTGGATCGACAAGGTCAAAGGCGTGCTCGAGATGTGGTGGCCTGGTGACGAGGGCGGCGTGGCGACAGCCAAGACGCTGCTCGGGCAGAGCAATCCCGCAGGGCGCTTGCCGATGACGTGGGCCAAGGCATTGACCGATTATCCGGCGACCTCACCGGCTCATCCCGAGCGCTCGGCCAAAGGCGTCAATGGCAAGACGACGTTCTCAGAAGGCGTGCTGGTTGGGTATCGCTGGTTCGACGATCAAAAGATTCAGCCGCTGTTTCCATTTGGATTTGGACTCTCCTACACCACCTTCGCCATGTCGGATTTGAAAGCGACGCCTACCGCTGATGGTGGCGCGAGCGTATCCGTTCACGTGAAGAATACCGGCAGCGTAGCAGGCGATGAGGTGCCACAGGTTTACCTCGATGCTCCTGCGAACAAACCGCAAGGTGTGCAGTTCGCGCCAAAGACGCTCGCGGCATTCGATCGGATCACCCTGCAACCAGGCGAAGAGCGTGATGTGACGCTTGAGATCGCGCCGCGGGCATTTGATTATTGGTCAGTCGACACAAAAGCGTGGGTCAAGCCGGCGGGGAGTCGCACTCTTCGCGCCGGATCGTCTTCGAGGGAGTTGCCGTTGACGGCTGCTGTGCAATGAGACTGATGAAAGTCATTGCACTATCTGTACTTCTGTTTATGGCTTCTTTGGTCTGCCTCGCGCAACGCCGCGGAGGACCAGGCTTCCATTCGCTCATCGCGCGGCGCCTCCAGCGCGGCCAGCGACTCGAAAGCCTTCGCGGCCAAACTCGAGCCAGGCTTTGTCGTGGCACCGGAAATGGATACTTCATGTCCCGCGAGGCCTACGTAGCGGCCTTCGCAAAGGTAATTTCTCCGAAGAGCACTGCCTCGAACTCCGACTCATTCATTGACAAGCCAGCTTGACATCTCAAGCTGTCACCTCATATTCTTTGATGGAAAGGAAGCTTTCCATGGCGCTCGGCGTGCTCAATCGAGTAAAAGAACTTCGCGGCGAGCGCGGCTGGACCCAGGAACAACTCGCGCAAGCCGTTGGAGTTTCGCGCCAGAGTATCAATTCGATTGAACGTGACCGCTACATCCCAAGCCTGCCCCTTGCGCTCACCTTCGCGGAGGTCTTCAGGTGTTCGACGGATCAGATCTTTCAACTGGAGAAACGGAAATGAACCTGCCCCTCAACCTACCCATCGTCGGCCGAGCGGTCGATGAACGCTTCCTGAATCGGCGCCTGCGCGCGACCAGTCTTGGCGGAGTCATCGGCGGAGTCGTCGCCATCCTGCTCTTCGCCTACCGCTTCTATTTCGGCCACATCTGGAGCTGGGACCTCTTCATCGTGGTCGCCACCATTCTGGGCGTCAAGATGTCGGTGATGGCCTGGTACATGTTGACGGACCAACATTAGGGCACTCACTCAAGGAGACTCACAATGTGCAGAGAAACCGACCCAAAAAGCCGCAAACTCATAGCCATGGCCTCAGGATGGCTCGCTATCGGTCTGTTGCTCCCAATGCTTCTTCACCCCTCGGGGCAATCGTCCCGCAACCTGCTGCATTTCGTTTGCGGATTGCTGATCGGCATGTCGCTGAGCATCAACCTGTCGATAGTGTGGAAGAACTCCCGTCGGCGTCGCCGCATTGGGGACAGCTAGTCCCGGTCGCTGCGGGTCACTCTGAACTCGCCCTCCCCCGATGTAGATTAGGAGCTGGAAGGGGACCGGAGCATGTTCGAGAGATACACCGAGAAGGCCCGGCGTGTGATTTTCTTTGCCCGCTATGAAGCGAGCGAGGTGGGCTGCCCTTATATCGAAAGCGAACATCTGCTGATCGGACTGCTGCGCGAAAGCGGCCCTGCCCTGCGTAAGCACATGGGCGGCGCCGTTACTATGGAGGAGCTCCGGGCAGAGATCACTGCGGCGACTATGCGCCGCGCACCGACCTCCACCAGCGTCGATCTTCCCTTGAGCAATGAATGCAAGCGCATCCTGGCCTACGCCGCTGAGGAGGCGCAACGATTCGCGCATGAACACATCGGCACCGAACATCTGATGCTCGGGATCCTGCGCGAGAAAGACTGCTTTGCGGCGGGGTTGCTGCGCGGCCGCGGGATGACTCTCGAGACGGCCAGGAGATCCGTCGAAGCCGATGCCAGGCAGGTTGGCGGCGCCAGCGCAAGCGGTATCGGCTCCGGCTCCCGCTCCCGCTCTGGTGATGCGAGGGAAGACTTCCGCGGGTTTCGCATTTTCGATGTCGAGACTGCGGAGACGCTGTTGACCTCCGCCCACTCGATTTCAGTCCCGAGAATCGGAGAGAGTATCCGCATCAGCTGGGAAGCCAATACGGAGGAATTGTTCCGGGTCCGGGATGTGGTCTGGGAATTCACCGTTGCCAATGGCGTCTCGCAACTGCGGCAAGTCGTCGTCAAGGTAGGGAAAGACGACGGCATCGCCGACGAAGGGCGATCGTGAGACTTTAGGCTGCCGGATGGGTTGCGAACGCCGTTGGGCTTCCCGCTATAATCTCTCTTGCCAACTATGCAAGCTGAGAACCCCAATCCGGAAACGAAACAGGTGCTTGAGATCACCGATATTATGGCGATCCTGCCCCATCGTTATCCATTCCTTCTGATCGACCGCGTGATTGAGCGGGAGCGCATGAAGCGCATCGTTGCGATCAAGAACGTCACCATCAACGAGCCGTTTTTCACCGGCCATTTTCCAGGCTACCCGATCATGCCCGGTGTTCTGGTCGTCGAGGCCATGGCCCAGGCCGGCGGCCTCTTGCTGCTGCCCGAGATCCCCGATCGCGAGAAAAAGCTGATGGTCTTCACCGGTATCGAGCGCGCCAAGTTCCGCAAGCCCGTCGCCCCCGGCGATCAGCTTCGGATCGAGGTCGAAGTGATGAACTGGCGGGTAAGCGCGGCGAGGCTCGAAGGCAAAGCTTTCGTCGACGGAAAGCTGGCGTGCGAGGCGGTGATTCTATGCGCCGTCGTTCCGCGGGTTCCGCCCGAAGCCCCAAGCGCGCCTAAGCCTGCGGCCGCCGAGCCGGCGCCAGTGCTGGAGGCAGTAGTTTCGGAGTGAGCATCCACCCGACAGCGATCGTTGCGTCGAGCGCGGTGGTTCCGGAGTCGTGCAGCGTTGGCCCCTACTCCACAGTCGGCCCCGATGTGGTTCTTGGCGAAGACTGCGAGTTGGTCTCGCATGTCATCCTCGACGGACATCTGACCGTAGGCGCGCGCGGGCGGATATTCCCCTTCGCCAGCGTCGGCGTCGCTCCGCAAGACCTTAAATATAAGAACGAACCCACCCGCGCCGAGATCGGCGAAGAGACCGTGATCCGGGAATGCGTGACCATCTCTCGCGGGACGGTCGGCGGCGGCGGCACGACGAGTGTGGGCAGCCACTGCCTCATCATGGCTTACGCCCATATCGGCCACGACAGCCACATCGGCAACCACTGCATCCTCGCCAACGCTGCGACGCTCGCCGGCCACGTCACCGTTGAGGACTACGCCGTCGTCGGCGCGCTTTGCCCGGTGCATCAGTTCTGCCGGATCGGTAAATTTTCCTTCATCGGCGGCGGCACGACCATCACCCAGGATGTGCTGCCGTTTTCTCTGACTTCTGCCAAGCGCGAGACCCATGCCTTCGGCCTGAACAAGATTGGCCTGGAGCGCCGTGGATTTACCCGTGAGCAGTTGAAGGCGCTGCAGCATGCGTATCGGTTGTTCCTGGCAGCCAAGCTGAATACTTCGCAGGCTATCGAACGGCTGAAAGCGGAGGGCCTGACCAGCGAAGACGTGGCGTACCTCGTTGAGTTCGTCGAGCAGTCGCAGCGGGGAGTTTTGAAGTAAAGCAGTTAGTTACCGTGTCTCTCCCAAAAAGCAGCAGGCGTCAGGATCGGGTATCGGTCGGCAAGCTCCAGCAAGTCTTTGTCACCGGTGATCAGGTAATCGGATTGCGAAACCCGCAGCGTTCCGAGTACGGCCTGGTCTTTTGGATCGCGTAAGAGTGGGTCCAACTGCGCATCCGGTTCAACAATGTCGGCGAGAAAGAGAAAACTCTCAGACAGGTCCTGAATTTCGGATGCGACAAGATCAACTTTCGGGAGCTTCTTCAGGATTCGAACCATCTCGTCGAGAATGTACCTCGATAGAACGACATCGAGCCCTCCCTGACGCCAGACGCCCACGATACGGCCAGGAATGCTTGTGGGATATGCGAGTCCGGAGATGAGTACATTTGTGTCGAGCACGACTCTGACTTTCGCCATCAGCGCTTGCGATCTTGCTCCACCATTGAATTGATCTCAGCGAGGCCCCGCTCTATCGAAGTGTCGGAATATGCTGTTGCGATACGATCGGATAACGCATCGAATCGCCCTTGCATGCGCCGGATGCGCGCAAATAGCTCCGCATCCACAAGGGCTGCGACCGGCTTACCGTCTTTGTGGATGACGATACTGTCGTTGCGATGCTTCACCTGTTCGAGCATTTCACCCAGGTTTTGGCGAAAGTTGACCGCATTTACCTCAGCAATCATGCCTATCTCCCCACAATCATTATGATCATTATGATCGACATGGTCCTGCTTGTCGAATGTGATCTTGACGAGCCGTGTATGCTGCGTTTTTGGAGACTGCATCTGTGAGTAAACTCGGCCTCATCGCCGGCAACGGCCGCTTTCCATTCCTGCTGCTCGAGGCCGCCCGCGCGCACGGCGAAGACGTTGTCGTCGCCGCGCTCAAAGAAGAGACCGATCCCGAAATGGACGCCCGCGCCGTCGCCGATCCCGGCGTTCAAGTCCACTGGCTCTCGCTCGGCGAGCTCTCGCGCCTGATCGAGACCTTCCAGTCCGCCGGAGTCACCCGCGCCGTCATGGCCGGCCAGGTGAAGCACAAGCAGATATTTTCCAGCATTCGCCCCGATTGGCGTCTCGCGAAGCTGCTCCTCTCGCTTCGCACTCGCAACACCAACATGCTGCTCGGGGCAGTCGCCAAAGTGCTCGGCGATGAGGGAATCGAACTGATCTCCTCTACCTCTTATTTAGAGCCGCTGTTGGCGAAAGAAGGAGTCCTCACCACCCGCCCTCCCAACGAACGCGAGCTGCTCGACATTGAATACGGCCGCGGCATCGCCGCCATCATCGCCGGACACGACATCGGCCAGACGGTAGTCGTCGCCCACCAGGCCTGCGTTGCCGTTGAAGCCATGGAGGGGACCGATGCCACCATCCTGCGTGCAGGGGCGATCCTGAAGTCGCTGGACGACGAAGCCTCCACCGGCGAAGGATCGGTCTTGGGGCGCAGCCTCACGGTAATTAAGGTAGCCAAACCCAAGCAGGACCTCCGCTTCGATGTGCCAGTGATCGGCGTAGCGACTATCGAGGCCATGCGCCAGGCCAGCGCCACCTGCCTCTCGCTCGACGCCGGGCGGACGCTGATTTTTGATGAGGCCACCGTTCTCGCCCAGGCCAACGCCGCCGGGATCGCGATTGTTGCGGCCAAAGGCGCATAATATTTTCGTCGTAAGACTCGCGTAATAGATGCCTTGTAACCAACGCGACCGGTTTCGCGTCAGATAGTCGAACTCGCCGCACCTAACTCGAATTGTCTAACTAACCGCGCCGAATCGGCCTCAAACGCTCGATCTCAAACGTTCCAGGAGAAATATCAAGATGGCAAAAGCAGGGATGATCGTTACCGCTATACTCGTCGCCGTGGTAGGAATCGCGGCCTTCGCCGTTCACAGCTACGCTGCCGACGACCCGGCCATGCCGCAGGCCGGTCAGATGGCGCCCACATTTACCCTGCCGTCGCAGGACGGCACCGAGATCTCGCTCGACAGCTTCAAGGGCAAGTGGGTCGTGCTCTACTTCTACCCCAAAGACATGACCTCCGGCTGCACCAAGGAAGCCCATAATTTCCAGGCGGACCAGGAGAAATACACCAAGGAAAACGCGGTGATCCTCGGTGTCAGCGTCGACTCGACCGACAGCCACAAACAGTTCTGCACCAAAGAGAACCTGACTTTCCGCCTGCTCTCCGACCCCGACAAGAAGGTCGTGAAAGCATACGGTTCGCTGGGCAGCTTCGGGGTGGCTCCGGCCGCAGTCGAGATCGCCAAGCGCAACACCTTCCTCATCGACCCGAGCGGCAAGATCGTCAAGGTCTGGACGGGCGTCAAGCCCGACGTCCACAGCCAGGAAGTGCTGGCCGAGCTGGCGACCGTCGAAACGAAAGGCATGTAAGAATGGCCGCATGAGCCAAGTATCCGATCAATTCTCTGAGGGCTGCGCGGAAATTCGCGCAGCCCTCACTGCTTTCCCCGCAGCGTCAGGCAACACCCCCTACCGCCCCGGGGGCTGGACCAGGAAGCAAGTCCTCGGCCACATGATCGACTCGGCGGCCAACAACCACCAGCGGTTCGTGCGCGCCGCGCTCGAAGGCCACTATGCCGGTCCGGGTTATCAGCAGGAGGGCTGGGTCGAGATTCACGGTTACGCGGAGTTGCCGTGGGATACGTTGCTGGAGATGTGGGCCGGTACTCACGGGATGCTCCAACGAGTCGTTGCCCGGATTCCGGAAGAGCGCCTTGGGGCGATGTGCGTGGTGGGTGACGACGCTCCGGTGACGCTGCAATTTCTGATCGAGGATTACATCGTCCACCAGCGGCATCATCTGGCGCAGATACTCGGCTAGTCCCAAATCGGGACTGCGAGGGCTAAGTTACAGCTAAGCTTGGGCGTAAAATACTGACAGGTGCACCGCAATGCCATCATCCTTTGAGAGTCTCGCTCTGCCAGTCAAGATCGCTCCCGCCGCTCCCTTGAGCGACGAAGAGCTAGTGGCTTTCGCGCGGGCCAATGAGCCATATCGGATTGAGCAAAACGCAAGAGGGGAAATCATTGTGATGACGCCGGTAGGCGGTGAGACGAGCAGCTGGGAAGCGTATCTCAGTTACGTTCTCACGCGCTGGGTGGAAGAGAATCACAATGGCATTTCGTTTAGTCCCAGCGCAGGGTTTAGGCTTCCCGACAAGACTCTCTTATCTCCTGACGCTTCCTGGATCGCCGCCGATCGGTGGGCGTCTCTGAACAGGCAGCAGCAACGCGGCTTCACCCCCTTTTGCCCAGACTTCCTGATCGAATTGCGCTCGCCCAGCGACTCTGCATCCGCCGCGGAGGAGAAGATGGACCAGTGGATGGCGAACGGGACCCAACTCGCGTGGTTGATCGATCCAATCCGCAAGCTGGCGATCGTTTACCGTCCCAGCCAGCAGCCGGAAAGGCTGCAAAACCCCGAAGTGCTCGAAGGCGAAGGTCCGATTGCTGGATTTCGGCTGGAGATGGAGCGATTCTGGGCTTAGACTGGCAAAGAGGGCCGCATCATGGGATTGTCACTACTGGAACTTCCACTCCCGATCAGAATCGTGCCCGCCGCTCCCTTGAGCGATGATGAATTCCTCGCGTTTTGCCGCGATAACGAACCCTATCAATTTGAGCAAGACGCGAAAGGGGAGATCATCGTGATGACTCCCACAGGCGGCGAGGGTGGCAACCTTGAGGGTTACATCTTTCGCGAGCTCGACTTTTGGGTAGAGCGCACTGGCCTGGGTTTTGCCTTCAATGCGAGCGTCTGCTTCCGCCTGCCGGACAAGTCATTGAGGATGCCGGACGCTGCCTGGGTAACGCTGGACCGATGGAATGCCCTGACAAGAAGCCAAAAGCGCAAAGTTCCGCCCTTCTGTCCCGACTTTGTGGTTGAACTCCGCTCGGACAGCGATCGAGCCAAGGCGCTCGAAGCGAAGATGCAGATCTGGATGAGCAACGGGGCACAGCTCGCGTGGATGATCGATCCAGTTCGCAAGTTGGCGATCGTCTACCGCCCTGGCCAACAGCCTAAAACCCTACATAAGCCCGAAGTGCTCGAAGGCGAAGGCCCGATTGCCGGATTTCGGCTGGAGATGGAGCGGTTCTGGGCATAGGCTTCTGAAAGATGCGTGTTCGCCTGATTTTTGTCTGGGTTATCGTTCTTGTCTCCACTGGCCCAATGCCAGCACAGGGCACTATGGAGAGAACGCAGAAAGCAATGCAGATACTCCGAAAGACAGTTTCCAGCGAGATCAGAGTCACTGACTACGGCGTTGGCAAGGCTACGACATTTAAGGATGCCCGGCTCAGCACAGGGACTAAGCAAAGAATCGTCGGATCTCTCCCTGATGCGTTTTTCGACGATTTCCCATATCAGGGAAGCACCCAAAACGCTATAGACAAGTCACAGCTTTACGACCTCGCATCTTTACCAGGGGACTACCGGCTCTACGCGCTTCTATTCGACAGTGGTGGGTCAAACGGCGCGATAGCGATTGTCGAAGCCTCTGCGCACACGAGGAAATTTCTTGGAGAGGCTTTTGGTTGGGGTATTATGGCCGTTCCGATGCTCCCCGAGCCTTACCCGATCTTAGTGATTCCGCAACATATGTCTGCTGCAACGACTAGTTTCGGAGGCCTTTTGTTCGCTAAAGATGTTTATACCCCGGCCATCTGCGGCGTTGAAGATGAGTCAGGACTCAGTTGGAGTCTGTGTCGATCCTGAGCCTAATGACGACAAGGGTACGTTTCTACGCTTGCAAATAAGGCCACATTCCTGCATACTCATAAGAGTGTCTCAACGCCAAGTTGAGACCAGTCGCATACCACGGCCAGATAGTTTCAGCTTCTGAGCGGTGGGAGACGGGGAAACATGCCAACAAAAGCATCCAAGAATATAGCGAACGCGCGCGCGCAGGTAGAGAAGCGTCCTTACTCCCTGAACGATGCGGTGCCGCTGCTCCAGAAAGTAAAGTTTGCGAAGTTTGACGAGACCGTCGATCTGACGCTGCGTCTCGGTGTCGATCCGCGCCATGCCGACCAGATGGTTCGCGGCACGGTCGTTCTTCCTCACGGATTAGGCAAGACCAAGCGGGTTGCCGTGATTGCCTCCGGCGAGCGTATGAAGGAAGCCGAAGCAGCGGGCGCCGACTTTGTCGGCGGCGAAGAGATGGTCGAGAAGATCCAGAAAGAGGGTTGGACCGATTTTGACGCCCTCATCGCCACCCCCGACATGATGAAGTCGGTTGGCCGTTTGGGTAAGGTGCTCGGTCCGCGTGGCCTGATGCCCAACCCGAAGACCGGCACGGTGACCAACGACGTCGCCGGCGCGATCAAAGAAATCAAGGCCGGTAAGGTCGAGTTTCGCACCGACAAGACGGCGCTGGTCCACGTTCCCGTGGGCAAGCTTTCGTTCCCGGTGCAGAAGCTGATCGACAACGCCACCACGGTGATTTCGAGCGTGGTGCGCGCCAAGCCTTCGGCGGCCAAGGGCAAGTACATCAAGGGCATCACCATCAGCTCCACGATGGGCCCCGGGATTTCGCTCGACAGCGCGGTTGCGGATTTCGCAGCTAAGGCGTAAGAGCAGCTTTTAGCGGGTCGGAGGTTTCCGGCTCAATCGAGCAGAGCGCGATTGCGGGAAGCGTCGCTGAAAATGCAGATCTTCACTCGCTGCGCTCGCTCAGGATGACAGAAATTGTGCTGGTGATTGAGATTCACCAGGCTAGAGGCTATTTATGGCATTGACCAAGGTAAAGAAGGCGGAAAAGGTCGCCGAGCTGGCGAAAGAGCTGCAAGGCTCGACCAGCGCGATCGTCGGCACCTTCGCCAAGTTGACGGTGGCGCAGGATTACGCGCTGCGTGGCGTTATTCGCGGTGCGGGCGGACGCTATCGCGTCCTTAAGAACAAGCTGGCGGCACGCGCCTCGCAGGGAACCGGCGTCGAAGCGGCGCTCCAGGGTCTGAAGGGCGTCTCGTCGGTGGCTTACACCTCCGGCGATCCGGTTGCTCTGGCCAAGGCGTTGACCGCCTGGGTCAAGGACAACTCGGAGTTCACCTTCAAGCTGGGCATCGTCGAAGGCAAGGTCATCACGGTCGAGGAAGTCGGCCAGCTGGCGACTATGCCGGGCAAGGAAGAGATTTATGCCAAGCTGCTGTTCCTGCTCCAGTCTCCGGCGCAGCGTCTGGCCACGGTGCTCAACGCAACCGGCCGCGATCTGGCGGTGGTGCTGAACCAGGGCGTCGAGAAGGAAAAGTTTGCTGGAGCGGCTCCGGCTGCGGTAGCAGCTAAGGTCGAAGCGCCTGCGGAACCAGTGGCGGAAGTAGCAGCACCGGCAGTCGAAGCAGCGGTTGAGCCGGTTGCCGAAGCAGCAGCGCCTGTAGTGGAAGCGGCAGTTGAAGCTCCAGCCGAAGTTGCGGCGGTAGCGGAAGCACCTGAAGCAGTTGCCGAGGCGGCAGTTGAAGCTCCGGTCGCTGAAGTTGCTGGGGAGCCCGTTGCCGAGGCGCCTGCGGAAGTCGCGCCCGCGCCGGAAGAGCCGGCCAGCTAAAGTTTGGATTAAGCGGCGCAGAATGCATCGCGCCGAGGCGGTAAAGACAATTTCGCGGCGGGAAGCCTCTGAGGGGTGCTGGTCTGGGCACAACGGAAACCTCAAGGATGAGCGCGGCAACCGGAGAGTCGGGGTATGAAAATACCAGGCCTTCGGAATGATGGGCAGAGTTTAGAAACCAAATTTTAGAGTAGTGTGGAGAAAATCATGGCGGACCTACAGCAGTTGGAAGATCAATTAGTCGGGCTTAGCCTTTGGATGCGGCAGCCCTGGTCAAGAAGCTCGAAGAGCGTCTTGGCGTTTCGGCGGCGGCAGCGGCTCCGGTCGCGGTTGCCGGTGGCGGCGCGGGCAGCGGCAGCGGCTCCGGTTGAAGAGCAGACCGAGTTCACCGTTATCCTTAAGGATGCCGGCGCGAACAAGATTGGCACCATCAAGGCCGTTCGCGAAGTCACTTCGCTCGGTCTGAAGGAAGCCAAGGACCTGGTCGACGGAGCTCCCAAGCCGTTGAAGGAAAACATCAGCAAGGAAGAAGCCGAGACCATCAAGAAGAAGTTCGATGGCGTAGCGACGGTCGAAATCAAGTAGTTCTATTTCGATTTTCCACCGTTGTCAAGAAGGCAAGTTGCATGCCAAACCAGAACGCGCTATCCTAGTGGATGTGCGTTCTGGCTGGCATCTGATCGTTTGTTTCTTCCTGGGTCGGCGGAACGTCGTTTTTCAGTCTTCTCGGCGCAATTGCGCCAGGTTTCTTACGGGTGGGCGGCCCGGTGGAAGCCTTTCATCGCCAGTATCTCCTGGTGCAGACGTCAGGCGGGATTCGGACAAGCTGTTATTGAAAAGTGCACAAGTCGAATGTGGCGCTCGCGGGACTTCCTGTCTCTGCGGGCTCTTTGCGTCTTTATCGACAATTCCTGTGTGCGCTTTAAGTCTGTCCTCGCGCCGGGCAATACCGTCCGGATACATCGCAGTCTAGCGTAATTCTGTCCTTCAATCATTGAAGGACAATCCCCCTCGCGGCGACCACGACCGGAGAGGGATTTTCGAGTGCGGCAATAAGAGTGGCCGGGTTCTGAAGCGCGCAATATCGCCGAAGCCCGCGTAGCAAGACAGCAGTAAAGAAGCAAGCGCGATGTCTTCACCCGATCGAGGCGGGTGGCGGCAGCCAGAGCGCCAAGCAATAACCAGGATTTCCGCGCGGCCCGGGCGGCAATTCTTTCTTCCGGTTAGTTTTCCGGAACCTCGCGTCCACGGGCCATAGGAGTGATGCATGCCGAACGAGAACCGCGCCCTTCGTAGCCGACTCGATTTTTCCAAGATTCCAACTGCAATCCAGATTCCTAACCTGATCGAAGTTCAGCGGCGTTCTTATGAGCGCTTCCTGCAAATGGATAAGCTGCCCTCCGAGCGCGAAGACAACGGTCTTCAGTCCGTCTTCACCTCGGTGTTTCCCATCACCGACTTTCGCAATATCTCACAACTCGACTTTGTGGATTTCTCCATCGGTAACTGGGAGTGCAAATGCGGCCATTTGAAGGGCCTGCATCACCTCCGCACCACCTGCGTTCATTGCGGCGCGATGGTAATTACCGACCCGTTCCATCCCGGCGATGTGCTTTGCCACAAGTGCGGCACCTACAACAAGAACACGCCTGACTTCTGCAACAAGTGCGGCGATCCTGTTGGTCTGCAGCTGAAGTACGACCAGTCGGAGTGCGAAGAGCGCGGCATGACCTACTCCGCCCCGCTCAAGGTGACCGTGCGCCTCACCATTTACGACAAGGACGCCGAGACCGGCGCCAAGTCGATCCGCGACATCAAGGAGCAGGAAGTCTTCTTCGGCGACATTCCGCTGATGACGCAGAACGGCACCTTCATCGTCAACGGAACCGAGCGCGTTATCGTCTCGCAGTTGCACCGTTCGCCCGGCGTCTTCTTCGAGACGGCCAGCAACCGCACCTACTTCCTCGGCAAGATCATCCCCTACCGCGGTTCGTGGGTCGAGTTCGAATACGACCAGAAGAACACGCTCTACGTCCGCATCGACCGTAAGCGCAAGTTTCTCGGAACGATCTTCCTGCGCGCTCTCGGCCTGAAGACCGATGAGGAGATCCTCAAGACCTTCTACACCGTCGACACCATCACGGTGAAGGACGGCAAGCTGCACTGGAGCGTTGCCGAGGACGGCCAAGGCCACCCACCTGCTCGGCGCCAAGCCAGCACACGCGGTCATGGTCAATGGCGAAGAAGTGGGCCACTCCGGCCGCAAGATCACGCCGAGCATCCTCAAGGCGCTGCGCGCCGGCAAGGTTGCCAGTGTTGAGGTCGAAGCGTCTGAACTCGATGCCGCCGTCACCGCTGCCGATGTAGTCGACACCACCACCGGAGAAGTGATCGTCGAGGCCAACCTCGAGCTCACCTCCGAGCGGCTGCACCGCATCGTCGAGGCCGGCATCGGCTCCTTCGAGCTCTTCTTCCCCGAGCGCGACGACGTGGGCAACATTATCACCAACACCCTGCGCCGTGACTCGGTCCGCAAGCCCGAAGAGGCGCTGATCGAGATCTACCGCAAGCTGCGTCCGGGCGACCCTCCGACGCTGGATACCGCGACGGCGCTCTTCGAAGGCATGTTCTTCGACGCGCGCAAGTACGACTTCTCGCGCGTGGGCCGTCTGAAGTTCAACATCAAGCTCTACGAGAACCAGGATGCCGCCGGGCTCGACAAGCGCACCCTTACTCCCGAAGACTTCTACGCGACCATCCGCTACCTGCTCAAGCTGCGCAAGAACATCGGCGTCGTTGACGACATCGATCACCTTGGCAACCGCCGCGTCCGCGCGGTCGGCGAGCTGATGGAGAACCAGTTCCGTATCGGCCTCGTCCGTATGGAGCGCGCCATCAAGGAAAAGATGAGCGTCTATCAGGAGATGTCGACGGCCATGCCGCACGACCTGATCAACGCCAAGCCGGTGATGGCCGCGATCCGCGAGTTCTTCGGTTCGTCGCAGCTCTCGCAGTTCATGGACCAGACCAACCCGCTGTCGGAGATCACGCACAAGCGCCGTCTCTCCGCACTTGGGCCGGGCGGTCTGAGCCGCGAACGCGCGGGCTTTGAAGTCCGCGACGTTCACCCGACTCACTACGGTCGTATCTGCCCGATCGAGACGCCTGAAGGTCCGAATATCGGTCTGATCAGCTCGCTGTCGTGCTTCGCGCGTATCAATGAATATGGATTCATCGAGTCCCCCTACCGCCGCGTTCGCGATGGCCAGGTGCTCGACTATGTCCAGGTCTCGAATGCGGGCGAGAGCGGGATGCGTGTCGGCGAACACCTTGAAAAGGGTGAAGCCGCCAAGCTGAACAAGAAGCTCAAGGGCGAGGGCAAGCGCGGCGTCGATGTTGAGCCGTTCTCTTTCTACCTCTCCGCATGGGAAGAGGACCGTCACACGATCGCCCAGGCCAACATCGAGCTTGACGAGAACCTGAAGATCACCGAAGAGCTGGTCAACGCTCGTCGTACCGGCAACTTCGTGCTCGTCAACCGGGCAGAAGTTGATTATGTGGACGTCAGCCCGAAGCAGCTCGTCTCGGTCGCCGCCTCGCTCGTGCCGTTCCTGGAGCACGACGACGCGAACCGCGCTCTGATGGGCGCCAACATGCAGCGCCAGTCGGTGCCGCTGTTGGTTGCCGAGGCTCCGCTGGTCGGAACCGGTATGGAAGGCGTGACCGCGCGCGACTCGGGCGCCGTCATTCTTGCCCGCCGCAACGGCTTCGTCGATTCGGTCGACTCCGAGCGCATCATCATCCGCGTTGAGGGTGAGCATCACCCCACGCAGTTGTCGCGCGAGGTCGGTTCGGACATCTATCAGCTGACCAAGTTCAAGCGCTCGAACCAGAACACCTGCATCAACCAGAAGCCGATTGTTCGTCATGGCGACCGGGTGATCAAGGGTCAGGTTATCGCTGACGGACCATGCACCGAGCAGGGCGAATTGGCACTCGGACGTAACGTGCTGGTTGGCTTCATGCCCTGGCGCGGTTACAACTTCGAGGACGCGATCCTGATCTCCGAGAAGCTGGTGCGCGAGGACTATTACACCTCCGTCCACATCGAGGAGTTCGAGATTGAGGCCCGCGACACCAAGCTCGGACCGGAAGAGATCACTCGCGACATTCCCAACGTCTCTGAGAATGCGCTCAAGGACCTCGACGAGAGCGGCATCATCCGCATCGGCGCCAAGATCAAGCACAACGACATCCTGGTCGGAAAGGTAACGCCCAAGGGCGAGACCCAGCTGACTCCGGAAGAGAAGCTGCTGCGCGCGATCTTCGGCGAAAAGGCCGGCGACGTTCGCGATGCTTCGCTGACGTGCCCTCCGGGTATCGAAGGCACGGTCGTTGACGTTCGCATCTTCTCCCGCAAGGGTCAGGAAAAGGACGAGCGCGCCAAGATGATCGAGGCCGATCAGATTGGCAAGCTTGAAAAGAATCTCGCTGACGAGATTCGTATCCTCACCGACGAGCGCCTCAAGCGTCTTGAAGCGATCCTCGGCGGCAAGATCGTTCTCGCCGATCTTCACGACGAGCGCACCAACAAGCGCCTGCTCGTGAAGGACGCCGTGCTCGACCGCGACGCCATCGAACGCATCTCGACCAAGAACCTCAAGCGCATCCGCTACACCGACAAGGACCCCCGCGTCAACGAGCAGATCGATGAGATCGAGGAGATGACCTCGCGGCAGATCGACGTGCTGCGCAAGATCACCAACGAGAAGATCGGCAAGCTGCAGAAGGGCGACGAACTTGCTCCCGGCGTCATCAAGCTGGTCAAGGTCTACATCGCCATGAAGCGCAAGCTGTCTGTCGGCGACAAGATGGCCGGCCGTCACGGCAACAAGGGCGTCATTGCCCGCATCCTGCCGGAAGAAGACATGCCGTATCTGCCCGATGGCACGCCGGTTGAGATTGTTCTCAATCCGCTCGGCGTTCCTTCGCGTATGAACGTCGGTCAGATTCTCGAGACGCACCTCGGCTGGGCCGCCCACAACCTCGGCGTTAAGATCGCCGAGATCGTGGAGAAGAACCAGGAAGCCAACGCGATTCGCGCAGCAGTCAAGGAAAGTTTCGCCGGTACGGCGACCCTCCAGCTGCTGCTCGATCTCGATGACGACATGCTCATTCGCGTCACCAAGGGCATGAAGCGCGGCATCTGGTTCGGCACTGCCGTCTTTGACGGCGCGCGCGAAGAAGAGATCAAGGCGCTGTTGGCCTCGGCTGGTTTGCCGAGCTCCGGCAAGTCGTATCTTTTCGACGGTATGACCGGCGAGCAGTTCGAACAGCCGGTCACGGTTGGCTACATCTATATGTTGAAGCTCTCGCACCTGGTCGACGACAAGATCCACGCTCGCTCGATCGGACCGTACTCGCTCATCACCCAGCAGCCGCTGGGCGGCAAGGCGCAGTTCGGTGGCCAGCGCTTTGGCGAGATGGAAGTCTGGGCGCTCGAAGCCTACGGCGCAGCCTACATCCTGCAGGAACTGCTCACTGCCAAGTCCGACGACGTTTACGGCCGTACCAAGATCTACGAGGCCATCGTCAAGGGCGAAGCAGCGATCGAGCCGGGTGTGCCTGAGTCCTTCAACGTGCTTATCCGCGAACTGCAGTCACTCTGCCTCGACGTAGAGCTGATCAAGCAGATCGATGGCAAGAAGATACTCGTCCCGGTGCCGACCGCAGTTGCGGCAGCCGATTAAGTCAGCTTTTATCCGTTAGCCTCTAGCTCTTAGTTAGAGGCTGACGGCCGAAGCAAAGATGAAGACCGAGGCCTTGAGCCCCGGCCCAGTTAAGAACAGAAGTAACCGCAGCTAAGAGCCAATAGCTAGAAGCTAACGGCTAGCCGCCAGGAGGGTCACCTTGTACCGTTCCAGCCCATTCGAACTTACCAGCCCGATCACCGATTTCGACGCTATCAAGATCAGCCTGGCTTCGCCAGAAAAGATCCGTAGCTGGTCGCATGGCGAAGTTACCAAGCCTGAGACCATCAACTACCGTACTTTCAAGCCGGAGCGCGATGGACTCTTCTGCGCCCGCATCTTTGGCCCGGTCACCGACTGGGAATGCCTCTGCGGCAAGTACAAGCGCATGAAGCATCGCGGAGTCATCTGCGACAAGTGCGGCGTTGAAGTCACCCTGTCCAAGGTCCGCCGTGAGCGTCTCGGCCACATCGAGCTCGCTTCGCCCTGCTCGCACGTCTGGTTCTTCAAGGGACTGCCGTCGCGTATCGGCCACCTGCTCGATATTTCGCTGCGCGATCTTGAGAGCGTTCTCTACTTCGAGAGCTACGTTGTCATCGACGCCGGCGACGCGCCCGTGAAAGAGCGCGAGATCATCAAGGACGAAGTTCGCTTCCGCGAGCTCGACCAGCAGTATCGCCCCGGCGGCTTCAAGGGAATGATGGGCGCCGAGGCCATCAAGGAATTGCTCAAGCGCGTCAACGTCGACGAGCTGTCGATTGAACTGCGCGAAAGAATGAAGGTCGAAACGTCGCTGCAAAAGCGCTTGAAGTACGCCAAGCGTCTTAAGGTCACCGAGGCATTCCGCAAGTCGACCAACAAGCCGCAGTGGATGATCCTCGACGTGATCCCGGTCATTCCGCCGGAGCTTCGCCCGCTCGTGCCGCTGGATGGCGGCCGCTTCGCGACCTCCGATCTCAACGACCTCTATCGTCGCGTGATCAACCGTAACAACCGCCTCAAGAAGCTCATGGACCTCCATGCGCCTGAGGTCATCGTCCGTAACGAAAAGCGCATGCTGCAGGAAGCCGTCGACGCACTCTTCGACAATGGCCGTCGCGGTCGCGTTCTTCGCGGTGCGAACAATCGTCCGCTCAAGTCGCTCTCTGACACCCTCAAGGGCAAGCAGGGCCGCTTCCGTCAGAACCTGCTCGGCAAGCGCGTCGACTACTCCGGCCGTTCGGTCATCGTGGTTGGCCCGGAGCTGAAGCTGCACCAGTGCGGACTGCCGAAGAAGATGGCGCTTGAGCTCTTCAAGCCCTTCATCTATCACCGCCTCGAGCAGACCGGCCACTGCACCACCATCAAGCAGGCCAAGGAACTGGTCGAGATGCAGGACCCGATCGTCTGGGACATCCTTGAAGAAGTCATCAAGGACCACCCGGTGCTGCTCAACCGCGCCCCGACCCTTCACCGCCTTGGCATTCAAGCTTTCGAGCCGGTGCTGGTCGAAGGTAAAGCCATCAAGATCCACCCGCTCGTCTGCACCGCGTTCAACGCGGACTTCGACGGCGATCAGATGGCAGTCCACATTCCGTTGTCGCCTGAGGCCCAGGTCGAAGCCAGCGTGCTTATGCTTGCTTCGCACAACATCCTCTCGCCGGCATCCGGTCAGCCGATCACCGTGCCTACCCAGGATCTCGTCCTCGGTCTCTACTATCTGACCAAGGCCAAGAAGGGTGGACCGGGCGAAGGCCGCGTCTTCGCCAACACCGAAGAAGTGCTGATGGCCCTCGAAGCCAAGGCCGTCGAGACGCTTACGCCGATCCGTCTTCGCTACACCGGCGAAGTGCTCGACATGACCACCGCTTACGACGACCAGGACCTCACGCACACTGAGCCGGTGCACTACGAGAAGCAGTACATCACCACGACGGTTGGCCGCGCGATCCTGAACGACGCGCTCCCCGAGGGCATGCCTTACGTCAACGGCCTGCTCAAGAAGAAGGGAATCGGCCAGCTCGTCAACTACTGCTACCTGAACCTCGGTCTCGAAGTCACGGTCAAGATGCTCGATCGCATCAAGGACCTCGGCTTCACCTACGCGACGCGCAGCGGCCTGTCGGTCGGTCTCGACGACATGGTCATTCCGGAGTCGAAGTACACCGTCGTTCGCGAAGCGGAGAAGACCGTCATCGCCATCCAGCAGCAGTATCTCGACGGCGCGATCACCAACGGCGAACGCAACAACAAGGTCATTCAGATCTGGTCTGCGGTCACCGAGCGCGTTGCCGACGAGATGTTCAACAACATGAAGAACGCCGACAAAGAGGGAGCCATGAACCCGATCTACATCATGGCCGACTCCGGCGCCCGCGGATCGAAGCAGCAGATTCGTCAGCTCTCCGGCATGCGCGGACTGATGGCCAAGCCTTCCGGCGAAATCATCGAGCAGCCCATCACGGCAAACTTCCGTGAAGGCCTCACCGTACTGCAGTACTTCATCTCGACCCACGGCGCTCGTAAGGGCCTCGCCGATACCGCGTTGAAGACCGCTGACTCTGGCTACCTCACCCGTCGTCTCGTCGACGTGGCGCAGGACGTCATCGTCACCGAGCCCGATTGCGGCACCGTCGAAGGCATCTACGTTACCCCGATCGTCGAGTCCGGCGAGATCATCGAGCCGTTGCGCGACCGCATCGTCGGCCGCGTCTCGCTCGAGCGCCTCAAGGACTTCGAGGGTCAGGTCATCGTTGAGGTCAACCAGGAGATCACCGAAGACATCGCCTCGGCCATTCAGGCTGCCGGCATTGAAAAGGTGCGTATCCGTTCGGTGCTCACCTGCGAGTCCCGCCGCGGCGTTTGCGTCCTCTGCTACGGACGTAACCTCGCATCGGGCCGTCTCGTGGAGCTCGGCGAAGCGGTCGGCGTCATCGCCGCGCAGTCGATCGGCGAGCCTGGCACGCAGCTCACCATGCGTACCTTCCACATCGGTGGTACCGCATCGCGAGTCAACGAGCAGTCCCGCCTCGACGCCAAGAACAATGGCTTCGTCCGCTTCATCAACATGGTCACGGTTCGCGCCAAGAGCGGCGACCTTGTCGCCATGAACCGGTCAGGATCGATTGCAGTAGTCGACGATCGTGGCCGCGAAAAGGAACGCTACCATGGTCGTCTACGGAGCCAAGCTCAAGGTCGAGGACGGCGCCGCCGTCAAGCTCGGCCAGGCGATGGCCGAGTGGGACCCGTACACCTTCGCGATCCTCACCGAGATTGGCGGAACCATCCAGTTCAAGGACCTGCAGGAAGGCATCACCCTTAACGAAGAAGTCGATGAAGTCACTGGCCTCTCCCGTCTGGTCGTCTCCGACTCGTCGGACGAGAAGCGCCAGCCGGCCATCGTCATCAAGGGCGCCAAGGGTAACAAGCGTTACCTCATGCCGTCCCGCTCGCACCTCATGATCCAGGATGGCGACGAGGTCTTCCCTGGCGATATCCTTGCCAAGATTCCGCGTGAAACCACGCGCACCAAGGACATCACCGGCGGTCTGCCCCGCGTCGTCGAACTCTTCGAGGCCCGCAAGCCCCGCGAGACCGCGATCATCAGCGAGATCGATGGCACGGTCAAGTTCGGCGAAGTTGCCAAGGGTCAGCGCAAGATCTACGTCACCGCCGACAACGGAGAAGAGAAGGAATACTCCGTGCCGCGCGGCGTCCACATCAACGTGCAGGAAGGCGAGCGCATGCGCGCCGGCGAGCCGCTTATGGATGGCCCGCTCAACCCGCATGACATCCTCGCCGTGCTCGGTGAGAAGGAACTTCAGGGATATCTTGTCAACGAGATCCAGGAAGTCTACCGTCTCCAGGGCGTCACGATCTCCGACAAGCACATCGAAACCATCGTTCGCCAGATGCTTCGCTGGGTGAAGATCGAAGAGGTTGGCGACACCAGCTTCCTGCTCGAGCAGCAGGTCGACAAGTTCCGCTTCCGCGAGGAAAACGATCGTGTCATCGCCAACGGAGGCCGTCCTTGCGTCGGTCGTCCGCTGCTGCTCGGCATCACCAAGGCGTCGCTCTCGACCGACAGCTTCATCTCGGCCGCCAGCTTCCAGGAGACCACCCGCGTACTTACCGAAGCCTCCATCAACGGAGCCATCGACAACCTGCGCGGCCTCAAGGAAAACGTCATCGTCGGTCGTCTCATCCCTGCCGGAACCGGCATGGAATACTACCGCAACATCCAGCTCTCCCCCGAACTCGAAGAGGCAGCGGCCAAGGTCCAGCAAGAGGTCACCGCCGCCTTTGAAGAAGCCGAAAGGGAACTGGAACTCATGCGTCAGGAAGGCGAAGCCGAAGAAATGGCCGCCGAGTAGGACTGGCCGTCCAGGCACCTGCACCTTCGGTGCAAAAACTGAAGCCGTGGAGCGAAAGCTCCACGGCTTTTTGTTTCGCAGAGCTATTGCAGCTGCCGATGCTATTCTTTGATCGCTATCTGCCACTACGCCCGAACTATGACAAACCTGGTAAAGAAGGATTTAAGGCATGAAGTGCTGCCTCCAACGGATGACTCGGTCTCCAAGAGATCATCATCCTTTTTCAGGAAGCTTGGAAATATTCTAAGGGCTTTATTGCCCACCATTTTGCTGATCGCGGCACTCAACTTTCTTGGGATTCTCATCTTTTGGTTCCAACATGGATTTAGTAGTCAACGTATCTCTTCAAGGAGTCGCACGTCTCATAGAGATCAGGAGATCACGAGCAGCACAACATATCAGACGAGGTATTACGCGGCCGAAATGATGGTATGTAGAGGTATGTTCGTGAAGATGCATGGTTATCGTTCTGACTTCGCAGTCGCCCAAGCCGAGGCCAATGAGGATAGCAACGTAGTCTATTATTCTCATGTTCACGCTGGTCAATCGGCAGAGCAAGCAGGCGAGGCAGCGTCCTTAGTCAGGGTCGGAGAATTCAATCGTGTATTGACGAACCGAACAGCTTCCTATGTGAGAACACAAGTTGACAGTGACAACGTTCAGCAGTTCATTCGAATCAAAGGCGGTGACGCTGGCGACTGCCCGGGCGCAACTCAGAAACGTTAGCTACGAATTCTTCTGAGGATGCCAAGCGAATCTAGTTCGAACAAAGGAGCTAACAATGGTGAACCAAAAGATCCCTCAGCCTAAGCAATATAAGGTTATCCAGAGCTTCGAGGCTTACAAGGTAGATCCAGAAGGCTATGCTCTTGATGACATACAGATACCAGCGGACTACTTTATTTGGGCGGACGTTGATTCTTGCGTGGGAGGCACGTGGAATGGGTTGGAGGTCATCAAATTTCGAGTGCCTGGAGGCTACGACTTCTACGCTGAGCGAGCGATATTTCTGCGGTCGGCGGTCAGGCATTCTGTCGAAGATTAACAGGCCAGATTCGCGCGGACGGGTGGCCCACATCTGGTTTCCTCCCGTCCTCAATGTAAAGGGGTGCCCATATCTGAGCGGGTGTAGCCCGCCAGATGTTGGAGGATCAAATCTCCCGACCTCACTCTAGCGCGTCCTCTCCGAGGAACGCACTCGTCGAGCAAGACCTTCATCGCAACTGGCCGACCAGCGAAGTCTTAGCCAGCTCCAGTACGGCCACAGCAGCCTCGTGGCTGACTGTCGGAAAGTCCTCCAGAAACTCGCTCAACGGCTGTCCGCCTTCGAGGTAATCCAGCAGCGCCTGGAAGGGAACTCGCGTTCCACGGAAGACCGGGATCCCACCCAACAGGTCGGGGTCTCGAACGATCACTTGGTTGTCAGCCGCGCTCTGCATACGAAAACACTATCATGCATGTCCCACTGATATCCTACGATCGACCAAGCCGGAGCACCCCAGCCATGACCCGACCGCCCGCCACCAGAATCCAAACTAGACGCCATCTCTCCATCCTTCATCGTCAGCAACGTCGAACGAACCATCGCCTTCTACCGCGACAAGCTCGGTTTTGAGACAAGGTTTCAGCAGCCCGAGAAGGACCCGTTCTTCGCCATCATTGGCCGCGACGGAGCGCAGATCTTCATCAAAGCCGAAAGAGACATCGCGCCGGTGCCGAACCACACGCGGCATCGCCACTTGAGGTTGGACGCCTTTGTCTCCGTACCCGACCCCGATGCGCTCGCCGCCGAATTCGCCGAGCACGGCGCATCCTTCAGCGAGCCGCTGAAGGACACAAGCGACGGTCTACGCGGCTTCGAGATCAAAGATCCTGACGGCTACGTATTATTCTTCGGGCGGCCGAGGTAGCCGAGATCAATAAGTCACTCATGCACTTCACCGCCACCAGGAGACATCCGCATGACATCCAAGCAGCGCGTCTTAGGGATCACCGCCGTACTTAGCGCAGCATCATTGACCGCCATCCTTGCGCAAAGCGGCTCTCCAAACGTCGCCAGCGGCCAGCGTGAGATATTGCTGCAGGCGACGGAAGCGTGGAATGGCAAACCGTACACTCACTATCCCACCGGCCAGCCGCAGCTCACCACAATCAAGCTCACCATCGCGCCGCATACCGTGTTGCCCTGGCACAGTCATCCATTTCCCAATGCGGTGTATGTGCTTTCCGGAACGCTGACGCTGCACGACCGCGACAGCGGCAAGACTCGGGTCTTGCATCAGGGCGAGGCTGCAGCGGAGGAGGTTGACGCCGTGCATCGCGGAGAGACTGGCGAGGAACCCGCCGTCCTGCTCATCACCTATGCCGGTACGCCTGGCGTTCCAACCTCAGTTCCGGCGAAGGGCGAGAAGGCGGAGTATTGAGTAAGTGCGGGCGGTCGCGTCTGGTCCCCTTCTAAATATGGTGGACTCGGCAGTCCATTAACTTCAGTCGATCGGGCGTCGCGTCCGCGGCAGGGAATCCGCCAACACCCACGCGGCGCCCACCAGAGCAAGACTCAGAGCACACTCAGTCCAGTTGTAGTGATTGGGTTGGGCCAGCAACGTCAGCCCATTCGCCAGGACCAGAAATCCCGCGATCATGACAGTCAGCAGTATCGCTGCAAGTCGCGCCCGCACTCCGGTCAAGAGCGCAAGTCCCGCCGCGATGAAGCAGACTCCGGTTGCATACCCCCAGAACACCTGCGAGGGAGGAAGCCATTTGGGTACCAGGGGAGCGGTGAAGTTCATGTAGACGAAATGCGCTCCGCCCCACACCAGCGCGCATACTCCAAATGCCAGTTGAGCCATGCGGACAAGGCGGGCGGCGAGCGCTGCCTCGATCGACTCGGAAGCGGTGACGAAGATGATCAATCCGGCTAAGGGGATTGCGAGCTGCAAGGCGATCTCTTCATAGATGCCGTAGGAGGCATATCCGGTGAGCAGCTGGCGGCCGTTCATCAGCAGGATGACAAAGAGCGCGTAGTAGCCGGTAATCGCCGCGGCGGCCCAGGCCGTGGTTCGACGCGACTCGATGGCTGCGCCCGCGACGAGCATGAAGACGCCGGCGGCATACGCGAGGACAGTGCGGCCGGGAAATCCCGCAGGCACCGTCTGCCCCGGGTTGAAATCTCCAAAGACCAGGGTGGTAACGCCCAACGCCATCAAGCCCAAGCCATAGACTCGCCAGCCGAAGGCCATCGCCGGTTTCTCTGCGGTCATGATTGCTCCACCTTCAGTTACGAATGCACGGCCTGCGCCAAACTCACGCGGAAGGATACGAAAAAACTATCACGCTGCTGAGACGGGGTGGATGCCGCAGGGTTAGCTGGCCACTTGATCGCTGGCGCCTGATAGGCGGATCGAACGCCTCTCGGAAGACTCCTGGAACTCGCCGCTCGGAGCATTCGTAAAGAACGCAATGAATCAATACGGGGCGCCTGCATCACGCTGGATTCGCCTGTCGATTCCAATCGGCGCCGCACTCTTTATCGCAGCCCTGGCTCTCTCAGCGGCCATCATTCCGCAGCTTCGCCTTCTTCATCTCTTGCAGGCGCTCATCTATGTGGCAGTCATCGTGCTCGCGCGAAGAAATAGCCCTTGGGGATATGGCGCTGGAGTCGTTGTGCCCACAGCGTGGAATTGCCTCGGCTTATTCATCACTCATCTCGTACAGGCCGGAGCAGTGGAGCTTTGGACCGCGCTGCGCACCGGCCATGTAAGCCGGCCAGACACGTTGGCGGTTCTGCTCGGCGCCGTCGCCCATTTTCTGCTCATCGCTGCCTGCATTGCCGGCTTCCTGGAGCTGCGTCCGGGCAGGAAGCAGTGGGCGCAATTCTTTGGCGGGGGCCTCGTGGCAATGGCCTATTTCGCTTTGATCATCGTCACGACAGCTCCACATTAGTTCTTGACTGGACGATCACATCGTCGAGCTGCTCTCGACCAAATATCTACTTGACATATTCCTATATAGGAATGTAATGTTCTCCTCATGGCCAGAGCAAGCACCACTTCGGACGCTTTCAACGCAGTTGCTGAGCCTCGCCGACGCGAGATTCTGACCTACCTCGCCGGAGCCGAGCGACCCGTCGGAGAGATCGTCGCCGCCCTCGGCCTCGAGCAGCCCTCCGTCTCCAAGCATCTGCGCGTGCTGCGCGACGTGGGCCTGGTGCGCATGCGCTGCCAGGGCCGCCAGAAGCTCTACCGCACCAACGCCGCAGCGATCCGCCCGCTGCACGAATGGGCCGCGACCTTCGAGCGCTACTGGCAGCACCAGTTAAATCGCGTGAAAGAACTCGCCGAAGCGACGGTCCGCCAGGACTTGCCAAGTTTGAATTCCAATCCGAAACCTAAGGAGAAACCATGATCGCAACCGAACGCACTCTCGAAGACCTGACCCTCACCATCAACCAGGAGATCCACGTCCAGGCGCCGCTCGATACCACCTTTGCCGCGCTGCTCGAGCAACTCGGCCCCGGCAACGAGACCCCCGACGGCAAATCGCTCAGCATGAAGATCGAGCCCTGGCCCGGCGGCCGCTGGTACCGCGACCTGGGCGATGGCAACGGGCATTTCTGGGCCCACGTGCAGGCCATCAAGCGGCCGACGCTGCTGGAGTTCGCCGGCCCGTTGATGATGTCTTTCCCGTTCGTCTCTAACGTGCAATACCGGCTGAAAGAACACGACGGTGGAACCCTGATCACCTTCAAGCACACGGCACTCGGCTTTATGCCTGAGGAACACAAGGCGGGGATGAACAAAGGCTGGGCCTACATGATCGAACGCGTTCGCAGGCAGGCCGAGGCCGCATCTCAATCTGCAGGTGGCAACTAACAGGTCGCAAGTAAGGAGGGAAGCCCCATGTGCCCAGTGTGCCTAACCACCGCAGCATTGATCGCCGTCAGCGTCACTTCGACCGGCGGCCTCGCGGCCATCGCCATCAGGAAATTCGGCATGAAGAACCCCCAGAGAGAAACATTCCAGACAGGAGAAATCAAGATGTCAACAACCATGACTGAGAACCTGAGATTTGAAACCCCGAATATCGTCTCGCACGAGGAATGGCTGGCTGCTCGCGAGCAACTGCTCGCCGACGAGAAGCAGCTCACCCGCGCGCGCGACGCCCTCGCCGCCAAGCGCCGCCGCATGCCCTGGCTCGCCGTCGAAAAGCCCTACGAATTCGAAGGCCCCAAAGGCAAAGCCAGCCTGCTCGATCTCTTCGATGGGCGCCGTCAGCTTATCGTCTACCGCGCCTTCTTCGAGCCCGGCGTCTTCGGCTGGCCCGACCATGCCTGCCGTGGCTGTTCGCTCGGCGCCGACCAGATCTCCCACCTGTCTCATCTCAACGCCCGCGACACGACTCTCGTCTTCGCCTCGCGCGCGCCCCAGCCCGACATCGAGCGCCTCAAGGCGCGCATGGGCTGGACGATGCCCTGGTACACCATCACCGACAGCTTCGACCTCGATCACGGCGTCGACCAGTGGCACGGCCACAACATCTTCATCCGCGACGGCGACCGCATCTTCCGCACCTACTTCATCAACAATCGCGGCGACGAAGCCATGGGCAGCGTCTGGAGCTACCTCGATATGACCGCCCTCGGCCGCCAGGAGAACTGGGAAGACTCACCCGCCGGCTATCCCCAGACCGAACCATATAAATGGTGGAACTGGCACGATATGTACGGCGCAGAGTCCGCGCCCAACCAGAAATGGGTCGACATCATCACCGACCCCAAAGCCGCCGCCAAAAAGCGCGAAGCCGAAGCAGAAGCAAGCTGAAGTGAGAAATGTCATCCTGACCCTGAGTATCGCGAAGGGGAAGGACCTGCGGTTTCGCCAGCGGCCTCAACAGATCCGGGTGCCCCAGGTAAGCGAAGCTTACCTGGGGTTTTCCTGACTAAGCCGCCACAGCCAACCCATCCAACTTCCGCATAACATCCTCAGGCAGCTCAAGCGCTGCAGCCGAAAGATTCTCGCGCAAATGCCCGACTGACGAAGTTCCCGGAATCAGCAGCATATTTGGCGAACGATGCAGCAGCCAGGCCAGGGCAACAGCCATCGGAGTGGTCCCTAACTCCGCAGCCGCTTCATCCAGCGTCGAGGACTGCAGCGGCGAAAATCCGCCAAGAGGAAAGTAAGGAACATACGCCACGCCTTCAGCGTTCAGGCTGTCGACGAAGGCATCGTCCTCCCGATGCGCTACGTTGTAGTAGTTCTGCACGCAGACAATCTTCGCGATCGACCGAGCCTCCTCGAACTGCTTCGGCGAAATCGTGCTGAGGCCGATATGCTGGATCAGCCCCTGCCGTTGCAATTCAGCCAGCACCGTGAGCGGCTCCGCTATCGACGCGTCGTCGGGGTGCTCATGCCGCCTACCCGCAGATTGACCACGTGCAGCACGTCCAGGCCGAGATTGCGCAGGTTATCTTCAATCGACTGCCGCAGCCACTCCGGGGAGATGTCCCTGATCCACGAGCCATCGTTGCCCCGCTTCGCGCCGACCTTGGTCACGATCGTCAGGTCCTTCTTATAAGGATGCAGCGCCTGCTTGATGATCTGGTTCGTCACATGCGGCCCGTAGAAATCGCTGGTGTCGATATGGTTCACCCCACTCTCGATCGCCTCGCGAAGCACCGCGACCGCCGCGTCGCGATCCTTCGGAGGCCCAAAAACATGCGGCCCCGCAAGCTGCATCGCTCCATACCCCATGCGATTCACCGTGATCGACGTTCCTGGAAACGTAAACGTCCCTCCCAGCTTGTTTTGTGTGCTCATGCTTATCTCCTATTTAACTTTTCGCCTGCCTGAGGCCTGAATGCCGCTCAAAGAAGCAGTGTCATCCTGACACTGAGCATAGCGAAGGGGAAGACCGCAGTGTCAGCGATATACGCCGGGCTTTGAGGTATGATTGCACCGCAGATAAAGTTGCCCTTTTCTTGTGGTCTTATTTCCGCTCGATTTACCGAAGTCGTCACCAAATGTACCCGCGAGGCAGAAAGACATGAGTGCAACACAGAGACCTTCAAACTCCTCGGCGCACCAACCCTCAACCTTCATCCAGCCGAATTCTGAAGCCAACTGGCAGTTAGTCAGGCATCTAATCCGGATCGCCGCGTCAATTGGAATCGTAGCCGCTTTCGTTAGCATTCCAGCCGCCACCCGCGTCCTTGCGCAGGACGCGCAACCGACGGAGGTCAAAGACACAGTCGATCCCGATGCTGTCGACGCCCTCAACAAGATGAGTGCCTACCTCAAGACGCTCAAGTCATTCCAGGTAATCTCCAACGTCACCAACGATGATGTGCTTGACGACGGCGAGATCATTCAAAAGACCAGTAAGGTCGATCTTCTTGCCGCGAAGCCGGATCGTTTACGCGTCGAGGTCACCAGCGATGACCGGCATCGGCTCTACCTTTATGACGGCAAGGACTTTACCGTCTGGGCCCGGCTCGTCAACTACTACGCCACCGTGCCTGCGCCAGGGACGATTGGCCAGCTGCTCGACGCGGCATACGAGAAGTACGACATCCATCTCCCTCTGTTTGACCTCTTCCGATGGGGAGACAATGACGACGGAGCCAAAAAGCTTACCTCCGCGGTCGACATTGGTCCCAGCACCGTCGAGGATGTCACCTGCGAGCACTACGCCTTCCGCCAGCCCGGAGTGGACTGGCAAATCTGGATCCAGCTCGGAGAGTTTCCCCTGCCGCGCAAGCTCGTGATCAGGACACTCAGCGATGAGGCCCGGCCACAGCATAGCGATGTACTGACCTGGAACCTTGCCCCGTCCTTCAATGATGGCGCCTTCGTCTTCGTTCCGCCGCCGGACGCCAAGAAGATCGTCCTCGCCCAGGAAAGCGCCGACACCACCGAGCAAGAGCAGTGAGGAGGGACACCATGAAGCGACCAATTCAGATATTCGCCACATTCGCCATCGCCATCCTGCTATCGGCCCCGACACTCTACGCGCAACGCGGCGGCGGCGGCGGAGGCGCCGCGCGAGGTGGTGGTGGCGGCGGCCACGCAACCCGCAGCAGCGCCCAATCCAGCGTCAATCAACCTCGGGGCGGCGGCGGCGGACAAAACCGGAACGCGAGTGCGGCCAACAACGCCAACCGGAATACGGCCAACAATGCCAACCGCAATACCAACGTCAACAACAATAACAACGTCAACCGCAATACCAACGTCAACAACAACGTCAACGTGAACCGCGATGTCAACGTGAACGTGAACAACAACTATCACGGCGGCGGCGGATATTACGGCGGAGGCTGCTGCTATCATCCCGTCGCTGCCGCTGCTGCGGTTACCGCCACGGCGATGGTGACTGCGGCTGTCATCGGTTCCGTGGTGAACAGTGTGCCCCCCTCGTGCTCATCGGTCATCGTCAACGGATTGGCGTATCAACAGTGCGGCAGTACGTGGTACCAGCCTCAATTCTCAGGAGGCTCGCAGACTTACATCGTCGTCAACGCGCCCCAATGATCGCGTAGTCTGGTCGTCCAGCCGGCCCCGGAACTCAACGTCCGGGACCGGCAGTTTGATTCGTGATCCCCGCTCTGCTCGAATCCTGTCGAGGGTGCATTGTGCGCGCGGATGGCGGAAGCGGTCAGTGCATCCTTCGTGCAGGCCAAGCTCCACAACATCGACGCCAGTGTCGCGCTCTACGCCGTCAGTGACGACCTCGAGGGCAAACGCATCGCGCGCACGATGCACTCAAGTGCGATCAAGGCCATGACTGCGATGCTTGAGACGGCTCCGGGGAGATCAATCGCGGCTCCAGACTCGGTCGCCGCAATTCTGCTCAGCGCCATGGCCGGAGTCAGCCGCGCCATGCTTAAGGGTGGAGTGACCCGTGGCACCATGGCGACTATGGAGAGGGAACTAGCGGTGATGGTTCGCGCTTATCTGGAGGCTTCCGCTCGCCACGCGGCATGACCGCAGGGAAAGCGCGAAAGACGGTAGCATCACCGTTACGTCTAAGCGGATCAACGCGCAGTCGCGCAAATACTAACAATTGCCACTCTAAAGGACCTGCGGTTTTTCTTTGGCAGAACCACGTCCAATTCTCCTCCCTGCGACCCAAATGGGTGCCCCCATATCTGGGCGCGCGACGGGGGTTGCACGCCAGGTGTGGGAGAATCAGATGTCCCGACCGCAATGCATCAACAGCTCTATCTTCTTCAGCGCCTACTTATGCATCTTCATCCTGTTCGTTCTCCCCGCGCTCCCAATATTGGAAGTACTTCTTCGCATCGCTCCACCGACCACGCTGAAGATTTAGCTTTGGCTCCGAAATCGCTATCGCAACGGCCTCCAATATGTTCAAAGCCGCTTCAACACTTTGAGAAACTTTCGCGGTGTCTGTGGACAATAAATTCTTTTTAGTCACCCATTGAGTTCCGAACCAAGAAAAACGATTCCAACGTTCGGATAGGTGGTCCCTGCGATGAGCCTTTAGACGCTTGAAGAGACGGTCTCCCCCAGCGCCAGTCTGGCCGACGTACACTAACTCGTAGTCTGCGTAGAGAGCATATATGCCCCGCTGGTCCCGGAAGTCCACAGCCTTGGCCTTCCGGCTCGGCGTGGCCGCGCCCAAGAGAGTTCCGGAGTTGCCTACGCCCGGCTTGCCCCAAGAAACACGATCCACTGTCCAATGCAGCCCGTAGCTACTAATCATCTGATCCTCGAAAGGGTTAAAGCTGCCCGAACTGTACCACTTGTGATCTCGTATGATTGGCGCGTGGCCCACACTAGTCTTTGGATTTATCGCCAGCGGTAGCGCTTGCTTTCCGAAGATTGAAGGAAAGGCCGAACATTCCGAGAGCGATCGTGAACATCAGGCCAATAAACCATTGAGTGAGGGTGAACAGCCGTCCAATCTCTCCTCGAATTCCGTCAAGGTCGTTATGCGTCCGATCCTGCAGAGAATCAAGTTGTTGCTTGAGCATCGGAACAGCTACAGCCTTCTCAGGCGATATCATCAATGAGCTTTCTAGGACGGACATGCGAGCGTCTAGCTTGGATTGGGACTGCTCAATGAGGTCCAGTCTTTGTTGAGACTTCGGGTCAAGGGACGATAGGGAGATTGGCCTTCCCGTCGTTCGAACCTGGCCAAGAGACTTCATGATCGCCTCATTAGTTGCGCGGAGCTCACCAAGCTCGCGGTCGGCACGTTGGATTTGCTCCTCCTGTCGTATAACTAGCGTGCGATTCATATCGGCTTGAAACGACTGCTGTGCTGCTCTATCCCGATCCCGGTATCCAGTTAGCACCGCCGCGAATAGGCCAAGCATGGTGACCAGGGCCGAAAGGAGGGCGAATGAACTCCCCTGCCTTAACAATATCTTCAGTCGATCAAGCAGAGCCATAGGAGGAACCTCCAAGCGAAAACGTCGCTACCGTATCACGCAAGACATTCGTCGAACTGGCTAGCGTCTCCGAATTCCAGGCAACTAATGCAGCTAACCATCTGTCCGTGGTTCCCCGCAATTCTGTCACATCGCGGACACTAAAGAGAATCCCAGCCTTCGATCTTTCCCGTCTCTCTCAAGCGTGCTATGCTCTCGCACAAAGTTCCCGCGCCAAAATCCACGCTTCGAGGTCGCACCCTCCATGAAGAAAGCTAGTCTTTCCTGCTTGTTTCTCCTCGGCTCGGGCATCGCGTTAGCTCAGACTGCAACCCCTCCGCCAAGCAACGTCGTTGCGCCGGCAAGCCCTCCCGCCGCTGCGACGCCCGCAGCCTCAGCTCCAACCGCAACGGCGACGGGTGCGACCTATATCCTCCATGACGGCGACGATGTCTCTCTGAAGTTCGACCAGGACCTCAGCTCGAAAACGGCCACTGAGGGCGACCCGGTCAACTTTGTCCTGGACGGTGATCTGAAGGTTGGCGACGTCGTTGTCGCGAAGTCGGGCAGCAAGGCGGTTGGCGAAGTGACTCAGGCGCATAAGGCTGGAATGATGGGCAAACCCGGCGAACTCAGCGTGCGCATCGACTATATCCGTATCGGTGCGACCAAGGTTCATCTGCGCGGTTCGAAGGGAAAAGAAGGACAAAACGCCACAACATCAACCGTCGTTCTTACGGTACTCTTCGGGCCAATCGGACTCATCAAACACGGCCACGACATCGACATCAAAGCTGGTTCACCGCTCAAGGTCTTTGTTGCCGACGATACTGCGCTGCCGGCGGCGAGTTAACAAATCGAGAAAGAGATCTATCGGGCAAGCAAGAAAAGCCTCAACGCATCCGCACTGGGGCTTTTTCTTGTTTGCCTCTTGGATGAGGAGTTCTAAGCTTTCGCCGTCTCCGCTACCGCGCCAGCTTGGAGTGCTGCCGCTTTATCGGTCTTCTCCCATGTAAAGTCGGGATCGTTGCGGCCGAAATGGCCGTAGGCGGCAGTCTTCTTGTAGATCGGACGACGAAGGTTGAGGCTCTCGATGATCCCTTTCGGAGTCAGCTTGAAGTTGGCGCGAACCAGCGCCTGCAACTTGGCAGACTCGACGGTTCCAGTTCCGAAGGTGTCAACCAGCACGCTCACCGGCTCAGCAACGCCGATCGCGTAGGCCAACTGGACTTCGCAGCGGTCGGCGAGGCCAGCGGCGACGATGTTCTTGGCAATGTAGCGAGCCATGTATGCGGCCGAGCGATCGACCTTTGTCGGGTCCTTGCCCGAGAACGCGCCTCCGCCGTGACGGCCCATTCCGCCGTAGGTGTCGACGATGATCTTGCGTCCAGTCAGGCCGGAATCGCCCATCGGTCCGCCGATGACGAAGCGCCCGGTCGGGTTGATGTGGTACTTGGTGTTCTCGTCGAGCAGGTGAGCGGGAATGACCGCCTGGATGACGTGCTTCAGGATGTCGCCGCGAAGCTGGTCGTTGCCGACGTGTTCCGCGTGCTGGCTCGAGATCACGACCGCGTCGACCCGGATAGGCTTGTGGTTCTCATCGTATTCGACTGTGACCTGGCTCTTGCCGTCGGGCCGAAGGTAGGAGAGCTGGCCACTCTTGCGGACTTCGCTGAGGCGCGCGCTCAGTTTGTGGGCAAGCGAGATCGGAGTCGGCATCAACTCCTCAGTCTCGTTGCTGGCGTAGCCGAACATCATGCCCTGATCGCCGGCGCCACCGGTATCCACGCCCATGGCAATGTCGCCCGATTGCTTGTTAATCGAGGAGATGACCGCGCAGGTGTTCGAGTCAAAGCCATAGAGGGCGTTATCGTAGCCGATCGCAGCCACCACGCCGCGAACCAGCGCCTGGAAGTCGACGTAGGCCTTGGTGGTGATTTCGCCGGCAATCACGACAAAGCCAGTTGCGGTAAGGGTTTCGCAAGCCACGCGGCTGTACTCATCCTGCTCAAGGCAGGCGTCGAGGATTGCGTCGGAGATCTGATCAGCAATTTTGTCGGGATGGCCTTCGGTTACCGACTCCGAGGTAAAGAGAAATCTGTCGCGCTGGGACAAGGGTTGAGACAAAGGGAAACTTCCTCCAGGTGGGTGGGTCGCCGGCATGGCGAAGCTGCACTGAAGACGCCGGAATCGACCGGAACTTGATCTCTATGAGTTTACCCGACCGCCAAGTTCATCCGCAAAGGAAGGTCATCGGATAAGGGGATTCTGCAGGGAAGCGGGAAGATACGGGGTTTATCGGGCGCAGGGGCTCACGAGTCGGCCTTAGGTTCACGCAAGATATTGAGCGCAGGAGATTTGATCGTCCAGTTCAGGAGGCAATGGGCGGAGCGGGTGTCACGTGCGAGGCAAAATCAGCGGAAGGTGCTCCATAGTCAGGCAATATGTCACGACACACGTAGGTTGCGCCAACTCGCGGCGATTGGCCTCGGTTGCCGTGGTCGGACACTTTATTGTGAACAAAATGGTAGACAAACCATCCGAGCCCGGCGATGAGCACTAACAGCAATAAGACGCCTGCCCAGCGGAGCCGCAGGGTCTGGCGGTCGGTTTCGGCGGTCCGTTGTTTGACTACATTTTCGGCGAACCTGGTCCAGTCGGCATCATCCGGAATGACCATGCCGCTCGCCTGATAGGCAGAAGTAAAGCGATCGACCCAGGTTTCTTCGTCGAGGCCGACGACGCGGGCGTATCCGCGCACAATGCCACGATTGAAGACGCCGCCGGGGAGCCGGTCGAACTGCTCCCCTTCGAGCGCGTTGAGGTGTCGACTGCTGATCTTGGTCGAGTCTGTGATGGCCTCAAGCGCAATGCCGCGGGATTCCCGCTCTCTGCGCAATTGCTCGCCGAATTGCCCCATACCCTAACACCCTGTCGAACCAAACGGCAGATTGGAGTGGTTTTGATACGTTTCTCTATTTTTTTGAGCGATTCTGAAGTGCCAAGTCCTATATCTTAGCACTATATTTTGTGCATACATTACGACTTTCGCAGGGGTAAGGTCAAAAGAAAAATACGAAAATCGCGGACTTTTCAATGACTTAGCGGCAAATCGGGAAGATTTTTCCTGAAGCAGGAAAAATTGATCGGCTACCCTTGTCCGACCCTTAGATCCAGCGGCGGCCGCTAGGAGCTCGACATCCTGCTTGTTACACTTCAAAGTGGACGCCTGCTGCGAAAAACAGGCGATGGAAGTGAATTCAGCATGAACAAGCTGGTAATCGGGAATTTGATCCACCGTCCGCTGCGGACCTTTATCAGCGTCTGCGCAATTGCGATCGAGGTGGTGATGATCCTGTGCATTGTGGCGATCATGCTGGGCCAGGTCAATGGCGCCCGGGATCTCGCCTCCGGCATTGGGGCCGATATGATCGTGCAGCCGCCGAACTCCACTTTTCTCTCTGGGATCAGTGGAGCGCCGGTTCCGGCGAAGATCGCTCAGGTGCTGCAAAAGCTGCCGCATGTGGAAGTTGCGGCGCCGGTGATCGTAAACCTTACCGCTACCGGTTCGGTCGAGACAATCTGGGGAATCGATTATCCAAGCTTCAATGCGCTGCGGCCCTTCGTTTTCGTCGCCGGGACGCCTTTTCAGGGACCGAACGATGTGATTGTCGACGACTACTTCGCGCGTTCCGATAAGGGGCACCGTGTCGGTGACACGACCACCATTCTGAACCATGAATTCCGTATCTGTGGCATCGTCGAGCACGGCAAAGGGGGACGAAAGTTCCTGCCGATCCGCACTTTGGGAGCGCTGGTCAGCACTCCAGATAATGCTTCGCTCTTCTACTTGAGGAGCGACAATCCTGCGAACCAGGGGCTGATCAAGCAAGAAATTCTGGCGACGCCGGGGCTCTCGGATTATCAGGTGAAGACCATGGCCGAACAGCTCTCCATGTTGACGCCGGAGCACCTGCCGGCCTTTACGATTGCCCTGAACGTCGTCATCGGAATCGCGGTGATCATCGGGTTTCTGGTGATCTTCCAGTCGATGTATACCGCGGTGATGGAACGCACGCGCGAGATCGGGATTCTCAAGTCGCTGGGCGCTTCCAAGGGCTACATCATGAACGTCGTCCTGCGCGAGTCGGCTCTGATCACGGTCTGCGGAATCGCCCTGGGGATGGTGATGACCCAGCTGATCCATACGTGGATGTCGTACCGCTTCCCGACGCTGCCATTCTTTGCGACGACGGACTGGTGGTTTAAGGGTGCGGCGATTGCGCTCGCTGGTGGTATTCTAGGCGCAATTTATCCGGCGTTTAAGGCCGCCAGCAAAGATCCGATCGACGCGCTGGCATACGAATAAATAAGACGTAGAAGCACCTCCAACCGGAAATTCGGGTTTCAGTTGATAGACATTTCTGCCTGATCCACAGGTCGAGGGAAACGTGCATTCAACGATGAAACTGAGGAAGACGAAGCTCAGCAAATGGATGGGTGTCGTGGGGGTGACGGGGGCAGTCGCCTTTGTCGCCGCTCTGCTTGGCGCGCATTTCCTGCATCCGGGCGCGGATTTCCCCAATTTCTCGCCCTGGATGGACTACGCGAAGTATACCGATGAAGGCTGGTACGGCAGCGCCGCCGTCGCCTATTTCGTCCGCGGCCATTGGTACGTTCCGGGAGACTTCAATCCTGGTGTGGCGCTCCCGGTCTGGCCTTTCCTGGAATGGGTGCTCTTCCATTTCACCGGTGTCAGCCTGCCGGCGGCGCGCCTGCTGGCGATTTCGATCTTCGCCGGCAATTTGACATTAACGTACGCGTTGGTTCGCAGTCAGGCCCGACGCTGGGTTGCAGTGCTGGCAATGGTGCTGGTGGCCAGCAATGCATTCCTATTCTGTTTTAGCCGGTTGGCGATTCTGGAGCCGCCGGTGGTGTTCCTGATGCTGCTGGCGTGGTTGCTGGCCCTGCGGCCTCCGGCGAGGGCGAGCTGGATGCGAGTCGCCACCCTGATTGTCATTGGCTTTCTGCTCTGCGGCATGGTGCTCACCAAGACGACGGCTCTCTTTCTGTTGCCCTCGGTCTTCTACCTGGTCTGGTTCGTTCGGCGGGAGGAAAGACGCGCAGCCTTTTCGGCCTGCGGCATTGTCGCGCTCTCGGCCGGACTACCCTGGCTCGCCTACTTCGGGTTGGCGGTCAGGCCTCATTATCTTCAGGATTTCCGTTATCTTTTCACCGTCAACGTCTATCAGCAGCCAACCTCCGCCTTTGGGTGGCTGATGGCTTTCTGGTATGCGCTCCACGGAACCTTCTGGATCGACCGCATGCTGGTGCTGCTGGTCTTTGCGATAGTGCTGCTGTCGATTTTCTGGCTGCGAGAGCTTTGGCGAAACCCTCTCTTTACCGCATCGTGTATTGCCGCCGCGAGCTACATTTTCTTCATTGGTTACCACAATAATATGCAGCCGCGCTACTACCAGGTGGTTGCCTTTCCGGTGGCCGTCATGGTGGCGCTCGGCTTCGAGGCAGTCTGGCTCCGGCGCGGAGTGCTGCGAACCGCAACGGTGGCGATTGCGTCTGTCGCGCTCGTCTACAGCGTGATGTTGAATACCAGAGAGACGGTATGGTTTGCTTTCCATCCGCAGTACACATTCGTGGACGCGGCGCGCAACCTGACTCGCTACATCGACGAACATCCGAGCCGCAACCGGTTGCTGCTCTCGATCAGCGGAAGCAATATCTCTCTGGTCACGGGACTCCCCGCGATCTGCGACGACTTCGGTACGCTCGATCTGCCGGATCGGATTCGCCGCTACCAGCCAGGTTGGTATGCGGCGTGGAATGAGCTCGATCCGGGTACGCTCGACGATCTACACACGCAGTTCGATCTACAGCAGGTTGCCAATTTCCCTGCGTACGATGACGAAGACCGGAACAACCTGATCCTGTATCGGTTGATACCGCGCCAGGTGCTGACGCCGCCGACCCACCGCCATGGGCGTTCTCAACGCAAGCCTTTTGGACAGGAGGCTAGTAAACCGGCGGAGATTCGCAGGGTGGCCGACTGAAGTTGTTGTTCAGATTTCTCTGGGAGTACGCAGCGCGCCCTTGCTCAGGCGGATCCGACATCAGGAATCGGATCGAGCTTCAGGATGAGTAGCGTCATGTCGTCGTGCTGAGGCGCGCCGGCGGTGAACTTGTCGGCTTCGGCGAATACTTTCTTGAGGACCTGATCGGCGGTGCCCTCGCGGGCAGAGGCGGCGGCGAGCATCATGCGTTCTTCGCCCCACTCTTCATCGTCGTGGGTCATTGCCTCGCTGATGCCGTCGGTATAGGTGACAATCAGGTCGCCGGGTTGGAGTTGCAGGCTTTGTTCGCTGTAGGGAGCGAAGGGAAGCAGGCCGACGACTGGCCCATCGGCTTCCACGCGCAGGATCTCCGATCCGCCGTCAGGCCTTTGCCGCAAGACCAGCGGCGCGTTGTGTCCGGCGTTGACGCAGTCGAGGACGCGGGTAATGGGATTGAGCGCGCCAAAGAAGAAGGTGGCGTACCGGTTGTCGGCCGAGGCCTCGTAGACAAGGCGGTTGACCTTGTCCATGAGCTTGGCGAAGTCGCGGGGATTGTCGAGGGTGACGCCGCGCAGGGAGGCGCGCAGGCTGGCCATCAGGAGTGCTGCCGAGATTCCTTTGCCCGAGACGTCGCCGATAGCGAGGCCGATACGGCCGTCCTGCAGCGGAAACACGTCGTAATAGTCGCCGCCGACACCTTGAGCGGGACGGCAATGACCCGGCGATGGTGGCGCCGGAGAGCGTGGGCATTTCCTGGGGGAAGAGACGCTCCTGGACCTCACGGGCGATCTCCATCTCGCGATTGACGCGCTCACGCTGTGCGGCTTCGTGGGCGAGGGAATGGGCCAGTTCGCTGACTTCGAGCGCCATGCCGGTCTGGGTGGCGAGCACCTGGAGCAGGTGCAGGTCGGACTTGGAGTAGGCCGCCTCCGATTGTTTCGGACCGAGGGCCATCACCCCCATGAGCCGATTTCTACCGGGGAGGGGAAGCAACAGTTCCGTTCCGAGATCGTCGAGGGTCTGGCGTTCCACCTCGTCAGCCATCAGGTACCAGGCGTCAGGGTCTTCGCGATAGAGCTCGGCCGGGGCATTCGTGTTGCTCAGATTGCGAATGGTGGAGGAGTTTGCCGCCAGTGCGAGGGCATCGGGGTTGCCTGGAAAATGACCGACGGCCTGCGTGAGATGAAACCTTGGGCCGCTGCGGAGCAACATGCCGATCTGGGTAACGTGCAGCGTCTCGGCGACGCACTTGGCGACGGTCTGGAGCAGCGGGCCGCTCTCGGTATACTTCCGGACTTCGTCGGAGAGTTCGTTCAGCACCTGTTCGGAGTCGTACGCCTCGCGAAAGAATTTCTTGTCGAGCCAGTTCTGCGACCGCTTGCTGAAGCCGAGACGGATGAGGAGAATGAGGACGATGAAGATAATCGCCTGCCACAACTGTTCGCGGGGGATCTGCTTCTGAGTCAACAGCGGAATCAGGAATCGATAGGTGACGACCGCCGCGAGGGCGAACTGGATGACCAGCAGAGTCGCTTTGGCGAGTGCATACTTGGTGCCTTGGCGGACGAGGATACTGACGTCCATGGCGCGCTGGACGAGGACGACGTAGGCGAGGGCCAGAGGAGCGAGCAGGAACAGGCCCGCTCCGGTATATGGAATCCAGGAGCGGCCTGGGGCGCTGAAGGAAAAGCCGAGATCGGGCAACAGAACAAAAGTGATCAGCAGTGCGCCCAGGCCGATACCGGTTCCGACGAGCAGAATGCGAAGCCTGCGGCGCGCGTCTTCCGTCGATGCCGACAGAAGCTTGTCGGTCATGAAGACCAGGTAGAAGATGACGCAGAACAAGGCGATGGCGTTGTCGACACGGTCGACCTGGGTCATCAGTTTGGCGTACCACGCGGAATCCCCCCCAAAGTAGTACTGGCCGATTGACTGCTTCATCTCGAGAATCCCGCCGGTGAGGGCGGGAAGGAGCACGACCCACTTGATCCACGGCAGCTTGATGTCGATTCGAGAGCGTTCCGGGAAGTAGACGGCGAAGGGAACGAGCGCAAAGATACCGAAATCCTGAAGAAGTCTGTAATACAGGCCGCGGAAGAGGAGCCATCCGCCACTTGCCCAGCCTGTGCCCAGAGAGAAGACGACCTCAGGGAAGAGAAGCAGAACAAGGAGGAACCAGGCATTGGGCTCATCGGGCTTGACGAAGACGACCCAGTATCCGATCAGCATGCACAGGAGCGGCACGATGCCGAAGAGCAGAAAGTTTTCCCAGACCTGGCCCAACCCGGTTGGGAGTCCTGGAATCGGCCGTTGTGCGGCGAGGGTGATCTGGGCAGTTCCGGTCGAGCCGTTGGGCTTCTGGAAAGTTACGGAGACCTGCTCGCCCGGGGCGGCCGGATTGATGACCTCGGCCCACTGTGCCCGCCCTGTGAATGGAGCGCCATTGAGAGTTTCGACGGTCGAGCCTTTGACTAAACCGGTTTGCTGAGCCTCTGACTCGAGCTTGGTGACCTTGCGGGTCCCGAAGTCTATATCGAAGGGGTCGCGAGCGTGCTGCGACAGGTGCAGACCTAGCTCGAAGCGGTCGCGAGTGTCCGCGCACCAATAGAGGATGCCGGCCAGGGCAACCAGCGCGAGCAGGATTCGCAGGAGCGTCGAGTAGCGGGAATTCCTCATAGGCTGGTCGTCTTCATACTAGAGCATTTCGCTTCTTGCTAAAGCTCGGGGGGCAATGCACTACCTGAAGGTACGGCAAGTATGGCCGGCTGGTTCGCCAGCGTTGAGCCCGGGGTAGAATCTCTTGTTGATTGCTGGAGGGCGCTGAGAGTCGCATGAAAAAGTTTGGTCTGCTGCTTTGTTGTTTATCGATTTTGCCGGCGACGATGACGGCGCAGAAATCCGCTCGGAATGGCGCTGTTGCTCGTCCCAAGATTCTCGGCATTTCTCATATCGCAGTTTATGCGACGGATCCGATCAAGACGGCGGATTTTTATGAGCGGATCGTAGGTTGCGGGAAGATCGCGGATTTTGAGGGGCATCCCGGAGTGCGCTATGAGTTCACTCCTTTTCAGTATGTTGAGGTCTTGCCGCTACCGGCAACCGCAGGTACGAATCGGCTCGATCACATTGCCTTTCGAACGAACGACGTTGAGGCGATGCGGCGCTATCTGCAGCAGCATAATGTTCCGACGCCAGACAAGATCAGCGTCAGCCCGGATCCGGACTGGGCGACAGGCGTGATCAGATGGCTCGAGGTGAAAGATTTCGAGGGGAACCATGTGCAGTTTGTGGAAGAGGTGCGAGGGAGCATCCACGGGACTATCCTTGGCAATCAGCAGCCCCACCCGCACCTGGTCGGGCATCACATCATTCATATAGGGATGGCAATCCGCGATCGCTCCGAGGCCGATCAGTTTTACCGCGACGTTCTAGGTTTCAAGCTGTACTGGCATGGGGGCATGGATCCGGAGAAGACTGACTGGGTGGCGATGCAGGTGCCCGATGGCACGGACTGGCTGGAGTACATGCTGACCAGCGGGGCCTCCGGCTCCGGGATTCCGTATCACATCACCCAGAATGCGCTGGGTGTGCTCAACCATTTTTCGGTTGGAGTGCCGAATATGGCCGCGGCCGTCGCCGAGCTGAAGAGCGAGAACCGGGTCGGGCCGCGGGGGAGCGGGCCGCAGATTGGCAAGGACGGGAAGTGGCAGTTCAACGACTTCGATCCGGATGGGACGAGGTTGGAGTATATGGAATTCACCCCCGTCCAGGAACCGTGCTGCAACCCGTTTACCGGGCCGCATCCTTCGGCTACGGGAAATTGACAATATTTGACCCCATATCTATGAAGCGGGCATCTTTACGCGTTGATTGGGACGGATTCTCTCAGGTACGGAGGCCTATGCCAGGACGCGTTGGTGTGGGGTTATTGCTGTTGATTTTCGGAGCAAGCTTTTCGGCCGCAAGCCAGGAGACTCAGGAAAAGCCAGGGCAGAGTCAGGGAGCTGCGCCGGTTCGTCCCGCGCCTGCTCCGGAGCCCAAGTATATTCAGGAACTGGACTCCAACGCCGCAGCGCTGGGAAAGATCCCACCCGATCCGCTTTTTGAGCAAGATCCGCTGGCGCCCATTCTGAAACCGATCGACGTGACCGCGCGGCAATTCATTCCGAGTAACCGGATGGCCTTCAACGCAACCTATACCTTTCTCAATCAATACGCGACGATCACTCCTGATGGAGTGCGCCACAATCAGACGAGCGGTCGACTGGATTTCTCCGGTAGCTTTATCGCTTATGACAACGAGAGCACCGCGGGGTCTTTCAGTCTACTAGTGCGGTCGGGGACAAATATTGGATACAGCCAGCAGTGGAACCTTAGCGACGCCCTGGGCTCCGGGGTTTTTCTGAACTGCCTGCAAGGCGGCGGTGCGCAGCGGCCGATCACTCTGAATGTTCTGTACTACCGCCAGGATTTTCTGGCGAAGCGGCTTTCTTTTTATGTGGGCAAGATTCACCCCAACGAATTCGTCAGCCTGAGCATGTATAACAACGACGAGCGCACGCAGTTCCTGAATGGCGAAAACGACGGCAATCTGGCGATCGCTTCGGATGGCACCTACGCCGGGGGCGGGGCGGTCGAGTTTCAAGCCACGAAGAACCTGTATTTCCACCTCGTGGCGGTCGATACCGAGGGTTCGCAACAATCCAACCTCAAGACGATGGTGAATTTGAAATATCTCGAGGCGTTAGAGACGGGATGGTATTCGGGAAAGCCGGGCACGAATTATCAGAATTACCGGTTCGTTCTGTGGCGCGACGATACGAAGGCGCAGGGAAGCGGCTACGGCGGAGGGTTTGCTGCAGAGCGAGAATTTCTGAATGGCTGGGCGCCCTTTTGCCGCTTTGGGTTTGCGACGGACACAGGAACAACGATCAAGCAAACGAACACGGTCGGAGTGGTAAACACCCATCCGTGGGGGCGGCGAGGGGACATGTTTGGCGCTTCGTTCAGCTATACGGAGCCGAGCCCAGGCGCCGCCAAGCATCATGAGAGCATCTTTGAGACTTTCTACAGGCTTCGGGCGACGAAGAGCATCAACATTGGGCCGAATCTTGAGGTCTCAGTTCATCCCACATACGCGGTGAAGGCTTACACTCCTACGGTGTTGAGTGCGCGGATGGAGATTATCTTCTAGACGGATTGTTTACTCGGCAGTACGGGTGGGTTACAACCTCCGACTCGTGTGTTGTCGCGTTTTTACTATTCCTCCTTTCCAGACTTCTCTAAACTGCTCGTAGCGGCGCTTCGTTCAGCAGAAGCGATCGATTCCATGCGAGATGACTTATGTTGACAGTTCATAGCGCTCCTCCGGCTCCTCCGCTTCGCCCGTTCATTCGCGCATACGTGCAACGGAAAGCGGAGTTGGGTGCGGACGAGCTGATCGAACCGGTAATCGCGCGACTTGGCGTGATGCTGGAGTTCGAGTTCGCGGGTGCGTACGAGGTGCTTGAGTACGGCTCGAATACCCCCGATGCGACGTACCCGATTACGCTTATCGGACCGCAGACCTGTCGTCGAGTTCGTCTGGTGATTCGCGGCGACATTGAATCCCTCGTTGTTTTATTCCAGCCCGCTGGCTTTCACCTGCTCTTTGGTACGCCGACCCTTCCGCTGGCCATGACCGGGACGGAAGGCCGAGCTGCTCTTGGCGCGCCCATCGCTCGATTGCACCAGAGCATGGGAAACATGGTGACGTTCGCCGAACGCGTTGCTGCGATGAACCGCTATTTCGTGGGGCTGCTCGATGGCTCTGTGCAGGCTGACCCTGTGCTGAGGGGCATCCAGTCGTTGACCGCTCCCGGATATGGGAGGAAGGTAGGGGGCCTGGCGCGGGAGTTAGGAGTCAGTGTTCGCCATCTTGAGCGCAAGTCTCTCGAGTACGTGGGTATGCCACCCAAAACTCTCGCCCGCGTTGCGCGCTTCACCCGTGCACTTCAACTCAAGCAAGAGAGATTGCTTACGTGGACGCAGATCGCGCACGAAACGTCGTATCACGATCACATGCATATGATCCGGGATTTTCGCGAGTTTGCTGGAGAAGCTCCCTCTTCCGCACTGCAAGAGATTGCGCCCGATCACTTGATCAACTATTGCGGACAATAGGAGCTTTCAAAAGCGAAGCTCAACTCACAAGCATGGCTACAAGATGACGCCACGCAGGTAGCTGCGAAGCCATCCCCGTGAACGGCGGCATGGTCAGCACCAATAACGGAACGCCCCACCGATAGGCTGGATGGATACGCCGCCGTGTGATGAGGTCGTAGATCGGACCCGCGAAATAGAAGCATAGAGCTAACAAAAGCGTCGTGGGGTTGATTCCGTGCAGCAGCCGGCCGAAGGCGGGGAAGAAAAATAGCTGGGTGGACATCAGGATGAGACGCTTGTGGGTTTCTCCATCCCGCCTCGGCAGCAACCCGGTGGTGATAAAGCCGGCGAACAAGAGCATCTGGGCGGTCGAGACGGCGATCAGGCTCGCCGCATCGGGGAAAGGGAAGAATCGGCCCTGGCGCGCCTGCCGCAACGTCACCGCGAGGCCAAGAAATACCACCATCGGGGCGAGAATGACGCCGACGATTCCGAGCCTGCGATGGAGCCTCATGCCACCGTTCATGGCCAGTAGATTTTGCAGGAGGTAAAACAGTATCCACGCGGTGAAGACAGCTCCGTGGATTTCGACCCACATCGGAATAACCGGGCTGTGAAAAAGACTTCTGGCAAAATAGGTTCGGGTGAAGCCGGCAAAGACTCCCCCGGAGAGGGCAAAGGCCATCGCGTTAAAAAACCGGTGGTCTCTCTTGCGTGAACGCGCGGTCGGTGCAGAGCGCTTCCTGCTGCTGATATCGTGAATCGATGCTGTCCCGCTTGCCATGTCCACCATCCCCCTGCTGGAACAGAAGAACAGGGAAGAGGTTTCGCTCGATAGTAAGAACGCGACAACGAATCCGAAACGAGTGTTTTGGGAGCGGAAAAGATGGCGCGCGAGTCCGGAATGCGCCGTGTGTTATGCGCAGCCGATTCGCTTACCGCGTATGGGCGATCTCGGGACGGAGCAATTGTTCTTCGTCTTCCACGGCCGCCCTGGACTGGCGCTCCGCCTCAGGTATGAGATGGTTGCGGGTGAGTCCCTCTTTGAGCAGTTCGAATGCTTCTTCGGGGGTGTCGACAAACTGCAGCAGATCGCGGTCCTGGGGCGCGATCGTTCCTTTGTCGACGAGTACATCAAGGTTCAATATCTGCTTCCAATAGGAAGAGCCGTAAATCAAGACGGTCCTCTGTTTGCTGAGCTTGTGCGTCTGCGCGAGGGTGAGCAGCTCGAACATCTCGTCGATCGTGCCGAAGCCTCCGGGAAAGACGACCAGCGCTCTCGACAGATAGGCGAACCAGTACTTGCGCATGAAGAAGTAGTGAAACTCGAAGTTCAGAGAAGGTGTGATGTAGCGATTCGGCGTTTGCTCGAAGGGTAGTTGGATGTTGAGGCCGATGGATTTTCCGCCGGCTTCGAAGGCACCGCGGTTCGCGGCTTCCATGATGCCGGGACCGCCGCCGGTGGTGACCACAAAACGATGACGGGTGGATTTGAGGCCGAGGCTCCATTCGGTGAGCAGGAAGGCGAGACGGCGCGCGTCTTCGTAATAGCGGGCCATCTCGACGGCGGCTTCGGCGCGCTTGCGGCGTAGCTCGCTGGTGTCTTCGCGATCGATCTCAGATTTGTTGGCTGGCTGCTCTTCGGGCGGTGCAGGCTGCACCGATCCAGTGTTGGCGAGCAGCTCAAGCTGACGATTCGCCTCGTCAAGCGGGCGAAAGCGTGCCGAGCCAAAGAAGACTACGGTGTCCTGAACGCGCTCGCGGCGGAAGTGCCCGAGCGGCTCAGAGTATTCGGCGAGGATGCGGATGATGCGCCCGTCGGGGCTATTGAGAAAGGCCGGATTCTCATAGGCGAGCGGGGCTTTCGATAATGGGGTCAAAGGAGGGGCCAGCGGCGCCTCCTCAGGCGCGAGTTCCTCATCGGCCATAGCTATTTTTCCGACTCGCGATAATGGACGGCCTCATGAAAGGCGATCCAGAGATTCAAGAGGCCGAAGCCCGAGACGATGCCGCGGACTGCTCCGTGCGTTGCGAAGCTCGCCAAGCGGCGGCAAGAGATGAAAGAGGGGATTGTCATCCCAGAATCGCGGCCACCAGGGAAGAACCAGCACGAAAATGCCGAGATACAAGCGGACGGCCACGCGGAGGAAGAGTTCGAGGCGTTGCAGCCATATCGGGGCGGGCTGCTGAAGCTTGGGCAGCGGCTGGGGCTCCGGGTCGGCTGGGCCGCTGGGGAGTTCCGACGAAAACAGATTCGGCTGTTGCAACATTTGTTTGGACAGACTTGAGACGCTGGAAGCGAATCGAGCCTGAATCTTCAAGCTAACACAGCGAATGGAGGCACTGCGTTAGTCAGTTAGCCGCTTGGGTACGCTTGTTTCGATGGAGCACTCGTGGACCACCGAGAAACCCAGGTTAGCTACGCGAACCTGGGGCACCCGATATTGCTGAGGACGAGAGAGTCTGCCCGCGTAGCTTAGCTGGTTTTGCGGCGCGGACGACGATTCGCCTGGAGAATCTTCTTGCGCAAGCGAAGCGACTTGGGAGTGACTTCGACGAGCTCGTCTTCGGCGATGAACTCGATCGCCTGTTCGAGATTGAAGGCCTTGAAGGGCACGAGACGAATCGCTTCATCGGCGCTCGAGGCGCGCATGTTGGTGAGCTTCTTTTCGCGGACAACATTGACGTCGAGATCGTTGTCGCGATTGTGTTCGCCGACGATCATTCCCTCGTAGACTTCGACACCGGCGCCGAGCATGAGAATGCCGCGCTCCTGCAGTCCGTTGAGCGCATAGGTTGTGGTTGCGCCCGGGCGGTCGGAGATGAGCGCTCCGGTTGGTCGCTGGGGTATATCTCCCTGGTGCGGAATGTAGCCGTCGAAGATCGTGTTCATGACGATGGTTCCGCGGGTCTCGGTGAGCATCTCGCTGCGCAGGCCGATGAGGCCGCGGCTGGGTACGCGGAACTCCAGGCGCACGCGGCCGTAGCCGTGATTGTGCATCTTGACCATCTCGCCTTTACGCGGGCCGAGCTTTTCGATGACTACGCCGACGAAGTTGTCGGGGACGTCGATTGTCAGGTGCTCGACCGGCTCCATGAGCTTGCCGTCGACCTCTTTGGTGACGATCTCAGGGCGGCCGACCATCATCTCGAAGCCTTCGCGGCGCATGACTTCGATCAGGATGGCGAGTTGAAGTTCGCCTCGGCCGAGGACCTTGAAGCTGTCGGGGCTGCCGGTGTCTTCGACGCGAATGGAGACGTTGGTGAGCAACTCGCGTTCGAGGCGTTCTTTAATGTTGCGCGAGGTGACGTACTGGCCTTCGCGGCCGGCGAGCGGCGAGTTGTTCACCGACATCTGCATGGCGATGGTTGGCTCGTCGATGACGATCAGTGGCAACGGCGCAGGATTTTCGATATTGGTGATGGTCTCGCCGATGGTGATGCCTTCAACGCCAGCGATGGCGACGATGTCGCCAGTTTCGGTCTTGTCGATATCGGTGCGCTTGAGGCCGCTAAAGCTGAAGAGCTTGGTGATCTTCGCTTTTTGCAGTGATCCGTCGCGCTTGGAGATGGCGACCTCCTGGCCGAAGCTGAGAGTGCCATTAAAGACGCGCGCGATGGCGAGACGGCCGAGGTAGTCGGAGTAATCCAGATTGGTGACCAGAATCTGCAGCGCCCCGTCGGGATCGCCGGTCGCGGGCGGCATCGTCGAGATAATCGTGTCGAAGAGCGGCTTCAGGTCTTCGCCGGGAACAGCGAGGTCGAGGGTTGCGGTCCCGAGCTTGCCGTTGGTGTAGACGACAGGGAAGTCGAGCTGGTCTTCGCCGGCGTCGAGGTCGATGAAGAGGTCGTAGACTTCGTCGAGGACCTCCTTCGCGCGGGCGTCGGGACGGTCGATCTTGTTAATGACGAGAATGGGCGTGAGCTTGGCTTCGAGCGCCTTGTTGAGCACGTAGCGGGTTTGGGGCAGCGGGCCCTCGGAGGCGTCGACGAGCAGGACGACACCGTCGACCATCTTGAGCGCGCGCTCGACCTCGCCGCCGAAGTCGGCGTGGCCGGGAGTGTCGACGATGTTGATCTTGGAGTCGCCGTAGACCACGGCTGTGTTTTTGGCCAGAATCGTGATGCCGCGCTCGCGCTCGAGTTCGTTCGAGTCCATGACACGCTCAGTGATCGCCTCGTTGGCCCGGTAGGTGCCGGACTGTTTGAGCATGGCGTCGACGAGCGTGGTCTTGCCATGATCAACGTGGGCGATGATGGCGATATTGCGGATGGTCGTACTCACAGGCGCGGATTTCCTTTTGTCTTCAAGATGAAGTTGCGAAGTGCTGTTCTGATTTCCTGGCTGGAATTGCAGGCAGGTACGCTGGGGCTGAGTCTATAGTTTACCAGCTTGCTGATGGTTGCCGCCTGCTTGGACTATCGAAGGTCGACTTGACCCACTAAGCGGCGGTAGCGGCCGCGGGGTGAAGTTTGTACCAAAGGTTAAACGCGGTCGCGAATATCACGTTCGCCGGCACCATGAGCGAGAGATACACGACCGGAACCATAAAGACGTTCGTCCCGGGAAAACAGGATCGTGCCACATAGAGTACGACGATCACGCTCCTCATGCCGGTGGTGGTCGCGATCACACGTCGCGATTCCGGGTCGGGGCCGCCCACGAACCATCCGATCGTCATCGATGCGACTAACAGAATGACCATTGCCAGGATCGCGCCGCCGCCTTTGATTGCGTTGAAGGCCTGGCTGCGGATGATGCGGGTTTCGAACATCAGGACCAGAAACACGACTGACGCCAGGAGGTTGAGCGGCGTCACTAGCCGGGGAGCGGCCTTGGGCGCGAGCCGAACGGCCAAGAGTCCCGCGCACAGCGGCAGCCCGATGTAGAGCGCGATGTTGCTGAGCAACTGCAGAATTGGGCGATTGCTTCGTTTTGCGATCTGCGGCAATACCTCGATCATGAGCGGAGCGATCGCGGCGCTCACCAGGGAGAGAGCAAAGATCATGCCCGCCCCGAAAGCGAGCCGCGAGGTGGCCTTGCGAGTGAACTGCAACGCGATTGGCGTACCTGGAATCGCGGCCAGCAATAGGATCCCGATACCGGCGTCGGGAGCCAGCGGGAAGACATTTACGAGCAGGAAGCCGAGCGCGGGAATGAGGATGCAGTTCGCAACCAGCGTGCGTAGGACCAGGGCGCGATTGCGAAGGATCCCAAGCAGCTGCCCGCCGGTGACGCGCAGCCCGATCGAGAACATCACGACGGTGACGAAGAAATTCAGCAGCGGAATGGGCGGAATCAGCATGCCGTCCTCTCGCTACCGAGCTTATATGGCCGAGTTCGATTTGACTATGCGGTTCGTCTGGAATAAGTGAGCTCCTGGCTAACTACACCCGCGCCTAAGTGGAGGTTGTCAAAGTCGAACGGCGGTAACTCAATCGTGTCGGCCGGGCCGCATCCGTGACAGGCTGCGGCCCAGCCTCCTTCAAGTGTCAGGCGGTTGGGTTCTGGAGCACTTGCGCCAACGCCGTTAGCCGCTTGGCATCGACCGGACTCTTCGCGGCTGTTGAAGCGGTTTGAACGGTAGTTGCGGTCTTCTGGAGCTTGGCCAGATCCTTCTTCGCGAGCTTGGATTTCTGCGCGCTTGTGATCTGCTTTCTGAGGGCAGAAATCTGGTTGGCCGGCAACGCTTGCGAGCGTTCCAGTTGATCGACGTAGGCCTGAGCAACCGTCAGCTGGGCGGGCCATGTGATCTTTTCCTGGTTTTGTACGTTGAGTTCGTTGACCTTCACGAGTCTCGCGGCATCGATCTCGTTCTTGGTCAGAAACTTGCTCGGGACCAACTGGAAGACGTCGAGTCCACGGGCAATCTCTGAGCCGTAGATATAGCCGTTGTACCAATAGGCGGACCATTCGCCGCCGAGGACGAGCGATTTGGGGTCGATGGCGCCGCGATCAAAGTAGGCGATCTCGAAGGGGTGTGCTGTGTCGGTGAAGTCCATGACGGAGACGCCCCCCTGATACCAGGCCTGCACTTCAATGTCGCGGCCTGGGACTGGGATCAACGATCCGTTATGAGCAACGCAGTTTTCCGAGTCTGTCTGAGCGGCGGGCATCTTGTAATAGCTTGCGAGCGAGAGCTTGTCGTCCTTGAGGTTGAAGATCGCGTCGGCTCCCCATTTATTGGGGTCGTTGGCACGGCAGCGCGCCCCGAGACCGCCTCCCCATTCATCGGTGAAGACCACCTTGCTGCCGTCGTTGGAGAACGAGGCCGAATGCCAGTAGGAATAATTGGGATCATTGACTGCATCCACGCGCTTTGGATGGACGGGGTCTTTGATGTCGAGCAGGATGCCGTTGCCGGAGCAAGCGCCGGCTGCCAACCCGATGGCCGAATAGACGGTGATGTCATGGCACTGGTTGGTGTCCTTAGGTTTCTCTTCATCCTTGCCGTGGCTGCCGCCATTGTTCAGGCCGTTGAGAGCGCCGGTGCGCGCATCGATAAAGACTCTGGGGCTGGAGACGATGGCCGCTTGTTGCGGTGCGGCGAGCGGGACCTTGATCACATCGATGCGAAAGAGCGAGGTGTTCGGGTCCTTGTCTGGAGTTTCGCCGGAGCAGCCAGCGAGCTCTTCTTTTTGCCGGACGAACGACGTTCCCGAGATGTAGATATAGACATTGTCCTTATCGTTCGGATCGACGACGAGGGTGTGGGTGTGCGAACCGCGGCAGGATTGGACCGCGGCGATCTGCCTGGGATTCTTGATGTCGGAGATATCGAAGATTCTTACGCCGCGAAAGCGATCAGGGCTGGCGGCCGGCGTGCGGCGCTCATTCTCATGTCCCTTCTCAGGCGGAGGCATCGGAGGAAAGCCCTGAGTTCCGCAGTCGAGGCGTCCGTTGGCCATCTCGACCGACATGAAGAGGAGGTTTCCGTAGACGGAGACATCACCCTGGCCGCCGGGGCAGACAAGCGAGGTAATGAGCGAGACCTTCGCGGGGTCGGAGATGTCGTAGAAGTTCACGCCATAGAAGTTGCCCTGAAAGAGGTGGTTCCCCTGGAACGCAAAGTCGGAGTTGGCAAAGGCGAGCCCGGCGATCACCAGCCGCATGGGCTTTGGCATCTTGGATGGGTCGCCGACGCCGAGCTGGGTCAGCGCCTTCTGGACGGCCGGATCGTCGGCATTATTGGACGGCAGTTGAAACGCGGCGGGCTTCTTGAGAAACGCGATGTGCTCCATTCCCATCGCCGCTTCGCCTGCGTCGTAGAGGCCGGGCTTCAGGCCGACGCGGGGGTCGTTCATGGTCGAGCCAGTCATCCCCGGCGGCAACGGCGGGGCCGGCTGCGGAGCGAACGGGTCGGGTTCTGCCTGAGCGGGTTTGGCGACAGGAGCAGCGGGAGCAGACGGCGTCTGAGCGTGAAGTCTGCCAAGGCCGGAACAGAGGATGGACGCGGCGAACGCCATACTGGCCAAACGAACAGAGAGCGCGTACTTACGGTTCATTCTTTCTCCTTAATTCCTTTCAATCTTTGCGGGATGTTTCTATTTTGCCTGCAGCATGGTTTGCATGATTCTGATCTCGGCGCGCTGGGTGTTATCTACATCGGTGGCGAAGTCGAAGAGATCGGCATCCTGTCCGGCGCCGGCGGTGTCGAAGAGCTGCTTCACCATTACCAGGGCCCCGTTGTGATGCTGGATCATCCCGGTCAGGAAGAGCCGGTCGAACTCTGCGCCCTTCGCCTGCCGCAGCGCGGTCATCTGGTCGGGCGTCAGCATGCCTGGCATAGCCTTCATCGGGTTGCCTTGCTTATCCATATCCGGCATACCCGGCATCGCCATCGAGTCGGTTTCGCCGCGCACCCGCAGCCAGCGCTCCATAAACTTCATCTCATCGGTCTGGGAAATGCTGATCCTGGCGCCGATCATACGGACGTCTTTATTCTCGGTGTGTGAGGAAATCAGCGCTGTCATCTCGACGGCCTGCTGGTGGTGCATGATCATGCCTTGCATGAACTCGACGTCGGCCGGGGAGGTTGGGGGCAGAGTCCCGGTTGTCGAGGGCGGTAGTCGTTTGCTCGGAGTTCCCGGTGCGCCGGGCTCGACGATCGGGGCGGGGTTTGCCTGTGTCTCTTGCGCAAAGACTGGAACAACTGCCAGAGGGAGACAGAGTGCAAAGGCCATCCAGACAAGTTGCGCCAGGGCTATCATCGATGGGGAGTGCGATCTTCGGCTGCGACGATCGCGACTCCGTCGAAACCTCTCTATCATCGCCGCCCTGTCACAGTATGCACGCATCAGAAGAGGATAAATCATTCCAAACCTAATGCTGCTTTTGTAAATCTTGTCCGCGCTGTAGAATTGGGCGTTTCCCTGTGCGGCTCGTTGGCAGGCGCAGTTCAGACAAGTGGCAGGGCAGCGAATCGTCAGGCAGGATACCCAACATGTCCAAGAGGAAAGCCATGAGCACCGTCGAACAAGAGGAAACGAATCATTCAGCGATAGAAATGGCTGGTCCCGATTCCGGCGCCAGCGTGGACAAGATCCGGGACATTCTCTTCGGATCGCAGATCAAGAACTATGAGGCGCGCTTTGCCCGGCTGGAAGAAAACCTGGTGCGCGAAACGGTGGAGCTGAAAGATACGATGCGACGCCGCTTCGAGTCGCTGGAGGGGTTCTTCAAGAGCGAGAGCGAGGCGCTCGCCGCGCGACTCAAGGCAGAACGGGAAGAACGGACCACTGCGTTTCACTCCCTGGAACAGGAGCTCAAGTCGATCCATGATGCGCTGGGCAGAAAGATCCATGAGTTGGATGCCTCGACCGCAGAGTCAGACAGCAATCTGCGCAAAGAGCTGATGGCGGAGTCGCGAAAGCTGCTCGAAGAGATCAGCCAGCGGCATGACAGCTTGCGTTCGCTGCTCGAGCGCCGGGTCGGGGAACTGCGCAATCAGAAGACCGATCGCGCGCTGCTGTCGGCCCTGTTGGCAGAGATTGCGGTCCAAATTGGCGACGATGGCCAGCCCAACGAACACAGTGAGCCTAGATAGGGCCACGGTGCCGGGCCCAGAGGACCGCTGGAAGAATGAGCAGCATACTCAAACAAGCCGGAGCTTCGGATGCTCCGGAGCAGAACGGGAACGGCACCGACGATCGCCTGCTTCAGTTGCGCGGGCTGCTGATTGGGCCGGAGCTGGAACAGATCGAGACGCTCCGCCGGCGGCTGGACGACCCGCAGGCGCGTTCTGAAGACCTGAGCAAGAGCATCGCCGAGGCCATCGCGCTGCGGTCGAAACAAGACCGCAAGCTGCAGACCACTCTGCAGCCGCTGATCGAGGAGGCGCTGCGCATCTCCGTGGCCCGCGACCCGGCGATCATCGCGACCGCGTTGTTCCCCATCATTGGCGATGCGGTGCGCAAGGCGGTCGCCCATGCGCTGCAGGGCCTCTTTGATTCCATGAACCAGATGCTCGACCGGGGATTGTCGCTGGAGAGCTGGAAGTGGCGATTTGAAGCGTGGCGCTCGGGCAAATCCTTTGGCGAGGTAGCTCTCGCGCGCAGCCTGAACTACCGCGTCGAGCAGGTCTTCCTGATCCATCGCGAAACCGGCTTGCTGCTGGGTCACGTCTTTTCCGGTGATGGCGTGGTGCAGGATGCGGACCTGGTCTCGGGAATGCTCACCGCCATCCAGGACTTTGTGCGCGACTCCTTTGGACCGAAGAAGTCCGATGAGCTGGAAGTGATGCAGGTTGGCGATTTCAAGCTGTGGCTGCAGCATGGGCCGCTGGCGTTGCTGGCGGCGGTGGTCAGCGGCCAGCCTCCGCCTGAGTTGCGCCAGGTGTTCGCGCGCGAACTTGAGGCGATTCACCGGGAGTTTGGGCCCGCATTGCAATCGTTTTCCGGTGATATGGCGTCCGTTGCCGGTGTCGAGCCGCATCTTCGCCAGTGCCTGCGGGGTGCGCAGAAGGCGAGCGCAAAGACCTCCTATACCGCTGTATGGGTCGTTGCGGTACTGCTTCTAATGGGGCTGGGGACGATCATGGGGCTGCGCGTTCGAGACAACCGGCGATGGGCGGGATATGTGGCGCGATTGCGCAGTGAGCCGGGCATCGTCGTCATCAGCGCACAACGCCACTGGCTGGGGTACTCCGTGCAGGGTCTGCGCGATCCATTGGCGGCTGATCCGCAATCGCTGCTCGGCGGTTTCGGGGTCCCCGCGCAACGCGTCTCAGAACACTGGGAGCCGTACCTCTCGCTTGATCCGCATTTCGAGGGTACCCGGCGACTGGAGGCGAATAAGGCGCTACTGGAGCAGCAGGTGATTCGCTTTGACCTGAATTCGTCGCAGCTTCGCGTCGATCAGGCCGCTCTGCTCGACACAGTGGAGCAGCAGGTAAACCTGCTGAGACATACAGCCGATGGAAACCATAGGCAGATCCGAATAGAGATGGACGGTCACACCGATAGCACCGGCACGGAGAGCCGCAATATCGAGCTGAGCCGCGCCCGCGCCGATACCGTCGCACGAGCGCTCGCGGAACGAGGCGTTCCTCGCGCCCTGCTCACGGCCTCTGGCATGGGCGACACCAAGCCGGGGCACGCCGAGATGGAAACCTATCCGCAGGAGCTTGATCGGCGCGTGACGTTTCAGGTGACGTTGAACCCGCCAATCTCGACGTCTGCGGAGCCAATGCCGTGATCCAGAAAAAAGTTTGCATGGTTGGCGCCTTCGGAGTGGGCAAGACCAGTCTCGTGGCGCGCTTCGTCAAAAGCATCTTCTCCGATAAATACCTCACCACGCTGGGAGTGAAGATCGACAAGAAGGCCCTGAATATCGGTGGACAGGAACTGACTCTAATGCTTTGGGACCTTGCCGGCGAGGACGCTCTCACCCAGGTGAAGTCTATCCAGTTGCGTGGGTCGTCGGGTTACATCCTGGTGGCGGATGGATGCCGCGCCAGCACCCTGGAAGCCGCGATCGATATACAGTCGCGCGTCGAAGCGGAGCTGGGTAAAGTCCCTTTCACCTGCGTGGTGAACAAAGCCGACCTGCGGGAGAACTGGGAAGTGGATGCAGCCGCGCTAGAACGGCTCTCGGGTCTGGGCTGGAGTTTTCTGCTGACCAGCGCAAAGACCGGCGAAGGCGTTGAAGCGCTCTTCGAGGGGCTAGCGGTGCGGATGCTGCGAAGAGAAGGACGACCATGGCTGAACCAGGCGAAGTCCGATCTTCATCCCGATCGCGATCAACGCGCCGATGCCGCCGCCATTCTGCTCTCGGCGATGCAATTCGTGGTATTTGAGCGCGACGGCCTGGGCCGGTTTGATGTCATCAATGAATATCCTGAATGGTTCCTGCGCCTTGTGCCGATCGATGCCGATGCAGATGTGGCGCCGAATCTCACCGAGCATTTTCCCGCGCTTGAGAGCTTTCTCCCGATAGCCGAGCAGTTCTGGGCGACCGGCTCGCTGGAGCGGCTGCAATCCGATTTCTGGACGGAAACAGATAGCGAAGGGAACGAGTACCACTTGCTCGCTCTGGCAGTCACAACAGGACGGCGGCAATTCCTGGTAATTGAACGGGCGGACGCGACTTACATCGGGCATCAACAGCTGCAACTCTATGCCCACGAGATGGTGATGCAGACATGAGACGATCACTCGCCTGAACCAGGAGATCGAGCGGGCAACGCAAGCGAAGAGCGACTTTCTCGCCACGATGAGCCACGAGATACGCACTCCGCTGAATGCCATACTGGGCATGGCCGACCTGCTGGCTGAGACTGAACTGAACGTCGAACAGAAGCGGTATGTTGAGGTCTTCCAGCGCGCCGGCGGTACCTTCTAGCGCTGATCAATGACATCCTCGATCTTTCTAAAGTCGAAGCCGGCCACCTGGAGCTGGAGCAGGCGGACTTCGATCTCCGCGAATTGATCGCAGAGTGCTCGATCTCACCCGTGCGCGGGCCGCGAGCAAAGGCCTGCAAATCGGATCGTCGCTCGCCCAAGGTCTGCCGCGCATGTTCGTGGGCGACGCGTTGCGGCTGCGCCAGGTTTTGCTGAACCTGCTCGGTAATGCGATGAAGTTCACTGCGAGTGGCAGGGTCGATATCGAGGTGCAGCAAGACCCGGAGAATTCAGAACCGGGGGCTTTGCTCTTCTGCGTAAAAGACACCGGCATTGGGATTCCCCCAGGAAAAACTTGGCAGCATCTTCGAGAACTTCACCCAGGCGGATTCGTCGACGACGCGGAAGTACGGCGGAACCGGTCTTGGACTGGCGATCTCGAAACGGATCGTGGAGTTGATGGGCGGCAAGATCTGGGTCGAGAGCACCGATCGGCGAGGGAAGCAGATTCCTCTTCACCGCAAGATTCGCAGTCTCCGAACATCAAGCGCCGGAGCCGGTCGCTCAGGCGCATTGATGTTCGGATTCCCGAATCTTTTCGGGCTGCGAACGAGGCTCGCGGCGATCCACATTCTGCTTGCAGACGATTCGGAGGATAATCGCTTTCTGATCGTCGAATATCTGAAGCGATCACCCTGTATTCTCGACGTTGCCGAGAATGGAGAGATTGCGCTGGGCATGATGAAGAGCCGTCACTATGATCTGGTGTTGATGGACGCTCACATGCCGGTCATGGACGGCTTTGACGCCACCAAAGCGATGCGCGACTGGGAGCGTAGCCGCAGCGCGCCGCCGATGCCTATATTGGCTCTCACGGCAGATGCGTTCAAGGAAGCGGCGGGGCAGAGCGCGGCGGCAGGGTTCACCGCGCATCTGACCAAGCCCATCGCCAAAAGCACGCTGATGGAGGCGATTCGCCGGCACGCGTCATCCTGCGATCAGCCTGCCGCGATGCCGCTGCCAGAGGAGAGTGGTTCTGAGAGAGCAAGCACGACGGATACTTCCATGCCGGAGCCGTCGATTGCAGGGCTGGCGCCGCGCTACCTCAAGAACGTGGAGAAGGAGCTGAGTAAGCTCCAGGCCGCCCAGGCTGGTGAAGAATATCCCAGCCTACAACGGATAGGTCACAATCTGAATGGAACCGGAGGCAGCTTCGGCTTCCCGCGAATCACCGAACTGGGCGCTCGCATCGAACAGGCGGCAAAGGACCGGACGATCGATGTAATTCGACCTGCAATTGATGAGTTGGCAAGTTATGTTGCGCAGGTTCAAAGTAATTCATAGACTGGGGAAGTGTGCTAGACCGCCGGCGTAAGAGGAGCAAGCATCATGCGTGTCCGTTTCTGGGGAACCCGGGGATCGATCGCCACGCCCGGCCCCTCCACTGTGCGATTTGGCGGCAATACTCTCTGCGTTGAGCTCATCACCAACACCGGCGAGCGGCTGATCTTCGATTGCGGCACCGGGGCACGGCCTCTCGGCATAGACCTTAACCACAGCGTGCCACGTCCGCTGCGAGCGACCATTCTGCTTAGCCACACGCACTGGGACCACATTCAGGGGTTTCCCTTTTTCGCTCCTCTCTTCGTGCCTGGAAATGAATTCACCATCTGCGCGCCGGAGGGCGTCGGCTCTTCGCTGGCCAATGTGCTTGCCGGGCAGATGGAGTTCACTTATTTTCCTGTGAAGCTCGACCAGCTGCCGGCGAAGATCTCTTTCCGCGACTTGCCCGAGGGGCAGCACAATATCAATGGCATCGGGGTAAAGACCCAATATCTCAACCATCCCGCTACCTGCCTGGGCTACCGGGTTGAAACTGACGGCGTCGTGGTGGTTTACCTGACCGACCACGAGCCGTTCTCGGAGACGCTGTGGCGTTCCGACGCGCCTCCAGGGATGCTCGACTCGATCCTGCACGCCGGCGACCGCCGGCATGCGGAGTTCATGCGCGGCGCGGACCTGGTCATCCACGACAGCCAGTACACTCCTCGGGAGTATCAGGCCAAGAAGAACTGGGGTCACAGTACCCATGAATACGTAGTTGAAATCGCCGCGGCCGCCGGCGCCAGGCATGTTGCGCTCATTCATCATGACCCGCTGCATGACGATGCCAAGGTGCTGGAGATCGAGCAACAGGCGATCGCTCTGGCGGAGAAGACTGCCACCCAGCCACATGTCTTTTGCGCGTATGAGGGCTGCGACGTGATGGTTCACCCGCTGCGGCGGCCATCCAGCCCGGAAGCGGTCCAGCAGGCGGTGCCGGTGAAGCCGCAAAGGCGGTTGTCGGTGTTGATCGTCGACGATGATCCGAATATCCACCTCCTGGTTGAGGCGGCACTGGCCAAAGACTATGAAGTGCTGACCGCGGAAGACGGAGAAGAGGGCCTGGAAAAAGCTGGAGAGCAGTCATCCAGACATGGTGGTGCTCGACTTGAACATGCCAAATCTCGGGGGCATGGGTGTGCTGAAGAAGCTCAGGGCCGACCCCAATCTGGCCGATCTTCCGGTGTTGGTTTTGACTGTCTCCGGCAACGAGGCCAGCACCCGAGCCGCCTTCGAAGCGGGAGCGACCGACTTCCTTACCAAGCCTTTCACAATCCCGCAGCTGACCACGCGAGTCGCCACTTGTTTTGCGCGCGTGTTCTCGACTTGAACAGTTGCTGAGATTTTGCTTCCGTCGCCTATTAGCGCGGGCCGAGGCGAGCCAGTTGCGGAGCACCGACGGTTCCAGTTCCCGGAATGATGGAGGTGCTGGAGTTGTTCTGGCTAACAACGACTCCGGTCACAACGCCGCCGGCCACGACTCCAGCAGCGACGACAGAGACCAGAACCACATGGGTTGCGACAAAACCTGGAATTGTTGAGGCCGTGGCCGCGCTGGTTGCAGCCGCGACGTTGGTCTGGGCGATCGTCGTATGAGCGGTCAACTGGCCTTTGCTGGCGGTGACATTAATGTGTAACTGGCCGGCATGACCGTTGGGGTGAAAGCCCTGTGCGTGGATTTGTCCATTGACGTCGGTATGGCCTGAGAACGTCTTTGCGCCGTTGAGAAAGCTCCCGCTCGCATGCCCACTCTGAGTAGTGACCGTGAAGAGCACCGCGGCCCCGGCTACCGGCTTGTGATTTTCATCCTCGACCTGAACAATGGGTTCGCGTGCGGTGCGTTCTTTAATATTGTTGGAGACGTCTTCTCCCTCAAGAATGACGATTTGCAAGGCGGGAGCCGGGGGAACTGCCTCCTGCACGGGACCAAGATCGCGCTTTGACGGCGCCACGTTCAACGAGGCGAGAGTCCCATCCAATCGTAACCGAGGAGTGGGCGCAGCCGGAAGCTCTTCCGCTTCGCACGAAGGTAGCGCTATAGCGAGTGATGGAAGCAGCAAAGAAGTGATGAGAGCTACCGTCGGGATTCGCGAAGCTAAGGGCATTCGGAGGCCGGGCGCGGTCATCATGGTGCAGTCACCGCGGCGGAAGTCCCAACGGAATTGGTCAGGGTCGCCCCGACACCGGCCACCGCAGAGGCATTTCCAGAAAGCGTGAAGAGCTGAGTGTAGGTGAAGGCACTGCCGAACTGCGCCGAACCCGCGGTGGTGTACCAAGTCGTAAACAGGTTGGCGGACGGGATGAAGATGGTCTTCTGGTTTAGCGATGCGCCGCTGGCCGGGGTAAAGGTAAACGTTGCGGATTGAATCTCGCGAGTCGTTGAAAATCCGGTGACCAGCACCGTGAGCGTATTGCCGGAGGTGGTGAACGATAGAGCGGTGATCGTAGGTGCGACACGTGGGACGACGATCGTAACCGGAGCGACGTTGGTTGGCGTGACGTTCACTCCGGCAGCGGTGAGTTGCAGCGTGATTGTAACGGTCCCTGAGACGTTCCCGACTTGAACCATAACGACCGGAACCGCGGTTGAATTTGCGGCGAGCGGGAAGGTCAGGGAACGACCTCCGGGAGCGATGGTCACGCCGTCGGTCGTGGAGGCGAGTTGGACCTGAGGGTTGTCGGGATTGCCGGTGTCGGGTGTGAAGGTGAGAGTCATCGTTCCGGTAATCGCGACTGGATAGCCCTGGGTCAGCGAGAAATTCAGGGTTGGTTGTTCGCCGGGGTTCGCAGGGGGAGCGGTAAAGGTCACCACGCTGGGGGTTCCGGGCAGAATGGTGAAAACCTGAGGTTGCGAAGTGGAATCGGACAATGGATCGCTTACTGTGATGTTGGCCGTTCCAGTTGTGGTGATCAGGGCAGCGGGCACGACAGCGGTTATTTGCGTCGCGCTGACAAAGGTCGTGGCGAGTGGAGCTCCGTTGAAGTTCACGACCGAGGTCGTAGTGAAGTTAGCCCCAGCCGCCGTGATGGTCGTGGCGGCCGCTCCGGCGAGTGCGCCGGCCGGGGTGATGGTGTTGAGCACTACCGCAGGAGCGCTGACCCCGGTCCCGCTGATCGAGAAGGATTGCGGTGAATAGACGGCGTCGTCGGTGATGGAGACCGTCAATGTCCGCGTGCCGAGCACTGTGGGCGTGAAGCCGATCTGCAGCGTGCAAGTGCCGTTGGCGGCCAGTGTTGCGCCTTGCAGGCATGTTCCACCCGCCAGTGAGAAGTCGGCGGTATTGCCGCTCAGCCCGAAACTCTCTTGCGATGCGATCACGACGGGAAGATTGCCGATATTGGCGAGCGTGACAGTTTCGTTCGCGGCTGCCGTGCCGATCTCAGTCGCGGGGAAGGCAAGCGCGCCGGCAGGAAAGACCTCACGGATCGCATTATTTCCCGAGTCGGAGAAGTACAGGTTGGCGTTCTCATCAAATGCGAGAGCCGATGGCGCATTGATCCCAGCGCTTCCTGCATTGTTCAGGCCGCCAACCACCGTGGTAATAACACCCGTTGTGTCGATCTCGCGAACCCGATTGTTGCCGGAGTCTGCGATATAGACATCGCCGGCAGCGTCCACATCCACGTCGTTCGGAAAGTTGATCTCCGCAGCGAGAGCGGGCCCGCCATCTCCGGTGTAGCCTGGAGTGCCGTTTCCGGCAATGGTGCTGATGATGCCCTCTGCGTTGACTTTGCGGATGCGGTTATTGAGGTAGTCGGCAATGAACAACTCGCCGGTACCGTCGATCGCGACGCCGGATGCGCAGTTCAACTGCGCGCTGGTTGCGAGGCCACCGTCTCCACTAAAGCCATCGGTTCCCGTACCTGCGACGGTGGTGATAATGCCGGCGGTATCGATCTTGCGAATGGCTGCCGGGCCGCATTGCGCCACGTAGAGATTTCCCGCCGAATCGAATCGGGAACCCTGGACCTCTGCCACTTCGGCTGCGGTTGCGGGGCCACCGTCTCCGGTAAGTCCGAATGTTCCGTTCCCGGCTATGGTGGTGATTATGCCGGTGGTCGCGTCGACTTTGCGAATCCGCGCGTTGAGCGCGTCCTGGATATACAGGTTGCCTGCCGAATCGGGGGTTACTCCGAAGGGGCCATTCAACTCTGCAGCCGTGGCCTGGCCACCGTCGCCGCTGAAGCCGGCGGTGCCGTTGCCGGCGACGGTTGTGATGTTGCCCGCCGTGTCGACCTTGCGGATGACGCTGTTGACGACGTCGGCGATATACATGTTGCCTTGAGCGTCGAAGTTAATGCCATCGGGATCGTTCAGCTCAGCCGCTGTCGCTGCGCCGCCATCGCCGCTATAGCCGGCCGTCCCGTTTCCGGCGATCGTCTTGAGGTTGCCGGGGCTTACCTGCAGGATGCCGCCCGTTCCCGTCCCGGTAAGGCTTACAGACTCCTCGTTCAATGATGTGTTGTCGGCTATCAGTAGTCCGGCTGACTTTGGTCCGACTCCGTGAGGCGCAAAGGTAATCGTGATCTGGCAGTTCGCGCCAGCTTCGAGCGCAGTTGGGCAATTGTTGGTCTGCGCAAAATCCCCTGGGTTTAATCCCAGCTCCAGAATGATCGTCGTGATGGTGATAGTGCCGTCCGTTGCATTGGTGACGGTCACCACCTGAGGAGCACTCGGCGTTCCCACGGTCTGATTTCCGAAGGCGAGCGTCGCTGGCGCCAGTTGCAGCGGTTGCTGAAGCACAGTGAAGCCAAACGCGTTGGAGGTTCCGCCATCGGGGTTGACGACCGTCAAAGTCAGCGTTCCCACTGTCGATAATTGTGCCGCTGTGAGCGTCGTGGTCAGCTGGGTCGCGGAGACAAACGTTGCCGCCTGGCTCGTTCCATTCACGGCGACTGCGGCCCCGCTGATGAACTGCGTTCCGGAGATCGTCACGGTCGTGTTGCCGCTGCCAACGTACGCCGAATTGGGCGTAAGACTGGTGATGGCGGGTGTCGACACGGCGGGCGCCATCACGGCGAAAGGGACACTATTCGAAGTCCCGCCATCGGGATTGACGACCGCCAGCGTCAACGTTCCTACCGCCGCCAACTGCGCTGCCGTGAGGGTCGTAGTTAGCTGCGTTGCTGAGACAAACGTTGCCGCCTGGGGGGTTCCATTTACGGTGACGGCGGCTCCGGTAACGAACTGCGTCCCGGTGATCGCTACCGCCGTAGCGCTGGTTCCGACGATCGCAGTATTCGGCGTCAGACTCACGATGGTGGGCGTCGAGGTCCCCTGCGCGACCAGGATTACGGCGGGAGAAGTGCTGGTGGCAAAGTTGGTGTCGCCCGGATAGCTCGCCACGACGCTGTGATTACCGGCGGCTCCGGTGATCACGACAGGGGTAAGCACCCCTGTCGCGGTCGTGGTGATCTGGTCGAGCAGGATGGTTTCTGCGTTGGTGCTGCCGAAGTTGGAAATTACGAGGTCGGGATTGCCATCGCCGTTGAAATCACCAACCGCGGCCGCATACGGCATCGTGCCGGTTGGAAAGACGGTCTGAGCCTGAAGCGTGCCATCACCCTTTCCTAACAACAAGCTCTCCGTATTGTCATTGAAATTCTCAACCGCGATGTCGGCTATTCCGTCCCCGTTGAAATCGGCGACAACCGGGCCCAGCACGCCACTGCCGGCAGCATAAACGGTCATGTTGCCGAATGCGCCATTTGAGGTGCCGAGCATGATTCCGACTGTGCCGTCGCCGCTGTTGCCAATGGCAAGATCGGGTATGCCATCGCCATTGAAATCCGACACTGACAAACCTTGGGGAGAATTGCCTGTCGGGTAGAGAACCTGGGCCTGGAAGGTCCCGTCGCCGTTACCGAACAGGACGCTGAGCGTGTTGTCTTCCTCATTCGCGACCGCCAGGTCGATGTTGCCGTCTCCATTGAAGTCTCCCGAGGTCAGCGTGCGGGGTTGATTACCGACGGCATAGATGACTTGTGCCTGGAAGGTACCATCGCCGTTGCCCAGCAGGATGCTGACGTTTGCAGAGTAGAAGTTTGAAGTCGCAATATCGAGCTTGCCGTCATTGTTGAAGTCGGCCACGACCAGGCCGGCCGATGCGTAGCTGGTTGTGTAAGTGACCTGTGCTTGGAATGTCCCATCGCCATTGCCAAGGAGCACACCAACGGTGCCGGAACCGGTGTTCGTGACTACCAGGTCGAGCTTCCCGTTGCCGTTGACGTCGGCTGCGGCGATACCTTCCGGCGCTTCGCCGATCGGATAGAAGACCTGCGTCTTGAAGGTTCCGTCGCCATTGCCGAGCGACACACTTATATTGCCAGTGAAGTAGTTTTCGACCGCGAAATCGGTGAAACCGTCGCCGTTGAAATCGCCTGTAGCGACGGCGTAAGGAGCCCCCCCGGCGCTGACCGGAGAGCCGGGGGCGGCTACCAGTGTCTGCGCCGGCGTTCCCGCTCCAAGGGCCGCGGTTCCCAAAACTGCGTTCGAGTTGGTCTGGTCGATGATCGAGAGGGATCCGCTCGGGGTGGGTCCTGACACGCCCTCGCCAACCACGGTGCCGGTCAGGGTGTAGTTTCCGGGATTGCCCGTAGCCGCGAGAGTTGTCGTCGTCGGATATGTGCCGCCAACTGTTACAGATGTCAGTGGCGAGGTAGCCGTCGCCGCCGAGGGTGTTCCGAGAAATACCGCCGAATAGCCATGCACGCCGGGGGATCCCGGGTAGACCGACAGAGACGCCGTTCCCGTTCCATTCAGCTGCGCCGTGCCGAGATTGAACCTAATGTCGCAATTGGCCACCGGCGCATTGCAGAATACCACTTGGCCCATCGTCACCGGGAACGGCGCCGGCGCGGTCGGACTGTTCTGCGCGACGGACGCGGTCAGCGTTATCGGCTTGCCATAGGTGGCTGGCGAGGGCGTGATGGTGAGCGCAGCCGTAGTTGTGGGCAGAAGGTTAGTGACACTGATCACCGCCGTGTTGCTGACGTGCGTAGTGCAATCGGAGTTGCCGATGAACACTTGAACATAGCCTGCCACAGCAAGAGACGCGGCCGGTATTGTGGTTTGAATGGACGTAGCCGCGCCACCAAACGACGAGTTATTCACGCCGGAAGGACTGCTAAAGCAGACAACGTCATTCGTATCTTCGAAACCGATGAAGTTTCCGGTCAGATTCAGGTTAAGTGCAGGACTGCCCGTGACCACATGATTGGGCGTGATGGAGGTAATGTAGGGAGCCACGGTTTCGAAAGCGACCGTGGAGGTCAACCCAGAAGTGCTGGCAATATAGGCATAGACTCCTGGAACGGTCAGCGGGTTATTACCGAAAGTGAAGAAGGCGCTTCCGGCATCACTTGTGGCGGTTAAAGTCTGTGAGGTATAGCCTGTCGGCCCGGTAATCGTGATGGCGACGGGGACGGGCGGGCTCGTCACGAGGTTGCCGGATGCGTCTTCCACAGCCACTACCGCTGTGCCGCCATTTCCTCCCTGGCCAATCGCGGCAGTCGGCACAGTAGTGAAGACCAACTGCACTGCTTCGCTGCCGGGCGTGTTGGGGGTCTGGCCGAGACTGGATCCGCTTGCCCCGTAGGTTGCGTCTCCGGAGTAAGCGGCGATCACATCGCTTAAGCTGTCCGGGAGCTGAGCGGTGTAGGTTGCGGTCCCGGTCGGGTCGAGCGTCACCGCGGTCGCCTTTACGGCATCCACGTAGAAGGTCGCCGTCCCGGTCGGAATGCCGGTTCCGGTAACGGGTTTCACGACGGCAGTAAAGGTAGTACTGGTTGCCGATGTTGTCGATGACAGCGTCGTTGTGGTGGGAAGGTAGGTGGCTCCGGCGGTCGCGCCGAACTTCGCAATAAAGGCGTTGCCACCCGGTGTGCCTCCTGCATTGTTTACTCTCTGCAGTGCATTTGTGGTGACGGGAAAGTCATAGGAATAGGCATATCCAGTCAAATAAGCGTTCCCTGAGGTGTCGAGGGTTACGTCGTAAAAGAAGTCTCCTTCAAAAAAGGCATCATCGGTTCCGCCGTAGGAACTTGCTCCGCTTCCGCCAAGATAGGTGGAGTATTGCAACCCGCTTCCGCCCGGGTTGAGCTCGGTGAAAAACCCTGAATCGATAGCTTGAGTGCTTCGGGGCCCCGATTGAAAGGCATTGCTGGTTACTGGGAAATCGGGCGATACGGTTGCGCCAGTAATGTAAGCGTCGCCCGCGGTATCGACTGCAATCCCTGTCCCGAAATCCCCCTCGCCGGTGATGTCGGTATCTGATCCTGGAATCCCGCTGCCACCAACGTAGGTTGAATAGATCAACGCTGTAAGGGTCGGATTGAGCTCGCTGACGAAAGCATTCGATGCAAAATTGGCGGCGCCCTTGTTCGTCGCCTGGTATGCGCTGTCAGTGGTTGGAAAATCCGTCGATACGGTAACTCCAACGACATAGGCATCGTTGGAAGTATCCAGGGTCACTCCGATGCCGTCATCGCCATTTTGCGACGCGTCCAAGTCGGAGTTTCCGTTGCCGATCGTTCTGCCTGTGCCACCCAGATAAGTGGAACCAACCAGGCCGGTACCGGCGGCATTTAGCACGGCCACAAAGGCATTCGCGGCTACATTTGCGGTGCCATGATTGACTTGCTGATAGCCGGTGGCCGGAAAATCCGGTGAAAAGGTGTATCCAGTTACATAAGCTTCGCCAGCGGCGGCGCCTGTGGCGACTGCGATACCATAACCTGCCTCGCCCGCACCTTCACCGTCAACATCGCCTACGGCAGTGGGACTGATCCCGCTCCCGCCAAGATAAGTGGAATAGACAAGGGAGCCAGTGGGATTGAATTTAGTCACAAACGCGTTAGCGGCGAAGTTAGCAGCGGCCTTGTTCGTCAGTTGATATGCGCCGGTAGTCGTAGGAAAGTTAGTCGAATAAGCGGTCCCGATAATGTAGGCGCTCCCTGTGGGATCCACGGTCATTCGCAACGGGGAGTCGCCATCGAAAAACTCAGCGGTACCAGTGTCAATGGCTAAGCCGCTGCCGCCCAGGTAGGTGGAATAGACCAGTGCAGTGCCGTCGGGGCTGAGTTTCGATACAAACGCGTTTTGGGCATTGTTGGAAAATGCATGGTTCACTGTTTGGAATGCGCCCATAGTCACAGGAAAATCGTCGGAAAAAGTTTCGCCACATATAAAGGCACCTTCATTTCCATCCAGGGCGATTCCGTAGGCATCACTGCCCGAGGTATGCTCCGTGTCGGCGGCTCCGCCAAGATAGGTCGAATAGATAAGCGCAGATCCGGCAGGATTGAGCTTGGCTACGAATGCAATTTCGTTGTCCGAGGTATTCGTCGTTTGGATGGAGCCTGCGGTGACTGGGAAATCTGTGTCTGCGGTGATCCCGATAACGTAGATGCCGCTGGTGTCTACCGCGATCGCGGTTCCGGCATCGAACGTGCTCCCCCCCAGATAGGTTGCGTAGCTTAAGGTCGGGTCGATTACCAGCGCTTTGCTGCGGTCATATTTACCGATTTTGAAGCCCACTGTGTGGTTCGCGAGCAGGGCATACCGGCCTTTGACCGGGACACGTTGCCCCTTCTCGTCCTGATAGACGATCGGCCTCTCGAAGGCAACTTCGCTGCTTTCGCCAAGAACAAGCAGGTTGCCGCTGCCGTCAAGCTTCAATTGCTGCGCGCCAGAGAAATGAAGCTCGACTTGTCCGGGATTTGCATGTGGCGCAACGACGAAATCGTACTCAAGCTTGCGCTGGTTGCCGTAGTAGATCAGGTCAATGCCCGGGTAAACGCCTGCGTAATGGACCTTCGCGAATGTCGGCACGCGGGTGTGCCAGTGGGTCGGATCCTTGCCGATAAAATAATTCGCCGTGCCCGGTAGCTCGCCGGAACCGCTCACCGGTGCTTGAGCGTTTGCTCCTCTCAACTCCATTCGCAGTGTCTCTGTTCCTGGCAAACCTGCTGTCAGCTTTGCCAGTCTCCGGCGTTGCGCGGGGCGCAGAAAAGGCCGGAGCATCCGCAAATGTGCGATCTCCTGCATATTCGCTCTACTTGCATGGGACGCTGGTTTGCGAAGGGCGAGAACCGCTTGGTTGGGCGTCAGGTAGAGGCCGTATCCCTGGCCCCTGGCGAAGAAGTTCACGCTCTTGTCTGCCTGGCCTTGATTCGCCGTGAAGCTGAGCGGCAAATTCCCGAAGTTGGGCACGACCGCAGGCTTCGCGATCTGGGCGGTCAGAGCTTGTGCGCAACATAGGAATGTGACGACGAACGCAACAAGTAGGCGCCATGGCCGTAGTGCTGTTTCACACTTGGAGTGGGCTGATGTCATGGGTTTCGTTTCGGTTCCGGTCCTGTTCATTCAACCTCGTTTTGAATCCGTTGGCTTCTCCGGAACGCCCGCAACGCCGAAACGGTTTTTCCTTGTGGCGAACAATCATCTATTTACAACGCGGGTCTCACTGCCGCGCTGGTTGTGGTAGGCACAGCCGGCGCCGGGATAAATAGGACTCGCGGCGTGACGCCGCCCGCGTCCACAATCCAGAGCGGACCGGCGCCGCTGGTGAGCAGGCGTACGGTCGTGCCGGTGGTCGAGCCGCGCATGGCCTGCACCTGGCTCGGCGCGCAGGAACAATGCGACGTAGTTGCCGCGACCGCGCCCGTTAGATCGATGCGCAGCACCTGCCCGGCATGATTCGCCGCCACTACCCAGCGGCCGTTAGGGGTAATGTCCAGAGCCACCGGCGAGGCGATCGCGCCCGCCGGTGAGAGAGTCGCGGAAGTGGGCGCCGTGTTGACGTGGGAAATGGCGGTGAGCGCACCGGTCCCGCCGTCGGCGAAGACCAACTCATCGCTGCCGGGGACGAACTGCATGCCGCCGAAAGACTGGGCTGTGGCCACCTGGGCTCCCGCGCTTTGTAGGGCAAAAGCAACTACAGATGCGCCGCTCTGGCCGGAGCCTGCCGCAATAGCCACGGTACCCGTGTCGCTTGCCGCACCGCCTGCTATTGAAGCCAAAGTGGAAACATCGAGGGCATGGATCGTCGGAGATTGGGGCAGCCCGGAGATAACCGATGCAATCTGGACACCCGAGGCACTCTCTCCAGTAACCAAGGAGTAACCGCCTCCATTGCTCAATATAAGAGCGTGGGCGCCGGGGATATTTGCAACCTGGGTCAGTGCGCCACCGGACAGGGGAGCCTGGAAGACGGCCCCATTTGCATCCAAAAACAATGCCATGCCCGAGACTCCGGATGAGGCGGTGGCAATGAAAGCGGCGCTCCGGCCGGAGGCGGAGACAGTTGCGGCGCCGATGATGGACGCGCCGGGCAGTCCCTGAACGGGACGCAAGCCCTGACTGGCCGCGTCCCAGATGTAGCCGAGAACCGGTCCGGTTGTTGGCTGAGACTGGGGCTTGATCGATCCAGATGACGAGGCAGAGGGAACATTCATCGCAGTTCCGCAGCCGACGAGCGCTAATATCGCCGCCGTCGCCGACGCAATCGCGAGCAGTTGCTTAGCGTCAGACATCTGTACCTCCTGTTTCCAACGCACTTTCAGGTAGTGCCGACAGTCGCGAAATCGTATCACAATTTAACGACTTTGATACCCCCAACTGCGGGGCCGAATCTGCCTGATAGTCCTTAACCGTCCTGGGGCGCCGAGATTCTGGGGGCGGAGGTGAGATGCACTCCCAAAATCGTTTACCTCCTCTATCCCTCTCATCCCGCGTCTGGCTCGCCTCGCTGCATGCCCTCCGACGTCCGGTTCCACATTGGGATAATTTGGTCAGCGGCGGAATGTGGGCGTCCATCCGGCGGGCGTCAGCAGTCTGCTATTGCGGCGTCCAGTGGACGTTGGCGCGGAAAAGGCCATCGACGATGCCGATCTGGTAGAGCAGGACGAGTCCGAAAGCAGTGCTTACGATCCCGGAGATCGGGGTCAGGTAGCGGTTTGCCGTCGCGAAGTGTTTACCCGTGTAGACGACGGGGATGGCCATGGCTGAGGTCATCAGCATCATGCCGATGATGGTACCGATGCCGAATACCAAAAGATAAGCAATCGCCCACAGCGGGGTGTGGATGGTGGACAGCACTAGGAGGGCCACCGCCGCTGAACCCGCGAGGCCGTGAACAAGGCCGATGACGAGCGGGCGAAAAACCTGATACGAGCCATAACGGCTCATTAATCTGTCGAGCGGACTTGTCGAGGCGTTTGCGTGGGCTGGAAGTTCGCTCGACGATAGGCTTCGGTTTGCGGGAGAGAATCTTGAGTTGAGCCACCGCAGTGCGCCGGTGAGATTGAGGACGCCAAGCAAGATCAGCATTAAGGCCACGGAGAACTCCATCGAAAGCCCGACTCTTGGCGGGATCACCAGGCCGAAGAGAATAATCGCCGAGCCAACGAGGAAAATTGTGAGAGTGTGACCGATTCCCCATAGAACGCCAATCAACGCTCCGTGAGTGACGGAGCGCTCCCGGCTGGCGATGGTGGAGACCGCGATTACATGGTCGGGATCCGTGGAGTGACGCATGCCCAGGAACAAGCCAAGCAGCACAATCCCCAAAAAGGACGGCAGTGCGCCGTGCCCGGAGATGTTGGTGACGGCCGTCGTCTTGATGAGCGCGCGTCCGGCGATGCTCAATCCGAGGACCAGCATGAACGTAGCGGAGGCGAGTGGGAGCCAACGCTTCACGAATGGGCCATCGGTCTTCCAGCGCGCAAGCACCTGCCTGGCGTAGACCATCAGCAAGCCGCTGCCAATGAGGACAGCAGCAAGGCCGAGGCTGAAAGCGACGATGAGGAACAATCCAAAACCGACACGATGCAGACTCAATGCGCTGAGCAGGACGACGAGCGCGGCTGGACACGGGACGATGCCGCCGGAGATTCCGAGGCTGAGGAGCTGAGTGAGCGAGACTTCTCGCGCGGGCGCCGCGGAGGCTGCATCCGGCAGAGATGCATCGATGAGGGCGACGGAAGAAGATACATTTGCGTCCGCGCCAGCTTGAGCCCTGAGCTGCTGGCTATTGCGCGATCTGCCGAGAGAACTGAACCAATGGTTGTGGCTGGCGCCTTCATCATGGGTGTGGTCGCCGGTTTCGCCAGTCCAGGCGCGGACTAGCAGAAAGCCGGCAACAACCGCGACGATCATGCCGGAGAGAATCTCGAGCCAGGGGAAAAGCTGCTCGGGAACAATGTATCGGGAGGCGTAGAGCGTCAGGGCGCCTAGAAGATAGACTCCGGCGGTGTGCGCAAGCGTCACGATCACGCCGAGCCAGATCGCATGGCGCGCGGTTCCTTTCGAGCCCACGAGATAGGCAGCTACGATGGTCTTGCCATGACCAGGCTCAAGAGCATGCAAAGCGCCGAGTCCGGCGGCAAGCAGTGCGGCGGTGAAGAGGAACCAAAAGCCCGGGTTTCGCGTGGAGATGAGCTCGGTGAACTTGCTTCGTGGCGTGGCCACCTGGTTGGCGTGCAAGGCGAGCGGGCTTGCGGATGACTGGGGAGGAGGTGCAGAGACCGTCGACGCCTTCACGGCGGAAGACGCAATAACGGGAAGGGTATCCGAGCGCACAGCGGGCGAGGGCTTTGGAGACGACTGGCCAGACACGCGCACCTCTCGCTCAGAGGTGTTGCCGGCGTCGGCGAGAATCGGGGACGATAGGGAACTGCGATGGGCAGCTTGCTGCAACGGAGTGGCGACGCTGGAGAGTATCGGCGAGAAACTGAAACTTGCTTCGAGGGCCTGCGGCGGACTGTTCAAGAGGTCGGTCGGATAGTCCGATAGTTCGCTGCTACGGTCTGCTTGAAGGGCGGGATTCACGGTGAAGGTGAATCCAGGTTGGTTCGGAACCACAATCTCTTTCCAACCCGCGCGCCCTGGAAAATTGTCGTCGCGGTAGTGGACGGTATAGTTCGAGGCCGACGCAAGAGCGCCAAGTGCTGCACGATAGACGAAGCCAAGTTTCATGGTGGGCAAACCGCCCGCGCCGGGCGGAAAGATCACGCTCTGCGAAACAGGCTGGAGCGGCACCAGTTGTCCGTTTACCTCAAGCGCGAGCCCATGCGCGAGGAGCTCGGCCTTCCTGGCAAGATACGCGTCCAGGCCTGGAGAACCCTCTTTCGCTACGATCCCCGTATCCTGCATCTCCTGGTAAGTTGGGATCTCCGCCATATCGATGATGTAGCGCACCTCAATATAGGTCGGTTCGACGCGGATTCCGGTGTAGTGGCTGATGCTGAAATTGCCCATGGGATGGGCGTAACTCGATTGCGGATTCGCGAACGCCGCTAACGCCAGAAGGACCGCAAACCACCACCGCATGTCAATCGACCATGTGAGACTACGGTTGCGCATCCGCAGTCCTTTGTGCCGCCGAGGCGAGCGAGGATTTCGACAGGCTCAGCAAAGTGGATTTGGCAACGTCCGCATACAATAAGTGGAACTGAGGATTAATGGCAATCGTTCGACTGAGGTAGTCTTCCGCTTTCGCCTTTTCGCCGAGGCGATCATAGATCATACCGGCGTGAAACAGGAGTAGTGGGTCCAAGGTGTCGAGATGCAGAGCTTCCTTTATGGCCGCGGCGGCCTCCTGTGGTTGGGCATTCTTGTACAGCGTCCAGGCCAGCGCATCCCAGGTGTAGATGTCGTGGCGAACCTCAAACTCTTTACGCGCCAAGGCGAGAGCCTCCGTCAGATGGACGTCATGGTCAGCATAGAACATTGCCAATTCGCGGTTATAGACAGACTGATTGAAGGAGTTGAGGCGGGCGATGTATTCCACGAGGTCGTAGTTTTTCCTGGCTTCGGCAGAGTTTCCCGCTTTTGCGTAAACATCGCCGAGAGCGGCGGCGTACGCCGGCAGTGGAATGACGCCGATGGCCTGTTTGTAAAGCTCGATGGCCTCCGGCAGATGACCCTCGGCGGCGGAGATTTTGGCCAGACCGGCCAGGGCGCGATGGTAGTTCGGGTAAGTCTGCAACGCGTCTTTGTACGCGGCCTTCGCGCTCGCTAAATTACCCAGCTGAAGATAGGCTTCACCGAGCGAAAATTGGCTCCATGCGATGCTTTCTGCGGCCATGCCTGAATCTGCCGAGACTCTCACTGCGGCCTGCATGTGCTCGACAGCGGCCTTGGTGTCGCCGGTCAGGAGGCTCTTCACTGACTCCCGGCTCTGATCAAGATACTGCGTGCCGCTCAAGGCGAGTGCCGCGGCAGATTGTGGGTTCTGCGAACTCGTCAAGTGAGCATAGTCGGTCCATGCCTGCTGATAATCTCCCATTTCGCAGTGAGCGTCACCGATGAGGGCATAGGGTGTCACATCGCGCGGATTTAGCGCCAAGGCTTTTTGCGCCAGCGCCAAGGCCTCAGCAAAGCGGTGTTCGGCGTAGTAGACGGTGGCGAGATGCTTCGAGGGTGGAGCGGCTTCGGGCGCCTTTGACTCTAAAGCGAGAGACTTCTCGAGTGCTTTGGCAGCAAGGTTGTAGTAGGTGACGTCGCCGGTCTCGCGGGCTTTCTGAATGTAGGCAACGCCCAGGCGATCGTAATTGAACTGGTCGTCGGGGTCCTGGGCGACCTTCCACTGGAAAAAGCGGATCTGGTTATCCGTCTGGTGTTGCTGTGCCTGAACGCGACCTGCAACACCGAGAAGGACGCTCGCCCCGGCAATCAGTGTGACGGTCTTTCGGTTCATGCATTTTGCCATTGTCGTCGACCGAAAGCCCGAAGCCATAAATAGGAGGCGACGCCAAGCCCGGCTATGGAAGAGCCGGGCTTGGCGCCACTTCGAGTCTACTGCTGCGGCGGGAAGCCCACCGTGCCAGGGTCGCCGGGCAGCGGTTGTGCGGCGGCCAGGAATGGGAAGGTCGACAGAAGCGGCTGATCGTTGCCACCGTAAGGCGCGACGTTGCCGGATACATTTCCTACCTGGCCGTCCGGTTTAATCCAGTCGGTTCCCTGGAGCACCGCCATAACCCGGGGGTCAGTGGCGAAGTTGAGCGCATTCGATCGCGGAGGGCCGCTGCCGGGTACGCCCGTACTCGCTGGGAAATTCACGTCGGCAAGTTGGCGCGCCAGTGTCAACAGAATATCTGTGACCGTGTCCGCGGGCCGTCTTCCATTTTGCAGCCCGAAGGCCCCTAGTCCGAGTTGCGGATCGGCATTCCCTCCGACAGCGGCGGCGCCGGGAAGAACGCCGGTGGGTTGCAGGTTGAGATCGAGTCGCAATACATCCGGCAGCAGCGCAACCTGGAGCAGGTTGGGGTTGGTGTTGCCAAAAGTAGCGGGTAACAAGAGTGGAGCGCCATGGCCGGCGCCGGGAGTTGCCGCGCTGGCGTCAGTCAGGCCCAGGGCTGTGAGCAGTCCGGCTCGACCAGAAATCGTGTTGCCGGTTCCATCGTTGTCCTTGGTGGTCAGCGTGCCGGGAATCAGCGCAATCCAGTTCGTCATATCGTCAACCGGGGCCGACGAATTAAATGCCTCTCGCGAGGCAGCCGGAACGAAGACCGTTTTAAAGAGCTGCTGGCCAACGCGCTGAAACTGAGTGTAGGTCTGCGAATAGAAGATGGGTCGCCGCAAAGCGGGCGCGAGATCAGACGAGCCCGTGGTGTGTGAGGGCGTGACGACGGTGGGAGTGCGCTCGAATGCAGTCAGGCGAGGTGGCGCGGGAACGGCCGGCTCGTTGAATACCAAAGGAGACGGTTGAAATACTGACGGTCCCGGCAGGCTGGTGGTGGCCCAAATCCCCACCAGGCCAGTCGCGCCCAGGAAGCTCGCCCCCGTTCCTTCCACGGCGGCCGCAGGAAGTTCTATAGCGATCGTGGTGATGTTGAATCCGCCGAAACCGTCTACCCCGCTGGTATTGTCGCTGCGCACCGCGCGGCCGGTCAGCGCGCCCAGGGCTGAAGTGGGGAAGGCCCGGAACAGGTTCTGCGAGCCATTGAGAATCCGATTGAGCTGGCCTATGTCGGCGACAAATGGATCGTCGCGCAATCCGGCAAAGACCTGCATCGAGCCCTGCGTCAGGGTCGTCCCGGTGCAGCCGGTTACGGTTGGTGTTTCGTTCAGCAGGACGTTGGATGTCCCGGTGATCGGTGGTGCCGATGGTCCGTAAACGCTAATCATCTGGCCGGATGCACAAGTGGTCGTGGCGACATTTTCGAACGTCGCCTGAATCACCAGGCTTTCGACTGCAGTCGGGCCGTTGGCGATCTTGAACTGGTAGAGGAAGGTCGGCGAGAAGTGGAAGCCGAGCTCCGCGGGGACGGAAAAGGGATTCACGTTCATGATCAAAACGAGGTTCGCCGGTGTGTTCGGATCTAGAAACGCGAAGAGGTCTGTTATGTCGCCTTGTGCGTTGGCATCCGCCGTCGGTGAATCACGGTGGTCAGAAGCTAATAGTTTGCTCGATGGAGAAAGGGCCGTCGCTGCTGTTAACGCAAGGGTAATCAGCGCCACCGAGGATCGCCCGATCAGATGCCTGCGAGACACACCGTGCTTTTTCTCGTTCACGTTTGTACTCCTCCTTAAGGGTCAGCGTTGGCGGGGGCGACGAAACAACCTGCAAATTCCAGCCGAGCGGGTTATACACCTTACGAAAGAGGGTGGTCAATTAGATGTTCACATTTATGAATTCTTAATCGTGTCTGGCTTCAACTGGAGCGAATCCGGTTCCGGGCAAGGACGACGAACCGATCTTCCACGAGCAAAGATGTCGCGCTCACTTATAACCGATAGGTAAATTTGGCGTTGAGCGGCTAAGAGACTTGACAGAGGCCGTTCGTTGCCATACAACCATCCGGGTCGAATTTGAGGACATATTCGCGGCTCGAGTTCCTCACCCCAACACACAAAGTCACCAACGGAGAATGCCATGCACTCGATCCCAAAGTCGCCGGAAGTCCTCATTCGCCGCGCATTTCGCGGTTTTGTTGTTGGTGTTTCCGCCGTTTTGCTAACGGTGGCGGGGGCAATCTCTGCGTTTGCCCAGCAGACTCCGACAGTGAATCAGGCTCGGATTACCCAGGTCGTCGATGACTCCGTTTTGACGACACTAAAAGGTAATGTTCACCCGCTCGCAAAGCTGCAATACGACAAGGGGCCAGCCAACCCGTCGCTGCCCGCGGACAGGATGCAATTGGTTTTGCAAAGGAGTCCGGGGCAAGAGATTGCCTTGCGGCAATTTCTCGGGTCGCTACAAGATCCAAATTCAGCTCAATATCGCAAATGGCTGACGCCGGAGCAGTTTGGCGCGCAGTACGGGGTGTCGGACGCCGACATCCAGACGGTCTCAACCTGGCTGGCATCGCAGGGATTCAAGGTCAACAAGGTGAACAAGGCGCACACGATCATCGACTTCTCCGGTTCGATCGGCCAAGTGCAGACCGCCTTCCACACTCAGATTCACAGCTTCACCGTGAATGGCGAGCAGCATCTCGCCAATATATCCGATCCACAAATCCCCGCAGCGCTCACGCCAGTGGTCGCGGGTCTCTCCAGCATGAACAATTTCTTCCCAAAACCGCAGCACTCCAAACCTATGCCGGGCAAATATGACAAGGCCAGCGGCAAGCTTGTTCCGGCATTTAGCGTCGGATCGGGAACCACGAGCGACCCCTACTATCTCTTCGTCGGTCCTGGGGATGCAGCCACCATTTATGACTCTCCGAACGCCTGGAACACGAAATTCAGCGGCACGACCTCCTACACGGGGACTGGCGTAAGCATCGGCATTGCCGGCGACTCGAATATTGCGACCTCGGACGTAACGGATTATCGGAGCCTCTTCGGGCTTCCGGCGGCGACGCCCACCGTGGTCGTCGATGGCAACGATCCTGGCGTGAACGGCGACGTTCTTGAGTTTTTACTCGATCTTGAAGTATCCGGCGGGCTCGCCCCCGGAGCCACCCAGACGCTGTATATCGCGGCGGACACCAATCTGGACTCAGGCGTCAACCTGGCCCTCAACCGGGCGCTCGACGATAATGCCGTCAGCATCTTGAGCCTTAGCTATAGTGGATGCGAGGCTTTCCTCGGTACCGGTACAAATCAATTCATAAATGCTCTTTGGGAACAGGGCGCCTCACAGGGCATTACGATTACAGTCGCGGCTGGGGATGCCGGCCCGGCAGGCTGCGACGATTTCGATACTCAGGAACAGGCGCAGAATGGTCTCCAGGTGAGCGGATATGCATCCACGCCTTTCAACATTGCGGTCGGCGGCACCGACTTTAACTTCACGGCAAGCAATTTCACCACCTATGTTTCGCCAACCAACACCGCAAACCTTACGTCGGCGCTGGGGTACATCCCGGAATTACCGGGGAACGACTCCACGAACGTCAATGGGCTCTTGAGCGCCAATGTCCCGTTCATGGACTCCAATGGCGATACCAACATATTCGCAGCGAGCGGCGGCGCCAGCAGTTGCATCCTTCCGCAATACGATGCAAACGGAAACCTGACCGCCTGCCTCCCGGTGACGGGCACGATCACCGGCTATCCTAAGCCGTCATGGCAGACCAGCAGTAGCCTGAATATCCCCGACGACGGCGTTCGCGATCTGCCCGATCTGTCGCTGTTCTCGGCCTTTGGGCAAGAGCCTGCGTCCTGGGCGGTCTGCTACGCAGCTACCTTCCAGGGAACCGTGTATAGCTGCGCCAATGGAGTCAGCAGCCCGACCTTCAATCTTTTTGGAGTAGGAGGAACCTCGGCTTCGACGCCGGCTTTCGCCGGGATACTGGCTCTGGTCAGCCAGAGCCAGGGCGGAGCGCGTTTAGGTCAGGCGAACTATGTGCTGTACAACCTGGCGAGCCAGGCAAGCCTGTACAGCACCGCCTTCCATGACGTAGCTACAGGGAACAACTCAGTCTATTGCGTCGCTGGCTCGCCGGATTGCGGAAGCAATCTATTCGAGACGGGCTATGACGCTGGCGTGGGTTACGATCAGGCTTCCGGGCTGGGCAGCGTGGATGTGACCCAACTGGTCGACGACTGGAACAAGGCGACCTTCACCTCGACGACCACTGCCTTCACCATCAATGGCGGCACCGCCCCAGTCAGCATCACCCATGGCCAGGCGGTCACGCTGAGCGCCACCGTCGCGGGCGCCGGAGGAACGCCGAGCGGGGACGTAGCCATCGTGAGCAACGCCAACCAAGAGGCCAACACCTATAACTCCAACTGGGTTAACACCTATACACTCGCAGGAGGAACCACCGGGCCGCAGAGCTTCACTAATCTGCCTGGCGGCACTTACACCATCTCAGCTAACTACGGCGGCGACATCACCTTCGCTCAGAGCCAATCCACGCCAGCGATTCAGGTCACGGTTGCCAAAGAGAACAGCATGCTGGAACTCTTCGGAGCAAACGGCTCGGGCAGCCCTATGACGATCTCCGGCAGCTATCCCTACGGAACCGGCTTCAGTCTGGACGCTCAACCCATCGGGGTCTCTCAGGTCGGCTCGACGACCCCCGCTGCCGCGACCGGGACGGTGACATTTGCTGATACGGCTGGAGCGCTGCCCGGCAGCAGCGCTGGAGCCGCGGCTGGAGCGGTCGCCATTAACAGTTTTGGCTACGCCGAACTACCGGTATATTTCTGGTCGACGGCCGCGCATTCGGTAACCGCCAGCTACGGTGGGGATAATAGTCTCAACGCCAGCACCGGCGGACCGATTACCTTCACCATCACCAAGGCGTCCACCCTGAGCACGGTTTCATCGAGCGCCGCCACGGTAGCGGGCGGTACGTTTACGGTCACTTCTCTAATCACTCCCAACCCTCTAAGCACAGCGACCTCGCCCTCCGGGACTGTGACGCTCACCGCAAACGGCAACACCATCGGGACCGGCACCGTCCTGGCGATACAGGAGCCCAACACGGGTGCGTCGCTTGCCACGGTCATCATCAGCGTCCCCGCCAGTTCGCTGGCGGCGGGCGCCAATGTTATCACCGCCAGCTATAGCGGCGACGCCAACTATTCCGCCTCTTCCGGAACCGTTTCGGTGACGTCGACCCCCGGCTTCGTAATTTCCGGAACCAGCATCGCCACCTTCCAGGCGGGTTCTTCCGGCACTAGTACGGTGACGATCACTCCCAGCGCCGGCTTCACTGGCGCAGTGGCGCTCACCTGCGGGGTCACGGGGCCTACGGGCGCTGTGTCAGTACCTACGTGTTCCTATAACCCAACCTCGGTGACACTTGCCGGCACCGCTTCGAGTACTTCCGTGCTCACTGTTGCAACGATGTCCACGACGACGGGCGGAAACTATGCAGTGACGCTCACCGGCGCCGACACCGCAACGGGCAAGATCACGGCGATCGACACGCTGCTCTTTACGGTGGGCGGCTTTACCCTGACTTCCACAGCCGCCACCGTATCGGCGCCGGGACAATCGGGAACGTCGACCATCGCGATCACGCCAACTAACTATACGGGCACAATCGGTCTGGGATGCGTTCTCGTGTCGCAGCCGAGTGGCGCGAACGGTGTTTACAGCCCCACCTGCACCGTTTCCCCCAACACGGTGGTTATATCCAAGTCAGCGCCAGTTTCGGTGACCGCAACGCTCACGACGTCGGCACCGACAGGCGCAGTCGCTTCGGTGGCCTATCCGAAGTCCAACCGCTGGTCCAATCGCTGGTCTTTGGGAGCGGATGGGGCGGCCCTGGCTTGCATCCTTCTGTTCGGGATACCGGCGAGGCGGCGCGGTTGGAGATCGATGCTGGGTCTGCTTGTCATGGTTGGTGCTCTTGCGGGCATCGGCTGCGGAGGATCATCCATCGTCGGCCCCACTCCTCCGCCCAATTCCGGCACAACCCCTGGTGTCTATACGTATGCCGTTGTCGGAACGGATACTGTGACGGCGACGACGACAGCGAGCACGACCTTTACGGTGACCGTGCAGTAATTGCGAATCCAAAAACGCAAGGGCCGCATTTCCGTTTGGGATGCGGCCTTTTTGTTGAGGCCAATTCGCTACACGGAGTCTCGCGATCCGTTGACGGGAGTGGAGCATAATCAGGAAATGGCGGACTCAGCTGGTAGTCTTCCCTAAACGACCAAGCCTTGTGCGGAATCGGGAAAGACAATCCAGGGGTTTCAGCCTTCTGTTCCTTGAGCCCTGCTTGATTTCAGGGGACGAGAACATTTGCTATAGGCTCTCTATATTGTGGGAATCCGGCGTAGGTGCTTGCTTGTGCTGAACGCATACATGGACGAAATCACGATTCGTCGGGATGGGGAGCTTGATTGCTGAGCGATGAGAGGGAGAAGTTTGACCAAATCCCCACCCACCTCAAAGATAGCTAAGCCACCAATCCCTGCGCCGAGCCTTCAGCCTGCTGAACCATAGACAGCCGGGATAAAGAGCCAGCACGAACGCAATCCACAGGCAGTACACCGCAGGCAGCGAGAATCCCCAGTCAGGCGGACGTTCGCCAGCGAAGAGTGCCTTGAAACCGATCCACACATGCCAGTCGCGATGGGTCACGAGCGCGAGGCACAGGGCCGTTCCGTGGATCAGATAGATGTGTTGAACATAGTAGAAGAAGGGCACCCGGCCATAAACCTCGAAGAAGCCGCGGAGCCGTGGCAGCCAGTTTTCGCTCGCCGCTTTGTCGAATCCGGCATACAACAGCAGCAGGAAACCGAAGGTGACGAGCACATATTCAAGCGATGGCGGATACTTCTGCACTTCAAAGAAAAACATCGTCGACTGGCTCACCGTGGCAAGCGGGTGCCAGTGGAAACGATCACCATAACCGCTGTGAACCCGAAGCGCCGCGAACGCGACCAGAAAAATCGCCGCGAGACCAACCGCGATCCGCCTGCGCCGTTGCGGCGCGGCCACCACAACCGGCCCAAAAGCGTAGCCGAGACAGATGACGCCAATCCACGCCAGCAGCGGATAAAACGCCAGACCGATCGGTTGACCGTGGCGCATCAGCATGCCCGCTTCATGAAAGAGCTTCCATAGATTGGCGCCGCTCCCAAAACTCGAAGCCTGAATCGGGTCGAGCAGGTTGTGCAAGAGGACGATGGTCGCCCCAATCGCGCCCACAGCCGCAACCGGAATCCACTGCAAAACCGCGAGCACAATCATCGACGCACCGATCGCCCAGATCACCTGGAAGAAGGGAAGCGGAAACTTGAAGAACCAGCCAAAGTCGACGAGCGTCAGCTCCAGAAAGATCAACCAGCAACCGCGAGTGATCAGGAACTTCGTCAACTGCGAACGTGTCTTCCCTCGCTGCCGCTGTAGATACACCGACGTTCCCGCCAGCCCGACAAAGCCGGGCGCGCAGAGATGAGTAACCCAGCGAGTAAAGAAAAGCGCCGGCCACGAAGCCAACGGGTCGGTCATATCTACATTGGCAGAGCTGAAGAAGTCGCGCGTATGATCGAGGGCCATCAAGATCATCAACAGCCCGCGAAGCAGGTCGATCGACTCAAGGCGTCTCCACGGCACCTGAGCCGGCGCAGAAGAGATTCTGTCTGATTCTCGACCGAAGGTGGCACCGACGGCAGGCGAGACCACGATGATTCACCTCGACCAGAGGGATCGATTCTTTCGCCCATCATACTTGAAGCCTTACTCCGGTTCGTATTGGGACGAGGTCCCCGCTCACACATCAAATCCAGGATGATCCAGGGGCGCCGCGGCGTATCCTTCTCACTGATCTCGCTCGGCGAAGACCAAGAGATTTACCGCAATCATCGCTGCGAAGGACAAGCTAGGCTGCTTCATGGTCGAGAGTGCAACATCGGAGGAACTCGATCTCCTTTGACCATCGAAGTTGAAAGTAGATACCGTCCTCGCCATCGTGAATGCCAAATCGCAACATCGATGAGGCCCCCGAAAACGGGGACCTCTTTCGTCGAGGCGGCCTCATGTTCACCAGCCGACTGCGATCAACAGGGTTTTGGGGTTGGAGCAGCCGATGTCGCTGGAGTATCCACCCGCGTCATTGTAGGGGAAGGCATACTGCTGCATGTTGATGGCCTGAGCTTCAATCCATTGGGCGTAATGGTCGTAGGGTTCGAGCTGATAGAAGGCTGCGGGATTTCCCCACATTCCCTGGTTGGTGAGATCTCCGGCGGCGTTGAACTCTGGCGTGCCCGAGATTGGGGCGGTATGCCGGAAGATCGCGGCGGAAAGATCGGGATTCGCGCCCAGGCCTGAACCATTTGGCCCTGCGATCGGGATAGTGATGCCGTTGAAAGACCAGATATCGGACATATAGGTGGCATAGTAGTTCTGATCTGCCCCGCCGGCGTTGAATCCGGCTGCGCCCGGCTCAATGATGCGATATGGGGCATAGATCAGGTCTGACTGGAAGTCGCCTCCGGGTGTCGATGGGGCCGCATTTGCGTAGCGCTGGAAGGTGACCGAACGATCTTCCATAAAGGTCTGCAGGTTTTCTCCGAGCGCTACGTTCGTTCCGTCACTGCAACTCAGGTTGAATGCTATCTTGAGGCCGAAGGCATCCACGCGGGTTGTGTCCATGTTGATGGAGGTGGGACCGACGGTGAACTCGATGAAGTCCCAGTAGTCAGTGTTATCTTCGGCCAAGGTCGGATCGTTCAGGAAGAAGTACATGCGTCCCGCGGAATTGGCGGGCATGGCGAAAGTTGGCGCTTGCGCAAAGGTATAGGCGCTTGCGACTCCGTTGATGTTGGCGGTCCAGGTGATCTGATCGTCAGCGTAGACTCCGTTCGTCCGGTTCAGGAACTTGACCATCAAGACATCTCCGGCAGGCGTGGCGGGTATGCCGCTTCCGTCGAAGAAGGGCGCGCCTCCCCAAAGGCTGGTGTTCAGTGCCGGAGTTGTTGCGTTGACCGTTGCGCTCGATGGCGAAACGCCGAGCGTGTTGTTGGCGAGGACCTGGTAGTAATACTGAGTTGACGCAGAGACCAGTGCGTCCTGGAACCAGTTGCTCTTGGTGGTGCCGATCAGATTGCTGGTTGCCGGAGTGAATGGGGATGTTGGGCTCCGGTAGACATAGTATGTCGTTGCAACCGTGCCTACACCGGAGTTGGTTGAGTTCCAGACGAGGTCGATCTCGTTGGCGTTCTCTGCCATTGCGGTTAATCCGGTCAGAGCGGCGGGAGCGGCGGTTGACGGCGTGGCCGGGAGAGTTGTGGCTGAGGTCGCCACTGCAGTGGAAGTTCCTGAGGAGGTGGACGCTATGACCTGGTAGTAGTAGGTCGTCGAGGGTTGGATGCCGGGGCCGGTCGGGGGGCTCAGCGTCGCCGGGTAGTTGTTGTCCACGTAGCTGGTGATTCCGATGGTGGTGCCCATCAGATTGGCAGCCGATGGCGTGAAGGGAGAGGTCGTGCTCCGGTATACCGAGTAGTTCACTGGGGCGGTATTTGGGGCAACGGTTGTGCTCGGAACCCAGCGCAGATCGATCTGCTGGGATGAAGAGCCCACCGCCGTCAGACTTGTTGGAGAGGCGACTACACCAGCGGCGGGCGTGGTAGCGGTCGCCTGCGCGGAGGCTGCCGAGGTACCGTCCGAGTCGACCGCCTTCACGACGTAATAGTAGGTCGTCGAAGAGGAGAGGCCGGTGTTGGAGTATGTCGTTCCGGTGAGCCCGCTTGCAAGCAGTGTGGTCGGATTCGCAGTTTTGCCACCGTAGACGCTGTAGCCATTGATGGCGCAGCCGGTGGGAGCCGTCACGGCCGCCCAGCTCAGGCCGATCGAGGTTGGGGAAGTGGCCGTTGCCGCCATTCCGGTTGGCGCCGAGGGGACCGTGGTGCAGTTCGCCGACGATCCGATCACCTCGATGCCATTGATCATGGGTTGATCGATGGTGCCGTTGGTGAAGGCGATGACGATCTGGCCGCTGGTGTTGGCGGTGGCGGGGAACTGCTCAACGAGAGCTGTGAAGTTCGCTTTGGCCGTTGCGTAGATGTCGAAGTTGTTCAACACCGCTGCGCCGTTAATGGCCACGTTGAAGACGCGCTGACCGGCTGCAGAGAAATAGAGTTCGGCAAAGTGCAGACGTACTGTGTAACTGACTCCGGCGGTCAGGCCGGGAATCGTGTACGTCACCGCGCCTTGCCGCGCAGACTGGTAGACGGCGGCGGGGGCAGCGTTGGTCACGCTCGCGGGTATGGTGATGGTGTTGGGTACGGAGTAGGTGGTTCCGCCGGTGCTGTAGTCTTCATCCGCGACGAAGGAGTTATCGCCGCCGCTGGAGTTGCTGGCTGCGGCGCCACCGGCGTTGATGGATGCGAGGGAGATTCCGCCTGAGGATGCGGCGGAAGTAGTCGCGGTCGCCTGGCCCGAGGCTGCGGATGTGCCGTCCGCGTCAACCGCTTTCACGATGTAGTAATAGGTGGTTGACGCCGCGAGACCGGTGTTGGAGTAGGCGGTCCCTGTCAGTCCGCTTGCGATTAGTGTGGTCGGATTTGCAGTCGTGCCTCCGTAAAGGCTGTACGAGCTGATGGTGCAGTTGGCTGGAGGAGTGACTGCAGCCCAGGTCAAGCCGATACTGCTGGAGGAAGACGCGGTTGCCGTCAGTCCAGTCGGCGCCGAGGGAACCGTGGTGCACGACGGAGCCGCTGACGTAGTAGCAGTGGCTTGCGTGGAGGCTGCCGAGGTGCCGTCCGCGTCGACGGCTTTCACGACGTAGTAGTAGGTCGTTGAAGCAGTGAGTCCCGTGTTGGAGTAGGTCGTACCGGTTAGCCCGCTTGCGATCAAGGTAGTCGGGTTCGCTGTGGTGCCGCCGTAGACGCTATATGAGCTGATGGTGCAGTTCGCCGGTGGCGTGACTGCGGACCAGCTCAGACCGATGGCTGTCGAGGAAGACGCCGTTGCCGTCAGCCCGGTCGGCGCCGAGGGAACGGTTGTGCAGCTGCTCGTCATGCTCCGAATCTCGATGCCGCTGGATTTGGGTTGGTCGGCGGTGCCGTTGGTATAAGCAATTACGATCTGGCCGCTGCTGTTGGCGGTGGCGGTGAACTGCTCCACCAGCGCTTTGTTTGCTCCGGCTGTGGCGTAGATGTCAAAGTTGCTGAGTACCGAGGTGCCGTTGATCGCGACGTTGAAGACGCGGCCGCCGGCTGCAGTGAAGTAGAACTCTGCAAAGTGCAACAGCACGGTGTACTGGCTGCCTGGAGTGAGGCCGGGGATCGTATAGGTAAATTGCCCGGCGCGCTCCGATTGATAGACCGCAGCCGGGGCGGCATTGGTTACGCCTGCCGTGGCAATCGTATTGGCAGTAACATCCGTGCCTCCGCCGGTGACATCTTCGTCGGCAACGAAAGAGGCGTCGCCGCCGCTGGCGTTGCTCTCCGCGGGTCCGCCGGAGTTGATGGCTACGATCTCTGTTCCGGAGGCCGCCGGCTGCGTGGTTGCCGACGCCTGCGCCGAGGCAGCCGAGTTACCATCCGAATCCACCGCTTCAATCACGTAGTAGTAGGTGGTCGAGGCGGAGAGACCGCTGTTGGTATAGCTCGTGGTTGTCACGGCGCTTGCAACGAGATTGCCGGAGCCTGGAGTAAAGCCACTGGTCGTGCTGCCGTAGACGTTATAAGAGCTGATGGTGCAATTGGCGGGAGGCGTATCTGCCGTCCAGCTCACGCTAATTGCGTTGGAAGAGGTTGCTGTAGCCGTGACTCCGGTGGGCGCTGAGGGAAGCGTGGAGCAACTTGGCGCCGAAGTTTTTGCGCTGACCTGCGCCGATGGAGAAGAGGCGCCATCCGCGTCGAGCGCTTCGACGACGTAGTAGAAGGTGGTCGATGCCGTGAGGCCCGTGTTGGAGTAGGTCGTGCCTGTCAGGGCGCTCGCGATGAGCGTGCTGGGGCCTGGGGTGAATCCGCTGGTCGTGCTTCCGTAGACGCTGTAGGAACCGATCGTGCAGTTCGCCGGGGGCGTTACCGCGGTCCAGCTCAGGTTGATGACGCTCGCGGATGAAGCCAGTGCTGTGAGGCCGCCCGGCGCGGATGGCACAGCGCCGCAGCTGCTGGTGGTTCCGCGTATCTCGATACCACTGACCAGGGGTTGATTTGCGGTCCCGTCGGTAAAGGCGATGACTATCTGGCCGCTGCTGTTCGCGGTGGCCGTGAACTGCTCGACCAACGCCGCATTGACTCCCACCTTGGCAAAGATGTCGAAGTTGCTGAGGACGGTCGTGCCATTGATGGCGACGTTGAAGACACGGTCGCCGGCCGCAGTGAAATACGTCTCGGCAAAGTGCAACAGCACGGTGTATTGAGTTCCCGCAGTCAGGCCTGGAATCGTGTAAGAGAAGATTCCGGCGCGGCCGTGCTGATAGACGGCCATCGGCGCGGCATTCGCACCGGGTTGGGTGAGGTTAATCGTGGACGCAGTGACGGCGTTGTCGCCTCCGCCACTGAAGTCTTCGTCAGCAACAAAGGAGTAGTCTCCTCCAGCGGAGTTGCTCTCCGCCGGGCCGCCAGCGGCGATGGCCACGATTTCCTGAGCGGCCGAAGTGACGGTCGCGGTGGAAATGCCGAGAGTAAAGACCGCCATCCCGATGACAACTCTCCAAACGCTCTTGCCCGAAAAGATCAAGTGGCGATCCGACATATGAGTTCCCCTCTTCGCACTGCGGGTGTGTCGTATTGCGTTGTTGCTCGCCTTTGCGGCGCGCACGATTTTGGTTCGCTTCCGTGGGGCTGCTTCTATCGAATCTCAATTCCGCTGACGACCGGCTGGTTCGCGGTTCCCTGGGTGAAGGCGATCACGATCTGGCCGCTGCTGTTGGCGGTGGCCGTGAACTGCTCAACCAACGCCGCATTGACTCCCACCGTGGCGTAAATGTCGAAATTGCTGAGCACCGTCGCGCCATTGATGGCCACGTTGAAGACACGGTCGCCGGCCGCGGTGAAGTAGGTCTCGGCGAAGTGGAGCAGGACGGGATATTGAGTACCCGCCGTGAGGCCGGGGATCGTGTAGGTGAAGGTTCCGGCGCGTGCGTGTTGATAGACCGCCATCGGCGCTGCATTCGCGCCAGGTTGAGTGAGGTTAATCGTCGCCGAAGTGACCGCGTTGTCTCCTCCTCCGCTGAAGTCTTCGTCGGCAACAAAGGAGTAGTCTCCTCCCGCGGAGTTGCTCTCCGCCGGGCCGCCGGCCGCGATGGCCAGGATTTCGGCGCCCCCCACGGCGGACGTGGTCGCGGTAGCTTGCGCCGAGGCTGCAGAGGTACCGTCTGCGTCAGCAGCTTTCACGACGTAGTAGTACGTTGTCGAAGGCGCAAGGCCAGTGTTGGAGTAAGTCGTACCTGTCAGGCCGCCTGCGATCAGCGTAGTGGGATTCGCAGTCGTGCCGCCGTAGACGCTGTACGAACTGATGGTGCAATTCGTCGGAGGAGTGACAGCCGTCCAGCTCAAACCGATGGCGCTTGAGTTGGAGGCAGTTGCCGTCAACCCCGTCGGCGCTGCGGGAACGGTAGTGCAGCCGGCAGAGGACGAGCCCAGCACTTCGACGCCGTTGATCATGGGTTGATCGATCGTGCCGTTCGAGAAGGCGACCACGATTTGGCCGCTGCTGTTGGCGGTTGCCGTGAATTGCTCAACGACAGCCGTGAAATTCGCTTTGGCCGTCGCGTAGATGTCGAAGTTGGTGAGCACCGTTGTTCCATTGATTGCCACGTTAAACACGCGTTGCCCGGCAGCGGAAAAATACAGCTCGGCAAAGTGCAGGCGCACGGTGTAACTGGTTCCTGCGGTAAGGCCGGGAATCGTGTACGTTACGCTTCCTTGCCGTGCCGACTGGTAGACCGCTGCAGGAGCAGCGTTGGTGACACTGGCCGGGATTGTGATTGTGTTGGTGACGGAGTAAGTCGTTCCTCCAGTGCTGTAGTCTTCATCCGCAACAAAGGAATTATCTCCGCCGCCCGAGTTGCTTACTGCCGCGCCGCCGGTGTCGATGGAAACAACTGACGTTCCAGTGGACCCTGCCGGAGTAGTAGCGGTCGCCTGATTCGAGGCCGCCGATGAGCCGTAGGAGTCGAGCGCTTCGACGACGTAATAGTAGGCGGTCGAAGCCGCCAGGCCGGTGTCAGAGTAGCTGGTGGCGGTTACACCGCTCGCGTCCAAAGTACTGGGGGACGCTGTGAAGCCGTTGACTGTGCTGCGATAGACGTTGTACGAGGTGATGGTGCAGGGAGGGTTCGCAGGAGCCGCTGTCCAGGTCAATCCGATGGAGCTGGAGGAAGAGGCGGTCGCTGCCAGATTGGTTGGTCCTGTTGGAGGAACGGAGGTGCAGGATGGGGCTGCCGAGGTGGTAGCAGTGGCCTGCGCCGAGGCTGCGGAGGTACCATCCGCGTCGACTGCCTTCACGAGGTAGTAATACTGTGTCGAAGGCGCGAGGCCGGTGTTCGTGTAGGTCGTTCCGGTCAGCCCGCTTGCGATCAACGTTGTCGGGTTCGCTGTCGTGCCGCCGTAGACGCTGTAAGAGCTGACGGTGCAGTTCGCCGGAGGAGTGACTGCCGACCAGCTTAAGGCGATGGCGCTGGAGGAAGATGCCGTCGCAGCGAATCCGGTTGGCGCCGAAGGAACTGCGGAGCAAGCGGCGGATGTGCCCAGTATCTCGAGCCCATTGATCATCGGTTGATCGATGGTGCCGTTGGTGAAGGCGATCGCGATCTGGCCGCTGCTGTTGGCGGTTGCGGCAAATTGCTCAACGACCGCCGTGAAGTTTGCTTTGGCTGTCGCGTAGATGTCGAAGTTGGTCAGCACTGTTGTGCCGTTGATCGCGACGTTGAATATACGATCACCTGCCGCAGAGAAATAGAGCTCGGCGAAGTGCAGGCGGACGGTGTAGCTGGCTCCTGCGGTGAGGCCAGGAATTGTGTACGTCACGGACCCTTGTCGTGCCGACTGGTAGACTGCCGCAGGCGCGGCGTTGGTCACACTGGTGGGAATGGTGATTGTGTTGGTGACAGAGTAGGTTGTTCCTCCGGTGCTGTAGTCTTCGTCCGCAACGAAGGAACTGTCGCCACCGCCGGAGTTGCTCACTGCCGCGCCGCCGGCATCGATCGATACGACTGAGGCGCCGGATGAGGCTGGGGTGGTAGCGGTCGCCTGCGTCGAGGCGGCCGATGTGCCATCTGCGTCCACTGCTTTGACGATGTAGTAGTAGGTGGTTGAAGCCGCGAGGCCGGTGCTCGAATAAGTGGTGCCCGTCACGCCGCTTGCAATCAGGCCGGTGGGATTCGCGGTCGTGCCGCCGTAAACGCTGTACGAGCTGATGGTGCAGTTGGTTGGAGGAGTTACTGCTGTCCAGCTCAAGCCGATAGCGCTCGAGGAAGTTGCGGCTGCCGTTAATCCGGTCGGGGCAGCGGGAACTGCGGTGCATACAGGGGTGACGGGCGTGGTTGCAGTGGCTTGCGTCGACGCAGCCGAGCTTCCGTCGGCATCAACAGCTTCAACCTTGTAGTAGTAGGTTGTCGACCCCGTAAGGCCGGTGTCGGAGTAGCTGGAGGAAGTCACGCCGCTCGCTACCAAGTTGCTTGATGATGCAGTGAATCCGCTGGTGGTGCTGCGGTAGATGTTGTAGAAGCTGATGGCGCAGTTGGCCGGTGGGTTCACCGCGGTCCAGGTCAGGTTAATGACGCTGGAGGAACCGGCGGTCGCGGTGAGCCCGGTTGGCGCCGACGGAAGGCTGGTGCAACTGGCCGCCGCCGAACGCGGATCAGGTACCGCGACAATCGTGAAAGAGGCCGAACCGCTCGTGAGCCCGGGGGCCGTGGCGGTCACGGTCACGGTTCCGGGAGTGAACTGGCTGCGGAGGGCGATTCTGGTCATGCCGCCCTCAACCTGCAACTCGGGATCGCCGGGTGAGTGGTAAAAAGCATCAGGCACGCCGCCTATATAGGTTGAGGTGGCGTTCGAATATGCGTTTGTATTGGTGGACACATATTGCTGAGTTCCGCCCTGGTAGGTAGCTGGACCGGTCACCGAAAAGGTGATGTTGTCCGCGGCCAGGGGCTCCCAATTTCCATTCGCGTCCTCGATCGTGGCGGTAACAAAGGCCGCGTCGGAACCATTTGCCGTTACCTGGAAGGTCGAGCCATTGGGCTTGGTCAGCTCAGGAACGACCGTGAGCACGATTTTGCTTTCGGCTCCGGCCGTCGTTCTGCTGTCGGTCGCGACCACAGCTCCCGATGCGTTCAGGCATTCTGCAGTCACCGTGCCGGAAGCCCACGGCACAATCCATGACGTCTGAAAAGGAATCTGGGTGGCGGTTTGCGTCTGGTTGCCTTCGTCATTCGAGTTCCATGGGTTTGGTGTCTCGATGGAACCCTGTTGTACGCCGTTGACCAACAGCTCGACCGAAGGGCAGTTACTGAAGGCGTTGACCTGAACGCTCCCGGCGGAAAGATTCCAATGTCCCGCCAGACGAACAACCGGTTTGATTGTGAAGGGAGTCCAGGCGGCCTCATAGACGTAGTACAACAACTTTGGCAAGCGATTCTGATCCATCGAGGAAGCGCCCAGCGAGCGAACCATGTTCGAGTTTCCGGGCGCGGTTGTGCTGTTGCCTGCTTCTATATATTGGCCGGTTTCGCCAGGGGTATCCGCGAAATACCACTGAGCCATGCCCATGGTGTTTGCCGCTCTGCCCTTTTGCCAGTTGTCGAGGAAAGGCGCTACAAAGGCGAGCTCGTAATTCCAAGCCAGGCCGCGGGCCGTGCCGGTGCCCCAATACTCCGAGCCCCAGGCGGGATTGTTCGGATAGTCGTTCTTGACCCCGACCTCGCAACCCTCCAGGGTGCAACCCAGTAGATAGCCGTTTACGGGATCGGGCGTGCGGTCGGCGGCGATGCGGGTGTTGATCGGGTCCCACATCGTGTTTATGGCCAGAAGCGGCTTGCCGACGGACTCTTCCATGGTGCCGTTGTTCGATTCCCAATCGAGAATTGACGGGTGGCTGCGGTCGCGGATGATCATGTCGCGATGCAACTCTTCCTTGAGCGTCACCATATCTGCGGTGGGCGATGCGAATGCTTCTTCGTTGTCTCCGCTTGGCTGGTCGATCATGATGCCGTAGGCGTCGGCCGCGTTGACGAACTCTTCGCTGGAGGTTGAGTGGCCGGGACGCCATATATTGCCGCCCTCCGCGGCGATGAGCGAGAGATCGCGCCATTGCTGCTCTTCTGGAACGGACGATCCCAGTCCTGGATAGTCGTAGCGTCCTGAGCCGCCCCACAGATTCATTGCGTGGCCGTTGAAGTAGGGAAGATTCGTGTCCCAGGTGATGGTGCGAATGCCGAGCGGACTCTGTGCTACATCGACAACGACGCCGTTGACGCTGACGATGTGGTTGACGGTATACATGTACGGCGTGCCGTATATCGAATTGTTCGGATACCACAACGTCGGATTGTTGACGGTTATCTGCTGACTGAACATTGGAGTGGCAGTAGATGGAAAGCTGCCCGGAGTCATCGGTGCCACTGTCTGAGTCACGGGCGACGCGGTGGCTACAACGTTTCCGTTGGCGTCTACGATTTGCGTTGTCAGTGTGACTGTTTGGGACGTCGTATTCTCGTTGAGAACGTTGGTCTCCACCTGAATCACAGCCGAGGCGGCCGTGGCAGTGCCGCTCGAAGCAGAGACCTCGGATACGGTTGCGACGTAGGTGCCCCAGGTTTTCTGATTGGAGTAGACGTTCACGGGAATGTGCACCTTGTTCGTGATGAACATCTTTACTGGCCGAAACAATCCGGCCATAGCCTGACCGAAGCGGAAGACCTCCGAGAATTGAGGATCTTCGAACCAACTGTTGCCCCTGGAAACACTCACTGCGAGTACGTTGTCCGTGGCGCCATCCGCCTTGATGTACGGCGTAAGGTCGACGATGAAGGGAATGAAACCCACGACGTGCGAAGCTTCCGCATCGGCGGCGACGGCGCTGACGCCGGGCAGCAGCGTTCCATTGATGTAGACCTGGGCGGCGGTGTGGGCGCCTTCGAATTCGACGAGGATCTTGCTGCCCGCGTACGTCGGATCAACCTTAAAGTGCAGGCGATACCAGTTGTTTTGACCGCACACCGAACCCTGGCCACCGCCCGAAGACTGATTGATAAATGTGCGCCATATATTCGCGTCATTCGGAATGCCAACTTGTGTCCAATCGGGGGTTGAGATGGTGCTGCCGCAAGAGGGACCGGCGTCAGCGGCAGGAACAGCTGTCTCGACATAGCCCGTGGTCGCGTAGGTCGTGGAATCTTCATTGTTCTCGTACCACCAATTGCTTTGCGGTAATGCGGCGTTGGGATCTGTCGCGGCAGCGTTCCCGACAAAGTTGGGCACGCCCTCGGAGAGATTGATGGTGATCCGATCTGATGCCGGAGGCGCCGGCTGCGCGTTTGCTCGGGTTGAGCCGATTGCCGCAATCAGAAGGAGGAGCAGGGTTGCCCACGGTCCGCCGATGAGCTGGATAGCTTTCTGCGCGAATGCATCTTCCGGACCGCGATGACCGAGTCGTGAGCTTGAGTGCTTCAGATCTTCGCGGAGGCTTTCGACGCAGATGGGTTCGGTAGACATGGCGCTCCTTTTGGCTTTAGCGGCTTGATTCTCAGCGTGCCGAGGGACCGACGAATGTAGTCTTGCGACGGCCCTATGCGGGCCGGCAGGAAGTTGTGCCGCCGGCCTGGATAGGAGAAGTGGATTACCTGATTTCGATACCGGAGACGACGGGTTGGTCGGCGGTACCGTTGGTGAAGGCGATGACGATCTGGCCGCTGGAGTTAGCGGTGGCCGTGAACTGCTCGACCAGCGCCGCGTTCTTTCCGACATTGGCGTAGATGTCGAAGTTGCTGAGTACCGAGGTGCCGTTGATGGCGACGTTGAAGACGCGTTCGCCGGCCGCGGTGAAGTAGGTCTCGGCGAAGTGCAGCAGCACCGTGTGTTGAGAGCCTGCCGTCAGGCCGGGGATGGTGTAGGTGGATATGCCGGCCCGCGCATGCTGGTAGACGGCCATTGGCGCCGCGTTCGCTCCGGGTTGGGTGAGGGTGATGTTGGCGGTAACGACTTGATTGTCTCCGCCGCCAACATAGTCTTCGTCAGCGACGAAGGAATAGTCGCCGCCGCCAGAGTTACTCTCGGCTGGACCACCTGCGGCGATGGCCACGAACTCCGATCCAGAGGCCGCTTGCGTCGTTGCCGTGGCCTGGGTTGAGGCTGCTGAGGTTCCGTCAGCATCGACTGCTTCGAGGACGTAATAGTAGGTGGTCGAGGCCGTTAGCCCGGTGTTGGAGTAGGTTGTGCCGGTCACTCCGCTCGCCAGCAACGTGCTGGTGCCGGGAGTGAAGCCGCTGGTCTTGCTGCTGTAGACGCTGTAGGAGCTGATGGTGCAGTTCGCTGGTGGCGTGACTGCGGACCAGCTCAGACCGATCGCGGTTGAAGACGACGCAGTTGCGGTCAGTCCAGTGGGCGCCGAAGGAACTGCGCTGCAGGACGCCGCCGCAGTCTTGGCGCTGGCTTGTGTGGATGCCGCAGAGGTTCCGTCAGTATCGACTGCCTCGACGACGTAGTAGTACGTGGTCGAGGCAGCGAGGCCGGTGTTGGAGTACGTCGTGCCGCTAGTGGTTGTGAGCAGGTTTCCACTGCCCGGAGTGAAGCCACTGGTCGTGCTGCCGTAGAGCTTATACGAGCTGATGGTGCAATTCGCCGGTGGAGTGACTGCCGACCAGCTCAAGCCGATCGCACTCGAAGATGATGCCGTTGCGGTCAGTCCGCCTGGCGCCGAAGGAACGGCGCTGCAGCTGCCTGAGGAGGCGCTGCGGATTTCGATACCGCTGGCCTTTGGCTGGTCTGCCGTGCCGTTGGTGTAGGCGATCACGATCTGGCCGCTCGAGTTGGCGGTGGCCGTGAACTGTTCGACGAGTGCCTTGTTGGCTCCGACAAGTGCATAGATGTCAAAGTTGCTCAGCACCGACGTTCCGTTGATGGCGACGTTGAAGACGCGTTTGCCAGTGGCGGTCCAGTAAAACTCGGCGAAGTGCAACAGAACTGTGTACTGGCTGCCGGCGGTCAGTCCGGGGATGGTGTAAGTGAACTGACCGGCACGTTCCGTCTGATAGACAGCTGCCGGAGCAGCGTTGGTGACGCCCGCCGTGGTGATGGTGTTGGCGGTGCCATCGGTGCCGCCACCGGTGCCGTATTCGTCAGCCACGAAGGAGTAGTCTCCACCGCCTGAGTTGCTCACCGCGGGACCGCCGGCGTTGATGGCTACGATCTCTGTTCCCGAGGTGGCCGCCTGGGTGGTCGCAGACGACTGCGACGAAGCGGCTGAGTTGCCGTCCGCATCGACTGCTTCGACGACGTAATAATAAGTCGTCGATGCCGAGAGGCCAGTGTGGGAGTAGCTGGTGCTGGTTAAGCCGCTGGAGATCAGGTTGCCGGTGCCAGGGGTGAAGCCGCTGGTTGTGCTGCCGTAGACGCTGTACGAGCTGATGGTGCAGTTCGCAGGTGGAGTGACTGCACTCCAGCTCAAGCCGATTGCGCTCGACGATGAAGCCGTCGCTGTCAGACCGGTTGGCGCTGAGGGTACCGCGCTGCAAGTGCCACCAGCACCTTGCGTCGTCGCAGATGCCTGCGTCGATGGGCCCGAGGTTCCTTGAGCATCGACGGCTTCTACGACATAGTAGTAAGTGGTCGAGGCCGCGAGGCCGGTGTTCGAGTAGGTAGTTCCGGTCGTGGATGCAACTAGATTGCCGGAGCCCGGGTTGAACCCGCTGGTCGTGCTGCGGTAGACGTTGTACGAGCTAATGGAGCAGTTCGCCGGTGGGGTTACAGCCGACCAGCTCAGCCCAATCACGCTGGATGACGACGCTGTCGCCGCAAGGCCTATTGGATTCGAGGGAATCGCCGAGCACGCAGGGTTGCCGCTCTTGACTGCCTCTATTCCGTTGATAAACGGCTGATCTGCACCGCCGTATATGAACTGGACGATGATCTGGCCAAACCTATCGGCAGTCGCTGTGTATTGCGGGTCATAGGCAATGTTTTCTCCGCCCGCCGTTTTGAATACGTCGAGGTCGTTGATGACATACTGGCCGTTCATATTGACGCTGAAGATGCGGTCTCCGGCGCCTGTCCAGTAGGTTTCCGCGAAGTGCATCTTGACGGTATACGGCGCGTCCGCGACCAGGCCAGTCAGAACGTAGGTGAAAGGCACGTAGCGTTCGGAGAGGTAGACCGCCTCTGGCGCCGAATTAGCGTTCGTCGTAACGGCAGCTGTTGAGGTCGCCGTGTCGCCGCCGTTGAAGTCTTCGTCGGCGATGAAGTTGCCCTCGGCCGTGCCGCCGGAATTGATCGCCAGATCGGTTGTGGTGCCAGGAGTTGCCCCGACAGGATTGCTGCCGGTCGTGGGAATAATCTCGATCGCTTCGATCGTGGGTTGGTCGGCGGCTCCGACGGTGGTCTGAATCTCGATGATGCCGTTTTCGTCGGCGGTGGTGTAGAACTCCTCCGCGATGGCAGTACTGATGGCTCCGGTTTGAGCAAAGATATCGAAGTTGGTCAGCACCTGTTCGCCATTGATCAGCACGTTAAACTCGCGCTGCCCCACCGCCGTGGAGCCAAAGTCCACAAAGTGCAGACGGACGTTATAACCACCCAAGGGATTCAAGCCAGGAATAGTCCATGCTGCGGCGCCCCAGCGCTCGACGTTGAGTATCGCCTGCGGCGGCGGGTTGGCGTCCAGGGAGGTGTTGACGGTAGTGAGACCCGCCGGAGGACCGGCGCTCCAGTGGTAGTTTGTGGATCCGCCAAGGACGATGGGGGCTGGACCTGCCGCTCCCGCGACTGCAGGTTGTGGCGGATTGGAGTTCATATAGGTGCCTACGGCATAGCCGCCGGCACTCAACTGCATGCCGGTGCTATTTCCCGGTGCCTGCGTGGTCACGGTTGCGTTGGCGGCGGTGGACTCGCCCCCGAAGTTTGCTGCTTTGACCGTGTAGTAATAGGTCGTGCTCGGCATCAGGGCGGTATTCACGTAGGAGGTGGTAGTGACATTCTGCGCGACAAGCGTGGAGAGAGTTGGCGCAGTGCCCGATGTCGTTGTCGCGTAGATATCGTAGGTAACGCCGGATGTTGTGCTTGCCGTCCAATTCAGAGTGACTGCGTTGCTATAGCTTGCAGTCGCGGTGAGTCCCGTCACCGGGGCGGGAGCGCCGGCGGACCACTGGGAGTAATTCACATAGTTGACGACGAGGTTCGATGGAAAACCAGTGCCGTTAGGGGTTCCGCCATTTCCGCCGACTCCGGAACTGAGGATAAAGTTGATCGGCTGGGTAAATTCCCATTGGTCGGTGGCACCTATATTTGCCAGATTTACGGTGGCGTACGCAACACCGTCCAGCAAATAGGTAAACGAATACGGCGCCCATTCGGTGCTGAAGATATGAAAGCCGTTGTCGAATGTCGCGCTTCCGGTCAGGTTGACGGCCGAGCTGATTCCACCGTACTCGTAATAGGTTTGGCCATCGGTTTGTCCGCCGTGGACGGTGGAACCATTGTGCTGGTTATTCGAGGCCTGTAGTTCCATCATGTCCAACTCGCCACACCACGGCCAGGGTATGCCGCCGGCGGTGCTGGGGTTCGCGGAACCTGGTCCGGTGCCTGCTCCATAAGCATCGGCGCCCAGTGCCCAGAAGGCCGCTCCCATACCCACTGCGGACGGGTTCTGAATACGAGCGTCGATTCGTCCGTAGGGTCCAGCGTTATAGGTACTGGTCAACCTTGCCGAGGTGTATGGCACGGCGTTGTTCGGGTTGTAGGTCATCGCGATTATGAGATCGCCGTTGCCGTCCAGATAGACGTTCTGCAGGCTGTCACTCGTGTTCTGTATCGTGCCATCACCCCATACTGCGGTGGGCTGGACGTTGTTCCACCAATCGGCGTGGTTGTAGGTGGTGCCGGCTGCTCCGGGAAAGTCTCCGCCCCAAACCTGGGTCCATTGCGCGTGTAAGGAGGATGTGCTCAGAAGACAAACTGCGGCGAGGACGACAAATATGCGCTTGAAAACGCCGAGTAAGGTAGCGATGTTCGCAACGGAAGGTGTGCGGAAGTTTTTCTGATTCACAAAGAGGCTCCTTGAAGGTTTAGGACGGCGTGTGTGTCTCGTCGCTTTTGTCTTGGCCGATGGAGTGATAGTCCAGCGGCCTTTCTACGTTGCGGTTCCTGTTATCTGATTTCGATACCGGAGACGACGGGTTGGTCGGCGGTACCGTTGGTGAAGGCGATGACGATCTGGCCGCTGGAGTTAGCGGTGGCCGTGAACTGCTCGACCAGCGCCGCGTTCTTTCCGACATTGGCGTAGATGTCGAAGTTGCTGAGTACCGAGGTGCCGTTGATGGCGACGTTGAAGACGCGTTCGCCGGCCGCGGTGAAGTAGGTCTCGGCGAAGTGCAGCAGCACCGTGTGTTGAGAGCCTGCCGTCAGGCCGGGGATGGTGTAGGTGGATATGCCGGCCCGCGCATGCTGGTAGACGGCCATTGGCGCCGCGTTCGCTCCGGGTTGGGTGAGGGTGATGTTGGCGGTAACGACTTGATTGTCTCCGCCGCCAACATAGTCTTCGTCAGCGACGAAGGAATAGTCGCCGCCGCCAGAGTTACTCTCGGCTGGACCACCTGCGGCGATGGCCACGAACTCCGATCCAGAGGCCGCTTGCGTCGTTGCCGTGGCCTGGGTTGAGGCTGCTGAGGTTCCGTCAGCATCGACTGCTTCGAGGACGTAATAGTAGGTGGTCGAGGCCGTTAGCCCGGTGTTGGAGTAGGCTGTGCCGGTCACTCCGCTAGCCAGCAACGTGCTGGTGCCGGGAGTGAAGCCGCTGGTCTTGCTGCCGTAGACGCTGTACGAGCTGATGGTGCAGTTCGCGGGTGGCGTGACTGCGGACCAGCTTAGTCCGATGGCAGTTGAAGACGACGCTGTTGCGGTCAGCCCGGTGGGCGCCGAGGGAACGGCGGTGCAGGAAGCCGCCGCGGTCTTGGCGCTGGCTTGTGTGGATGCGGTGGAGTTGCCCTCCGCATCGACTGCTTCGACAACGTAGTAGTACGTCGTCGAGGCAGCAAGGCCGGTGTTGGAGTAGGTTGTGCCGGTCGTGGTTGTGAGCAGGTTTCCAGTGCCCGGAGTGAAGCCGCTGGTGGTGCTGCCGTAGAGCTTATACGAGCTGATGGTGCAGTTCGCCGGTGGAGTGACTGTCGACCAACTCAGGCCGATCGCACTGGAGGAAGACGCTGTTGCGGTCAGTCCGCCCGGCGCAGACGGAACGGCGCTGCAGCTGCCTGAGGAGGCGCTGCGGATCTCGATGCCCATGACGAGAGGCTGATTGGCTGCGCCAAGGCTGAAGGCGATTACGATCTGGCCGCTGGAGTTGGCTGTGGCCGTGAAGGTCTCGAGCAGCGCCGCGTTTTTGCCGACCGTGGCATAAATATCAAGGTTGGTGAGGACGGTTGTGCCGTTGATGGCCACGTTGAACTCGCGGCTGCCGGCGGCGGTGAAATAGGTTTCGGCGAAGTGCAGCAGGACGGTATACGTACCCCCTGCGGTCAGACCCGGAATCGTGTAGGTGAAGGCTCCCGCTCTTCCGTACTGATAGACCGCCATCGGCGCCGCGTTTGCTCCGGGCTGGGTCAGGTTGATGGTGGCCGTAACAGGGCTGTTGGGGCCGCCGCCGCTGAAGTCCTCATCGGCGACAAAGGAGTAGTCGCCGCCGCTGGCATTACTTTGTGCCGGACCGCCGGCGGCGATGGCGACGATCTCCGTGCCGGAGGACGCTGCCTGCGTAGTCGCCGATGTCTGAGTTGAGGCTGCCGAGGTGCCATCCGCATCGACCGCTTCGACTACATAGTAGTAAGTGGTCGATGCCGAGAGGCCGGTGTTAGAGTAGCTGGCGCTGGTTAAACCGCTCGCGATCAGGTTGCCGGTGCCGGGGGTGAATCCGCTGGTTGTACTGCCGTAGACGCTATATGAGCTGATGGTGCAATTCGCTGGTGGAGTGACTGCACTCCAGCTCAGGCCGATTGCGCTGGAGGATGATGCTGTCGCGGTTAATCCGGTCGGTGCTGTGGGTACTGTGCTGCAAGTGGCGGCTGAGGTCTTTGCACTGGCTTGAGTCGAGGCCGCCGATGTGCCATCCGCATCGACGGCTTCGACGACATAGTAATAGGTAGTCGAAGCCGCGAGCCCGGTGTTCGAGTAGCTTGTTCCAGTAGTCGTAGTTAACAGGTTGCCGGAGCCCGGAGTAAAGCCACTCGTGGTGCTGCCGAAGAGTTTGTACGAACTGATCGAGCAGTTTGCCGGAGGAGTTACTGCCGACCAACTCAGCCCGATCGCGCTCGAGGAAGACGCCGTCGCCGTTAGTCCGCCTGGAGCGGATGGCACCGCGCTGCAAGTGCCGCCTTGCGTGGTTCCGCTACCCTGAGCCGAAGCTGCTGATGTTCCGAAGCCGTCAACCGCTTCAACCGCATAGTAGTAGGTCGTCGCGGCCGTCAATCCGCTGTCCGCGTACGCTGGCGTCGATAGACTCGAAGCGATCTGATTGCTCGACGAAGGTGTGAATCCGGATGTGGTGCTGCGGAACAGGTTATAGCTAACCGAGCAAGACGTCCCGGCAGTGCTTGCGCCCCAAGTCACGCTGATCTGGCTCGTAGAAGTTCCAGTAGCCGAGGGCGTTCCCGGTATAGAGGGAGATGCTGCGCAGCTGCCGGCTGAACCGCCGTAGGAGCTCACATCGCTGAGGATCGATGCAGAATTCACGACCGTGCCCGCGTTATCGACCGTGGGACTATTAGAGGCGATCGTGTAGGTGATCTGTCCGCTTCCCGCCAGAAAGACGCTGAGCGCGTCAGTGATCGTAACTCCCTCGGCTACCGGTACGGAGATTCCGCTGTTGGCAATGATGTTCACTCCCTCATTGAAAAAGGAGTAAACGCCGATGCCGTATGCGGAGTGGGATGTGACCGTGGGAGAGACGTTGTAAGAGGCATAGCCATCTACGCTGCCATCCATCCATGCGGCCTGACTGGGAACGTCATAGGGCATTTCGCTTTGGTAGAAGATGGTCTCGCCACCTTCGCCGTTCCACAGCACTTGCTCTGCTTCGTAGTGCTCGACAGCCAGGCCCAATGCGGTGACGTTGTCTCCGTTGACAACCAGTCCGTGCTGGGCGACGTTGCCGGTCCAGCTGGCGTCGGTTCCGTGGTCCGCCCGCCACGCCCAGATGTTGTCAAGGATGACGTTGTCGCTGTCAATCTCGAGGCTGGTGGTCGCGGTCCCGGCGGTGGCTCCGCCGATTCGGAAGAAGACGTCGTTGATCGAGGTTGGGTCGCTGGCATGGCTGGCGCGCGATGCGCCCGCTACTCCAACCTGGAAGAGTACCGGCGAGTTGACTGGGCCAGCGTCGACGAGTAGTCCGGCGATCTGCACTCCGTTCACGTCGGCGACGGTGATCGCGGCAGTTCCCGACTGCGGAACAAGGTCCGCGTAGCCGAGTCCAAGCACCACCGTATTGGGATTGGTGACGTTGATCGATCCGGAATACTGGTAGATCCCCGGGGTCAAAATGAGGTTTTGCCCTGCGGCTAACGCCGCGTTGATCTGGGCAAGCGTGCTCGAGGGCGTAGCGATAAAGAATGTGCTGATCGCCAGCGACGTGCCGGCGTCTCCGCTGCCAATGCCGCCGCCAGACCAGCTTGTGCCCGATGAGTTCGTCCTCAGCGAGGGCGAGAAGACCCAATAGTTGCTGCTGCTATCCATATATAGGAATGGCTTTTCGCGGCTCACCGGAGTCGTTGGGAGCACGGTGTAGGCATTGGCGCCATTACCGAACGGGTTGCTTTGGGCAGGGGCCCCGGTGACGCCGGAGAAGACGAAATTCCAGACGAATCCCTGGAAGCTCCCAATGGAGCTATTGCGGGTGTACCACTGTTGTTGGGAGCAGGCGTTTACATTTCCAGTGATGACGGAATCGGCGGCGAACCCGCCGCTTGCCTCACCGCAGTTCGTATTCGTCAGTTCCAGACCGCCATTCACGGACATGCGCCGGAAGGCCGCCCCCTGTGAGACCCCCCATTGCAAAGTGTCCCCTGATGGGGGGGTGATGGACATGTTTTCAATGGAGCGCCAGAAATTGGTGGTCAGATTGCCGTTGGAATCAGTCTGATTTGAGGTCAGGTAACCATCGTTAATGGTTACCGCGCTCGGGCTCACGCCGAGTCCTGCGACGGACTCATAGAACCCCACCTCGGCCTCGACACCGGTATACGTCCCAGGAGCAAAGAGCACCGCGTACCGCTTCGTGTTGAACTGGGCATTCGTGTTCAGGGTATTGAGCGTTGAATTGATCGAAGACACGGAATTGCTCGGCGTGAAGACATAGACGTTCGGACCGAAAATGGTGGAGTTCTGTGCGGAGGCGGTACTCAATGCCGACAAAACGCCGACCAAGGCGAGGCAGGGTAGCGCGAACCCGGCAACAACCGATCGGGGCTGTCTGGATCCTTTCTTTCCGCTGTGCGCAGCGAACGTAGCGTCGTAAATCGGGCGACCCAGAGCGCGCAGGCAAGCCGCAGGCGCGCTTTCAACAGAACGGTTCGAGAGATACATGAACGCTCCCTTCGCTGGCAACTTTGGTCTGCGGGGGCGCAGAGGCCAGCGAATGCAATGGCGCGACACTCTGCGCGCGAGTGGTGAGTTGGCAAGTGAGTCGCTGTTCATTCACGGATAAGGGAGCGAGCAGGTCGCCGTAGCTTGAGATTCGAGGTACGTGAGGCAACCCGTGAAGCCCCACTCTCATCCGCGTTAAGGGCTTTCTAATGTTCAAGGTAGAAGGAGGATTGGAAATATCCAGCAACTTCTTCTCCAGTTCAAGTTAATCCCGTTAACAATGCCGTTAAGGGGCCCTTCCTTGCTTACTTTGGTGTGGTTATAATGGGCCCCGCCGTAATCTCAGAGGTATTACCCGTTATGCCGTTAGCGCACGAGACAGTCAGCATCAAAGAAGAAGAAGAGCGGCAAGAGCTGCAAGCCGTTTTCCAGTCGGGAATTCTGGATAAAGCGCCTAATCTCCGGCACTTTCTGGAGTATGTGGCGGAGCAGTATTTTGCCGGAAAGACGGAGCAGATCAAGGAATACAACATTGCCGTCCAGGCGCTGCATCGTAACGAACAGTTTGACCCGCAATCCGACACCATCGTGCGTGTGACAGCGCACACCTTGAGGAAGAAGCTGGAGCAGTATTACGCGCTGGAAGGCGTCAGCCATCGCATCCAGATTCGGCTTCCGACCGGCAAGTATGTTCTGCAGTTTGAGCGCAAAGAGCAGATTTTCGTGATCGCGCCCAAGGAACCAGTCCCGAACAGGGCACAAACAACCACCGCGACGAAGATCGGCTGGGCAGGTTTGATGGTTGCCGCGGGCGCGGTCTTGCTTTGGCTGGGAAGCATCGCTCTTCGACACTGGCAAGGATCGAAGCATGAGAGTCTTGCCTCAGCCGCGAAGGCGGGGGATGGCGCCGTGGATGTAGGGCCTGTTGATACGGCGTCCGGTTCTGCCATACGTATTCGTTTCGGTGCGACGCCTAACATCTACACCGATGTCGCGGGGCAGACATGGCATGCCGACCAATATTGCAAGGGGGGGACGACCTTCTCCCGTTCCAATCGAGAGATTCAGGGCACCGATGATCCGGCGCTATTTCAAGAGGGGCGTGAGGGAAAAATCCAATGCAGGATTCCCGTGCCGCCGGGAGCCTATCAACTGCAGTTGCTATTTGCCGATACGGCGGGCGATAAAGAGGCGGCGCGACAGGTGGACTTTTCGATCAATAACGTCGTGACCGCGGCCCTCGATATCGTGGACGAGGCAGGCGGCGACGATGTTGCGGTGGGGAAGGTCTACGCTGGGATCCATCCCATGAGCGACGGGACAATTCATCTAGACTTTACTTCGGATGGATCCTTTGTCAACGCAGCCGAGCTTACGCCGTCCGCATCGGATAAGATTCTCCCGCTAAGAATGCTTGCCGGACCGGCAATATTTCGTGACGACCAGGGAAACACATGGCTTCCGGAGCGCTTCTTCCAGGGCGGCAGAAGAGTCTCTCATACAGATGGCCTGCCCAAGGTCGCGAATTCGAAGCTCTTCGCCTGGGAGCGATACGGACACTTTCGCTACTCGATCCCAGTCGTCGCGGGCAAAGAGTACAAAGTGAGATTGTATTTTTCCGAAGGATGGTTTGGTAAGAGTAACGGCGGACCGGGAGGCATCGGAAGCCGACTGTTTGACGTTTATTGCAACGGCACAACCCTGCTAAGGAATTTCGACATTTTGAAGGAGCAAAAGAACGGCGTTGCGGTGGCCACTTTTCATCGGGTGAAACCCACCGCACATAACATGCTGGTGATGGATTTCACGCCGATCAAGAATTATCCGCTTATCAACGCCATCGAATTGGAGCCCGAAGACTAGGGAAATAAGTTGCGAGCGTCCGGCCACGCCCTGGCGAGCTTTGGGACTGGTCGGACTATTAACGATAGGCTGTGACCGCGTCGTCTTCGGTGGAGTAGACGGAGAAGAGGCTCAGGATGCCGACCATCTTGAAGGTCTTCTCCGCGAATGACGATGGGTTGACCAGCTTCACATCTCCGCCGATTTTTTTCGATATTCGCAAGGCGTTCACGATGGCGCCGATGGCCGAGGAGTCGAGGACAGGCATTGCTTCGAGGTTGAGAACGATGTGAATGTGTCCGCTGTTGAGTGCGGACTGGACCGCCTGGTTGAATTCATCTACCGAGGGGCCGGACTTGAATGGCCCCTTCACTTTCAACATGCAGATATTACCGTTTTGCTTGATGTCAAGATCCACGCGCTCTCCCGCCGGCGAAAAATTGCTTTACATCAGGGTCGCCCCTTGTTACGCTTCGGCTACTTCAGCATCCATCCCCCAGTCTCTGCCGTCAAGTGGGTCTGGCGGGCAATACCCTGATGAACGACGATGCCGCCAACCGATACCAGCCTGGAACTAGCCGCCTCGCTTCTGGCCGCGAACGACTCGGCGGCGCGCTGCTGCGCGGATCGCTGACGCGGTCGTCGAGGCGCTTCCCGACTGCGCCTGTGTGCTTCACAGATTCAGACCTGAAGATGGCAACGCGGCTTGGACAGCCTTCGGCGTGGCCGGAGACGTCGCTATTGAACAGTATCGATGGCGATGGAGAGCCGGCTACTGGCTCCATTGCTGGCTGAGGTGCCGGAGCGGGCTGTCTATCCGGGCAGCCATCTTCAGCGAGAGGACTATGTCCACCTCCACGTAAACCGCTCGATCGCTTCGCTTGCATATGTCCCATTGCTCGAGAAGGACGAGTTGCTGGGCGCGCTCGAAGTCATTGCTTTTTCCAGAGGACTGGGCTCAGCCGACCTGGCCGCGCTTGCTCCAATCGCGCGCTTGGCTCCGCCGGCATTATTGGCCGCCGAGGAATTTGACCGCGGGCGGCAGGACCTTCTTGATTCGATCCATCGCATGACCCAACTGTACGACCTGGAGAAATCGCTCAACGCGACGCTGGATCTGGACGAAGTCACCAAGCTCGCATCGGAAAAGACTTCGGCAATGATCGAGTGCCAGGCGATCCATCTCTGGCTCTTCGACGGTGCGCAGCTGCGTCTGATGTCGAGCGGCGGAGCAGATGCTACGGTCGAGTTTCGCATGATTCAGGAGCCTGGCGCAGGACTATGTGGCCGACATGGCTGAGGAGGGCGAAGCCGCTCCTGATTGTGGATGCCGAGGACGAGCGGCTGGTCCTGCGAAACGCGGCTCTTGGCGAAGACTCCGCGACTCCGCCCATCACCAATGCGCTCCTTGTCCCGCTTATGCAGGAGGGTGCGGAGGTTGGCGTGCTGGAGGCGGTGAACAAAGCCGGCGACACTCCCTTCGATGACGACGATCAGTTCTTTCTTACCGCCATCGCGGAGACGGTCTCCAGCGCGCTCAAGAACGCGAGCCTCATGTTCGCTGAGCGCAAGCTGGAGATACTTGAAACTCTGGTCCGCGTCAGCTCGGAGATCACCTCGACTCTTCGCCTCGAGCGGCTGCTGCAGATCATCGTGAACAGCCCGCAGAATGTCTTGCCCTTCGAGCGCTGCGCAATCGCGCTCGACACTCGCGGTCGGCTGCAGTTGAAGGCGGTCTCGGGGATGACCAGCCTTCCGCTGGGCGACGTTCAGGTAGACCGGCTGAACGAGCTCCTGCGCTGGCTTGCGACCCAGGATGGCGCGCTGCATCTTCGCCGCCATGAGAGGCGCTGCCGCAAGCCGAACTGCCCGAAGCCGTCGCGCGGCATTTTGAAGCGACCGGCTATGGCGCGCTCTATTCCCTGACGCTGGCCGACGACCAGGGCCGCGTGGGTGTCCTGCTATACGAGGCGACCGATCCCGACTTTCTTGACCTGCCGCACACCGAGATGATCAAGATCCTCGCTGGGCAGGCGACGGTAGCGATCCGCAACGCACTGCTTTATCGCGAAGTCCCGCTGATCAGCCTGCTCGAGCCGTTGGTGCAGCGGAAACGGGCGCTGTTGGGTACCAGCCGAAGACGGCGCCTCGGTTTCGCTGGTCGGCGTCGCTGCCGCAGCGTTTTCCTGATATTTTGCCCGCTGCCGATGCGGGTCTCCGGAGAAGCCACCGTTGCGCCGCAGCATCTGGTGACCATCGCCGCGCCGGTTGACGGCAATGTGTGCGGCGGTCTTCGCTCACGAGGGGCAGCGCGTCGCCGCCGGCGATGTGCTCGGGGCGATGAACGACTGGCAGTGGCGCATGGACCTGGCGTCGGCTGAGGCCAAATACCGCGCCGCCGAACTGGGCATGGAGAACGATCTGGCCGAGGCGCTCGCTCCGGCCGGAGCCGACCGCGCCCAGATGGAGTATCTCCGCTCCGAAGTAGCGCGCAACCGTGCCAGGCTCGAGAGTGCGCAGTTGCGCTCTCCGATCGCGGGCATCGTGGTCACCCCCGCATTGCAGAACGCCGCAGGCGAGCACCTCGATGCCGGCGCCGCCTTTGCACAGGTTTTGGACCTGTCGACCGCGGTCGTCGATATCGCTGTCCCGCAGCGCGATGCGGCGTTGTTGCTGCCAGGTCAATCTGCGGCGATCAAACTCGACAGTTATCCGCAACATTCCTGGCACGGCGCGGTCGCGATTGTCAGCCCTCAGGCGCAGTCGGTCGATGGAGACCGCACCTTCGCCGCGCGTGTTCCTCTGGCCAACGAAGACGCGGTTCTGCGTAGCGGGATGACGTGGGCGCGCCAAGGTCTTCATCGGTTTTCGGCCGGCGGGGTATGTTTTGCTGCGCGCACCCGCGCTATGGCTCTGGCAAACTCTGTGGAACTGGATAGGCTGGTGATGGCGATGAGTTCTCCAACCTCGCGTGCAGTCATTCGGACGATCGGACTCTCACCGCCGCAATGGCGCTGTTGTCGTTCGCAGGTTGCGACGAGCATCCAGCGGTGCAGGCCAGCGCCGCGCCTGCGACCACGTCCCCGGTTCCCGCCGCTTCGGCCGCTGCCCGCGTCGACGTTGCCGAGTCTCCACGGTAGAGCCGAAGAGCTTTACCACTACCGGCCCGCTGGTCGCTGAACAGCAGGCGGACATCGCAGTCGAACGGGACGGACGCGTGGCGCAGATTGCGGTGCAGATCGGCGACCGCGTGCGCCGGGGTCAGCTGCTCGCCCTGCTCGATGACCGTGCGCTGCATGCTGCGGTACGATTCGCAAAAAGCCAAAGTGGCCTCGCTCCAGGCGCAGGTGGCGGAGTGGGAGTCGGAACAGAAGACCGAGGAGGCCGACCTTCGTCGCATGGAGATCATGCTCGAAGGACAATATCCGCAGCCAGGAGGACTGGGAGCATGTGAAGTACAAGCTCGACGAAACCATGCAGGAGGTCGCCCGGTACCGCGCAGATGAAGCCGCCGCTGAAGCCGACCTCCGCTCGGCTAACCTGCAGTTGGAGCAATCCCGCATCGTCGCTCCCTTTGACGGAGTGGTAGGGCGCAGTTCCGTTCGTCTGGCACAGGAGGTCAAGAAAGGCGACGTTCTCTTCTGGATCACCGCCGAGGCTCCGTTACAGGTGCTCTTCACCGTGCCGGAGACTGCGATGGCGGCGTTTCCAGACGGGACCCCGCTGGAGCTAACTACCGCCGATTACCCCGGCCTGTGCCAGCCCGCCCGCATTCTTCGCGTCAGCCCGGTGGTCGACCCCGCCAGCGGCAGCGTGCAGGTAATCGCTGCAGTCGTTCATCCTTCCCCTCTGCTTAAACCCGGTATGTCCATGCAGGTCCGCCTCGCGCCATGAATCTTACCGAAGCGTTGAACGCGGCTCTCCCCGAGATTCCCAAGACGCGATTCGCCCGCGAGCGTCCGCCGCGTCTCGATCCCGAACTGATTGTCCGCGAGGATTCCCTGGACGGGGAGCCGTTCGTCGGCGTTCTGAAACGCGAAGGATCCGGCTTTTTCCGGTTTCCGCCGGGGCAATGGCGGCTTGCTGAGTTGTTTGACGGCGACCGATCCTTTGAAGAGATTGCCGCCATCTACAACGATGAAACTGGCGCGCAGTTCACAACCGGAGACGTCCGGACGTTTGCAGCGGGCATCGAGGAACTCGACTTGTGGTTTAAGTCGCCTCAGGAAAAGAACCTTGCGCTCAGCGAAAAGCTGAACGCGCAGCGAAACCGCAAGGCCAAGCGTGCCGCGAAGATCAATTTAGCCCACATCAGCTTCTCCGCCTGGGACCCCGACCGCTATCTCACCTGGCTGAACCAACGAGCTGGACGATTTATCTACAGTCCACTGGTGCGTGCTCGCCGTCGTCCTGCTGTTTTGCTTCGAGGGGGTATTTTTCATCTCCAAGTGGAGCGTTATCGGTCCCGATATTCCTCTCTTCTACAACTTCACCCAGAAGACCTTTGCCGATATCGTCCAGTTTTGGTTGCTTCTCTTCGTGCTGGGATTCATCCATGAGACCGCGCACGGCGTTACCTGCAAGCACTACGGCGGCGAGGTACACAGCATGGGACTGCTGTTTATCTACCTCACGCCATGTTTTTTCGTCGACGTGACGGAGATATGGATCTCGGCAACCAAGATTCAACGCCTGATTACAATCATCGCCGGCATCTGGATTGAAATGGTGGTCTGCGGTATCGCGATCATCGTCTGGCTCAATACTCCGCCGCGTCAATGGCTCCACGAGTTGACGTATAAAGTCATTTTGCTTACCGGCGTGGCGGTGGTTGTGATGAACGTGAACCCTCTTATCAAGATCGATGGCTACTATTTGTTCACCGAGTTCATTGGCATACCCGATCTGAAGGAGCGTTCCACCGCCTTTCTTTCCGGATGGTTCCAAAAGCGGGTCCTCCGCCTGCCGGTGGAGATGATTGTGATACCGAGGCGGCGCACGTTCCTTTTCGTTCTGTATGCGCTCGCCTCAGGCGCCTACAGCTATTTGCTGCTCTACGTCTTCCTCCGCTTCACCTACAACGTAGCCTCGCACTGGCTGGCGGAGTTTGCACTTATTCCGGTTGGCTGGCTGGCCTTCATCATGTTTCGGAGCCGCCTCCGTTCGCTGCGTGATGTGGTTCGTCGAACCTGGCGCACAGCTCAAGGCAGAGGGATTCGGTGGCGCCCGATACCGTTGATCATTGCCGCATCATTGTTGGTTGTGCTCTTCGTTCCTTTTTGGCGCGACCGGGAGGATGCCTGGTTTGTCATCCAGTCGGGCAGGTCGGCCGCGCTCCACGCTTCGATCGATGGCACGGTGGACCAGGTCTTTGTCCGGGAAGGGCAAGCGGTCAAGACTGGACAGCCTTTACTCGCGATGCAGAGCCAAGATGCGGAATCGATGCGGGCAAGCGCTCAAGCAGAAACAGGGAGTGCGCACTTTGGTGCGTTTGACGCCGAAGTACGTGGAGCTAGTGTCGGGCTTGCGGCCGCGGCGGAAGGTGCAGCACTACGCTCCGCCGGGCTGGCTCGCGAAGCGCAAGCTTCTCTAGCCATAGTCGCGCCGGTCGACGGGATTGTGCTGACCCGTGATCCCGCAGCGCTGATTCACCAAGAGGTGGGCTCAGGCCAGACGCTAATCACGCTGGCCGGCGATGGGCCGCGTATGGCGCGCTTATTCATCCCTGCTTCGGCGCTCGACCGCATCCCGCCTGATGCTGAAGTGGCCCTCGCTCCGCCAGGCAGCTTTTCCGTCATTCGCACGAAGCTCCCGCCCATGCAGGGTGAAGCAGTTGAGCTTCCGGCTGGCCTGATCGCTAAACAGGCCTACAAGGGCGTAATACTGCCTACCTTCTATTCCGCCCGACTGCCCTTGCCGCCGTCAGCGGGCGATTTGCCCTTAGGCCTCTCCGGGCGGGCCAGGATATTTGGGAAACGCCGCAGTCTCTTCCAACGCTTCGTGACCGTGCTGCTCAACCTGGTTCGCGCCCACATCTGGTAAACGCAACCGGCGGCCATTGCGGCCGCCGATTCAACCTCGATGGACAAGGTGACTACTAATTGTTAATGTTCACGCGGGTCGGAATCGCATTCACTTTGGTCGGAATCGCGTTCACCTTGGTCGGAATTGCATTCACTTTGGTCGGAATCGCATTCACCCGGGTCGGAATCGCGTTCACCCGGGTCGGAATCGCGTTCACGCGGGTGGGCTTCACGCTCGCAGCCGCTGGGGAACTCCCCAGGCTCTTATCAGACTTGCTCTTGGTGGACTTGCTGGAAGCACCGGTGTTCACAAGCGATTTCTTGATGACGGCCATTGGACTATTTCCTCGAATGTTTGGATTTGAAGTTCGCCCTGCGCTTTGCCTAGGTGCACCTTTGGGGCCAAACTTTAAAGAGGCTTCTGATTTCTGTAACTCGTTAAATCTAAAAGGGTCCGCAGGCAGTCCCGTGAGGCTCAGTCGAATACCGAAATAGTCATTGGGTTAAAAAGTGACTCCATCTCTGGTGAATAAATCACCCATAGAGATCCTCAGAGCGAATATTTCCGGCATAGATACTTGATGCGCTGGCCATCCAGCCGCAGCAGACGGGCGGCGGCCGCCTTGCTGCCTTGCACACGGCGAAGGGCCGCCGTGAGTAGCGCGATCTCCAGGCGCTCGATCTCACTGTCAAAGTCGGCTCCCGCCTCAGGCAGCAGGACCGCCTCCTGGGCGGTCGCGCTATGCGCGAGCAGCCGCGGCGGCAGATTGCTCGCGCGAATCTCCTCGCCGCGGACGGTAATCACCAGCCGCTGGATCAGGTTCTCCAATTCCCGGACATTCCCCGGCCAGTTGTGCTCTTCAAGAGCTGACAAAGCTTCGGAGGTCAGTAGTTTTACTGGCAGCCCGTTCGCCACGCAGTGGATCTGAAGGAAGTAATCGCAGAGCAGCGGGATATCGCCTGTGCGCTCTCGCAGTGGCGGCAGGTGGATCGGAACCACATGAATTCGGTAGAAGAGGTCCTCGCGAAACCGCCCGGTGCGGACCATCTCCTCCAGGAGTTCGTTGGTCGCGCAGAGCAGACGAAAGTCGACCTTGCGCGGTGCGCGGCCCCCGAGCCGCTGCACCTGATGGTCTTCAAGTACCCGCAGCAGCTTGGTTTGCAGGGGAAGGGTGAGTGTCGCGATCTCATCGAGAAAAAGTGTGCCGCCATCGGCCAGTTCAATCTGGCCGGGGCGCGACTCGGTGGCGCCGGTGAAGGCGCCGCGTTCGCTGCCAAAGAGCTCCGACTCGATCAGGTTTTCCGGCAGCGCGGCGCAGTTCAGGCGGATGTACGGTTTATTGGCCCGGCGCCCCAGAGCGACGATTGCTCGGGCGGCGAGTTCTTTGCCGGTGCCGCTCTCCCCGCGGATCAGCACATTGACGGCGCTGCCCGCCACTTGCTGGATTGCGTCGTAGACCAGGCGCATCGGCTCGCTCGCACCTACAAAATCCTGAAAGCGGCTGCTCTCGATAGCCTGGCGCTTCATTTCTTCGCGCGTGGCGTCTTCGGTGCGGCGGTGGAAGGTATCGGCCAGCGCCAGCCGCAGCTCAGCAATATCGACTGGTCGGCGGAAATGGACATCCGCCCCGACATCGAGCGCCTGTATCTCGACCGAGCGCCGTCGCGATCGGCTCAGGGAGATCAGCACAAGATCTTCGTTGAGCCGGCGAAGTTCGTTCAGTACGGCCAGCCCGCCAAACTCTTCCGGCCCATCGGTGTCGATGTCCAGTAAGACCGCGACTACGCGGGCCTCACGAGTCCACCGAGCGAGGTCGACGTAGTCCGGGCGAATGACTATCTGAAACCAGGGCACGACCTCGGGGATGAGCTCATCGAGAAATTCGACGTCCTCGGTGACCACGCAGACCGTAGGAAGAGTCGTGTGCGGAACCGGAGCCGAGCCGGACTCTATGGCATTGCGTCGTGAGACCATAACGAATTCTACCGATGGAATCGGCGAATCGTGAGTGGCCTGCCGAATTACGTGGCGAGTGCAACCTTCGGAGAGCACTTCTGCCTGCTCAAGGACGGTCGGAGTCGGCTTCTCTTGCTTATCAGGGGGATATCCGTACTTCTTCAGAATGCGTTTCGCGATCACTCTCAGCTTCGCCTGGACATTCTCTCGCCGGGGTCCAATCGATCGTCGAGTTCTTCCGAACATTCTCGACAAGTTCTCTGACAATGGCCCGAAGACAGTCTCCCCAACACCTGTTACGGCGCTGTCGTTGACCTCCAGGTCGTCATAGAAATCCGAAGGCACGCTTCAGGATGCGGAACGGATGTTCCACACTGGCTCTCACTCGGGACTTAGTTGGCCACGCGACTAGTCGTCAGGTTTCCAGATGAAGGCGCTGGGTTGAGGCAGCCCGATGTGTGCGAGCACGCGGCAGGCGAATTGCTTTGCCATCTCGGTTGAATCCGTGGGCAGGTTGTAGAACGAAGGCATGACGGGGAAGATCACCGCTCCGGCGTCCGCCGCGAGCGTCATATTTCTCAAGTGAATTTTATTGAAAGGCGTCTCGCGCACGCAGAGCAGCAGGGGACGGCGCTCTTTGAGGCAAACATCGGCAGCGCGCTCGATGAGGTTGCGAGCCAGGCCGTTGGCGATTCCGCCGAGCGTGCCCATACTGCAGGGCAGCACGATCATCCCGTTGGAGTGATAGCTGCCGCTGGCAATCCCTGCACCGATGTCGCTTTCGTTTAGTGGGACGATCTTGTCTGAAGCGGCGCCGAGCAATTTCTCCACCAGCTGGTTGCGGCCACTGAGTTGGAGCTCTTCGGCGAGAACCCGCAGCGAACTCTCCGACGGGATGAAGTTCACTTGTGAAACCCGCTCGTCGGCGTTGAGCGCGGCGAGGAGTTCGCGGCCGAAGACGGCTCCGCTTGCGCCGGTGATGGCGACGGTGAGGTTCCAGCCGGAGTCTCGCCCAGCTGTCATTCGCCCAGCACCCGCTTAAAGATTCCGTCGACGTTTTTCAATTGACGCGAGAGGTCGAAGCTTTTGGCGAGGATTTCCGGGCTGAGCCGCGAGGTGATCTCGGGCTCGCTAGCGATCTGTTCCTTAAAGATGAGCTCCTCGCGCCAGGCTCGCATTGCATGGGTCTGGACTAGGCGGTACGCGTCTTCGCGGGCCATGCCAGATTCGGCGAGATCGAGAAGTAGTTGGCCGCTGAAGATCAGGCCGCCTGTACTTTCTAGGTTGCGAAGCATTCGTGCCGGATAGACGAGCAGATTGTCGATGAGCGCGGAGGTTTTTTCGAGCAGGTAATCGGCGAGGATGGTGGAGTCGGGAAAGATGACGCGCTCGACGGAAGAGTGCGAGATGTCGCGCTCATGCCACAGCGCAATGTTCTCGTAAGCGGCCTGCGAATTGGCTCGGACGACGCGAGCGAGCCCGCTGATCTGTTCGCTCGTAATCGGGTTACGCTTGTGCGGCATTGCCGACGAGCCCTTTTGCTTTTCGGAGAAGAACTCTTCCGCTTCGCGAACCTCGGTACGCTGCAGGTGGCGAATCTCGGTTGCGATCTTGTCCAGAGTCGAAGTGATGATCGCCAGCGTGGAGATGTAATGCGCGTGGCGATCGCGCTGGATAACCTGAGTCGCCACCGCCGCCGGTTCCAGGCCGAGACGGGCGCAGATACGCTCTTCGTGCTCGGGCTTGAGATGGCCAAAGGTGCCGACGGCTCCGGAGAGTTTGCCGACTCGCATGTCTTCTGCGGCGGCGTGGAAGCGGGCGATGTTTCGCTGCGTCTCGGAGTACCAGTTCAAGAGCTTGAGGCCAAAGGTGGTCGGCTCGGCGTGGATGCCGTGAGTGCGCCCTATGGTTGGTGTGTGCTTGAACTCGATGGCGCGTTTTTTCAGCACTGTGGCGAGCTTGTTCAGTCCCTCGGTGATGATGGTCGAGGCCGCTTTGATTTGCAGCGCCTGGGCGGTGTCGACCACGTCGTTTGAGGTGAGTCCGTAATGTAGCCAGCGCGATTCTGGGCCGATCTTCTCGGCGACTGCGGTGGTGAAGGCTATGATGTCGTGTTTGACTTCTGCCTCGATCTCTTGAATTCGCTGAACGTCGATCTCGCCTCGTTCGCGAATTGCCTTTGCGGCTTCGACTGGGACAATGCCGTCTTCGGCAAGCGTGTCGCTGGCTGCGCTCTCGACCGCGAGCCACATGCGGTATTTGTTCTCGTCGGTCCAGATGGCGCCCATTGCCGGGCGCGTATATCGTGCGATCAATTCGCTTTCCTCGTTTTCCTGCCTCCTCATTGTAGCTTTCGATGCATCTCATCGTTCAGCATCTGCGGAGTAGAATCGACCTGTACTTGAGAGGAACGACGGAACCACTATGGCTGAAGAAACACATGAACTACCGGAGCTCGTAACCTTAGGCGAGTTTCCTGAACCGATGGAAGCGGAGATGGCGAAGTTGCGGCTGGAATCGGCCGGCATCGAGACATTTCTCTCCGGTGAAAACGCAGCGATCTTGTCGCCAGGGCTTGGGCCGCTGCAACTGCAAGTCCATCCCGAGGATGAGGGCGATGCCCGTGCGATTCTCGAAGACGCAGGCGCGCCGGGAGTGGCCAGCTCCTATACCGGACGGGATTTGGAGCCGAGCGAGTCGTAGCTCCGGAGCATGGAACCGAAGCTTCTTGGACTAAATCACGCCGAGGCGTTCGCGCATCTCGGCGTGAAGAAATCCGCGGCCGGGGCGGTAGGGCTGCACCCACTCTCCATCGATGACGAACTGCGGGATGGCGCGTTTGCCGACATTGCGCAGGACTTCGTCCGCAGCGCCGGGCGTGCGTTCGATGTCAACCTCGGTATACGCGATCTGGTGTTGATCGAGGAAGCGCTTGGCTTCCCGGCAGTCGCGGCACCAAGGGGCTGTGTAAAGAGTGAGTTTCATTCTTGAAAAGTTCAGAAAGTCTTCATCTGGAAGACCCACGTCTCAAAGACGAGACGTGGGTCACTCGGATTGATACTTAAGCGGTGGTTTTGGCGCAGTACTCGTCAAAAGCGCGAGCGAGTTCGCCGGCGATGGCTTGGGCGGTATTGACCTCGATTGCAGAACGCTGCATAAGGTAAACCAGTTTGCCGTCGCGGAGGATGCCCACAGCGGGGGACGTGGGCGGATGACCGACAAAGTAGGAGCGGGCGCGTTCGGTCGCTTCGCGGTCCTGGCCGGCGAAGACGGTGATCGCCTGGTCTGGCTTGGTGGTGTGTTGAAGTGCGAGCCGCACGCCGGGGCGCATTTTGCCGGCGGCGCAGCCGCAGATCGAGTTCACCACCAGCAGGGTGGTGCCGGGCGCGGCCAGCGCCGCGTCGACTTCGGCGACGGTCCTGGTTTCTTTGATTCCTACCCGCGTCAGCTCTTCACGCATGGGGATGACCATCATTTCGGGATACATTCTCTGTTTCCTCCGGGTGTCTTAGGCGACTGCCTTCATCTTATTGTAAAGCCTCAGTCAATGAGACGCCTCTGTGATCGCCCTTGGATTCATTACCTGGGCTGATACCCTCGATGGGATGGAAATTCTAGAGAACGTTCATTTAGCGCCCTACACCACGTTCAAAATCGGAGGCCCGGCGCGGTGGTTTGCCGAGGCGTCGAGCGAGTCGGACATTCTTGAGGCGGTGAGCTTCGGCCGCGGGCGCGGCCTGCCGCTCTTTGTGCTCGGCGGCGGCAGCAATCTGCTGGTCTCCGACGATGGCTTCGCCGGGTTGGTCGTGCGGATCGGTTTGCTGGGGATACGGGAGCACTTCGATGACGACAGGTTGGTCTTGCAGGCCGAAGCCGGCGAAGACTGGGACAAGCTGGTGAGCCACGCTGTCTCGCTCGATTGCGCTGGAATCGAATGCCTGGCCGGGATTCCCGGGACGGTGGGCGCAACTCCGGTGCAGAATGTCGGCGCTTATGGGCAGGAGGTTTCGCAGAGGATTGTTACGGTTCGGGTGCTGGATCTGCAATCGGAGAAGCTCATGGAGATGAGCGGCGAGGAGTGTGGGTTCGCTTATCGGCAGAGCATCTTTAACACTTCGGCGAAGGGACAGTTCATCGTGACCCGAGTCGACTATGCGCTGACGGCGGGCGGTTCGCCAACGCTTACGTACGCTGACTTGCAGCGACACTTTGAAGGGGGAGTTCTCGCGCCTTCTTTGGCGCAAGTCGCTGATGCAGTGCGGGGGATTCGGCGGTCGAAGGGGATGTATTTGGTCGAGGGCGATCCGGATTGCGCGAGTGCGGGGAGCTTTTTCAAGAATCCTGTCGTGGATACTGCGTCGCTGGCGAGGATCGAAGCGTCAGTTGCGGAAGGGACGAAGATTCCGCAGTATCCGGCACTGGATGGCAAGGTGAAGCTGGCGGCGGCGTGGCTGGTGGAGCAGGCCGGATTTTCGAAAGGCTACGGCAACGGTCGCGCGGGAATTTCCAGCCGGCACAGTTTAGCTCTGGTAAATCGGGGTGGGGCATCGGCCGCCGAGGTGCTCTCGTTGAGCGAAGAGATCGTCGCAAGAGTGGAAGACAAGTTTGGCGTGCGGCTGGAGCGGGAGCCGGTTCTGCTTGGCTAGGTCTCGACGCGACGCTCCTGCTGCTAGGCTAGAGACACGGCTATGCAAGACATCGTCCATCAATTGCGTTGCACCGGTTGTGCGCGTGTGGTCGCCCAACGCGAGGCTCGGAGCAACTTTCGCTGTGCCGACTGCGGCGAATTGTTTGAAGTGGAGTATCCGGCCTGGAGTCTGGCTCCAGTGTCTGCGGGGGCGGTCAATGGCCATGACGGAAATGGAGCTCTGACGGGGACTCCGCTCGGAGCAAAGCCTCGCGCATGGTTACCGAATGCGAGCGCGCTGCGCTGGTTGTGGAATGAGCGGCGTCAGTCGGCGCTGCCGATCGACCAGAGTGGCGTCTGGCGATTTCGTGAACTGCTGCCGATCCTCGATAAGCCGAACGATGCGGTGACGCTGCGCGAGGGGAACACTCCTCTCTATGGAATGCCGCGGTGCGCCGGGGTCGTTGGTATGGATCATCTTCTGGCGAAGCATCAGGGGATGAATCCGACGGGGTCGTTCAAAGATACAGGCATGACGGCAGCGCTCTCGGTGGCGCGCGAACGCGGATTCGCCTGGGTCGCGTGCGCATCAACAGGCAACACCTCAGCGGCGATGGCGGCGTATGCGGCACGGGCGGGAATGCGCTGCCTTGTGCTGATTCCCGAGGGCAAGATCGCCTGGGGCAAGCTTTCGCAGGCGATGGATTATGGGGCGCTGACCTGTCAATTGCGCACCGACTTCGATGGCTGCGTGCGGGTGCTGGCGGAGGTGGTCGAGCGTTATCCGGTCTACCTTCTCAACTCCGTCAATCCTTATAGGTTAGAGGGGCAGAAGACTCCGGCGCTGGAGATTGCCGAGGAGCTGGAATGGAACGTCCCAGATCACGTGATCGTGCCGGGTGGAAATCTGGCGAATTGCTCGGCGCTGGGCAAGGGATTTCAGGAGATGAAGCATCTGGGCCTGACGACGGCGATGCCGAGGATCTCGGTGATTCAGGCGGAGGGTGCGAATCCGCTGTACACGGCGATGAAGACGTCTCAGGGCAGGGAACTGACTCCGGTTCACGCCGATACGCGGGCGAGTGCAATTCGCATCGGCAACCCTGCATCGTGGCGCAAGGCGGTGCGTATTCTGGAGCAGACCAACGGCTATTGCGAGCAAGTTTCCGAAGCCGAGATTGCGATTGCCAAGGCTGAAATTGGTCGCGAAGGAGTCGGCTGTGAACCAGCCTCGGCGGTGACGTTTGCCGGGCTGAAGAAGCTGGTCGCCGACGGGCGGGTGAAGCCATCCGAGAACGTGGTACTGCTGCTCACCGGACATACTCTGAAGGACTCCGAATACACGTTGGATTTTCATCGCGGTCAGCTGCTGACCGATGCGGAATCGCGCGGCCATGAGCCGGCGATGTGGCCCTTGCGCTCGGAGATGCCGGTGTTGGATGCTTCCGCCGACGCGGTGCTGCAGACGCTGGAAGCCGAGGTGCGGCGATGAGTACGACCTCGGCCAACGGCGTCGCGATCTCTGGCGTTCCGGCTCAGGCTGCTGCGTCACGCGGAAGCCTGCGCCTGCGCCTTCCGGCGACCTCGGCCAATCTCGGCCCGGGTTTCGATACGGTGGCGCTCGCACTGACACTTGCTCTGGAGATCGATGCGACGCGCGCGCCGGATTTCGCCATCAACGCCAAAGGCCGCAACACCGAGGTCTGCTCGTCGCTGCGGCGCAACCTGATGCTGGATGTCTACCAAAAGACGCTCGCAGCCAATGATGCTGAGCTTATTCCGCTCGCACTTGAGATTCATAACGAAATTCCGATCGGGATGGGCTTTGGATCTTCGGCGGTAGTGCGCCTTGCCGGGCTTGCGCTGGCCAATCATTTTGGAGGGCTTGGCTGGAGCCGGGGACGCATTCTGGACGAGGCCTCTCGGCTCGAAGGCCACCCGGACAACGTCGCCGCGTGCTGGCTAGGTGGGTTCACGGTGGCGGCGATGGATGCCGGGCATGTTCACGCGGTGAGCCTTGCGCCGCCAGTTGGATGGCGGGTGCTGTTGGCGGTGCCGGAGAAGCCGCTGGCGACTACCGCTGCGCGCCAAGTGTTGCCGCGGAGCTATGACCAGGATGACGTGGTCTTCAATATCCAGCGGGCAAGCCTGATGGCGGCTGCTTTCGCGACCGGCCGCGGCGACCTGCTGCGAGTTGCGATGCAGGACCGGATGCACCAGCCGTTTCGGGGTGCGATCTGTCCGTTGCTGCCGTCGTTGCTGCCGCTTGCGGGCACGAGCGGGATTCTGGGAGTGTCGCTGAGCGGCGCTGGGCCGTCGGTGCTGCTGTTGCTGGATGGCTCATCGCGGATCGAGGAGATTCGAGCGCTGGCTACCAGCTACCTGAGCGAGCCGGCTGAGCTAATCGATTGTGGGATCGAGACTTCTCCGGCAGTGGTTGAGACGGCGTTGGCGGCGAAATGACCCCAGTGCGACTTTCAGAGGCGAATAGCATCTAATCGACTGGTATTCAGGGTTATCATCAGATAATTCGCAAGGAGGAACATGGCTGGACTTGGAGTTTTTGAGGTAAATGATGGCACGTTCGAGCAGGAGGTGCTGCGGTCCGAGTATCCAGTCCTGGTCGATTTCTGGGCTGCCTGGTGTGGCCCGTGTCGGGCGCTTGCGCCGGTCGTCGATGAGATTGCCGCGCAGAATCTAGGCAAGCTCAAGGTCATGAAGATGGACGTCGACAAGAACCCCTCGACTCCGGGACGCTACGGTATCCGCGGCATTCCCGCGCTGCTGCTGTTCAAGGACGGCAAGGTCGCCGATCAGATCGTGGGCTTCGTGCCCAAGGACGTGATCGACAAGAGCATCGCCAAGGTGCTCAGCGTACCTGCCAGCACTGTCAACGCATAAGACCTAAAAAGGCCCGGAGCCGTTTCCGGGCCTTTTGTGTGTCTGCCGGTAAGTTCACGCTGAGGCTCAGTACTTGCGGATGACGCCGAGGACTTTGCCCTGGATGGCGACGTTCTGGATGGGTACGTAGATCGGATCCATCTCGGTGTTTGAGGGCTGCAGGCGCACCATCGAGCCCTCGATGTAGTAGCGCTTGAGCGTCGTCTCGGAGCCTTTGACGAGGGCGACGATGATCTCTCCCTGGCGGGCGACGCTGGTGCGCTCGACCAGGACGTAATCCCCATCGACAATATGCTCGTCGCGCATCGAGTCGCCGCGCACCTTTAGCGCGAAGGCCTCTTTGCTGCCGACGATGTCGCCGAGCGAGAGCGTTTCCTCGACCTGGGAGGCTTCGTTGGGTTGGCCGGCGGCGATACGACCCATCAGTGGCAGACGCTCGACGACTTTATTGCGTTCGCTCTTTGGGATGACGTCGATCGATCGGCTGCGGTTGTGCTCGCGCTGCAGAATGCCTTTGTTGGTCAGGTTGGTGATGTGCTTGTGGACGGTGGCGAGCGACTTGAGGCCCAGTCCGCGAGCGATCTCGTCGTAGGAAGGAGAGTATTCGTTCTTCCGGACGAATTCGGTGAGGAAGTCGAGGACCTCTTTTTGCCTGCGAGTGACAGCCATGGGGAAATTATAGGGAAGAAAAAGCGAATGGCAAGGAGTATTTTGCGGAGGCGGTTCCGCTTAGTTACTCTTTCGCTAAGCAGGGTACCCCCCTCCCCCCCATCGACTATCCAGGAAGATCCTTGTTTTCAATTAGTTGGGAGACATTTTCCGATAAATTATTCATTCCATTTGGTTTGTGCGGAAAGTATTTCCTTTCAATAGCTTAGGATGCGGCGAGAAGCCAGTTACCCAGCGGTGTAGACTCTGAGTAAGAAAATCGGTCGGGCGAGCGTTACGCGGAGGCGACGATGACGATCCAGATTCATCGTGACAACGTGAAGTGGGCCGCGAGGTTCATGGCGATCATTCTGATGGTGGCTGTGGCAGACACGCTGGTTGTGATCTTCATGCGACGACCTTTTCCCTGGACGGTGATCCTACCGGCTTTGATTCCGTTGCTTGTGGTGGCCTTCGTCATCGTCCCTATGAACAGGGCTGAGAAAAGATAGCCCTGAGCGGCGTTACCACCCCGACTACCCTCCAGCGGAACGACCTGAAAGCGATGCGCGTCATCGTTTGGGCATAAGAAAGGCGGCTTGCAGCCGCCTTTCTTGATCTCTATCTCTATTCTATCAAGTTGGACCCTTTCACTATGCCAAGTCGGTACCGGTTTGTTGTCAATGGAATGAGTGGGTTACAAAGTATTTTTCGTTGATGCTATTGACTGGCTTTGGGCGAGCTATGAATTCCCCCCAACCCCACCTTTCCGGTGGCTCGGTTTTCTGATTAGCTGGTTTGATCGGCATAGGGGCGGCAGTCACCTGCCGACCCCTGCCACACCACCGTGCGTACGGGTCCGTACACGGCGGTTCGAGAAGTTGGGCTAGTAATTCTCGAACAGTGAAGGAAGGCCGAGCGAGCGGAAGTATGCATTCGAAGCTCCCACGGAGAGAGCTTTGGAGCGGGCCAGGTACCAGGGGCCGCGACCACTACCGGCCGTATTGGCGGCCAGTTGCGGACGTACCCCCAGTTGCAGCAACGCAGTTCGACGACGACGTGGAGTTTTCCACTGTCGCCAGAGTGCGCATCGCAGTCTGAGCCGCACCCAACGAACAAGGCCGATCAGCACCTCGGGGGTTTCGCAAAAGCCGAAGTAGCCGCGCCATCCCACCATATAGGTGGCCAGTCGCTTCACTGTCGTCTCGATGCTGATCCCCTTGGCCTGTCGCGTGATCTCACGGATTTTGTCTTTGAAACGCCCCAGAGCTTTCGGAGCAATCGCTCGTCTGATCTCTGGGGCGTCCGTAAAACTAAACCCGAGGAACTTTCGCCCCTGCGGTCGCGCCACCGCGCTCTTCGTCTCATTTACCTTGAGCTTGAGCCGCTGAGTGATGAAGCGCGTAATGCTCTTCATCACCCGGTGACCCGCACGTTCACTGCGCACATAGATGTTGCAGTCATCTGCGTAGCGGACATGTCGGTGTCCCCGGCGCTCCAGTTCGCGGTCGAGTTCGTCGAGCACGACGTTGCTGAGCAGTGGCGAAAGAGGACCCCCTTGGGGAGTACCTTCCACGCTTGGGCTGATCAGCCCGTTTTCCATCACCCCGGCGTTCAGGAACGCCCGGATGAGTTTCAACAGCCGCTTGTCATCGACGCGCTTGGCGATCTGCGCCATCAGTCTGTCGTGATTGACTCGATCGAAGAATTTCTCCAAGTCGAGATCAACGCACCAGCCGCAGCCTTCGGTAATATACCGCTGCGCCTGTGCCACTGCCTGATGAGCCGACCTCCCCGGTCGAAAACCGTAGCTGTGATCGGAAAACTCCGGGTCCCACTGCCGTTGCAGAACCTGCATGACCGCTTGCTGGATGAATCGATCCAACACCGTCGGAATGCCCAGCTTGCGCACTCCGCCGTCCGGCTTCGGTATCTCTACCCGCTTCACCGGCTTTGGTCTGTATGTTCCGCTAAGCAGTTGCTCCCGGATGGCTGGCCAGTGCTGTTTCAGGTGATCACCGAGTTGGTCGACCGTCATTCCGTCAACGCCCGGAGCACCTTTATTCGCCTTGACCCGTCGTAATGCTTCCTTCAGATTCTCTCGTTCAACGATCTCCTCCATCATTCGATCTGTCCTAGCTGGGCTTTCGGGCGCACTCGTCGTCCTCAACGATTCGGACCCTTCCCTTCCCGCCGTCTGGGCTTCACCCATCGACGAAGACGAGAAGTCCAGATTGCCCTGGATATTCTGCCGCATGTCGTTGTTGAGACTCATGTCCTACTTGCCTCTCCTCTCGTTCGGGCCTTCGGCCACCGTTCCCGGCTCAGCCTATCTGTTGACTCCGCCTTTCGGCTTTGGAGTGCCTCACTAGCTTTGCCGACGACATGGCCTAATATGCCCTCTGCTGACTTCTGCTCCGCGGTCAGGATGCCTTGCGACAGCCTCAGTCGCCGAAGCGACACGGAGCAGATCTCCCGGGGTAAGTTCAATCGCCGTCTGCGCACAGTCGCCGGATCTACGCTCCGCGTACTTGATGGATATGGGCTTCGCGGTAAGTTGCCCGCTCGCCCGACGCTCACGCCTTGTATCCGGTTCTTGTCCATCGACTCGCGCATTTGCTCCACGCTTCCTTCAGACCCCGCCTCGCGACGGTAGCCCTTGCGTCATTGCTAACCCTTACCTCCATCAGGTCGGGTAGAGGACTTGCACCTCCAAGCGGTTGAACATGCCCGGCGCACAACGAAGCCGCTGGCGCGGCGGACTGAGAGTCGTGGTGTAGCGAAGGGAGTCCTGCAGGGTTAGGGTAAGTGGTCACAGGAAGGAGATTCCCATGACCCCTCTTCGCCAGCGCATGCTCCTCGGGCTTCAGCGGCGCGACTACTCACCCTTCACGACCCGCGGTACCTCGGTGCGGTGCGACAGTTTGCCGAACACTTCCATTGCTCGCCGGAGCAAACGGGCGCTCGCGATCGATGGCTTGCCAAGCGCCAACAGGAGGTTCAGGCGAGCCCCACCCGGCGAACCAAGTCATTGAATCGCGGGTCGCTGCGGATCGGGTCGAAATATGGATGGGTCTTGAGGAATTGCAGGATATTCGATTGTTCTTTATAGGCCTGCTCGAGCCAGTAGAAGGCTTGTTCATTGTCGCCAAGACCGAGGTAAGCGTTCACAAATGCGCCCGCTGGTATGTAGCCTGCCTTCGCGCGCCGTTTCAGATCTGCTAGGAGACGTAGTGCATCTCCACGCCGGCCGGCGTGGGCGTAGGCTCGGATTAATATGCCGGTTGCGGCTGGACTCCCGGAGGTAAGAGAGACAGCCTTTTCCAATACGGGGATGGCGTCTGACGCCTTGTTGTCGGCGATCAGCGCAAACCCCAGGCCGGTAAGTACACCCCCATTCTCCGGGTTTAAGGCCAATGCGTTGTTTGATTCGCGAATGGCTTCATCGTACCGGTGTGCCTGGAAGAGTATCCACGATACGGATACGATGCCACCGGAGACTTCCAATGGATCCAGCGCCCGAGCGTGCTCGATCCGGGCCACAGCTTCGTCCGTACGTCCCTGGCAAAGCAGCCATAGTGCAAACCACGAGTTGGCCTCAGCGTTGTTCGGGTTCAATTCGAGGGCGCGCCTGTATTCTGTTTCAGCTTCAGCCCAGTGCCACTCCTCCTGGAGGACATTTGCGAGCATGACATGGGCCTCCACAAGGTCCGGATCGAGTGCAAGCGCCTTTCGAGCGAAGCTCGTAACTTTCGGCCGGGTTGCTTCCGGAGGAACTCCGGCCGCGACGGTTCCGAGTACGGTATAGGCCTCTGCAAGGCCCAGGTACGCTGGTGCAAACGTCGAGTCCCTATTGAGAGCGTCCTCGAAATAAGAGATGCTTTCCTCAACCTTCGCTCTCTTCCCCTCTCTCAAGACGAACCTGCCTTTCAGATAGCTCTCGTAAACTTCAGGCGCAACGAGACGCGCCGCGGCAAGCCGTTGGTGTTCGTCACCAGTGACCGTTACTTCGACTTTTTCGGCGATGGATTGAGCTAATTCGCTCTCAAGGCTGAGCGCATCGCGCATTTCCCGGTCATAGGTCTCGGACCAGAAATGCGTGTCGGTTGGGCCCCGAATCAGCTGGGCGGTGACGCGAATGCGGTCGCCTTCCCTTATGACGGAGCCTTCGACAACAGCATCCACGCCGAGGGTTTTCGCGATCTCCGGTATGGAGACCTGCGAATTCTTGAAGCGCATCACGGAGGTGTGAGAGGTCACATGCAGGTCGTGGATGTTCGCAAGGCGCCCGATGATGGCCTCGGTGATGCCGTCGGCCAGGTAATCCTGCGCCGGATCTCCGGATAAATTCCGCAACGGCAGCACGGCGATGGATCGGATCCTGGGCTGAACTGTGACAGTTGCGCGATGCCGGAACACGAGCCAGGCGGCAGCCGCGAGGAAGACGCAAAGGATGGCGGCCAAAGCAAACCACCGGCGAACCGTTCTCGCCGCCGCTCCGTTCTGAGCGCCCTGGGCCGGCGGGGGCATTTCTGCCTCGGGCGGCGTTTCGGGTTCATCGTTGCGTAGCTTGCGGCTCTGAATCCAGGCATCAAGTTCTTCGGTCAGCGCATAGACAGAGCCGCGTTTCTCGTGGACATGCCGATGGACCGGCATTCCTTCCCGCTTCTCCCAGCGCTGGACGGTCGTAACGTCGCGTTTGAGATAGGCCGCGATCTCCTTCCACGAATCCAGCCGGAATTCAGGCAGTTTCTCGGATGGCGGCGTACCGAGGGATGGCTCGCCCATCGCTCTCCTGATTAATCCGCGGCTATAAGGAACCCGGGAACACCAAATTGTAGCTTCTACCGCTGGGCGCTGGCACGGCAAAAGGCGGCATTTGATGGTAACTGCAGGAAACGATGGTAGTTCTGCGCTTTGCTGCTTGCGGTTGTTGGCCGGTGTGTCGGACTGTGTTCCTGCACGCTGATGTCGATCTCAGACTTTGAAACTGGAGGCAGCTCGATGAAACTCGTAAAGAATCTTTGTTTCTTCATGCTCTGCACGGCCATCGCGTTTCCCTGGGCAGTGGCGCAGACAAGACCGTCGTCCTCGACCGCCCCCACCCCGATGGCTGCTTCAGCTGCGACTGTCGTACCTGCGCTCATTCCATATTCCGGAACCATGCCCACGAGCCGCGCCAATGCAACCGTCGGCGAGGAGGCCGTCACTTTCTTGATCTACAAAGACCAGCAGGGCGGCGAACCTCTCTTTACCGAGACTCAAACCGTGACCCCTGATTCCTCCGGCCGTTACCTGGTTCAACTTGGCGCCAGCCTTTCCAGTGGCATTCCAATCGACCTGTTTTCCTCCGGCGAAGCTCGTTGGCTCGAGGTACAGGTCCCCGGGCAGCCAGCGGAGCCTCGTGTTTTGCTAGCCAGCGTTCCTTATGCTCTGAAAGCAGCGGACGCAGCCACGCTTGGCGGCCTGCCGGCTTCCGCCTTCGCTCTCGCCCGCCCTGCCTCGGAGGCCGTCGGCGCGGTGTCCCCTGCGATCATGCCCAACCTCACCTCGAACGTCACCACCACCGGAGGCACCGTGGGATTTGTGCCCAAATTCTCCGGAGCGTCTTCCATCGTCGATTCGCCGATTTTTGTGAACACGACTGGAGAAGTCGGCGTCGGCACAGCCGCGCCCGCCGCGACGCTGGATGTCAATGGCACCGGGCTGTTCGAAGACGGCTTGACGGTGGACGGAAGTACGACGTTCAATAGCTTCCTGCTCCTCACCCCTCGTGGCACTGCGACGACCTCGACCGGTTTCAATTCGCAGTACGTCAAGGTGCAGACATCAGCCTATAACTCGTCGACCATGGCCGTCGTCCAGCCGCGTTTTCAGTTGCAGGCCGAACCCCACGGAAACAACACGGCCTCGCCCACTGCCACGCTGAATCTGCTCTCCGCAACCGGGACCGGCTCTCCGACCGAAACCGGCTTCTCCTTCAACGCCAACGGCACCCTCAACTTCGCCCCCGGCCAAACCTTCCCCGGAACCGGAAAGATAACCAGCGTCGGGCTGAGTGCTCCCTCCTCAGACTTTACCGTGAGCGGCTCTCCGGTCACCGGCGCCGGAACCCTCGGTCTGAGCTGGAAAGTCGCGCCTACGAACTCCGACACAGCCAATAGCATCGTCAAGCGGGATGCGAACGGTAGCTTTGTCGCAGGAGCGATCACCGCGAACCTCGGAATGGAGGGCGTTACGTCGGTGGCAAGCGGCAACGGTGTGGCCGGCATTCACAATGGGGGCGGCATCGCCGTCTTAGGGGAGTCGTTACAAGCCGGCGGCGTCGGTCTATACGGCGACGGCGCCAGCTACGGGGTCGACAGCGTGGGCGGCTCGTACGGCGTCTATGCCACGGGTGGGTATATCGGCGTTTGGGGTGAGAGTACCAGCACGACAAGTGCCAATGGGGACGGCGTTCATGGGGTTACAGCCTCCGGTCTCGCCTCCGGCGTCGCTGGAGTCAATAATGCCGGAGGCGTCGGAGTCTACGGCACCGGAGGCACCGGCGTCTTTGGCACCGGTTCCAACTATGGCTTTGTCACCGATAGCAATGTGCAACAGGCGCGCACTGCGGGAGGATGGATCAAAGCCATGGTCGAAGTCGATCAAAGTTCCTCGATTAACCGTTGTTTCAACTCCACTCTCACGGGAGCCGCCGCAACCACACCGCCATGCGGGATCGACCTGGAGCATCCTGAATCCGGTGAGTATAATTTCAACTTCAATTTTGAAGTGGATGACCGCTTTTACACCACCCAGATCCTTAATGACTCGACCCTCGCCTTAGCCATCTATCGAAACGGAACCAACGGTCTGCAAGTGCTGTCGTACTATGCCGTCGGAGACCAGGAGGATGGCGAATATCAACTGATCGTCTATTAGGTAACAGCGGCGGTAGTGTCTGATTCATACACATCGGAAAACTACGAACCGTCGCAAGGCTTTAGACAATGTCGAGAAAGCAAAAGGAAAAGGAATGCTTTGTCCCAGGAGTGTCCTCGCCTCCGGTCATGGACCTTGAGTCCAGCCGGTGGCAATCTCGCGCCGGCGTTTGATCCGCCGGTTTTGTTCCTAGTTTCTGCGATGGTCTGCGGCATCCTGGCTGCATGCGATGGCAGGATCAATCTTCGATCGCCTCTATCTCGTCTTCGGCAGCCAGCGGCTTTCAAATCCTGGCAAGGTCAACGCTACGAAGATGGCGATGACCGGGTACAAAACGGGTATGGCCAAGTTGGGCAGCTCGATCTTGCTGCGACGAGGGGCCATGCACGGAATTCGCCTAAGCTGTTTCCTTTTTGAGCGAAGCATAGCGGGGCGAAGGCGAAGGCCGGCGAATGGCCCTGCGGCCTGCGCGTCACCATAAATTTGACAAATTGATTCCTTCGTTTCTATTCTTCCCATAAAGCGCTTATGGGAACAATAACGGAATCGGGTGAATTGATTCAGGGGACGCTGGAGATGCTGATCCTTAAGGCTCTCTTGCGCGGGCCCCTTCATGGCTACAGTGTGGCGGAGTGGATTCAGGAGACCTCGCAACAGATGTTGAGGGTGGAGGAGGGTGCGCTCTATCCTGCGCTGCACCGCATGGAATTGCGCGGGCTGCTCAAGTCCAAATGGGGCACTTCGGACAATAATCGGCGCGCCAAATTCTATGCATTGACAGCGGAAGGGCAGAAGCGGCTCGATGCCGAGTCGCAGCGCTGGGCGAGGCTTTCGTCGGCGGTTGCATTCGTCATGCAAGCTACATAAAAGGGTGTAAGGCGAGGTCTGCTATGGCTCAGAATCTGCATGAATTTCTGCTTCGATTGAAGGCGCTCTTTCAGAAGAGACGCCTGGACCGTGACATGGCCGATGAGCTTGAGTTTCATCAGGCGATGCTGCAGAGCAAGCTGTTGAAGCAGGGTGCATCGCAGGCGGAGGCAGATGCCGGAGCCCGGCGCGCCTTTGGCAATGCGAGCCGATGGCAGGAACGCCTAAGGGAGTTATGGCAGTTTCGCAGCCTTGAGAATCTTGCGCGCGATGTGAGCTTCTCACTTCGGGTGCTTGCGAAGTCGCCAGGCTTTACGGCTGTGGCGCTGTTGACGATTGCACTTGGCGTGGGTGCGAACACGACGGTCTTCTCGATGATTAATGGGTTGCTGCTGCGTCCGCTTGGTGTGCCGGAGAGCGACCGGCTGGCGGTGCTGGCAGTGGATATGGGAAGGCCATCCCCCAACTACAGTTTTTCGGAGCCGCTGTTTCGCGCGTTGGAGACGAGACATGAGGTCTTCTCTGAAGTGTTCGCGTTTAATCATTCGACGTTGCAGGTGAAGGGGAGCGACGGGAATGAAAACGAGTCGGGGCAGTTGGTGAGCGGCGAGTTCTTTAAAGCGCTCAAGACCGCACCGCTTGTTGGGACGGACTCTCACAGCGGCGGATGATCGCAAAGGCGGTGATCCGGCGGGTTTTGGCGTGGTGATCAGCGAATCGTTTTGGCAGCGCTGGTTTAACCGCGCGCCCGATGTGATTGGACGGAAACTGCAGATCGACAATACGGAGTTCACGGTAGTTGGGGTGATGCCTAAGGCGTTTCTAGGAGCAGACCCGTTGCAGAGGCCGGATCTTTTCCTGCCATTGGCCACGGAGCCGGTGCTCAATGGCGCGCGCAGCATGACGACGGTGGGAGTTCATGCCTGGTGGCTGACCGTAATGGGGCGTCTGCAGCCGGGAGCGACGCTCGAGCAGGCGAATGCGCATGTCGGCTCGATCAGCAGTGCGGTGTTTCACCAAGTGCCGAGCGACGCGGAATGGATGGCGCAGATGGAGAAGGGCCATTCTCGTTTCGTAGCTGAAAATGGATCGGCGGGATTTACTTATGTGCGGCTGGATTTTCGCAAGCCGCTGACCGTGGTGTTTGCCATGTGTGGAGGCATTTTGCTGCTAGCCTGCCTGAACCTGGCAAGCCTGCTGATGGCGCGCGGAGCGGCGCGGCAGAACGAGCTGGCGACACGGCTGGCTCTGGGGGCGACACGGCGCAGGCTGATACAGCAACTGCTGGTGGAGAGCCTGCTGATCGCGCTGATGGGAACTGCCTTGGGGCTGGCGATTTCCCCGCTGGTGAGTAAGTCTCTGGCAGCGGTGTTGTTGAGCGGCCAGGGCGAAATGCATGTAGATACTTCATTGGATGTCCGCGTCTTTGCCTTTGCAGCGATTACGGCGATCGTGGCGACTCTGCTCGTCGGACTGGTTCCGGCGCTGCAGGCGACATCGGGCAGGCTGAACGATCAAATTAAGGGTGGGCAACACACCACGCAGGCGCATGAGCGGAGACGCCTGCTTCCGCGCATCATGATGGCGAGCGAAGTCGCGCTGGCGCTGATGCTGGTCGTCGGTGCGGGTCTGCTTGCTTCGAGCCTGGTGCGGCTTTATATGTCGGGGGCCGGGTTTGATCCTAAGGGCATCCAGAACATCTCGTTCAGCATGGATAAAGAGCCGCTGAAGGGCGAGGCTCTCACTGCAGTTCTACCGGCAGTTGGGCGAGGGTCTTCGCCAGCAGCCGGGCGTGACGAACGTGAGCTTTGCTCGCATTGTTCCGTTTACACATTTTGTGTGGGACGAGGACCTTTCAGTGGGGGCAGGCAAAGGGCAGGACACTTATCAGAACATGGTTGGGCCGGACTACTTCCGGACTATGCGTATTCCGACTTTTAGCCGGTCGTGATTTCAGCTGGGGCGATACGCCGTCATCGGGCCTCAAGATCATCCTGAATCAGAGTGCGGTGAAGGTGCTTTTCGCAGATGGCAATCCGATTGGGCAGACGGTGACGAAGCAAGATGGGAAAACTAAGACCAATTACGAAGTAGTTGGCGTGGTGGGGGATGCGAAATATGAGAACCTTCGGGACCCTGCGCCGCCGACGGGATACCTTCCTATGACTCAGGATGACGCTCAAATGGGGAGCTCATACTACGCGGTAGTGCGCACGAGCGGGGCGCCTGGTCCGCTGGCGGCTGCGGCGCGCTCCATTGCTAAGGGTCTGGATGCGGGGATTCCGGCACCGGTGCTGACGTCGATGTCGGAGACCGTCGACGATTCTCTTAGCAGCGAGCGTATGATGGCGATGCTCTCGGTCTTCTTCGCGGCTTGCGCGTTGATCGTCACCGCGGTGGGGCTCTATGGAACGCTTGCGTATGCGACGGCGCGGCGGACGAGCGAGATCGGGATTCGCATGGCGCTGGGGGCACAGCGCGCTCAGGTGGTGGGGATGGTCTTTCGGCAGAATGCGAGCATTGCGCTGGTTGGGACCGTGGCTGGTCTCATTGCCGCGTTGCTGGCATCACGGGCGCTAGCGAGCTTTCTTTATGGCGTGTCGGCGCGCGATCCCTGGGTGTTTGCTGGTTCGATCCTTACGCTGGCGTTGATTGCCAGCGCGGCTTCGCTGCTTCCGGCGCTCCGCTCGGCGCGGATTAATCCGATTGTTGCGATTCGCTGCGAGTGATGAGCTAGCGCTTACTCAGAACGACATAGCTATCTTAGCCCGATGCATTCGTTCCACCCACCCTACGCGATAAAGCCCGCGTAGGATGGGGCACCCCTCATTGGTTGAGGACGAGAAGACGTCTACTTGCGGAGGTAGGCGTCGTCGCGGTCGATCCAGTCCTGGCGGGGCGGGTTGAAGATGTCGAGGTCGACGGTGTCTTCGAGTGCGTGGGCTTCGTGGGGCAGGTTGGGCGGGATGCAGAGGACTTCGCCGGCGCGGAGGATGATCTCCTTGTCTCCGGTCTCGGTCTTGAGGATAAATTTCAGCGCGCCCTCGAGGATGTAGCTGACTTGTTCGTTGTGGTGATGGTGCAGGGGGACGATGGCTCCCTGCTTGAGCAGGACGCGGGCGATCATGACGTTGGTCCCGACGAGGAACTGGCGGCCGATGAGGGGATTAAGCTGCTCTATGGGGATGTCGTCCCAGTTGGTGTGGGAGAGCTGGTCGGTTGGGCTCATGGCTGGAATCCTTGAGTGGCTTCTTTCCCATGTTACTCGCGGATGGCCAGTTTACCGATCCTCTCAATCCTCCCCGCATAACCATGCAAAGTGCATCAACAGTCGGTGGAGGCGTTGCCTTAGCCCCAGATGGTGCTCGATTCGGTCGCGGATGGTCATTTTGGTGGCCTCCGTTTCTTCATCGTCATATTTTGGAATGGCACTTGAAAGCGCACCAATTTACAACAATTGGGGGGACGTGTCGGCTGCGCTGGATATACTGCATGCGCAGTGAGGAGGGAAGATGAGCGATGGCCGCGAGGAGCGGGAAGAGCAAGAGAAGCGTCGAGAGCAGGAAGAGCGGGAGAATCGGGAGGACCGGCTCGACCGCGAGCGAGCGGATGAATGGGAGCCGGAGCGGGGTGGTTCCTGAGGGCTGCGCGGGATGAGTTCGCGGCTCGGTCGGGGAGTTGAACTCCCACTCAAGCCCAACAGAGGGCTTGAAACTGCGCGCCGGCCGATCGCCGGCAACACCATGGGGGTTGTGGGATTTTGCTCGTAGGCTGTTCGTGGCTACCAGACGTTGCCTGGGCCGGGGACGATCGAGTTGGCGCTGACGGTGTCGGCCTTGATGATTCCGCTGAAGGTCGTCAGTGGTGCGTTGATGTTGAGTTCCCCTGCTGCGATCTCGATTGTGGGCGCGTTGATGGTGAGCTTTGTCGCGGCGGTGATGGTGATGCCGGTGGGGTCGAGGCGGACCGCGTTTCCGTTGGCGTCTTCGATGAGGACCGCTGCGGGCGAACTCTGCAGCGTGATCTGTTGGCCGGCGGCGGTTTCGAAGACGAGTGTTTCGTGACCATTGACGATGGAGCGGCGGCAGCATTGGATGGTGCGGGTGGGCATGGCGCGGTTACTCCCTGGGAGGACGTTATCGGGGGTGGGGGAGTTCGTCAAGGGAATGCGAGGTTGCTGAAATAGAGGGCGAGGATTTGATCCTCCCACCCCTTCGGCAAGCTCGGGGCAGGCTCTTCCCCAAAGAACGCGGAAGGATGGGGCACCTGACTTCAGTTGCGCTCCTGCTTGGTTACTTGGGTTTGACCCAAGTCGGGCTACTGCGCTCCAAACGGCTCTTCCATTGCCGCGCACGGCGTTCTCTCCGGGAGCCGTCCCGGTTCGGGGTTGCCATCTTGCTGTGCTTTGCCTTGGATCCGGTGACCTGTTGCCATCCCTGCTGGGGGTCGAATTTCTGGGCGTAGCCTCCGCTTAGCACCTCGAAGGCTGTTGTCGCGTGTCCCTTGAAATCGATTTGGGTCTGGGCGTGTTGATGGCCAAACCAATTCGGCGTCACGAAGTCGGTTACAAGTATCCCGCCGATATCGTAGCCGTACTGGTCATCCTCGACCGGGTCGGAGACTTCGCCAGCCCAGAAAACGCCCTGGAGGTCTTGATAGGCACTGTTTAGCCACGGGTCCACGGCCATTTCGCACATTTCGTGCGTGGCGCCCACGCTGACGCTGGAGTTGTCGGCAAGAATGGATTTCACGAAGACCTTAGATATGGGAAGGCCCTCATTCGTGAGATCGTGGTAGGCCAGCGCCCCAGCCTGGTCGCTGTCGTCGAGAAATACCATCCACCAGGTGCCGGAAGCGGGCGGCTGATCCTTTGGGACGAATGCGAAGGCGGCATCGTCGACGCCCCAGACCTGCTTGAGGTCTGTGTTCCATTGCTGGGAAAAGGCAGGGAGCATATTCTGAACGTCAGCATCGACGATGGCAGTTGATTCGTTGATAACGGCAATCTGCGGCATAGCGTCTCCTCCAATCCGGAATTTCCACTTGACTTCCGGATTGGAGGAGTTTACATCCGCAACCCTTCGGGCCGCCAGATTCGTTGAGGAATTTTAAAATTGTCCGCCCGCAGGGCCGGTTGAAGTGCGGCGCACCATACGCCCCGCAGGAGGAGTGACGAAGGCGTCGGCTGTTTCTCGACTCGCAGAGCAGGATGAGCTGGTGGAAAGACTACGGGCGGCTGATTCAGTTGACGAGGCCTGAGGTGGTTCCGTATCCGGAGTTGGAGGCGGTGGTGGCGAATCGGCGGCTGATCCGCCATGCCTCGGATGTGCCGGTGTTGCTCTCGTTCCCGCTCGAGCCAAAGAGAGGCTTTAATGGGGCGTGTGGCATGGGGTCTCTAGATTGGACTTGGGCCGCCGGCCCTCTGGATTTCAGTTCTTGTGTCGCCCTCCAATCCTCCCATGTTATCTTCCACTATGCTCGCGCCGAGGCTTGGTAGCTTTCTCCTCCTCCTGATTTTCCTCTTCCTGTGCTTCGGCGCGGTACGAATATTGTTGCGGTTCATATTTCCTAAGGAAAGCAGTGGGGCAGTACGCATCACTGCGGTCGGCATTACCCTTGTCCTATGGTCAAACTCGATTAGGACAACGCTCGATGCGATCTACAAACTTTTCAGGCAAATCTTCATTTTTCCTTTCTCGATCGATGCGGAGAACGCACTCAAAACCCTTCAACAAGGAGGGTCTATATTTCGCGCGCTAAACAGCCTGCTTCCAAACGCAGACAGTCTTTTGCAAGAATTGGATCGCATTCCAGCATTTCAGCTCTTGCTTGCATTGGTTGTCCTCATGTTGCTAGTAAGATTGCTAAGCAGCTTAAGTGTTGGCACAACTCCCCAATGGGTCGCTCCGCTCCGAGGTATAAGGTCTAACGTCTGGCTTAACACGCTCGTTCTTTGCATTTTCTTTGCAGGAATATATCTCAGCGTGGCAAGCCTCTGCACCATCCCTGCACTCCAAATCAATCAGCCCTTTACTGACGCGGAGCGGTCACAGATCAACACCCAGATCGATGCTTACACGCCCACTGATGAAGCGTTCAAGAAGCAATTTCCTGAGAGTCCTCTTGATACGGACGATGAAGTTTCCCAATTGCGCAAGCTGCTTTTTGGAGCAACGGGAGATAAACGGGACCCTGGTTGTCCCTCGCAAGAAAAGCCCGATGTTAAGGCCGCCCCAGCCATGACCGCTAACGGTAGCACTACGGCGGGAGTCATTACGGGGACCGGCAAACCCCCCACGTCGTCTGCTGGAGCTCCTGATCCGAAGGTCGAAGCTTTACGGGCTAATCAAGTAATGCTTGCGCAAGTCACGCAGCTCGTCGAAACGTACGACAGTGAACGATGCAAACGCTTGGATGCCTATCAAAATCTACGCACAGGTGTGCAGCAGGCGGAGCACGCGAGCGCCGACAAGATCAAGAGCCAGATTACTTCTAACTTTGCCCTGCGGCTTACCGGTCGAGACCGAGCGGACTACACTTATACCCTTGAGGCCGACCACCAGGACACCGTGAGCCAGTTGCAGGCGGCGCTCAGCCGCTGTAGGTCTGAGGTGCAGTCCAGTGATCCGGCGTTGTCTTCCTATGTGCAAATGATCGAAGTGTCTCTCCAAGTTGCCTCTACGAATCATGACAACGGGGGGGCCGTCGGACAGAGCTTCTTTCCCGTCCTGCCCACTGACAGCTTCTCCGCCGATTCATGCGATTTTGATCCGACTTCACTGCAAGGCCGGTACGGTGCGCCTGCCCCCCAGCTCGGTATTTTCAGCTTCTTCTTCGGCTGGCTTGAAGACTCAGACTCGCTCGCCCTTTCTATCATTAGCGGAATGCTCGGCGTAGGGCTCGTCGGATGCATCGTATCCAGTTTTGTTCGTCAGCAGGTCACGCGGAAACCGGGCGAGCCATGGATCGTCGACCCCTTTCCAGTGATTGTACGAGGCTTCACTGCGGCCATTGTGGTCTATCTTGCGATAGAGGGCGGCCTTAACATTTTTTCCGCCGCTAGCAGTCAAGCAAATCCCTACGTTTTGCTGTTCAGCTGTCTGGTGGGTTCCGTCTTTAGCGAAGACGTTTGGGTTGCCGCTCACAAACGCCTGGAAAGCGCTGACTCTAAGGTATCTTCCGCTGAGAAGCGGCCTACCGAAGCGGCGCCGGTTGACCGTGGGGTGGATCAGAGGCCCCCCCCGAAGACATAGGGCGGAACTTCCTTACATATGACGATTTGGATAATTTACGCATTCTTCTAGAAACAATTGAGTTGTCAGAGGGATTGGCAGGCCCTTGAGCCAATATCTATTGAAGAAACTCGCTTTGAACTAAAGGCAGGGAGAATCTCTCCCTGCCTTTAGTTTAGTAACTGCTACTAAGTCGCGCTTACTCTTCTGCGCACAGCTTGGCTTGGGCTACGGTCCAGTTGGTGTCGCCTACTTTGAATCTTGCGAAGCGGCGGACGGTGATGTTTTCTCCGAGCTTGCCGACTTTGGTGGCGATCATGTCCTTGATGGCGATGGTCTGGTCCTTGATGAAGGGCTGGTCGAGTAAGCAGACCTCTTCGTAGAACTTGCTCATCTTGCCTTCGACGATCTTCTCGACGACGGGCGCGGGCTTGCCGGTGGCGGCGGCCTGGGCGCGGTAGACGTCCTTCTCGCGGTCGAGGTCTTCGGCGGTGACGTCTTCGCGGCGGACGTAGCGCGGGTCGGTCGCGGCGATGTGCATGGCGATGTCCTTCATCAGCTCCTGGAAGTCTTCGGTGCGGGCGACGAAGTCGGACTCACAGTTGATCTCGACGAGGACGCCGATCTTGCCGCCGGCGTGGATGTAGGTTCCGACGGCGCCTTCGTTGGCGGCGCGGGAGGCCTTCTTGGCGGCCGAGGCCATGCCCTTTTTGCGGAGGACGATGACGGCCTGTTCGATGTCGCCCTTGGCTTCGGTGAGGGCGGAGCGGCAGTCCATCATGGGGGCGCCGGTCTTTTCGCGGAGGTCCTTGACCTGGGCGGCGGTAACTACGTTCTCAGTCATGGTCGACATTGTTTCTCCAGTTCTATTTTACTTCTGATTCTGTGAGAGGTCTGTGAAGGCCGGGACCTTGGTGAATCCCACCCTTCCGCAAAAAGCGCGGAATGATGGGGCACCCTCATCGTCATTATTTCGTCGGGCTTTGACTGCTTGCCCTGAACGTGGCTGAAGCGTGGCCGGTGGCCACGCTTCAGGGGTTTAGTCCTGCGTATGGCCTTAGAGGGCCTGGGACACCGGCTCGGGTTCGTCGAGGGTGGTTACGGCGGCTGGGGCCTTGCGGATTCCTCCGCCGAGGACGGCTTCGAGATCGACCTCGGGCTCGTCGCCTGCGAATTCTTCGGGGCTGAGTCCAAGTGCTCGACTGGCTTCTCTTCGCTTGGCTCGGCTTCGGCTGAGGCGGAGACTCCGGCGATGTTCTGGTAGGCCTTGTCGGTGTGCATCTGTACGCCTTCGATGACCGAGTCGGAGATCTTCGAGGTGAAGAGGCGGATGGCGCGCAGGGCGTCATCGTTGCCGGGGATCACGTAGTCGACGACGGTCGGGTCGCAGTTGGTGTCGACGACGGCGACGACCGGGATGCCGAGCTTGCGGGCCTCGGCGACGGCGATCGCTTCGTTGTTCGAATCGACGATGAAGAGGGCATCGGGCAGACGCTTCATGTTCTTGATGCCGGCGAGGTTGGCCTGGAGGTGCTTGCGCTCGCGCTCGAGCTTGATGACTTCCTTCTTGGTGAGCAGTTCGTAGCGGCCGTCTGTAGCCATTTCATCGAGTTCCTGAAGGCGCTTTACCGATTTCTGCACGGTGATCCAGTTGGTCAGAAGGCCACCCAGCCAGCGGTTGTTGATATAGAACATGCCGCAGCGGTTGGCTTCTTCAGCGATGGCGTCCTGCGCCTGGCGCTTGGTTCCGACGAACAAGATGACCTTGCCAGTGGCGGTCAGATCTGTGACCCACTTGCTGGCTTCCTTGAACATCTTCAAGGTCTTTTGCAGATCGATGATGTAAATGCCGTTGCGCTCGCCGAAGATGTATTCCTTCATGCGGGGGTTCCAGCGCTTCGTCTGATGCCCGAAGTGGACTCCCGCTTCGAGCAGCTCCTTCATGGTGATGTTAGCCAAACAGCCTCCTATTTAGATTGCATCCCGGGTTGTAAACCCACATCTCAAAAGCGAGATGTGGGCACCCGCCGGATTTATTCCCCTTACGGGGAGATTGGACTACTTGCCAAACTTGTGAACCCAGGTCCCAAAAACAGGGACCTGGGGCACCCAGATTTGTGAGGGTACCCAAAACAGGGCACCCGAATGGTTTAGCGCTTCGAGAACTGGAAGCGTGCGCGTGCACCCTTCTGTCCGTACTTCTTCCGTTCCTTGATGCGAGCGTCGCGGGAGAGCAGGCCGTCGGCCTTGAGCTGCTTGCGAAGCTCGATGTTGAACTCGAGCAGGGCGCGGGCGATGCCCATCTTGACGGCGTCGGCCTGGCCGGAGACTCCGCCGCCACGCACGGTGGTGATGACGTCGAAGGTCGCGGTGTGCTCGGTGAGCACGAGCGGCTGCTTGGCTGCGGCGCGCTGCTCGGCGGTGACGAAGTATTCGTCATAGCCTTTGCCGTTGACCTTGAAGTTGCCGCTGCCGGGGCGGAGGAATACGCGGGCGATGGCGGACTTGCGCCGTCCCGTGCCGTAATACTGAACCAGATCTGCCATAACCGTCCTAGTCTTGAATTCTTAAAAGCCCAGGCCTAAAGGCCTCGGCTGCTCTGTCTTTATTCAGTGGGCTAAAGCCCACTGCTTCCACCGAACTCAAATCTCAAAACAACTTTGGGTGCCCCATTCTTCGCGAAGCGAAGGGTGGGATCGAACCAATATCTACGCCAATTCCAGCGGTTGGGGCTGTTGCGCCTGATGAGGGTGCTTGTCGCCCTTGTAAACCTGGAGCTTGGTGTACATCTTGCGGCCCATCTTGGTCTTGGGGAGCATGCCCTTGATGGCTTCTTCGACGATCTTTTCGGGCTGACGGGCGAGGAGGCGGACAAAAGACTCTTCGCGCATGCCGCCGGGGAAACCGGTGTAGCGGCGATACATCTTGGTCTGGCTCTTGAGGCCGGTGAGCCGGATCTTTTCGGCGTTGATGACGATAATATGGTCGCCGACATCGATATAGGGGGTGTATTGCGGGCTCCGCTTGCCGGCCAGATAGCTGGCGGCGACGGTGGCGAGACGGCCCAGGGTTTTGCCGCTGGCGTCCACTACATACCACTTGCGGTCGATCGCATTCGCGCTTGGAACAAAAGTCGACATCTCTTCCTCTTTAGGACCGATAGAATCTGGTCGAACTCAAACAAATCCCGATTTGTTGCCACGCGCAACGATTCCGGGGCTACTTCCCACGGAGAGAAACCATTTGGTTCGCGTGAGCGGCGCAGACTTGAGGCTGAAGGGCCTTCCGGGGGAGCGTCTTTGTGGGAAAAGTGCGAACACACAGAGACGCAAGCGCGGAACTGCGCAAGAACTAAAGAATACCGCAGGTGTGGGGTAGAGTCAATGACGGAAGTAGCTGAATACGCAACAAATCAGTGTTTCAAAACCAAGGTTGAATGTTGCCATGGAAAGGTCGTTCCGTTCTGTGGCCCAAGGTCTTCCCAATCCATTGTGTCGACGCCCTTGCCGAAAGCTACTAAGTAAGAACGCGGGCCGCAGGATCCGTGAACTCCACCGCTCAGGATTTGCCATGCGCATCCGAAGAATCGTGCCCCCACGCTAGTCCACCTCTGTCGCCGGGGAAAGCGAGCCTCGCCTTTGTCGTCCGATAATCGATCTTCCTCGTGTGACGTGTTTTCGAGACTGTATTGCTGCCACACCTCGCGGACGGTGATTCCTTTGAGAGGCCGGTGGGTGGCGTCCAGGGTAGTGACTGTCCAATCGGGAGCGATTGTTTGCGGGATAGGGATAAAAAGAGCTACCAGCACCGACACCGCGATGACACGAACGCTCTTGCTGTTCGCGGAGAGTCTCATAGGTTGCATTCTAACTCGGAGATAGGGACCAACCCATGTCCCAACCACAGGGACATGGGCCACCCAGTCGGGCATCGCTGACACAGCAGATCCTTCACTTCCGCGACCGTCTTCCTGGTCATCTTGCATTGCTGTGGTCGTTCAGGATGACACATTTGTTTGGTTTTAGGAGGTTGCGATCAACCGTAGGGGTTGATCGCCTTGGGGACAAACGGCGGTTCGACGTATGACTACTGTTCGTCGGCGGACGGGCCGTAGAGTCCTGGGACGGGGACTTCGTTGAGGCGGAGGTAGACGCTGAGCTGTCCGCGGTGGTGCACGAGGTGGTTGAGGAACATGGTGCGATAGAGGACGGCGCGGGGGCCTTCGGCGATGAGCTTGTCGCCCCAGGTTAGCTTCCACGTGGTGAGCAGATGCTCGTCGCTGGCGGATTGGAGGGCGTGGCGGGCTTCGGTGCTGGTTTTCTCGAGCTCAGCGAGGAGCTTCTCGGTGCTTTCGAAGACCATCGGGGGGAATTTATGGTTGGCGAGATTGAGGTCGTCGGTGGTGAGGATGGTGGTGGCGAAGTCGGGGAGGCGGGCGACGTGGACGGAGAGGCGGCCCATGGGCATGGATTTGTTGTGGGGTTTCCAGTCGGGTTTGTCTTCGGGGATGCGTTCGAGGAGGCGGCGGGTGCTTTGGATTTCGGCGTCGTAATCGAGCAGGAGGATTTCGGCGATGGTCATTGGTCGGCTCCGGTGTCAGGAGCCAAGTTTAAGTTGGTTTCGTTCAATGTGGAAGTGGTTTGATCGATGGGCATCGCTGGAACCGCAGATCCTTCCCCTTCACGGTAGGGCTGCAAGGTTCATAATCGTGCGCTGCTAAGATACGGAGGATGATGAATCGTCGTGAATTTGGACAGCTTGCGGTTAGTGCGAGTCTTGCGCAGGCGCTTCCTCGGGTGAATGCTCAGGCGGTGGCTGCTGCGCCCGCGAAGCAGCGTTTTTCGGTGATGCTTTGGGTGCTGGAGAAGCAGGCTCCGTTTGATCGCTGCCTGGAGATGGTGGCCGAGGCTGGGTACCAGGGCGTGGAGCTCACGGGACAGTTTCGGAAATGGTCTCCGTCGGAAACGCAGCGGGTTATGGCGAAGATGCGTTCGCTGGGGCTTGTCTTTGATCTGCTCAGTGGAGTGAAGGTGGGATTTGCGCAGCCGGACTCGACGGCGGCGTTCCTGCCTACGATTGCCGAGCTTTTGAATTTTTGCAAAGACCTGGAGAGTCCGCAGATCAATCTGCGGTCGGGCAACGTAGTTCAAGGCGTGGAGCGGAGCGTGCAGCATGCGGCGGCCGTCGAGAACCTGAAGCGGGCCGCGGATCTGGCGGCGGCTGCCCAGGTGCAGATCGTGATTGAGCCGATCGATCCGCTGGAGGCTCCGAAGGAGTATCTGAATTCGGTGACCGAGGGCTTTGAGATTGTGCGCGAGGTGGCGAGCCCGCAAGTGCGGGTGTTGTACGACTTCTACCATGAGCAGCGCGCGTATGGAAACCTGATCGAAAAGCTGGAGAAGAACGTCGATCTGGTTGGCTTAGTCCACATAGCCGATGTGCCGGGGCGGCATGAGCCGGGGACGGGTGAGATCGACTACGGGAACATCTATCGCAAGCTTGCGGAGCTGAAGTACACGAAGTATGTGACGATGGAGTTTTATCCGACCGGGGAGCCGGTGGCTGCGTTGAAGAAGGCGCGGTTAGAGGCTTTGCAGGCGATGGCTTCGGTCTAGTTTCTCTCTTCAAACGTTGATCGTCGGCGAAGGCAAAAAAAAGACCAAACTCCTTCAAATTCTCCTTTACAGGTGGGAGATGGCGGCACTAGAGTGCTTCGCAGTTCGGCACGCTCGCTGTGCAAGCCTCAAAGGAGAATCCATCATGTCTATCCGACAACTGGTGCGGCTCATGGCCGTGCTTGTTTTTGCCGCCTTCGGAAGTTTGGCGGCCCATGCTTACGACAAGATTATTGTCTTCGGCGACAGCTACAACGACGTAGGCAATCTTACTGCGCTCGCCGCGGAGTACGGCTTCACGTACCCGCCGGCGCCCTATTACCCGGGCCATTTCTCGAATGGGCCGATCTGGATCGAAGATGTTGCCAGCGACTGGAAGCTGCCGATGAAACCATCGTCTGCCGGGGGCACGGATTATGCTTTTGCCGGCGCCGATCTGCTGGTGGAGAGCACCACCGGAGGGCTGCCGACTCCGAGCGTGCTCGATGAAGTCAACGAGTACCTCGCTGCCAATGGAGGGAAGGCGGATCCTCATGCGCTCTACGTGATTGAAGGCGGAGGCAACGACATTCTGGACGCGACCGAGCTGAATGCTGCCAAACTGGGGTGCGAAATCGCCAAGGGTTTGCACGATATGGAGACCACTCTCCGCAAAGCCGGCGCGAAGAGCTTTCTCATTCCGGAATTAATCGACGTGGGGCAGCTCCCGGCTGCCGGTCTGCGAGGGCAATCGTTCGTCACGTTTGCTACCGAGGCTTCCATCTATGCCAACCTGGGGCTTGACCTCGAGCTCGCTCCGGATACTCTGCGCCCGGGCATTGAGATTTACCGGCTGCACGTCTTCCGGACGTTTGGAGCGGTTGCCGATTCCGCAACGCATTTCGGTTTCACGGATGTAACCGATCCTTGTGTGATTCTGGACGGATTAACGCTGGTCTCCGAATGCGCCGATCCGGTGCATAACCTTTGGTGGGACGCGGAACACCCGACTACGTTTGGGCATGCCTTCTTTGCGGTGTTGGTCGAGGGCCGTTTAACCAATCACTGAGCAGCTGGGGGGCCCCCCTCCCCCAGCGTTACTGCCTTAGTTCTTTGTTTTCAACGACTTGGGTCGATAGTTCGGCTAAGTTATTGATTCTAAAAGAACATTCCCGCTTTGCGATGGGTGCTCCCTGGGCAACGAGAAAAGGCGGCTTTCGCCGCCTTCTTGTTTTGCTCTCTATTCTTAGAATATCAGGTTGGAGGGTTTCACTATGCCAAGGTTGGGGAAATCCTATCTCGATTTGAATGAGTGGGTTGAAGCGTTTAAGGCTGGTTTGGGGGCTTGACATCATTCCCTGGAGGGGCGGAGAGGTAGAATCGCGGTCGGGAACCAACAGGCAAGAAGGTTGGATATGGCGACGAGATTTGAACCGCAGGCACTTGCGGCAGGGGAAGGACCAGCGTTCTGGTTTCTGAATAACCTTATAACTGTCAAAGCGACGAGCGAGTCGACCGGCGGCTCTTATTCTTTGTGTCACCAGGTATCTCCGCCGGGCTCGGCTACGCCTTACCATCTTCACCACGTAGAGGATGAGGCGTTTTACATGCTGGATGGGGAATCGACGTTCATCTGTGACGGGAAGAAGACGGTTGCGGGTCCCGGCGAATATCTTTTTCTGCCGCGCGGGATTCCGCATGGGATTCGGGTGACCGGTTCGAAGCCGACGGTGATGCTGATCCTGGCGATGCCGGGGACGGGGTTTGTGGGAATGATGGAGGAAATGGGCGAGCCTGCCCGGGAGCGGGTTTTGCCTGCGCCCTCGCATCCGGATATAGAGAAGCTGACGAGGCTTTGCGCGAAGTATCAGATTGAGATTCTTGGGCCTTTGCCGGAGTGAGCTGGTCCAGTGCCGATCATCAGTTTGGGCAAGAAGCGAGCCGGAAAGAACCCAGGCCTAAAGGCCCTTGCGTCGGTGTCTTTTTCCGGGGGCTAAAGCCCCCGGCTTCCACCGCTTCAGAATCGGCCGGGAGCCGATTCTGAATTTGGGTTTGAGAATTGGGACGGCCAGGGCGGCCGCAGTTTCCGTTCGGGCATGCTTGAAAATGCAGGTCCTTCGACTCCGATTGGCGGGCGAGCGCGCCAATCTACGCTCAGGATGACAGCGTTGACGGAGGCCGGATGAAACTGCAGGTCCGTCGCTTCGCTCAGGATGACGGCTTAGAATCTGCAAGCCGCTAGCGTTCGGGCATCTGGCGGCTGAGTCGTTCCATCAGCACGGCGTCGCGTTTGGCTTGTTTGGGCAGGGAGTCGAGGTAGGCGGTTTCTCCTGGGGCGTGGTAGCCTTCGCCGAGGATTCCGACGCCGACGAGGCCTGGGATGTAGGGTGCGGTGAAGGAGATGTCGCCTGCTCCGCGGGTCATGGGGCCGCCTTCGACGACGGGGCCGAGGCCGAGGGCTTCGCTCACTTCCTTCCATTCGCTTAAGAGCTTTTCTCCTGCGGGCGTTCGGGCCATGGCTGGGTAGCTCTCGTTGAAGGTGATGGTTGCTCCGGTTTTGGGGAGGTGGGTGGCGACGATGGCGCTCATCTTTGCTTCGACGCGTTTGGTCTGCTCGTCGTTGAGGGTGCGGAGATCTCCGGTGGCGATGGCGGTGGGGGCGATGACGTTGGCTTTGCCGGTGGCTGCGCCTCCGGTGTTGTCGTGGTTGATCTCGGCGGTTGCGCCGCCGAGGATGAGGCCGACGTTGCAGGTGAGGCCCTCTTCGCGGAGCTGGGTGCGGAAGGCGTCGAGGATGCGGGTGAGCTCGTAGATGGCTCCGTAGCCGAGGCGTTCGCCGAAGATCTGCGAGGAGTGGCCGCTGAGTCCAGTGGCCTCGATGTGCCAGGTGGTGGAGCTGCGGCGGGCGATGCTGACGGTGTCGTGCGCGTTGAGACGGACGCTGGGCTCGAATTCGAGGGCGACGTCACTTTGCTTCGCGGCTTCGACGAGGTCGCGACGAGCGACGGTCATGGGATCGCCGACTCGCTCTTCGTCTCCACTCAGGACGATGCGGATTTCGGAGTGGTCGAGCACGCCGGCCTCCTGCATGGCGCGGAGGGCGGCGAGCATGACGACGAGTCCGCCTTTCATGTCGGCGACTCCGGGGCCGGTGGCGACCTTGGCATCAGGATCTCCGGCGACATTGGGGACGACGGCGTATTTCTGGAAGGTGCTGGCGGGCTCGAAGACGGTGTCCATGTGGCCGATGAGGAGGAGCTTTTTGCCGCATTGGCCTTCGCCTGTGGGACAGGGATGTTCGGCGACGAGGTTGCCGGCGCGGTTGGTCTGGGATTGCATGGGCACCCAACGGACTTTGAAGCCGAGGGCTTCGAATTTTGGGATGAGGATGTCTTTGACGGCTTCGACTCCGGCGAAGTGCATGGTTCCGCTGTTGATGTCGACAAGCTGTTGGAGGAGGGCGAGGTCGGCGTCGGTGTGCTGGTCGATGGATTTGACCATCTTAGACTCGGTTGATGATAGCGGCGGAGTCGTTTGAGTCGTGGCCGTAATCGCAGCAGCGAACAATAGGAGAGTCAGTGCAGGGAAGCGTCGCATTTGGTGGGATTCTAGCAGGGAGCTTTCGTGGGAGCGGAGAATCCCACGTCTCAAAATCGAGACGTGGGGCACCCGCGCAGGTGGATCAAGCGGCGGACCATCTCATTAGTCGGCTTTTGCGAGTTGAAGAGCCTGCGGGGAAATTTCGTCTCGTAACGAGAGGGTCTGAGAGACGGCGAGAGCAGAGCAGGCGAATGCGAGTGCAGCAAAGGGCTTCATGGGTTCGGTTCAATATTCGGTACAAAGAAGACGGAGCGGTGGTTCGTCTTCGAGGATCTCGGGATAGCGGCCGATTGGTTCGTAGAAGTAGTTGTCGGTGTCGTCGTCGTTGGTTGAGGAGACTTCGCCGATGAGCGCGTCGCCTTCGATGGCGTGGAAGGCGTGGTAGAGGAATGGTGGGAGGGTGATCGACTCTCCGGGGCCGAGGGTGACGGCGCCGCCGGGATCGATGTGTCGCGCGATTCCGTCGCAGATTACGGTGACTGGGGTGTCGGCGAATTGGCCAGCATTGTTGGAGTCGCGGGGCGTCGAGGCGTAGAGCTGCACGACGAGGCGGCCGGTGTTGGCGGGGCCGCGGTTGATGATGTCTTCGGTCTTGATCGCGTGATAGTGGAAGGGCGTTAACTGATGGTCGCGGACGTGCATGATTTTTTCTGCGTAGGGTTTGGCGGTTTTTGGTTGCGAGGAGTGCCCGTTGCGGAGGGTGAATAGGGTCAGGCCGTGCGTCTCGAAGTTGCCGGAGTTGAAGTCGGTGATGTCCCATCCGAGTTGTTGGGTGCGGAGTTCGATTGCCTCATCGCCGAGGTGATGCCACGCCTCGGGAGTCCAGGAGGCGAAGGGCGGGAGCGCGAAGAGGTTCCTGGCGAAGAAGGCTTCGGATTCGGCGATGTATCGATTGATTTCGGAGCGCTTCATGGCAAGTTCGGCAGAGGAGTTCCTGACGGACGGTGAGTCTACCACAAGCGGTGCGGTGCGTGAGGTACTCGGCGGGACGAGTGTTGCGCCTGGGGCGTCGATCCTCCTGCGATGCGGCAGCCACTTCAAGAAGCAGTCGAACCAAAGGAAGCACTCCCGATGACGCTGCAAAACATATATTTCTTGTTCATCGCGGATTTCTTTCGCGCCGATCCGTCGATTGCATCCAACTTCCCGGGATGCTTTGGATTGGGCCTCGGCCCACTATCGTCAATGAGTGCTGCAAGGTCTCGAGGAGAAGCGCATGGCGGAGGTAGCGAAGATCGAGAAATTTCAATCGAGTGACCTGGCTATGCTGCGGGACATGCTCATGAAGTCAAGAACGGATTCGTGGCAGGCGGCGGAGCTGGTGTCAGAGTTCCTTGCCGGCCGTGGATACGGCGTCAATGCCAAGGCGATGCGCACCGCGGCGCCAGAGCTGGCTGTGCCTCGCGCTTCGCATGACGCGATGCAGGCGATGCTCGAGACCGTGGCTTACGTGATGTGAGGGGTTCCCACGCAGGGCGAGTCGGCTGCGCTACTCGTACTTGAGCGACTCGACGGGATCCATCTGGGCGGCGCGGTTGGCGGGGAGCGTCCCGAAGATGACCCCGACCAGCGTGCATGTGACCAGCGAGATGACGACCGACCACCAGGAGAATCCGATGTGGTAATCGGTGAGGAGGTCGATGGCGATGGGCACCGCGATTCCGAAAACCGCGCCGATGATTCCACCGGCGAGTGAGATAAATACCGCCTCAACCAGGAATTGAAGCTTGATCTCGCGGGCGGTCGCGCCGAGCGCCTTGCGAATGCCAATCTCGCGGATTCTGGAGCGTACCGTAGCCAGCATGATGTTCATGATGCCGACGCCGCCCACCGCCAGGGTCACGGTTGAGACCAGCAGCAGAATGATGGTCAGAGCGTTCGTCACCTGATTCGCGACGTCAAGCACGCTGGTCAGGGTCTCTGTTTTGTAGACGGAGTTCTTGTTGTGCCGGGACTGAACGACGCGCTTCGACCTCTTTGGCAGCATCTTCCACATCATTCTGATCGCGCACAGAGAAGAAGATCTGTTTCACGAAGTCGGTGCCGTTGAAGTATCGGCCGACGGAGTAGGGAATCAGCACGGTCTCGGCGTCAATCTCCGTCGAGCCCATCGTGTCGATGCTCTCTTTGAAGGTGCCGATGATGGTGAAGGGGATCGACCGCAGGGCAAGGCTCTGATTGATGGCGGCATCGACGCTGCCAAAGCGCGCCCGGGCGAATGGCTCGGTGACGACGGCGACCTTCTGGTGGGTCTCTTCGTCCTGCTGATCGAAGAAGCGGCCGTTGGTGACGATCAGATTGCGTACCTGGCGGTATTCCGGGCTGACGCCGAGCACGAGTACATCTTTGAGCACGCCTCCGGGATAGCTGATGCGGTCGTGCATCTCGAGCATCGGCGAGGAGGCGGCGATGGCGGGCACCTGCTCCATGACTGCGGCTCGTCCTCGTGGGTGAGGGAGTCGTTGCGGGTGTCGGTGATCGCGCCGACGCCGCCACCGGCGTATTCGAGCTCGACCATGTTGGTGCCGACGCCCTGGATCGCTTTGAGGACGTATTGCTTGCCGGTGAGGCCGATGGTCACGACCAGAATGAGCGAGGCCGACCCGATCACCATGCCCAGCGCGGTGAGCGCGAAGCGCACCTTGCTGGCGCGGAAGCTATCGAGAGCGAGCAGGACGATCTCGCTCAGCACCATGGTCCGCTTGGCGCTGTCCAGAGTCTTCTGGAAGGAGCGGCGGTGAGGATGCGGCGCTGGGGTCCCGGTTTCGCGGACCGTCTCCCGAACTGGCGGATGGGTCAATGCCATAAGTTCACGGCCATAAGCTATGGATGCCGGAGGCGCGAAAGTGCTTCAACCTCGACGCATCTCACTCGAGTTCCAGTCTAACCGCGCCGGCGCGGGATCAGGCCTGGGTTTGATACTTGACTTCGAGCATGGTGCAGTCGTCGTTGGCCGGGGCCAGCCCGCAGAAATGCTGGACGCGCTCGAAGATGGATTCGAGCGAGTTGCTGCAGACGGCGGCCTCTTCGAGGCGATCGTCGCCAAAGAACTCGCCGGTGACATTCTCCGCCTCGGTGACGCCGTCGGTGACGAGCAGGATGCGCGAGCCGGGCTCGATCGAGGACGGTATCGCAGTGAAACTCGGCCTCCTCGATCAGGCCGACGGGGAGGTTGGAGGTATCGAGATATTTGACGCCGGAGGGCGAGCAGAGCAGGGGATGGATGTGGCCGCAGTTGATGTAGTCGAGGACCCCGTTCCGGCTCAGCTTGAGAATCACCATGGTGGCGTACTTGCCGACATCCTTGGCGCAGATGTAGTGGTTGGCGACCTCGGCGATGCGACTGCAGCGGCTGGCCGGCGAGCAGTTGCGAATAGACCATGCCTTGCAGGGTTGAGGCGAGAATGGCGGCCGAGACTCCCTTGCCGGAGACGTCGGCGAGCACGAGCGAGAGGCTGTTGTCGTCGGCAACGACGTCGAAGAAGTCTCCGCCAATCTCTTTGCAAGGGATGGAGCGGGCGGCGATGCGAGCGTAGGGGAGCGCGGGAATCTTCACCGTCATCAGGTTCTGCTGGATGGAGGCGGCGATGTTGAGCTCTTCGCGATAGCGGCGGGCGTGCTCCTCGGCGATGGCCAGTTGCGCGTTGTCGATAAGCGCGGCGGCTTCGGTCGCGATGGTCTTGAGCAGGTCGTTGTCGACCTCGGTGAGCTTGCCGGGATTGAGGCGGCTATCGAGATAGAGGACGCCGAGAATCTCGCCGGAGGCGACGCCGTCGGAGTCGCCGGGCAGGCGGCCGGTTTCGCGGCGGCGGCGGAGGGGGATGCAGATGACGGTGCGGATACTCTGGGCGACCATGCTGTCGGAGCGCGCGCCGGATTCGGCGGTGAGGGTGTCGGTGATCATGTATTCGCCGGCGGTGCGGGTCGCCTGCTGGATGGCGGTGCGGGAGAGGGTGGAATCGTCGGCCAGCGACCTCGCCGGTCGAGGAGCGGCCGACGGCGAGATTCAGATTTCCGGCTTCATCGACGAGAAAGACGTAGCCGCGCTCGACTTTGGTGAGCTGGAGGGTGGTTTCGACCAGCGAGGCGAGGATCTGGTCGACGGCGCCGACGGTATTGAGCTTGCGCGCCGCTTCGAGGAACCAGCGCAGCTTTTCAAGATCGGAGTTTGGCGCGGAGATGGACTGGATTTGGCCGAGCAAATCGCGGATTGTGGAATGGCTGCCGCCGACCTGGGAGTCGAAGCGAAGCACCGGGCCGTCGACGGAGCCGAAATGGATGCGCATCGTTGGTCGAAAGACGCTGTCGGTCAGCGCGAATGCCGTTGACGAAAGTGCCGTGGCGGCTGGCCATGTCCACGACAAAGAACGCGCCTTCTTCAAAGACGATCTCGGCGTGCTTGCGGGAGACGTAGGGGTGGGAGAGCACCAGGTCGCGGTCTGGCGCGCGACCGACGGTGAACGGGCTGGCGGTGATCACGATCGCGGTTTCGATCGAGCCGTCTACCAGGATGACGGGTGTTTTTGGCAGACTCAGTGACATGCCAGTCCTTCCACGAGCGCTTTCTCCCTCCACGGCGGGATGGTCGGCCTGCGAACCGGAAACCGCGACCGAGAAACGCCGGTGTGTGTCTCTCTTCGCTGCTAAGTATACACAGCGATGACCGTCAGTCCGCGGAGAGGTGATGGCGCATATCTGCATGCCTGGCGCTGTCCTTGTGCGGCTGACGGCATCTTCGCAAGCCTGAAGGACTTGAGTTCTGTTTTGAGAGCATCTTCGCGGTTCCGCGCCTTGACAAATCCGCCGAAGCTGACTATACAAAAGGTGTTCGCGCTTATTTTAGGTGTCGTAAACTGGCTGGATTGCTGCCGGGAGCCTGGCGGATTGTCAGCCAACTTTTTGCATTATCCACATCCCACTTCGAACTACTGCATCCTATTTAGTTAGTATTCAACCCCTGGAGGGCGTCATGGACACTCATTATCCCCATCACCATTCGCACCTTCATCAACTTCCCGGGAAGGCGATGCGGCCGGTTTGTGCTTACTGCCTGCATCTGCTGGGCTCGGCTGGAGTTCCGCTGACGCTTCGATGCGGCGGGCCATCGAGGACAAGCATGAGTGCGTGGAGAAAGTTACCGCCCGGCAGCCACACGTCGCTCTTCCTTTCAACTAGCCCTCCGACCAGGTTTTCTGGGGGGTCAAGCTAGCTTCTTGTGTCGTGCTTCCTGGCAGACTCCTGTAGAGTTCACTTCCCCTATCCGACTCTCCTCTGAACGGTCGTCTCTCAAGCTCACACGCTTTGTAGCTTCCCGCGTAAGCGACGACGGAGACCCGTCCGTTGATACACTCAGGTTGCCTTTGAGTGGAGGGTACTGGTGGGTCAGATGGAGATCGTCGGCGTGTTGGGAGCGGGGACGATGGGCAATGGAATTGCCCATGTAATGGCGCGCGCCGGGCTACAGGTGACGTTGTGCGAAGTGGAGCAGCGGTTTCTCGACCGTGGACTCGAGACCATCCGCAAGAACCTCGACCGTGAGGTGGCGAAGGAAAAGCTGACTGCGGACGAGGCGGCGGCGACTCTGAGGCGCGTCCGGGGAACGTTGAATCGGCTTGAGCTGGCGGAATGCAGCTTCGTGATCGAGGCGGCCACGGAGAAGTTTGAGGTCAAGCGCGAGATTTTTCGAGAGCTGGACGGCATCATGCCGGTCGAGGTGATTCTGGCCTCGAATACATCTTCTATCTCAATTACCAAGCTTGCCGGGCAGACTGGACGTCCAGATCGAGTGGTTGGGATGCACTTCTTTAATCCCGTACCGATGATGAAGCTGGTCGAGGTTGTGCGGGGGCTGGCGACCTCGCAGGCGACTTTTGAGGCGGTGCGGGATTTGTCAGTGCGGCTGGGGAAGACTCCGGTAGAGGTCAACGACGCGCCAGGGTTTATTTCGAACAGGGTGCTGATGCCGCTACTGAACGAGGCGATGTTTGCGGTGATGGAGGGCGTGGCCACGGCCGAGGCGGTCGACGAGATCTTCAAACTGGGGATGGCGCATCCGATGGGGCCGCTGACGCTGGCTGACTTTATCGGGCTCGATGTTTGCCTGGATATTATGCGGGTGCTTGAGGAGGGATTGGGGGATCCGAAGTATCGGCCTTGTCCTTTGCTGATCCGAATGGTTGATGCGGGGTGGTTGGGACGGAAATCGGGGCGGGGGTTTTATCGATATTAGGGACTAGGGACCAGGGAATAGAGACTTTTGGACCATGGGTAATTTTCATTGGGATTCTGTTGCTCCGCCTTTAGAAATGAACTTGTTCAAAAATGTCTTGACACCAAGAAAACTTGGCGTATTCTCATTCTTGAACATGTTCAATATTATGATTCGAAGGAGAGAGATATGAATATCGCCGCCTGCTATTTCAGCTATCTCGTCATTAGCCTAACCCTGACCATCTGGGTCGCGCGGACCCTACACCGCAGCGGCCGGGTCTTCCTGGTAGACGCCTTCCACGGCAACCAGGAGCTTGCCGATTCAGTCAATCATCTACTCGTGGTCGGCTTCTACCTGATCAATATCGGCTATGTGGCCCTCGCGCTCAAGACCACGGAACCTTTGAGCAGCCTGCGCGAGATTATCGAACTGGAGAGCACCAAAATCGGGTGGGTGCTGTTGATTCTGGGGGCCATGCACTGCTTTAACATCCTGGTGCTGGCAAAGATGCGCAGCCGGCGGGGTCTTTCTCACTCGGTGGTGCAGGAAGCGTGAGCCGGCAACCCACTCAGAAGCCCCTCACTCCCAAGTCTGGGGAGACGCGGACGCGCATTCTCGAAGCTGCCCTCGCAGTGTTTCGCGAGCGTGGCTTCGAGCGCGCCACGATGCGAGAGATCGCCTCCGCCGCACAGGTCGCGCTGGGCGCCGCCTACTACTACTTCGATGGCAAGGAGGCGATCGTTATGGCCTTCTACGAGCGGACGCAGGGGGAGATGAAGCCCCTGCTCGAACGGAGGCTCGATGAGAGTCGCACCCTGGAAGAGCGGTTGCGGGGAGTGATCCAGCAAAAGTTCGACTACTTTGCTCCCAACCGCAAGCTGCTCGGCGCCCTCTCGGCTCATACCGACCCGGAGCATCCACTTTCCCCCTTCAGCCGGGAGACGGCACAAATCCGCGAACAGGATATTTCGTTCTTTGAGCGAGCGGTCTCGGACTCGAAGGTCAAGCTTCCTGCCAATATTCAGCCTTATCTGCCGAGACTGTTGTGGATGTATCAAATGGGCCTGATCCTGTTCTGGGTCTACGACCGCTCGCCCGGCCAGCGACGGACAGCGCTGCTCTTCGACAAGACGCTGAGGATGATTCTGATTGCGCTCAAGATCGCGCCGCTGCCGTTGCTTCGTCCTGTACACAGACTTGCCGGCGAGGCTCTGGAGGCGGTGTATGGGGTGGAAGATTCCGGAGAGAACGATGCCCAGCCGTAGTCTGAAGATCGTCATTCCCGGTGGGTCGGGGCAGGTCGGCTGGATGCTTGGCCGGCATCTCCAGGCGAAGGGCCACGCCGTTGTCGTTCTCAGCCGCGACCCCAAGCCCGCTCCCTGGCGGGTGCTTGCGTGGGACGGCCGAAATCCTGGGCCATGGGTCGCGGAACTCGAAGCATGCGATGTGTGCATCAACCTTGCTGGACGGAGTGTCAATTGCCGCTACACACCCGAGAATCGGCGAGCCATCTACGATTCGCGCATCGACTCAACGCGGCTTCTGGGCCAAGTCATCGGAACACTGCGCCTACCTCCGCAGGTTTGGCTGAATGCCAGCACCGCAACCATTTATCGCCATGCCCTGGATCGTCCACAGGACGAAGCCGATGGCGATCTTGGCGGCGATGAGCCTGAGGTGCCCGATACGTGGAGGTTTTCAATCAGGGTGGCAAAGGATTGGGAGGCGGCTTTCTTCGCGGCCGCGACGCCGAAGACCCGTAAGGTCGCATTGCGCACCGCCATTACGTTCAGTCCGGATCGAGGAGGAGCCTTCGAAGTGTTATCAAACCTAGTGCGCTGCGGGCTGGGTGGAAAGCAGGGACGGGGTGATCAGTTTGTCTCGTGGATACATGCGACGGATTTTGTTCGAGCGATCGATCATGTGATCGAGCAAGATCAGTTCGTGGGCAAGGTGAACATCTGCTCGCCGAATCCATTGCCGAACGGCGAATTTATGCGCGCCCTTCGGGCGGCCTGGGAAATTCGAGTGGGTGCGCCCGCGCCGAGCTGGATGATCGAAGTTGGCAGCCTGATTCTGCGGACAGAGTCGGAGTTGGTGCTCAAGAGCCGACGCGTGGTTCCGGGGCGGCTGGTGGATTCCGGGTTCCATTTTCTTTTCCCCGAGTGGCCTGTCGCGGCGAAGGATCTGGTGCGCCAATGGTCACAGGACGGTTTTCAGCCAAGATGTGAAGCAGCACTCGGGGAAGTGGAGCCGCACTGAAGCGGAGCAGCACGGGAACCAGGGGATTTTCCAATGTGGTTCCTTGTCTGCGGATGCACTGAATTAAGTGCAGGTCTTCCACAAGGGGCGGGCGTATGTTTAGAAGATGATGCGGATGACGGTGCTGGCCTCGGGTTCGAAGGGCAACTGCATGGTCGTCTCCAGCTCGCGGACGAGGATATTGGTCGATGCCGGGCTGTCGTGCCGCGAGCTGTTCAAGCGAATGCGGGCGGCGGACGAAGATCCCGAGACGCTCGACGCGATTGTCGTCACGCATGAGCATCAGGACCATGTGCACGGGCTTGCGGTAACGGCGCGGAAGCTGGGCATTCCGGTGTATTTCACCGAGGCGACGCACCGGGCGTGGATGCGCTGGATGATTCCGCAGAAGCGGATGACCTATGCGGACTGGCTGGAGCAGCGCAAGCGGGAACCAGGTGCGGAAGAGCCAGGGACTAGGAACATAGGGACTAGGGATGTAGGGACTAGGAACGTAGGACTTCGGAGCGTCGAGGTTGGCAACCTGGTTCTAGACACCGACTCTGCCGTTGATTTGGATGAGGATGATGCAGCTGTAGAGGGCATTGCGTCTTCGGATGTGGGCCCGACGGGTGAGGTCCCAAAGGTGGAGCGCGATCCCTGTCGGCTGCCTGGGGTTGAGTATTTTCAGGCGGGGAACAGCTTCTCGGTGGGGGATATTTCAGTTAGTTCGTTCACGATTCCGCACGATGCTGCCGATCCGGTTGGGTTTGTCTTTGAGGTAGAGGGCGTGCGCATGGGACTCGCCACCGATCTCGGTTACATTCCGCCGAATGTGCAGCAGCGGCTCAGGGGCTGCGATGTGCTCATGATCGAGTCGAACCATGACCTGGAGATGTTGCGTGACGGGCCGTATCCGTGGTCGGTGAAGCAGCGGGTGATGTCGCGGGTGGGCCATTTATCCAATGACGCGGCGGCCGGTTTTCTCGAGAAAAATTACGATGGGCAAGCGACTTACGTCGTGCTGGCGCATCTCTCTGAAAGCAACAATCTTCCAGAGCTGGCGCGGGTCGCGGCGGAGGGGGCATTGCGGGAGCGGATGAGCCTGCTGGCGAACAAGCTGATTCTAGCCCGCCAGGATCAGCCAATTGAACCAATTTGCTTCTAAGACGCAGTTAACAGTAGACATTCCTGGTTCGGTGAGTAAAATACGGATTAATCTGCGTGCCAAAACTGTTAAAATACCGTTAAGCAAGAGAAAAGCGGTCAAGAGCATGAATGCATGTACAGATCCAGTCGTCGGCGACATACTTTCCAGTTGGCGATATGACATTTCCGGAATCACTCCGGCGATGCGGGGTGACTATGAGGCGCACCTCGCCGAATGCTCCGTCTGCCATGGACGGCAGCGTCTTCACCGGACGATCGATGTCACGCTGATTTGCCTGAGCACCGTTTCAGCTGCCGCCTTTCTGTTGGCGCTGGCGGTCATTCACCATATCGACCCTTTGCAGCATTTCGCGATTGCCCGGCTGCACCTTCACGATATCGATGTCGTTCTGACGATGCAGTTTGCGGCTGTGGCGGGTTTGTTTGCCTCGCTGCTGATCTGGCTGATTGTGGCTTTGGTGACTCCGGTGCCGATGTATCTGCGCGGAGTGGCGATCGAGCGGGCTAAGGTTTTGCAGGATCGGATTCCGGAGAACCTTCGGGAGCGGTTGCCGCGGAATGTAGCTTAGCTGAGTTTCAGGTTTGAGATGGAAAGGCGCCCTGATTGAGTCTGTTACGAAACTCTTCCGGTTTGCCTGAATAGATGAGAAGATGCCCTTGCGAGAGCGAGGGCATCTTCGTTTATGGGATATATCCGAGGGGATGGGCGCAGTCAGGGAACCCTGTTTCCGGTGGTGCTGGATGATCTTGTTCCGCCCGATCATCTGTGTCGTGTGATTGACGCGTTTGTGGAAGGTCTTGCGATGAGTGAGCTGGGCTTCGAGCGATCCGAAGCCGCGGAGACGGGCCGTCCAGGTTATGACCCACGCGACCTGCTGAAGCTGTATCTGTATGGCTATTTACACACGATCCGGTCCTCGCGAAGGTTGGAAGCCGAGTGCCGCCGTAATGTGGAGTTGATGTGGCTGCTGGGGCGGCTCTATCCGGATCACAAGTCGATTGCCGAGTTTCGGCGGATGCATCGAGAGGCGGTTACGGCTGCCGGAGCGCAGTTGGTGCGGTTTGCGCAGAGCTGCGGCCTGATTCGCGGGGAGTGGGTTGCCATCGATGGCACGAAGTTCCGCGCTGTTTCCAGTGCCGACAGTGTGCGTGAGCGACAGGCGTTGGAGCGCTATCTGGATAGCATGGAGCAAGCAGACGAAGAGCAGCAGACAGTCGTTGATCCGTCCGCTGTGCAGGTTGCACTGGAGAAGCTGAAGCGACATCCGGAGCCGGAGGCGCGTTTTATGCCCGTTGCAGGCACCAAGGCTCCTGCCTACAACGTGCAGACTGCAGTTGATGCCGAGCACGCGCTGATCGTCGCCCATGCCGTGACGCTGGAGGCAGGAGACAACGTGCAGTTACTGCCGATGGCAGAAGCTGCGAAGAAGGCGCTCGGCGCCGAGAGATTAAAGGTCGTGGCCGACGCCGGCTACGCAAACGGCGAGCAGGCGGCGCGCTGCGAAGCGGCAGCCATCCTGCCGCATGTGCCTGTCAAGCGCGCCGTCAACAACCAGGGAGACGGCACGTTGTTTGGCCGTGAGCAGTTCCATTACCAGCCCGGGACCGACACCTATCTCTGCCCGGCGAACAAGATTATCCGGCGCAAGCAACTTCAACGCAAAAACAAGGCCGTCGTATATCGCGCCAATGCCGCTGACTGCGGTAGCTGCGCGATCAAGGCGCGTTGCACACAGACCTCAGCTCGCATCCTGACTCGGCTGCTGGATGAGGATGCGCTCAACCGCATGCACCAGCGCGCTACCCCGGAAGCGATGAGGCTCAGACGATCCACTGTCGAGCTTCCCTTCGCGGTTCTTAAGTACCACATCTTCGGTCACCCCCGCCTGTTGCTCCGCGGCACTGGCGGCGCACAGACCGAAATCAGCCTCGCAGTCATGGCTTACAACCTCAAACGAATGATCAATGTCCTCGGGGCGGTGAAGTTCACCCGCCAACTCACCCCGGCATGATCCAACCCAACTCCAAAACGAAGAACGCTCCCAGTAGGGAGCGCTCTTTCGAACAGAACAACCGCGTTTCGTAACAGACTGTGATTGGGCGCCTTTTTTGATTTACTAAGACAAGACTCTCGATGAAGACATGCTGCTGGAGGAAGATCGTCAAGAAGCTCATTCCAGCCGTGCTGTTCCTCTTTGTTGCCGCAGCCGTTTCTCATTCCCAGTCCAGTCCACAGCAAACTCCCACGCAGGAAGGCCTGCGCCCGCGGGTGATCGTTTTTGTGCATGGCCTTCATGGGAGCCGGGAGTCGTGGCGGGCTTCGAATGGGGCTTACTGGCCGGAGATGGTTCGGACGGACCCGCGCTTCGCGTTCTCGGACGTGGTGGTTGCCGAGTATCCGACGCCGGCTTCGAATGGCCGGATGACGAGCGTGCAGCTGGCGGACGTTCTCTGGGCCAATCTTCAAAAAGACCACGTCTGGGAGCATCTCGAGGTGGTGTTTCTCGCGCATAGCCTGGGTGGCATCCTCGTTGAGGAGATGTTATTGCGGCATCCTGCCGATGCGGCGAAGGTGCGGTTTATCGTGTCGTATGGAACGCCGCACGAAGGGTCGACGATCGCGCGGATGGCTTCGATCTATGACAAAGACCCGTTGCTCGGGGAACTCAGCGATACGGACAACAACGTCTTTCTAACGCAGTTGGAAGATAACTGGCGAGGGCATGACTCGGTGAACGGCATTCATCGCTTCTGTGCTTATGAAGGGGAAGACACGCTGCCGGAGAGCCGCTTTGGCCGGTATCTCAAGGCGCATGCGCGGGTGGTTGGCTACTTCAGTGCTACGTATGGGTGCGATGTGACGACCCCGCCGCAGGAGATAAAGGCGGACCACGGGAACATGATCCGGCCGCTGGATCGCAAGTCGGCTGCGTATGACTTTTTCTATAGGGTGTATCGCGACAATCCGGTGCTGGAGGAGCAATTCGTGACGCGAGAGAAGGTGGTTCCGGGCCTGGAGGCTGACTGCGATCAGAGGAACGCGAATCCTGACTTTATCGTTCGGACAACACTCGACAGCGGATTGCGGGAGAAGGTGGTTTCGGCGTCGGCTTCGCTGGTTGACGCCAAGGATATGCGGAATGTGAATCCGAATCCTCCGGTGGTGACCGTGGTGGATCCGGATGGGGCCGTGCATGTTCGATATGGATTTAGCGGACCGAGCAAGAAGCTGTTTGTTTGCCTTGGGAGTGCTCGGGCTTCGTTAAAAGTGGTGTTTTCGATTAGTCAACAGGTGCCGGTGCGGGAGCCGGGGAGTTGAGGTGGGTTTTTTGGTGCAACAGAACATCCTCAAGCAGCTCTGAGCACACTCCCGCACGGCTCATGTGCGCTGCGATAAGCACCGAAGAATCTGAGCAGAGCTCGTTTTCTGCGTCGAGTCAGCATTATCCTCCGTCCCGCCTATTTGCCATCCGATCTCTGCCGAGATACTACGAAGTACTGATTCTGGGTGCGGCGTTGCAGGTGAGTGCTCACTCCTGATCAGAGTGGATCGCGATCGTCTCGATATGCAGGCAATTCAGGGAATTCCGATTATTCGTCCGGGCGAGTATTGGCGGCGCGCTGCTGAGGTCGGGTGAGGAGCATGGTTTGCCCTGGGGGGTAGGAGCAGTCAGAGTTGCGGCATATTGACTACGCGCCTCATGGTCTCGGAGTCGTCGTAGTTTACGGTGGCAATCTGTGGGCATCTGCGGCATGCGGCGACGCCTTCCTGGTGAAACCATCGACATTCGGGGCGAATGTGGCAGCGGGGCAACTCTTCGACCACGGCCGGCAGAATCTGGACGATGCGGGTGGCCAGGCCGCAATTGCTGCCGTCAAAATGCGGACAGCGATGCGTCTGACATTTTGCGGCGAGGCGAAAGACCTCAGCAGGTTCCGCCGGAGCGGCAATGGCCAGTAGTTCGGGTGTTGCGGGAAGAACCGCGTCGAGATAGGTAACCTCGGGGCCGGTGGCTGTTTGCTGAACGACGCCAAGCACCCGGGCGCCCTCTATTCCTGGCTGCGAACTCGGGCATAGAAGCGCGTCCCGTGTACCTGGCGTCATTGTGTTCAGCGTATCCACTTTGGACTCTCCGTCGACATAAGTTAAGCAACGAACGACGTTTCTGCGCTGGGCACAAAGCCAAACGCAATCTGGCCGCCGGCAGCGTAGACAGCTGGCTCAAATTTGCCATCGACGGCAAGCGAGGCGAGATCCTTGTTGGCTGCCAGATGGGAGACGAAGGTCTGGTTTGCTTCGAGAACCGCGGAATTGATCTCGCGGTCGGGCCACGGAGCCGGAAAACCGCAGATCAGGGGCGGACGGTAGAAGATCGACAGGGCGGGCAGGGCGTGGGGAGATTCGAGCTTCAGGTCGGGGTGTTTTTCTCTCACCGCTTCGAGTGCCTTAGCGACAGCCGATTGCAGGTGACTGATGGAGATGGTTTTCGGGGAACGGTTCATGGACGTGCTCCTTTCCACGGATAGTGTCCGGCAGGGAAGGAACGTTGCACATTTTCTTGAACCGGAGACGTTTTTCTGTCAACCCGACCGCTGCAGGCTCGGAATGGCCGAGTCAACTTCGGGAGGACGGCACTGCGCCGATCCAAAGACGGAAGGCCGGGCTTTACGCCCCGGCTTTTGGTCTAGGTGGTCATGACGGCTGCAGCGGCAGTGGGTTCGGCAGGGCTTTGCGGCGGAGGACGGCAGCGGAGATGAGAGTAATGATAAGGCCGACGGGCAGGGGCTCGATAAAGGTGTAGGCCATGTTGACGAAAGGGTTCTGATAGAGCTGCTGGGAGTGCTGGATAGCGGCGACCTGCGCGGCGGTGGTGGCGGGGTCAAGTCCGGAGGATTGGACCTTGTGAATCTGCGCGGCGAAGTAGCTGTCCATGAAGTGGGGCATGAAGTTGAAGTAGAGGACCTCCCACGTGGCGACGTAACAAATGATGGTGATGAGGGTGATGAGGATGCCGCAGGCGAAGGCGCGGCCGAAGGAGATCTGGCCGGCGAGGGTGTTGTTGCGGTAGCTGCGAATGCCGAAGTAAATGAGCATGAACGACGCCACCATAATGGTGTAGCCGAGAACCATGCTGTGGCCCGAGCCGATCTTGTTGGCGAGGAGAAGCGAGGCGTCCATAAGGACGGAGATCATGACGCCGGCGATGAGTCCGAAGGTGAGGACGGTTTTCTTCAAGTGAGGCTCCGGGTGCGAGTGAAAGATAGAGCAACATCAGAACAACCATACCCAGCGGTCGAAAGGCGGTACTGCGTTTTTTCAAGAAAAATGCTATGTCCGAATCTTCTCCGGGCACACCTGTTCTGATTTTGCTCTGGAGACACGATGCGGTGAAACGTGGCCGGATGTCGTCATTCTTTCTAATGATTTTGCAGGAAAGGAGCGGAAATCGTGCTTTTGGGTGACGCGGTTACGGAGCAGCCCTTGTTCTTTGCCGCGCTGAAGGCCTGACTTGAGGTGTCAGCCTGCCGACTGAAGTCATGGTGCTTGGCCGAAGCTGTTGCAAAACACACCGCACTCGCGCAATCCCAACTCGAGGGGATGGCTGGCGACAAGCCGACGTATCAAGAATGAGAGGTCGATGAGCGACTTGGCGATAACGCACTCACCGACAACTGAGTTTGGTAGCTGAATGGTGAAACTCTGAATTACGCTGACCAATGGAGGAGTTTCCTGATGCTCAGAGTTCTGTCGGCTGCTTCGTTGGCCCTGCTACTCGTAGTCCAGACATCTGGCCAAGGTCTCGGGCAAGCGCCTGCTCAAACTGCAAAGCCTGTCACGTTGAGGCAGGTTTGGACGCTGGATACGACCTACACCGACCATCAACATGGCGTGACCTTTCGCTATCCTTCGGCTTGGCAGGCTGCGACGCAGTTTGGCTATCATCCACCGGCATTGACCTTATCAGCGACCAAGCCGATTGCGGGATTCGGATACAGCGAGGGCGGGTTTCCCAGAGACCGGATCGTTGGCCCATACGCGAGCACGAATCTGGAAGGTGTCGGCCTTGTTTATTCTGCTGTTCCGGCCGCGAGCGCAGCCGAATGCGAGGCCCAGGCTGCCTCGCTGTCCGACTCGCCCGAGCATTCGCAGGTTGTGTTGGGACAACGTTCCGTTTCCGTATACAAAACTTTTTCAGGAGGTATGTCGCAATCCATGTCCGGAGAGCTCTACGCAACTTACGCGAGCTCCATTTGCTATCTATTCGAGACGAATGTGGCCGTGGTTTCGCCGGGCGTAGTGGATGATATCCAGACGCTCACGGCGGCACAGCTCCACGATATTGAGAGACACCTGCTCGAAATCATGAAGTCCGTTCGGATCGTGCCGAGCATACGCAAACAGGGTTGAAAAGGACATTGTGCTCGTTCCTCAACTGACGGCAACAGGGCAATGCACTCATCGAGGGCCCATGGTGGTCATGGCAGCAGGCCCAGCTCTTTGCCGCGCTGAACGGCCTGGGTGCGGCGGGCGGCTCCGAGCTTGTCGAAGGCGCGGGCACAGTGTGTCTTGACGGTGTTTTCGGAAACGAAAAGCTGGGTGGCGATCTCGCGATTGCTGAGGCCGCGGGCGACGAGGGCGAGGACTTCGAGCTCGCGTGCCGTGATGCCGAGGGTCTGCTGCTGGGCGGCATTGGGGGCAAAGGGGGGAGCGAAAGGGGCCGTATTGGGAGGGACCGTATTTGGAGAGAGGGCGGCGGGGGTTTCCGCGGGGACCAGCACTTCCCTCACCACGACCGTTTCGCGGATAGTTTCGCGACTGCGCGTGATGCGGAGGCCGAGCCATATGCCGAAGGCCGCGAAGAGGATAGCGACCAGCGCGCCGTAGAGCTCGACGGAGTGCTCGATGACGACGAAGCGGTATTCGGTGTATTGGAGGATGGCGATGAGGAGGCCGCCGACGAGACCGAAGATGAGGACGTGGCGCTTCATGATGGGGTTGTGAAGAAGTATACCGGCTGCTATCCCCAAAGCCGCTCGCGCCTCAAGGCTCTACAAACAAATACTCCATCAAAAGTGGCTGCTCAGATGCAAACCTTATAACAGCCTCTGATGATCAGGAGAACGGATTAGGGGAACGGCGAGGTTTTGCGCGGTTTGGAGCGGGTTCGTGCAAGAATGCTGCGAGAGGGTCCATGCTGCTGGAGTTGCGGGCTGAAAACTATGCGGTGATTGACCATGCGATTGCGGTCTTTGGGCCGGGGCTGAATCTGTTGACGGGTGAGACGGGGGCGGGGAAGTCGATCCTGGTGGATGCGCTGGCGCTGCTGATGGGCGACAAGGCCTCTTCGGATATGGTGCGACATGGGGCCGACCGTGCGGTGGTGGCTTGCGTCTTTGAGAGCACTCCTGGTGCGGAGGCGACGCTTGAGGCCAATGGCCTCGATGCGGATGGCGCCGAGATTATTCTGCGGCGGGAGATTCTGCACAACGGCAAGGGCCGCGTTTATGTGAACAACCAGCCGGCGACGGTGGCGGTACTGCGGCAGCTGGCTCCGGAGCTGGCGCTGGTTCATGCGCAGAGCGAGACTCTGGGCGAAACGAGGGGCGGCGCGTTTGACGCGGCGCAACAGCGCGGGTTGCTGGACCGCTTCGCGGGGATTGCTGCGGACGGCGGGTTGGTGGAGGCGGTTTCGGGGGCCTATTCGCGCTGGCGGGAGATTTCGGTGCGGCTGGATGAGCTGCAGCGGGATGAGCAGGACCGATTGCGGGCGGCTGATCTTTGGAGCTTTCAGACGAAGGAGATTGGGGATGTTCGTCCGGTTGCCGGTGAGGACGAGGCGCTGGAGACGGAGCGGCGGGTGCTGGCTAACGCCGAGAAGTTGTATGCGGCGGCGATGAGTGCTTATGAGCTGCTGTATGAAGGAGCGGGTTCGGCGGAGGGTTCGCTGCGGGCGGCGGGGAAGCATCTGGAAGAGCTGGCGCGGTATGACGGTAAGTTCGCTGAGATTGCGCAGCAGCTGGGATCGGCGCGGGCAGTTGTCGAGGATATTGGCGCGACAGTGCGGGATTATGCCGAGGGGATTCAGGCTTCGCCGGAGCGGCTGGCGGAGATTGAAGACCGGTTGGCTTTGTTGGAGCGGTTGAAGCGCAAATATGGTTCGACGCTGGCCGAGGTAATTGCCTATGGCGATGAGGTTGCGGGGAAGCTGGCGGAGATTGAGAACCGGGATGAAATTCTGAAGAGCTTGAAAGCCGAGCTGGCGCGGGCGGCGGAGGCTTATCGCGTTGCGGCTGCGGCGCTGAGTACGGAGCGGGTTGCGGCGGCGAAGCGGTTGGAGAAGCTGGCGGAGAAGCAGATCAATGATTTGGCGATGAAGGTGAAGTTTGCGGTTGAGGTGGCTTCGCGGCAGGACGAAGTTGGGTGGACCGTGCATGGGTGGGACGCGGTTGAATGCCTGATTGCGACGAATGCAGGTGAGCCGCTGAAGCCGCTGGATGAGATCGCTTCGGGTGGGGAGATGTCGCGGGTCCTGCTGGCGCTGAAGGTGAGCGTGGAAGAGGGTTTCAACGCGGTTCACTCGAAGGGAAAGAAGAAGAATGCCGTGCCTCGGACTCTTGTATTTGACGAAATCGATATTGGCATCGGTGGACGGGCTGCCGAGGCGGTGGGGCAGAAGCTGAAAGCGCTTTCGCGGGCTCAGCAGGTTTTATGTGTGACGCATTTGCCCCAGATTGCAGCGTTTGCGGATCAGCATTTTTTGATTGAGAAGCGGGAGCAATCCGGGCGGACGAAGACGGCGGTGCGGCTGATGGATGAATCGGAGCGGACGCAGGAGATTGCGCGGATGTTGAGCGGGGCTGCGGTGACGGAGACTTCGGTGAAGCATGCGGAGCAGATGTTGAAGGCTAGCAGGTAGCGGACGCGCGAAAACCCAGGAAAGCTTCGCCTACCTGGGGCGCCCGGCTGACTGAGGACGGGAGATTTGATCTACCCACCCTTCCGCAAAAGCGCGGAAGAATGGGGCACCCATATCGGCTCCTCACAGTCAAACCGAGGTTCGCCTGAATGGACATAGCGAACTTGGGACGGTATATAGCCGCGTTACTTTGCACCGGTTTGCCCTGTATACTTAATGGTGTGACAGCCACATCCATGAATACATTTAATTCTGACCTGATTCGGGTCATTCCGGACGCGGAGAAGCGTGTCCTATTGTTGAAGCCGCGGGGGTTTTGCGCTGGGGTTGTGCGGGCGATTGACATCGTCCGGATTGCGCTGGAGACCTTTGGGGCGCCCATTTATGTCCGCAAGGAGATCGTTCATAACCGTTTTGTTGTGAATGAGTTGGCGGATAAGGGCGCGATCTTTGTCGATGACATCGATGACGTTCCGGCGGGGATGCGGGTGATTTACTCGGCCCACGGCGTTTCGCCGGCGGTGCGCGAGCGCAGCAAGGAGCGAAAGCTCAAGGTGATTGATGCGACCTGCCCGCTGGTGACGAAGGTCCATGTGGAGGCGGTGAAGTTTGCCAAGCAGGGATATTCGCTGGTGCTGATCGGGCATCGCGACCACGACGAGATTGAGGGGACTCTGGGCGAGGCTCCGGATGTGACGCAGGTGGTTTCGAACGTCGCAGAGGTGCAGTCGCTGGTGGTTCCTGATCCGGAGAGGGTCGCGTACCTGACGCAGACGACGCTGAGTCTGGACGAGGCTCGCGACATTATCACCGCCCTTAAAGAGCGTTTCCCGAAGATTGCCGGGCCTCATTCGCAGGACATTTGCTATGCCACCGAGAACCGCCAGGTTGCGGTGAAGAATGTCGCGCATGAGGCGGACCTGGTGCTGGTGGTGGGTTCGGATAACAGTTCGAACTCGAATCGGTTGGTCGAGGTTTCGCGGAACCTGAGCACGCAGAGTTACCTGATCGAGAACTCAGGGTCGATTCGTCCGGAGTGGCTTGAGGGCGTGAAGACGGTGGTCTTAACGGCCGGCGCATCGGCACCTGAAGTGCTGGTTGAGGACGTGGTCAATTATTTGCGTCAAAAGGGTTTCGGCAGCGTCGAAGAAGTAGAAGTGATGCCAGAGAATGTGCGCTTCGGTCTGCCTCCTGAGATTGTGCAGGCGATCGCGGCGGCTCCGGTTGCAAGCCCGGTGGGCGTCTAGCCCTTTTCGAAGCTCGAATCTGTTTCGAGCGCGTGGCGCAGGCCGGGTAGTAATTCGGTTATCGAAACGATGAACGTATTCAAAGTAAGTCAAAAATTCGCGGCATCGCAGGCCGGAGCCAGAGCAGTAGCAGAGGCCGCCTCCCCTAAATTCGGAAGAATGGATGCGACGCTGGAGGAAGTCTCCAGCGCGGCATTGCGGGCGCGGAATTATCTTCTCGATCAGCAACACCCCGACGGCTATTGGTGCGGAGAGCTTGAAGCCGACGCGATGCTCGAGGCGGATTACATCTTCGGCCATGTGCTGCTGGGGACGGGCGATCCGGGCAAGATGCAGCGGGCGATGAACGAGATTCTTCGCTATCAGAAAGAAGATGGCGGCTGGTCGATCTATCCTGGCGGGCCCGTCGAATATCAGCTTGTCGGTGAAGTGTTACCTGGCGGGGAAGCTGATGGGGATGTCTCCCGACGAGCCGGCGATGGCGAAGGCGCGGGAGTGGGTTCTGGCCCATGGCGGCGTGGTCGAGTGTAATACCTTCACCAAGATTTATCTCTGCTCGATCGGGCAGTACGACTACGACGCAGTTCCCGCGATTCCTCCCGAGATTGTTCTCTTCCCGAACTGGTTTTACTTCAATATTTACGAGATTTCTTCGTGGTCGCGGGCGATCCTGGTGCCGCTGTCGATTCTTTATGCGAAGAAGCCGTTCAAGAAGCTGGCTCCGGAGCAGGGGATCGATGAGCTGTTTGTTGGGGGTCGTGAGAACGCCGATCTTCGATTGAAGTTTGATCGGAAGAAGCTGGTCAGCTGGAGGAACTTCTTCCTGGCGACCGATCGGCTGATTCATCTTGCCGAGCGGGTGCATATTCGTCCGCTGCGGCAGATTGCGCTGAAGAAGGCCGAGAAGTGGATGCTGGAGCGGCTGGAGATGTCGGACGGTTTGGGTGCGATCTATCCGGCGATGCTGAACTCGATCATTGCGCTGCGGCACCTGGGTTATTCGCTGGATGATCCGCAGGTGATCCGGGCGATGGATGAGTTTGAGAAGCTGGGCATCGATGAGCCGGACGGCACGCCGGATTACCCGGTGCCGACCTTCCGCATGCAGCCCTGCGTCTCCCCGGTGTGGGACACGGCGCAGGCGGTCTTTGCGCTGGGCGAGGCTGATGTTCCGCGCAACGATCCGCGGCTGCTGAAGGCGGTCGACTGGATGCTGTCGAAGGAAGTGCGGCATAAGGGCGACTGGGCGGTGAAGGTACGCAGCGCCGAGCCGGGTGGTTGGGCTTTCGAGCACAACAATGAGTTTTATCCGGATGTGGACGATTCCGGGCAGGTGCTGCTGGCGCTGAACAAGGTGGATAATCCGCGCGAGCGCTACCAGTACGACGTGGCGAAGCGGGCGATCGATTGGATCTTTGCGATGCAGTGCCGGAATGGCGGCTGGGCGAGCTTCGATAAAGACAACACGAAGATGATCTTCCAGTACATTCCGTTTGCCGACCATAATGCGATGCTTGATCCGCCGACGGTCGATATTACGGGGCGCATTCTGGAGACGCTGGCGACTTACGGCTACACGCAGCGCGACAAGCGGGTGGAGAAGGCGATCAAGTTCATCTATGACCAGCAGGAGCCGGACGGAAGCTGGTTTGGCCGCTGGGGCGTGAACTATCTGTACGGCACATTCCTGGTGCTGCGCGGGCTGGAGGCGATTGGGGTTTGGAACCATGAGCCGCAGATCCAGCAGGCGGCGGAGTGGATCCGCATGGTGCAGAATGCCGATGGCGGATGGGGCGAGAGCTTGCACAGCTACGATGAGCCGGGTACGCGCGGCATTGGGGAGAGTACTCCTTCGCAGACGGCGTGGGCGCTGCTGGGATTGTTGGCGGCGGGCGATACGCGGAGCGACTCTGTGGCCAAGGGCGTGCGCTGGCTGCTGACGCATCAGCTGGCGGATGGGTCGTGGGACGAGAGCTATTGGAGCGGGCGCGGGCAAGCAGGCGACTTATACGGGGACTGGATTCCCGCGGGTCTTTTATCTTGCGTATCACTTGTATCGGGATTATTTCCCGCTGTTGGCGTTGACGACTTATCGCAAGGCGATGGCGAAAAGCTAGTGACTAGGGACTTAGGGACTAGGGACTAGGAAGTTCGTTCGGATTTGAAGGAATGCGATCATTGAGGCAGCGCTGAAACTGCAGGTCCTTCGGCTCCCCTTCCCTTCGCGATGCTCAGGGTCAGGGTCGCTCAGGATGACAAATTTTGTGTGGTGACGAGAACTTACCACGCTGGGAGAATTTACTGATGGCTGTTCCGATTTCTCAGATGTGGACGGTGGCGACTTACGTCCTGGGGCAGAAGTTCAAGGGGCGCGAACGGTATCCGCTGGTGCTGATGCTGGAGCCGCTCTTTCGCTGCAACCTTGCTTGCGCGGGTTGCGGCAAGGTGCAGTATCCGCCGCACATTTTGAAGAAGAACCTCTCGCCGGAAGAATGCTTTGCGGCGGTTGAGGAATGTGGCGCGCCGATGGTGAGTATTCCTGGCGGCGAGCCGTTGCTGCATCCGCAGATTGTCGAGATCGTGAACGGCCTGATCGCGCGGAAGAAGTACATCTATCTCTGCACCAACGCGCTGGAACTGAAGAAGCGGCTGCCGGAGTTTACTCCTTCGAAGTATCTGACATTCTCGGTCCATCTCGATGGTCAGCGCGAGCACCATGATTTCTCGGTCTGCCGCGAGGGCGGATACGACATTGCCGTTGAGGGAATTCAAAGAGGCGGTGAAGCGCGGCTTCCGCGTGACGACGAATTACACCCTCTTCGACGGGGCGGACGCCAACAGCGCTCGCGCATTCTTCGACGAGGTGATGGCGATGGGCGTTGAGGGGATGGTGCTCTCCCCGGGCTACACCTATGACAAGGCGCCCGATCAGAAGCACTTTCTGGGGCGTGCGCGTTCGCGGAGGCTTTTCCGGGCGATCCTGTCGAACCGGAAGAAGAGCTGGAAGTTCAATATGTCCCCGCTGTTCCTTGAGTTCCTGATGGGTAAGCAGAATTACAAGTGCACGCCCTGGGGTTCGCCGGCTTACAACATCTTTGGCTGGCAGAAGCCGTGCTATCTGCTTCAGGACGGCTATGTCGATACCTTCAAAGAATTGATGGAACTGACCGACTGGGACGGCTACGGCACGGAGAGCGGCAATCCGAAATGCGCGAACTGCATGGTGAGCTGTGGCTATGAGCCGAGCGCCGTACAGCATGGCTTTACGACGCTGAACGGTTTTATCAGCATGGTGAAGGGCACGTTGTTCAGCAAGTATGAAGACCGTGGCGCGCTTGATCTGTTGAATCGTCCGACTGAGGCCGGACATGGGCCGCTGGTGCAGATTGCTGAGCCTGCGAGGGAAGCCGAGGAGATGCGGGTCTAGGGACATAGGGACTAGGGACTAGCGGCCACGACTGGTTTGCGGAGAGGTTCGGATGGAAGATAGTCAAAAGACGGCGATGCTGGATCCCGATAGCGTTGAGGTTGCGGCTGGATTTCACGCATGACAATCTGGAGGGCTGGATTCCGGAGCTGGCGACCGACGCCGAGGTTTTCGACGCTTTCGAGAAGGCCTTTGATTATCGCGGCGATATCGTGATCACGCGCAAGGATGGCTCGAAGCTCGAGGGCTATATCTTTGACCGGAAGACGGGCAAGTCGCTTGAGGATTCGATGGTGCGGCTTTATCCCGCGACTTCGAATGAGAAGCTTTCGATTCCTTATGCGGAGATCGCGCGGCTGGAGTTTGGCAAAGACCGCGCGGCGGGAAGCACTGGGAAGCCTGGGTTGCGCAGTATCAGAAGAAGAAGGCGGCCGGGGAGAAGAACATCGGCATCGTGCCGGACGCTTTGGAGCTAGGAAGCCACAGTTTCCGCCGAATTCCCATCTTCAATGAAAGTCTTCCTTACAGGCGCAACAGGGTTTGTGGGCAGCCATGTGGCGCGTGAGCTTGCAGGCCGGGGCGCGGATCTGCGTCTGCTGGTGCGGAAGACGAGCCGGACCGACAATCTGGAAGGCATCGCGGGCGAAACCGTCGTTGGCGATCTTCGTGAGCCAGAGTCATTGCGCGCGGCTGTTTCCGGTTGCGATGCGGTGATGCATGTGGCGGCCGATTACCGGCTGTGGGTGCGGGACCCGAAGGCGATGTATGCCGCCAATGTGGATGGAACGCGGAACCTGCTTCAGATTGCCCGGGAGCAGGGAGTTCCTCGCTTTGTCTACACCTCGAGTGTGGCGACGATGGGTTTTCGCAGCGATGGAACGATTGCTCGATGAGGCGTCGCCGGTCTCTCTTGCCGACATGATCGGACACTACAAGCGTTCGAAGTTTCTTGCCGAGCAGGAGGCGATTCAGGCGGCGCAGGCGGGGCAGGCGGTGGTGATTCTGAATCCGACGACTCCGGTCGGAGCCAACGATTTGAAGCCTACTCCGACCGGCGGCATTATTCTTGACTTCCTCAACCGCAAGTTTCCGGCGTATGTTGATACCGGGCTGAATCTGGTGGACGTGAGCGAAGTGGCTCGCACTCATGCGGACGCGCTGACGATGGGAAGATTTGGGGAGCGGTACATTCTGGGCGGTGAGAACCTGACGCTGAAGCAGATACTGGACAAGCTGTCGACGATTACGGGCCTGCCTTCGCCGACGACGAAGGTGCCGCACTGGGTGGCTATGGCCTTCGCCTTCTTTGATGAGAACTTTAACCGGACGCCTGCTTGGCAAGGAGCCGCGTGCGACCGTCGAGGCAGTGAGGATGGGCAAGAAGATGATGTTTGCCTCGTCGGCCAAAGCGGAGCGGGAGCTTGGCTTCCAGCAGGCGCCGGTGTATCCGGCGCTGCGAGCGGCGGTGGAATGGTTTCGTGCGAACGGTTATGTGAAGGCGGAAGCGAGGGCAGTGAAGTGAAAGCACGCATTGCGATCGTGGCCGCGATGGCCGGCGAGCTTCGTCCCCTGGTGAGGGGATGGAAGCGCGAGGAAACCCCGGAGGGCGTCACTATTTATACCTCGCGATGGGGCTGTGGCAGCCTTTGCGGGACTTGGCTCGCAACGGGCCAGGCTGGCGACGGCGGCGGTGTTACGGCTGGGTCCGATTCGGAGAATCATCTCGGCGGGGTGGGCTGGCGGGCTGCATGCCGCGATGGTGCCGGGAGGCGTCTGGCACGTGAGCGAGATCGTGAACCCGGTGACCGGCGAGGTCATGGAAACCAGTGAGTCCGATGGGCTGAATGGCTCTGGTGCGGTGCTGGTGACGACTAACGTGGTGACGACAGTCGAAGACAAGCGTCGGCTGCGCAAGATGTACTCTGCCGACCTGGTGGATATGGAGGCGTCGACGGTAGCGGAGGCGGCGCGGCGGAACAAGATTCCTTTCTCGGCGATCAAAGGGATCTCCGATGGGTACGATTTTGATCTGCCGGGGATGGAGAGGTTTACGACAGCAGATGGGCAATTCCGGCAGGCATCGTTTGCAGTCTATGCGGCCCTGCGGCCGATACTGTGGAAGCCCGTCGCAAAGCTGGCGAAAGACAGCGGCATGGCGGCGCGGAATTTGAGCCGGGAGCTTCTAAGCTATCTTGGCGACGAGCGAGAGTGAATTGGGTGGAGAGACACACCGACTGGCCTGGGGTTGGATTCCACATTCCACTTACCCCGCCCTTTCGATAGGCGTAGGATATAAGACGACATTATGGCAACCTTGACTGAAACAGGCCCATTTCTGGTAGCCGACGCTCTTCCCCAGCGGATGAAGGCGCCGGTCTATCGCGGCATCAACGACGTGCGCCTCGAAGAGATGCCGGTCCCGGCGATCGGGGCCGGTGAAGTGCTGATTCGGGTGCATTCCTGCGGGGTTTGCGGGACTGACCTGAAGAAGATCCATACCGGATCGCATTCCGCGCCGCGCATCTTTGGTCATGAGACGGCGGGGGTGATTGCGGCGGTTGGGCGGGAAGTGGATGACTTTAAGCCGGGCGACCGCGTCGTGGTCTTTCATCACGTTCCGTGCGGCGACTGCTACTACTGCCGCAAGAAGACCTTTGCCCAGTGCGACAGCTACAAGCGAGTTGGCACGCACGGCGGGCTTTGAGCCGTCCGGCGGTGGCTTTGCCGAGTATGTGCGGGTGATGGACTGGATCGTGCGCCGCGGGCTGGTGAAGATTCCCGACGACGTGCCGTTTGAGCAGGCGGCGTTTGTGGAGCCGGTGAACACCTGCTTCAAGGCCGTACGCAACCTGAAGATCGAGCGCGGATGAGACGGTGCTGGTGATCGGCCAGGGTCCGATCGGGATATTGCTGGCGACGCTGGCGGCGCGCACCGGAGCGAAGGTTTTGACCTCAGACCTTTATGCGGAGCGGCATAAGATAGCCGCGACGTATGGCCTGTCGCATCCGATTGATGCCTCAAACGAAGACGTGGTCGCTGTGACGCGGGCGCAGAGCGAAGGCCGCGGCGCCGATGTCGTGATTCTTGCGGTCGGCGGCAATGGTTTGATTCGTCCGGCGATGGATGCGGCCCGGCCTGGCGGGCGAATTCTGCTCTTTGCGCAGACCCAGCATGGCGAGGTGACCATCGATCCAGCTGTCGTTTGCATGGATGAGAAGAGCTTGCTGGGGTCCTATAGTTCCTCGGCGGAGATACAAGACGAAGGGGCTAAGCTGGTGTTTGATGGATATCGGAATGGGTTCGATCTGACCCGGCTCATCTCCCATCGTTTTCCGATCGAACAAGCGGTCGAGGCGATCGAGATTGCTTCGCATCCCAGTGCGAGTTCCATGAAGATCATGATCCATCCGTGCGCCTGATAGCCGGAGAGCGGCTAGAGAAATGGACGCCATGCTAACTGAAGTTACTGAAATGAATGCCGCGGTGCTGTATGGCCAAGAAGATGTCCGGATCGAGCGCGTTCCGATGCCCCGACCCGAGCCGGGCGAGATCGTGGTCGAAGTGCAGGCCGCGCTGACCTGCGGCACCGATCTGAAGACCTATCGCCGCGGCTACCACGCCAAGATGCTGGCGCTGCCAGCGCTGTTTGGCCATGAGCTCGCCGGAGTAGTGCGCGAGGTAGGCGCAGGTGTTTCGCAGTTCGAGCCCGGGATGCGGGTGGTGGCGCTGAATTCCGCGCCGTGCGGGAAATGTTTCTGGTGCAAACGCGAGCAGGAAAACCTGTGCGAAGATCTGCTTTTTAACAACGGCGCGTATGCCGAGTACATTCGGATTCCGGCGCGCATTGTCGAGAAGAACACGCTGATTGTTCCGGCCCACGTTCCTCTGGAGCATGCCGCGCTGACGGAGCCGCTGGCCTGCGTGGTGCGCGGGTTGGAAGAGAGCGGCGCGCGGCCCGGGGATTCGATTGCGGTGATCGGAGCGGGACCGATCGGGCTGATGTTTATCCACGCGGCGGAGTTGAGCGGCCTGCGCGTCATTGCCGTGGTCAAGCGGCCGGAGCAGGTAGAGAGCGCGCGCCTGTTTGGTGCGCAAGAAGTCGTCAAGACTGTCGGGGCGCGCGACGTGATCGAGGCGGTGCGCGGCTTTACCGAAGAGCGCCGGGGTGTGGACATTGCGATCGACGCGGCAGCGACGCCGACTACCTGGCAGTGGGCGGTCGATATGGTGCGCAAGGGCGGGACGGTAAATTTCTTTGGCGGCTGCGCTGCGGGGACCAGAGTTTCGCTCGATACCAACCGGCTGCACTACAACGACATCACTTTAAAGTCGAGCTTCCACCACACGCCGGCATCTTGCCGCCGCGCCTTCCAGATTGTGGCGAGCGGCCGCTTCAAGTGCAGCGAGTACATCACCGGGCGAGCGCGGCTGACGGAGCTGAACGGCGTCTTCCGCAAGTTGATGGACCGCTCGAACGACATCAAGACCGCGATCATCCCCTGAAGTAGAGTCCCAAGATCGAGCGAAGCTCTATTCCTGAGATAATCGGGAGGTATGCCGCACCTTCAAGGTGGCGCGGAGTTACTGGCCTTGCCCGTTACGCAGACTCAAGACGAGCTTACCCCTCAAACGCTGGCCAAAGCTGAATTGTTGCGGCTAGGCTGGGCGGCGTTGCCACCTGAATATGGGATTCCGGCTGCGCCTCCGAGGCTCGAAGAGGCACGCGAATATTGCAAGCGGCTCACCGAGACACACTACGAGAATTTCCATGTGGCGTCGTGGTTTTTGCCGAAGCGTCTGCGGCCGCATTTTCAAAGCATCTATGCCTATTGCCGCATCTCGGACGATCTTGGCGATGAGGTGGGGAACCGTGACCAGTCGCTGGCTCTGCTGGATCTGTGGGGCGAGGAGCTGGATGCGTGTTACGCCGGTGTAGCGCGGCATCCGGTATTTGTCGCGCTGGCTGCGACGATTCAGGAATGCGACATCCCGAAAGAGCCCTTCGCCGATTTGCTCGTGGCGTTTCGACGGGACCAGACGGTGACTCGATTTGAGTCGATGGCGGAAGTGCTGGGCTATTGCCGCTATTCGGCCAATCCGGTTGGGCACCTGGTGCTGTATGCGTGCGGTTATCGCGATGCGGAGATGTTTCGGCTCTCCGATTTCACCTGCTCGGCGCTGCAGCTGGCGAATTTCTGGCAGGATGTTCGCTCTGATTACGATCGCGGGCGCATTTATATTCCGCGCGAAGATATGCGTCGATTTGGGGTTGATGAAGAGACAATTGCTTCCGGAGTGAGCACTGCGGTGTTTCGGGAACTTATCAGGTATGAGGTCAGCGAAGCGCGGAAGATGTTTGCGGCGGGCGCGCCGTTGATTGGCATGGTCGATCGTGATCTTGCGCTCGACCTGGATCTCTTCACGCGCGGCGGCCTCGAGATTCTGAATGCGATTGAGGCCCAGGATTATGATGTGCTGCGCGCGCGGCCGGCGATCTCCAAGTGGCGTAAGGCCGCGTTGCTGCTGACGGCTTTGAGCGGCAAGCTGGTTTCGCGTGGGGGCAAGCATCGAGAGCGTCCCAGGGTGGCTGCCTGATCGTGGAAGCGAAAATGGATGCGACCGTGGGAGCACCGCAAGGGCCGAGAGCGCCCCAGATTGCAGAAGCCTATCGAATCTGCAGAGAGATTGCCCGAAAGGAAGCCAAGAATTTCTATTACGCCTTTGTCGCGCTGCCCGAGGCGAAACGGGATGCGATTTGCGCGGTTTATGCGTTCATGCGCCATGCCGACGATCTCTCGGACGACGAAAGTGTTTCTGTTGTGGAGCGCCAGATAAGGCTCGATCGATGGCTTGCCGCTTGGCATCGGGCATCAGATGGCGAAGTTACCGATGACCCGGTCTTTCTAGCTTTGCGCGATGCGCAGAGGCGGTTTGAGATTCCGTCGAGGCTGCTTGAGCAGCTTGTTGAGGGGACAACCATGGATCTGCGCCGGGGTGAAGCCGGAGTAAGTTCTGGTGGGCCGAGTTATGACACGTATGAGAGCTTTGAAGAGCTGCGCCGGTATTGTTACTTAGTCGCCTCGGTGGTTGGGTTGGTCTGCATTCGTATCTTTGGCTATCGGGATCCGCGTGCGGAAAAGCTCGCGGAGGAGACAGGAATTGCCTTCCAGTTGACGAATATTCTGCGTGATGTGCGAGAAGATGCGGAACGCATGCGCATCTATCTTCCGCTCGAAGACCTGCGCCGATTTGGGGTAACTCCAGAGCAATTAGCAGCGGTGCATGACGGAGGCGGTCTTGACGAGCCTGTACGGGAGTTGCTGCAGTGGGAGGCGCGGCGTGCGGAGGAGTACTACGAGTCAGGCAAGAGACTGTTGCCGTTGATTGATGCGGATAGCCGTCCGGCGCTGTGGGTGCTGATCACGATTTATCATCGGCTGCTGCTCAAGATTAAGGGCCTGGAGTACAACGTCTTTGCTGCGCGGGTGAGCGTTCCAACCTACGAGAAACTGGCGATTCTGGGTTGGGGCACTTTGCGCACCCTTAGGCGCCGCGGATGACGTGGTTCCTGACTGTCGGCCATGCGGGCCCGCGGCGAATGGCAGCATGAGCAAGAACGTAACATCAACAGTTACAGTTGTTGGCGCGGGGGTCGCGGGCCTGGCCGCCGGGTGCGCGCTGGCTGGGGCTGGTTACGACGTGACATTGCTCGAGCGACGGCCTTATGTTGGCGGACGGGCCTCTTCCTATGAGCATCCGGCGCTGCATGAGGTTGTGGATTGCCAGCATGTGCTGCTGGGATGCTGCACGAATCTGATTCATCTGCTGGAGTCGTCGGGAGCGGCGGGGAAGATTCGCTGGTATGACGAGCTTGTGTTTCTGGAGCCGGGTGGACGACGGAGCAGTTTTCATCCCAATGGGCTGCCTGCGCCGCTGCATTTCAGCGACTCCTTTCTACGCGCACCGATGCTTGGCGTATCGGATAAATTGGCTATTGCTCGGGGGATGACTGAGTTTCTCTCCGCTAAGGCACCTGACGATGAGGTCAGCCTGGAGCAATGGCTGAAGCGCACTGCTCAGACTCCGCTGGCTATACGGCATTTTTGGGAGCCGGTGGTTCTTTGCACGCTGAATGACAGCTTTGCGAATTGCTCACTCAGGATTGGCGCCAAGGTTTTTCGCGAGCTGTTCCTGAAGTCACCTTTGGGAGCGAGGTTGGGGATTCCGACCGTTCCGCTGAGCGATCTTTACTCGGCGGCGGCGCGGCAGTTCGATTCTTTGGGCGGGAAGCTATACCTTCGGAGTGGGGCTGAGGCCATTACCGCGGGCAATGATGGCCGATGGACAATTCAGGCTGCGTCGGAAGAGCAATCGACGGACGCTGTGGTTTTGGCGCTTCCGTTTGAGCAGACACAGAAGCTGATTTCGGCATTGCCGAGATCGACGGCGGCTGACTCAGCTTGAACAGAGTCTTCAGCGCTTCGTTCATGCGCCGTATACGACGGTGCATCTGTGGTTCGATCGGCAGATTACCGATCTTCACCATGCTGCTCTGCTGGATACGACGATTCAGTGGGTCTTTCATAAGTCGCGGATTCGGAGTTATCCCGAAGAGAAGGGAAGCTATGTGGAGTTAGTGATCGCCGCATCGGCGGCACAGTTGAAGATGGAACGGTCGGAGATACTCGATGGCGCCCTTGCGGAGCTGGCTTCCTTCTTTCCTGAGGTGAAGCGGGCGAAGGTTGTGAAGAGCGGGATTCTGAAAGAGGCGCGAGCGACGTTCTCGGTTTTGCCCGGGCTGGATGACGTGAGGCCGCCTTCGAAAAGCCCGTGGGATGGCATCTATTTTGCGGGAGACTGGACTGCTACCGGCTGGCCTTCGACGATGGAGAGTGCCGCCAGGAGCGGATATCTCGCTGCCGAAGCGGTGGCTGCCGACTTCGGTTCTTTGCCAAGTTTCTTGCAGCCGGATGTTGCGGCAAGTGGGATTATGAAGCTGTTCGGTTAGATTTCCAAACCAGGCCCACCCCAGTGGCCCGGTGTGATCCTTTCCCCGATTGACAAACAAATAGTGGCCGCTGGCAGGCGTTCAAGGGCGGTGTTTTCTCTTCTTCCTCTTGACAATCAAGAGGAGAGGCCGTATCACTAGATAATCAAGAGGAGACTTTGGCTTGGCGGATCAATCGAGCGAACTGGTGCAGGGAACCCTGGAGATGCTGGTGCTGAAGACGCTGGCACTCGAACCGATGCATGGCTATGGGATCGCGTTGCGCATTGAGCAGATCAGCGGTGGGGTATTTAGTGTGAATCCGGGGTCTCTCTTTCCCGCGCTGAGCCGGATGGAGCGCGGCGGCAGGATCAAGGCGGAGTGGCGGGCTACGGAGAACAACCGGCGGGCGAAGTACTACCTGCTTACGGTTGCAGGACGAAGAGCTTTGAAAGAAGAGACGCAGCAGTGGGGACGGCAGATCGCCGCTATCAGCCGGATTATGGAAGCTTAGGGCGGATTCAGGAAGCGTGGGGGTAGCGTCATGTCAGTATTCAAAAGTCTGTCAAGTGGGGCGAAGGCGCTTCTTCATAGTGAACAGCGGAACGAGGATATCAAAGAAGAGCTGCGCGGCTATGTCGAGGCTGCTGTGGACGAAAAGGTTCGGCGTGGAATGACTCCGGAGGAAGCGGTGCGTTCAGCCAAGCGTGAGATTGGGACGGAGGAAAGTGTGCGGCATAAGGTGTGGTCCGCGGGCTGGGAATCGACGGTTGAATCGCTTTGGCAGGACATTCGCTATGGTGCGCGGCAACTGCTGAAGTCTCCGGGTTTCTCGATTGTTGCGGTGCTTTCCCTGGCGCTTGGCATTGGGGCGAACACCGCGATCTTTACGCTGATCAACGATCTGCTGTTGAAGTCGCTACCGGTGCGCGATCCGCAACAGCTGGTGTCATTTGGCAAGGCGACTGGCGGGGGCATCCTGGGCGGCTTTGATCATCCCCGGCCGATCGACATTTTCACCTACGACTTTTACAAGCGACTCGAGCGCGATCAGGAAAATGGTCAAACAGCAAAGTTCGAGGGAGTGTGTGCTTTCGGCAGTTTCCCGGTGCAGATCAGTGTGCGTTCTGGAATGCAAGGCGGCGGAGCGGCGACTCAGGCGTTCAGCCATCTTGTTTCCGGCACGTTCTTTTCGGTGTTGGGTGCGGAGCCGATCCTGGGAAGGACCATTGCTCCAGCGGACACCGATGCTCCGGGGCGCAGTCCTGTCGCGGTGATCAGCCATCGGTACTGGCAGCAGGAGTTGGCTGCGGATCCCTCTGTTATCGGGCGTGTGATCAAGATCAACGGCACGCTTTTTACGGTGATCGGTGTGATGCCGGCGAGCTTTTATGGGGTCGATCTGAACCAAAGCTCGCCGGACATGTGGGTGCCGATCACGATGCAGGCGGAGGTGATGCAGCAGCCAATGATGCTGGATTCGTCGAACCTGTACTGGGTGCATATGATGGCGCGGCGCAAGGCCGGGGTGACTCTGCCGGAAGCTCAGGCTTGGGTGAGCGCCCAGCTACAGCAGTCCATGGCCGAGCACGAGGGCGGGCAGGTAACGGAGGCGCGACGCAAGGAGATTGCGCGATACTCTGTTCAATTGTTGCCGGGAGGCGCCGGTATCTCGGGTCTTCGTGATCAGTATGAGGCGCCGTTGGCGGTGCTGATGGGGATTGTGGCGATTGTGCTGCTGATTGCCTGTGCGAACCTGGCGAACTTTTTGCTGGCGAAGGCGGCGGCGCGGGAGCGAGAGTTTTCTACTCGGCTGGCGCTGGGCTCGAGCCGAGCGCGGATCGTGCGGCAGGTGCTTACCGAGACGTTGCTGCTGGCGTTCATTGGCGGGGCGTTAGGCCTGGTGCTTGCGTTTGCGGGGACGCGGATTCTAATCAAGTTCATTGTCGGGCCGAGTTCGCATACGGCTCTGGAGGCGAGTCCGGATTTGCGGGTGCTGGCGTTTACTTCTGCCACTTGCGTGCTGACTGGGTTGCTCTTTGGTCTTGCACCTGCGTTACGAGTTTCGCGGACGGATGTGACCGGTGCGCTCAATGCGAATTCGCGGACCGCAGCCGGCGCGGGCGGCCGCTCGGGAAGGCTGATGCCGAATCTTCTGGTGACTGGACAGGTGATGCTTTCGCTGGTGCTGCTGGCTGTGGCGGGACTATTTCTGCGGACGCTGCATAACCTGCACAGCCAGGACCTTGGCTTCAACCGGACGAATATTTTGGTGGTGACAACGAGTCCAAAGTTCGCCGGTTATAAGCCGGAGCAGTTGAACGCACTCTATGACCGGATTTTGGGTCGGATCGATGCGCTACCGGGTGTGCGTTCGGCGACGCTTTCCGGTGGGCCGCCGATGTTCCATGGCAACTGGGGATCGCCTATCACGATCGTGGGTCGGCCTATCAAAGAGAATGAGGATGTGAGCACGCTGCTCAATCGGGTTTCGCCGGGATATTTTGAGACGCTGGGGATACCGCTGTTGCGTGGGCGGACGATCGGGGCACAGGACACGGCGACATCGACCAAGGCGGTGGTTGTGAACCAGACGCTCGCGGATAAGTACTTTCCGAATGGAGATGCGATTGGACATAGCTTTACGGTCGCCGATCCGAGCGTGAAGGGCACTTGGCAGATTGTGGGCGTCGTCCGCGACGCGACTTATAACCATGCGGGCGAAGTGCATGATCCGATGGCTTATCTTGCGGTGATGCAGCTTACCGAAGACGACCAGTACGCGTTTTTTCTGCAGGTGCAGACGGCCGGTGATCCGAACGCGATTGCAGGCGAGGTGCGGGCGGCGTTGGCGGAGATCGATCCGAACCTGCCGATCCTCGATATGCAGTCGATCAGTGAATTGCTCGATAGCCTGATCGGCCAGCAGCGGCTGGTGTCGCAGTTGTCGGGGTTCTTCTCGGTTCTGGCGGTTGCGTTATGCGCTATTGGCCTGTATGGAGTGATGACTTACAGCGTGGTTCGGCGGACGAATGAGATCGGCGTTCGCATTGCGCTCGGCGCTGGCACGGGCGAGGTGCTTTGGCTGGTGCTGCGGCAATCGCTGATCCTGCTGGGGATTGGTGTTGCGCTGGGCGTACCGGCGACGCTTGCTGCGAGCCGTGCGATCCAGGCGGGACTGTTTGGGTTGAGTCCTTGGGACCCGAGCACGCTGATTGGGGCTGTTGTTGTGATCGCCGTAGTGACTTTGGCTGCTGCGTATTTTCCGGCGCGGCGTGCGACGCGGATTGATCCGATCATTGCGTTGCGGTATGAGTAGATTTTGTCGAGCGACCTATTGTGAAACCCACCCTACCCGATAATGCCGCGTAGGATGGGGCACCCTCGTTGCATTTCGGGGCTGAAGGTCTTTCTATCTCTATTTGCCAATGGCACGGCTGAAGCCGTGCCCCTTCATAACAACTGCGTCAGCTCTCAGAAGTCTAATTTGCGGGCAGGACAGCGATGGTTTGCAGCCAGATTTGGGCGGTTTGGGGCCAGGTTGTTACTGGGAGTTTGGTGCGGCGGAGGCCGTAGCCGTGTCCGCCTTCGGTGTAGATGTGTAATTCGGCGGGGACCTTGGCTTTCTTGAGCTGCATGAAATAGACGACTGCGTTTTCGACGTGGACTGTGTCGTCTTCGGCCTGGACGATGAAGGTGGGCGGAGTGTCGGCGGTTGGGATGATATCGGCGTTGGGCGCGAAATCCTTGTCGGCGAGCGCGAGATAGCCGGGATAGACGACGACCGCGAAATCGGGACGGCAGCTGAGCTGATCGGCGGCGTCGACGGGTTCGTATAGACGCTTGTCGTAGTGGGTGCTGATGGCCGCCGAGAGATGTGCTCCGGCGGAGAAGCCGAGCACCCCAACTCGTTTGGGATCGATATGCCATTCGGCGGCGTGTTGGCGGACTATGCCCATGGCGCGCTGCGCGTCCTGGAGCGCGGCATCGGATTTGGGATAGGGGCCGGTTCCGGGCACGCGGTACTTCACGAGCACACACGTGACGCCGGCGGAGTTGAGCCAGTCGCAGACCTCGGTTCCTTCGAGATCGATGGCGAGGATGTTGTAGCCGCCTCCGGGGAAGACGACGATGGCGGCACCGGTGTTAGGGGTTTTGGGCGGATAGACGGTGAGCGTCGGCACGGTGACGTTGCCGATGCGGATCACCGGCTTGTCCGCGACGGCGCGATCTTTAGCCGTCGTCGTGTCGGCTTCGGGACCTGTGGTTTTCAGAGGCGCCCCCGGAACTGCATTGGGCCACAGCGGGAGAGTGGTGAGACTTGCCGGGGGCGGCCAGGTTGAGTTTTGTGCTGATGCGCTGAGTGCGATGGTAGCGACGGCTACAAAAAGGAGATAGTGCTTGCGCATTGTCGAGGAACTCCGAGAGTAAATTCGATCGAACCTATTAGAACATCCCGACGTCTGTGGAGCGGAAAATGGCCATGCACGGGGCGCTCGTTATCCCACTCAAGCCAACGGATGGCTTGAATTGGGCACCCGATGAGTGAGGCGGTCAGCGCTCGCGCTTGAGTTTGGTCATGGGGACGACCTGGACGGTAACGTCGCGGATTTCGGAGAGGAAGCGGTTGAGGACTGAGCCACGGATGAGGATGTCGAAGCGGGAGCGGACTGGCTGGCCGAAGACGACGTGGGAAATGTTCTCCTGCTGGGCGAAGCGCGATGAGGGCGTCGGCGACGCGTTTGCTTTTGAGCAGGACGATCTTTGCGCCGAGGTCGCGGGCGAGCTTGAGATACTCCTCCATACGCTGGAAGGCCTCGGGATCGCCGTGGCGATTGTCGTTGCCGGGCGGCTCGACGTAGACGACGTACCAGTTGGTTGCGAGGCGACCAGCGATGCGGGCTCCGACGCGGAGCAGGCGATCTGCGCCGGGGCGCTCGGAGAGGCAGACCATTACTTTCTCAGGCATAGGGGCTTGCTCGAGCCCCTGAGTGCGGCGGTATTGTGAAGCCGCCGCGCCCACCGTTTCGGCGGTGGTGCGCAGCGCGAGCTCGCGCAACATGCTGAGATTTCCCTTGCGAAAGAAGTTGGCGAGCGATTGCTCCACTTTTTCGGGGGCGTAAATTTTGCCCTTGCGGAGACGGTCGCGAAGCTCCTCAACGGTGACGTCGACGTTGACGACTTCGTCGGCACGTTTGAGCAGGCTGTCGGGGACAGTCTCGCGGATGACCGTGCTTGCCGAACGCGCGACCGCATCGTTGAGCGTCTCGAGGTGCTGGACGTTGACGGCGGTCATGACGTTGATGCCCGCGTCGAGCAGCTCGAGCACGTCTTCGTAGCGCTTGCGATTGCGCGAGCCGGGAACGTTGGTATGCGCAAGCTCGTCGACGATGACGGTGTGGGGATGACGCCGGAGAACGGCGTCGAGGTCCATCTCGTGCAGAACGACGGAGCGGTAGGGAATGTCTTTGAGAGGGATGATCTCGAGGTCTTTGATCATCGCCTGCGGTGTCGCCGCGTCCGTGCGTTTCGATGAGGCCGATGACGACGTCGATGCCCTGATTGCGCATCAGGTGCGCGGTCTCGAGCATCTGGAAGGTCTTGCCTACACCGGGCGCCGCGCCGATGTAGATGCGGAGGTTGGCCGGCTCGGGGGCGATATTCTGGCCGGGCTCGGTGAGCGTGAGCTGATGCGGTTCGGGCGGGTCAGTTGGGTCGATTGGATTCGTCGGCGATGCGGCGTCGATTCTCGGGCTGGAGTCGGGCATCAGCCCACCTCCACGGGATGGCGCGTGGCCTGGACGGTGGACATGGGGACGGTGAAGCTGAAGGTGGTGCCAGCACCGAGGCGGCTCTCGACGGCGACTTGTCCGCCAAGGGCCTCAACGAGGCGGCGGACCAGCGCGAGCCCAAGTCCGGTGCCCTCGCCGGTACCGCTCGGAGGTGTCGAAGCGGCCGAATATCTGGGGCAGGCGCTCGGCCTCGATGCCGCGTCCGCTATCGCGAACGAAGAATTGGACGCGGTCTTTGATCTCTTCGGCGCGGAGCAGGATCGAGCCTTCGGCTGGAGTGTAACGGATTGCGTTGCTGAGCAAGTTGTCGAAGATGCTGCGCAGCGCGCGGCGGTCGGCGTTGATGTGGGAGAGATCGGCGAAGGCTTTGACCTCGATCTCGACCCGCCTGGCGCAGGCCTCCTCGACCCAACGGTCGGCAGCCTCCTGCAAGACGTCGATGGGGCGAAGCCGTTCGATTTTCAACTCGCGGCGGCCGGTATCGAGCTCGGCGACCTCGATGAGATCGGCCATGAGGTCATTGAGCGCCTCGGCCTCTTCTTCCGCGCCCTGCAAGAGATCGGCCTGCAGAGGCTTCAGCTCGCCGCCGAAGCCTTTGGCGAGGGTGTAGAGGCTGAGGCGAATTCTTTGCAACGGGTCGCGCAGCTTCTGCGAGGCGACGGAGATGAAGCGGGTCTTGAAGCGGTCGACCTCCTGCATCTGGGTGACATCTTCGAGCACGGTCACGGCCCCGAGAAGCTTGCCGTCTTCGTCGCGCATCGGGGTGGCGCGCAGGCGATAGCTGCGCTGCGCCTCGCCGATGCGCATGGGGAGCAGCGCGGCGTCGCCCTCATTGGCGACGGCGCGCTGCATGGAGACCGCGTCGCGGACCGCTTTCAAAATCTTGTCGCCGCCTGGTGTGTTGGTGAGCGCCATGCGGTCGCTGGCGACCTCGCCGAGCAACTCGATGGCGGCCTGATTGAGCTTGAGCAGCTGCCCTTTGCCGTCGGTGACGATGATGGGTTCGAAGATCGACTGCAGCACCGCATCGCTCAGCTGGTGTTCCATTTGCCTGCGGCCGGTCTCGGTTTCGCGCAGATCGCGGATACGCACGACAAGGCGGTTGACCTCAGTGGCGATCGCACCCAAGTCGTCGCTGGAACGCCACTCGATGCGCGCGTTGAGGTCGCCCTGGCCGATGCGCTTAGCGCTTTTTGCGACCTCGCGGAGGGGCTGGATGACGGAATAGACGGTGAACGGCGCAAGGATAAGAGCGAACAGAGCGCAGACCTCGGTGGTGGTGAGAAGATGATTGCCCCAGGTCACCTCTTCGTTGGCGAGCCGCTGGGCTTCGGCCTGACCGGTGGTGGCGTGGGCCACGATGACGGAGTCGCTCGCGGCCATGTTGCGGAGCGAACTCCTCACATAAAAGGTCATGCCGAGCACGATTGCCAAGAGGAGCAGGCAACCGATGACCAATCGTTGGTAAAGGCTCAACATAGGTATCGCTTCAACACGGAAATTGCGCGCTCTGGACCGTTCACGTACATTTCTTGGATGCTGCGGTGCGCGGAGTCTATAGAGCATCGTAGACGATTTCTACCTGCGAGGCAGGGGCGAGAGCATTTTCACTGATGCCTGGGAGAGATGTGACCAATAAAGCGGACAGGCTGGTGGCCGCAGTCGACATGGCAGGGACGTTTCTGTTTGCGGTTGAAGGCGCTATCGCTGCGATCCACGGAAACCTCGATTTCTTAGGGATGGTTGTACTTGCTTTCGTGACAGCGGTGGGCGGCGGAGTGATTCGCGATCTGCTGATCGGTGACGTTCCTCCGGGAGCGGTCCGCGACTGGCGGTATACGGCGATCGCCCTGGCTGGCGCGGCTACCGCATTTTTCTTTCATCAGGTTGTGCAGGAAATTCCAAACATGCTGATGCTCACGTTGGATGCGGCCGGACTGGCGCTCTTCGCGGTTGCGGGTGCGGGCAAGGCACTGGATTACGAGATTCACCCGGTTATGGCTGTCGTGATGGGCGGCATTACCGGAGTCGGCGGAGGTACGCTGCGAGACCTGCTGCTGGCCGAGGTGCCGACGGTGCTGCGTGCGGATGTTTATGCGACAGCGGCGCTGCTCGGAGCCGCGATCCTGGTGGCCGGGCTGAAGCTGAATCTGCCTCGCGTGGCTGTTGGTGTAGGGGCCGGGTTAGCGTGCTTCCTGTTGCGGATGGCGGCTATCGTGTTTCACTGGAACCTGCCGAAGGTAGTGGGTTAGGCCTGGCCGATCCGCTGCGTATGGCGTGTGTGGATGGATCTGTATTGAGACGGTTTTCCGGAGAGGAATTGCATTTCATGAGCCAACAGAGCGGGGCCGAGCCCAGGCGTTTGAACGAACGGTCGCGGATTCGCGGACTCTTCGCACTCATTTCTCTAATATTCATTGCCTCGATTGCCCATTCGCAGCGTTGGTCCGAAGAGAAAGCCAAGGCGTGGTATGCGCTGCAGCCCTGGCTGGTGGGGGCGAACTATGTTCCTTCGGATGCGATCAATCAGCTGGAGATGTTTCAGGCGGCAACTTTCAATCCGGCATTGAACGATAAAGAGCTGGGAATGGCAGAGGGCATCGGCATGAACACGATGCGAGTGTTTTTGCAGGACCAGCTTTGGGAGCAGGACCCGAAGGGGTTTACGGACCGGCTGAATCAATTTCTGGCCATCGCGGCGAAACATCATATTCGCCCGTTGCTGGTGCTCTTCGATTCGTGCTGGGACCCTTATCCGAAGCTGGGGCCGCAGCATCCGCCGATTCCGGGGGTGCATAACTCGGGCTGGGTGCAGAGCCCGGGCGCGAAGGGGATCATGGATCCGGCATATGAGCCGAAGTTGAAGGCTTATGTGCAGGGCGTCGTGGGCGCCTTTGCGAATGACGATCGCGTGTTGGGTTGGGACATCTGGAACGAGCCCGACAATGGAAACGAGTCTTCGTATCCTGTAAAAGGAGCGAAGAGCAAGGCGGAGCTGGTGGGCGCATTGTTGCCAAAGGCGTTTGCGTGGGCGAGGGAGATGCATCCGACGCAGCCGCTGACGAGCGGCGTCTGGCAAGGGGATTGGGTGAATCCAGACAAGGAGAGCCCGATGACGAAGATCCAGCTTGAGGAGTCGGACGTAGTCACCTTTCACAACTACGAGTGGCCAGAGGGATTTGAGGCCAGGATCAAGCAGCTGCAGAAGTACAATCGGCCGCTGATCTGTACCGAATATATGGCGCGGGGAGCTGGAAGCACTTTCGACAATAGCCTGCCGATCGCAAAGAAATATAACGTCGGCGCAATCAATTGGGGATTGGTGGCGGGCAAGACGCAGACCTATCTGCCGTGGGATTCGTGGCAGAGGCCGTATGTGTTGGTCCAGCCTACGGTGTGGTTTCATGAGGTCTTTCGTCAGGACGACACCCCTTACCGGCAGCATGAGGTTGACTTGATTCGGGAGTTGACCGGGCGGGGAACTCCGGTGGCTGGTGTCAACGGGCAATGAGACATTCAAGTTGTTGAGATCGCGCGCATCGAGCCTGTTGATCTGGGAAGACAAGCCGGCATTTGTGAGGCCTCCAGGCTGACTCCGCACATCCTGGCCAATAACCTATTTCTATCCGCGACTTCGTTCCCAACGTCAACTTCAGCGACATAAAATAAGTTTCCTATGAAGGAAGTCTTTGAATTCGAAGCGGTCATCCAGGCTGGAGACGGTGGCGGGGCCTTCGTATTCTTCCCATTCGACATGCTGGAGTCATTTGGGACCACTGGAAAAGTACTGGTGGAAGGGACCGTTGACGGCGTCCCGTATAGCGGGAAACTACTTAAGTACGGTTTTCCGCAGCATATCTTTGGTCTGCTGAAGAGTCTTAGGTCTCAGATCGGGAAGATGCCCGGGGACACCGCAAAGATCACTTTGAGGCGCATCAATTCAGACTCCTGCTGCATCTTCCGAGCTTGAACGTCCTCTGATGAGGAGGTCGGCCCGATCGAGATCATCGATGGTGGTTTGATACCTGCGGACCACCAGGAGTGCTTTTTCGAATCGATATACGTGTTTAAACACTCATATACGTGTCGTAACACTTAATGCTTGCCGGAAAGCCGGAAGCGCAAAGGAGAATCAACATGAACGTCGCACTCTATGGAGCCACTGGCAACTCTGGCCAACGTATTTTGAAGGAACTCACCAGCCGCGGGCATCATGTGACGGCAGTCGCCCGTGATACCTCCAAACTCCCCTCGACCGTAAAAGCTGTCAAGGACGATTTGAGCAGCGTAGAAGCGATCGCCTCCGTCATCGCGGGAGCCGATGTTGTGGTCAGCGCCTATGCTCCTCCTCCGGACAATACCGACGCACTGCTCGGAGTCACCGAGCGGCAGATTGCCGCATTGAAGAAAGCCGGTAAGGCGCGCTTGATCGTCGTCGGGGGCGCCGGCCTGCTTGAGGTTGCGCCGGGCGTCACTCTTATTGCCTCTGGTTATTTGCCCGAAGCATACCTACCTATAGCTACGTCACACGAAAAGGCTCTCGGCATCCTCAAGGCGTCTGACATCAACTGGACCTACTTCAGCCCCGCCGGTTTCTTCGAGGCGGGCGAGCGAACGGGCAAGTTCCGCCTTGGCACCACAAACCTGATCGCCAACGAGAAGGGGGACAGCCGCATTTCTTTCGAGGACTACGCAGTCGCCCTGGTGGATGAGATCGAGAAACCGGCTCATGAGCGCGGCCAGTTCTCCATCGGCTACTAAAAGTCACACCTCTGCTTGTGCACGATTCGAGTGGGACTGCTTGACTTCGGTTCCGTGTCGCTGGAACCGGTCGACAGTCTCACTCGCCCGCGAGTGGGATCATCAACTTTGGGTATCGCTCTGAAAGAATGACTTGTGGCAACTATCAAGAAATCTCCTTTGGCCGTAACCCTGAAACAGAATCGGCCTTTTGTCTCTCTGCAGCAGGAAGCATTCCTGAGCATCCTGCGCACCGCCTCCGAGCTGTCGAACTCTGCCGACAAATTGCTGCGTCAATTCGACATCACCCAGCAGCAGTACAACGTACTTCGCATTCTGCGGGGAGCTGGGGCGGAGGGTCTTTGCAGGAACGAAATCTCTGCACGCATGGTAGCGGCAGCGCCAGATATGTCTCGCCTCCTGGAGCGCATGGAGAAATCCGGTTGGATCACTCGTGAGCGGGCTGAGGATGATCGGAGACAGGTGTCGACCTTCATCACCGATTCAGGCGAGAGGTTGCTCACGATCGTCGAGAGTCCAGTTCATGAAGAGACTCATCGACTGTTTGAAGGTGTGAAGTCCACTGACCTCAAGATGCTGGTCGACGTACTGGCACAAATCAGAGACCGTCGTGCCAAGCTTCCCTGAAAGAATAATCGAACCGGAAATCGTGGATTTACCTGCCGCTTTAGGGCATTCGACACGCGTCGTCATGCTTCTCTCAGATCGCCAGGCAGGGCTCAGGGAAGCCACGCTTAGGAAGTGAATGCCAGAGCTGAACTCTGGCGGTCGGAGAAGATGCCTCGGGATATTGACAGCGCTTGGAGATTTGAACAAAGTTCAATCCGACGGTTCGCAACGAATCCTGATAGAGCCACGGCTTTCAAATCAAGACCTCTACGAGTGCGGCTCCAAATAGTTACCGGCGTAATGTAAAAACATTACAAAGTTCATTTCAATGCAGTAGCAGTGTATAGGATCAGCTGCATGCAAAGGAATCAATCTCAATAGATTAGGGTCCTTGCTTGTGCTCTTCGCAACAGACGTCCCTTCGCAGCATCATTCAAATTGATGCAGAAGACGCGCCGCGCAGCCGCACTCTGCTTTAGAACACGGTACGACTCAAGTTTCCCTCCATCAATGCCCTAACTCAGCTTGATATCTCACGTTCGTTTCATCTTTTTTGTGCCGATGAAATATTCGGGGGCCGGGGGGCTTGTATGTTTCGTAGTTCTTATTCACTGTGTCTTTCTGCCTTAGCAGCGATCTGCAGGGTCCGAGTAGCCTTACTCACATTGATCCTGATGGGATCAATATGTCCGATGTGGGCGCAGGGAACGACGAATCCCGTGCCGTCCCTCAGTTCCGCCAGTCCAAGCCAGGCGTTGGCGGGTGCTACTGTTCCGATCACGCTGAAGGGTACCGGGTTCGTCTCCAGCACGGTGGTCCTGGTCAATGGGGTCACAGTTCCTACGACCTTCCAGTCTGCAACCTCCGTGGTTGCCCAGATACCGGCCGCGGCCGGCTCTTCGAGAAGCCTTGCTGTCCAGGCACAGAATCCGGCGCCCGGCGGGGGAACCGGGGCTGCGTTCCAGCTTGCAATCGCAACTCTGCAACTCACCGCCGCCGATCCGGTAGACGGGACAAACTCGAGTGTGGCGCAGTTAGGGATACCGGTAGCATTCTCAACGACGAACACGGACACTGGGCACGCCGCTATAAGTTGGACTCTGCAAGGCGCTGGGTCGATTACCTGGAGCGGAACGAACAACGTCAATGCGACCTACACGCCGCCCCAGACGATGCCGGCGAACCCCACGGTGACGGTCACCGCCTACTTGTACAGTCTGCCCGCGCTGACCACCTCCTACACCTTCACGCTAATAAATCCCACGCTATCGGTAGCCTCCGCGAAGCCGACGCAACTGCTGACCGGCGGCACTCAGACAGTAACGCTTACCGGCTCTGGCTTCGTTCCCGGGACCACTGTCGTTTTGAACGGGACTGCGCTTCCGCTTACCTACGTCAGCTACACCCAGGCGACGGTTCCGGTGCCGGTAGCCGCCAACGCAACCGGCACCTTGACCCTGCAGGCGCAGAATCCTGCCCCCGGGGGCGGAACTCCGGCGTCTTATTCTTTGCCGATCGCAGCCAATTCAATTGTCGTGGCTCCGACAACTCAAATTGGGACAGGGATCGTGCTGGGCAGTAGCCTCAAAATGGGTGCTACTGTAAGCGGCTCCATGTTGACCGCGGTAACCTGGAGCGTCAGCGGCGGCGGCACCATTTCAACCTCAGGTTCTTATGTTGCTCCCATCACCATGCCCACTGGGAGCGTAGTGATAACCGCAGCTTTGACTTCAAATCCTTCTATCACCGCATCCTATCCGCTTACTTTTGCTAACTCTGTGCCCGTGCTGAACTCCGCCAGTCCGAGCCAGGCGTTGGCTGGCTCTACGGTTCCGATCACACTCTCCGGCACGGGGTTCGTCTCCAGCACGGTGATCCTCGTCAACGGGGTTGCAGTTCCTACGACCTTCCAGTCTGCAACCTCCGTCCTTGCCCAGATACCGGCCGCGGCCGGCTCCTCCGGGAACCTCGCTGTCCAGGCGCAGAACCCGGCGCCCGGCGGGGGAACCGGGGCTGCGTTCCAGCTTGCAATCGCAACTCTGCAACTCACCGCCGCCGATCCGGTAGACGGGACAAACTCGAGTGTGGCGCAGCTAGGGATACCGGTAGCATTCTCAACGACGAACACGGACACTGGGCACGCCGCTATAAGTTGGACTCTGCAAGGCGCTGGGTCAATTACCTGGAGCGGAACGAACAACGTCAATGCGACCTACACGCCGCCCCAGACGATGCCGGCGAACCCCACGGTGACGGTCACCGCCTACTTGTACAGTTTGCCCGCGCTGACGACCTCGTACACCTTCACGCTAATAAATCCCACGCTATCGGTGGCCTCCTCGCAGCCGACGCAACTGCTGACCGGCGGCACTCAGACAGTAACGCTTACCGGCTCTGGCTTCGTTCCCGGGACCACTGTCGTTTTGAACGGGACTGCGCTTCCACTTACCTACGTCAGCTACACCCAGGCGACGGTCCCGGTGCCGGTAGCGGCCAATGCAACTGGCACTTTGACCCTGCAGGCGCAGAATCCTGCCCCCGCGGGCGGGTCTCCGACGTCTTATTCTTTGCCGATCGCAGCCAATTCAATTGTCCTCGCTCCCACGACCCAGACCGGGCCTGTGATCGCGCTGGGCGCCAGCCTCAATATGGGTGCTACTGTAAGCGGCTCCATGTTGACCGCGGTAACCTGGAGCGTCAGCGGCGGCGGCACCATTTCAACCTCAGGTACTTATGTTGCTCCGACCACCATGCCCACTGGGGGCGTAGTGATAACCGCAGCTTTGACTTCAAACCCTTCTATCACCGCATCCTATCCGCTTACTCTTGCTAACTCTGTGCCCGTGCTGAACTCCGCCAGTCCGAGCCAGGCGTTGGCTGGTGCTACTGTTCCAATCACGCTGAACGGCACGGGGTTCGTCTCCAGCACGGTGGTCCTGGTCAATGGGGTCGCAGTTCCTACCACCTTCCAGTCTGCAACCTCCGTGGTTGCCCAGATACCGGCCGCGGCCGGCTCCTCCGGGAGCCTCGCTGTCCAGGCACAGAATCCGGCGCCCGGCGGGGGAACCGGGGCTGCGTTCCAGCTTGCAATCGCAACTCTGCAACTCACCGCCGCCGATCCGGTAGACGGGACAAACTCGAGTGTGGCGCAGCTAGGGATACCGGTAGCATTCTCAACGACGAACACGGACACTGGGTACGCCGCTATAAGTTGGACTCTGCAAGGCGCGGGGTCGATTACCTGGAGCGGAACGAACAACGTCAATGCGACCTACACGCCGCCCCAGACGATGCCGGCGAACCCCACGGTGACAGTCACCGCCTACTTGTACAGTTTGCCCGCGCTGACCACCTCCTACACCTTCACGCTAATAAATCCCACGCTATCGGTGGCCTCCGCGAAGCCGACGCAATTGCTGACCGGCGGCACTCAGACAGTAACGCTTACCGGCTCTGGCTTCGTTCCCGGGACCACTGTCGTTTTGAACGGGACTGCGCTTCCGCTTACCTACGTCAGCTACACCCAGGCGACGGTTCCGGTTCCGGTAACGGCAAATGCAACCGGCACTCTGACCCTGCAGGTGCAGAATCCTGCCCCCGGGGGCGGAACTCCGGCGTCTTATTCTTTGCCGATCGCAGCCAATTCAATTGTCGTGGCTCCGACAACTCAAATTGGGACAGGGATCGTGCTGGGCGCCAGCCTCAATATGGGTGCTACCGTAAGCGGCTCCATGTTGACCGCGGTGACCTGGAGCGTCAGCGGCGGCGGCACCATCTCAACTTCGGGCACTTATGTTGCTCCCACCACCATGCCCACCGGAAGCGTCGTGGTAACGGCGGCATTAACTTCAAACCCTTCGATTACCGGATCCTATCCGCTTACGTTTGTCGACCCCGTGCCGTCCCTCACCTCGGCAAATCCGACCCAGGCAGTGTCTGGCGCTACTGTTCCGATCACACTGAAGGGCACGGGGTTCGTCTCCAGCACGGTGATCCTCGTCAATGGGGTCGCAGTTTCTACGACCTTCCAGTCTGCAACCTCCGTGGTTGCTCAGATACCGGCCGCGGCCGGCTCTTCGGGAAGCCTTGCTGTCCAGGCACAGAATCCGGCGCCCGGCGGGGGAACCGGGGCTGCGTTCCAGCTTGCAATCGCAACTCTGCAACTCACCGCCACAGATCCGGTAGACGGTACAAACTCGAGTGTGGCGCAGTTAGGGATACCGGTAACAATCTCGGCGACGAACACGGACACAGCACACACGACCGTAAGTTGGACTCTGCAAGGCGCCGGGAAAATCGGGACAAGTGGAACGACTGCGACCTACACGCCGCCCCAGACGATGCCGACAAACCCCACTGTGACGGTCACCGTCTACTTGTCCAGTTTGCCCGCGCTGACGACCTCGTATACGTTCAATTTGATTTATCCCGCGCCAACGGTGACCTCCGCGAAGCCGACGCAATTGTTGACCGGCGGCACACAGACTGTGACATTGACCGGCTCAGGTTTTGTCCCCGGGACCACCGTCGTTTTGAACGGGACTGCGCTTCCACTTACCTACGTCAGCTACACCCAGGCGACGGTTCCGGTTCCGGTAACGGCAAATGCAACCGGCACTCTGACCCTGCAGGCGCAGAATCCTGCCCCCGGGGGCGGAACTCCGGCGTCTTATTCTTTGCCGATCGCAGCCAATTCAATTGTCGTGGCTCCGACAACTCAAATTGGGACAGGGATCGTGCTGGGCAGTAGCCTCAAAATGGGTGCTACTGTAAGCGGCTCCATGTTGACCGCGGTAACCTGGAGCGTCAGCGGCGGCGGCACCATTTCAACCTCAGGTTCTTATGTTGCTCCCATCACCATGCCCACTGGGAGCGTAGTGATAACCGCAGCTTTGACTTCAAATCCTTCTATCACCGCATCCTATCCGCTTACTTTTGCTAACTCTGTGCCCGTGCTGAACTCCGCCAGTCCGAGCCAGGCGTTGGCTGGCTCTACGGTTCCGATCACACTCTCCGGCACGGGGTTCGTCTCCAGCACGGTGATCCTCGTCAACGGGGTTGCAGTTCCTACGACCTTCCAGTCTGCAACCTCCGTCCTTGCCCAGATACCGGCCGCGGCCGGCTCCTCCGGGAACCTCGCTGTCCAGGCGCAGAACCCGGCGCCTGGTGGGGGAACCGGGGCTGCGTTCCAGCTAGCAATCGCAACTCTGCAACTCACCGCCGCCGATCCGGTAGACGGGACAAACTCGAGTGTGGCGCAGTTAGGGATACCGGTAGCATTCTCAACGACGAACACGGACACTGGGCACGCCGCTATAAGTTGGACTCTGCAAGGCGCTGGGTCAATTACCTGGAGCGGAACGAACAACGTCAATGCGACCTACACGCCGCCCCAGACGATGCCGGCGAACCCCACGGTGACGGTCACCGCCTACTTGTACAGTTTGCCCGCGCTGACGACCTCCTACACCTTCACGCTGGTCAATCCGATACCGGTAGTGACTTCGACCACTCCTACTCAGCTTCTAACAGGCGGGTCGCAGACAGTGACATTGACCGGCTCTGGTTTTGTTCCCGGTACAACCGTTTTGTTTAACGGCTCCGCTCTTCCGATTGCCTACCTGAGTCCCACCCAGGCGGCTGTTCAGGTTGTGGTAGCGGCCAATGCGACCGGCTCTTTGACTCTGCAGCCGCAAAATCCTGCCCCTGGTGGGGGACTGGGCGCACAGTTCATCGAAAATATCCAATCCACTTCGATCACGCTGACTGCAACCGGTGCGGACGGCATCAACACCGGCTATGCGGATATAGATTTCAATGTCGCCATGTCGGCTGTGGTAAGTGGATCGATGCAAACGGGGATCAATTGGAGTGTAGTCGGCCCAGGCTCTATTTCCAGTAATGGCGTCTACACCCCACCTTCGACAATTCCCGCTAACACCGCTGTTAAGATCTCTGCGACGCTTGCCTCGAATTCAGCGATTACCGCTTCCTATTCGCTGACTCTCTCGAACCCGCTCCCCGTAATCGCCAACGCCAGTCCCTTGATGCTTCCGGCAGGAGCGACCACTTCCCTGACATTGTCCGGAACAGGCTTCGTGCCGCAGACAGTAATTCTAGTGAACGGTCAGGCTGTCACGACTACTTACACATCGCCCACGGCAGTAGTTGCCAGCATACCGGTCGCCGCAAGTGCAACAGGCAACCTGATGCTCCAGGCCCAGAATCCTTCGCCCGGCGGGGGTATGAGTGAAGAATTCGAACAGGCGATCTCGGCGCCGATTTCTGCAACGTCAGCGGCGCGACTGCTTGACCAGACGACCTTTGGACCAACGACCAGTTTGATCCAGCACGTCCAGCAGGAAGGCGTCACAGCGTGGCTGACGGAGCAGTACAACACACCGCAGACCGTACTGCCCGTCATCCCGCAGCCTTATCCATCGTATTGCGTAGACTCGGAGAATTGCATGGAATCGGAATGGTGGCAGACTGTGATCACCGGCAATGACCAATTGCGGCAGCGAGTGGCCTTCGCCTTGAGCCAACTCTTTGTCGTCGCCTCCAGCGCCACGGAGTCCGGCTCGGCTGTACTGCCCTATATGAACACGCTCGCCAGCGACGCGTTCACCAACTGGTACCAGATTATGAACGACGTGACCCTCTCTCCGGCAATGGGCATTTATCTGGACATGCTTAACAGCCCCAAGCCGATGGGGACTCTGATCGCCGACGAGAACTACGCCCGAGAGGACATGCAGTTGTTCAATCTAGGCCTCGATCTGATCAACCAGGACGGAACCCCGCAGCTGGACGCCAACGGCAATCCCATCCCCGCCTACTCCGAGGCGCAGGTGGAGGCCTTCGCCCGCGCCTTCACAGGCTGGACCTACGCCAACGCGGATGGTTCCACCCCCAGCGGACTCACCACCATCTCCAACTACAATCATCCGCTCGTCGCAGTCGAGTCGATGCACGACGAGAATCCCAAGACCCTCCTGAGCGGGGCGACCTTACCCGCCGGCCAGACTGCCGAGCAGGACATGTCCGGGGCGTTGACTAACGTATTCCAGCACCCCAACCTGCCGCCGTTCGTGAGCCGGCAATTGATCCAGCACCTGGTCAAAAGCATGCCCAGCCCCGCATATATTTCCCGGGTGGCTTCCGTCTTCATCAACGACGGAAATGGCGTACGCGGCGACATGCAGGCGGTGCTTACCGCTATCTTCACCGATCCGGAGGCACGTGCTGGCGACATCGCCCCACAGGCCAGCGACGGCCATCTGCGCGAGCCCATTTTGTGGCTGACCAATGTGATGCGCGGGCTGAACTATATCAACGTCGATCCCAACGATTACTGGCAAACGTTGTCGAACCGTGTCGCGCCCCTCGCCGAACCACCGTTTCGGTCCCCCGCGGTGTTCAACTTTTTCCCGCCCACCTACGTGATCCCGGGGACCACGTTGAACGCGCCCGAGTTCGGGATTGAGAACAGCGCCAGCGTCACCGACCGGCTGACCCTGGCCGACAACATCGTCTCCAACAACGTGCATGGCTTCAACGTTGACCTGAGCTCGACCAGCACGCTCGGCCAGATCCTGGCGAATCAGGGAACTACAGGGCTGGTGCAAGCGCTCAACAACCTCTTCCTCTATGGAACCATGGACAACAACACGTCGCAGGCGATTGTCCAAGAACTCAACACGGTCTCCGGCGTCCCGGCGCAGCAAATACGGCTTGCCGTCTACCTGGTGACCACGTCTTCTGAGTACAAGATATTGCACTAAACATAATTGACAGAGCAAGATGAGAGACAAGAAAAATGGGCTTAAATCGCCGGAGTTTTATTCGCTATGCATCGTTGGCCGCCGCGGGCAACGATGCCGGTTTTCGGCCTTTCGGGGCGGTTTACTCGCAACTACCGCCGTTCAAATCCAGTTCAATAAGACCATGAATGCTTAGTCCATCAACGCTCTGGACCTTGACCTACGTCGTGCACCATCATCCTTACAACTTTGCTCTCGAATGCCCGGCCCTTTTTGTACCAGTTAAGAAGCGATAAAGCTGGAACAAGGAGAGCTGTTTATGGGACGAGGCAAGAAGCATACGGCAGAGCAGATTGTAAACCTGCTTCGTCGGATTGAGGCCGCCGTTGCATAACGATTCGGGCCGTTCGACGACACGAGCCGTGCGCGCGGTACGGTTCCAGGCGTGGGCGATGAGAGTAAAGAGATCGGAGTTCGACTGTGTGCGGTGGTTCACTTCGGAGCTGTGCCTGAGCCTTCAGTCAACGTGACGCATTGGTCGACGGCCACGCCGGGGAACTGCTCTGCGTTCCCATTTGGCCAGCGGACATGAATGCCCTTGATGCTGGTTTCCGAACCGAGCCCAAAATGAATTCGCAGATCGTTGCTGGAGTTGTAGCTGGAGCCGCTGCGCACCTCATCTACCCAGTTGCGGGACTGCCCCTCCGCGGTCACGCGGGCGCCTATTCCGTCGCGATTGGACTGTTTGCCGACCATACGAAGACATAACCAGTGGTTGTTGTTTGCAGCAAGGTTGACCAGCAGCATTGGGTAGTCGCTGATGTTGTTAATGACTGCCTCCTGGCGGCCATCGTTCCAGAGATCACCTATGGCGAGTCCGCGGCCGGGAGTATGCAGGAGGATTCCTGGACCTGAGTCCCTGGAAATGTCCTTGAACTTTCCGTTGCCCAAGTTGCGGTAGAGCGCTCGGGGCTCGCGGTAAGTTGAAGTCAGTTGATTTGAGTCGACCTCGGGATAGACGTGTCCGTTGACCACCAACAAGTCCGGCAGCCCGTGGTTGTCGACGTCGATAAACATTGTTCCCCAACCGAGCAAGTCCGTGTTGATGCCCAGGCCTGCGGCGAAGGTAACGTCGGTGAACGAACCGTCGCCGTTGTTGTGATAGAGGGTCGAGGTGTCTTCGGAGAAGTTGGTTTTGAAGATGTCGAGGTGTCCGTCGCCGTCATAGTCGGCAACCGTGGAACCCATGCCCGCTTGCTCGCGGCCGTCTTCATTGAAGGCGACTCCCAGATCGGGGGCCACGTCTTTGAATGTTCCGTCGTGGTTGTTCCGATAGAGGATTGCGGGCGTTCCGTCACAGGCGACATAGATGTCCGACCAGCCGTCGTTGTCATAGTCGAGCGTTGACACGCTGAAACAGTAATGGCCGTGCGTCGCCTCGAAGCCGCTTTTCTTGCTGACGTCTTCAAACTTTCCATTGCCGAGATTGTGAAGCAATGTGTTTGGGGCGCTGGCCAGACCGCGGGGCCCGCACATCACTGGAGTGCCCTCAAAGATGCAGCCGGGACCGTCTCCCGGCGGAGGCGTTTTAGAGAGATCGAAATGCACGTAGTTGGCGATGGCGATGTCGAGCTTGCCATCGCGGTCATAATCCACAAAAGCGCAGCCTGTTCCCCATTCCTGACCATTGCCGGCTGCGCCGGCTTGCGCGGCGACCTCTTTGAAGGTTCCATTGCCCTGGTTGTGATACAGCAGGTTATGTCCGTAGGTGGTGACAAACAAGTCGTCGTAGCCGTCGTTGTCGTAGTCACCCACGCACGCACCCTGACCCCAACCGGAATCCGTAATTCCCGCTTTTGCAGTCACATCGGTGAAGGTTCCGTCGTGGTTGTTGTGAAAGAGATGGCTGGTCGGCGCATCTTTGCGGGGCGATCCGGGGGGCGGATTGGCCTCGTGGAGAAGCTTTCCGTTTACGAGGAAGATGTCGGGCCATCCGTCATTGTCGTAGTCGAAGATCGCGACCCCGCTGCCGGTCGCCTCGATGATGTACCTCTTCGTCACGCTATCGCCGTTCACGTTGAGGATGCGCAGGCCTGCCTTGGCAGCTACGTCCTCAAACCACGCTGGCCCCGGGTGCGAATTGGATGACGGGAAGACGGTTTGGCGCCCGGCAGCAGCCGTGGATTGCGCCCGCGCGAGAACGGGAACAACAAATAAATAGCCAGCGAGGAGCAGGCATGCCGGCAACCTGCCTGCAAGCCGTAGACCTACCTGAAACTTACCTGCGATCATGCCCTGCCAGCGAAGCTTGCGGCGATTTCAGACGTTGCTTTCAAAGTGCTATTATGCGACAGCCACTGGTGAGAGCACCAGAGTTCGCGAGCAACAGCGTTTCGATGCCGTCCCAATCTGCAATCCTCTGCATACTCCTGATCGCACACTGGTCCTGTTATGCGCTCGGCCAGTCGACGAGCGCCGACACTCCTCAGCCGCCATCGCTGAATTCAGCGCAAAGACTCTTCGACAGCGGCCAGTTTGATGCGGCGCTGAAAGAGCTGGATGGCATCGCCGCGGCCAAGCCCTCGACGGTTGGTGTGCAATATCTTCGCGGCATGGTCCTGTATCAGCAGGGGAAGTTGGTCGAGGCCGCCGATGCCTTTGCAAAGGCTGTGGCGCTGAATCCGAAAGACTCTGAATCGATGCAGATGGAGGGCGTGAGCCTCTTTCGCCAGGGAAAACCGGCCGTTGCGATTCCTCTCCTGGAGCAAGCAAACTCTCTTGCGCCGAAGACTCGAATTGATCCCGATTATGTTTTGGCGCTCTCATATATGGATACGCACCGCTACGACGATGCGCGCAAGGCATTTTCAGTCCAGTATGGTTTTGCCGCTGACTCGGCGGAGGCCTATCTGCTGGCGGGTCGATTATTTCTGCGCCGCGACTACCTGCCAATTGCCGAGGAATCGGCCCGCAAGGCGATCGCTCTGGATGCCACGCTGCCGCTGGCCCACTTGTTGCTAGGCGAGGTCACTCTTGCGGCTGGACGCTATGACGAGGCCATCGCTGCCTTTGATCAGGAGATCGAGCTGAATCCGCTGGCCGGCGTCGCATATGAGCGCCTCGGCGATGCCTACATTCGCACTGGGGATTTTTCACAGGCGTTGGTGGCTCTTAACAAAGCGTTGCCGCTTGAACCTGCGACCAGCGGCCCCTACATCCTTCTGGGCAAGGTGTTGCTCAAGCAGAAGAACCCGGAGATGGCCCGGGTCTATCTCGAGCGAGCCACCAGGATCGATCCGATGAACTACATGGCGCATGGCTTGCTGGGTCAGTCGTATCGAGCTCTCGGCCGTGCCGACGACGCTGCCCGCGAGACGCAGAAGGGCGAGCAGATACAGGCAACGGACGTGCCCAACACCGATCACCAGAAACAGGAATAGGGCCTGGGGCTGTTCGCTCTCGGCTACATGTGATCTGTGATCGGTGCGGATGCATCGGACGATGCATCCGCTTCGGAAGCGCCCGACAGAATATCTGGGTCGTGCGTGGATGACATTTGTCATGTTTCGAGGATGATCTTCCACACTGGCGCTGGCCTCGCCCTGGATTCACTCTTGTAGTTGTAGTCAGGCTATGTGGAGGGATTCGATGGCGACAGCGGAGATCATGTTCAAGGATGTTGTTACCAGTACACATCAGCGGGCCTCTCGCGGGCGCGGCTATTGCTGGTGTCGCACGGGTCAGCAAGAGTTATGGGGCGGTGCAGGCGCTTCGCGAAGTGGACCTCACCATTCACGCCGGCGAAGTAGTCGCCTTGCTCGGGCCGAACGGAGCAGGGAAGTCAACGCTGGTTCGGCTGCTGCTGGGTTTGGCTTCGCCGACGAGCGGCAGAGTCTCCGTCTTTGGCGGCGACCCGAAAGATCCGGGAACGCGGGAGCGGGTCGGCGCGATGCTGCAGGTCGGCGGCGTGCCGAGCACGATGAAGGTGCGGGAGCACATCGATCTTTTCTCCAGCTACTATCCGAAGCCGTTGCCGATAGCCGAGGTTGTGGAGATGGCCGGGTTGCAGGGCATCGAGGGGCGCCAGTTCGGCGAGCTCTCGGGCGGACAGAAGCAGCGCGTGCTGTTTGCGCTGGCGATCTGCGGCGATCCCGATCTTCTCTTTCTGGACGAGCCAACGGTAGGTCTCGATGTGGAGGCGCGGCGGGGGTTCTGGGAGCAGATTCGCGGGCTGGTGGCGCGGGGCAAAACCGTGCTGCTGACCACGCACTATCTCGAAGAGGCTGACGCGCTGGCCGATCGCGTGGTGGTGATCAACAAAGGTTCGATCGTAGCCGAGGGTACTCCGGAGAGCATCAAGGCGAGCACCGCGGGGAAGAAGATCCGCTGCATTACGCAACTGACGCTGGGCGCGATCGAGCGCATGAGCGGCGTGGCGAGCGTTCGCTATGACCGCGAGGCGGTTGAGATCCAGAGTGCTTCGGCGGAGGCGACGCTGCGGGAATTGCTCGCCGCGGATGCCGGGCTCTTCGGAATCGAAGTCACCAATGCAGGAATTGAAGAAGCGTTTCTGGCTCTGACGAAGTGAGACCCAGTCCCACTCGAAGGCAAAAGCTCAGGGCTTGAGACTGGGGCACCGCATCAGTTGAGATTCATTCACGCAGTTTGAAAAAGGAGATGCTATGACGAGTTCAGTTGCAGTTGCGCGGCGAAATGGAGCCGTCCGTTGGCGAGGACGGTTGAGATTTACTGGAAAGAAGCGAAGTACGAGTTTCTCAAGCGGTGGCGGATGCCGGTCTACTCGCTCTCGGTCATACTTTTTCCGGCCATGTTCTATACGTTGTTCGGGCTCGTTATCAACCGCGACGCATCGGGCGGGCATAAAGAGGCGGCGACCTACCTGTTGGCCACTATGGGCTGCTACGGAATCATTGGCGTTGCGCTCTATGGCTTTCGGCGTGGGTATAGCGATGGAGCGCGGACAGGGATGGCTTGAAGTGAAGCGCGCCAGCCCGATGCCGATTCCGGCTTATTTCGCGGGACGCGTCGCGTCGTGTCTGCTATTCAGCCTGGTCGTCTTCCTGACACTGTTTACTCTGGGCGTTCTGTTCGGAGGCGTTCGGTTGGCGCCTCTCCAAGTTCTCGGATTGATGGCGACTCTGGTGCTGGGCTCGATCCCTTTCTGTGCCTTTGGGTTGGTGATTGGCTACCTCGCCAAGCCGAACTCGGCGCCCTCGATCGTCAACATGCTCTATCTTCCTCTGTCGTTCCTGTCGGGGCTTTGGATGCCGATTTGGATCCTGCCCAGCTTCCTGCAAAAGCTGGCGCTGGCGCTGCCGCCCTATCATCTTGGCCAGTTGGCCTTGCACATGGTGGGCGTCCAAAGCCGTGGCGATGTTCAGACGCATGTGAATGTGCTGATCGGTTTCACCCTGGTTTGCCTGGGCGTGGCGATGCTGGGTTTTCGGCGCGATGAAGGCAAGCTGTATGGGTGAGGACTGCCGGAGAGCGGGGACTCGATGGCATATCCTTGAAGTGAACCGAAGAGAAGTTGGCTTATCTTGAGGGAGTTGACGGGTTCGGCGATGAGATTGATGCCAAAGAACAACGCGCATGGGCTGGGCCGCGTATGCGTTGCTTGGCTACCTCGGGTTTTTCCTCATCGATCCGATCATGGACCATGCGGGAGCGGTCACCTGGGCCTGGACCGGGCTGGGGTTGCTGCTCTTCCTGATTATGTATTTCAGCCTTTACTGGGTTTGCGGCTGGAAGACGATCGCGCTTGCTGTCGGCGTCATGCTACTGGGCGTCGCTTATCTGCCCTTCAACAGCGGAGCAAGCTGCTTCTTTATCTATGCCGCGTCGTTCCTGGCCTTTGAGGAAAAGGCGAGTACCTCATTCAAATACATCGCTGCAGTTGCGGCGGTCCTGGCGGTTGAGCTTTACCTCTTGCACAGGCCACTCGTCGCCTATTTTGTCGACGTTGGGTTGCTGTTGATTATTGCTACGCTCAACGTTTATTTTTCGCAGCATGGCCGCGGTCAGAAAAAGCTGCTGCGCGCGCAGGAAGAGATCGAGCACCTTGCCAAAATTGCCGAGCGGGAGAGGATCGCCCGCGACCTGCATGACGTGCTGGGTCACACGCTGTCGGTGATCGTGCTCAAGTCGGAGCTGGCGTCGAAGCTGGTGGAGCGCGATCCGGCGCGGGCCAAGGCGGAGATGGCGGACGTGGAACAGACTGCGCGGACGGCGCTCTCCGAGGTGCGCCAGGCGATCGGCGGCTATCGCTCCAATGGTCTGGCGGCAGAGCTGGCGCAAGCTCGCGCGACACTGGAGACGGCGGGGATTACTGTGGAGTGCGATCAGGCTCCGGTAGCGCATGCCAGCAACTCAGGAGAGCGTACTTATCTCTGGCAGTGCGGGAGGCGGTCACCAATGTTGTGCGACATGCGCAAGCGGCGCGATGCCGGCTGGAGCTGAAGACCACTGACGGAATATGCCGGCTGTCGATCCAGGACGATGGCCTCGGCGGCTTTCAGCCCGAGGGCAATGGTCTGGCGGGAATGCGCCAGCGGGTTGAAGCCTTGGGCGGTACGCTCCAGCGCGAGACGCGAGGGGGTACGCGTCTGCAAATCACCTTGCCGCTTGCCGGGTTCGCTGCAAGAGGCGAGAATAAGAGTGACGGCGCTCGAAAATACTGGACGCAATGCGGCGGGAATCCGCGTGGTGCTTGCCGAAGATCAGGCGATGGTGCTCGGAGCGTTGGCGGCTTTGCTCGAAATGTCGGGCGGAATTTCGGTGGTAGGCCGGGCGCAGAACGGCGCCGATGCGCTCGCGCGAGTGCTAGAGCTCAAGCCTGATGTCTTCATTACCGACATCGAGATGCCGGAGATGAGCGGGCTCGATGTTGCGGCGGAGCTTCAGCGGCGCAAGGTCCGGACGAAGGTCATTATCGTGACCACATTCGCGCGCAGTGGCTATCTGCGGCGCGCGCTCGATGCCGGAGCTACCGGATATCTGCTCAAAGACAAGCCGGCCGAGCAATTGGCTGAGGCGGTGCGGCGTGTGCATCGCGGCCTTCGCGTGATCGATCCTGAGCTTGCGGCGGAGTCATGGGGCACGGCCGATCCGCTGACCGATCGCGAACGGCAGACGTTGCGGCTGGCCGCGGAGGGCGCGACCAGCGGCGATATTGCGGCGAAGCTGAATCTCTCTGAAGGTACAGTGCGGAATTATCTTTCCGAGGCGATCAGCAAACTGGGGGCTTCGAACCGGATCGAGGCAGCGCGGATCGCGCGGGCGCAGGGATGGTTGTGAGGAAGCTAGACTGAATTCCGAGTAGGGAGAGGTTCGTCCATCGTCATGGCAACTGACCATACGCCGCTGCATTGGATCAATATTGGGACTCATGTCCTCTTTGGGACCGCAGCGCTGGTTCTCGGAATGCTGGCGATTTGCAGTCGCAAAGGGGGCCGGCTTCACATTGTTTCGGGCAGGCTCTTTCTGTACGCATATTTGGTTGTCGTTTTTACCGCGGCGATTGGGCTGCTGGTGTTCGACTTCCGATCCTTTCTTGCGGTGGTGACGCTGCTGAGTTTCTACGATGTCTTTGCCGGCCATCGCGCGCTCCAGCTTCGCGGACGAAGGCCTCAGACGCTGGATCGAATCGCGGCGGCCCTGGGCGTGGCTGCGCCATGGATATTCATTATCGCCATGCGGTATCTTCGTGAGCCCTGGAGCCCCATCCTCACCTGGTCGATACTTGGCGGTCTATTGGTGATTAGCGGGTACGACTTACTTCGTAATGTGCTCCCTGTCGCGTGGCTCAAGCGAGTGTGGGTGCAAGAGCACTTGTACAAGATGATGAGCGCTTACATCGCTATTACTTCGGCCTTTGCAGGCACCGTGTTTGCCCGCTATATGCCGTGGTCTGCGATTCTTCCGTCGGTGCTCGGATTTGCGACTATTGTTGGCTTTCTCATCGCCGGCCCCCGCGCTTGGAAGTATCGTCGTCCGTATTTGACCCCAGAGGTTGCCGCCAGATTTTCTGCGGGCAGTCCCTCGCGATAGAACGTCTTACTCAGGATCCAGAAGTCTTGGCCCTGGGCCTTCCTCGGCTAGCTTGTCCCACGGATTGCGCAGAGGACAGATTCCCAGCGACAAGCACCCACATCCGATACAGCCGTCAAGCTGATCGCGTAGCCGCGTCAGTCGGTTGATTCGATCGTTGAGGTCCGATCGCCATTCCGCGGACAATTTTTTCCAGTCTTCGGCGGTTGGAGTGCGGCGGTCGGGCAGGGCGGCGAGGGCTTTGCGAATCGAGGCCAATGGAATCCCGGTACGTTGCGCGACTTTGATGATGGCTACGCGGCGAAGTACCTCCCGTGGATACCTGCGCTGGTTGCCTTGATTTCTCCAGCTCTTGATGAGCCCCCTGGATTCGTAGAAGTGGAGGGTCGAGACGGCGACTCCGCTGCGTGCCGCTACTTCGCCCACTGTGAGTTCTGTGGCGATTCGAGGTGGATCGGATTTTTCCATGCCATTTCCCTTGACCTCAAGTTTACTTGAGGTTCTACGCTCTATATGAGCCTATGAAACGGAGGGGCCAAAATGAAGGGGCCAAAAAATGAATGACAGAGTCAGAGTGGCGGTGATTTATGGCAGTACTCGCGAGGGACGCTTCTGCGACAAGGTCGCCGAGTGGGCGTCCAAAGAGATTCGAGGGCGTGAGGAGTTTTCCGTGAGCATCATCGATCCGAGGTTAGGGTCGTCAGGGGAGGTCGAGGAGCTTCCATCCTTGCAACAACAAATCGCAGAGGCTGATGCCTTTGTCGTCGTCACGCCCGAGTATAACCATGGCTATCCGGCGCCGCTGAAGGCCCTGATCGACTCGGTCGGCGTGGAGTGGCGCGGGAAAGCTGTTGCCTTTGTCTCTTATGGCGGGATCTCCGGCGGACTGCGCGCGGTGGAGCAGCTGCGCCTGGTTTTCGCCGAGCTCCACGCGGTGACGGTGCAAAACGCGGTCAGCTTTGCTTCGGCCTGGGAGCAGTTCGACGGTGACGGTATTTTGCGGGAACCGGTGCGGGCGCAGAGATCTATGGCAACGCTGCTGGCGCAACTGTACTGGTGGGCGGTCGCTCTACGGAATGCCCGCGAGGTCAGACCTTATGTTCAGGTTGCCTGATCTCATCCATGATGGGCCACGTCGACCGGAGAGCGGTGGAATCGGCGATTGGTTTAGAAGAGAGGACTGAAACGGCGAGCGCCTGCTGCATTGCATTTGCAATCACCTCGCTCTGTGCCATAGCTCTCTTGAAGGTACGGCTTTGTCTTCTTCAGCATTGCCTAATTGCGCTACAACCTGAGGGGGAGCAGAGATTTCAAGTTTCCGCACGAGGCTGGCGAGCCGAAGTTGAAGTTCGGAATCGTCAAAGAGAAATTGAAATCCCGCTCCCGCCCCTGGCCGCACGATCACGAGTCGCGCCCGGGCGTAGAAGGAATCGCCGTCCACTGAAAAGTGCAAGTCGACTTCAGCGCCGTGATCCAGACGCAGGTGGGCGCGAGACCGGATATAGCATCCCGTCAGACTAATGTCCTGAATGGCTCCTCGAAACAGGAACGCAGCATCGTCAACGATGACCTCGGCAAAGCCATCGCAGCCAAAACGGTCCTGCTTTCGGCGCTCTCTGGCGCTGTTTTTTGTCTGCTTCTTGTCCGCCTCGACGCTTCCGGGCTTGCCCACATCCAAACTCCTACTCTTGAAGTCGCGGATGAAAGGATCCGCAGCTTGAAAAACACGCTCACGGGGAATCACTGCGCACTATCGTTCATCGGCGTCGTTGTTCTCGCCGTGAGCAGGCGTGAGGGGAATTCCTTAGGACGTGCGCTGGTAGAATCGAACAATTAGCTCCATCTAATTCCTCAGGAAGATCATGAAAACCGGCATCATCGGCCTGCCCCAGGTCGGCAAAACATCCCTGTTCAAGATACTCACCAAGGCGAAGCTGGACGAGCGCGCCTATTCAAATCCGCGCGAGGCACATCTGGGCGTCGCTAAGGTGCCAGACGAACGGCTGGAGAAACTGGCCGCGCTCTACGATCCCAAGCGGACCATGTATGCCTCGGTGGAATATGCCGACGTCGCAGCCATTGGCCAGGAGGCGCTCAAGGAGACGGCTTTCCTCAGCAGCTTGCGTAACGTTGATGCTCTGATCCACGTGCTACGGGCCTTTGAAGAAGATTCGATCCCGCATGTCGGGCCGATCGAGCCGCTCCGCGACATCAAGAATGTCGACTTCGACCTGATTATCTCCGACTTGTCGCAGGTGGAGAAGCGTCTCGAGCGTCTTGAAAAGGACCTCAAGAGCAAGCGCACGCCCGAGACAGAGAAAGAGCATGCGCTGTTGCTTCGCGTGAAGGATTGTCTGGAGTCCGAAAAACCGATCCGTGAACTGGAGATGACCGCCGACGAGAAGAAGCTGATTCGCGGGTTCACTTTTCTTTCGCAGAAGCCAATTCTTTACGTCCTGAACATCTCCGAGAGCACCACGTTGGGTGTGGATCTCGAGGCGGCGGTTGCGAAATACAAGCTCGAGGAGGTCGCCGCGCGCCCCAATGCCGGCGCGACCGCGATCTGCGGCAAGGTGGAAGCCGAACTTGCGGAGATGGAAGACGAGGAAGCAGCCGAATTTCTCGGCTCCTATGGGCTTACCGAGAGCGGCTTGCGGCGGTTGATTCGCAAATCCTATGAACTGTTGGGATTGATCAGCTTCTTCACGGTTGGCGAAGACGAGTGCCGCGCCTGGACGGTGCCCGTGAACAGCCGGGCCCAGGAGGCAGCGGGCGCGATCCACTCCGATCTGGAGAAGCATTTCATCCGCGCAGAGACGATTCACTGGGATACTTTGCTGGCGGCGGGATCCGAATCGGTGGCGCGAAGCCAGGGAACACTGCGCCTCGAAGGCAAGGACTACCGCGTGCAGGATGGCGACGTCATGCATATCCGGCACAGCGGATAAGATACCGCGCGTTTGCTAGCATTCCTTTACGAGGCGGAGGCCAAGATGATCATCGGCGTACCGAAGGAAGTTAAGGATCACGAGTCGCGTGTGGGCATCACCCCCGCCGGCGTCAGGGCGCTGGTGGATGCAGGGCATACCGTGCTGGTCGAGACGCATGCCGGCGAGTTGTCTGCTTTTCCGGATGATGATTATCAGTCGGCGGGCGCGGAGATTGTTGGCTCAGCCCACAATGTATGGGGGCTGGCCGACATGGTGGTCAAGGTCAAGGAGCCGGTTGAGAAGGAGTATGTCTTCTTCCGCGAAGGCCTGCTTCTCTTCACCTATCTTCATCTTGCGCCGCTTCCCGTGCTCACCCAGCAACTGCTCGACAAGAAGGTCATTGGAATCGCCTACGAGACGATCCGCGACAAGGCAGGCACCCTGCCGCTGTTGACGCCGATGTCGGAGGTTGCGGGGCGTATGTCGGTTCAAGTGGGTGCAACGTTTCTGCAGAAAGAGTACGGTGGGCGCGGTGCGCTGCTTGGCGGAGTTCCCGGAGTGCCTCCGGCAGATGTTTGCATTATCGGCGGCGGCATCGTGGGCACCAACGCCGCGAAGATCGCCCTGGGGATGGGCGCGAAGGTAACCATCGTAGACTTGAATCTGAATCGCCTACGCGACCTCGACGACATCTTCAACGGCCGGCTCTACACCCTGGCTTCGAATTCCTACAACATCGAACGGGCTGTGCGGCAGGCGGACCTGGTGATCGGCGGAGTGTTGATTCCGGGAGCTGCTGCGCCGAAGCTCGTTACCAAGGAGATGGTGGCGAAGATGAAGAAGGGCGCAGTGATTGTCGATGTCGCCATCGACCAGGGAGGCTGCATCGAGACGGCGCGGCCGACGACCCACAGTGATCCCTCATACCTGGTTAACGGAGTCGTGCACTACTGCGTCACCAATATGCCGGCAGCGGTACCCAACACCTCCACTCTCGCGCTCACTAATGCGACGTTTCCCTACGTCATGAGGCTGGCGCAAAATGGTCCACAGAAAGCCGTTGCCGCCGATGACGGCATCGCCGAAGGCGTGAACACCTGGTTAGGGGCGCTGACATATGAGGGCGTCGCTCAATCGCAGCAACGCGTGTGGAAGCCGGTGCGAGAAATTCTCGCCTAACCGCAGTCAGTCCGAGATAAGAAACCGTCGCTGTGCTGGTATCCGGGTGCGCGCTCCCGTGATTTCCCAAAAGGCGCGTCACTTGCAAGACGGTGACTATACTGAAGAGGTTAGGCCGGGAGCGGCATGGCGCCAGACGCGAAACACCGCAAAATCATAATGCTCGGGGCAGCCGCCTTCCTGCTGCTGATACTGTTGAGCTCGCTCCAAGCCTGGAATCTTCCCTTCCTGCAACCGCATAGCGCTGGCCTGGTTTTGCTGTTTACCCTACTGTCGATCATTGCCTTTCTTGCTTTTGTTGTTCTGCTTGTGCTCCTCTCGCGCAACATCCTGAAGCTTTACGCCGACCAGCGCAGTCGCGTTCTTGGCTCGCGCCTACGGTCGCGGATGCTGATCGGTGCGCTCCTGCTTTCGCTCGCTCCGGCGCTCTTCATGTTCTTCTTTAGCTACTACCTGATGAACCGCTCGATGGACCGCTGGTTTTCGCAGCCGGTAGGTCAACTGCGTGAGGACTCTACTCAGGTGGCGCTCGAGCTGTCCCATTATGTGACCAGCAATGCGCGAGCCGAGGCCGAAGCGTTAGCCAACACGCCGGCACTCGCGCGCGCCCTGGACAACGACGACGATCCGGCGGTAATTACGCCGACAGACTTCAACGCACCACTCCTGAATGCAATTCGGGCGCGGCGTATTACCTTGCAGGGCGGCTTCGTCATCGTCTATCACGAGGGGCAGTCGGTAGCGCAATTTCAGTTGCCGCAACTGAATGGGCGCATCGTGGTGCTCCCCCGGAAGGATGATAGCGAATCATCTTCCACCCCGGCGGAGCCGGCGGCCAACACTATTTTGAAGGCGGCGCAGCGCAGCGACGAGCCGGTGATTCAAATAGGCGATGGGCGCATTGGCGATGGGCAGGCTCAGCCCCTCGAATATGCGCTGGGCAGGGCCTCCATTCCGTCGCCGGAGTCGGAGAACAACATCGTCGTGGTCGGGCTGCCGATGCCCGCGGGCCTTAGTTCCACCATCGCTCGGATTCAGCAGGGCGCGGAGATGTATTGGGCGACCTATCGGGCGCGCAATGGCGTCCGGCGACTCGGGTTTTCGATCCTGCTTTTGCTGACCGCCCTCATTCTCTTTACCAGCAGCTGGCTGGCGCTCTTTCTGTCCAAACAAATTACGCGGCCCGTCGAAGCGTTGGCCGACGCGATGGACGAGATTGCCGCCGGGCACTACAAGCATCGCCTATCGGTCGAGGCGACTCAGGAGCTGGGCGAGCTGATCCGCTCGTTCAACCACATGGCGGCCGACCTGGAAGAGAGCCGAACGATCGCTGAGAGTTCCACCTCGCAGCTTTCCGCCGCCAACATCACGCTCGAGGAGCGGCGCCGCGAGTTGGAAACGGTGCTAGAGACCATTCCTAGCGGGGTGGTGACGCTGGATTCTTCGATGCGGGTCTTACAGGCCAATCGCGCTTTCCTCGACTTGCTCGAATCGACCCAACAGGAGACAGCAGTTGGTGGTCCGATCCAGGCATTGTTTCCAGCCGATCTGGCGGATGACCTTACCCGGCTGTTGCGGCGCAGCCAACGGATGGGTATCGCGGCCATGGAGTTCGAGTTTCGCAGCCCTCGCGGCATTCTGAACCTGGCGACGACGATGGCCGCGCTCGAATTGCAAGGGCACCAAAGGGGCTGCATCATGGTCGTCGAAGACGTGACCGAGTTCCTGCGAGCGCAACGCCAGGTCGCGTGGAAAGAGGTCGCGCAGCGCGTGGCGCATGAAATTAAGAATCCGCTCACGCCGATCAGCCTGTCGGCAGAGAGAATTCGCAAGCATGTCGACCATCCGATGCCGGAATCGACAAGCGTTGTGCGCAAATGCAGCGAAGTGATCCTGGGCTCGGTCGAGACGATGCGCAAGCTGGTCGACCAGTTCGCAGCCCTGGCGCAATTTCCGACCGCGCAGCCAAAGCCGAACGACTTGAATACTATCGTCGAAAGCGCCTTGATGCTCTTTGCCGGCCGGCTTGGCGGGATCACGATCCGCCGCCGACTTGCGTCGGAGATTCCTCCCGTCATGGCCGACGCGGAGGCGCTGAAGCGGGCACTGGCCAACCTGATCGACAACGCCGCCGAGGCGATGCAGGGCAGCCTGATGCGGCAGTTGACGGTCGAGACCTGCCTCAGCGAGAACCACATGGCCGAAATTGTGGTCGCAGACACTGGGCACGGGCTAACTCCGGAGACCCGCGAACGGCTCTTTCTCCCGTATTTCTCGACGAAGCAGAGAGGCACCGGTCTCGGCCTGTCGATTGCGGCGAAGATCATTCAGGAACATCAGGGAGCGATCCGGGCCGAACAGAACGCGCCCCAGGGCGCTCGGTTTGTGGTCGAGCTTCCGTTGGTGGAGAGCCCGGCGCTGAGTGCTTCGGGAGGAGTACTTGTCGCGTCCAACGGCAGCCATAACGGAAGATCCAACGACTCTTCAGCGAATGGCTATGCAGCCAACGGCCAAGTGCTAGCTAACGGCAAAGGCTGCGAGTCAGGTCATGATGCGATGTCTGAACTCGCGCCTGCTACCTTAACGACTGGCGATGATCCCTCCGCATGAACCACGTTCTCATCATCGATGATGAAGCCGAGATTCGCGAGTCGCTGGAAGAGATACTGCGCGAAGAGTCTTATGCGGTAACCACCGCGGCTACCGGGGACGAAGGCCTCACGCTTGGTTCGTGACGCGGCTTACGATGTGGTGCTGCTCGATATCTGGCTTCCCGATCGGGATGGCATGGAAGTCCTGAAAGAGATCAATGCACTGGAAGCAAAGCCGGAGGTGATCATCATCTCCGGCCATGGAACGATTGAGACCGCGGTCCGCGCAACGAAGCTTGGCGCGTTTGACTTCCTTGAGAAGCCGCTATCGCTGGATCGCACGCTGATCCTGGTGAAGAACGCCATCGACGCGCGCCGGCTGCGGCACGAAAACCAGGAGTTCCACCGGCAGCTCAACGCAAACACCGCCATCACCGGCGAAAGCGTACCGATCAAGGCGCTGCGCCAGCAGATCAAGCTGATGGCTCCGACCAACGGGCGAGTGCTGATCTTTGGCGAATCGGGATGCGGCAAGGAGCTGATCGCGCGCGCGATCCACGCGAGCAGTCCGCGGCGCGACCGTGTCTTTATCGAGCTCAACTGCGCTGCCATTCCGGAAGACTTCATTGAGAGCGAACTCTTCGGCTATCGTCACGGCGCGGTAGCTGGTGAGGCGCCGGAGAAGCGAGGCACGTTTGAGCGTGCTGATGGCGGCACGCTGTTTCTGGACGAAGTGGGAGACATGAGTCTGAAGATGCAGGCGAAGGTGTTGCGGGCGCTTGACGAGGGCCGATTCGCGCCGATTGGCGCGACGAGTCCGGTGCAGGTGGATGTACGGGTGATCGCCGCGACCAACAAGGACCTGGAAGAAGAGATCGCGCGCGGCAACTTCCGCGAAGACTTCTTCTACCGGCTCAACGTGATCCCGTTCTTCGTACCTCCACTGCGCGAGCGGAAGGAAGATATTCCGCTGCTTGCGCGGGAGTTTCTGCGTGAGTTTGGCCGCGAGTACGGGCGTCCGCGGATCGAGATTGGCGAAGAAGCGATCGCGGTGCTGAAGCAGTATCACTGGCCGGGAAATGTGCGCGAGCTGAAGAATGTGATCGAGCGGGTGCTGATTCTCAACCCTCAGGCTTTGCGCATCGAGCGGCGTCATCTTCCGATGCTGGTCTATCGCGGAGGAGGGAAGAAAGGCGAGGAGTTCTCGACGTTGCATCAGGCGCGGGAGGCTTACGAACGGGATTACATCCTCAAGAAGATCGATGACTGCCACGGCAATGTGAGCCGCGCGGCCGAGGCGCTGGGGCTGGAGCGGAGTCATCTCTATCGCAAGATGAAGAGTCTGGGGATCAGTGTTCGGGAGTAGGTTGTTCGAGTGATGACGGTGAGGATTCTGCTCCGCTTCTTCGCGAATCTCTTGCTTCATCGCCGAAGCCTTCGAGCCAGTGGACTTCGGGCTCGCGGCGGAACCAGGTCATTTGGCGCTTGGCGTAGTTGCGGTGGCCTTGCTGGGCGCTGGTGATTGCTTCGGGTAATGACATTTCACCTTTGACGACTGCGAGCGCTTGTTTGTAGCCGAGTGAGGTCAGGGGCCGGGCTTCGGCTCCGTACTTCGCTGCTAGCTGGCGGGTCTCTTCTACCAATCCATCCTCGAACATGGCGGCGGCGCGCCGGTTGATGCGGGCGTAGAGGGCCTTGCGGTCGGGGTTGAGTCCGATGCGGAGGACTTGGTATCCCTCGAGTGCGTTGCGTCCGGCTTGCCAAGCCTGGGTCATTGGCTGCTTTGGCGGTGAGGCAGACTTCGATGGCGCGGACGAGTTTCGGTGTGTCGTTCGGGTGGATCTGCTTCGCCGCTTCGGGGTCGAGGCGAGTGAGGATGCGGTGCAGCCAGGTTGCCCCTTTGACTGCTTCGGCGGTGCGGAGTCGGGTCGCGGATTTCTTCTGAGCGCTGCGGGGCGGGGAAGAGTCCGTCGATGAGGGCGCGGAGGTAGAGTCCGGTTCCTCCGGTGACGATGGGGAGTTTTTTCCGGGCGGTGATGTCGGCGAGGGCGGCCCGGGCGAGGCGGCTGTAGTCGCCGGCGGTGAAGGGTTCGGATGGGTCGGCGACGTCGATCAGGTGGTGCGGGAGCTGGCGGCGATCGGCCAACGGGGGTTTCGCGGTGCCGATCTCCATCTCGCGGTAGACGGCGACGGAGTCGCAACTGACGATCTCCCCGGAGAAGCGCTCGGCGAGCTCGAGAGAGAGGGCGGTCTTGCCGCTAGCGGTGGGTCCGAGGAGGACAACCAGTAGAGGAGGCGGGGTACCCCCCTCCCCCCCCTTACTAGCTAAGTTCCATGTTTTCATTCGGTTGGCGAAGCGCTGTGGTAAAAGATTGCAATGAGATGACTCAGCGCAGCGTACTTATTCTAATCGGGTTGTATGAGGATGGTTTGAGCCGAAAACGGTCTTTGATGCCTAGAGGATGCCGCTCTGCCGCTCTTATTCCAGCTCCTATTCTTAGGATATCAAGTTGACCCCCTTCACTATGCCAACATTTGAAGTTTTTTATCTCCAATCGATGCAAGGAGTTAGGCGGGATCTTTGGGTTGAGGGGGCTTGACAATGGTTTGGACGATTGGAGCGCGCATTACTCGGTCTCCTTGATTTTGGCCTCCAGGGCGGGGATCCATTGTTGTTGCTGTGCGGTCAGTTTCTGTTCCTGCTCGAGTCTCTGCAGGATGCCGAGCGCTCGTTGGAGTGATTCACGGTCGCCCAGTCTATGCAACGGCACGACCAGAGCGACCTCGTGGTCGGCGCGGTCGGCTTCCTGGCGGGCGAGGCGCTCGCGAATGTGCAGCGACTTCTGGAAATAGCCGCGGGCCTGCTCACCCAATCCGAAACCGCCCAACACGTCGCCCATTCTTTCGTAGGAGATGGCGAGGTCGCCCTGGAGGTCAGCTCGATCAGGTTCCTGGCGGACGAGGCGTTCGCGAATTTCCAGTGATTTCTGGAAATAGCTGCGTGCCGGTTCTTCTTGGCCGAGGCCGCCCAGCAGATCGCCCATCCTGTCGTAGGAGGTGGCGAGATCGCGTTGAAAGTCGGCGCGGTCGGGTTCCTGGCGGGCGAGGCTCTCCCGAATGTCCAGTGACCTCTGGAAATAACTGGCGGCCTGTTCTGCTTGGCTGAGGTCAAGCTGAACATCGCCCATTCGTTCGTAGGAAAGGGCGAGATCGCGCTGGAAGTCGGTGCGATCGGGTTCCTGGCGGGCGAGGCGCTCGCGAATGTCTAGCGCCTTCTGGAAATAGCTTAGGGCCTCCTCTCCCTTGCCGAGGTCGTGGAGCAGATCGCCCATTTTGTTGTAGGAGATCGAGAGAGTGCGCTGAAACTCAGCGCTGTTCGGCACCTGGCCAGCCAGGTGCTCGGCAATGTCGAGGGAATTCTCGAAATAGATGCGGGCCTGCTCGCCCTGCCCGAGGCTAAGTAGGAGATCGCCCATTCTGACGTAGGAGACGGTGAGGTCGCGCTGAAGATCTGCGCGATCGGGCTCCTGGTGAGCGAGGTGCTCGGCTATGTCGAGATCTTCTCGAAATGGCCGCGAGCCTGTTCGCCGTGGCCGGAGTCACGCAGCAGATCGCCAATCTTGTTATAGGAGACTGAGAGCTCGCGCTGAAGGTCGGCTCGGTCCGGCTGAACTGCTAGGCGCGTCTCCAACGTTTCCATGATTTGCTTGTGTATCATCAAGGCTTCTCTCGACAGACCTAGGTTCTCAATGGCTACGGCCTCGGTTCCGAGGAAGAAGTGATGGCTCGGGTGATCCTCGGGAAGTCCCTCCGCCAGGTCGTGGGCGACTGCGCCTAGATCGGCCGTTTGCCCATAGCGTTGAAGGAAGTTGACGACGTTGGTGCCTTCCTCGGATGCCCGGTCGAATTCCTGGGCGGCGAGAAATAGACGGGTCGCTTCCAGGGCTTCGCCAACCGAACGATCACGGGAGGTGAGATATTCGCCCCCACGGCTGCAATAGGTTCGAAAGACCTCTGGAGCGACGCGCGAAGCGATTACTTCGGCGGTCCAGCGGTGTACCCAGACGTTGCCGTCCGATGTGCGGGTCAACAGGGAGGACTGAGCGATACGTTCCACGGAGCCGCGTACCTGAACAATCTGCTCTTGCGTGGCTTCTTGGCCGTCCGCACTACAAAAGGCCAAGGCTTCCACACTTACCGGACTCGGGAAGACGGAGGCCTGACAGAGGGTTTCGAGGTCTCCTTCATGTTCGGCGACCAGTTCCAGCAACTGGTCAAGGAGGATGTCACCGGCACCTACCTGGAGCGCAACTTGGATTGCATCAGTCAGGGTTCCACCGGCGTCCGCGAGGTTAATGCCTTGCCGCTCGGCTTGCTGTTTGAGGCGGCGGGCGACGTCGGGGAGGCGGGCTTTGCCTTGACGAAGGATGGCGTCGAGATATTGCAACATGCGGGGATGGCCGCCGATGGCGCGCTGGATGAGGCGTAGCCCTTCGGGCTCCTGCGCACGTAACGCGCTGAGGCGCAGCATCAGCTTGCCGGTTTGGGCTGGAGAGAGCGGACCGGGTTCTTCTGTCGCCAGCCAATCACCGGTGTCGGGGACTGGATAGCGGCAGGTGATGATGATCTTGCCGCGCTGCGCGGATCTGTACAAGAGCTGTATCACGCCTGCAGTGGCGGGGTCGAGGAATTCGCGTGTTTTCAGATTTAGGTTGTCTTCGAAGTTGTCGAGAACGAGCAGAACGTCGTGTTGAGAGAGCAGGGCCGAGATGAGCTGGAGGCGGACCTGGTCGGGCGCGTTCTCGGCGAGGGCGCGAGCGATTTCTTTGAGCCCGGGGTTGTCGCTCGACCATAGCGCTGCGCTGAGCTTTGCGCATATTTCGCCAATCGTCCACTTGCCAGTGATGGCGACGCAGGTCCAACCGATTTCGGCGAGGCGAGCCATGACGCGGCCGGTGATGGCGCTCTTGCCGACGCCGCCGATGCCGAGGATCTGGCACCCGGCGCGGCGGCCGATTTCTGCGACGCTGCGCTTGTCGTCGGTGAGCACGCGCATGACGCGACGCAGTTCGACGCGACGCCCGATGAGGTCGCCGACGGAGAGCATGGGGACGGCCCCGCTGGAGAGCTGGCGTTTGTGTTCGAGGGGGCGGACAAATTCGAGGGAGCGATCGAGAATACGCCTCTCCTCGCCGGAGCAGAAGAGCGAGGGGGTGGCGTACTCGGCGGGGACATGCTGGCCGCGTGCCAGGTCTTCACGGCGCTTGCGCTCCAACTGCTGACGGGCGAGAGCCAGAGCGTTGCTGGCCAGCGGCCGGTCGCTGGTCGAGAGGTTGGTGTAGAAGGCGGCCGCGAGCTGGGTCGAATAGATGTCGGTCACAGAAGTTTGCATGGCCATGACCGCAGGGACGCCCTGCTGTAACAGCCCCTGGGCGAGACTGACGGTCTCGCTGTCGCCTGCGCCACCCAGACACGATGCGAGAAAGACCAGCGGGGCCGGATGGTTGGAGTCGCGGATGGCTTCGGCAATATCAGCCGCCTTGACCGGGATAGGGGCGCCGTCTTCGTCCTCGAGTTCCAGGACTCCGGCGTTGCCGTGGCCGGAGAGGTGGAGGATGTGATAGGCCTGCTCCTGGAGGGATGATCGGATTTGATCGAGGCTGCCGACGTCGAGGATGCGCACGTAGGCGTTGCCGAGGGCGCGGGCCTTTTCGACGGCGTCAAGGATGGATTGCAGTTCGCGCTCCATGTCGAGGACGGTGTTGCGGGTCTTGCCTTCGTCGGGCGCGCCGACGGCGACCAATATCTTGAGCGGGCCGGGTTGGGTGGGATTTCCCTGAGAGGGGACGCCAGCGAGGCGGCGGACCATGCGAACTCCGCTCTCGAGCGCTGGGGTGCGTCCATCGGAGAGGCGAGCGGCTTCGAAGGGGATGGCGAGGAGCTGCGGAGCCTCGGTCTCGATGATGAGTTCGATAGTTTCGTTGGCGGCTTTGGACTGACTCAGGAGGCCGATGAAGGCGGTTTCGATGTCGTCGTGGAAGAGGACATGGCCGATGGCGTCGCCGAGCTGGTGGAGTTCGCGGTCGCGCTCGACGCTGAGGGCGGCGGCGCTTTGGCGGGCTCCGGGAAGGCGGCTGTTTAGAAAGCCCTCGTAGGAGAAGTGGAAGTCGTGGCCGAGGCTGACGGGGCGCTCTTCGGCGACCGAATTGCCGTCGAGTTTAGCGGAGACGGCAATTTGGGCTGGCTCGGGTTGGCGCAGATGGACGGTAAAACGCCTCAAACGGCTGGCGGAGGGTGGCGGCGGTCCGAGATTCGGCTTGGATGAGCGGCCGTGGATGGCGTCGATTAGCTGGTCGAGCTGGTCGGAGGCCAGACGGCATCGCGGCCTGAGGAGTGGAGGTACCGGCGTGTCCGGGTCGAGCATGACGGGGATGACGGGTTTCCCCTCCTCGACCGCGCGCAAGATGATGGCGCTGATTTCGGCCTGGACCCACTTGCCGTGCTCGACCTCATTGGAGAAGAAGATGAGGCCCAAGTCGTAGGAAGCGAGGCCGCTGTTGATCGCCGCGACGAAGTTGTCTCCGGGTCCGATTTCCCACTCGTCGAGCCAGGCGTCGATTCCGGCTTCGCGGAGCCGGCGGGCGATCTCGCGGACGCGCGGCTTGTCGACGGAGCGATGGCTGCAGAAGACCTTTGGGATGTTTCTTGCGGTCGGGATGTTTCGTGCGGGCGGAGAGGTGCTCATGGGATTGCGACTTGAGACGGATACGACTTATGAATACGCGGAATTGTATATCGAAATTGGTCGGTTCTTTGTTTGCAAGGCGTGTGTTGTTGCGGGTAGGTAGCAACGACTGTTCGAAGTATCATTTATACTTCTGGCACCACATCAGTCCACACGTTCCACACCGAGCCTGGGGGCCAGTTTTTCCGTTCAATTTTCTGTCAGGTTGTGAAGCGCGATATGGACGACATTCCCTCAGGCCGCGATGAAGCCCCGGTTCCAGGAGAAGCGGCCTCTCGCGGCGGCCGAGCCGCTCTTTCCTCCGACGGGCCTGCCACTGCGCTGCCTTCTTTCCCTCCGGATCCGGATGCAACCATGGTTCCGGGATCTTCGGCCCGCCTGAAGGACCTGGACGCAACCATGGTGCCGGTATCCTCGGGCCGCCGGAGCCCGATTCTGGCTAGCGGGAGTTTTGGCGCAAGTTTGATTCTTCTGCAAATCGGGACTGTTCTGGGCGGCCGCTATGAGATTCTCGAACTCCTCGGCGAGGGCGGCATGGGAGCCGTGTACAAGGCAGCCGACCGCGAGGTAGATCGGATCGTAGCCCTGAAAGTCATCCGCCCCGAGATGGCTTCGAATCCCGATAATTCTGGCCCGTTTCAAGCAGGAGCTGGTGCTCTCCTCCCAGGTGACCCACCGCAACGTGATCCGGATTTACGACCTCGGCGAGGCCCAGGGCCTGAAGTTCATCACGATGGAGTACCTGGAGGGCGAGAACCTCCATCAGATCCTGAAACAACCGGAGAAACTGGAAATTGCCGGAAGCGGTCGACATCATGGAACAGGTGGCCAGCGGGCTCGCTGCCGCTCACCGCGAAGGAATCATCCACCGCGACTTAAAGCCGGCCAACATCATGCGCGACAAGAACGGCCGCGTCGTGGTGATGGACTTTGGATTGGCTCGCACCTTCTCCGGCGATGGGATGACCCAACACCGGCGCCATGCTGGGGACGATCGAATATATGTCTCCGGAGCAGGCGCAGGGCATGGACGTGAAGGCCAGCTCCGATATCTTTACGGCCGGCCTGATCCTGTATGAGTTGCTGGCCGGGGTCACACCCTTTTATGCGGAGAGTGCGATCGCGAGTTTGCTGAAGCGCACGCAGCAGCGCGCCGTGCCGTTGACCGACATCGACAAGAATATCCCCGGTCGCGCTGAGCAATATCGTCGCGAAATGTCTTGAGAAGGATGCCAGCGAGCCGCTACCAAAACGCGGAAGAACTGGATGCGGATCTTCGCGCCTGGCAAGGCCAGGGCGGAGACAAGAAAGTTTCCGCTTTTTCGGGGCGGCTGCGGCATTCGGAAGCTTTCATGGCCGCTTCTCGCGGTTGCTGGCGTTCTGATTGTGGCCATCGCAGCCGGAATTGCCTGGTATGCCATCAGGAAGCAGCAGGCCGCGAAATCTTTGGCACATGGCCCGGTTTCGGTGCTGGTTGGCGATTTTGCGAACCATACCGGCGACGCGGTTCTGGATAACACGCTGGAGCCGATGCTCGGTGTGGCCCTGGAGGGCGCCAGCTTTATCAACGCCGACAGTCGAGAGGATGCCCGCAAGGCAGCCAGGAAACTCCCGAATTCCCCCGACCATCTTGACGAGCAGTCGGCGCGGCTGGTCGCTGTAAACCAGGGCGTCAACGCGGTAATTACGGGAGACATCAACTTGCGCGGCGGGAAGTACGACATTTCTGCGACGGCCCTGGACCCCGTGAGCGGCAATGTGCTGGCCAAATCGAGCATTACCGTAGCCGATAAGCAGGAGATATTGAGCGACCTTCCCAAGTTGGCAGCCCCGCTTCGCAAGGCTTTGGGAGACACCACCTTCAACGAGGCCAGCGGAGGTATCGCCACCGAGTCGCTGGAAGCCGTCCATCAGAACTCTCTGGGTGTTGAGAAGCAGTTTGCGGGTGACTATCAGGGGGCGTTTGACTCGTTCCAGAAGGCTACGGAGCTGGATCCGAAGTTTGCCCGGGCGTACACCGGCATGGCAGCCATGGCGAAGAACCTGGGGAGACCCGGTGACGCCGTCAAGTACATGAAGATGGCCCTGGAACACATGGACCGGATGACCGAGCGGGAACGCTTTCGCAACCGGGGGCTGTATTACCTCACCACGGGGGACGGGCAGAAATGCGTTCAGGAATTTAATCAACTGATTAGTCATTTTCCGGCCGATCTGGTCGGCCTCAATGACCTTGCCACTTGCTACACGCAGTTGCGCAACGCACCAAAGGCACTGGAAACCGCGCAGCATCTGGTCGAGATTGTCCCCAGGCGGGTGAGCCCGCGGCTGAATCTGGCATTCATCAGTGTGTTTGCCGGGGATTTTGCGGCAGGCGAAAAAGACGCCCGCGCGGTGCTGGAGATCAGTCCTGCGGCGTGGCCGGCATACTTGACGCTTGCCGAGGCACAACTTGGGCAAGGGCAGACTGAAAAGGCAGCCGAATCGTATCATCAGCTTGAAAAGTCTGGCCCGCTGGGCGCCTCGATGGCCGCCGACGGACTAGCCGACCTCGCTGCCTATCAAGGGAAGTATGCGGAGGCGGCGCGCATCCTTACCCAGGGAGCGGCTGCCGATGAAGCGGCCAAGATGGATGACAATGCAGCGAGGAAATACGCGGCGCTCGGGAACATCGAGGAATTGCAGGGACGCCACGCGCCGGCGCTCTCTGACATTGGCAACGCATTGGCACTCAGCCAGTCTATTCAGATCAAGTTTCTGGCAGCGATAACTTACATCGATGCTGGAGACCTCGCTAAAGCGCAGAAGTTGGCGACGAGTCTTTCTTCCGAACTCTTGAGCGAGCCGCAGGCTTACGGCAAGATCATCGAGGGAATGGTCGCGATGAAACGGAAAGACAGCAAAGAGGCGGTGATGCAGATCACAGCAGCGAATAGCCTGCTGGATACCTGGATCGGGCGGTTCGAATTGGGACGGGCCTACCTGGAAGCGGGAGCGTTCACGGAGGCCGACTCGGAGTTCGATCAATGTGTGAAGAGGCGCGGAGAGGCGATGGAACTGTTTATGGATAACGTGCCCACTTATGCTTATTTTCCGCCCGTGTATTACTTTCAGGGCCGCGTGCGGGAAGGGATGCATAGCGAGGGATTCGCGGACTTTTACAAGACCTATCTCAGCATCCGCGGGCAGTCGTCAGAAGATCCCCTGGTTCCTGAAATCCGCCGCCGCATCGGCCAATAAACGGCTCTGAATCGAGGTTGTAGTAGGTCCCCAGCAAATCAGCGCTGATAAGAAGAGTGAGTATGAAGACCCTTTCCAGCAACAAGGAACTGTACCAATACATGGTCTCTCTTACTGACATTCTGAGGACAATGGGCTGGTGCGAGTTGAGCAATGTTGTTGCCCTTGCTGCGCACCAATCGGCGAGCATGAGCGCGGAGTTTCTTGGTGAATCCAGAATAGCCTTGCGCCAAGTTAAGCAGGAAATATGGGACCTGCTTACCCTCACGGATCAAGAGGACTTATCCGATGTGCTAAGACTGTTGGACGATGCGTTAGACAGCCGGGTACCTCGCTCCTGATTCTCTACCAATTAAAGTGCAGGGGAGGCCCGCGAATCGCGAGCTCTTAAAACATGATCCGGCAATTTACAAGCAACCCAAGGTTTTGGGGCACGCCTTTCAAGAATCCGGAAGAGTTCTTTCGTGATCTGGCGAGGGTCGCTAACGGCAGCTTCGAACCTTTTCATATCCCGCTAGAGGAGAGTGAAATACTAGCCCATCCTGAGCGGAAGGTGGAGCTTGTTCGAGTCGTAAGCTGGCGGAGGGAGAGGGATTCGAACCCCCGTTACCGGTTAAGGTAAAGCGGTTTTCAAGACCGCCTGTTTCAACCGCTCACACATCCCTCCGTACCTCTAAACTACTCAATTTCCCAGTCACTTGCAAAATCTGTCACGACGCCAATCGCTGCGTTGTCACTGTTTTGTCACGCCGTTAAACTCGCGACAGCGTTTGTTTTTGCTTCCCGGTTAGAGTGAGCATACCGCATCGTCATCTTGATGTCGGAGTGCCCGAGAAGCTCCTTTACCGTCACCAGATCGACGCCATTGCCATTGAGCCTTGACGCGAAGGTGTGACGAAACGTATGCCATGTTACGTCGCCTGTTCCGGCTTTGCGACAGGCTTTCTGAAGGCCCGCCCACAGGTCTTTCCACTGATCCCCGGTTTCCGGGTTGTAGAACACGTAGTCACACTTCCTGATCCCGTGCCAACCTCTCACGATACTGAGTGCCTTATCGTTCAGCGGCACCTCAAGGATGCGCCGATTCTTGCGAACCACCATCGTGATGATGGAGGTCTGCAGATCGACCTCTTCCCATCGCAGATTGCGGATCTCTCCCAGCCGAAGTCCGGTATGAATTGCGAAAGTGACCATGTCCTGAAGGTAGGGAGAGCAGGACGAGATAAGATCCGCTTCCTCCCTTTCGGACAAAGTGCGCAGCTTCAGGTTGTTCTCATCCAGGAACCGGACACCCTTCACAGGATTTCGCCCCCTGTATAGACCCCACTGCTCCGCGAGGTTGAATACGCGCTTCAAGCAGGCAAGCTCCCGATTTACTGTCGCAGGGCTGGCCGCTTTCAGTCGCGCCAGCTTGTACTTCTCGATGGGGAGCGCCGTGATGTCGGAAAGCAGCAATCTACCGAAGGCACGATTAAGATGTGCCAGCAGTTGCTGATCCCGAAGCCACGACCGTTTGTTTACCTTCGCGTAATCCATATATTGCTCAGTCAATTCGGCGAGCGTAATCCTGATCGGCTTGGCATACTCGCCGCGTCCCACTTCGGATATGCGCAAGGCCAGGATTTTTTCCGCCTCACGCCGGTTTGCAGTCCCGGTGCTGACTTGCACCCGCGCCCCGCCGTTATAAAAATCTGCATACCAGATTCGGCCCCGTTGGTAGAGTGCCATATGTAGCTCCTTCTACCCCTTGCTGGCCGATTTCATTGTAGATCGGCAGGGGAACAGCTCCGCAATTTCGTTCCAGTCGAATCGGACGCAGCGTCCGATCTTCCTGTAGGGCAGTTTCCCCTGCCCCACCCAGTTGTAGAGCGTACCTCGCGCCACGCTCAAGCGTTGTGACAGTTCCCGGACATCGATCAGGCAGTTATTCATTAGAATCACCCCCCGCTCACTGACATCGCGAGCAATTTTTTTTAGACTAGCGGGATGGCGTTTGGCTGCCTAGTTAGCTGACAACTAACAGATCATCCGGTGGCATTCTCGGATGGGGTTGCTTAAAAAACTTGATAGGGGGAGTGCATGAGTCCTTGGGTTCCGATCCAACAGCACGTCAAGGAAATTTGCCGAAGCGCCGCGTTCGACGGTGCCCCATTGCGGCGGAAGTTCCTCAAATACCTCGTCGCGAAAACTGAAGCACGCAAGAAAGTGACTGAGAAATCCGTTGCGAGGCGGATTTACGGGCGAGACCCCGCCACTTTTGATCCCATTATTGACTCCATCGTGCGGGTAGAGAAGAAAAAGCTGCAAAGCTGTCTGGAACAATTTTATGAAACGGAAGGACGACGCCACACGCAGAAGATCATAATCTACGGATTTTCCGCTCACCTAGTGATGAGAATCAGAGAGCGCCCGCTAGGTGAAACGCGATCGGACGAAACTCCCTCTCCTCCTGCAGTAATCGAATGCCCACGAAAACCCCCGAATGAACTTCAGCGGCCCGTTGCCGACGCTTCGCAATACGACACCTTCAGAACACGTGTCAGTGCAGACGGTCATGTTCATCGCCTGGTTTATACGGCAATCCGAGTATCCAAGTGACCCTCCGGTTAAATCGGCGGATCTGCTGGTTACGACGAGTGATTACAAAAAAGTCCGTATTTATTCGCAATCAGTGGCGTCTCGTCAGGAAAATCATCCGCTACGCTGGAGAGAGCCGCGCTATGACGAAGAGGGCGAAGATTACGATGGTTCCTTCCAAGTGGTGCCGGAAAGTGGATGGGTGAGGCTTTATCGCACGGGTTGTCTTTGTTTGCCCCCTGCCCTTGTCGATAAATTGGGTCTTGCGAATCGGGATGCTTATATATGGCGTCCCAAAAAATACTATTGGGCGAATAATTTCCGTGAGATCGGTTATCTGGCGTTGATACCTGCGGACCAATGGGAAGCTGAAATGGCGAAGTATCGAACTCAGATTAATTTCGGGCGGGGCACTACCTAAGCCTTTTCGTCTGCGATGCCCCGCTGTACCACCTTTCACCCAGGGCGGCCGCGTCGCGCCGTTGAAGGATCTCGTCGTCCGTCATGCCTTCGGAGGTTACAATTCCCGGAATAGGCTCGTTCCAGCGTTTGTTGTACTGATCAAACCGCTCCATCGCAGCTTGTGGCGTGAGATCTCCGACCGCGTAGGCTGTCACGATCTCGGTAGCGTCTTTAACTCGCAGCTCGGTTGCCTTCAGTACTTCTCTGACCTCCCGCTGCAACCACTGGCGCATTTCCACCGTTGTCAGGACTGCTTCCTCCGATCCCGTCATCTTTTTCACTCCTAAAAGAGTTTGACCATAACGCCCTCTTCTATGGCGGTCAAGTTGAGGAAACTGGAATGGAAAGCACGCAAGATCGGATCGCCTGATTGCTCTGAACAAGTCTGTTGACGCTGGCATAAGCAAACCTCACGGCTACGCGAAACAGATCAAGGATTACCTGTTTGATGTAGTCCGTGATGATCCAATAGAACGCTCCGCCATGACTCCATTCCGACCCATCATCCCCCTGCCCTTCGAGTTGCAGTGATGATGGGGTCGTATTTGACGGATATCCGAGAGCTATCCGATAGCCGTCGGTTAACGGGAGGCAATCCAGTACCAATGAGCTATCCAGTGGCCGACCGATACCAATTGGATATCCGACAGCTACCAGATAGCATCCCGATTCCACTTGAGTATCGGATAGCCATCCGCTAAAGTGCACCAGATTTTGTATCCAGCAGGGATCCTATATGCCAACCATTGTGTTCGCAAGCCCCAAAGGGGGAGTCGGCAAATCCACGGCGGCAGTCTTGCTCGCGACTGAGCTGGCAAGCCACGGCGGCTCGGTGACGATGATCGACGCTGATCCGAACAAGCCGCTCAGCCAATGGGCGAGCCTGCCGGGAAAGCCGGATAAACTCACGGTCATCGATACGCCAACCGAAGAATCCATCATCGACACCATCGAAAAGGCAGCGCTGAAAACGACGTTCGTCATTGTCGATTTGGAAGGCACAGCATCCATGATGGCAGGCTACGCGATGAGCCGCGCCGATCTCGTCATCATTCCGGCACAGGGCTCCCACCTGGACGCGACCGAGGCGATGAAAGCCATAAAGCTGGTGAAGGGGCAGGAGAGAGCGTTCCAGAAAAAGATTCCCTTCGCCATCCTGTTCACGCGCACCAGCGCGGCCCTTCGCCCCCGCACGCTGCAAAGCATCGAGGCGGAATTCGCGAAAAACAACATCCCCATGTTCGGCGCGCAGATTCACGAACGCGACGCGTACCGGGCCGTATTCGCATTCGGAGGAACGCTTGCGGATCTTGATCCGGCGCAGGTGTCAAACCTCCCTGCAGCACGGCTGAATGCCCGGACCTTCGCTGGAGAAGTCATTGAGACGCTCAAGGCGAATACGCCCGCCCACAAGCAGGAAGAGGTAGCCTGATGTCTAAATCACGCGCCAGCATCTTCGGCGAGGACGAGCCGCAAGGCCTCGACGTTGGGAGCTTCGCTCCCAAGACCGCCATCGACAGCAAAGCACCCGCAGCAGAGCAGGTGAGGGCGGTCACGCAAGCCGCAAACTTCCAAAGCCGCGAGGCGGGGACGACCAAATCGGCAGGAAGCCCCAAACGTGCAGTCCGTCGTTACCGGACCGGACGCAATGTTCAGTTCAACATCAAGGCGCTGCAGGACACCGTGGATTCGTTCTATGCCGTGACGGAATCCCAGGGTTGGGTGCTGGGCTTTACGCTTCAACGGGCCGTGGAAGCGTTGCAACGCGAACTCAAGCGCTCCACATGATCCGGGGACGCTTCTACAATCCCCAGTTCGACCTTTTCCTGCCGACCATCGTGGATCTGAAGTTCCGGGATCAGAAAGACACGATGGAACGCCCGTTCTTCTCGCTTTCCAAATCAAAGCGCATGAAGCCCATCGAATACATCAACGAAAACGACGGTATCTTCGTCACCGTCCAGCCCCACCAGGACTACGGAATGGCGACCATCTGGGACGCCGACATCCTCATCTGGGCGGCATCCGTCCTCTGTGACCTGAAGAATCGCGGCACCAACGACATCCCGCGCGAACTGAAGTTTCAGCCGCACGACTTGCTGAAAGCCATCGGGCGTTCGACCGGCGGCAGGGACTACGCCCAGCTCCGCGATTCGCTGGAGCGGCTCAAGACGACCGTCGTGACGACCAACATGCGGGTGAAGCGCGGCCAGAAGACGACGATGTTCAGCTGGATCGACCAATGGGACGACCTCATTGATGCGCAGACCAAAGAGAGCAGGGGGGTGACATTGACCGTCTCGGACTGGTTTTACCGGGGCGTGACGGAAGACGGAGGCGTCCTCGCCATCGACCCCGCCTATTTTTCCATCACCGGCGGTCGCGAGCGCTGGCTATACCGCGTCGCCCGCAAGCACGCCGGAGGAAACGGCGCGAATGGCTTCGCCATCTCCATGCCGGTACTTTTTGATAAATCAGGGGCCGAAGGAACCTACCGCCGGTTCAAATTCGAGATTTTGCGAATTATCGAGCGCAATGATCTTCCCGGCTTCTCGCTGGCTGTTCCTTCCGAGACGGACGGAGAGCCGCTCGTTCACATGGTGAAGCGCGAGCATGTGGGGGAGGGTGGTCACCAAGAATGGAAGCCCACTCCCAAGCAACCGCCCCGCGCGCGTGCGACACCGGAAAATAAAGCTCCGGTGGCGCACGACCTGCCACTGCTAAGCCCCATTATCCGGACGCTGTCAGAGCGGACCATCGTCAATATCCGCAACGAATGTCCAGGGTGGGATATCTACGCCCTGCAGCACGCCTACAACGAATGGCTGGATCAGGATTCGAGCCGAGCGCCCGTCAATTACGAGGCCGCATTCCAAGGCTGGGTTCGCCAGCATCATGTTCGCAACCGTTCTCAGCTTTCAGGAAGCCGTTCCTGATAACCCGATGAAACGATCATCGCAGCGATCTGTAATGAGGGATTTCATAAGCTTAGCCAGAAAGCATCGGGGTATCGGGAACGCAGATGGAAACCCAGACTCATGGCGCCATTAAGTTGTGGATAACTCTGCCCTTTCCGGGAATCAGGAACAAACATTCGGGGTATTGGGAACAGCCCTATCGGGCAATCAGGAACAATTCCTCGGGGTATCAGGAACAGGCATGTTCCGTAGAATTTTGACATTTCAGAATGATCCGGTGCTGCTTAACCCTCTAACTCTATTAACTCAGATCAATAACTTATCTAAACAGCCGATCCGTTCCCGATATCCCGATGACCTGAGCAATCTGGAAGCTCAAGCCCATCAAGGGCTTTCGCTTCCCGAGGAAGGGAAGGCCCTTCCTCGACTAACCCAATGAAACACGGCGGGGGCTACGATGCTTCTATTAGTGGTTTCAGCTCATGCACTGCTTGCATGTCCCGAGTCACCCCGTTATCTTCAGTCCACTCCTTGCATGATTGGCCTGCCTTCAATGAGCAGAGGCCCATTTTGCAAGGGGACAGAAGTTGCAGCAGATAGACGAAGCCCTGAGAATGCTCGATACGTTCGCCAGCGTCGGCGCAACGCATTTCGATTTGACCCAAACCAGTATTGATGGAGAAAAGCGCCTCTTCCGCCCAACCCAGTCAATCTCCCAAGTCAAGAACTCACTGCCTAAGCTTTTCCCCGGCGCAGCAGAACGAAAGCACAACATCATTGTCAGGCCCGTGAGCGATCGGGTGCATTTCGTGCAGCTCGACGACCTCGATGCCGCAGGACTCAGCAGGGTGGGGGAGTCCGCTTTTCTGACGCTTGAAACCAGCCCCGGCAATCACCAGGCATGGGTTGCTGTGTCGGGGATTGGCAGTGCGCAGGAAGCGAAAGACTTCGCCCGCAGGTTACGCAAAGGGGTAGGGGCCGACCACTCCGCTTCCGGCGCGACGCGCGTCGCAGGCACCACCAATTACAAACGCAAATACGAACCGAATTTCCCGATGGTCCGCATCAGCGCATCCGTACCGGGCCATATTGTGCTCAAGGAGCTGCTGGAAGAGAAGGGGCTTGTCGCCGCGCCCGAGCCTGAAGTTGCCGCACAGCCATTCGCCGGAAGAACTTCGCAGGGCCCGCATGGCAACCCCCGGCCCAGGAGCAATAAGGTATGGCCGGATTATGCCCGTTCCCTCGCAGGAGCCCCACCCAGCCTCCAGGGCAGCGGTCCCGACCGCAGCATGGCCGACTTTTCATGGTGCATGGCCGCCATTGACTGGGGATGGAGCATCGAGGACACCGCCGCCAAATTGCCGCAGGTGAGCGAAAAGGCCCGTCAGCGGGTCGAGCTCAAGGATGCAGGCTATCCGCTCGTTACCGCGCAAAATGCAGCTGCAGCAGTCGCGAGAAACGACCTGAAGCGGGGCAGGGGGTAATTCTACCGGCGAAGAAATATCCATTTATACCCATTTCCATCCGTTTAGCACCCAATCGGACATGATTAGGGCGGGAATTCGACGTCAGAGGACCAGACGGCTCTTTTCCCCTTTACCCAGAGGGCGTACTCTGGTAGCACCTAATAAGGTGCCAACAACCCGGAGTGCATATGCTCGACATAACAAGTGACATTCAATCGCTGACGACATTCCGCCGGTCGTCCGGTGACTTTATGAAGCAGCTAAAGAAAACCAAACGCCCTGTGGTGCTCACGGTCAACGGCAAAGCAGCTGCCGTTGTCCAGGACGCAGAAGCCTGTCAGCGCCTGCTCGACATTGCTGCGCGCGCCGATGCTGAGGAAGGCATCCGCCAGGGGCTGGACGACGTAGCCCATGGCCGCACCCGCCCGGCGAGAGAGGTGTTTGACCAGATTCGCCGCAAGCATGGCATACCTCGTTGAGTTTGCCGCTCGCGCGGCCCGTGATCTCGAAATCCTTTACGTGGAAAAGAACGTGGCGGAATCTCAAGCTGCTGCGCGCTGGTACAACGGGCTGGAGGATGCCGCTCTCACGCTGGCAACCCATCCTAATCGCTGCCCTGTAGCCCCGGAAGCCCGAAAGCTGAAGCGGGTGCTTCGCCAAGGGCTTTACGGAAAGAAGCCGCACATTTATCGCGTCATCTATGAAGTGGATGAACAGCGCAAAACGGTTTGGATGCTCCACATCCGCCACGGCGCAAGAAAGAGGCTTACGGCGTCCGATGTTCGTTGAATCAGGCCGCATCTGTGCTTCCACAGGCATAAGGCAAGGCCGTACAATCCCAGTCTCTACCAATGACAGTAAATTGTTGCTCTGTTATCAGACTCTGTGAACAAGAAAGACCTCAGCGAACGTGATCTCTGCTTCAAGTTCATAAGCCCCGCCGTGAAGAGAGCAGGGTGGGACGGGATGATGCAGATCCGTGAAGAGGTAGACTTCACCAGAGGACGCATTATCGGATGGTAGCAACTGCTAGGGGTCACCACAGAATTTGCACAATATAGCACGCTAAGCATCTTTGATGTACCGCCTCCCCCTGCTGTCATGCTTCGCCCCTTATGATGAAAAGATCGGCTTATCTCTATCGAGTTTGCTTATCGGACTTGGATCGTTCTGCTCTTATTCCGGGAACCTACCTGGGAGCACATCAACCTGACAGGCGATTACATCTGGAAGACGTTCTCAGGCGGCATCGACGCCAGCCTGCGGCCTTTGCGGCTTGTCCCCCAATATCTGGAAGCCGCTTGACGTGACATCGTCTCTTATTGCCGTCCAGGAATCCTGATGCCGCAATGGTTGCCGAATCCTTAGCGTGCTATATTGTGCAAATTCTGTGGTGACCCCAATCACACGGATTCGGCAAGCCCCAGGTCGTCCTTCCCCGACTAGGCCAGGGCTTGTTTCGGGTGCTTGTCACGGACGCCTAAGAGCCGCGGTGCTATCAGCGGAGAGCGAACGCTTCCAGTGCTGGAGGCTGCTCATATCAAACCCTACTCGCTTGTTCAGCGCCACGAGATCTCGAATGGGTTGCTGATGAGGAGCGACCTGCACCGGCTTTTCGACGAGGGGTACATGACGCTGCATCCAACTGACCGGCGGATCGTCGTGAGCAATCGCATCAAGCAAGAGTTCGACAACGGGAGAGATTACTACAAGCTTGAAGGAATGCCGGTCCGGGAGCCGAGGGAGAAATGGGCTCGCCCTACCACGGAAAATCTGGAATTTCACGCCTCCAATGTCTTCCGATAGCCAACGTCGTCTTCGCCGCTGACCGGTCGGTCTCGATCAAAGCGGTTGTTTCAGAGATCGGCCTCAGCCGCCTCCATGAACTCACGAGCAGTGACAATCGAGATGCCCCGATAGGAACCGAGTTTCAGGAGGTGCTTATCGCCGCTGACGATGTAATCCGCCTCGCCGGTGATGGCGCATTCAAGAATGCGATCATCATCCGGGTCTTCGCTGATAACCTTGAGGAGTGCAGTCGGTACGACCACGAGTGCGAGACCCTCCAGCTTCTTGCGCAGCAGCTCTGCATCTGCAGGTGACAGCCCGAACTTCATCCGCATTTTCTCATCGAGTTCCGCCAGAATAGGCGGGGAGGTGACGAGTTGAAACGACCGCGAGAATGCCAAATCAAGAAATGCGCCGGGCAATCCACCAAACATCAATGCCGAGATGTAAATGTTGGTATCAGCGACAACGCGTGTCATCAGCGCTTATCGCGCCGGTATTCATCGGCCAAGCGCTCCACATCCGCTTCGTTCGTGATCCCCAGCGCCTCACCTTTGGCGCGGGTCCGCTTCAGCAGCCCGTCCCAATCCGCGTCTCCGGCCATATAGCGCCGGAGCGCTTCCCGAAACAATTCGCTCATGGTCCGGTGTTCACGCTCGGCGAAAGCCTGTGCTTTGACCAGGAGGTCAGGGGGCAGGGTGATGGAAACTGTCTTTGCGATGCGCATACTTGACATTGTAAGGCATTGACAAGCAGTGTCAAGGAGAAGATCGAGCGGTTCCGGCATACAAGGCTCATTCTGCGGCTAAGCATAGGATTTTGAACGCCCTCTGCGAAGACCCCATAATATCGGGAGTGTCGGAAGGGAAAAGCCTTATGAATCCGGGGACTCGCGCATGTATCGCTTACGTTGCAGGTCGAATCGTCTCCGGTTCTACAAATTCTAGTGTCTACGATTACTCCCGGTCTAAGCACGTGAGCATTAGCGGCTCTATCGATGAAACCCACGTTGGCATATACGATCATGAACGCAGTTGTCACTTCTCCGGCACGCTGCCTGGCCTCTATGACTATGGAACCAGCGCCCACGTTTCCCTTCAGATTGCGGATCGAACCTTTAGCGGCTATGACTACGGCGCAAACCATCACTTCACCGGCTCCGTCAACGGTCATTCAGTCAGCGTGTACGATTATGGAGAAGGAAAGCATTTTGCCTATAGCATCTAAGCCCTGGTTTAAATCTGTAAAGATGACGCTGGGCATGGCAATTGACCCGCAGCGGCTTTTGTTGCACGGGATGCGTGAAGTTCCAGATCCTAGGTGAACTTTCATGGCAGGAACCAAAACCGCGCAGTTTGAAGTGAATGAATCCTATCACTATCCACCTGAGCTGCTTGAATTGCTGTGTGATGCGGTGCCTTGCTTGTTTCGCTCCAAGCAGGGAGTCATCGACTTCTTTGCGGGCGCAGGGGTACCTGCAAAGTTTCTCAGCGACTGGAAGTTGAAGCTCAGCCAAAGCAGGGACGCTGTAAAAAAGCATGAGATTGTTCGGTCAGTCTTGGTTCGCATCAATGATGTGGGCGACGCGGCAATCACATGTCGCCGTGAAATCATCAAGCGCATCGCACAGTTTGAAGACTTCTCTAGCTGCTGGGAAAGTGAGCGCCTCAAAGCTCAGGGCCTAGTAGGTCAGATTCAGAAGGTTGTTAACGTCAAGGATAGCTTCACGCGCATGAATCAAGAGCGCGAGAGGGAACGCAAAGAAGTCCAGGCGCAAAATGCAGCCCGCCTCAAGGTTACTCAGCAGAGAGCCGAAAACCACGCGGCCATCAAAACGTCGCTCTATCGACTATTTGCCGAAACGAATCCCTACAAACGTGGAAAGCAGCTCGAAGGCATACTCAATGACCTGTTTGCCTTTGCTGGGATTCTCGTCAAAGAGGCATTCATTGTCAAAGGTGATGAAAAGCAGGGAATTCTCGAACAGATAGACGGGGCGGTCGATTTTGAGGGCATGGTCTATCTGGTCGAAATGAAGTGGCACGCCGATCCCATTGGCCGAGCTGAATTGGCACCGCACATGGTTAGCGTCTTCAATCGTGGTGACGTAGGGGGAATATTTATATCGTATTCAGGCTACTCTTCCCCTGCCATCGATGAAGCAAGAACAGGACTCGCGCAGAAAACATTTATTTTAACGGAGTTGCAGGAAATCATCGAAGTTGTGGACCGTGAGGGCGATCTGAAAGCCTACCTAAAGGCGAAACTTAATCAGGCACGCACGCATCGAAATCCCTTCTATAAGCCCTCTTCCTGCTAGACTTCGCCTTAACTCATTTTGAAGAAGTCCGTCACCGTTGACCTATCGAGTTTTTCGTGATGAGTCTGATTGCCATAACTCTTCAGACAGTCATAACATGCCCGCTCACAACCATGCCCTTCGCATAGTTCCATCGCTTTCGCCACCACCTTATCCCAGCTGTCGAATCCGTCTCTTACAAATCCAGCTCCGCCGGGTGTGTGGTCGAAAAGGATGACTTCGCACGCCGGTAGCTTGGTTTTTCCAGCCAGCCAGCGCCAGGACACACCGATGTCGTAGGCGTCGATGTCCAACGTCGTGCAGAGCGCTCTCTGTAGGGCGTAGGCCAGGGATTCAACGGAGGCGGGCATCGCCACCGGCCGTGCGATTAGGCAGCAGCTCTGGAATCTATGCCCGAAAGCCAGTGTTTTCGTCCACGGTTGCTCGGTGCTGCACATTCTTTCACCGCCAAGCGAACGCAGCCGCTGATGCTTCTTTCCCGCCTTGTAGCCACGGAGAGGTTCACTGCATCCACAGTCCGGGCAAAGCATGAACCCTTTGTTCTCCGGACCTAAATTGTAACGAAATAATGTACCCGTTTCCTTCAATGCGAGCTGGAAATGCCCGTGGTCCTGCAGACTCGATTCTTCCACGTGGTCGATAAAATGCGTCAGCGTTTGGCGCTGCCTGACGAGCGTGCTCCTCCGGTACCGCGCCGCGCCATCCTTCTCATCAACCCGTACACTGAAAGCGGCGGGTTCGACAAAAGGTCTAACAAACTGAGTAGTAATTGAGCGCTGACATACTGCACATTGCTTACACAATTCATCTTGCGTATGGGCTGTCCGGATCTGCTTGCAGTCTGGGCATTCGGAATACCACTGTCGAGTCGGTCGGTCCATTTTGCCCACTACATAGAGCCCGCTACTCGTAAACACCTTTTTGTGGGCGATAACCTGGGCTCCGGGAGCAAACTCGGCTATCGCGATTCCACGGTCGCGGCTGAGTTCAACTTCAATATCGCGAGACCATCTGGTTGTACCCGTTTCCAATGCCACGACATCCAACGGGAAAGCGTATCGGGGGAGAAAACCGCGTTTCGCCAATAAGGCGATAACATCGCTGCCCAGTAGATTCTTAATCGCCTGCTCGATGTCGCTTGTGTGGGTTCCTTGCTCAAACAGTTTTTTGCGTTCCGCCATGAAAGTAGACAGTTCATTGGCAATGTTCTTGAGTATTTCCCCATAGTTGGTCGCTGCCTGAGTGACGCCACTTTCAAATCCAGAAACTGCGGTGATCAACGTCTGCCCGGCTTCCGTTGAGACAATGTCGGCTTCAGTCTGTTGACTTAACCAGGCGAGGAAATCCAAGAATACACTCACGGGACGAACCCGAAACCAGCTCTCAGGTATGCCTTGCCGAGACTCAGACGGCAGGAATGCCTCCAGTCTTATCAGCTGCCCAGGATGCCCCAGGACATGCTGGTCAGCGATCCTGATCCGCAGAAATCTGGAAAACACCAGCGCATTGAAGTGACGCTGTGCTATCACCTTGTTTTGAATAAAGACTGTGGGCGCACGCACTGCGCCAGACATAAGGCGCGGTGGGTTATTCCACGCGTCCGCATCGTATTTTGTACGTCGGCAAAGAGTGACGCAAACAGAATTCTTCTCTTTTCCGCGTCCCGCTCGACCCACGCGTTGCACATAGTTTGCGCTTGACGGCGGCGCGTTTCGCAACAGGACTTTCTGCAGATCACCTATGTTGATCCCCATTTCGAAAGTGGTTGTGCTGCTCAGAAGGTTTACGCCCTCATCCCGGAACTTGTCTTCGATCTGCTTGGCAAGATTCTTCTCAATCTGGGCTGTATGCTCCTCTGATTTAAGAGTGGAAAACTGCGGCTGCCCTTTCCCGGCTACCCAACGCGCGATGATATTTGCGGTGTCCGCGTCGAAGGCCTGCTGCTCCAAGAGCCCATCACACTCCTTACGAGGACAACAATTCCGGGCTGAATAGGCGGTAACAATTCCGCAACGATTGCAGACATGCCGCGATTCAGGTGCCGCCGGACCAACAAAGAGCCTTTCATGATCCAATTTCCAAGCGCCCTTGTTTTCGATCAGAAGAGCCCGCTGGGTCAGAAATTCCCAGATTTTCTCACCGATAATCGGTGCCTGCTCCCTCGAAACTTGTAGGGCACGACATAGGTAGTCCGTAACGACATTGTCTTTGCCGCTGTTCGCCTTTGGTAGCCAGCCGTTGGTATTTCTGATTCCTTCACGTCTTAAGACATAAGCAATATCGGCCGTCACGCGGCCAAACGCCGGTGCATCCGCTTGCACGCGTCCTTTTGGCAATGTAAAGGCTTTGCGCTGACGAATAAATGAGAGAAGGACCTGCAACACGCAATCGGCCTCCGCGGCACTGAGCCCGGAACCTCCGAGAAGGCGTCGGAAATCAATCTTCTCAGCTTCCGTGAGCGAATACTCTACCGCCACTAATCCGAAGTCCTCTGCGGATTCGCGCGCAGAATCGGGAATTCCAAAATAACCGAAGGTTTCGGCTATCCATAAATCTCGTTTTCCTTTGGCATCCAGCTCCTCGTCTGGAAAACGTGAAACAGGCAGGAAAAACTGGGGGTCACGCGCCTCTTCTTCTGCCAGGTGTTCACCGAGGCCGACGAAATCGAGCTTCCGTTTTTCTCTGCCGAGAACCTGCACAATTCTGCGCCCCATATCGTGCAGAAAGGTCTCTTCCTCCAGTAGGGAGGGAAATGCCGCTGCGCGTTGGCGGTGATCTGTGAAGCAAAGCAGCTTTCGTGTCTTAGCTGTCGTGGCTGTTCCAGGAGTGACAGAGAAATGAGCAAGTGGCACAGCCATCGCAAGCCCCATCTCGTCATCAGACTCTTGGAATCGTTGCACCGGCTCGATCCCTGATCCATTCCTAGAACCGCAGTTTGGGCAGGCTGACAGAAGAGACTTTTCCTGGCGGTAGAGGTTCTGGTGGTCTTGGGCCCGGCCTTGATGCGCGCACTGTCGATGAAAAATCTTAATCGTACGAAGATGGGGATGGTCACAGGTGCAATTGTCACCAGCGCCTTGTTCTTTCTTTTTGCCGCAGCTCACGCACCATTCGAGTTCGGCCGGATGGATAAGCAAGTCGTCCGGCTCTGCCTCGTCTTCTGTCTCTTGCGTAGAGGGGTAGGGGAGATCGTCGTCTATGCTGAGATAGGACCAAAAAGAGTCGCTCATCCAACCCAGTTCAGTGCTGAACGAATCAAAATACGGTTTCGGCACTCCATCGCCGTCGGGAGTTTGGGCACGGCGCGGGCCCAAGTCCTGCAAAGCACCAAAAAGATAGCCGCACTTGCGGCAACTTACGACTTCGATTAGTTGCGATCTGCGGCCGGCGTCATAGCAATACGGGCCACTCTCCCTCTGGAACAGCTGGATTGGTCTTCCGAGACACAAAAAAAGCGGGCTTACCATCGCGCCGACCAGGGCAAGCCTTGTGCACGCATATGTGAAGACCGTCCTGAGCGCGGACGAAATAGTGCAACCGTGTTGGCAGCAGGTCTTCATGGGATTGATCCGACTTCGCGACGGCAGCGATTTCCAAAAGCCCTTCTAGGCCTTCCTCAGCTTGCTGCTGATCTGACCAAAGCAGTCTTGCTGCATCACTGAGCAGAGTGGGTTTCGCAGACAGCACATCCTTGCGTAGACGATACAGATTCTGGTCGTGGGTGAGCAGCATTCCCAAATCGCTTTGCAGATCACGCACACCCAAATGTTGCCTTACATCGGCAGTACGGTCGTGTCGAATCGCTTGGGCTGCCTTAATGTACTGAGGCGGCGTCGGAGAAAAGGCCGGTTGCTGAAGCACGGGGGGGGTCGGAGTTCCGTATATCGGGTTGGGTGCTAAGAAATCCTCGCCGAACAAGTCTGATGCAAACCTACGAACCTTTGTCTCGCTCTCGGTGTCCCCCTGTTTCCCGAGAGTCGCAGAGGTTGCAATGCAGGTGAGGTTTTCGATCCCAAGGCGATCTTTCAGTCGTCGCACCAGGAACGCGATTTCCGTTGCCTGTATTCCTCGATATGCATGTGCTTCGTCGAGAACAAGGAACTTTAGTCGCGCATTCTCGAAGATGGGCGCATCTACGGGCCGCTCCAACAGATACTCCAGCATTGAGAAATTGGTGATGAGCACCTGCGGCGGATTTGATCGGATTTGTTCGCGGTGTCTCAACAAATTTGGTATATCTGCACGCAAACGCTCTGCGACTCGCTGTTCCACCTTCTGTTGAAGCTCATGTTGTGTAAGTCCGGCGTCGGCCAAGTCTTCGCGGAACGTCTCACGGAGTGTTTGGACGTATTTTTCTTTTGTGTCAGGCGTTTGGCCGGTGAACCTTGCAAAGGTGATTTCCGGGTGACCGGCCAGCATAGATTCCCATTCCGTTAGCTGATCGTTTACCAAAGCATTCAGCGGATAGATGATTACCGCCCGCAGACCGGGGCTGGGATTTCGCAGCAGATCATCCAAAATGGGGATCTGAAAACAAAGCGTCTTACCGCTGCTCGTGCCGGTTGCTATAATCGCGTTTTTTCCATCAAGAACGAGCTGGAGCGCGTCGGTTTGGTGTTTCCAAAGGTTGCGTTCTCCCAGCCGCTTGCGAATCGTCGCCCTTGTCTTCTGATCCAGGAGAAGCTCATCCAACGCTGCTCCCGCCTTGTATACCTGCGATTTCTCCAGGTAGGGGCCGTTGACGAGTTCTTTCGCTGTAAGCCTTTCCTCCCAAATGGCCTTGGCATGCCCGAATGCCAGGTGAAAGCGATACTTCGCTTTCATCAACTCCACGTATGGCAGGAACACATCTTTGTGGAAACGAGCGGTCAATGAGTCCATAGCGGTCCGCCTACCATGACACCGTTTCGCGAGAGATATTTCTCGACCATTTCTCGACACTGAGCGGGCCAGATCATCTTAAGGTACGGAACCTCTCCGCGCTTGTCGCTCACTTCAATGACTGGCATTCGCTCGCCTGAAATATCACAGATTATCCGACGATATAGTCCCCATAGGATGGAGGGATCGCCGCAATAATTCAACTGAAATGCCTCACCTGGCAGCGGCACCGACTCAGCGCGGTTTTCTCTAATCATCCACCGATGCCCACGCTGCACGATGAGGCCTAGGCGTTCGTATTTGCGCAGGATGTATGGGGAGAGGCGCGAAGACGGTGCGATTACATCCTTAGCCAGCACCAGATCCTCCCATTTCATGCCATCGGTCGATTGGCAGAGCAAGAACATCGGAACGAAGGCTCCAGGCAGATTATCCCAACATCTATTGATTGGTTCCCCTTCACGATTTACGATTCGCACCTCAACACTCTGGCTAATGTGAGGTTTGGCCTCGATAGAGATTAACTGCTCGCCACGCAGGTCGGGGGATTTGAATACTTCATTCAACTGGTTGAAGCTTTTTACGGTGCTCACGCCCGGCCGTTGTTCGAGCCACGGCCTTCTGTCCCATCTCCATCGAAAGTACTCTCTGTCCAACGTGTCCCGGACTTCCAGATGTTCCCACCGACCTGAAGCCACCTTACCGCTTATGCAGATCTTGAATTCCTGGTTCAAAGCGGCGGAATTGTCCTTAAAATAGCCGCTGGGAATTGCCACACAGGGAACAGGCAGATGGTCGATCTTAATCTTAGCGTCCGGAGTTCGGCTAAAATGAGCGGCCTTGGCTCCCTCGCCAGAAATGAAACGTGCTTCAACTCTGGCCCGAGTCCTAAACCGAATGGTCCTCGGCCCGTCATCATTTATTTTTAGAGAAAGTTCGGCATGTTTTCCGCTGGGCCAAAGTCGCGTTAGAAAGCAGGCGGTACCGTCTCCCAATTCGAAGCGTTCATTAGCCTGATTGTCACCTTCATCGAAGCCGTTACGAGATAAGAAGTTGACTTCGTAGCGAGAAACTAGGGCGTAGCTTCTTAGAGGCAACTGCTCCCGACTGACATTTGTAAGGCGTCCGTCGTTTTCCAGGTCGAATAACCCCCAGTCTTTCACACCGCGCACGTGCTGCGTTTCCTGTTCATCTCCAAATTGGAGAGTGATATGGAGAATATTTGCGAATGCGTCCGAATTTAGAACCAGCTCATCAGGCGAGGGAGCCGCTTCTTGTCGCCGTGAGCCGACGCACCACGAGGCGGGAAGTTTATCGCGCTTGATCGCAGGCAGTAGTGCCGAAATATTCTGCCGCCGCTCATCCCATATCAGCTTGACTCGATAACGGAAGAGCGAATCCGGATCTTGAGGTCTCAAGAAGTCTGCGGTTTCTGGCACGTCGTCAAAATATTCTTGACGAAGGATGCTTGCCCGCGCGACATCCTGAATAGTTAATTCAGAGTCGCCCGAAAGAATCTCGCGCGCGTCGAGAACTTCTTGGATCAGCTTGCTGGCAGATTCGCGATTCTCAATGAGGAAACGCCGCAGCCGTGTCCGACTGCCTGCTCTCTTTTCTGCAGCGTCCGTCCATTCCTCGCCGGACAAGGACCTCCAATCCTTTCGCCAACTAGCCCAGTCGCAAATCTCAAGAAATCCGTCCCACAATGAGAGTGGTATTCCGATAAGCTGTACGGCGGACCCAACAAAATCTGTTCCTTTATCACGACGCTTGAGTGCTAAGCGAAACCGTTGTACAGCGGTCGCGAATGCTCCGTTGATCTCTGTTTGCTGATTCGCGGGCAGGTCTCCAGCGCCAACTACCTTGGCAAACTGCGGCCAGAATGTGTTTTCGTCGTACTCGTAAAATGCCAGCCCGCAGTAAAGCATGAGGAGGCTGGCGGGATATTTCGAAAGCTGGGCTTTCCAGAGCCGCCAGTCACCGTGAACAGACTGGAGAAACGCATCCCAAGTGATGCGATCCGGCACCGAATGCAGGAGGGGCGCATGAGAAGTCCTGTTCGGGGGCTGACCGTGCTGAATCTTTGCTTCGAAGTAATTCTCCCATTCGGCGAGCGTTTCAATCATGGTTCCTACACCAGCAGAGAACGGAAACAGTTAAACCAACGGTCTCGCCCCTCACCTCGGAGCAAGCATACATCTATAGTCAGTTACGTTCTTGGCCATCGCGACTTACGCTATCTCTCTAGTTGGAGTCTGGAGCTTCCTCGTACTCACGAAGGATGCTGTCATGCATGTGTGCCAGGTGCGGTATCGCGCTGATTGAATTCACGCTTTCAAAGGAAATGAAGGTACAACTCTTGGAGAGCGGACCACGCTCCAACAGCGAGAACACCGGGCGCTGCATTTCACGGAATACCTTGTCTCTACGTTCCTCGGGGGCCACGATATGAAGACGAATGTCCATATTTGGCTGCAACGCGAGAAGGTCGGCCATTCGCAGGAGTCCTGAATATACCGCTGTCGTGTGCTCCACCTCAAAGGCACGCGCCATCGATCTGCCCCTTAGCCACAGCACGTCAATCAGCTCAATAGTGTCGAGAGTGGTTCCGTCGTAGTTCAAAGGCAGGTCTTCGAGAAGCGCCGCTCGATCTGTTGCAGCTATCAGCTCGCTTACTCGACTGCGATCAACACGAGGAAGCCAGATTTTGAATCCCATGACCGCGCCAATCTGAGCCAGTTTCGCTTGAATCTGAAATGACTGGCGCACGTCGGCCGTGCCACCTGAGGGCGCGACAATCTTCGGTTCTTCAGCTTCCTCTTCGTGTCCCGGTACAGTGACTGTGACCTCACCCTCCGGAGTCTTGATCTTGCGATCTTTTGCCCATTTTTCGCGCCAGGGAGACTCGTAGAAATCCAGAATTGATTCTGACGAGTCCTGCTGAAGCCGGTTGCGCAAGATGAGCAACGCATCATCAAGTTGGCGATCACTCCAACCGGACATCTCGCGAGCCGCTGCTGTGCCAAATGCCTCCAGGATCGAAACACGATCATTGTTGGATGAGATTCTTTCGACTTTGTCCGGGAAGCCAAAATATCTCAGCATGTGTCTGAACTGTCGGCTTCCTTCTCTAGGGACGGACTCTATCCAGGCGAGGAAGGCGTCGTAAGAATCGAAGACAATGCGCTCTGATGCAGGTCTACTCTTTAGATCACGGGCCAGTTTGATGAGGAATTCGAGTTCGTTGGGACGGTAATTATTGAAACCAGGCCCTCCCGAACCAATACCTACCAGCACGGCGTCGGCGAGCAGTGGGTGATCTGCAGGCAGTGTATCGCCAGATAAACCCCAAAGATCAGCCACTTGCTGACGCTTAGTTCTGGCCTTCATGTTGGAAGGAAAAAGAAGTAATGCCCAGAGCATTTCCGCAGTGAGCTGCTGAGCGGATGGAGAGACGTTGCCCACCTGCCTCTTCAGCTTCGTCATGAAATCATCGCCGCTGAAATCAGGGTGCTCTACGAAAGCATGGTAGACCTCATCGACCAATCCCTCTGTCCACAGCGATTTGCCCCGAACAAATACGGACTCGTCATGGAGAAGGCTTTGTTTTATCCAGAACTCCGCAGCTGACAAAATGGGCGACGTATCACGTTTATTATTTTGGCGGGCCATGTTTCAGTCCACTTTCGTTCAGCATGAAAATCGCAGTATAAGCCGTTATAGTCCTATCGCCGTGGCATTCAATACTTCACATGGAACGTCGGGCTGTCCTCCGGACGCGTCTTGCGCCGGTCGTAGAGCCGGGTCGTGGAAACATTAGCATGACCTAGCCATTCCTGCACTTTTGCAATGTCCGCCTCGTTTGAGAGCGCATTCGTCGCGGCCGTCGCTCGCAGTGAATGCACGCACAGCCCGTTCACTTCCGCGTTGATGCCCGTCTCCTGCCCGTACTTCCGCAGAATATTCCGGTATATCGACCCCGGATCGAGATGCCTGTCGAGCGTCTTCGTCCGGTTATTCGTCACCGGCCTGAAGAGCGCCTCATCCAGGTCTTTATGCTCCTGCCCCCCGCCGTGTTTCCCCATCTGGAGATACTCCCCGATGAGCCGCAGCGCCATCGGGTGAACGGGAACAAACCGGATCTTGTCGCGCTTGCCCTTGATGCGAAAATGCATGACCCCCTGACGGCTCTGGACGTCGCGCAGGCGCAGGAGGCACAGTTCCTCACGGCGGATGCCGTGATAGAGCAGGGTGGCAAGAATCGCCCTGTCCCTTACACCCTTCAGCGTGTCCAGGGGAGGGGCCTCCAAGAGCCGCCTCGCCTGCGCATCGCCCAGCGCCGGGGTGCTTCCCTCGTTGTTATTGGTTGCCGGGCGCTTGACGCCGTCGACCGGATTGCCGAGGACGGCATTGCGCTCACAGAGATAATCGAAGAGCGACGACAGCGCCGAGAGCTTGCGCCGGATAGTGGTGGCAGACAGTTCGCGCGTCTTCATATCCTTGCGCCAGGCGATGACATGCGACCGCGCCACGGTACGCAGCGCTGAGGAATCCTTCAGGCCCGTGAACGCTATAAATTCAACAACGTCGCACTTATAGAAGCGCCGCGTTTTCTCATTGGTGATGTTGGCGAGCCATTCGGTTTCAGGGGGAATGTCGGCGAGGTCGCGGTATTGCTCCGGCGTCAGGGAAGCACTGTTGATACTAACCAGCTCGTTTGACACCACCTGCCCGGATCTGTGATTCCTAACCCGATAATGTATTTTATCGGGTTAGGAAGTCAAGGCAAGATCGAGGAGGCGTTGCGCGTCAAATGTCGCTCTTGGAATTTGCTTCGTACAGACGGTTGGTCATGATCGAGCCGAGGTAAGCATCGTCAAGCAACTTCAAAATCAACCAACGCCTGTTCGGCGTCGATTCAAACACGAGCTTTTCTTCACCGTCCACAATGTCGATCTGCAGATCTAGGTGGAAAGCTTCGATGGTGCGCCTGATATCCGCCATGGTGACCGTTGTCAGATAAGGCTTGGCGGCGATTTGGCTGAGCTTGGCAATCATCTGTATCTGGCCGAGGCAGGATGCCCTGAATTGATCCGCATTGCTAACCGGGACGTGAACGAGAATAGTGTCTACTATTTGGCTTGCCCTTGCCCGCAACTGCTCGAAATACTTAAAGATTCGTTGAAAAGCGGTGACGTTGCGGATGAACAGGTAGCCGTTCCACGAAAAGCAGTCGATCTGCCGGTCGAAGAGAAATACCCCGGTTTCCAGCTTGTTATAGTGACCCTTGTTCAGAAACGCCGCAAAGACCCCTTTCCGGGTCAATTCTTGCGTTGGAGTATATGAGCGAAAGAAGACGGCATGGCTGTTAGCCGTAGGACTGACGACAATTCCGTAGAATTTCAGATGATCAACGACCTCAGCATCCTGCTTGAAGAGCTCCGCCTGCTGAACCTGCGAAAATGCATCAACAATGCTCGCAACTTCAGGATTTTGGTTGAGCTCGATGTAGAGAATCTCTTGAGGCTCTGGTTTATATCCTGGATCATAAGGTCTGAGCAAGACGTCGCCATCAGTGAGCTGGCTCGATTGCCGTGCAGCTGCCAGGAATTCTGCTGCCAGATCCGCTCGAAGGTTGAGCTTTTGGAGTGTACGCTCTTCACGGATTTCTGACGCCAGCAATACGTTCACCGCAGGTGCATTTGCGATGGCTTGTCTAAGGTTTTCGAAGGCTTGTTCAACTGGCATTTATGCTTTCTCCAGCAAAACGTAATCTCCCATTGATATGACATCAAGCTCCGAGTTTACGCGAACATAGGCGCGCTTACAGATCAACGCGGTCGTTTTGCCGTCCCCATCATCGACCTCAAACGTGTGGTAACCCGCAATGTTGAGGACGGGATTTGTGTAAATCATGTTCGAATTCACATAGAGGAAGCCGATGACCAAGATCACGATGCCCAAAGATCCCACATCCGTGGCGTCGCTGAGATGCACGGCGAGGAAGGGTAGCAAGTAAGTAACGATGTAACTCATTGCATCGCCATCTCGCGAAGCGACCGAAGCGACACGGATCTTCCCGGGCCCTAAAGTCTGGGCGTAGTGAAGAAATGTGAAAAGCACCGCTACGGAAACGACTGCGACGATGGCGAGGCCTAGCGCCAGCTTCCAGTTGTCATGCCACCCGCGCACGGAGATAAGCAAAAAGAGCGGAGAGTATGAGCTCAGAAATAGAATCAGTCGTGTTGGAATATTTGGCATTGGATTCGGTTACAACCAATTATGGATGCAAAGCCTATTCTGCTTGTTCCAGTAATGCAACTGACAGGTGAATGGGAGCGCGACAGTTCGGACTGTTAACCAAACGCCGCTTACAATTCCTCCTCTGGTCCTGCGCCTGGTCGCCGCCATCGTAGCCGAGAAATCGCTTTGAACTTGCCCACTCCCAATGACCCGCGTTCGTTCCTCGCTTTTGAGCCAGGTGCCGCGAGTGCAAACAGCACCTCCGTCCGTCCCGCCTCATAAATGGACGTGGCATTGAAGTTGTCATCCAGCAGGACCAGGAGTACGGCGTCAAAATCCTTCTTCACGTCGATCCTTCCGAGCCTCTGTCCGGGCTTGCAGTTCTCAAGTAGGCATCGCCCCTTGATCTGTAGTCGTTTCTCGACACCTTTAATCATCTCGACAGCATCGTAACCGGCCTGCCTCGTAGGTGTGAGCTTCACGCCCAGTATCCGGGACGCCTCGTATTCAGCCACTTCGCCCGTAATGCCCAGGGGTTTTCCTGTGAGCGCACGATATTGCTGTGCGAGCACTTTTGCGCTGGCAAGGAGATTCAAGACCGCTTCGTCTTCGCTGTTTTTCTTCATACGATTTAGCCTTACGTGAGCCTCAGCCTGCAAAATAAGGAACTATCGCAAGCGGGGCCAGCAGAATGTAACGCAATCCGTTCGCTGCGAAATCTTCTCCATCTTGGCTGACGCGAGACTACCACGCTCCCGCCGAGCTTCCGGCTGACTATCTCAATAACCAGATACTGACCCCCTCAGCCCCGCATACTCCCGTCATGCGGTCGTAATCCTCCCCCTCTCATTCAAAGCAGGCCTGATCTCCAGGCCGGTTAAACCGAACCGTACTACCGGAACCCTAGCCGTGCGCGGCGTCCCGTCAACGGCGCTGCCCGCTCCATTCGCTTCGCTCCCGTGTTGGCCGTTCCCCTTCGGTGACAGCACGCCTTATTGCGCCCGGCCTCTTGGTCTCCGGCGGTTCGGAATTAACCGGGCCCACAAAGGATAACGGGAGCATGAACAGCGAGAGACAGGACGTTTACACACGCATCACCGACAAGATCATCGCGGACCTGGAGCAGGGCGTCCGCACCTGGATGAAACCCTGGAATGCAGGAAACACGGCGGGGCGTATCACCCGGCCACTACGCCATAACGGCGTGCCGTATTCAGGTATCAACATCCTGATGCTTTGGGCTGAAGCGATGGATCAGGGCTTTGCCGCTCCCATCTGGATGACGTTCAAACAGGCTACCGAGTTTAACGCTCATGTCAGGAAGGGCGAGAAGGGCTCGCTTGTGGTCTATGCCAACGCCATCACCCGCACGGAAGAAGACGAGCATGGCGAGGAGACCGAACGCCAGATTCACTATATGAAGGGCTACACTGTTTTCAACGTTGAGCAGATTGATGGCCTGCCCGAACGCTACTACGGAAAGCCCGAAGTCCAGACAACGCCGGTCGAGCGTATCAACCACGCGGAGGAATTCTTCAAGGCCACCAGAGCCGATGTCCGCTACCGTGGCGACCGCGCCTTCTACAGCAACGACGGCGATTATATCCAGATGCCGGTGATCGAGGCATTCCGCGATGCCGAGAGCTTCTATGCGACGCTGGCGCACGAGTCCACCCACTGGACCAAGCACAAATCACGGCTTGACCGCGATATGGGCCGCAAAGCATGGGGCGATGAAGGCTATGCCCGCGAGGAACTGGTTGCCGAACTCGCCAGCGCGTTCCTTTGCGCCGACCTTGGCATAACTCCCGAGGTTCGCGACGATCATGCATCCTATATCGCAAACTGGCTGACGGTGCTCAAGAACGATAAGCGCGCCATCTTCAACGCCGCCGCACACGCGCAGAAGGCGGTGGATTATCTCCACGGCCTGAATGCCGAGACAGGGGCACAGGCAGCATAAACCCAATAGGAGCTAGGCCGACATCGCCTCAAAAAGTTTGTCGCTGTAGTACCGAGCCTGCCTGCAAAGCAGCATCCTGCCCTCTATCAGCAGAATCTGCTCATCGGGCTCCATACCCATGATCTGCTCCGCCGATATTCCTCCGATGATATTGGCCATCTCCTGCCCCATGCGCAGATTTCGTGCCCCGAACACCTGAATCACGCCAGCATTGTCCACCAGCGTATTTGCTTGAGCACCGTATATCTGAAGCTGGGCGGCATTCTGCCACAGCGTCCAGAGAGTTAAGCCCCACGAACGCAGAAGGGTCGCAGCAGTGAACAGCGCATCGATCTTCCCAATATTTCCTGCCTCGTCACACAGCATCAGAGTGCGCTCCGCAGGCATTTTCTTCCTTTGCGTCATTGCAAGGATGAGGCCGGATATCCAGACGCGTAGTAGTGGGCGGTAGGCAACGATGCGTGACGGCGGCACGATGATGTAGAGCGACATCGGCTCACCGGCCACGAGCGCCGGAATGTCTATCGTGCTGGTATCTGTCAGTCTCTGAATCAGTTCGCTGTCGAAAAGCCTCAGATGCGCCTGTGTGCAAGCTAGTACGCTCCCACGCGTTCCCTGCTCCGGAAGCTGGAGGAACGAAGACATTGCGGCCCGCGCAGCTCGGTTGCAAACACGGTCCTTCTCGTCCATCAGCATCGCGATTTTGTAGACCACATCATCACTGTTAAAGATGTCGAACAGTGTACTAAGCCGACGCTCCTCCTCGGGACAGTCTGCCAGCAGCCATGCGATGCCACCAGCGAGCATGGTCTCGGACCAATCCGACCAAAATCTCTCTCGTTCGTCAGTGGCGCGCTCGATCATTTCGGCAGCGATGCTGCGTGCTATCGCCGCGTGATCCGTGCCACTCTGCATGACTAAATCGAGAGGATTGAGTGAGCCTGGCATCCCGCCGTCTCGCAAGTCGAGGACGTGAACCTGCTGCCCCATGTCGCGCCGCGCCTGAGCAGTGGCGGCATGGATCTCGCCCTTCATGTCGATGACTATCAGCTGCCCTTTATGCGTGAGCGCATTGCATATGACCGGGCCTGAGGTTTTACCTGTGCCCGTTGGGGCGAACGTCATGAGATGCCCTTCGCCCGAATAAGTGACAAGGTCGTCTTTCATACTGGAAACACGACCTGCAAACCCTACGCTTCTGGCAGCGACACCATCTCTGCCAAGGATCAATCGCAACGACATCGCACCCTCTTCTTACTCAGCTGTTTTCGCTGTCTAAACATCGTCAGAAACGCTACCGGAGAAAGAGATACCGCATGAACAATTGTTGATCGGAATGCCCCGTTTTCCACATCAAAATGGGCGGTATTTTCGGTGGAAACGTTCGTGCAAAGCGCGCAAGGTGCGGAAGGCCGGTTGCTCCGTACAAGTCTTTATTTTCCTGATAGATAACGATTGCTATGCAGTGTCTACGCCTTCGATGCCGATACCAACGACGGGTTGATCCCTTGAAAGGCGGCGATATTTATTTTCCACAGCCCAGATTTCTGTTCCAGGGCTCACTTTTCGTGATATTGACACTGCACGAATTGCTATTAGACTGCCAACGGTGCGACCGCCGCTTCTTGGCGTCAATGACGCGTTTTCCCCCGCTGAAGTAAACCCGCGACTCTGTTGAGCCTCGACAACCGCCCCCGCCGTGTTTCCCGCGCTTTTGACCCTCCGCCAGGCCATTCCCTCTTTTCAGGGATAGACGCCCGAATGCCACCCCGCTTTATCCCGGCGACTATGCGCGCGTCACTCCCAAGTCAATGACGGATTTTCCTCTGCGCTGCGCGCATTCATTGCGAAACAAAATCCTATGACTTGCTCGCTTGTCCGCGCGCCAGGCGTGCGCCGTAAGCGGGGACGCATTGGGCGACCCCAACATCGAAAAGGAGAACATCATGGCTACCATCGGACACTTCACTAAACAGGAAAACGGCGGATACGACGGCATTATCGAAACACCCACCTTCAACACCCGCGTTACCTTCGAGCTGGCCACCAAGCGAGGCGAAAAGTCACCGGATTATCGCCTCCTCTCAGGAACCGCTGATATCGGCGCAGCCTGGAAACGGTCCGGCTATAACGGCGAAGCCCACCTTTCAGTGCGAATTGACGACCCCGGCTTCGCTGCCCCAATCAACTGCCGCCTGGTGAAGTCCGGCATCGAGCACGGTTTCAGTCTCATCTGGGAACGCGACCGCAAACGCTCTTGACGCCGAACGGGGCGGCCACGCGCCGCCCCGCCTACGTTTCATTCACCTTCCATGGAAAGAATCACACCATGACCATCTTCCGCAACACCATCCTCAACGGCGATTGCCTGAAGGCACTCCCGATGCTTCCTGACCAGAGCGTGAACTTCATCCTCACGGACCCGCCCTATATCACACGCTACAAATCCCGCGACGGGCGCACCGTGCCAAATGATGACAACGACACATGGCTCCGGCCAGCTTTCGCCGAAATGTACCGCGTGCTTGCGAATGACAGCTTTGCCGTCAGTTTCTACGGCTGGCCGATGGCCGACCGCTTCATTCAGGCATATCGCGCCGCTGGCTTCCGCGTCGTGGGACATCTGATGTTTCCGAAGACCTACGCATCCAGCACGCGGTTTCTGAGATATCAGCACGAAGCGGCACACCTGCTCGCCAAGGGCTGGCCCATGCAGCCGGAGGAGCCTATAGCCGACGTGATTCCTTGGGAATACACCGGTAATAAGCTCCACCCCACGCAGAAGCCACTGTTGGCACTGACGCCGCTCGTGGAGGCATTCTCACGCAAAGGGGATATGGTGCTTGACCCATTCGCCGGTTCCGGGTCATCGCTGGTGGCGGCGAAGGCGCTCGGCCGCTCGTATATCGGCATGGAGCTTGACGTAAAGTACCATGCCATCGCCCGGAGCAGGCTCTCCATGACGCCGTAGACGACGAGACGACGATCTTGCGGGCGCGCGCGGAAGGGCCACGACGTTGCCTAATCGGGATGTGCTATTCTTCCGCTGTCAATTTCTTCCGGTCTCGCGAACTCCGGTTTGACATTCAGGAGCATGGCGAGCAAGCACCCGCCAGCCCAGGCATTATTCACTGTTGGAAATGAGGCTGCCCGAATCCAGTAGCCCGCGACAATCACAACTCAGTTACCTTGCCTGGATCAGGAGCAAGCGTAGTCCTGTTCTTCAGTAATGGTTTCTGGTCTTCGTAGTGCGGAAGAGAGAAAGACATGCGTCTTCAGCTCCAGCGGATCGCGCTCTTCAGTCGGAAACCAGCCTTCATGCCGCTCGTTTTCGCCGTCTTGAGTTTGACCATCGCGCAATCCGCCAGGGCGCAGGGCATAACTTATACAGTCGTAAACATTCCCAACTCAGCGGAAACCTCACTTACAGCAATCAACGACTTCGGAGTCGCCGTGGGGTACTACTATGACAACCCGTCAGGTACGTACCAGGGATTTATCTATAATAAAGGTGCGATCACTTTCATACCCGCCTTTACCACGGGCAATATCTTTCCTGTTGCCATTAACAACAACGGAGACGTGCTGATCAACCTGAACGGCACGAATGGCTCGAACGGCGCGCAGGTTGGCCCCTATTTTCTGTATCAAGGCGGCGGCTTCAGCGCCATCGGCATCGGTGTGACGGCCGGAGGGGGTGCGGGCCTGTTCACCTCTATAACCGGGCTTAACGATGAGGGAGAGGTTGTTGGCACCATCGGCGGGGCCGATGGCAACTCCTACGCGGGATATGCAATTCCTGAAGTAGCGCAGGGCTCAATGACCCCCCCGGACACGATGCCCTACCCTACCGCTACCACCATGATGTGCCCCGGTAGTGCTACCCCGCTATATACGGGGGGAATCAACGATCAGTCTGCCTTCACAGGAGTGTGCCTCACGGTTTCCTTGCCTAGCGGACAGTTCATCTATCAGGGCTTCAGCTACGGCCAAGGCGTCTTAACAAACATCACCTATCCGGGTTCGACAAATCTAGCGGTCCTTGGGCTGAGCAATCTGAACGGGCTTTTTGCTGGGTATTTCGAAAAGTCCTCGCTGGGCAGTGGCTTTTTTTTCAACGGGTCTACTTATACTCCCCTTTCGCCGCCGAACGCGCTTTCTTCCGTAGCATATGGCGTCAATAGCAGTGGGCAAATTGTTGGGGAGTACGCGGGTTTCTACAACGGAACCGACATCCACGGTTTTATAACGAGCCCGATGACTTCGACGGGATCGCTGCCACAAAACGCCCAGATGCTAGGAGGATGCGATTGTCCGGGACAGGTTCAGGTGGCGAAGCCAATTGATGTTGCATCGGGCAATATGTATGAACACTTCACCGACTATACGACCTCCGGGCAAAATCCCCTCGCGTTCAAGCGTTATTACAACAGTCGCGGCAACTCTGCAGCCAGCGTTAACACTCTGGCGACCTCTCTCGGCGTCAACTGGCGGTCGAATTATGACCGCCACCTACAGCTATCCCCTTCGTCTGTGACGGCAGAACGCGCCGACGGACAGCAACTCGCCTTTGCGCTCACGGGCAGCAAATGGGGGACCGCGAGCGACGTTGATGTCACGCTTACTCATTCGGGCTCGATCTGGACCCTCACCGATCGGGATGACACCGTCGAGACCTATAGCGCTGTCAGCGCCAAAGAAGCGCGCCTCACCACAATCACACTTCGTAACGGCTATTTCCAGGACTTGGCGTATAACGGCAGCGGCGAACTGACATCGGTTTCGGATACTTACGGCCGCAGCCTGGAAATGGCATACACCGGGAATTTGCTTGAAACTGTCACCACACCCGACAAGACGACGCTGGCCTTCAAGTACAACGCGGTGAGCGGCGGCAGCCAGCTGGTATCGGTGACCTACGATACCAGCCCTGCGACAAGCCAGACCTACCATTACGACAACTCCCTCGTGCCGTTCGCTCTGACATCCATCACTGACGAGAACGGAAAGACTTTTGCTCAGTGGACCTATGACTCAGACGGACGTGGCCTCACGAGCCAGCTTGCGGACGAAGCTGAGGCGACGTCGCTCGAATACAACCCGGATGGCACGACGACGGTCACCAATGCCTTGGGCGTTGCCGACACTTACACTTTCACGACCCTGCAGGGCATCCCAAAGGTAACGACGATCAGCCGCGCCGCCACCGGGAGCACCGTCGCTGCAACGGAAATGTTCAGTTACGACGCCAATGGCTATCAGGCCAGCCAGACGGACTGGAATGGCAACAAAACGTCCTACGCGAATAACACGCACGGCTTGCCAACAAAAATCACTGAAGCCGCAGGGACAGGCGTAACGCGCACCACCACCGTCGCGTATGACACGAAATGGGTGCGCCTGCCCGCCACAATCACGACGCCGGGCCTCACGACCGGCATCAAGTATGACGGCTTTGGTGAAGTTCTGACGCGAAAGCTCACCGACACCACAACCACGACCGCGCCATATTCGACCGAAGGTACAACCCGCACCTGGACCAACACCTGGACAACGAATCAACTTCTCGCATCGGTTGAGACGCCCAACGGCAACACAACCAAGTTCGGTTATGACAGCAGCGGTGCTCTCATTTCGATCACCGATCCTCTCTCGCACCTCACAAGCATCACGTCACACACGGGCGGGGGCCTGCCGGAAACCATCATGGACCCCAACGACGTGACTACGACGCTGACCTACAGTCCGCGCCAGTGGCTTACCAGCAGCGCCATCAGCGGCACCGGCGGCACTTTCACGACGAGTTTCACCTACGACGCCGTTGGCAACCTCACCAAAACGACCTTGCCAGATAATTCGTACATTGCGAACGCCTACGATAGCGCGCACCGCCTTATCAAAGTGACCGACGCGCTCGGCAATTACGCCAGCTACACCCTCAATGCGCTCGACGACCGGACGGTTGCCAACATCTACGAATCCGGCGGAACGCTTACGAGAAAGCACTCAGCGACATTCGACGATCTGGGACGAGCTCTCGTGGAAACCGCAGGAGCAGGCCAGACCACAACCTTCACCTATGACCCCGACGGCGACGTTCTCTCCGTCACCGATGGCCTCGGCCACAAAAACAAGAATACCTATGACGCGCTCAATCGCCTCAGCACCAGCACCGATGCCAATGGCGGCGTCACCACCACCACCTACGACACCCACGACCGAATCCTCAGTGTCAAAGACGCTAACGGAAATACCACCTCCTATGTCCGGGACGGATTCGGGGATGTCATCCAACAAACCAGCCCGGATTCGGGCACGACCGTTTATCACTATGATCTCGACGGCAATCTCACTCAGAAAGTGGATGCCGCTGCCGTCGTCACGAACCACAGCTACGACGCCCTCGACCGTATCCTCACCACTACGTACCCGGCCGATGCTGCGGAGAATGTCAAATACACCTACGACAGGACCGGCCACGGCTCCGGCATCGGCAGGCTGACCAATGTCACGGATGCCGTTGGCACCCTCAGCCGTTCTTACGATGAGCGCGGCAATCTCACGAGCGAAAAGCGCGTGCATGGCTCCGTTACCTTCTCAACCAAATACAGCTATGACGGCGCTTCGCGCATTGCCTCCATCACCTACCCTTCGGGTACTGTCGTGAAATACAGCCGCGATGCGGCGGGCCAGGTAACGAAAGTTGCCACCGCCTCGGCCACGGTTGTCTCAGCCATCACGCATCTCCCCTTCGGCCCGGTGAATTCCTTCACCTACGGCAACGGAATCGCCGACACCCGCACCTTTGACGATGATTACCGGATGACCGCACTTAAAGACGCGGCCAGCGGCTCATCGTCCGTGCAGTCGCTGGGCTACGCCTATGACGTAGCCAACAACCTGAACACCATCACCGACAACGTGCGCGCGACCAACAATCAGGCCATCACTTACGATGCCCTTAACCGCCTGAAAAGCGCCACGTCGGCGGACTACGGCACCTTTACCTATACATATGACAAGGTGGGCAACCGGCTGACGGAGGGCCGAGCGAGCGAAGCGCCTACGAACAATTACAGCTACGTGGCCGGGACGAACCGGCTCTCCGGCATCACAACCGCCGGAATCGCTGCCGCTGCATTCACCTACACGCCGACCGGCAACATCGTGGATTTCATGGGAGCGGGAGAACCGACCGTGAGCCTTCTCTACAACAAGGCGAATCGCGTCGGCACCATTATGGAAAATGGCACCCAGGTCGCGCAGTATACCTACGACGGTTTCGGACAGCGGCTCGTTAAGGCCTTCGCCGGAACGCCCGCCGCCGGGACCCTCTTCGCTTATGGCCAGGATGGCGGTCTTCTGGAAGAGACGAACATCAGCGGAGCGGCGCAGGCGGACTATATCTATCTGGATGGAACGCCGATAGGCGATCTGGCACCAGCGTCGAAGACGCTCTCCTATCTCCATACTGATCATCTGGGAACGCCGCAGCTGGCGACCAACATCGCCAAGGCGTCGGTTTGGGCAGCGACGTATGAGCCGTTCGGATGGGGAAATTCCGTGACCGGCACTATTACTCAGAATCTGCGCCTGCCGGGGCAGTCTTTTGATTCTGAGACAGGCTCTTATCACAATGGATTCCGGGATTATGTGGCGATTTTCGGAATCTATGGTCAGGCAGATCCGGCCGGACTAATCGGCGGTATAAACACCTACGTTTACGGAAGCGGCAACCCCGTCAGATTTGTAGATAAGCGCGGATTACAAGCGGCAGACGTGGAACCGGACGAAAAAGATTCCCGCGATGAAAATGAGCCAGATTTGCCGGAAATTCAGAACGAGATCAATCTCACAAGATTTACCGACGCCCAGAACGAATTGCGGAATATCGATCCCAATAACCCGAATCTCACTTATGTAATTCCGCCGGGCTGGACGCCATCGGAAGAAGAAGCAGAACGGGCAGAGGAGAACGTAATTGCCGCGCGCCGTTGCTCGAATTCAAACCTTGCAAGTGCACAGAGAATCAATCATATTCTCAATGGCGACGAGACTGGTGGAGGACATTTATATCCTGGCTTGCCTGGGAAGACTCCCTTCCCTTCAAGTTGGGACGAGCCAACAATTATGGAAGAAGTGTCCGATATCGCGACAGACCCAACTCTTCCAAGAACAGTGCAGCCCAATGGAAATACAGCAGTGCAAGGAACGGTGAATGGAGTGAATATAACAGTGATTGTCAATCCCTCAGGAAACGACATAATCTCGGCATTTCCCACCAATTTACCCCGGAACCCAAGGTGATCTATGGCTTCGTTCAGCAATAGAGAAGAACAGATACTCTACTACCAGAAGTTAGAGAATAAGCTAGAGCAATTGGCGGCACTCATGAGTTCCATTTTTCAACAAGAGAAACTCAATCAATTTAGAGAATATATTGACGTTGGGGAGTATGGTCTGGCCTTGGATAACGCCCAATGGCTCTTTATGACAGACGGGCGCGATGTACCTCTCGAAGCTTTACATTTGATGAGAGAGCTTGCTGGCACAATGGGGATACCTCTGCATGCATCTCTGGTTTGAGGGAATTCCGGGGACAGAGGGAATTCCGAGGGAATTCCGGGGACACAATGGGAATTCCGGGGACACAATACCTATTTGCCTTCTAGCCTGCGCTATCGAACGTTTGAGTTGACCAGGGAATTCCGGGGACACAATACCTATTTACTTTCATTGCTCTGCGTTATCGAAACTTGATGTTAGCCAGCTACCCTCCAAAGCGGCGGATTATTCGCGGGCCAGCCCGGCTTAGAACATCTGAATAGTTCTTGATTGCTTCAGTGCCGTTTATTTCTGCGAAGCCTGCATCATCCCCACCGACTCACTGAGGCGCTGATACGTGAACTCTATCGACTCAACGACGAGCGCATCCGGTACGGGCGGAGGATCTTCTTCGGATCGTGCTGCTGAATCGCCTTCGTGAGCCGCATCTGTATGCCTGAAAATAGCGCTTCGAGATTGCGCCCGCGCACCGTGACCATGACATGCCGGAAAATCAGCACGATGAAGGTGAGATTAGGCCGGTCGTAATCGACCTGCAGCAGCTCCGAATAGGAAATCAGCGATCCCGGACCGCGCAACGGCCGGATATCAAGCCATCCTCCGACGCGGTTTTTGCCCTCCACATTTTCCGCAGCGTCAGTGCCTCCCACCACTTCTAATGCGGCGGTCGCACCTTCAGCAGAGGCGACGGCCGCACCGCCGCGCCGTCGCAGCAATTCTTTTAAGAGGTCTTCGCCCATGCGGTTCAGTGCCTCGTGGTGCTCTGGGTAGGCGTGTTTTTGTCCGTGACCGTCAGTTCCTTAACCACCGCAGCCCCGCGCCATTCATCAGCTTCCTTGTCGAAATCGCCCTCCGGCGGAGGCAGGAACCTTTCCGGGTCGAATATCCGCACGCTTCTTACGGTGCCGCGTAAGATTCCGTCCAAGAGCGGCGTCAGCCCTTCGCCCCGGATTTCAACGACCATCGCCTTCGTGGGAAACGGTAGCGCGAACGTCAGCGAGAAGCCGAACCCGTACCCGTCGGAAATCACTTCGGTGATCGCGCTATACGGCAATGCAAGCTCCGTCTCGGCTTTCCTGACCAGGCCGCGCTTAAGCAGCAGGAGCGAACAACGAGAGGCATCGGTTTCAAACGCGTTATACTCGCGCAGCTTTATCCCTGATTGGGAGACGGCCACCCGCTTTGCCGGAGGGGCAGCGCCGGGATACCGATATTTTGCTAACGGATCGTCCATTGCCGACACTCCACCAAATGCCCGCGTATCTTGCCCTGTTTTCACCCTTGAATCAAGTGGAACGTCTAACCTCTCTCGGGCTGATTCGGCTCAGGCTGGGCGTTCCTGAGATCCATCGCGTTTTGCCGCTGTTGCTCGCGCGAGGCTTCCATCGCCGCCGTATCTTTCCAGTCGGTGGCATTCGTCGGTCCCATGTCTTGGGCAGCCATCTTTTGCGCGCCCGTCGCTGCTATTTCCGCGTCCGCTTGTGCTTTTACGTGCTCCGGTAGTTCAGCCATGATGATTTGCTCCGTGTGTTTATTTGCGGTGCCTTCGTTTCCTTCCACTTCCTGAAATTCGCGGTGCTCTTCCACAACGGGATAGAGCTGCTTCGCGCTCGCCCCTTCGGCGCTGGTTATCGCGTCCTGTTTGACGGTGTGCCGATCCGCCTGCCAGCGCCATAATTCCTCCGCGCCGTACACTTGCACTTCCGCCCCACGGTAATAACCGTTATGCGTAAGTCCGACAGCGCCGAGATATTCCTTGCCTTCGGGGTTTCTCACGGTGTGCCCTGCCCACACCACCTGTTTCACGTCGTCCCCGCCTTCATCCCGCCCAAAGGCGCGATCCGGCTTTACCGCTTCCATCGATTCCGGTTTGTTGTCGTCAGTCATGATTTGGTTAAAAGTCGGGGAGAGCCCAATGCGAATACTCTCAGCGCTCCAGTTCCGGCTCTCTTGTCCCTTCGGCCCACATGAGATCGTGCAGCTTGTCAGCTTCCGTCCTGGGCTTGCCGCCAATGAATGCCTGCCAGTAGGCATCCTGCCCTGCCCGCGCCACGTCCTTTATCGCTGCGCCATACTCTTGAGCAGCTTTGTCCAATGGCGACCAATGCGCCGATGCCGATTGCTCCCGCTCCCACCAGTCGGCTTGCGCGTGTAGCTCCGGCGCATTGAGAGGTTGCACCATGCCTTCGCCCTCAATAGCGCGGCGGAAAGGGTCAAGGCGCTCCTGGGCTTCTTTCCAGCGCACGGCCCTGGCCGCGTCGCTGTCACTTTCGCTCCATGCGTCGGCGAGCTTGCGGCTTTCGGCAACCGTGGGCAGCGCATCGCGGTCCACGTCGCTCATGCGCTCGCGAATATCGGCCGCTTTCGCTCCCCGAACTCTTCGCGCCAGGCTGTGCTCATCCCCGGCCGGGTCCACGATGCAGAAATCCCGGCGATCCCCACGGCAGAGGATATAGCCGTTTTCCGTGAGGGCGGCCATGAAGGACGCTCCGCTATCCGTTCGTTCCCAGAGGGCCGTCACTTCGGCTTTCACCTGATCAGGCGTAAGGCCCGACTTCACACCCCGGAAGCCTTCAAAATTTTTTGACCGTCTCTCCGGCCGTGGTGTTTCTCGATCCTTCACCAACACGGACTCGACCGGCTCCAACCCGCAATTCGCTTCGATCTGTCGAGCAGCCCGTTCGTGCTTCTGGTAGGTGAGCGAGTCGGGCAACGCCGTCATGCTGTCCACGTCGATGCGCTGCCAGATGACGTGCCGGTGCGTCCGGCCTTCCTTTTCATGCTCGAAAACGAGGCGCGGTTGCCCATTGAACCCCAGCTCCGTCTCCAGCGTGTTCACGGCACCAGCCCATTGCTCATCCGTCAGGTACTCCCCCTCTCGCGGATTCATGTCGGCATGGTAAAAGTAGTTTTCGCAGCGCGTCCCCTTGGCGATGGCTTTCATATCTCGGAAGGCGTCGCCTACGTCGTCATGGGCGAAGCCCGTCACCTCGACCAGGCGCACCCGCTCATTGTCCTTTTCGTTCATCAGGTGACGAGCGAAGAAAGAACCGTTTTTCCGGCTGCCGCCTTTGATAATCACGGTTCCATCCCCATCGCGCGTCGGATCTCCGAGATGATTTCCCTGTGCCCCTGCAGGGCTTCGTGAAACTCATGCGCCACAGGCGTATCGCCAAAGTTCACTCGGCGAAGGATTTGGTGAATATTGCCGCCGATTCGGTTCAGTTCGCCGAGCAGCTTCGAGAGCGCCGCCACATCCACCAGGGGACGCCGCCGCGTTCGCGTCCGGGGAGCGTCCACGAGCGAGAGCCGCGCATAGGAGGCAAGGGTCAGGCCCGCCCCCGTTGCCGCCGCTTCCACCTTGGCGTATTCGTCACCCGTAACCCGCAGGCTGATGCGTCGCTCCTTCTGACGCGTTTCGCTACCGCTGCGTCGCCTGTGACTCAGTGGTAAGGCCGTCTCACCGCTCATCCTGCCCCCGCCGTGTTTCCCTAGAGTTAGTAGGTCGCATCGCTTCGATACGCCATTTGTAGTGGCATTTAGAGGAATGGCAAGCCGTGTGTTGGGAACCCGCGCAATCTCCGGCGATGCCTCCGATTGCCCGATTTCCCAACACGCTTGGCAAGGGGAAACCGCTTCGCTCTCCCCGTTGCATCCCCTCCCAGGAAAGAGCGCTCCGCCGATAGGGAACTGTCCTAACTCTGGTTGAATGTGAGCAGCGCATAGGGCAGCCTCTCCTTCCCGTCCGGCGAGGCGAACTGATATCCGCCGTTATAGACAATGCAATCCACCTGATTGTTGTTGAGCAATCCGCCCCGCCGCAGCGTCGTGAACCTGCCAGGCTCCACATACCGGCGATGCTGTTCATGCGACGTGACGCCGCCGCTCATGGTCGGCTCGAACCCTTCGGCCTGTGGAGTGCTCCGGCCGACGTTCATCCCCTTGACCGTGACCCACCGTTCCCCGAGCAGTCGCGAGGCATACTCGCATGTGGCTCCCGTCCCCTGGCAGAAGAATTTCGCCTGCAGGTTTTCGAGCAGAGAATCCACTTCCGCTTCGCTGTGCAGGGTGCGCACGAGGCTTTCGCGGTTTTGAACGAGGGCCACTGTGCAGCCAGCCGCAGAGCGGGCCACGGCCTGATACGCTGCGTCCTGCGATCTTGTGAGGAAGGTTTGCGCTTCGTCCATCCATATGAATGTGGGGCGCAGGTAGCTTCCGTCATTAGGCGGCGACCGCCGCAGAACCGTCATTTGCCAGCAGTGCTTCCAGAGGAGATTTGCCGCCTGCCCCGCGAGGCGGAATTCCTGGACGGGCAAATTGACAATCAAAATCTTCCCCTCAGCCATTAGCGATTCCGGGGTTATGTTGGTGTGTGTGCAGAAGAGCGTACCCAGCGGCCGGGTGATCAGCGGCCGCACGAGGATCGAGAAAGAAAGCGTAATGATGCTGCGCGTCCTGTCGCTAAGGCATGGAAACTCCTGAAGCCAGTAAGCCTGGCACTCCTCGAAATCAGCCCTGACATCTTCTCTGCCATGCTTGGTGGCGGCGTCCGCTTCCTGCAGAATCGCGGCACAGGCGCTTGTCTCCTGCCATTCTTTGCTGTTGGCTTGTGCGAGTGTCTGTGGGGCGCTGTTAACGATGGAGCGCAGCAGAGGCAAAGACACCGGTAGGGCCGCCAATAAAGGAAGGTCTACCAAATTGGTGTTCATGTGATGGAGAGCGTCCTCGAACCATTTGTTGTCACCGCCGCCCTCCCCCGCACTGCCGGACCCGGCCGCGAGCTTGCCTGCGACTTCATCCAGGAGCGCCACCATGTTGATGGTGAGGCCCGCCCCCTCCCCGGCTCTCGTCGCTTCCCATTGAAGAGGGTTGAGTCTCCATTTTCCGCTGGCATCGAAAATGCGCAGGTCTTCGCTCCGATTCGCTTCCGCAGCCCATCGCTGCCATTGTGAGCACTCCTCTTTTTTGCTGCACAGAACAAGACCCGAAAACCCATGCGCCATATAGGCGACCGCTAGATGGTGTGCGGGCCCGCTGGTCTTGCCCGACCCGGTTGCACCGAAACATATGACACCTGTGAGTGCATCCGCGATGCGGAAGGCAGCTCCCGGCGAGGCGCTGTTCCAGTCGCGGAGCACCGTCATGGGATGAAAAGGCGGCAACATCTTCTTGAACACGGCAAGTCCTCTAAGGGAGATAGCGGGCCGCCTTATGAACGGCCCACCTTGTTCTCCAAAAACCGCTAAACGAGCGGCCCCGACGGAGTGTTGAATCCGCGAAACTCGCCATAGTGGTGGGCTTCGCAGAGCTTCAGCCAGGCATAGAGTTCCATCGCCCGAGTGCGCTGACCTGCATTGACCAGCAAGAGAGAGGAATTAACAAACCGTTCTTCAAATTGCTTCAGCTGCTCGTTATTAAGGGATTGCACGAGGTTGACAATCTGCTGCTGTGCAAGGTCGCGGTCGAGTTTTACCGTCTTGAGCATCTGTGTATGGCCGCGCAAAGCGTCAAAGATTTCGCCTGTTTCGTCGATCAGTTTCGAGATCCCTGCAAAATTCATCTGATTTCTCCTGATGTGATATTCAGTTGGCTGCTATGGGCGAGAACTGCGGGACACCCACCCGAGGTCATGGTCAAAATTCACCGATACTTGCGGACATAGGCCTTAAGAAAGGCATCCATGTTGGTTTCCAGGCCCTCGCCCAATGGCTCATTACCCGAAGGGACGATTACCTCCGGCTCCGCCTCGATGACGTTCCGTTGCACACGTCTCCCCTCGTGCTGACTGTTAAGCAAAGCCACCTGTGCTTTGCGGTGAAGAAGGAAGGCATCGCGCTCCGTTTTGAAAACGCAGAAGGCTGCGAATATGAACCAGGCACCCAATTCGCGCAGTGCGGAATGGTACAGTCCAAACCCGATAGCCAGGCACAGGAGCGGATCGCCAAATCGGTTAGCCCAATCCGCGCGCGGGGAAACTTTGCCAAGGAAGCTGACACCATGCGAATAGCTGTGCCGCTTTCCTTGCTTGACTGATTGCCAGCTCATCAGCCGCTTGGCGACTCCGAGCACCAAGACCAACAGCGCGAAACAGGTCATGTTGTCTTCTTGCAGCAGACTGTTGCTGGGCCAGAAAGCATCCCCGATGAAGGCAAGCATCAGGAGCAGTGCAACCACCGCGACGAGTTGCCCTTTGGGGATTTGGTCGGGGCCGACGCGATTGCGGCCGATGACGAAATAAGTGAGCGCCGCTGCCCCTGCGATTCCGCCAGGCGGAGGCGTCTCAGCTTCGTGGTGAGAGAGGAACACCTTTTGTTGTGCCATTTGAGATCTCCTCATATCCGGCTGGGAACGGAGACGTTTTCGCGCCTCTCACCCAGGTGATGTTTGGCGAAGAGACAGTGACAACGAGCAGTCGCACGACCGCAGCAGCGGCAGTGTCACTGTTTTGCCACCAGACTCCCGTCAAACGGGATGAAATAGAGGGAAATCAGAGGTAAAGCGGGAAGTGCCTAAGCCACGGGCCAGCAAAAGGATTTGCTTTGAATTGTGTGGCTTGCGGAGAGGGTTGAGGCGGCTTTCAAGACCGCCTGTTTCAACCGCTCACACATCCCTCCGCGTGAGTGTTGTCAATAGTTTAGCAGCTTTGAAAAATCGGAAAAAAGGTCACTGTAGGGACTTTTGTAGGGACTCCAAATTTCCCGGCCCTCCAAAAAGCTGGTCGAGATTGAAGTTTTCCAGCAGCTCCATCGCTTTCCTCTTGTGCTCCGGCGTGGGGTGCACGTAGCGCAGTGTTGTGGTGATGGAGGAATGTCCCATCAGTTCCTTCAATGTGGCAAGACCGACGCCCGCCATCGTGGAACGCGAGCCGAAGGTGTGCCGGAAATCATAGAGGCGAAACCCAGGCACAATCCCGGCCGCGCGAACGGCGATCTGATGTCCACGGTCGATATTGTCCAATGGTCGTTCGGGATTCGATCGATGGGGGTAAAGAAACGATCCCTTCGCTTTCGCCAATCGCCTCTTCAGAACATCAATGGCCGGAGAGGTCAGGAGAATGTTTCAACGCGCCAGGCTAATTGGTCGAGTCGAGTTGGTTGGGAGTGTTTCCATCGCGTAAGGCGTGAGGCGGCAGCAACAACTAAACGAGAAGAGAGTGTAACCGTTCGCACTCATGTCTAATTGTCACCGATCACTCTCTTTACGCAGTGTCACCGTTTGGTTACTCTATATGTGCAGCTTGCAGGAGGTATTCGCAATGCGTATACGGAACCCGACAGAGCTTGGAGCCTTCATCCGAGATCGCCGCTCTCAGCTGGGCTTAGATCAGGCAGAGCTGGCTGAAAAAGCGGGAACCAGCCGCAAGTGGCTTATCGAGGTTGAGCAGGGAAAGCCTCGCGCCGAGATTGGACTCATCCTCGGTACGTTGAAAACCTTAGGAGTTTCGGTGGATCTTCAGGCGGATTCCGATAAAACGCGTTCACCGGGACATGCTCCTATCGCGAAACGGCGGACCCCGGATATTGATAGCGTCCTGAGCGCGCTGAAGAAGGGCAAATGACCAATCAACTCATTGCGTTGCTCGATGGTCGCGAAGTCGGCGCGGTCAACTACAAGAATGGCCGCCTCAACTTCGTATACGAAGATGAATGGCGCTTTGACCCGAGTGCCTACCCTTTATCCCTATCGATGCCGCTGGCCTCTGCCGAGCATGGTCATGCCCGGATCGAGCCCTTCCTTTGGGGACTGATGCCTGACAATGATCGCGTCTTGGAAAATTGGGGACGGCGCTTTCAAGTTTCTCCGAAGAACGTCTTTCGGCTCATCTCTCATGTGGGAGAGGATTGCGCGGGAGCTGTGCAGTTTGTTCGACCCGAGCGCCTTGAGGCGTTGCGAGAGCGGCCGACTTCGCGCGAAATCCAATGGTTGACCGAAGACGATGTTGCGGATCGGCTGCAAGCTCTCCGAGCCGATCATTCGGCATGGCGAAGCGCCCAGGATACGGGGCAATTCAGCCTTGCAGGAGCGCAGCCGAAGACTGCACTCCTTTTCGAGCGCAAGCGATGGGGTGTTCCTTCGGGGCGCATCCCCACGACTCATATTCTGAAGCCACCCACAGGAGAGTGGGATGGTCATGCCGAGAATGAGCATTTCTCATTGCGTTTGGCCAGAGCAGCGGGTCTGACCGTCCCAAATTCGACAGTCATGCGATTCAAAGACGAAATCGCGATTGTCGTGGAACGGTATGACCGCGTTAAGGTCGAGACGCGGTGGGCGCGAATTCATCAAGAGGACATGTGCCAGGCGCTTGGCCTTCATCCCACACGGAAGTACGAGAGCGATGGCGGTCCCGGGGCGCGCACAATTGCGGAACTATTGCGCACGCAGTCAAGTAATCCTCAGGAAGACGTTCAGTCGTTCGCGGACGCAATGGCTTTCAATTGGTTGATCGCCGGCACAGACGCTCATGCTAAGAACTTTGGCTTGCTTCTTGGCGGAGGGGGAGCAGTTCGCCTTGCGCCGCTCTACGATCTGGCGAGTATCCTCCCTTATCGCACCATTCCTCTCCAAAAGGCAAAGTTGGCCATGAAGATTGGCGGAGAGTACCGCCTGAGCAATATCGGACTTCGCAGTTGGCAGAAATTTGCCACCGAGCTGCGGCTCGACGAGGGTCTACTGATAGATCGATTGAAGACGATGGTGGCTGCCCTGCCTGATCACGCGGCGACGACATTGAGAGAACTTGAAGGAGAGGGGCTCTCACACGTCACTATTACGCGCCTGGCTGACAAGCTAAAAGCCAGAGCATCCCTCCGCGTGAGTGTTTGTCTGTAGTTTAGCAGTTTTGAAAAATAGGAAGAAGGTCACTGCAGGGGCTTTTGTGTGCAGGGATGACGCCTTCTTGCGAAGCTGCTCCGGACTCACCTGCCGAGGCCTGTAACTTGGCTTCAGGGGGTGCTCTTCGTACTCCGACGATCTCTTGCAATAACCGCAAGCGTTGCGGTGCTCTATTGCAGCGCTTCGAAGTTGCTCACCGGCGACAATTCGACAGTAAAGCAGGCGCCTCCGGGGACCGGTTGGTAGCGCAGTTCGCCGCCGAGGGAGCGCATGAATGCTCGTGAGAGGTAGAGACCGAGGCCGTTGGCGTGGGCCCCAACCTGGAACGGGTGGAAGAGGAGTTCGGGGTGTTTTACGCCGCCTCCGTTGTCGATGAAGTCGACGGCGACACCGCGAGCGTCCCGGCGGCCAATGATGGACAGGTTCCGATCGGCCATCCGGGACAAGGCGCGGCGGCTGTTGGTTGTGAGATTGAGAAAGACCTGCATCAGCGTTGTCCGATCAGCCCAGACGAGCGGCAGGTTTGGATCCATTTTCCAGGTTGCATTCACGTTTTCTTCGCGCAGTGCGGGAGCGATCACGATTCTCAGATCGTCGAGCACGCTGTTGAGATCAACCTCGGTTGCCTGGTCGGTAGACTGACGGAGATCGACCGACGCAATCCGCTCGAGCGCCAACACCAGACTTCCGAGGGCCTCGAAGTCTTTGCTGTGGCCGAGCGATTCAGTGCGGGCCAGGTTCTGATGGACAACGGCGATGGCGCCGCATACATTGCGGATCTCATGGGAGACAGCTCCCACGGCAATCCGCGAACCGGTCAGCATCTGGTGCAGGCTGGCCTCTTCGCGACTGCGCAGATCTTCTGACGAATCGAGAATCATGGCTGCAAGGCGGGAGCCTGAGTTGGTGCGATAGGTCGAGAAACAGATCTCGGCGAGGAAGACTTCACCATCTTCGCGCTGCGCCCGCGACTGCATCACAGCGCGAAAGAGCTGATCGTTGGAATCGCGATGCAACAGCGTTGCCAGGGCGGGGAAGTATGAACCAATGGCGCGGCCAGGCAGAGTATTCGACGGAAGGGCCAAGAGGCGATGAGCAGCCTCGTTTGCCTGCAGGATGGATCCGGCCGTGTCAGTGGTGATAATGGCCGCGGGGCTGCTTTCGATCAACACCTTGAGCTGTTCCTCGGCCTCTCGACGCGCCTCGCTTTGCCGTTCAATCTCGTGCAGGTGACCGAGGACGATCTGACGGTTCCGGCTCACCTCATAGACAAACAATCCGACACAGAAGAAGGACGAGAAGTACAGGGTATCGCGAGGAACTCCGGCAGCGAAGCGCCAGGTAAACTGATCGAAGAGCTCAGCAAGAACAGTACACAGCAGGGCGACGCCGGCGATTTGCCAGGTGCGCAGGACGCGGCCCAGCATGAGCATCGGCAGGATATACAGAAAGCCGAGAGGCATCTCATTGACCAGCAGCCAGTCAACGACCGCGATCGCTGCGATCAGCAGCCCGGCACGAAGGAGAACGGATTTTGCGCTGCCGCCCAATAATGACGAGAACATAGGGTGCTCGTGGAGTCGCTAGGACTTGCCCTTCCTCTTATGCCTCTTGTTATGTCGGGAAGACTTGTGAGTCTTGAGACTCTTTGCGGGTCCCGAACTCGGCTTTGCGCGCCCTGCCAGCGGGGCGATGATCTGCTTGTCTTTACCTTTCTTCCTGTCTCTGGGCTTCTGTCTCGGAGCGGTGGGGTATAACTCTTCCTCGATCAGCGAGAACTGTAACCGCTTCTGTAACGAATCGATCCGGTCGAGGACCACTCGGACTCGTTGTCCCATGAAGTATTTGCGATGGTGGCGGCTGCCGATGATTTCGCGAGTGTTTTCGCGGTAAGTGTAATGGTCGTCGCGGAGTGAGTCGATCGCCACCAGGCCTTCGATGAAGAGGTTATCCAACTCGACGAAAAGCCCGTACTTGGTGGCGTTGAGAACCATGGCGTCGAAATCCTCGCCGACGCGGTCGCGCATGAACTTGATCTTCTTCCACTCGATGAGCTCGCGTTCAGCCTCGGCGGCGCGGCGCTCAGTCTGGCTGGTTTCCTGGGCGATTGCCGCTAATTCAGATTCCGGAATGGGAGTTGCGATGTCGTCAGAGGAGTTGGATAACGGCGTGCTTCGTTTCGGGTGTGATGACGAAAGATCGACTTGGCCGTGCGGGTTCGCGCCTTCGCCGAGGAGCGTTTTGATGATGCGGTGGATGATCAGATCGGGGTAGCGACGAATGGGCGAGGTGAAATGGGTGTAGCTGGCAGCGGCGAGGGCAAAGTGGCCCTCGTTCTTCTCGCTGTAGCGTGCCTGCTTGAGCGAGCGCAGCATGAGGTAGGCGAGGATGCGCTCTTCGGGCTTGCCGGCGATCTTCGCTGTAAGGCGCTGATACATTTTTGGCGTAACCGGAATCTCTTGTGCGATTTCGTGCGGCTGGGGCCGGCTCCCATGCTGGCCTCCTGCTCCTCGGCCTCTGTCCTGATGGCGGTGTTGTTCGCGGCGATCGGACTTCATCTGGACGCGTTTGACGGGCAGCGCGCCGATTCCCAGCGAGTAGCCGAAGGCAGCGGCAGTGTCTTCGAACTCGATGACGCGCTTGGCCTCGGGCATCTCGTGGATGCGGTAGATCGAAGGCACGCCTTGCTGCTCGATCCATGAGGCGACGCACTCGTTCGCGGCGAGCATGAACTCTTCGATGAGGCGATTGGCCCAGCTGCGCGTGGAGCGGACGATATTCTGCATGGCTCCTGCAGAGTCGAACTCGATGACCGGCTCGGGCAGATCGAAGTCGATGGAGCCTCGACGCTGGCGCTTCTTGTTCAGCAAGAGCGCGAGCGTCTTCATGCGTTCGAAGGCGGGAACGAGATCGGCGAAGTGAACGCGCATTGCCTCGTGGTCGTCGCGGCCCTCGTCGATGATGGCGGCGACCTGCGTGTAGGTCATGCGACGGGCGGAGCGGATGACTCCTTCGCAGAGCTCGTAGTCGAGGACCTCTCCGTTGGCGTCGATGCGCATGAGGCAGCTGAGCACGAGGCGGTCTTCGTTGGGGCGCAGGCTGCAGATGTTGGTCGAGAGCTCCTGGGGCAGCATCGGCACAGCGCGGTCGGGGAAGTAGACGGAGTTGCCGCGGAGACGAGCTTCGAGGTCGAGGTCGGTTCCGGTGAGGACGTATTCGGCGACGTCGGCTATGTGTACCTGTAACTGATACGTATTGGCTTCACCCGAATTGCCTGGAAGCTCGGTGACGAGGACGGCGTCGTCGAAGTCCCTGGCGGTTTCGCCGTCGATGGTGACGATGGGAAGATTGCGGAAGTCGCGGCGCTGGGCGACGGTTTCGGGATCGAGATGGGCGACTTCGCGGGCTTCGTCGAGGACGGAGTCGGGGAAGATGTGAGGGAGATGATGCTTGCGGATCATCATCTCGACATCGACTCCGAAAGCGTCAGGATCGCCGAGGATCTCGATGACGCGGCCGCGCGCGGGACGATTGGCGGTAGGGAAGTCGGTGATCTCTACGTCGACGACGATGCCTTCGAGATTGTTGAGGTCGAGGGCTTCGGATGCTGCGGCTTCTTCGCCAAGGACGCGATGGGGATTCGATTTTGGCGAGTTGGCGGGAATCTCCATTCCGTCGGGGATGATGATCGGCTGGGTCATCCGGTCGTCGAAGGGGGCGACTGTGTTTTGGGGGAAGCGCTGAGCGTAGTCGGTGCGGCCATCCCTGCGGGAGTGGCCTTGTGCGTAGTGAAAGATGCCGACGACGGTGGGGTTTTTCCGGGTGAGGACGCGAACGATGCGGCCGAGGTTGCGGCCGTCGGATCGCGGCTGCATGAGCTCGACGAGCACCTGGTCGCCTTGCATGGCGGAGCTGATCTCGTTGGGCGGGATGAAGATGTCGTTATTTGACGAGGGGCCGACGCGGGCGCCAGCCTGCTTCGCGTCGGGCCGGACGAATCCGTAGCCGTCGCGGTGCAGGTCGAGGCGGCCGGCGACGAGGTTGTCGCGCGTGGCGACGGTGCTGGGCATGGCCCAATGGTCGCGGTCGAGCTTGATCAGCCGCCTGGCGGCGGTGAGGCGGGCGAGGTGCTCGACGAGGAGGCGGCGTTCGCGTCCTCCGGGCAACGAGAGTTCGCGGACGAGCTGCTTGTAGCCGGCGCGCTGGCCGGGAGAGCGTTCGATGCGGCGGAGTAGTTCGCGGTCGGTCATGCAGGGGTTCGAGGAAACGTGGCCCAGGCCAAGAGCCTGGGGCCGAACACTGTAGAAACGAAACGACGCCGTGTAAGAGCTTCCTGAACTACAGTAGAGCACGTATCAAGTGTGAGTCCGGATGGGTTTTCGGCCACTCTCGAATTGGAAAACACCGACCTGCATGTGCAAAATGGGAATGCGGGTCGTTAAGATGAGGAGGGATGCTATTCAAGCCGGAAGTTCATTCGATAGCATCCTAACTGAAGCGGACGATCTTGATTTTTCCGCGATCAGCTTAGTATCGGCATATTTCGAGGCGTTCGGGAACTTTCGGGCGTTGTTATAGAGAACATTGAGCGCAGCACAAGCCATTAGCAGGAAAGGACCAAAAAATCCATGTGGAAACCGAATCAGCCCGCAGGGGCCACGCCAACACCGAGCAATGAACCAACCCGAGCCGCGGTTCCGACGACTCCGGTCTTTGAGCCGACGTCAAACCCGGCCCGTACCAGTGTGGCGGCGGGCGGCGCCACGACAGCGCCGAACGAGCAAGCGACCATCGGCAAGAGCCTGATTATCAAGGGCGAGCTGAGCGGCTCCGAATCCTTATATATCGACGGCAAGGTCGAAGGCTCGATCACGCTCGACGGCAACCGGGTAACGATCGGCCGGAATGGCAACGTGCATGCCAACATCCAGGCCCGCGAAGTGGTGGTGCTCGGCAAGGTGAAGGGCAACATCCATGCGACGGACCGAGTGGACATTCGCGCCGATGGCGCTCTTACCGGCGACGTGATCGCGCAACGGATCTCGATCGAGGACGGAGCGTTTTTCAAGGGTGGAATCGACATCCGCAAGCCGGGAACGGAGAAGGCTGACGGCAAGGCTACTACGCTTCCGCTGACCAATGCTGTCGATACGGTACGGGTCGCGAACGCCTAGGGCGATTCTGCCGGCGAATCTGTGAGAAATGTATGTCCGGCGCCACGACTGCGCCGGACGTTCCTTCAGATATATCTCTGCCGACCTGGCGAGTGCTTTTTTGGGTTTTACGGCGGATTGCGCCTCCCCTTGACAGGGAGGAGTGTAGCATTCCGGTTTGCCTTGCCAAGGGTGACCCCCCTCCCCTGGGGTGCGGAGGCTAAATACTTCTCATATCTAGTTTTGCTTGAGATCTTATAGCGAGTTTTGCTTGGGGTCGCTGAGGTCAGTGGCTACTTCCTTTCGGTAGAAATCCATGATCGCCGCAAGCGGGTTTTCGTCCATGTTCTCTTCAGAGATGACTTCGGGGCCGAGGTCGATTCCGTCTTCGGACTGGGTGACTTCGCGCACGTGACAGGGCAAAAGCGCCCTTCTAGGGCTCGCATTGAACACCCTTCCGCGTTTCTTTAGGGTTGCGGTTCTGGGGGGATTGAGAATGGTTTGCCCCAGTCTTTACTTAGGTCGGTCCAACCTGGGTTATTGCGCTCGATGAGGATTATTTTCCTAGCTCGCCTCGAGCCTTTGAGTTGCTTTTCGCGGTTGATGGCGATTTCTGGGTTTGCGTAGGTTTCGACGAAGGCGAGGCGGTTGCAGCCGTAGGTTGCCGAGAAGCCTTTGTACACTTTGCTTTTGTGCTGACGGATGCGGGTTTCGAGATTGCTGGTGACTCCGATGTAGAGGGTGCGGCTGGGGCTGGCGACTATGTATGTGTAATAGATGCGGTCTGGCATGGGATTTGTTTAAGGATGCGTTTGCGGGGCAGGTTTAGGCAAGCGGGCCTTCGGCGGTTGGATTGATTGAGACGGCGATCCCTTCGAATTGAGGCCTTTGTGCCGGTCCTTCGACTCGCGCTTTGCGCTTGCTCAGGATGACCCAGCCTTTGTGGTCGGGCAGGCATGATGACCCTTACGTGCCTACTCCCACTCGATCGTTCCGGGTGGCTTGGAAGTTATGTCGTAGACGACGCGGGTGATTCCGTGGACTTCGTTGGTGATGCGGTCGGAGATTTTTTTCAGGACTTCGTAGGGGAGGGGGACCCAGTCGGCGGTCATTCCGTCTTCGGAGTGGACGGCGCGGATGGCGCAGGTGTAGCCGTAGGTGCGCTGGTCGCCGGCGACTCCGACGCTGCGGATGGGGAGCAGGACGGCGAAGGATTGCCAGATCTGCTGGTAGAGTCCGGCGGATTTGATTTCGGTGACGACGATGTTGTCGGCTTCCTGGAGGAGGGCGACGCGGTCGGCGGTGACTTCGCCGAGAATGCGGACGGCGAGGCCGGGGCCGGGGAAGGGCTGGCGCTGGAGGATCTCTTCGGGCATCTGGAGCTCGCGGCCGATGCGGCGGACTTCGTCTTTGAAGAGTTCGCGGAGGGGCTCGATGAGCTTGAGCTTCATGTCGGCGGGCAGGCCTCCGACGTTGTGGTGGGACTTGATGGTTTGGGATGGGCCTTTGACGGATGAGGACTCGATGACGTCGGGGTAGAGGGTTCCCTGGACGAGCCAGGCTATGAGGGTTGGTGTTTCGGTTTCAGGGTTGGCTTTGTTATTCCCACCCAAGCCAACTTCGGGCTTGGATGGGGCACCCTCGATTGTTGAGGCCGCGGCAAACTGCAGGTCCTTCCCCTTCGCTGCGCTCAGGGTCAGGATGACAGCATCCTCGGGGTTAGATTGGTTATTCCCATCCAAGCCAACAACAGGCTTGGATGGGGCACCCTCGATTGTTAAGGACGCACTGTGGGCTTCGCTGCCGGTGCCGGGGCCTCCTGCAATTTCTTCGCGGGCGGATTGGCGGAGGATGCGGGCGGCTTCGTCGTCGAAGACGGTGATGAATTCGTTGCCGATGGCTTTGCGTTTCGTTTCGGGGTCGGTGACTCCGGCTAGCTTGGCTAAGAACCGTTCGCTCGCGTCGACGGCGACGAGGTTGAGGCCGAGCTTGCTGCGCATGGTGTGCTGGACTTTGGTGAATTCGTTTTTGCGGAGGACGCCGTTGTTGACGAAGACGCAGGTGAGGCGATCGCCGATGGCGCGATGGACGAGGACGGCGGCGACGGAGGAGTCGACTCCGCCGGAGAGGGCGCAGATGGCGTGGCCGGTAGGGCCGACTCTTTCGCGGACGGCGTGGACGGTGGACTGGATGAAGTGTTCGGGGGTCCAGTCGGGTTTGGCTTTGCAGATGTTGAAGAGGAAATTCTTGATGAGTTCGGAGCCGTGTTTGGTGTGGTGGACTTCGGGGTGGAACTGGACGGCCCAGATGTTACGCGCGGGATTTGCGATTCCGGCGACGGCGTTGGAGGTTTTGGCCGTGAGATGGAAGCCTTCGGGGAGGGCCTCTGCGGAGTCGCCGTGGGACATCCATGCGGTGATGGTGGCGGGGAGTTCGCTGAAGAGGGGATTTGTTTCGAGGAACGAGACTTCGGCGTGGCCGTATTCGCGCTTGTCGGCGGGGCTTACTTTGCCGCCGAGGTGATGGACGATGTACTGGAGTCCGTAGCAGATGCCGAGGGTAGGCAGGCCGAGCGTGAGGATGGCGGGGTCGGCGGGCGGCGCGTCGGCGTCGTAGACGGAGCACGGGCCTCCGCTGAGGATGAGGCCGATGGGGTGGTAGGAGTTGATTTCAGAGACGGGCGCGGTGCACGGCAGGACGACGGAAAAGACGTTGTGTTCGCGGACCCGGCGGGCGATGAGCTGGGTATATTGCGAGCCGAAGTCGAGGATGACGATCGAGGAGAGAACGGGCGGGTCGAGCGGGGTAGTGTCCACAACTTAGTTTGGCAGGGGGTGGGTGGAGGGGGCAAGTGTGGATTGCCGGATCATGTCCCTCAGCGGCTGAAGCCGTGCCCCTTCAGTAGCTAAAGGCTACTCGTATTCTTCGGGTTCGGGATTATGAGTGCTGACGCCGTACTTCCAGGGTTGCGAGGCCCAGATGATGCCGCTGAGGAAGCATATCCAAATCACGGGGACTACGAAGACTGGGCTGGTGTACCAGGGGCTCATGGGCTGCTTCCTCTCTACTCTTTCTTCTTCATGTTAGGCGAAGTGTGGTTTGGTTGCCAATGGAAGTTGATTCACCACAGAGGGCACTGTTTCGGCGCGGCTTTGAATAAACCGCAGGTTCCTTCGGCTCCGTCCCCTCGCTTTGCTCGGGGCCTCCGCTCAGGATGACAAATTCAGGTTAGTACTTCAATAATTCCGCGAAGGATTCTGGCTTGAGGCTGGCTCCGCCGACGAGGGCTCCGTCGATGCCGGGCTGACAAAGCAACGACGCGGCGTTGTCGGGGCGGACGCTGCCTCCGTAGAGGATGCGCATGTTGTCGGCGATTTCGCGGTCGAGGCGGCGGGCTACTTCGCTGCGGATGATGAAGTGGGCTTGCGTGGCCAGTTCCGGAGTTGCGGTCTTGCCGGTGCCGATGGCCCAGACGGGTTCGTAGGCGATGACGATGGGCGCGGCGTGGTCGGGCGAGATATTGAAGCAGCGCCTTGTCGACCTGGCGGATGAGAACCTCTTCGGTTTGGCCATTCTCGCGTTCGGCGAGTGCCTCGCCGACGCAAACGATGGGCGTCAGGCCGTGTTTGAGGGCGGTGTGGAGCTTGAGGTTGACGGTCTCGTCGGTTTCGTTGAAGTACTGGCGGCGCTCGGAATGGCCGAGGATGACGTGGGTGACGCCGATTGCGGTGAGCATGTGCGCGGAGATTTCTCCTGTGAAGGCTCCTTCCTCGGCGTAGTGCATGTTTTGCGCGCCGACCGAGATGCCGCTGCCGGAGAGAGCGTCGAGCACGATGCTGAGCGAGCAAAATGGCGGACAGATGACGACTTCATCACGGGTGTGTCCGAGGCAGAGAGGGAGCAGGGCTTCGGCGCAGGCGCGGGCTTCGGCGGTGGTCTTGTACATCTTCCAATTGGCTGCGATCAGGGGCTTGCGGGACATTGTTTGTGGTGTTTCCTCTTGGTGATTTTAGAACATGTGGACTGTTCGCCGTTTGGCCACCAGCGATCGATGAAAGTGGGCTGCATGCCAAAATAGCGCATGAGCGAACTGCGGCTGTTTGGGATGATCGTACCGGTGCTGGCTCCGGTACTGGTGGGCTGGCTGGCGGTTCGCTTTCGGTTGTTGGCGGCGGGCGATGCGAAGGCGCTGACTTCGGCTTATCTGTATATCTTTTTGCCGGCTTTGATCGTCGGGCACCTGGCGAAGCAGAATCTTGCCGCGCTGTTTGATGTGCGGTTTATTTTGGCGACGCTTGCGCTGATGCTGGGGATCTATGGATTCATCCTGCTGCTGCATCGTTTTGTGCTGCGGCGGCCTTTGGGTGACAGCGTGATGGCGGCCTTTGCGTGTGCGAAGTTCAATGCGGTGGTTGTCGGGCTGCCGCTGTTGCTGATCGCGATTGGGAAGCAGGCAATCGTTGCGGTGATCATCAATCTGGTGATCGGCTATTTCACGATCCTTCCGCTGACATTGTTACTGCTGGAGGTTGCGAGGGGAGACGACTCGGAGTCGGCTGCGGGGCTGATGACGATTCTGGGCCGGGCTTTGCGGCACACGATTCTTGATCCGCTCATTCTTGCGACGCTGGCTGGACTTGCGATTGCGGCGTTGAAGGTGACGTTGCCGGGGTGGCTGGATCAGACGCTGCTTACGCTGGGCGGTGCGGCGATTCCGGTACCGCTGGTGGCGGTGGGGATGGCGATTTGCGGGGTGAGCTTTCACGACAATATTGGCGAGGTGCTTTGGGTCTCGGTGGTGCGGGTGGTGGCTTCGCCGCTCGTGGCTATTTTGATTGCGCGGGCGTTTGGACTTTCTCCGGTTTATTCGATTGCTTTGGTGATCTCGTTCAGCCTGCCGACGGCGAAGATGGCTTACGCGATTGCGGAGAGCCATGGTGTGTATGGGCGAGCGATGGCGGCTATTGTGACGATTACGACTCTTTCGCTGGTGGTGATTTATCCGGTGTTCCTTTGGGTCTGCGAACGGCTTTGGCCGGGTGTGGTTGGAAAAGTGGCTTAGCCGGAATTTAACCGAGTGGTGCTTGACACCCGTCTCAATAGGTTGGTATCAACGAATTCAGCTTTAGAGCGCATGACTTCGCGGCGTTTAATCCAAGAGGAGATTCCCCAGAATGTTTACACCGAAGGGCAAGTTTGCCTGGTATGAACTCATGACGAGCGATACCAAGGCTGCGGGCAAGTTCTATTCCGATGTTGTGGGCTGGACGACCCAGGAGCAGCCGAGCAATGACGGTATGGGGTACACCACATTCAACCTCGGCGAGGTCGGCATCGCTGGGATGCTGAAGCTTGAGGGTCACACCGGATGGATTGGCTACATCCATGTCGACGATGTCGATGCTCATGCTCAAAAGGTTGTCGAGGCTGGTGGGAAGCTGTGGAAAGGCCCGGTGGATGTTCCAGGAATGCTTCGTTTTGCCATCATGTCCGATCCGCAGGGTGCGGCGATTGCACTGTTTACCCCGAATCCAGCGATGCCGTCGCCGCAACGGCCTGAGCCCCCGGCTGTGGGGACGATTGGGTGGCATGAGCTGTCTACGAGCGATCTGGATGCCGGGTTTGATTTCTACCAGAAGCTCTTTGGCTGGACGAAGCTGAGCGATATGGATATGGGACCGATGGGGGTGTATCGCATCTTCGATCAGGGCGACGGGAAAGAGATGGGCGATGGCGGGATGATGGCCAAGCCGGAACATATGCCAGTGTCGAACTGGGGCTTCTACTTTCACGTGGACTCAATCGGTGCGGCTGTCAAACGGGTGAACGCAGGTGGCGGCAAGGTCTTGAACGGCCCGATGCAGGTGCCGGGTGGGGCCTGGGTTATCAACGGCCAAGATCCGCAGGGAGCGCATTTTTCTTTGGTGAGCGATAAGGAGTGAGTAGCAGACGAGCTTTATTCCACTCAAGCCAGAAGCAGGCTTGAGTGGGGCACTGGCGCTGGGTTCCTACTTCTTTGGTGGTGGTGGCGGCGGAGGCGGCCTAGGCGGAGGCGGCACGGGCTTGGGCGGCGGCGGCCAGCCCGCTCTCTTGACAACATCGTCGGTCACGAAGTTGGCAAACCGTGCTGCATGAATACATAGTTTTGCCAACGCCCCATGCGCTTTTGATCGTTGGGTGCCTCGGTAGTTGCCGTCTCAGAGATTTCCCGGTCACGACGGACCAACCCTTCGAGGACTGAAGCCGCATCGTCGGAATGCACGTTGTTCCAGAGCCGTTCATAGTTGCTGGCCAACTCGCTATTCTGAGAATAAAGCTTGGCCATTGAACGCATGCGCGAATCAAGTCCAAAAGCTACCGAGTACGCATTAATAACGGCAGTAATGATGGAGAGCGTGACGGGCACCCAGTCGGGAAGCTTTGTCAGAAAGGTGACCACCGCGCTTGAAGATAAGAAAAATGAAAAAGCCGTGATCCACTTCTTTTGCGCGGTATACAAATTTGCAAGGTCCGCGAAGTAATACGCACGTGTCTCTGCTTCGATTTGCCGCTTCCAGACCTCTTCTATTTGGGATTCTGTCAGCATCCCATTATTTTAACTCTCGAACCATGTCACGTCACAAGTCTCTAGCTTTGTCGCTAAGCGCTTCGACTCCCGGCAGCTTCTTGCCCTCAAGGAATTCAAGTGAAGCGCCGCCTCCGGTGGAGATGTGGGTGATGCGGTGGGCAACTCCGGCTTGCTTGGCGGCGGCTACCGAGTCGCCTCCGCCGACGATGGAGGTTGCTGTGCCGTTGTCGGCGACGGCCTGGGCGATGTTCATTGTGCCGGCGGCGAAGGCGGGCATTTCGAAGACGCCCATGGGGCCGTTCCAGACGATGGTCTTGGCGCCGATGATTTCGTCGGAGAAGAGCTCGATGGTTTTGGGGCCGATGTCGAGGCCCATCCAGTCGGCGGGGAAGTCGCCTTCGCCTTCGAAGATCTGGGTGTGGGCGTCGGGGGCGAACTTGTCTGCGAGGATGTGGTCGATGGGTAGCAGGAAGCGCACTCCGTTGGCCTTGGCTTTGGCAAGGGCTTCTTTGGCGGTCTCGATTTTGTCGGCTTCGAGCAGCGACTTGCCGACGTTCTGACCCTGGGCTTTGAGGAAGGTGTAGGCCATGCCTCCGCCGATGAGCAGGGCGTCGACCTTGTCGAGCAGGTTGTCGATGACGGCGATCTTGTCGGAGACTTTGGCTCCTCCGAGAATGGCGACGAAGGGTTTCTCGGGGGCTTCGAGGGCTTTGCCCATGTAGGTGAGTTCTTTTTCCATCAGCAGGCCGGCGGCGGATTGCTTGACGAAGTGGGTGATGCCTTCGGTCGAGGCATGGGCGCGATGGGCGCTGCCGAAGGCGTCGTTGATGTAAATCTCGCAGAGGCTGGCGAGCTGTTTTGCGAAGGCGGGGTCGTTGGCTTCTTCTCCGGCGTGGAAGCGGAGGTTCTCGAGGAGCAGCACCTGGCCAGATTCGAGCTGGCGTGACATTTCTGTTGCGATCTCGCCGACGCAATCGGGCGAGAAGGCAACGTTGAAGGAGTCGCCGATGTCGTGGTCGAGGAGACTGCGGAGGCGGTCGACGACCGGGCGCAGACTGTACTTGTGATCGACCTTGCCCTTGGGGCGGCCGAGATGCGAGGCGAGGATCACTTTGGCTTTGTGCTTGAGGGCGTACTCGATAGTCGGCAGCGTTTCCTGGATGCGGGTATCGTCGGTGATCTCGGCACCGTCGTCGCTAAGAGGGACGTTGAAGTCAACGCGGATGAAAACGTGCTTGTGCTGCAGATCGAGGTCACGAATCGATAGCTTTGGCATAGGGTTTTTACTCGTCTTCCTGATTAAACAATTTCAGTGGTCTGGATAATGGCGTCGGCTTCGATCTCGATCCGCCAGGCCGGGTTGAGAAGTGCGGCGACTACGACCATGGTAGCTGCTGGGCGGATCTTGCCAAAGAATTCTCCGTGAACGCGGCCTACGATTTCCCAATCCTCGACGTGAGTGAGGAACATGCGCGTTCTGACGACATCGTTGAGGGTTGCCCCACCGTCAGTCAGGGCCTGTTGAATGATCTCAAGGGTGCGGCGGGTTTGTGCGGCGAGGTTTTCCTGTTCGGCGCCGACCGGGCCGGTGCCGGAGACGTGGATCGTGTTTCCCAGACGCACGGCGCGGGAGAAGCCGATGATGGGTTCGAACGGGGATGTGCCGCTGATGTTCTGGCGCATGGGCAGCTTACTTCTAGAGGATCATTTCGAAATTTGGCAACGTTGAAACCGCAGATCCTTCGACTCCCCTTCGGGTCGCTCAGGATGACAAATTGTTGTTAGCGAAATCAAGGCTCCGTGGATTGGACGATCCACGGAGCTGTTTGGGTTTAGAGACCCTTCTTGACGAGGAAGCCGATGAGATCGACGACGCGGTTGGAGTAGCCCCACTCGTTGTCGTACCAGCTGATGATCTTGGCGGTTTTGTCGCCGACGACCTTGGTGAGCGGTGCGTCGAAGATCGAAGAGCGCGGGTCGCCCTTGAAGTCCGAGGAGACGAGCTCTCCGGATTCATAGCCGAGGATGCCCTTCATCGGGCCTTCGGAAGCGGCCTTGATGGCTCCGTTGATGCTCTCGATGGTGACGGGCTTCTCGGTGGTGAAGGTGAGGTCGACGACGGAGACGTTGGGGGTTGGGACGCGGATCGCGAATCCGTCGAGCTTGCCGGCGAGTTCGGGGATGACGAGCTTGAGGGCCTTGGCGGCTCCGGTCGAGCTGGGGATCAGGTTGATGGCGGCAGCGCGGGCGCGGCGCAAGTCTTTGTGCGGGAAGTCGAGAATGACCTGATCGTTGGTGTAGCTGTGGATCGTGGTCATAATTCCGGCGACGATGCCGAAGGTGTCCTGCAAGACCTTGGCGACGGGCGCGAGGCAGTTGGTGGTGCAGCTCGCGTTGGAGATGATGTTGTGCTTGGCGGGATCGTACTTGCCTTCGTTGACGCCGAGGACGAGGGTGACGTCTTCGTTGGTCGCCGGAGCGGAGATGATGACCTTCTTCACGGTTGGGCCGAGGTGCAACTTGGCCTTTTCGGCGTCGGTGAAGATTCCGGTCGATTCGACGACGATCTGTGCGCCGGTCGAGGCCCAATCGAGCTTGGCGGGGTCGCGTTCGGCATAGACCTTGATCGTCTTGCCATCGACGGAGATGGAGGTGTCGTCGGCGGTGATTTCGTTCTTGAGGTTGCCGAGAATGGAATCGTACTTGAGCAAATGGGCGAGCGTCTTGGGGCTGGTGAGATCATTCACCGCGACAATTTCGATATCCGGATTTCCGAGGGCGGCGCGAAAGACGTTGCGCCCGATGCGCCCGAAACCGTTGATTCCAACTTTTACAGCCATGCGTTCTCCTTAGTTTATGGAACTGTTTCAATGCAAAACACTTAATCTTGCCAGTGGGACAAACTCAGCCCATCCTGCGATACTAGCATCGCTACTGTCAGCTTAAATCAAATGCGCCGCCACAATGGGTGGTCGCGGGGGGCTTACGGAATTTGCGGCGTGGGCGAGAGTGTGTTACATGCTAAACATGCGCGAATGGATGCGCGAAAAAATGACAAGACGTACCAAGCGTGGACCGAACAACTCCGAGTCCACTGGAAGAATCGGCCAAGAGCTACCTTCAGATCAGCCGAAGCCGTTGCGGCCCGCTTATCCGGAGGCCATTCAGCAGCAGAGTTCGATGGAGCAGATCCATCCAATCGAGGCGGAGCCGGCGGCACATGAGCCGACGGTGGATATTGGCGGGAGCTTTGCCGATACTGCCGCTGTAGATCCGGAGGCGGTGACGCCGGTTGGTCCGGTGACCGCGTCTTCGGACGTGAACGCTTTTCCTGAGGGGAAAGTGGTGGTCGAAACGCAGCCGGAGTCTCTGGGTGTGCCTCCGCCGGAGCTGGCTGCGGCAAAGAGTCCGCGAGGCTATGTGGTGCTGACGATCGGGTTGCCGGGCTCAGGCAAGACGACGTGGTTCAAGCGGCGGGGCGTGACTCCGCTGTCGAGCGATATGCTGCGCAGCATTCTTTTTGACGACATCACCGAGCAGCGCTACCAGGGGCTGGTATTTTCGACGCTGCGCTCGCTGTTGCGGGCGAGGCTGATTGCGAAGATGCCGTGGAATTACGTCGATGCGACGAACCTTTCGCCGCACGAGCGGCGGCAGTGGATCAAGATGGCGAAGAGCTTCGGCTACGAGGTGCAAGCTGTGTTCTTCGATGTGCCTTTCGAAGTCTGCATGGAGCGGAACAGCCGGCGCGAGCGCAACGTGAATGAGGAGTCGATGCGGAAGATGGCGGACAGGCTGCGGCCGCCGAGCTTCAAAGAAGGTTTCTCGAAGATCACGGTGGTTCGGGTGAAGAGTGGGGCTGCGGCGGAGGCTGGCGAGGGTGTTGGCCCGGAGGGCTGACAGCCATCGTTGCCTCAGCGGCTGAAGCCGCGTAGATTTTCGTTAGACTTATGGCACGGCTGAAGCCGTGCCCTTCAAGTGCCGGGCGATTGCCCGGCTTTTTGCTTGAGTGAACCATGCCTGATGCGGCGATCGAGTTTCGGGATGTAACGTATACGACGGCGCAGGGCCGTGTGCTGCTGGACCATATCTCGGCTTCGGTTCCTACTGGCACTACGGTTGCGATACTGGGCAGGAGCGGCTGCGGCAAGACCACTTTGCTGCGAACGGTGAACCGGATGCTTGATCCGACTTCGGGCGAGGTGCTGCTTGAAGGGAAGCCGATTCGCGAGAGTGACCCGGTGAGTCTGCGGCGCGGCATTGGGTATGTTGTGCAGGAGACGGGGCTGTTTCCTCATTTCAAGATCGAGCGCAACGTGGGCATCGTGCTGGAGCTGGAAGGACGGAAGCATGCCGAGATCGCGACACGCACACGCGAGTTGATGAAGCTGGTTGGGCTGGATGCGGAGAAGTTTTCGGGTCGATATCCGCACCAGTTATCGGGGGGGCAACGGCAGCGTGTCGGATTGGCGCGGGCTTTGGCCGCGGACCCTGCGGTGCTGTTGATGGATGAGCCTTTTGGGGCGCTTGATCCGGTGACTCGGGCCGAGATGCAGGATGTGTTGCGGGAACTGATGTCTTCGCTGAAGAAGACGGTGCTGTTGGTGACTCATGATTTGAATGAGGCGATGTTTCTTGCTTCGCGAATCCTGCTCATCGAGGAAGGACACATCGCCGCCGATCTTGAGACGGGTGAATTCGTCACTTCGCAGATTCCGGCGGTTGCGAGCTATGTGAATGCGATCCGGCGTGGTGCTGATGGCGAGTCGGCTGCGACGAGGTGCTTCTGATGGGCGCGTTCCTTAGTCAATATGGGTCGGAGATAGGCACGCTGACGATTGAGCATTTGTGGCTTACTGGCGCGGCGATGCTGATTGCGGCGGCGATCGGGATTCCTCTGGGGATTCTGCTCACTCGGCATCGGTCGTGGGCGAAGCCGGTGCTCGGTGTGGCGAATATTCTGCAGACGATTCCGAGCCTGGCGCTCTTTGGTTTCCTGCTGCCGCTGCCGTGGCTGGGGGAGCGGGCGGCGCGGATTGCTATCACTGCTCTGGTCGCCTATGCGTTGTTGCCAATTCTACGGAACACTTATGAGGGGATTCGGGGGGTTGATCCTGCGATTGTTGATGTGTCGAAGGCGATTGGGATGAGCGATATGCAGCGACTCTTCAAAGTGGAGCTTCCGCTGGCCGCTTCGTTTATTCTGGCTGGACTGCGGACGGCGACCGTTATCTGCGTAGGAATTGCGACGATTGCGGCAGCGGTGGGTGCGGGTGGTTTGGGTGAGTTTATCTTTCGTGGCGTGGCTTCAGTGGATAACCGGCTGGTGTTGGCTGGGGCTTTGCCGGCGGCTGGATTGGCGCTGGCGGCGGATGGTTTGCTTGGGTTGCTGGAACGGTGGGTTCGGGTTCCTTCGGCGGGAATGCCGTGATGAGGTGCCTCGAGTTTCCGTTCTTACATCCGGCCGTGGAGCGATTAGAGCCGCAGCCGCTTTCACTGTCAACTTGAGGATTCCTGAAAGGGAAGATGGACAATCTCGCACTACTTAAAGTTGCGAAGAAGAAATTGAAATCCTGCTTTTCAGTTACGTGATGAATGGATAGTATGCAGATGTTCTAAAAATCGATTTATCTATAACGCGCAAACGACGTTCTTTAGACTCTGAAACAACGCAGTTTACGTCGCCCTCCGACTCGGAGCGTTTTCTCGGGTAAGCGTTTACCCGACTTCCGAGGGGTGACGGGCGCGGGCCGGATTGTTCAGTTCGCAGTATAGTTCCACGAACGTGTCAGCAGAATCGGAGCGGTATAAGATCCAGCCGATCCGAAGCTTGAGCATGGAGAAACGATGCATGTAAAGAAATTGATGTTCGCCGCAGCGGCATTGTGTTTTGGGAGCAGTGTCGCCGCGATCGCACAGCAGGCGGATCCGGCCGTTCCTCAACGGTTGCAGGTCACCATTGACACACAAACGACATCGGCGCCGGTCTCGAAGTACCTCTACGGGCAGTTCATCGAGCACATCGGCAGCACCATGTACAGCAGTCTTTGGGCGGAGATGCTCGATGACCGGAAGTTCTACTTTCCAATCAAAGCGAAGGAGCCGGAGGCCGGGCCTCAGCCCCGTGGCGGCGGCTTCGGCGGGCGGCTTCGCAAGTGGTACCCGGTCGGTCCCGAAGACGTAGTTTCGATGGACAAGAGCCAGCCGTTTGTTGGCGATCAGAGCCCTCGGATCACCCTCGACGCCGCAACGCCCCACGGCATCCGGCAAGAGGGCCTCGCTCTGCTCAACGGCAAGAAGTACACCGGAAGAATCTACCTGCGTGGAACGCCGGGCAGCAAAGTCAAGATTTCGCTGATCTGGGGCGCGGGCGCAAACGACCGGCAGACCATTACTATTCCTGCACTCACCAGTGAGTACAGGAAGTTTCCGCTGGCGTTCACGGCCGAGGCTGATGCTTCCGACGGTGTCTTCGAGATCTCCGGCACTGGTGCGGGAAACTTCCATGCAGGCACGGTATCGCTCATGCCGGCCGACAACATCGATGGCTTCCGGCCGGATACGACCTCTCTTCTTCGTCAGATCAAGATGGGTTTCTGGAGGTATGGCGGAAACTACACCTCGGGGCTCATCTGGTACCACATCGTTGGCGACATCGACAGGCGTCCCCCGGACTTTGACCATGCGTGGGGCGCATTGCAAACCAATGACCTCGGCCTGGACGAGTTCATGACCTTGTGCAGGCTCATCAATGTAGAGCCATACATCAGCGTCAACGCGGGCTTTGGTGACAGCCACTCGGCGGCCGAAGAAGTAGAGTACATGAACGGGGCGCCCGACACGTATATGGGAGCGAAGCGCTCGAAGAATGGCCATCCTGCGCCTTACCATGTGAAATTCTGGAACATCGGAAACGAGCCTTGGGGTACCTGGCAGCTAGGTCGCACGGACCTCAAGTACTACATGCTGAAGCACAACGAATTTGCCAAAGCGATGCGCGCCGCGGACCCGTCGATCACGCTCGTCGCATCCGGTCTCATGCTGCAGAACGATAATGTCCCTCCGGGCGAGCGCGCCAAGTACGTCGGCAATCTGGGGTCTCTATACGGATCACCCGACTGGGATTGGGACGCCGGCTTCATCAAGGACTGCTGGGGCAACTTCGATATCATCGCCGAGCACTGGTATGCGAGTGGCGGCCATCACTGGGACCTTGAGAAAGCCAAGACTCTCGCAGCGGATAAGCCCAACGACGATGCTTATGTAAAAGTGGACCAGACACTGCTCGAGGCATCTCGTTATCCCGCCGACACCGTGCGACTGAAGGCCGAAGAGTGGCAGGGATATCAGAAGCGCTTCCCGCAACTGGTTGAGAAGAAGATTCCCCTTGCGATCGACGAGTACGCCTACTTCAACTTCGGCGCCGGCGGCGGTCCGTTTGCCGGCGAGAACCTGAAGCAGGCTCTCGCCTATGCAATGGTCCTCAATGAGATGGCCCGCTACACCGAATTCCTCACCATGGGGGCACAGACCACGGGCGTCTCATTGATCGACTTCAACAAGACGGCCTCCACCTTGAACGGGCTGGGGCTCGTGTACAAGATGTACGGCGATCACTTCGTCGGAGCGATTCCGGTCGCTCTCTCGGGCAACTCGCCCCAGCCGGCCCCTAAATATCCCGCTGGCAGTCCCGACCAACCGGAAAAGAGTTCCGGAAGCCCCACCTACCCGCTCGACATGTACGCGGCATTCAGTCCCGATCGCAAATATCTGATCGTCTCCGTCGTCAATGCGACCCAGGCGGAGCAAAAGGTAGATCTGAGCGTCACCGGTGCGCATCTGCGCGGCCCCTCCATTCTGTGGCAATTGACCGCCGACAAAGCGGACGCCGTCAACCATGTCGGACAGCCGGCCCAGCTGGCAATCAAGCAATCTTCACTGGGCGACGCTCCGGCGACGATCACCATTGCTCCCATCAGCGTGAATATTTATCAATTTCCCGTAGTTGAGACAGCTCGGTAAAGGTCATCCGCACGGAGCAAGTCACATGGAGCGTAGCGAAATGAAACGAGCGCCGGCTGTCAGCGGGCACATACATCTCGAAGGACAGATCGCGTTACCCGAAGGATGAGTACGGTCGACCGCCATGGGAAAAGAGGGTTTTCGAATGATTCAAAGCAGGTTCCTGCTTTTGCTCCTCGCAGCCGGGTGTGCCTTTAGTGCTATACCCGCTCGGGCGGAAACTTCCTGCGCCGATCTGAGCCATCTCAAGCTGGAGGGCGTCGAGATCACCAAGACCGCCGAGGTGGCAGCGGGAACAACGCTTCCGTCCCCATATCCCGGCGCGCCAGCTATGGGACCGTTACCCGCGCACTGCCGCGTGGACGGTGTCATTCATCGACGCAAAGGCGTTGACGGCGAGGAGTTCGGTATAGGTTTTGCGCTGGCGCTGCCTGAACCGGCCGCATGGAATGGTGACTTCCTGATGCAAGGTGGCGGGGGCGGAAATGGCGTGGTCTCCTATCCGCTGGGAGCGTCCTACTCCGGCGACAAATCCGGCTTGGATCGCGGCTTTGTGGTGGCCAGCACCGATACAGGACACAAGTCGAAGACCGGTCCATTTGATTTTTCCTTTATGCGCGACCAGCAGGCCTATCTCGATTTCGCCTATCTCGCCAATGCCGAGGTGGCGGCCGTGGCGAAGAAGGTGATAGCGGAGTATTACGCGAAGCCTGCCGCGTATTCCTACTTTGTAGGTTGTTCGACAGGGGGACGCGAAGGCATGATCCTGTCGCAGCGCTATCCCACGGTGTTCAATGGCATTGTCTCGGGAGATCCCGCGATGCGCACAGGCCTGTCGAATCTGGCAATTGGCAAATGGATTCCGATCGCATACAACCAGGCCTCTCCGAAAGACTCGTCAGGCAAGCCGCAGCTTGATAAATTCCTCAACGACAGCGAACGCAAGCTTTTCATGAGCGCGCTGATGGACCGGTGCGATGCGAAGGACGGCGTGACCGATCGGATGATCTCTGATCCGACGGGCTGCGATTTCGATCCCGCGGTACTTTCCTGTAAGTCCGGCCAGAGCGATGCCTGCATTGCGCCGGAGAAGGTTGCGGCGATCAAGAAAGCCTTCGCAGGGCCAAAGAACTCGTACGGCACCCAGGTCTACCCGGGCTTTCTGTATGACACTGGCATCGCCGAAACAGGCCCGGTTCCGGGATTGCTCTCGCTTGGACAAAGTGGTCTCTTCGGTCCGTATCCAACGACGACGGAGATCGATGTTGACAAGGAGGCTCTGCATGCCTCGGATACTCTGGTTGAGCCCGCTTCAACGAATCTCACAACATTTTCTGGGGATGGCGGAAAGATCCTGTTCTTCCATGGAGACAGCGATCCGTGGTTCTCGCCACTGGATACGCTTGACTACTACCAGTCTCTTGCGGCGGCAAACGGCGGAGCAACGAAGGTCTCAGAGTGGAGCAGAATGTTCCTGGTGCCGGGGATGCGTCATTGCGGGGGAGGCCCCGCGCTCGACCAATTCGACATGCTCAGCGCAGTGGTGAAGTGGGTCGAGAAAGGCGATGCGCCGCAGTCCGTCATTGCTACAGGAAAGGCATTTCCTGGCCGAAGCCGACCTCTGTGTCCATATCCTAAGCATGCTCAATACTCCGGGCACGGAGACACGAACGACGCCGCTAATTTTAGCTGTCAGTGAGATGAGCGCAATGCCGGAACGGTGTGCTTACTTCGCAGCAGAAGTGAAGAGCGGGCAACTTGGAAGGATTAGAGTTCGTGCGATGAACTGGCGTCGCCATAAGAGGAAACAGTCATGAGAGGCTGCAATTCGAGGGTTTTGTTTTTAGTGGTGCCCGGGGTATTAGCTTTCGTTGCGGCGATGGGCGCGGCCGGACAGCAAACGGCGCCAGCTCCGGCGCTACCGCCGATACCGGGGCTGCAGGTCACGCCCAATACAAACCTGGTATCTCCGGAAGTACATGCTGATGGGACGGTCACGTTTCGGCTGTGGGCGCCGGACGCGAAGGAAGTAAAGCTAAACTCCGAAGGCGAAGAGTCGGTCCCTGGCGCTACTCAGGAACATGTCATGGCAGGAATGAAAGGCGTGGCGCTGACTAAGGGCGCCGATGGAGTCTGGTCCGCCACGGTAGGCCCCTACCCCGCCGGAGCCTATCGATATACCTTCACCGTCGATGGCGTGAGCACCACCGACCCGAAGAACGCAGCCGCGAGCGAGTCGCTATCTTCGGTCCGCAGTCTGTTTCTCATCCCCGGCAACTTCGCGGACGCAAAAGAAGTGCCGCATGGCGATGTGGCCCTCGTCTATTACCAGTCAAAGACGCTCGGCAGGCTGCGGCGGATGCACATCTATCTTCCGCCTGGATACGAGAAGGGGACAGAAACTTATCCTGTCCTTTATCTCCTGCACGGTGGAGGGGATTCTGATGATTCGTGGACCTCGGTGGGGCGAGCCAATTTCATCCTGGATAATCTGATCGCGGAGGCTCGCGCAAAACCGATGATCATCGTCATGCCCGCAGGCCACGTGAGCACACACATGGATATGCGATCGATGGGCGCGGATGTTGCCTCCGACCCATTTTCGAACGATCTCCTGAATGACGTCATCCCCTTTGTCGAAGGACATTATCGCGTGGTTGCAGACGCGCCGCATCGTGCGATCGCCGGTTTGTCCATGGGTGGGGTGCAAGCGCTCAACGTATCGATAACCCGTCCCGGCTTCTTCTCTTATATCGGCGTGTTCAGCTCCGGTTGGTTTCCTCAGGTGCGAACGCAGTTCGAGCAGACGAACCTGGCGTCATTGCAAAGTCCGGACAAGAGCAGGGTGAAGCTCTTCTGGTTTGCGGCAGGTAAGTATGACATCGCGTTACCCAATACAGGTCCCACGATCGACCTGGTGAAGAAGTATGGGTACAGTACGGAGTTCCATCCGAGTGAAGGCTTCCACGCATGGAACAATTGGCGCGACTATCTGCACGAATTCGCGCCTCTGCTATTTCAATGAGGACCTAGCGGGTTGCACCACTTCCTTTATCGGGTACGACGCAGCTGAAGTTGGCCGCAGAGTTGACGGAATGTTCTCCGTCCCAACGCGGAGTCTGCGGGTAGGGACATAACGGACGGGAAAAGACTGCAGCTCCATTCTCCTGGTGCGTCGCCAGCAGACGATCGGGTGATTTGCCCGAGGATACCCACGTATCGAGCGCTCCGAGAGTGTCGAAGTTGCTAGCGCCAGGGCCGCCGCCACAGTGGTACATTCCCGGCACCATAAAGAGCCTAAGAAAATTGCCTGTGTCTCCGCCTAAACTCCGTTCGACGCCCTCGTAATATTGGATCGTGTTCTCCGGCGGTACAACCGGATCAGCCCACCCGTGATACATCAACAGCTTGCCGCCACGCTTCTGAAAGGCGCGGAGATCGGTGTCGGTCGCCTCGACGTGAGGCATTTCCTGTCGGGCTTTCGCGATCGCCGCCTCTGGATTGAAAGACGCGACCGCATAGTCGGGATCCTTATAGACCCAAAGCCTCCAGAACACAAACCGGACCGGTTCAGGAGGATTGACAAGATAACTTCCCCAACCCGCTTCGCTCGATCTGGACCATCCGGGATAGATCGGTTTCCCGTCTCGCCCCAAAACAGGCCCTGCGTACAAATCTTGCACCGCTGTCACCTCTGCGTCGGTCAGACAGCTTAAATCGTTGGTCCCGGAGGGACAGCGAAGCGACGCAGGATCAAAGCGGCACGTGCGCGGATCGCCGACAATGCCGTCGGCGACGCCATCGTCTTTGTCACAGGCCGCGATAGAAGCCTTGTTGAGTGCGGCCAATTTCCTGACGTCAAATTTAGGGGCGTCATCAGGATGGGTCACGCGCCAGCTCTCTACGAAATCGGCATTCAATAGGATTCGATCGTTCCCAGGATCACCGGCAATGATTCCATCGAAATCATTCGGATATCTCTGCGCCTCGCTGAGCGCCTGCTGTCCCCCGGTTGAACATCCGCTGAAATAAGCACGTGCCGCCTGACGGCCATAGAAGGCGGAGACCATCGCGCTGCCGGCTTGTGCCAACACATGCGTGCTGCGGTATGCCCAGTCCCTGATCTTCTCCGGGTGCCCGACTCCGAAGGACAAGTCGTCCCCCTGATGCCCAGTGTCTGAGCCGCCGACGGCATAGCCATGCGCCATTGCTTCGGCCATCTGGTCGTAAGAAAGATTGCTCGAGTAGCCGCCGTTTCCCGTCCCAAGAAACTTACCGTTCCACGAGGAGCCCTCCGGCAGCCAAAGCTCAACCCGAACATCACTGTCCGCTGAGGGATGGGCAGCGAGCCTCACAATGCAATGCCCGGATAGCGGATACTCCGTCGTCTTCGCGCTAGGGTATGGCCTCGGCGGCGTATAGGCGCCAGCCACCACCCATGATGCCGATAACAGCTCCGTCTTTTCGAGATGCGGGACATGCAAGCTCTCACAAGCTTGCTTCGATGCCTGGGCAAATCCGATCGAGGCTACTGGGCTGCAACCGGCCATCAGGATCATGAGCGCAAGGCGTCGAAGATTGCGACGCAAGAAAGTTGAGCGCATGTCAGATATCCATATTCAACAGAACGAAACTCAGGGTCTTGCCGTGCGCATCGAGCGCAAGGGAGCGCGTCACGCTTTCGCTCGCCGGTCGGTGCAGCACAAAATTAAGAGCGCCGAGGCCCGGGATGCAAAAGCGTTCGACCGGGCAAGTGATCACCGAAGCGAAGAGTTCAGTGACCCGATCCACATTCACTCGCTGCTCGAGCAACGGATAATCGTCCTCACGATAGGCAATCAGCGAGATGTTGACGAGATTGCCTTTATCGCCAGTGCGAGCGTGCGCGATCTCTCCGAGTTTCATGAAGCCACCTCAATGCCAATCGTAGGTCGAACTAGATCTCGAGGGAGGAAAGTCGCGTCCATCGCAATGTTTTCGCGCATCGAGGTGACGACACCGCCCCCGCCTGCGGGGCCATTGACGTAAAGGCTCTCCACTTCGTGCAGCAGACGGCGAGCGTCGCTCTCGTCAAAGAACCGGCCAGCCGCACGAAGGCGAACTTCATAAGGCTCGCAGCCGGTCTGGGAGAGAGCTGCCCCATGCATGGAATCGATGCCGATGAAATCCATACGCAGGTCGTTGGGTGGAATCCACCGCAATCGGCTCTCAAGTATCTGTCGAGCAAGTCGAGCGCGTGGCAAAGCCCCGGGGCCGGCATAGGATATCTGGCCTTCCGCAATCGAACCCGCGTCAAAACCGGCAGACACCTTCAGGTTCATCGGCCGCTCGACCCCCCGCGCGCCTGAGACATGGACCCTGTTGGGGCCAAGTTCGGTAAACCGGATCGAACTGAAGTCGGCGGTGACGTCTGGAGTGAGGTAGCGCGACGGATCCTGCACCTCGTAGAGGATTTGCTCCTTGCAATTGCGGATGGTGAGCGCCCCCCCGGATCCGTCGAGCTTCATGATCTGCGCTTCTCCGGTTTCGCTGACTTCCGCAATTGGAAAGCCTATGCGGTCGAGGTCAGGTACATCTTTGAAGCCCGGGTCAGCGAAATAGCCGCCCGTGAGCTGCCCCGCGCACTCCAGCAAGTGGCCAACGGCAGTTCCCTGCCCAAGACGAGTCCAGTCGTCCAGCGCCCATCCGAACTCATGCACCATCGGCGCGAGGAAGAGCGACGGGTCTGCAACCCGTCCGGTGATGATGACGTTCGCCTCACCGCGCAAACAATCGACAATCGGCTCGATGCCGAGGTAGGCATTCGCCGATACAAGGTGCTCCCGAGAGTCATGCGAAGAATCGTTTTCAAGGAGATGCATCACATCGTCTCCTGAGACCCACGCGACACGAATGCCGGAAAGACCGAGCGAGCGAGTGAGCGAGATGGTCTCTCGAGCGGCCGCTTCCGGATTCGCGGCGCCCATGTTCGTGATGATGCGGGTGTGATTGGCGACGCAGAATGGGAGCACGGCTTCCATACGCATGCGCAACATTGGGTCGTAGCCGGGGCTGCGATTCTGGCGCTTGGCCAGTTGTGCCAGGGCGATGGTCCTCTCGGCGAGGCACTCGAAGACGAGGTAGTCGAGCTGGCCTTCTCGAGCAAGATCAGTTGCAGGATCGATGCGGTCCCCTGCGAATCCTGCTCCTGCCCCGATCCGAATCGTCTTCATGAATCCTCACCCTAGAAGGAGAAAATGCCGAACGCCACAGCAGCCAGCGCCATCACTACCGAAGCCAGAAAGAGAAATGGTCCAGCGAAGCGCTGATGCTCACCAAGGTCGACTTCCGTCAGGCCGGTCACGAGGAACGTTGCCGGAGTAAGCGGGCTGACGGGAAACCCTGTAGTGTGCACGCCGAGGAGCGAGGCCTGCGCAACCGTCGTCGGCGCTACTCCATAGGCTCCCGCCGTGGTCGCAATCACAGGAAGCACTCCGAAGTAGAAGGAATCCGGATCAAAGACAAGGCTGAGCGGCATGGCCACTAGCGCGAGAAGGAATGGGATATGGGTCCCGAGCCGTGCGGGAATCACATGCACGCAAGCAGCCGCCATGGCCGCGAGCATCCCCGTCCCTTTGAGGATGCCGGTAAAGCAGCCCGCTGCGCAGAGGATCGCAGTCATGGTGATCGCCGCTTTCGCGTGCGCCTCGATCTGAATACGCTGCCGCTCGGCGTTAGGAACGTTGATGATGAGCGCAAGCACCGTCCCCACCATGAAGCAGACCGCGGGTTCCACTTTTCCGGTGACCGCTGCGGCGAGAACGACCAGCGTGAGCGCAAGATTGATGCCGAAGCGAACCCCGTTCCGAGGCGGTGCAGACACCGGCGGATGCATCACCGTGCCATCTTCGATGCGCCCAAGACGCCGTCCCTCCCGATAGCCCAGCCACGTGCAGATACCCAGAGCAAAGAGCAAGCCAACGATCTGCACCGGAAGAAGCGGGCGGAATAGAGAGATGGTCGAGACGTGCAGCGATGCCGCCGCCCGGATGGTAGGGCCAGTCCAGGGAAGGAAGTTGACCCCAGCGGCGAGCGACGCGGCACAGGCGAGAACGCGGCGGTCGATGCCGACCTCGTCGTAGAGAGGCAACAGAGCAGGCATCGTGATAAGAAAGACCACGGCGCCCGATCCATCAAGGTGAATCAGCAGCGCAAGCAGGAACGTCCCCGGAACAATGCGCACCGGACTTTTTCCAACGATACGAAGAATCCAGTGGATCAGGGGATTGAGCATTCCCGCATCGGTCAGCACTCCGAAAAAAAGAATGGCAAAGACGAACATGGAGATAACCGAAGCCATGCTCTGAATGCCTGTGATGATGAAGCCCGAAGTGCGCAACCCAAAGCCGCTGGCCAAAGATGTCAGGACCGGAATGAGAACCAGCGCGGCGAGCGGAGATAGCCTGCGGAACAAAATGGCCGCAAGCACGCCCGCAATCGTTAGCGCTCCCCACAATGCCACCAGCGACACGTCCTCTCAATTCCGCAGAGTCGAAATCGTGCTGAGTATAGAGACCGCGGGGCTTATCTGTACATTGAATATTTCGCGTCGTTATAATCGCATTCTTCGATGAGACACGAACTGCGCCATGTCCGCGCATTCCTCAAGGTCGCCGAGCTGCAAAGCTTCACGCGCGCGGCCGCGGAGCTGCACGTCTCGCAATCGGCGCTTACCGTGCAGGTGAAACAACTGGAGGAAGAGCTGGGCGTGCTGCTCTTCGACCGGAACAAGCGTGGCGTCGCCATTACAGCGGCCGGTCGGGACTTGCTGGGCCCGCTCCAGCGCCTCGTCCTCGACTCTGAAGCTATCGTAGGCTACGCCCGGGACATATCCGCCGTGCGCACTGGCAACATCTCACTGGCGGCCTTGCCGACGATCGCCGCCGATCTGCTGCCGCGCGCAATGCATGCGTTCCTGCGTACGAATCCAGAGGTTCGCATCACGGTGCAGGATGTCGTTGCCGACCGGGTTCGGGAACTTGTCACCAAAGCCGCGGTGGATTTTGGCTTAGGCACGGCCAGTCGGCAAGATAGAGACCTCCAGGCCTATCCGCTATACCAGGACCATCTCGCAGCCTTCGTGCCGGCTTCGCACAGCCTGGCAACGAGGGACGAGGTTACGCTCAGAGAACTGGAAGACTGTGATTTGATCCTGCCCAACCGCGAGAGCAGCGTGCGCAGGATCGTCGAGGGCGCGTTTGCGCGCGCCCATGTCAACGCCGCAGTTCGATACGAGACGAACTACATGCCTACGGCGCTTGCGCTCGTGCGGAGAGATCTGGGGATCGCGATTCTTCCGGAGTCGGCTCGGGACGGCAATCAAGAGCACGTAGTTCGCGTGCCCATCCGGAAGCCCGCGATGAGTCGTCAAATCTGCCTGCTTCAGAGAGTGGACCGTAGCCTCTCTCCCGCGGCGACAAGCTTTGTGCAGACACTTCGCGCGGAGATCGGCAGCCAGAATACACAACGTCGAATGGTTCCGAATCGACTTCGGGAAAAGCGATGAGTGTATTGAGAAAACCGCAATATACGCAGCCATCGCTGCGGTCGTATAGTAGGCAATCGAACAGGAGACTTGATGGCCCCTGGACCTTCGCGCAGACTCGCGAGCTCGTGGCAACGCGCTGGATGGCTGATCTCATGGATATTGCTATCGTGCGGAGCCGTGACGATGCAGGCTCGGGTGGTACGCGTCGTGGTGGAGTCGCAGGCGCCCGAAGTTGCACCCTCGACGTCCACAATCCCCTATGAGCGAATTCGCGGGGTGATCTACGGCGAAGTAGACCCGCGCATCCCTCGGAACGCGATCATTCAAGACCTCGCACTTGCTCCCCGCAACTCCCGCGGCATGGTGGAGTATGCCACGACCTTTACGCTGATCAAGCCAACGGCAATGTCGCAAAGCAGCGGCCTCTTGCTCTACGAAGTTGTGAACCGCGGCGGATCGCTTCTTCCGAGGGACTTATCGTCAGGCGACACTTTTCTGTTGAGTGGCTGGCAGGGCGATTTACCATTTCGCGGCAAGAGTGTCTACGGAACGGACGGGGAGACTATCCAGGTGCCGGTCGCGCGAAACGCGAATGGCAGCTCGATCACCGGCCCTGTGCTCTTGCGCTTCGCAAATATGAAGCAAGGCGTGTCTTCTGTTCCGACGCATTCGGCCGCAGGATACGCATCCTCAGGCTCTCCGCCTCTGCCCGTCGATAGGGAGACATCTCACGCCGTGTTGACAAGCCGCACCTTCGAGTCCGTGACCGGAGTTGCTGGCGGAGTGCAAACGATCGCGAGCGCGGATTGGAGCTGGGGCGACTGCTCAGAAACTCCTTTCCCCGGTCGCCCCGATCCGAAGTTTATCTGTCTTCGCGACGGGTTCCTCGCAAGCCGGCTCTACCAGCTCAGCTATACCGCGAAAGACCCTCCGGTGCTCGGCCTTGGCGTCGCGGCGATTCGTGACGTCGTCGCATTTTTTCACTATGCATCGAAAGACGATGCAAGTTGGTCGAATCCGCTCGCAGGAGCAGTCCGATTCACGATTGGGCAGGGCGCTTCGCAGTCGGGCAATTTACTGCGCACCTTTCTGAACCTGGGGTTCAATCAGGACGAGCAAGCGCGGCGCGTTTTTGATGGAGCCATGCCGACCATCGCCGCGCGACAGACCCCGATCAACTTCCGGTTCGCGGTTCCTGGCGGTGCGAGCAGTCTGTACGAGCCAGGGAGCGACGGGACTGTCTGGTGGAGTCACTGGCCCGACGCCACACGCCATCAGAGGCCGACTGGCTTGCTTGATCGATGCACCGCCACTCATACCTGTCCGCTCATTGTTGAAGTGCTGGGATCGTCCGAGTTTTGGTCACTGCGTGCCTCGCCAGATTTCGTCGGAACCAACAACGCGGAGGATATTCCGCTGCCGCAGAATGTGCGACGCTACTACATCGCTTCGACGCAACACGGCGGGGGCCAGGGCGGGTTCAAATCAACCATCGCTCAGCCAGGCACAAGCTCGCAGGGGCCGTTGACTCCGGCTGGTTGCGTGCTGCCGCCAAACCCAAATCCTATGCGGGAGATCGATCGAGCGTTACTGGTCGCGCTGAAGCAGTGGGTGATGAACGGTACCGCGCCGCCGCCAAGTGTGTATCCCAATCTCGCAGGTGGAATGCTGGTGGAGGCGAACGCCGATGCCATGCACTTCCCATCTGTTCCGGGATTGCCTCAACCCGACGGCGTGGTGAATCTGCTCCTCGTTTACGACTTCGGAAACGACTTCAAAACGGAAGACCTGAGCGGAGTGATTTCCGCGGAGCCGCCGGCCATCATGAATGTGATCCATCCGCGAGTGCCGCGCGTGGACGCGGATGGAAATGAACTCGACGGTGTTCACACGGTGCTGCAGCAGGCTGCATTAGGTACGTACCTCGGATGGAATGTAACTTCCGCTGGGTTCTTCAAAGGGCAGTACTGCTCGCTGACGGGAGGGTTTCTACCCCTTCTCACGACCCGTGCTGAGCGCGAGCTTGCGCATGATCCCCGGCTCTCTCTAGAAGAGCGATACGGAACTCACCAGGGTTTTGTTTGCGTCGTTCGGCGGGCGGCAAACCAACTGGTTTCGGAGCGCTTCCTTCTGCAGGACGACGCGGACCGAATCATCCAAGAGGCGCAGGCAAGTGACGTCCTTGTCACCGGCAACGATCGAGGTGCTGAAAACCAGGCAACGGAGGCACGCCTGTGTGCAATGCCGCAGGCGAGATAAAGCACCGCACTGCCGAACCTCGATGATAGTTCGGGAAACGCGATCAGTGTGTTGGGAAAACCGCAATATACGAGCGTATGCACCGGATCGTATAGTAGGCACCTAAATAGCGAAACGCAGATCTCAATCAGGTTTGGGAGTTACATGCAAATTCAACACGCTTCAAGGTCGATCCAGCGTATCGGCATTTTCTTCGCGGTCACGACCTTCGTATTGCCGGGAATATTGAAGTCGCAAACGGCCAACACCGAATCCGGCCCGGTGAAAGGCGCGACTGCTGACGGAGTCATCTCCTATAAGGGAATTCCGTACGCGGCCCCACCGGTCGGAGCTCTCCGTTGGCGCGCCCCGCAGCCTCCGGCAAAGTGGTCCACGCCCCTCGTCGCGACGAGCTATGGCCACGATTGCATGCAGTTGCCTTTCCCTAGCGACGCCGCGCCACTCGGGACCACTCCCGCCGAGGATTGCCTGGTCCTGAATATCTGGGCGCCCGAGAAACCCCACGGCCAAGAAGCTCCCCGTGATGTTCTGGATTTACGGAGGCGGCTGGGTCAATGGCGGCAGTTCGCCCGCGGTCTATGACGGCAGCCAGTTCGCGAAAGGCGGAGTGGTTCTGGTCAGCTTCAATTACCGACTCGGCCGCTTCGGCTTCTTTGCTCATCCAGCTCTCACCAAAGAAAATCCTGCCGAAGCGCTAGGCAACTACGGATACATGGATCAGATAGCGGCCCTCAAATGGGTCCACCGCAACATCGCCGCCTTCGGTGGAGACCCTGATAACATCACCATCTTCGGCGAATCGGCCGGTGGCTTTTCTGTCCACATGATGATGACCACCAAGCTGACCGATGGCCTCTTCCAGCGGGCCATCGTCGAGTCTGGCGGAGGCCGCGCCGGGCTCAACAGCCCTCGGCTTCACGAGGCCTCTCCAGGCGGCCACCCCTCCGCGGAAAGCATTGGTCTCGCATTTGCCAAGAAGAACGCGATTGACGGGGAAGACGCCGCGGCGCTCGAGAAGCTCCGCGCGCTGCCCGCCTCGGCAGTCGTCGACGGCCTGAATATGGCCAGCATGGGACAGGCGGCGGCCACCTACTCCGGACCCATGATCGATGGCGTTATCGTCCGCGAGGAACTCGGCACAATGTATGCAGACGGCATCCAGCATAAGGTGCCAATGATTGTGGGCGCCAACAGCATGGACATCGGCTTCGCCTTCGCCAAGACCAAGGAAGAGCTCTTCGCCACCTTTGGGCCCAATGCCAAAGCGGCCCAGCAAGCCTATGATCCCGACGGCACCGCCGATCTACGCCTCGTGGCATTCGAAGTAGGCGGAGACCAGTTCATGGTCGAGCCCGCCCGATTCGTCGCACGCGAGGTCACCGCCGCAGGCCAAACGGCATATGAATTCAAGTTTTCTTATGTTGCCGACTCCATGCGCAAAGAATGGCCGGGTGCGCCCCACGCGACCGAGATTCCGTTCGTCTTTAACACTGTCAGCGCCAGGTATGAAAAAGCGTTGACTGATAGCGACGAGAAAATGGCCAGCAACGTCAACACCTACTGGATCAACTTTGCCAAGAACGGCAATCCCAATGGGCCTGGTCTCCCAAACTGGCCCGCCTACAAGGCCGACTCCGACCAACTCATGAACTTCACCAACGATGGACCGAAAGCTATGGCAGATCCCTTGAAAGCTCGTCTCGACGTCGCAGAATCCAAAGCTAAGTGACGCGACCTCTGATCACTGGATGAGATCAGCCTCCATCGGGCCAAGCACCGCGCCCTCTTCAAGGACGCGATTGCTTAGAATTCCTGCCTTCGACGTAGAGCGTCATCGCTGCGTAGCGCTTCTCCGGCAGATTACTTCTGTCGGGGTTGAAATTGTCATACTGTCACCTTGCGGGACGAAACCAGCCCACAAAGCCTCCGCGTGGCGCGAGTTGAATGTGAAGAGTATCTTTCTGGGACGCGTTGCCGTCATCCCGATCCCACGCATCGGGACGGTTTTTGTCTTCTCGCAGCTGGATTCCGTGCCATCTTCCTTGGCCAAGAAATTCCAACGGAATTTCAAGGCTCGTGGCATCGTTCCCGCTCATCACGGCGACGAACCATTGCTTTCCTGAACGGCGTGCCTCTGCGACGATTCTGCCGGGCTCACTGCCTTTCAGGACGCGGGTCTCGTCCCACACAGATGGGATTGCGCGAATGACGTCACGTGCCGGATTGTTGAGATAGCTCTCAGGATGTCCGCCGAAGCAGAGGAAGGGCGAAGTGAAAATGATCGCCTGCGCAAGCTCATGACCCCAGGTGTTGCCTTGTAGTTCGCTCGGAGTGAACACGGTGGGTGTGTAATCGCCTGGGCCAGCGATATAGCGAGTGAACGGCAATATCACGTCATGATCTGGTTGCAGAAGCCGTTTGTATCGAGTGATCTGATACTCATGGCCGCGCACGCCCTCGCGAGTGAGCACATTGGGCCAGGTGCGATCCATACCGCTGGGCTTGTTGGCCCCATGGAAGTCGACGAGAAGGTGGACTTCGGCGGCGTCCTTCGCAGTTTCGAAGTACCAGTTGGCGACCTTGCGGCTTGCCGGCGGAGGAAAATCGATCTTTACGCCGACCACGCCCGCTTCGACCGTCTTGCGAAAGAATTCTTTGCGCGCCACAGGGTCAATCACGAAACGGCTGTGCACCCATATCCAGACTTTGACGTGTTTCGTCTTTGCATAGGCAACAGTAGAGGCGACCGCTGTCCATGAGTCTGGCCATTTCTCCCAGCCTTCGTCGAGGAGGTAATACTCGAATCCAATCTGGCTGGTCCAGTCGACCCACTGGTGCTGATCCTGCTCCTGCGGGTCGCCGATCGCGAGCCACTGCCATGTCGATCTTCCAGGCTTGATCCAATCCGCGTTGGCCAATTGAGGAGTTACGGGAGGGTTGAGGTTCTCCACTAGGGTCGTGTTCACCAGGTCGTTCAAATTGCGCGCAATAACGGTGACCCGCCAAGGCTGCACGACCTCGTCATCAGTCGTCCACCCCTGAGGATCGGCATAAAGCTGCCCTTCCAAAGCGCCGTTGGCCCCAGGCGTTAATGCCAAGTCGCCGTAGTCCTTGATGAGCGCTTCCGTGAGCGTGAGATAGACGTCTCCGACGCGGACGGTCATCGGCATCCCGTACATGCCTGTGCCGAGTTGCTTCAGAGTGGTGGTGTGGTACGGGCTCTCATAGGAGTTATCAAGCTTCGCAGCCCACAGCTCGGGATCGCCTTCGATCATCCAGGCTGAACGGTCAGCCTGCACTCTTCGTGCCGTCTTGGCCGGAAGGCGCAGACGTATGCCAACACCATCGTTGGCTACATGAATGTCTACGAAATAAGACACGCCGTGCGATTTTGCCGGGATCGTCGCCTCATTGGCCAGGTTGATTGCTTCGGCATGTGCGCCAGAGAATTTGTAGTGCTCGTCAATCTTGCGAACCTTCCCGGAACCGAGAATTACATCCGTGCCGAGTTCTACATCGTCGGCCTCGATCCCCAGCCGGGAGGGGGCAAGCACCTGCTTCCCATCGACAAGCACGCGATACTTGAGAGTGCCGTCCGACGCGCTGAGTTCAGTTCTCACTTTCCCATCAGGGCTAGAAATAATCACCGGTTTTGCCGAGGGCGTCTGCGCTTCGTATGCAGGTAGAGAACCTGCAATAGAAAACAAAAGCACGGTTGCCGCTTGAATCGTTTTCACTTCGGTATCACCTCAAACTGCAAGCGTTCGCGTCAGGGCTGTTCTTTCTGGAAGCGGGACCCGATATGCGGTGCCCCTTATCTATCAGTTTGGTGGCTGCACACCTGAATAAACCACTCGGCGCGTGTGGAGGAGATTGCCGGTCGGACCGATCAAGCCGGCAACGCGTGATGATCAAGTCAAGATGATCTTGCGAGCCGCTCCGTCCGGGTCATTGACCATGTGACATTCGTTATCCCAAATCATGGTCGTGTTGGTTTCAGGATCGGTCGGTGTCCACTTCAAGCCCGATATGCTGGGATTTCCGGTCGCTGCAAATGCGGCCCAGGACGCTGCCATCTTCTTCGCCAGAGCCTGCGCCTCAGGGGTATTCCCCGTTCCTTGTTCGCACCGCTTGGTATTGTCGAAGCAGAACTGAAGATCGGCTGTGTGCCAGGCGCCAGGTACGCCGTCTAGCATCGTCGTCTGCCAGGTTAAATAGTAGGCATAGGCCGGAGCGGCCTTCAGTTCATGCTTTAACCGCGCCATCTTCACTACGTTGTTGCGCATCGACAGCCCGTTCAATCCTGGGCGGCCGCTGCACATGTACGACAAGGTTTGAATCTGCTTATGCGGATAGGCGTTCTTCAGGGTACTTACGATTGCGGTTGCTTTTTCATTGCCGTACATCTTAGACAAGCTGTCATGCCACTCCTCTTCGGTTGGTCTTGAAGACATCTGATTGCCTTCTTCGCTGACTGAGCCGATGAGGATGGGCACGTTCTTGGAAATCTCCGGAGCACCGTCGAAGAAGGAACGCGTGTCGATCACCTTACCATCCACACATGGTGACCACCCGACCCGCGGCTTGCCTGGGGCCCCCGGCCCCACCACGGGCGGTCCGGCGGGATTGATTTTGGTCACGGCGGCATTGCCGGCTGCCATTAGCTTGCTCCAATCCATCTTCTGCAGGGATGCGATGTCATTCGATGGAAGTCCGAGGTCTTTCATCATCACCCGGGCAACTTCTGTCTGCTGCTCCCTGCTTGGTATGTTGCCTCCGCCACCGGACTGAGCGGCTGCCCGATGGATCAAACCCACGGCCGAAGGCATGCCCATCAGCGTTGTCACCTTCGATCCACCGCCGGACTGCCCATAGATCATCACCCGATCCGGATCGCCGCCGAAGTTCTCAATGTTTTCGTGGACCCAGCGCAGCGATGCCACCAGGTCCGTCATGCCAACATTGGCGGAATCCTCATAGGCAGACCCGCCAATCTCGGCCACATCCAAGAAGCCGAGGATATTGAGCCGATGATTCACAGATACCTGCACGACGTTATGGTGTCGCGCCATCTGCGCGCCGTCATGCGAGGGCAGTTCATATGCAGACCCGAAGCTGTATCCTCCGCCGTGGAAGTAAACCATCACTGGAAGCTTGCCCGTCAGGCTGGGCGTCCAGATGTTCAGCTTCAGCATGTCTTCGCTCTGCCAGCCATCATCCCAATCGAAAAGAAAGGTCTGCTCGATGGCCGTCCACGGATGTAGCGTCTGTGGGCAGTTCGCTCCGTAGACAAGTGCTGGATGCTCATCCGCCCACGGCGCAGGCGGCTTGGCAGGAAGCCAACGGTTCTCCCCGGCTGTAGTTGCGCCGTAGGGAACGCCTTTGTAGGTGAAGACTCCGCCATCCAAAAATCCGCGGACTTTGCCATACTGCGTCTTCGCAATCGCAGAACGCGGCGTGGAACAGTTGCCGGGTTCCTGATGTGCGGCAGTCTTGACACTGTCGGAACCGAACGCCGGTCTGGTCAACGCCGCGCCCAGGCCTGCAGTGGTCGATAAGAGCAGCGCCTCACGCCGAGTGATACGAGTGCCATTTTCTGTTTGAGACATGATTCTGAATCTCCTTTGCTTTTACCGTGCCAATCGCGACATGCGAGCCCCGCGATCTTGCTGCTTTGCTCGAATCTCCTGAAGCTACTCGGGCAGCGCATACTGTCCGACTACATGAAATTTGCCGGTGAGGCCCGGCGCTTCGGTATCGGGCTGACCTCCGCCGATGCTGATCGCATAGTCTCCCTGCGCGATGATCGGGTTGCCATTCTCAGTTACCATGCCCAAATCACGCGGCGTCAGATCGAAGTGCACCTTCTGTGTGGCGCCGGGTTCGAGGTGAATGCGTTGAAATCCGCGAAGAGCGATGCGCGGCGCGCCCTTTTCAGACGGAAATTTGAGATAAAGTTGCACAACCTCGTCTCCCGCTACGTTCCCGGTATTGGTCACCGTGGCATCAGCACTGAGTGGTTGTCCGGCGGCGATCGCGGAAGTGGGAACGCTCAGATCGCTGTAGCTAAACTTTGTGTAGCTAAGACCGTACCCGAAGGAATAAAGCGGCTTTCCCTCGAAATATCGATAAGTTCTGTTGGCCATCCCATAGTCTTCGAAGTTCGGTAACTGATCTACGCCCTTGTAGAAGGTGACCGGCAATCTGCCTGAAGGGTTGTTCTTTCCGCTCAATGTTTCCGCAATTGCGGCGCCCCCTTCTTCGCCCGGATACCACGCCTCAAGCACTGCGTTGGCATGCTCATGAATCCAGTTAATGGATAAAGCGCTTCCGTTCATGAGAACGACGGCAAGGGGTTTACCGGTAGCGGCTAAGGCTTCCACTAAGTCCTCTTCGGGTCTAGGCAAATCGATGCTGGTGCGATCTCCTCCGAGGAAGCCGGGTTCGCTGACGGGCATCTCTTCACCCTCGAGCTGGCTCGTGATTCCAACAACGGCGATGACGACATCCGCGTTCTTCGCAGCGGCAAGCGCCTCGGGCGATACCGCATTATTGACTCGTGTCCAGAACAGCTCGGCATGTGCTTTACCATTGTTGCTGCCGTAAATCATCCGTAGTGCGACCTTATGGCCAGTTTCGAGATGAACGTGCCCTACGACCGACACGGGCTCATTTCCTCCACCGTAGGTCAATGCAACCGGCTTATCATCGACTGTCAGTACTCCGAATCCCAGAGTACGGATGCCGAGAATATAGTCGCCGGTCTCAGTCGGCGTGAGGAAGCCGGACCACTGCACGCCGAACGATTTGTTCTCTGCCACCTTCGCCGGCAGGCCCTCTTTGGTGAGATCCACATTGGCCTCAGTGCGGCTCATGATCGGAGTACTCTTCCTCTCCGAGCCTGGCCCCCCACGCATCCCGTCGTTGTAATCGGCCTTCAGTCCTGGCTTGCCATCTGGCGTAGTCAGAAGAGCATTGGGTATGGGTGTGCCTTCGGTGCGAAGAAACTGAGTTCCCGGCACGAAAGTGATGGATGCGTTCGGAAATTCGGCCTTGAGGCCATCCATGATCGACACGATATGCGTGGGCTGCCCGGCATAGTTGCCGATCAGCGGCCGGGTTTGATCAGCGAGCGGGCCCACGACGGCGATTTTCTTGATTTCCGGTTTCAGCGGAAGAATGCCGTCATTCTTCAGCAGGACCATCGACTCATTCGCCAGCTTGTGCGCCTGCGCGCGGTGTTCCGCGCTGTCCAGTTCCTTCTCATCGATCTTTGCGTATGGAACCATCTCAGGCGGGTCGAACATGCCCAGCTTCATCCGCGCAGTGAAAAGCCGAATCAAGGCTGTGTCGAGCGTGCTCTCCGGCAGGTATCCCTGCTGCACGGCGTCGATATAGGCTTTCTCAACCGGATCACCGTAGCGCGAAGTGAAGGTGACGCACTCGTTGTCCATACCGCGAATCACCGAAATAGCCGCACCCTGTGCCTGTGTTGGACGATAACGATGATTGGCGGCAACATCGCGGACTGCATCGCAGTCAGACACTACATATCCCTGGAATCCCCACTTGCCGCGCAGCTGATCCTGCAGCAGATATTGATTTGCGCACGCCGGTTCGCCATTGATCGCGTTATAGGCGCACATGACTGATCCCGCTTTGCCTTCGACAACGGCAGCACGGAATGCGGGCTCGTACGTATCCACCTCATCGTGCTTGCTCACGTCCACGTCCGCAAAGTGACGCGTCGGTTCGGGCCCGCTGTGCACCGCGAAATGCTTCGGTGTCGCAATGGCGAGGTAATATTTGGGAACATCGCCCTGCAATCCGGTCACGTACGCCACGCCCATGCGGCCGGTGAGAAACGGATCCTCGCCATAGGTCTCCTGCCCGCGGCCCCATCGAGGATCGCGAAAGATGTTCAGGTTCGGCGACCAGAAGTCGAGGCCTCCCATGATGCCTGTGTGTCCTTCGCGCAGATTTTGCACGTGCTTGATGCGGCCCTCGACACCTATCTGCGCGGCCATCATATGGATGCCTGGCGTGTCGAACGTCGCAGCAAGTCCGATCGGCTCAGGGTACTCGGTCACACCCTCATTAATGACTCCGTGGAGGGCCTCGCTCCACCATTGGTATGCAGGAATATTGAGCCGCGGCACCGCTGCTGAATTGTTCTGCATCTCGGAGGCCTTCTCGGCAAGCGTCATCCGCCGCACCAGATCTGTGGCGCGCTGCTCGGGCGAGAGCTCGGGATTCATGTAGGGGAGATTCGCTGAGTCCTGCGCAAGACCATTCTGCACGGCGGAAAAAAAGATCAACGTCCCCACACAAGCCGCTATGCATTCGAATATTCGTTTTACGGGGCAATTCATGAGTTTCTCCATATTCGTTTCGAGCTCGAACGAACGTTTACTCTCCGAAAACAGCATCGATCCTGCATCTCATTGCGAACAATGGTCTGCACCTGAGCGCCAAGTTGAGCGATGGGTACAGTCGTCGCCGCGATCGCAAACGCGAGCATTAATTTTCGTCGATATCATCTGCGGGAGTTGATGGTTTCAGCAAACGTTTTCTGCATTCACCCTCTATTCGCGATCTTCCCAAGGATCAACGACGCTTAAATCCGGAACCACACGACTATACAAAGGAAAAGATGCTGAACACAAGCCAATAAATCGCTTTATTATGGAGTATCCGCTGGTATACCATTCGTCTGCTTATGTTTTCGCGGACGAAAAAGTCGTCAATTGTTCCGTCATCCAGGTGCATCATGCGAATAGCCGGAATCGTGATGTTGCTGTGTTTGAGCCTTCGTGTTGCCAACGGCTCGAGTGGCATCAAATCGGCCTCATCGAACAACGGACAAGCTGAGATATCAAAACAAGTCGAAGTCCTTTGGTATCGGAGGCCAGCGCCGATTTGGGACGAGGCGCTCCCTGTGGGTAATGGCAGGCTCGGAGCGATGGTCTTTGGAGGAGCAAACGCCGGGGCGAACAACGGTGACCTTCAGGCGTCGGCGAAGAATGCGAACTTGATGGATGGCTCCCAGACCTCCGGGGCTGATGAGCATTTACAACTCAACGAGTCCTCGCTATGGCAAGGCGGGCGCGCGAACCGGCTGAATCCGGGCGCGCATGAGGCGGTCCCGCAAATTCGAAGCCTTCTCCTTGATTCCAAAGGGACTGACGGCGCAAAAATCTCCGCCGCGGAAAAGCTCGCCCAGCAGGACATGATCGGCGTCCCTTCCGGCATGCCGGGCTACAGCACCTTGGGCGATTTCTATCTACGCTCACTCAATAGAAGCACGATCACTGACTACGGCCGGCAACTTGACCTCGCTACCGGCGTGGTGCGCACTACTTATACGACGGGCGGGGCACACTTCACGCGGGAAGTCTTCGCATCCGTGCCCGACCAGGTCATTGTCGTGCACCTCACCGCCGATCGCAAAGGGCTCATCGGGTTCCGCGCCACCATGGACCGCCCGTCTGACTTCAGCGTCCGCGCCATCGACCAGGGCACACTCCTAATGCGAGAAGGACCGGAACATAAAGACCAGACCCGCTTCGCCGGAGAGGTGCTCGTGCTGCCGGCCGGCGGCGCTGTTCACGCCGAGAGCTCAGAGATCGTAGTTACCGGAGCCGATTCCGTCACGATCCTGATCGCAGCAGCCACGGACTTCAAGGGCGGTCCTTTCACCGGCGGCGATCCCGAGGCTAACTGCGAGCGAGTTCTCGCGTCAGCGAAGACGCGCAGCGCGATCGACTTGCTATCGCGGCAGGAACTTGTCTACCAACCGGTCTTCCAGCGAATGACATTGCATCTCGCCGATCCATCGTCAGAACATAACGAACTTCCCACCGATGAGCGAATCAAGAGGGTTAGCGCGGGGGGCGACGACCTTAGCCTGCAGGAGCTTTACTTCCAGTTCGCCCGTTATCTCCTCATCAGTTCCTCGCGCCCCGACGGACTCCCCGCGAATCTGCAAGGACTCTGGGCCGCGGGTGTCAGCAACCCGTGGGGATCGAAATACACCATCAACATAAATACCGAGATGAATTATTGGCTCGCGGAGCCCGCCGGTCTTGGCGACTCTACCCTGCCACTGATCAACTTGATTGACATCGTTAGGACACCTTCGAGCGGAACCGGCGCCCTGGTCGCGAAGGATTATTACGGCGCACGAGGGTTCGTTATTCACCACAACACTGATATCTGGGGCGATGCCGACCCCATCGACGGCTACCAGTGGGGAATCTGGCCTATGGGAGGGGCATGGCTCTCGCTCCATGCCTGGGACCATTACGCGTTCACCCTCGACAGGCCGTTCCTGCGCACTCGCGCATGGCCCATCCTGCGCGATGCGTCTCTATTCTTTCTCGATTACCTCACGGACGATGGTTGGGGACACCTGGTCACCGGCCCATCGATCTCTCCAGAAAACCGATACAAACTCCCTGACGGGAGCGATCATTCCTTGGCCATGGCCCCCACAATGGATATCGAGATCGTCCGTGAGCTCTTTAGTCGAACAATCGACGCCGGACTCATTCTCGGGGAAGACCCGGACTTCCTCAAACAGGTCGAAGCAGCCCGGGCTAAGTTGCCTCCTTTCAAGATCGGTAAACTGGGCCAGCTCCAGGAATGGCAGCTTGACTATGACGAAGCTGAACCGGGCCATCGCCACATTTCGCATCTATGGGCGCTATATCCCGGCACGCAGATATCCCTTGAACAAACACCCGATCTCGCCAAAGCCGCGCGCGTCTCGCTCGATCGGCGGCTCTCCTTCGGTGGGGGTCAGACGGGATGGTCGCGAGCCTGGGTCGTCAACTACTGGGATCACCTCCATAACAGCAAGCAAGCCTACGAGAGCCTGCAGGTCATGATTCGTCAATCCACATTTCCCAACCTGATGGATACCCATCCACCCGGTCTCTTTCAAATCGACGGGAATCTCGGCGCCGCCAATGGAATGCTCGAAGCGCTGATCCAGTCTCGCTGGATGCCTGATTTTACGGAGATCGAACTGCTCCCGGCACTTCCGGAGCAATGGAACGAAGGCACTGTCACCGGAGTTCACGTCCGCGGGGGTGCAGTTGCAGATATGTCGTGGAAAGACGGGAAGTTGCTGACCGTGGCGCTCACCGCGAAAGCCGACGGCGCAGTCCAGATCATCCCGCCCGCAGGACAAGCGATCGCCGCAATCCGCGCCCCAAGTGGTCACCTGTTGACCTTGAGGCAAGGAGAGCCGCTCCGCATGCAAAACGGTGTCACGTATGAAATTGACTTTCGCTAAGCCCGAAATGAGACCAGGAGCACCGATGCCTAACAACGTGATCTCTCTAGGTAGAACAACGAAATGCCCTATCAGGTTGAGGCTAAGGAACAGCTTGACCCAATCTATGCTCAACCTACTCCCAGTGTCTCTTCTCTTGGTTCTGAGCTGCGTTCCGAGCCTCTTCGCCGCCGACAATCTTGCCGTGGAGGTGAATGACAAGAATTACCTCGACACCCAGGGTTTCAGCGTATTTCTCTACGACAGCACGTACCATCCCGTCTTCGTAGACCAGAAGAACACGGCGATGGAGATGATTCTCCATGGCCAGCGCATCGCGACGAACGGCGACGTGCGCCTGATGCCAACCCCCGAGCAGTGGGACCTGGTGGCGACCCTCAAGGGACGCAAGGCCGATAAGGAGAACAATCGGCTCACTGCCGACCTTGCTTTCCCGGCCTTCGATTTGAGCTACACCCTGGAAGTTGCCGCGGAACCAGGCGGCGTGAGGGTGAGCATCAATCTCGACAAGCCGCTGCCGGAGAAACTGGCCGGGCGCGCGGGCTTCAACCTGGAGTTTCTGCCCTCGATCTACATGGGCAAGGCGTACCTCGTCGACGGAAGCAAGGCCGGCATCTTTCCGCGTACGCCGGATGATCCGATGGTTAAGGTCTTGCCGCTCGCTGACGAACCGAAGAAGGCCTACTACCTGGAGGACTGGGACAAGGCCAAGGGATACACCCAGCCGCTGCCCTTTGCCGAAGGCAAGAGCATCACCCTTGGGGTCGACGACGCACTGGCCCGCGTCAAAGTTACGTCAGATACGGCTGACCTCATGCTCTTCGATGGGCGAGACCGCGCGCAGAACGGCTGGTTCGTCTTGCGTTCTCTTATCCCAACGGGCAAGACCACCGGCGCCATCGTCTGGCACATCCGGCCGGATGTGATTCCAAACTGGACGCGGCCACCAATGATCGCGCACAGCCAGGTCGGGTATGCGCCGGACTTCTCCAAAGTCGCGGTACTCGAGCTCGACCCGAAGTACGACGGCCCGAAGACAGCCAAGGTGCTGCGCCTGTCCGAGGACGGATCGTATAAGCAAGTCTTCGAAGGTCCGATCACCCCCTCAACGCCCTGGCTTCGCTACACGTATTCGAAATTCGACTTCACTCCCGTCAAGGACCCCGGTCTTTACGTCATCGAGTACGCAGACCAGCGCACCGCCCCCTTCCCCATCTCCGCCGACGCCTACGCCAACATCTGGCAGGATAGCCTCGACCACCACCTTGCAGTGCAGATGGACCACGTTGCAGTTCGCGAGGCCTACCGAGTCTGGCACGGCGCCTCGCACCTCGATGACGGCATTCTCGCGCCTGTGGTTGGGGAGCAATTCGACGGCTGGAATCAAGCCACGGCAACGGACGGCAAGTACAAAGGCGGCGATCACATTCCTGGTATGAACGTGGGTGGCTGGTACGACGCCGGCGACTACGACCTTGAAGAGCCTGCGCAACTAAGCGTGATTCAGAGCCTGGCTCTGGCGTATCGCGAATTCAATCTCAAGTACGACGAGCTCACGGTGGACGAAACCGCGCGCGAGGTTGAGATGCACCGTCCCGATGGAGTTCCGGATACGGTGCAACAAGTCAAGCACGGCGCAGTGCTCATCCTGGCGCAGTTCCACAACATAGGCCACTCGATCCGCGGCACTCACGAGCCAGATCTACGCCAGTACACGCACCTCGGCGATGGAGCGTCGAAAACCGACGGCCGAATCTATGACCCGAAGCTCGGGCCGAACGAGGTGGAAGGCGACTACTCCGGCAAGCCGGATGATCGCTGGATCTTCTCCACGACGAACCCGTTTTTCCAATGGAACGCCATCGCGGCGTTGGCTGCAGCCGCCGATGTGCTGAAAGACTATGACCCCGCATTAGCGAAAGACTGTCTCGATACCGCGATCAAAGCGTGGAACGAGGAGAAGGCTCATCCCACGCCGAGTCCGGCAGCGGCCTTTGGCGGAGCAGCTCCCGCTGCTCCCGGTGGCGTGCTGGCTGCATCTCAAGGTGTCGTGGCTGGCGCTCATAACGGACAGGGCAGCTCAGGTGCTGCGGCGGCTTCCGTAGCAACCACTGCGCCACCAACTCCGCCGGCCAACCCCGGCCGCGCCGCCTTCATGGTCGGACAGGAGTGGGCAGCAGCTCTCGAGTTGACCATCGCCACCAAAGGTGCTGAGCCTTACAAGTCCCGTCTGCAAGAGCTGTTCCCGCAGATGATCACCCCGCAACAAATAGGCATCCGCGGTTGGACGGCGGTCCGGGCATTGCCTTACCTCGACGTCGGCGCGAAAGATCAAATGCATGATGCAGTGAAGACGTACATGGCCGGCCTCGACAAGCAGTTGGACGCCACGCCATTCGGCGTGCCTCCAAGCCTCGGCACCTGGGGCGGATCCGGCGCAGTCGTCGACATGGCCATCCGCATGTATTTCCTGCACAAGGCATTCCCCGATCTCGTCGGCCCCGAATATACACTTCGCGCCGTCAATTACATCCTCGGCACCCACCCGGTATCCAGCACCTCATATGTAGCCGGCGTCGGCACGGTCTCAAAGACGAAGACCTACAGCAACAACCGCGCCGACAACGCGTACATTCCGGGCGCAGTGATTCCGGGATACATCATCATCAAGCCTGACTTTCCGGAGTTGATCGACGACTTCGGATTCCTCTGGTTCGAAGATGAAGCCGTCGTTGCCGGATCGGCAAGCTGGGTCGTGGCCGGCAATGCTGCGGACGCGATCGCAAAGGAAATGAAATAGTTACGCTCCGAAGGCCAGGTCACGGCACGGACGCGGCAGCCGTAATGTCCCGGATCCCGGCGATTATTGGTGGTCTGCAGCTTTAAGACAAGTGGCTGCGCCTCTGGCGCGTTGCTGGCAAATACTCGAACATCGGCGTCTTCGAGGTAGAGAGTTCAGCCAAGGTCCACGACACGCTAACATCGCCCCGCTCTGTCCGTTTATGGAAGTCCAGGTGACGGCGCTCTGCCGCCACCCGGGAGCGTTTGAGCTCCACAGCCAAAGACTTCAATGAGTTTGCGAATTTGTTCTTGGGTTTGGACCCATATTTCTAAGCGGACAGAAGTCGGCTATGAATGAAACGGCATACCGACTCGGTGCCAAGATCGGGAAGACGGTCCTTGATATGGCGCGCACCGTAGCGGAGAAAGTCTGAATGGTCCGGAGCCATCAAGATCTCTACGGACCACGAACCCGGCATTTTCGGATTTACGGGGGTTTTCCGTCAATACCGCTGCGCGGCAGGAGACGTTACCCCTTCTGCACTTTCCCCTTGACTGCCTGCGGCCCTCTTCAAATGAACTGAAGCGCGTTCGCAGGACTGATCCGTCTCAATGAGTGCATCGGCCTGATATCGATCTTCGACCTTCCAACGATATGCGACAGACGCCAAAGTAGGCCTAAGTCGAATCCTCCGCTTCAAAAAGCCTCCGCCATTCCGGCAGGTCCGCGGCCTTCTGAACCACGTTTGACATATTCACCAGTGTTGGCCACAACAACTCGCTTGAAAGCCTTACTGAACGCAGCGTCGGACCCGTAACCGACCGACCGGGCGACATCTATGAGCTTTTTGTCACGCTGTTCGAGTAATTGCATCGCCTTCTGCATCCGCCACCCTGTTACATACTCCAGCGGTGTTTGTCCGAGTAGCTCTTTAAAACGCGCTGCGAATGCGGAGCGGGACATGCCCGCCGCCTCGGCCAGGGATTCGACCGTCCAGGGTGCATTCACTCTGTCGTGAATGGCACTCAGGGCGGTGCCCAGTTGAGGATCGAAAACGGCACGAAGCCATCCTTTGTTGCGCTCCGGTCCCCACGCGATGTGCGCCCGGAGGATCTGGATAAACAGAACCTCAGCGAGCCGAGTCGCGACGACTCCAGATCCCGGCGCCTGTTCTGCCATTTCTGATGCCAGCGCCTGCATTGTGATGTGAAGAGCAAGCGTACGTGCCTGATCTGCCTTAATCAGAATGAAGCTCGGCAATAACTGAGTGATCGGCTTCAGGCTGGCGCGATCGAAACTGAAGGACCCACAGACGATCGTCGTCGGCGCGCCACCGCCGCCACAGAGCGCGACATTGCCATTTGCCCTGGCCCCGATCTCGCGGAAAGTCCACTTCGGAGGTGTTCGCGGACTGTCGCGCAAAACAATCGAAGTCCCCTTAGCCAGCAAAAAACAATCGCCACCGGTGAGCGGAATCTGCTCCGAAATCCCTTCCACACTTAGCCAGCAGTTGCCGCGCGAAAGCATGGCGAAGTGCGCCAAATCTGGGGAGGAGGTTTTTTCGCCGGAAGGCGTGACTTTGTCTTCGGCCTGGTTTACCTGTTTTACGCCCCACGGCGCGGTGGCTTCGAGCCTGTGCAGACCGAAAGCAGTTACATGCATCGTTCTGAAAATGTCGGTTATTGGATCCACATAGCACTCCCTTCTTGGACGAATAGACAAAATGTTTGGACGGTTGAGCAGTGCGCGTCCACCACAAAAGAACTCTACTCCTCAGGTAGTGGATGCGAGACATCCACCGAAGGGAGCAATTATGGGAAGGCTTGAAGGTAAGGTTGCGGTTATCACTGGTGGATCGAGCGGTTTGGCGCTGGAAACCGCAAAGCGGTTCGTCCAGGAAGGCGCTTACGTTTTCATCACTGGCCGGAGGCAGGAGGCTCTCGATGAGGCCGTCAAGCTGATTGGTCGAAACGTAACCGGCGTGCGTGGCGACGCGGCCAATCTAGACGACCTCGACCGGCTGTTCGATACGGTCAAGCGGGAAAAAAGAAAGATAGACATCCTCTTCGCGAGTGCCGGCAAGGGCGAAGCCGCCATACTAGGCGAAATTACCGAAGAGCATTTCGATAAGGAATTCGGTCTGATTGTGCGAGGAACGCTGTTTACGGCTCAAAAGGCGTTGCCGCTAATCAACGATGGCGGCTCGATCATCATGACCGGGTCGGTTGCCTCGGTGAAAGGCTTTCCTGGTTTTGGCGTGTATGCGGCGAGCAAGGCGGCATTGCGCTCCTTCGCGCGGACATGGCTCAACGAACTAAAGGGAAGAAAAATTCGGGTAAACGTGCTGAGCCCGGGGCAGGTAGACACACCGGACTCCCAGCGACTGGATGAGGCAACGAGGAAGATGTTCGAATCCATGATCCCAAGGGGGAAGATGGGGCGTCCTGAGGAAATCGCGGCAGCCGCGCTGTTTCTTGCTTCAGACGAAGCAAGCTACGTGAATGGCGTTGATTTCGCGGTCGACGGCGGCTTCTCGGCGATCTGAACCGGGCGTAACTCGTGAGTGCACTACACATCAATCAAAGGAGAATGTATGGGAAAGCTTGAAGGTAAGGTTGCAGTTATCACCGGCGGATCCGACGGCATGGCGTTGGCGAGCGCCAAATTGTTTGTTGAAGAGGGCGCCTACGTTTTCATCACGGGCCGGAGGCAGGATACGCTCGATAAGGCCGTCAAGCAGATTGGCCGGAACGTGACCGGCGTACGCGGTGACGCGGGCCATCTCGACGACCTCGACCGCCTGTTCGAGACGGTCAAGCAGGAGAAGGGCAAGATCGACATCCTGTTCGCGAGCGCCGGCATAGGCGAACCCGTCCCGCTGGGGCAGATCACCGAGGAGCACTTCGATAAGACTTTCGACCTGAACGTGCGCGGAACCCTCTTCACGGTGCAGAAAGCGTTGCCGCTGTTCAACGATGGCGGATCGATCTTCATGACTGGGTCCAATGCTGCGGCAAAAGGTTTCCCTGGTTTCAGCGTGTATGCGGCGAGCAAGTTGGCGCTCCGCTCCTTCGCACGCACCTGGCTCAACGAACTGAAGGAAAGAAAAATAAGGGTGAACCTGCTGGTTCCCGGTGCGATTGCGACCACGATGCAGGAAGCAGTTCTCACCAAGGAAGCGAAGCAGTATTTCGAATCCCTGATCCCGCGGGGAACTATGGGTCAACCTGAGGAAGTCGCGACGGTCGCGTTGTTTCTTGCTTCGAATGATTCGAGCTTTGTTAACGGGCAGGAGTTGTTCGTCGACGGCGGAATGACGGCGATCTAAACGCCTGCAGACGTCGGCTAGTAACTGACCTTCCGGCGGCCCGCACAACGACTTGCTGGGAGTTTACGGAGGGTCGCCACAGAACCGAATTTGATGTCCCCCGCCGTCGAAAGCTGGCAATCAATACCAACACTGATCGGAGAAACACCATGACTCATGCAATTGTAGGGTTCGGAAAGATAGGCCAGGCCCTCGCGCATGCTTTCGCTCGTAAAAACATCAACGTTACCGTCGCGAGCCGCCCAGGATCTGTTCAAGAAGCAGCAGTAATCGATCTACGACCGCGTGATTTGACTCGAGTAGAAGGGTTCCAAAACGTCCGATTGGATCGGACACACTTGATATCAAGGAAAAGGAGAAATTTCGATGAGCACCGAAAGGAGCTGGATGCTGCGCAGATCGGTGCCCGCATCCAGAAGATGCGAGGCGAAGGAGTGCCGCAGCACATGCGGGCTGAGGGGCTTCCTGATACCCAACTGCTTGCGCAGCTTCTGGCAGACAACACGCACCGCGTTGGCCTTCAGTTGCTCTCCGGCTTGCCTGCCGGGAAAGAGCCAGTCCCTGGGCTTGCGCCCGCGCCAGTAGGCACGCAAGATCTCCAGCAGCTTCGGCGATAGCATCACCTGGCGCGGGAACTTGCCCTTGCCTTCGCGGACATGGATGACCATCCGCTGGCTGTCGATGTCGGTGACCTTCAGATCCAGCGCCTCCTGGCAGCGCAGACCCGCGCCGTAGTAGAGGGCCAGCAACGCCCGATGCTTGATGTTCATCTCAGCCTCGAGCAATGCACAGACTTCTTCACGGCTCCAGACTGTGGGAAGCTTGCGGCGCACCTTGGGCTTGATGACCTCTTGATCGAACCAGGTCTGCTTCAGTGTCCGCGTATACAGAAACTTCAGCGCCGATCTGGCGCCCTGAATCGTTCCCCAGGCTAGCTTCCGCTCGTTGAGCAAATACAGCAGCCAGGTACGGATATGTTGCGGCCCGAGTTGATCAGGGGACTTGTGAAAGTGGCTAGCGAACTCTGCAACGTTATGGGTGTAGTGAGGGATCGTGCGTTCGGAGAAGTTGCGCAGCCGGAGATCTTCCTGCATGCGCTGGCGTAGGTGAGTCATGGACACCTCCTTGGGTGCCCATGACTCTACCCAAATGTCACAAAAGCATCCCCTCCCGCGCTAGCGGGTTAGTGCAAATCGCCAATGCACTCATTGAAGGACGGCAACCAACGGGTCCACGACCTTAAGCCGGCTTGTCGCACAATTGAAAGCGGGTTCGCCCGCAGTTCGCTCGGGAGTGAAACTGGCAAGTTTGATTTCCCGAATTTGCCATTTGAATGCCTAGCTGTGCCTCACCGTTAAGAGACCGCTCGAAGTTCTTAGGTGCCGATTATGCCAAGCAGAGGGTCAAACCCATCGACAGAGTAACGTGTGAGCAGAGCGTGCTCCATTCGCACTCTGTTTCTTTCCATACAACAATTCGCCGGGCCGATCGCTGGGTTTCCCGCTCTCTCTGCAATCAGGCGTTCGTTCGTAACAGAATCCAGTTCCTACTCGAATCAGGATGTCCGGCAAATGAGCATATTGTGTTAATTGGGGCAGTCAGACTTGGGCAGTTGTGCCGATCGATTCGACTCCGCGCGGACGCGCGTCGCTCAGGATGACAACCGTTTTTTGAGGCGCGTTGCTCATGACAGGTTTTTCCTTTGGGACCGCCAATCGCCGATTTGCTCGAATTGCGAGCGGGTTAATTGTTTGCGGCCTGCTGTTGATTGGGGGGTGTTCTCCGCCGCATCCGAATCATCCGGTGGTTGGGGCGAAGAATTTTACTGAGCAGGTGATTCTGGGTGAGTTGCTGGCGCAGGAGATTGAGGCTAAGACTGGGCTTCCGGTCGAGCGGCGCTTTTATCTTGCGGGGAGTTATATTGCGCAGCAGGCGCTGGCGGCGGGGCGGATTGATGCCTATGTGGAGTACACCGGGACGGCGCTGACGGCGATCCTCAAACAACCAGTGGCGAAAGACCCGGATGCGGTGTTGGCTACGGTGACGCGGTTGTATCGGCAGCGATACAACGTGGTGGTGGCTCCCCCGCTTGGGTTTGAGAATACTTTTGCGATGGTGGTTCGGGGCGAGGATGCGAAGCGGCTCAACATTCATACGCTGAGCGAGGCGGTGCCCTATGCTCCGAAGTGGCGGCTGGGTGTGGGCTATGAGTTTGAGGAGCGTCCGGATGGGTTGCGTGGGCTCTCGGCGGCGTATGGGCTGAAGTTCGATGGCGATCCGCGAACGATGGACCTGGGGCTGCTTTATCGCGCGCTCAATTCGAACCAGGTGGACATGGTGGCGGGGAACTCGACCGATGGGCCGATTCAGGCCTTCGGACTGGCGGTGCTGGCCGATGACAAGCACTACTTTCCGCCCTATCAGGCCGTGCCGCTGGTACGAGAGGCGGCGCTGCAGCGTTGGCCGCAGATGCAGGCAGCGCTGGATGCGCTGGCGGGGAAGATCTCTGCTGAAGAGATGCAGGCGATGAATGAGGCGGTCGATGGACAACATCGCGACCCGGCGGTGGTGGTGCGTGAGTTCCGGAACCGTAAAGGGCTTTGAAGGCCAGTGCTGCGAGATTTCCTCAATTGTTGAAGCTTAGATTCACGCGGCCATTCTTGAAGACGTCGCAGGAACCGCTGGCATAGGGGCCATTGGGTGGTTGGACGCGGAAGTTGGAGAGCATGCTGCCTCCGTTAACGCGGGGTTGGTTGACCTGGATGTAGGCGAGGGGGACGTTGGGCATGCGGGCGCTGACTGCATTTTTGCAAGCGACCATGACGTCTTGTGGGGTTTGTCCGCCGTTGTTATTGCCGCCGCCATAGTTTCCCCCATTTTGATTTCCGCCACCTTGATTCCCGCCGGAGTTGGGATCGAACTGGAAGTTCTGTAGTTGGCCGTTTCTGGAGACGATGCAGAATCCTGAAGCGTGGCGGGCGTTGGGAGGTTGCGCGTTGAAATTGATCATGTAGCTGCCGTTGCCGGTATCGGAGCCGCGATAGACAGCGATGTAGGCAAGAGGCACTCCGGGAAGGTGTCCGCTGGCGGCGTTCTTGCAGAGTCGCAGGGCATCGTTGGGCGAGGCTCCGCCGTAGTTGTTGCCTCCGCCGTTGCCTGGGCCTGAGCCTGCGTCGAATTGGAAGTTGCGAAGCTGGCCGCTTTTGGAGACGATGCAGAATCCCGACGATTGCCGCTGGTTGGGCGGCTGAGCGCGGAAGTTGATCATGTAATTGCCGGGGTCGGGATCGGTTCCGCGATAGACGCTGATGTAGGCCAGGGGTACCCCGGGCAGACGCTGGCTGGCGGTGTTCTTACACATCAGCAGGGCGTTGTTGGGCTCGCCCTGGTTGCCACCTTGTCCGTTGCCGAGAGAGAAGTCGGCACGGCAACCGTGGTCGACCCAGATGCCACCGTTGTTGTAGCCCCAGGAGAATCCCATGGTGCAGGCGGAGCCGCTACGTTGGTAAACGAGCTTGACTCCGTTGGAGGTATTGGCCTGGCAGAAGTGGCGGCCCATGTCGTTAGAGGAACAGGTTATGGTTTGCGCTGAAGCCGTGACGGCGAGGACCAGGCAGTTCATCAAGAACAAGAGACGAAATAGACGCATGCTTTCTCCGCATCGTTGAGTGCTCTATTATCTGGGCTACCATGTTGGCACAAGCGAGCGAGTTTCACGCAGATTATTCGACCCTTTTGCTGACTGCTTCGATATCGGCGTTTCTGGGTCCCAGGACTATCGTCCCGGATCCTGTAAAGAGACCGTGAGATAGACTGGCGAAAACCTTGCAGCCTTTGCTGCGAACGGGGGATGGGTGGCCGAGACCGCTGTCGAGGTTGAGCATGGCCTAAAGCGGGAGCTGCGGCTTCGCGACCTTGTTCCGATGCAGATCATGCTGTTAGTGGGCGTGACCTGGTCGGGGGTTGCGGCGAAGCAGGGCTCGGGTCATCCGGTTCTTTGGATATTTGGGATTGTCTTTTTCTTTCTGCCGCAGGTGGTCGTCGTCAGCTATTGTGCGCGGCAGTGGCCGCTCGAAGGCGGCGTCTATCAGTGGACCAAATTTGCCTTTGGTCCGGCGGCGGCGTTTCTGAGCGCGTGGAATTATGCGATCTACGCGATACTTACGGTGTCGGGGCTTGGCATACTGGCGGCTACGAGCCTTAGCTATGCGCTTGGGCCGCGCGCGGCGTGGATGGCGGAGAGTCGCGGCCTTACCTTTGCGCTGGACGGGCTGCTCTTTGGCCTGATGTTGGCAATCAACGTATTCGGCATGCGGCTGGGACGGTGGGTCTCGCACTTTGGCAACGCCATGATGGTGATCGTGGCGTTGCTGCTTGCGGCGCTGCTGGTGTGGCATCCGGGCGCAAGCGCCGCTCACCCGCATGTGAGTCCGCAGCCGGCCTTTTCCTTCGCGTTGCCGGTGATGTCGCTGCTGACGCTGAACCTGTTTATGAAGGTGGCGTTCAATGCGTATTCGGGGCTGGAGCAGGTCGCGGTCTTTGCCGGGGAGACGAAGAACCCGGGCCGCGCGATCATGCTCTCGGCGTGGATCGCGGCTCCGGCGGTGGTAGTGATCTATGTGGTGATGACCGGCTCTATGTTGACTTATCTTCCCGCGTCGAAGATCGATCTGGCGGGGCCTATTCCGCAGGTGCTCGCCGCGGCGCTGGGCAACGGCGCGGGAGTCGTGCTGGGACAGGTGATGATCCTGGCGCTGGCGATATACACGGTGTGTTCCTATACGCTGATCATGGCTGAGACCAGCCGTTTGCCGATGGTGGCAGGATGGGATTCGATTCTTCCGGCGTGGTTTACGAAACTGAATCCGCGGTATCGCACTCCGGTGCGGAGCTTGTGCGTGATTGTGGGGATTGCCGCGGGGGCGAGCTTTCTGGCCAGCGTGAATGCGGGGCGGCAGGAGGCGTTCCAGGTAATTCAAAACAGCGCGAATATTTCTTTTGGGCTCTACTACTGTGCGATGTTCGGCGTGCCGCTGGTGGCGGGTTCGCGATTTGGGAGCGGCCTGGCTTTTGGCTGCTGGTCTGCGCGATTCTGGGACTTACCGTGACGATTGCGGAGGTTGTGCTGACGACGGTGCCGATTGTCGAGGTGAACAATACCTGGATATTTGGCGGCGAAGGTAGCGGCGACCGCTCTGGTTGCGAACCTGGTTGGCCTTGGCGATTTATTGGCGGGGAAAGCGTTCGGCTGGGCGAAGCTAAGAAAGCGACTTTGGTCGTGATAAAAGAGACCATGCGTTTCTTTGCCGCCATTGCGTGCTTTTTGATCCTGCCTTTGTCTGTGCCAGCGCAGGCTCCTCCTCCTTCTAAGCCGGACGCTCCGATTCCGACCATCTCTGTGAAGACTGCGGGCATGCAGAACATGCCGGGGCTGTTGCCGCTGCACTGGGACGCGAAGGGCGGCAAGCTCTATCTCGAGATTCCGCATCTGGATGTGGACCTGCTGTATACGCATTCGCTGCCATACGGGTCGGGATCGAACGATCTGGGGCTGGATCGCGGGCAGACATCGGAGGGACAGGTGGTTCGGTTCGAGCGGTTTGGGCCGAAGGTGTTGCTGGTTGCGCCGAATGAGATGTTTCGCAGCTCTTCGAGCGACGCGGCGGAGCGGCTCACGGTGCGGCAGTCGTTTCCGGAATCGGTGCTGGCGGGTTTCAAGATCGAGGCGGAAGACCCGGGCAGAGATGGCAAATCCGGAGCGGTGCTGGTGGATGCGACCGATTTCTTTGTGCGCGATGCGCATGGCGTCGTGGACACGCTGACTCAGCTGAAGCAGGGTGCATACAAAGTGGATGCGGCGCGGTCGGCGATCGCGATGGACGGCACGAAGGCCTTTCCGAAGAATACCGAGGTTGAGGCTGTTCTGACTTTCGCGACCGACGCGCCGGCCGGGTGAGTTTGTGCGGAATGTTGCTCCGGACCCGCAGGCGTTGACGATGCGGGAGCATCAGTCGTTTATTGAGTTGCCGGGGCCGGGTTTTACTCCGCGACGGTTCGATCCGCGCGCGGGATATTTTCCGACGAGCTACCGGGACTACTCCGCTGCGCTGGGCGAGCCGCTCGATCAACAATTCATTTTGCGGCATCGGCTGATTAAGAAAGACCCGAAGTGCCAGACGGCGTGCGTGGCGGAGCAGCCGATTCAGTATTACGTCGACCGCGGCGCGCCGGAGCCGATCCGGACGGCGCTGGTCGATGGCGCGCGCTGGTGGGACGAGGCGTTTCAGGCGGCGGGCTGGGCGCCGGGGACGTTCAAGGTAGATGTGCTGCCGGAGGGCGCCGACCCGATGGATGTGCGCTACAACATCATCCAGTGGGTGCATCGCTATACGCGGGGATGGTCGTATGGCGATGCGATTGCCGATCCGCGGACGGGCGAGATCATCAAGGGCAATGTGACGCTGGGGTCGCTGCGCGGCAGGCAGGATTATCTGATTGCCGAGGCGCTGCTCTCGCCGTATGTGAGCGGTAGCAAGATCACGCCGGCGAACGATCCGATGCTGCAGATGGTGCTGGCGCGGATGCGGCAGCTGGCTGCGCATGAGACCGGGCACACGCTGGGGCTGGCGCACAACTTTGCGGCGAGCTCGTTTCCGCATACTCCGGAGCAGTCGGTTTCGGTGATGGATTATCCGCACCCCTGGATTACGCTCGACAAGAGCGGCGTGCCGGACCTGTCTCATGCTTACGCCGTCAACATTGGGCAGTGGGACAAGGTTGCGATTGATTATGGATATCGGGAGTTTGCGCCGGGTTCGGATGAGGCCGTGCGGCTGAATGAGATTTTGACGACCTCGGCGAAGACCGGGCTGATCTTCATCACCGATGAGGATGCGCGGCCGTTTGGCAGCGCGCATCCACACGCGCATTTGTGGGACAACGGGACGGATGCGGCGGATGAGCTGAATCGGATCTTCACGATTCGTGCTGCGGCGCTGACGCGCTTTGGCGAGAATGCGATCAAGCCGGGCGTTCCGATGGCGCAGTTGGAAGACGCGCTGGTGCCGGTGTATCTGCTGCATCGGTATCAGACCGAGGCGGCGATCAAGGAGATCGGCGGTCTTGATTATGTGTATCAGCTGCGAGCGTCGGGCCAGCCGGGGCCGGTGATGGTGAGCGCTGCGGAACAGAAGAAGGCGCTGGCGGCGGTGGCGAAGACGCTGTCGCCGCAGTTTTTGACGCTGCCGGAGCCGCTGCTGGGGTTGTTGCCTCCGCGTCCCCCGGGCCTGCCGCGGACGCGCGAGTCGTTTGCTTCGCAGACTGGGCTGACTTTTGATCCGGTGGCTGCAGCGGAGTCGGCTGCCGATCTGACGCTGACGGTGCTGTTCAATGCGCAGCGGGCGAGCCGCCTCGTGGAATACCATGCGCGGAATGGGGAGGAGCCAACGCTCAATGAGGTCATGGATGCGGCGCTGGCGGCGGCGCGTCCAGGGGCTTCGGCTGGGGGCTTGACTGACGCGGTGGCTAACGCCGTCTATGTGAGGACGGTAGAGAGTTTGCTTAGCCTGGCGGCGAATGGGCAGACTTCGGCGGAGGCGCGGGCGGTAGTGCTGGCGAAGCTGGATAGCATCAAGATGGTGAAAGGCAATCCGGTGGATGCTTATGTTTCGGCGCGGATTATGCAGCTGGAGAACGATCCGTCGAAGTTCGTTCCGGCAGCGCCGGTGGAGGCTCCTCCGGGAATGCCGATTGGGGATCAGGAAGACTGAGGGATTGGGTTTGGCGGAAGTGAGTGTGGAACCATGGCTGCGTGGGACATTGTTGGAGGTCGCGGCGGTGCCTCGCGGCGTGATCCACGCGCTGTTGCTGGCTGAGGAGGATGTGGCGAAGTGGTGCCTCGGGTTGACGGAGGTTGAACTGAATGAGCGTCCGATGGGACTGCCTTCGGTGGGATTTCAGCTTCGGCATATTGCGCGGAGTCTGGACCGGCTGCTGACCTATGCCGAAGGCGGACAGCTGTCCGGCGAGCAGATTGTGGCTCTGAAGAGCGAGATGGGTGATGGTGCGAAGCGGGAAGGTTTGTTCTCGGAGTTTGAGGCGGCGATTCAGAGTTCACGCGAGACAGTTCGGGATCAACACGCGCCAGTTCCCTCACCCGCGCAAAATGGGCGGTGATGCCGAAGCCGCCGAAGGTGTTGGGAGCGTCCTGGCTTTCAGTGGCAACGAGGACGTTTACCGTGTGCGGCCTATTTCTCAGACCCGATAGCCGATAGGTGCCGCTCTCGGGCTTATCGAGGATGAGCGGCGGTTTTCCATCGACCACGATGTGGAGGACCTCGTGGTTCGTGCCAACCTGGAAGAAGAGCTCACTGCCCCTGAATGAGGTTTCGAAGTAGGTGCCTGGCCATTGGTGCCGGTGCTCTTCCGTGCCGAATCCGGTGGGAGCGCTCGAATGGGTCGCCTGGACTCTTCCGCCGACTGACATGGGCAATGGAATGATCGCGGGCGGCGTAGATACCTTTTGAATCTGGGGACTCTGGGAAATAGCCGAGACGGCGAGACTTCCTGCGAGGAACGGGCTTATTCCTATTTTGATGAGCGGATGAGTCATTGGGCTTTGCTTTGATTGCGTCGTTCAAGAATATCTGAACGGCCTGGCGGTCTTTGATTTGATTTGGCAAGATGTTTCTGCTGTGAGATTTGAGGTGGCCGCGGCGGGGGCGCTTCCTCGGGATTCTTCCTCCCTGCGGTCGTCAGAATGACGCCATGTTGAAGCTGATGCGTTATATTTTCGATGTTAGTTGCTGTGCCCGGATGTAAAACTGGGAAGCGGAGTGCAGTGCTGTGGAGGAGACAGGTCAACCGATATGAGCGAGAAGAGTGTTCTGGAAAAGCTGAAAGATGGGAACCGGAAGTTTCAGGCCGAGGTCTATGCGGAAAAAGCGGAGCAATATCAGCTGGCGGCGACGACTCCGCAGCAACCGCATACGCTGATTATTGCGTGCGCGGACTCGCGGGTTGACGTTGAGGCGATCACCAGTTCGGGACCGGGTGAGGTGTTTGTCTCGCGGAACGTCGGGAATATGGTTCCTCCTTACGGGGGAGCGCTTGGCGGTGTTAGCGCGGTGATCGAGTATGCGGTGACGGCGCTGAAAGTGAAGCATGTCGTGGTGTGCGGCCATTCGGATTGCGGGGCGATGAAGGCGTTGCTGAGTCCGGGGTCGGCAGACAAGATGCCGACGGTGAAAAGGTGGATCGACCATGGACACGCGGCGCTCATGGTTGCGGAGAGCATCACGGACAAGGACGAAAGTCCAAAAGACAAACTGCGGCGGCTCACCGAAGAGAATGTACTGATGCAGCTGATTCACCTGACGACGCACCCGAGCGTAGCGGGAGCGATTGCGCGCGGGGAGTTGACGACCTCGGGATGGGTTTATGACATTGGCACGGGAGTCGTTCGGATCGCGGAAGATGGCAAGCGGACATTTGTGCCGGTGAGCGGTAAGGCATGATTGCTCTCAAGAAGCCACCGTTTGGGTGGAGGTTCCTGTATGTGGGCGTTCCAGTGGCGCTGCTGGCGGTCTGGGACTTTCTGATCGTTGTCGCCTACGAGGTTCCGCATTGGACGTGGGTGAGTTCGGCGGCCGTTCCGCTGGGGCTGTACGGGGCGGCAATCAGCATTATCATCGGCTTCCGAAACAATTACGCCTACGGGCGTTGGTGGGAAGGGAGGACACTCTGGGGCGCGATCGTCAACCGGAGCCGGACGCTGGCACGGCAGGTGTTGACGACGATGGCAGCACCGCTGGACGCGAGCGTGGAAGAGAAGGCCGAGGTCGCGGCCATGCAACGGAAGCTGGTCTACCACCAGATCGCATTTGTCCACGCGCTGCGGCAGCAGTTGAGGGGGCTTGATCCCATAGCTGAGATCCGCAGTACGGTCTCCGCCGAGGAGCGCGAGACGCTGATTGGCGACAAGAACGTCTCCTTGACACTGCAGCGGAGGATGAGCGCGATGACCCGCGAGGCTCGGCAAAGGGGCTGGCTCAACGACTGGGAGTGGCAAGCAATCGACGGCAGTATGAGCGCGCTGATGGACTCGCAGGGCGGCGCCGAGCGGATCAAAAATACGCCGATGCCGAAGCAGTACGACTTCTTCCCGACGATGTTTGTGGAGATTTACTGCTTGATGCTTCCGATTGGCATGGTGCAGAGCCTGGGCTGGTTCACGCCGCTGGGATCGACGCTGGTGGGGTTTATGTTTCTGGCGCTCGACAAGATTGGGCGCGATCTCGAGAATCCATTTGAGAACAGCATCTATGACGTAGCGCTGACGGCGATCACGACGACCATCGAGACGAACCTGCGTCAGATGCTCGGGGAGACGGAGCTTCCTGCCGCCCCAGCGGCGGTGGATGGGGTTTTGTGGTGAAACCTGCGGGCTTCGGTAGAGACGGCAAATCTGTCGACACAAATTTGCACAGCGGGCGTGGGTGATGGATTTCTAGGCGAGCATCTTCACGGTGCCTGTCGCGAGGTCGTAAACGCCACCGATGACTTTAATTTTTCCTGACTTCACAGCGGGTCCGACGACGGGCGCGAGGGTTTTCAGGGTGGCGACGCCGCGGCGGACGTTGGCCTCGATGGCATTTTCGAGTGGGTCACCGGGTTTGCCTTCGGTTTCGACGACAGCTGGCCTGATGCTGTTCACCAGGTCGTTGATTGCGCCGGGAAGTGTGTCGTGGTCGTGAAGGTGCTGGATAGCGGCTTTGACGGCTCCGCACTGGGTGTGGCCAAGGACGGCAATCAGCGGGACATTCAGCTCGGCGACGGCGTACTCTACGCTGCCTTTGACCGCGGCTCCCGCACCGCCGACGTAGTTGCCGGCGATGCGGATGATGAAGAGGTCGCCGATGCCCTGGTCAAAGAGAATCTCGGGCGCGACGCGGGAATCGGCGCAACCGATAATGGCGGCGATGGGATATTGGCCGGCGGCGAGGGGTTTGAAGTCGTCGGGAGTGCGGCCGGGGTGGGTGATCTGTCCGGCGACGAAGCGCTGGTTGCCCTCGGCGAGCAGCTTGATGGCCTGATCGGCATCGACGCGTTGCGCGGGAGCGGGGCCCTCGGCGAAGGCGGCACGTTCGGCGAGGGTAGACGCAATCAGCGTGGCACCGGAGGAGAGAAGAAAGCTGCGGCGAGAGGTCGAGGAGCTGTCGTACATAAAGTCTCCGTTTGTGTTCTACGAGCGCGCGATTGTCTGCTGAAAAGCACAGCCATCCTACTCAGGGAGGGTCGATTACGCAATGAAGGCGAAGGACGACGAGCAAAGCTCGGGCTTGAGGGTAGCTTCGAATCAGTTCAAGAAAAGGTTTACTTGACCAATCTGGCGTGAAGCTGGAAGCTGAAAGGTGGGTTCGGGGAGGGGATTTGTGGCGATTGTGGCGGGTGTGGATTTTGGGACTTTAAGCGTGCGGGTAACGCTGCTGGATAGCGATCGCGGCCGATTGGGCACGGCTTCGGCTGCGTATCCGCTGAAGCGCAAACGGGAAGACCCCAACTTTGCTACTCAATCGCATACCGATCAGATGGATGCGCTGGTCAAGGCTACGCTTGAAGTTTTGGAAATAGCGGGAGTGAAGGGTGATGCGGTCGAGTCGATCGGCATCGATACCACAGGATCGAGTGTGATCCCAGTGGGCGAACACCTTGAGCCGCTCGACGATTACTACCTGTGGTGCGACCATCGCGCGCTTGAAGAGGCGAGGCAGATCACGGAACTGGCCCATCGGGAGAAGTTCGAGGGAATCGATTGGTGCGGCGGCGTTTATTCGCATGAGTGGGGATTTGCGAAGCTGCTGCACTGGCTAAGGCATAATCCCGACAAGCGAGAGAAGTTTGTCACCGCGCTTGAGAACTGCGACATGGTGGCGGCGACTCTCTGTGGCATTACCGATGTTGGCGAACTGAAGCGCAGCGCGTGTGCGATGGGGCACAAGTGGATGTGGAATCCGAAGTGGGGCGGGCTGCCTCCGCAGGAGTTTTTGTCGAAGCTTGATCCACTCTTCGATGGCATTCGGGCAAAGATGGGCGGCGAATATCTGACGTCGGAGAAGCTGGCTGGGCATCTGTCTCCGGCGTGGGCCGAGGCGATGGGCCTGCGTGCGGGAATTCCGATTCCGGTCTCGGCCTTTGATGCGCATTGGGACGCGATCGGCGCCGATTGCCGCGAGGGCGATGTGGTCAACGTGGTTGGTACGTCGACGTGCATCATTGCGATGAGCCACGAGTCAACGCTGGTTCCTGGTGTTTGCGGGGTTGTGCCGGGCAGTGTGCATCCTGGTTATACGGGGATTGAGGCTGGGCTTTCGGCGACGGGCGATATCTTCGAGGCGATCGCAAAACGGGCCGGAACCGATGTGAAGAAGCTTTCGCAAGGGCTCGAAAAATATCGCGCGGGACAGACGGGGTTGTTGCGGCTGAGCTGGGACAACGGCGATCGGACGGTGCTGGTGAACTCCGAGTTGGGCGGCGTGACGCTGGGGTGGAACTTGATTCATACGGCGCAGGATGAGCTATTCGCGGCGATTGAAGGGACGGCGTTTCATACGCGGATCATTCTTGAGCGCATGGCTGACCATGGGGTGCCGGTGGAGCGGGTGATCAATGCCGGCGGCATTCCGCAGCATAATGCGGTGCTGAACCAGGTCTATGCGAATGTGTTGAACAAGCCAATTCTGGTGCCGGATGGAGTGCCGACGAGTCTTGGATCGGGGATTTTTGCGCTGCTTGCGGCTAGAGCTTTTTCAACCGTTGAAGAGGCGCAGGCGAAGATGTGCCTGGGGAACAAGAGGTTTCAGCCGGAGCCGAATGCTGTTGCGGTGTATGACAAGCTGTTCAAGCACTATCGGGATGTTTATTTTGCGCTGGGCACTCGCGACTCTGCCGCCGCGAGGCTGGGCGATGTGCTGCCGGATTTGAAGAAGATCGCTGCTGAGGCGGAAGCGTCGAGGTAGCTTGCCCTTTATCGATGACAATTCGTTCTTATCGGCATGGGTGGGTGCCATCGTCCTCGGGTAATGCAGAGTCGTATAGCCTTACATGGAGCTTCGGAGAGACACCCGCAGATCGAAGCCAAACGTCCGGCGAAAATATTAATAATTCTGGTGCCTCCCGCCAGAGATAATCTCCGTTCTGCGTAAATGGGCGCTGCCGAACATAGTCAATAGTCTTGGCTTCAGACTTCGGAATGCTGCGTTCTCGTCCCATGACGCTCAATGAGAGTGCAGAGTCGGTGATTGCGATGACCGAGCCGTTAATTTGTTCTCCTCCTGTCGTCGTGACACTAAGCCACTCGGCATGCGATGGCTTTGCCTCTCCGACGTCTATCCAAGAGCTCCGACCACTGTACAGAATATTGTGTCCCGACCCAAGCGCAAGCACGTCACTCTTATTTATCTCTTTAGTCTGTCTATCCACTCGACCGTTAGCAAGTTCCTTTCCATAGAACGTCACAACCAGACTCGTTGGAGTGACCTTTTCTGTAACGCCTGTATTGCACTGCCCGTCTTTCTGGAAAACTTCCATCTCATAGTTATGCTTCAGTGTCTGGAGCTCGTCCCAGCTGCGGGATTGGGCCCAAGTAATCGGGGACGCAAGACACACAAACGCTATCCAAAGAAGCGGTTTCTTTTCACTCCGGAAACGGAAGGCGGACGGCATCATAGCGCTATCCTCTCACTCCTGTTGTTGCATCCTCAATCTGAGAACGGCTCATTTGCTTCCAGCAGTGCTACCCTGTGCCCGCAGGGTATTGAGCGGAATCTCCAACGTGCCGGCGTTTTTTGAGGCCCAGTCGTAGACTCCGGTCGCGAGATAGACATCCTGCCTCGGCAGGTCGATCTCGAGGTGTGCGGGGATGCCGGATTTCTGAATTGCGGCGAAGGTAGCCGGGTTGATGTTCATGATCTGACTTACGCCGACCCAATTGACGGGCTTGCCGTCGTGGCCGTAGGCGATCACGCCGAGCTGAAGCTTTCCTGCGTGATTGCCTTGCGGAGTCAGCTGCAGATCGACGTCGGTCCAGCGGATGAGGAAATCAACGGAGTAGCGGGTGAGTGGACCGGTGAGGTCGCTGTTGCCTCCGGCGTGCGGCGCGGTCGGGCTTGGCTGGGGAGTGGCGGGAAGCACGCGGACTCCGAAGAGCAGCTGAGTTGCGCTGGGCATTCCGCGGGCGAGCAGGTGGCGCAGTGGATCTGCGTCGGTTGTCGCGGTGTCGGATGAGTCAAGAGATGACGCGGAACCTCTTGCTGCGGCGTCGGCGTAATAGCCTCGGCGGTAGGAGAGTTTGTACTTCGCACCGTTCATCTTGATCTCGATGCGGCGATACTTGCCATCCATCTCTTTATCGGTAGGGGTGTAGACCAGCGTGTAGTAGTGGGAGCCGTTCTGGACGGCGCGGGCTATGGCTTTGTTGAGGTCATTGGCATTGAGGATTGCCTGGCCGCCGGTGTCGGCGGCGAGCTGTTCCATGGCTGCAATTTTTGCGGCGCGGGCGGCATGTTCGTCTGCATAAGGCGTCATCGGATCGGCGTGACGTTGCGATGTGCTGCCGCCCATTCGGGTGTCGGCCGTTGCGCCTTCGGTATTGGTGGGGCCCGCGTTGCTGGCCTCCATTGGATGCTCGGTGATAACGCCCTCGGCGCCGACCGGGTAGACGGCGATCTTCGAGAGTGTGAGCAGGTCGGCGGTCTGCCGGATTGCGGGGCCGTACTGCCGCATCGTATCGGAGGACTGCCTTTCTTTTGCATTTGGAAAGACGGAGATCGGAAATGAGCCGGAGAACCAGATCAGATTTTTGCGGCCTGGAATTCCGGCGAGGTAGCGGGCGATAAGGTCCATCGCCTCGAGGGTCATCTTCACGCGCTGGTCTGCCTGATAGGTGGCGTGATTTGCCTGTGAGGCTTGTACCGCTTGAATTCCAATGGGACTCATTTGGGCGGCCGATAGGTTTGCGATCTCATCCTGGTCGTCGAGTTTGTCCTGCAGCGACCGCGACATCGACGTAGTGGTCGTCGCGGCTCCGGACTTCGGGTCGTTCAAGGAGGCCTGCAACACAGAGCTATCGGTGGTGAATCCCTGAACCATACGCAGCTTCGAGGAGAGGGTGAAGATCGCAATGGGAGTGCCGGGTTCCGCGCTCTTCAGGTAGTTCAGAATCTGCTGATGAACGAAGGACTGGTCTTCACGGTCGGTGTTGAGGCTATCCAGCAGAAGCACGTTAACCGAATCCCCGGGCGGGGCGGCCGGCTGGTTGGTGAAGACATTCGGCGGCATCTGAGGTAGCGGGTCTGCGGGCGCGTTATCGGGAGCGTGTTCCTCAAAATAGTTGGCCGACTGCGGCTTGCCGTCTTCGGCGATTTGGAAGTCTTCTTTGCGGAGTCCGGTGACGGGTTCGTCTCGGCCTTTGGTCACAACGACGTCGACAACCACCGCTTCGGAGCTGGCTTTGAAGACGGGAACCTGTCCTTGAGCGCGGGTTGAAAGGGAAGGTACGTCGAAGTCTGGCTCTGCTGCCGGTTGAGCGGCGGGCGGTTCGGAGATTGGCGCGGTAGCGGCCGTCTCGGTTGCAGGATTCGCGGGCGGCGGCGTTGGCGCTACCGGCGCGTCGTTAGCGGCAGCGGCGGCAGGGGCGCTAGTTTCCGGCTGGTTCGGCTGCGAGGGAGATGATGTCGAGGGAGATGCGTCGCCGGCAGACTTTGATGAGGTTGAGGTCGCAGGAGTGCCTGCCGGCGGCCCGGCGTCTGCGGCCAGGATGCGCGTGTCCGCATGAAACAAGTGATATTGGGAAAAGGTGACCTCGTTGAGAAGGGTCTGCATGTGACCCGGCTCATACTGCAGGCTCTCGACCTCGCTCGAAATGCGTAAGTGCTGCATCTCAGCGGCCTGCAACGCATGTCCAACTGAAATGGAGACGCTTTTCAGGGGACAGATATAGGAATGTCCTCCGATCTCGACGGAGCCGTATTCCACCATGATGTCGGCCCTGACGAGCGGATCGGTGGCCTTCAGGTCGGCCTGGGCGGTGAGGCGAAGGATGGTGCCGGTCTCGGGATCGACCGCGATCTCGCCGTGATATCCAGAGATTTGATGAAAAGGCTGCAATCCGGAAGAGAGGTTATCCGAATTGGGAACGCAGCAATAACCGACGCGATAGTGCGACTTCTCACGCAGAACCGCATAGCGAAAGACGGCCAGAGGGCCAGAAGTCGTGGGTTCCCAGTGGCTCCAGCCGAGAGTTCCGTGTGCGGCGTCGATCAAGATGGTAACGAGCATCGGGCCGAACTCTCCCGAGGTGGTTAGCCCATGCAACATAGCATCGGTTTGGGGTGCTTTGGGCGCGCCGGCTTTGGTTGAGTTGGAATTGAGGACCTCCGCACCGTCGCGATAGACGATGGTGGCGCTGCTTACGCCGACGAAGTGCATCGGCTGCGCGGGCACGAAGACCATCCCTCCTTTTTCGTATCCCTGTGGAGTGTCTTCGAAGTGCGTCGTGTCTCGGGTTGCGAAGAGATTTGGGAGTTGATGGATGGTTTTGCTCACATAGTCAACGGTAAGTGCCAACATCTTCCGCTGCGCTTCCCGGTCGGGTGGAGGCGTGGCTGGAATCTCGGATGGGGGCAGATCGAGAAATGCCGCGGCATTTGAGAGCAGGGCGAGCGCCTGCTGGGTTTCGGTTCCGGAGAAGTCTGTTTGCCACCGCGACAGCGTAGGCTGGCTTGGCCTCTCGGTCAACTCCATATCCCGGAGGCGTTTCGCTATCTCGGTATCGAGCTTGCCCTGCAAGCCGAGAAGTGTCTTGTCCAGCTGATCGACGGTTACGCGCTTGGCGGCGAAGGCCAGCGGCGCCATCATCGCGACCAACAGCAAAATTGCGCAGCGTCGCATCGATGGCCCCCTCCCGCAAGAGAATCTTAGAGCAAAAGTACAGTCGGTGTAATGTGCTGAGTTTTGTCTCAGCAGGCGTTTTTCTGGGGAAAAACGCCTGCCGGGCGGTGCACCTCACACTACGCTAGCTGTACTTTGCTCCAGTCCCTCCGGGTAGCGATTGGAAAAGCTGGCGGCAGTACGAATACGCGGGAAGTAAACGGAAGGAATACACGGACTCAGGACAGCTTGAATTGTTTCCTGGCTTCGGCTACGGGTATGTCCTTCCAATGCTTGCTGTAGTTATCCAGAGTGCAGAGGCTGCGGGAGGCCATGCGGTCGATGTAGAGGGTGCCATGGAGGTGGTCGATCTCATGTTGGAGGATGCGAGCGAACCAACCCGAAGCATGAATGGTTCGCCGCACCGCTCGGTGGTCGAGGCAGTCGACGCGGACGCGGCTGGCGCGGAGCACCAGCGCGGTGAGGCCAGGAAGGCTGAGACAGCCCTCGAAGAAGTCCGCATCTGGCGCGGTTTCGAGTGTGAGCACCGGGTTAATGATGACTTGAAAGGGGACTGGTTTGCGTTCGCGCTCGGTGAGGATTTTGGGCGCGATGTCTTTCGTGTATTCGGCTTTGTCTTCGATGACGGCGAGCTGCAGGCCGTGGCCGATCTGGGGGGCGGCGAGGCCGACTCCGGGAGCTCTGTACATGGTCTCGCGCATTTGCTCGATGAGCTGCTGAATGGCGGGTGACAGGATATTTTCCCGGCTCAGTTTGAGGGAGGTTTGGCGAAGGACGGGTTCTCCGGCGGATTTGATTTCGAGGGGTGCGGGATTCATGATCCTTGCTCAATGCCCGGTGCCCTTCAATACAGTCCGGCCTTCGTCTCTTCGGCCATGTAGTCAACGACCTTGGCGAGGTCGTTGGTCTCTTCGAATTTCTTGATCTGGCGGTCGGCGCCGGTTCCGATTTCGAGGATGTGGCGAATGTAGTTGATCTCCTGGCGGCTGTTGAGCCCGTCGACGACGTCGTCGACGAAGTCGAGGTATTCGCGGATGAGTTCGCGTTCGTCGATCTCCTCTTCTTTGCCGAAGTCAATCAGTTTGCCGTCGAGGCCGTAACGGACGGCGCGCCATTTGTTTTCCATAAGCAGCGCGCGGGAGTAGTTGCGGAAGTCCTGGTTGCGGGTGTGGAGCTGGTGGATCTTGGCCGCCGTGGCCTGGATGAGCGCGGCGATGGCGAGGGTCTCCTCGGCGCGCATGGGCAGGTCGCAGACGCGGACTTCGATGGTGTCGAAGAAGGGATGGGGGCGGATATCCCACCAGATCTTCTTGGCGTTGTCGAGGCAATTGGTCTTGATGAGGATGTTGACGAATGTTTCAAACTCGCTGTAACTGGCGAAGGCGTCGGGGATGTTGGTGCGGGGAAACTTGTCAAAGACCTTGGCGCGATAACTTTTGAGACCGGTGTTGTCGCCGCGCCAGAAGGGCGAGTTCGTCGAGAGCGCGAGCAAATGGGGAAGGAAATAGCGCATCGTGTTCATGACGCGGATGGCGGCTTCGCGGTCCTCGATGCCGATGTGCACGTGCAGGCCGAAGATCAGGTTGGCGCGGGCGACGGTCTGCAGGTCCTCAACGACGCGGCGATAGCGCTCGTCGGGATAAATCTCCTGTTTACGCCAGTCGGCGAAAGGATGGGTGGCGCCGGCGACGAGCAGGAGTCCGTGATCGGCGGCGAGGCGAATCATCTGGCGTCGGAGGTTAAAAAGATCGGTGCGCGCCTCTTTGATGGTCGGGCAGATCTCCGTTCCGACTTCGACGACGGACTGGTGCATCTCGGCCTTAACCTGCTCGTGCAGGAGGAGCTTTCCGTGGGCGAGCATTTCGGTGCCGATGTGCGAGCGCAGGTCGCGGGTGACAGGATCTACGGTCTGGTATTCCTCTTCGATGCCGATGTTGAATGTGGGCTGCATGGTTCGACTTTACCTCGTGACTGGAAGCGGCGGGGTATTTGCGCTGCTTCCAGTTGTATTCGGGGTGGGGATTTGAGGCAAGGCGATTTGGGGGCGAGGCCGTTTCTATTTGCCCAGCAGAGATGATCGGTCGGCGTCGGAGTCCCGGTCTTACAGTTCGTTGATATCGACGGCCGTGAGAGCATCGCGGGAGCCTTGCCAGATACGCAGCACCCGCACATGCTTCTCGTTTTCCTGGATATGAAAGATGATGCGGTAAACGCCGTGTCCTTTGCCGAAAAGCAAATGACGAGCTGGAAAGCCGAGTTCTTGCGCCTCCGGAATTACCGGGCACCGCGCGGGCATTCGATCGAGGCTGAAAATGGCCTCGAACAACCGGGTGAGCCATTTGTCCGCATGCACGGGGGCTGCTTCGCGAATGCGCTCGAAGGCTGCGTAGGCGTCGTCTTCCGCGGGGGCCGTAAGGCTAACGCGGTAAGCCATACTTTGCCCTTATCTCATCGAATACCTGGGCGGCGGCCTTCAGCTCTCCACGCTCTGCGCTCGCCATTCCTTCCTGAATGGCCGCGATGGTTTCCATATGGCGCAACCGTTCGAGCATGAGTTGGTAGCTGGTCGCATCTTGCACGACGACCTCCGCTTTGCCGTTGACGGTGAGGACTTCCGGGGCCCGCGTTTTCTTCAGTCGCGCAACGTGGGCTTTGTGGTTGCGCAGGAAGTCGGTCAGAGAGTGGATTTCGCGAGCATCGAGCATTGGGGGACGCCTCCCCAGAATTATATGATAATTATATGCTTCGCGCTGCTTGCAATGCTTCTGGCCTAGGCTGCTCCCGCGACCCGCCTGCCGTCCTTAATGATTCTGGAAGTTCACCTCGATGCTGACGCGGAAAGCTACCGGTTTCCCGTCTTGTTGCGCGGGTTTGAAACGGTATTTGCTGACGGACTTGACCGCCTCCTCGTCCAGCCCATAGCCCAGGGATCTCTCCACCCGCACGTCGGTGGGCAAGCCTTGTTCGTTGACCAGCGTCGAGACCATCACCTGCCCGGTGATCTTCTTCCGCCGGGCCTGTTTGGAGTATTGGGGGTCTACCGAATGCACGACCACGGGAGGGGTACGATTCGGCGGTTCCACCGTCGGGATGGCCGCGTTCGTTGGTATCACCGGGCTTGGCGTAGCCGCGTCTCGGGTCGCGAGAGTCGGAGCCTGCGCGGCTGCGCTGGGCTTAGCCAAACAGCCATGGCGTGTCCCCCCGATATAGTCCCTGACAACGGCCTCGTCCAGTTTGCGCGCGACTTTGGGATCGAGAGCTTCGTGTATGTTCGCAACCTGATCTTTGGCGGCCTGGTCGATCTCTGGAAGTAGCGCGAGGATCTTGGCTTTCGCCTCGGGCGACCTCGTGCCGCTCTCCGGGTGCGCGGCCTTGTCGGCTGAAATCACTGCATGAATCTCGTCGTCCACCCGTTGCCGCGCTTTCCCCCATTCCAACGCAGCCTGCTCGAACGGCGCAAATTGCTTGGCGGTCAGATCAAAGTGCGCCCGCAGGGTCTCTCGTGCCGTCCAGCCGGCCCCTCCTTCGCTGTCGAGATCCGCGCCCCTTTTTTCCATTTCTAGCTGGAATATGAAAAGGTACTTGTACATTTGCGGAAGCGTGGCGGGACGACAGCCATGCTCGTCCATTTGGGTTGGCCCTTGCACCTGCGCCTGGCCAGCGAAGAAACAGAGCAAGGGCAGGGCTGCCGCAACGGATGCGCGCCGCATCCGTTATGCCCACTTCGGTGAACTGCTGGCCAGAAATTCTCCCCAATGAAAATCCTTGATGACGGAGCCTTCCTGCGCCTTCTTGATGGCGAGTTCGGCCATGGTTTGGACGATCCACTCGAAGTTGTCTTTGCCGACGGAGTGCAGGTCGGCGTCGGGGGCTGGGTTCATGAAGTCGATGGCGTAGGGGATTCCGTCTTCGACGGCGAACTCGACGGTGTTGAGGTCGTAGCCGAGCGCCTTGCATAGCGTCAGCGAATCTCGTTCGACCCGGGCTAGCAGTTCGGGATCGTAGGCCGGTGGGTCGAGGACATAACGTTCCGCGTGGGGTCGGCGCGGGTCATAAGGCATGATGCGGACCTTCTCCTGACCGACGACGTAGCAGCGGAAGTACTCGTTGAACTTGACCGCTTTCTGGAAGAGCATGCACAGGTCGCGGCTTTGATCGTAAGCGTGGAAGAACTGGTGCGGGTTGTGGATGTGGTAAACGTCCTTCCATCCGCCGCCATCGACAGGTTTCATGAACGATGGAAAGCCGATGTAGTCAAAAACGCTCTCCCAGTCGAGCGGGTATTCGAGATTGCGCATGGAGCGTTCGGTGGTGCTGGGGGGGAAGTGCTTGTGGGGCAGGATCACGGTCGCCGGGACGGCGACGCCGAGCTTATCAGCCAATGAATAGTTAAAGAATTTATCGTCGGCCGACCACCAGAAGGGATTGTTGATAACCACGGTTCCATTGAGCACTGCGTGCTTGAGAAAGGCGCGGTAAAAAGGGATGTCATGGGAGATACGGTCGACGATGACCGAGTAGGCCGGCGCCTTGTCGAGATAGACGGCCCCAGTCTGCACAAACTCCGCGCAGATGCCATCGATCTTCATCGAGTTGATGCGCTCGACGAGCGCTCCGGGGAAGGTATTCTCCATACCGAACAGCACGCCAATTTTCTTCACGATGCTCCCTCGCGATACGCGGGATTGAAACGCCGACGTCAGAGGCCACCATAGCCGAAACCTTTCCTGGGATGCAAAGTTTGTGCGGCGAAGATCGTTTGATCGGGGTCGGCAGCCGGAGGGCCGGCAAGTCAGCGCGAAGACGCGGTCGCAGGGTCATCGTATTAGGGAAATCCTGGACTGGATGAAGCCGGTCGCTGTGTGTATCGAAAAGGGTCATCGAGGTTAGCGAGACGGTAGGCGCTTTGGCTCGGCGGCGCCTAGCACGCGAAGATCCGCGGGCGGAGTAAGTTGTTGTCCTGTATTGATGTCGTCTCAATTAGGTGGTGTGCGACGGAAACTCAAGCGAGCGATCTGCCGCAGACGCGCCCCTGGCGTGATAATCCCCATTGAGCGCATGGTAAACACGTGATACGCTTCGGCAACTACCGACACCATGTGAAATAGGCGCTCAAATATGAAGTCGAAAAAACTTAACGGAAGTTGGCTGATCGGAATATCGGCACTCGTCTCGGCAGCCTTAGCTCTGGTCGCGGCCGGCTGTGGGACCGCACTCAATCCATTGTCGCCGTCGCCTTCCGGAACAACCCAAGGGCAATCGCAGCCGGCCACCGGCCCGAAGATGGGCTACGTTTGGGACGCGGCGAGCCAGTCTCTTCGGCCCTTGCAGGGCGTAGCGGGAGCGTCGATCATCGGATCGGCGACTGTATCGGCTCCCGCCCAGGGGCCCGGTTATATTTCAATCGCCTCTTCGGTGGTTTCGGGTTCGGCTCTATTTCTCGACGCGAGCGGCGGAGTCTATCGGAGCGCTTTGACCGGCGGTACGCTCACTAAGATCGCGATGCTGCCAGGGGCCGCCTCAGTAGTTTTGAGTAACGCAGGCGCCTACGCGCTGGTGGTCGGTAAGAGTGCGTCCGGCGCGCCTTTTGCAGCCGGTATTTCCGGTTTACCGGCAACGCCTTCGGTCCGGAGCTTGAATGTGTCGTCTTTCCCCGCGATTCTGGGCGGCGCGGCGAGCGATACCGGGACAGTTGCCATTGCGGGCGGCTCCGGATCAGGCGGCGTGTCGGTGATTGTCTTTGCAGGGCAGAGCGCGGGTGCTCAAGTTGCGACGATGCAAGCATTTGGCGGGTTGCAGTTTGTGCCGGGCAGCGACGAACTGATGCTGGCCGACGGCGCAAGCGGCGCAATAACCGCAATCTCGCATGTGAACACAACTCCTTCGTCCGCGATCGTTTCACCGTCTGGAGGGATCTCCGCTCCGGTTGGACTGGATGTCACGGCAAATTCACGGTGGGTCGTCGCGGCAAATGCAAAGGGCGACATTTTGCGAATCGATCTAACCGGAGTTGTGGCGACGACAACGTCGCATTGTTCGTGTGTGCCGAGCCAGGTTGTGGCGTTGAGTGGAAACACGGTGCATTTGGTGACGTCCGGCGCGGGACCGCTTTGGATTGTGGATGCGGGAACTTCGGCACCTCGAGTGCTTTTCGTTCCCGCGATTGGAACCTCTGCCGCGCCTAACCTCGCGACCAAGAGTGCAATGTAGTCTTCGAACGCCATGAAATCGGTGCAGGAAATGAAGCGACTGGCTGAGGTTGTATGAGCAATTCCAGAGCAAAAGCAGCGGGTAAGGCTTTTTCTGTGGCCATGGGTTGCGTGGAGTTGAGCGGGAGGCCATATCCTGTCCTCCAGGCGTTCGTCCTGCTGGCTGTGACCTTGTCTTGCGCGAGCGCACTTCAAGGGCAGGTCACGTTTGTTGGCGCGCAGACCACCTTGCCTACGAATGGCTTGTCATCTCCCTCCGGTTTAGGCGTCGCGGTCGATCAAGCAGGCGATATCTTCGTTGCCGACACCAACAATAACCGCGTGGTGAAGGTCCCCTTTGGAGGTGGAGCGCAGGTCACGTTGCCAGCAAATGGGTTGAATGGGCCAACGGGCGTGGCTGTGGATGCAACCGGCGATGTGTTCATCGCGGACGAGCTCAATAACCGGGTGGTGGAATTGCCTGCCGGAGGCGGCGCGCAGATCACCGTGGGCACCGGACTCAACGATCCCTATGGAGTCGCCGTCGATTCGGCGGGAGATTTGTTTATCGCCGACATGGGAAATGACCGGGTTGTGGAGGTTCCGGCAGGCGGCGGGGCGCAGGCGATCGTGCCAGCGGTTGGGCTGGCCGCTCCCTCAGGGGTTGCGGTGGATACAACCGGAGATTTGTTTATCGTGGGTGAGTTTAACGACGTTATCGAGGTACCTGCCGGGGGCGGGCAGCAGGTTAACATTCCTGTCGCCGGCGCGAACTTCAGCGATCTCGCGGTCGCTGTCGATAGCGCAGGCGACCTCTTCGTATCTGGCGAGTTCTTCAACGGAGTAGTGGAGATTCCGGCTGGCGGCGCGCAAGTGGCCGTGCCGATCGCAACTCAAAACCCCTTCAGTTTCGATGGACTGGCCGTAGATGTTTACGGACACCTTTTTGCCGCCAATTACGACGATAACGCTGTATATGAATTCCAGTTAAACTCCGTCAACTTCGGCGGAATCAATGTCTGCCCGACCAACGCACCCGCACCCTGCACAGAAACGGTGACACTGAATTTCAACTTCCCGGCGGGCGTTGCCTTAGAGGATCCGATCGTCGCGACTGCAGGCGCGCAGGGACTTGACTTCACTGTGGCCCCTAACAGCACCTGTGGAACAGCGGGTGCGGGCATACCTTGTACCGTTAATGTGACTTTTACCCCATCGGCTTCGGGTGTGCGGGAAGGGGCAGTGACCGTGACCGAGGCAGGGGAATGCGCGGCCTTTCCCTGCGACCTCCCTCATGCGACGGTGCCGATCTTCGGTACCGGACTGGCGCCGGAGGCGGGGATTTTTGGCATTCTGGACGTGTTCCCGCCGACGCCGGCGAGCACCGATATTACCGGTGTTGCGGTCGATGGAGCGGGCAATCACTACTACTCCGACCAGGGCGGGAACACGGTTTATAAGGTTTCGAACGCGGGAACTGTACCGGTTGGATTTACCGGCTTGACTTTTCCGCAGCAACTGGCCATCGATGGCTCCGGTGCGATCTATGTTCAGACTGGTGGAAGCCAGATCATCAAGCTGGCCACGAACGGAGTTCAGACCACGCTGCTATCCACCATTGCGGCGATCACTCCAAATCTGGAAGTGTATCTGGAAAACATCGGCGCGTTTGCCCTCGATCCTCAAGGCAACATCTATGTTGGCGGGCCGGCCGCGGCCAGCGCTGCCGGGGAGGTGGTGAAGCTCGATACGTCGGGAAATCTCACCGTCGTCGGCAGCGGCTATGGAACGATCGGGTCGATGACGGTTGGGCCGGATGGCACCCTTTATATCGTGAGCATCAGCTCGCTCAACAACACCAGTACGGTCAGCACGATCAGCCCGAGCGGAAAGCTGGGGACGTTGGCGATCGCGCTGCCGGCGATCGGGGCAATTGCTGTCGACGCCGGGGGGACGGTTTATCTGGCGGAGGTTGCGCTGCCGCCGTACACGGAAACGAACCTGTTGGTGATCGATGCAACAGGGGTGGAGACCAATTACCAGCTGCCGGGGGGGGACATCCCGAACCAGATGGCGATCACCTCCACTGGCGGGCTCTACATCGCGAACCAGACCGGCTCGCAGACGGGCAACCCCGTCGGCAATATTCTCTTCTACAGCCGGGACGCTTCGGGAGGATTTGACTTTACGGGTGTGGCCGTGGGCACGACCTCGCAGGCATTTCCGGAGTCGGTGCTGAATATTGGCAATGAGCCGCTGACGATCTTTGGCCTGACTTATGCCGCACAGCTCAACCAAACGCCGTTACCGGTTTCGCCGTTCAGCGAAGCACCGGTGGCGAACTCTACTCCTAAGGAGTGTGCCACGACCCTTGCAGCCGGGGCGACGTGCGTTATCACCGATGTCTTTTCGCCGGCGGCCCCAGGCGCCTATACCGGCGGCTTCACGCTGAGCGACAACTCGCTGAACGCGACGGCGGCCAATCCGGCGACGCAGACCTATGATCTGTTTGGGACAGGAGAGATTCTGCCGGCAGCGATGACGCTGACCGGGCCCGTGCCTTCGCCACTTTCGGAAGGCCAAACAGGCGCCTTCACCGTGACCGAGACCGGCGCCGGCGGCGTCCAGGCAACGGGCGACAGCGATACGGTCAATCTTACGCTTGGCGGTGCAGGAACCGGCAGCTATCCGGTCACCCTGGTCAACGGACAGGGCACGGCCAACATCCCTTTTTCCTCCTACGGGGCGTTCTCGCTGACCGCGGTAGACGCGACCAATGCGGCCCTTTCGGCGACGGATCTCTTTACCGTGCAGGGCGGTTACGCCTTCGGCGGCAACGCCACCATTTCCCTGGTGGCGAGCCCGGCCGCTCCGTATCCCAGCGACCAGGTTTACGTGACGGTGACGATCACCTATCCGAATAGCACCGTGCCCACAGGCAGCGTGACGTATTCGGTGGACGATGGCGCGCCAGTCACAGTTGCGTTGGTCTCCCCCGCCAACCCCAATGCGCCGTCGATTTCAGCCGTTTTACCGCTGGGCGCCCTCGCTCTGGGAGCGCACACGGTGACGGTGGTCTATAGCGGAGACAACTATTACTCGGCTGCCGGGCCGGAGGTGCTGAACTTTAATGTGGTGGATCCGCCGCTGACTCTGGTAAGCAGCGAACGGCTGCAGGCCTTTGCGAACGCCGGCACGCCCGATGGCGTGGCTGTCGATAGCTCCGGAGATGTCTTTATCGCCGACAAGGCCGGCGCTCAGGTGCTGGAGTATACGGCGGCTGGGACGCGGGTCGTGCTTCCTCTGACGGGCCTGGTCACGCCCAACGGGCTCGCCGTGAACTCGTTCGGAAGCCTTTATGTCTCCGACTCCTCAGCGAATCAGGTCTACGAATACAGTGCGATCACCGGTCAACAGACGCTTTCGTTCCAGGGGCTGACGCCGGCCACCTTGAATAATCCCGGTAAGATTGCCGTAAGCCAGACCGGAAGTGTGTATGTCGCCGACACCGGCAACAACCGTGTTGTGTTTTTGAATAGCGACAGCTTCCCCAACGTGGTTGCGGCGACAGGGTTGAATGCGCCCCAGGGTGTCGCTGCGGATACGGCGGGCAATATCTTTATCGCCGATACCGGCAATGGCCGGGTGCTCAAAGTCGACGACGCCGGGAACCAGACCACAATCCTTTCCACCCCCGATCCGATAGCGGTGACCGTCGATGCGAACGCGAATGTCTATGTCCTCGACGGCAATGGCTCGGATACGGTCACTCGCATTGACGCCCTGGGACACCAGGTGCAACTGAATGGCGTCGGTTCCTTCAACGGCTTCAACCTGTTCCCGGTGGACATCGCTGCGGATACGCTGGGCAATCTCTTCGTGCCTGGGACTCAACCGGTTACGCCCGGTAACCAGACCAGCGCAGAGCTGCTGGTGATCTCGACCAATCCAGGGATCAAGGTGCAGGATGTTCCGGTCGGCGGGCCCTCGGAGACCGGTGCCGCGAACTATCTCATTCCTTCCGCGTTAGGGGGCGCGCCCGCGTACGCGGCGACCGATCTTGCGGGCAATACCGAGTTCGCCGGAAACCAGCTTTTCAATTGCACGACGGCCTCCATCGGCGCAAACGGGATTTGCACGTTCACGATTTCCTTTAACCCGATTCTCCCCGGGATGCGCTCGGGGAGTTTTACGCTGAGCAACGCCAACGGCGTGGCGTTGCGGACGGATGCGGTATACGGTAATGGGCTTGGGTCGCTGGCGGTCTTTGAATCTTCCGCATCCGAGACGCTGGCGACGTCGACCCCGTTGAGTAATCCGGGGCCGATCGCGGTCGATTCTGCCGGGAACACCTACGTGGCGGATACAGGCGTCGGCTCCGTCTTCAAGATACCGGCCGGGGGCGGCAATCCGGTCGCGATCCTGACCGGTCTGGAAGTACCGTCCGGCGTTGCGGTCGACGGCATCGGCAACGTGTATGCCATCGATAGCGACGGCACTTCAGTTTATAAAGTCGCCCCGGGGGGCGATACGACCTTCCTGGTGACCGATCTTACCCAACCCTCGGCAATTGTGGTGGATGGAGGCGGCAACGTCTTCGTTGGGGAAAGCATGTCGGAAATGGGAGAGGTGCTGAAGATCGATCCGTTGGGCAACGAGACGGTGCTTGCACAGGACCTGGGCTTTGTTCCATCGTCTCTTGCCCTGGATAACACGGGCAACTTGTATGTGCTGGGCGATGGAGCGATTCTCAAGGTCACTCCGTTGGGCGTCGTTTCGCCGGTTCCGTTCAACGACGACAACATCACCGCACTGGCGGTGGACGCGGCGGGGGAAATCTACGCCGTCGATCCGGTGGCGCAGCTGATCCAGCGCCTGGACACGGGCGGCAACCTGACCGGCATTAACAACATCAACGCGGCGATCGGCGGCATCGCACTCGACGGGTCCGGGGCTATTTATTTCACCACCTCCGATCCGGGCGCAGTGGTGGAGATAACGCGCGCCGCCTTCGGCATCAACTTCGGCTCAGTAGCGGTGGGCACCCCTTCGATGCCTTATTACTTCACCACGACGAATGTCGGCAACCAGCCGCTGGTCTTCTCCGCGCTGACGGTACCGGCGCCTTTTGTGCAGCAGGCGGCGCTGGGCGATCTCACGACTTGCTCGGGGACACTGACGCTGGCCGCCGGCACCGACTGCACGCTTGGCGTCGGCTTCGTTCCCGCGGCAGTTGGACAGGTGAATGCGACGGCGACCCTCACCAATAACTCACTGAATGTTCCGAACTCTACCGAAGGCGTTGTCCTGGCAGGAACAGGCACCGTGCCTGCGACTCCAACCACGCTGACGTTGAGCGCGAGTCCCAACTACTCTATCGTTCAGGGCCAATCGGCCACGCTGACGGCGACGCTGAATCCGTTCACTCTCGACGGCGCGAGCGCCGACGGCGAACAGGTTACCTTCCTGGCCAATGGAGAGGTGGTGGGCACTGCGCCGCTGGCGGGCGGAATAGCCACTTATATGACCACTGCGCTGCCCGCGGGGCTGGACAGCCTGAGCGCCTCCTACCCCGGCGACGGCGGCTTTGAGCCAAGTGTATCGAACGCCTTTAACTACGTTGTCCATGCCTTCACTACCACGACCAGCCTCGCTCTCTCTTCGAACCTGGTTCCTTCGGGAACGGCGGTGGCGCTGACCGCGACGGTGCTGCTGAATGGGGCGAATGGCCCGACGCCGCTGTCGCCAGGGCAGGTGCACTTCTGCGATGCTTCGGCGGAGTTGTGCGAGAATTCCGCTCTGCTGGGCACTGCGCAATTGACCGCGACGGGGACGGCGACACTCAGACTCGTCCCGGGGATCGGCGCTCATAGCTACTACGCGATCTTTGTTGGAGACAACGCCAACGCCAGCAGCACCTCGGCTAATCAGGCACTCACGGTGAACGGGCTCCTGCCGACGGTGACGACGATTGCCACATCGGGTACGGTTGGGGACTATACGCTGGAAGCGACAGTCGTCGGCAATCTGTCGACGGCGATTGGAGCGACGGGACCGACGGGGACGGTCTCGTTCCAGAACACCACTCCTGCGACTCCGGTGACGGTGGCGACGGCGAATCTAGGCGTGGGAACGGTGGGGCAGACTTTTGCTGCCCAGGCGCCGTATACAACCGGTCTCGGTCCCCAATCAGTTGCGGTTGGCGACTTCAACGGCGACGGCTTGGCCGACCTGGCAGTTGCCGATTATGTAGGCGAATCGGTGTCGGTGTTCCTGGGGGCCGGCGGCGGCGCGTTTCAGTCTCCGGCCAACTATCCCATGGGCACGTTGGCCTACGCGATAGCGGTGGGCGACCTGGACGGTGACGGCAACCTGGATCTGGTAGTCGCTGACGGCGACGGCGCTTCAGTGCTGCTGGGCAAGGGCGATGGTACCTTCAAGGCCCAGGTTGTCTATGGCGCAGGGAATACGCCGGTATCTGTGGTCATCGGAGACTTCAACGGCGATGGTGTTCCCGACCTGGCGCTCTCCAACTCCGAGGGCAACACTGTCTCGGTGTTGACCGGAAGGGGCGACGGCACCTTCAACACTCAGGTGGCGTATGCGGTAGGCATCGATCCCCTCAATTTGGCGGAGGGCGATTTCAATCGGGATGGAATACTCGACTTGGCCGTGGCCAATAATGGGAACGCCCAGGGAAACACCGTGTCGGTGCTGCTGGGCAACGGCGATGGCACCTTCCAATCTCAGGTCGTATACGGTACCGGCGCATCGCCGAATACTCCAGTGGTTGGCGACTTCAACGGTGACGGAGTGCCCGACCTGGCGGTGACTAACGGCGGGGATGGCACGGTGTCGGTGCTGTTGGGCAAAGGAGACGGGACTTTCCAAGCCGAGGTGCCCTATGCCTCCGGAACAGCTCCCAGCTCTCTGGCCGTGGGCGATTTCAATGGGGACGGACTCGCGGACCTGGCGGTAACGAACAAACTTGGGAGCACGGTGTCTGTGTTGACCGGCAAAGGCGGCGGTACGTTCAACCCTCCGATCGGCTACTCGGTCGGCGTCACTGCCATCTCCGTTGCTGCAGGCGACTTCAACGGCGACGGAGTGGCAGACCTGGCAGTGGCCAATTATGACTCCAGCAACGTCTCGATTTTGCTGAACCACTTGACCGAGACGGCGACGGCGACGACCACCACGCCTGTGTCGCTAAGCGGAGCGGGGTCGCAGAATGTCGACGCCAGCTATTCGGGAGATGGGCTTTATGGTTTGAGCGCGTCGCAGCCGACGCCGCTGATGGGTTCGCAGACGGCGACCACCCTGACGCTGACTGCGAGTCCGGCGGGACCGAGCTTCCTCGGGCAGTCGGTGACGCTGACGGCGACCTTGACCCCATTCAGCGTTGGCAACGTGAGCACCAACGGCGAGACGGTCACCTTCGAGCACAACTTAGCGCAGATTGGGACGGGAACTTTGCAGAACGGCGTTGCGACCTTTACCACCACCGCGCTTCCGGTGGGCCTGGATCCGCTGGAGGCGGCGTACGCCGGCGATACAAGCTTCGTTGGGTCTGCCTCAGGCACGGTAGGGTATCTCGTCAACGAACCAGCAACGACGGCAACGACGCTGGCGATCACCGCTGGCGGTGCAGCGGTCACTACCATTGACTCGGGAACGGCGGTGACCCTGACCGCAACCGTGACGGCGGGCGGCGCGGCGGTTGCGCCGGGACTGGTCACCTTCTGCGATGCCTCGGCGGCGCGCTGCGAAAACTCTGCCCTTCTCGGAACGGCGCAGTTGACGACGGCGGGGACGGCGACACTGAGGTTTGTACCCGGGATTGGCGTCTATAGCTTCAAGGCGGTCTTTGCGGGCACGAAGAGCGATGTCACCAGCGCGTCGCCTGCCCAGCCGCTGACGGTCAATGGGCTTTATTCGACGACGACGACGATTGCGGCAACGGGGACGCAGGGGAATTACACGCTGACTGGGACGGTGGTGGGAACCGGGAGCGCGAGTCTTGCGCCGACTGGGGAGCTGTCGTTTCTAGATACCTCGAATGTGAACGCTTCGCTGGGTACGGCGCAGCTGGGAGCGAGCACGGCGGGATTGAGCTTTGCCGGCTTACCAAGTCCAGCGACGATGGAGAATCCGCAAACTCGGAGCGCGATTGGCGATTTCAACGGGGACGGCATTCTGGACGTTGCCACCGCAAGCACCGCTCCAGATTCCAACCAGACAGTCTATGCCAACACCGTGACAATATCGCTAGGGAACGGCGATGGAACGTTTCAAACCTTGACGGCCCACCCAGCTACAGGCGTCCGTCCCCAGACTATCGTGAGCGCCGACTTTAATGGGGACGGCAAACTTGACCTCGCGACAGCAAACAACTCCGACGGGACGATTACGGTGCTGACAGGGAACGGGGATGGTACGTTCACGGCGGCCGCATCGCCTCTCACCGGCCCGGGTCCCACCGCGATACTTGCAGGGGATTTCAACGGAGATGGTCGAATCGACATAGCTTCTGCTACCGAAGGGAACGTCGTCACCGTTCTCCTGGGCAATGGTGACGGCACGTTCACGGCATCGCCGGTGAGTCCCGTCACTGGAAGCGATCCCGCTTCTGCCGTTGTGGGAGATTTCAATGGCGATGGCAAGCTTGATATCGCCACCGCAAACTATGGCTCAAATACCGTTACAGTGTTGCTAGGAAACGGGGACGGTAGCTTTACTCCAACAGTAGTGAGTCCGCTGACGGGCGCAAAACCGCTGGCAATCGCCGCTGGAGACTTCAATGGCGACGGAAAGATGGACCTTGCGGTGGCCAACTCTGGCGATAACACCGTAACGATCCTGTTGGGTAATGGCGACGGAACATTTGCAACATCACTCGCAGCTTCTGCAGTGGGTGGCTATCCCATCGATGTCCAGGCGGCCGACTTCAACGGAGATGGTAAGTTGGATCTCGTCGTTGTCAACTTTGACGAAAGTACTGCAAGAGAGACCGTGCTGCTGGGAAACGGGGACGGAACATTCACCACCCCGGCGATTGCGACTGGGAATTATGCCTACGACGCTGTCGCGGTGGGGGACTTCAATGGCGACGGCATCCCGGATATGGCGGCTACTGAGTGCTGTTACAGCTTGGAGGTGTCGCTCACCCAGCGCACCCAGACGGCGACGGCGACGCTGCCGAATGTTTCGATCACTGGCGGGGGGACGCACAACGTTGAAGCATCCTTCCCGGTAAACGCGAACTTTGCCGCCAGTGTCTCTGCGACGACGCCGCTGCTGGGGTCGCAGACGCCGCAGACCATCACTTTTTCACCCATCGCCAATCTGACTTATGGAGCTGCGGCCTTTAGCGCCGCCGCCACTGCAACTTCAGAACTGCCGGTGACGATCGCCGTTCAGAGCGGCCCGGCGTCCATCGCCAACAATCTGGTAACGATCACCGGAGTTGGGACCGTTACCCTGGCTGCTACCCAGTCGGGGAATGCCAGTTACCTGGCGGCGCCGGCGGTGACAACTTCCTTCACGGTGAATCCGGCGACTCTGACAGTTACGGCGAATCCAGCGGCCAGTGTTTATGGACAGCCGCTTCCCGCCTTCAGCGATGTGATCACCGGATTCGTTTACAACGAGACCGCTGCTTCGGCCGTGACCGGAGTTGCAGCCATGGCGACGACCGCGACAGCGACGAGCGCGCCGGGGACCTATCCCATCTCGGTGGCGAAGGGCACTCTGGCCGCGGCGAACTACACCTTCACTTTTGTACCTGGTACGCTGACCATTTCGCAGGCGACGCAGACGATCGCCTTCACGCCTATTGCTGCACAGACGTATGGGGCGGCCGCATTCGCCGCGACAGCGACGGCCACATCGGGATTGCCGGTGACGATCTCGGTCAAGTCTGGCCCGGCGACTGTGGTCAATAATCTTGTCACGATTACTGGGGTCGGCACCGTCACTCTGGCGGCGTCTCAGGCTGGCAATGCGGACTATCTTGCGGCGACCGCGGCAACTATCACGTTCCAGGTGAATCCGGCGACTCTGACGGTGAGCGCAAATCCGGCGACCAGCGTCTATGGGCAGCCGTTGCCCTCCTTTAGCCAGGCAATCACCGGTTTCGTCTACAACGATACGGCAGCTTCGGCCGTGACCGGAGTTGCAGCCCTGGCGACGACCGCGACAGCGACGAGCGCACCGGGGAGCTATCCCATATCCGTGGCGAAGGGAACCCTGGCCGCCGCTAACTACATCTTCACTTTTGTACCTGGTACGCTGACCATTTCGCAGGCGACGCAGACGATCGCCTTCACGCCTATTGCTGCACAGACGTATGGGGCGGCCGCATTCGCCGCGACAGCGACGGCCACATCGGGATTGCCGGTGACGATCTCGGTCCAGTCGGGGCCGGCGACGATAGCGAACAATCAAGTCACCGTCAACGGCGTTGGCACTGTAGTGCTGGCAGGGAGCCAGGCTGGAAACGCAGATTACTCGGCGGCGGCGACGGTCACAACGTCATTCGCGGTAAATCCTGCACCCAGCAGCGTCGCGCTGAGCGCTACTTCCACCAGGGTTCGCACTCCAAATCCGATTTCCTTGAGCGCGATTGTTTCTTCGTCGGCAACAGGAGAAACCGGTACGGTCACCTTCCTGGATGGGATGACAACGCTAGGCCAGAGCGCGCTGAGCGCGACCGATACTGCAACGCTGAGCGGCGTAACTCTTGCGGTCGGGACACATAACATCACGGCGAGCTATTCCGGAACTGCGGATTTTGCCCCCTCCAGTTCGACAGTGGCGACGGTGGTGGTGGAGCCGCTGGCGTTGACCCTGGCTACGATCTCGCCGGCAGTAGCGGAAGCGGGTTCTTCGGATACGACGATCACGGCGACGGGGACATATTTCAGCCCGACGGCAATCGTGAACTTCAACGGCACTCCGCTGGCGACGACGTTTGTCAATGCGACGCAATTGACGGCGGTGATCCCGGCAGCGCAATTGACCACGGCGGGGCCTTTCAATGTAACCGTCACGGATACATACTCGTCTTCGACTTCGCAGCCGCAGACATTCACCGTTCTGCCGATGACGTCGGTGACGTTTACTGGGCCGCCGAGCACTCCTCCGGGTCAGCAACCCACGCTCACTTTCCAATTGCAGCAGGCGTACGTAACGACGCTCAGCGGCACCATGACGCTGACCTTTACTCCCGATCCTGGAAACCCGGACGATCCGGAGGTGCAGTTTGCTACTGGAGGCCGCACCTTCAACTTCACCCTGCCGCCGAACACCACGGAAACACCGCTGGTGCTGCTGCAGGCCGGGACGATCTCTGGAACAATAACTGTGACGCTCGGGCTTACCGCCAGCGGAATCAACGTCACGCCCCCCGGCCTCGCGCCGATCTCGATCGTCGTGCCCAAGGTCGCGCCGACCGCATCCGCCGTGACATTCAGCACCTCCGGCGATGTGCTGACGGTGGTTGTGACCGGGTATTCGAGCACTCGTGAGATCCAGTCGGCGACCTTCTCCTTTACGCCCGCGATGGGCGCCTCGCTGGCCGAGAAGTCAGTCACGGTCCCGGCGAACACGCTCTTCGAGACCTGGTACACGACTGCCGAGTCCGCCCAGTATGGCAGCTCGTTCACCTATACTCAACTGTTCACACTGTCCGGACCGGCTACCGCGGTGGGCGGCGTGGGAGTGACGCTAACGAACACGATAGGTACCTCCACCGAGGTGACTTCACAATGAGAAATGGATCGAGTTTTGTCGGGATGGTTTCTCTGAGCATGCGTGCCTGGGGCATCGCTGGCTTGTTGCTGCTGCCGGGGGTTGCCTGGCCGCTCGCCGCTCTTGGCGAGGACGAACTGCCCTCAGCCCCGGCGCCAAAGCTGCAGCTGCAGGGGACACTGGCGTCGCTGACTATCGCTCCGTCGAAGCAGGACAATGGTCCCGCGCAGACGCCAGCTGCTCCTCCGCCTTCGTTGCAGATCACGATTCTCGAGGGAGAAGACGTCTCGAACAATATCAAGGAGCGTACCGCGCGCGAGCCGATCGTGCAGGTGACGGACGAAAACCATAAACCCGTGGCCGGCGCCGCGGTGCTGTTCTCCATCGATAGCCAGGGTGGACATGCCGGGGCGAGCTTTGAGCATGGCGCTAAGGTTTTCCATGGCACAACCGATGCCAATGGCAACGTGACGGCGCACGGATTTCACCCTAACGCGCATACCGGCCAGTTTCATGTCAACGTGACGGCCAGCAAAGGCCAGCTAACCGCCCATACGACCATCGCTCAAACGAACGTCGCGGCCGCGACCACTGCCGCGACCACGGGCGGTCTCACTGGCTTCGTCGCGGCCCACGTGGTTCTTGTTTCCGTAGTCGCCGCTAGCGCGGTTGCGGTAGGGGTGACTACGGGGGTGGTGGTTTCGAACAACTCTTCCGCGACAACGATCACAACGGGAACGGGAACCGTGGGCGCGCCGTCGATTGCCAGGGGTATCGGTGGACATCGATAGCCTGAATCCAGATATGCTGAATCGGTCAAGACAGTGACCAGGAAACCGATTGCCGGTCGCGACTCGTACTACTGAGTGGTGTTAAGGGGAACGCTATGAAGTTCCGCTGGACCCGAATCGCCGTACTAGCCATGATGTGTGCGCCGGTCATCCCGAGCGCTCAGGTCGGGCTTCACGCCAGCCCGAAGCCGGGTAGCGAACTGATGGAGATCGTGCTTGAGAAGAAGACTGGCAATGTAGTCCAGGCAATGGCGGCAGGCCATGTCTTCCAGACCGGGGACATTCTTCGCTTTAGGCTGCGCCCGGCCTTTGACGGCTTCCTTTATGTGACCGACCTGGGCACCTCCGGCAAGAGCAGTCTGCTCTTCCCAAGGCAGGAGACGGGCAGCGACAACCGCATCGATCACGCGAGGGAATACGTCGTTCCTGCCACGCCGGATGGATGGTTTGAGGTCTCCGGACCGCCTGGATATGAGACTCTCTATTTCGTCATGAGCCCGGTGGCACTGGCTGGAGGATCGGTACCAGGCGTGGCCCCAAACGCTGCACCCAATCCCAACCAGGGATTACCGCAGGGAACTCCGCCGCCAACGATGCATCCGCGTTGCAACGACGAGATCTTCAAGTCGCGCGGAGACTGCGTGGATCCCAATGCCGGTCCGAAGCGGGTCGATCCGTCGGCGGCGTTGCCGGGGTCGGTGCGGGACCTTTTCGGCGATAGTTCGCCGGGAAAAGGGTCGCGCGATTTGAATTTCACTCAGAAGTCTTCCTCGAGCGTGGTTACCTCGGTGAGCCCGATGACCGGGCCGGTGGTCTATGAATTTCTATTGGCCCATAATTAGTTCAATGGCGAAGGCGATGAGGGCGATTCGGTCGCAATTCGTGATTGGAAGTCTCCTCGCTGCCGGAATGGCATTCACCCAGCAGACTCCTGCGACGCCGCCCCAACCCGCGACGGCCCCGACACAAGCCCCCCCGACGCAGGACCAAAACCGCGACCTCAACTTCAAGAAGGACACGACGCGGCCGCCGGGTGAGGTGACGGTCAAAATTCCGCGCAGTTATGCGCTGGTGATCGGCATCTCGAAATATGAGAATCTTCCGGCGGAGGCGCAACTGGAATACCCTGACCGCGACGCCGAATCGATCTATACCGTGCTGATCAGCGCCGAGGGCGGGCAGTTTCCCGCGGAAAATGTGCATAAGCTGATCAACGAAAACGCCACGGCGGCAAATATCAAGAAAGAGCTTGAGACGTGGTTGCCCTCGGTCACCAAGGATGACGACCGGGTGCTGATCTATTTTGCCGGACATGGTTTTGTTTCGAGTGGCCGCGCCTATCTGGCGCCTTACGATATCAGCCTAAAGAACATTCCTGGGACTTCGTTCCCGATGGACGAGTTGGGAGCGGACATTGGGGGAAAAATCAATGGCAAGTGGAAGGTGTTGATCACCGATTCCTGCCATTCCGGCGCCATCACTCCGGAGGCTGACCGCGCCAAGGTCAATCAGACCCTGCTTGACCTGCAGAAGTCGCTCTTTTCCATTACTGCCAGCCGCGACCGCGAGCAAAGCTTCGAAAGCGACAAATGGGGCGGCGGCCACGGCATCTTTACTTACTACGTGGTGAAAGGACTCGAAGGCGAAGCCGACACCAGCGGCGATGGCGTCGTTTCGGCAGACGAACTGGCCGAGTATGTCCACACCAACGTGCGGCTCGCGACCAACGCTGCTCAGAACCCGACTTCGGAGAGGGGCAGTTTCGATCCCAATATGGTGCTGGCCTACAACCCGGGGCATGTGACCGCGGCCAATCTGCCTCCGCCGAAGTATGGGACCCTGGTGATCGAGACCAATATGGACGGAACTGAGGTCTTCATCGACGGCAAGAGCGCCGGTGTCGTCAACAAGGCCGCCGCGCTCCGCCTGCCGGGTATCGAGCCGGGCGCGCACACGATCAAGTCAGTCCATCTCGGCTATGAGCCGGATGGTCCACGCGATGAACAGGTCTATCCGGGGCAAGAGACGACGGTGACCGTGCGCATCTTGATTGCGCGAACCCGGAACCATAGCGCTGTCGAGCATTTTGACAAAGGAATCGAGTATTACAACAAGGGCTTTGAACAGAACTACCGCAAGGCGGCGGGTGAGTTCGAGACGGCGCTGCAGATTGATCCGAAGTATAGCCAGGCTGCGCTCTATCTTGGCCGGGTCTATAACGCGCTTTATGAGGATGACAAGGCTCTGTCATTCTTCCGCACAGCGATCGAAACCGATCCGGACTATCTGGAAGCGCGGTCGAGTTATGCGGGCGCGCTGCTGGATTCTGGCGATTTGGACGAGGCCGTACGTCAGTTGAATGTCGTGACCGACCGCGACCCCAATAACGGAATGGCCTGGTATCTGCTCTCGCAGGCCTATGCGCGGAAGGCCAGTTTCGATCAGGCGATCGTGGCTGCGCGGCACGCGGTCAAGCTTACGCCGCAAAATGCCGAGGCGCATTTCTGGCTCGCGGAGTCGCTGCGATTCAAGCATGAGTGCGTCGAGTCAGAAGCAGAGTACAACAGCTACCTGGCGCTCTCGAACTTTGACAGCGGCTTTGGCGGGCAACTGAACTACTATCTTGCCGGATATCTGTTTGGCGCAGGCAGCAAGAAGCGCGCCGCCCAGACCGATATCTGGAAAGAGCTTCGCAGCAAGGCCAACGTCGGGCTGTGCGACTGCGAATGGGTGCAGAAGCGTTTCGACCAGGCGATCCCCTATTGCCAGGCGGCGCTGGGCTACACTCCGGGCGATCTCTATGCGAACATGCGCCTCGGGGTCGTGTATTCGGAGAAATATAACCAGTCGGGCCAAATTGCGTTATTGGCCGCGGCCCGCAAGCATTTTGAAGATGTAATGTCGGAAAACCCCGACGCAGTGGAAGCTGGGCGCGCGAAGAGCTACGTGAAAAATATCGACATAGTATTGGCTCGGCAGCCCTGACGCAGTGCGGTGACTTTGCCTTTTGGAAAAAGCGTGACCGGTGGCGCGACGTTAAATTGCCAGCTGAAAAAAGAAGGCCATTACAGTCATCGACAGAACCTGAATCGCGAGGTGGAGTCGGTCTGACTTAACCTGGCGTAAGAAGGAGATGGTCACTACTTCGTCGCACATGGAGCGGACCAGGTCGGCGTCACTCGCCGCCATCATGCTGGCGAGGTAGATTGCGTGGGTGGCCTCCAATCCCTCGGGAGGCAGGTTGCCGAGGGTATCGCGAAGGCTGTGGCGTTGCCGCTTGGGCACCAGAAAGAAGGGTGGTTCGTTCGCCCCGGTCACCGAGAACGAGCCTTGCAGATGGATGGTGGGAAAGATGACGCGCACGCAAATGGACAGACAGGTAAGGGCCAGTAACCCAAAGATCCCGAGAAGAACCAGGTGAACGTGCGGAAAAGGGTGATTGGAACGGGAAAACTGAAAAGCCGCCGCCGTCATAGCCGTAAGCAAAGTCACACAGAAGGCCGCCTTGGTATCGAGGAAGCGGATGGTGCCCTGCACGTCGGTGACGACGTTGTAAAGAAACCACAGCTTAGTGGTGTAATCGGATTGCTCATCCATTGCTGGAGAGTGTAGCAGGATCGTCGTCCTTCCCGGTGCGGCGGGAGAATTGACTGGCAATGATTCGCGCATTGCGGTTAACTGTTGATGCCCTTAATTCCGGCTCCACATGCGCTCTCGAATGACAATGCTGCGGAACTCTCAGTCGATCGTTGGCGCTGGCTTGGCTGCGCTCATGATGGGTGCGGTAATTGGCGCGGCAAGTGGCGCTGAAGGGATCGCCCAGACTGGTGCGCCTGCGACGGGCGGCGCCACTCCGGGGCCAGTTGAGACGCAGCGCAGTCCGGCTTTGCAGCAAAGGGTTCCGCGCCAACTGCCGTCGAGTTCTGCGCTCCAGGGACGGTTGATTGACAGTGCGAGCCAACCGCTGGGAGGCGTCTCAGTCTCGCTCTCATCCACGCCGGTCACCTGTGCGCCGGCGCAGAAGCTTTGCGGGGTTTCCGACGCCGACGGGATCTTCCGTGTGCTTCAGGTGCCGGCCGGAGATTATCCGCTGACGTTCAGCGTGCCCGGCGGCGCATCGTTCCAGCGGGGAAATGTTCACATCGGGACCGGCGAGGTTCTGAGTGTCCAGGTGCAGCTTCCGGTGGTGCAGACACCTGGCCCACCCTCGGTCATTCCGCGGGCGCCAGCCGAGATCAACGATTCGTATTACAGGGAATTGAGCCGGCATGGGATCAACGACGGCTCGATTGTGCCGCCGATGCTTCGCCTGTCGCCGGACGACATGGTCTTTCTGCCCAAGCCCGACCGGTGGAATACCTCGATGCCGGACTACCGGCGGTACCCCGACGATCCGCGCTCGCCCTATGTGCTGGGGCATTGGTATGACCCATTCAATCGCAACAAGTACAAGGGCGATTACCCGGTGCTCACGAATATTCTTGGTCCGAGGACGTTTTTTAACTTCACCGGGAGCAGTACAACCGCGCTCGACGGCCGCAGACTGCCGACGCCCTCGAATCAGGGCTCCGCCCAGCCGGATTCGGCTAACTTTTTTGGCAATGGTGGGCAATTCTTTCTGGCGCAGACGTTTCGGCTCAGCTTTGACCTCTTCAAGGGCGATGCGGCGTTTCGACCGATCGACTGGCAGGTGCGGATTACTCCGGCCTTTAATCTGAACTACCTTGCTACCCAGGAAAACGGGATCGTCAACGCAAACGTGGCGAAAGGGACTGACAGGTTTGACGAGCACATCGGCTTGCAAGAGGCCTTTGTCGAGGTCAAGCTGAAGGACCTGAGCCCGAACTACGATTTCATCTCCATCCGCGCGGGAATTCAACAGTTCTCCTCCGATTTTCGGGGCTTCATCTTCGCCGATGAAAATAATGGCGTGCGCGTCTTCGGCAACCTGCGGAATAACCGGTTTCAGTACAACGCGGCCTTCTTTGATCTGCTCGAGAAGAACACCAACAGCGGGCTCAATACCTTGCAGCGTCGCTACCGCCAGGTCGGCGTGGCGAACCTCTATATTCAGGATGCCGTCTTTAAGGGCTACACCACTGAGTTCAGCTTCGACTGGAGTAATGATGATCCAACGATCTACTACGACGACAATGACTTCTTAGTGCGGCCCGCGCCGATCGGGAGTGTGGTCACCAATGTTCCACAACCGCACAGCATTCGGTCTTATTACATCGGTTGGACCGGGGACGGGCATATCCATCGGCTCGACATCAATCATGCTTTCTATCAGGCGCTTGGGCATGACACCTTCAATCCGCTGGCTGCGCGGCAGGTCGATATCAACGCGCAACTGGCGGCCCTGGAACTTTCCATCGATGAGGACTGGCTGCGATTTCGGGGGTCGTTTCTTTACGCTTCGGGCGATGCCAATCCGCGCGGCCCCAAAGACCGGATCGCCCGCGGCTTCGATTCGATTGTGGACAATGAGGCGTTCGCGGGCGGCTCGTTCAGTTTCTTCAATCGAGAGGGGATACGGCTCACAGGTACTGGGGTCGCGCTAACATCGCCTGACAGCTTTCTTCCCGATTTGAATGCGAGTAAGGATGAGGGGCAGTCCAATTTCGTTAACCCTGGAATCTATGTGGTGAACGCGGGGGTTGATGCGAAACTAACCCCGACTCTGAAGATGGTGACCAATGTGAACTATCTGAGATTTGTGCGGACCGAGCCCTTGGAATTGCTGCTATTTCAGAACCCAATCCGCCATGGGATCGGCATAGACGCCAGCACGGGCGTCATCTGGCGGCCACCACTCTCGGACAACATCATCGTCACCGGCGGCATCGCGGTACTGCCTCCCGCGCTTGGACTGAGGGAGATTTATCAAAGCAAGACACTGTTATCCGGATTTGGCACGATTCGTTACCAGTTCTGATTAGACTCAGTAGCGTCAAGGCCTAGGGCAGAGAGGGCGGATGAAGCGGATCGGCGATCACCCCGGCAACTTTCGCGGCAATCGAGTCCTTAGATTGTTGCGCTCGCATACCGTCTATGGTTGCTTGCTGGCTCTCGCCGTGATTATGGCCGTCCTTTTCGTTGCAAATTTCGATCGACAGTCCATCGCTCATGCAGCCGAGGCTCCGACCCAGGGCGTCCCGGCTGTTCCGCGGGGAGAAACACCGGAGCAGGCGCGGCAACAGAGCGCCGGTTGCGTGAGCTGTCACACGGCGACGGACAGTGCCTCGATGCATCCGGATTCCCCAGTAGTCATTGGTTGCGCGGATTGCCATGGGGGCAACCCGAACGTGATGGTTGCGGGCGCGCCGAAGTCTGCGGAGTACATTGCGGCCACAAAGAAGGCGCACGTTCAACCAAGGTTTGCCGAGGATGCGGTGCGTGGCGGGCATCCTATTCGGGTCTACACCCGTTGGCTGCGGGAGAGCCTGGAGTGGGTGCGTTTTGTGAATCCGGGAGACCTGCGCGTCGCGCCGCAGACGTGCGGCTCCTCGGGTTGCCATACCGAAGAGGTGCGTAACGTCTCGACCAGCATGATGACTCACGGGGCGATGCTGTGGGGCGCGGCGCTTTATAACAATGGCGCCTATCCGCTGAAGAACCCGCATTTCGGCGAATCGTACGACGCGAATGGCGAGCCGCAGCGGCTTCGTACTTTTCCGCCGCCGACGGCCGAGGAGACGCGGACAAAAGGCGTGCTGCCGTATCTGGATCCGCTGCAACGCTGGGAGATTTCGCAGCCGGGCAACGTGCTGCGTGTGTTTGAGCGCGGTGGCGAGAAGAAGCCTGAGCTGGGAATTCCGAGTCCGGAAGAAGATCCTGGCGATCCGGATTTGAAGCTCAGCGATCGCGGTTTCGGAACTGAGTTGCGCACTGACCCGGTATTTCTTGGGCTGCAGAAGACGCGGTTGCTTGATCCGCTATTGAGCTTTCCGGGAACCAACGAGCAGCCCGGCGATTATCGTGGCAGCGGCTGCTCGGGATGCCATGTGATTTACGCCAACGACCGCTCGGCCGAGCATTCGGCCCAATATGCGAAGTATGGCCACGACGGGACGAGCATCAGTGTCGATCCGACGATCAACAAGTCGGAGTCGGGCCATCCGCTGCAACATGTGTTTACCAAGACCATTCCGTCGAGCCAGTGCATGGTGTGCCATGTGCATCCGGGCACGAACATGGTGACGACGTACTTCGGTTACACGTGGTGGGACAACGAAGTCGATGGCGACAAGATGTATCCGGCGAAGCAGAAGAACCCGTCGGAGCAGGCGGTCCACGATGTACGGGTTCGGAATCCTGAGGGGTCGGCGCCTAAGGGCAACTGGAGCGATGTCGACTTCCTGAAGATGGTTGGGTCACCGGAGTTCAACAAGAACTTGAAGGATACGCAGTTTGCGGACTTTCACAGCCATGGCTGGATCTTCCGCGCGGTCTTCAAACGCGACCGCGAGGGCTACCTGCTTGACCAGGATGGGACACGCATCTCGAACGAGGATCCGGATAAGCTGGCGAAGTCGGTGCACCTGAAAGACATTCATCTTGAAAAAGGGATGCACTGTGTGGATTGCCACTTTGAGCAGGACGCTCATGGGAACGGCAAGCTCTATGGCGAGACGCGGAATGCGATTGAGATTTCGTGCGAAGACTGTCATGGTACGATCGCGCGCAAGGCGACGTTGAAGACCAGTGGGCCGGCTTCGGCGCAGGATGAGTCGAGCGACTTGCTTCGGATGAGAACTCCGTGGAAGGACGCGCGGTTTTACTGGCGCGACGGCAAGCTCTGGCAGCGCTCGAATGTGGAGCAGGGGACAGAGTGGGAGGTCGTGCAGGTGCTGGATACGATCACGCCGGGCAACGCGCACTATAGCGAGAAATCGCGGCTGGCGAAGACAATCCAGAAGGACGGGATTCACTGGGGAACGATCTCTGACGAGGCCGCTCTGGCGCACAGCAACGGCAGGATGACCTGCTATAGCTGCCATACTTCGTGGACGACTTCATGCTTTGGCTGCCATTTGCAGATGATTGCTAACCAAAAGATGCCAATGCTGCATAACGAAGGGCTGACGACGCGCAACTATACGACTTATGACTTTCACGTGTTGCGCGACGACGTATATATGCTGGGTATCGACGGTACGGTGACCGGAAATCGTGTTGCGCCGGTGCGCTCTGCTTGCGCGGTGGTGGTGAGCTCGCAGAATGCCAACCGGGATTGGCTGTATCAGACGCAGCAGACGGTCTCCGCGCCTGGATTTAGCGGTGAGGCTTTCAGCACTTATGTACCACACACCGTCCGCGCCAAGGAAACGAAGCAGTGTACCGACTGCCATGTCTCCGCCGAGAAGGACAACAACGCCTGGATGGCGCAGGTGTTGGTGCAGGGCACGAACTTCCTGAACTTCATGGGCAAGTACATTTATGTTGCTGCGGGGAAGCATGGCTTTGAGGCTGTGCCCATCGCCGAGAGCACTGAGCCGCCAGCGATTATTGGCAGCGACCTGCAGCAGATGGCGTATCCGGATGACTATAAGAAGTTCACCGATCATGGACGGCTGCTGACGGAGGGATATAGCCACGCGGGCAATGTGGAGGACGTGCAACTGCGCGGCGAGTATCTCTATGCGGCGCTGGGGCATGGCGGGGTGCGCGCTTACGATGTCGCCGATGTGGATGTAAAGGACGAAGCGCAGCGCGTGATTACCGCTCCGGTTTCGCCGCTGGGGCAGCGCTTCTATCTGAAGACGAAGGACGCTGCCGCGATTGCTTCGCCGAGCACGTTAGCGCTTGATCCGCTGCGGAAGCAGATTCCCGAGAATGAAGAGCAGGGCATTGCTCCGCTCTATGCCTTCCTTTTTGTTGCCGACCGTGAAGAGGGGTTGGTGGTTGTGGGCGATCCGAAGAAGGGTGTGGGTACGTTGCTGGACGGCGATCCGCAGAATAACTTTCTGAAACGCGGAGCGACGTTTAATCCGGATGGCAAGCTGACGGGCGCGCATCGTATCACGATTGCTGGAACATATGCGTATATTCTCTGCAATCGAGGACTGGAGGTTGTGGCGCTGGCGGACCCGCTGCATCCGAAGATCGTTGCGGAGATTGGTATGCCGGTGCTGGATGATCCGCGCGGTGTGGCTATTCAGTTCAGATACGCCTTTATTGTTGATCGCGTGGGCTTGAAGGTTTTTGATGTGACTCATCTTGATAATCCTGTGTCGATTGCCCAGGCGCAGGTGGCGGTAGACGATGCGCGCAATGTTTATGTGGCGCGCACTTATGCGTATGTCGCCGCTGGCAAGAATGGCATTGCAATCGTCAATGTGGAGAAGCCTGAGCAACCGAAGCTAGCGCAGATGTTCAATGCCGGTGGGGCGCTCAACGATGTACGCGATGTGAAGATCGGGATGGTGAGCTCCGAGCAGTTTGCGTTCGTCGCCGATGGCAAGAACGGGATGCGGGTTGTTGAGATCTTTGGGCCGAAGACGCAGCCGAATTTCTACGGGTTCAGCCCTGAGCCTGCGCCCAAGCTGATCGCAACGCGGAAGATGGGTGGCGAGGCGCTGGTCGTTTCCAAGGGAGTCGATCGTGACCGCGCGGTTGATGAGGATGGGAATCAACTGTCGGTCTTTGGGCGGCGCGGGGCGCGGCCTTTCAATCATGAAGAGGCGCAGCGGCTGTACTTGCGGAATGGAGAGTTGTATACGGTGACGAATGCACCTCCTGGGCCGGCTTCGGAGATGACGCCTGCGGCATCAGTGCAGGCGAAGGCTGAGCAGAAGTAAAGGCCTCGATATCCACAGCTGCGTGTTGTTGCTCGGATTAGGCGATGAGCGCGCGATAAAATGACTGTGAGATGAAAATTGGTATCGACTTCGGAACGACCCGTATTGTGGTCGCCGCTTCCGACCGTGGCAACTTCCCTATCGTCAACTTTGAGACCCCTGAAGCCGAGGTACGCGATTGGTTTCCGCCTGCCGTGGCCGTGCAGGGAAGCACAAGACTTTATGGATGGGAGGCGGTCGCGCGGCAAAACGATTCAGCCTGGAGCGTGGTGCGTTCGCTGAAGCGTTTCCTTCGAGGAGCCGGACCAAACACTCAGATTGAGATTGGCGGCGAGCATTTGCCGGTAAAACTGCTTCTGGAAGAGACGATGGCGGCGTTGTACGGGGATTTGCGCGAGCGCTCGAACCTCCGCGCGAAAAAGGGCGAGAAGCTTGAGGCGATGCTGGGCGTACCGGCGAACGCTAACAGCAACCAGCGTTTCCTGACTGAGGATGCTGCGCGGGTTGGTGGCTTTGAGGTGCTTGGCCTGCTCAATGAACCGACTGCCGCGGCACTTGAGTTCGCGCATCGCAACAGCCAGGAGCGTAAGGGGCGTAACAACGGGCTGGCGGTCTATGACCTGGGGGGCGGGACTTTCGATGTATCCCTGGTAGCGCTCGGCGAGACGGAACATACCGTTATCGCGACGGATGGAATCCCCACTCTTGGCGGGGAAGATTTTGATGGAATTCTTGCCGATCTGGCGATGGAGTTGTCGGGACGGTCGGCGTCTTCTCTGAGCCACTACGAATCGAACCAGCTGCTTGAAGAGTGTCGCGAGAAGAAAGAGTCGCTGAATCCTAATACGCGAAAGTTGACGATCGATCTGGAACGGGCTCACTCCGGTTGGGAGCAGGTGACGGTTCCGGTCGACGCGTATTACGAGCGCTGCCGCCCGTTGATTGAGTCTACGCGCGAGGTGGTCGAGCGGCTGCTTGCGAGTGAGCCGGATATTCCAGTCGATACGCTCTATGTGACCGGCGGCGGGTCGGAGTTGCCCCCAGTAGCGAGGGTCTTGAAAGAGACCTTTGGCCGCCGGGTGAAGCGTTCCGCTTACATGCGTTCGGCGAGCGCTGTTGGATTGGCGATCCGCGCCGGTGCGCAGACGGAGCGGGGTGAAGACCAGATCACTGACCAGTTCACCGAGAACTTTGGGTTGTGGCGCGAATCCGACGACGGCCAGAACATCACGTTCGATCTGATCTTTCCGCGCGGGGCGAAACTACCCTCTCCGGGTGAGCCAGTGTTGCATAGTTCACGGGCCTATCAGCCGGCGCATAATATCGGGCATTTCCGCTACCTTGAATGCACACACCTGAATCCGCACGGCCAGCCAACCGGGGAAATCACAAATTGGGCCGAAATTCTTTTTCCTTTTGATAGGCAGCTACAGCAGGAGGCTGAGCTTGCCGGTAAACCCGTGAGCCGGTTTGACGCGCCGCAGAGTTTTCTCGTTCGCGAGGATTACAGTTGCGATGCCAGCGGCAAAGTCCGGGTGACGATTTCGACCGAGTCGACGGGATATGTTCGCGAGTACGGGATTGAGAATTGGTTTGGCGCAAGCGGTTCCGGTAAGAACGGCAACGGGCGCGGGGGCGGGTTGTCGACTCGTTCGTCCGGTTAAAGTTCCTGGCGCAGTCTGCCTTGTGTGGTTTTGAACTGACTTCGTTCAATCAGGGTGCGCAGCCGTCTGAGCCCTCGAATCACGGTTGCGCGGTCGCGCGGACTGGCCTCTGCCAAGCTCCGCGTCAGCGGACTCATGACGAGTTGGGGCATCGTTTCACTCAGAAACTCGCGGACCTGCGGTGAAGGATCGATCACCGTCGCGCGCCGATCGGCTTTATCCTGGCTGCGGACGACAAAACCGCGGGCCTCGAGACGATCGACAATCCCGGAGACGGTACTATGCGCCAGGCCGACTCGTTCGCTGAGTTGCTTCAGGCTGAGACCTTCTGAGGTCACGAGGACATGCATCACAGCCCGTTGTGCACCAGTCAAGCCACCACTCGCAAAGGCTGTTTCCAGGGGCGCCCGAAGGCGCTGGCGAATAGCGTTGAGGTGTTGGTCGATCTCCTCTGCGAGCTTCAAGAGCGACGCGTCCGGCACAGTCTTGCGTGGGGGTTTCATGGGATGAACCAAGTTTAAAAGACGAAAGGGATGAGTGCCTTCACTCGTCCCTGATATTGGCGATATTCCGCGCCAAACTGCTGCAGCATAAAGCTCTCTTCGACGCTCGATTTCAGCAGCAGTGCAAGAAAGAGCACCGCGACGCCAAAAAAGCCCCGCATTTGGCCGACGATTACCGCGACGCCAAGCAAAGCAAGCAGGAAGCCCGTATACATGGGATGGCGGACGATAGTGTAGGGTCCGCGTCGGATCAAGGAGTGGTCCGCTTTGACAGTGACACTCGCGCTCCAGTTGGAACCTAGTTGGAAGCGAGACCAGACAGCTAAGGCGACGCCAAAGAAAGTGAGTGTGAGCCCTCCTATGCCGGTCGCATTGGAGGGCGAGAGTACCTGTTTCCCAAGCCAGCCGTGGGCGAAAGTACCGGTAAATGCCATGACGAAGGCCAGCAGGCTAAGACTCATTTCAAAGATGCGGGAACCCCAGGATTGGCTGCGCACCGTGGGTTTCGCATAGATCATGCCAACAAGCCAGAGGACGCCGATGAGCATCCAGAGATAGGTAGCGAACTGGTAGTAGTTCGAGCGCATGGCATTCCGACCTTTCAGACACGTCGCAGACGACGTGTCGTATACGACGTATACTAGCGCAAGCCGGATTGTGGCGCAAGAGAGCAAATAGCAAATACCCCGGTTTTTTGTCGTATGAGGCTAGTGGAAAGGTTGGAGTTCGCTGATCTCTTTTGGTTCGAGACTGCGGAATTCAAGATTGCGAGGGAGGACTGGCGCTGTCTGCGGATGATTCCAGTCGTGATATTGGTGGCAAAGGAAGCAGCCGCTCTCGGCGTGGCCTGAGGCGAGCGCCGGGCCTTGCGGGCTGCTCTTGCCGTCATGGCATTTCTGGCAAGAGACGATGCCCGGCAGCAGGATGTCACTTCCCTGATTGCTGATGCGCGTCCGCGCATGGCAGGATTCACAGCTCACCGCAATGTGGGCCTGGTGACTGAAGACGGCATCGGTGAACCAGCGTGCCTTCTGCTTGGCTGGGGCGACGGTTGGCAGCGTCAGGCTGTCTTGCGGAAGCGTCGCCACGGTCATGGTGTGGACGGTGAGAGTGTCGTACTGCACCGAACGCAGGCTAGCCGCGACGACGGTGGGCGAGTCGTCGGGAATCTTCATTACGTGGCAGAGGTTGCAGGATTGATACCAGAGCCGGCGCTCCGCCTGGCGGCTGCGCACGGCGATCCACTCCTGGGTATTGTGCGGAGGCGGCATGGGCCGGTATTGCGGTACCTTGGCCATCGGCTCGTCGGACCAGTTGCGTATCTCCCCCGCGACCACCTGGGGATTTTGTGCGGCGTAGGCCTGGATCTTCTCGCGGATGAATTTGCGAACCTGCTCGGGCGACGCGTGGGGAGCTTCGTCGCCGATATGCTTGTCGAACTTGAGCGTGTGGCAGTCGTGGCAGCTCTGCGCGTAGGCGGTGGCTGCCATGTAGGCGCGGTTGTCAGTGGGGTGAAGCGGATCCGGATGTGGATAGTTTTGTCCGGGTGCAGCGGCAGGGCTCATTTGCGGTGAGTTGAGGTCAAATGGGGCTTCACGCAACTGCGGCGTTGTTCCGAATCGCCACGGTGTTAGGGCCTGCGTCGCAGGCGTACGGTGGCAATCGGCGCAGTTCAGGCTGACCATACCGTTCGGGCTTTTAAGGCCCTTCTGCATATGCGCCTGATGGTTGAACTTAATCTTCTGGTCGTCCTGGTAGCCGGGGCGGAGCGGGGCGAATTGGGGATGACCGTCGGTGAACGACTGAATATTCGAAGCGTAGTGCGAATTCTTCAGGTCGGCGTGGCAGCTCGTACATGTCTTGTCGGAGGCGTTGGCGAGCATCATCGAGCCGGTGTGCTCGACGTGGCAGGTGCCGCACTCCGGGGTCGTCAGTGACGCCAGTGCAAGTTTGGCCTGGTGGTTTGGAACTTGATGGCAGCTCTGGCAGGCGGCGTCGGGAACGTGGCGACGGAAGCTTGAGTCCTGGGATAGAGCGCTCTTCATGTCGACGTGGCAGGCTTGGCATTTCGCGCCGAAGACGGCGTGCGATGAGGATATGGGGCCTTTGGAGAGGAGTTCGCGGCCGTGGGTGAGCGAGACGACGGCGACCCAGACCACGCCGGCGATCATTGCGCCGAGCGCCAGCCTCCACTGCCAATGGCGGATTGGCGACCCTTTTTTGAAATAGTTCAGGTCGTGCCGCCGAGCCACCGCCTTTTGTGAGCGCTTGCGTATCTCCATAGCGTCCCTAGTAGTGCATCGCTCCTACCGCGTGGATAAACCCGAGCAGAATAAGCGCGAGCGAGAGCGGGAGATGGCACAACAACCAACCGTGCAGAGTTCGATGAAGGATAATCTGATGGTCGAGCTGGCGTTTCTCTTCGCAGATTTCTTCGAGAGCCTTCAGCGTCTTGTGCCCGCTCTCGGGCAGTACAGTGCGAATGCGTTCAAATTCCGAGGTCGAAAAATCGCGGGCTTTCAAGGGCGATTTCTTTACGGTGTTTTGGAGATAGGGCTTTAGTTCGTTTTCGTAGAAGGCGGTGTATGCCGCGAGTTCTGTGTGCAACTCAGGAACGGTGTCAATATACGTGAGGACGATGGTAGCGCCTGCGCCGGTGCTGGGCGCCATCTCTTCAGTCATGCTTTGGAAGCGCTGTTCGGCTTCGGCCACAAGTCCCTCGCGGATGTGGTCGATCTGGTCGTAGATGGTCTCGTAGCCGACCTCATGCATCATTCGGGTCGGTAGCGTGTGCTGCAGGTAAGCGCCGAAGAGTCCGCTGATGGTCACGATAATCAGCAGAACCATAAGCAGCGTTGTGAGCCAGCCTCCGAAGTGGAATGCGCCGTGGAGGAAGATCACCGGCAGCGCCATGGTGCCGAGCCATAGGTGTCCGCGCATCCAGTGCTGGGCGCGGCCGATCCTCCAGATAGGGAAGCGCTTGCGAATGCCGAGGGCGGCGGCGAACAGCATGAAGCCGAAGCCGATTACTCCGTAGATAATGCCGAGCGGCGTGCCACCTCCGACGCGGGTCGAGAGCAGCGCGTAGGGGATGTAAATGAGAAACAGGAAGCCGAGAAGCAGGCAGCTTCCGATCAGCCAGGGACGATGAGTGCGGTCGATTCTCATCGGGCTAATCTCCTGTGGTCTGCAGTCCGGCGGATTGTGACTTCAGGAAGTCGGCGAAGAACTCTTCGGGCTTGACGCGATGCGCGGCGTCATGAGGGCAGGCGTAGACGCAGCTCGGTTCGGGCAGATTGTGGCAGAGATCGCATGAGGTCGCCTTGCGTACCTTCTGTGTGGGCGCTGCGCTGAGGGTATTTTCCTGGACGATCTGCTGGAGATTGATGTTGCCGTAGGGGCAGTTCGTGGCGCAGAGCCCGCAGCCGACGCACCAGTCTTCGATGATGACCTCGAGGGAGTTGCGGCGGCGGATTGACCCCACCGGGCAGCCGACCATGCAGAGCGGATCTTTGCATTGACGGCAAGAGGTTGCGATGAGGAAGTGATCGAAGCGCAGGCCGTCGCGCAGGAGACGCGTGACTCCATCATGGGCGTCGGCGCAGGCGCGGACGCACTGGTCACACCGGGTGCACTTTTCAAGGTCGAGGACGAGCAGACTTTGCGCGTCCATGAGTCCTTGAGCGAGATAGCTGTCGAGCGGGACGTTGCGTTCGGTGCGGCGCTGCTGGGCGAGGTTTTCGGCGGCGCGTTCGCGGGCGACCTGCTCGAGACTGCGCCGTACCTCGGGGAATCGGTTTAGCATTTCGTGGAAGTCTTCCGCCGAGATCTTGACCAGCTCGACGTGATCGAGGGCTGTGCAGGTCGCGTTGCGTTTTCCGGCTACCAGAGCGCTCTCGAGGGCGAGCAGCCCCATCTCGCCGAAGTAGCCGCCGCGGGGCAAGTAGGCGAGGACGAGGTCTTCGCCGTTGTGGACCTGAGAGACCTTCACGAAGCCGATGCGCACGAGATAGAAGGCGTCTGCGTCGGCGCCCTCCTCGGTGATGACCTGGCCGGGAGCGAAGCGGACCAGTTCGACGCGGTCCTGGAGGAACGTGATGAAGTCTTCATCGAGTGTGGAGAAGATCGGCACGCTGAGCAAGTGGGTACGTAGCGCGCGGGTGCGGTAGTTGCGGTCGAGTTGTTCGCGGAAGGTCTTGTTTTTCTGCAGCACGTCGAGGACGTTGCGCAGCACCTCGAGCATGACGCAATCCGTCTTGGCGCGGACTGTCGCCGAGCGCGGATAGAAACTCATGCAGGTCATCTCTCCGAAGAGATCGCCGGCGCCGAGTTCGGCTATCGGATCGTCGTACGGGAGATCGACGGAGGCGTCGATGGGGATGAAGGTGCGATTACCGGATTCGCCCTCGCGTTTTTCTTCCTTCTTTGAAAGCAGCTTGCTGGCGATGCGGCCGACGAGTCCCTGCTTCTGTTCGGGATTGCTGACATGGGCGCGTGGCGAAGAAATATAGACGTCGGCCTTGCCGTCGACGATATAGAAAGCGGTCGAGCCGTTCTCGCCCTCGCGGACGATGATTTCGCCTGCCTTGATGCGGCGCTGGATGATCGCTCCGCGATTGAGCTCGAGGAAGGTGCCGGAGACGTTCTTGAAGATCGGCATCGCCAGCAGCGATTCGATCTCGGGGCTGAGCGCCTCGGGATGGGTTTCGAGGAGGTTCTGGCCGAGAACGCGCTTATTGGTGAGCGCGCCGGTCGGGCAGGAGACCATGCATTCGCCGCAGGAGACGCAGCTCGAGTTGCCCATCGGCTTGTTGTCATCGAAGGCGATGGCGGCGTGATAGCCCTTTCCCTGGCGGGCGATGACGTAGTTGTGACGAATCTCGGAGCAGCCGCGCACGCAGCGGTCGCACAAGATGCAGGCGGCGTAATCGACGTGGATGGAGAGCGAGGAATCGTCGGGGCTAAGCACGGGTACAGAGCGCTTGAGATAAGGCGTCGGGGTGAGGCCGTGGTAATCCCCATGATCGATGCCGAGGCCGGATTTTGCGGCCTGGGTCTCGAGCTCGCAATCGCCACTGTTTTGTTGGCGTATGCAGGGAGCCGGATGGTCGGCGAGGAGGAGTTCGTAGAGGGTTTTGCGAGCGGCCAGGACTCCGGGAGAGGCGGTCTGCACCTTCATGTCCGGCTCGCACTCGCGAATACAGGCTGCCTGGTAGGCGCGCTCGCCGCAATCGACGACACAGATGCGGCAGACGGCTACGGGTGTCTGGTTTTGTTGGTGGCAGAGGGTTGGGATGGCGATGCCATTCAATCGAGCTGCGTCGAAGATCGTCGTTCCGTGAGGAACGGTGACCGGCTGACCATCAATGGTGCAGGTGAGCGTTGCTGAGTGGGCGTGTTCGTGAGCCGGTGCAGCTTTGGCCGCAGGCGCCGGCGGCGGGTCGAGAGGTGACGTGGGTGGCGTCGGAGGTGGCGTTTGCGGATTTTCGCTCATCGCCTGGCTCCAGCGGTTGGAAAGCAGACTCCGGCTCGGCAACGATGCTTCTTGATATGGTCGTCCACTTCTTCGGGGAAATGCTTGATGACCGACTGGATTGGCACGGGAGCGATCTGGCCAAGACCGCAGATCGAGGTCTGTTTGAGCGTATGCGAGAGCTCATCGAGTAGACCGTAGTCTCCGGCGGTGGTAGTGCCGTGCATCCATGCGTCGAGCATCTCCACCATCTTCTGAGTGCCGATGCGACAGGGAACGCACTTGCCGCAGGATTCGTTGCGGAAGAAGCGTACCGAGTTGAAGGCCATATCCAGCATGCATGCGCGGTTGGTGCAAACGACGACGGCCCCGGAGCCGACCATCGAGCCCAACTTGGATAGAGTTGCCCAGTCGAGGGGCGTATCAAGCATGGATGCGGGAAGGTAGCCGGACGACGGTCCAGAGGGGGCAAAGCCAACTACCTCTTCGCCAGGGGGTGGGCCACCGGCGAGATCGAAGATCAGCTCACGGTAGGTGATTCCCATGGGGACCTCAAAGGCCCCGGGGTTTACGACGCCGCCGGTGACGCCGACGAACTTGAGCCCGGGATACCCCTCTCGGCCTTGCGCCTTGTACCACTCGGGACCGAGGTTCAGAATGCTGCTGGCAAGCGCGAAGGTCTCGACGTTGTTGAGGGCGGTCGGTTTATTCCAGACGCCGCTCGAGACGGTGCGCGGCGGCTTGTTGCGGGGCTCGCCGCGATGGCCCTGGATTGCCTCCATCAGCGCGGTCTCTTCGCCGCAGATGTAGCCGCCGGGGCTGACGAAGACTTCGAGCTCAAAGCTGAGACCCGACCCGAGGATGTTTTGTCCGCAGAGGCCGAGCGAGTAGATGCGAGCCAGCTCGGTGCGCAGGACTTCGATTTGCTGTTCGTACTCGTGGCGGCAATATAGGTAACCGCGCTGCGCGCCGACGATCAGGCCGCAGACGATCATCCCCTCGAAGACGAGGTAAGGAAGGTGCTGGAGGATGAAGCGGTCCTTGATCGTTCCGGGCTCGCTCTCGTCGGCGTTGCAGACGACGAATTTCTCTGTTCCGGGGGCGCTTCGGGCGCCGCTCCATTTGATGTGGGCGGGGAAACCGGCGCCGCCCATGCCGCGGAGGCCACCGTCTTTGAGGATATTCAGCACGCCGTCATAATCGCGGGTTTCGACGAGCTTGCGCACTGCCGCATAACGACTGGCTTCGTCGGTGTAAGGATCAGCTTTGAGGTGCAAGCCGCGTTCGGCGAAGCTGCGCGGCAGGTGCGGTTCCCGTTCTGGGACATTGGTTCCGAGTTCTTCCAGAATCAAGCCGGTGGTCGAGGCCAGGTCGGCTTCCTGATGGACATGCTCGTTGACGCTGACTACCAAGGGATGATCACAGCGGCCGACACAGGAGACATCACGGATAAGCACATCAGTTTGGCCGGCGAAACGGAGTTCGAGAGATTCGCGAAGCTGCCTCGCTCCATGCAGGTGGCAGGTCATATCGTCGCAGACGCGAACGTCGGCGCGAGCCAGCGGTTTCAGCCGGAAATGAGGGAAAAAGCTGGCGACGGTGTGGACGTCTTTGACGTGGAGGCCGCGGCGGCGGGCGATGACCTCAAACTCGGATGGCGAAATGTAGCCCTTCTGCTCCTGGGCATGGCGCAGGTCCTCGACAATGTCTCCGGTTTCTCGTCCCGGAATGTGGTTGCCGTGCTGGACCTCTGGTGGACTTGCCATCATTCACTCCTGGCTCCGCGCCGTTTGTTACAGAACATTCATTCAGAGCAGGCAAAAGTCGTTCCGATCAAGTACCTGTGTTGTATCTCAAGTAGCGCCAACGAAGGCTAGTAAGAAATGATTGCAAAGTGCTCGGATTTACGGTTAGATGAGCGGGATGAAATTTTCAGGGTCGGTCGGCTCTCGAAACGTCGCGGCGATATTGCCTCTGGTGTTTCTCTGCGCGAGCGCCGGGACCGTTTTAGCGCAGGCGACCAATCCTTCCGGAAGTCAGATCACAAGGATGTTACAGGCCTCGGCGCTGCCTGCGGACGCAAGCAAAGGATACAAGTATGTGGGCCCCGGTTCGTGCAGCGCTTCGGCATGCCATGGCGGCATTCAAGCGCGGGACACCACCAAGGTCCTGCAGAACGAATACAGCACCTGGATCGTGCAAGACCGGCATTCTCGAGCGTATACCGTGCTGAATCAGCCGCTGGCACAGCGGATGGCGAAGATCCTGAAGATTGGCGATCCGACCCAGGCGCAGAAATGCCTGGTTTGCCATGCGCTCTCGGTTCCCGCCACGGAGCGCGGTACGCAATTCGACATTGCAGAGGGCGTGAGTTGCGAGAGCTGCCATGGGCCGGCAGAAAAATGGCTCGGGCCTCACGTCGAGGCGAACGCCAAACATGCCGACATGGTGAGATTGGGTCTGGTTGACAACAAAGACCTCGCAATTCGCTCGGAGAAGTGCCTGACCTGCCACTTGGGAGCTCCGGGGTTGGAAGTAGACCACGAGATGCTGGCTGCGGGTCATCCCGACCTTACATTTGAGCTTGATTCCTTCAGCTCGATCGAGCCTCCGCACTGGGTGGAAAAGGCTCCTGACTCGAAAGATCCAATTAACGACAAGCTTTTTGGTGTGCGTATCTGGAGTGTCGGGCAAGCGACACAACTCGAGGAAAGTCTGATCCGGCTGGCGCGGCATGCGCGAGGCCAGGGATGGTCGCCGGAACACCCCGCAGTTTGGCCGGAGTACACCGAGATGGATTGCTTTACCTGTCACCACAGCCTGACGAAGCCGGAGGACAGCTGGCGGCAGCAGGAAGGCTATGGGACGCGGAGGCCGGGAAATCCGCCCTACAATCCCTCACGGTATGTGGTTTTTCGGCATCTGGCGAAGAGCGCCGACCCGACGACGGAAGCTGAACTGGCCTCAACGATGACTGAAATCTCCGCACTTGTCGCCGAACTTCAGCCTGACCGCACTGCGCTGGCGGCCAAGTGCGATCGCGGCGCGCAGCTGGCCGGCGAATTGGCACGAAAGATGCGCGATAAAACCTACGATCGCGCTCAGACCGAGCAGCTGATGCGCGAGATTGCGAACGATTCCGAGGGGATCTCTCTCGACGGCGAGCGTTCGGCGGAACAGGCGGCGATGGCGCTGGATTCGCTTTATCTCGCCTATGCCAACCTCGGCACGCCGAATCCGGAGCTGAAGGGCGACATCGACCAGATGTACCGTCTGCTGGATAATCCCTCCGCCTACAGCGCCCCGAAGTTTGCCGCGCAGATGAAGAAGACTTCGGCGGCGATACGGTAACAGCCGGCCGTTCGAGAGGGCCCACTCTTAATGCGAAGGCTGCTCCTTCTTGCCCTGTGGGCGACAACAGTCTTCGCCCAGGATGGCGCGGCGGTCTATAAGGCGCGTTGCGCGATGTGCCATGACGCGGGAGGTGGCCGAATTCCGCCAGTGACCGCGCTCCGGGCCATGTCTTCTTCCTCGATTCTGCAGGCGCTTGACACTGGGCTCATGAAGACGCAGGCGGCAGGTCTGACTGGCGGAGAACGCGACGCGGTCGCGAAGTATCTGGGCTCGCCCGACCTGAAAACAGTCGCGGCTCTACCACCTGCGGCGTTTTGTAACGCCAAAAATCAGACATCGCCGATCGTTCTGGAATCCAGCAGGTGGAAGGGCTGGGGTGGCGATATCGTGAATTCGCGGTTCGCAGACGCAGCGACCGCCGGAATGGCAGCTGGGGATGTACCGAAGCTCAAGCTGAAATGGGCATTCGGTTTAGGCGATGGGACGGCGGTTCGCTCTCAGGTCGCGGTTGGCGGGGGACGCGTCTTTGTCGCGAGTCTGACCGGGCAGGTTTATTCGCTCGATGCAAAGACAGGCTGCATCCAGTGGACGTTCGATGCGGGTGCGTCGGTTCGCAGCCCCGTTGTCCTCGGGCCTGCGGGCACTTCCGGGAAGCCTGTGGCGATCTACTTCGGAGACCAGGCCGCGCATGCTTACAGCGTCGACGCCTCAACCGGCAAGCTACTTTGGGAAGTGGCTGCCTCGGACCATCCCGCCGCCATGATCACCGGTGGCGCACAGTTACATGGCGGAGTTGTTTACGTGCCGATCTCTTCTTACGAGGAAGTGCTGGCGGCGTCTCCGGGATATGAGTGCTGCACCTTCCGCGGCAGTGTGGTTGCTCTCGAAGCCGCAACCGGCAAGACAATTTGGAAGACCGACACCATCGCCGAGGCAGCGCAGCCAACGGAGAAGAACAAAGCCGGGACCCAACTGCGCGGCCCGTCTGGAGCCGCCGTGTGGTCTTCCCCGACCTTCGATGAAAAGCTCAACTTGCTCTATATCTCGACTGGCGATAACTATTCGACGCCTGCGAGCAAAACCAGCGACGCGGTGCTGGCGCTCGACGCGAAGACTGGCAAGGTTGTGTGGTCCAAACAAGTGACTCCGGACGATGTGTATAACATGGGGCCAATGGCGAGCGGCCACGATTTTGATTTTGGGCAGCCTCCCATTCTCGTGGCGCTGGCGAATGGGCGGCGTGCACTCGTGCTTGAGCAGAAGTCGGGCATCGCGTCTGCGTTGGATCCCGATCGTGAAGGCGAAATCCTGTGGCAGACACGTCTCGGCCTAGGTGGGTCGCTGGGCGGGATCGAATGGGGATCCGCCGCCGATGGACAGAATATGTACGCTGCCGTTTCGGATCAAACGGTCAGCGGTATTCCGGACAAGTCTTCTCCTCTGGGGTACAGGCTGGTGTTAGATCCCGTTAAGGGCGGCGGCCTCTTCGCGCTGCGGTTGAGCAGTGGCGAAAAAGTGTGGAGCGCCAAGCCGCCGAGCTGCGGCGATCGGAAGCAATGCAGTCCGGCGCAGTCGGCGGCGGTGACGGCGACCGCGGGCGCGGTTTTTTCGGGTTCCGTCGATGGGCACTTGCGAGCGTACTCGACCTTGACCGGCGAAGTGATTTGGGACGTGGATACTGAGCGTGAGTATGAAACCGTGAACGGGCAAAAGGCCAATGGCGGATCTCTCGACGTCGCGGGGCCGGTGATCAGCCATGGCATCCTTTATGTCAACTCGGGGTACGGACAGTGGGGCGGGATGCCTGGAAATGTATTGCTGGCGTTCTCGGTTGATGACCAGTGAGGGAGAGAGGCATCGGAGACGGTCTGCCGCATCAGACAACGACCGCCAGCGCAAATCCGTCGTAGCCTTTGGTTCCTACTGTCTGTAAAGCGGTCGCCTCAAGGTTCGGAATGGCGGCGATCTTCTCGAAGAAGTGACGAACCCCCTGGACGGACGTGTCTGTGCTTTCGGCTTCGATGATGGCTCCCTCACGGACGACATTGTCTGCGATGATCACGGTGCCTGGTCCGGAGAGACGCATCGACCAATCGAAGTACGCCGGGTAGCCGGGCTTGTCGGCGTCGATGAAGATGAAGTCAAAGGGTTTCGCTCCCTCGGCGTGCAACTTCGAGAGCGAATCGAGAGCGGGGCCTAGCCGGACTTCGACTTTGGACGAGAGACCTGCGCCAGCTATGTTCGCTGTCGCTACTTCGGCGTGTTTTGGGTCAAGCTCGAGAGTGATCAGCGTTCCTTCTTCGGGTAGCGCCCGAGCCAGCCAGATGGTGCTGTAGCCTCCGAGCGTTCCGATTTCGAGGATTCTCTTTGCTCCGCGCATCTTTGCCAGCAAGTACAGTAGCTTGCCCTGATTGGGAGCTACATCGATTGCGGGAAGATTTGCGGCGGTATTTCTTTTCAGGGCCTCCTGCATGATTGGATCGGAGGGGATGAGGGTCTCAACAAGGTAGCCATCAACAGCGGTCCAAGTTTCCTGGGTCATGTGTTGAGAGTAGGAACTTGCGAAGGCAATTGCAACTCGTCGCGGAGGTCAGGGCTTCGTCACATTGACCGGATAGCCTTGCCATATATATTCGAGGGCCTCAGGCAGCGTTTGTTGCTTGACGGCGTGGTCGACATGGCCGGCGTTGCGGGCGAAGACAAATTGATAGTGGTAACCCTTGGCGGCGAGCACTTTGGCCATCAGTTCGTTGGCGAGAACCCAGTCGTGCATGTTGTCGCGCATTACGTTGGGGTTGAAGAGGTCGCGATCGCCGACCTCCATCCAGATGCGTATTGGCTTGATCGGAGTATTGGGGATCAGTTGTGTGTGAAATCCCCATGCGCCCTGCGGGGTCTCGGCGTTCCATGGCCACTGCTGATTGATGTAGGTTCCCGAATAGGTGAGGACGCGGTGGTAGAGCTCGGGGTGATACCATGCCATGATCAGGGCGCAGGAGCCGCCGGAACTGCCGCCCATCGTCGCACGGCCGTCGGGGTCTTTGGTGAGCTTGACGTTGGCTTTCTCTTCGACGAGCGGAAGCACTTCGGTCTCGACGAATTCGGCGTAGTGGCCGGACATGGTGTCGTATTCGAGGCCGCGTTCGCTGCCCTGCGCGTCGCCTCCGCCGTTGCTGATGGAGATGGCGACCATGACAGGGACTTTGTGCTCTGCGATCAGGCTATCCAGAGCGGTGAATAAAAGACGGTCGGGGCCATCGGCACCGACGATGAAGGGCGCGGGCGTTCCGGGAATGTACTGTTTTGGGACGTAGACGGTTACTTTGCGGGTGTAGGGAGCAGGGTGACTGGTGGTGAGTATGAGTTTGGCGGGATTGGCGGGGTCTGGCGTTCCAAACGTTCCAGGATCTCGGGCAATGCCTGGATAAAACTTGCTGTCTGCCGAGCTCATGGTGAACTCGACGATCGTTCCTTGCGGCACGCCTGGTTGCGAAGACATCTCCGGCGCGGGATTGTGGGTCGGGCCAATGATGAAGTTTCCGTCGGCGTTTAGCCGGAGGCACCGCGCCGTCGGGCAGTTCTTTGGCCGTGACATAGCCGAGCGAGTGGGGGTCGCGGGTGGGCGGCGCTGGGCGAACAGAGGGCGGGGTCGCAGACGATGTCTGGGCAATGGCCAGATAGGGGCACACGATCAGGGTTGTTAGTAACGCGAGCCTCAGGGGTTGGAGCAATGAGCTAATCCTCAGGGTTTCTCGGGAACTTCTGGTAGGGAAGGCGGACGTTGCGAATGATGATCTGGTCGGCGCGGATTTTTGCGGGTGCCTGGAATCCTGTGGCTCCGCCTGCGGCTGCCCAGTCATCCTGATCGACGCCGTCGCCGGAGACGCCGAGGCCTCCGACGAGCTTGCCGTTTACGAAGAGCGGGACGCTGCCGGGGAAGAAGACCACTCCGTTCTGATTTGGGTTGGCGGGTTGATGGCCCTGGGTGCAGGGATTGGCCACATCGAACTGAAAGAGATTGAAGAATGGTCCGGGTGCGGTGCCGTCAATACCGGAGGGGTAAAGCGGTTGGGCGCCGAAGCCAATTGTCCGGTTGGTGACGGCGGTTCCGGGGGGAACCTGATTTAGTTCTCCGGTTGCGGTTGAGAAGTAAATGACATTGCGGGCTTTGGCGATGGCGACGTCGGTCGAGAACATTGTCGCATCGGGCATCCGGTAGAGGGCAAGGAGGTGTCCGTCGAGATCGGCGACGGCGATCGCAAAGCGGGCTCGTGCGCCCTCCGGCAGTCGGATCACCGCTCTGGTGAGATTGGCCGTGGTGATCGTGCTCTGCACGATGGACTGCACCTGAGCAAGAGTCAGGCCGCCCAGGGTGCTTCCGGTTTCAGCGATCAGATCGCCTTGCGGAGTGGGCCCAGGACTGGGCTGAGGGGCCATTTCGTAGCTGCCATCGGCGGCGCCGGCGCCTACACCTGCGGGAATCGTGGTCTGCGAGACGAAGGGAAGCGCGATCCCGTTGACGAAGACCTCTCCAGGGACGGGAACTTGCGGAGCAAAGCCATTCAGGACCGTGCCGGCGTAAGCGGCGTATTCGGCTGTGGCGGGATCGGCGCCGGCAACGCCGACGCCCCCTACAGCTAATCCATTCTTGAAGATGGGGACGCCGCCGGGGTTCACGACAAAATTGTCGGAATTGCTATCGGTCTCGGTGGGCTTGCCGGTGAGGATGCCGAGTCCGGGTCCTCCGGTAAGCGCGGTGGGAATCGGGAGGCTCTGACCGGGAAGATAGGTGACGTTGAACCCGCAGCCGCGGTTGGTGTTTTCTATGCCGTAGAGCGGGCCGCTCGAGGTAAAGGAGATCCCCGGAGGGAAATGCGTCGCCGAGATGAAGCGGATGGTTCGGGTGGAGATGGGGGCCTGATCGTTCGAGAAGAAGGCGGTGCTCATGGCCAGCGAGACGGCAACCTGGTCCGACGGCTCGACCTGGCTAAAATTGCCGACGGCCGTCGCCGGGGCATTTGCTTTCTTGTAGATTGCGAGAATATTGCCAGATCGGTCAGTGACCCCGATGACGAACGGAACATTCACAGAGGCGGCTGTCGCCTTTACGATCGAGTCGACGTCGGCGGCGGTGAGCACGGCGGCTTCCTGCTGCTCGGTTGTGGTTGTAGGGGACGGGAAGGGAGTGACGGTCACGCCGCATCCCATGTCGGTAACGGCGAGGACCAGCGCGGCCAGCGCCATGGTGAGACGCTCAAAGTTTCCGGAGTGTTTAGATGGAACTCTCATCGCATTTCTGGGCCGCCGCCGCGGCCGGTTGGCGTTGCCCGATCAGTATCCCTTAAATCGTGGAACTTCACCATTGGTTTTCACGCATTACAAGATAAGCGGAGTGTCGATGGCGGTAGTCCCGAAAATGCATTGCCGCGATAATGGTACAACGAAGTTATTTCTTTCCTTCGCCTGGTCGAAAGCGCAGAGTTATCTGCAAGGAGTCTGATCGATGCGCCGCCTTCCCGATCGTCTGCTGGTTTCGGTAGTCCTCTCGGGGACGATCTGTGTTCTGGTTGCGTTGCTGGCGAACTGGGTCCCGTACGGCGACCTGGAGAGCTGGACTTACGACTTTCTAGTCAACCACGGGAGGTATGCGGAACCGTCGCCAGACGTCGTCTTTGTCGACTTTGACGATCAGACCTTTGGGCAGGTGAAGCAATATCCGATGCCGCGATCGATTATCGCGCAGGTCATTCAGCAAGTAGGCAACGCCCATCCGGCGGTGATTGGGTTGGATATTCTGCTCTCCGAGCCGCGCGATCCGGAAGACGACCGGGTGATGCAGGACGCGCTGACGAAAGCGGGCAATGTGATTCTGGCCGCGCAAGCCTCTGACGGACAGATTCCAGGGGCTATGCCATTGGCGCAGTTCTGCCAGCCGGAGGACAGTTCGATGCCTTCCGGGTATTGCGTTGAGGGACAGCCGGGGGCGATGGGGTATTCCGGCGTCAACATGGATTTCGACGACGATGGATTCATCAGGCAGATGCGCTTGGAGGCCTACGATGAGAAAACCAAGAAGACAAGGGCCTCGTTTCCTGTGTTTCTTGCCGAGCAGTACCTCGCGACGGTCGATCCGGGTTGCAGCGACTGCACTCTGAAGCCATTAGATGCCAAACGGGCTACGTTTCGTGGCCACCCCGTTCCGTATGACGATCCCGTGGAGAAGACCGTAAAGATCGGACACTGGTCGCCGAATCCGGTGAAACACATTTCGGCATGGGACGTTTTGAGCGGCCAGGCACCGGACAGCGACTTCCACAACAAGCTGGTGCTGGTCGGGCAAGGCAGCGACGCCGCGCGTGACCAATGGTTTACTCCGATCTTTCGCGTGGCACAAAAGGACGGGCGTCGAGAGCGGATTCCGGGTACGGCGCTGCATGCGGCGGCCATCGAGACCCTATTGGATGGAACGGCCATCGGTTCGACGCCGAATTGGCTGCTCTGGTCGATCAACTTCGTTGTGGTCACCGGAGCGGTGTATCTGGTCGTGATTCTCTCGCTGCGCGGCGGATTTCTCTCAAACGTTCTTATCTTGTTGGGCATTTACCTGGCAGCACAATATCTATTCACCTATGCGCGGATCTGGTTCCCCTATTTAACAACGACCATTGCCACCGCGGCAGCGTTGCCGCTCGGCTTGGCCTATCAATACTTCAGTGAGCGAGTGCTTCATTCCGAGAGCGAAGCGCAGCGCACCCAGCTGATGGGGCTGTTTTCGAAATATGTCGATCCAGAGGTTGCACAGACGATCTGGCGACGCCGGGACGAGGTAAGTCTGCTCGGGCAGGAGAAGGTAGCCACGGTGCTGTTCACCGACATCCGCAGTTTCACTGCCATGAGCGCTGGCATCGCATCGCAGACGGTGCTGCAGTGGCTTAACGAATACTTCACGGAGATGGACAACATCATCCGCGCGCACGGCGGCCTATTGAACAAGTTCATCGGCGACGGCTTGCTGGTGGTTTACGGCGTTCCCTTGTCGCGCGGACTAAAAGAAGACACCTGCGAGGCGGTGAAGACCGCCTTTGCCATGTTGCGCCGGATGGAAGAGCTTAACCTGAAACGAGATCCGCACGCTCCATTTCCGGACGTGCACATCGGCGTGGGTATTCATACCGGGCCGCTGACCTGCGGTAATGTGGGATCGGCAACCCGGCTGGAGTATTCTGTGATCGGTGAGACCGTCAATCTCGCTTCGCGACTGGAAAGCCTGAACAAGGATTTTCACACCGAAATTGTTATGTCGGGTGACACTTACGAGATCGTGAAGGACGTATTCCCGAATCTCTACCCGCTGGGTACGACCCCGGTGCGGGGTTTCGAGGAGCCGCTCATGCTCTATTCGGCGGAGACGCAGACATCCAGGCAGGAAGCAATTCCGTTATCTAACCAGGAGACTCGAGGAGCAGGGGTATGAGAACGCCACTACTTGTAAGAATCGCGGGCGAAGCGGCCTTGGGCGCTGCAGTTCTGGGCCTGGCATCCTACGCGAGCGGTCAATCGGCGGGAACTTCGACGGGCGCCCAGACGACTCCAACTCCCACTCAGCCGCGTCCGGCACGTGTGAAGCTGGATGGCTTCGACCTGTCGTCGCAGGGGGCCCACGGTGGGCTCACTCCGGCGAAGCACAGCGGAGCCAATCAGATTGGTGGGGCTTCCAGGGGCATTGGAGCGGTCAAGCTCTTCGCTCCAGACAAGGGACTAGCGTATTCGCTGCACCCGACTTTGCAATGGAGCGGCACGCCCGATACTAAATACAAGCTGCACATAGAAGACCTGGCGGACCATACCAGTTTTGACACAACGGTGGACGGCACATCGTTTACTTACCCCGAGACTGCTTCGCCGTTCAAACCAGGCAGCACCTATTCCTGGAGCGTGCAGCCGGAGATCGACATCATGGGCGGCACTTCGGATTCTGCGCTAATCGTCATTGCCGGAGGGGCGGACCGCGAGGCGATCGCGGCCGCGCTGGCTGCGATTACCCAGACTGGTGAGGCGGGGGACCGAGCGCGGGCGCAGGTCTACTTTGACAAGCGGGTCTGGTATGACGCAGCGGAGGCCTACTCGATCCTGATTGCGGCACACCCAGACGACTCCGAACTGCATAAGATGCGCGGCACGCTCTATGATCAGGTGCCGGCTACGCAGAAGCTGGCCGACCAGGATTTTGCGATGGTGAAGTAGCGGCAAGTGGGTCGAAATGCCTTTGCTCACCCAACACTAGTTCAGGTTGCATGGACAACCAATATTCGGTGCCGCGCGGGATAGAATTTACGCATGCAGCGGACGGCTTCTTCTGATGTGCTGGTTGTCATCGATGTTCAGAATGATTTCTGTCCGGGCGGGGCGCTCGCTGTCTCCGGCGGCGACAAGGTCATTGACGTAATTCATCACGTGGCTCCTGCCTTCGATCAAATCCTGCTGACTCAGGACTGGCATCCTGCGGGACACCATTCGTTTGCCTGCGTGCACCAGGGAAAGAGACATTTCGAGTCGATCGAGGTCTCCCATGGAATGCAGACGCTTTGGCCGGATCACTGCGTTCAGGGGACATGGGGTGCCGAGTTTCACCCTTCGCTTCATCTTCCGCAGGCCCAGTTGGTGCTTCGCAAGGGCTTTCGGCCGCACATCGATTCGTATTCTGCCTTCTTTGAAAATGACAAGACTACGCCGACCGGGTTGGGCGGATATCTGCGTGACCGAGGGCTGACGCGGGTCTTTCTGGTCGGCCTGGCTTACGACTACTGTGTCGGATATTCCGCGCTTGATGCGAGGCGGCTAGGGTTCGAGGCGGTGGTGGTGCGGGACGCGTGCCGGGCGATCGATCTGGATGGATCGGTCGCGAGGATCGAGGCTGAATTTGCCAAGGCTGGCGTTCTGCTCATCGAGAGCTCGGGGTTGGCCGCTTAGGGTAGGGCAAAGGCAACATAGGCCGCTCCCTGTGGGTGTTTCTTGTCGCGCACGCCGCTGGCAGCGATTACGATGTATTGCCTGCCGTCAACCATGTAGGTTGCTGGGGTCGCATTTCCGGCGAAGGGCAGATCGCCTACCCAAAGCAATTCTCCAGTGTCGCTGTTGTAGGCGCGAATCTTGCGGTCGAAGTTTGTGGCGCCGATGATGAGGAGGCCGCTGGCCGTCAGGATCGGGCCGCCGTAGTTTTCAGAGCCGGTCTGCGTCATTCCCTTCGCGGCAAGCTCGGGATACTGACCGAAGGGAATCTTCCATAGATATTTTCCGGTGTTGAGGTCGATGGCGTTGAGTGTTCCCCACGGAGTTGCGACGGCGGGGTATCCGTCGGGGTCGAGCAATTTGTTGTATCCGGTGAAGTGGTATTTGAGTGCTTCGCCGGAGTTTCCGCCCACGGGCTGCGCTTCGACCTTGTTATTGGTCCCGGGCGCCTGTGGACTCGCGCCAACTCCCATGGTTCCGGCACCGAGGAAATGAAGGAGTTGGGTCATTTCCTGATCTGTCAATCCAGGGACCGGCGGCATCCTCTTTCTGCCGTTGTGCACGATGTCGGTAATCTGCTCATCGTTGAGGCGATCGCGGACGCCGACCAGCGAGGGATAGGTGGGCGAGTGGCCCTGCAGGTTGTCCTGATGGCAGACTGCGCAGTGGTTGGCATAGACCAGGGCGCCTTCAGGATCGTGTGCCGCCCCCACCGGTGCAGCGGAGACGAGCTTGGCCGGGGTTGAGGCGTCAGGACCGGGTCCGGTGTGGAGATATTCGATCAAATCATGCAGGCTCTCTCCCTGAATGGCTGGGAAGGCGGACATTCGGCCTTTGCCGGCATGAATGAGCGATTCGATGGCGGAGTCCGAGAGACGGTCGCTCACCCCTAGCAAAGCCGGAAACTGCGGGGGCGAACCTTTACGGTTGGCTCCGTGGCAGAGCGCACATTGGCTTTGATACAGCGTGAACCCCGTGCCGCCGGCCTGGTTCTCGGCGAGGCTGCCAGTCCAGGCAACGTCGTTTGCGTTGACATAGATGATTGCCTTGTGAGGATCGACCGCGGGCCCACCCCACTCAGCGCCGCCGTCGTATCCCGGAAAGACGATGGTTTCCTTGCCGACGCTGAGAGGAATGAACTGCCCGTCGCTGCGGAATTTGCTGAACTGCTCGACCGCCCAGGCGTGGGCCTCGGGAGTGCGGTTGGTGAGCATGTCGGCGGTGAGAAGTTGACGGGCGAAGGGGGCAGGCACAAGCGGCAACGACTGGGTTGGCGAGGCAGCCTCGCCAGGGACAGTTGATGCGGGGTAAGACTTTTCCTCCATGGGGAAGAGCGGTTTGCCGGTGGTGCGTTCGAAGAGGTAGACGAACCCCTGCTTGGAGGTCTGGGCGACTGCGTCGATGCGATTTGCCATCACGCTGAACCGTGACGAGAACCGGTGGTGAGGGGAAGTCGCGGTCCCAGATGTCGTGGTGAACGCCCTGGAAATGCCAGATAAGTTTGCCAGTGTTGGCGTCGAGCGCGAGCAGGGTGTTGGCGTAGAGGTCGTTGCCGACGCGGTCCGCGCCGTAGAAGTCATCGACCGCGGAGCCGGTTGGGGCGAAGACGATGCCTCGTTGCTGGTCGACGACCATGCCGGGCCAGTTGTTTGCCGCCCCGGCGGTCTTCCATGCGTCTTTGGGCCAGGTCTCGTAACCCGGCTCGCCGGGGTGGGGGATGGTATGAAAGCTCCAGCGCAGCTTGCCGGTGCGCACATCGTAGGCGCGGATATCGCCGTGCGGAGCGGGATGCGTCTCCGGCGCGCGGAAGCCGACGATGATCATGTCTTTGTAGATCGCTCCGGGCGAGGTCAGTACGGCGAAGTTGCTGGCGAAGTCCTCATTCCCGAGATCCTTGCGCAGGTCGACGCTGCCGCCTTCGCCGAAGCCGGCGATCGGCTTGCCGGTCGCAGGATCGAGCGCGTAGAGATGGTCCATCACACCGGCGAAGAGGATGCTCTGACTGCCGTCGGTCCAGTAAGAGAAGCCACGGCTTGGCTGCGTGGCCTTTACTCCGGAATCGAAGGCTCCATAGCGCCTTGCCAGTCGCGGCGTCCAGGGCGAGGATTTCCTCGGAGGGGCTGTAAACAAAGATGGTTCGTCCGACGATGAGCGGATTGGTCTGCAAGCCGCCGTCAGTTCCGACGTCAACGCGCCAGGCCGTCTGGAGTTGCTTCACGTTTTCGCGATTGATCTGGGTCAGCGGCGAGTAGTGGTTGCCGTTGGCGTTGCCGCCGTAGACCGGCCAGTCTTGATGGGCGGGGGCCGGGGCGGCGTTTTCCTGAGCGACGCCGTGAACACTTAGCTTGGGATTGATGAGGTATGAGGCGAAGAGCACCACGACTGCTGTGCCTGAGTGGAGGAAAATTCCGAATCTGCGAAGCCCGGTGTTCGAGCATCCCAATCATTTCTTTGCAAGCATAGTTCATTAGGCGCTCGATGGCGACGTGCCGGGAGGATGCGTCATTGGCAAAACGCGGAAATCGTAACGGGTTCTGCGCAATATAATCGTCCCTTAAAGCGTGATGCCGACTCTCTATAACAAGATCCAGGGGCAAAGTCTGGAGCGGCTGGCCGCTCTGAGCGATGGCATCTTCGCCGTGGCGATGACGCTGCTGGTCCTGGATCTGCATGTGCCGATCAAAGAGGCGGTGCATAGTGAAGGCCAGTTGCAGACTGCGTTGCTGGCGCTTGCGCCGCAGTTCATCGCTTATCTCATGAGCTGCCTGACTCTGGGCATCTTCTGGGCGGGGCAACAGACGCAGCTGAATCATTTTGAACGCGGCAATCGCGATTTAACCTGGATCCATATCGCGTTTCTCTTTACGGTTTCGGTGCTGCCGTTTTCAACTCGGCTGCTGGCGGAATTTATCGGATTTCGTACCGCGCTGATGCTGTACTGGGCGAACATCTTCGCTTTGGGGGCGATTCTCTACGCGAGCTGGCGTTATGCGACGAGAGCCGGCTTGCTTAAGGATGACGTCCCTCCTGAGATCCGGCGAGCGATTCGACGCCGGATCGTCTTTGCCCAAGCGCTTTATGCGCTCGGTGCGGCGCTTTGCTTCTTCAATACGTACTGGAGCATTGCCTTCATCGTGCTGGTGCAGCTGAACTACGCGATCGCGCCCCGTTTGTGGATGCGGCGAGAATCTTGATTCGTTTCTCTCGCATCTTTGGGCACTGATTCAGATCTGATGAATTTGCGGTCCGATCGTCCCGCCCTGTGACAATGTGCTGCGGCAGGGAACATTTGAAGAAAGTGTTACGTAAGGTTCTTCTATGGACATTGCAAAGGAGAAGGTGATAGCTTCTTTGCAATATCCAAGGGAGAAGGCATGGCAGCCGACAAGTCCGAGGTTTTACAGGGAACGCTGGATCTGATGGTCCTCAAGACGTTGCAGGCATTGGGCCCGCTGCATGGCTTCGGAATTGCGCGGCGCATCGAGCAGTTGAGCGAAGACGTGCTTACGTTGAACGAGGGTACGGTCTACACGTCGCTCCTGCGCCTGCAGCAGAAGAGCTGGATTGCGAGTGAGTGGGGCGTCTCCGAGAACAACCGGCGTGCGCGGTTTTATAACATCACCAAGCGTGGCCTGAAGCAGCTCGCGGTCGAAACCGAAAACTGGGAGCGCATCGCCGCTGTCATCGGCCGCGTGCTGGCGCTTGAGGCAAAAGCTTAGCCATGTCCGACCGCGCGCTGACTTTCGTGGCCAAGCTAAAGGCGCTCTTTACGCAGAGACGCGCTGACACCGCCTTTGACGAAGAGATGAACACCCATCTGGAGATGCTCGCAGAAAAGTATGAGCGCGAAGGGATGAGCGCCAGGGAGGCGGCCCGGGCAGCGCGCCGGCAGTTTGGCAACACAACTCTACTGAAACAGCGACAGAGAGAATCGAGGACGACGATGCTCTTTGCAAATGTGTGGCGGGACGTGAAGTACGGTGTGCGGCAGCTGGCAAAGACGCCTGTTTTTACGATTGTCTGTGTGCTCACGCTGGCGCTTGGAGTGGGCGCGAATACGGCTGTCTTCAGCGTGATGCACGCCGTACTAATGAAGATGCTGCCGGTGCAGGACGCTTCCCGCGTCTTCTACCTGCACACAACGGGATATCCTGACGGCGTCTCGCAGACTGGCGACTCGGACGCCACCTCCTTTTCCTATCCCGTATATCAAGCCTTGCGCGAGCGCAGCGGCTTGCAGGAGGTCATGGCCAATATTCCCATGTCTTTTAACGGTAAGGCCCCGGTGCGGGTCGGCACGATGCCGGAGGAGGCTGCGGGAGACATGGTCAGCGGCAACTACTTCAGCGGGCTGGGAGTAGGCACGGAGACTAGGTCGCGGCTTCGATCAGAAGGATGAGGACGACCACACGCCTGTGACCGTCATCAGCGAGAGCTTCTGGGCGACGCACTATGGGCGCAGCCGCGATGTGATTGGGAAGACTCTCTACATCAAGTCGGTTCCCTTTACCATCGTGGGTGTCGCCGCCAAGGGATTTGAAGGCACTGAGGGAAGACTGCCTCTGGAGTTCTGGATTCCTCTGCAGAGCCGGCCGGAGTTCAATGCGTGGGGTTCACCCGCAGAACACGGCATGTACCTGACCAGGCAAAACTTCTGGTGCATGAAACTCATGGTGCGCACCGCTTCCGGGCGTCAGTCGTGAGCAGGCGCTGGCGCGGGCGCAGGCAGTCTTCGAGCAGGCGGCTTACATCGGCGTTCCCCCGAAGCGTGCAGGAGATCCAACGTATCGGCTCTCATTCACGGAGGCGAAGCAGTTCGACAGTCAGGACGACTCCTTCTCCCGCGCACTGAAAACGCTGATGGCGATGGTCGGCCTCGTACTTCTGATTTCCATGAGCAATGTTGTCATGCTGCTCATGGCGCGCAATGCGAGCAGGCAGCGGGAATTCAGCGTACGGCTCGCCCTCGGCGCAGGGCGTAAGGAGATGGTCCGGCAGCTACTCACGGAGAGCGTGCTGCTTGTCGGCCTGGGCGGCATCGCGGCGTGGGCCCTCGCTCTAGGCGCCACGCATGCTCTTGGATCGTGGGCGCACATCGAGTCGAACCTGCAGCCAGATCGCACCGTGCTGTGGTTCACCTTGAGTGTGCTGTTTCTGTTGGCGATCGTCCTTGGGCTTGCGCCGCTGCGGTCTGCTATGTCGAGCGGCCCGGAGATGGTACTGCGCAGCTCTGCAACGGTCTCCCAGTCGAGTTCGCAAAAGATGCGCGCCGGCAATGCCGTGATCGTGACCCAGATCGCCATGTGCGTTGTCTTGCTGGTGGGTGCGGGCTTGCTGCTCGGGACGCTGCGAAACCTGTTGAACACGCCGCTTGGGCAGAAGCCCGAGGGCTTGCTGGTCTTCGGTGTTCATCCGCCACATACCCATACCGAGGAGGAAAGCATTGCCTTCTTTGTTGCGCTGCAGCAGAGGCTTCGCACCATTCCCGGCGTGGAGAGCGTTTCGATGGTAGGCAACCGGCCCGGCTCAGGATGGTCCAACAACAACGGCGGATTGCTTGTGGACGGTCACAAGCCGAACGGAATCGAACCGGAGCAGGCAAGCTTTAGAGGAAATGTAGTAGGCGCAGACTACTTCCACACGATGGGTGTGCAGGTTGTGCAGGGAAGAGATTTCTCCGACGCTGACACCCCGTCCGCTCCAAAGACTGTGATCGTGAATGAGACTTTCGCGAAGAAGTATCTTGACACCTCGAGTGCCGTAGGACACGTTCTCAGCGGCCCGAAGGGCACCGACCCGACCCTCATCATTGGCGTCGTGAAAGACCATAAGTACACCGGCATCACCGAACAGCCGAGGCCGATGATCTGGACTCCATATACGCAGGGCGGCGCGGTGAATCAGCTCAACATCGAGATGCGCGTCCCCGGCGACCCGGTGGCGATGTTGCCGACGATGCGCAAAGTCATAGCGCAGATCGATCCCGACATGCCCATGCTTGAGCCCATGACCCAGAGCGCCGTCTTCGAGCAGTCCATCTCGCAACAGGCGCTCTTCGCTCGCCTGGCGGGCTGCTTCGGGATATTGGCCGTTGTGCTCATCGCGACCGGCTTATACGGAACACTGGCGTATCGCGTAAGCCGCCGCAGCGCGGAGATTGGCGTCCGGATGGCGCTCGGCGCGCAACGCTCGCAGGTAGTGTGGATGGTCCTTCGCGGAAGCCTTTTGTTATGCGCGACCGGCGTCTTACTTGGCGTGCCGCTCGCCATGGTGGTTGGGAAGGGGCTCGAAAGCTCGCTGTATGGGATGAAGTCTCTCGATGCGGCGAGTTATACCTTCGCCATCGCCGGTGTGGTGCTGGTTGCCCTTTTGGCGAGCGCGATACCTGCAGGCCGCGCTGCGAATGTGAATCCTACAAGTGCGTTGCGGATGGAGCAGAAACGCCAAGAGCATGTCGATTTCGTGCGGGCGAAGGGCTTTACCTGGGATCAGTGGCTCGTCTCCCTCCAAGATCCCGCAGAGGTTTCTCTCTAAAAAAGAAAGATCCCCTCTGGACATCCCTAAGAGGAAAGAAAAGCATGGACAGGCGAGAGAGAATCTTGATTCGTTTCTCTAGAGAAAAACTACAGTTGGTGTAATGTGCGGAGTTTGTCTCGGTGGCATTTTTCTGGGGAAAAACGCCTGCCGGGCGGTGCACCTCACACTACGCTAGCTGTACTTTTTCTCTAGCCGAACGGCTGTTCCAGCGAGAGGCTGGGTCCGGTGAAGAGCTTTGCCCCGTCGGCGGTGATGTGCATGTCGTCTTCGAGGCGGATGCCGAATTCACCGCGCAGGTAAATGCCGGGTTCGTCGGAGAAGGTCATACCGTCGGCAAGCGGGAGCGTGTTGCCTTGGACGAGGTAGGGCCATTCATGGCCGTCCATGCCGATTCCGTGGCCGAGGCGGTGAGTGAAGTGGGCGTAGCCGGGGCCGTATGCAGCATCGGTGATGATCTTGCGCGCGGCCGCATCGACTGCTTCGCAGGGAACACCGGGGCCAGCTGTCGAGAGTGCGGCGGCCTGTGCCTTATGCACGATGTCGAAGCATTGGCGCATCTTGTCGGACGGTTTGCCGTAGACGAAGGCACGAGTGATGTCGGACTCGTAGCCCTCGACGGTGCAGCCGTCATCAATGAGCACCATTGCTCCTTCGCGGATCGTCTGCGGCTTGATCGAGCCATGCGGCAGCGCAGAGTATTCGCCGGTTTCGCAGCTGGCTTCGCCGGGAAAGCCGATCCGGTCGTAGGCGGCACCGATCATTGCGGAGAATTCATGGGTCGACATACCGGGATGGCCGGAGCGCCAGGCCGCTTCATAGACCTGCAGCGTGACTGAGTTGGCTAGCTGCATGAGGGCGAGTTCGGCGGGGGATTTGATGCTGCGGCATCCGGCGGTGACCGGGCGCGCATTTGCGAGCGTGGCGCCGGGCAGAGCGCGCGCGATGCCTTCCGCATAGGCGTATGGCATCGTCTCTTCGACGCCGATCGTTCCGGTGGTTAGGCCAAGCGCTCTGAGCCCTTTGGCGACCTGCTCGTAAGGGTTTTCGTTTTCCTGCCAGATATAGACGCGGGTTTGCGCCATCGCAGGGACAAGCATGAGCCGCTCGCGCAGACGTTCTTCTTCGAAGGCCGGGCAGACGGCAAAGGGAAGGCCCTTCGCTGGAAGCACTACAAGAGTTGGTCGCTCGCTGTTATACCAGCGGATGCCGGTGAAGTAATTGAGACTTGTGCCGCCGGCGAGGCAGACTGCGGCGAAGCTCTTCTGCGCCATAAGTTCGCGAGCCCGGGCAATGCGTCCCTCACGCTCGGCGCTCGTGATCGGGACGGCCTCACTGCGGCGGTCTTTGAGCGCTGCGATGGCTGGCGGAAGTTTTGTGGGTGTCTCCTCAGCTTGCACAAACTGAGTCATCCCGGAATGGGAGGGGAGAAGCGCGGCAGTGACTGCGCCAGCAAGAAATGACCGTCGATTTGTGGACATGTATGTGAATCATACCGTCCAAGACAACGACTGGAGAGTGTCGACCGCTGATATTGTCTGTCGCTCTCCAAAGGACACTTCACAATAAGTCAGTCTGCGATTAGCCTCTGCAAGAATGTCGTGTAGTTTTCCCCGTAGGTGGTCCAGCCGCCCAAACTCTCTACCCGCGAAAGAGCGGCGGCGCTCATCCGCCTTTGTAACTCGCGGTCGCCGGCCAACTGGTTGAGACGGTCATGAATCGCTTCAGGCGAGCGGATCGGGACAAGGAAGCCTTCGACGCCGTCCTGGAAGAGATCTTCGCCGCCTGTATTCATCGAACTGATGAGCGGGCAACCGCAGGCCATGGCCTGGGCTTGTACCATGGCGAGACCCTCTTCAATCGAGGGTAAGACCATGACGTGACTCCTGCTCATGTATTCGGCGAGCTTTTCCTGGGGCAGACTGCCGAGAAGTTCGACGTCGCCAAGACCCAGGCGCTGAAGGACTGCCAGCGTGTCCGGGTCGAAGGTTCCTGCGATGCGCAGGCGCTTGCGTGGATGTTTCAACATCTGAAACGCCTGCAGCAGATAAGGAACCCCTTTGCGCAAAGAGACGGTTCCCGCAAAAAGAACATCGAAGGAATCGGTCGGCGGCGACTTTGTGGGGCGGAAGCGGCTGAGCTGGACGCCATACGGAACTTTAACGATCTTCTCGGGGGAAACGCCCATCTCGACGAAAGAGCGCCGAGCGAACTCGGAGGGTACTGTAATCGCATCGGCGACTGCGTATTCAGCCTCCTGGCGCTGCATGGCCCGCGCATCGGAGATCAGAGGACGGACGCCCCAACGGCGATGTTCGTCGTTGAGGATGGCATACTGGTATCGAATATGAGATGAGCCACGATCGCAGACATATCTGCCGCCCCGGCTCTGCACAAGGCGTCCGGTCTTCAGGGCGGCATTGGACAAGCCCACCACAACGTCGCAGGATTCGATCCGCGAGGCGACCCAGTTGTCGAGCTCGACCGAGTTCTGGTAATCGAGATAGGCCCTGATCCTTCGCGGCATTTGCCAGTAGCGCTCGATGAGAAAGAGGGAAGTATGGATCCAGGGAAATGTCGAAACGCGGGCCCGGGATACGCCTTCGCGCTCTAATCGTCGCCATGGGAAGCCGGAGTAGACACGTTGCAGGTGCCCGCGTGCCTCGAGTTCCCGGGCTAGATCGAAATGGTGAAATACTCCGTGGACAACCTGGACGACCCGCATCGTTTCACTCGATCTTAAAGCAGCAGGGATGGCAAGGATATTCCGGCGGTGCAGTATCCTGGCGCGAAGCTCCATTTACGATGCAGCATGCGCACTGCAATCGTGTTTTGAAGGAGGCGCGGCACTGGAAAGCATCACTGCTGGGGGCGATTCGCTCCGACAGATTGTCGAGACGCCACACCTCACGGGCAAGTTGGGTCCTTTTGACGCGACGATGCTGGTCATGGGCGGCATTGTCGGAGCGGGGATCTTCATCAATCCCTATGTGGTAGCGGAGCGGGTGCATTCGCCGGTGCTCATCCTGGGCGCCTGGGTGGCTGGCGGAGTCGTCGCGATGCTCGGCGCGTTCGTCTACGCAGAGCTTGCCGATCGGATGCCCCATACCGGTGGCGAGTACGCGTATCTGCGCGAGTGTTATCACCCGGTGGTGGGGTTCCTTTTCGGATGGGTGCTTCTGCTGGTGGTGATGACTGGAGGAATGGCTGCCGTCGCGGTGACTTTCGCCCGTTATTTTCTGACGTTGACGGGGCTTGGGATATCCGAGCGAATCGTTGTTGCTGTTACGCTGGCCCTTCTGACGATCATCAACTGTCTCGGCGCCACGCTCGGCAGCCGGGTGCAGAGCCTGCTGATGGTGATGAAGATTCTGGTGATTGCGGGTGTGATCCTGGCGGGATTCTTCCTGATCCAGCATCCGTTTCCGGTCCTGCACCCGTTGCTGCCGCCCGTGGCGGACCGCGGATCTTCTTTCGGATTGCTAACTGCCTTCGGGGCGGCGATGATCCCGGTGCTGTTTGCGTTTGGGGGTTGGCAAACCTCGAACTTCGTTGCGGGTGAGATTCGCGATCCGCGACGCAATCTAGTTCGCGCTCTGATGATCGGAGTCGCCGGAGTCATCGTGCTTTATGTGGCGGTGAACGCGGTTTGTTTGCGCGCCCTAGGCGCGGAGGGACTGGCCCAGACGACGGTGCCAGCCACCGAGGTAATGCGACGCGCGCTCGGCGCGGGGGGCGCGAAGCTGGTGGCGCTCGGAATCGCGGTGTCGACGCTCGGATTCCTGAGCCAGTCGATCCTGACAGGGCCGCGGGTTTATTTCGCCATGGCGCGGGATGGTCTCTTTTTTCGCAGCGTGGCGCAGATCACGAGAAGAACGCATGTGCCTGCGGTTGCGATTGTTTTGCAAAGTTGCTGGACGGCGGTGATTGCGCTCAGTGGCAGTTACGAGCAAATCCTGAATTACGTCGTTTCGATGAACTTTGTGTTTTTTGGGCTCTCGGCGACTTGCCTGTTTGTCCTAAGGCGACGGGAGGCGCTGGCTCCGCAAACGGACGGGAAGGGATTTCGCGTGCCCGGTCATCCTTTCACGACGATCGTTTTCATTGCCGCTTGCTGGCTGGTCGTCATCGATACAATTTACAAATACCCGATGAACGCTCTGGCTGGGGTCGCCATTTTGTTGCTGGGTCTTCCTGTTTACTTCGTCTGGCATCGATTGAAAGAGAAGAGAGATCGCATCGCATGAGCATGTCCCGTTGGTACGCGCGTTCCGAGTACATGGAGTTTTCGAAGTTAAAATCGGCGGCGACCTATAACCTCGCTACCAGCGGGGTGACGAATTGCTCTCTCTCTGACCTGACGTTCGGCCTCGAAGAGCTGGAGATCAACGGCCCGACGATCTACGGTTATGCACCGCTGCTCGAAGCCATCGCAGGCTTAAAGGGGGTCAAGCCGGACTCTGTCGTGCATGCGGCAGGGACGTCAATGGCCAACCATCTTGCCATGGCTGCGCTCTTTGCACCCGGCGAGGAGGTTCTGATCGAGGAGCCGACTTATGGGCTGCTGCTCGATGCGGCGCAATATCTTGGCGCGAAGGTGCGGCGATTTCAGCGTCGCTTCGAAGAGAACTATGCACTCGATCCCGAGGAAGTGGCCAGCAATCTGACCGCAGAGACTCGGGTGATTGTCATTACTAATATGCATAATCCGTCGAGCGCGCTTGCCAGCGAAGAGAGTGTGCGGGCGATCGGTGGGCTGGCTCGAGGCGCCGGTGCGCGGGTTTTGGTCGATGAGGTCTATTTGGAATGCCTGCACCACCCGTCAGCGACGAGCGCGGTTCATTTCGGTGATCAGTTCGTGGTCACGAGCAGCCTGACCAAGGCTTATGGGTTGAGCGGTCTTCGCTGTGGGTGGATATTGGCGGAGCCGAAGTTGGCGGAGCAGATGTGGAGGCTGAATGATCTCTTTGCGGCGACGCCTGTGCATATTGCCGAGCTGCTAAGTGTGAGAGCGATCGAGCAGATCGAGAAATTTGCTCGCCGCGGGGATGCGCTGATTGAGGAAAATCGAAGCGCGATGGTCGAGGAGCTGGAAGGACATCCTGCTATCGAGTTTGCAAGTTCGGGAGTGGGAACCACGATTTTTCCCCGGCTGCGACGAGGAGATGTCGCTGAGTTTTGCGAGTTTCTGCGGGATGGATATGAGACCAGCGTGGTGCCCGGAAGCTACTTCGAGCGGCCGCGGCACTTTCGCGTTGGGCTAGCCGGCGATGTAGAGATGACCCGGGAGGGGCTTAGCCGGCTAGCGCGAGCTCTGACCGTGTGGCATGACACGACCTCAGAGTGAGCTGGCCCATACCCCTCAGGGAATGTTGAGGGCGGTAGCGCCCCTCTCGCTGAAGAATGCCTGGCCGTCGCCGAGCATGGCTTGTCCCTGAACGATGCTCAGGTCGTGCGGCATATCTTTCCTTAGCGCCGCTAGGTAGGCGAGCGTAAAGATCGTCTCCCATTGCGCAGTCAGTTCGGCGGCGCTCCGGATCATGCGGCTCTCGCCGTTGTGATTGACGCGAAGTGGGAACGAGACATATTTGGCTGTCGCAGCGCGGTCGCCGGCTAGCGCAGCCCTGTAGAAGCCTTGGACCCTGGCCTCGAAGGCGGCGTCGCTATGATCGGTCACCATCTCGTACCAGCGGCCGCTCGCAGGAGCCGGGGACTGACCTCCCGCAGTTAGTTTGACGGGGAGGCTTTTGCCATCCCTGGCCCAGGTCCCTTCGAGGCCGACGCTGTTCTCAAAATCGAGCGGCTTGCCGGCGTCGCTTCCGTTGCCGACGAACCTGAGCGCAAATGCACCTCCGTCTTGCCCCTGAAGAGCCAAAGCGCCAGGCCGGATCGACCCCGTGAGGGGAATGTCGGTCAAGTACTTTGCGTAGAAGTAGTGTCCGCCAGAGACGATGTCATTCCTGACGACCAGAGTCAGGCCGATTCGTGCCGGCCCCAAGGTGCCCTCGTAGCTGATCTGGGTCGCGCTATCTGCCTGCTGAGCGTGCGCAGCTCCCAGTGCCAGGGAGAGGAAGGCTGCGAAGATCGGTAGGGATCCGTGAATAGCCTTACGCACTGTGTCGCCAAACCGCATGGTTGAGACTCCAATCACAGTGAGGATACCAATTCGCCGCAGCGGAACGATGCCGACATGGGGTCACCTATCCGTGGAGAGTTTCGCGCTGGCGTGGCGTTTAGCCCTGTTGCAAGGAAACCGGCCACGAAGTGCTGTTATTATGAGGCGCGTGGAACAACGAAATCAGCGGATTTTGCATGCAGGCAGCCGGGAGATGATCATCGAGCTTCGGGACCGCATCCTGCGGCTGCACGGTTTCGAGGTAGTTTCGACGCTGTCGCTCAAGGAGACGCCGGTGATATTTCAGCGTCAGCCTTTCGATCTGGTCCTTGTGGATGTGGAGGGGCAGGGAAGGGTTCCGCAGGCGGAACAGCTCTGCGCTGAGATTCGGGAGCTGCACCCGGGGCAGAAGGTAGCCTTCGTCTGCAACTATCAGGTCTCGATCGAGAGCAACTGCCCGGACGATATCATCGAGGCTGAGTTCAACCCGGAGGCCTTCGTTGAAGGTGTGATGAAGGTACTCGAATAGCGTTTAAACTCGAAACATTCCTCCGGAGATGGGGGCATTTCCATTGAGGCTTTGGTGGGAGTACAATCCGGCTCGTTAGTTTGGGAGCCAGCCTGGCTTAACGAAACTGTAATGATCGTTCGAACGGTTTCGAAGCAGCTGGGCGGGCCGCACAGGATTACAGAATTTGGGGGGTGACCATGAAGAACGGACGAAGTCGGATGGCAGTGGCATCACTGCTGACGGCGGCCTGCTTATTCAACGTGGGGTGCGAACGGCATAGCGCCTCGGAGCAGTACTACCTGATCGCCGCAAATATCGGATTGCCATATTGGAAGACAGCCAATGACGGCCTACAGGCCGCCGCGATCCTTTATGGGGTGAAGGCGGAGATGCGCGGACCGAACAGCCTGGACGCGAAGGCCGAAGCCGACGAGTTCGATGCGATGATCGCGCGCAAGCCGGCGGGGATTATGGTGTCGGCGGCTGATCCGAAGCTGATGCAGCCGGAGATCGACAAAGCGCTGGCCGCGGGCATCCCGGTGATTACCATCGATTCGGATGCTCCTGAGAGCCAGCGTCTGTATTTCATCGGCACTAATAACCTGCAGGCTGGTAGGCTCGGCGGGCAGCGTTTGGTGCAGAAGCTGGGCGGGAAGGGCAATGTCGTCTTTTTCACCATCAACGGCCAGCTGAACATCGCCGAGCGGTTGAAGGGATACAAAGACATACTGGCAGATCATCCGGCGATCAAGATCGTGGATGTCGTCGAGATGCACGGAGACTCGGGTGTAGCCATGGACAAGGCGACCGAATATCTCGCGAAGAAAGGGCCCGAGACGGTTAACGCTTTTGTCTGCCTGGAGGCCTCGGCAGGCGACGGCGTGGCCGAGGCGCTGAAGCGCGCCGACGCCAAAGACCGGCTCGTCGTTGCGATGGACGCGGACCCGGACACCCTCAATTTTGTAAAGGATGGGGTCATTGACTCTACCATTGCACAGAAGCCCTTCACCATGGCGTACTTCGGCCTGAAGGGGCTGGACGACGTGCATCACTATCCGCCCAAAGAGAAGTTGACGACCGACTTCAGTCTCGAATCGAAGTCTCCGTATCCAGCGTTTGTCGATACCGGCGTCTCGCTGGTGGATTCGACCAACGTGGACGCCTTCCTGAAGGGAAGACAGAGTCAGTAAAGTCCGATTGGCGCCGGGCCTATCACTTGAGGTAGGCCCGCACGAGATCAATCAGGTCTTCGGCAATCTCCTGCGACGGGGACTGGCCCTTGTCCGGGTTTATCATGTGAAGCCGGATGTGGTCTTCAAGCACCTCGGCCATTAAGCTGTTGATGCCGCCACGCACGTTGGCCAGCAGCATGAGGATGTCGGCGCAATCGTCCCCTGACGAGAGCAACCGCTCGATCGAGTCCACCTGCCCTCGGATCCGTTTAATCCTGGCAACAAGCTTCTGTTTCTCTTTCTCGAGATGGGACATATTGGTCTTTCATTTATACCCTACCGGGGTATATTATCAAAGGTCGACCGCCCTTGTTTGTGATGGGCATCTGAAGCAGACTCTCAACCCGCGGCAAGTCGAAATTTACCGGATCTTCAAGTCCACATTAACCATGGTTAAGATATTTCTATATCCTCGGAATAGAGATTCCGAAGATCAGCGACCTTCTGCTCGCGGAGCGGTGGGATTGCAATTGCGGCGAGGAGGATGTCTGCGCTTTTTTCCTTTGCTTTTGTGCCTGTCGATGCTAACGCCGGCTGCCGGCTTGAGCCAAGTGACGCACATCAGCACTCTGGATACTCTGCCAGACGCCCCGACTCCGTCTTTTTTCGTCATGGCTTCGCTGGCCGATGCTCTGGATACCGCCTCGAATGACGGCCAATCCGCGAAAACTGAGCCAGTGGTCCTACCAATTACGACGATGTTTCCCCATTCCACGACATGGCCAATATGGATATCAGGACAGGCGAACTTCATCTTCCAGACTCACCCGAACTTCCACTCGCCGTACGAGGGGACTAACAGCTTCACCGCTCCGTTCGAGTACAAAGTATCGATGGTTGGGACGCTGTATACCGGTCTGCAAGTTCCAGGGACACACAAGTTGACCGAGGTGCTCTTCGACGAGGAGGTAGCGGCCGGACGCGGCCTTAGCCAGGCTTTGGGATTGGCTGGCTTTACAAATTTAGATGTGGTGCGCAATCCGAACCTGGGCCCCGTCCCGTATGTCGCCCGATGGATCGTTACACAGACCATTCCGCTCAGCTCCGAAAGAGTGGACCTCCAGCGGAGCCCTTTTTCCCTGGCAACTTCTGGAGCGGTACGCCGTCTGGTCTTTCACGTTGGCAAAATGAGCCTTCCTGATCTGTTTGACCAGAATGAAGTGGGGAGCGACAGTCATCTCCAGTTCACTAACTGGGCGATTGATAACAATGGCGCCTGGGACTATGCGGCTGACACCCGCGGGTACACCCGGGGGATTGCAGTTGAATACTTCGATCGATATTGGGAGGCGCGCTATGGTTTCTTCCAGATGCCAACAGTGGCCAACGGTATCGATCTGAGTTGGGACTTCCACAATGCACGCGGGCAGAACGCGGAGATCGATATCGACAAGGGCTGGGTACCGCACCAGACGGGCAAGATCCGCGTGCTGGGTTTCTGGAATAACGGCCACATGGGGAACTATCAACAGGCCATTCAGGCTTACTTGGACGGGCAGGATGCCGTGCCGGATATCATCGCGCATGAGCACTACGACGCCCTCAAGTACGGCCTGGGACTGAACATGGAGCAGTCGATCACCTCGCAGACACGCGTCTATAGCCGGTTCGGCTGGAATGAAGGGCAACATGAGTCCTACTGTTACACGGAGATCGACCAGACCTTCCAGGTAGGGGCGGACCACGTCGGGGACCGATGGGGACGCCCCGCCGATAAGGTCGGCGTAGCCTTCGTCACCAACGGTATTTCCCGAGACCATTGGGAGTATCTGAAGCTGGGCGGCCACGGATTTATTCTCGGCGACGGCACCCTGAACTACCGGCGCGAGAACATTGTCGAGACGTACTATAACCTGCACGTCTGGCGAGGACTGTTCTACGCGCTTGGCTTCAGTTTCATTGAAAACCCCGGCTATAACCACGATCGCGGCCCTGTGTATGTGCCCTCAGTCCGGGGCCACATCGACTTCTAGCAGCTCTTCCGGACGCGAATTGCCTGGAGGAGTATCTGAGCGAGCAAGAAAAATGAGGCCAAGCGCAGGCGCCGGCCTCATCCTGACTCGATGTAACAATAGCTGGAAGAAGAACTAGTAAACAGGTTGTGCGGCCCCGTTTGTTTTACCTGCTGGCCAGAACTCATCCACCAGCTTCTTGGTAGAGCGAATGTTCGAGAGGCTTGAAGCGCCAAAGACAATGGACTCAAGATTTGGCTGGGCGCATACCCACTCGATGGCTTCCTTCGGCGGGATCGCTCCGGAGGCGAAGGCGGACATAGCAATTGCGCGGAATTTGCGCTCGCGCATCGCCTTCTCGTAAGCATCGATGCCGCCGCACATGCGGAAGCCGATCTTGTTGATGTTCGAGCAGACGATGGGATTCTCGACGCCCACCTCGTCGAGCAGATCGAGGAGCATGGGCAAGTTCATGGTGATGAATCCTGGTTCCGCGCCGTACTTGTCGCGCACGTGGTCGGCGAAGATGCGGAAGGGTTCCTTCATTCTTAAGCCCAGAAGGAGGTCGACGACCACATTCTGGAGAAAGATGACGGGCGTCTTCAGTCCGTGAAACATCCGCATCTCGGCGTCGATGAGCACCGTGGTGATGCCGTCGAGTTCCTTGGTGACCATGGAGATGCCGCCGCGTATCGCAGCGTTGATCATGCCGCCCTGAGGAGTGAAGCGTTTGATGGCGCCCATCATGCCGTCCTCGGCCGCCGCGTTGGCATATTTGTGCGCGTACGGCATGCAGGGGTAGAACAGGTAGTCGGAATAGCGGGAAGGATTTGCCCGCATATGATCGCAGACCTGCTCGACGCGGTCGTGGGTGGTGCACATGAAAGTGCGGATACCCTCGTCATAGGCCGCATCGAGGACCTTGATGATCGCCGAGAGGTCCTGGAACTGCATCATCTGCGCGCGGGCCTTGGCCTCCGACATGTGGTTGACGCCGAAGAACTGATTGTCTCCGAAAAGCAGATTATCCATGGGTGCACCGGGCCTTTGCTGCCGCGTTAGCGACGGAATAAGTTGAACTTCCTGGGTTGCGCCGCTCCTGCAGCCACTGTCTCGGCCGCGGGCGCCGTGGACTCGGCGTCGGCCCGCATCATCGCCAGGGTGCGATCGGTCTGCGCGCCATCGGCAAATGAATTGAGATTGCCGCTCTGGCCCGATTGAATGCACCGGACAAAGTAATCGAGCTGTGCGGAATACTCCTCGCCACGCATATAGAACCAGACCGGCTCGGTCAGGTCGGTGGTGTAGCGTATATTCCATCCCGTGGTGTAGCCCTCAGGGACTTTGGCGGTATCACGCAAGTAGACCTGACATTCCTGGCGGTCGGCATAGATCTTTCCGGCGGTGCCCCACGCGGTGATCTTCACGCTCATTTTGCGCTGCGATTCGTCGCTCCAGTTGGCCATGAGTTGGCCGCTTATGCCATTCGGAAAGCGCAATGTGCCATATACTTCATCGTCCACGTCCTGCGAAAATACACTGTTCATGACGGTACCGCCCACACTTTCAGGCAAACCGAAATACCAGTTGAGCAGGTTTACCGGATGGGCCGCATAGTCGTAGAGGCATCCTCCGCCCTCGGTCTTCTTTTGCCGCCACGAAGATCCCTTCGGACGCAGGACAACCGGGCCGTGGGCCTCGGCGAGCACATGGCTGACGGTGCCGATGGCGCCGTGATCGAGCAGTCGCTTCATCTCCTGGAAGGCGGCGACAAACCGGTAATGATAGCCAACCTGATTGACCAGGCCCTTGCTTTCGGCCAACTCGTTCAGGGCGACCGAGTCCAACCAGTTCAGGCACAGCGGCTTCTCGGAGAACACATGCATCCCTTGTTCGAGAGCGGACCGGACGATGCTTTCATGATATTGCGAGGGAGTCGCGACGATCACCGCATGGGGCGTGGCCTCTTTCAGCATCGTCTCAGCGTCGGTGAACCCTGGGATCCCGGTATTCTTCCCGAGGAGATCCAGGAGGTACTTCGATGTATCGCACATGCCGACAAGTTCTACATCAGGATGCGCTCGAATAAGGGAGAGGTGAGACAAACCCATCTTTCCCAATCCAACTGTCGCGATACGAATCATCGATTGTGAGCCCTTTCCATTAGGTGTGATGTGCTTCCCGGTATGTTCTATTCATTGAGACCGGCTTGGCATTGGCCGGGAAGCGCTAGCAACTTCTCGTGTGGTCTTGCCACTCGCCCTAGAGGCAAGCATCGGAATAACAGCATCATCCAGTTATGCGGGTGAGACTTTCCAATCGAAAGTCAAAGGTTATTGGCTTTCGTGACCAGGGTAAGTGCTGATTCTCACAGGTGATGACTCTAGCCTCAAACACTCTCAGCGAAAAGTCAAACTGTACGATCGTCATTTATGGAGGCCATGTAAGTATCGCTAGACACAGCTGACTGCCTGGGATCGGCGATCACAGTTGGGTAAAGGCCCGCCCCACAGGGGCCTCAAAGTCATCGCTCAAATTGAATATAGCATGAGGTGTATCCGGCGACGAGGAGCACTCATAGACATGGAGATACGAGCGGACACAGTTCCGCTCACGCCGCGGTCGCGCAAGAAATCAGAAAGCGAGCTCTTGGCCAAGGCAGGGCAATCCACCGAGGCTTGAATTCATCGAGTCGACGTGGAGCATGAGAACAGAACTCTGGTTGGTGTCATGTGCAGGCATTGTCTCAGCAGGCGCTTTCTGGGGGAAAACGCCTGCCACGCGGTGCACCTGACGCGACGCTAGCTATATTTTGCTTCACCGCAACCAACTCCCTTCCGTGTTTCGAGGTCAGCTTGATTGCGCTGGCAGTCCCTTGATCTCGTTGAGCAGCGATTCAATTTTGTCGTCGCGCTCCAGCTTGCGGAAGCGGTCGTCGAGGGAGTCGGTGACTGCGTTAGCGTGTCCATCGTCCAGCAGCAGGCGGGATGCCGAATTTGTTGCTTCGTCGCCGAGCACCTTCATCCGCATCTTTTGCATGGAGCGGCTGAGATTGGCGCCGGTAGACGTGGCGTGGACCGCATTGGCTTTGCCCACAGTGCGGGCACGGCGGTTTTGTGCGATCAGGATTTCGCAGCGGGCCTCGGTCTCCTTCAGTTTCTGTTGCAGCTTGCCGTAGTTGGCGCGCATAATCTCCGCCTCCGAACGCTGGTCCTCAATTTGCTGCGAAAACCCCTCGGCCAATTGCTGGTGCGAGAGACTGCGATCGAGCGCCGCACGGGCCAGATCGTCCTGGCCTTTGGCGACGGCTAGCTCTGCTTTGCGATGCCAGCTTTCGGCGGCCTCGTCGTGCTCCTTCTTCTTCTTTTCGAGCAGGTGCTGATCGGCGATCGCGATCGCGACCTGGGTCTTTACCTGGAGCAGCTGATTTTCCATATCGAGAAGAAGCTGACGCAGCGTCTTCTCCGGGTTCTCCGCCTTGTCGATCATGTCGTTCACGTTGGCGCGGAGCAGGGTTGAGACTCGTTCGAGCAATGCCATGGTGTACTCCTTCTTAGACTGTCGTTTTGCGAACCGTCCCATGTCTCAAAAGCGAGACATGGGGCACCCGCAGTGGTTCGTGGCTATTTCGCTTCTTTGTCCTCGTCCCGAGGCTTCATCGCCTTGATGTTGCTCATCAGGTCTTTGAGGTTCATGCCGGATAACGCCTCGAAGAGCGCCGGCACCTGTGCCGCAATCCTGGTCATCTCGCCAGTGAGCTTGTTGGCTCCGATGTTGCTCTCGTTGCCGGTCGAAACGATCGTGATTTTATCGACCTTGGAGAGCGGTTCGGACATGGCGCGCACCACCTCGGGCATATTCGCGATGAGGCGATCGACGACCGCGGCCTGGGTCCACTCCTGATAGGCTTCGGCCTTGACGTTCATGGCCTTAGCCTCGGCTTCGCCTTTCTGGAAGATGATTGAGGCCTCCGCTTCGCCTTGGAGACGAGTGACGGCGGCTGCCGCTTCGCCGCCAGTGCGAGTTGCGGCGGCGCGGCCCTCGGCCTCGATGGTTAGTCGCGAACGCTCGGCGGCGGCGATGTTCTCGACACGCTGGCGTTCGATCTCGGATTGCTTGAGCACGGTCGCGATCAGCTCTTTTTCGTGGCGCAGGATTTCGGCTTCCTGCACCTTGATCTGCTGTTCCTTTTCGATCTGCTGTACCTTGACCTGCGCGGCGACCACCTGCTGCTGCATGACATTGGTCTGCAGCTCATAAGCCTTGTCGGCCTGTGCCTCTTGCCTGCGGCTTTGCTCCATGAACTGCGCTTTTTGAATGTCCAGATCCCGCTGGGCTTCGGCCTGCTTGGCGAGTGAGGCGGTCTCGGCTATGACTCGCTCCTGATCGGCCGCGGATTTAGCGACGGCTGCTTCGCGCAGGGCGTTGGCCCGGCGGATGGCCGTATCGCGCTCCGCTTCGGCGGAAGCAATCTCGGCGTCGCGGCGGATGCGGGCGATGTCGGGACGGCCCATGTTGGTGATGTATTCGTTCTGATCGCGAACTTCCTTGATGGTGAAGGAAATGACCTCGAGCCCCATCTTGCTCATGTCGGCGGCGCAGGTGGCGCGCATGCGCTCGGCAACCATCTCGGGTTCCTTGACTATCTGCTCTACAGTGAGCTGGCCGATGATGCCGCGAAGATGGCCTTCCATGACGAGGCGGATGAGGCCCTCGCGCTCCGGCGGCGTTTTGGTGAGGAATTGTTCGGCGGCGGTGAGGATCGACTCATTATCGGAGCGAACCTTGATCTGCGCGACGGCTTCGACGGTCACCGCGACGCCCTGCTTGGTGTAGAGGTCCTGTTTGGGAGCAACGTCAAAGCTCATCAGCTCGAGCGAGAGCTGGCGTGCGTTTTCGACGACGGGGAAGATGACGGCGCCGTGGCCACGAATGATGCGCGGCCCGCGAAAGCCATAGACGATGACGGCTTCGTTCGGCCCCGCTTTGCGAAACATCTTCGCCATGAGCCCGAGGATGATGAGGGTACCGACGACGACGAGTCCGACGATGATGAAGGTGACAAGAAAGCTCGGCATAACTGTCCTCTAAATGCGTGCTGCCAGTTGTTGTAATACGATATGTTGATGGGACTAGGGCGATCCGCCCGCATCCCGGTAGACGAGCGAGTTCTTGACTGATCATGGAACGTCAAGTTGGGGTGCGGTCGGATGTGTTCGGCGCTTCGAGTTCGTCGAGGTCGTCGAAGCGACGCACGTAAGCCACACCTCTTTCATAGCGCATGACAAGCACCTGGGCGTCGCGTGGAATCGGCTGTCCGTCTTCGCTTCGCGCCGCAGCGCCCCGGCGGGTGCCATCGAGAGAGAAGAGAATCTCACCCAGCCCGTTTGCACTGAGAACAGAGCTGACGGTGGCAACAACTCCGCACATCTCCGTGTCTTCCGGCAGCATGGTGCGCTCGCGGGGCAGAAGAACTTTGGTGAGAAAGCCAAAGATGATCCCCGCGCCGGCAATCCCAACCCCGACGGCGAGCGCGAAGATCACAGGGACAACGGCGAACCGATAGTGCGTCAGCAAGTATCCTGCGCCGCCAAACCAGCATAGGAAGGCCATCGCGGTGAACATATTGAACGGGGAGATGCCGCTGCCGTGCGCGTGTCCCGTGTGTGCATGATGTCCGGCATGGAGATGGCCGAGATGCAGATGGCCGAATCCGCCTGCGAACGAAAGCACACTCAGCAGGAGGCCGACTCCGAAACAAATCAGGTAGAAGGATTCCCAGTTCATCTGGATGTTCTCCTTGGCGAAGACTTCGACTTTCTCCGGAACATAGGCTGGGTCGGGTTTACGGCGGTTGCGCTCGGCGGCAATTGCTCGTTGAGCTCAGGGCGAAGCACCTGCAAAAGGCGCTCCGCGAGCGAGGGTGTTTCGAGGATCGATTCCAACAGCAGCAGGCAGTCTCGGGACTCCGCATGGCGGGCCAGGGTGAGCAAGGCCTTGCACAGCTTGGGGTCGCGCCGGAAACGTTCGGCGCCGCCGATGAGCCAGAGGTCGAGCTTGTCTTCCAGCGCCCGCGCGTCGGAGAGAAGCTCGGCGTGATAGCCCTCGGGGTCGTCGACCAGATAGCCGGGATGGACCTTGAAAAAGCGTGCCAGCAACAGACGCGTGGTGTTGGTGAGATGGGGGCGGGTGCCCGACTCGATCTGCGATAGATACGACTGCGAGATGCGTCCTCCGGTTTCGGCTTCGATCGCCCGCATCAGTTCCTGTTGGGTCATGGCCCGGTTGAGGCCGCGAAGGGAACTCTCGACTTCGCGCAGGTAGCGGAATTTGTCGGCCAGCTTCATAGGTTTCCGAGTTACGATCCTATCGCAATCCGTGATAATCATATCGCATATTGCAATATTGTCAAGAGTGAGTGAGAATGATTGGCAGGCCGGCGGTACTTCGACCGAGCCGGTGGCATTGGGAGCGATCAAGATGAACAGCAGCGACATGCCGGAGGCCGAAACGTTGGTTGCCGCGCAGACATTCGCGATCTCCTGCCAGGGCCTGACCCGCAGCTTTGGCGATTTCACGGCTGTGGACGGCGTGAGTTTCAGCATCGCGCCGGGGCAATTCTTTGGCTTTCTGGGGCCGAATGGAGCGGGGAAGTCGACGACCATCAAGATGCTCACGGGTTTGCTTGAGCCAACTTCAGGGCAGATCGAGATTCTGGGGCAGAAGCTTCAGCGCGAGCTCGCTCGAACTGAAGCGGCAGATCGGCGTAGTGCCCGAGGGAATGGCGTTGCTGGGTCGGCTCACCGCTCCGGAATATCTGCGCTTCGTGGGCCGCATGTACGGCCTTGACCGGGAGACGACCAACCGCCGGACCGAAGAGCTGCTCGACTTCATGAACCTGGCCAACGAGCCGAAGAAGCTGATCACCGATTTTTCCCACGGCATGCAGAAAAAGCTGGCGCTGGCGGCGGCCGTGATTCATGGGCCGAAGGTGCTTTTTCTGGATGAGCCTTTCGAGGGGGTGGATGCAATCGCGGCCGGCACGCTGAAGGCGATGCTGCAAGGGATGATCCATCGCGGCGCGACGATTTTTCTCACTTCTCACGTGCTCGAGATCGTCGAGCGGCTTTGCAGCCATGTGGCGATCATTCATAAGGGGCGACTAGTGGCGAATGGGTCGCTGGAAGAGCTTCGCGCCGGGGTCGCGCTGCAATCGCTCGAAGGTCCGCGCGCCCCGCAAGAAAAGCTAACCCTCGAAGAAATCTTCCTGAACATCGTTGGCAAAGGGCAGGACGAAGCGGTGCCGGAGTTGTCATGGCTGGCCTAAGCGAGCAATCGATCTTCGGGCCATTGGCGCGAGCGCAATATGCCGCTGTGCTGGTAATGCGCCGGCGGATGTTGTTGAATTCGTTGCGCACCAAGGCGGGCAAGTTCGAGTTGGGGGCGCGCATCTTCGCCACCGGGTTCTTCTGGAGCGTTTGCCTGGGAGTGGGAACCGGCTGTGGGGTCCTGGCCGCTCAGATTACTTCGGATCATCAGCTTATCTTTCTTCCTGCGTTGCTTTGGCCGGTATTCCTGATGTGGCAGGTGGTTCCGGTCATGCTCTCGACTGCGCAAGAGAGCGTCGACTTCAACTTTCTGTTGCGCTTTCCGGTGAACTTCCGCACCTATTCGCTGCTCTATCTATTCTTCGGACTTTTCGACCCCTCTTCGTTGCTTGGCGGCACATGCTTGTTGGGGATTTGGGCCGGCGTCATGGTGGTCAGGCCGGAACTTGTGATTTGGATTACCTCCGCGCTTCTGCTCTTTGCACTGTTCAATCTGCTGCTAACGCGACTGCTCTTCGCGTGGATCGAGCGCTGGCTGGCGCGGCGAAAGACGCGCGAGATATTGGGAATCGTCATCCTGTTTGTCTTTCTCAGCTTTCAACTTCTGAATCCGGCGCTTCATTCCCGTTCGGGGCATCCTCCTTCGATTAACCGGCCGGTGTTGCTGCACACGCTGAAGATCGTCCAATCGGCGCAGGCGCTGTTTCCACCCGGCCTCGCCGGCGACGCGGTAGCGATGGCGGCCAAGGGACGCTATCTGGCAGGGTCCGCGTTCCTCGGCGCGGTTGCCTTTTATGCGGCGGTCGCCGGGACGCTGCTCGCGCTACGGCTGCGCGCGGAGTATCGCGGCGAGAGCCTGGGCGAGGCTCCCGCGCCAGCCTTGACGAAGCGGGCGGTTGTTCATGCACTGTCGCCAACCGAGCAGACAAGTTTGTCTCCGCGCCGGCCAGGCTGGCTGGACGGGGCGATAGGCGCGGTGCTGATTAAGGAGCTCCAGTATCTTTCGCGCAGCGGAGTCATGCTCTTCGGGCTGATTACTCCCTTGGTGCTGGTCTTCACCATGGGTGGCCAGCTTCGCAGTGACCGTAGTGTGGCGATTCAATTTGTTTTCCCAATCGCGATTGCTTATGGTTTCCTGCCCCTGACACGCCAATTCTGCAATAGCCTGGGGACGGAAGGAGCAGGCATTCAGCTCTATTTCCTTTCGCCGACAACCTTCCGCAGCGTGATGCTAGCCAAGAACCTGTTGCAAACAGGTCTCTTCTGTCTCGAGTTGGTGCTGGTTGCCACAATTGCGGTCTTTCGTTTTGGCGCTCCGCCGCCATCGCTCGCCATCGCGACTTGCTGCTGGGTATTATTTGCGTTGCCGGCAAACCTGGCTGCGGGAAATGTCCTCTCGATTACGCTGGCCTATCGAATGACGCTCACCCGGCTCTCGCGCGAGCAGGGTTCGGTGGGCAATGGGCTGTTGAGTTTGCTGATTCAGCTGTTGATCTTCGTTGTCGGAGTCGCGGTATATCTCCCGTTGTCTTTGATCCACCACGCGATCCTGGCTGGTCCGGTGCTTCTACTTTTGGCCGCAGGCAGCGTGCTGCTATGGCTGCGAGGGCTGGCGAACGTCGATCGCATGGCGAACAGGCGGCGCGAGGCGCTGATGCAAACGTTGGTTCGGGCAGCGTAGATGCGTTGGTCCCCGATGCATCGCAAATCCAACGGAGTCGGCTTTTGATCAGCGGGGCACTAGCCATTGGCTCGAGAATCGCCATAGAAACCGAAACCTGTGTAGGCTGATAGCGAGTCTCCGAAGGCTGATGAGGTTGGGTTCCAAGAGGTAGAGATGCTCCAGCGCCGCGGCGTTTTGTTGGTGTCGATACTCTTTCCAGGCTTTCTGGTAGGGGTCTTTCCGACCCTGCTTTGTTGCCAGGCCCCGGCCCCTGGTTTGAACGATCGGCCGGTCTTCAAGGCGAACGCGCGGACCGTCGTTGTCGACGTGGTGGTGACCGGCAAAGATGGGCATCCAGTCCGGGGATTACATAAGGAAGACTTTCTCGCGGCGGAAGATGGCCATCCGCAGAGCTTCACCTACTTCGAGGAACATTCCGTTTCCCAATCTCCTCCGGCCAATCTGCCCGATCTGCCGCCGAATATCTTTACCAACATTCCCCGCGTAATCCCGACAGATTCAGTGACCGTGCTGTTGCTCGACTCGCTGAACACCCCGCTTCAGGCCCAGAGTTTCGTTCGCGCGCAGATGCTGAAGTACCTCAAAGGCCTGCCGCCCGGCAGGCGGATGGCGATCTTCACGCTGGGGGCGCAGTTACGTTACGTCCAGGGCTTTACGGACGACAGCTCCGTCTTATCGGCGGTTCTGAACAATCAGAAGAGTGGAGCTGGCCCGCAGAGATCTGCGCTATTGCGTCCGGCCGATGAAGTTGCCGTAGATCAACATGCGGCCTCTATCGCGGCCGGCCTCCAGCAGTTTCAGAAGGAACAGACGGCATTCGAGACGGATCAACGAGTGCGGATAACGCTCGAAGCATTTCAGGAGCTCGCCAACTATCTTGCTGCCGTTCCGGGGCGTAAGAACATCGTTTGGTTTTCGAGCGGATTTCCGTTGGTGATTTTTCCCGGTCCCGATATGAGCGATTCCTTTGCGTCGCAGCGCGACTACGAAGACGACGTCAAGAAAACGAGCGATCTGCTTGCCGCGGCGGATGTGGCCATTTATCCACTGGCCGCCGAGGGACTCGCCACAGGTTCGGCTTACGACGCCGGCAGCCAGATGATGGGAGTCACGAACGCCCAACAGGCGCAGATGCAGCAGATGAAAAGCCTGCAGACCGACTCCATGCAGCGCAATGCAAACCATGCCACCATGGACGAGATTGCAAAGGACACGGGAGGGGTGGCTATTTACAACACCAACGGTCTCAATGAGGCGCTGGCCCGCGTCGAAGATCATGGATCGTATTTCTATACGCTCGCATATACGCCTACAAACTCGGCCAATGATGGGCGCTTCCGGAAGATCCAAGTCAAGCTCTCATCCGCCAACTCGAGCGACGGCTACAAACTCGCCTATCGGCGCGGCTACTATGCAGCGTCCGCAAAAGTGATTAAGGCAATGGCTTCGAAGCCGGCAAGCGATCCGCTACATCCCTCGATGGGGCCCGGGATTCCTGATTCGACCCAGATTCCTCTGGCGTTGCGGGTGCAGTACGGCGCAGCTCAGTCTGCCTCGAACACTACCGCTCCGCCGGCTTCAAATAAGGCAACTGCGGTCGTGCGTGCCGGCGATAATGACAAGCTGAATGGACCGGTTACACGGTACACGGTGGACTTCGTCATCGCCGCTAGTGGCCTGCGGCTTGATCCGGCTCCCGATGGTGGCCGACTCGGCGGAGTCGAAGTGGCTCTGGTCGTCTATGACCGTGGGGGCAAAGCGCTGAACTGGATGGTGAAGCAACTCAATCTTGACATGGACGACGCTCGCTTCGCGGAGGTGCAGGCCAATGGGGTCAGCTTCAACCTGGAGATCGATGTTCCCAATGATGGCGCTTCCCTGCGCGGGGGAGTTTATGACCTAACATCCCATCTTGCGGGCACCCTGGAAGTTCCGCTGGGTAGCGTTGTGAGTGCCACTCAGAAGGCAAGCTCCAAATCACCTTAGCCTTCTCAGGTCTTCAGAGGATGGAACTGCTTGCTATTGGTCGCGAAGCGTTTTCATCGGATCGAGGCTAGCGGCGCGACTTGCCGGTATCGCGCTTGCGATCGCCGAGACCGCCAGCAAGACCCCGGCGACCGCGATGAAAGTGATTGGGTCGAGAGGCTTGACGTTGTACAGCAGAGTGCCAAGGAAGCGCGTCAATAGCGTGGAGACTCCGATGCCAAGCGCCACGCCGACAAGTGCCAGCGCCATCCCGCGATTGAGGATCAACTTCAAGACGTTGCCCCGCTGCGCTCCGAGCGCCATTCGCAGACCGATCTCGTGGGTGCGCTGAACCACCATGTAAGAGAGCACGGCATACAGGCCGATGGCAGCAAGCAGGAGCGCAATCCCGGCGAAGGCGGTGAGCAGCAGGGTTTGAAAGCGCGACTGCGCGGTGTTCAGAGCCAACAGATCGTCGTAGGTGTGGACGCGGTAAATGGGCGCGTCCTTGTCAATCGAGGCGACTGCGGCGCGGACCGAGTTGACGTAGCTGGCTGGATCTCCGGCGACGCGCATGGCGTAATACGGGGAAGTGATGTTCATGGGCGCCCAGAGGAGATATATCTCGGGTGCGGCTTCTTCGGTCAGCCGGGTGCGCTTGACGTCGGCGGTGACGGCGATGATCTCGTGCATGGCTTTCGGGTTGTCGTCGCTGGTGAGATCGGGCTGGATGCGTTTGCCGATAGGATCTTGTCCGGGAAAGAACTTGCGCACGAAGGCCTGGTTGACCATTGTTACTGGCCTTCCGTTGGACCTGGTTTTCGTCATCAGAAAAATTGCGCCCGCGAAGAATGCTGATTCCCATCGTTTGGAAGTACGACGGCTCAATGATGCTCACCTGCACCTCGGGTGAGTCGCCTGGAGCGTGCGCCCGTCCCTCGATGCTGAAGGTGATTCCGATGCCGCTGCCGCTAAGAGGGAGGGGATAAACAGCAGTGGCCGATTGCACGCCGGGGAGCGCCTTGAGATTGGTTTCAACTCCGCGGTACAGGGCCAAGGATTCGGCGTCGGTCTTATAGCGCTCGGGTGAGACGCCGACGCGGAAGGTCAGCATATGACGCGGGTTGAATCCGGGATCGACGGCGAGGAGGTGGAGAAAGCTGCGAATCAGCAGGCCTGCACTGACCAGAAGAACTAGTCCGAGCGCGGTCTCGCCTACCACCAACAACGAGTGCAGACGATTTTGCCGGCGACCGCTGGTCGAAGTTCGAGTCCCGTCGCGCAGCGCCAAAGCCGGGTCTAGCCGCGAAAGCTTGCGCGCGGGCAACATTCCGAAGAGGACTCCGGTGAGCATCGAAACACCCAGCGAAAAAGCAAGCACTGCACCGTCGATCGAGGCTTCGCCGATGCGCGGGATTCCTGGTGGAACGAGATGCAGCAGCCCTTTCAGCATGAGGACGGCGAGAGCGATGCCAGCGACGCCTCCCATCAGCGAAAGCAGAAGAGATTCGGTCAGGAGCTGAAGGACGATTTCGCGGCGGCGCGCACCGAGGGCGGCCCGGACGGCGAGTTCTGACTGCCGGGCCGAGCCACGAGCCAGCAACAGTCCCGCGACATTGGCGCAGGAGATGAGCAGCAACGCTGCGACCGCGGCGAAGAGGATGCGCAGAGCCGGGCGCACGTCGCCGGTTATCGTCTCGGCCTCGGGAAGCACCTGGGCGCCGTGGTTGTTCAGGTCTTCTTGGGGGTACTGTTTGGCCAGTCCGGCCTGGATGGTATTCATCTCCGCCTGCGCCTGGGCCAGGGTCACGCCGGGCTTGAGACGGCCAATTGTCTCAAGTTGCATCCATCCGCGCTGTGCCGTGGAGGGACTATCGCCCTCGGCATCGCGGGCAGGAGTGATCCAAAAGCTCGGCCCTGGAGTTTCGACGGGGAAGTTGAAGGAGCCCGGCATGACACCGACAACGGTGTAGTTCACATCGAAGAGCTTGATGGTCTGGCCGAGGATGCTGGGCGAAGCATTGAAATCCGAGACCCAAAACTCATGGCTGATCAGAACGCTATGGTTGCCTGCCTTTTCCTCGTCCTGAGCAAAGGCGCGGCCAAGGGCAGGGTCGATGCCGAGCACATGAAAGAAATCCCAGGAAACGGCGACGCCGGAGACTATGCGGGCGCTGCCGTTCGGATTCGCGGTGGCATTGACTTCGTGGTAAGAGGCTAGCGACTCAAAGCTGTGCTGCCGGGCGCGCCAGTCGAAGAAATCCGGATAAGACACGGATTCAGGCAGGCCGACCGCGTTCGCGCCTGAACCGGCGGGGAAGTTCAGCACGCTCACGCTCGCGAGACGATCGGGATCCGGAAAAGGCAAGGGGCGCAGCAGGACCGCGTAGAAGATCGAGAAGATCGCGGTTGTCGCGCCAATTCCGATCGCTAAAGTGAGAACGGCGGTCATGGAAAAGCCGAGGTTGCGGCGGAGTTGGCGAAGCGCGAAACGAAGATTGCCGAGAAGGTCCTGCATTAAAGCTCCAAAGACAGCGGTTCCACTTGGAGGGGGAGCACGGCGGGGGCCAGTCGACTCATTAGCCAAAGCGCTGAAAACAAGAGTGTAATCTCGCTGAGAGAGCCCTTCGTTCATATCTGGCGTTCACTTCCAGAATTTTGGTGTTCAATAGCGGACGATCCACGATCTGTTAATGTTGGCCCAGCCCGATTGCTGAGCCGCTAAAGTATTTTGACGCGGTAGCATTTTCGGGGGATAGAGCGCAGCGGAAAGGCGCATACTAACGTCAAAGAGGTAACAGGGGGAAGTGCGTCACAGCTCCGTCCCTCTGGTCGAGGTGGATATGCGCGAGATATCGATGAAAGGTACGGGGAAGACAATGCTGGCCGCGGCGTCCGCCTTGCTCTTCACTTCGGTCTGTGGGGTGGCCCAGTCTTCTTCTGGACCGACCCAGGCGCCATCGTCTGCGCCGACCTCGACGAGCCAATCTTCACCGGCAGCGAGTGCCCCTGGGCCGGCAAATCTGCCGGCTGCTTCCAATGACAAGTCATCAATTGGCGCCGATGCACCGATTCCAGACGCCACGGGACCCGTACCGCCGCCTACGACGACGCCATCCGCTCCAGCAGGCACTGCGCCACCAGCGCCGGTCGGCGATGGAACGATGCCGGGAGTTAAGAAGGGAAGCATCGAGGACGTGAATGCGGTTGGAAACCGCGATATCGGAGCACGCGGCATAGGCAACTGGTACTCGACCGAGAGCGAAATCAAGATGGGCAAGGGCTACTCGATGGAAATCGAGAAGAGCACCAAAATGATTAACGATCCGGTGATCACCGAGTACGTCAACCGGATAGGGCAGAACATCGTCAAGAACTCCGATTGCAAGGTACCCTTCACGATCAAGGTGATCGACTCGGACGAAGTGAACGCCATGGCGCTCCCGGGCGGGTTCTTCTATGTGAACTCCGGGCTGATCCTGGCCGCCGACGAAGAAGCCGAGCTGGCAGGAGTGATGGCCCACGAGACTGCCCACGTTTGCGCGCATCACGCCGCACGCGAACAGACACGGGCGAACTATGCGCAGATTGCCTCTACAGCCGCGATGATCGCTATCCCCGGCATGATCGGCTACGGAATCTATGAAGCTTCCGGCCTGTTAATCCCACTTACTTTTCTACAGTTTTCGCGGGATTTTGAAGCCCAGGCTGACTACCTCGGTGTGCAGTATATGTACCGGGCGGGCTACGATCCTCAAGCCTTCGTGACGTTCTTCGAGAAGATCCAGAATCTGGAAAAGCGCAAGCCAGGAATGGTAGCGAAAGCCTTTTCCTCGCACCCGCAGACGCCGGATCGGATCGAGCATTCGCAACAGGAGATTGCGCGCATCCTGCCGCCGCGCGACGAATATGTTGTGACCACGTCGGAGTTCGACGATGTGAAAGGGCGGCTGGCGAGAATTGAGAACAAGCGTCGTCTGACTGACAAGTCCAACGGCGCGAAGCCGACGCTGCGCAGGGCGAGCACGACCGTTGGCGATCCGAGCACACAGGGCAGCACGACAAACTCATCCTCGACCACGACCACAACGACGACCAGCGACGGCGACGATCAACCTACGCTGCATCGCCGCGACAACTAAGGCCGAGGGGCCACGATCCTTAATAAGGCCTGAGGCAGCTGCAGGCCGCTAGAGTTGGCTGTCTTGATCGGATTCGAAGCAGAACAGCCAGGTTTGTTCCAATCACTCTCGTAACCCAAAACATTCACGGCACTCACGTATACTCTCGCCTATGAGCGGCATCGAAACCGAAGTAAAGTTCCGAGTCGACGACGTGGCCACGCTGGAAGAGCGCCTGCGCGCAGCGGATTTTCGGCTGGAGACGCCCCGCACCTTCGAGCGAAATGTGTTGTATGACACCCCGGAACGACGACTCCGCCTCGACCGTCAAATTCTGCGCATCCGCCAGTATGGGGAGAAATGGGTGCTGACGCACAAAGCAATTCCCGCCGAGGGTGACACCGGAACCTATAAGCAGCGCATCGAAACCGAGACTACCATCGGCGACGGCGAGACGGTTGCCACGATCTTTGCGTCGCTTGGATTCACTCCGGCATTCATATACGAAAAGTATCGGACCGAGTGGACAGACGGCACGGGGCATTGCGTCATCGACGAAACGCCGCTTGGGACATTCGCGGAGCTGGAAGGCCCGGTGAGCTGGATCGACCGCATGGCGGCTGCGCTTACCGTCAATTCCGCTGATATGACCAATCTTAGTTACGGGCGGATGTTCGAGCTTTGGAAAGAACAGACCGGAAGTCCTGCAAACGAACTCACCTTTGCCGCGGTTAGCGAACCTGCCGCCGCATCCGTTATCTGATTGTTCTAAGGAGCGGGGGCTACGGGAGCGCTCGACGAAGGGTAGAAAATCGCCGCTCCGGCTTTCGCTTGACCGAGCACCTGACTGGGGACGATCCCCAGGATCAAGGTAGCGGTTACGGTAATCAGCAAGGCAATCAAGAGCGGAATGCGAACGGCAGGCAGCGCGTCCAGAGCTATATTCTCGCTTGGCCTGGTGTAAGCCGAGGTAAGCAGCCGCAGGTAGTAGAAGGCGGCGACTCCACTGTTGAAGAGGCCGAGGATCGCCAGCCAGACGAGCCCTGAGTGCAGGGCGGCGGCGAAGACGTAGAACTTGCCAAAGAAGCCCCCGGTGAAGGGTATGCCGATCAGCGAGATCAGGAAGAAAGCGAGGACCGCGCCGAGCAGGGGCGAGCGGTAGGCGATTCCGCGGTAGTCCGCAATCGAAGCCAGCTTCTCTTCACGGCCAGTGATATGGCTGACTACGGCGAAGATGCCGACATTCATGGCGGCGTAGGAGGCGGTGTAGAAGCTTGCCGCGGCTATGCCGTCAGACGAGAGGGCAACGAACGCGACCAGAATGTAACCTGCATGGGCGATGGAGGAGTAGGCGAGCATCCGCTTGACATTCTGCTGGCGCAATGCGCCGAGGTTGCCGATGGTCATCGAGAGCGCTGCCATGATCCAGATGAGTGGCACCCAGTTGGCGTGGTAGGCGGGGAAAGCGCTGTAAAGAATGCGTAGCAGTACAGCGAAGGCTGCAGCTTTGGGCGCGGTCGACATCAGGCCGACGATCGCGGGGGGCGCCCCTTCGTAGACGTCGGGCGTCCAGACCTGGAAGGGCGCAGCTGAGACTTTAAAGCCGAGACCGATCAGAATCATTGCCAACCCGACGATTGCAAAGACAGGAGTCTGACTCTGCGGCAGTAGAGCGGCCATGGCGGGGATGCTGGTGGTTCCCGTGGCGCCGAAAATCAGCGCGACTCCATAAAGGAAGAACGCGGTGGCGAAGGAGCCGAGCAGGAAATATTTAAGCGCGGCTTCTGGCCCTTTCGCGTCGCGCTTGCGCAGGCCAGCCATGATGTAGGTGGAGATCGACGAGATTTCGAGGCCTACGAAAACCAACAGCAATTCTGCTGCCGAAGTCATGAACAGCATCCCTGCGGCGCCAAAGGCGACCAACGCGAAGAACTCGCCCTGGTTATCGGCCGCGCCCTGCATGGTATCGAGCGAAACGAGCAGCGTCACCAGAATGATTCCGCAGATCAGAACGTGAAAGAAGGCACTGAAGGCATCGGTTTGCACCAGGCCGCTGTAGGCGGTCCCTGAGGGGAGCAACAGCTGTTGGAGGCTGGCATAGAGCGCGGCGAGCGTGCCGAGGATCGCGACCCAGCCCAGCGGCTTGCGGCTTGCGTTGCGGGCGAGCGTTGCTTCGATCATCATGACGACAACGCCCGTCAGCGTGAGGATGACCTCGGGCAAGATGCGGAAGAAACTTTGGGCCATGTTCATTGTTTCTCCGCGGCAACAACAGCTGATCGCGATAGCGTGGCTTGAGCAGACATCGCAGGAGCCGGGACCGTCGATGACGGAGCACCAGTGATGGTGGTTACGAGCGAGCTGACCGTCGGATCGATGGCGCGAATCCAAAGCGGCGAAGCGACGCCCATGATGAACATCAAGACCGCAGCCGGCCATAGCGCGATAGCTTCATGGAAGAGCAGGTCAGGCGCGCCCTTGCCGCTGACGAGCGACGAGGTTGGCCCGTAGAAGATGCGTTGCACCAACCACAGCATATATGCGGCGCTGAAAATCACACCGATGGTGGCGGCGGCGGCCCATCCGGCGTGCACGCCGAAGCTGCTGCTCAGGATGAGGAACTCGCCGACAAACCCATTCAAAATCGGCAGGCCGATGAGCGAAAGGGTAGTGATGACGAAGAGTGTGGCGTAGCGCGGCATCTTCGCTGCAAGGCCGCCGTAGGAGGCGATGTCATAGGTCCCAAAGCGCTCGTAGAGGAAACCGAACAACACAAGCAACGCGCTACCGCTGATCTCATGGCTCAGGATCTGATAAACGGAACCGTCGACGCCGGCGATCACGAAGCTGAAGATGCCGAGCGTGCAGAAGCTCAATCCACTCATCGTAGCGTAGGCGGCCAGCCGCTTCATGTCTTTCTGCACGAGCGCGACCAGCGCGCCGTAGAGGAGTCCGATGACCGCGAGGGCAATCATCCAGGGTGCGACCTGTTTTGCCTGGGCGGGAAAGAGCCCAAGGTTAAAGCGCAGAATCGAATAGAGGCCAAGCTTTCCGGCTACGACCATCGCGAATGCGGTTGGGGCTTCGCTGATCACGTCCCCTAACCATCCATGTAGCGGAAAGACGGGCACTTTGACTGCGAAAGCGACGAGAAAGGCAAGCGCTGCCCAGGAGAGCGCCTCTTCGGAGACCCCCAGAGTGCCAGAGGCTAAGGCTTGGCGAACGATGACGTAATCGAAGCTGCCGGTTTTCGCATAGAGCCAGAGTATCGCGACGAGGAAGAGCGCCGAGGGCAGGAATGTGTAGAGGAAAAACTTGATCGCCGCCTGCGATCCGCGATCGCGGCCAAACATCGCGATAGCGATGGCCATCGGGACCAGCGAGAGCTCCCAGAAGGCGTAATACAAGAACATGTCGAGTGAGACGAAGACGCCGATCATCGCTGTCCACTGCAGCAGCAGGAGGAAATAGAATTCCTTGGTCCGAGTGGTGATGGCTTTCCACGAAGCCAGGATCGCCAATGGACCGAGGAAAGCGGTGAGCACGACCAGCCAGACTGAGATGCCATCGACGCCCATGTGGTAGTGGATGTTGGGGCTGGCGATCCAGGAGTTGTTCACTTCAAATTGAAAGCCAGCTTGGTCGGGGACGAAGTGAGCGGGCAGATGCAGGGCAAGGCCAAGCGTCGCTAGCAGGACGATTAGCGTGAACCACTGGATCACCTTTCCTGCACGTGGCAGCAACGCCACTACGACCGCGCCTGCGGCGGGAAGGAGAGTGATGGCCGTTAATATCCAAGCGTTCTGCAAGTTCGTTCCCGGGTCTCTTATTCGGTGATTAGTGCGCCATCCAATGCATGCCGAAGCCAAAGTACATCAACACGATAATTGCGGCCGCTCCACCAGCGAGCCAGCCGGCGTAGGAGCGGATATTTCCGGATTGCAAGCGGCGAACGATCGCACCTAATCCCATCGCGCCGCCTGCCGCAGCGTAGGCTGAGCCATCGATAAGGCCTTTATCCACTGTCCACCAGAGGCCGATGCGGGCGAAGACATTCAACGGGCGGACGACGACGGCGTTGTATAGTTCGTCGATCCAATATTTGTTGAGCACCAGGTTGTAGACGGCGCTGAACTGCGTGGCCAGCTTGCCGGGAAGTTCGGGCTTGCTGACATACATGACATAGGCGGCGAACCATCCGGCGGCGACGGCGAGGATCGAAATGCCCATCAACACGAATTCGGTGGCACTGCTCGCTTCGTGGACCGACAGTGTCGTCGCAGCGACTGGTGCGAGGAAGTGTTCAAAGTGATTGCTTCCCCAAAGGACAGCGGGCCAGCCGATCCATCCGCCAACGATAGAGAGGAAGGCGAGAACGGCCAGCGGGAAAAGCATCATGCCGCCGCTGTCATGAATCCCGTGGCTGAGATGCACTCCGGACATCGAAACGTCAGCGTCGGGTGGACGTTTGATTTCCCGGGGTTCGCCGAAGAAGGTCATGTACCAGAGGCGGAACATATAGAAAGCGGTCAGGCCGGCAGTGAAAACTCCGACGAACCAGAGTAGCTTACCCAGATCACCTGCGTTGAAAGCCTTGGAGAGGATCTCGTCTTTGCTGACAAAGCCTGCCAGAGGCGGAATTCCGGAGATGGCAAAAACACCTGCACTCATACACCAGAAGGTAATGGGGATCTTCTTGCGCAGCCCGCCCATGACGCGCATATCCTGTTCGCCGTCGAGGGCGTGGATCACCGAGCCGGCGGACAGGAAGAGCAGCGCTTTGAAGAACGCATGGGTGAGAAGGTGGAAGATGCCTGCCGAGTAAGCGGCGACTCCGCAGGCCAGAAACATGTAGCCTAGCTGCGAGACGGTGGAGTAGGCTAGGACACGCTTGATGTCGGTCTGCACCATGCCCATCGTTGCGGCGAATATGCAAGTGGCGGCGCCAATGATCGCGATGACTGAGAGCGCCAACGGCGAGCGGTCAAAGATCGCGTGACAGCGAACGGTCATATAGACCCCGGCGGTCACCATGGTCGCCGCGTGGATGAGGGCCGAGACGGGGGTGGGACCTTCCATTGCGTCAGGCAGCCAGACGTAGAGCGGAATCTGCGCAGATTTGCCGGTTGCGCCGAGGACCAGAAAAAGTGCGATGGCGGTCAGGAATCCGCCCTGATACTCAGGGTGTGCGGCGATCTGGGCGAAGACCGGTTGGAAGCTCAAAGTTCCGAAGTGGGCGAAGGTGAGAAACATCGCCAGCAGGAAGCCGAAGTCGCCAATCCGGTTGACGACGAAAGCTTTTTTTCCTGCGTTGGCTGCCGATGTCTTGGTGAAGTAGAAGCCGATCAGCAGGTATGAGGCGAGGCCGACACCTTCCCATCCGACAAAGACAAGGAGGAAGTTCTCCGCCAGCACTAGCGTCAGCATGAAGAACATGAAGAGGTTCAAGTAGGCGAAAAACCGCCAGAAGCCCTCTTCATGGGCCATGTAGCCGATGGAATAGATGTGAATGAGGAAGCCGACCCCGGTCACGATCAGCAGCATGACCAGCGTCAGCTGATCGAGTGAAAAGGCAAAGTCGGCGCGAAAGGCTCCGGCCTGGATCCACGGCAGTAAGCGTTCGGTATAGGGAAGTGTGAGGCTGGAGAAGTGAGCTGCGACGTTGAGGGCGAGCAGGAAAGAACCGCCCGTAGACATCAGCGCGATGAGCGAAATGATCGGGTTGGGCAGCTTCCGGCCAAGGAGTCCATTCGCGAGAAAGCCCGCGAAGGGAAGCAGCGGAATCAGCCAAAGGTGCAGGTCAGGGGTGCCGATCATAGTTTCATCAGGTCGACCGAGTCGACGTTCAAGGTGTTTCGCGTGCGGAAGACTGCGATGATAATGGCCAAGCCGACTGCAGCTTCGGCAGCGGCGACGACCATGACGAAAAAGACGAAGATTTGTCCGCTGAGTTGGTGCCACTGGTGCGCAAAGGCGACGAAGGTCAGGTTGACCGCGTTCAGCATCAATTCAATCGACATAAAGACGGTGATGATATTGCGCTTGATCAGAAAGGCGCCCACACCGATCGAGAACAGGATCGCGCTGAGTACAAGATAGTAGGCGATCGGCACGGTCACCTTAGTTCTCCTTCCGCGCCAGCGCGACCGCGCCAAGTATCGCAACCAGAATCAATACCGAGGTGACCTCGAAAGGAAGCAGGAGATCGCGGAAGAGAACCGCACTCAGATCGGAGACAGTGACCAGGTAGTCACCGATACGGGCGTTGCTCAGATGGCTTTTCTGGGAGAGAAAGACGAACGACAGCAGGCAAACCAGCACCGCAACGCCGGGAATGCCGACGAAGTAGGCTGCGCGGCTGCCGTGGGTGCGTTCTTCCTCGCCGGCATTGAGCAGCATGATGACGAAGGTAAAGAGCACCATGATCGCGCCGGAGTAGACGATCACCTGCGCCGCGGCAAGAAACTCCGCGCCCAGAAGCAGGTAGAGCACCGCCAGCGAACTCATCACCACAATCAGCGACAGCGCGCTGTTGATGGGGTGGCTCTGCCGGACGAGGTTCAAGGCGCCCGCCACGCAGAGACCGCCGAAGATGAAGAAGAGGAGTAGGTACATGCTTCCGTTCGCTCGTCCAAAACCTGGAATTGGACCAAAGAGTCGTCAACCCGGCTCACAACCCGAAAGGCGATTGTAAACCAAATCGAATCAAGAACCGCGCAGCGCCAACCAGAGACTGGTGGCGACGATATTGGCGATGGCGAGGGGCATCAGGAACTTCCATCCAAAGCCCATCAACTGGTCGTAACGGAAGCGTGGCAGTGTGCCGCGCACCCAGATATACAGGAAGAGGAAGCAGAATACCTTAAAGGCAAACCAAAAGAGGGGAATAATCGCCGCGACGATCGGGCCGCCGATCGAAGGCAGCGCGTTCCCGAAGGGGCTTGTCCAGCCGCCGAAGAAGAGCAGCGTCGCGACGCAGCCGACGGTGATCATGTTGGCGTACTCGGCCATGAAAAACATGGCGAATTTCATCGCGCTGTATTCGGTGTGATAACCGGCAACCAACTCGCTTTCTGCCTCGGTGAGGTCAAACGGGCTGCGGCTGGTCTCGGCAAACGCGGCAATGATGTAGATGAAGAACGCTACGATTTGAAAGCCGCCGAAGATGTTCCAGGAGAAGAAGCCGTGAATGGCCTGCATATCGACAATCTCGCGCAGGCTTACCGAGCCTGTGCGCAACACTACGCCAATCAAGGACAGGCCGAGGGCAAGCTCGTAGCTGATCACCTGAGCACTGGCGCGCAGAGCTCCCAACAATGCGTATTTGTTATTGGACGACCAGCCGGAAAGTGCGCTCCCATAGACGCCAACCGAAGTGATGGCGAGAATGATCATGAGGCCGATGTTGACGTCGGCGATTTGGAAAAGCTGCACGCCTTTGAAATGAATATTTGGGCCGAAAGGCACCACGGAAATCGAGAGCAGCGCGCAGACCAAGGAAATAATTGGCGCGGCGATGTATAGCGGACGATAGACGCCGTTTGGGATTATGTCCTCTTTGAGGAAGAGCTTGGCGCCGTCGGCCAGAGGCTGCAGCAGGCCGAAGGGGCCAACGCGACTGGGTCCCCAGCGGTTCTGGATGCGCCCGACCACCTTACGCTCGAGGAGCACGGTGTAGGCGACGCACATCAACAGAACGACCACCACCACCAGGACTTTCACGATGGTGAGGACGACAAATAAAAGAATATCCACGCGCTACCAAGCCTTCCAAAAAATCTTAGTCTGCCGCTGTCGCCGCGGGTTCAGTCGTTTGCGACTCCATCACTGAATGGAGCATTTTGCTATAGCGCCCAAGGGTTCCGGACGTGAATAGTGTATCTCGCGCCGGCAACACCAGATCGCGGCGCGGAGCGGTTGCGGGCGAAGCCGTGTCGATTTGGACCAGAGATGTCTCGACGTGAGTGGCGTTTCCGGCCAAAAGCTCCAGGCGAGCGGTTGCATAGCCAGGAACCAGGCGTTGGATCTCATCGAGGATGGCAAAGGGATCGAAGGGGCTGACCTTGATCTCCAGGTGATTGGCTGCCAGCCAGACCGCGTGGCGGTCGGCCTCGCCGGAGTGTGCCCCGCGAGACTCGCCCATGTCGGCGCGGACGCCGCTTCCAAACGGCACCAGCGATCGGGGGTTTACTCCGGAGCGGTCGGCGAGGCGCACGATCAGTTCGAAATCTGTTCGGACGCCAGCCCGATCGGCGGCTTTTTTTACGAGCTGGAGATCACCGTAGGTGTTGGTGACGGTTCCGGATTTCTCGTAAAGATTCGCAGCGGGAAGAACAACATCGGCGAGAAGCGCCGTCTCGGTCAGGAACATATCCTGGACGACGATGAAGGTGTCCGGTGAGTGTCTTCGGGTCAATGCCGTAGCGAGAAACGGGATTGGAACCGACGACGTAGAGTGCGCCAAGCTCGCCGCGTCCCGCGGCATCGAACATCTCGACGAGATCCAGACCAGGACTTTGTCGGCAGGGAATTGCCGTATTCCTCGGCAAACGCCCCGGGCGATTCAACCGGCAGATATCCGGGAAGGCGGTCGGGGAGCAGTCCCATATCTGCGGCGCCGCGCGAGTTCACATAATCGCCGAGGCAGGCGAACTTCACGTTCGGCAGAGCCAGAGCCAAAGGCAACCAGCGACTCGATATCGCGTCCGCGAAGTTCGGAGCCGAAGACGATGACCAGTTCCTGCTCGGCCAGGACGGCTTCGCGGAAAGCCTTGGCTGGATCGTCTGCAGTAAGGGCAGCGTTGTCACCGGCAAGGAAGCCAATCGCAGAGGCGTAACCATCCTGTGAGACCGGCAGGAAGGCTTTCGCCTGACGATGCAGTTTGATCTGTTCGTGGTTGACGATGTAAATCCGCGCGCGGTTGTGGCGGACATTGGTGCGCAGGGTCCAGGCGAGCATCGGGTGCTGTTCCGTCGGGTCGTTGCCGATGAGGAGCACCGCCGGGGAGACGCCGATGTCGGCGAGCGAGGCGGTGCGTCCGGATTTGCCTTTGAGGGCCTTGGCGAACGCCGCGTAGTCGGCGGTGCGGTGGTGGTCGATGTTGTTGGTGCCGAGCACCGTGCGCGCAAACTTCTGCAGCAGGTAAGATCTCTTCGTTCGTGGTGCGATTGGAGCCGATGACGCCGATAGCCTGGCCGCCGCGCGTGTCGCGAACTTCGCGCAGCTTCTTGCCGGCGTAATCGAGCGCTGCTTCCCAGCTCACCTCAGCCAGCTTGCCGTCCGGTTGACGAACCAGGGGCTTGGTCAGGCGGTCGGTGTGGTTGGCAAAGTCGAAGGCGTAGCGGCCCTTGATGCAGAGGAAATCGCCGTTGATGCCGCTCTTGTCGCGGTTGTCGCCGCGAACGATCTCCATGCCCTCGTCGGCGCGGCGCACGCCCAGTGTGGTCTTGCAGCCGTCGCCGCAATGGGTGCAGACGGTGGCGATGTGATTCATCTCCCACGGGCGGGTCTTGTAGCGATAGGTGCCGGAGGTGAGCGCGCCGACCGGGCAGATGTCGATGCACATGCCGCACTCTTCGCAGTCGAGATGGTCGCCGCCGTTGGGGGCGATCACGCTGGTCACGCCGCGGTTCTGCACGCCGAGCGCCCAGACGTCCATGCCTTCGCCGCATACGCGGACGCAGCGATAGCAGAGGATGCAGCGGGGACGGTCGAAGAAGACCACCGGCGACCACTGCTGCTCTTCGCGGTGCTGCTTGACCTCGGTGTAGAGCGACTCCGGCGGCACCGTACTTGAAGGTCATGTCCTGCAGTTCGCATTCGCCGCCGGCATCGCAGACCGGGCAATCGAGGGGATGGTTGCCGAGCAGAATCTCTACGGTCGCTTTGCGCGCCTGCATGACCTCGTCGCGTTTCGGTAAAGAAGACCTGCCTTCGGCGACCGTGCGTCGTGCAAGCGGTCTGCAGCTTGGGCACCTTTTCCTGACGCACCACGCACATGCGGCAGGCACCTGCAAGCGAGAGACCGGGATAATAGCAGAACGCGGGTATCTCGATGCCCGCGGTCTTGCAGGCCTCAATAAGGAGGGTTCCCGCGGGGGCGGTGAGCTTTTTGCCGTCTACTGTGAAACTTACGTCAGCCATAGTGTTCTCTCCGCCGGCAAAAATTTAGACCAGCGCCAGTTCTTCATGTTTCGCATACGGGCAAGGCTTGCCGTTCAAGTGGTCTTCAAACTCCTCGCGGAACTTCTCAACGAACGCGATCGTCGGCATCGCCGCTGCATCGCCGAGCGGGCAGAAGGTTCGTCCCAGCATGTTCTTTGCGAGGTAGGCGATGTTATCGATGTCTTTGGTGACACCGCCACCGGCGTGGAAGCGGGTCAGGGTCTTTTTGAGCCAGTCTGTGCCTTCGCGGCAGGGGATGCACCAGCCGCAGCTTTCGTGCTGGTAGAACTTGATCGTACGCAGCGCGAACTCGACCATGCAGACCGTCTCGTCGATCACCACGACGCCGGCTGAGCCCAGCATCGCTGCCCGCCTTGCCGAGCTGGTCGAAGTCCATGCCGATGTCGATCTCGTCGGCCCGCAACACTGGGCAGGAGGAGCCGCCCGGGACGACGGCCTTGAGTCTTCTTGCCGCCCTTAATGCCGCCGGCGACGTCGTAGATCATCTTCTTCAGGTTGTAGCCCATCGGGAGCTCGTAGACTCCCGGGCGCTCGACGTGGCCGCTGATGCCGAAGAGCCGCGTGCCCCCGTTGCGTTCCGTGCCGATCTTGGCGTACTCGGCCGCGCCGATGCGAAATATGGCGGGAACAGCGGCGATCGTCTCGGCGTTGTTGATGACCGTCGGGCCGCCGTAGAGGCCGACTACAGCGGGAAACGGTGGCTTGATGCGCGGAACGCCACGCTTGCCTTCGAGCGATTCCATCAGCGCGGACTCTTCGCCGACTTCGTATGCGCCCGCGCCGGTGTGCGAGATGACGTCGAAGTCGAAGCCGGTGCCCAGGATGTTCTTGCCCAGATAGCCCTTGGCGTATGCCTCGGCGATGGCCTTTTCCATGATCTCGAGCAGATAGCGATACTCGCCGCGCAGATAGATGAAGCCGTGCTTCGCGCCGATGGCGAGGCCGGCGATGATCGTGCCCTCGATGATCGAGTGCGGATCGTGCAGGAAGATCACGTGGTCTTTGCAGGTGCCGGGTTCAGATTCGTCGCCGTTGACCAGCACATACTTCGGATGTGGGTTTTGCTTGGGCACGAAGGACCACTTCAGCCCGGTCGAGAAACCAGCGCCGCCGCGACCGCGCAGGCCAGAGGCCTTCATCTCGTTGATGATCCACTCGGGGGTTTGGCCGAGGCATTTCTTCAGAGATTCGTAGCCGCCGAGCTCGACGTACTTGTCGATGTTCGCGGCGCCCTGGCCAAAGCGGAAGGAAAGCAGCCGGACTTCATCGGGATGGGAGACGAGGACTGGCATCGGTTAGCTCCCTTTCTTCTCTACTGCAGCCTTGGCGGCGTAAGTCTCGAGCACTTTGTCCATGGTTTCTGGCGTCTGGTTTTCGTGAAAGTCGTAGTTGATCTGCACCGCAGGGGCCCAGCAGCAGGCTCCGATGCACTCGACCTCTTCGAGCGAGAAGAGGCCGTCGGAGGTGGTCTCTTTGTGGCCTACGCCGAGGCGCTTGCTGCAATGGGCGAGCAATTCGTTGCCGCCGCGCAGCATGCAGCTGATGTTGGTGCAGACCTGGACGTGAAACTTGCCGTGCGGCTTCAGATGCAGCAGGGAATAGTAGCTGATGACGTTGCGGACTTCGAGCTCGGTCAGCTGCACGCGTTGGGCGATCTCGGAGATTACCGCGTCGGTGAGGCAGCCGACCTCGTCCTGCGCGTAAAGAAGCATGGGGACGAGCGCCGAACGCCGCCACGGATAAGCGGTTACCAGCTTGTCGAAGCGGGCGGCGAGTTCGGGAGAAAAGATGGTTGTCGTTGTGCTCATGCCGGTACCTCAACTCGTTTCTGAACGGCCTCTTTGGTTAATGCTGCAATCAGGTCGATGGCTGCATGATCCATGTCAACGGTGATCCCGTTCGAGCAGAAATCGTTCCATCGAGGTTCAAAACCAACTCGCCTTTGGGATTCGGACTCGAAACTCCCTAGTGCCCACTCTCCGTCTCCACTTGCTGGAAGGCACCACAGATCGAGGACTTGCCCTCCTGCAGTCACAAATGTTTCACACTCTGCGATGTCGGCAACCCGATGTTCTAATCCGTGCTGACTTGCCGCAAAAGCATACGACCGTAAAAGCGCGACAAAAGAAGACCACAGCTCGATGCGCAGGTCGGCCTCCGTAACCGAAGCAAGGCTCATCGGTCGATCTCCCCAAGCACAATGTCAATCGACCCGATCACAGCGACGACGTCGGCTATCAAGCGGCCCGCGCACATGGTTTGAAGCGCTTGCAGAGTCGCGAAGGACGGATTCCGCATGTGCACGCGGTAAGGCTTAGCCGTGCCGTCGGAGACCACGTAGTAACCCATTTCACCGCGTGGCGACTCGATTGCCTGGAAGACTTCGCCAGCCGGGACCGCGAAGCCCTCTGTGACGATCTTGAAGTGATAGATGAGGGCCTCCATCTCGGTCTTCATCTTTTCGCGGTCGGGCAAGACGATCTTGGGCGCATTCGCCTTGATTGGCCCTTCAGGCATGCCGTCGAGCGCCTGCTGGCAGATTTTCACCGACTCGCGCATCTCTTCGAGGCGAATGACATATCGCGCCCATACATCGCAATCGTTCGAGATCGGTACTTTGAACTGAAATTTTTCGTAGCTCGAATATGGCATGTCGCGGCGCAGATCGAAATCGACGCCGCTGGCGCGTAGCGGAGGGCCGGTGACGCCGAGGGCGATTCCGTCGGCTGCGCTCAGATGGCCGACTCCCTTGAGGCGGCCGACCCAGATTGGGTTTCCGGTGAGCAGGTTCTGATATTCGTCGATCTTTTCAGGAAGGATCTTGATGAGCGCCTGCACGCGATCGAAGAAATCAAATGGCGGCTCGAGCGCCAGGCCGCCGATGCGGAAGTAGGAGCCCATCATCCGCTGGCCGGAGACGTGCTCAAAGATGCGCAGAATTTCTTCGCGTTCGCGGAAGGTGTAGAGAAAGACGGTGAGCGCGCCGATGTCCATCGCGTGCGTGCCGAGCCAGACGAGGTGGGAGTTCAGACGGGTTAGCTCGTTGAGCAGGACGCGCATCCACTGCGCGCGCTCCGGAATTTCAAGTTCGAGCAGTTTCTCGACGGCCAGACAATAGCAGAGATTGTTGGACATCGGGCTGAGGTAGTCGATGCGGTCGGTCATCGGAACTACCTGCTGGTAGAACTTGGCCTCGCAGGTCTTCTCAATGCCGGTGTGAAGGTAGCCGATGTCCGGCACGACCTTGAGCACCGTCTCGCCGTCGATCTCGATCACCAGGCGCAAGACGCCGTGGGTCGACGGGTGCTGCGGGCCCATGTTGAGGACCAAGGTGGTATCACCGGATCCCTCGACGATGTGGGGTTCGAGCAGCGATCCGGTAGAGACGAATTCGGTCATCAGCGGTAGCCCTCCACTGGATAGTCCTTGCGCAGCGGGTGGCCTTCCCACTCGTCCGGAAGCATGATGCGGCGCAGATTGGGGTGGCCGGCAAAGCGGACGCCGAAGAGATCGAAGACCTCGCGCTCATAAAAGTTCGCGGAGGGCCAGACAGGGGTAATGCTGTCGATGACCGGATCGTCGCCTGGCAAAAACGCCCGCAACCGGACCCGCTGCTTCATGGCGTGCGAAAGAATGTGATAGCTGATCTGAAAGCGCGGTTCGCTTGGGTACCAATCGACCGCGGTGACGTCTTCGAGGAAATTGTAGCCAGCGGTCTGAACGATCTTCGCTGCGTGGCGAATCTCGTCTAGCGCGATTGTGAGAGTGAGTTCGTTGCGGTCCCAGATGGCGTCGACGACGGCTTCCCGCTTCCACGCCAAGAGTGAAGCGATGGCGGGATTGACGGCTGTGGTCGGTTAGCACGGCCTCTTTATTCGAGGCCATCGCTTAGAGATCCGCCTTATCTGCAGACCAATCCAGGACGCCTTTTTTCCAGATGTAGAAGAGGCCGACGACGACGAAGCCGAGGTAGACGATCATCTCCCAGAAGCCAAAGAATCGTCCAACGCCCATCGATGGAAGCCGGCGGTAGATCACTGCCCACGGCAGGATGAAAACCGCCTCCACATCGAAAAGGATGAACAACATGGCGACCATGTAGAACTTGACGGAGAAACGAGTGCGGGCGTCGCCAAGCACGGGGATGCCGCATTCGTAGGCCTCCTGCTTGGCCTTGTTATTGCGATGCCGCCCAATGAACCAGGAACCGGTGACCATACCGCAACCCATGCCGACAACGACGATCACCTGGATGAGCAGCGGCAGATAGTTCCAGAAGTAGTTTTGTGGTTGCATATCGGCCCCTGAAGAAGAGCAAAACGTTAATCGACCGCTGAGACTGAACCCTGTCTCCGACTCTAAGTTTAAGCCAGTCTTGAGTCAAGCTGGTTCGCGTCTCGGTTCACCGACTTTGTCCGATTGCTATTTTCTTGTTATTTTCATCAACTCTCGGACCTTCAGCTCCAAGGCTCTGGTCACTTCTGCCGGGTCGGCGTTCAGCTCAAGGGAAACCGCGTTGCCAGCATGAACGGTCAGCCTCCCTGAACGGAACCAGCCTGACTTTTCGCGCTTGAGTTCCCCGAGGCCTTGGAGCGCGACGGGCAATACCGGAACCTGCGACTGCTGCGCCAGCAGGCCGATTCCCTGGCGGAATGGGTGGATTTGACCGTCCTCGGACCGGTGGCCCTCGGGGAAGATCAGCACCGAGTAGCCGCGGTCGAGAGCCTCGCCGGCATGGGCGAAGCTGCGGCGGAAACCGCTCGACCGCGGCAGGGGGAAGGCATTGAAGAGCGCAGTTGTTGCCAAATAGGCAAGCGGGCCCAGAATTCGCGGCGAGAACGCCTGTTGGCGCCGGGCCTTTCGGAAATCGAGCAGCATCTCTCCCGACATGGCGATGGCCACGCGGCGACGTAGCTTGGGGGGAAGCGCGTAAAGAACGAGCGCGGGGTCATAGGAAGTCACGTGATTGGCGATGATGAGCAGCGGGCCCCCGGGCAGAGCGGTGGTATCGAGGACGATCCGTGGGTTGGCCAGGAACCAGACCAGGGGGCGCATGACCGCTTCGATGAAGATGCTGCGAACGAGTTGCGGGAGAGTCAACCATGGCCAGTGGGGATAAGTGTGGTCGTCTTGCCGGGTCGCGAATGCGCCTGAGGATGCGAGCGATGGAAGAGAGCTGGTAGACGCTTTGATTGCCGCAATTGAGGTGTTTGGCGAGCGCAGCAGGTTTCGAAGCTCTCCGAGCGTGTTGATTGTTTCCATAGCGTTGTCGGGAAGCTCGATGCCGAGCTTTTGTTCGAGGGCCGATTGCAATTGCACCCGCCCAAGGCTGTCGAGGCGCAGGTCTTCCGAAAGCAGGGAGGCGTCGGTGGCGTTAGCGAGCGCGGCGCCAGTCATCGCCGGCAATGAGCTGAAGCAGCGGATCGGCATCGCGGTTTTCCGACGAGAGCGTGCCGCGGCTGGCCAGCGCTGCGCAGGCCCACTCCGCGATCTTGGCGGCGGAGCAGTTTGCCGGTTGAGGTGTAGGGAAAGCTCAGCTCAGGCCAGCGCAGCCAGTTGCGAATCTGCTGATATTCGGCGAGGTCTCGATTGGCGTTGCGAATCGCTGCCTGAAGTTGCTCATCGGTGCCCGAGAAGATCACGACGGCTACCGGCTCCGGGGCTTGCGAAATGGCGCAGGGAACGACCGCGCATGCGCCGACTCCGTGGCTGCCTGTTGACCGCCGCCTCCAGATCGGCAGCGTGGATGTTCATGCCCGATGCGTGTAACGATGACGTCGCTCTTGCGGCCGAGAAAGCGGAGTTCGCCGGAGGCATCCTGTGCAGCCATATCGCCGGTATTAAGCCATTCCTGCTCGCGATGCTGCAGCTGTCCGCCCTGCCAGGTTGCGGTCGAGAGCATTTCGCCGCGGACGAGAATCTCGCCGTTCTCACCGATGCGCACCTCGCGGCCGGGCAGCGGTTTGCCGATAGTTCCTTTGCCGATCTTGAAGGGGTGGTTGAGGGTGACGAGCGCTGCGGTCTCGGTGAGGCCGTAGCCTTGAATAAGGGCAAAACCGAGTGTGTTCCAGAACTCTTCGAGCTCCTGTGGCAGCGACGCTCCGCCGCAGACGATCGCCCAGAACTTGAATCCCAGGGCGGAATGAATCTTTCGAAAACGCCACCAGTGCTTCCAGGCAGACTCTCCTCGCCCGGCGACAAGTTCAGCGGCAAGAGTCGGATATCTCGTCAGGAAATGCGCCCTGAGCAGTTCCAGGACGCGCGGCACCGCGGCCAATACCGAGATGCGCTCGCGATGGATCGTCGCGATCAGCTTGGCGGGCTCCAACTGCGATTCAAAGTGGACCTCGGCGGCGAGCAGCGGCGGAACCCACAGCCCCATGAACTGTCCGAAGACGTGGCTGAGTGGAAGGCTATGCAGGAAGCGCAGCGGATGCACCCAGCGCTCGTACTTCAGGTATTTCTGCATCTCGCGCTCGATCGGCCCTACGCTGGCGAGGACGTTTCGGTGAGTGTGCACTACCCCCTTGGGCTCAGAGGTCGTTCCTGAGGTGAAGATGATCTGGAGCGGGCTTTGGTCAGTGACGGCGGCGTCGACGGTGAAGAGCGTTTCAGCGGGTAACGATGCGTGAAATTCAGAAAAGGCCAGCAGCGGCTGTGCTTTCGGCAAAGCTGCTTAGCAACGTTGGATCGCCGACCACCATACGAGGCGCAACATCTGCGACGACCCGCGCGGCGAAGGCGAGCTGAGCCGGCCAGATCGAGGGGCACGGCGATGACTCCGCGCAGCAGGCAGCCGAAGAAGGCGGCGATCCATTCTGCCGAGTTTTCGCCCCAGAGAACGACTCGTTCGCCCGGGCCGATGCTGCGCCGTTCGAGTTCGGCTGAGAAGCGGCCTGTGAGACGGGCTAGCCCAGCATAGGTAGTCGAATAACGGCGGTTGCCTCGATAGACCACGACCGCCGTCTGTGCGTCGTGGCGGCGGAAGTCTTCAACGAGGCTAGCGAGATGTGGGCGCACGCTCTCAAGTGTAGCCAAACGCTAAAGAGGTCCTGGCAGATCAGATGTTGCTATTCTTATAGCCCTTTGGTTACGAGTTGCATCCAAGTCGAAGGAATCAACGCGACATTCGGTAGAATCAAGACAAGTACGCTGTCTTCTCAAGGAGAGATCGAGTGAACATATTGAAGTTCTGGGCGGTTTTTACGATCGGCGTGGCGTCAGGGGCGATTGTTGCACTCATATGCGCTCCACAATCAGGGGAGAAGACCCGCAGGCAACTGAAGCGTAAGTTTGAGGACGCCAGCGACTACCTCAAGGACGCGTCCGATACGCTGGGTGACCATGCTGAAAAGGTGGTCAAGCGCGGAAAAGATGTCTGGGAGGATGTAAGCGACTCCGCGGGCAAGGTTGCGAACAAGGCCGTCAAGACGGTTTCGGATTTTGTCTAGATACCCATAGGCGGCTTGGTCATCGATACTGCAGGGCCGGATAGGTCGTCAGACTCATCTGAACTCGAAATGGGAAAGGCCCCGTCGATGAGCGGGGCCTTTCTGTTATTCAAAAGCGGCTAGGCGCTGAAGAGCAGCACGCCGTCGCTCTTTTCCTCCCCGACCTGGCCGACCGGGCGATAGTAGAGCTGGTTGTTTTCGAGATAGACCTCAAGGAAGGCCGGCCGTTCGGTGATGCCTCCGGCGATCAGCGCTTCTGAGAGCGGGTCTTCGACATAGCGCTGCAACGCGCGGCGCAGCGGACGCGCACCATAGGTGCGGTCGATGAGCGTCTTCTCGATGATCCACTTTTTGGCTTCTTCGGTTACCGAGATGGTGATTGCCTTCTGGGCCAGATTCGCATTGAGTTGCTGGACGAGCAACTCGAGGATCTGGATCAGGTCGGCGTCTGAGAGCGACATGAAGATGATGACTTCGTCGAGGCGGTTGAGGAACTCGGGGTTGAAGGTCCGCTTCACCTCGTTCTTGACCAGCTCTTCCATCTTCTCCATGACCAGATCGTCGCGGTCGGACTGGAAGCCGAGGCCCTGCTTCTTTTGCAGGTGCCGCGCGCCGATGTTCGAGGTCATGATCAGGATGGTGTTTTTAAAGTCGACCGTGTTCCCGAGTCCGTCGGTAAGCTGTCCGTCTTCAAAGACTTGCAGCAGGATGTTAAAGACATCCGGATGGGCCTTTTCGATCTCGTCGAGCAGCACGACCGAATAGGGAGAGCGCTTGACCCGCTCGGTGAGCTGGCCGCCTTCTTCGTAGCCCGACATATCCCGGAGGCGAACCGATCAGCTTGGAGACGGAATGTTTCTCCATGAACTCCGACATATCGAAGCGAATCAGAGATTTCTCGCTGCCGAAGAGGAAGTTGGCCAGGGTGCGCGCCATCTCCGTTTTGCCAACGCCGGTGGGGCCGAGAAAGAGGAATGAGCCGATCGGGCGGTTGCGGTGATTTGAGGCCGGCACGGGAACGGCGGATGGCTCGAGCCAGTGCGGAGATCGCCTTTTCCTGCGAGATCACGCGCTTGTGGAGCTCTTCCTCGACGCGGAGCAGCTTTTGCGTCTCTTCTTCCTTGATCGAGAAGATCGGCACGCCAGTCCAGCGGCTGACGACGTCTTCGATATCTTCGCGGGTGACGATGCCGGCAGTCGAGTCATCGAGGTGGTATTTGTCGCGGAGCGCGCGCAGGTTCTCGCGCTCTTTGCGCTCTTCGTCGGAATAGAAACGCGCCTTCTCGAACTCATGGTTGGCGATGGCGTTTTCCATGCGGTGGACGATGAACTTGATCCGCTTCTGGACCTCGGTGATCTCTTCGGGCAGGGAAGTCTGGCGCAGCTTGACTCGGGCGCCCGCCTCGTCGATCAGATCGATCGCCTTATCGGGCAGGAAGCGGTCGGGAATATAGCGATTCGAATGCGATACCGAGAAGTTGATCGCCTCGTCGGTATAGCTGACCGCATGAAACTTCTCATAGCGGTCCTTGATTCCCATAATGATCCGGATGGCGTCTTCTTCGTTGGGCGGCGGCACTTTGACGGCCTGAAAACGTCGTTCGAGCGACCGGTCTTTCTCGATGGATTTGCGGTACTCGGCAGGCGTAGTTGCCCCGATGCACTGGATTTCGCCGCGCGAGAGTGCCGGCTTGAGGATATTGGCCGCGTCGAGCGAACCTTCGGCCGATCCCGCACCGACCAGGGTGTGCAGCTCGTCGATGAAGATGATGGAGTTCTGGTTCTCCATCAGCTCTTTCATGATGGTCTTGAGCCGCTCTTCAAACTGGCCGCGATACTTGGTGCCTGCGACGATGAGCGAAAGATCGAGCGCCAGAACCCGCTTGTCGGCGAGGAAGCTGGGCACTTCGCCATCGGAGATGCGCTGCGCCAGACCCTCGACGATGGCGGTCTTGCCGACGCCGGGTTCGCCGATGAGCACGGGATTGTTCTTGGTGCGGCGGCAGAGGATCTGGATGACGCGTTCGAGTTCGGTGTCGCGCCCGACCAGAGGATCGAGCTGGGTGTCCATCGCCGCCTGGGTCAGGTCGCGGGAAAACTCGGTCAGCAGGCTCGATTCGCGATTGCGCTGTTGCGATGCGGGTGCCTTCTCCTGCGTGGCGCGCGCCAGCTCTTCGCGGATCGCGACCAGCTTGAGGCCGCGCTCGTGCAGGATTTCCGCGGCAAAGCATTTCTCTTCGCGGAGCAGGCCAAGCAGAAGATGCTCGGTGCCGATGTGTTTATGCGAGAGCCGCTCGGCTTCTTCGGCCGCGTAGGCCAGCACCCGCTTGCATTCGTTGGACAAGGGAAGATCGACCGAGGTCGAGACCTTCTCCCGAATCGTGGTGTGACCTTCAATCTGTTTCCGGATGGACTCTACCGAAGCGTGCGAGCGCAGAAAGCGGTTGGTCAACGCCTTATCTTCGCGCAGCAGGCCGAGGAGCAGGTGTTCGGTTTCGATGTACGGGGAGCCAAACTGGCTGGCTTCATACCGCGCGAAAAAGATGACGCGCCGTGCCTTTTCGGTATATCGCTCGAACATGTTTTCCCTTCATACAACCATTGCCGCAATTCCCGCCGTCTCCGGCGCGCAACTGGCCGGCAATGGCCTCTCAATGCTGTCCCGTCCCCTCAGGCCGAATCCCAGCCGAAAAGTGAGGTGACTTTCTCCAGCGCGACCCCGATCGAGCGATTGCGCCTATTTCCTCAGTCCGAACTCTGCTAACAGGTTAGACTGCGGCGCTGCCAAAAACGAAAACCTTCAAGACCGCCAGACTCCTTCATATACCTATCCTCGGCGATCAAACAATCATGCGGCGACCTCCTCTGAGATCTGGCCCTTTTCCAATCGGAGCACGCGGCTGCATCGCCGCGCCAATGCCGCGTTATGCGTGACTATTAGAGACGTCAGGCCGTGGCTGCGATGCAGGCGTTCCAAAAGCGAAAAGACCACGCCGGCTGTGCGGCCATCCAGGTCCCCTGTAGGTTCATCGGCGAGCAGCACCTTCGGTTGAGTGATCAGGGCCCGCGCGAGGGAGACGCGCTGCTGTTCGCCGCCCGATAGTTCTCCGGAACGATGCTCGGCGCGATCGCCCAGTTCGACTTCTTGGAGCCACTGTTTCGCCTTTTGCCATTGCGGATTTGCGCGGTTCGCCTCGGGCCAACAGCGGCATGGCGACATTTTCCTGGGCGGTGAACTCGGGAAGCAGGTAGTGAAATTGCCACACGTAGCCGACTTCGCGATTGCGAAAGTCTGCGGCCTGCCTGGGTGAGGTGAATTTCAATAGCGTTGAGGCGAAGTATACGTCACCGGAAGTGGCGCTATCAAGCGCACCCAGAATGTGCAAAAGTGTGCTTTTACCTGCGCCAGACTCGCCGACGATGGCCATCAAGTCGCCTTGAGCGACGCTGAAAGAGATGTCCTCGAAGAGGACGAGGCGGCCGCGGCCGGTTGTATATTCCTTGTGCAGATTTTCGACGCGGAGGACTTCGGAGGGCGAGATCTTCGTCAGGCGAATGGGGAACATCCTGAGGTCGAGCTGCCGGGGAAGGGTACACCGGGTCTGCCGCCGAAGCCGAGGAACTCTCCATAACTACCTGTACCATTCTAAAAGGGTAAAGGGAAGGGAGTTCTTGAGCGGGTGAACGCTAACGTTACCTGAGTGAAAACTGACGTCGCGATTTCGTTCGACACCCGGCAACTAGAGCACCGACCAAGTCCGTTGGAAGCTGGGTATTTGATGTACTGCAATCATGAAGGTGCGGTCGGGTTGGCAATTCATTAGTGCGACCGTGGCGCTACTTTGGATCCTTGGTGGGTACCCGGGTATCGTAGTCTGCCTGCATCTGCTTCAACTTCAACACGCCGTGGAAGACGGTGACCACGACCAGCGTCACCAGGGTCCTGGCCAGTCGCCGTTCCCATGGATACTCGCCCATGCGGTTGGCAACGTAGCTGGCGACGATTAATCCAAAGAAGACGATATTCAGGATCCAGTTCACGATCTTGGATACTACGAAGTGCAACGTCCCAAAACCGGCCAACTGATAGAGCATGAAGGGCAGAATCGCGACCATCGGCAGAATCTCCGCAGTGCCCACCCACGAGGCACTCGTCGCGACGGTTACAGCCTCTGTAGCTTCTTTGCCATGTAAAAGCGAACTGTGCGACAACTCATAAAATAGGGACGGCAACGCACACAGGAAAGGTACGACCGCGAGCAGTTCAAGGATTAAAGCACCACTCCAGACGCCGGTCTTCGAGGTAGCGTCGGAGCCCTTACCGGAAGAGTCCGAGCCGACGAAAAGTCCTCCGATGATCGCGGCGGCACTCGACAGCATTAGCAACTCCACGGTGATCCCGAAACTCGCCGCTTCGCCGGACTTGATCACCAGCAGAGCCATGAAGCCCGGCAGGTAAAACATGATGCGCACCAGTCGTGCCCAGACTCGCGGGTCGCGTTCGGGGGGCAGCACCGGTAGCGGGCGTCCGTCGGACCCGATTGTGGCTCTTTCCTTCGACATTGCTTTTCCTCGAATAGCTAGAGATTCGGTTGAATCGTAACCGTAACACAGCGCCGCTGTTCGCGAGAATACGGAATTTTACCAATGGCTGCATGGCGCGAAGGCTGGAAATCATTCATACCGCAAAGCCTCTGCCGGCAGCACTCTCGCCGCCGACGAAGAGGGATAGAGGGTCGCCAGCAGAGAGACTCCCATCGATACCAGCGCGACGATGATGCCGTCGATCATGCGGGGCGCGAAAGGCAGGTAATCCAGCGAATAGACCTGGGGGTCGAGCTGGATAAAGCGGTAGTGATGGCCCGCCAAAGCGGCGATATAGCCGATGATGAGGCCGAGGATGGTTCCGAGCACGCTGATCAGCAATCCTTGAAAGAGGAAGATTCGCCGTATCTGGTCTGGCCTTACTCCGAAGGACATGAGCACGGCGATATCGCGGGTCTTTTCCATGACCATCATGGTGAGCGCGATCAGGATGTTCAGAGCTGCGACGCAAACGATGAGGCCGATGACGATGAACGTCACGTATTGCTCGAGGGCGAGGGCGCGAAAGATCTCGCGGTTCTGCTCCATCCAGTTGGTCGTCAGGAAGCCGGGACCGGCGGCCTGTTCGATTTCGCGGCCGATACGGTCGGCGTGGTAGAGGTCGTCGACCTTGAAGGAGATGATCGAGATGATGTCCGGCTCGCCGAAGAGCCGCTGGGCGTCGGCCAGACGGATGAAGGCCATCCCATTGTCGTATTGATAAAAGCCGGAGTGGAAGATCCCGACGACCTGAAAGCGCTGGTATTTCGGTTCGAGGCCGTAAGGGGTGAGTTCGCCCTGAGGGCTGATGACCATTACCGGCGAGCCGACCTTGGCGTCGAGCGTCTCAGCGAGGTCATAGCCGATCATGATCGGCGGGATCGCTGCGTTCGTGGCAGGAGCCGTCTGTCCGCTGTCGTTCGGATCGGGATCCAGCGGCGCTGCGCTGCCCAACGATGGCTTGATGAGGTCGCTGACGGTCTGCTCCTGCGCCGGGAATAATGCCCTTAATCATCGCGCCGCCGGAGCGCGGTCCTCGCGAGATCAGCACCGGCTCATAAAGCCCCGGCGCTGCTGCAGTCACGTGCGGCAGGTGAGCAAGCCGCGCGGTCAACTCACGCCAGTTGCGGATGCCGTCGTCCTGGACGCGCATGAGGGAAACGTGCGCGGTCGAACTTAGCAACCGTTCCTGCAGGTCGCGGCGCATGCCGTTGGTAATGGCGAGCGCAATTATGAGCGAGGCCACGCCGACGGCGACTCCGGCGATCGAGATTCCGGTGATGACGCCAATCACCGCCTGACGCCGCTTGGCCCTGAGATACCGCGCGGCGATGAAGAGCTCAAAGCGCATAGCGTTTTAATGTACGACGGTCTTAGCGGCCGTCACATTGTCAAAGCGATCGTAGGCACGGAGCGTGACGATGTGTTCTCCGCCCGTCGGTGTCTTCAATGGCGCTGAGAAGTCGTAATGCTCTTCGAGTGAATCGGAGAGCTTGCCGACTGGTTCAATGTATTGCCAGGGGCCCGCATCAATCGAATATTCAGCGTGGGCGATTGACGAAGAAGCGTCCGTCGCCGTCGCGGTCACGTGAATCTTGTCCCCTTCAAGATGTGCCGTTAGAGCCGTGATGACTGGCGGCGCCGTGTCGATGACAAATCGGTCGCTGGTGCGGTCGGAGGTGAGCGCTTCGCCCGGATTGTGGGAGGGGGCATCGCTGGCCACGACCTTGATGCGATAACCGCCGTCGGGCAGTAGCGCCGCGTCAAAAGAGTAGAACTTCTCAGTGACGCCGTCCTTGAGCAGCCGCCAATCTCTATCGCCATCGCTGCGGAAGTAGACCGAGTAGACGAGATCGTCGCCATTCTCGTCATGAGCCGCCCAACGCGCTGTGACCGCGCTCTTATCGCGGATGCCGGTGAGCGGCGAATTGGAACCACCCTCGGGGAAAGTGATCATATTGCTCTGGGCGGAAGGAAAGCTGATATTGACCGTCTGCGGTTGCTGCTGCGACTGCGCGGAGGAATTCACTCGCGCCCCGGGCTGAACGATGAGTTCATCGACGGACGGCGCGACGTTTATAGGGAGGTAATTCAGCCCGATTGAAGCGATGGCGACCTCGTTGCGCAAAACGGCCTTCAACTGTACGAAGCGAGCAGAAGGAACCGGGATGTTCCCGGAATTGGGCGTGACTTTCGCCCACTCGCTCCAGTTTCTCTCCGGGCTCTCAACATTGCCCGAGCGGGCGAAAAGATCAAAGCTCGAGCCGCTTGCGTTTGCCTCGGCGCGGCCCCATTTCGAGAAGACTCCGGCATCGAAGACGTCGCTCTCATAGCTGGCGTCGGGATCAGCGGCATTCGAGAGTAGGTAAAGCTTGCCCGTATTGGCCGTAGCCACGAAATACCCTTGCGCCGTGTCGGCAAAGCCGACTGCCTGCGACGCTTCGAGGTGGGCAAGATCTTCAAATTCGCCGTTCTCTTGAATGCGGTAGATGCGTCCGCGATTGCCGGTTGCAGCGAGCAGGCCCTTCGGCGTCGAACGCAGCGCGTAGACGACCGACTCGCGGTCGGACCAGAGCCTGCGCGGCGCACCGCTGGCACTGATCTCGTAGATGTCGGAGCCATCAGGGACGACGTTATTCGCGCTTGAGGCCTGTACCGATCCCGGCTGCAAAATGGTAATCGTTGCAGTGATTCCGGGAATTCCAGTCACGGGCAGCGGCGGCAGCGTGCTGCGATTTCTCTCGCCGACTGCGCTCGCGTAAATGACTCCATCTTCGCCGACGGCGACGGAAGTGATCTCGTTCTTGGGTGCGTCGTAGACGATGAAACCCTTGCCGTCTGGTCCAATGCGATAGATCAATCCGGTCCCGTCGGAGCCGGCGATTAAATTGCCCTGATGGTCAAACGCCATGCAGCGAATGTGCTGTTCGTCACTCTTGAAAAACACCTCTGGCTTCGCGTTCGGTTGTGAAGGGTCGACTCTATAGATGGCGGCGGGGCCCCCGGTCGCGATATACAGCCGTCCCTTTGTGTCAAAGAGCAGGTCCCAGATGTACTTTGGTTTCTCCGCCGTGACGGACGGATCGAATGCGACGACCGCCGTCTTCTCGTTGAGCCCTGCTGCATCCGGTTTGAGCTTATAGACCTTGCCGGAAGGCAGTGTCGCCGCATAGATCGAGCCGTCAGCCCCTATGCGAATCGCCTGAACGGTTAGATCGGTAGTCTCGAAAACCTTTGTAGACTTGCCCTCCGGTGTGATCTTGAGCACCGTTGCCGGCGAACCTGTTGCAAGGTAGGCGTTGCCCGCAGGATCGGAAGCGACGGCCCAGACATAGGTGGAAGGCGTGGTGAAGACGGGTGTGACCTTAGGCCCCGGAATGATCGAACCGTCGCTTCGAATCGCCACTCCATGGGGGCGGCCCTTTTCAAATTCCTCATAGCGGGACTGGCTCCAAAGATGAGTTCCCTGGGCGTGGACAAGGGGCGAGAGCGCAAGAAAAGGAAGAAGTTGGAGGCCGCGGCAGATTCGAAACATGCTGAGATTGAGTCTACTAGAGCGTCGCGCCTGCGCCCGCGGAGAGTGCCTCAGTCCCTCTCGCCTAGCTTGGGTGAGGCTCATTATCCTCAATGACCGAGCCCAGGGTCTCAGGCCCGTCGCGCCAGCGGTGTCGCAACAATCGGTTCATCGGCTCGGAATAAATCTTGGCGACCAGTTCGCCCAACAGGCCGGCAGTGACAATGGCAGACAGGAAAAGCACTGGCACCCCTGCCATGGGCTTACCGATCCGCACAAAAGACGCGAAAAATCCGAAGATGACGAACATGTGGGTGAGGTAGACCTCGTAGCTGCGCTGCCCGAGCCGGAGCAGGGGAGTGATAATGCGCGGACCGCGCCATTGACCAGCCGCCGCGGCGGCGATTACCAGACAGGTACCGAGTCCGACGATGGTCATATCCAGTCCGATGTGCTCGAGGCCGATCTTTTGAGCGAAGTTCCCGAACGCGAGGATGAATGCCAGAAGAGCGGTTCCGAAAATGGTGCAGATTCGGATGGAGGATTCGGATAGTCTAACCCGTCTCAACAAGAGCGCGGTCAAACAGCCCATTGCGATTGCATCCATCCCGCCTAGATAGGAATATTCCTGCCAGACCGGGTTGTTGTGAGTCAACACAGTTCGCGCAAATGGGCCCAGCGTGACGAATCCGATCAGGAGAGGAATCATCAACCTTCCCTTGCCGGGCGCTCGGCAGACGAGGGGGAAGAAAAGGTAGAACATCTCTTCGACGGAGAGCGACCACAGGATGTCCCAGTTTCCAGGAAGGTAGCCGCGAGTGGCCTCGAGGACATTTACGTGAAAGGTGAGCGCCGCGATCAGCGCACGTCCCCATCCGCCGGTTTTTGCTGAGACAACGAAATTTGGGACACCCGCCACGTGAAGGAGGCTCAACACGGCCAGCAGCAGGAGGAGCAGGGGAGCGATGCGGGCAAAACGGATGCGATAGAAGTCGGGAATGCTGACGGTCGAGAGCGAACCCCAACGTCGCAGAGAGGTCGACGTGATCAGGAACCCGGAGACCGCAAAGAATATCTGCACCCCGTACTGACCATTCCACACGAGCGACGACACAAGCTGAGCTGGCAGCCCTCTTGTGTATGGGACATGCGCAAACAAGAGTCGCATGTTGATGTGGTTCATTAAGACGAAAAAGATCGCCAGGCCGCGCAGCAGATCGACGCCGTCGAGTCTCGTCCAGCTACGGCCTGAGGCGGCCGACCGGCTTTCTGGCTGCTTCATTTGGCTTCGGCCATGAACGAGAAGGTCTTTATCTCTGCGGCAGAGGAAGCTACGGCGAGCGCGGCCATTGAACCCTTTGCCGGGGCGAGATTGTGCAGGTGCCAATGGGCAGTCAGCTTTGACCGGGGCCTCGCCGCAAGCAGCGCGGCGGGCTCATCGGCCAGCACGGATACATCAAAGGAATCGAGCGGAATTCGAAGCCCCATGCCCTCGACCTTCAGAATGGCTTCTTTGCGCGTCCAGCAACGGTAGAAGGCGTCAAACCACTCCTCGCCGGCGAGTGGCGCCATACTGGCGACTTCGGCAGGCGAGAAAAACCTCGTTGCCACATCGCGTTCGATTGGGCGAATGTCTTCCACATCCACGCCGACCTCCGAATCGAGGCGCACCGCGAGGAGTGCGATCGTCTTGCTGTGGCTTAGGTTGAAGCGCAGCGGCAAATCATCGGTGGTCAGAACGAGCTCGGGCTTTCCGCCCTCAGCATCGCGGTAGACGAGCGACTCCGGAGGTTTACCGAGGTAGCTCCCGAGAATCCGCCGCATATTGGCGTGGCACACCGAATAGCGGACCTTGTCGGGGGTGAAATAAAAGCGTGCTGTCCGCTTCCGCTCCTGTTCATCGAGAATATCGAGGTCGGCGGCGGAAGGTTCATCAGGGCCGCTGAAGGTCCAGGTCCAGACGTGGACTTCGTTGAAACCAATCTCCACCGGCAGGCTTTTTTCGGGCCAGAGCAGCGAACCGGGTTGGGACGAAATCCTGACGCCCATCGGGTTGATGGTATCGCGGATTTTGGTTTCCGCCTTCCCAACCGCCATGGAGTCCGCAATAATCGGGGTGTCCTGGTGGGCTACTTATCGGAAACGGGGTAACCGCTTTTGAAGCTGTTAGCGAAATTCAACCTGATGCTTATCGTATTGTTCGGGATCGGCCTGCTGCTGGTCTCGCAGCTCTCGCGCCGCTTTCTTGAGAACAACGCCCGCGAACAGATCATCCAGCAGGCTCGACTGATGGTCTCGAGCGCCCGCTCGACTCGCGACTACACCGAAGAGGAGCTCGATCCGCTGCTCGAAAAGACGCCGGACAGCGCCGAGCGTTTCCTGCCCCAGACCATCCCGTTTTACGCGGCGACTGTCACTTTCAATCATCTGCGCCGGGATTATCCCGACTACACGTATAAAGAGGCGGCTCTGAATCCGACCAACCAGCGCGATCGCGCTGAGGATTGGGAGGCCGACATCATCAATTATTTTCGCGATCACCCCGGCAAGACGGAGTTGATGGGTGAGCGCAACACGCCGACAGGGAAGAGTATTTACCTCTCGCAGCCGATCGCAGTTCAGGAAGGCTGCCTGCAGTGCCACAGCACACCGGCAGCCGCTCCGCCAACCGAGGTTGCGACTTACGGCAGCTCAAATGGCTTCGGCTGGAAGCTGCATGAGGTGATCGGCGCACAGATCGTTTCCGTGCCGACGGAAGTACCGCTAGCCATCGCCCACGAGGCCTTTCGTACCTTGTTGCTCTATCTCTCACTGACTTTTGTTGCCACGATGGCCGTGATCGATTTGGGTCTCTACTACATCGTCATAGTGCCGTTGCGCCGTCTATCGAAGACTGCCGACCTTGTCAGCAAGGGTGATCTGAGCCAGCCCGAATTCGCTGTGAAAGGCAAGGACGAAATCGCCGAGGTGACGAGTTCTTTCAATCGCATGTACGTGAGCCTGATTAAGGCGATGAAGATGCTTGACGAGTAGGAGAGGGCTAGTTCTCTAAGGAATATTTCTGCCGAGTGGTCATGAAGGCCTTGCGTTCGCCTTCTGTACTGATTTCGGCTGAAACCAGCGCATAGAGCTCGTCGAGTGTGCAGGCCTGCTTTGCGGCGCGGTTCACGACGACCTTGGCGATGGGCCCAATGTAGTGCGCCAGTTCGCGAGAGACTGAAGAGAGGACGCTCGCGCCGCTGAGCGTCTTGGTCGTTGGCTTCGCTGCAGCCGGCGCCGGTGCCGCATCCGCCCTTCTTGGAGCGTGGCCGCTGGTTTCTCTGGACTGCAATGGAGTGGGCAGAAAAGTCCTGGTCTCGTCTGTTCCTAAGGATCCGAGCTCTTCGAGGAATGCGCCTGCGGTCTGGAATCGATCGTCCGGCGATTTAGCCATCGATTTCATGACGATTGCGCAGAGTTTCGGGGGAATGTTGGGATTGATTGTGGCGGGGTCAGGCGGAGTGTCCTTCAAGTGGCCGCTGGCGATGGCGAACTCACTCGATCCGTCGATCGGCGCCCGTCCCGTGAGCAACTGGTAGAGGGTCACGCCGACGGAGTAAATATCGGAACGGGCGTCGACGCGCTCTCCCATCACCTGTTCGGGAGACATATAGTGCAGGGATCCGAGAATCAGCCCGGTGCGGGTGATATCCGAGCCGAGGCCCTGGAAGGCGAGTCCGAAGTCGAGCAGTTTGATGCGGTCATGACCGGTCACCATGATGTTGGACGGCTTGATATCGCGATGAACAATCCCTTTAGCGTGCGCAAAACTCAGCCCGGAGAGCACCTGGCGCATGTAATCGAGGCTCTGGCTCATGAGAATCGATCCGGAGCCCAGCTTGGCGCGTAGCGTCACCCCCTCAACAAATTCCATGATCATGATCATTTCGCCATTGTGGCGAAAGGCGGTGTGCAGCGCGGCGATGTTGGGGTGGTCGAGGCTGGCGAGCACGCGGATTTCGCGCAGGAAGCGTTCGGCGACCTCTTCGCCGGTCTGGACGGAGAGCAGCACCTTCATCGCTTCAATCCGCTGCGAGATGGCGTGGCGTACCTGGTATACCTGGCCGATGCCGCCGGCGCCGAGAGTGCCGATCACCTCGTAGTCGCCGACCAGATCTCCAACGTTGAATCCCATGAGTCTCCGTTGCCTTCCATCATAATGCGACGGGCCGCGGCGCCCACAACTAGCGGCGCAATGTTGCGTCGCGGAGGAAATCAAAATTCCCTGAGCTGGAGAGCTTAATGTTCTCAAGGCGGCGATTGTGCACGATGACCGTATCGAGGTACCAAAGGTTGATGGATGGCATGTCGATCGCCAGAATCTGTTGAATCTGCCTGTAGATTGCAGCGCGCTCGCTCTGGTCGGGAGTCAACGCCGCTTTGGCGATGAGGGCATCGACCGCAGGGTTGCTGTAGTAGCCCCGATTGGCGCCGTGCGGAGGTTCGCTGGCGGTGGCGTAAGCATATCGAAAGATGTCTGGATCCTCGTTGCCGCCAAGCCAGCGCAGCGTGTACATCTGGAATGCGCCCTTGGTGATATCTGCGTAGAAAGTGGCGAATTCGAAGGTTCGCACGTCGAGAGCAATGCCGACCTCGCGCAGCTGTTGTTGAATGACGACCGCAAGCGTCCGAGGGCCCTCCTCTGTCGAGGTCTTCAGTGCTATATGAAATCGGATGCCATCTTTGCCCCGTTTGTAGCCGGCCTTATCGAGGGTTTCGTTCGCTTTCAAAGGATCGAAGCTATGGGCCTCGACTTTTCCCGTCCATGCCCAGTGGTTAACCGGCAACAGGCTTTCGGCGAGCCTCGCATGGCCCCGCCATAGAGTTTGAATGATCAGTGGCCGGTCGATCGCTTCAGCAATTGCCTGCCGGACGCGGGCGTCTTTGAGAATGGGATCGCGAGTATTGAAGGAGATATAGTTTAGTACCGTCCCAGGGCCAGTCTCTACGGCTATTTTTGGGTCATCACGCAGGGCATAAACCTGGTCGGCGGTGAGAGCATTCACGCCAACATCCGCCGAACTCTTCTGGAGTTCCAGAGCGCGAGTAATGACGTCGGGAACAACCGCAAAACGGACTCTCTGAAGATTTGGAGGCTGCGCCCAGTAGCTTGGGTTTCGCTCGATGACGACTTCCTTATCCTGTTCCTGAGAGACAAATCGATAAGGACCACTGCCAATCGGATGACGGCCGAAGTCGCGTCCGCTGCCAGCGGGGATGATCCCGATCGCACCGTCAGACAGACTCGGCAACAAACCGGGGTCAGGCTGTTTGAGGTGAATGACCACCGTGAGCGGATCGGGGGCGTCGATACTGGTGACGTTGCGATAGGCCTGTAACTTTACAGTCGGGACCGAGCCGTTGAGGATCGAGTCGAATGTCCATTTCACATCTTTTGAAGTGAGCGGACGGCCGTCATGGAACTTGACCCCGTTGCGCAGATGGAAGATGTAGGTGAGTGGGTCCGGCGTCTCCCAGCTCTGTGCCAGCCAGGGTTGCACATTGAAATGCTCGTCGCGTCGCACCAGAGCGTCGAATATTAGAGAGTCGATGTGTTCGGACTGGCCGTCGGTGCCGATGCGCGGGTCGAGGTTGGTCGGGCTGCTCTCGATGACCATGACAACGGTCCCCGGCGGATCCTGCCCGCGGCGACAGCCAGCGAGCAGGATTCCGGCAGCTATCAGTAATATGCCACAGCAGCGGTTAAGCATAGGTGATGTCGCCGAGAATTGCCGGTCGTCCCGCGCCGGTCGCTGCGGGGACATTGCCGGGACGCCGATGCCATGTCTCATACGCGAGCAGCGCAAAGGCGACGGCTTCCTTAGCCTGAGTAGGAAGGCCGACGCTGTCGGTGTCCGCCACTTTGCAGCCGAACGGCGTTAGCGAATTCTGCAGCATCTTGATCAGGGTTTTGTTGCGAGCTCCGCCACCGGAGGCAAAAAAGTCGACCGGTGCATCCTTCATGAGCGGTTTTACAAATCGATCATATGCAGCCACGATACTGTTCGCGGTCAGAGCAGTTGCGGTCGCGACTGCGTCTTCGGGGAGACCGCCTGCAGACTTACACTGCTCAAGAAAGCCATCCGCAAAGTCGGCCCCGAACTGTTCACGCCCGGCACTTTTGGGCGGCTGGCGACGGAAGAAGGGGTTGCGCATCGATGTCTGCAAGACAATTGGTAGTACTTTGCCCCTTGCGGCGATGGCGCCGCCGCGGTCGTAGGTCTTGTTGAAAAGCTTTGTGGTTAAGGCGTCGACGACCATGTTGGCCGGCCCAGTGTCGAAGGCGATGATGTCGCTCAGCAATGCTCCAGGCGGAATTGCAGTCAGGTTACCGATGCCGCCAAGGTTTTGTAGCACGCGGCCCCGAGTCGGGTGGCGGAACATTACGAAATCGAGCAGCGAGACAAGCGGCGCGCCTTGTCCGCCGGCGACCATGTCGGCGGGGCGAAAGTTGGAGACGACGGGCACGCCAGTCTCGGCGGCAAGCATTGCCATTTCGCCAATCTGCCAGGTACACGCTAGCTTCTTCCCCGCGTGAATCGCAGGCGTGGATTGATGATAGATCGTCTGGCCGTGACAACCGACGAGGTCAATCTTGACCGGATGCTTCTTCAGAGTCTTTCGGATGGCGTCAGCGTAGGCGATGCCGAGGTGCCAGTTCAGCCGCGCAAGGTCGGCGGTAGAGACAGACTTCGCGTCCATCGAAGCCAGCACTGCTGCCCGAAGTCGTTTGGAGAAGGGGACTGCATGGTGGGCGAGCAGGTTAATCTTTGGGCCATTCACGCCGGGAGCGACGCGGACAAACGCGACATCGATGCCATCGGCGGAAGTTCCACTCATGATTCCGGCAACGGTCATCGCTTTTTCGGCTGGGATTTGTTTGCGGGATGGCGTCATTTGGAGTTCCTTGTCTCGGGCTCGGGGCATTGAGCGCGAAAAACTGCAACCTCAGAGCGCAGTTTCTCGACGTGTAACTGTGACGGGGGCTTATTGAGAGGAGTGCAATCTATATTGCGTTTGGCTCGAATGATCTTTCGACAGGCGGCTTGAACAATGCCCGCGAAGGCCGAAGAGTGTTCAGCTTCGGTGAGCAATGCCTCGTAAGCACGCATGAGCAACGACGGATCTTTACATACCTCGATCAGGTGGGTGCCGGCAGCGACAGCCTGCACGGCAGCCTCTTCGATCGTGTTTTGGGTGAGGATGCCGCCCATCTCCATGTCGTCGGAGAGGATTAACCCGCGATAGCCGATTCGCTTCATGAGTATGTCGGTGATCCACTGACGAGAGATCGACGCCGGCTTTCCGTTGCCGCTCGCCGGATAACTGGCATGCGAAATCATCACAATGGGCAGTCGGGCCTTCAGTTCGCGGTAGGGAAGCATGTCCGATTGCCACAGCTCTTCCATGCCGCGTGAAATTACGGGAGTTGCGTGATGAGAATCGAGAGCTCCTCCACCAAGCCCGGGAAAGTGCTTGCCGCAGCCGAGAACTTGATTGCCCTCCAGTCCGTTGAGGAAGGCGTCGGCATATGTGATCACTTGCTCTGGATCTGCGAAGGCGGTTCGCGTGCGCATAACGGCCTGGGATTCAGGAAGGGCGAGGTCGAGCACTGGCGCAAGCACGACGTTAAAACCAAGTGCTCGGGCCTCGCGGCCAATCAGCTTGCCGTGTTTGAGGTACAGGGATTTCTTGCCTGACGCGGCGACGGCGGCCAGCGAAGGCATGGGGGCGATCAAATCCCGAAGACGGTCGACCAGCCCGCCTTCAAGATCGAGGCAGCGAAGGAGCGGCGCGGAGGAAGAGGATCGGACTTCCGCCAGCAGACGATAGGTCTGTGCCGCCCCTTCAATGTTGCGGCGAAAGAGGATGACTCCGCCGGGTTGGATCAGTCTGAGCCAGGACTTTTCGAGGGCGGTGAGTTCAGGTCCTTCGAGCCCTGCAATCAGCAGCTGTCCGACTTGTGTGCGGAGAGCCCTCATTGAGGGCCCCCTTTTGCTTCGTGCGCGCCGCGAATCTCGTTCTTCAGTTCTTCGAGCAGATTCAACGCCTGCAGCGGAGTGAGGGTGTTCACGTCGGTCGATTCCAGGCGGTCGACGACGGTCTGCGAGAGCGGAGTGAACATGGTGAGCTGCAGCGGGGCTTCGTCTCGAGGGCGGTCTCGACGGCGACGTTATGGCGTTCGGAGCGTTCATGTTGTTTCAAAACTTGTCTTGCTCGTTGCAATACAGACGTTGGTAGACCTGCCAGCCGCGCAACCTCGATGCCGTAGCTCTTGCTGGCTGGGCCCGGCTCAATTGAGTGAAGAAAGACGATGCCTTGCGGCGTCTCCTTGACCGCGACGCGAACGTTGCTCAGGTGCGGCAGTTGCTCGGCGAGCAGCGTGAGTTCGTGATAGTGGGTTGCAAAGAGCGTGCGCGCGCCGATCTTTGCATGCAGATATTCGAGCGCGGCCCAGGCAAGGGACAAGCCATCGAAGGTGGCAGTGCCGCGGCCCATTTCGTCGAGCAGGATGAGCGAACGCTCGGTGGCCGTATTAAGGATCGTGGCCGTCTCGGTCATCTCCACCATGAAAGTGGAGCGGCCGCGTGCCAGATTATCGCTTGCGCCGATGCGGGTGTAGATGCGATCGACAATTCCGAACCTCATGCTTCGCGCTGGCACGAAGCAGCCGAGCTGCGCCAGAATAACCAGCATTGCCGCCTGCCGCAGATAGGTCGACTTGCCGCCCATGTTGGGCCCGGTGACGAGCAACATACCGATGCCTTCGGTGTCCAGGTGCAGGTCATTGGGAATGAAGCGGCCCTCTCCGGCATCCTCCATCATGCATTCGACGACTGGATGGCGCGCTTCGATCGTCTCGAGGATATTGCGGTCATCGAGCTGTGGCCGGACGTAATTTCGCAAGGACGAGATGTGGGCGAAGTTCGCGAGCAGGTCAATCTCGGCGATGGCGGCGCTTGTCTTGCGGATGCGTCCGGCAGCGGCAAGCACGAACTGACGCAATTCTTCAGCGAGACGCTTTTCGATCTCGATGCAACGATCGTGTGCGGTGAGAATGCGGCTCTCGAAGTCCTTCAGTTCGGGCGTCATGAAGCGCTCCGCGTTCACCAGGGTTTGCTTGCGCTGGTAGTCGCTGGGAACATTCGCGAGATGCGACTTCGTGATCTCGATGTAATAGCCGAAGACGGAATTGAAGCGGACTTTCAACGATTGGATTCCGGTGCGCTCTCGCTCGCGCTGTTCGATGCCGGCAATCGATTCGCGGCCGGAGTGGCTGATCGCGCGGAGTTCGTCGAGCTCGGCATCGACGCCTTCGCGGATGACACCACCGTCGGCGAGAGTGAGCGGCGGTTCGGGAACAATCGTCGATTCGACTCGCGACTGGACATCCTCAAGGGCATCGAGGCGCACCAGACACTCTGTCCAGAGGTCGGATGTCAGAGGCTCGAGCGCCTCGCGCAGCCTGGGCAGCTTGCGCAGCGAGACGCCCAATGCAAGCAGATCGCGCGGCCTTGCAGTGTCGAGGGAGATGCGTCCGAGTAACCGTTCCAGGTCGAGAATGCCATCGAGCGCGGCGCGCAGGTTCTCCCGAAGGATCAAATCCGAGTGCAACTCCCCGACGGCGGTAGTACCGCTCCTCAATGGCTTCAGCGTTGCCCAGCGGGCGCAGCAAGGAAGATCGCAGCATTCGCTTGCCCATGGGCGTGTGGCAGCAGTCGAGTGAGTGAAAGAGTGTCGCATGCGCATCGCCATCGCTGAAGAGGGTATCGACAAGCTCCAGGTTGCGGACGGTCACCGGATCGAGTTGAAGGCAGTTCGTCCGCTCGTAGAATCGGATGCCGTCGATATGGTCGAGCTCGGGTCTGCTGGGTGTTGCGGGCGTAGTGGAGCACGGCCCCGGCAGCGATCGCAGCCGCGAGGTGACCTGCGAGCCCAAAGCCGTCAAGCGACTTCGTTCCCAATTGGCGTTCAAGCAGCGGAATCGCATAGTCGCCGGTGAAGGCGTAGGCGTCGATCGGAGTTTTGGTGCGAATGACGCCCAGGGGCTTGAGTGCTTCGGCGTTTTCGGGATCGGAAAAGAGCGGATGCGCGGAGGCATAGAGGAGCTCGGCGGGTTTGATCGACGTCAATTCTTCGACTGCCTGCCAGATCGCGTCCGGCCCGGTAAACTCCGTCGTGCGGAAGTCTCCGGTGGAAATATCGAGCAGGGCGATCGCGGCGACCCCGTTGGTGAAGTGCAGTGCCGCGAGGAAATTATTGTGCTCGACGCCGAGCGCGGAGTCGATCGCGGTCCCCGGCGTGAGCACGCGGGTGACTTCACGGCGAACGATTTTTTTGGTGAGCTTTGGATCTTCCATCTGGTCGCAGATGGCGATCCGGTAGCCTTTGCGCAGCAGTCTGGCGAGGTAGCCCTCGGCGGCGTGGTAAGGAACGCCGCACATCGGGATGTTTCGCTCCCGGTCGCGCGCAGTGAGTTGAATCTGCAGCTCGCGCGAGGCGATGGTCGCGTCCTCGTAGAAGAGCTCGTAGAAGTCGCCCATGCGGAAGAAGAGCAGGGCGTCGGGATGAAGGCGTTTGGCGGCCGCGAACTGGCGCATGACCGGGGTCAGTGCGGAGTCGGCGCTTTCGGCTGGCATTGAACAGACACGGAAACGCCAGCATACCGCGAACGGGACGCTGGCGCTCGGCTTTGGCTGATTCGTCGCCTATTTCCGTCCTGTCGAAAGGTTTGTCGCTTATGGCCTACTCGTCTGTGAGAGCGTCGGAACCGTGCTGTTTCACCATCTTGTTGTAGATTCCCAGCAAGAGGAAGGGCGCTGCCCATTGGCCGATGAAAAGGGCCATGTTGTCTTTACCCTGCGCTTTGAGAATTAAGGATGCGGCCATGGACGTCAAGGAAGCGCCAAGGAAAAAGCTCGTCGGTATCCTGGCCGACTGGCTTTCTAACATCGAAGTTATCTGGTCTTCGGAAATTTCTCCTGCTTTCACGCGGTAGTCGGTCATTCAAATATCTCCCTATGAATTCTTGAAAAGCTATGGATTACCCGGTGGTAGGCCGGGCGCATACATCGCTACCCAAGAGGGATGCAGAATTGCGGGTGTACGCAGAGCGACCTGGAGCGGCAGATTCGTGGAATCAACGATCTTGCTTAGTTTTTGAATCAGCTGCGGCGTCAATCTCTGTCACACCAGTCCCCGTTCTCTTCGGTGGAGCATGATGGCCGTCGCCGATCCTGAATGTGCCTAATTTCTGGGGCAACCAAGTATCATGGGACAGGAATGTTTCTACTCTGGCTCAGGGTCGCGGCGGTCTGTTATGGGGTTGCGACGATTTGCGCTCTGCCGGCGGTACTCTATAGCCTGCGTGGCTGGGCCAGGGTCTTTATCGTGGCCTCGATCACCGGCTTTGTCTTTCATTTTGTGTCGCTTGCAGAGATGCTGGGCGAGGCCCACCGTTGGGTTCCGGTTGGCACGCGAGAGATGCAGTCGCTGCTTGCCCTGTTGATCGTCGGAGCGTTCCTGCTGATTTGGCTCCGATTCCGGGCGCTCTCTTTCGGGCTCTTTGCGCTGCCGCTGGCGTTTCTTCTGGTGATTTTTCCGGCGATCGGGCTGGAGAGATATACGTTTGGTTCGCCGGGGGCGCGTAATGGCTGGATCGTCGTCCACGTCTGCGCGCTATTAGCAGCCTACGCCGCGTTGATCTTCAGCTTGCTGGCAAGCCTGCTTTACTTAGTGCAGGAGAAGAGGCTTAAGGACCGGAACAACCCGTCGTTTTTGGCGTGGCTGCCCCCTTTAGAGACGATGAACCAGATTGGCCATCGTGCCCTGGTGATTGGCTTCATCTGTATGACGGTGGGGCTGCTGATTGGCTCGCTGCTGGCCCAGGAGAGTGTAGGGCCGGCTTATTTCCTTGACCCCAAAGTGCTCCTTTCCTTCGGGATGTGGATTCTATATATAGGGATGCTGCTTGTGCGCCAAAGCACAGGGTTGAGAGGACGACGGGCGGTATATTGGTCGAGCCTGGTGTTTTTGGTGATGCTGAGCGTGTGGGCGGCAAATGTCTTCAGCTCGGTCCACAGGTTTTCCGTTCCATGATCTTATGCGCTTTACGATGATGCAAGGCAAGAACGCAGAGATGACGACCGATAAAGCCAGCCTGACCGCCGGAAACCTGCTGCTCTTTGGGGTGAACCACAAGACCGCTCCTGTCGAGCTGCGGGAACAGATCGCCATTCCCGCCGCGCGCCTCGCCGAGGCAACGCGGTCTCTGGCGCAGACACCTGGGGTCCGCGAGGCGATGATCCTGTCTACCTGCAACCGGGTCGAGCTGGTCGTCTGCCCAGAGGCCGGCGCTCCGGATCTAATGGGCTTCTTCAATCAATTCTTCGCTATCGATCATTCGGCGCTGCGTCCACATGTTTATGAATACCGGGAACAGGATGCCGTCCGGCATGTCTTCCGCGTGGCCTCCAGCCTGGATTCGATGGTCGTCGGCGAGCCGCAAATCCTGGGCCAGGTGAAAGAGGCCTATGCGGTGGCGAAGTCCGTTGGCGGCGCAAAGAGCAGCCTCGACAAGCTGCTGCAAAATGCATTCAACGTCGCGAAACGAGTCAGAAATGAGACCGAGATTGGCAGTTCCTCGGTTTCTGTGGCCTCGATCGCGGTCGATCTTGCCGAGAAGATATTCGGCTCACTCGAGGGCAAGAAGGTCTTACTGATCGGCGCCGGCAAGATGAGTGAGCTTGCCGCTCGCCACCTCGTCGATCGCGGGGCGCGATCGATCTTTGTGGCAAACCGGACCTATGAGCGGGCGGTAAGGATAGCGGCGGAGTTTGGCGGCCAGGTGGTTCGTTTCGACGACTTATATACGAGCGCTGACCAAGCGGACATCGTGATTACCTCGACGGGCTCGCCGCAGCCCATCTTTCGCCCCGAGCATGGCGCACAGTTCGTCCACCGGCGCCGGAACCGGCCCATGTTCTTCATCGATATCGCGGTACCTCGCGACGTCGATCCAGAGATGAACCGGGTCGAAGGAATCTTTCTTTACGACATCGACGACTTGCAATCTGTTGCTGCGGCGAACCAGACCGACCGCGGCAAAGAGGCGCTGGCCGCGGAAGCAATCATTGCCGCCGAGGTGGATCGCTATCAGAAACAGCTCAGCATCCTGGATGCGGTGCCCATCATTCGTAATTTGCAACAGGCGGCCGAGACGATGCGGCGGTCCGAGCTGCGCAAGGCTGAATCGGGTCCGCTGCGCGATCTTTCGGATGAGCAATTATCGGCGGTCGACGTACTCACCCGCGGGATGATGAACAAGTTCTTGCACCCAACCTTGCAGGCGATTAAGGCTGCGGCTGCTGAGGGCGATGTGGCCAAGCTCGAGTCGTACCGGGCTACCTTCGATCCGAGCCGGGCCGCGGCGTACATCAAGTCGCATCCTCTCAGCGCCGGTCTCTCCAGCGTGATCGAATCCGCTGCTCAGGCAGGCACACCGGTCGAAGGCGTTACGCCGGAGCAGGATTCTTGATCAGGATTGGCTCGCGCGGCTCCCAGTTGGCTCTCTGGCAGGCCAATCATATTGCCGATGCGCTGCGTGCCCGGGGCCACGAAGTCGCGATTGAGATCATCCGCACTACCGGTGACCGGCTGCAGGAGATCAAGTTCGCGGAGGTTGGAACCAAGGGCATGTTTACCAAAGAGATCGAAGAGGCGCTCCTTGAAAAGCGCATCGATCTTGCTGTTCACAGCCTTAAGGATTTGCCTACGGAATTGGCTTCCGAGTTTTCGTTGGCCGCGATTCCCGAGCGAGCCGATCCTCGGGACGCCTTTGTTTCTGTCGACTTCCATTCCTTCTTCGATCTGCCCGCCGGAGCAAAGATAGGCAGCAGCAGCCCTCGTCGGCAGACTCAGTTACGCGCACTGCGTCCCGATCTCGAATACATCGAATTTCGGGGCAACGTCGATACTCGGCTGCGAAAGCTCGAAGAGGGCCACGCGCAGGCGATCATCCTCGCCGCTAGCGGCCTCGACAGGCTTGGCAAGACGGAGTGGATTCGGCAGCGCTTTGATGTAGAACACGTCTGCCCCTCGGCGGGACAGGGTGCGCTCGCGATTGAATGCAGAGCCGGCGACCTCGAAACCCATAAGGCCGTCGCATTTCTTGACCACGCCGACACCTGCTTCGCCGTCACCGCCGAGCGTGCGGCCCTCAACGCTCTCGGCGGAGGTTGCCAGATCCCGATCGGTATGTATTGCCGACGTGAGGGGGAAGTATTTCGCATCAGCGGCGTAGTTGCCGGCCTCGAAGGCCACGAGCATGTCGCGGCCAGCACGACGGGGACGAATGCCGAAGAGTTGGGCCGGGAGATCGCGGGAGTGTTGCTCCAGAACGGCGCAGAAGCGATTCTCTTCGCCGGTAGGCAGGGGTCATGAGCGCCGCTTCAGCGTTTCCTCTGGCAGGCAAGCGGATCGTTGTCACTCGTGCGCGAAGCCAGGCGAGTTCGCTGGTGACAGCGCTGACAGAGCTTGGCGCCGAAGTGATCGAATTGCCTACCATTGAAATAGTGCCGCTTGATTCCTATGAGGCCCTGGATGAGGCATTACGAAGTCTTGCCCGCTACCAATGGCTGATCGTGACAAGCGCAAATACGGCCAGGGTTCTGGGCGAGCGGCTTACTGCTTTGGAATTGGATCCAGCTGAATGTTGCGGCTTACGTAAGGTGGCCATCGGATCAGCGACCGCCCGAGCAATGCTGGAACAAGGAATGCCCGCCGATATCGTGCCAAAGCAGTATGTAGCTGAGTCGCTGGTTGCGGAGCTGGGCGATCAGGTGAGCGGAAGCCGAATATTGCTGGCTCGTGCCTCAGTCGCGCGAGACGTCATTCCCGATGAGCTTACGCGGCGCGGGGCGGTCGTGGATGTGATCGATGCTTATCAGACAGTGATACCGGCTGGCGCGGTTGATCGGGTACGGGCGGTGTTTTCTGACCCTTCGCGCTGGCCGGATGCGGTGACGTTTACGAGCTCATCGACGGTGAAGAATTTCTTTACACTCTGGCGAGATGCTGGGTTCAGCGGGTTTCCAGAAGGGATCGCGGCGCTATCGGTCGGACCGATCACCAGCGAAACGCTTCAGGAATATGGGTGGGCTCATGTGGTAGAGGCGGAGCGGCATCACGTCCGCGGAGTTGTCGAGGCACTAGCTGGGAATTTATTTGACTGAATGCGCTTCTTTTCCTTTGCAAAGGCACGATTTCTCTGGGAGACTTCGTCATGCAAACTCTAGGCTTGGCGGGGCCCGAGCAAAAACCTGACAACATGGCCAAGCGGCTGTTTTGGCCAGCTAATAACCCGAGCGAAGTCGATACGTTGGGACAACAGGGATTCTGGGTATGCGTGGCCGTCGGGGCGCTGTCTTTGGTCACACTGTGGGCCGGAGGGTTCTGGTATGTGGGCTTGATATCGGCCATCTTTTTCGTACTCGGTGGGATCGGCGTCCGGGAACATAGCGTCCTGGGGGCCTCGGTGGTGGCCAGCGCTTACCTGCTAAACATCATTGCGGGACTCATCGCGAGGCAATTTCCCGGATTTTTGGCTCTAGTGGCAGCACTGCTTCTAATCGCCAATATCCGTGGCACCTGGATTGCCTCAGAGTGGATGGCGAAAGGTGATCCCGGACTCTTTCCCGAAAGAGCCAACTCCGGAATCATGGACAAGCTGGTAGATCAAATGCCCGCCAAAGTCTGGCCTAGAGGGCGATTCGTGTTTTACGCCGTGTCGATGTTGTATCTTCTGATCTTGACGATTGGTTCGGCGGCGCTACTGGCTAATCGAATCATGCATCCTTCCGCGCCACGCGTGACCGCCCAACAGCCGGACATCACCGTCAAGCCTTAGTGAGTACTCCAGGTCTTATCCGAGGAATTGCAAACCTTCTCCAGAGTGCAATCCACACAACGCGGCTTTCGGGCGATACAGACATTCCTTCCGTGATGGATCAGTTCGTGCGAAAAGGCGATCCAATGGTCTTGCGGGATGATCTTCATCAGGTCATGCTCGACCTTTTCTGGCGTCGTTTCTGTGGTGAGCTCCAGACGACGCGAGAGTCGCAAGACGTGGGTGTCGACGACGACTCCGACGGCGAGTTTGTAGGCGACGCCGAGGACGACGTTCGCTGTCTTGCGTGCCGCTCCGGGGACGGTGAGGAGCTGCTCCATCGTGCGCGGCACCTTGCCGTTGAAATTCGGCGATGATCTTCTTCGCTGCTCCCTGAATGGACTTCGCCTTGTTGTTGTAAAAGCCGGTGGTGCGGATGATCTCCTTGATCTCATCGATTGGAGCGGCAGCGAGATCGGCAGGAGTCGGGAAGCGCTTGAAGAGGACGGGAGTGACGATGTTCACGCGGGCGTCTGTGCATTGCGCGGAGAGGATGGTCGCGACGAGCAATTGCCAGGCGTCTTTGTGGATGAGGGCGCATTCGGCGTTTGGGTAGGCCGCCGCGAGCAGGTCGAGGATTTTCTTGATGCGCTCGGGCGCGAGGGCTTGTTTGCGGGGCGTCGCGGCTGGTTTGCGCGCCTTGGCAGCGGTCGACGGCTTCGATTTCTTCAGGACGGCCTTTGAGGATTTCTTCGTGGCGGCTTTAGTTGGCATTCGTGGTGATGCGCTCCGTCGCAATCGTAGCAAAGCCCCGGCCTGAAGGCCTCAGTCCGCACACCGTGTTCCGTGGGCACTCAGCCCCCCGGCTTCCACCGATCAGTGCGAGCGGGGCCGTCTGCGGTCTTCGCGAACGTCAGAGTTGATATGCTGTAGATAACCTGCATGACAGAAAAAATACTTGCTGTTGTCGTTGGCTTCATCGTCGCCATCATCTCTGCGTCCGGCTATGCCGGGGTCGCGTTGCTGATGGCGATCGAGTCGGCCTGCATCCCGCTGCCTTCGGAAGTGATTATGCCGTTCGCCGGGCTATCTGGTCTCGACGGGGCGATTCAATCTGTTCCTGGTGGCGACGGCGGGTGCGATCGGCTGCAACCTGGGCTCGATCGTCGCCTATTGGATCGGCGCCTGGGCTGGGCGTCCATTTGTGGAGCGGTTTCGGCAAATTCGTGCTGGTCGACGTGCATGACCTGGACCGCGCGACGCACTTCTTCAACAAATACGGTTCGATCACCGTCTTGATCGGCCGTCTGCTTGCCGGTCGTTCGGACCTTCATTGCGCTGCCCGCCGGCATCGCGCGGATGCCGCAGCTGCGCTTCCACATCTACACCTTCGTCGGCTCGTGGCCGTGGTGCTTTGTGCTGGCTTATGTTGGCATGAAGCTCGGCGCAGCAATGGGACACCAATCCGGCATTCAAAGAGGCATTTCACCGCTTCCACCTGGCGGTGGAGATCGCTTCTGCTGGCGGGGATCGTGTGGTTCCTGTGGACCCATCTGCATCGCGCAAACGGATGAGCGCAGCCTTGGACTCATAGCCTAGCGAGCCCCGCAAAGCTGACCATTAAGCCGTGCTTTCCCGCGATTCGGCTTGGGCGGTTTGCGCTTTGCCCCGGAAAAGGTTGAAACTAAGACGTTTTGATTTTGTATTTCTTCGTGTATTGAGAGGACGGAAGCATAGCAATGCCAACATCGAAGGACAGCAATTATGAGGCCGAAGGCAGCGGCCAGCCTGGCGCTCACGCATCGCAGATTCAGCCCGCCAAGGGCAAGCTCGGAGTCATGGTTGTTGGCCTCGGCGCCGTCGCCACCACCTTGATCGCCGGAGTCGAGGCGGTCCGCAAGGGGCTGGCCAAGCCGATCGGCTCGCTCACGCAAATGGGCACAATTCGCCTCGGCAAGCGCACCGAGGGCAACACGCCTCTGATCAAGGACTTCGTGCCGCTGGCCGACCTGAACGACATCGTCTTCACCGGCTGGGACATTTTCGACGACAACGTCTATGAAGCCGCGGCCCACGCCAAGGTGCTCGAGAAGGATCAGCTGGAGCAGATTCGGCCGTATCTCGAATCGATCAAGCCGCTGCCGGCGGTCTTCGACCAGTACTACGTCAAGCGCCTGAACGGCACCAACATCAAGACCGGCAAGAACAAGTTGGACCTCGCGAACCAGCTTCGCGCCGACATCCAGGCATTCAAGAAGACGGTCAGCCGCGTGGTCATTATCTGGTGCGGATCGACGGAGATCTTCCTGGAGCCGGCGCCGGTGCACGATACGGTGGCGTCCTTTGAGAAGGGTCTCGAAGAGAACGACATCAACATCGCGCCGTCGATGATCTACGCCTATGCGGCGATGAAGGAAGGTGTTCCGTTTGCCAATGGCGCGCCGAACCTGACCGTCGATCTCCCGTTCCTGCAGGAGCTGTCGAAGGCAGAATTATGCGCCGATCTGCGGCAAGGATTTCAAGACCGGCCAGACGTTCATCAAGACGGTGCTGGCTCCGGCCTTCAAGGCGCGGATGCTGGGCGTGGCGGGATGGTACTCGACCAACATTCTGGGCAATCGCGATGGCGAGGTGCTCGACGACCCGGAGTCCTTCAAGACCAAGGAAGAATCGAAGCTCGGCGCGCTGGATTTCATTCTGCAGCCGGAGCTTTATCCTGACCTTTACAAGGATCTTTATCACAAGGTGAGGATTAACTATTATCCTCCGCGCGGTGATAATAAAGAGGGTTGGGACAACATCGATATCTTCGGATGGCTCGGATATCCGATGCAGATCAAGGTCGATTTCCTCTGCCGCGACTCGATTCTGGCGGCTCCGCATTGCGCTGGATCTGGTGCTCTTCCTTGATCTCGCCAAGCGGACTACCGGCCTCTGCGGTATCGGCATTCAGGAGTGGCTGAGCTTCTACTTCAAGGCGCCGATGACTGCTCCGGGGCTGTATCCCGAGCATGACCTGTTTATTCAGTCGATGAAGCTGAAGAACACCCTGCGGCACATTATGGGTGAGGATTTGATCACCCATCTTGGGCTTGGAGTATTACGACTGAGAATTCAAGCCAACTTGAGCAGGAAAGGCGACCCATTTCTGGTCGCCTTTTTGCTTTTCAGGAAGGCGCCTCATCGAAGTTGACGGGTAGGGTTCTGCCCCTCTTCGCTGCTTTGTCGCGCAAGCTCGATGATCCGGGCGGTGCGCCATGCATCGACTCCGGGCACGGCGATCGGCGCGACTCCCAAGATCGCGTCGCGGACATTGGCGTAGTAGTCGCGATAGTCCCCAGGCTCGGTGGGGATTCGCTTTCGCTTCCGTCGGCGAGTTTCAGTGTGCCCCAAGTCCGATTCAGGCTCTTCGCCCCAGGCCAGGGAGCCGATGCGCGAACCGATGATGGCTCCGGCCTTGATCGCGTCTTCCTGGGGATCGATGCCGAACTTCACGAAGCTTCCCTGTGTTCCATGCAGAGTGAATCGCGGGCCCGGCGATCGCGGCGGTCATGGTGGAGCGCAGCCATACGGTCAGGTTCTTTTCTGTTTCGCCGATGTAGCGGAGGCGGATGTCAAAGGCGTCGTCGTTGAGCGCGTGATCGCGGTCGGTGCGAATGTTGGCGGTGATGGTCTGGGGCGCTCCGAAGAGGTGCAAGGCCTGGTCGATGATATGGGTGCCGAGATCGTAGAGCTGCCCGCCGCCGTAGTAGTCCGCTTTCTTTCCACGTGCCTTGGCGCGATCTCCTGGCGAAAGCGGTCGTAGTGGGACTCGAAGACGACGAGGCGGCCCAGTACGCCGCGGCTGAGAATGTCGCGCATGGTGCTGAAGTCTCCGTCCCAACGCCGGTTCTGGAAGGCGGAGAGGACCAGCTTGCGCTCGCGCGCGATGGCGATCAGCTCCGCGGCCTCGGCCGAGGTCAGGGCGAAGGGCTTGTCGATGACCGTGTGTTTGCCGGCGAGCAAGCATTGGCGGCCGATTTCAAAATGCGTCTGGTTGGAGGTGGTGACCGAGACCAGCTGGATGCTCTCGTCGGCGAGCATCTCCTCGACCGAGCGATAGATCTTCGCCTTGGGGTAAGCCTGCGCGGCCTCGTCGCCTTTGCGCTGGACGATGGCGGCGAGTTCAAGGCCGGGGACAGCGGAGATGAAGGCGGTGTGAAAGGTGCGGCCGCCGTTGCCAAAGCCGATTACCGCGGCGCGGATAGGTTCAGTCATGCCTTCAAGGTAATGCAAGGGATGCGAAGTAGGGAACTGTCCAGAAAATCAGACCTTGCTCAGGGCCTAGCTTGGGAGCCTAATCGTCAGGGGGCCGCGTTCGTCCTCATGCGTAGGAGGTGATAGTCTTCATATTCTTGCTGCGGCGCTCGGCGGTGATCTTCTCGACGTAGCCGCTCTCGGCGAGGGCCAGGAGCGGGTCCTCGGGGAGGCCGCGCGAACGACGCCACTCGCGGACCATGGGTCGCACGTCTTCCCAGAACGCGGAGCGAAAACACTCCTCCGCCTCGACCAGCCTGCATTCGCTCTGCAGCATCTTCCAGCTTCTCCAGATCGACTAAGCGCGGCCTTGGCATAGAGCTCTTCCGCGGTTACGACAGTTTGGACCATCGCCTCCATCTTGCCCTTGAGGTTGTGGCTCTGGTCGATCATGAAGGCGATTTCAAGGGCGGGTCCGCTGCCATTGTGAGTCGCCTGATAGCTGAGGATTTCGTGGAAGATACGGAAGACCTGATACGGATCGATCGAGCCGAGTGTGAGGTCGTCGTCGGCGTAGCGGCGATCGTTGAAGTGGAAGCCGCCCAGCAGCTCGGGTGTGCAGCAGCCAGGCGACGATCTGCTCGATATTCTGGCCTTGATAATGGTGGCCGGTGTCGACGAGCACATAGGCCTGAGGGCCGGCGGAGCGGGCGAGTTCCAGCGCCATTCCCCAGTCGGCGATATCGGTGTGATAGAAGGCGGGTTCGAAGGGCTTGTATTCGATGAGCAGGCGCTGGGTGGGTGCGAGCGCGGCGTGGACGCGGCTGAAGGCCTCCTCCATCCACCCGATGCGTTTGCGAATGCTCTGGGTGCCGGGGTAGTTGGAGCCATCCGAGACCCAGGGGGCGATATCGCGGGCATCGAGCCGTTTGGCGATCTCGACGCAGTCGAGCATGTGCAGAGTGGCTTTTTCGCGGACCGCCGGGTCGGGGCTGCAGATTGAGCCGTACTTATAGGCCTGGTCCTGAAAGAGATTGGGGTTGATCGAGCCGGCGCGAATGCCATACTTCCGCTCCGAGCTGCTGAATCGCTGGCGACATCGGAGACACCCGACGGCAGGTCCCATTCGACGTGGAGAGCGAGTGTAGGGTTGACGCCGGTGAGGGCGTTGACTTGGGCGGCGTCGGCGAATTTCTCCTCGATCGTGGTCGCGGCCGCAGGGCTGGAGGAACTTGCCGAAACGGGTTCCGGTATTGGCAAAGCCCCAGGAAGGAATTTCGATGGCAAAACGATCGAGCGCAGTTGCGATTCGCGCGGCTGATTGAGAGTGGTGGCCCATCTTTCCCCTTCGTTTCAGCGATTGTAAAACTCATTCCGTGAACTAAACTACCTATTGAAATATCGTTGCCGATGATAGCAGAAAAAGTGGCAGATCAGAAAGCACTTTGCGGCAAAGCATCCACGATCCACGCGAGGGATCGGCTATTGATCCAGTTCAATAGATATTTTGTTTCTCGCCGGACAAGGTTCCCTCCGCTATGATGGATGGTCACGGCAAAGCCTGTCCTCAGGAGAAGAACATCTTGGGTTTCAATCCGGTTTTGGGAGTCTTCTACCACTGGCTTGGCGGACTGGCCTCCGCCAGCTGCTATCTGCCGTTTCGCGGAATCAAACGCTGGTCGTGGGAGACCTATTGGCTGGTGCAGGGGACCTTCAGCTGGATACTGGCGCCGACCTTGATCGCCAGCCTGCTGGTGCCGCATGTCTCTGCGATCCTGCATGCCGCGTCCGCCTCCAGCGTCTTCTATGCGTATTTCTGGGGATGCATGTGGGGCGTCGGCGGCCTTACCTGCGGGCTCTCGATTCGCTATCTGGGTTTTGCGCTGGGCTATCCGATCGTGCTCGGGCTTGTGCACGGTCTTTGGCACGCTGATGCCGCCGATCTTCAGCGGAACGATGGGCGAGATCCTCCGCGAAAACTCCGGTCATGTGATTCTGCTGGGCTTGGTTGTGTGCGTTGTTGGCATCCTCTTCAGCGGCTTTGCCGGCCGCTCCAAGGAAAACGAGCTGACCGAGAGCGAAAAACAGGAGACTGTTCGAGGAGTTCCATTACGGCAAAGGGCTTGCGGTTGCGATCTTGTCGGGGATCATGAGCGCTTGCTTTGCTTATGGATTGGCAGCGGGCAAGCCCATTGGGGAGATTGCCAAGAGCGAATTGCTGGCGCATGGCGGGTCGGACATCTGGCAGAACCTGCCGGTGCTGATCGTGGTCATGCTGGGCGGGTTCACTACGAATTTCATCTGGTGCGTAATTTTGCTGGTCCGCAACCAGTCGGCCAGCCAGTATGTGGGTGTGCCGGCGCGCGAGAGCGGGCAGAATATTCTGGTCACCAAAGCCTCAACGCCCATCCTGAGTGAGCTGGGAGGCGAAGCGGGGTCTGGCATTGGCGCCTCGACGCGCCCTTTGGCAGGCAGAGTGATGTTGTTGAACTATGCTTTTGCCGCGCTTGCTGGAATCATCTGGTATTTCCAGTTTTTCTTCTACAGCATGGGCCAGACCAAGATGGGGAAGTACGATTTCTCCAGCTGGACTCTGCATATGGCCAGCATCATGATTTTCGCCACGATCATTGGGATCTTCCTCAAGGAGTGGCGCGGTACCAGTGCCCGTACCCGCGGGCTGGTGGCGGGTGGCCTTTTCTTCCTGGTGCTCTCGACGGTGGTCGTTGGCTATGGGAACTTTATGAAGGGCCGCGAAGACAGCTCCCAAAGCGCGTCGTCGGCCGCAACAAGGCCGGTAAAGCCAAGATCATTCATCCAGCGCAAATTTGCTGTTGACTAGCCAGCTTTTGTAATAGAGTTTCCAGTTGACCCTTGCTATGGTATCGGGGACGCTTAAGAAAAGATTTGTATGAACCCATTCGTCTGTGTTGAGCGTCACAGTGGTTTAGAACGAATGTGATAACGTCTTGGCATTGGACTCTGGCGAGTTGAAGGCCCACTACGTTTTTCGGCATGCTGATTTGCCACATCGGAACGGGAGATAGAGGCTCTTATGGCTATGGCGATCTGGGCAGTGCCTGCGCTCTTCGTGCATTCACTGGCACGTTCTGTCGCAGTTCTTACCAGCCCCCTGTCGCCTACTGATATCTTCGATCCCGCCGCCACTCCAGCACGGCTGGTCTTTGGCAATGCGGAGTTCGTTCTCGGCCTTTGCCTGGGAATCTTTGTTGTGGTCGGCGGGCTCTTGGCGTGGGTCGTGTTTCGCTATCGCAGCAAGGCTACAGACGACAATACCGAGCCGATTCAAATCTACGGCAGCAACCAGATTGAACTTTCATGGACCGTAATTCCGATCCTGCTGGTCTTTATGCTCTTTCTGACCACGGCCCGGGTGATCCTGGCGACCGAGAGCATTCCGAAACCGGCCAGCGCGCTGGATGTCATCGTGATCGGCCATCAGTTTTGGTGGGAATATCGATATCCCTCCCTGGGCATCGTGACCGCCAATGAGCTGCATATTCCTGTAAGCGATCCGGCGCACCCGACGCCGGTCTATTTGAAGATGTCCTCAGCCGACACTGACCATAGTTATTGGGTCCCTCGTATGGCCGGCAAGATGGACCTGATTCCGAACCGCGTTAACACGATGTGGATCGATCCCCAGACGCCCGGCCTTTACCTCGGCCAGTGCGCGCAATATTGTGGAACCCAACACGCCAAGATGCTGCTGCGCGTCTATGCGGACACGCCTGCGGATTTTGCCGCATGGGTTAAGAAGGAGCAAGCTCCGTCCGCGTCTTCGTCTACATTGACGCCCGAGCAGCTGGCAGGGAAGTCGGTCTTCGAACACAATGCCTGCATGAACTGCCACACAATCGCCGGGACCGGAGCGAAGGGAACATTTGGGCCTGATCTGACGCATATGGCCAGCCGCGACACGCTAGCCTCGGGGGCATTTAACTACACCCCCGAGAACCTGAAACAGTGGATCGATGATCCTGATTCTTTCAAACCCGGAGCGCTAATGCCGCCCATGCACCTAAACGAAAAAGACTTGAACGCGGTGACCGCGTATTTGACCACGCTGAAGTAAATTCCGGCGGAAAGGAGACGAGTTATGGCAACGACGACGGCAATCGATTTGACCAGCCAAACCAAGCCCAGGAAACTGTCGCTTCAGGTTGTCCACGAGTGGCTGACTACGGTGGACCACAAGAAGCTGGGCCTGATGTACATCGCCTATGCCCTTGTCTTTCTGGTGATCGCTGGGTTTATGGCGGTGTTGATGCGCATTCAGCTCGCAATTCCGCACAACCACTTCGTCTCGCCACAGGTATTCAACCGGCTCTTCACCATGCACGGCACGACGATGGTGTTTTTCGTGGGCATGCCGGTACTGCTGGGATTTGGGAATTACCTCATCCCTCTGATGATCGGTGCCCGGGACATGGCGTTCCCGAGGCTGAACGCCTTCTCGTTCTGGATATCCGCATTTGGCGGCATTTTGTTGTACTTCAGCTATTTGGGTGGCGATGGACTTTATGGCATGGGGTCGGCTCCGGATGTGGGATGGTTCGCCTATGCGCCGCTGACCGCCAAAGTGTTTTCACCTGGCCACAGCACGGATTACTGGACTTTCGCAATCCTGCTGAGCGGCATTGGTTCTACCGGTACGGCAGTCAACATTGTGGCTACCATTCTGTGCATGCGATGCAAGGGCATGACCATGAGCCGTCTCCCGCTGCTACCGTGGTTGTATCTGGTGGTAAGTTTTCTGATTTTCGTGGCAGTGAGTCCGCTCACCGCTGCCCAAATCATGCTCACGATCGACCGTTATCTGGGAGCGCACTTTTTCGATACCCAGGCTGGCGGCTCAGCTGTCTTGTGGATGCACTTCTTCTGGATATTCGGTCATCCCGAGGTCTACGTCCTCGTACTGCCCGCCTTCGCGTTTGTGAATGAGATTATCCCGGTCTTCTCCCGCAAAGCCATGTTTGGATATTCGGCGATGGTCGCGGCGAGCGTTGGAATCGGCTTTATTAGTTTGAGCGTGTGGGCCCATCACATGTTCACTGTTGGGCTGGGCGCCGAGGGAAACATCTTTTTCACCGTCTCGACGATGATTATCTCGGTTCCAACCGGGATCAAGATATTCAACTGGTTGGCGACGATGTGGGGCGGAAAGCTGATCTTCAAGACCCCTATGCTCTGGTGCACGGGATTTCTGTTTCAGTTCATGATTGCCGGCCTTACCGGGATCATGCTCTCGGCAGCGCCGTTTGATTGGCAACTCGGGAACTCGTATTTTGTCATCGCCCACTTCCACTATGTCCTGGTCGGAGCCATTCTCTTCGCACTGTTCGGAGCTTTTTACTACTGGTATCCGAAGATCACCGGACGCATGTTGGACGAAACCCTGGGCAAGTGGCATTTCTGGCTGTTCGTGATCGGCTTCCACCTTACCTTTGATTTCATGCATGTGCCCGGTCTGCTGGGCATGCCGCGTCGTATCTACACTTATGAGCCCGGCCGGGGTTGGGACACCTGGAACATGATTGTGAGTGTCGGCGCGCTCGTTCAGAGCGTTGCCACAGCCATCTTTGTCTTCAACATGGTGTGGTCTTACTATCGCGGCAAGGTTGCCGGCGCTGATCCGTGGGATGCGTGGACGCTGGAATGGTCAATCAGTTCGCCTCCGCCAGACTACAACTTCGCTGTTGAGCCGTCGGTGAGCAGCCGCCGCCCGCTGTGGGACCTGAAGCATCCTGAAGACGTGGATACCGACTATGAATAGTAAGGCATACAGCCAGGCACAGACTTGCGGGAGGCTTCGATGAGCGCGATTCCGATCACGCCCGAAATCAGCGACGCGCCGTGGAAGCTGCCCAGCAAGGGAATCGTGGGCATGGCCTGCCTGATTACTGCTGAGTCCGCGATCTTCATCATCTTCGTGGTCGCGTACATCTACTACATCGGCAAGAGCCTGAGCGGGCCGACGCCGAAAGAAGTGCTTGAAATTCCGTATGTGGCCACGGTCTGCCTCTTGTCGAGCAGCATTACCGCCCATGCGGCGGTCTCCGCATTACGGAAGAGCAAAGTGGGGAACTGCGCGGCGTGGCTCGGCGCGACGATTCTGCTGGCGGCGATCTTTCTCTTCTACACCGGCAAAGAGTGGTATGAACTGATCTATCACTACGGACTGACGATCAAGACAAACCTCTTCGGCACTACCTTCTATTCGCTGGTTGGATTGCACGCGACCCACGTCGTCGTTGGATTGGTCATGCTGGTGATCGCGTTGATCGCCGCGCTGCGCAAGGTGATGACTGAAGACGACGCGGAGAGACTAGAAGTGCTTTCGCTGTACTGGCATTTCGTCGATGCGGTTTGGGTAATTGTCTTCACCGTGGTTTACGTGTTGGGTCGATGAACAACAGAGATAAGAGGAAGGGTAGAGATGGAGCATAACCACACAGGTAGTCACGGAGAGATCGAGGGTTTCGTCAATTTGCCGACGCCGACGATCTGGCCGATGATCCTGGCGCTGGGGATCTCGCTGGCCATCACCGGCCTGGTTACACATTGGGTCATTACGCTGCTCGGGATTTGCCTGATTGTGCCCGCGGTCGTCGGGTGGTTCTCTCAGGTCTTGCCTCATGAAAAACATGCACCAGTAGCAGTCTCGACTGAAATCGTCACCATATCGAGCGACCGCATTGCCAGCGTCCATCATCATGTTGCCCAAGGACGGCGCGAGGTCGAACCTCTGGAGAACTACAGCATCTGGATTGGTGTAAAGGGTGGACTCGCGGGCGGTTTTGCGATGACAGTCCCAGCTGGAATTTTTAGCCTTCTCCAGTACCATAGCCCCTGGTATGCAATTAATCTGCTCGCCGCTGGCGGATTTGTTAGCTGGGCGACGGAGAGCGACGCCTTTCTCTCTCAGTTCCATATGCGGGGCCTGCTCGCAGCGACCGCAATTCATCTATTTACCTCGGTGCTGGTTGGGCTCCTCTATGGAGCGATGCTGCCCATGTTCCCCAGAAAGCCAATCCTTACCTGCGGCTTTGTCGCGCCATTTCTCTGGACCGGCATTCTTTATACAGCTTTGGGCGTACTGAGCCCGATCCTCGATCAGCGAATTCACTGGGGATGGTTTTTCGTTTCCCAGGTAGCCTTCGGTCTGGTGGCCGGCTTTGTGGTCAATCTGCAGGTGAAGGTGCGCTCCGAACAATTCCGGTCGCTGCCTTTCGCGGTCCGAGCCGGGTTGCATACCGACCAGTCGTTGGAAATTGAGGATGATCAGAAGGGCGAACCGAAATGAAGAGATCGCGTCGGCTGATCATAGCGCTTCTTTCGTGCGTCTCGCTTGCGGGGCTGGGCTGCAATGATCCCCGCGGCAAGCCCGGACCCGAGCCCGAGGTGCCGCGACCCGACCAGGTCCTGGACTTCTCTACTCTCTACAAACAGAATTGTGTGGCGTGCCACGGCGACGGCCACGAACCCGGCGCGGCCCTCTTTCTTGCCAACCCCGTCTATTTGGCCGTGGCCGGCGAAGGGAACCTGAAAAACGTGATCGGCAACGGAGTGCCCGGAAGGCTGATGCCTGCCTTCGGACAAAGCGCGGGCGGCATGCTCACCGACCAGCAAGTCGATATTCTCGCCAAAGGCCTGATCAGCTTCTGGGGCAAGCCGGGCGCGCTGGATAACTTCAACCCGCCAACTTACAAGGCGATGCTGCATGCAGATCCCGCAGCGGGACAAAAGGTGTTCACGACCTATTGTGCTGAGTGCCACGGCGACACTGGCGGGGGCACAGATGACGTCAAAGGCGCGCTCGTCGATCCATCGTTCCTCGCGCTGATCAGCGATCAGAACCTGCGCAGCATCGTTATCTCGGGTATGAACCCGGACATGCCGAATTTTCATGACCATGAAGGTGATCCTCCCTTGACCGATCAGAACGTGACCGACGTCGTCGCATGGCTTGCTTCCCATCGGGCGTCCGGCTCCAACACCGTGACTTCTGCACAAGATCCCGGAACTACCGCATCTCATGCACCCTCGTCCATGGCGAAGCCCGTACCCTCTGCCGCACCACAGGAGCCGAACCGATGACCACGACGGCATTGCCTCCCGACCCTCCCCAGCCCGAAGAACAATTGCAGCAACACAAGCCAGAGGAAGTGTCACGGCGCAGGTTCCTCTTTAAGCTATCGATCGCAGCGAACAGCATTGTCGGCGCGGTCTTCGCCGTTCCAATCCTTGGCTACTTGCTCGGCCCGGTGATGAAGAAAGAGAAAGCGGCTGAGTTCTGGGTCGGTCTCGGCCCACTCGACCAATTTCCCGAGGGAGAGACCCGGCTTGCTAACTTCCGCGACCCCTCCACGTCGCCTTCCGACGGCCAGACCGCCGACCTGCCCTGCTGGGTAAGGCGCATCGCTGGAAACCAGTTCCAGGTATTCGCTATCAATTGCGCTCATCTCGGCTGCCCGGTGCGCTGGTTCTCTCAGTCGAAGCTTTTCATGTGTCCCTGCCATGGCGGAGCCTACTATCAGGACGGTTCTCGCGCCTCTGGGCCGCCGGAGCGCGGCCTGTTTGAGTATGAATACAAGATTGAGGCAAACAACCTCATCGTCAAGGTCGGCGACCTGCCGACCCTGGCCCGGCCGGGTACCAAACAAGTCGCCGGCTGCGCAGGGGCCCCAGCTCCGGCAACCGCCGCCCCGCTGGTGCAGATCGCTGAAGTCCCATCCAGCGGAAACATCAAGGAAGGAGCCGATCCATGGCCAGCCTGAAGCAGGGCGCAATCGGCATCTACAACTGGCTCGAACACCGGCTCGGCCTCTTCAAGCCGACCATGGAAGCGGCTGCGCACCCTATCCCGGTCAAGTCGGAGAGCTGGTTGTATGTCTTCGGCAGCGCGGCGACCATCCTCCTAGGCCTGCAGGTCGTGACCGGTATCCTGCTCGCACTTGTATACACTCCTTCGGCCAACGAGGCCTGGAATACCCTGCACTTTCTCAACAATGACATCCCGCTGGGATGGTTCCTGCGCGCCATTCATGGTTGGGGCTCCAACTTCATGGTTGCGATCGTCCTGATCCACATGTGTCAGGTCTTCCTGTTCGGGGCCTACAAATTTCCCCGCGAACTCACCTGGATCATCGGGGTCTTTCTGCTTCTGCTTACCCTGGGTATGGCCTTCACCGGGCAAGTGCTGCGTTTTGACCAGGACGCCTACTGGGGGCTCGGTATCGGCGCGTCGATTACCAGCCGCATCCCGTTTATTGGTGGGCCTGCGGTAAGCCTATTGCTGGGTGGACCGATCATCGGCGGCGCAACGTTATCTCGCTTTTTTGCCCTGCATGTCTTTGTGATTCCCGGCATTCTGCTCGCAGGTGTCGGGGTGCATGTCTGGATGGTTCTCCACCTCGGGATCAATGACTGGCCGATGCCTGGCCGCATCGTTCGCAAGGCCACTTATGAACGGGAATATCACCAGCAAACCGCAAAGGAAGGCATCCCGTTCGTTCCCGATGGCGCGTGGAAGGACGGCTGTTTTGCCGCCATTATCATCCTCGCGGTCGTTGCCTGCGCGCTCTTCTTTGGCCCGATCGGCCCTTCCGGTCAACCTGACCCGCGAATTATCGAGACCGCGCCCAAGCCCGACTTTTTCTTTCTCTGGATTTACGCGGTGCTCGCCTATCTTCCGCCCAGCATCGAGACGCCGATCATGTTCATTGTCCCGACGCTCGTCATTGGTGGAATGCTTTTGCTGCCGCTGGTCTTTGGCGAGGGGGAGAAGCACTGGTCCCGCCGCCCGGTCGCGGTGCTGACGCTTGCAGTGGTCGCGGTGAGCCTCGGAGTCTTCACTCGTCTCGGCACCTACACGCCCTGGAGCCCGATCATGGACGCGTGGACGGCTGATTCGATACCGGCTCGCTATCTTCACGACCGGACGCCGCTCGAACGCGAGGGAGCGATCGTCTTCCAGAATAAGCAGTGCCGCAATTGCCACTCGATTGGTGGTGAGGGTGGACTGCGCGGCCCTGCCCTCGACGCCGTCGCCGCACACATGACGTATGATCAACTAGTCCGCCAGGTCGTGCAGGGCGGCGGCAATATGCCCGCCTACGGCAACGCCCTGAACGCCGACGAAACAACCGCGTTGGTTGGCTTCCTCAGGACGCTACGCGGCAACGACTTGAATCCGGCTACCGATGCGTCACAGAAGCTCACGCACACATCGCATTTAAGAACTCCGCCACCTCCGGCGCATTCTTCGGGTTCATCCGAATAGAGTTGGCTCAAAGATACAGACAGCGGAGGTTTTGGCTATGACCTCCGCGAGCGACTTTATATTTTCAGAGTGGTCGCCGCCGTGGTTCCTCACCGCGAGTATCGCGATCGCGGCAGTGGTCTACCTGCGTGGCTGGCGCGCGATTCGCTGCACTCGGCGGTCACTCTTCCCGACCTGGCGGCTCACCGTGTTCCTGACCGGCCTGGGGATTCTTTGGGTGGCCCTCGCTTCACCGCTCGACGGCTTCGCCGACGTCTTGCTGAGCGCTCACATGGTCCAACACCTGCTGCTGATGTCAGCCGTGCCGCCACTAGTCTTGCTGGGGCTTCCAGTTGTGCCTCTCTTGCGCGGACTACCACGCTCGCTCGTTCGACTGGGACTCGGTCCGCTCTTCAGTTCCAAGGCGTTGCTGGCGATGGGGCGCTTTCTGACGAAGCCGGTGGTTGCCTGGCTGGCGATGAATGTCACTTTTCTGCTCTGGCATACGCCAGCGGCGTACGACTACGCGCTTTGGAACGAACCCTGGCACCGGCTCGAGCACATCTGCTTCCTGACGACGTCGCTGCTCTTCTGGTGGCCTGTGATTCAACCGTGGCCGGCGCGCCGCCATAATTTCGTTTGGGGGATGTTGCTGTATCTGGTCACGGCTGACTTTGTCAATACCGCACTTTCAGCGTTCCTCGCCTTCTGCGACCGCCCGGTCTACAGCTACTATCTCAGCCGGCCCAATCCCTTCCGCGTCGATCCCGTAGTCGATCAGGCAGCCGGAGCGGTGATCATGTGGGTGCTGGGGTCGGTGGTTTTTCTGGTTCCGGCGGTGGCGATAACGACAAAGATGCTTCAGGGGAATCGGCACCGGTCCGGTTGATGTCGATCGAAGAGTAGACGGGAGCGGAGTGGTGACCCTGGGAAGATTCGAACTTCCGACCTGCGGTTTAGGAAACCGTCGCTCTATCCACCTGAGCTACAGGGCCACTGACCTTGAGTTTATAACAGCGCAGTTTGTCTTTCGAGCGTCGGCGAAGCGAGGATGGAACGCTCTTATCTAAGGCTGAAGAACCGCTCCGTCTGGTAGTTTCCAGGCGAACAGGACGCCTCCGCTGCTGGTCATAACGTACTGGTGTCCGTCGAGCTCATAGCTGATCGGAGAGCTGACCATTTGTTGTCCGGTTCCGGCGTGCCATAGTGTCTTTCCCGTGCCGGAGTCGAGAGCGAGGACGTTGCCGACGCTGTCTCCTGTAAAGACCAGGCCGGAATCGGTGGTGAGGACGCCGGCTCCGGAGCCGCCTTTGCCTACCTCATGACTCCAGCGAATCTTGCCGGTCTGGTAGTCGATCGCCTCGATGACCCCGTTGCCCCAAAGGCCGTAGTCGGCGCCCGCCCAGCCGTAATCTCCGTCGGCGGGTTTGGCAAAGTAGAGGCTGTAGCTCGGATGCGCGTCCACAACGAACAGGCCTGTCGTTGTGTCAAAGCTCGGCGATCGATAGTTTGTCATGCCGCCTTCGTCGGGTGCGATAAGGCGTCCGTCAGGGGCGGGCTCTTTCTCGGGATTGGGAATCGGCTGGCCTTTCTTGTCGACTCCGAGCGACCAATTCGTTGGCCCAAAAGGGGCGCTGAGTAGATTCTCCCCGTTCGTGCGATCGAGGACGAAGAAGTAGCCGTTGCGCGAGGTCTGCATCAGCATCTTGCGGGGCTTGCCGTGAAAGTTTCCGTCGACCAAAACCGGCGTCTCGACCGCGTCCCAATCGTGCGTGTCGTGCGGAGATGCCTGAAATGCCCAGGCTAGCTTCCCATTGTCCGGATGCAGAGCCACGATGCTGCAGACATAGAGATTATCACCGGGGCGGGTTTTTCCGTTGAGAACCGGCGTAGGATTTCCGGTGCCCCAGTAGACCAGATCGAGATCCGGGTCATAGGTCCCAGTCATCCAGGTCATGCCGCCGGTAGTGCTGTCGGGGGTTCCTGCAGAAGGCACACTGTCCCATTGCCACTTCGTCGCGCCGGTCTCGGCGTCGATCGACCGTAGATATCCGCTGAGGTTGTCGAAGTCTCCGGAGACACCCACGAGCACATTATCCTTCACGATCAGCGGCGCCTCCGTCGTCCAGTAGCCCTTGGTGGAGTCGGCGACCTGCACCTTCCACCGGACGGAGCCGTCTTTGGCATTCAGCGACACGAGGTGCGCGTCGGCCGTGAGGTAGTAGAGCCACCCTTTGTACATTCCCACGCCGCGCTGACCGATGTGAAAGGCGGCATTTTTCGCATCACTGTAGTGCCATATCTGATGGCCCGACCGCGCGTCGACAGCCCAGATGTTGTCAGGCACGGTGAAGTACAGGATGCCATCTACCAGAATTGGCGTGGACTTGATCGGCTGCGGCTGGCCGGTCTGGAAGGCCCAGGCCAGTCCGAGCTTCTCGACATTGGCGGGTGTGATCTCGGTAAGGCCGCTGTGGCGTCGTCCGGAATAGTCGCCATGATAGCCCGGCCAGCTATCCGGCGGCGGATGGACCAACTGCTCGTTCGTAAGGTTCTGGGCCGCAACCCCGACGGGAGCGGTGAACGCAGCCCCCAAGGCAATAACGGCTAGGAATTGTGCGCCTCGATACAGCCTCGACACTGTGATACAGATCCTTCCCGGAGAGACTGGCCTCAAAGCGATTACTTGAGGGTCTGGATGTAGGCCATCAGATTGTGGATGTCGTCATCGGTGTACTTCGGAAATTGGTCGACGTGCGCCTGAACCGGCGAGTCTATCGTGAACTTGATTTTGCTGACTGGCCAAGAGCGGTAAAGACCGTTGGCGTCGCTCAAGCCAACGGTAAACTCATCCTGGTACGCCAACACGCCCTTCACAGTCTCTCCCGAGGGCAACGTCACGGTGATTGTGTCCTTGGCGTTTCTGGGATAGAGCATCCGTTCCTCAAGCTGAAGGCCTTGATAACGGGAGGCAATACCGGCAAGGTCGCCAGTTGGCGAGTGACACTTTGAGCAGTTCCCGGGCCCATTGAAGTATGCCTTTCCGGCATCGACGTTGCCAGTCTGCAAGTCGGCGACATCAACACCGCGTCTCCCTCCGGGATGAGCCGCGGCCAGCTTGGCTTCGGCGTGAATGAACGCTACCAGGTTGGTCATCTCAGTGTCTGAGAAGTTGAACTTGGGCATCTTGCCTTCGGCACGTCCGTTGCGAACTACAGGGGCGATGTTGCTGCCGTTGACGTCTTCCGCAACCAGCTTCGAGCGAGTCAGGTCGGGGCCCGACTCGCCGCCTCCGGCGTCTCGTCCATGGCAGAAGGCGCAATTTTGAAGGTAGGTCGAAGCGCCCGGCAGGGCTGGCGTGCGCGGGCCCGCGGCTACGGATGCTGCTGGCGCGGCGGGTGGTGTCTGTGCGGGAGTGCCCGAGGGCATGAACGTCGGATTGGTGGTCAGGTATTGAAGCAGGCTGGCAAGGTCGGCATCCGAGAGTCTCGCGCTGGGAAAGGCCGGCATTTGGTTCCGTCCGCTACGGACAAGCTGGGTGATCTGGTCGGTGTTCATCTTCTTGCCAACGCCCGCAAGGGTAGGGAATACGGGAGGATGGCCCTCCATCTTTGCGCCGTGGCACATGGCGCAGTTGTTCAAGAAGACCTTGCCACCAGGAGAGCTTGCTGCGTCCGCATCGCCTGCCTGTGTCGTGCTCGCGGAGGGGGAGACCGATGCGAAGACTGGAAGCAGCCTGGCCTGATAAGCGATGGCTCCCGTTGTAACGCCGAGGAGCACGAAAACCCGAAAAATCTTCACAGTGTAAACCTACTCCAATACCGAGAGTTACTGAGTCTTCAAATAAGCAACTACATTGCTGATGTCTTGTGGGGTGAGCTTGCCCTCAAACGGCGGCATGATCCCTTTGCCAGTCTTGATTGTCGCAGCCGCCACTGTGGGCTGTGATCTGGGGCGGTGTGGAGGCAGAGTTGGTTCCGATGATGCCGTGAAGATTGGGCGGCCCAAAGGGAGTCGTGTCTCCAGGCTGCTTGTTGTGGCAGCCGATGCACTGGGCTTTGAATATGGTTTCGCCTTGCTTGGCCTTGCCGCTGACGGGAGGTTTTTGTGCCACCGCTATTCCGACGGATCCGGCCAGGAGCATGCCAGCCATGGGAAGCGATAGAGCCAGAGAACAGGCGACGAACCTGGTAGCGGAGGACTCTCGGAAAACGGTTACTCAAATGCCACTTCTCCTCATTGCCGATTCTGCGTGAGAGCGTTCATGAGGCGATCGATGTCCTCATTTAATTTGCATTTCATACTAACAGAGCGGTGAGGCTTTCCCGCTCAGGCTTGTTGATTCAGATCTTCCCATGGCAGGGAAGCCTGCATCACCGGGCGAAAGCTCTGGCGATGCAATGGGCAGGGGCCCAGCTTTTCGAGTGCGGCGAGGTGCTGCGGGGTGCCGTAGCCTTTGTGCGAGGCGAGGCCGTAGCCGGGATATTCGTGGTCGAGCTCGCACATGCGGCGGTCGCGATAGACCTTGGCGACCACCGAGGCGGCGGCGATGGAGATGCTGAGCGAGTCTCCGTAGATGATGCTGGTTTGAGCGCAGGGATGATCGAGGCGCATGGCGTCGATGAGCAGATGGTCGGCGGCGGGCAGAGAGCCGGCTGACTGCGGCAGTCATGGCGATTCGCGTGGCCTGATAGATATTCACTCGGTCGATGACCTCGACGCAGACCTCTTCGATGGCAATTGCGAGGGCTTTCCTCTCGACGATGGCGGCGAGGCGTTCGCGGTCGGCGAGGAGTAACTGCTTTGAGTCGCGGAGGCCGCGAATGCGGCAGTCTGGCGGCAGGATCACTGCGGCGGCGACGACTGGCCCGAAGAGCGCTCCGCGTCCGACCTCATCGACTCCGGCGATGGTGGTTGCGCCTTGCGCTCGCGCCGCGCGCTCGTACTTGTTGCCGCAGCGGAGGGTGCGGAGCATGCGCAGCTTGCGGGTGGCGGCTGAGACTTCGGGCTCGTCTCGGTCCGCTTCTTGGGCCAACTGCCAGTCTGGGTTCTGGAGAGATTCTGCGGCAAGCATGAACGACTTCAGTGTACCGCGAGGAAAACACGAAAAGGCCCCGGTGATTAGCTCACCGGGGCCGACGTGAATTGTGGATATCCTCGTCTGAGGAAAGAGGGAATTAAGAGGCGCGGTCGCGGTCGACTTCCTTGAGACGGGCTGCCTTGCCGCGGAGTCCGCGGAGGTAGAAGAGCTTGGCGCGGCGGACCTTGGCGGAGCGGATCTTTTCGATCTTGTCGATGACCTTGGCATTGAGGGGGAAGATGCGCTCGACGCCCTGGCCGAAGCTGATCTTGCGGACGGTGAAGCTGCCCTGGGCTCCGCGCTTGAGGGCGATCACGATGCCCTCGAAAGCCTGGAGGCGTTCTTTATCGCCTTCCTTGATCTTGACCTGGACGCGAATGGTGTCGCCGGGCACGAAATCGGGGTGGTCCGTGCGGTTGAGCTTGTCGGCGAGTCGCTGCATTACGGGATGAATCGACATGGTGGTTCCTAACTTCCTAGCGAAGAAATTCTGGCTGATTCCAAACCCTTATTTTACACGGATTTCGTGGTTTGGGGGAAGCGATCCTCTCCGGGTGCAGCCTCGACCTCGGGCGGGACATCCCGCATCAGTAAATCGCCCTGCGCCCCTAGTCCCGCCCCCCATCTCCGGAGGCAACGGGTACATCTTGGGCTGAGATCCATCCTTCCAGGGATGGGCACCCCCCCCTCCCCCCCCAATTATTGGCTTAAATCAGTGTTTTCAATGACTTGGCAGGATTTTCTCCGGCTAAGTCATTGATTCTAATGGGAGGCGCCATTTAAAATCATTGTTTTGAGTGACTTAGGGATTGTTTTCCTGGCTTTGGAGCCCTACTTTGTTCGCGCCAATGAGAAAAGGGCGGCTTTTGGCCGTCCTTTTTGTCTGCCTCTATTTCAAGTATACCAAGTTGGACCTTTCACTATGCCAAGTTTCGCCGGCTTTCTCGCCAATGGAATGAGTGAGTTGCGAAGTATTTTCGGCTGGAGGTATTGACAAGTTCTGGAGTGAACCCCTCGGTTGAGACAGTTTGGATTTTGACAGGTTGCGGTTTGCTGGATTTTGGTTTTCATTTCAGCGGATCTCCGCCGGGGTGTTGCTCGGTTGGTGAAGCGGAGGCGGGCTTTGGTGGAGACCACCCCCCAAGGAATAGCCGACACTCGGCGGGAGGACGCTAACAGCTATCGGCATCTCCGGGATACGCGCGTTGGGTTGCTTGTCAATCCCGTCCTCAGGCCCCGGAGTTACCGCCGGGAATCTCGGTACTGGGTGAAAAGCACCTTGCAATCTAAATCCAAGGCAGAGCATCAATCTTCCGCGATCTCAAACAGCGTCGCCTGCGAGCTGTCTGAGAAAACGAAGTTGGGGGTCGCTGGGTTGCCCGTCAACTTCTCGGAGGGGCAACCCGTCGAACGCGCGCTCAAGAGCTTCTGGCCCTTCGTGGTATTCGTGTTTCATGGATTATCCTTCGTAACGGGCTCGGTTGTTCCCGGAAAGTACGGCAGCTTATCCCCGATGCTGCCATATCCAGTCGTTATCAGATCACCATGTATAGAGTTGCCGAACACGTCCTTGCATGAAACACGCAACAGGATGCCTTTACGATCTGCGTCAGCTTGCGCGATCTTACCCCTGTTAAAAATTAGAAAGCCGGTTAACTTTGCCCCGGTGGGTATCGGATTGCTGATTGTCTTTTCATAAAGTGCGTCTTTTTGGTTATATTCTGCTGTGTGTTTTCCGGTAGCGTCTCCAACATACATTGGTTCCGACTGATGAATTATTTGGGGTAAGAACTTGGTGCTTTGACCGTTATCTACTACCTCCAGCATCCATTGATCTGCCACGCTGGGTGCTCCTAGATTAGAAATACTCACAGTTAAGAAATTAATGACGCTGCCGTCCAACTCTCGAGCCGTAGACGCAACATCAATAGTGAGGCGCAATCCGGGAGTCGTCTTGAGGTATTCCGTGCGCCATGAAACGAAAAACGCAAGCACGAGGAAGCCACACGCTATGATGATGTGCGCTCTCCTTGAGAAAGGCTTTGAGAATCTGTCAATTAACCCTACTAGGAGCACGAGAAATCCTCCTGTGTAGAGCACGGCATAGTTCGTAACGACCGACAAAAGCCAAGCGAATATATCGTGTGGAAGAGAACTAAGCTCCATGCGTCATTGTCCCTTCGGTCCCGGCGGGGTAAAGGCTTTTCCGATGTGCAACATCCGCCGCCAGTGTTAGCGTATTCCAATGCTGAAAACCTTGGCGGTATTCGTTGTGATTTTGGGCGCAGTAAGCGTGTCCGGTCAGCCAAATAAAGCTGCCAACACCAAGGCTGCATATGCCGACCCAAAAAGCCCACTTACGACTGTAGTTCAGCAGTATGAATACAACGCCGCCGACCATCAAAACAGAGCCAACGCAAGCCCTCCAAAGTGGTACGCACCCGTCAAAGACTCCAATGTATGGCTCGTCATTGTGGGGTTGATCACTTGCGTAGTGATCATTTATCAATCTACGCAAACGGCTAGAGCTGCCGTAGCTACAGAGAGAAGCGTAACGATAACCATTAACCAGACTAGGCCACGCCTCCTCGTTAAACTGGGAGAGATCCTGACCTTGCCCCCGCAAAACGTATCCCTTAGCGAGCTGTTGTAATGCGAAGGGGAAGCGAAGATGACGAAGTCGAAGCGAGGTCGTTACACGCTTGAGTTCAAGCAGGAGGCGGTCCGACTGGTTGAGTCGGGCCAGAGTGCGGCGTCGGTGGCACGGACGCTGGGCGTGGTGGAGCAGACGCTGGGCAACTGGATCAAGGCGCATCGCGCGGGGCGTCTGCGCGGTGCAGCCGGCAAGGCGCAGGTGACTGCCGAGCAGATGGAGATCAGCCGTTTGCGGGCCGAGTTGGCGCGGGTCACTATGGAGCGGGACATCCTGGGAAAAGCGACGGCGTACTTTGCCAAGGGGCCGAAGTGAGGTACGCCTTCGTCGAGCGTCACAAGCGAGTGTGGCCGGTCAGGGTGCAATGCCGGGTGCTCCGGGTCAGCGTGTCCGGCTACCATCAGCACGTGCGGCGGCGCAAGCAGATAGCCCAGCGCCGTCATCTGAGCGACGAAGCTCTGCTGGTGCATATCGGTGCCGTGTTTGCTGCCCATCGGGGCGCCTACGGCTGGCCGCGCGTATGGCGGCAGTTACTCAGTGAAGGTATCCACGTGGGTAAGTTGCGGGTGCAGCGGCTGATGCAGCGGAATAACATTCGCGCCCGTGGCAAGCGGCGTTTTCGCGTTGCCACCACGGACAGCCGGCATGGCCTTCCGGTTGCTCCCAACCTGCTTGATCGCAACTTCACCGTGGCTTGGCCGAACCGGGCATGGGTGGGCGATGTTACTTATATCCCAACCGAAGAAGGATGGCTGTATCTGGCCGTAGTTATGGATTTGTTCAGTCGCCGGATCGTGGGCTGGTCGATGCAGGACAGCATGAGAAGCGAGATCGTCATCGACGCGCTGGAGATGGCCTGGTTCCAACGCTCGCCCGGTAAGGGCTGCGGGCTGATCTTCCACAGCGATCGCGGCAGTCAGTATGCTGGCCACGAGTTCAACCAGGCGCTCAGCGAGTGCGGCATCATGCCCTCGATGAGCCGCAAGGGCAACTGCTGGGACAACGCCTGCGCGGAGACGCTGTTCGGTTCCCTCAAGGTCGAGCGGCTCCATGGAATGCGCCTGGATACCATCCGCCAGGCCAAGGACGAAACCCTCGACTGGCTACTCTGGTATAACCGGACACGGCTGCACTCGACACTGAACTACGTCAGTCCAATGCAGTTCGAACAAGAGTGGCACGACAGAACTAGCCACCCACCGCCAGCGAAAGCAGGCTATGGAAAAGCAGGAAAGCAGAGAACGCTTTCCAACTTTCCCACAGCCTCGACTGCTACGAATGTCTTACCGGATATGGGATACGCATTCTGAGGGCAAGGTCATCCAGTTCTTCCCGGACGGCACTCCACATGTTTCACTGACCGCCGAAAATATCGGCGGGTCTAAAGCGATCTTTGGGATTTGCTTGGGCGGAATAGTGGCTAGCAAAATGGGTGAAGAGCCACAATCCACTGACGCTAATCTTTGGATGTTGGACTTCCACGATAGTATTTTGGAGCATTCTCACCATGCCTGTTCGACTATAAAACCGGGCCCAGGTATGGTTGTTATCCCCGACACCATAGATCGGTCTTCTGGCTACCTGATCCACGTCTACGGGAATATCGTGTTCAGGGACATGCTCTTTGAGGATGTGTGGTTTCGAAACTTCCATTATTCGCGGCCAGTTCTTCCTCCTAATGCCCGGAGATATTACGCCATGACTATTTGGCAGCCATACATCGAGGAAGTGGATATCAGGAGAAATCCCCCCAAGGGATGGCGGAAAGCCATAAAAGTTTGGAGAGCGTACATGGCATGGATTGAAAAACAAGAAACAAAATAACGCTAACCCTGTGACGGCTATAGCGAAGATACTCAATATCTTCGCCTGTCGCAAGTACGTTAAACCCACTTCCTTGCCAATGGAAATGAGTGAGTTGCGAAGTCTTTTTGGCTGGAGGTATTGACAAGTTCTGGGGTGAACCCTCGGTTGAGACGGTCTGGATTTTGACAGGTTGCGGTTTGCGGGCTCTGGTGGGAGACCAAACCGCAGGCACCGGAGTTGCCGCCGGGAATCTTCGGGGAATTTGGGGGGTGTTGACGACCGCTGTAGGTGCGAGTTAAAGTCGTATCACTATTACGAATTTGTACTAGCTGTTCGAAGTACACATGTCGATCTCGAAGATGGAAACAGCGACCGCAACCCCGGGAACTTACCACGTTCACCGAGAGCGGCAGCGACGGCGCATTCTCGACGCTGCCGAAAAGGTCTTCGATGAATACGGCATCGACCGCGTCACCATGGCGGAGATTACCTCTGCCAGCGGGGTTCGCGCCTCGACGATCTATCAGTATTTCTCCGGCAAGGACGACATCGTCTGGGCGATTCTGGAGAGGGTGTTGGAGGCCGGAGCCGCGCGAGCCGTAGAAGTCATGGGGGGCGCGAAGACCGCGCTTGAAAAGATCACCGCGCTGCTGAACATGATGGCGAACGATCTCACAACGCAGCCGTCAACCGTGCGATTCCTGGCTCAGTTCGATGCAATGTATGCGCGTGACTGGCCCGCCGAGCGCCTGCTCTCACTGGAAGCTCAGATCGGGACCGATGGATTTCATTTCTTCGGTACGCTGATCCGCGAGGGTATCGCCGACGGCTCTCTGCGGCCCGATCTGGATCCGGAGCTGACCTTGCACGCAGTCATGAATGCGGTGGTCGGGGCGCAGCGGCGCCTGGCATCGCTCGGAAGCCGCGTCGAAGAGGAATATGGGCAGCCGGTCGACAGACTCTTCCGGGAAACCATCCTCGTGATCCTGATCGGCCTGCGCGCGACCTGACAATCGGGCCGCCCTCGGGGCATTCCTGCGGCCACAAACACGATCCAACGAAAGAGGCTTCGAATGAAAACCATCCTCCGGCTATCGATTGCACTCTGCATCGCTCTGGGGCTGCTCGGAACTATTCCGATGACCGCGGCACAAACGCAGACGTCCCGGCTGGTGCTGGCTGCGGATTCCGATTGGAAGTTCCTCCTTGGCGACCCTGCCGGTGCTGAGGCTAAGGCCTATGCCGATGGCTCCTGGCGTACGGTGAACCTTCCTCACGATTGGAGCATTGAAGGGGCACCGGAGAAGAACAATCCAACCGGCCCAGGGGGCGGCTTCTTTCCCGCTGGAACCGGCTGGTATCGCAAGACCTTCACTGCAGCCCCGGAGTGGAAGGGCAAGAGAGTCAGCGTCGAGTTTGATGGAGTCTATCGCGACGCCACCGTCTACCTCAACGGGCGCAAGCTGGGAACCCATCCTTATGGATACACCAGCTTCTCTTTCGACCTGACGCCGGAGCTCGACTTCTGCGCCACCAACGTACTTGCGGTGCGCGTGGACAACTCGGCGCAGCCAAACAGCCGCTGGTACAGCGGGTCAGGAATCTATCGCCATGTGCGGGTGGTGGTGACCGATCCAGTCCACGTCGCTCATTGGGGAGTCTTCGTCTCAACTCCCGAGGTCTCTGCTGCCGCGGCGAAGGTCTCGGTGAGCGCTCGAGTGAGCAATGATTCTGCTAAACAATCGAAAGTCACGGTGCAGACCACTCTGCTTGGCCAGGATGGCGAACCCGCAGGAAAAACCCAATCGACCATAACCATAGCTGCGGGAAGTGAGACCGAAGCAAGCCTCTCCATCCCAATCACCCAACCCGCGCTGTGGTCGCCCGAGTCGCCCACCCTGTACCGGGCGGTGACGCAGGTTCTGAAGGACGGCAAAGTAGTGGATGAGGTGACGACACCCTTCGGCGTTCGGTCTCTCTCATGGTCAGCGGAGAAAGGCCTGCTGCTGAATGGCAAGAGCATCAAGCTCACCGGCGGCAGCGTCCACCACGACAACGGCCCGCTTGGCGCTGCCGCCTTCGATCGTGCGGAGGAACGCAAAGTGCAACTGCTCAAAGCTGCCGGGATGAATGCGGTAAGAACGGCGCATAATCCACCCTCTGAGGCATTTCTGGACGCATGCGACCGGCTGGGGTTGCTCGTGCTCGACGAGCCCTTCGATGTATGGGAGGCGCACAAGGTCAAGTTCGATTACGGCGCAGACTTCGACGCATGGTGGAAGAAGGACATCTCCGCGATGGTGCTGCGCGACCGCAACCATCCCTCGATTGTGATCTGGGGGATCGGCAATGAGATCCCTGAGCTGGAAGTCGAAAAGGGTCAGGCGATCGGAAAGCAGCTGGCCGATCAGGTGCGATCGCTCGACAGCACCCGTCCGCTGACGCTTGCTTTTCCCGGCACCACCACTTCAGCGACCGCGCAAGCGGTCTTTTCCCAGCTCGACATCACCGGCTATAACTACAACATTCTTCAGAGCTATGCGGCTGACCATAGCAAGTTGCCGAACCGGCTGATGGTGACGACCGAGTCCTTTCCCTCGAAGGCATTTCCGCTGTGGCAAATCTCGAAAGACAATCCGTATATCCTCGGCGACTTCACCTGGACTGCGATGGACTACCTGGGCGAATCCGGCATAGGCGGCGTCGCTTACGGCACTGCCGAGCAGGCGAAGATGGCCGGCCTGATGATGGATGGAATGTCTACTATGGTCGACAAGATGTTCCTGGGAATGGCGAACGGAGTAGATATGGCAGCCGCGATGTCCCAGGGGCCAGCAGATCCAAACATGAAAGCTATGATGGCAGTCATGTCTCCCGGCTTTCCCTGGCATGCCGCATATTGCGGAGACCTCGATCTAACCGGCTATCGCAAACCTCAGTCTTACTATCGGGACATCTTGTGGAACGGCGGCGATCGCGTCTATGCCACCGTCCGGGTTCCAAGTCCCGAAGGTAAAACGACCATCGCTGTTTTTTGGGCCACCTATCCAACTCTGCCAAGCTGGACCTGGCCCGACCAGGCAGGCAAGGACATGCAGGTCGAGGTCTATTCCGGCACTGACAAGGTGCGTCTCTATTTGAATGACAAATTGATAGGCGAACAGCCTACCGGCCGCGACCAGCAGTTCAAGGCGGTCTTCACCGTCCCCTATGCGCCGGGCACACTCAAGGCTGTAGGCGTGCGCGGCGACCGCGATGTCGCCGAGAGCGTTCTCACCACGGTCGGCAAGCCGGCGCAACTGCGGCTGACTGCGGACCGCACGGTCCTCCAGGCGGATGGCCAGGATCTCTCGTTCGTGACCGTCGAGGCGCTCGACTCGGAAGGCCACTGGCAGCCGGACGCCGATCAGGATGTGCAGTTTGCCATCAGCGGCGCAGGCGTTCTTGCGGCGGTGGGGAACGGAGACAGCCGAGACACCGACAGCTACCATGCGGACCGACGCAAGCTCTTCCAGGGACGCGCCCTGGTTATCGTGCGCACCTCAAGCAATGCAGGCCCGATCCATCTGACGGCTACCGCGCCTGGCCTGGGTGAGACAGGTGTCAGTATTGAGACGAAAGCTGGAAATTCGGACGCCGCGCTGCGTTGAGCCAGCGTTGCTTTGCGCCGAAGTTGGTAATCCAAGGCATTTGATGAATCTCCAAATTGTTGGAGCGGCAATCTAAGATATCAGGGTGCAGATCGCTGATCTTATCCTGCCTGTATTTGCAGTGATCCTGACTGGCTGGGTCGTTGGCTATACGGGCTATCTGTCGCGGGCGTTGTCTGACGCGCTGATTCACTTCGCCTATAACATCGCGATGCCGGCGTTGCTGATCGTCACGATTGCCCAAGAGCCAAGTCACTCGCTGATCAATTGGCGGTTTCTGGTTGCCTTTGGCGGCGGCTCGCTGCTCTGCTTCGGCGTCGTGTTTGGCGTGATGAGCATTCGTGCTTCCCGCAGTCTGGCCAGCCGCACGATGCATGGCATGGCGGCATCGATGACCAATACCGGCTTCGTCGCCTTGCCGGTTCTGGAGGCGATCTATGGGCCGCGCGCGGTGTTGCCGGCGGCGATCGCGACGGTATTCGTGGCGGTTGTGATGTTTCCAATAGCCGTGGTCTTGCTCGAAGTGGATCAGCGGGATGCGCAGGGCGCACGCACGTCGCCAATGGCCACAGTGAAGCATGTTGTGCTTAACCCGCTGGTCATATCCACCTTGATCGGCATGCTTTTGTCGGTGCTCGATCTGCGAATGCCCGGGCCGGTGACTGCTTATCTTGGCATCCTGGCCGGTGCGCTTACGCCTTGTGCTCTGTTCGCGATCGGGCTGGGACTGTCGATCGATGGATTGCGCGCCAATCTTGGGCGAGCTTCGCTGCTCTCGGCGGTCAAGCTCGTCATTATGCCTTTGATCGTGTATGGATTGTGCGTGTTTTTGAGCCTCGACCCGCTCTACACCATTGCGGCTGTAATCTGCGCCGCGGTGCCTACGGCCAAGACAGCCTACATTCTTGCGGGGGAGTATCACTGCGAGGAAACGATGGTGGCGTCCACTGTTTCGCTGACGACTCTGGCTTCGGTTCTCTCGCTGGTGGTTTGGCTTTATGGGCTGTCCGGGTTGGCGGCGCGCATCCGTACTAGATAAGGGCAGGAAGCGCCGGACCGCGCCAGACGCTCCCGATGAATTGCTTGCCCACCCGCAGCTTTTTCCGTAGTCTCGACACATGGAAGTGAACTTTGCTCCCGAGATCGAAAAAAAGCTCGCGCAGTCTGCGGCCGAGCAGGGGCGCAATCCCTCCGAGCTGGTCGAGGAAGTGGTGGCGCACCACTTCGATGAGGAGCGCCGCTTCGCCGAAGCGGTGACCCGTGGCGAGGCGGCTCTCGAGCGCGGCGAATCTCTCACTCATGAGCAGGTGGGCGAGCGTCTTGGACGTTTCCTCCGGACCTGATGGAGGTCCGCTGGGTCGAAGTTCGTTGCGGGGGCCTGCCGCCGACGACCTGGAGCGCATTTGCGAATGGATCGAGCACGACGAACTTTGAGGCTGCTCGTCGCGTTGATCTAAGAGTCCTTGGGGAATCTATGAGCAATGCGCGCGCCTGAAGGATTCTCCCAACATTGGAAGACCCAGCCGCATGAACGGACGGCGGGAACTGACCTTCGCACCTCTGCCTTACATTGTTGTCTATCAGGTCAGGGCGGAGGTCGTTGAGATTTCGCGGATCTTTTATTGCGCTCAGGACTGGCCGTAGTGGCCTATGTTCCCGAGGCGAAAACCCACATCTCAAAAGCGAGATGTAGGGCACCCGCATTGGTTAGGAATTAGACCTGGGCCACCCGCCCTGGCGGCGCGCATTGCTCCCAGATAAGGGCGGGAGGCGGTGCGGGCGTTTCGTGGATGACCGATGTTTTGCCAGGGGTTGCCTATAATGCTGACTTTGCGGGCACTCCTTGGATTGCTTCTGAGATGCCAGTGATCCGCCCGAGGCCACATTCGGGAGTGCTTCTCTGACCATCACCAAGGAGCGGGCGCACGTATTACCAGCTATAAAGGTAATACCAATGCACGCCGAGGGCGCCCGTCTTCAGTTTGAGCTGTACGGTCTGGCCGGTTTGAATCTGCTTATAGGTCGAGCTAGAGACATCAAGTTCGTTAGTGCGGGCTTTGGGTCCCCATGAGCTCAAGTCCAACTTGTATGTCGTACCCCTACCGGAGATGATCTTTTTGTTCTGGACGATCGCCGTATAAGGAATGCCGGGAGAGCGATCCAGTTGTGCATTTGCTTCCACGATTGCCCCGTATCCGTAGGCGAGGCCCACGAGGAAAAACACCGGAAGAGTCCCTCGCCGGTTTCGCTGCGAAGGATCAAAGATCAGGATTGCTGTAAAGAGAGCGCAACCCACGAGGACATATAAAGCAACGGCATATACGGTTTGGAGCACATCGTAGTCGAGCACGGCGCGGACGCACAATACGGCTCCTGGGAAAATGAGAGCGAAAGCGACGCTCGGATGCGCATCATTCTTCAGCTCATCGGCCCGGAACAAACCATGCGACCTGCGCATGATCTCAATTCCGATCCACGGGAGAAGCGCGAGCAGCAGCACCGAAATTTCATACGGACGCGGATAGAAGAATCCCCACACTACCGAGGCGATCGATATGTTGGACAAGATCTTTGCCGTCTTCCTCGCCTTTCGCAAGCTCTCGCCTTTTTCAGAAGGAGTCGCGCCGAAAAGCTCGTCGTTCTGAATCTCAGCTTGAATACTTGCCTCGGATTCATTCTTCTCCTTGTCGTCTAGAGACGGAATTGAGTCGAACCAGTCCGAGAACCCTTCGTCGACTGGGAAAGCGAGGGCGGTCTTGAATGAACCCCCTCCCTTCCGCTGTAGAACGAGGCTAGGCGGTGAGGATGGCAGCACGCGCCATCCAAGAAGTTCGTCGCGAGCGAGAGTCTTCGTGGAAAACACACCCTGGAAGTCGATCCGGTCTGCGTAAAGGACCGTTTTCGATTGGCGCAACCACAGGATTACGTAGCTGCCAAGGGCTGTGAAAGCGAAGCATAGGCAAGTCAAAACGGACCGTCCGGCGAGTCCGCGGAACCGGGCACCTGCCGAATATATAAAACCCGCCGCGCCGCCGACTGCTATTAGAGCCGAACAAATGTAGAGAGCAACTTTCCAAAAGCCGGAGGCACAGTAAATTTTCGGATAGGTTTCTGCGGGAACTTTGATTGATCGGTTAGGCATCGGTTCAGAAAGCGATTTCCGTTTGCAAGCTACTAGCTGAGCTTTGTGGATGGAAGCTAATCCTCGCACGTCGCGGGCGAGTGCTACAAGATGTGAAATGCCAAGGATTCCCACAGCCCGAGCAAGTCTAGGTCAAGTGCTCACGCATAGCGCACGAAAAACGGGGTTACAGAAGGAAACTTGATCAGGTTAGTGAGCGCAGAAAGTCGCGGTCGCGGTCGGTCAGCTCTGCTTTTTCCAGCAGATCGGGGCGGTTTCGGAAGGTCTTTTCTAAGGCGCGTTCGCGGCGCCAGCGGCTGATTTTCAGGTGGTCTCCTCCGCTGAGGATTTCGGGGACGGTTAGGCCCTGGAATTCGGCGGGGCGGGTGTAGTGGGGGTAGTCGAGCAGGCCTCCCGACCCGTGGGTGGAACGGGGTGAGGTTCCGTCTTCGCTGTCAGAGTCACCCCGGGCGGCGGCCATCTCGGCCTCGGAGCTGCCGAAGCTTTCGTATTGGCTGGAGGCTTCGTTGCCGAGGACTCCGGGGAGGAGGCGCATGGTGGCGTCGACGATGATGGCTGCGCCGAGTTCGCCGCCGGAGAGGACGTAGTCGCCGATCGAGAGCTCGCGGTCGACGAAGAGTTCGTTGACGCGTTCGTCGACGCCCTCGTAGCGGCCGCAGATGAGGGCGACGCGTTCGAGCTTGGCGAGTTCGCGGGCGGTTTGTTGGGTGAACTTCTTGCCTTGGGCGGAGAGCAGGATTACTGACTCGCGGTTTGGTTCGCGGGCGGATTTATCGGCGATGCCGATGGCTTCGAGAACTTCGGAGATGGGTTCGGGTTTGAGGACCATGCCTTCGCCTCCGCCGAAGGGGCGGTCGTCGACGGTGCGGTGGCGGTCGTGGGTGAAGTCGCGGAGGTCGTGGGTGCGGATGTCGACGAGGCCGGTGGCGATGGCGCGCTTGACGACTCCGTGGTCGAAGATGCTGGTGAAGAGGCCGGGGAAGATGGTGATGATGTTGAATTGCATTTGGTGTAATAGGCCGAGCTTTTGGGGTGACTGTCCCCTCAGCGGCTGAAGCCGATACCTCATTTGGAGATTCTATGGCACGGCTGAAGGCCGTGCCCCTTCAGGTAGAGACCTCGTACGAGAGGGTCGATCCACCCACCCTTCCGCAAAAGGCGCGGAAGGATGGGGCACCCTCATTTGTGTAACACCGTCGGCAATCTCATAATCTTCAGGAATTGAGGTCGAGGAGGCCTTCCGGGAGTTCCATTGTAAGGCGTTTCGTTGGGGCGTCGAAGGTGGGATGGAAGGCCTTTACGAAGGGGACGAGGATCTTCTTGTTTTGCGGCGTTCTTCACGACGAGAAGGGGAGTGGCGCTTGATTCGCGGTCTACCTCGATGATCTGGCCGATCTCGGTCCGTTGTACGGGAATCGATCAGGATCGAGCCGATCAAGTCGGCGATGTAGATGGCTCCATCTTCGAGCGGGGCGCGTTCGGAGATGGGGATGGCGACTTCGAGTCCGCGCAGCGTCTCTACGTCGTTGATCGAATCGATGCCTGCGAATTTCAGGACGATGCGGCCCTGGTGGAGCCAATGACGCTCGAGCTCGATGGGGCGCGGAGCCGCTTTCGCGCTGAGTAGAAAGTGGCGCTTTCGGTCGGCAAAGCGTTCGGGAAAATCGGTGAGCAGTTCGGCGAGCGCTTCGCCGTGACGGCCCTGAGGGCGAACGATTCTTGCGACGATCACCCATTCGCCGACTGGCGGCGAGGTCTCGGGAGAGGATGGATGGGAAGGATTCAAGCTACAGAATATCCTGCGGTGAAGCTCTTCCGATCAAAGCTACCCCTGGGCATCGTGCGGGGCGTGAGGCTGATCTTCGAGGATGTCGAGCGTGTAGCGGTGGTGCTGCTTCATGCTGACGGCGCCGAGAATGGTGCGCATCGAGCGTGCGGTCCGCCCCTGTTTGCCGATCACCTTGCCGATGTCGGAGGGCGCGACGCGCAGCCTGAGCACGCTGCTTTCTTCGTGCCGTTGCACCTCGACCTCGACTGCATTGGGTTCATCGACAAGGGCCCGGGCTATTTCAGCTACCAGGTCGCGCATTGGATCATGTTGTCCGTCAGTCATCGTTCAGCCTCCCTCGTGCGTGCCTGCCGAATGCGCGATCCAGAGCGAACCAGGCGGTAGGCGACGGAAGTACAGTCCACAATATGAACTACTTGGACTGTACTTCGTCAAGCAATCATTGAGAGGGTGGGTCGGATGGGCCGAAAATTCTCTCCGCAATCGGGAAAACGGGAGCGAAGCGGCTGTTTCCAGCCGCCGCGGAGTCCAAATTTCTAGGCGGCAATGGGTGCGGTGGCGGGAGACTTCACCAGCTTGGCGACGCGATCGGAGAGCTGTGCTCCCAGGCCGACCCAGTGGTCGATGCGTTCGCGCTTGAGATCGACGGTCGCGGGGTTGGTGCGGGGATTATAGGTGCCTACAATCTCGATCGAACGGCCATTACGGGCGAGGCGCTTTTCAATGACTACTACGCGGTAGTAGGGCTGTTTCCGGGCGCCGAAGCGCGCAAGACGAATCATCAACACAATCAAAATCCTCTCAGAACCTGAATCTGGAATCGTTTGGGAGACAGGCGCGAATGCGCAGCAAACCGCAGTAGTCCCAGCATTTAAGTATGAAGGATTTGGGGGATTTGGGCAAGTCTGAGGCCTCGTCCCGTGAGTTGGCTAAAGGGTCAATCCTCGATCCTTGAGCATGGGCTTGGTGCTTGGCTGGCCCCCGAGCCATGCGGCGTACATGCTGGCCAGGTCTTCGGTGTTTCCTCGCGACAGCACCATCTGGCGGAAGCGGTCGCCGTTGGCGCGGGTCAGGCCTCCGTGGTCTTCGAACCACTGGTAGGCGTCGTCGTCGAGCATCTCGGCCCACAGGTAGGCGTAGTAGCCGGCTGCGTAGCCGCCTCCCCAGATGTGCGAGAAGTAGGTGGAGCGATAACGTGGCGGCACGTCGTTGAGGGCGAGGTGGGTTTTTTCTAGTGCGGCTTTCTCGAAGGCGTCAGGTGCCTGGGGCGGTGCGCTTGCCGGGAGGGTATGCCACTGCATGTCGAGTTCGGCGGCGGCGAGCAGCTCGGTGAGCGCGTAGCCCTGGTTGAAGGTTTCGGCTTTCCTGATCTTGGCCGCAAGCTCAGCCGGCATGGGCGCGCCGGTCTTGTAGTTCTTCGCGAAATTGTTGAAGACCGCGGGATAAGTGGCCCAATGTTCGTTGAACTGGGAAGGGAACTCGACGAAATCGCGGGCGACGCTGGTTCCGGAGAGGCTCGGATACTCGCCGGCGGCGAACATTCCGTGGAGCGCATGGCCGAACTCGTGGAACATTGTGATCACGTCGGTGAAGCTGATGAGTGCGGGTTGTCCGTCGGGCGGCTTGGGCAGGTTGGCGACGTTGTAGACGACGGGCAGAGTACCGAGCAGCCGAGACTGGCCGACGAAATTGTCCATCCATGCGCCGCCGTTCTTGTTGTCGCGCTTGTAGTAGTCGCAGTAGAAGAGGGCGAGCGGCTTGCCGTTGGCGTCGAAGACCTCGAAGACGCGGACGTCGGGTTGATAGACGGGCAGGTCGTGGCGCTCTTTGAAGGTGATGCCGTAGAGCTGGGTCGCTGCGTAGAAGACGCCGTTCTGCAGGACGTTGTTCAGTTCGAAGTAGGGACGCACCTGCGATTCGTCGAGGTCGTATTTGGCCTTGCGGACCTGCTCGGCGTAGAAATTCCAGTCCCAGGGTTGGAGCTGAAATCCGCCATTCTGGGCGTCAATCACGGCCTGGATGTCTTTGGCTTCGCCGTTGGCCTTGGCGGTTGCAGCGGGCACGAGATCGTCCATGAACTTCAGTGCGGCGGCGGGGGTCTTGGCCATCTGGTCTTCGAGCTTCCAGGCCGCGTAGGTGGGGTAGCCCAGCAGCTGGCCTTTGCGCGCGCGAAGCTGGGCGAGCCTGGCGATGGTCGCTCGCGGGTGTCGTTTGCGTCGCTGCGTTCGGCGCGGTTCCAGGAGTTTTCGAAGAGGGTCTGACGTGTGCTGCGATTGCTCAATTGAGTGAGCGAGGGCTGCTGGGTTGTATTTTGCAGAGGGACTACCCAGCCCTGCTGGTTCCGTGCTTTGGCTGCCTGTTCGGCGGAGGCGATCTCGGCGTCGCTAAGCCCGGCCAGCGCAGCTTTGTCAGTTGTGGCGTAGGCCCCAGCTTTGGTTGCTGCGAGGACCTTGTTCTTGAAGTCGTTGGAGAGCGTGGCCTCCTCTTCGTTGAGCTTCTTCAGTTCGGCCTTGTCGGCGTCGGAGAGTTTGGCTCCGGCGTGGACGAAGCGGTCGTAGTAGTACTCGACTAGCCGTTTTGCCTCGGGATTAAGCGTGAGTGTTTCGCGCTCGTTGTAAATCTTCGAGACTCGCTTGAAGAGCTTCGCGTCGAGGAAGATCGAGTCCTGCAAGGCTGAGAGCTTCGGCGTCTCGATCTCTTCGACGTTTTGCAGAGTGTCGTTGGTGTTCGCTCCCGAAACGCCCTCGAAGACGGCCATGACGCGATGCAATAACTGACCGGACCGCTCCAGGGCGACAAAGGTATTGTTAAAGGTCGGCTCGTCGGGACTGGTTGCGATCACGCGGATTTCCTCCTGTTGCTGAGCGATGCCGGCTTCAATCGCCGGCTGGTAATCGCTGTCCTTGATCTTGTCGAAGGGCGGGGCATGAAAAGGCAGGGAGCTCTCCGCGTAGAAAGGATTGTCGGGGCCGAATGGGGATGCAGGGAGACTGGCTGGGTTAGCAGCGAGAGAAAGAGCAGGAGCGGTCATGGATGTGGCCATTAGGAATAGCCTAATCCAAGAGTTGTTCCGGGACGTGCTCCGGAGTCGGAGAGATAGCATGGCTACCAGAGTATTGCTATCGTTCGAGATTCGACAAACGGCTTCGTCGAACGGCGGAAGGCGTTGCGCGTGGCCGGGCAAATCCTGTCTACTGGATTCGCAATGACACAATCGCAATGCTAGGGCGCGTTTCAGTTAGTGTGTTGCTCGCGTGCCTGCTGGTTGGCGCGGGTTACGCGCAGGCCAGTTCCGGAACGATGTACGGCTATGACCTGCAGGGCAAGCCCGTTGCTCGGCTCGCGGCGTCCGGGGCCCAGGCGGTGGTTCTGTTCTTTATTGCGACGGATTGTCCGATATCCAATCGCTATGCTCCGGAGATCGATCGGCTGAAAAAGAAATTCGCCGGAAAGCCGGTTGTTTTCTGGCTGGTCTATCCCAACGCGACTGAGACTATGGAAGGAGTGCTTCATCACCAGGCGGCCTTTAGCCTTGTGGGCGCGACGTTGGTGAGGCCGAGCCCGGGGTTTGTCGCGCAGACGCAGGCGACGGTCACGCCGGAGGCGGCGGTGCTCGTTCCGGAAGGCTCCGGATGGCGGACGGTTTACGCGGGGCGCATCGACAATCGATATGTGGACATTGGCAGGGAGCGCCCCCGGGCGACGCGTCATGATCTGGAAGACGCGGTTGAAGCGGTGCTGGCGCATCAGCCCGTCGTTCCCGCGGGAGGGCCGCCAGTGGGCTGCGGAATCGTCTCAGAAGCGGCTCTCGGGAAGCCATGAAGCGATATCCGGGCGCGTTCGCGGGTTTGGTCTTTGTCTGCGGAGCGATCTTGTTGGCTTCGCAGTTTCACAAGCCAACGAGTAAAGCTCCTGAAGCTGTGCACGCGGCTGAGGCTCCGGTGACTTTCACCCGCCAGATAGCGCCGATTCTCTATAAGAACTGCGTCACTTGCCATCATCCGGGAGGCGCCGGGCCATTTAGCCTGCTCACCTACCAGGAAGTGGCGGCGCGCGGCAAATTGATCGAGACCGTAACCCAGTCGCGCTATATGCCGCCCTGGCTGCCGGAGCCGGGTTACGGCGATTTCGCCGACAGTCGACGCTTGCCGGATGCGGATGTGGCGCTGATCAAGAAGTGGGTTGACTCGGGAATGGCGCAGGGAGACTTGGCGGACCTGCCCAAAGCGCCGGTGTTTTCGAGCGAGTGGCAGTTGGGGCCGCCCGATCTTATCCTGAAGGCGAGCTCGCCACTGCTTGTGCCGGCCTCGGGGACCGACCTGTTTCATAACTTCATTCTGCCGGTGCCGATCTCCGAGACGAAGTACGTGCGGGCGATGGAGATCAAGCCGGGATCGCCGCAGGTGGTCCATCACGCGAATGTGCTGATCGACCGCACTGCTTCGTTGCGCCACGCCCACCCTGCACGACTGGAAGCAGGGGATCGATGGCATGGAGATCACCGTGCCGTCGGGCGACAGCTTTGACCCGGACAGCCACTTTCTTTTCTGGAAGCCGGACACGCCTGCGCTGGTCGAGCCGGAGGGGATGCCGTGGCGGCTCGATCCCGGCAACGATCTGATCCTGAACATGCATTTGAAGCCGACGGGCAAGGCGGAGATGGTCGAGGCCACGATTGGCTTGTATTTCACCGACAAACCGCCGACGGCGCACCCGATGCTGCTGCAACTGGAGCATGACGGCGCGCTGGATATTCCGGCGAATGATCGCAAATTTCGTGATCGAAGATCAGCTGACGTTGCCGGTCGATGTGGAGGTGCTCGGCGTCTATCCGCACGCGCACTATCTCGGCAAGCAGATGGAGGGTTAGGCCATTTTGCCGGACGGGAAGAAGAAGTGGCTGGTGCTGATTCGCGATTGGGACATCGATCGGCAGTCGGTGTATCGGTTTGCCGCGCCTGTTTTCTTGCCTGCGGGCACGGTGCTGCACATGCGCTATACCTACGACAACTCCGCGGCCAATGTGCGCAACCCGAACGATCCGCCGATTCGAGTGAGGGCGGGGAACCGCTCGGTTGACGAGATGGGGCATCTTTGGCTGCAGGTGTTGCCGGTTCCTGGCAAAGAAGCGAAGGAAGGGGGAGCAAAGGAAGATCCTCGGGCGTTGCTGGAAAAGGCGTGGATGGAGAACCGGTTGCGCAAAGACCCGGGCGATCACGCTGCACTCTACAACCTGGCTTCGGTGGAGATGAATGAGGGCGAGTATCGCTCGGCTGCGGGGCTGTTTCAGCAGGCGCTTGATCGGGATTCCAATGATGCGCTCACGCGCACAGCGCTGGCTGCGGCGCTCGATGGAGCGGGCGACTGGAAGCAGGCCAAGGCGGAATACGAAAAGGTGCTTGCGGTCGACCCGGCTAACGCCAACGCTCGTTTCGATCTGGGACAGCTGGAGATGCGGCACGAGGACCTCGCCGCTGCGGAAGCAAACTTTCGTCAGCTTCTGGCGGACAACCCTGACGACGCCGGAGCCCACGCGGCGCTCGGGGCGGTGCTGACCGCGACGCAGCGTGATGGCGACGCAAAGAAGGAGTTTGAGACGGCGCTAAAGCTCGATCCGAGGAATTTCGATGCGCTCTATAACCTGGCTAGCATCGAAGCCAGCAATCAAAACTCGGCGCGAGCTGTCGAGCTGCTCGAACTAGCACTGAAGCAGAGGGATGACTTCGATGCCCGTCAGCTGCTGGCCGCCGTCTATGCGCAATCGGGCAAACTTGCCGACGCGTTGCGCGAGTTCCAGGCCGCGCAGAAGCTGCGCCCCAACGACGCGCAGACGCATCTCGCTCTTGCCAGGGTTTATGCGGAGATGGGGGAGATGCCCAGCGCCATTCGCGAACAGCGTGCTGCGCTGGCGATTGATTCCTCAAACCCGGGGGACTGGAATGACCTGGGCGTTCTGCAGATTCATGCCGGCGATAAATCTGCCGCGCGGGAGGCCTTTGAGCATGCGCTGAAGCTTGATCCCCAAAACGAAGCGGCCAAGGCAAATCTGGCGCGGCTCTGAAAGGTCCCGGAACGAGATATCGTGGATGCCGCATTCGTTTGAGAGAATGGGGTATATGAAACTTACAATTCCTGCGGGGCCTTTTCACGCCTACCTTTTTGATTGCGACGGGACGATTGTCGACTCGATGCCGCTTCATTACCTTGCGTGGAAACGCATTTTTGGCGAACACGGCTGCGACTTCCCCGAGGAAAAGCATTATTCCTGGGGAGGGATGCCAACAGAAGAGATCATCGCGACGCTGAATGTGGAGCAGGGGTTGGCGATGGACCCGGTCGAGGTAGCGCTACAGAAGGAAGAGTATTACTACGAGATCCTTCACCAGCTGCAGGCGGTGCCGGAGGTGCTCGAACACATCGAAGCGACGCACGGGACGATTCCGTTTGCGGTCGTTTCGGGTGGGACTCGGGACTCGGTGACGCGTTCGCTGAACGCGCTGGGTATTTTGGACAAGTTCGACACGCTGGTTTGTGCGGGCGAGTATGAGAACAGCAAGCCTCACCCGGAGCCTTATCTGATGGCAGCCAAGCTGCTCGGCGTTGCGCCGGAGCGGTGCCTTGTGTTTGAAGATACCGAGATTGGCATTCGCGCGGCGACGGCGGCGGGGATGGCTTCGGTGAAGATTCCTCAGCCGTGGGAACGGGTCGTGGTTGGCTGATTCGCGAGAGACTTGGGCGAGCCGCTGCTGACGGGGGACCGCAGGGATCCTTCCTCCCTACGGTCGTCAGGATGACGTTTCACTGTTTTGTGGTTCGTGTTGATTTTTATTGCGGCAGCGGTTTGAGCGTGACTGTTTTGCCGGTCTTGGCTGACTCGCGAGCGGCGTCGAGAATCTGCATCACGATCATGTTGGTGTCGAGCGCTGTGAGGTCGCCTTTGGGTGTGAGCTGGCCATTGACGACTGCGGCGAGATAGGCCATCGAGTTGTCGTTCGGGGTCGCGATTGGTGGTGCGGCTGTCGGCGGCGGCGGCACAAAGAAATCGGCGCTCTCTGCTGCGGTGCCCTGGCGATAATGGCTGGCGCCGACGGTGATTAAGTATCCGGTTGCTCCGTAAAATTCGGAATCCTTGCGACCGAAGGGCCAGTTCCATGACGGCATAAGCACGGCCTGCGCCTTTGGATAGCGGAGGATGATGGTTGCGTCGTCGTAGACTCCGTAGATATCGGGCTTGTCGATCTGGCCGACGGCGGTGACCGAGATGGGGGTCTCGCCTTTCATGAACCAGGTCATGAGATCCGCGCCGTAGCAGCCGAAGTCGTAAAGAGCGCCCTGGCCGTTCTTGGTGGGATCGTTGAGCCACTTGAGGAACTCGGGCTGGACGTGAATTTCCTTTGGTCCTTCGTGACCGTCGTGGATGACGGCCTTGCGCAGGTCGCCGAGCTTGCCCTGCTCGATTGCGTTGTAGGCAGCGAGGTTGCTGGAGTACCAGGTTGTCTCGTAGTTCACCAGCACCTGGATATTGGCCTTGCGCGCGGTCTCGCGGATGGAGAGCGCGTCGGCGAGCGACATCGTGAGCGGCTTCTCGACCATGACGGTGAGGTGATGACGTGCGCCGTCTTCGATGGCTTTGCGATGGCCGGCAATGCTGGTGTAAACGAGCAGCGCCTGCGGCTTGGCTGCTGGAACCATGCTGTCGACGTCTTTGTAGAAGAGCGCGTGGTCGAGTTTGTATTCCTGCTCGTACTTTGCGGCGAGCGCTGTGTCGGGCTCGACGATGGCGACGAGCTGGACCTCGGGATGCTGCTTTAGTCCGCCGAGGAAGCCGCTGACGTGGCCGTGCTCGAGGCCGACGACGGCGACGCGGATGGGTGCAGATGACTGGGCTGGCGATGCGATTGTGAATGACGCTGCGGCGATTATGGTTGCGATGCAGAGTTTCAATTTCGTGTGACTCAACTGGAACCTCCAACTCACCGCCTGATTGTATTCCGGAATAAAGTGCCGGGAAGCGGGCGGATGCGCTAAGCGTCCGCTTCGGACTGCTCGCGTCCGCTCGTCGTTGGCAGATAATGGGAGCGGGTGGTAGCCTCAAAGTGTTCTGCTTTCAACGCCAATCCTCTCTTGTTCGGAGACATTCCAGTCCATGCCTAAAAGTTATAACGGTTTCCCCTTGCCGGCGGACGGCGAGGCTATTCAGTATGCCGACGGTAAGTTTCAGATTCCCGATCATCCGATCATTCCATTCATTGAGGGCGACGGCACAGGCCGCGACATCTGGAAGGCGTCGCAGCGCGTTTTTGATGCCGCTGTTGAGAAGGCCTACGGCGGTAAGCGTTCGGTGAAGTGGTACGAGATCTATGCCGGCGAGAAGGCTTACAGCGAGTTCAAGAACTGGCTGCCGGATGAGTCGGTCGATGCGGCGCGCGATCTGCGCGTGTCGATCAAGGGGCCGCTGACGACGCCAGTGGGCGGCGGTATCCGTTCGCTGAATGTGGCTCTTCGGCAGATCCTGGATTTGTATGCGTGCGTACGGCCGGTGAAGTATTACGCTGGCGTGCCGAGCCCGGTGAAGCATCCGGAGAAGCTGGACATTGTGCTCTTCCGCGAGAACACGGAAGACGTGTATGCGGGTATCGAGTTCAAGCAGGGAACTGAGGATGCGAAGCGGATCATCGATTTCCTGAATAACGACCTGCTGAGTAAGACCAAGAAGCGGGTGCGTGAGGATTCCGGTATCGGCATCAAGCCGATCTCGATCCTTGGCACCAAGCGGCTGGTGCGCTACGCGATCAAGTATGCACTTGAGAACGCGCGCAAGACGGTGACGCTGGTGCACAAGGGGAATATTCAGAAGTTCACCGAAGGCGCGTTTCGCGAGTGGGGTTATGAGGTTGCGGTCGATGAGTTTCGTGACTCGGTTGTGACCGAACGCGAGAGCTGGATTCTGGGCAACAAAGACGCGAACGCTGCGCTGACGATCGAGCAGAATGCTGCGTTGATCGAACCGGGGCTGGAGTTTGGTTCTGAGGCATTCCGCACTGAGCTTTACGCCGAGGTGAAACATGTTCTGGACTCCATCGGCGCAACGCATGGTGGGGGCAAGTGGAAGCAGAAGCTGCTGATCAATGACCGCATCGCTGATTCGATCTTCCAGCAGATCATTATTCGTCCGGAAGACTATAGCGTTTTGGCGGCTCCGAATCTGAATGGCGATTACATCTCGGACGCTGCTGCAGCGCAGGTTGGCGGGTTAGGGATTGCTCCCGGCGCGAACATCGGCGACGGCTATGCAGTGTTTGAGGCGACGCATGGCACGGCTCCGAAGTATGCCGATAAGGATGTCATTAATCCCGGATCGGTACTGCTTTCGGGTGTGATGATGTTTGAGTTCCTGGGTTGGGGCGAGGTTGCGAAGCTGATTGAGTCCTCTTTAGAAAAGACGATTGCGCAGAAGTTTGTCACGTATGATTTTGAGCGGCAGATGAGTGGCGCGACGAAGGCGAAGACGAGCGAGTTTGCTACGCGGATGATTGAGAATATGTGAGGGGACTACTGGTTTGGGGCCAGCGGCTCATGCCGACGTCGCTGGAACCGCAGATCCTTCGCTGCGCCGCTTCGCGGCTCCGCTCAGGATGACAGATTTGCTGTAAGGGAGAGATATGCGGAAGAAAGTAACGATTGTTGGGGCGGGAAACGTTGGTGCGACTGCCGCACATTGGATTGCTTCTAAGGAACTGGCCGATGTTGTGCTGATTGATGTGGTCGAGGGTGTTCCGCAGGGCAAGGGGCTTGATCTGCTGGAAGCGATGCCGATTGAGAAGCGCGACAGCCACATTCTTGGATCGAACGACTACGCGGATACGGCTAATTCCGACATTGTGGTGATTACGGCGGGGATTCCTCGCAAGCCGGGCATGAGCCGCGATGACTTGCTGAATACGAATTACAAGATCATGTCGGACGTAGTGAGCAAGGTGGTCGCTCATTCGCCGGAGTGCATTTTGATCATCGTCTCCAATCCGCTCGATGCGATGGCGCAGGCCGCGTACAAGCAGGCTGGCTTCAATCGTGAGCGCGTGATCGGCATGGCTGGCGTGCTCGATTCGGCCCGTTTTCGGACGTTTATTGCCGAGGAGTTGAAGGTCTCGGTCGAGAATGTGACGGCGTTCGTGCTGGGCGGACATGGCGACACGATGGTTCCGTTGCCGCGATATTCGACGGTTGCAGGGATTCCCATCACCGATCTGTTGGACGCGGCGACGATCGAGCGGCTCGTCCAGCGGACTCGCGATGGCGGCGCCGAGATTGTGAAGTATCTCAAGACGGGAAGCGCGTATTATGCTCCTTCGGCTGCGACGGTGGAGATGGTTGAGGCGATCCTGAAAGACAAGAAGAAGATCCTGCCGTGCGCGGTTTATCTTCAGGGCGAATACGGCATCGACGGGCTCTATGTCGGTGTGCCTTGCAAGTTGGGTTCGCGCGGGCTCGAGCAAATCATCGAGATCAAGCTGACTGCGGAGGAGCAGGCTGCGTTGCAGAAGAGCGCGGATGCGGTGAAGGAGCTTTGCGCGGTGATAGGCGTCTAGGGGACTGGCCGTCCAGGCAAGTGCGCCTTCGGCACAAAACGGAAAGCCCGCTCGGTGAGCGGGCTTTTTGTGTCTGTAACATCGGCTCTTCCCACCCTACGCGATGAAGCCGCGTAGGATGGGGTACCGATAACGTAGGCTATTTTTCGCACATTTGATTTGAGTTTTGGCAGTGGAGGTTGGTACAAGCAGGAGGAGCGAGTCCTCCGGGGAGACTTGTGATGGAGCCAACCATGTCTGGCAGTGGAGTGGAAGTCGGCGGCGGAACGCCGCTGGGCGGAGTGGTGCGGATCGACGATGGGCGTATCCAGGCGCATCTGGATGAGGTGGTCCGATCGACCGTGGAAGAGGCGTTGAACGCGTTGCTGGATGCGGAGGCCGACCATCTGTGCGGGGCGCGTAAGTACGAGCGCACCGAGGGCCGCAAGGACACACGGGCGGGGAGTTACACGCGGCAGCTGCACACCAAGGCCGGCGAGGTGAGCCTGCAGGTGCCGAAGCTGCGCAGCCTTCCCTTCGAGACGGCGATCATCGAGCGCTATCGCAGGCGCGAGTCCTCCGTCGAAGAAGCTTTGATCGAGATGTATCTGGCCGGGGTGAGTGTGCGCCGCGTCGAGGACATCACCCAGGCACTTTGGGGTACGCGAGTCAGTGCGTCGACGGTGAGCGATCTGAACCAGAAGATCTACGGCAAGATCGAAGAGTGGCGCCAGCAGCCGCTGGTGGGCGAGTTCCCGTACGTTTTCCTCGATGGCCTGTGGTTGAAGAGGAGCTGGGGCGGCGAGGTGAAGAACGTGTCCGTGCTGGTGGCGATCGGCGTGTCGCAGACCGGCTATCGCGAGGTCCTCGCGGTGAGCGAAGGCGCGAAGGAAGACAAGGCGAGCTGGACCAACTTCCTGCGCGAGATGAAGCAGCGCGGCTTGAAAGGCGTGCAGCTGTTCGTCTCCGACAAATGCCTGGGGCTGATCGAGAACCTGGCGGATTTCTATCCGGAGGCGAAGTGGCAGCGTTGCGTGGTCCACTTCTATCGCAACGTGTGGACGGCGGTGCCCACAGGCAAGGTGAAGGAAGCGGCGGCGATGCTGAAGGCGATCCACGCGCAGGAAGACCGCCAGGCCGCGAAGGAAAAGGCCAACCAGGTCGTGGACAAGCTGCGCGCGATGAAGCTGGCCAAGGCCGCCGAGATCGTCGAGAACGGCATCGAGGAGACGCTGAGCTATTACGAACTGCCGCCGGAGCACTGGCGATGCCTGAGAACCAACAACCCGCTGGAGCGGCTGATGCGTGAGATCCGGCGACGAACCCGGGTGGTGGGCGCGTTTCCCGACGGCAAGTCGGCGCTGATGCTGGTCGCCGCCAGGCTCCGCCACGTTGCCGGAACTCGCTGGGGCGCCAAACGGTATCTGCAAATGAATCGCTTGGCCGAAGTCGTCGCCATCGCCTGACCGCTTGCCTTGGCCCAGGGGCCAAGGCAAATCAACCTCAACCCAACAACCTTCCTAAGTCCCAACTAAGATCGAAAGTGCGAAAAACTCTGGACACTACCGGGGTACCCCGGTTTGTTCGGACTAATTGACTTAGGCGCCGCGCTCGATGACGACGCTTTCGAGCACGACGGGCTTGTTGGGTTTGTCCTGGCCGTTGCGGGGGACTTTGGCGATCTTTTCGACGATCTCCTGGCCTTCGACGACTTCGCCGAAGATGGTGTGCTTGCCGGTGAGCCAATCGGTGTTCACCAGGGTGATGAAGAACTGGGAACCGTTAGTGTTGGGGCCCGCATTGGCCATGGCGAGCTTTCCGGGCTTGTCGAATTTGTGCGGCGAGCCCTTGGTTTCGTCCTCGAAGCGATAGCCGGGGCCGCCCATGCCGTTTCCGGCCGGGTCTCCGCCCTGGATCATGAACTGCGGAATGACGCGATGGAAGATGGTTCCATCGTAGAGCTTGGTGGACTTCTTGGGGCCGCTGCTGGGATGGACCCAGTCCTTGGTGCCTTCGGCGAGGGAGATGAAGTTTTCGACCGTCTTAGGGGCGACTTCGGGAAAGAGCCTGGTTTTGATGGTGCCTTCGCTGGTGGTGAAGACGGCGTACGTTTCTGACATCTGGTTTCTCTCCTAATTCAATAGCTGTCTAAGGGTTCTGTGTGTGCTCAGGCGATGTCGAATTGATCGTCGTCATTAAGCGTTGTGGCAGGCTCCGAATACTCTCAGCGGTGAGTACCGGATCGCATATTGCATCCTTAGGACACGCAAGCGCCGCAGAGGGTTTTCCAGGCGTGGCAGGCGACGGCGGGATGGGTTTGCCATCCGGCACGATCGTGAGTTTGATCAAGACGACGTCGGTGACCGGCTTGTCATTGCTATCGCGCTGGACGCGAGTGATGGACTTGACGACCGAAATCCCTTCGTCGTCGCATTGCCCGAAGATGGTGTGCTTGCCGTTGAGGTATTCGACCGGCACTTCAGTGATGAAGAACTGCGAGCCGTTGGTGTCGGGGCCTGAATTTGCCATGGCAAGGCGTCCGGGCAGGTCGAATTTGAGATCGGGGTTGAACTCGTCCTTGAAGGCGTAGCCCGGGTCGCCCATGCCGGTGGCGGTGGGGTCGCCACCCTGGATCATGAATTCAGGAATTACGCGGTGAAAGACGGTTCCGTTATAGAGGGGTTTGTTGCGCATCTTCTTGTGGGTGGCCGGGTCGGTCCAGACGATCGTGCCGTTCGCAAGTCCGACGAAGTTGGCGACGGTTTCGGGCGTTTCCTTCTCAAACAGCTTGCAAGTGATGCGCCCCATGCTGGTGTCAAAGACGGCGGTTGGTCCAGTCGGCTGCAGGACTACCGGAGCATTCGAGGTTGGCGCGTCCGGCAGAGCCTCGGCCGCTGGCGGCGCCGGCTGCTGGGGAGGGTTGGTAGAGGGGGTTTGCTGGCCGAGAGCCACGCATGGGCATAACGTCAGGGCAAGCGCAATCGAGGCAGTCGTTTGGAGCAGCTTCATTCTGGTTTCCTTGTAGAGGTTACCGTATGGAGGCGGCGGAAGGCCAGCGGCGGAGGTTGGGGGTGGCTGGCGTCAGCTGTGTCTCATTCACCGGCGGGGACAATGGATTGGCAGTGCCCCTTCAGGTTCCGAGTCGTTCAGCCCCTGCCATCTGCGATATTCTGCCTTAGACTCAAGGTGTTAACCTATTGAGCGGCGAGTGCGAATCCCTGCGGTTCGGAATCACATTTCCTCAATGATCTGAGTGCGCTTACTCGCGCGCAAATGATGCTGTTAAACAGTTGGGTTGAAAATCCTTCGGTGTCCAGACTCCCGTCGCCCTGGCGCGTACTCGGTGTCGCGCTTTTGCTGGGCTTCCTCTCCTTTGCTTCAAGGGAATTGAACGTCAATAGCTGGAACGCCGGCGGGGTTACGATCTTGTGGCCGACCAACGGCCTGCTCATGGGAATCCTCCTATGTAGTCCCAAGCGGCATTGGCCCATTTACCTGACGGTTGCAGGATTCATCGATGTGTTGATGAATCTCAGCATTAAAGAGTCGCTCCACATCGCTGTTTATATGAGCACCTGCAATTTGCTCGAGGCGACGATCGGCGCGCTTCTTCTCTACAGGGTGATTGCCCCGCAGCCGGATCTCACGCAAAGAAGGCAGCTGGTGGCGTTTCTGGGCTATGGGGTGGTGCTTGCGCCTCTGCTGGCATCCGTCGCCGCTTCGTTTGCCCAGCACGGTCATTTTGCGCCAACGTCCTTCCATAATGTCCATATCTGGTTTACCGGCGACGCTCTCGGGATCGCGACAGTCACTCCGCTGTATCTTGCGTTTCGTCGCAAAGATCGCTTTGGCGGCCGCCATTGGCCGGAGATCGTTGGGCTCTTCGCAGTGTTGGGCGCGGTGACCTTTGGGGTCTTTTGGCAGGGCCGTTTTCCTTTGCTCTTTCTGGTGATCCCCGTCCTGTTGTGGCTGGGCCTGCGCCTCCGGCTAGAGGGTTCGGCGCTGGGACTTCTACTGGTCTCGATTCTCGGCGGGTTGCTGGTGTCATTGGGGCATGGACCGACGAGCTTGATTCGAACCGATTCGCTACCGGAGCGCGACCTGGTCTTTCAACTGTTCATCGTGGTGTGCATGCTGCTGTTGTACATCGTGGAGGTGCGCCGGTCGGAGAGCGAGCGTTTGCGGGCGAATGCCGAGGAGAGTGAACGACGTTTTCGCCTGTTGGCCGAGGCCTCGAGCGACATCATCATCCTTTCCGATCTCGACAACCGGCGTCGCTATGCGTCGCCCGCCATCACCGAAGTGCTGGGGTGGATCCCGGAGGAGGCGGTGGTGCGCAGCTTCCGCGAGGCCGCCCATCCAGACGATCTGCCGGAGATCGAGCGCCTCTTTCGCGATTGCCGCAACGGTGCGCCGGCTGAATCGCTTGAATACCGCGCGCGCAGGGCCGACGGGAGTTACGCATGGCTGGAGATCAAGCCGCGTCTGTATTTCGACGCCGGCACAGGCCAACCCGCCGGCTTCGTCACCGTCGCGCGCGATATCTCGCGGCGAAAGCTTGAAGAGGCGGAAGAACATAAGGCTTTCGAGACCATGGAGCACTTGGCGAGCTCGGACCCGCTGACGGGCATTGCCAATCGCAGGCATTTCGATAAGACGATTGAGAACGAATGGCTGCGCGCCGCGCGCGAGCGGACGAGTCTCTCTGTGTTGCTGCTCGATGTGGACTCTTTCAAGGTCTATAACGACGTGAACGGGCACCTGATCGGAGACGAGTGCCTTCGCCAAGTCGTCGCGACGATTCTACCGGTGGTCTCTCGTCCGGCGGACTTGCTGGCCCGCTATGGAGGGGAAGAGTTCATCGTGGTGCTTCCAAATACCGATGCCGCCGGCGCCCGACAGATGGCGGAATGGATCCGCGAAGCAGTCGAGGCAGCCGGATTGCCTCACGCCGGCAACGAGCCATATGGAGTGATTACGGTGAGCGCGGGCTGCGCCACGATGGTTCCTCGCCCTGAGATCACGCATCTTCATTTGCTCGAAGCAGCGGATCGGGCGCTGTACCGGGCGAAGTCCCGGGGAAGAAACTGCGTGCAAACGGCAGAGGTCCAGCCTGGGACGGGGACGGTTGCGGTGATCCGGTAGGATTTGGCGAGTCCGCAGATATTCGTGAGATGGGCTAGCGCCACTTGCAGTCAAGGGCAGTCCTACTTCTTATCAAACGGCTGTTTGTCGGTGATCTTTGGGCGGTTTTCCGCCTGAAGCTGCCTACTCACCTTCTCGACCTCGCGGAAGACACGCAGCAAGTTTCCACCGAGAATCTTGTTGCAGTCGGCGGCGGAGTAGCCTTTTGCCATCAGCGCCGCGGTGATCTTGGGGAGGTCGGCGGCGGAGTCGATGCCCTGGGGGAGCTGGCCGGAGACTCCGTCAAAGTCGGAGCCGAGGCCTGTGTGGTCAACTCCAGCGACCTTGGCAATGTGGTCGATCTGGTCGATGAGCGCACTGAGCGGTGGACGGGGAATCTTATCGGAATAACTCCGCTGGATTTTCTCGAGGTCGGCGTAGGTGACTTCTTTGCCGTCGGCCTTGGCCTTGTCTTTGAAGTCTTGAATGGCTCTCTCGACCTCGGGTTGCTGGGCCTTCATGGCATCGCGGTAAGCCTGGCTGATGAAGCCGGAGAAGAAGTTTACCTGCACAACTCCGCCATTGATGGCGACGGCGCGGAGCATGTCGTCGGTCATGTTGCGGGGCGCATCGCAGAGCGCACGCGCGGCGGAGTGCGATGCGATGACGGGAGCGCGGGTGATGACAAGGGTCCGGTAGAAGGTCTTGTCGGCGACGTGGGAGATATCCACCATCATGCCGAGGCGGTTCATCTCGTAGACGACGTCTTTGCCGAATTCGGTGAGTCCCTCTTTGGTGTGGGGGACCTTGGGGTCGTCGGGGTTTTTCGGATCGATCACGCCGGAGGAATCTGCCCAGTCGAGTGAGTTGGACCAGGTGAGAGTCATGTAGCGGACGCCGAGCCGGTAGTAGTCGCGCAGCAATGGGATACTGTTCTCGATGGAGTGGCCGCCCTCGATGCCCATCAGCGCGGCGAGCTTGTGGTTGCGGTGCGCGGCGAGGATGTCGGCGGAGGAGAAGGCCATCTGCATCTTGTCAGGATGTTTCGCGGCCTGCTGGTAGACGGAGTCGATGAGTTCGAGCGTGCGTTTCGCGTAATCGCCTTTATAGAGATCGGGCTCGACCCAGATGGAGAAGAACTCTGCTCCCAGGTTGCCTTGTTTGGCGGCGTCGAAGTTGATCTGTCCTCCGCTGAGCGGGCTGGCGAGGTCGTAATTTTCATCGACGAGGCGCTGCGGGGTGTCGGCGTGGGTGTCGATGACGATGGCTTGCGAGTGGACCTGGGCGGGAGTGAGTTTGGAGCTTGGTCACGGGGGCAGCTTCTGGCGCGGTTTGCGCATTGAGAAGAGAAGTTGTGGTCAGGAACAGGAGAGCTGGGAGAATTGCTTTCATAGTTGGATGGAGACCGCGAGTGTTAGTGGGATTGTATCGCAGGAGATTGGTGGGAATGGCGGTACAGCGTTTGGTCAGTCCCACCCTGGCGACGATGGAACTGTCGCCAAGGATGGGGCACCCTCATTTGTGATGGGGTTAGTGAGTGAAGAAGTCCTTGACGCTCTGGACGATTACGTCGCGGCTCGACGTCGGAGATGGCGCGGGTCAACGGCAGCCCCTTGGGGCAGGCGTTGACGCAGTTCTGGGCGTAGGCGCAGTCGGCGATGCCTCCGTCGCCCATGAGGGCGCGCAGGCGGTCTTCTTTGAGCACCTTGCCGGTGGGGTTTTCGTTGAAGAGCTTGACCTGGGCGATGGTGGCTGCTCCGACGAAGCCGGTGGCTACGTTGAACTGCGGGCAGACCTCCATGCAGATGGTGCAGGAGATGCAGTTGGAGAGCGGGTAGCTCTCTTCCTGCGATTGCGGAAAGATGCGCGGGCCGGGGCCGAGGTCGTAGGTTCCGTCGACGGGTACCCAGGCTTTGACGCGCTTGAGGTTTTCGAAGAGCACGCTGCGGTCGACGGCGAGGTCGCGGACGACGGGGAACTTCGAGAGCGGCTCAAGCTTGATGGGCTGTTCGAGATTATCGATCAGCGCGGAGCAGGCCATCTTCGCCTTGCCGTTGATGAGCATCGCGCAGGAGCCGCAGATCTCTTCGAGGCAATTGGAGTCGTAGGCGATGGGGGTGGTCGGCTTGCCGTCGGCGGTGACGGGGTTGGCGGCGATCTCCATCATGGAGGAGATGACGTTCATGCCGGGGCGATAGGGGATTTCGAACTTGTCCCAGTGGGCCGCGGCGTCTGGGCCGGCCTGGCGTTTGATTTCGATCTTGATGGTGCGCTCGGGCATTCGTTTCTCCGATTCTTTATTGGCCGGGATGAACGGCGCGCATTGGGTAAATCTCGTAGTGGTTCAGAACTACTGCGGGATCTTTATCCAGCAAGGACTTTACAGTTGGCTCGTCGTCCGCTTCGATGACGCCCATGCCAAAGACGCCAGCCGGATCCATGACAGGCCCGAAGACGAGGACGATCTTTCTATTCATCAACTCCCGCCAGTAGGCAGCGTGCTGCATCATGATCTCGCGTTCGTCGGCGGTCATGTCTTGCGCGAAGGTGGCGCGATGCGGAATCAATTTCACAAAGAAGTGCTGGCTCAATCGTCGATCCTCTTACTTGACCGCGTCATATCGACGTGGGCGCGGCTTGATGAATTGCGTATCGACCTTCTTCCCACTCGAAGCGCGGCTCGTCGGCGTCGGGGGCGAAGTAGGCCTTGGTGGTCTTCAGGAACTTCTCGTCGTCGCGGTCGGGGAAGTCGGGTTTGTAGTGGGCTCCGCGAGACTCGTCGCGAAGCGCAGCTCCCTGGGCGATGACGCGACCGAGCTGCAGCATGTTGTAGAGCTGGCGGGTGAAGGCGAAGCTGGTGTTGGCCCACGAAGTCTTGTCGCTGAGATTGATGTTGCGATAGCGCTCGAGGAGTTCGTAGACCTTGGCGTCGGCTTCTTTGCAGCCTTTGTTGTAGCGGATGACGGTGACGTTCTTGGTCATGGTGTCGCCGAGTTCGCGCCATAGCTTGAAGGGGTTTTCGCTGCCGTCGGACTTCATCAGCCCGGCGTTGATCTCGTCCTGGCGCTTCTTTTCGGCGGAGTGGCCTCCGTCGCCTTGTGCGGCGGGGATCGACTTGGCGTATTCCATGGCTTTGGGGCCGGAGACGAAGCCGCCGTAGATGCAGGAGAGCAGGGAATTCGCGCCGAGACGGTTGGCGCCGTGGTAGTTGTACTCGGCCTCGCCGGCGGCGAAGACTCCAGGCAGGTTGGTCATCTGGTTGTAGTCGACCCAGAGTCCACCCATGGTGTAGTGCATGCCGGGGAAGATCTTCATCGGGACTTCGCGGGGATCGTCGCCGACGAACTTCTCGTAGATCTCGAGGATGCCTTCGAGCTTGCGATTGAGGGTCTCGCGGTCGATGTGGGTGAGATCGAGATAGACCATCGGCTGGCCGTCGATGCCGAGGCCGAGTTCGTAGACGACTTTGTGGATGGCGCGCGTGGCGACGTCGCGGGGTACGAGGTTGCCGTATTTCGGATACCACTCTTCGAGGAAGTAGAAGCGCTCGGCGGCGGGAATGCTCTTCCAGTCGCGGCTGTCTCCGGCTTTGCGCGGCACCCAGACGCGGCCGCCTTCTCCTCGGGCAGATTCGGACATGAGACGGAGCTTGTCTTCGCCGGGGATGCAGGTGGGGTGAACCTGGATGAATTCGCCGTTGGCGTAGTAAGCGCCTTGCTGGTAGACGGCTGATTGCGCGGAGCCGGTGCAGACGACGGAGTTGGTGCTCTTGCCGAAGATGGCTCCGTTGCCGCCGGTGGCGAGGATGATCGCTTCGGCAGGGAAGGTGCGGACTTCCATGGTGCGGAGGTTCATCGCGCAGATGCCGCGGCAGACCTTGCTGTCGTCGAGCACGGCGGAGAGGAACTCCCAGCCTTCGTACTTGGTAACGCGGCCTTCGGCCTCGTGCCGGCGGACTTGTTCGTCAAGCGCGTAGAGGAGTTGCTGGCCGGTGGTTGCTCCGGCGAAGGCGGTGCGGTGAAAGAGCGTTCCGCCGAAGCGGCGGAAGTCGAGCAGGCCCTCAGGAGTACGATTAAATGGGCACGCCCATGCGATCGAGGAGATCGATGATCGCGGGGCCTTGTTCGCACATGTTCTTGACCGGCGTCTGGTTGGCGAGGAAGTCGCCGCCATAGATCGTGTCGTCGAAGTGGGACCAGGTGGAGTCGCCTTCGCCTTTGAGGTTCTTGGCGGAGTTGATGCCGCCTTGGGCGCAGACGGAATGAGAGCGCTTGACCGGGACGATCGAGAATAAATCGACCTTGCCGCCAGCTTCGGCGATCTTGATTACTGCGGCGAGTCCGGCTAGACCGCCTCCGACTACGATGATTCTTGGTGTTGCTGCCATGAACTGGGCCTTCCTTGATCTTTGAAAACCCAGGTTTCAAACGCGAGACCTGGGGCACCCGATTTGCTCATCCCACCCTACGCGATAGAGCCGCGTAGGATGGGGCACCCTCGTTGGTTCGAATCGGCCATTTCTATTGTGACGCAGGTGCTTCGACGGATGTTGGGCCTGGTGCCGTTGTTCCCGTCTCGATTTGTGCGGGAGTTAAATCCGCTGGTGCATTTTTGTAGTTGGGCCCGACGAAGGCGTAGAGGCTGGCTAAGTCCGATCGTTACAAGGACGACGCCGAGCGCGGTGCAAACATAGCCGGAATTCCTGCGCGCTTTGTCGCCGGGGGTGATGCCCCACTTGGCGGCGAAGAGCCAGATTCCGTAAGAGAAGTGCCAGCAGGTTGCGATCATGGCGATGGCGTAGACGGCGAGCATCCACGGATTCGAGAGCTCGACCTGGACCTTGTGGAAGGCGGCGCCGGGATGTTCGGGAAGCTGGATCCCAGCGAAGCGCTGCCGCCAGACGTGCTGAATGATGTAAGCGAAAGCGATCAGCCCGGTCACGCGCTGCATGAGGTACATCCAGTTGCCCGCCCAGGGATAGACGTTCACGTTCTGGCGGCCGCGGAAGGTGATGTACACGCCGTAGAGTGCGTGGATAGGCGAGGGGCAGAAAAATCAAGCCCCACTCCAGGAAGCGAACCAGCGGAAGGCTATTCAGAAACTTGACCTGTGCGGCATAAGCGGCGGGCCCTTGGAGCGCCTCGAACGTTCGAGATCAGGTGCTCGACCAGGAACGCGCCAATGGGCACGATCCCGCTCAGCGAATGCAGCTTGCGGAGCAGGAAGGAATTTCCCTGGCCGGCGCGAAGGGGCTGAACTCCCCGTATGGGCGGCGCGGCAGGGGGTGCGGTGGCTGTTGCCATGTGCAGTAGACTCCTGACTTTGCGGTTGACGGCGCTGAAAGAGCCTGAATCAGCTTAGATCACGCAACTCTCATTATTCGTGTCGCTTGGAAGCAGAGTCAAGGCAGGGAACGCTGCTAAGTCCGGTGGGACGAAGCGGACGCCGATCGAGATATGCACTTTGCGAGAATAGAGACGAAGACAAGGGAGAAGAATGCCGAATTGTAAGTTGAATGGCTGGGCGACGAGGCCAACGAGCTTTCGCTGGTTAGCTGCCACGGTCCTAATGGCCGCTTTCGGATCGATAGCCGCGGTTAGTCAGGTGAATGTACTGACTCAGCACAACGATCTTGCGCGAACGGGAGCGAACCTCCACGAGACTGTCCTGAATCCGGCTAATGTGAACGGGAAACATTTCGGCATGCTCTTCAAGCGAGTGCTGGACGACCAGGTTTATGGGCAGCCTCTGCTGGCGACCAATGTGAAGATTGGCGGAGGGACTCACGATGTGGTCTTCGTCACCACCGTCAACAACAGCGTCTATGCATTTGACGCGAACGATTCGACGGCAGCGGTCCCGATCTGGCATGTGAATTTTGGCACGCCTCCGAATCTCTATTCGGCGAACTTTGGCTGCCTCGACATGAACGGCAACATTGGCATTGTGGGTACGCCGGTGATCGATCTTGAGGGCAAGACTCTTTACGTTGTCGCGCTAACGCAGGTGGGCGGAGGGTTTGAGCAGCGGCTTCATGCGCTGGATATTGTCACCGGCGCGGATGTTGCCAATAGCCCGATGGTGATTTCCGCTCCGGAGTTCGATCCGCTGATGCAGAGCCAGCGGCCGGCACTGTTGCTGGCGAATGGCACGGTCTACGTCGGCTACGCATCGCATTGCGACAAAGAGCCGTACCACGGATTCCTGCTGGGCTATGATGCGAAGACCCTCCGCCAGACATCGGTATTCAACACCACACCGGCCGGGAGTGGGGCGAGCATCTGGCAATCGGGCCAGGCTCCGGCGGCGGACGCGGATGGAAATATCTATGTGGTGGCGGGCAATGGGAGCTGGGACGGCAAGGTCAATTTCAGCGAGAGCTTTCTGAAACTCAGTCCACAGTTGAAGGTGCTCGACTGGTTTACGCCGACGAACCATTTTCAGCTCGATAAGGACGACAACGATCTCAACTCCTCGGGCGCGACGCTGATTCCGGGAACGAGCCTGATGGTTGGGGGCGGCAAAGAGGGCGTGCTCTATACGCTGGACACGAACCACTTCGGTCATCTTGGCGACGAGAATGCACTTCAGCATTTTCAAGCGACAGGATCGCATCTGCACAGCATCGTTTATTGGGACTCGGCGAAGAGGGGGAAGCTGCTGTACATCTGGGGGCAGCGGGACAAGGCGCGGGTCTACCAGGGCCACGACGTTACCGTGAACAACGGTCAACTTGGCAGTGGGAAGGTGGCGACGATTTTGTGGGATGAAACTCCGGTGATGAGCCGGGCGGAGATGAACGAGGGCCATCCGGGTGCGATGCTTTCGCTCTCCGCGGACGGCAAGAAAGATGGAATTCTTTGGGCGGCGATTCACGCGAGCGGGGACTCGTGGCATGAGTCGAGGCCGGGGATTCTGCATGCCTACGACGCCGACGACATTGGCCACGAGCTGTGGAATTCGCTGGAGGATCCGGCGCGGGATGATTGCGGGAACTATGCCAAGATGGCGCCTCCAACAATCGCGAACGGCAAAGTCTATCTGGCGAGCTTTGGAGCGGAGAACATGGGGAGCGGACAGTTTTGCGTCTATGGGCTGTTGCCGGATGGGCCGCCTCCCACTGCTCCGGCACAAGTGAAGACGGCGATTACCGCGGACGGACGTGTTTCTGTGTCGTGGCAGGGCGCCGGAGCGGGAACGACATACCGAGTGGCGAGTTCAACGAGCGCAGGTGGTGCATACCAGACAATTGCTGTGGGTCTCACCTCGCCGGAATTTACGGGAATCGTTGCGCTACTAGGCCCGAACTATTACAGGGTGACAGCGGTGAATTCCAACGGCGTGGGTGAGGCTTCGGCCCCGGTGAGCCTGGTGATTGGAAAGCCGGAAGCGATGCCTCGCCAGATGGTGATGCATTAGGATTTAGCGGTTTGTTCGGGTCGATCCCACGTCTTGAGGACGAAACGCGGAAAGCAGGGGCGTTGGCTGCGGCTACGAGTGCGCAAAGGTTCGAAGTTTCTCGAAGAGGGTCTGCAGGGCGCGGCCGCGATGACTGAGAGTGGATTTTGTGGCGAGGTCGATCTCGGCCATGGTTTGGTTGAGTTCGGGTAGGTAAAAGAGTGGATCGTAGCCGAATCCACCCGTGCCCTGGGGCTTGTTGGCGATGACGCCCTCGACGGTGCCTTCGGTGGTGAGGACGACTTCGCCGTCTCGGGCGAGGGCGAGAACGCTGCGATAGCGGGCGGTCCGATTCTCGATCCCGGCGAGGTTTTGGAGAAGCAGAAGGTTGTTGTCTTCATCGGGGTTCCCGATCTGAATAAAGGCGGCGTCGGCGGCGTAGCGGGCGGAACGGACTCCGGGGTTGCCGTGGAGGGCGTCGACTTCGAGGCCGGAGTCGTCGGCGAGGACGGTGCAGCCTGGTGCGAAGCTGCTGTAGTAGAGGGCCTTCTCACGAGCGTTTCCTTCGAAGGTCGGCTCGTTTTCGGGCGGCGGTGGAATGCGTTCGATGCCTGGGAGCGGAGCGATCGCGAAGCCGAAGTGGTCGGCCGCTGCGGCGAAGTCGCGGAGTTTGCCGGGGTTGCTGGTGGCAACGTGGAGGGTGGTTCCGGGCATGGCTTAGGATAGCGCGGCTTCTGCGGCGGGCGTGGGGGTCGGCTTGTCGCTGCGCGGCGGGGTTTTGCGGAGTTCATTCGGTTGATGAAGGGGCGGACGGGTTGGCTGCGCGGAACTCGCGGAGTTCGAGTTTCCAACCGAGAAGCTTGGCCTTGAGCGCCTCGGCTTCGGCCTCGGGGACCATTCCTTTGTGCTGGTAGAGGATGGAGAGGCTGGTGTGGGCGAGCGGGTCGTCGGGGTCGCGGGCGATGAGTTGAGTGGCGACGGCGATGGCCTGGTCATAGTCGGCGGCGTCCTGCAAGGCGCGAATGAGGCCGTGCATGGCATCGAGGAGATCGGGAGATAGATTCAAGGCTTCGCGGAAGCCGGCCGCTGCTGCGGCGGAATCTCCGCTGGCAACGAGGTCGAGGGCTTCGTGATATCTCTGCTCGGCCAGTTCGCGAGTTGGCGTTTTGGAGGACACTGCTACCTGAAGTCTATATTTGGATGAATGCAGTAGGGCATCGCCCGCGCCGTTTGGCGAGGGTCTCGCATCCAAGCAGCGGAGTAGTTGATTCGATGTATGAGGAGAGATTCGTGTCTGAGATGAGCCCCGAAGAGATCGAGAAGTTGAAACATGCCCCCGCTGTCGAGGGTGTTCCCGAGCTGATTTTGCACCGGTGGAGCCCGCGCGCCTTTGCCGATCGGGAGGTTTCGTCCGGCGATCTGGAGAAGCTCTTTATGGCCGCGAGCTGGGCGGCGTCATCCTCGAATGAGCAGCCCTGGCGGTTCCTGCTTGGACGCCGCGGCGACGATACTTACAAGAAGATTTTCGACTCGCTCGTCGAGTTCAACCAGATGTGGGCGAAAACGGCGCCGGTGCTGTTGCTTTCGGTGGCCAAGAAGACGTTCACCCAGAAAGGCAATCCCAACGACTACGCGCTGCACGATACGGGCGCCGCGACTGCATATCTGGGGCTGGCGGCGACTGAGTTGGGCCTGCACACGCATTCCATGGCTGGTTTCGATAAGGAGCTGGCACGGGCTTCGTTCGGCATTTCGTCCGACTATGAGATCGGCGCGGTGACCGCGATTGGCTATTTTGGCGATCCTTCGGTTCTGCCGGAGAAAATCCAAAAGATGGAATTGGCACCTCGCTCCCGGAAGCCGGTGGCGGAATTTGTGTTTTCGGATTGGGAGAAGCCGGCGACGTTCTGAAGGGACAACAGATTTCCGGGGCCGGTAATCAGAGAGGACGGCGATGTCCAAGCCACTCTGGCCTCCGGCTCCAGGGCTCTCATTGTCCGAGAATCACTCAGACCGGTTTGATGTGGAGGACAATCGTGGGGCGATGCCAAAAGAGAGGGAATCGATTGCTGCGCTCTTCCACACTAACCATCGCGTTGAGAGGAGCGTTGTAGAGCGGTGTCTTGCCGGCAAACACCAAGAATCCGTTCGCGTTCCCGCCGTCGACTCCGCAGGAAGCAGAGAATGCCTGCGTGCCGGGTAGCGCTCCTTTTTTGTCCGGACCTGGAGAATCGATAATCGCTGTAGTCTCTTTTGCGCACAAGCGGATCGGCAAGGGATACCACGTCTCTTCGCCTGGCGGGGGTTGAGCCACCAGGCCGATCTTGAATCGCCGCTGTGAATTGCCTTTGTCGTAGTCAATGACGACGTCTCTGGAAGTCATCCCCGGTTGGAATTCGGCTAGAACCTCACTTCCTGGAGGCAGGGAATTCGGCACTTGCGTACGGGAAGAAGGGTCCGGGAGGTTATTGTTCGTTTGAGTGATCTGGAAGCCACTTGCAGAGCTCTTATTTCCAGAGGGGTCCGCGGTCGAGCCAGTGGGCGTATTGATAACGAAAGAGCTGGAGCCGCCCGTTTGTGGAGGCTGAGGAGGGTTTTCGAGAAAGTACTTAGTCACACTCGGAATCGCGGGGCAAGAATTGCTTTGGCAGCAGGTGCACTTAGACTTCTCAAGCTCTTCGAGGATTTTGGAGGTAAGCTCTGTGAAGGACTCGGTAAACTTTTCCATCCATTCCTTTTCGGATTTCTGTTCGTTCTCAGTCCACACTTCGTTGGATTTCTCCCAATCCGCTATCAACAGATCTTCCTTGGCTTCCCGTTCCTGATTTGACTTTTGTACCTCCGCCATCCACGCTTGATTGGATTTCTGGTATTCCGACAGCCATCCCTGATTGGACTTCTGCATTTCTGTGACCCACTCCTTATCCGTTGAGCCATTACCGGCCACATGCTCGACGGTGTGAGCGCCGATGAGCGCGGCAATGAGCAGGACGAGGGCCTGAGTGGATTTATCGGGAGCAGGCGAGCTGGGTAGCTTTCCGGCACCTTTGGAGGCAACGGAGTGGGCGAGTTTCCAAAGATGGCCATACCATTGCGGCCAGCGCTGTGAGTACTCCTCTAAGAGGCAATTAAATTCTGGCAGGGCGACGACGGATTCAAGAACATACCTGTGGAAGACTCCCTGTGCGTGGGCCTTCGCTTGCTCTCCAATCGTAATTTTCTTTTCAACCCCCGCTTCAGACCGTCCGGGCAGCTCACTGCCTTCCAGGCCTGTCTGGTAAGCGGGTGGCAGAATGGACGGCGGCGGATCGTTCCCGAGGACAAGGCTGACGAAATCTCCATCACTAAGCAGCTTTTCTATCAAGTCTTCGACTCGGTCGTTGTTGGCCCCCGCTTTAGGCTTGATATCGTCTCGTTTCTGCTCGTAAAGCTCTTTGAAACGCGGGTCTATGAGAACTAAGTCCAATAATCTTGGGGGAAACGAGACCTCCGCCTTCCGATGCTCCTTCACCACGCTTGCGAACGTCAGATCAAGGGGCTCGACGCTGAATGTTTGAGTGACGGGCTCGACGCCGGGTGTCTTTTCTCGTTTCAGCCGATCCCAAAGCCGCACGAGCCATGGGGAAGCCAGGGCAAGCACTAAGAGAAAAGAAGCGGAAAGAATGGCCATGGGCTTGAGGAATCGAGGATCCAGCGAAACACCGATGATCCATTGCGGCCTAAAAAATTCCAAAAACAAGATGCCCCACGAGACCAAGGAAATTCCCAGGCAGATGGCAAAGCAGAGTATGACGCGGTTCCGATTTCTGACCCTTTGGGAAAGTGTCGCGATGGTCTCTAGAAATTTCCTGGATCGAACGGCAACATTTCCAGGAACATAATCCTTCTCCTGCAGATATTTGTGGAGCGCGGCTCGAAGCTCTTTTCTTTCCTGGCCAGAGAAGCCCAACGTTCGATACCCCCTGAGATAGCGATTTGTGGTGGCAGCTAAATGATGCGGATTATGATCCAAGCCGATAGAGTTCTCGACATATTTTCGAGTGATCGCTTCACAAGCACTAGCGGATTTTTAGGGTAAGAGGGGCCACTTTTCGATGAATCCAATGTTCGTTGCTGCGCATCAGATAAGTTGACAACAAGTGACTCAAGTGCGAAGCTAGAGCAGTTCGAAGGCGGCACCGGGCACTTGGCAGGGGATTTTCTCGAGGAGCGGACAAGGATTATGGGAAAAGTAATTGGGATTGATTTGGGAACGACGAACTCCGTCGTTGCGGTGATGGAAGGCGGTGAGCCGAAAGTCATTGCGAATGAAGAGGGTGGCCGGACGACTCCGTCGGTGGTGGGCTTCACCAAGAGCGGCGAGCGGCTGGTGGGGCAGGTGGCGAAGCGCCAGGCGATCACCAACCCGGAGAACACGGTTTATTCGGTGAAGCGGTTCATGGGACGCCGGTTCAATGAAGTCAGCGACGAGCTGAAGATGGTCCCTTATAAGGTCAAGGCTGCTGGCGACAATGTCGTCATTGTGGCGCAGGGCAAGGAGTTCACCCCGCCTGAAGTTTCGGCGATGATCCTGCAAAAGCTGAAGAAGGCCGCGGAAGACTATCTTGGCACTTCGGTGTCCGAGGCTGTCATCACGGTTCCGGCTTATTTCAACGACGCGCAGCGCCAGGCGACCAAAGACGCCGGCAAGATTGCGGGTCTCGACGTGAAGCGCATTGTGAACGAGCCGACTGCGGCTGCGCTGGCCTACGGATTGGACAAGAAGAAGGACGAGACGATCGCGGTCTATGACTTCGGCGGCGGTACTTTTGACGTGTCGATTCTTGAGGTTGGCGAAGGCGTCATTGAGGTCAAGTCGACCAATGGCGACACTCACCTCGGCGGCGACAACCTCGACCAGAAGATCGTGGATTGGCTGATCGACGAGTTCAAGAAGAAGGAAGGCCTGGATCTGCGCGCCAAGGGCAATGAGATGGCGCTGCAGCGGCTGCGCGATGCAGCGGAGCGGGCCAAGATCGAGCTGTCGACGGCGCAGGAGACGGAGATCAACCTGCCGTTCATTACCGCCGACGCGACCGGTCCCAAGCACCTAGTTGAGAAGCTGACCCGTGCGAAGCTGGAACAGCTCGTTGAGGACATCATTCAGCGGTCGATCGAGCCTTGCAAGAAGGCGATGGCCGATGCCGGTGTCGATGCAAGCAAGATCGATGAGGTCGTGCTGGTTGGCGGACAGACGAGAATGCCGCGCATCCAGAAGCTGGTTCAGGACTTGTTCGGCAAAGAGCCGCACAAGGGCGTGAATCCGGATGAGGTTGTTGCGATCGGCGCTGCGGTCCAGGCTGGCGTACTTGCCGGCGAAGTGAAGGACCTGCTGCTGCTTGATGTGACTCCTCTGACGCTGTCGATCGAGACGCTGGGCGGGGTGGCGACGCCGATGATTCCGCGGAACACGACGATTCCGACCAAGAAGACGGAGACGTTTTCGACGGCGGCGGACAGCCAGACCGAGGTTGAAGTCCACGTTCTCCAGGGCGAACGTCCGATGGCCGGCCAGAACCGGACTCTGGGCAAGTTCAAGCTGGGTGGAATTCCGCCGGCCCAACGTGGCGTGCCGCAGATCGAAGTTACGTTCGATATCGACGCAAACGGCATCCTAAATGTCACGGCGAAGGACAACGCGACGGGCAAGGACCAGAAAATAACTATTACGTCGTCTTCGGGTCTAAGTAAGGACGAGATCGAGCGCATGGCCAAGGAAGCTGACGCCCATGCATCCGAGGACAAAGAGAAGCGCGAAGAGATCGAAGCGCGGAACGGCCTCGACAATTTGGTCTACAACATCGAGAAGATGTTGAAGGAAAGCGGCGATAAGGTAACTGGCAGCGACAAGAGCGATGTGGAGACGGCACTGGCCGAAGCCAAATCGACGCTGGCCGGAAGTCCTTCAGCGGCAGAGTTGAATGCCGCCCGGGAGAAACTGACCGGGACTTCGCACAAGCTGGCTGAGGCCATGTACAAGGCCAATGCCTCGGGAGCAACCACTCCCGCAGACGGTGCGACGGGGCCAACTGAGACCGCCGAGAAGAAGGATGAGGGCGTGATCGATGCCGAGTACGTTGATGTCGAGGAGAAGAAGTAAGGGACGACTAACCTCGACGGAAGCGTAAATCGGCGGGAGATGTGAGAGATGCGGGGCGCTCGGAGAACTAAAGTGCGCCCCGCATCGTTGTATAGCAAAGGAGAATTCGCGATGACCGACACTATGTGGAAGTGCGAACAGCTGAGGGCGGGCACGGTCTACAACAGAGTGATGTTCAACACCCGCGCCGAAGCTGAGCAGTTCGCTGAACAGATGGGCAGAGTGGAGCCAGACTTGTTCTGGAAGATCGAAGCGGTCCCGGCCAAGGCCGTTTGGAATTGACCTGCGCGCGCTTGCTCCCGCCCCGAGGCGGGACAAAGCGCAGCGGATCGGTCAGCAGCGGATCGAATCAGGAAGCGGCCGGACGTCGAACTATGGCGTGGTATCCCGCCCGGGACTTTAGAGTAAGTGCCGCGAACAAATGATCCGATAGATACTATAGAGATCTAAAGGTAAGATGCCGACAACACCTCAACAAAAAGATTATTACGCGACGCTTGGCATAAAGCGCACAGCCACGCCCGATGAGATTCGGAAGGCGTTTCGCAAGCTGGCGCGGAAATATCATCCCGACGTTAATCCGAACAACAAGAAGGCCGAGGAGAAATTCAAGGAAATCTCCGAGGCGAACGACATCCTGAGCGACGAAAAGAAGCGGAAGATCTTCGACCAGTTCGGCTTCTATTCGGACAATATCGACCCTGCGGCGGCAGAAGCGGCGGCGCGAGGTGGCTACACACCGGGGATGGGCGGACGGCCGCGCGGTGGAGCGCAGGAGGTTCCGTTCGACTTTGGCGGCTTCGATTTCTCTGATTACCAGACGCATCCGACAGGGAGCGGCTCGGCGGGTTCGGCCGGCTCGGCTAATTCTGCCAATTCATCGTGGGGCGGATTCCGGGACATCTTCTCGGGGATATTCTCCGGCGGACAGCGACAGCCGCACGGGCCTGAGGCCGGAACAGATCTGGAATACAAGGTCTCGGTAGATTTCTGGACCGCTGTTCGCGGCGGGACAACGCGCCTGCAAGTGCAGCGGCAGGAGACCTGCCCGACCTGCAAGGGAAAGGCTTCGACGGGGTCGGCGCAACTCTGCCCCGAATGCACCGGAACGGGCCAGGTCACGCAGATGGGCGGGCAGATGAAGTTCACTCTGCAGTGCCCGCGCTGCGGCGGCACGGGCAAGCTGCAGAATAGCTGCCCGACCTGCGATGGCAAGGGCACGGTAACTCGGACGGAGACGATCGACTTCCGGATCAAGCCCGGCACCCGCGATGGGCAGCGCATCCGGCTTGCCGGCAAAGGGAATGCGGGAACCAATGGCGGAGCTTCGGGTGACCTTTACCTGATCATCAAGGCGGGAAGTCATCCGGTATTTGAGCGATCGGGCGACAATATTCTGATCACTTTGCCAGTGACAGTTGCTGAGGCGGCGCTGGGCGCGAAGATCGAGGTTCCGACGATTGATGGTCGAGCGCAATTGAAGATTCCGCCCGGCACGCAGAGCGGGCAGAAGCTTCGGATGCGCGAGCGTGGGGTGCCCTCGGCAGCCCAGGAAGGATTGCGCGGCGACCAGATCGTGACGGTAGAGATCGTGGTGCCGCAACTCAAGGATGAGCGATCGAAGGAGATCTTGCGCGAGCTGGCTAAGTTGAATCCGGACGATCCGCGCGGGGCTATTTGGGAGAAGGTTTAACTCATGGCCTTGGTATTCGACTGGGACAGCAGGAAGGCCAGCCGAAACTATGCCAAACATGGGATAACCTTTACGCAAGCGACGAGCGTCTTTGGTGATCGCCTACTGGTGACCGTGCCTGACGAAAGGCACTCGATCGAGGAACAGAGATACTTCAGCCTTGGTGAAAGTGTGCGCGGTCGGCTGCTGGCAGTAGCTCATACAATTGAGGGAGATACGATTCGCATCATTAGTGCCAGATCGGCAACAGCGGCGGAAAGGCGAGACTATGAAGAAGGTAGATGAAATCGACGACGACATGCCGGCCGAGATTGATTTTCGGGGTGGCGAGAGGGGTCGTTTCGCTGAGCGGTTCGCGGAGGGTACGAATCTCATCGCGCTAGCTCCTGATGTGATGGAGGTATTTCCCGATGCCGAGTCAGTGAATGAGGCCCTCAGATTGATGGCACAGATCGCAAAGCGAACCGCACAGCCACAGAAAGTGCACTGATTCCGAACGATTAAATGGACATCCATGCCCACCAAACGCAAATCCAAAGGCGCATACATGATCTCGGCGGTGGCCGAGATGTATGAGATTCACCCGCAGACGCTGCGCCTCTACGAGCGCGAGGGTCTGCTGAAGCCGTCGCGGACCGAGGGGAATACGCGCCTTTACACCGATGAGGACCTGGAACGGTTGGAGTTCATTCTGAACCTGGCCCGGGACCTTGGCGTGAACATCGCCGGGATCGCCATCGTTCTACAGATGCGGGAGCGGATGGAAGAGATGAATCGGCAGATGCAGAGCTTCGTCGATTATGTGCGGACGGAGATGCTGGGGCGGATGCAGCAGGGTTTTGGCCAGGAATCGGCAATCGTTCCCATGCCACGGACGGTCGAAGCGACCGCATCGCAACGGACCCCACCGCTTCACGCCGCAATGAAGGGGCTCCCCGCAGCTAAGGGGCGAACCGGCGCCGCGCCGACGATTCATGTAACCCCCGGCGGACGCAGAAACTGATTCCCGCCTCTGGGTGATGGGCGTTTCGCCTCTGCCTCAAGAGGCTCTTGATGCCATACGCCCCTTGGGACTAGGCTTACTATTGTCAGCGTAAATTGCGCGATTGCCGTTCCTTCGCTCGGATTGCATCTTTGACTATTGCCGCCATCCCGAAGCTGTTGCTCGCCGCGGGCCTTATTGGTCTGTTGTGCTCCTCGATCTACTGCGTTTTGGTGCTGGTCGCTGCCGGCTCGTTTGCGCGGAAGCGGCGATCGTTCCTGGCGCGGGAACGGGATTTCTTTCCGCGGGTGAGCCTGCTCAAGCCGCTACACGGGGAGGAGCCCGAGTTGGAGGCCCGGCTCGAAGGTTTCTTTGCGCAGGATTACCCGAACTATGAGATTCTGTTTTGCGCTCGCGACCATGGTGACGGCGGACTGCAGGTGGCCAGGCGGGTTGCTCAGCGGCACCCGCGTGTGCCGGTCCAATTCCTGACCACGGGCGAGCCGGCTTACACCAACGCCAAAGTCTCCTCGTTGGAACTGATGGGTCTTGCCGCTCAGTCTGAGATTCTGGTCATTAGCGACAGCGATGTGCGAGTGAGCCCGTCGTATTTGCGCGAGGTTGCCGGACCGTTTGCCGATCCGATTGTCGGGCTGGTGACGTGCCTTTATCGCGGCGTTAGCGATGGCAAGAGCCTCTGGTCGAAGCTCGAGGCGACGGCAATGAGCGTGGAGATGGCGGCGGGCGTGCTGGCTGCGGAGTGGATCGAGGGGATGCAGTTTGCGCTGGGGCCGACGATGGCGGTGCGGCGCTCGTGCGTGGAGGAGATTGGCGGCTTCGGTACGCTGGGGCGCTACTGCGCCGACGACTTCGTGCTCGGCAAGCGGGTCGCGGAGCATGGCCACAAGGTCGTTCTCTCGCATCACGTGATCGACCATATCGTGCTGAACGAGAGCTTCTCGCGATCGATCCAGCATCAGATCCGGTGGATGAAGAGCACGCGGTTTTCGCGTCCGATGGGCCATTTGGGAACGGCGCTAACCTTCAGCATGCCCTACGGTTTGTTGATATGTGCGATGTCGGTAGTGCTAGGCATGCCGCAGCTCGGTTTTGCCGCGCTTGCGTGGAGCGTGGTTTCGAGGATGCTGCTGGCGGCGATGGTGGGTGGCGCTGTCGTGGGAGAGGAAAACCTACTGCGGACGGTACTGCTGTATCCGCTGCGCGACCTGATGGGCTTTGCTTTCTGGGCGGCGAGTTATGCGAGCAATAAGATCCTGTGGCGCGGCGAGATATTCGAACTGCTGCGGGATGGCGTGATGCGGCGCTATGTGCCGGAAGCGCTGGCTAATCCTATCGGCGAAGAGACGCTGCTTCCGCCGAGGGTTTGATCGGGTCTGCCTTCCGAGTTGGAACACCAGAAAGCCGGGCTCCGTTGTTACGGAGTCCGGCTTTTGCCTTTTACGGTTCAGACTTTAGTTGACGCTCTTTGACATCACCTGGAGGGATGAAGCATCGGGCCGGAATTCAGTTGCATCGAAGAACTCCGGAGTGACTGAGGCGTACCAGTCGTCCTTCCCTTCCATCGGTGACAGGTTGAAGATACGGCGCCAGAATCCGGCCTTCTTCTCGGAGTCGTCCTCTGGAGGCTGGCGACGCTTGCGTTCGGAATCACCGCCGTTCGAGCCGCAACTGGAGATGATTCCGGCGTCGCCGCTGTCGTTATTAGTGCCATGACCACCGTGGCTGCCGGAGTCGGAGTGTCCGCTGGCGCAGCTGGAGTGGCCTCCGCCGCAGCCGTGTCCGCCACAGCCATGGCCTCCGCAACCGCCTCCGCCGCAGCTGGTGGCGTCGAGGTCGTGGATATTGATGCCGAAGGCTTCGGCGACGGTTGTGCAGGTTGCGGCGAAGAGGCTTTCCGCTCGGGAGCGGTCCTCCGCGTCCTTCATGCCGAGGTAAGGATAGTGATGAATGTACTCGCCGAAGTGCAGCGCGCAATCGGTCATGTATTTGCGGGTGTCGAGAATGTGCATGTGCCACATTTCGTCGATGTCGAAGGTGGGAACGAACTCGGCTTTGACCCTGGAGCCGATGAGGAAGAGGAACGCCTTGTACTGAGGCTCGACTTGATTGGCGCGCTCGAGCGTCCAATCCTTGTCCTTCATGAGTTTGTATTTGATGGGAGTGAGATCGAGGGTTTGGTCGAAGGAGGTGAACTTTGCTCTAAGCTCCTGCATCGAAGAGGGAAGGATTGCACGGTTGAATGGGTTAGCTTGGGGTGAGGGCAGGCGGAGGCCTGCGCTCCGCGCTTCTATCAGAGTATTCATGTTTATCTCCTAACATGATCGTGTTGTCGATTCGCTTCATTTGCCCTCAGGATACTCCGGAACAAGCATGGAGAAGTGTCCGGAATGATCAATGTTTGGTGAATTGTTGGTTGCAGGAAGGTGGAAATTATTTCCCTCAGTTTCAAGCGAGAAGACTATTGTTGGTGGGTTGTTCACTCTGGATGGTTGGGGGCTTATGAAGAAATATCTGGTTTTGTATCGGGCGGAAGGCGCTTTGAGCGGGGCGTCTGTTGCGGAGATGTTTGCGAATTCGACGCCGGAACAGATGGCGGCGGGGATGGCGGCCTGGAAGGCCTGGTACGACAGCACCGGCGGGGCGGTGGTCGACCTGGGCGCGCCGTTGGACAACTCGACGACGTTAACCGGAGGGTCGCATGCTCCGGAGAAGACGGCGATTACCGGTTACAGCATCCTGCAGGCGGAGTCGATCGATGAGGCGGTGGCGCTGTTGAAGGGCCATCCTCACTTTCATATGCCTGGGTCTTCGGTGCAGGTGCTGGAGTGTGTTCCGATGCCGGGGATGTGATGGATTGGGGGTACCCCCCCTCCCCCCTATTACTGCCTTAGTTCTTTAGTTTCAGCGGCTTGGGGAGCCCATTTTTGGCATAAATCTTGATTCTGTCTGGGGCGTGCTTCAAAATCCTTTTTTCGACGAATTAGCCGTGAACACAGATAACGAACCCTTCGACAGCTTCAGCGGCAGTTGCCTTTGAGGTTCCCAATCTTTTTCTTGAACCCTATATCCAGTTTATCAAGTTGGGGTGGTTCACTGTGCCAACTATTTTTTGCTTCTAAGTGGCTGGGATCACTGAGGTTAGGGTGCGGTGTTGTCGAGGAAGGTACTTGACACGGTGGAGTGACCCCCTGGGGTGAGACAGCGAGAGAAGTCCCTTTGCGCCGCTCGCTGGGATTTTCTTGGCGAACGGGAGTTGCTGTTGCAGGCTGAGGTTGGCCGGGGAAGCGGAGGCGGGTTCTGCTGGAGAGCAATTCGCCAAGGAATACCCGGCTGGAACTCATCGCACCGATGGGCGGTAAGAGCGATGGGCTGGGGAGGGGTCATAACGGCTCCTCCCCGGCTTGTCGGTGAACATCGGGACGATAGATTCCCCCATGCCTGAAAAAACTCATGCTTGGTACCGGCACCGCTGCCGGGCTGGCTAACAGACTTTGTTCGAACTGCTCTGGCGTCCGGTAGTTGAGCGCCGAGTGCAGCCGCTTGCGATTGTAATACCGCTCCAGGAACTGGCCGATGTGGGCCTCCAGATCGGCCTGGTCGCGATATTGCCGAGTGTAGATCTCCTCCTGCTTGAGGGTCTTGAGGAAGCTCTCGCACTTTGCGTTGTCGTACGGGTTGCCGGCCCGGCTCATGCTGGGTGCGATGCCGTGCTCGAGCAGCAGCTCGACATAGGCATTGGAGGCGTACTGCACGCCGCGGTCAGAGTGATGCACCAGGCCTGGGGCAGGCTGGCGCAGGTCGATCGCCTGGTGTCATCGTCAACTGAAAATTCCCCACTTAGGGACGCTTGAAAATTCCCCAGCCTGAGGCGAGTTAAGGTGTGGCGGAAGGATGCGGCGGAGGGCAGAGCCCGGAGCCGCATGCTTCCGCGCGGACTGTGGCGATCTAGCCTCCGTCCTTTGCAGGCAGTTTTGCGGTGATGACGCCGGCCTTTTTCTTGTCTTTGAGCCGATAGCTCTCGCCCTTGATGTTGATGGTGGTGGAGTGATGGAGCAGCCGGTCCAGGATGGCCGAGGCGATGACGTTGTCGGCGAAGATGGAGCCCCAATCGCCGTAGCTCTTGTTCGAGGTCAGGATGATCGAGCCTTTTTCGTATCGCTCGCTGACCAGCTGGAAGAGGCAGGTGGCAGCGAAGGAGTCCAGCGACAGATAGCCGATCTCATCGAGGATCAACAGCTTGGGCTTGACCAGCAGGGCCATCCTCTCCTTCAGCTTGTTCTCGTCGCGGGCGCGCTGGAACTGCTGAACCAGATCCTGCATGGTGAGGAAATAGACGGAGAAGCCGGCCACGATGGCTTCGGTGCCGAGCGCGATGCCGAGATGGGTCTTCCCCACCCCCGGCGGTCCGAGCAGCAGCACGTTCTCCTTGCGTTCGAGGAAAGCCAGGCCAGCCAGTTCCCGCAACTTGCGTTCGTCCACCGACGGCTGGAAGGCGAAGTCGAACTGATCCAGTCCTTTCTTATAGGGAAAGTGGGCCCACTGGGTTTTCAGCCGCACGTTCCGGGTATGCTTGGCCTGACTCTCCGCCTCCAGCGCCTGCTCGAGGAACTCAAGGTAGGGGAGGTCCTTCACGGATGCCTCTTCGGCAAGTGCTTCGTAGCAGTAGGGCAGATGAGTCAGGCGCAGACCCTGCATGTGGTTGAGCAGGCGTTCAGACTGAAGCGACATGGGCCACCTCCTCACAGATCGACTGGTAGATCGACAGCGGCCGGAACTCCACCTCTGGTGCCACATAGTGGAGGCCAACTCCCGGACCGGGTGTCAGCTCTACGATCCGACGATCTGCGCGGAAGCGCGGCAGACGCAATCTTCGCGGCAGGCTGGCATAGTGGGACCGCTCCACGACCATCTCTCCGCGCCGCGTGGACAGACGATGTTCAGCGATTAGTTCCTGCTGAGAAAAGATACGGATCGTGCCCGAGTCGAGCGGCTCGCGAACAACGACGTTCTTGCCGGCGTGGACATGCGGCACCGAGTAACGGTTGCCGCGATAGGCCACCAGGCAGTCCTTCGCGACCTGGCGATGGCTCACATAGCTGGTGTCATAGGCAGGCTGGCCGTTTAACGGCATCAGCCCTTCGTGAGGGAAGCGCTGCAGAGGAACCTCGCGGGTGGTGGCATGGACCCTCCGGTTGGCTTCTTCGCACCAGACCAGCGCCAGCCGGTTCAGCTCCTCGAGCGAATCGAAGCTTAGGCCTGGCCAGAAGCTGCCCTTGATGTAGCGGATCGTGGACTCGATCTTGCCCTTGGTCTGTGGCCTATATGGATGGCAGACCCGCGGTAGGAAACCGTAGTAGCTGGCGAAGTCCAGCATCTTCGGATGAAAGCGCGGCTGACCATCAATCCGGTCCAGGATCACCGTCTTCATGTTGTCGGTCAGCACCGTCGCCGGGATACCGCCGAAGAACGTCATCGCGTGCATCATGCAGTTCAACAACGTCTCCGCATCCTGCCGCTGGGTGAACTCCACGTACTGCATCCGCGACCAGCACAGGGTCAGTGCAAATCCGTACAGCCGCTTGCCGTCCCAGTTGCCGAAGTGGCCCCAGTCCATCTGCGCCTGCTCGCCGGGTGCGGTCTCAAAGCGGACGAACGCCCGCTCCTGGCCTTCGCTTCGCCACGGCCGCACTACGGTCTTCACCTGTGTAAGACAACCGTCATACCCGCGCTTGCGGATCTCCACAAACAAGCGCGTCGCGTTGTGTACGCCCAACTCCCAGCGTTCCCGAAGATAGGAGCGAAAAGGATCCACCTTCCAACTCTTAGGCACGCGCTCGTACTCTCGTGGCGCCTGACGCAGGTACTTCCGAACCGTCTTGCGGTCCAGGGCCAATCGCCGTGCTATCTCGCTGACGCTGACCCCGTCGTGATGAAGCTGCTGTATCTCCATGAAACCCTCCAGTCGCACCATCCCGACCCTCCTCGGTCAGAATGATCGGTTTGTCCTCAACTGGGGATTTTTCAAACGCCGAATCTGGGGAATTTTAGATTACCGATAACACCTGGCGCAGAGCGGCCACCGCAAGCCTTGCATCCAGCCGCTGGTCCAGCGCCCAGCCAAGCACGCGGCGCGAGAAGGCGTCCAGCACCACGGCCAGATAGAGGAACTCCTCGGCCAGCCGGAGGAAGGTGAGGTCGGCCACCCAGAGCTGGTCGATCCCGGTCAGCTGCATGCGGCTGGCCAGGTTTACCCAGACGCGCAGATCGTGGCCGGAGTCGGTGGTGCGAACGAAGCTGCGCTTGCGCAGGCACAGCAGGTTGTCCTCGGCCATCAGCCGCGCCACCCGTTTCCACCCCACGGACGAAGACCTGTCCGTGGGGACCCGGTTTGTGGTTCACCGCCCAGCCCTGGTTGCGCAGCTCCTGCGTGACCCGGCGATAACCATAGTTGCGCCGGTGGGTGAGCACGATCTGGTGCATCCGCGCGCGCAGCTCGGCCTGCTCGACGCGCGGCTCATGCTGCTTCCAATGACGATAAAACCCCGCCCGGCTGACCTGCCCCAGACGGCACATGGACTCGATGCTAAGGTGCGCTGCAGACCGCATCACTCGGACCTCTTCGTAGATGCAGTCTCGCCGGAGCCGCTGGTCGGCTGGCGTCGAGCCTCGATTCTGCGCAACACACCTTGTAAGAAATCCGCTTCCAGCACCTTGGTCGCCAGCGCCTCTTTCAGCTTCCGGTTCTCCCCCTCCAAGGCCCGCTCCCGGCTGCCTTCTTTCTTCGCCGTCTCCCTCAAACGCCGAAAAAGGTCCCGCCAGGCATACAGCTGCCGCTTCGAGATCCCCAGCTCGGCCGCCAGTTCACCGTGCTTCTCCTTCCCCATCCGGTCAACCGCTGCCCGCTTCTCCAACAAACTCCATACCCGATACTTCCGACTCATCCAAAGCCTCCATTCCATCAAAATGGGGACTTCTTACTCTGTCTCAAATTTGGGGGTCGCTCCATGATTTGGGAGGCGGTCCGATTCGCGGGTTAGTGCGGCTGAGGCGCTAGGACTCGGATTGGGTTGGGAAGGGGCCGAGATCTGCTTCGTGCCAGATGGATTCCATCTTCTGTTGGTCTTCCGGGGATGCGCTCTCATAGAACCGAAGAAAGTGCCTGGCGTTGCGCCCCGCTGAGCGCTGATCGGACGTCTGGCGAAAACCTGCTATGGACCGAGTCAGCCAGCTGGCGCAAGCTTCCCCCTTTCCCTCTTTCCCTGCAAAGTCGCGTTCCTGTTGAGCGAGGTTTCCCAACTGGTGATAGGTGCTGGCCGCTTCGTGCGAATTGCCCTGCTTCTCCTTAATGCCGAGGGACTTGAGGTACCACCTCCGTGCGGTCTCAAATTCGCCCTGTTTTGCGGCGACCACGCCCAACTGGTGATGGGAGATGGCGGCTCCGTATAGTTTGCCCAGTTTTTCGTCGAGCGCGACCGCTTTGAGATACCAAGTTGCCGCTGCTACCAAGTCTCTCTCTGATGTTGGCTTGTTTGAGCCACTCTCCTGCTTCGCGGCGGTCGAAGATGGCGTTGAAGGCCTGGCTGCCCCATTCTTTGAAGGCATCGAGGACGTGTTCGGCGGCGATTGTGTCGGGGTGGTATGGGTAGTCGAGGAAGCGTTCGAGATACCAGCGGAGCTGGCGCATGAGGCGGAATTGGGGGCTGCCTTCTACGGGGAATTCGTAGGGGGTGAGGATGTTGACTGGCGCGAGGGATTTGTGGTCGGAGCGGGTGAGGACGAAGGCTGGCGGGTTTGATCCCTCGACGTGGATGATCGCCAGCGTTGTAGTTTGGGCTCCTGTTGCCATCGGAGATTTAGTTTAGCTGGGGTTGGGGTGGATGTCTGTAACACGTTTGGGGAATAAGCAATCATCGCGAACTGCAGGTCGGATGCGCCTTCGGCGCGGCATTAGGTAAACCGCAGATCCTTCGGCTTCGCCTCAGGATGACATTTGTTCTTGAAATGGCGGTTGTTCGAGGGGTGGGTCCGCGATCCCACTCAAGCCCAACACCGGGGGCTTGAATGAGCACCCCGGTATCGCTGGAAGCTCAGATCCTTCGCGTCGCTCAGGATGACATTCTTTCTGGGAATGAGAGTGGTTCGAGGATTGGATGCGCCTTTGGCGCGGCATTAGGCAAACCGCAGGTCCTTCGGCTTCGCCTCAGGATGACATTCCTTCTGGGAATGAGAGTGGTTCGAGGATTGGATGCGCCTTTGGCGCGGCATTAGGCAAACCGCAGATCCTTCCCTTCGCGATGCTCAGGGTCAGGATGACATCTTTTCTGGGAATGGCGATTGTCGGAGCGGTAAGTCTGCGATCCCACTCAAGCCCAACACGGAGGGCTTGAATGGGGCACCCGGCGCCTTTGGGCGCGGCATGAAGTAAACCGCAGGTCCTTCGCGTTGCTCAGGATGACATTTGTTAGGTGGGGAGATTTGATCCACCCACCCTACGCGATGAAGCCGCGTAGGATGGGGCACCCATTTATGTGGTGGGGCTAGCATCCCAACCGCAGATCCTTCGGCTTTGCCTCAGGATGACATTTGTTAGGTGGGGAGATTTGATCCACCCACCCTACGCGATGAAGCCGCGTAGGATGGGGCACCCATTTATGTGGTGGGGCTAGCATCCCAACCGCGGGTCCTTCGGCTTCGCCTCAGGATGACAATGTTCTTGGGGCGAGTCTGTGCAGGTCCTTCGACTCGCACTTCGTGCTTCGCTCAGGATGACAGCGCGGCAGTTGATGAACTTATGAGAACGACATTCATCGGGCTTACGCGGCGTTGATGGCGACGACTTTTCCTTCGCGGAGGGCTTTGATGTCGCGCATGGGTGGCTGGCCGAAGAAGCGGCTGTATTCGCGGCTGAACTGGCTAACGCTTTCGTAGCCGACTTCGTAGGCGGCTCCGGTGGCGTCGATGCCGTCCATCAACATGCGCTGCCTGGCTGTCTGAAGGCGGAGCTGCTTCTGGTATTGGAGCGGGCTCATGGCGGTGAGGGCGCGGAACTGGTGGTGGAGGGTGGAGACGCCCATGCGGGCGACGGTGGCGAGCTGCTCCATATGGAGCGGCTTGGCGTAGTTGGCGCGGAGCCAGGCGATGGCGCGGGCGGTGCGGTGGCTGAGGTCGCCGGCGGTGGCGATGGCGCGGAGACGCACCCCCTGTGGCGTGCGGAGGATGCGGTAGACGATTTCGCGCTGGATGAGGGGGCTGAGAAAGGGGATGTCTTCGGGAGTGTCGAGGAGATCGATGAGGCGGGCGCAGGCGTCGAGCAGGCCGACGGTGGTTTCTCCGACGGCGAGTCCGCGAGCTTGCGTTGAGGTTGCGGGGTCGGGGATATCTTCGCGGCTGAGGACCTCGCGCACGGTCGGCATGTCGAGGCGGAGATACATGGAGAGCAGGGGCACTTGCTCTGAGGCCTCGACGATCTGGCTTTGCACGGGGACGTCGATCGAGGTGAGGAGAAAGGACGAACCGTCGCAGAGGTATTCGGTGCCGCCGAGGTTGATTTGCTTTCGCCCCTGCAGGAAGACGGAGAGGCTGGGCTCGTAGGTGGCGAGATAGCATGCGGTGGTCGTGGTGCGGCGGTAGAGCGCGAGGCCGGGGACGGGAGTGGGATTTTCGCCGAGCAGTGGTGCGCGCACAGAAACCTTTGTGGTCAGGGCTTTGCGCATCTCGATCACGGCTGGGTTCGATTGCGTGGGCTTTGCCATTTGTTTCGGCATGGTGCTTTCCTCCGCTTGCTCTCCAGCCTAATGCTCGAGATTGGCTTTGTGCACAAAATTCAAATGCAAACAGGATTAGGCAAAGAATAGGCAGGATTGGGAAAGCGCTGCGAGGGTCTCTCTCCGTAGGATTCAGATTGGGCGGGGATTGAGAGCCTCATCCTGCTTGCCAACTGCAGCACACCTCGCATATACCTTCAGCCGGGAGATTAAGAAAACCAATGTACAACGCAAAAGCGTATTCCGTTGCCAGTGCAACATCGCCGTTTGGTTCGACCACGATTGCGCGGCGGGAACCTACTGAGAATGATGTTCAGATCGAGATCCTCTTCTGCGGTATCTGCCACTCGGACCTTCACCAGGCGCGTAATGAGTGGAAGGAAGTGATGCCGACGGTGTATCCCTGCGTTCCGGGGCATGAGATTGTTGGGCGGGTGACAAAGGTTGGGTCGGCTGTCACGAAGTTCAAAGCCGGCGATCTCGGTGCGGTGGGATGTTTGGTGGATTCGGACCGGACCTGCGCCGAGTGTAAGGCTGGGCTGGAGCAGTTCTGCCCGAACATCACGCTCACTTATAACTTTCCGGACAAGCACACTGGCGGTGTGACTTATGGTGGGTACTCCGACAGCATTGTTGTCGATGAACGCTTTGTGCTGCGTGTTCCGTCGAACCTCGATCTTGCGGGAACGGCGCCGCTGTTGTGTGCGGGCATCACCACTTACTCGCCGATGAAGCACTGGGGTGTGACGAAGGGCAAGAAGGTGGGCATTGTGGGCCTTGGCGGACTTGGGCACATGGGCGTGAAGTTCGCTCATGCGCTTGGAGCGCAGACGGTGGTCTTCACGACTTCGCCGGGGAAGAAGGACGATGCTCTTCGGCTAGGCGCCGATGAGGTTGTTATCTCGAAGAACGCAGATGAGATGGCGAAGCACGCGGGCAGCTTTGATTTCATTCTCGATGCTGTTTCTGCGGATCATGACATCAACGCGTTTATCCAGCTTCTGCGCCGTGACGGGACCATCACGCTCGTCGGCGCTCCGGAGAAGCCGCTGGCGGTTGCTGCATTCGGGTTGCTCTTTGGGCGGAGGAGCCTGTCGGGTTCTCCGATCGGTGGCCTTCCGGAGACGCAGGAGATGCTTGATTTCTGCGGGAAGAACAACATCACTTCGGATGTTGAGGTCATTCCGATCCAGAAGGTTAATGAGGCTTATGAGCGGCTGTTGAAGTCCGACGTGAAGTATCGCTTCTCGATCGATATGGCTTCGCTCAAGGCGGAGTAGCTGACGAACGATCCGCCTTGCTTGTCGGTGGGGCGGATCGTTCGTGAACATTCCCGGGGTCACAGGAGAATTCAATGCAGAAGCGCAAGTTGGGAAGCGGCGGGCTTGAAGTGTCGGCGCTGGGCCTGGGCTGTATGGGGCTGAGCTTTTCTTATGCACCTTTTCCTGAAAAGCATGAGGTGATCGCGCTTATACGGGCTGCTGTGGAGCGAGGCGTCACCTTCTTTGATACGGCGGAGGTTTATGGGCCGTTCACGAATGAAGAGCTTGTGGGCGAGGCGCTTGAGCCTTTCCGCAAAGAAGTAGTGATTGCTACCAAGTTTGGATTCGATATCAATCCTGACGGGAGTCGCGGACCGAAGGGAACGAATAGCTCGCCGGAACAGATCAAGCGTGCTGTCGAAGGTTCTCTCAAGCGGCTGAAGACGGATGTCATCGATCTTTACTACCAGCACCGCGTTGATCCGAATGTGCCGATTGAAGAGGCCGCCGGCGCCGTTAAGGATCTGATCGCGGAAGGGAAGGTCAAGCACTTCGGGATGTCTGAGGCAGGCGCGTAGACGATTCGCCGCGCGCACGCAGTGCAGCCGGTGGCGGCGCTGCAGAGCGAGTACTCTCTCTGGCATCGTAAGCCGGAGGCGGAGATCATTCCTCTGCTTGAGGAGCTTGGCATTAGCTTTGTTCCGTTTAGTCCGCTTGGCAAAGGCTTCCTCACCGGAAAGATCGACGAGACGGCTAAGTTCGAGAGTACCGATATCCGCAGTTCGATCCCGCGCTTCACTCCGGAGGCGATGAAGGCAAACCAGGCGCTTGTTGACCTGCTGGGCAGAATCGCGGGGAAGAGGGGCGCGACCCCTGCGCAAATCGCCTTAGCCTGGCTGCTCGCGCAGAAGCCGTGGATGGTGCCGATCCCTGGCACGACGAAGCTTCATCGTCTCGAGGAGAACCTTGGCGCCGTTTCGCTCGAGTTCTCGGCTGCCGATCTGCGCGAGATCGATGATGCCGCGGCGAAGATCACGGTGCAAGGCGAGCGTTATCCGGAGCACATAGAGAAGATGACCGGGCTTTAGCTTTTTAGCGGAGCGTCCGTGCGCGACGGCACCCCTCCGACGGGCAAAGTCCGCATACCCGATTCGTCGGAGAAATGAGAATGTTGTCATGAACATATCCTTTGAAAACAAAGCTGCGCGGATACAACGGGCAGAGCTCTCGGTGGTACCAGGCCGCGGTCCAGCAGAAGGCGGGGAGATCATCGCCGCCGGCATGCCGAGAGAGGTCCTTTGCGCCCATTGGGCCGGGGACAGTCCCGATTGAAACCGTGAAAGTTATACGACCCAATCACGTTTCGGGTCTTTCACGTATAAACGTTTTACAGTGCCGCAAGAGGTGCACAGGTCGGCAAAAAGGGTCTCCCGTTTCTCCCTTTCGGACCGTTTGAAAAAGCCTTTCTCTTTCTCTTTGCAGAGGAGGCCGGGACGTACGTCACCACCACCACCAGAAGCAGAAACAGTGAGACCGCTGATGAGTTGTGAACCGCCGCAGTGTTCACATGTATTGTTGGGCATGGACAACTATAGCCCATGAGGGTAATTCATGATCCCCCGTACCGTCCTGCAAAGGGTGAGCTTTGAGTCACCGGAAGGATCCATCAACGACCGCATCGACGATGCCTACCGGGCGAAGTACCACAGCAGTCCGTATCTCAAGCCGATGATTGGCGCACGGGCGCGTTCAGCGACGGTAAAGATCATGCCGCGGCAGGCCGCTGCATGATCGAACCAACTTCGGGCGAATCACATCACACACAGCACTAAGGGGCAGAGCACATGGATATCAAGAGAGCGGGTACACAAGCGTCCGCGAAGGGACCTTCAGATTGGTTCACGGGGACGGTTCGCATCGATCCGCTATTTCAAACGCCTGACCCGGCGTTTGTGCAGGGCGCGAGCGTAACCTTTGAGCCGGGTGCGCGGACGGCGTGGCATACGCATCCTCTTGGGCAGACGCTGATTGTCACCGCGGGGTGCGGACGAGCGCAGCGGGAGGGCGGTCCGGTCGAGGAGATTCGCCCTGGAGATGTGGTCTGGTTCGCGCCGGGTGAGAAGCACTGGCATGGCGCTGCTCCGACGACCTCTGTAACGCACATTGCGATCCAGGAGAAGCTCGACGGCAAGGTGGTCGACTGGCTCGAACATGTGAGCGATGAGCAATACGGGAAGGATTGAAACGTCGAATGCTCTCCGCAGTTATGATTCTCTGCACAGGAGATCATCCATGCCGCATCACTTCCAAAAAGTGACGCTTTCGTTCCCGTCGGCGATTGCGTTCGCACTCTGCTGTAACTTCTCATCGGCACAAAACACGAGCAACACAGTCCCTCCGGTGCTCGATGTTCACGTTCATGCCATGGACGAGTCGTTTCCGGGGGGACCGATGTGCCCGAACGAGTCGAAGTTTCTGGCGTCTGATCCGAGCACGAAGGAGGGTTTCTCCGGCTGGAGCCAGGAGGAGTGCACGCCCAAACTTTACCCGGCCGCCAAAGGCGAATACATCAAGGACGTGGTCGCGGAGATGGAGCGCCTTAACGTGACGGCGGTTGTCTTCGGCGATCCAACGAGCGTGCAGAAGTGGAAAGATGCCGCTCCGGGTCGGGTGATTCCGGGCACGGCGTTCAGCGGAAATGCGGGTGCGCGGGTTCCGCTGGATGAGTTGCGGAAGGACTTCACCACTGGCGGCTTTAAGGTGATGGGCGAGATTGGCCTGCAATATGAGGGGCTGTCGCCGAGCGATCCTTCGGTCGATCAATACTTCGCGCTGGCCGAGGAGCTCGACATTCCGGTTGCCATTCACATGGGGACGGGCGGATCGGGGCGCGCCAACGTCACTTCGCCTAAGTTCCGCGGCTCGATGGGGGACCCGCTGCTGTTGGAGGGGCTATTGGCGAAGCACCCGAAGTTGCGGGTGCAGGTGATGCATGCCGGTTATCCGATGATCGATAACATGCTCACGCTGCTACAGGCGGACTCGCACGTTTATGTGGACGTCGCCGGGTTGATCTGGAGCTATCCGCTCAAAGAGGTCAACCGCTACATCGAGCGTCTAGTCGAAGGTGGCTTTGAAGACCGCATCATGTTTGGAACCGACCAGTTGGAGTGGCCGAAGTTGATGGCGTACTCGATCGGCGTTATCCAGTATGCGGATTACCTGTCGCCGGAGCAGAAGCGGGACATTCTTTATAACAATGCGGCGCGGTTTCTTCGGTTGGATACTGCGAAAGCGAAATAGTTGGTGGCAGCAAGCTAAATGAAGGGTGCTTCAACAGTTCCGGTTTGGAGCGATTGATCCTCCCTCTCTTGAAGACTAAGACTTGTCTTCAAGAGAGGGCAACCCACGTTTGCTGACTTTACTCCGAACGCAGGGCTTCTACCGGGTTAACCTTCGCGGCCCGCGCTGCCGGGACGGCTGATGCTATGACCGCCGCAGCCAGGATTACGAAGGCGGAAACGACAAAGAGCAGGACGCCGGGCAGTTGCACCTCGCCGATGTATTTGCTGAGGACGCGGGCGAAGGCGAGGCCGACTACCATGCCGGCGCCGACTCCGATGCTGGCGATGATGAGGCCCTCAGAGAGGACCCCGGTGAGAATGCTGCGCGGCTGCGCGCCAAGCGCCATGACGGATGCCGAATTCGCGGGTACGTCCGCTGACGGAGAAGGCGAGAACGCCGGCGACGCCGACGACGGAGATGGAGAGAGCGACGGCGGCGAATCCGCCGAAGACGATCGCGTTGAGGCGGTCGGGGGTGAGGACCTCGGCGCGGATGTCTTCGAGTGTGCTGGCGCGCTCGACGGGTTGTTCCGCCGACATGTCGTGGATGGTGCGGGTGATGATGGGCACGAACGAATACGGATCGCCCTTGGTGCGAACGAAGAGACGGCTTTCCCAGCCTTCCTGGTCGGAGGGCTGGTAGATGGTGATTCCCGGCTCGGGGATGATGTTCTCATCGTCGATATCAGGCACGACGCCGACGACGCGGCGCGGCCCATCGCTGATACCGATGAACTTCACGACGGGGTCGGTCCAGCGCATCTCACGGTTGAGCGGGTCCTGGCCGGGGAAGAGTTTCTGCGCGACGCTTTGACTGATGATCACGACGCGTTCGGAGCCTTCTTTGTCGGTGTCTCTAAAATCGCGGCCGGCGATAAGCGGAACTCCCAGAGTCTCGAAATAGCCGGGGGAGTTGGTCCGGAATTTGGCGCGCAGGTCGTCGTTAGCGTTCTGGCGAGCGGCGCCGTCCATGGCGAAGGTCATGGTGATGTCGGCTCCCTGGGAGTCGCGCCAGGGAACGCTGAAGCCGGTGGAGACGTGTTCGACGCCGGGAATCGCGCCAACGCGTTGCTTCACCTCTCGATAAAACTCCTGTACCTGTTCGGGGGTGCGGCCATAGTTCATTGTCGGCAGGTTGATGGCGAGCACGTGGGAGGTGTCGAAGGGCGGGCGGGTCTGCTCGAGCACCATGAGAGTGCGCAGGAGCGCGCCGGCTCCGGCGAGGAGTAGGAATGAGGCGGTGATCTGGGTGACGGCGAAGACGCGGAGGCGGCGACTGCTGGATCCGGTGACGCGAGTTCCAGCCGCCGCTCATGCTGATGCCATGCTTCGGATCGGCAGAAGGCAGGCGCGGAACGAAGGCGAGGAAGACGGCGGCGATGAGCGCGAGGGCGATGCCGATCCAGACGATGGTGAAGTCGAGGGTGAGGCCCTCGGCGCGGACGGAAAAGCGCTGGGCATAGTGGCCCAGCACGGTGACCATGGGTACGGCGAGGATAAGGGCGGCGAGCGCTCCGCTGCCGCAGAGGACGACGCTCTCGGCGAGCAGGGAGCGGCGGAGGGCCGCTGTGCTTGCGCCAAGGGCGGAGCGGACGGCGAGTTCGGTTTCGCGGCGAACCGTGCGAGCGAGCACGAGATTGGCGACGTTGGAGCAGGCGATGACGAAGAGCAGGCCCGAGGCGGCGAAGAGTACCCAGAGAATGGTGTTGGCGCGCGAGTTGATCTGGTCGTGCATGCGCGTGACGCTGATCTGGTAGTGCTCGTTGGGTTTATAGGTCTCAGGATGCGCGGCGGTCATGGCTGAGTAGACGGTGCCGAGCTCGGCGCGCGCGGAGTCGAGAGTAGCGCCGGGGTTGAGGCGGGCGAAGACCTCGGTCATGCGATGTTCGCGGCCGGTGACCATGGTGGCGGAGAGGTGATGGGGGCTGGTGACGATGTTGGCGATGATCTCGGTTTCGACGGGGTAGGGGACAGACGGCTCGAGGACGCCGACGATGGTGCCCGAGCGCGCGCCGCAGCAGCTTTCGAGCCGAACGGTTTTGCCAAGTACGTTGGGATCGGAGTGCATCCCGTTGCGCCAGAAGCGATAGGTGAGCACGATGGCGCCGGGGGCATTGGGGCCGTCGTCTGCGGGGCCGAGCAGGCGACCCAGCACCGGCCGCAGACCCATCACTTCGAAGTAGTTGCCGTCGACGACGCCGCCGTGGAGTTCGCGCGGTGAGCCGAGGCCGATCATGCTGAAGTCGCTTTCGGAAAAGGTGCCGATCTCTTTAATGGTCTTGAGCCCGTGGCTGATGTCCTGAATTTCAGGCACGGAAAAAGAGGTGTTCGCCTGGCCGATGCCGGGCGCGCTCTGGCGCACGTAGAGCAGGCGATTCTCGTCACGATTGGCGAGCGGGGCGAGCAGCACGGCGCGTACGATGCTGAAGATGGCGGCGTTGGCGCCGATGCCGAGGGCGAGGGTGAGGGCCACGGTGATCCACAGGGCACGGGCCCGCGACAGGGAACGTGCAGCAATTTTCAGATCGTGAAGGAATGACATGCCGGGTGCTCCATGTTAAGCATTGTCGGCGGGTTCTCCGCCGGTTTTGGCGATTTTGAATGGGGACGCTCGCGATCTCTTTAGCCATTTCTCGGTTTAAGCGCTGGAGGCTGGATGGCTTTGGTCCTGCTTTTCGGATCGCTGATAGTTTACGTTGATATCAACAGGTTAAGTCGGTGTCAAGTGGCGGTTCTTCCACAGAGCCGTCGTTTCTCGCTCTGCTTCATCATTTCGTTTAAATCCCCCGCGGGACGTATCTCGAACGGCCCATTCTTTATTCCAGGGTGTTGTGAGATGAGCTGGATTGCATGATTCAAATCTCGTGCTTCCAGCACCAGAATTCCACCCAGTTGCTCCTTCGTTTCCGTGTAAGGGCCGTCTGTCACTGTAGCTTCTCCGTTTTCCCAATAGACGGTCATTGCAGTATTGGCGGGCTGAAGAGCTTCGCCAGCGGCAAAATGCCCGTTCTTCCGCAGTTTGTCGTCGTAGCTGAAACACTCGTCAAACATGGCGTTGCGTTCGTCCTCAGACATGTTTGCGACCTTGTCAGGTTGGTAATATCCCAAACAGATGTATTTCACTCTTCTTCTCCTCTTGTTCCCGGTTAGAGCCAGCTGCTCAGGTTCGCGCCGGCTCGGTCAAGACGGTGCATCTTCCTAGGTCGCGGCGTTGAGACTATTTCGTCGCTTCGTCCGGCGCCGGGAAGAATAGAAGTTCGCGTACCTCGCCTGGTATATCGCAGGCGATTGCGCCTTTCTTTGCCCATGCCAGCGCCTCGTCGATATTGGCGCATTCGAGTATCCAGAAGCCGCCCATGTGCTCCTTGGTCTCGGTGTACGGCCCGTCGGTGACGAGCACCTTGCCGTCGGACTGCTTCTGCAGCGTCTTGGCGCTGGCTGGCGGCGCGATGCCACAGGCGAACTTCCTTACGCCGGAAGCAATCATCTCGCGGTTGAGCGCGTGGATCTCTTCCATCATCGCCTCGGTTACGGTGGACGGGTCGAAGTTGTCGGGCATGTAGTTACAAACCAAATACTGCGGCATGACGTTTCTCCTGGGTTCTTGTGTTTCTTCCCGATGATCCATTTTCCGTTTCTTCAGGAGCCGTAGATCATCGTTCTTTTGTCCTATAGTCGTTCGAGGCTTCGCGAAATCGACAAAGCGGGGAGAGTTTATTTACTGTATGCCCATCTCGGCGGCAACCTCATCGCCGAACCTCTCCTGGATATACTTCTGGGTCTCGGGATCGAAGTCGGTTGCGTCAAACATCCGGCGAACTTCTACCATTTCGTTATCCTGTCCGGGGATGCGCGAGGCCCATTCGAGCGCCTCTTCGCGCGACTTCACATCGATGATCCAGTAGCCGCCGACCACTTCCTTCGCTTCGGTAAACGGGCCGTCGGTCACCGTCGATTTTCCGTCCTTAAAGGTGACGCGCGCGCTCATGGTTGCGGGCGGGGTCAGGCCGTCGAGGGCGAGCAGCACGCCGGCTTTGCCTAATTCATCGTTGTACTTGCCCATTGCCTCCATGTTTTGCATGTCGGGCACCCAGCCGGGTTTTGCGGTTTCGTAAACTTTCGGAAACATGATCATCATGAAGCGCATGGTGTTCTCTCCTTGAGTGTTGTGGGGCCGGTTTCTCGGCCTTCACCACATAGTCGAACGGCCCTACCGGAATTCGACAGGTCACTCTTTTTTTTGACAGTTGCTTATTTTTCTATTTCAGCTGGCGAATCCGCTCCTGAAGGAATTGCCTTTCCGGTTCCTGTTGGGTCAGCGCCAGGGCTTTCTCATAAGCTGATCGTGCCTCAGCGGGCCTGCCGAGCCTGCGGTACATATCTGCACGGGCGGAGTGGGCCAGGTAGTAATTTGCCAATTCGCCATGTTCCAACACTGCGTCGATATGCGCCAGACCGGCCTGTGGACCATCGCACATTGCGATTGCTACGGCACGATTTAGCTCTACAACCGGCGACGGTTGAATTCGCGCCAGTTGGTTGTAAAGCGCGACAATCTGCCGCCAGTCGGTTACAGCGAACGATTCTGCTTCAGCATGAACGGCGGCAATCGCAGCCTGTAGCGTGTAAGGGCCGAAGCGGCGGGAGTTCAGGGCTCTCTCCACCAATGCCACTCCCTCGGCGATCTGCTCCCGATTCCAGAGCGAGCGGTCCTGATTCTCGATCAGAATCAGCTCTCCGGCCGGAGAGGTTCTCGCGGCGCGCCGGGATTCCTGGAGCAACATCAGGGAAAGCAGGCCAATTACCTCGGGCTCTGGTTGGAGTTCGGTCACTAATCGTCCCAGCCGAATCGCCTCGCCGGTCAGCTCGGCCCGGGTTACCGCCGCTCCCGCCGCAGCTGAATAGCCCTCGTTAAAGACAAGATAGATGACCTGAAGCACCGCGCCGAGTCGCTCCGGCAACTCCTGCGGCGACGGCACTTCGTAGGGAATCCGTGTCTCTCGAATCTTTGCCTTCGCGCGCACAATGCGCTGCGCCAGCGTGCGCGGAGTGGTGAGGAAGGCCTTTGCTATCTCCTCGGTTGTGAGCCCGCACACCTCGCGCAAGGTGAGCGCAACGCGCGCGTCCGCCGGTAGAGATGGATGGCAGCAGATAAAAATCAGGCGCAGGCGGTCATCCTCGACGCTGTCCTCTTCATTCGATTTCTCCGCCGAATTCCACTGGGCCTCCAGATATCGGGCGAGTTCGTCTTGAGAGGCGTCAAATCGCGCCCGTCGGCGCAGGGTATCAATGGCTTTGAATCGGCCCGTTGAAATCAACCATGGTCGCGGGTTATCCGGTACGCCATTCTGCGGCCACAAGCTTAGAGCAGTTGCGAAGGCTTCGTGCATCGCCTCTTCGGCAAGATCAAGATCACCGAGCAAGCGGACCAGGGTTGCCAGAATCCGTCCCGAATCCGCGCGATAGAGGGAGTCGAGCAATTCGCGTATCTGCTCTGTGGGCTGCTCGGACATGACGACGACTTTAGCAGACCAGCCAGCTTGATCGTAGTGCGCGACGTGGCGATGGATGCGGCGGACAGGTGTTCCATGCGGGCCGGCTTGTCCGGCCCGGTCGTTCTTGCGGGCAATTGCACCTCGGGTCCGCATGGCGTTCAATTATGCGCCTGCCTCTCGCGGGCTCAAGTCCGGCTGCTCAACGTATCCATGGAGCAGGCTGAGAATCAGCGGCCAGCCGTCGTTGCGGGCGCGCAAGGATTCAGTGCTGAGGCCGGAGTGGGTGAGGCGCACCGTGGTGACTCCTTGTCGCTCGTCCAGTTCCCAACGGACCAGCGTTTCGATGCCGTCCTCTTCGTCGCGGACCCAGGTGAAGGTGAGCAGGCGGGGCCGGTCGATCTCGCGATACTGCCCGGTGACGCGCGAAGTCTTGCCGCCGGCGCAGTTGCCCTCGGAGACGATCAGCCATCGGCCTCCGGGGCGCAGCTCGCACTCAACCCGGACTGCCTGAAACTTGCCTTCGCAACCCCACCATTTCAGGAGCTCTGTCGGGTTGGTGAGCGCGTCGAAAATGCGCTCGGCCGAAGCATTGATCGTGACTTCCTCAACGATCGCGTCTGAACTTAAGGTTGCCGCATTCATTTTGGTTCCTCCAGGTATTTCTTGAGTCTTTGCAGAGAGTGGTTCCAGAAGGCTTGATAATCCTGGAGCCAGTCGTCGACGGCGCGCAGGGGTTTGGGGTTAAGACCGCAGACGGTGGTCGTGCCTTGCTTGTGGGTCGTGACCAGTCCGGCCGAGCGCAGTGAACGAAGGTGTTTGGAGACGGCCGGCCGGCTCATGCGGAAATTTCCCGCGATGGCGCCGACGGTCTGGTCGCCGGAGGAGAGGATTCCCAGGATGTCGCGGCGGGTGGGATCGGCGAGGGCCCGGAACACAGCGTTTTGTTGCCTGCGGTTCATGGAAACCATAAGGTTTCTATTAACGTAACCAAAAGGTTTCCATCGTGTCAAGAGAGTTGTTGCGGCCGGAATTGTTGGAGAAGACTGCGACCGCTTAGAACCGTAGGTGGCCCGGCCGGGAGCGACGAAGACTCGCATCTGGAAGCGCGGGCCGCGCGCTAATGCCGCTCAAGAAGAATCGGCAAAGCTTCTGACTTCTTCTCTTCCACGATTCCGCTTGCCCGTAAGGGTGAGCCAGAAGAGCTGGCCAAGGCAGTGCTTTTCCTGGCCTCCGACGCTTCGTCGTACATCAACGCGGTCGAGCTGATGGTGGATGGCGGGCTGACGGGCGCTCCCTTCGGAGCTGCCATTCTTCGCGGCTGACCGTCGAGAATAGCTACGAAGGAGCCGGCCGGCGCGGGCAAGGAGGTCGATCTGAGGATCCGAGGCTCGATTTGTTGGGTGCCCACAGGTAGCAGGGAGAATCAAACTGCCGTACCGTTACGTCAAAATTGACCGATTTGTAGCCATCCTCAGCAGAGGCGATAGCGTTACTGTGGTATTTATAGCTATCCATCGCAGCTTTCTCGATTGAGCTGAACAGGAGAGCATCATGCCGACTTCCCTCTTTGCACCTGACTTTCAGGCTGTTCTGGATGCTGCAACCTCTGCCCAACAAGCCTTTCCTTCTCCTGCCGATTGGCGTGATGAGTGGATCTACTTCCTTATGGTTGATCGTTTCAATAACCCGGCTGCTCCCCCTCTTCACCCGCCCTTCGACGATCCCAATTGCTTCCAGTATCAAGGCGGCAAGTTTTCCGGCACCCAACAACAGCTTTCCTATATCAAGGGTCTCGGCGCCGGCGCGATATGGCTTAGCCCAGTACTGAAGAACGCCAGTTTCGATCAAGGTTCGTATCACGGCTACGGCATTCAGGACTTCCTCCGCGCCAATCCCTTCTTTGCCGACGTCCCAGCCAACGCCGATCAGGAGCTGCGCGCTCTGGTCGATGCAGCGCACGCAGCAGGGCTCTACGTCATCTTCGATATCGTCCTTAACCACACCGCGGATGTCTTCGGCTACGCCCCTAATGGCGACAGCGGTGTCCCGTACAGCGATAACCGCATGGATGTGCAGTGGCGGGACGCCGCCGGCAATGCGGTGCCGGCATTTACAAGTCCGGCGGCTGTGCCAAACCCGGCGCCGGACGAACTCGTCTGGCCGGTCGAATTTCAGCAAAACGAGTACTTCCGGCGCCAGGGCAGTCCGGCCTCAGGGGGCGACGACACTATAGGGGATTTCGCTCCATTCAAGCAGCTGTCCACATGGGAAACCGATGTTCAGAACTTCCTCATCCGCGCCTATCAATACGTCATCGCCCGGTATGACATCGACGGCTTCCGCATCGACACCCTTCGCTATCTCAAAGGAGACCTGGCCCAAATTTTCGGTAACTCCATGCGCGAGTTTGCCCTGAGCATCGGCAAGAAGAACTTCTTCACCTTCGGTGAGGTGCTCGACGGCAACGAAGAAAGCGACATCGCCCGCTTTATCGGCAAGAACACCTCCGATCAGGGCGACATGGTGGGCGTCGACGCAGCTCTCGATTATCCGCTCTTTAACAACATCGTGCCGCTCATCAAAGGTTCCGCCGCTCCGCAAGCCCTGGTGAGCATGTACCACCTGCGCAAGATGATCGAGCAGACCGTCCTTAGTTCGCATGGCGATGCCACTCGCTACTTCGTAACTTTTGTGGACAACCACGATAATCATGCCCGCATTCGCTTCATTCCGGCTGATGGCATCCCCATCTTCGACAACCAGGTGACGGCGGGCCTGGCATGTCTTCTTGCGCTCCCCGGAATCCCCTGCATCTATTACGGGACCGAGAAGGGCCTCCACGGCGCGGGCCCTGACCCGGCCGTGCGCGAAGCGCTATGGGGAGCCCCGGGCGCCTTTGATCGGACCAACCCCTTCTACCAACAAATCCAGGCCATGGCCACTGTCCGTGCCGCCCAGGCCGCTCTCCGCTATGGACGCTTCTACTTTCGACCGATCTCCGGCGACCAGCGTACCTTTGGCATCTCCAGCTTCAGTCCGGGCGTAGTCGCTTTTTCACGTATCCTCAACGACCAGGAGGTCCTGACCGTCGCCAACTTCAGCACCACCGCCGCACAGACCGTGTCGGTCATCATCGATTCGAGCCTCAGCGCTCCCGGTGACAATTTTGCTGTGCTGTACAGCAACCAGCCAGCTCCGGCTGTTCCGTCGCCTGTAAGCCAGCTCGCGGGGGGCGCCGTTACCATCAATGAAGTCGACGGCACCCAGGGAAGCGGCCCTGTCAACATCGTCGTAGCGACGCTCCAGCCAATGGAAACCCAGATTCTTCGCAAACGCTGAAGATCGCTTCGAGACCGCGTTCAGGCGTGAAAGAATCTTTCGTGAAAAGTGTCGCCTGAGGGGAAACCTCGGTAATCTTGGATCCGGGTCCGTCATCTTAACTCGAGCCGTATAACTCCCAATGCTTTTCAAGGGACTCTCTATGTCACATCATTTCGATACCAAACTGGCGAGGGAAGATCCGAGCCTCAACCCCTGCGACTTCTATCTTTTTGACGGCGCCGCGGGCAAGACGGTGATGGCGATGACGGTGAATCCGGATGTGGGATTATCGGCTTCGGATACGCTTCATCTCGAGGGACTCTATGCATTCCGGTTCGACCTGAACGGTGATGCGCGGGAAGAGGTTACGTTCAAGTTCAGGTTTGGTGAGCCACGACATGGAGATGGCAGTGAGCATACTCACATTCAGCCGTTTGTGGTGCGGAAGGCGACGGGTGACGACGCCCTTCGCGGTGACGCCGGAGAGAGTCTGGTTGAGGGTGAAACCGGTTCGGTCGCAACTCAGTCGGGCATGCGTGCGCATGTTGGGACTGCTCCGGAACTATTTGCGGGAGATGCCGGTGGGCTCCGCACATTAATGAATGCCTTTTATAAGGACAAGAGCTACGATGGGGACGCTTTTATTCGTCGGGAGAACTTCTTTGCGAAGCGCAACGTGACGGCGATTGTTCTGGAAGTTCCCAGCGAGCTGATCGGGAAAGGAAAGGTCAATGCGTGGGCTACAATTTCCCTTTATGGCCACGCACCGGAGGTACAGGTTTCGCGCTGGGGCTTGCCGCTGGTGACGCACCTTTTTCTGAACGACCCGAGCGACCAAGAACTGAAGGAACAATTCAATGCTTCGGTTCCGTCCGAAGATGTAGAGAGTTTCTCGAAGGCGATTGCGAATTTTGCGGAGAAAATGGTCGCCTACGCAGGCTCGGCCGAGGATCCCGTCGAATACGGTAAGCAGATTGCGAGTCGGCTCTGCCCCAACACTTTGCCCTACGAGATTGGAACGCCCGCGAACTTTGACGTGAGCGGCTTCAACGGGCGGGCGTTGGGCGACGACGTGATGGATGTGATGCTGACGCTGGCAGCGAACAAGCCGCTCGCCGATGGAGTTTCTCCTGATCCGGCCCGCATTCGGAAGGAGTTTCCGTATTACGGCGAGCCGTACACGGCGGAGGAGCAGGCTGGGGTAACGCCGGTGCCGCGTCCGGCGAAGAAGTGAAGCGGGAGGAACGCTTGAGGACGAAGCTGAGGATCAGGGTGCCTTGGTGGTCAGCTGGTACTCGAGATCGTAGCTGTGCTTGCCGTCGGCGATGATGATGGTGAAGGTGCCGGAGATTCCCTTAAGGTCGCCGGAGCCAGAGCCGGGAACAACTTTGACAGTCATGTTGGGTCCACTTGCATCCATAGTCGCGAAGTGTTGCAGGACGAAGCTTCCTGACTTGTTGTCGAGCTTGCCGGTGACTGTCTCGATCGCGACGTAGCCGGCTGTTCCGGCTTTTGGGTCGCCGGCAGTGAGCATCTCGCCCCTGGTCGTTGCCTCGAGATCGCCGTGGATGGTCTTGTCGATGGAGAAGCGGGCGACTCCGGGAATGTCGCTCGGAGCGAGTGGCTGAACTTTGACTTCGAAGGTTCCGCGAGCGCGGTGGGGCATGGGAGTCTCCTTAGGGACGGCCGGGTTTTGAGCCGATGCAGCGGCGCAGCTGGCGAGGATCGCGACGAGCCCGAAGGTCTTCGGCATACACGATGCGGAGGCGTGACATGGGGGTGATTCTAGAGCAAAAGTGTGGTTGGCGTAATGTGCGGAAGTTTAGACTGATCGTCGATGACGATTTCGCGAAGAGAGTTCTGCGCCGGAGTGGGTGCGGTTTCCAGCTGAGCGGCGCACCTCACACTACGCTAGCTGTACTTTTGCTCTAGCTTGAGATACGGCGGAGGTAGGGAAAAGGTTCTCAATCGCCGACTTCGAAGGTGACTTCGAGGAGGACCGGCACGCCCAGAGGCAAGCTGGCTACTCCGAAGACGGAGCGCACCGAAGACTTATCCTCTCCGAATACATCGCGGAGGAGCTCTGAGGCTGCGTCGGCGACGACGGCGTGGCTGTAAAAGTCTCCGTATGTCGCCAGATATACGCCTACGCGGAGGACTTTAGTGACGCGATTAAGAGATCCCAGATGCTCCTTCGCGATGGCCAGAGCATTCAGGGTTGCGGTCCGCAGGGCATCGCGACCTGCTTCGACATCGAGTGCGTTGCCGAGACGTCCGATGTATTGAGGTTTGCCGTTTTTGATTGGCAGGGTTCCACTGAGGAAGAGCAGATTGCCTGACTGGACTGCCTCGACGTATGCGCCGAGCGGATGAGGCGGATTGGGGAGCACGATGCCGAGGTCCCGCAGCCGTTGTTCCGCGCTGGCAGGCTGCGGATTCGCCGGGGCTACCATTTGCCGTTGTGCGCACCGCCGTCCACGTGCGGCACCTCCCCTGTGATCTGGCGCGATTCGGTGAGATAGACCACCGCGCTTGCGATCTCTTCGGCAGCGGAGATGGTGCCCATTGGAGATAAGGTCTTGAGAAGCTCCTGCTGGCTGTCTTTATGAAGGGGAGTGTCAACGACCCCGGCGCGACCGCGTTGAAGCGGATGTGTTCTTTCGCATATTCCGAGGCCAGGCTCAGTGTAATGGCGTCGAGTCCCCCTTTTGTGATCATCGACACTGATGCAGGCACGCCATAGATGGGATTTTGAACCAGGGCCGCGGTGATGGCCACGACGCTGCCGCCGGATTTCTGAGCGAGCATCTGCTTTACCGCGATCTGCGTGATGTGGATGTAACCCTCGATATTGACAGAGACCAAGACGCGGAGATCGTCAGCGGTGTAATCGATGAATGGCTTGGCTATGAAAATGCCGGCGTTGTTGACGAGGGCATCGATTGAGCCAAAGCTCTGCACAGCGGCGTCGGCCACCTTCCGCGCGGTCGTAGCGTGGCCGATATCTCCGTCCACTAAGACCAGCTTGTCGGAAGCCTTCAGCTCGGTAGACTTAGTCGCGTCGCGAGCGGTGCCCACTACGTAATAGTCGCGTTGCAGAAATGCTTTGACCACGGCGGCGCCAATTCCCTGAGAGGCGCCAGTCACGATTACGGTCTTTCGACTGCTTGCCATGAGTTGTCCTCCTGCCGAGCAGTTAATTGTTGCATAGGCAGGTCACGGAGCCTCAATTGCTGGCCAGCCGGCCTCCAGGTTTGGACCGACCACACTGTTGTACATTCCCCGCAGAGCCTGATGAGCTTCCGCTGGGCCGGCGCGCTGTTGCCTCGAATCGCTTCTACCGAGTCGATGCAGTGCAAACTCCCGCTCCGGAAATACAAAGCTTCAAAACCGCAAATCGGATTCGCGCACTTCATGCTGATGTCCCTCTACAAAACTTTCCACCGTAGTGAACGGTACTTACTATGAGACGGCTTTCACTTGCTGTCTACTTCTGTGTCTTCATGAATTCACGGACCAACGCCGTAATTTCATCTGCTTTGGTATCGAGCGCGAAGTGCCCTGCGTCGAGCATGTGGATATCCGCGTTTGGTAAGTCTTTGCGGTAGCGCTCCGGCTCGCCGAGATCGAAGGAGAGATCGTGCTTGCCCCACAGGACTAATAATTTTGGTTGCGCCCTTTGCATCCATGCCTGCCATTTTGGATAGGCTTCGACGTTGGTGCGGTAGTCGTAGAAGAGATCACTTTGGATCTGGGCCTGTCCCGGCGAGTTGAGAAATGCGTACTCGTCGGTCCAGAGATCGGGATCGTAGAGTTCGACATTCGGATCGTCGCCTACATGGCGGGTCTTGGTCGTCGCGAGCGACAACAGGTTCTTGCGCAATGCTTCTTCATACGCTGGCCGATCGGCCCAGAATGCTCGCCGGGTCGCCCAGTTTGCACCGAGGCCTTCGTTGTGCGCAACGGCATCCTGGACGATGAGCGCTTGTACTCGCTCTGGATATGCGAGGACCATGCGAAATCCGACAGGCCCACCGTAGTCCTGCATGTAGAGGGTGTAGTGCGACAATCCCACCGTTTCGGTGAAGTCGTTCATGACGGTAGCGAGGTTGTCGAAGGTGTAGTCGAACTGTTTTGGTTCGGGCCAGTCGCTGTGTCCGAAGCCTGGATAGTCGGGAGCGACCAGGTGGTAGTTATCGGCGAGCCGCGTCAGCAGCGGCTCAAACATCCGCGACGATGACGGAAGACCATGCAGCAAAAGAATGGTGGGAGCGTCTTTGGGGCCCGCCTCTCTATAGAAGATGGAGAGTCCGTCGACTTGTACTGTGCCGTAAGTCACTGGATGTTCCATTGCTTTGTCCTTCTTCGGGGCGTTCATGCCCAAAGTTGCGACGAGCAGGATCGTTAATGCTGTGATGCCCACGCCGGTCCATGGGGTCAATTTTGTCGTGTGCATACAACCCTCCGATCTTGCCGGATACTTCGCGTTGCGCCTGGAACCGAAGCGCTGAGGGGGCGCGGCCCTCAGGGTGCGTAATGGGTGAAGACAAAGTCGTGAGCTTTGGCAGGCTCGTGGCAGGGGAGGCACGTTTTAAGAGCCGCTGCCTGATCAGGTTTGCCGTCTTTGAATTGAGCGAATCCCCAGCCTCCGGTTGCGGCGTATTTGTTGGAATCCTTGACCATCAACTGAACATTGATGGGGTCCCCGGCAACGAAGGATTGCTCACGGCCGAAGACTTTGTTGTTCTCTTCAGACGGGGTGTAGCTCCAGGCGAGCCTGACGATGATTGTGCCGTCGGGGAAGGGTAGGCTTGCTTGCCGATAGCTCTTGATCGCGACATCGTTGCCCAGGACGGCGCGAAAATCGTTGAGGTTGCCGGCCTCGTGGGCTACGGAGATCAGCTTCCAGTCGCGGTATCCGGGCGGAAGTTTGATTCCGTAGATGGGGGCGGCCACTTCATCGGCGTGTCCGGATGCCGGAGCGGTGAAGGCAACAACCCCTCCCGACGTTGCCAGCGCAACCAACAAGAAAGCGATCCGCCTGATCGTGATTGACCATGCTTTCGTTGACGGTGGGGCGGCGGCGCCGCCCCCGTTACGGATCACGTCGTGGCCATTCATTGCGGCAGTTCCGTTCCAGCCTGCTCGGCCACCATGTAGGCGGCGTACCAGTCGGGCCAGTTTTGGTCGAACTGGCCACCGTTGCGCTTCTCGTGTTCGCCGTGGGCCGCCGCAGCGCGTCGCAGCGCGGTCGCGAGGTCCGTTGTTGAAGAGAAAGTCGCGGCTGAGTCGATGCGCCCGGGCAGTCGGGTGGTGATCTCCTGGAAGATCCAGCCGTTGCCGTCGGGATCATGGAACGAGGCGAACGAACGATAGCTGCGATGCTCGGGATCGGGGCCGTTGACCCGGACGCGGCCGAAGAGGTAGGGCTCGTCGGGGCCGGAGTACACACCCTCGCCGTGAAAGACTTCGCCGATCTCGACGCCGCGACGGAGCAGTTCGTTGCGGGCGGCCGCGACGTCGGAGACGATCAGGTACAAGCCCTGAGCGGAACCGGGAGCTGCTGCGGTGACATTTCTGCCAAAGATGATCGAACACCCGGATCCCGGCGGCGTGAACTGGATCACGCGGAAGTCGCTGCCGTTGTCGTAGTCGGCGTCGAGCCTCCAACCGAGGTTCGCGTAGAACTCTTTTGCGCGGTCGATATCGGAGACGGGGATGACGACGATTTCGAATTTCATGTCGAATCTTGCGACACTTGGGTCGTTGATCGCTTCATTCGGGAGAGTTGCCATGTTTGTTCCTCCTATTCGTTCACCACGAAGTCAAATTTGTTGCCACTAGCGCCATCCAAGATAATCCACTTGCATTTAGCGCTCAATAACCATCGACATCGATAACAGCCTGGGCGAAAGCCTGGGGCGCTTCCTCAACTCCCTGTGAATGCGGTTGCGCTGATCTGCGGGCTGCGCGGGCCATAGCAAATCCAGAGAAAGGGTAGGAGCAGATCCAGAAAGCTGCCAGCCTCCGAGGAGGGCTACTCGGATGCTTCTTTAGGGTGGGTCGAAGGAGGGTCCTATGTGGGGACTTTGACGGTGTGAAGTAGCAGACGGTTCAGCGGGTTGCGAGGCCAGGGATACAATTGGGCGCGGTGAGGCTGGCATGCCTTCCATGCGTCCGTTTTTGCACACGCTTTTCCAGGAACGACCGATTGGCTTGTATCGATAGATCTTGAGTGCGAGTGAAGTCCGCTACTTAGCCTGGTTTGCGATGGCTTATCGATTGCACTGTGAAAGGGTGGCAGCTCGGCCTGGTCTTTTTAGGCGCCGGCAATTAGTCTCCCGTCCTGGTTCCCGATTGCCGAGCTGCCGTGCTCGATGACGCCTTCGAGGCGGACGTAGCTGGCTTCGAGGCCGTGCTCCATTCCGCTCGAGAGCATTTGGGCGCGGGTTGCGCTGTTGGGCAGGGTGATGCTCATGGTCAGCAGTGTGCCTTCGCCGTCGGGCTCGAAGCTGGTTTCGACGTGGCTGTCGGGGGTTGGGTCTGGTAAGAACATCCGCTCTATGTGGACGATTCTGCTGTAGGGTTCGAGTTTGAGTAGTTCGCCGGTGATGTAGAAGCCCTGGCCTTTGCTGTTGGTCCATTCGTAGCGGAACTTGCCGCCTGGCCGTGCCTCATTGATGCAGACGGGCATGGTCCATCCGTCGGGACCGAGGAGCCACTTCTGGATGATGGCCGGCTCGGTGTGGGCGCGGTAGACGGCTTCGGGAGGGGCGTCGAAGTGGCGGGTGATGATGACGAGCTTGTCGCCTTCGGTGGTAAGGGTCAGCTTATTCATGGTGTTCATCGCGTTTTTTCTCCAGTCTTTGAATTCATTTCTGGGATTTCATTTCTGCTAAGACCTGGTCGAGGCGGTCGTAGTTCTTCTCGAAGGCCTTGCGCATCATGGCGAGCCATTGATCGATGGTGTCGAAGCCGGGTTTGGAGAGGCGGCAGGGGCGTCTTGTGCCGTCGATTCGCCTGACGATCAGTCCAGCGCGCTCCAGCACTTTTATGTGCTGCGAGATTGCGGGTTGGGACATCTTGAAGGGCTTGCCCAGTTCGAGGACGGTCGCTTCGCCGATGACGAGGCGCGCGAGGATGGCGCGACGCGTTGGGTCGGACAGGGCGGTGAAGGCGGTGTCGAGTGTGGGCCTGCGCGCTTTGTGCATAATAGAATACTTATATAAGTTGAGACTTATTGTAAAGGACAATTTTTGGGCGCTCGCTTTTCGTGGTTTGGCGGGAGCTACTGCGGGGCGGCGGTCGCTCCGCGGCTGCAGGCTTTCAGATCCGGGCCACCCTGCCACCGGAGCATTGTTAGCCGGATGCGCCTGCTGCGCGGCTTTGGGCAAACCGCAGGTCCTTCGCTGCGCTCAGGATGGCAATCGTTCATGATGAAGCGTCTGCGAGACGATTTTGGCGCCGATTCCGAGGCGGAAGAGGGTGGGCACCCAGTTCGCCCTTTGCGAAGCTTATTTGCCTTTCGCTTGTGCTTCGACACGCTTTTTGAATTCATCGATATCCAGGGTCGTTTGACTATGAAACGGCTGGTTCTTCGATACATTCCAGACTTCATTATTCGTTTGGTCGCGTACGGAGAGAACTATGGGGGTGGGGGATTGATCGATGTTGTTGCCTGGAGGGGTTGGTCTGCCCTCAGTGTCTGCCGTGAAGCGAAGGACCAGATCGGCGTCCTTTGCGTCCTTCACGATTTTGTATCGTCCCCACTTACTTAATGCCTCGTAGGCCTTGTCTGTAACCTGCGTGTACCCCGTTTTATTGTCGATGAACACGGTTTTTGCCGCTATCACACTTGCCGGAAGTGGAGGATATTTCTCCGCCGCATAGATCGGGGACACGATGAGCACGACGGCAAGAGCTAGTGTTTTTGCTGCGTTCATGCAATCTCCCTTGAAGAAGTATCATCCATCGATTTGCACAACCCGCTCAGTGTAACCAAAAAGGCAGGTTGGGTTGAAGTGCGGAGCACCCGGCGATGAGGGTGCCCCATCATTCCGCGCTTGTGCGGAAGGGTGGGTTTCACAGATGTCTATGTTCGAGTTCTCGTTTTCGCGCCGTCCATTCTGATTCGATCTCGATCGTTCCCACCTCACCTGTCGTGCAGTGGCGAACGCTCGACCAAGGCCAATCTTCGGCCTTCGTGACAAGTCCTCGGGCGACAGGATTCTGGTGCATGTAGTTCAACTTCTCCCAGATTTTGGCTTGCCTCCAGACATTGAAGTCGAAGTAGCGGCGTTGCCAAAATTGGGGATCGTCTGGACGTTTTAGCCTTCGCGATGATTGATGTTTCAAGGCCTGGATGGCTGTGGCGAGGATCCCTTTGGGTGGTTCACTCACTAAGAGATGGACGTGCTCGGGCATGAGCACATATCCCGTGACTATCATTTCGTAACGCTGCCTTACTCGTTCCAACTCTTCTTCGAAGACTTGATAGCCTTCTCCTCTGGCTAACAAAGGGAGTCGTCGATAACAACTGAAGGTCAGAAAATGGAAGTCCGTGGAGTTTTGATAGCGGACGAGATGTTTGGGCACAATGGAAGTCTAGTCTTATCGCCCCATTTTTGTGGATGGAGGGGTTTAGATCGGATACCGAGGACGGGAGACTTGCTCCGCCCACCCTTCCGCCAACCACCCCAGCGACGAAGACCTGTCGCTGGGGGCCCCGGTCGCGCGGAATGATGGGGCACCCTCGATGGTGGTTGGGTGGGCCACCCGTCCAGACTGAAAGGCTTCCGCCGTATCTTCTCGCGATTTGAGAAACTCGATGTCGTCTTCGTCGCTTTTCTCTACTTCGCTCTTATCGTCGAAGCACTGAGATTAGTGTGAACGCGCCCTAGTATATCCTCTTAAAATCCTACTCGAGAATTGGCTAATCCAATGGCCTATCGGTGTAGAGCGTCTTCCCGGCGAGGTTTTGGATTTCGATGGCTTGGCTTCCCAGTAGCGCTTCGACATGATCGTGGCTGTCTTCGGGGACGAAGAGGAAGTTTCTTTCTGCTTTGCCCCATCTAGTTACTAAGTCATTATCCGTCATGAATATCTTGGGGGCGTCGGGGTAAAACGATCCCCATACCAGGGTGCTTCGGCGGCCGTCGACTAATAGGGCTTGTCTATTGGTGTAGAAGATGATCGAGGAGCCGTCGGACTGGTCTCCGTAGAGGAGTAAGTGGTCTTCAGGCTTGGCGAGGTGGTTGATGGTGTCGGCGATGGGCTTGGAGGACATGAGGGGCTCGAAGCGGACGAGGGCGATGTGGGCGGCGATGAGGAAGACGGCGGCGGTGAATCCGACGGAGGTGGTGGCTTCGAGGTGGTGGCCGCGGCGGCGGAGGGTCCAGGCGAGGAGCGGGCCGACGAGGAAGGCCATCATGGCGATGAGGGCGGGTTCGCGGAGGGCGGCGAAGGATGGCCCGGTGAGGTCGAAGATGTGGGCCATGGAGAGGGAGTATCCGGCGACTTCGCGATGGGCGATGGCCGAGCCGATGTCGGGTGCGGTGGGGATTCCGCGGGAGGTGAAGAGGCCGTAGCCGAGGGCGATGGCGGCGGCGACTCCGATGACGGCGAAGGCGGCGTGGCACCAGGTGAGCCAGGCGCGCGGGGTTCCGGGGTATTCTTCGGCGCGGGCGAGGGACCCGGCGCCGAGGACGATGAGCGGGAAGTAGGCGGGGAAGGTGTAGTACTCCTGATTGGTCGAGATGGAGAAGAAGACCAGGACGAAGGCGGCGTAGAAGGCGAGGAGCCAGTTGGTGCGGGTGCGGAACTTGGTGCGCGCCATGTGGCTGGCGGGGTCGACGAGGTGGGCTTTCTCGATATAGAAGTCGACGGTGCGGCCGCTGGCGGCGGGGAGGTCGCTGAGCCAGTGTTCGCGGGTCTGCCAGGCGCGGAGGATGAGGACCGGAGCGAAGAGGCTCCAAGGGGCGAGCCAGATGATGTGGAGTGTCCAGTAGAGGTAGCCGGGGAGCTTGTTGTAGTCGTGGGGGTAGCGGGTGCCGAGGAAGCGGAAGAGATGTTCGTTGAGGAAATAGAAGTAGAAGAAGCCGTGGACGTTTCCGGGTGAGGGGATGTTGCCGACGGGATGGCCCTGATCGGGATTGCGAAGGCCGGCGAGGATGTGCCAGGGCGCGGCGATGGCGAGGAAGAGCAGGAGTCCGGTTACTGGGCGGAGTTCGCGCCATCTGCGCCAGGTTCCGGTGAGGATGAGGTAGGGAACTGTCGCCGCGGCGAAGAAGACGGGCGTGACGAGGCCCTTGGTGAGGACGCCGAGGGCGAGCGAGGCCCACATCCAGTAGATATTGGCGGGCTTGCGATCTTCGAGGCCGGTGATGAGGAAGTAGAGCGCGAGCGCGGTGAAGAGGGTGAGCAGGACCTCGGGGATGAAGATGCGGGTGAAGAGGAAGGCTCCGACGCAGGTGAGGATGCCGAGGGCGGCGTAGAAGGCGGCGCGTTCGCCGAAAGCGCGGCGGGCCCAGACCCAGGCGAGGATGGTGCAGCCGAGGATTCCGAGGGCCTCGGGCAGGTGGGTGGCGAAGACGTTGTAGCCGAAGAGGCGGTAGTCGAGCGCGACGATCCAGTAGGGAAGTGGGGCTTTTTCGAGGTAGCGGACGCCGTCGATGTAGAAGGTGACCCAGTCTCCGGTCTGGGCGATGTGTTTAGCGACCTGGGCGTGGGCGGCGTCGGCGTCGTCGAGGAGCGGCGGCGAGAAGAGTGCGGCGACGTGGACGGAGAAGAAGATTGCGACGAGAAGCACCCAGACTTTGAGGGTGGAGAAATGGGTCTGGGTCTCTTCCAACGGGGTTGGTTCCGTGGTGCGCGTGACGACGAAGTGGCCGTTGGTGTGGTGCCTTGGGATGCGGGGAGTCATGGCGGGTCGCTGGTTTGAGGATACCAGTCGAAGATGGACTTTTCGCTTATCGGCCATGTGGGTGGTATGTGCGGGGCGGGTGAGGCAGATTCTTGTCCGGTTGCGAACAGTGACGGGGTGATAGTGAACAGTTGGCGGTGTTCGACTTGGGCTTTGGACGAATGAAATCAGCGGCTTGCGTAGGTATCGAGAGTGGCCCGGTGGCTGCTCTTAGGAACCGCGGAGTCTGACGACTCCCTTGCTCCGAAAGGGGGCACTTCGATGCAAACGCTGATACAGGACCTGAAGTATTCGTTCCGCCAACTGCGCCAGAGCCCGGGATTTACGGCGACGGCGGTGATTTCGCTGATGCTGGGGATTGGGGCGACGACGGCGGTGTTCTCGATCGTGTGGGCCGTGCTGATGAATCCGTATCCTTATGCGGCGCCGGACCGGATGGTTCACATGCGGCTTACGACCAAGGCGGCCAAGGCGGGGGAGGACCAGGGTTTCGGCTTGACGCTGCCGCAGTGGCAGATAATTCGGAAGTCGCCGGGGGTCGAGGACGCGTTCGCCACGGAAGAGTGGAACCTGACGGTCACTGGGCACGACCTTCCTGAGGATGTGAATGCGGAGTACGTCACCTCGAATATGTTCAATTTCATGGGCGTTGCTCCGGCGCTGGGCAGGCAGATTGCGCCTTCGGATGCGATCGATGGGCAGGATCCGCAGCCGGTCGCGGTGCTGGGCTATAAGTTCTGGCAGCGTCATTACAACAGCGATCCTTCGGTGATTGGCCAGACGATCCAGCTGGTTCGGAAGAACTACACGATCATTGGAGTGGCCGCGCCGCGATTTACATGGAACGACTCCGATGTCTATCTGCCGCTGAAGGTGACGCAGGACCCGACGTTGGGGCGCTATGTCGGGTTGCGACTGAAGCCGGGTGTGACCCATGAGCAGGCGAATGCGGCGCTGGGGCCGCTTATCCAGCAGTTCGCCAAGGAGACGCCGAAACATTTTCCGACGGAGGCTTTTACGTTCCATGTTGTGGGGTTGAACGACGACTTCATCAAGCAACTGGGCGGCAGCCTGGCGCTGCTCTTCAGTGCGGTTGCTCTGCTGCTGGCGATCGGCTGCGGGAATGTGTCGATCCTGTTGCTGGCTCGGGGTACGGCGCGGCAGCATGAGTTTGCGTTGCGGGCGGCGATCGGCGCGAACCGCGGGCGGATTATTCGTCAGCTTCTGACCGAGTCGCTGTTGCTTTCGCTGACTGGGGCTGCCCTGGGTGTGCTGCTGGCGTATAAGGGGCTGGCGATTATTGTCGGGCTGTTGCCGCCTTATTCGTTTCCGCATGAGGCGGTGATCCATATCAATCTGCCGGTGCTGGCCTTTAGCGTGGGGATTGCTGTGGTGACGGGAGTTCTCTTTGGGCTGTCGCCGGCATTGCAGTTGTCGAAGCAAGAAGTGAGCCAGGTGATGCAGTCGAGTACGCGCAGGATTGCGGGCGGGGTGCGTGGCAAAGCGACGAACAATATATTGATCGGCGCCCAGATTGCTTTGACGCTGCTGATGCTGGCGGGCGCGGGCGCGGCGATGGAAGGATTTCTGAAGTTGCTGCGTACGCCGCTTGGGTATGATCCGCACAACGTGATGTCGGTTGGGATTCCGGTGCACGAGGGGACTTACAAGACGTGGGCGGAGCGGTCGGCATACTTCGACATGCTTTTGCAGAAGGCAGGAACGGTCTCGGGCGTCGATATGGTGGCCATCTCTTCCAATGCCACTCCGCCGTCGAACGGATTTGATAGCAAGGTGGAATTTCTTGGTCAGGCGGCCCTCGACGATCAAAAAGCCCGGGTCAACCTTGTAAGTCCGAATTACTTTCCGTTGCTGAAGATTGCGGTTTTGCAGGGCAAGATCTGGGACGAGGCTGAGAACCACAACGCGGCGCGCGTGGCGGTCATCAATGAGACGATGGCGCGACGCTATTTCCCCAAGGGAGATGCTCTGGGGCATTCGTTGAAGCTGGTTGACTTCACGGAGACGCCACCATTCCGGCTGAACGCGCCGGACGCGAATGGCTGGCTGCAGATTGTGGGGGTCATCGCGGATAAGCGCGATGATGGGCTGGAGAAGCCGATCGTGCCGGAGTTGTTTGTGCCGTACACGATGTCGCAGGGGATGTACACGCAGATACTGGTGCGTTCGAAAGCGGGAATCGCGCCGCTTTCGCTGCTGCACTCGATCGCGGCGCAGGTGAACTCGGTCGATCCTGACCAGCAGGTCAACTCGGGTGTGCAGGACCTGGAGCACTGGATCAGCGGTCAGCAAGAGTGGCAGCAGGAGCATTTAATAGCTTGGCTGTTTGGCGCCTTTGCCGTGCTGGCTCTGGCGCTGGCGGCGGTGGGGCTCTACAGCGTGGTCTCGTATTCGGTGGCGCAGCGGACGAATGAGTTTGGTATTCGGATGGCGCTGGGCGCGCAACGCGGCCATGTGCTGCGGATTGTCTTCGCCTCGACGGTGGCGAGCGTTGGCGGAGGAATTGCTGCTGGGCTGCTGCTGGCAGTGGCTCTGAATAAGGTGCTCGGACACTGGGCTGCGGGGAGTGTGCGCGATCCGGCGATTTTGCTGGCGGTGACAGCGTTGATGGGGGTTGTGGCGTCGCTGGCGTGTGCGATTCCGGCGCGGCGGGCTTCGGTGGTGGATCCGATGACGGCTTTGCGGGTGGAGTGAGGCGGTGGATTCAGGTTTCCGACTCGCGGGCGAGGAGAATCTACACCAATTCGGTAAAAGTAGGTGCCAAAACGGTGCTGCTCTCCCTCCCATTAGAAAAAGTCGTTGCGCGATGTAAGCTGTTCAAGCCTCTTTAGCGTCATCGTATTAAGTGAGGTGAATACGATGCGTCTCGAGATGGAGCCTTTTGCCGGCAAGTGGCGTTTCGATGCTGAACGCTCGAACATCTGCGCTCTCGCTCCTCAGTCATGGGTCCAGGAGATTCAGACAGGACCGAATGAGGTCGCGATCCAGGAAGATATAGTCAGGCAGGACGGAACTGAGATCGTGCGGCGGGTGCGGGCGCGTTTTGATGGGACGGACTATCCCGTGGAAGGTTCGAGTGCGGTCGACACGATGGCCTACACGCGCACCGACAGCCATGCCATATGCGGGATAGGCAGGAAAGATGGGAAGGTCTCGTTAACGGAAACAGTCCTGACTGATCCCGACGAGCGCACTCTCATCGTTATCTACAACTACCTGCTTGGCGAAAGTAACGTCGCCCACGGTGTCGCAGTCTTTCAGGCTGCGTAGGCCGGCGGCACTTTTCCTTTTACTTCTAAAAATAGCTATTAGAGATTGACTTTCGTCGTGATTAGTATCACAATGTGAGTCTAATCATGATTGGCGAGTTCGAATACCTCTTGATCACCGCGGCGGCAAGGCTTGGCGACGAAGCTTATGGCGCGGCGATTCGCGAAGAGATCGAAACGGCGACGGGACGAAGCTGTTCGATTGGCGCGCTCTATACGACGCTTGATCGGCTGGAGACCAAGGGACTACTCAAGACCTGGATGGGCGAGGCCACGGCGCAACGCGGTGGGCGCGCGAAGCGGATGGTTCGTTTGACTCCGAGCGGGATTAAGGCGGCGAAGGATTTCTATGACGCGATCCGCCGGGTGAGCCAGGGTGTGTCATGGGCGACCAACCGGGAAGTGAATCGCGCCGGAGGCCGGTCATGACCTCCGTTGCCTGGTCGCTGGTCGGGGCTGCTTCGCGATTGCTGGAACGCGAGGAGCGAGAGGCGGTATTGGGCGATCTCCTTGAGGCGGACGGGAGCGCCTGGAACGGCTTGCTGGATGTGCTCGGACTGATCGTTTGGAGAGAAGCGACGCTTTGGCGGAGCTGGCGGCCCTGGCTGGCTGGCTTTGGGTTGGCACTGCCGGCGAGCTTTCTGCTGATGGGTATTTCGCTTACGGTGGCCAATGGGTATCAACTCTGCGCGTGGCTGCTGCGGAATCACCAGTTCTTTGATCCGAAGCTGGTTCGCGAGACTGGCTTGATGGTTGGGCCGAAGGTCGGGTTTGTTCTCTGTCAAGTCTTGCTACTGCTTGGGCTGGCCTGGACGGTTGGTTTTGTTGTGGGTCGAGTGTCTCGACGCACTCTTTGGATGAGCGCGCTCCTTTGCCTCTCTCCGTGCATGTTTTGCCTGGCGAGATTTCGCATACCGGAGATGTCGCGGGAGAGCCTGCTTCTTTTTCTGTTGCCTGCGATCTGGGGAGCCTGGTGTGGGCTGCGTATGGCTCGGATCAAGGTGGGGCCGGCGGTTGTTCTGGCGGTTGCAATTACAGCCTTGATGATTCGCGTGTGGGGTGTTGCTCACGCCTGGAGCACGAGCAGTTTGTGGATGGCAAATTGGTTGCTGTTATGGCCGGCGTGGTATCTGGCCGGATCAGCCTGGAAGTCTCGCAAGTCAAGTCTCACAAAAGCAATGCGCGTGGTCTAAATCGAGAGGGAGAAGCCCCAAATGTCTGGTGGGAAGGTGCTCCGCGTCGCGGAGCTTACGCTCTTCGTGTGTCTTGTGCTGGTTCACGCGGCGTCCTCTTTCGCAAGCAGCCAGGTGATACACCGGGAACTGCAATCGAAGAGTTTGTCTCAGAGCAAGATCGGCACCGATTCGCTGCGGAAGGTGTCTATCTATCTGCCTCCGAGTTATGAGAAGTCTTTCAAACGCTATCCGGTTATTTACTACCTGCCGAACGCAGCGGACAGTTACAGCGAAGCATTTGATCGGCAGTCGGCGGAGGCGCTTTTTGATCTCGCTATTGAAAGCGGCGTGATCGGCGAATTCATTCTGGTCTCGGTGGACATGACCACGCCTCTCGGGTGTTCCTGGTATCTCAACTCGCCGGTCACTGGAAACTGGGAAGACTATGCAGTTCAGGAATTGGTTCCATATATGGACGCCAGTTTCAGGACGTTACCGACTCGCGACTCGCGAGGCATCGCTGGTGACCGCATGGGAGGATATGGCGCGATCCGCCTGGCGATGCGCCATCCTGAGGTGTTCGGTTCGGTGTATGCGCTGCATCCTGTGGCGACGAGCGGGCCGGGGATCCAGACGATGTATTCGCGGCCTAACTGGGAGGTGCTGGCCGGGGCCACTTCGCTTGACGACGTGAAGAAGGACATCTTCTCATCGATTTTTCTGAGCATCTTTGAAGCGTTTCTGCCTGATCCGGAGAAGCCGCCGCTTTACACCGACCTGCCTGCGCACAAGGCCGGCGAGGAGCTGGTCATCGATTCGCAGTTAACGGCGCGGCTGCGGGACGGATTTCTTCTCGGATCGATGATTCCGGCCTATGCAGAGAATTTGAAATCGCTGCGCGGATTCAAGTTTGACTGGGGCCGCAGCGACGGGAACCAGGACCACGTCTACGGAAACCAGTCTTTCACCCATTTGCTCAATGAGTTTGGCATCCCTCATGAAGCCGAAGAATATAACGGCGGATGGGGAGACAAGAACTGGGGCGCAAATGGCCGCGTCTATACTGATGTGCTGCCGTTTTTTCGAGAACATCTGGTATTTCAGGAGCAGCGATAGCCGCGCCAACTAATTGCTCTAGCGAATTCATTGACAAAATGGAGTTTATGTCGTACACCTATGCATAGGAATACGAGGTATACATGAATTTCAAGGGAACGCTGCCGACGTTGATCCTGGAGTCTCTGGCGCAGGAGCCGGGCCATGGGTACCGGATTGCGCAGAAGATCAAGGAGCGCTCCGAGGGGGTGCTGGACTTCAAGGAAGGCACTCTTTACCCCGCGCTGCACAAGTTGGAGAGCGAGGGGATGGTGGAGTCGTATGAGAGCGTGGAGAATGGCCGGGCTCGGCGGCATTACCGCATCACCCGGGCCGGACGCGGGATGTTGGTCAAGGACCGCGCGGAGTGGCGGCAGATTTCGCGAGCGGTCGGGTCGATTTTAGGGGAGGCGTAGCGATGAGTGCATTGGAGATTTGGCTGAGAGAAGCGACGCGGGGTTTGGCGGCCGATTCTGCTGCTCAAGTAAGGCGGGAGATTGGCGAGCATTATGAGTCGGCGCGGGAGGCTACTGTTGTCGGCGGAAGTTCTGCTGAGGAAGCGGACAGGCTTGCGATGAGGACGCTTGGCGATGCGGGAATGGCAAACTGCCAGTATCGGAAGGTGCTGCTGACTTCAGGAGAGGCGAGGCTGCTTCGCGAAGGGAAGCGGGAGGCGCGGGCGGTTTGTTCGCGGCCTTGGCTGAAGTGGTTGATTATCGCCGTACCGGTGGCGCTGGTGGAGGCGGCTGCGGTGTCGTACTTTCGCGGTAACGTTGGCCTGGCGCGGGACCTGCTGTTTGCCGGGATCGGGATGAGTCCTTTATTTGCGGCGATGCTGCTGCCGATCAATACTCCTGCGCGCGGGCGGCTCTATCGGTATGGGAAATGGGTGGTGATGACTGCGGCGGTGGCTGTGATCTTTGGGCCGGAGGTACTGAAGTGGTCCTGGCTGCTGCTTACCTGCTTCTGGCCGGTTGCGTTTACGGATTGGACCCGGGCTTCTATTCGGCGGAAGCTGCCGGTTTCGGAGTGGCCTCGGCATTTGTATCTTTGATGGTGAGCGGGAACTCTCCATTAGCCGAACATGGCTTCGAGATTTCTGCTACCGCGCACCACATGCAGAATCAGGACGTCTTCCTCATCTATGCGGTATAAGATGACGTATTCACCGACGGTAAAACTACGCATGCCGGGCCGGAGATCATTGTCGCGGCGCCGACCCATGACCATGTACGGCGTGATCGAAAGCAAATGGAAGCGCTCCGTGAGCGTATTGATGAATCGATCAGCAATATCGGAAGAAGCTGTGGGAGTTTCTCGACGTCTGCCTGCGCGATCAACGCCAGGCTTGGGTTCTGGGCTCTGACGGAAAATACACGCAGCTTACGCCGCCGGCGGACGGAGAAGGCCCCGAGGTGCTCGGAACTCATCAGACCATGATGAACCTCACCCGCGCTCGCAACGAAGCGTAATCGGCCCGGCGAGCCAAATTACCCGGAACCCCCATCGCCCAAGGCGCGTATCGCAGGTTATTGCGCTACTGTGCAGCGGGGGGTGGGGTATGAGCGGATCTAAGCAATCGAATGTCCAACGAACTTCCGGCCGCAGCGTATCCAGCGACCATCAAGCTGCGCCCTGGTGGGTATGCGCCGTCGTGCTCGTCGGTGCTCTCCTGATGGCTGCTGGGGGAATCATCGCACTCGTGAATCCCGCAATGCTTGTCTCTCCACACGACCAGATCAATGGCGCAGTGCACATCTACGCCGGCTATCTTGCCTCTCGCAACCTGTGTATAGCGGCGCTGTTATTCGTCCTTATGGCGATCCGAAAGACAAGAGCACTCGGCAACTTGCTGGCGCTCACTGGTTTTATCCAGTTGGCGGATGCCATTCTGGACGCCGTGGAGGGCCGCTGGCCCATCGTCCCTGGCGTCTTTGTCCTTGGCTTGCTGTTCCTTTTCGCGGCCGAGCGGCTCAGTGGTCACGCATTCTGGAAGACCGAAGCGTGGAGCTAACTTTTCTCCGCACCCACTTCTTTCAAGAGAAACGCATAATCAAAGGCAATCTCTTTCAAATAGTCATATCGCCCCGAGGCCCCGCCATGGCCGGCGCTCATGTTTGTATGCAGCATCAACTCGGAGTCGCCCATTTTCAATGTCCGCAGCTTAGCCACGTACTTTGCCGGTTCCCAGTACATAACCTGGCTATCGTTGAGCGAAGTCTTGATTAACATCGCCGGATAACTCCCCGCCTGCAAGTTATCGTACGGCGAATAACTCAACATATAGTCAAAGGCTTCCGCTTCGTTCGGGTTTCCCCATTCTTCATATTCGGGAACCGTCAACGGCAGGGAAGCGTCGAGCATGGTATTCATCACATCCACAAACGGCACGTGGCTCACGATCGCGTGATAGAGTTCGGGGCGAAGATTGACAATCGCTCCCATCAGCAATCCGCCCGCACTGCCCCCCTCGGCTGAGACTCGCTTCGGATCGCCATATCCTTGCTTCAACAGCTCCTCAGTCGCAGCAACAAAATCCGTAAACGTATTACGCTTCTGCATTAGCCGGCCGGCATCGTGCCACGGCTTGCCCATATCGCCCCCGCCGCGAACATGCGCATAGGCAAACACAAAGCCCCGATCGAGCAGGCTCAGGCGATTGCTGTTGAAACCGATCGGCAGCGAGTAGCCATAGGACCCATAGCCATACACATGGAGCGGATTCGTTCCCTCACCCTTCATGTCTTTGCGATACACCAGCGATACCGGAATCTTCGCGCCATCGTCGGCAGTCGCGAACAGCCGTTCCGATTGGTAGAGCTCGCGATCGAATCCGCCCGGAACCTCCTGCTGCTTCAGCAGCGCCGAGGCGCCAGACTCCACGTCATATTCATAGACTGAACCCGGAGTCACGAGCGACTGGTAGCTATAGCGGAATGTCGTTGTTACAAATTCGTGATTGGTATGCGGATGCGCGCTGTAAACCGGCTCAGGAAACCCGATATCGACCGCCGGCCCAGCCTCAACGCCGTCCCCTGCGAAGCGCGCTACACGCAAGCGTGGCAGACCATCGGACCGCTCATAAGCCACATAGAACGAAGAAAACAGGTCGATATCTTCCAGCATCACTTCAGCGCGGTGCGGAATTACTTCGCTCCAGTTATCCGGCGTAGGCGAATTAGCCGGCGCCGTCACTAACCGAAAATTGCGTCCTCTATCGTTGGTCCGAATGTAGAACAGGCCGCTCCGGTGGTCGGCATAATACTCATGCTCATCCCGGCGCCCCATAATTAGCGTCCATGGGCCAGTCGGATCGTCCGCCGAGAGAAAACGCTGTTCGCTTGTCGTGTGGCTCGCCGATTCCAGCAGTAGATACTTGCCATCACGCGTCTTCCCCACGCCAATGTTGAAGCGCTCGTCGTTCTCCTCATACACGAGCGGGTCTTGATCATGCGGGGCGCCGAGCGTATGCCGGTAGAGCTGATACTGCCGCTTCTGCTCCTCGTCCTCGACGGTATAGAAGAGTGTCACATTATCGTTCGCCCACTCGATCGAACCCGCCCGCTCCACGCGCTCGCCAAGCAGTTCATCGCTGCGCAGGTCCTTCACATGCAGGGTGTACTGCCGGAAACCGGTGGTATCGGTCGAATACGCCAGCAGGTTGCCATCATCTGAAACCGACATGCCGCCAATGGCCATAAATGCCTCGCCCTCGGCCAATTTGTTCACATCGAGCATGATCTCTTCCGGAGCGTCGATCGAGCCCTTCTTGCGGCAATAGATGGGATACTGCAGCGACTGCTCAGTGCGCAAATAGTAGAAGTAGCCGCCATCCTTATAGGGAACCGACTCATCCGTCTCTTTGATGTGGCTCACCATTTCGTTGTAGAGCGTCTTTTGCAGCGCCTCGGTCGGTTTCATCACCGTATCGGTATAGGCGTTTTCGGCCTCAAGATACGCAATCACCTCGGGACTGGATTTTTCCCGAAGCCATGCGTAGTCGTCGATCAAAGTGTGGTTGTGGAGGGTCTTCTCGGTATGCTCAACGCGGGCAACGGGAGGGGCTATCTGCAGCAGGTTCGTCTCAGTCATGGTCAATCTTCAGGATATAGCAGGGGGCGTCATCACCCGCTTGGAGCGTTCGGCCAGATGTGGGCGGTGTGACACTCCGGCGCGTATGAATATGAAAGGGATGACGCATGCGTCCTTTCGGGAATGCACTACGTATTCAGGATAGGCCTCCCGCCAGAGGCAACCCGGCATCCAAATCAGTGAGGAGTACACCGCCATGATCTCTTTCCGCCGAACTTCTTCCTTCTTCGCAGCATTTGCCGGCCCATTATTGCTATGCGGGGTGACCGCGATGGCGCAAACGATGCCCCAGGGACAGCCCGCGCAGACCGGGCTGGATAATCCGCAGAGCACCACAACCAACAACATGAACACCACCGCCAACGGCATCAACGCCGTTCCGGCTGGGGCGACCAGCCCCCAGGATCGCGTCTTCCTGAAGAACGCACTGGAAGGCGGCATGGCAGAGGTCCAACTCGGCCAGCTGGCCTTGCAGAAAAGCAACAATGCCGGCGTGAAACAGTTTGCTCAGAAAATGGTCGATGATCACACCAGGATGGGCGATCAGTTGAAACCGATCGCGCAACAAATCGGCCTGAAAATCCCCGACGGCCCCTCGAAGAAGGACAAGGCGACAATCGCCAAACTCCAGGCATTGAACGGTGACGATTTCGATAAGGCCTACATGAAAGACATGGTCAAAGACCATAAAGGCGACCTGGCCGACTTCCACTCCGAGGCTGACCAGGGCTCCAACCTCGCCGTGAAAGGCGCCGCCACTCAGTATGCGCCGATCATTAACCAGCATCTGCAGATGGCCCAGGAGATCAGCCAGAAGACTGACGCCATGGCGTCGAATGGCGGTACGAAATAGCAATTCCGAGCCCAGCTCAACCAACGAGCAATGAAAGGGGGTGCCAGACGGCAGCCCCTTTCATTGCCTTCGCGCGACCAATTTCTCCATCTGGCTGAATGAGTACAATCGAGCTGATGCAAGTCCGTTCGATTCGCGCCATCATCGCGGCTCTTTTCGTCGTTATCGCCGCCCCGCTTCTCCGCGCCGAGCGGGTCCAGGACCTTCCCCAGCCCACCAACTACGTCAGCGACCTTGCCGGAGCGCTTTCGCCCCAGACCATCCAGGGGCTAAACGCGCTCTGCCGGCAGGTCGATCTCCAGGCCCACGCGCAGATTGCCGTGGTCACGGTCAAATCTCTCGACGGCGAGCCGATAGAAGAATTCACCACCGCCCTCGAAGACAAATGGAAGGTCGGCGCAAAGGGAACCGACCGCGGTGTCATCCTGCTCTTCGCCATTCAGGACCGCAAGCGCCGCATCGAGACCGGCTATGGCCTCGAAGGCATTCTCCCCGACAGCAAGGTCGGCGTCATCGGCCGTTCCATCGTTCCGCAATTGCAAGCAGGGAACTACAACGCCGCGATCTCTTCCGCCGTCGTCCAGGTCGCGCAGGTCATCGCCGCCGATGCCGGAGTCGATCTTCAGGCCGCGCCCCGTCGCGGGCCGCCTCAACGTGAGGGCAAACAGATCAGCCTTGGCCAGTTGCTGATCGGCGGCGCAGTCCTCCTCGTTATCTTCTTCCTGCTCGCCCGCTTCGCGCCGTCCGGCACGATCGGCTTCCTGCTCGGCATGTTCCTCGGGGGCGGAGGCTTCGGTGGAGGAGGAGGAGGAGGCGGCGACGGCGGAGGAGGCTTTGGCGGTTTCGGTGGCGGAAGCTCCGGCGGCGGCGGAGCATCGGGAGACTGGTAAGATTAGGCTGCAATCGCGAAGAGACGGTGTCTTCGTCGTTGGTGGAAGCGTGGGGCCATGGCCCCGAACAATAGTCAAGCACGAAAGGCTTAGGCCTGGGTTTTCAAAAGGGAGTGTTCGAATGAAGCGTGGACTCGTAGTTGGATTGGGAATCGTAGCCGTCATCGTAGTCGTTCTGCTAATGGTGTTTGGCAGTTACGTCAGCGCCAAGAATCAGATGGTTTCATTGGACGAGACCAAGAAGGCCGCCTGGTCGCAAGTCGACGTCCAGTTGCAGCGCCGCGCCGATTTGGTCCCAAACCTTGTCGCCACAGTGAAGGGCTTTGCGACTCACGAAGAGACTGTTTTCGGCGACATCGCCAATGCCCGCGCCGGACTCCTCAACGCCCGCGACCCGCAGAGCAAGATCGAGGCCAACGGCAAGCTCGACAGCGCCTTCGGCAGGCTGCTCGCGCTCTCTGAGAACTATCCCGAGCTGAAATCGAACCAGAATTTCCTCGCCTTGCAGGACCAGCTCGAGGGTTCGGAGAACCGGATCTCCGTCGCGCGCAACCGCTACAACCAGGCATTGCAGGCCTACAACACCTTCATCCGCCAATTCCCCAACAGCATCTGGGCTGGATTCGCCGGCTTCCAGCCTGACAACGCCTACTTCGCCGCCAGCGAAGGAGCCAAAACCGCGCCTGTCGTGAAGTTCTAGCATCGGCGCCTTTAGCTGCCGCAGTTAACCGGCACAAAAAGGCCAGAGGCATAAGCCTCTGGCCTTTCACGCTGAACACTCCACCCGGCTTTCTACTGGATCGTCACCGTAAAGTTGGTTGACACGGTAATCGAGGCGGTCGCGCTGTCTGTCGCCGTCACCGTCACCGTATAAGTGCCCTTCGGAGAAGCCCCCGAACCGCTTCCACCGCCACCGCCGCCACAGCCTATTCCGCCGCTCAGCGCACCCAGCAACAGGAGCATTGTCAGCATCGGCCACCGCTTCTTCCGGAAGCCCGGAATGCCCAGCAGGAAGATGCCGCCAAGGAAGGCCGCCGCGGCCCCCACGATGACCCGATTATTGCTTGTCGTCGCCCTCCTCAGATTGCCGTTCACGCCCTTCCTGATGTCTGAGGCGATTGTCTGGATGCTGATCGACGCCGTTCCGGTCCCGCCGCTGGCGATCGAGACCGAAGTGGGCGTGATGGAATAACTCGCATCCAGCGTCGTTGCCGTTGCCGTAAGGTTCACCGTTCCCGCATACCCGCCGGTCGAGGTAATCGAAATCGCCGATGTCCCCGTATTGCCGGGCGCGGATCCGGAGATGGTCATGTTCGCCACCGTCATCGTCAGAGCCGGATTGGTGACCGAAATCACCGTCGCTGTTGAAGCCGATCCGGAATAAGCCGAATCGCCGCCGTACGCAGCTGAAATCGAGGTGGTTCCGGCCGTGAATCCGTTGGCGGCTGTTGCAGCAACCGTCGTCGATGCCGTTGCGGAACCGCTCGCTCCGGACGTCACTTGGACCGGCGCAAGGGTGACCGTGCCGATCGTGAACTCAACTTGCCCGGCTATCGTCCCCGCTGTAGCCGACGTGACTGTCGCCGTGAGCGTGATCGATCCTTGGTTAAGGGCGACGGTGGTCACTCCCCCCGTGGAGAGAGTAGTTGTCGTCGGCGCCGCAGTTGAAGCCGCGGTGACCGTGACGGTCGACGTGGTCGTTGAAGCGAAGTAGTTCGAGTCGCCCGAATACGCCGCCGTGATCGTATGCGTCCCGCCGGTCGAGAAGCTGTACGGGGAATACGTCGCGGTGCCAGCCGTCACATCGGCGGTGTTCACCGCGACGCCGTCAACCGAGAAAATCACGGTGCCGGTTGGCGCTGTAGCGCTGCCGGTGTTGGGTTTAATGGTAGCGCTTAGCGTTATTGCCTGACCCACCACCGGAGCTGTCGGCGTCAAGACAACCCCGGTAGTGGTTCCTGCCTTGGTTTCGACTGTCCCAAACGCGATAGCCAACTCGTTTCCATCGACGGAACCAAGCCCGGTCGCCTCGTCATATCCGGTGCCCGCCACGTAGCCGATCACCTGTGTGCCGCTGGTGGGGCAGTTTGGCGACCCGCTTGTGCACGGCACCTCATTATTGCCCGTTGTGATGTCGTGGAAAGCCGAGGCATAGGTGGCGGAATTCGACGCCAGCGTGTAGAGGGTCGGATTGATATTCCCCAAAGGGGTGCCTAGCTTCTGCTCGATCAGGGCAAGAATTCCGGCGAAGCTCGGCGCGGCGACCGAGGTCCCACCGTAGATAGTCGGATAGCCGTTATCGTCTTCGTCCGGCGGGCCTGCGTAATTAGGATCGGAGATCCTGAATCCAACGCTGCAACTGGAAGTGAAGTCGGCACTGGTCGGATCTGGGTTGTCGTCGGAGGCAAGAATAATCTGGGTGCAAACCAGATAGCCGTCATGGTCTGCGGAAGCACTCAGGGAGAGGTCCGGCACGTCGCGCGCATTGTCGTTCGGAATCCCGGGGACGCCTGCCTGCCAGCTTGGCTTGGTGAAAAGAATACTCTTACCACCGCCGCCGGCCGAGAGACCGCCGCCAAGGGGGATTACAAAAGCAGTGTCGTTCCATGCTCCCTCCGGGATATAAGACTTGGCCGAGGTCAACAGGTCAGTCGATCCCGTGCCCAACCAATATTGATCAGCCCCAGTCGAGGGATTCGCGGCGGTGCCGTCACCCATGAATTCGCTGCCGCCGAGACCGGTCACGTAGGCGCTGCTGGCTGGATAGTTCACCGCTAAACCCTGGACGGCGGAGGTTACTATTTCTGTTTGATCGTCGCACGCCGCCGCGCCCGAGTCTCCGGAGGAGTTTATGACCGTCTGCCCCTGGACATTCGCCTGCTGAAAACTTGCTTCGAGGCTTTGTATCGCGGCAGTGGATTGTGCAGCTTCGCAGCCCGCGTAGCTGATACTGAGGATCGGCACCTGCAAGCCATTGATCGTGTTCTCGATCGCATACTGCAACGCGTCGAAAATCTCGTCCTCGCTCGAGATTACGAAGAGTATGTTGGCATTTGGCGCAACGCCGCCTGACCACTCGATATCGAGATCGGCCTCGTTAACGTCGCCCGAGAGATACTGAACCCCGGGATCGGTTGCACCTGGAATCAGGTAGCTGGTGAACGTGGGGTTGCCCGTTGTGTTGTAAGCCGGCAACTGCGCATTGGTGCGGAAATCGGTGATGTCGGCCATCACGATGTCCGTCTGGCCCATGATCCCAATCGTTTGCCCGGAACCGTTGAAGCCTGCGGTATAAAGCGGATTCAAGTCGTAAATGATCGCAAAATCGCTGGGCGCCAGATAGTGGCTGCCCGCATCCGGAGCATTCGATCCTGAAGTAAAAGCTGGTTTGGGCCCAGATCTAAGGTTATTCGGGCGCACGTTGCCTGGTTTGGGGCCGAAATTGTTCAGACCTCCGACATGGATCACGCTGGAGGCCAGCGCCTGAGGCAGCGACACTGCTGTCGAATTGGCGAAATGTACCTGACCGTTCACTGTGTACTTGTGGATTTGCGTGTGAAAAGCCGCCTCGGCCTGCGCTACCATGCCACTGAAACGAATGGAATTTTGGCTGTCGGCCACTTTGTCAATGGTGAAACCCTGAGACTGCAGCCACGCCGTAGCCTTTCCGATGTCCGAGTGGCTCATCCCGAATTGGGCGCCAAACTCCTCCGCTGTGAGCCAGTGATGGTAGCTGGGCGACGAGGGATCCAGCTGAGCTTTTAACAGCGCCGCCAGCGCCGACTGTTGAGCTGGAGTGCGCTGAAAATCGATACTCATTCCCGGCAGCCTTCGACCGCCGTCGAGCGGGCCCTGATCGAATCGGGCCTGCGCCAGAGGATGCATTGTCCCCGGCAGCGCCGATACTTTGCCATTTTCGATAGCCTCGACGATCCGGTCCTGCGCGGACGCATGGGATGCAGCAGAGAGACTCAGAACAGCGATAGACAGCACAACTAGAGAGAACCCTGAGAAACGACCGAAAGACCTTTGCATTGCGCCTCGTTTAAAAAAATGAAAAGCTAAACAGCATTAAGACGTCGAGTGAACTCGTTGGTCATGATAGACCCCGTCATCGTCCTGTGTCGTTGCCTCCGCGCCCTCCGCGAAGACTTCCACTCCACTGGGACGCAATTCTTGAAAATAAGTCGCGCGGCGGCAACGGATTTGTTACCACACCGTAAATCTTACGCAGATCGGAAGCCACGCCCGGCAGTCGGCCCCTCGGGGCGAGACTGGAGGATGGTTCGGGGGAACGCCGCGGAATCGCTGGGGTTATGCTGATGGCTATTTCTTCTTCTTTTCGGACTTCTTTGCCAGTTGGTTGAGTGTTGTGCCATCAAGCTCCGCCTCGAGCGCTTCCTGGGCGTCGCGGTAGATCTTTTCGAGCGCTCCATTCACCTTGTCCGCATGGTCGCCAGTGAGGTTCGAGCCAGGGAAGATCGAGACTGGTTCAAGCGCCCGGTAGATGTCGCCGAGCTTAATCGCCTTGCCTGGCTTGGCCAGCTTCGAACCGCCGCTCGGGCCTTTCTGGCTGCTGACCAGGCCCGCCTGCCGCAGCAATGATAGTACTCTACGAATGACGACTGGATTGGTATTCAGTTTGCGGGCTATCTCGTCCGAAGTTTGCTGAACATCGGGATCTGCGGCAAGCAGGACTAAAGTATGGATTCCGGTGCAGAATCTGGTGTTCGCGGCCATGCGGTCACGCTAACACATCGACCGCCGATTCAGCACTGTGAATTGTACGCATTCGTAACTTGTCCAGCGAAATGCTGTGCTTGCGGACGCAGAGCATTCATCAATTTGTAACCAAACCAAAATAGGGAGTGATTGATTGCAAATTCTTTTCGTGGGGGATGTATTTGGCAGTCCCGGCCGGCGCATTGTCGGGGAACATCTCGCCTCACTGATCGCCCAGCACCATGTCGATCTGGTAGTAATCAACGCGGAAAACTCCGCGGGCGGCTTCGGCGTCACTCCGGCCACTGCGGACGAACTCTTCGATCTCGGCGCTCACGTGCTCACCACTGGCAACCACGTCTGGGACAAGAAGGAGATCATTGAATATATGCAGTCGGTCCCAGCCGACAGCCATGAACGCCCGCGCCGCATCGTGCGCCCGGCAAACTACGCTCCCTCCGCGCCCGGCTACGGCTTCTACGAAGGTATGCTGCCGAACGGGCAGGCCTACGCCGTGGTGAACCTGCAGGGCAGGGTCTTCATGAACACCCCGGAAGACCCTTTTCGCACCATCGACGCAGTACTCAAACAGATCAAAGCGAAGACGATTTTGGTCGATTTCCACGGCGAGGCGACCTCGGAGAAAGTCGCGATGGGCTGGTATCTCGACGGACGCGTAACGGCGCTTCTCGGCACCCACACGCATATTCCCACCGCCGACGACCGCATCCTCCCCGGAGGCACTGCCTACCAGACCGACGTCGGCATGAGCGGCCCCTACGACAGCGTCATCGGTGTTGAAAAAGAGCTGGTGCTTGCCCGGTTTCTCACCGGCATGCCGGGCAAATTTGAACCAGCCCGCAACGACGCCCGCATGTGCGCAACGCTGATCGAGTGCAACGGCGGAACCGGGCGCGCAACTAGGGTCCAGCGCTTCATGCTGGGAGAATAGTCCAGAGTGACCATTCCAATATTGGAGACCGACCGCCTCACGCTGCGCGGACATCGCCTCGAAGACTTCGCCGCCTGCGCCAGTCTCTGGGCAGACCCAATCGTTACGCGCTACATCGGCGGAGTTCCACTCACCGCCGAAGAGTCCTGGTCCCGCCTGCTGCGATACGCCGGCCATTGGGAATTGCTCGGCTTCGGCTATTGGGTCGTAGAAGAAAAAGCCACGGGAAACTTCCTGGGAGAACTCGGCTTCGCCGACCTGAAGCGCGATCTCGACCCATCGCTAGGAGATACTCCCGAGGCAGGATGGGTCTTCTCTTCCGCCGCACATGGGAAGGGCTACGCGACAGAAGCTGTTAGAGCTATTCTCCTCTGGGGTGATGCACACTTTAGCGCGACAAAAACCGCCTGCATCATTCACCCTGAAAATGCCGCATCCATTCATCTCGCCGAGAAATCCGGTTACCGCGAAGCGGAGCGGACCACGTATAAGGACAAGCCAACGCTGCTCTTCTATCGAGATCGTCCGGCCACTCCTGACGTGATGGCCACCTACTACGCCAGCCACGACAGGTGCGGTCCGCTTTACAAGAAGCTTGCAGAATGACCTGTTAATTTCATTCGGTCACCCTGCTCTCTCGAAAAGAAAACTCTTAATCGCCGCAAGATGCAGTGCGGCGCAGTCCAGATAAGGGAAGTCGGTATTCGACTCATTGAAGACCAGCGCCAAATCCGTCCCAGCCAGAACGATCGCATCCACTCGATCGCGCTCGATGATCGTATGCGCAAGCGCCGTGAACCCGGCGTGTTGCTCCGCCGTGCCAACACCCGTGTCCAACAGAGCCTGATAGCCGTCGCGAATATACTGCAATTCCTCCGGCCGATGGCCGACGACCTCAATCTCGCCAAGCTGACCATAGAGCCCCGCCTTCATCACCGGCTCGCTGCCAAACACGCTGACGCGACGGATATCTCTCCGCGCAATCTCCCGAACCAGCGGCTCAAATATGCTCAACACCGGCAACGGAGAGATCGCCATCAGCTCGCGAATGCAGAAATGCGGAGTCACCGCCGGAACCACCGCAAACTCCGCACCCGCCGCCTGCAGCCGAATGATGAAGCCGTTCAGATAACCGGCCAGTCCATCGCGGTCCCCCGTCTCGACATACTCAAAGACGCGAGCGCTCCGCGCATGCGCCATCACCAGGTCCAACGCGCGTCCACGCGCCTCGGCGGCCAGAGCTAGGTTTTTGTAATAGTGAATTGCCGCGCCGACGCCAAGACCGGCTAACAGTGCGAGGCAGCGCGTTTTTTCGGGATGAGATCCTGCGAGCGTCATGAAAGCAATAGCCTCTTACCTGTCAGCCGAATATCTCACTATGCGAACCAAGCCTCGCCAACCGGAGGGTCTCCGCGTCAGGCTTTTGATAAATCAGCAGTAAGTCGGGTTTGATATGGCAATCGCGATATCCACCCCACTCGCCGCCAAGTTCATGATCGCGTTGTCGCGGTTCGAGAGGTTTGTCGTCCAATAGGAGCGCAAGAACTTGAGTCAAATCTGAATCAAGCGTCGTCCTGTGCCTACCCTTGGACTCGCGCTTGTAATCGCGCTTGAAAGCCGAGGAACGATCAATCCTCCGCACGCAGGTCCGCGATCAGTGCATCGATGCTGGCGAAGGACTTGCCCTGTCCAGACTCCAGTTCGGCGATCGCCTTCCGCGTGGTCGCATTTGGAACCTTCACATCGAAGGGAAGGCGCCGTTCCCTCGCCACACGCACCATAAGCAAGCGAATCGCATCGGAGACAGACAGGCCCATTGCTTCGAGGGCCGCCGAGGCACGTTCCTTCGTGTCGGTATCGATACGGGCGCGGACGTAAGTATCTGCGGTGTTCATTGATCCCCCTGCGGTTCTATTCCAAATGTAGTCCTAATGTGACTACATTACCAGAACGCGCGCTTTTGTTTAGGGCATCGGATCAAACTCTTCAGGATCAGCGGACTCACCGCCCGTATCCTGAACCGGACGCATCAGCGGGAACAAAATCACATCCCGAATCGACTTCGACCCGGTCAGGATCATCGTTAGCCGGTCGATGCCGATCCCTTCGCCGCCCGTCGGAGGCAATCCATAGGCCAACGCGCGCACATAGTCCTCATCCATCTGATGTGCTTCATCGTCACCGCGTTCACGCTCGGTGATCTGCGCTTCAAAGCGCCTGCGCTGATCCTCAGGATCGTTCAACTCGCTGAAGGCGTTGCCGACTTCAAAGCCTCCAATATAGAACTCGAAGCGTTCCACCCAATCTGGCTCATCCGGCTTGACCTTTGAGAGCGGAGAGACCGCGAGAGGGAAGTCGTAGATGATCGTCGGCTGGATGAGATATGGTTCGGCGACGGCTTCGAAGATGGCCGCTATATGTTTTCCGATATTCGCTCCAAGGGCCTGACCATCGCGCGCGCGCGTCAAGGCCGTTTGAAGATTTTTTGACACTGCATTCTCAAGAGTGTGATCAGCTAAAGGGGCAACGTTGTCGACGAAATAATAGAACCTTCTCCAGTTCGAGAAATCTAGCTCCGTCGCCGCAGGTTTGAAGTTTGCCGGCCACCACTTAACAATGGCTTCCAGCATCGACAGCTTCTCCCACTTTGTAAGATCAATCTCGACATCATTGAACGTCGTCTTCGTCGTCCCATTCACCTCCATCGCGACAAACTTGACAATCTCTTCCGTCAAGTCCATCAAGTCGTGATAGTTCGCATACGCCTGATAGAACTCCAGCATCGTGAACTCAGGATTATGCTGCGGTCGAGATCCCCTCATTGCGAAAATTCCGATTGATCTCATAAACGCGATCCAGCCCACCAACCACCAGCCGCTTGAGATAAAGCTCCGGAGCAATGCGCAGGAATAGGTCGAGATCAAGCGCATTGTGGTGAGTAGTGAAAGGTTTCGCCGCCGCGCCACCTGCGATCGGCTGCATCATCGGCGTCTCGACCTCAATGTATCCGCGCTCGTCAAAGAACTTCCGCAAAGCCCGCAGCACCGCCGCCCGCTTCACAAAGACCTCGCGAACATCGGTGTTCATGAAGAGGTCGACATATCGCTGCCGGTAGCGCAACTCGGTATCGGAGAGGCCGTGATACTTCTCCGGCAAAGCCAGCATAGCCTTCGCGAGGAAAGTAATCGTCTCGACGTGAACGCTCAGCTCGCCGGTCCGCGTACGGAAGAGATATCCCGTCACGCCGATGTGGTCGCCCAGATCGAGCAACTTGTAGAGCGCGAATCCCTGTTCGCCGACAGCATCCTGCCGAACATAAATCTGCAGCCGCTCCCCATTCTGCTGCAGGTGCGCAAACCCGGCCTTGCCCTGTCCACGAATCGCCATCAACCGTCCAGCGACGGAGACATTCACCCGCTCGGCTTCTAGCGCCTCGCCCGCAGCCTCGCCATACTTCGCCCGAATCTCAGGGATGGTATGCGTCGCAATATATTGGTTGGGATAAGTCTGCTGCCCGAGGGCGGCAATCTGCTTCAGCTTTTCCTGGCGCAGCGCAAACAGCCCACGCTCAAACTCCGATTCAAACACTCACTTGCCTCTCAATTCAGAAATGCTTTACCGCTCCTCCGAGTTTCACGCGGCGCGCGCTCCGTCTAGTCGTCATCGACCTCGCGACGGTGCCGAACTCGAGTAACTTCGACCCGCGCCTTGCGATCATCGATGGTGTAGACCACGCGATAGTCGCCGATCCGGATGCGCCACTCGGCGTCGCCGCCCTTCAGCTCTTGCAGCCAGCAGGACGCGGGTCGTCTTTGAGATTTCCAATGCGGAGAAAGATTCTATCGACCCATGGAGGGGACAATCGTTCCAGCTCTTTTAATGCGCTTGGCTTGACACCAACCTTATATCTCTCCACGGAGCTTTCCGCTCTTGATCAGCCGTGCCTTTACCTTTTCAAAAGGAATGCTCTTTTCCGCACTGCGCTTCCTTGAAACGAGAACGTCTTCTAGGTCTTCCCAAAGCGCCTTATGGCGCTTCAAGTCGATCTGGACGGCGACCCGTCTCCCTTGCTCATCGGTGACAAATTGAATGCCAGTCATATCAGCATTATCCACCAAATCAGCCGCTCAGAAGCCGCGGAGACCCGCGACCTTCTGGTTCTATCGTCGAATGCCAGCTACTGCGCGGCCTCCACCGGTTTCGGCCTACCCGAAAAACCAACCGCCTGCCGAAGAGCATCAGCATCCAGCAGTTTGCCGTCGAGCATGACAACGCGCGTCTGCCGCAGATCGCTAATGTTCTTTTCCGGATCACCCTCAACCAGCGTCAGATCGGCATTCTTGCCAACCCTAATAGAGCCAGTATGAGCGTCCTGCCCAACCAGCGTCGCCGGCACAATAGTTGCCGCAGCCAGAGTCTGGGCCGGAGTGAAACCAGCCTGCTCATAAATCTCCAGCTCACGAATGATCTCAATTCCGCTCCCGTCGGTACCGGCCACGATGGGTATCCCCGCCTGGTGCATCTTGGTGAGGATTTGGATCATCTTCGCCCAGCTCGCACGGTAGTCCGCCCGCGTCAGGTCCTTCGGCACGGCGAAGCCCCCGGTCCGGAATCCGCGCTCCACCGTTGGCGGCAAAGTCCCGACGAACGGCGCATATGCGGGCGACAGCTCGCCGTTGTCCGGAACGTACAGTCCCTCAAATGCCACCATCGTCGGGTCGGAGTAAATGTGCTTCGATGCCATCGTCGAAATCAACTCCGTCAGCGCCGGATCGTTGACATCCATGTCCTTCGCATAACGCCCCGGAGCCTCAAAGCGCCCGATGCCATTGTCGGTCGGCAACACGCTCGCCGGCACCGCCTGCATCACGATCCAGTTGATGTGCGTGACCTCGTCATAGCCATCATTGACGGCCTCAAGCGGACGAATCCCCGCCGGAATGTGGCCATGCACATGAAGCCCAAGCTTATGCGCCTCGGCAATCGTCGCCGGCAGCCACGCCGGATTGAAGGTGCCGTAGAACTTCACCCCGGTAAACCCTTCTTCTTTCGCCTTGTCAACCAGCGCGATCGCCTCTGCTTGGCTGGTGGCCACATTGGCAACCTGCGCCGTGTATGGCCCCTTGCCATCAATCAGCGACGAAGGGTAGACATGCGGGAAGAGCAGCTTACCCTCCGCGGCACGGGTGCGGCGGTCGATAGTCAGCTTGTCGTTGTTGCCCGGATCACGCACCGAGGTCACTCCCAGCGACAGCTCCTGAGGTCCGGTATAGTCATCACCCACGTGCATGTGACAGTCCCACATGCCGGGGACCAGCGTCTTGCCTTTGCCTTCGATCACCTGCGCGCCATCAGGAACAACGACGCTGTTCGCCGCCCCGACGGCGACAATCTTGCCGGCGTTGACGACCACTGTCTGGTCGTCGAGAAAGCGTAGACCGTCGGCGTCAAAAAGCTTGACATGGGTGAACGCAACGGGCCCGGTCGGAACCTTCGTAAGCTCTTTAGCAAGAACCGGCGCCCGAGCGGCCATGGCATCGGTCTGCGCCTGTTCCATATGTTGCAGCTCGCCGGCATAGGCATCCGGCAGCCAGCCAATTCCAAACGTGATCGCGAAGAAGTGGCCATCAGCGTCCGTCCAAACCGGAACCGGCGTGTTGCTTAAGCCCGTCAACTGCCAAAGAGTAACGGTGCGATGGGTAGCACCCTGGCCAACCTCGAGCGTCGTTAACTTGCTCGCGTGCGCCTCGCCGCCGGGCAACAGCTTCAGCGAGTGACTTGGCGTCGCAAGCAGGGCCTCGACAAACCAGGCCGTGAGATCCATCGGCCCTCCGGAAGCCATGTAGAAGCGATTCGCCGCGTCCTTGCTGGAACCGCTATCGATCGGGCTCTTCCAACTCGCAGTGCCGTCGGTCAGGGCAAATGTTTCCGCAGCGTCGCCGGTGGGCGTAACACCACGGATGGTCAGCGTCTGCGGTGTCCCCGCCGCGTCGGGCTTGCCGCTCGAGTCCACTTCCCAGACCTGGCCGCGCAGATTCATGCTCTCGCGACCCATGTGGGTACCGTCCGCACTGACCCACATCCACGAGTCGCCATGCTTGCCGCCGCTGGATTCGATCACATAGTGATGGGCATCGGCTGGCGGTTTTGCCAGCTGGTCCTTCGGCGTCTGGGCGAGCAGAACGCCGGGAAAGCACAAAAGGGCAGGAAACAAAAACAGCTGGCGCATCAAACCTCCGGGACTAAGAGCTAGGCTGCATCGTACCCGTATGAGAAGTGCGAGGAAAGCAGAAAACGAGGTCAACCGCTGGCGCCGCTGGGAAAAACACCCAAACATCTAATTGGACGAGCCAGGTAAGACCCGGTAACTCCTATTGGCCATCGCCGCTTCTCGACCTTTAAGATGACGGAGATACTCTTCATGCCCTTCAACGCCCCCAACCCGGACGCCAAACCCGAGAAACCTCTCGCCCACTCCCTCGTCCAGGCCGAACGCCTCATCCAGATCGCGCTCGTTCTGCCCATCGCCGTGCTCATCGGCTGGTTTTTCGGAGCGATGCTCGACCGCTGGCTCCATCAGACCTGGATCACCGTCGTTGGCCTCATCCTCGGCATGATCGCCGGTATGCTCGAGGCCGTTCGCATGGCCCTCGCCGCCGGCAATTCCAAAAGCAAGAAATCCTGATGGCCGCCCCCACACCAGCCCCCTTGTCGCCCAACGAAAACCCGTTCCTAACTTTCACCGACGCCGATCTCAGCGCCGCACTCTTCCGCGCGGTGCGGAATATCGGCATTCTGACCCTGATCGGCGTGCCCGTTATCTGGATCATCTCCGGATGGCAATCCGCCGCGCTCTTCCTCGTCGGAGCAACCATCTCCGCCGGCGGCATCTACGAATCCCGCCGTCTCATCCGCGTCGTCAACGCGAAGCTCGACAACCAGCGCTCACCCCGTTCCACAGGCTTCGTGATCGCCATGTTTCTGCTCCGTCTGTGCATCGCCGGTGCGGCTCTCTATGTTAGTCTAAGGTGTTTGCATGGTGCGGTTTATGCGATCATCGCGGGATTGGCCCTCGCCATGGTCGCGCTCTCGATCGAATCTGTTCTGTTAACTCGCAACTGATTTATACGCAGTCCGAATCACACAAAATTATGCACGCCTTCATCCATTCCATTACCCAGCTCCTGAACTCGCTCGTCGGCGGTCCGTTGACCTCGCTGTTGACGTCTATCGGCATTCATCCTGAAACGCCCGGCGCGCCGATCACCGATGTATTGACCCTCGAGCTGATCGCCGCCGCTGGCTTGATCGCGTTTTTCATCCTCGTGCGGCTGACGCTGAATGTGGAGCGGCCTAATCCGGCGCAGTCCATCGCCGAGATGATCAACGAATTCGTCAGTTCGCAGGGGGAAGCAATCCTCGGCCACGGCTACGAACCCCACGTGCCATTGACGACCATGCTCTTTCTCTTCATCCTGCTCTGCAATTGCTGGGGTCTGCTGCCCGGCATCGAGACGCCGACCGCCAAGCCCTTCGTCCCGCTCGGCCTGGCGCTCATCACATTTTTCTATTACAACTACCATGGCGTCCGCGCTCAGGGAGCAGTCGGCTACTTCAAGCACTTCCTCGGGCCCGTCTGGTGGATCTCGCCCCTGATGCTCCCGGTCGAGATCATCTCCCACCTCGCCCGCAACATGTCGCTCACCGTCCGTCTTTATGCGAACATGCTGGCTAGCGATCTGTTGACGCTCGTCTTCTTCTCGATCTTTCCGTTAGTTCTACCGATCGTCTTTCTCGGCCTGCACGCTGGCGTCGCGTTGATCCAGTCCTATGTCTGGATGCTTCTCGCTTTCATCTACCTCGCCGAGGCGACCTCGCACGAGGAGCTACCGGATTAGTTTCAAAGCTCTTCAGCCGGAGCCGGCTTCCACTCCGGGACCTGAAGCGCCATTTAGCGTGAGGGCGCCAGCACGGTGAGCGTCAACCACCCACTGATGGCAATTCTTATGGAAGCAGGAGAAACACAATGCGCAAGCTGCAATATCTACTCATGACCCTGTCGGTGCTCTGCTTCGCGGTGCCGGCATTCGCTCAGGGAACCGAAGGCGCAGGCGCAGTCAGCCTCGTGCCGATCGGCGCCGGTATCGGCATCGCCATCGCCGCCGGTCTGTGCGGACTCGGCCAGGGCAAGGCGACCGCCTCAGCCACCGAGGCCCTCGCCCGCAACCCCGGAGCCCGCGCCGGCATCCAGCTCCTGCTGGTGCTCGGCCTCGCCTTCATCGAATCTCTTACCCTTTTCACCTTCGTCATGATCTACCTCAAGGTGAAGTAAACAAGTTCAGCAGCACAAAGAAAAGGCCTCCGGTTCGCCGGAGGCCTTTTTCTTTTCCAAACATCGAGGAAAAAGCAGGTCACTCCTTCGGAGCTTCGATGCCCTCAGGCAGTGAACAGCCAAAGGTCAGCACATTCCCATCCGGATCTCTTATCACAAAGTCGCGCATCCCATAAGGCTCGTCCGTCGGCTCAAGCGCAATCTCAGCTCCGCGCTCCTTGATTGTTTTAAAGTAGGCATCGACCTCATCCGCAAACACAACTACCGCCCCACCGCCGAGCGGCCTCTTCCACGTAGTATGGGCACACAAGTGGACATAGCATTCGCCGAAATGCAAACCCGCATAGGGACCGAACTCGAAGTCTTTTTCAAAATCGAGCACTTCGCAATAAAAGCGAAGAGCATCCGAGACGTCTTTCACTTGAAGAACAGCAGAAGCGGCGGAGACCTTCATGCCCGCAGTATAGCTCCTAGTTCGTCGCCAACCATCCATTCACCCGCAGCCAATCTGCCAACCGCCCTGTCCACGAAGACAGCACCGGATCGAAGGGCGCCAGCCCAAAGCCATGTCCTCCATGGAGATAGATATGCATCTCCGCTGGAACACCCGCCTTGCGCAGCGCCAGGTAGAAATTCACGCTGTTCTCCGGAAAGACAGCCTTGTCATCATCCGCCGCTACCAGGAAGGTCATCGGAGTCTGCGCCGTCACACGATGGTCGTCGGTCAGCTCTTCGATCAGAGCCGGATCGGCGTTCTTCCCAAGTAAATTGTCGAACGAGCCCACCGACGCAGGCCCAATTGGCCCGATCACAGGGTAAGTAAGGATCATAAAATCCGGACGGCTGCTCAGCCGATCGATCGGATCGGCGGCCGACGCATCACCCGCATCGAAGTGCGTTCCCAAAGTCGAAGCGAGATGTCCGCCCGCCGAAAATCCCCACACCCCAATCCGATTCGGATCGTAGCCATACTCAGCCGCGTGACTGCGCACCCAGCGTAGCCCACGCTTGGCGTCATTCATCTCGATCGGGTGATGATATTTCGGCCCTAGCCGGTACTCCAGCATGAACGCCGAGACACCCAGGTTGTTCAGCTACTTCGCCACCTGCAAACCTTCATGGTCCGTCGCCAGGTGGGCATACGAGCCGCCGGGCAGAATCAGAATCGCGGTATGAGTCTCATGCCCGGCAACCTTCGGAGCAGGGAAGGGAGTGATCCTCGGCTGATCGCCTGGATTTGCATCCCCTAAAGCGCCCGGTGCACCTTGCGGCGATAGCGGAACCGGCGTGGGCGTCTTCTCTTGAGCCATAGCCGTAAATACAAATAGAAGAAGCGTGAAAGCGCTAGCGCCAAGCCGCAAGAATCTCATCTCGATCAGTCCTCCATTGAGTCGACCGCGACAATCACGGCTCTGGACTGAAATGAGAATAAATCCCAATTCGTCTGCCTGCGCGATATCGACGCACATTCCGCCGAGCGCAGGAGATCGCCATTTCGCGGTTCTTTGGCTATGGCTTAAACTGCAGTAGCGAACGACTGATCGGAGACTGGGAAGATCATGGTTGGAGATTGTGAATGAACAAGTCCGCGGGTGAGTTGCTGCGACGAAAGCTTTCCCCACGGGCGTTTGAGCGGCTTCGCATTGGCCGGTGGTATTACCGCTCGCACCTGACCGGCCTCGCCGCAACTTTTCGCGGTCACCCTGCTCCCGTGGTCCACAGCTTTCCCGAGGGCATGGCCTTTCGGGTGCCGGGCGAGATCAGCGGCGTTAACATATTCGCACCCACGGCGATGTGTCGCGCCATGGCCCGGCATGGCAGCGACAAAAGCACCAAGCACAACTACACCACCATCTATTCCGTGCTCTTTGGCGAGCTCCGCAAGAAACCGCTGCGCATCTTCGAGCTTGGACTCGGCACAAATAATCCGGACCTCGTATCAAGTATGGGAGTCTATGGCACGCCCGGCGCCTCCATGCGGGGATGGCGCGAACTCTTCCCCAATGCGCAAATTTATGGCGCGGACATCGACCGCGATATTTTGTTCAAAGACGACCGCATCGAGACCTTCTATTGCGACCAACTCGACGCCAACGCCATCCGGGATCTCTGGTCGCAGCCCTCCTTGCGAGAGCAGATGGATATCATCATCGACGACGGCCTCCACACTCTGGAAGGGAATGTCTCGTTCATGAACGGGTCGCTAGGGAGCCTCCGCCCCGGCGGAGTCTATGTGGTGGAAGACATCCTGTCGAACGCCCTCGGAGACTGGCGGACACTCCTGCAGAGCGATTACCCGAAGCGCTTTCCAAACCATGAGTTCGCCCTCCTCGAGCTCCCGCACACGTGGAATCGGCACGACAACAATCTGCTGATTGTTCGCAGGACAGTTTGATCACGGCGCCTTCGCCTTAAGGCACCTGGGCTGCCGAAAGCCCTAACTTAGCCCGAAGCTCCTGAATGGTTTCTCCGCTCTGTTGGAAGTGTCGTACGACGGAGCCGGAAGTAAAGTGGCGAGAAACCATACTCTTCGCCGGACATAGCCATCGGACCCCAAGGGACTCGAAGCTGAGTGCATCCCGGGTCCTGCTGACCCTGGTTATGCCGGCTCGATAAACCATGTGATTGATGGCGAGTTGATCGTCCATCTCTACGACAGCGCGGTCAACAAAACGGCCGAGAAAGGCTTTCGTTGCCGGCGTGGGACGAAAGTACATAAAACCACAACACATAATGAAGCCGAGACTTCGTGCCACATCCATCGGAATAGAGAAGTCCTCCTGGATGATGATGTCTGCCGATGGAAATACGTCCAGCATCCGATCGACGTCACCCATGATAAAAGCGTCGAGATCGATGGAAAGTAAGCGATGATCGCGACATACCAGGTCTCGAATGAGCAAAGTTCGAACGATCCATAGTGCGTGTTTGCTATAGGCGTGAAGCTTTCCCGATCCATCCGATGAAAAATACTCGGATAAGTCGATGACTCCGCCTGGAAGGCGTGAGCGCAGCTCCGCTACAGCGGTCGCGTCCAGCCCCACAGCTACGACTTGCCCTCTCGCATAGCTTCGCGCCTGCCGTAACCATTCGTCGAAAAGCGGCAAATGATGGGCGCCGAGGGAAACCAGAAGGATCTCTCGGTCTTCGGCAAGCAAGAGCGCCTCCACCTCTTCGGCGATCCGGCGGCCCGCTTCTCCTGAAGCAATCTCGTCAAGCAACAGCGCCATTCGAGAGGCAGCCGGGGCTCCCTCATATGACCCTTTGCTCGCCGCCGCCTGTCGATAGAGCCGCATGGCCTCCGGCAGATTGCCCAGCCTCTGCGCCGCGGCAGCCAGCCAGGAATCGATGGCCGGGTTCTTATTCGACTCGTTCCGAATCAATCGGCCCAGCACAGACATCGAAAATCTGCCCGGGCCACACATCATTAACGCGTAAAGCAGCCTGCCTCGTGACCTGTCATCCAGCGATCCTGGCGAGCCGGCTGCAAGAATGCAGCGAACGGAAGCCTGCCAGTGGCCAAACCGCGCACATACGTGACCAGCGAGCAGGAGCGCCTTTCTCAAGGGCCCGGGCGTCGACATGTTAAGCCTTCCCCTCGGTTATCATCGGGCCGAACCGGTTACGTAATCGGGACACCAATAGAGCTTTGACCTCATCGACACCAAAGACTCTATACGCGGCAATCCCGATGACGGTCGTCAGTACAACGGCAGAGACGACGGTCCATCCGAGACCCCACTTAGCCTCCTGATAAGTGGGGTAGATACAGAGGGCAAAGGCAATTACCGTAAATACCGTCAGTCTTATGACAGGTTCCATCGTGACCTTGTATTCCTCAGGAAACAACTTCGCGTTCAGAGTCAGAACGAAGCGAGTCTGGATGATCTCCCATACCAGCCACGTCACAACAAAACCGGCAAGACCGTAGATCCGCATCGTAAACACCGACACTGTCAACATAATCAGATAGCCGATAACGATGAATGAAGACATATCCTCGTGCTTGTTGCTTGAAGATTGGAATTGTGTCTTGTGCTCTTTGATCCCCAATACGGCCGATATTATCGCCATCAAGAAACAAAGGCCGGGATCATAGAGGTCTCGCTTATGCAGCCAGACGGTGAACAGGAATGGGCATAACAACAGGCTGCCAATGCTTGTGACTGGGATCAAAAACAACACAACTCGTTCAGATAGATCATAGAGCCGGCGCAACATGCGCCAGTCGGACTTGCCAAAGAGCAGCGTAATGTCCTGTCCGATTGCATTGCTCGCAATCGACAGTATCTGTCGTGACATTTGAAACACAACCCGAACCAGCGAGAACGTGCCCACCGCGGCGGGACCAAGCACTCGTTGAATAATCAGCACTGGCCCTTGCCAGGTGAGAAAGCCCGCTATTGCAATCAATCCAAAGTGGCCGCTCGGTTTGACGATAGCGGCGACTTGCTTCCAACTGCCATAGCGCAGAGAGGGAACGAGCACGGGCGCGATGCGCCGAACATCCAGGAGAATCGCAACGGTAAAAATAATCAGCGACGCCAGCTGAATAGCCGCGAGCACAGGAAATGTAGCATGAAGATAGAGCGCCAGGGTCAGCGCAAACACGCTGAATAGCCGCTGCGCGCTTTGCCAGTAGTTTCCACGATGTAACATTCCGACGACCATATAACTGTTCGCTAGCAGGCTGAAAATCATAATTGCCGCAAGTTGGAGGATGAACAGGTACAGTGTCAAGGCCGCGACGAGATTCGATTCGTGACGTAGCCTTAGCAGGGAATCGATAGGAATTGCAAATACCACCAGACCAATCGCCGCAAAGCAGAGCGAAAGTAGAATGAGCAGCCGGAACGCGCTTGCCTGGATGGACTTTGCTCCGTCATCATCTCCCCTGTTGTACAAGATCGTCATCTCGTTGTTGGAGTATGTCTGGATGCCATAATTAAGTGTCCCGAGATAGCTCACCGAGGCGCTCAGAGCGATCCACTCCCCGTAAACTTCGATCCCGAAGATTGAAAGGAAGAATCGTGGAATAAGCAGCTGTGTGATAACGTTGATCCCCTGGCCGAGAAAGCTCGTGAACAGGAGTTTGAACAGTCTGCTTAGATTCATAGCGTATGTGCTCTGCTGTCGGCAGCGTCGGTTTGCCGAGATCGGAATAAAAATAAATCCCAGAGTTCGCCATTCTTCTCGATCTGGCGAGGAGCGACGGCTTTCCCGGTAAAGGTTGAGATGGCTCGTGCCCAAAATTGCCGTGCCGGTACATTCCGATGCATCACCCGGACCTGCCACGGTCCGGGAAACAGCCTCCACAGTTCACATGCCGCCAGAGTGCCGACGCCGCGTCCACGGCAGCCGCGAAGGACGAAAAATTCCGCCATGTCCCAGATCGCGTCGTCATTGGCGGCCTCCGGTCCCATCTTCACTAACGCCAAGCCGGCCAGCTTCCTGTCGCTGCGGATTAGGAACGGATGCCGTCCGGCTTCAGACCAATAGCTCGATAGCGAAGGGTAGCCGAACCTGCCGTCCTCACCTATCTCCAGATCGAGAAAGTCGCTGAAGTCGTGCACATACAAGTCCAGCAGATTCGCCAGAATCGGCTCCTGTGCGGGCGTCGCCTCAACCACTTCCACCCGCAGCAAATCCGTCCCACTGTCGTCGATCATGGATTGCCGGGGCAGATCGTCATGATCCCAATCCCCCCATGCACAGGTACTTCAGATTCAAATACTCATCCAGGCCCTGCCGCGCGCCTTCGCGCCCGAACCCAGATTCCTTAACCCCGCCGAACGGAGCAACCTCGGTCGAGATAATCCCTTCGTTGATGCCAACCATCCCAGCCTGCAAGCCAGCCGCAATCCGCCAGATGCGGCCGATCTCCCGTGCATAGAAATAAGCCGCAAGTCCAAAGGGTGAGTCATTCGCCATCGCCATTGCCTCACCCTCATCATGAAACCGAAACAGCGGCGCAATCGGTCCAAAGGTCTCCTCATGAGAAATCTTCATCGCCGGAGTTACGTCCGCCAGCACAGTCGGCTCAAAGAAGTTGTTCCCCAAAGCATGACGGTGTCCCCCGGTCAGCACTCGCGCGCCATGATCAAGCGCGTCGCGCAAATGGTCCTCAACCTTCGCCAAAGCCCGCTCATGAATCAGCGGCCCTTGCTCGGCGTCCGGCTGCGAAGCCGGTCCGACCCGCAGCTTCGCCGCAGCTGTTGCCAGCTTCGCGGCAAAAGCATCGTAAACACTGTCCTGAACCAGAATCCGATTCGCGCAAACGCACGTCTGGCCCGAGTTACGAAACTTCGCCGCAATCGCTCCCGAGACCGCCGCATCCAGGTCGGCATCGTCAAAGACCAGGAACGGCGCGTTCCCACCCAGCTCCAACGAAAGCTTCTTGAGCGTGTCGGCGCTCTGCCGCATCAGGTGCTTACCTACAGCAGTCGATCCGGTAAACGAAACCTTCCGCACTGCGCCGGACTGCATCCACTCGCCAACAACCTCGGCATCATGCCCGCGCCCGGCGGTCACTACATTGAAGACCCCGGCAGGCAACCCGGCCTCTTCGCCCAGCACAGCAAATGCCAAGGCCGATAGCGGAGTCGCCGCATCCGGCTTCGATACCACCGTGCATCCCGCCGCCACCGCCGGAGCCACCTTGCGCGCCAGCATCGCCAGCGGAAAATTCCACGGGGTAATCGTCGCAACCACTCCCACTGGCTCCTTCACTACGATCAGCTTGCGCCCACGCACAGGCTCAGGAATCACCTCGCCATACGCCCGCTTCGCCTCCTCAGCAAACCACTCTACATACCCGGCCGAATAGGCAATCTCGCCGCGGCTCTCCGTCAGCGGCTTGCCCTGCTCCATTGAGATGAGCTTCGCCAGGTCTTCTTGATTCTCAATCATCAGCGCAAACCAGCGCTTCAGCACCGCCGAACGCTCCTTCGCGGTGCGCGCCTTCCACTCCGGGAACGCCGCCGAAGCTGCATCAACTGCAGCTCTCGCCTCCGCCTCCCCACAATCGGGAACCGAAGCGATCAGAGCCCCGGTCGCGGGATTCTTCACCGCAAGCGTCTCGCCGCTGGCAGCGGAGACGCGCTCTCCGCCAATGAGAGCCCGGTTAAGAATCAGCTCGGCACGAGTAAGTTCAAGTTCAGCAACGAGGGCTGCGCTAGCAGCGGGCGCAAGGCTCATGATTCGGATCCCATAATCAGGTTCCAGTATAGCGAGCGCCTTTGCAGGCTAGGTCTGTTGATACAACCGGTAGCGTTCCGTCGTGATACCAGGGAAGGGCCGCATCACAATCTTGCCGCTATCTGTCTGAACGACCCAGTCGGCAGAGGTCGAGCTCACTCGTTGCGCAGCCAGCATCTGGCTCCGCGTCATCCTCATCGAACCCGGCTCAACCGCAAACAGTGCGACCGGCCCACGCATCAGCGCGACCAAATTGGCGTGTTGAGGGTCGAGCGAAACCAGGCGCAGTGGCATGTCGAGCGACACCTCGACGCGATCGCCGTTCTTCCACGTACGGTCAATCTCCGCCCAACTCCCCGGCTTCAACGCGATCTCTGCCGCCTTTCCATTCACCGCAATCCTTGTGCCTCTGGCCGCCCATGCGGGAATCCTCAAGGCAACAACAAATCGCTCGTCGCGGTCGATTGTCAGCTTCATGCTCGTCTCGCCGACCGTCGGGTACTGCGTCTCCTGAGCCAAAGTCACCCGCGCATTGCCTTGACGCCAACTCACCCGCGAGGGAACGTAGAGATTCACATACAAGCCCTTCACACTGCGGAAGTAAGAGCTAATTCCGTAGTCCGCCGCAAGTTGAGGAAATGTCCCCGAGCAGCAAGGCCACTTCTGCTCATAGTCCGACTTCACCGCGTTCATGTTGTAGTCCGAGTAGTAGAAGCTCACGCCGTCGGGCCGGATCGGCTTCGCGCCGAGAATCGTGTTGTAGAGCACCGTCTCCATGCTGTCGCCATACTTGCTGTCGCCAGTGGCACGCATCAGGTAGCGCGCCACCTTGAAGTGCCCATAAGCACCGCACGGAGTTTCAAAGCTGCTATGGGTAGACGTCAGCGATTTCGCCAGACCATCGCTACCCGGCTTGACAAACCCTTCATTCGGCCCCCAGCCGCCAGTCGCGAAGCTCTGATCGAGCACAAACTGAAAGCCATTCTTCGCCGCGAGAAGATGCTTCTCACTGCCCTCCGTCAGATAAGCCTGCATCGCCGAACACAGGGCATTCACATGACTGTAGGCGTGAAGGCCGGGAAGCACGTTCTCGTTCTCCGCCAGAGGATTGAAGTAGGTATCGTCCTCAAGGAATCGCACGGCCAGATCGTGATATCGCGCCCCAGCGCCACGCTGGTACGCAAGGTAGAAATTCTCCGGCAGCGTATAGCTCTCGTCCCATGTGTAGGCAACATTCGGATGCGGTCGCGCCATCATCTCTTCGCGGTTCAGCGCCTTGGGCGGCAGCCACGGCATCACCGCATCCGTCGCATGGTTCAGCACCGCAACGGCGTCCGGATCGCCTGCAAACTCGTGTGCATCAATCAAGCCGCAATTCGTCTTGTCAAAGGTGTAACAGGGAAGACAGTAGCCCTCATAAAACTTCGATGTGATCGTCGGCGCGAACCCAGCTACCAGGCGATGGATCTTCGTCTGCGTAGCCTTGTCGCCAGTCACCGCATAGGCGCGGGAAAGTCCTGACAGATACTGTCCGAAGCTGTGTCCCGGAATATACCCTGTCATGTTCTTCGGGGGATCGAAGTCCGGCGAAGGCGAATACCATCCGCCCATGTCCTCACCCGGAGCAGGTTGCCCAGCCAACTGCCGGAACGGCTTCAACAGGCTGTCTTCGTTCAGGTTCAGAAACAGCGCATGATTCTGCTTGAACTGCTCGAGCATCGGCCCATCCAGCAGTTGGACGTCCGCGTAGTCGAACTGATTGAGCTTCGTCGCTTGCGGCTTCGCAGCCAATCCAGCACCCCAGCCGCGACGCGCTGGTGCAATCAATGCTCCTGTTGCCAGCGCTCCGCCGGCTTTCAGAAAATGCCGTCGACTCCTCTTGAATGAATTCATCGAATTTCCTCGCGGGCTGAAGAATCGCGACAAAGCCTCGTGTTGGGCTCATGCCTCGCTTCTCTCACGGAAACGTTTTCCCGAACCTCAAAAAATCATACTTCAATCGACAGACCGCGAGTTCACCGGTGCGAGAATCGAAAAAGGGAAACCGACCACTCCATGAGTCTCTTCTATAAAACCATGCCATTTCCTGTGGGCAAGCTTAAACTGATCGCCAGTGACAAAGGCCTGGTCGCGATTCTCTGGGAAAATGACCCTCCGCGTCGCGTAAGCCTGGGCGAGCTCACTGAGAAGACCCGCCAACCCGTTCTTGTCCAGACCGGGCGTGAGCTCGGCGAATATTTCGCCGGACGCAGAAAAGCATTCACCATCGCACTCGACATGCGAGGCACCCGATTTCAGAGCGATCTCTGGAACGCACTGCTCACTATCCCATTCGGCGAAACAAGAACCTACCGGCAACTCGCTACCCAACTGGGAAACCCGCGCGCGACCCGGGCCGTCGGCGCAGCCGATGGCAGAAACCCGCTCTCCATCGTCGTGCCTTGCCATCGGGTGATTGGTTCGTCGGGCAAGCTCACCGGTTTCGCCGGCGGCCTCGAAACAAAGGCGCGTTTGCTCGATCTTGAAAAGACCGGTCCTCAGGCCTTCAAACAGCCCACGCTAGCGGCGGACGCACGAGTTGCCCTTCATCAAGACCCAATGAGCCATCGGTCCCGGTCCATCCGCGGCGGGGACAATCGACTTTCCAGTGGCCGAATCTCTGCCCACAAATTGAACAGGGCAACAGAGCGGCGAAAGTGGGTTGAATTCGATTGCTACGCCGCTCGGCGATCGGAACGTCGTATTCGCGACCGTCCCATAGTGTTCGAAGGTCTCCCTAGGTGGTTGAATTCCGTTCGCATATAAATATGCTCCCGGCGTTTGGAGATCGTCTGACCAGCTCACGAGCGACCCGTCCTGCCCCTGAGCGATATGAATGCAGTTGTTCGAGGGAGCGTTGCGCGCCCAGGTTCCTACCAGGGGACTGGCCGCGTTCTTCTCCGCGCAACACGGGCGGACAAGAGTGACCTTCCTGTCAAAGGAACCTTGACGAAAGCGGCCCGACCAACTGCTGTGTATCGGGTCGAAGGCAAGATCAAGGTTGATGGCCGGCCCCTGCGTCGTACCATCCTGATTGATGGTGAGACGTTTCCGCGTCCATTTGACCTTAAGCGAATCGTCGGAGAACCAGTTGCCCTCTCCAGGCTTACGCGTCGGACCCGTGCGTTCATAAACCTCGATCAGGGCATGATGAAATGTCTGGCGAGCTCCCAGTAGCGTAACGGGAGCTCCGTTTATGCGTGTGGTGAGTTCGATCTGCATCCCGTACACGGCGCCGTTGAGCGAAGTTTCCCACTCTCCCGATATGTTCTCGGGATCTTCGATGTCATGCCCCCGCAGAACATCATAGGAGTTTGCTGACTTACCCGGCTGCTGAGCCTGTATGGAGACAGACGTCAACACAAGAACGACTACACTAGCGCGGATAAATCCCAGCCGCATTGTCATGCAGATATCCTCGAGCAAAACCTAGCGCCTGATCTTCGGTGACCTCATGATTCACCACCATCTCCGCCAACGCCGCTGCCAGCGAAGTCCGCGCCGTCCGCACCGCCATCCAATAGCTCTCCTCAGCGCCCACCGAGTCGCTGAACGGAAAGGCATCCGAGCCGAACACCACCTTGTCCGGAAATAGCAACAGCCAGTGCCGCAGCACAGTCTTGAAGTCAGCCGGATAGAGATACAGCTCCATCAACGACGAATCCAGATAGACATTCTTCCGCGTCGCCAGCCAGATCGCCTGCTCCTGAAACGGATAGCCTCCGTGCAGCAGCACAAAGGTCGTCTTCTCATAGCGCGGATCGCGCAATACGTTTTCAAGATTCAGCGCCGTGCTGCCTGTGACGTTGTAGAAGTCTCCCGTGCCGACCGCGGTGTGAATCTGCACCGGCAAGTGCATCGTTCCAGCTTCGCGTAGCAAGTATCGAAAGACATAATCCTGAAAATCCTTGTACTCGGCATCGGTCGGAACTCCGCCCGCGTGATACTTCGCGTATACCGCCGCAGCCGTCGCCTCGGACGGGTCGTCAAAATGCAGCGACCGGAAATACCCAATCTCAAACTTGATGCCCACCCCGCCCTGGCGCTGGTTGTCTTCAAGCAGGTGGCGAACGAACAAGAGGTAGTCACCAAGATTGGCCGGCAGAGAGACCAACCCCTCCTGAGCCAGCTCATAGTGCAGCTTCTTCTCCTGCATCGGAACGTAGAGCGCCAGATCGCCATTCCGCGCAATGAGATTCTGATTGCCAAAAGGGAAAAGAAGGGAATCGACAAAGAAGACCCAGCGAAAACGCTTTGGATCAAGGTAAGGCGGCATCCTCACCCGATTGGCCACCGCAGTCTCAATATTTAGCCCGTCGAGAATGCCGTCGAAATACGCATAGCCCGTCTGCTGCTGCCGCAGCTCCGCCTTCTTCTTTGCCAGCCACTGCAGGTGTTCGGCCGTCGCATCGTTATAGGGGTAGCCAAAGAGGTCTTTCGACGCGGCGATCAACTCAGGATTTCCACTACGCAGCCGGTACGGCACGCTGCCATCCGGCGTCGAGGCCATCGCGTCGACATCCGGATCGTCGGCAAACCCCGGATGGCCATGGTTATCGAAGATCGGGATCTTGTTAATCGCCGCCGACAGCCGCGTATAAGTAGTTTGAAGATCGATGCCAGCGTCCGGCAAGGGCTGCGGGATCTGCTGCGCCCGAGCAACAATCGTGCCCGGCAATCCACGCCGCGATGACCAGCGAGAGCACAAGGCGCGGTCGCGTAGCGCAAGTCAAAAGGTTCCGTCGGCGCGGTATGGGTGAATCATTTTCCAGAGAAACCTTTCCCGAAAAGGAGGCCAGAAATCCGTAGTTCCAATCCGATCTGCAAATTGTATTCCGCCGAAGTCGAAAGATGTACAGAAGCGGCGTCAGAAGAGATACTGTGAAGCACGATGCCGCCGCAACTCCGGAAGGTGGAAGAACTCGATCAGGACCAGGTCGCAGCTCCAGCGAGATGGGACTTTCGCGGCGAGTTGCGCGCTTTGCTCCGGCTTGCCATCCCGGTCGTCCTCTCCGAACTCGCCTGGATGCTGATGTCGGTCGTCGACACCATTATGGTCGGCCGGCTCAGCGCGGAGGCCATCGGCGCCGTCGGCCTCAGCAGCTCTCTCTATTACATTCCCGCGCTCTTCGGCACCGGCATCCTGCTCGGCCTGGACACTCTCGTCTCCCAGGCGCACGGTCGCGGCGACCACGCCGATTGTCGCAAGTCGGTGATGCAGGGCATCTATATCGTTCTGCTATTCAGCGTGCCGGTGATGGTGATCGTTCAGTGGATACCGGCGCTCTTGCCCCGCTGGGGGACCAACCCCGCCGTCGCGTCGGAAACCGCCGCCTATCTTCGTCTCCTGAACTGGGGAACTCCGTGGCTGCTCACCTACGCGTGCTTTCGCCGCTATCTGCAAGGCATGCACATCGTGAAGCCGGTCACTTTCGCCCTGGTCTCCGCCAATATTGTGAACCTGGTAGGGAACTGGCTGCTCATCTACGGGAAATTCGGGCTGCCCGAGATGGGCGTGCGCGGTTCGGCGCTCTCTACCGTCTTCGCACGAGCTTATATGGCAGCATTTCTCGTTGCGGTCGCCATCTGGCATGAGCGCAAGAATGGAGGGTCCCTCTTCGCAAGATTTCCTTTGCCTAACAAGACGCGGATTCTCCGTATCCTGCAACTCGGCGGGCCTGCAGCCACGCAAATGATCTTTGAGATCGGCGCATTTGGCGGCGCGACCGTCATTGCCGCAAAATTGAGCGCCGATAGCCTTGCAGCTCATCAAATTGCGCTGAATATTGCAAGTGTTACTTACATGGTCCCGCTCGGAGTTTCAGCCGCTGCCGCCGTGGCGGTCGGCCATAACATTGGCTCCAGAAATCCCGCGCGCGCCCGCCGAACCGGGTACCTCGCGATCGGAGTGGCGACCGCCTTCATGGCCTTGATGGCGATCCTGTTGACCGTCTTTCCTCACTACATTGTCTGGATTTACAGCCCCGATCCGAAGGTTCTGGCCATCGGCGCTCCGCTGCTGGCCCTAGCTGCAGCCTTCCAGATATTCGACGGTATCCAGACGGCGACCACAGGCGCACTCCGCGGCCTCGGCCACACCAAGGCGCCCATGATCCTGAACTTCATCGGTTATTGGATTATCGGGCTGCCGCTAGGCTACTGGCTCTGCTTCAGCGTGAAGCTCGGCGTCTTCGGCGTCTGGATCGGCCTCACCATTGCATTGGTGTTCATCGCAACACTGGTATTGCTCGAGTGGAGAAGGAAATCCAGGCTGGCAAGCGTATAGTGATATCATCGCTGTATATCATGCGTACACTTGTCGACATTCCGGAACCTCAGCTTGCACAACTGACCGCCATTGGTAAGGCAAAGAAAGTGCCTCGCGCTGAAGTCATCCGTGAAGCTATTGCAGCCTACATTGAGACCCAGCCGAACCCGGCCAGAGACGCCGCGTTCGGCATCTGGAAGGGCGAAGAAGATGGTCTTGAGTATCAACGTAGGATACGCGACGAATGGTAAGGGCGCTTTTCGATACCAACGTGCTCATCGACTTCCTCAAGGGCAACGCTGAGGCAGACGCCGAACTCCGGCGTTTTCCAGAAGGGGCTATCAGCTTAGTCACTTGGATGGAAGTCCTCGCTGGCGCCACGGACGATACATCAGAGGCTATTCTGAATTTCCTGGAGTCATTTGAATGCCGGCAGATCACACGATCAATTGCCGAGAACGCCGCGCTCCATCGCCGCCGCAAGCGCCTCAAACTACCAGACGCTATCATTTGGGCAACTGCCCAGGTAGAGGGGTACCTGCTTATAACACGAAATACCCGTGACTTTCCTCCGGGTACGGCAGGCATTCGAATTCCTTACGAGATTTAGTTTGGACGCGTGAGGTAGGCTCCGCCGTTGAGAACCGCAAAGGGAGGGTGCTTATCGCGTCACTTACTACGTCCGATAACAGATATTCTGTTAACAAGCCACCTAGATTTTGACCCTTCTACATCTTGTAGCGGCCCATGTCTTCATCATTGAGGCTCTCCAACCAACGTTGCAGCTCCTCTGCCGACCTTGAATCCGCCGTATTCGGAACCACCTTGGCCGCCTTCAGCACGTCCTCGTGCACGAAGATCGGACAATCCGCGCGCAGCGCCAAGGCCAGCGCATCGGATGGCCTGGCATCCAACGTCACCGATTCGCCATTTGCTCCATCCAGATGACGGCATAAAAAGTGTCGTCCCTAAGCTCTGTCACCACAACACGTTGGACCTCAGCATTTAATCCATGGATGAGGTTCTTGAGCAAATCGTGGGTCATCGGCCGTGGCGGAGACGCCTTCTCCACTTCTAGATAAATCGCGTTGAACTCGGGCACCCCCACCCAGATCGGAAGCACGATATCGCTGGAGACGTCCTTTAGGAGCACGATCGGCGCATTGGTCGCCTGATCGACCATCAGCCCGCGAATCTTCATTTCGATCTCCATAGCTCCCTCTTTTCGACTCAAATGGACACTCACACGATACGACTGCGACTACGGTTGAACCGCTTCGCCGACCAGGCTATTCGGAAACGCCGCCGTCACCCGAACCGGAACATAGCTACCCGGCGCGGGCAGAATCGGACTGGACGTAGTGAAATTCAATGTCTTGTTCTGGCTGGTGCGTCCGATCACCTGCCCGCGCTGCTGGTTATGACCCTCAACCGCAGCTTCATAAACATCGCCTATCTGCTTGTTGTAATTAGCTCTTTGCAATTCGCGCTGGCGATCAAGCAAAGATTGAAGCCGCTGCGACTTCTCCTCTTCCGAAATCGAATCCGCCATGTGAATCGCCGGCGTATTGGGGCGCTGCGAATACTTAAAGGCAAAAACCGCGTCGTATTGGACCTCCGCCAGCAGGTCCATCGTCTCGATGAAGTCCTCCGCCGTCTCCCCGGGAAATCCGACAATAATGTCCGTGGTCATACTGATCGGCCGCTTCGCCGCCTTCACCCATGAGATCCGCTCCAGGTACTGCTCCCGCGTATACTCCCGGTTCATCCTGGCAAGCACGCTCGAAGACCCGCTCTGCACTGGCAGATGGACATGGTCGCAAAGCTCTGGAACGGCGTCGATCGCCTCGACGATGTCGCGAGTAAAGTCCCGCGGATGTGAGGTTGTAAATCGAACCCGGCGAATCCCCTCCAGCTCGCCAACCGCCGCCAGCAACTCGGCGAAGCTCCGCTTCCCTTCCGGATCGCGATACGAATTCACATTCTGCCCAAGTAGTTGGATCTCGGTATAACCGCTCTCCGCCATCCGCCGTGCCTCGGCAAGCACCGAGGTTGAGGTCCGGCTGCGCTCTTTGCCCCGGGTATAGGGGACCACGCAATAAGCGCAGAACTTGTCGCAGCCCTCGATGATGGTGATGTAGCCGCGATAGGGGTTCGACCTGCGCGGTGAATTCGGTCTCGAAGGTCTCTTCCGTCTGCCGGTCGTCAAGTCCCGTAATTCGAGTCTCGCCTGCCTCCAGCCTCGCCAGCATCTCCGGCAGCTTCCGGTACGACGCCGACCCCGACACCAGCGACACGTAGGGGGCACGCTCAAATATGCGTTCACCCTCCTGCTGGGCCACGCAGCCAAGCACGGCAAATCTCTTCCCCTGCTTGTGCAGTTTCTTGTAGTCGTTCAGCCGGTTGAAGACCTTCTGTTCGGCCTTATCGCGAATCGAGCAGGTGTTATAGAGGATCAGATCCGCTTCTTCCTCGACCTGCACCTGGGCGTAGCCCTCATGCTCCAGCGTCCCGATGACCTTTTCCGAGTCATGGACATTCATCTGGCAGCCGAAGGTCTCGAGGTAGAAAGTCTTTCCCCGTACCGCAGATTCGCTCAACGATTGCCCCATATCAAGCCTGAGTATACCGCGTCATGCCGCCCAGATGGCGGATGCGAAGATTTACAAAATCGCACAGCCGAGACACAACACTTCGAGGAAAAGTCCGCGTTCACGGTGAGCGAAATCGGCCCGCGCCAGCGAATCCCGCCGTCTCTATGCCACCGGCCGTGAGATGGTAGTAGGGGAGTTTTAGAGAGAACAGTATCGATGAATCGATTCTTGCCGTTCTCCTTGCCGCGAAATCTTCGGGCTCGAATGGAATACATCGCCGCCAGCCTGGTTATTCTCGCGGCCCTCATTTCCCTGCCCGCGTTCGCGGCCGACGCGCCCGCGGCCCAGGGGCACGACACAGCGAACGCCAGCGACGCTCCGATCGATTTCTGGAACCGGCAGATCGCCGTCCTGCGCGTCGCGGTTGCCGGCGCAACTCCGCAGGCCCGCGCCGATCAGGCCGAATCGCGTCTTAACGATTTGCCCCTGATGGCGCGCGCCAAAGACATCCTGCTTATCCCGTTAAGTGTTTTGAACCACCGCGGCGTCGCCTTTAGCTACGACGGACGAGTCTTGTTCTTCTTGAGTGAAGGCGATCTGGATCTCGAATCGGGAGAGACGCTCGACGTCGTCTCCCGGAAAGTCCTCGATAATTTGGACGACGCCCTTCTCGCACGCGATGCGGAGCGCAAGTGGCCGGTCATCCGCACCGGCCTCTTGTTCTCTCTCATTGGCCTGGTGCTCTTGGTCCTCATTCTTTACTCGATCCGGAGGTCTTACCGGTGGCTCGAACGGCATATCCACGCCCGAGAGCAGTCCTTCTCCGGCCGCTTTCGATTGTTTGGCGCGGACATCGTCTCTCCTATCGCCGCCATCGTCCGCTCCCTGCTGCGGGCGGTGGTCTGGATACTAGTGCTCTCCGCGATCTATTTGTGGTTGAGCCTCTCTCTCCGCTACTTTCCTTACACGCAGCCATGGGGAAACCGGCTCGGCTTATATGTTCTTCAGCTCTTTCAGAACTTCGGCCATGCGGTGGTCTCCGCGCTGCCCGATCTTCTCGCCGTCCTGATTATCGTTTTCATCGCCCGTTGGGTTTCACGCCTGGGCCGTGCTTTCTTTCAACAGGTGGCTGCTGGCAAGCTCCGCGTCTCCTGGATGGATCCCGATGTTGCCCAGGCCACCGACCGGATATTCGCGTTCGGTGTCTGGGTCTTCGCCATCGTCGTCGCCTATCCCTACATTCCCGGATCGAGTACGGATGCCTTCAAAGGGATCAGCGTCCTGCTCGGCCTCGTCATCTCCCTCGGCTCGACCGGAATCATCAATCAGGTAATGAGTGGACTCTTCGTCGTCTATTCCAAGGCGCTGAAGCGGGGCGAGTGGGTGCGGGTCAGCGAGACCGAAGGCGAAGTCCTGGAGGTAGGACTGCTCGCCGCCAAGATTCGCACCATTGAGGGCCAGGAAGTCACGATCCCCAATTCTGTCCTGGTGGGGACCCTGACTACGAACTACACCCGGCTCGGTGGACACGACGGCGCGATCGCCAGCACCACGGTCACTATCGGTTACGACGCTCCCTGGCGGCAGGTCCATGCCCTTCTGCAGCTTGCCGCCGGGCGAACGGCCAACATTCGCAAGCACCCCGAACCCTACATTCTTCAGCGGCAGCTATCGGACTTCTATGTCGAATATTCGCTGATTGTCAGGCTTGCGAACGAGAAGCTCCGCATCGAAACTCTCTCTGCTCTCCATTCCAGCATCCAGGACGCCTTCAACGAATTTGGCGTGCAAATCATGTCTCCGCATTTCATGTTCCAACCCGAGCGCAATATCGTCGTCCCACCCTCGCAGTGGCATCAGCCTCCTTCAGCTCCTGCCCCGGACTCGTCCAGAACAGAAAAACCGACGCCGGCTCGATCAGAAGAATAAAATCGCGGATTCGCCAGTCCTAAACCCCAAACTGGCGCAGATGATGATCCAGATGCTTGTACATCAGCACCGCCCACTCCTCCGGCGTAAGCCGCCCAAAGAAGCTATGCGGACGAGTCGTGCATCCGGGTGGACCCGCCTGGCAGAACCGATCGATTAAGGCGCGCAACTTCTCCCGCTCCAGGTCAAGGTTCCGATCCTCTCGTACGATCAAGTCCTTCGTCGTCGGCGAATTCCGGCGCATCGGTGCGTCATCTTTGAACACCATCGGCTTCACAACTGTCCCAAGAATCCGCCCCACAAACATCCGCGGCGGGGTTTTGTCCCCAACAGCCCACTCCATACTTGCCGCACAATGGGCCACCGCTTGCGCGGGACTCATCTTGCCCCACAACCTCTCGCTATCCGGCCGCAGCCGCGCGATCCGCAGTTGGACTTCTCCTGCGGTCGCGGCTTCAAAGAGGTTCTTCATAAGCGCTCTATGCGGCCCCAGGCTGATGACCCGCATCCCGCGAAGCGCGTAGCAGGATTAGGCTGCCGACAATCCCCGCCGTCACTGAGGCGCCCAGTATGCCGATCTTCGCCATGTCGATAATATGGTCGGATTCCAGCGCTAGCCCGGCGATGAACAGCGACATCGTAAAGCCGATCCCACACAGCCAGCTCGCGCCAAAGATCTGCCGCCACTCAACTCCTGCCGGTGGAGCTCCCAGCTTCGTCTTATGAGCCAGCCAGGCAAAGCCCATAATCCCTAGAGGCTTCCCGAAGAGCAATCCCAGCATAATTCCCAAAGTTACAGGATTCCGGACCGCCGCCTCAATCTTCCCGAGAATATGAACGCCAGCATTCGAAAAAGCAAAGACCGGCATAATCAGGAAGCTCACCCAGGGTTGCAAGGAGTGCTCGATGCGATGCAGCGGAGTGTCTACCTTCTCGCACTGACTTTCCAGAGTGTGGATCGCGGCGTGGGCATCAATGGAGTTCGGATCCGACTGCTCAAATCGGTCGAGCAGCCGCCGGCATTTGCTCAGGAAACTCGCTTTATCGATCGAGCTCTTGACTGGTATAGAGAACGCGAGCAGAACGCCGGCGATCGTCGCATGCACCCCGGACTGCAAAACAGCGAACCAGACAAACACCCCGATGAACGCATATACCGCCGGTTGCCGCACACCCGCCCAGTTCGCCAGAAAAGATACGCCCACTCCTAGCAATCCCAGCAGAAGGCTGACATAGGAAATATGTGCCGTATAAAAGAGCGCAATCACGAGCACGCCAAAGATGTCATCCACGATTGCCAGGGCGGCGACAAAGACCTTGAGCGATGCCGGCACCTTGTTGCCCAGCAGAGCCAGTACTCCCAGAGCAAAGGCGATATCGGTAGCCATTGGGATGCCCCATCCCCGCGCATGAATATCGCCATGATTTAACGCCAGATATATCAGCGCGGGAACGATTGAGCCGCCCAGCGCGGCCATAAACGGAAACGCTGCCTGCCGCAGTGACGAAAGCTCCCCGATCAGCACCTCACGCTTGATCTCCAGGCCGACCAGAAAAAAGAAAATCGCCATCAAACCGTCGTTGACCCAGAGATGACGGCTCCACGAGAGTACGTAATTCCCCAGCCCCACGGTAAAGGTCGTGTGCCAGATACCCTCATAGCTCTCCTCCCAGGGCGAGTTGGCCCAGATCAGGGCGATCACCGTCGCAATCAGCAGCAGGATGCCGCCAGCCGCCTCCATCTTCGCAAACCGGGTGAACGGGCTGATCAATATCTCGATAGGCGCGCGATTTGCCGCGGGCGCTTGAGCCGGAGACGACATGAACTTCCTTTCGATACTGGCGTGGGCTGTTTCAACAGAGAATGTAGCACGAGGAATCCTTTTCTGAATGGATATGCCAACCGGCCATTCGCTCAGTTTTGGAGCAGCCGCAATCCTTCCGGAAATTGGCGAGCATCTACACTCTCATGTCACAGTGAGTACCTTCGGTCTGTCGATGTACGCTGGTACACTCCTTGCGGGAACTGAAAGGTGTTCATCGATGGTACAGAAGCAGTGTCCTGACCTGATCATTCGGACTGCCACGGCCCAGGATGCGCAGGTTTGTGGGCAGATCTGTTATGACGCCTTCACCGCCATCAATCAGGCTCATGGTTTTCCACCCGACTTTCCCGACGCCGGAGTAGCGACCGGCCTTCTGACCGCTATGTTTTCCGATCCTCACTTTTATTGCGTCGTAGCGGAGAGTGGCCGGATCATCGGCAGCAACGTCCTCGATCAGAGCGCTACCATTTGCGGCGTCGGGCCCATCACCATCGACCCGGGCGCACAAAACTTGGGGGTTGGCCGCAAACTCATGCAGGCGGTGATGGATCGGGCCGGCGAACAGCGCGCCCCCGGGGTTCGGTTGGTCCAGGCAGCTTTTCACACACGTTCCTTCTCCCTCTATACCTCATTCGGCTTCGACGTCCGCGAGCCTCTTTCATGCCTGCAGGGCCGAACCAGCGAACGCGCCATTCCCGGATGCCAGGTGCGTCCTGCCACACCCCTTGACGAAGACGCCTGCAATGAACTTTCCCGCAGGGTTCACGGCTTCGACCGGGCAGTTGAACTAGCGGAGGCAATTGCAGAAGGCACTGCACGCGTGGTCGAGCGCGGAGGCCGCATCGCCGGATACACCACACACCTCGCCCTCTTCGGCCACTCGACGTCTGAAATGAATCTGGACATGCAAGCGCTGATCAGTTCGGTAGAGTCCTTTGCCGGCCCTGGAATCCTTGTTCCCTCTCGTAACAGTGCTCTGTTGCGCTGGTGCCTGCAGAACGGTCTACGCGTCGTTCAGCCGATGACGCTGATGACCACCGGACTATATAACGAGCCGGCCGGAGCGTGGCTGCCGTCCGTACTCTTCTAGCCTGTACGGACCAACACTTCCCCCTCAATCAAGCCCCAAACCGTCAAAGTCGTCCCCCGTCCGAAACTGCTAAAATCAAGCAGAGACTAGGTACGGAGAGGCGCGGCCGGCGTGGCTCGCGCAAACAGGAGAGTAAGTGATGGTTGAAGCGGGAAAGAACGGTACAAACGGCAGCTACAGCGGCGCAAATAACCTCAGGTTGAAGCTCGGCCTCGCCGAGATGCTCAAGGGCGGCGTCATCATGGACGTGATGAACGTCGAGCAGGCGCGCATCGCCGAAGAGGCGGGCGCAGTCGCGGTGATGGCGCTCGAACGCGTGCCCGCCATGATCCGCGCCGAGGGCGGCGTCGCCCGCATGGCCAACCCAAAGCTCATCAAGCAGATCATCGAGACCGTCTCGATACCCGTCATGGCCAAAGCCCGCATCGGCCACTTTGCCGAGGCCCAGATCTTGCAGTATCTCGGCGTCGACTTCATCGACGAGTCCGAAGTCCTCACGCCTGCCGACGAAGCGCACCACATCGACAAGCATGCCTTCACCACTCCCTTCGTCTGCGGAGCGCGCGACCTTGGCGAGGCCCTGCGCCGCATCGCCGAAGGCGCGGCCATGATCCGCACCAAGGGCGAGGCCGGCACCGGCGACGTCGTCCACGCGGTCAAGCACATGCGCCAGATCGTCAAGGAAATGAGGGCGTTGACCGTTTTAAGTGAAGAAGAGCTTTATGCCGCCGCCAAAGAACACCGCGCTCCCTACGAATTAGTCCGCATGGTCGCCAAGACCGGCAAGCTTCCCGTGCCAAACTTCTCCGCCGGCGGCATCGCCACTCCCGCCGACGCAGCTCTTATGATGCAGCTCGGCGCCGAGGCCGTCTTCGTCGGCTCCGGAATCTTTATGAAGGAACGCGCCACGCCGCTTGATGTCGAGGGCGATGCTCACGAACGCGCCGAAGCCGTCTCCCGCGCCAAAGCCATCGTGATCGCGACGACTCATTTCGACGACCCGAAGATCCTCGCCGAAGCCAGCGAAGCGGTCACCGGCACAATGAAGGGACTCGCCATCGCCGCCCTCGAAGAATCGCAGCTGCTGCAGACACGGGGCTGGTAAAGCACCAATAACGGGGTGCCCCATTCAAGCCGTTTTTGGCTTGAGTGGGATCACAAAAGCGAGTACCGTCAGACTCTTTGAAGGGGCACGGCTTCAGCCGTGCCTTCTCTGCCTCAACCACGACTGCGGCTTCAGCCGCTGAGGGAAGCCGTTCAATTGTCTGGAATTTTCAGAGAACCGATCTACCCCGCCACAGACGCGACTCGTCCGCTCATCGGCGTCCTCGCAATTCAGGGAGACTACGCAGCCCACGCCGCAGCTCTAACTGAAGCCGGAGCTGAGCCAGTCCTGGTGCGCACTCCAGAAGAGCTGTCAAACCTCGACGGCCTGATCATCCCCGGCGGCGAATCGACCACGATGCTCAAGTTCCTCGAGCGCGGCGGTTTTCTCGACTCCCTCAAGGCCTTCGCCGAAAGTAAACCCACCTTCGGCACCTGCGCCGGATGCATCCTCCTGGCGAAGGAAGTCCTGCATCCCCTTCAAGCCAGTCCCTCGGTGTATTCGACGCCACCGTCGAACGCAACGCCTACGGTCGCCAGATCGACAGCGCCATCATCACCCACGAGACTTCCCTGCCCGGCGGCCCGCTGGAGATGGTCTATATCCGCGCCCCTCGCATCACCCAAGTCGGTAAAGACGCCGAAGTCCTCGCCGATCGCGACGGATTCCCTGTCCTCGTACGCCAGGGAAAGCTGATGGCCGCAACCTTCCACCCCGAACTCTCCGAAGATCGCCGCGTGCATCGATTGTTTGTAGAGCTGGTGAAGGAGCACACTAATGCCAGTCAAGTGTCAGCCGAGGTGAGCCGATCAAATACCGAGACTTCATCAGGTTGATCGAAAAATATGGATGGGTTCACATCCGTACAGCGGCTCTCACCGCATCTATAAACATCCGACGAAACCTGGCTCAGCCTTGCTGGCTCCTCACAGCTTGAATGACGATATTCCGAAAGGTATCCTTTCGGCAGTGCTAAAACAGGTGGATATCAAGTTATGAGCAACTACGTGGTGATCTACGAGACTGCCGACGATGGCACGATCAGCGCCTATGTCCCCGACCTTCCGATGATTCTCGTTTCCGGCAGGGACCGCAGCGAAGCACGCGAGGCAGTTCTCGAGGACATTAGGATATATCGCGAGGAGCTCGAGCGTGCGGGAGAAAGCTTTCCCGAGCCGTCAATGCAGCATGAAGTTTTAAGCGTCTGAGATGTCTTCGCTCTGGATGCCGACCAACGGCGCGCTTCACGGAATCGCGCTCGACCGGCAAATGAAGATCAACCTCATCGCTATCGTGGTTCTCTTCATGCTTGCCCACCTGCTGCTCGGCCTCGCCTTTCTCAAACGCCGAAAATCTGCCCTCCCACGATTGCTCCCGATTGAAACTCTGCCCCTGATCGCCCTCTGCGGCATCTACATCTGGATGGCGATCACAGCGCAACAACTCTGGGCGGCCAACCGTTTCGAGGGCCCATCGCCAACCGCGATGCAGGTCGAAGTCGTCGGTGTACAGTTTCAGTGGTACTTCCGCTATCCCGGCGAAGACGCAACCTTCGGCGCAACCCAACCTCAACTCGTCAACGCCGGAGCAGGCAATCCCCTCGGCATCGACCCCGAAGACTCGCAAGGTACGGACGACATCGTCAGCAGCGAACTCGTCCTTCCCGCCGGCCGCGAAGTCGACCTCCGCCTGCGCGCCCACGACGTCATCCACGGATTCTTCATTCCGGGAATGAGGCTCAAAGCAAAACGCTGTCCCCGGCCTCACCCTGCACGTGCACTTCACCCCAACAACACCCGGCGAATATCCAATCCTCTGCACCCAGGTCTGCGGCCTCGGCCATGGACACATGGAAGCCAAACTCCGCGTGGTATCCGAAGCTGAGTTTCAACAATGGCTCAGCCAACGCGAACAAAGGCGCCTGGCTGAACAAACCGCAGTCGGTGGCGGATCATGAGCCCGGATCCTGGCACCCGTCCGAAGATCGCCCGACAACACTGGGCTGAAAAACTTGACGCACTTGCGCCAGGCGCGAAACAACGCGCAACAGACCGCAGTCCCCTGCCGTGGCTCTTCTCCACCGATCACCGCATCATCGGAATCCAATATCTTCTGCTTTCGCTCCTCGCCGTCGCCGCAGGAACCATCCTCTCGCTCGTCATGCGAATCCACCTCGTCTGGCCCGACCTCGCACTTCCCTTCTTCGGCCAGGTCAAGCCCGAGGACTACCTCGCGCTCGTCACCATGCACGGCACGCTGATGGTCTTCTTCGTCCTCACCACCGCACCGCTCAGCGGATTCGCCAACCTCGTCCTGCCCGAGCAAATTGGCGCCCGCCGCATGGCTCTGCCAACGATGAACGCAATCTCCTTCTGGCTCACCGCCCTCGCGCTCGCCGTCCTGCTCGCCGCCTTCATCGTTCCCGGCGGAGCGCCCATCTCCGGCTGGACCAGCTATCCCCCGCTCAGCGCCATCGCCTCCGCCGGCCCCGGCCAGGCCCTCGGCATGGATATGTGGCTCGTCAGCCTCGCCATCTTCTGCATCGCCTCCTGGATCGGCTCGGTCAACATCCTCGCCACCATCGTCGGCGAACGCTGCGAGGGCATGACCCTCAACCGGATGCCCCTCACCGTCTGGTCCTGGCTGGTCGCCTCGCTTCTAGTCTTGATCTCCTTCAGCGTCCTTCTCGCCGCGCTCTTGCTGCTCTTCTCCGACCGTCATTTCGGAACGAGCTTCTTTCTTCCCATGGGCGACCTCGTCGGCGGCCACATCCGCTCTCACGGCGACGGCTCGCCGCTCCTCTGGCTGCACCTCTTCTGGTTCTTCGGCCATCCCGAGGTCTACATCGCGGTCCTTCCCGGAATGGGCATCACTTCATCCCTGCTGGCGAATTTCAGCCGTCGGCCCGTCCTCGGATATCCGATGATGTCAGCAACGACCGTGCTCATCGGCCTGCTCGGCCTGGTCGTCTGGGGACATCACATGTTCGTCAGCGGAATGAATCCCTACGCCGGAACCGCCTTCGCCCTCACGACCATGGCCATCGCCGTTCCCAGCTCCGCCAAGGTCCTCAGCTGGCTCGGTACGCTTTTGGGCGGAGGGCGGGCGGGGCCTTCGCCTCACCACGCCGATGCTCTTCTCCATGGGCTTCGTCTCCCTCTTCATCGCCGGAGGCCTGACCGGCCCAATCCTCGCCCAACCCGCGCTCGACACCTATCTGCACAACACCTACTTCGTCGTCGCCCATTTTCACCTCATCATGGCCATGGCCGGAGCCTTCTCCATCTTCGCCGGCATCTACTACTGGTTCCCGTTGATGACCGGCAGGCTCATGAATGAGCCCCTCGGCAAGCTCCACTTCTGGCTCACCCTGCTCGCCGCCTACGGCACCTTCTTCCCCATGCACTTCGCCGGGCTCGCAGGCGAGCCGCGCCATTATTCGCAACTCGCCGGCACCACCCCAGCGCTCCAGGCGCTCTTGCCCCTGCAAACGAACATCACCTATTTCGCCTTCGTTCTTGCCGCCGCACAGTTCGTCTTTCTCGCCAATCTGCTCTGGAGCACCTTCCGGGGGAACCGAGCGTCTAACAACCCGTGGCAGGCCACGACGATGGAATGGGCGCTGCCATTCGGAGAATTCTCTGGAAATTTCCACATCCCCTGCTTCAGCTTCCGGCATCGCAAACAAAGCGAAAGGTTTATCGAGGGCCATATGAATACGGTCTTCGACCCGATGGATTGGACTTCATAATGCAGTGTCATCCGGACACCAAACCGGAGTAAGCTCGTAGTCAACGGAGTCGCCATGCCCGCCACGTTCACCCGTTCCACCCATGTCGAACCGGAACGCCGAGATACCGGAATCGGCGGCAAACCGCCCGTCGACCGGCGGCCAACCGGCGGTGGCGGCGAAGGCGACAACTGGGAAAATCGCCAGCCCGGACGGCGCGGCCCCCGCGAACTCCTCAATCGATATCGCCTTGCGGTCGGCTTTGCCCTGGCCGGCGACATGATGTTCTTCGTCGCACTGGTCAGCGCCTTTTATGTGCGCCAGGCCGCTGGCCACATCGACGGCGCAAACAACTACATCTCCGACTGGCACCCCATGTCCCTGCCGCCAATCCTTTGGCTTAACACCGCAGTTCTGGTGCTCTCGAGCCTCACCGTCGAGATTGCTCGCCGTCAGCTCTTCCGCGAAATCGACGTCATGGAAGAGTGGTTCGGCCTCGGCAAGCCGACCGTCCGTCGCGCCACCCCGTGGCTGATCGCTACCGGGGTTCTCGGCCTGCTCTTCGTCGCCGGGCAATGGCTCGCCTGGAAACAGCTCTATGCCCAGGGCTACTTCTACTCGACCAACCCGAACAGCAATTTCTTTTACATGATCACTGGAACCCACGCCTTCCATCTGGTGCTGGGTCTGCTTCGCCATCGGCTTCGCGCTCTTGTCGCTCCACATCCTCAAGCGCATCGAATACCGCCAGATCGCCGTCGACTGCACCGCCTGGTACTGGCATACCATGGGCGCGTTCTGGATATTCCTCTTCGGCCTCCTCGCCTTCTCGCAATGAAAGACAAGCTTCGAGTCGCGTCTCTCCGTCTGATCGTCGTCTTCGCTTTCACTCTCGTCTTCCTATTCGCCGCGCCATCGAAGGCTGCGGCTCACGGATGTACTTTTTGCCGCGACACCACCGCAGGTAGCTCTCCGCAGGTCCGCAAGGCGCTGCACATCGCAATCCCGCTCCTCGGAATCCCCGCCATCGGCATCTTCGCGGGCATCCTGGTTCTAGCCCGCAACGTAAAACCTGGCCAGCAATAGCCGTCTCACTGCGGAGTTGTCACTCAAGTAGTCAAACCGGCAACTAACCTTTCGCGTGCTTCGAGACTCCTAAAGATCATGTCTACTGGACTATTAGAAAAAGCAAAGTTCGCAGGAAACCTCCGCTCCGGCATTCGCATCGCCTTCGTCCTTGGCTCATTCATCTTCACTGGTTCCGTCGCCTCGCCCACCCAGCAAGCCGCTCCACCGCCAACGAAAGCCAAAACCTCGACCAACACTTCCGCGAAAACGCCGCCCAAGCCGTCTCTACCCGTCCCGCAAACGGCCCCCGCCGCAGCGCCCGCACCAACGGTCGCGCCCACTGAAGACCAGCATGGCTCCGCGGCTGATCGCAAAAAAGCCATCCTTGCCCATCTGAACGCAGCCCTTCGCTTCTACCATGACGCGGACGCGCCTCTGCAAAAGGTCGGGGAGCCAAGCGATTTGATCTATCGCGACCAGGCTGCGACGCTGGCGACCCAGATCGCCGGATACGCCTTCCAATCGGCCAAAGCTGAATCCGCGCTCGTGGCCGCGCCGGCCCATGCGGATCAGTCGGCGCCGCAAAATCAGAGCCAGGCACAACGATTGCAGAGCACGCGTGATAGCGTCGCCCAGCGCATCGTCGATCTGAAGGCTGAGGACGAGGCACTTGAAAAACAGCTCGCAACCGCGAGACCTCGCGACCTCCCGGGAATCCAGCAGCAACGCCAGCAGGTGAAGGGCGAGCTCGAGTTGCAAACCGCGATCAACGACGCCATCGGCAAGATCACGAGTATGTCGGGAGGCTCAGGAGAGAGTGGCTTCGCTGCGCAGATCGCCCAGCTGGAAAGCTCCGCACCCGGCCTCGCCGCCGGAAAACCGGCCACCGTTGCGCCGACGCTCGACAGCTTGAGTGCGTCGCAGAGCGCAGGCGTCACTACCCAGGCAAAGGTGTTGTTCTCTCTCTTGAGCACACGAGGGTCAATCGAGGACCTCATCAAGGAATCCAGGAACCTGCGCCAGCAGGCCAATGAACTGCACGCCCCGCTCGTCGATACGCTCAAGAAGACCATCGCGCAGGGCGAGACCTTTGCCCAGCAGGCCTCCGCGCCGGCCGCGCCGGTCAAGGCTAACGCCGCTCAGGACGCACAGGCACTCGCCATCACCCGGGCCAACTTCGACGGTCTCACCACCAGGTTCAAAGCGATCTCAGCCGCCTCTGTCCCACTCAGCGAGGAAATGATGGCTCTCGACCAGGTGCAGGCCAGCTTGCAGGCGTGGCGTCAGGCGGTCGACGATGAATACAAGTCGATCCTGCGCTCACTGCTCGTGCGGGTCTCTGGAATCGCCTTCGCGCTCCTGGCAATCTTTATCCTCGGTGAGGTCTGGCGTCGCGCCACCACCAAGTATGTGCATGACATCAGACGCAGACGCCAGCTCCTGGTCATTCGGCGTCTGGCCGTCGGTTTTCTCAGCGGCCTGGTGATGATCTTCGGCCTCGTGACTCAGTTCAGTTCCCTCGCGACCTTCGCCGGATTCATCGTCGCCGGCTTGGCTGTGGGCCTGCAGACCATCCTTCTTTCAGTCGTCGCGTATTTCTTCATCATCGGCCGCTATGGAGTGCGCGTCGGCGATCGCATCACAATCGCCGGAGTCACCGGAGACGTCGCCGAAGTCGGACTGGTTCGCTTCTACATACACGAGCTTGCCGGCAGCGGAATCGACCTATACCCCTCCGGCCGCGTCGCCATCTTCTCCAACGCCGTGCTCTTCCAGGCCACGACGCCGCTCTACAAGCAACTGCCTGGTACCGAATATCTGTGGCACGAGCTAACGGTGAAGCTGAACCCCGACACAGACTACCGCCCCGCCGTTCAGGCAATGCAGAAATCGGTGAAAGACGTCTACGACGGATATCGGAAGCAGATCGACGATCAGCACCGCCAGATGGAATCGTGGATGGACTCGAGCATCCAGGCGCCTGATATTCAATCCAACCTGCAGCTTGTGGATGGCGGACTGCAATTCTGGGCAAGATACCCGGTGCTTATTAAGAACGCCACGGAGACCGACGACCACATGAGCGAATCACTCCTCCAAATCATCGCATCCGATCCGAAGATCAAAGCCGCCGTCGCGGCGCCGCCGGTTATCAAAGCAGCAGTGAAAGGATAGCTGGGCGGTTCCCTCAATGCTGCTAGAGCTTCTTCGAGCGGTGGCCTACAAGAGCGCGTGTAGATTCTTCCGTAGTCGCGCCGGCTCGTCGCCGCCAAGCAGCGCCTCCAACTCCCGGTGCGTGCTCTCCCATACCGGAGTAGCGGAGACCAGCACCCGCATGCCCTTCGGCGTCAGAATCAGCAGCCTGCTCCGCCGGTCTTCCGGATCGGCGGTGACCTTCACCAGACCACGCCGCTCCAGCGGCTTGAGCGCGGCGGTTAACGTGGTGCGATCCATCGCCAGCAGCGAAGCTACCGAACCCATCCCCGCTGGCTTCGGACGGTTCAAGGACATAAGCAAGGAAAACTGCCCATTTGTCAGTCCAAACGGACGCAACACCTCGTCGAAGCGCCGGCCCAAGGCTCGCGCCGCCCGTTGTACATGCAAGCAAAGGCAGCAGTCACGAACCAGAAGGGTTGTCTCATAAGGAACACTCGCGACCCTTGACATAGCTTAATAGTGTTGATATCAACGTATGTTGTCAAGCCTCAACGCGATCTCATCGCCTCACGAAGGAACTATGAAACTCAATACGTATCTGAACTACGGCGGAAACTGTAAAGAGGCCCTCCAGTTTTATCAGCAGCATCTCGGCGCGAAGATCATCATGATGATGACTCACGGCGAACAGCCCGACATCAGCCACGTAGCGCCCGAATGGAAAGACGCCATCCTCTACGCTCGTGTGATTATCGGAGAAACGGCGATCATGGCGAGCGACGTGCCGCCGGAGCGTTTCGAGCCGATGCGCAGCGTCTATCTTTGCCTCTCGCTCGACAGCAATGAGGAGGCCGAGCGCATCCACGCCCTGCTGGCCGACGGCGGCCAGATATTCATGCCGATGGGCGAGACCTTCTTTGCCCATCGCTTCAGTATGCTGCGCGATAAGTTCGGCACTTCATGGATGATCATTCACGAACGTCCTATGCCGGGCTCCAATTAAACTGGACTTCAGGAACGCACGCGGATTCCCCTGGAGTGAGGCCACGATATGTGCCGAAACATAAAAATGCTCTTTAACTTCGATCCTCCGGTAACGCCGGAGGAGATTCGCGCCGCGTCGCTTCAATATGTCAGGAAGATCAGCGGCTTCAACAAGCCATCGAAGGCCAACGAAGCCGCATTTCTGGCGGCCGTTGACGAGGTAGCCGCCGTCTCCAATCGCCTGCTCCGCTCCCTTGAAACAACCGCCGCACCGAGAAGCCGCGAAGAAGAAGCGGCCAAGGCCAGGGCCCGTGGCGCTCAGAGATTCGGCGGCGAGCCTATTTCGCCGTCAGCGTAAACCGCTCTTTGACTTCCGTGGTTAGCGTGGCCGCCTTCGGCTCGGCCACGCGGTACATCGTCACATCGGCCTGCTTGCCGTGAACCATGAAGACCAGGTAATTGAAATTCGGGTACGCCTTGTCTCGATACAGGTCTTCGGGATTACGCGCATAGATCGGATACGGCTTCGCCCCGCCACCGCCGCTCACGATGTAGCTGATCCCGGCGTGCTCAAACCGCTCGTAGTTGTGCACGTGCCCTGTGACGACGATGAACTTTGCGGCGCAGCGCGAAGCCTTCTCTTCGAGATAGCGCCGCAAAGCTAGCTCAGTCCCCGCCGGAATATCTGCAATGACCTCACTCTGGATATCGTTGATGAGCGGCATGTGGGTGACGAAAAAGACAAAGTTCACCTCAGGCGGCAAATGGTCGAGCTGCGACTCAAGCCAGAGACGCTGAGGCTCGCCGGGGTTAAATGTCCTTTCCGCATGGCCCCCGTTGGAGTCGAGCAGCATAAAGTACGCGCTGCCCATTTGGACTGAATACCATCGCCGTCCGCCCAGCCATGGAAATTCTGCAAAGTAGTTGGTGTATCCAGGACGTGGGTCCGGAACAAGCTCATGATTGCCCAGCGTCGGATAAACCCGCAGACCTCCCGTCGTCCAAGGTGCCGTCTCTTGCCGATAGACCTGCCAATCTGCCTTGAGTCCGCCTCGAAACGGAAGATCGCCCGAGACCAGCAACGCGTCCGGCTTTTCCTGCGCGATCTTCTCGACCAGCCATTTTCTCACTCGGGGGTTCGTGTCGGTCGTATTCGACGGGTCGGTGAAACGCATGTCGCCGTAGGCAACGATCTTCAGATCGCTGCCCGCCTTGATCTCGCCGACGACAAAAGTCGGCTTCCCGGAAAGGTCTGGCGTCGGGTCGTCGAAGTAGCCCGCCTGCGCGGAAGCGCCATTCGGCAGCGCGACAACGGCCGCTACTGCCCACATCAGCGCGACGAGCGACAGAAGCGAGCGCCTCCGCCTCACCGGGCCCCGCCGCCAACGAAGTGAACAATCTCCAGCCGGTCTCCGGAGCCGATGATCGCGCTCGCCCACTCCCCGCGCCCCACAATGGCCCCGTTATGTTCCACCGCGACCCGGTCGCTCTTGAGGTCCAGCGCTTGCAAAAGCTCGCCTAACTTGACCGACGCCGCCAGCTCGGGAAACTCCCGTTCCTGTCCATTAATGATGACCTTCATTCTTGGCCAGCTTACCATCCCGGCCTGTCCGGCTATTGCTTGTATTTGATCTTTGGCCCACCTACCTGCTTGGCGGTGAGATCGATGTCCACTTCGACGCGGTCGGCAATCTTGATGAACGGAATGCCGCTGTTCATTCCATAATCCTTGCGATCAAAAGCCATGGTGCCCTTGATAGTGCCCTGCCCTGTCCCTTTACCGGTTATATCCACTTTCAGCGTCTCCGGCTTCGAGACGCCACGAATCGTAAAGTCGCCCGTCACGTCAAAGGTTGTCGGCCCGGTCTGCACGCACTTCGTGGATTTGAAAGTGATATATGGATCCTGATCCACGTCGAAGAAATCTTTGCTCTTCAACTTGTCATTCTTCATGCTGCTGCCGGTATTCACGGTGGCCGCATTGATCTTGATGTCCAGCTGTCCGGTGGTGACATCAGCCGAGGGAAACTTCAGCGTCGCCGTCCATTTGTCGAAGTTGCCATCAATCGGTACCGAAGCTTTCACATTGAACCTGATCGTGCTGCTGACCGGTGTAACCACGAACACCGGACCCTGCGCATGAGTAAGAGGCGCCAGCAACGCTACGGCCGCCATCATCCACAAGAGTGCGTATCTTTTGATCCTCAATCTGCTTCCTTTTGTTCTGGATTGTGAGCGCGCCACATCACGCCGTTGCCAGTCTACCCTAAGGCTGCCAAAATCCTGCCAACGGCGTCGCGTCTTCACCGCCCCATCTGGCTCAGCGCCTCGAAAATTGGTCTCGGGGAAATCCTGAGCACTCCGCTGAACGGGGTATACATTTCCAGCATGAGGAAGATCGCCGCGGAAACTGCCAAAGCGCTCAAAGCGAGAGTTGTGACTGTCGTTGGATTGGGTGCGGCAAAAAGGCCAAAGCTGAGAAAGATAGCGGCCATCCATGCAACCAGAGCCACCAGCAGTGGAAGCGGCACCGCGTTCTGCTCCGTCTTGAGGAAGAGCAGCCATTGCGTTTGCCGCAACGTGACGATCATCGAGACAGCCTGCGCCTTCATGGCGGCCTGTCGATCGTCCTTCGGCGCCAGGGCTTCCAACTCGTCCACAAGAGTCAGACCGCGGTCCGTTGGCTTCAGGTCAGGCCGCATAGAAGCTTCCTTTGGCCAGACGCGGTAGAGGCTAAATTCCACCGTCTGACGAAACTCGTTGCGAAGTTCATTGGCATCCGGACCGAACCTGGACAACACGCGATCAATCGCCAGAACACTGTAGGAGAGCTGCGCAACGTCGGCCTTGCTCGCATCGTAGGAAGACTTCGCCGAAGAGACCAGCATACCCAGAATGATGGAGGCCATCGTCGCAACCAGCCCCGTGGCCAGTCTCACGACGTCCTTGGCGTCCGCCCCGATGTGCTCCTCTGGAACCCGCACAACCATTCCGATGACAGCGGCTGCAAAGACGCACCCAAAAACTATGCAACTGACCAGGATTGAGTTCATCGCCCTCCGTTACTCCCGTTAGAATTCCGCATCTGTTCCTACGAGTCTGCCGTGATACCCGGAGGCTGCCACGTTCCCTTCCCTGCGGGCAGAATCGAAGGCGGCCTCTCTTTCGGCCAAATATAAACGCGTCACCAGGTAGATCGGGTCGCGCAAGAAGGCTATCAAAGCCCCTCCAGAATGAGTAACTGGCAGTTATACCAATACCGCCAACAGCTTCTGGTAGGGTCCTAATCAGCGCCCTGTCCGAACCGCGGAGATTCGTTGTTGCCCTCTATTTCCAGCCCCGCGAAAGCTGTCAGCGGCCCGGTTAGGGCATCAGCAGATACTTGATCGTCGTTTCAAGGAGTGCCGGATCACTATTCCAGTCCCCATAGATCTCCCACGAAGCCTGCGCGATCTTCCGGTTGTGAGCAGCACACCACGCGTGGATCGCGGTGTGAGCGGCACCCAATTGGCCATAAGGACCAATATGAATCGTCGTTGCAACTTCACCGGTCGGCGTCTCGACGCAGTGGACGTTGCCCTCCGCCTCAAACCGGCGCGCCACTTGTACGCCAAAGTCGATGTTCATCGCCTCATTCCGGTCTTCCGGGTGGTGATAGAGAAACAAATTATGACCGTGGCTCAATTCGCGATTTGCCTTCAGAAACGCCCACACCTGATCCAGCGCCGGCTTCCACGTCCGGGAGATCTCGCCGATTGTCACGTGAGCCCGGACCGCTGCGATCAGCTCTGCAGACGCAGACTCGACGACAACTTCGTATTTCACGGGCACAGTCCTTTCACGCCGACACTTCGAGGAAAGATTTGCATGATAATAGCAAGACCGGCTCAAAGTTAGCGCTCGACCAACGCCCTGCTTATGGCCCTGCTTGAATAGGCGCATCCCGGCTGAATGTGTAAACTGGCACTCTCAACCCATAGCGACATAACCTCTGGTCGTTAAGATGAAATGGATCGAAGGGGAAACTCTCCCGCTGTGATGAAGCCAGAGTATCGATTCAGCAAATCGAAATTCCTTGATCTTCTGCGTGCTATGACGCCGCAGCTCAGCGCCGCGTTATTCCTGATTTGTCTCTCGACGCCCGTGTTGGCTGGCGCCCAACTGAAGCTCCCCGGCCAGTTCCAGCCAGCCGCACCAGCTCCCGCCCAACCCGCCACTCCACCTGCCGCGGCAACTCCCGAAGCTCCCCAGCCGATTCCCCTGCCCCAGATCGCCGATCAGGCCGAGGAGCTCGACGCCAAACTAGACGAGATCTCCCGGGGCCTGACCACCCAGGCCGAGGAAACCAAGCCCAACCCGGCGATTTCAGGTCAATCGGCAGAGATTGCCGAGCGAGCGCATCAGGCCGACAGTTTGCTCCAGAGTGGCCCCGATATCCTCCAGCTCCGCGAGGAGATCGTCTATTGGAAGGCGCTCAGCCGTCTCTCCGCCGATCAACGCAAGCTGCTCACCGACCGCGCCGACCAGCTTCAAAGCCAGATCACAATGCTCGCCCAGGAGCAGGCGATCTGGAAGGCCACCGATGACTCGATCCACGACACAGATGGCATCGAGGTCGTCGCGAATCGGGTCAAGAATGAGCTCGACGCTATCCGCGACCTTCGCCTTCGCGCCCAGACCCAGCTCAATCAGGTGCTCACCCAGCAGAACGAGCTCTCGGAGACCGGACGCAGAGTCTCCGACACGCTCGTCAAATTGACCGATGCCGAGGGACGCTTTCGGGTCAGCATCTTCGCCCAGGATGGCGCGCCCCTGTGGTCTGCTGAATCTTTTGCAAAAAGCGGCCCCGCGGTAGACGTCCTCTTCCACCGCTCGGCAGCGCAAGAGGCTGTCACCGCCGTGGAGTTTGTTCACGCAAGGGGAGCCGGTCTGATCTTCATCCCCGTCCTCTACGGCCTGGCGCTCGTTTCAGCCTTTCGTTTCAGGCGCTATCTCGACACCCGGACTGGGCCCGCAGTCCCGGAACAGGCTCATGAAGTCTTTGCGCATCCGCACGCCATCGCGTTGATTGTCGTGCTGTTGCTGACCACGCCTTTCAATTCAGCCCTTCCGCTCAGCATTATTTCGGTGGTTTACCTGGTTTGGATCGCGTTGCTTGCGCGACTCACGCCGATTCTCGTCAACGCTGAAATGCGGACTCCCGTCTATCTCTTGCTGGGCCTCAATCTGCTCGAAGTTTTGCGCTCCGTAATACCCGTAGGGCCAGGGCCGCGCCGCCTTGTGCTGACCGTGCTCACCCTTGCCGTGCTGATCGCCTTCGGATGGCTCACCCGGCCCGCGAAGCTGCGTCAGATGCAGCTATCGAAGTGGCCCCAGCTTGTCATCACTGATTGCCACCCGGGCAGGGTTGTTGTTCGTGGCGGTCGCACTCACCGCAAACATCTTTGGATTTGTCTCCCTCTCCCGCGTCCTCGGCATCGGAACTCTGCTCAGCGCCTTTCTCGCAACCACTCAATATTTTGTCCTTCGCATCGCATTGTTCGCTCTCTCCATCGCGCTCGAAAGCCCCTGGCTCAGCTACCTGACAAGCGACATTCGCGAGGCGGTCCATCGATGGGGCAGTCGGATTCTCATTTTCATCTCCATCCTCATCTGGTGGACTCGCTCTCAAATCTACGTCTTCATCCTCCAGGACGGCATGCGGTCGACTGCCACCAGCGTGCTCGACTTTTCCATTGGCCTCGGGAGCATGCACTTCACCATCGGCGATGTCCTCGCCGTGATTTTGATATTGGTCATAGGCTTTGCTCTCGCCAAAGGTTTCAGCTCCGTCGTCAAAAGCGTGCTGACCTCCAGGTTCCCGTTCCAGCGCGGAATGCCGTACGCCGCATCGAAAGTCACGTATTACGTTCTCAGCGTGTTCGTTGTTCTCGCGGCCGTCTCAGCCGCCGGCGTCGATCTGAATAAGTTCACCGTCATCACCGGTGCCATCGGCGTTGGCGTCGGCTTTGGCCTGCAGGACATCGTAAAGAACTTCGCCTCTGGACTCATCCTGCTCTTCGAGCGCCCCATCCGGGTGGACGACGTGATCGAACTCACCGGCATGATCGGCACCGTCAGGAGAATCGGCGCCCGCTCCAGCACCATTGTCACCGCCCAGGGCGCCGAAGTCATCGTACCCAACAGCAATCTCGTCTCCACCCAGGTCATCAACTGGACCCTCTCTCTCAGCAGCGCCGGAGGGTCGAGATTGCGGTCGGCGTCGCCTATGGCACCGATCCCGAAAGCGTGCTCAAGCTGCTCGTCGCCGAGGCCGCCTCACACGAGAGGGTCATGACCAATCCCGCCCCGGAGGCCTTTTTCATGGGATTCGGCGACAGCGCGCTGAATTTTGAGTTGCGCTTCTGGTCGGAGAGCCAGGACATCTGGTTTCAGCTCAAGAGCGATGTTACCGTCGCCGTCTGCAGAGCGCTCACCGAGGCGGGCATCGAAATCCCCTTTCCCCAGCGCGACCTTCATTTGCGCACGGTCGATCCGTCGATCCGCGAACCAGTCGCTTCCCGCCGCGCTCGCGCATACAACGCCGCGTGCGGCTCCGCCACTCGAAGGTGGCCTCCCGGAGCCGACCGAAGGCTTCCCACCAGATACTACCAGCGCGTAAGTTCGCTCCACTTTTCCCTAAACTTTTCTCGACGCTTCGCGAATGAAGAGGCTTCTCGCCGATAACGATTGCATATCGGTGCCACATTTGTCGGGCCACGCCACTTCTTCATATGGAGTGCGAGCGCCCCGACCAGCATCGAAGACGGGATCGAGCCGCGATCGCAAGCCATCGCCGCATCTCTGAAGTGCGCCGGTCGTCATCTGGGTCCTGATTTCGAATCGTCACCTCCCACGCTGCCTTCAGCTTCGCCGAACGCCGGGTGAAACAGCATCGCTCTTGGTAACAAATGCCCATAGACGGCGATTGCAAGCGAGTCGCGGATAGAGGACCAATCTTTCAAAGGAACTCTCCGGCGACACTTCGCGTATCCCTCTGCACGAATCTGGTCGAACAGAGGCCGAACATGGACAACGTGCGTCGGGATCTTCGCTATGCGGTGCGAGCCCTTCTCAGGGCTCCCGGTTTTTCAATCATCGTTGTTATTTCCATCGCGTTGGGGTTTGCGGCCAACGCCACAGTCTTCAGCGTCGCGAATGGGCTGCTCTGGGGTGTGCTGCCGGTCAAAGACCCGGGACGGATGGTCATGTTCTCGGAAGGCCAATCCTACTCCTATCCCACCTACATCGACTTCCGGGATCAGACCGGCGACGTCTTCGAGGGTGGAGTTGCAGCACATTTTCCTCTCATCCCGGCGAGTATCGGCGGCAAGGGAGAACCGGAGCGCGTGTGGGGCCAGTCGGTCAGCGGCAACTTCTTCCCCATTCTTGAAGTTCCCATGGCGATTGGCCGTCCCATCGTTCCAGAGGATGACCAGGTCTCAAGTCGCAACCATGTGGTTGTGCTCAGCAACGGTCTCTGGCGGCGTCGATTTGGCGCCGACGCGAACATTCTGAATCGCGATGTCGCGCTCAACGGGCAGCGCTATACGGTAGTGGGGATTGCGCCCGCCGGCTTCTACGGCGTCGATCGCGGCATAGCTTCCGATTTCTGGGTGCCGCTTGCCCTGTCAAAAGAGATCATGCCCGATCTGTTCGCAGACGGGAACATGATGAAGGACCAGTGGTTGATGCTTGACGCCCGGCTCAGACCGGGAATCAGCCGCGCCAGAGCGGAGGTCCTGCTCAACGTTGTCAAGAAGCGAATCGACGACACCTATTCCAAAGACGAAAAGCATCACGACAAGGTGACACTGCAAACTGCGGGCGGACTCATAGCCGGCTCAGCCACTCCTGCATTCACGCTGATGGCTGTCTTGATGGTGGTGGTCGGATTGGTATTGCTGGTCGCTTGCGCCAATGTGGCGAACCTGCTGCTGGCTCGCGCGGTAGGCCGTCAAAGGGAAATCGCCATTCGCCTTGCACTGGGCGCCGGGCGTCGTCAACTCATCCGGCAATTGCTTTTCGAGAGCTTTCTGCTGGCGCTGACGGGGGCGGGAGTTGGCTTCCTGCTGGCCGCGGGCGCGGCTCGCGCAATCTCCAATTTCCAGCTGCCGCTGCCATTCCCGGTGGTCTTCGATTTCAACGTCGATACGCGAGTGGCGCTGTTCACGCTCGGCCTGTCGCTGATCACGGCTCTGCTGTTCGGGCTGGTTCCGGCGCTGCGCGCTTCGCGGCCTGACCTGGTGGGATCGCTGAAGGACGGCCCCATGCTATTTGGCCGCATGGGGCGTTCGCACCTTCGTAATATGCTCGTGATTGTGCAGGTCTCGCTCTCGCTCGTGCTTCTTGCGACTGCCGGACTCTTCCTGCGGAGCCTCGGCAACGCCTCTTCCATCGACATTGGATTCAAACCCGACAACATGCTGATGATGACGATGGATCCCAAGCTCCAAAGCTACTCGCACGATAAGACCGTCCAATTCCTGACCCAGGTTCGTGAGCGCGTTTCGGCACTCCCCGGAGTTCGTTCGGTCAGTTTTGTGGGTGTGGTGCCGCTCAGCATCGGTGCGTCAAACAACAGCTTCGAAGTGGAAGCTACAAATGACCGTCCGAAACAGAGCGTCAATGCTGACGACAACTACGTTGGCAACGGATACTTCAAAACGATGAGCATTCCGTTGCTGCGTGGCCGAGACTTCATTCTGCAGCCCGGTGAACAGCACGTAGCCGTCCTCAACGAAACGATGGCATCCCATCTGTTTCCCGGCCAGGACGCGATCGGGCGCGTGATTCACCAGGACAAGGAACAGTACACCGTGATCGGCGTGGCTCGGAACTCGAAATTGCGCACCATTGGCGAGCAGCCGAAGGATGCCGTGTTTCTCTTCCTCAACGCTGCTCCTGAAAAGGCCAACAGCTTCTTCGGAACAACCATCATCGTAAAAACATTTGTGAATCCCCTCGCAATGGCGCAATCAGTGCGCGAACAGATTGCCGCACTCGATCCAAACATGGCGGTGTTCAATGTCGAAACGATGCAGGGGCACGTCGACAAATCACTGCTGCTGCCGCGCATCTCGGCGCTGCTGCTTGGAATCTTCGGCGTAGTGGGGCTTACGCTCGCGGCCATTGGTCTCTATGGTGTGATGAGCTATTCGGTGCGTTGCCGGACGCGGGAAATCGGTATCCGCATGGCATTGGGCGCGAAACCGCGTGAAGTTCTCAGGATGATATTGCGGCAGGGTTTGACCCTGTCCGCTATAGGTCTCGCGATTGGGCTCGCCATCGCCTTGGTCGTTGGGAGGTTTGCCGCCAGCGTACTGTATGGTACGAGCGGTTCGGATCTCCTGACATTCGTCGTGGTTTCGGCCGTTCTGCTGGCTACAGCGGCCGTCGCCATCATGATTCCCGCGCTACGAGCAGCGCACGTCGAGCCAACCGTCGCGCTGCGATACGAGTAGGACTCAACTGTATTCTCTGCACGCATGCCGCAGATTGCGCAGTAGATATTGAAACCCTTGCTTTAAGTCCCAATCTCTCCATCGAGTGAGAGGCTAGCTGCAGGCTTTCTTGCTGGGAGTGGTTATTCCGCACACTATCCGCCGGCATAGTCTTCTCCGCCGCCGCTCCCCCATCGGATGCGGCCGCTGGCGGTCAGCTCCGCGTTTGGATACTCTGACCGGTGAGGGATATTAGCCTGCTGCTCTCCGAACTTCGCGCCAGCCGCCGCAGCTTTTTGCGCCAGGCCGGAACAATCGCCGTCGCATCGTTGCCCGTCTCCAGACAGCTCGCAAAGGCAGCCTCGCTGCAGTCGACTGCAAGCGGTTCAGCGAATCAGGATGCGCGCGCTTCAACGTCCTTTTTCCCCAATCGCACACCCTTGCAACCAAATGCCTTCTACGCATTGCCCCTCGGCACAGTTCGCCCCGCCGGCTGGCTACGCGACCAGCTCAAATTCAGGCCAACGGCCTCAGCGGCCATCTCGACGAAACCTGGGCCGACGTCGGCCCCAACAGCGGTTGGCTTGGCGGCACCGGCGAGTCCTGGGAGCGCGGCCCATACTTTCTCGACGGCCTCGTCCCCCTCGCCTACCTGCTCGACGATGCGCGCCTCAAAGCCAAAGCCCAGAAATACATCGACTGGACGCTTGACCCACCAGGCCGCCGACGGCATGATCGGCCCCGCAAGTCAATAACGACTGGTGGCCGCGCATGGTCATGCTCAAGGTCGCTCGACGCAATATCAGGAAGCGACCGGCGACCCGCGCGTCATCCCCGTCCTGACTCGTATTTCGCCATCAGCTCGAAGCGCTGCCCGCGCGACCTCTGCGCGACTGGGGAAAGTTCCGCTGGCAGGACAACGCGCTCACCGTCATCTGGCTCTACAACCGCACCGGCGACGCAGCTCTGCTCGATCTCGTCCGGCTGCTCCATGAGCAGGGCCACGACTGGCTGGCGCAGTTCGCCGACTTCAAATACACCCAGCCGCATCACCGCCCGAGTTCATCAAGCTCGACGAAGGACACGGTCTCAAAGATCTTGCCCTCTCCACCCACGGCGTCAACAACGGCCAGGCCATCAAGGCCGCCCCCGTCTGGTCGCTGGTCTCACGGCCAGACCCGCCGACCGCGCCGGAGTCCTGCACCAATGATCGCCGCGCTCGACAAGTATCATGGCCTGCCCAACGGCATGTTCTCCTGCGATGAGCATTTCGCCGGACGCAATCCCTCCCAGGGCTCGGAGCTCTGCACCGTCGTCGAGACCATGTTCTCGCTCGAGCAATCGCTGGCCATCCTCGGCGATCGCTGACCTCGGCGACCGGCTCGAAAAGCTCGCCTTCAACGCGCTGCCCGGCACCCTCACCGACGACATGTGGGCCCATCAATATAACCAGGAGCCCAATCAGGTCGAGTGCAGCCTGCACCACAAACCCTGGACCACCGACGGCCCCGAATCGAACCTCTTCGGCCTCGAACCCAACTTCGGCTGCTGCACCGCGAACTTCCATCAGGGATGGCCCAAGTTTGCAGCGAACCTCTGGATGGCCTCCGACGACGGCCTCATCGCAGCTTCTTACTCTCCGTGCGAAGTCGACACCGTCGTCGGCGCAACACGCATCCATCTGCTCGAAGAGACCGACTACCCGTTTCGCGGCAAAGTGAGAATCACCATCACTCCCGAATCACCGCTGCAATTTCCGCTCAAGCTCCGCATCCCCGGCTGGGCGTCAAATCCGTCGCTCCGCATCAACGGCAAATCCCAGCCCACACCCGAAGCCGCTACCTTCGCTCGCATTGAACGCACATGGAAGAGCGGCGATATCGTCGAGCTCGACTTTCCCATGCAGCCAAGGCTCGTCCGCGGATTCAACGAATCCATCTCCATCGAACGCGGCCCCCTCGTGCTCTCTTATCCGATCGCCGAATCCTGGGTCAAGCTCCGCGACCGCGGCATGACCGCCGACTGGCAGGTCTTCCCCGCCTCAAGCTGGAACTACGCTCTCGCCGTCAATGCAACCAACGTAGCGCAGCTGCCAACCAAAGAGTCGCCCGTGGGAGCGACGCCCTTTGCCCTCAAAGCAACCGCCGTGGCGATCGAAGTAGACGCCCGCCAGCTGCCATCCTGGCGCGCCGTCGACGGAGTCGCCGACCCCGTACCCGCCAGCCCAGTCGCCAGCGACGAACCCCTCCAGAAAATCACCCTCGTGCCCTACGCCGCCGCCAAGCTTCGCATTACGGCCTTCCCACAACTCAAAGGCAACGCCGATAGCTAAGATTATTGCCCGCGAGTCCGAAGCCGAGGCGAGCACGCATCGGAGAAGGGATTCGCCAGGAATGTTCCTGGAATGCCCGAAAGAATCAGGCTCCCATCGGCATTGAAGTGAGAAGAGCGGTATTCTCCGTCGGGAAGGTCATTGAGCCGCTTCCACGTTTGACCGCTGTCCTCACTCGTATAGACGCCGGTGATCGACGTCACAACCTCACGGTTCGGCCGGGCCTTGTCGACCTCGATGCCATAGGCGCGAATGTTGGGGCCGACCTCATCTTTGCCTCGATGCAGCAGAAATCTCGCATCGGTCACCCGCTTCACCGCGTCCGCGCTGAGCGGGTTGTAAACACCCCAGCACGCAGCCAGATGGGGGCCTCCCACGATACTCATCGCGTGGATCGCCGAGTCATCGCCAACTCCAGTGATGCGCCGCCACTTCATCGTCTGGAAGTTGAGGCGATAAGCCTGATCTCCCGTACCCAGGTACAGCGAGCCCGGCTTCGAACTTCGCGGATCATCGTATTGCATCGAAAAAATATCCAGGTCGCTCGGAAGATTCGGCAGTGACTTCTCAGCAACCCACGAGCCTCCGTCATCCTTGTGGTAGCTGACAATACGGGGATTGAGGTCAAAATAACCATAGCCGACCAGCATATGTCTCCCATCCCCGGTGATCAGCACCACCCCCGCCATGATCGGGTCACCCGGCTTCTTGGGCTTGCTCAACCTCGGCCGCGGAGAAGGAACGCGCGGCCCAGGGATATACCTCACCTTGGCATCGGCAGGCCCCGACCCCGGCAGCAGCTGAAACGCTCCGCGTTGCGTCGTAAACACAAGGTCGCTTCCACCCGGAGAGACGGCTAAGCCATCGCGCAGACCTTCGCCAAGCTTGGCGTCGAAATAGTCGGACTCGATCCGCGCGATCTCAGCCCATGTCACTCCGCCGTCACTGGACTTCGATATATACATGGCTCGATCGGCCGCAGGCACCTTCTTGGCGAGGTCAGCCGTTAAGGCCCACACCGCGTTCGCCTCCTTGGCATTCGGGTCGGGATCGCTGGCCATTGCAACAATAAATTCGCTTCCGAACTGATGGCTTCCAGGAAGGCTCTTCACTTGCTGGACACGACAGCTATTTAGATCTTCTGTCGCGGCCAACGTCTGAGCGAACGAAAGCCGCCCCGACGCCACGATGAGCGCAGCCGCCAGTATCCATCGAAATCTCCCTCCCAGCTGCCAAAAACCACGCACGAAACACTCCAAACCGAAATCGAGCCCCGCAACGATTGACGACGTTTACCTCCATAATGCTACTTCCCTCCACGCCTCTACAAAACGGTGTTCTCAGAAGCCCAAATTCTGCCGACTGGACAACATATGCAACTTGGCGCGACACTCCAATCTTGCCGAGGCCGCGACACATGGCTGCAAAACCTAAGACCAGGGATCGACTGCTCAGGCTCTCCGAAATTTGCCTCGCGCTTCCCTCCGCGTTCCGCGAAGAGAAAGGGGACCACGCCAGTTTTCTCGTGGCGAAAAAAGTGTTTGCGTATTATCTCAACGATCATCATGGCGACGGCATCGTCAGCGTCTGCTGCAAGGTTCTGCCTGGCGATAACACCCGGCTGATAGAGGCTGATTCACGGAAGTTCTACTCGCCCGCCTATATCGGCCCCAGGGGCTGGGTTGGCCTGCGCCTCGATCTTGCTACGATCGACTGGTCAGAAGTAAAAGAGCTTGTTCTCGGCAGCTACTTGCAGATCGCTCCGCAAAAGTTTCAAAAGCTGCTCTGAACCAACGCCTGGGTCCTATGACGCACACGTGGCGTTGGATAACCAGCCTGCATCCGCTCATCCACATATGCCCTCATCTCGCGGACAAAGACTTCTGTGTCGAAGCACCTGGCGTGGCACTGGATCGCTCGCGGATCGAAGCTACCCTCCACATTTTCAAACTGCATCATTGCCTCCACCAGCGAAGCCGGCGTTTGCTCCCGGAAGAAAACCCCCGTGTGCCCTGCATCGAGAGTCTCCGGCTGGCCTGCGTCGATCTCATCGGCCCACATGCCGCGCACCGTCTCCAGGGACCCACCGTGTCCATACGCAATCACCGGCCGTCCATGCGCTTGCGCCTCCACCGAAACCAGACCGAAGTCCTCATCCGCCGCAAACAGCAGCGCCCGGCACCGCGCATACTTCGTCTTCAACTCGGCGTCGCTCAGCCTGCCGAGGAACTCGATCGTCGGGCCAGCCAAAGCCCGCAGCCGGGCCTCTTCAGGCCCGGTTCCCGCGATCTGCAGCCTTCGTCCCAACCGGTTGCACGCCTCAATCGCGAGGTCGACCCGCTTACCGCCAACCAACCGCCCCACAGATAGATAGAAGTCTTCATGCCGCTCGGCGATAAAAGCCCCACTCACATCGACCGGCGGATAAATAACCGTGCTCTCGCGCCGGTAGTATTTGCGCACCCGCTCCGCAACGTATTCGGAATTCACAATGAAGCCATCGATTCGCTGCGCGGCCGCAAAATCCCACTGCCGCATATATTGCGAGATCGGCGCAAAAGCCGCGCGCAACAACCGCGGCATCGTCCTCCGGTTGGCGGCGTACTGGTCCCAATACGAACGTGGCGGGCTATGGCAGTAACAAAGATGCACCGTACCTTGATCGGTCAGCACGCCCTTGGTCGCGGCGCCGTCGGCGCTGATGACCAGGTCATATCCGGCAAGATCGAGACACTCGACCGCGAGAGGATACAGAGGCAGCAGGTGGCGATAGATGCGCTTCCCGCCGGGAATCCTGTCTAGAAATGAGGTAGTGATCTTTCTTCCCCGCAGGGCCTCGGGAAGAAACGCGGGATCGACGAACAGCGCGAAGAACTCCGCCTCCGGATACATCGTCGCCAGTTCCTCAAGCACGCGCTCGGAACCTCCAAAAGAGAGCGAATAATGGTAGGTGATTGCCACTCGCATTCCGGGCGTCTCTCTCACTTCGCGGCCGCATACCCTGACAGAATGCCCCGCCCATGCACCGCGCAAAGCCTCGCCGGCCCCGGCCGCCCACGCAGCAGGCTATACCCCAGGCGCATCGCATCGAAAGCGACAAAGGCCGGCAACAGCGGCAGCTTGCCCTGCTTACGGATCACCCGGCCCATGCCGCAGCCGTAGCCGTAGGCTCGCGCCGCGCTCGCGCCTCCGCTCAACATATCGCGCCGCGGATGATAGACCGTCAACCGGCGGTCAAACCTGCCTTTCATTCCGGCCTCAAGCAGGCGAAAGACATAATCGGTATCTTCCCCCGACGTAAAGCGAGTTCCCGCGCCAACCCCCAGAGACTCATCGAACTCGAACGCCCCCGAGACCCGGTCGCGGCGAACGAACAGCGCCATCCCCACCGAAGTGCGGAATAAATTCGCTGTGGCCAGATCGCACCGATCGCGCACCCAGCGGTTCCCGCTCAATGTTCCCAATTCGTCGCGCACCCCGGCGCTGAGCAAGGCATATCCGCGGTTGTCTGCAAAGAATGACCTCACCTCGTCGAGCAGGTGTGGCGAATACCAGCAATCATCGTCAGGAAAGGCCAGCACCTCGCCCTTGGCTGCCTCCAGTCCAACATTCCTCGCGTGCGATAACCCTGGCGAGGATCTCAGGTGGGTAATCGCGGTCCTGCCAGCCCAGGTAGAAAGGACCGGTTGCACCCGATCGTCGGGGTTTTGATCGACGACGATGCACTCACAATCTCCGCCGCCCGCCGCCTCGAGCGACGCAAAGAAGCGATGGAGTTCCGTCGTCCGGCCCGCCGTTGCCAGAATCAGTGAGAAATCGGGCATGAAGCTTCCTCCCGCAGATCGGCGTCCCTGATAGTTTTCGACTGCTCCGAATTATCCGGCTCGCTACCCCTCGTGCCCTCAAGGCCGGCAAGCACCTCCCGATAGCGGCGATGCACCTTCTTCCAGGTAAAGCTCCGCTGAAACGAAGAGTAACCCTCCATCCCCAACTCACGCCGCCGTGCGCCATTTAGGATGAGGACTTCCAGCGCCGCCGCCAGCGCCGCCGCCGAGCCCCGCTCCACTAAAACGCCCCCACCGCCGGCGAAGATCTCCGGAACGCCGCCGCCGCGTGTCGAGACAACCGGAAGTCCACTCGCCATCGCTTCGACATTCACCAGGCCAAAGGGCTCCTCCCATACAGATGGCGAACAAAAGATGTCCGCGCGTCGAAACTCCTCCGCCAGTGCCGAAGCCGGCCGGTAGCCGCCAAACTCGATGTTTGGCGGCGCGTCCCTTCTGATCGAGCGCGAGTACGCTGTCGCGGGATTGGTCGAGCCAAACCCGGTGGCGCCCAGCAACCGTCCTCGTGCGCGGATACCTCGAGCTAGCAGCAGCCACATAGCCTCGACAAAGACGTGCGCGCCCTTCTCTGGAACCAGGCGTCCTGCAAAGAGCACCACGGGCGTCCGCTCGCCGCACCGATCAACTCTTCCCTTTGCCGGGAAGAACCGCCCGTCGTCCGCGCCGTTATAGATCACGGAAGCAGGATCGAGCTCGGGGCGGAGGAGTCTCGCTTCCCTTTCCAGGTACTCGCTGCAAAACACAAAGCGATCAGCCCGTAATGTGCCGCTGATCATGCGAGGAAACGAAGTGAGCAGCGAGTTGTGCAGATGGACAACTAGCCTCGCTCCCGCCCCCCGCACCTCGGTCTCGATCGCAGAAGCGTAGTCGGGACGGTTATGTACCCAGACAACCGAACCTGGCTTGAGCCCTCGAAGCACCGGCTTCAATATCCTTCGCAACATCCGCCTGCGTATGCCCCACGGCAATCGGTACCGCCCTCTGAGCTGGCTGTAAGCCCAAAGCCCCGGCAGCAGCAACACCCTGACGTGCTCCAGCCCCCAGCTCGAGTCGGCGCGCGCACAGGCGACGATTGCCGGCTCTTGGTCAATTCGCAGGGTATTGGCAACCCAACGCTGCAACGCGGCGCCATGGACATCAGAAAACGAATCTGTCTCGGTCAGCAGATGGACAACCGTTTCGCTCATCACACCTCCTCCACCGCGTAAAGTTCCATGCCGATGTCCTCATCGCCATACGCCGCCTTTCGCAGGCCAACGCAGGCGACAATGTAGAGAATCCAGGGAAGATATTGCGGTGCCATCAGCGTGCGCTCATCGAGGTTGTAGAGGATCGTGAGGAAGACGATCTCGATGCACCAGTCGACATATCCCGAGTGCCCCGGCCGAAACGCCACCGTGGCGTAGCGGCAAGCCCGCACAAACGTCAACGCAACCAGCGCCAGCCCAACCAGCCCCAACTCCAGTGCGACATTCAAAAATCCGCTGTGAGCACTGGTCACCACCCAACCGGTAGCCGAAAACACGCGCGTGGCTTCGCCATTGAGCATCGACCAGAACGCATCGAAGCCATACCCGCCCAGTGGCCGCCGAAGGACCGACGCAACGATCGCTTCCCAAATCTGGGCCCGCCCCGAAAAACTACCCGAACGCCCAATGAGCGAAAATATGAGCGCCGGATAAGCGAGAACCGCGACCGTCACCGCTCCTCCAGACCCAAAGACGAGCGCAGTCAAGGGCACGAGGTCTTTCCGGTCAAACCTTCGCAACACGCGAAGACTGCCGGCGAAGCCAAAGTAAATCAGGCTAATCGCCCAACCCGTCCTCGACCCTGTCATGACGATCACCAACAGGCACAACACTACGTACAGCGATCGCAGCATCTGCCCGTACCGGCCCATGGCAGGCAGCGCCAGCGCTGGCGTCAGCAGGAAGAGTGATGCCTCGGCGCACGCGTTCTTCTGCGTGAAGAGTCCCTGCCACGCCCCCTCGTGCAGTTGATGGTCGACCCCGAACTGCGGCCAGACAAGCGCCACGATCACATTTGCCGCAGCTACGCAGGCGCCCGCGATCGTGAGCAGTTCCATCTGCTGTCGCTCGCTGAATCTCTCCGCAAGGTAGAAGGCAAAAAGCGTCGTCACCAGCAATGAGAATCCGCTGCGCAGGCTCGTTCCCGGCCCCTGCGACCAAACCGCCGAACACATCGCATAGATCGGTAACAACAGCATTAACGGCATGGTTTGCGCAAACCCGAGCAGCTTGCGCGCATGGGCTGCCATCGCGACCAGACACAACGTCAACCCAACGGCTGTCTGAATACGGTCCCGCATCGCCTCCGCATCGGTGGTGACGACCGCCATCTTTCCACCAAAAGCGCCCAGATCGCTGTTCCACGCGGAGTGCTCAAAGGAAAAACCTCCATGAACCGCAAACAACACGAGGGGAACCAGCAACACGTAGGTGACTGCCTGACGAGCGACTGGAACTTCGGAGCGTAGTTCCCCAGGCAATTCCAAACAGAGGTCGTCCTGCGCCCGGCTCTGCCACTGTCGGATGGCCTTCATGTTGTTGCCTTGCGCACCACGGGACTGCGGTTAGACACTGGGCCGCTCCGCGCGATCATTGCTCGGAAACGCTCATACTTCGTCCGCAATCTGCGTCGCCGAGACTCAGGCATCCACCAGCAGATCAGAAACAACAACAGGCACCTGCCGTTTGCCGAGCCATACATCACGCACGAACGAAGCAGGAAAAGAAAGCAGGCCGCTCCCTCCCGCTCTTTTGCGGCGCTCGGCACGCAGAACGTAGCCACTAAAAACGAGAACGCCCGCGGCGTGAGGTATGGCTTATTTGTCAACGCCCAGGAATAGAGAAATCTCCAGTCGGATGTGCGACTCACGCGAGAACGGCCCTCGTCATGATGAAACACTGCGAGAATCTCGGGGACTACGCTCATCTCGACCTCGGGCAGCGAGGTCGCGTGCAGCAGCCAATCGAGGTCCTGGCATCGCTTCAGGTTTCGCGTAAACGGTACCTTAAGCATGAGGGCCCGCGATACGAACCAGGTCGACGTCTGCAGGAAGCCTTCGCCCGACTGCCAGCCGCGCCGTGCGAAAAGATACTCGCTGAAGAGCTCTCCCTCTCCCGGCATTCTTCGCGGAAGAACGCGCTCGCCGTCATTGCTGCGTTCGAGGAATTGGCTGCTGACAAATACATATCTGCCCACAATGGAGGTTCCGAACTTCCACTGCTTCTCCAGCTTGTCGGGATACCATTCGTCGTCGTCGTCGAGAAACGCGATCCACTCCCCGCGCGCGAAACGCACACCAATATTGCGCGCCTCGGAACCGCCGACATTTTCACCCAGATGAACCACATGCAGACGCTCGTCGCCAAACCTCCGCAAAGCGTCGCCGGTTTCGCGGTCTGGCCCGTCGATCACCACAACGATCTCGAAATCCTCAAAGCCCTGGGCAAGCACGCTGCGCACCGCCCGTTCCGCAAGCTCAGGGCGGCCTCGTGTCGGGATCACGACGCTGACCCGCGGCAACACTTCGCTTGCGCCCTGTAGCATGGGCAGAGTTCCCGTTGCCGGGCAGCACTCCGGCCAGAGCGCCGCCATGTCCCCCGCCTTTGGCTGCGCGCTATCTGATGCGCCAGCAGTGTCAATCTCAGCTGTCGGCATAATGCTCCCTCTTCAATCCGGGATACGGAGTGGCTCCCGAATACCCGTAGTACTCGTAGTGAAACGACGAACCTTGGGAAACTCCGTTAAGCACGATCCCAATCCTGTCCTGCGTGGATTGTTCGCGGATCGTAAGATGCGACCGCGCCAGAGAGAGCCGATTCGTCATCCCGTAACGGGCCACCAGCAACGTCGCATCGGCCAGGCTCGCCAGCACCACGGGATCGGTCACCAACAGCACCGGAGGGCTATCGACAACAATGAAGTCGTACGACTCGCGCCATCGCACCAGCGCCTCTTCCATCCGCAGCGAGCCAAGCAACTCAGCCGGATATGGCGGAATCGGCCCCGAAGTCAACAGGTGCAGCTTCGGCAGAGTGGGCAGCTCGACGATGTCTTCCAGCAGATGATCGTCGGTGAGGAACTGGCTGAGGCCGGTTGAACTGTGCAACCCCATCCGATCCGCCAGCGTCGGCTTGCGCAGGTCCGCGTCAACCAGCAGTACCTGCTTGCCGCCCTGGGCGAGCACCGCCGCGAGGTTCGCGCTTAGAACGCTTTTGCCCTCCCCGGCCACCGAACTCGTTACCAATAACAACTGCGGAGGCGTAGAGCTCTTTGCCAGCAACAGCGCCGTCCGCAGCGCACGCAACGCCTCGGTATACGGCGAGTTCGGATGTTCAAAGATCGCCAGTCGCTCGGCGCCAGTCGGCGGACTCCTGCGCATGAACGACTGCACTCGACGATGCCGCCCATACCACTGCGGTTCACCCAGATGCGGCAAGATGCCAAGTGGGACCATCTTGAGATCGCGCTCGATCTCCTCCACGCTCTGTATCTTGTCGTCGATTGAGTCCATCACCAACGCTCCGCAGGCTCCGAGGAAGAGTCCTGCTCCCAGCGAAAGCCCTAAATACAACGGGATGTTCGGCTGCTTAGGCCGGGACGGCGTTCTGCCCGGATCGACCACGGTAATGTTCGACGAGCGCAACCCTTGCAGCACCCCGGCTTCCTTGAGCCGCTTCAGCAGGTCCTCATACAATCCACGGCTCTCCTCCGCTTCCTGCCGGACGATCGCATACTCGATCGCCTTGTCATTGAGCCGGTCGGCCTCCCTCTTCTCCTGCGCAAACTCTCGACGGGACTCCTCTTCTGCCCGCCGCGCCACCGCATAATCGTTGCTCGACCGCTCCGCCACGCGGTGTACTTCGGCATGGAGCGCTCGCTCAATCCCGTCGAGGTTCGCCTTTGCTTCCTCGAGCCGCGGATACGACGGCCCATACTTCGCCTCATCCAACGAAATCTGGCCCTGTAATGATGCTTCTTGCAAACGCAGCGTCTGGATCAGCCCCAGAGACGTCGTCATCGTCGGCGACCCGCCCACAATTCCGTTCGCGCTCAGCCCGGAGATCAACTCCGCGTCCCCCGACTGCACGATCTTGTCGACCGCGCCCTTCAATATGCGATTGGAGGTTGCCTGAGATAGAGTTGTCGTCGCCTGCTGGAGCCGGTCGACCACGACGCTATAGCCCTGATCCCGGCCTTGCGCATCCTGAATGCCGAGACTCACGACTCCAGACTGCCGTTGCAGCGCGATCACTTTTCCCTGCAGGACCTCGGCCTGTTTCTTCAAATCTGACAGCTGCCCGGTCAGCCACGCTGAGGCCTCGTTGGTCGCGGTAAATCGTGTCTGAAAGGTGTACTCGACCAGCCCCTTCATCAACTCGTTCACCACTGCGGCGGCCAGCTTCGGATCGGCGCTGAGAAATCGAATTTCGATCAGTCGCGTCCCGGAGACGACCTTGACCGCTAAATGCGAACTGAAAATCCTCAACGCTCGGGTCCGCCTTCGAGGGGATTGATCGAGCGAAGCGTCCGCCGTCTCGGCCGGCCCATCGGGAGCCATCCACGCAACCAGCCAACCCCAGGCGCCGCCACGCGGTCGAAAGTCCGCTGTCCGCTCGAGTCCCAGGTCTTCGATGACCTTCAGTGCGAGCGTATCCGACTGCAAAAGGTCGGCCTGGGTTTGCAGAGTGATGCTGGCATCCAACGCGTCCGACGCTGCCTCTGCGCCGCCCATCAGGTTGTCCAGGCCGAGCGTATCGGCGCTTTCCTTCTGCACCTGTATCTCGCCGGTCGCCTGATACCTCCTCGTGCTCAACAGACAAACCAGCAGCGCGATACCAAAACAGGCCGCCACACAGGAAACGATCACTCTCCGTCGCCGTCGACAGATATGCCGCAGGTCGCCAAGCGTCAAAGGACGCTCCGTCGTCGCTATTCGCTGCTTCGTCAGGCTACTCAACGTGCCCCCCGAACTCCCGTATCTTCGCGGGAAAACATCGCGACCCGGCCACCTCTCTAGTCGCACACAGCGACAGCAGTGGAGGAGGCAAAGCACCCATCGTCCCCTCGACCAGCTCACGCAAATGTGAGCGGATAGAAGTGCGACTGCAAACAACATTTCCAGGAATCTTGAGAGGAGCCTAGCGCCGAGATCTTAAGCGTGTCAACTAACTTGCCAACTCATTCGAGTTATTTCTTAGTGACGCAATCTCCTTTTCCCAAAATGGGTCTAGCGCATTTCTCCGGATAGGTGCAGACCGAGCCACAACTGCCAGAGGGGCTCTATACTCGGGCCATTACTCCAAGACTAACTACCAGGCGCACCTATGTCGCTGGATAGCTCGATTTACTTCATCTTCTTGGCGCTGGTCACCGCCATTTACTGGAGGCTCAGCCGCCGCAGCCAGAACATCCTGCTTCTCGCGGCAAGCTACTTCTTCTATGCTTGGTGGGACTGGCGCTTCCTGCTTCTCATGGCGGCTTCCACCTCCGCAGACTATTGGGCCGCACGCCGCCTTCATGCTTCCACCGATCCGGGTACCAGGCGCATTTTTCTCGCTGGCTCACTGGCGCTGAACTTCTGCTTCCTCGGCTACTTCAAGTACTTCAACTTCTTCGTCGACTCCTTCGCCGGACTGGCAACTCTGGCTGGCTTTCAACAACTTCCGCACGCGCTTTGGAAGGTCATCCTTCCGCCCGCCATCTCCTTCTATACCTTTCAGGAGGTCGCCTACATCGTCGATGTCTACCAGCGCAAGCTCGACCCCGCCGATTCCCTGCTCGACTACGCTCTCTTCATCAGCTTTTTCCCTCACCTGATCGCCGGGCCCATTCAACGCCCCGGCCACCTGCTGCCGCAGGTTCACCAGGCCCGCCGATTCGACCCTGAAAAAGCCTTCGACGGGTGCATGCTCATCCTCTCGGGACTCTTTCGCAAGTGCGTCATCGCCGACAGCTGCGCTCAACTCGCCAACGCCGCCTTCGACGGCCGAATGGGCAGCAGCGCGTGGGTCACACTCCTCGGCGCCTACGCCTTCGCCTTCCAAATTTATGGGGATTTCAGCGGCTACAGCGACATCGCCCGAGGCAGCGCCCAGCTGCTCGGCTTCCACTTCATGGTCAACTTCCGCCAGCCTTACCTCGCCACCAGCCTGCAAGACTTCTGGCGTCGCTGGCATATTAGCCTGAGCAGCTGGCTGCGCGACTACCTCTACGTCCCACTCGGAGGCAATCGCCTATCCGCGCCCCGGACCTACATCAATGTGCTGCTTACCATGCTCATCGGCGGGCTCTGGCACGGCGCCAGCTGGAACTTCGTTCTCTGGGGCGCCCTGCACGGAGGAGTCCTCGCCGCCGAGCGTAAGCTCCGCCCGCAAGATCCCCAATCGACCGCGATGCGTTGGCTCCAGCGCTTTGCCGTCTTTCATGTCGTTTGCTTCGCTTGGATATTCTTCCGCGCATCCACTTTGCGTGCCTCATTTTCAATGATCGCTGCCATTTCAAAGACCGATTGGCGATGGAGCGGGAGCTACGCTCCCGCCTTCCTCTGCCTCGCCATCTTTTCCCTGCCGCTCGTTGCCATTGACCTCTACATGGAGCGCAGCGCCGAGGAGTATCCGACCCAGCACGCAAGCTTTGCTTTGCAGTTAGGCGCCGCAACAGCCGCGCTCCTGCTCATCGCCTTCGGTGCAGCCTATGAACCCGCGCCGTTCGTCTACTTCCAGTTTTGAAGATTTGAAAGGGCAGGCCCATGCAAACGTCGCGAACGAACGACACACGGCCATCACCCGAAACGAAGCTGGCGATCCTTGCCTGCCTCTTGCTCACATCTCTCGTCTCCATCGAATATCTTGCCCGCGCGATGCACGATCGCCGCACGGCCACGTTGCGTGTCGAAGAGGGATTGCGAGAAGCGTTACTCATCCGCCAGTCGCCCAATCACCAGCAGTTACTCTTCGCCGGCAATTCGCTCATCTACGACGACCTCTCGCAGTCGGAGTTGCAGCAGAGCCTCGGTCCCGAATTCCTCGTGCACACCGCCGGCGTTCCCGGCTCGACTTATTACGATTGGAGCTATGGATTACACGCACTCTTCGCGCGCGGCAGCCAACCCGATGTGCTCATCTTCAGCATCAGCCCCAGCCAGTTTCTTCGCGGTCCCGCGGCGACCCCAATGCCCGTGGCACTCTTGTGGAATCTACGTGAGATCTTCCTTTACCAACGAGATCAACACCTCGATCTGACCCAAGTCAGCGAGCTTCTCCTCGAGCACTACAGTACGTTTTACTCGCTCCGAAATACCATTCGCATCTTCGTCAGGAAGTCTATTCCGGGCTATGAGCCAATGGTCAATGATTGGAACGCAGCCGGCCTCGGCCGCACGGCCAAAGAAGGTCCGAATACGACAGCCATCTACTCCGACAAACTAGCCACGCTCGTCGCCGAATGCGGCGCCCACACCAGGTTGGTGCTGATGATTTCACCAACCCACCAGCTTCAGGACGAAGAGCTGGAACCATATCTGAAGGATGCCGCCGAACACTTGGGGCTCGCCGTAGTCGACCCAATTGCCGAGCGAGAATGGCCCCTCGCGAACTTTCGCGAGGACCACTATCACCTCACCCCGCCAGCCGCCGCAGAATTCAGCAGGCTCGTCGCAACCGATCTGCGCCAAAAGCTTGCCGACGCGAACGTCCGCGTCGCAGGCCAATAGGCTCCGGTGGCCGCACTATTACTTCGGCCGCTCAAGATCAAAACGGTCTTGCGTCCGGCAATACGTCGGCCCACCCATGCGTCCAACCGCATGCAACTTCGCGGCATCGATCCGGTAATTGTCGAAGAGGTCTTCCCGCACATGCAAGCGCAGCACTTCGCCGATCACGATGCTCCCGCCACCCGGCTCTGCGCTGATCGTAATCACCTCGCGCAGACTGCACTCCATCTGCACCGGACTCTCCGCCACGCGCGGCACCTTCACCGTCTCGCTCGCGAGCGGAGTCAGCCCCGACAACACAAACTCATCCACGTCGGGCCCAACTTCGGCCGCAGTCTGGTTCATCTGCGCTGCGATCTCTTCGGAGACAATGTTGATCACAAACTCTTTGGTCGCCAGCACATTTCGCAGCGTATCTTTTGACTTGCCCGTAGTCATCCGCACCGCCGGACAAAAGAGAACCGTCGGAGGCTTCGAGCACACTGCCGAAAAATAGCTGAACGGCGCAAGGTTATAGATGCCTTGCTCGTCGATCGACGAAACGAAGGCAATCGGCCTCGGAACCACACAGCCAACCAGCAGCTTGTAGATATTTTGGGGAAGATGTTCAGCCGGGTCGAAGCGCAGCATCTTCTGCGTTTCCGAAATGCCGCTCATTTCGTCTCTGGCTTCGGATCCGACCACCCGCCCTGCTCTGCAGTCAGCGCAGCGGCCGCGTCGGGCCCCCAGGTGCCCGGCTGATAGACCTGCACTGGCGGAGGATTATTGAGCACCGGCTCAAGAATCCGCCACGCCTCTTCCACATAGTCCTGCCGCGCAAACCAGGTCTGATTCCCTTCCATCGCGTCGCCGATCAGCTCCTCATAGGGCAATAGCGTTTTCATCCCGCACTCCTGGACCGCAGCCAGTTCCACGGGGCAGCCAGTCAGGTCTTCCCCGGCCTCCTTGATCGAGGAGCCAAACGCAACGCAAGGAACCGGGCTTAACCGGAAACGCACATAGTTCGCGACCGGCGGATACTTGGGAAAAATCGCTGGCGGTTGATGAAGCTTCGCGATCACTTCTGTCGCCGTAATCGGCAACGATTTTCCCGACCGGATAAAAAACGGCACACCCTGCCAGCGCCACGAGTGGATCTTCAGTCGCAGCGCCACAAAAGTCTCTGTATCGGAACCCGGCTTCGACCCCGGGCACATCGTGATACCCAGCGAACTGCCCGCGAACCATATCTTCAGGCAGGATCGGCGCGACGCTCCTTAAGACCTTCGCGCGCTCGTCGCGCAACGCCTCCAGTGCAAGCCCGGCGGAGGCTCCATCGCGACGTTGCTCAGCACCTGCATCAGGTGGTTCTGCACCACGTCGCGCACAGTGCCCACATCGTCATAAAACGATCCCCGCCCCTGTAGCGCAAACTCCTCAGCCATCGTGATCTGGACGCTCTCGATGTATTGCCGCCGCCATATCGGCTCGAGGAAGGAATTGGCGAAGCGGAAGAAGATCACATTCTGCACCGCATTCTTGCCCAGATAGTGGTCGATTCGAAAGGTATGGTCCTCGTCAAATACTTCATGCACGATCTTGCTCAACTCGATCGCCGAAGCCAGATCACGGCCAAATGGCTTCTCGATGACTACCCGCCCGCCATCGGAGCATCCCGACGTCTTCAGCTGTTCCAGCACCTTTCCAAACAGACTCGGCGGAATCGCCAGATAGTGGATCGGATGTTTCGCCGCGCCAAGTTCTTTGCGCACCTGGGCAAACGTCGCGGGATCGTTATAGTCGCCATCCACGTAGCGCAGCAACGAATCGAGCTTGGCAAACCCTTCAGGATCGAGACCGCCATGCTTCTCGACACTGTCTTTTGCCCTCGCCCGAAACTGGTCCAGCGTCCAGCCAGCCTTGGCAACGCCAATCACCGGCACATGCAGCTCGCCCTTCTTCGCCAGCGCCTGCAGCGCAGGAAAGATCTGTTTGTAGGCAAGGTCGCCGGTCGCTCCGAAAAACACCAGTGCATCAGAAATCTCATTACTCACGTGGGAAGCTCCTGAAGTTCATTATGCCGGATGTGCATTATCGGTTAGATGAAGAACAGCACGACAAAGTGTTAGCTGTCTGTGCCCTGAGTCCTAAGGCCCATCACGCGCCCAGCCAGCGCAGGAACAGCCCAGTCAAAACTCCGCCGACCGCCGGGCCCAGAATCGGCACCCAGGCATAGCTCCAATCCGAACCACCCTTGCCCGCAATCGGCAACACTGCATGCGCCAGCCTCGGGCCAAAATCCCGCGCCGGATTGATCGCATATCCCGTAGTCCCGCCCAGCGAAAGCCCAATCCCCCAAACCAGTGCTCCCACCAGCCACGGAGCGAACCCCGGCGCCGCGCCCTGGCTCAGCACCAGCTTCGAACTGATCGCGCCCACCACGAGCACCAGCACAAACGTCGCCATCACTTCACAAAAAAAGTTGGAAGGATAATTCCGGATCGCTGGAATCGTGCAGAAGACCCCCCGCTTCGCCTCGGAATCGTCAGTGATCTTCCAGTGCGGCAGATAAAACAACCAGACCAACACCGCGCCAACGAACGCACCCAGAATCTGCGCGCTGATGATATGGGACGACCTTGGAGAAATCCCCCGTCTGCGCCGCCATCGCCAGCGTGATAGCCGGATTAAGATGCGCATCCGCACTACCACAAAGGTTCGAAACCAGAATCCCGCACAGCACCGCAAATCCCCACGCGGTCGTAATCACAAGCCAGCCGCTGTTCTCCGCCTTGGAGCGCTTGAGCAGAACTCCGGCAACCACGCCGTCACCCAGCAATATCAAAACCAGAGTTCCCATGAACTCACCAAAGAAGGGCGATCTCATCCTTGTTCACTTACCTCGCTCAAACTGCTTCTCTTTATCCCTCACAACCAAAACACATTTCAAAATAAGCGTCATCCTGACGACCGGAGGGAGGAAGGATCCCTGCGATCCACCGGCCTCAACCATCGCCCCAAAATCCTTACCAGAAAACTCAAACAACCTGATACTTCTTCGCAAACCTCTGAAAACTCGCCACCTCAGCCTCAATCCAATCGTGCCCCAACCCCAACTCTCCAGCCATAATTCTCGCCACCGCCGGAGCCATCTCACTCGCCGCCTTCGCATTCAGGAACAACGCCCGCAGCCGCCGCGAAAGCACATCGTCCAGCGTCCGCGCCATCTCCTCGCGCACCGCCCAAACCACTTCGGCTCCGATATAAGGCAGCGCCGGATGCAGCAACTCACCCAGCTTCGCATCTTCCGCCGCAATCGCGCGAATCGCGTCGATATCCGAGCCATAGACGCCGAACGAATCCAGGCTATCCACTCCTTCCAGGTACCCGTGGATCCTCAGGTTCTTGGTCACGCATTCCTTGTCCGCCAGGTTGCCCAGCGTAATGGCATGGTTCACGCAGTCCTCGGCCATATGCCGGTACGTCGTCCACTTGCCGCCAACAATCGTCAACAACCCCGACTGGTCCACGTGAATCGTATGGTCGCGCGACAATGCCGACGTCGAACCCTTATCCGCACCCGCCGCCTTCACCAGCGGCCGAATGCCGACATACACGCTCAACACATCGCTCCGCGACGGAGGCCGGCTCAAGTATTGCCCTGCCGTTTCGAGAATAAACTCGATCTCCTCTTCAAACGGCAGCGGATCGTACGACGGCCCATCAATCTCGGTGTCGGTCGTGCCCACCAGCGTATGCCCATGCCACGGAATCGCAAACAACACCCGGCCATCGCTGGTATGCGGCACCATGATCGCCGCGTTGGCGCGCAAGAACGAACCTTCAAACACCAGATGAATCCCCTGGCTCGGCGCGATCATCTTCTTTGCTTCGCTATCGGCCATCTGCCGGATCGAGTCAGCAAAAATCCCCGCCGCATTCACAACGACCTTCGCTTGGATCGCGAGCTTCTGCCCGCTCTCGCTGTCCTCCGCCTTCACGCCGGTAAGGAAACCGCCCTCATCCTTCGTCAGCTCAATCACCGGGGCATAATTCACCAGCGTCGCCCCATGGTCTGCCGCCGTCTGCGCCAGGTGAATCAGCAACCGGCTGTCATCGAACTGCCCATCGTAATAAACAACCCCACCGCGTAGTCCATCGCGCTGCAGGTTCGGCAGCTTCTCCAGCGTCTCGTCCAGCGAAAGAATCCGCGACCGCCCAAAGCCATACTGGCCAGCAAGCATGTCGTAAATCTTCATGCCAATGCCGTAGAAGGGCGTCTCCCACCACGAGTAATTCGGCACCACAAACGCCAGATCATGAACCAGGTGCGGAGCATTCTGCCGCAGCAGCCCACGCTCTTTCAGCGCCTCCATCACCAGCGAAATATTTCCCTGCTCCAAATACCGCACGCCGCCATGAACCAGCTTCGTGCTCCGGCTCGAAGTCGCCTTGCCAAAGTCTTCCTTCTCCAGCAGCAACACATCGAGCCCACGCGTGGCGCCATCGACGGCGATCCCCATCCCTGTCGCGCCACCGCCAATAATCACAATGTCCCAGGGATGGCTATGAGCCTTCAACCTGCCCAACATCTCATTCCGATTCATTGTTCCTTCTCGCCCTCACCGCCGCAAAACGGTCTATAAACAAATCTGTCATGTCGCCCTAAACAAATCTTGTCATCCTGAGCGACCAACGGGAGCCGAAGGACCCGCGCCCACGCTCCGGCCTCAACGACACCCCTAGTCCCTAGTCCCGAGCATCTAGTGCTCCGTCCAATTCTTCGACCGCCCAACCGCCTCATCCCATCGCCCGCGAATATGCCTCGCCTTCCCCTCATCCATCTTCGGCGCAAACTGCACATCTCCCTTGCGCTTCGACCAAATCTCCTGCGGACTACCCCAGAACCCCACCGCCAGCCCCGCCAGATACGCCGCGCCCAAAGCCGTAGTCTCAATCGCCGCCGGCCTCACCACCGGAATCCGCAGCAAGTCCGACTGGAACTGCATCAGCAGATCGTTCCCGGACGCCCCACCATCCACCCGCAATTCCTTGAACGGCTCCTTCGAATCCGCATCCATCGCCTCGACCACATCGACCACCTGCAGCGCGATGCTCTCGATCGCCGCGCGTGCAATATGTCCCGGCTTCGTGTTCCGATTGATACCGATCAGCAATCCACTCGCATAGGGATCCCAATGCGGAGCGCCCAGCCCGGTGAATGCCGGCACCAGCACCACACCGTCCGTGTCCGGCACCGACGCCGCCAGCGCCTCAACGTCGGACGACTTCTGAATGATCCCCAGGTTATCGCGCAGCCACTGCACGACCGCGCCGCCAACGAAGACGCTGCCCTCGAGCGCATACTGCAGCTTCTTGTCCAGGCTGCATGCCAGCGTCGTCACCAGCCGATGCTCCGACTGAACAAACTCATGCCCGATGTTCTGCAGCAGAAAGCAGCCCGTCCCATAGGTATTCTTCGCGTCTCCCGCATTGATGCACAGCTGCCCAAACAACGCCGCCTGCTGGTCTCCGGCAATTCCGGCCAGGTTCACCGAACCCAGCCCCAGGGTCGTCGTCACTTCACCGATTGTGCCGCTCGACCACACCACCTCCGGCATCATGCTCGCCGGAATCTTCAGCAGCCGCAGCAGTTCCTCGTCCCACTTGCCCTCGACAATGTTGAAGACCATCGTCCGCGAGGCATTCGTGTAGTCGGTCACATGCTTCCGCCCGCTCGTAAGGTTCCAGATCAGCCAGGTGTCGACCGTTCCAAAAGCCAGCTTGCCGGCCTCGGCCTTCTCGCGCGCACCGGCAACGTTGTCCAGAATCCACGCAATCTTCGTCCCCGAGAAATAAGGGTCAATCAGCAGCCCCGTCTTCGCCCGAACTGTAGCCTCAGCTCCATCCTTCACCAGTTGCTGGCACAGGGGAGCAGTCCTGCGATCCTGCCAGACGATCGCGTTATAGACCGGCTTCCCCGTCTCTCGGTCCCAGACGATCGTCGTCTCGCGCTGGTTCGTGATGCCCACGCCAGCCACATCGCGCGGCCTCAGTTGTAATTTGCCCAGAGCCTCAACCGCGGCGGTCAATTGTGAGGTGAGAATCTCGAAAGGGTCATGCTCGACCCATCCCGGTTTAGGAAAGATCTGCGGGAATTCGTGTTGAGCCTTCGCGGCAACATTCCCTTCAGCATCGAAGACAATCGCCCGCGAACTCGTAGTGCCTTGATCTAGCGCAAGGATGTATGCCATGTGTCTTTTAGATGTCTTCGAAACCGATTAATACTACTTGACCTCGTGTGACAGAAACAAGGAGAACCTGCGCATAGTAGTGTCTCAGTTTGAAAGCTGTCAGTTCCTAGCGTTTCGCAGCACGAGTGCCGCTAGCGACGCGAGCAAGAACAAACCCAACCAAAATGCATTGATGAAGCTAACCACGGGAACAACGACGTTTCCACGATGCTCAATCTGCTCGAAGACGTAAAAGGCTGCGTAAAGACCTAAGCTCACAACGGTCAGCCAGAATCCTGCCGTCCTATGGCGAGATGAGAAAAGCAGACATACGCCCAACATCAGCAGGGCGGGCGCGGCGAAGAGGCATCGACCTACTACTGGTTCCCATACTGGAAAGTCGGAACGCCTGTCTAGAGACGCAGCCGCAGCGCTATACAACTCAGAAAGCGTAAAAAGCGCTAGATATGCGGCGCAGACTACGCGCTTAATAGTGAACCAAATACTCATGCCAGCCATTCTCTCAGGGCTGGACTCATCCCGCGAGCAACGCGATTTCCTCATAGGACCAGGCCTGGCAATTCCGCTGGTCTTAGCTCCACATAGTTCCTAGGCCCCTCCCTCAACGAAAGTTTTCTAGAAATAGCGATCATGCATCCGCTGAAAGAACTCTTTCGTGATCGGATAACCGGAGATAACGTAGGCTATTTTTCGCACATTTGATTTGAGTTTTGGCAGTGGAGGTTGGTACAAGCAGGAGGAGCGAGTCCTCCGGGGAGACTTGTGATGGAGCCAACCATGTCTGGCAGTGGAGTGGAAGTCGGCGGCGGAACGCCGCTGGGCGGAGTGGTGCGGATCGACGATGGGCGTATCCAGGCGCATCTGGATGAGGTGGTCCGATCGACCGTGGAAGAGGCGTTGAACGCGTTGCTGGATGCGGAGGCCGACCATCTGTGCGGGGCGCGTAAGTACGAGCGCACCGAGGGCCGCAAGGACACACGGGCGGGGAGTTACACGCGGCAGCTGCACACCAAGGCCGGCGAGGTGAGCCTGCAGGTGCCGAAGCTGCGCAGCCTTCCCTTCGAGACGGCGATCATCGAGCGCTATCGCAGGCGCGAGTCCTCCGTCGAAGAAGCTTTGATCGAGATGTATCTGGCCGGGGTGAGTGTGCGCCGCGTCGAGGACATCACCCAGGCACTTTGGGGTACGCGAGTCAGTGCGTCGACGGTGAGCGATCTGAACCAGAAGATCTACGGCAAGATCGAAGAGTGGCGCCAGCAGCCGCTGGTGGGCGAGTTCCCGTACGTTTTCCTCGATGGCCTGTGGTTGAAGAGGAGCTGGGGCGGCGAGGTGAAGAACGTGTCCGTGCTGGTGGCGATCGGCGTGTCGCAGACCGGCTATCGCGAGGTCCTCGCGGTGAGCGAAGGCGCGAAGGAAGACAAGGCGAGCTGGACCAACTTCCTGCGCGAGATGAAGCAGCGCGGCTTGAAAGGCGTGCAGCTGTTCGTCTCCGACAAATGCCTGGGGCTGATCGAGAACCTGGCGGATTTCTATCCGGAGGCGAAGTGGCAGCGTTGCGTGGTCCACTTCTATCGCAACGTGTGGACGGCGGTGCCCACAGGCAAGGTGAAGGAAGCGGCGGCGATGCTGAAGGCGATCCACGCGCAGGAAGACCGCCAGGCCGCGAAGGAAAAGGCCAACCAGGTCGTGGACAAGCTGCGCGCGATGAAGCTGGCCAAGGCCGCCGAGATCGTCGAGAACGGCATCGAGGAGACGCTGAGCTATTACGAACTGCCGCCGGAGCACTGGCGATGCCTGAGAACCAACAACCCGCTGGAGCGGCTGATGCGTGAGATCCGGCGACGAACCCGGGTGGTGGGCGCGTTTCCCGACGGCAAGTCGGCGCTGATGCTGGTCGCCGCCAGGCTCCGCCACGTTGCCGGAACTCGCTGGGGCGCCAAACGGTATCTGCAAATGAATCGCTTGGCCGAAGTCGTCGCCATCGCCTGACCGCTTGCCTTGGCCCAGGGGCCAAGGCAAATCAACCTCAACCCAACAACCTTCCTAAGTCCCAACTAAGATCGAAAGTGCGAAAAACTCTGGACACTACCTAACCGGATGCAGAACCGATGACCGAATCCACCGCGCACTTCGGACAGATTGCGGTCCGGTCATCATCTATCCACTCAACAATGTCAGAAGGTGGCTATATGGAACCGCAATAGAAGCATCCGCAAAGACTGCTTCGGTTCAGCTCACCTCTGTGCATCGAACAATGCTTATGTGCGACTGCGAGATCTTCTTTCACCCCTGTAATCTCGCTATCTCAAATTTTGAAGATATGCGCGGGCAATTCCGCCGGCCGCAGCTCCACATAATTCCTCGCCCCCGACCACGCAAATCGACTGTCCGTAAGCAGATCATGCACCTCAAAGCTCGCGTCAGCGGCCAACCCAAGCCCAGCCAAATCCAGCGTCACAAACCCAGCCTGCGTATTAAACGGATCAAGATTCACCACCACCAGAATCCTGTCAGAAAAATCCTTCGTCGCCTTGCTGTAAGCAATCAGGTAAGGGTTATCCGTCGGATGAAAAGCAATCCCCTCCATCCCCTGCAGCGCCTTATTCCCCCGCCGGATCGCATTCACCTGCGCGATGTAGCCCTTCAAACTCGTTGGAGAATCCAAATCCCAATGCTTCAGCTCATACTTCTCCGAATTCAAGTACTCTTCGCTGCCCGGCTTGAACGGAGTGTCCTCCAACAACTCAAACGCCGCGCCATAAATCCCGTAGCACGAGGTCATCGTCGCCGCCAACACCAGCCGCGCTAGAAACGCCGGCTTGCCCCCACTCTTCAAGCTCGCCGGCAAAATGTCCGGAGTATTCGGCCAGAAATTCGGACAAAAATATTCATGCACCGGATACCCGGTCAGCTCCTCCAGATACGCCTGCAACTCCTCCTTCGTATTCCGCCAGGTGAAGTAGGTATAAGCCTGCGTAAATCCAGCTTTCGCCAGCCGCTGCGTCACCCGCGGACGAGTGAACGCCTCCGACAACAAAATCACATCCGGATATTCACGCTTTATCTCCGGAATCGCCCACTCCCAGAAAGGAAATGCCTTGGTATGCGGATTATCCACGCGGAAGATCCGCACCCCCTGCGCCGCCCAATACAGAAAGACGTCGCGCAGCGCGTCCCAAAGTCCGCGCCAGTCGCGGCTCTCGAAATCCAGCGGATAAATATCCTGATACTTCTTCGGCGGATTCTCCGCATACTGAATCGTCCCGTCCGCGCGCTGCCTAAACCAATCCGGATGTTCCGTTACCCACGGGTGGTCGGGCGAGCATTGAAACGCAATGTCCATCGCAATCTCAATCTCAAATGCCTTCGCCGCAGTCAGCAAGTGCTTGAAGTCCGCCAGGGTCCCCAGCTCCCCGAGAATCGCCGTGTGCCCACCCTCCTTCGCTCCAATCGCCCACGGACTGCCCACATCTCCCGGCTCCGCCGTCACCGTATTGTTCTTGCCCTTGCGAAAGGCCATCCCGATCGGATGAATCGGCGGAAAATACAGCACGTCAAACCCCAGCTCTTTTACATACGGCAGCCGCGCTTCGCAGTCGGCAAAGCTGCCGTGAACTCCAGCTTCCGCTGCCTGCGAACGAGGAAACATCTCATACCAGCTCGAAAACCGCGCCCGCTCGCGATCGACCACAACGACGAGCTCGCGATCATAGACCGTCTCGGCCGCGAAGTCAGGATACGCATGCACCATCGCCAGCACCTCAACCGACAGCGCCAGCGTCCGGCTCGACGCCTCTGTGTTCGCAGTCTTCAGCAGGTCCGCCCACGCGGTCAGCTTCGCCGCATCGACGCCCGCAGCCCGCCCGGCGACATCTTCCAGAATCGCTGCCCCATGCAGCAACTCAACCGCTACATCCTGCCCAGCCTCGATCCGCTTCGCCAGGTCGCTCTGCCACGTCTCATAGCGGTCGACTCCGCCAACCACGGTGTAGACATAGCGACCAATCTCCGTCACCGGAAAAGCCCCCCGCCAGCGATCGTTGCCGAGCGTCGTCATGTAGACGTATTGCCAGTTCTCGTCGCCCTCGGGCTTAAACAGCAGCCGCGCAAGCACATGGTCATGCCCATCGCCAAAAACGTCAGCCTCGACCTCGACCAGGTCGCCAACAATCCGCTTGATAGGAAAGCGCCCCGAATCAACCTCAGGCACAATCCCTTCGACGACGACCCGCCTGTTTCCATGTAACGGTTTCAACATGCCCAATACATCCCTTTCCATACCTGCGCGCTCGGCCTTGAAGCGTCCTTCAATGAAGGGGCACGGCTTCAGCCGTGCCATTTATGGTTCTTAGACACGCCGGGCTTCAGCCCCTGAGGGAACTCGATCTTCCCGGACTACTTAATCCGCAAACTTGAAGAACACATTGTTCAGCGCCTCTGACCACGTCGGATGGGACCATGTCGCGTCCCGCAAAGCAGTATAGGGCAGCTTGCCCATCATGGCGATTTGAATCATCGAGGCCATCTCGCCGCCATCGACGGCCAGCATCGACGCCCCCAGTATCTGCTCCGTCTCCGCGTCCACGATAACCTTAAGAAAGCCCCTCGTCTCGTCGCTCTCCAGTGCCCTTGCGATCGAGGTCGACGGCATCTTCGCGATGCGAGTCTTCTTCCCCTGCGCCAGCGCCTCCCGCTCCGTCAACCCGATGCCCCCCAGTTGGGGATCGATGAAAACCGTATACGGCACCATCCGTCCCGCAATGCTCACTCTCTTGCCCTTCAGCACATTCGCCTCCAGCACCCGATAGTCGTCATAGGAAATATGCGTGAACGCAGGTCCGCCTTTCACATCGCCGAGCGCATACACTCCCGGCACATTCGTTTCCAGATACTCATTCACGCGAATAAACCCATGCTGATCGGCTTCGATCCCCGCCGCCGCAAGATTCAGCATGTCGGTATTCGGGATCCGACCCACGGCCAGCAACAAATGCGAACCCGAGATCACCCGTTCGCTCCCCGCCACCTTCACAGTCAGTGCCACGCCATCGCCGTCGCGGCGAACACCCTGAGCCGACGCATTCAGCAACACCTCGATCCCGTCCTGTTCCAGGATCTTTTTCACCTCCTCGGCGACATCATCGTCTTCCCGGGTGAGCAGCTTCGACCCCGCCTGGACGACCGTCACCGCGCTGCCCAGCCGCCGGAAAAGCTGCCCAAACTCCAGCCCGATATACCCGCCGCCTACCACCACAAGGTGTTTGGGAACCTCGTCCAGCTCCATCACCGAACGATTGTCGAGATAAGGCACCTCCGCCAGCCCGTCAATCTTTGGAATGCTCGACCGCAAGCCGGTGTTCAGGAAAATAAGATCGGCGCTCAGCACCCTTTCGCCGCCGCCATCACAGGCCACCCGCACCAGCTTCGGCCCCGCAAACGAAGCCTCGCCCATGACGATCGCGTCGCAATCCGTCTCTTTCAGTCCGCGTTCATTCCCTTCGCGAAAGCTCTTCACAATGGAGCGCTTCCGCTCCCGAATCTTAACCATGTCGATCGCGATTGGGCCGCAATTCACGCCAAAATCCCCGCCTCGCCTCGCCAGGTACGCCACCCGCCCGCTCGCCACCATCGTCTTCGTCGGCGTGCAGCCTTCGTTTACGCACGTGCCGCCTATATGTTCGCGCTCAATCATGGCGGTTTTCTTCCCAGCCTTCGCCAGCGCCCTCGCGAGCGGATTCCCACCCTGCCCACTCCCAATCACAATCGCGTCGAAATGTTCCGGATTCGTCGTCACTCAATCACCAATAGTGGATCTCGTTTGTCTAGCTGCCCAGCATTCGATGCCGGCAACGGCATCGCATGTCCGGCCATAGAGCCCAGTCCGAAATCGCCTCCGATGAGCAATGGAGGCGATGAGGAAGCATCGCTAGCCATCATCTCCGCTCGCCCGGTCAGATGCAAATCTCCATGACGCAGCGGCGCCGCCAACAAACGCCGATGCTCAACCGACATTGAATGTCGGGAAGGCGACAGTGGATTCTGAATTTTGGGGGGTATCCGAAAGATAGTGCAATCCGCACTTTTACCAATTGCTTGAGGTGGTAGACAATCTATACTTTCGGCAGTGGTCAATATTGCTCACTATTGTTTTTCATAATCTATTGACCGGCAACAGGGTACACGCGGGCACGTTTTCGGAGGGACTGGCGTAACCCCGGCCACTCCCTAGGCAATCCACCCAGAGGAGCCAGGATGCTACTACGTCTGATGTGCATTCCAGTCCGATGGCGTCGATTTTCGCTCATCTTTTTTTTGACATGCCTCGTCGAAGTCGGGCTAGGTCAATCTCGCCCAAATCCCGGAACGTACGTCGCCGACATCACGCCTGTCATCCATTTCTTCGAGATTGCTCCCCGTTTCGGCGACATCCGCAGCACGCCGCTCCGTGAAGACGCAGTGAATACGGAACTGCTGCCCGATGTTCCCCAGCCTCAACCACCGGTCTTCCCCGACCACGTCGCAGAGCCCACTGCTGCCCCCGCCGCCAACTCCCCCTCCGCCTCTTTGATCGAGCCCTTTACCGGTCTGAACCTCTTCGCGATGCGGCCCCCTCCCTACCGTCGCGCAAACATGTGGCCACAGCCAAAGCCTGATTCGATTCCGATCCAGGCCCAGGGCGCATCGCAGCAAGCAAGTGGCCAGCCCTTTGACCCTAGTCTTTCGGTGGCCGACGAAAACGCCGACTTCGGCAGCCTCTCCGTCTTCGGGGTCAATGTCGTCGATGCCCAGGACGCCCTCCAGCGAATGATGCCCCGTGAAGTCGACTTCTCCGCCCGCGAAGTGGCGATCGTCGATCCCAGCTCTCCGGATTACCGCGTCAACGCCGGCCCATACAACTGGCGCGGGCTACTCGCCCAATCGCTCTTCTTCAATGTCGTCGAAAACAGCTTCCGCGCCGCCAGCGATGACCAGATTCGCCTTATGCTGGCTAAAAAGCCCTTCTGGCACGACTATTTCGCCTCGACCAAGCAGTTCAACATGCACCGTTGGAACGACGGCGACGACTTCCTCGTCAACTACATCGGACATCCCCTGCAAGGCTCGGTTGCGGACTTCATCTTTATCCAAAACGATCCCGTCGGCCGCCAACTCGAGATCGGCTCCAACCCCGCCTACTGGAAGAGCCGATTCCACGCTTTTCTGTGGTCGGTAGCCTACAGCACTCACTCCGAAATCAGCTTCCTTGGCGAAGCCGGAATTGGCAACGAGGGCGGCTGGACCTACCCGATCCGGTGCAAGGACCCCAAATGCGTCGAATGGCACCCCGGCTGGCACTACACCAACAACACCGGCTGGGTTGATTTCACCATCACCCCCACCGTCGGCTTCCTCTGGATGCTCGGCGAAGACGCTCTGGATCGCTTCGTCAGCGACCACTTCCAGGGCGGCGACCGCTTCAACCTAGGACTGGCATTCATGCGCGGCGCGGTCAACCCCAGCCGCACTTTCGCCAACCTCATGCGCTTGCAGGCCCCCTGGTATCGCGACTTCCAGCACGATCCCGAACTCGAAAACTCGCTCCTCGTCCGCTCCCAGCCAAGCGACGAACAAATCGCCGAAGCTGGACGCTTCCGCCGTTTCGCCATCGCGCCCTTCTACCACACGATGCCCATGGGCAGCCCGGCCCAGCCCTGCACCATGTGTTTCAGCCAGGGCGGATTCGGCATCACCTTCGACTACGCAATTACCCACTGGCTCGCTGCCGACTTCTCCGCAACCAGCCAGCCCGGCCTGCTGCAAAAAGGAACCACCGAAACCGGCTCGACCACCACCTTCGGCTCCGGACTCCGCTTCATGCACGACGGCCCCATCAACAACATCTCCTTCGTCGTGCGGCCAACCATCGTCACCTCCGAGATTCAGATGCCAATGGTCCTCGACGAACGCCACAACACCTACATGCATCCCCAGATCGACAACGAACGCGCCGCCGTCGCACTCATCCTTACGAACGATTACAAGCTGAACAAAACCGTCGCCATCCGTACCTCGATCGCTGACACTATCGTCCGCTATAAAGGCGACATCGAAGACCCTCCCGGCATCGGAAAACCGCCATTCCTGAGCTGGCTCTCCAAAGACGAATACACCAACAAAGGCAATTGGAGCTGCGAAACCGGCCCCGTCATCCGCTTCTAGCGCCGGACCTCGCGGTCAACGAACGCTTCCCAAAAGGAAATGTGTCATCCTGAGCGGAGCGAAGGATCTGCTGTTCCGGCGATGCCTATTGATGATCCGCGCTGAATCTCACTCCTTGCTGCGATGCAACCGAAAGACATCCTCTTTCACCTTCCCATCCTTCACCCGCCGCAGAGTACTCACCAGATCCTCTCCATTTCGCTGATATCGAAGCGAAAGACTGCCATCCGGCTTTGCGAAGGTCACATCCTGCCCATCGCCAACCGAAGTGATCAGACGAACCATATCGGCCTTGTCCTCCCAGCCAACTAAGCCGCGGTCAAAATGCTTCATCTTGAAGACGGCTTTCCCATCCTCCACCTCGATCGCCCAGAACTCATAGAAGACCGCGTCGCCATCCTTCACCACGCGAAAGGTTCCCACCATGCTGCGTCCCGTGGTCTGCGACCAGTATTCTTCTTCCCACCCATCTGCGGAATCGCTCGTCCATCGACCCGATAAAAAGGCCAGCGGCCGCAACGCAGAATCCGCCTTCTGTGAGAAAGCAGAAACCGGGACCATCTGCAATGCGAGAACTAATGCAGGAAAAAAGAGTCGCGTCATCCAGCCCTCCGGATTTATGTTGATATCAATTTATATCCGGAGGGAAACTCTCCACGCCGCCCTCGAAGTGCAAAGGAGTTGCGGTTGGATCAAATGGTGGAAACCACCCGCCAGATTTAACCGACTCCCAGCGTCCGTTTGCGGTACCATTACGTCCATATAGCATTCCGCCTGATGACGGAATCCCAAGCTAGGCCGTAGTACGCGGCAGTATTCGACCCATCGGAGGCTCGACCATGGCCCACCTATCCAGACGCGCATTCGTGAAGACCGGCCTCGCCGCCGGAGCCCTCGCCTCCACCGGAAGCCTCGCCCTTGCCACCGCAACCAATCAGTCTGCCACCGACTGGATCACCCTCGGCGACTCCGGCGTCAAAGTCACCCGCCTCGCCTTCGGCACCGGCAGCATGAGCGGAGCCGTTCAGCGTAACCTCGGCCAGGAAGGTTTCACGAAAACCGTCCGCTACGCCTACGACAACGGCATCCGCTTCTTCGAAACCGCCGAGTCCTACGCCGACATGCACAAAATGCTCGGGATCGCCCTCCAGGGAATTCCCCGCGACTCCTATCGCCTGATGTCCAAGATCACCACCCACGGCGACGTCGACCCGCAGGTCAAGATCAATGAGCTCTGCAAGCTCGCCCAGACCGAATACTTCGACATCATGCTCCTCCACTGGCAGCACACGCCCACCTGGCCAAGCGAATCCATGCGTTGGGCCGACGGCATCCAGGAGGCGCAACAGAAGAAAGTCGTCATCGCCCGCGGAGCCTCCGTCCACGGCCTCCCCGCCCTGCGCCAGGTACCCGGCGACAAGTGGCTCGAGGTCGCCATGATCCGCTGCAACCACAACGGCACCCGTATGGACACCGAGGTCGCCGACGGCCCCGGCCTCGGCAGCGTCTCCGAAGTCGTCACCCACATCCATCAGGTCAAGAAAGAAGGCATGGGCGTCGTCAGCATGAAGCTCGCCGGCGAAGGAGCCTTCGACCACAACGACCGCCAGGCCGCCATGAAGTTCGCCTTCCAAAACGCCAAAGTCGACACCGTCACGGTAGGCTATAAGAACACCAAGGAAATCGACGAAGCCATCCAGAACGTCAACCTTGCACTGGCATAACGCCGAATTCTCCGCCACCCATCCGAGCCGAAGCGGCTAGACCACGAATGCCGCCGCTTCGTCCCGCCGCAACCCCGCCAGAAGCGTCGATTCCAGCTCTCCGCGATAGAACATGTTGTAAGTATCGAAAGGAATCAGCCGCTTCCCATCCGGGTGCGCAATGTGAATGCAGCTCTTCTTCACGCTGCGAACGTCGAAAGCCTCTGCATCGATGAACTGCACAATGAGAATCCGAAATAGATTCTTATAGCCCAGCTCTTTCGGCAGCAGCACCTTCGGCAGGCAGCACAGCAACTCAGACAGAGTCGAAGCCTGGGAGCTCGGCGAATGGTTGGTCGCGAAGAGCTTGAAGAGATGCTCGCGAAGACCAGTCTCCTGTTCGTAAATGATTGTGTTCTTCGCCCCGTCGATGAGCACCTCGGGTGGCACGATCCCTGTGAGAGGAACAACTTTCCCTCCCAGCTTCAATGCATAAGCCATTGCCAACGAATCCGGATGGCACGGCACCGGGATGATGTCTTCGGGCCGGAAGACGCTCGTCTGCTCCAGAATCCGCCGCCGCACCTCGGTCAGCGTCAGCCGATGCTGTGCCGATTCAAATCCCTGCACGCGTCCCGCCTGCTGCACCGGCTGAAAAGTCACGCCGCGCACCGCCGGTTGCTTGAGCGCATATTCGACGATCGCACCCAGTTCGCCGTCATTCACCCCGCGCTCCACCGTGACCACCAGCGTCGTCGAGATGCCCAGCCGGTTGAGACGTTCGAGCGCCTTCTCACGCACCGAGCGCAGGTCAGCGCCCCTCATCCGCATCAGCGGCTCGCGCTGCAACGAATCGAATTGCAGATACACCTCAAACTGGGGCATGAACGCTGCCAGCCGCTCCGCAAACTTCTCATCCTGCGCAATTCGAATCCCGTTCGTATTCACCATCAGGTGCCGAATTGGCCGCTCTTTGCACATCTCCAGTACGCGAAAGAAATCCGGATGCAGGGTCGGCTCTCCGCCGGAGATCTGGACCACGTCCGGCTGTTTTTCGTTACGCACAACGCAATCCAGCATCGCTGCAATCTGCTCCAGCGAACGGTACTCCGTCCGGTGCTGCCCGCTTCCCGCATAGCAGATGGGGCACGTCAGATTGCACGCGTCGCAAATCTCCACCAGCGAGAGACAACTATGCTGCTCATGATCCGGACACAGGCCGCAGTCGTAAGGACAGCCCCATTTCACCGGAGTGTTGTAAACCATCGGCTGTTCCGGCGTCTTGAGGAATACTTCTCGGGAACGACGGTAGTAGTCGACGTCGTCTGCCACCAAAACCCGGGCACTCCCATGTTTCGGGCACCGCTTCAGCATCCAAACCTTTCCATCCTCAAAGACGATCTTCGCGTCCACGCGGCGATAGCAGATCGCGCAGATAGAGATCGCCACGTCATAAAACAAGTAAGGACGGAGTTTCTCAGTCATCGTGCCTCCGGAGATTTTGTGCAGCTTAACGAAACAAGCTGGGCAATGTGGCGAAGGAGAGGCAATAAGCCGCAACCTCCATAAATTCATCTGATTTCCAAATGTCACGCGGCGGAAGGTTTCCGACCTTAAATTCGCATTTGGATTCTTCTTCCCATCCATGCCAAAGGAATTTGCCGTCTCGGCTGATGAGATTCGACGATGTGATTAACCGAATGCCGCATTTCTGAACGAACGGACTGGAAGGTTCGCATGACAAGCTCTTACGAATCAGCACGATCTTTAGCGTGGCGTCGTCGGCCCGCGAAGGCTGCATAACATCGAAGTGGACCTGCTTTTTCTTCCGGGCAGAATTCCAGTTAGCGACCACCGCTTGCCCAAGCGCGTCGCCGTCGACAAGGTCGCCGCCTGAGACATCCTCCACCTGGATTGCGATGGTGTGGACTAACGCCAGACCCGGCACAGGCGCCGGCGGCAGATGTGGCACTGGAGGTGCAGACAAGCTCACACCGCACGCGCCGAAAACTAGAATCCCGGCCGCGCAGGTCAGCGCCATCAGCTTCTTCTCCAGCATGTCGGCATTCTACGCCTGATATGCTGTCTCTCCTGGCGATCAAAAAACAGTAGGGGCCCACCTTTTCCGTCATGGAGACCCCTTAAAGTCATAGAGCAGTTGATAGACAAACTGACGGCTGACATTGTCCACCACACAATATCTGAACTTCGGGTCATTCCACGCCGCCGCATTGCCGGCGCTGCTCGCACAGCTGGTCGCATACCGCACCGCGCTCTGCCGCCAGATCACCGCCCCATCTTTACTGGTCAACTTCGCCGCCAGCCAAACTACCTGCCCTCCATGCTGCTGCCCGCCCGAGGGTGGAGGAGACTGCACTGCGGCAGGCCCGTCCCTCAGAATCGTGATCTCCAGCCCCGCGCTATCGGTGACCGGCTTAGAAGGGGCTTTCATTCGGACTGTCGTGCGTCTTGAGCGCCAGTCGGACACTACTCCCGCCGCCAATTCCGACGGATCCAGATGATGCGAGTCGTCGCCCCTCTTCACCACCAGCTGCAAACTTCGAATGCCAAACGCTTCCAGCACCGAAATCGCCGGCGGCGGCGGAGGAGGCGGCGGAGTGTAGGCCGTAACAGAACCACAAGCACCCAGCACCACGATTCCCGCCACGCAACTCAGCGCCGTCAGCTTCTTCTCCAGCATCTCGGAATTCTATCCTCGAAGTAACGGCTCGTCGTATGAATTCGAAACCCGGGAACTAGCTGTCCTGGCCCTCGTCGCGCTTCTCTTCTGCAGAATTCTCGAATAACGTTTGTATCTCATTGTCGCGTCGGACAAATATCCCGACCACAGCCCACCCCAGCAAAGAAACGACCAACCCAACAAGGGAGACGATAAGGATAACGAGTGACACCAGGCTAATCGGGCCAATTCCAAACTCCTCATCGCCCCTTCCAACGCCGTGAGCAGTAAGAAAGAAGCCCATGCCGCACAGGCCCAGTCCAATGCCGAAGCTCACCGCAAAGATCACGACGAACTTCGCGAAAGGAATGCGGTCAGACAGCGGTCTGCTCATAAGTTCCCTCTCGCTTCGCTTGCCGGCCCACTCCCCACAGCAAAGTCAGGATCCCCAGTCCTGCCAGCGAGGCCCATTGAATAACATCGAGTCCATGAATAGTTGGCTGCGGCTTCAGGAAGTCGATAACTACCCTCCAGGCCAGATAAGTCGCCAGAAAGATTCGAAACCGCGCACCCTCCGGCAACTTATCTTTCCTGCTTACAAGCACCGCAATCAGGATCAGAAAGACTATCTCGTAAACCTGGACGGGATGCCTGCCTATTCCATCGCCAAAATCAACTGCCCACGGTAAGCTCGTGGGCTTCCCGTAGGTATCGTCGGCCAAGCCAGCGATCAGGCAACCGACCCGGCCCACAGCAATGCCGACGCACAGCGGCAGAACAAACAAGTCACCCGTCCGGCGGCGAATGCCGCTGAACTTCTTGATAATCTCGACGCCCAGCCATCCCCCCAGGAGCCCGCCCACCACCGTCTTCCCGCCCGGTGACAAAAGCAGCTTCAAAAGATCACCCGCCTGCCATGCCGCTAACACCGCAGGCCACTGCTCGGCCAACCCAAGCAATCGGCAACCTGCCAGGGCCCCAACCGCCGCAGCCGCCAGCACCGTCCAACGTTGCCCCTCGGGCACGGGATCGCCGTACCGGGCCCGCTCCCGCCGATAAACCAGATAGCCAGCGACGTAGCCCATCGCCTCGAAGACCGGATGCCACGACGGGTGAGAACCGAGGTGAATCATTGTGGAAGTATAGTGGTTCCAACCAGCTATGCCTGTTCATCAATCGGGACCACTCCCCCGAAGTCGGCACCTATCAGTCATGCGTGCGCCAACCAAACCCTCCGCCAGAAACACGCGACCAACAACAACCCAATCGAAGCTGCAAGATAGAGGGTCGGATTGCTCGATGCAGAGTCTGTCCCGATGTAGTCGAGCTTCCCAAGGTGATGCAGCGGTCCGATGTACCACCAACCCTACCCCATCCCCACAATCTCCCCATCAGCATCCACATCAATATCCAAAGCCCGCGAAGTCTTCGGCAACCCAGGCATCAGCATCATCGCCCCCGAGGTCACCACCAGAAAGCCCGCGCCGGCCGAAAGAGAAATATCGCTCACCCGCAGCGACCACCCCGTCGGCGCGCCGTTCAGTTTCGGATCGTCCGACAGCGAATACTGCGTCTTCGCAATGCACACCGGAAAATTCCCAAACCCCCACCGCTCCAGCCGCGCAAGATTCTCCTGCGCGCGTTCGCTCAGCACGACTCCATCCCCGCCATAGACCGAACGCACCACCTTCGTGATCTTTTCAACCGCCGAGTCGCCTTCGTTATAGGTCGAAACCGGCTCAACATTCTCGTTCGCATCCAGCATCTCAACTACCTTAGTCGCCAGCGCCGCCGCGCCTTCGCCGCCCCTGGCATATGCCTCCGACAGAGCGAACGCCGCACCCCGCGCCTCGCAAAAATGCTTCAGCACGTCCAGCTCCGCCTCGGTATCTTTCGGAAATCGGTTGATAGCCACCACCACCGGCAGATGAAATCCATGCACGATGCTCATATGCTTTGCCAGGTTCGCGAGCCCGCGATCCAGATCGCCTTCACCCTGGCTGCGAACGCTCTGCACCGTCGACACCAGCACCGCAATCGACGGCTTGATCCCCGACGAAGGCATCACCAGGTCGAGATATTTCTCGAACCCCAGGTCCGACCCGAAGCCCGTCTCATTCACGACATAATCCGCCAGCCGCCGCCCCATCTCCTGCGAGATCACCGAGCTCGTTCCGTGCGCGATATTCGCAAACGGCCCGCAGTGCACCAGCGCCGGAGTTCCCTCCGTCGTCTGCACCAGGTTCGGTAGCAGCGCCTCGTTCAGCAGCGCCATCATCGGCCCCACCGCACCCAGCTGCGCCGCCCACACCGCCTCGCCCGTGCGGTTGGAACCCACAATGATCCGCGCCAGCCGCGCGCGCAGATCAATGCGGTCCTTTGCCAACGCCAGAATCGCCATAATCTCCGACGCCGCAGTGATCACGAATCCCGTAGCTCGATTGCTTCCATCTCGCTGCGCCTTCTCCGGAGCGGTCACACTGACGATGATGCTCCGCAACGCGCGATCGTTCATATCCAGGGCACGCGGCCACGTGATCGCCGCCGGATCCAGATCCAGCGCATTGCCATGAAACAGATGCGAATCGATCAGCGCCGCCAGCAAGTTGTGCGCCGACGTAATCGCATGAAAGTCCCCATGAAAATGAAGGTTGATCTTCTCCGCCGGCTCAACCTGCGAACGCCCGCCACCCGCCGCCCCGCCCTTCATACCAAAGACCGGCCCCAGCGAAGGCTCGCGCGACGTGAGAATCGCCCGCTTACCGATCTTCTCCAGCCCCTGCACCAGCCCGATCGAGGTGACCGTCTTCCCTTCCCCTGAAGTCGTCGGTGTCGTCGCCGTCACCAGGATCACCTTGCCCAATCGGCCGCTCGCCGGCGCCGCATTTAAGAGATCCAGGCTCAGCTTCGCGCTGACCGGGCTCCGCTTCTCATACATCGCATCGGAGAGATTCAGCTTCGCGGCAATCTCCTCAATCGGCAATAGTTGCTTCAAGTGGCCCTCCAGCAGAAAAGACACTTCCTCAGAATAGCGACCGCCGCCAATTCCGGCATCCTCGACTCGCGACACCACCCCACCCACCGCAAGAAAACACGGATTCCTACGCTCGCATGACTACTCCTCCAGTAACCGAAGCCGAGCATGCTCCCTTGCCGTCGCCGTCGAGCATCCGAAGCCAGAAAGTCCTCTCATACCGGCGACGGTCGGAGTACAATTCGCTCGGTCAGCGCAGAGCGGATCCAAATCTGGCAACGCTGCCACGAAATTCACCCAAAGGAGAATTTGTTATGCGCAAATCGCTGCTGCTAGGTATTACCTGCCTTCTTTCGATTCCGTCTGCCCACGCCCTTTCCTTCCAGAACTTCGTGAAATGCGTGGGCGCTCAAGGCAATGGCCCGGTATGCCAGCTCGACGCTGGCTCCTACCCTGTCAGCCAGACGATCCAGATCGGGAGATCCAATTTCACGATCGAAGGCACGCTCCACAACTCATCCCGGGCGACCACGCTGATGAGGGCCCCCGGCTTTGAAGACGCGCTGTTCACGGATGTGAACTCCATATCGACTCCTCTGAAACAAATCACCATCCGCGATCTCACATTCGATGGCGATCGGGCGAGGAACAGCGATCCCTATTACTCCTACAGCCCGGAGGTCAGCATCTTCACAATCACCCAGCTACAAGTCCTCAACTCCGGATTTATCAATTCCCCGAACATCGGCCTCGCTCTCTACGGGGCGGGAACTTCCTACGTCGTCATCAGCCACTCCTACTTCAGCAATCCCGTTATCTACGGCCTGTGGTCTGACGCTACGGGAGATAACAGCAACCTTACCTACCTTGATTGCCCTACCAAGCAATTCGTCCACCACGTTACCGTGACGAACTCCAGGTTCGAGAACGCGGGCGAGCCTGCGATCCTTGGCAATTTCATTAACCTCCAGCTTCTGGAGAACGTCTTTACCAACAACCACTCCAATTCCATCCCTTTCAACGACGACGGCGGCCAGATCGATCTAACCGTCTGCTCGCAAAACGCCTTCATCGCGAAAAACACCTTCCAGGATGGCTCGGTAAGCCCCAATGGCCATGTAGCGAGCGGGATCGAGCTACACGGAACCGATATCCAGATAATCGATAACACCGTGAAGTACAACTCCGGCGGCGGCATAGGCATGGACGGGGTTCAACACGTGTATATCGCCAATTGGGATCCAAACACCGGCAGCTTTGGGAACGGCGGTTCGGGCATTGAGATCGGCCATTCGAGCGCCACCGTTCGGGCGACGAAATGGATCACCATCGAGTCCGCAATTTCAACCGGAAACGCGCAATGGGGTATCTGGAGCGACACCAGCAACACCACCCCAGACCAACCAGTCAGCAATCTCACCATCTCCGATAGCTGCCTGAGCGGCAACGCCTGGGGTCCGACATTCCTGATCAATCCGGGCTACAACGTCACCGCTCAAAATAACCTTACATCGGGATGTGGTCCAAAATGATCGCCGGCCGTTCCTGGTCGATCGAGGACGACCCTTCGACCAGGAATAGTTGTTTCACTGCCCCACAGACAACAGCCTGCCCCAGACTGGCACAAAAGACTCCTTTCAAAACAACTCCTTGCCTTCTTCACTGCTTCTAAACGAAAAGCAAGAATGGAAGGACATGCATATGTTTCAACGAAAATCTCTTGCGCTCTTGGCTCTCGCCGCGGCGGGGGCTTTGTCTATAGGCGCAGTCGCACCGGCCCAGGTCGCCGTCGGCATCGGCGTCGCCCCGGTATGCCCGTACGGCTACTTCGACTACGCACCTTACGAGTGCGCCCCCTACGGCTACTATGGCCCTGACTGGTTTGTGGGTGGAGTCTTCATCGGCGCCGGCCCCTGGTTTCACGGCCCGCACGGATTCTACGGCCACGTCGATAACCGCTACGATCCTCGGCACGGCTATCACGGCCCGTACCCGGAGCGTGGATCGAAACCCTTTACCAACTTTCACCCTAACGAGGCACATGATGAACACGGCCACGTGGGTGAAGCCGATCACAGCCCTGAGCCCGAGCACAGCGGTGGTTATGAGCACCACGGCGGCGGTGGAGATCACGGCGAGCACCACCACTAGCAAGAGCCGCACTCACACGCGATGAGAGCAGTTCAAGACAAACCGGGGACCCGCTTTACCTACGCGGGTCTTCCGTCTCAGTAAGACGTTTAATTGGGCAATAATATACTCGACAAAATAGGTAGCGACGCGAAGCAGAATATTCAGAACAGGAAGATCCAGCCGAAAAGATCATGCAGTGCTGGAACCAGGTGGTCCGTGTGAGCAATGTTGCTCAGAGTGCGTTCCCGTAGAGCCTGTATGCTTCGCGTAATGTTTGTTCCCGCCTCGGAAACTCTCCCTACGCAGCCTTAAAGGGCTGTGCCACGCACCGATAAGCCCCACCTGGCAATTCCAAATCCGAGCGCCAAATCCAAAGGCGCTCCGGCCTGTCCGTGAAAGAGCAATTTTGACCAGACAGCCGCTCAGCATAAGGCATATTCCTCATGGCTAAAGAGAGTGCGGCATCGAAAGTAGGCCCACTCCAGCTCACCATATTGGGGACGTCGCCCCCCGGCCCGTCCCCAATTTTTGATAACGTAGGCTATTTTTCGCACATTTGATTTGAGTTTGGGTATGGGCGGTTGGTACAAGCAGGAGGAGCGAGGCCTCTGGGAGACTTGTGTGATGGAACCAACCATGTCGGGCAGTGAAGTGGAAGGCAGCGGCGGAACGCCGCTGGGCGGAGTGGTACGGATCGACGATGGGAGGATTCAGGCCCATCTGGATGAGGTCGTCCGATCGACCGTAGAAGAGGCGCTGAACGCGTTGTTGGACGCGGAAGCCGATCATCTGTGCGGGGCGCGCAAGTACGAGCGCAGCGAGGGTCGCAAGGACACACGGGCGGGGAGTTATACGCGGCAGCTGCACACCAAGGCCGGCGAGGTGAGCCTGCAGGTGCCGAAGCTGCGCAGTCTTCCCTTTGAGACGGCGATCATCGAGCGCTACCGCCGACGAGAGTCTTCGGTGGAGGAGGCGCTGATCGAGATGTATCTGGCCGGGGTGAGCGTGCGCCGCGTCGAGGACATCACCCAGGCGTTGTGGGGCACGCGGGTCAGCGCGAGTACGGTGAGCGATCTGAACCAGAAGATCTACGGCAAGATCGAGGAGTGGCGCCAGCAGCCGCTGGTGGGCGAGTTCCCGTATGTCTTCCTCGACGGCCTGTGGCTGAAGCGATCATGGGGCGGCGAGGTGAAGAACGTCTCGGTGCTGGTGGCGATCGGGGTCTCGCAGACCGGCTATCGCGAGGTCCTCGCGGTGAGCGAGGGGGCGAAGGAGGACAAGGCGAGCTGGACGAGCTTTCTGCGCGAGATGAAGCAACGCGGCTTGAAAGGGGTCGAGCTGTTTGTCTCCGACAAGTGCCTCGGGCTGGTCGAGAACCTGGCCGACTTTTATCCCGAAGCGAAGTGGCAGCGCTGCGTGGTCCACTTCTACCGCAACGTGTGGACGGCCGTGCCCACAGGCAAGGTGAAGGAAGTGGCGGCGATGCTGAAGGCGGTCCACGCACAGGAAGACCGGCAGGCGGCGACGGAAAAAGCCCGCCAGATCGTGGAGAAGCTGCGCGCGATGAAGCTGGCCAGGGCCGCGGAGATGGTCGAGAACGGCATCGACGAGACACTGAGCTACTATGAGCTGCCGCCGGAGCACTGGCGCTGCCTGCGCACCAACAACCCGCTGGAGCGGCTGATGCGGGAGATCCGGCGACGAACCCGGGTGGTGGGCGCCTTCCCCGACGGCAAGTCGGCGCTGATGCTGGTCGCCGCCCGGCTGCGACATGTGGCAGCTACTCGATGGGGCACCAAACGATACTTGCAGATGAACCGGCTGGCTGAAGTCGTCGCCATCGCCTGACCGCTTGCCTTGGCCCATGGGCCAAGGCAAAATCAACCTCAACCCAACAACCCTCCTAAGTCCCAACGAAGATCGAAAGTGCGAAAAACTCTGGACACTACCCAATTTTTCTCAAATATAGGGTGCACTCGGAGGAACAAAATGTTCCGACTCCATTCGTTGTTCCAAACAGGATTTACTCACCGCAAGCTCCGCGATGGCACAGAGGATTCCATATGCCTCCTTTGCTTTGCAACCGTGGCGCGCGGGCCAAATGACACACGCCTTGAAGCCGCGGAAGCTGTCCATAATTGTTGGCAGAAGGAGGATGCTGCGCTCAGTCGAACTGCGGCTCTCCCCAGGCAAGCCTAGAGCAAAAGTACAGCTAGCGTAGTGGGAGGTGCACCGCCCGGCAGGTGTTCTTCCCGAGAAAAACGCCTGCTGAGGCAAACTCCGCACATTACACCAACTGTACTTTTGCTCTAGAAGCCGCTATCGGCAACCCTTATTTTCGCAGGTTTGTTGTTGCCCTTAATTGGGTTGATCGAATGATTTGTTCAGCTGCTCGCTACCGGATGTCCTTCCCGATGCTCCGAAAGGTGTCGAAAAACCTCGTGCAGGCGCCACGACTGGTGCAGCATTCTCACGCCCACAAAACACAGATAAGCGCCGATCAGCAACGTGGCCAGCTTATCGTTGTCCGAGGTGGCAAAGGTAATCATTGCGATCGCAAACAGCAGCGAAACCCCGCCCGACACAAACAGCAACCCGCGATGGTGTGCCCGGTGAAGATGGCTCAACTGGAACGAAAATACCGACATCGCATACACCAGCGCATGAACCCCGGCAAAGCTGAGCATCAGCGCCAGCGTCCGGTAATGGGAGTAAGCCAGAAAAGCACAGCCCATCAACAGCCCGAAGCCGCATAGCAGGTAAAAGGCGAAGCGCCGGAAGTGCTCCACGCCCTCACCCAGCGCGGCAATCCAGTCCGCCAGCGCGGAGATGATCAATGCCGCCACAGTCAGCACGATCGCGATGCCCACATCGACAACATCAAAGACTTCCTCTCTCATGTTGGCGCGCAGGTAGAGAAAGACCACCCCCAGGCCCAGGATCATCACGCCCTGGATCAGCAGCACGTAAGACCGTATCTTGAGAGATCGAAGCATGGCCGCGGGCTTCCTTTCCGATCGACTTCGCACCGCTCTTCCGCGCGCTCCAAGCCGATCTTCTGAAAGTCTACCCTTTATCGGCCGGCTCGGACTTCCTCCGTTCAGCCGACACGCTGAGTAGGGTCGATACATTCAGCCGGCGGTAAAGCCAGCCCGGGTCTAGCCGGCCCGCTTGCCGCTCGTTCCTCTGGGTTTCGGCTTGCTCTTGCCCTTACTCTTACTCTCGAGCTTGAGAAGATTCAGCGCCACGGCCGCGCGGATCAGTTCCTTCAACGCCGCCTCATCGACCTTCTCGCCTTCGTGGATGTCGATGGCCCGCCGGACATTCCCGTCGAGGCTCGAGTTGAATAGCCCCGAAGGGTCCTTCAATGAGGCCCCCTTGGCAAAGGTCATCTTGACGACGCTCTTATACGTCTCTCCCGTGCAAACGATGCCGCCGTGGTACCACACCGGAGTCCCCATAAACTTCCACTCTTCAACGATCTCAGGGTCAGCCTCGTGCACGATCCCGCGCAGTCGCGCAAGCATCTTCCCGCGCCAGTCTCCAAGTTTCTTGATCCTCTCGTCAATCAACACAGAGGCGGATGCAGAAGCAGACTCTACCGGGACGGACTTTTTCATCGACAGCTCCAAATCTCGCACGTATTTTCTTCCCTGTGCACAGGTTTCGAGCACGTAACATTATCCCAAAACGCCCAGGCAGGAGCGGCGATGAAAGCGGACTTACTGCGGTTCAACGGTGCCGTCGAGCACGAGCCCGCCATCGATGCGTGGATGAAGGACCATCGCGGCCAATTGGGAGACATTGCGCGCGAGTGGTTTGAGGTTATGCGAAAATGCGGTGACGAAGTCCGCGAGCTCCTGCACGACGGATGTCCGGTCGCATGTCTCGGCGATGTGCCCTTCGCCTATGTCAATGTCTTCACATCGCACGTCAACGTGGGCTTTTTTCAAGGCGCAGCGCTGCCCGACCCAGCCCATCTCTTGCAAGGCGCCGGCAAGTTCATGCGTCACGTGAAGCTCAAACCAGGCACACCCACAGACGCCGCCTCACTCCACAACATCATTCGGAAGGCGTACTCGGACATAAAAGAGCGCGTAGAAAAAGGATAACGCGCGAGAAGCATCATTTCTCTATCCTGATCGAGATCGATTCACGGGCAGCGCCCGTCCCCAATGAATACAAATCAGCACATTAAATTTGGAGGTGTCCCATGACTCAACCTGCTGGCATCGGCAATGTCATCCCAAATACCGGACTCGTCGACATGGCGATGGCCTATTCCCGCAGCCGAATACTCTGCGCGGCCGCGCATCTCGGCGTTGCCGATGCGCTCGGAGACGAAGAGCGCAGCATTGCCTTCCTGGCCGAAGCCTGTCAGGCAGATGCCAATTCGCTCTTCCGCCTGCTTCGCGCACTCGCCAGCATCGGCGTGACGGAAGAGACGACCCCCGAACACTTTCGTCTGACTCCTTTCGGCCAACCCCTCCGCCAGGACGCCCCGCAGTCCGTCTGGGCATCGGTCATCTTCTGGGCAGATCTGCTTGCAGACGAGTGGTCCCTGCTCACCGAATGCATCCGAACCGGCAAGCCGGCCCGTGAGGTCCGCGATCCAAATGTACCTTCCCGCTGGTCACAGTACCCTGATGCGAATTCCATTTTTCGCGCGGTCATGGGTACGGCGCCCGCGGAAGATTACGCGCCCATCGCACAGGCATGGGATTTTTCCCGCGCCAAAGTAGTCGCGGACCTCGGCGGCGGCGGCGGCTCGCTCATTCTCGCAGTGCTGCAGCTCAACCCGCATCTCCGCGGCATGCTCGTCGACCTCGAACCAAGCATCGCTGCAGCCAGACCTCGCTTCGCGCAGGAAGATCCATCCTCGCGATGCGAACTGATCGCCGCGGATCTCACGGAATCGGTCCCGGCTGGAGCCGATGTCTACATGATCAAACATGTTCTGCACGGCCGGCAGGACGATGTTGCCATCACCATTCTCAAGAACTGCCGCGCAGTCATTCCGCAGAGCGGCACGTTGTTAATCATTGAATTCATCCTTCCGCCCCTCATCTCGCACGCCGATCCACAACTCGAAGGCCACCTCATGAGCGACCTCAACATGCTAGCCGTCACCGGAGGCAAAGAACGCAGCGAGCGCGAATGGAAAACGCTTCTCGACGTATCCGGCTTCACCCTGACCGCGGTATATCCGGTTGGCGGCGACAAAATCATGGCTCGCAACGTCGGGATCGTCGAAGCAAAACCGGTTTAGGGACAAGCGAGCTTTCTATTCTGGGCAGTGGTTATTTTCCAGGGAATGCAACGTGGTCCGGAAACAAGATCTGCGTGAAGTCGCGCACAATTGCATTGGCGACCCCGGGGTCCGGGTGTTCAATCTGCGAATTCACAAACACGATGATGGTCGCGCCTTTTTCCGGCAGGTAATAAGCTCCGGTGTTATAACCGGGGATGCCGCCGGTGTACCCGTACCATCCTCCTGAGCAACCGATCCCCAATCCGAACGACATCCCAGGCTTGCCGATGGGAATGCAGTCCAGCCGCTGCTTTTGCGTGGCCACACTGTTGGTTGTTCCGGTGACGTAATCCTTCACCCAAATCTTCATGTCGGCCATGTTGGAGATCATCACCCCCGCGGACCATGTCAGCATCGGCGGCAGAGAGACGCTCTCATCTTCCCATCCTCCGTTCTCGCCGGGCATGTACCCGTGCGCGTAGGGCGCCGGAAGGTTGGGATCCTTTGTCGGAAAACTCGTATTTTGCAGCTTCAGCGGAAGCAGCAATCGGTTTTGAATTTCATCCTGCAACGGCTGATGCGTGACCGCCTCAATGATCAGCCCCAGCAGAAGATAATTCGTGTTGCTGTAATTCCACTTTTTGCCCGGCGGAAATAAGGGAGGCTGCTTGGCCGCCAGCGCGATCAGTTCGCGCGGCGTGATCTTCGTTTGGGGAGTAAAGTTCACCTTTGCGAGCTCGGGAACGTTGTAAGCCTCAAACAAGCCGCTTCTCATCTGGCACAGTTCGCGGACTGTGATGTTCTCCGCGTTTGGCACCGTTACACCTATATCGAATTTGCCGAGTGGATCGTCTAGTTTGAGCTTGCCCTCGTCGACCAGCTGCAGCAGCACGGTGATGACAAAGGTCTTGGTGTTGCTGCCAATGCGGAACTTGTCGTCGAGTTGCATCTTCTCCGCGGGCGTCAGTCTACCCAGACCAATCGCTTCGCGCCAGGGTGCCTTGCCGGGGATCCAGACTCCTACTACCGCTCCCGGAACAGGCTCTTGGCCCCCGAACGCCTTGAGCTCTTTGGTAGCCGCATCCCTAAGGACTTGCTGAATTTTGGGATCCAGCGCCGTCGACGCAGGCTCCTGGGCCCGCACAGCCGGAGAGCCGACGGTGAGCGACAGCATTATCGCAATCAGGCAGATCTTGTTTCGCAGCGGCATTTGACCCTCCGGGGGCAGTATCCGAAATACTATCTCGATCTGCCAATTTACTTGTTCCAGCTAAGAGGATCGTCGGAATAGTCGAAGCGAGGCCGGCTTGGAGAGAATCGCGATCGGCTCCGAGCATTCGGCGGTTCCAGACTCCAGGAGGCGTTTAGTGTTACGTTTGAGGCTCAACCAAACTTCTACCTAAGCCTCACGCACACACTCCTTGAGGAGAACCCAGATGAACAACCTCGATACCCTGTTAGAACGCAACAAAACCTTCGCCGCTCAGCAGTCTGCTGCGGGCACGCTGATGCCCTCACTTCCCGAGGCCACGCCGAACCTGAAGGCAATCATCATCGGGTGCGCGGATATGCGCGTCGATCCCGCTCATCTGTTCGGACTCAAACCCGGCGAGGCCCTCGTGTTGCGCAACATCGGTGGCCGAATCACGCCGGTGTTGCTGGAGGAGCTAGGCATGCTCGGGCGCGTTGGCCAGGTTGCCCAAAAAGTTCCAGGAGGAGGCGGCGAGTTTCACCTCATCGTTCTACAACACACCGATTGCGGCATCACTCGCCTTGTCGGCGACCCTGCGATGCTGATGCACTATTTTCAAATCCCAGAGGCGGACCTCAACGCAAAAGCGGTCGCCGATCCCCGCGCCGCGGTCGCCGGCGATGTCGCCTGGCTCAAGACGATTCCCGCATTGCCCGGCAAATGGCTCGTCTCCGGCCTCGTCTACGACGTCGCCACCGGGCTGGTTGAAGTGGTCGTACCGGCAGCGCCCATTCATCCTGCGTAATCCTCAAGTCTCCGCAGAAACGAAAACGGCGGCCTGTAATGGGGCCGCCGCTTTGTCTTTAGAACGCGCCCGGTTGTCCCCGGATGCGAATGCCATCAATTGATGGTGCGAATCATCGTGGTCTTCATCTTCGATGGGGAGACCGGGGTCGTGACCGGGGCCTTTTGAGACTTGGTTGGGGTGGTCTTGGCGGGGGTGTTGCTCTCGGTGAGCGATTTCTTCGTAACGGCCATGGGAGTGTCCTCGAAGTTGGATTTTAAAATCGATGCTGCACCCTGCAATCAAGCAAGTGAGATGCCAAACTCTCTGGTAGCCGAAATCTATTGAAAATCAATCAATTAAACCCGTTTCCAGTAGGCAGGCGCTTCCATTTCCTGGCCATTCCCTTGCCGGTAGGTTAAAAACTAGCCCCGTATTGGTCACTAATTCACCTATCTTCAGGAATACCCTCATTCGCTTGTCTGAGTCACTTCCGTTCACCGCCGGTACGCCCGGTCTCTGAAGCGAAACCGGGGCACCGGCTTCAGCGAAGAACTGCAGACTTCGGCCACGGCTACTCCAGGTTTAGAGTGATCGCTCCCAAAGAAGCCTTCTGTCCCGGGGTAACGGACACGGGTCGCCCTTGTTCATCCACCAGACCTGACGTTGGCACGAAGGTCACGGTGAGCAGGGACGAGTTCCATTGATGTTCACGCAGCAGAGTTTGAACGACCGTCGTTACATCGAAGTCACGCTTTGCCCCGCCGCTGGCCTCCATCGGCATCGCACGATGCGCCTTCAACGCAAAGAAGCTGAGGTTGCCGATGAAATGCGAACTTTTCGTGGTTCTTGTCTCGCCTGAAGGAAGGTCGAGATACACCTCGTAGTAGACGCCCGGCGATTTCTCGTATTGGATATCGGTGATGTGGAGAACGACGCGGCGGGATGTGGCCGCCTTCAATTCAGAAGTCAGAGTCTCTGTAGCTTCTTTCGAGAGTAGAACGGAACTCTGCGAAACCTCCTCATTCAGGCTGCGCCTGCTGGTTTCGGTGGGACTCTGCGATAACGTGATGTGGCGCGCACTTTCGGTGGGACTTTGCGATAACGCGGCTCGATGATCAATCTTGATGACCTGAGAGCTCGGGGGCGCGGGATCATCGTCGTAGCGATAGCCGAGTTGCGCGACCGTGTCCATGACCTGCTTTCCCGACATCTTCACGGCGGTTCCATTTTCGTCAAAGAACGTGAAGGTAGTATTCAACCAGGCTGCATCGGTCGGGTCTTGCCGTCCGCCGCCCTGGGCGATCCAGCGGTTCCACAGTCGATCGATATTGGCGTGGTGAAGCCAGAAGATCGGGTCTTCGGCTGCGGTGTCTGGGTCGCCCATAAGCCCGTTGAGAGCGACGTGCACAACATCGTGAGGTTGGCTCTCCAGCTCACCATGGGGACTGCTGAACTGCATGGGCATGACAATCTGTCCGCCAAAACTCAAGCCGCTGCCGGCGGGTGAGTCGAAGTTGGGGGCAGCAAAGGCCCCGGAAAAATCGACGGTGCCAGCCGCGAGTGAGAAGGTACCGTTATCGACGCCAGCAGGACGCCCCGGAACCGCGATGTAGAGTGGATTCCCGCTCGTAGGCGACTGGAAGGGCAGAGGGAGAGCGCGCTGGCTGGAATCGTTCCAGTTCCAGTAGGGCAGTGCCAGGTTAGGATCGCCCGAGGCTGCACGCAGTATCCGCTCGAAGAAATACAGATACATCCGGTGCCAGGCAAAGAAGTAATAGCTGCCATGCTCGCATTGGTTCCAGGCCGTGAGCTCTCGGGGACTTGTCTCTTCATCGTACGTCCCGTGGATGTTGGCTTGGAAGCGATAGCTGGTGGCATCTTTGGCGTTGCGGCTCATCATGACTTGAATGCCCTTCCGCAGCGAAGCGACTTGCTGTGCTGACAGCGTCGCAACGCTTGGTCTCACGTAAGGCGGCAGCGCAGCCGCTGAAGAAAACGGCGGGCTTACCACGCCGATCACGCGCGTGACGTGCATGCAGTTATTGTGCAATTGGTCGCGGTAGACCCCAAACTCGAAAAACTCTCCCGCCGGCACACCAGAAACTAAGCCCGACCAATCGCAGATCGCGTTGCCATTGCCACTTTGGATCTCGGCCCCGCCCGCAGCTCGATCGGCCCACGCGCATTGACCCGCGCCAGGACTATGGGCTCCAGCGCCGGTGGCTGCCCAAACATATGGCGTCAAAGTCAGGCCGGAGGGCGCGGGCGCACCAGTCACCAAAGCTCCCTGGCAATAAAGCGGGTAGGACGCCGGCGTAGAGGTTGGAGGCAATGCTGGAGCGGCCGAAAAGGGAGGAGCGACGGTACCAACAAATTGCGTGATGCGCATGCAGTTGTTGTCGCTTGTATCGCGATAGACGCCGATCTCCCAGTATTGCCCCGCCGGCAAGCTCGCGATGAAACCCACGTTATCGCAGATCACGTTGCCGTTTCCGGCCTTCACCTCCGGTCCGCCCGCGGCTCGATCGGCCCAGGCACACTGCCCTGCCCCGGGGGCCTGTGCGCCCGCGCCCGTGCTGGCCCAGACAAAGGCGGTCGACGTGGGCCCAGTGGGGGAAGGTGTGGGCGGCCCCGTCGTCAGCGGTCCCTGGCAATAGAGCGGGTACGACTGCTGACCATAGGCTGAACGACCGAAAAATGCGAAGCAGATAAGTCCGAGAAAGACGGCGGAATATCTGAGAATGCCAGTTATCCTTTGCCGCAAGAACTTAGCCACGGCCGCGCGTTCAGTTGAGTTGCACTGCGAAGCGCTGTGCGTAAAATTGATGTCCCTTGAACCTGAGTTACTCATTCCATTCCTCCACGACCGAGGATCGAACTTCAGTTCTTGGGGGATAGTGACGGCCAAAGGAATTTCGTTTCACCCAATCTGCAAAACATCGCTTTTATAGAGATCTTTTGTCCAGAGCTATGTGCGCGCTCGTGCTAACAATCCCAGGTCTCTCGGCGAAAGCTGGCACGCCCGCACTCTCTCACAGCTTCAGATATTGGCCGCGCCGCCAAGCCCGCTCTTTGAAGGAATGACGACACCAACGACACGGCTTTCCGGCCGCAGCGCCCACGACGCCATCAATAGCCCTGCAATAATCAGAGGCGCAATGACGTGAAAGCCATAAGCGCCATAACCGCCCACCGCAGCGCAGGAGGCGGCAGCGCCCGTCAAGTCAAAGAAGATGCCGGCATAAGCCCATTCCTTGAGCCTCGGAAAACCCGGCGCCAGGATCGTAAGCGCCCCAAAGAACTTCCAGAATCCAAGAATGGCGAAGAAGTACATCGGGTAGACAAGCAATGGCACAACGCCATGGGGATTGACCTTATACTGCCAAATCTGCGAGAGGCCCCCGCCCCCGATAAAGAAGACCACAAGCCCCGTCGTAACCCAGTAACTAACCTTCTTCGCCGTCCAGCTCATTCCAGACCTCCAAGAACACTCTCCAGGCCGCCAAAGAACTTCTGCCAGCCATAATTCGCGCCCGTATACGCCGACTTCTGATCGGGACCAAAGCCCGACTGCTCCATGCGAACATGCGTGCCGCCTTCCGCCGGAGTCAGCGTCCACATCACCACCCATTGCAGCCCGGATTCCGGACCGCCGACACCCCAGTTATAGGAGAGGCGTTGCAGCGGCTCGACGACCAGGACCTCGCAATCGACAACGCCATTCCAGTTCGGCGCGGGATCAGCCCGAAACTGAAACCGTCGCCCAGCCACCGGCTCGAAGTCGTTGCTCATCATCCACTGCGCGAGCAGCGTGCTCTCCGTGAGCGCGCGCCACAGCTTCTCCGGCGGATGCGCAAATACTCTCTCAACCACCAGCGAACGAGTACCCTCCGCCGAATTGTTCACCATTGGACCGCTCATGGCTCCCATCAATCCATCCTTTCCAAAAGGCTTTCAAGGCGGTCAAACCGCTCCCGCCAAAATGCCCCATAAAGATGAAGCCAGTCCACCATCGGCGCCAGCGCATCGGGTCGGGCGCGATAGTGGGTTTCGCGCCCCTCGCGGCGATGCCGCACCAGCTTCGCCCGCTTCAGCACCGTCAGGTGCTTCGAGACAGCCGGCTGCGACACTCCCGCATAGCGAGTAAGTGCGTGGACGGTCTGTTCCCCCTGCCGCGTCAGCTCCTCGAAAATGGCCCTGCGCGTCGGATCGGCAAGGGCCCTGAAAACATGGTTCGCTGCGGCTGGCATACAGAGCTCCCTTGGTCGTATGGCGTGTTACCAATCCAGGTGCGTTATCTGAATCAGGTTTCCGCACGTATCGTCAAGCATCGCGATCGTCGAGCCCGTAGTCTTGGTCGGCTCCTTGGTGAAGGTAACGCCGAGTTCCTTCAGTCGTTCATACTCCTTCTGTACGTCCGCGACAAAGAAATTAGCCGCCGCAATCCCCTGCCGGAAGACCTCCTGCTGATAGCTCTTCGCAGCCGCGTTCCAACCGTTGTTGGGCTCGAGAACCAGCTGAACGCCTTCCGGCTCTTCCGCGGAGACCACGGTGAGCCACTTAAACTGCCCCGCCGGAAATTCGTACTTCTTTTGGAAGCCCAATACATCGGTGTAAAACTTCAGGGCTTTATCTTGATCGTCCACAAAGACGCTCGTTAGCTTAATTTGCATGGCCTATCCTCTCTGCTCCTCATTGTGAGGTGTTGAATTGTCTCGCGATGGATTGCGCTGCCAGCGAACCAGACCCTCGTTAACCGGCATCACACACCTGAAACCATAACCATTTGGTTATGGTTTGTCAAGAGAGAGAGGAGCACCGCTGTCTCTCATCCGACGGCAAAACCCTCACCATGACCACCGCCATCCCCGGCCAAACCAAACCCAACATCCAGGTCTTCGACCGCGAATAGAATCCCAACTCCGCGGCGTCACCCGATCCGCCCTAGAGTCCGTCCTTAGGTCTCGACTCATCCAGCGCCCCACGCAGAGCCGCCCACTTCCGCCATCCTTTCCAATTGCCCCAGACTATCCAAGCTATAGAGAACACCACTCGTTGGAATTAACCTGCGAGTCTTATACTGAAACGTCGCAAGAGTTGGCGGCGCGACAGTTTTAGAGATCAACAGGAGAAACAATGGCAACCGAAGCGAAGTGCCCATTCATACACCCAGGAGCAACGACCAACAAGGATTGGTGGCCCGAGCAGTTAAACGTCGGCCTTCTTCACCAGCACTCCACGCTCTCCGACCCAATGGGCGAAGAATTCAACTACGCTGAGGAGTTCAAAACCCTCGACCTTCATGCCGTGATCGGAGACCTCCACGCCCTGATGACCGATTCTCAGGACTGGTGGCCGGCCGACTACGGCCACTACGGCCCATTGTTTATCCGCATGGCATGGCACAGCGCAGGCACCTACCGCACCGGTGATGGCCGCGGCGGCGCAGGCCGCGGGCAGCAGCGCTTCGCCCCGCTCAATAGCTGGCCCGACAACGTCAGCCTCGACAAGGCGCGTCGCCTGCTCTGGCCCATCAAGCAAAAATACGGCAGGAAAATCTCCTGGGCTGACCTCATGATCCTCGCCGGCAACGTCGCCCTCGAATCCATGGGCTTCAAGACCTTCGGCTTCGGCGGCGGTCGCGAAGACGTCTGGGAACCCGACCAGGACGTCTACTGGGGCACCGAAAAAACCTGGCTCGGCGGCGACCTTCGCTACGGCAAAGGCACCGGCGAACCCGACAGCTCCGGAGTCCTCGTAGCCGACGCGGCACTGCACGGTGCCGAGCACGATCGTACCGGAGCCGGCTCTAACGAGCGCAACCTTGAGAATCCGCTCGGCGCAGTGCAGATGGGCCTGATCTACGTGAATCCGGAAGGCCCGGACGGCAACCCCGATCCCATCGCCTCGGCCCACGATATCCGCGAGACCTTCGGCCGCATGGCCATGAACGACGAAGAGACCGTCGCGCTCATCGCCGGCGGCCACACCTTCGGCAAGACCCACGGCGCTGGCCCCTCCACCAACGTCGGACCCGAACCCGAAGCCGCCCTCCTCGAAGAGCAGGGCCTCGGCTGGAAGAACAGCTACGGCACCGGCGTCGGCGGCGACGCCATCACCAGCGGCCTCGAGGTCATCTGGACCACTAAGCCCACGCAGTGGACCAACGAGTTCTTCGACCACCTCTTCGGTTACGAGTGGGAGCTGACCAAGAGCCCCGCCGGAGCCAACCAGTGGAAGCCCAAAGGCGACGCAGGCAACGGCACCGTGCCCGATCCGCACGACTCCTCAAAACGCCGCACGCCCTCCATGCTAACCAGCGATCTCGCGCTCAAGTTCGACCCCGCCTACGAAAAAATCTCACGGCATTTCCACTCACATCCCGACGAGTTCGCCGACGCCTTCGCCCGCGCCTGGTTCAAGCTCACCCACCGCGACATGGGCCCAATCAACCGCTACCTCGGCCCGCTCGTTCCTAGCGAAGAGCTGATCTGGCAAGACCCGCTCCCCGCCGTTGACCATGCGTTGATCGACGAACAGGACATCGAAGCACTGAAGGCAAAGATCCTCGCCTCCGGCCTCTCGATCTCCCAGTTCGTCACCACCGCTTGGGCTTCGGCCTCCAGCTTCCGCGGCAGCGACCGCCGCGGCGGAGCCAACGGCGCACGCATCCGCCTCGAGCCGCAGAAAGACTGGCCGGTCAACCAGCCCGCCGAACTCGCAACCGTGCTCGCGAAGCTCGAAGCCATCCAGAAAGACTTCAACGGCTCAACTTCGGCTAGCTCCAATGGCAGCTCAAACGGCCATCACGGCAAGAAAGTCTCGCTCGCCGATCTCATCGTCCTCGCCGGAAGCGCCGCCGTCGAAGCCGCTGCGAAGAAGGCAGGGCACGACGTGAAGGTCCCCTTTACGCCAGGCCGCACCGACGCTACCCAGGAGCAGACCGACGCCGCCTCCTTCGCTGTCATGGAACCAAAGGCCGACGGCTTCCGCAACTACATCCGCCCGGAATACACGAAATACGCCGCCGAACTGCTCCTCGACAAGGCGCAACTGCTCACCCTCACCGCTCCCGAGATGACCGTCCTCATCGGCGGCCTGCGCGTCCTCGGTGCAAACTTCGACCACTCGCCGCACGGCGTCTTCACCAAACAACCCGAGACGCTCACCAACGACTTCTTCGTCAACCTCCTCGACATGGGCACGAAGTGGTCCTCAACCTCGAACGGCGCGCTCGAGGGCCGCGACCGCAAGACCGGAGCGATCAAGTGGACAGGCACCATCGTCGACCTAGTCTTCGGCTCCAACTCCCAACTCCGCGCCGTCGCCGAGGTCTACGCCAGCAGCGACGCCCAGCCAACCTTCGTCAAAGACTTCGTCACCGCCTGGACCAAGGTGATGAACCTGGATAGGTTCGACTAATCAAATGCATGAGAGATGATTTGGATGCCCTGACAGGGTAATCCAAAGGCAATCGCGCTGCGTACATTGAGCAGGAAAGAGAAAACAAGGGAATGGGCACTCCCAAAGGGGGTGCCCGATTTTATTTGGCGGAGGAAACTTCCAGACGCAGAAAAGCCCGAATGCCAGTCCCCGGGTGCCCCATTGAAGCCATCTTTCGCTTGAATGGGATAACCGTCCAAACAATTGCCATTCCAAGAAAAAATGTCATCCTGAGGCAAAGCCGAAGAGCCTGGCCTGAGCGAAGTCGAAGGAACCTGCGGTTTGCCTAAAGCCGCGCCGAAGGCGCATCCTCAAAGCTCTTCGGGAGGCCACTCAGCCATCCCCTTCACAATCGCCATTCCAAGAAAAAATGTCATCCTGAGCAAAGCGAAGGATCTGCTGTTCCAGCGATCTCAGAAATCAAGCAATCCCCTGTCCAGTAACAAATGTCATCCTGAGGCGAAGCCGAAGGACCTGCGGTTCAGCCTTGAAGGCCCAACAATCGCCATTCCAGGAACAAATGTCATCCTGAGCAGAGCGAAGGATCTGCTGTTCCAGCGACCTCAGAATCAAGCAATCGCCTGTCCAGGAACAAATGTCATCCTGAGGCGAAGCCGAAGGACCTGCGGTTCAGTCTTGAAGGCCCAACAATCGCCATTCCAGGAACAAATGTCATCCTGAGCAGAGCGAAGGATCTGCTGTTCCAGCGACCTCAGAATCAAGCAATCGCCTGTCCAGGAACAAATGTCATCCTGAGGCGAAGCCGAAGGACCTGCGGTTCAGTCTTGAAGGCCCAACAATCGCCATTCCAGGAACAAATGTCATCCTGAGCAGAGCGAAGGATCTGCTGTTCCAGCGATCTCAGAATCAAGCAATGTGGGGAAGGGCGGACATCCGTCCGCCCTCCGGTGGAAGCCTGGGGGCTTTATCTCCAGGAAGTAAGGCAAGCAACAGTTCCGCCTAAACCGCAGCCCCAACCGTGGCTCCGGGACTACGCGAGGAGCGTTCAGCAAGAGAGGAGATTGGACCGAAAAACAGCATGTCAAGCCCCCAACCAGCCCCAAACTCCCCTAAAATCCTCATCTCAAACGAAATAAAAAATCTCAGGAGTTGGCATAGTGAAAGGGGTCAACTTGATATCCTGGATATAGGGCATAAGAAAAGAAGAGATACAGCGACTAACTCAAGGCGGCGAAAGCCGCCTTTCTCATTTCTAGCCCACTTATCAGGAGGAAACATGACTCCAGAATGCCGGCATATCAAGACCTCAGGCGGAAAATGCGCCTCCCCCGCCATGCGCGACCAGCCCTGGTGCTACTACCACTCCCGCCAGCGCGAACGCGCCGCCGAGCGGCGGAACAACCCCGCGGTTCCTCTCTCCCACGCGCTCTCCAACCTCGAAGACCGCGGAGCCATCCAGCACGCCATCACCCACGTGATCATGGCCCTCGCCGACGACCAGATCGACACCAAGCGCGCCGGCATCCTGCTCTATGGCCTCCAGCTCGCCTCCAGCAACGCGAAAGACGCCGAGCAGATCGTCTCCAGCGAATCCATCGCCGAGGTCACCCACACCGAAGAGGGCGAAGAGATGGCTCCCGAGGGTTCAACCTCCCGCCCTCAGCAAGAGGAAACCCTCGCCGACATTTTGCTGAAGGCAGTGGTAACGACCAATCCCGGAGTTTACGAAGAATATGTTCCCGGCCAGGGTCTCCGGCCGATTGAAAAAAAAGAACTTAGCCAAAAACCAGGGGGGGAGGGGGGTACCCTTGACCATCGGAAGGACCAGCCGGAAACTACTCGTCCCGAAGCATGCTCGGCTCTTCCGGAGCGCGGAGACGCACCAGCCGATCGACCGTATAAGGAGCCCGCGACGAAGGCGTGTGGTAATGCCGCACCTGCAACTCACCCAGCAACCCGATCGCCAGCATCTGGATTCCCGCCAGCAACAGGATGCCCGCCGTCACCACCAGCGGTCCGTGCTGTTCCATCACATCCTGCGTGGTGAAGAACTTGACACACACCAGGAACATCGAGAGGCCGCCGCCGGCCAGCATGCTCAGCGCGCCGATCGACCCGAAGAAGTGCAGCGGACGGCTCATGTATTTGAGCAGGAAGCGAATCGTCAGCAGGTCAAAGAAGACCCGGAAGGTCCGCGAGATGCCGTAGTGCGACTTGCCCCGCTCCCGCACCACGTTCTTGATCGGGATCTCGCAGATGCTCGCGCCATACCACGACGCCAGCGCCGGAATGAACCGGTGCATCTCGCCATAGAGAGGAATGTTGTGGATCACCTCACGGCGATACGCCTTGAAGGTCGTGCCGAAGTCGTGAATATCGACGCCCGATAGCTTGGCCATCAGCCAGTTCGCGCAGCGTGAAGGAAACTTGCGCATGACCGCGTTGTCGACCCGCTCCTTGCGCCATCCGGAGACGACGTCGTAACCCTCTTCCAGCTTCTCGAGGAAGTTGGGAATTTCGCCCGGATCGTGCTGCAGATCGCCATCCATCGCCAGGATGTACTCGCCCTGCGCATGATCGAAGCCGGCAGCCAGAGCCGAGGTCTGGCCAAAGTTCCGTCGCAGCTTCACCACCAGGACGCGGCTGTCGACCGCGGCAATCTCTTCCAGCAGCTTGTAGCTGCGGTCCGACGAACCATCGTCGACCAGCACCAGCTCAAAGCTGTCACCAACCTGCTCCATGACCGCCTTCAACTGGTCATAAAGCGCAGTGACGTTCTCTTCCTCATTGTGAAACGGAACTACGACAGAATATTTCGGCATGACTTAAGTATTATAGACCCGTTTTCCGGCCTATTTTGCCCCGAAATAGGACAGAATTAAAGCTTCCGAATCTCTTCAGCCAGCACCTCAGCCGCCCGCTCGCAATCCGCCCGGCTAACGTCATGATGAGTCACCAGCCGAATCCCCGTCGGCCCCATCGTGCTCAGGATCAACCCGCGCGCCCGAAGCCGAGCCAGCAGCGATTCAGGATCACCGCCTTTCAGACTGAAAATGACGATATTCGTCTGAACTGAACCCAAGTCAATCGCCACTAGAGGAAGCTCCGCCAAACGCTCGCCCAGCATCCGCGCATTCGCATGATCCTCAGCCAAACGCTTCGGCATCTCCTCCAAAGCAATCAATCCAGCCGCAGCCAGAACTCCAGCCTGACGCATTCCACCGCCAAGCGCCTTGCGGTACATTCGAGCCCGCTCAATCACTTCCCTGCTGCCAACCAACATCGACCCAACAGGAGCGCAAAGCCCCTTCGACAGGCAGAACATCACCGTATCGAAACCGCGCGTAATCTCCGCAACCGGCAAGCCAAGATAAGTCGCCGCATGGAAGACTCGCGCACCATCCAGATGCACCGGCAAACCAGCATCCTTCGCGCCCGCCCAAACCTCCTCCAGAACCTCCATCGGAGTCACGGTTCCGCCGCCGCGATTATGCGTATTCTCGAGCGTAATCAGCCCAGCTTGTGCGCGATAGTAGATCTTCGGGAAGATCGCCGTCTTGATCAGCTCCCACGTCAGAATCCCGCGATCCGCATGAACCGTCCTCACCTGGCAACCGGCGAAAGCCGCAACCATCGCCATCTCCCAATCGACCACATGCGAACGCGCCTCGCAGATCACTTCCTGCCCATGTTGCGTATGCAGCCGGACCGCAATCTGGTTCCCCATCGTTCCCGTCGGGACGAAGATCGCCGCCTCGCGCCCAAAGATCTCCGCCGCACGAGCCTGCAACCGATTCACCGTCGGATCTTCGCCATAGACATCATCGCCAACCTCTGCCGAAGCCATCGCCGCCCACATCGCCGCAGTCGGCTTCGTCACCGTATCGCTGCGCAGATCGATCGTCGCCAGCTTCTGCTCGGCAATCTCCCGCTCATTCACCTGCACTGTCGTTGCCATCAATGCTCCTAATCCACCAACACCAGTTCATCCTCAACTGCATCGCCTACAAACCGCTCAAAGACCTCGTTCGACATCAGCCGCCCGCGCAAGGTGAGCCTCAGGCGATCACCATCACGCTCCAGCAATCCAACCGTAAGGAGATCGGATATCTCATCGTCATGCTGATGAACCTCAATCGCCCCAAACTCCCTCTCCATCTCAGCGATGCTCACACCCTCAATCAGCCGCAACCCCAGAAACCACGCCTCTTCCAGCGCCTCAGCCCGAGAGACATGCCGAACATCCTGCCAATCGGCACCACTATCGAGGAACCTCGATAAGTCATCCCCAATCTGGAAGCGGACAGCTTCGCCACCAGAAGTCCTAAGCATCGAGTGAGCATCCAGCCCAAATCCCAGATAAGGCTGCCGAAGCCAATACTTCATGTTGTGGCGAGACGCAGTTCCGACGCGCGCGAAGTTGGATATCTCATACTGTGCCAAGCCACTCGTAGCCAGGAAGTCGATCGCCTCCAGGTAGAAGTCCGCAGCCATCTCGTCGGTCGGAACCGTTCCCGCATGGTAGCGCTTGCCACCATCGATCAACTCCCGTCCCAACCGCGAATCCTCATCGACCTCCAGCATGTAGACGCTGGCATGATCGACCCCCGACGACACCAGCACCTCCAGCGATTCCCGCCACGACTCCGGAGTCTGGTGCGGCAATCCAGCGATCAGGTCAGCATTCACCGACCGAGTTCCTGCACGCCGAACGCGATCAATATCCCGCAACGCGATCTCCCGAGTATGCAACCGCCCCGTAACCGCTGCTTCCCTGTCCACGAACGACTGAACACCGAAGCTGACACGGCTAACTCCGCACTCAACCATCGCTGCCAGGAAGTCATCCTCAAGCTGCCCAGGAGCACATTCGAGAGTAATCTCAGCATCCTCAGAGACACGGAACTCCCCGCGAATGGCCCCAAAGAGGCTTCGCAACAACTCGGGCGCAAGAATGCTCGGCGTTCCTCCGCCGAGATAAACGCTGTCGACGGCCTCGGGCAAAGCCGCAGAGATCTGGTAGGCGAATCGCCGCGAACCTCTCGTCTCAGCCACAACCCGTTCGATGTACTTCTCCTGCTGTTGCTCCGGAAAGACCCCCGAGGCAAAGTTGCAGTAGGTACATTTAGAGCGGCAAAACGGCACCGAAATGTAGATTCCCAGCGATTCCATGGAATCTCTATCTTCCCACGAACGTCCTATACTGAGGTAAGTCCGCCACACCCGAATGCAAGTGCCAACCGAATGAGCAATACACCCGACGACGTTGTAGGCAAGGTTTACGACAGCCGCCTGATGGGCCGGCTGCTCAAGTACCTCCGTCCCTACAAATGGCAGGCCGGCGTGTCCTTCGTCGCAATCCTGCTCAAAGCCGCAACCGACGTTGTTGGGCCGTTCCTCTTCAAAGTCGCCATCGACAATTACCTCACCGCTAGGCGCCCCGAACACCCAAACTGGCTCGCCCGCCAGCTCAGCCCGAACCCTGTCACCGGAATCACGCAACTTGCCGGACTCTATGTAGCCGCGCTTGTGCTGACCTACGTCTTTGAGTTCGTCCAGACCTACCTCATTCAGTGGATGGGCCAGAAGGTCATGTTCGACCTGCGCAGCCAGATCTTCCGGCACATCCAGGGCATGCACGTCGCTTTCTTTGACCGCAATCCCGTCGGACGGCTCGTCACCCGGCTAACCAGCGACGTCGACGCCTTGAACGAGATGTTCACCTCCGGCGTCTTCGCGATCTTTGACGACGTCTTTGTGCTCGCCGGAATCGTCTTCATCATGCTGCAGATGAACTGGAAGCTGGCGCTGCTTGCCTTCGCCGTCTTGCCACTGATTGGCGTCGTGACCGCAATCTTCCGCAAGCACGTGCGGAGCTCGTATCGCAGGATTCGCTCAGCCATCGCACGCATCAACGCCTTCACCCAGGAACACATCAGCGGCATGACGGTGGTGCAGCTTTTCAACCGCGAGCAGCGGGCATTCAACGACTTTGAAGACGTCAATCGGCAACACATGGTCGCCTTCAAGGACGCCATCTTGGCCTATGCGCTTTACTATCCCGCTGTTGAAATCCTCTCCACAGTCGCCATCGCCCTCGTGCTCTGGCGTGGAGGCGACGGAGTGCTGCGCGGCACGGTTACCGTCGGCGTGCTCGTCGCCTTCATGCAGTATTCGATGCGCTTCTTTCGCCCCATCCAGGACCTCAGCGACAAGTACAACATCCTGCAGGCGGCGATGGCGGCCAGCGAACGAGTCTTTCAGTTGATCGATACGCCAACCGAAATCCTCAACCCGGCAAACTCTCAGGCGGCCGAACAGATCGGCAAAATCGAGTTCCGGAACGTCTGGTTTACGTATCAGCCTCTCGACGCAGATCAGAAGCTCCGCGTCGCAACCGCCACGGCACGCGAACTGGCCGAGTTGGGCTCTTCCATCGAGTGGATTCTGCGCGATGTATCCTTCACCGTCGAACCCGGCCAGACCGCGGCCATCGTCGGCCACACCGGCGCTGGCAAGACCACAATCGTCAGCCTGATGATGCGCTTCTACGACATCCAGAGCGGCAGCATCCTGGTGGATGGCGTCGACGTTCGGCTACACGACCTCAAAGAGCTTCGCCAGAGATTCGGCATCGTGCTGCAGGACCCATTTCTGTTCACCGGGACGATCGCCGACAACATCCGCCTCGGCTCCGATTGGATTACAGACGACCGAATTCGCCAGGCTGCAGGAGACGTAAACCTGCTCGACTACATTGAGGAACTACCCGGAGAATTTGAAGAGCCCGTCCGCGAGCGCGGCGCAACTCTGTCCACCGGACGCAAGCAACTGATCAACTTCGCCCGCGCTCTCGCGCACGACCCCAAGATCCTGATCCTCGACGAAGCGACCTCAAGCGTCGACACCGATACCGAGCTTCTCGTCCGCTCTGCGCTTGAGCGGATGGTCGACGGTCGCACCTCGGTGGTGATCGCGCACCGTCTCTCAACCGTCCAGCGGGCTGATGCGATTTTGGTCATGCACAAAGGCCAGCTTCGAGAGCTAGGAACCCACCAGGAGTTGCTCGTGCGCCGCGGTCTCTACTACAAGCTCTATCAGCTTCAGTACAAAGACCAGGAGTTACCGCAATTTGGCCTCGAATCGACCACAACGCTCGTGGGCTCGGACTAAATGGCTGGCCCGACTATCTTTCTCTCTGCAGGCGAAGCAAGCGGAGAACATTACGGCACGTCCCTCATTCATGCAATCCGCAAACTCGCTCCCGATGCGACATTCTTCGGGCTTGGCGGCGAGCGCATGGAAGCGGCAGGCCTGAAACGAATCGTCCGCGCCGAAGACGTCGCGGTCATGGGCATCACTGAAGTCATCCGCCACATGCCGCACATCTATGGCGAATACCGGAAGCTCAAACGCAGCCTGCGCTCGCAGCCAGACCTGCCCGACGCGGCCGTGCTCATCGACTTTCCTGACGTTAACCTCGGTCTCGCCCGCGAACTCCACCGCCTCGGCATTCCCGTCATCTTCTTCGTCAGCCCGCAGCTCTGGGCATGGAAGAAACATCGGATTCATCAGGTCAAGCGTTACGTAGACAAGATGCTCGTGATCTTTCCATTTGAAGAGCAGTTTTACCAGGGACACGGTGTCGAGGTGACCTTCGTAGGACATCCATTATCGGATCTTCCCGCGCCGTCGGTCACTCGAGCGGAGTTTGCAGCCGCGCACGACTTGGACTCCTCGAAGCCATGGATCGCTCTCCTGCCCGGCAGCCGGAAAAAGGAGATCGACCTGAATTTGCCGACAATGCTCGAGGCGGCGCACCAGTTCGGAGAACACGTAGAGTTTCTGCTGCCGATCGCCCCGATGCTCAGCCTCGAATATCAGGCGAAGATTGCTTCGACAGTTGGAGCCATAACCCCGCGAATCACCCTTGTTCATGATGCGCGAGTCGCGCTCGCCCACGCCCGCGCCAGCATTGTGGCGAGCGGGACGGCGACCGTCGAGGCGGCCCTCATCGGGAATCCCTTCGTAGTCGTTTATCGCATCTCAGATCTGAGCTACGCAGTAGCCAAACGCGTGGTGAAGGTGCCCTTTGTCGCTATGGTGAATCTGATTGCGAACCGCGAGGTCGTCCCCGAGCTGATCCAGGGTGACTTTACCACAGCGAATGTCGTCTTACACTTGCGACGACTAATGCATAACGAGAATGATCGAGAACGGATGAAACTAGACCTGCGCCAGGTCGCAGCCTCACTTCAAACCCACGACGCCTCGTCCGAATCCTGCGGCCGAGAGAACGCCATCAACCGGGTCGCGAGGATTACCGTAGACTTAATTTCGAAGAAGCGCGTGGGGAGTGACCGGCGACGCGCCAATTCCACGTCTAAGCTCTTAAGTCAGGCCGAATGAAGATTTCCGTCGCCCGCATGCGCATCCTCTCCTACCGCCAGATTGCTGTTCTCCTCGCGCTGACCGCGGCGCTGTCGTTTGCCTCTGCGCGGGCTAACGGCCAGGCCCAACGGCCGACCATCAACATCACTGCCTACGACATCGACGCCGAACTCGACCCCGATGCTCACTCGCTTAAAGCGACAGCGAAAGTGACCTTCACCGCTCTTCAGCCGATCGACACGGCAGTATTCCAGCTCCACGGCGCGCTCAAGGTCGATAAGGTAACCGACGGGAGCGGCAAAGTCCTCTCCGGCGAACGCGGCACCGACGCAACCATTCGGCTTACCCTTCCAACTCCCATGGCCAAGGGCCAGAATACCACCTTCACTTTCGAATATGGAGGGGTGCTCAGCGGCTCGGAGGAGAGCCCTGTCGAAGGCCTGAAGCTCGCCTCGATCGGCAGTCCTATCAGCTATCTCCTGTATCCCGCCCGCTGGTTCCCTATGACCGGATATCTCACCGACCGCTTCACCGCCGATATTCATGTGACCGTCCCAATGGGATATCGAGTGATCGGCAGTGGAGCCGTGTCGCCGCTCGGCCAGTCTGGCGGAACCTTTGAGTTCAATTGGAAGAAACCCGGCTTTCCGGGTACGATCATCGCCGGCAAGTTCAATCCGCCTCTACCCGCTCCCAGCGCCTCCTACGTGCATATCTGGACAACCGACGCCCGCAAAGCGACCGCTCCGGACACTGCCGATATGGCAGCGAAACAATTCAACTACTTCACCGGTCTTTTTGGTCCGGCAGAGTCAGTCCACTTCAACGTCGTCGAGCTGCCCGACGATAGCCTACCCGCCTTCTGGGCACCCGAGATTGCGATTATCCCCGGCGGTCGCATGACCAAAGCGAACTCGCAACTGCTAGCCAACACCGTCGCCCATCAATGGTGGGGAAGCCAGGTTTCGCCAGCGACTCTCAACGACGCATGGATCACCAACGGAATGTGCCGGTATAGCGAACTTATGTTTGTCGAAGACGAGGGCGGCCAGACGGCGCTGGAAAGAGCGGTCGTCAACATATCCGCCAGTGCCCTCGCCTACGATACGATACCGCTCTCCGGCATCGGTCGCGACGATGTCTTCAGCCCTGAGTTCCAGGCCATGACCTTCGACAAGGGCGGCATGGTCTTTCACATGGTGCGCTGGGAAGTGGGCGACGACAGCTTTCACAATATTCTCAAAGCCGTGCTCACACAGTACGCCGACAAGCCAATCCGCACAGCAGATTTCATTAAGGTCGCGGAATCCAGCTCACAGCAGCAGCTGACCGCTTTCTTCGCGCAGTGGATCGACGGCACCGGAGCGCCTGCTTTCAACAACAAGTACACCGTCTATCGATTGGGAAACAACAAGGGCTTTCGGACCATCGGCGAGATCGGGCAAGACCTGGATCTCTTCAGCATGCCCGTCGAACTAAAGATCGAGACCGACGGTAAGACCGAGATCAAACGCATCGATGTTGTCGGGACAGACTCTCAGTATGTGGTGGACACTTTCGGGCGGCCACGCCATATCTCGCTCGACCCCAATGACTGGGTGCTCAAGAACACCCCGGACATGCAGGTGCGTATCGCAATCCTTCGCGGCCAGCAGCTGATCGCTCAAGGCGATACCACCGGGGCGATTTCTGAATACCAGAAGGCGCTCGCCGCCAATCCGAATAGCTCCCTGGCAAGCTACCGAATCGGTGAGGCGCTCTTCAGCATGCGCAACTATCAGGCATCGGCAAACGCCTACCGCGACGCCCTCCGCGGAGACGACGACCCAAAATGGACCGAGGTTTGGGCGCACATTCAATTGGGCAAGATCTTTGACGTCACCGGCCAGCGCGACCGCGCTGTAAACGAATATCGCCAGGCCGTGCAGACCAACGACAACACCCAGGGTGCACTCAACGAGGCCCGGAAATATCTGCAAACCCCATATAAGCGGGACGAGTCGAGCGAATAGCCAAGCGCGCCTGAGCATTCTGACAACCGCTGGCGAACTCAACTACTCGTAACGGAGGGCCTCGATCGGGTTGAGGTTCGCGGCTTTCAGGGCGGGGACCATCCCGCTCACTACCCCAACCACGACAAGTATCCCCGTCGCCAGAACCACGATCGCCGGAGAGATCAGCAGTTGGATGTCGGCATCGCTGGCATGAGCGGCGAGGGCGCTATAGAAAGTGATCCGGCCCACTCCAATCGAAACAGCATAGGCCAGTGCAATCCCGGCCGCGCCGCCGATGCCGGTGATCACCAGCGCCTCAGCGAGGAACTGAATCAGAATATGGCTCTTCCTCGCACCCAGCGCCTTCTCGATGCCGATTTCTTTGGTCCGTTGCTGCACGGCGACCAGCATGATGTTCATCAGCCCGATTCCGGCGATTCCCAGCGTCAAGGCTCCAATGAAGAGCAGCATCACCTGGAGCGCAGTGCTGACGATATGAAACTGACTGAGCTGCTTCTCGAGATTTGCCATATAGATCGCATTGTGATCGGTCGGGCGAAAACTATGTGCTGCCGCCAGACTCGACCGCACGGCATTCTCGACGGTTCCGTTCTCGCCTTTGTAATTCAGCCAGATCCCATCGAGATACTTCGGGTCCTTGATGTCGCCCATGGTGTTGAACGGGATCCGAATCTGGCGGTTGACGTCGCTGTCGCCCTCCTGCATCTTGGGTTGCATCACGCCAATCACCGTGAAGCTGATGCCGTTAATTCGAATGTGTTGGCCTATGGGATACTGGCCCCCGAAGAGCTTGGTCTTGGCCTCGGAACCGATCACGGCGACATGGGCGCGCTGCTCGTCGTCCTCTTCGGTATAGAAGCGTCCGTAATCGATGTCCAACTTCATAATGTCGGTGGCGATGGGGCGATTCCCAATAACCGTCCAGGTGAAGGAGTGCAGCTCGTTCTGCACCGACACATCCTTATCCAATTCGGGGGTGATATTCAGCAAACCCGGAACCGTGCTGCTCAGACGGTCGACATCATCCTGGGTGAGCCTGACCTGCACACCGGCCTTCGAGCCGCCTACCTGCTCGCTGGTCCTGCCCGGAAAGACGCCGATCAATTGCGTGCCCCATTGCGCGAAGATGGCCTCGATCGCGCGGCCAAATCCAGCGCCGTAGGCAAGCAAAAGCACGACGGTCGCAATACCCCAGGCCATCCCCACCATGGTGATCATGGTGCGGCGCCGGTTGTAAACCATTGCCTCGTAGGCCTGTTTTAGAATCTCGACCAGCATCGTTTTCCCATCAATTTCTTATCTTTCTCTTTAGCTTCTATTCCCTGCGCAAGGCTTCGACCGGCTCCAGCTCGGCGGCCTTACTGGCGGGATAAAGCCCCGCGAAGATGCCGCTCAAACAGAGCGCACCCATCGCCAGCGCCGCCGACCACGGCACCAGCCGAGGCGGATCGAAACCCGGAACACCGTTTTGGCCAATCGCGGTCTGGATCAACCACATGAAAAGCGCCGACCCGCCAATCCCGATCAGCCCGCTGACGCCCGTTAACAAGAGTCCTTCCAGGAAAAACTGCATCAGGATGCTGCGCTTCGTCGCTCCAATCGCCTTGCGCAATCCGATCTCGCGTGTCCGCTCCGAGACCGAAACCAGCATGATGTTCACGATGCCCACCGCGCCCAACGCGAGGGTCACGATTCCGACGCCACCCAGGAATATGTCCATCGCGGTAAATATCTTTCCGACCAACATGTCGCTCTTGATCGTGTCCCACTCTTCGAATGCGTCGGGGTTATCGGGACTGAAACCATGCCGGCTGGCGATGATCTTCCTCGCCGCTGCCTTAGCCGACTCGCTCTCGCCGCGCACCAGTGGCTGATATTGAATCGAGCTCAAGGCGTTCTGGGGAAGGTTCTCGCCTTTGATCGGAAACATCTCCAGCATCGTAGTCAAAGGAATATAGAGTTGCTGGTTGGTTCCATCATCGTTGCCGCGTCCGGTCTTGGCCGCGACTCCGACCACCTGGAAGCTGGTTCCGTTCAATAAGACAGATTCGCCGAGCGCCGGCCTGCCGGGAAATAGCAGCGCGGCACTCTTCTGGCCGAGCACTACGACTCGGCTCCGATTTTGCAGATCGCCATCGTCGAGAAAGCGTCCCGCAGCGAGCGGCAAAGTGCGCACGACGGGGTAATTCGGATCGGTGCCGATCACCGACCCACCGGCGCTTTCATATTGGCTCTGTTGCTTCAGATCGCTGCGCCGCACCATCGCCATCACCTGGCGGAAATTGCGCGAGGCCCTCATCGCCGCCTCATCGTCAAGCGTGAGATAGTACGGCCGCATGCCCGTGTGCTGGCTTGGAACGGCGGGGATCGTGCCGCCCCACATCATGATCACGTCGTTGCCGACGCTGGCCAGTTGACGATGCTGACCAGAGCGAAATCCTTCGCCCACGCTGATTAACAGCAGCATCGATCCAACGCCCCAGGCGATGCCAAACATGGTCAGGAACGAACGCACCTTGTTGGCCGCGATCGCGCGAAAGACCTGTCCGAAAGTATCCCCGATGTTTTGCATGCCGCCAGATGGTAGTTACGAGTAGACGTCTAAGGAAGTTCCGGTGCACTCGTTTAGACGAGGCAGGCTCAGAATAGTGTTCCCGCGGCAACGCTGGACTCGGAGGGATCGAGCTGCAAATCTGTCCGAAACCCCAGTCTTGCCCAAAATCTGGACACGCCATCCAGGACTTCAGCGGAAGTCGTGCTGGTCGAAACCAGCACGACTATCTCACCGGTCAGAAGCTCTTTCGATGCAAGCTGGACGGCCACACAACGGTCGGGTCGGTAAGTGCAGGAGGCCAGATCGGCGATGCTCAGACTCTGCGTGGGCGTCACGAAGATCGCCAGCGGAGGCGCCATGCGATCGAGCAGGCTGAATATCTCCAGCTTCGATTCGAGCTCATCCGGTACGCAGTCGACGATGAGTTCAGCGGTACGAACCGCGTCTTCTACGCTCGTAGCGAAGCGGAGGTTGCCAATGGACGATTTCTCAGTCGACCTGGCTTCTCCCAGGCATTCTGCCGCTCTTCTCAGATTGGAAGGAAGCACATCTTCAAGCACGGTATCAAAGCCGGCAGCGGAGACTAGTGCGGCGAGTCGAAGGCCTAGCGCGCCGGCCCCAATTACAGCCACAGTTTGGATATTCATTGGCCCTCGGCCCGCAGACTACTTGACGCTGAGCGCCTCCAACACGGAATCTGCGTTGGGTGAGGAATTCTTCAGGTAATCGCTAAGGCGCTTGCGTTCATCCACCGTCAGAGTCGGCGCAAGCGCGAGGACGCGGCGGAGGGTGGTCGATACGTCATCGACATAGTTCATCAATCGGATTGCCTCGCCGGAAAGCGGAGTCGCGCGCGGTGGTGCGGCAGGAACGGTGTTCGACATGAAGCCTCTCTTCTTTCGTCTTGTGTCCTTATTTTCAGCCTTCCGCTCGATTTCGTAAAGGCTTGGAGGGCTCTCAAATCCTCAGCCTATCTTTCCGGCTGGACATACCCATCGCGGTCGGTCATCTCCATCAATGCCGCCAGGTTAGCGGCCAATTCCGGCTTCAGTGCGCCTCTCTCGTAACGCCACGCCCAGTTGTTTTCAGGCTGCGATGGCGTATTCATGCGACCTTCCGAGCCAAGCTCGAGAATGTCCTGCAATGGAAACAGACAGATATCGGCGACCGACGAGGCGGCCGCCCGGATCAGCGGCCAGACCACCCCGTCCGGGCCAGGGGCAATGTAGGTCCGTACTCCGGCTTTCTCCTGCGCATTCGCTCCATGCTCCCACCAACCGCGAGTGGTGTCGTTGTCGTGGGTCCCGGTGTAGACGACTGTGTTCGACACGAACTTGTGGGGCAAATAGTTGTGCGAAGCACGGTCCCCAAAACCAAACTGCAGGATACGCATCCCCGGCATACCAAACTGTTCGCGGAGCGTATCGACCTCTTTGGTAATGACACCGAGGTCTTCGGCGATGAAAGGTAACTCTCCTAGCACCTCATGAAACCGTGAAAAGAGTGCCGCGCCCGGAGCTTTGACCCACTCTCCCTTGATTGCCGTCTCCTCCACAGCCGGAATGGACCAATAGGCCTCGAAACCTCGAAAGTGGTCCAACCGGATCACGTCGTAGAGTTCTCGCGCACGCTGGATGCGCGCCACCCACCACCCAAATCCCTCGTTTTCGAGCTTGTCCCATCGATAGAGTGGATTGCCCCATCGCTGCCCGGTCGCGCTGAAATAGTCGGGTGGAACACCGGAGACGCGGACCGGCGCCAGATTTTCGTCCAGCTGAAAGTCTTCGCAATGGGTCCAGACGTCCGAGCTGTCATAGCTAACGAAGATGGCAACATCGCCAATGAAGCGAATACCCCGTTGCAGGCAATAAGCTCTCAGCACTCGCCATTGCTCATCGAAGGCGAACTGGATCGCTTGTTCGATGGCCAGCGCCTCTCCGTCCTGCTCTGCAAGTTTGGCCATGGCCTCCGGTTTGCGACGGACGATCTCCTTCGGCCAGGTCGCCCAGGCGCCCGTGTTGTATGTCCTTCGCAAGACGCTATAGAAGGCCCAGTCGTTGAGCCAGTAGGCGTTGTTCCGGCAAAACTGCTCGAAACGCGACCACCGCTCAGCGCCGTAATTGCCAGATCTATGAGAGGTAAGGAAGTTCCGAGCCGCCTCGTGCAAGAGCGGCAACTTCGCCTCGACGACCTGGTCGAATGACACGTTGCCGGAGCTGCCCGGCAGATTCGTAAGACGCTCGGGAGAGATCCAGCCCCAATCCGCAAGCCGCTCTAGGCTAATCAGCAACGGGTTTCCCGCAAAGGCCGACAGTGCGGCATAAGGAGAGTTCCCATACCCGGTGGGGCTTAGCGGCAAGACCTGCCAGTATTTCTGCTTGCCGGCTGCGAGGAAATCGGCAAACTCGTACGCTGCCTGGCCTAGATCCCCTATGCCGCCATTCGAGGGCAGCGAGGTAATGTGCAGCAAGACTCCGGAGGCGCGATCAAAAGGCATGAGTGACTCTTTCGCTAAGACAGAAAAAAAACGGCCGGCGCTTGAGGAGATTCCTCCGCACCGGCCGCAGGTTGCTCTTCATGCGTGCACGATTTCAACCCGAGGCACGCCTAGTTTGCGCCGCCAGGCAGCGGCGACGACTGGGCTTTCGCATTCATACGGATGCGCCCCTGCTTCTGGTACTGGTCGACGAGACTCGTCACAAAGACCTCGAACATTTCGTCGCGGCGCTGGTTGAGCAATGTGTCGCGCGTGCTATCGATGTTCTTGGCGATCTCATCGGCGCTTGGCTGTTCTTTATCCAAGATCTTGGCGACGATTCCGGTGCGGGAGGTATCGATCGGACTGCTCACCTGGCCGACGCCGAGGTCGAACAATCCAGGGGCAACCGAGGCCAACTGCCCGATATCGGGCACCTGACCGGTGCGCCCGACCAGATCGCTGCTCTTTACCGGAATACCCATCTCTTTTGCTGCCTTGGCAAGATCGTTGCCGTCGGCCTTGGCTTTCTCAGAGAGTTCGCTGGTCTTGCGCGAGAGCAACTGCGGCAATTGCTCTTGCCGGTAGTCGGTCAACAGGGTTGATTTGAATTCGTCGAAGTTCGGAGCGTGCGCCGCCTTCACGTCATCAATTTTGAAGACTGCAAAACCTTCCCCAGTCGACGCGATCTGCGGGGCGGCGCCGGGCTGAGCGGTAAAGGCACCCGAAAGGAGCTTCGAGCCGTCGGCGAGTCCGGGAATGATTGCCCCCTCCTGCAGGTAGTCGGTGGTGACGACTTGCAGATGGTGAGCTTCCCCAGTTTTGGCGATCCCGTTCTTTTGAACTTCATTGACGAGTTGCTGGGCATAAGCCTGACCTTGCGCCGTTTCCTTCTGGCGGGTCAGCAACGCGAGGATAGTGGGCTTCACTTCATCGAGAGGGCGCGTGTGCGCGGTCTGCTTCTCTTCCACTTGCAGGATGTGATAGCCGAACTTTGTCTTCACAAGATCTGAGGTCTGACCTGGAGAAAGCGTAAAAGCGGCCTGATCGAACTCCGGCACGGTCGCGCCGCGCTTCAGAAAGCCGAGCTCGCCGCCCTGGTCTTTGCTGCCGGGATCATCGGAGTTGGCCTTGGCCAGTTCGGCAAAGTTGCCACCGGCCTTGATCTGCTTCAGGATGTTCTCCGCTTTGGCCTTGGCAGCTGCATCCGCCTGCGGAGAAGCGCCCTGATCGACCTTGATCAGGATGTGACGAACCTTGACCTGCTCGTCCATCTTGTAGTCGTTCACATGCTGGGTGTAGTACTGCTGGATTTCGGCATCAGTAACGTGCGGGGTTCCTCCCGGTTCCTGCCCATCGCTGAAAGCGAGATAGCTGATCTTGCGCGACTCGGGAACCGCCTTCGCATACTTAGCAGAGTTGGTCTTGAAGAACTTCTGAAGATCCGCATCGCTCGGGCTGATCTCCTTTTCAAGGTCGGAAGAGTTGATCACCGCGTAGTCGAACTTGATCTTCGTCCCCTGGTCGACGTAGTAGCTGCGCACTTCGGCGTCCGAGACGGTAATGCCCCCGGTGACCATGGCCTTCAGGCGGTTCTCTTCGATCTCTTTCTTGACTTCCGTCTCGAATTTCTGCGTCGAGATATTGAATTGTTGCGAGATCAGGTTGCGATACTGGTCATCGCCGATGTAGACGCCCTTGGGAAACAGCACTTGCCCGTACATCCCGGTATGCAGGAACTGGCGAAGCCCCTCATCGGTGACCTGCAGGCCAAGCCGATTGGCTTCCTGAAGAACGACCGCCTGTTGGACCATGCTCTGGCCCACACGCTGCATCATGTATGGCAGGACGAAATCGGGAAGACGCTGGCGCTGCAGCATTTGCGCAGCGATCTGCTGGACATCGGCAGTGGAAATCTCGGTGGACTTGCCAAAGTACTTGCCCAATATCCCACCCGGGCGGACTGTCGCGTAGGTATCGGCGGCGGCAGCGGCATCGTTGAAGATCCCCGGGACCAGGGTGATGACCATGGTGATGCAGGCAACGGAAATGATTATCCAAAAGATGCTCTTAACGAGCCGGTTGTCTTTTTGCAGAAAACGGATCATGAAGGGAATACGACCTTTGCTGGGCGTGATGGCACGCGGGTTGGCCCTGTCTTGCGACCACAGGCTGCTTACCCTAAAAGTATAAAGCAGTTGAGGCTCCCACGCTTCTTGTGGCCCAAGGCCCACCTTAGACCAGGGTGATCAGCGTGATTTCCGGAGGACACCGGAAGCGAAATGGTACCCCTACAGTGCCAATACCGCGGGTGACATAAAGCTGCAGGTCGCCAAGCGAAAAATGGCCTTCAACATATTTCTTGCCCATTGGGGGAAGGTTCACGGGGGGCATGAAGGGGATCCTTACCTGACCGCCATGGGTGTGGCCAGAAAGCATGAGATCGACGCCCGAACCGATAACTTTGTCTGCGTAGTCGGGCTCGTGGGCCATGAGGATCAGTGGCTCCTTGCCGGCAAGGCGGCCTCGCGGAATCGTCGCGTTCAAGTCGGCACCACCGCCGAGAAGTGGGTCGGCGACGCCGGCGAGCCAAAGGCGTGCGCCGTCTTTCTCAATCGGTATTGCCTCATTGTGAAGCACTGGAATGCTTCGCGATGCCAAAGCATCCGTAACTTCGATACGGCTCACCATGACATCGTGGTTGCCCATCGATGCGTACTTATTGGGACACTCCAGCCGTCTGAGCAAATCAGCACAGTGATAAGCGAAGTCGACCGATATCCTCTTGACCATCGGCCCTGAGCTTATAAAGTCGCCGGTCAATGCGATCATGTCCGGGCGAAGAGCGTTCACCCTCTGCACTACCGAGCGAATGAAGGTTGGCTCTGAATACTCGCCGTAGTGGAAGTCGGCCATGTGCGCAATGCGGAAGCCGTGGAAAGCATCGGGCAGATTCTTGAGCCGGATCTCAATCTGGTGGACGTCGACCCAATGCCGCTCGATCTCGCCTGCATAGAGCGCCAATCCGCCGGCCGCGAAGACGCCCGCCTTGAGGAAGGAGCGGCGGGTGACTTCTCCAGTAGAAGCCTGAGTCATCGATTGGTCACTTTTCGTCAAATAAATCGAGGGAGAAGAGCCGCTTTCTTCGAGGTTCGTTCGGCATGCACCAGGGTCTTTGGCTTAGTTTATCTGATTCGCGGTAGTCCTTTGCAGCTCTGTCCGCCAAGTCTTGTTCCCGAGCCGATCCTAGCCGGAGATTGCGAGCACACGTCGGTATTTAGCATCCGAGGACAACAGAGGGGCTCATTTAGGTATCCAATCACATAAAGAGGTTTCCCATGACCATCGAAAACGATGTCTCCCCAACCGGAACTGGACAAGCAGGTGCAGGGACTCCTGCTGGTGTAAACGCAGATGTGCCCATTCATGTCGATGGGAAGCCGGTCGACAAGCTCGATGAACTCGCCAACCGCGCGGCGCACAAGGGAGTGGATCGTGAGCATCGCGACGATGCCACTATTTTTACTAAATAGCGCCCGAGCGCTCTCTACCATGTCACACAGCCCACGCCCGGCGATCCGATTGCCGGGCGCAGCGCTTTTGCGGCCACCCAAGGTATGATTCTTCTCCCAGCCTCGCTCCGCAACAAAGTATGAACTTGCGTTGCTCCGGGAGTTCGGCAATACTTCTCAAGATGCGAGATTCCCCCACCGATCCAGCCCTTCTCTTGTCCGCTTGTTGTCGTATGCCGTCGCCGCGGGCGCGTCGGAAGAATCGCTGGCAGTTCTAGGAACCGTCAGTCATGATTCCAGGGCCCGCGGCTACATTCTCCCGCGGGCCTCTTAGTTTTAGTTTTCGGCCGTATATTTCAGTTTTGAACGTATCTCGAGGAGCAAGCATTATGTCCGACGAAGTTACAGCAAAGCCACATCTCGCCACCGTCGCAGTCCACGGCGGACAAGTGCCCGACCCGACGACCGGGTCGCGCGCGGTGCCGATCTATCAAACCACCTCCTACGTCTTTCAGGACGCCGATCACGCTGCCCGACTCTTCGGCCTGCAGGAGTTCGGCAACATCTACACCCGGATCATGAACCCCACCACCGACGTCTTTGAGAAGCGCATTGCCGCGCTCGAAGGCGGAATGGCTGCCCTGGCAACTGCCAGCGGCCAGGCTGCGGAGACGCTGGCCATCACCAATATCGCCAACTCCGACGAAGAGATCATCTCAACGACCTCGCTCTACGGCGGCACCTATAACCTCTTTCACTACACGCTGCCGAAGTACGGAATCACGGTTCGCTTCGCCGATGCCGACGATTTCGATGGGATTCGCGCAGCGATCAACGACAAGACTCGCGCCATCTATACCGAGACTCTCGGCAACCCGAAGTTCGACATTGCCGACATTGAAACTCTGGCGGCAATCGCTCATGAACACGGCCTGCCGCTGATCATCGATAACACCAGCGTCTCGCCGGCGCTGGCGCGCCCGATCGAATGGGGCGCCGATATCGTCGTCGAATCTGCAACCAAGTACATCGGCGGCCACGGTACCTCGATCGGCGGCGTTATCATCGATGCCGGCAAGTTCGATTGGAAGGCCTCCGGCCGCTTCCGCGACTTCACCGAGCCCGATCCCTCGTATCACGGTCTCTCCTACACCGAGGCATTCGGCCCGCTGGCTTTCATCCTGAAAGCGCGGGTTCAGGGGCTGCGCGATGTCGGCGCAGCGCTGTCGCCCTTCAATGCGTTCTTGTTCCTGCAAGGCATCGAGACCTTGCATCTCCGCATGGAACGTCATTCCCAGAACGCGCTCGGAGTAGCCAAGTTCCTCGAAGAGCATCCCGGCGTCGAGTGGGTCAACTATCCCGGCCTATCGTCGAGCAAGTACTACCAGCGCGCGAAGAAATACTTCCCTGATGGACAGAGTGGCTTGGTGACGTTCGGTATCAAGGGCGGATTCGAGGCAGGGAAGAAGCTGATCAACTCGCTGAAACTCTTCTCCCTGCTCGCGAACATCGGCGACGCCAAGTCGCTCGTGATTCACCCGGCATCAACCACGCACCAGCAATTGAGCGCCGACGAGCAGGTCAGCACAGGAGTCAGCCCTGAACTGGTTCGCCTGTCGGTGGGAATTGAGGACCTGCGCGACATCCTGGCAGATCTCGATCAGGCAATCGAGGCGGCGAATGGTCATTCCGCTCTCAACCCGGAGGCGCTAGCGGCACAATGACCCCTGCCGCGCTACCGGCCGCGCTCAAGCCTGCCCCAAAACCGACTTTCGAGGGGGATTTCGCATTGCCCAGCGAGTTCCCTCTCGAAGCCGGCGGCGTGTTGCGCGGCGCGCAGGCTTCATTACGCGGTTTATGGCGACATCAATGCGTCGCGAGACAACGTCGTGCTGGTCTGCCATGCGTTATCTGGCTCAGCGCAGGTCGCGGAATGGTGGCCGGCAATCTTTTCCGCCGAGGGCCTGGTCGATAGCGTAAAAGACGCGGCCCTCGGCATCAACATCCTCGGCTCCTGTTACGGATCGACTGGCCCGACCTCTATCGACCCTGATACTGATGAGCCCTACGGCGCGGCCTTTCCCCTGGTTTGTATTCGCGACGTCATCCGAGCCCAGGCGCTGCTGCTGGATTCGCTCGGAATATCGCGCCTGAAGCTGGCCATCGGCGCTTCGATTGGCGGCATGCAGGTGCTGCAGTGGGCAATTCAGTTCCCCACGCGCGTCGCCCAGGCTATCGTCATAGCCGCTTGTCCGTTGGGCGCCATGGGCCTGGCCTTGAACCATTTGCAGCGCCAGGCAATCATGCTCGATCCAGACTGGAACGAAGGCGAATACTCTGCCGAAGATCCACCCGGGCGTGGCCTCGCGCTTGCCCGCGCCCTAGGTGTGATCAGCTATAAGTCGGAGGAACTCTTTGCAGAACGCTACGGGCGAAAGCCCGATCGAAGCGGCGAAGACCCCTGGAAAGACGAAGGCCTGCCAGGCGGTCGCTTCGACGTCTCCGGCTATCTGGACCACCAAGGTGAGAAGTTTAACTCGCGCTTCGATGCAAACTCCTACCTGGCAATCACTCGCATGATGGATCTCTTCGACCCAACCAGGGCCTACAACTCCCCTGCGGAAGCATGGAGCCGCATTCAGGCAAGACTGACAATGGTGGGGATATCTTCAGATTGGCTCTTTCCGGCTTCGGAGGTTGAGGCGCTCGCTCTTGAAATCAAGACAGCCGGGGTTCAGTGTGAGTATCGCGAGCTGACCTCAAATCACGGTCACGACTCCTTCCTGGCCGAACCCCGGCACCTTCTGGATATTCTGACCTCCTGATTCGTGCCAGGTCGCCGTTATCCTCATACATGAGATTTGGTTCGAAAGAGTCCGAGCGTTGAAGGAACGTGATCAATGAGTGTTGCACAAACTTGGGACGCGGTGGAGTATGCGCAACAGGGGCGGTTCGTCGCTGACCTCGCCGGTGGCGTTCTCCAGTTGCTCGCGCCTCGCCCTGGCGAACGGATCCTTGACTTGGGCTGCGGCGACGGCGCGTTGACCGCAAAGATTGCCGCGAGCAGAGCACAAGTAGTTGGCGTCGACGCATCAGCCTCAATGATCGCGGCTGCACAGAGCCTGGGTCTCGACGCGCGTGTCGCGAATGCGGAAGCTCTGCCCTTCGAGGCCGAGTTCGATGCCGTCTTCTCAAACGCAGCGCTGCACTGGATTCGCGACCAGGAAGCCATGCTCGCCCGGGTGTATCGGGCGCTCAAGCCGGGCGGACGCTTCGTAGCCGAGATGGGCGGTCACGGCAACGTCGCGGCAATTCGCGTCGCGCTGGCCGGAATATTACGCCAATGGGGGCTAGATGCCTACACCATGGACAACAGCTTCTTTCCGAGTGACACGCAATATCGCGCCAGGCTGGAGTCGGCAGGCTTTACGGTGGACGAGATCGCTCTCATCCCGCGTCCCACAAAGCTCCCGTCGGGCATGCGAGGATGGCTCGAAACCTTCCGCCGTGGCCTGCTCGAACAGCTTCCGACCGAGCGTCGCGACCAGGCAATCGGCGAGACTATCGCCCTGCTAAAGCCAGTGCTCTACACCGAAGAAAATGGTTGGATCGCGGATTATGTGCGGCTGCGATTTCATGCCCAAAAAACTGTCTGAGGCGCCGTTTGGTATTAGCATCGAAGCAGAAAGGCGCTGCATATGCGACTGATCATTGCCTTCTTCCTTCCATGGCTGACCTTCTTCACCATCGGACGACCGTTCGCCGGCATCATTTGCCTGTTCTTGCAGGTCACCTTGATCGGCTGGCTCCCGGCCGCCATTTGGGCAGTTTACGCATTAAGCCAATACAACACCGATCAGAAAATTCGCCAGGCTCTTGGGCCGCGCTGAACGCACATCCGGCCTCCGCCGCTGCCCGTCTACATATTCATCTTCTTGAAGACGGCCTCAGGAATGTTCCTGATCAGGAACATGATCGGCCGCCATATCTTCGGCAGATAAACGACATCTTTGCGAGCGGCAATGGCGTTGAGAATGCCCTCCGCGATCTGGTCAGGTTGGGCGAAGAGCGCGTTCTGCTTGAGATGTGCGGTCATGGGCGTTGAGACAAATCCTGGCCGAATCGTCAGTACGTGGACCCCAGCGCGATCAATCCGGTTTCGCAAGCCGTCGAGAAATATATTGAGAGCCCCCTTGGACGCGCCGTACACGTAGTTACTCTTCCTCCCGCGGTCGCCGGCTACCGAGGAGATGACTGCTAACACCCCTCCTTTTCGCGCTTCAAAGTAGTTCGCGAGCCACATCGAGAGCGATACTGCGGAGAGAAAATTCGTCACCAGGATCGCCTCGGCGACGGCGTAATCTGCCTGCGCCTGGTCCTGGTCGCCGAGCACGCCATGCGCGATCAGCGCAAGATCGATGTGACCAAGCGTCTCGGCCGACGAAGCCAGCATTTGCGGGTGCGCGGTTGTGTCATCGAGATCCATCGCGTACACATAGACTTCATGGGCGCCTCGGGTTTCGAGGTCGCAGGCAACCGCCTCGAGCTTCGCCTCCGACCGACCGACCAGGTAGAGACTCGCACCGGACGCGGCGAGTTTGCGCGCGACGGCGATGGCCATAGCTGAAGTCGCACCCAGCATCAGCACTTTCTTCGGGAGCGGGGCGGGAAGGCTAAACAAGAGTCGTCACCCTTTGCCAGAACGCCGAGTCGAAATGCGGATCGATATAACTGGAGAAATCCTGCCATGGCGGGTAAGAAGCCTGAAACTGAGCCGCTGTCATGCGGGCGTCCTTGGCAGGATAAAGTCGGCCGCCATGCTCAAGCGTGATGCGCGCGAGGCGATAGAGGAGATCGAAGGTCAATTCTTTGCGAATTGGAAAATCCAACGCGAGCGTGATGCCAGGCTTGGGAAAGGAGAGCATACCCGGCGACGCCACGTCTCCGAAAACCTTGATGACGGCCAGAAACGACGCCAGCCCTGAGGCACTGATTGCCTTGAGGATACGCACGATCCCTTCCTGAGAACCATCCTCCCACGGTATGACGCATTGAAACTGCAACAGGCCCCTCCGACCATAGATCCTGTTCCAATGCAGGATGCTGTCCAATGGATAGAAGAAAGGTTCGTAATCGACCACGGCCGTCTTCCGCTTCCCCAACTGCTTGTTGTAGTACAGCGTATTGAAGACCCCGACGGAGGGACGATTCAACGCAATTTCGGGAAAGTCGATCGGCACCGAGATCCATGGGGCCTTGGTCGCCGCCGCCGTTTCGGGTACGGAAGAGTGGTCGCCCTGCATGTAGATTCCGCGAGCGAAGTCCTTGCCCCGGGCCACGCAGTCAATCCAGGCAACTGTATATTCGACCTGAGTGCTCGCCTGGGAGAGAGCGACAAACTCGTCGATTCCAGTGAACTTGATGGCCTGATATTCAATCCTTCGACTGACTATTGGCCGCAGCCGGATTTCCGCCCAGGAAATGAACCCGGTGAGGCCTAGTCCTCCGACGGTGGAGGCGAACCAATCCGCGTTCTGCGACGCACTACAGACAAAGCGGCTGCCGTCGGAACGAACTAGTTCAAATCGTGGAACATGCCGCCCAAAGGTTCCGGCGACATGGTGGTTCTTGCCGTGAATGTCATTAGCGATCGCCCCGCCAACCGTCACATACTTGGTGCCAGGTGTGACCGGGAGGAAAAATCCGCGTGGAACCGCGAACTCGAGTATTTCCGCCAGCGTAACCCCAGCCTCGCAGCGGAGCAGACCCGTCTCAGGATCGAAGTGCAGCAGTTTATCGAGGCCGCGCGTCGCGAAGAGCGTGCCGTGATCGAGCAGACAGACATCGCCGTAGCTGCGGCCCGCTCCTACCGGCAGTATCTTAGTGGGTGGAAGCTCCTTCGGCGGAAAGTCGGTTGTCCAGTAAAGCGGGATCAGATCGGAATTCAGTGTGGGATATCGCCCCCAAGATTCAAATCTGGGCCGGGAATTTGCCATAGAGTATGTCGGATGTCCTTTTCCCGGGTTTCTTCACCATCATACGGCGAAGAGCACGATGATCAGCACACAAAACCCAATGAGCAGGCTCATGCGGTCAGTGAGAGCAAAGAGAACCGGGTCTTCGTCGAGTTCGCCGCGCCCCGCCAGCAACCACACCCGGCTCACCCAGAGAATCATAAAAGGAGTAATCAGCCACATTCTCGCCGGATGGCTGTAAAGGGTCGCAACCTCACCTCCGCTGATGTACAGGGAGAATACAACTATCGAGGCATAGGCGCTGGCGGTGCCGAAACTGCGCAGTTGTTCGAGATCGACCAGGTGATAGCCGCGCGCACTGGAGGGTACATGGCCGCGCGCCCGGACATTTTGGAGTTCACTGAACCGTTTCACCATCGCCAGACTGAGGAAGAGGAAGATCGAAAATCCGGCAAGCCAGGGTGAAATCAAAACATGGACTGCAGCGCCCCCAGCGAGCAGCCGAATCGCATAAAGTCCCGATAGCAAAAGAACGTCAACCAGGGCTATTCGTTTGAGATACAGCGAATAGCTGAGGTTCACAGTCAGATACACCACCAGAAGCGCAAGGAACTCGACCGGCAGGAACAAGGCTCCAGCCAAAGCAGCGGCGAGGAAGAGAAACGCTAGGGTAGTCCCCGTCGCGGCAGCCAAATCCCCTGACGCAAATGGCCTAGATCGTTTCTTAGGATGTCGGCGGTCGGCCTCGATATCGAGCAGATCGTTGACGAGATAGGTCGCGGAGGCCGTCAGGCTGAAGCACACAAAGGCAAGCGCGACCTGAACTGCCAATCGAAGTCCGAGATTGTGCGACAGGAGCAGCGGCACCAGCAGAAGCACATTCTTGGCCCACTGGTGGGGCCGGATGGCTTTCCCAATCGCCCGAGTCAGCGGCCTGCGGTCCTCAAACGCGCGAGAAACTACGACCTTTCCCGCCTTCAGGCGAGCGCGAAGCGCAAGGTCGGGATTGGCAACCATTGCCTCAATTGCGGCAGCCAGCAGCGGCATATCGGGGCTCGCATTGCCAACGTAGTCAAAACCGTCCTTGAAGCGCTCCTGCAGGCTTGCGAGCTTATGATGCCCGGTTAGGTTGGTTTGGCCATCCGAAGCCAAGACGCCGTCAAAGATGCCAAGATGTGCGGCGATCCGCGAGGCAAGTTTGTCATCGGCGCCCGTCGCGAGGTAGAGTTTCCGCCCCTCCGCGTTCTGCTCTTGAAGATAAGCGAGCAGCGCACGGTTATAGGGCAGATTAGCGACGTCGAGTGAGACGGCGGAAGTGACTTTCTCCTTGAAGGACGCCTTGCCACGCATGACCCAGAAAGGTGTCCTAAGCGCGACCATTGGGTGTGTTCGGACGAGCAGAAGCAAAGAGTCGATCAGGGTATCGCTCTTTACCAATGTCCCGTCCAGATCCACGCACAGAGGGCGCATCGTCGAGATCTGCCCTAGCGGCTTGGTGCCTGCCGGACTGTTCGTAGCGGCCTCCGTTTTCAGATACCCGCCCTCCAGCGCCGTAAAGGAAGAGACCGCGAAGTGCCCTTCGATCCTCGGGAATGTTGATACCACCGCTTGATCCGTTAACAATGAAGACTTCGATCGCAACGTCTCTGTATTATCCTCGCAAAGTTAGACTGCCGGGAGCAATCTCTCATAATGAAAATCGATTCCCACCAGCACTTCTGGTGCTACAACCCGAAGGAGTACGGGTGGATATCGGAAGAAATGGCGACCCTGCGGCGCGATTTCCTTCCGAAAGACCTGGAACCTGCCTTGGCCAGTGTCGGCTTTGATGGAGCCGTCGCCGTACAGGCGCGACAAAGCCTTGAAGAGACACGTTGGCTGCTGGAGTTGGCAAGCCAACACAAATTCATCCACGCCGTCGTCGGCTGGGTCGACCTGCGTTCGCGGGATTTCCCGAGGCAGCTGGAGCGCCTCGCACAGCATCCGAAGCTTACCGGAGTTCGTCACGTCGTCCAGGACGAAGCCGACGACGAATTCATGTTGCGCCCGGAGTTTAGGCGCGGCATCGCGCGACTGCGCGACTTCAATCTCACGTATGACCTGCTCCTTTATCCTAAACATCTCCCCATCGCCGTTGAGCTCGTCGAGGCCTTTCCGGATCAGCTGTTTGTGCTGGACCATATAGCCAAGCCAGGAATCGCGGATCGCCTGCTGTCGCCCTGGAGTGAGCGGATCAGGGCACTAGCGTCATTCCCGAACGTCTATTGCAAACTCTCGGGGATGTTGACTGAAGCCAAGTGGAAGCAATGGCAGCCTGACGATTTTCGCCCTTACCTAGATACGGTGTTTGAAGCCTTTGGGCCCGATCGCCTCATGATAGGTTCCGATTGGCCGGTATGTCTGCTTTCCGGAGACTACGGCCAAGCCATGCACCTCGTCATCGATTATCTCCGCAATCTCCCCACCGAAAGGCAGGCTGGAGTCCTTGGCGAAAACTGCGCGCGCTTTTATTCCATCGAGCGGAGGGATTGATCATCCTGCTGCTCAACGAAAAACGCTGAACCAAAGGCCCCCGGTGACCATGGTGTTCGAACCTTCCTCATCGTTCGCCTCACCGATCTTTAGACGAAGCCGAGGTTGGTCGTGGTGAAGTTGGCGAGAGAGGGAAAGATGGTGTTGAGGTTCCCGCTTGAGACGCCGAACCAGGAGGCCAGGGTGGCGGCGTACTGCGAGCTGGCGGTGGTCGGCAGCCACCGTCCGTTCGTCCCGGAGTCGTTCGGTCCGCCCAGGACCAGGGTCGGGTAGGTGCCGTAGATCTGGCCGCCCTGGACCGCCCCGCCCATGACCATATGATGGCCGCCCCAGGCGTGGTCGCTGCCGGTGTTCGAGTTGGGTTGCATCGCCCGGCTGAAGTCCGACATGGTGAAGGTGGTGATCTGGTTGGCCAACCCCAGTTCCTGGGTCGCCTGGTAGAAGGCGCCCATCGCCCCGTCCAGCTGCGAGAGCAGGCCGCTCTGGATGCTCAGCTGTCCCGCGTGGGTGTCGAAATTGCCCAGCCCGGCGAAGAAGATCTGCCGGCCCACCCCCAACGCCTGCCGCACCTGGATGATCTGCGCGATTTGCTGCAGCTGTGCCGCCAGAGAATTGCCGGCCGGAAAGACGGTGGTCAGTGGAACCACCGACTGCACCGCGTTGCCCAGCACGCTCATGTATTGATACGAATCCGTGGTAATGGCGTTGTCGGCCTGCACCAGAGACAGGCCGCTCTGGAAAGTCACCAGTTGCTGCGCCGTCGCCAGGCGTCCCGCACATGCCGCTCCCTCCGAACATTTGCCCCCCTTCAGGTTGCCCGGATCCACCGCCACCGGCGAGGTCGACGCCCCGTTGCAGAACAGCGTGTCCCCGTACACCGAGGTGACCAGCGGTATCTGCGCCCCAGAGTTGTAGCTGGCCGACATCGTGTCGGCGATCCGTCCCGCCCAGCCCGTACTCGTCCCCCCGCTCTGGGCCGCATTCTGCCACTCCAGCTGCTGGTCCGGGTGTGAGAACAGGTTGGTCGGCGTCGACGCCCCGCCAGCCTGATACTGCGCCGGAGTCAGGGGCTGCAGCAGCGTCCCCACATTGGTCACAAACGCCAGGTTCCCGCTATTGAACAGCGTCTGGGTCTGGGGCAGGCTGGGATTCAATCCATAATTGCCATTCGCCCCCGCCGCCAACGGCAACAGGCTGCCCGCAGGCAGGGTCAGCGGGCCTCTGATCCCCGAATATGCCGCGTAGCCCGTGGCATCCAACGGTATCAGCGTGTTGTTCGAATCGTTGCCCCCGTACAGAAAGATGCAGACCAGCGCCTTGTACCCAGGCGACGACTGCGCCATCCCGTTCAGCATCCCAAAGGGTCGAAAACCCGCCGCATTCCCCGCCGCCGCCAGCGACGCATACCGTACAAAACTCCGCCGATTCATGCTCATTCTTCTTCCCCCCTTAATGACTTCATCCGCTCCGGTGGCCGGAGATCACTTGATCGGCCGCTGCTTGGCTGATCGCATTGTCTTGACGATTCGTTGTGTCTTCGCGAGGTCTTCTTACTGAAGTACCTTGTACCCCGACGAAGTGATGACAAGGTAGACCGCAACCCTTACGCGTTGAGCCAGACTGGAGATGCCACTTATATCGGCGATAATTGCGTTATTGGTAGTAGTGCTCATACGCGAGTGGCAAAACAGGACATTTAGCGCCTGGACCAGATTCGCGGGACTAGAGGCGATCTGACCAAGGGTGCTGGTGGCGCTCAGGTCGACATTGAACCCGGTGATCTCGTTGTTCACCAGCTCGTCGGCCAGGGTGAGGCGGTCGGTAACACTCGCGGTGTTCTCCAACCCGAACTCCGGCGCGTTCAGCGTCGTGCCCGGTATGACGTAGCCGAGCGGGAAGAAATTGAAAACCGCCGGCGACTGGTAAGGCCACTCGCCCAGCGCCCCCGAATAGTTCGACAGGTACTGGTAAAAATTGTTGGAATCGACGTTCACATAGCCAAGACCGCGCATGACGGAGGTTAGCCACAGGATCGGCTCTCGCAGGCGACCGTCGCTCGGCTGCGCGGCGGTATCGCCGGCCCTCGCCTCGGGATCGGTGAAGAGGGCGCTCAGCACCGCCTGCATATTACCGCGAACGTTGTTGCCGTCGTTGATAAAGACCGCCGCCACCCGCGAGATATAAGCCGGACTGGGGTCGCTCTTCACCAGGTGCTGGATGAGTTGCTTGCAAATGAAAGGAGGCAGGTTTGGGTGTTCGAACACGTTGGTAAGCGCCCCGGCCATGTCCTGTTCGGCGGTCTGACCGGCCGGCAGCGTCGTCCCGCTCAACAACGTCTTCGGGTTTTCATCATGCCACATTTCCACCGCTACCAGCGGATGGTAGTAGTTCGCGGCCCCAGTGAAGCTGTTAGGAGTTGAGCCGTCCGGGTTGGCGAATGTCCAGCCCGTGAACGCCCGGGAGAACGCTTCCACCTGAGCCTCGGTATAGGTCGGGATAGGATTGCCGTTCCCGTCCAGCTGCAGACTCCCGTCCTGGTTGATCAAATCCAGACCCAGATTGAACAACTGCATGTTCTCGCGGGCATAGTTCTCGTCCGCGATCAACGTCCCCGTCGGCTTGTAGCTGTTCAGCATGTCCAGATAAATGCCCATGGCCGGCGACAGCGTCACGTCGTTCATGATCGTGTACCAGTTGCCGAAAGCGTCGGTGGATAGCAGACTGTGATAGTAGTCAATCGCTTCGCCGGGCAACGTATCGCTTGACACCACAAAGATCTCGCTCAACGCGAAGGCGACTCGCTGCCGCAACTGGTCGTTGCCGGTCAACACCGTGTTCCACCAGTAGGATTCAACGCACATCTCCGCGTCGCCGCAATAACTGGGTCTCGGAATTGGAACTAGCGGCAACACCGTCTGCGGCGTGTTGAACTGCTGCGCCAGCCACGCGGTGACCCCTTGCCCCGCGACCTGCTGAATAAGGCCGGTTGTCGGTCCAAAGGTCGTCTGGTCCAACAGGCGCGCCGACGCTCGTTGAGTGATTGGAGTGTCAACGGCGAGTTGAAAATATTCACCGTAGCCTCCGCCAGGAGTCACAGTGTACGCCTGAACGGAAAGGCTACCCGTCGCACCCGAAGGTACCGTCAGGAGCGCCTTAATCGAGGTGGACGAAATATAGGTCGTTGGAGCCGGCGCTGAATTCACATACATAACCGTGCTCGGAACGAACCCAGTCCCGGTGAACGTTACCGACGGCATAGTATTTGGCCAAACCGCATTTTGCGTCGAACCCGAGATCTGCGGAACCGGATTGATGACGTTGAGCACATAGCTCGCTGTGACCGACGGACTGGAATTCAGCGTCGCCGTGATCGTCACCTTGTTGCTTTGCGGCAGAACTGCGGGCGCAGTGTAGACCCCGGCGCTCGAAATAGATCCCGAGCTCGCACTCGAAAGACTCCAGCTCACCACTTGCTCCTCGGTACCTGTGACGTCAGCAGTCATAGCGACCTGGGAGCCCAATTCCGCCGTTCCCGTATTTGTTGTTCCCTCCGGATCTGTCGCCGTCAACGCGATCGAAACTGGTGCGACAGAGATTTGGAAAGTCGAACCCAGTCCTCCACCTGGTCCCGGGTTATACAGTTGCAAGCTCAAATTGCCCGTTGCGGTCCCCGGGACCGGAATGGGGAGTGTCAACCGGTAGAAACTCCCCACGGTTACTGGAAGGTGAGTGCCGTTAAATATGGCGACGGTAGTGCCCGGCAAATAACCGGAGCCCGAAAGGATAACATTCTGCGTGCCCCCCGCAAGGAGTTGGGTTGGGTAAACCCCGCCAGAATTGATCTTGGGGATGGGGTTGACCAAGGTGAACGAATAGGACGTAGTGGCTGCCGGATCGCCTACCAATGAAATAGTGACCGTCACATTCGGATTCGCAGGCATAACCTGGGGCGGGCTGTACGTGGCGACGTAATTCTCGTTTCCGGTGGATTGGAGCGCCCCCGCTCCCTGGAGATTCCATACCCGAACCCCCCATGGCGAATTCTCGAGGGTGGTGGCGAAATTCACCCACGAGCCGAGTCTGGCGGTGCCAGTGTTGGTTCCGTCCGGATCGGTGGCAGTCATCTGCAGCGAAAGAATGGGCACGCTGAAACTCGAGCCCGTTCCCCCGCCTGGGCCCGGATTGTTGGCCTGTAGCGAGACGTTCCCGGTTACCCCGGCAGCCAGGCTAACCCAAGCGGTCATCGAGGTGGGGGACAGATAACTGCTCGTAATGCTGCCCACGCTGGAAGTAATCACAGTACGTGGAGTAAAACCGGTTCCATTTAACGTGACACTTGTCGCAGCTCCCGAAGTCAAATTGCCCGATGCTATCGATGAGAATTGCGGGACTGGATTGACGAGCGTCAAGGTATAAGTCGTTGTCACCGTCGGATAAGCCGGAGGGGCGCCCTGCAGATAACAAGTGATGGTAACCACGGGATTCGCCGGCATCGACGACGGCGGCCTGTAGACGGCATTCTCGTTGTTCACGTTCGAGGACGCCAACGTCCCCGCGCCATTCAGCGACCACGAGCGCACAGGGTAGGTAGCCTGTGATATTACGGTCGTAATATTCACAGGAACTCCGAGACGCGCAGTTCCGGTGTTTGTTCCATCCGGATCGCTCGCGGTGAGTTGAAGCGTCTGCGCAGTGCCGACGGCCGCTAGCATGCCCAGGTTCATGCCACGCGACGGCTTCGAACTTAGCATCGCGGCATTCAATCCGGCGGTCCCGGGCGGCTGGACGCCAGCTTCCGCTGAGCACGGTTTGAGTGCGATAAAGACCAGTATGAAATATGGAGATAGAAGCTTGAGAGACTTCGATGCCTCCATGAGCATCGATAGATAATTCCGCATGATAATAACTCCGAGCGAGAGCGCTCGCCGCGTTCAGTGAAATCTTGATGAAGTCAAACAGAGGTGGTTTGTGTGCACCTTTGCCCTTAAGCTCTAGGTGCCATTTTGCATTTCGGTCAAGCCGGAAACTTCCAAGGGAGGGGCGCACGAAGGAAACCGAAGAACTTATGCATCGACGCTCTCAGCGAAGTGAGCGACAGATCAGCCCATAATGCAGTCAATTCGATCGTTAAAATTTGCCCCGGTAGCTAGATTCAGAGTACATCCCGTGTAACATCTCACTCAATGTTTATTCGTGAATAATTTGTACTGATCTGAGTCAGCAAATGCCTTCGTCGACGCTTCAGGTAATCTCTTTATCTTCGGTATGAACATTTGTTTGCAGCCGTGTTATTTTGCCCGAGTTGTGCTCGAACATTTCCCTCAAATTCTCTTGGCCGCCGTGACTTTGGTTTGGCATGCCTGCTTATTGAGAGAAGGCCGGGCTCTCGTAGATCGGTAGTGTCCTAACTTAAGACACTACCGGTAATTGCGAGGGGATTGCCGCGATACAGATCTCCCAGTACTCTTAAGAGAGCGACGTACCGAGTAATATCTAGACAGGCAGGCCGCGCGATGCGAAAGTGGCGAAATTGGCAGACGCACCAGACTTAGGAACCGTTTTCCTCGATTTTGCCCGATTGCACGTCGTCGCACAGAATTGCACTGTCTTTTATTTTCAATGAGTTACAAGTTTTCCCCTGCACCGGCTTGCACCCGATAGCACCAAAGTTCAAAGCAAACGGACACCAAATCGGACACCAGATTTTTGTCAATTTCGTTCCATTATCCACCAAATGGTCTCGAATATGACAGCCGCTCTGAATCGCAATTCTCCATAAAAGCGTGCGAGGTTTTCAACGCGCTGCGCCGGCGGTGTGCACGGAATGATTGACCAGTTTGCGAAGCGAGCCGGCTTGGGCTGTGTTAAGCAGCCCTTCGCGGAGCGCGTCGCTGCGTCGCTGATGGCCTGCCGAGCGATGTCAACCCGCTGCTTCGTTGCAAGACTGTCGGCGATCGAGCGAACCATGGTCGTGACGGGGATTCCCTCTCTCAGGCCAATTTCCTCCGGGGCCAGATCGGCTCGGTGAATCACAATCTACTTGGGGTGTTCTCTGCGCAGACGTGCGGACTTCGGCACGGTGAGATGGACACGCGCGGGGTTCACATCCGAGATACCGTACATGAGCAAGGCCGTCTCATGGGACAAAGCGATAAGTTCCGGCCCCTGACTGGCCTGCGCCCAAAGAATCGCCTCCCTATATTGGGCGAACCTGTCGGCTGGGTAATGAGCGATCCGGTAAACCCCTCTCGCCGTTCGAAGAGATCCGACGAATTCGCTATCTCTCTATCTCTTGCAGGACGAGAAACACGTTCGGCTGGCAATCCTGAACCGCTGTCCTCGGCACCTCCCGGCGTTTGAAGTGGCGCCCCATACCGTATGCGGCGGGGAGAGCAATTCACGCTCACATGGGATGGCGTCAACTTCGATCGCAAGCGAATCTATTTGACCAGAACCAAGAACGGCAGTGATTGCGAAATATTCTATGAGCAGGAGCTGCTTGGCCACCCTGCGGGAAATTCATCGGCAACGCCCAGACAATGGAAGAATCTTCCAGTCCGCAAGGTACAAGCCGCCTATTACAGACATGAAGGAGGCTTTCAGCGGAGCCCTGGCGGAAGCGCAAGTCAAGAAGTTTCGCTGGCACACCTCCACCACATTCTCGTGTCCCGGTTGATTGCAGCCGGAGTTGATTTGCCAACCGTGCATGAACTCGCCGGACATCGTTGAATTTCAATGATCGTGAGATACGCTCACTTAGCGCCTGAGTACAACCAAACTGCAATTGAGAAGCTCGACCGGTATCGGCCTAATGCGAATTGTTCTACTCAAATAAAACTTGTATTTGGCCCACCACCTGCTGTTGCATCGGACGAACTCATTACCGCCGGCCTCGAAGAGTCGTCTTCCTAACGGCCAAACTTCTTACTTCTCGGCGCCGCCTATGTTGATCAGGTAGCTCATAGTGCTCCTATCTGCTAGCTCAATCCACAATGGATATTGGCCCTTGTTAGCAGCAACCTTCAAGGGCAGTTCCACTATGAGCGCCGGCTCTTTATCTGGCGATAGGTGGTAGGGGATGACGTTCCCTTCAATTCGAATTGATGCAATCTGGTCGATCCCACTGCCCTTGATTGTTATTTCCCGCGTTCCCAAAGCAATTGGATCATGCTTCTCGAGCTTTGGTTTCGTCGTCTTGCCTGCGTCACTCTCATCGCTAGGAATCGCAACGAGGATCGGTGGAAATCCTACTGCGCACGGAATGCTCACCCCGTCTTTGCACAATATCACTTGCTTCAGTGCCTTTAGGCCAGCCGTATCCAGCCCGGTCGCCCCTTTCCCAGTGGTCAGAGTAATGGTGGCGAAACTCCGGTCCGTCCATGTGTAACAAGAGGAGCAATCAGGATAAAAGAGGCGCGCGTGGTCTAAATTCGTTCCGTTCACCGAGAATCGCAAGACCGGCGCAGTCGCCAGTAGTGTTGCCTTGCCGACGGTAACGGCGTCCTTATTCAAGGAGAACTTATCGTGGTAATACTGAGGTGGCCATAGAAGCCGCATCAACTCTAGTTCCGGCGCGGCCGCAATCACATCATTCGCCGCCAAAAACTGAATTTGCGTCGCGCCCAAAAGAAGGTACGGCGTGTCGGCAAGACCGTATAACTTGGTTCCAATCTTCACCAAGTAAGGGTCGCCCGGAATACAGGGCGGCGGATTCACGGCTCCAGGAATAACACAGGGCTCCAGCGGAAGCGTTGACCCAGTCGGCTTTGTATATGTCACTGTGACCACAGATTGAGTCGCTGAATATGGTTGGATCTGGACATTGTTAATCTTCAGGGGCGTGGGTGCGGGAGGGGCTGCCGCGCCGCTTGGATAGGGTAATTGGGGGTCTAGCATGGGAATCTCGTCCGACTCGCGGCTCAGAAGGGTAGCGCCACCTGCAGTGGCAAGATCGGCGGCTGTAGCGGAAAACCAAAGACTTCTCTCATCTGAAGAAAGGCCGACCGCACCTGCGGTCAGAACCTTGTTTCCGATCCTTATACCAGTTCCAGACAAAAAGGTTCCGGTCGCCTTTACCCAAACATTGCCTTGCCCGATGTCGGAGACAGATAGAGCCTGTACGATCGGGTTGTTTGAGTACGACTTGATCTCGAAACAGCGACTCTGGGCATCGGTCACATCGTTGTCCAGTCTATTGCCGTGATCATGAGTCCTCCGCCAGCCGACCTGAATGCAGGCGTCCGCAATCTTCGCTCCCCTCATATTCAGAGGATAAGGGATCGATACCTGCACGAAGTTGTATTCTGTTCCCGGTCGTACAAACTTCTTCCCCAGCACGGGATGAATCTGCCAAGTGAATGCAGTTGGCGTCAGCAACCCGCTTGCGCAGGTACCATTTGGTAATTGCAGCGCCACGGTTTCCTGTTGCTGAACTAGGTAATAGGACTGGTGGTGCCATAGGAAGCCCCCTCCGACGCTGAATACGCCTCCCAGTACAGCTCCCAAACTTGCGGCCAGTGAGTGGTCGACCAAAGACGCCACGTTGTAAGTCCGCTGCTGCGGTAGCAATGTGACGATCGAAGGGTCCTGTGCACCGCAAATTGCCACGCGCACCTCGGCAATGCTGTCCACCATCTTCTCCTCTTCACCCTCTCCCGGAGGGGAGATTGTCACTGGAAATCCGATCGTGAACGTGGTGCGCGGCTCTCCCTGCGAGGACTGCCGGTCGCTCAGTGCGCCGTTCAGTAGAAGTTGATAGCCCGTGATCTCCGACGACAATTGCATCGACTCGTTCAGCGTGTCCAGGGACGATTGACCAATTGTTGGCAGCGTAAGAGTCGTTGTCGTGGGGCTCGGGTTCGCAGCCGCTAGCGGCGTCGTGGAGGTTGTTGTTCCCGGCGTGGTCGCCGTCGGAGTTCCAGTCGAGGAGTAGGCTGTAGTTCCCGGCGCCAGCGAAAAGGCGCTCGTCGTCGGCGTTGAGGGTCCACCTCCCTGGAACGCCACACCCAACTGTTGTAGATTCGCTCCCTGCGTTTGACCGATGTGCGAGAGTAGTGTCGTCTGATCGACTACCCTTAGACCGGCCAGCTGGTCGCGCAAGCTATTGAGCGTGAGTTGCAGATAATAGTTGTCGTAGACCTTCGGTGCACCGACTGTAATGCCCGTCGTCGATAGCGGCAGTTCCTGCGCCATCGCGATTGCCACACACATCCAGCTAATGGAGGCCGTCCACGCAAATCGCTTCACAGTTCCCTCAGCACAGGTGCAAGACTTCTCTGTTTTGGCCGTTGAAAAGATGGGTCATGAGAATGCCATTGAATGTTGCTGGGGATCCAGGCGGATACGATCTGCTTAGCACGACGGCGGTCTGTGCGGCCCTCGTGAGGTCAAGAACGCCGGTAAATGGGTTGTCAAACATCAGCAGGGCGACTTGTCCGCGTTGCTGACCTTGCAGAAATGCGTAGCCGTTCGCGTATTGAACGGTGCCTTGGTAAGTTGTGGGGCTCGGGTGGAGAGGCGGTATTGTCGGACTAGCCATCATCTTCCCTCAGTTGATTGTAGTTACAAGTTCCAAAGAGAATACTTGTCCGAGGCGCAATATAGGCCAAAAGGGGTATATAGGCCCGTAGGCCGCTGACTTCCAGCCCAAGCTCGGTTGTTCACTGTTTCAGATTCCTTCGGTAATTGCAAGCCTAAAATACGTTTCGCTATGGCTTATTGCGTCCTTCCACCCCCAGTCCCCACAATTCCACCTTTATGTATCGAATGCCGATGGTCTTTCCCACTACCTGGAGCGTAAGTGACTAGACAATGAAGTCGATTGAAAGACGTGCTTTACGAACGGATTGTCCATCCAAATGGATCTCCGGAGAAACCTTTATTCTATAGAAAAACCGCAAGGCTCCTGAGTATCAGTCCGAGTCGCACCGGTGCCTGTTTCGTTGTCCTTTGGAGCACGGGTTGGACAATCATCGGAGCAACGTAAGTGTCCCCCTCCCCCGGGGAGGATGAGATTCAAGAATCGCTAATGTTAAGAAGGAACCTCAACTCGTGGTAATCCTCGGCCTTGAGAACAAATTGCCGACGGCCTCGACCGGTATCATTGAAAGTAACGCTTTGGTTAACCCTCGCCGTGAGCGATGCGCAGGATAAATTATCGAGTGTCTGGCGATAAGGGTGTTCTTAGATGGATGCCGGCGCCTCTTGGAATGCTAAACTAGCTGCAAAGTTGCACGAGCGCCCGTCTGGGGCCAGAGAGCCGCCGCCGAGCCACAAAGTTTGGCGATGCTTTATGGCTTGGCAGAGCGCTGGGTGGTAAAAAGCGAACCAGCCCTTCAGCGCACTATGGCAATTCCTTCCTGTGTCATCAAGGGCGTACGCCTTATAGACGAAGCTTCAGGAGGAATGTTGTATGAATCTTAACCGAGAGCTGTGGCTTGTTTGGAGACGTCTACGAAGGTCGTGGGTTGATTATTTCAGAAAGGCCGGTCTAAATCTCCGATGGGCAACAGAAAAGACACTCTTCAGACTATTGCTGAATCCCATAGAGGTTGATTTTGGATTGTTCGGCCTAGAAGAGTTTTCACATGGTGGCTGTCGGGGAATAGAGCCCGGCGACCCGGCTCTTAGTCTCTTCTATCATGTACTCGCCTCTCCACGGGTCATTCGGCCCGAGCTTAATATCGAGGACTACCCGACTCTCGACGAAATCGATATTGTAGAAAACTGCGTTTTCGCTGCCGCTCGTCCCTCGATTGCCGACCTTCGATCACGCGCTCGCGGTACCCCCCTCGCAATCGTAGTTTTCGCATACGAATATGCCCCGGCGATCGACACAGTGCACCAACGACACGCGGACCTGTGTTTTTCCCGCACGGGAATCAGTCGCATCGGCAATGCCAGTCCGCACTACGTCCGAAGCTCCCGAGGATTTCTCCCGAACTCTGGTCTAGCAAATTCCATCCACGTTGTCCCTACTCGATATGGTGCATTTATATCCGCCTTGACCAAAGGCAATAAGCAAACTATTGGACCGGAGCGGTTTCAAGACGGGGACCAAGAACGGGATTTCTGGGTACCCATTCATAAACTTTTTAACGGCCCAGACTGCATAGATGGCATAGATGTCAACTTGAGCTTTTCGCAGAGGCATCTCAATGAGAAGATCCGGGGTGTCCACCTTGCCTTACAGAATGAAGGCGTGCCAACCGGCTGGGACGCCGCGGATCTGACTCGATACCCTTTCAGAATCAGTGAAAACCTCGCTAAGTTCGATGCAAATCACAATCTTCTGAAACCGATTCCGCATCCTCTGGTAGAACCCGCTAAAACAAAAGATGGAAAATATGTGGGCTTTCCTGTTCCAGCACATCACGACAGGGATAATGCAACACTCTGGTTTAAGAATTTGCTCGGCGCCCGTCGATGGCCGGAATTTGTTCACGTAAAGCATGCCCTCGAAGATGAAAAGATAGTTTATCTTCCCGACCGCAAGGATTCCTCCATAATTGACATCGTCGAAGCGGGAGGATACACTGCATTGAACTTTGTCGACCATACTGCGGACGGTTGGGTTGATGTAACATGTCCTTCATTAGAGCTATATATTCCAGAGCGGTTATCGGCCTATTCGATATTAGCGCAGCCCGACTTTCTACCCTTAGTAAAGCAAAAGGATCTGGCGGAATGGTGGGAAAACTCCTCGCCGCCAGAGATAAGAGGAAATATATGGCCGGACAGCAATATATCACCATCCCCACTCTCCGACTCGCGCCTACCGGCAGATATCACTCTTACGCATGCTCATTTCGATAGTACAGACACGACCATTACTGCGGTCATAGGATTAGACCGTGTTTCCGAAGCCTGCAGCCACGTGGGACATACGCCTGTACGTCGAGAGTCAACCTTGTCGTATCGAGCAACTAATCTGTTTGGACCGGGATGGGACACATCGGAGGACTTCAATCGAGACGTTAAGTCGCCAAATGGAACATTTCATCTTGCAACCTATGGTCTTGGGTCACCCTACCCAGAAGACACCATGATATGCGCGGCAACAGGGGCCCTCTGGCCCGGGGCAGTTCCTGACGTAACTCGTTTGTTTTCTCCGCATCTTTATCCTTCCGTGACTCCTATTCTAGACTCGGACATCGGATGGGACGGATTGCCGCAGCCTCAAGTGACGCAGAGCGGAACGATCCTCTATAAAGTCTTTGCATACGCAGATTACGTAAAGTCAATAGCAGACGCTTCGATCGCGTATGAACACTTTGCGGAGATGACCTTGGAGGACTATATATCGCGGACTCTGGCTGTCGCGAGGGTATATGAAGCGTTGGGCGCAGAAAGTGCAGAAGATAGGGCCCAGTATGCCATTGTGAGTTTTCGTCATGCTACACCCGACGATCTAACGAACCTGCTACAAAGTTCGGGAGTTCAACTCCAGCAAAAGACGGCATATCGACTCCTGCTTGCCCCAACGAGCGTCCCCGGAATTCCCGTTCCCAATCGGTTCGACTTGCTGCAGGTCACGCCGGACGCGTTTGAGGAAATTCTAGCGGATACTACAACTGTGGCGCGCTGGAGGTCGTCTGCTCGTGATTGGCAGATCTGGGAATTTTGACGTTATCGTAATCGGCGGGGGACCCGCCGGCTCTGCCTCAGCAATTGCATGTTCCAAGCGAGGGCTGCGGACATTGTTGATTGAGGCAATGGCTCAATCTATAAACCGCCCTGGTGAAACACTTCACCCTGGTGTAGAAAATTTGTTCTGTACATTGGGAGTAGACTTAGCGATCAACAATGCAGGCTTTCTTCGACACTCTGGTTACTCCGTAAAGATAAACTCCGATACGTTGGTATACCGCTATGGCTTCGACGATCACCGTGTGTGGCTTGGGTATCAAGCGAAGCGTCCTCAACTGGATGAAATCCTGCTCCATCATGCCTTGGCGGCGGGTGTAGTCATATCCAGACCAGAAAGAGCGATTCACTTTAAGTCAAACAATTCTGCCAAGGCCGAGCTAGTCACAAGTCGTGGTACGTACTCGGCTGCATTTATCGTGGATGCATCAGGGTCAGCACACTGGCTCCGACGGCAGCTCCGCCTACCTCTCTTCCGCGTCTCCAAAGCCCTATTGGCGTATTATGGCTGGATTGATGCAACCCCTGACCTCCTTCCACAAAGGATACCCATATACGAAATGCGCGATTGCGCGTGGTCTTGGATAGCGCCCGTCTCAGAGAATCAGATCGCTTGGGTGTGCGTAGACATCTCTGGACAACGAGCGCGCTTACCACTTCCACAGTCCCCATTGGGGCAACTAACAAAGAATAGCCGTTCCCGCTGCGCTGACGTCACTTGGCGGATCGTATTGCCTTGTGCGGGGCACCGCTACTTTCTCGTGGGCGATGCCGCGTCGTTGCTTGATCCAGCTTCGTCTCACGGTATACTGAAGGCGATAATGTCAGCAGAATTGGCTGCAGACTGTATTTATCAAATACTCAGGCAAAATGCCCATCCAAGAAATGTCCAAGTACCTTATTGCGACTGGGTCAGAAAGTGGTTTTGTTCAGATGCCACGTCGCTAATGGCGTCATACTCGCACTCCGTGCCGCCCCCAGACTGGCTCAATTCAGCATCGGATGTCATTCGGTATATCTCAATGTACCGCTCCGCGTGAGCTTTCTGCAACAGGCGTAAAAGGATGTATGTACGTTCACTGTCATCAACTCCTGACATTTCAATAGTGGAATGGCTCACGATATCCTCGATCGTCATTTTTCCATTACAGTCAAGTAAAATGCATGCCATCCAGTTGGATATCTGAAGTACTTGAGCACGGGCGCTTGAGGTTTCTCGCGATAAGTAAACGAAAGAACCTCGTTCCCACGACGGAACGGCCCGAGTCTTTAGTGCATCAATGATATTCTGGATGTTGTAAGGAAGTTCAATTATCAGGGTGCCTTCAGTCCTCAACGGGATATCGTCCCAACTTAGGGGATGTCCAATCGGCACAGCCAGCCCGGCCGGTCTAAGCATTCCGCAATCAGCAACACACTGTCTCAGCACATCTTCATAGTCCAGTAATGCTTGAATCACTTCGTTCCCGCATTTCTCGTGTGAACCCACAAATCCGAGGAACTCCGCACGAAATTCGATCGTACGATAGTAGTGCCGCAGGCTAGGCCCCCTCAATTGTGGCCTAACCTCCAACCTTCTCGCACGCCAATCTAAGAAAAACTCCGCAAGATGGTCCGCAGTGGAGTGTATTGCCAGGAGAAGCCATCGGAATCGCGCGGTACCTGTAAGGACAAACTCTCTAAACTCAAGAAGCTGACTCCAATCTAAGTCAGCGGTGGGAATTATATAAAAATTAGGAAAAATCTCTGGGTAACATTTGATTAATTGAATATCAGCGTCAGCTTGACTTCGAGCCTGATGGGACATTTCCGAACAGAGGTCTTCAAGGATCAGTTGATCGCGATACTTGGAATGAAGCGGCGTCTCCGCGAGCGGAGCGAGTAGATTTAGCTGAGGTTTTGACTTAGCACATCTAACGGCGTTCATATACATACTAATCGTCCCCTTGAAATCATCCCACGACTCCTCCGGGAAGCCGGTAATAAGGGACACAGTGCTCCTTATTCCGAGACGTTCAGTAGCATAAATGATCTCTTCGGCTCGCTCCAGATCGAGATGTTTGTCAATTGCCTTTTGCATCTTCTTCGACCCAACTTCGACCCCATAAAAAATACCTTCGCAACCGCTACGTGCCATCAACTCCAATAAGTGCTCATCCACGCAGTCGGTGCGCGCGCTACATGACCAGGTAAATCCCTCTCCTGAGCTGATCATTGCCTCACAGAAAGCCGCTACTCGTCTCCGATCAACAGTGAACATATCATGAACTAACTCAAAACTTCGAGTCGAGTAAAGGGACGATAGCATCTTCATGTCGCGGAGTACTCTTTCAGGTGACCTAAGTCGAAAGTTTCGCCTAAAGAAGTCGTTTGTCGAGCAAAATGTGCATGCAAATGGACAACCCCGCCCCATTTCGAGAGATGCTTTGTCCGTGGCTTGCAGTCCTCCCGTCAAGTGGTAGGCCGGCGTGGGCAATCCATCCAAATCAGCAATCAGTGGCGCATTTGCGTTGCGTTTGGGCTGCAACAAAGACCGATAGCTCAAACCAGGCACTCGATCTAAATCGTTGCTGCCTTCAAGCTGGCTCAAGAGGAGTGGCAACGAAATCTCCGCCTCCCCCCGAAGTATTAAATCAACGAAGGGAAATGCCGTTAGCGTTTGGAGATTCTACGACCGAGGCCTGTGGGCCGCCAAAGAGGATTTGTGCATCCGGGCATTGGCACTTTAGTTGCTGGGCTATTCTAATTGTGAGAGGATAACTACTGCAAATCGATGAAAACCCATATAACTTGGAGTTCCTTGCGGATATTGCGTCAGCAGCCACTTCGGGGAAGCCAAATGACTGGAACTCACTGGGAGAATCTACATAATCTAGGTAAATCCGATTTAGATCGACTATTTCTACCTCATCCCCTCTTTCTTCAAGCACTGCGGCAAGACTTAGTATCCCCAGCTGGGGATCAGCAGCCACTCGGCGCACAGATGCACTCTTGATTTCTTCCGGTTCAGTAAACTCTGTGGCAGTAGGCGCACTGATGAGGCAGACGCGCATCGAAGAACCTCGGGCTATGGGTTTTCTTTCTTTTGAATTACAATAACTACGGGATCATTACCCTCTAAATTAAGGTCTGTGACGATGGTTGTCAGTTGCGCATTAATTAGGCTCTCGACCCGGTCACGATTGGCAGGTGCTGGCACCTCAATTGCTATTTCGCGCCTTGCTTTCTCAGGCATGCTTTTGAACCTCCATGTTGATCGCGCTATTATACCAGATCCTATCGGGTCGCCAGAATATTAAATTCCCATTAACGTGAAGATCACTGTCTCAGGATCCCTGTCCATATGCTTTCGCTCACCTCTCCCAAATTGAGAACAATTACGTCGTCAAAGACTGATAGCTCAAGATTGGCCGTAGGCAGTGTCTCGGGAGAGAGTCGAGTATTGTGGAAATGCTTCACAACAAATGGGTTGTTGACCGGTTTTCCAAGCGCAGGGTCGAAACGCTGCCCCCACAAGCACGGATACCCATCACGGCCCGACAAGTAGTAAACGTACTTTCCATCGCTCGACCAGCGCGGCTTATCGCTCCAGACCGACTCATTCGTGATCTGGATCCATGCACCCGTCGCCGCAGCTGTGGATTTCGGAAATCGCACTGCAAAGACCTGCCTGTTACGGCCCTCGGAAATCGCGGTGAATAGCAAGTATCCATTGGTAGGAGACCAGCTTGCGTCGTCTAGCGATTGCTTATCTTTGCTTAGAATTACTTTCGATTCTTGTGTCCCTATGGTTCCTAAGTTAATCTTCGACGGAAGACCAGTTCGGTAAAAGACTTCGTGATATCCATCAAACCATCCGGTCGGATGACTGCATCTACTACAAAGCATCCTTTCAGGTTGTCCGAGACTCTTCCACCAAATTGTCGCGGTATCTTGGTCGCGAACTTCAAATACTACTAATTCTCCCGAATTGTCGATAAGAGGTGTAAACTTGGCGGCTGCCGAGGTGACAAGTTGTGACTCCGTTCCTGTGCTTAGATTTTTGATCCATATGTCATGGCGGCCCTCAACATTTCGAGAAAACACCAACCAGCGCCCATCGTTGGAGATATACGGTGTGCTGTCTCTTGCAGCATCCTGAGTGACTCTTACTATGGTCGGCAACTTATGATCATGCACGCCGTCTAGCCGCCATATGTGCACTGCGCCATTCATTTGCGAAATTGCTATAGTATGATCGTCCGCAAGGGACGCAGATGGATATGCCCGCGTTTCATCTGCTGATGTAAGTTGAGTCGGTAGACCGCTGGCTAAGAGGGTGTCTTCGGATAATTTAACCTTCCAAATCCCAGTCGCTCCTAGGTGAAGACCGCAGAAAACAATGACGTCACCGTACCAGCCGCTGACTGCATTTATCGGAGTTATCTGATGCTTACCTAATAGCGCCACACTGCCCGTGTTGCGTATTATGCTTCCGCTTAAATTTGTGACCCACCACTCTGTGCATTGGGGCATAGGTCGCTCGTTCGTGCGGCATCCTTGAAACAATACATATTGTCCGTCTGAACTCCAGACCGGCATACGGGCGTCTATAAATCCCTTAGCGAGGGGGGTAGGGGCGGCACCACCTCCCTCAAGACTTAACAACTCTAATCTCCCAGAAGGCGAGGTTTCATCCTCATCTCCCAACCAATAGACTACGGTCCGGCCATCTGGCGAATACCGTGGGTCTCTTCCACCTGCGACGAGTAACTGGTCCTGTTTCGGTGCAGGCCCTGTCCGGTAAATTCCACCTCCATTCCTGCTCGATCGGAAGACCACCGAATTGCCATCAGGCGATATGCTTGGGTCAACGTCTTCAGCAGGATCCGCCGTCAGGCGGATAGGCATACCACCGGTGACGTGCTGCATCCAAATACTCAAGTGTCCGGACTCTGCCCTGTCTGACATATAGGCCACCGTTTTTCCATCGCGTGATATGCTCGGATTTCCCGAGAAGTCAGTGCTTGGAGTTAGCTGCACCAAATGTTCTAGGCGGCTACGATCTGGCCCGCTCTTGAAGAGCGTAAGCTCAAGAGCAGCAGTAACTACTACAGCAAAACCGACAATGGCTACTACCTTACCGGCGAGGATCTTCCATCTGTTGCTTGAATTTAATTCCCAGAGGAGTTCGTCTAAATCTCTAAATCTATTTTGCGGGCTGATCTCCAGGCACCGCCTAATGACAGCTTCCCAGCGGGGTGGAAGATTATGAACAGCGGGAAGCAACAACGTGGCACCATTCTCGTTCGAATGGAGGCGCTGAGGGCGTTTGCCCGTGAGCATTTCACAGATCACAACGCCGAGGGCATATTGGTCTGCGGCTACTCCCACTGAATCGCCTCGCATTTGCTCGGGAGCCATGTAGTCAGGTGTGCCTTCGATTAGCGCTCCGCGTTCACTCGAGTGCGCTGCAGCAGATAAACTCAGCGCCAAACCAAAGTCTGTGATCACTGCTCGAGGGTGAGATTGTCCCGCATGGACAAGCATTACGTTTCCACTCTTAAAATCTCTGTGTACGAGGCCTCGTCTGTGTGCAGCGGCTAGACCTGCAACCATCTGCTCGATGAGGTGAATCGCCTCTTTTGGCTCAATAGAACCCTGCTTACGAACTTGTTCCAAAAGCGTATGACCTTCCAGCAATTCCATCGTTAAGAACCATATTCGACGATCTGGGCTCTGGTCATAACTGAAAAGGTCGTAAACTCGACAGATATTAGGGTGTGATACCCCGCGTGCTTGCTTTACCTCCATCTTAAAACGCTCGATCATAGCTCGATCTGCCGCTATTTCAGGACGTATTGTTTTGAGTGCAATCTTTTCTCGCAACTCCGCATCCCAGGCTTCATATACCTCCCCCATTCCTCCGCTATTCAAGAAACGGAGAATTTTGAATCGGCCTAAGACTATCTCCTCAGGGGTAAGAGAACGGTGGGAGCTCTCCCCCGCGAAGTACCCTAATGTAATAGTTGGAGGTAAATCTAAAAAGCTGTCGGCACTGTCGTTGGCAGCTAGGAGCCGGTTAACTTCCGATTCCAACTCTGAGTCGCCCTGACATAGGCGGTGAACGTAATCTGCCCGCTTTGACCTGTTTTGATCAAGTGCTTGATCAAAGATCCTTTTGATTTGTTCCCATTGTTCTCTGGTAGGGTTCGACATGTCCGCCCGGCGTTTGGTTGATAGTCTAGCAGTGATTTCGGTATTTTGGTTTGGGTTCTTCCGTATACTTGGTGACACTGCCCGAGGAAGGCTGTTCCGGCAACAATGAGGTAGCTCTGGCGGTCTCTCCGGTACGGCGATGGGACAGCGTACATTGGTTCCAGATGCCAGAGAAGTGGTCTTGCACGAAGTGAGGGCCGTGGGACGAATCGGCCTGGTGAAGATCCTGTGGTTAGCCGGCGAAGAGGGGCGTTGTCCTACTTGCGCTCCAGTTAGCGGCGGGTTCACTGCCGGTATTCCCGTCAGCTGTGCGATCTGCTTATGGGAAGGCATTCCCGTCAGGAGAGCTTCGAGTGCGCCGCTTCTTTTCCGGCGCGTGCAATGCGGCCAGCACATCATCACGGAGGGGTTGCCGAATGTCAGCGCTAACCTAAGATTCCCCAGATTCGCCGGTTGAAAAATCCCCAGTTGAGGTCGAGCCCGAGCATTCTGACCCGAGGAGGGTCTGGATGCTGCGACTGGAGGATTTCATGGAGATACAGAAGCTGCATCACGATGGGGTCAGCGTCAGCGAGATTGCCCGGCAGCTGGACATGGACCGGAAGACGGTTCGGAAGTATCTGAAGCAAGCACCGCGCGAGTACGAGCGGAAGCCGAAGAAGTGGAAGGTCGATCCCTACCGGCCGTATCTGCGGGAGCGCTGGGAACTTGGCGTTCACAACGCGGCCAAGCTGTTCGGCGAGCTCCGCAAGCGCGGATACGCCGGGGGCGAGACGCAAGTGAGGGCGGCGGTCGCGTCCTGGCGGAGCGAGGGTCAGGAACGGGCATTCGTCCGCTTCGAGACGGCACCGGGCGAGCAGGCTCAGATGGACTGGGGGCACTTCGGCAACTGGAACGGCAAGCGTCTTTACGGCTTCGCGCTGACGCTGTGCTGGTCGCGGATGCGGTATGTGGAGTTCACCCAGCGGCAGGATGCGGAGACGCTGTTGAACTGCATGGTGCATGCTTTCGAGTTCTTCGGCGGCGTAACGCAGACGGTGCTGACCGACAACATGAAGACGGTAGTGGTGGACCGGGTCGACGGGCAGCCCCGGTATCACGCGAAGATGCTGGACTTCGCCAGCTACTACGGCTTCGTTCCGCGAGTCTGCCGTCCGTATCGGCCTGAGACCAAGGGCAAGATCGAGTCGACGATCCGGTTCATCAAGGGGAACTTCTGGCCGGGGATCGAGTTCGATTCGCTGAAGGAGTTGAACCGGCAGGCGCTGGTCTGGTCCAACGAGGTCAACCGCCGAGTCCACGCGACCACGCGTGAGATCCCGCAGGTGCGCTTTCCTCATGAGGGCCTGACGCCGTTGAACGGCCAGCCGGCCTACGACACCAGCTACGTCAGCCATCGCCAGGTGGCCAAGGACTGCCTGTTCAGCTATCGCGGCAACCGCTACTCGGTGCCGCATCTTCATGCGGGCAAGAGCGTCCTGGTGCGCGAACCGCTCGACTCGGGCACGATCCGCGTCTTCTCCCAGAACGGCCTGATCGCCGAACATAAAACGGCCACAGGCAAGGGCGAGATGGTGGTCGAACCCTCGCACTACGGCGAGCTTCCGCGCCGCAGCAGAACGGCGGCGGTCAAGCCGCCGCCCCAGGACGTCGCCGCGCTTGCGCCGGGTCCCGGCGTTGGGCTGCACTATCCCGTCCCGGAAGTGGAGCTGCGATCGCTGTCGATCTACAACGCGTTCTGTGAGGAGGTGGCCCATGTCGCTTCAGTCTGAACGCCTGCTGAACCACATGCTGCGGCTGCGCCTGTCTCATCTGCCCAACTGCTACGAGGCCATCGCCGAAGAAGCCTCGGTGAAGAACCTGCCCTATCTCGACTTCCTCGAACAGACGCTCGAAGCCGAGAGCCAGGCCAAGCACAGCCGCAACGTCCGGCTGAAGACGCAGTGGGCGCACTTCCCCTACAACAAGGGTCTGGACCAGTTCGACTTCGCCTTCCAGCCATCGGTCGATGAGCGCAAGCTACGCGAGCTGGCCTCGCTGGCCTTCCTCGAACGCAAGGAGAACGTGCTGCTGCTTGGTCCGCCCGGCGTTGGCAAGACGCATCTCGCAATCGCTCTCGGCACCGAAGCGATCGTCACCGGATCATCGGTCTACTTCGTCACCATCCAGGACCTCGTCGGCCAGTTCCAACGCGCCCGCGACGAGAACAAGCTGAAGGAGAGGATGAGTCTGCTGGTCAAGCCGAAGCTGCTCATCCTCGACGAGATGGGCTATCTGACGCTGGACTCCTTCGCTGCCACCTGCCTCTTCCAACTGGTCTCGGAGCGGTATGAAAAGGGCTCGATCATCCTCACTTCCAACAAGAGCTACGGTGACTGGGGAGCCATCTTCGCAGACAACGTGATCGCCTCGGCCATCCTCGACCGGCTGCTGCACCACTCGACCACCATCAACATCAAGGGCGAGAGCTACCGGCTTAAGGACAAGAAGAAGGCCGGGGTCGTCGCCGCAAAGCTGCCTGGGAAAGAAGGAGCATAACCCCAGGCTCGTCCGCGCGGGAGAACGCGGCTCCGGGCTTCGCCCTCCGCCGCATCCCCCCGCATCACCTCAACCCGCCTCTGCCTGGGGAATTTTCAAGCGATGCAAACTGGGGATTTTTCAGTTGACGATGACACCGAATAGTGTGAAGGCGTTACGGTGGCCAAACCTGTCGGCTGTCGACGGCGCTGGAACAGATCACGCTGGCTTTGGGTGGATCGGCGGGGTCTGATCGAGCAGCTCCAACCTCGGTCAGGCGCAGCAGATATCGGGGATAATCCACGCCACACTTTCATTGCTTGAGGCCGGCTTCAGGGGTGCCTAATGCACAGAGGTGGCTCGGCAAAACTGGACATCAGCTTAAGTGGAGGTTCTGTTCGCCTCTGGCCATAAGATGGCTGGGGAGAGGAGAGCAGATGAGCAGACGTCCCCGACGGAACCACACAGCGGCGTTCAAGGCGAAGGTGGCCCTTGCGGCGCTGAAGGGTGAAAAGACTTTGTCGGAGTTGGCCGAGCAGTTCGATGTACACGCCAACCAGATCACACAGTGGAAGAGCCAGCTACTGGAGGGCGCGGCGGGGGTTTTCGGCGGCGAGGCGAAGGCCGGACCGGCTGAGGCTGCTGTCGACCTGAAGAGCCTGCATGCGAAGATCGGTCAACTTGCCCTGGAGAACGATTTTTTAGAAGGGGCGCTCACCAAGGCCGGGCTTCTGAGCGCAAAAAGATGATCGACCGCGAGCACGATCTTCCCATCAAGCGGCAGGCCGAGGTGTTGTCGATCAGCCGCGGCAGCGTCTACTACCAGCCGCGTCCGATGCCGGAGAGCGACCTGCTTCTCCTGCGGAAGATGGACGAGTTGCATCTGAACTACCCGTTCGCGGGCCGCCGGATGCTGCGCGATCTGCTACGCCAGCGCGGGTTCGACGCGGGCCGGCTGCACATCGGCTCGCTGATGAAGAAGATGGGCATCGAGGCGATCTATCGTCGGCCCAACACCTCCAGACCCGCACCGGGCCACAGGATTTATCCGTATCTTCTGCGCGAGCTGGCGGTCACGCGGCCCAACCAGGTCTGGGCGATGGACATCAGCTACATCCCCATGGCGCGCGGCTTCGTCTACCTCGCGGCGGTGGTGGACTGGTTCAGCCGCCGCATCTTGTCCTGGCGGCTGTCGATCGCCATGGACGTTTCCTTCTGCCCGGAAGCGGTCGACGAGGCGCTGGCCAAACACGGCAGCCCGGAGATCTTCAACACCGACCAGGGCAGCCAGTTCTCCAGCGAGGCGTTCACCGGGCGGCTCAAGCAAAACAACATCGCCATCAGCATGGACGGCAAAGGCAGTTGGCGCGACAATGTCTTCATCGAGCGCATCTGGAGGTCGATCAAGTACGAAGAGGTCTATCTCCGCGCTTACCAGACGGTGCAGGAGGCAAGAACATCCCTCCGGCGCTACATCGAGTTTTACAACGCGGTCCGGCCCCACTCCCGCCTGAAAGGAAATACTCCCGATCAGGCCTACTTCCAACGCCCGCCAGAAACCCTGGCGGCCTAAACCGAAAAGAACTTCCACCTAAGAATCAACAAGTCCTGTTCAGACAAACCGAGCCACCTCTCTCCTGGCCCGTCGGGTGGGCAGAATCGGATCTGGCGCAAGTCGCCAGAACGATCAAGGGCGGGAAGGACGGGCAAACAAGAACGGGGTCTGCGAGCGCAAACCCCGTCAGAGATGAACCCTAAGCCGCCTTCGGCTTCTTGGCTGCCTTGGGCTTGGCCTTCGGGCTTTCCTTCCTCGCGGTCTGCGCTTTCTCCTTCGCCGCGAATTCCTCGTTAACCTTCTTGGTGATGGCGTCGGTATCCACTTTGTAGTGTTGCGCGGCTTCTTTGAGCGCCTTACTCGAATCGGCTTGCGTCCGGGACGACTGAAGGATGACCGCTTCGACCAACAAGGCACCGAGTTCGACTTCCTGCGCTTTACGGACATAGGCGTCAATCAGTTTTCCAATCGAGTCGGACACCTGCACTTTCTTGATGCTGCGGCTCCGGGCAAGGAATTCCAGCCGCTGTTCGTCCAGTTGGGGCAGAATCCGCTCCACGATGAAGAGCAAGTCGCGCTTCATCAGGCGAACGGGGACGGCGGCAACAATGGCGGTAAGGACGCGTGAGCCGATGGCATTGGCAATCGCCTCCTCGCGGCGCTGCCTCTCCTGCAAGGCCTTGATGGCAGGGTCGGCGACGGGCCGCTCCTTCTTGGGACGGTGTACCGGGCAGTCGGGGTCGGCACAAATCTTGCGGAGTTCGCCTTTCTCGTTGCCTTCGGTGACGATGGCCTCGATCATGGATTTGCAGGTCTGGTATTCCGGCCAGTCCTTCTGCTTTTTCGCTTTCGGGTCTGGCTTCTTGATCTCGATGTACTTGCTCCGAGAGAGCACCGCGCTTCCTTCGTTGGGTGGTGGGCCATACGAGGAAGAGATTTGGACCAGTTTGGGTTTCGCCGCGATTGTTTGCGCGACATGGCCGTCCATCTTGGACTCGTAGCAGGTTGGGTCGGTGCAAGCGTCCTGAGCGACATCGGCAAAGAGCAGAGCATTGGCTCCGGTGCGCTTGGGGCAATCGACGCAAGCTCCTGCTTGAGGGTTAAGGGTGGGGTCGGTTTTCGAGAATGGAGCGTCTTTCAAAACGAGCATGACGTTCTGCTCAATCCACTGTTGAAGTTGCCGAACGGGAAGCAAGATGCGTTTGCCCTTTCCCCGTCCGCCGTTCCAATCCTCGTGGAAGCAAGCGGCGAGTGCCTGTTCCTGCTCGGCTGGCTGAAGCTTCGCCAACAGCAGGGCATGGCCCACACCGACCTCGTCCTTGGCAAACGCCTCGATGACCTCCGGGGTGAGTTCGGTGAGCTTCAACCGTTGGGCAACATACGCTGGAGCCTTGCCCACCTTCGCGGCGATCTGCTCGATGGAGTATTTCGGCTCCTCCAAATTGAGCAGGGCACGGAAACCTTGCGCCTCTTCCAGAGGGTGAACGTCGCGACGCTGAAGATTTTCGATCAATTGGGCCTCCAACGCCTGAGCGTCGGTGAGATTGACGACGCGGACGGGGATGGTAGCGGCCTCGGCCAGCTGCGCTGCGCGGTAACGCCTCGCCCCGGCCACGATCTCGAAGCTGCGCTCATTCAAACGCCGCACAAGCAAGGGCGAGAGAACGCCCTGGCTGCGAATGCTCTCGGCCAGTTCCTTGAGGGCTGCTTCGTCAAAGATACGGCGCGGGTTGGTCTTTGACTCGGTGAGGATGGAAAGAGGAAGGTCGCGATATTCAACTGCTGCGTTGTTCGTTTGCATGGTTGCTCTCCTTTGAGCGGGTTTCAGGCGTGCGGGTGGCGTCTGAGCGGACAGCATGAGGCCGTCCGCCCTTGCTTCGGGAGCGGGTTAGCTGGCTTCGGCCAGTTCTTCGGTTTCGGGTGCCGCTGCGGAGATAGGCGGCTGCAAGGCAGCGAGGATGACGGCGGAGGCTTGCTGGATGACCTCAAGGCTTTCGGCCAGAAGCGAAGCATTGCCGTGATACAGGTGGATGTAATCGGCGGAGGCGGTTCCCGGCTCCAGCCCTACAGCTTTGCCGACCACAAAGGCGATAGCCTCGGCTTCGGTCTCGCGAACGACTTTAGTGGTTGCGGTGCGGCGTTCGGCCTTGTGCAACATTTCATGGGCGAGTTCATGCACGAGGGTTGAAAACTCTTCGGCCTTCGACTGTCCGGGCAAAAGCGCAATCCTACCGCCGTAGCTCATACCGAGAGCGGGAGCGATGTTCTCACTGAAGACAAGCTCGATTCCCTGCTTCTCGATGAACGAAAGCAAGCGGTCACGGTTCTCGCCGACGTCGCCGTTGATCTGGCGCATCGCTGGAAGCTCCGCGCCTTCGGTCTGGCTCACATCGAAGACATAGGCTGAACGAAACCCGACCAAGACAGGAACATTCTGCCGGGTGACGTCTTTCTCGGCCTCTTCCTGCGGCTTACGCTTCACCCCGATGATGGGGGCAAGAATGCGGATGCCCCGCTCGCCCTTCTTCACCCGGCGGCCTAGCTGATTCCATGCGTACATCCCGGCCACCCGGGTCGCATCCGGCTTTTGCCGTGCGATCTCCAGAATGTTGCCGAAGCTGTAGTTATGAAAGCGGCTCATGGCGTTGAGGTAGGCAGTCAAGGCATCGCTGTGTCCGGCCTCCAGCTGCTCGATGAGGGCTTGGACATTGGCGGCAATGACTTCTTTTGCGGTCTGCGGTTTGGGGTTGGATGGCTGCATGGTGGTGGTGTTGGCTTTGCGGTTCATGGGTGTTTCCTCCTTGGGTGTTGGCCTTTGCTTTTCATGCCGTCGCGGCATGTACCTACATGCCGAACGCCTCCTGGCGAAGGCGGGGGTAGCAAGTGCAAGGAGAGGGGGATCATTCATGATAGGTACAGGTCAAGGGGAGACGGAGTTCTCCCTTATCGCCTGTAGCGATCCCCTTCGTTGCGCAGCCCGATCCTTATTTCATTGCCGTAAAGTGAGCCAACCCGGAAGTGGCCAATCATTCATTTGCCGCATCGGGCCTGCTGTGTCGGCCGTCGCGGATGTTTAAGTTCAGGCAATCTGGCCGGCCTCGAAACACCCACTCAGGCGCATCAGACGAGGTCTTCGCGCAATCCCCAATACACTCTTGCGAGGACCGGCCAGAGGTTGATCGGTACTGCGTTGCTGTTGCTCCTCCGTACTTCTCCAGCTTTAAAAAACTGCATGCTTTCGATAGAGGAGCGAGCCCAGTAAGTTGGGGCGGGAAGTCAAGGCCGCAGGTATGCGGCGAGCTGTGCGAGCGAAGCCTTTACTTCCCGACACAACTTACGCACACTGGGCGGACGAAAGCATGGAGCTTTCTTTCATTTCCCTGTTTGCCTCTCGGAAGGTAAACGGGATTCCGCTGCGATCGACGGCCACGAGGTAAGCAACCAGCTTGCGTGCGATCGTAATGGTCGCCTGGTTGTGGTGGCCATACTGCAGGACGCGTTCACGAAGTGCGGCGAGTTCTGGATTCCATTGAGGTGCCAATTTGGCGGCTTCAACGAGAGCGCTTTGCAGAAATCGGTTCCGCTGTTTGGAGAGTGGACTGCGTTGCGTCTTTCCGGCAGACTCTCGTTGCGCACTGCACAGGCCACAGTAGCTGATCGCCTGCGCGATACTTGGAAATCGCTCTACGGGTCCAATCTCGAGTGCCCAGGTTAACGCGGTCACCTCTCCGATCCCTGGAATGCTCATGAGCAGGGCGACACGTTGGGATAGTTTTGGATTGGTCTTGAGGGCGTTGATCAGCCGCTTCTGCGCAGAGTCAAAGGTCTCTATGGTGGCTCGACTCATGTTGAGCAACAGCGGCATGGATGGCGGGATGTCTTCAAGGGTTTGTAGCAGGTCGGCAAAGTAAGCTCTGCCGTGCAGCCGCCTCTTCTCGTAGCTGACCCCGCATTCCATGAGAAGGCAGGCTGTTTTGTTCTTCATCCGTACGGTCTGGCGCACCATCAGGTTGCGAAATCGCAAAACTCTGCGTAGATCACGGATCGCCTCAGGGGCCATGTATGCCTCGGGAAACAGGTTGCATCGCAAGAGGTCGGACAACTTGCGTGCATCGAGCTTGTCGCTCTTCTTCTTGCCGGCACAGATGGAGCGAAGCATGAGCGGATGTCCGACCTTCAGTTCCACGGCGGATGGTTTTAGAAAGTCATAAATCCAGCCAGTGAAAAGAGTGGCTTCCATAGCTCCTGACCAGGGTTGGTCTCGCTCCGACAACCATCTCTGTAGAGCTGCGCGAGTTGCTGCGACTGTTCCTTCGGAAACCACGCGCCCGTCCGCTTCCTTCTCGCAATAAGCAATGACCTTCTTGTGCACATCCAGACCGATGAAACGGCGCTGATTCATGGCAAGACCCTCCTTGCCTATGCATTCAAACACCCACCCTTGGAGCGAAGCGGAAGGGGCGAAGGGCTGCACAAGCGAAGCGCGGAAGCCTGGGGAGACTCCTTGCGCGCGCGAGGGGTGGCACCCCTTAGCGGGCTTGTCTTCCTTGTACGTGCGCGTCAGCGCACCGTCTTTTCAGGGTCGCGTTGCGGCAGGAACAGGCCGCAGAGGTGGGGAGCGGAAGACGCCAGCATCACCGGCGGCTGAAGCGAGGGCAGGAGCCTTCCTCCCGCCGCAGATTCACCGTCACCGCTGTAAAATCAACTATCTGAAAGAATTATGCTGCGTTAGTGAGGCTCCATTGCATATCGAGCGAATACAAGTCGAAGAAGGATTCCTCGACGGGCTTGATCTGGAACTGTCTGCGGGTTTGAACGTGGTCATCGGTGCCCGCGGCACTGGAAAGACATCCCTAATCGAGCTGATCCGCTTCTGCCTCGGAGTGCCCGGACACACGGCTGAAACTTCTCAGCGTTCTGCCGAGCACGCGATGTCAATTTTGGAAGACGGACGTGTAACGGTCACCCTCAACGTCGGAGGTAAGAAAGTCATAGTATCTCGCGCGGCAGGAGAATCAGCCCCGAAACAGTCGAGTGAGTTTGTACCTCCATCAATCTTTTCTCAAACAGAAATTGAGACGGTAGGGCTTAGCTCCAAAGGCCGTCTTCGTATCCTCGATACCTTTATTAAGAATCGGGGACAGATTGCACGGACGGAAACGGCAACTATCAGTGAAATTAGGTCGTTGACGACGGAACTAGGAACCTACAAGCAGCAAAAATCTGATTTGGACGAGAAACTCGCTCAACTACCTGCCCTGGAAGAGCAACTGAAGGAGGCCGAGACAAAGGAACAGCAGATTACTAAGAACTCGGCGGCGCTAAAGGCGCGCAAATCCGAAGCAGATGGCTTTTCTGGTCAGTCAACCGCTCTCGCTGTCCGGCTATCGTATGTCGAACGGCTTTCGGAAGCTGTAAGCGGATGGAAGGAACAGATAGCATCTCTCCTTGAGCATGGAGCCTACCTGGAGGAAGCGCCGGGAAACGACCCCGCTTCTCAGGCTCGCGACCATTTCGAGAAAGCAAAGAAAGCGGTTCAGACTGCGCGGCGCGAGTTGTTGGCCGCGGAAAAGCTGTTGGCAGAAATAACCAACACCACAAATCAAGAAAAGCTAAAGATTGACGACAAAGCACGGCAGATGCGCAGGGATCTGGAACTGCAACAACAAGGAGCAGGAGTAATTGTTAGGCAGGCATCCAGTCTGCGAGAGAAGAAGGCTCAACTCGTATCCTTGACCAATACGGCAATGGGAATCGACACCAAGCTAAAGTCGCTTCAGAAGGCGCGAGAAGCTGCGCTGGATCGTTTGGACCAGATTCGCGAGGATCGTTTCAAGAGCCGCCAAGAGTGCGCCGAGTTCATATCCTCCGATTTAGGCCCAAAAATCCACGTAGAGGTGGAGAGGGCCGGACAAGTGGAGCAGTATGCTGCCGTCATTGCTGATTGCCTTAAAGGTAGCGGGCTGCATTACAACGATTTGGCCTCATCCCTCTCGGGTAGCATGAGTCCTCGGGAACTCACCGAGTGTATTGACGAGTCGAACCACGAACTCATATCAGAGGTCCTTGCGATAAATCGTGAACGGGCTATTCGGCTGATCGCCGCGCTGAAGACGTGCAACCTCGGGGAGCTTCTGACGGTCACGGTTGAGGATGATGTTCGTTTCACCCTCCTCGATGGCTCCGAATATAAGGCGATTGCCGACCTATCTACCGGACAACGCTGCACAGTCATACTCCCTCTCATTCTGGAGCAGAAAGAGCGCGTCATCATCGTCGATCAGCCAGAGGACCACATAGATAACGCATTTATCGCGGATACGGTGGTTAAAGCAATTAGAGAAAGGTCGGCGGAGAGCCAGATTCTATTCTCGACGCACAATCCTAACATTCCGGTCCTTGGAGAGGCCGAACGTGTGATTCATATGTCCTCTGATGGGAAGCGCGGATTCGTGTTGGAAGCAGCGGGCCTTGACGACTCTGCGATCGTAACCGCAATCACAAACGTCATGGAGGGAGGGCGCGATGCCTTCCTGCGCCGAGCAAAGTTCTATGGGAAACACTGACGCTGACAAGGATCGCAAAGAAGCATTGGCGCTTTTGAACTCGTCGGCGCCGCACGACCGCCTCAAGGCGGCGAGAGCTTTGAGGCGGGTTCGCAATAAGGCCGACGCCCCTAAGTTGCGTGCCGCCATAAAGGCGGAGTCAGTGTCGTGGGTAAAGAGGGCGCTTACCGCTGCTCTGACTGACTGCACCGTCGCTAGTCTCAGCGAAACGGATATAGCAGATACTTCCCTCGACATTAGCGAGCGGCTGCGACATGAATTGTACGGAAAGATCACGCAGGAAATTACCGGCACCTTGCTTCACGAAATCGAACCAGTGTTCGGTCTTCTGCGTGCTGCCGCTGCAGAGGAAATTCCAGATCGGTCGAAGAGCCCGACCTGGACGTACTTGGAGTATTTGAAGAAAATTCTCCTCGGCATTCAGGCGCTACGAATCGCGGCATCGACGCCGAACCTGGAAGAATTTGATCTTGCCGCGCTGATAGCAGAGGTTGCTGCGACTGAGGTCCCACCCAAGAAAGCGACAGTTTCGCTTGTCGGCCATCAACCATTGATTTGCAATGGCGACGCCAGCTTATTGCGGCTCGCTCTCGCCAATGGGCTTCGCAATGCCGTCGATGCGCTTGAGGGCGTAAGTCTTCCCGAAGGTGCACACTCGATCATTGTCGCTTGGGGCCAGACAGATATTGACTATTGGATCACTGTCATCGACAAAGGCCGAGGGTTAGAGCTTCGTAGCGAAGCAGCTTTCAACACCGGCAGTACGACAAAGAAGGGTCACCCTGGAATGGGCCTGTCCATCGCCCGGCGCGCCATGGACTCGCTAGAAGGAACGGCGAACTTAGAGGCGAAAGAAGACGGCACCCATTTCGACCTGAGGTGGCTGATCTGACATGCGAATACTTCTAGTGGAAGATGATCGGGACTTCGTGGATGGCATCAAGTCGAGGCTGGAGGCTATCGGCACGGTCGTCGTGACTGTGGCTGAGTCCCGCGATGCTGCATTTCGGATATTCGAGGAACTGCCAAACGTCTTCATCGATATTATTGTGCTGGATTTGAAGCTACCCACTTCAAATTCATCTTTTGATGCGTCCGTTGATCACGGGCAGGCCGTCTTCTCGCGTGCGATTCAGAGTGCGCCCGGCGCTCCCCTCATTCTTCTGACAGGCTCCTCAGTCGAACAGTTTGCGCGGAAGCTGATTCGGACCGCTCGCCAGGAGGACGTGTGGGGAGAGGGTCAGACTATGCCCACGATTGATTTGTTTGCCAAAACGGACTTGCTTGAGTTCTTGGACCACATGCGAGCGCTCTATCCGAAGATTGAAGCGACTAACAACATTGATGTCACAACAGGCGTTCACACACTCACCTTGTCGAGTATTGAAAGGAGGACACTAAAGATTTTTACGCGGAAGCGTGCGGGGACTACGTGCACGGTGTCATCGCTGAATGGCGGTCTCTCAGCATCTCGTGTCTTGCGCGTGAAGGTACATGACGGAACAGGCGCACTTCAAATTGATGCCGCCGCCAAGCTCGGCCTCCTGGAAGTGATCGATGACGAATCGAACCGCTTTACCAATCTTGACAGGCTGGCTCCTGGCTCACATCCAGCGAAAGTTGAGGTGATTCGTTTCGGAGCGATTAACTCCGGTGGCGTGTTCTATAACCTACTGAACGATTACAACTCGTCGCTGTTTGACCGATTGCAGCAAGGGGACGTTGATGCTCAATTGGTGCCTGCGATAAAGCAACTCTTGGACCCATGGCGGCAGGGCGTTCCAACAGCCAACGTAACGATTGCTCAGATAAGGCGAAAGCTCATGAGCGACGCTGATCTGGCAACTGTTCAACGACAGTTCGGGCTGATTTGGATACCGGAAATTGAAGCGAAGACGATACAAAGCCGGAGTTGCTGTATCCACGGTGATTTGCATGGAGGTAACGTGCTGCTAAGCAGCACGGGGCAGCCGATGTTGATTGACTTTGGAGATGTCGGCCCCGGCACGGTTTCCTTAGATCCGATCACACTCGAACTCTGTCTTTATTTCCACCCGCAATTCGCTCCGACAAGTGCGGCGTGGATAGGTGGAATTGATGCGGACAACTGGCATTCATTAGACCGATATGTGGCAAGTATGCCTAGGCCTCAGTTTGTACGGGATTGCCGCGCCTGGGCGCACGACGTTGCCGCAAGTGGCCGAGAGGTTCTTGCGAGCGCCTATGCCTACTTAGTTCGACAATCGAAGTATCCAGATACCGATAAAGCACTGGCACAGCGCCTCCTGGAATCGGTAAGGAAGGCCATTTATGCGACTTATGATTAGCAGCTTGCGCCCGATCTTTCCCGCATTACTGTGTCAAATAGCGCCGACTTGCTGATTTGTGATAGAAGACTCCGCGATAAGCATTGCGCACATGCCTTCCGAAGGCGAAATACGGAGAAGGTGAAGTGGCGTCTTTCGGCAATGTCCAGGTATTCCGCATAAAGCAGCAAGAGGTAGCCGTTCGTTGTCGTGAGCGTCCCTGCGCAGGATCGACGGGGGGTGGCGTTGACGCAGGGGGCGCGTGAAAGGCTGCGGAGCCCGCGGAGTGGTTGCAGATAGGCGAGGAGCGCAGCTTCTCCCTGGGAAGAACTTGACCCACCGGCGACAGTAGAACAGGTGTTGTCATGATCGGAACGTGCAATCTATGTCTTCGGGACGGAGTGAAATTGCAGCGTAGTCATCTGCTGTCTGCAGCGGTATACCGCATTCTGCGGGATGACGGGGTTGCCCCGAATCCGAATCCCGTCCTCATTACACCGGGACGGAGAGTGCAATCGAACCAACAGCAATGGGCGCACCTTCTTTGCCGGTCCTGTGAGGCACTCTTGTCCCGTGAGGGCGAAGACTGGGTCTTTCGTCATGGCATGAAGCAGGATGGGGGTTTCCCGCTGGCGGAGCTGCTGCGGAGGTCGCGACCCTCAATGGGTACGCCAGGGCAACATACGCGGCTCTACGAGGCCGCTCTCATCCCAGAGATTAATGCTGCGGCCATCACGCACTTTGCCATTGGCATCTTCTGGAAAGCCTCTGTCTATGGCTGGAACACCGATGGATCGATCCCGGTCAACCTAGCCGGATATGGCGATCAGTTCCGCCGTTTTCTACTTGGCGAAGCCGAGTTTCCGAAGGATGCGGTGCTTGCCGTGTTGGTCCGGGAAGGCGGCCCTATCGACCGTCTGACCCACACGCCGGCTGGGAGTGACGGACCGGATATCAGCACATATCAGTTTCCAATTCCCGGATTCAGCTTTATCCTCACGATTGGAAGGAGCATTTCTGACCGGATCAGCCAATACTGTTTTGTTCGAGGGGTAGGCAGGCCGATCGTCATAACCGTCGCGACAGAACAATTTTTATTCCAGCAAGCCCAGCGGGCCATCGAACGAGCACAGCGGCCCAAAGCTCGGACGCATCGACGGCCTCGTTCCTGAACGTCTGCGCCGTCCTCTTTTGCACCAGAGATGGATGGGAGAGCCGGAAGGCGTCTGCGACCTGCCAGAACCCCCGCAGTCGATTTGCCTTCGACCCGCTTGCATAGTTGTATTTCGGATCAAAGATATTGAGGGCCATGTCGTTCTGAAAGAACTCCCCGAACGTTCGATCCGAAAAATTAAGCACATATCCGCCGCGCATCTGGAATAGCTCTTCGAGGATCTCCTTGTCGTTGGTTGTTAGCTTCGCCACGTCGCCTTTCGCCTTTCTCAGCGGCCCATCTCGTTATTGGGGCTTCCGCAAGCCGAGTGCTATGAGCCATTCATTGACCTGTCCATACGCATCTCGTTGCCATTGCTCGGGAGTCTGATCGCCGAGCACCGCCGACTCTTCCACGAAGAGACGAACACTGGTTGGTCCATAGCTCTCAACGGTCTCGAACTTGGCGTTGATGAACTCATAGCCGGGCCGGGCGCTTTCGTATTCGAGCAGCTTCCTGCAGTCCTCTGCCAACGCCCGGGCTCCGCCTGGATAGTTCCGAATGCAGTAGTGAATGTCATACGCATCTTTGCGCTTCTGGCGAAATTCCACGGCATAGCCCTTCATTGCCAGAAGCGCCGGGATCGAGCAGACCGCGATTTCAACGGTGTTGCGACCGCCAGTCGGGGCTTCTGCGGATACCGCGACAAGCTGATGGAAGTGAACGGCAAGGTCGGCGCCATCGGCCCTCTGTACCCGGAAGTTCTCGATGAGCTTCGGTCTGTTCTTCTCAATATCCGCGTGCTTGGGCATCAGAAAATCGACAAGAATTTCTATGGCCGGACCACCATCTGTGGCCGGAACCGTCCGTTGCAGTTGAAACTCTCGTGTGTTTTTCGTTTTGTCGTAACCCTGTCCCATCAGCTCGTGGATCAAATCTGCATATTGACCATCCTGAAGCGCCTCTGCGTCCAGACTGAGATCCACGTCGAGCGTGCCGACATGGGGATTGTCGGCGTTCTCCAGAAGCAGCCACGGCACCGAGCCGCCAATGACCGCGAACTTACCGCGAAAGCTGGCGAGGATTTGACCGATTTCGACGAGGACAGATTTCACCGCTCTCGTGGTGCGGTCGTCATAGTCGTTGGCCGACTGAGGTTTCTGAGGAATTACAGGGTCCATGAGAGAGTGGTCCTCCGCAGATGATCGGCGGCTTCGCGTCCGCGTTCTCCGCCTTGCATGAGATCAAGGTAGGTTTGCAATGCGCTGGTACAGCAAATCCCGCGCGCTTGTTCAGTGCTCCCGAAGTAGACATCTCGATCTTTAGGTATCCACACGACGACGTTTTCCCCTTTGGAAGCTGAGGACAAGCGCAGGGAGCTCTTGAGAAGGTCCACGCTGTCCTCGTCCGCATAGAAATACTGCGTCGCGGTCCGTCCGAAGGGCGATATCCATTGCGCTGCGGAAAAGGACGCCACCGCGAGATGAGCAGTTTCTTTGGCCGAACGGAAGAGGTCGCGGAGCGCCTCTTCCAAGATCGATCCATGCAGCGTGGTGTAGAACCTGCGCTCTGCGGCGAGGGGTCTTTCGTAGACTGCGCTCCAGGCGTCGAGAAGAGCGCGTGGCGCGGTCAGAGAAAGTCCCAAGTCATTCCGTTCGGCCCACTCTCGATCCAAAAGAGAAGACTGAACATTGCTGACATGACCAATGCTGACGGACGACTCCAGCGCGAGGTCGGTGAGTTTCCAACTGCGATCCGGGGAGCTTAGAAGAACGCGAAGCACCTTTGCCGAGCGGCCCTTGAAGAGTGAGCGATGCTCTCGCCGGGGAGAAAATGGTTTCTTAGGGGTTGCAATCTCGAGGTAGACCGAGTCAAAGACTAATTGAGCATTACCTTCAAGGTCGAGGTAGGACACGCCTTCCTGGGTGCAGAGCTCCCGAGTCGACGCGGTGAGGAAGGGCGCGATGAAGACCGGGATCGCCGGCGGATGAATACGGCTGGCTGTCGCTTTGAGTCTCAGGATGGCGTCTCTTGCATAGCGCGGCTGCCCATTGGCTTTGATCTCGGCGATCAACATATGGGGTTTTCCGTCGAGTTCGAGTCGGACTTGCAGATCGAACCCAGAAGTTTTGCCTATCGCGCTTGTTTTTAACGACTTGAGCTTAATGCGAGGAATTCGTTTGAGCAGACGTTGAAGTTCCGTGGCTCCTCTTTGCTCAAGAATTTTCACCGAATTGGCTACTTTCAGCATTTGCTGAAAGTAACACATTTAGTGAAAGCCACCAAGCCGAAAACACTCTCGGACCAAATAGAACCACCCTCTGCAAGGTATATATACCTTGCAGAGGGTGGAGCGAAACACTTTTCCTGCTACATTGGCAGGTATATATACCTGCCAATGTAGCTAAGAATGCAACTCAAGGCTCAACTCGCAATTCAAAAGGATATCGAGGCGCAGCTGCCGAGCGCGTGGAGTCGGAACGACTTCGAAGCACTGCTGTGGGAGCGCCGGGAGCTCTGGGGAGCGCCACAATCGCTTACGACCTCGGAATTGATCGCCTTCCTGGTCGACAATGACATCATTCGCGTGGCCGAGATCCGATCAAAGGCGTACGGCGACAAGAAGCGGTACCTGATTGGCCAGCCGTCGCCGCTCGAATTCGCCCTTTCCTTCTTCAAGCACTCCTACCTGTCACATGCTTCAGCCCTGTCCATTCATGGCATAGGGAAATCTGACATGATTTACGTCAATCGAGAGCAGACCCCGAAGAAGACGACTTCACGCCTGAGCCAGGGCAGAATTGATATGGCATTCCAGAACCAGCCTCGTCGCTCTGCGTTCGAGTTCACCAACGGTTCTTTCAAAATCACGTTTCTTAATGGAAAGAACACCGGAAACGCGGGAGTGATCGAAATTCCCGGCCCGTCGGGAGAACAAGTTCGAGTTACGTCACTGGAGCGTACCCTCATCGACTGCGTCGTGCGGCCACAGTATGCCGGCGACATCACGGCCGTTGCCGAGGCATACAGAACGTCGGCGAACCGGGTGGTCATCGCCGACGTTATGCTTCTTCTGCGGAGAACCAAATATGTTTATCCATACCATCAGGCCATTGGTTTTCTTCTGGAAAGAGCGGGCAGAAGTCCGCAAGAGCTCGAACCGCTTCGTTCTTTAGGAATTCGCTTCAACTTCTATCTCGATTACGGAATGAAGGCACCTGCGTTCGACTCGCAGTGGAAACTGCACTACCCAAAGACTCTTTAGCGCTAGTGTCTTAGAAGAGCCGAAGTGCGTCTTGGATTCGTTACCTGCAAGGTCAATCAATTCGAATTTGCACCCAGAGCTGCTCACCGCGCCATGTAAGTCTTCAGCCAAGTCATGCATGGTTCTCAGTGTCATTATTCGGGCCTTCGTTTTCAAAGGAAGGAACGAGATGTTACAAATCTCTTCGCGAGACATGCTGGTGGTTCGCTCTTGTTCCGGGGCTTGTATCGAGCACTTTCCGCCCCTTCGCATGAAAGATCAATAGGACTCAGTCTTGCCGTTTTTCACGTTCTTCATCTTGAAGTGGGTCTCTTGGCAATTCGTTCGTCAGAAGTGTGAATAACGGCCTCCATTTTAGTTAGGAGCTCAATCTGCTCCGCCCAAGAAGATCCTTCCACAAGATCATGCTGGCTATGTGCCAAATCATTGCGAAGAACCTCAGCACGCTTGAACATCGCCTCAGCCTCTTCTAAGGTTCCGAGACCGAGCTCTTTGCGCAGGTTTTCCTTTTGTATAAGCAGCACTCGTTTATCACAGAACTGAAGGCAATCGATAAGACGTATGTCTTCTTTCCGCCGCTTACGGTCTCGATGTGTGTCTTCAGCCTTCTTAATACGCCTTGCCGTTAGGCTCTGCTTCCAGGAGTCGTTCGCATACGCACGCTCGATCCAGTATTGCATGTGCATTTCCAGCAAAGAGACGACCCCAAAGAGGTAGAGGCGAAGCGGCGGTTTGTTCAGATCCGCGAGAGTGACGATTCCACTAACGTCAGACCCAGTCAGGACGAAGGAGAACGCTCTTTCTTTTAATGCTCTGAGCAAGTCTGAAAGGGCTGTAGACTCGGAAATAAGATTTCCTGGTCCTATCCCGAGTATGTGATCGGCAACACAACCAGCAACCAAGCTCGCGCACACAACGTACCCTTCGATCGATGTAGCTGACGATTCTCTTACACCTGCAACGTCAAACCCTCTCTTTTCTAGCAATTTCTTAATTTCGAGGGCCGGGTCCGACCTGTGACAGCAAAAGAGTGGCTCACATATAGTTCGCGTCACAATCCCTTCTCCGAGCAATGCCCGAAGCTCGGTGAGGCGAGTGCCCGTTCGCCGATACCCCGTTTCCGGTGATGCCCACAGCTGATATCCCAAGCTTCTTAACCTCACCTAGAGATTCATAGTTCAGCAACTCAATGCTCATCCTTCACTTCGTGCGTCTTCTTATCATCATTGGTACCCAGGTAATGCGGCGTACCCTCGCTTATTCTACTTGCCTGCATCCTTTCGATCGCGGCGTTCCTGATCTCGTCGAGGGTCTGCCATTTGCCTGCGGTGTCCTGTGTGTGGACACGTTCGAAGACATTTCCGGAGTGTGATCGCCGTTTGGTCTCGAACGCTACGGAAATAAGCGTGAATGCGTGATTGAGGCTATCGGCTCTTCTATTCAAAGAAGGGATCGAACATGAACACGGTGATAGTCTTGCTTCCTGATCTCCACGCACCTGCATCATCAGCGGTGCGTCAAGCTTCCCCTCTACAAACCAGTACTCGGAGATGAACTGAAGATCACTTGGGCGAATCAGGCCAACTGCCTTCATGTCGTCAATCATTGTCGGACTCACGCCGAAAAAGACGCACGAATTCCTCTCCAGAATCATGACGGCCGTCTCTCCGAGTAAGCGAGCACGAAGGGTTGAATCCACAATGCTCTCTGGAGCCAGGATCAAATCCACGAGAGAATCCTTTGCGAGCGTCGGCAGTGGGCTGCCGTCCAAGAGGATGAATCGGTTGCCATCGAAGCGAGAGCCAATCCTCAGATGTTTCTCGAATCTCTGCTTTCTGCTCGTTCCACTCATCATGCCTTCGGATCCCATCTTCAAGTGTTTGCTTCCTCGCTGCTCGGCCCTCAGCAAGCCCTTTGTGCAGTGGTGACTCCAAAATAACAAGGGGTAGCGGATTCAGAGGCTAACCCTTTGCCAATAACTACGCTCTCAGGATGGTGTGGCGAGAAGACAATCAGAAAGTGGATACCGGCTGCGGCCTCCGCTCTTAGTCTCCTAATTTGTCGTCCAAGCCGAGTTCCCGCAAAGCACTCCGAATCTCTTCCATCTTCTGCTTTGACAATCCACCCTTGGGTTTGCAGGCTACCTTAACACTCAAACTCAAATCGTTTCCGGTCCCCAATTTCGTCAATACCTTCGTATAGAAGTTCATCCACTTCTGTGATGGCACCTCGCCTGACCAAGTCAAGCCAAGCGTTAGTTGCTCAGGTTCCGAGCGGGTGTCGCCATTGCGAGGCTTCGCTAGAACTGTGTCGTCGTCCTTTGCTCCTCCAAGCGGAACAGGATAACGTTCATCCGTGGAGCCATTCCCGGATGGCGTCAGGATAACTGGTTGAGTTCCTGCACTCTCGTATGCCTCGGCACTCTCCTTGGTGATGATGAACATGTCCTCAGAGATTTCGACGTCAAGTGCGCTGATTGTGCGTTTGAAGTTGAATGGATGGTATTTGCCGCTCCCGGTCTTTCCCAGATAGGCAAGCTGCCCATTTTCGACTCCTCGCGCAATCGTCTCCTTGACTGCATCTGCGTTGAGAAGACGAGGGAACACGGGAGACGCAAAGAAGGCATCTCGAACTGCTTTGGTATTCCACTCCTGGATTGCAGGCGGCCAGTTCCGTACAAGGAGATTAGGGCCAATTCCGGTCTGAATTTCGTCAACGCGCATCAACTCGTTGATCAAGAACTGAATGATTGAAGCGGCTGCGCTCGAATGAACGTTCCCTAAGTCGATAAATCTCAGTTCATTGTTCTTGCCCAGCAACGCGACGTTGTTATAGCAGCGCCAGATACCTTCCTTGATGTCGCGCTTCGCCTTCTTGATGTTCTCATCGAGCTGTGCGATCTGCACGTCGTCGACGTTAATTCCCGGTAGATCCTTCTTGATCTCCTCCCACGCGAGCGCCTTACGAGCAGCTTCGTAAAGGGGCGTGGGCCCGTTCGCAACAGCGAACACTAGTCCGCTCTTGTACGTTCGAGATGAGTTTCCGTGCTCCCTGACTAGAGTTTCAATGAATGAACGCGCCCGCTTTTCATCGTCAATGCTCTGTTCTGGACCGAGCACAACGACCGTTAGAGCTGGTCGATCCGGGACTCGACCACTATTCTCTGGGAAGAATACCGGGGACAGCCCATTGCTGGGCACGAAGACGGCCTGGATTTCTGCCCGTACCCTTTCGCCGATCGCATCATCCTTGATATTGGCCCGACGATCGGCGTATCGCTTATTCAGGTTCTCCTTGAAGCTGAAGTGATAGCGATTTCGTTCCACTGTCAGGTAATAGCAGGCGTCTGTAAGAGCATCGAGAACCGTCTCGACATGGCCGATGTCCAAATCCGGTTCTGCGACGGCCAGCCGAATCTCTGGACTGGTCGCCTCGGCGCGAGCCATTCCACCGTTCGACTCAAAGAAGATGGTCGTGGCTACCTTGCGGTGAAGCCGTGACTTCTTGATTGCGTCTACGGCTTCGTTGTCCAACCGGACAGCGTGCGAATCTTTCTTGCCGCAAATGTCTGTAGTGACGGCGGCTTCAAGACGATGCTCGCCCAATTGCTCGAACATGGCCGCTCTAAACTGCGGGTCATCGAGAGGCGCCGTTCCAAGCCCGATGAGTGGATCGCGATGATCTCCCTTGAATCCGTCCTGAAACGCATGTGAAACCCACAGCGCAAGCAGACGGAGGATTCCACGGGTCTGCTGGAAGCGGGGTAGCCCCTGCCACTTTCGTTCAAAGACCGATAGCACGCTGGGATGAAACGGGTATGAATCCGCAAATGCCTCGCGCGCTCCATCGAAGTTAAACTGCTCGGGCACCTGTTGACGATGATCCTTTACCCAATCGCCAAACTCGTTACAGGTAGCAATGGCCTCACGGTTGAGCAGTACACGACCATCGCTCGTCACAGCATTCTCGTCCCATTCGAAAAGCCGACGACGGATGATCTCAGAAGTCTCCGATTCTGCCGACATAATGACGGCTTTGCCGACCCGATCCAGGAGCTTCTTGAATCGTTCATAGTCCGACTGATCTTCGGCACTCATCTCAAGTTCCGAAGCTGGCACCGAGACGGCGAGAACCATGTTGTCCCGGCCACGGGCCTCTTCAGTCAGGTTGTGCAAGAAGCTATAAAGCTGCGAGGCCAACCCGCTTTTCCGGCTTCGACTGACGAAGTTCATCAGTTCGTCCATCAGGATGAGGACCGGCTTGTCCTTGGGGATGAACGCCCGAATCACGTCTCCGCCTGGCGCGATCATCTGCCGCTCATGCTCGGCCAATATGGAAAGGGCGCTCGCGCCTCCGAGTTGAAATGCGATCTCGCCCCACGGTGTCCTTCTAATGGGAGTTCCATCGCTTCCACCACGTCCGGCGATAGGGTCAAACTCTGTACCCACGAAGGCTGCAACGGCGGCGCCGGGTACGTTGTTGAGTCCGGCGAGCTCCAGCAAGCGGGAGACGCCCAGCCATCCCTTAGCCTTGGGGCCATTGTTCGCTAAGTGGTAGAGCAAGGTCAGTGCGTGAGTCTTACCGCCGCCAAACTGAGTTGTCATATTGAAGACGGCGGAGGTCTCAGTCTTCTCCCCAGACAGCCGTCGGAGAACCTCTGCTGCGACGCTGGTAAGCCCTTTTGTGAGGAAAGTGCGCTCAAGAAAGCGCTCAGGGTTCTGATAAACCGCTGGAGCACGCCCATCCCGGACCTGATCAAGGTGAACGGCAAACTCAGAAGCGTCGAGGGGTTTCCCATCTCTCAGGTCTTCTCTCGGTGTGACGACTTTATACCAAGGCTTGAGCGCCATTCTATTGCCTTTCCTTGAAAATAATTGATCTCATTGAAAACCGAATTGCTTCTTGCGGGCCAAGACACCATCAACCCAACGCTTTTCATCCGTCCCAGAGGGATAGAGAGCTGAAAGCGCCTGGGCTAGCCTCCAGAACTTCCCATCCTGCCCCACGCTATCTTCAACCACAAACCGCTTTAGCGCTTCACCGCGACCGGCAGCAAAGAGAATCATCGCCTGGTGAACACGGTCGAGGGCTGTGTCGCCGACTCGCTTAACAGTCTTCTCTTTCCAGGCGACATCGGGGTCTTCGGCCTCTGTCAACTCGGCAAACATATTTAGCTGGGCGGAAGACTTCTTCTTGCCGCCCGCATGGGAAGGTTCTTCCTGGTCTTTCCCGAATAGATGCTTCGTCCGCTCTGCCACCGGGAGAAGCCGCGCCTGATCACCGGCAACTTCAACCAAGTGCGTCAGACCCTCGAGATGGGCACCAAGGCCCTGGGCAATCTTGCGCGCTGCGTCGTATTCGAGCTTGAAGCCTACGGTCTTCGTTTTCTTCCCTTCTTGTTCGTCGTCGGAGTTTTCGTCGTCGCCGGCATCTTCGGTGGCGCCTTTCGAGTCCGGCGCTTTCAGCGTCCAAAGCCACATGGCGGTCAATCGCGCATCTGGCTCAAAACCGGTGGCGTCGGCTCCCGCGAAGACCAAGGCGAGCGCCTCCTTTGCAACCGCTGCCCACACATGTTCGAGATATTCTCTGAGTGCAACGGTCTCGCCTGTCGCCTTCTCCACACGTGCGTACCGGGAGAACACCTCAAGTGCGGGTCCTATACACGCGAAAATCGCATCCGCTCCAACCACACCTTCACTGGCAAGGCGCGGCATCCATTCGTGTATTCGGCTCGGTAAGCGTTGCAAGACATCTCGCCAATCACCCACTTCATCTTGGTGCTCAACGTCGTCCCCTTGACGCGGTCGGCAAACAAGATGCACAGAGGAAGCCAATGCTGCGGAGTTTTGGGCGCGAAGCCGGTTCCCCATCTCTGTATCCACCGGCCAAGATCCGGTGATCGTCCATCCAGAGCTGATCAATGCGCCAAGCATCGCCTCCCATCCTGCGGTCTCTTTATTTGCGAATACGAACACACCAATTGCGGAAGGTTTGGCAATTCGCCTGCACTCAGCACAAGCCTTCGCCATCGTCTGCTCAAACCAGAGGCTATCTTTGTTGCGATACATCGCAGCTCGGTGCGACAAAGAAACACACTCATCATCCTTCGGGGTTAGTTCCGCTCCAAATAGTTCCGGATGCAGATGCCCTAGACTTCGCTTCAGCCATGAATAGAAGAAATCGGATAAGTCAGCATAGGGGATAGCTGCGTAGTAGGGTGGATCGGTCACTATGGCATCCACGGTGTCATTCGGCAATGGATGGCGAGTGGCTGATGCGCTCGACACAGTGCCTTCATGGAGTTTCGCCTCGGAGATTCGTTCGACTACACGAAACACCCATTCTGCCGCACCATTCCAACCATTGCCTGACAAGAGATTGACTTCCGCGAAATCCCAAATCATTGGAAGTGCTTGCCGCAAAACATGGGTGGCCATGTCGCGGGTGTTATCCCATACGACCAAACTTGCACATTTATCGGCGCACCTGTCGAGCGCTAGAGCCAAGCAAGATTGGATTGCAGCCTTGAGGCTCAGATCGGTCTCATCTGAGGCCGCATTCTTGACTAAGTCCACTAACGTCACCAGACCTAAAGCCTGCCGTGGTGAGAATAAATCCCCCCATGTTGTCATACCGTAAAGAACGACGTTGAAGAATCCGCGGAGGTGATTTAGCTCGCCGTTTGGAAGCAATGAATCTGGACCAGTGTTCGCCGCGATCCGACTATCTAACTCGCGGGCAGCACGGAGTGCTGCACTCAGATCTCTAGAGGTAGGCGCTTTATATATTCGTCCGGATGCGTTGGAATTGGAAGTGATAACACAAACAAGACGAGCGTCTCCTGCTCCTCCACGCCGACTCATCAACTGGTGCCGAACACTCTCCACTGGGGTTGTGTAACCAGACAGGGGACACGTCGCCGCCCCCCCGGAAGACGTTCCCTTCTCGACCTCCGCGGGTGAATTCGGCTGAAACACCTCGATGAGAGGTCTGCGCACGTTTAGGGTTCTACCGTCTGAGTAAGTGACAGTGGCAATTTCGGTTTTTATCTGACCCTTTCCGTCACGAACCCATCTCAAAGCCTGGTAGTGTTCCTTTTTCTTAAGAAGGAGCATCGATCGAAGTAGGGGGACCTCCACTGGATAATCGTCCTCGGTGGGGGCCTCACTCAGAATTGTGCGTGCCCATAGATATGCTCCTATGGAATCGCCGTCGTCCGTTAATGGATAGTATTTCTGAAGCTCACCCTCCAGCTGCTTAAAGATCGACACACCCCATTTCCGAACCCCGTCTGCGAGTAGTTGACCGTATTTCGGGATGTATTCGAGGATGACCTTATTCAGCAAAACAGGCACCGGGTTTAGGTCGCTCGCGAAAGCGTCCGCTCCGACGCGCAGTGCTTCAAGCGGGATCGAACCACCACCTGCAAATGGGTCAACGACGATCGGTCGTGTTCCAGGTTCCCCGCCGAGAGCCTCGTATGCAGCTTGAGTCAAATGGCGACTCGTTTCTAGATACTCCGGTACTGTCGAATTGTCCCAATTGGCAAAGTCGGCGATGAAGTCGAGGAGAGCAAATCGAAGGATGTTCCAATGCGCTTCCTTCCGGATGTCAAGTCTGCCCGTCTTTGCCAAGGCCTGCCATTTGATCCAAGTTTCGTGGTCACAGCTTTCGCCGAGTTCCTTCTGGTTCACTGCTGCCACCGCAAAATTGAAGATGATCTCGGCCGCCTTGTTACGAAAATCTTTCGGGCAAAGCGGATCCGCTGGATCGGGCCAGAGGGACGCGCAGATGACCGCGCGGCAAGCGGCAAGCGGCCGGCGAGCCCACCATATATGAAGAGTTGAGATGTGTCCGTGGCGAATCGACTTTTCGCGCCTAGCATGTGCCGAGATGCGTTTGATCGGTAGATCTACCTCGATGAGGCGCTTGGGATATTTTTGTATCATCTGGCTCTCTATTGTCCTCTACCCAAGTGCCCCGTTGAGAATAGCCTGTGGCTTTACGAGATAATGCTCAATCTTCACGATTGGCCGCCAATCAAGTTGAGCTGGATCCCGAACGACGCTGATCTCGGGTTTGTTGGAGCAGTTGAAAACCACATACAGCCAATAATCCTTCTTGAGCCGCTGAGCGGTTCGATACTCATTGCTGCTCAGAGCGACTTCACCCACGGTCGACCGGCCTTTTACTTCAATAAAGCGGACCTCGATGGCTGTCTTAGGGTCTTCTGGGTGAGGCTTGCGCGAAATCAAGTCGAATCCCCGATTCTCGCTTTCGACGCTTTCGACCTCGCAACCACGGGCCTTCTCAAAAGCGATGACAGCCTCAATAGCGATGCCTTCAATGGCATCGTCGCGAACCATAGCGGCAAGTCCCGGTGTTTCCCGGTCTGGATGCGGCAATACCCAAGCTGACGCGTGCCGGTGGATATCGCTGATTGTGCAGTTACCCTCCTTTTCAAGCTCTCGGTGTCGCCCCTCAAGCCGCGCAAACAATTCGTCCAGACGGTCCTGTGCCTGTTTCGTATTCGCAGCAAGCAGAGGACTCGTATCCCCAGTCTCCTGAAGCGAAATCAACTCTGCGAGTTTCAGATTCTGTCGGAGGATGAGCTCATTCAAACTAATATCGAGATGCCGCTTTACGGTTTGAATTTCCTTCTCGCGCTCCGCAGTAATTTCGGCCAGAAAAGGCTCAAGTGCCTGCTGGATAAGGAAATGTTCGATCAAATTCCGGTCTGTACCGCCCTCACTCGGAACTACGGTGTTGCTTGGTGCTGGAATGAGGTCGAGCAATAGTGTCGGCTGACGCACTGCCAAGGTTCCTTCGATTTCTTCCTGGACGATGAACAGGCGACGATGAAGGACATTCCCCAGCCCATCGCGAATTGCAGCAGAGTACACCGCCAGTCTCGCCGGAAAGGTTCGATGGACGTCGTAGAAAACGGCTCCCCGATCCAATTCGGCACGCACGACATCAAGAAGCTCTTCTCGAACCGTCTCGAACAATGGATGCCCCGGCGTCACCCAGTCCAGAGTCGGTAGTTGCTTCAGGATTTCTTTGTCGAAGACGAAGTGTTTGTATTCGCGCCCGAGCTTACCGAATCGTGGTTCAAGACGCTCGCCCGTTGACCAAAGCTGTCGCGGAACACGTGACACTCTATAGGTATGCTGGCCTTTGCCTTGTTCACTCACTTCTAGCCCGGTCACCGGGGCGGCCTCAAGGAAAAACTGCTCGATCACTTCGGGGACAAGCCGTCTCTCCCTGGCTTCGGCGGACTTGCCTACGATCGCAGAAAGATTGAGTTCTCGCTTCGCCAGTCCCTCCAGCGTTGAGTTCGTAATGCTGCGGAATCTTTCGGGATCGACCTCCTCAACGATTCGTTGTTTTATCAGCTCCTCCGTCATTTGATTGTGGGAGTACATATCCCGCAGCATCTTCTCAAGCTGATTCGCCGGGAACACCTCTCCGAGAACATTGAAGACTTTACCCGTCCGCTTCGGATCGAGGTCTTTTTCAATCTCGGAGATTCGTTCAAATAGCTTTTCGAGAACCCGCCCCTCTCTCGTGTTCGTAGTTACGAAGTTGAAGATGAGGCAATCCTTCTCTTGTCCGTACCTGTGGATTCGTCCCATCCGTTGTTCCAGCCGGACGGGATTCCATGGAATGTCGTAATTAATCATCAGCCAACAAAACTGGAGATTGATGCCCTCGCCAGCCGCTTCTGTCGCAACGAGGACTTGGCAGGATTCCCGGAACTCGCGTTCTGCGTAGATTCTCGTGCCGGGCGTGTCACGGTCCCCAATTTTCATACCTCCATGAATTTGGGTAACCGATAAGCCCCACTGACACAGCTTTCCGAGCGGTTTGCCATCGCGTCCGTCACCGACCAAGAAGTCGAGGGTGTCCTTGTGTTCAGTGAACAACAGCAGTTTCATCGACGGATCGGCGAAAACACCTTGGTCGGTTAAGAGCTCCTTGAGCCGTCGGATTTTCACTTCCGCCTCTTGCGCTTCAAGAACCTGGGCATCCCGAATCAGCTTTGATAGTTCGGCGATCTCAACGCGCAAGTCATTCGGGTCGTACGACGCCACCGCCGATTCGAGATCGGCAAGGATCTCTTGCTGTTCTTCGTCGGTTAGATCGTCAAAGTCTTCGGGAAGGCGCTTGGTGATCTGCTCCTGGCGGAACTTGACGGGATCTTCAAGTATCTTTTCTCGCTTTTCCTTCATTCGCTGGAGGGTTCTGCGAACGGCATAGATGCTGGACGCGAATCGACGCTGCAGCATCGCCATCGTAAATCCTACGGCACGAGCACGGGCTGTATCTTCCCGAGCTGCCTTGATGGACTGATCCTCGACATATCGGGTGAGCTGATCGTATAGCTCAAGCTCATCATCACTAATCTGAAAGGGAGTCGTATGAACGTTCCTCTTGGTAAAAAGCGCTTTCACGACGCCAGTATTCGGGTCTGGAAAGCTGACCAGAGCTTCCTTCAGGCGTCGCAGATAGAAAGGAGCTTCATGTTTCGCCATCGCCTCTTCAAGGCTCTTGATGTTCCCGTAGACATCCTTATCGAGCAGTGAAAGGAATAAGCAGAAGTTTTGGGGATCGCCTTTGTGGGGCGTTGCGGTCATGAGCAGATAGTGGTCAGTCATCTGCGAGAGGGATTCCCCGAGCTGAAAGGCCAGCGTCTTCTTGTCTGCGCTATATGCACTCATCTTGTGGGCCTCGTCGACGATTATGAGATCCCACTGACTTCTGAGAAGAGATTCCTTTGCATCGTCGATTCGAGAGACCCACGAAACCGAAGTGATGACCTGATCTTTTTCTTGCCAAGGATTCATCCCGTAGTTGGCGCGAAGCACGTCGCCCCGGACCAACTCGAAGTTCTCGCGGAACTTCTCCTTGAGTTCCCGTTGCCATTGGAAAGATAGATTTGCAGGTGTGACGATAAGTATCCGCCTGACGAGGCCCCGAATCTTGAGTTCCTTGATGAGGAGACCTGCCATGATGGTCTTGCCGGCGCCTGGATCATCAGCGAGAAGGAAGCGAATCCGAGGAAGCTTGAGGAAGTAGTCGTAGACGGCTTCTAACTGGTGGGGCAGAGGGTCTACGCGTGCTATAGAGAGGGAGAAGTATGGGTCGTATTCGTATGCAAGCCCAAGTCGCATGGCTTCCACGCCTAGCCGAAATCTGGGAGAGTCGCCGTCAAATGGCTCTTGAAGGGGCGAGGCGTGGAGTTGCCCAAGCTGTTCTGCATTGAGGATCGGTTCGTAAACCCGGTTCGTCCGGGTGCCCTTTCCGATCAGTTTGATGGAATCGCCCATCGGCATCGTGACGATGATCTGGACCGGCTCTGGGAACAATGGCCCATAGACCGTGATATTTTGCCTTAGATCGCCAATTTTCATTTTTTCAGGACCTTTTTCTATCAGACGTTTAAGGCACCATCCAATCACCTTGAAGCGATTGAGGGATGGGGGCAAGTCTTCTGCAGGACACCGAACGCAAATGCACTTCAATTCTAACGTTCAGAGTGAAATCGCGATTTCACGACCCAGATCGACCTTGAGATCCAGAGCTCGTTTAGGAAGTGTGCCTGCAGCTTAAGGGGGGATCAGAGGCTCAATTCGAATCCCGAGTTTTGAAGAGGCTTGATGTCGGGACTTTGTCGTGAGTTTGCCGTTGTCATTGAGCAACCTTCTAATGCGGCGCTCTTCGAAATATTGGTATCCAAACGATAGGCGAGCGTTTCAGCGTTATTTGTGTATACACGGGCATCGCCGGAAGCCCTTGAGATTGAAACGTAAGCAAGGCGGCTGTTGATGAGACTCGGTGTCAAATCAGTATCGATATGAACGAGAACGCGCGCTGCGGTAATGCCCTGAGAACTGTGGGAGGTCACAGCATAGCCGTGGTCGAACTGGCGAAATTTCTGAGGGTCGAAGGTGAGCGTGTGGCCGGATTTACCGTCCATCTGAAAGGTCACTTTGCCGTCTTCTAGGCTCACCATGGTTGCCATGTCGCGATTGGCGACGCCAAGGTCTTTGTTGGGTGCGGTGAACTGGACGCGGTCTCCTGCTGCGAACTCCCGCTCGACTTCCCGAAAGACATTTACGCCCTTCAGCCGGCGGGGGTCGTAGATGACGCTCGAACCGCTTTCCAACGAAACAGTGAGGGTGTTTGCGCGGGCATCTACAGATAGTACGGTCGCAAAACTGCCACGCTCAATCCCCTCGGACTTGCTGCCGGTGTTGTACTGGAGAACGTCGCCGACGTTGTATCGAGCCGCCCATGTTCGATCCGCGCCAGTCATGTCGGAGCGGTGCGTGAGGGTGCGGAGGGTCTGTCCGTCTTCAGCCAATCCGCCTAACTTCAGTAGTTCCATGCGAACCGCCTCATTGATCCGCTGTCGGCTCCGATTGTCTGGGGAGACGATAATGGTGTTCTCTGGATTCGCGGCATAGTCCCTGGCGATGGCCGCGATGCGATCGTGTCCGTTTGGAATTTCGGTGACGCGGCCCTGCTCTGCCAACAGCGCAACACCCTTGACCGTCTCATTGTTCGCAAGATGCTGAACTGCCTTGAGCAATTCGGGGTCCTTCTGGCGCATAATCCTGTCGAGTTGCGAGGTCTGCATACCGGATTCCTGCATCTGCTGGAATGGCCGTCCGGCGTCCACGCCCTGATGTTGGCGGGTGTCTCCGATGACGAGTACGCGATCGTCTGGATTGAGCTTGCCGAAGAAGGAATGCATCTGCCGCGTGCTTGCGAGGCTGGATTCGTCAAGCATATAGAGGTGTCGACTGGCCGTGTCGGCACTTAGGTGATTCTGACCACGGGCGAGGAAGCTCTGGAGGGTCGTTGCGTTGATTCCTGCCTCGCGGAGCTGGCTCGCGGCCTTGGATGTTGGGGCGAATCCTTCCACGAGGTATCCGTTCACCTCAGCGCCTTCCCGGATGGTCTGGAGGGTCGTCGTTTTTCCAGTTCCAGTAGGCCCGATGATCAGCATGACCCTCACGCCATCCACATAGACATCCTGAAAGAAGGGCGTCCGTGTACGGGTCTCGAAGATGTTGAGGTACTCGCTGTCTAGGTCCTCCGAACGCGGATGGCCGGTATGCGGCGCAAAGATGGAAGAGAGTCGCGCATGGTGGTCCTCTGACAGCCACATGGGGAAGACATTGAACTTCTGATTGCCTGGGAACATGGCGTAGAAGGCCGAGAGATTGCCGAGCGTTTCCTCAACTACTTGGGCTCGGGCGTCTACAAACACTCGATGGACAACAGGCGTGACTTCTCGGAGTTGTTCTGGACTGCGGGCGGCAAGTAGGAGACGGAGTGAGAACTCGCCATGTCCCTTTTTATCGAGCGCGTGAATGACCTCGCTCAAGTCATCAACACTCCTGTTTGCCGCCTTCGCGCCTGCGCCGGTATCGAGCGAAGCGGTGTCCCGTCCGCTCATCACTCTCTGCAACACGCCTACTTTGAAGAACGAGATGAATTTCTCCTGGGAGTCGATCTCGCTCCGAGCGGCGGAAGTGGACTTCACGCGCCATGTAGTGCACAGCACGCTATCGCAATCGAGAGTGACCAAGTTGGAGAAGAGACATGGCCGGGACGCTTCCGGCGTCGTTTTCAGGGAGAACATCTGAACGGTCCGCTTGCCAATCTGGAGATGGTCGCTGTGCCAGGCGATCGGATTCTTCACGATCTGCCGATCTACGCCAGTGTCGCTGCGAAGTTGGTCTTCGCCGGCCCACTCCTCCAAGTTGAAGAGGTAGCTGAAGAACTGGAAAGCGTCATCTTTGGAGAGCTGCTTGAGTCCGATGGAACTTCCGAGGTGCCCCTCTAGAAGAGCCGCTGTCTTTTGTAGAAAGAACAGCAACCGCGAGGTCTCGATCGTGTTCTCGATAGGATTTCGGCCCAAGGACTTCACCCGTGACGGCTCGATTGTCAGGCACCAGTGGAGATCGATCCGGCGAAAGCCTGCCTTGGCTTTCAGAAATGTTATCCGGTCGTTTGCGAACGTCTCCGTTACCTCGTTCGCGTAATGGCTCTGCCTGGGAAGATCGAAGCCGGAGATCACACGCGTGTACTGGTAGAGACATGAGCCTTCGGGCAATCCTCGGAGCGAACCTTCAATCGATCGAACGCGCGACTCCAACTCCAGATCGGTCAGACCCTCTTCGTCGAGACCGCTCAGCGAGAACAGGCATCCATAGCCGCCGCCTTTCAGAGCGAAGATGCTTGGTCCGACAAAGCGGGAGATCGGGACAATACTGCACGCCGCCCCCGCCTTCGCGAACCATGGAATGTGGTTGAGTTCATCAGTCTTTGCGCGGATCATAGTAGCTTCTCTGGCTGAGGCTGAGGCCCCAGAGTTGGAACATCTTCGGATGTTTACGGACAATCAGCCATGCGCAGCCCGCGAGCATTGGAAAAGCGAGGACCGCCACGATTCGGAACCCTACGAGGAAAACCGTTACGCAAACGAAGGCGATTGCCATCCATGCTGAGAGGTCGAGCCCTAACTTGGCTCTCGGCCTGTTCAATGCCTGATTGATCGGTAACGGTTCTCCCCGCCTGGTCGTGTGCATGGCAGACCTACATGTTCTGGCCGGTAAGGGAGCCAATCCAGCCAGCGCCCCAACCGAGAACGCCAGCTCCGAACAGTGCGCCGAAAAGACCTGGAATAGCGTCTTGAAAGCGCCCACTTAACATCCGAATGCCGGCGAAAATCAGGCCGCCAAAGCAGATCACGGCGCCAGCGTATATGGCGAAGGTTTTGAAAGTTGTCATAAGTGTCGTTGCCCCGGTGAAGTCCATCGTTCCCTGGGCGTGTGCTGTGCTCGCGAAGGCAAGTGCGACCAGCGTTGGCGCCATCGTATGCGCTGCACGGAGAAGGTTTCGTTTAGAGAAGGGTTGCGCCAATCTCTTGGCCATGTGGGTTGTAATGCTGCGGAACATCGGCACCTCCAACGACTGCGGAATCAGTCGCGATATGCCGGAGATTAGGGCCCGTGATTGGGTTGCGTCCAATACTTCTTAGCTATGCCCTCATAGCTTCGTCTTATACCGTTTCCAATGGGCGATATTCCTACTTGAAGATCTGAAGTTGTACCGGCTCATCCTGGTGGACTCTTGCGCTCGGCTTCTTGCGGCGAAACGCTTTTTCCCTCTCCGAACAGATGTGTGCCGATCGAAAGGCTAATAGAGGAAGGATGGGACTCTGCTGGGCGGGGTGGCAGACAAAGCCTGTCTTGACGCGGAGATCGAGTCCCGCGATTGTCCTTGTGGTCAGTTCCGGATCGAGTGGTTCGGTATCTCGAACCAGTCCGAAGCCGACGTTCAGCTTGACCATGTATTGCATCTCGGAGGGAGCCGAGACAAAATCGGAAGGCTGTAAGCGAATTCCGGCCTTCAAGAACCTCTCCATCAGTACGTCGTACAAAAGCGGATGCTGAACACGGTCAACCATCACCCTCAACCGTTCCTGCACGGCGGCCCTTGGAATAGTTTCCTCGCGGGCAAGAGGATCGTCGGCGCGGAGACAAATCACCAGCCTCTCAACACAGATTGTCTTGACAAACAGTTCTTGTTCAATCAGCGGCAGAGATACAAGTGCGGCATCGAGTTCCCTGGCGGCGACCATGCCCGAGAGCCGTCCAGAAGATACGCTGCACGGCTCGATTCGTCCCTCGGGCGCCAATTCTCGATAGCCCTTGACCACTTCGGTAACCAGCTCGTGGTTGATGAACGGGGAGTAGCCGAACCGGAAAGGAAGATGAACGCCTGAATGCACCAGCGAGGTCTCTTTGATCGCCCTGTCCCGCAACTCCAACAATTGTTTGGCGAAGGAGAGGAAGGCGCGGCCAGCGGGAGTGACCGAATTCCCGCCGGTGCCGCGCACCAAGAGCATCACGTCGAGGGCATCCTCCAATTGCTTGATTTGGGCGCTTATCGCTGGCTGCGAGATGTGTAGACGCTCTGCCGCTCGGCTGAAGGTCCGGTGCTCCGCAACGGCGATGAAATACCGCAGATGACGAAATTCCAGAGCTTCGTACATCTTGCACCTCCCTTTTTGCGGGCCGTGGTTCTCAGCGCACCAGGTTACGCACGCACGTAACCGAACTTCAGTCACGCAGGTAATTAGGTGCGATACCTCCATCTGTGGGTTGCACATTCTGGTGCGGACCTTGACCTGTGCAAGCAACCCTTTTAGGCCTCGCGGAAAACCCGCGTGGATTGCCATAGCCATTTCCGATCGGGGCATAAGTAATAAGTATTGGACGAAAGGCGGTCTCGGGCTAGACGCTGAAGCCATTCAGGTTCTCTCCGTGGAAGAGAGCAGTGGAGTTTCCATGCCGGGCGAAATCGTCAGTGAACGGAAAAATCCGGGAAGGGTTGCTATTGCTTCCGAAGAAAAGCTCCTGGTCGGAAGGCTGGAGGCCGCCGAAATGCTGTCGATCAGCGCCCGTGCTCTCGACTATCTTGTCGCTAACAAGCAACTCTCCACGCGCCGGATCGGTACGCGGGTGCTGATTCCCGTGGCCGAACTTCGGCGTTTCTCCAAAGGTGACCACCCCGAGCGGCTAGCGGGCTGATGGCCGTCAAGTTGAAAAAGAGCCGGGCTTGATACCAAGCCAGCGATCCTTAAGAACGATAGACCCCCTGGTTGTATCGCTCAAAACTGAGACCATCATGAGCGATAGGAGGGCTTCCTATCGCTCATCGAATGGAATTGGCTAAACCGGACTGGCCCCACTTCCGTTCGAATGGTTCGTGAATCTCCCCCGTTCGCGAAGACCAATTTCCTCATGGCGCTCATCGGCCTTCAGAGCAAAGTTGCCATGCCAGAGCAAGGTCGTATGTATATATAATGGCTATATGGACGTGTTCTCGACGCTGGAGGGCCAGGACTTCGTCTGGGATCGCGACAAAGCCTCCAGCAATGCCGCAGCGCACGGTGTTCGGTTCGAGCAGGCCCGAGAAGCTTTTCTCGATCCTCTGGCCCGCTACGAGGACGCCAGCCCGGAGGAAGAGGCTCGGCAGGCATGCATCGGCCTGACCACCGAGTACCGGCTGCTGTATGTCGTCCATGTGATTCGGGAAGGCGATGTGCTCCGCCTCATCTCCGCACGTCTTGCGGGGCCGGCGGAAAGGAGACGCTATGAAGATGAGTGAACGCATCAAGCGAAATATGCAGACCGACAAACCGATGACCCTGATCTCGCTTCGTCTGCCCGATCACGTCATCGAGGACCTCAAGGAGGTCGCGCCGTCGCTCGGTTTCGGTGGCTACCAGGCCCTCATCCGCGCCTACATCTCAAATGGACTCCGCAAGCACCTCGCCGAGCGCGAGGCCCAGCGAGCCAAGGACAGCACCGTCGAGGAGTTCAGCCGCAGGCTCATCGCTCGTGGCGTTCCCGAGCAGGCCATCGAAGAAGCCGCCGCTGAAATGAGAGCTGGGAGCTAAGCCCGCAAATCCAGACGTCTCCAAGATCGCAATTGCCGTCTATTGGCCACGCCACCTCTTGCGTAAAACTCTCGCTTGTAGCACTCCAACAGACTTAGTAGAATTGTGAGTCTGGTGAGTAGACAAGATGAGAGAACTTCGTGGAATTTTTGAGAGGGAGAAGGGCAGCGGAATTTGGTGGATCCGATGGACAGATTTGGCCGGCAACAAGCGCCGGGAGAAGGTTGGGCGGCGTTCCGACGCCATCACTCTCCTAGCGAAACGCAAGACCGAAAAACTACGCCAGGCAAAGCTTCCCGAGACCATAGACAACGCAATTCTCTTCTCAGATTTGTTGGACGACGCGCTTGAGCATTCCCGGGCGGCAAATGGAGAGCGATCGACTCGCGAGCTCGAACTGAAGATCAACCGCCTGCGCCCCGACTGGGGCAACCGCAAGGCCGCCGAAATCACCAAACAGGATATCGTCCGTTGGCTTCAATCTGAGGCAGTCAACCGCGATTGGACGGTGGCCACGGCGAACCGCTGGCAGGCCTGTTTTTCGCTGGTCTTCCGGGTCGCGCTCGATAACCAGAAGATCGCCGTGAACCCGGCCTCGCGCATCCGCCGCAAGGCGGAGAACAATCAGAGCATCCGCTATCTCACTCCTCAGGAGGAGAGACGGATTCGCAAGGCGCTTTCCACCCGTTGCCCTTCCTGCCTCCCGGCCTTCGTCATTTCGCTCCATACCGGGCTACGAGCCTCCGAGCAATGGAACCTGCGCTGGTCGGATATCGACCTCGAACGGAGGTCGCTCACGGTGAGGAGACAGAAGACGGGCAAGGGGGAGCGGCATATTCCGCTGAACGAGGCGGCCATCGCCGCCTTCAAGAGTCTCAGCCCCGGCGCTAAGCGGCGCGGTGTCCCTTTTCTCAACTCCAAAGGGACACCGATGACGACCCACCGCGACTGGTTCGATCCGGCGGTTGAGGAGGCGCGGGTCCAGGACTACACCTGGCATAAGAACCGGCACACGTTTGCTTCGCGATTAGCCATGGCCGGAGTCGACATAAGGACCATCGCCCAGCTCATGGGTCACGCTACAATACAGATGTCCATGAGGTATGCCCACTTGAGTCCGGACCATAACCAGGCGGCGGTCGCTCGCCTGGTTGTTTTCGGAACCAAACGGACACCAAATCGGACACCAGAAAAACAGCGATTTGTAAGTCCTTTATAATCAGATGCGAAAGTGGCGAAATTGGCAGACGCACCAGACTTAGGATCTGGCGGGGAAACCCGTGGGGGTTCAAGTCCCCCCTTTCGCACCATCCCGTTCGACCCGCCTGCTGATCCGCGGCTCTAAGACTGACATTGAGACCGGATGGAGCAGCTGCCCGCGCTATTGCCCAAGGGCAATCCAACGGACCGCCTCCCCCACAGTGATGTGCCGCCGATGGGTTACTTATCTGCAAAAGTTCAAGCGCTATGAGGACGCCAACGACCGGGACTTGACCTCCACCCTTTCGCTTCCAAACCTGACGTCAACAGCCCGCAGGACTTTCTCTACAACAACGCGAACCTTGCCGGAACCGTTGCCCAGCCGAATGTTCCCGTAAGCCAAGCCTCCGGAAGCTCGACTGGTTCGATCACCGGCGCATTCCCGGCACAGTCGATCAGTTTGTTGGTCCTGCCAAGGACTTGGCAGCGGCTTCTTAAGCTGTATTTCTGCCGCGAATGCACTAACCTGAAAGCATGAGTTCAAGTCACTCGCAATCCAATTCGCCAAAAGTTAGCCTCACCAACGCGCCCGATTATCGCGATACCTACGCCAACAGCGTTCAGATACGCGTCAGCATGTGGGACTTTCATCTCACCTTTGGAACCCTGCGTCACGAATCTCCAGAGGCCGTCAGCATCGAAAATTCTCAGGGAATCTACCTGAGTCCGCAACAGGCCAAGGCTTTTTGGAATGTGCTTGGGCAGAACTTGGCGCAGTATCAGCAGACCTTCGGCAACATCGCCCTGGAACCGCAACAACCGCCGCAGATTCCCGCCGGGCCGGTCAACTAAGTGCGTTTCGCGAGTCTCGCCCCAATTGGGGGCGGAGAGGACACGGCTGTCGATCCGGATGAAATCGCCTTCAACCACGCGGTCTCGGGCCTTCGGACTTCCCGGCATACCCCATGATCGCCCGGTGCCGCTATGGATGGTGCTACCGCTGCTCTTCGTCGGCGTCTATCTCAGTCATGCGACGTTGCTGCGTTTGCCCTACTATTGGGACGAAGCCGGCTATTACATCCCCGCCGCGTGGGATTTCTTCCGCACGGGTTCGCTCATCCCCAGCACTACGCTGTCAAACGCTCATCCGCCACTTCCCGCGATTTACCTTGCTCTGTGGTGGAAGCTAGGCGGTATGGTGCCCTCGGTCACGCGCACAGCAGTCTGCCTGGTCGCTGCCACGGCATTGCTCGGCGTCTACCGCATCTCACTGGTTCTGACTGGACGACTTGACGTCGCCGCGGTCACAACCATTCTCACCGCGATTTACCCGGTATGGTTCGCACAGAGCACTCTCGCTCATGCAGACATCTTCGCCGCTGCCGCGACGTTATGGGCGCTCTCTTATGTCTTTGCCGGAAGCCCGCGGAATTATGCCACCGCAGCGGTATTGTTTTCCGTCGCTGCACTCTGTAAAGAGACTGCTATCGCAGTTCCCTTCTCGCTCGCTGCTTATGAGCTCGGGGTTTTGTTCTTCAGCCGGCGAAGGCGAACGGCCGCCGCTGATCCGTCGACAACTTTTAGACGCATCGCCGTGCTGCTGGCCCCGGCTCTGCCGCTTATGGCCTGGTTTGCCTATCACTGGCATGAGACGGGATTTATCTTCGGGAATCCGGAATATTTGCGCTACAACGCTGAATCGACCTTGACGCCTTTGCGGATTCTCGTGGCCTTCGGACATCGGGTGCTGCACATCACCGCCTACATGAACCTCTTCGTGCCCGTGATCTGCATGTTCGCCTCGATGATTTTGCCGGCCCTGCCCGAAAACGAACGCGAACTTCGGCCACGGGTGTCATTCTCTGCTCAGGGACGAATCGTCATCATCATCATTGCGAACCTCCTGCTCTTCTCTGTGCTCGGCGGTGCGTTGCTCACGCGGTATCTGCTCCCGCTCTATCCGCTAATGCTGCTTCTTTGCGTCAACACCTGGCGGCGGCGAGTGCGCTATTGGCCGGTGCTGGCGCTTCTCACCGCGGTTGCATTCATCGCCGGACTTCGCGTCAACCCGCCTTACCGCTTCGCGCCCGAAGACAACCTGGCTTACGCCGACGTCATTCGCCTGCATCAACAAGCGATCGGGCGGATCGTCCGCCAATACCCTCAGTCCACCGTCCTGACGGCATGGCCGGCCACCGACGAGCTATCGAAGCCCGAACTCGGCTACGTACGCAAGCCAATACCAGTGGTGAAGATTGAAAACTTTTCTCTGCCTGAAATCCAGAAGGCGGCACAACGCCCTGAACCGTACTCCGTCGCCTTCGCCTTTTCAACAAAATATGACCCGCCGAATCTGCCATTCAGTCTCGGGCCAAAAAGCGAGGAGCTGGACACTCGATTCTTCGACTTTCACCATGACATGACGCCGGAGAAGATCGCCCACCTGCTCGACGGCCAGTTGATCTGGGAAGGCGACCGCAATGGGCAGTGGGCCGCCGTACTGCACTTCGACAGACCGCAATTAGCGGGGCTGCATCCTGGCCAACTTCCGCTGCCGTAATCACTGCCGCAACTATAATCAAAACTGCGTGAAACCTTCCTTTGCCCTCCGACCGATTGTGGCCTTGCTGGCCATTGGAATCGCCGTCTGCGCACTGGCCCAACAGACCCCCGCGACCGCTTCCCCGGTAGCATCGCATGGACACTTGATCCTGGTGTTGCCCTTTGAAAACAAATCGGGCGAAGCCAACATTGACTGGATGGGCGAGTCGATGCCTGAGATCATCAACCGCCGTTTGGAGTCCGCTGGCTTTCTCCCGATCGGTCGTGAAGACCGCCTTTACGCCCTGGACCATCTTGGGCTGCCGCCCAACTTCCGCCCGTCACGAGCCAGCACTATCCGTCTGGCGCAAAATCTCGATGCGGACTCGGTGATCCTCGGCACATATATGAGCGATGGCAAACAGTTGACGATCAGGGCACGCATTCTCGACGTTAGCGCCCTGCGCCTGACTGCCCCGGTTGAGGCGCAGGTTGATATGCCGCGGCTGCTTGACGGAATCAATAGCGTGGCCTGGCAGCTCGTCCGGCAGATCGACCCCACGTACCTGGTCGCCCAACAGACGTTTCTTGCCGCCGATGCGGGTCTACCGCTCGCCGCCTTCGAGAACTACATTCGCGGCCTGGTCGAGAGCACTCCCATCGAACGAACCAAGCACCTACAGGAAGCGGTGCGGATCGACCCCACATATTATCCCGCGTGGCTCGCCCTGGGGCAGCTTTATTTCCATCAACAGGACTACGAGCTGGCCGCCTCGGCCTTCGCCAAGCTTCCGAACACAGACGCCGGTGCGCTCGATGCCGCCTTCGAGCGCGGTCTGGCTTCGTTTTACACCGGCAACTACGTGCAGGCCGAGGAGTCCTTCGCTTTTGTGGCCATGCAACTGCCGCTCTCTGAAGTGATCAACAACCAGGGAGTCGCCTCGAGCCGCCGCAATCGCGACGCCGTGGCGCTCTTTCAACAGGCTGTAAATACCGATCCACGGGATCCCGATTACCATTTCAACCTTGCCCTGGCTCTGCGCCGCCGCAACGACATTTCGAGCGCGATGCATGAAGTTGGTGAATGTCTGAAGCTGCGGCCACAGGACGCAGAAGCCCAGGCACTGCTGGCATCTCTGCAAAACACCGCAACCAACTCCGCAATAAAGACCAACGCCTCGGCCACGGCAACGGCAAATCCCCAGGGGCCGCTCGAGCGCATCAAGCGCACCTACAATGAAACCGCCTTCCGCCAGGCTGCCTATGAAATCGATCAGATGGAGGCGATGAAGCTCGCGACCCAGCCCCCGGCGACGCGCTCCGCGGCATTGACGGCGGCGGGAAACCGCTACCTGAACAGCGGTCTTCTGCTCGAGGCAGAGCGCCAGTTTCAAAGTGCGATTGCGGCCGACCCAACCGACGCCGCGGCCCATGTTGGCCTGGCCGAAGTGCGTGAACGTAGCGGCGACGCGAAGAACGCTCGGCTGGAAGCGCAGCAGTCGCTTCAACTCAAACCGAATGCCGAGGCCCACGTCGTGCTAGCTCAGCTTGACCTGCAGAGTGGCCAACTTTCGTCGGCGGCCGGGGAGGTGGGCCAGGCACTTCAACTCGATCCGAAGAACGGAACGGCTTTGGGCTTGCGTCAGGCGCTACAATCAAAGGGTCAGCAGGTGCAGTGAAAAACCGCAGCCTAAGCCGCGCCGTCGTTACCTTCTTCCTTCTCTCCCTGCTCTTCGTTTTCCCTCAATCTAGCCATGCCGCGGCTCCCCAGGTTGTCGTCCTCCATCTGAGCGACACCATCCAGCCAATCAGCGAGGAATATCTTGGCCGGGGCCTGAGGCACGCCACCGGTATCCACGCGGAAGCCATCCTGATCGAGCTGAACACCCCTGGCGGTCTGCTCGAGACAACCCGTGAGATGGTGCGCCAGATACTCGATTCGTCGGTTCCCGTGATCGTCTACGTGGCGCCTTCCGGCAGTCGCGCCGGTTCGGCAGGTTTCTTCCTTCTGGAATCCGCAGACATCGCGGCCATGGCGCCCGGCACCAATGCCGGAGCCTCTCACCCGGTTATCGAGGGTGGCGGACAAGTCGATCCGGTCATGAAGCAGAAGATGGAGAACGACACGACCGCATTTCTGCGATCGTTTGTCGCGCTGCGGAACCGTAACACCTCGGCGGCGGAAGACGCGGTGCTCAACTCCAAGTCTTACACCGAGCAGGAAGCCCTCAAACTCAACCTGATCACGGTCGTGGCCGCCAATGACCGCGACTTGCTCGACGTCATCGACGGCAAGACGATCACCCGATTCAATGGGAGATCCACGACACTCCACACGAAGGGTGCGGAGCTTGTAGTCGTCGATCCCGTGCTCCGCGAGAAGCTGCTCGACAAGCTGACCGATCCTAACCTGGCTGTGCTCTTGCTAATCGTTGGCGGGCTGCTGATCTATCTCGAGTTCAACGCACCGGGCACGATCGTCCCCGGAGCGTTGGGCACGCTCTTCGTCCTGATCTCCCTCTTCTCGCTCAATCTGTTGCCGATTCGCTACACCGCGGTGATGCTGATCGTGGGCGCTCTCGTGCTGCTGGTTCTGGAAGCGAAGTTCGCCAGCCACGGAGTTCTTGCCGGGGCAGGCACCGTTTGCCTGGTCTTTGGACTGCTGACGCTGGTGGATGGGCCAATTCCGGAGCTTCAGGTTCACCCCGCAACGGCAATCGCAGCCGGCGCAGCCTTCGGTCTGATCACGCTTTTTCTGGTGCGCCTCGCCATCCGTGCCAGGCGCAATAAATCTCTTGTAGGGGTCGATGCACTCATCGGCCTCACCGCAATCGCGCAGCAACCCCTCTCGCCAGCAGGCCAGGTCCTCGTCCACGGCGAGCTGTGGCAAGCGGAATCCCCCGCGCCGGTTGCACCCGGAGAGGCGGTTCAGGTGCGCGGGGTGCGCAATCTGACCCTGTTGGTAGACCGGATTCCCACCGCTGTTCCGGAGCCAACTAACCGCTAGCCACGCCAATCAACCACTATAAAATTAGGCCTCAGAAAGGCTCGAATATGGGAAGCATCCCGGTACTGGTCTTCTTCGCGATTCTGATCTTTTACCTCTTTAGCTCGGTCATTATTCTTCGCGAATATGAGCGCGGCGTTGTCTTCCGCCTCGGCAAGGTCCTTCCTCAGCCCAAAGGCCCCGGAGTCATTCTCGTCTTTCGTCCCTTCGATCAGATTGTTCGCGTATCCCTTCGGCAGGAAGTTCTGGAAGTTCCTCCACAAGACGTCATCACTCGCGACAACGTAACGCTGAAGGTAAATGCAGTCATAACCCTGCGAGTACTCGATCCATCACGGGCCGTGATCGAAGTTGCGAACTATGTCTACCAAACCTCGCAGTTTGCCCAGACCACATTGCGTTCGGTCTTAGGCGAAGTCGAACTCGACGGCCTGCTCTCGCACCGAGATGCTCTCAATCAGCGTATCCAGACCATCATCGACCAGCGGACCGAGCCGTGGGGCGTCAAGGTAGTTAGCGTCGAGGTCAAGCAGGTCGATCTGCCGGAGTCAATGCTGCGCGCGATGGCCAAGCAGGCAGAAGCGGAGCGCGACAAACGTTCCAAAATCATTCATGCCGAGGGCGAGTTCAACGCCGCACAAAAGCTGGTAGACGCGGCCCAGCTGATGGCCACCCAGCCCATGACGCTCCAACTTCGTTATCTTCAGACACTCTCTGAGATCGGCGTCGAGAAGAACACGACGATCGTCTTCCCCCTGCCGCTGGAGTTGCTGACGCTCTTCAACAAAACCATGAACTTCGCGCCAGCCGACGTAACTCCGACCATTGCCCCCAAGGAAAATGAATGAGACATGCCGCCGTCTACGATGAAGATGATCTGGTCGACACTAGCGCGGAGTTGAGCCTGGGTATGGGCACGCTCATCGGCGTCTTCTTCGGGCTGGCATTGGTCTGTGGCGTCTTCTTCGGATTTGGCTACATGATGGGACATCGCACCCCAGGCCCGTATGTTTCCTCCGAACCTCTTTATGTCGCACCGAAATCAGTGGGGACACCGGCCGCACCGAAACCTTCCGCCCTGGTACCCGAACAACCCTTGGACGCCGCGCGGGTCGTGCTGCCCGCGGCAACCCAGTCCACCACTGTTACGGCCCCGGTGCAACAAACGACGCAACCCCAGCAAACCACCTCGCTGCAGACGGCTGCCACAACTGCTCCGGAATCGCCCAAACCTGCCGCAGTTCAGAAGGTCGCGACGACTCTGATTCCAGCACCAACGGCAGCTATTCCTCAGCCTGCGAGTGCGTCAGTCGGAACCATCATGGTGCAGATCGCCGCAGTCAAGAACAGGCCCGATGCCGAGGCCCTCGCAGATGCGCTGCGCAAGAATGGGTTCACCCCAACCATTCGCACCGAGCCGCAGGACAAGCTGCTTCATGTCCAGGTAGGGCCTTTCAGTAATCGCGATGAAGCTAAAGCCATGCGCCAGAAGCTCTCCAGCGCAGGCTACGATGCATTCATCAAATAGAACTTTCGCAAAGCGCCGCGCAGATTTTCGTTCGCGCATGACTACCTATGCGTGTCGCGCCATCTCGCCGTCGGTTGTCCGCATCCACTCCGGAAGACCAGATTCGATCTCCGTCCTCGTCGCGGCGAGCAGCTCTTCCCGGCTCTTATAATCGCGCGGCCAGAGCGGCCCATGAAACTGAACATGAGCGACGCCGGGAACAATCGTCAGGCCACCCTTCTTCATCATCGTTTCAGTACCCCAGATCGAAACGGGAATCACAGCGGCGCCAGACTCCATCGCCAGATGAAATGGGCCTTTCTTGAACGACTGCAGCCGCCCAGTCCGCGAGCGGGTACCTTCGACGAAAGTCATCACATGCAAGCCCGATTGCAGCACCCGCACACCGACGCGGACGCTCTCCTTGGCGCTATCGAGCCGCCCGTCACGGTCGACAGGAATGAAATCGCCGAGCTTCATGCCATAACCAAGAACCGGAATCTTCATCAACGAGCGCTTGAGATAAACCGAGGTCCGTCCCGGAATCAGCGGCAAAAGGATCGGTGGGTCAAGGTTCGAAACATGGTTCGCCATAAAGATGCACGCGGCGCCCGCCGGAACAACCTCTCCACCGGTGAAGTCAATGCGGATCCCTGCCAGGCGTAGCCCAGTCCGCAAAATCCACATGGCCCATCGATACAGGAGCCGGATGTCTCCGCTGATCAATGTCCAGGGAATTCCAACCAGCGCCGCGGGAATCGCCAGCACGATGTACGTGAACAAAAGAGTCAGTGCAGGGATCATCGAACGACTCCCGTGCGTCGCGCCGCCAGGTGCGCCGGCAGCTTCTCGTAGATTCCGTCAAATCCGCCGTTAGATAAAACAGCGAGAAGATCGCCTTCTCGCAATCTGGGCACGATGGCCTCGACGATTGCATCGGCGGTGGCATGAAGCTCGGCGGAATGCCCCGCTTCCTTCAAACTCTTCACGATGGTCTCTGGATGAAGCCGCTCGCCCTCTGGAATGCTCTCCTGCTTAAAGACTCCAGAGAGAACGATCTCGTCGGCTAGACCGAGGGCCTCGACGAGCTCGCGCTCAAATACGTTCCGGCGCAGCGTATTCGAGCGTGGCTCGAGCACCGCCCATAGGCGCGCACCGGGGTGCGACGACCGCAGCGCGCGCAGCGTCTCGCGAATGGCCGTCGGATGATGGGCAAAATCGTCGATGATCGTGATTCCATCGATGACCGCCTTCACCTCGAGCCTTCGCTTCACGCTCGCAAACCTACGCAGAGCTTCCTCGATCGCATCAAGCGGCACTCCATGACCGGATGCCAAAGCAGCAGCAGCAGACGCGTTGAGCGCATTATGTTCGCCAGCCATCGGCAGCGTGAACTCGCCCCATTCACGCCCCTCGCGAAACACTCGCCACTTGGACTGCCCTTGTTGCTGAGTCAGATCGGCCAGGCGCCAGTAGGAATTGGCATGGAAGCCATAGCGCTCGACCGCACAGAAGGCTTTTGCGACACACTCAGTTACATTCTCCGAACCGTCAAAGGCAACGATTCTGCCGCGCCGGGGTACTAGATTGACCAGCCGCTTGAATGCGGTCTTCACTGAATCAAGGTCACGGTAGATATCGGCGTGATCGAACTCAACGTGGGTGAGAATGAGCGCATCGGGAAAGTAGTGCATGAACTTCGGGCCTTTGTCGAAAAACGCAGTGTCGTACTCGTCGCCCTCGATGATGAAGGGACGGCCCGCCCGTAACTGAAAGCTCGATCCAAAATTCTCAGCGATGCCGCCTATCAGAAACGAGGGCGCGAGTTGCGGATCCCGGCGTGCCGCAACTTCGTAGATCCACGCGAGTATGCTGGTGGTCGTGGTCTTGCCGTGGGTACCGGCAACGACCAACGATTCGTGGCCGGCGACGAACTCATCGTGAATGATTCGCGCCAACGAGGTAAACGGAATTCTCTGATCCAGGATGAACTCGACTTCTGGATTGCCCCGCGACAACGCATTGCCCACGATCACGAGATCAGGCGCAGGGTCGAGGTTCTTCGCCGAGAATGGTTCCGCAATGATGATGCCTAGTTCATGCAAAAAGCCGGACATCGGCGGATACGCCGCCATATCGGAGCCGGTGACCCGATGCCCCTTCAGTTGCAACATTCCGGCCAGCGAAGCCATTGCCGTGCCACAAATGCCGATCAGATGAATGTGTCTCTTGCTTATGGATGCCTGCATTGCACTCAATTCCCTACCGCCGCCTCCAAGAATTGCAGAGTTGCGCCAATTCCATTGTTATCGTCATTGAGGTCGAGGCGCGCTTCAATCCCAAATGGAAGCGTCACGTTCGATCGGGAGACGTGGCCGGATCGCAGCCCAATTCCAATCGGCCCCTCGAACCGTTCCAGCACTCGCAGCAGCATCGCCTCGAGTTGACCTCGTTCGCCATTCGGGAATGCACAGTCCTGCATCTCTCCGAAGATAATTCCCCTGACCCCGTCCAACTTGCCCGCGAGAATCAGCTGCCGCAGCATGCGATCGATCTGGTAGGGTTTCACGTTCACGTCCTCGATAAAGAGCAGCTTGCCTTCCGTTTCCGCTGCAAACGGCGTGCCGAGTGACGAGACGATCATGCTGAGGCATCCACCATAGAGGGTACCTGTAGCTGAACCTGGACGAAGCGTCCGCAAGCCTTCCGCCGCACCCAGAGAAGCCATTCCTCCGCTGATCGCCGCGTCGAAACTCGGATGATGGACTCCGCCTTCGCGACAGAAATCAGCCGCGGCCATCGGGCCATGAAACGAAACCAGTCCAACTCGATCGAGAAGCCACGTCTGGACGACGCTCAAGTCACTGTAGGCAAAGAGCGGTTTCGGATTCCGGCGAATCAGGTCGAGGTCAAGACCCTCCAGTAGATAATTCGAACCATAACCGCCACGGCTACAAAAGATCGCCGCAATCGCCGGATCGGCAAAGGCCGCGTGAAAATCCTGTAGCCGCTCTTCCGCAGTCGCCGAGAAATAGTGGGAGACGTGCCCGCGCAGATGCCCGCTTTCGACCGCTTTGTAGCCCAAAGTACGCAATGCAGCGATGCCAGCATCAAGTCGCTCGGATCTTGCTGAACTGGCTGGAGCAACCACCGCGATGGTTGACCCTGCCGGCACTGGTGCAGGCTTCAGCTTCGGCACGATCACGAGTACGCCTCTCCCTGCGCAATCAATTCAGCAGGCCCGGTCAGCGTCATTTCCCTCGCACCTTCCGCAGAAAGACCCGGCCAGGAAACCAGCTGCGTTCCACCTCGGGCCCGAACAAGCAGGGTCCCGCTCATCCCGCGTAAAGCGATGGCCGCTGCGGCAGAAGCGCATGTCCCTGTTCCTGAAGATGTCGTCGGCCCGACGCCACGCTCAAAAACCCGGATCTCGATCTCATCGGGATTTACGACGCGCACAAACTCCACGTTCGTTTGATACGGAAAATCGGGATGAAAGCATATCTCGCGCCCGATCGACTCCCACTCCAAACCAGAGACAGCAAAGTGTTTATCTTCTACAAAAATGATGAAGTGTGGATTTCCCATCGAAACAGCAGCGCCCGTAATCGTCATGCCACCAGACAAAGTGACTTCTTGTCGCGAAACGATCGGCACTCCCATCGTTGCCGAGATCTCGAAGGAATGCTCTGAGACACCTACAATGCGGCACTCCCGGATACCTGCATCCGTCCTGATCGAGAAGACTTCTCCGACGTCGGCCCCTTTTTGATGTGCCATCCACGCTGCAACGCAACGAGTTCCATTGCCGGAAATCTCGGCGATCGATCCGTCGATATTAAAGAGCCGGATAGTTGCGGCGCGGTCCCCCGTCCAGCGCAAAAACTCCACTCCATCGGCACCGATTCCCGTGTGCCGCGCGCACAACCGGACTGCCAGCTTCCGCTGGTCGGCGTCTTCGATTGGCGTGGAATTGACGATCAAAAAATCATTGCCACATGCATGCGCTTTCACAAACGGGATCAATGGTCCTCCTTACTGCAAAACTAAAGTCGCCCCGATCCATCCTGCATCCGTCACGGCGTTGTTCTCTTAGGTTCGCGACATCCTAACATTTACTACCTTCCTTCGTTCGCCCGCCAGGTGTGCGAACTGTAAATCCGCGCGCATTGTTGATCGGTCGAGCAGATCACGGTCTGCAGGTCGAGCCCCTGAGGGTGCTCCCTGACCGCTTTGGCTACCGCGTCCCCGTCGATGGCGACCACCAGCGAGGCCGATCCCGCCGGATTGTTCAAGGCCGGCGACCACCCATAATAGTCGCCCTCGTTGATCGTTCGCTTCAGCGGAATCCCCGCCCGCTGTAGAGAGCCGATGTGCTCCGACGTATACATCAGGATCGGTCCCGAAGTACGAACTGAAAGCGAACCCAGCGTCCGCGCAAGAGCCTGTTCGAATGGAATCCGTGACCGCGAGTTGGCAAATGCTTCCTGTAGCACCAGCGGTGTCGCCCGCGCCACGGCCAAGCTATTGCTCACAATGAGAAGCGCTGCTATAGCCGGTATCACGGGTGCAAATTTCGGGATCAATCTACGGGCGAACACGAGCAAGAGGTCCGTGAAAACGGCAAGCGAGATCGCAAATATCGGCAACATCTCCATGCCGTAGCGGGTGTTGTACCAGGAGTGGGGCCACCACAGCGGGATGAAGATCGGCACCGAACCGTAGGCAACCGAATAAGCATAGAAAGGCAGCGGGACCCACAATAACAGCAACGCGGCGAGACTTGCGCTCCACCATCGGGCGATCGCCGTCAGGGTCCCTAGGATCGTAAGCACCAGCAGCATATTCGCAAAGCGCAACGGCACCGCGCCAAGCTCGGCGGCTTTGAGAAAATAGAGCGCCGCCACCCTCATGCTGTGCCATCCGGGATGATGCCAGGCGCCGGGAGGCGTTGTGCGTTCCTCGATTGCCTTTGCGGAGTACGGTCCGCGAAGAAAGTCGAGCGGATCGCCAAACTGCTTAGCGTTGTAGGCCATCCAGAGTAACGGCGCCACGGCCAGCATCACGGTAAAGAGTACGAAGGCGCCGCCGGTGCGTCCCTGCCAACGATTGCCGCGCCACATTGCCACGGCCGCCACTAGCCAGGCAAAGGAAGCAAATATCCATCCGTCGTAACGCGTATAGACAGCAGCGAGCAAGACGAGACCCGCGCAGACGAGCAAGCGCGCAGCGCGCTTCTCCTCTGCGCGCTCGGCCTGCTCCTCGATCTTGCTTCCGAGTGCCCGGCAAAACTCTGCGAGCAGCAGCGACGCCCAGATCATCTCCGCGAGAAAGAGTGGCTCCGTCATAGCAGTAGTCTGCATGTAAAGCAGCCCCGGATTGAGTCCGTAAAACAGGACGGCTACAGTTGCCGTCTCAGCGCTCTGCCACAAGCGCGTCAGCTTGTAAATGCCGATGCAGCCCAATATGTAACAGCTGATGGAAGGAATAGCTCCGGCCAGCCCGCTCTGCCACCAAGCCATGCGCTGCACAAAAGGAATCATCAGCAGATGCGGCAACGGCAGCCAGACTGACCCCAACTGGCGAAAGCCGGTGTTGAGAGAATCAAAGACCCGGCGGGCGATGTGCAAGTGCGCTACCGCATCGCCATAGAGCAGCAACAGATCGTGCCGAGAACAGTAGGCGAAGGTCAGAACTCCGAGAAATGCCGCGACCAGCCCGACAAACCGAGCCTCGTGCGTGATTTGATCGCGCTCGATCCGATCCGGCGTGAGAGCTGTCGCCGGCGATGCGAGATCAGTCAAGATGCGACATCTCGCGAAAGCGAGAGAACCGCTGGTCGATCTCTTCGCGGCTGAGCTGTTGCAGGCGCTCGGTACCAAATTTCTCGACGGCGAAGGAACCCATCACGCCACCGTAGAACATCGCCCGCTTAAAGGAGGACAAGGTGACCTCCGGCTGGGATGCCAGATAACCAAAGAATCCCCCGGCAAATGAATCTCCCGCGCCGGTTGGATCGACGACTGTGTCCAGCGGTAACGCCGGCGCACGAAATGGGACGGAAAGGATTGCCGTCCTTTCGCTTCCATTCTTCTGCGCACTTTCGCCGGCGAACGACCTGTCACTGAAAAACGCAGTCGCGCCATATTCACCGTGCTTGATGATCAGCGATTTTGGTCCGGTCGCCAGTATCTTTCCTGCCGCCCGCAACAGGTTGTCATCGCCTGCCAGCATCTTGGCCTCGCCATCGTTGATCAACAAGGCGTCGAGCCCCGCTAGCACTTTATTGAGGTTCTCGCGATGATCGTGGATCCAGTAGTTCATGGTGTCGCCGCAGACCATCTTGACGCCGCGCATCTGGCGGCGCACATTGGCCTGCAGGACTGGATCGATATTCGCCAGAAAGAGAAAATCGCTGTCTTCATAGGCGGTCGGAATTTTCGGCGCGAAGGTCTCAAAGACATTCAGCTCAGTCTTGAGTGTCTGGGCTTCGTTCAGGTTCTTGAGATAAGAGCCGGTCCAGTGAAAGCTCTTCCCTGCAACGTGCTCCAGGCCGCGCGTATCGATGCCGCGACGGGTTAACACGGCTTCATTCTCGGCGGTGAAGTCCTCGCCAACCACGCCAATTACCCGTACATCCGTAAAGTAGCTTGCTGAGAGGGCAAAAAAAGTAGCCGCCCCGCCGAGCACATGCTCGACGCGCCCATGTGGGGTTTCGATACTGTCGAACGCAACACTGCCAACAACCAAAATAGACAAGAATCAGGCCTCGCTCTTCACAGAAAGATACTTCCCCAGCAGCAGATCGAGCCGCTCGTGCGCAGCCGGTGAGATCGCTGCAGGATTGGTCAAGACCGCATACTTCAACGCGCTCGCGCAAGCGCAGGAGCGCTCCGACGGAATCGCCGCGATCGCCGCGGCAACCACTTTGGCCGCGTTCGCCGCGTTCTGGTTAAGCACCGCTACAACCTGCTCAACCGTAACCGCGTCGTGGTCCTCGTGCCAGCAATCGTAGTCGGTGACCATGGCCATCGTCGCATAGCAAATCTCGGCTTCGCGGGCCAGTTTCGCCTCTTGCAAATTCGTCATACCGATAATATCGGCGCCCCAGCTGCGATAGAGATTCGACTCGGCACGGGTGGAGAACTGCGGACCTTCCATGCAGACATAGGTCCCGCCACTCTTCCCAACCACGCCGACCTGTTCGCATGCCTTCACGATCGCATCCGCCGTCACAGCGCAGATCGGATCTCCAAATGCGATGTGACCGACGACGCCGTTGCCAAAGAAGGTCGACTCGCGATGAAAGGTTCGGTCGATGAACTGGTCGGGCACGACGAAGTCAGTGGGTTTATGGTCCGCCTTCAGCGAGCCCACGGCGGAGACGGACAGGATTCGCTCCACTCCTAACATCTTCATCGCAAATATATTGGCGCGGAAGTTGAGCTCCGAGGGCAGCAGCAGATGACCGCGGCCATGCCGGGAAAGAAACACTACGCGTCGCCCAGCCAGGTTGCCGAGTACGAAGGCGTCCGAAGGGTCGCCGAAGGGGGTGGTGATACGCTGTTCGCTGATGTGGGTGAGGCCGGGCATGGTGTAAAGCCCGCTGCCCCCGATAATTCCGATTTCCGCTGCTTGCAAACTACTCTCCGCCGCGCTTCCAAGAGAAGGCCGAACTTCCAGTGATTTACGTCCCAATTGAGTATAAATGGCGCGAAATCAATGCGTAAGTCCTGACCGCATGAGGCCGCACCTGGCGATGAGGTTGGCCATACCGGCAGAGAGTTCCGGCATCGCAGGACGTTCTCTGGCTGTTTGTAAATTCCCGCTCGCCTGCGCACCCACCATGACCAGTTCCAGCTTGCGGGCCAGAGACAGGTCGAAGCTTTCGCTGGAGAAAACCTGGTTGCCGTCGATCGCAATCAGCACCGGACCCTCGTTCGTGTTGTAGATATGCTCGCCGTTCGACTCGGCGGACGAGTCGCGTTTCACGCCGGAATACTTCTTGCCCACTTCCGCGGCATAGATTGCGGCGAAGGTCTTGGCCGCCTCAGGACTTTTCCAGGCCGAGAGGTATATCAGGGCGACCGAGCTCGTTTGCGCCTTTTGCTCCGGAGTCTTGGCGGCTTTGCTCTGCGCCGCATAATAGATTCCGCCGTCCCACTCCGGGGTGAGAGCGTCCGCGGCCTGCTGGCCGGCAAAAAGCTCGGTCAGAATGCGCACATCGAGCGCCCCCATCACCCCGATATCGTAGGGATCGTATTGAGCATCCAGCAGGCCGTGGATGTCCGGCATCTGTAGCAGCGGAACCGTAACCTTACGCTCATAGCTCTTCGGGTTCATGATCTCGAAGCTGGTCGACGGCGGCCGGTCCAGCACGCCGGCAAACGCGCCCTCGATGCCTTTGTCCTTCATCAGCGCCTGTTCAAAATTCAGACCCTCGCGATAGGGAAAAAGCAGCGATTCCTGCAACAGCAAAGGGGCCCGAGCCATGATCGGAGAATCTGAATTGTCGCTCAGGTTGTCCTGCAGCGTCGCTCCGATGTCAGGCGAGGTCAGCAGCGTCCTGCCGGAAGGCTTTAGGGAGTAATCGACAAACACGGCCATCGCCTGGCCCTCGAGCACCGCCTCGCGCGCCGTATCGACCTCGTCCACGGCGATATGCTTGTTGTCGTCGGCGTAATCTTTCGAGATGTCCGAGAGAGATTTGTCCTCCCAGGTATCCAGGTTGACGTACTGGTCCTGGAGGGCGTGCGTCAACTCATGCGCCAATACTGGCTTCTGCGACTCCGGCTTAATCCAGTCGAGCAGGTTTACCGTCTTGGTTTTGCTGTCGTAGTAGCCGGCGATCTGCTCGGTTAGCAGGCTTATAAGGAACGGCTTGAGTTGAAAATCCCGGTCGAGCAGGCCAAACTTCTTCAACACGATCTCAGACCGCTGCATCCTTTTGGCATCTTCATCGTCGTTGAACTTATCGATGACATACTTCTCGACCGAAGCCTTGGTCTGTAGCTTGCGCTTGACCTCATGTTTGACCGGCAGCTTGGAATCGTCCGAAGCAAAGTGCAGAATGTCGTCGACTGAACGGAATAATTCCTTCGCCTGCGCCTTCGTCAAGTGGGTTTCGGCCGGCTTCTCTGCATTTCCAGCCCCCGCATTTCCCGTCCCATCCGGCTGCGCTGTCTGGGCGGGCGCCGTCGGCGCACCCGCAGTTTGGGCTAGCCCGGAAGCCGTTAACGCAGCGGCGAGGGAAATCAAGCCCACGATTCTCATAACTCTCTGCTCTAAAGACATCAACATCCCTTCAACTTCCCTTTCTCTTGCCAGCCGGACCAGACTGCGTCTGCGCGGCTATAATCAACATGTAGAAACTGGCGGCCATGAGCGAAGCAGCAACCCTTTCCCCTGATGTCACCGCGGTCCCTACTCCGCTCGCCAGCCAACTGCAGACGAACACTGGCAGCTTCAATCTCTCGCCCTACGCGGGGGCAATCACGCCGCAGACCTTCTCCGCAACTCAAACCGAACTTGCCGCCGCCCTGTCCGGCGCTGCCTGTTTCGATCTCGGCTATCGAACCCGCATACGCATCACCGGCGAAGACCGTCTTCGTTGGCTCAACGGGATGGTCTCGAACGCTATCCAGGCCCTCCCTGAAGGCCAGGGCAACTACAACTTCATCCTCAACGCTCAGGGACGCATCCAGGGGGATTGCTACATTTATCGACGGGCCAGCGACGTTTTGCTGGACACCGACCGCTCGCAGGCCTCGCGCCTGCTCTCTCATCTCGATCACTTCATCATTATGGATGATGTGGAGCTCCATTCGTTAGACGAGACAACTACGGGAATTGGCTTAACCGGGCCTCGGGCCTCCTTAACTCTCGAGACCCTCGGCCTCACCCCTTCCACTCTCGCCCCCATGCAGCTGGTAGACGCCCAACTGGCGGGGGCGGCCGTCACCTTGGTCCACGCCTTCGGCGAGCTTCGCCCCCGATTTGAACTCTGGTTTGCTCCCGAGCATGCCTTATCGATCTGGAATGCTCTGACCGGAGCAGGCGCCACACCCATCGGAATCAACGCTGTCGAAGCCTTGCGGGTCCTCGAAGGAACGCCCCGCTTCAGCGTGGATATAACGGATCGTCATCTGCCTCAGGAGACCGCTCAGACGAGAGCGCTCAATTTTACCAAGGGATGCTATCTCGGCCAGGAGATCGTCGAGCGAATCCGCTCCCGCGCAACCGTGCATCGTACCTTGCGGCATTTCCAGGTGGACGGCGTAACCCCGGCCGTTCCGGTTGAGCTGTATACGACCGATAACCCTTCCGCAACGATCGGCCAACTCACCAGTCTCGCTCAGTTCGATGCCTCGGAGTTTCACGGAACCGTCGCTATCGGGTCGATTCGCACCGAGGCGCTGGAGCGCAAGGCAACCATCGTTTACGAAGCCGGCACTGTCACTGTGCTCGACCGCTCTCCGGCACCGCTGCTGCAATGATTTCAAGAAACCTTCTCAGGCCCTCATAAACCCATAACGCAAGTCGATCCCACCAAAGAAATCTGGAAAACACGATGTCAGAGAAACAAAGCAGCTTCACCGTTACCGACCGCCGTAAGTTCACTCTCGATGGCGAGCTTCGCGATCCTTCCAGTGCCGAAGAACTACACGACATCCCAACCGCCAGCGCTCCTGTGGAGGAAACCCCTGACCCCACGTCCGGTGGCGATGCAGTCGATACAGTAATTGCCGAGCGAACGGCCGCACTCGCCGAAGACGGCCTGTCCGATGAGTCGATCGAAGAACAGCTTGGCCCGGTTCCCACCAGCCAGGAATCGGCCGAGCAACACGCGGCCTACCAGCAATCCTCCGTCCAGTTGGACGACATGATCCGCCAGGCGAACCCCGGTGCGCCCGCCAATCCACAAGTGGATTTCGAACAAGTCGTGCAGTCGTTTTATCTTTCCGCCGTGATTGCGATGGGTGCCGCTGCGGAGCCCGGCCAGAAGCCACGCGTCGACATCATCGGAGCGCGCCAGTCGATCGACCTGTTGGCTGTCCTGTCCGAGAAAACCAAGGGAAACCTAACCGATCGTGAACTGAAGCTGTTGCAGACTGCACTCTTCAACCTGAGGATGATGTTCCTGGAAATTACGAACTCGATCGCCGCCCAGGCCGCAAAACCTCCGAAGCCAGGCAGCCTTCATCAACGCTGATGGTTGTAAGGAACGCGCAGTCACGATCGGCTCCCCGGCCCTATTCTGACTTCATGTGCTCTCTTACACTTCTGGCCAGCTTCTCGATCTCCTCTGCCTTCTTGGACATCGCAACCGATGTTGGACCTTTGCCCTTGGGCTCGACGCCGGTGCTCAGTTCGTTGGCGAGCTCGACGATTCGGCTGGAATCAGCCAGCAGCTTATTTTGGCGCTCGATGTTGCGCTTCCTGGCAGCCTCTTGCTGAGCATGGTGAAGCATGGGGTCCTGGCCTGCATCCGTCTCCTGGCCGAATGGCGGGCGCCCGCTCCCTTGCCCCGTGGTCGGCGGGTAGGTTGAGGGCGCCTGAGCCTGGCCCAGAGCCTTGTCTGCGCGATGCGTCGGCGAAAGCGCCAGGATGATCGCAAGGAAGCCGCATCTGGAGTATGCGTTCACGCGCGACTTGCCGAATAGACTCCCCATGGGTTGATTATAGAAAAGTAAGCGACGCGGTGCCCGCTTGGAAACATCACGTTATTTATGCTCATTGCTATCGCTAGATCCCCGGAATCCGCGCATCAATTCTTCTACCAAATGGCGCAGGATTGGCTGGGTTACATGCAGGTTTTTGCCCATCGCGATCTCCCCACACTTCTTGGAGTCGTCGCGTTCGCCTGGGCGCTGATCTGGATCGTCAACCTGGTAACCCGGAGGATGACCACCTTTGCCGACGGGCGAACCACTATCGGCGCCGGCCGCGTCGCACAGATCAAGACCGTGGCCTCGGTTCTGCGCGCGACGACGATTGGCATCATTGGATTCCTCGCGTTGTTGCAAATCCTGAGCGACGTCTTCAAATTCAACCTGGCGCCTCTGCTGACCAGCGCCGGCGTCGCCGGTGTGGCGATCGGCCTGGCTGCGCAGACCATAGTAAAAGACTGCCTAAATGGAATGCTGATCCTGATCGAGGACCAATACAACGTTGGTGACGCGGTGCGGCTTGCAGGGCTCAGCGGCACCGTTGAATCAATGTCGTTACGCACGACCATGCTTCGCGATGGAGATGGAACCCTCTACACCATTCCAAACTCGCAGATCACCACCGTCGCCAACCTCACGCGCGACTACTCGGTGGCGACGATCAATGTCTCTGTCGACCTCTCCGCCGATCCGGGCAAGGTGATGCCCGTGCTTCTGGATGCCGCAATGGCCGTCCGCAATGATCCTGCCTACAACGCAACCTTTCTCACCGACCCCAAGTTGCTCGGCGTCGACTCCATAAAAGGTTCCCAGGTCATCTACCCTATACAGATCAGGACGCTGGCCAACCAGCAAGCCCCAGTAGTGCGTGAGGTGCAGAGAAGAATTCTGCTCGCGCTCGATGAAAACGGAATACTTCCTGGGGATCCGTTCCGGGTACTCGGGACAGAGTCTGCGAGCGCGGTAGCATCTGCAGCATCGGCGCCCAACACCCTCTCGGGGATTCCGGACCCGACCGCCTCGAAGTCGCGCGAGACCAATCCCTTTACCGGCGAAAACAACTAGCCCGCTAGAGCGACGCGCCGTTGCTCTCAATAATCTGCTTGTAGTGGTTAGCCGAGTCTTTGACGATGCGCTGCTGCGTCTTCCGGTCGACGTAAATCAAGCCAAAACGCTGTTCGTAGCCCTCGCTGAACTCCCAGTTGTCGAGCAATGACCAGTGAAGATAGCCCGCCAGCGGAACTCCCTCGCTATGGGCTCGTTTGTATGCCGCCAGGTAGCTGTTGAGAAAAGAGATTCGCCCGGGATCATGGACCTTTCCGTCGGCCGAAGGCACGTCGGCAAGCGAGACGCCGTTCTCAGTAATCAGAATCGGCTTCTTGTAGCGCTCAGCCAGGAACTTTGGCGCCCAATAGAGGAGTTCCGGAGTAATCGCCCAGCCGTAATGAGAGCGAGGTGCGGTCGGCGAGTCAGGAACCAGCTCGGGTTTCCCGTCAGAGCCGGCTTTGACCGTCGGAGCAAAGTAAAGATTGACCGCACAATAATCCAGGGGCTGATGAATGATGCGCATGTCGGCGGGTGTCGCCAGCTTCTCGGCAGCCGGAAACAGCTTGAAACCCTCTTCGGGATAATGGCCGAGATAGATTGGGTCGAGCCACCAGGAATTGTTCATCATGATCATCGCTGGCTGTAGCGGGATAATCGTTCGCTTCTCGACCGCAAACGAAGCAGAACGCGCCGACTCGACATCCTGCGGCGAAGCGCTGGCCGGGATAGAGAGCATACCCGCATAGGGCAGGCCTATCTTAACCGGCTTCTTCGCAGCCGCGCGCATTGCCTCGACAGAGCGCCCATGGCCGAGCAGGAGGTGGTGAGCGCCTTTGGCCAGGTCTGCGTTATTCAGCTTCAGCGAGGGCGGCATGATTCCGGCTTCGGCGCCAAATCCCCAAAGGATGTTCGGCTCGTTAATCGTGAGCCAATTCGTCACACGGTCAGAAAACCGGCTGGACAACAAGTGCGCATAATCCGCAAGCCACTGGGGGCTGTCTGCGTTCAGCCATCCCCCCAGTTGCTGCAGCGCTTCGGGGTAGTCGAAATGATAGATCGTCACGAACGGCGTGATCTTCGCCGCCAGCAGATCGTCGATCAGCTTGTCGTAATAGGCAAGTCCCGCTTCGTTGGGCGTCCCTTTCCCTTCAGGAAGCACCCGAGGCCAGCCGATCGAGAACCGGTACGAATTCATTCCCAGATCGCGCATGTGGCCGATGTCTTCGGCGTAGCGGTGGTACTCGTCATCGGCGATCCAGTTAGTGCTGCCATCCTTGATGTTGCCCGGCTTCGCCTCAAAGGCGCCCCAAATCGAGCGGCCGCCGCCATCCGCATACGGTGAGCCTTCGATCTGCATCGCCGAAGTGGAAGCACCCCAGTGAAAGCCCTTCGGAAACGTAGTTGCATCCTTGCCAGCGGACAAAGCGGATCGAGCTGTCGACCAGGGTAGAGCCGTCAGGGCTGCTGCTTGTGCGGAGTGACGCAAAAAGGTGCGGCGGTTCCATTCGGACATTATTGCTATGGGCCTCAGTGAGTAAACGATGAGTGAACAACCGATGAGGATACGAAAAAGGAATATAGCCTCTGATGGCCAGCTTCCGCAATTCCGCGGCTAGAGCAAAAGTACAGCTAGCGTAGTGTGAGGTGCACCGCCCGGCAGGTGTTTTTCCCCGGAAAAACGCCTACTGAGACAAACTCCGCAAATTACACCAACTGTACTTTTGCTCTAAGCAACCACGGTCGCAAGACAAAACGCCCGGCTTTTCGGCCGGGCGTTCTACATCATTGCTGAGGCTGTTGCGGAGGTGTCGTTGGTTGTGGCGGAAGAGGCGGAGTTGCCGCCGGCGGTGCCTGTTCCTGCTGCTGTAGCCGCTGTTGCTGGTTTGGAACGGCTACCTCAGGCTGTGCCTTGGCGGGTTCGAGGCCTGGAATGACCGGGATCTGCTTCACGTTGCCGGTGACCGCATCTTGCAAGCTGATACCGTAGCGATCCAGCGTGTCTGCCAATATCTGCGAAAGCGCCGCGCGGTCTTTCGCGTAGGCAGCGCGGGCGGTGATCAATTGATTTTCCGCATTCGATAAATTGCGCTGCTGTAAAAGGACGGCGGCGGTAGTCGAAGCTCCCAGCCGGTATTTCTTCTGCTCCGAGTCCAGACTTTGCGCGTTGTAATCGGCGGCAGACTGGGCGGATTCCACCTGGGCGCGATCGTTGGTCAACGCATATTGTCCGTTGATCACCTGCATCCTAACCTTCAGGTAAATCTGCTGCAGCTGGAGTTGTGCCTGGCGGTATTCGAGAACCGAACGCACTTGCTCCGACTGGGCCTTTCGGTTGCGAATGGGGATGTTGATATTTAAGCCAACTCCTTTATCCGGTCCAGAATTATTGAACAGGTTTTGGAAGGTATGGGAGTAGTCGATCGTCGGTGTCGTCTCCGGAGTGCAAGGTACACTCTCGAATTCGGCATTAAAAATCGTGCAGTTGGGGCCAGCCGCGCCACCCAGTGCGTAACCTCCGTAGTAGCCGTAAAGATCGACCTGAGGAAGCAGAGCATTGCGTTCCGCCCGAAGGGTGATCTCGTCGTTTTTCAAGACCAAGCAGCGCCTGCTGAACGTCCGGCCGGTTCGCATTCGCCTGTTTCACTAGATCATCGACTGGCATCTTCTCCTCTGGCGTCTCGAGAATGGATATGCGATCGGTTGGAATGACCGGGGCAGCGGAAAGCGTCGGATCGGTCAAATTTCGAGCGATCGCCTGCTTGATGACCAGCTGTTGATACTCAAGGGCGCTCTGAGAGGCAACCAGGGCCTGTTGATCGCTGGCCACATTGCTCTCCGACTGCACGACGTCGAGCGGCGCCATGGTGCCGATCTCAAGCTGCTTGTGGTTGTCCGCAGCGAGCTGCTTCGACTGTTCAAGGGCGCGCTGTTTCGACTGGACATCCTCATAAGCGCTGACCAGTCCCCAATAAATGTTCTCCACCTGGTTGACGGTGTAGAGAATCTGCTGCCGGAATCCCGCGTCGGTAATGTGTCGATCGTTCTTCGCCTGGATGATCAGGCGCTTATTAATCCCGGGCCCAAAGCCATAGGCTAGATGCTGAGTCACCGTCGCCATAAAATTGGACTGCAGGGCCGGGCTGTAGGTAGTAAACGGCGCGTCCGTTGCGGTCCGGCTGTTGTTGAAGCCCACCTGAAGCGCCGTTCCAGTGATCCACCCTTGGGTATATTCGAAGTCGTATTCGTTAGTGTGGGTATTCACGACCGGTCCCGAAAAGGAACTCGCTGTCGGCTGTGTTTGCCGCTGCAGCTGGATCGTCCCCGTCAAGGTCGGGTCGAGGACCTCGGGTTGCGGGCCCAGGCCGTTGGTACTTAGGGTCAGTCCCGAGGCGCCTGCACCTGCCCCGCCCGCACCGGCAGAGGTACCTCCAGGGCCGCCGCCGCTCGCCTGGAGCAACGAATTAGTCCCGCCGATGGTGTTTTCTACCAGGCCGTTGGGGGCGCCGAGGAGGTTATAGCCGGCCTTGGCGCGCAGGATGTCGGTGTCGGCGATGTCGATGTTGAAACGCTGGATAGCGATGTCGTAGTTGTTCTCAAGCGCCAGGACGACCGCATCGCTCAAGCTCAGGTAAATCTTTCCGCCCTTGGCCAAATCTTCCAGACGTGTTGAATTCATGATCGACGCCGGTTCAACCGTCGTGGGCGTATACGGAGCGAATGGATTCTTCCAGTAGCTCCTGGGAACACGAAAATCCCGCGAAGTCGGGTGAAGGTCGATCATCGTCCCTGGGGCACTCGTAGGACTCGGCGCCGTAGCTGGCTTGTTGCTGCGCGAAGGCGGACTGCGGTACTGTGCTCAACAGCAGGCAAGCGATCGCCGCCCCGGCCTGTAGTCGGCGAAAGCTCTGAAAACTCCCGGTTTGCTCCGGTTTGGCTGGCGCTGGCGAGGATGGCACACTCTGCCGCTTGCCTCTACGTTCGAACAAAAGATGCATTCGCCCTTCTCCACTGTTTCAATATGCGTTCTAGTCAGACGCGGCAGAGTCCCGGTTCGACTCCGAAATAACCCGCTGCGCCCCGAATTAAGAGACTTCCCCGCTACCTGCTCCAACACCGAAGAAACTGCCCGGCAATGGTGCGGCCGTCACCAATCCATACGTGAACCGGCCTCGGTTCGTTCCTTCCAGACGGTTTTCTGCCCAACTTTCAGGGCAGTAATCTGAAGAACTTCACGGAGACTCTATCTATCTTACCGCCCTCGGAAAATGAACTAGCCCTGCCGAGGGCCGATGCGACCTCATAGTAACCTTGGAGACCCTCCGAGGTTGCACCTGCGCTCATCTGCGCGCTCCGTTAAATATCGGGATGAGAAGAGCGGAGTGATGCGAAGGGGAGATACTGGAAGCTCTCGGCCATGAACGATTTCACATAACGCAACCGATTCCGGCCCCCCTAAGAACTGGAAGGCAGTCCTCGCCTACGATGGCTCCGATTTCTGCGGGTGGCAGGTACAGCCCGATCAGCCGACGATCCAGGGGGAATTGTCAGACGCCATCGAAAGAATCACCGGCGAGCGGGTATTACCCCAGGGATCGGGCCGTACCGATGCAGGAGTGCACGCCCTGGGCCAGGTAGCCTCGTTCAGCCTCAGCGCACCGATCCCGCCGCAAAACCTGATGCGCGCACTCAATCGCACCCTGCCCGAGTCCATCCGCGTTCTGAGTGCGGAGATTGCGCCGCCGGGCTTTCACGCACGGCACAGTGCGGTCAAGAAGACGTACGAATACCGAATCTATCGCGGGGAAATCTGTCCGCCTACGCTGGCCCGCTATGTTTACGCCTTCAACTGGTCCCTGGAACTGGAAGCGATGCGCCAAGCCGCCCAGCACGTTCTCGGCGAACACGACTTCACCTCATTCGCGGCCAGCGACCCGGACTTGAGTGCCCGGGAAACCGGCCGGCACGAACAGAACTGCATTCGAAGCATTCACGACTCTGTCTGGACAACCGAAGCCGACCACTGGACCTATCGCGTCACCGGAAACGGCTTTCTTCACCACATGGTGCGCAACCTGGTTGGAACCTTCTTAGAGGTCGGTCGCGGCAGCCTGGATGCCGATTCAATTCCGGAGATCATCGCGGCGCGATTGAGAAGCGCCGCGGGACCAACCGCTCCGGCGCGCGGCCTTTTTCTGGTCGCCGTGAAGTATCCGGAGAGTTTCTGAGTCCGGACAAACACCGCAGGCGTTTTGCGTGACGCCGCGATGCTACGCTTAAGAATTCCCATGCCTGACCTGGAACGAGCATCGGCCTTTTCGCGAGTCGTTCATCTCGCCAGCCAGCGGTCGGTCCACGAGGCCTTTCAGTGGCTTCACCTGCAGGAACCTCGGATCATGGACTGGCAGGCTGAACTGGTGGAGATCGCCGCGCCGCCTTTCCATGAGCGCGATCGGGCGGCGTGGCTATGCGATCGATTTCGCGACCTTGGCCTGGACAATGTGGAGGTTGATGCGAGCGGCAATGCCCTTGGGTATCTCGCCGGCGTGTCAATAGCGACGATCCCATGCCTTCTGCTCTCCGCCCATATCGACACGATCTTCCCCGCTGGGACCGGCAATTCGCGCCGAGCGGGAGAGCCATCGCCTCAAAGCTCCCGGCGCGTGCGACAACGGCGCTGGACTCGCCGGTCTGCTGGCCATCGCCGCGGCGCTGAGAGCTGCCCGCGAAAAAGGCTCGGCATTGCCCTTGCGTCGCGGAATTCTATTTGCGGGCAATGTAGGCGAAGAAGGCGAGGGCGACCTGCGCGGCATCCGTTACCTATACCAGCAGTCGGCGTGGCGGAAGCGTATCTGCGCCAACATTGTCCTGGACGGCGCCGGACATGAGGTCGCAGTCACCGAGGCGCTCGGCAGTCGGCGGTTCCTCGTTACCATCTCCGCTCCCGGCGGACACTCCTGGACCGACGCCGGACTACCCAACCCCATCGTGCTCATGAGCATGGTAATCGGGCGGTTAGCGGCCCTCAAGCTGAGCGAATCGCCGCGCACGACCTGGAACGTCGGCACAATCGAAGGCGGTACGTCAGTGAACGCGATCCCGGAAAGCGTTTCGGCACGCTTCGATTTCCGCTCGACCGATCCCGAGCAGTTGGTGCGCCTCGAGGTCGAGTTGCATCGCGCAGTTGAGGATGTAGTGCTGGCAACCAACCGCGATGCCGCAAAATCCGAGGCACGGGCCGCGTCTCGCGCAGGCAAGTCTCGCCCGAACCCTCTCGTCCATTTCGAGGTGCGCAAGATCGGAGACCGCCCCGCTGCAGCTCTTCCTCAAGACGCAGAGATCCTCGAGCTTTTGCGAGCTGTCGATCGCCATCTCGGTATTCGCACCGAAATTCGCCTCGCCTCTACCGACGCCAACATTCCGCTTTCGCTCGGCATCGAGGCGTTGAGCATCGGCGCCGGTGGCGATGGCGGCGGCGTGCATACCTACGCCGAATGGTACGACTCGCACAACCGCGAACTGGGGCTGCGAAGGGTCCTTCTGCTCCTGTTGGCGTTGGCGGATTCAAGCGACGCTCCCCAATCCTGACGGGATTCTGCCAGGCAGGGAAGCATTGAAATCGACACCGGAGGGCTGATCGGAATATGTCGGAAAAACTCCGGGCGCACCTTCTGCTCCTCGCTGTGGTTGCTGTATGGGGCTCGACGTTCGTTCTCGTCAAAGACGCGCTGAACGATATCTCGCCCCTTCTGTTTAACCTCATCCGCATGGCCCTGGCGACGCTGTGCCTCGCCGCCGTCTATCGCAAGCATATTCGGCGATTAACGCCCGAGGCGCTGGTCGGAGGTGCGGTTGCCGGCTTCTTCCTGGCGGTGGGCTATCAGTTCCAGACGGCAGGGCTGGCCCTCACCACCCCGTCCAAGTCGGCGTTTCTCACTGGATTGACAGTCATCATCGTTCCCCTACTCTCGGTCGTTCCCGCGCTTCGCGTTTCCGGCTCGTTGCGTCCGGGTTGGAACGCCTACCTCGGGGCGCTCGTCGCGCTGTTCGGAATCACGCTGATGACCGCGCCCGGTTTGTTTTCGCGGGATCTGCCGGCGAACGGAACGGGGATCAACCTGGGAGACGTGCTCACTCTCGGCTGCGCGATCTCTTTCGCCTTCCATCTGATCTCGCTCGCCCACCTGGCAAAGCGAATCCCGTTTGAGCAACTGGCCTTGTTACAGGTCGGCTTTTGCACCATAGTCATGGCGATCAGTTCGCCATTACTGGAAAAGCCCCACATCCACCTCACCGCGGGGCTCGCGATTGCCTTGCTTGTTGCCGCCGTGCTGGCAACGGCCGCCGCATTCACCATTCAAAGCTGGGCACAAAAGCACCTCGCCGCAAGCCACACGGCGCTCATCCTCTCCGCCGAGCCGCTCTTCGCCTGGCTCACTTCCCTGCTCTTCCTGCACCAGGGACTAAGCGGCCGCCAAAGCCTCGGGGCGTTGTTGATTCTCGCGGGCATGGGACTTACCGAATTCTTCAGCCCCGCGGCGCCCCCTGAAGTAGCGGTTCCAGATTGATCGACCGGCTGCATGAGCAAAACCCACGCGCGTACGCGAAAGACGGGTTCTGCGACAGAACCGGCCGCTCCAGCGTCTAAGGAGTTAGCGTTCGGAGAGTTAGTGTCCGGCACAACCGAATTGCGCAACCGCCGCACCGTTCCAGACGAAGTCGATATACTACGGTATTGGGTGGAATGACCCGATACGTCCACTGAAGGTATGAGGTAAGACCTGAATGAAATCCTTATTTGAGCGGCTCCGCTTGGGCCGGCTCGCTACGACATTTACGATTCTTGCCACATTATCCGCCGGCATTTTGATTGGCTCGGTGGCGGCCCACGGCGTCAAGGGCCAGGAAAACAAGGTCGACAGCTCGGATGCGAATCCACTCCGCATACCCAATGCCAAGGCATTGTCGAATACCTTCTCCCAGATTGCAAAAGAAGTAGGACCTGCGGTCGTGAACATCAACACCGAGACGCTGCCAAAAGTAAGCTCATCAAAGCGGAAAAATCCGCACGCCCGCACCCCCCCCCCGTCCGATCCCGATGACCAGCAGCCGGGCGATGATGAGATGACGATCAGGATGGCGGCGGACAGGGTGGCCAGAACGCGCCGCCCGGATTCCAGGACTTCTTCAACCGCTTTTTTGGCGGCCCCGACCAGGGGGGCGATGACGGCGGCGGCGTCCGCGAATCGCTCGGATCGGGTTTCATCGTCGATCCCAAGGGCTACATCATCACCAACAATCACGTCGTCGACAAGGCTGACAAGATCTTCGTGAAGCTGTCGACCGATCCCGAGGGCGAGCAGGGCCGTCCGGCCCACGTCGTCGGCGTTGACAAAGACACCGACATCGCGGTCATCAAGATCGACGCCAAGGAGCCGCTGCCTACCGTCAAGCTGGGCAACTCCGAATCAGCCCAGGTCGGCGACTGGGTGATCGCCATCGGCAGTCCGTTCGATCTTTCGCAAACCGTGACTGCAGGCATCGTCTCTGCCAAGAACCGCACCATTGAAAAGGGCGTCAAAGGACAGTTCCAGCACTTCATCCAGACCGACGCGGCGATCAATCCCGGAAACTCCGGCGGACCTTTGCTGGACATGGACGGTGACGTGATCGGCGTCAATACCGCGATTTATACCCAATCCGCCGGCTATCAGGGCATTGGCTTTGCGATGCCCTCCAATACTGTCATCAACACCTACAACCAGCTCATCGGGCCAGACCACAAGGTCACGCGCGGCTCGATCGGCATCACCTTCCAGCCAGACTTGCCCAGCGCAGTGGGCCGCGTCTATGGCTTCAAGTCCGGGGTATTGGTGAGCCATGTACAGCCGGGCGGCCCCGGCGACAAAGCCGGCCTCAAGGCAGGCGACATCATCGTAACGATCGATGGCCGGCAGATTAAGGATGGCGACGATCTGGTCAACGACATCGCGGTTCGCAAGCCTGGCAGCACTGCCAAGCTCGGCTACCTGCGTAATGGGAATACCGAGACGGCGACCGTCACCATTGGCGACCGCAGCAAGGTCTTTGCCAACAACCTGGTTGCTGAAAACGACGATAACCAGGGCCCCGATCAACCGAGCGGGAGCGAGACCAAACTCGGTCTTGCTGTTGACGAGATTCCCGCGTCGGCTTGCCGGGAAGACCGGCATTCATGGCGTGATCGTGAAAGACGTCAAGCCGGGCTCCTTCGCCGACGAGATCGGTGTCGCCCAGGGTGGGGTGATCGTCAGCGTCAACAAGCAAAAGGTGACCAATCTGACCGATTTCCGCGCCGCGATCTCAAACCTCAAGTCCGGTCAGGATGTCGTCTTCGAGATCCTTGATCCACGCAGCCCCAAGAGCGGAAGCGTCTTCCGAGCGGGGACGCTGCCATAGCCCGAAGGTAACAGGGAAAACGAGTACCAAAGTGGGTGCTGGCGCCGAACGAAAGTTGCAGGCGCCAGCATCTTTTTATTGCAAACCGCGAACTCGGCAATATACCCTAAGAAAGTCGCTTGTTACTTCTTCCCCGGTGAGGTCGCTCCGCATGCTTTTTGTTCGAGCCTGCAAGTCGTTGATTCCATTACTTGTGATCGCATCCGCCTTGGCGATCCCAGCAGGAGCAACCCGGACTCATCGCGCCCCAACGGCGAGCCACTCAAAAACAGCGAAAAAGAAGCCCGCGTCACATCAACTTCATGGTCAGCGTCAAATCGATCCGGATCGCGCCCGCGAGATTCAAACCGCCCTCATCCGTGAGCACTACCTGACCGGCGAACCAACCGGCCAGTGGGATTCCGCAAGTCAGTCAGCCATGAGCAAGTTCCAGTCCGACCAGGGCTGGCAGACCAAGCTGACCCCTGACTCCCGTGCCCTGATCAAGCTGGGCCTCGGGCCGAGCCAGGATTCCTCCAAGCCGGCAGTGCCCGGAAACCAGGCTTCCCTGCCGGTCGCCAGCAACAATGCTCCGCCCAGCATGGGTTTAGCGACAGACTCAGTCGGCAAGAATTCGGCTTCCCAGTAGTTCCGACTACCTGCGATTCTGGTCGGCAAGCGAAACAGTTATCTCCGCAAGTCAGCCCAGTCTACATCTCCAATTCCGCCCTCAGTAGGTCTCCCGTCGTCTCGCGACGGCGAATGAGCTGGACAGACTTCCCTTCAACTAGCACTTCGGCAGGACGCGGGCGCGAATTGTAGTTCGAAGTCAGGGAACTCCCGTAAGCTCCGGCATCCAGGATGGCCACCAGGTCACCAGTCTCTAGTTTCGGCAGCAAACGGTCGCGCGCAAAGAAATCCCCAGACTCGCACACCGGCCCCACCACATCAACCACTCGCTTGCGGCCGGGTCGGGGCGTAACCGGCACGATCTCGTGATGGGCCTGATAGAGAGCCGGCCGGATGAGGTCGTTCATCCCTGCGTCAGTGATGACAAAGGTCTTCTTGCCATTCTTCTTCACATAGAGCACTCGTGCCAGCAGCGCCCCAGCCTGGGCCACCAGGAAGCGCCCTGGCTCCAACAAAAGCGTCACGTCATCGCCAAGTCTGGCCAACGCAGAGATCAGAGCGGCAGCATAAGCTTCAACCGCCTTTTCCGGCTTATGGCCCGTCGGCTTACCTATCCCTGAACCGGGATCGGCGTGATAATCGATGCCCAGTCCGCCCCCAGCGTCGACATAGCGGATATTCAGGCCGTCGCGCCGCAATTGCAACACCAGATCGACGACTCGGGAGATTGCCGCCCCAAAAGGTTCGGCGCTCCGAATCTGCGAGCCGATATGGACGCTGACCCCACAGGGATCGAGATGGCGCGACTTCGCCGCCGCACGATAGACCGCCCTCGCCCTCCGAATATCGATGCCGAACTTGTGCTCGCGCAGTCCGGTCGAGATGTAAGGATGGGTTTCGGCAAAGACATCTGGGTTGACCCGTAGGGCAATCCGCGCGCGCACTCGTTGCTTCGCGGCACGTTCCGCCAGCAGCTCGATCTCTGCCTCGCTCTCCACGTTGAAGATCAGAATGCCGGCGCGCAGAGCTAGATCCATCTCCGCAGCCGCCTTTCCCACTCCGGAAAAGACGACGCGTTCAGCAGCTTCCTTGCCCAGTGTTAACACCCTCTCCAACTCACCGCCAGAGACAATGTCAAATCCCCCTCCCTGCCCATCAATCAGCCGCAAGATAGCCAGCGCCGAGTTCGCCTTGACCGAATAACAGATAAGCGGGCGGAGCGGATCGAAGGCACGGCCAAAGAGCTCCACACGCTGGGCGATCTGGTCGCCGGAATAGACATAGAGGGGTGTTCCATGGCGGCGAGCGAGCATCTCCAAAGACACCGGGCCGCAGCCGAGAGAAGACGAGCCGGGAATCACGCGGAACGGACGATCGAAAATAGCAGGCTCTCCTGACCAGGAGTCGGGTCCTGGGCGATTGCGGTTTAGTCGAAGCGCTTTCAACAGGCTAGAGCATTTTCACTTCAGGTGCATACAACGCAAGCAGTGTCGTCGTGTCTTTTGCCCCAGCAAAAGACACTCTTAGCCAATCTCGCCGGTTCTGACTAGAACTGAAAATGCTCTGGCCTCTCCGGCGCGGATTTCCCCACCGCTTTTTGAAATTCCCAATTTGGTCGATATGACTCTTATGGCGCGCAGAACAGTTCTGATAAGCGTGGGGGGTCTGCTCGTCGCACATTTCGCCTTGCTCTTTTTTTTTCCCGGGGCGCACGCGCAGTCCCCCCTGTTTGTGCTCGCATGCAGCGTTTCCGCCGCTGCCGCATGTGCTTGGAGGAGCACTCGGCGCTCTGGCCCGGTGCGGCGCAAGTGGGATTTCCTGGCGAGTGCGCTGTCGCTCTGGTCGATCGGCGAGTTCCTTTCCCTGTTGCGCGTCCTGGACCCCGCGCTTGGCCATATTCGCGCGCTCGGTCCGGAATTCTACTTCCTGATCTACGGCATCCCGGTGCTGCTCGCCATCTCCAGCTCGAATGAAGACCGAGACACCCCGCTCTTCGTGGCAATCGACAGCCTTCAGGCGCTCTTTGCCGTCGCGCTCGTCTATCTCGAACTTTCCATGTCCGAGTTGGGGACGAATCCCTCGATAGGCGCCACCAATGTCCCTCTGTTTTACGCGATTGGGAGCTGGATGCTCGCCGCCGCTGTCTTGCTCAGAACCATCGCTCGACCCCACGGCGAAGAAAGAGCGCTCTACAGGATTCTCCTGGCTTATCTCAGCTCTTTCGCGCTGTTGGCTACCCCCTGGCATGACACCTGCGTGTTGAACGCGTTGCCACTGGGCATCTACCGCGATCTGCTCACAGACCTCGCTTTTCTATTGTTGACGACTGGTTGCCTGCTTTACGACTTGTCATCGGAGGCGGAGAGATCTCCGGTGGAAACCAACTCATTTGCTCTGGTGTTGAACAACGGCAGCCCGATCCTCTTCACCCTCGCTGTGCTCGCCTTGGGCGCGATGGTCGCCCGGCGGCACCTGGCTCTTGGTATGTCCGCTATCGGGCTTTCACTCATGACTTACTGCTTCCGGGCAGCTTTATTGCAGAGTGCCTACATTCGGGCTCAGCACGCGCTCACGCGAAGCCAGTTCGCCCTGCGCGAAGCAAACGCCCAGCTGCGCCAACTCTCGCTGCACGATGCGCTCACCGGGCTGGCAAACCGGCGCCAGTTCGACCTCACTCTGGAGACGGAATGGAGCCGTGCAATTCGCAACAACCGCCCGCTCTCGCTCCTGCTGTTAGATGTGGATTGCTTCAAGGCCCTGAATGACCTCTGCGGCCATCCCGCCGGGGATGAATGTCTGCAGCGCATCGCCGGAGCCCTGCAGAACTCGCTGCGCCGCGCTGCCGAAACCGCCGCGCGTTACGGTGGCGAGGAGTTTGCCGCGATCCTCCCCGATGCTGACACCCGGAGTGCGGTGCTCGTAGCGGAGACCATGCGGCGGAACGTGCTGGCGCTACAGCTATTGCACGAGGGCTCATCGGTGGAAAGGTTCGTCACCATCAGCATCGGAGTGGCCGCAGCCTACCCCACCGCCGAAGGATCGCCAGCGGCACTCATCGCCGCCGCCGACGCTGCTTTATATCGTGCTAAACAGCGAGGGCGCAACCGCGTGGAAACCGAGGAAGTGAGCCATATCCTGCTAGCTCCCTGGCGTGAATGATGGACCGGGAGGCAAAGTTAGGAGTTCTTCCGGAGTGACGATCCATAGGACGACGTAGGCGACCGCACCGAGGCCGCCGCCAAAGACCGCCAAAATGACCGCAAGCACTCGGACCCAGGCCACATCCCAGTTGTACTGATTAGCCAACCCTTGGCAGACCCCGCCAATCATTCGCCCAAACCGCCGCCGGACGAGGGTTCGTTGTCCCCCCTGCGTATACCCGGCTGGAGCGGGTTGAACCACTGGAGTCCCGCAGACCGAACAAAACCGGGTCCCTTCGACGATCGCAGTTCCGCAACCCTTGCAATACATGGCCATGGTGAAACCCCCTTCTAAATACCGCTGTGGATTGCTATTTTCCCACAGCCACGCCCTGCCCCGACAGTACCTTTTGCGGCTCTGGCCGGCGCCTCGTTGAGCGGCGCTATAGAGAGATACTGCTTTCCGGTCCCCGCAGTTCCCTTTACCGCCGGCAGCCCCCCTACCTCCCGCTTAGCTTCCTCGGCCAACGCCGCTAGGGAGTGTATGCGTTCCGCATATACTTGCGGGCCTGGTCGGCCTGAGACGTGTCAGGACCGGCGGCGAGCACGGCGAGATATTCCCCCCGCGCCTTGTCATGCTCATGCATCAGGTCATAAACCTGGCCGGCTGCCAGCAGCGACCTGCGCTTGAGCTCTGGACTGGTAGTCGGTAGATTACTTGCGTGTTCATATGCGGCGACCGCGTCGGAATACATCTTCTGGCCACGAAGGCTCTCGCCGAGCCCGAAATAGACCAACTCTAAGTGGGCGTCGATGTAGTATCTGCTGTCCTGAGCGTCGTTGACGATCTTGCGATAGGCGGCAATCGCAGCTTGCCCCTGACCATCGTCCTTCAACAGGTTGGCTTGCTCCAGCGCGAAAAGGAAGTTATGCGGATACTCTTTCACCTGGGTACGTACGATCGCAACGGCGGTCTTATACTGCGCCTCGCGGCGAAGAAAGAAAGCGAGACAAGTGCGTGCCTCGATGGAGGAGATGACTCCTCTCGCCGCAGCGTCGTACATCAGCTCGAGTCCCCGCGACTTCGACCCGCCAATCCCCGCAAAACCGACAACTACCTTGAATCCGAAGGAGAGGCTTCCGATCACGTATTGATACACACCAACCACCAGCTTCGCGTCGACGTAGTCAGGATCTTTATCCAGTACATGTTGGTGGTCGCTGTGCGCCGCAAGCGCCAGACGCAATGCTGCGACGTACTGACGGTCGACCATCGCCGTGTAAACCGCCTTCAGGCTGCGCGCCCATCCGCGAACAAACAGTGCATTGAGATCGTCGGGATGTGCCGTGTATTGCGCGTCGGCCTGCGCGATGGCTATGTCTGCCAGGCCATTGATCCGATCGCGAACTTTGGGGTCTTCCGTGATCGGATGCTTCCCGGAGAGAAAGCCGTCGTTGGCATAAAAAGTCGTATCGAGAAGATCAAGCCGGTAGAGTTCGTGAAAGAGAACGCAGTTCAATAAGTATGCCGTCGCGATGGGGTCGTTCGGGTGCGTGGCTCGCACCTGTTCGAAACGCGACATCGCGCCATCATAGTCGAGATTGTAGTAGTGATTAAAGGCGTCTCTTACAAGAGGATCGTTATTTAGAGGATCGGTGTGAACTGGCGTTGCCGCCCTGGCGACGAGGGCGGAAAACAGCAGAAGCGCAGCGAGAACTGGTATGGCGAACCGATCTCCGCGAGCGCGTCTTCCCAAGTTCATCGCCTTCCGACCTGACACACTTGCAAGTCTAGACGGTCGGGCATATAGGGGGCCACGGTCTTGGGAAAAACTGTTCGCCAGACTCAGCGAAGGAATGCTTCGGTAAGGCCTCCATCGACCGGAATCAGATGCCCAGTCGTGCAGCGCGCCGCCGGGCCGGCAAGGAAGAGAATCGCCTCTGCGCAGTCTTTAGGATCGATCGGCTGGTGCGTCAACGTCCGCTTCGCATAAAAGCCGGCGAGAAGATTGCGCAGATCATCATCGGTCGCCGATGCCTCAAACGCGATCTCATACTTGCTCAGCGAAGCGATCACGCGATCACGCGGAAACATCGTCGATCCCTTCACCACTGTCGCCGGGCTGATGCCATTCACCCGCACCAGCGGAGCCAGCCCAATCGCCAGTTCTCGAACCAGGTGACTCAGTGCCGCCTTGCTGACGTCATAGGCCTCGCTGCCATGTTTGGAGACAACCGCGTTGGCCGAGCTTGTGAGCACAACATTGACTGGAAGACCCTGTTCCTTGAACGGCTTCGTCGCCTCATCCGCCAACAGATAATTGGCCGTGACATTAACCTCAAGTGTCAACGCCCACTGCGCGTCCGTAATCACGCCGTCCGGAGACGCCGGAAAGATGGCAGCCGTATTGATCAGAATATCGATTCCCCCAAAACTCCCAACCGCCTTGGCCAGCGCCTCGCGGATGGTCTCACGATTACGAATATCCACGCTTGCCGCAACGGCAAACTCCTTGCCGGCTATAGCCCTCACCTCGCCGGCCACCGCTTCAGCTCCCGCAAGATCGCGGTCGGCGACGACCACATGCGCGCCGCGCTCGGCGGCGAGCAGCGCTACCTCGCGGCCAATGCCGCTTCCTCCACCAACGACGACGGCGATCTGACGGCTCAACTGCTTCTCAGGAGGCTGGCGGCGAATCTTTGCCTCTTCAAGCCTCCAGTATTCGATCCGAAACGCCTCAAGCGCAGGCAGCGCCACATAGTTCGTATGCACCTTGAAGGTGGACGTGTGCGCCGCGGGCCCAGCCTGCGGCAATTCGCTCGGCGGATTGCCCTCGCCCATCGCGCTCGCGCCTTCCATGACATGAATCGCATTGGTATAAAACTCGCCCGTAATCCGCGACTCCGGCTTGCTCTTGCCGAAGCTGAACATGCCGACCCCCGGCACCAGCACGATGCTCGGGTTATCGTCCCGCATCGCCGGCGAGTCAGGCTGCGCGTGCGCCTGGTAATACTCGGCATATTCCTTGCGATAGGTCTTCAGGCCATCCGCGATCGCGCCCTTCAGGCTCGTGATGTCGCCAGATGGGTCCCAGTTCACGTACATCGGGCGAATCTTTGTCCGGATAAAGTGGTCAGGACAACTGGTGCCCAGATAGGCCAGCGCTTCGCCATCGCTGGAGTTCACGAACTTCAGCACCTCGGGCAGGTCCGAATAGCTGGCGATCACGCGGCGATTGTTGCTCACCTGTCCTCGCAGATATGGCAGCAGTTCGATCGAGAGCTGCGCACGGTCTTCGTGGGCCTTGAACTTTTCTCCGCCGAATATCTTGCCGCCCTTATGCGCAACATGCTCAATCACGAACTGCCCAAGCTGATCGATGATGGTGATGGTGCTCAGGTAAGACTCGCGATGCGTCTCGCCCCAGGTAAAAAGTCCGTGGCCACCAAGCACGATTCCGTCGCACTCGGGATTCGCTTCGATCGTCTTTTTCATCATCATGCCCAGCTCGAAGCCCGGTCGTTGCCAAGGAATCCAGACCAGCTGATGCCCGAATCGCTGATTGAACTCCGCCATCTTCTCGAGTCCGTTAGCTGAAGCAGCAAGCGCAATCGCCCAGTCTGGATGCAGGTGATCGACATGCTTGAAGGGCAAAAAACCATGCAGCGGCGTGTCGATCGAGGCAGCGACTGGGTTGTTCCGGAAGGTGCACATCGGATACATGTCCGCCATCTCGTCTTCGAAATCGACGCCGCGATAAATGTGTTCCAGGGCGTAAAGCTTCTCCAGGTAGAGCGACGCCAGGCCGCTCCGCTTCATGCTCCCGAGATCGCCGCCGCTTCCCTTCACCCAGAGGACTTCGACCTCTTGCTCCGTAAGTGGGTCAGTCTCGAGCGCCTTGGTACTGGTGTTGCCTCCGGCAAAGTTGGTGATGCGCAGATCGGAGCCCAGCAGATTGGACCGATAGCGTAAGAGCTCCGCTTCATCGAGTCCGGCAGCGACGGAATCTTCCCAGAGATCTTTCAGGTAGTGCAGGGTTTGCGTTTCGACTGTAGTTGCCATCTTCGACTCCTATAAATGACGATCGAGCGCCTGCCCGGCTCGCCAGGTTGCGCGACTTTCTCTGCTCTATGAGTCTACATCGGACGCAATAGAGAAATCTTTCCTATAGACACAATTTCGGACGGAAGTCTGCCCGAGAAGTAAAATCGGACGGTAGGCCGTCTCGATACCAAGACGCAGACAAGTGACCACCGATTGGAAATAATTGTCATGAAACCCTCGGGTCATTCCTAGGCCACCCCGATCGCCTTTATTTATGAAAAAAAGTTCCGCATCCGTCCTCTCCGTTCCCGCTCCTTACACCTCGCCCTCCCCTCTCGCCGAAAACAAGCATCTGCTCCGCTGGGTCGACAAGATGGCCGAACTCACCCGGCCGGCCGAGATCCACTGGGTCGACGGCTCACAACAGGAATACGACGCGCTCTGCGCCCAGTTGGTAGAGAACCGCACCTTCATCAAGCTGAACGAAAAACTCTGGCCAGGATGCTACTACGCCCGCTCAGACGCCCGCGACGTCGCCCGCGTCGAAGAGCGCACCTTCATCTGCTCCTTATCCAAAGACAACGCCGGCCCTACCAACAACTGGGAAGACCCCTTCAAGATGCGAAAAAAGCTCAAGGAGCTCTTCCGCGGCGCGATGCGCGGGCGCACCATGTATGTGCTCCCCTACAGCATGGGCCCGGTAGGCTCGCCGATGTCGCAGATCGGTGTGCAACTCACCGACTCACCCTATGTGGTCGTGAACATGCGAATCATGGCGCGCATCGGCCTTCCCGTCTTCCGCGAGATCGACCGGGACGTAAAACGTGTCGTCCCCTGCATGCATTCCGTCGGCATGCCGCTCGCACCTGGCCAGCCGGATGTTCCCTGGCCTTGTAACGACGAGAAATACATCGTCCACTTCCCCGAAACCCGCGAAATCTGGTCCTACGGCTCCGGCTACGGCGGCAACGCCCTGCTCGGCAAGAAATGCTTCGCCCTGCGCATCGCATCCAACATCGCCCGCGACGAGGGCTGGATGGCCGAGCACATGCTCATCGTCGGCGTAGAAAGTCCGCCTGACTCCAGTGGAAAGACCGAAAAGACCTACGTCGCCGCCGCCTTCCCCAGCGCCTGCGGCAAGACCAACTTCGCCATGATGGTGCCGCCCAAGGGCTTCGACGGCTGGAAGGTCTGGACCGTCGGCGACGACATCGCCTGGATTCGCCCCGATGCGAACGGCCAGCTCCGCGCCATCAATCCCGAGGCGGGATTCTTCGGCGTCGCGCCCGGCACCTCGGCCAAAACCAACCCAAATGCCATGGCCACGCTCTCACGCAACACCATCTTCACCAACGTCGCGCTAATACCCGACGGCGGAGTCTGGTGGGAAGGCATGACCGACGATCCGCCCGCCGAATGTCTCGACTGGCAAGGCAAAAAGTGGACCCCGGAGATTGCCAAGACCACAGGCGCCAAAGCCGCGCATCCCAACGGACGATTCACCGCACCCGCCTCGCAATGTCCCTGCATCGACGCCGCGTGGGAAGCACCCGAAGGCGTGCCCATCAGCGCTCTTATCTTTGGTGGCCGCCGCTCCTCGACAATCCCGCTCGTCTATCAGGCCTTCAACTGGAGCGCCGGAGTCTACACCGGCGCCACGATGGGCTCAGAGACAACTGCAGCTGCGGCCGGCGCGGTCGGGCAAGTCCGTCGCGACCCGATGGCCATGCTGCCTTTCTGCGGCTACCACATGGGCGATTACTTCCGCCATTGGATCAAGATGCAGCGCACGCTCAACGTGACCCCGCGCATCTTCCACGTCAACTGGTTCCGCAAAGATGCCGACGGCAAATTCCTCTGGCCGGGTTTTGGAGAGAATATTCGCGTGCTGAAATGGATTGTCGACCGAGTGCGAGGCCGCGCTCAAGGCAAAGAAACCCCCATCGGCTGGACGCCCCACTACAAAGACATCGAGTGGGCCGGGCTCAAGTTCCCTGAATCTGACTTCAATCAGTTACAAGCCGTAGACCGTCCTGCATGGCGAAAAGAAGTGATGAGCCACGAAGAGCTGTTTATCGCCCTCCACGATCACCTTCCCTCCGAGATGGTCTACGAGCGGGAGTTGCTCATCTGCAGGTTGTAGACAGCAGATACGGCGGCAAAGCATTCGTCGATGACCCATTGAAAATTGCTCTATCGCGTTTTCAGTCGGCCGCCAAGCGAATGCTCTGCCTATCGCTTCCGCAAAACCCAAGTCGTCATGCAGCGATGATCCTGCACAATCGTCGTCTTCAAAGGATCGACAAGCACAGCATCCATCTCCTCGCTAAGCTCCAGAAGCATCTCCTCATCGACCAGGAACCACTCAGAGCCATCACCGATCAGATACCTGCTGCCCTCCACATGCTCGAATTCCATGCCAATTCTCGACCCCAGGCGAGCGAAAAACATGCCCCCAGGCTTGAGCACTCGCCATGCCTCCGAGAGCATCGCCTCGAAGTGCTCCTCGTCGCGCGCAAAGTGAAGCACCGAGCTGCAGATCACAACATCGGCGAAGCAGTCCGGAAACGGAAGCTGCTCAATCAACCCAACCTGAAAGTTCTCATCAGGCAGCCCGGTTCCGAGAGACCGCGAGAGATTGCGAACGTGCTCGACACCCTCGCAGTCTGCGTCGAGTGCGAATATCTCGCAACCCTCCCGCAAAAGATGAACCAGGTTGCGCCCGTATCCGCACCCGGCATCCAGCACCCGCATTCCCCGCCTGATATTTCCCCGAAGGATTTGATCGAAGACGTAAATATCGATCTGTCCAAACTGTTCTTGCAAAGTAAGGGCCATGCCTAACCATAGCGCCTATGCCCCAGCAAGTTCTCGTGGACCACCGCGTCGCTCAACCAATCAGCCTGTGCAGCTGCTATTCCGCCCCGCGCGCCCGATCAATCTGCACTCCGCCATTCGTCGTCTCAGCGTGGATGGTGGGCCCTCCGCTACCGAGATTGGTAGAGAGCTTGTTCTTGATGTCACCCTGAATCGTGATCGGGAAATTGAGCGAAATTCCGCCGTTCACCGTGCCAGTTTCCAAATGCGCGGAGTAATGCTCCGGGATCTTCAGGTTGACGCCGCCATTGGTAGTCTCAGCATTGAGACCTCGGCCATTCCACGATTTCCCGCTCAATGTAATGTCAAGGCCGCCATTCACGGTCGAGCCATGCACGTCTCCAGCAAGATCGTCGAGGCCAACTCCGCCGTTCGTCGTGTCGAAGCGGATCTCCCCGTCCAGGTGAGCGATGTCAATACCGCCATTCTCCGTTCTTAGATCGACGGCAAGCCGGCGCGGCACGCGGATCGTATAACTCACCCCATAGCCTGAATTACCCCAGTGATGCGGGCCGTCATCGCGAATGTTATCGCCGGAAGTATTTATCGTGACTTTCTTCAGAATGTCTTTAGCGTCAGACTCGGAGCTAGCCCAGGCCTCAACCCTCGCTTCGACCTGCACATCGCTGCGGTCTTCGCCGGAGACCTCGATGCCGCCGTTCTCGCTCTTCACGCCGAGACGCTGGCCGCCAAGCTTGATGGTCGTTGTGCGGACTTCGCAGACCTTCTCCTGATGTCCCCACCAGGAACCGTGATTGTTGTTCCCATCATTGCTGCAACTGCCCGTTGTCCAGCTACCGCTTTGCGCGGCGTAGGCACGATCAAAGCGGCCTACAGAGGCCAGCCCGAAGACCAGGGTTAAGACTCCAAGAAAAGTGATAAGTCGACGCATGGAGAGATACCTCTTGAGCGTATACGGCGCAGTTTGGGAAAGAGTTCCGAAATAGTCCTCAAACCCGTCTCGGCTTCTTCGGCCTTCGCTTAGGCGTCTTCATCTTCAGGTGATAAGCCCAGCTTCGCCCTGAGGACGCGGGCATATTTCTCCGGCAAAACCGTCTTCTGCATACCGTACCCCACGATAACGTGGGTGGTCTCACCCGAGGCCAACAGCTTGCCCGGAGAAAGGCTGCCATCGTCGGCTGGAGCGCCGGCTCGATAAACCTCGTATGTGAACTTCAGCATCGAGCTTCGCATGGCAGTGATCCTGGTCTCGATCACAATCTGGTCGTCGTAATGCGCAGGCGCCTTATAACGGCAAGCGACATCGACTACTGGCAACATGATGTCGTCTTCAGTCTCCATCTTCTTGTAGTCGAAGCCGAGTTGGCGCAGCAGCTCCACCCGGGCGATCTCAAACCACACCAGGAAGTTCGCATAATAGACCACGTCCATCCGGTCGGTTTCAGCATAGCGGACACGAAGGGTCGTTCGGGACGGCAGAGTTACAACAGTCATCAAGCACCCGGAATCGAGAGGGATGGAACGCGTTCAGCGCGGAGGCTGGTGGGCGCCGGACGCGAAAAGTCTTAAGGTTTCAGCTTCGAAAAGATCGGCAACCTTGTGATGTCATTGAACATAACGAACGCGGCAAAGAGGATCAGGACTACGAAAGCGACCTGGTAGATGCGCTCTTTGAACTCCTGGTTGAGGTCGCGGCGCATGATGCCTTCGACCAGCAGTAACAGGATCATGCCGCCATCTAGGATGGGAATCGGCAGTAGGTTGAAAATTCCCAGGTTCAGGCTGATCAGCGCCATCAGACCAATAATCGGCTGCCATCCCGGCATGGAGATCGCTTCACCTGTCTCGCGGGCAATGCCGATCGGGCCGCTGAGGTTCTGCACCTCCGACCGATGAGTGAAGAGCTTCCGCAGCACCTCGATGATGTAGCCGGAATTATGCAGGTTAAAGATCGCCGACCGGCGCGCCGCTTCGGGCAAAGCCAGTTGTTCGACCGTGTAGGGAGGACGGCTGGCAGCAAAGCCGATCTGGTAGCTGTCGTGCCCCTTGCCGTTGTCCGCAAGCACCGGCTTCACGGCTATGTTGAGCGTCTGCCCGCCGCGAAGCACCGTCAGGTCGACCGGAGTGCCGGCAGTCTGCTGCAGGTAAGCCACAAACGAAGCAACATAGGTGAAGGTATGACCGTCGACCGCGGCGATGATGTCCTTGGGCTTCAATCCAGCCTTCTCTGCGGGCATGCCAGGCTCAATCACGTCGACTTGCAACGGGTGGTCCTGCACCTTGGGCAATAAACCCAGGGAGGTTGAGTCAAATTCGTCGCTATTTCCAGGGTTCTGAATGGAGAGACTGGTCTGAACCGATTGCCCAGCGCGTTCGACCGTCACCGGAATCGTTGAGTTGGCATCGAGCGCGGCGCGGATATCGACCTGCTCCCAGGTGGGATTCTTCTCCGTGTCGAACTGCACAATCTTGTCGCCGGCCTGAATGCCGGCTTTGGCGGCAGCTGAATTCGCTGCCACAGAATCCACGATCGCCGACTGCGAATAGAAGGTCGGGACCTCGTTGTGCATCATGTACAGCCCGGTCATGAGCAGGAACGCCAGGACAAAGTTCGCAAATGGCCCGGCAAGACCGACGATGATTCTCTGCCAGCGCGGGTGGTTCGTGAAATCGCCGGGATCGTGATCCCCGGGCACAGGCAGCAATTCGGCTGCAGTTTCACTCACCAGCGGAACGCCATCGCCGGCTGTCTCGCCCGACATCTTCACATAGCCGCCCAGCGGAACCAGGCTGATCCGGTAATCGGTATCGCCGCGCTTGAATCCAAACAAGCGCTTGCCGAAACCGATCGAGAAGACTTCGACCCGGATACCAAAAGACTTCGCCGCGATAAAGTGGCCAAACTCATGCACCAGCACCATGATGCCGAGTACGACCAGAGTTGCGAGGGTTGCATTGAATGCAAAAGACATTGTTAAGGGAACCTTGACTTCCTGAACGAAAAGAACTATCGGACACGCATCCGAGCCGACCAATCACCTTGCCCGATCACCTGGCCCAATCACATGGCTTGGATGCGCCCCGCTCCGGTCGGCGATGATCTCGCTAGCCAGGTACGGGAAACCTCCCGGGCGTGCTCGTCGAGCGCCAACACATCCTCTATAGACCCTGGGTGGGACTCGGAAGTCGCCTGAAGCACTGCATCTATTGTACGCGGGATATCCGTAAAGTGAATCTCTCCGGCCAGAAACGCCTCGACGGCGATTTCGTCCGCCGCATTGAGGGCGATACAGTGTGCGCCGCCAAGCTGCGCTGCCTCATACGCCAGACGAAGGCAAGGGAAACGCTCAAAGTCCGGCGTCTCAAAATCAAGCTGCCCCAGCTTGGTCATGTCAAAAGCCAGCCCGCTCGCCTGCTCGGCGTCGATTCGATCAGGATAAGTCATTGCATACAGTATCGGCAGGCGCATGTCGGTAACTGAAATCTGAGCCAAAATGCTGCCGTCAATGAATTCGACCAGCGAGTGAACAGTCGACTGGGGATGAATCGTCACCTGAACCTCAGCCGGCGGAATGTCGAAGAGGCGGCACGCCTCGATCACTTCAAGTCCCTTATTCAGCATCGTCGCGGAATCGATGGTGATCCGGCGACCCATGTTCCAGGTCGGGTGTTTCAGCGCCTGCTCGACGGTGATCTCCGAAAACTTCGCCAGCGGCAGCGTCCGAAATGGGCCACCCGAGGCCGTCAGCCAGATGCGCCGTACCTCGTCTCGCCTTCCACCCCGCATGCATTGGTGGATGGCGTTATGCTCCGAGTCGATGGGCAGCAGCGGCACATTGCGCAGCCGCGCCTCGCGGGTAAGAATCTCCCCGGCGGCCACCATCGCCTCTTTGTTCGCAAGGCCCACCGCCTTCCCGGCTTGAACCGCGGCGTATGTCGCCTCAAGCCCCGACACACCGACAATCGCCGACACCACAAAATCCACAGTGGGTAGAGTCGCGACGGCAACAGTTCCCGCACTTCCCCAAACGACCTCGGTCCCGGAGACTCCAGCCGTCTTCAGCTTCGCGCGAAGCTCATCGGCCAAGTCCTCGCTCGCCATCGAAACCAAAGACGGCCTCCACCGGCGGCACTGTTCAAAGGCGGAATCGACATTGCGCCCTGCCGCCAGTGAAGCCACAGCAAATCGCTCAGGATAGCTTTCAATGATGGAGAGGGTGCTCTGCCCGATCGAGCCGGTCGAACCGAGAATGGCTATTTGCTTCAAAGAGAAGGTAACCGTCTAGATAGGTTAAATGATCTTTTGCGAAGGGGTTTTGTCATGCAGAGTGACCAGCAAAGAGTCTGCGCATCCTCCGCAGCAAATATCGAATTCCAAATCCTGGTTCAACCTGAAATGCTGGATCGCTCAGGATAACGGGTGCAGCTTCAACAGAGGCTTTGAGGACACCGGGCTCCGCCCTGATTACAGGCGATCCTGCCTCTGAAGTAGCTTCCATCAAATGATAGGTCGCAACCAATAGAGTCTGACAAGGCTCGTCTCCTTGCGCTGGAGTCCGAAGTGACCAGCTTTTCAGCTGTTCCCCCGCATAGTGCGCGAGCATCGGGGGGCCAAAGACTGGTTGAAACCCTGTCACCCCTCGACCCGGAACAAACTGAACTCGACCAATGACTGCCCCAGATACGCGTGCTGCCTTGGCGATGGGAGGGTAAGTCAACTTGCTATCGTCACTCACTCCTGTAACTTCGCACCAACGTGTTTCAGAGTGGCCTAGAGATACGGTTAAAGCAAGGCAAAGAAGGACTTTAAGCCGCATCATCCCGTGCTCCAATAGATGTCGTACTTTCGCTCTAAAACCACTGTTTGAATAGCTGCGCGTACCAAAGCACCGGAGCCGCCAGCAGCAGAGCATCGATGCGGTCCAGAACCCCGCCATGCCCGGGAAGCAGCGTGCCGGAGTCTTTCACGCCCACGCCGCGCTTCAACGCCGATTCCGCCAGGTCCCCGATCTGCGCGGCGATATTGAGAATCGTAGCCAACAAGAGCCAGTTCCAGATCGACCCCGGATAGGCGAGCAGGTCGATTCCCCTCCCCGTCAGATACTTCGCCAGTTCGATCAAAACGATAGTGATGACCAGGCTTCCCATCACCGACGCAATAGTTCCCTCCCAGGTCTTGTTAGGGCTCAGTCTCGGTGCAAGCTTCCGGCGCCCGATGCTCTTGCCAACATACAGAGCGGCAACATCGCCGCACCACACGACGAACAGCAACAACAAAAGAAGCGAAGGCCCACCTTCCTGGGCCCCGATCAGCGGCAGCGTACACAACGTGAATCCGATGTAGACCAGGCAGAAAAGCGATGCCGAAGCGTCGCCCAGTACCCGATCAAGAGGAGAGCGGAAGGCGCAAACCACGAATAAGAGCAGCCCAATAGCGCAGATCGCCGGGCCAATCAGATCGGCGTTCCGAAAGGCGCAGCCAAAGAGCGCAGCAATTCCGACTAGCACCAAAATACGCGGCACCTTGGCGCCGCCCGCGTCGGCCAGAGCCATAAACTCCCACGCAGCGGCCAGAGCAACAACCGCGGCAGCCAGGATCAGCAGCCAGAAATGCCCCTTCAGCACCAACAATAAGACCAGCGGAATCAACACCACCGCTGTTACGATTCTCTTCATCTCCTGAAAAGCATACATGCCGCAGGCGGCGAACGCAGGGCCGAAGACAAAGGGTCGAAAGCTCTCGCCGCGACGTCTAACAGATTGTCGGGTTTATAGAGGCTGAGGATTTATGCCGAAATTTAATCGCATTTCCAGCGGATTGCTGGCTGGCTGCCTGATGGCAACCCTTCCCCTGTTGGCACAGAGCGGCGTGCAGACACAGACCGTGGTGACCGTAATGCCCAAGAGCGGCAACGAGACCCTGACCATCCCCGCGACTCAGGTCCAGGCCAATGTGGGCGGCAAGAATACCAGGATCACAAATTGGACCCCCCTGCGCGGCGAACAATCGGGGTTGCAGATTGTCGTGCTGATCGACGGCTCGGCGCGAAGCGGATTAAGCCTGCAATACAACGACCTGCGATCATTCGTAAAAAACCTCCCCAACGGGGCCGAGGTCGGCATCGCCTATATGCAGAACGGCCGCGCAGTCATGGCCCAGAACATCACCCCAGACCATAACCTGGCGGCAGATGCATTTCGACTGCCCTCGGGCATCCCCGGCGGCAGCGCTAGCCCGTATTTCTGTCTGTCAGACCTGGTAAAGAACTGGCCATCGAGCAACGCGCCCGTCCGGCGCGAGGTGCTGATGATAACTGACGGCGTCGACCTCTACTACGGCAGCCGATACGACCCGAACGACCCCTATGTGCAGGCGGCAATCAGTGATTCCCAGAAAGCCGGCATCATCGTGCATTCGATCTTTTATAAGGACACTGGCCGCTTCGATAACAGCCAATGGACCCAGGCGGGTGCACAGAATTATCTGCTCCAGGTCTCGGACAGTACTGGAGGTCGCGCCTACTGGCAAGGCTTCGGCAATCCCGTCTCGTTCGCGCCGTTCCTCGATGATCTGGCGACCCGGTTAAAGAACCAGTATGAGCTGGGCATTCTGGCCAAACCCGGCAACAAGCCCCAGCTACAGACGCTCAAAGTCAAAGTAAACACGCCCGGAACGAAGGTCGACGCGCCGCAGAGGATTCTCGTCCCCGGAAGCGAATCGGCTTCCCGCTAGCTGATCGTCGCGAGGGCTTTTGGTGTGCGGCGGAGTACAGGCCCGCTTCCTCTCGGGTACGCCGAAGGACTTATACTCCGGTATGCCCAATTTTCACCGTTTATCTGCGCTCGCGGTTTCCATCGGTCTGTGCGCCGCAGGAGCCTCCGCTCAAACCGTTTCTATCAGTTTCCCTGCCGCAACCTCGGCGCAGCCGCTCGACGGCCGCCTGCTCTTGTTGCTCTCGAACGACCCCAGCGAAGAGCCGCGGATGCAGATCAACGACACCCCGAAATCACAGATGGTCTTCGGCGTTACCGTCGACAGCTGGAAGCCTGGCGATCCCATCATGATCGGCGACAATGTAAAGGGCTATCCGCGGGCCCACCTGCGGGACGTACCGCCAGGAGATTACACCGTTCAAGCGGTCCTGAATGTCTACGAGACCTTTCACCGCGCCGACGGAACGACCATCAAGCTCTCAGCCGACCGCGGCGAGGGCAAACAGTGGAACCTCGCGCCTGGCAATCTCATGTCAAAACCTCGCTTGGTGCACATCGGTCCGGGTGCAGCCCCAGTAACCGTCTCGCTCGACCAGGTCATGCCGCCGATCCCACCCGACCCGGATACAAAATACATCCGCCACATCCGCATCCAGTCGCCCCTGCTGACAAAGTTCTGGGGAAGGCCCGTCTTTCTCTCGGCGATCGTTCTCGTTCCCGAAGGCTTCGACTCGCATCCCAGAGCCCACTATCCAATCGTTGTCTTCCACGACCATTTTGTCTCAGAGTTTGGCGACTTTCGCGAGACCCCGCCCGACCCCAACTTGAAGCCCAACTACTCCGATCGCTTTCATCTCGCCGGCTACAACCGCATCCAGCAGGAAGAAGCCTATAAGAATTACCAGGACTGGATTGCGCCCAACCGGCCGCGAATGTTGATCGTGAAACTCGACCATGCCAATCCCTATTACGACGACTCCTACGCGGTGAACTCGGCCAACCTCGGCCCTTACGGCGACGCGCTCGAAACCGAACTAATCCCCGCCATCGAGAAGCAGTTCCGCGGCATCGGCCAGGGCTGGGCACGATTTGTCTACGGAGGCTCAACTGGCGGCTGGGAATCGCTCGCGGTGCAGATGTTCTACCCCGACGACTACAACGGAGCCTTCGTCGCCTGCCCCGACCCCGTCGACTTCCATGCCTACATGACCGTCGATCTCTACAAGCAGGAGAACATGTTCTACATCCAGGGCGCGAACAAGCAGGTCGAGCAGCCTGCCATGCGCAACTACCTCGGACAGACGCTGATATCTATGCGCGACAACATCGCGTATGAGGCTGCGCTCGGTGATCATGGCCGCTCCGGCGATCAATTCGATATCTGGCAAGCGGTCTACTCCCCGGTCGGCAGCGATGGCTATCCCAAGCCGATCTTCGACAAACAAACCGGAGCGATCGACCACACTACCGCCGACTATTGGCACGACCACTACGACCTCGACGCGATCATGCAGCGCGATTGGGCGACCCTCGGTCCGAAGCTGCAAGGCAAGCTCCACATCTATGTCGGCTCCGACGACACCTACTTTCTCAACGATGCCGTCTACCTGATGGAGGACTTCCTGAACACAACGGGGACAGCCGGCCACGGCGTGCCCTATGAAGGCGAAGTCAAGTACGGCCCACGCGCCGAGCATTGCTGGAACGGCGACCCAACCAAGCCGAACTGGTACTCGCGCCTCCACTACAACCAGATGTATGTCCCGCAAATCCTGGAGCGCATCCAGAAGGCCGCGCCTCCAGGAGCAGACCTCACGAGCTGGCGTTATTGATTGACGACGCCGCCCCTGGCTGCTTCCCTGGATTTGTCATCTCGACCGAAGCGCAGCGGAGCGGAGAGATCTGCGGTTTCAGCGTTGCTCTCCGGGAACAAATTCACACGGCATCGACCTGAAAGGAAGTAGCGATACAATTTCCTTGCCAGGAGAGCCATCTCCATCGAGGTTCCCAGATCATGAAACAGCCGCCCACATCTGCAGGCCGTCGCAATTTTCTCAAGTCTGGCGGTGCCATAGCCGCTGGTCTGCTCGCCCGCGGCACGATCTCGGCAAACGCCGCGACGAACCTGCCATCGCTACCCGTGAATCCCCGAACGCAGGGAGCAATGCCGACTCGCAATCTCGGCAAGACCGGCTACAAGATCGGCATCTTCTCGCTCGGTGGCCAGGCTGCGCTCGAGCACCCTAACAACTTCGACAATGCAGTTCCAATTATTAATCGCGCCCTCGATCTCGGCGTGAACTACATCGACACCTCCTCAATCTACGGCGGTCCCAACCGCTGGAGCGAGCAGTACGTCGGCCAGGTAATGAAGACGCGCCGCAACGAAGCCTTTCTCGCTACCAAGACCAAAGAGCGCACCCGCGACGGCTCCATGCGCATGATCGAAAAGTCGCTGCAGCTACTCAACACCGACCACGTCGATCTATGGCAACTCCACGACATTGGTTTGCCCGAAGACGTCGACGCGATCTGGGCCAAGGGCGGAGCGATGGAAGCGCTCCAGGAAATGAAGGAGCAGAAGGTCGTCCGGTTTCTCGGCGTCACCGGCCATTACCGCCCCGAAGCATTGATCGACGCGGTGAACCGCTATCCCTTCGACACAATCCTGATGGCCTTGAACGCAGCAGATTCCCACATTCACAGCTTTCAGGATCAGCTATTGCCGCTCGTCGTCGAGAAGCAGATGGGCATCATCGGCATGAAGGTTCCCTCGCGCGGCCGCCTCCTCGCCTCGTGGACTCCGCCGCCGCTCGAGCAGCAGCAACATTCCTGGGAAGGCTCCGCTATCGCCACCCGCTCGGGCGTGATGACAATGAAGAAGGCCATGCGCTTCACGCTCTCACACCCAGTCAGCACCGTGATCGTCGGCTGCGACAACCTCGGCCAGCTTGAAGAGAACGTCCAGATAGCGCGCGACTTTACCCCGCTATCGCAGACGCAGATGGCGTCGCTCAACGCGCTCGCTGAACCGGTCGCGCAACAATCGCTCTTCTTCCGCTTCACCGACCGCAGCAAAGGCTGAGGCAAGCCCCAACGTTATCGCGGAACGAGGATGCCGTTCGCCAGCTAAGCTTTCGACCGGAAGAGACCGGTCTCAATCATTGCAGCGGCATCTCTTGTGTCAACTAGCAGCGCCTCTTGTCCCGCGGGAAAGTGGTAAATTTCAAGCGTATAGGGGCCCTCGACCAGATAGGCTCCCCTGCCCTGAAAGATCACCGCCGCTCGCGGCCGCTCTGGGACCGATGGTTTGGCGGATTGGGTCAACGCCGCTCTCGGTCGCTGTTGCATCGCTTCCCGCTTCATTCCGCAGCAGCTCATATCACTCTCCTTTCGAAATCCGATGAACCGCCGGTGGCGCTTTCGTCGCGCGCTCCAGCAAACAGGCCGCGCCAGAGAGCGCAACCCAGAGTATTGGCAATTCCCGCCATTCCTTCATTATGGAGAGAGCCCCAATCGCGGCCACCCACAGACTCAGGCAATAGAAGCAATCCATAAGCTGTCCAAAGAAGTTGCCGCCGAGCGCCTTACGAATCTTGAAGATCAGATCGCCGGGACCGTCTTCTTCGGCGAGCAGGTGGGTGAGACGCCAGGTCGCAAGCGCCGCGAGCAAAAATTGGAAGCCGCGATCGTGTTCCATGAAGGTGGACCGTATTCTCGTTAACTGAAGTACGTTGCGAACTGGGCCGACCGGGAATGAGTCGAACCTATGAGCAGTCGGACGCCGCCTGGTTGGGCGGCGTCCGACTGCCGTCCCCCTATATCGTTACAATCCCAACCGCGAACGATGGATTTGTCCAGATATACAGGGGGTTGTAATTCCAATCGTCGACCACCCCGTCATCGCTGCCCGCGGGGTTGAAGGCCCGCGTATCGGCGTAGACTTCAAAGGTGTATACCCCGTCTGCCTGAGTGGGCGCGATCTGGTAGACCACCGGAGTCACCGGCGAAGGATAAGAGTTATCGTCCTCTCCGGTATACCAATGCTGGACGGGCGAGCCCGAGGCGTACAATGTGGCGCCGCCCCCGCAACCTCCCGGGTTCAGTTGCACCGAACGCAGGTGCGTCGCGGTAACGGTATAAGTGATCTGGATATACACCGTCTGCCCCGCCGTGCGGTTGATGATGATGCAGTCGTCTGTGGGCACCGGCTGTGCGCCGCTTAAGTCCGGCGAGTAGCTGTATTCGGCGCTGTAAGTGATCGTCGGAGAAGAATTGTCGACGACAAAAGGCACAACATCCGACAGGGTCGGAGGCGTCTCGCTGCCCGCGAAGGACGAGACTTCAAGCACCACTTCGAACAAGCCTTCGCCGAGCGCGGCGGTGTTCCACTCCTGCAGCAGTGTGTTGCCGAGCGTTGGGTACCACGGGACGCCAGGATCACCGGTTGGCAAGCTGGGCAGCACTGGATACCAGCCATTCGCGTCCGGTGCGACCGGCACATTCACCGTCCCAATCCCAGGAGCGTCATAGGCCGCTGACCATGTTCCCATAAATGGAGTCTGCGGCAGCGGCGTCGTCGATCCGGCGGGTGTTTGGGTATAGAGCACCCGGTAGAATGCGGCGCCTTCAGCCTGATTGCAGCCGAAGAGCGCCAGCTCGCCACAGTATGGGGCGGTCGAAGGCACCTCGGCGGTGCCCGTCACCGCTCCAAGCGGATAGCCAGGAGGCAGCGAGCCGTCCGCTCGCGGCGGATTGGGCCGCGTCGCATAGCCGTTGCTGTCGATGTACGGCTCCGCTCCCGGGATATCGGAGTTGATGACTGGCATCTGGCCCGCTGTTTGAATCGATGGCGTGTTGCTGCAGTCCACGGGAGGCGCCGAGCAGCTGGGCGAGGAAACGGCGATGGCCGAAGCGACCAGCGTCACGCTGGGAATGACTCCCGTGCTCCACCCGATATCGAAGTAGCCTCCCGAGTAGATCGTGGTCTCCGAGCCGTTGATGGTCTGGGTCACGGTGAAGGCGACATCCGGCACGTCATAGAACGGGACCCATTCAGGAACCAGGACGTCATAGCAGCGCAGAAACGGTCCCCGATAGTTCTTGAGGTCGAAGTTTTCAAGTTCGCTCGCGTGAAGTCCGAGATCGTTGGCAAGCGTGCTTCGCACCGCCTGGCGATGCGCTTTGCGGTCGACCTGGTTCGAGGTCTTCCGCAATTTGCGAGGCAGCGGGGGCGCCAACGGCACGGGAAACGCGGGCCGCGCCAAAAGCGCCTGTTGCTGGGTGTTTCTTTGCCCGAACGCCTTACTACTGGAGGTTGCGGCAAGTTGGCGAACGACCGCCGTACCAAGCAGCTGCTCCGCCTTCTGATAGAGGGAGGTATTGGGCTTGAGGGTCACCGGCGCCGTCGACGAAGCCGCCCGCCCCTGCAGAGATTGCAGAACGCTCCCAACCGTCGGCTTGACGAAGAACTCGGGGTAGCAGGTGCGTTCGAGACGGAAGCGGAGAATCCACTCAATCTCAAAGAACGGGAGCAAGAAGCAAAAGTTGCCGCAAGCATCGGTCGTTACTGTCGCTAGGACTTCTGTCGTACAGCGAATCGGAAAGAGCCAGCTCCACGGGATGTTCACCGGGAAGAGGCCTAAGAAGGTACAAACCGTATCTTCAACCTTGACTGTAGCGCCGGGTACAGGCTCAAAGACGCCGGTTACCGGGTCTTGCTTGACGACCTTCCCGCAGATCTGGCGGAAGCGCAGATAATCGGGATCGATCTGCCACGGGTACCGGGCCGAGATCTCGGCGATGGTGCGGCCGGCGAGTTCATCTTGGTTGATGCCGGTAAGGCCCGACAGCCTCGTTGCCTGGATGCGATTGAGAGGCGCCTTATCGGGCGACGGAAGCTTTTGGTCTAAGGTTTGCGCGTTCATGGGTCTTCTCCTCTTCAGCTTGATTTCAGGACGGTAACCACCGACAGGAATGGAACCCAAGATAGGCACCTCTCAACGGAACAGCCGCCACCACCGAGATAGTGCGGCGAAGAGCCGAAGCGTTTCAAACATTTGCAGGCCATTGGCGACAGACGAGGCCTCAGGCGAATGCCCGATTAGCGCAGCACTGAAGAGAGGCCAAATTACAAGGTGGGAACTGGAAGGAAACCAAGAACGCTCAGCGAAGGCCAGAGCGGCTGCGTGGCTTCTCTATCGCGGAACGAGCACACTGTTCGCAGGCAAGCTCGAGACATCGTCTGACTCAGACCCGTCGCCCAAACCGCCATAGCGGCGTTCCCGCCGCTGATAATCCTCGATGGCTTCGAGCAGGTGAATCCCGCGAAAGTCCGGCCACAGTCGGTCCGTCACAAAAATCTCAGAATAAGCAATTTGCCACAGCAGAAAATTCGAGATCCGCATCTCGCCCGAAGTGCGCACAACCAGGTCGGGATCAGGCATATCGGCGGTATAAAGTCGACGTTGGATCTCTTCTTCGTCAACGTCGCCGATCGCCATCTTGCCGTCAGACACCTCTGCGCAGATCGCTCGGAAGGCATCCACCAACTCAGAGCGCGCTCCATAGTTCAACGCCAGAGTCAGCGTCGTGCCGGTATTTCGCGCCGTCTGCTCTGACGCCCACTGCATCTTGTCCTGAATTTCCGATGGCAACTCTTGAGTGCGCCCAATGTAGCGAATGCGGACGTTGTTGTCGTTCATCCGCTTGACGTTGTTGCCAAGATACGTGTGCAACAGGCGCATGAGAAAGTTGACCTCCGACTTCGGCCGGCGCAGATTATTTTCAAGGGAAAACGCGTAGAGAGTCAGATAGCCAAGATCGATTCTCGAAGCTGTCTCAACAACGTACTGAACAGCCTCAGCGCCCTGCTGATGGCCAAGGAATCGCTTCAGCAGCCGCTTCCCCGCCCAACGCCCGTTGCCGTCCATGATGATGGCGACATGATGCGGCAGACGCTCTGGATCGAGGCGGCGATACACCGCCTGCTCGTCGGCAGGCAGCTCATGAACACGGCTTGGCGACGACATGGGCACGACACTCGCTCGTTCATCTCGAACGTAGCACATGGCCACAGTCCGTCGCAAACCACAGCCTCCACACCGGCGCGCTCGCAACGAGCGGATGACGGTCCCCGTCATCCTGGGGCGAGTGCGATGAAACGCGCCCCGACGAAGCCCTCTTGGTCTAGGCGCTCTTGCGCCGCCCGGTCGCCATATCGCGAACCTGGTTCAGGAAGATCGACCGTTGCAGCGAGTCCATCAGCGCTACATAGGGAGCAATCTCAGCCAGGAATGGGTCTGCAAGTATGCTGGCTGTCTCCTCGTTGCGCCGGCTGCGCGCATCGTGGACCAGCTTGCAGATGTCCACTTCGAGCGCGTTAGCGAGCCGCTGCAGCGAAGACAAAGTTGGCGTCGCTTTGCCGTTCTCGATCTTGGAGATGTAGGTGCGCGGCACCTGCATCCGCCCGGCAAGCTGCCGCTGGCTCAGGTTGCGTTCCAGGCGAAGTTCGCGCACTGCGCGGGCCACCTGCAAGCCGCCATCGTCCGAACCGGGATGGCCGGAAACTGCCACCAGCGTTGGCGACAGGGCGTTCGGGTTCATCGATTTCGAGTGGTCTGTGGCAGCGTCTGCAGAGGGAGTTCGTGGTCATGAACTGGACTAGGCTGCAGTGCTCGCATCGCAGTACCGCACGGGCCTCGGGAGTACAGACGGGGCTTAGTAAGGTAGTTGCCATGAATTGTGACGGAGGCCAGAGCAGGGCATCCATAAGCTCGGAAGCGGCATTGTATGCACACTCCCAAGGCTTAACTCCCCTAGCTTGCGGGTGGAGTATCTTAAGTGTCAAGTGAAAAGTGTGAGTCTCGCCTAAAATAACCGAAGATTCCCGAAACCAGCCCTAAGAAACCGGCAATTAGCCAGAACCTGGAGTGACAATGGCAGAACTCGAAAACTCTGCAATGACCGCGACCTATTCCCGAGAAGCGGCATGGCAACTGGTCTGCGAATACACCGAATCGCCCAGCCTCCGCAAACATGCTCTCTCAGTCGAAACCTGCGTCCGCGCCTACGGAGAACGCCAGGCCGATGCGCTGGGCCTCACTGGAGAAGACCGCGCCGCCCTGATCGAGAAATACGCAATCACCGCCGTGCTCCACGACTTCGACTACGAACGCTTCCCTTCGCTCGACGATCATCCCTTCGCCGGCAACAAAATCCTCGCCGAACTAGGCTGGCCCGAAGAAGTTCGCACAGCGATCCTCTCCCATGCCAGCTACTCCGGAGTACCGCGCAATTCCCACCTCGAAAAGGCGCTCTTCGCCTGCGACGAACTAGCCGGATTTCTCACCGCCTGCGCCCTGGTCAAACCCACAAAATCGATCCATGACGTCGAGGTCGCCGGAGTCCGCAAGAAGATGAAGGACAAGGCCTTCGCCAAAGGAGTCCATCGCGAAGACATTGTGAACGGGGCGGCCGAACTCGGAGTCGATCTCGATCAACACATCGCGTTTTGTCTGGAGGCAATGCAGAAGAATGCTGAAGGGCTCGGTTTGGCAGGCACCTCGCCATCCGAGTTCGTTCTCTGACTTATCGGGTGAAGGGAAAAATTTGCAGTTTCCACGCCGTCAGGCAGCCGATCGCCAAGGCAGCTATCCATATCATCGAGAACAGCGTCACCCAGCCGAGCGGCTTCGCAAAGATTCCGATTCCGCCCGTGAGTCGACTCAGTGCCATAAGAAGAGCATCCGCAGAAAGCGCAATCAGCAACGCGATGAGGCTGAACAGTGAAATAACTCTAAGAAAAAACATCCTCGCACCCGCGAATCAATTTCACTACAGATGCCACACCAGAACGAAATAAAGCGCGATCAACGTAACCGCTGCCGCGATCAGCAACTCCGTCCGCAGCTTCTCCACTGGATCGGCGCTGTTGCGCTCATGATGCCGCGGATCATGCCGGACCATCAGCGTATCGCCAGGCGCATACTTCGTCCGCGTCTTGAAGCAGCCAGTGTGCATCACGCCATTCACCCAGTAGGTGAAGCGCACTGAATACAGGTCGGCCATGGCCTGGCTCTTGTCCCACATGCCCGAGAGGTTGAGGCAGTCGGCGACGGTAGCCACAGCTTCGGGCCACGAGTCGCGCTCGTTGCCGCGGTGCGCCCAGGGATTCGAGAACGGGTGGTGGAAAAACCCGGAAAGCCTGCCAGCGGACATTCGCCCCTACCTCGGATATCGCCTTAATTATCCCATCGAAGTGACAGTCTGTTAACTTAGATTTCAGTGTTAAACAGGAGGCGTATCATGAAAAACAAAATCTCAGAACAGCCTTCCTTTCGAGCGGAGCAGTAAACGCCGCAAAGGCTACCCGTCAGAAACCAACGTCAAACGCGGGCTTCGAGTCGTCCATGGTGACAAAGAGCTAACGGAAAAACTTGGGCGCAACGATCTCTGTCCATGTGGCTCTGGTCGTAGATTTCAAGCGTTGTTGCTTGAATTCAAATCAATTCGACGGAAGCATTCGCAACTACTTTTTTCAGAGAGTGAATTTGGAGGAGCGGTACCCACCGCTCCTTTCAGACATATCAAACCTAGCCCCTAGCACCCAGAGTTTGCCCCGCCAACACCGTCCCTTCTATCCGCGCCTTGATCTTCGCAAACGCCTTCTCTCGCGAAGTCGAAACATCATCCCCAAACGGAGCGAAGCCGCAATCATCGGTCGTCCCCAATTGCGAGGCCGGAATAAATGTCGCTGCCTCCAAAATACGATCGCGCACTTGCTCCGCCGTCTCCGCAACCGGATCGATCGGATCAATCACGCCGACGAAGATCAACTGCTCAGGCTTCAAAAGCTGACGAATCAGGCGTAGCACCCGAGGCTTGTCCCGCTCGCTCGCCATCTGCAGATAAAACCGCCCCACGTTCATCTGAAAGAGCGTCGGCAACAGCCCCGCATAATCCACATCCGCGCTGTGGGTCGAGTCCTGGTCGCCACCCGGACAGACATGCACTCCGATCCGGCGTCGATCCTCGGCAGTGAATCGCTCCAACACCTGGTTGTTCAGCTCCACAAAACTCCTCAGCATGCCACCGGACGGATCAAGCTTCAACGACAATCGGCCCTCGGTAAAGTCGATCTGCACCGAAGCCGCGCCGGCCTCCAGCGCCCCGCGAATGTCCGCTTCGGCTTCATTGATCAGGTCCGCGAGGAATGACTCACGCGAATATCCCGCCACTCCGTCCGCAGGATAAAGCAGGCTCAGCGCCGATGCTGCGATCACCGCCTGCTTTATCGGCTTATGCGTATAAGCCTTCGCCGCGATGAGGTACTCAGCCGCGTGAACGCCATATCGAAACGGCCCCGCCGTGAGCCGTGGCAACTGTCGCGTATGCCCATCGGCAAAGGGGATTGCCACTCCATCGGGGCCAAGGTTCTTCAACCCGCTCAGCGGATAAGTCGCAAAGCTGGGCTTGGTCTGCTCGCCATCCGTCAATACCGGCGAGCCGGTCTCTTCAAGCCTCTGGATCGTATCTCTGAGCGCGTCGCGATAACCGGCTTCCAGCGCCTCGCGGCTCGCGCTCCCTGCGTGAAACGACACCATCGTGTCAATGAGTCTTTGCGGACGAGGGATGCTGCCAATCGCTTCAGTAGGAATCGCCATGCCCGCAGTCTAGCCAGTAAAGACAAACAAGAGCATCCATCGAAGGATGGAGAATCTCTGGCCTTCCAGGGCTGAGACGGGCGCCACGGCTCCCTTCGCTCTCGGCAGGCTGCGCCATCGAAATGCTATGCTGCATCTTTTGTGAGTTCCCCCATGGCTACACTCGATCCGAAGATACCGGCGACGCTCAAGAACGTCCTTGCCTCGCGCCTCGACGCCAACAGCCCGCGCTACAGAAAGAACGCAGCTGGAATGGCCGCGTTGACCAGGACGATCGCGGAAGAGTCAAAAGTCATTCAACAAGGCGGCGGCCCAAAAGCCATCGAATCCCAGCACAGCAAAAACCGCCTCACCGCCCGCGAACGGCTCAATCTCCTGCTCGATCCCGGCACAGACTTTTTTGAACTCAGCCTCTTCGCCGCCCACGGCATGTACGAAGAATGGGGCGGAGCTCCCGCAGCCGGCACGATCACCGGCCTCGGCCGCATCGCAGGCAAGCTGTGCATGATCATCGCCAACGACGCTACGGTCAAGGCCGGCGCATTCTTTCCCATGACCGCGAAAAAGGTCATTCGCGCGCAGACCATCGCCATCGAGAACCGCATCCCGACGATCTATCTCGTCGACTCAGCCGGGGTCTTCCTGCCGCTTCAGGAGGACGTCTTTCCCGACCAGGACGACTTCGGCCGCATCTTCCGCAACAACGCCGTCATGTCGGCGATGGGCATTCCGCAAATCACCGCAATCATGGGCATGTGCGTCGCCGGCGGAGCATATCTACCCGTAATGACCGACACCGTGCTGATGACCGAGGGCAGCGGACTCTTTCTCGCCGGACCCGCGCTGGTGCAAGCAGCCATCGGCCAGAAATACTCCGCAGAAGAACTCGGCGGCGCAACCATGCACGCCGAAATCTCCGGAACCGTCGACTTCAAAGAACCGAATGATCATCTCTGCCTCGCGCGGCTGCGTTCGCTCGTCGGCAGAATCGGCCAGCGACCTTCCGCTCCGTTCGATCGCGCGCCCTTCGACGAGAAAAAAGATGCGCCGAAATACGCCGCGCAAGACCTCTACTCACTCATCGATCCAGACTCAGCGACCAACGCCGCCTCTCCCCCTTATGACATGCACGAAGTCATCGCGCGCCTCGTCGACCGCAGCGAGTTCGACGAGTACCGCCCCGACTACGGTCGCACCCTCATTTGTGGCTACGCGCGAATCGGCGGCTTCTCCGTCGGCATCGTCGCCAATCAGAAGCAGCATCAGCCGCAAACATCGCACACCGGCGAGAAGCGCACCGAGTTCGGCGGAGTCATCTACGCCGAGAGCGCTGAAAAAGCCGCCCGCTTCATCATGGACTGCAACCAGAACCTCATCCCGCTGATCTTTCTCCACGACGTCAACGGCTTCATGGTCGGCCGCGACGCGGAGTGGAGCGGCATCATCCGCGCCGGAGCCAAGATGGTCTCAGCCGTCGCAAACTCCACCGTTCCGAAGATCACCGTGATCGTCGGCGGCTCCTACGGCGCGGGAAACTATGCGATGTGCGGCAAGGCCTACGATCCGCGCTTCATCTTCGCCTGGCCGACGGCGAAGTACGCCGTCATGAGCGGAGGCTCAGCCGCCAACACGCTCGTCGAGATCAAGATTCGCCAGCTCGAGCGCGACGGCAAGAAGTTGAGCGATGAAGAGAAACACGAGCTGCTCGAGTCGATCAAAGCCACCTATGAAGCTCAGACCGATTGCCGCTATGCGGCGGCGCGCCTCTGGGTCGATGCCATCGTCGATCCGGCTGAGACTCGATCAGCCCTGCTGCTGGCACTGGAAGCAGTCGCACTGAATCCCGAAGTGGCAAAGTTCAATCCGGGAGTAATTCAGACTTAGGCGAACCGAGAATTGCTCGCGCGAGAGGTCCCTTACCCCTCCGCGGGCGGCGGTTGACAGTAGCGCGAAATGCCACCTATCGTTCACGAATGGCGCCCGGCGCCACCCAGTTTCCTAAAAGGAACAGTCATCATGAGACCCCTGCTCCTCTCAGTCTTGCTCGCATCCACCGCTGCCACTTCACTCGCAGCCGATAGCCCCACTCTCAATGGCAAATGGAAGATTCACAACGACATCCAGGGCAATGAAAGCGAAGTCACCTGCACCTTTGCCCAGAAGGACAAGGACCTGACCGGAAGCTGCGCCACCGACAAAGGGGACAAACCGCTCTCTGGCGCTGTCGACGGTAAGGCGGTCAGATTTCAGTACGATTCCGAGTACGAGGGCACGCCTCTGACCGCAAAGTACAGCGGCGGCTTCGACTCTACGGGCGCCAAGCTCTCCGGCACAATCACCGTCGACGCGTTTGGAGCAGAGGGCGATTTTACCGCCGCGCCGGTAAAGTAGGCAACGGACCGGGAGCACCGACGGTCAGCCCTACGGCCACGGACTCGGCGTCGTCTGCGCGATGTGGGCTGCGGTGGTTCTGGTGCTCTATTGGCCGTGCGCATGGTTCGCGCGCGTCAAGGGCGCTCACCCAGACTCGCTATTGCGCTTCCTTTGATAGCTGGAGGCTTCCCGGTTTTTCGCAGGAGTGCCGTTGCATAATGGTCAACGTGCAGCAGGGTGATCGGAAGGTCGACGTGCCGCAACGAACTCGACACAGAGGAGATTGGATATGAAGAGAATTTCGTTTATCTGGATAGCCCTGATGCTCACCGTTTCGGGCAGCGCCTTCAGTCAGGACGTTCGCTACAACTTCGACAAGGACACCGATTTCTCAAAATTCAAAACGTACGAATGGGTACTCATCAAAGACGCAACTCCGGTGGACGATCTCACAGACAAACAGGTCAAGGAAGCCATCGATGCTCAACTGGCAATGAAAGGCCTCACCAAGGTAGAAGGGGTTGACGGCAATCTTCTCATTGGCTATCAAGCGGCGATTGGCAGTGAAAAGCAGTTCACTGCTTACAACACCGGCTGGGGATACGGGCCGGGATGGTACGGCGGCGGATGGTATGGTGGAGCCGGCGGCCTCACAACTGGCCAAACCTCGACCATTTATCGCGGACAACTCGCGATAGATATATATGACGCGGCAAACCGTGACCTCGTCTGGCGAGGAGTGGTAAGCAAAACCCTTGATCCGAAGGCAAAGCCGGAAAAGCGCCAGAAGAATCTCACCAAAGCAGTTACAAAGCTCTTTAAGGACTACCCGCCAAAGCCGAAGTAGCTTGCGAATTCAAGAGAAGCAGGAAAGGCAAAGGCAGTCGACCGGCCTCAGAGGATTCACACGCTTCGGTTTCGCCCAACAATGCCTTATACTTAGCTTCCTTCCTCCTCAAGGTGACCTCTGTGAAAAAGCTGGCCATAGCCGTCCTGCTCGTTGTGTCGATCCACGCATTTTCACAGGCCGCCTCCAAACCCACCTCGCCATCGAATCCCAAAGTCCGCGCCATCACCGGCTTCGTCCGCCTCGACCGAAACACCTGGCAGCAACAAATCTCCGACACTCTCCTCGTGTTACGCAAAGCGCAAGCCGAATTTCAGTCCTCTGGATATGAAGTCCAGACGCTCCGCATCACAACACAACCGTTGGCCGAGCTCGTCTCCGGCCTCCCCGAAGATCAGGCCCTCGCCTTCGTCGGTCAGCTCGACCAGCTCTCGGTAAAAGACAACTTCATCCCCAACGTCGGTCCCGCCATGATGCATGACAGTGACGATCCGGCCACGATGCATCTGTTGGAGCGGATACTGTCGACGCTTCCAAGCATCGAGGCCAATGCCATCATCGCCGACGAAACCGGCATTCATTGGAAGACAATCCGCCGCACAGCCGAGCTCGTGAAATACGTCAGCGAACACAGCCCGCGCAGCCAGGGTACCTTCAACTTCGCGGCGACTGCGATGCTCAAGCCATTAGGGCCGTTCTACCCCGGCTCCTATCACACCGGGGCTGGGAGGCAATTCGCCATCGGCTTTCAGGGAGCAAGTGTCGTTCAGGAAGTCTTCGCCAAAGACAAGGGCAATGTCGCAGCCGCGACCTCCGACCTCACCGCCGCGCTGACCAAACATGCATCCGTGGCCGAAGCGATCGGGAACAAGGTCGCCACAGAAACCGGCTGGGACTATGTCGGCGTCGATCCAACCCCCGCGCCATTAGGTGACGCCTCCATCGGCGCCGCCATCGAATCCTTCACCGGAGCGAAGTTCGGTTCCAGCGGCACCCTCACCGCAGCGCGCATCATCACCGCCGCAGTCAAAGCCGTACCCCAGAAACAGATCGGATACTCCGGCCTCATGGTGCCGGTCATGGAGGACAAGCTCCTCGCGCAACGCTGGGCCGAATCCACCTACAACGTAGACTCGTTGCTCGCCTACTCGGCTGTATGCGGCACGGGCTTGGATACCGTTCCACTTCCCGGCGACATCAGCGTCGTACAGATGGAACGCATGTTCTCCGATGTGGCATCCCTCGCAACCAAATGGAACAAGCCACTATCCGCCCGGCTCGAACCCGTTCTCAACAAAAAGGCCGGCGATCAGACAGATTTTCAGGATCCCTATCTCTTCAACACCACGATTCATCCGCTGCCCTAGCCTGCGACGAAGCCCGATATCTCACGCCGCCCCAACCAGGGCGTCTCATCTTCCATGCTCTCCGCGGGTGCGGTGGGACAATCAAACGCTCATCCTCAGTTCTTAGACGCTGCCAGATAACGAGTTGGCGTGGTTCCTAGTTGCTTACGAAACATCGAGATAAACGCACTGGTCGTGGTGTAACCAGCCTCGAGTGCTGCATCAGTTACCGATTGCCCAGCAGCAAGGCTCTGCATCGCGTGGATCAACCTCGCGCGTTGCCGCCATCGACTGAACGACATCCCGCTCTCCTCCGTGAAAAGCCGCTGCATCGTCCTCTTGCTGGCGCCGCACTTCATCGACAACTCCTCAAGCGGCCGGCCTTCACGCGGATTTGCGCGCAACAGATCGGCGAGTTTCTTCGCGCGGGCGTCACGGGGATGCGGCAACTGCACAGGAACCGACTCGACCAGCTTCAACTGGTCCAGGATCATCTCAATCACATGTCGTTCCGCAGCCACACGCCTCCGCAGCTTCGCAAATCCGCACGCACGCAAGATCAGTTCTCTTAACAGAGACGAGATATTGATCACCAGGCATCGCCGGGGCAAAGTCCTGCAGAGCTTCGACGAGAGATAGAGCGTGCGCATGGATACCCGACCCGACATTCCGACACTATGCGCAGTCTCCGCCGGAATCCAAACCGCGCGCAACGGAGGCACAACCCAGACCCCTTCGCTCGTCTCCACAGTCATTACTCCTTCCGACGCAAAGAGCAGTTGGTCTTCAATATGGGAGTGTCGCGGGAGCGAGTGGCCATGGACAAAATCCCACGCCCCCCCGGCCATATCCGCAACGCGGTGGCCGTTATCGTCGAAAAGAAACGAGTGGCGTCTTTGCGACATTTATTGTCACAATAGCGAAAGTCAGCGCAGTGGCGCAACTGCTATTTATATAGAAGCCATACGGGAGGCGTCATGTTAGCAGCCAGCAAAATCGTCGGATTTCTGCACACAACCGATTACGAAAGAGCGCGCGCATTCTACGAAGGCAAACTCGGCTTCGAGTTCGTCAGCCTCGATCAGTTCGCCCTCGCGTTTCGCGCCGGCAAGAACATGATCCGCATCACCAAAGGGGAAAACTTCCAACCCGCCCAGGGCACGGTTCTCGGTTGGGAGGTAGACGACGTTCGCGCCGCAGTCCTATGGCTCAAGAGTCGCGACGTTGTAACCGAAAAATACAGCTTCGTCCCCGACCAGGAACTCGGCGTTTGGGACTCGCCCTCAGGCGATCAGGTCGCCTGGTTCAAAGATCCCGACGGCAACGTCCTCTCCTTAAGTCACCACGTGTTGAACACATTCTAAGTGCCGGAAAGCAAGTCCCTAGGCTCTAGTCCCTAAGTCCACATGCTTGAAAGGCCGGGCATCCTTGCCCGGCATAGTCCTTCACAACCTGCCCGCTCCCGGTCAGCCGGTATTTATAAGTCACCAGACCCTCAAGACCAACCGGCCCGCGCGCATGCAGCTTGCTCGTGCTGATCCCAACCTCCGACCCAAAGCCGTAGCGGAAGCCGTCCGAGAAACGAGTCGAGCAGTTATGCAGCACGTTCGCCGAGTCCACCTCGTCCAAAAACCGCTTCGCCGCCGCAGCATCACTCGGTCACAATCGCATCCGTATGGTGCGACCCAAAGCGCTCGATATGCTCCAGCGCAGCCTCGAGATCATCGACCACGCGAATCGCAACAATCAGGTCGGAATACTCCGTATGCCACTCATCATCGCCAACTAATTCAACCGAACGCCCCGGCAACAATTTCCGCGTCCGCTCATCTCCACGCACTTTGACCTGATTGGCTTCAAAAGCATCGACCAGCGCAGGCAAAACGCTCTCTGCAATCCCCCGGTGAACAAGAATCGTCTCCACCGCATTGCAAACCGCCGGATACTGCACCTTGCTATCGACCGCGATCGCGATCGCCATCTCGACGTCCGCAGCGGAGTCGATATAAACATGGCAAACGCCATCAGCATGACCCAGCACCGGAATATTCGTATTGTTCTGAATATGCTGCACCAGCGCATTCGACCCACGCGGAATCACCAGGTCGACCACGCCCTCCAGCTTCAGCAACTCCTCCACCGGAGCGCGCCCATAAACCCCGGTAACCGCCGCCTCATCGACCAACCCCGAATCGCGCAGCGCCACATGGATCGCCTCCAGCACCGCCCGCATCGTCCGCTCCACTTCCCTGCCGCCCTTGAGAATGACCGCATTCCCCGACTTGATCGCCAGCGCACTGATCTGCGTAATCGCGTCCGGACGCGCCTCAAAGATGATCGCGAGCAACCCCAGCGGCACACTCACTTTCTCCAGAACCAGCCCATCATCGAGCAGAGTCCGCAGCAAAACTCGTCCAGCCGGATCGTCCAGCTTCGCCACCGCCCTCACGCCGTCAACCATTCCCCGATACTTCTCGGGAGTAAGTAACAGCCGCTGATACAAAGCCTTCGACATCTCGCCGCGATCGACCAGCTTCGCTGCCTCAGCCGCATCTTCGGCATTCGCAGCAAGCACCTCCGCCGCATTCCGCTCAAGCGACTCCGGCAATCTGTAACAGTATCTGATCCTTTTTGCTCCGTCGAGAGCGAAGCCAGCTTTCGCCCCGCCCGCTTCGCCGCCAGCGCAAGCTCGCTCACATTGCCGGCCGCCAGCAACCTCAGCGATCGCCGTACTCATGCGCGCACACCCTTCGCAAAGACAGTCCCAGCATCCTCACCGGCGCAAACCCGCTCCACCATCCCCGGAATCCGCCCGCTCGCAATCACCGCAACCTTCCCCGCATCCATGACGATCCGCGCCGCCTCAACCTTGGTCAGCATCCCACCGCGCCCACGCCCATTCGCGCTTCCCGCAGCAGCCATCAGCTCCGGAGTAATCGCAGCCACCTCGCCAATCAGCTCGGCAGCAGGGTCCGTCGGATGCCCCGTATACAACCCGCCTACATCCGACAGCAGGATCAGCAGATCGGCATCGACCTTCGTCATCACCAGCGCAGAAAGCTTATCGTTGTCGCCAAACATCCGATCACCCACACGTTCAGGCTCGCGCGGTGCGTTGCGGTCCCCGGGGCTCTCCAACTCGATCGTCGAAACGGTATCGTTCTCATTGATCACTGGAACAATCCCCAGCGTTCAATAGCGTCTCCAGCGTCGCGCGCAGGTTGGAATAGCGCACCGCATCGACAAAGTCGTCCTCGGTGAGCAGGATCTGCGCCGTCGCCACATCGAAGTGCTGAAAGCCGCTATCGTAAAGCGACATCAACTGGCTCTGCCCCACCGCCGCACACGCCTGCTTCAGCGCCAGTCCCGTCGGCGAAGCGTCCATGCCCAGCCGTCTCACCCCCAGCGCAATTGCCCCGGAGGAGACGAAGATGACCTCTCGACCCTCCCGCCGGAGATTGATCGCCGCCTCCACCAGCCCATGAATCAGCCCCACAGCCGGAGCACCGTCATCGCGAATGATCACATTCGTGCCAAGCTTGATCACGATGCGCCGCGCCGCCGCAACGCGCCGCCGCGCAGTCAATACGTCCGAACTAGCCTGCATCAGAGAATTCAACATAACGAAGTAAAGCGAAGCACCCTTTCAATCTCTCTCCGGCAAATGAAAAAGGCGCCGATGTGGCCTTCCCACCCAGCGCCCATTCGATCCGGTTCCGTCTATCGCAACTACTTCACCGAGTCCGAATGCACCGCAATGCTGCCCGGCATGGCAAAGGTCGGCGACAGCATATCTTCCTTGCGCATGATCAGGTTCGTCGCATTCAGCGTCGCCAGCTCAAAGCCGTGGCCATGCGTAATCGCGTCCGTCGGACAAGCCTCCACGCAGTAGCCGCAGAAAATGCACCGGTTGTAGTCGATGTTATAGACCTTGGCATACCGCTCGGAGCTTGAGATACGCACCTCGTCGGTGTTCTCCGCCGCCTCGATATAAATGCAGTTCGACGGGCAGGCCGCCGCGCACAGGAAGCAGGCGACACATTTCTCCAGCCCATTCTCGTCCCGCTGCAGCACGTGCGCGCCGCGAAAACGGTCCTCAAACACCGCTCCCCGCAACGGCCCCTTGCCGTCGGGATAATTTTCCACCTCGGTCGGCTGCACCATCTCCCGTAAGGTGATGCTCATGCCCTTCGCAATGCCAGCGATATTGCGCACAATCGACATGAAGCCAGTATACTGAAGCCGGGAAGTTCCCGCGCCATAAGTTGTCATCCTGAGCGAAGCCGCGTACCGGCGGAGTCGAACGGATCTGCATCATCGCTGTTTCGGGAGGTTGCCATGCGTCCCTTCACCGATTTAATCGCCCCCGGCGATCCCGACCCATCCAAAGAAGTCGCCGCCGAAATCCTCCGCCGCCATCAGCACGAAGAGAAAGAGCCTTGGCTCGCCAACCTGCTCTCCTCGCTCATCCACAAGCTCTTCCGCCACACGCCTCCAAACCAGGAACCACCCAAGTGGCCCCTCACCGGAGTCCGCCAGCCCCTCGGCTGCGGCCCTAGGCCACGCAGCGGGGCGGTCGCCTTGAAGGAACCGTGGTAAGCGCCTGCCTGCACTCAACCCGGCATCTCGCTCCCGCCATCCTCGGCGGCATCCTTGCGATATCGACCGTAACGCTGAATGCGCAAAAGCCGCCCTCGCAGCAATTGACCGTGAACGTTACCGATCAATACGGCGCTGTAATGCCAGGGGCAATCATCGCAATTACTGATACTGCGGGCGTGCTGAAGACGGCAGCCTACAGCAAGGCGGACGGCTCCGCTCTCTTCCCTCTTACCGCTGGCCACTATGTACTCAGCGCACGTGCATATGGGTTCCGGGCCAGCCAGCAAGAGATCGACTTCCCGAAGACAGACCTGCTAACTCTCCCCCTCGCTATCGACCCGAGGCAATCCGGGTATCAAGGACCCTGCTGCTTCGCGCCTGATCCTTCCTCGCTCATCGAGACCACTCAACCAGTCATCACCGCATTCATAGAAGCGGCCCAACCGGTTTTAGTTCCGCCTGAGAAGGCGCAACATTAAACAACAATCATGAAACTGAAAAGACCAACACACAAAGCCCTGATGCTCATATTGTGTAGCGCCGGGCTCGCCGCAAGGGCGGCTCAGCAGGCAGCACCTCTCTCACTCATCACAGCGCCGGTCGCAATCACTGTTCACGACGTCACAGGAGCGCAAATTCCTGGAGCGAAGATCGACATTCAACCGTCAAAGTTATCTCTGGCTGCCAACCGCGACGGCAAGACACTCACGAGCCTCACGCCCGGCCACTACGACATAGTGGTCAGTTCCCAGGGCTTTATCCCTACTCGTAAAGAGATCGAGGTCGCCTCCTCGGGAAATCCAGCCATAAACTTCTCTCTCGTGGTCGGCGGCGGCGGCGGAGTCCAGATAAGTCCCGATACTCACCAATTAGCCTTCATTGTCGATCACAACACTGTCGGGCTCCTGAAACAGGAAGACTTAGCGAAGCTCCCCCCAAAAACCGTCACCTTCCACAACGTCCACACCAAGGCCGACGAAACCTACACCGGAGTCCCCCTCACCGACCTGCTCGCCAAATACGGAGCGCCCACCGGAGATAAGCTCCGCGGCAAAGGCCTCTCCGACTACATCGTCGCCACCGGCAGCGACGGCTACAAGGCCGTCCTCTCACTAGCCGAAGCCGACCCCGCCTTCCATCCCGGAGACGTCATCGTAGCCGACACCATCGACGGCAAACCCATCGGCGACAAGGAAGGCCCCTTCAAGCTGGTCGTCACCGAAGACAAACGCCCCGCCCGCTGCGTCCACAACTTGGTCTCAATCGAACTCCGCACCGCCGACTAACGCGGTTAACTACTCCGAAGATTGCCACAATAAGACGCGTCATTCTGACGACCCTGAGCGAAGTCGAAGGGAGGAATAATCCCGGCGAAGCCTCGAACTCCACAGAAGCCAGTAAGTCTCACAAGGAATGCGGGTTCCCCAGGTAGGCGAAACTTACTTGGGTTTTGTGCACAAACGCTACTTCCGCTTCCCAACCAAATCCCTGCAAGACCCACTATCCTCCCCACCCGCAATCCCAAACACCACACTCTGCCCCGCACAAAGCCGCTGCTTCACCGGCAACACATCCCGCCCGGTCAGCGGACGCGAAGTCCCCTGATCGCTCGGCACGTCGATCCCGTATTCAAAAAGAAATTCCCCGCCCCGGCTCGACTTCTTCTGCTCCGGATACGACACCCACGTATCCAGCACCACCCTCTGATCGACATTCATGAACAGCGCATAGACATAGCTCTTCGTCGGGTCAGCCGAATACAGCGGAGCCCCGGCAATCTCCCTCCGCCACCGCGCACCCCACCGATGCGTCTTACGGTCGATATAGAACGCCGTCAGAAAAGTCGTCGCCTTGCACTGCGCGCAGTCGTCATAAGTCGCCACCAGCTCCGGCGTGTCGTAGTCATAGAACTTCTGCCAGTCCACGTACTTCAGGTTCGTCCCATCAAGCAGCTCCTCAACCAGGCCATCATGCAGCGAAACACCATAAGCGACAAACGAATCATTCATCGGATTGGCAATCGGATCTTTGCGTAGCGAAGCAATCACCAGGGCGTGCTCGCCAACCAGGCCAATCTCCCGAATCGCGGTATAAGTCTTGCCCTGGAGAAGATAGTTGATTCGATCGACGGTCTTGGCATCAGCCTTCATATCAACCCAGGCAAAACCATCAATCACCTGCGCCCGCGTGGCAGCGGCATCCAGGAACATCAATGCTAGCAAGATCGACATCAACAGAAGAGGGTGCCCCATCCTTGCCGATGCCCCTGTTTTTGTCGGCAAGGGTGGGTGGAACAGAAACATCAAATGACCCACTAATCGATCCCCAACTTCTTCCAAATAGAATCCACCCGAGCCCTCGTAGCCTTATCCATCTCCAGCATCGCCGGCCACGGCCGCGCAAACCCCTCCGCAGCCCACTTCGTCGTCGCATCAATCCCCATCTTGCTGCCATAGTTCGGCAACCGCGAAGCATGATCGAGCGAATCGATCGGCCCCAGCGTGAACTGAATGTCCCGCTCCGGATCAATATTGTTCGTCACCCGCAGCGTCACTTCGCCTATATCCTGCACATCGCAGTCCTCGTCGACCACGATGATGCACTTGGTAAACATCGCCTGCCCCAGCGCCCAGATGCCATTCATCACCTTCCGCGCCTGTCCGGCATAAGACTTCCGAATCGAAACAATCATCAGATTATGAAAGACGCCCTCAACCGGCAGATTGATGTCCACAATCTCCGGAATCGTCATCTTCATCATCGGCAGAAATATCCGCTCGACCGCCTTGCCCATCCACGCATCCTCCATCGGAGGCTTGCCCACAATCGTCGCCGCATAAATCGGATCACGCCGGTGAGTAATGCAAGTGATGTGAAAGACCGGATACTCGTCCTCCATCGTGTAAAAGCCAGTGTGATCGCCAAACGGCCCCTCGCTCCGAAGCTCATCCAGCCGCACATAGCCTTCGAGAACGATCTCAGCATGCGCGGGGACTTCCAGATCGACCGTCTCGCACCGAACCAGCTCGACCGGCCTCTGCCGCAGAAACCCCGCAATCACAAACTCCTCAACCTCAGGCGGCGCAGGCACAATCGCAGAGAAAGTCGTCTCCGGATCGGTCCCGATCACCACCGCAACCTCCAGCCGCTCGCCGCTGATCTTGCCGAAAGCTACGTTACCCGAGCCGAGATTCTGCCGTACCGCCAGCCGTCGCCGCCATAGCTGAAACATGCGCAGCCACTCCATCCCCAGCCGCCGACTCCGCAGCCGCCGCACGCAACCGCTGCCGCACATGCTCCGCCGCAACCTTCTGCCGCTGCCAGTGCATGCCAGTCGTCTGCCCGTCATAGACCTGCATCCGGTACATGCCCATATTTCGCTTGCCAGTCTTCGGATCGCGCGTGATCACGCCCGGCAGCGTAATGAATCGCCCGCCATCTCCCGGCCAGCATTGCAGCACCGGAAAGTCGAGCACGCTGAAATTCTCCCGCAGGATCACTTCCTTGCACCGCGCATCCCGCGCCGCAATTGTTCGGGGAAAGAACTTCCCCACCTCCGCCAGCATCGGCAGCATCTTCAGCTTCTGCAGCATGCCTTCTGGAGACTTGATCTCCATGAACTCACGAATCCGCCCTGAGATCTCATCCAGCGAATCCACGTTCAGCGCCAGCTGCATCCGCCGCTCGCTGCCAAACTGGTTCATCAGCACTTTCGCGCCGGGATAACCCTTCACCTTCTCGAACAACAGCGCCGGCCCGCCCGGAGCATACTTCCCCGCTCCGTTCTTCCTCTGAAGCCCAATCTTGCAAACGCGGTCAGTGATCTCGGCGATCTCCAGAATGGGATCGACCTCTTCGCGAATCCGCTTCAGCTCTCCCGCTTTATCGAGGACCTTGATCCAGTCCCGCAGATCGTCGTGCGCCACGCCGCCGCCTCTCTCGCAATTCCAGGTTCCATCTTAATGGAGGCACAGCGGCACAGGTCGCAGGGCGCGACCCTAAACGTTTCTCGATTCGAGCCAGTGGATTTGAGAATCGACGCGGAAGCTTCTGTTCCTGGTCCCTACGTCCCTAGTCCCTACGTCCCTAGCCTTCACGCGCCCGGAGCAGGCACGTCGTCTTCCTCTTCCAGCAGGGCAGCTGCTGCGTCGGCGCGCAAGCTCTCATGAATCGGACTCATCCAGCGATCAAGCGCGGTCTGCGAACATCGAGCTCCGCACAAATGCACCACTTCGTTCCCATGCGATAACAGCACATTCCAAGGCGTAAATCGCATCACCGGCTGCTCCGGCTCGTCGGGCGTCGGCGAGATCGTCTCCGGCCACGCCAACCACCAGTCGTTCTGGTCTTCGTTCTTCGCCCTGCCGCATACGTCACAGTGATAGCTCTCGATCCAGGCCATGGGCCTTCCTTTGCTGCCAGTTAAATTGTGAATATCGAGAAGTTAGCACAGACAGAGCGTAACGGATCAGGGAGCATCCAGCGAAACGCACCCGGCTCTCCGCAATCAAAGCTTAGGCTCGCATCGCCGCCGGTTCCACTTCTTCCAGCGGATATCCCTTATCCTTCCACCCATCAAAGCCGCCCTTCAGCGGACGCACCCGATAGATGCCCAGCTTGCGCAGGTTCATCGCCATCTTGGCCGCAGTCGCCTCGCTCGGGCAGGTGCAATACAAGATGATGTCCCGATCGCGCGGAATCTCGTCCTGGTTCTCGATCAGTTTGTCCGGAGTAAGCCGCAACGCGCCCGGCAAAACCCGCGGATCGGGCAAATAGTCGAGCGGATGGCGCAGGTCGACGATGAACACAGGGTTTCCGCTATCGATCATCCGCTTCAGTTCCTCCGGCTCCAGCCGCATGGTACGCACCTGCTTCAGGAACGCTTGCTGCTTGTAGATGCGGTAAGCCAGCAGGCCCAGTACCGCGAGAACGAACAAAGTCGCGGAGAAATGACCAACCCAGGCCAGCGCTCCCGGGTTCTGTTTGAGCACGTCGCCAAAGAAGCGGCCCACCAGCATATATCCCAGGCACCAGAGCAGAATGCCGCCGGAATCGTAAGCAAGAAACGTCCGATATTTCATGCTCGTCTGGCCCGCGATCGGCGCCGCCACCGTGCCCAGCCCGGGAATGAACTTGGCCAGCAACAAAGCGCTCGGCCCATGCTTGGTAAAGTAGTCTTCGGTGCGGCGAACGCAGGTCGACGACTCCATAGACAATCGGCAGACCATGCGCACCACCCTGCCTCCAAAACGCTTGCCAAGCTGGTACCAGATCGTATCGCTGATCAGGCTCGCGACCAGCACCGACAGTACCGCCAGCACCAGGCTCAGCTTATGCGTAGCCGTCAGTGTGCCCGCCGTAATCAACAGCGGCGCGCTCGGAATCGGCATGCCCAGTTGCTCGGCGAGCACCCAGACAAACAAGACCACATAGCCGTAATGAATAAAAAAATCCAGTGCGAGCGGCATCGAAAATCCCCAGACACGACCATCTTCCCAGAAAATTGACTCCACAGAAAAGCCCCGGAAGAGGGATCACCTGGCCCCAGCTGCCTCGAACGGCAGCGGCTAGGCAAATCACAACAAGGAAGACGGACTACTGCCTACTATAGATGTGGTGCACGCCAAAACGGTGCGACCTACCGTAGACCTCTGGACAAACACTCCCCTACGCACGAAAAGGCCGGACAATGACTTGTCCGGCCCGAGATTCTCGACTTCATTGGTGCCTGCTGTTAGTCCTTCACCCGAATCTTAGGCTCAACCGACAATCCAGGCCGCAACAAGTGGTCCTTGTTTTCATTCTTCGGATCAGAAGCCTTCGGATCGAACAAGTCCAGACGCACCGGGACCCGCTGCACCACCTTGACGTAATTGCCCGTGGCATTCTCCGGCGGAAACAAGCTCAGCACCGAACCCGTCGCGCCGCCAATCTGCGTCACCTTGACGTCATATTTCCGGCCGCCATACGCATCTACCGAGATCTCCCCGGTCTGCCCTGCCTTCATATGTTGAAGCTGCGTTTCCTTGAAGTTCGCCGTGATCCAGATATCGTCCAGCGAAACCAGCGTCATCAGGTTCTGCCCAACACTGACATTTTGGTTGATCTCCACGCTCTTGCGCGTAATGATCCCGGCCTCCGGAGCGACCATCTTCGTGTAGGAAAGGTTCAACTGGGCCTGCTCCAATTGCGCTTTGGCCAGCGCGACCTGTGCCGCCGCTTGGTCCGCCTTGGCCTTCTGCGCCTCGACTTGTTGTGGAGCGGAGAGCGCATTTTCATGTTGTGCCTGGGCCTGTTTCACGCGCTCCTCTGAAACCCTGACCTGGGCACGTGCCGCCGCCTCATTGGCCTTGGCATTGTCGAGCGCCGCCTTGTCGGCATCCGCCGTCGCCACTGCCTGGTCGAACTGCTGCTTCGAGATCACGTCTTTCTCAACCAGCGGCTTGTAGCGCTCCAAATCCAGCTTCGCCTTGGTGTAGTTGGCCTCGGCCTGGGCGATCTGCGCTTCCGCTCCGGTCAGCTGCTGCCGGCTCGCCGCAACCTGAGCCTCGGAACCCTCAACGTCCGACGAGGTCGACCGCAAGTTGCTTCCCGTGCTGATTCCAGTAATCGGCACATTCACTTTGGCAGATTCAAACGCAGCCTCCGCCGCCTGCAGGTTCGCTTCATCCTGCTGCACGGTGACCGCGAAATCCTTCGGGTCCAGGTCGCAGATCGGATCGCCGGCCTTGACCTCCTGGTTTTCCTCGACATAGACCTTCATCACCTGTCCGGCGATGCGCGAGCTGATCTGGACCAGGTGCCCATTGACCTGGGCATCGTCCGTGTCCTCATAAAAGGTCGAGCGCCACCAGAATAGCAATGCGCCCACAACCAGCACCGCAATCACGCCGATCGCGATAAAGCGCTTTCCTGATTTCTGCTTCGGTTGTTCGCTGCTTTCGGTCTCGTCGCCGCTTGTTGCTGGATTTTGGTCCGCCACGTTCACTTCCCTCCCACATATTGCTTGTAGTTCCGGTCGGCCAGCCCAAGTGCCCGGGCCAGCGACAACTTCGCCACATTGTCTTCATAGAGACTGCTGACATACTGGTTGTTCGCCTGGGCAACCGATTGCTGTGCCTGGGAAACCGCAAGATTATCGGAAACTCCGGCCGCATACCGCTGCTGGGCCTCGCTCAGCGCCTCCGCAGCCAGCTTCACATTGCTCTCGGCCACCGCAACTCGCTCTTGTGCCGACTGGATGTCCAGGATCGAGTCGCGCACATCGGCGCTGATCTGCCCCTGAAGATCGCTGAACTGCGCCTTCTTCTGATCGAGCGCCGACTGCGCGATACGCGAGTCGCCGCGAAGCTTGCCCTCTTCAAACAGTGGCACGGTCAGCGTTCCCATCGCATCGCCGGTGCCGTGGGACGTCAGCAGATTCACACCGATGGCGCCATAATCGCCCTCAAAATTGATCGTCGGATACCGCTCCGCCGTCGCCGCCGACTTCGACTCCGTCGCACTCTGCACCTGCTCGCCCAGCGCCTTCAGGTCGCTGCGTGTTCCTTCAGCCTGATCGATCAGCGCCTTCAGATCGAGCTGATCGAGCGTCGCAAAGGGAGCCTGATCGCTCAGCGCGAACTTCTGTTCCAAAGGCAGGCCAATCGCCCGCGCGAGGGCGATCTTGTCCTTCTCAAATTGGTTCCGCGCCGAAATCAGCGTCTGCTGCTGGGTCTGGTAATCCACTCGCGCCCGCAGTTCGTCGATCAAGGGAGACGTCCCCGCCTCATGGTTGGCCACTGCCTGATCGAGCGAAACCTTCGAAGTCGCCACCTGCTGCTCGTCGCTCTCAATCAGCGCCGCATCCGCAACACAGGTCAGATAGGCGTTGCCGACCGTCAGCACCACCATGTCCCGCGCGTCCTGCACCGAAAGCTGCGTTCCCGCAAAGTTGTGCTTCGCGGCAAGGTAATTCCTCAGCGAAGTAATGTTCAGCAGCGACCAGGTCAGCGTCCCGCGAATATCCTGGTAGCCGTAGGGCCCGATAATCACTGGAAATCCCGGAATCCGCAGTCCCTCGGCCTCCAGGTTGGTCTCATTCACCGCTGCCTTGAACGTCCCATCCACCGTCGGCAGCAGCCCCTGCAGCTCCTGCAACCGCTGCCCACCCGCCGACTGCTGGTTCGTGCCAGTCAGAATCAATCCCAGATTGTGCTTCAACCCGCGTTGAATCGCATCATCGAGCGTCAGCGGCAACACATCCGCAGTGACCTTGTCGTCAGCAACGCTTCCCTGGTACGAACTCGAAGCAGGCGCCTGCTGCGTCGGCTGAAACGGAGTACCCGGCGAAGAAGTACCAGCCGACGGTGGCGTCTGCGCCAGCAAGCTCGTCGACACCGTCGCCACGCCGGCTACCCCGGCCATCCAGCGCAGAACTCTCCCCTTAACAGCCAAACAAGAACCTTCCATTCGCAAATCTCTCAGAACGTTGTGACTTCTGGCGCATGGCAGGCAAACTCAGCCAATCGTGGCCTTTTCCCGGCCAGAACGGGGCGCCGCCGTTCCCGTCGGGACCTTTAAAAATTGCCAATGCTCTCAATGTCCCTCTTTGGATGCAATGGGTTGCCCCAACGATTTGAAAAAAACAGGGCCAGCTCTTAGGAAATCGTATCCCATCGATGCCCAACCGGATACCCGCACGACCGTTTCCCCGGAATGCGGAGCGTCCGTGTGCCGCCCGGGTGCCAAGACCTCTGCAATCGGTTATCTTTAATAGTCAGAGTTCTCGAACCCTGACGCCTATGGCAAAAGCAGCCCCCCGTCCCGAAAGCTTGGTAATTGGCCGCGATGAATCCTGGATGGCCTTTAACCGCCGGGTCCTCGAAGAGGCGCAGGACTCCACCAACCCGCTGCTCGAGCGCGTCAAGTTCCTCGCCATCACCGCCAGCAACCTCGACGAATTTGTCGAAATTCGCGTCGCCGGCGTCCTGCAGCGCATTGAAGACGGCTACAAAGAGCCGCGCGCCGACGGCCTCACCCCGCAAGAATCCCTCGACAAACTCAGCGAGAACGTCCACTCCTTTGTCCGCGACCAATATCGCTGCTGGAACGCCCAACTTCTCCCCGACCTCCATGCAGCCGGAGTCCGCGTGCTCAAGTGGGAAGATCTCGATGCGCCCGCCCGCGCTCACGCCCTCTCTTTCTACCAGAGACGAAGTCGACCCCCTGCTCACCCCGATCACCCTCGACCCCGCCCATCCTTTTCCCCGGGTCATCAACAAAGCGCTCTGCCTCGCCCTGCTGCTCAAGCGCAAACGCAGAGGCGCCGGCGCGCAAAACTCTCTGCTCGGAGTCGTGACGGTGCCCCGCGCGCTCCCGCGCCTGATCTCCGGTCCCCTCGACCGTCGGGACCCATGACTTCATATTTCTGGCCGACCTCATCGAGCAGAACTCCGCCGGAATGTATCGCGGCTACGAAATCCTCTCCAAGGCCGCCTTTCGCGTTACCCGAAACAGCAATCTCTACTTCGAGGAAGAAGAAGCCCGCGACCTGCTAGAGACCGTCCGCTCCGAGCTGCACAACCGCCGCAAAGGCGACGCCGTCCGTCTCGAGATTGAGGACTCCGCCGACCCCGAGATCATCGACCGCCTCCGCGTCAACTTTGAGCTCGACGACAGCCAGGTATTCCGCACCGACGGCCCCGTCAATCTCTCCCGGTTGATGAACCTATACAGCGACACCGAGCGCCCCGATCTCAAGTTCAAACCCTTTGTGCCGCGCGAGATGCGCCTCAGCCGCAAAGCCACCGATCTTTTCGACGACCTGCGCCAGCGCGACATCATGCTCCACCATCCCTACGACGCCTACGACGGAGTCGTCCAGTTCATCCAGTCCGCCGCCGCCGATCCCCGCGTCCTCTCCATCAAGCAAACTCTCTATCGCACCAGCAGCGACTCGCCCATCTTCCAGGCGCTCGTCGACGCCGCGCAAAATAAGGATGTGACCGTAGTCGTCGAGCTCATGGCCCGCTTCGACGAAGCCTCCAACATCCGCTGGGCCCGCAACCTCGAAGACGCCGGCGTCCAGGTCTTCCACGGCATCCTCGGCCTCAAGACCCACTGCAAGCTCGCGCTGCTCGTTCGCCACGACGAAGACGGAGTCACCCGCCGCTACGCCCACCTCGGCACCGGCAACTACAACCCCTCGACGGCACGCTTCTACACCGACATCAGCCTGCTTACCTCCGACCCGGAGATCACCAAAGGCGCGCACAACGTCTTTCGCTACCTCACCGCGCACTCCGAATCCGACGACTACAAGCCGCTCCTCGTCTCCCCGCTCACCCTCGCCGAAACCTTCATCCGCATGATCCATCGCGAAACCGAGCACGCCACCGCCGGTCGCCCCGCGCAGATCATCGCCAAAATGAATGCTCTGCTCGAGCCAAGCGTCGTCGACGCCCTCTACACCGCATCAAAAGCCGGAGTCCAGATCGACCTCATCGTTCGCGGCATGTGCGCCCTGCGCCCCGGCATCAAGGGTCTCAGCGAAAACATCCACGTCCGCTCGATCGTCGGCCGCTTCCTCGAACACAGCCGCATCTTCTACTTCAAGAACGGCGGCGACGAAGAAATCTACTGCGGCAGCGCCGACTGGCTCGCCCGCAACCTCTTCGAACGCTGCGAAGTCGTCTTCCCCATCAAGGACCCAAACCTCCGCGCCCGGCTCCGCGACGAAATCCTCGCCGCCTATCTCGCCGGCAACGTCAAAGCCCGCATCGAATTAGCTGACGGCACCTACGAATACGCAAGCCGGGTCGAACCCTTCAAATCAGAACCACCCTTCGACGCCCAGAACTTCTTCATGCAACTAGCCGAAGGCAAGGCTTCAATCGGCGACATCCCCAAACCGCCAGCCCCAACGACCAAAGCAACAGAACCCCACGCCAAGCCGGTATCCAAAACTGCGCCGGTGAAACGTCCCGCACCAAAGAAGAAGACTCACAAGACCCCAGTCGCAGCAGCTCCCTCAGCCCCCACCAGCACCTGCCTCCCCGAAGCCGCCCAAGCCTAGTTCTTGCAGCGAACGGACGCCCGATAATAGCTTTGTCATCCTCAGCGGAGCGCGAAGCGCCCAGTCGAAGAGCCTGTCCTGAGCGAAGTCTAAGGAACCTGCATCATCAACAATCGAGGGTGGGAAGATCAAGTCTCCCCTAAGTTCTTCATCCCACCACCATCGAGGGTGCCCCATCCTTGACGACAGCTTCGTCGTCGGCAAGGCTGGCAGGATCAAATCTCCCGTCCTCATCCCCCACGACCCAGCCGTACAATAAATAAGTGTCCACAGCAGTCGATTCCCTAAAACCCCGCGAATCCACTGCCCTCCGCACCTCCCTCTGGCCTCGAATTCTCGAACACTGGCACCTCCTCAGCCTCGACGCCCCCACCATCGCCGCGCTCTGGTCCTGGTTCTTCGCCCGAGCCATACATATCTCACTCCCCTGGCACGCCCCACTGCTGCTCGCGCTAGGCACGTGGCTCGTCTACGCCGCCGACCGCATTCTCGACGGAACCCGCGCCGCCCCATCCCCTCCGCTCCGGGAAAGACATCGCTTCCACGCCCACCACCGCAAAGCATTCCTGACCGCTGGCGTCGCCGTCGGAGTCGCCCTGCTGTGGCTCATCGTCGCCCGAATGAGCGCAAACGCCCGCTTCGAAGACACCGTCCTCTTCTCAGCCGCCCTGCTTTATCTCGTCCTCGTCCACAAGCCCCGCTTAGGTGGAACAAGCTGGTTACCAAAAGAACTCGCCGTCGGAATAGTCTTCGCCGCCGCAACCGCCGTCCCCGCCTGGTCGCGCCTCAGCGCCGGACCCCACTCCGGACGCCTCGCGCTCTTCCCCGCCGTGACCCTCTTCGCCGCCCTTTGCTGGCTCAACTGCATCGCCATCGAGCGCTGGGAAAACCTCACGCCCACCGGGCAACTCAGTTCATCCGACGCCCACTCCACCACACGCTGGACAGCGGAGCACTTTCGACCGGTAGTTCTGATGCTGGCAGCGATTTCGGCCACCTTCGCCTCTGCATCGATCATTTCGAGCCAGGGAACAGTCGCTCTTTACATAGCCCTGATGACCGCCTCCCTGTGCCTCACCACGATCGATCTCTATCGCGAAAAACTCTCAGGCCTCCACCTCCGAGTAGCAGCAGATGCGGCATTACTCACGCCGTTAATTCTCATCCCACTCCTGCGCTAGGCGAGGTATGGGCATCGATAGATATGAAAATTGAAGGGGCACCACTTCAGTCGTGTCATGCGTCAAGACACAAAACAATGCATAAGACCGTTCCGAATCAAAACCCGCTAAAGTGTGACCCACTCTCCGAAAGCCCCGTTGCCGCCTTTACGAACTACGGTTACGCGATCACCACTGACGTCCTGTCAGAGGAATATTGCGACGAACTAGGCACACACTTCGATAACGATTGCTTTGGCCTCCGCGAACTCTTAACCATGAAGGCCATTCAAGAACTATCCCGCTCACCGCAGGTCACGCAGCTGGCAAGAGCAGTTCTCGGCGACTCCGCCTTTGCTGTAAGCGGAACCTTCTTCAACAAAACTCCCGCTGCAAACTGGAAGGTTCCTTGGCATCAAGACCGAATGATCAAGGTTCAGGAACGCTTCGATTTCGATGGCTGGGGACCTTGGTCGATCAAGGGCGGTGTCATTCACGTACAGCCGCCTTCGTCCGTAATATCCAGAGTGCTCGCAGTTCGACTTCACCTCGACGAGTGCCCTTCGGATAACGGTGCACTTCGCGTGCTACCGGGCAGTCACCGGTTTGGATTTCTGTCTCCTGAGCAAGCAGAATTCCTCCTCGAACAGGCGGAGGAAATCTGTCCCGTCCCTAAGGGTGGAGCGCTTTTAATGAGCCCGCTGCTCCTCCACTCTTCTTCGCCCTCCAGTTCCCCGAACTCCCGTCGGGTTATTCATCTAGAGTTCGCCGCAGATGAACTACCACCGCCGTTCCGATGGCGCTATCGCGTGGCCTAGCGTGGATTCGCCCAGCCACGTCAACTTCGACCCCATAGCCCGCCCCTACCGCTGGCTCGAATACCTAACCTTCGGCCCATACCTCGAACGCTCCCGTTTCCACTTCCTCGACCAGCTCTCCACACACCGCCGAGCCCTAATTCTCGGCGACGGAGACGGCCGCTTCACCGCCCGCCTCCTCGCCGCAAATCCCCAAATCGCCATCGACGCAGTCGACTCCAGCGCAGAGATGCTGAACCTCCTCACCGAAAGAGCCACGAAACTCGGCCCTTCAGCCGCCCAGCGCCTGCGAATAGTTCACTCCGACGCGCTAGCCTTCCGGCCCGAAGGCGCGCCCTACGACCTAATCGTCACCCACTTCTTCCTCGACTGCCTCACCGAAGACGACCTAAAGACCCTCATCGCCCAAATCCATCCCCAACTGGCCCCCGGAGCAAACTGGCTCGTCTCCGAATTCGCCATTCCCACGACTCAGCCCGCCACCACCATAGCCCGAATAGTCATCGCAACCCTCTACCGCGCCTTCCGCATCCTCACCGGTCTGAAGGCTCAAAGACTCCCCGACCACGCATCCGCCTTCCGCGACTGCGGCTTCTCCAGAACCGACCGAAAATCCTTCCTCCAAGGCCTGCTGACAGCCGAGCTCTGGAGCCTTAATACACAGCCTCACTAAGCAACCGCCCGGCACCGCAGCCACTCCCACAGTCGAGGTGTATTTCTCCGTGTCCATGATCATCGAAATTCCCGGATTTCGCACTTATTCCGCTGGCCCATTCCCCAACCCAGAACCCGACCCCGGCCCCGACCCAGCTCCTGATCCAGATCCCGTCCAAATCCCCGGCCCAGGAAGCCCCGGCGTCGATCCCGGCTTCCCCGTCGAACCTATCCCCGCGCCGGTTCCGATTACCTAGGGGAGTCGGGCCACAGAATTAACATTCACGGCATCTCTTCATTGTTACAATCGTGTGAATACGATCGCTTGCCGGCGCAGGAACCTGCCTTAATTCGCACCCGCAGGAAGTCCGCAAGCATAGAGAGAAGCCACTTAAAATCATGAATTTGTACGTCCTTCGCCACGCCAGTGCGGGCACACCGCGCAAGAATGAAGCCCTCGACGCCAAGCGCCCGCTCGATAAAGAAGGCAAGCAGCAGTGCCTGCTCGTCGCCAACACCCTCAACGCGCTCAACGTCCAGTTCGACCTCATCGCCTCAAGCCCGCTCAAGCGCGCCATGCAGACGGCCTCGCTCGTAGGCATGGAGATGGGCTACGAGGCCAAGCTCCACATCACCGAAGCGTTGAACTTCACTGGAAAGCCCGCCGACTTCCACAAGCTGGTCACCGAACTCTCCGTCCACGAAAACGTGCTCGTCGTCGGCCACAACCCTAACCTGCAGCAGTTCCTCGCCTCATTGATCGCCGTAGCGCCGTCACATGCAGGAAGCAAGACCGACCTGGCCAACATGCGCCTGCGCAAAGGGGCGCTCGCCCGGGTCGATTGCACCCGGCGTCCGGCGACCCTTCTCTGGCTGCTTGATGCGCGAATGCTCAAGACGCTCTACTCGAGCGTCACCAAGAGCTCACGCCGGAAGACCTCAAAGAAATAGTCCGCTTCTTTGCGAAGCGACCACAACTCCAGCTCGGCGCCGGTTCGCCCCGGCGTCAGCGACAAGATCACCCGCTTCGGATAAACCCCGACATTCACCCGCAGCACATCGCTAGCGCGATCCTGGTTCAGCGCCACCGCCAGCCGCAGCAACACTACTGCCCGCCGGACCGGCTCATGGTCGGCGGGTTGAATCTGCCGCATCGTCCGCCCCGAAGCCACCGGCCGGCTCTTGCCCAGATAACGCGCAATCGCCGAGGTCACCGCCCGCTGGTAGGGAGTAAACCCATACAGCTCCGAATTCGCAATGATGTACTGCGCATGTCGGTGATGTCCCTGGTAGTTCATAAACTTGCCGATATCGCGCAGGATCGCCGCCGCGCGTAACCAAACCAAATACTCCGGCGGCAACTCATGCACCTTTTGCAGATCGCGAAAGAGCTGCGTCGCGTGGTTGCACACCGGCTCCGCCGTCCTGGGATCGACCCCATACCGCAGGCAGGTCTCGAATACTCCCTCCCAACGCTCGCGCTCAAAAATCTCATGCACCGGTGCGCGCTCGTCCCGCTCCGCCAGCATCTGCGCCAGAATGCCGTCGCGCAGCCCCATCGGCGAATAGCAGAAGCCCGGAAGCGCCAGCCGCTCCAGCACGTCCGCGAAGACATGCGCCCCGGCAACAATGATCTCGGAACGTTTCGGCCCGATACCGGATATCGCCGCGCGAGCGGCATCGTCCATCTTGGTCAGCTTCTCCGCCAGCCTCCGGACGGAGCGCGTGGGAACCAGATTCGGATCGACCTTTACCGCGCTCTTCCCGGCCGCCTTCGTCGCGCGCGTCTTGATGAGCGATCTGCTCGCCTCGGCCAGCGCCGCCGCCGTCCCCGAGGTGGCGATGACCGTCTTAACCAATGAGGCAATATTCCGCCGCTCGGCCCGCCGCAGTTCGCGGGCAATGAACTGCTTCATCCGCGCGATCTCCGCTGGCTCCGGTGGATCGCTGAGAAGAAACTCCTCCGTCAGCCGCACCGCACCTAACGGCAGACTAACGGTGTCCTTAATACGCTTGTGTTCTGAGAGCGAAATCTCGCAGCTGCCGCCGCCCACGTCGATCAACAGGCAGTGCCCGCCCGCCGATTCCTCATTACCGATCACACCGGAGTGGATCAGCCGCCCTTCCTCCAGACCGGAGATGATCTCCACATCCCAGCCCGTCTCGTCCCGAATCCACGCCAGAAAGGCCCGCGCATTGCGCGCGTCCCGCATCGCTGAGGTCGCCACCGCCCGCACCTGATCTGCGCCAAACTCCTGTACCGCGCGATAAAACCGCTTCAGCGTCGCCAACGTATCGGCCATCGCTTGCGGAGAGATCAGCCCACTCTCAAAAACACTCGCGCCCAGACGCGTAACTTCGCGGTCTTCGTGCAACACCTTGAGCCGGTGTTGCACCACTTTCGCAATCTTCAACCGGCACGAATTCGAACCAATATCGATCGCCGCATACGTCTGCATTTCTAGGGGAGTACCTCTGGATTCCTGATGGGTATGGTGCTGTAAAACTCACCATACACGACCATCTTGTGAGAAAGATGACAGCAATCCTACAGCGACACTAATCCCTAACCCCTGCCGCCTTGATGAGTTCGGCGTTAAAGGGCGCTCTAATTGAAGGGGCACGGCTTCAGCCGTGCCGTTAATCCCAGTCATGAATGCGGCTTTAGCCGCTGAGGGAGCCTAAGTGAACAGACTCACGAATCGCGGGAATAAGATGTAGTGTTCACAAAGAGGAGCCTTAGCGTTGAATGGAATTCAGGCAACACTCTTCACATTGGCGTCATTGTTAGCCCTCGCGACCAACTGCAGCGCGACCGCTGAGGATGCACAAGCATCCGCCATCACCACCCCCAACGGCTACACCCAAAAGTGGTGGAAAGAAGCCGTCGTCTACCAGGTCTACCCTCGCTCCTTCAAGGACTCCAACGGCGACGGAATCGGCGACCTCCCCGGCATCACTTCCAAGCTCGACTACCTCCAAAACCTCGGAGTCAACGTCATCTGGCTCAGTCCGCACTATAGATGTGTACTGCGCCAGTAATCTGGTCGTGTGGAGAGACAAGCATTGCGGGATCCGCAAGAGCGATGACTACGACGGCGCATACCCACCAGGGCGCAGCTTGATGGTCGCTGGATACGCTGCGGCCAGAAGTTCGTTGGACATTCGATTGCTTAGATCCGCTCATACCTCACCCCGTTCACACCGTGGCGCAATATTCTGCGATACGCGCTTTGGGCGATGGGGGTTCCGGGTAATTTGGCTCGCCGGGCCGATTACGCTTCGTTGCGAGCGCGGGTGAGGTTCATCATGGTCTGATGAGTTCCGAGCACCTCGGGGCCTTCTCCGTCCGCCGGCGGCGTAAGCTGCGTGTATTTTCCGTCAGAGCCCAGAACCCAAGCCTGGCGTTGATCGCGCAGGCAGACGTCGAGAAACTCCCACAGCTTCTTCCGTGGGCCGTGGGCGAAGATGGGCGTGACGACTTCAATGCGCTTTGAAAGGTTGCGATACATCCAGTCGGCGGAGCCAATGTAGAAGTCCCCGTCCACAACGTGCTTGTGACCGTTGGCGAAGTAAAAGACACGGGAGTGCTCCAGGAAACGCCCGATGATGGAGCGGATGCGGATGTTGTCGGTGATGCCGGGAATGCCGGGGCGCAGGCAGCAGAATCCGCGAATAATCAAATCGATGGGCAGGCCAGCCTTCGAGGCCTCGACCAGCGCGTTGATGATATCTGGATCCTCGAGCTGATTCATCTTGGCGACGATACGCGCCGGCTTGCCGGCCTTGTGGTATTCGATTTCGCGAGCGATGAGCTGAAGCAGCTTCGGGCGCATGGTCAATGGGGCGACGAGAAGCGTCGTAGTGCCAGGATCGTGGGAGTGGCCAGTGAGGTAATGGAAGAGGCTCACGGCATCTTTGGTCAGCCGTGGATCGCAGGTCAGGATTCCGAAGTCCGCGTAAAGCCTGGCCGTCTTGACGTGGTAGTTGCCCGTTCCGATGTGCACGTAGCACTTTAGGCCCCCGGCTTCCTTGCGGACGACGAGCGCCGTCTTGGCGTGGGTCTTGAGCCCAGCAAGGCCGAAGGTTACGTGGGCGCCGACACGTTCGAGTTCGGCGGCCCAATGCAGGTTGCGCTCCTCGTCGAAACGGGCCTTGATCTCCATGACACAGGCTACCTGTTTGCCTTGCTCGGCGGCGCGGATAAGCGATTTGACGAAAGGCGTATCGTCGCCGATACGGTAGGCGGTCATTTTGATAGAGACAGTCTGCGGATCGTCGGCAGCCGCGCTGATGAAGTGTTCGACGCTGGCATCGAAGCTCTCATAGGGGTGATGAACGAGAATATCGCCGGCCTGGATCGCGGCAAAGAGCGGCCCGTGGGTCACGGGGATCGATGGCGGCTGCAGGGGAGTCCATGGGGAGTCGCGGAAGTCGCCGCCCACCGGCAGGCCCATCAGTTCAAACAGGGTGGTGTAATCGAGCTCCTCGGCCATGTCGTAGTCGTCGCCCTCAGAGAGCTCGAAACGCGCGCGCAGCAACTCTTTGATTGCAGAATCCGCTCCTGGGCCGAACTCGAGGCGCACGACCGGCTCGTAGCGGCGTTGCCGCACTTGCTCCAGAACCTGCTCGCGGATGCTGATCGATTCGTCCTCGATCTCCACTTCGGCGTCGCGGGTGATCCTGACAATGCTCATGGCAGAGAGTTGCATGCCCGCATATAGCTTGCCGACATTGCCGCGGATGACTTCGTAGAGGGGTACCAGGAGCTTTTGGCCGGGCTCGAGGCCAGTTGAGAGTGTGACCCACTGCGGAAGCACCGTGGGCACCTTGAGCCGGGCGTACATGGTGTCTCCGCGCTCAGGATCGTGCAGCTTAAAGACGAGCGACGTGGAAAGATTAGAGAGGAAGGGGAACGGGTGCTCTGGATCGACGACCAGCGGAGTCAGCGCGGCAGAGACATTGGTATCGAAATGGGCGCTCGCCTCGTGCTGCTGTTGGTGGGTCAGTTCGTCCCATCGACGGAGAAAGACGCCGTTGGCGGCCAGCCCGGGAATGATCGTCTGCCGGTAGCACTCCGCCTGCGTTGCCAGCATGGGCAGTAGCTTTTCCCGCAGTTGATTGAAGAGCGCACGTTGCTCGTTGCTTTTCGCCTGGCAGAGAATCGCAAAGCGCTTCATGAAAAATTCGTCCAGATTTGAGGTAAAAATGGCAAGGAACTTGGCGCGCTCCAGAAGCGGCGTGCGGTCGTCGAGGGCCTCGGCGAGGACGCGGTCGTTGAAGTCAAGCCAGCTGAAGTCACGATCGATCCAGATTTCGAGATTGCTCGTCGGACAACGTCGCGTTCAAAACTCCGTGGTCGCCAATCGACGCCAAGACGGGGGTGGGCATTTGCTTCGTTCTCCCTTGTGACCGGAACTTTCCAGTTATGCGCAGCGCAACCCATTCTATTGGCCGAAGTTGGACGGATTGTTAAGAGCATGTTTCATTTAGACCGTCGAGTTCTGCTTCTTTGGGCGGAACTGGACATCGAATGAAATGAGGAAAGAGATTTAATTTTATGGCGAACTTGAAACTGTCGGTTTTGGATCAGTCCCCCGTCTCGGCTGGGATGACTGCGGGCCAGGCGCTGCAGAATACGATCGACCTGGCGCGGACCGCGGATGAGCTGGGCTTTCATCGCTACTGGATCGCCGAGCATCATGCGATGGATGTGCTGGCAAGCCCGGCGCCGGAGGTCTTGCTGGCGCGAGTGGGCGCGGAAACGTCGCGGATTCGGCTGGGATCGGGCGGCATTATGCTGCCGCACTATTCTGCGTTCAAGGTGGCGGAGACATTTCGCGTACTTCATGCTTTGTATCCGGGCCGGATTGATCTGGGAATTGGGCGCGCACCGGGCGGGAGTCCGCTGGAGTCGTATGCGTTGCGGCGCAATCGCGAGTTGAGCCCGGACGATTTTCCGGAGCAACTGCGCGAGCTGCTGGCCTTTTTGCATAAGGACTTCCCTGCCGACCATCGCTTTCGCAAGGTCCGGCTGGCGCCGGATATGCCGGGCGCTCCGGAGGTTTGGCTGCTGGGGTCGAGCCTATGGAGCGCGGAGACGGCGGCGCTGTTTGGCTTGCCGTATAACTTTGCCCACTTCATCGATCCGAGCACGACGCGGGAGGCGATTGAGAATTATCGCGAGAGTTTCCGGCCGGCTGGGTTTGGCGAGTATCCTCACGCGATGCTGGCGATGGGCGTAATCTGCGCGGAGACCGAAGCCGAGGCGGAACGGCTGGCGAGCAGTGCGCGACTGCTCTTCCGGAGGATTCGACAAGGAAACACTGCGCCGATTGCGGCTCCTGATGACTGCGATCGCGGAACTGGCGACGATCCCCGACGCGGTCTTTGCGCAGTGGTTTCCAGAGCGAGGCGAGTGGCCACGGTATATGGTAGGCACTCCGGAAAGTGTGCGGCGGAAGCTGTTAGCGATGGCGGAGGCTTTGGGCCTCGACGAGATCATGGTGGTGACGATTGTTTATGACCACGCGGCGCGGGTGCGCTCTTATGAGTTGCTGGCGGAAGCTTTCGATTTGCGCGGAGCGACAGCGATGACTGCTGAGCATTCTGTCTAAGTGGAGAAGCCTATTTTGAAGGAGAGCCCACCTTTGACACTCCAGTTCGCGTTTGACCTTAAACGCTTTGTCGACGCGCAGGCACCAGTTTATGACCAGGTGCGGCGAGAGCTTGCCTCGGGGCAGAAGCAGTCGCACTGGATGTGGTTTATCTTTCCGCAAATTCACGGCCTGGGATCGAGCGCGACAGCGCAGTATTTCGCCATCTCTGGAATCGATGAAGCGATCGCCTACCTGAATCATCCGGTGCTTGGACTTCGACTGCGTGAATGCGCTGGGCTCGTGTATGCCGTGAAAGGGCGGTCAGTGAGCGAAATCTTTGGCTACCCTGACGACCTGAAGTTTCGCTCTTCGACGACACTCTTCGCAGAGGCGGCAAAGGGGAAGCCCGAAGCTGAATCGGGTGATCGGATTTTTGAAGATCTGCTTACTAAATATTTCAATGGCGAACCCGATCGAGCCACTCTAGACCGGTTGTAGTCGCCGGCTTCTATTGCGCGCCGGCGCGGTCTTCGAAGGCGGGGCCTGCAGGGTCGGGGATGATTCCCATTTCAATATAGATAGGGCGCATGACGGCGCGGAGCGCAGGGCGCTGGGTTGCGAACCATGCCGCCCCTAAGAGGCAGCAGGCACCGGTGATCATGACTGCATGCGGTGCGCCGAAGCGGTGAGCGAGCGCCCCGGCGAGCAGGCTGCCGAATGGGGCCATTCCTACAAACGCAACGGTGTAATAGCTCATGACGCGCCCGCGCATGTTTTCAGGGACAAGGGTCTGGATGACCGTGTTGCTGGCCGCCAGGCCCTGCATCATCCCGAAGCCGACGAAGAGCATCAGGACGAGCGAGAGGGCGAAGTTGTGCGAGAGGCCGAAGAGAATGAGCCCCGCTCCGAAGACAATTGCCGATATCTGAATCATGGAGACCAGGCCGCGAACGTTCTTTCGCACCGCGAGCGAGGCTGCCGAGACCAGCGCTCCGACGCCGGACGCCCCCATGAGATAGCCGAGCGTATGCGGGCCGCCATGGAGCACCTGCGAGGCGAAGATCGGCATCAGCACAACGAAGGGCATTCCCATGAGACTCATGACTGCGAAGAGGCTGAGGATGGTCCGGATGGGGATGAAGCTCGAGACGTAGGTCCAGCCTTCGCTGAGTTGATCGAGCATCGATGCCGCCGCCCGCTTTATAGGCGCGAAGGTGACGTGCATCATTAGCAATGAAGCGATGACGGCAAGGTAGCTCAGCCCGTCGATGGCGAAGCAATAGCCTTCGCCGACCGCGGCGATGATAAGACCGGCAATGGCCGGCCCGACGAGGCGGGCCACGTTCACCATTGAAGAGTTGAGCGCGATGGCGTTGCCGAGGTCCTGCTTGTCCTCGACCATCTGGATGAGAAACGCCTGGCGGCCGGGCATGTCAAAGGCGTTGATGAGGCCCTGCAGCACGCTGAGGGCGATGATTTCCTGGATGTTGATGACCTTGGCGATGGTGAGCGCAGCCAGTGCGAGCGATTGAATTGCCGCGAGCACCTGCGTCCAGACCAACAGGTTGCGGCGGTTGAGGCGGTCGACCAGAACTCCGGCGAATGGCGCGAGCAGGAAGGTTGGGATCTGGCCGGCGAAGCCGACGATGCCGAGCAGCAAGGCAGAGCCGGTAAGCCGGTAGACCAGCCAGCTTGTGGCGACACGGGTCATCCAGGTGCCGATGAGCGAGATGCTCTGTCCGCTGACGAAGAGGCGGAAGTTGCGATGACGGAGGGCGCGCCACGCGTGCGCGAAGCGATGCTCTTTAGCGTGTACGGATTGTTCGTCCTCTGTTGGCACTGCCTGGTCTGATCCTGAGTGACGTATGTGGTTTGCTATTGCGCGGGGCGGCTAACTATTACAGCGATCGGTGGGAGTTTAGGATGCGGTGCACCATTTTGAATACTTTCATCTCAGCTAGCCGGCGAGGGCATCGAGTAGCTGCCGGCTATCGTCGATGGGCGGCTGGCAGCTGTTGTTGCGACACACGACGGCGATGGCCGGCGAGTCGCTGTGGATTCCGGGTAGCGACGGCAGTGTTTCAGCGAGGACTGGCGGGAGATTCTCGGGCCTGAGCTGGTCGGGCTTGAGCCGGATGACACTCTTGTTGACGGCATATCCGGCGGTCGCGGTCGCCTCGAGTGCGAGGGCGGCATCGGCGAAGTGGCCGATGACCACGACCTGTGTCGGCGCCAAGAGATACTGCTCGAGCGCCAACCCGTAGGTTCCGGCGTAGAGGCCGAAGTGCTCGACGATTCCGGCGAAGTTTTCGAGGGTATCTTCGGCTTTTTCGCGAAGATCTTTGCGGCCGCCGAGATGTTCGAGGCGAAGCAGTGCGATCGCGGCGGAAGGATTGCCGGCGGGGGTTGGCGTGTCCTGCAGCGGCTTACGGCGCGCTGAGAGTGCACCGAGCACCTTGCCGTCTGCGGGCAGCTCGGCGTCGAAGAATGCGCCTCCGACAGAGTCGTAGAAGCGGGCGACCATGGCGTCGCCAATCGACGCAGCGGACTTATAGTAGCGCATCTCCCCGGTTGTTTCCCATGCGTCGAGACAGGCTTCGATGGCAAAGGCGTAGTCGTCGAGGACTCCAGCGATCGGCAGTCTTCACAGGCTGGCCGTCGGCGTAGCAGATCACGTGGGCAAGTCCATTGGATTCGCTCCAGCCTTCGGCGAGGATGCGGTCGAGCGTCTTGAGCGCGAAACTCGATGGGCGCGGCGAGATTGAGCACTCGTCCCGCATGAAGATAGGCGGAGATCGCCATAGCATTCCACGACGTGTAGACGGTTTTGTCGATGAATGGCGCGGTTCGCTCGAGGCGCGCGGCGAAGAGCTTGGTCTTTGCCGCTATGAGCAGCGCCTCGGCGTCGGCGCCTTTGAGCTTGAGGCGATTGGCGGCTTCTTCAAGCGTGTATTTCACGTGGAGCACGTTCTTTTGCGGGTTGTGGTGCATATCGCCGACTGGGCCGATGTCGTAGTAGAGCTCGGCGACGCGCAGCTCTTCCGGCGTTGAGCACAGCGGCCGCTTCGGCGCGCGTCCAGGTGAAGTAATCGCCGTCGTCGTCGAGGTTGATATCGGCATCCTGCGAGGCGTAGAAGCCGCCGCGCTCGCGGTCGCTGAGCTCCGCATCCATCCAGCGGATGATGTCTTTGGCGACGCGGGCAAACTCGGGATCGACCCAGCTCTGGTAGGCGTGGGCGTAGTTCTTGAGCAGGCCGGCATTGTCGTAGAGCATCTTCTCGAAGTGCGGCACCACCCAGCGCTCATCGACCGAATAGCGATGAAATCCGCCGGCGAGCTGATCGTAGACGCCTCCGTGGGCCATCTTTTCGAGGGTGACGACGGCTGTGTTCTTTGCCGCTTCGTTGCCGGTGCGGACGGCAGTGTCGATGAGCAGGTCGATCGCCGAGGGATGAGGAAATTTAGGCTGCGAGCCGAAGCCGCCGTAATGGGGGTCGAACTGAGAGACTGCATGTTGAACGAGCTTGTCGACTAGACCGAGGCTCAGTTGGCCGGAGCGGCCGGCGAAGGTCTCGCCGTGTTCGATTGCCGCCATGACGCTTCCGGCGGTCTCGGTGACTTCGTCGCGCTTGGTCTTCCAAACATCTGCCATCGTCTTCAGCACGCGTGCGAAGCTGGGGCGGCCATAGCGTTCTTCGGGGGGGAAATAGGTGCCGCCGAAGAATGGCTTGCCGTCGGGAGTGAGCACCGCGGTGAGCGGCCAGCCTCCCTGGCCGGCTATCGATTGCACTGCGGCCTGGTAGCGGCTGTCGACGTCGGGACGCTCGTCGCGATCGACCTTGATGGCGATGAAGTTCTCATTGACGACTTCGGCGAGCGCGGGGTCTTCGTAGGACTCACGGTCCATCACGTGGCACCAGTGGCACCATACCGCTCCGATGTCGAGCAGGATGGGCTTGTCCTCGGTGGCGGCTTTAGCGAAGGCTTCTTCGCTCCACTCGTGCCATTGGACCGGCTGGTGCATCGCCGAACGAAGATAGGCTGAGGAGGCGTTGCTGAGAGAATTGGTGGCTTCAGCGGCGATCGGGGGTTCTACTGACTCGGTGCTCATCCTCTTAAGTTTACGCCGTGAGCGGCGATTGCTCCGAGGTCATGAATGCGAGCATGCGAACCGCTTTCCCGAATTCGGTGAACGAGTCTCGTGGGCGGTGGCTTCGCCCCTGCCCGCGGATTATGAATTCCCTTGCCTCAAAGCGAGGAGACGGAGGTAAACAAAGCCCGACACGGCTGCGAAGACAACGAGAAAGAGCGAGTAAAGGTAGAAAATTCTGCCCTTCCGAAGTGTGATACGGGCAGAAGCAACTTCCAGACCTGGAACTCGAACCAGCACGACCATCCAAGCAAAGACCGCGGCGAGGATGACTGAGGGGCGGAGATGGCGGAGCATCCAGTCTTCGGGCACCAGCAGAATGACTGGGACGAGACCGAAGAGCCAACCTCCGGCCGCGATTGCAAGACTCCAGAAGCCCCAGATCACGGTACCTTCGGCGAGAGACCAAAGCAGAACCATTGGCCCGCCAAAGCTGTTGGCCACGATTTTGGCGATCTGCATGGGCAACGTTGCGACCATCGCCGCCGCCCAACCTGCCAGGACTGCCTTCAGCGAGGGCCGGAATCGCGTGCCCAGGGGGCGCAGCTTCATTGCAGCAGACGGAGCGCCACCGTCGTATACAGATCGATCGCTTCGAGGAGTTCCCGCTTGGCCAGACGTTCGTGCGGCGTGTGCGCAACGTGAATGGAACCAGGGCCGAGCAAGAGCGGCTCACCCCAGTTGGTGAGCGCGGGAATATCCGTCGTAAACGCTGCGACCATCGTCGTGAGGCCTTCGATCTTCCTCATGCGTACAAACGGAATCTCGAGGGTGAAGTCAACGGTTGCCAGACCTTCAACGGCGCTTTCGATCGCCGCGCGGACCTCCTCAGAAGGCCCAACCAGTCGGACGAGCGCATGCGCCTCGGCGGTGTCAGCGATGACGTTGGGTGCGTAGCCACCGTTGATGATCGCCGATATTCAGGGTGCCGGGGCCGACGTCTTCGACGAACGGCAGTTTGAGGGCAAGCACCTTCTCGAGGGCGTGGACGAGTTTGTGGATGGCGCTGTCGCCAAGCTCCGGATAAGCGGAGTGGCCCATCTTGCCGGTGGCGCGAAAGGTGGCCCGCAGAGCGCCCTTCGACGCCAACGCGAGGCGATTGTCCGTCGGCTCACCATTGATGAGGAAGCGGCTGCCTTTCGCGGTTTCGTTGGCAACGCGCGCGCCAGCCGAGTCGCGCTCCTCGCCTACGACGAAGAGCAGGCCAACCTTTGCGCCGTGTTCGCGCAAACGCACCGCAGCGGCGATCTGCGCGGCGATGATGCCCTTGGCGTCGCAACTGCCGCGGCCATAGATGAACTCCTCATCTTCGCTGCTGGCCAGGAATGGTGGGACGGTATCCATGTGCGTGGAAAAGACCAGGTCGGGTTGACCACCGTCGATCGAGGCATAGAGGTTGAATCGTTCCCCGCTGTAGCGGCTGTCGCTGGGCTGAGCGACGGGCATGCGCTCGACCGCTGAAGCCCAGACCGTCCAAATAGGCTTCCAGCCAGAGGCCGACCGCACCTTCGTTGTAGGTGATCGATTCGATGTCGACCAGGCTGCGGGTGAGCATGGACGGGATCGAGACTCATTGAGACTCAGAATACATTGCATCCACCACTACAATGGAAGCAGACGCATGAACCCGATCGTTCCCGCCAGTCCGCATCCTCCTGCAACAACGCCGTCCATCCGCAGCATCGAGAACTTGCGTGGCCCAGCCGGACCGCTTGAGGCGTTATTGAATGCTGGCAGCCCCGACGCCCGGTTTGCGGCGCTGGTGGCGCATCCGCACCCGCTTGGCGGCGGCACGATGCACAACAAAGTTGTCTATCACGCGATGAAGGCGCTGGGGTCGTTTGGGTTTCCGGTGTTGCGCTTCAACTTTCGCGGGACGGGATTGAGCGCGGGCGAACATGATCATGGGCGCGGGGAGCGCGATGATGTTCGTGCAGCGCTGGATTGGATCGATCGCGAGTTTCACCTGCCAATCCTGTTTGCCGGGTTTTCTTTTGGGGCGTATGTGGGCTTGCGGGCGTGCTGCGGAGACGAGCGAGTGAAGGGGCTGATTGCACTGGGGATTCCGGTTCACGCCGAGGGGCGCGACTACCATTATGAGTTTCTGTCCGGCTGCAATGCTCCCAAACTCTTCGTTAGCGGTGATCGGGACCAATATGGCCCGGTGCCCCAGGTCGAGGCAGTAATCAGGTCTGCTCCGGCTCCGGCTGAGTTAGTCTGGATAGCGAACGCCGACCATTTCTTCGCCGGCAAGCTGGACGCGATGCAGGCCGCGATCAAGAAGTGGGTCGGTACGCACTTTGCGCCTCTGGCAGTTGAATGATCTATGCAGTTGAATCATGGATGCGACCGATCCCCAGGATGGTTCGATTTGGCTAAGCCACTTCCAGAAGTCGCGCTCGATATCTTCACGACCGCGCTCGAGGAATGTAATGTTCCGGCCGCCTTTGACCGGCATTTGCACTTTGAAGAGCATAAGCTGCTGCTGCACCCATCGCCGCTATTGAAACCGGATGTCGTCGACCTGGACAAGTTCAAGAAGGTCCTGGTGATTGCCTTTGGCAAGGCGGCGCTGACGATGACAGATGCGCTGCTCGAGCGCTTGCCGCAAAAACTGAACGTCCATGGCGTCTGTTCCGCGCCGAAGATTCCGAAGGAGCATACCCGGCAGATTCGCTACTTTGCCGGCGGGCATCCCTTGCCGAACAAAGACTCGTTCGCGGCGGCAAAGGCAACGCTGAGCCTGCTGCAGTCCGCTCGCGAAGACACTTTTATCTTCTTTCTGATCAGCGGCGGGGGCTCGGCGATGCATGAGCTGCCACTGAACAAGCATCTCTCGCTCGAAGACACCATCGGGTTTCACGAGGCGCTTGTGGCATCGGGGGCGACGATCACCGAAATCAACACGGTTCGCAAATACTTCTCCGCAGTGAAAGGCGGCCGACTGGCGCTGGCTGCACCGAAGGCCGAAAAGCTGACCCTGCTGCTTGCCGATGTTCCGCTGAAAGACCGCGCAGCGGTGGCGTCTTCGCCAACTCTTCCGGATGAATCGACTCCGGCGGAGTGTGCCGAAATTCTGGCGCGCTATCGACTGCTCGAGATGTTTCCGTTCAAAGTGCGGGAGTATTTCGCAGGGCTCGGCATGGACACGGCAACCGGCAAGCCGCCGACGAAAGAGCCACGCTCTGGGGCGACTTCAAGTACCGGACTGAAGGCCCGGCTGTCGCTGGGTAAGAAAAAAGCGGCCTCCAATTCTGCGGCCGCCTTTGGGCAATCGCATTTTGACACCTTGCTCTCGAATCACGATTTTGTGAACGCGGCGCGTGAGCGGGCAGAAGCCCTGGGTTTCAAGGTTGTGGTCGACAACAGCTGCGACGATTGGGACTACGCGAAGGCCGCAAGATATTTGCTCGAGCGCTTTCACGCGCTTCGCCGGGAACACCCGCGATTGTGTCTGCTCTCGAGCGGCGAGGTGACTGTGCGGCTTGGAGCCGAGCACGGATGCGGTGGGCGCAATCAGCAGTTGGTGCTCACGGCCGCCCTGGACCTGGCTGAGTATGAAGGCGAGAATCTGGCGCTGCTCAGCGCTGGATCGGACGGAATCGACGGCGACAGCCCGGCTGCCGGGGCGATCGCCGACACGACCACGATCGCAAGGGCGCGGAGTTATCACTTCAGTCCCGAAGAGACGCTCGCGAAATTCGATAGCTGCTCATTGTTTACAGCCCTTGGCGACACGATTGTGACTGGCCCTACGGGCAACAATTTGCGGGATTTACGAGTTCTAATGGCGGTGCGAGAAGGATGAAACAGTTACGGTTGACTGCTTCGGTACTAACTTTTGCGATGCTCGGTTGCATGGCTCGAGCGCAAGACAACGCCGGTTTGGCGTCCGGTGCCGCCCCTTCAAAACCACAACTTGTGATCATCGATACCGACATAGGCGACGATATTGATGACGTACTCGCCGTGGGGTTAGCTCTTCCGAGTCCCGAGATCAAAATACTCGGCATCATTTCGGCATGGGGAGACACTGAGCTCCGCGCACGGATGATTGACCGGCTTCTCTGCGAGACAGGCCGCACCGATATTCCCGTCGCAGTCGGCATCGAGAAGCACGGTCCCGGACAAAGTGGATTCTGGCAGAAGGCCTGGGCGGAACGGCAGCCGCCAAAGCCGCATGAAGGAGCAGTCGACTTCCTGCTCGAACAGATCAAACAGCATCCTGGCGAGATTACCCTTATCGGCATCGCTCCGGAGACGAATCTCGGCGCGGCGCTGGCAAAAGATCCGGTGACGTTTAAAAAGCTCAAGCGGATTGTGATCATGGGCGGCTCTGTACGTCGCGGATACGGAGACGTGGGTTACGCACCCGACCATGGGCCGAATGCCGAATACAACATCGCAATGGACATCCCAGCAGCACAGGCAGTCTTTACCTCGGGCGTTCCGCTTTACGTGATGCCGCTTGACTCTACGCAGCTCAAGCTTGATGAGGTCAAGCGGGAGATGCTCTTCACCAGGAGCACAAACCTGACCGATGCTTTCACGCTGCTCTATCCGGAATGGGCCCACGGCACCCAACAGATCACGCCGACAATGTTCGATGCTGTCGCCGTCGCCTATGCTATCGATCCGTCACAATGCCCGACGGCACCGATGAGGCTTGAAGTCGACGCAAAGGGATTCACCCGTGAGGTCCCGGGTGAGCCCAATACTTTCGTCTGTCTGCGCTCTGATTCGGACAAATTTTTCGAGTTTTATATGCCTCGATTGCTCAATCAGAACATGTCTGGCTCTTGCGCTGCGCCTCTCAAATGAATCTTTCTGGAGATTCCCGTAATCCCTTGCTTATAGCGCTATGAAAGCAGGAGACTCCGCCTCGTGATCGTTAATTTCGCCGAGCGTGCGCATAACCATAACTGGAACCTCGACCCAGTGACGCGTTCGCTGCTCGACACCGACTTTTATAAACTGCTGATGCTGCAGTTTATCTGGAAGCATCTTCCGAAGACACACGCCTCCTTTGAGGTCATGAACCGGACCGATTCTGTTCGGCTGGCTGAGCTCTTCCCTCGGGAAGAATTAATTCTGCAGCTGGACCATGCGCGTGGCTTGCGCTTCCACAAGTCGGAGCTGATTTGGCTGGCGGGCAACACTTTTTATGGACGAAAAGGGATCTTTGAACCGGCGTTTCTGGAGTGGCTGGAGCGGGACTTCCGCTTGTCTGACTATCAGCTTTCAATCGAGGAAGGGCAATTTCGGCTGGAGTTTGACGGAACGTGGACCTCGACCACGATGTGGGAGCTATATGCGCTTTCGATCCTCAATGAATTGAAGACCCGAGCGAGCCTTAAAGGCATGAGCGAGATCGGCCTGGATATGTTCTACGCTCGGGCCAAGACAAAGCTATGGGAGAAGCTCGATCGGATGCGCGATGTACCGGGGTTGAAGGTCGCAGACTTCGGCACCCGCCGCAGACACAGCTTTCTCTGGCAGGAGTATGCGATCAACGTGGCGCGCACTGCGCTGGGTGAGAGCTTCCTGGGCACTTCGAATACTTACCTTGCCTACAAGCACGATATGGAGGCGATCGGCACCAACGCGCATGAGCTGCCTATGGCTTTGGCGGCGATGGCCGAAGACGACGAAGCGCTGAAGACGGCTCAATACCGCGTACTGGAGCTTTGGCAGAAGACGTATCAGGGCGAACTGCTGATTATGCTTCCGGACACTTTTGGGACGACGCAGTTCCTGCGTTCTGCGCCAGACTGGACCGCCGACTGGACGGGCGTGAGAATCGACAGTAAAGATCCGTTCATTGCTGGAGATGAATACATCGCGTGGATGAAAGAGCGGGGCCGTGATCCTTACCGCAAACTGCTGATCGCCTCCGACGGCCTCGACGTGGATCTGATTCTGCAACTTCACGCTTACTTTGCCGGGACGATTGTGGGCGAGGCGCGACCGGAAGACTTCGTCTCTGCCGCCGATTTTCACGATCGCTGGAAGTGGGTGCCCGAACGGCGGATTCGATTCAGTTCCGGATGGGGTACCTTGCTCACCAACGACTTTCGCGGCTGCGACCCCGGCAACGGCGTGCAATTTGATCCGATCAGCCTGGTGTGTAAACTGACCTCCGCCGATGGACGGCCCGCGGTGAAGCTGTCGGATAATTATTCCAAGGCAACGGGGACTTCAAGCGAAATTGACCGATATCGCCGCGTCTTTGGGACCGCGGGGGTCGCGAATATTCCGGTGCTTGTGTGATACGAGTTCCGCGGCTCGTTAGAATCGACCGGCGAAAACGATAGAACTGCATCCTATGAAATAGACTCCAATCGCGATGAGGGAAACATGAGCAAAGAAGCGAATCTACAAGCGCAAGTCAAGTTTGGTGAAGCTGTCGTAAGCGGGCGCCTTGAGGGCATCCGCGACGTGGTGGCTGCAGACTGCGTCGATCACGACGCAGCGGAGGGTCAGGTTCCGGGCCCCGAAGGTTTTATCTTCTTCTTTGGAGAGTTTCGAAAAGCTTTTCCCGACCTGAACCTTGCTGTCGACCATCTGGTGCAGGATGACGATAATGTCGCGTTCGCCTATACCGTCACCGGAACACATAAAGGCGACCTCTTCGGAATCCCGGCAACTGGAAAAGCGATCAAAGTCAGGGGCATGCAGATTGGCCGCTTCAAAGACGGCAAGCTGGTCGAGCGCTGGGGCAGTTCCGATCAACTCGGCATTCTTCAACAAATCGGCGCTTTCCCTTCGCATTAGACTTTGAGGACTCTATGCCTAACGATCAGGAACTGCTGCTTGCCGCTTACGCCAATTTCAATGCTCGTGCGCTGGACGCTGTTCTCGCGCTCATGCATGAAGATGTGGATTGGCCGAATGGAATGGAAGGCGGGCGAGTCCATGGCCATCAAGGAGTGCGCGAGTATTGGACTCGGCAGTGGGGCATGATCGATCCTCATGTGGAACCGGTTGGCTTCAGAACAGAGGGGCCCGGCAAGACCACGGTGACGGTCCACCAAGTGGTCCGCAGCGTGGACGGCGATGTGCTAGTCGATCAGACTGTAGAACATGTCTATCTCATCGAGGGCGGATTTATCCGGAGGATGGACATTGGCGGTGAATAGGTCTGGAGGGTCAGTTTTCCCGGGCTGTGGGTCCGAGAGCCAACTATTTGGTCTTGGACTCGCAGGTAATCTCGGCCGGAAGGTAAGGGGCAGGCTTCTTCGAGTTGGAAGGTAGGATTGGCGGCGGAATGAGCTTGCAGCTAGTAATTATCGCTGCCCGTGCCGGGATCGCAACCGAGTCGGTTTTCAGACGGCCGGTCCCCGAAAGAATACAGATAGCAGCCCAAACTAGAGAAAAGATACAGGGCAAGGTAAACCACGGCAGGAGATATTCAGTTAGCTGCGGCCCGCGAGGTCTGCCTATGACTCCAGGACCTTGATACCCACACTTGTTCGCAGCTTGCCGCCACTCGATCTCGAGCCGGTGAATCGCATTCGCCGCGCATGTCAGCGACCAAACAACCGATGCTGCGCTGACAATGCCAACTGCAGCGAGCAGGTAGATCAGCAAGTGCACTTTGTCCAGGGCAAAGGCGAGGGCAGCGAAGAGCAGACCTTGGAGTGTCGTTAACCAGGTCAACCGATGGTTCATTAGGTTGGATTCCTGGTCAATCATTGATCGGTAGACGGTCGGATCGTATTCCTCTTCCCACTCGTTCCGCGTGGCCATGCCGGAGCATAACTCAGTTCGGAGCGAGAACGGAAGCGAAAATTATTGCTCTTTGCGGAGCTGTCACGGCGTCACGGACGGAGCGTGAGAAGGCTACCTCAACTGAAATTCCGGCGAGCCCAAGATCAAAGCGGCCATCGTGTTGAGGATCTGGGATGGGTCAATGGGAATGGATGCCGTCTCTGCGTCCGCGATCTGCTTGAGGATGACGTCGTTGGTCTTGGGCGAGACGGCTCCTCCGATAACGAGCTGTTCCATCAGCGAGAGCGCTTCTTCGCGACCGCCTGGGGATCCAGGACTGGAACTTGTCTGACTTGCAGAAATGCGGCGCATTGCGGTGCCGGACGGTTCGGGCTGGCGTTCGAGCAGGCCAGCAGCGAGAAGCTTCGGCGCGTCGAAGGGGATGCCTCCGACTTTGCCCCCGGTGAGTGCGAGCGAGAAGTTGAGCCGGTCGACGATGGCGGCAGAGTTCATCCAATGATCGGCGGTCATCGGATATCCCGTCGGCGGCTGCATCTGGTAAAGGGGTTCGCCCATGGTCTTGAGCGTATTGACGATGGCGCCGGGATTGGTGGGGTTGGTCGCTGTGGCGCGAAAAGCCGAGGCGACGAACTCGAGCGGTGTCTTCACCTTGGTGCGGTAATATTTGCGCGACCAGAACTCGGGTGAACGCTCCATGGTGCGCAGGACTTCCTTGATGTCTCCATCGCTCGTGAGAAACGTCTGGGCCATGCGGTCGACGAGCGCGGGGGGAGGGTCGTCCGCCACGAAGCGCTGGGCGAGTTTATAGGTGATGAAATGGGCCGTCTGGGGTTGCGCGGCCAGCCAGGTCAACGCTGACTTGCCTTCCTCGAAGCCGTCCTCTTTGATTTTTTGGCCGAACCACATCTTCGGTCCGGGCTCATGTTTGTTCGGGTCGAACTCCGGGGCGCCGCCGTATTCGGGATGATCGATGGTCCATCCGGTGAGTATCTTGGCGAGACTCGTGACGTCGGCCTGGGTATAGCCGCCATTGACGCCGACAGTGTGCAGCTCCATGACTTCCCTGCCATAGTTCTCGTTGAGGCCGCGGTCGGCGTGCTTCTGACCGTTCCTGGCCTTTTCCGCCACCTCGGAGTCAGGCCCGATGCTCTGCCAGTTGTCGAGATAGACAAGCATTGCGGGATGCTGCGCCGTAGCCAGCAGCAGATCGCGGAACTTGCCGAGCGCATGCGGGCGAATGGCGTCGCGCTCGTAAGACGGGGTGTAGATCTGATCGGTTTCCTTATACAAGAAGACGTTGAAGTGATTGAACCAGAAGTCGGTCATCACCTCCTGAAGCTGGCGTTCGCTCAAGATGGCGCGCACAATCTTCGCCTGCATGAGTTCGTCATCGACAACGTGCGCGGCGTCAGGGCCTCCCCCCATCGCGCTGAAGATTTCGCGCTCGCGTGGAGTGAAGTCCGCGATCAGCATTTTCTTCTGCGCATCCGGCGTGCTTGAGGCGAGCGCCATCCGCTGATCGAGCGGCAACTGGAGAATGGCCGCCATCCGCTGTGCCTTGGGGATACCGAGCATCTGTTCGGCAACAGTCAGCGCGGTGGCCTGATCTATCTTCTTTTGCTCCTTCTTCTGCGTTTCTATCTGTTCGGGAGTGAGCTTGTTGGTCTGCTCGTCCTTTTTCGCCTGCTGCTGTCGCGTATATTTCGCCCCGAGCACCTGGTAGACGCTTAGCGTGGTTGGGCCCGTCGGCATGGGCTGCTTGCCCTCGGAGATCTGCCGCAGGATCTGGTTGGTCGGGAAGTTGGAGACGGTGAGAGCCGGGGTGAGAGTGAGCGCGGGATAGTCCTGTAGTCGCTTGTCGACGACGGCATCGGGGATCGAGTCGGGATTCAGCTGCTGCTCAAACCAGTTCTGCGGACCTATTTTCGATACCGCATCGATGTCTCCGGGCCGGGGGCCGAAAGTGAAGCGGTTGAGGAGCTGAGTCGCTCGTTCACGCTCGGTGAGCGGGGACTCGCTAGACGGGATCGTATGCGGGGTTTTCTTCGCAGCCGTCTGTGCCGGCGCGATGACTGGCACGGCGAGCAGTACATAAAGAATAATCTGATGACGGTGCGGCATCGCGTAGAACTCCTGTCGTCTTTATAGAACCGTGTTTGTGGAGGGATGTTGCGCGGAAGACGACGCGACTCATATTTACCGCATCAATGTGTCCGCCGTTGCGGCGCTTACACTGGAGTGAGTGAATCCCGAGCCAGATATCCGCGCCAAGCCCGGATCGGAGTATCCGCCCGGTCCCCCATTTCTTCCCCGCCTGCTTAGCGGCAGACTTTTTCGCGGTGGCACGATCAACATGCTCAGGGAGAATGCCCGGCGCTATGGCGACATCGTGCATTACCGCGCGATCAACCGCAAGATTTACCAGCTCAATCACCCCGATTTGATCCAGGAGATGCTGATCAATCACGAGCCGCGCAACCATCGCCACATGGTCATGCAGCGGTCGCGGTTCATCCTTGGCAATGGTCTTTTGACCAGCGAAGAGCCGCTCCACATGAGGCAGAGGAGGATGGCCGCGCCGGCCTTTCATCGTCACCGGATTGCCGCCTACGGCGATGTGATTGCAAAATATTCCGCGGAGATGATCGAGCAATGGCGGCCGGGACCGCTCGATGCCTATCCCGATATGATGATGCTTGCCCTGCGCATTGTGACCAAGTGCCTCTTCGACACTGACGCCAGGTCAGAGGCGAAGAAGATAGGCGACGCTGTCGACGCCTTCATGGGCTTTTTGCCGCTGACTTTTCTTCCTCTGTCGAAATACATTGAGAAGCTGCCCTTCGGGCCGATGCCGAAAATTCGCAAAGGCGGTATCGATCTCGACGCCATCATTTATGGAATCATCGCCGAGCGGCGAAAGTCTCCCGGCGACCGCGGCGATCTACTGTCAATGCTTCTCGAAGCGACGGACGCCGAAGACAACCCCGGAGACGCGGCTCATGGCCCGGCGACCGGCATGACCGACAAACAACTTCGCGACGAATGCATGACGGTGATGCTGGCCGGCCATGAGACCACCTGCAACGGCCTTAGCTTCGCGCTTTGGATGCTAGCCAGGCACCCCGAGGTGCAAGAGCAACTGCATGAAGAGGCAGTTCGCGTACTCGGCAACCGGCCCCCGCAGGCCGAAGACTTCCCTAACCTGAAATATGCGTACATGGTCTTTGCCGAGGCACTGCGGATGTTTCCACCGGTCTGGGTGATTGGGCGGACTTGTGGACCCGAAGGCTACGATTTTCGCGGCTTTCGGATTTCGCCCGGCTCCATCATGATCGCCTCGCAGATCGTCGTGCATCGCGACCCTCGTTTTTGGCCCGAGCCGGAGAAGTTCGACCCGCTCCGTTTTGCCGACGATGGAAAGTCGTCAAATGGCAAACCAGCGCGGCCGAGGTTTGCTTACTATCCCTTCGGAGCAGGCTCGCGCCAATGTATCGGCGAGGGCCTGGCGTGGATGGAAGGAGTGTTCTCGCTGGCTACGATCTTCCGCCACTGGCGAGTGCGGCCGGCGCCGGGTGCTCCGGAGGATTTGCCGATGAGCCCTATGATCAGCCTCCGGCCGAAAGGTGGAGTTCCGCTGGTGATTGAACGACGATAGAGTGCTGGCCAACCCTTAATCCGAGCGATTTCCAGGGCCGCTTCGTCAAACATGAAGAATTGCGCGTGACGAATGGCTCGGCTACGCTGAAGCGAACGCTGTGGCTAATTGGAGAGGCTTATGGGCGCTCTATGGCGTGACTTTCGCTATGGCCTGCGGATGCTCGCGCGGAACAAGGGCTTCACTGCGGTCGCCGTACTGGCGCTGGCACTCGGCATCGGGCCGAATGTGGCCATGTTCAGCATTATCTGGGCAACGTTTCTCGCGCCGCTTCCGTATCCCCACGCCGAACAACTGGTTGTGCCATGGCCCACGGTCAAAGGCGAGAAGAGTGGGATGCGGGCCGACGACTTCGTTCAATACCAAGCGCAAAGCAAGAGCTTCCAGTGCATGGGCTATTCGTCGTGGTCGGTGCTCTACCTTACCAATCCCGATCACACCGATGATGAGGCCAGCCTCGGCCTTCCCAATACCCCAATTGACTGCCTACGAATGGGGCAGGAGCCGATGTTCCTGGGCCGCGATTTTCTTCCCGATGAGGGAGCTGCGGGCAAGAATCATGTTGTCGTCCTCACCAATGTGCTGTGGCGGGAACACTTTCATAGCGATCCCAATATTGTCGGGAAGTCAATCCTGATAACCGATCAGCCTTATACCGTCGTTGGCGTCTATCGACCCGGCTCCGCGGATCGGACGGGAGTGAAGTTTTATGTGCCGTTGGCACTTACCCCCGGCGTTCACGCGCCCGACTGGGGAGGCGCAATCGCTCGTCTCAAGCCGGGCGTCACCATCGATCAGGCACGGACTGAGCTTTCCTTGATCGATAGCCGATTGGCTGCAACGCGGATCTCTGAAGGGAAAGATGCATCGACGATTCACCTGGAGCCGTTTCGCGGGGCCTGGCTCAGCAAGAATCTCGTTCGAAACCTTTGGCTCTTGCTATCCGCGGTTGGGTTTGTCCTGCTCATTGCCTGCGCCAACCTCGCGAACCTGCTGTTAGCCAGAGGCTCTTCCCGCCAGCAGGAGCTGGCCGTTCGCTCGGCGATGGGCGCAACCCGGCGTCAAGTATTCACCCAACTGCTTACTGAGAGCCTGACCCTCGCAATCTCTGGCGGCCTGGTTGGAATCTTTCTCGGCTGGGCGCTCATGAAGATGATCATGTCGATCCAGACCGAGCTTGGCAAAGAGAGCGCCGAGGCGGTCGTCCAGATGAATCTTCCCGTGCTCCTCTTCGCGCTCGGGGTGACGGTGCTGGCCGGGATACTGTCCGGATGCGCCCCTGCACTCCAAGCGACCAAATTGAACCTGAGCGAGACGCTGAAGCAGGGTTCCCGTTCCATTACCGCTCGCGGACGGATGAAGACCCAGCAGATGTTGGTGATGGGTGAATTCGCGCTGGCAATCACTTTGCTGGCGGGTGCAGGTATGGCTTTGCATAGCTTCTACAACTTGACCCGAATCGATCTGGGTTTCCGGCCGGGCAATATCCTGATGGGCGAGTTGCATCCGCCGAAGAATACGCACCCTTCCCCGGAGGAAATCAATGCAAACGATCGCGGACTACTAGCCAAAGTCGATGCTTTGCCCGGAGTGCAGAACGCAGCCATTAGCACGACCCGGCCCCTTGAAGAACACGGTAACGGAATGCCGTTCAATCTTTCCGGGCAAATCGTCTCCGAACAGGATCGGCCTGTCGCCGACGTCGAGAGTGCCACGCCGAGTTATTTTCAGACCTTTGGCGCACATCTCGTACGGGGCAGATTTCTCGATGACTCGGATCGGCTCGGCAGTCCGCTGGTAGTGATGGTCAATCAGAGTTTTGTCGACCGGTACTCTCGGGGAAAGGACCCTCTCGGTCAACGCATATCGCCGCCACCTGAAGACAACAATCATGGCAAGGACTCCCCGCCGGAGGAATGGCAGATTGTCGGGATATTTCAAGACATTCCAAACGGCGATCGTCTGACCGACAAAACTGGGCCGCAAATCATCTTGTCATTCTGGCAGGAACCCCATAGACATGCGAAGTTAACAGTGCGCAGCGTAGTCAATACGAGTGTGATCGCTGGTCCCGTCGGCGATGCCGTGAAGCAAGCGCTCCCTGGCTATTCAATGATGGAAGTAACTACGATGCGGCAGACGATGGACGACAAGTTCGCAGGCGATCGCTTCGGCATGGTGCTTTTTGGCGGTTTTGCTGCGCTCGCGCTCCTACTCGCGGCGCTTGGCATTTATGGTGTCATGGCCTTCGCGGTCGCTCAGCGAACCCATGAGATGGGACTGCGGATGGCGCTGGGCGCGCAGCGGCGCGACGTGGTGCTGCTGATCTTGCGGGATGGGATGAAGCTCGCGTTGGTTGGCCTTGGATTGGGGCTGTTGGGTGTTTTCGTTCTGGGGCACTTCATGCGCACCACGCTGTATGGCGTCGCATCCGTCGACTTAGCCAGCCTTACAGCGGTAGCAGTAACGCTCGTGGCCGTGGCCGCGCTTGCGTCGTATCTGCCCGCCCGCCGTTCCGCGAAGGTTGATCCGATGGTGGCTCTGCGGCAGGAGTGAGGTGTAGATCGCTCCCCTCACCCCTAAGACCTGGCGAGGACAATCGGCTGGTAGAAACCGCTTTCTGTGGGCATGATCCACTCGACGTTTTGAAATCCCGCGCCACGCAAAATCGCGGTAAGCTGCTCGCGAAGAAGGCAGCGATACTCCGAAACAAAGTGGAGCGACTCCCAACCCTTCTCTAATTGCCGAGTGACATAGAGATGGACCACGTATGTGACGTCGTCAACCCAATCCCAGACCTGATGCACAATTCGGCGCCTGCCGTCACTTGTGAAGAAAACGGGCTGCTGATAGTGGGCTTATCGAGGACGATCTGGTCGTAGTCGCGGATGCTCGCCATCAAGAGCCCGCCAGATTTGAGGACCGAACGAATTGCTGGGGCAGCCCGCTCTAGCTGATCCGGAGACAGATGAGGAAGCGCGTTGTCGAAGGCGATCACACTGTCGAACTTGCGGTCAGTGTCCGAGCCAAGAGATGTCATGCCGGCGACGCGAAAGTCGATATCCAACGATCGCTTCAAGGCCTCTTTGCGGGCGCGGGTCACCGCCTCTGCACTCAAGTCGGAGCCGGAGACTTGGTGTCCCAGCTTGGCCAGGGCCAACGCCTGTGTTCCGATCCCACAGGCGCAATCAAGGATCTTCAGGCTTTTGGTAAAAGCTCGATCCGCGAGGAGCCAACCGAGGACTCGACTCTGCCGGTCAATTGCCTGGTCCCAGTCATCGAAGAGCAGATGGTAGTGTTCCGCCAGCGGATCGTAAAAACTGCGTATCGGGTCGCTCATGGCATATTCTTTACTTCACTATCGACGATTCCTATCCAGCAGAAGCTCGATGGCGTCGGAAGCGCCACCCAGGCCGTCCTCGGCCTGAATCCGATCGGCGATTCGTCTGGCATTTGTCGCATATACGGGATCCGTGAGCAGCTTCGCCAGTTTTCGCGCGACGATGCTGGCTTTATAGCGATTTCTGGAGATGCTGAGTCCGGCCCCAATCCTTTTTACGCGGGCGGCGTTATCGGGTTGGTCGAAGCCGCAGGGCATGACCAGCGCAGGCCGACCAGCGCGAAGTACCTGGGCAGTGGTGCCGCTGCCGCCTTGATGGACGATGACCGCAGCGCGGGGAAACAACTCTGAAAAAGGCGCATAAGGGACGGCGATGCTGTCTTTAGAGATATTCGCGGGCGGCGGATTTTGCGCAATGAGAAAGACCGCGCGCCGCTTGAGTATCCTTGCCGATTCCGCACTTTCCTCGAAGAAGCCGCGCGGATCGTGCACCGCACTCGACCCCAGGGTGAAGACGATAGGAGGCTCTCCGGCCTGGAGAAGGGCATCTAGCTCCGGAGGCAGGCCGGATTGCGCTTCATCCCGATCGTAGAAGAGGTAACCGGGTTGCACGGTTTTTCGGGGCCAGTCCGGCTGCGGAAGGGCGATCTCTCGCGAGATAAGCGCCAATATCAGGTCGGCAGAGAATTTGTCCTGGAAGAGCGGATCTCCGCAGGGGCGCAGGCCCAGTTCACGGCGCAGGCGGTAGACCGGTTCCCACCACTTACTGATAGCCATGCGGCTCAATTCGATGAAGACCCTATTGAGCCGCAGGTTTATCCGGTAGAGAAAGGCGAGCGAGGGGGCATAAGGCGAGACCGGCGGATCGTAGGCCGAGTAAAACGAAAATGGCGAAAGGAGCGCCAATACCCAAGGCAGGTCGAGCTTTTCGGCAACCAGCGGAGCGGCAAAGACGATTTCTCCGGCGATGATCAGATCGGCACCAGAGGCGGCCGCCAACAAATCCTCGTAGGTATCTGGCAGGGCAGGAAGGAGCATCTGCCGCAAAAGGAACTCGGGACCGCGCCACATGTCCATCAAGACACGCATGATCTCCGGGTCTTTGGCGCCGATGTCCGGTCGCAGGGCATGAAACTCAAACCCAAGGCCTTCCACCTTGGCACGGTACAGTTCGGTGCTGGCGATAATTGCCTGATGGCCGCGTTCACGGAGGCCGAGGGCTAGCGCAAGACAAGGATGCAGGTCGCCGAGCGAGCCGATGGTGGCGAGCAGAATTCGCTTGGGCGTAGTCGCCATGCGTTCTCAGTATCAACGATTGGCCCCGACTGCAGGGCATTTGATGAATGAGTATCGTGAGCGAAACAAAATCTTCAAAACCTCTTGACGGCGATGGATCGGGGGTCTAGGTTATCCGAAGAGGCGAACAAATGGCGAATCTCGAAACAGCTTCCCTCTTTCCGATCCTCCCCTCCCAGCCTCCCGCGACAACTAAAGGCATCGCCCGGCTTGCACTCAGCAGCTCCCAGGTAGGGCGTGGCCACGATGTGGAATTTCGATCGCTCAGCGTTCGGTCGGTGCTGAACAAGTCGGCGTCGCGACGGGGGCTTTCGTTCTCGAAGAGCATCAATCCCTATCGCGGCTGCGAGTTCGCCTGCCGTTACTGTTACGCCCGCTACACGCATGAATATATGGAGCTGCGTCAGCCTGAAGACTTTGAACGGAAGATCTTCATTAAGCAGAATGCCGCCTGGCTGCTGCAGCAGGAGTTGCGTGATCTTCACGTCGGCGAGGAGATCGCAATCGGGACGGCGACGGACCCTTACCAGCCTATCGAGCGACGGGCAAAGATCACGCGCAGCTTGCTTGAGGTCTTCGCCGGCCGGCGTGGGCTACGCATCGGTATAGTGACAAAATCCAGCCTGATTGCCCGCGATATCGATCTCCTTGAGAAGATCGCTGAGCACAATGAACTGGTAGTCCACCTCACGATCACGACGCCCGATGCCAAGCTGGCCAGGATTCTCGAGCCGCGCGCACCGAGCCCGGACCTGCGCCTGAAAACCGTAGCCAAGCTGCGGCGGGCAGGCTTGCGGGCAGGGATTCTCTGTTCCCCGCTGCTTCCTGGACTGACGGACACCCTCCCAGCGCTCGACGCGATGGCTCGGCGGGCGAAGAGCGTCGATGCAAGCTTCTTCGCCGCAGAGCCATTGTTCCTGAAACCTTGTTCGCGGGAAACCTATCTGGCTTTCGTTCACGAACACTTCCCCGCTTTAGACTCGCTGTATCGATTTCGTTTCGACGGCAGGGAGTTCGTGGCGGCAGGCTACCGGAAGCGAATTCAGGAGCTGGTCGAAGCCGTCACCCGCAAGCATGGACTGAGCCGCCGCCGCACCGACGCCCTCCTCACTCGCGATGTCGGTGAATCGCTATGGGAGCGGTCGAACGGGCAGGTGAAGCTGTGGCCGGAAGGCAAGCCCCCTCAGCGGGCTCTCCATCCCGACACGGCCAACGAACCTGGACCCGGCCACTCTACCTGCACGATGTAATGGCCGCGGGTGGAAGACGCGCAGACAGGATCAGCGGGTGATGATCACTTCGGCCACGTTGTCTTTGGCGAGGAAGAACTTGCAGTTTTGGAATGCGGAAAAGAGCCGCTCGATATTGCGGTTGTTGTAGACCCGGCTGAGTGGAAGTTTCCGTGCCTCCTGCATTTCGACGTTATCGGTCTCAGTGACGTGGTGACGATAAAAAACACGTTCATCGTCAGCGAGCTTGGTATGAAAAAAAGCGAGAATCCGGCCCTGTGGATTGAGACTGGCATGCAAGCGAGCAATGACCGGCGCGGTAAGAGCTTCGGGAAGATAGTCGAGCGTGGCCCAGAGGAGGACGACATCGAAGTGGCGTCCGCCGAAGTTGAGACTGTGGTCGAGAAACGCTTCGACAGGGGGTTCCTCCCCGGCGAGCCGAGCGTTCCACTCTTCGTCCTGCGCATCTATGACGAGGTCCGACATGTAGAGACTGTGTCCCAGCCCAGTGAGCAGGTTGATATTCGTCGCCGAGGTTGGACCGATATCCAACACCTGAAGCGCTTCCTCTTCCTTAAGATGCTTGAGCATTGCCGCCCAGCCGGTCGAATGACGGGGAATGCGAGGTCCCACCAGGCTCACGCGCGGTGTGGGAGCGGGTTCAATGTGGCTCTTGCCAAAGAGACTGCGCAGCGCATTTAAAGCCAATGGAGTCTTCCCTCAGGAGCGCCGGGGCGTGATACCTCCCGCCCCGCTCGATCATCTCCCTCTAGGTTTACATCGGAAAACAGACACTTGCATGGCATTTCCCTTGAAAAGAATGGATTGCGGCGAAAAGAAGAAGCCTGCAGTTTCGCGCGATGGCGCTCTCTTAAGAAGAGCTGCCTGACTGGCTTCCCGGCGCGGAGGGCCGAAGACTGGCATCCCCTTGCGTCAGTTCGACCTTGCCGGAAAGCAGCGCGCCCTCTTCGATGGAAAGACGGGCGGCGCGAACATTTCCGGTCAAATTCCCACCCTTGCGAAGCTCGACCCGGACGGTCGCCGTGACATTGCCGTTGAGTACACCCAGGATGACGACATCGCGGGCGGCAACATCGGCGTCTACGTGCGCCGAGGGCCCGATGGTGAGCTTGCTGTCAGTCAGCGTAATGGTTCCCTCGACGCGGCCGTCGATCATCAAGTCCTCACTGCCCTTCACTTCTCCGCGAATTTCGACTGATTTTCCAATCGAAGCGGCAGACCCCTCCACCACAGCCATCTGCTCTCTCCCAACCATCGTTAATTATGAAAACGGTTTTAGCGCTGCCCGAACTATACGCAACCAGCGCGGGCGACCGCAAGCTAAGGAATGGAAGGCAGCTCAACGGCGACGTGTAATTCCCCACTACAATTAGAAGAAAGCGATTTGAGGACGGACGCGGCCTTCCTCGGCAAATTCACGTCTGGAGTAGTATGAGGATTTTCAAGTTTTGCGGGGGTGAGCGGTGGATTCCTGCTGCGGCGCTCGCGACTGTGTCTGTGGTGCTATGCTCAGCATCGACAAGCGCGCTTCCCCAGGGATCGACGAACTACGCGAACGATCCGGTCACCCTCGTCCGCCATGCTTCCTACAACGAACTGCATCAGACAGCCCCGCCGTACCCGGTCCGTTACAACCTGCGCAAGCAGGACGAGAAGGGCATTACCACCAAGGAGATAGTCCCGACTAAAGAAGGCGACGTCGCTCGGCTTATCGCCAAGAACGACAAGCCGTTGACGCCGGAGCAGAACCAGGCTGAACTCGATCGCCTGAGCAATTTGCTGGCGCATCCCGAGATCCAGGAGCATCGTCACAAGCGCGAGCAGGAGGACAGCGGGCGGGCGGACGAGATGATCCGGCTCCTGCCCGATGCCTTTCTCTACACGTATATCGATATGACGGCGGGTCCGAACGGCCCAGCCTATCGGCTCTACTTCAAACCAAATCCGAACTTTCATCCGCCCGACCGCGAGGCCGAGGTCTATCACGGCATGGAGGGCGAAGTGTGGATCGATCAGGGACAGGAGCGGATCGTCAAGCTGGACGCCCACCTCATCGAGGACGTGAATTTTGGTTGGGGGATTCTGGGCAAACTCTACAAGGGCGGTACCCTCACGATCGAGCAAAAGGACGTCGGACACCGGCACTGGGAGGCGACCTTGATGAGGCTCAACCTGACCGGCATCGCGCTTATGCTGAAGCCGCTGAGTTTTCAGACGACAGAGACCTCGACCGACTTCCAGCCGGTACCGGTCAATATGACATACCAGAGGGCGATCGAGTTGCTGACCAGCGAGGGCCCCGGCGCGCAGGTTGCGCAGGACGCCCCCAAAACAAAATAGCCCGGTTAGACGACGTTCGAGTCGTCGCCGCTGTCGAAGCCGCCTCCGTCGTCGAAGTCTCCGCTGCTCTGGTCGTCAAAGCTGCCGAGGTCTTGTGAAGTCCCGGGGTCGTAGCTGGCGTCATTGAACTGCGCCCCGTTATCGTTGTTGGCGAAATGGTCGCCGCGATCCTCCAACGAGCTTTCTCGTCCTCCACCGTCGTTGAACGAAGCTTCGCGACCTCCGCGCTCTTCACCACCGAAATTCTGGTTGGGGTTCGGTTCGTCGTAATAGTTATTGATCACCGTTTCTTCCGGGCGATTGCCGACACCAACACCGCTGAATCCATCCCCAAATCCGCCGCCCCCGCCGTGGCCGAAGCCGTGCAGCAGCGATTCGACCCCCTCAAAGGCCAGTGCGCCGGCGGCGACACCGGCCGCGGTGGTTGCGGCTGAGCGCAGGAAGCTGGATCCGGCCGACGGCGGAGGTGCAGCGGAATAGTCGGGCGCGTAGGCCGGAGCGGGTGGATAGTATTGCGGCGCAGCGGCCGGGCGAGGCGGGAATCCCTGCGGCGAAAAGCTTTGCTGAGGAGGCGGTGCATCGTGCCGTCCGAGCAGGCTGCCGAGAAAGCTGGTGTGCTGTTGGGGCGGTGGCGGCGGTGGCGGGAATTGGCTTTCAGCCTGCTGCAAACGCTCCTGAAGCTGCTGCATCTGCGCCTTGGCCTGATCGAGGGCGATGTTCTGCACCAGCACGGTCTGCGCGAGGATGTACTGCGCGTCCGGAGTTGTGGCGAGATTCTGCTTCAGGAACTGCTCGGCCTCTTCGTCTTTTTCGGGGAGCTGGGTCTGCCTGATCTTGGTGACCAGGTCGTTCAACATTGTGCTTTCCTGTGGGGTCATTGCTTACTCCTTGTATTACTTAAACCCGAATTTGAGGTTAGGATGCGTTGGAGGGCGGAGAGTCCAAATGCCTGAACTTTCTTCCGATCGAGAATGCTAATTGGCTCACGAGCGCTTTCGATTCGTTTCGACATTTTGCTCAAGAGAAATCTGCGCCCCGACATCGGGCGCTGTTCTCTTTGATTTATACGGACTTGTGACGGGCCGGGTTCCAAGCTGGAGGGTTAGGAGACCAACTCCATCGCGCGAACTTCCTCCTTGCGAACGGTGAGGCGTTCGACAAGATCGGTGCGCACTTCGAAGCCGCGGCCGGGGATATCGGGAACGGCGATCTGGCCGGCCCTGGAGACCTCGACCTCAGGCTCGATAATGTCTTCCTTCCAATAACGCCTGGAAGCGGAGACGTCGCCGGGAAGCGAAAAGTTAGGCAGCGAGGAAAGCGCGATGTTATGCGACCGGCCAATGCCGGTCTCGAGCATACCTCCGCACCAGACGCGGATGCCTCGCTCCTGGGCGGCGTTGTGGACGCCGATGGCTTCGCTGAAACCGCCGACCCGGCCAACTTTGATGTTGATGATCTGGCAGGACTCCATTTCGATAGCGGCGAGCGCGTCGCGGCGGTTGTGAATCGACTCATCCAGGCAAATGGGTGTTTCGAGGCGACGTTGCAACATGGAGTGAAAGTAGAAGTCGTCGGACCACAGGGGTTGCTCGATCATCAGCATGTCGAACTGGTCCCAGGTGACGATCGCATCCATATCCTTCATGCGATAGGCGGAGTTGGCGTCGCAACTAAGCATGATTCCCGGCCAGTGGTTGCGGACGGCGGCGAAGAGCTCGATGTCCCAGCTAGGCTTGCACTTCAGCTTGATACGCTGGTAGCCAGCGGAAAGCTCTTTCTCGATTTCCTCAAGCGTCGCTTTGATTGACGGCTGTATGCCTATAGAAACACCGCAGTTAATTACTTCTCGAGTTCCGCCAAGCAGCTGCGCAGAGAGGGACGCCGAGCAGCTGCGCCTCGAGGTCCCAAACGGCGTTTTCGAGGGCCGCTTTGGCCATGCGATGGCCGCGAACCTGCTTAAAGACGCTGGAACATTTGCCGCTATGGGGAAGATCGGCGGCCAGGAGCCTGGGGGCCAGTTCGCTCGAGAGCATCTGCCAGGAGGTGTCGATCGTCTCGTAGCTGTAATAAGGATGCTCCCCGGCAACGCACTCGCCCCAGCCGGTAAAACCTTCGCCCTTGATCTCGACGAGCAGAACGCGACGGTCGGTCGTTGCACCGAAACTGGTAACGAAGGGCTTAACGAGGGGAAGTCGCAGTTCGCGGAGATAAATGGCGTCAATCTTCATAGGGATAAGATGTCTCGCTTCCACAGGAGTCGCGGGCGTTTTCTCAAAAACAAGGTCTCATTTCAGTTGCCTCAGTTCGCCTATAGCCAGGCCGCCGGTGACCCCTCAGCCAATAAATAAGCGCCGTCATGGTCAGCGCTGCTTTTGGGGTCGTTCAGCTTGTTCCTCGCTACTTTTTTGAATCCGACTACAGTCAAGCCGCGTGCAAAAGCGTCCAGAAAGCTTGTTCTGACCTCGGTTTGCACGGCCTCCGCCGGCGAAAAGCCAGACGGAGATTGCTTCCACTCCCGGACCTCGCCGGGTACGACGATTGTCTCTTTGATCTCAGGCAAGAGTACCGGGCCGCCGTTGAGTGTTGCGTGGACCCGCGGCGAGTCCATGAACCATTCGGCATGCAGACGGTCAGTTGGGAGCCCAGCCTGCAGCCGACTAGAGAATACACCATAAAAGTTGGGAGTATAGCTGTGAACAACGACCCCGAGGCGAACAATATTGAGGTACGCGTTCTTGATCTCGAGCGGGTCGAAGGTCCACTCCATCTTTGTGATGCCTCTAGCGAGGGCGTCTTCGCGCTGCGCCAGCTTCAACCTACGGCCGATGCCCGCATTCCGGTACTCGGGCTGGACCGCCAGCATATGGGAGTGCAAATAGGCTTTGCCGTCGCGGACGCCGGGCATTGCCATGGCAAAGCCGATCATCGAAGGGCCGTCGCCGCCGGGCGTGGCCGAGCGGGCGAGATCGAAGGCACCGATGATCTGGCCGCCGATGTGCTCGATGACGATGAACTCGCGCAGCGGGATCGCGTCGCGAACGTCATAGCCCCAGATGTCCGTCTGCAGGCGGACGCAGGCGTCATACTCCTCAAAGCCGCTGCACTTACGTATGAGAATGTCAGGGGCGGGAGTGGTCACTTCCCTGCCTCCAGCCGGGCTGCTGTCTCAATTTTGGACACTTCGCATTCCTTGGCCTCGGCCCAGAGTGCTTCGAGCTGCTCTGGCGACTGCTGTTCGAGAGGAATGTCGCTTGCTCGTTCCATCGCAGAGAAGCGCAGGCGGAATTTCTGGTTCGTGTGCCGGAGGGCGAGTTCCGGGTCGACTCCAAGGCGGCGCGAAAGGTTGACGACGGTGAAGAACAGGTCGCCGAGTTCTTCGGCTACTGGGCCTCCTCCAGTAGAGTCCTTTCCTTGAGTTGAGCGCTGGCCGCCCGCTGAGATAGCTTCGCGTAGCTCTGCGATCTCTTCGTCGAGTTTGGCGAAGACACCCTCGGCATCCGGCCAGTCGAAGCCGACCTTAGCGGCTTTGGAACCGAGTTTGGCTGCCTCCATCAAAGAGGGAAAGCTGCGCGGAACTGTATCGAGCAGGGACTTTGGCGAGTCGGCGCCAGCAGCCTTTTCGGCACGCTTGATCTGCTCCCAGTTGCTCAGGACCTGGTTGGCGTCGATGCCGCTGGTCTCCATGCCGGGCGGCGCTGAGTTCCCTGCGGCGATCGAGGCCTCGTCGCCGAAGACGTGAGGGTGGCGGCGGATGAGCTTGCGGTTGAGGCCGTCAATGACCTCGGCGATGGTGAAATAGCCCGGCTCGGCGGCCATTTCCGCGTAGAAGAGCACTTGCAAGAGCAGATCGCCGAGCTCCTCTTTCAGGTCCGGCCAGTTGCGGCGCTCGATAGCGTCGAGAACCTCGTAGGTCTCTTCAAGAGTGTATTTTCGGATCGAATCGAAGCTCTGCTCGCGGTCCCATGGGCAGCCTCCGGGGCCGCGCAGTCGCGCCATGATCGCGACGGCCTCGGCAAAAGCTTCTCCGGGCGGGCGCGAATGGCGCGCGGCAGGCTGTTCGTCTGGAGGAGCGGTCATGGTTCAACTTTAACCGATGCCGCCGAGCTGTTGTCGTCGATCTGCGCGCCTGGGATTGAGGCTGCGTCCATATACTGACTGACAACGTGTCTGTGCTCATCTCCATCTTTGCTGTTCTGCTTGGGCTGGCGTTTGGCAGCTTCCTGAACGTCTGCATCAGCCGTCTGCCGCGGCATGAGTCGGTGGTGAGGCCGCGCTCACGGTGTCCGCAGTGTCGAACGCCGATTCTGGATCGCGATAATATTCCGGTGTTGAGCTGGGTGTTGCTGCGGGGGCTCTGCCGGAGTTGTGGGGCGAGGATTCCGGTGCGGTATCCGCTGGTTGAGGCGGTGACGGCGGCGCTTTTTCTGCTTTGCTATTTCGAGTTTGGATTGACGCTGCACGGCGTCGCCTCTGCGGTGCTCTGCTGGCTGCTGCTCGGCCTGGCAATAATGGATGCCGAGACTTTGCGGCTGCCGGATGCGTTGACCTTGCCTGGAATTGCCCTTGGCATCTGCGCTTCATCATTTCAGATTGGGTTTGGCGTCGTCCCAGTCTTCTCACTGCGAGGGGCCGTGCAATCGCTGCTTTGGGCCGCATGCGCGGCCGCGCTGATCTTCCTTATTCGCGGACTCTACTGGCTGGTGCGACGGCGCGAAGGGATCGGGCTGGGAGACGCCAAGCTGCTGGCGATGGTTGCGGCCTGGCTTGGACCGTGGCAGGCGGGTTTGGTGCTGTTTCTGGCAGTGATTTGCGCGGCGGCGTATGGCCTTGGAGTTATTGCGTGGAGTGGGATGCAACGATCGACTGAGAACGGATACACCGCCCGCATCCCGCTGGGCGCCTTTCTGTGCGCGGCGGGAATTCTTGCGATCTTTGAGGGCGACTCAATTCTTGCCTGGTATCTGGGCTTCTTTCGCTAATGGAGTGAGTCCGAGGCTTCGGAGTTGCTTCAGGTGGCGGCGGCCGTGAGCAACGTGGAAGCTTCTCCACTGTCGAGCCGATAGCGGCCCAAGAACTTGATGAGTTGCGAATCTCTTCTTGCCGAAGCGCTGTTCGCAGACGACGAGTATCTCGTCCATGGACTGCAAATTGGATTGAAGCGCTGCGGAGAGAGCATCTCCATCGAGTGGTTCTCGGACGCTTGGCTCCGGCCTAACTCCTGGAGGCGCCACGCGGCCGGTGGGAAAATAGCCGAATCGACAGACAAAGAACTGCTGGACTCGCTGATAAGGTCTTGGCGGTGACTGGGTTGGACGGTCCTTGGCGAGGCGATCTCGGAAGACGGCAGACGAGCTTTGGTAGGTGAGGACGAGGTGCTCGACAATCTGTCGGGCGTTCCAGCGGGCAGGGTCGTTGGCAGGGTGAATTTCGAGGGCCTGCGACGAGAGACCTTGTAAAACCTGCGCGTAGCTGGCGTGGAGTTGCTGCAGCAACGAATGCATTATGGCTTACTGCTGGAGCCCAGCTCGCCGAGCGCTTTTTTTGCAGCCTTGGCGCTTGGGCCGTCGGGGACGGCGGCGAGGTAGAGCTGATAGTTCTGCTCGGCTTCCTTGGCCAGATTGAGTTTTTGTGCGGCTTCGGCCAGATAAAAGACGGCCTCGACGTTCTCATGATCGAAAATGGTCGCGTCTTTGAAGCGGTCGTAGGCCCCCTTGTAATAGCCGGTCTGCAGGTAAAATTTGCCAACCTTGACGTCTTCGGTCGCGCGCTTTGGATCGTAGACATCGGTAGTGCCGTCGGGAGACTCGAGCTTGAGTTGTTTGCGCGCCGGGTCGTCGAGGCCGAGCTTGTCGGTGTCGTCGAGGCTGGAGCTTCCCTGCGCCTGCTTCTCGGCTGGAGTCGGGTTGGTTGTGGAGGGGGCGTCGGCCGCTTTAGCAGCGGCGGCCGCCTTTGCTGAGATGTCTTCCGGGAAGGGATTATCTTCGGCGGTAGACGGCTTCTTCGCTGGCGCTTGCGTTGCGTCCGACGAGGCCTTGGGCGTATCGCTCTGAGACGAGTCGGGGGTAGGAGCAGGGCTTTGGTCGGGATTCGTGGCGGGTGCGGTTCCGGGCTTTGTCTTCGCCTTTGACGGCGCGACTGGCGTCGGCGCGGACGGCAGATCGGATTGGCTTGAGCTCGACTGACTGCCGGACTGGCCCATTGCGACGATACCTGTCCCAAGCAGGCCTGAGGCCAGCACTGTAGCCGCGAGAATGTCCAGTTTCCGCATGGATATCAATGCCGTTCTAATCGCGTTGCGCGTGGTCGACGCCTGAGTTTCAGCGAGGAGACCCCGCTCTTCTATTTTAGACGCAGGCGATGGCTGCATCGAATCGAGAAGGCCTTCGATTTTCGGCGAGTTATTGCTATACTCGCGGCAATCCATGGGCCTCATCATTCGTTCTTCCGCCATCCACGCGGCCGGTTGCTATACCACCGGGCCGATCGCCAAAGGCGCCCGCATCATCGAGTACACCGGGCAGCGCATCACCAAAGACGTCGCTGACGAGCGCTATAAGGACTCGATCGTCACTTATCTTTTCGGCATCGGCGACGGGACGAACGTGATCGATGGCCACGGCGTGGCCATGTTCGTCAACCACTCGTGCGACGCGAACTGCGAGACCGACGAGACTCGGGGACGGGTGTGGATCAAGGCCATTCGCGACATCGCCCCCGGCGAGGAACTGGTCTATGACTACAACCTCTACGACGGCGACGACGATCCGGCCACTTGCAACTGCGGCGCGAAGAATTGCCGTGGGTCGATGTATTCGGTGGATGAATTGAAGAAGCGGAAAAGGGCGGAGAAGAAAGCGGCCGAAGGCAAGCGGGCGAAGGGGTTACGATGAAGAGGAGGGTCCAACTATGGCTGCTCTGGATTGGTCGCAGTGCCCAGACGTCGAAAGCGTACCGGGCAAGATGAGCGGTGCCTGGGTGTTGAAGGGGACACGAATGCCCGTTGCCACCATATTTGCAAATCTCGAAGCCGGGGCCAATATCGACGACATCATGGAATGGTTCGACGGTCTGGATAGAAATCAGGTCAAGGCGGTGATTGAATTTGCTGTCCGAAGCCTCGATATGACCCCCGCCTGAGCAATTAAAGGACATGCGAATAATTTTCGATCAGGCCACTCCGGTGCCGATCCGACCCTATCTAGAGCTCCATATCGTTCGCACGGCTGCGCAGCAGGGATGGGACAAACTAAGGAACGGTGACTTGCTGGATGCGGCGGAACGGGCTGGGTTCGACCTTTTGCTCACGACCGATAAGAACATGCGCTATCAGCAAAATCTTACGGGCCGCCGGATTGCCATCGTGGTTCTCGGACAACAGCAATGGCCGCAGCTCCGACCGCATATCCAAAGAGTTATCGATGCCGTGAACAGGGCGACGCCTGGGAGTTACACAGAGGTCGACATCCCACTTGAATAAAGACCTCCGGGTGTGCTTCCCGCCTCACGGCTCCCTCGCTTCCTTAGAAATCATCTCCGTTTCCATCAGCGGCACCGGAATCATGCCTTCGCCGTTGAATTGATCCATAAAGTCTCGCAGGACGAATGGCTTGCCGGCCTGCTCCTGCTGCTGGCTGTATTCGGTCATCAACTGGTCGAAGAGAATCTTGCCGATCACGTAGCTGGTTCCATAGCCGGGCTGGCGAAGATAGAGCAGCTGCTCAAAGGTAGTCAGTTCGTCGTTGGCCTTGGCCCACCCTCGCGGCGTCCATTCGCCCTGGAAGTGGCCGGCCTGTTCCAGCGTGAATTCGTTCGACTGGACGTAAAGCGCGGCCAAACCTCGAGCAGCTCGATTGGCGAGCATGATCCAGACGAGTTCCTTGGCTCGCGGGTTGTCGTCGTAGAGGCCGGCGTGCATGAGTAGTTCCTCGAAGGCGGTTGCAAATCCCTCGGCGCGCGTATCCCAGATGTCGTAAAGAGAGGCCACGCTGCGAATAGGGTTGGGGTAGGGTTCATCACGCATTCGCGCGTCATCGATCCAGTGGTAGTCATGGGACAGCAACAACATCGGCTCGCGATGGGTGACTCGGGTGAAGAAGACGCGCTTATCCTCAGGGACAAATTCGCCGAGTTGCGGCTCGAGCGCGGCTTTCAGGTAAGGCTTGTCGGGAATGATCTGCTGCTGCACCAGAAACGTGACGAACTTGTCGAGATGATCGTGGTTGAGCTTGGCAAAGGCCTCGGCGTTGGCGGCTGGCTCGAGCGGTGGCAGATTGCGGTTGTTGTGTTCCTCAAGCCGCAGAGATGCCTGTGCCCGCTCCAGTTCGCGATGGAGGAGCACCACTTCCTCGTCCCAGGTGTAGGGGCTGAAGTGCACGTTCTGCTGATACCAGGTGTAGTTCTCCTTACCGACGCCCGAGGGCCCGGTCTTGGATGGCGCTTCGTGCTCAAGCCATGCAACGAACTCGTCAGTCGCTTTGCGGGCGGCAGCAACGGCGTTCAGCAGCTCAGGCGATACACCCGACAAAGTGGCGTGCTGACTTCCCTCCAGAGTACGGACGGTCAGAGTCCCGGCCTCGAGCGAAGCGAGGATCTGCGATTGCCCGCGAAGCTCCTGCTCGCCATAAACCCAGATATCGCGGGCGTTGGCATCCCTTAGATTTTCTCTAGCCTCGGCCAAGAAGGCGGGAACCATGCCGATCTTGCTCGCCAGCTCGCTTTGTGCTGCAGGCAAGAGTGGCCACTTATAGGTGTAGAGCAGAATCTCGGGATATGAGGTCGGCCCCTCCCGCAAGGGCACATCGCTGCGAAACGACCAGACGCTGACATAGAAAGCGGGATCGCGGGCCCACGGGCGCAGCACGCGGAGGTTGAAATCGAGGCCGTTCATCTCCGCTTTGACGAGCTTGTAGTCGTTCTGCTGAGCGATCGGCCATACGGTCGGGTCAATCGCATCGAGCCGCTTACGCCAGCCTGGGAACGCAGCCGCTTTCGCAGCCATCGCGGTTGAGCTGTAGTCTGGCACGTTGCCCTTCATGACCGGATGCTCGAACTCGCGCCATTGCTGAAACAGCGTCACCAGCGCGGCATAGCCAGCGGGCTCGGTCGCCGCGTTTGCACTGCATGTGGCGAATCCAAAGAGTCCCAGGATCGTCGTGATTAGCAGCATTTTCACGGGAAACAGTCTTTGCCTGAAGCTACGAATACAGCGAGCGCAAGCCGCCATGTGAGTTCCATCCTGAGCATGGATTTTGATATCGATGAATAAGACGATATCGCAGAACCATTCGACCGATAGCAATATCTCCACTTTTTCGATAGAGGACTTCTTCATCTTTTCGGAACTGACCTCTGACGAATTCGTGAGCGAAGTAGGAACACAGAACGTCATCGCTGCGTCACGGCCCCAACGGGACAGTTTGCACGTGGTATAAATCTCTTGGGATCGAGGCGGAACGCGCACCGCCATCGTGTCCGGAGACGTCCCGTTCGTCGGCGGTCACTATCTCCCGACGGACGCGGATGATGGAGACGGCGAAGCCAGGGAATGGAGCGGGATATTGCCGCCAGGAGCACGCCCAAGCCCGGCACAAAACTCGGACGTTACGCGATCATCGAGCCTCTAGGCTCCGGTGGCATGGGTGTTGTGTATCGGGCTCGCGACGAAAAGCTCGAGCGCGACGTGGCGATCAAGATTCTGGCCCCTGGCGTGTTCACCGACGAGGATGCACGCAACCGTTTTCGCAAGGAAGCGCTCGCGCTTGCGAAGCTTAGCCACGCCCATATTGCCGCTGTCTACGATGTAGGCGAAGATAACGGCGTCGACTACATCGTTATGGAGTGCGTGCCCGGGCAATCTCTTGCCGAAAAGCTCAAGTCCGGTCCGCTGAGCCTGAGAGACGCGACCTCGATTGCATTGCAAGTCGCCGAGGCGTTGGAAGAAGCCCATGAACATGGAGTCGTTCACCGCGACCTGAAACCCGCGAATGTGATGATCACTCCGAAGGGACAGGCGAAGGTGCTGGACTTCGGTCTGGCCAAACTGCTTGCGCCGTCCGGCAGTGACGCCACCGTCTCGATGAGCGAGACGCACGGCCTTCTCGGCACGCCGCTCTATATGTCTCCGGAGCAGGCGCAGGGGAAGAGCGTCGACTATCGCACTGATCTGTGGAGCCTCGGTGTTGTCTACTACGAAACGCTCGCGGGCCGAGCGCCTTTCCAGGCGGACAGCAGCCTCGCGGTTCTTCGGGCCGTCGCCGATCAGGCGCCGCAACCCGTGCGCCAGCTTCGCCCCGATATTCCACCGCTTGCCGAGCGGATCATCACTCATTCCCTGGAGAAAGAACCTGCGAACCGTTATGGCTCCGCCGCAGAGATGGTTCACGACGCATCAGAGCTGCTGACACGGCTCAGCGCGAAGTCCCTGGCTCTGGAGAGAACCACTGGGCCGATCTCGCGCAGTACGGCCTTCATCGCGACAGTCGTTTTCGTCGCGATCGTCGCGGTAGCCACTTGGTTTTTCTATCGATCGTCGCGGAAACATTGGGCACGCGAAGAGGCGATTCCACAGGTAATCCATCTGCGTGAATCGAATAAATCTCTCGAGGCCTATCTTCTGCTCGAACAGGCGCAGAAGTACCGGCCAGCGGATCCGCAACTGAAGCAAATTACTGATGAAAGTACCACGCTTGTTTCCATTAACTCGACTCCCTCCGGAGCGACGGTCGCAATTCAAGACTACTTGTCACCGAATGGCCCATGGCACATTCTCGGACCGACTCCCCTCAAAGACGTCCGCATTCCGAAGGGGTATTTTCGCTGGAAGGTGTCAGCGGCGGGAAGCGACATGGTGGTTGCGCCCGAGACGGAAGACCGCATGATGTTTTCGCTCGACGCGGCCAGGAATGCGCCGAACGGAATGGTCTATTCCGGTGGCGGCACATGGACCAAATATATCGGTTTCATTGGATGGGTCGGACCATACAAGCTTCCGCCTTACTACGTAGACCAGTATGAAGTTACGAACCGGGACTATCAGAAATTTGTAGATAGCGGCGGCTATGAAAACAGGCAATACTGGCCGGAACAATTCACCAAAGACGGCCGAAATATTTCGTGGCAGGAAGCGCTTGCCCTGTTTCGCGACACCACGGACCGTCCCGGCCCTGCTACCTGGGTCGGCGGACACTATCCAGAGGGTAAGGCGGATTTCCCCGTGACCGGGGTAAGTTGGTTCGAGGCATCGGCGTATGCCGCGTTTGCTGGGAAGCAGCTTCCAGTCTTCTCGCAGTGGTACCAGTCGGCTCCTCCGGACGTCGCCGCGTATACGGTGCAGACCAGCAATATCTCGGGCAGCGCGCTCGCACCGGCGGGCGCCTACAAGGGACTGGGACCGTATGGGACTTACGACATCGTCGGCAACGTCCGGGAGTGGGTCGGGAACCCGGTAGGCGGGGATCTTCGCTTCATTCTCGGCGGGTCATGGAAGTCGCCAACCTACCTATCGACCGACCCGGAGGCGCTCTCGCCTTTTGATCGCTCGGATGCGAATGGCTTCCGCTGCGTGCGCAATATTTCTCCGCTGCCCGAAGCCGCCGCGCAGGCGGTGAAGCCGCTGGAGCGCGACTTTTCTCGCTTCAAACCGGTCTCCGACGACGTCTTCCACGCCTATGAACTGCTTTACAACTATCAAAAGATCCCTCTCAACGCCAAGGTTGAGGGAGTGATGGAAGAGACCGATGACTGGCGCGAAGAAAAGGTCACCTTCGACGCCGCATATAACGGCGAGCGGATGGCGGCTTATTTGTTCCTGCCTAAGAACGTACGTCCGCCGTACCAGACTGTCCTGTTCTTCCCCAGCGCCAGGGTGATGTTTCTGCCACCGGACAGCCATAACGGCCACGGGCTCGGTGACATAAGGTTCTTCGACTACATCGTGCAGAGTGGCCGCGCGGTGATGTATCCGATCTACGAAGATACGTATGAGCGCCGGAGTAAATTTTCTTTGCCCGGAGGGTCCTCAGCGATGGAGATCAGGACCGATTGGTATAAGGACGCCGCCCGATCTCTAGACTACCTTGCCACACGCCCCGACATCGACAGCAGCAAACTTGGCTACCTGGGAGTCAGCATGGGATCGGCCAATGGAGTGATCTTTGCGACGCTGCTGCAAGACCGTCTCAAGACCGCCATCCTGCTCGATGGAGGCTACTTTCTCGCTCCGCCTCCGCCCGGCGGCGACCAGGCCGATTTTGCACCGCGGATGAAGATACCTGTGCTAATGGTGAATGGGCGATACGATTTCACTTTCTCGGTCGACAAAGCTCAGAATCCACTCTTCGCGATGCTCGGCACACCCGAGGCGGATAAGCGCCACGTGATTCTCGATACCCCGCACGATGTGACCGAGCAGCGTCCCCAGCTCGTTAAAGCTGTACTGGATTGGCTTGACCATTACCTCGGACGGGTTGGCGGATAGTGCCTGCTCAATGAGCCGCTAAACGTTGGCGCGGAAGTGAATCCGTTCGGACCTACAGGATTGGTACTTCCCTCACCTGTTCCGGCACAAACTTTTGGCCAGCCTTCATCCGAAACTCAAGCCTTGCGTCTTGCCTGACGTGGTAAACCAGCGCAGGACGGAAACAGACGATACAGATGCCGCCCTTGCGACGCGCACTGGGATAAATAATTCCGTTCGACTGGCGATCAAGCAGCTCGGAGGCGAGCCTTTGCGGTGCTTCGTAGCATTGCGGCAACGGTGTCGGCTGGAGAAACTCTTTGAATTCGGCCCGGCGTCCGCGCAGGTCCTGAAGGTCTGTGGCGAAGTCGGCGAGGTAGTCGTCGCAGGTGGACACCTCTTCGTGCGGCCAGTCGATCTCTTCGAGATGTAGCTGCTTGTGATAGCCGACTTCAGCGATTGAGGTTAGCCGCTCGAGGCTGGAGTACCAGGCTCCGCGCTGATTGCTGTTGAAGCGGCCCCCGTCGGGCGCGGCATGGGTGAAGGCTGCGTTAACGATGTGGGCATAGTGGACTCCGAAGACCAGCTCATGGACGCCGATGCCGGGGAGCAAGCCTTCCTCGCCGAGGAGACGGTCATTGGTGGCGCCGTCGAGTTCAACCAGGGCGTCGAGCGTGGCAACGTCGTCGGTGAGGCGGGAGAGCACGGTGCCGGTTTCGCCATATTTTGGGGCGCTGAACTTCGAAGGAATCAGGCGATGCGTGTCCTGAAGCCGTATTTCAGTGACAGGAATTTCGGACATCGCTATCCACCGCGCCTGGCATCGAGCACTTGACGCACGAGCAACATCCCTGGCTGGCCGCGTTCAATCATGTAAGCAAGCGGTGACTGGCCGCGAAACATTGGGTTGCGATTCGGGAGGGTGATCCAGGCGTCGGCGAGGGCTTCGCTGTAGAGGATATTCAGGGCCTTGAAGATGCCGATCAAAAGCGAGATGCGTATCAACGTGTCTTGGTCGAGCCGCTTGGGTTGCTTCTTCCAGTTGTAGTAGGAGCCGGCGGAGATGCCGCCGAGCAGTTGCCGGGCGTCGGGGTCTTTGATGCCCCACTTCTCCATGATCTGCAGGAAGCCTTGAATCGCTGCCGGGCTGAGACGCTGGCGAGTTGCCGCATTGGAAAGATCCGGTGAAGTGTCAAAGGCGTATCCGGCAACGTTCGGCAGGACTAAAGCTGCGGCCACGGGTAAACTCCAATAATGAATCAATTATGCATCATTATTGATTCATGACACAAGAGAATGCCGCTGTCGCCCCTAGCGTAAGCAATCTGAAATCCGTGGTTTGTGGTCCGCGATACATCGTTTATTCACAATCCGTGGCTAAGCTTCATGCTGAGGGAAAGCACGTTATGGCTATAGAGATCGCAGAACTTGATCGCCTGCAGAAGAACTACAAGGATGCAGTTGATGTGTGGATTGCCGCAATCCAGTACGAAGAAGCCCTGGCCTCAGTGAATCACACGGTTGCAGAGATCGATCAGTGGGAGCACGCCGCCGCGCGCGAAGGGGAAGCCCAGAAAAAAGTGAAAGCAGCCAAAGCTGCCTATGAGGGCGCCCTGCGCAAAGAGTTCTTCAACTTCTAGACATCTCGCCCCAATCACAAAGTCGGCACTGGACTTCCGTACCGACTTGCGGGGGACTGAGCTAATTTCGAACAATAATGCTTTGATCGCCTCAGCTATTGCTGCGGCGGAGGCTGCTGCATGCGTTGCTGCTGCTTAGCCTGCATCTCCGCGAACTGCTGCTTCTGTGTGTCATTGAGGATCGCCTCGATCTTCGTATTGCTGTCTTCGCGCAGGCTCTTCATCTTGGCCATCTTGTCTTCCTGGCTCATGGACTGGTCCTGGTGCAGCGTCATCATCTGCTGTTGACGGTTCACGAGAATGGGTTTGATCTGCGTTGCCTGGTCGGATGTGAGGTTGAGGTCCTTCGTCATGCGCGCAAGCTGGTCGTCTGCGCTCATACCGTGATGCATGCCTGCCATCGGCGCGGGTTGCTGAGCTGTGTTGTCAGACTGCGCGAAAGCCGCGCCGCCGGCAACAACAAGCGTGCCGGTCAAGAAAAGACTACATAGAGATTTCCGCATTGTGTTTCCTCCTACTACATCTACTAAGACGCTGAATCGAAATCGAATGTTGCGGTGGCGCTTTGACGGCGCGTGGGAGATTTCCGCAGGCGCAGGGACCGGCAAGCCAGCAGGCGATACAATCTGTTGAGGCCTGATGCAGCGGCCTGACCCGATTCGAATCCCATGGCCTACCTCGTACTCGCCCGCAAATACCGTCCTCAATTTTTCTCCGATGTTGCCGGGCAGGACCATGTCACGCGCACCCTGATGAATGCCCTGACCCAGGGACGCATCGCGCACGGATATATCTTCAGCGGCCATCGAGGCATCGGCAAGACGACCATTGCGCGCATTTTGGCGATGGCGCTGAACTGCCGCAACGAGATTGGCTCGGCCGAGCGGCCAAATGCTGAACCTTGCGGGGTCTGTGTCTCGTGTACAGAGATCCGGGCCGGGAATGCCGTCGACGTCATCGAGATCGATGCGGCGACCAATCGCGGCATCGACGAGATTCGCGAACTGCGCGACGCCGCGCGTTATCGTCCTGCCCGAGACAAGTACAAGATTTACATTCTCGACGAGGCCCATCAGATCACCGATGCGGCTTTTAATGCCTTGCTGAAGACGCTGGAAGAGCCTCCGGACCATATCGTCTTCATGATGGCGACAACGCAGCCGGAGGACATTCCACAGACTATCCGGTCGCGCTGCCAGCACTTCAGCTTCCACGCAGTGAAGTTTGACGACATTCTCACGCAGTTACGGACGATTGCGGCCAATGAGCAGATCACGGCCGACGAGGCGGCCCTGGAACTGTTGGCCGAGGCTGGCGACGGATCGATGCGCGATGCGTTGTCAATCATGGATCAGGCGATCGCGAGCGCTCCGATGACGGAGGAAAAGCCGCATCTGGATGCACAGCAGATTCTCGAACTGATGGGCAACGTTCCAAACACTGTCTTCGAACGGCTCATGGAGGCGATCAGCGAGAACCAAAGCGCGACGGTGATTGAAGAGATCAATCGCATGCTGAATGCGGGCAATAGTCCCGCGCAGTTGGCGCGGCAGTTTGTCCGGTATCTGCGCAACTGCCTGATGGCGCGGCTGGGTGGTGAGTCGACCGAGCTGTTGCAGATTTCGCCAGATGAGCGGGCGCGTTCAGCGCGTTCGGCGGTCTTGTTCTCTGAGGAAGACCTGACCCGGTTCCTCGATGTGATGCTGCGCACCTTTGACCAGTTAAACTACCGCCAGGAGCAACGCTTTCATCTGGAACTGGGTCTGCTCAAGCTCGTGCACCTGCAACGGTTGCTGCCAGTCGAACAGTTGCTCAGCCAGTTGCCGGTTTCAGGACGCGGCCCGACCGGGGGGGGCGCTTTGCCGAGCGGAGGCAGTGGACGCGCAACTCCAGAGGCGGCCATTTCGCGATTAGCGCCGGCAGCGCCCGCACCAAAAGCCGCGTCGACAGCTGTAGAAGCCAAGGCCGCCGCGACAGTTCCCTTTTCGCCATTCGAAACGGACCGCAACCGCAAGCTGGAAGAGCCTACAGCTAGAACCGGGAATGCGCTGCCCGTCGCAGTAGCTCAACCGGAACGAACACCTGCGACACCGCGTCAGCCGACTCCGTTGGAGGCAACGTCGCAAGCCACGAGCGTGGCCGTGCTTTCCAAGATCGAATCAAGGATCGAGGTCGCGACGCTGGAACCGCCTCCGGATGCAGGCGTGGTGACCCTCGATCTCGACTCGCTGCGGGACCGAGTCTGCGATGCGCTGGAAGCGAACGGGCATAATACTGCAGCTGTCTTCCTCGCGAACGGCTCGTGGAGCACGGCCGACGGCAAGGTTCGCGTCGAGATAGGGACCACGAAGGCGATGCTCGGCCTGACGATGAATGCTGAGGCGGACAGGATCGTGAAGACCGCGGCACGCGAGGCGGGCTTCAGCGGCGCAATCACAGTGGTCTCAGCAGCCGCCAGGTCAGAGGTCACAAATGGCACGCCGCCTCCAGCGAAGCGTCCATCCCCCGCAGGAAGTTTGCAGGCCGAGGCTTTGGCGCATCCCCTGGTGAAGCGGGCATTAGAGCTATTCGACGGTGAAGTGCGCAGTGTGCTTGACTTGCGTGAAAAGAAAAATGCCTGAGGCTCGGACACAGGCAGAGTTTGAAAGGCAATGGTGGTGGCGATGAGTATGAATCCTCTAAAACTGCAAGAGATGATGAGCCAGGCAAAGGCGATGCAGGAGCAGCTGCAGCAGAAGATGAGCGAAACCGTGGTCGAGGCGGGCGCCGGTGGCGGAGCGGTAAGCGTCCGCATGAATGGGCAGAAGCAGATTCAGAAGCTGACGATCGACCCTTCGGCGGTGCTCGGGCTGAGCGGCAATGCAGCCGATGTTGAAATGCTCGAAGACCTGATCGTTGCAGCGATCAACGAAGCCAACCGGCGCGTGGACGAGGCGGTCAAGAGCGACCTTTCCGGCATGCTTGGTGGGCTTAACCTTCCTCCTGGCCTCATTTAACCGTAAGACTCCAAGCGAAACTAGGATACCGATTGTCAAGATTTGCTGAACCGATGGCGCAGTTGATTGAGGAACTGCGCAAGCTGCCGGGCATTGGCGCGAAGAGTGCGCAACGGCTGGCGTTTCACATTCTGCGTTCGCCCGCCGCCGATGCCGAAGCGCTGGCCGTCGCCGTGCGCGAGTTGAAGGCAAAGCTGCGCCTCTGCTCGATCTGCAACAACATCACCGACGTGGATCCCTGTGTCTACTGTTCGAGCCCGACGCGCAACCAGCGACTGGTCTGCGTCGTCGAGGAGCCAACGAACATTGGCAGCATCGAAAAGACGCGCAGTTATAACGGCGTCTATCACGTGCTGCACGGCACGCTGTCGCCGCTTCATGGCGTGGGACCGGAGCATCTGCGTACAGGCAATTTACTGGCGCGGGTGGAGCGAGGCGAAATTGAGGAAGTCATCCTCGCGACGAATCCTACCGTTGAAGGTGAAGCGACGGCAGGCTATCTGGCCGAATTGCTGCATGCGACTCCGGTGAAGGTGACGCGGATTGCCACCGGAGTTCCTGCAGGTAGCGATATTGAGTATGCGGATGAAGTGACGATTTCGCGGGCGATTGAGGGTCGGCGGGAGATTTAGGCTGCACCAGCGAAGCCAAGAAATGTTCAGAACGGCATGTGAGCCCTTCTCCGTCTATCGAAGCGCCAAAACAAACTCCGCCGCTCGTTCGATCGCTTCCGGGGCAACCCACCGGGGCGGGCTTCGCTGAATGCTCGTGTTTCCACCAAATCCCCCAAATACCGCTTGCATCTCAGGCGAAAGCCGGTGGAGAGAACGACCGCTTCTGTCGAACCCAATGGAGCTGATCTTCACCGCCTTCTTGAGCAGACGGCTATTTGTATTGCCTTTGACCAAGACAAGCCTGTCTTTCTGATCCTCGAACACACTGGCATGCTTTACGTGAAAGTTGTTACTGAACTCTTCTGCTCGCTCCGCGCGGCTAAAGGATTTGGCCAAACCTGCACGAGCGACCTCAAAGTAGGCGACAATATACAAGGCCGGCGGGCAGTCGAAGCTCCAGCCCTTGAGGCCTGCGTAAAACACCAGCAGACTGCCCTCGTTTAGGCGACGCAGCCCGGCCTTCGGGGGCGTCGGGTCACCATACGTGAACGTCTCGAATTCGGGATCGAAGTGGACGGATTGCTCGAAAACGCTTTCCCGCCTGGCCTCCGGGAAATATTCGACCAGCCTTCGACCAGCTCTTCCAATCGTGTTTCCATATGTTCTTTTGTCAACTCCTTGACCTTGGAACCTGTCCGGAATTGGGATGAACTCGAACGAGCCATCGGGGAATAGCGGGCCGTGAATTCCGCCCGAACCAGTGTCTATGCCTACTCTCAGCAGGACAATTTGCATCTCCCGCTTCCTTTCGGCTTGTCAACGATCGTGTAGCACGGGTCGCCGTGCCGCCCCGATCCCAGCTTGTATTTTTCCAGCCATTCGACAAACCTACGAATGCACGCTTCGTCGAAATTGCCGCGGAATCCGGGTCCCTTTTTCTCTATGTCAAATCGCTTCGGAATCTGAATGGCCTTGGCCCCGAAATAGTAAAAATGTCGCGAGATGAGGACGAACTGTTCGTGCTTTTCAAAATCGTTGATAGGGCGCTCGTTGTCCCCTCTCCCCTGCTTACGCGTGCCCGTCTTATTCGGTTTCTTACCTGCGAACTGGCGGTCGGCGAAGTACTGCGCCCGCGTTCGCTTTGCATCCACGCGCATCGCGTAGACGATCTTTCCATGTCCAGCACTCTTGTGGCTCGAACCACCGGTGCCCACGATCCAGTCCCCAGGTTCCGCAGACTCAACTACGTTTTTGGGTTTCCCAGGCGAACTTCGGTACTTGCAACGGCACAGCGTACATATCCCAAAAAATGGGTTGGGCGAGTATCCAAGGTCATGCTGAACAACGTAAGAGAAAAGCTTCATGTCAACGCGCCTTTTGTAACACGTGCGGCCTTTACCCAAAGCCTAAAACTCCGAAGCATTTAAACCAACACCAAACGAACGCGCCGCCCCACGGCTGCCGCCGCACGTTGAACGGTATCCAGTTGTACCTTGTCATTCTCGGGGTCTAGCAGCCGATCCAAATGGGCGCGGCTTGTTCCCATGCGCCGCGCCATCTCGGCCTTGGTTAGGCCCTGTTCTTGCATGGCCTTTTGCACCTGCCACGCCAGCACGTGTTTTACGGCGTAGTTGGTCGCGTCCTCGTGAATGCCTTCTTCCTTGAGGAAGTCCTCAAGCGAAGAGCCGATGTGCGGATTCTCGCTCATTGGTCTACCTCCTTCTGTCGCGCGCGGGCCAGGTCCAATTCCGATTGTGGCGTCTTCTGCGTTTTCATGATGAATCCATGCAACAGCACCATGCGGCCATGCGCGGCACAGAAGATGACGCGGGCGATTCGCTTGTTCGTCAAGCCACTTCGGACTTCCCAGAGACCTTCGCCCATGGGCCTACAGAGCGGCATTCCCAGCGGCCAACCGATTTCCACCAAGCGAAGATCGCGGCCAAGCCTTTGCCTATCCTCCACCCGGCAGCTCTTTAATCCAGTCACGAACCGGCTCTGCGCCTGCTCGTGAGCGGTAGAAAGCCACAGCTAGTTTCTTTTCATCGCTCACAGCGAAAACCGTTCTCCAATAGTGTACCTTATAACATACACGATCGCGAGCTGAACGGGATTGGGCGACCAATCCCAATAAACAGGCAGGCTGCGGCCGCCAGTGCGACGTCTTCCGGGATACGATAGGCCAGATTCCTCATGCAGGCCCCTTTACAAGGAACGACCGAATCCGTGCCCACGCCCACGCTCTGGCAATCCATTCGCGAGGCTCTTAGTGGCAGCCATCAGGACTACACCGCGGGGAACCTGAACCGCGCGATTCTGCTGCTTGCTATCCCCATGGTTCTCGAGATGGTGCTGGAATCGCTCTTCGCGGTGGTCGATGTATTTTTTGTGAGCCGTCTGGGCGCGAACGCGATCGCCACCGTTGGCCTTACCGAGTCGGTGCTCACTTTGGTCTTCGCCGTCGGCCTCGGGCTTGGAATGTCGACGACCGCCATGGTCGCGCGTCGAATTGGCGAGAAAGACGAGAACGGCGCTGCAATCGCCGCCGTCCAGGCGGTCTTCCTCGGATTGATCGCATCGCTTGCCATGGGCATTCCCTTCTTCCTCTTCGCGCCTAAGCTATTGACACTGATGGGCGCGTCACCGGAGATCATCTCAACCGGAGTCAACTACGCGCGTATCGCCCTTGGCGGCTCGGGCGTCGTCATGATGTTGTTTCTGAATAATGCGATCTTTCGCGGCGCCGGCGACGCGGCGATCGCAATGCGTCTGTTGTGGGTCTCAAACATCCTCAACCTGATTTTGGATCCGTGCCTGATCTTCGGCCTTGGGCCATTTCCGAAGATGGGCGTAACCGGCGCGGCGCTGGCCACTTTCAGTGGGCGCGGCATTGGCGTTCTCTATCAGTTCTACCGGCTTGGCAAAGGCACGGAACGCCTGTGCATCCTCGCCTGCCATGTGCGGCTACAGGCCACGGTGCTGTGGCGACTGGTGCGCGTCTCCATCACCGGGATTCTGCAGTTTCTGATCGGCCAGGCGAGTTGGATTGGCCTGGTGCGCATCGTCAGCCTCTTCGGGGCGCCTTCGCTGGCCGCGTATACGATCGCGATTCGGATCGTGATCTTCGCGATCTTGCCATCCTGGGGATTAAGCAACGCGGCCGCGACGCTGGTCGGGCAGAACCTGGGTGCGGGCCATCCCGACCGTGCGCGCAGCGCGGTCTGGCGGACGGGCTTTTGGAACGTGGTCTTTCTCGGCTCAGTCGGTCTTGTCTTCATCGTCTTCGCGCCATGGATCATCGGCTTGTTCACTCACGACCCCGCCGTGGTACCGGTCGCGGTGAACTGCCTGCGCATTTTCAGCTGCGGCAATATGGCCTTCGCGTATGGCATGGTGCTGATGGCGGCCTTCAACGGCGCGGGCGACACGCTGACTCCCACTTACGTCAATTTCTTCGGCTTCTGGTTACTGGAGATTCCGCTGGCGTGGTGGCTGGCGATGCATACGTTCATGCATGTCAACGGCGTCTTCGTTGCGGTGGTCGTGGCCCAAGTGGTCGTCGTGCTAATTGGCTTAGTGCTCTTTCGCCAGGGGCGCTGGGCGAAGCAGCGGATTTGAGAGCCACACTACTGCGCCGATCGAGGAGTCGTATCGAGGACGGCCGTCTTATAGATCGCCTTGGTTCACGTGCGAGTTATCGGTCGGTCGCAGCGTAACGAAGATGATACCGGTAATCACTGCGAGCATCAGGATGGCGAAGATGCTGCCCTCTGGCCCGGTGAGACCACCGCTGAGAATAGGTTTTCCGATGGGGTGAGTAGCGAAGACGCGACCCTCCGCCATCAATCCGCTGTCGGCGACGCCGTACAGAAACGACTGTGACCAGTCCCATGCCGCATGAATGCCGATAGCCCACCATAAAGAACCGGTACGGTATAGGGAGAAGCAGAAGACCATGCCGACAAGGCCAGCGCCCAAAAGCCCGATTGGCGATTCGCCGGGGTTGGTGGTGTGGCCGATGCCAAAGATAAACGAGAGTATAGCCGCCGCGGTCCAGAAGCCGAGGACGTGGCGATGACGGGTGTTCTTGAAGAGGATGCCGTAGACTCCCGCCAGTCCGCGGGCGAGCGTGTATTGGGCATAACCGCGAAGGAGCGTCTCTTCGAGCAGAGCAACGAGCAGAAAACCGAAGGCCCAAAGGACGCCGTAACGAAGAGCCGCGCCGCCGGTCAGCAGGAGAGCATCGAATTGAAGAAAGCCGAGCAGTCGGAGCAGGCTGACTAATAGGGAAAGACAGACGACGCCCCAGAAGAGTCCGGCGAGAAACTGCGGCAGCCGGTGAGTTCCGCCCAAGCCGAAGACTCCGAAGGGGCGGCGCTCGATGCGCGACATGAGAAAAGTCGCGAAAATCACCGTGAGAAGGTACGGACCCTCCCTGATGAACGCGGCGCGAGGCGGGAGCGGCTTGATGGCCTGAGCTGAGCCCGGGCCGTTTGTCCCGGAGTCGGCCCGGGATGGAGCGCGGTTGCTTTCGATGCTTTGAGTAGTGGCGGCTGGAGAGGAATGGCGCTCGATTGCCGTTCGTGCCAAATGGATTGAGTAAAAAGATCCGACGATCATCGCGATGAAGAGGAGCAGCCCCCATCCAGCACGAAGGCCTTCTGGGCCGAAGAAAATGCGCCGAAGCGCAGACGGCTGGGATGAAAGTGGTTCCTCCGCTTCGGTCGATGCTGCGGGCTTCGAGTCCAGGCTAGCTTCGTTCGACGTGATCATCTCGGCTTGTTCGAGGCTCTCTGGGAGTCCTTGGCAGACGTCCACCGGATTCTCGTTCGGGCATTCTAGATTCTTGTCCCAACAAACTGCATCGACCAAAAGTAGGAGATTCAGACCAGCCTGAGAAGACGGGGAATGGATTCGATACAACTGAGGGCTGCTTCTCCGTCAACGTGCGACAGAGGCTAATTACACCGCCAGCGTGAATGCACTAAACTTCGGATTGCAATGCCACTCTCTGGTCGAGCCGCGCGGTTCCTCATATTGATTGCCGGTCTCGCCGCAACGCCGATGCACGTTTGTCAAGCGCAGCAGGCCGCGGGGTTCTACCAGTCCCCCGGCACAAAAAAGATGGCGGAACTTCTGCAGAAGATCTATCGCGAGAACAATTGGAAGTCCGACCCCAATAAGCCTGCTGAGCGCGCTGTCTATTACAAATACCTGCTGACGAAAGACCTCAAGCCCAACGACGAGGTGCTGGTGCGCAAGACGCTGGCCAGCGAGTTGCTCCGCGCCGGCGACAGCGAGGGTGCGGTCAACACATTGCTCGAGCTACGCAATGCCTGCGCGCAAAAAGCCATCAAGCTCGCGCCCAAGGACGAGCGGGAGATCACTTCCCTGCTGGGCGTCTCTTATCTTCGCCTCGGCGAGCAGGAGAATTGCGCTCACATGCATGGCCAGCGTTCGTGCATCTTCCCCATCAAAGGCTCAGGGATTCATACTCTGCCGCGCGGAGCTGAGGGTGCGGTCCGCGAATATACCGCCCTTTTGAATGCAGACCCGCATGACGCGCTGGCGCGTTGGCTGTTGAATGTGGCTTACATGCAGCTGGGCCGGTATCCGCAGGATGTTCCTGCGAAATGGCTGGTTCCGGAGAAGCTCTTCAACTCAGACGCAGCTTTGCCCGAGTTTTCCGATGTGGCCATGTTTGCCGGGCTTGAGGTCACAGGCCACTCAGGCGGCGTGATTATGGAGGACTTTGACGGCGACGGTCTGCTCGACCTTATGGTTTCGTCGTCGGGGCCGCTCGATCAACTGCACTTCTTCCACAACAACGGCGATGGAACATTCAGCGACCGCACAAGCGAGGCCGGGCTCACAGGGGAGGTTGGCGGGCTCAATATTGTCGCCACTGACTACAACAATGATGGTCATCCGGATGTGCTGGTGTTGCGCGGGGGCTGGTGGGCCAAGTATGGCGAATACCCGATGTCACTGCTGCGCAACAACGGGAACGGCACCTTTGACGATGTGACCGAAGAGGCCGGACTCATGTCGCTGCATCCGACCCAGACGGCGGCGTGGGCAGATTACGACAACGACGGCTGGCTGGATTTGTTTGTCGGCCATGAGTCCCTGGCTGACGATCCGCACCCCTCGCAGCTCTTTCATAACAACCGCGATGGAACATTCACGGAGGTTGGCGCGGCGAATGGCCTCGCTTCGCTGGGATATGTGAAGGGCGCGGCCTGGGGCGATTTCAATAACGACGGGCGGCCCGACCTTTATGTCTCCGTCAAGGGCGGACGCAATCACCTCTTCCGCAACGATGGTCCTCAGGATGCGAAACATCCCGAACCGGCGAAGTGGAAGTTCACCGATGTGACGAAGCAGGCGGGCGTCGATCAGCAGAAGGACAGTTTTGCAACCTGGTTCTTCGATTTTGACAACGACGGTTGGCCTGACATATTTTCGGCTGGCTATTACACCGATTCGATGGAAGATGTGGGCGCCTTTGAGCTCGGGCTCCCCTATCACGCCGAAACTACGCGGCTATATCGTAACAATCACGATGGCACATTCACCGACGTCGCCAAGCAGACGCATCTGGATCGCGCGATTCTCGTGATGGGCGCGAATTTCGGCGACCTCGACAACGACGGCTGGCTCGATATTTATCTCGGCGACGGCGAACCCGCGTATGAGGCGCTGCTACCGAATCGGATGTTCCGCAACAATGCAGGTAAGGATTTTCAGGACGTCACGACTGCCGGCGGCTTCGGCCATTTACAGAAGGGTCACGGGATCGCGTTTGGCGATCTCGAAAACAACGGCTCAGAAGACGTCTTCGAGGAGATGGGCGGGGCTTTTCCCGGTGACACCTACCAGAGCGTGCTTTATCAGAATCCGCTGCGCGGCAATGACTGGGTGACGCTGGAACTCGAAGGCGTCAAGACGAATCGTGCCGCCTTTGGTGCACAGATTTGCGTGTCGGTCAGCAATGCGGAGGGCAGGCGGAAAATCTACCGCACGGTCGGCTATGGTTCCAGCTTTGGCGAGAATCCTTGGCGGCAGCACATCGGGCTGGGCAAGCACGCGACGATCGAGCGGATTGACGTGAAGTGGCCGACGTCAGGCAGCACGGATAGATTTGATCACGTGCACCCTGACCAGAGCTATCGCCTTCGCGAGGGTGATAGCAAACTGGTCGCGGTAGAGCACAAGACCTTCGCGATCAGCGCCGATCACATGAAGATGCCGATGACGACGGCAAAGTGACGCGCGCTGCGATTTTCGCAGGTGCATCCGAAGGAGCCGTCCTCAGTCGTGGCGACCCGCCTCATTCAAACGCGCGAATCAACTTCGCAACTTGGCCAACAGGTCCTGGGGATGGACCGGCTTGGCGAGGATCTCAAACTCGTGCCCCTGCGATCTCGCTTTATCCAGCAGGTCGGCGGTCGCGGCCTGACCCGAAAACAACAGAATTTTGCACGAAGGCAGGATGCGCCGGACGCTGATGGCCGCATCGATGCCGCTCAGATCGGGCATGATGACGTCGCTGATCAGCATGTCGGGCCGGAGGCTCTCGGCCAAGCTCGACCGCCTTGCGGCCGCTGTAGGCTGCTGTCGCGTCGAATCCGGCTTGGTTCAGGATAATGACTAGGGTGTCGGCGATGACTCGCTCGTCGTCAGCGACGAGCACTTTCCGGTCTCAAAACTGTCTCGGACATTCGTTCCTTTTCTTTCTCTTGTGATGCTCTGCTGAACCGAATTCCCGGCTCAAGCCAGCAGACTACGTATTACAGACGTTTGGGGAACCAAGAAAGCCGATGCGGTTGGGTCAAATCCCCTTTTCAGATGATACGCTTCCCTCAAGGGATGCTTTACAGGATTCGATCGTTTCCGGGCGCAAGCTGCCCGACAGGATTTGCCTGTCTGGCGACGCCGGCAATGCAGAATTCGGCGACGACAAGCCCTTCATTTTCTTGTCAGGCGGGTAGACGGTGATGGCGGAGACCGAGGTTGCAAACTGATGCGGAGACGATCATCCGGGCCCAGGGCGTCGAGAAGTTCTACGCGCAGCCGAGCGAAAACCGGATCCAGGTCATCGCACCGACCGACCTCTCGATTGTGCCCGGAGAGGTTGTTGCGCTGCTCGGCCCCTCCGGCTCAGGAAAATCGACTCTTCTGCGCATGCTCTCCGGGCTTTCCGCGCCGTCGGCCGGAGAGGTTTTCTGGCATGGCAAGCCGATCGGCTCGGTGCAGATCAATGTCTCGATCGTCTTCCAGAGTTTTGCGCTTTTTCCCTGGCTGACGGTCCTCGAGAATGTCGAGGCGCCGCTCAAGGCACGCGGCATCGCGCCCGACGACCGCCGCGAGAGCAGCATGCGCATTCTGGACACGGTCGGCCTTGACGGTTTCCAGGCCGCCTATCCTAAGGAACTCTCCGGCGGCATGCGCCAGCGCGTGGGCTTTGCGCGCGCCCTGGTCGTCGAGCCCGAAGTGCTCTTTATGGACGAGCCGTTCTCCGCGCTCGATGTGTTGACGGCCGAGAACCTGCGCTCGGAACTGCTCGAACTCTGGCACAAAGAAGACCATCCCCACGAAGTCGATCTTCATTGTCACCCACAACATCGAGGAAGCGGTGCTGCTGGCCGACCGCATCATTGTGCTGGGGCGCAATCCGGGGCACATTCGCACCGATTTCAAAGTGACGCTCGAGCATCCGCGCGACCGCAAGGCCGCGCCCTTCACTAACATCGTCGACTACATCTACAAGGTGCTCACCCGGCCGGACGTCGTCCCCGCGACCGAGCCTGACCATCAGCATCCGGCTCGGCCGGTGCGCGATCAACGCCAGATGAAGTACGAAACGCTGCCCCATGCTCGCCCCGGCGGCATCGCCGGACTTCTGGAGCTGCTCATCGACCATAAGGGCCGGGCCGATATCTACCGTCTCGCCGACGATCTTGCCTTCGAGATCGACGACCTCTTCCCAATCGTGGAAGCGGCGCAATTGCTCGACTTCCTGCGTGTCGAGGAAGGCGATGCAGCCATTACCCCCGCCGGACATGAGTATGCCGAGTCGGAGATTCTGCGGCAGAAGGAGCTCTTCCGCAAAGCGGCCGTCGACCACGTGCTTGCTGCTTCGCCAGATCACGCGCGCGCTCGAGAATAAGTCCGACCACACCGTGCCGGAAGAGTTCTTCATGGACATGCTCGATGAGCAGTTCAGCGACGAAGAGACCCGGCGTCAGCTGGAAACAGCGGTGAACTGGGGCCGCTATGCCGAGCTCTTCGATTACGACGCCGCGCGGCGCCGCTTCGTCCTGCCCGAGACCGAAGAGACTGCGGAATCGGTCGAGGAAGAAAAGGCCTAGCTGTGATCAAGATCGACAACACCTTTGCGCGCAGCCTCGTGCCTGAGCGCACCTGGCCGGTCTTCCTTGACCTGATCGTCGCGGCCTTCTGCCTGGCTGGGTTTTATTCGATCATCTTCGTCGCCCGCTACTGGTTCAGCTTCCCGGTGCCGGAAGTGGTCATCAACCGCTCCCCGTCGGCGCTGCCGTTGTATGCCTTTTACTCGATCGTCCGCACCATCGCCGCGTATTTTCTCAGCCTGATCTTCGCCGTCGGCTATGGCTATATCGCCGCCTACAACAAACGCGTTGAGTCGCTGATGATTGCCGCGCTCGACATTCTGCAATCGATTCCGGTGCTTGAGCTTTCTGCCCGGAGTGATGCTGGCGATGATCGCGCTGATTCCCGGGCCGGCAGCTGGGTATCGAGCTGGGCGCGATCGTGCTGATCTTTACCGGCCAGGTCTGGAATATGGCCTTCAGCTTCTATTCTTCGCTGAAGAGCATTCCCCGCGAGCTGCGCGAGGCCTGCGCGATCAACCGCTTTTCCGCGTGGCAGCGTTTCTGGCAGCTCGAGCTTCCCTTTTCGGCGATCGGCCTGATCTGGAACTCCATGGTCTCGGTCGCGGCGGGGTGGTTCATCCTCGTGGTCTGCGAGATGTTTCCTGTCGGGACGCGCCACTTCCGGCTTCCTGGGCTCGGCTCGTATCTGCAGACGGCGGCCAATAACGGCGATACCGCTGCGACTGATCTACGGCATCATCACCATGATGGTGATCATCGTGCTGACCGATCAGCTGGTCTGGCGGCCGCTCATCGTCTGGTCGGACAAATTCAAGTTTGAGAACAGCGACAGCGGCAGCCGGGTGAGCTCGCCGATCCTGCACCTGCTACGCAACTCAACGGCGCTGGCGTGGGTGCAGGAGCGCACAGTTGCGCCGCTCAGTGAACGCATCTATGCCAGGCTCGCGCACCGGAAAGAGAACCAGGTTGTCCATGTCATGGCGCAGCCGGCCGCGCGACGCGTCGCTTCGTTCTCGACAATTGCGCTTGGAATTCTCGCCGCAGCAGCGGTGTTAGTGGCGGCAATACGAGCTCTGGGGCTGCTCCGCCAGGTGCCGGGTTCGGATTACTCTGCTGCTCTTTGAGGGCGCAGCTGCAACCTTTCTGCGGGTGAATGCCGCTCTGCTGATCGCCTCGCTGTGGACGATTCCTGTGGGCGTCGCGATCGGCTTCAATCCCCGGCTTGCGCGGTTGTTGCAGCCTCTCATCCAGATGGTCGCTTCATTCCCGGCGACGGTGTTTTATCCGATCATCATTCTGGGTATGTTCCGGATTGGCGTTGGACTTGGCATCGGATCGGTCGTCCTGATGCTGCTGGGCACGCAGTGGTACATCCTGTTCAATGTGATCGCCGGAGCGATGGCGATTCCGTCGGAGATGCGCGAGGTCGCCGACCTGTTCCATTTCAGCGCGATCCAGCGATGGACGACGGTCATCCTGCCCGGCATCTTTCCCTATCTCGTAACGGGACTTGTCACCGCGTCTGGCGGCGCGTGGAACGCCTCTATCATTGCTGAATACTTCCACCTCAAGGAGCACACCATCACGACTCTTGGCCTGGGCGCGCAGATCAGTGCGGCCAGCGACTCAGGCAACTTTGGCGTGCTGCTGATGGCGACGATCATCATGGCCACTATGGTGGTGACCGTCAATCGACTGCTCTGGCGGCGGATGTATCACCTGGCCGAGACCAAGTACCGGCTCGATTAAGACCCCGTATACAGCTGGAAGGGCGCCCAATAGTAGGGTTTGTGAAAGGGTGCGGCGGAGTGCAGAAGCGTAAGCTTGGCGGTGCGAAGTGCTGCGTCGGGCGGAGTTCCGTTCACCAGCTCAGCGTACATTCCCGCCATAAGCTGCGGCGTAGACTCGTCGCTCACATCCCACAAGGCTCCGATCACGTGGTGCGCCCCGGTGTGGAGAAAGGCCCAGGAGAGCCCCACTAGTCCTTCCCCCGTATAGCTCCGAACTCCTGCGCCTTTGCAGGTTGAGATGGTCACCAGCTCCGCCCGCAAGGGATGCGCCATCACCTCGCGGGCGTAGAGTTTGTAGCCGCCGTCGTTCGCGGGGGTCACGGTTGGCGAAAGCACCACCGCCGAGTCGAGCGGATCGGTGAGGCTGGCAACGCCGTGCGCCACGAAGTGAATAAATGCAAACTGTTCGGGATGACCATCCAGATAAGCGGCTGGGGTCGAGTTGCGTTCGCCATAAACCTGGGCGCTGGCGCCGGGAAAAGACTTCTGCACGCTCAGCATCTCTTTCGCAGCGTTGGGCAGCGCCTCGAAGTCGCTCCCCTTTGGAGGGACAGGATCGCCGATCAACAGAAGTCGTCCGCCAGTTTGCGAATGTTTTCCCGGACGAGCGGCGAGCAGACGCAGAGACGAGGCGTTCTCGACGCAGACATCTTCGATCCAGTAGTGAGGCCGCGGCTTCGGACTGATGAGCGTCTCAAGGTTCAGTCCGCTCAAGGCGCCATCGGCGATGACAATGACACGCTGAGCCGCTTCCTGAGGATCGGCGTGAAAGAACTCTTCAGCTGGGGCCACAAGTGTCTGGTAGAGAGCCGATCCGTTGGTGTCGCCAGTCTCGAGCACATCGCGCGACCCTACGAGGGTCTTGCGATAGGCCTGAAGGGTGGGGTCAATCTGCGACGCTGGCGGAAGCGGGTAGAGCTTCAACCGGTTCGCATCGACCGCCCATAGATAAGAATGCTCCGGTCCCAACCAATAGAAGAGGATCGTCGCCTTGGCAACTCGCGCGACGCGCTGCGGATTGAACCCCGTCTCAGTGGAGAGGCACTTCTGTCCGTCGATGCCCAACCCCTCGGCGAGCGTCAGCGCGCGGCTCTCGTCGGCTGTCTCGAGGGCTACGGAGGCCTTACCCTGTTGCACGAGGAAATCGATGTAACTGCTATAGACGCGAGTGGCACTGGTGAAGAAGGACAGGCGGTAGTCTTCCTTGTGGATGGAGCATCGCGCCTGCCGGACAGTTTCCAGTGCCTCCTCATACTCGGCTTTGGCAGCATCGGAGCGACGCTCGCCGGCATAGAGATTCGCGAGCGCTGTTTGAGCCTCCCAGCGAAACGACTGACGATCGTGACCCGGGTCGCGGGCGACCTCCGAAAGCAGCTTCTCCGCAGCCTTTTGGTCGCCGCGATGCAAGGCGATCAGCCCTTGCGCGAGCATGGCCCGCAGCTCCAGCGGACGGTTTTCGTCTTCACGTGCGAGCTCCAACCCATCCCGGCTAGACTTTTCCGCCTGGTCCCAATTGCCGGTCCTTATGAAAACGAAAGCAAGCTCCAGCAGAGCATTGTTCGTTTGGTTTCTGTCTTCCTGTTGCCGTGCCATAGCCAGTGCCTGGCGATAATCGTTCTCAGCGGCCTGAAACTCCCCTATTTGTTCGTGGATCAGTCCAAGATTCTCTCGCCACAGCGACCGGTCGCGTGGGGCGCCGCAGATCAGCGCCGACGCTTCAGCCTCGGTGTAGAGTGCCGCTGCCTGATCGAAATCGCCAAGCTTGTAATAATCGAAAGCGAGGTTTCCCTCCGTCATCTCTTCATAGAGCCTGTAACTCATTTTTTTGGATATCCGGAGCGAAGCGCTGGCCCAGTCGATCGATTCGTCATAGTGCTCTTGACCCTGAGAGGCGTTGCTCAGGTTCACGAGGGCGCCCGCTTCCCGGTATGTGTCGTGCTGCTCGCGGGCGATCGTCAAAGCAGTCCGATATTCCGCTTCGGCTAAAGGAAGGTCACTCTGGAGAACTCCACGTCTCGTCGCCAGATCCGCAGCGAGAATAGGCCCCGGACTTGCGCACTGTCGCTCGGCTTCCCTCATGCTCGCAGCGGATTCCGAATGCCGGCCAAGTCGAAGATAGGCGCTCGCCTCAAGCATGTGCTTGCGCGCGGCGAGCTCGCAAGTCGCAAAGACCCCCGCTGGGGAATTGTTCAGCTCGGCGAGGGCGGGTTCATAGAGTCCCCTGAGCAGCATGACCTGGACCTGGAGAACCCTGAACTTTCCCGCCCATTCCGGATTCGAAGACCGAAAGTTCCTGTAATCCGCTTCTGCCTCACTCTGCGCTGACGAGAGGTCGCCGTGGTGATATGCGGATTCGGCCTCCGCGTACAGCTTCTCGGGAATCGGCTTCGGATCGCTGCGGCCTGTGCAGGAGACTAGAGCAACGGCAGCAGCGCCCACCCACGCTATCCGCCACCAGTGTTGGTGCCGTTGGTGGTGCCCTGGCCGCCACTGCCGCTGCCCGATGACTTCGATCCCATATCCAGCCGCATCATGGTCAGGTTGAAGGAATTTCCATCCACAATCAGCTCGCCCAGTATGATCCGGCCAAAGTCTGGAACATACAGCGTGTTGCCCACCGCCGTCGCTCCATCGCATCGTCCCGTCATTTTGATCTTCGGCACTACTGTGCATATGATGTTGCCCCGATCAGTTATCGCCTGAGCGCTATTCGGTCCGCCGCCGGAATGCCGCTTCCAGATCCGGTCGAAGACCGGCATGCCCTTCCCCGCCACCTTCTTCGCTTGCGCGGCGAACTCTTTGCTTTGATCGAGCGCAAACTGCCTTAGGTTTGGATTGTAAAGCCACGACTGACCGGGATACCCCTTAGTCCTAAAAGCGCTCAGATCCACCTCCGGGGTCAGCTCGCAAGTGTTGGTTCGCAGACCAGAATAGAGCACGCTTCCGAAGGAGACGGTGGGAAAGTATGTGTCGGAGGTATCGTTGGACGGATGATTCGTCGACAATTGCATCGTGATTTCCTTGGCAAAGAGGACTTTGCCAACACTCACCCCTTCGATCGTAGCTGTGACCATCGTTTCGAAAGACCCATCCTTGGGATTGCGAGCACCCGAGACTGAACTGTAGGCCCGGTCGATGGAGATCGAGTCACCAATCCGAAAATCGGTGTGCTCGGCTTGCAGATAGCCGCCTACGCTGGGCAGCGAAGTCGCCGCGAGCACGGGCAGCGTCGTATTAACCGGATAAACCAATCCGCCGCCCCATGCGCTGGCATTAGCGTGGTAATAGTGCTGAATGTCTTTGCCGCTATCCATCTCCGTCTCCCTTTCGGCCCTCGAACTCTCGTCTTTCTTTACTGGCGCTGCAGAATGAACTTGTACTGAGACGACCCGCCCGACTCAGCGGCTCCGGCCTGTTTGACCACCAGCGAATAACTTCCCGCCGGCAGATCGCCCGGCATCTTCAGCGCCAGGCCGTCTTTTGGAGCGTCTTCCGGTACGGCGACCGTCCACAATCTCCGCCCCGAGGCATCATACAACTCCGCGATGTGCGCGACGTTAGCGGTATCGGGAATATCGATGGTCAACTGAAACAACGCTCCGGCTTCCACCCGAACCACTTCTTCAACGCCCCGCGAGCCGCCGCTCTTGAGATCGGCGCTGGTCAGCACCTGGGGAGCATTCAGGGCTATCAGCGACCTGTGCAGCTCAGGCAGCTGGACCAGGTTTTGGAAGACAACCAGGCCCAGCATGAAAGCCATCGCCGGGAGCGCAAAGGCTGGTGAAAACCATTTGAACCAATCCCGTTTCGGGGTCTTCACGGGGGTTGCCGCCGGTGCGACCGCCGGGACGGCTTTCAAACTCTCTTTGGCATGCGCCATGAACGCCGCACCCAACTTCAACTCCAGTGCACACTCCTCGCAAGAAAAGAAGTGCTCTTCAAAATCGTCTTTTTGCTCGGCAGTAAATTCTTCGAGGAGATATTTCTCCACGGCCATCGTCCGTTCTGCTGTTTTGTGGTCCATCGTTCACCGAAGTTTCGTATTTTTTTCCTACTGACGAATAGTGATTTGGCCGGTCAAAACGTATCAAGCCTGTCGGGTTTCGTTCCCGACCTTGGCCGGTTCAACGTGGTAGCGCCGATGTGCGGTGCGCTCCATGTATAGCTTTTTAAAGGAGTTCAGGGCACGGTGCTGCAAGACGCGAAGGTAATCCCGGTCGACACCCATCTGCTCGCAAACCTCGTCTTTGTCGCGCTCCTCCAGGATGACCCCCCGCAGGATGCGGCGGTCGCGCTCGGGAAGCTCGTCGACGATCCGCTGGACCAGGTCACGGGCGTCACTGCTCATCAGCTGGTGAAGTGCATCGGGGCCGGGATCGGGGGATTCCGCGGCGGCATTCTCGTCGTCGATCGCCGTCAGCCGCTGACCCCGGCGATGAAACTCGTTGCGAACGTTGTTGCAGATTGAATTGACGAAGGCGCCCAGCTTCTCCGGTTCGCGGATGCCGCCTTCGGAGCGCAGCGCCTTGAAGACGCGACTGAATGTCTCCTGACGAATGTCCTCGATGTCTTCAGGGGAGCGACCGCGCGAGCGCAGTTTGATCTGGATCAGCGAGTCGAAATACGACGCAAAATGCTGCTCGGTGCGGAAGTCGCCAGCCCGCAACCGCTCCAGATACGACTGATCAAATGTGCAAAACTCCATCCAGGGTGCCCTTTGGGGAAAGCTACAGCTGCGCAAGTGGTTTCAATGAATATTTTGACTCTGACCAGAACACTCTAGCACTGCACCGGTACAAGTGCATCATGAATGAGCGAGTTGGGCCGCCGTTCGTGCCTCATGCCATGATGAAAGCCATAATGAAGCGTTTGATGCGCCAGCCGCAAAGCGCGGCGTATTTGCTGGCGGCGATTGCATTTCTGAGTACGCTGCTGATCCAATCCGGCGAACTGGGCACCAGCGACACGATGCATCGTCTGCAGACTGCGCACGCCTTCTGGACCGGCGAGCCAGCGGTTTTTCCTTCGGAATACCCGGAGTTTGGTTTGATTGGCCGGGGAGGCCGACTCTATAGCTGGTATGGGATTGGGCAATCCCTGCTGATGCTGCCTGCCGACATCGTTGCAACTTATCTCGAACGACTGCCAGTCTTCGCCGATTACAACGGGCACGATCCAGCGGTCCGCAGCATCTTTGTGAGCTTTACCATCAATCCCCTGATCGCGGTGCTGACCGCGCTGCTCGCTTACCGGCTGCTGCTGGATTTCGAGTTTACTGTGAAGCAGGCAGCGTCCGGCGTGCTGGCGCTGCTTTTTGCGACGACGCATCTGCACTATGCGCAGAACATGAGCGAAAACAACTATATTTTCCTGCTCACGCTGACGGGGATCTGTTTCCAGTACGAATGGCTGCGCTGGGGAAACCGGCGAGCCTTGCTTCTCGGCAGCACGGCGCTCGGTCTTAACCTGCTGACGCGCCTCACTACTGGCCTCGATCTGCTCGCCGCCGCCGGGTTTTTGCTGTTGGTGGTATTGCTGGAGAAATCCGACCCCAGGACAATCCGGCTGCATGCGGTCGATTATCTGAAGACGGCGCTGCCTGTCTATGCAGCTTTTGGATTGATCGACAGAGTCTATCAATACCACCGCTTCGGATCTTTCTTTAACACCTACATCGGCATCTTTGGGGCACAGCAGCGGGCGCTCGATCCGTCGCTTCCGGCTGCATACCCCTTCGAGGGACGATTCCTTGACGGATTCCTGGGCCCGTTGTTTGCTCCCGAGAAATCGATCTTCCTCTTCGATCCGCTTTTGTTGCTCGCGCTACTGGTCACAATCCTCTATTGGCGACGCCTTGCGAAGGCCCTTCAGGCTTACATCGTGGCGGGATGGCTGCTGCTCTTCGCGTATATCTGCTTCTACGCCAAGTACACGGTCTGGACCGGCGACTTTGCCTGGGGCGATCGCTATGTCTCGACCGCCGCGCAGATGGTTGCGCTGCTGGGAATGCCGATCGCCCTGCGATATTGCGATCAGGGCCGGAGTTGGCTTCGCGTGATGGCGTGGGTGCTCGTCGGAGCAAGTGTCGTGATCCAGCTCGCGTCGCTCTGTTTCTGGCTGCCGCTTGAGTTCTACCAGATGGAGACTCTCGGCCATCCCACCTTTGTCATCGCCTTGCGTTTCGAGAATATCGTTGCCTTCGCCTTGGGCAAGATGAGTGCCTGGGGATTAAATAACGAGGCGATGACGCAGGACCCATGGGACTACGTCCACATCACTTGCTGGAATTTTCTGCCGTTTGTCTTGCGCCGGGTGGGTGCCGCTCCAGCGTGGGTAGTCGATTCGCTGATGGCAGTTTGGGCCGTGGGGCTGGGTGTTCTGCTATGGCTGATTTGGATACTCCGCAAGACATTGCGTTCGATCGCAACTCCCGGCGAGAGGTCGGCTACTTCAATGTGACAGGCGTAGTTTTCTGTTGGGCGACGCGTACGGTCTGCGGAGGACTGTCGAGAACCAACGGAATGTCCTTCAGATATTTGTCTTCCATCCCGCTTGGCGGGATCTCATGAACGTAGTGTTCGTAACTTTGGCTTAACGGTATCGGCTTAACGCGAGGATTGATTGCCACCGTGCTCGACATCTCGAACCGCGCGCCGGCTGGAGCGGCGGTGACTATCCGGGGCGGTCTTACTTCACTTTGCTGGCCAAACAGACTGGCGGATGCGGCTACCAGAGTCGCGATCAGGGAAATCCGGCCAAGTAGGACGGCGGCTTGCCACGCTGAAATCCGCATGGGCCTAGATTACACCTGGAAACTTAAGCTTGCCCCTCAGCGTCGGGCATGGCCAGGAATATCAAAATAATGCCTACAACCGTGAACATGCGGAAGGCGGCTTCCTGTCCGTTCCAGGTCTTCGATTGCCACATCAGGAACCACTCCGCCCCGACGGTAAGAAAGGCGATCAGCCACATCAGCAAGCTCAGCGTGAGCGCTGCGACGGAGATTCGCTTGGCGAGGTTGAAAGCGCGGGCTGGAGCTTTCAGCTTTTTCAACAACAGCACCGCACCAGCCCAGGCCAGCACGGCCGTCAATGCCTCCCAGGCGATGATCGAGTGATAGAAGGAGTGGTAAATAAAGCTTGAGTGCAACGCCCGCCACATGCCGTTGTTGCCGGGAAACGTGGAGTCCATGCTCAGCACATGGAAGACAAACAGATAGTTGGAGTTGTAATCGGTGATGTTATTGAAGACGACGATCGTATAGAAAAAGGCAACCGCGGAAACCAACAGGATCTTGGCCGTTCGGATGATCATGGATTCCCTCTCGATTGTCCTACCTGGGCAAAAGTCGAAAAATACTGCCGGAGCGCTTCAATCGTCTCGGCATCGTATTGAGGAAAGGCAGGCATGTGATTCTTCTTGTCGATCGCTTGCGGATTCTTCACATAGCGAGTGAAGTACTGGGGTTCGCTCGACGCCCACATCGCGAGAGTCTGCCAGCTGCGGCCGGACATCTGGCCTCCCTCCGCGCCCATATTATGGCAGCGAAAACAATTTTGCTGCGCAATGCGATACCCGGCGACGACCGGCGAATTCGGCGGATAGTGCCCAGGCGGCGCGATCGAGCCAAGCACAACGCGCTCGTCGCGGAACTCAATCCTGGTGACGCCGAAAGGAATCTGTGGCTCGTCAGTATGCGAGAGCACTTTGAACGAAGGAGTGAAAGAGGGGTGAGAGATGAGATACGGTCCCAGCGAACTCCCATACTCGGACTTAGGCCAGTTGTCCTCAGTCTTGCCATCAATCTTAAGCACGAGCAGCGGCAGGTGTGACGCCAGGTATGCAGACGGATAGTTGGTGCGATACCCGTCGTAGCAGATTGCAACGACGAGCTTCGCATCGCTTGCGCCGCCGAGGAGACGATCGAGGTCAGTAAGTGGAATCCCGGTAATGCGCGTCTTGGCCTTAAAGTTCGAGTCATCGGACAACGGTGTAAGCGACCTGCGGGAGAGTCAGACAGATCCTTATAAGCTACAAAACGCGTGCTCCCCGGTGGCAGGCCGATGAGATCGCCACCAACTTCGAGGTCTGTCTCCGCCTGACGGTTCGCATGCAACAGGGAGCGCGTGGGGACATCCGTTCCCGAGCTTAGGCGAGGCGTAGAGAGAAGCAAACAGATCGCCACCGTCGCGGTTACAAACCTATTCATACGCCTTCCTGGGAATTCAGTCCGCGGCAAGCCGGCAGTAGGATCTTCTGATGAATCAGCGTCGGCCCCTGTGCTGAAAATAACAGACCGAGCGCGAATCTCATTCCGCGAATCACGGTGGCGCATGCTACATTCACCCCATGGAAGCGGAAGCAAGACTTGTTGAACTGGGCGTCACGTTGCCTGCGCTACCGCAACCAGGTGGCAATTACCTTGCCGCACGAAAGGTCGGCAATTTGTTGTACCTCGCCGGAGTGATCTCCACGGTCGGTGGCAGTGTTATTCAGGGCACCGTTGGCCTAGACCGCTCGACCGAGGAGGGATATCAGGCCGCGCGCGCCTGTGCGCTGACGCAGCTGGCGGTGATTCGCCGCGAACTCGGCTCGCTCGATCGAGTGTCAAGCGTCGTGAGCGTGAACGGCTACGTGAACTCGATTGCGGGATTTCCAGACTCGCCTAAAGTGATTAACGGAGCCTCGGATCTTTTGGTTGCGGTCTTCGGTGAGGAAGGGCGGCACGTGCGCGCCGCTATCGGCGTGAGTGGCCTGCCCGCGAACGCGCTGGTCGAGCTACAGATGCTCGTGGCGATCTGAGAAGACACATGGCCGAACACACACTATCCGCAGAGCCAACGCACTCGCGATGGAATAACGCGCTCACGCCGCGTCTGACGATTGCATCAGGGGACGTGGTTCACATGGAGTGCGTCGACTCGAGCGGGGGCCAGGTCCTGCCAGGTTCAACAGTGGACGACTTTATGGCGATCGATCGAGGAAAGATCCATGCCCTCACGGGACCAATTGCGATCCATGGCGCGGAGCCCGGCGATGCCCTGGCGATTGAGGTGCTGGAGGTTGCCCACAAGGGCTGGGGCTGGTCGAGCACGATTCCGGGACTTGGTTTCCTAAAGGATCGCTTCCAGGAGGCATCTCTCTTTCACTGGAAGCTTGAAGGCGAAGTGAGCCGATCACTTTTGCCTGCAGTGGTGCCGCTGCGCCCCTTTTGTGGCGTGATGGGCGTTTCTCCCGGCGAGCCGGGCGAGTTCCGCACCAGGCCACCGGGTATCTTCGGCGGAAATCTGGATGTTCGGGAACTCTGTGCCGGTGCAACCCTGTATCTTCCGGTTCTGAATCGCGGAGCGCTCTTCTCCGCTGGCGACGCTCACGCCGCGCAAGGCGATGGCGAGGTCTGCATCAATGGCATTGAATGCCCGGCGGACGTGACATTGCGCCTTCGCTTGCTTAAGCGTCGAGCACTGAACGGTCCACTCGTTGAGACAAATTCAAATGAAACAACGGGACCAACCTGGATCGTCGTCGAGTCTGCGACCGAGGCGTTGCAGGCGGCGAAAGCCGCGACCAACCGCATGATCGACCTGCTTTCGGACCGACTTGCGATCTCTGCCGTACACGCCTACGTGCTTTGCAGCGCAGTCATGAACCTGCGCCTGAGCCAGGTGGTCAACGAACCGATGATCACGGTAAGCGCCGCGGTGCCAAAGTCGGTCGTACCGGGAGTCAAACTTTTCTAGCCATGAATATCAATGATCCAGAAACTGTCGCCGAGCTTGCCGCGCTCTATCCCGAATACGAAACCGCATTGGTGACTAACGACATTGAAACAATGCAGCGCCTCTTCTGGGCGTCGCCCCAAGTCGTGCGGTTCGGCGTGACGGAGAACCTGCACGGCATCGAGGAGATTGCTGCTTTCCGCGCCGCGCGGCCGTCGGCCAATCTCGCCCGCCGCGTCACCCGTCTCGACATATCAACGTTTGGAAGGGATCTCGGCTGCGTCCACGTGGAGTTTGAGCGGGATAAGGATGGCGGAGTCATCCGCGGTCGCCAGAGCCAAACCTGGGTGCGCCTGCCTGAGGGATGGCGGGTAGTTGCGGCGCATGTCTCTTTACTCAGCTGAGAGTCGATTGCCGGGACAGAAACGTTCAGTCGTCGCGTCCGGCTTTGGGGCCATCTCATAAATAAAACTTATGCACGACATCAAGTGTTTTTGGGCTTGAGGCGTTAGTGAACATGCTATGAATTTTTTCTCTATGGCGCCGAAGGAAGTTACGTTATTCTCAACCCAATCCCAGAGAACTGGCTACATCCAGGGCCGCCAATAAAGTTAAGCGTTCCCATCGCTTCACCGTAGTCCTTTTTAGAAAACGGTCATTTGTGACCGAGATTTTTCCCCAGCTTCTACCCGCACCGGAGGCCCAGGATTCATGCATTCAAAAGTAAAGAGAATCTCTCATCAGATATTCGCGGTATCTCTCCTCTTTATCGGTTGCTGTTTGACAACCCTTGCGCAACAGACCCTCGGTGGCATTACCGGAACGATCACCGATGCTTCCGGCAGTACAATTCCCGACGCAAACGTCACGGCGGTCGAAGACTCTACTCACCTCACGCGAACCGCGACCTCCAACTCGAGCGGCACTTACGCCTTCGTGAACATGCCAATCGGCACCTATACGCTGACCTACACGCGCGACGGGTTCGATAGCGCCAAGTATCCCGGGATCAATGTCCAGGCCGAGCGCACCGTAACTTTGAACGTCGACTTAAAGGTCGGCTCGGTGAGCACCTCGGTCGAGGTGGAAGCCACGCCACTGATGAACGCAACGGATACAACCAATGGGTATGTACTCGATAAGACGCAGATCGACAACATCCCGCTTTCGACCGGAAGCTTTACTGGCTTGGCAATCCTTTCGCCGGGCGTTAACGCTGAACTTCCCGGCGGAACCGGCGCCAACAGCGGATTGGGCAACGCACCCATCTGGGCCAACGGCCAGCGTGACACCTCGAATAGCTTCCTGCTGAATGGCGTCGACGGCAGCACCCTGTTCAATGGCAAGAGCACCAGCCAGGTCGGCTCAGCGCGCGTGGTCAACAGCACGGGCGTCGGCAACATCGGCGCTGGCGGCGTGATCCAGTCGAGCGCCTCAGTCTACCTTGCGATCGGCAACTCAATCCCTACGCCCGCCCCGGAGACGATCCAGGAAGTCCGCGTAAACGCTTCGATGTACGATGCGCAACAGGGCGGCACCAGCGGCGCGCACATCGATCTCAGCACGTCGTCGGGCACCAACGCCTTTCACGGACAGGGATACGTTCACCGCGGCACCAACTGGATCAACGCCGCGCCGTTCTTCTTCAAGAACGATGATGCAATCCCCGATAACAAGAAGAACCCGGAACTCCACCGCTATATCGCCGGCGGCACCTTCGGTGGCCCGATCATCAAGAACAAGCTATTCGGTTTTGTCTCTTACCAACATCTGCACGTCTCCGACGAAGAGATCGGCGACTCGTTTCTGAACGTGCCGGTCGGACTCAGCGACACCACCCGCGATGCCGGAGACTTCGCGAACTTGATCAATGCTCAGTACGGGACGGCACTTACCGGAGCCAATATCGATGGGACCGCTCTAGCCCTCTTCAACTCGCCTTCGCTTTCCGGGGAGCCGGGAAAATGGCTGGTACCCAACGACACGGGGTCCGCAAATCTCTCACCGACCCACGCCTACGATGCATTTCTCCCCGGAACCGGTCGCTTCACCGCCGATCAGGCCGTTGGAAATCTCGATTACAACTGGAACACAAAAGATACCGTCGCGCTGAAATACTATTACCAGCACGATCCTACTGTCGCACCGTATGCCTACTCGAGCGTGCCCGGATTCACCCAGTTTCTGGATGCCGGCGCACAGGTGGCTTCAATCAACAACACCTACCTCGTGAAACCGAATCTCAGCACAACGCAGACTTTCGGTTTCATTCGGGAGAAGATCTACGCCACCAATCAGCAGCCCTTCACGCCCCAGAGTATTCCGGGCGGAGCTGCAGGCACAGCAGCGATCAACACCTTCGGCTCGACGTATTTCCCGGGTGTATCGATCGTCAATGTGCTCGGCGACGCCGCTTACAACGCGGGAGTCTCGACCGGCATCCTGAATATCGGCCCAAATGCCGAAGCGCAGGGATCGAATACCGGCTCGTTTCAGAATCGTTTCCAGCCTTCAGGCAATGCAATCTGGAGCCTCGGCAAACACACGATCAGCTTCGGCGGTAGCTATAGCTACACCCAGCTCAACACGATCGATAAGCGCACCGGCACTGGGACCATCGCCGGCGACGATCTCAGCCAGCTCGCGCAAGGATTTGTAACTCCGGGCGGTTCATCGACCGGATTCTTCGTCAGCAGCTTTTTGCAGGGCAACGCAAGCCGCTACTACCGCGCCAATCAACTTGGCATGTATCTGCAGGACAAGTTCCAGATAACCTCGAACATCAGCCTGACCGCCGGCATCCGCTACGACTGGAACGGCGGCCTGACGGAAAAGGAGGGACGCATCTTCAACTTCGATCCCTCTCTTTACAACTACAACGCAACTGATGACGTAATTAGCAATCCCGGTTTCATCATTGCGGGTAACAACAAAAACGGGACGCAGGGGGTAAGCAATACCACCCTGACCGGCCGCCAATGGGGTATCGGCCCGCGCCTTGGCGTTGCATGGCAACCGGATGAGCTGCATGGCAAGGTCGTGGTTCGTTCCGGATTTGGCATGTACTACGACCGCGGCGAACTCTTTAGCTACTTCTCGCCCGGCTACGCTATCGGCACAGTTACCGGCGGCCCATTCGGCGTTAACCAGCAACTTCCCTTTGTGACCGCACAGACCTGCCCGACTTCCACTCTGACTTACTACGAAGGCTACCTTCCAACTTGCGGAGGCAGCGATATCGAGGGCAACCTTGAGAACCCTTACGGCTCCGTACTAAGTCCAGCGCCAGTCAACCCAAAATCCTCCGATTTGAGCAACTATCTGCCCAACCTCGCGGCTGTCGGCGAAGGAGGCCAACCTATCTCACTCGGCGTCTATGATCGTGCCAACAAGCTCCCCTACACCTTCAACTACACGCTCGACCTCCAATGGCAGCCACGCAATGATCTCGCGGTCGATATAGGCTACGTCGGTAATGTCGGACGCCATCAGGTGATTCCAGTTCCGTTCAATCAGCCCGGGATCGCAACTCCTACCGCACCCATCCATGGCGAGAGCTATACCTACGGTTACACCGTCGGCAACGTCAATCTGCCTGACGGAACCGAGTATCGAGCTGACTATGAAGGAGGGAACGTAGATCACCGTGTCCCATATGTCGGGTATGCAGCGGAATCCATCGACTACAAGGCCGCCGGCATTGACGCCTACAACGCCCTCCAGGTGCATGTCGAAAAACGGATGAGCCATAACTTCCAGGTGGGCGCTTCCTACACCTATTCCCACGCAACCGACGAACAGAGCGGCCTCGGACTTTTCTACAACGGCAATAATCCGCTCGACCTGCAGGACGCCTATGGTTCCTCCGACTTCGATCGCACCCATGTATTCAATTTCACTTACGTCGTCCAGATTCCCGATGTCGCTCCCAAGCACTCGATAGAAGGGTATCTGACAAATGGTTGGCAATTCGTCGGATTGGCAGTTCTGCAAAGCGGTCAACCTTATAGCATCATCGACTTCACCGGCGCGGTCGGCAGCATCTACTACAGCACTAACAACGGCATCACTAACCCCATCGTTCCGCTGGCTCCCGGTTGCACAGCAAAGACCGCAAAGACAGGCCACTCGGGCGCCTTCGAAAATGACAACCCCGCGGACTACGGCGGGGCCGCGCTCAAACCCTCCTGCTTCACCGTACCTCTGCTGGCTCCGGGCTCGTTCGGAGGCGGCATCCCCACGACCGACCCTTACGAAACCAATTTCACCAATGGCCAGCGCAACATTTTTCGTCAGCCATTCCAGAAGCGCTGGGATGCTTCGCTGGTCAAGAACACCGCAATTACTGAGCGATTCAATCTGAAGTACACCTTCGACGTCTTTAACCTGACCAACACTGCCAGCTTCGACGTACCCGGGAATGAGGTCTCGCAAAACCAAAACTACAATTCGTTTCCCTCCTACCCCAATTCCGGCCCCGGCACGCCTACGGGACCGCTGCCATCCAGCCCTTGCTCCGTTGGAAACGACACGAATACGGGTTTCTACAATTGTCCCTTCGGTCTGGGATTCGTGACTCACACAATCGGCGCTCAGCGGCAAATCCAGATGTCTCTAGGACTGACTTTCTAATCAACGTCAAAAGACAACGGCCCGAACAGCTCCACCGCTGTCCGCGCCGTTGTCTTTTGTGAAGGCTGCCTATGCAGTGATAGTCACTTTGAGCATCGTAACTTCGGCATCGGCGTATTGCTCTTGCAGCGCCTCAGCGCTTGCAAAGGTCTTACCATCAACGTGGCGAACTGGAAACTCTACCTCGACGGGGGAGACGTCGAAGGGGAACGGCGTCAGGCAGAAATACCTCTCGCCTAATGATTCGACCACGACCGGCTCGGCTCCCCCATCCTTGAGCCGAAGTGTATGAAGCAGAGTTGCCGCCTTCTGATAATCGACACAGGTCAACAACGACAGGTTGTCACAGGCCTGGAGCAGTCGGAAGTGGTCCTCTATCCTTTCGCGCGACTTCTCTGAGACAGTGAGCGTGGAATCGCCCTGGATATTCGCAAAGAGCCTCTCTTGGAGGGATTTCTGGTCGACGAGGAAGGCGTCCAGCAGCGGCAGTTGCTCCGGAACGATCGTCGTACGGTCGGCTCGCTCGGTAAGTAGATTATAGGTGTGCATCGAAACAAGGATCGCGGCATAAGCATCTGACTCGGCGACTAACTGTACCGCGCGATCGCGGACGGCGAGATAGTCGGCGAGGTCGATCTCTTCAAATGCCGAATACTTCCCTACCAGCTCGGTCGAGTATGCGCTCGGCTTACCCTGTTTCGTGATCTGTGGCGCGGCATCGCGGGCGGCCCAGCCGTCATCGTGAGTGGCGATGCCATTGAGAACGTGCGCCCGCGGCTCCGGCGATGCGAAGCGGTCATTGCCCCAGCGCCCGGCAAAGGCGGCGGCGAGGCGCGCGTGATCGGGATGGGTGGTGAGCCACCAGCCGGTGGGTGATTCCAGTCGAAGCATCGTCTTTGCCTTTCCTATTCGGTATCGGGCGCGCGCGCCGACTCATGCCAGTTATGAAGAAAGTACCACTCCAGAAACATCATGATAAAGAAGAACGAAAAGCCCAGGATGGTCGCAGCAAAGACCAGTGCGAAGAGGTAATCGGTCTCGAGCTGCGAACTCGCATACAGGATCGAATAGCCCAGCCCTCCGACGCCGACACGGCTCGAGCCGGCAAAGAGCTCGCCGGTGATCGCGCCGATCACTGAGATGCCGCTGGCTATGCGGATGCCGGTGAAGAGTGAAGGGATCGAGTTTGGCAGGCGCAGCCTCCACATCACCTGGGCGGGGTTCGCGTTGTGCATCAGAAAGAGATTAATGAGATTCTGATCGACGCTGATCAGACCTTGCGTCGTGTTAGCGATGATCGGCGCAAGACAGATGATGAAGGCCACGCACATGACGGAGAGAATACCCGGCCCCATCCACATCAGGATCAGCGGCGCAATAGCCAGAATGGGAACGGTCTGCAGCAGCAGCGTGTAAGGGTAGAACATGCGGCGGATCCAACGCGACTGCGCAAAGATCAGCGCGATGACCACACCAACAACGATGCTCGCCAACAAGCCGCCCGCGGCGGCCTCGCCGGTGATCCAAATTGAGGTGAGCAGCGAGTCGTATCTCTGAGCGACCGCGCGCGCGACCGCCCATGGCGTGGGCAGCATGTACTTTGGAATCGAAAGACCCCACACCAGCAGCTGCCAGACCAATAGAAGCGATACCAGCACGATACAGGCGTTCAGCGCGGTGATTGCGTGCCTCTTCATAAGTTGTGCGCCCCTCTCAGGGCCTTAGAGACAACGGCGATGCATTCGTCCATTGCCGGGCTTGATCGCAAGTCAGCATCACGCGGCGAGGCCAGATTCACGATGATCTCGTGGGCAACCCGGCCGGGATTTGGCGCCAGCACAATGATGCGATCTGAGAGATAGACGGCTTCTGCAACCGAATGAGTGACAAATAGCACCGTCCACTTCAGCTCTTCTTTCAGCCGCAACAATTCCTCGTTGAACCGATCGCGGCTCATCTCGTCGAGCGCGGCAAAAGGCTCGTCCATGAGCAGGATTCGAGGCTTGCTGGCCAGGGCGCGGGCAATTGAAACACGCATCTTCATACCCCCGGAGAGCTGTCTTGGATACGATTTGGCAACATCGGCAAGGCCAACGAGTCCGAGCAGCTCGCTCACTTTCTCCCCCCGTGTGTCGCGCGGCGAGTGGTCCAGCTCGAGCGCAAGGGCAACGTTTTTCGCCACCGTTCGCCACGGCAGCAGCGTTGGATCCTGAAAGATAAACGAGACGATCTCCCGCGCGTTGGATGGAGTCATGCCGTCGACAAGCAGCGTGCCCGACGTGACCGGAGTGAGACCCGAGACCAGCTTGAGGATCGTCGACTTGCCACAGCCGGAGGGGCCGATGATGCTGACGAACTCCCCTTTGCTCACCGTCAGGTCGATGTTCTCGAGTACGGCCGTTGCCGACCCATAACGTTTGGTCACGCCGCGAAGACTGATATGCGGGACCTCGCGAATCTCAGTCATGCATCGCCTTCATAATAGGAAGCCGAAGCAGCGAGGCCTGCCCGGGCCGGTGCAAGACCATATGCGTCGAGCGCCGCCAGTTTGTGGCTTCCGCGAAGCGTGCCTTGACGCCGGCAACAGACGGATTGCGGTCGTAGAGCGGAAACGCCGATCCTGCAATCTCCAGGCGGATCGACTCGCCCGCAAAGAACACACACGACGTCGGCTCAAGGGTGAATCGCCAACAATGAACTGAGTCCGCCGCATAAGTTGGGTCCTGAAATAAATAGCTCGATCGCGCAATGCCGATGCAGATGAATTCTGCGCGGCCCTGTGGCGTCACCTTGACCAACTTCGCGACGAGGTCCGCGGAATCCGCGGAGGTAGCACAGTAGATCTCCACCTCAGGATGACCGAAGACGTGTAACGGCTCAGTGAGCGGCGCACTGGTGTAGACGAGCAGGTTATTTCCCATCTCCAAAGCCGCCTGGTTGGCTGGGCCACTCAGCGAATTAGGCCCTCCAGGGCCGAAGACGGGGACCTCGGGATCGTAGACGAAGATGTCTCGAGGCTCTTCGAGTAAAGGTGGAGCGGCCGACAAGAGACCGGCTCCCTTGCGCGAGTTGGCCCGGTCAAAGCCGCGCAGGAACAACTCCAGAGCTTGCCCCGTTTGCCAACTCTCCACCGAATGCCACGAATTTGCGCCTAGTGCGAAATGACGGATCCTCGGCTCGGAGCTAAATTCTCCTGAATCCTTCAGCCAATGATTGAACCAACGCAGCAGAATAGCATCGGTATCAAGAAGCGCCTCGTGGCCGAAGTTCTGATCGCCGATGAGGTCGCCCCAGGGAAGGTGAACCCACGGCCCCGCAACCAGGTATTGGTTCTTACGGGCATGCTCCGAACCTGCCTGGCTGGTAAGCGCGAGGAAGCCATCGATGCTGCCATTGAGATAAGTATCGAACCAGCCCGAGACGTGCAGCGCCGGCACATTGATTTGTTACACCGACTGACTTATATCCATCTCCGTCCAGTAATGCGACGGATGGTCATGGTCAAACCAGTTCAAGACGTACGCCGGCATGCCCTCTTCTAAGAGAACAGGATGATTTCGGTAAGGCGCGCGCAGAGGCTCGTTGCGCACATTGAGCCATGCAGCTTCAAGGGCAGCGCTACCCTCGCGCAGTCCGATGCGTCGCGCATCCTCTTTGAGCAGCTGGAAGCCCCAACCCATCGCCGACGCCAGGCGCAGCGCACCGTTGTGGTAAAACCAGCCGTGATAGAGATCGTGCGCCGTCATGCCCGGCGCAATGCAGATCAATCCCTCAGGCTGCGCGGAGGCCGCAAGTAGCTGGGTCAGCCCATGATAGGAAAAGCCGTACATACCGACTTTGCCGTTGCACTCAGGGCGTGATCGCAGCCACTTGATCGTCTCCGCACCATCGTCGCGCTCATGACGGAACGGGTAGAATTCACCTTCGGAACCGCCACGGCCACGAACATCCTGAATGACCACGTTATAGCCATGCCGCGCAAACCAGACCGGATGCGCATAGACGACCGTCGATGCAATTTCGCGACCGTAGGGCTGACGCATGAGCAGAGTGGGATGCGGCCCGGAACCCGGAGGGTAGTAATGGTCAGAGACCAGAGTGACCCCGTCGGATAATTCACAGGGCACTCCCCGCTCCAGCTTGACGCCAGAGCCGCAATCGATAAGCGCTTTGCTTTCTTTCTTGGACCTCACGGACGAAACCTATTCTCGTAGTGATACATAGCAGTCAGTGCTTCGGCCACTCGCTTTGCGGCAGCCGCGATCCACTTCTCGCCCTTCTCTGCGGTCGCCGGATTGGGATCGCCCATCACCCCGCTCTCGGCAATATCGCGCGTCAGCCAGGCGAAGTTGGCGCTGGAGAATTCCGGCTTAAGCAGTTCTGGTTTGTTGATGTCGGCGATATAGTTCACGGTGTATTGATCCGTGTGCACCAGCTCTGGAGTCGCGCTGAGCAGCAACGCTGTCTCGAGTTCTCCGGCATGAAAGCCATAAGCAGCCTCCTGCGGATTCAGCCCCTCGAAGACTGCGCCGCCAGAGCCGAAGAGCGTGAACGTGCGCAATCCAAACTCGGCGCGCAGATCGCGCGCCATCACGTCAACCAGCGCCGCGTTGCCCCCGTGCGTGTTGAAGAGGACAAGCTTTTTAAATCCCGATGCAGCCAGACTCGACCCGAGATCGCGTATCACCGCCATGAAGGTCGTCGCGGATACAGACAGCGTCCCGGGAAACCCCATGTGTTCGTTGCTCTTGCCGTAACAGATCGGTGGCAGCGCGTAGACTGGCATCTCGTCGGGAAGGAGGGCGAGACCTCTGCCGAGCATGAAGTTATTGAGCAGGGTGTCGGTGGCCAGCGGAAGATGGTGTCCATGTTGCTCGACCGCGGCAGTCGGCAGCACCAGAAGCGTCTCTTCGCGATTTAGTGCGTCGACCTGCTTCCAACTGAGATAGGCAAAGTTGCGCGCATCGGGAATCCAGGTCTTCATCGCGCCTCCGTGTCTGTAACCGTACTGCGCACAAATGTCGCCATCTTGCCCGGATTCAGCAACCCCTTGGCGTCGAGCTGCTGCTTAGCGAGGAGCTGGAGATTGTCTTCGCGATAGCGGCCGCCGCCCTCGACGTGATTCACGTGCGGATTGGCTACGCCTACCCCGATGGCACGGCAGGTATCGATCATCTCGTTCAGCCGCTCTTCTGTCGTGAAGCGCACAACGGGGATCGCTCCGGGAATGATCACTCCTTGCCCGTTCTTCATAAATTCGATGTGAAAGAGGAAGTCATCACCAAATCGGCGCTTGAGTTCGGCAAATTGCTCCCTCACGCGAAGAGGATCGAAGCCGCACTGCAGATATGTGTAACGGGCATCGGCACGTATCGCCCAAAGCGTCGTGTGGTTCCAGGTGTAGTCGGAGAGCAGCGGGCTCGTCTTGAAGCTGGAGTGATCGCCAGAGAACGTCACCGCGCCACCGGACTTCGCCACTAAGTGCTCAAATACATCTATCTGTGACGCAGCGATTATGAAGAAGATCAACGCCTTGCCGTCACGAACGAGTTGTTTGACTGGAGAGAAGAACGATGGGATTGGCCACTCGAAGACGGTAATCAGCCGCTTCGTCCATTCGCTGGAGTTGGCTATCGTCTCAGCAAAGGTGAAGGCGGCGTCGAAGCTATCAAAGGCGACCGCACACTGCGCCCAATCGATGGCCGGCGCAAGCGCCAAGCCAGATGCGAGTGATGATGCCGTTGGTGCCCCATGCATGCAGAATGTCGTGGACTTTCTCACCCTCATATTTGAGCAGGCGAGGCTGAGCTTCCATCGTGACGATCTCGATCGCGCGAACGGTGTTAAAGTCCCTCAAGCCGCCATGGGCGATGGAGCCGATGCCGCCTGAGCCTCCGCCGAGAAATCCTCCGACCGATGCCTTGACTACCGTCGATGGATAACAGCGCAGCTCCCATCCCGACTTTGCGCGCCTCGCCCTCGAGCGCCGCGAGCCGCACACCGGGCTGGCATTGCAGCGACACCGTCCGCGGCAATCCCTTCGATCTGGTCCATGCGCTGAAGGTCGAGGACCACTCCGCCATGCAGCGGCACCGCCTGACCATAGTTGCCGGTTCCGCTGCCGCGAGCGGTCACAGGAATCTCGTGCTCGTAGCAATAGGCGAGCACGCGCCGCACCTCTTCATCGTTGACCGGCTGAACGACGACATCGCCGCGTTTGCCGTCGAGCAACTTCTTGAGAACCGGCGAGTACCAATAAAAATCGCGAGAGAGACGATCGACCACCTGCGGATTGTCGATGACCCGCGACAGATCGTCCACCAGAGCGGACAGTCCCGTCACCAGAGACGCCGAGTCTACAAGCGATTCAGCGCTCATTGGTGACCCGCCTTTGCCGGTTTGCGATTCGACCATCGAGCGAAGGCCGCAATCATGTTGGGATGAGTAAAGAGTGCATAGCACTGCTTGCGCAGCACCGGACCGTCGACGATGCATGGCATGTCGCTGCGGTCGGCGACCGTTCTTGCCGGGATATGAATCTGCAAGCAGTGCCTGCTGGCATCGGCGATGGTTGCCCCGTAGACGACACGGTCGAGTCGCGCCCATAGCGCATTCGACATGCACATCGGGCAAGGTTCGCAGGTTGTGTACATGGTGTAGCCGGCGAGCGAGACCTGCTTCAGCTTCTTGCATGCGAGACGCACGGCGCGGAGCTCCGCGTGCGAGCTTGGATCGTTCTCAATAGCCACCGCATTGACCGCGCGCAGCAGCCGTTCGCCGGTCTTCGAGTTCACAATCAGAGCGCCAAAAGGGACGGGCCGAGCGCCTTCGAGCGTCTTGGCTGTAAATGCGACGAGCTCGACCATCCGCTCCTCGTCCTTTGATCTGGCGAAGGCTGCATCGGATTTCTTAGCGCCCATGTCGCAATTTAGCATGAACCGCCGGAATCCCCATGCGGAGAATTTGCGTTCGTCCCGCGCTCTTTGGCGGCTCGCATAGAATGCAGAGATGAGCCCGCCTCATGCACGCCCCTCAGAGATCGAACGGCTACACAAGCTGCTCCTGACCGGGTCCTCCGACCCAGTTGATTTGGCCAGTGAGGCCCTGGAACACGCGAACAGCGACAGCACCAAAAATGTCTACCTCTCCCAGAAGCGCGCGTGGACTCTGGCGGAAGCCTCAGCGTTGCCTCAGCGCTTCCCTGACCCAACAGCTCGTCCGCTGCTCTATGGGCTACCTGTGTCGCTTAAAGACTGCTTCGACCTCGCTGGTTTTCCGACGACCTGTGGCTCACACTTTTACGCCGAGCACAACGGCATTGCATCCAAAGACTCATGGGTTGCCGAGCGGCTACGCAGCCAGGGCGCCGTAATCACCGGCAAGACTCATCTGCACCAGCTGGCCTATGGCATCACCGGCGAGAACTCGGACTACGGCGACTGTGCCCAGCCGCGCAATCCCGCCTGGCTCACGGGCGGCTCGTCGAGCGGCGCTGCGGCGAGCGTGCAGGAAGGCTCAGCGGTCGCCGCAATCGGCACGGACACAGGAGGGTCGATTCGCTGTCCAGCAGCGCTTTGCGGACTCGCAGGCTACAGGTCTTCCGTAGGACTAGGCAACTGGAGAGGCGCGGCGCATCTCGCGCTTTCGTTCGACACGCTCGGCTGGCTGTTTCGGGACCTGCGCGATGCTCCGTTGTTGGCGAATGCGCTGCTGGATATTCCACTTGTCACGCACTCTCCCGAAAAGACAATCCGTATCGGCTCCGTCGATTCCACCTTTCTGCACGACGCGGAGCCGCAGGTCATTCGAGAGTTCGAGGCCTTCGCAGAGGCCCTTCGCGGCCTTGAGGTCGGCGTCGAGCGCTTCGACAGCGGCATCTGGAATGACTCTTTCGAGATCTTTGCGCCGATCCAGGCGAGTGAGGCGGCTGCCATTCATGCCGGATACTTCAGCCATTTCGAGCCAGCGATCGCCGAGCGATTGGCATGGGGCGCGTCGATCTCGGCGGATGAGTTGCGCCAGTTGCGCGGCCGTCATGAGAGTTTTCGCGAAGGCTTCGATGGGCTCTTTGAGAGCTACGATTTCCTGATCCTGCCCTGCGCCCCGGTGAGTTACTTGGCTGTCGGCGAAGACCACTCGAATGCACGAAGGAAGATTCTCCGATATACGTCCCCAGCCAGTCTCGCGGGAACACCAGTCGTGGCCGTACCACTCGACGGAGCTGGTGTTCAGTTGATTGGGAGGCGCGGCGGCGATGCAGCGCTGGTAGCCTTCGCAGCTTATCTTGGAGAGAGACTGCGAGAGATGCCGCAGAGATAGATTTGGCTCACGCTCGTGAAAGCCAGAATGCTAGGCTGACTTATGTTTAAGAAAACTTCGAGATGTTTGCTGCTCATTCTGAGCTGCGGTGCGGCGGTGTTTGTAGGGTGCTCCGCCAAGAAGCCAGCTAACGGCCTCTATCCGGTGAAATTCCTGACTGACTGGTATCCGCAGCCCGAGCAGGGCGGCTTCTACAACGCCCTGGTCAAGGGCTATTACAAAGACGAAGGCCTCGACGTCACCATCGTTCCCGGCGGTCCTTACATTACCGTGGAGCAACAAATATCGGCAGGCGCTGCTCAGTTTGGCATGGCCTCTTCAGACAAGGTCCTCGAGGGTATCGGCAATGACGAGCCACTGATTGCGATTGGCGCGACGATGCAGCACGATCCGCAGGGCATTATGGTCCATGCCGATTCTGACGTGCACAGCTTCTCCGACCTGGAAGGCCACACCGTCGCGATCAAACCGGGATCGACGTGGTTCGCTTATTTGGAGGCGCGCTTCAAACTCAAGAACCTGCGTACCGTTCCCGCGACGTACAGCGTGTCAAATTTCCTCCAGGACCCGACGTATATTCAACAAGTCTTTGTGACGTCAGAGCCATTCTTTGCCCGCAAATCGGGTGCTCAGGTGCGCACTCTGCTCACCAGCGACACTGGCTACGACCCCTACCGTGTCTTTGACACCTCAACATCCTTTCTCAAGGAACATCCGGAGGTTGTGGCAAAATTTGTGCGGGCGTCGCTTCGCGGCTGGCGCGACTACATGAAGGATCCCACGCTGGCGAACGAAACCATCTCGAAGCTGAACCCGGCGATGAGCCGCGACCAGATGGCCTTCACCTACGACGCTCTGAAAGACGGGCACTTCATCACCGGCTCCGATCCGAGCGGCAGCCAGCTGGGGCAGTTCGATCCGGCACGCTGGCAGACGATGTATCAGCAGTTGCTTGATTTGAAGATCATCAAGAAACCGTTCGATCCGAAGATTGCGTATACGACACAGTTTCTAACTGGACCCGGCGGCGCCGAGCCCAGCGGTACGGCCTCTCATTAAATCCAGGCATCGCGATAGAGGCCTTTGAGGAACTCGATGAAGCTGATCTTCATCTATGGAATGCCCGCAGCGGGCAAGCTCACGGTCGGGCAGGAATTAGCGTCTTTGACCGGATTCAAGCTCTTCCACAATCATCTCGTAGTGGACCTGCTGCTCTCGGTCTTTGACTTCGGCAGTCCGCCTTTCGTTCAATTACGCGAAGAGATTTGGCTTTCTTTCTTCGCGGAAGCTAGCCGCAGCGCATTGCCAGGGCTCATCTTTACCTTCGCGCCCGAAAAAACTGTGCGCTCTAAATTCATCCCGAATGTCCTGAAGGTGATGAGTGAGGAGGGCGGTGAGGTAGAGTTTGTGGAACTCGTCTGTCCGCTCGCCGAACTAAAGACGCGAATCGAAAATCCGTCAAGGCTCCAGTATCACAAGCTGGCGTCGCTTTCTCTGTTCGACCAACTGCACGCCGCCGGCACCTTCGACAGCTCGGCGATGCCAACCCCTCGGCTCACAATCGATACAAGCTTATTCGCCCCGGCTGAGGCTGCGCTCAAAATCGCGCATTCACTTCAGCTCCTGCGCTAGCTGCCGAGGATCCCTCAGGTAAGGGAGTTATTTCCGTTCCCCTGAAGCAAAGACGGTCCATGGCCCCGACTTCATGTCCTTGAGGATCGGCGCCATCCATGCATAGTCAGGATGGGCCGCTAGAAATGGCGCTGCTAAAAAGTCTTCGCCGCAGGGATGCCCGGCGTGGCCGATGAAGCTCATCTTCGCCGCCATATCGCTGTCGGTAACCTTCCCCTGTACCGCGCCAAAGGGATCGTAGGCCTTCTGGTCCCACTCCGGCACGCCGCGCGGCGACTTGTCGACATGGCCGCAGAGGCTGCGTTCATCGGCATTGACCTTGCCGGTATAGCTGTCCACGTGGTCAGAAAGGAAATGCTCGGCGAAGGTCGCGTCGATGCTGCCCTTGTTCTGCGCGATGAGAGCGTCGCCGCGGCGATGGCGCGCGTTCATTGAGGAGGCGAGGTTGTTCGGGTTGAATCCTTCGGTCTCTTCTTTGATCAGCTTCGGATCGCGGGGGAAGTTAGAGCTCATGAAGTATCCATCTTTAGTACGCCAGAGTGGCGTGTTCTTGAGCCCAAGTTCGAGATAAGCGATCTCTCCGGTCTTGCGGTCACCGACGAGCCAGTCGTTGGCGTAGCCGCCATTATTGCCGTCTTTCATGATCGCGACATACTCATCGATCGATGCCGCATACTGCAGCGCCTTACGCGAACGCATAAACTCCGGCTTGCCGTCGGAGTTCCAGCCGATGAACTGGGTGATCGTCGTCTCGGTGGACATGATGCCCGCATCATTGATCCCAAAATCGTCATTGCTGGTGATGACGCCGGGCAGGCCGTCCATCAGAATCCGATGACCTCCCTTAGGTGCGATGTCGAAGACCATCACCCAGCGGGAACCATCGGCATAGCTCGACCAATTGCTGTGTGCAATAACGATTTTGCCGTCCTTGGTATAGCTGCCGGTAGCGACGAAGGCGCTACAATTGCCTGGCGCGGAGAGATGCGGCGCGTTCTGGGCGTGTTGTTGCTTGTTGAGCCAGGGCACATAGTATTCAGACAACTCCATCTCCGCGTTCATCGCGACGATGTCCCACACGTCGATGTCGACGCCCTTTGCTTTGGCGCCTTCGGCGATGGCTGATAACTCCTGTTGGTATTCAGGGTCGATGTGGGGCCAGAGCATGTTCTTCGAGGCGTCGCGAAAGAACTGCCAGTCGCGCCCGGTCGGGTGTGTGCTCTCAAGCTTGAGCACTTTGAGAGTGTCGGCGATCTCGGAGGCGAGCAGATATCCGTGTTGAAAGCCGATCTGCTCCGGAGTTCCTTCCAGATGCACATAAGTCCAGCCTGCGCGAGGAAAGGTGTAGGCGCCGGCAAGCCGTGGATCCTTCGCAGTCTGCGCAATAAGAGTTGTGGCGGTCAACAAGGCAAGCACAGCTGCGTGCTGGAAGGCAGATATCTTCATGGAAGCTTGTTCTCCGCAAGATCAATTCAGGTGAAAACGAAGATACCACGCGAGCCAGTCCTACCGCCGTCTAATTGGACGGACCGGACCAGTCTCATTTAATCCGCGTGCATTCTGAAGTTCGCTTAGCGCTTCTTCTTGGCGGGCAGAGCCTTCTTCTTCGCAGGCTTCGCAACGACCTTCTTCTTGATCGCTGGCTTCGCCTTGCTGATTGCCGGCTTGCTTTTGACGATGGCTTTGGCCGCACGCGGCTTCGCTACAACTTTGCGCAGCTTGCTGCTCACCGCAGGCTTACTAAGCGCCTTCTTGACGGCCGCTTTCTTCAGCGCGGGCCGTGATTTCGTCGCCGACTTCAGCGCAGCCGTCGCAGGGCGGCGGGCGGCTTTCGCACTGGCAGACTTTGCGGGTGCAGCTTTGGCAGACTTGGAGGGCGCCGGCTTCTTCGCCGTCGCCTTGACAGGAACGGGCTTGGCGGCAGCCTTCACCGGGAGCTTCGCGGCAGGCTTCGGCTTGGCGGCCGGAGCTGCCTTGGCCTGAATGGGCTTGACGGCCTTCGGGGCAGGCTTCGGAGTGGGTTCGGGCACGGCTTTTGCCTTCACTTTTAGCTCCGGAGCGGGCGTCACAGGAGCGGGTGGCACTGGGGCCTTCACCGGGATCGTCGGCTTGGCCTCCGGCGCAGGCATGCCGGCAGCCTTCACCGGTTTGGAAGGAGGCGGTCCAGGGTCTGCGGCAACGGCAACCACCGGAAACACCTCTGGTTCGGGAATTTTCGCCATCCCACTGCGCGCGATCAGTTCGACGCGCTCATCGCCCAATTCACCCTCTTCATCTATTTCGTCGCCACCCTCATCATCTCCGTGGGGCCGCGGCGCGGGTGTTTCGTCTTCGTCGATCTCGCGTGCCTCGACGCTGCGCATACCTTTCTTGGCGCGGGTGCGGCGAATCGTGACTGGCGGCGGAGGCGCCGGGGGGGAATGCGGCTCCAGAAACTGCCGAATCTCCTCTTCGGTCGTCAGCTTGCCGTCGATCAGCTCAAAGAAAATGCTCTTGACCAGGTCCTGATAGCCCGGAAGCTCGGGCGTAATGCGCATCTCCTGCATGATCGTGTAGGGGATGCGGGCGCGCGACTCCGGCCACAGGGTGAAGAAGTCCTTGAACTTCTGCTGCACAGCCGCGTTCTTGCTGGTCATGCCGAGCCACAGCACAGCTTCGGGATCCGCGGTGGTAAGCAGCCTCCAGGCAGCCGACGGAGTCGCGGCCTCTTTGCCGATCAGCCGCTTGCCAACCTCTTTCGCGCGGTCCTCCTGGCTCTCCCACTCCTTGACGAAGCCCTGCCGGGCAAACATATTCTTCAGAGCGGCCAGGTCTTTGGCGGAAAGCTTGGCGGTAATCAACTGCGCTTGCGCAGCGGATTGATCGGGGTTGACTCCCTGCATCTGGAGCTGCACCAGGACCTCGCGCATTCGCCTCGAGGGCCTCCGCATCGACCTTAGCGCTGGTCCAGGCCGGAAAGAGCACCTTCATCCAGCCGTCGGCTTCGAGGGCCTTCAGGATTTTCAGTCCATCTTCTTCATGAACGATCTCTTCGACCTCGTATCCCTGCTGGTAGGGCGTGATGAGGCTGATCACACCTTCGGCTTTGGCGTTATCGAAGCGGGTCTGGGTCTTCTCTTCCAGCTCCCATCCAAGCCGGGCCTTCAAACGGGCGGCTCGAACAAGTCGGATCGGATCTTCGAGAAAGCCGTAGTTACTGACCAGACGAAGAATCCGCGCCTCGAGGTCGGCGACCCCGTTGAGCGGATCCATAAGCAGACCGTAGGAGCCTTCATTGAGCGAAAGCGCCATGGCGTTCGCGGTAAAGTCGCGGCGGCGAAGGTCCTCAAGAATGCTCCCGGTGTGGTAGACCGGCTTGCCCGGCTTGGGGAACTCTTCGCGGCGGGTGCTGCTGACCTCAACCCGCACACTGCCGGGAAAGCGGGCGAAAAGAGTATGCGAGGGAGTATGCTCGCCCCAGATTACTGCGCCAGCCTGCTTGAGAGCGGGCTTCAACTGGGAGACTTTTCCCTGCACGGAGACATCGAGGTCTCTGACAGGCGAGCCGCTGGTTAGGTCGCGGACAGCGCCACCGGTCAGAAAGACGGTCATGCCGGATTGACGGGCTGCCTCGCGAATGACTTGCAAGGCGTTCTGTTGGGCTGGGGAAAGCCGATTTTCGAGAAGGTATATGTAGTCGGGCATGCGTGCGTTACCGCTCCAGCCGCCGTCCCATTCCGCCCTCTGGATATTACCTTAAGGCAAACATTTTGAAAGAGTTAGGGGCGTACGGGCGCTGATTGCAAAACAATAACTTAACATATTGGCAACCGATTGGCTACAGTTCTGCACACTTTTCGCTGCTTTCTGAAAGGAATATGTAACAATCCGGCTTTCCAGGTTCTTTGTTTTCAGTAGTCTCCAGGACGCCCATGCCATCCAGCCGCAAAAAGGTGATTGTCCGTAAGTTCAGCCGAGAATGGCTGGCCGGCTACCTGCCGGCTGCCCATTTCGCCGATCAGGCAGGGATCGAGCTGCTCGACCTGGCCGGCAAAGTGCTCCAGCTGCCTCTGGAGGAGGTCAAGTGGGTTTGCTATGTCCGGGACTTCAATTCCGGGGAAGTGGACAACCCGGAGAATCTGCTGCGCAAGAGTTATGCCGGACGTCCTCGAACCGAGGGGCTGTGGCTGCGACTGCGCCTGAGCGACGGCGACTCGATTGAAGGCATTGCCGCCAATGATCGAACCCTCTTCGACAGCTCCGGGATCTTCCTCGTTCCGCCCGATATCCGGTCCAACACGCAAAGAATGTTCATTCCCCGGTCATCGGTCGCCGAATTTGTTGTGGTTGCGGCGATAGCCAGCCCAGCCCGGCGTAAGCCCGACGATCGACCAAGCCAGACGGACCTGTTCGAGTAACCTGCGCCGCGCTCCACTACAATCCTATCCATGAAGCTGGAAGATTTAGCCCGAGAACTTGGCGCCGAATGCCGCGGGCCAGCCGACATTGAAATCACGGGAGTTGCAGGGATCGAGGATGCTGGTCCCGGGCAACTGACCTTCATCTCGAACCGCAAATACGCTCCCTTTGCGAAGACGACCAAAGCCTCCGCGATCCTCGTTGCTCCTGATTTTGCCGAACTCGGGATCGCAACTATCCGCACCCCAAACCCGTATCTGGCGTTCGCCCGCGCGGTCGGAATCTTTTACCGCCCGCCAGTCTACCCACCGGCCATTCATCCTAGCGCCGTGATCGACGCCTCCGCTGTCATTGGACGAGATGCCCATATCGGAGCATATGTCGTTGTAGGAGCTGGAGTTGTACTCGGAGACCGGGCAACACTGCTGGCCCATGCCGTCATTTACCCAGGAGTCAGGATTGGCGAGGATTTCTTTGCCCATTCTCACGCGATTGTCCGGGAAGGCTGCCGAATTGGCGACCGCGTCGTTCTCCAGAATGGCGCCGTGATTGGCGGCGACGGGTTCGGTTTTGCCAAGGGCGACGATGGCGCGTGGAAGAAGATCCCGCAATCGGGGCCAGTGATCATCGCTGACGACGTTGAGGTCCAATCAAATGCCTGCATTGATCGGGCCAGCGTCGGCGAGACGCGCATCGGGCACAGGAAGCAAGATCGATAACCTGGTCCAGGTCGGCCACGGCTCGACCGTGGGCAACCACACTCTGCTCTGCGCTCAGGTCGGCCTGGCTGGTTCGACCGACGTCGGCAGCAACGTCATTCTTGCCGGACAAGTCGGTGTGGCCGGACACTGCCATATCGGCGACGGAGTGGTGGCGACCGCCCAGTCGGGAATCCCCAACGACGTGGCCGCCGGACGAACGGTCAGCGGATATCCCGCGATCGACAATAGGCAGTGGCTGCGCGCTGTCGCTTGTTTTGAACGTCTGCCTGAGATTTTTCGCAAATTGCGGCTGCGCGCAACCGAAGAAAAATACGTGGATAAGCAAGAAGTAGTGGAGTAGGCTGAGGGCACACCAAACTTTAGGTTGCAGCATCTAACGGTTTCATGTCGAAAGAGATTACCGGCACCCCCGATGACGAACCAGGCTCTGGAATCGCGGTCGCCTCTCCACCCGCCAGCGAAGCGTTGATCCGCGTTCTGCTGCTCGATGATCATTCCGAAAACCTCCTTCTTCGCTCGACCATCCTTCGCAAATACGGCTATGTAACCGAAACCGCAAGCACGATCGAAGAGGCCATCGACCTCCTGGATCAGATCGACATTGCGGTGCTCGACTACCATCTCGGGGCCGGCCAGTTCGGCACCGCAGTCGCGGCCGAGTTACGTCGCCGCCGTCCGGAGGTCCCAATCATCATCCTCTCCGCCACCCTGGAGCGTCGCTTTGGCGGCGTGGAAGACATGCATCTGCTCAAGGGCTACAGCTCGATTGACGACCTGGTCAATGCTCTGCGCTCTTTTGAGGCCAAGCTTCGCGGCAAGCCGGTCGTAGTCAATGCTCGCGACTTTTTCTATTCCCGCATCAACATGGCTATGGGCGACGACGTGCTGCTCGAGGTGCTGGATGGCGCTGGCAACTGGCAGTATGTGAACGAAACCTGTGCCCGCTTGCTCGAACGCCCGGTGGATTGGTTTCAGGGGCGGAACATGTTCGAGGAGTTGCCCGAAATCTCGGCCGATTGGCAGGAGATCCTCCAAACGGTCGTGACTACCCGCGAGACGTATATTGACCGGACCTACCGAGGGTTGCTGAACCTGCCGCGCAGAGGTGAGGAATGGGTGTGGAATGTGCTCGCCTTTCCGATGACCCTGCACAACAATGAGCCGGGCGTGGTACTGACGGCTCGCATCCTGGAACGGAAAGCGTGAGACTTACGCCGTACCTGCGGTTAGGTGCATCGATCGCCGGGCTCTCCGTCATCGTCATCATGGGCGGAGGGTGCCACTCCGCATTTGTGGAGGCCACTATCGAGAATCAGGGCGAATCGCCGGTGCGGCTGGTCGAGGTCGACTACCCCGACGCGAGCTTTGGCGTGGGTAGTATCGTCCCCCATTCGCAATTCCACTACCACTTTAAGATTCAGGGTTCGGGCCCGCTGAAAATCGAATTCACCGATGCTGATGGCAAACTACATAACAGCGATGGGCCGATCCTGAACCAGGGACAAGAAGGCACCTTGGGCATCGTGATTCAACCCAACGGCGCAGTGAGCTGGCAGCCGTCTTTGACTAGTCCCAAATAATCCCTTCTAAATTGCCAGCACCGTGATCGCAGAGGCGGATGGCCTCATAGGTATGCGACTCGTTAACTCTTCCGTCGACATATATCTCTCTAGATAATAACTTTAATAGCGTTACTTAAGTTGCTATATCGTAACCATTCAAACCTTGCAATACTTCCTCGCGTGCCGTTACCAAGTCTCACAGCGGCACGAATTCACGATGAGCGAGGACAACAATGGGATTACGACGAACAGCAAGTCAAACCAATCTCCTGAATGGATTACGCGGCACTCTGCGGTTGCTAACTTGGTTTTCTTTGACAGTTACGATGGTCACTCTGTCCGTTGGCGGATCGAATGCGCAGGCGCAGGACTGGCCGATGTTTGGCCAGAACATTGCCAATAGCGGTAGCACTTTGGATCTCACCCTCTTGCCAGTCACCGTCCCCAAACTCGCGCCCAAATGGACCTTCACCACTGGGGGAGATGTTTCAGCACGCGCGGCCGTCGTGAATGGAGTTGCTTATTTCCCCGACTGGGGAGGTAATTTGACCGCAGTGAATGCCAACACCGGAAAAGCGGTCTGGTCACACCAATTGTCTGACTATGGCTTACCCGCCAACACTCATTCACGCACCAGCCCGGCTGTCGCGAACGGCATCGTCTATGTGGGAACCCAGGAAGGCGGCTGGCTCCTCGCTATCAATGCTCAGACCGGTGCGTTGATCTGGAAGATGGAACCCGAGACGGTCAGTCCTTATCCCATGATTACCACTTCACCGTCGGTGTTCTTAGGAATCGTATACGTAGGCATCACGTCAAACGAAGAAGACCTGGCCACTGTACCTGGCTATCCCTGCTGCACCTCTAGAGGCAGCGTCGTAGCAGTAAACGCCCTGAACGGCAAGCTCCTTTGGCAAACGCATACGGTTCCAACAGGCTACAGTGGCGGCAATGTATGGGGCAGTAACCCGGTCGTCGATCCGCTCCGGGGCACTGTCTTTATCGGAACCGGCAACAACTATAGCATTCCAACTACTGCGGCTTACCAGGCGTGCGTCGCTGCTGGGGGCACCGAGGCCACGTGCATCTCTCCGGACGACCATGTCGACTCGATTCTTGCCCTGGATATGTTTACCGGTCAGGTCAAGTGGTCCCAACGGATGGTCGACTGGGACCAACCCGGCATAACCAATGGCTTCGACTCGTGGAACGTCGACTGTGAATTGGCGGGCCCTAACTGCCCAACTCCCACCGGTCCCGATTACGATTTTGGATCCGCGCCCAACGAAATCACCTTTCTGACCCCGCAGGGCTTCAAGACGATCATCGGTGCAGGGCAGAAGAGCGGAATTTACTACGCGCTCGATCCTGACACCGGCGCTCTGTTGTGGAGGACGCAGGTCGGCCCGGGATCTGCCTTAGGCGGGATGGAATGGGGATCCGCAACCGACGGTCTGCGTATCTATGTGTCTATTGGAAACCTCTACGGCATCCCTTCCGCCGCGGGCAGCGCTGGTTCGTGGGCGGCTCTCGATCCCAACACTGGAGCTATCCTTTGGCAGGTAGCCGATCCCAACGGCTCGATCGACATTGGCCCGTTAACAGTTGCCAATGGCGTCGTCTATGCACCTTCGATGGCAGGTTCGGCGACGGCTCCAACAATGCTTGCTTTGGACGCGCGCAATGGCAAAACTCTCTGGAGCTTTGCCGCCGGATCGTCAGTGAATGCCGGTGCCTCTATTTCGAATGGAACCGTGTTTTGGGGTTCCGGATATGCCCACCTCCCTATACCTGGCTTTACCGGGAACAATAAGTTCTACGCCTTCTCGATCAACGGGAGGTAGAGCTCCAACCTGAACGCCAACTCGACGGATCCGCGGTCAATCAACCGCGGGTCCGTCGAAACACTTCGCTGTTGAACATCAGATCCCACCCGGAGCTATTTGATTTGCGAGGAATCTTGTCTGCTTCGCGGCAGTCAGCCGTTCTCTTACTGGCCGCGGTTGGGTGCATCGCCAGCTTTGCCCAGAATCCCTCCTTGCAGCCGCCACCAATCGGCACCGCAACTAAGAACCCTCTTCAGGTCCAGCTGATCAAGACTGGCCTTTATTTGGTTTCCGGCGGAGGAGCCAACACCCTCGTGCGTATGAGTGCGAACGGATTGGTCCTCGTCGACGGAAAACTGCCCGACAGTTACGACCATCTCCGCGCCAGACTGAAGAGAATCTCAGATCAACCTGTTCGAGCGTTAATTCTCACCAATGCGGACCCCGATCACACCGGTACCAACGCCAAATTCCTTGAGGCCGGCTCACACATCATCGTGAACCAGGATGCAGGACTACCCATATCCGCCAACGACTCCCCTCGTCCAGCAGGAATGCTGCCCCCCATCATTACCTTTGATCGTGAATACACCCTGAAGATCGGCGGAATCGAAGCGCAACTGATGCACTACGGCCGCGCTTACACCGGCGGTGACACAGTCGTGTACTTCCCGAATCTCAAAGTGGTCGCCATCGGAGACCTCTATTCCGCGCTGCCCAATCCTGAGTACTCAAACGGCGGAAGCCTGGTTGGCTGGGGACCGGTCTTAGCTCAGGTCATGAAACTGGACTTTGACGTCGCCATACCCTCCACCGGAGAACCTATCACCAGGGCGGATATCGAAACGTTTCAAACCAAAATCGATACTCTGGTTTCTCGTGCGACTCAACTGGTCAAGAATGGCGTGCCTAAAGATCAGCTCATGACTCGGCTTAAGACCGACGATCTCGGCTGGCACTTCGACTTCACCCCAAGTCAGATCGACAGTTTTTATGCTGAACTGGCTCACTGAAAAAATAAACCTGCGCTCCCCTGAACCATGTGGCGCGCAGGCATCTAAAAGAAAGATTGACCGTTTCGAAGAGCAACAAGTTAGAATCAAAGGGTAGGGAGATTGGTCTGAAGCCGAAGACCCTGCCGCAGTCATATTCAATACAAGGGAGATTTACGATAATGAAGACCTGGACCCGTCCTGATTTTCAAGAAGTTAGCCTGGGCTGCGAGATCAACTGCTACGCCCCCGCGGAAGTCTAATCGTTGCTGAAATTTAAACTGCTGGGGACAGCTGCCGGTGGTGGCTTCCCCCAGTGGAACTGCACTTGTAAGTCCTGCGATCTTTCCCGCACGCATTCTGAAATATCCGCGCCACGGATGCAACTTCAGGCCATTTTTTCCTGCGACGGCCGCGATTGGTCTCTGATTAACGCCTCGCCAGACCTCCGATTCCAGATTGAAGCCAATCGGGAACTGCAGCCCTCGGCTGCAGAGAGTATTCGCAACACTCCCATTCGAAGCATCATCCTCACCAGCGCCGATCTCGACCAGGTGCTTGGACTTCTGTTGCTCAGGGAGTTTCAGCCGCTGCGCGTTTACGCCACCTGCCTGGTGCGCGAGATCCTTGAGGCGAATAGCTTTTTTCGGATGCTGCATCGCGTTCCCAACCAGCTGACCTGGACGAATATCATTCCTGGGACGCCTTTTCAGTTGCCTGGCGAAATTGCCTGCTCTCCGATTGGATTACCAGCCAGCCAGCCGTATTACGCCCAGGAAATTGCCGGTGCAAAGAACATCGGCGCGAGCGTAGGCCTGGTCGTCGAGGCCGGCGGCATCCGACTCGCCTACACTCCCTCGCTGCCCGAAATTACGACTGAACTGCTGGCGATCTATGAGAGCTGCGATGCCATTCTGGTTGACGGCACATTTTGGAGCGACGCCGAGTTGAGCCGCAACCATTTCGGCACACCGCTCGCCCGCGACATCGGGCACATTCCGATGAGCGGCGAGGACGGCACGATTGCCCTGCTGGCGAAACTCAAGGGCCCGCGCAAGGTCTTCATCCATATCAACAACACCAACCCCGTGCTCGACCCGCGAAGCCCGGAGTATAAACAAGTTATCGATGCCGGATGGGAAATAGGACACGACGGATGGCAACTGAATTAGCAACCCCGGAGACCACAGAAACCGGCATGCTCACGCGGCAGGAACTCCATGACCGTCTGCGTGCGGTCGGCGAAGCGCGCTACCACCACAGGCATCCGTTCCACCTGCGGATGCACAAGGGCGAGCTGACCCGCGGCCAGTTGCAGGCCTGGGCGCTCAATCGCTACTACTACCAGAGCCGAATCCCGATCAAGGATGCGCTGCTACTCGCGAAAAGCGACGAACCGGCCTTTCGCCGCGCATGGCGCAAGCGGATTCTCGACCACGATGGCGACACCGACGGCTACGGCGGCATCGAGAAATGGATCCAGCTAGCCGAAGCCACCGGTGTCGAGCGCGACTACGTCATCTCCGGAAAGGGATTGCTCCCAGGAGTCATCTTTGCCGTCGACGCCTACCTGACGCTGGTACGGGACAGTTCCCTGCTGGTCGCTGTCGCGTCGTCGTTGACTGAGCTCTTCTCGCGCGACCTGATCTCGCTGCGCATGGACCAGATGCGGATTCATTATCCCTACCTGATACCTGGCCTCGCTTATTTTGAAGGCCGCCTTACGCAGGCTCCCGAAGATGCCGCGTTCGCCCTGGATTACGTCTCCACTCACGCCAGTACCCGCGCCGAGCAGGAGCAGGTTATCCGCGCGCTGGAGCGCAAGTGCGAGATTCTGTGGGCGCAACTCGATGCGATCGATTATGCCTATGTCCAGCCGGGAAACATTCCACCCGGCTGCTTTGTGCCCCGGGCGGACGTAAGCTGACATGGACTTGAATTCCATTCCAGGGCTTTCGCCCGGTTGCCGCTTGCACCCGACTGAGCCTGTGCTCCTGGTTCCGGAGGGGACGCTTAATCTCGCTGGGCCCGCGCGGGACATTCTCGCCCACGTGGATGGCAAGCTGAGCGTGGCAGCGATCGTCGACAAATTGCTTGTGGAATATTCCGGCGCTCCGAAGGAAGAGATGACCCAGGACGTCCTCAACCTGCTCAGCCGCATGGAGCAGCGCGGCGTGGTGCGCAGCTAAACATGCAGCCTGTCGGTCCTGCCTAAGCCGTTCTCGCTCATCGCCGAGGTGACGCATCGCTGCCCTTTGCATTGCCTCTACTGCTCAAACCCCATCGAGCTGCAACGCGCCAAGGTGGAGCTCTCAACCGAGGATTGGAAGCGCGTCTTTGACGAGGCGGCAGAGCTGGGAATGCTCCACGTTCACCTCACCGGCGGCGAGCCGCTTGCGCGAAAAGACCTTCCTGAACTGATCGCCGCTGCGCGCGCAGCCGGCCTGTACGTCAACATGATCACCTCGGGAGTCGGCCTGAGCGAGGAGCGGCTTGGCGCCCTGGTTCGAAGCCGGCCTCGAACATCTTCAGCTCAGCTTTCAGGACATTGACGAGGCCTCGGCCAACCACATTGCTGGAACCCGATCGCATGCCTTGAAACTCGCGCTGGTTCCAGTGTCTGAAACGCTTTCCGCTCGCCTTCACCGTCAACCTGGTTGTGCATCGGATGAACCTCGATCGGCTGGAAGCTTTCATCGCCCTGGCCGAAGAACTGGCTCCCGACCGCCTCGAGATCGCCCATGTTCAGTACTACGGCTGGGCGCTCAAGAACCGGTCGCTCTTGATGCCGACCCAGGATCAGGTCGACCGCTCGATTCCGATTGTCGAAGCGGCAAAAGAGCGTCTCAAGGGCAAGATCCATCTTGAAGCGGTCTTTCCCGACTACTACGCAACCTTTCCCAAGGCGTGCGTAGGGGGCTGGGGACGGCAGATGATGCTCGTCGATCCGATTGGCCAGGCGATGCCTTGCCACGCCGCCGCGGTCATTCCCGGACTTGAGTTCGATAACGTCCGCGAGCATGATTTGCGATGGATATGGCAGTATTCGCCAGCCTTCAATCGCTTCCGCGGCGACGGCTGGATGCCGGAGACCTGCCTCGCCTGTCCGCGCAAGGAGAAAGACTTCGGGGGCTGCCGCTGCCAGGCTTTCCTGCTCACCGGTGATGCCGAGGCGATCGATCCAGTCTGCGGTTACAGCCCGCATCACGATTTGCTGACAACGCTGCGGTCTTCCACTCCCGAAGCCCTGCCGATCTGGCGAGGCTAGCGAGACTATTCCGTTGGAGCCGCCGAGGACTTGTGCCGATGGCCGCCGCTCTTGAATGCCGGATCGTCGAAGGCTGACTTGCCGTCGGCGGCAGAGAAGCCTTTGATCAATGCGGGATTGGGACGGAACTTCTCCGCTCCTCCGTGAAGCTGGCGCTCGTGGCTGAGGATGATCCCCGCGCGATCGGCCAGAGAATGGATCGTCCCGCGAACATCGATCTCCTGTCCGCGCAGCGAATCGAGGCTGCCAACCTCCTTGCGGTCCTGGCGGAGGCTGATGATCGTGAAATGGCAGGCGGCATCAGAGATCTCCGGGCTGCAAACGTCGAGGAAGCGAGTGCCGTCGGCGAGCTCGATCACGTCATAGACATGAGCGTGGATGCAGACATCCTGGTTCAGGTGCTGGCCGGCCTGGAGCATGTCGAAACAGGGCCTGGCGGTCGCCGCCGAGGCCTGTAGAGACACACTACCCCCCGTAACCGCCAGCCAGAGAAACGCCATTTGGCGCATCCCGGTACCCTCCCATGAGTGACTTGTAAAGTGAAACTAACGTACTCGTTTTGCATAACAAAAATCTAGCACTTTAGTAACTCAGTTGGGTAGGTATATCGATATAGTTCCCGAAAAGGAACGGAATATCTGAACCGGCTCGGATGCGGATAACCAGAAGATATTGCGATGGTTAGTAGCAGAATATTAACTAAGTGACTTCGACCAGCTGCCTCTCGGTCGAGGTCGTGCCGTACCGCTGGGCAATGTAGTCGTTCAGTATCTGCTTGAACTCCGGAATGATGTCGTCCCCGCGCAAGGTTACCGCCAGACGTCCGTCAATGTAGACGGGCGCTTTCGGTTCCTCGAAAGTGCCGGGGAGCGAAATTCCGATATTGGCGTGTTTCGATTCGCCGGGGCCGTTGACGACGCAGCCCATCACCGCGACCTTTAATTCCTCCACCCCGGCATATTGCTCACGCCATTGCGGCATAGTGTCTCGAAGGTAACTCTGGATCTGCTGGGCAAGTTCCTGAAAATAAGTGCTGGTGGTCCGTCCGCAGCCGGGGCAAGCGGTCACCTGAGGCGTAAAGCTGCGAATCGAAAGCGATTGCAGGATCTGCTGCCCGGTCCGAACCTCTTCCGTCCGGTCCCCGCCTGGGCTGGGTGTGAGCGAGACGCGAATCGTGTCGCCGATCCCCTTCAGCAGCAGCGGGGCGAGACCGGCGGCCGACGCGACGATCCCCTTCATGCCCATTCCGGCTTCGGTCAGGCCCAGATGCAGCGGATAATCGCAGCGCGACGCCAGCACCTCGTAAACATCGATCAGGTCGCGGACTCCGCTGACCTTCGCGCTCAAAATAATCTGATCGTGGCGCAGGCCGTACTGTTCAGCAGCGGCGGCAGAATCGAGCGCGCTCACCACCATCGCCTCCATCATCACGTCGCGGGCGTCGAGCGGCTGGGCGAGGCGGGAGTTCTCGTCCATCATGTGAGTGAGTAACGCCTGGTCGAGCGAACCCCAGTTCACCCCAATCCGCACCGGCTTCTGGTTCTCGACCGCGCATTCGATCATGGTACGGAAGTTGTCATCGCCCTTAAGCCCGATCTTGGACGTTGCCCGGATTGATGCGGTACTTCGCCAACGAACGCGCGCACTCGGGATACTTCTTCAGCAGCTGATGGCCGTTGTAGTGAAAGTCGCCAATGATGGGGACGTTGATCCCGCGGCGGTCCAGTCCCTCAACGATGAACGGGATGGCCTTGGCCGAAGCATCGTTATTCACGGTCACGCGAACAAGTTCAGAACCGGCGGCGGAGAGCGCAGCCACCTGCTCGATGGTGCCGGCAATATCGGCGGTGTCGGTATTGGTCATCGACTGCACGACAACCGGCGCATCCGAGCCAACGCGAACTTGCCCCGAACCTGCACCAATGGTCGCGCTTACGGTCTTCCTGCGGTGTATCTCTGGCATAAATCCTCGAATCTCTAGTTTACAACCCGAGGAAGGACTGGCGGGAGAGGAGTATGATCGGCGCACCGAGCGAAAAGCTACCGTCTGGAGCCGGACTCCTTACTCTTGTCCCCTCGGTGGATTGCCGAAAGGGGCATGCTTTGGATATCTCGCTTGATAATCAACTCTCTAAGCATCTCGGGGTCGACAACGAACTCGCGGCCCCACACCGGTCGATCTCTTGCTGGGCGATAGTCTTCATCGCCCTGTGCGTGCCCGCCAGAGAGATTCTGAACCATAGCTTTGTCTCGTCCCGCGTCGTTCCGACTATTATGCCGATCGCCGTAGCCGCAGCTATTTTGGCGCTGTTCTGGTACGCAAGAATGAATGTCGCGGAGCTGGCAAGCGAGCTTCCCAACGATGCCTCAAGAAAGCGATTACGGGTGGTCAGCGGATGCTTGCTGAGGATCACAGGATTGGTCCTGTTCGTAATGGCCGCCAACCTCCTTTCCAGATGAACGTGGCGGGCGCCAAGGGCTAAGGACACACATAACGCTCACTCAGCCCGTAAAGCAATCATCGGATCCGCCTCAGTAGCCTTTCGCGCCGGAATATAGCAAGCCAAGATCGCCACTACGATCACCGCGAAGGCAATCGCGGTAAAGGTTATCGGATCGGTTGGGCTCACTTCGTAAATCAGGCTCTTCAAAGCGCGGGCCAACACCAGCGCGAGGACGACTCCGAGAATCGTGCCCGACAACACAAGCTTGGCCGCCTGAACGAGGACCAGGCGCAGAACGTCGAGCCGTCGCGCGCCCAGAGCCATCCGCAGCCCGAACTCGGGTGTTCTCTGCGTAACCGAATAAGAGATCACCCCGTAGGTTCCGATCGCAGCGAGCAGAATTGCGAGCCCCGCAAAAAGTCCCACCAGAATGAAAGCGAACCGCGGTGTCGCGACCGAGCCGGCAACGATCTGCTCCATCAATCGAACATTCCCAACAGCCAAAGCTGGGTTGAGTTGGGCTACGCTCTTCCGCACAGCATCGATCAGCAATTGCGGGTCGGAGTCGGCGCGGACCACGAGCGCCATGTTCGGAGCACCGACCTGCAGAGCCGACCACCAGAAGGCGGGGTGAGTGTCGGGGCTGTTGGGCTGGTCCTTCACATCGCCGACCACGCCAACAATCGTAAGCCAGTCTTTCTCTTTAGGAGCGTCCTCGAACGTGATGCGCTTTCCGATCGCGTCTTCACCGGGCCAGTATCGCGCGGCCAGCGCGTGGTTGACGATGATCACCGCAGGCGCGTCTTTCTTGTCGCCGTCGTTGAAGAACCTTCCACGTAGCAGCGGCGTACCGAGCGCGCGGAAGTAATCCGCGCTCGCCATGTGGTAGCGGCCATGAAACTCCTCATGAGGCGCAGGCTGCTTGCCCTCGATGTTGAAACTCGTATTGTCGTCGTAGCCGGTCCAGGGTAGGTCGCTTCCCATCCCCGCGCTCTGCACTCCGGGCAGAGACGCCAGCGACGCAACAAGTTGAGCGACGAACTTCGCGGAGTCTTCCTGCGTTTTATATTCGGCGTGCGGCAAGGATAGGCTGGCGGTCAAAACGTGGTCCTGGCGGAAGCCGGGGTCAAGATGCACGATGTTAAGCAGGCTTCGCAGCATTAACCCCGCGCCGATCAGCAGAACGCAGGCCAGAGCTACCTCCGAGACCACCAGCGCATTCCGCATCCCGGTCTGATGTCCGCTGCCAGTTGTAGCGCGGCCGCCCTTGTGCAGACCCTGATTAGGGTCAGTTCGCGAGGCCTGAAGCGCAGGCGCCAAGCCCAAAGAGGATTCCCGTTATCAGGCTGACGGCAAAGGTAAACGCAAAGACCGGAGCGCTCACATGAATGTCATGCGCACGCGGAAAACCCGCAGGCAACAGCGAAACCAGGGCCTTCACGCCAACCCATGCCAGCGCCAAGCCGACGGCTCCGCCAACAAAAGAAATCAGCAGGCTCTCGGTAAGCAACTGTACGAACCACGCGAGAGCGAGGAGCCCCTAGCGCCAGCCGCACCGCGATCTCGCGCTGCCGGGTCGATGCGCGCGCCAACAGCAGGTTGGCGGCGTTGGCGCAGGCGATCAACAGCACCATGCCGACCGCTCCGAGTAACACAAGCAGCAACCGCCGGCTGGAGCCGACAATCTCGCTGTCGAGCGGAACGACAGCCACCTTCCACCCCTGATCATTGGGATGCTCGCGACCGAGCTGCGTCATGAGCGCGTTCATCTCCTCGCCTGCTTGCTCGACGCTGACGCCCTTCTTCAGCCGTCCAATGCCCTCGATGTAATGCGACCCACGCTGCGCCGGATCGCCCTCAAAAGAGAACGGCCACCAGGCGTCGACGTCTTCGCCATACGGCAGGGGCTGATACTCATTTCCGGGATGATCGGTGCCAGGAGGCATGACGCCGACGACGGTGAATGGCAGCAGGTTCAGGGTGATCTTGCGACCGATAATATCGGGCGCGGCATCGAAACGCGTTCGCCATAGCCGGTCGCTCAAAATGATCTGCGAGGCCGTTGCCGGGGATCTCCGCCTTCTCGTCGAATTCACGCCCAAGCTGCGGCTGCAGGCCGAGGGTATGGAAATATCCGGAGGTAATACCAAAGGCGTTGAGCCTGACCGGCTCACCCGATCCTGCGAGCTGAACATCTCCGCGGGTGAAGGCGGCGAGCGACTCGAAGGACTGGCTCCGGCTGCGAAAGTCGCGAAAGTCGAAGGGGTTCAACGGAAACTTGGGATAGTTCGCATTTGAAAGAAAAATCCTCACCAGCCGATCCGGTTCAGGATAAGGCAGTGATTTCAACAGCACCCCATGGATCACGCTGAAGATGGCGCTGTTCGCCCCTATGCTCAGGGCGAGAGTGAGAGTGATAACAATGGCGAAGGTGGGGTTGGCTCTGAGCTGGCGAACTGCATAGCCGAGATCCTGAAGTGTGTTGTCAATAAAGTTCGTGCCATGCGCCACGCGGATATCTTCCTTGACCTGTTCATGACCACCGAAGGAAAGCCGGGCGCGCCGCTTGGCCTCTTCGGGCGCCATTCCCGCCCGCTTATACTTCTCGACTTCATTCTCGAAATGAAAACGCAGCTCTTCATTCAGCTCGGTTTCAACGACTTCCCGGCGAAACAAGGACCGCAACCGAAAACGCAAATCATTCCACATGGACTGGCCCCTCAGCTACTCTCTTAGACGCTTTCCAGCACCTGCGCCACCGCAGCAGCGAGCTTGCGCCAACTATCGGTTTCGGCTTCGAGTTGCTTATGCCCGGTGCGCGTGAGTTCGTAGTATTTAGCGCGGCGATTGTTTTCTGATGTACCCCACTTCGCCTTGATCCAGCCCCGGCGTTCGAGCCGGTGCAGCGCGGGGTAGAGGGAACCTTGCTGGATTCGGAGCACGTCGCTCGATACCTGCTGCACGCGCTCGGAAATCGCCCAGCCATGCTGCGCCCCAAGCGAGAGCGTTCTTAAGATAAGCAGGTCCAACGTGCCCTGCGGGAGATCAATTCGTTGCTCTTCCAATGCGCCCTCCCTTTCGCTTCTACAAGAAGTACTACCTCATCTCTTGTAGAAGTGCAAGGGGGCAAGCTTTGGAGCGCTTCGCTTTTGTCAGATGTTCAGCCGTCGGCGTCTTTACGGAGCAACTCTGGCGATCGGCGGCGGAAACCACTTGCCATCGCGAACATCCTGCTTCGGTACGTACATCCGCAGGTTCAACGAGAAGTCCTTGCCAGTCGGGGTCGGAAGCCAGTTTGAGGCAGGACTTCCCTTTGGCAGCGACGAGCCGAGCCAGATGCTCAAAGAACCGTCGGGGTTCTTCTTGAGTGGCGAAAGGTTATTCAAACCGTAGCGCTTCATCGGGTTCTGCACAACGTGATAGTCCGGCACGCTATAGAGCGTAACCGACCAGAATGCATCCACTTCCCAGCTGGGAAGCGCGTCCGCCGGAAAACGTATCTCATATTTGCCGTCTCCGTTAAGGAGCTGCTCGTCACTATCGGTCAAGCCGACAAAGTAGAGCGCTTCGCTGATTTCGTTAGCCCACAAACCGCCGTAGTTAATGATGTCTCTCGCCATCATGTCGTCGCCGAACTTGCCGGCCTTATAGGACACCGACCAGCCCCCCTTCTGCGTTCCAAACCCTTTCGCGCCCGCCTGAAATGCCGGGATCGCCTGCCCCATCACAACGCTATCGACCCTGCTCTTCGCCTCAGCGCTCGAACCGCGGTAGGTTTCCACCTTCTTCGCAAGCGCCTGCATCGCATTCGCGCTGGGCATCGCGTCTTCGCAGCTGGCGATAACCTGATCCACGTTCTGAAAGATCTCTCCGCCTATCGGCTTCGCATTGCTGAACTCAGGAATTGAGATCGGAGGCGCAATGTTAATCCCGTCAGGCGCGGTCAGCGTGAACTCATGCTGAAGCTTCTCAGCCACCGACGGCGTTCCCTTCAACTCCACTCGCGACAACATTTTCGTCTTCGCGCAAGGCACCTCAATCTTCACGGCGTCGTCGGGAATCGTCGGAGCCGTGCCCTTCATGACCAGAGCAAACTTTCCGTTCGGAGTCTTCGGAAACGTCCGCTCATTCACATTTGCAATGACCTCGCCCCATCCATCCAAGAGCTCCGCCGTGTAATAGCGCCCCTGAATCCTCGGAACGTTCAGAATGACGGCGTGAGTAGGGTCGACCGCGATCCAGGCCTCCAGATAGGCCACGTCCAGATTCGGATTTACGAACGCGGCCGATCCAAGCGGGTTGTACTTGACCTTGTTGTAGCCGGTCTTCTCCACATTGATATCGAGGTTCTCCTGCTGCAGCACCAGGAACCTTCCATAAAGGTAGGTGTAGGCATCAACAATCTCCTTGTCCGTAGGAGCGGTGCTTCCTGCACTCTGCTTCGCGGCAGGGGTGCAGCCGACCAACAAGAGAACGCATACCAAAAGGGAAATCCGCTTCATCATGTACTCCTATGTGTGTGGATAAAACCCTGCGTGTCTTCCGCCACTTTCATTTTGTTTTCGTCACGACTGGCGGCGTCCACGTGCCGCTGAGAATGCTATCTTCCGGCCAATACGAACGGACGTAGAGAACGAAGTCGTCCTTGGGCGCAGGCAACCAGTTCGCACGCTTGTCGCCCTCTGGTGGAATCGACTGGACGTAGATCGTCAGCGATCCATCGGGCGCAGTGACGAGCGTCTTGTTCTTGGTGCCGATAGAGTAGCGCTTCATTTCGTTGGGCGCGAAAAAGTGGTGCTGGTTATAAAGCGTGAGCGACCAGAATCCTTTGACCGGAGGGGTCTGGCCAGCGGCGAAGGTAACCGTATAGGCATGGTTTCCATTCAACTGTTGGCCGCTACCGTCGGAGTCCTGGTAGAAATATTTCGTCTCGCGGGCCGAGTTAACGAAGATGTTGGATTTCGCGACCGCGGCGCGAGTGTAATAGTCGGTGCCGAAGGCCGCGCCATTGCTGATCGTGGTCCAGTTATAGGCGAGCGGCAGACCGCTGTTGTGGAACTGAAAAAGAGGGCTAATGAGGTTCTTGTCGGCATCGACGGCAGAGGCGACCAGGGCCGCGTGCAGCTTTGGGTCTTTTGATGCTGCGTCGAGAACACTCTGGAAGTTGGAGTAAAGTGCTTCTTCACCCGGCAATGGCGGAACTTCTTTGAGGATCGCGCCCAGTTCATCGAAGAAGGTCTCGGGCTGAACCCACTTCGTCTCTTCCTCCCCGGTGGAGGCATTCGGAAAGCTCGGGACTTGGCTCCAGTCCTTAGTCTGCGATTGTCCCGTGAACTTGCTGAGCGGATACATCAGGATCCCAGTCAACAGTGGTTGAACCGCCTGACGGTCAGCAGCGGTATCGTCCATAAAAACGCGGGGAATGACAGCTCCGAGATTGGTCTTTGAATGAAAGACTCCGGTGATGCCGTTGGGAACGGTTCCCTTCCAGGCAGGTCCGGCGAGGAGATAAAACCCGGGTTTGGTGCCATACATCTTTCCCAGTTGAACGAAGGAATCGGTGCGCTGATCGACAACCTGGTAGACCCAGAATCGATCGCCGAAGTCAGGCACCTGAACGACTACTGGCTCCTGGTCGAGCGAGAAGAGGCCGAAGCCGTAGACAACGTCCTGATTGGGGCAGGCGACAAGACGTTCGCCGGGATCGATGTAGTCGCGCAACATAGAGAGCTGGTTCATCGGAGCCACCGGGACGATGCCGCCCATCAGACCCGGCTCCGGGAGCTTGGACAAAATCAGCTTGCGATTATGCATGTTTACCATCGGCCAACCCCAGAGGTAGGCATAGCCACCGATGCGACGAACGTAGTCCTCGGTCAGACGGGTGCCGGCTACCGGCCCCGGAATCGAGGCGGCAGAAACCACCGGAGCTGTGGCTGCCTCGGGAGCTGGCTGATTCGCCGGCTGTGGTTGGCAGCCGATGAAGGCGGCGAAGCTCGTGCTAAGCAGAGAGAGGTAAACCATCCGCAGTTTGTACAAAGTGGCTCCCATTTTCAAAAACGTTCGGGCCGACACCAGAGACGGCCACTCGATTCTAATTAGGATTCAATTTGGGTGCCTTTCCCTCCCCATGCGCAGGATTAAAGGCCCTCGTGCTTCCCGGGTCCCCGGAAGCTGCTATAAAACTTGTGTGCTGACTGGGCAGGATCGCGACGCGGTGGGAGTCAAACGAGAGCTGCGGCGGCGCTGGTTTTACCTGCTGCCCGCCGTCTTCGTGACCTACAGCCTGGCGTATCTCGACCGCGCCAACTACGGCTTCGGCGCCGCGGCCGGCCTGGCGAAGACGCTCCACATCACCAACTCCCAGACTGCGTTGCTCGGTTCGCTCTTCTTCCTGGGCTATTTCTTTTTTCAAGTCCCCGGTATCGCCTACGCGCGGCGGAAGAGCGCGAGCCGGCTAGTCTTTTATTCGCTCATCCTATGGGGCATACTCGCGGCTCTGACTGGCGTCATCCACCAGTTCTGGCTACTGGCGATCGACCGCTTGCTGCTCGGCGTTGCAGAGAGCCTGATCTTCCCCGCCATGCTGATCCTGATCACCAACTGGTTCACGCGCGACAGAACGATCGCGGGCCAACGCGATCCTCATTCTCGGCAACCCGATCACGGTGCTATGGATGTCAGCTGCAACCGGCTATCTGATCAAGGCCGTCGGCTGGCAGATGACGTTTGTGATCGAGGGACTTCCCTCGGTCCTGTGGGCCTTCGTCTGGTTCTTCGTTGTTCGCGATCTGCCGGAGCAGGTTTCGTGGCTCAGCCAGGATGCGAGCAAACATCTAGAGAGCGAATTGGCGCTCGAACAGCATGCGCTCCGCCAGAACCTCCAACTTCTTTGCGGCCCTTCGGATCCCCAGCGTTCTGCTGCTCTGCGTACAGTTTTTTTGCTGGAGCTTTGGCCTCTACGGCTTCGTGCTGTGGCTGCCGACGATGATCCGCGCGGGCATGAGCCAGGGTATCGAGACAGTCGGCCTGTTGAGCGCAGTTCCCTATCTGCTTGGCATCATCCTGATGCTGCTGGTGGCCTACTTCTCCGACCGCACGCTCAGCCGCAAGCGCTTTGTCTGGCCATTCCTTGTGCTGGGCGGCATCGCCATGTTCGGCTCTTACCTCACCGCCGACGCACAGCTTCTGGGCGGCGTATGGATTCCTAATCCTCGCCGGAGGCTGCATGTACGCGCCCTACGGCCCATTCTGGGCGATCTTTCCAGAGATGCTGCCAAGCAACGTCGCCGGGGAGATCCTGGCTCTGGTGAACTCCTGCGGGGCGCTGGGAGCTTTTGGAGGCTCATGGCTGGTGGGATGGCTGCAGGCAATCACCGGAAATTCTCAGGCCGGATTTCTGCTGATGTCAGGGGCGCTGGTGGTTTCAGGCGCGATCATCTTCTTCCTGCGCCCGGCGAACCAGCTGCTGCGAAGCCAGCAGTAGTCGAGGTGCATTCCCTACTCACTACGAGACTGCAAACAATCCCGGCAACACTTCGCCCGCCTTTCCCAGAACTACCTGGCTGAAGGCCTCCGCATTCGCCGGCCGTTCCGGACCAACGTAGACCGTGCGCACCTGCTGGCCTCCCGAGCGGTTGCGCTGATTCGCCCAATGAACAAAATTGGCTGCGGGATAGACGACTCCCGAGGTGCCGACGACGAGCAGTACGGTGCAGCGATCGATCTCGCGTTGAATACGGTCCATCTCGAGCGGAATCTCGCCAAACCAGACGATATGCGGACGAATGCGAGCGCCGCAAGCGCAGCTCGGAATAGCGGCGAGCGATTCATACTCGCCCCGATCGGCGAAGACTCGGCTCCCCGCAATCGTCTTCGCAGCGCGATTCGAAGAGCTGGCCATGCATGTGAATCATCCGCCGCGATCCGGCTCGCTCGTGCAGGTCATCGACATTTTGGGTGCAGAGAAAGAATCGCTCGCCAATAGCGGCTTCGAGTTCCGCCAAAGCCCGATGCGCCGAATTCGGCTTCGCCCCGGCAGCATCACGGCGACGTTGCGAATAGAAGCGCCAAACCAGGCCCGGGTCGGCGTGCCAGCCTTCGGGCGTAGCGACGTCTTCGATGCGGTGACCACTCCAAAGGCCATCGCTGGCACGAAAGGTGGCAATGCCGCTCTCCGCGCTGATGCCCGCGCCGGAGAGCACAAAGACGCGGTCTTCAGACAATATTTCGATGCGATCTGTCATAGGTCTCCGTCTCGATTCTAAGGAAGATCCGCGCAAGCGGAACATCCGCATCGTCCCCAATCAGTTAGTCTCAAGAGGACGATGCGCGTTTACCCAAAATTCCTGCTCTCGGCGATGGCGCCTGAACACTTCCCTCCGCCGACAGCTCCCGAGGTCGCCTTTCTGGGGAGGTCCAATGTAGGCAAGTCAAGCCTGATCAATGCCCTGCTCGGGTCGAATCAAGCAAAGGTCTCGCAGACCCCTGGTCGCACGCGTGCGATCAACTTTTTCGCCATCGCCGACAGCCCTACCCGGCAGCAACCCCGCTGGATCTTTGCCGACCTTCCAGGTTACGGCTATGCCAAGATTTCGAAATCGATCTCGGCCGAATGGCCGAAGTTCATCGACCCGTACCTTACAAATCGCGAGACCCTCTCGCTATGCATATGCCTCGTCGACAGCAACATTCCCGTCCAGCCGGCAGATGCCCAGCTGATCGAGTTCCTGGCAAGCGTAGGGCGGCGGTTTCTAGTGGTTGGGACGAAGGCTGATCGGCTCTCAGGCAACGCGCGCGTCAAGGCCGAGAAAGCGTTGCGCGAAGGTCTAGGGATCGATCGAATGCTGTTGTGCTCGGCCGAAACCAAACGCGGCCTCAATGAAGTGTGGGCGGAGATCAGTGCGGCGGCTGATGAGGTGGCAAATGCTGCCGCTGGATCGTGATCTTCGTTCCAATCGAACCTCCTGCCATCGCATCGACTACCAACTTTCCAAATTGGCTCGCTTCTTCTGTGGTCATCCGGAGATAATGCTGACCGGCCATCATGCGCCCAAGATATCGAGGCGCGAGCTTCAGCCAGCGGGAGCGTTCATCTCCAGCGGGAAGAGCTTGAGCGGCAAGCGCATCGACCTTAGGCAGCCACAGCGCTGGGGCCGACTCGGCGGTCCAGGTGATCTCTTCGGATTGCGTTTTCGGCTCCGGGCACTCGTCTAGAGGGATTGCACCACGCGCGACGAGAGTTTCGATGGCCGCGGATTGATCGCTAAAAACCACCAGGTCAGGCTGCAATCCGCGCTCGACGGCCTCGGTCAACGTCGCGTCGAGGTCGCTCTCAAGGCAAACCGAGACTGGCTGTTTTTTGCGCACCTCGTTCTTAAGGATGCGCAGTGCCTCATCGAGATTGTTGACGACAAAGTCGCAAAAGCCGTTGCGAATTCCCTGCCGCAGCCGCTCTGAGTCGGCATCCACTCCTAGCGTGGCCGCGCCGGCAATATTCGCCGCGAGTGCAACGGCAGCGCCCCGAGCATCGAGCTGCCCGGAGAGCACGAGCTTGCCGCCGAGTTCTCCATCGAAACGCTCTTTTGCAAGGGCTAGGAGTGTGCAGAAGTACGCATACACCTCGGGAACTTCGGGAATGGACGGCGCGGAGGTGTTGAGCTGCGCAGGAGAGACTTCGTTGCCGAGGGGGGGCCTCACAGCTTTACTCTACGCGAGGCGACCGGCTACCACTCCGAATAAGGCCGTCCGTCGGTGCCCTGCTCCGATGAGCCGCTGTGCACGTCGGTGATCCCGGAATCGGTCTGGTCGAGGCTTTGCACGGAATCGTCAGTCGTCGTGACCCAGGTGGTGTTGGTATGGGTCATCGGATCTTCGGGAATCGACTTCATATATCCCGCCGAGACCAGGTCGTCGAGCGCCTGGGGCGCCTTCTCCTTGTCATTGGTATAGGCGTCGATCTGCTGGCGGATGACGTGGAGGTCTTCTTTGAGCACGGCCTCCTTGGACGCCTTGATCGAACTGAGATAGTCTCGGAATCGCGATGGTCGCGAGGACCGCCAATCACCACGATCACGATCATCAGCTCGATCAGCGTGAAGCCGTCTTCGCCGCGCATCTGCCCGCTCTCGCCTTGCGTCGAATGCAATTCATCGCGTTTCCCATTTCTGATGCTTGCCCATTTCTACGCTACCAGTCCTTATACTTCGTCGCCGTCGAGCGCGGTACCTTCCGACTTGCTGTAGACGTCAAAGACGTTCTGCCCGCCCCAGGAATCGCTGGTGGCGTCGTCCTGCATCGAACGCAACCCCCACTCCGCCTTGCCGGTCATCGGATCGACAGGGATCCTGCGCAGAAACTTCAGCTTCTTGCCCTGCACATCGACTCCGTTGACCAGCGTTTCGAGATCGGGCGGATAGTTCTGGCTGTCGACCTTGGTTTGAAAGGCGCCCTTGTCGGCGGCGTCTTTGTACTTGTCGATCGCGTCCCGCATCTGCCAAAGGTCGTAGCGAAGCTCGCGCTCCTTGGCCCGCTTGACCTCGAAGCGCGTGACCGGAACGGCGGCCGAGGCCAGGATCGCCAGAATCGCCACCGTCACGATCAATTCGACCAATGTCAGGCCGCTTTCAGCAGCCGAACCGCGGCCTTTCCACCGCCGTGGCCGTTTGCCGGAGTTGTCGCCAATCATCCTCATCGCAGCCTACTGAATGTGCACGGTAGCCTGCGATCCAGTTACCGGGAGCGACTGTTGGGCGCTGTTTTTCGCCCCGGGCCGGGAGATAGCGATCGTCGCTTCACCCGGCGCCTTGGCCTGGAAGGTCATGACGCAGACCTGGCCGCTGCCGTTGACTCCGGCAACTCCCGGCGGCCGCGAGGCGGAGATGGCCACGCCACCGCTGCCGTCGTCGCGATGGACGAGCGCCACTGCCTGGCCGTCGCCGCCGCCCAGGTAGTTCCCCGCGTCCACGTTGATCAGCGTGAGCTTGCTTTGGTCGTACTGGATCTGCATTGGCACGGAGTAGATATCGTGGCCTCCGTTCAAGTTCACCATGACCTCGAAGTTGCTGCCCACCTTCTGCGGCGTGGAAGGAGCGACCAGCTGCAGCACTACCGGAAGTCCCGGATTGGCGATTGCCTGGTTGTGCATGGCGGCGAGAGCGTTGCCCGCCGCGACGGTCGCGGTCTGTCCGGTAACTCCGCCGTTGCCGGCATTGTTCGCCGCGCTATTTGAGATGGGCGCGGGCGTGGTCGCCTGCGGCGCAGTTCCATCCTGGGCCGATGGTTTACGGCGAATCTCAAATCCGCTGGTCGTGCCGGTGTCGATGGTCTCAAGGTTGAGCGGTGTCAGCTCCGACGCACGCACCACATGCGGAATCAGCAGAAAGACGATCTCGTCATCGATCTTGGTGGTCGAGATTGTACTGAAGAGGTATTTCAGGAACGGAATTTCGCCAAGGCCCGGCCAGCCGCTGATGCTCTTGTCCTTTTCGTCGTCAAGCAGGCCGCCGATCAGGTTGACCTCGCCCTCCTTGAGCCGGATCACTTGATCGACAGTCCGCTGACTGATAATCGGTTCGGTCACACCGCTGATGGTCGTGGAACCGCTCTCGGACGAGATTTCAATCTTCAGCTTGAGGGTGACGTCGCGATTGAAGTGGATGGTCGGCTTCATATCGATGTTGACGCCCACGTCGATGTACTGGAACTGGGTCTGCACCGCGCCGATGCCGCCGAGCGCCGAACCACCGACGCCGTTCGAGAACGATCCGGTCGCAATCGGAATGCGGGAGCCGATCTTGAGCGTTGCCTGCTGACCGTCGGAGGCGCGAAGGCGAGGATTCTCAAGCACTTTGGTGTCGCTGTCACTGAGCAGCAGGTTGGCCTGCGCTTGTCCGATAGTGACCGCGAAATCATTAGCGTTCAGATGTGCGATATTGTTCAGAGTCAGATTGTTGTTCGTCGTGCTGCCTGTGTCTGTGGTCGTGGTCGTCGAGGTCGAGGTCACTGACGTCGGTGTGCTGATAGAGACCGAGGCGGTCTGTGGAAGCTGTATACCGATATTCCGCATTCTGTTCTTGTTGACTTCAAGCACCGCAACATCGACGACGACTTCGGGCCGGGCCTTGTCGAGATCGTTGACCAGCTTCTGCGCCAGCAGCAGTTCGTCGGGAGTGGCGCGCATTACGATCGCGTTCTGACTGGGGACGCCGTAAATCTTCGCGTTGGTCAGCACATTCCGGAGCGCAGTCGAGACATCGTTCAAGTCGTTTTGCTGCGAGGCATTCGCGAGATAGAAGGTCTGCACCGCCTGTTCGTCGAGCTCGGTCCGCTTGGCGCGGGTATTCTGCGCGACGAAAATAGTATTGGAAGTGATCGGCCGCCAGAAGGTACCGGAGATGGTGCCGATGATGTGCAACGCATCGTAGAGCGAGACGTTGGAGAGATCGACCTGAATGCGCTTGCCGTTGTAGTCGGGATCGAAGAGGACGTTGATCCCAGCCAGTTTGCCGACGGTCTGATAGATGATCTTGCTGTCTTCGACCGAATGGACGGTCAGCGGTTCATTCGAAATGGGACGCAACTGAACCGGTGAGGACATCTCGCCCAGCTCGTTCAACTCAGTCGTGCTGACGGAGGTCTCTGACCGCTCCTCGGGTTTGCCCATGGCACGCTTGGTCGCATCGATGTCCTGCTGAGCGAGCTCATAGGAGGGGTCAATTTCAAGCGCGTGCATGAACTCGGTCATCGCGCCAACGAAATCGCCCTGGTCACGCAGCTTCTCACCGCGCTTGGTATGCAGCGCGGCGGCGGAAAATTTCATCCGCTCGTAAGCTGTCTTATAGCGACCGTCTTTGGGGTCCTTCTGGAAGGCCTTCAGATAGAAAGTGTAGGCGCCGTCGATGTCGTCGATGGCCTCGGCGGCCTGACCGCTCTTGTAGTCCTTGGAGGCTGACTCTGCGTGAACCTTGGGGACGGAGGCGCTGGAAATGACAAGCACCAAAAGAACGGCAACACTCAGGACGGCGGACAAGGTCGAACGCGTGCCCGTAAATTTTTGACGACTCATGCCACTCCACAATAAAGTCCACTGCGGGAAAGTCCGCAACGGGGAGATCCTCGATATAGGTCGATTCCGGCCACGGGTAACCGCCGGGCCAGCTGGCTTATTCGCGTCTTTCATGCGGCGATCGGCGGAGGATTGGCGCCAGACCTGCAGACGGTTGCCGTTGGCGCAACCGGCGCTGGATGTTGCTGTTTTCACCACGCTTCGCTCCCCGAGTATAGCATCGGCGGCGGGGCCGGTTTCCTCGGCCGGGCCGCCTTCAGGGCAGCGTATCCTGCGTGCTAGCATTGAGATAGAGTCCTCATTCCATGGCGCGCCAGGCTACACATACGGTAGGGCCGACCCCCTCGCAGAAACAGAAACCGCGCGACCCGGTTGCCTCGGGCGAACGCGACGCCGCAGTCAACCGCGCCGCCAGCCACAACTACTTCCTGCTCGACCGCTTTGAGGCCGGAGTCGCCCTGCGCGGCAGCGAAGTCAAATCGATCCGCCACGGCAATGCCAATCTCAAAGACGCTTATGGGCTGATCAAAGACGGCGAGGCTTTCCTGCTGAACGCCCATATCGGACCCTACTCCCACGACAGCTCCCAGAATCATGATTCATTGCGGACCCGTAAACTCTTGCTGCACAACACCGAAATCGAAAAGCTATTCGGACAGACGCAGTTAAAGGGACATACGCTCATCCCCACCCGGCTGTATTTCCGCAAGGGCAAGGTCAAATGCGAACTCGCCGTCGCCAAGGGCAAACAAGACTGGGACAAGCGCGAAACCGAAAACGCAAAGATGCCGACCGCGAGGCGCGGGCGGCGATTGCTCATAGCAAGGGGAAGTACGCAAAGTAAGGCGCTTTGCCACTTCCTTAAGCACGTCATTCTGAGCCCCAGGCGAAGAATCCCCGCGACCTCTCCTCACCCCTTCCGCGCCAACTCTCGCAGCCACCCTCGGATAGCGACCAACTGCCGGCACGAGCTGTAAATGCAAGAATTAGACCTCGCCAAGAGCAGCAAGCGTCACCCTGCGTCGGACGATACAATCAAATCGGGCGTGTTCTGTATGAAAAGGGTCAAAGATTCCTGGTGGTTCCGGCTCACACTCCGTCATCCCTCTCGAGATCTCTCGACGATGTCAGAGCGATTCTCTCTGCCTTCAAAGTTCACTTGGAAGTCCGGATCTGGCCCGTTCACAAACAGCGTTTGGTCGGCGGACTTCGAAGAAGGGGTTGGCAGCGCCGCTTTTGAACTTGCTCTCGAGCGCGTTGTCGCATTGACATCAAAGCATCAGCAATTAATGCGCGAATTCTACGACGATGAGGGAGCCATTGAACTCGAGATTAACTCCAAAGCGGAGCCAGACGACGGCAAAATCGCGAATGTAAAGCTGACCGCCTGGTTCATGGAGCAGATTTCAAACTCTGGCATAGATCTGCGCTTGAACGTGTGGATGAGCCAGCAACACGACCCGCAATCGTCGATGACGGCAGAGGCCGCGGCCGAACTAAAAAAGCCTCGCTCTGGACCTGAATTAGCAGCCGCGCTTGCAAGGGTGAGCCTATCGGACGAAGACAGGCGCGCCTGGCAGAGCGACCTGAAGGCTGCCCGCAAGGCCTTGAATACCTTTGCCTGCCAGCAACTTGACGACTGACGACCGCCGCTCTCATGGACGGACGATAATATAGACACGTTAAAATACCGCAAAAAGAGGAACATGAAAACCGAATTGAAATTCAGCGACGCCGCCGGCGTCCAGTCCGAACTGCTCACTGTTTTCGCCATCGACCACTCCACCTCCAAAGACAAAGACGCCAAACCTGAGCTGGCGCTGCTGACCGCCGACTCTGCCGTAACCGCCGCAGCCGCGGCTGTGCTGGCCTCCGGCGAATTCAAAGCCACCGCCAACGAGACGCTGCTGCTCCACTCGCCCGTCGGGCTGAGCGCGAAGCGACTGCTCCTGGTCGGCCTGGGCAAAGCCGCACAAAGTGAACGTCCATGACGTTGCGGCGAGCCGCAGGGACAGCCGTGCGCTTCGCCAAGCCGCGAACCATTCGCGAGATCACCATCGCCGTTCCCGATTCCGAACTGCTGCCGCCGGGACCGTGCATTCGCGCCAGTGACCGAAGGCGCCATCGTTGCCGACTTCGATCCCGACACCTACCGCTCCGACCGCAAAGACCAGAGCGTGAATCTCCTCCACATCCTCGTGCCAACCCCCGACACCTCCGACGACAAATCCATCGCGGAAGCTCGCTCTTGTCGAAGGAACCATCCTCGCCGAATCGCAGAACTGGGCGCGTTCGCTGGTCAACGAGCCCGGCAATGTGCTGCCGCCTACGGTTCTTGGCGAACGTGCCGCCGAGATGGCCAAAGAAGTCGGCCTGAAGTGTGAGGTCTATTCCACCGAGAAGCTGCATGAGCTGAAGATGGGCGCGTTCTGGGCAGTAGCACAAGGTTCCGAACAGCCTCCGGCGCTGATCGTGACCACCTACGAGCCTGAGGGTGCACCGGCTGACGGCCCGGTCCTCGGCCTGATCGGCAAGGCCATCACCTTCGACACGGGCGGCATCTCGATCAAGCCCTCCGAAGGCATGGAGAAGATGAAGTACGACATGGCCGGCGGCGCGGCGATGCTGGGCGCGATGCGCGCGATTGCCCTGCTCAAGCCCAAGGTCAAGGTGATCAGTGTGGTCTGCTCGGCGGAGAATATGCCCTCCGGCAAAGCCTATCGCCCAGGAGACGTGGTCACGGCGATGTCGGGCAAGACGATCGAAGTCATGAACACCGACGCTGAAGGGCGCATGGTGCTGGCAGATGGCCTGCATTATGCCAAGCAGCTCGGCGTTACCCACCTCATCGACGCGGCTACCCTAACCGGAGCATGCGTGGTGGCGCTGGGCATGGTCAATGCTGGTGTCTTCTCCAACAACGATGAGGCCTACGGACACTTTGTCGAGGCAACTGAAGATCTCCGGAGACAAGTTCTGGAGATTGCCAGAGGAAGACGAGTACCGCGACCAGATCAAGTCACAGATCGCCGACATCATGAACACCGGCGGAAGCCGCTGGGGCGGCGCGACAACGGCTGCCATGTTCCTGAAGGAGTTCGTCGGCGAAACCCCTTGGATTCATCTCGACATCGCAGGCGTCGCCTGGCTCGAAGAGCAAAAGCCCTGGCTGGCCAAAGGCCCAACCGGAACGCCAGTGCGCAGCCTGATCGAGTGGGTGAAGAGCTACGCCGAGTAGTCAGGGTCGTCAGATTACGGCGAACCATACCTCCATTAAAACCGAGTCAACGGGCAAGGCTACATAGTGGCCGCCCTCTGGCTAGCGTTCGGTGTCCGCATGGAGCCAGATATTTCCGCCTTCAACCGAAACGGTTTCTCTCACGAAGACGTATTGGCCTTCGCGCACGACCCCAATAATATTGCCTAGCTTCCATTTAGATCCTTCAAGCTTCGGAACGGCATCACGCTCGTAGGTATCTGTAAGAGCCTTTAGTCTGTCCCCGGCTTTAGGAATGCTCGAGTTTGCCGTTTCGAAGTTAGGAGTAGCAAGAAACTGGCCAGCCTGAAATTGACCCAGATAAACCCAGAAATTACCAGGCGAAGTAACAATTTGGAGCGCGGGGGCAAGATTCGGAGTAGGCGCACCATCTTGTGGGTTTTGGCGCAATTCGCTGCTTGAAAGTTTAGGGGGATGGTTAGCTATATCTATGGCGGCTTGTCGAGCCTCGGCGGTCGCGGCCTTCTGCTCTTTCAGTTCGATCTTGAGCTGGCCGACTTCGATGGAGGTAATGCCCACCGCCGATAAAGAAGCCAGGCCCTTTCCGATTTGATGCTGCACGGTTGAGCTAAAGATTAGGGTGAGCAAGAATCCAATACCGCAAAACACCAAGACTATTTCGAGAGCGTCCTTGATACCGCTCATCCATTTTTCGAATGATTCCCCACTTACACCCATAGGGCCTCCGAGGCTTTCTCGCCTTAGCGTCGCATGAGATCAGCGCTCTTAGCAAGGTGTTTTCAGCCCGTCGGCAAACTATGAGCTAGGTTCACAATCGAGTGTTCGCGTAGCATCAGCCAGCCCAAATAACACGAGGGGCCGTCTAAAATCGACGCGCCCCTCATTCCTTTCAAAAGGGAATTCTCTAACTGGCTATCCGCAGCGGCAGGCCCCGCGAAAACTCCGCAACGATCTCCTTGTTAAACGCTGGCAAGTCATCCGGATTCCGGCTGGTGATGAGGCCCTTGTCAGTGACCACTTCTTTGTCGACCCATGTCCCTCCGGCATTCGTGATGTCCGTCTTCAGCGATGGCCATGAGGTCAAAACTCTACCTCGGACCACGCCCGCTTCGATCAGCGTCCACGGACCATGACAGATGGCGGCAACCACCTTCCCGTCGTCGACGAAGCGCTTGATGAACTGAATCACTTCAGGATGAGTGCGCAGTTTATCCGGATTGGCCACCCCGCCCGGAAGCACGAGATTGTCGTAATCTTCCGCCGTCACCTCCCCGATTGCCTTGTCGACCTTGATCGACGGACCGGGTTCGTCGTGATTGAAGCCCTTGATTTCTCCGGACTTCAGGGAAATAACATCGACCGTGGCTCCGGCGTTCTCCAGTGCCTTTTTCGGCTCGGTCAGCTCTACAGCCTCGACTCCGTCAGTTGCTAAGATTGCGATCTTTTTGCCCTTCAGGTTTGCCATTTACTTCTCCTTTGTGCTGACAACCGCCCGGCGCCGGGCTGAATGAAAGCTGCTTTCTCTCTACTGGGAGTCGTTAGCCGCTCTGTGCGTTGCCCCGTTCGGCATATTCAAGCCCTTCAAGGCCACCATGAAAATCTCGTGAATCCGGCGCGAATCGAACCCTCCCTCTGCGATGCTTATTACAACGAAGGATGAATAAACTGGAGGAAATTGTGTCTCTAAGCAAGAATCGAAATCGGTTTGTGGTCTCCGCCGGACTCGCTGTTGGCAGCGTCGCGCTCGCCCTGGGCATCTCCGGCTGCAACTCCAGCGGTGGGTCGGAAAAAGTCAACCTCACCGGCGCGGGCAGTTCTTTTGTCAATCCCGTCATGCAGCGTTGGATTCAAAGCTACTCACAAGTGCACACGAATGTGCAGATCAACTATCAATCCGTAGGCAGCGGCGCCGGCATCCAGCAGGTCAAGTCGGGCACGGTTGACTTTGGAGCTTCTGATGCCCCCCTTACCGACGAACAGCTCGCCGGCATGAAGCCGGTCGTTCAGATTCCCGAAAGCGCGGGCCCGGTGGTCATCACCTACAACCTTCCGGATCTGAAGCAGCCAGTGCAGATCTCGGGTGAGAACCTGGCCGACATTTTCATGGGCAAGATCAAGACCTGGCATGACCCGGCCATCGCCAGGGACAATCCCGGAGTTGCGTTGCCTAACAGCAACATCGTCGTCGTGCATCGCGCCGACAGCAGTGGCACGACCAACGCCTTCACGACCTACCTGGACGCGGTGAGCCCGGAGTGGCATAGCAAGGTCGGCAAGGGTACCCAGGTACCTTGGCCCGTAGGGCTCGGTGGAAAGGGTAGCGAAGGCGTGACCGGACAGCTGCGGCAGACTCCAGGCGCGATCGGCTATGTCGAACTTACCTTTGCCACGCAGAATAAGCTCCCGGTGGCCTCGATCGGCAACCAGGCACACAAGTACGTAGTTCCCGGCACCGCCAGCACCACAGCCGCAATCGCGGCGTTTGCCGATCAGCTGACCAAAGACCCACGCGTCCCGATCGTCAATCCGCCGGCCTCGGCTCCCGACGCGTATCCAATCTCAACGCTGACGTTCCTCATCATTCCCAAAGACGGCACCGACGCAGCAAAGCGCTCTGCGCTGAAGTCGTTCATCACCTACGTCATCAGCGATGGTCAAGCGGAGGCGGAAAAACTCCAGTACGCGCCGCTGCCCGACGCGGTAAAGCAATACAACACTCAGGTGCTGGGTCAGCTGACCACCAACGGCCAGCCGATTCAGTAGCTCTGCAATCAGCAGGTCGAAAGCAAGGATGGCCCAAGTCCCCATTTGCGGGATTTGGGCCATTTCTCTGCCTGACTGCGCCTTAGACTCAAAGTATGCCTGAGGGAGATACCATCTTTCGCTCTGCCCGCGCGCTCAACCTGGCGCTACAGGGCAAGCGGGTTGAATCCTTCGAGACCACCTACGCCCACCTCGCCAGCGTCGACGACCAAAGCCCGGTTGCCGGACGCACCGTGGAGCGCGTCGAGTCTCGCGGCAAATGGCTGCTCATATGCTTCTCCGGCGATCTCATTCTCGTCACCCACATGCTGATGAGCGGAAGCTGGCACATCTACCGCCGGGGCGAACGCTGGAAACAAGCGCGCGGTCATATGCGTGCCGTGATTGCCACAGCGGATTTCGAAGCGGTCGCCTTCGATGTACCGGTGGCCAGCTTTCACACCGCGCGAACGCTGGAGCGGAACACTGCCATTCCGAAGCTTGGCCCCGACTTGCTTGGCGCGGGATTCTCCGGTGACGAAGCCCTGCACCGGCTTTCCGCGCGCGGCGACGATGAGATTGCAAATGCGCTCCTGAATCAGCGGGTAATCGCGGGAATCGGCAACGTCTTCAAGTCAGAGATATGCTTTACTTGCGGCGTGAATCCCTTTGCCAAAGTCTCGGCATTGCCTCAAGCGAAATTAGAAGAACTGCTGGAGGCCGCACGGCGCCTCATGACGACGAATGTAAGCGAAGGCTCAGGCGATCGCATCGTCACGTACACCGGCCTTCGGCGCACTACGGGAGCCGACAATCCAACCGCAAGAATGTGGGTCTACAGACGGCAAGGTCAACAATGCCGCCGCTGCGGGACGCTCATCCTGATGCGGAAACAAGGGCCCAGTGTGCGTTCCACCTATTGGTGCCCCGAATGTCAGCCAATGCCGCCGTCCGTTTCTGCTCAGGCAGTTGGCGGCTTGTCGACACCGATTCGCAGACGCTCGGCGGGATGTGGCTAAGCCATTGCCTGCTACTGAGGCGGGACTTGTGGCGGCGGTTGAGGCTGTTGCTGCGGCTTCTTATCGTCAGCCTTGCCCCCAAATATCTTGCTGAAGAAGCCGCGCTTCTTCTTCGGCTCCGTCTCATCGGCCACGACTGGACTGGGACTTTGCCCAGCCCCCGGCGTTCCCGGTTGCGGCACCGCTGCTGCCTGGGGTGTGACGACCGTCGGATGGCTGCCGGCCGGTAACGTTGGCATCGTGCTCTTATCACCCAGGCCAAAGAGCTTCTGGAAGATGCTGCGCTGGTCGCCGTTCAGATGGTCGCAGGTGTCAGTGGGCTCGGTGCCGTCGAGAAACGCCGCGGTATAGGTTTTGTTCGGGCAGCTCGCATCGGCGAGCAAGTTTGTATCCTTGTCGAGGGTGACGACCGTTACCCCCGAGGGCGGAATAAACTCGCGCGTATCCGAATATTGCGGCAGCTTGATCGCGGCCTTCATGAACTCCGCCCAGATCGGCGCGGCGGCGATCGCCCCAGAAAGCTTGGCGCCATATTGGTATAGTCGTCGTTGCCCACCCAGATGATGCAGAGCAGGTTGCTGGTATAACCGGCAAACCAGGCGTCGTGCGAGGTGCCGGTCTTGCCCGCCGCCGGGGCCATGAAACCAAGCTGCCGCACCGCGTAGCCGTAGCCGAAGTTCATGACGCCTTCCATCATGTTTGTGGTGAGATAGGCGACGCGCGGATCGAGAATCGGCTTAGTTGTCGGAGTGTAATCGTTCATCACATCGCCGTTGGGCGCGCGCACCGAAGCCAGCAGCCACGGATCGATCTTGATGCCGTTGTTGGCGAAAACGGTATAGGCGCCTGCCATCTCGAGCGGCGAGGCAACGTAAGTGCCGAGCGCGACCGACGGCGTTCCCTGCGCAGAGCGGATGCCCGACGAGCGCGCCAGTGACGCCACGTTGTTGAAGCCCACCATCTGCGCCAGCGAGATCGTTGCATTGTTCAGCGAATGAGCCAGGGCATAGGTGGCCGTGACTTCGCCGTGATATTCATCCTTGTAATTGTGCGGGTCGTACTCCTGGTCGTTGCCAAAGGTGAAGGTGGTCTGCTCGTCGTTGAGCATCGTGACCGGAGTGAAGAGGGCGTCGGCGCCGTTGTTGTCAAGCTTGATGCCGGCGACGGCCGTGTTGAAGGCGCTGGCAAAGACAAAAGGCTTGAAGATTGACCCTGGCGGGCGCTTGGCGACGGCGTGGTTCAACTGACTTTGGCCGTAATTTCGTCCGCCAACCAGCGCCAGCACCTGGCCTGTGTGCGGGTTGAGCGCGACCAGCGCGATCTGCGGATAGGTGATCTCGCCGCTGGTGGTGACCGTCCCGTCCTTATTCTTATGGCTATGCTGCTTTGAGCACCAGATCGTCGACAAATTTGCCGCCGAACTCCACCGCCTGGGTCGCCGCGTGCTGCAGGTCGGGATCGAGCGAGGTGTAGACGCGGAGCCCTGCGCCGTTAAAGCTGCCCTCGCCAAGCTTCTGGGTGAGCTGCTCGCGCACCAGATCAACAAAGTAGGGAGCTTCGCCGGCATTCACACCTGACGGAGAGAGCTTGAGCGGTTCGGCCTTTGCCGCGTCAGCCTGCGCCCGGGTGATTGACTCCGTGTCGACCATGGTGTCGAGCACCAGGTTGCGGCGCTCCATGGCGCGCTCCGGGTGACGATAGGGGTTGAGCCGGCTCGGACTCTGGACCATGCCTGCGAGCAACGCGCATTCGGAGAGGTCAAGCTGGCGAACATCTTTGCTGAAGTACGCCTGCGCAGCCTCGCCAAAGCCATTGATGGCGAAGCTTCCCTGCTGCCCCAGCGGAATCTCGTTCGCATACATCTGGAAGATCTGCTGCTTCTTGAAGCGGCTCTCGAGCTGGTAGGTGATGACGATCTCGATGAGCTTCCGCTTGATCCGCTTCTCCGGCGAAAGGAAGAAGCCACGCGCCAGTTGCATCGTGAGCGTCGAGCCGCCCTCCATGTAATTGTGGCGGTGCGTGAGGTCATTCTTAACGGCGCCGAGCAGGCGAATGTAGTCCACGCCGCCGTGGTCGAAGAATCGCCGGTCCTCAATCGAGGTCACCGCGTGGACCAGGTTCGGCGGTAGCTCGTCATACGTCACAAGGCGGCGCTTGGTGCGGCTCTTCTCTTCGGAGAGCCCCGTAATTAGCAACGGCTCCAGCTCGAAGGCGTTCAAGCTGATGTTGCCATCGCCGGTGATCTGCGTGACCACCCCATTGGTGAAGCTGATCGTCGCGCCATCTTCGGAGTGGTAAGACTCCGGCCCGGGATGAATGCTGATCGAACCGCTGCCTCCGTCCCCGATATTTGTCGAGAAACGGCCCATCGGCGAAGGCCGGCCTACGCCGTCTTCGCTGTATCCGGCGTCGCGCAGCTCCTGCGCCACCGAGCTCACCGTCAACTTCTGCCCGGGACGCACCTCGCGCGGCGCGGCGTAGATCTTCGCCGTGTTCTCGAAGAGCGGCTGCGTCAACCGCTGGTCGACGATGTTTTTGTACTTGAACCAGTAGAAGCTGAAGACCGAAATGCTGAAAAGCAGGACGACGCCGACACAAACGGCCGCCACTTTCAGAAGGCTGAGCTGCAGCTTGCTCAAGTTACCGAGTTTTACTTTGACTGCCAAAGTTTCCTTTTTAACCTACGCCCCTTTGAACCTAGACTTCGATGAGTCCGGCAAGCAGCGTCGCAACCTCGCCGATCTCGACATCCTGGCTTGAGGAGGTGGCGCGCGTCACCAGTTCCACCTTGCCTTCGGCCGCCTTCTTACCAACATTGATGCGATATGGGATGCCGATCAGGTCGGCATCCTTGAATTTCACTCCGGCCCGCTCGTCACGGTCATCCAGAATCACCTCAAAGCCCGAAGCCTCAAGCTCCGACGCCACGCTCTCTCCAATTGAGACGAGTGTGGGGTCAGTTGTGTTCGTGACCGTGACCACCACCTCAAAAGGCGCAATGGCCGAGGGCAGCCAGAATCCGTTCTTGTCGTTACTCTGCTCGATTGCGGCGGTCAAGATACGTTCGATGCCGATTCCGTAGCAGCCCATGATCGGCTTCACTTCTTTGCCACTTTCATCGAGCACGCTCGATCCCATCGACTCGGTATATTTGTAGCCCAGCTTGAAGATATGGCCGATCTCGACCGCCTTGGCGACCTTCAGCGGAGTTCCACAGACCGGACAGCCCTCACCCTCGGCGACGTTGCGAATATCCGCCGTGAGCGTCCACTGAAAGTCCCGTCCCGGGGTCGCGTTGCGGATAGTGATAGTCAAGCTTGTTCGCGCCGCAGATCAAATTAGTACGGCCATCGAGTGCCTTATCAAGAACAACCAAAACCTTGCTCGTTAGTCGCTTTATGATGGCATTCCACTGGTCATCACCTTCCTTCTCTTCCCAACGAAACCCCAACGTAGAGTGCGCATCTTTAGCGGACATGACATCGAGACCAATCGGCCCGAGATATCCAGCAGGCGCGTGAAACCACGTCTCCAGCTCGTCACCAACCATCGGACGCAACTCAACCGCGCCGACCAAGGAGCTAAGTTTGGCCTCGTTCACGCTCTGATCACCGCGCAGGAAGACCGCCAGCGGCAGCCATTTGCCAGCCCGAAGGAACATGTACGCAACACACTTGATGTCCTGCTTAGGAGAAACCTGCAGAAACTCCGCCACATCGGCGATCGCGCCTTTACCGGGAGTATGCACCAACTCGGGCAAGCCATCGCCAGTTGGCGCAAGGTCATCCTCAACCAAAAGCAGCGAGGTAGCCTTCTCGATGTTTGCCGCGTAATCGCCATTAGGACAGCTGACAATAAGGTCTTCGCCGGCGTCGGTATAAACCATGAACTCCTGCGATTGCGAGCCGCCCATCGCGCCAGAGTCAGCCTCGACGGCAACGTACTTCAGGCCGCAGCGGTCGAAGATTCTTCGGTAAGCGGTGTCGTGCTGGTTGTAGCTTTGGTCGAGTCCGGCATCGTCGATGTCGAAGCTGTAGCTGTCCTTCATGATGAACTGGCGGACGCGCAGCAGCCCCGCCTTCGGCCTCGGCTCATCGCGGAACTTGGTTTGGATCTGGTACCAGATCTGCGGCAACTGCTTATAGCTGCGCAGCTCCTTGCGCGCGATGTCGGTCATCACCTCTTCGTGGGTCATCCCCAGGCAAAGCTCCGCGCCTTTGCGGTCTTTGAGACGAAACATGTTGTCGCCCATGACCGTCCAGCGGCCGCTCTCTTTCCAAAGCTCGCTGGGTTGGATCGTCGGCAGAAGGAACTCCTGGCCGATCTTGTCCATCTCTTCACGGACGATGCCGATGATCTTGTTGATCGAGCGCTGGCCAAGGAAAAGATACGAATAGATGCCGGCCCCAAGCTGCCGAACATAGCCGGCGCGGAGCAGAAACTTGTGGCTTGCGACCTCAGCGTCGGACGGCGCCTCGCGGAGGGTGGGGAGAAAGAGCTTCGACCAACGGTGCATGATTACCTGTATTTACTTTCCTGCCGGAGCGGCCTTGCGACGGCCTTCCGCCTCATCTTGAGCACAAGATTTCATTTTAGACGCTGGAGCGACGCTATCGCCTTGCCGGGTACCCGTCGAGCCACCTTCGAAGGGCTATTCACATGGCATTCATCAATGCGAGTATAGTTTTGCTTAGACTTACAGCCGAGATGCCACAAGAATCCCTAACGATCAAAGTCAGCCAGGGCAAGTCGCCTGACACTCGAATTCTTACCTTTGAAGGCCCTATCACCCTCAGCACCCTCTTCGCCTTTCAGGCAGAATTGCGAAAAGAGAACCCTCCGCTGACCGTCCTCGACCTGAGCGGCGTTCCTTACATGGACTCTTCCGGTATGGGCGCGATCATCAACTATTATGTCTCCGCCCAGAAGGGCGGCCGCAAGCTCACTCTTGCCGGGGTCAACGAGCGGATTTACGCCTTGCTGGAGCTGACCAACACCACCAAGCTGCTCAAGGTCGTGTCGACGGTTGCGGACGCGGAGTAGGGGAACTTTCCAGCGTTTGAGCCGGTCGTGCGGGTGAATCACGACGAGCACTGTTGCTCCCTCGTCCACTACAACCAGCGATGGAATCTTCGCATCCTTGATTGCATCAAGGGTTCCAACCGCCGGGTCCGCACCCAAACAGGACCGTAGCCAAAATCGCGTTAGGTGAGCGGTTAACTATAGATCGTCTCTGCACAGCTCATCAGGAGAAGGATCGCATGGGAGGATATAGTCTTACCTAGACTTACCGCCGAAATGCCAAACGAATCCCTCAGGATCCAATCCCGCCAAGGCAAATCGCCAGACACCCGGATTCTTGCCATTATTGGCCCTATCACCCTGAGCGTTCTTTCGGCCTTCCAGTCCGAGTTGCGCAAGGAAACCCCTCCGTTGACTATCCTCGATCTCAGCGCAGTGCCCTATATGGAATCGTGCGGCGTGGGCGCGATCATCGCCTACTATGTCCACGCACAAAGGGTCGGACACAAGATCATTCTGGCCGGCGTCAGTAAGAGCATCCGTACCCTGCTCGAGCTGACCAAAACTATCAGGTTGCTGAAAGTTGTTTCTAAGGTTGCGGACGCGGAATAGGCGAGACCTCTAACGCCTGCAACACGTCGTGCAGGTGAACCACGCCGAGGACCTTCGCTTCCTCGTCGACAACGACGAGCGAAGTAATCTTGGCCGCTTCCATGGCGTCAAGTGCCCGAATGGCCAGTTCCCCTGCTGAAATCGTCTTCGGAGAATGATTCATCGCCTCGCCGGCGGTCTTTTCAAGTGCCCCGGCCCCATCCTGTTCCAACAGACGTCGCAGGTCGCCATCGCTGATCAGCCCGATCAGTTTGCCGCCTTCCGTCACCGTGGTCACGCCCAGGCGCTTTTTCGACATTTCATAGATCACATCGTTCATCGGAGTCGCCGGCCCTACCTGGGGAATACCGTCACCGGAGTGCATTAACTCGTGGACCCGCGACAGCTTGCGGCCAAGTCTGCCTCCGGGGTGAAGGTCGGCGAAATCCTCAGCGCGAAAGCCCTTGCGCTGCGAAACCGCGATCGCCAGCGCATCGCCGAGGGCGAGCATCGCGGTCGTCGAGGCAGTAGGCGCTAATCCCAGACCACAAGCCTCACGCGATACCGAACAGTCGAGCACGACATCGCTTGCTTGGGCGAGGGTCGAACTCCGCGTGCAGCAGAAGCTGACCAACGCGTCGCCAACTCGTTTAAGCGTGACCAAAAGCCGCAGAATCTCTTCGGTTTCGCCGCTCGCCGAGAGCGCGATCACCACGTCGCCGGCGGCGAGCCCGCCGATATCGCCATGGACCGCTTCGCCGGGATGCAGAAACAGCGCCGGAGTGCCGGTAGAGCTGAGCGTCGCGGCGATCTTCTGCGCGATGATGCCGCTCTTGCCCATCCCGGTCACTACCACACGCCCGCGATTTTCGCCGCACTTCAGCACCAGTTCGACAGCACGGTCGAAGTCAGCGGCCATTGGCCCTTCAAGCCGGGCCGCAAGAGCTTCGAGCGCGGTCGCTTCAATCCGAACCAGTTGGGCCGCATCGAGTTTGGTCGTTGGAATGCCCGTTTCGTTCATCGCAAACAACTGATGCTACCAGAGCTTGCCGCATGCCGGAGGGCGTAACCTCTCGGAGCCTATAGAATCAAAGAGAGATGACACGGAAAGCAATTGTCGCATTTGTGATGATCGCGGCCCTCGGGCTGATGGTCTGGTCGGGTTTCAAGGAATATCAGCGGCGCAAGCAAGAGGCCGCTCTGCAACACGCGCCGCAACTGGCGCTAGTCCCCGATGGACAGCAGCCACCCGCGGCGAGCCCAGCTGGCACTGACACCGCGGAGGCCCAGCCGCAGCCGCTCAAGGGCAAGCCGGCGCCAAGCTTCACTCTAGTCGATCTGAACGGCAAGAAGGTCTCGCTCGCCGACTACAAAGGCAAAGCCGTCCTGCTGAATTTCTGGGCCACCTGGTGCGGCCCGTGCAAGCTGGAGATTCCATGGCTGGAGAAGCTGCGCGACCAATACAAGTCGCAAGGATTTGAGGTCCTCGGCATCGAATCCGACAACTACGACACCGACCCGAAGGCTTATGCCTCCTACAAATCCGGAGTGGAAAAGTCGGCGACGGCCCTGAGCATCAACTACCCGGTGCTGCTTGGTGGCGACTCGATCTCCGAGCCATACGGCGGTCTCGACGGGCTGCCGAACTCCTTCTATGTGGACCGCAATGGGGTGGTAGTCGCTCAGATTGTCGGCCTGGCCGATCGTGACGAGATCGAGGCGAACATCAAGAAAGCAATCGCCAGCGGAGGCGAGTAGCGATGCGCCGTCCCCTCGCTGCGTGCCTGGTTCTGCTCTGCGCGTGTGTGAGCATGGCGCAGGATTTCTCCGGCACCGGCTCCGCGGAGTCGAAGTCCGCGAAGGGGATGGTGAGCTATCTCTTCCCTGAGCAAGTCTCGATTCCGGCACAGAAATCGACCCCCGTCGAGCTCCACTTCCACGTCGCCGATGGGCTGCATATCAACTCCCACACGCCGCGCGAGAAGAGTCTGATTGCGACGAATCTCGCGGTCGCCGAAACCAGCGCGCTGAAGGTCACGGGAGTCGAGTTCCCCGCCGGAACCGACTACGCCTTCGCCTTCGACCCGAGCGAAAAACTCAGCGTCTACACCGGCGAATTCACGGTGAAGGCGCATCTGACCGCACCTGCAGGAAACTACATGCTGGAGGGGCTTCTGCGGTACCAGGCCTGCGATTCCAGGTCCTGCTACCCGCCAAAGACGATCCCAGTAGCTGTCAGTGTGATCGCGAAATGAGCGTCGCGCCTGCGCTCGCTATCGGTGCTACGACTTTTTCCGATAGATCTTGAGCGGCTTGCAGGGCTGGTCATGGGATGACGTCCACATCGATCCGTCGGAGAGCCGGGCCATTGTGAGAGTGACAACCATCGATGCGGATCTTTTGCCAGAATTCCCGAAGTCGATGCTATAGGGAGTTCCAGGATAAAAAATTCCCTCCTCCGTATGACAGGCAGAGCGCTTGACGACATTGCCTTGGGCCGATGCGCAATTCAGTTCAAATTCACGGATCGGCAGCTTGCCCATGTTCCTGACGGTCACTTCGACACTCTCCTGGTTAAACTCCCCGGTCACGAGCATGGCAGGGCAGGCCATTCTCCCTTGCGCGTGGGCAGCGGTTGCCATAGCGAGATAAGCGAGACAAAGCGCCTCAAAAGCAAGGAACAGACTGGCCGTTCGCATACAATCCTCCACCACTATTCCGAATGCCCGGTACGTCGTTGCCTCAGGGCTGCACGTTCACCAGCACCAGGGCATTCGGAGTCAACTCGATCGTCAGGCTCCCGTTCCGTAACTGCCGGACCTCTGGAGCGCCAAGCGCGGTCTCACGGTTCAACTGCTCGACCTGCGTCTCCGTCGGATCCAGCGGCTTTCCCATCGCCTCATAATGCGGCAACACATTTCCGTGGGACTGATCGACGAACTCCAGCGTCGCCTTCGCATCCGGCGCGACTCCGTGAAAAACCAATTCCATCGTGCGCGTGCGTCCCTGTTGACCCGGATCGACCAGGTTCCAGGCTGCAATCGCCAACCCTCCTAATGCAGTCTTCGTCACGATCACATTCTTGGAGGGAGACGCGATTCGCTGGTCACCCAGCCTATGAAGCAAAGCAAATCCATAGAAGCTCGGCTTGTTGATCCCGCCCTTCGCACGAAGTCCAAACTGCCCCATGAACGGCTCGGGTATCGGCCCGCCCTCCTCAAAGACATCCGAAAAAGTCCAGAACGAAAGCGCATCAACCTTGCCGTCGCACTCCCGCACCGTATTCGCCAGAGCAGGCCCGACGTAGTTGGTATCGCGCGAGTTCCATTGCCCGGGAACATTCCATTCCGTCCAAAACAGCGGCAAAGTCGGCATCGCCGATGCCTTAATCTCACCTCTCACCTTCTCAACCGCGCGGGAGACGCGATCATCCATCGGAATGTCTTCCTTCGTCCCGAAGAGGTCCTCGACAGTGTCATCGCCATAGCCATGGGTCGAGACAAAATCCACGGGGACATGATTATTTGACGCGTATTTCAGAAAATCCGGAACCCAAGCCGCCGCGGCCGTCGCCGGCCCTCCCACACGCAGCCGTGGACTTACCTTCTTCAGATCCCGCGCGGTGTGATCGTAAAGAAACAAGTAGGAACGCTGCCGCGGAATCCCATCCCAGAAGTCGATGTTCGGCTCATTCCACACTTCGAAATACCACTGGGAGACTTCCTCAATGCCGTACCTGTCGACGAGGTGCTGCGCGAAGTGAGTCATCAGGTCGTCCCACCGCTCAATGCTCTTCGGCGGCGAGACATTCTGTTTGTACCAGAAAGGATGCAGCGCATCCGGATTGAATGCCAGCTTCTTCGGCATGAAGCTGATCTCGACAAACGGCCGCACACCGTTCTTCAGCAGGCCATCGTAGATCTGGTCCACATAGGCGAAGTTGTAGACGGGACTCCCGTGCTCGTCCTCGTTATAAACGCCGAGCTCGTCATGCAGGATGCCGTGAAACCGCAGATACTCAAAACCGGTAACTTGCTTCACAGCGCGCAGATCGTCGCGATAGCTCTCCCGCAGAGTCAGCGCCGCCCTTCCCGAGCCAAACATCGTCTCCCAGAAGTGCGGAAAAGGAGTGGCCTGCGCGTGCGCATCAATTTCAACGCGCTCCGGAACTTGGGCTGTCGCGGGTTGAAGGCAAATGATGAGCAGCGCTGCGAGCCAATACATGCGGCTGCGACCAAGTCTGTTTTTCATATCGACTTCGATGCAATCGGGGATGTGGCGGGGGTGAAAAAGGCTCAGCTCAAACCTTCAGCAACCATCACGATCTCTCCGGCGGCCTTCAACCTGCTCACGACTCGCTCTTGACCCAGGGCGGCCATCACTGCAAATAGGCTTGGAGCCACGCCTTGTCCCGTCAACGCTACGCGCGAGCCATTGATCAACCCACCCGCCTTGATTCCCTTCTCGTCGGCAAAAGCGCGTAACACCTGTTCCGTTGAAGCCTCGGAGAACTCCTCCACTGCCTCATACCGCGAACCCAGTTCCGCTAGCAAGAGCGGCAACGTCTCGTCCTTGAAGAATTTCGCCACAGCGGCAGAGTCGAATTCAAATTCATCGCTGAAGTAGGCCTTGAAGGCGCCGGCAAAATCCTTGAGGCTCCGGGCGCGTGGCTTGAGCAGATCAATCGTCGAAAGAATCTCCTCGGTCGTTCGATTCGGTTCAAACCCAGCCTTCGCCCACTCGTCTTCGATCAGCGGCAGTAGCTTCTCCGAAGAATAAGCGCGGATGTATTCGGTATTGAACCAGGCCAGTTTGTCGTTGTCGAAGACAGCGTTCGATTTCGAAATCCCGTCCAGCGAAAAGAGCTGAATCAACTCTTCCGAACTGAATATCTCACGATCTTTTTCAGCCGCCTTCGGAGTCCAGCCAAGCAGCGCAAGGAAGTTCCGAAAGGCCTCGGGCACTATGCCCATCTCTTTGTACGAAATCACGCTGGTCGCGCCGTGCCGTTTGGAAAGCCGCGTCCTGTCTGGCCCAAGAATCAGCGGCACATGGGCAAAAATCGGCAAGGGCGCGCCGAGCGCGAGGTATTGCAGCACCTGCTTCGGAGTATTCGAGATATGGTCTGCGCCGCGAATGATATGCGTCAGGCGCATGTCCATATCGTCGGCAACAACACTGAGGTGGTAAGTCGGAATGCCGTCGGAGCGCAGCAGCACGAAGTCCTCGATCTCGCTGTTGGCAAACTCGATCTTGCCGAAGACGGCGTCATCGAAACTCGTTGAACCTCCCTCGGGCACCGCGAACCGAATCGCCGCCGGCAACTCCAGCCGCGCGCTTCGCTGCAACTTCTGCCGCGGTGAGACTACGGCAGCGGCGATCGTACATCGGCGGACGCCCGGCAGCCGCAGCCTCGGCACGACGCGCTTCCAGCTCTTCTTTCGTGCAGAAACAGGGGTAAGCGCTTCCTGCGGCAATCAGCTTCTCCGCCGCCGCTCTTGTAAAGATCGAGCCGCTTCGATTGGAAAAACGGCCCCTCGTCCCAATCCAGGCCAAGCCAGGTCATCCCTTCAAGAATGCCGCCGACCATCTCTTCGGAGGAGCGCTCGAAGTCGGTATCTTCGATGCGCAAAATAAGCGTGCCGCCGGTGTGACGGGCAAAAAGCCAGTTGAAAAGCGCTGTCCGCGCGCCGCCAACATGAAGGTAGCCGGTGGGCGACGGGGCGAAGCGAACTCGTGGTGCTGAAGGGTTCTCTGCCATGATCGGTGTCAATTTCCGATGCTAGAGCATTTCCCCCATAAATGGGAGCAGCTGGGCCAACCCGGTGTGGCTTTTCCGTCAGGAAAAGCTACTCATCGCGGCGCTTCGAGAGCGTCATGCAATGGGAGAAATGCTCTGGCAGTCTTGGGAGAAGAGTCCAAGCAGCGCCCGCACTCAATCGCTGACGATTCGGACTTAGGGACTCTGTTGCAACAGCGCCGAAGGATGGACTGCGCGAATGTCGTCGTATCGAGAGAAATCCCTTTGATTGAAGGTCAAAATACTCCGAACGCCATGAACTCTCATCGCCGCCACCAATCGAGCGTCGTGGACCTGCACGCCGGAAACCGAGTACTCGACCACGATTGTCCGCCACGCCCGGTGCACTGCCGGGTTGTCCGGCAACAGTTGCAGACTACGCTCGATGGCTGCGGCGCGCTTGTCCGTCTCGCGGGTGTCGAGACCGAGCCCGTTGCGGTCGATCGGCCGCGTACAGGTATTCCAGAACTCGCCAAGATTTTGAGAGGTGTAGCAAAGCATAACGCCATGCTTAAGCAAACCATCGACAACTCTCTTCACGAGTGGATAATCGCGGTCATCGGGCTTGACCCAGCGAATGAGGATGTTGCTATCAACCAGATGGGATTGACTAGGTTCGGTCCTCGTAAAAGCTCTCCCTGGTAAAACTTTCAGTGGGCAGGTTTGGCAGGTTTTCAGAGCCTTCCGCCAGCTCACTCAGCATCGCGTGGAACTCTTCCACGGTGAGCCTACCCGATCCCCGGGTGAAAGGCGCCAGTGCATCCTGGATCAGGTCGCCCGCGTACTTCTCCACGGCAATGCCGTGAGCCTGGGCCGCAATGGTCAGCCGGGTTTCAACTTCAGGGCTCAATTCAATTTGGATGGTCATATGCGGCAACTCCGTACTTCATTATTATCCGCTAAAGTCGCGTCTGGCTGGAATCGGTTTGGAATTGAGTCACCGAATAAGGCGGAATCGGTACTACCTTCCACTGCGAAAAGGCGACAACATACAAAATAATGACGTTCGCTAGCGGCACGAACATCAAGACAGCGAGCCATGGGCTGAATCCGGCCTTCTTGAAGATAATCCAGAGGGGAATGATCAAGATGACGTTGGCGATGATCCCAAACAAGATCATCGGGATAAAAAACATTGCCAGATGGCTGGGATCAAAGCCGGTTGGGTCCATGACGCCTCCGTCATTAGCTAGGCAAAAGTTATCGCATGCATAGCGGGTCAGGCAACCGGCAATGTCTCGCAACTTGGTCGGGGAACCGCGTCAGGTAATGTCTTCGGTGTCGAAGGCGGGCACCACGGTGCGGCGCTTCGGCACCCCGTGCACAGTGCTGACCAGGTTTTCAACCACGTCTTCCAGTTGCCGCTGGCTCTCGATGACCGCCGTCATACTCTTTAACCCCTCGGGGTCTTCGACTTTCTCGAGCAGCACTACCGCCTGCGCTTGCGCCACGTGGTCCAGGTTCAGCCCTTCCGGGGTCTTGGCCTTCACGCCGACACAGCCTGGCTCGACGTCGAGCATGTCGGCTATGCGTTCGCGCATCTCGTGGGCGATCGGGCGAATCTTCGGCGCCACCAAAATCAGCGTGGTATCGACATTGACAATCCGGTAGCCTGCGTTCTGGATTTCCTCGAGGGCGAGATTGAGGAAGATTGCCGAGTCAGCGTCTTTCCAGCGCGGGTCGCCGGGCGGGAAGAAGCTGCCGATGTCGCCGGCGGAAACCGCGCCCAGCAGCGCGTCGGTAATTGCGTGCAGCAGCACGTCGCCGTCGGAATGGCCGGCCAGCCCCTCGGGGTGTTCAATATGCAGTCCGCCGATGCGTAGCGGCACCCCGGGTTTGAATTCATGTGAGTCCCAGCCGCAACCAATTCTTAGGCTCATTCTTCTTATTCTCTATCTTCGTCGGTTTCGATTTGCGTCTTGAAGCCTTGTGGAATCTTACCGCGAACCGGACCGATTCGAGCGGCAAGTCTTCACGGCGTGGGCTCAAAGCCCTCAGGCGCGCGATTTCTCCCGCTGCGAAAGGAAAAACTCAGCGAGATCCAGATCCCCCTGTTGAGTGATTTTGAGGTTCTCGATCGTCCCGGGCACCACAGCGACCTGCATCCCAGCCCGCTCTACGATCGACGATTCGTCGGTGCCAAGAAATCCGTCTGCTTCAGCCTCGGCGTAGGCGCGACGCAACAGGCCGAGACGAAAACCCTGGGGTGTCTGCGCCAACACGACGTATTCGCGCGGAATAGTCGAGGTGATGATCGCCCCGTGGGCGGTGCGTTCGACCTGCTTGATCGTGTCGATGGCGGGCACGGCCACGATTGCCGCTCCGTGCTTCTCGACCGCCTCGACCGTCCGTGCAATCACCGTCGCGGGAATCAATGGCCGCACCGCATCGTGCACCAGGACGATGTCGTCATCGCTCCCATCAACCGCTGCGAGTGCGTGACCGACGCTCTCCTGGCGGGTGTCTCCGCCTTCGATAATGTGGATTGGGGGCGCCTGCGACGAGCCGCCGAAGCCATGAGCGTCGAGCAGCGTTTTGAGTCGAGGAATTTCGGTTTTGCGAACAGCGATGTAGACGGCGGCGACGGCAGGCAGCTTCCGTGAAGGTCGCGCAGGGTATGAATCAGGATCGGCGTACCGCGCAGTTCGAGGAACTGTTTTGGAGCAGAACCGGCAGCCATTCGAGTGCCCAGCCCGGCGGCCGGAAGGATCACAAAAACGCGCATAGAAGATGGAGTATACAAGGATTTCGAAGGGCGCTGTCGCCGGTCGCGCCCGGGTCCGCAGGAGGGAACTTTGTCCCCATGACCTGAAAACGACGTATTTCTTCGCGCGCTACGATGACAACAGCGATGAGATCCGCCAATTCCCTCCCCGCTCTCCAGACCGCCCTGTTCCGTCCCGGGATGAGGGTCGCCATCGCCTGCTCGGGGGGCGCGGACTCGGTCGCCCTGCTTCGCGCGTTGCTCGATCGGCGGAATGAGCTGGGACTGGTGCTGTCAGTCGCGCACATGAACCATGGCATTCGCGGCGCAGAATCCGATGCCGACGCCGCCTTCGTCGAGGACCTGGCCAGAAAGTTCGAACTCCCCTTCCATCTGCGGCGAGTCGACACCCCGGCGACGGCTGAAGCGAACCGCCAGGGGCTGGAAGAAACTGCGCGCTCGTTCCGCTACGCCTGGTTTTGGGAGCTGCTGGCCACGGGCGAGGCGGACGCGCTGGTGACGGCCCATACCCTCGATGACCAGGTGGAAACGGTGCTGCATCGGCTGCTTCGCGGCGCGTGGACGGAAGGCTTGGGCGGGATTTATCCCGCCTTGGCATCTGAAACTAAAACATCAGAGACGTCGCATAACCTGTTTATTCTGCGTCCCTTCTTATCGACAACTCGCAGCGAGATTGAGACACATCTGCGGGCAATCGACCAGCCCTGGCGGGAGGATTCCACCAACCGCGACACGACTTACACCCGGAATCGCCTGCGTCACGATCTGATCCCGAGATTGGCCGAATATAACCCCGGGATCCAGCGCCAACTCGCCCATCTTGCCGCTCTGGCCCGCGACGAGGAAGCCTATTGGCAGGGCGAACTCACCCGTCTGCTACCCTCGCTGCTCCTCCCCGGCAAGGCGGTCCGCGGTGGGGGCAGGGCGACGGACACGCTTCGCGCACGCGATTCGCTGGCCATCGAGATAGAACGGCTGCGAACCCTGCATCCCGCTCTACGGCGACGCGTCATTCGAGCGGCGGCAGGCAAGCTCGGCGCCTCCCTGGAGTTCGATGAGACGGAGCGGCTATTAGCTTTGTGCGGACTTTCCGACGCACATGAAAAGCCGACCCGCACCGCCCTTAAGCTGCAGCTGGAACAGGGTTTGCGGGCGGAGCGAACGCCGCGTGAGTTGAGGTTATTCCGTGCCGAGATCCAGAGCGCTTCAGCAAGCCACCCGGAGGGGCCCGTAGCCGAATATCTGCTGCCGATTCCCGGTTCGGTCGATGCTCCCGCCTTTGGCTTCCGGCTCGAGGCATCCCTCAGCCATCAGCCGCCGACCTCCCTGCCCGAAGCCTGCCTTCGCGCCTGCCGCCCGGGCGATCGGGTTACCCTGCGGCACAGCCGGTCCCGGCTCAAGATCGGCGAAGCACTGCGCCGGACGCGAATGCCAGTTGCCTTCAACCTGCCCGTACTTGAATGGCAGGGCGAGATTATCTGGATGCCCGGCGTCGCTATCGAGTCTGAGCTGACCCGGAACCTTGCTCTGGTCATTCGCTCGACGCCACTCGACAAACCGGCTCGAATCTAACGCTGCCGTCAAGCGATTTCGCCACACGTACCTTTCTTTCCACCCCCGCAAAACATCTCCCGCTGACTTTCATGAACGGGATGTTCCAAGGAGTAGAATTAGACGAGCGGTTCAGATCTGACCGAGTGAGTGGATTTGCTTGCGCAAAGCGCGTCAGGGATAGTGTCGTCTCTGTTTGCATTTTTGATACTTCCCGGCGGCTGTGGAGTCTAATTGTTGATATGGATGAAAGCCGACCTTAGTGCGGCGATCCGGTACCGGAATTTTCAGGCTGACGCTGGTAGAAACGAGGTTCTTACGTGAATTCAACGGTCAAGACAATCATCTTCTGGGTGTTTATCTTTGCCTGCCTTGTGCTCTTGTGGCAGGTCTTCCAGAAGTCGGGCGGCATGGGGAAAGACGCTGAGATTCCCTATTCACAGTTCCTGCAGAACGCCCAGGCGGGCCAGGTCAAAGACATCACCATCGTCGAGAATGGTACCGACACCGAGATCCATGGCCACATGAAGACTGACAATAGTCAGTTTCACACTGCCGCTCCCTCCAACGATCCCGCGATGTACAAGGCTCTTCATGACGGCAGTGTCCTCATGAACGTCAAGCCCAACTCCGGCAATGGCTGGCTGAATATCCTGATCCAGTTCTCGCCGGTGATCATCATCGGCGCGCTGTGGTTCTTCATGCTGCGCCAGATGCAGAGCGGCGGCAACAAGGCCATGTCGTTTGGCAAGAGCCGCGCCCGTCTGCTCTCGATGCAGCAGAAGAAGGTGACGTTTAAAGACGTTGCCGGCGTCGACGAAGCCAAGGAAGAGCTGAAAGAAATCATCGAATTCCTGCGCGAGGCGCAGAAGTTCCAGAAGCTCGGCGGCCGCATTCCCAAGGGCGTGCTTGCTCGTCGGACCTCCCGGAACCGGTAAGACCCTTCTGGCCCGGGCTGTTGCCGGCGAAGCCAATGTTCCCTTCTTCTCGATCTCCGGTTCGGACTTTGTCGAGATGTTCGTCGGCGTCGGCGCAAGCCGCGTCCGCGACCTCTTCGAGCAAGGCAAGAAGAACGCTCCGTGCATCATCTTCATCGACGAAATCGACGCAGTCGGACGCCATCGCGGCGCTGGCCTCGGCGGTGGACACGACGAGCGCGAGCAGACCCTGAACCAGTTGCTCGTCGAGATGGACGGCTTCGAATCGAACGACGGAGTCATCCTGGTCGCCGCCACCAACCGCCCCGACGTACTCGATCCGGCGCTGCTGCGTCCCGGCCGTTTCGACCGCCGCGTGGTTGTCGGGCGTCCTGACGTTCGTGGCCGCGAAGAGGTGCTTCGCGTTCACGCCAAGAAGGTCCCGCTCTCTGACGACGTCAACCTGAATGTTCTGGCTCGCGGCACACCGGGATTCTCCGGCGCCGACCTGGCCAACATGGTCAACGAAGCCGCCCTGAGCGCCGCCCGCATGAACCGCAAGGCAGTTTTCATGGAAGACTTTGAGACCGCCAAGGACAAGGTCATGATGGGCGCGGAGCGCAAGTCGATGCTGCTCTCCGAAGACGACAAGCGCGACACCGCTTATCACGAGGCCGGCCACGTGCTCGTCGCCGCCAAGCGCGACCACGCCGACCCGCTGCACAAGGTCACGATCATTCCCCGTGGCATGGCCCTCGGCGTCACCATGCAGCTGCCTGAGGAAGACAAGCACACCGTCACCAAGGATTATCTTGAGACGCAGCTTGCCATTCTGATGGGCGGCCGCTGCGCCGAAGAGATCTTCATGAAGCGCAAGACGACCGGAGCCGGCAACGACATCGAGCGCTCCACCGACCTCGCCCGCAAGATGGTCTGCGAGTACGGCATGAGCTCGATGGGCCCGCTGACCTTCGGCAAGAAGGAAGAGCAGATCTTCCTCGGACGCGAAATCTCGCAACACCGCGATTTCTCCGAAGAGACTGCTCGCCAGATCGATGCCGAGGTCCGCAGGATGATCGACGAGGCCTACAAATCGGCCTACGACATCCTCGACCAGAACCACGACATCATGCACCGCATGGCCGCGGCCCTGCTGGAGCGTGAGACGCTTGACGCCGACGACATCCGCAAGATCATCAACGGGCAGGACCTGCCCCCGATGAAGTCGCTGGGTGGCCCTGGTGGTCCGACCGGAGTGGCCGATGTTCAGCAGGTGCTACGCCCCGAAGGTGGCCGCGGTACAGGCTTCCCCGAAGGCAGCCCGTCGCCTGCTTAGTCGACCCCAAAGCCACAAAATCCAAAGAGGCGGCCCTGTTGGGCCGTCTTTTTGCCGTAAGGCCGTAGAATGACTTCTATGCAAGGTCAACCGGTTCGTCCGAGGATCGCGAAGCTAAAGCTTTCTGGCTTTAAATCAGTTAGCTCAGACGGTATCGAACTCGCGCTAACGAAGATAAATGTTCTGATAGGCCCGAATGGGGCAGGCAAATCGAACTTAATTCAGTTTTTTCGAATGCTGAACAACATGCTAGCTGGTCCAACTGGCAACTTGCAGGGTTTCGTAGCCGAGCAAGGAGGCGCTAACGCACTACTACACGACGGGGTGAGGCGGACTCCGCAGATTTCTGCTTCTCTTCAGTTCGAAACCGCTCAGGGTGACAACGAATACGATTTCCGGCTAATACATATAGCCGGAGATGCGCTAATATTTGCCGAAGAAAGTTGTCGCTACAGCGCCAAAGCCTTCAAAACTCAGAACAAGCCGATTCAGCTTGGTGGTGGTCATAGGGAGTCCAAGTTGCTTGAGGCACAAAGCGCGGAAGCCAGCACAAAGACCATCACGACTATCAAGTACCTCCTTCGGCAGTTCGTGGTCTATCAGTTCCACGACACATCACCGACAGCCCGACTAAAGCTGAAGGCGAAGATTCATGACTCGTATTATTTGCAACACGACGCGGGGAATCTCGCAGCCTTTCTCCTTGCGCTGCGTGGTTCAAATTCAAAACACTACCGCCGGATAGTTGAAACCATCCGGCAGGTTGCGCCTTTTTTTGAGGACTTTGTACTGGATCCGGAGTATGGGAGCATCATCTTGCGCTGGAGGGAATTCGGATCGGATGCTACTTTTGCTGCCTATCAAGCTTCAGATGGACTCCTGAGGACCTTCGCACTGATAACGCTACTATTACAGCCCGAGGAGAGACTGCCGGCGCTCCTGGTCATCGACGAGCCCGAGCTTGGACTTCATCCTTTCGCCATAAACCTGGTGGCCGGTCTTATTCAAGCAGCCGCACAGACGAGCCAAATATTGATTTCCACCCAGTCTCCACTGTTTGTTGATCAGTTCGACACGGAAAGCATTGTGGTGGTCGAAAGAACGGGAAGGTCATCGAGCTTTGAGCGGCTTGATTCTGAAAAGTATCACGAGTGGCTTGACGCCTATTCGGTCGGAGAACTTTGGCAGAAGAATGTCTTTGGTGGGCGGCCGAGCCAAATTCCCGCATGATCCGGCTGCATATTGTTGTCGAGGGACAGACTGAAGAGGGATTTTGCAACACGGTACTGTTTCCCTATTTGCAGAAAGCGGGGATTCACCCCGACGTCAGGCTCACCTGGCACGGAAAAAGGTCGACCCCAGGCACGCAGGGGGGCGGCGCCAAGAGTTATCAAGCCATTAAAGGTGACATCCGGCGTTGGATGCGAGAAGACCGCGGAGGCGATGCGTGGTTCACAACGATGTTCGATTTGTACGGTTTGCCCACTGACTTTCCCCGCATTGCGCAGCCCAAGGCGATCGTCAATCCTTATGAAACAGTTGCGGCGCTCGAAAGGGCATTTAAGGATGATGTTTGCGAAGGTGACGACTGCTTTTGGCGGTTCATTCCCTACCTTCAGCTACATGAGTTCGAAGCCCTCCTGTTCTCTGATCCGAGGCAGCTAGAATGGGAATTTATCGAAGCGCATCACCAACCCGGAATTCAAACTCTGGTGAATCTAGCTGAAAGTTTGATCAATCCCGAGCTGATCGACGAAGGGCCTGAGACCGCGCCCTCAAAGCGAATTATTCGGTCCATACCCGAATACAAAGGAAGAAAATCGAACGCAGGGCCGTCGGTAGCTAATAAGATTGGCATTGATCTTATACGGCAGCGCTGCATGCACTTCGATGGGTGGTTGAAACAGCTTGAAGGTTTGATAGATAGATAAGGAAATCCCCAGAGAACCTTGCCATGGCCCTACGCGCAGTCATCTTCGATTACGGAATGGTGCTGAGCGCCCCCGCCGACCCTGCCGCTCACCACGAGCTAATCCAGACCCTCGGCGCACCCGCAGAAGACTTCGAGCGCGAATACTGGGCCTTCCGCCACGCCTATGACTCCGGTGACTTTGACGGAGCCGGATACTGGCAGCGGTGTGCGCTATGCGCAGGCGTCACCGTGACCGAGGAACAAATCCGCAAGCTTATCGCCATCGACATCCGCATGTGGAGCATCCTCAACCCGACCATGGTCGATTGGGCAGTCACGATCAGCCGGTCGGGATTCAAGACCGGGATTCTCTCCAACATCCCCTTCGAGATCGCCGACGTCTTCAAGGAGTTCGACTGGGTCAAGGGATTCACCCACAATACCTGGTCGTGCTATCTCCGAACGGCCAAGCCCGACCCCGCAATCTACCACCATGTGATCGATTCGCTCGGGGTCCGTCCTGAAGAAGCCCTCTTTCTCGACGACCGCCAGGAGAACGTGCTCTCCGCTGAAGCCGTAGGCCTGCAAGGCATCATCTTCCGCAGCGTCCCACAACTTCAGCAGGACCTCGAAGCTCGCGGACTCTCGAGTGTGCTGCCGCCACTGAACGCCGCGCACGCCGTACCTTCGTCAACACTGTGAATTCCTGCTTGAGCTGAAGTACAGCTACCGAAGTAAAGCGCCACCGTCCGGCAGGCTTTTTTCTCAAGGAAAAACCCTACAGAATCAACTTCCACACGTGACACCAACTGTACTTCGGCTCTAATCCTGCGACAATACTTGTGTCGATGCAAATCAAGTCCGCGACGCTTCTGGCTGCTCTTCTGACGCTCACCGGCTGCGGTTATCACACCGCAACCTCGGCGGCGCACCTGCCGGACACGACCCACACCGTTGCCGTCCCTGTCTTTGAAAACGCGACCCAGTCCTACCACACCGAATTGGCTATGACTCAGGCTGTCATTCGCGAGCTCACCAGCCGCACGAAGTACACCATCGTCAACTCCGAAGGGCCGACCAACGCGGACGCCGATGCCACCATTCACGGCAAGATCGTCACGCTTCACCGATCCTTCCGCTCACTTACAACTCACAGACCGGCCAATCTGCGAGCTACCTGGTGACGGTCACGGCGACTGTCCACGTCAACGACCGCAACGGCCGCCTGCTCTACGAAAACAACCACTACACCTTCCGCGAGCAGTACCAGACGACCACCGACCTGACGACCTTCATCCAGGAAGACCCCTCGGCCGTCGCCCGGCTTTCGCAGGATTTTGCACAATCGCTGGTAAGCGATATGCTGGAGTCCTTCTAGATGACATCCACGCCAACTCGCTGGGGAGCAGGCTTCGCCTCGACCGAACGCTTTCTCGCCGAGATCGAGGCTGCCGCAACAACGACGACGGAGGCCCGCTGCGACCCGGCTACATTCTCGCCGGCGACGAAACTTTCCTCTACGAACGCTGCCGCCGCGCGGTCATCCAGGCCTTCGTCGCGCCGGAGATGCGCGACTTCTGCCTCTCGGACCTCGACCTCGCCGAGACCAATATCTTCGAAGTCCTCGACCGCGCCCAGACGCCGTCGCTGATGGCGCCCTTTCAGGTCATCTTCATCCGCAACCTGAAGACGCTCTACACCCGCGGCGCGAAGAAAGAAGAATTCGCCGCGATCGACGCCTATTTCCGCTCGCCCAATCCCCAGGCGCTGATCCTCTTCGTCGCCGACCACATCCGCATCTCCTCCGACCCGCGCCGCATGGACATGCAGGACAAAGACCGCTTCGATCGCATTCGCGAGACCCTCGGCGACTGGTGCGGCATGGTCGAACTGGCTCGCGTCGATGAGAACGACGCCATCCGCTGGCTCATGGCCGAGGCTGAGAAGCATGAGGTTCGCTTCGACTCCGATGCCGCCCGCGAACTCGCCGACGCGCTCGGCGCCGACATGATGCTCATCGCCAGCGAATTCGAAAAGCTGCTGCTCTACGCCAGGCGACAGAAAGCCGCATCACCCTCGGCGACGTCGAGACGATGGTGCTTGCCGCCAAGCAGCGCTCGCTCTACGAGCTGACCGACGCCATCTCCGCCAAAGACAAGCCCCGCGCGCTGCATGCTGCTGCAAGGGCTGCTCAACGCCTCCGACGGCGGCGAAGATTCGGCTATTGGCCATCTCTACATGCTCGCCCGCACCTACCGCCAGATGACGGTGATCCTCGAAAAGAACGTGCGCGACTCGCGCGCGATCTGGCAGGCGCTGTGGCAGGGCTTTCGCATGCCGCCCTTCGCTGCGGAGGACCTGATCCGCCAGGCGCGCCGCTACAAATCCCGCCACGAGCTGACCCGCGCCTTACGCCTGATCGCCCGCGCCGATCTTGAGCTTCGCTCCTCGCCGCCCGACAAGCGTCTCGTGCTGGAGCGGCTCGTGCTCGAACTCGCCAGCGAACCACGCGCTGCATCCTCGTTTGAGATCTCGGCGCAATACGCGATGGAGTGGTAAATCATTCCCGTCCGCTTCATGCGGCCATCCAACTACCGTGGGTGCCCCATCCTACGCGCAGTCCCATCGCGCGTAGGGTGGGATGAACGAGACTATCCATGCCATCTCGATCTGAGATAGAACTACCCCGATGAAACATCTTTATCGAATCCGGCGCATGAGCTTCACCGCGTCCTTCACAGCATTTCTCCTCGCCGTGACATCGGCCGTCGCCCAGGAAAAACCTCAGCCTCAGGTCACAGTCGACCTGAAGCCACTGGGCGCGGCGCCGGATCTCTTCGCCGATCAGAGCGACTCAAAATATCAGCAGCGCGGCACAATCCAGGTCTTCTGGATCGACGAAGCTCATATCGCCGTGGCCTTCAGCACCACCCACCGCTGGACTACCTCCCAAAAAACTGAGCTGCTGCATATTCGTCTCACAGTCTTCGACCTTCAGGGCAAAGAGCTGCATCGGCGAGACTGGGATCTCGGCGCCGAAGGCCCCGAGGCGGCGATGACCCTCGAGCTCACGCCCGGCCCTGATAATTCGATTCTCGCCATCCACCAGTCGAACTCTGAAAGCAAGATCCCCGACGGCGACTTCGTCCAGGTCCTCAACGCTGACACCACGCTCCGCCAGGACTTCTATGTTCCCGCGACCAGCAACTGGATACCCTCGATTTTGCCTGAGCCCGGCCTGGTGCTTCAGACCTACTACGCCAATAAGCACTCATCCCTCACCTGGTGGAGCGGGCAACCGTTGAAACCGGGAGCGAAGCTCGATCTTTTGCCTAACCAGGGGGAGATTCTTGTCGGGCCGCCCGGCGTCGCCACCTGGGCCGATTGCACGACTGCCATGTTCTGCTTCAGCGTCCGCATCTACCGCCAGGAAAAGCCGACATGGTCCTATCCCCTTCCACAGACAGAGGTGCAGCCCCTGCCGCGTGTTTTTCTCAATCCCACATCGCTGGTTATCGAGCTTCGCTCTTCAGAAAGCAAGCAGAGTGACCTGATACTCGCCCGCGCGGACGGCACCCACACTCCACTGCCCGCAATCCCCCATGGTTCGCAGGTGGTCGGCGTAACCGGCGTCTCCCGTGACGGGCAGAGATTCGCATTGACAGCGGCTGGTGAAGCCGGCATTTGCGGGGTGTTTGACTTATGGTGCAACGAGCGAAGCCACGCGCTGGTGATTGACGTCCCGTCCAACCGGATTGTCTTCCAGCAAGGCATTTCCGCGGCGGGAGGGACTTCGAGTCTTTCGCCCGACGGCAAGCATCTGGCGATCTTTGATCGGGACAAACTCAGCGTCTACTCTCTGCCTTAACTACGGTCTTTGGAAGTTCCCGCTTTCGCAGCGTCCATCCGATCTCCACCGTGAGGGCGGCCCGTGAAGAACGGACCACCCTCCCAGCAGCAGTCGATTCCAGCGACCTGTCATTTCCCCAGGAACGTAACCAGCCGATTAAACGCGCTGTTCCAGCCCCGGTCGTGGCCCGCCGCAGATTGCGGCGTGAGGAACTTGTCGTGAGTGAAATCCATCAGCGTTCCGCCATCCTCGGCGTCGCTCAGCCGCACCGTGACCACGCTCTCCTCGCCCGGCGCCCAGTCCGCATTCCAGGTAAAACGCAGCAGCGTATATGGCTCGAAGTCGAGATAGACTCCGCGGGAAGCGGCTGTCACCTCGACCGGCTTGTCGCCCGGCGACCTGGGCGGCGGCGTTCCGCGCACCACGACGCGATGCTCCCCGCCCGGCCTGGGGTCGGAATGCGCCTCCAACACCTCCCAGCCTTCCGGACCGCGCCATTGCAGCATCTGCTCCGGCTTGCTCCACGCGTCGAAGACCCGCTGCCGAGGAGCGCGGAAGACGCGGCTGATGTAAACGGACAACGGCTCCTCGGCTAGTTCCGCGGGAGCGCCTGCATATTGCATCTGGGCTGTGCTCATGGTTTTTCTCCTTCGAGGTATTTCTCAAGTTGGTCGAACTGCTGGTTCCAGTAGCGCGAATAGAATGCGATCCACTCCTCCGCAGGTTTGAGCGTTTGTGCTTTAAGTCTCACGATTTGAAAACTCCCTCTGCGCTCGCGAGCGATAAGCTCCGCGCTCTCCAGCACGTTGAGGTGCTTTGAGACCGCGGCGAGCGACATCTTGTGCGGGCGCGCAACCTCCCCCACCGTCTTTTCGTTGGACGCAAGGCCGCGAAGGATCTGGCGTCGCGTCGGATCGGCGAGAGCGTGAAAGATAGAGTCGAGTCGAACGGCTGAAGACTTAACCATGTGGTTGAATGTAGCCCTAAACGTCTGCCGCTGTCAACCATTTGGTTAAATACATTTGCGCCGCCTATCGCGGCACTTTTTAACAGGGGATTTTCGCGGCTATTCCAGAACCCCTTCGGGATCGACCCCACCCCGAGAAGTGAGCACCACCGCCGCGCCGATAATCAGAGCGCCACCCACCCAGGTGAGCGGGCCAAGCTGATCGCCCATCAGCTTCACGCCAAGCACCGAGCCCAGGGCGGGCTCGATGTTGAGGAAGACTCCCGCCCGCGAAGCGGGCACATGATGAATGCCCCAGTTCCACAGCAGCGTCGTCGTGGCCGTACACAAAATGCCGCTCGCCGCCAGCGCCAGCCAGACATTCAAGCTGATTCCTCGCATCGGAGGGACCCCGTCAACCACGAGAACCCAGGCGGCCATCATCACTGTTCCCGAAAAGACGCCATACGCCGTGATCACCAGCGGCGAGTGGCGCTTCATCAGGTTCTGATTGATCAGAATCCAGCCCAAGGCGACGAACATCGACGCGACGACAAGTAAATCTCCGGTGAGACTGGATGTATTCGCGGCCTGCGCTGGAAGATGCGCACCGCCAACCCCGCTCAGCACTATCAGTCCGACGCCGACAGTTGAGCCGATTAGCGCAGCCCATCCAACCCTGTCCAGACGCTCGTTGGCAAAGATATGGGCGCCAACGGCGAGAATCACCGGCATCGTCCCCACCATCAGGCACGCATGGGAGACGTTGGTCAGCTTCAGCCCCCAGAACTGCATAAGAAACTGCACCGGAACCCCCAGGAACGAAGCCAGCAGCAAAGCGCGCCATTCGCCCGCGCTCAGATTCCCCGCGTCTCGGGCGTTCTTTCTAAACAGAATCGGCAGCAATCCCATGCAGGCAAAGAGAAACCGGTAGAGCACCATGTGGCCAACGCCCATCTCGCGCAGCGCGATCTTGCCGAAGTAGAAACCGGTGCTCCAGAGGCAACCGGCCGCCGCGCATGCAGCAAAACCCAGTGCCGTCCGGTCGCGCGGTGTCGATGTTGGAACCATCTCTCCAATGTCGCACACTCCAGCAATCCAGTTTGTCATCCCGAGTGAAACGAAGAGTTTGTCCTGAGCGAAGTCGAAGGAACCTGTAGTCCGGCGATGTCCCCGCCAGCCAGCCTAACTCCTCTTGCGCCCCAACCCTCAACCCGATAGCGTAACAATCACAATGAGTCTCACTCCTGAAGAAGCAGAGGCCCTGCAACAGGCGGCCGCCCACGCGGCGAAGAATGCCTATGCTCCATATTCGAACTTTCGCGTCGGAGCAGCGCTGCTGCTCGATGACGGCACGACCGTCACTGGCTGCAACGTCGAGAACGCGTCCTATGGTTTAACCATCTGCGCCGAGCGTTCGGCGCTGGTGAGCGCCGTCTCCGAAAAAGGCCCAGCTATCCGCATCCGCGCCATCGCCGTCGACAACCTCAACGGAGCAGCCAGCGCGCCTTGTGGCGCATGCCGCCAGGTGCTCAGCGAGTTCGCGCTCGAAGACGCCATCATCTTCTTTCCAGCCGTACACAGCACTGGCGAACGCGGCATTGAAAACCGTCCTTTCTTCGACCTCCTCCCCTTCAGCTTCAGGCCCGGAGATCTCGCCTAACGATGCACATCGTCGACATCATCCGCAAGAAGCGCGACGGCGGCGAGCTGACCAAGGCGGAGATTCAATTCGTCGTCGCCGGAGCGGCATTACAGACCCGACCCGAAATGCCGCCAGTGCATCACCGAGCCCCAACTGGCCGCGTGGCTGATGGCTGCATTCATCAGCGGATTGAGCGCAGCGGAGTTGCATTCCCTCACTACGTCAATGCGATTTTCGGGCGAAACCTTCGACCCTTCCCCGCTGGGCAAGTTCGCCGTCGACAAGCACTCCACCGGAGGCGTCGGCGACAGCACCTCGTTCATCGTCGCGCCAATCGTCGCTGCCGCTGGACTGTCAATCCCCATGATCAGCGGCCGCGCCCTCGGCCATACCGGCGGCACGCTCGACAAGCTCGACAGCATCCCCGGCTATCGCACCCAACTCTCGCTCGACCAGATGATGCGCGTCCTCGAGCAGACCGGCTCAGTGCTCATCGGCCAGACCAAGAACCTCGTCCCCGCCGACCGCGTGCTCTACGCGATGCGCGACCACATCGGCGCGGTCGAAAGCCCCTACCTGATCTGCGCCTCGATCATGAGTAAGAAGCTAGCCGCCGGACTCAACGGCCTGGTTCTCGATGTCAAGACCGGCTCCGGCGCATTTCTGAAGAGCAAAGAAGAAGCTCTTTATCTCGCCTCCCTGATGGTCCAGACCGGCGAGGCCTCAGGCACAAAGACCGTCGCGGTGATCACCGACATGAACCAGCCACTCGGCCGCTTCGCCGGCAACTGGCTCGAGATTTGGGAGGCTGTCGACGTCCTCAGCGGCAAGCGTCATCCAATGTGCGAAGACATCCTCGAAATTTCACTGACGCTCGCCAGCTGGATGCTGCATATCGGCGGCAAGGCGGATTCTCCCAAGGCCGGGTGGCGGCTTGCCGAAGAGCTGCTGCACTCCGGCGCGGCGCTCGCAGAACTTCAAGGCGATGGTCACGGCCCAAGGCGGCGATGCCAGCGTCCTTGATGATCCCGAAGCCTTCCACGCTCCCAAGGCGACCAAGACCTTCGTCGCGACGCGTGCCGGCTATCTCTCAAAGCATCGACTGCGAAAAAGTAGGATGGGCAGTGCAGCGCCTCGGCGCAGGCCGCGAAAAGGCCGGAGAACCCGTCGAACCGCACGCCGGCATCGAGATGCACGTGAAACTCGGCGCTCGCATCGCTCCGCGGCCAGCCGCTGGTAACAATGTTCGCCGCCGATCCCGAAAAGCTCGTCGAACCCGAGAATCTCTTGCGCGAAGCGCTGACGATTACAGATGAACCGGGCATTGTTCCGCCGTTAGTGTATGAATATGTAACCGCAGAGAATGCAAACAACTTTTCCTGAACTTTAGACCTACAGGAGACGCCCTTGGCCAGATTCACCGGACTACTCGGATTGCTCACCATGCTGATCCTCGCGTGGCTCTTCTCCACCGACCGCCGCGCCATCCGCTGGCGCACCGTGATCTGGGGGCTCGGCCTGCAACTCCTCTTCGCCGTTCTGGTGCTGAAATTCACCTTCGGCCAGCGAGTGCTCGCGGCCGCCGGCGATGGCGTCACCCGCATGCTCAACAACGCCTTTGCCGGCTCTTCGTTCGTCTTTGGCGAGCTTGGGCAAACAGCATTCCTCGCTCGGAGTGATCGTTGCCTTCCAAATATTGCCGACAATCATCTTCATCTCCGCGCTCTTCGCCGTGCTCTACCACATCGGAGTGATGCAGTTCGTCATCAAGTTCTTTGCCTGGATCATGCAGCGCACCATGCGCATCAGCGGCGCCGAGAGCCTCAACGTCGCCGCCAGCATCTTCATGGGCCAGACCGAAGCCCCGCTGACCATTCGGCCATTCCTGCCCACGCTGACCCGCTCCGAGCTGATGACCATCATGACCAGCGGCATGGCCCATGTCTCCGGCGGCATCATGGCGGCATATATCTTGTCCGGCATCGAGGCGAAGCATCTGCTCGCAGCCGTCATCATGACGGCGCCGGGAACGATCCTCGTCGCCAAGATGCTCGTTCCCGAAACCGAGACGCCGGCCACAATGGGCGTCGTCCACGTTCCCAAGAACGAAGAGCACAAAAACGAGAACCTGCTCGGAGCCATCGCGCGCGGCACCATCGACGGCGGCCAACTGGCCTTCAACGTCGCCATCATGCTGATCTCCTTTATTGCGCTCATCGCGCTGCTCAACGCCATCTTTGGCGGAGTTCATAACTGGCTCGGCTGGCCACCACATTCCCTTCCCTTCAACCATCAACGCAGTGCTTGGCGCCCTCTTCGCGCCGATTGCCTGGCTGATCGGCATTCCCTGGCACGACGCACCGCTGGTCGGCAACCTGCTCGGCACGCGCACGATCATCAACGAAGTAGTCGCCTATTCCCTGCTCGGCCAGCAGAAGGCGATGCTCGATCCCCGCTCCTTCACGATCGCAACCTTCGCGTTATGCGGATTTGCTAATCTCAGTTCCATCGGAATTCAGATCGGCGGCATCGGAGCGCTGATTCCGGAGCGGCGCAACGAGCTGGCACAGCTCGGCTTGCGCGCCATGCTCGCTGGAACCATGGCTAACTTGATGTCGGCTTCGATTGTGGGCATTCTGATCTAGGACCTACGATGAAAGCCAACCCGGGAGAGTAAACATGGCATCCGAAATCTTCGATAACTCCGCAGTCGCCGCCGAATACATTCGCTCGCGGATGACCGTGATGCCGAAGATCGCCATCATCCTTGGCTCAGGACTTGGGCCCGTTCGCCTATCATGTCGAGCACTCGATTTCGCTTCCTTTCACCGAGATCCCCCATTTCCCAAAGCCCAGCGTTGTCGGGCATAGCGGACTGCATGGTGATCGGCACGCTGCATGGCACGCCGATCATTGTCATGCAGGGGCGCGTGCATTATTACGAGGGCTACCCGGCCAGCGAGGTCGTCTTTCCCATCCGTGTACTGAAGCAGCTGGGCATTGAAAAGCTGATCGTAACCAACGCCGCCGGAGGAATTCGCGAGGGCCTGCAGCGCGGCCAACTGTTGCTCATCTCCAACCACATCAATTTCACCGGAACCAATCCGCTCATCGGCAAGAACGACTCGAAGTTCGGCGAGCGTTTCTTCGACATGACCGAGCCCTACTCCGAACGCCTGCGGAAGCTGGCCAAAACCGTCGCCAAGAGAGAAGGCTTTAACCTCGAGCAAGGTGTCTACCTCGCCGTCTCCGGACCGAGCTTCGAAACCGCGGCCGAGATTCGCGCCTTCCGCATTCTCGGCGCCGACCTGGTCGGCATGTCCACCGTGCACGAGGTCATCGTCGCTCGCCACATGAAGATGGAAGTCCTGGGCCTTTCCTGCGTCACCAATCTCGCCGCCGGAATTCAAGGCAAGCCGCTCGATCATTACGAAGTTCTCGAGACCGGGATCCACGTCCAGCAACGGTTTGCGGAGTTCATGACCTCCCTGATCGGTCAGGCTGCGGCATTAACATAGCGGCATGTGGAGACGTCACATAAGCCCGCATCTCTGCATCTCAGCCTCATGCGCAGCTCTCCCGCACCCTCTTTCGCCAGCTACGTCTGCTCCATCTTCTCCGTCAGGGCGTCACTCCCGAAAAGCTCGCTCTTAGCATTGCTCTCGGCGTCGGCGCTAAGCTGCTTTCCCGGTCTTCGGAACCACGACCATCCTCTGCACCATCGTCGCGCTGGCCTTCCGGTTGAACCTGCCTGCGATCCAGGTCGGCAACTACCTCGCGCTTGCCCCTGCAGTTGGTTCTCTTCGTTCCTTTCCTAAGGCTCGGCGAAAACGTCTCTTCGCATGCCCCGCCAATGTCCCTCGCGCCCGAGCAGTTGCTGGCAATGGCCAAGACCTCACCCGACAAGACGATGCGACATCCTGCTCAGCCGGCCAGTGGCACGTCGATCGTGGCTTGGTTGATCGTCGCCCCGGGACTGCGTTGCTGCTTCTCGATCTTGCTGCTGCGCCCGCTGATGAGGCTGCTGATCGCCGCGCGGCAATGGCCGAACCCGCCGCAATCACGATCCAGCGTTAGGCTTTCCGCGTAGGCGCCGGAGCCTTCGGCGCGTCATGCCACTCGGGAACCGGCTTCGCGCTCTCGATCCACGCGGTGTAGTAAAGATCGCGCAGTTCGCTCGCCGCCAGCCGCCAGGCGCCCGGCTGCGAACTGCTTCGAGTCCGTCGTCCCCGCTCCATCAAAGCCGCCAAGCTTCTCCAACTCATAGGTCCGCTCGATCAGCCTGGACGAGCTTCGCAGATAGGCGACATAGTCGTCGAAAACGTCGCTCATTTCGCGCGGCGCGGTCATCAGAGGAGCGACATCGGCAGGCCTTGATATTCGCTGCGACGAACGTCGACTCGAACTTCGAATGAATGCCGTGCTGCGTCGTGTATCCGTTGGGATTTTCCTTACCGACCCAGCCGTCATAGTTCACCGTCACATGCAGCGGCTGCGAACCATCCCCGACATAGTGCCCCAGCCATCCCATGTAGAAAATGATCGCTTGCTCAACGGGCTTCGTGTCCTTCCCCTGCGCCGAAAGACCCCGATACTCGCGCATTGCCGCCTTCAGCCGCTGATAGACCTCGGTCGTGACATAAGGCTGCAAGCCGACTCTCTCCGGGCGCAGACTCGGCAGCCATATTGGGATGCGTCAAGCCCGCCGCATACAAAGCAGCGATGAAGTCATAGCGCCGCCTCGGCAATTGGTTTCCGACCATGTCGGCGAGCTCCAGATCGATGAAAGTGCTCCGGAGCCTGCTCATTGCTCAGCTCCGGCTCGCCCGGCGAACGCCAGCGGTCCGGCTCCGGCCCGAGGTACTCGATCTCATCGAGAGCCGCCGGACTATGAAGAAACGCCGGGAAGATCCGCGGGCAGGTGTTCGGCGGCGAGGCGATTGATCATCCGATGTCCATCGCTGCCCCATCCGAAGCAAGCGGTTGAAGGGAGCAGGCAGAGCACGGCAGTTGCGGCGAAGGGGCGAATGCGGGTGAAGAGAGGAGCCTTCATATACGCGGAAGTATACCTGCTGGATTTGTCATTTCTGCGAAGACATCTGCATCGTCCGCTCCGTCCTGAGCAAAGCGCGAACCGCCGAATCGAAGGCCCCCCGTTTTCAGCGGAGATCACGCCGCGCTCATCGTCTAAAAATTAACAATTCCCCTGTAAATACGCGGCTTTCGTTGATATCATTGATAGGCTATGACAACGAAAAAAGAACTACTCACCCAACCTATTCAACACATCGACATCAAGCAGCACAATGTAGTCGCGCTGGTCGATGCAATGCAGCATATGGCTTTCAGCTCCCGTGACCTCCACCGGGCTGCCTCGATCTACGAGCGCATGCTGCGCGACACCGACTGCGGCGTCATTCTCTGCCTCGCCGGCTCCATGGTTTCGGCCGGCCTGAAGCAGGTCTTCATCGACCTCCTGCGCAACAACATGGTCGACGCCATCGTCTCGACCGGCGCCAACATCGTCGATCAGGACTTCTTCGAAGCCCTCGGCTACAAGCACTGGATCGCCGACGACCTCTACAAGTCCGGCACCCAGGACAACGAGCTCCGCGAGCTGATGATCGACCGCATCTACGACACCATGATCAACGAGGAAGAGCTCCGCGACTGCGACGCCATCACCGGCGAGATCGCCGACTCGCTCGACCCTCGCCCCTACAGCTCGCGCGAATTCATCCGCGCCATGGGCGCCTATCTCGAAAACCACGGCAAGACCCCGGAAAAAGGCGGCGTCGACTCCATCACCTACGCAGCCTACCAGCTCGACATCCCGATCTTCTGCCCCGCCTTCAGCGATTGCTCCGCCGGCTTCGGCCTGGTGATGCACCAGCACAAGCGCGGCGACAAGCCGAAGCTCTCGATCGACTCCGCCAAGGACTTCTACGAGATCACCCAGCTCAAGATCGCCAACCGCACCACCGGCCTCTTCATGCTCGGCGGCGGCGTACCCAAGAACTTCGCCCAGGACATCGTCGTCGCGGCCGAGATCCTCACCGAAGACGCGCCGATGCACAAGTACGCGATCCAGGTAACGGTCGCCGACGTTCGCGACGGCGCGCTCTCTTCGAGCACGCTGAAGGAAGCCAGCTCCTGGGGCAAGGTCGATACCACCTTCGAACAGATGGTCTACAGCGAAGCCACCCTCGCCGTGCCGCTCATCGCCGGCTACGCGTATCACAAGAAGGCCTACGAAGCCCGCAAAGCGCGCCGCTGGGCCACGTTGCTGGAGCCGGTCACGGCGTAGCCTCGATTTCCCCTGCAAATGACAAAGGCCGCAGGAATCAACCCTGCGGCCCTTTTATTTTGTGAGGCGCCATCACTTCATAGGATAGGCGGAGTCAACCTCGCCCTTCACTTCTCTGAGCAACGGCACATCCGGACTGCGCAGCCCATCCGGTTCGCTTTTGTTCCATATGGGAGTGCCCAGCTTGGCCTCAGAATTGAGAATGTAGATGAAGAGCAGATCGTCAGGCGGCCCTACTTCCGCTCCGCCGCCAACAGTATTCCCTTGCGGGTTGGTGCTTCCGGGATCGATCCGCCCGTTTGGAGAATGATTCCCCGTGCTCAATCCCACGTGGGTGTCCGCAGTGGCAACTCGCCCTCTTCGCACCACAAAAAGAAGTTCCGCCTGATCGCGCCGCGGCGTGAGCTGATATCGGTTCCAGCTCCGGATCGCCTTCTCGACATCGAAGATGGCCTGCCGATCTTCCGGAAGCAGGCCTGGGGTGAAAGCATCACCGTCCGGCGTCTCGACATAGACGAATTTCGCCTGGCCGAAGATCGCCGGAGGAGCGGCTGACTTCTTCGGCTTCCCTTGGGCAAGAGGAAGCGCCAACGATGCCAGGAGTAGGAGCAGAGGGATTCGTTTCATGTAGCCTCCTCGCTGGATAGAACGGGTGCGGCAACCGAAGAAACGCCCTCTCTCCGGATGCGCTAGAGCAAAAGTACAGCGAGCGTAGTGTGATGTGCACCGCCTGGCAGGCGTTTTCCCCAGAAAAACGCCTACTGAGGCAAACTCCGCAAAATACACCAACTGTACTTCTGCTCTAATCTACTCCATCACGAGAACGGCTTCACGGCCTCGGGATCGGCTCGAAGATCTTTCGGCACCGTCAGATTCCTTGCCTCGCCCGAGGGTCTAACCTTCTACCGGCTTCCGGCGTCTGGTCCACGAATAGGCCGCGCGAGAGAAGATGCCGGAACAAGTGTAGAAGATCGCCATCACCAGCAGGATCACCTCAGAGAATGCCACCAGCGCATACACAAACGCTCCCAGCGCTATCAGCAACCGGAAAGGATGCCGATGGAAGAGGTTGATCTCCTTGCCGCTCCAGAAACGCCACGTACTCACCATCAGGAAACCGATCAGCCCTACCAGCGACAACCACAAAAGCGACATCCACCAGACAGTCAGCGGTTCCCCGTGGAAGAAGTGCACCACCGACGCAAGCATGCCCGCCGAAGCCGGACTTGGCATCCCGACAAAAAACTTCCGGCCTGGCCGCCCGGGATTCAAGGCCACCGGCGTATGGCTGATATTGAACCGGGCAAGCCGCGCCGCGCCGCAGATCAAATACAGGAAGCACACAAATGCGCCCAGCTGAATCAACCGCTGTTGCAAAATCGGATTCATTGCCAGCGAGAGCGACCGAAAACCCCAGCTGAAAGCAAGCACGCTCGGCGCAACACCAAAGGTGATGACGTCCGCGAGCGAATCCAGCTCCTTGCCAAAATCGCTGGCCGTATTCGTCATTCGCGCGATGCGCCCATCGAGCGCATCGAACGGAATCGCAAACCCAATCGCCAGCGCAGCGTAGTTGAAATGCTGAGGTGCGAGCGTCGAACCCTCCAGGCACTGGGTGATCGCGTAGTAGCCGGCGGCAATGTTCCCGCATGTAAAAACCGACGGCAGAATGAAAAGCCCACGCCTGCGCTGCGGGCCGGTCAAATCCGCTTCTCCCCAACAGCGGGAATCGGTTCAGCAGTGGCGGAGGCAACCGGAGCCAACGTCGCCAGCACCGATGCCCCGCCCTTGACCCGATCGCCCTTCTTGACGCTCACCGTCGCATCTCCCGGCAGAATGATATCCACCCGCGAACCGAACTTGATCAACCCAACCCGCTCGCCGCGCTCGACCCGGTCGCCAACGCGCTTATTGAAGACGATGCGCCGGGCCAGCAGGCCAGCGATCTGTTTGAAGACAACCTCATATCCATCCCCGGCAACGGTCACCGCATTTTGCTCGTTCTTGTCGGCGGAATCCGGATTCATCGCGTTCAAATAAAGACCCTTCTGATAATGAACGCCGCTCACCACACCGGCAATCGGCGACCGGTTTACATGAACGTCGAAGACGCTCAGGAAGACACTCAATTTCAGCTTGTCGCCCGTGGGAGTCGAAACCCAGGTCACGCTTGTGACCATCCCATCGCGCTGGCGAAACCACCAAGCCCGATCCGGTCGGAACCACGCGCTCGGGATCTCGAAAGAACCACAGAAAAAAGGCTGCCAACAGCAGCGGAACGATCGCCCACCACCAGCCTCCCGTCCACCAAAACAAAGCTCCGGCAACTAAGGCAAGCCGAGGCCATAAAAATATCCGTCACGTACCATAATGCGTTGCTGTTTCCCCGTTTGTGATTATAGGTGTTCCGCGAAACCAGCGGCCCCACAGTGCGCTGCAGACCGCCAGATTTCGCATCCGCAGAGAGCCTGGAAACACAGGGTCACTATAATCACGGTTGGAGATCCGGCAGGATGTTTCGTCTCACCAACTATCCATTGCTCACGTTCGTGGTCACGTTCGCTCTGATGTGGCTCGGCACCTGGGCCGGCACCTACCTGCGCAAACATTGGCGCACCGATCCCGAACAGCTTCGCGACGATTTCGGCGTCGTCCTCGGGCGCCACCCTTACCTTGCTGGGACTGATCATCGGCTTCACATTCTCCATGGCCACCACGCGGTACGACCAGAGGAAGAATCTCGAGGAAGAAGAAGCCAATGCGATCGGGACCGAATACGTCCGAGTCGATCTTCTCCCCGCGGATGCGGCCGCCAAGGCCCGGACGCTTCTGGTCCATTACACCGATCTGCGCATGCAGTTCTACAAGGCGCGGCGCGGTCCTGAGCTGGACAAAATCAATGCCGAAACCTCCGCGCTTCAGACTCAGCTATGGGACACTGTCATCGAGCCGGCAAAGGCTCAACCATCAACAAATACCCACCTTGTCCTCTCCGGCATGAATGATGTGTTGAATTCGCAGGGTTACACCCAGGCGGCCTGGTGGAACCGTATCCCCAGGGCCGCTTGGAGTCTCATGTTCGCCATCGCCGTCGTCTCCCACATCCTGCTCGGCTACGGCGCGCACAGCAAATCATCGTTTCTTTCGATCGTCCTGCCCTTGTTGGTCTCGATTGCGTTTCTGCTGATTGCGGACATCGACAGTCCGCGCGGCGGCATCATTCGCGTGCAGCCTCAAAATATTCAGGCTTTTTCTGACAGCCTGGGCCAGCATTAGCGCACAAAGGCCAGATGAGCGATCTCAAGACGCCCTGGGCGGAGAGAAACGACGGCTGGCGAGAAAGAGTTAGTTGAATTGGTAGGACGTTCGATGCCCGACCATCTCGTCCTTCACGCGCAGTTTCAACTTCTTCAACCGGACCTCTTCCATCTGTTGTTCAGCTGAAAGATATGAACTCTGCAAGAGTCCTTCAAGTTGCTCGGAATACCGCCGATGCTCCTCCTGCAGTTGTCTCAATATTGCTTCGTCTGGCGCTCCGGTTTCTGGCTGCATGAAACACCTCTTTCCTCTAAGACGTATGAAGGTAGCACCAAGCTCGCCTCACCAGCAATTGCGAATTTGAGGAAAACTCGCGATTTCAGGAACAGGTCACAGAGTGACGCTCATCAGGACAGCGTCCTCCTCCGGATCACGGTAATAAGCCCGGCGGCGACCTGTCTCCAGGAAGCCCGCCCCCCGATACAGCCGGATCGCAGCGGCATTCGATTCCCGCACCTCCAAATCAAGCCGGCACGCCCCCAGTTCTTTGGCTTGGCGAGCGCATTCCGAGAGCAGCAACCCTCCCACGCCTCGGCCTTGAAATCTCTCAGCGACGACAATCGACTCCAATTCCGCCTCCGCCGCGCCAGGTACATCTACGAGTCTGACAATCACAAATCCAACTACCGCACCGGAAACCTCAGCAACCATCGCCTGGCGCTTGAGGAGTAAGCTGTTATCTGACTGAATCAAAGCAAGATACTCAGATGTACTCCAATGCGGTGCGGAAGCACTCTCGCGCTCGATCGCCATCACCGCATCGAGATCTCGGTCGACCATCCGGCGGATTTCGAGGCTCTCCGGAAAGGTCATTTGGCTACTACGGAGGATTCAGCCTTCCGCGCAGCGTGCCCAGCGATGCGAGCCAGCATTTCATTCTCCGAGCGGCGCAGATAATTGGCTTCCAGGGTAACCACGTCGTCAAATGATTCGGCCAGGAATCGTTCCCTGCCAACCGTCAACGCATGGACAGCCGTCGGCGCGGCCACCAAGCTCGGCCCAAGGTCCTCCAAGGCCGAAAACACGCTTTCTTCGCAAACCAAGACCGGCAACCCGGAGCCCGCCGCCGCCTGCGCCAAAGCATCGCGCGTCAACAAAGCCTCAGTCTCGCAAACACCCTCGCGGTAAAAACCCGCAAAAAACTCACCCCGCCCCGCATCCAGCACCGCAACCGCGGTTCCCTCAAGAGATTTCCCGCGCCAGCAACTCCAGCCGCGAAAGCCCAATCACAGGAATCGCCAATCCCTCGGCCAGACCCTTAGCCGCGCTCACGCCGATGCGAATGCCGGTAAAGCTTCCTGGCCCCCGAACGACCACCACAGCCTGCAGATCGTTAAGCCCAACCCTGGCTTCCTTCAGAATCTCGTCCAGAGTCGACAACAGGTTCTCCGAATAGCTCCTGCCCACAATCTCCCGCGACCAGGTGCGGTCACCAGACAAATCACCCAGCGCAACTCCCCCAACCGCACCGCAGCTATCGATCGCGAGCAGCATCAGACCCCGGTAACCTCGTCCTGGCAAATCTCCACCAGCACCCCGCCCGCGCTCTCCGGATGAATAAAGAAGTAGAGATGCCCACCCGCCCCAACCTGCAGTTCCTCCGAAACCAGCCGAACGCCCTTAGCCTTCATCGCCTCCAGAGTGCCGGAAATGTCATCGACATGCAGCGCAATATGGTGCAATCCCTCACCACGCTTCGCCAGAAACCGCCCCACCGGAGAATCCTCAGCCGTCGGCTCCAGCAACTCGATCCGGCTCTCGCCCACCGGAATCATCGCCGTCCGCACCTGCTCATCCTCCACCGTCTCTTCATGCACCACATGCAGCCCGAGCGCCTCGTAGAAACCCCGCGCCGCCGCAATGCTCTTCACCGCAATTCCCAAATGATCGATCGTCGCCAAATTCTCTCCTTTTACCGGTCGTGATGCGCGTCAAGCTTCCCCGTCCACGCCAGAAACCGCAACAGCGCGCCACTTTTCTTTCCACGTAAAACGAACCACATCCCAGCCCGTCATCGTCTCAGCCTTCATCCCCGAATACGTTTCGATGCGCCATTTAATGAAGTCGCTCCGCCACGGCCGCAAACGGTGGCCCCGAGTGGCATTCCAGAGAAAGCTAAGTGCGTTGGGCATCGGTCCTCGTCGTCAGCCTCCCTATGATAGAACCACCCAAGGAGTAAACCTCCTTATGACGGAGGCCTGTTCAGGGAGGCTCTTGAATTTCAACATCGAATTCGAACTGGAAGACGACGGAAGGTGGATCGCAGAAATCGCCGAGATCCCGGGCGCCCTCGCCTACGGCGCAACTCGCGAAGAAGCCAAGGCCCATGTCGAAGCACTGGCTCAGCTTGCCTTTGTCGCCCACACTTCTCCACATTAAAGCGGGCGAAGCCCGCTCGGTGGAAGCGTGGGGCTTTAGCCCCACGAATAACAGCCAAGCAAAGAGGCCTTTAGGCCTGGGCTCCTGCTCTTGAAGGGGCACGGCTTTCAGCCGTGCCATAAGCCAGGTAGAGTCAGTGCGGCTTCAGCCGCTGAGGGAACCTCTGCTGATCCAGGCTCTCGCGCTTCCCCCAACCACCATCAGTTAAACTAAAACAGATGATTCCCACCCTCGAATGGACCGCCGAAGGCGTCCGCTTTCTCGACCAAACCCGCCTGCCGCTGGAAGAAGTCTACGTCCTCGCAACCACCTATAACGAAGTCGCCGACGTCATCACCACCATGGTCGTCCGCGGAGCACCCGCCATCGGCGTCAGCGGAGCCATGGGCGTCGCCATCGGCATCCAGAAGAGCCCAGCCACCACCATCGCCGCGCTCGACGCCGACTTCGAGGTCATCGCCAAGACCCTCGCCTCCACCCGCCCCACCGCCGTCAATCTCTTCTGGGGAATCGACCGCATGCGCCGCCACTACAACGCGCTCAAGGCGGAAGGCAAGATCCTCGACGAAATTCGCGAAGGCCTCATCGCCGAAGCCCGCCGCATGTATGACGAAGACATCGCCGCCTGCCGCACCATGGGCGCGCACGGCGCGAGCCTCATGCCCAAATCCGGCTCCGTGCTCACCCACTGCAATGCCGGAGCGCTCGCCACCTGCGGCTACGGCACCGCGCTCGGCGTCATCCGCGCCGCCATCGAGCGCGGCCACGACATCCACGTCTACGCCGACGAAACCCGCCCCTTCCTCCAGGGCGCGCGCCTCACTGCGTGGGAGCTGATGCACGACGGCATCCCCACCACCGTGCTCTGCGACAACATGGCCGCCAGCCTCATGCGCCAGGGCAAGATCCAGGCCGTCATCGTCGGCGCCGACCGCATCGCCGCCAACGGAGACGTCGCCAACAAGATCGGCACCTATAACGTCGCCATCCTCGCCAAGGAACACGGCATCCCCTTCTACGTCGCCGCCCCCTGGGCCACCATCGATCTCGCCACCGCCCACGGAGACGACATCCCCATCGAGCAGCGCTCCGCCATCGAGGTCACCCACCACGCCGGAAAACAGCTCACCCCCCACGGAGTCGGCATCGAAAACCCAGCCTTCGACGTAACCCCGGCAAAGTACGTCACCGCCATCATCACCGAGCGCGGAGTCCTGCGCGCTCCCTACGAAGAGTCGCTGGCTGAGCTGGAACTCGCCGCCGCACAAGGCTAACCCTGCGACAGCGATTAAGGTTGTTTCACGATGATTTGTAGAGATGATCGTGCGTGAAGCGGCGAACATCTACTTGATAACAGCTAGCAAAAGCTGTGTCGATTGCCTTACTGCTGGTTTCATTCCATTGAAGCTGGTTTGTGCTGAATACGACGATTGAAGCGCCGATTTGCAGAGCAAGATCGCGGTAGCGGGTAGCGACTTGGAGCGGGTTTAATTTATCGCTGGATAGGCCATCGTTGCTCTTAGCTTCTCCGATACACAGTTTTCCTTCACAGATCCAGCATATATCAATTTCCATCCCTTCCCCGGACGCCTTCTGTTCTGTTGAGTCTTCATCCCCGAGGGTTAAGGGCTGCCGTCGAATGATGTCAAGTTCAGGCCGGTAAAGGAAGCTCGTTTTCGATTGAAGGCGGAGCCGGTCGAGCGTAATCAACGGAATATCTCCGTTATGTTTCAACATCAAGTAGACCATCTCGTCCAGTTTGTAAAACCAAGGTGCCTCGTTGCTCCTTTTCCAATGTTGATATTTATATTGCTGCCGGAGCCCGCAACGCTGGCAAGTGAAGTATTGATCAACGTCGGCGATTGAATGCCATGCCGCATCAAGGCAGTTCTCGCATTGGAAGATATACCCGCGATAGAGGACGCCCTTCTCGACGTAATTGTCTATATGGCTGCGTGCCGCTTCTTCGTGCTGCATCATCTTCAGAATCGAGGCAAAATCAAGGTATCGGCGGCGGTCCCTTAGGAGGACCCCGTTATCGAAAACTCCCTCCTCATTCTTTGACGAGTCCATGAACTTCCGAAATACCTCAGAACTCCACGCCCCCCGGAAGGCCCATGCAGCTTTCTCAAGATCGCCGAATTTATTAATTGTCTGTTGCTGATATCGGCCCTTGTCGGAGGTCTTCGTGTCGTATCCTGAATCGTTCAGGATGATACGAAACACTTCTTCGGCATCAGGCACGTGGATGCTTGGCCGCATGAGATTTGTCTGAATGTCAGCGCCGTTGACCATAATGCCTGGGCACATATACGAAACGGCATCGGCTGTTGTCCGTGCTGCACCTAAATTGCCATCACTAATGATTTGTGTGCGAAGAGAGGGATGACGCGGTATGAGGTTGTTGACGAAGGAGACATCGACCATCCAGCGATGGCGGGTTGCGTCGACGGGTTTAATGCCTTGAGGAACCGGCGTTGGAAACGTTCCCGGCAAGCTGCCGTTAAGAAGCATATATGTTGCATAGTCGCCGATATTCCCGTCTACGTAGACCCGAACCGGATACTTAACAAGGCGCGAGATATTCTTAGCGCTAATGTCTCCAACTGAAATCGATGCGTGAACCAGATATTTGGAAATTGTCTCGCGGAGATTGTCTAGTTCAGGTCTGCCAAGGGAATAGCTTACAAGCTGAATTTGCTGACAGTGATCCATCTTTCCAACGTCTTCGGCAACGTCGACAGCCGATATGAGGTGCATTGGATATTCGCCTTCTTTGGGCATCAGCCATGGTGCAATCCAAAGTGAACGAAGCTGAAGCCAGTAAAGATCATAAAAAAGGCAGAAGTCTTTCAGAGTGTTGCCCACAACAGCGAGCGTAGGCAGTTCATAGGGACGCACGGAGGTCGATCTGATAGTCGCAAGCCCTCTGCCGGTTAACGCAAATGGGAAGGTCCATCCTGCCCGCGACCATTGATTTATCGCCAGGCGAACTAGCGTCGTTTGGTCTTCATTGCATGCGTCTTTCGATATCGTCGTCACAGATAGGGACTTGAGATCTTTTTCATGTTGCGCGTCTATTGCGCCAGTAGTGGCCGCTAACCACAATCTCGGAATATTGAATGATGCTTCGGTCGTTACCAACTGCTGCACAGATTCAGGGTTTTGCGTCACTTTCAGAACATCGACAAGCTTCGTGAGAGGATATGGTGGCCCGCTGTCCGATGAAAGGGGATGGATGGGCAATTGCCGTTTGTAATCGGGCAGATAGGCGTCATTATGTAGTGGATCAAGTCGCAACAACAATTCTTCCTTTAACTCTTCCGAGAAAGGACAATTGTGAATTGGAGAGCGACGTATGTTGTCCTCGATCTGGCTGCGAATTTGGTCAACAGTGAGCCCGCTGCCCAGGGCATTTCTCTTGGACTCCCTAACGACGATCTCTTCATATTTGTCGGGGTCGAAACGAAGGAGATCGGCGCAGGTTGGATGGTACATAAACAGCATGTCAGGGTCATATGAGGAGAGTATTTCCCAGAATTCTGGCTCAATGGTTATGCCATCTGTCGGGATGATGACCGAATTGAAACCTCCCCACAGCTTCGAGAAAAACTCTATGGTTGCCAAACAGGAGACCTGCCAGTTTGGATCGGAATTATTGATGAAGACGGCGACGCGGTGAGGACGTACACGGGTAAGAAATGTCTGAAAACGATGTTCCGGGGTGATCATATGTCTTGTCTATTGGCAGATTTAAGATAACACCGGGTCTGATTGAACCAGGCGCGTATCCTGCGCGTTGTCATAAACCTCGCCTCCGTCAGATCGCTCCGCTGCTTCGCGTCAGCGTGTTGGGCGCAAGCTTCGAGGCGTCATTTCTGGCAAGGCCGGGTGGCCCAGGTCTGAGCCAGGAGCCGATGCGGGTGCCCCACGTCCCTGCCTTTGGGACGTGGGATAGGGCGGACGGTAGTCCGACCTGAAGGAACCAATCGCCAGCACGAACGACAACTCCCAGAGTCATTCGAGCGGTAGGACCGACGACGGCGTCTCCGACACCCCCGCCGCCCGCGAAGCCGCCTCCTGCTTCGCCTCCATCCAACCCCGCAGAATCACCACCGCCGCCACCTGGTCGATCACCTGCTTGCGGTCGCGCCGGTCATGCCCCGCTTCATCAAGAATCTCGTGCGCCGCCACCGAACTCAACCGCTCATCCCAAAGCTCCACCGGCACTCCCGAACGCGCCCCCAGCTCCGCGGCAAACGCCTGCACCTTCGCCGCCCACGGGCTCACATCGCCCGACATGTGCAGGGGATTCCCCACCACGATTGCCGTCACCTCATGTTTGCGAATCAGCCGCAGCAGGCTCCGCAGGTCCTCGCCCCGGCTCTTGCGCCACAGCGTCAGCAGCGGCTGCGCGAGCGTGGTAGCGACTTAGAATGCTTGGGGAGGCTCTAGCGTCATAGTCGCCGATAAGGCGACTGTGCGAGCAGCTCGCACTTCAAGTCTGGACACAGTAATAGCACCCAGAACGTCGGATTCCCTGACGGAAGATAGAATGGTGACGTGCGGAGCAAAGTACTTATTTACAGATCAACAACGCTCCTTGGCGCCATCGTTCTAGTGATTGCACAATCGTCGATGGCTGCGGATTACGCATTCATTGGCGGTATCGACTTGATCGACGAACACTTTGGTGCATTTCTGATTGCCGCCATGGCTGGAACGATTTTCTGTTCAATTGGCCTTGTGGGCTGGGGAATTTCTTCCACAAAATCTGAGTGCGCGGTTATAGGTGCTGTGGCGTTGCTTTCATCGGTCGTTGTATGCACTCTTGGAAGTCTCGTTGGTGGCACGAATGTGCATGGTCCCTTTTCCCTGATCTTCTTGCCGATGGCTCTGATCTCGATTTCAGGAGCCGTGCTTTTGTTGATCGCTGCCTTCCGCACAGGGCGGGCAGCCCGGGTCTAAGCCAGAACCGATGCGGGTGCCCATAGGACGGGTGGCCCAGGTCTAATCCAGGAGCCGATGTGGGTGGGCGGGTGGCCCAGGTCTGACAATCCTCGCACAGATTCGGACCAGGTGGCCCAGGTCTAAGCCGGGAGCCGATGCGGGTGCCCCACGTCCCTGCCTTTGGGACGTGGGATAGGGCGGACGGCAGTCCGACCTGAAGGAACGAATCGCTAACACGAACGAGAACCGCGGCATCCTGGCGCAGCGCCATAACTGCTCTGCGATCGATGGACCATCAGGCAGCCCATTCATCGAATCGGCGCATGATCTCCATGAGCGTGCATCCCAACAGGATGAGAGATCCCCACAATAGGAAGGGGACGCCATAGAGGAGGAGATGCTTGCGCGAACCGGCTAACTCAAACACCCGCACCTTCACGATGGCGTATACGTTCGCCGAAAGATAAGCAACGACCAAGCAGCTTACTACCAAGTTATGCATCTTGTTATTCCTCCTTTCAAAAGGCTTTATCCCGACGAAGCACACGACGGCGATCGGCTCTCCGTCAGGACACCGCGGTAAAGGGGGAAGACAAGTCCACGCCGGAGACCTTGACGACAGCCCGCCACGCGGCTTCCTGGCTGGCGCGATCGTGGAGGTGTGGGTGGCGCTGCGCCTCAATTGGGCCTGAGAACTTCCCTTGAGCCGAGGCGAAGAATTGCCCTGAGACGTCGGTTCCGAGCGCCTAAGTTATGAAATGGTGAATTGCCTCGTTGGCGTTATCTTGAAATGAAGTATTTTTCAAATCAGTAAAAAAGGTGCTCTGGTCCACCATGTCCCCTGATAACTTACCCTCTTTACTGGCATAAAAAACGCCGCTTTTATACCGCTCATCCGAAATGGCATCTACAAAGCGTTTTGCACCTACTTCGAGCGTATGCACCATTCCGCCCATCAATGGGAACACAATAGGCATCATCACGTACTTCAACATAAACCGCATTGGCGGGGGAAGACTATCTGGCGCCTGAGTTCCTTTTGTATTTCCTGGGCTCACAACAACAAACTTGAGCTTAGGATACTTTCTTGCCATGGATAACGTCCACATGGTTTCCGCATACTTGACATATGCGTATGCTTGCAATGCAACGAACTTCTTACCAAAATATGATCCATCAAGAACAGCAGCAAACTCATCTACAGAAGAAGTCCTCATTGAAACTGGTTTTACTCCGAGCATCTTTACTCCTGGAACAGCTTCCGCACTGACTGATAGAACTGTTTTCCTCAACTTGTCCCGTTTAATCAATTCCTCCACTAGAATTACATTGCCTAAAATATTCGTAGCAGCTAATTGATTCATGCCGGAAGGTGTAGATTTCGCAGCCGTTTTCCCAATTACTCCACCTGCATTCAAGACGATTGCATCAATAGGTTCTTTTATTTCTTCTACCGCTTTTCTTACAGACTTTGCATCCATAACATCCCCAATAACAATTGCAAAACTATGTTTCCCCGTTTGCGCCTCAAGGTCTTTTTTTGCTGCCTCTGCTCTCGCACGATTTCTGCAAAAAAGAATTACCTTTCTTGTTTCTTTTTTCAATGCGAGCTGTCGGGCAGTCTCTTTCCCGAGCCCAGCATTTGCTCCGGTTATCAGGATAATTTCGATCATTTTTTCTCCTTCTTAGGTTGTTAGCTACTTGGGAAATGAAGCAATCCGACAGTCAGTTGATGATGGCCGATCAGCGCGCCCTGAGAAGCCTCAACGCCCGCCGCAGTCATCACGCGCTTCTTGGTTGGGACCAATCCGGCATTGAGCAGTAGGAAATCGACCCGCCGACCTCGCTTGACCAGCGAGGCGAGGGCGGCCTGAACACTGGACGGCGTGTCCAGCTCCAGCTCCAGCGGCGTGAAGACCTGTCTTTTGGTCTCCCCCGCGAGCTGAGCGACTGTTTCCCGGATCCGGGCCAGGCTGCGCCCGGTGACGATGATCTCGTGCCAGCCCCCTTTGGCGAGCAAGCGGGCTGCAGCGTGACCGAGCCCGGAGGTGGCGCCGGTGACGAGCGCGATCGAATGTTCCAATGGGTGTCTCCTGTATTTATCTGTCTTGCAGCGTTACATACGCGAGAGTACGATACTCATAGATGCAATGCAAGGAGTTTCGTACGCAATGGTAACTAATATTGCGAAGCGTCCCCCCGGACGTCCCAAAGGCTTTATCCCTGACGAAGCACTCGACCGTGCCGTTGAGATGTTTTGGGAGCACGGGTTTGAAGGAGTCGACGTGGATCGGATCGCGCGCGCCGTGAACGTCACCAAACCCGCGCTATACCGAGCCTTCGGAGACAAGTCCACCCTGCTGCTAAGGGCCGTCGAGCGCTATGCGCTGATCTATGGAGCTCCCAAAATGGCAGCGTTTCAAGCGGAGCCGGACATCCACAAGGCCGTGGCCACCTTTTGCGAGGCTACCGTCAACACCGCTACCGGCGACGCTCGCAGCGGCTGCATGTTGGCCGCCGCTGCGCTGGGACATTCGGAGCGGGTGACAGAGATTCGTTCCTGGCTCGCGAAGGGTTTCACGGCATCCGCTGATATTTTCGCGAAACGTTTCGAGCAGGAGATGAAGGCGGGACGCCTGACTCGCACACCCTCTGCCAAGGTGCGCGGCCGTTTGCTCGTTGACTTGTTGCAGGGTGTGCAGCTTCGCGCCAAGGTTGGTATCACTCGCGAGCAATTGCTGGAAGATGTCCGAGGCTATGTGCCCCTGATTCTTGGCGAGCAAATCTAACGGGCGGCTGGACGGGTGGTCCATTCAAACCATCTGCTTGCTTGAACGGGGCGAGAGGGATGCCAAGACATTGGGGTGAGCTGTGCGGTGGCGCTTTTTTCCCGAATCGGGAAAGCTAAGGAATCTCCCGTGCGATCCCAGTCGCAGATGTCCAACCCCGAACTAAACTGAAGATGATCTGAGAGAAACAAAAGCGCTCGGCGCTTGGGATCTTTCAGAAATGGATTTTAGGGGCTGACCTTACTGCAACCGGGGCTCCTCAATCCGCAAAGCTCCAGCCTCAGCAAAAATCGCAGTAGAAAATTCAGCCGTCAAACCTCTCTTGTGAGTAGCCCTCAAGCCCCGTTGTGGAGACATCGGGCTCAGCAGGTTCGCGGAACGGTTCTATAGAAATCCGCTCATATCGCACTTCCCGCACGGTCAGGGTTTCCGTGCCTCCCGGGGCATGAATGACAACCTCGTCATCCTCTGCCGCTTTGGTAAGTGCACGTCCCAGCGGCGAAGCCCAACTGATCAGGTTGCGCTCGAGATCGACTTCGTCCGTGCCAACGATTCTCACCACTCTCTCTGATCCCGCGGCATTCTCATAGCGCACCATGGCTCCGAAAAACGCCCTCGTCGCGCGTTGCCCCGTTCTCGGAGCTTCCGGATCGACCACCTCCGCGGCTTCGATTCGCTTCGTCAGGAAGCGAATCCGTCCATCGATCTGCCGCAGTCGTCGCTTGCCGTACTGATAATCGGCGTTTTCGCTGCGATCGCCATTGCCCGCAGCCCACGCCACCACCTCCACCACAGCCGGGCGATCTTTGGTGAGCAAAAATTGGCGCTCATCTTTGAGCCGCTTGAGGCCGCCCGGAGTGATGTAGTTCTTGCCGTGGCTCGCCTCAGCATCGATTGCCTTTGGCCTTCTCGTGAACCCTTTTTGCATCCCACGGCCTTTGTTCGACCATACTTAAGTCGTCCAGGAGAAGTACAACTCCACAGTCATTCAACCGATAAGGATGATGCCTCATCTGCCCGCAAAGCCGCCTCCTGCTTCGCTTCCATCCAACCCCGCAGAATCACCACCGCCGCCACCTGGTCGATCACCTGCTTGCGATCGCGCCGGCCGTGCCCCGCTTCATCAAGAATCTCGTGCGCCGCCACCGAGCTCAACCGCTCATCCCAAAGCTCCACCGGCACTCCCGAACGCGCCCCCAGCTCCGCGGCAAACGCCTGCACCTTTGCCGCCCACGGGCTCACGTCACCCGACATGTGCAGCGGATTCCCCACCACAATTGCCACCACCTCATGCTTGCGAATCAGCCGCAGCAGGCTCCGCAGGTCCTCGCCCCGGCTCTTGCGCCACAACGTCAGCAGCGGCTGCGCGGTATAGCCCAGCGGGTCCGAAAGCGCGACACCCACCCGCACCTTCCCCACGTCCAAAGCCATCACCCGCCCTGAAACTGTCACCCGCCACCATCTCTCGCTATCAGCACAAGTCTACCGCCGCTTGAACTTGTCTCAGCCGGGCATCGAGGGAAATGCGCGTCATATCGCTACCACAGGAACGCAAATAGGCATAATCTGGTTGTGAAAACGAAAGGATGCGATATGAGCATTTGGTTGAAACGATTTCTCCTGCTTGCCTTGATCAGCTCCGCCTGTTCGACAATCTATGCCCAGAAAATCGTGCACGGCGTCAGCGGCGAGGTGACCGCTGTCAATCCGGCTGACAACACCATCACCGTCAAGACCACCGACGGCTCCGATTGGGTCTTCAAATACCAAAAGGGAGAGAAATCGGGCCTCCTTTTCGATAAAGACGTCCGAACAGGAACGATCGAGCCGGCCGATTTCAACAAGATCGGTGACCACGTTGTCGCCTACTATATCGACCAGGGCTTTGTGAATCGCACCATTGTGGCGCTCAAAGATTTCGGGACGTCGCAGCTGGAAACGGCCTCTGGATCCGTGATCAAGACCAAACATCACGAGATCACTGTCAAGACGGATACGGGCGCTACTGAGACTTTTGAAATCTCGAAGGACGCCAGCGCCGAGACCCCTGGAGGCGTCGTCAGCGGCTTCAAGTTCGACGTCGATCCGGGGACGAGAGTGACTGTCCGTTACACCGAAGAGGGTGGAAGAATGATCGCCCAGTTCATCCGCAACGCCTTCGGCTAGTGGCAATGGGCGAAGAGTCTTGCCCTGAGATACACGCATCTGCTATCCATGCTCGATGTCTGAACTCACAAAAGATGCTCTCAGCGAGATTCAGCAAATCCACTCAAGTTGGGTCGAGTGCGAAATCGTTGGAGACAGCCTCGGCTTGATGGCTTTGTGCGCTGACGACATCGAATTCTGGCAGCCTGACGCGCCCCCGCTGCGCGGTCGTGCAGCGGTTTCTGCTCAGATGACGAGCGCGAAAGCGAAAATTCACTCCATTGAGATTACTGACCGTCGTATTCGAGGTTCCGACGAAATTGCCTATCTGACCGCAAACTACCGGACTGCGTTTTCGTCGCCCCACAACTCGATCCGCAGACAAGCCCTGGGAAGTCATCTGTGGATACTGCGAAAGCAGGCCGATGTGTGGCTCGTTGCGCTGGTGAGTTGGTCAAGGTAGGCCCTGCCTGGACTAGACTGAATACGTCATCGCTGCCACGCTCCCAATTCGCATCCATCAGCCGCGCTTCCTGAACCTTCGCCAAAAATCGCTCCTTCGCGGTTCCCTGCTGGTGCTCGGCAGCCTCGTTCTCGCCTTCATCTGGGCCGGCTATCCCGAAGCCCACACAAATCCGAAGCTGGCCATCTTGGCCGTCACCGCTTTCGCCGGCACTCTCGACACCATGCGCTGCCTCCGTCTCAAGTGGAGCTTCTACCACGGCGGCGTCATCCTCCTCCTCTACATGGACATCATGGCCATCGCGATGATCCTCTTTCTGCTGCTCTACCCCTACGACGGTTCGCTCCTCTAACCCACCCGCACTCTGCCCTCATCAAAAGCAACGAAGACGCAGCAACTCCAACCCGCTGAATCTGCTACCTTCTTCCCCGCAAAGCAGTTAAACTGCGGACGGAATTACTTTTGCTGGAGAGAAGAGGAGTGCCGGGATGCTGAAGGGTTTTCGCGACTTTATTTTGCGTGGCAATGTTCTCGATCTGGCTGTTGCGGTGGTCATCGGCGCGGCGTTTGGGTCGATCATAAAGTCGTTCACTGACGACGTTCTCATGCAATTTATCGCCGCGATCGTAAAGAAACCTGATTTTTCCTCTGTAGCCCTGAACCTTCATGGCACACCGATTAAAGTCGGCAACTTTCTGAATGCCCTCATCTCCTTTCTCCTGATCGCATCGGCGGTCTACTTCTTCGTCGTGTTACCGGTCAATACTCTGATGACCCGGATGAAATTGAATGCGCCGCCACCCGCTGCGCCACCGACCAAACCCTGCCCCGAGTGCCTCAGCGACATCCCCGTTGCCGCGACGCGTTGCGCGCACTGCGGCCAGCCCGTACCCGCCGCTGCCTGAACTTCGCATCGCCTGGAGGAAGCGTCATCGGAATACGCCCCCTCACACCGAACCAAGCTGCGCTCCACGCGCAAACAACATTGATCGCCCCGATCGGCTTGTAACCATGATGTAATGTAGACTTTCATTCTGCGAACCACACCATTGCTTCTGGAGCCCTATTGACCCTGCGCGAACTCACATCCGCGGCGATCCTGCTTTCCTTCTCCGCCAACTCCACATTCGCTCAGTCCCCGAGCGCCACTCCCGAACAAAAGATCGAGCAGCAGTTCCTCGCCGTCCCCAGCGCCCAACTAGCCGGCGAACACCTCAAAACCCTGACCGCCACGCCGCACATCGCGGCTTCAAAAGAGGACTACGCAACCGCCGAATACGTCGCTGCCAGGTTCAAAGAAGCCGGACTCGAAACCAGCATCGTCCCGTATAAGGTCTGGCTCAACCTGCCCAAAGAGGTGAAGATCACTGCCACCGCACCCGACGGCAAGGTGCTGATGACGGGCCCCACCCCCGAGCACGTCTCCAGCGACCCATACCAGGACGACCCGCGCATCGTCACCGCCTTCAACAGCTCGTCGCCATCGTGCGACATCACCGCCAGCGTCGTCTACGCCAACTACGGCACCCCAGAGGACTTCAAAAAGCTCGCCGACCTCCACGTCGACATCAAGGGCAAGATCGTCCTCGTTCGCTACGGCCACAACTTCCGCGGCGTCAAGGTCTACCTCGCCCAGCTCGGCGGCGCAGCCGGAGTCATCATCTACAGCGATCCCGCCGACGACGGATTCACCAAAGGCAAGGTCTACCCCGACGGCCCCTACCGCCCGCCCACCGGAGTGCAGCGCGGCGCGGTGCAATACATCTTCAAATATCCCGGCGACGCAACCACCCCCGGCATCGCCTCCGACCTCGATCTGCCTGACGACAAGCGCATCCCTCCCGACCAGGCAGCCAGCCAGCCCACGATTCCCGCTACACCCATCTCCTGGCAAGACGCCGAGCCGATCCTCAAAGCGCTCGGAGGTCCCACCGTTCCCAAAGAGTGGCAGGGCGGACTTCCCTTCCTCGTACCACACCGGCCCTGGAGGCGTCGAAGTCCATCTCGTCCTCAAGCAGGACTACGCCTATCGCACCATCTGGGACGTCATCGGCACCATCGACGGCGCCACCTATCCCGATGAATGGGTCGTCGCTGGAAACCACCGCGACGCCTGGGTCTTCGGCGCCGTCGATCCCTCCAGCGGCACCGCCAGCATGCTCGAAGCCGTCCACGGAATCGGTGAGCTCCTCAAAACCGGCTGGCGCCCCAAGCGCCGAATCGTCTTCGGCAGTTGGGACGCCGAAGAAGAAGGCCTGATCGGCTCAACCGAATGGGCCGAAGGCCACGCCAAACATCTCGAGACACGCCGTCGCCTACTTCAACACGGACGTCTCCGTCTCCGGCCCCGACTTCACCGCCGCCGCCGTTCCCACTCTCAAGCAGTTCGTACGCGATGTCGCCCGAGAAGTCCCCAGCGCCAAGGGAGCCACCGTCTACGACCAGTGGAAGTCAAAGCAGGCGCTCGATGCCAAAGGCAACGTCAACAACGGCTTCAGCGAAAAGCACGTCAACGCCCACGTCACCGACGATGTCGACGTCGGCGACCTTGGCAGCGGCTCCGACTACACACCCTTCTTCCAGCATCTCGGCGTGCCCTCAACCGACATCGGCTCCAACGGCCCCTACGGCGTCTACCACTCCGCCTTCGACAACTACAACTGGTTCGTCAAAAACGCCGACCCCGACTTCACCTTCCTCCAGCAACAGGCCCGCGTCTTCGGACTCGAAGTCATCAAGATGGCCGATGCCGGAGTCCTACCCTACGACTATCCCAACTACGCCGCCGAGATCACCTCGTACCTGCAGACCGCGAAGAAGAAGGCCGACGAAGCCGGACTCAAAGAGATCAAGTTCGACGCCGCGATCGAAGCCGCTCACCGCTTCTCAACCGCCGCAGCCGGCATTCAGAAAAAGATGGCCTCGACGCCGCAGGACATCCCCGCCCTCAACGCAACCCTGCTAAATACCGAACACGACCTGCTCTCCACCGAAGGCCTGCCCGGCCGTCCCTGGTACAAACACACCATCTACGCACCGGGCGAATTCACCGGCTACGCAGCCGTCGTCATCCCCGGCGTGAACGAAGCCATCGACGCAAAAGACGCGCCCCGAGCAGAAGCGCAAATGGCCATCCTCGCCGAAGCGCTCAACCGCGCCGCGACTACGCTTGAAAGCGCAAAGTAGACTGTTATCTCACGCTCTTATGAGCTGCCCATGCATTTGGCTAGAGCACGGATGTCATCCTGAGAGACCCTTCACGGAGTGAAGGGGAGCGAAAGATCTGCAGTTCGTCTCGATCGCAAACAAAAATGGGTGCCCGATCCTACGCGGCTTCATCGCGTAGGGTGGGTGGACCCAATGCAACGTCCTCACGATTAGCGTTCCCGAACAATGAAAGGCTTCATGATAACTGACCACTTCTCCCGCAGCAGCCTCCTCTCAGGCGTCCTTCTGCTCTCCGCAACAAACTTCGGCCTCGCACAGCAACCTCCCGCGCCCGCAAACTCACCACTCATGGAGCGCATGTCCGCCTTCCTCGACGTACCCAACGGAGCTTGGACACCCCAGCAAATCACCACCATGAATCGCCTCCGCGACGCCGCGCTCACCGATCCCTACGCGATGAACCAGCTCCGCCACCTCACCGACAACATCGGCCCCCGCCTCAGCGGCTCGCCCCAGGCCCAGGCCGCAGTCGAATACGTCGCCGCCGAAATGCGTTCGCTCGGCGCAGAGGTCACGCTCGAAAAAACCACCGTCCCCCATTGGGTCCGCGGCGCCGAAACCGCCCAGCTCGTCGCATGGCCCGGAATGGCCCCCGATACTACCCAGAAGATCGTCCTCACCGCGCTCGGCGGCAGCGTCGCCACGCCCGCCGACGGACTCACCGCCGAAGTCGTCGTCGTCAACTCCTTCAACGATCTCAAGGCGCTCAGCCCCGACGCGGTCAAAGGCAAGATCCTGCTCTTCAACGAAAAGTTCGACAAGCGCCTCGCCGCCCAGGGATATGGCTTTGAAGCCTACGGCGGAGCAGTCATCTATCGCATGACCGCCCCAGTCATCGGCGCGGCCCACGGAGCAGTCGCCGTCCTCGTCCGCTCCGTCGGCGGCGCAGACTTCCGCATCCCCCACACCGGCATGACCATGTACGACCCGCAGGCGCCCAAGATTCCCGCCGCCGCCGTCACCGCCGAAGACGCCGATCTCCTCGTCAACCTCACCAGCCAGGGCCACGTGAAGATGAAGCTCACCCTCACCCCGCAGACCCTGCCCGACGCCCCAAGCTACAACGTCATCGCCGACTGGAAAGGCACCGAACATCCCGAGCAGGTCATCGTCATCTCCGGCCATCTCGATTCCTGGGACCTCGGCACCGGAGCCATCGACGACGGCGCTGGCGTAGTCGTCTCCATGCAGGCAATTCATCTGCTATCGCAGCTCGGCATCCATCCCAAACGCACCGTCCGCTTCATCGCCTGGATGGCCGAAGAAGAAGGCTCGCAGGGAGCCGCAACCTACGCCCAGGACCACACCGCCGACCTCGCCAACCACATCGGAGCCATCGAGACCGACTCCGGCGCAGGCCATCCCGCCGGAATCTACTTCGCCGGCAAACCCGCCCTCGAGGCCTGGCTGCGCCCAGTAGCCCAGACGCTCCAGCCCATCGGCGCAGGCCAACTCGTCAACACCCCCGAGACCGGCGAAGACATCGCCACCATCACCACCAAAGGCGTCCCCGGCTTCGCCCCAATCCAGGACAGCCGCTACTACTTCAACTACCACCACACCCCAGCCGACACCTTCGACAAGGTCGACGCGCATGAGTTGAATGAGAATGCGGCGGTGGTAACAGTTCTGGCTTACGCGTTAGCGGACGCCTCGGAATCCGCGCCGCGCTAGGGACTTGGACGGGTGGCTCGGATCTAAATCACGAGCCAATGCGGGTGCCCCACATCCCTGCCTTTGGGATGTGGGATGAGTCGGACAAAAGTCCGACTCCCCGGTGGAAACCGGGGGCTTGTCGGGGTTCCCAGCGAACAGGTCTTGGTTCGCTGGGGTGACTTCAGCCCCTGGAATAGAACCTTCAAAGAAGAGGCCTTTAGGCCTGGGCTTTTCACCCTCAACCCTCACCATTCCTCCAAAAGAGAAAGCGTCATTCTGACGACCGGAGGAAGGAAAAATCCCGGCGATCCACCAGCCTCCCACCATCCCATCAAGTCCCACAGCGAAGCCGAGGACCAAAGTATTATGGCTTCCCGTAAGCCGAAAGGACATCCGCCATGGCAAAGAAGGAATCCAAGAAAGTAATAGGCGAGAAGAACTCCTCTGTTCCTCCGAAAAGGTCGAACAGTCACAAAACCGCTGAAATAGACTCTCTGCAACCAACCCCCGAGCGCAAAGCGAAGACTGGAGAGAAAGTCATGACACTCGCAACGAATAAGCTGAGAATCCTCGGAAAGACAAAGAACCCGGTGACAGGAGAGTTTTCACCGACACAGTTTCCGCCCAGGTTTGTAAAGGGACCGGTGGTGTCGCCGAAACTGAAGCCCGCCAAGAAGCCCGTCTAGTAAGGTGAATGCCTCCGACCCAACCGACCGAATGCTATACTTCGGCTTCTTCTGAGGAGGCTCTCATGGTGCGTCGGTCATTCTTTCGACAGTTGCTGGCTTTACCCTTTGCCGGAGCGGCGTCGTCATTCGGTCAAGGAACGCCCCATAAATCCCTGAATATTATGATGAAGAGCGCCTGGGGATCGGATGATCCAACCAAGGCAGCGTTTCCTTTCCTTCATGGCCTCGCACTTTCTGAGGCGGGCCATTCGGTGCAGATGTTCCTGCTCGGCGAAGCAGTCTCGCTCATGCGGAAATCGCTCGCCGGCGCAGTCGTGCCGGTTGGCTGGCCGCCGTTAGAGCAGACCATGACAAAAGTTGTTGAAAGACATGTTCAGATATATGCCTGCGGTGCCTGCAGCCATGCACGGGGGGTTCTGCAAACAGACCTCGACCAGTGGGGGGCGAAGTTCGGCAACCCGGCCATCTTCGTTTCGCTCGTGGAATGGGCAGATCGCGTAATTACGGAATAGTGTGCGCTCCCAACGCGGATTGCCCTTTCTAGAGCTGAATTATGGAGCGCGTCCATTCCGGTTACTTTAGTTTGGGCTCGCCCCAAATATCTACCGCAGGCACGACATATCACTTACTATTGGGGCTGCCCTACTCCTCCTGCGACGAGACCGCCAGGTAGGCTCTTGTTCCTCCGCCACCCCCGGCGCTGAGGGAACCGGAGGGCAATAGGCCCCTCGATCGTGAGAGGGGCTTTGCTGCGAACCTGAGACAGCAAACACTTCAGTAACGGGAAACCTCCGCAATATCACCAAGTGTCGTGACTTCCACGTATGGTAAATTGTGGGCGCACACGGCCGGGGGGCTAAGGACACTACAGGTCCTGTGTGTGCGTTCCTAGCTGACTCCTCTAAAATCCGCGGACTCCCACCGACACCAACCAAATAACCGGCTTCGTGCTTCACTTCAACTTCGAACTCTCACAACAAAGAGCGCATGGTGGGCCAGGATGAAAAGACTGTGACGATCATCCCCGCCAAAAACGATGTCAATTGGACGCTCAGGCACGTCGATCTGGGCAATCGGCTTGCCCGCCGGATCGTAGACGAAGATCTGACCGTTAGCCACGAAGACATTTCCGTTGCCGTCGACCGCCACACTCTCGCCGCCGCGCTCCGCGAAGCGCTTGAGATCGCTCAGCGTGCCGTCTGCGCCGACTAAGGCGCTGTAAGTGCGGTCCTCCGATTCGCTGCTGACATACACGCGACTCCCGGGGAGACCGCTGACGAAACCATAGGCGTCGAGGTTATCGGAAAAACGCCAGCCGCTATAGTCGGCAGGCCCTTGCTGAAAGACGCGCCCCGCAGGAAGAAAGAGACTTCCATCGGGCGAGACATATTGCCTTGTCTTAGGAGTCGAGACATCGCGGGTAAACATCTCCGCCAGCGTCGTAAATGTGAAGGTGTTGAAGTCGAACTGGTCTTCAAACTCGCCATTGTTCCAGTAATTGACGGGCAGGAGCGCAGCCGCGCCGGGATGCGGTTGCGTCGCTTGCGGCGCAAGCACGGTGATCTCGTCTTTCGGCGACCCTGGGCGAAAAGAATAGACGGTCCCTTCCGGACCGCCCGAAGAAACTAAAAGCAGGTCGCCCGCTTTATCGAACGCCAGGTTGACGGGATCGAGCGGATTGTCGCGCTCGATGCTAAGACCTTCCTTCGGGGACCAGCCGAAGATGCGCTGCTGGTGATGATCGACGAAATAGAGTTTGCCGGAGGCATCCACGGCAGCGCCGGAGATAGAAAAGAAACCATCTTCAAGCTTTTCGACTTTGGCGCCCGGCGCGAGTACTGCAGAAGCATCCGACGCAGCCGGCGCGGGCGGAGTCGCGGGAATGTCGAGCACCGCAAACTCACGCTCGCGCACCTCCAGATGATGCGTCACATCCTGGATCGCGTTGTCGTAAGGAAACTTGCTCACCCGCAGAAAAGTGCCGCAGCCGTTTTGGTCGCAGGTGGCGTATCCGCTCTCGGCGTTGACGTGCAGGTTGCGGAAGTGAATGCCCTCAGAGTTATAGATACGCACTGCGGCGGGAAACGGCGCGCGGGAGCGCGTCACGCGATAGCCGTGATAATTCGCGATGGTAATGTTCTTTGACCAGTCGAACTCGAGTGACAAAGACTCAGGACTCTCGCCGGCTTCTTCTTCGGTTTGTGGCGCGTTGACGTCCCAGTTCTCAACGTGATCGAACTTGATCTCGTTGCGGAGGTGATGTTCATTGGAGAGCTCGTAAACATGGCCGGGCGTCTTCGTATCCGAGACGTAGAAGCCGGCCTGCGCAAAGGTGTTAGGCGTCCAGATATCGGCGAAGGTCCCGCCACCGCCATGAGTCACCCACAGGCTCGGGTATTGCCCGTCCCAGCGCTTCTGCAGATCGGAATCGGCGGTGTGGTTGTTGTTGTAGGGGTTAGTGCCGCTGCCATGTCCGCCGAGAAAGCGCACATCGTCGATCAGCGAATCTTCTCCCGCCATCCATAACATCGCGACGGCGCGCGGATTGATGCCGCCAGTGAACACTCCAAAGCCGCTGACGATATTCGTACCGCCGGAAGGGGCGGAGATCACGGCCTTCGGTGTTCCGACGCCCTGATAGCCGGGCGTGGAATCGAGCAGGTCGAACTGGGTCTGCGTCGGGTGGAGTCCGATAAGAACGGTGTCGGGCTTTAGTGAAAGCGTGTCGGTGACGACGTAATGGCCGCTCGGAAAATAGAGGACGCGATGGGTCTCGATGGCTTTTTGAATTGCGGCGGTATCGTCAGTGGCTCCGTCACCCTTGACGCCGAGGGTGTGGACGTTTGTCCAGCTATCGGCCGGGGGCAAAGCTCGGATCGCTGGTGGAAGTGGCGCAGGCAGAGCGTTCAGTTCCTTCGCCTGGTAAAGCATTCCGATGTTGCCGGTCACGCCTTCGCCGGGCACGATGAGCCCGAAGTTGAAATTGCCGACTTGGTAGATTGCACCTTTGCCCGCGATCTTCTTTTCGCTCTCGCGGAACAAGGCGAAGGTCGGCACATTTTTCATTAGCGCATTTTCAAAACCGATCTCGGTCAGCGGACTTTTCTCGTTGCTGATAATCACAGCGGCCTTAGAGATATTCTCGAAGCGGCAGTCTTTCACCCATAGCTGATCGGAGTAATGAGGGTCGATGTCGATGGCCACAGGCACATTGCGGAATGTATCGCGAATCAGCGTGAGTCCGGCTTCATGCTCGCGAATTGTCGATTCGCGCTGGCCCTCAAAGACCGAATCGATGAGCGTAAATTGCCAGGCGGGCGAGGTCTTGTCGGTGAGGATTCCATATCGCCCACCGAAGAAATGCAGGTCCTCCGCCTCATTGCCGATCTCGGTGAGCGCGGCGAGCCCCGAGCCGATATGGAAATCCATGTGGCTGAGATAAGCATGCTGGGCAACGTGGAAGCGAATGGCGATCGCGGCCGGATTGCCTTCGCCGATCTCGAAATCGATGTTGCTCATTGCCGAATAAAAGGTGCCCGAGTTGGCATCGGCGATCGCGTCGTTGGGCGGCACGCTGCCGGGCGGCGGAAAAGGAACGCGGCCAGTCCTGGTGGGGTCGCCGGGCCGTGGTCCGGTAAAGATCACCATGTCCCCTACGCCTTTTTGGAAGCCAGGCGTGTTGGCCGCCAGGACGAAGACCGGACGAGTTGCACCATAGCCGAAGAGCCGAACACCGGGCCAGACGTAGATGGTCCGCGTCAGCCGATAGCGCCCTGCGGGGATGAAGACGATGCCCTCGCGGGCGCGGTTCTCGGCCTTATCGATCGCCGCCTGGATGGCCCCGCTGTCGTCGGCTTCTCCATCTGCCCTGGCGCCGAAATCCTGCGCGGTGAGATAGACAGCCTTGGGATCATCCACCCGCGCCGTCAAGACGGACGCCGCCAAAGCCCAGCAGGGAACGCAAAGTAAGAGCGTCGTGCAGAGCAAACACTTTTTCATAAACGCATTCATCGCCGGTTTCCTTGGCGTTCCGCCGCGTGTCGTCGTTTCCGGAAGCCGACCTAATAATATCCGCCTTATCAACCCTGCTCGCGAGGAGCATCCGGCGATGCCAGCTAAGGGCGTGAGATTTGATCATCTCGACCCAGCAAATCCTGGCTCTGTCATCTTGACCGGAGCGCAGCGGAGTGGAGAGACCTGCGGTTCCAACCGAAGGCGGCTACCTCTGCCACGTCATCCCGCCTACTTCCCAGCCTGACTCTCCGCCTTCGACCACGGCGGCACAATCCCATTCATCCGAGCATAAGCAACCAGCTGCCCCATATGTTCGTTGTCGTGGACAATGATGCGCAGATACATCCCATCGACATCGACCGTCTTTCCCTGAATGAAGACCTTGCGTTGAAGTTCACCCGGCTTCAGATGAGCCCGCGCCTCCTTGACCGCGTTCAGCGATCGTTCCAGATATCCGATGACCTCGGGCTTCGACTTCACCGTCTCTTCCATATCGTCCGAGGTAATCTCCGCCGGCATCTTCGGCCCCGTAATGCTCAGCAAATAAAAGTTGGCGATGGCGATGTGCATGAAGACTTCGTTGACTGATCTCACCCCCGGCGCCGGGCGCCAGCCGTACTTATCCGCCGGAATCGCCTCCGCCAAAGCAAGCAGCTGCCGCGAAACATGTCCCCACTCGCCGTCATAACCCTCCCATATCCCCTCAAAATTCGGATCCGGCGCAGGAGTCTTCGGCGCGTTGGCCGGTGGCGCGGTCTGCGCATGGAGCATGCCCGCACTCAAAGCGAACAAGAGCATCACTGCCTTCATGGAAATCTCCTATCTCGATCCGCCCAGACCTCAACGCTACTAAAACATGCCGCGATTCAAAATTTGTCAAGAGCCCGGCCAAAAATACTCTGTAACTCGCTCATTCCATTGACAAATAAGTGGTAAATATATACTTGACTAACCATCCCCATAATGAGATTCTGGGCTTGCCGTGACAGGGCAGTTTGCGCTATGGATTTGCTGGGGTTCTAGGAACTATTGTTCGGTAGGGATCTAGGAATTCTAGGACTAATGTCTTAGCTTTGGAAACTGGCTCAACGACTCCGATCCCCCCGATGTTGAGCACTTTAGCCGTGAATGGTGTCACATTTCCGGTCTGTACATCGGTTGCGCTAAGAGGATTCGGCCCAGCATGAACAGCAGCTTCTTCTGCCGCGTCCTCTACAACAATGCCAATCAAATTTATGGGGCCACCGTTCCCAATTTGACCCTTCCTATTCATGCCATTCGGAATATGGAATACCGGGCCTCCACTGTTTCCGTTAAATACATTCGCATCTACCAGAAACCTATGATCCAAAGGGCCTTCCGGATTCGTCCATGCGACGATGCCATTTCGGGCGATAGGAGTCGTTTGGTAATCGGGGCCGAGAAGCTCCGGATACCCTAATACAACGATGGGGGCCCCCTGAAAAATATCCTCCGCTCCTCCGAAATTTACGATGGATATAGAATGCAAGTCCTTCGCGATAATCGCTAAGGCAGGGAGAGGCGCTACGGCTAAATCTGCTCCCACTGCTCCACGCCACAATGGCTTTCCCTGTGCGTCATAAAGGGAGAGAGGCATTCCCAGGTCTTCTTCCGTCTGCGGTTGATCTTTCGGCAGCCTAACAAAAACCGTAGTGGGCATGTAACCCTTTTCGGGAATGGAAAAAACATGCTTGGCAGTGAGTAGGCAAGTGTGACCGCCATCCAATGAAACGACGACAGCTGATCCCATAGTCACAAAATGTTCAACGCCACCTTCCTCCTTATGGAGTCCGATGGAGACTGTAGACCGTCTAAAACTGTGGAGAACGTCAGCGTCCTTCACCGATTCGGCGGCGTATTCTTGAGCCGAGGAATTCCCCATGAAGCACAGCGTTAAGACGATGCCGATGCCGCACATTCTCATTGCTGGTAATAGTACGCTAGCGATGTTGTCTCAGTGAACACCCATAGTCAATGTCTATACTCTATGAATTTTTCAATAGATATAGACTATAACACAGCCCGGTCTGGGGCGAAGTGGGGTTTGGGGTTACTACTTTAGAACTTCCGCATCATAGCCTCAGACGTGTATAAAGGCCAACCAGCCGGGTGCGTGGCGGAATTGGCATACGCGGCGGCATGGATAAGGGCCTTCCCAGATGGGTTTTTATCCATGCCGTTGACTGAAAAGTTTTGAGGGTTCGAGTCCCTCCGCGCCCACTCATTCGCGTCTAATTTAGCTGGAGGTCGGAATGGCGGACGGGACGGAGTTCACCTTCACGATGGATGTTTACAAGCCAGAAACCATCCCAATGAAGCGACTCGCTGAGTACATGCAGGAAGTTGCTAAACTATTGGGCAGCGAGCATGGCGTTCACTTTGCAGAACTACGCGGGGGCAGTACCGTACTGGCTGCCCTAGCAGATGCGGTATCGGAACCAAAAGTTACAAAGCGACTATTTCTTGTCAAGAATACCGGTGGGCCGCAAGACGCTCAACAAGCATGGCGCAAAATCGATGACATGCTCGTTGAGGACAACGGGATAGCTGCTATCGCCAAAGAGGGAAGCAACGTTATTGAGTTTCCCGGTCGCACACGACCAAAGCCGGAAATACTAGACGAAGTATGTCAACGCGAGTTCCTTGACGGGGAACTGATGCAGATTGGTGGAACTGACGATAGTGTTCCGGTTCACCTCTACAATGCCGAACAAAAGAAGACATTCAAGTGCAACATCCCTAAGGCAAAAGCGCGGGCACTAGCCGTTCATCTCTTCGGCCCTCAGATCCGCGTCTATGGGGACGCAATATGGAAAAGAGATGCCTCTGGAAATTGGGTGTTAAAGACCATGTGGATCGATGATTTCGCCGTTCTGCGGCAATCCGCGGTCGCTGAAGAAATCAGAGGGTTGCGCCTAATCCCCGGCAATACCTGGCACGAGGTCGCCGATCCGTTGTCTGAATTGCTAGATATTCGGTACGGATCGGAGGTCGCGAGTTAATGGTGTTGCTGGACGCCACTGCGCTTTTACTTCTGCTAAACGAACACACCGCTCCTCCCAAGCATCCCGATACAGGTGCGCTGATAGACGATGCGCACGAGCGAATCGAGGAGGCCGTAAGGCAGATTAGAGAGCGAGGAGAGCAGATACTTATCGCAGCACCAGTATTCGCAGAGTTGCTAGTAAGGGCGAAAGAAGCGACATACCAGTACACCGAAATGTTCAACAGTTCTCCCCACTTTAGGCCCGTCCCATTCGATCAAAAAGCGGCGATTGAACATGCAGGCTACACGCGCAAGGCACACACTTCTGGCAATAAAAGGGATGGGGTAGAGGAATCACACTGCAAAGTTAAATTCGATCGGCAGATCGTGGCGATTGCAAAAGCTGAGGGCGCAGACACGATTTATACCGACGATAAAGGTCTTGCCGCGCATGCCGCAATGCAAGGTCTGAAGGTGATACGAACTCACGAAATCGTGATGAGCAAACAGCCGGATCTATTCACGGGAATACCAGAACCAGAGGTAGTCGAAAATGGCAGATCAGAGGAAACGACTGTTCCTGAGGAAAATACAAAGGGCGAAACAGTTGTCGAGACCGTTTCGCCCCCGTTGATGCCAGATTCGCCAGCTAAAGCCAGTGAAGTCTAGATCACACTCGTCGCATGTGATAAACATACCGAAAAGTGTACAGGGGTGTCAAGAATATCCTGCTAACGGGATGACTTGCCGTTCCCCGAAATGGAACCCCCGGCTGGACTCGAACCAGCGGCCTCAACTCTGCGACGAGTGCGCTCTAATCCACTGAGCTACGGGGGCCCACGCCATGAGTATACGGGGAAAGGAGTAAACTAGCGACATGAAACGTTCTTCGCTGGAACCATCAAAGCCTTCGCCAGATGTGCCCAAAGAGTACGCAGACTTCAAGGCTCTTTTGCGCCAAGTGGTAAAGGTAGAACCGAAACCCGCTTCGGCCCCCTCCCCTTCCGATAAGGGTTAGAAGGCCTCTGAGGCCGCCCCCTTACCCGTCAACTCGGCATAGGTGAGACGACGGCCTACGATGTCTTTCAGGACTGCCTTGAAGCGCCCTGCTTCCGTGGTTTTGTGGCGAAGATTGAAACGAAACACCTGCTCATCCACATAGCGGTCAAGGTGAATCGGCTCGACGCTGATGTAGGTTCCATTCAATCCACGCTTTAGGCAACTCCAGAAGTTCTCGATTCCGTTCGTATGAACGTGGTCGCGAACATAGCCTTCGATGTGGTTGATGATTTCGTGGATGTAAGGCTTTGCGATGTGCCCGTATGTCGAGAGTTCATCGGTGATGATGTGGGAACCTGCTTCAACATTGCCCTCGATTACAGGCTGCATATTTACCTTTTTGCGGGATGCGATGACTCCGGCGCGAACCTTGCCGCCACGCTCTAGCATTCCCATCACGATTGCCTTGCCGTTGCCAGCGGAATAGTTCATGCCCCTAATGCGCTTGGATTTGTGCATGTTCGTGACCTTGCCGCCGATGAACGTCTCGTCAATTTCAACTGGAGCGTTGCCGCCCAACTTCATGCCGCTGTTGTCCGTCATCGCCTTGCGAATACGGTGCAGCATGTGCCACGCACTCTTTTGGGTGATCCCGATGGTACGGGCTATCTCGCAGGAGGAAACTCCATTGCGGCAAGTCGCCAACATCCACATGGCAACCATCCACTTGTCTAAGCCGAGCGGAGAATCGTGAAATATGGTTCCGACTTTGACGGAGAACTGCTTTTTGCATCCCCTGCACTTGAACCGCTTCTGATTGGCAAGCCAGATCGTGTTGCCGATTTCGCCGCAGCCGACACAGAAGACTTGGCCATCCGGCCAGCGCATTGCAACCACTTCATCGATGCAAACTTGTTCATCGCTAAAGTACTTAACAGCGTCTACGAGAGTGGTGGGGTATGCCATGACTCAAAGATATCGAAATACCTCTGGTTAGTCAAGTATATATTTACCAAATAAGTCGCGCCAACTTGGCATAGTGAAAGGGTACAAATTGGTAGACTGAATATAGAGAGTAAAGAAAGAAAGGGTGCCCCAGAGCCTGACGGGTGGCCCCGGTCTAGGTCATGAACCAATGCGGGTGCTCCACGTCCCTGTTTTTGGGACGTGGGATAGGGCGGACGGCAGTCCGCCCCCTGTGTCTTACCGGGTTGATGAAAAAGCCTTAGTTTTTGAAGGGGCATGGCTTCAGCCATGCCACAAGTGAAGCAGAATCAACGCGGCTTCAGCCGCTGAGGGAATTATTTCCTCGTGGTACAGGCTTTGTCAGCAGGACGGGTGGCCCAGGTCTAGGTCATGAACCAATGCGGGTGCCCCACGTCCCTGTTTTTGGGACGTGGGATAGGGCGGACGGCAGTCCGCCCCCTGTGTCTTACCGGGTTGATGAAAAAGCCTTAGTTTTTGAAGGGGCATGGCTTCAGCCATGCCACAAGTGAAGCAGAATCAACGCGGCTTCAGCCGCTGAGGGAATTATTCCTCGTGGTACAGGCTTCGTCAGCAGTCTGAGGTACGCGAAAACTTACCTGGGTTTTTCTGAACGGGTGCCCCAGAGCCTGCCCTGAGCCTGTCGAAGGGTACGCGAAGCTTACCTGGGTTTTTCTGACCCTGTCGAAAGCATCCCGCCTTGAGCACGTGGGATAGGTGAGCAAAGCCCGCCCGTTGGAGGCGTAGGGCTTTAGCCCACGAATATGTACGCGGCGAAGTCCACACCAACGGCATCGAGAACTTCTGGTCGCTGCTGAAACGCGGCCTTCGTGGAACTTACGTTGCTGTTGAGCCTTTTCATCTTGATCGCTATGTCACCGAACAGGTATTCCGTTTCAACAATCGGGCCACGAAAGATAACCCGTTAAACGACGCCGACCGGACGGGTGGCCCAGGTCTAGGTCATGAACCAATGCGGGTGCCCCACGTCCCTGTTTTTGGGACGTGGGATAGGGCGGACGGCAGTCCGCCCCCTGTGTCTTACCTGGGTTGATGAAAAAGCCTTAGTTTTTGAAGGGGCATGGCTTCAGCCATGCCACAAGTGAAGCAGAATCAACGCGGCTTCAGCCTCTGAGGGAATTATTTCCTCGTGGTACAGGCTTTGTCAGCAGTCTGAGGTACGCGAAGCTTACCTGGGTTTTTCTGAACGGGTGCCCCAGAGCCTGCCCTGAGCCTGTCGAAGGGTACGCGAAGCTTACCTGGGTTTTTCTGACCCTGTCGAAAGCATCCCGGACGGGTGCCCCAGGTCTAGGTCATGAACCAATGCGGGTGCCCCACGTCCCTGTTTTTGGGACGTGGGATAGGGCGGACGGCAGTCCCCCCCTGTGTCTTACCGGGTTGATGAAAAGGCCTTAGTTTTTGAAGGGGCATGGCTTCAGCCATGCCACAAGTGAAGCAGAATCAGCGCGGCTTCAGCCGCTGAGGGAATTATTTCCGCGTGGTACAGGGACGGGTGGCCCAGGTCTAGGTCATGAACCAATGCGGGTGCCCCACGTCCCTGTTTTTGGGACGTGGGATAGGGCGGACGGCAGTCCGCCCCCTGTGTCTTACCGGGTTGATGAAAAAGCCTTAGTTTTTGAAGGGGCATGGCTTCAGCCATGCCACAAGTGAAGCAGAATCAAAGCGGCTTCAGCCGCTGAGGGAATTATTTCCTCGTGGTACAGGGACGGGTGGCCCAGGTCTAGGTCATGAACCAATGCGGGTGCCCCACGTCCCTGTTTTTGGGACGTGGGATAGGGCGGACGGCAGTCCGCCCCCTGTGTCTTACCGGGTTGATGAAAAAGCCTTAGTTTCTTGAAGGGCATGGCTTCAGCCATGCCACAAGTGAAGCAGAATCAACGCGGCTTCAGCCGCTGAGGGAATGATTTCCTGGTGGTACAGGCTTTCTCAGCAGTCTGAATTTCTGGTCGCTGCTGAAGCGCGGCATTCTGGAACTTAAACGATAATGAGGATTCCCATGTCCTTACCTCTTGATACTGCTTCCTTGCTTTGGTGGTCAAACGCGGCTCTAATTGTGGGCTTGGGTCTCACCCTAGTTGCATCAATTTTGGTGCTCCTTGATAAACGAAAAGCAGGGAAGGGGATCAAGGTAAAGCATAGCGTTCGGAATGAAGTTTTCCTTTTCGCATCCGCGCTTGTCTGTGGGATTGGAACTTGTGGGACTATCTACTTCGGCACCGTCCCGCAACGTACAATTCATGACCCTAAACAGGCTGCCGAAAGCCTCAAGCAATTCAACGACGTTGTGGTGCTCGTCGATTCCAATGGATTGAACCAAGAAGCGCTTAAACTTCGGCAGCAACTCGAAGACATCTTTGCTGAGGCTCATGTAAATTACAAGCCCACCGTGTGGTTTGGATCGAGTGCTACTAGCGGCGATCCCGACATTCAGATTTTGCATAAAGATGAACTCCGAGCTAACCAGTTTGGAGATGCGCTAGAAGCCATTTTCAAGGCTAACCATATAGCCTCTAGGCAAGGGCCACCCGACCCGAGAGATGATTCGTCGCCTATAGCTATGAACGCTCTCGACCCGGCAGGACTTCCGTTTGTTTGGGTGCACGTTGGAGTGATGAAACGTCGGCAATAAGATATTTGACGCATCAAAGGACACCATCATGAACGGCGATAACGAAAATGCTAGTAGTGGCGATACCAGCGCAAATCAGGCCCAGACCCGACCAAATGCGCCTAGCGAACCATTGGCGACGGGACTCGCAGTTGACCAAAAACCAAAACCCGAAGGAGAAGCAGGCGACACAGGGAAGAGCGCAACAGAAGCGCAGAAAGAAACTCTCGCCGCGATCAAGAAGGGAGAGATCGTCGGACTCATTATCGCAGGTGTCGTGGCTTTCGGAACCATCGGACAATGGGTAACTAATTCCTGCAATAACTCTTCTTCTTCCCAGCAAACCGACAAGCTTATAGTCGCTGCAAGGCTCAATTCCTTGGCGGCTCAGGACATAGCAGAGGCTTCCCGTAGAAACGCGATTTCTGCCGAACACTTCTCCAACTCGGCTTCTAGCATCAACGGTGGCATTGGCGATGCGGTCAGGAAACTCGGCGAGCAAGCCGACAAAATGGTTGACGCTAACAAGATCAACCGCGAGTCTCTGGTCATCGCTCAGAGGGCTTTCGTCTACATGGACGGATTTGACGTGTTTCCAATTAAAGACGCTAGCGAGAAAGTTACTGGATACACGTTCTATGCGCGGTGGGAGAATACCGGCAATACCCCGGCCTATCACTTCATTCATTTCGAAGATAACAATTGGTTCAGTATGCCGATTTACCTCTTCCCAGAATATTCCCTCCCTGCTGCTCCGCCAGGGGTACTCGAAAAAGTCAAACAATTCCCCGGCGTTATCGCCCCCCATGCTACGTTGAACGGTCGCCCAGCGACACGCACCCTCTTGGAGATGCAGGCTGTTGATAAGGTGCCACCGTTGTACTTTTACTTCTGGGGTTGGGCAACTTACAATGACTCCTTCCAATGTCCGCATAGATCGGAATACTGCAATCGAGCGATTTCCTTCGACCCTAGCAGGACTGACCACCAAGTCACGTTTTTGCAGTGCGAAGAACACAACTGCAATGATCGCGACTGCAAGGACTTTAAGCCTTCCACTGATCCAAAATGTGTTCCATAGCGCTGCCCTGTCACGGAGCTTAGGTATATGTGCGGGCCAGTTATATTATTGCCAGTCCAGCTGTATGAAACCAAAGAACTTAACCAAAAAAAGGGGGGGGAGGGGGGTACCCGCAAAATCGGCCAAAGCGGACGGCTCGAACGTCCCAGACCAGCTACCGAAGTAACTGGGTCAAGGCCTCAGGTTTGAGCACCGTTCGCCGATAAGAAGAGGAAATGGCCACCTCTCTCTCCATCGGGCAGGACTCCAGGGTCCACACACTTGCGCGCCCGTCCCGCACCCCAGGCATTCTGCTGGCTACGGCAGACTCCCAGCTGCAGGGAGAGTTGTGGGCGTTGCTTCGCAGCTGGGAACATCCGGTCGACATAGTTGCCGACCACTGCGCTCTGCTACAGGCGCTTGAGCGCCCCGAGTCCGCGCCCATCGTCATCCTCGACACCGATCTGCCCGGTCTTCGCGGCATGACGCTATTGCATCGACTGCAACTGCAATCGACCCGGCGAAGAAGCTGGACCATCCTGCTCACCGACGCCCGGCACTCCGGCGAAGCAGGCGACAAATCCTCGGCGCAAGACACCGGAATCGACGACGTCCTGACCAAACCCGTCGGCGAACTCGAGCTCCGCGTCTCGCTGCGCGCCGCTTCCCGCGTCCAGTCGCGCTACGCGGAGATGGCCGAGGCGCTCGAAGCCGCCAGCTTTCACGCCACCCACGACAGCCTCACCGGCGTCCTGAACCGCGAGGCTCTGCTGAATGTGCTCTTTCAGGAAACCGACCGGACCCAGCGCCTGGGCAGCCACCTCACCTTCTTCCTCCTCGATCTCGACCAGTTCTCTCGCGTCAATCGCGATCACGGCTACGATGGAGGCGACCGGATCCTCCGTCAGCTGGCCAGCCGCTTCCGCCGTTGTCTGCGCAGCTACGACGTCGCCGGGCGCTGCGGCGGCGACCAGTTTCTCATCGCCATCCTCGGCGGCACGCAAGAGGATGCACGGAGCATGGCCGCCCGGCTGCGTGACTGCGTATCCGAGCGTCCATTCGACATCCTCCAGGCCACGGTCGCGATGACCGCCAGCATTGGCGTCGCGCAGAGCGCCGGACGTTCCCCGCTCGCCGTCTTGCGCGAAGCCGAATTCGCGCTCGGACGCGCCAAGCTCGCCGGCGGCGCCTGCGCCCGCTGGTTCCCTGCCGCCTCCCTCGCGGCCTCCGCTGCCTTAGGCGAGGCGAAGCAACTGGTCGGCATCGCCGCCGGCCACCCGGGTGTAGTCAACACCAGAAGTGTCCCCGTATGAGGCACTTGTCGCAGTGAGAAATCCGCAGGCGTTACCCATTACGAAACCCGAGTACACCCTTACAAAACTGTTACAACCGCCCCGCATCCGCGCTGATACCGTTGAGTTATGCCAGTGCAAGTCCTAGAAGAAGAACAGCTCGCCCCCACTCTACCTATCGAATCCTTCCCCCGCGTCACAGCCAGGGCCCACACCGCGCTTCCGGTCGTCGACCGTGAACCCAAGACGAACAAGACGAAGAAGATGAACTGGACGACCACCCTGTTCATGGCGGCCTTCCACGTCGGCGCAGTTGCTGCGCTCTTCATGTTCTCCTGGAAGGCGCTGATCGTCTCGGTTGTGCTCTACGCGATCGCGATCAACGTCGGCATCGGCATGTGCTACCACCGCCTGCTAACCCATCGCGGCTACAAGGTTCCCAAGTGGGTTGAGTACTGCCTCGCGGTCTGCGGAACACTGGCGCTCGAAGGCGGCCCGATATTCTGGGTCTCCACCCATCGCATTCACCACAAGCACAGCGACAAAGACGGCGACCCGCATACGCCCAACGACGGCACCTGGTGGGCCCACGCCGGCTGGATCATGCACGGCGAATCCCTCCACCAGGACGTGGAGCGCGCCAATCGCTACGCACCCGATCTCGCCAAAGACCGCTTCCACGTGCTGCTGAGCAAGTATCACTACGTGCCCATGATCATCCTCGGCCTGATCCTGCTCGCCGTCGGCGGATGGCCCATGGTCATGTGGGGAGTCTTCCTCCGCACCACGCTCGGCCTCCACTCGACCTGGCTGGTCAACTCGGCAACTCACCTCTGGGGTTCGCGCCGCTTCGAGACCCGCGACGACTCGCGCAACAACTGGTGGGTGGCACTCCTCACCGGCGGCGAAGGCTGGCACAACAACCATCACGCCCACCCTGTCTCCGCTCGCCACGGCCTCAAGTGGTACGAGTTCGACCCGAACTACTACGGCATCTGGATACTGAAGCAGTTCGGCCTGGCAAAGGACATCAAGATCGCACAGTACGACGCAGCGAACCCACGCCCTGCCGGAGCCGCTTAAACCGCCTCAGTCGTTCCCCAAATCACCAAAAGCGCAGCAGCCAAACCGGCTGCTGCGCTTTTCTGTTCCAGCCTCAGTCACTCCCTAAGACGTCTCTAATCGCCTGCCGATGACCACGAAGGCCGCCCACCCAGCGGCACTCCTCTTCGTAAGGTCATTCGATGCCGCAAGCGAGAACCTCCCATCTCCTTCTTTCCTCAATCTTCCTTATCTCCACCTCCGCTTCGGCGCCGCTTCACGCCCAAACCAGCGCCGACGCAGTGCAGTCGGCGCTGGTTTCCGTCACTCCCCATGATCGGATCGGGCAACCGGTCGAAGATAACCAGCGCATCTCGCTCGACGGCAACACGCTGCCTGCCGCCCTGCCTGCCTACGAGACTGGCAGCGTCGATGGCGGCAAGCGCCTCGACCGCATGATCCTGGTACTCAAGCCCGACCCGGTGCAGCAAGCGGCTCTTGATGCCCTGACCGCCGCACAACAGGATCCTGGTTCGCCCCTCTATCACCAATGGCTAACCCCCGAAGCTTACGGGGAGCACTTCGGGGTCTCAACCGCGGATATCGAGCAAGTGCAAAATTGGCTGGAGCGCAACGGCTTCCAGGTGGAGGAAGTCACAGCCAGCCACCAGGCCATCGTCTTTAGCGGTACCTCGCAGCAGGTCGAGTCGGCCTTTCAGACCGCGATGAAGACCTACCAGATCGGCGGGAAAAAGCACATCGCCAACGCCAGCGATCCGATGGTTCCTGCGGCGCTCGCTTCCGTCGTTGCGGGAGTGGCCTCACTTCACGATGTCTTCAGCGCACCGCAACATACGACGCCCGTCAAAGCCCGGCCCGCGTATCTATCCAAGCCCGAATACACCTCGGGAAGCGCGCATTACCTCTCGCCCGCCGACTACGCGACGATCTACGACATTGGCTCGCTATACAACCAGGCGTACGACGGTACCGGTCAGACAATCGCGATCGTCGGCCGGTCAGACATCTCGCTCACCGACGTACGCAGCTTCCGCAGCACCTTTGGCCTTCCCGCCAAAGACCCTGTCTCAATCCAGAACGGCTCGACAGACCCAGGCACCTCGGTGGCTGACGATGTTGACGAGGCGATGCTCGACACCGAGTGGTCGGGCGCCGTGGCTAAGAACGCCACCGTCGACTTTGTCACCTCGGCATCCACCGCAACGAGCGATGGCGTCTTCCTTTCCGCTCAATACATCGTGAACCACAACCTCGCACCGGTCATGAGCGTGAGCTATGGCCTCTGTGAGTCCGACCTGGGTTCGAGCGCGAACAGTTTTTTCAACTCCCTCTGGCAGCAAGCCGCCGCCGAGGGAATCACAGTGCTCGTCTCGGCAGGCGACAGCGGCGCGGCCGGATGCGACTCATCGAGCGCGACCAAGGCGACCCAGGGACGCGGCGTCAACGGCATTTGCTCCACTCCTTACAGCACCTGCGTCGGCGGCACCGAGTTCAACGACACCGCCAATCCCTCACTCTACTGGAGCAGCACCACCGGCTCGAACGGCGAGTCGGCGTTGGGCTACATTCCAGAGAATGTCTGGAATGAGAGCGGCAGCTCCGGACTCTGGTCGACCGGCGGCGGCGTCAGCACCGTCTACGCGAAACCTTCGTGGCAGAGCGGCAAAGGTGTGCCGGCAGACGGCAAGCGGGACGTTCCCGACGTTTCTCTTACCGCCGCTGGACACGATTCCTATCTCGTTGGCGTCTGGGGCGCCTTGTACGGTATAAGCGGGACCTCCGCAGCCTCGCCTTCGTTCGCCGGAATCATGGCGATTGCGACGCAGAAGGCTGGCGCACGACTGGGCAACGCCAATCCCGAGCTGTACCATCTGGCGGCCGTGCAGTCCTCAGGCGGCGCAGCCGTTTTCCACGACATTGCCTTGGGCAACAACAGCGTGCCGGGCGTGACGGGCTTCAGCGCCGCCGCAGGATACGACCAAACTACCGGATGGGGTTCTGTCGATGCGGACAAGTTGGTAACCGCGTGGGGAGCGACCGTCTCGATCCCAACTCCGACACTGAGCCTGACTCTCTCCACTTCATCCCTCATGCTTGCCAAGACTGGGATCGCTACCAGAGTGACGACGTCCGTCGGGGGCGGTTTGAGCGCTGCCACTTCGCTGTCGGTCAGTGGACTGCCCTCGGGCTTGACTGCGACCTTCAGCCCCAGGTCGATCGCCTCTCCAGGAGCAGGTAACAGCGTCCTCACCCTGACGCCGGCCAGCTCACTTGCTCCCGGTTCATGGAACCTCACCGTCTCCGGCACGGCGGGCAGCGTCACCAGCACCGCCCCGCTCGCCGTCTCCCTTCCCGGTCTGGCAATGACGATCATCCCTCAGTCGACTTCCCTGGCTCGCGGAGCGACGCTGCAAGTCAAGCTCACCACGACTGCGGAGGGCGGCTTCAATTCGGAGCTGAGTCTAGCCGTAAGCGGATTGCCCAGCGGTGTCACCGCGGTCTTCACCCCAACAAAAATCTCCGCGCCCGGCACCGGATCGAGCACGCTCACGCTCATCGCCTCGAAAAGCGCCACGTTGGGTGCTGCAAAGATGCAGGTGACGGTCACCGGGACGGGGTTCTCCGGCTCTGCTGTCGTACCGGTGACGCTGGTAGCCACCGCCGTCAACACTCGAGTCCAGCCGCTATAGGGGCGATTCAATGCGAATTTGACTTGCTCTCCGGAGATCAGGGTCTTCGCACCTCTACCCAACGGAGTCGCGCCAGTGCGGCCTGCCTGCGGAAAGGCGGCTCCGTCAAACCTCGATAGCCGCGTTGTATCATTCGATTGTTCGCGGTAGTTACTGAATCCGCGGTTTCGTCGCTGTGATCTCACCGCTGTAGGGGGGTTGTTTTCATGAGGAAGTTGTCGCGCCTTTGTGAGTTTTTGCCCGCGTTTGGGCTCGCATTCTTGTTCGCCCTTGGCTGCACCTGTGCGCACGCCTCCGATCTGCCTCCCAGCAAGCCCTTGAATATCCCAGTCATCAAGTATGAGAAATACAAGCTGGCCAACGGACTCGAAGTCCTGACATACGAAAACCATCGCCTGCCCCTCGTCGCCGTAGACCTCTGGTATCACGTCGGTCCGGTGAACGAGAAGGCTGGGCGCACCGGCTTCGCCCACCTCTTCGAACATATGATGTTTGAGGGCTCCGAACATGTCGGCGAAAAGGCGCACTTCAAATATCTCGAGGGCGCGGGGGCGACCGACATTAACGGCACCACGGACTTCGATCGCACGAATTATTTTGAAACGCTGCCCAGCAATCAGCTCGAGCTCGGCCTTTGGCTCGAGAGCGACCGCATGGGTTTTCTGCTCGAGACGCTCGATCGCGCCAAGCTGACCAACCAGCGCGATGTCGTCCGCAATGAACTCCGCCAGGACGAGGGCTCACCCTACAACCTCGCCGAAGAGCAGATTTATCATCAACTCTTTCCCAAAGACCATCCCTACCATGCCGATGTCATTGGCTCCCACGCCGATGTCGAGGCGGCGCGCCTCAACGATGTCCGCGACTTCTTCCAGCATTACTACACGCCCAACAACGCCAGCATCGCGATTGCGGGAGACTTCGACCCCGTCCAGCTCAAGGCTTTGCTGGAGAAGTATTTTGGTCCTATACCCGCCGGTCCGCCCGTCGACCCGGTGCATGTCACCACGCCGCCGATTACCTCTGAGCGCAGCGTTACGATCACCGACACGGTCCAGTTACCTCGCGTCACATTAGCATGGCTGACGCCGCCTTACTTCGACGCCGGCGACCCTGACACCGACATCTTCGTGACAATCCTGGGCGGAGGCAAATCCAGCCGGCTCTACCGCAAGCTGGTCTATGAGCAGCAGATCGCCCAATCGGTGAACTGTGGGAACAACACGCTGAAGTTAACTTCTATTGCGGAATGCGATGTGACGGCGCGCCCCAATGTGCAGCCGGAGACACTCAAGGCGGCCATCGATAAAGAGATCGAGGCTCTGCGCACAGACGGCCCAACCCAGGCCGAGGTCGATCAGGCCCGCAACGGCATTTTGACGAGCAGAATCTCAGGATTGCAGCGCCTGGGCGGTTTTGGAGGCGTGGCCGATATGCTCGACCTCTACAACCAGTACACCGGAGACCCCGGCTATCTGCCCAAGGATATCGCCCGCTATCAGGCAGTCACCGTGTCGTCTGTGAAGACGATAGGCGAACAGAAATTTGGAAACAATCAGCGCGTCGTCGTGATTACCGTCCCCGGCAAGAAAGTCACTGAAGAAGTTCCGCGCAGCCCAGAGGACACCGACGCCAGCGTAAAGATTGTCAATCCTTATAAGCCCGACTTCGAGGCGCAGCAGGACTGGCGCAAAACTGCTCCGGCTCCCGGCAAACAGCCCGCGCTAAGTCTACCTGTACCCACAACGTTTGCCCTGGCCAATGGCACCAAAGTCTACTTGCTGGAGGACCACTCCCTGCCTGTATTCAGTGCTCGCCTGGTCGACCTCGCCGGGAGCGCGGCAAATCCAACCGACCATCCCGGGTTGGCGGCCTTCACTGCGCGAATGCTGACCGAGGGCACCGACAAACGCTCCTCGACCGTCATCGCGAATGATGTTGCCAGCATCGGCGCGTCACTGACCTCGGGCGCTGGCATGGATACCTCGGCCGCTGCCATCGACGCGCTGAGCAACAATGTCGACGCAGCTTTAGATCTGCTTTCGGACGTGACGCTGCATCCTGCGTTCAAGCCGGAAGAGGTTGAGCGTATCCGCGCACAGCGGCTCACATCAATCCTTCAGGAGGGCGATCAGCCCTTCTCTGCTGCCCTGCGGGTCGGCTTCAAAGTTCTCTTTGGAGATTATCCCTACGGCTATCGCGATATCGGCACCACCGCGTCGGTCAAAACCATCACCCGCGAGCAACTCGCAAAGTTCTGGTCGGACCACTATGCTCCCGCAAATGCAGCGCTGGTCCTCGCCGGCGACATTAACGAGGCCGAGGCCCGCAAGCTCGGCGAACAGTATTTCGGAAGCTGGAGCGCTACCGGCGCTACTCCCAGCGCTCCGTTGCCGCCAATGCCCCAGGCGCCGGCCCGCAAGATTGTGATCGTCGACAAGCCGGGCGCGCCGCAGACCGCGCTCCTCGCCTTCGGCCAGGGCGTGCCGCGCTCGACTCCCGAATATGCGGCCATCGACGTGATGAACAGCGTGCTCGGTGGCCTCTTCTCCAGCCGCATCAACATGAACCTGCGCGAAAAGAACGGCTACACGTACGGCGCGCTCTCCAGGTTCAGCTTCTACCGCGATGGCGGAGTCTTCTTCAGCGGAGCCCAGGTGCGCACCGACGTCACTGCACCCGCTGCCAGGGAGCTCTTCATCGAGCTCAACAGAATGCGCACCGACCCACCCACTCCGGCGGAGCTGAAGCTGGCCGAGGACAGCGAACTCCACTCACTGCCTGGCCAGTTTGAGACGGTCGACGAATCTGCCAGCCTCATTGGGCAGATCTTCGCGTATAACCTGCCTGCGAATTACTACCAGACGCTGCCCTCGCAATACCTGCAGCTCACGCCCGACGCAGTCGAGAAGACCGCGATCGAGTACGTCCATCCCGAGAACCTGATCGTAGTAGCCGTCGGCGATCGCGCCAAAATCGAGTCGGGACTCCAGCAGCTGAACCTGGGCCCGATCGAAATACGAAATGAAAGCGGCGATCTGGTGAAGAAGTAAAGCCGACGGCGGTTACTCGATCTCGTTCGCGGAGGAAAGATTGGCCTGGTACCAGATCGAAAGCAAAGATACTTCGGAACTGGAGAAGCTGGCCGAGCAGTACAAACTCCATCCCGTCCACATCGAGGATTGCCGCACTCACGAAGGCCGGATCAAGGTCGACCTGATGCCGGACTATCTCTTCGTGACCTTGAAGCCCCTACATATCATCGACGGCGAGATCGCCGAATCGCCGATGCATGCTTTTGTCGGGCGCGATTTTTGCATCACCGTCTGCGACCTTGAGTGTCCGCCGGTGCGCGAGGCCATGGAACGCGCCTGGCGCGCCGGATCGGATACTCCTCCGGCCAAGATTCTTTATTTGATCCTCGATACCGTGGTCGACGCCTACTTCACCACCATCGATCATCTCGACGATCGTATCGACCTGATCGAAGACGACGTGCTCGACAACCCCTCGCCGAAGATCCTGCAGAAAATCTTCGAGTATAAGCGGCAGTTGATCGATTTGCGCCGCACGATCGTTGGTACTCGCGATATCGGGATGCACTTGCAGCGGGACTCGGGAAATCTGGTCGACCCCGAACTATACCCCTTCTACCGCGATGTCTACGACCACCTTCTGCGCCTCTCTGACACCATAGACACGCTGCGCGACCTGCTCAACAACACCCTCGATGTCTATCTGTCGAGCGTAGCCAACCGCACCAACCAGGTGATGAAAGTGTTGACCGTGCTCAGCACGATTGCCCTGCCTGCCCTCGTCATCTCCGGGTTTTACGGAATGAATCTGAAGGGTCTTCCTTTCGAGGAAAACGCCCATGGCTCGGCCATCGCTCTTGTCGTGATGCTGCTGATCACCGGTGGCCTGCTGTGGATGCTGAAGCGCTTCGACTGGCTCTAACCGCCGGCCAATCCCAGGCCATCCTCGATTAGCTGCCAGTCCCGATATACTGAAAGTTGACTGGAATCTCTTCCATGCGCAACATTCGCCGGCGTCGTGCGATCGCTCTTTTCATCACGCTTGGCGTGTGCATGGTCGCCGTGGCAGTCACCTTGCAGTTCGGATGGATCATCCTCAACTGGCGAAGACTGGTGCCGCTCGTCCTCGGCATCCCGTTCTTTGCCCTGCTCATTGCCGGCGTAATCCTCAACACCATCTTCCTGGTCCGCGAAGTGCGTCGCAATGAACACCACGACAGCTTCCTTAACGCTGTCACCCACGAACTGAAGACCCCGGTTGCCTCTATCCGCCTCTATCTGGAAACCCTGCAGCGTCGCAACCTGCCTGAAGAGCAGCGGAAGGAGTTCTATTCGATCATGCTCTCTGACAGCGAACGCCTGCTCGCCACCATCGAACAGGTGCTCAAGGCTGGCGAGGTCGGTCAGCGCGCGAGGAAGAACCAGGTGCGCGAAGAAGTCGATCTTCGCGAGCTCGTGGAAGAGTCGGTGCAGATCACACGCCAGCGCAAAAACCTGGCGCCGGAGACCATCACGATAGACCCAACTCACCGGACGCCCGACGAGGAGCTGATCGTCTCCGGCGATCGCGAAGACCTGCAATCAGCGCTTCTCAACATCCTCGACAACGCCGTGAAGTACTCATTGGATAAAGTCGACATCAAAGTGGCCCTCGCAACCGAGGGCGATGCGTGGGTCGTTGTCCGCGTCACAGACCATGGCGTTGGCATTCCCGCCGCACACCTCAAGGGTGTCTTCCGCCGCTTCTACCGGGTACCGAACATCTCGTTGCTACGAGTGAAAGGCACCGGCCTCGGGCTCTTCCTGGTGCGAACGATCGCGCGCCAGCACGGCGGCGATGCCCGCGCCGAGAGCGCCGGCGAAGGCGCAGGCGCCACCATTATTCTGCAGCTGCCCCGGAGATTAGCCGGCAAATCCCACGCCCAACCCGCCATGCTGACGCGTGCTGCATCCCGCAGCGAAGTCGGATGATGGGCGAGTCATGATCCAGGCGGCAAACATTCTGATTGTGGAAGATGAAGCCCATCTCGCCCAGGGACTGCTCTTCAATCTGCAGGCCGAAGGTTATCGAGCCAGCATCGCCGGCGATGGAAATGCCGCGTTGGAACTGTTGCTCGATGGCGCCGAGGAAGGCGGCGACTTCGACGCAGTTCTGCTCGACGTCATGCTTCCCGGCAAAGACGGTTTTCAGGTGCTTGCCGAGCTGCGGCAGCACGAGCGCTACGTCCCGGTGCTGATGCTCACCGCGCGCGGTCGTCCCGAAGACGTGCTGCGCGGCTTCACCGCCGGCGCTGACGACTACCTCGCCAAGCCCTTCGATCTCAACATTCTGCTCGCCCGGCTCAAAAATCTCTTGCGACGGATGACTTGGCATAGCCGCACCGATGGCCCGAAACCCGCCGCGGACGAAGCGCCGGAAGACGCCCCCTTTCGCTTTGCCGGTCGATCGATCGATTTCTCTAAGCTCGAGCTCATCACCCCCGAGAAGACCATCCATCTCACCCTGATGGAAAGCGACCTCCTCCGATACCTCGTGCAGAATCGCGGCCGCATCGTCTCGCGTAAGGAACTCCTGGAGCAGGTCTGGCGCGTCCGCGAAGACACCGACACGCGGGCGATCGACAACTTTATCGTTCGCCTCCGCCGCTACCTCGAAGACCAACCCTCCGATCCCGTCTACCTCCAGACGGTACGAGGCGTCGGATACCGTTTTCTGCCGGACGCCGCTGCATCCTAGCCGTTGGCGACACAATACCGGCTAAGAATCGACCTGCGCCCCGCTAGCATCTACAATAGGGGTAGGGGGTATATGTATGTCCGAAATAAACCTTCGGATCGACGGGATGCATTGCGGAGCATGCATCCGCCGCGTGACTCAATCGTTGCAGGCGATTCCGGGGGCCAAAGTCGAAGAAGTCCGGCTCGGTGCGGCTCGAATCAAGCTCGGCCCCAACGCCAGCATTCAGGCCCTGGTCGCCGGCTTGGGTAAAGCCGGGTTCGCTGCACAAGAAGATAAGTGACCATGCAGACCGCTGAATCGCCATCCCCCCGCCAAATCCACAGATCGAGCGAGCCCAACACGACCACCCAATTAAAGACAATCACGATTCCCGTGCTCGGGATGTCCTGCGCAGCCTGTCAGTCGCACGTGGAACGCGCTCTGCGGCAGACACAGGGCGTCGACGCGGCAGAAGTGAACCTCATGACTCACACCGCGCGTGTAGCTTTCGATCCGCAGCTCGCGAGCCCGCAGAACCTCGTCGAAGCTGTAAAGAATTCCGGATACGAGTCTTCCCTGCCCACAGACAAGAGTGAGAATCATTCCGGCGAGCATCACCATCATCCGGAGTCGGATCCAGCCCAGATTCGCACCGGCGCCTTAATCTCTTTGGCCTTGGCAGTCGCCGCGATGCTTTTGTCGATGCCCTTGATGCACAGCATGGGCGCCGACCCGGGATTTCTTTCCCGCCTGCCCATGAAGCTCGTTCCCCGCCTCTCCAAACTTCCTTCCCAAATTCTCGAATTAGTTCTATTGGTTCTCACTCTCATGGGAATGTGGCTGGCCCGCGCCGAGGTCTACCGGCCTGCCTGGAGAGCCACGCTTCACCGCACCACCAACATGAACACGCTCGTTGCGCTGGGGACGATCGCCGCGCTGACGTATTCTGCACTGGCAACCCTGACGCCGCAACTCTTCATCGGCCACGGCCTGCGCCCCGAGGTTTACTACGAGTCGGTCCTCTTCATTCTCGCCTTCCTTCTGTTGGGTCGGTGGCTTGAGGCGCGAGCCAAAGACCGCACCCAGGGCGCTCTACACGCATTTCTCCAGCTCCAGCCACAAACCGCGCGGGTGGTCCAGAACGGCCGCGAGGTTGAGGTCCCGCTCGCGGCGGTCCAGACCCAGGACACAGTTATTCTTCGCCCCGGCGAACGCGTACCGGTAGATGGCATCGTCTTGTCAGGCACCAGCAGCGTGGATGAGTCGCTGCTCACCGGCGAATCCTTGCCCGTTACCCGCAAACCTGGCGATCGCCTTATCGGCGGCTCGCTCAACTACGATGGCGCTCTGGAGTATCGCGCAACCTCAGTCGGAGCAGACAGCGTCCTGAGCCAGATGCTGCGCCTCATGCAGGGGGCGCAAGCCTCCCGCGCGCCGACGCAGCAGCTCGCGGACAAGGCCAGTGCAATCTTCGTCCCCATCGTGCTCGTTCTGGCGCTGGTCACCTTCCTCGTCTGGCTGGTATTCGATCACGGCAACTTGAGCTTTGCCTTTGCCGCAGCGGTGACCGTCCTGGTCATAGCCTGCCCTTGCGCTATGGGACTAGCCGTGCCCGCCGCGCTCACCGTCGCCATCGGGCGCGGCGCGCAGCTCGGCATCCTTTTCAAGAGCGGTGAAGCCCTGGAACGGCTGGCACACGTCGATACCGTCGTGCTCGACAAGACCGGCACACTCACCGAAGGCAAGCCACAAATTGCCAACATCCATGTCTCGGATGGCGCCACCGAAGAAGAGCTCTTACTCATGGCGGCTTCGCTTGAACAGCGATCCGAGCATCCGCTTGCCAAAGCCGTTCTCGAACGCGCCTCCCACGCTGGGCTCAGTCTCCACGACGCCACGAATGTTCGCGCCATTCCCGGCAAGGGAGTCACCGGCACCGTCGCCGGCCATCAGGTGGCAGCTGGCAATCCTGCTCTCCTCGAAGAACTCGGCATCGTCACGCCCGTCGCCGCTCTCCCGCATGAAAACGGGAGCATTCTCCTCATCGCCATCGACGGCGCCTATCGCGGTCATCTCATCGCACAGGATCAGCTCCGCAACGGAGCCTCCAAAGCCATCGCATCATTGAAGAAACGCGGCCTGCGAACCATCATGCTCACCGGAGATTCCGCGACGGCAACCGAAGCCATCGCGCAACAGACCGGCATCGAGGAGGTCCACGCTGGGCTGCTCCCCGAAGACAAGCTCGCGCACATTCGTGCCTTGCAAGCCGAGGGCCGCAAAGTTCTCATGGTCGGCGACGGCATCAACGATGCGGCTGCACTCGCCCAGGCCGACGCTGGAATCGCAATCGGCACCGGTACGGATCTTGCCCGCGAGGCCGGCGACGCCGTGCTCTTGCGCGGCGACCCGCTCGCAATCGTCGCGTCCATCGACCTGGCAAAAGCTACCCTGCGCACGATGCAAGCCAACCTTGGCTGGGCGGTCGGCTACAACATCCTCGGCATCCCCATCGCCGCCGGAGCTCTTTATCCTTTCTTTGGAATTCTGCTCAGTCCCGGAATCGCCAGTGCCGCCATGGCACTGAGTTCGATCAGCGTGCTCGGAAACAGTCTCCGCCTGCGGAGGTTTCAAGCAAAATGAAAACTCGCAAATCGCAATCCAAACTCGTTCCCCACGCCGCATGCGCCTGCGATACCGGACGCAAAGCCGCCGGAGTCGATCCAGCGATCAAGGCAACTGTGCTCAAGCGTCTCGCACGCATCGAGGGCCAGGTGCGCGGCCTGCAAAATATGGTCGAATCGGAACGCTACTGCGCCGACATCCTGCTCCAGATCTCCTCCGTGCAGGAGGCGCTCCGCGGCGCAAGCCGCCAGCTCCTGCGGAACCATCTGCAACACTGCGCCTCCGACGCTATCCGCAAAGGCTCACCCTCAGCCGATGCGATGTACGACGAGCTTCTCGATCTCGTCTACCGCCACGCGCGATAGGCGCAGACAGCGATAAGCCCGGCTGTGCCAGGACTGTCTGCAAACTATGTGGGCTGTCAGTTGTAAACTGAAGACGGTCGTCGCCCATGCGCATTCTGAGTCGCTACATTCTGCGGGAGATTGTCTCCCACGCGCTGCTGGGCGGCGTGCTCTTCACCTTCATTCTGTATATGCGCGATCTCGGCCGAATTTTAGCCCTGGTGGTGCACAACAGCTCTTCGCTGGTCAGCGTGCTGAAGATATTTTTGTTCATGCTCCCAAACACCCTTGTCGTGACGATCCCGATGTCGGTGCTGGTGGGCATTCTCCTCGGCCTGAGCCGTCTCGCCGCCGACAGCGAGATCACCGCCATGCGAGCCTCCGGCATAGGAGTGCTAAGTTTTGTGCGCATCGCGGGCATCATTGCCGCCCTGGGAATGATTGCTGGGCTGGTGAACTCGCTATATTGCGCACCCTTGGCTTCGGCGGCATTGATCCGCATGCGAGATTCCCTGGCGACCCAGCAGGCCTCCTACGAGATTCAGCCCCGCGTCTTTTATGAGGACTTCAAAGATTACGTCCTCTATGTGGAAGAAGTTAAAGCCGGCACCGGCGTGGCCAACTGGCGGAATATCTTCCTTGCTGACCTGAGCGAACCTGGCTCGCTGCGCATTATCAGCGCGGGGCAGGCGACGGTCGTCAATGACCAGGACTCTGTCCTGCGCATGAGGTTGCGCGATGGCGTCGAGCACGAGACGGACGCCGCTCAACCTAACCAGTACACGGTCTCGACCTTCGCCGCCACCGACCTGCCCCTGCCGCTGAGTGATAAAGACGAAGCCCACCTCGGCCGCAGCGATGCGCCAATCCTCGCAGTACCGAGCAGCGAGCTGCTCGCCCGAAGTCGAGGGACGGCGGCTAAGACTTCTGAGGGCAAGGCTGCGCTCATCGAACTCAATAAACGGCTCTCTTATCCCGCCGCTTGCCTGGTGCTGATGTTAGTCGGGGTGCCTTTGGGCATGGCTACTCGGCGCGGCGGCAAAAGCGCCGGATTCGTCCTTACCATCCTGCTCGTCTTCATCTATTACTTTCTCTCGATCATCGGCGTGGCGCTGGCCCGCCAGGGCAAGCTCCCTCCGTTTGCCGGAGTCTGGCTCGCCAACGAGGTTTTTGGCATCGGCGGTATCGTGCTCCTTCGGCAGATGGCGACTGGCAGCACCGCACTCGCGTTCCTCGGCACAGCCGCGGGCTGGTTGAAAGGCCACTTGCCCAAGCTGGAGGCGCCGGCAAAGCCGGCCCGGAACATCGAGCCCGTCCGGCATCACTCCCGGGGAAGCTTCCCCCTCATCCTCGACGACTACATCCTGCGCGAATTCCTCACAACCCTCGGATTGGTGTTGGTCACCTTCGTCATGCTGCTCCTCGTCTTCACCTTTTTCGAGCTGATCGGCGACATCATCCGCAACAAGACTCCCTTCATCACTGTCGGCGACTATCTGGTCAACCTCACGCCGAGCATGATCTATACCATCACGCCGCTGAGCGTATTGCTTGCCGTACTGGTCACCTTCGGAACCCTGCAACGCAACAATGAACTCACTGCGATGAAAGCGACCGGCATCAGCCTTTACCGAGTCGCACTTCCGGTGCTCGTAATCGCGTTGATCGTCGCGGCCTCGCTCTTCGCCTTCGATGAAACCTACGTACCCACTGCGAACCGCCGCCAGGAAGCGCTGCGTAGTGTCATCAAGGGCAAACCGGCGCAGACCTTCTTCCGCCCCGACCAGAAGTGGATGTTCGGCAGCCAGCAGCCCGGCAGGCCGGACCGGATCTTCTACTACCAGTTTTTCGATCCGGTCAATGACCGCTTCGCCAATGTCACGATCTTCGAGATCGATCCGACGACATTTTCGCTCTCGCGACGCATCTATGCGGCGACCGCCAGATGGGAACCGCAGGTCCAGCAATGGATCTTCGAGAACGGCTGGGTGCGCACCTTCAGCGGCGACGCGGTCAAGGACTATCAGCCTTTCGAAGTCAGTACCTTTCCTGAGATCCCCGAGCGCCCGCAATACTTCAAGAAGGAAAGCCTGCAATCGCAGGAGATGAGCTTCACGCAGCTGAACCGGTATATCCGCGACCTCAGCCAGAGCGGTTTTGACACCATGCCGCTGCGCGTCCAGCTCAACGTGAAGCTCGCCTACCCGCTCATCACGCTCGTAATGGCCGTGCTGGCAATTCCCTTCGCTCTGTCGATGGGCCGGCGCGGCTCGCTGACTGGCATCGCCGCGGCGATCGGTCTCGCCGTTGCCTACTGGGTTACGGCTGCCATCTTCCAGGCGATGGGCAATGTGAATATGCTGCCGGCGATCCTCGCGGCGTGGTCGCCGGATGTCCTGTTTGGTCTGGTCGGAAGCTACTTGTTGTTGAAGACCCCAACCTGAGTTGCGACATGCTTTGTCGCAATACAGGCATGCCCACGATTTCCTGTAGATCGGCAGTGTCCACTGAAAAGCGTCTCGCCCCCCGCCCCGAATGCGGCCGGTAGTTGAATGCTTCATGTATCTTTGGCCTCAGGAGAATGGGAATGGCATACCGGCTGATGTGCATTACCGCTCATCCCGACGATGAGTGCGGCGCGTTCGGTGGAGCGCTGCTCATGGCCCATGCGGCTGGCGTGGAGACTACTGTCATCTGCCTGACCGAAGGGCAAGCCGCTTCAAACCGAGGAGATGCCGCAACCGGCGCCGAGCTGGCGGAACTGCGACGCAGCGAGTTCGCCGCCGCCGGAGAGATCCTCGGCGTGAGTCGCGGCGAAGTGCTCCACTTCCCTGACGGCAAGCTCCATCATCATGATCCCACCGAGCTTATCTCCGTGCTCGTCGAGCGCATCCGTCAGTGGCGGCCGCACGTAGTGCTCACCTTCGGCGGCGAGGGCGGAGTCAACCTCCACCGCGACCACACCGTAGTATGCCTCGCCTCCACCGTCGCCTTTCACTGGGCAGGACGTCGTTCCGCTTTTCCCGAGCAACTCGACCGCGGAATGAAACCCTACTGGCCGCAAAAGCTCTACTACGCAGCAACACCCTTCCTGATGCTAGGCGACGAAGAAGAGCGGACTCATACCTGCCTGACTCCATATTCCCTGACCCTCGAGCTGGGCGCAGAGACCGAGAAAAAGTTCGAGGCATTTCGCCAGCACACCACGCAGGCGGGTGTACTCGAGAAGGCAAGGGGCCTATGGGAGCCTTCCTGGGGGCAGGAACGATACCTGCTGGTCGCCGCCCGCGGTTTACATGAGGTTGGCGCAGACCGTTCACTCTTCCAGGGCCTCGTCGACGATTAAGTCCTTCCACTCGGACTCCTGCTTTGCCGGGCGCCCCATTCACCCCGGCCTGCTGTTTCACCCTTTGTTTGCGATACACTAACTAATCCGGTCTTTTGCGGTCCCGGATTTGCCTGCCAGATGATGATCGACTTAACCCGAGACTTGATGCTAGGGATTGCCACGATTCCTTTCATCTATTACGCCCTGGCTTTGATCAGCTCGTTCCACTTTTTTCTCGGCGCACGCAAGAAATCGAACCAGCGCGGCAACTTTGAGCCGCCGATCAGCAATCTGAAGCCGGTGCGCGGGCTCGACCCTGACGCCTATGAGAACTACGCCAGCTTCTGCCGCCAGGACTATCCCAATTACGAGATCATCTTCTGCGTCGGCGATGATACTGACCCGGTTCTGCCCGTCCTGCAGCGGCTCATCCGCGATTTCCCCGACACCAACATCAGGATTGTCATTGGTTCCGGCCGCATCGCGACCAATGACAAAGTGGCCAAGCTCGCGCGGATGACCCAGGAAGCCGCCTATGAACACCTCGTCATCAGCGACAGCGATGTACGCGTCCAACCCGATTATCTTCGCCGGCTGATCGCGCCAATGGCCGACCCTAATGTTGGCGCAGTCACCTGCTTCTACGTTCCCACCGAAGAGTCCAGCTGGGTGCAGCGCCTGCAGGATGTCGGCATGTTGTCCGACTTTTATCCAGGAATTCTGGTTGCCCGCCAGCTCGACGGCGTAAAGTTCGCACTCGGCCCAACCATCGTCACCACCCGCTCCCGCCTCCGCGCCTTCGGCGGCTACGAAGCTATCGAGAACCGTCCCGCGGACGATCTCCTTGTCGGCCGGCTCATCGCCGAGCAGGGCTGCGAAGTCGTACTGCTGCCCTACGCCATCTCCACCGTCCCGGACTATCAATCGCTCAAGGAGCTCTTCTACAAACGTCTGCGCTGGATCACCGTGATGCGCCACATGCGTCCCTGGGGCCACATGGGCCTGATCTTCACCCTGGGGTTGCCATGGGCGCTGCTCGCCGTGGCGCTGCTACCCGCCCCCGCGGTCGCTTGGGCCTATCTGGGCGGATACGTGATCGTCCGTTCCCTGCTCACGCTGCTAATTGGCTCCTGGGGGCTAAAGCAACAGGGTGTTTGGAAAAAGCTGGCGCTCGTTCCGCTCTGGGACGCAATGGCCACTCTGATCTGGCTGATCAGCTTTTCAAGAAAGTCCATCCGCTGGCGCGGCCACGATTACATCATTCGCAACGGCGAACTCGTCCCCACCGCAAACGAGCCCATCGCCGACGCTAAAGCTCAACCCGTGCCTTAAGGAAGGGCAGAATATCGTGGACCGGGGCTTGGTTCCAGCCAGGGAGAATAGTCTCCCCTATCGACTTTCCTGGCTATCGAAGCCATAGTCTCCGTAGAACCAATGCACCCATGCATAACTGCAACTCTCTCCTTCGATTCTGCCGTAGCAGCAAGAAGCTCTTTGAACCTCTTCGGATTCAGCTTTTTCAAGCCGGCAAGCGCATAGGCGCGCGCCTCCGGAGTTCCGGTCGAATACACCAGCTCCAAAGCCTGGAGACCAACTGTATCCGGCTCTGAAATCAAATAGCGCAGATTTGTCTCGCCTTTCGAGGTCGCACCCGCGAATCCCACGCCGCCGAAGGCGAAAACCCTTACAGTGGACAGATTCTGAACAATATCGTCGACCGGATCGCGGGCAAGCGCCTGAACCCCGCCGAATAGTAGCGTGATCGCGAAAAGACGCTTCCAGGAGCCTGATGTCCGCATTGAAGGTCCTCACCCGACCATTGAGGTCAAAAGAACCTGAGCGTCCGCAGCTGACGCGGACGCCCATCGTTCTCGAAACCACAAAAGACATCGACCTAACTGACTTATTTCGAAAAAACCGGTTCCGGCGCGGGCGCCGAACGGCGTTCGCTCTTAGCAGAGCGCCAGTTAACCTGCGGTGCAAAGACCGACGGGTCGATCCGGTCGCGATACCGCACCGCGATGTTGATCAGCGAATCCACCAGCGAACCGGAGAGCAGATGCGGCTGCAATCCCAGATCGGCAAGCTTGGAATGCTTCGCGTTGAAGTAGTGTGACTCGAGCTCAACGCGAGGATCAGGAACATGATCGATCTCGACCTTCACGCCCATCTGACCCGAGACTGACTTCACCATCTCCGCCAGTTCCAGCACCGAGAACTGCTCCGTGAACTGGTTGAAGACCCGAAACTCACCCGGCTTGGCCGGATGCAGGCAGGCCAGCTCGATGCAGCGGACCGTATCGCGAATGTCCAGAAATCCGCGCGTCTGCCCGCCCTTGCCATAGACCGAGAGCGGCATTCCAATCGCCGCCTGAGCACAGAACCGGTTCAGCACCGTGCCGAAGACCTCGTCATAGTCGAAGCGATTGATCAGGGCCTCGTCTAACTGGACCTCATCGGTCACCGTCCCATAGACCACGCCTTGATTCAGATCGGTCGCACGGATTCCCCAGATCCTGCAGGCAAACATGATGTTGTGGCTGTCATGCACCTTCGATAGGTGATAAAACGAGCCGGGCTGCTTGGGAAAAGGCAGCGTATCCTTGCGGCCGTTGTGCTCGATCTCGATGTAGCCTTCTTCAATGTCGATGTTCGGCGTTCCGTACTCGCCCATCGTCCCAAGCTTCACGATATGCGTGTCAGGTTTCACTTCGCGCACCGCGAAGAGCAGGTTCAGCGTTCCGACAACGTTGTTCACCTGCGTAGAAACGGCGTGTTTATGGTCGATCATCGAGTAAGGCGCAGAGCGCTGCTCGGCGAAATGAACCACCGCATCCGGCTGCAGGTCGCGAATCGTGGAAGCGCAAAAATCGTAGTCGCAGACGTCGCCGACACGCAGGCCAATCGGTTGTCCACCCAACTGGTGCCACGCTCTCAGTCTCTCGGCAAGCGGGCGAATCGGCGTCAGCGTCTGGACGCCCAGCTCATAGTCCCATTGGCGGCGAACAAAATTATCAACGATGGTCACTTCGTGACCTTTTTTGCCCATATAAAGAGCGGTCGCCCAACCGCAATAGCCATCGCCCCCAAGTACCACGATCTTCATGCTTCCTCCAAACTTCTCACTAACTATTGTAGCGACGAATGTTCGCCGCGAATCGTTGGCTAACGATTTGAAGCAATTATCTCTGGGGGAAAAATCAGGCGGCATGCAGGGCGCAGAGCCAGGCGAGGATCAGGCAAGACGGCGCCGCCACGAAACCTAACGCGCAATAACTCGCTCCGCTGCTAAAGAGAGAGGAAAGCCGGTGTGCCGTCTTCCTGCTGTGGAAAACGGCACACCAAATCTCTCTAGGCGTCCGCGTAACCCAGCTCTTGGCTCGTCTCAAACGGCCGCTGAATGCCTTCCACCGTGCGGATCGGAGACGACTTCCTCACCGGAGGAATGAACTCATACTGCCCCGGCTCGATCTTTTCAGGGCGCGGAGTCTTCCTGTTGATGTACTCGATCCCGCTGAAGTCTTTGAAGCCAAGCTGGTGGACCTTCCACCGGCGCAGCCGCATCGGCGCGTCTTCTTCCCACGTGGCCCAAAACCACTTCTTGAAGAGCTTCTTGAAGAACGAATCGAAAACCTTGAAGACGGGATGAGCATAGATCCGATAAGTGACAGTGACCGAGCAGCGGTCACCCGGCATGTCCTCGAAGAATGCTTCCATCTCCAGGACCTGTCCCATTTCCTGGTGAAAGCTCTTCATGGTGTTGCCGTCCATGTATTGGAAGCCGATGCCTGCGCCATAAAACGGCACCAGAGGCATCTTCTTGCTGCGCATCACCAGCGACCAGTCGTCACGCTCCGCCAGCACGCGTGCAGCGTTGTAGTACTTGTAGTGGGTCCCGACCAGGTGCTCGTGATCGTAGTAGTTCCACATCACGACTTCTTTCGGGCAGTCCATCTCAGCCCGGAATTGGGCAGTCAACAAATGAGTTTTGGGAGGATTCATAGCAGCGATTACCCCAATAGGTCAACGTAGATTTTGTCGCCCTCGATCTTGAGAGCGTATTGCCGGAGCGGATAAGCGGGGTGCGAGGTGCAGGAGCCGTCCTTGCAGGAAAACGTCCAGTTGTGCCAAAGGCAAGTGAAGACGCCGTCTTTGTGCTTGTGATAACCGACCGGACCACCGAAATGGCGGCAAACATTGCTGAGGGCCTTGATCTCCCCCTCGTACTCGTAAAGCAGGATGTCGTGGTCGCCGACCCAGCGTGTGAGCTGGCCGGCACTTTTCAGCTCCTCAAGGGTTGCCAGGAATCGATAGTCCGATTCCCCACTGTTTTTCTGCCCCAGGGATACCAAGACCCCGGTTGCGGTGTCACTCATGAAAGCTCCTGTTGTGACGAAATTGGGTCAATCAAATGACAAAGCTGTCAGCAAATTGTCATTTGATTGTCATCTTGCTCATTGCTTTGACTATATCAATTTCTTAAGGTTAGGTTAAGGTTCGCGTGATAGCGCGGTGACACCGGCTAGACGCTCCGGTTTTGCGCCGGGACACCGCTATTTCAGAGGAATCGGGTGGTTCGTAAAGAGTGTTTTTCCTCCGCTCACGTCGACGATATTCAGATTCTCTTTGGGGATTAGCGAGGTCACCTCGCCCATGCTTCGTTCGCTCACGAAGAGGTAGTAGCGTTTCGGGCTATTCCACAAAGGCAGAAACTGGCTGTCGTCTATAAAAACGTTCGCCGAGCCCGGTGCATACGAACCGTACACCATGTTGAAGAACCGCCCGTTCAGCAGCAGCGCCGTGCGATTGGTGTAGAAGAACACCGAGGAAAACCAGTAGTAGTGGTGGTCGACGATCAGCTCACCGGGAGGCGAATTTTCCAGGGCCCTGACCAGCGGCCGCGATGAGAGAAACGGGTCAAAATCCACCAGCGCCAGTCGCGCCGCGTGAAAGAAGACCACCATCGCCAGCGCAACCGTAACGTAAACACCCCGGGCCTTGCTCCGCAGCGTGCCGAACGATCCAATCAGGAACGCGATCGCCGCGACCGCCAGCGGCAGCCTGAGATAGGCAAAGGACTTCAGCGTCAGGTCTTCCATATGTCCAAGCGACAGCTTGTAAGCATTCGGATTCGAAGTGAGTGCCTGAGAAATATCGCCCGGAGTCGGCACGTGGCGCACCGCGATCAAAATCGCAATCGCCGCAACAGCGGCAATGCCAAAGACAATCGTCAGCAGCCGCGTACCGATGCGCGCCAACCGGTCCTCCAACACCATCGCTGAACCGATCAGCAACGCCATCGCCGGATAGATCGGCATCGAGTAATACTCCTGCGTCGTCGAGAACGTAAAGAAGACCATCACGAACCCGATCCAGCAAAGCGCCAGCAACCGGGTCTTCCCCGCCCGGTCGACCGGCCTGTACGAGAGGCGAAAAGCAGCCGGAAGGTAAACGCTCCACGGAAAGAGCCACGCCAGGTTGAACAGCCAGAAGAGCACCGGCGGGACCGTATCGTAGTCGCGCGGATAGCGCAGATTCAGGAATCGCAGGAGCTGCTCGTTGATGAAGAAGAACCAAAGGAACCCGTGATATTCCCCGGGAACGCTCTTCATCGTAAACTCCCAGATCGGCGGGTTCCGTATTGCGGCAAAAATGTGCCACGGCGCAGCAACGAGCAGGACAATCAGCGTCCCGCTAAGCGGCCGCAGCCGCTTCCACATCTGCCACGAAAGGAGTTGCCTCGTTAGCGTCAGGTAGACCAGCATTGCTCCAATCGGAAAAACGACCCCGATCAAGCTCTTCAGCAGCAAACCCGCGCCCAGGCACACGGCCAGTGCCGCCGCCCAGGCACGCGGATGCTTCTCCTCATCGTCCAGCACACGAAGGAATGCCCAGAACGATAACGCAATCGTCAGCGTCAGGGTCACATCCGGCAAAAGAATCCGGGTGAAAAGAAAGAGCCCCAGGCAAGTGGCGATACAAAGGCCGGCCAGAAAGCCGGCGCGACGCCCGAATGCCCACATTCCAAAACCCGCCGTAACCCCGGCCAGCGCGATCGCTGCAAGCGCGACCGGTATCCGCGCCGACCAGTCGTGAACGCCAAAGATTTCGAACGAAACCGCCATCGGCCAATAAAACAGTGCTGGCTTTTCAAGGTATGGAACGCCATCTAAACGCGGAGTAACCCAATCGCCCGAACTCAGCATATTGCGCGAGGCCTGCGCGAGCACCGCATCCACATCGTCCATCAACGAAGGCGGAGAGAGAATGCAACCCAGATAGACGGCAGCAGAGAAAAGCAAAACAAGGAACAAAGAACGGCGTCCGGTCATCGTTCGACCGCGAGCACCTGACACCCTGGCCCCTCGTAGTTCGACACCGTCGCGGCGATTGGGGAGGATGACGACTGAATCTTCCATCGTTTCATCCATAAAAACAGCATCAGCAGGCCCCACAGGTGGTACCCAACATTGATCTTGCGATCAAGATGGAGTTGGGTATACCGGCGGATCACCGCAAAATCGAATACATCGGAGTGTTCGGCCTCAGCCTGTTCCAACGTTTCAAGCAGCATTGATTGCAGCGGCCCGCGAAACCACTCGTGGGCAGGAATATCAAATCCTGTCTTGCTGCGTTGAATTACCGCAACAGGCAGTTTCGGCAGCATCAGATCCTTCAGCACAACCTTCTGCCGGCTGCCATCGATCTTGAACTCCCGCGGAAGCCTCGCCGCAAACTCGATGATCCGATGATCGAGAAACGGCGGCCTCACTTCAACGGCATGAGCCATGCTCATTCGGTCCGACTTAACCAGGATGTCATCGGCCAGATAATATTCCTGATCGAACTCCATAAACGGCGCAACCCCGTCGACCGCCTCTCCATCGCGATGAAGCCTCGCCGCCAACCGCGCCAGAATCCCGCGAGTCAATGTCTGCGGCAGAGGCACCCGCACCAACGCAGCCTTCTCGTCTTCAGAAAAAGTTCCGTTCCAATAAACATGAGCGCGTTGCGGAGTCATCAGGCTGCCCTGCAGCAGCCGCTTGACTTTGTACTCGAAGCTGATCTTTTCGTTCGACGCTGGCCACAGGCGCATCCCCTCAAGCGCCATTCGAACCGCTCCGCTGGGCAGATGTTTCACCTGCGCGGCAATTCTGTTGGCGCGATACGTCAGATAACCGCCAAACAACTCGTCGGCGCCTTCGCCGCTAAACGCGACAGTACATCGCCTCTTGCAAAGCTTGGAGAGAAACCAAACCGGCAGCGCGCCCGAATCCGCGCTCGGCTCATCCGAGTAATACGGAATCTCCTCAATCGCGCCAGCCAGATCCTGCTCCGGATTCAGATCCAGCTCTTCATGGTCGGTCCCATATTGGCTCACCACTTGATGGATGTAAGACGACTCATCGAAGCTGTGCCCGTTGAAGCAGATCGAAAACGTCCGCAGCCGCGAACTCGTCGCCTGCGCGGCGTAATGCAGGACCGTCGACGAATCAACGCCCCCACTCAGCCACACACCCAGCGGCACCTCCGACATCATGTGCTCGCGAACCGATTGATCAAGCAGGAAATCCAGCTCCGATTTCGCGTCTTCGAGCGACATACCAACAGGCTTAATCGCAGGGATCTTCCAATAAGCCTCTTTGCGCATCCCGCCGTCCTGCCACTCCAGCCAATGCCCGGCAGGCAGCTTCTCGATACCTTCAATGAGCGTCCACGGGCTCGGGACGTAATTCATCGAGAGATAGCAGTCCAGGCCATTGAGGCTCAGCTGCCGCTCGATCTCTGGATGAACAAGGATGCCTTTGAGCTCCGAGGCAAAGAGCAGGTCCTCGCCGCGTTCCGAGATATAGAGGGGCTTGATGCCAACGCGATCGCGCGCAATCACCAGCCTCTGCCGGCTCTCGCTCCAGATCGCAGCCGCGAACATACCGCGCAGCCGCACAAAGCAGTCAGTATCCCACTCCAGGAAAGCCTGCAAAACCGTCTCAGTATCGCAATGCGTCTGAAAGCGATGGCCCAATGACTCCAGCTCGCTTCGCACCTCAAGATGGTTATAAATCTCGCCATTAAAGACGATGACTGAGTCGCCATCTTCGGAGTAGATCGGTTGATCGCCGTGGGCGAGATCAACGATCTTCAACCGCGTCGCGCCAAGCGAACAGCCGCGGGAGCGAAAGACTCCCTGCTGGTCAGGACCGCGATGAATCAGCGTGTCGGTCGCCGACTGAATTCGCTCCCGCCCGGGAGACCAGTTTTTTGTCGTGAATCCTGCTATGCCACACAAAGTGGGTGAGGGCCTCGTTCGCGGAGTTTCATCTCTCAGATTACCAAAGATGACGGCAATCATCTGCCACTACGCGCCCTGAATAATGCGCTCGCCCATATAGAATTAAGGTATGTCGTGTAATTCAACCTCTGCTGGCCCGGGCCAATGACCCAGCTAGGCTCCCACTTCAAAACCTATATTCTTATCGGAGTCATGATCATCGCCGGCCCCCTCGGCAACGTCATGCTCGGCAAAGGAATGAAGGGCATCGGAACACTCGCCATCTGGCCGCCGATGGAGCTGCTCCACACCGGAGAAAAAATCCTCTCTTCGCCGTCCATCTGGCTTGGCATCGCCTCGCTGATCACCTTCTTTGTCGCTTACATGCTCGCGCTCTCCTGGGCTGATTACAGCTTCGTCCAGCCCGCCTCCTCGCTCGCCTACGGAGTCGTCGCCCTCCTCGGCTACCTCATGCTCGGCGAGCACGTCTCCTTCATGCGCTGGGCGGGCATCGCGGTCATCTGTCTTGGAGTTTTCGTCGTCGGGCGCACCAATCCCAAAACAACCAGCCACAAGGCCGAAAATCACGCGATGGAGACGGCCTAAGTGCGCGACTTCATCCTCTTCTTCCTGATCGTCGTCGCCGGAACCGGCGGCGAGCTCTTCGTCTCCCGCGCCATGAAAGTCGTCGGCGAAGCCCCCAGCCTTCATCCCGGCAAGATGCTCCGCGTCATCCTACGCGCTCTCACGGTGCCCTGGATGTGGCTCGGCGTTGCCATGATGGCCGTCGCCTTCTTCGCCCTGCTCGGCGCGCTCTCGCTTTACAACGTCAGCTTCGTCGTCCCCGTCACCGCGCTCAGCTATGTCGCCGGGGCCTTTGGCAGCGCGACGTTCCTGAGTGAACGCGTAACTCCGCAGCGCTGGCTTGGTGTTTTTCTCGTTGCCGTCGGAGTTACCCTAGTCTTCTTCGGCAACAAATAGCTCTACTCAGCCACCAAACGAACCGCTCCCAGCAACCCCGAAGAGACCGGCTGCACCTTATCCAGGTCCTGCATCTGGAAGCGATCTCCATACTTCGCGATCAGCGGCCTGTAGTCATGAGGAGGCTGCGCCGCCCAGGCATTGATCGCCGTGTTGTAGACACGAATCTCGATGTGGTTCTCGCCCGCCTTCAGGTAAGGGCCAACCTCCAGACGATACGGGGGATGCCACAACGCCCCGGCGCGATGGCCATTAACAAAGACCAGTGCAGCCTCACGAATCGGCGGGTTATACCAGGCCTGCATCCCGGGCCCCGTGCGCGTCACTAACGGATTCGGCAGCGCACTGCCCGCCGGACGAGCGGTCTTGTCCGGCGCAGTCTGTGCAGGTTCAGCCAAAGGCGAACCACCCTCAACATCCAGATAGACTGACCCAACCGGCAAACTCTTCAGCACAAAATCTCGCTGATACACAGCGACTCCTGAATAAAACTTCGTCGCTGGATCGGCAATCCAGTCGGTTGGAACTCGCTCGGTAACAAACCTCCGCAGCGACGGAAACGTCACCTGCCAATCCCCGCTGAAGTCCGCCAGTTGAATAGCAGACCGGCGCGGCGCAGGCGCGGCGACCGGGGTATCGCTAAAGACAAAGACCGCGGACTCATACGGCGCCAGCTCAATCGCCGCATCGCTCGGCGCTACAGCACCTGGCAAAGCGGTCCCCGTATCGGGATCCCATCGCTCGCCAGACTTGTGCGTCGTCGCGAACCCGGCATGAACGCTCACCGGATGATTCGAAGTGTTCGCGACGAAGTAGACGTCAGCGCTCGGAAGCTTGCGCCGAACAAACCCTATCTCCTCCTTGCCGCTCGATAGCTGTAAATCTGGAACAGCGGCCTTGTGCAAGGCACCTCCAAGAGTCGCATCGGCGGCAACAAAACTCCCATTGGCAGAGGAAAAAAGCTGCTGCGATAATGCTGCGACCTCGGCCGACGCCTGCCCCTCGTCATCCATAGAAGGCGCACGCCCAACCGAGATTACCTTCCCGCCGCCCGTGACGTATTGCTGAATCTTCTTGAGAGTGCTCAGCGGAATTCTGTCCGTCGGCGGTATGACCAGAATCGGATAGTGCACCCCCAGGCGATCGATCGTCTCCGCATCGACAAAGTCAACGTTGTACCCAGCCGAAAGAATCGCCGATATCAGCCCCGGCGTGATAAGCCTCGCCATCTCGCCGGTGACCGTCACCTTCCCCGGCGAAAACGCAGCCCACGCATCGTCAGTCGGCAGCACCACCGCAACCTGGTTCGCCGGCTCCCCCTGCCGCAGCAGAGAACCCACCCGCTGAATGTACCGCGCCACATCCGGCATCACCGGATGCCACGGATTGTGATCATTGAAGACAGCAGCCGCATAAAGCGACCATCCCGGCTCGCCAACCTGCGGCGGAGAATAAGGCCAACCATGGCAGACGATCTGATTCACGCCCATCAGAAAGTGCAGGTCGACCTCAGCCTTCATGTCCAGCGGAGTAGCCCGAAAAACCGGCGAATGCAGCCAGGTGAACGTCTCCGCCGAGGTCACGTCGTTGCCGAAAAGATGGTTCGCCGAGCTCGCCCATCGCAATGTCGAGAACGCCCGCCACCGCGGACCCTCCCCTTCCGGCAGCGCGACAAGCCGCTGACTCGAAAGAGTAACCGCTGGTTCGCCATAAGTTTGCGAGCGAAACTTCGTGCGATGCGCGATGGCCCACGAGTTGATCTGGGTGAGATAGTTTTCATCGATCAGCTCAGTCAGCGTCTTGCCCCAATCGTGCCTGACCTTCTCGGCCGCTTGAGTTCCGCCCGCGACCAACTCCGGAAGGTGCGGCAGCAGATCGTAGCCACGTCGCTTCAGAAACTCCGCCGGAAGCTCCTGAGTCCAATCTGCGCCATAGGCCTCCAGCGAGTCAGAGAAGACCGCGTAAGGAGGAGTCGCACCAAACGCACCCACCAGCGGCACACCCACAGACTTCAGATGGTCGGCAACCGCCTGCCGACTGAACGGGTCAAGCACCCAGCCTTCGCCACCAACCGCCGCCCGCTTCACCAGCTGGCCAGTGTGGCTCGCCACGAAAACCACCGCTGTTCGCGGAGCATCGCTCGGCGGGAAGCTTCGAATCTGGTCCAGCGGCAAACTCCGCGCAGTAGCCGCGTTCCAGTGATTTGGCTGGCCACTCACCAGCGAAATCGAAACCACCGACTCGCCCTCCGCCAGTGCGAAGGCCGGAAGCGCCGTCGCCTTCGCCGGAACAGCCAACTCCACATCGCGAAGCTGACCCGCGGCATCGGCCAGCGTTGTCTCCGGGCCGCCGTAAGGCCACCCGCTACCCAGCGTCACATCGACGCGCAGACCAAGCTTGCGCGCCTCTGTCTGCGCGTAGCTCACATCGTCTAGCATGGTTGGACTCAGGAATCGTTGGTTCAGCAGCCCCTTCGCGGGGTTATCGACAACCTGCGGATAAACAAAGGCCAGCTCCACGCCACCGATCCCATCGGCCTTCATCTGTTGCAGCTCGCGCAGAATCTCCGGCTTCTCCACGGCCACGCCAAACCACCACCAGCGCACCATCGGCTTCGCTGCATCGGGAGGATGGGCAAAGCTTAGCCTAAGTTCCGAAAGAGTAGTTTGTCCCTGCGCGGGCATCACGGTAACGATCAGCGCCGCAATAGCCAGAGAGCGCAATGAACTTTGCCGGTTTCGATGGTTAGCGGAGAAATCGGGCACGACAGTGGGAATTCTATTTCATTCCGCAGGCAAACCGGTGGGCGCTCTCGAACCAGAAAAGAAGCTTCGCTCGGACCACCCAATCCTGCTAGCATGACGTGGTATGACCACGTTCAACCCACTTCGACGCGATTTTCTTCGCATGACCGGCCCCGGATTAGCCTTCACCGCAATACCCGCATTTGCCGCGATCGGCAGTCCCACGCTGGACGCCGCTTCTGCCGCAACTGGCCTTTTCGACGTCCGCAAATACGGCGCAACCGGCGACGGCAAGACCCTCGACACCGACGCCGTCAACCACACCATCGATGCGGCCGCAGCAGCCGGTGGCGGAGTCGTCGTCTTCCCTGCGGGAAACTACCTCTGCTTCTCCATTCACCTCAAAAGCTTCGTTCATCTGCTTCTGCTGCAAGGCAGCACAATCGTCGCCGCCGACTCTCCACTCCCCGGCGAGCAGACCGGCTATCACGGAGGAACCTACGACGCCGCCGAGCCAAATACTCCGTGGGAAGCCTACCAGGACTACGGCCACAATCACTGGCACAATTCGCTCCTATGGGGCGAAGACATCCACGACTTCAGCATCACCGGGCCAGGCCTGATCTACGGCAAAGGGCTCAGCTTCGGCGGAGGCCGTTCTGCTCGCGGCAACTACCCGACCTATATAGCCGAACAAGCCGGCGTCGGCAACAAGGCAATCGCGCTCAAGAACTGCCGCAACGTCCTGCTGCGCGATTTCTCGATGCTCAAAGGCGGCCACTTCGGCCTGCTCCTCACCGGCGTCGACAATCTCACCATCGACAACCTCAAGATCGACACCGACCGCGACGGCATGGACATCGACTGCTGCCAAAATGTTCGGGTCTCCAACTGCACCGTCAATTCACCCTGGGACGACGGCATCTGTCCCAAGTCCAGCTACGCGCTCGGCTATGCCCGGCCCACCAGAAATCTGACCATCACCAACTGCTTTGTCACCGGCTACTTACCAGCTCGGGTCGGTGCTCGATGGCACCTTGAAGAAGTTCCTTCCCGAGGAGCGAGTACCGCGAACCGGGCGCATCAAGTGCGGGACCGAATCGAACGGCGGCTTCATCAACGTCACCATCTCGAACTGCGTCTTCGAGGGCTGCAACGGCTACGCGCTGGAATCTGAAGACGGCGCGCTTCTCGAAGACTGTCACCATCACCAACACCACCATGCGCGACCTCTTCTCGGGGCCCATCTTCATGCGGCTTGGTTCGCAGGCTGCGCGGCCCCAAAGAAAGCACAAAAGTCGGCACGATGAAGCGCATTCTCATCAGCAATCTAGAGTGCTACAACGCGCCCATGCAGCTCAGCTCGATCCTCAGCGGAATCCCCGGCTACGCCATCGAAGATGTGAAGCTCTCGAATATCTATGTCGAAACCGTCGGCGGCGCGACCGCGGAAGCCGCCAATATTCAACCGCCAGAGTTCGAGGACGAAATACCCCGACCCGGGCATGTTCGGCCCAATGCCGTCATCCGGATTTTTTCTCCGCCACATGCGCAACCTGGAGATGAGCCACGTCGAGATCGCCTGCGCCGCACCCGATGCGCGCCCTGCGTTTTACCTTGACCGACGTGGAGCGCGCCGACTTCTTCGCCATCACCGCGCCACGTGGCTCGCAGGGCAGTTTCGCGCTGCACGGAGTCAAAGACCTGCGCATCGGCTGGAGCCGCGCGGCCGGCGATAAAACTCTCGCCACCGCCGACGGCATGATCTTGTAAAGGGTCTCGAGTGAAAGGCCCTACTCAGTCAAGCCCAGTACCAGGTGCCGCACCCTGGCCAAACTGCGCCGCCCGCGCTCGCCGGCCGGTAGTGAGCGCATAGACAACCGGTCCAGCAAGTGCAATGATCGCGCCCAGCAGAATCGCCGGCAGCCCCGGCGTCAGATGGTCACCGCGAGAACTCCATATGGAAAAGAGAATCAGCGCGGTCGGACCAACTCCCACGCCAATAACAACCGGCAAACCGCCTGGAACCGCAAACGGCCGCAGCAGATTCGGCTCGCGAAGGCGCAACACGATCAGCGCGGCAAACTCGAGGATCAGCGAAAAACCATACAGCATCAGATCAAGCTCGAGCAGACGGGTAAGGTTCAGCCCCAGCGCCATCGCCCAACCCAGCCCACAGACGATCACCGCGACCCACGGAACGCCGTTGTCCATGTGCTTGGCAAACTGCTTCGGCAACATCCCGTCGCGTGCCATTGCCGCAGGCACGCGCGCATAAGACAGCGTGAGCGCATTAAACATCGCCACCCCGGTAATCGCGCCGCCAGCCACCACGCCAAACGCCAGCACCGGCCCCACCACCGGCCCGGCGAGCGTCCGTGCTGCATCGACCCATGCTCCAGTTGCGAACGAGGTCGCCGGAATCCCGGTCATGGCAACGATCGCAATCGGCAGAATGTAACTGATCGTGACCACCGCGACCGCCCCCACCATGGCGCGAATGTAATTTCGCTGCGGGTCTTTCACCTCGCGCGCAATCGTCGAGGCGTTGTCCCAGCCCATGCAGTTCCACAGCACAAAAAGCAGCGCGGTGGTCATATTGCCTTCGCCAATTGCAGCAAAGTGGCGCGTCCCAAACGGCGCGGCGGCGGCATGGTAGCTTCCGTAGAGGACGATTCCCAGAAACGGCGTCAGCAACAGGGCAAACATCCCGATCGACCCCTGGCCGACCGAGTACGCCCCACGCAGGTTCCACGCAATGCAGATCAGCACGACAGCCAGCGACCAGAAAAGTCCGCGATGCCCCGCGGTCAGGCTCGCCGAGAGCTGTCCCAGGTAGGCAACCGCCAGCGCCGGATAGATCGCCATATCGAAGACCGACGCCGAGAGCGAGAGCCATGCCTCCTGAAATCCCCAAAAAGGACCGAAGGCGCGGCTGACCCATCGGTAGAAACCGCCTTCCTCAGGAATCGCCGAGGCGAGCTCGCCAATCATCAGTGCGGTCGGCAAGCTCCAGATCAAGGGAACGACCGCCAGCAGCAGCAGTGCGCGAAGATACCCGGCCTGGCCGACGATATCCTCCAACCCATACGGCCCACCCGAGACCATGAAATAGGTGGCTGCAACTAACGGCAGCAGGGTGAGCTTGCGAAGCCGCGGAGAGGCTGCGAGTTGAGTTGTGGTTGAGACCTCTGGACCTCCAGCGGCAAGGAAGATCGCCACCCAAATTCGGAGTGACCGAACAAGAGTATATCGCGTGTGTGCATCGCTTCACATCAATCACTGTTTCGTTGGGCGCGCCGCAGGTCGACCGCCAGCCGCTGTGCGCCCAATGTCGGCTCGCATGCGATGGGCACGCCCAATTTCCCCTATGTACCTTGATCTTTGCCCTCGCGTATATTGGCTCTTATCCGCAACTTGGCACTCACGGGAGATACGAGGAAGGCATGTCCCTGGTCTTAAGCTCGCGCCATTTGGGCAACGTTTACATCATCCATTGCAAGGGCCGCATCGCTATGGGCGACGAAGTGAAAGCCCTTGAGGCCGAGCTGCGCTTTTGTACCCGCGAGTTTACCCGTGTGGTGCTTAACGTTGACGAAGTCACTCGCCTCGACAGCATGGGCATCGGCCTACTGGTTCGTCAGGCAACCAACCTGCATAAGGCCGGCGGAGACATCCGGCTGGCTTCACCGCCCCCGTTTATAGTAACCTTGCTGAACCTCGCCAACCTCTCAAAGTTCCTCCGTGTCTATGACACCGAAGAGGCGGCGATACTCTCCTTTCTCGAGCGTCAACCCACCCAGCACGTTGAGAAACATGGCACGCGGGTGCTCTTCTTCGATCAGTCGCCTGATCTTTGCGCCTTTGTCCGCGCCGTCCTCACCCAGCACGGCTTCGATGTGAAATGGACCTGCAACTACGGCGATGCAAAGATCCTGCTCCGCGTCGAAGACGTGGAGTACATCCTCGTCGGACCCGGCACGCCGCAACTCCCGTCGGAGACTGCCCTCCGCGGCCTGCGCGCGATCGCTCCGAGAACGCCCGGTCTACATCTGCCGCAAGACTTCAAGGTTCAGGATGCACACCTCGCAACCGAGGCCCTGCTCGCTCTCTTCAAATCCGAAGCCAGGCAATAATCGAACACCTACCAATCGGTAAGCGTCCCGTCCAGCTTTCGGTTCACCGGAAGATACGCCCGCTGGTAGGGATAACGCTTCGCCAGCTCCTCGTTATATTCCACACCTAACCCAGGCGCATCGCCCGGCGTCATATATCCAGCGTCGAACCGATAATTGTGCGGAAAGACCTCATCAGTCTCGGCGGAGTGGTGCATGTGCTCCTGAATTCCGAAGTTATGCACCGAGATCCCAAAGTGCAGAGCCGCTCCCATGGTGATTGGCGACAGATCGGTTGCTCCGTGGCAGCCGGTACGCACGCGGTAGATATCCGCATAGTCGGCAGCTTTCTTCAGATGAGTCAACCCGCCGCCGTGCACCACCGACATCCGCAGATAATCGATCCACTGATTTTGAATCAACTCCTGCGCGTCCCACAGTGAATTGAAAACCTCTCCGACCGCAATCGGCGTCGTCGTGTGCTGCCGGATAATTTTGAACCCACTCTGTAACTCCGCCGGAACCGGATCTTCCAGCCAGAAGAGATGATATGGCTCAAGCGACTTCCCGAGTCGCGCCGCCTCGATCGGAGTCAGTCGATGGTGCACATCATGCAAGAGGTGAATGTCCTCCCCAAAGCGCATCCGCGCGCCCTCAAACAGCCGCGGCGCATGAACGAGATACTTCTCGCTCGACCAAACATTCTCGCTCGGCAATCCCCGCTCCGCTGGCTCGTAAGGCTGGTTCCCTTTCGGCACGCCATAAGTAGACGCCAGCCCCGGAACGCCGCATTGCAGCCTCACCGCAAGATAACCTTCGTCGATATACTTCGCCGCCTGGTCCAGCGCCTGCACTATCTCCTTGCCATTCGCGTGGGTATAAACCAGAACGCCCTCACGGCTCTTTCCTCCCAGCAAGTTATAAACCGGCGTGCCCAGTGCCTTGCCCTTGATGTCCCAAAGCGCCACATCGATGGCCGCAATTGCCGCCATCGTCACTGGTCCACGCCGCCAATACGCGCCCCGATAGAGATACTGCCAGATGTCTTCTGTCTGAAAGGGATCGCGCCCAATGATGCACGGCAGAATGTGATCGGTCAGATAGCTCGCCACCGCAAGTTCGCGACCGTTCAGCGTGGCATCGCCCAGTCCAACAATTCCCTCATCAGTCTCCACCAGCAACGTAACGAAGTTGCGACCCGGGGAGCAGACGCTGACGCGCGCATGAGTAATCTTCACAGTCTCTCTGACTCCTTCATTGTTGATTAGGTGCCCCAGTGGCAGCGTTGGCCTGATCTACAGGCACGATGGAGAGATAATCCAACGGCGCAGGCTCTATTCCATCAGGATGCCCGACAACCTCGATCGCATCCCCGGCCTTGAGGTTCACAGCCTCAGGCACAAGATACCGCGTCGAGGTGCTGCCGTTCATCACGCTGGTCGGGAAGGTGTTGTTCGCCGTCCACGCCGCAATCTCGCTCCCGTTCACCCGCAGCGAATAAGTAGAGGCGCCATCATGAAAATCAAAATACTCGACCGAAATCCGATAAGCCCCGGCCACTCCAGTGAAAGAAGTCTCGGCACGACACTCCGATTCCTTGCAGATCACCGCCTTGCCTCCTGAGGCCGTCTCCCACGGCGTCACATCGACCGCATCGTAACCACGCAGCTGCATCGATTCCGCCTCCACGCGATCCGGATAATTCCCCACCCGCCCCTTCGCATCGGGAATCCCCGACATCCGCAGAAACCAATTCGATACCGCATCCCGCCACACAATCGCATGACCAGCCTGATATTGCAACAACCCCAGCACCTTGGCGAAACGCTCGTCGTCAACATGGCCCTTGAGTGTCGACCAATCCACATATAACTGCGCCGCGCCGACCGCGCCTTCATAATGCGAATCGTAAACATGCTGAATCACAGTCTTCCCCGAGTGCAGCACATGCGTGTACGGAACGTGATGCATAAAGAGCAGCAGCTCATCCGGGCAAGTCGCCAGGGACTCATACTTCTTCGCCAGCTCCGGCGGATACTGCCCGATGTATCCCGTTCCCGTCGCAATCGTGCGGTCCATGCCGATGCCGTTATGATCGGCCCGAAGCCATTGCCCCCAGCCATTTCGTTCCGCCGACTCAATGCCCGGCCCATAGTGGGCGCCCACAATGTCAGTCAAAGTTCCCAATCCAAGCGGTCCCGAATAATCCTCATAGAGATGCCAGGAACGCAAAAGCATCCCCTCGATCGTTCGATCCACAACAGCCTCGTTGCCAAAGGTCAGCCTTGTCCACTCATCGGCGATCTCTTCTGAAGACAACTCGGGATTCCACGCTAGCCGCCCAAACCCATATAAATTCGCCATCGCCAGCGGATGCTTCACCCAGTTGGCGTCCAGCCCGACATTCGCAACCCCCACAAACCCGCCCAGCGGACGATGAAAGCTCTTGCCCTCCACGATCTCCTTCACCGGGGTAGAGCGGTTCTCGGCACGCATATCGGTATCGAGAGTCGTCTTCCACATCGGCACAAGGTAGACGAGATGCCGTTGCTGCCCCAGGTATTCCTGAGTGACCTGAAGCTCAATCGCCTGATTGGTCTTGCGCAGCACGGCAAAGAGCGGCGAAGCAGGCTCGCGCACTTGAAAATCGATCGGCCCATTCTTGATCTGGATCACCACGTTATCGTCAAAGGTGCCATCCAGCTTGCTGAAGTTGTCATACCCCGCCTTGGCCCGGTCGGCCTTCATATCCGTCCAGTCGAGATGATGGTTATAGACGAACCCGCGATAGAGCACCAGGCCGCCATGCGGCTTCAGCGCGCGTGCCAAAACGTTCGCCGCCTGCGCTGGAGAGCGTCCATATTGCGATGGCCCCGGCTTGCCTTCGGAGTCGGCCTTGACTACAAACCCTGCAAAGTCGGGGATCTTTTCATAGATCGCATCGACCGTCTTCGCCCACCAGGCTGCAACCGCTGGATCAAGAGGGTCGAAAGTAGCCAGATCACCAACCGCCTGCGGGCTGCTGAAGTCGATCGACATCGACATCCGTACCCCCCACGGCCGGAAGGCATCTGCAATTCGCGCAACGTCGGCGATCATCTCTGGCGTTAGCATTTGCGGAGACGCATTCACATTGTTAATCGTGCAGCCGTTGATCCCCACCGAGGCCAACAAGCGAGCATAATCGCCGGCGCGAGTCAGGTCCGCGCGTACATGCCCGCCATCGAAGAAGATCGACCGCCCCGCATACCCGCGCTCAATCGATCCATCAAGGTTGTCCCACTGGTTGACCCAGCGAACGGCATCCGCCGGTGTCTGCGTTTGTTTAAGCGAAAGGGTGCGCGCCTCACCCACTTGCGCCAGCAAGGCGAAGGCGCCATAGAGCGAGCCCCGCGCGTCCGTACCCGCAACGATCACATAGCGACGCCCATGCGAAGTCGTCTCCCCAAAAACATAGCCTTCGCGTCCCGGCAACTGCGCCGGACGCCATCCCGGCAGCATCGCCTGAACATCGCCAACCGTCCCTACGAGCAGAGCATCACCTCTGGCGGTGGCATAGGCGGACGCATCGCGAAGCCCCACCACACGACCACACATCGACGTCAGCCCGAGACTCAGCTCGTGACCGGCGCTTCGCAAAATCGCGGTATCTGCGCTCCCAGTTGCTCCTGCTGCACCCGACACTACCACCACTTCCGCGGGGAGCTGCGAGCACACTGCACCGTCGCCCACCGGAGCATGCCGCAGCCAGCCAGCCGCACCGTCCTCGCTTCGCGCCTGTATCGAGGCGCCACTAATTGCAAGCGCAATCAAAAGCGAACTACAAACTACCGACGACCGATGAACTCTCAACAAGAAATCTCCCGGTGGCATCGCCTCTCGCTATCGCAGCTTGAATCTGGACTAACGAGCATCTCGGAGAAGGCGATGCCTGCCTTGGTGCGCTTAGGGATTTGCCGTCACATCGACAAGTTCGACGTCGTCGATAAATACAGTCGGCAGGTCGTTGGCGGCATTCGTCCCGAGAGCGAAGGTGACGATAGCTCCCGTTGCTCCGGCAGGCGCAAGATATGGCTGGGGAAGCAATTGAAAACGAGACGAGCTGTTGGTCGCTTGCGTCCAGTTCAGCGTGTCAGTTTTGTCGTCGAGCGCGCCGATACCGCTCTGGTTCGCTGGCAACTCCAGGGCCCGTCCATTCAATCGCCACTCCAAGATTGACGTAGCCTCTGCCCACCCCCGGCGTCTGCTTCTCGACCTGCATTTTGTCCGAGCGGTAGTTGAAGCGGAAGTCGTAAAGATGACCGGCCGTGACGGGGACGCGCTGTTGCACCTTTGCCTGCCCACCTCCGCTTACCGTTGTTGCCCGAGGCCACGAACGCATGGTAATCGGCCCCCGACAATTGTATCGTCAGGGATAGACCACCGGTGTCACTTGTTGCAGCATCAGAGACTGCGCCCCGCTGTGCGGTGAGGCCGTAGCCATGCTCGCGGTGGCTCCGTTCGCTTCGAGTCGCCTTGAACCAACCCTGGTCGGCGGTCGGTCGCGAACCCGTTTTCAAAGCTACTGTCTTTCAGAATATTCGGCCCCAGCGGCAACTGGACCGTCCCCCACTGCGAGGGTTGCAGCGTAGCCTCGGTGGTCAGGTCGGCGGTCATTGCTGGTCTGTTTGTTGTAGTAGTAGAGGCGCAGTGCCCGGCTTGTCCCCGACGCATCGGCGTAAATCACGCCAACATCGCCCAGGAGCGCCACGCCCTTTGCCTTGGGATCGACCCCGATGTCCGCCAGCGGGACCGCTGCTTCGACGACATACGAGTTCCCGTTCGGAACGATGGCCACTCTTCGCCGACGAAAGCTGCCGGATACTGTCGATCCGCGCGGACGCATCAGTTGAACCGGCTGCGCTGTCCCCGGCACCGACGGCTGATAGAGCACCGCAACGGCTTGCCCTGAAACATGCTGAAGAGCAAACGAATGTCCCCCGGGCGCCGGATCGGCGCGTGGACCGCTCGATGGCTTCGTCGACAGCATCAGGTCCACGCAGTCGCCGGAAAGAAACAACGTCTGCCAGTTATCTCCCTTATTGGAGAAAGGCCGGTCTTTAGTGACTTGGTAAGCAAGATAGAGGTTCGTTGTATCGCGGGCCATCGCAATCTGAGCTCCGCGGTTCTTGGTTCCCTGCAGCGTTGCCCCTGTCCGCATGTTCCAGTCGCTCAGGTTCCCGTCGATCTTTGGGGGCTGGCTGACCCAGGTCACGTTGAGAATAGGCTTCGGCACAACTTTGGGAGGCGGAATGAGGCGGAAGGCCGCGGCCTTGGCATAGTCCTGTTGGGAATACGTGAACGGCTGCTGGAAGCGTCCACCCTGGGTCAGCCCATCGATCCTCAGCACATGAAAGTCATCGCTGCCGCCATTGATGATGTACGGCACACCTTGCGGGTCCTGGTAATAGCTTATGTAGGCCTCCGACCAGACTGCGTTGGGCCCGATGTGACGTCTCATCGAGCAGCGACGTAACGTATAGCCCGTCATCGGTGAATAAGTACGGATGCGCGTTCGCATGCCAAAGCCAGGAGCCCAGCACATTTCCAATGACCCGGCACCTTGAACTCCGTAATCACGCTCTGCGCAACGATGTCTTTTGGGCCCTGTCCCGTCCCTGCAGGCGGAAACTTGGGCATGGCGATGTGCCCAGAGCGATTTGCCGTTGCGATCGAAACATTCAATGGCGTTGGGCGGAGGCTGCAAACTCGTAGCCATAGGCCACGACGACTTTACCGTCGGTGGTGCCGAAGAGTGCGACCGGCTCCGCGGTTCGCGGCTGTATGACGATCGGTTTCGAGTCGTGGACGTCATAGATGGGCGCATCCGTCCGACGTCCAACCCTTCACATCCAGGCGAAAGATAAAGCTCTGGGTCTTATAGGAGCCTGTCCAATAGATCGACCAGTCGTCTCCGATACCAAATCCCCAGTAAGCCGCGGCGACGGGCTGAGATCCCGGGCCGTAGCTTGTCATTGCCACTAAGCGCACTGAACCCATTGCATCTCCTCCGGCTGCACCAGGCCGTCGCCGTTGCTGTCTGTCCAGGTAGTAGTTGTTGCCCGCATGGCCCGCGAAGAACGGTGGATTGAAATTCGTCACCATCCGATGGCCGAGGTCACTGTCCCAAATGGTCCGCCCGGTGCCGTCGCCGATATCCGGCACCCGCAGCGAGCCCAGCGCAGCCACAGGCACGAGCAGGTCACCCTTGCGTTTGTGAATGACGATGCCGTCGGACGACACGACCGTCTGGTACTCTTCGCCGTTATGGTAAAGAATCTTCTGGCCGGGCATCTGCGCTGCAGCGCCATTCAGCGCGAACGGCTGGTTCATATCCATCCGGCGCTCCATAATTGCCCGCGGCGCCCAGCTCTTCGCCGACAAGTTGATCTTGAATTGTGTTCCCATCCCATTCGCGTCGGTCGGGTCTTTCGGATCGATCATCGATCCCGGACCGCCGTAGGGCGTCGGTCCCAGATACTCCTTGACCAATGCGCCTGTATCCGAATTCCACACGCTGACGCGACTCGGGCTGGTATCGTCTTCCGCTACCCATAGCTTCCCGTCACCGCTCACTGCGATGCCGGTCGGCACCAGCATTCCGTTGCCGTCCCACGGCCCAACCCACGGCCGACCACCCGCTTCGCCGATGCTGCGTTGCGGAGCGCCGCTCGAGGAGAATACCTTCACCTGAAATGAGCTTCCCCAATCGCTGACATAAATGCGATTCTTCTGGTCCTCCGTTACGCATCTCGGCGCGACGAGCCCCGAACTGATCACCGTTTGGATCTGTTTGTTGGCAGGATTGATCCGCACCACTTGCTGATTGCTTACTGCCAGAATCGAGTGGTTGGACTCGGCAAACAATCCGGCCGGTGCCGGCACTGGAATCTGATCGACCTGATTCGCGGTATTGGCGTCGAAGACCAATATCTGGTTGTCGTCGTGCATCGAGACGTAGACCCGCTGATTCGCGACAGCCAGCCCGATGGCGTCTGTCGTTTCGCCCAACATCGTTGTCGCTGTAACGAGGCTGGCCGCTGTAGTTGGCGGGGGAAAAGCTCTTCTGCGTGCGCAGCTCCCATAGCGCCACTGTCTTTCCCGTAAAGCCGAACTTTGCGATTACCTTGACCGGAGTGGCAATCGTGAATTTGGCCGATTGCCCCGTCCGTTTGTCCAGACAGACAAGGATCGCTCGACCAATTGCGTTTGTACCGCCGGGAGAGTACCTATGGGTCGCGTCGGTCAGCTGCGGCCCCGAAAACAGCGCGTACAGATACTCCCCATCGACTGCCAGAGAAACGGTTGCTGGATTGAATGGTTCTGTGACGCCCCATTGACGCTGCCCCGTGGCATCGACGCCGATGATCGTCGACCCCTTTTCTGCGCCGGGAGCGGCGAGAAACATCCACTGGCCATCGCTGGCGGCTGCCTGCGGCCCAGACTCGTCGGCAAGCCAATCTCCCTTGCCGTCAATGGTCGGCCACGGCGGATTGCCCGGGTTCCCAAAGGTCATTACATAATTGGTCGTGACGGTAGGGTGATATAGCCCCTTCACAACATACGAACCCGCAGGAATCGGTTTGCCCCATTGATCGAGACCGTCCCACGTTTCGCTCAGCCGCCCCGCAGGGCGCGATTCCCCGCTGATGACGGTGCGCAGCAGCTTGCCGTCCGCATCGTAAATGCCCAGCGTCACCTCCTCAGCTTTGGGCAGCGTGTAATTGATCGCCGGACCCGCCGGTTGCGACCCAGCATTGTTCGACGATTGTGCGATAAGCCGCGGCGGCACGGTAAAGGCCATGCCGAACCCACTCAGAACGACGACCACAAGCCACTTGCTCAATCGCATCCGCCTTCTCCCTGCATGCTGCGTGTCGCATTCCTGCGCACGGCCTAGCGATTATAATCAAGCGGCATCTCGCTGAACCTTGACTGGCCCGCAGGAACCCTGAATAGAGAACAGGGTCTCCGCAATTTCTTAGATAGTGTCGACCGTCTGCTTTCACCCCACGCTGCGAGACCTGCTCACCTTGACGTGCTCTTCAATCTGGCATGAGACCAGTTCTAGACATTGCCAGGGGAAGAAGATACCTTGTCACTAAATGAACAGTACGAATCCTCTGATTCGAAGAGACTTAAGCGCGCCAAGTGTTCTTGCGCAGGCGCTCTCGCGCGCTCGTTCGACTCAGGGGTTCGCATCGGACAGCGCAAACGATGGACAGCGGAGAGACGAGATCCGCAGCAACACCCACCGCTATGCGTAGATATGCCGACCTCGAGATCGCCTTCCGCAAGCGCGACGAACATTCCTATTCGCTGGGCTTCCGCTTCAACGGCGCCGAGGATGAGGCCGAGCAGCGCTCTGACCCCGACCCCGTCATTCCCGGCAACTTCGCTGCGCTCGCGCTCTCCGGCGACGATCCCTTTGTCTACGCCACTCGATTGAATGCCGCGCTCTTCACTCCGGAGGTCACGGCTCTGTTTGGCCGCTTCCGCAACGCCGCCGAACAGCAGCACTCCATTCTCCGAGTCCGACTGTCGATCGAATCCAGCGCACCCGAACTCCACGCCGTTCGTTGGGAGATGCTGCGCGATCCTTTAGTTCCCGACGCGCCCCTGTTTATGGGAGAGCAGACGGTCGTCTCCCGATTCCTCAGCAGCGGCCAGGACTGGCGTCCCATCCGCCTGCGCCCCAAGGCCGATCTGCGCGCACTTATCGTGATAGCCAATCCCGCTCGCGCAAGCAGCTACAACCTCGCGCCGATCGATGTCGAGCAAGAGCTTTCCCTCACAAGAGAGGCGATGGCAGGCATTCAGATAGAGACCCTCGCACCGGGCGGCCCATTGCCGCTGACCGACCTCGGAGCACGGCTGCGCGAAGGCTTCGACATCCTCTATCTCGTCTGCCATGGGTTGATTCGCGAGCAGGAACCATTCCTATGCCTCGACGAAGGCCAGCCAACTCCAGCGCAAGAACTCGTACAGTTGGTTCGCGAACTCGCCGAGCGTCCCCGCCTGATCGTCCTCGCATCCTGCCAGAGCGCCGGCCACGGTGGCGTCGGCCTGGCGTCTCTCGGCCCGCGCCTTGCCGAAGCAGGAGTGCCGCCGTCATTGCGATGCAGGGCGACGTTTTCATGCAGACCGCAGCGGCCTTCATGAAGCGTTTCTTCACCGAACTGCTCGTCGATGGCCAGATCGACCGTGCCATGTCGGTGGCGCGCGGCGAGGTTCGCAATCGCGACGACTATTGGATGCCGGTGCTCTTCATGCGCCTGCGCAACGGCCGCATCTGGTACGAGCCCGGCTTCGACACGGCCAAAGGCGAGTTTGAGCAGTGGGACTCGATCTGCCGCTTCGTGCGCCGAGGCGATTGCGTTCCCATCCTCGGCCCCGATATTGCGGAACACATCCTCGGCAGCACCCGTACGCTCGCCGCCGAGCTAGCTGAAAGCGCCAACTTCCCGCTCGACTCCGCCCATGGCTCAAGTGACCGCTTCGATCTCGCCCGGGTCGCTCAATACATGATGACCCAGCACTCGCTCGAATACGTCAAAAGCAAGGTCATCGACGAAATGTTCGTACAGTTGGAGAAGACCGGCGAACGCCTCCTCAATCGCCCGGTCGCCGATGACCCCAATCTCCTCGACGCCATCGTCGAGAAGCTGATACACAATGACGACCCGCGCCACGCCGATCCGCTGAAGCTCGTCGCTGCACTCAACGCCAAAGTCTTCGTCAACGCCGCCAGCGATTCGCTCCTCGAAAGGTTCATCGCAAAAACCCCGGCCTTTGGCGCGCTTAAACAGCCTATCGCGCTCGCCAGTGAATGGCGCGACGAGACCCTCGACTATCGCAGCGACGCGGAGTCGCTCGGCGAAGCAACCGTCGAGCGCCCTTACGTCTATTACCTCTTCGGAAACACCCAGAAAGAGTCCACCTGGGTGCTCACTCAGGACGATTTCTTCGACTACCTCATCCGCACCACACGCTACCAGCTCATGCCGCCGGTCATCAGCGACGCCTTGGTCAGCAGTTCCCTGCTCTTCCTCGGTTTCCCGCTCGACGACTGGAAGTTCCGCATCATGTTCCGCCTGATCCTCGCCAAAGGAGGCCGGAAGCTCCTCGAGAGTTACAACCACGTTGGCGTGCAGGTCGACCCCGCCGAGACCACAATCGCCAACGCACGTCGCGCCAAAAAGTATCTCGAACGCTACTTCTACAACTCACGCATCGATATCTATTGGGGATCGGCCGCCGACTTTCTGCGCGAACTCAAAGTGCACCTCGATAAAGAGACGCCATCGGCGGCAAGGCGGAGGCTCTAAGCATGCCAACGCGCGATGGCGAAACAAATCACCCCGGAACAAATCCCTCCGAGACCAATCCTTACGTCGGTCCTCGGCCCTTCGAGTCCGGGCAAACCCTCTACGGCCGCGAACGCGAGATCGCCGCGCTCCGCTACATGCTCACCTCCGAGCGCATCGTCCTGCTCTATTCACCCTCGGGCGCAGGCAAGAGCTCTCTGATCAACGCCGGACTGCTTCCTCGCCTCGTCAATCGTTTCGATATCTGGGGCCCGGCCCGGCTCAACCTCGTGCCTCCAGACGGCAACGGGAACCGGTATGTTTGGAGCACCATCGCCGCGCTCGAGAAATCCGAAACATTCCCGGAGATGACGCTCGCCGAGTACGCTGCGCAGCGTCCGCGCGAACGCAATCCGCTCATTCTCTTCGACCAGTTTGAAGAGGTCTTGCGCCTCGACCCCGTCGACCTTCCAGCCAAGCGGCTCTTCTTCGAGCAGCTCGGCGAGATGTTGCGCGACCCCTCCATCTGGGCGCTCTTCATTCTTCGCGAAGACTACCTCGCTCCTCTCGACCCCTATCGCCGCCTGCTGCCGACCCAGCTCCAAAATCGCTATCGCATCGACCGCCTCACGCGCGAGATGGCCATGCAGGCAATCGAGAATCCCGTCGAGAGGACCTCGCGAAAATACGCCCCAGGCGTCGTCGAAACCCTAGCCGAGAACCTCGCCAAGATCAAAGTCCAGCAACCCGACGGCAGCTTTCGCGAAGAGCCCGGAGTTTACGTCGAGCCGCTCCAACTCCAGGTCGTCTGCTACGACCTGTGGGAGAAGCTTAAGCCCAGCGAGCGGACGATACGCCTCGACAAGGTCGGCGACATCGGCGAAGCACTCTCCAATTACTACGTGCATGCGGTCAAAAGCTCCGCCGACGGCATCGAGAACACCGAGCGGCTTATCCGCGAATGGTTCCAGAACAAGCTCATCACTCCCGACGGAGTACGCAATCAGGTCCGCCACGAAGCTACCGCCAGCGGCGGCCTCGACAACCCCTTCATCGCCAGGCTCGTCGACAGCTACATCGTCCGTGCCGAGCACCGCGGCGGCAGCCTGTGGTACGAGCTCTCCCACGACCGGCTCGTCGAGCCGATCTCCCAAAACAACGACGCTTGGTTCGCCGCCCACCTCAGCAAGGCGCAACGGCGTGCGGTGCAATGGGAAAAGGAAGGTCGGCCTGACAGCCTGTTGTTGCGGCGAAAGGAACTAGCTCAGGCGCTGAAGTGGGCCTCAGCGCCTGATACGAAACTCACCGTGATCGAAAGCGAATTTCTCGCTGCTTGCCGCGCGCGCCGGCGAAGAGATCTCGCAACGACAGCTTTGGTAGCCGTCATCATCCTCATCCTCGCCTTCACCGCCGTCCTCGGAGTCCTCGCCCGCACCGAACGCGACCGCGCTGAAAAAAACCTCGGCCTCGCCATCCAGGCCGTCGATCAAAGCCTCTCCACCGCCGGACGCCAGCAAGCACGCGAGTCCGCCGATCCGCCTGCCATGGAGGCCTTCCGCAAAGAACTCCTCGACAAGGCCGCAGCCTTCTACACCTCATTCGTTCAGGAGCACTCAAGCAACCCCAAGCTCCGCGCCGAGGCAGCCGCAGGCCACTCCAGGCTCGGCGACATAAACCGGCTGCTCGCGCAACCCGAGAACGCCATCCGCGAATATAAGCAGGCTATCGCGACCTATCAGGAGCTCGCCAGCCAGCATCCCTCTGAGGTCGAGTATCGCCGCGCCCTCGCCTACTGCCACAACTGGCTTGGCGAAACCTTCCGGCTCTGGAGCGACCAGAGCGCACCGCCGGAATCCTCCGAAGCAAACCCAGGCCAAGGCGGAATATGACGAGGCCATCCGCCTGCAAATCGCCATCCATGTCGCTGTGCCGAACAACCCCGTCTACGCCCAGGAGTTGGCCCGCAGCTACTACAACCGCGGCATCGTCGATCGTCAACAAGGCGACTTGAAGACCGCCGAGTCGGACTTCCGCACCGCAATTCAGCTGCTCGAGCCAATCCCCAACGCCGACGTGCCTGCAGGGTCTTCGCCGCCCCCCGCGCAGGAGCTGGCCCGTGTCTACAACGACCTAGCAACCCTCATTCGCCGAGAGAACCGCACCGAGGAAGCCCGCAAACTCTACGAGCAGGCAATAGAGATCGCCGAGCGGTTAAGCACCCACAACCCCCAAAATCGGGAATATAAGTACGAGCTGGCCCAATACTGCGACAACCAGGCGAGGCTGCTTCAGGCATTAAATCAGTTGCCGGCCGCCGCGATTCGAAGCCGGCAAGCCCTCGATATCATCAACGAGCTTGCAAGCCCGGGCGAGGCGCTTACCCTGGAGCGACTAAGAATCATGCAGCTGCACAGCGATATTCTTGTCTCCCAGGGATCGCCGGATGCGCAACTTGAGTCCGACCTCGAACGCGAGCTACTGGAGCAGCTAAGTCCGACCCGCGGCATCGAACGCGGTCCAGCCATCCACGACCTCTACAAGAATCTCGCCATGAATTACATTGAGCTTGCCGGAAAAGAACTCCGGGAAGGCCACTCGCGTCAGGCCGAAGAATCCCTGCAAGGTCTCGCTCGCATCCTCCCTCAGCTGCTTCCCGAAGACCGGGACATTGCTCAGCAACGCTACCAGGAACTAACCCGGCAGCTACGATCCAAGCAGGGTAGTCACTGATGGCCAGGGGTAGGAATTACCTGCTCGCACCCGTGCTATAGTCCTGTTAAGTTAAGACTTAGAAGCCTTGAGTAACCTGACGCAGAGTCGAATATCCAGCTCTTGCCGCAATCGCCGCGCAAATCCAATCGGCGGCGTCTGTGCCAGATGGTTTCGATCGTCGTTTGCTCTCGTCAAGGGCCTTGCTCTCGCCGTGCTACTTGCTTCGACAGTCGCGTTCGCTGCGGCGGACAATCCCCCCAAGTCCGCGAAAACAACGAAACCCAAACCACCCCGCAAAGAGCTGAAGCGCGCCGACATCGACGCCAGCATGGTCGGCTATATTGACGACTCCAGCGTCCACTCCCAGGTGCGGCTCCGCTTCGACGCCGGTTTCAACGACCCCCGCCCCGACCGCGCCGAATATTTCTACGCCGGAAGCTGCTGCCCCGCAGACGCCAACCAGGCCGTCCAGCGCACTCTCAACTTCCAGCAGCTCTACATGAGCGGCGAATACGCGCCAGTCAAGCGCTTCTCCATCTTCACAACCATCCCCTATCGCTGGATTCAGCCGATCTACATTCCCGCGCCCAATACCGTACAGCCAATCCAGAGCGGCGGTGGCATCAGCGACGTGCAGGCTGGCCTCAAATTCGGGCTCATCGCCAACGAATCCCGCCAACTCACTTTTCAGCTCAATTCTTATTTTCCCAGCGGCGATGGCGCCAAGGGCTTCGGCACCAACCACTACAGCATCGAGCCCATGTTGCTCTACTACCAGCACCTCTCCGACCGCGTCGCCATAGAATCCGAATTCGGAGATACCCACCCTATTGGAGGCACCACTTACTACCCGAGCACCACACCTCCCACTTCACAGAATTTTGCCGGAGACGTCCTGATGTACGGCATAGGCCCAAGCTATCGGCTCGTCGATCGGGATAACTATCAGGTCACGCCCGTGCTCGAGCTCGTCGCCTGGCACGTCTTCGGGGGCCTTCAGACCGGCAACGATAACGTCGTGCAATCGGCGGCCGGAATCAACGTCTTCAACATCAAAATCGGCGCACGCCTCAACTTCGGCAACCGCAACTCCATCTACGCCGGCTACGGACACGGCGTCACCTCCGATATCTGGTACAGCAATCTCTTCCGCATCGAATATCGGCACGCCTTCTAGTCTGCTGCTTGGTGCCCCATTCAAGCGTTCCGATGGCTTGAGTGGGATGACCAATCTACCCCTTCAAACAATCGCCACTCAAAGAACAAATGTCATCCTGACCCTGAGCATCGCGAAGGGGAAGGATCTGCGGTTCACCCAAAGCCGCGCCGCAGCCGCACCCAGTTAACATCGCTGAATTTCAAACAATCGCCACTCAAAGAACAAATGTCATCCTGGAGCGCAGCGAAGGATCTGCGGTTCACCCAAAGCCGCGCCGCAGGCGCACCCAGTTAACGTCGCCGAATTCAAACAATCGCCACTCAAAGAACAAATGTCATCCTGACCCTGAGCGTCGCGAAGGCGAAGGATCTGCGGTTCACCCAAAGCCGCGCCGCAGGCGCACCCAGTTAACGTCGCCGAATTCAAACAATCGCCACTCAAAGAACAAATGTCATCCTGACCCTGAGCGTCGCGAAGGCGAAGGATCTGCGGTTCACCCAAAGCCGCGCCGCAGGCGCACTCAATTAACATCGCTGAATTTCAAACAATCGCCACTCAAAGAACAAATGTCATCCTGAGGCAAAGCCGAAGGACCTGCGGTCTGTTCGAAAGCCGCGCCGAAGGCGCATCCCCATCAAGTCTGTCGTCCTGATGCGCAGCCGAAGGACCTGCGGTTTGTTTTGAAGGGGCACGGCTTCAGCCGTGCCAACCAGAACCCCAAAAGAAAGCGGCTTCAGCCGCCGAGGGACCAACTTTCGGACGCCTATTCAAGCCATCCTCTGGCTTGAGTGGGATCACCAATCTACCCCTTCAAACAATCGCCACTCAAAGAACAAATGTCATCCTGGAGCGCAGCGAAGGATCTGCGGTTCACCCAAAGCCGCGCCGCAGGCGCACCCAGTTAACGTCGCCGAATTCAAACAATCGCCACTCAAAGAACAAATGTCATCCTGACCCTGAGCGTCGCGAAGGGGAAGGATCTGCAGTTCCAGCGATCCCGAGATGCCCCATTCAAGCCGGGGTCCCCAGCGACGGGTCTTCGTCGCTGGGGTGGAAGCCATCCTTTGGCTTGAGTGGGATGACCAATCCACCCCTTCAAACAGCCGCTATTCCAAGAACAATTGTCATCCTGAGGCAAAGCCGAAGGACCTGCGGTTCGCCCAAAGCCGCGCCGCAGGCGCACCCAGTTAACGTCGCTGAATTTCAAACAATCGCCACTCAAAGAACAAATGTCATCCTGACCCTGAGCATCGCGAAGGGGAAGGATCTGCGGTTCACCCAAAGCCGCCCCGCAGGCGCACCCAGTTAACGTCGCCGAATTCAAACAATCGCCACTCAAAGAACAAATGTCATCCTGGAGCGCAGCGAAGGATCTGCGGTTCACCCAAAGCCGCGCCGCAGGCGCACTCAATTAACATCGCTGAATTTCAAACAATCGCCACTCAAAGAACAAATGTCATCCTGGAGCGCAGCGAAGGATCTGCGGTTCACCCAAAGCCGCGCCGCAGGCGCACCCACTAAATCTGTCACTGAGCGGAGCCGGAGAGACCTGCAGTCTCATCTCTAAAGGAGCATGGTTTCAGTGAAGGGGCACGGCTTCAACCGTGCCATCCGTCTCCGAGAAAGCGGCTTCAGCTGCGGAGGCTCAGCCAATAAGCCTCAACGACATCTGGTCCCGAAGGATGACAAGAGCGTTTATCGTTACTGATCGCCTTCGATAAGGTCAAGGCGAAGAACCAGCAGGATCGCCTCAGTGACCAATCCTCTTCGCAGTGATGCTTGCATGCTTGTTCTCTGTAAGGAGAGCCCCGTCGTCAGGCCCATGATGATCTCGGCAAGGTTCTTGGGTTCAGATGGTGGAGTACGTTCTAGCTTCGCGAACAGTTTGGTCACGAGTCCGGACATCGTCTCGATGTGGGTGCGGTGCAGCTTGCCATACGTCTTTGCGAACGTCTTGTCCCGGCAGGCCTGCAACTGAAACTCAGCGGAGAGAAGTCCGAAATCGAAGTCTGAGGCGCCTTCGCTCTGAGTATTGCGGATGAGCGAGACGAGCTCCGACCCAGAAACGTCCCGCGTAAGCAACTGTGCCAACGCTTCAATTTCTCGCCGCTTGTGTATATCGAGAAGCTCAAGAAAGATCGCTTCCTTGCTTTCAAAATTGGAGTAAAACGCTCCTTTGGAGTAGCCCGCATTTTCCGCTATTACGTCAACGGACGCGCCTTCATAGCCGCCTCTCGCAAACAATTGCGCTGCGGAATCCAGAAGCCTCGTCCTGGTTTCGAGTCGGCTCTCCTGCCGGGTTAATCTCTGCCTGATCGCTTTCGCCACATTTCAAGCATACCCCACGAAAACTATTTGCAACTTAAATACTACTGGGTATATCTATACCAGTTGAGATATTTGCGCGGCCTCCGGTCCAGCTCCGGTACGAATCCGCTAAGAGAAGAGGCATGATGGCAAAGACAATATTGATTACAGGTGCATCCAGCGGTATCGGGCGGGCCAGCGCGCTCTACTTTGCAGAAAAGGGCTGGAATGTAGCTGCGACGATGCGCGATCCGCTTAAGGCCGATGCCGCACTTCCGCATCCGCAGATCAGTGTGTTCGCGCTGGACGTCACGGATGCCGGCTCCATCGCTCGCGCCGTTGACGAGACGCTCGCGCGCTACCAGAAGATCGATGTCCTGCTGAACAACGCGGGTTACGCTTTGTTCGGCCCGATCGAAGCGAGCGACAGCGGACAGATTCAACATCAGTTTGCGACGAACTTCTTCGGCTTGACCGAAGTCACGCAGCAGGTCCTCCCAGTGATGCGCGCCACGGGCGAAGGCCTGATCCTGAATGTCTCTTCCATCGTGGGCCGTCTGGCGCTGCCGTATGCTTCTTCTTACGTCGCAACAAAGTTTGCAGTGGAAGGCTTGAGCGAATCGATGCGCTATGAGCTTGCCCCATTTAACATCCGCGTGAAGCTCATCGAACCCGGTAGCATTCTTACAGAGTTCGGCAAAGGCAGCATGCAGGTTGCGACGAGCGACCCTTATCGGGCAAGCATGAATAAATTTCTCGGCGTCTTCACAAAAAGTAACGCTAGCGCAGCGAGTCCGGAAGACGTTGCGAAAGTTATTTTCCGTGCTGCGAATGATGCGTCAAACCGATTGCGCTATCTCGCCAAGCCTGGCCCGCTCTTCTGGTTAAACCGGTTCTTGCCCGATGCGGCGTGGCGGCGCCTGTTGGTGAAGGCGATGGTCAAATAGAAGGAGGCTCGTCGATGAACATACTGTTGCTGGGGGCCACGGGGCTTGTTGGTAGAAATGTGCTGGCGCAGGCTCTCGCGAATCCCGCCGTCACCCGTGTGATCGCACCAACCCGCCGTCCATTGGAACCCCATTCAAAGCTCATAAATCCTGTATGCGATCGCCTGGAGGCGTTGCTGTCCGAAGGGATTAATCAAGGGATTGACGGGGTCGTCTGCTCTCTAGGAACGACTATAAAAAAAGCAGGCTCGAAAAAAGCATTTCGCGAAGTGGACTACGCGCTGCCGTTGAAGTTTGCGCGTGACGCGCAGCAGCATGGAGTGGAAACGTTTGTCCTCGTCTCAGCGAGCACTGCGTCCGTCAACTCTGCGATGTTCTATTCCAGAATCAAAGGTGAAGTCGAGCGAGACATCGGGCTAGTGGGCTTCAAATCACTGACCATCGTTCGACCCAGCCTGATCGGCGGTCAACGCGACGAGCCACGCCTCATGGAGCACATTGCACTGCAACTCCTGCGGGTTCTTGCTCCAATTCTGCCGAAGAAGCTCCAGATCAACCCCGCTGAGACGATCGTCGCCGCATGTCTGAATGCGGTCATGGCTAGCGATCCAGGGTTCCATATCCGAAATGCCGAAAGCCTCGTTGCCGGTTGATACTGGGAAGTCTTAGTGCAAGTCGGCCAGTGTTCAGCAATCTCGGAACAGAGAAAGGTCTGCGAAGCGGAATGCTGCGGCGTTTATAAGGACTGAAGAGCTTACCCTAAGCGAGATTGCGTCCCACGTTTCAACATTGCAAACACTCCGTAGCCGACGATGACGCCGAATGCGTTTAGTATCACGTCATCCACGTCGAAGATGCCTACTCGGAAGCACCCTGAGCGTCGCGAAGGGGAAGGATCTGCGGTTCACCCAAAGCCGCCCCGCAGGCGCACCCAGTTAACGTCGCCGAATTCAAACAATCGCCACTCAAAGAACAAATGTCATCCTGACCCTGAGCGTCGCGAAGGGGAAGGATCTGCAGTTCCAGCGATCCCGAGATGCACCATTCAAGCCGGGGTCCCCAGCGACGGGTCTTCGTCGCTGGGGTGGAAGCCATCCTTTGGCTTGAGTGGGATCACCAATCTACCCCTTCAAACAATCGCCACTCAAAGAACAAATGTCATCCTGGAGCGCAGCGAAGGATCTGCGGTTCACCCAAAGCCGCCCCGCAGGCGCACCCAGTTAACGTCGCCGAATTCAAACAATCGCCACTCAAAGAACAAATGTCATCCTGACCCTGAGCGTCGCGAAGGGGAAGGATCTGCAGTTCCAGCGATCCCGAGATGCCCCATTCAAGCCGGGGTCCCCAGCGACGGGTCTTCGTCGCTGGGGTGGAAGCCATCCTTTGGCTTGAGTGGGATCACCAATCTACCCCTTCAAACCATCGCCACTCAAAGAACAAATGTCATCCTGGAGCGCAGCGAAGGATCTGCGGTTCACCCAAAGCCGCCCCGCAGGCGCACCCAGTTAACGTCGCCGAATTCAAACAATCGCCACTCAAAGAAGAAATGTCATCCTGACCCTGAGCGTCGCGAAGGGGAAGGACCTGCAGTTCCAGCGACGCCGGGGTGCCCCATTCAAGCCGGGGTCCCCAGCGACGGGTCTTCGTCGCTGGGGTGGAAGCCATCCTTTGGCTTGAGTGGGATCACCAATCTACCCCTTCAAACAATCGCCACTCAAAGAACAAATGTCATCCTGACCCTGAGCGTCGCGAAGGGGAAGGATCTGCGGTTCACCCAAAGCCGGCCCGCAGGCGCACCCAGTTAACGTCGCCGAATTCAAACAATCGCCACTCAAAGAACAAATGTCATCCTGACCCTGAGCGTCGCGAAGGGGAAGGATCTGCGGTTCACCCAAAGCCGCGCCGCAGGCGCACCCAGTTAACATCGCTGAATTTCAAACAATCGCCACTCAAAGAACAAATGTCATCCTGGAGCGCAGCGAAGGATCTGCGGTTCACCCAAAGCCGCGCCGCAGGCGCACTCAATTAACATCGCTGAATTTCAAACAATCGCCACTCAAAGAACAATTGTCATCCTGAGGCAAAGCCGAAGGACCTGCGGTTCGCCCAAAGCCGCGCCGCAGGCGCACCCAATTAACATCGTTGAATTTCAAACAATCGTCACTCAAAGAACAAATGTCATCCTGAGGCGCAGCCGAAGGATCTGCAGTTCCAGCGATCCCGAGATGCCCCATTCAAGCCGGGGTCCCCAGCGACGGGTCTTCGTCGCTGGGGTGGAAGCCATCCTTTGGCTTGAGTGGGATGACCAATCCACCCCTTCAAACAGCCGCTATTCCAAGAACATTTGTCATCCTGAGGCAAAGCCGAAGGAACCTGCGGTTCACCCAAAGCTGCGCCGCAGGCGCACCCACTAAATTTGTCGCACTGAGCGGGGCCGGAGAGACCTGCAGTCTCATCTCTAAAGGAGCATGGTTTCAGTGAAGGGGCACGGCTTCAACCGAGCCATCCGCCTCCGAGAAAGCGGCTTCAGCTGCGGAGGCTCAGCCAATAAGCCTCAACGACATCTGGTCCCGATGGATGACAAGGGCGTTTTTCGGGAGCGATCCGCGACTGAATCGCTGATGCGATCCTATGTGTCATGGCCTAGACTCGGGGCCACCCGTCTTGAGATTGCCGGGGAACATCCCGTCTATCCCCAGGTTCCCTGCGCTATTGGGCTTCCAGAATCCATCGCACCTTCTCCGTTTTACTATCTCGGTTCTACTAGTCGTTCGACCCTGACTCGTCCTTCGCCGCTTCTTGGGAAGCCATTTCCCGAATTGAAAGTGACTGCTCGTGCCATTCAAACCGCGTAGCATACCCTCTACGACCCGCAACAAAACGTCCCAGACCCAGCGCGTCCAGAGATCGCAAAGATCTAGTCACGACCGGGCGCGACAGAGGCGTTTTTGATCGCTGCAAGGCGGAGACAAGAGTGTCGGCATTTGTGACGTGCTGATTTCTTTCCCGCGCTGCAAAGTGATCGATGACCAGCCGTATTCCCTCATCCTTACTGTATGCATCACGCAAGCCCACTACATCTACATCCCCCCGTGGGGTGATTTCAGAGTCGGTGGGCACTGCTTCGTTCTCTTGCCCTTCCAGTGCGGATGTTACCGAATCAACATCCGCGACCGACTCCATCTCTTGCGCGTCACTGGAATGATGTGAGGCCATTTCAACAGGAACTCCCGGCGTATTCGCAATTGGTTGCGAGAGTTCGGTCCCCGGTGTATCAACGTCCTTCCGTACCTTTTGCCCCTTGATGAATTCGGAGAGTTCCGTCTTGATTTCCTCATCCCTGCTATCGATAGCCTGCTTGATCTCATCCACGGATGCGGAGTCAGGGTCTAACATGGGCTTTGGAATTCCGAGCGCAGCACACCACGAATCAATTCGCATTTTGCCTTTCACAACTTCGTGAGTACGTGAAAGGAACTGCTTGAGAGGGTCTTTACTCTTGGAGATATTGAAGTTTTTCTCCAGCAAAGCGCAGTTACCGAGCCTGTTTGCGACCGCTTGTGCGTCGTCTTCGTCTGTAATTCCACCAGGTAATCCTGAAGCCAGACTCTTTTCCCAAAGCGAGAAGGAGACAATATGGTCAACTTCGCAGGCGGATTTTCTCTTCCCCACACGAAGTTGAACTTGGGATTTTTCCCAGCGGTCGGAATCGAGCCTGTGCCAAATCCATAGTGGGTCCCGATACACTCCCACGCGCTCCCGGCTTGGAGCTGTCAAAGTATTGATGTACTCAGACGCTTTGCCGGTAAGGGTCTCCAGGATCGTTTTGAAACACTCGTCCCACGCATCGTGGGCAGATGATAGCGAGTCCATAGCCTCCATGCTTTTGATTAGGTCGGCAAGTTTCTTTGCGTAGCCTTCGATAGTGGTTGTAGAAGACCCCGACCAGACACCTGCCCACTGGGAGCACAAAATCCAGCGGTCTATGTAAATTGATAAGGACTCATCGCATCTCTTTTCGAAATCGTCCGTTTGGAGTTCACCAAGAGAGTGATTGTGCTTCCAAATCTCTGCCGTGTAAAGCCAAGCCCAGAGTACGGCGAGTGCATAGACGGAGGAAAAATGTCCGCTCGGACCAAATTCGAGATTCCTGTGGTAGAGCGTCCGGCTCCCCGCATCAATGGCGTGGCTCACGAATTTCCAGCGGCGCGACAGAGCCAGCGCCATCGGGCGTATTATGTCTCCTTTGAGCAGATCGCTGTTCGCCAGCAGCCGGCCCTCATTTTCGGAAACCGACCACAAAAACGATACTGCGCTTACGAGTGGGTCAAGTTTAATGTCCAGTTTGCATCCGTGAAGTTCCTTTTGTAAGTTGAGAAAGCACTCTCCGGCGGTTTGTCCGTTCGTATCGATGGGATTCCAGCCGACTTTCAACCATGCGAGTATGATCTCTTCTCTTTCCAACGTTCGCCCAGCAGTATTGAGGCGCGTGAAGATGCTCACGATTGCATCGTTGTACGTGTCAGCGTCAAAGATGTTCGCGTCGAAAGGCTGGAGTTCAAGGAACGCCACTTCTGCGAGTTTCACATCGCGAAGCGTGCTCATCAATTCTCCGAGAGGCGCTAACAGAGACCCTATTACATCCGGTTGGACGTTATGCTGCTCCAGCAATGGCTTCGCGATTTGCCGAAACTGCGCTTCCATTAGTGACGAATTTGGAGGTGCTGCTGCCCAAAGACGGCTCAAGCGAATGAATCGCCCCAAATGCTTAAGATCAGTCATCTTCTCAAGAGGTTCTTCGTAATTCAGAGGCTTGGGGAACGACGATTGTCCGTCTTGCGGATCGGTTATTACCCAGAACAGCACCTTTCTGAAATCGACAGCCAGGAGGTGATGACCTTCGTTGTTATATTCCGCCAGAAAACTGTGAAGATCGAAACACAAGCTCGCTTTCGACCAGTGCTGATACTTTGACCGCCGCCCTCTTTGCCTTTCTTCTTTGATTTCTTCGACCCAATCGCGGTCATACAGCTTGAATCCCCAATCATCGCCGCCGAGTGCTAAGAGCAAGCTCTGAACGCGCTGTTGTCCATCTAAGACCATGTGATATTGAGCCGGTGGATTCATCTGGCCGACTTGTCCGCCATTCACCTCTTTGGTTCTGTCTACGAGAGTCCAGAAGGGGCGAAAAGGAATGCCTTGCAGTTGTTGATCGTGGACCTTCCATAGCAAGAGGGTGCCGAACGGCCAGCCACGAATGAGCGAGTCGATTAAAAGCGTTACTTGATTCGGAGTCCATACAAAGGGGCGCTGCAAGTCGGGGATTAGAAGGGTAGCTCCGTTTCCCGTGCTCGCCTTGTCAAGAAGTTCATGAAGCAACTGCGAACCTTGCCTGTAGACATTCCCCATGATCTAGTTGCCTGCCTTTCACTACGCGATGAATCGTCGATTTTCTTCCGTGCACTCGCTTTCAGAGGCCGCGCGTTCATGATTCGAGGCGAGTAGACGCTCCAGGAGTTCGGCATCCGTTATTGTAACCGGCCAGCCATAGGCGGCGAACACGGCCTCATCTAGTTTGCGGTGAGCTCCACCAGCCACGCGGGACAGGGGCATTGTCGCCTAACTGGAAGTTACGCGAATTTCGGATTGGTCCCCCGAAGTGGCTTATCGGAAGTTTTTATTCTGCGGGCGACTTGCGCCGGGCGGACAGGAAACCCGGGGCCAGACGCGATGTTCTCAGAGCTATTGGCCAGTAAGGGAAAGTCGGGTTCTCGTCAGTGACTCGGTGAGGCCATGAGCCTGCACCACCAAAATTCTTGTCAAGCCCCCAACACACACTAAACTCCCCTAAAATCCTCATTCCAATCGATATAAAAAATCCCAAAACCTGGCATAGTGAAAGGGGTCAACTTGATATCCTAGATATAGGGCATAAGAAAAGAATAGATACAGCGACTAACTCAAGGCGGCGAAAGCCGCCTTTTCCTTTTCTAGCCCACCTATCAGGAGGAAACCATGACTCCAGAATGCCGGCATATCAAGACCTCAGGCGGAAAATGCGCCTCCCCCGCAATGCACGACCGGCCCTTCTGCTACTATCACTGGCGCCAGCGCGAACGCGCTGCCGAGCGGAGGACCAGCCCCGCGGTTCCTCTCTCCCACGCGCTCTCGAACCTAGAAGACCGCGGAGCCATCCAGCACGCCATCACCCACGTGATCATGGCCCTCGCCGACTACCAGATCGACACCAAGCGCGCCGGCATCCTGCTCTACGGCCTCCAGCTCGCTTCCAGCAACGCGAAAGACGCCGAACAAATCGTCTCCAGCGCCGCCATCGTCGAGCTCACCCACACCGAAGAGGGCGAAGAGATGGCCCCCGAGGGTGCAACCTCCCGCCCTCAGCAAGAGGAAACCCTCGCCGACATTTTGCTGAAGGCAGTGGTAACGACCAATCCCGGAGTTTACGAAGAATATGTTCCCGGCCAGGGTCTCCGACGCATTGAAAACAAGGATCTTAACCAAAAACAGGGGGAGGGGGGTACCCCGCCCCCCAAACAGCTGCGCGTCGACCAGCTGCCCGCCCAGCGGATAGATGACGAGATAGATGACGAGGAAGAAGACCAGGAAGAAGACGGGCCCGAATTACTCGCCCAATGGCCCCTCGACGAATTCGGCCACCCCAAACCCCGCTGGAATTAGCCTCGGTGCCCCATTCAATGGCTTCGACGCCGCCGATCCGATACGCTCCGCCCACAGCCGGCCAGTGGGACGGGAAATCCCAAACTCCCGGCATAGACTGCTCAGGAAGCGCTCTCGGCGCAACGCCGCCCCCATAAAATCTCATACGTTGTTCTAGAACGTCCGTCGCCTTCCACGGCATCGCGTTTACACCTCCGCGCTCGCGGAGTGTAAAGGATGTCTGGAAACAAACTGAAAAGCATGTCATGGAACTGAACATTCCGTTGGCTTGAGTAGCAGACGCATATCTCCGTCCCAATTCTCATCCCGGCATAAGCGCCATATCCTTCCCGCGATTTGTCTTTTGTTTCATCGAACGCTACAAATGAAGAGCAATGATTCCCAATAACCTCCTGCGCTGGCGCAGAATGATCCTCCTTTCCGCTTCTCTGTTGTTATCACCCGAGATTCCACTGCTCGCCCAGGCCACGCTGCCAATCATGCCGCTGCCGGCACACGCGGTGCAAGGCTCAGGAAGTCTCCCCATCGATAGCGGACTTCAGGTGCGATTTGAGGGCTACACCGAACCGCGCCTCGAGCGCGCCCGCGATCGCTTCCTCGCCCACCTCGCAGCCGAGACCGGAATCCTCCCCATCCCCCTCCAGCCCGGCGACCACCCTGCGCTCGTGATCAAGACCGGCGGCCCCGGCGCCCCCATCCAGCAGCTCGGCGAAGACGAGTCCTACCGCCTCGAAGTCACACCCACCGGCGCGCTCCTCACCGCGCCCAATCCGCTCGGCGTCCTGCATGGCCTGCAGACATTTCTCCAACTCGTCCACACCACGCCGCAAGGCTTCGCCATCGATGCGGTCACTATCGACGACCAGCCCCGCTTCCCCTGGCGCGGACTCATGCTCGACGTCGGTCGCCACTTCATGCCCCTCGATACCGTCCGGCAGACCCTTGACGGCATGGAGGCCGTCAAGCTCAACGTCTTCCACTGGCACTTGTCAGAAAACCAGGGCTTCCGCGTCGAAAGCAAAACCGATCCGCTGCTCCAGGAAAGAGGCTCCGACGGACTCTATTACACCCAGGACGAAATTCGCGGCATCATCGCCTACGCCCGCGACCGCGGGATTCGCGTCGTTCCCGAATTCGATATGCCCGGCCACGCCACCGCCTGGTTTGTCGGCTATCCCGATCTCGCCAGCGGCAAAGGACCTTACCAGATCGAGCGCGAATGGGGCGTCTTCGATCCCGCCATGGACCCCACCCGCGAAAGCACCTATCAGTTCCTCGACCGCTTCATCGCCGAGATGACCGCGCTCTTCCCCGACGCGTACTTCCACATCGGCGGCGACGAGTGCAACGGCAAGGAGTGGGACGCCAATCCGCGCATCCAGCAATACATGCGCGAACACAACATCAAAGATAACGCCGCGCTCCAGGCCTACTTCACCCAACGCGTACAGAAACTCGTCACCAAGCGCGGCAAAATCACCGTCGGCTGGGATGAGGTGCTCCAGCCCAACACGCCAAAAGACGTTGTCATCCAGTCTTGGCGCGGGCAGGAATCGCTCGCGCAGGCGGCGCGCGGAGGCAATCGCGGCCTCCTCTCCACCGGCTACTACATCGACCTCAACCAACCCGCTTCGCAGCACTACGCCGTCGATCCCATGGAAGGCGCAACCGCCAAGCTCACTCCTGAGGAGCAGAAGCTTATCCTAGGGGGCGAAGCGACCATGTGGTCCGAGTTCGTTACACCCGAAAACGTCGGCAGCCGCATCTGGCCGCGCACCGCCGCCATCGCCGAGCGCCTCTGGTCGCCGCAGAATGTAAAGAACGTCCACTCGATGTACGCCCGGCTGGCCATCGTCTCAGAAAAGCTCAACTACTTCGGCCAAAGCTACAACGCAGAATACGAACAGATGCTCAATCGGCTCAGCCCCGACCAGGCCTTGCCATCGTTGAAGGTACTCGCCAGCGTAGTCGAACCTCCCAAGGAGTACACCCGCGAGAATCTCGGCATCAAGTACTACAGCTACACTCCCCTCAATCACCTCGTTGACACCGTCCCACCTGAGAGCGATCGCGCTCGCGATTTCCGCAATCTCGCCCATCGTATCGCTACCGGCAATGCAAGCTCCGCCGACTTTCAGCAGGCACGGCAATGGCTAACGCTGTGGCGCGATAACGACGCCGCGCTCCAGCCCGAGCTCCCCACTTCTGAACTCACGGCCGAACTCGCTCCGCTCTCTCGCAACCTCGGCCAGGCCGCAACCATCGGCCTCGCAGCATTGGACTCCATCGAGAAGCATCAGCAGATCGAATCTGCACAACAACAACTCGCCACGCTCAAGCAACTCGAAGCGCCGCAAGCCACACTCCTCAATATGATCGTCCCCGGAGTCGAGGAGTTGGTGGCAACTTCCAAGCCCTGATGGCCGTCTGAAATCTCGGGTATTATCCTCCTGTCGGAAAAATCGCTTTACCAATGGGCCGGGCTCTCGCGGCCCATTGTTCGGCTAGCTTGCAGTCAGAAATACTTTGATCCTCGAATTTACTGAACGGACACGGTCAACATCGCCCACTCGGAACCCGATGTAAATGGCCGTTCCAAAGAGGGACTCGCAATGAAGTTCTCGCCACTCGCTGCTCTCACCCTGACCGTTGCCGCCACCCTCGCAGCCACGGCCCAAGGCACCTCCAATCGGCCACACATCACCGGAGTCTCCCACCTTAGCATCTACACCTCTGACCCCACCAAGGCCGAGCATTTCTACGTTCACGACATGGGGGCTGTAAAGCGACCAGATCCCGAAAACCCTGCCGGAGTACGCTACTACTTCAGCCCCATCCAGTTCATTGAGGTCCTGCCTCTGCCCGCGACGCAGAGCGACCCAAAGAATCGCCTGGATCACGTCGCCTTCAATACAACCAACGCCGAGGCGCTAAGGAAGTATCTCGCCGCGAACGATGTCAGGGTTCCCGCACAGGTACAGAAGGCCAGTGATGGAAGCGTCTGGTTTGAAATGGCAGATCCCGAAGCCAACCACATCCAATTCATCCAGCCGCCGGCACATCCCGAACCGGTTCCGATCAATCCGCTCAGCAATCACATCATTCACGTCGGCTTCATCGTCCACAACGCCGACGCAGAAAACGCCTTCTTCCGCAAGGTTCTTGGCTTCCGCGCCTACTGGTACGGCGGCCGCGATGGCAAGACCGAATGGGTCTCGCAGCAGGTTCCCGACGGCACCGACTGGCTCGAGTACATGGTGCAGGGCGGTCCTGAAACCCGCGGCATTCCCCCCAACATGTCTCAAGCGACAGCGGGAGTCCTGAACCACTTCTCCCTCGGCGTCCCCAATATGGAGAAGGCCTTCGACCTGCTCTATGGCGAAGACCGCTTGCCCGACAAAAACGCGCTGCCTAAGATCGGCGCCGACGGCAAATGGCAGCTCAACATCTACGACCCTGACGGAACCCGCGGCGAGGTCATGGAATTTCAGCCAGTGATCAAACCCTGCTGTTCTGGGTTCACCGCAGCCAGCCCGACAAAATAGAGTCAGCCGACAATGACGCGCTCCCAACGCCGAATCGCCGCCGCTCCTCGAACCACCTTCGCGACTCTCGCTGCGTGCCTTGCCGCCGCAACCCTCCACGCGCAAGCGCCAACCGTGCCGCCAGCCGTACCCGCGTGGGCACAGCCCGGCTCCGCAACCCACACTCAGGTCGGCCCGCCGACGGACTTCCACCGCCCCACCACAACCTCCAACACGCCCATCGGCATATTCGACGGCCAGTCGGACGTTGGCAGCCCAGTGCTGCCCGGCAGCGCCAGCTATGACACGGCGACCGGTGCGTACACGATCAACTCCGCCGGCTATAACATCTGGTACAACCGCGATGAGTTTCGATTTCTTTGGAAGAAACTCTCCGGCGACATCTCGCTCGCGGCCGACATAGGCTTCCCTGACCCCAAGGGTTACGGCGACCGCAAGGCAGTTCTCATCATCCGCCAGAGCCTCGACGACGACGCAAATGAAGCGCTCGTCGGTTTGCATGGTGAAGGCATGCTCCAGTTCGCCCAGCGCCCCGAGAAAAACCTTCGCGTCAAAGATATCGAGTATCGCATCGGCGGACGAGGCCGTCCCGGCGGCGCCAGTCCCGACAGCCTCGTCACAGTCTTCCCCAAACGCATCGGCCTCGAAAAGCGAGGTGACTCAATCGCTCTCCTGGTGAGCGTCGAGGGCGAACCCCTGCACCAGTTCGGCCCACCAATCCAGCTCCACTTCGACGGTCCCTTCTACGTTGGAATCGGCTTCTGCTCCCACGTACCTGACAAAGTTGACACCGCCATACTCTCCAACGTGACCTTGGAAAACTCCGCAGGCAAAGTTCGTTAGGATCGCGCTGGATCTTTCTTTTCCACGACAAGGCTCTCCGGTGGACTCGCTCACCGGCACCGGCCGCTCCATCTTCAAGCGAACATGTCCGCTTCCGAACACCCGTTAAGTCCAAACGGACAATTCTTTGCTTGATGCTTTCGTGTGGTTGCAGATTCCACGACAGTTGCGGGTCGCGCTCTTTGGCTCGCTGCGTGCCCTTGGATATTTCTGAACTTTTGAGGAACTCCCATGACCCAGCCGCCGTATCGTCCGTCAGAGGGCAATCCCATGCGTCGTTTCGCACTCTTCTCAGCCGCTCTGCTCGTCCTGATTGTGATCGGTTCCCAACCGTCAACAGGCGGCAGGCAAAAACAGTCGGTCTGCGTCTGCCTCCCGACCCGGGCCGCATTCATCCTGAGGTCGATAACGAGTGTGTCGACAACTTCGACGACACAGGCATCGGCTAAACCCATGCCAACCTCGTCGAGCAACAACTGAACCAAAAGACCGTTTGCCCGCTCGCCTGCTTCCCCCTTATGGAGAGAGACTTGGGCATCGCGCCGGGTCTGGTCAAATGGCGGAGAAAGCGGGAGTCGAACCCTGGACGCTGTTGAAAAAAGCAACTTCGTCATGCCCGAATGTCGTAAAAGGCGCAAGTCGCAGAAGTCGAGATCGGTATCGCCATCTCGGCCGGAATCAGTTGCAGCCCGACATTACTCAAGCGAAAGGGGGCGGTCGTCAAGCTATATACTCAGACCGAGTTTAATTGCGCCCTAAAGGTTCCATCCATGAAGTTCCTCCGCTTTGTGTTGCCCTTCCTCGTGCTTTTGCTCAACACCACATCAATCGCCCCGCCTCGGGCAAATTCCCAACAGTACGCGTAGCAGTATGGGGCTCTTCCTATCGACAAAGCGATCTATGGCAGGAATGGACAGAGGGGTACGATGTCACCAGACGCCTGAGAGGGTGGGTGCGGAACAATACCGTCGACATTAGGTGAGCAACGACAACTTGGGCGAAGTTCCAAATAAGGGTGTGGACAAATTGCTGCGCGGCCAGTACACCTACCAGGTCCGCAGCCAAACCAAAGTCGTGAAAGAAGGCGATCGCCCAAAGCTCCCCTAGGTCGGCATCGAGGGCCCCAACCGGGGGAGCCGAGCGTCTGGCGGAGAGAGTGGGATTCGAACCCACGTTACCTTGCGGTAAACACGCTTTCCAAGCGTGCGCCTTCAGCCACTCGGCCATCTCTCCTGCGCTTCAACTCCTTCGAGTTTACCAGAACGAAATGGCCCGGTAAGCTCTCAGAGAGCGGACATCGCCAAAACCCCCGATCGCGGTGATGACGTCGTTCCGTCTCTCTCTAATACGTCGCGCGGCCACCGCTCAGATCGAACACTGCGCCGGTAGTAAATGAGTTCTCGGCGGAGACGAGCCACACGACCATCGAAGCGATCTCCTCAACCTCGACAAACCTGCCGCGAGGAATCTTCGACAGCATGTAATCGATATGCTGCTGGGTCATCTGGTCGAAGATTCGCGTGCGCGCCACCGCCGGCGTAATGCAGTTCACGGCAATGTCGTAGCCCGCCAGCTCCTTGCCCAGCGACTTGGTAAGCGCGATCACACCGGCCTTGGCCGCGCTGTAAGCGGGCGCATTCGGATTCCCTTCTTTGCCCGCGATCGACGCCGTGTTCACGATGCGCCCATATTTCTGCTCGATCATCAACGGCGCAACCGCGCGGCAACACAGAAATATCCCCGTCAGGTCGATGTCAATCACCTGCTGCCACTCCTCAACCGGATACTCCCACGTCTTCAGGTTCGGCCCCGCAATGCCGGCGTTGGCGACCAGAATGTCGATGCCGCCCAGACGATTTACGGTCGAAGTCACCGCAGCAGTCACTTCGCTGGGACTCGTCACATCCATGCCGATCCCCTGCGCCACGCCATGCTTCGCGAGCTCCTCCGCAGCCGACTCGGCCAGCTTGCGCGTCGACGTCCCACAGCGACACGGCCGCACCCGAGGCCACCAGCCGCTGCGCAATCGCAAACCCAATTCCCTGCGCGCCTCCGGTCACCACCGCGCGACGGCCCTTCAAATCGATCTGGTTCATTCGCGTCTCATTCCCTTCAGGATTTGCCGTGCATTCAATTCGCCGGTGTCTTCCTCGCTACCTTTGCCCCAACCTCGGTATCGAAACGCAAGGTCGCAGGATCGATCGCCACGCCCGCGGCCTTTAAGTCATAGTTCACGAAAACGCGACGCCCAGTCACCCTGTCGAGATGCAAAAAGACACGCGTCTCCGGCATCGCCCGCGAATTGGTAATCGACACGCCTGATCCGGCACTCAACGAGATCGCCGCTCCGGAAACCTTCTGCGCCTGGCGTCCCGAATATCCGTCGATGGTGAGATCGGTAAAGTCTTCCACTCGAATACCATCAGAAAAATACTCCGGCAGCGACTCTCCCCAATCCACATGGACATCTTTCAGCGTCAACCCCTCCACCCGCTTCGCATAGAACGCAGGAATATCGCTCTTCACGATTCCAAATCGCGGAGTCAGCGCAGTCCACCGTAAGTCGAGGTTCCCTCCGACGCTCTCGCTTAAGCGCCGGGTCCGGCGCAATCATGTGCAGCGTTAGCCCGTTTACCTCGACACCGGTGATAGGGCTGCCTTCCCCGCCCCAGAACAATACCCCATTCTCGGCCTCTGCGTTGATGTTGTGAAAGACCACGTTGCGCACTCTCAATCCACACGGCAGACCCGTCACGCAAGGCTGCACCGCGATATAGATCGGCTCCGCCTTACCCCACCAGCTCCCTGGAATCATTCGCGTCCGAATCGTGATGTCTGAAAACAGAACGTCCTCGGTAGGTCGATTCGCCTGGTTCGCATAGCCATTTGCAAACACGGCGATACCCCGGTTCGTGTCCATGCTCATCCCGGTGAAGGTGCTCAGCTTCGTGCTCTCCAGCCGGATCGCCGCCGACCGCGACGAAACCGAACAGTTGCTCACATTCACATGCTCGCTGCCGACGATCGCAAAGCCGTCGTCGCCCGTCTCAATATCGCAATCCGAAATTCGCACATGCCGGCATTTCATGCAATCGATCCCGTCGTTGTTCGGCACCCGAGGATCGTTCAGTATCTGGATGCCCGAGATGGTCGCGCCCTCCACGTCCTGCAGGTGCAGCGTCCAGTTCGGCGATAGCCGCAGCGTCACGCCATGGAGCTGCACGTTGGCGCAGTGGTAGAAAACGATCATCGTACCGGGCCGGTTGTTCGGCTCGACTGGGCCGTAGTTTACGGTATCCATCGCGGCGCGGAACTTCTCCGGATCGCGCACGTTTTCCTCGAGATAATCGTTGCCGCCATGCGTGGTCGTCAGACCCATGAAGCTATCGCCTTCGCCATCAATCGCGCCCTGCCCCTCGATCGAAATGTCCTCGGCGTTCTTGGCGATCAGCATTCCAAGCAATGTCCCCTCGCCGGTGATGTCGACTCCATAGTTGCGGCCAAAACCAAATGGAGGGCTGGCCAGATAGTCCTCAATGTTGTGACTGCCCGCTAGCACCGCGCCGCTCTCCAGAAACAGCCGGATGTGACTAAACAGCTGCGTCGTACCGATGACGTAACGCCCTGGAGGCACATATACCGTGCCCCCGCCCTGCTTCACACATGCATTGATTGCTGCTGAGACCGCGCCGCTATCGAGTGTCACGCCGTCGCCCTTCGCCCCAAAATCGCGCACATTGCAAACCGGGGTCGCGCTGGACAACGCAGGTAGGCAGACCACGAGCAAGGCAACAATCCAAAGTCGGCGAAGAATCAAGCGGGACCCTCGATCGGTAGCGGGAAGGCTACAAGTCCGTATTCTCAACGGATTTACCTCTCCGCGCAAACGGGACAATATGCTCCTCACAGTTTGACCGTCTGCGGCAGAGTCCTTATCATCATAAGAGTGCAAAACCTCCGGAGACTCCAGCCGGATGGTCCTGAATTGCCCCTTCGTTCAATGGTAGGACAGCTGCCTCTGGAGCAGCATATCGGGGTTCGAATCCCTGAGGGGCAACCAATCATGAACAACATCTGATACTTTCCCACCTTAAGTGTCCTCGGAAAATCTTAAGAGAATCGATGCCTTAACAATAACCGCTGTTCCCGTTGTCGCGGCCGACCCCTGACAATGAGCGTTACAGCCAAGAGCACCTGTGGCCGTAAATACAGAAGGATCAGCTCCGTTCAACATCGATTACTCGAACGACTGATTGGTACGTTGTAGCACCGTACTCGGACGAGGCATTCATATCATGCAGAATTGTGCGGCTGTAAAGATGGTCGTTTGCTCAGAATGACGCTACCTTCCGAACTCATGGAAACAGCTGTGGCGATACCGAGAAGGCGGAGGCTAGGGCAAATTAGGACGTTCGCCCCATGCAAACGTAACGACGAGAAAGCGCTTTACATTGCCCGACACAACCTGTTATCCATGGTTTGCTACTTGGTACGTATCCGTACCACTCGAGGCAAACATGATCTCTTTGCTCAAGGTTGGCCGCGGAAGCGGCTCATCTTCACGTATTAACGCTGGCAACGCGCCGGTTCTGATAACCGCATGACTTCTCGGACCCGATACATCATCAAAGAATCTTTGATCAGCGTAGCCATCAATACCGTCTTGAGCATATGCTTCGTGTTCCTGGCGTTTCACGGCCAATCGAAGGTCCCGCTTGCCGGGCGGCACGGCATCGTTGCCGACATGGCTCCCCAGACCTTCATGGTTGTCCTTATGTCCTGCCCGGTTCCTGGATTGCTGACTCGCCGGCGTTTTCTGGCCGGGACTCTTTCGTGGCAGCCGGCAGAGAACAAATCGGTTCTCTCCGCTGTCTACATCACAGCCGTAGTCACGGCAGTCGTCGGCACCTGTCTGGTGGTCGCGACCTGCTCGATCACACTGCCACACCTACTTCCAACAGGCATCAGCTTTGCTCCGCTGGTCATCGGCAAAGGCCTCTTCGGAATGGTCCTGGCCGCTATGGTAACTCCGTGGGCGATCATGAGGGTGCTTCGATGAGGCATTCGAGAGGCGCAGGCGATCACGGTTTATGACGCCCTGCAGAGAGTCGGCGGGCCCCGACGGCCACTGCAAAACATTAGCACAATGATTTGAAGAACCTGCTTTACAGCGCTTGTTTGCGCGTGATAAAAGTATTTCGGCACGGTATGGTACGGCGGCGTACCACTCACAACACTTAGCGGCTAATCGAAAGATATAGCTTCCCAAGGAGCATTTGAATTATGCGGATAACCGCGGCCCCTCACTCAAGCGTGCGGCGGAGTTCCATCTTAGGGATTGTCGCGTTCGCATGTATGCTGCCGTGCCAGGCGAACCCTTTGGGGGCCTCCCATGACCCTCGGCTCGAAGACTGCAAGGTTCCCGCTGTCAGTGAGCCTTGGCGCGACTCCAATCAGACGTCTGAGTGCAGAGCGCTTGAACTGATCAAGGCTATGACTCTTGAGGACAAGATCGCCCATCTAAGCGTGTCGTTTGGCGATCCGAAGCCGGACCGCTTTGGAATTCCCGCTCTTCATCCGAATGACGGACCCAATGGGTTCGCCAAGGGACCATTCCCAGGGCCTCCGTCCCCTTCCGCGCTGGGAGTTACGGCATTTCCCAATGAGATCGCGCTTGCCGCGACGTGGGACCGAAGCCGGGCGACTGAGTTCGGTAAAGCACTCGGAGAGGAATGGCGCGGAAAGGGCAGTTCGGAGATTATCGCGCCAACCCTGAACATCATGCGTACCTGGCATTGGGGCCGCTCTGCAGAAACCTTCGGTGAAGATCCATTCTTGAATGGGCAGATGGCCACCGCCGAGGTGTCGGCGCTTCAGAAAGAACACGTCATTGCGATGATTAAACACTTCGCGGGGAATAACCAGGATTCGGACCGCGTCGGACACTTTCCGGATTTCACCGGCATCAACGAGATCATCACGGAAAAGGCGCTTCACGAGATTTACTATCCCGGATTTCGAGAGGCGATTCAGACGGGCGAGGCTGCGGGTGCGATGTGCGCCTACAACCAGATCAATGGCACGTTCGCCTGCAACAACGCGAAGGTCCTCGACGAGCTAAGTAAGTTTGGGTTTACCGGTGCAGTGACGCCGGACGCGGTTTTTGCGCTCCACGATCCTCTCCTGGCAATCAAGGCCGGGGTGACCTATGTCGGCTCGGATAAGACAATGCGAGAGATGATCGCACAGAGCCAGTTGACGGAACAGACCCTCGATCACCTGCTGTATGGCGTTCTGTATCCGATTTTCAAGTTGGGAATTTACGACTCGCCAAGCACCGGGAAGCCGGCTGCGCGAGTAACCACGAGCGAACACCAGGCATTGTCTCGCCAGATAATCGGAGAAGGATCGGTGCTTCTCAAGAACAAAGACGGCCTGTTGCCGATCTCGGCCGACAAGGTGAAGAGCCTCGCAATTATCGGCATTGCAGCCGGCCCACAGGCGGTGATCGGAGAAGAGGGGCCGACCGTCTACGTGGAAAAACTCAGCGTACCGGCGGAAGCGCTGATCTCACGTGCCGGGACCCAGATCAAATCGAGTTATTACGACGTGGGTGCCGGAATCAGACCACTACCGCTAATCCAAGCAGACGTTCTAACGCCGTCGGGCGGCCCGGGGCATGGCCTCACCGCGGCTTATTTCCGTAGTTCCGATTTGAGTGGTGAGCCCGCGGTGACGCGGATCGATGCCGGTATCAACGTGAACGGTCTTCCGGCGCCGGAGCTGGGCACGGAAGTTCGCTCGTTCGGGCCGCCGAAATTGTCGTGGTCGGCGCGTTGGAGTGGGACGCTGACGCCTCCCACAACCGGCGAGTACGTCTTCTCTCTGGATGGAGCGGGCAGTGCGAAGTTACTGGTCGATGGGCAGCCGGTCGCACAAATCGAAAAGGTTAATTTCAGGTCGACCGGATTCGGCGTTGTCCACCTCATGGCGGGTCGGGCGGTAAAACTCGTCGTCGAACACTCGAACGACTATGCCTTGCTGGGCAGCTCCCTTCACCTGGGCTGGTATCCTCCTCATCCGGACGAAATGAAGGTCGCTCTCGATGCGGCGAAGGCGGCTGACGTTGCCGTTGTCTTCGTCGGCGAACAACTCGGCGAGGGCATGGACAAGACGTCTCTCGGACTACCCGGAAACCAGGATGAGTTGATCGATGCTGTAGCGTCGGTTAATCCACATACCGTCGTGGTGCTCAATACTTCGACCCCGGTAGCGATGCCGTGGCTTAAAAAGGTCTCCGCCGTTTTGGAGGCCTGGTATCCGGGTCAAGAGTCGGGAACCGGGACCGCTGCGGTACTATTCGGCGATCTGGACCCTGGCGGACGCTTGCCGGTGACCTTCCCGGCGTCACCCGATCAAGGCCCTGGAGTTAAGCCAGAATCTTACCCAGGGTTGAACGGGACCGCCCAATTTAATGAAGGAATTCTGGTTGGGTACCGTTGGTACGATCAACATCAACAGACGCCGTTATTCCCTTTCGGTTATGGCCTTTCGTATACCGATTTTCAGTACGACAGTCTGGAAGTTCGCCGGGTCGGTAATGCCGTCTCGCTCATAGTCATGGTCAAGAATACTGGGAAGCGTGCGGGATCCGACGTTGTGCAAGTGTATGTGGCCGAGCCCGAGGATGCTCAGGAACCTCCCTCACAGCTCAAGGGATTCGAGAAAGTGTTTCTCAAACCTGGTGAAAGCCGTGCAGTCGATATCGAAATCCCGGTCGATCGCCTCGCCTCCTGGAACGAGAACACCCATGAGTGGAAGATCTGGAAGGGTGCCTACAAATTCAAGGTAGGCCGGTCTTCGAGGAAGATTCTCTTGATCAAGAGTATCGAGCTTGGCGATTGAGACGTAGTCGTGGGTTCTGAGTCTGACTTCATGCCAGAGGGAGCAGTGTCTGGCTCGGCTGCGTGCGTGGCGGTTTGTTCGGCTGCGCTGGCATGCAACAGCGTGATGGCCCCGGCGGCAGGGACTCCGAGTTGCAGGAAGAGTCGGCGTGACGTTTTCATGATGAACTCCCGAGTGGGTAGGTCAACTGATCCTGGCGTAATTTCCAAGTCTTCCGAAGACTTCCTTTCTCAAGTCTGGCGCTGACTGAGGGATTGCAACGGCTATCCATAGCTTGTTCGCATCGAGGACCTTCCACTGGAGCACGGCATCTTGGCCATGTTTGAGCGTTACCTGTTTTGTCGTCTCGGGAGCTTCCAGATTGAAGAGCCTGAGGGCAATCGGTTGAACGCCGCTTCCGCGCAGTTTAGCTTCGATCATCACGGTATTGGTGTCGTCTGCGACGGCCTGCAGGGATAGGTCGACGGCATGCTTGGCATCGAGCGATAGTTGGTAGGTGCGGCCTCCCACCAATTCCAGGTGCCATTCGAATTCGTCTGATGACGCGGTGTAGAGACCGGGAGGAAGGGTGCGATCGAAGCTTCCGCCGGTAAGACGTGTAGTGTCTCCGGTGCGAAGCTCGCGAAGCGTCGTGGGCCCAACGGCTCGGCCTGTGATCCGCGCCGGAACCGCGCATTGCGCCAGGTTGATCGCGATGCGACTGCTCGAATAGCTCCACTGCTCTTTATATGGAAAGACAGCATTGTTCGGCCATGCCGGAGCGTCTGCTTCGTAGGAGTTCATTCCGAGTCCTAAACCGCCGACGAAGTTGACATTGTCTACCGTAAAGTTCTGCCAATAGTCGTAGCCGATGCCGAAGATGAGCGATCTTGAAAATGGATTCGCGCCCACGACCCACTGCAGTTGCTGCATCGCCAGTTCGCACAACTCGAGAGATCCACGCACCTGCGCCGCGCCTCCGAGCCCGGCCGCCCTGCAGAGATGCGCCGTCGTGCTTCCGTGCTGGACGTGGTTATACCAGATGGGAAAGACCCTCAACCGCATGTCCGATGAGAGTGGGGTGCCGGCCTCGTACATCGCCAATCTTTGCTCATGTGAAGCGCATCGAACGCGCGCCGCTCCTGGCCCGCTCGGTCGTGTAACTCAGCTTCACAACCGGCGAAGGCGTCTAGCCTTGGTCCGTCTCCATATCGTCGATGATTCGGCTAGCCAATACCGGCTTAGACAGACATCGCACTGCGAGCGAATGCCCGAGATTGGGAACCATGAGCGGATGGCCAATGGTGGCCGACGGCGAAGGAGTGTCGACGGGGTTTGGGAGCGGCGCGATCCCGTTGAGGCCCAAGAGCTTTCCGGAATGAGAGAGTTGAATAAGCGATAGCGAAGTGGAACCCTTAAGAAAATCCCTGCGATTCGTAGACATGTGGTTACCCTTAGTGCTCGTTTCTTATCTGGAAGCAACAACATCGCAGGCGCCTTGCGTTCGCATTGAGACTTGGTCTTAAGGCCTCTCGCAACTAAAGCTGGCGGAGTCTTCCGGATTTCCATGACCACGGTACTTGGCAATGAGGGGATAGGCGCAGAGCGGTCGCGTGCGGCCTGGAAAGGCGCGGCCGCTTGCGACGATGTTCTCCGGAGCTTTGCCTTGCTCTACCCAGCTTTGCATCGTACCCAGCGCGTCAAAGTCATCCAGCCCCGGGCCCCCGCTGCAGTGGGTCATCCCCGGAACCAGAAACAGGCGCGCAAAGCCGCGCGCCTCTGCATCTCCGCCAATGTCCTGTTGAATCTGCTTGTAGTAGCGAATGAGATCGATGGCTGAGAAGACCGGGTCGCTGACTCCGGTGTAGAGCAGGAGTTTTCCTCCATGTTTTCGGAAGCCTGACCAGTCAGTCGAGGTTGCGTTGATCTCCGCCGCGGCTTTGTCGATGCGGGCTGCGTCAATGTCAAAGTTGAATTTGAAGATGTCGATCTTAGGCGGCGCACCGGCCAGCGCCAGGCCATTGAAGAACGAAGGGAAGATCATCACGTTGATCGACGGGACCGGCCCGGCGCCCGTCATCCAGGCCCGCCACCCCTCAGCCGCGTCGCCCGCGTCGTAGGGCCAGCGCGAGTAGATTGGCTTGCCGCTGGAGGTCTGCGGACCCTCGAAGATCTTGCGAATCACTTCGGTCTTCTCAGCGGAGAGACAAGATCCGCCTTGTCCGGCGGCACACTTCAAGGTATCTGGATCAAACTGACAGGCCTCGGGATTGAAGATCATCCCGTCTTTCAATCCATCGAGCACGTCGCATTTGTCCAAAACCGCAGTCACCAGCAACTTGAGGTCAGGTTCGGTCAGCGATTGCGCCAGATCGGGAGTTCCGTCCGGCTTCTTCGGCGCAATCGATGCTAGCTGTACGGTATTCCAGGCCTCGGCAATGGCTGCATGGGTGAGGTTGAATGCCGGTGCCCCGGCGACGACGCCGTCGAAGTAGTCGGGATAGCGCTCAGCCGTCATAAGGCCTTCGCGGCCGCCATTCGAGCATCCCTGGAAGTAGGAGTACTTGATCGGGTATCCGTAATATTGGGCGATGAGCTTCCGGGCGACGTCGGTGACCAGTTTGGTGGAGCGGTAGTTGTAATCGGCGCGGGACTCGGGATCGGAGCCAAACGATCCATCCTGGGTGAAAGGATTCGCTTCCTGATGACCACCATCGGTGGAGACCAAGGCATATCCGAGGGAAAGAGCGGATTTGCTGTCGGGTTTGGTGACCGGGCCCTGAAGAGCTATGGCTGGGTTGAGGGCTCCGTCGAGGCCGCCGCCACCGAGAAACAAGAAGCGTCCCTGCCACTCGACCGGCATGCGTATCTCAAATTTGTCTCCGTAGTCTTTGCCGTTCGCGCCCTTGTGCTGGTTGACCTCGCCATGCACGAGACAATGGGCGGGCAGCGATGTGACTACTACGGGGGGACCGAAGCCGCTTCCAACCGAGAGCGGCTTGCCCGCGGGCACTTCGATCGCCTCGGAGATGGTGGTGTTCTCGACCTGCATCTTGGCGAGATCGGTACAGCTTGCGGTAGTCGGCGCGGCAGCCCAGCACGGGGCAGCGCCGGTAAGGAGGGCGCAACTGAGGATGAGCCTTGACAGGTGCCTACGGGTGATTGTCATGGTGTACCAGGTCCTCCATTCTGAGTTGTGAGTCCAAAACTCTGCATCCACCACCAGAGCTCCTCTAACCAGTGATTCATCTCTCCGATAGCGCTGTGCTCGAAGCCCCGGTAGCGCCTAAACAGGCTTTAGAACATAAGCTTCAAAGCGAATTGCAGCTGGCGCGGATCGCGCGCAAACTGATACGTGTCGAAGGTCTCCGGGTTTGCTGCATCCCACGCATTGACCGGACCGTAGTAGTTGGGGTGATTGAAAATGTTGAACGCCTCGGCGCGGAACATCAGACCGAGCCTCTCAGTGAGCCTGAAATTCTTCATCAAGGCAGTGTCAACGTTGTAGTTCGCAGCCGAGCGGAAGCCGTTTCGCGGAGTATTTCCAAGGGTGCCCGGGCTGTTGAGCGTGAACGCGTTGTAGTTGAGCTTTCCATCGACACGCAATGGTTCCCCCGGCACATAGTCTGCGCGATCCAGACCGGTGCCGGTGAAGGAATTGTCCGAAGTTGCCGTGGTGATGCTGTAGGGCTGTCCAGCGTCGAGGATAATGTTTCCGCTGATCAGCCATGAACCAAACGTAGTACGGACGAAAGCGTTGCTTTTGGCAAGAGCAGGACCAGTCCATACCAGAGTGGTTCGCCAGTTGTAAGGCTGATCGAAGTCGCACAAGCCCCTGCTGAAGCCCGGGTTCGTGGGATCGATATCGATGTCGCCGGCCACGCTTGCACCAGTGCTCCCGGGATTGGAGCCATTATCGATGCATTTCGACCAGGTGAAGTTGGTATTCAAGTCCAGACCGCCCGCAGTGCGATGCGTATATGTAACCTGTCCACCGTTGTAGTTGGCATATCCGATTGCAGCTTCGCATTCCCCACCGTTAGCGGGACATTCAGCGTTGCCACCTGGCCTACGGTCAGGACAATGTTGGTCTGTAGATAGTCCCCGAATCCCGCTGCGGTGACCTTCATCGTGTAGGGACCAATCGAGAGAGCCGGAAGCAGGAAGGCGCCTCGATCGTCGCTGGTTGTTTCTGCTGTGGTATTCGTTTGTGTCTGGGTGACCAGCACCTTGGCTCCGGGGATCACCGCGCCCGCGCTGTCTTCCACGACACCCGTAATGGTTGCGGTCGATACCTGAGAAAGAGCCGTGGCTGCGGTCAAGCACGCCATGATCACCAACGAAACAATCTTCCACCTGCTCAACATCGTCTTCTCCTTCTTCGAATCGGCGGTTCCCATGTCACTCAGACTGGGCGAGTGTGCCGGCGGCAGGTTAGAAACTTGGCGACCCGCGTGTGTAGGCCCAGGATTTGCGATCATTGGTCTCTGCCTAAACGGTACCTGCACGTACCTCTATCGAAGTGGAGACACTTGTATCACGCGCAAACAAACCCGTAAAGCACGTTGCTTAACTTATTGAGCGACAACGTTCAGGACGGTACGTAGTGGTACCAATATGACTCGCGGCATGGCGACTCGTCGAAATAGGAACATGGGATCGCAGCTTATCTCCGCCCGAAGGCCAATGTAGGTTCGGCGCGCGGCTCCGACAAGCGATGGCTGGCCTCGCGCGTCAGTTTGGCGATCGCCGCGAAGTCTGCCGCAATGCCAAATACATAGTGGTCGGGCCGGACGACCGCGGCGACACACCCGTTGCGATCGAACCAGGCGGCAACTACTCCGTCCCGCTCCCGCATCCCATCGCCTCCGATGCTGAAAGGCTTGATCCAAGCCTTCCGTTTCATCCAGCTTTCCTCGACGTCTGCCGACGACACGCGCCGACCGTCAAGAATTATCCTCCAGCCATATCCGGTGATCTCATCCAACAGTTGCTCTCCGCTCTCGCTCAGAATCCTGGGCTGCGGAAACAAGGTGCCTTTGGCTTTGTCATCGCCGCTTGCCAACATCCCGGCTTGGAGCGGTGGAACAATCTCCTGGCGAGTAACAACCGGTGGGGCTCCGCCGCCCTGCTTCAAGAGCTCTTCGTCACGCTGGTGAGCCGCCTCGGGGTCGCGTATGCAGATGTGGTGCCCAATCGCCTTGATGCGCGCTGTCAGCGTATGGACATGGCATTTACGCTCCTGGCCGTAAGTATCGAGCAGCTCATCGGCAGCCCCTTCCTGAAGGACCGACTTCAACTTCCAGCACAAGTTGGTCACATCGCGAATTCCCTGGCACATGCCCTGACCGATGAAGGGCGGTTGTTGATGCGCCGCGTCGCCGGCAAGGAAGATGCGGCCGTCACGCCATTGCTCCGCAATTAGCGCATGAAAACGATAACAGCTCGCGCGCCACAGCGAAGCGTCGCTCGGCTTGAGCCAAGGGGAGAGCAATCGCCAGACACTTTCCTCCCGCTCCATCTCTCGCGGCGCTTCGCCGGGCGAGAGCATGATCTCCCATCGCCGATGATTCTTGGGCCCGATAATGAAAGTCGTTGGCCGCATAGGATCGCAATACTGTGCTGCTGTCTTCGGCAGCTTGGCGACTGCATCCTCATGTACCAGCAGGTCCGCTACTATCCACGGCTCGTCGAAACCGAGGTCTTCGAGCCCGAGCCCCAACAGTTGCCGGATCGAACTGGAAGCGCCGTCGCAGGCGATCACATAGGCCGCTCGTGCGGTCGCAACCGTCCCATTCTCCATCCGCACATCGACCGAAACCCCGCCACGGTTCTGGCGAACTCCGATGACTTCCGGCCCCAGCCACACGGTGACATCGGCGTACTCCGCGACGTGCCTGCGAAGGATGGCCTCCACCGCTGGCTGCGTGAATACAAGCGACGGCGTGTAGCCCTGGGGGTAGGGCGGTGGAACCATATCAATTCTGCGGATCAGCTGGCCTTTTGCGCCGAAGTGCTGTGAAGCCGGAAACGGTGCGGTATATGGCAGGATGTCATTCACCAGGCCGAGGTTCTGAAAGACCCGCATAATTTCGTGGTCCAAGGCGATGGCGCGCGGGATGTCCCAAATCTGGCGGCTCTTCTCGATGACCAGCGTCTTAATGCCGAAGTGTCCGAGCCAGCAGGCCGCGACCGCCCCGGCAGGTCCGAAGCCCACGATGATCACATCGACCGGGCCCAGGTTGTGCTCGTCCGACCGTTGAGCCGAGCCCTCCATCATCGGTCCTCTCTCTGCCCGGCTGGAGACAGGGCACCGGAATGGTACTCGGCAAACTTAATGGCAAGCTGCGCGTGTTTTACCGACTCCGCCTTCGGCGGCGCAGCCCCCCACTGGTCGGTTCTGCCCGCGGGCCACTTCCAATCTTCGGGTCCCCGGGGGAGATAGGTGTCGTCGACCTGCAGCACCTCGGCAGTGTGCTCAATCACGATACCGAAAGGGTCTACAAAGTAAGCGAAGATGTTGTCGCCGGGCCCGTGACGGCCCACGCCCCATCCGACTGGATACCCATGGTCCGCCATACGCCCGACGCCCCGCATGAGTGAGTCGAAATCCGGCATCATGAACGCAATGTGATTCAGTCCGTCAACACCGGAGTCGGCGAGCACCACAACGTGATGGTCCTGGTTGCACCGCAGGAAGGCCATAGCGGCCGAGCGGTCGGTAAGGCTTAGGCCGATCACTCGCTCAAAGAATGCCCGCGTGGCCTCGATGTCCTTGCAATTAATGTTGACGTGCGACAGGCGGCTTGGAAGGCCCTTTCGGATCGAGCCGTCCGAACGCTTCGATGAGCCATGCACGAAACGCAGCACGTACCCCTCCGGCGTCTCGATCGTGAGCGCAGTCCCGCCTCCCGGGCAACCGCTCGCGCCCTGCGGGCTAAGTACTTTTCCGTGCGCCCCGAGGGCCGACTCGGCCAGACGGACGAGCTCATCCACGGCGGCGACTCCGAAGGTTACCCACAACATCGCCGGCTGCGGACGAGGATGGAGCGCCAGCACGTAGGGATCATCGCCGCTGGCCCGCAAATACACTACGTCCCCTCTTCGCTCAGCAAGGTCCAGACCCCACGCGGCCGTGTAGAAGCGCTCCGCCGCCGGGACATCCGGAACTCCGATGTCCACGCTCTGTATCGCACAGACGGGAAAATACTTCATGCGGGCATCGCCCCGATCTTCAGAAATCTCAGTGCATTCTCGGAAACCAGTCCGTCGCGCAGCCGCACATTCGAAAATGCGTCCAAAATCCGAGCGACAGGCTCGTTATCATGGAACGCAAACGGATAATCGGTGCCTATCATCAGCTGGCTTTCGCCAAACAACTCGACGAGATGCGCGAGTGTCCGCGAGTCAAAGACCAGGGTGTCATAGAAGAAGCGGCGCGCCTGCTCCTCAGGTGGAAGCGTAAGCGACTCCCGCACCGCGGGGAAAACGCGATACCCCTCGACGAATCGCGGCAGAAGAGACGCGAATGTTCCTCCGCCATGGCTGAACGCCACACGGAGCCGCGGAAACCGGACCAACAAATTGGCACCGACCAGCGATGCCGCCGAGAGACCTACATCCGTCGGATATCCCAGCACCTGCTGCAATGGCTTAGGCCCATGGACGCGGTCCATACCGGTCGGCCGCACAGCATGAACGAAGATGGACAGGTCCAGCTCCTGGACGGCTTCGAAGAAGGGGTCAAAGTGCAGCGAACCGAGCGGCTCGCCGTTAATGTTACTGCCGATCTCCACCCCGGAAAACCCGAGCGTCTTCAGCCGCCGCAGCTCCGCTAGCGCCATGTCCGTATCCTGAAGGGGAAGCGCTCCGAGGCCGACCAATCTCCCCTTTGCCTCGGCGATAAATTCGACGATCTGGTCGTTCACGTATCGCAGCAACTCGTTCGCCGGTTTGGGCTCCATCCAATAAGAGAAGAGTTCCGGCATGGGGGAGATCGCCTGCCCGGCGATACTCATGCTGTCCATGTCCTCGATGCGTTGGGCGGGCGTCCAGCACTTTTCGGAAAGGGTGCGATAGACTTTGCCATTGATCACGATATTGCGGTGGCAGCTATCCTGTTGCTCCATGCTGGGCCAGCCGGCGACGTCCGGTCGCACCGACGCCGGAAATGTCGCGGGAACGACGTGCGCGTGGATGTCGATTCCGGTCATAACGTTCTCTCAGGTTTTCGCGGGTAAAACTAATCCTCGTCGGCGATGCTGTTTCGCAACGTACCCAGACGCTCGATCTCAACCTCGACGATATCTCCCGGCTTCATCCACAGCGGCGGCGTACGCTTCACTCCAACCCCGCCGGGAGTACCGGTCACGATCACGTCTCCGCTCTCCAGCCGGTTAAAGGAGGAACAATACTCGATGATCGTCGGTATGTCGAAGATCATCTGCCCGAGCAAGGCGTCCTGTACCACCTCTCCATTGAGTCGCGTTTGTATCCGCAATCCGCTGAGATCTCCAAGTTCATCCGGCGTCATCATCCAGGGACCAAAGCTGCCGGTCTCGGGAAAGTTTTTCCCAGGGGTGAATTGGTGCGTATGGTGTTGCCAGTCGCGAATGCTTCCGTCGTTGTAGCAGGCGTATCCCGCGATGTGCTCCCAGGCGGCATCGCGAGCGATGTACCGCCCGGGCTTGCCGATCACCAGCGCCAACTCCCCCTCAAAATCGAGATTCGTCGAGACTCGCGGACGCCGGATGGGCTGCAGATGGGCAGTTTGTGTGTTGGCGAACCTTCCGAAGATCGTCGGATGTTCGACCACCGCTCGGCCGGTTTCTTTACGATGCGTCTCGTAATTCAGGCCGACGCAAAAGATTTTGTCCGGATTGGGAATCACCGGTAACCACTGGATACGATCCAATTCACACTGTTGAGCCCGGGGCTTGGCGGCCGCAACTTGACCGTAGGCGTCTGCCGCGACAACCGATTTAAGGTCCGGATATTGCTCTGTCATTTTCTGACCGACAGCGAAGGCAGAATTGCCCTCGATAACACCCCACGTCTTGGTCCCATTTACTATAAAGCTCGCAAGTTTCATGCGATCCCCAATCAGGAAGCGAGTGTGACCGGCACACCCGCCTCAGTTTCGAGATGGTACTTGTGCGTACCAACTCTTGTCAACGAAGAAGGTTGACGCTACGCAAAAACGAGCCTGTGCCGGGGAAACGAATCATTACGTGCTTTACAAATCTTTTCGTATTTGCTATGAATTGTGAGCCGATGGTACGTCCTGGTACCAACACATAGCTCCAGCCCGACGCCAGCCAGTGAAGCGGATACGGATGGATACCAAGGACCAACACCGGGCGGATGAGGGCGAAATACGATGACCACCAATGAACTGCCGGGCAACACAACCCCATACAAGATTGATGCCGGACAAGGTCAGCGCTACACCTTTGGCAGTCACCTAGCGTGCGTCATTGCCCGGCCCGAGGACCTCGGACAACCGATGTGCGGGGCCATCCTGAGCGGGGCCCAGGGGGCCAACTTCCCGCTGCATCGGCACAACGAAACCCACGAAGCATGGTTTGTGCTGGAGGGCGTTGTCTCACTCTTGCTGGGAGACAAAGAGTACAAGCTGACGCCAGGCTGCTACGTAAACATTCCCCCCGGGACGCCGCATGGCTTTACCTATGAGGAGCACCGTTGCCGGGTGCTGACCTGGACCTTTGGCGGAAAAGCGAACCAACTCTATCAGAGCTTCGGTAGTTTATACCCCGGCACAGTCTACGTGGAGACGACGGAAATTCCCGAGTGGCGCAAACTTGGCGAGGCGGTCGACACGGAGCTCCTGGATCCCGTTTCTACAGAGCCGGCGTCTCCGGCGTCCCAAAGCCCACAAGCGCAGGTACCCTTCGTGCTCGCGTCGTATGAGGGCGAGCGCATGCTGGCGGCAGAACAGCTCTACACTTTCCTGGGTACTCAGATTCACAGTGACGGCACATTCATCTCGTTACTCACCGAAGGGCCTATCGGTCCGGAGATTCCGCGTCACTACCACGACAAGGTGACCGAGACGTTCTTTTGCATAAAAGGCGGCCTGCAGATGTTCATCAACGAGGAACATATTCTGCTCGAAGCCGGTGATTTCCTGCACGTTCCGCCTGGAGCGGTGCACGCCTTCAAGATCGCCCGCGAGGACACTCGCTTCATCGGCTTCCTGACGCCTGGCATATTCGAGAACTTCTTCCGCTATCTCTGCCAGCCCTTCGAGGGCCATATATACCCCCTGGTTCCGCCGCCCTTCCGTTTTGATCGTGTGATTCAGCATATGGGTGAGTTGGACCTACATATGGTGGGCAGGCCCGGACCACCTCCGGGGGCAGGCCCCGCGTGAACATCTTTCCAGGAAGACCGAAGCTCTATCCGGTAAAGGAGGTTCGGGACCAGATCTACAGCCATGCCGGCGGAAAGCCGCGGCTTGCGGACCTGTATCTTCCTTCATTGCCCGCCAGCAAGGCTCCTGTGGTCGTCTGGGTCCATGGCGGCGGATGGCGCTTTGGAGATCGCCATCTTGCCCCGGAACTATCTCGATTTATCGCAGAGCGCGGATTTGCAATCGTGAGCTTCGATTACCGACTAAGCGACGAAGCTACTTTTCCGGCACCTGTCGAAGACACCAAGACGGTGGTGCGCTGGATTCGCTCCGTCTCCGAAACATACAATCTGGACAGCGATCATATCGGCCTCTGGGGATCGTCTGCCGGAACGCATTTGGCGGCATGCGCAGCGCTCTCCGATGAATCCCAGTTTGTCGACGAGGAGCATTCGGGCTTCTCCAGCAGCGTGCAAGCAGTGCTCGGCGGGTATGGCCCTACGGATTTCTCGCGGATTGACGCCGACCGTATTCCAGTCGAGTCGCAACGCGTCGATGTCGAAAGTGTTTCGGTTCCAAACTTGCTGCCGGCAAGCCATCCGGATTCCTTCGAATCGCGCTTCCTCGGTACGTCGGTTGGCAGCTCACCGGCAGAAGTCGCATTAGCGAATCCGGTTACATATGCGCACAGCGGCGCTCCGCCCTTCCTTCTTCTGCATGGTCTGCACGACCCATTAATGCCCTGGCAGCAGAGCCTGTTTCTCTTTGAGGCGCTTCGTGACGCTGAGACTGACGCTACACTCCTGGTCATGGAGCATCTTGGGCATGGCTTCTTCAACAACTCCAAACTCGACTTTGTTGATCCGGGTGCAATCACGGTTTATCGGACCTCGTCTGCATCCAGGTCCGCCTTCGGCGAGCACGTCGAGAAGGTTCCTTTTGGTTTTGACCTGGTAGAGGCCTTCTTCCGGAGCCACCTGATGGCCGGCTAAAGAGTTTACTGCTCGGCGACTGTCGGCTGCCCGATGATCCCGAGGGCGCGGTTATCGGATTCGAGTTGCGGCGCCGCCTCACGATATACTTTCGGTCTGTGGTTCTCTGCCGCAGATCCTAAACTAACTGAAGTACCACTACCCTGAAATCTCGACGAAAGGCGCGATGGCCGGTTTGCGCGCGGCCTACACTCGCAACAGTGAGATGATTTGATGCCCGCTCGCAAAGAGGCCCAAAAGCCCGACCATCTGTCACGCATCCTCGATGCTGCCTCTGAACTTTTCCTTGAACTCGGCTTCGAGAAAACCAGTACCGCAGACATCGCTAGGCGGGCCAAGGTCTCCAAACGAGAGCTCTATACTCACTTCAAAGACAAGCGGGCGATCCTATCGGCCGCGATTACGGGGCTGCAAAAGAGCATGGGGTCGGAGATGGATATGGAGTGGGGCGCGACCGGTGACCTTCGATCTGTTTTGCTTCATGCGGGCACCGCGATCTTCAATTTCATCGTCTCTAAGAAATTTGGCAATGTGTTCCGGATCGTCGCGGCAGAGTCTTTCCACGATCCCTTGGCCGCCAGGAGGTTCTATCTTCTCGGGCCGGGCGCCGGCCGCCAGCAGACGGCGAGGTTTCTCGAGCGGCAGATGAAGACTGGCAAGCTCCGAAAAACCGACCCTCTTCAGGCGGCCGACGACTTCCTGGATATGGTGATCACCGCCCGTTTCATGACCGCAATCGCCCTCGGCCGCACGGACCCCGCAATGAAAGCCAGTCAACACGTACCGCATGCAGTGGATGTCTTTCTCGCGTATTATTCGACGCGCAAATCCCAGGGTCCATCTCCCAGGAAAGCCACCACGCGCCGCTCCGGAGCTGCATGATTTGTTTTGGCTACAGAACTCGGCAAACAGGGCCCTTCAAAAACTGGCCAGGATCGCCAGGAATCTCGGTAGGGCAGGCGACTTGACAGAGGCGCGGACGGGACGACTAATAATGAGTTCCGGTTCATCGTGCGGTTTACGGCGTACAGCGCGATTAAGAGTGGCAGGAGATAAGGTTTGGCTGAGATCGCCACATTGCGAGAGGCAGTGGCCGCGCTGGTCGGCGACGGCGCGACGCTGGCTATGGAGGGATTTACCCATCTGATACCCTTCGCCGCCGGTCACGAGGTAATCCGCCAAGGACGTAAAGACCTGACCCTGGTTCGCATGACGCCCGACCTGATCTATGACCAGATGATCGGCATGGGCTGCGCCGCGAAACTTGTCTTTTCCTGGGGAGGCAACCCCGGCGTTGGATCGCTGCACCGCTTTCGCGACGCGATCCAAAGAGGATGGCCTCGGCCTCTCGCGATCGAAGAGCACAGCCACGCGGATATGGCCGCTCGCTACCAGGCCGGCGCTTCAGGTCTTCCCTTCGCTGTGCTGCGCGGATATCTTGGCTCCGACCTTCCCAAGCACAATACTTCGATCAGTTCGGTGACCTGCCCCTTCACCGGAGAGGTGCTTGCCGCCACGCGTGCGCTGACGCCCGATGTCGCCATCATTCATGCTCAGAAGGCGGACCGCAAGGGGAACGTATTGATTCAGGGCATTACCGGCATTCAGAAAGAAGCCGTGCTCGCCTCGCGGAAGTCCATTGTTACGGTTGAAGAGATCGTCGATGACCTTGAAGCGCCTATGAATGCATGCGTTCTTCCCGCCTGGGTGCTCACGTTTGTCTGCGAAGTCCCCGGCGGCGCGCATCCCTCTTACGCCCACGGCTACTATCAGCGCGACAACGCGTTTTGCAAAGCGTGGGATGGCATCTCCCGCGACCGCGAAACCTTTCTCTCCTGGATGCGCGAGCACGTGCTTGGGACCCAGGACTTTGCCGAATTCCGGCGTAGCCTGAAGCTTGAAACGGCGGTGGGTCGTGACTGAGCCTGCTTATACCTCGAGTGAAATCATGACCATAACGGCAGCCCGAAGGCTGGCCAACGGTATGGTGTGCTTTGTCGGCATCGGCATGCCCAGTGCGGCGGCAAACCTGGCCCGGAATACTCACGCGCCGGAGGTGGTCCTGATCTATGAGTCGGGAACGATTGGGGCCAAGCCCACCGTCCTGCCGCTGTCTATTGGTGACGGTGAGCTCGCCGAAACAGCAGACGCTGTTGTCTCGGTACCGGAGATCTTTCGCTATTGGCTGCAGGCGGGCAGAGTCGATGTCGGCTTTCTGGGCGCGGCGCAGATCGACAAGTATGGCAACATCAACACCACAATCATCGGCGGCACCTACGCCACGCCAGAGGTTCGTCTGCCGGGCGCCGGGGGCGCGCCGGAGATCGCCACGTTGTCGAAAGAAGTCTGGATCGTCCTAAAGCAAAACAAGCGGACCTTCGTGGAACAACTTCATTTTGTTACTTCGGCAGGCCATCAGCCCGCGTCAAATGCCTCTCTACGAAACAGTGACTCTGCGAGGCAACCACTTCGCGGTAAGGGACCAACGGTGGTGATTACGGATTTGGGTGTCCTCGTCCCTGACCGGGAGACCTCCGAATTTACCCTCGCCGCCCTGCATCCGGGCGTGACCGTGGAGCAGGCGAAAGCAGCGACCGGATGGGAACTGAAAGTAGCGCAAGAGTTAAAGGAGACGCCAGCCCCGACGGAGTTCGAGCTCAAGGCCCTGCGCGACCTCTATGCGCGGACCGAGGCGGCGCACGGCGCAGCATCCGCCGAGGGATGAGTTAAGAGCCGTGCGGAGTTGACATGCAGCAAAGGTCACGGGAGGGAGAGAGATGGAAATGGCGAAAGGCGAAATCCCGGGAAGGACGCTCGAAGATGCCGCTTCGGAGGCGTCGTCGAGTTTGCAGGTTGCGCCGTACCGTCGGCACTACCCCGGCACCCAACCCCAGCTTCTACATCCCGCTTATGTCAGTTCCATAGAACGCGCTCCTGCGCAACCGCTGATCAGGCTGCCACATACCCTTTCGGAGGTGACCGGCCCGGACCTCAGCGCAGAGTTCTCAAACCCTACCACGACAGATCTGACCAAACAGCATTCCGGGCAGCCGATCGGCGAACGGATCATCGTAAGCGGGAGAGTGCTGGACGAAAATGGCACACCGCTTCGAAACACCCCGATCGAGATCTGGCAGGCTAATGCCTGCGGAAGGTACATGCATGAGCGCGACCAGCATGACGCGCCGCTCGACCCAAACTTCAGCGGCAGCGGCCGCACACTGACAGATAGCGGCGGCGGTTACAAATTCGTCACTATCAAGCCAGGATCTTATCCGTGGGGCAACCACTACAACGCCTGGCGGCCGGCGCACATCCATTTTTCGCTGTTGGGACCGGCATTTGTAACCAGGCTAGTTACACAGATGTACTTCCCCGGCGACCCGCTGCTTCCCTACGACCCCATCTTCAATTGCACTGCGGATGAAAAGGCGCGCAACCGGCTCATCTCGTATTTCGACTGGGAGAACGTCAAGCCGGACTGGTGCCTGGCCTACAGGTTCGACATAGTGCTGCGGGGCCGCGACGAAACCCCCTTCGAGGACAAGAAATGAGTTTGCAAACCACAACCTGGCAGACGGTCGGGCCTTACTTCCGTATCGGCCTCGAGCACCTCAATACCCTCCGCCTCGCCCCTGCGGACACCCCTGGCGAGCATGTGACCGTCGAGGGCCGGGTGTCGGACGGCAACGGCAAGCCGGTACCGGACGCGGTGGTAGAGATATGGCAGGCGGATGCAAAGGGAGAATATTCGGGAACGTCAGACTTTCGCGGCTTCGGGCGGATTCCAACCGATGCAGAGGGGCGTTTCGCTTTTTCAACGATCAAACCCGGCGGGGTTCCAGGATCGGGCGGAAGAATGCAGGCTCCCCATCTAGCTGTCCGGCTGATGATGCGCGGTCTACTGAAGGACCTGGTTACCCGTATGTATTTTCCAAATGAAGACTTGGACAGCGACCCCGTGCTGCAGCTTGTGCCCGGGTCGCGGCGAGCGACCCTCATAGCCCAGCGCACCAACGGGCTTGGCGCAGCTTTCACTTGGGAGATTAACCTTCAGGGTGAGCGAGAGACAGTGTTCTTCGACTGCTGAACGGCTCGATAGGTGTGCATGGCATTGTTTGACGATCTCTTCTATTCCGACTCGATGCTCGCCGTATTCAGCGACGAGAACCGCCTGCGGCGCATGCTCGATTTCGAGTCGGCGCTGGCGTCGGCTGAGGCCGCCTGCGGACTGATTCCGGAGGGTGCGGCGACTGCGATCGCCGCCGGATGCCGGGTGGAGATGCTCGATCTTCAAGCGCTTCGCGAGGGCGCAGCCGTGACCGGGACGCTGGCGCTTCCGCTGGTCAGGCAACTCACTGAGGCGGTGAAGAGCGAAGATGCCGAGGCGGCGAAGTATGTCCACTGGGGGGCGACCAGCCAGGACGTGATCGACAGCGGATTCATGCTGCAGGCGCGCGAGGGGCTGGATCTCGTCGAGTCCTCGATCAACGGTTTGTGTGCAGATTTAGCGATCTTGGCGGAGCGGCATGCGGGCACGATCATGGCTGGTCGTACTTGGCTGCAACAGGCCGTCCCGATAACATTTGGATGGAAGGCGGCGGGCTGGCTCGATGCAATGCTTCGCCATCGATCGCGTCTGCGCGAACTGCGCGAGCATGCTCCGACACTGCAGTTCGGCGGTGCGGCGGGAACGCTGGCTTCGCTTGGTGAGGACGGCGAGAGAGTAGGCGAGAAGCTGGCGAGCCTGCTTGGCCTTGCCCATCCCGATATCGCGTGGCACACATCTCGTGATCGCGTGGCCGAGATCGCGACCACCCTGGGTCTCGTGACGGCATCTCTCGGCAAAATCGCAAGAGACATATCGCTGCTGATGCAGACTGAGGTGGCCGAGGCCTTTGAATCGGCGGGAATGGGGCGAGGCGCCTCCTCGACGATGCCACAGAAACGCAACCCCGTCGTCTGCGCAGCCATATTGACTGCGTCGGTCCGAGTGCCCGGGCTGGTCGCCACCGTCTTAACCGCCATGGTGCAGGAGCACGAGCGCGGCTTGGGTAACTGGCCCGCCGAGTGGGAGACGCTGCCGGAGATATTCAACCTATGCGCCGGGGCACTCGAGCGCACCACCGATCTGATTGCGGAACTCGGGGTCGACAGCGCCAGGATGGAGGCAAACCTCAACTTAACCAGCGGTCTGATCATGGCGGAGGCGGTTATGATGGCGCTTGCTCCTCGCGCTGGCAAATCCCGCGCACATGATTTGGTGACGAAAGCGTGTGACCGGGCGATTAAGGAGAACGGAACTTTGCCGCAGGCGCTTCTCAACGACGCTGAAATTTCGGCGCTGATGACCGAAGCTGAACTGGACGCTGCGCTGAGTCCCGCCAATTACCTCGGGACTGCGCTGTTGTCGATCGACCAGGTACTTTCGCGCCGGTCGGCCGGTACGGAGAAAGTAATGGATGGTTTCATCGATCTTCCCGGAGTGCGCACGCACTACCGCTGGGACGGCGAGAGTGATAAGCCGGTTCTGCTGCTTTCAAACGGTCTCGGCACCAATCTCAATATGTGGGACCCGCAACTTCCGGACTTCGCCAAGTATTTCCGCCTTCTGCGATTTGACCAGCGCGGCCACGGTCAGTCGTCGGTTCCGCCCGGCCCCTACACGATTGAGCAGCTTGGGAGCGACGTCATTGCGTTGCTCGATGACCTGGGGATAGAACATTGCTGCTTCTGTGGTCTCTCGATGGGCGGCATGATCGGCCAGTGGCTTGGCGTCAATGCTCCTGAGCGGTTAACCGGGCTGGTGTTGTGCAATACCGCTGCAAAGATCGGCACTAACGAGAGTTGGAACACTCGCATTGAGTTGGTGCTCAACGGCGGTGTTGAAGCCGCTGTTCCTCTGGTGCTCGAACGCTGGTTTACGCCGGCTTTTCAAGAGAGCGCACCGGAAGTACTCGCGCGCACAAGGAAGATGCTGGTCTCAACCCCGGCGGAAGGCTACATAGCGAACTGCGCCGCAATCCGCGATATGGACCAGCGGGAGACGGTGCGGGGCATTGCGGTCAATACGCTGGTCATCGCCGGATCCGAGGACCGGGTCACACCACCGAGCGAGGGAAGATATCTGGCCGATACCATCGCGGGAGCAAGTTATATCGAGCTGCCCGCGGCCCACTTATCGAATGTGGAAGCCCCGGATAAGTTCAATTCGGCGGTTCTGGAATTTCTGGTTGCGTAGGAAGGGCAAGCTCGATGGACGATCGCGATCGATACGAAGAAGGAATGAAGGTCCGGCGAAGCGTCCTGGGCGATGCCCATGTCGACCGCTCGCTCGCAAACCGGAACGAGTTCAATTCGACATTCCAGGACTTCATCACTCGATACGCGTGGGGCGAGATCTGGACGCGCCCGGGTCTCCCCCGGCACACACGCAGCTTGCTCACTCTGGCTATGATGGTCGCGCTTAACCGCGAAGAGGAGTTTCGAATGCATGTGCGGGCGGCCTTCAACAACGGCGTGACGCGGCCGGAGATCGAGGAGGTGCTGCTGCAGAGCGCGATCTACTGCGGCCTTCCGGCGGCCAACAACGCTTTTCACTGGGCGCAGCAAGTGTTTAGTGAAATCGACTCATTGAACGACGATGGGAAGCCCGATGAGCCGGGCAACAAGAAACCGTAGAAACCGGGACCGTATGAAGACACAGGTAGCGATCATCGGCGCAGGGCCGGCTGGACTGATGCTGGGGCATTTGCTGCATCTGCGCGGCGTCGAGTCCGTCATCATCGAAGCGCGCAGCCGCAAGTATGTTGAGGAGCGGGTCCGCGCTGGAGTGCTGGAGCAGGGCACCGTCGATCTACTTAACCAAACCGGCCTGGGCGAACGAATGCGCCGAGAGGGTTTGCTTCACCATGGGATTGAGCTGGGCTTCGCGGGTAAACGTCATCGCATCGACATGAGAGAGCTGACCGGCGAGGCAGTCACGGTTTACGGCCAGCATGAAGTGGTCAAAGACCTCATTGCGGCCAGGCTCGCCGCTGGCGGCGAGATCGTCTTCGAGGCCGAGGAGGTCAACATTTACGATTTCGATAGCGATGCGCCGCTCGTTAGTTATGAAAAAGACGGCGCCAGCCACGAGTTGCGCTGCGACTACATCGCCGGCTGCGACGGATTTCACGGAATCTGTCGACCGTCGGTGCCCGATCGCGTGCTCACGATACATGAGCGTACCTATCCATTCGGCTGGCTGGGGATCCTTGCCGATGCCGCACCATCCCGGAACGAGCTCGTCTACATGAACCATGACCGCGGCTTTGCGCTCTTCAGTATGAGGTCGCCTAAAGTGACTCGGCTGTATCTGCAATGCGACCCCACAGAAGAAATCGGCAATTGGCCCGACGACCGCATCTGGGATGAGCTCTTGCTACGCCTGCGAAGCGAAGATGGATGGGCGCCGAATGTGGGCCGGATCACGCAGAAGTCGGTGACCCCGATGCGTAGCTTCGTGACCGAGCCGATGCAGTTCGGCAGACTGTTTCTCGCCGGGGACGCTGTCCATATCGTGCCGCCGACCGGAGCCAAGGGCATGAACCTGGCAATCGCCGATGTGCGGGTGCTGGCACAGGGCCTGGCGGACTACTACCAGTCGGGCGCGACTACATTGCTCGATCGCTATTCGGAGATTTGCCTGCGGCGCATCTGGAAGGTGCAGCGCTTCTCCTGGTGGATGACTTCCATGCTGCATCAATTCCCCGATGCCAATCCATTCGACCAGCGAAGGCAGATTGCCGAGTTGGACTATGTGACCAGCTCTCGAGCGGCAGCCAAGTCCCTAGCGGAAAATTATGTGGGTCTGCCAATGGAATCCATCGATCGATGGGCTTCGCAAGCGATGCAGGTTCAAACCTGAAGAGAAGTGCAACGTGGCAACAAGTGTCCACGTTGAGGGAGAACAGATGACGGAATGCGAAGGTCGATGGAAGACGGTCAAAGTGGAGATCGACGAAGGGATTGCGTGGGTCACCTTCAACCGCCCCGAGAAGCGCAATGCCATGAGCCCGACGCTGAATATCGAGATGCGCGAGGTGCTGGAGGCGCTGGAGCTCGATGAGGCAGCGCGGGTGGTCGTCCTTACCGGCGAGGGAACGGCCTTCTCCGCGGGGATGGACCTTAAAGAATATTTCCGGGAGGTCGACAGCAAGCCTGAGGCCTATCAGGAGAAGATCCGCCGCGAAGCAAGCGAATGGCAGTGGAAGCTGCTGAGAATGTACGCCAAGCCAACCATCGCCATGGTCAACGGCTGGTGCTTTGGTGGAGCGTTTTCGCCGCTGGTCGCCTGCGATCTCGCCATCGCAGCGGAGACGGCGGTCTTTGGCCTCTCTGAGATCAACTGGGGCATCCCGCCCGGCAACCTTGTGAGTAAGGCAATGGCCGACACCGTCGGCCATCGCAAGGCGCTCGAATACATCATGACCGGCGACACGTTCACTGGAGTGCAGGCGGCCGAGTATGGGCTGGTGAACAAAGCCGTCCCCCTGGAGAAGCTACGCGAAGAGACGATTCTTCTGGCCAAGAAGCTGGTCGACAAAAACGCGGTTGTCTTGCGCGCCGCAAAACACGGTTTCAAACGCTGCCGCGAGCTGACCTGGGAGCAGAACGAGGACTACCTCTACGCCAAACTCGACCAGGCCATGCATCGCGATCCCGAGCACGGTCGCGAGCAAGGGCTGAAACAGTTCCTCGACGAAAAGAGCATTAAGCCCGGTCTGCAATCGTACAAGCGGTGAGGTAGACAAGCTATGCAGTCCGTCGAATTACTTATCGGGGGCAAATCGACGCCGGCGCGGGACGGCGCAACCTTCGACCGCATCGACCCTTTCACCGGAGAGGTGGCTTCGCGCTCTGCTGCGGCGACTCTTGAGGACGCCGACGCTGCTGTGTCAGCCGCGCAGGCTGCGTTTCCTGTCTGGAGCGCGCTCAATCCAACTGAGCGCCGCAAACGCCTGCTACGCGCCGCCGACATTGTCGATTCGCTTACTCCGGAGTTCATCGCGACCGGGATCGCTGAGACGGGCGCGACATCCGGATGGTACGGCTTCAACGTCATGCTCGCCGCCAACATGCTGCGCGAGGCGGCCAGCATGACAACCCAGATCACGGGAGAGGTCATCCCCTCGGACGTGCCCGGCAGCGTAGCGCTGGCGATGCGCCGGCCCTGCGGAGTCGTGCTGGGCATGGCGCCCTGGAACGCGCCGGTGATCCTCGGCATGAGGGCCATCGCGATGCCGCTGGCCTGCGGCAACACGGTGGTGCTGAAAGGATCCGAACTCTGTCCGGGAGTCCATAGGTTGGTTGGTACCGCACTCCAACAGGCTGAGCTCGGCGACGGCGTGGTTAATGTTATTCTCAACGCGCCCGCCGATGCGCCGGCGATCGTTGAGCGCTTGCTTGCAAATCCCGCCGTGCGCCGCGTCAACTTTACCGGTTCGACGCCGGTAGGGCGCATCATCGCTCAGATCGCGGCAAAACATCTAAAGCCGGTGCTGCTGGAACTGGGCGGAAAAGCACCTTTCCTCGTCCTCGACGACGCCGACCTGGACGCCGCCGCGGCCGGCGCGAGCTTTGGCGCGTTTATGAACCAAGGGCAGATTTGCATGTCCACCGAACGCATCATCGTAGACGAAATGGTTGGCGACACCTTCGTGGAGAGGCTGGTCGCAAGAGCGGGAAGCCTGGTGGCGGGCGACCCGCGCCGCGACGACGTTGCTCTGGGCACGATCATCAGCCGCGAGGCCGCTGAGCGTATCGGTACATTTGTGGCTGACGCCATCGCCAAGGGAGCGACGCTCGTCCTCGGCGGCCACATCGAGGGCGCAGTCATGCAGCCTACGATTCTTGACCGCGTCACACCGGAGATGAAGCTTTATTCGGAGGAATCCTTTGGCCCGGTCGTCGCTGTCGTCCGCGTATCGAGCGAAGACGAAGCTGTCCGGATCGCCAACGATTCGCCTTATGGCCTTTCCGCAGCCGTTTTTACGGGCGACGCGGCCCGGGGTCTGCGGGTAGCGGCGCAAATCGAATCGGGCATGTGCCATATCAACGGTCCAACGGTCCATGACGAGGCACAGATGCCGTTCGGCGGAGTAAAAGACAGCGGCTATGGCCGCTTTGGAGGCAAAGCCTCGATCGCCGAGTTCACCGACCTTCGCTGGATCACCGTCCAGACCGAGCCACGGCACTATCCCTTCTAGAGGCGTAGTTGAAATAGGAGAGGTATATCGATGACAGCTGTACCGCACTATCGCGCTGACCACGTCGGCAGTTTTCTTCGGCCCGCCGAGCTCCTGGCAGCTCGATTGTCCCAGGCCTCCCCAGAGCTGCTTCACGCGCTCGAAGACAAGCACATCCTGCGCGTGCTTGAAAGACAGAAAGAGCTCGGCCTTGAGGTTTTTACCGATGGTGAGCTGCGCCGCAGCAACTTCATGAGCGACTTCACCGATGCGGTCGAGGGATTTGACCTCGGCGATGCTGTGTCGCGGCATTGGGATGAGGCGACGGGGCAGGCCGCGGAACAGAAACCCGCCGTGAGCAGCGTCACCGGCATCGTGAATTCGCGTTTGCGGCAGAAACAGCCACTGACCGGCCGAGAGCTCCCCTTTCTGCGAGAAAATGCGCCCGGACCAATCAAGATGACGCTGCCCAGCGCCACGCAGTTCCCTGCGATTTCTTTCAAGTATGGTGTGACCGACGCGGTGTATCGCGATCCATTTGCCTTGTTAGAGGACATCACCGCAATCATGACGGCGGATTTGAAGACCCTCGCCGGAAGCGGCGTCTCGTATTTGCAGATCGACGCCCCCCGGTATAGCTATTTCCTCGATCCGAAATGGCGGGAGTGGATGGAGAAAGAGCTGCGCGTCGATACCGAGTCGATGCTCACTGCCTCCCTGCGCGCGGACAATGCCTGCTTTGCCGCAGCCGCGCAAACGGGCGTCACTCTGGCCATCCATCTGTGCCGGGGCAACAATCGCAGCCACTGGTACGCCGAGGGGGGCTACGACGCGATTGCCGAGCGGCTCTTTCACGAACTGGCGGTGGATCGCTTCCTGCTGGAGTATGACGATGAACGCTCGGGCGGCTTTGCACCCCTGCGATTTGTTCCCCGGAGCAAGACCGTAGTTCTCGGGTTAGTGAGCAGCAAGCGCGCCGCGCTGGAGAATAAGCAGGAGCTTCTGCAACGTATCGACGAAGCCGCGAAGGTTCTTCCGTTAGAGCAATTGGCATTGAGCCCACAGTGCGGCTTCGCCTCCACCATGGAGGGCAACGACCTTACCGAGGCCGATCAGTGGGCAAAACTGAAGCTGGTCGTCGAGACTGCCCGCGAGGTATGGGGCTGATGACGATGCGAACACCCTCGCGTAGGAGAAATCCTTGATGAAGATCGACGAAGAAACCGAGGCTCTCACTTCCCTTCCCTCGACACGGCGGAATCGACCGGCTGCTCCGGCCACGCTCCGTGGCCATTGTTGGAGCCTCGCCGACGCCATCGTCCTTTGGGGCAAGCGTCCTTGCCAACCTCGAGAACGCAGGCTTCGCCGGTGATCTCCACCTGGTCAACCCAAAACGCTCCGAGATTCGTGGCCGTTCATGCCTGCCTTCCATCGATACGTTACCGCATGGAGTGGACTGCGCCGTGCTCGCCATTCCACGCGCCAGCGTGCTGGAAAGCGTTGCCGCCTGTGGCCGGCGAGGGGTCGGTGGGATCATCATCTTCTCCGCCGGCTTTGCGGAAAGCGGCGCCGAGGGACGGGCCGAGCAGGAGAAGCTTGCCGCCATCGCCCGTGACTACAGAATGATTCTCGAAGGGCCGAACTGCCTTGGAATGGTCAACTTCGTTGACGGCGTTCCATTGACCTTCGTCCTCACGCCGCCTGTGCAGCACATCGGGACGGAAGGCATCGCGATCGCCTCGCAAAGCGGCGCCATGGCGGCGGTCGTGGGCGTTAGTCTGCGAAGCCGCGAACTTGGCATCTCCTTTTCCATCTCGACTGGCAACGAAGCGGTCAGCAACGTCGAGGATTACGTCGAATACCTGGTTGACGACGAACATACCCGCGTCATCCTGATGATCGTCGAGCACTTCCGGCATCCGCGGAGGTTCCTCGCCACGGTCGCGCGCGCCCGTTCCCTGGGCAAGCATATTGTGTTGCTGCATCCGGGTCGAAGCGGAGCGGCCCGCGCCTCGGCTGAGACCCACACCGGCGCGATGGCGGGCGACTATCAGGTGATGCGCACCAAGGTCTCCCACGCTGGAGTTGTCGTGGTCGACACACTGGAAGAGCTGCTGGATATCTCCGAGATGTTGGTTCGCTGCCCCTCTCTGCCTTCGGGCGGAGCCGCAGTGCTCACCGAGTCCGGTGCATTCAAGGCCCTGACGCTCGACTTCTGCGATATGCTCGGCCTGCCGCTTCCCGCATTGAGCGACACCACTGCCGCCGCTCTGCGTGGCGTGCTGCCCGACTTCATTCCGTCGGCCAATCCGCTCGATGTGACCGCGCAGGCCCTGGTCGACCCCGAACTCTACGGCAGGACCTTACCCCTTATTCTCAATGACGACCGCTATGGCAGCCTCGTCCTCGGTATCATTCTGACCGACGAGGCGACCGCCAGGCTTAAGTTTCCGCCAATCATCGAGGCGCTACGCAAGCTCAAGCCATCCAAACCGGTGCTCTTCGCGGGACTCGATGAAGGCGCACAGATTTCGCTGGCCTATGTCCGCGAATTGCGTGCCCTCGGAGTGCCGTTCTTTCCCTCGCCCGAACGAGCCTTTCGCGCCCTGGCTCGCCTCAACGCATTCGCCGAGCAGCAGGTGAGGCGTGGCGCGTCGACTTTGGAAGTTGGCTTGAAAGCTGGCGAGTTGCCGACGCTTCTAGGGGGAGTTATTCCCGAGTACAGCAGCAAGGACATTCTGGCCGCCCTCGGAATCCGCATTCCGCCGGGCGGTCTGGCGCGCAGCGTCGAAGAAGCACAGTCAATCGCTGCACGCATCGGTTATCCGGTGGTCTTAAAAGCGCAGTCAGCCTACCTTTCGCATAAGAGCGATGTGGGGGGAGTCGCCCTCAACCTAACAACTCCGAAGGCTCTTGCCTCAGGTTGGGAGCGGATGCACATCGACACTGCCCGTGCTCGGCCAGAGCTGGTCCTTGATGGCGTCCTGGTTGAAAAGATGGGAGAAGCAGGTGCTGAGTTGATCGTTGGCGCGCAGAACGATACGGATTGGGGTCCGGTTCTGCTGGTTGGCTTCGGAGGTGTACTCGCCGAAGCGCTGCACGATGTCAGATTGCTTACGCCTGACCTTTCGGTCGAGGCAATAGAAAGCGAGTTACTCCAATTGAAGAGCGCCGCTCTGCTGCGCGGTTTCCGTGGTTCTCCGGCACTGGATGTCCGCGCCGCCGCTGAGATCGTCCATTGCGTGGGAAACTTGATGCTGGCTGCGCCACAAATCCGCGAAGTGGACATTAACCCAATCATCGTCTATCCGCAAGGGAACGGCGCGGTCGCACTTGACGCCCTCATCGTGATGAAGTGACGAACTCGACTCATCGACTCAAAGACAGGGTCGCGGGCCTATTGCGCGATAGACGAACTCTTGCCTTCAGCGCAAACCCGATATGACCAAGAGAGGCCCGCGATTCCCACGGAAAAGGAACTCACGATGACGGAAGCATTTATCTGCGACGCGCTGCGCACGTCCTTCGGGCGTTACGGAGGCGCGTTGGCCGCAATCCGCACCGACGATCTCGCCGCGGTTCCAATTTCGGCTTTGCTGCAACGGCACCCTGGCATCGACTGGGGCGACGTGGATGACGTTATCCTCGGCTGTGCCAACCAGGCTGGCGAAGACAATAGGAACGTCGCCCGGATGGCGTTGCTGTTGGCCGGGCTGCCCCAGGAGGTCCCGGGCACAACTGTCAATCGTCTATGCGGGTCGAGTATGGACGCCATCGCTATGGCCTCCCGCGCTATTCGCAGTGGTGAGGCTGAACTCATGATTGCGGGCGGCGTTGAGAGTATGTCGCGCGCGCCCTTTGTGATGGGCAAGGCCGATGCTGCATTTTCCCGGTCCATGAAGCTCGAAGATACAACTATGGGATGGCGATTCATCAATCCGCTCATGCAAAAGGCCTACGGCGTCGAGACCATGCCCGAGACAGGAGAGAACGTTGCCGCCGACTTCAATATTTCCCGTGAAGACCAGGACGGTTTCGCGTTGAGGAGTCAGCAACGAACTGCCGCTGCGATCTCCGCCGGATTCTTCGCGGGTGAGATTATCCCCGTCGCCGTTCCTCAGAAAAAGGGGCCGCCCGTGCTGGTGACCTCCGACGAACACCCCCGGGCCGACACTACCATGGAGGCACTGGCAAAACTGAAGCCGGTAGTGCGCGCCAGCGGAACGATCACCGCCGGCAACGCTTCCGGAATTAACGACGGCGCTGCGGCGCTGCTGATAGCCTCCGAAGCCGCCGCGCTCAGGCACACCTTGCATCCGCGGGCGAGGATCATCGCCTCGGCTGCGGCAGGAGTTGCGCCCAGCATCATGGGCATGGGGCCGGTGCCCGCGGTAAGGAAAGTACTGGAACTGGCTAACCTTACGCTGGGGCAGATGGACGCGATCGAGCTGAATGAAGCCTTTGCGTCGCAGTCGCTCGCCGTCCTGCGCGAACTGGGCCTTCCCGACGACGCGCCCCATGTCAATCCCAACGGTGGGGCCATCGCGATTGGACATCCTTTGGGCGCAAGCGGAGCGCGGCTGGTAGCGACCGCCCTCAACCAGTTGGAGAAGACGCACGGTCGCTACGCTCTGTGCACCATGTGCATCGGAGTCGGGCAAGGAATCGCTACCGTTATTGAGAGGGTGTAAAGACCGATTCTCTGAATCGGCTTACGTTTGCACTACCGGGTTTCGAAGGCAAAGTGCGATAAAGGAAACTTGTGCACGCTCGCGAAAGTCATGGCCAGGAAAGGAGCAGGGTGAACACGGAAACCGGCATCCAGTTGGTCCCGGTCTTTGATCTCGTTGCGGAGTTAGCGCCGACGGTCGTGCTCGGCCACGGAGTGCGGGGAGAACGACGAATGGTGCCGATCCTTTCCGGCTCATTTGAAGGTCCGCGCTTGAAAGGTACGATTCTACCCGGCGGGATGGACTGGCAGACAATTCGACCCGATGGCATCGCCGAGATAGAGGCACACTATTCCCTGGAAACAGACGATGGTGCAGTCATTCGGGTCATTAACAAGGGATATCGCCATGGCCCCTCCGAGGTCATGCAACGCCTCACGGAAGGTGTAAAGGTTTCCCCATCCGAATACTACTTTCGTGCAGCCCCGATCTTTGATGCGCCGCTAGGGCGCTACGAATGGCTCAATCGAAGTCTCTTCGTTTCCACAGGAGAAAGATCGTTCACCTCGGTGTTGCTTCGCTTCCACGAGGTTTTGTAATCCCTTCAGTGATTGCGGGACGCAGGATCGCGCCGAACACCAGCGAAGCTGATGCACGTGCACATGACCTTTCCGCCGTCTTCGTGCCATCGCATGTCCACAGTAGCCCTAGAAAGTGCGAGCAAGCGCAAGTTGAATCGGCGTATGAATGCCTGTTTGAGCCTAGGGTACTCGCGCGGGTACGGCTGTTGAAAACAAGGCTATCTTATTTAGCATCAACATACATGAATCTCTGAGGAGCAACCATGATGTAACACCCTTCCTCTTCAATCTCACTCTCCCAGTAAACATTCTGCGAATTCACTAACATTTCTGTTTAGAATTCCGGCATGCATCGCAACCATTTTTTGAGTGCGGCTTTCACCTTGCCTCGATTCTCAGCTCATCTCCAACTCCCCCGCGTCCTGTGCGCCGCCGCTATTTGTTTGGCCATTCCCGCGTTAGCCGCCGATTCCGTCGCCACAAATTCTCCTAACGGAGTCCCACTCTCCAAGCGAGTAGTCGCCTACGAGATCGACGCCAAGATCGACACGAACGCCAAGACACTCGATGCCACCGAGACCTTGGAATACAAGAACCTCACCGGCCAGCCCCTGGACAGCTTCCCCTTTCATCTTTATCTGAACGCCTTCCGGCCCGAGTCCAGCTTCTCCTACGAAAACCACGCTAACGGAGGCATTCGCGCAGTCGAAGAAACCTACCTGCCTGAGAAGATCGGTCGCATCGACATCAAGGCCATCTCCGCCGACGGCTTCGGCGATCTATCGAAATCGTGGAGCTTCATCGCGCCCGACGACGGCAACATGGCCGACCACACCGTGATGCTGGTCAAGCTCTCGCGCCCCGTCGCGCCCAATGAAACGGTCCGCTTCCACATCGCCTTCCACGACAAGTTCCCCATCTCCATCGCCCGCAATGGCTGGAAGCGCGACTTCATCATGGGCGGCCAGTGGTTCCCTAAGGTCGGCGTCTTCTGGAAGAAGACCGGCGAGACCCAGGGCGCCTGGAATTGCCACCAATACCACTCCACCACCGAATTCTTCGCTGACTTCGGCACCTTCGACGTCAAGCTGAATGTCCCCAAGCGCTACATCATCGGCGCAAGTGGAGTCCCTGCTGGCGACGAGGCCAACTCCGACGGCACCAAGACACTCAGCTTCCACGGCGAAGACATTCACGACTTCGCATGGGCCGCCTCGCCTAACTTCGTCGCTGCCGATCGCGTCTTTCAATCTTCGATGGGCCCGGTGAAATTGCACGCTCTCGTGCTCAAAGCGCACCAAGGTCAGACGGAGCGCTACCTCGACATCCTCGAGCACACGATGCAGAAATTCGATCAGTGGTACGGCCCCTTCCCGTACAAGCAAATGACCCTGATCGACCCCGAACCAGGCTCCGAGATGTACGGCATGGAATACCCTACGCTGATCACCGCCGGAACCACGTGGGGCCTGCCCGACAAGCTCTACTTCAACGAACTCGTTACCGAGCATGAGTTCGGCCATCAATACTGGTACGGCATGGTCGCAACCAACGAGTTCGAAGAGGCATGGCTAGACGAAGGCATCAATTCCTACACCGAGGTTAAAATCCTCGGCAGTTTGCTCGGCGAAGAAACCTCAGCGATCGGATATCCCCTCGCGCACATAAGCGACACCGAGGCACAGCGCCTTTCCTACATCGGCGTCGCAACCTATGATCCCATGACCCGCTTCGCCTATAAGTTCTATTCCGGCGGCAGTTATAGCGGCGTCACCTACGGTAAGACCGCGACCGTCCTCGAGACCCTGGAATCGGTAATCGGCCAGGAAACTCTGCAACGGGCCCTTCACACCTACTTCATGCGCTATCGTTTCACCCATCCCACCGGTGAGGATTTCCTCAAGACAATCGAAGAGGTTGCCGTGGCGGATGGCAAGACCACCAACCTGCGCCCTTACTTCGATCAGGCGGTCTACGGAACCCAGGTGCTCGATTACGAAGTCAAAGCCGCCGACAGCGAACCGGTCGATTGGTGGAAAGAGCCAGGCAAGAACTACAAAGGCGACTATCGAACCGTCGTCAGCCTCCATCGCAAGGGCGACTTCAGCTTCCCCGTAACCGTCGAGATGAAATTCGACGACGGCTCAACCGTCCGCGAAAACTGGGACGGAGTCGATCGCTGGACTCGTTACACCTACGTTAAGAAGGCCCAACTCGTATCCGCCGAGATTGATCCGCAACATCAGGTATGGCTCGACACGAACTTCTTCAACAACAGCTACGTTGTTGCAAACCATGGCGCCGCCAGCATGAAAATCAGTTCGTATTGGGTGATCGCCCAGCAGCTCATGGCCCACTTCGCCGGCTGGGTAGTCTAGTCTGTCTAGTTAGCAGCAACCGAGCCCAGGAGAGAGTTCAAGAAATGGCCGCAACCACACCCAGCGTCTTCCTCGGCGGACTTCGCCTCCTGCTCGCGAACAAACGCACGTTGCTGTGGAGCTACCTTGCGCTGCTCGTCGTCGGCCTCATTGGCGGAGCCTCCGTTCACGCCCGCATCGGCCCATTTCTCGACCACTCCCTCGCCGCGCAGAAGCTCTCCGCCGGCATCGACATCTCTTATTACGCCGAGCTCTTCCAGCACGCCAACGAACACGATCCTGGTACCGGCCCTGTTACATTGGCACTCACACTGCTCTCTGTCCTGTTAGCGTTCTTCTTCGCCGCCGGCATCATCCACGTCTTTCTTACCTCTGAAAAACCGCGCCTTGCCACCATCCTCCGCGCCGGGGTCGAATATTTCTGGCGCTTCTTCCGACTCATGCTCTTCGCCGCCATAATCGGCGGTCTCATTCTCGGACCGCTAGGCTGGCTCCGCACGATCTACCTCAAACACGCCGATGAACACTATGTCGAGGCCGCCTTTGATCTCCGCTTTGTGCTCACTCTTCTCGTCCTTCTCCTGATCGCGCTTGTCTTACGGCTCTGGTTTGACATCGCCGAAGTCTACGTCGTCAAAATGGGCCTCGAAGGCGATCGCCGCGTCCGCCGCAGCCTGGGCCCGTCGTTGCATCTGCTACGGCAGCATTTTGGCCACGCGCTCATCAGTTACATCGTCGCTGGAACCGTGGGCGTGCTCAGCTTCGCCATCTTCCTTTGGATCTGGACAGTCAACCAGGCTTCCCATCTGATTCTGCCCGTATTCCTCTTGAGTCAGATCGGTCTACTCTTCCTGCTCGCCTCACGAATTTGGCAGCGAGGCATCGTCACGGCGCTGGTGCAGGCCGTCGCCGAGCCCACCCAGACGGTCATCTTCGTAAGGCCCGGCCCGCCGGAGCCTGATCCCTTCATCCTGGACTTCTTCGACTCACCGTCCGACGCAGACGAAGGCACTCTCCTCCCTCCCGCGCCTCCGCTTGGAGAACCGGCGACCTAGAGCGCCGTGAAATCTGCACGCGACGTCGAACAGGCAAAGGCCTCAAAGGTTCGCCTAGAACGTAAACCGCATCGCCAGCTGAAAGCGCCGCGCAGGATAAGCCGCAATCACCTGGTTAAAGTCCGCCGACCCCTGTACCGAATCAATATACGATCCGTTGACTTCATTCAGCACGTTGAACGCCGACGCCGAAACACCCAGCGTAGGACTCTTATCCGCCTCGCGCGGCTTCAGCTTGAAATCGTAACCCCAGCGCAAATCCAGATCGGAGTAATCCGGCCCAATCTCGCTATTGCGCGCCACACCGTCAGGACGCGCGTTATAAAGATTGTCTCCATACGGATCGGCCCCCGTGGTGATCGTATATGGGTTACCAGAGTGAGCAAAGACCCCGAAGCCGAGATTCAGCAAGTGCTCGCCGTTGATCTCGCCATAAATGCCGAATCGCTGACCGGCCTCCCAGTCGGCGCGGCCCCATTCTGCCTCCGGGTCGAGCTGGTTCTGAGGATAGAAATAAATGCCGCTGGTGTTGTTCGCGTAGTGGCTCCACGTATACCAGGCAAAAGCGTTGAACCACCGATTGAAACGCCCGCGATAGTTGATGTCCAGCGCGTCTCCGTCCTGCGTGCCCTCGGATTGCATCTCCCGTATCCGCGCATAATTCGGATCAGGCCGCTCTGTGTAGCCTGAAGCGGCGGTCGGCGCGTTGATATCGATCGAGCGGAACATCCCTACCCCATGTTGCCCGCGGCCACCAACCGCGATCGTCGCCTTCTCGCCAATCTCGCGTTCAAGCGAGAGGCCGTAGTTGAAGCGATACGGCGTCCGCACTCCCGGCGCATACTCGGCCAGCGAGGGCGACAGCGTATCCGGATCAAGGCAGTTCTCGATCGGATAGCAGAGCGGCTCCTGGTTCGCGGAAATCGACAACGCGCGGCGTTTCGCATACTGATAGCGCGCCAGATCGAGGATCGGACTACTGCCAACGCGATCAAAATAGATCCCGCCCCCACCGCGTAAAACCGTCTTCGTCTTCGGATCAACCGCCCACGCAAAGGAGAAGCGCGGCGAAAAGTTGTTCCTGTCGTTCGTCAACGCGTTCTGCCAGTCATACCGCAGCCCCGGAGTGATCGACAGAGTCGGCTTCAGCTTAATCTGGTCCTGAAAGAACCCGCCCGCCTCCTGCTGATGGTAGACAAACCTGACCTGTCCCTGCCCCAGCGAATAAGTGAACGGAATATTGTTCTGATAATTCTGCAACGCAGTCGCAATCACCGTCACGCCATCAGCCGCGTAAGTCGGGCCAAAAACGTAAGTACCGTCCTGATTGGTGTGATCATCCATCACCCGCCTGCTGAAATGCGGCACGTTCACGCCAAACTTGAACGAATGCGGACCCACCGTCCACGAAACCATATCGCTCAGGCGCGCGTTGTACTCCGTGTTCAACTGGTCAGCCTGCGCGCTGCCGCCAAGGAAGTTCCCCTGCACATTGATCCGCGAAGCCTCGGCTACATCGGTCGTCGGGTTATAAACACTCTCGAAGACGAGCGAAGCCTGATTGAGCTTGTTTGCAGCCATCACCAGGTCGTCATGCAGGATCAGGTCATTCTCGCGATACTCCGTATCGATCCCGGCCTCTGCCAGCGTCTGGTTGCCCACGTTCTGGTTCGTATTCGTTGAGTCCTGAAAGGCGTAAGTAATGAATGCATTGTTCGTCTCGCTGAACTGGTGTCCGAAGCGAATCGAAAACTCCGTATCACGAGTCGGCGCCGCTACATTCTCATTGACCACGCCGCTCGGATTCGTCTCCGTCGGCAAGACAGTCGCATTCACAATCGCATTCACATCTTCTTCAGCGCGGTTGAACGAAAAGAGAAACCCCGTCGTCTTGCTGTGGCCTATCGGCCCCGTGACATTCCCCTCATAAATTCGCCGCTGTTCATACGGCTTGCTCGGCGCAAAGGCGTTCTTCGCATTCAGCGCGGAGTCGCGAAAGAGAAAATTAAACTCCCCGTGATACTCATCAGCAGCCGGCTTGGTGATGATCTCCATCTGCCCGCGTCCCGGACGATAATATCGCGCAGTGAACGGGTCTTCGTTGATGTGGATCTCCTTCACCGCCGAAGCGGAAACCGTCACCCGGTTCGACTCGACGCCGTCAACCATCAGTCCTGCACCTGCCGTCGCCGTGTCTCCTGAATCGAGAAAGCTGCTCATCGCAGTCACATAATCGTTATCGAAAACCGGCAACGCCTTCAGATCGGCTGCCGTCATCACCGAGGTATCGCCGTTGGCGTCGGAGCTCGTGATGTCAACCGTATCCGCCGTCACCTTCACCTCGGTCACCGACTGCGCGACCGCCAGCTTGATCTGCAACGGAGCAGGCAGACCATTCGCACCCACATGAACTGCCTGCGTCAGAGTCTGAAATCCACTCAGCGTCACCGTAAGCGTGTAGTCGCCTGGAGGTATCGCGGGAAGGTCGAAGTTACCACCGCTATCGGTAATGGCGGCCTTAACGAGCTTGCCCTGCCCCGTACTCAACTGCACCTGCGCACCGGGAATCAAAGCACCCGTGGAATCAGCCACGTTGCCCTGCACCGCAGGAGCGAAGGTCGCGGCGCTCGATTCCGAAGCCGCTGGAACGGCGTAAGAGGCCGGAACCACCAAGAGACAGGTAAAGCTAACTATCAGAGCTCGGCGCAGCACGCGAAATTCTCCCAAAGCAAATTGTTCGAAGTCCAAACGATTGGCGCACTCGTGTCCTGCGCCAGCCAATCCCTACTGCAATTGAAGAGGGATTGTGCGAAGAGTCTAACTGCCAGTTTTCAACTATATTGACGCGTCGGCCTCGGACGCGCTCGGTGCAAACCAAATAAATCGATCTTTCAGGGGTTTTCTCACCCTATTGTTCTATTCTGGCAGCGTCTAAAGCTTCAGTCCAGTCACGGGCCGAATCCACCAGGCAGTCCGGTTCGGACGCTTCAAGGCCCAGCGGAGCTAAACCAAATCTGCACCCCAGCGCCCAGGCCCCGGCACTCCGCGCCGTCTGCACATCGATCTCCGAGTCCCCGATCATCACTGTCTCAAACGGATCGACCCCTGCTTCGCGAATCAGCGCCTTCAGCCCTTCCGGATCGGGCTTCTTCGTCGCAAAACTATTCCCGCCATAAATCTGAAAGAAGTAAGGCGACAATTCCAGCGCATCGCAAATCGCCCGCGAAGGATTCACCGGCTTATTCGTCAACACCGCCATCTTGCGAACACCACCATCCGCATCTACCCGCAGCGCCTCAAGCGACTCCATCACTCCCGGATAAACCTTTGTGTAGTCCAGCTTGTGTACGCGGTAGTAATCCAGAAAGTAAGTCAACGCCGACTCAACATAACTCTCGTCATCCGGATGGCCAAGGGATCGACGCACCAACATCCCCGCCCCGTCGCCAATGTGGGATGCGATCACATCATCTGGCAAGTGCGGTCGACCCAAATGATTCAGCATCGCATTCACCGAATTCACTAAATCCTGGCGCGAGTCAATCAAAGTGCCATCAAGATCAAAAACCAGCAGGCGCAGCGCTTCCACCGGAATCAGATGAGGAGTGTAGGTCATATAGTTAGTCTATCGGACGCTTGGCCTCAGGATCGAGTCTCGCCACAGTTCGAATTGCCCTCCGCCTGACCAACCGCGTCGAAGGCGCGGCGCCCACGGCGGGCTAGAATGATGAAGTTATCAACAACAAGCCACTAGGAGGCATATGGGCATTGCCCGTCGCGTTGCAGAAAGGCTGTCGAGAGGGCGAGTCTTTCGACGCAAGCTTCCCCCGCATCTGGGCGGCGCTCAATTCTATGTAAGCCCTGAGTGCGGCCTTCGCTATCTGCGACCCAACATCGAGTCCATCGATCCAACTTTGCTGGGGCTGGCAGCGGAGTTGATCAAACCCGGCGCGGTAGTTTGGGACGTCGGTGCCAACCTGGGACTCTTCTCCTTCGCCGCCGCCGGACTGGCCGGACCAAAGGGCAGAGTGTTCTCCGTCGAACCGGACACCTACTTAGTGGGTTTGTTGCGCCGTTCGTCACGTCTGCAAAACACCCACGCGGCCCTGGTCGAAGTCGTTCCCTGCGCGGTCTCCGATGCTCTGTCCCTCGCCACCTTCAATATAGCCACGCGCGCCCGCGCCTCCAATTTCCTTGCTGGCTATGGCCATAGTCAAACCGGCGGCGTTCGTGAGACTCAGAGAGTTTTGACTATCACTCTCGACTGGCTCGCCATGCAACTTCCAGCGCCTGATCTGATCAAGATAGACGCAGAAGGAGCCGACTTTCTAGTCATGAAAGGCGCTTCAGAATTACTCGGTAATCAAAAGCCCATTCTGATCTTTGAAGGGGGTGACGAGATCGCCGAACAATCCGCAGCTCTCCTGCTCCCTCTGGGATACAAATTGTTGAACGGAGAGCTTCCTCCCGAACAGAGGCGACCTCTAACCCAGGCGACCTTCTGTACTCTCGCAGTTCCCGCCCGGTAATCCACAGCTCTAGCTTCGGAAGCTTAACGTCCACTATTGCCCTCAGGTAAGCCCTACGCATACGAATACAGCAGCGCCAGCAAGCCCACCAGGCTCACCAGCAAAATGCTGTGCTTCAGCGTGAACCGGAACAACCTCGCCTGGTCGGCCACCGTAATCCCCGTCGCAGCCGCAGCCACGGCAATCGTTTGTAAGCTGATCATCTTGCCCATCACTCCACCGGCCGAATTAGCAGCCGCCATCAACACCGGATCAAGACCAAGCCGTCCCGCCGTCACCACCTGCAAATTGCCAAATAGAGCATTCGAAGAAGTATCCGATCCCGTCAGAAACACCCCCAGCCAACCCAGCAGCGCGCTAAAGAAAGGAAAGGCAACTCCAGCCGCCGCAAACCCAAGCCCAAGCGTTGCCGTCGCCCCGCAGTAGTTCATCAGAAAAGCGATCGCCAGCACCAGCGCAACCGTCGCTGTCGGCAGCAGCAACTGATGAACGACACCGAATAGCAAGCGGATGAATCTTCGCAGGCTCAACCGCAGGCAAATCGTCGAAAGTAACGTCGCGACCATGCACGAAGTGCCCGCGGCCGAAAACCAATTCAGATTAAAGATCGCGTGATAGGGCGACGGCGCTGTCACAATCGGAGGCATCCGGCGCACCATGTCGTGAAGTAGCGGCCACCGAATCGCCACGCTCACCGAGTTCAGCAGACTCTGAATCGGCCGGTACCCCCAAAGCAACACACACGCTACCAATAGGACATACGGCAGCCACGCATAAGCAATCTGACCAACGCTGTAAGGGATTCCAGCAAGTTCAACCTGCGTGTGCTCATCCGACTCAAGCTTCGCCCCATCCTTCGCAGGCCAAAGCCGAAACGACACCACCAACACCGCCATCGCCGAAACCGCAGAGATGATGTCGGTTAGTTGCGGACCAATAAAGTTCGACACCAGAAACTGCAGCCCCGCAAACGTCACCCCCGCCAGAGTCACAGGCAGCCACAACTCGGCCACCGAGCCAAATCCCCATGTAGCCGCAATGATGTAAGCCGGCAACAGCAGCGATATCGGAGCACACAATCTCCCCACCGCCCCACTCAACTTGTCGAGCGGTAGACCCGTGGTTCCGGCAAGCGTCACTAGCGGAATCCCGATCGATCCGAAGGCCACCGGCGCCGTATTCGCAAGCAAACAAATCGCCGCGGCCCGGAACGGCGGAAGTCCCAATCCCGTCAACATCGTCGCCGCAATCGCTACTGGAGCTCCAAACCCAGCCGCACCCTCAAGAAACGCCCCAAACGCAAAGCCAATCAACAGCGCCTGGCGTCGAGGATCCGCCGTCAGCCGGGCGATCGAGTCCTTAATGATCTCGAACTTCCCCGTAACCTCAGTCACCCGAAACAACGCAATCGCCCAAAAGACAATCCATGAGATCGGAAAGAGCCCAAAAGCCGCCCCATTAGTCGCCGCGCTCACCGCCGTGACAGCCGGCATGCGATAGACCGCAACCGCCAGCACAAACGTCACGCCCAATCCCCAAAGCCCCGCAACCCACGCAGCCTTGCGCATCACCCCCAACAGCAGGAGCAGCGTAAAGATCGGCATCGCAGACAGCAGCGCAGCGAGGCCCAGGCTGAGCCCAAACGGGAAATAAGACTGGTCCCAGATCATCGTTACGATTATCCACTGCGGTCTTGCCTCTCAGATGCAAGACCAAATCATTTCTCGGAAATCGGGGTCTATAAGGGAGCATCGGGTCGTTACGCCCGGGAGAGATACAAAACATGGACAAAATCGCCAGAAGAACGACCTTAACGGCAATAGCCGCAGCCCTGCCGATCGCCTTCGCTGCTTTATCGTTTGCCCAGTACTCCGCTCCTCAAGAACCAGCATCCCCACAAATGCCGCCCCAAACGCAAACGGCAAATCAGACCCAACCAGATCAGCCTCCACAACCAGACCCGCCCTCCCTCGTAGCCCGAATCGGCTACGTTCAGGGCAATGTCTCGTTCATGGCCTCCGGGTCAAGTGATTGGAGCGCCGGAGTCAACAACTACCCCATGATCAGCGGCGATCGCCTCTTCGCCGATAACCAGTCCCAGGCCGAGATTGCCACCGGAGCGACGGACGTTCGCCTATGGCAGAACACCGATGTCACCCTCACCAACCTCACCGATCAGTACGAACAAATCGGCCTCGCCAACGGCTCAATCCGCGTCCGCGTCTATACGATCAACCCCGGCGCCACCGTCGAGGTCGACACGCCCAACGGTGCAGCACTCATCACGCAGCCCGGCGACTACCGCTTGGACGTCGCCGCTGGGAACGCGAGCGGCAACGGAAACTCCGATGCAGTCGTCAATTCAGGCGCGATCCAGATTGTCGGCCCGAACGGCTTTAGTCAGGACATCCACGCCGGACAAGCCGTACAGATGACCGGAACGGGCCAGATTCAGCTCGCTTTCATGAGCCTGCCCACCTTCGACGCACTCGATCAATGGAGCATCGACCGCGACCACGACATCCTCAACTCGCAATCCGCGCAGTACGTGAATCCCGAGACCCCGGGCTCCTCCGACCTCGACGCCAACGGCACCTGGTCGTCGACTCCCGACTACGGCCCCGTTTGGACCCCAACCACCGTCGCCGCCACCTGGACTCCCTATAGCGTCGGCTATTGGGCCTACGTCTCTCCTTGGGGATACACCTGGATCGACGCCGCGCCATGGGGCTACGCGCCATTCCACTATGGGCGCTGGGTCTTCTATCACAGCCGCTGGGGATGGGTACCCGGCCCTCGCCCCGTCGTGCCAGTCTATTCGCCCGCGCTCGTCGCCTGGGTCGGTGGCCCCCACATAACCGTCGGAGTCGGAGTCGCCGCCTGGTTCCCCCTCGGAGTCGGCGAACCCTTCGTACCCTGGTACCACGCCAGCCCTTACTACACACGACGGGTGAACGTGACCAACGTCAACATCACCTACATTCACAACACTACCGTCGTGAATAACTACAACAACTTCATCGCCAACACCCGCACGGTAAGCACCGTCAATCAGCTCAACACCAGCAACCTGCAATACGCGAACCGGGCACGAGTCACAGCAGTTCCCGAAACCACGATGATAGCTGGACGGCCCGTCGCAAAATCAGCAGTCCGCCTCACACCCGCCGTGCAACAACAGTTGGCCTCGGCACCGGTTCACTACGCCCCGTTAGCCGCCGCGCCTCAACAGTCATTTTCCGCGACAAGAGCAAGCGTGATCGCCCCCGTCGCCCGCCCAACTCTCGTAACAACCCACGGCTTGGCCCCGGCCACTCCAGCCGCAAATCCCGCGCACCCGCAAATGGTCGAAGCCCGGGTGTCAGCCAACCCCACTCGACCCGAATACCAGCCCCGCCCCTACGATTCCACAACTACCTACAACCACACCCAGCAATCAGCGCCGAAACCACTAGCACCGCCGCAACCAAAGCCGCAAAAGGCGCCAAAACCGCCCAAAGAAGAAAAGCCGAAGAAATAAAAATCCGCCGAAAACAGAGATGCCTCGCACACGAAGCGAGGCATCTCTTAACCCAACAAAGAACCGACGCTACTTGATCCTAATGTCGCCCGAGCCGGTCTCAACCCGAACCGTCGGGCCGCCGCCGTTGATATCCCCCATAATGTGGTGCTTCTCCAGACTCCCATGCGTCGAGATCGGCGGATCGCTGTGCACAGTCCCCGAACCCGTCGACGCATCTAGGCTGAAATGCGCATTCCCAACCCCGAGGGTCACGCTGCCCGAGCCCGTCTCCAACTTCCACTCCGAAGTAGGCTGTCCCTGAATTTCGATATCGCCCGAACCGGTGCCCGCTTTCAGACCGCCCACAACGCCATTGATACGAATACTTCCGCTCCCCGTCTGCGCCTTCGTCGAGCTCGGACTGTTCAGCTCCGCCTTAATATCGCCCGAACCAGTGTCGAGCGCTACCGCCCCACCGATACCATTCGCCTCGATGCTGCCGGATCCTGTGCTCGCTTTGAGACCACCGGAAATTCCGCTGATACGCAAATCTCCCGAGCCCGAACCCGCATTCACGTTGGATCCCCGAGGCGTCGTGATCTCATAATCGATCGAGATATTCCGGAACCAGTCATCATTACCCGACTTGCCGATATGAACTTCATTTCCACTCTGCTGGATCGGAGGATTCGCGGCAATCTGCTTCACTCGGTCCTCAGACGAGCCGCCGAACCAGCCGTTGTTCGACTTTACATGTCCAACGATGTGGATCTGATTGTCAGAGCCAGGCGAAACATGCACATAACCCGACCCGGTCGATACATAAAGATTGACGTTGCCGGAGACGGTCAGCGTGCGATCGAAATTCGCCTCCGATGCCGATGCAATGGCCGGCGTCACTAAAATACCGCTCAGCAGCAGAGCGGCACTCATGAACTTAGGTTTGTACATAACAGGGCTCCTGGAAACTTTTCACACAAAGAATAATAGATGTTACGAAGCGGTTCCGGCCAATATGATCAGTTCTACTGCGCCGCCAAAACGACCGTGTCGCCTTCTTTCAACCCTGAAAGAATCTCGGTATTACTGCCATTGGCGATACCAACCTTCACCGGGACGCTGCGCACACCGTCCTTGTTCTTCGGATCAGGCACATTCACCGAGGCATTCTTCTTGTTGTCATAAGTCAAGGCTTGCTCAGGAACAAACAGCACATTCTTATGCTCATCGACCAATATCTCGGCATTCGCCGTCATCTGCGCCTTCAGTTCTCCGCCCGGGTTATCAATCGAAACCCGCACTTCAAACGTAGTGACATTGTCCTTTTCCACTCCCAACGGAGCGATCTTCGTCACCTTGCCATTGAACACCCGGTCACGAAACGACTCAACCTTGATCCGCGCCGGCTGCCCCAAATAAACGTTGGCAATGTCCGCCTCGTCCACCTTGCCCTGCACATAAACTTGCCGCGTATCGCCAATCGTCATCACTAGCGTCGCCGTCGAGCCCAGCACCAGGATCGAACTCACCGCATCGCCCAGCTCCACATCGCGGGAGAGAATCTCGCCATCCATCGGCGAAACCAGCGTCGTATAACTAAGCTGTTCATCAAGCTGGTTCAGCGTCGCCTTGCTCTGTGCGACCTGCGCCTCCGCCTGCTTGAGCTTGGCTTGGTCAACGGCAATCGAGGCCCGCGCCGTATCGCGCTTATTCACCGCAGCAAGATAATTCCGGTTCGCATCGTCCAGAGCCTGCATCGAAACCACGCCCTCTTTCTCCATCTGAAGGTTGCGGTCGAGCGTGTTCTTGTACATCGGGAGATCCGGCGCTTCCGCATTCACCTTGTCCTGAGCAATATTCGCCTGAAAGGTGCCGACGTTGGCTGAAGCAGCCTCAAGCTGCGCCTTCTGCGCCGCCACCTGCGCCAGGATTTCCTGTTGGTCCAGCTGCGCGAGCACCTGGCCCTTGGCCACATGCTGGTTAATGTCGACGTAAAGCTTTTCTACGATGCCGCTGGCCTTCGACTTCAGCTCAACCTTGGTGATCGGCTGGATCTTCCCCGTAGCCACGACGCTCTTGGCAATATCACCGCGCGTCACTTTGGCGATCCGGCTCGGATCGATCTTCGTCCCGCTCCCGTGGGCGACAACGCCCACCGCACCAACGACCACCACCAGCAGCGCAATCAGGCCGCCCCACAACCACCAATTCAATTTCTTCTTACGCTGTGCCACTGAAATCTCCAGGCTCTACAAAACAGGTGAGGCTCTCGCCGATCCACCCTCTAGGTCTTAGGATACGCAGACTCCGCCGCTGGAGTTCCCCAAGCAAGACCCATCCGTTCCCCATTCACCCGCCTATTACTCTCCTTCAGAACCCGATCAATTATCATGAATAGATGGGAAAAGCGCGTTTCCCCACGATCTCCTCACATTCCCAGCTCTCTACCTCCCAGGACGCCCCTAACCAATGACCGGCCTCCTCCTCTTTCGCGCCGTCTCGGTAGCCCTCCTCATCCTCGCCAACGGCTTCTTCGTCGCCGCCGAGTTCGCCCTGGTCAGCGTCCGCGAGACCCGCATCGAGCAACTCATCGCCCAAAACGTTCTCGGAGCGCGCGCCGTCCGTCGCCTCCAGGAGCACCTCGACGAATTTCTCCCCACCGTCCAGTTCGGCGTCACCCTATGCAGCCTCGCCCTCGGCTGGATCGGCGAACCGGTCGTCGCCGGCCTCTTCAAGGACTGGCTGCAGGCCGTCCCCCATGCGGCCCTCTATGCCCACCTGATCGCCGTAGTCTCCGTCGTGCTCGGCTTCGCCCTGATCACCTATCTCCACGTCCTGCTCGGCGAGCTCGTCCCCAAGTCCCTCGCCCTCCGCAAGGCCGAACAAATCGCCATCGCCGTCGCCGGCCCGATGGACCTCTTCATCTCGCTCACCCGCCCCGCCGTCCGCTTCATGAACAGCTCGGCGAAGATCGTCCTGCACCTCTTCCGCGCGCCAATGATTCAGGAAGGCGGCGTCCACTCCCCCGAAGAGCTCAAGCTCATCGCCACCGCCGCCCGCCGCATGGGCATGCTTCCCGAATATCAGGAAGCCGTCATCCACCGCGCCGTCGAACTCAACCAGATCCCCACTCGCGAGATCATGATCCCGCGCCAGCGCATCTTCTCGCTCCCCGCCGACATGCTCATCGAGGAAGCCAGCGCCCGCATCGTCGACGAGCAGCACTCCCGCGTCCCCGTTTACGATCCCGCCCGCGGCCCCGAACAAATCATCGGCCTCGTCTATTCCAAAGACATCTCCCGTCTCATGCACTTCCGCCTCACCGCGCAGACCCGCTTCGCCGGCTCGCCCTTCACCGAACTCCGCCTGCAACAGGTCATGCGCGAGGTCCTCGTCGTCCCCGAAACCAAGCCCGTCCTCGATCTCCTTCAGGAGTTCCAGCAGCGCCGCCGCCACCTCGCCATCGTCGTCGACGAATTCGGAACCACCGTCGGCCTCGTCACCGTCGAAGACGCCATCGAGCAGATCATCGGCGAGGTCGAAGACGAATTCGACGTCGCCGAAAAAGCCATCCTCCGCTCCGCCTCTGGTGGATTGATCCTCGACGGCAGCGTCAAGCTCCGCGACCTGGAAACCCAAATGCACTGGAAGCTCCCCAAAGAAGGCGGCATCGAAACGTTGGCAGGATTTCTACTAACCCGCTTCGGCCGCATCCCCCGCGAAGGCGAAGCCACAGAATTCGAAGCCCGAAAACTCACCGTCCTCGAGATGGCCGGCAAACGCATCAGCAAAGTAATGATCGAGAAAATCGAAGAGATCAACCCCAACGACTCAGAACCGCCGAACAACGAGTCCACAAACGAGCAAAGCTCGACTCGCACAAGACACATCACGGAGAAAAGCGAAGTCGGTACCACCACCTAAGCGCGGTCATCGAGAGCCTCACACCAATACATGTCATCCTGAGCAAAGCCGCGAAGCGCGAGCCGAAGGATCGGCACAAGAGTCCAATTCGGAGGCTTCGCATGAGCATCTGCGCTTCCCCTAAACAAACCTGTCATCCTGAGTCTCAGCGAAGGATCTGCACTTGGCGATGGCTGCCTCACCACATAAACGGGTGCCCGTATCTGAGCGCGCAAGGCGCGCCAGACCGGGGTCCCCAGCGACGGGTCTTCGTCGCTGGGGTGGAGATGTGGGAGGATCAACTCTGTCGTCCTCGTTTTCTTTTCCCAACCACTCCCGAGGGCGCCCCATCCTACGCAGTTTCATCGCGTAGGGTGGGAAGATCAAATGTTGCGACCTAAAGTGATTGTCATCCCGACCGGAGCGAAGCGGAGTGGCGGGACCTGCAGTGACAGCAAGTTGATATTCCGGAAGAGCCTTCCTTAAGAGACAATCTGAAGGAATGATGGAAATCGCCGATTCCGCGGCAATAAGTGCCCGACGCAAATCCGGTCGCGCGATCTCAGCAGCCATACTCGCAGGAATCGCAGCCGCCTCATGGGGCTTTCACATGTTTATTTGGTCGCGTTTTATGGAAACCCAACCACGGACACCCCGCCCATCCGAGGGTCTGACTTACGCGATGAATAATCATGGATGGGTTTACTATCTGTCAGCTGCGCAATCGGCCCAACTAGACCTGCTTGTCTACCTCGCAATCGCGACATTTGTCTTGGCGGCAATCATTAGTGGACTTCCCCGAAAAAAGCCCTGGCAAAAATATGCTGAGCCAGCCAGCCTTTCTTCTCTTATTTACTTCGGAGTTTCCACCTTATTGTGGACAGCCACACTCTGGCGCTGGAGTCTTCTCTGGGCGTCCTGGACTGTCTCCAGATGAAAGGCCTCCGCCCCCTACTAACCCGCCTCGCCTACACCATCCCAGTCATCTGGCTCGTCGTCTCCCTCGTCTTCCTCCTCATCCACCTCGTCCCCGGAGACCCCGTCCAGCAAATGCTCGGCGAAGGAGCAGCCCCCGGAGACATCGCCGCTCTCCGCCACTCTTATGGATTAGACGTCCCCCTCGGCCAGCAATACCTCCACTACTGGCGCGGAGTCCTCCGCCTCGACTTCGGCCACTCCATCCGCCTCAACGACACCGTCGCGCACCTCGTCACCACCCGCTACCCCTACACCCTCGAGCTCACCATCGCCGCGCTCATCGTCGCCCTGCTCGCCGCCGTCCCCGCCGGAGTCACCGCCGCCCTCCATCGCGGCCAGTGGCAAGACAAAGTCCTCGGCTTCGTCTCGCTCCTCGGACTCTCCTTCCCCGCCCTCGCCCTCGGCCCCATCATGCAGTTGCTCGTCTCGATCAAGTTAGGATGGCTCCCTGTCTCCGGCGCCGACGGCTCCGGATATTCCGCGCTCGCCCATCTCGTCCTCCCCGCCATCACCCTTGGCGGAGCGCTCGCCGCCATCCTCACCCGCATGGTCCGCACCGCCATGCTCGAAGAGCTCGGCCAGGACTACATCCGCACCGCCCGCGCCAAAGGCCTCCCCGAACGCACCGTCGTCTACAAACACGCCCTCCGCAACGCCATCATCCCCGTGCTCACGCTAGTCGGCCTCCAGTTCGGAGCACTCCTCGCCGGAGCCATCGTCACCGAAACCATCTTCAGCTGGCCCGGAATCGGCCGCCTCACCGTCTCCGCCATCTCCAACCGCGACTACGCACTCGTGCAAGGATGCATCCTCGCCGTCGGCCTAACCTATATATTAGTCAACTTACTAACCGACATCCTTTACACCATCGCCAACCCCAGAATCCGGGCTTAAGTAAGGCTTTTTCCCCTTTTCCCTGCGAAACTTTCCATGCCTCCGGCCAAAACGTGGCAGTCGTCCGAGGTAACTCTTACCAAAGAGTCGTTTTTATTACCTTGCAAAACTTGCAAGTCGAAGGATAATAGGGCTGTCATCGCACCCGAATCACTACCTGAGTCGAAGTGCGTAAGATGAAGGTTCTGTAAAGAATAGAACTCTTACTACTCGAGAGGACACAAAAATGAAAGCTGCTCTGAAGTATTTCATCCCAGCCGTGGCTCTGTTTCTTCTAATTGCTCCCCGCGCGCATGCAGGTCCTAAGCCGACGCCGGCGCCGGTGCCGAAAACCGCTCCAGAGGTCGACCCGGCTCTGGCTATGACCGGACTCGCTCTTCTTACGGGCTCTCTAGCGGTCGCTCGCGCACGACGCTCGAAGGGGTAGTCGAAGAATCAGGCCTGAATCGCCGGCAATTTGGTGGGGATGTCGAACCGCCCAAACAGGCTTTCGTTCAAATGCTGTTGTGTCTACATACGAAGCCAGCCGCTAGCTCTCTTCAGAGCGCAAGTGGTTTGGCTTTTATTGCCGTTTCTCGCCTGAACTCCCTTTAGATTCCCCGAAAATACTGAGTCACTACTTCAACGGCTCGTCGACCACGAAGAGTCACTCCGCCCGGAAAGCAATGTTAATGTTTCCCCGCTATCTTCTCGGACGATTATTCTTCTTGGCTGGCATTTTAGCGGCAGACTGCATCCTGCTCGCCATCACCCCCCACAGCTTTTCTCTTCTTGGTCCATTCGCTCCTCTGGTCATCGTTTGGTTCGCTGTCTTTTTGGGCCTCGGCTATACCGAGCTGGGGGCGGAAAGGCAGGAACTCCCTTTCGGCTGCGCTTTCTTCCTCGCCCACCTGACCTGCGTACTCACCATCTCGCTCACTGATATCGCTACGCTTCATGGAATCGGCTTCAACGCTGATTCGATAATTGCCCATCTCATTCTTCGAGCCTTGCTTCTCGCTGCAATCGCTCTTCTGGCCCTCGCCTGCATTCCGCTCGCGGACTGGCTTGGGATGCTTCGCAAGACCAAATTGCTATGGTTCTATTCCGCAGTCGCGGCCGCTCTCGCATGGTGTCTGCGCTTCCCAATGCGATCCTTCTGGGACACATCCAGCTCTGCACCAGGCCACTTTCTTCAGGCCCTCACCTTCCAGTCCGTAAGAACTATCCTGGTCACTTTTCTGCCCAACATTTATGTCGATCCAGATACTTTTGTCGTCGGCACGCAACGGTTCAGCATCTTCATCGCAGAAGAGTGCTCAGGATTGGAAGGGCTCGGACTCGTCCTTGCTTTCACCGTCATCTGGCTCTGGTACTTTCGCCAAGAAAGTCGCTTTCCTCAAGCGCTTTTGCTAATTCCTTGTGCCCTGGCATGTGTCTGGTTATTGAACGTCCTGCGCATCTCCGCCCTGGTGCTGATAGGCGACGCCGGACACGTCGAGATTGCTATGGTAGGCTTTCACTCCCAGGCTGGATGGATCGCGTTTACGTCCGTCGCATTCACCTTTTCCATGGCGACGCGCAAACTCGCGTGGGTAAGAAGAATTCCGAATTACACCACGGTTCCCAAGGCCGTTCCAACGAGAGACCCCACTCCGGTTCCCTTTGTTTCCGGTGCCGTGCCTTCAACGATGGGTACCCTGGCAATCAATCAATCTTTGACTGAAGCGGGGATCGAAGACACGGGTGAATCGCCCGCAATCGGCGTCTATGTGGTTCCCTTCCTCGCCATTCTCGCCGCGTCCTTCGTATCCAAATCCGCGTCTGGCCATTTCGAATGGCTCTACCCCCTGCGCTTCCTCGCCGCAGCGATCGCCATTTGGCATTACCGGGCTGAGTTGAAACAGATCGACTGGCGCTTCGGCTGGCTCGCTCCCGTCACGGGAATAGGCGTTTTCGTAGTTTGGCTCGTCCCATCGTTCTGGACACACGACGCAGACACGAGTCAGCTCGGCCAGACACTGGCAGCTCTTTCCCCCATCGCCCGCTGGTCCTGGATCACCTTTCGAATCGCCGCCGCAGTCATCACAGTTCCTATCGCCGAAGAACTCGCTTTTCGCGGCTATCTGGCGCGGCGCCTGGTTAACCGGGAATTCGACTCAATCCCCTTCTCCGCAATCACCGTTTATTCGATCGCCTTCTCCTCCGCGGCCTTCGGCCTCATGCATGGCAAACAATGGATAGTCGGTATCCTCGCAGGCTTGGCCTACGCAGGCGTCATGAAATGGAAGGGCCGCCTCGGCGACGCCGTCGTAGCCCACGCCACCAGCAATCTTCTTTTAGCGGTATGGGTTCTCTCTCGCGGAGATTGGTCCCAGTGGGGACACTAATTCGACCCACTGAACCACACATTACCGAGCACATTGCCGAGTCGTCCAACTACCGGGCTGCGCGTTGCCTTGTCCCAATCCGACGCCCCAAAATAACGCGCCGGTGTCGTCCCAAGTTGCTTCCGGAACATCGAGATAAACGCGCTCGTAGTGCTGTAGCAGACTGGGTGCCCACCCTTCATACCACGATAACCGGGGCACCCCATCCATCCGCGCTCTTTGCGGAAGGGTGGGAGGATCAAATCCTTCGTCCTCAATTTCCAGAACTGCCCGCCGCCGAAGGCGATCCGGTGGAAGCGCCGCCATGGCAGGTCTGGTACGCTAGGATCGCGTCGCAAGCGAACTTTTGATCGAGGGTAAACAATGCGTATTCGTGCTCTGGTTCTTGCAGGTGCTCTTTTGGTGAGTGGTGGTGTGCAGATGCGCGCGCAGATGAGTGGCCCCCCGCCGTCGCCGCCGATTGGTACAAAGGAAGACCCCGCAAATGCGGTGGACGGATTGCTCTCTCTAATGGAGATGCAGGTAGTGGGCGCGGCGAAGGCCATGCCGGCCGACAAGTACAGCTTCGCGCCGGCGCAAGCCATCTTTGCTCCGAGTCAGAAGACGGAATTCGATACCGTGCGCAGCTTCGTCGCGCAGGTGACGCACCTGGCTCAGGCGAACTATTTCTTTTTCGGCTGGAGCGGCATCAAGCCCGACCGCGACGTCAAGGCAATCGCCTCCATTACGACAAAGGACGAAGCGGTGGCCGCACTCCAGGCATCGTTCGTCTACGCGCACAAGGCCATCGCGACAATCACAACCGAAAATGCGTTTGTCGCCATCAAGCCGATCGACGGATACAGCACGCGGGTGACGATTGCCGCTTTCGCAGCGGCCCATGGGAACGATCACTACGGCCAAATGGTGGAATACCTGCGGATGAACGGTATTGTGCCGCCAGCGAGCGCCAAGTAGTAGCGCAGCTTCGCCTGCCTTCAGGCCGCCGGGCTTTCGTCCGCAGGTACAGAAGGGCTTGAGCCCTGGACCGTCTCATGAGTTAAGGGCTCAGCCGATGTTCATAGTGCTAACCTCCACCAAAACCCCACCCGGAGCCTCACAATAAAACCCGTAAGTCGGAGGCCCACCCCTCTGCAGCTTCCCCGGCTGCGGAGCCGCATACTTCCCCGCGATCAGCGCCTCATGCACCAGGTCGACAGCCCGCTGCGTAGCCTGCAAAAAACCCACATGAAACAGCCCCGGATACCCATGCTCCGGAGTCATCCGCTTATCAAACATCAGTGTCAGCACAAAGCCGTCGGAATTCCCCAGCACCGCCAGCTTGTCGCCGCGTTTCTCAAACACCTGAGAATCAAAAACCGAACAGAAGAACTCCGTCAGTTCAGATACCTTATAAGTTGTCAAATTAGTGTGATTCAAAGTAGCCATCGCGATTCTCCTCGAGAGTGAAGTTCCATCGCGTGGCAGTTGAGACTTCCGAACGCACCACGCGACAGGCAGCAGTGACTTTTCACTACCGCTATCGCCGTGGGTCCCTTCTCCTCCAACATCGAGGAGATGACTAATCTGCGGAAAGGCTCCGCAGCGAGCCGGGCTTACCAATCCGGCTCTGCGTTTTTCGGCTGTTAAATAGATGTTCCTCTTCATTCAACGGTCGCAGGAATTCGCCCGCGAGCGCCAGCTAAAAAACAGAACCCCCAACCAACGCCACCTACGACAACCACCCCATCGCCAACATCGAATGAAATCCTGCGATAACGTCGAGAGCTGCCCGCTTCACCGTCTCCAGCGGATCGGGGGCCTTCGCACTGCAATCACCCCTGTTCCTTACTCGTTATTCCCGTGTCTTCATCATTCGGCTAAGCTCAAATCATGAGCGCGATAGCATCCACCCTCCCCAAACGCAAGCCCGCAGCCAAGCGAAAGAGCAGGAAGAAACAGACCTCCGGCTTGGTGGCCTGGTGGCCTCTCATTGTGGGAGTTGCGGTAACTCCCTTTGCGGTCAAGGCCGCAACGCTGATGGCGCTCACCGGGCCCGATGGCCTCCGGCTGCTCTACCCCTGGATGCTCATCCCCAAGCTGCACTTTCTTGGTCTCTCAGACTCGCTCGGTAACGTGATCTCGCAAGCCATGATGTATCTGCAGTTTCCGCTCTATGGACTGATTGCCATGCTCATCCACCGTTCCAAGGGGACGCTATCGGTAATTGTTCAGTTGGCGCTTGTTCACCTGTTGGCGGTAGGATTGCTCTTTGTTGCCGCGCATTCCTGAAACATCGGACGCGGTCGGCAGCATCTATAGGACTATGCTCCAGACCGCTGACTCTCCATTCAAGCTCATCGAATGCCCGCGCGACGCCTGGCAAGCTCTACCCAAGCCAATCCCCGCAGAGGTTAAGGCCGATTATCTGCGCCTGTTGATCGCTGCGGGATTCAAGCACATCGATGCAGTTTCGTTCGTCTCGTCAGCCGCAGTTCCGCAGATGGCCGACTCCGAACAGGTCCTCAAGTACCTCGATGCCGCAACTCCCGATGTACTGGCCGATATCGAAATTATCGGCATCGTCGTCAATGAAAAAGGCGCCGATCGGGCGATCGAAACCGGGGCAGTGCAGACTCTGGGATTTCCCTACTCTATCTCTCCCGAATTTCTGAAACGGAACCAACGCCAGACTCCCGAGGAGTGTCTTGACACCCTCGAGTCAATTGGCCAATTGGCATTCAAAGCCGGACTCGACCTGGTCGCCTACGTGTCGATGGCCTTCGGAAACCCCTACGGCGACGCTTACGACACCGAAGAGGTGATCGCCGCCTGCGACCTACTGGCGGACATGGGCATCACCCAGATTTCCCTTGCCGATACAGTCGGGATGGCGACTCCAAAGCAAATTGAAGAACTCGCCGCAGATGTCCTGGCCGCGCATGACGGATTGGAAATTGGTGTCCACTTGCATGCCGCCCCAGATGAGATTGCGCCCAAGGTCGTGGCGGCGTATCGTGCGGGCATAAGGCGTATGGATATGGCGATCGGAGGCCTGGGCGGTTGCCCTTTCGCGCAAGACGCCCTGGTGGGCAACCTGGCCACCGAGCAGGCCATCGCCGAACTGCGACGTCTCGGAGCGGAATTGCCGCGGCTGGCCCCGCTCGATGGTATCGTGAGTGCGAACGAGGCGATTGCCGCGAAGTACAGTGCTTCGATTCAGTAAAGTTTGTCGGCGGGCGTGATAATACGGACAAGCGCCTACCAGAAAGAGAACCATGAGCACCTACACGACCATCCAGATCTGCGATGACAGCAATGTGCGAACGATCAAGCTCAACCGGCCAGAAAAGCGCAATGCGCTGAACCCCACGATGATCGAAGAGCTCACGACGGCCCTCGACCACGCCGCAGATGGTCCGTGCGGGGCGATCATTCTCACCGGCGCGGGGAAATGTTTTTGTGCCGGCCTCGATCTTGAAGAACTGCAAAAGATGGAATCGCGTACCCACGAGGAACATCTCGAAGACGCGGAGCGTTTCGCGCGACTCATTCGCTTGCTCTATGACTTTCCCAAGCCGACGATCGCGGCTGTGAATGGCGCGGCCATCGCAGGAGGAACCGGCCTGGCGACGGTCTGCGATTTTACCTACGCCTCGCAGGACGCCAGCTTTGGCTACACCGAGGTCAAGATCGGGTTTGTGCCCGCGATCGTTTCTTCTTTCCTGCTGCGGCAGGTCGGCGAAAAACAGGCCCGCGATCTATTGCTCTCCGGCCGCATTTTCGACGCCAAGGAAGCTCATCACCTGGGATTAGTGACCAGAATTATCGTGCATCCACAGGTTCTGCTGCGTGAGTCCTTCAATTTGGGGTTGTGTCTGCTCAAGAACAGCCCCGAATCGATGCGTTGGACCAAGGGTCTGCTGAGCGAGCATGTCCGCGAGGTTCTGGACAGTGAGCTTGCCAACGCCGCCCTCTGGAACGCGCGGGCCAAAGAAAATGACGACTTCCGTGAGGGCATCCACGCCTTTCTTGAGAAGAGGCCCCCGCAGTGGCCTTCGCTGCACAAGAAGACTTCTCGATTTCAGCCCTTGTGACCCAATCTACATCGACCATTTTGCTGATCGAGATGCCGGCGCAGACGCAGTCAGAATTGCATCTGCCTGGCGGCAACAGACAAGTGACTTCGGTCATCTGTGTCTCTGACAGTGCAGATTATGGATTGCTACTTGAGCTCTCTCGCTCCGCACTTGGGACGACGCTTAAAGAGGGGTCCCAGTTTTTGGTGAGATGGCTCTGTGCGCCGAGAAAATGCGGAACTACATCGCGTCGAGAAAGCGCGGGAATAAAATCGCAGTGTGCTCCTGGAAAACGGAGGTCATCCTGCACAGCATCGTGCTGTAGGTCAGGGTAGCCCGGTGTGCGCTCACCCTGGCGGCGATCGAGGACCGCGAGAAGACGTGCTGAGCGAGCGCCATCAACACGCTGATCCTGGTGTGGAAGGCATCGGTTCGGATGCTCTCAAGCAACTCTTCGGGGACCCCCTGCCCCTCCCCATGCTGGGCGGCGTAATCGGCCAGCCGGACCAGAACTGAGGCGTTACAGTACATCGCCCACAGTCCTCGCGCTCCGCTGATCCTGTCCCATACGTCTTCGGGCGTCGTATTGATCTGGTCGCTGTAAAGATACCGTTCGGCTACGTTCTCGTAGCCCCAGTCGTTCGGCCTGAGCTTCGCGACGATCTCGTCCCAGGATTCCGAACGGCGTCGGGAACGGTGTTTCCGCCAATACGCTGCGTAGGCAAGGATCAGAGCGGTAAACAATACCTGAATGAGAGAAAGCATATGAGGTTACTTTCGATACCACCGAGCGGATGCAGTTCGATTCCCGCGAGCGACTTCACTCATTGATATCAGAAATTGAGCCATTTTGGGACTAAATTCTCGCCGGGTTGCCTCGCGTCTCGACAAAGCGTAACTCCAGTAACCCAAAACCATGCACCAAACAATAATACGCAACTGCTCGTGAAGGTGCGAAAGACCCTGATTCATGACGCCGGCGTATGTATAGCGATGTAACAGTTGCACCAGCAGAACCGCGATCGAATAGGTGAGAAAGCCGCTGGCAATCTGGAGCACGTGGTTTTTCCAGCCGATGCCCAGCAGCTGAGAGAAACCGGCGATCGCCGCAAAAATCGCCAGGCGCAAGATGGCAACCGCAAAATTGATGTGCAGGAAGTATTGAGCCCAGCGGTCGAGATCGGCGGGCTGGGAATGCATCGAAAGTAGAAGAGCGAGCAGTGTGCCCACAACCAGCATCACGCCGAATATGTAGAGCGAGGCGCGCGGAAGCGAGCGTTTCACCGGGCTCACGACGTTCCGTGCTACCTCGACCAAAATACCAATTTGTAGCATCAATTCGGGGATATTGTTCGCAAAATAGACCCAAAAGTAAATACGCTCCGACGCGTGGCGGAACAAAACAAAGGAGCAGACGTCCGAGATCGATGCATAGAGGATGTAGCTTGAGAAGATCGGGAATTCACGATAGAGTCTCGACCGCAGCAAGACGAAAGCCAGCAACAGCTGTCCGCCGAGGCTGAGTAGCCACAACGCTCCGTCAAAATGGCTCAAATCCATCCCGCGCTCCGCCCGGTGACACGCTCAACCCTTATCTCGCGTTGACTCGTAGAATACATCCTACGAGCGGTCATACCTGCATTAATCCCGGTTACGGCAGTTTAAACGTCTCATCCGATGGGGCCGTCACTCGTCCGTCACTGACGCATTTAGCCGTACTGCTGGATTTTCTGTAGGCGGCACAAAGTTCAGAAACTGGGCTTCTCATTCTGTCGAGAAGCTCTTAGATTGATGGCTTTGCATATTGCTTTTACCTGCTTTCCGGGCAGCCCGCCGGGTGGAATCCCGATCGTATATATGAGGACTACGCGTTAGGTGGAGGCGGTGGAGGAAGTTTGGGGTAAGGCATACCCGGGCCAGCTACCGCAAAGGCGACGGCGCTGGGCGGAGGCGGTGGAGGAAGTTTGGGGTAAGGCATACCCGGGCCAGCTACCGCGAAGGCGACGGCGCTGGGCGGAGGCGGTGGAGGGAGTTTGGGGTAAGGCATGCCCGGGCCAGCTACCGCAAAGGCGACGGCGCTGGGCGGAGGCGGTGGAGGGAGTTTGGGGTAAGGCATGCCCGGGCCAGCTACCGCAAAGGCGACGGCGCTAGGCGGAGGCGGTGGAGGGAGTTTGGGGTAAGGCATGCCCGGGCCAGCTACCGCAAAGGCGACGGCGCTGGGCGGAGGCGGTGGAGGGAGTTTGGGGTAAGGCATGCCCGGGCCGGCTACCGCAAAGGTGACGGCGCTAGGCGGAGGCGGTGGAGGGAGTTTGGGGTAAGGCATACCCGGGCCGGCTACCGGATAAGGCAGCCCGGGGCCCTCAGCAAGAAGAACCGTCCCAGAACCGAAATGCGCCTGTGAGGCGTTCGCTACCGGGAGTATGGTAAGGCAAAGAGTGAATGCTGCGGCTATAACCGATGTGGAAAGGAACTTCTGCATGGCGATCTCCTTTGGTTCTCATGACGAAATGTAAATGGTTGTACTTCGTTTTTACCGACATCGTAGTGGGAGGATGATGTCGTGAATTGGGGCTTTCCTCGCTGGCCTCGCATAACAGAAATCGGCAGAATCTTGGAGAAAGTATGGCAAGGTATCCGAAGTGCGACTTTGCAATCCATGGTTCGGACCGCGGTCCACAGATTGATTCTGAGCCACTAGACTCTAAGCGTCTCTATGTAGATATTGTCAAAACGCATTCCTGCCGAGATGGTAACCTGCAGCTTCCCAAATAGGGACTCTTTGATATTGCAGCAATTTTGCATCGAACGCCGAAGGAAAATACCCTGGAATTCGCGCTTAATTCGCAGGGAAGCATTGATATAGCACTGAGTGTGGAGGACGTGTGATCTCATCGCTGCGCCAGGATTTCAACCGCCGATATCGCGCTGAAGACCATCCGAGACTACTCCAGCACCTGCGCGAGACGGTTGGTGCTCCTATCGAGTTTCGCGTCGCCGAAACGCCATGCTTCTTCCCCGCCGAACTGATGCAACAGGCAGCGGCCACGGGCAGCGAACTGACCTCGATGCTGGTTGGCAACTCCGCCTACCTTGAGGCTTCCGCGCAGGCGATACCCGGAGCATTTCGGATGCCGAATGAGACACCGCATCCCCACTTTATGACCGCGGACTTCGGTCTGGTGCGCGCAGCCGGAGGAGATCTCCAATTACGATTAGTCGAACTTCAGGCTTTTCCCTCGGTCTTTGCTTACCAATCCGTGCTCTCGCAGGCCTATCGAGAGGTCTTCGAGCTTGACGAAACCTTGGACGGATTCCTGGGCGGGCACACTGAAACAAGCTTTTGGAAGCTCTATTCTCAGGTCGTTCTTGGCGGCCATGAACCCGAGAACGTCGTCCTCACCGAGGTGGATCCTTATCATCAAAAGACGCTGCCCGACTTCCTGATTACTGCAAAGCACCTAGGGATATCGATCGTCGACATCTCTGAACTTGTCCGGATTGCTCGGCCCGGCGGGATGCCGAAACTTTTCCGGCGTGACCGAGGCCGCCTTGTCCCAGTGCACCGAATTTACAATCGTGCGATTGTCGACGAGATTGTGCGGCGCTCGATTCGCTTGCCCTTCGATTACCGGGAACCGCTGGACGTGGAGTGGGCCGGCCATCCCAACTGGTACTTTCACGTCAGCAAGTTTTCCATTCCCTACCTTGACCATCCAGCCGTGCCCCCGGCCGTATTCCTCAGCGATTGGATGAAGGGAATAGGAACAAACCGTCTGCCGCCGGATCGAGAATTGCTGATCCTGAAACCTCTTTTCTCATTCGCCGGCAAAGGGATCCAATTCAGCCCCACCGACGAGGACTTGCTAAGCATTCCAGAGACACAACGCGGGGATTATCTGCTTCAGGAGCGCGTCCATTTCGAGCCGACCATTGAAACTCCCTATGGCTTGACCCAGGCGGAGATTAGGATTCTTTATCTTTGGCCCGATGGGGGCGATATGGATCCGGTATTGTCCCTCGTCCGATTGGGCCGGGGCAAAATGATGGGTGTCGACCATAATCGAGACCAGCAGTGGGTTGGAGCCTCCGCCGCATTCTGTCCGCCTCCGGAAGCGTGAAATGGTGAATAAGCGTAGTAACGGTCGCGGCTGGCGCGAGGCGATTCCAAGGGTGTAAACTCGCCTTGTAACTTTGGTTACTCGCCGTAGACACTATTGGGACTGTATTGTTAGACAGAATGCAAGGATGGACTCCTCCTACTCGATGAAGGCTCCGATCCAAGTCAGTTCCCGCGCGGGGAATCCCCAGGCTGCAGAAGTCCGTTGCGCAGTCCGTTTTCCTTTGACTTTGCCGATCCGAGTAATCACCGAAAACGGCGAATACGATGCGACCACAGAGAACATTTCCGCGAGCGGGGTTTTGTTTCGCTCCGATAAGGACTTGGGGGTCGATCGCAAAGTTGAGTTCCTGCTGACAATGCCGGCCGAGGTCCTTGGGACGGAGTCGGACGTCACCCTGCATTGTTTTGGCCGAGTGGTTCGTTCTTACGAAGGATCCGAACAGTTTCACGCAGCCGCAATTATTGACGATTACCTCTTTAGCGACCGGACATAGACTCTCAGACTGAGCGACCGAAACGCATGCCGACCAGCAATATGGAGCTTCTCGACAAACCACAGTCAGCGCAAGAATCTGAGGCCACTTCGCGGCCCAATACCCCTGTAATCCGAGTTATTCTCGCCGACTCGCAGGCCATCTATCGAGTGGGTATGCGCAAGGTTTTCGCTGTCGAGGATGATATCCGGGTGGTGGCGCAGGTGGACACGGTCGAAAACCTGCACGCGGCCGTGCAGCGCTTCCCTTCCGATATTGTCCTGCTCGAGGCAAGCCTGCTCGAAGGAACCACCAATGCGATTCCAGAGCTTGTGCGGTTAGCCCCGGACACCAAAGTCATCGTTCAGGCACTGGCTGCGGATGAGTCCAGAACCGTTGAACTCTACCGTCGCGGAGTCCGCGGCATTATCCCGCGCTCGATTTCACCAGACCTGCTGGTGAAGTGTGTGCGCAAGATCGCCCAGGGTGAAACATGGATTGACAACCAGTCCGTCAACTGGGTGATCGAGGCCTACCGCTCCAATGCGTCTTCCCTGACCAATCCGCGGACCCAGCCTCGCCTGTCTGCCAAGGAGCACGCCATCATCTACTGCATCACTCAGGGCAAACGGAACAAAGAGATCGCCACACAGATCGGCACCACGGAGCAGGTCATCAAGAACTATCTTCGCAAGATCTACGACAAACTCGGAGTCTCCGACCGGCTCGAGTTGGCCCTATACTGCCTTCAACACCAGCTAACGCCAGATTCTCCGTTCAACAACGCTCTGAACTCCCGACCAAAATAAGAAGTTCACTCTTTCTCAGGTGGATCCCCGTGAGCGGCAACGCCATTGGATGGCTCAACTCGTTGTCCACGCTCCGCCCTTACCTCCTCCAACAAATTGATGAGCAGAGCCAGTTTTTCAGGGGTCAGGTGGCCGAGAGCCGAGATTGCCGAGGCCTGCACCACAGGATCAAGCTCCTGCAACAGAGCGCTCCCGGCAGCCTTGATGCGGATCTGAATCACGCGCCGGTCGCGAGTGTCACGATGACGCCCAACCAGCCCCCGCCGCTGCAACCGCGCTAATAGCCGCGTAATATCAGGATCGCGGGTGATCATCCGCTCCCCAATGTCGGTACATCGAAGTCCGCCTGGGCCGGCCCCGCGAAGAATCCTGAGCACGTTGTATTGCGAATCCGTCAGGCCCTTCTCTTTCAATATCTGCTGCGTGATGTGCTCGACGTAGCCTGAGGTGCGGCGAATATTTAGCAGAGCCTCTTGCTCCAACCCCGCGAAAGGCTTGTTCTGTCGAATCTCGTCCTTAAGTTGATTGGCCAAGCTGCCTCGCTAGGATAGGATGCTTCCGCGAGATATTTGTTGCAACAACGATTCTTTGCTCTCTGGGAGAGATTCCCGACTCTCGATAACTCCTAACTCGCAGCCAGATTGACTCCCCGCGATTCCTTGCCCAACGAGGTCACCAGCACTAAATATGCCGCAACTACTAACACGGTGAAAGCAAGCACTTTCCCGTAACCCTTGAAATGCACCGCGGCTTCCCCCTGAAGCACGGCATTTCTCGAGGTAATCAGGTTTCCAAGCTGGTACGCTAAACCCGGAAAGGTCGCGCGAACAGGTTTCGGCGAGAGTTCGCTCAGGTACGCCGGAACCACTCCCCACGCGCCCTGCACCATGAACTGCATCAAGAAAGCTCCCGCCACCAACAATGGCAGTGAACGCGCCAGGGCAAACAGTGGAATGATCGGAATCGACAGAAGCGCGGCAGCGATGATCGCCTTCTTCCGGCCCCAACGTTCCGAAAGCCCGCCAAAAGACAAGCCGCCAAGAATCGCGCCGATGCTGTAGATCACAGCGATCGCTCCGGTCATGCCTGGGGACAGGCCGTGATCGTGCTGCAGAAATGTCGGATATACAGTCTTGGGTCCCGTGGGAAAACGAGTTGAATCCGACCATTAAAAAAATCAGAAATAGAAACGTGAGCCCGTACCTTCGAAGATTTTGCCCAAAGCTCGGCCTCTCGACATTGGTTGCCAGACTGGCCCGGTGTTCTATCCACACCGGGGACTCTTCAACCTTGAGGCCGATATACGCCACCAGGATCGCGGGCGCTGCTCCGACTACGAACATCCCCCGCCATCCGATGTGTGAAAAGAGCACGGCGTAGACCCCCGCCGCCAGCAGATATCCGAGGGCATAGCCCTCCTGCAGCAGACCAGAAAAGAATCCCCGCCCTTCTTTCGGAAGGCTTTCAAGCGCAAGCGCCGCACCGACACCCCATTCGCCGCCCATCGCCACCCCGAACAAAGCGCGAAGAATGAGCAAGACATGCAGCGACGGAGCAAAGGCGCAGGCCATCTCCAGTACCGAGAAACATCCGATATTGATCATCAACGTCGGCCGGCGGCCAAACCTGTCGGCGAGAGCGCCAAAGAAAAGCGCGCCTACGGGCCGAAAGGCCAGCGTGAGAAAAATGGCCTGGAGTACCGCTGGCACCGCAGCGTGAAAATCCTTGGCAATCGCCGTCACGCAGAAGACCAGAATGAAGAAATCGAAAGCATCCAGTGACCAGCCCATTAGGCAGGCAAAGAAGGCATGGCGCTGACGGGGATTGAGTGCGCGGAAGTGCTGATAAAACTGAGCGAAAAAACTCGGCATGCGATGCGCCGTAGCATAGCAGACTTGCCCGCACTCACGTTTCGTCGAGTTTCGCAGTCTCAAAGCCAGAGTGGGTGAGCACAGTGCCTTCGCAGCGACGACGATCACGGACGACGGTCTGCTGCGATGCTACTCTGACTTCATCGGGCGGCATGCGTACCCCTGCCCATCAGGAAATCCGTTTGATGAATCGGGGAACAAAAGTATCAGGATTGATTTGGCTCATGCTTTTCGCCGTGGCCAGCTCGCCCCGCATCTCGGCCCAAATCTCAACCGGTTCTGCATCGGGCCAGGGCACTCAGGTTGCTGCTGACTCCGCTCCACGAACCGTTCGAGGAACCGTGGTTGATAGCGTAACCGGTGAGCCAATTTACCGCGCTCTCGTCCAAATAGGTGGGCAATACGCCACTCTCACCGACCACGATGGGCATTTCGAGTTCAATAGAGTCACGCTATCGGGGATTCCACCCTGGGCCATGAAGCCGGGCTACTTCTCATCGGATCGATTTAATCGGTTCATGCTGCCCGCGCTTGAGGCCAGTCCTACCCAGTCCGCGCCAGAGTTTACTGTGAAGTTGGTCCCCGAGGCAATCGTCTCTGGTACGGTGACCGGGCAGGATGGAAACCCCATCGAGGGTATTCCCGTGCAACTCAAGACGTTGATCACTCAGGAAGGCCTCGCGCGCTGGAGGCCGCGCATGCAAACGCGGACCAACGCCGAAGGCCAATACCGTTTCGCGGAACTCGAGGCCGGCAAATACATCGTGACAACTGGCTTTCACATAGAGGGGTTGGCTGACTCCCAGGCTGCCTCTGGCTACATTCCCGCGCGATATCCGCCGCCGGGCGGCGGCTCATCCACGTCGGAAACAGCGATGGTCTTAAAGCCGGGTGACCACGCCGTCGCCGATTTGAGTCCGGATATGGAAAAGCTCTTTCCTGTTACCGGCACAATCGCCGGATACGGGGAAAGAGCAGGCGTGGGCTTTCGGGCCTTAACCGCGAGTGGGGAGGAGTTTAGCCCCACGGCTCGATTCACCCCACGCACCGGGGAGTTCCGGATCATGCTACCCGGCGGCTCATACCGCGTAACGGCAACCGCCTATATTCGCCAGGGCCCGATGGAGGCGACGCGCGAAGTGACAGTGCCGCAGGCTCCTGTTGGCGGCGTGTCGTTCACGATGGAGCCCTATGCCTCCATCCCCGTCGAAATCGAAGTCGATACCATTGATCAGTCCGCCAGTGGAAGCGGGCAGGCCGGCGCAGTGCCGCCGGACAACTTTGCTGGCAATATCAGTTTGACAAGCGCCAATGGTGAAGGCTTCACACCGTTCCTCTCCGCGAGGCCGCTGCATCGCACAGGTGACGAGCAATCGAGCCCCCTGATCATCGACAACGTATCCCCAGGGCGTTACGTCCTTCGCGCCAACCTGCCAATGCCATGGCATGTGGCCTCGGCTTCCTGTGGCGGCGTCGATCTGATGCACGACGAATTGGTCGTCGGAGGAGGGTCGGTGGGTTGTTCGATTCGCATCGTGCTGCGTAACGACTCCGGACTTGTGCACATCACGATTCGAGGCGCCGAAAACTCCGATTCGGGCAGCTCAAACCTGGTTGTTTATCTGCTTCCGTTAGGGGATCTCGTCGGTGAGCCCGTGATCGCCTCGGGCTGGAGTCCCGGATATGAAGGTTCCAACGTCGCGCCTGGACGATATCTCGTGCTCGCAATGGACCATCACGAGGAACTGCCATACCGCGACGCCGAGGCGATGCGCCGTTACGCCGAAATGGGGCAAGAGGTCGTCGTCACCGCCAATGGCAAGGTCGACGCAGAGATCAGTCTCTGCGAAGGGCACACAATGAAGTCCCACTTCGCACTGCGAGCGTCTCTGACCGCTGCCTTGAGCATCGGCGTTGCGTGGGCACAACAAGCTGCGCCACGCCAGCCGCAACCCCGGGCTGCCACGGCGGCCACCTACCGCATCAGCGGCAAAGTCGTGGACGCGCACAGCGGCGCTGCCCTGGGCCGCGCCTCGGTGCGGATCGCCGAAGTGAAGGAACGCAGTGAATCGAACACTTTGACCACCGGCGAGGACGGCAGCTTTAGCTTCGACGGCCTGCCCCAGGGCAAGTATTCGCTCTCCGCCGTCCGGCATGGCTACATCGAACAGTCATATGAGGAGCACGACCAGTACTCCACGGCAATTGCCGTCGGGCCGGGCCTGACCTCCGAGGGACTCATCTTCAAACTCAGCGCTGAAGGAATCATCTCCGGTACGATCACCGACGAAGCGGGAGAGCCAGTGCGCAATGCCCAGGTCCGCCTCTTTCAGGATGAGGACACAAACGGACTCCGCGCCACGCGTCAACGTGAGACCGTCAACACTGACGATCGCGGCGTCTACGAGCTCTCGAATCTGCGCCCGGGCGCCTATTTCCTTGTCGTTACCGCCCATCCCTGGTACTCACAACGTCTGCGCCAGCAACAGGCGTCCGCGCAAGGCACGGACGAATCCCAATCCCAAAACCTCGACGTCGCCTATCCCACGACGTACTACCCAGGCATCAAGCGACCAGGACGCAGCCACTCCGATTCCCATCAAGGGCGGCGACCGGCTTGAGGCCGACATCTCGCTCACCGCCCAACCGGCGATGCGTCTCCGTCTAAACACACCTCAGGGAGACCCGGGACGCGGTGTCACCGTAACGCTGAACCAGACCATCTTCGGCCAGGTCGAAGGGCAGCCCGCCCGGGTCGTCTTCAACTCCGACGGGCCAATTGAGGTCGAAGGCGTCTTACCCGGCCATTACGACGTTACCGTCAGTCACTTCGTACCCGGACAAGGCGAGGGCGCCACCAAACACTTCTCCGCCGACGTCACCTCCGGCATGACCGAGCTCACTGAAGAGACGGGACTCGATGCGATTCCCGTCACCGGCAAAGTAGTCGCGATCGATGGCAAACTCCCGCCAATGTCCGGGATCTCCCTTCGCGCTGCAAACTCGCGCCGCCCTCAATACGCTCCGATCAACGAAGCCGGCGAGTTCACGCTCGAAGTTTCGCCCGGAACCTACGAGGTGGTCGGCAACATCAACGGCATGCATTTCATGAGCCTCAAGGCCGCAGGAGCCCAGCTCACCGGGCGCATGCTCACCGTAAAAACCGGCGATTCGCCAAAGATCGAGATCGTCGCCGGAACCGGCCATGGAGAAGTTGAAGGAACTGCTCTTCTTGACGGCAAGCCGGTAGGGGGCGTCATGGTGCTGCTCGCTCCGGAAGATCCGAAGAACAACGAAATCCTCTTCCGCCGCGACCAGAGCGACTCCGACGGTACCTTCGACCTCGGCAACGTCTTCCCCGGCCGCTACCGACTGCTCGCCATCCAGGATGGATGGGAGCTCGAATGGGCGAGTCCCGCGGTGCTGCAAGCCTTCCTGGCCAAGAGCGTGCCGCTCGAAGTGAAGTCCGGCGACCACCTGAAACAGACCAATCGAAGTTCAGACCCGTTAACGCTTACGGATGAGGCACAGCGTTCGTGTCGGCTGGCGAATGGTCGCGGTACGTGCTCCAGTTCTGGACAAGCTTATCGACCACGACATGGCCAACCGCATACGCGCTCTCGAGCGAAGCCATATATCCGCCATACTTAGAGACGCGCTGCTCGGCCAGGCTCTCGGCCGCAGTCACTCCCGGCCGTTGCTGGTCAAAATTGCTGACCGTCCGCAGCACCATCACTCGCGAATAGTCGATCTTTCCTGCCTTAGCGAGAAACGTGAGCGACTGCAACGTTCCGGTGTCTTCCATCGCGCTCGTGAAATAAGTGCCCTTCCCGCCGGTGTAGTAAGAGACCCAGGCTTTGGCCCATTGATCGAGTATCTTGCCGTGCCAGTAAGTTGACGCGGAGAGCTCGCTACCCTTCATCACCGAAGGCGGCTTCTTCGCCGCTTCCTGCTCAAACTCAGCACGCCGCGCCCGGATGGCATCGGTGTCAGTCAGCACCAGGTCTTTGGTCAGCCCATAGGCCCATTCCATCATCGCCGGATTGAGCTGGTAGAGTTGCCCCTGCTTCGCCTCCGCCGGGGGCGCGAAAGGTGTTTCTTTCCCGAGTGGGATATATCCAGTCGTCCAGCCGGCAGGAATCTCGCGAGCGTCGATCTCATAGCCGAGATCGCCATCGACCACGTAGTCAGTCCACACCGCCGAGCCCAGCGTAGCCTTCGCCGGGTCCGACCCGGCAATTCCGGCGACCAGCCAATAGGCCTTGGACAAGTCAAACCGGGGATCGAGCCCCAAAGCCATGATCGTAGCCGCAGCCTTGGCCGTCCCCTCGCCGGTGAGCACGGCAAGAACCCCGTTCGAATTCATCCGCAGGTCGCGGTTCCCCGCCGGAAACGGCAGAGTTTGGTCAAGATGTTCGCGCTCCACCCAGAATTGGTATTCGCCCGGAGCGTCCCCGGTATCCGCGCCGAGCTCAAACATGGCGACAACGACGACCTTCACGGGTATGGGCGCGGCGGGCGGAGCAGCACTGCGGCGCCGCGAGAGACAACAAGGGTAATAGCAGCAACGGGAGGTTTCGACTCATTCTCATAGTGGATTACATGAATGATAGGGTTCGGCGCGCAGTTTCTCCCTAATAAAATCGGGTTTCCACGCGGCGTCGATTCCCTGTAAAGTCAGTGGTATCCGGCCTAAGGAAGAAACGCCATGTCTGAGTCAAGCGCCCCCACCCTCGAGTCCCCTGTAGCGATGACCACCGAAGAAGTCGTCGCCGTCACCAAAAAACTCAACTATGGAACGTGGCGCTACCAGAAAAGCTGGAAGCCGATGCACGTCGTCGATGCCGAGGACTGCTACTTCATCGACGCAGCCGGCAAACGCTACCTCGACTTCTCCTCGCAGCTGATGTGCGTCAACCTCGGCCACAAGAACAAGGCAGTCATTAAAGCGATCCAGGACCAGGCCGCGACCCTGCCCTACATCATGCCAGGCTACGCGACGACCACCCGCGCCGAGCTGAGCAAGCTGCTGCTCGAGGTCCTGCCCGCCGGACTGGAGAAATTCTTCTTCACCACCAGCGGCACCGAGGCCAACGAGGCGGCCTTCAAGATCGCCCGCATGTATACCGGCAAGTCGAAAATCATCGCCCGCTATCGCTCCTATCACGGATCCACGCATGGCTCGATCGCCGCTACCGGCGACCCGCGCCGTTGGGCGACCGAGCCAGGCGGCAAGGCTCCCAACATCCTCTTCGCTCCCGAAGTAAACTGCTACAAGTGCCCAATCAAGCACACCTATCCCGGATGTGGCATCGCCTGCGCCGACTATCTCGAACACATGATCGAGAACGAACACGACGTCGCCGCGGTGATCGTCGAGCCGATCGTCGGAACCAACGGCGTCCTCATCCCGCCGAAAGAGTACTTCCCCAAGCTGCGCGAGATTTGTGACCGCCACGGTGTCTTATTGATCGCCGACGAGGTCATGGCCGGATGGGGCCGCACCGGCGAGTGGTTCTCCATCGACCACTGGGGCGTAAAGCCCGACATGCTCGTCACCGCAAAAGGCATCACCTCCGCCTATGTTCCGCTCGGCCTCTGCGCGACCACCGCAAAGATCGGAGACTACTTTGAAGACCACTTCTTCTCTCACGGCCACACCTATGAGGCGCATCCCATGACGCTCGCTCCAGGCGTAGCCGCGATCAGGGAGATGCAGCGGCTCGACCTGGTGAATCGCTCGCGAGAGATGGGAGCATATCTCGGAGAGAAGCTGCAGGCGCTTAAGGCGAAGCATCCCTCGATCGGCGATGTCCGCGGCCTCGGCCTCTTCTGGGCAGTCGAACTAGTCCGCGACCAGACCTCAAAGGCGCCGCTCAATAGCATGCAGGATAAGGTCGATGGAGTGCAGATGGTCACGGAGAAGGTCGCCGCAGAAATGATGAAGCGCGGCGTCACCATACAGGCCTGGACCAGCCACTTCGTGATCGCTCCGCCGCTCATTATCGAGAAAAGCGAGATCGACTACGGCGTGAACGCTCTCGATGAGAGCCTCGCGGTTGCAGATGAATTTGTAGCCTCTGTCGGCTAAAGGTCTCTACGGCACGTCACAACGAGGGAGCGATGCAGGACTGCGTTGGCCCTCCCTATAAAGATTGATTTCGAGCTGGTCACTTCAATGTCGTTAAACCGCGATAGAAACTTCGATTTCACCCCTACGCTATGGCGCAACGTGCGGACTTCGCTGCTTATCTCGCTCGGGGCGGCGACCTTCACCTTCGCTCAGGCTCCGACTGGTTCGAGCAACACCCCTTCAAGCCCCACGCAGTCCGCGACCCCCAGCCTGCAAAGCAACGTCACCGAAGTCTCGCTCGATCTGATCGTCCGCGACAAGAAGAATCATCTAGTCCCTGATCTCACACCCGCAGACCTCGACGTCACCGACAACGGCGCTCCGGTAAAGCTCTCGAACCTACACCTTGCCCAGGGCACTCCTTCTTCCCCAAGGATGGTCGCTCTTGTCTTCGACCACTTCGAGCCTGCGGCCGGCAAGAACGCCCGCGGAATCGCCGCCAAGCTTATGAAGGCGATCCCTGACCAGAACTTCAAGTTCGCCGTCCTGCGCACCGACGGCCGCCTGCGGCTACTCCAGCAGTACACCAGCGATCGTTCCTTGGTTGAAAATGCGATTGCTCTGGCCACCGAAGGCTCCGCTACCGATCTTTCCGCGGATTCCGCGGCCGTGGAGAAAACCCTGATCGCCCAGGCGGCACTCCCCGGCGCAACTGGGGTCTCAGACTCTCCGGTCACGGTAAGCGTCGCCGATCGCGAAACAGCGCGCATGACTTACGCCGCACTCACCGCCTCGCAACAACTGGTCGTCAGCCAGCACACACCGCTGCAACTAGCCTCCCTAATGGCCTTGGCGCAGGCCCAGAAAACATATACGGGCAGAAAAGTGATGGTGTACTTCACTTCCGGCCTCGACGCAGACTCCCGAACCTCGGAGATGATCAAGACCGCATCCGGCGAAGCAAACCGCGACGGCATGAGTCTCTACGCCATCGATATGAGCGCGATCCGCATGGATGCGAATGAAGATTTGTCAGTGACCGCAGCCATGGGCTCGATGATGACCTCCAACCATTTCAACCCCATCGCTCCTGCCGGAACACAGACAAACAATGGCGCCACCGTCGTCTCTCCCGGCATGGCAACGCAGATGAACCAGACCATGAGTGCTCTCGAGATGAACGATCTCCATCCCGTTGCTGCTCCGATCGGCCGTCTGGCCCAGGCGACCGGCGGTCTCTACATACCTGCCGAAGTCAACATGAACAAATCGATCCATCTCCTGGTCGACGATCTCACCACCTACTACACTGCGAGCTATACTCCGCCGATCGGGGAATACGATGGCAGCTTCCGCGCAATCGCAGTCAAGCCCCTGCGCAAGGACGTGTCGATTCGCACCCGTTCCGGCTACTTCGCGCTGCCTCCGAGCGATGCATCCGGGCTGCGCCCCTTCGAAATGCCATTGCTCAGCCTGCTCAAGCAATCGCCACCTCCGGCTGAATTCAGTTTTGCCTCGCGCGTCGTTGAGCTCGGCAGTCTGCCCGGCGGTCTCACGCAAGAGCTGGTCGTGGAGGCGCCCATTAACCAGCTGGAGATGAAAAAAGACAATAGCTCCGGCCTCTTCTCCGTCCACGCGAACGTGCTGGCCCAGGTCGTCGACAGCTCTGGAACGGTTATCGAACAATTCGGCGAGGAACTGCGCCGCCACGGCTCATTGAACACCCTCGATTCCGCGCGCAATGAAGTTCTCACCTTTCAGAGGGCCTTCGTCGCTCCTCCGGGTAGCTACACGCTCAAGATCGCAGCAGTCGATGTCTATGGCGGCAAGTCCGCGGTCAAAGAAGATACGTTCAAGCTGACCACCCCACAAACCGGCCCGTCCCTAAGCAACATCGTCCTCGTGAAGCGCGTCGACCCCGTGGCACCCGGCGTCGCGCAGCAGGACAATCTCGGCGATCCCCTTCACTCCGCAACCGGAGAGGTCATTCCCAATCTGTCAGGCACAATCCAAGCCGGCACGAAGGAAGCATCGCTCTTTTTCATGATTCATCCCGGGCCGCCGGCGCTCGGCAGCCCCGCGCTGGAGATTACACTCGCCCGCGACGGCCACGCCATCGGCCACGCACCCCTGACTTTTCGCGAGGCCAAGGATGGCGGTCCTGTTCCCTTTTTCAGCACCGTGGGAACAAGATCGATGAGCGCCGGCGAATATGTCGCTACCGTCCGCCTGACCCAAGGCACGCTGAGTGTCGAGCGCTCCGTTACTTTGAAGATTCAGGGCGGTCAGAAAGCTTCTGAGGCCCACCTGGAGCTAGCCTCGGCAGGCACAACGAGCGGCCCTCATGAGGCTGCGCCAGCGCCGGCCAGCGCAAGCGAGATCGCCGACGCACGAGAAGCTGCATCCGCTGCGCTGCCACCGCTAGACGTTACCCCCGCCGGGCCAAATGCCACCACCAAGTCAGATGTCGAAATTAACGCCACTCTGGACGAAGCGCGCGGCCGCGCCCTCGCCTACGCCAACAACCTGCCTAATTTCATGTGCGTTGAGACCACCAATCGGTCGACCGACTCTGCTGGAAAGGGAAACTGGAAACATCAGGACAGCTTTTCCCAACTACTGACCTACCGGAACAAGGTCGAAAACCGCAAGATGCTCGAGGTTGACGGTCACGAGACCCACACAGCGCCGGAAGACCTCAAAGGAGTGGTCTCAAATGGCGAGTTCGGCGGCATCCTGAACGCGATCTTCGATCCCGCGGCGAAGGCGACCTTCATATGGAAGCAAAGCGGCCTGCTGGGCGGCGAAAAGGTCGACCTCTTCGACTACCATGTCACCGCCAAAGACTCCAGCTTCGGCCTCACCGGAGACAATAACTGGCAATACAAATCCGCCTTTCACGGAGTCGTCTCGATCGACTCGTCCACCATGGGCGTGCGCCAGTTGACCATCATCGCCGACGACCTTCCCGCCGATTTCTCCATTCACGCCTCGGCGATCCGTGTCGACTACGACTACATCGCCATCAACGGACACGACTACCTGCTGCCGACTCGCGCAACCATCAGTCTGCGCCGCCACAAACACGAAGGCATACTCAACGAGATCGAATTTCGCGACTACCGGCGTTTCGGCGCCAAATCGAGGATGGTCCCCGTCACCCACTGAAGACGGCAAGTGAAGCCTGAACGATCCCGTGGCCGTCTACGTCTCCATAGGTGCAACCGGGACACAACCATGCAGATCGAAACTTTGTGGAATCATCGCGTGTTATCTCGTGTTGAGCTCTCCGTGATCGCAGGAATGAAGGGGACTTCGGAATGACCGCTCGTGGCTTCATCGCGTTTGGGGCGCTTCTTTCATCCGCGGCTCTCCTATGCCCTGTCGCCGTCAGCGGCGCACAGCAAGAGGCGCCAGCTGTTACCGTGGCCCAGACCAGCCCTCCCGGCTATTCGACCACGGTATTCAAAGCCAATGTCCGCCGCGTCGTGGTGGATGTCGTCGTCACCGACTCCAAAGGGCAGCCGGTGCGCGGCCTGACCAAAGCGGATTTCTCCGTCGCCGAAGACGGCAGGCCGCAACAGATTCTCTCCTTCGACGCCAACGGCTTTTCTCCTGCCATGGATTACCTGCCGCCCAAGCTGCCGCCCGAACCAGCCAACACCTTTGTGAACCTGCCAACAACGCCAGAAAAAGGCCCCCTGTACGTCCTGCTCTACGACCTGGTCAACATGGACAATCCAGACCAGATGGAGTTAACCGTCAACCAGCATTACGACCAGATGTTTGGCCGCCAGCAGTTGCTGAAGTTCATTCAGAACAAGCCCGAAGGCGCGCGCTTCGCGATCTTCGTCCGCTCCGACGGTCTGCATCTGATCCAGGGATTCACCTCAGACAAACAGCAGCTGCTGGCGGCGATCGACCCGCACCATCCTGGCCCGCATATTCCCCAGGTTTTTTTGATGGGCCAGAACTGGGATCGTGGGGATCCGTACTCCGCGATGGAGGTGCTCCGATATATTGCGGAATACCTGGATGGGTTGCCCGGCCGCAAGAACCTCATCTGGTTCTCCGGCACCTTCCCCCTCTCGCTATTTCCTACCGGAGAAGACGTACCCAGTTACTCCGAACAGGTAAAGGCCACGCTGGACATCGTGGCACGCGATCAGATTGCCATCTATCCCGTCGATGTGCGCGGTGTCGTTGTGACTGATTGGCACGGCACGTCCGGCGATCCAGGTGGTGCTGCAGACAGCGGCGGCCCGTATTCCGCACGCAATGTAGGCGCGCCGGGCGCTGGGACTTCCTCCGGCGGATTTAACAAGGGAGCGTCCGGAAGCCTCCTCACCGGCGGCGGGAATTCACTGCTCGCTGGCAGCTATATGGTCGAGGACTCGATCGCCCAGGCCACCGGTGGCCGCGCCTTCTACAGCACCAACGACGTGGCCGGAGCGCTGACCGACGCAACTGAAACCGGCGAGGCCTACTATTCCCTGAGCTATACCCCGACCGACCAGAAATACGACGGACGCTTGCGGCACATCAAGGTCGAGCTCGACAAGAAGGGTTACAAGCTGGCGTACCGGCAAGCCTATTTCGGAACGGACACCGACGCGCCGCCCCCTTTGAGTCTGAACCAGGCTCGTAAGCAGAAACCCTCGACCGCTCCACCACCACCAAGAGCGCTGGGCGATACCCTCTACGCCAACATGGAACACGGCGCTCCGATCGCCCACCAACTGATCTTTGGCGCGCACCTGCGCACGATCGGTGCTCCTGCAATGGGCACTCCGGAACAAATGGCCGAGCTGGCCACCCAGCCGGCCTACTTCAAGGTTCGTCACAACAACAAGCCGGCAAAACCCCTTGCCCCCATCAAGCTGCAGCGCTACGCCATCGGCTACACCGTGCTGGCGCAACAACTGCGGCTGAACGGCGATCCGCTCAACCTCGAACTAGCCGTCGCAGCCTACGACGCCGACGGGAAGATGCTCAATGCTCTTGTGAATAACGGAGTATCCGAAGCAACCAGACCTCCCGGCCAACCCGCGCCAAAATCCTATCGCGTCGAGCTACAGTTGGATGTACCGCTCGACGCCGCGTGGATTCGAGTCGCGGTCCGCGACGCAAACACCGACAGAATCGGCGCAATGGAGATCAAGCTACCTCTCGCACCTGAGAACGAGACTGCCAACGCAACCCCAAAATGAACTAGCTACCCTTTGAATGGCAGCGGCCCTTTGGAGGGGCACGGCTCCAGCCGTGCCATGAGAATGACTGAACAAATCCGGCTTAGCCGCCGAGGGAGTTTTGCCTACTGCGAGACCTCAGTCGCTGCATCAGTAGCACATACACTCCCGCCGCAACAAAGAATCCCACAAACCAGGCATAGTCATAAAGCCAGTGAAGGCTCGGGATGACGAGCCCCACCAACGCCACAACAACACCGGCAGCAAGCGCGGCTAGTGCCCGATAGTTGAACCCAGCACTGTACTCGTACTCGCCATGCCTGCGATAGAGGTCGCCAACCAGCAGCGTGCTCTTTCGAACGATGAAGTAGTCCGAAATCATCACTCCCGCGATCGGACCCAGCAAGCCCGAGTACCCCACCAGCCACCCAAAAATGTAGCTATTGAAATCGCTCAGCAGCTTCCACGGCATCATCATCACGCCAATGACCCCGGTGATGAGCCCTCCCGTGCGAAAAGAAATCAATCTAGGATTCAAATTGGAAAAGTCATTCGATGGCGAGACAACGTTGGCTGCAACGTTGGTGTTCAGCGTCGCAATCAACAGCGCGATCAGCGCGATTGAAGCAATCAGCGGCTGATTGAAGCGTCCCAGCAACGCCACCGGGTCCCAGATCGGCGTGCCAAAGATCACCACAGACGCCGAAGTGACCGCAACTCCAATAAACGAATAAATGGTCATCGCCGCCGGCAAACCCAGCGCCTGGCCCATCATCTGCGCCTTCTGCGATTTCGCGTAGCGCGTAAAGTCAGGAATATTGAGAGCAACCGTCGCCCAGAAACCAACCATCCCGGTCAGCGAAGGAATGAAGAACTTCAGGAAGCTCCCCGTGGTCTGGAACTTGCTCGGAGCCGATAACACTGGTCCGAGACCGCCCGCTTTGCCAGTAATCCACCAGAGCAACAACAATCCGACTGTCAGCATGAACGGCGCGCTGATCCCCTGCAGATAACGGATGCTCTCAATGCCCATCCAGATGACCAGCATATTCAGCAGCCAGAAGCTGAAAAAACATACCCAGACAGCAGCCGGATAGTTAGCCACGCTCGGACGGAGTACAACCAGCATCGAATAAATCGCATGTCCGCCAATCCAGCTCTGAATCCCAAACCATCCGCAGGCAACGAGAGCTCTCAAGACAGCTGGAACATTAGCCCCACGCACACCAAACGACGCACGAACATAGACCGGAAAAGGAATGCCATACTTCGTTCCCGCGTGGGCGTTAAGCACCATGGGAATGAGCACAATGAGGTTTCCCAGCAAAATCGTTCCGATGGCCTGCTTCCAGCTCATGCCTCCGGCAATCAAACCCGACGCCAGCATGTAAGTCGGAATGCAAACGCTCATCGCCACCCAGAGCGAAGCATAGTTGTACGTCGTCCACGTCCGTTTTTTCAGCGGAATGGGCGCTAAGTCGGCGTTGTAAAGGCTGGTATCGTAGCCGCATGGAGCCGCAGTTTCAACTTCGCTCATTGCCAGGCGCCCCCGCGAGCATCCCGCTTGAGATACTGGCCACGTCCCGGCTTGCCGAGGAACTTCCCGCTTTCAACAATCAATTCCCCGCGCGAAAACACCTGCCTCGCATTGCCCTTCACCTCGTAGCCCTCAAACATGGAGAAGTCACAGCGCATGTTATGTGTCGCGGCGCTAATAAGGTGCTCGGCATTCGGGTCCCAGATGACGATGTCCGCGTCGCTTCCGACGAGCGATCGTTCCCTTCTTCGGATACATGCCGAAGATGCGCGCCGGCGCGGTGGCTGTGATCTCGACAAACCGATTCAGCGAAAGCTTGCCCTGGCCGCACTCCGTAGTGATGAATCAGCTGCAAACGGTTTTCGATGCCCGGCCCACCATTGGGAATTTTTGTGAAGTCATCCTTGCCAAGAACCTTCTGGTCTGCAAAGCAGAACGGGCAATGGTCCGTCGAAACCACCTGCAGATGGTCATGCTTCAACCCTTCCCATAGCTTCGACTGGTTCTTCTTTTCGCGCAGCGGAGGAGTAAAAACGTACTTCGCGTCTTCAAACGACTCGCCCTTCATGTTGTCTTCAAGCGACAGCAACAAGTATTGCGGACATGTCTCGGCAAAGGCCGGAACGCCGCGGTCCCGCGCCTCGCGGACCTTGTTCAGCGCGTCCTCTGAAGACAGATGCACGATGTAGACCGGAGCACCAGCGATCTCGGCGAGCGCTATGGCCCGATTCACCGCCTCGGCCTCAGCCTTCGTCGGCCGGGTGAGCGCGTGATAAATCGGCGCAGTCTTGCCCTCGGCCAGTGCCTGCTGCACGATCACATCGATGGCGCTGCCATTCTCCGCATGCATGCAGATGAGCGCACCATTCTTCGCCGTCTGCTGCAGCGCCTTGAAGATCGTGCCGTCATCGACCATCAACACGCCGGGATAAGCCATGAAGAGCTTGAAGCTCGCCACGCCCTCGCGGACCAGCTCGTCCATATCCTCAAGACCCGAGCTCCCAAGGTCCGTCACAATCATGTGCAGGCCATAGTCGATGCAGGCTTTGCCAGCCGCCTTCTGCCACCAGATATCGAGCGCATCGCGCATCTTCGTGCCGCGGGCCTGAATCGCAAAGTCGACAATCGTGGTTGTTCCACCGATGGCCGCCGCGCGAGTGCCCGTAAGGAAGTCATCGCTCGACGTCGTACCGCCAAACGGCATATCCAGATGCGTATGAACATCGATGCCGCCCGGCAAAACCAGCATGCCGGCCGCATCGACAACTGTGTGCGCAGGGTGAAATGGTGATATCCAGCGCGCACTTCGCGTGATGGTGCTTCCCTCGATGAGCACATCGGCGAAGAAGCTCTCATCGGCGGTGACGACGGTCCCATTTTTGATGAGGATTCCCATTGCTACTGATGTCCCCCGCCATCTGTAACCGCTGCCATGCCAATTGGGTTTGCCGCAACTGCAGAGCGCTCTTCCCAGCTCTCCCTGGGCAATCCAAGATCGATCTGCTCCATGGTGATGCAATCCTCGACAGGGCAGACCAGCGAGCAAAGATTGCAGCCAACACACTCTGTCTCGTCAACTCGCGGAATACGCGCCAGCGGCGTCGCATATGGCCCATGATGCAACGTTTTGCCCCGATCGAGTTTGGGAATCGGGGTCATGGTGATCGCAGCCCGGCTCACCGCCTCTATCTGCGCAGGCTTTGCATGGACTTCAACATGTCCATCAATCGGGCCGCTTACTCGATCAAGATGAATGCATTGATGTGCGCCATCCCAGCATGCCGTGTAGCAGAGGTCGCAGCCGATGCACTTCTCCTCGTGGATCCGCGCAACGATCTTGTAGTTGAGGTTCAGGTCCTTCCACTCCGTGACACGCGGCAGGCTCAGGCCGCGAAAATCGTCAATCGAGGCGAAGCCCTTTTCGGTCATCCAGTTTTGCAAGCCATCGATCATGTCCTCCACGATTCGATAGCCGTAGTGCATCGCCGCCGTGCAGACCTGAACGGAAGTACAGCCCAGCAAAATGAATTCAGCAGCATCCTTCCAATTGGCAATCCCGCCAATGCCCGAGAGCGGTAGCGCCGAACCCGGATCGCTCATCACCTGCTGCACCATATTCAGCGCGATCGGCTTCACCGCCGGCCCGCAATAGCCGCCGTGGGAGCTCGATCCGTCCACATTCGGCCGCGGGATAAACGTATCGAGATCGATGCCCGTGATCGAATTGATCGTATTGATCGCCGAAAGACCATCCGCACCGCCACGCTTCGCCGCACGCGCTACGGCTCGGATATCGGTAATGTTTGGCGTCAGCTTCACCAGCACCGGAGTCCGCGCGACCTCCTTCACCCACGCCGTGATCATCTCCGCATATTCGGGCACTTGGCCAACGGCAGACCCCATGCCCCGCTCACTCATCCCGTGCGGACAACCAAAGTTCAGCTCAAGGCCATCGGCGCCCGCGTCTTCACTCTGCCTCACGATCGTGTGCCAGGCCTCGCGCTTCGACTCGACCATCAACGAAGCAATCACCGCGTGTTTCGGATAAAGCTTCTTGACCTCGGCAATCTCGCGCAGGTTCACTTCGATAGGACGATCGGAGATGAGCTCAATATTGTTCAAGCCCATCATGCGCTGCCCGTTCCAATCGATCGAGGAGTACCGCGAAGAAACATTCACGATCGGCTCGCCAATTGTCTTCCACACCGCGCCACCCCATCCCGCGTCAAAGGCGCGCATAATCTGCTCCCCGCAATTCGTCGGCGGCGCAGATGCCAGCCAGAACGGGTTGGGCGACTGGATACCCGCCGTGTTCGAGGCCAGGTTTGGCGTTTTGCTGATGGTTGTTGAATCACGCATGAACAGCCCCTCGCGAACTCAGGACCTGAGCAATCCCCAAGGCAGCGCGCTTGCCATCAGCCACCGCGTCGACGACTTCGCGCCCACCATTCACGCAATCGCCCCCTGCAAAATACTTCGGGTTCGTCGTCTGCCCGGTGACGCGATCGATCATCACCCGCCCCTGCTCCAACTCGAGACCGCGGCACTTGCTCAAGAACTCGAGGAGCGGCGACTGCCCGATCGCCGGAATCAGCAGATCGCATTCCAGATGGAAACCAGAGTCGGGAACTCCGCGGAAGTCCCCGTCGTCGCCGTAGCGAACGCGAGCGCATTGCACCGTCGCAAGCCTTCCATCCTCATGATGAACAGCGACCGGAATGGTCTTCCAATGAAACTGGATCCCTTCCTTCTTCGCATGTTCGTACTCAAAGCCGAACGCCGAAATGTCCTGCTCTTCGCGGCGATACAGAATATGCACTTCATCGGCGCCCAGCCGCTTGGCTGCGTTGGCAGCGTCGATCGCAGTGTTCCCCGCTCCAACCACCACCACCTTGCTGCCTACCGAGACTGGCTCGCCAGTCTTGTAGCTCGCGATAAACTTCAGCGCATCGATGACCTTAGGATGGTCTTCGCCGGGAATCTCGAGCTTCCGCATAGCGCCCAGCCCGACACCCAAAAAAATGAAATCAAACTCCCTTTCCAGCTGCGCCAGGTCCTCCTCGCGGCCAATATCCCGCACCTCAAAAGCAACGCCGAGCGAGCGAATCAGCTCAACCTCATGCAGGCTATCGACGCTACGCAGTTTGTATTCAGCAACTCCATAAGTATTGAGGCCACCCGCCAGCGGCATCTTGTCAAAGACCGTCACGTCAAATCCCTGCAGGCGCAACTCAGCTGCGCATGCCAGCGAGGCCGGACCAGCCCCGATGCAGGCTATCTTCTCGGTCCGCTCCTGCGTCGTTCTCCGAGGGAGCGCCGAGCCGCTCTGATAGAAGTGCTCCATCGCGTGGCGCTGCAACCGGCCAATCTCGATCGGCTCTTCGTTATAGCGATGCATCACGCAGGCGCCCTCGCAGAGCACAGCAACCGGGCATACACGCGAGCAGCTCGCCCCAAGAATATTTGCGTCAAGGATGGTAGTGGCAGAACCACGCAAATTTCCCGAGGCAATCTTCTTGATGAAGCGCGGAACATCGATGTGGGTCGGGCACGCGGTCGTGCACGGCGCGTCAAAGCAGTTCAGGCAGCGGTTCGCCTCAATGACCGCAGCCTGCGCGGCGAACGGAGGATGCAGGTCCTCAAAGCGCTCGGCGATTTCAGGATTTGGAACAAACGTTCCGTGCATCCGCAGCTCTCCTAGGGCCTGTTAACCCTATTGGGGCGAACAGCGTTGCGAGCGAAAATCGGGCCAGACGAGGCGGCGGCCGAACGTCTTTGGTGGTTCCAAAGTCGAGGCCGGCAACGAAGTATGGCACGATTTTCGCCGCAACCCGAAGGGACGGGGTCAATTTTCCTGATTTCGTTGTCGCTCGTCGTTTGAAGACACCCGATATTCGTCACTCCTCACTCCTGGAACTCGAAAAAATTGGCTCCCGTCGCTGCCGCCCCAATAGGGTTAACAGGCCCTAAGGCGCGACCAGCGGTCCATATAAGTCCGGACGGCGGTCCCGATAGAACTGCCATGTCTTGCGAACTTCCGCGATCAAATCGAGATTGATGTCCGCGGTCAACACTTCGTCCTGATCGCGCGAGGCCTGTGCAAAGATCTGGCCACGTGGATCGCAGAAATAACTCTGCCCATAGAACTCACCAATATTCCACGGCGCCTCAACACCAACGCGATTGATCGCCGCGATGAAATAGCCATTGGCCGCGGCATGTGCAGGTTGCTCCAGCTTCCACAGATACTCGCTCAACCCGGCAACCGTCGCCGAAGGATTGAAGACAATCTCCGCGCCATTCAAACCCAACGCCCGAGCGCCCTCCGGAAAATGCCGGTCGTAGCAGATGTAAACGCCAATCTTTACAAAGCCGAGATCAAAGACCGGATACCCGAGATTGCCAGGCCGGAAATAAAACTTCTCCCAAAAACCCGGAGCTACGTGAGGAATATGCGTCTTGCGATATTTGCCAAGGTAATTCCCCTGCTTATCGACCACCGCCGCAGTGTTGTAGTAGATACCCTCGCTCTCGATCTCATAGACCGGGACGACCAGAGCGATCCCCAGCTCTTTTGCCAGCGACTGCATCAGTTGGATCGTCGGGCCATTCGGGACCGGCTCGGTAAAGTCGTACCAGCGAATCGACTGCTCAGCACAAAAGTAGGGACCGTAAAAGATCTCTTGCAGGCAGACAATCTGCGCCCCATCCGCGGCCGCCTTGCGAATCATCGCGACATGCTTGTCAAGCATCGCCCGCTTGATCGTCTCAAGGCTGCTCTCAGCTGAAGCCTCATTCTTCGCCTGGATCAAAGAACATCGCACAAGTCGAGACATCGTTGGCCTCTCATGCTTTGGGAATCTCTAAGATACCATCTGGCCCTTTGCGCCAGGCCACAAACCTTTCGCTCTATCGAAGTTCGTACCGAAGCGCGATCTCCCGCCATCTCGCTTTGCCCGGCACAGTGCCGCCGCATCCCTCGCAGTGAATCGTTACCTCCCTCGGGCCACTCCAAATCACCGCGAGTTTGTCTGGCTCGCGATGGAGATCGAGGGCCACGTAGATTGGCGCCAACGGCAACCCGTGAAGACTTCTCGGCAACATCGTCAAACCCGCCGGCATCACTCGCACCATGTATTCATAGCTCGAAGAAACACCGGGGTCCGCGCGAACTACCTCAGCCCGATACCGGCCATCGGGAGAGTTCTCGGCTTGGAGTACAGCCGTTGCGTTTTCAGCCGAGATCATCCATCCCACCAACCCCAGCAGAAGCAACGCCCCTGGAACAAAACCATAGATGCTTGTCAGAAATATTCGTCGGCGAAGAGGAACTGCAGCCATAACCGCTCTACAGATAGACCTGCATCATCCGCTGCCAGGTAGGCCAATCATGGCTATTATGGCTATCCCAGATGTCCAGCCGGCAAGGCACGCCCCGCGACTGCAGCAGTCCCGACATATGGCGGCTCTCCCCCAGACAGTGATCGTCCCATCCGCTCGCAAAAAGATAGGAGTGGTGACGGTAGGCATCCAACTGCCACGAAGGCCCCAGGTTCGCGATGTAGTGCGGCGGAATGTTGAAATAAACATCCTCGTCGTAATAGCCATGCAGAAAGCGGCTGAGATCGAAGGCCCCGCTCATCGAAAGAAATCCGGTGAACTTGTCAGGATGCCGCAGCGCAATGTTGACCGCATGGTAGCCGCCAAAGCTGCAACCCAGCGCAATTCTCTTCGGGCTCCAGTTCTTGTTGCGCACCAGCGGCAACACTTCCTCAGTCACGTAGCTCTCGTAAGTCATGTGGCGCGCGATGCGCCAGCGCGGCGGCACATTGCGGTTGTACCAGCTCTCGCCGTCGACCGAGTCAAGACAATAGAGCTGCACCTCTCCGTTGTCGATCTTGTAGGCGATCGAGCCGATCATCCCGCGATCTTCAAACTCATAGAATCGCCCCTGCGAGGAGGGAAAGACAATAACCGGCAGCCCCGCATGGCCGTGGACCAGCAATTCCATATCGCGGCCAAGGCGCGGAGAGTACCACTTGTGATATTCACGATGCATAAGTTCAGATTCCTGAGGCCTTCGTAATATTCTTGCTACTGTAACAGGATTGGGCGGCCACACCCACAAAGTCTCGCGCTACGGACCTCAACCAACCTGTCAAGGCATCTGAGTCCTTAAGAGAGTGAGTGAACCGATTGGATTTGGATTTGACGGACCCCATCAACCTTCCAGCCTATGAAGGCGGGGAAGAACATGACGAAACCCAAACGGCGTCGACAGCCGGCCCTTCGTCGAAGCTGAATCTGCACAACGGCTTTCACAGCGAATATCTCTCCGACGACCGCAACATCATCGTGTATCTTCCGCCGGATTATGAACACCAGGACCGTCGCTACCCCGTCATGTACATGCACGACGGGCAAAACCTCTTCGATCCGGAGACTTCCTTTGTCAAAGGCCGCACTTGGCAGTTCGGCGAGCACGCCGATCAGCTCATCCGGGCCGGGGAGATCGAGCCTCTAATCGTTGTCGGCGTTTACAACACTCCCGCGCGTTTGGAGGAATACACCCACGCCCGCGACAAGCGGATGGGTGGCGGCGAAGCCAATAAATACGGACAACTACTCGTCGAGGAGCTCAAGCCCTGGATCGACAACGAATACCGCACCCTGCCCGATGAGCTGAACACCGCCATGGGCGGATCGTCGCTCGGCGGCCTGGTGACCTTATACCTCGGCCTCGAGCACGCAGCCTCCTTCGGCAAATTGGCCGTCATGTCACCCTCGATCTGGTGGAACCACAAAAGCATTCTCGGCTACATCAACGAATACGACGGGCCGCCGTGGCCCAAAATCTGGCTCGATGTGGGTGATGGCGAGGGCCGCCGCGTCCATGCCGACGTCGACCTGCTCTACGAGCAGCTCAAGACCAACGGGTGGAAGCCGGAGGTGAATATCCACTACCAGCTAGCCGTCGGCGGAACCCATGACGAAGCCGCCTGGGCAGCGCGGGTGGGAGACATGTTGCGCTTCCTGTTCCCCGCGAAGAAGTAACGCGCAAACACGATATCCTGAAGGGTGAACCTTCGAATCAAGTTCTTTGCAGCACTGGCGTTCCTGACACTTGCATGGAACGCTGCGCCCGCCCAGCAATACGCTGCCGACCAAACGCCCCTCGGCGCGGCCGCGCAAAACACGCCCGAATACCTCAAGCACGCCGGAGTCGACCAGAACCTCAACCATCAGCTGCCGCTCGCCGATCATTTCCGCGACGAGACCGGCAACGACACTCCGCTCGGCGCATATTTCAGCAAGCGGCCGGTCATTCTCGCCCTCGTCTACTTCAAATGCAAGATGCTCTGCCCCCAAGTCCTGCGCGGAATGGCCGGCTCGGTCAAACAGACCGGCTTTCATCCCGGTCATGAATACGACATCGTCGTCGCCAGCATCGACCCGACCGACACGCCTGCCGACGCGGCAGAGGCGAAAAAGGAATTCCTCGCGAAGATGGGCTTAGCGCCAACCGACCCAGCCGCAGCCAGCATCCACTTCCTCACCGGCACGCAAAGCGCGCCCCAACGCTCGATTGACGACCTCGCTACGGCCACCGGATTCCACTACGTCCGCGTCCCCGGCCCCGACGGCGTGATGAATCAGTTCGCCCACTCCAGCGTCATCATGATCGCCACGCCCAGCGGACGCATGTCCAAATACCTCAACGGCATCGACTACCAGCCCCGCGACATCCGCCTCGCCCTCATCGAGGCCAGCAACGACCACATCGGCACCGCCACCGATGCTGTCCTCCTCTACTGCTGCAACTACACGCCCAGCGAAGGCCGCTACACCGTCTCCGTCCTGAGAATTATGGGTCTCGCAGGAATGGGATCAGTGCTCGCTCTGGGAACGGTGCTCTTCATGCTCAGCAGAAAACCAGCATCGCAGCGGCAGAGCTGATTCCCTCCCAAAAACAAAACGGAGGAGCGAAAAGCTCCCCCGTTTCACTCAACCTCGGAATTATCCGTTAATAGCGATACCCGTAATAGTAAGAGGGATAAACCACCGGATACCGGTATGGATAGTAGTAATACCCCGGAGGCGGAGGCGGCGGATACGCGCCGTAGGGATACGGATAGGGCCCGCGCCGTTGCAACTGCGGCTGCGAAGTCGCAGCCAACCGCTGCGCCTCCTGCGCCGACACCGGAGTCACCGTAATCGGAGCAAGCAGATGGAAGTTAAGCACCGCTTCGGCGGGCACATACATTCGCGGCCCAGTCGTCGCCGCCGAAGTACCTGCTCCGACGATCGCGCCCGCGCCCGCCCCAATCGCCGCACCCGCGCCGCCACCGGCAATCGCACCGATCACCGCACCGAGGCCAGCCGCGCCGATTGTGTTTCCGGCGGAATATCCGCCTTTACCCGGCCCTTGGCCACTCCATGTATCGGTTGGCAGCGTATAAACCTGACCACCGAGGTTCACGTTGCTTAGGACCAACGAAAGCCCCTGCCTGCCGGCAAGGTCGCCCTTGTTTGACTGCGTCGATACTACTTTGCCAGTAACCACCGCGCCGCGCGGCAGAGCCAGCACCCCGCCCATATAGACATCGGCCGCTACTGTCGCCGCAAAGACCTGTCCGGGCTGCACGTGGGTGGCGTCCAGCGGCTCGCTCGTTCTCACCTGAAGCAGTGTCCCCGACGGAATCGTCAACGGCGTCAGCGGCTGCTGAGGATAAGCCTGCTGCCCATACGCCTGCTGCTGACCATAAGGCTGCTGTGAGTAAGGCTGACGCTGCACCGGATACTGCGGATTATTACTCGGCGGGGGCGGCGCTCCATAGCCCTGCTGATCGGGCGGAGCAGCCTGCGCCTGCTGCTGGTTCTGGCCCTGTGGGCCAGCCGGCGCCATATTTTGCTGTGCCGGATCGTAGTTCGGATCTTGTTCAGCCGTGGTATTCGCATCCGCCGGCTGCGCATTCGCGGTGTTGGTCTGCGGAGCGTCGCCGACGTTCAGGTTGTTCGACACAGAACGCACGCCCTTGACCTTGTAGATAATCGTCTCGGCCAACTCTTTCGAGGCCTCATCGTGCACATAGCCGGAGACGGTAACATCGCCCTCAATCGTGGCCGCGGTAATATGCTGCCCCTGGAGGGCCTTCGAGTGCGACAAGGCATAGGCCACATCGCTCTGGATGTCGGCGTCGGAACGCCCTTGGCTCTGATCGCCCGCCTGGTTATCGCCACCCTGGTTTGGAGATGCCGGCTCCTGCGCCGACAGCACCTGAGGACTTGTCACAGCCACGGCGAACCCTGCTGACATGACCGCCGCCAATGTTAGTCGTGCGCCAAGGCGTTGCAAATTGATGCCATTCGAAACTCGTTCGCCCAACATAGTTACCTCACAACTTCGGGACGCGACCCACTGTCTGCCTCTTGGATGTGCCTAAGGCCGCCGAAGCGTCATCTGCATAGACCCGGCCCCGCAGAAAAAGTTTTATGCCGAACAAGAGGAATTACGCCCCACTGGACATGACGAAGTCTTTTCCGGCCTGCAGCACCTTGGCAACCGACTCCTTGGAGCACGATTCCGAGTAAACGCGCAGCAGCGGTTCGGTGCCCGAGGCGCGCAGCAGCAGCCAGGTTTCGGCGGCGTTCGGCTTGCTCTTGGCTTCGGGGTTCTCGAGGAAGAACTTGATGCCGTCCAGCGTCGAAACCCGCAGCACCTTCATCCCGGCAATCGCATCGACACCCGCCTTGGCCCGCGCAATCGCGGCATTTTTGATCGAGTCGTCGATATGCAGGTCGATGCGGCCATACTGGTGCTCGCCATACTCCGCCTGCAGGCTGGCGACCAGCTCGCCAAGCGTCTGCTTCTCGTCGGCCATCACATTGGCCAGCAGCAGCGAATTCAGCAGCCCATCGCGCTCCGGCAGATGCTTCTTGATGCCGATGCCGCCAGATTCCTCGCCGCCGATCAGAATGTTCTTGTCCGGCTCGAGCATCAGATCGGCGACAAACTTGAATCCGATGCCGTGCTCGTAAAGCTTCCGCCCGTGCTTGGCGCAGATACGGTCGATCATGCTCGTGGTGTTGAAGGCGCGAGTAACGTCGCCGGGCCACTTCTTCCGCTCCACCAGCCAGCGCAGCAGGATCGAAAAAATCTTGTGCGGATCGACAAAATTCCCATGCTCGTCGACCGCGCCCAACCTGTCCGCGTCGCCATCGGTGGCCAGCCCTGCCTGGCAGTGGTTCGCAACCACCGCCTCCTCCAAAGCGCGAATATGCGGCTCGATCGGCTCCGGATTGATCCCAGGGAAGAGCGGATTCACCTCGCTGCGAATGGCAATGTGGTCGACGCCCAGCGGAGTCAAAATCCCCGAAATCACCCCGCGTCCGGAGCCATACATGGTGTCGATCGCAAACTTCAGCCCCGACTTCGCGATCACCTCCAGATCGGCAAACTTCGAAATCGCCTCGATATACGGCGTCTGGAAATCAGCTTCGGTGACCGACGCGGCCGTTGCCGCTACCTCCGGCGGATCGCCCAGGTAGGTCGCGATCTCCGCCATAATCGACGGGCTCCCCGATCCGCCATAGGAGGCTTTGTACTTCACTCCGTTCCACTGCGCCGGGTTGTGGCTCGAGGTAATCATCACGCCACCGGCCGCACCGCGATGCAACACTGCATACGACAGCGCCGGGGTGGGCGTATACCGGTCGGCCAGCAACACCGGAATACCCATCGCCGAGATCACTTTCGCCGCGGCCAAAGCAAAATCGCGTGAACCAAAGCGAGTGTCATAGCCGATGCAGACTCCTTTGGCTGGATCTTCTTTCGCAAGCACATAGCTGCCGATCGCTGCCGCGGCAATGCGGACGTTTTCAAACGTAAAATCCTCGGCGATGACGCCGCGCCAGCCGTCGGTACCAAACTTGATCTGCGTGGGAACGCCCATGTGTCCTTGGTCTCCAGAAAGTTATTAGGCCTGTCGGATGAAGAGCGCACTTTCAGCTGCACTCCCTTGTCTGCATCTTAAGTCTCGCTGAATGAACGCAGCCATAGTCAATCATGCGTACTTCAGCGAAGTAGAGTGGGTTGCCTAAGTCAACTCCGGCTTCCCGTTAGCGGTCAGGTGCTTCACAACCTTGCCGACATCCTGCGCGTTCTCCCGCGTTGTGATGAGGACGGCATCGTCGGTTTCGACGACCACCAGATCGTTCACCCCCACAAGCGCAACGAACTTCTTCGGGCTATACACATAGTTGCCGGTCGCGTTGACGGCCAGGCTTGCCGCGGTTTGGGTGACATTGCGGTCGATGTCGGAGTGCGTTCCCTTGGCGTGAGTATGGTCGTAGAGCGTCGTCCACGAGCCAAGATCGTTCCACCCGAAATCCGCAGGGAAGCAGTAGATATTCGAAGCGCCGTCGCCCTTGGCGGACTGTGGCTCCAGCACCGCGACGTCGACGCTCACATTCTCGCACTGCGGATAGAGCTCGGCAAAGACGCTCTCAAACTCAGGCGTTCCATAGGCAGCGGCAATCTTTTCGAGCAGCAAAGCCGTCTTCGGCAGATGTTCGCGCATCGCATTCGCCAGAGTCTGGGCGCTCCACAAGAAGATACCGCTATTCCAGTAGTAGTTGCCGGCCTTGAGAAATTCCTCGGCGCGGGCCAGCTCCGGCTTCTCCGTGAATCGCACAACCCACATTGAGCCGTCGCTGAGCGCCGCTCCTGTCTCGATGTAGCCATACCCCGTCTCGGGCCGTGTCGGCGTGACGCCCAGAACGATGATATTGTCGCCCGACGCCGCCAACTCGACAGCCTTGCTCAGCGTCTCAACAAAGCGTGGCTCGTCGCCGATCGTATGATCGGCGGGAAACATTCCCAGCACCGCGCTCGGTGACTCCTTTTCAATCAGGAACGCCGCGAGGCCCGCAGCGGGCGCGGTGTTGCGTGCAGCCGGCTCGCTGAGAATCTGCGCGGCCGGAAGCCGGTCGAGCTGTTGAGTAATCGTCTCCGAGAGCAGGCCGTTGGTGATGACCCAGAACCTGTCCGCGGACGCGAGAGGCTCCAGTCGATCGACGGTCTGCTGGATCATGCTGCGGTCGCCGTCCAGCACCAGCACCTGCTTGGCGCGGGCTTTGCGGCTAAGTGGCCAGAACCGGGTGCCGCTGCCCCCGGCAAGAATAATTGGGCGAAATTCCGTGGTCGCGTGCGTCAAATCGTTCGCCTCCGTCTCCAGGATTTTGAGTCGTCATTCAGGGTTTAATTGTTAAGACTGTTCACTTGAGGTCCCGGTTGGGGAACCATGCGAATCACTTCCGCACTGCCTGAAGCCGCAAGGCTCCACGGCCCTGCATGTGCGGGAACAATCGCCGTCTGCCGGCATCCCACCCGGATGGGCTCTTCAGGACTGCTGTCGGCGAACAGCGTCACATCGCCGTTGGAAACAAAGAGTATCTGCACCCTGTCGTTGAACCGGCCTTCTTCGCTTTCGCTCGACGGCAAAGCCCCATTTCCCGAAGCGTCAAGAGCAAACCGGTCGACGCGAAAGTACGGAACGTCGATGAGCTTGGTATGCGAATTCTCCGGAATCGGAGGTACCTTGCCTGCGCGAGTCTGCAACCGCATCGCTTCGAGAGATTTGTCGATGTGCAGCTCCCGAGGCCGGCCGTAATCGTACATTCGATAGGTCAAGTCGCAGTTCTGTTGCGTTTCCAGCAGCACCACACCTGGCCCGATCGCATGAACCGTCCCAGCATCAACAAAAATCATGTCCTGCGTCTTAGCTGGAACCATCTCCAATAGCTCCTCAAGCGAGGAATCCAGGATAGCTGCACGAACCTTTTCAGGATCGGCCCCCGGCTTAAGGCCCAAGGCTACGCTTGCGCCCGGCTGCGCATCGAGCGCGTACCAGCACTCAGTCTTTCCTCGCGGGTCGCCATACTTTTGCGCCATCGCATCGTCGGGATGCACCTGTACGCTCAACTTTTCTTTGGGAAAGAGCACTTTCACCAGCAACGGAAAGGCCTCACCGGCATAGCCGTCGCCAAGCAATGCGGTCGTATGGTCTCGGGCGATCTCATCGAGCGAATCCCCAGCCAGCGGGCCGGTCTCGGCCAGACACTGGTCTCCCGTCAGCCACACCTCGCCGATCGGCTCGCCGCTGGTCTTGAAGTCGAACCACGGCGAAAGATCGTGAAAACCCCAAATTCGGGGGCGAAAAAATGGGGCTATCCGAAAAGGCGACAGCGGAGTTTTGTCCGTTTGGGTAGTCACACTTCATTTTATCCATGTCAAAGAGTTTGGTCGATCAAAATTGCCTATCGCCCGCTTTGGCCCACTACCGAGAAACGGGCCAGCCGCCGTCGTAGCAGGCAAAATGTTGCACCAACTCGTATCCTCAGGCAAACTTGTAACCCACGGCAAATCAGAACAATAAAGGAGCTACATGCGGCGTTACTTCACTTTCCTCCTGCTGTTGATCCTGACTTCTCTGGCGCCGGTCGTCACCTACGCGGAGACAACCCCTACCGAAGCCGCAGCCATTGCCGCCGCCAACAACGACCACACCGCCTATACCCTAACCCCAGACAAACTCGCCAAAGCCCAAGCCCTCTATCGCGTGCGGGTGGCCCTTGAGTTCGGCGACGCACTATGGGGGATCGTCGTTCTCCTCCTGGTCCTTCAACTTGGCATTGCCGCCCGAATGCGCAACTTCGCGGTCAATCTCTCCAAAAACCGCTGGGCCCAGGGATTCATCTTCTTCTTCCTCTTCTTGTTGCTCACCACACTGCTCAGCCTGCCGCTCGATATGTACGGACAACATGTCCGCAACGCCTACGGCCTGAGCGTCCAGCATTGGGGGAGCTGGTTCGGCGATCAGGGTAAGAGCTTCGCGCTCGCCTACATCTTTGGCGGCCTTGGCGTCATGCTGCTCTTCTTTCTCATCCGCAAGTTTCCCCGCCGCTGGTGGCTGTGGCTCTGGTTCCCGACCATGGCCTTTGCCATACTCGCCATCTTCGCCAGTCCCTACATCATCGATCCGCTCTTCAATAAGTTCGAGCCGCTCAGCCAAACCAATCCTGAACTCGTCACGCAACTGGAACGAGTAGTGGCCCGAGGCAAAGGCATCGACATTCCTCCGCAGCGCATGTTCCTGATGAAGGCCTCCGACAAAGTCACCACGCTGAACGCCTACGTCACCGGATTCGGCGCCTCGAAGCGCGTCGTCGTCTGGGACACCTCGATCGCCAAGGGCACCCCCGACGAGATTCTCTTCATCTTCGGTCATGAAATGGGTCACTACGTCCTCGGCCATATCGTGAAAGGCATCCTCTTTGCCTTTGTCTTTATCCTTGTCTCGTTCTTTCTCGGTTTTCACCTCTTTCAATTCCTGCTGCGCCGCTACGGCAAACAATGGGGCATCGGCAGCCAGGACGATTGGGCTGCGCTCGTCGTCTTTGTGTTGGTACTCAGCGTCATCAGCTTCCTTGGCGATCCGATTCAGAGCACCTTCACTCGCAGCCAGGAACACGCCGCCGACGTCTTCGGACAGGAGGTCGTCCACGGAATCGTCGCCGATCCGCAAGTCACGGGGCAAGCCGCCTTCCAACTCCTCGGAGACAACTCCCTCGTCGATCCCAGCCCCTCCCCCTTCGTCGAGTTCTGGACCGGCTCGCATCCGCCCATCTGGTTCCGCGCCGCTTTCGCCAAACATTACGACCCGTGGGCCGCGGACGCACAGCCCAAGTACTTTCCCAAGCAATAGCCGCAGGGGAGGTGCAGGCTTCCAGCCTATGGTTTGCCGTCTGATTATTCATGCCATCGAACGTTTTGACGATGCAGTTTCAATTCGCTATAAATGAAGACTCTGGCACAGACGCTGTGCCGGACCCTCCGGACGGCTGGAGTCACTCCCCGCTCGGGTCGTTTTCAACCGTAAACGCATCTGGATGTTCGGGAAGACGGTGAAAGTCCGTCACTGCCCCGCAACTGTAAGCGCTGTGCCGCGCGTCTGGTAGTCAGGCGAATCCCTCAAACGCGAGCGGACTCGCCCTCGACCGAAGCCGGCAACAACCGAGCCATCAGAGCCACTGGGCGCGAGCCTGGGAAGGCGGCCCGGTCAGAGCAGTTTGCCTCGTTGTAGCGCGAAGAGCCGATTTCGGCTGGCCTTTTCCTTTAAGAGAAGGCCTACTTGATCACCGGCGAAAAGCGCAACTCATAGGCAAACCGCTCTCAGGCGTGAGTCAGGAGACCGGTCCGGTTGCGATTGCTTAAGCCACGTTCCGAGGGGAACGAAGGAGTTTTATGCGCGTCATCTTCCGGCTCCGTAGCCGCGTCTTTTTTCTTGCCAGTCTCATCTTTCCGGTGCTCTCCGCGGCCACCGCGTCGGCCGCCATCGTACACGGCACCGTCACCGATCCCCTGGGAGCCGCGGTCGTCGGCGCCAATGTGGCATTGGTGCAGAACGGCAAAGTGGTCACCAACACCCACACCGACTCGGTAGGCGGTTTCACCCTGAGTTGTGGCACCGGAGGCCGTTTCCTGGTAATCGCGGCCGCGCCCTCCTTTCGCCAGGTGAGCACCCAAACCTTCTACGCGGCCAAGCTCGCCAGCGTCCAGCAGGATGTCGTCCTTGAGGCAGACACCGTACGGCAAAGCATCGTGGTAACCGCGACAGGCCTGCCGGTTCCGCAGGCGCAATCCAGCTCCTCGGTCTCCGTCCTCCACGCCGCCGATCTCGACAATCGATTCACCTTAATTGACCCGCTGCGCCAGATCACCGGCGTCACCGTTGTGAGCTACGGGCAAAACGGCAGCACCACATCCACCTTCGTACGCGGCGGGAATTCCGATGCCAACAAGATCCTGATCGATGGCGTCACCGCCGAGAATATTGGCGGACAATTCGACTGGGCGAACGTGTCGACCACCGGAGTCGATACCGTCGAGGCTTTTCGCGGCCCCAACAGCGCACTTTACGGCTCCGATGCCGCCGCCGGCCTCTTCAGCATCACCACGCCGCGCGGAACGACGCCAACGCCCTCGGTCTTCTATCAGGGCGACGCCGGCAACTACTACACTTATCAAAATCAGGTCCAGAGTGGGGGGACTTACAACAAGATCGACTACTACGGCGCCTTCTCTCGCCTCAACAGTTCGAACGACGTCCCGATGAGCCAGTACCACAACGTCGCTTCCAATCTGAACCTCGGCTGGGCGCCCACATCCACGACTCAGGTGCGCGCCACCGCCCGCAACAACACCTCCGCCATCGGCTTGCCCGGGGCCTACGACTTCTATCAAATCCCCAATGACGGAAAGCAGTCCGACCAGGACCTCTATGTCAGTACGCTGATCGAAAATCAGACGACTGACAACTGGCACAGCTTCGTTCGCTACGGGTTCGCCCGCAAGCGCGAGCAAGCCGAGCAATGGTATGCCGCCGGGATTCCGATCACCACGATTCAGTTTGATACCCCCACTCTGAACTATTACGGCCTCCCGGTCCTGATCAAAGGCGCGAATGGATACCAGGTCACCGGCCAGGCGCAGCTGAATTCGGGATTCGGGACCTATCCCAATTCCTCTGACATCTCTTCCAACCGCGACCAGCTCTACGCCCAGACCGATTACAAGATCACACCCTATCTCACCGCGTTGGGCAGCTTTCTCTATGAGGACGAGCGCGGCTCCAACAACTATCCCACCTATGACATCAGTCAGGCTGCGAGTCGGGATAACTACGAATACACCCTGCAATTCTCAGGTCAGTTCAAGAACCGCGTCTACTACCAGCTCGGCGGCGGCGTGCAGAAGAATCACCTCTATGGCGTTCAGGGAACTCCGCGGGCGGGCGTAGCCTACTATCTGCGCCGTCCAGGAGCAGGCGTTTTTCAAGGAACCAAGCTCACCTTCAACTTCTCCAAAGGTGTTCAGGAGCCGTCACTCTCAGAGCAGTTCGGTTCTCTCTATGACACGCTCCTCACTCAGCCCGGCGGCGAAGCCGCTATCCAACAGGCTCACATTTCCCAGATCGGGGCCCAGGATGCGCGCACCTATGACGGAGGCGTGGAGCAAAGCATGTTGAATGAGAAGCTTCTGCTGCGCGCAACCTATTTCCACAACGAGTTCAGCAACCAGATCGAGTACGTGGACTCCTACTTGATACCGCAACTGCTTCCGGACCTGACGCCCGCCGAGCAACAGGCGCTGGTCGCCGCGCTCGAAAACACCTATGGTGCGTATGTCAACTCACTCGCCTTCAGCGCCCAGGGAGTCGAAACCGAAATCCAGTATCAACCCATCGCTCATCTCTTCATTCGCGCCGGGTACACCTATCTCGACGCAAAGGTGCAGCAATCCTTCTCGTCGGACGCGGTAAGTCCCAGTTACAACACCGGCCTGCCCGGAGGCGCGCCACCATCCTTCTCAACAATCCCCATAGGAGCGAGTTCGCCGCTGGTGGGAGCGCGGCCATTCCGCCGCCCACCAAACACTGGCTTCCTGACTGCCACCTACAGCGTCGCCAACTTCACCACCACACTCACCAGCGTCTACGCCAGCCGCAGCGATGACAGCACCTTTCTGGGAGGCTACGATTTCGCCGCCGGCAATTCCCTGCTCCTCCCGAATCGCAATCTCGATTACGGCTACGCCAGGTTCAACATCGGAGTCACTTACAAACTCAATTCCTGGATGAGCATCTACACGCAGACCAACAACATGTTTAATCAGAGTCACATCGCCCCCATCGGCTATCCTTCATTGCCGGTCACTGTGCAATCCGGCGTCAAAATAGCGCTCGGCGGCCACAGCAGCAAATAGCTGATGTACCGCCGAACACATGCAACAAAGGTCAAGCGCAGTTGCGACTGACCTTTGTTGCAACTGCGAACTGGCCTTTGGTCAGCATTACAGTTGAGCGGTGATCACGTTGTGGACGGCGATTGAACCGTAGTACCATGCTGGAACGCTGGAGGTCCACATGACGGCTCAAGCTCCAAATCGGCTCAGCGGCTGGTTGGCTTCCGGCAATGCTTTTCGCGCCAGCCTGTTGATCGTCTGTATATTTCTAGCACCACGCGCGCATGCTATGTGTGTTCTGGTGCAGACGCCGCTGACTATGGGGCCAGAGCTCCAGGCGCTCGTGCAGAGCAAGACCCATGAAGGCGATCTCGCTCGGTGCTATCTGCGCTACGTCCATGCCCTGAAGAATCCCGCCGAAATCGATTCCGTCGTAACGACGGATGCACGCTTTCACGACCTGGAAGCGATGGGCTATCCGAAGGGCCCTGAAGGATTAAAGGCCTTTCGCCGGTGGTTCAATGCAAATATGCCGGACGAAAAAGGACAGATAACGGCAATGCGATTCTCCGGCAATGACATTATCGAAGTGGACATTGATGCTAGCGGCACCGACCCGAAGACGGGTCAACCCGCCATGTTGACGGTCCATGCGCGGGATCGCTTCGTGGGAGACCGTGTAGCTGAGCGATGGGACACAGCTGAATGGCATACAAACATGCCGCAGATTGCCCCTGCGAAAGAGTAGCCACCCTTCCTGCCTAGCCGTCGAACGCTGAGCAACCATCTTGACTGGAATTGTGACCATGTCATCAGGTGCCCGCTCGTTTTCTTGCGGGCACCTGATGAGTGAGTTTAGAACTGCAAATTCAGTCCCATGGTGATGATCCTGTTGCTTCCAATCGCACCGGTGACTGAGCCGAAGTTCGCCCCATTGTTCGGGCATCCCCCTGTCACCGTGGCCGAAGTGCACGATTGCACCCCAGTAGGCAGAATCGTCGGTATCGTCGTCCCTTTGCCCGTTCCATTGTGATACGGAAGTTGGTCCAAATTCGTTAACGCCGACGACTGGTTGTTTCCACCTACCCCAGTCACAATCTGCCCGTAATTGACGTAGTAGGAGTCGGGCGAGCAGTTATTGCCCTCGGCGATCGCCTCACTCGAACAGGCCGAGTTTTGCCGGATCTGCGTCTGGTTTTGCGGCACATCCAGGCTCGTCGTGTTAGTCAGGTTGAAGACATTGAAGGCATACTGCAGCGACAACTTTTCGGTGGGCCGGAAGGATTTGCGGAACGAGATGTCCAACCGCTTCTGCGAAGCCTGGCGGAAGAGGTTCCGTTGCCCGGGCGCGAAGTCGGTTTCATAGATGTCCTGCGGGTCGCTGCCAGTGGAGACAGGAACGCCCATCTGTCCCGGCGCAACGTAATGGATATCGATCTGTGTGGGATCGATCGCCGGAACGTAGCTGCCGCCGCTCGAGCGAACGTTGCCTTTGTTGCCAGTCAGCGCCAGCTTGGGATTATTCGGGGTCTTGATCGGCAGCACCGGATTCATCAACGTCGGGTAATCGCCAAAGAAGACGCTGCCCACCGCACCGTAGAACTCATATAACGAATACGGCTCCCCATTCTGCAGGATCGCGATCCCGGTCAGGTTCCAGTCGTTGGTGAAATAGGAAAGTAGTGAGTGCGGCGCAGCCGCGTTGGGAATCGCCACCAGGAAGTTCGCGCTGAAGACGTTAGTGCGATCGAAGTCTGCGCGCGCGTAGGAAGAGCGAAGGTTGTTAGGGTTATCACCGGTGAAGAAGAGGCCGATGTCGCTCTGCTCGTCGTACGTGTGGCTGAAGGTATAGCTGACGCCAGCCTGGAAGTTGTGCGAAAGCCGCTTTTCCAGGTGGGTCTCGAGCCCATCATAAGCGGAATTGCCGACGGTCTTGAAAAACGCTGCATTCGGGCTATACCCAACGAACGGCGCGCGGAAGTCGGTGTTGCCGCCGTCTTCCGTGTTCCACGGCTCGCCGGCAATCGCGTTGTAGTCGTAGCCGGTGAAGGAGTTTTGATTCAGCACCTGAAACCCGTACGTCGCCGTCTCGCCGTGGATCGGATTTGACGGGCTCGCGATCCCCGGCTCATTGAATGGAATCGGAATCACCGCATGGCGACCGCGATTGCCTGTGTATCCGATCGTGACGGCCAGATCGTTCGTCGGCTGCCATTGCCAATTGAAGGTGAAGTTCATCGTGTAGGGCAGCACGTTGCTCTTGTCATAAGCGCCGAAATTCAGCGTATCCGGGCAGTCGGTGTAGCCCTCCTGGTTATCGACTGCGCCGCAGTTTGGCCCAAAGTCAGCGCTGTCTCCGGTCATGCGAGTCAGGACACTTTGCAACTGCGCTGTGATCGTCGCCGGATTCGCGCTCGGCGGCGGGTAAGCCGCAGAACCCGGATTTGTGCCCAGCGGATTGGCGAGAGTTTTTCCGTTGCCTACGATATACGTCGACAAAGGAGCGGCCTCGGTGACACCGAACGGCCCCCCGTTGCCGCTGCCCGCCGGCTGTGAAAGGTAGCTGAACAGCTCGCCCCGATCAAAATACATGCCGAAACCACCGCGGAAGACAACCGTCCCGTGGTTCCAATCCGGCTGCCAGGCAAATCCAACACGTGGTGAGATGCCCCACTGGCGTCCAGTAAGTGTGGAATTGGTCACGCCATGGGTGGGGTAATACTTATTGTTCCCTGCGACCACGAAGCCGGCATTGTTAACGGTGAATCCGCTTGAGGTATCTCCCGTAACATCGTAGGCGTTGGGGTCGAAGTTGAAGATGTTGCCATACTTCTCCGTCAGGCCCCCGTGATAGTCGTAGCGAAGGCCCCCGGTCACGGTCAGCCCCGGCTTGGCTTGCCACTTATCCTGCACGTAGCCTGACCACTCGTTGGAACGGTAATAGCGGTTGGCGAGGTTCTTTCCTGTCGTCGGGTCGATGCTCTCCAGCACACTGGAGCTCTGCACCGCGTCTTCCAGAAAGCTCTGAAAGTTCTTCGACGCCACCTGGGCGATGCCGGTACGGTTGTTCGTGATGTTCAGCTGGGTATAGCTGTATCCGCCGCCCGCAACGATCGTGTGCCGGCCCATCGCAAAGATCACGTTCGTCGAGGGATTCAGCCGGTTCTGATAGTAGCCCATGTTGGCAAAGGAGCTGAAAGGCCCAACCTTCAGGCCTGGCGCCACGGTCGAATCGGTCGCAATCTCCTTGAGATTCAGCCCCGGCAAGCCGGGAGCGGGCGAGTACCCCGAGGCGCCTGCCCCAACCCCAAAGTTCGGGTCGCCGCCCGGATTCGTCACCGTCTGCGTGTATCGGCTATACGATCCCATCCGCACATAGCCGAGTCGCTGTTCCCAATTGATCCGCGGCCCAATCGAGATCGTATTCCCGATCGCCGCCACCTGCGAGCCATTCGCCTGCGTCACTGGAAAGCCGCCAACATTCGCATACCCGTACGGCTTCGATACCGGATCGGTCTGGTAGTAGTACTTCACCGACAACTGGTCCGTCGTGGTCAAGTTGTAATCCACCGCCGCAGTCGCTTGTTCTCCGGTGAGCAGCGAAGTCCCGAACAACGTCACGTTCGGTACTCCGTACTGATACGGCCCCGTGTTCTGGGCCGAAGGAATCATGAAGGATCCATCCGGCAGTTTGGCATTGAAGATCGCCTGCGCGATCGGTTGCACATTGGCCGGATTGAAGGGCTTTCCACCCGGGTTCCAAGCCGTCGCCGCGCTGGCAAGCCCAGCCGCCGAGCGATCATCGGTCAGGCCCACCGGCACGTTGAACTGTGACAAACCGGTCGATTGGTCCGAGTTGTACAGGTGCTGGAAGCCGACGAAGAAATACATCTTGTTCTTGATCGCCGGGCCGCCCAGTGTGCCGCCCGTCGTCCAGCGATGCAGCGCCGGATTCACCAGCGACTGCGGAAAGGCGCCCACGCCCTGAGTCGAAAGCTGATATTGCTGATTGAAAAAGTAAGGCGCAGCATTCAGCGCGTTGTTGGCAAATGTCCCATAGACCTGCCCGTGCCAGTTGTTTGATCCCGTCGCCGTGTTTGCATCGATCTGCGCACCGCTTGTCGCTCCCTGCTGCGCGTCATACATCGAGGCATTCACACGCAACTCCTGAAGCATCTCGGGAGGCGGCGAAGGCAAGCTGTTGCCGTTCGAACCATAGACCGAAGTCCCCGTTGGATTCGCGCCACCAATCGCTGCCGAACCCGCCGCCGAACTGCCCGAAGTGCTGCCGCCGCCAATGTTGAAGTTGTACCGCTGCGAGGTCGATCCGCTCGATGTTTTGCCGTTAAAGAGGTTGGTCGAATCGACTCCGTTTACCTGAAAGGTATTCGATGTGTCGCGCTGGCCGTTCGCCCAGATCGGCTGGTTCCCCAGGCCCCCATTGGTGTTCAGGCCGCTCAGCAGCTCCGCGTTCACGCCCGGCGAAAGCACCGCGAGCTGCGTAAAGCTTCCCGTCGCCAGCGGCGTCAACGCAATCTGCTGTGAATCCAGCGTGTAGCCATTCGTCGTGTCCGTGGCATTGAGCATTGGAGTCGCCGTCACCGTCACCGCCGTCGAAACCTGCCCGATCTTCAGGCTCACATTCACCGTCGTCGCCCGCGCCTCCTGCACATCGATCGCCGGCAGGTCGGTGGTATCGAATCCGTCGCGCGTCACCGAAACCTTGTAGGTCCCGATCGGCAGGTTAAACATCTGATAAAAACCGTTGTCCTGTGTCGTGACCGTGCGAGTGAGGTTAATCCCCGGATTGGAGACCGTGACGGTCGCCCCCGGCACAGAGGCTCCTGAAGGATCGGTCACCGTACCGTTCAAAGTGCCCAGAGTCTGCTGCGCGAACGAACTCGAAACGAAGGTGAATACACTGGCCAGGGAAAGAAAGACGAAGGCAAATCTACAGATTCGCATCATGAGGATGTCCTTTTTATGTGGGCTAGCTACGTTCGAAACGGGTGAAACAACCAGCGGAGACAACGCCCTCAGCTCTGATGCAAGGGGGCTTTTGTCCCATAGTGTGCCACGAGTTAGGCTATCCAGAAAGTGTAAATTTGCGATGAAGTTAGGGTTACGACGAAGAAATCCGTGAAATTCGCCAAAGTTTTGCCCCATTTGCGTTTATGAGACCACAATTCCTGGGCGGCGAAGCTTTACAGCCGCTTCGGCCATTGGCCGCCGCGTGATCCGGAGCCAATTCGGATGTCTCTCCAGATTTGATGTTGTGACTGTTACAAATAGGGAATGCCGTCTCAAGCTCCATTTGGGCAGTTCCCCAACGCGCGCGGTTCGGTCCGGCGTCACGCTAAGTTGCACGGAACTCAAAGCAATCGCCAGAAACTCCGGACGGGTGCTCTACTCCCAGCCACCCCTAAGCCGCGCAACGTACTCGTCCGCGTGTTCCTGGTTCCAGAGGTTCCTACCGGAGCCATAGAGATCCAGCGAGAGGTCAAGCGAAGGTTTAGGCTCGGCCGACAGACCAGGAGTTGCCAAGAGGTGTTGCGCGCTGGTGTTGCCTTCATCAACCATTCCCGCCTCCATCTGTCCTCATCATAAATCCAGGCTGGAACCAGTTGCATCAAGGCCCGCGCCGCGAGTTCATCAAGGACAACAAAAGCCCCCGCATCTCTCGATGCGAGGGCTTTTGCTTTTGCTCCTGCGCCAAAGGCGCGATTGCTTGGACGGCCAGTCCGCTCGCTGGGTGGTTAGTACATGCCGTCCATGCCGCCGCCGTGGTTGTGTCCACCGCCGCCGGCCGATTCCTTCTTCTCCGGAATCTCCGAGACCATCGCTTCGGTCGTCAGCATGAGGCCGGCGATCGAGGCTGCGTTCTGCAGAGCGGTACGGGTCACCTTGGTCGGATCGATAACGCCGGCAGCAACCAGGTCCTCGAACTTGTCGGTGCCTGCGTTGTAGCCGTAATTGTCGTTCGTGCTCTCGTGGATCTTGCCCACGATCACAGCACCCTCGACGCCCGCATTGCCAACGATCTGGCGCAGCGGCTCTTCGATGGCGCGGCGAACGATCTGGGCGCCGATCTTCTCGTCGCCTTCGAGCGTGGCGATAAGAGCATCGACTTCCTTCGCTGAGCGGACCAGCGCAACACCGCCGCCAGCCACGATGCCTTCTTCAACGGCAGCGCGGGTTGCGTGCATGGCGTCTTCGACGCGGGCCTTCTTTTCCTTCATCTCGGTTTCGGTAGCTGCACCGACCTTGATGACGGCAACGCCGCCAACCAGCTTGGCCAGACGCTCCTGGAGCTTCTCGCGATCGTAATCGGAGGTGGTCTTCTCGATCTGATTGCGGATCTCCTTCACGCGGCCTTCGATGGTCTTCGACTCGCCCTTGCCTTCGATAATGGTGGTGTTGTCCTTATCGATAGTCACGCGCTTCGCACGGCCAAGGTCTTCGATCTTCACGTTCTCGAGCTTGATGCCGAGATCTTCGGTGATGGCCTTGCCGCCGGTCAGCTTGGCAATGTCTTCGAGCATGGCCTTGCGGCGATCTCCGAAGCCAGGAGCCTTCACTGCAGCAACGTTCAGGGTTCCACGCAGCTTGTTGACCACCAGGGTCGCGAGCGCTTCGCCGTCAACGTCCTCGGCGATGATCACCAGCGGCTTGCGAGTTGCGGGCAACCTGCTCGAGCAGCGGAAGAAGGTCCTTCATCGAGCTGATCTTCTTCTCGTGGATCAGGATGTACGGCTCTTCGAGCGAAGCTTCCATACGATCTGGATCGGTGACGAAGTAGGGGCTCAGGTAGCCGCGGTCGAACTGCATGCCCTCGACAACCTCAAGCAGCGTCTCCAGAGTCTTCGACTCTTCAACGGTGATGACGCCGTCCTTGCCAACCTTCTTCATCGCCTCGGCAATGATGTTGCCGATGGTCGAGTCGGAGTTTGCCGAGATGGTGCCAACCTGGGCAATCATCTCGCCGGTAACCGGCTTCGAGAAGCGCGCCAGCGCTCCGCCAGTCACCACACCGTTCTCATCGCGGGTTCCGACGATGGCCACAACGGCCTTGTCGATGCCGCGCTTGAGCGCCATCGGGTTCGCACCGGCGGCAACGGTCTTGACGCCTTCGCGATAGATCGCCTGCGCCAGAACGGTCGCAGTGGTGGTGCCGTCGCCGGCAACGTCGGAGGTCTTCGACGCCACTTCGCGGACCATCTGCGCGCCCATGTTCTCAAGCGCGTTCGCGAGCTCGATTTCCTTGGCGACGGTCACGCCGTCCTTGGTGATCGTCGGCGAACCGAACTTCTTCTCGATGACCACATTGCGGCCCTTCGGACCAAGAGTCACCTTGACCGCGTCGGCCAGGGTGTTCACGCCACGCAGAATCGCCTGACGGGAATCTTCTCCATGCAGAATTTGCTTTGCCATTGCTTAAATCTCCTAAATAGAACTATTTCGGGTGCCCACATGTCCCTGTGCTTGGGACATGGGATGGCGGATTTCCCGACAACAAAAACGCCTCCCATCAGGAGGCGACCAACTACGACTTCAGAATGCCGAGGACTTCTTCCTCACGCATGATCAGGAACTCTTCGCCATCGATCTTGATCTCGGTGCCGGAGTACTTGCCAAACAGAATGCGGTCCTTCGCCTTGACGTCCAGCGGGAAAACCTTGCCTTCGTCGTTCGACTTGCCCTTACCCACGGCGATCACTTCGCCTTCCTGCGGCTTTTCCTTGGCCGAGTCGGGGATAATGATGCCGCCACGGATGGTTTCGCCCTCTTCCACACGACGGACCAGAATCCGGTCATGCAGCGGGGTGAAGGTGGTTGCTACGGTAGCTGTTGCCATTTCGTTGCTTCTCCTTAGCGCAGCGAGGTTTCACACTCGCGGTTGTTGGTGAATTACTGGTACTGTTCAAGGGGACGAAGGCGACTGCCCAATCGTTCATCTACACGCGTTAGCAGTGTCGCCTCTCGATTGCTAATGTAGGCCTTCTGACAGAAAGTTGTCAAGCAAGATTCGGGAATATGAGCGACTTTCACTCACATTTAACCCAGTAGCTTCTAATTCAATCGCTTAGCGCCGTCCGACAATCAGCTTCAACGAGCCTTTGAGTTCAGCCTGCGTCCGCAAATGCCCATATTTCGCATCCCAGACTCCGCTCTCTAGGTCACGACCCAACCAGTCCTCAAGTCGATTCCCTATAGAAGCATCCACAAAGCTCCACGCCGAATTAGCCAGCCGGGCGCCCGGATCAAGCAAGCATTCAGGACGCCCAAAATAAGCCTCGCTGAAGCCGTCCGTGCAATTCAGAGGAATCGGCACCGTGATAACCTCGGCGTTCCCGCCTAGCATCCCGGCAATCGTCGCAATAGGGGGATAACGCCGCGCCTCAACCGCAATCACTTCCGGGGCATAGGAATTCAGCCAGTAGCGATCCAGCTCGTCCGGGGCGCAAGTCAGAACCAAAACTGGCCCCCGCGTCACCCGGCGCATCTCGGAAAGCCCAGCCTTCAAATCCGGCCATTGATGCACGGTAAAGGTCGCCATGCTGGCATCGAACTCCCCATCGCCAAAGGGCAATCGCTCCGCAACCGCATCGATGGCCGACGGCAAATGAGCAGGCCTTTGCGACCGCATCGAAGCCGAAGGCTCGACCGCCGTTACGCGACGATCGATCGGCTCGTAAGAGCCCGCCCCGGCGCCAACATTCAGCACCGTCTCAGCATCGCCAAGCGCGTCTAGAATGAACCGCGCGATATGAGGATCCGGCTGGCGGTAACGCGTGTAGCCACTTCCAATGACTCCATAATTCGCATCTCCGGCGCTCCCATCTCCATGCCTGAAACTCAACCAGTAAGCCCTCCCGACTAGCGTACTATTCTTCAGATATGGTCTGATGGCGAGTCGTCATTACGCCCATTTGGACGGGACATGAATAAGAGAGAATTCTTGAAGACCTCCGGCGCATTCCTCACCAGCACCCTCATCTCCGGCTTCGCCTCCGGCGAAACGACCGGACCCCGCACCAACTGGGCCGGCAACCTCACCTATCACACCGACAATCTGCTCACTCCCAAGACCGTCGCCGAAACCCAGCAACTGGTGAAGACCACCCCCAAGCTCCGCGCCCTCGGCAGCCGCCATTGCTTCAACACCATCGCCGACAGCACCGCGGCCCAGATCTCGCTCGCCGCGCTCGACTCCATGGTCCTCGACGCCGACGCGAAGACCGTCACCGTCGGCGCTGGCGTCCGCTACGGCATCCTCGCGCCCTACATCGATGAGCAAGGTTACGCCCTTCACAACCTCGCCTCCCTGCCCCACATCACCGCCGTCGGAGCCTGCGCCACCGCTACCCACGGCTCCGGAGTCAAGAACGGCAACCTCTCCACCGCCGTCTCAGGCATGGAGATCGTCACCCCCGACGGCCAGATCGTACCATCTCACCCGCGCGAAAGACGGTGACGTCTTCAAAGCAGCGGTCGTCCACCTCGGCGCGCTCGGCGTCGTCACCAAAATCACGCTGGACGTCGCAGCCCACCTTTCAGATCCGGCAGATCGTCTACGAAAACCTGTCCATGAACCAGCTCGAACACAACCTCGACGCCATCTTCTCCGCGGGCTACAGCGTGAGCCTCTTCACCGACTGGCAAAACCACCGCATCTCTCAGGTCTGGATCAAGCAGCAAAGCCGAGATCCCCGAGCGCGAGGCAGTCCTCTTCAAAATCCCTGAAGATTTCTACGGAGCCACCGCCGCAAACCAGAACCTCCACCCGCTCCCCGGCCACGATCCCACGCCATGTACGCCGCAGATGGGCATTCCCGGCCCCTGGTACGAGCGCCTGCCCCACTTCCGCATGAACTTCACGCCCTCAAGCGGCGCCGAAATCCAGACCGAATACTTCGTCCCCCGCTCTCGAGGCTACGAAGCCATCCTCGCGGTCGAGCAGCTCAAAGACAAGATCACGCCGCACCTCTTCATCACCGAGCTCCGCACCATCGCCGCCGACGATCTCCTCATGAGCCCCGCCTACCATCAGGACTGCATGGCCATCCACTTCACCTGGAAGCCCGAGTCCGACGAGATCCACAAGGTCCTCCCGCTGATCGAAGAAAAGCTCGCGCCCTTTAACGCCAAGCCGCACTGGGGCAAGGTCTTCACCATGCCGCCGGCGCGCCTCGCACAGGTCTATGCCAACATGCCAAAATTTCAAGCGCTTTTGAAGCAGTACGACCCGCAAGGCAAATTCCGCAACCAGTTCATCGACACCAACATCTTCGGCGCTTAATGGGCTTTTGGTCCTTGCTTTCGGAGTTTCGAACTAGCGCGGCTCCTGAAGGGGCACGGCTTCAGCCGTGCCATGCATCTAGTCGAAGCAATGCGGCTTTAGCCGCGGCGGGACTGCCCAACTTGCTCAATGGCTCTCCATTCACGGCGCGGCAGAGGCAAGCCTAATGCTCTACGAAGCCGCGCCCTTCCTCATTTCGTTCGTCATCCTGATAGCGACCATCCTCGTCTTCTTCGCCGCGGCGCGAGGGCGCTACTCTCAGTTCGGCTTGGCCCAAACCGCTCTCCGCGTGATCGTCGCAATACCCCTGCTGCTCTCAGCCGTCCTGCTTCACTTCATGCGCACCAACGAAGCCACTGCCATGATGCCGCCAATCTTCCCCGCGACCATCTTCCCTTCGCCCGCCTCGCTCGTGGTCGGTACCGGAGTCCTCGAAATCCTCGGCGCCATCGGCCTCTTCCTGCCCTTCGCACGCCGAAGCGCCGCGCTCTGGATCGCCATCATGATGGTCATGATCTTCCCGGTGAACATCGCGATATCAGGCCAAACCTTCGGCGGGCTCCAAATGCCCAGCGTCCCCGTGCGCCTTACGATGCAGGTGATTTATATCTGGATGGTATTGCTCGCCGGGTACGGCTTGCCTGGTCGCTCCGCAAAGCGTCATACGGACTAGGAAATGAGGTAGGCGCCAGGAATCTTCGTGTCCAGGGTCGCGAGAATTGCGCCATTCGCGCCTGCGAGCTCGAGCAAATGGCCATCCGTGGTTTGCTTGGGAGTCTTCACCCAGGCGGGAAGATGGGAAGCGTCATGATCGTCAGGAATCAATTTGATGGGGAAGCGGTTTGACTGCTTCAGCCGGATCAAAAGCGCTCGAGCTTGCGCGACCGAGAAACTGTAGCCGGGCGCCTGCGCAAGCACACGAATAAATCCCAATTCTGTGATCGAGCAGGTTGCCAGGGAGGGCAAGTATAGTGCTTCTACCCAGGCTGCCACTCTGTCGTGAAATTCGTGTTCGAAAACTCCTAATGCCACGAGGGCATTTACGTCGAGGAGATACTTCATGGAAAGTTTGTGAGAATCTCTTCAACTTCTTCGCTGCGTAACACCGGGGCGCCCGCTCCAAGTGTTAAGACCGGCAGTCCAGTAACGGGATCGTCAATGATTTTGGCCTCTTGCCGGCGCTCTTTGATCGGAGTCAAGACGATGCGCCCAGCCTCGATGTTGGCATCAAGCGGATCACCGGCGCGAATCCCAAGCCTGCGGCGAAGGGGTTGTGGAAGAACGACCTGCCCTTTGGTGGATACTTTAGTCTGCACGGTAAGACGATCTTACTCTGTCAATCGCCGAACAGCAATCACTACTCCTCCCGCAAAACCTGAAGCGGCTTCTGCCCCAATATCCGCGCACTCGCAACCCATCCCGTCGCCGTCGCCAACGCCGCGCTCGACAACAGCGCCACCAATCCCGCCAGCCAATCCAGATGAAACGGCACATCCAGCCGATGCAACAGAGCCTTCGTCAACAGGTTCGCAAAGATCACGCCCACAACGCCCGACAGCAATCCCAGAAAGACAAACTCCACGCTGAAGACAGTCGCAATCCGCCCCCGCGTCGCGCCGATCGTCTTCAAGACCACCACTTCGCGAATCCGCCGGTACCGCGTGCTCGCCACACTCGACGCCAGAATCACGACCCCCGACAGCATCGAAAACCCCGCCAGAAACCGCACCACCTGCGTAATCTGCCCAACGAAGCCCTGAATCGTATCCAGCACATCGGCAATGTTGATCACCGTCACAGTCGGATACGCTGCAAACAGCGCCCGCTGCATCGCGGCAATCTGCGGCCCGTCCACATGCGCCGCGCCGTACCAGATCACCGGCTTACCCTCGAGCGACTTTTTGGGGCAGGATGAACTCGCTCCGCCCATACACATGCTCGCCGTCGCTCTTATAAATTGCAGCAACGGTCGACTTGATGAGCTGATCGTCCGATTCGAAGTTGACCTCTGAGCCGACATGCAGATGCAGCCGATCCGCCACGTGGTCCACAACGGCAAGGCCCCCCGTGTCTCCGCTTGCAGTGTCCCCCGGAGTCCACCAATGGCCCGACACCATCTTCGCCCCCGCCGGCAGCTCATCCGACCAGGTAAGCGAAACCGATTGCAACAGCCGCTTCGGATAATTGTTGACCTTCAACTTCTCCACCGGCACGCTGTCGATCGACTCGATCCGCCCCGCAACCACCGGCAGAGCCTCCATCTTGCCCCGCGCCCCCGGCTGTTTATCCAGCAGATCGCGAACCCCCTGCAAGCTCCGAGGTCGCCACATCGATTAAGAAAATGTTCGGAGTGTCCGGCTTTGCGCCCTCCTTCATCTCCTGAAGCACCGAGCTCTGCATCAGAAAGACGACCAGAATCAGCATCACGCCCGTGCCCAGCGCCGCCAGCACCGCCGAAGACTGATTGCCCGGCCGATACAGATTCGCCAGCGCATGACGCACCGCAGACGGCAGATGCAACCGCGTCTTCGCAAGAAAAGCCTTGAGTCCGCGCAGCGTCAGCGCCGAAACCCCAAGAGTGAAAACCAACAAAGCGCACAACGCCGCACCAAACCACGCGCCGACCTGCATCGAATCCGTCAACGCCGCCGCAATCCCTCCCAATCCAAGAACAATCAGCAGAGACAGCGATCAACTGCACTTTACTCTCGCCCAATTTTCTCCAGAAAGAAGTAGGCCCTTCACCGTCTCCACCATCAACCGCCCGCCGAAGCACCAGGTTCGGACGAATCTTTCTCACATCAAGCAGCGGCGGTAAACAGAACAGAAGCGTCGTCAGAATCCCCGTCCCCAACCCAGCGAAGACGGACCGCCAGGGCAAAACCAGATGCGCATGAACCGGCAGCAGCTTTCCCAACACCAACGGAAATATCCACTCCACTCCCGCGCCTAAGGCAACGCCCAACAAGCCGCCAGCCAGCCCCAGAAAGAGCGTCTGCAAAAGATAAATCCGCAGAATGTCCGAAGACCGCGCGCCGATCGACTTCATGATCGCCAGAATGTCGATGCGCTGCTGCAGATGCGCCCGCATCGCCATCGCCACACCCACCGCGCCCAGCACCATCGCCACCAGGCAGATCAGGCTCAGCATTCCGGTCGCGCGATCGAGCCCTTCAGTCAGCGCAGGACTCGTCTCGCGAAAGTCGGTGACCTGAGCCTCCGGCAGAATCTTCTCCAGCTGCCCGCGAACATTCGCTATGTTCTTCCCCGGAGTCAGCTTGAATAGAAACCGCTCGCCCGAACGGCTACCCGGCTGCAAAAGACCGGTCTTCTCCAGTCCGCCGCGCGAGATCAGCACTCGCGGTCCAAGGCCCATCGTCGAACTCATCCGGTCAGGCTCGCGCATCACTACCGCGGCGATGCGAAACCTCTGATCCCCGATCTTCAGCTCATCACCGATCTTCACCTTGAGTCGAACCAGCAAATCATCGCCAACCACCACCGTCGAGTCATTCAACGCTGACTTCAAATCCGTCGACTCAGCTCCCGACGCCGTCTGCATCTGCACCGAACCATAAAAAGGCCACTCTGCCGGATTCACCGCCTTCAGCGAGACGAGCAACGGCACCGGATCGCCCACAGCCGAGACCATCGAAACCATCTCGCTGATCCAAGTCCGCTGGATCCCTGATTTCTCCAGCGCATCCAGTTGCTTCGCCTCTTGCGCGGTCGGCTGCCGAAACATCCGCGCCGAAAGATCAGCTGCCATGATCGTCCGCGCCTCGGCAAGAATCGTCTTCTGAAACGACTCGCTGAATCCACGAACGCCAATCAGCGCCGCCACACCAATCGCCACCGAAAGAATCACAAATGAGAACTTGGCCTTCGCAGCACGAAACTCCCGCCACGCAATCGTTGCCGCCGTTTTGAAAGGCAATGCGCGCGAGGGCTGTGGAGGCGCCATCAGCAACTCCAGATTCCCTAAGGGGCGATCGACCGGTTTTCCGTTAGGAGGATGCGGCGAGTTCATCGCACTTCCTCAAGAACCTCAGCAGACTTGAGTTCGTCCGCAACGACCATCCCATCTCGAATCACAATCGTCCGATCTGCCATCGCCGCAAGCTGCTTGTCATGCGTCACCAGAACCAAAGTTGTCCCCGCATCGCGATTCCTCGTCGTCAGCAGATCCAGCACATGCTGCCCATTTACCGAATCGAGATTTCCCGTAGGCTCATCCGCCAGCACGATCGGAGGCTCCAAAACAAACGCGCGAGCCAGCGCCACCCGCTGCTGCTCCCCGCCCGAAAGCTGCACCGGATAGTGATGCATCCGGTCGCCCAACCCCACCGACTCAAGCAGAGCCCTCGCTCTGGGCTTTCCGTCACCCTCGCCATTCAGTTCATAAGGCAGCAGCACATTTTCAAATGCCGTCAGCGTCGGAATCAGTTGATACGACTGAAAGACAAATCCAATCTTTCGCCCCCTCACTTGCGCCAGAGCATCTTCGGCCATGTGACTGATCGCAATGCCGTCAAGCAGCACCTCACCCTCGCTCGGCGCGTCTAGCCCCGCCAGCAGCCCGAGCAACGTGCTCTTGCCGCTACCGGAGGCGCCCATAATTGCGGCAAACTGCCCCGCCGGAATCATCAGGTTGATCCCCTTCAGAATGTCGACCGTCCGGCTGCCATTGCGAATGGACTTCTTCAATCCTCTTACTTGAATCATCTTTCCCTATCCGCCCGTCTTTGTAGAACAATGCTTTGCTACAGTGAGCTTGTGACCCGACGCCGCCTTCTGCTGTTGCCAGTCCTCGTTCTCATACTCGCCGGATGCCAATCCAGCAAACCAGCCTGCACCGCGCGAAGAACCCGATGCCGCCGGCACCTCAGCCGCACCCGCTGCCCCTCAAGTCGATCCCAACGACACCCGTCCCGTCATCGTCGCCTTCGGAGACTCGCTCACCGCCGGCTACGGCGCCGCCACCGGCGAAAGCTACCCCGACTACCTGCAGCGCGACCTCGATCAGGCTGGCTATCACTACAGAGTCGCGAACCTCGGCGTAAGCGGCAACACTACTAAAGACGGCGTTGACCGTCTGAAAGACGTTTTCGCGCTCAAACCAACGGTGGCCATCGTTGCGTTTGGAGGAAACGACGGCCTCCGCGGACTGCCCATCGACGCCACCCGTAAAAACCTCGATCAGATCGTTTCAACGCTCACCGCTTCAGGAACCAAAGTCGTTCTCGGAGGCATCACTCTCCCACCCAACTACGGCCCCGATTACATCAAGCAGTTCAATGAAACCTACGCGCTGCTCGCGAAGAAGTTCCACGCCCCGCTATTACCGTTTCTTCTCATCAAAGTCTACGGCACGCCCGGAAGCATGCAGGCTGACGGCATCCACGCGACGGCGCAGGGCAACCAGCAAGTCGCACAGAATCTAATGCCGCTTGTCACACCCTTGCTGAAGAAATAGTGATGGCCCCTGAGCCACAAGACCGGGTGCCCCAGAGCCTGCCCTGAGCCTGTCCAAGGGTTCGCCAAGCTAACCTGGGTTTCTCGAACCTCACCCAATTACCACCGTGGGTTGAAACAGAGTTCCTGCAACCCGTTTCGCAATCGCAATCAAATCGCGCTGACTCTCGAAGACCTTCACCAGAGGAGCCGAAGTCAGCTCCGGAAGATTCACCGCCATCCCGTTACGCAGTTTTCCCGCGGTTACCTCGTCGGCTGTCACTGAAGGCAACTCCGGCAACAGCAACCGCGGATGCGGCAGCCGCGACTCCAAGGTCCCATTACTCGCCGATTCGGCAAGCGCTTCGAGGGTCACAGCATCGGCAACTAGAAAAGGCCCAGCACTCGTCCGTCGCAGACTCGCTAAATGCGCCCCACATCCAAGCACCTGACCGAGATCATGAGCGACCGACCGGACATATCCACCAGCCGAAACCCGAATCGAAAACTCAGCCAGATCCCCGGAACAATTCTCAATCACGAATTCATGAATCGTGATCTTCGCCGGTTTCAGCGGCAACCGCCTTCCCGGCGCGCGCCAGCTTATGCGAAGGCACGCCACCCACCTTCTTCGCAGAGAACACCGGCGGTGTCTGCTCCATCTCCCCCGAAAAGCCCGCCGCCGCATTCCGCACTTCCTCAAGCGTCAGCCCAACCGGAACCGCCTCGCTCGTCGCAACACCCTCGGCATCGTAAGTATCGGTCGAAAACCCAAAACGAATCGTCCCGGTATAAGACTTCTCCATCGAGCCAAAAAACTGCGCCAGCCGCGTGTATTTTCCCAGCAGCAGCGGAAGCACCCCAGTCGCCATCGGGTCCAGCGTCCCAAGATGCCCAGTCGAAGATTCCCCGGTAATCCGCCGCACCCGGTTCACGACATCATGCGAAGTCATACCAGCAGGCTTATCGAGGATGAGAAGTCCATTCACTCTCTAACTATAGGGGGCGCAGCAATACAATTCCCAATTCGGGAAATCGCTCCCACATTACCCGCCAGGCAAGACTGAGCCGGCTGTTTTGAAGCCGCAGGATAGCTAGCATTGGAAACGCGCTCTCAGTGGCTCGGGAATGAGCTGGTTTGGGTCTTTGCAGGGAAGAATACCGAGGTTGCCCAAACAGCAACAACGGCCCTGCTTGCGACAGGGCCGTCATTCCAACTGAGAGGAGCTAATGATGTTTACAGCTAAGGTGAACGTCAGACTTGCGATTCAGGTCCCACTGCACTGGATTGCCGCGCTGGTTGCCTTCATATTCCGAAGGTAGCAGCTCACCAATCCCGGCCGCGAGCAACGACCGGGAATACACAAAGTATATTCCTTATATCGACAGCCGCTCACTCAAAATTCATCCCGTATCTCAAAAATTCCCTCGCCCCGGTTCCCGAACCAGCGACAAAAACTCCGTCCGCGTGCTCTGCTTGCTAAACACACCCCGCATCGCCGAAGTCACCGTCGACGAATTCTGCTTCTCCACACCACGCATCATCATGCACAGATGCCGCGCCTCGATCACCACGCCCACGCCCTGAGGAGCAATCGCCTCCTGGATAGCGTCCGCGATCTGCTTCGTCATACGCTCCTGCACCTGTAACCGGCGCGCGAACACTTCGACCAGCCTGGCAATCTTGCTCAGGCCAATGACCTTCCCATTGGGGATGTAAGCGACATGCACACGGCCAAAGAACGGCAGCATATGGTGTTCGCACAGCGAGAACATCTCGATGTCCTTCACGATCACCATCTCGTCGTAATCGACGTCGAACATCGCGCCTTGCAGAATCGAGATAGGGTCCTGCTCGTAGCCCTGGGTGAGGAACTCCATCGCCTTCTCAACCCGCTCCGGGGTCTTCACCAGCCCGTCGCGGTTTGGGTCTTCATGAAAGCGCGTCAGCAGCTCCGCATAAATCTCCTGCGTACTGTACTGCGCAATGCCTTCCTTCAGTGCCCGTCTTGAAATCCCGTTCTTATGAACTAAAGCAGGTTGCGCCATCTCTTCCCTCAATTCCCCGAATACTCAAATGAGTTGTTATTCGTCTCTTCCACTCGAACCCTAACCAGATCGACCGCACCCAAGTCACCCGCAGAGAAAGCCGGCTGCAAGCTTCTCATGAATCTCGATACAAAGATTCTCAGTCGTCGGCACCAACTCATGAAAGCTCGCATCCAGGTTCAAATTCGTGTGGTCGAAGCGCGAGACTATCTTCTTCGACACCACATCATCCAGCTTCACCATGTCGCAAACCATCCCGGTTTGCTGGTCGACCTGCCCGCCCGTCGTCACTTCCACAATGTAGTTATGCCCATGGCCATGCGGATTATTGCACTTGCCATAAGTCGCCCGGTTCGCCTCATCCGAATACGCCTCGCTATGCAGTCGGTGCGAGGCGCTGAATTTGTACCGGCGCGAGAAATAAGCCCTCATGCCTCACCCATGTAATCGGCAAATAAGTCCGGCATCTCATACACCCGCACCCGATGAAGCTTCGCTCCGGCAATCTTTCCTTCAAGCCGCTTCCAGATCGCGATCGCTATATTTTCCGTCGTCGGGATCGCGTCCTTAAACTCCGGAACCTCAAGATTCAAATGCCGATGGTCATACACCGACACAACCTCGCGCTCAATGATGTCCTTGAGCGCCTTCAAGTCGACCACAAATCCCGAGACAGGATCGACCTCGCCCTCGACCGTCACTTCCAGCGTGTAGTTATGCCCGTGCCCGTTGCGATTCGAACACTTGCCAAACGCACGCTCGTTCTCCTCCTGTGTCCAGGAGTTGTTCCAGTAGTAATGAGCAGCGGAAAACTCAGCCTTGCGCGTCAGCAGAATCATGACTTTATCGATCTACCATGAGATGTCGCAGCCTTCGGAATCGTTTCACCGAAGTCAGCTTGCGTAACTTCTCCCCTTCCAGACTACCCGCTTTCTTAGCGTGTGATGAAACCAGCTTCGCACCAACAGCCAACAAAACAGAGGCAATCCGAAGATCGCCAGAGCGCAATCGACAAATGGAAAGTTCGATCGCGCGACCCGCCGGTAAAAGCGCCAGAGTGTTCGCGCCCAGAGCGCCATCAGCGCCCACCACAACATGATGGGCTGATAATACGCAAAGAAAATCGCCGGTAACCCGATCAGCAACAGCAAGTCGATCGTCCGCCAGGCTGCCAGTGCCAGCGAATTTCCAAACAGCAGCGCCAGGTTCTTCGTCCATCCCTCATACATCTGCCCAAAGCTGCGATACATCCGCGTGCTCAGCGCATCGGGCGCATAGCGAAAGCGCAGCCCAGCCTTCCGCCGCTTGATGCGCCGCGCCAGAGCGACATCCTCCAGCACCGACTCCGCGACCGCCGCATGGCCCCCCGCAGCGAAGTACGCCTCGCGCTTCACCAGGATGAACTGCCCATTCGCCGCCGCCAGCGGCGACTCCGGATTCGAAACCTTCTCCGGCGGATACGCCAGCGCCAGCTCGCAAAAGACCAGCGGCATCACCGCCCGCTGCCAGAATCCCGTCACAATCTGTCGCGGCGAATACGACAGCATCGCGACCTTCGCCTTGGCCGCCTCATGCATCGCCCGCACCAGGTCGCCCGGCTCATGCACCGTATCCGCATCGGTAAAGAGCAGCCATTCACCCTTCGCCTGTTGCGCCCCCGTCCAGACCGCGTTGGTCTTGCCCGTCCAGCCCTTGGGCAGCGGACGCGCCTCGATCACCGTCACACCTTCAATCCCCGAGGCAATCTCTTTCGTTCCGTCGGTCGAACCATCGTCAACCAGCAAAATCTCCCAATCGACGCCCAACGGAAAGACATTGTCAGATTGCGCCGTCAGCGACCGCAGGCATTCACCTATACAGTCTTCTTCATTCCGCGCCGGCACAATCACCGACAACTGCATCGAGGCAGCGTCGGCAGGTTCAAGGAGATCGCTGGCAGAGATGAAAGATGGCACCAGCATTATTATAAGAAGGTGTTTAACCGAAAGATCTTCATCGGCGTCTCCGCAGCCATCCTGCTATTCACCGGATGCGATCGCGGCGACCATCCCGGCCAGATCGGCACCCCCGCGCCCAGCTTCACCGTTACCGACTCCGACCGGACCGTCCGCCTCGCCGACTATCGCGGAAAAGTCGTGGTCCTCAACTTCTGGGCCTCCTGGTGTGCGCCCTGCCTCGAAGAATTTCCGTCGCTGATCAAACTACAGCGCGATATGCCCCAGGTGGTCGTCCTCGCGGTCAGCTTCCACGACGACGAAGACTCATACAAAACCTACATCGCACGACAACCACATCGACCTGCTCACCGTCTTCGACACAACCGAGAAGAGCAATCTCGCCTATGGCACAACCCGCCCGCCCGAAACCTACATCATCGACAAAAACGGAGTCATCCGCCGCAAGTTCATCGGGCCCGCGGACTGGACCTCGCCCGAGATCCTTACCTATCTGAATAAGCTCCAGAACTCTTAATCCATCAACCGAATCTCATCCCCTACCGCGATCATCCCCTCAATCACCACCCCGGATGAAATCCCAGCCCGGAGCTCATGCTCTAACGCCACCTTCTTCATGATCTCTTTGTTCGGCTCAGAGGTATCCGGATCCAGTGTGATCAGCTTGCAGCGCTTCGTCCGCTTGAGTACCTCGACGACCGCGACTTCACCGATTGCAAGTTTCCGCCCTACCCACGCGTCTTCCGAAAAACCTCCTCCAGAGGCAAGATCGAAATAGACATTCGCCCGAAAAAGACGCTTATCAAGCTCGATGCCAAGCTCCTCGCCAAGCTGCCGCACCGTCTGTAGGCAAAACAGCGAAAGCGGCCGCGTATCCACCACCGGACTGTCCGACTGCACCACCATCACCTGGTGCCGCTTCTGTTGCCACTCGTGAAGTCCGCTGCGCAGCAACTGGATCAGTCGCGGGTCGTCCGCCGCCAGCCGTTCGCCAGACGGAGTCTCCACCTCAATCGCGCCGTCGGCGAGCGACAGCTCCCCTCCGGGGCGAATCATCTTTTCCGGATGAAGGTATCGGGCGCGATGCTGCAGCAGCTCAGGCTGCTCGCGCGCAGTGAAATAAGGGAAGTCTTTGCGCGCGCCCGTACTCAGGAAGGCATACCGGCGGTCGCCATAAACGCCTTTGGCCGTCAGGTAGGCCTCGCGCAGTTCCTCGCCCCGCATGCTCTTGACCGGATATCGCCAAAGGCTCTCAACTCGGCCAACCACACCCATGTTGAGACTGTACCAACAGATAGGATCGAACCAATCCAAAATCCCTATCGGATGTACCAGATCGCGCCATCTCCTAGTCCCTAGTCCCTACGTCCCTAGTCCCTAGCTGCCTACTTCACCACCGGCCGCCCGGTCTGCATCGACTCCGGCATCGCCTGCACCTTGCTGTGCTTGACGCTGTAGAAGAAGTAAATCACCATCCCGATCGCCAGCCAGATGATCAGCCGTGCCCAGTTGATCCAACCCAGCTTGTACATCATGTAGCCGTTGAACAAGATGCCCAGGACCGGCACGATCGGCAGCAAGCCACCCATGTAAATTCCTGGAGTCTTGAACGGCCGCGCCTGCAGCGGATTCGTCCGCCGCAAAATGACCACCGCGATGCACACCATCACGAATGCCAGCAGCGTTCCGATATTCACCATCTTGCCGATGTCGTCGATCGGCGTAATCGCACCCACGATCGCCGCCAGCAGCCCGGCCAGAATCGTGCTCTTCCACGGCGTGTGAAACTTCGGATGCACCGAGGCGAAGAAGCTCTTCGGCAACAACCCGTCGTTCGCCATCGCATACAGCACGCGCGACTGCCCCAGCAGCATCACCAGCATCACGCTCGTCAGCCCCGCCAGTCCGCCGACGGTGATGATGTTCGAAGCCCAGTTCAGATTCCTGTCCAGGAAGGCGCGCGCCAGCGGCGCTTCGATATTCACCTCTTGCCACGGCACCATTCCGGTCAGCACCGCCGCCACGCCGATATACAGCAGCGTGCAGATCGCCAGCGAAAGAATGATCCCGATCGGCAGATCGCGCTGCGGATTCTTCGCCTCCTGCGCCGTCGTCGACACCGCGTCGAAGCCGATATACGAGAAGAAAATATATCCCGCCGCCAGCCCGATCCCCGAGAACCCATGCGGCGCATACGTCGTCCAGTCGCTCCCCCAGTTCGCGTGGTTCACATAGTGCGAGCCCAGCGCCAGCACAAACAACACCACCGAAACCTTCACCACCACGATCCCGGCATTGAACTTCGCGCTCTCGCTTGATGCCGATCACCAGGATCGTCGTGATCACCATCGCGATGATGAAGGCCGGCAGGTTAAATCCAATCGCGACCCCGAAGATATGCGGAGCATTCAGCAACTGCGCCGCCTGCGCCAACAGATCGGGCGTCGGCGCGGCCTTCAACGCATCCAGCTTGAGCAGAAACTCCTGTGTCCCCGGCAAGAATCCCCGGATTCGCAGCCGAAACCATCTGCCGCGCCACGAAGTCGGTCGCCATCTTCAACCCCGTCCAGTGGTCATACGCCATCCACAGCGGCAGCTTCAGGCCAAACATCCGCAGGAACTCGATAAAGTAGTTCGACCAGCCCGACGAAACCGTGCTCGCGCCCATCGCATATTCGAGCGTCAGGTCCCAGCCGATGATCCACGCAAACAGCTCGCCCAGCGTCGCATACGCATAGGTATAAGCGCTGCCGGCGAGCGGAATCATCGCCGCAAACTCCGCATAGCAAAGTCCCGCAAACGCGCAGCCCAGACCCGAGAAGCACAAACGACAGCATCAGCGCCGGCCCGGCGTAATGCGCCCCTAGACCCTGACAACACGAAAATGCCGGCGCCGATCACCGCTCCCACGCCAAGCGCGGTGAGTGAAAACGGCCCAAGGCACTCGCTCGAGCGTATGTTCGCCTTGTTGTTTGGCTTCGGAAAGCAGCGCGCTGAGCGGTTTCTTAGCCAGCAGATTGGACATCGATCGACATTCTCCGTCGCATGGGGATAAGAACTTTTAAGCCTATACCGATTTCGCTTGCCTCCGCGAAGAAGCCGACCACAGAAAATAGACCGGCACGCCGAGCAATACGATCGCCAGTCCAGGCCATGTGTATTGAGGCTTGTAGCGCAATAATACGATACAAATCCAGGTCGTCATCAGGATATAGATCGCCGGCAGCACCGGATACCCAAACGCCTTATAAGGCCGCTCCGCATCTGGCTGCTTCACTCCGCAGCACAAACAGCCCGCCAATCGTCAGGATATAAAACAGCAGCTGCGCAAACATGGTGAAGTCCAGCAACTGCCCATAGCTGCCCGACAGGCACAACAGGCAGGCCCAAATCGACTGCACAATCAGCGAAGCCACCGGGGTCCGGTAGCGCGGATGCAGCTTGCCGGCAGCCTTGAAGAACAACCCGTCATGGCTCATTGCGTAGTAGACCCGCGCCCCAGCCAGGATCATTCCGTTGTTGCAGCCAAAGGTCGAGACCAGGATCGCCGCCGCCATCACATACGCGCCAGCCGAGTGGAATGTCTGCTCCAGCACCGCAGTAGCCACGCGGTCTTCGGTGGCGTATTGAATTCCCCGCGCCGCCAGCGTCGTCCCATTCGGATCGCCGTGCAACGGCAGCGCGCACAGGTAAACAAAGTTCGCCAGAATATACAGCAGCAGCACCACGCCGCACCCAATCGCCAGCGAAAGCGGCAGGTTCCGGCTCGGGTTGCGCACCTCGCCCGCCGTGAAGGTCACATTGTTCCAGGCGTCCGCAGAAAACAGCGACCCCACCTGCACAATGGCAATGACCGTGAAGACGCCGACCAGCGCCGTCGGGCCGCCCACACCAACCTCGACCGGATGCAGAACACTAAACGAAGCGTTATGCCAGAAAGCATGCCAGTGCGGACCGAAGTTCGCCGCAACCGCCTGCGCATTCCGCCCCAGCAGCAGCCCGAAACCAACCAGTCCCAGCAACGCCGCGACCTTCGCCGTCGAGAAGACGTTTTGTACGATCGCGCCCAGCTTCACCCCAAAAATATTCACCACCGTCAGTAAGACAATGATGATCACCGCAACCAGGTTGGCGCTGCTCACCCCGATCTCCATGTTGCCCATCGCCATCGGCCCCATCTTGAAGGACGGAACCGTCGCAATATGCCAGATCCAGGTCGTCGATGAAATCGAGGGAATAAACGTCCCCAGGTACTTGCCAAAGCCGACCGCAACCGCAGCGATCGTCCCCGTCTGGATCACCAGGAACAGCGTCCAGCCATACAGAAATCCCCACAGCGGCCCGAGCGCCTCGCGCAGATACACATACTGTCCGCCGGCATGAGGCATCATCGCCGCCAGCTCGCCATAGCTCAGCGCCGCAATGATCGTCATCACCGCCGTCACCAGCCACGCAGCAATCATCAGTGCGGGCGAATCGACCAGCCGCGAAATATCGGCGGAGACAATAAATATCCCCGAGCCGATCATCGATCCAATCACGATCGCCGTCGAGCTGAACAAGCCCAGGCCCCGCACCAGCTGATGCTCAGACGCAGCGCGTGATTTGTTCTCCAGGGAGTCGGTTTGCAGTCCGGATGGCGTAGACACTTGTAACTGGTTCTATCGTAATTTCGCGAAAAAGTCGCTGGCTATTTTTCCCGGCGTCTCTCCCATGACACCGTCGCGAAAGCTCGGCGCAAAGATCGCCGAGATGACTGCAACAGAATCGGCACCGGCATCGAGCACCGTTTTGCAGTTTTCCAGAGTAATGCCGCCGATCGCAATCAATCTCTTGATGGTTAGATTTCGCGCATGCATCACTCCCTCAAGGCCAATCACGGGATCGGGGTTCAATTTAGTCGAAGTGGCAAACACTGGCCCGATCGCCGTGTAGTCAGCCGAGTTCCACTCAGCATTGGATATCTGCTCCGGAGTATGGGTCGAAACGCCAACTATCCGTTCGTAACCAACGAGTGCACGCGCTTCCTCAACGGGCATGTCCCCCTGACCGACATGCACCCCATCGAAGCCAGCCTCTATCGCCAGCCGCGGATAATCATTCAGGATCAAGGTACATTGCCCAACCGGAGCAGCCGACCGCAACACCAGCGCATCCGCCAATACTTCAGCCTCGCTGCCGCTCTTGTTCCTGTACTGCAGCAAAGTCACGCCACCAGCCAGAGACTCGGCCGTCCACGTTCTCAGGCGTTCCTCACGTGCCGACCCTGGCGAAGGCAAAAACGCAGCGTCCAATATCGGATAAAGCAAAGAAAGCATATCCCTCGATTCAAGCACATCGGATTTGTTTGTTCCTGATCCTCACTTCCCTATTTCCCTATTTCCCTATTCCCTAGTCCCTAGTCCCTAGTCCCTAGTATCTTGTTCACATACCTTTTGCTGCCGGAGAACAAACCCCGCATGTTGCGTTCGCTCAGAGCCTTTGCGCTCGCCCTCTGCCTGTTTCCCATCGCCTCCGCATTCGCAGCCACGCCGCTCCTGCTCCGCGATCCATCCATCAACAAAGACCACGTCGCCTTCGTCTACGCCGGAGACATATGGACCGCCCCCCGCGAGGGCGGCGAAGCGATCCGCCTGACCAGCGAAGGAACCATCACCAGCGGCCCCTATTATTCCCCTGACGGCACTCGCATCGCCTACTCCGCAAGGGTCGCCGGCGCAGAAGACGTCTACGTGATCGCCGCCAGTGGCGGCGTTCCCAAGAGGCTCACCTGGAACCCAATGGGCAATGAGGCCGTTGGCTGGACTCCCGACGGCAAAAACGTCCTCTTCGCCTCCTTCCGCACCAGTTACTCCGACTTCCCCAAGCTCTTCACCGTCCACGCCGACGGCACCGGAATCCCCACAGTCCTTCCGCTTCCCAGCGCCACCGAAGGCTTTTATTCCCCCGACGGCAACTCTCTATCCTACGTACCCGTCGCACAATGGGAGGCCGCCTGGAAGCGTTACCGTGGCGGCCAGACCACACCCGTCTGGCTCATCGACCTCAAGACCCTCGACCTCGTCAAAATCCCGCGCGAAAACTCCAACGACAAAAGCCCCGTCTGGGTCGGCGACACCGTCTACTTCCTCTCCGACCGCAACGGCCCGGTCACGCTCTTCTCCTACGACACCAGGACCAAAGCCGTCACACAGCTCGTCGAGAACCACAGTTACGATCTGAAATCGGTCAGCGCTGGTCCTGGAGCCCTCGTCTACGAGCAATTTGGCTCGCTGCACCTCTACGACCTCAGTTCCCATCAGGACCGCACTATCAACATCACCATCAACGGCGATCTGCCCAATCTGCGCCCCCACCTCGCCGCCGTCGCCGCCAATGAGATTCGCAACTCCAATCTCTCGCCGTCCGGAGCGCGCGCCGTCTTTGAGGCCCACGGAGACATCTTCACCGTCCCCGCCGAAAAGGGCGACACCCGCAACCTCACCAAAACCCCAGGCACTGCCGAACGCGATCCTGCCTGGTCGCCCGACGGCAAGTCCGTCGCCTACTTCAGCGACGCCTCCGGCGAATACCAGCTCTTCATCCGCAGTCAGGATGGCCTCGGCACGCCCAAGGTTATCGACCTCGGCCCCGATCCCTCCTACTTCTACTCACCGCACTGGTCGCCCGACTCCAGATACATCGCTTACACCGACAAGCACCTTCACCTCTGGTATGTTGACGTCGCTGCTGGCAAGCCGATCAAAGTCGACACTGCAATCCGCAGCGGATTCATTCCCACGATCGGAGGAATGGCGCCTGGTCGCCTGACTCGAAATGGATCGCCTACTCCCGCGATCTCGACAATCAGCTGCAGGCCATCTTCTTCTACTCGCTCGACTCTCACACCTCGACGCAGATCACCGACGGCATGAGCGATGCAATGCATCCCGTCTTCGACCCCAACGGCAAGTTCGTCTATTTCCTCGCCTCGACTGACGACGGGCCGTCAAATGCGGGCATCGACCTCTCGTCCCTCGACCGCGGCACCGCCAGCAGCCCCTACGTCATCGTCCTCAAGCGCTACGGAACCTCGCCCGTCCCACCCCAGAGTGACGACGAGAAGGCCAAAGACGAAAAGAAAGACGACGATAAGCCGGCGCCCGACAACAAGAGCGCCTCAGACACTGCGAAAGACGCCGCCACAAAAGATGACCCCAAAACCGCTGACGCGAAGAAAGACGACGCCAAAGACGACAAGAAGGACGATAAGCCCGTCGGAGTAAAGATCGACCTCGAGGCCATCGGCAACCGCATCCTCGCCCTGCCTGTCCCCGCTCGCAACTACGTCGATCTCGCTGTCGGCAAGACCGGAGTCCTTTATCTTGCCGAGGGTCCGCCCGTCGGCCGCCCCTCCAGCGATGACGGCACCGGAATTCGCGTGCTCTGGCGCTTCACCACGGAGAAACGCGACACCGACCAGCTCCTCACCAACATCGACAGCTTTACCGTCTCTAAAGATGGCGAAAAGCTGCTGTACAACAAGCAAGACAACTGGTTTCTCGCCTCCACCAGCGATTTAAAGCCCGGCTCGGGCGACGGCAAGCCCCTCAACATGAGCGGCATGCAGGCAGTCATCGATCTTTCCGCCGAATGGAAGCAGATGTACCAGGAAACCTGGCGCATCGAGCGAGACTTTTTCTACGACCCCAATATCCACGGCCTCAGCATTCCTAAGATCGAAGCAAAATATCAGCCCTACCTCGCCGGTCTCGCCTCGCGCGACGAGTTCAGCTATCTCTGCGAAGAGATGCTGGGTGAGATCAGTGTCGGCCACATGTTCATTGGCGGTCCGCGCAACCCCGACAAATCCCCTAAGGTCGGCCTGCTCGGCGCGGACTATATCGTCGAGAACGATCGCTACAAGTTCGCCAAAATCTACAACGGGCAGAACTGGACGCCCTCCCTCACCGCACCGCTCACCCTCCCCGGCATCAACATCCAGAAAGGCGAATATCTCTTCGCCGTCAACGGCCGCGAACTCCACGCGAGCGATAACCTCTACAGCTTCTTCGACGGCACCGCCGGCAAACAGACCGTCCTCCATGTCGGATGGAAGCCCGACCAATCCGATGCGCACGATGTCACCGTCGTCCCCACCGACTCCGAACACGGCCTGCGCAACCTCGACTGGATCGACACCAATCTCCACAAAGTCGACCAACTAAGCGGCGGCAAAGTCGCCTACGTCTACATGCCCAACACCGCCGGCGCTGGCTACACCAACTTCAACCGCTACTTCTACGCCCAACTCAACCGCCAGGGCCTCGTCCTCGACGAGCGCTATAACGAGGGCGGTTTCATCGCCGACTACGTCGTCAACGTACTGCGCCAGGAACCGCTCAGCGGCGCCATCGAACGCGATGGCAAAGCCGTCCACGACCCTCAGGGCGCGATCTTCGGCCCCAAAGCCATGATCATCAACCAGTCCGCCGGCTCCGGAGGCGACGCCATGCCCTGGTATTTCCGCAAGGCAAAGCTCGGCACGCTCGTCGGCACCCGCACCTGGGGTGGACTCGTCGGCATCGGTAACTATCCGCCATTGATCGATGGCGGCTCCGTCACCGCACCGCGCTACGCCATCTACGGCCTCCAGGGCGACTGGGAAGTCGAAGGCCACGGAATCCCCCCCGACGTCGAGGTCGAAGAGTTCCCCAAAGACATCGCCGCCGGCCACGATCTGCAACTGGAAAAGGCCGTCCAGATCGTGCTGGATCAGCTCAAAGAACATCCAGTTCCAGAAATCCCCATCCCGCCCTACCCCAACTACCACAAGACCGACGGCATGGGACCGAACTAGCCTAAGAAAGGACGAAGTGTCCAACCACCGCTCAACGCTGGCCTTCGTCCTCTCTGTTCTCGCCCTCAGCAGCGCGGGCACGCGTGCCCAAACGATCGTCGTCGTCGAGGAGGGATTGGGCAAAGTAGTGGAAGTTGACGAGTCCAATCACGCGTGCCGCGGCGAGATCCCCGTCGGCTTGAAACCCCACGAGATCGCTCTCTCTTCCGACGGTCGCATGGCATATGTCAGCAACTTCGGACTGCTCGAAGCGAACTTCAAGGTAGGAGTTCCCGGAAAGACCATCTCGGTCATCGACATCGCTCGCGGAGTCGAAGTGAAGAAACTGAACTTACCCGAAGGCCAGCTCGCGGCGCCTCACGGAGTCAAGGTCAGACCCGGCAGGAACTCCGCAGCCGAACTCTTCACCAACGCCGAAATCGGCGACACCATGCTCGTCTTTGATCGCAACTCTGGAAAGATAGCGCGCACTTTTCCTCTGTCGCCCGGGGTACACAACTTCATCTTTTCGCCGGACGGCGCCAGCCTCTTTGCCTTCTCGATTAAGGGACAAGTCTTCAAAATCAATCCCGACTCAGGCCACATTGACGCGACCGCCAACATCGCCTCACCCCGGGGCCTGGCCTGGACTGCTGACAACGCCCACCTCATCGTCGCCGGTAAGGGAGAACTCCAGATACTCGACCCCCAAAACCTGTCCGCGGTGAAGGTCTTCACTGGATTCGATGTTGGTCAGCTGTATTACTCAACGGCCTCGCCCGACGGCCGCCTCATCTTCGCTCCGGCCGTCCTGGATGGCGTAGTTCTCGTCATCGACGCAGATACCGGAAAAGTACTCCAGCGGATTCCGAGCGGAAGCCCACTGTCAGTAACCATTCAGCCGGACCGAGAGTCAGCGTGGGTATCAAATGTTAAACTCCCTCCGCAAATGCAGAAACCGGGAAGTCAACCTCTGCCGGGCGGAGTCTCAGCGCTCGATCTGGCCACTTTCCGCGCCACTCCATTGCCGGATGTCATCGATGCAAATGGCCTGGCGGTCTCACCCATAAAGCAATCAGCATGTGATCGTCCGGCGCTTCCCGTCTTCCATCCGAATAACGTCATCCTCTTCCAGGGAGACTCCATCACCGATGGCGGACGCCAGCGCACAGGCAGCGACTACAACCACATCATGGGCCAGGATTACGCCTATATCCTCGCCGCCCAACTAGGGGCACAATATCCAGACAGAAATCTGACCTTTCTCAATCGCGGCAGCAGCGGAGAGCGAGTGATCGATCTCGCCGCAAGATGGCAGACCGACACCCTCGACCTCAATCCAAACGTCCTGAGTATCCTCATCGGCATCAATGACACTCTCGCCACCGGCGATAGGACCGAAACCGTTGAACAATTCGAGGCGGCCTACGACAGCCTGCTGGCAAAGACGATGGCTGCGCTACCGACGACCAAGATCGTCCTCGGCGAGCCCTTCATGCTTCCCGTCGGAAAATACAAAGAGAATTACGCCGCTCAACTGGCAGAGGTAAAGAAGCGCCAGGCTGTCGTAGTAAAGTTAGCGTCAAAGTACCACTTGCCACTAATCCGCTACCAGGCGATCTTCGATGAGGCCTGTAAGAAAGCGCCCGCAGACCACTGGAGCTGGGACGGTATCCACCCAACCTACGCCGGCCACGGCTTAATGGCTCAGGAATGGCTCAAAGCAGTGAACGCCTTCTGGCCGAACGGCTGAAGAGTGTCAACCCGCAGCGCGTTCCTTCTCCCGCTCAAAAAACCGTTCCATAAACTTCGTATCGAACGATCCTCGCCGAAACTCCTCATCGGCAAAGATCTTCCGATGCAGCGGAATCGTCGTATGAATCCCCTCCACCACGAACTGCTCCAGAGCCCGCGACATCCGCGCCCGCGCCTCAGTTCGATCGCGCCCATGCACGATCAGCTTCGCAATCAGCGAGTCATAGTACGGAGGAACTACGCCCTCCTGATACTGCGCCGTATCTACACGAACGCCGTTCCCACCCGGAACGTTGAACGCGGTGATCTTCCCCGCCGAAGGCGTGAACTTCTCCGGATGCTCCGCATTAATGCGGCACTCAATCGCATGGCCGCGAATTGGCTGCGGCGAATTCAGAGGCCCCGGCAAAATGTCCGCCAGCTTCTCACCCGACGCAATCCGCAACTGCGCCTTCACCAGGTCGATCCCCGTCACCATCTCGGTCACCGGATGCTCCACCTGAATGCGTGTATTCATTTCGATGAAGTAGAGCTCCCCATCCTCATCCATCAGAAACTCAATCGTCCCGGCATTCTGATAGCCGACATGCTCGAGGCTCCGCTTCAGCGTCTTCGCAATATCGGCGCGCATCTTGTCGTTCACCATCAACGACGGCGCCTCTTCGATCAGCTTCTGATGCCGCCTCTGGATCGAACACTCACGCTCGCCCAGCGACACGACATTGCCATGCTCATCCGCCAGCACCTGAAACTCAATATGCCGCGGACGCTCAATGAACTTCTCCATGTAAAGATCGCCGTTGCCAAAAGCGTTCCGTGCTTCCGTCGATGCCTGCTCGTACAGCGTCGGCAGCTCATCCGCGCTGCGGCAGATGCGCATTCCCCGGCCGCCGCCGCCGGCCACCGCCTTCAAAATCACCGGGTATCCGACGCTCTTCGCCCACTCCAGCGCCTCATCCGCGCTCTCGATCACGCCATCCGAACCGGGCAGGATCGGCACCTTGGCCTTCTTCATTGCCTGCCGCGCGTTCGACTTCTCGCCCATCAGGCGAGTCACCTCCGGCGGAGGTCCAATGAACTTGATATTCGAGGCGCGGCAAACTTCAGCGAAGTTCGCGTTCTCACTCAGCAAGCCATAGCCGGGATGAATCGCATCGACATCGGCAATCTCTGCCGCCGAGATCACTGCTGGAACGCTGAGATAGCTCTCCGCCGAGCGCGGAGGCCCAATGCAGATCGCCTCATCGGCAAAACGAACATGCAGCGAGTTGCGATCGGCCTCGCTATAGATAGCAACGGTGCGAATGCCCAGCTCTTTGCAGGCGCAGATCACGCGAAGAGCAATCTCTCCACGATTAGCAATAAGAACTTTTCGTAACATGTCTTCCTAGTCTTGAATCTCGGCCTTAATGCCCTAGTCCCTGGTCTCTACGTCCCTGGTCCCTAGGTTGGCCTCACCGAAAACAGCGGCTGCCCATACTCAATCGGCTGCCCGCTCTGCACAAAGCGCTTCACGATCTCGCCGGCCACGTCGGACTCGATCTCGTTCATCAGCTTCATCGCCTCGACGATGCAAAGCACCTGCCCAGCCTCCACCACATCGCCCGGCTTCACAAACGCGGGCGAACCCGGCGAAGGCGACTCATAGAAGGTTCCGACGATCGGAGACTTCACGATATGCAACCCGGCATCGTCATCCGCGGGAGCAGGCGCTTCCGAAGCAACCGGAGCGGCAGCCGCATGAATAGCTGGCACCGCAGCAGCCGCTGGCGTCGAAGCAAGCAGCCGGTTCAATCCAGCCAAATCGAGCCCCGAGGCCGCCGACGGCTCCTGCGCAAACTTGATGCGAACCTTCAGTTCGCCGCGTTCCAGATCGAACTCGCCGATCTTGTTCTCTTTCAGGAACTCGATCAGTTCCCTTAACTCTTTCAATTCTTCTGGGTTCATGGTTCCTGCGTTGTGCTCGCGGCCATTACTGGGCCTGCGGCGATCAGCTCCATTGGGAGCTCAAAGTTCGATGAGGGCTTTTGGCGCGGGGGTGAGTACCCTCGGTGCGCCTTTGGTGACTACCACCATATCTTCAATGCGAATTCCAAACTTCCCTGCAACATAAATCCCCGGCTCGATGGTCACCACCATTCCGGGGACTAAAACCGTATCCTGCTCTTTCGCGATCCGCGGCGGCTCATGGATCTCAATCCCTACGCCATGCCCGGTCGAGTGACTGAAATACTCGTCCAGCCCCGCCTTGCGCAACACTCCGCGCGCCGCCTCGTCGACCGCGCCGCAAGTCGCGCCCGGGAAGCACCGCTTCTACCGCCGCCTGCTGCGCTTCGAGCACCGCCTCGTAAGCGAACCGCTCTTCCCTGCTCACTTTGCCCAGATGGACAGTACGCGTCATATCCGAGCAGTACCCATCGAGGATAACACCGAAATCGAGCGTAACAAACCCGTTCCGAGGCAGCCGGCTCGGCCCCGCATGGCCATGCGGCATTGCCGAACGAGGCCCCGACGCAACGATCGTCTCAAACGACATCCCCTCCGCACCCCGGCTCCGCGCTGCAAACTCCAACTGCGCCGCAACCGCAATCTCCGTGGTGCCACTCTCGATCTTCGGCAACAGCTCCTCAAACAACTCACAACCCAGCGTTGCCGCCTTTGCGATCAACGCCAGCTCATCCTCGTCCTTAACCTGCCGCAACTCCGAAACCAGCGGCGTCTGCAGCGGAACAAAGAAGGTCTTCCGTCGCCGATCAATCGACTCCCGCATCCTCTCGAGCATCGCGACAGTCACATGATCAGCGTCGAAATAAGCCCGTTTCGCCCCACACGATTCTAGCCAGCCGCACGCATCCCCAAGCGCCGACTTCTCCGAAATCACCACCCGCGCCGACTGCGTCTGCTCCTTCGCCTGAACGATATAACGGCCATCCGTAAACAACGCCGCCCGCGTCGCCGAGACACACAGAGCGGCATTCGACCCGGTGAATCCGCACACATACCGAACATCCGGAAGGTGAGTAACGATCAGCGCGTCGACGCCATGATCGTTCATGCTGCGGCGCAAAGCACGCATTCGGCGGGAGTGGTTCATGTCAGCAGTAAGGTTAACAGTCTCACCCCTCAGCTTCGGCGGCTACGGTAGCTGCCGCAGAAAATCAATCATCGCTTCATCGACCTCCTCGGCGCGCTCCTGCTGAGTCCAGTGACCACAACCGGGAAGAAGGATCGTCTTGCGAAGCCCCGGCACAAAATACGCCAGATTGGCGATCAGTTGGTCCATGCCCCGAAATGCCACCACCAGGTCGCCGTCGCCAGCCATGTAGAGTGCCGGTACCGAAACCCGCGCGCCGGCAAACGGAGCCAGCATCTCCCAGCTGCGGTCCTGGTTGCGATACCAATTCAAGCCGCCTCGAAATCCCGTCCGCGAAAACTCCCCCACATAGAAGTCGACATCGGCTTCCGTCAGCCACCCCGGCAGCGATTCAGGATCGACCATGCGATCGAGGAAACCACCCTTGCGCAAGACCATCCCGACACCGGCACCCGCGGCCGCTGCGCCTTCCGGACGCGGAGCATCGCCGGAGCCGCTATACATCAGGCTGCGGACTGTTCGCCGTACATCCCGCTCCAACTCCGCCTCCGCAACACCCGGAGTTTGGAAGTAGAGCTGATAGAAGATAGAGTCCTCGGTTTGTGGCATCAGGCTGGTAGGAGGAAATTGCCGCCGAGGAATAAAGGGAACGCTCAAACCGATGACCGCGCGAAAGCGATCCGGCCGCAGTAGCGCTGCGTGCCACGCAACTGGCGCGCCCCAATCGTGACCCGCGATCACCGCCGTTGGCTCTCCGAGCGCGTCCAGCAGACCCACCATATCGCCGGTCAGGTGAAACAAGGTGTACTGATCGATCGCCTCGGGACGGTCCGTTTGCCCGTAGCCGCGCATGTCCGGCGCAACCGCATGAAATCCACCTTCGGCCAGAGCCTGCAACTGGTGCCGCCACGAATACCACGATTCCGGAAATCCGTGACACAGCACCACCAGCGGCCCCGCACCACACTCGGCCAGGTGCATATGAATCCCGTTAGCCTCAACGAAACGATGGCTGATCTCGTGCGTAGTGTTCACCCGTTGTGCTCTCCGGCTTCTATGCCTGTGCCATGTTGGCCTTGATCTGCTCGACGATCGCCGGTTCCCGCAGCGCGCTGCGCGGCTTGAGCAGATGCTGGACTTCAGACATCAGTTTGTGAATCGCGGCATCCTCGTACGCTGTCTTGATGAGCGCCGCGCTGAACCTCAGTGCGTTCGCCAGGTCGGCGGGGCGCTCACCCTCCGTGAGGGGGTCAAGAAAGTCGGGAATTACTGCCATCGCCCATGGAGCATCGATGATGGGTTGAGCGTGGATCAGAAAATCGGTCGCCAGCGAGCCCAGTCCTTTACCCTCGGCAACCGCTGTCTCTAGCAGGCTAAGAAGCAGGCAGGCTTCTTTGGCGGCCACACTCATGCCCTGTCCATAGACGGGATTGAACCGGCAGATGCTATCGCCAAACGGGATGAGACCGGAAGGAAATCTCTCCAGCTTCTCGAAGTGCCGCCAGCGGCTGGCCTTTAAGCCGTAACGCGTGATCGGAGCGCACCGTTTGGCGTCCTTGACGGCGTTGTAAATGGATTGCGTGCGCAGATGTTGCGCGAACTCCAGAAAGCCGGCTTCATCTTCGGGCGGTTTTACGTCGTGATTTCCCCCTAGAGACAGCAACCAGCAATTCCCCTCGACCTGCGATAGAAGTCCGCCGCGGCGGTTGCGCGGAGGTTCTGGGAGAGTATTAATCGCCCTCCAGTCGGAAGAAGCAGCGTTGGGAATCTCAAAGATCGTGGAGGAATAACCCATGTCTACCCCGATGGTAGCCTCTTCGGGAGTCGGCAAACCAAGCGCAGCCAGCAGGTTAAGCGTCGGTTGACCGTTACTGCTGGCATCAATCACCAGGTCCGCCTGAACCTCCTTAATGTGGCCGTCTGCATGGAGACATGTAACGCCCTTCACCCTCGTTCCATCTTCGGTTGTAATCAACTGCTGGGCGCGGCAGCGTTCATGCACTGTGATGTTGCCGATGGCGGCGAACCTTTTTCGAACCACCGATTCAAGCAGCGGCCTCGACATGCTGTAGGAAGTGAAACCGAGATCGCGTCGCGGATAGCTTTCATACCCGGGGCGTTCCCACAGCATGTCGACTGAAACCCTGAGCAGTTGCGCTCCGGCGTCGGCGAGAGCTTGCCGAAATCCCGGGAAAAGACTCTCCAGGGCTTGCAGACCGCCGGCAAGCAGCACGTGGGCGTGTTTCGACTGGGGCGTTCCCGCCCGCGGAGCCGCATCCGACGGCAACAAGTCGTTCTCAATGACAATGACTTTGTCGAAGTAGTCTGCCAGCACCCGGGCCGCCGGCATCCCCGCCATTCCGGCGCCGATAACAACCGCTTGCCTGCCAAAATGCGTGGCCATGAGCGCTTCTCCTAAATCGTTCGGGCGCTCGCCGGTAAGGAGCGATCCTGAGCCGCAATACTAACATCGCGCCGCGTCCGCGATGCGACGAAATTCAGCACCCTTAGCAAAGAAACTCCACAGATCCACGAAGACCTTCGTTGACAACTACGAACGACTTCGTATACATTCACAATTCATGCTGAAGAAACGCGAAATACCGAGACCCACCGAAGGCGAGCTGGAATTACTCGAAATCCTCTGGGAACGCGGCCCTGCCACCGTTCGAGAGCTCTTCGACGAGGTCAATGTCAAAAGACCGGTGGTCTACACCGGAGTCCTCAAGCTGCTCCAGATCATGACCGAAAAGGGCCTCGTCGAGCGAGATGAACGCGAGCGCGCCCACGTCTACCGCGCCGCCGTCTCCCAGGCAGACACCGAACACCGTTTCCTGCGCGAACTCAGCGACAGATTCTTTGCCGGCAGCGCGGCCCAGCTCGCACTCCGCGCACTCGAAATGGAAAGCGCAAGCGAAGAAGAACTAACCGCAATCCGGAAACTGATAGCAAAGAAGAGCGCCTCACGGTAGCTGCAATTTGTTAGTAAGTTCCAAAGAGTTTCGGAGGAATGAACAATGGTCGCAATGAATTGGTTATCGCGCGAAGAAACAGTGGCCCTCGGGTGGACGCTCGTACACTTCCTCTGGCAAGGAGCAGCGTTGGCCCTTGCCTATGCAGTCGTCGACCGAATGACTCGCCGCGCTTCATCAGCAGTGCGATATCTCGTCGCACTCGGCGCTTTCGCCCTGATGCCGCTCGCAGTAATCGCCACCTTCGCCAACGAGATGCGAACTTCCTCCCTCACCGACGACGATCACTCAGCCGAAAATAGAAGTGTCGCCGATCCATTTGGATGAGGCAGCCACCACGATCGCGCAGGCTCTGCCACCGGCTTCCTCTCCCGCAATGAATCGTCGCCGCGCCTGGCTCGCCGATCATCTCGAGCCAACCCTGCCTTGGGTCGACGACCTCTGGATGATCGGCGTCTCTCTCCTTGCACTGCGCGCAATGGGGGGCTGGTATCAATTGCAAACGCTAAGGAAGCGCGCGCGCTGGACGATTCCCGCCGACCTGGCACATCAATTCCACCAGATCTCCAGGCAGATGCGACTCGCGCGAAACATCTCGCTGCGCATTTCGGAAGAAGTAATCTCTCCGCTCGCAATGGGAGCCTGGCGCGCCACCGTCATCCTGCCCGTCAGCGCCGTTCTCCGCATGCCCCCATCGGAACTGGAAGCCGTCCTCGCCCACGAGCTCGCCCACATCCGCCGCCTCGACTACCTCTGCAATCTCTTTCAGACGGCCGTCGAGAGCGTTCTCTTCTTCCACCCAGCCGTCTGGTGGCTCAGCCGAACGGTACGCGACCGACGCGAGGTCTGCTGCGACGAGATCGCCGTCTCCGTCTGCGCCGATCCCATCGTCTACGCTCAGGCCCTGCTGCGCCTCGAGGAACAGAAGTCCGCCCACCTCCACCTGGCCGTCGCCCTCAAAGGCCACAACGGTTCGCTCTTACGCCGCGTTAAACTGGTGCTCGGGGACGGAGCGACGGCTGAAAACAAAACCGCAAGCGGCGTGCGCGTCGCCGCAGCCGCCATATTGGTCCTGGGGCTATTCTTCGGCCCAAAGGTCAGAAACGTCGTGGCCGCGCCCTTGATCACCGTCTCTCAGACAGCCTTCAATCACGCCACCCCGGCCCTCACCCTGATGGCAAAGCCGCAATCCCCAGCTACGCCAGCGAAAGCCGTGCCAAATTCAGAAGACGCCGGCCCAGCCGATGTCGCGGTCACGCCAATACCCGCGCCAGATGTCATCGTCACGCCATCACCGGCGCCCGATGTCAGGGTAAAGGTCAATGTGAACGCAAACGCGACCGCGTCCACCGACATGGTAGTCGCCGACGAAGCGGCGATAAACCTTTCCTTAGCTGAAAATCTCGCGCAGTCCTCCGGAGCAGGAGATTCACAAGGCGCGGGAGATTCGCAGTCTTCCGGCAGCTCCTCTTCGACCAAAACCTCGACCTACATCGAAAGCATGCGCGCCGCCGGCTATCCTCTCGACCTGAACAAGGACCTCGACACCCTCATCGCGCTGAAGTCGCTCGGCGTCACCCCCGACTACGCCAAGTCGATGGCCGCCACCGGGTTAGGAACACCCTCGGTCCATGACCTGATCGCCATGAAGTCCCTTGGCGTCACACCGGAATATCTGACCGCGCTAAAGCAAGCCGGACTCGGCCCAAAAGATCTTCACGAAGCCGTCGCGCTCAAATCATTGGGTGTCACGCCTGAATACGCAGCGGCCATGAAGCAGGCTGGCTTCACCGACCTCCGCGCCCAGGAACTCATCGCGCTCAAAGCCCAGGGCATGACTCCCGAACAAGCCAAGTGGCTCAAGCAGCAATTTCCCCAGGCCACTCCTGAGGAAATGCAGCGTGCAGCCGTCTTCCACATCGACGACAAGTTCATCGCCGAAGCCAAGTCGCACGGCTTCGACACGAAGGATTTTGACAAACTCCTGCGGCTAAAGATGTCGGGCCTGCTCGACAACTAGCTCTCTGTTCCCTTCACGAATTGGAGAATTGGCATGAAACGTACATTCCTTTTTAGCTTGCTGCTCTCACTCGGTGCGGCAACGGCATTGGCAGACACTACGCAGAATTGCTGGATAACTGCCGGTCGCGACGACGGCAATTTGTCTTTCAGCTGGCAACGCGGCGACTGCAAGTCCGGAACTGCAGCGATGGCGACACGAGATGTCATGGAGTCGTTGGACCGGAATCACCCCCGCCGATCTGCAGCGCGAAGGCGCATCCATCGACGCACGCATGAAGGGCGAGGCCGGAGAGATACGTTGCCTCGGCGCCGTCCACGCCTCCGAGATGCATGGAACCTACTCCTTCACGCCCGACCCGGGATTCACCCAGCGCATGGAAGCCCTCGGCTTCACCTTCCCCACCCAGACCGCTCAGCAAACAAATGACCGCCTGCAGGGCTACGTCATGCTCGACGTAACCATCGAGTGGGTCAGAGCAATGAAAGACGCCGGTGTTCAGGGAATGACCGCCGAAAATATCATGGGCCTCCGGGCTCTCGGCGTTGACCCAAAATACGTCAGCGGTATGGCCGCCGCAGGCTATCCCGAACTCGATGCCGGGAAGCTCACTGGAATGAAAGCCGTCGGCGTCTCGCCCGAGAAGGTCCAGCAGATCCGCGCCATGGGCTACTCGCCCACCCAGGAAGAACTCATCCAGATGAGCGTCTTCAAAATCGACGCACCCTTCGTCGAAAGAATGAAGGCGCGAGGACTGACGAACCTCACCATCGCAAAGCTGGTACAGATCAAAGTCTTCAAGCTGGACGAATAACGTCGGCAGGCAGGCGACAGTCCTCAGACATTCCAGAGAAATGGTTCCCTACGCCGCACTCCTGTGCAGCGGTTCGATCCTCTTGCGCCGACCCTTCGCCGCTCGCCACAGGTCATATTTCGCCTGCATCGTCAGCCAGAAATCAGCCGAGGTCCCCAACGCATCGGCAAGCCGTAGCGCGAGGTCGGCCGATATGCCAGCGCGCCCGTTCAAGACACGCGACAGTGCTACGCGCGAGATTGAAAGGTGCGCGGCAGCCACGGTAACCGGCAGTTCGCCAAGATACTCCCGAAGCACAAGACCCGGATGGGGCGGATTATGCATCTGCATCGTTTCAAGGGTTTCCATCTGAGTTTTTTCTTATCGCGCAGCCCGAACCGGCTTCCTGTCGCGCCCAGAAACCGCGATCGGTTCTGCGGGCATGAGCGATGCCGAAGACTGCTGGTCCATCCACTCATCGATGCGCGACTTCTTGAATCGCCACCGGTTCCCCAGCTTGAACGCGGGAATAAACCCCTCCGACGCGTACTTATACAGACTGTCAGGACTGATTCCCAGGTAAGACGAAGCCTGACGGATATCCATCACTTCGCGAACTTCACTGCGCACGGCGGACGTTCTCATGACAGCCTCTCCGAATACCGGGATGGAAGCAGCTTCGATCGAATTTGGGCGTAGTCGTCTTGCCAGAGTAAAAGATCGGGGTCGAGCAAACCCCGCCCCAGAGTTATACCGGCTTTTCCCGTCAGGTTCAAGGATTTCCGGTTTGCTTCGGTTTTTGCGGTGTTTTTATACCCCGCGCCGATCCTGCATGCGGCCAGTTCCGCATCTTCGGCCAAAATGAAGGGCGCGATGCATCAGCACCGCGCCCGACTCTCCAAAGAAACCGCGCCTAAACCGCCGGCTCCAACCCCGTCAAAATCTCCAGGAAATTGTCATCCACAGTCCGGTTCTTCGAGATCGCCTCCGCCAGGGTAATGCTCTTGATCTCCGTCCCACGCAACACCACCAGCCGCCCAAACTGTCCGGAGTGCACGAGATCCAGCGCCGCCAGACCATACCGCGTCGCCAGCATCCGGTCATACGCCGACGGAGTACCACCGCGCTGCGTATGCCCCAGGTTCACCGAACGCGTCTCATAGCCGGTCTTCTCCTCAATCTTCTTCGCCAGCAACTCCGCAATTCCCGAAAGCTGCGCGTGCCCAAACGAATCGACCTTAGTTCCCTTCGTCGCCTGGCCGCCGGTATCCGGCAGCTTCGCACCTTCGGCCACAACGACAATGCCGTACTTCTTCCCATGGTCATGGTTGTATTTCAAGAGCGCGCAAACGTGGTCCAGATCAATCGGCTTCTCCGGAACCAGCACCACATGCGCATTCCCCGCCACACCAGCGGTCAGAGCAATCCATCCCGCATCGCGACCCATCACTTCGCAAACGATGACCCGGTTATGCGCCTCGGCGGTCGTATGCAACCGATCGACTGCTTCGGTCGCGATGCCAACAGCGGTGTCAAATCCGAAACAAACATCCGTCCCATTCAAATCGTTATCGATCGTCTTCGGAACGCCAACTCCCGGCACACCCAAACCAATCAGCGCATTCGTCACTGACTGCGTATCGTCGCCGCCGATGGCGATCAGCGCATCCAGCTTGTTCGCCTGGATGTTCGCAACGCACTTCTCGAGGCCCCCCTCGATCTTCCGCACGTTCGTCCGCGAGGTCCGCAGGATCGTCCCACCCTTGGTGATGATCCCGTCCACCGACTCCAGCGTCAGCGGCATTGTCTTGTTATCCAGCACCCCGCGCCAGCCCTCGAGAAAGCCGACAAACTCGTCCCCATGATGCAGAATTCCCTTTTTCACCACAGCGGCAATCACCGCATTCAAACCGGGGCAGTCTCCGCCGCCCGTAAGCAAACCGATGCGCATTACTAACACTCCTCAAGGAAAATCTCTGCGACGGGTCTGCCGCAGGACACACGCGCCAGAAAATCGCGCAGGAAGATCAAACTCCTCCACGAATGATACGGGCAGGTGCCTTGAGATTCAATTCAGTGCGGTGTATCGGACGAACGCTGACTCAACGAGGGCGGCCCGCAACGTCGAACGGGCGCTCCCTCAGAACCTCGTCACGACAACAACCGACAGCACGATGGCCACCACATCCTCCACCAGGGCGGCTGGCAAGTCTTTGCCAAAGGCCGTCGCCAGCCGCCCGCGTACTGCCGCGCCACCCAAGGTTCCAACAACCGCGCCGATCGCACCGGCCAGAAGTCCGAGCATCAGCGATCCGAACCCCGCTCCAACAGTCGCGCCAACCAGCGCACCGCTCAGAATCCTGGCAATAAACTGCGGAGGCGTCTTGCGGCTCGGCGTCTTCGGCAACTTGTCACTGATCAACTCCCCAATGGCGCAAACAGTAAGAATGATCGGCGTGTATTTGAAGCCCATAAACGCCATGGGAGTACCGGCAACGGCCAGCATCCCCAGCTTAGCTGCCCAACCCACCGCCGCAGGCGCCATCATCGCCCGCAGACCCGAAACAACTCCCAAAAGCAATGCCAAAATGATGAACATCGGAAGCTCCCATTTCTTTCTAAGTCTGGCTGCATTGAGCGGAACGGCGTCGCTCCAGACAATCAGCGTAGACTCATCCTCGCTCAGAAACTGCAATCGACAAACCTCCTTTCGTGTCCCAAAAAGCAACACTTTAGTGTTACGGCTCGCTCTCCAATTCATATGGAACACCGACAGTAACCTGCTCGCGGATTTATAATCCGGCTCATCATGCCTCTGCCCGTGGGCACAAAATTTGGAGGCTATGAGATTCTCGGCCCACTCGGGGCCGGAGCCATGGGCGAGGTCTACCGCGCGCGCGATGCCGGCCTCAATCGCGAAGTCGCGATCAAGGTTCTGCCGCCCTACGTCTCTCGCGACCCCGATCGCCTGCGGCGTTTTCAACAAGAGGCGCAGGCCGCCGGAAGCCTCAACCACCCCAACATCCTCGCCGTTTACCGCTTCGGCAGTTACTCCGGCGCGCCCTATCTCGTCTCCGAATTGCTCCTCGGTGGAACCCTGCGCGACACCATGAATCGTGGCCCGATGCCCGTTCGCAAGGTTCTCGAGATCGGGGCCCAGATCGCGCACGGCCTGGCCGCTGCCCACGAAAAAGGAATCATCCACCGCGACCTCAAGCCGGAGAACTTCTTCATCACCAAAGATGGCCAGGTAAAGATTCTCGACTTCGGTCTCGCCAAACTCACTGAGCCACAGCGATCGGACACTCACGACAGGCGGCCTTCGGGCCCACCCTTCGGTATCGAAGAAACCCACCCAGGTATGCTGGTCGGCACCGCCGGATATATGTCCCCGGAACAAGCCCGCGGAGCCGACGTCGACTCTCGCACAGACATCTTTGCCTTCGGGGGCATCCTCTACGAGATGCTCGCCGGAAAGCGCGCTTTCGGCGGCACAACCTGGGCAGAAACGATGGCCGCCATTCTCAAAGACGATCCTCCGCCCTTCGACCACGCCGCGCCAGCAACGCCGCTTGCATTGCAGCGGATCGTTCTTCGCTGCCTCGAGAAAAGCCCCGAAGAGCGCTTCCAGTCGGCCTCCGACCTGGCCTTCGCGCTCGAGGCATTGTCAGACCCTGCAAGCGCATCGGCCCCAGCCAAAATCGAGCCCGCCCCGCGCGGATACCCGGCAAGTCTGCTCTGGCCCATCGGCCTTCTCTCCGCTCTTTTGCTCGCGGGCATCGCCGCGTTTATCGTCGCTCGGCACAATGGCGCGCCCACCTTGCGCTTCACCGACTATGCCCAGATCACCAATGACGGGCGCTACAAAGCTCTCGCTGGGACCGACGGAAGCAGGCTCTACTACAACATCGACCCTTCGTTGCCGCCCCAGCAGATTGCCATAGCTGGAGGCGAAACCGCGCCCCTCAAAATCCCGATTCCAAGCGCCGTTTTGGAAGGAGTCTCTCCTGACGGCTCAACCTTCCTGGTCGGCTCCGAGTCCGTCAACCAAACCTCCGGTCACCCGCTCTGGAGCGTGGGCGTGCTCGGCGGAGCACCCCGCAGCCTCGCCGATTCTGTCACCGCCTCAACCTGGTCGCCGGATGGCAGCTCCATCGCCTACGCTGCTCCAAACGGCGAAATCTATGTGGAGAAGAACAATGGCGCCGACCTGCGCAAGATCGCGTCCGTCGGCAGACGCGCAGAATGGCTCGCATGGTCCCCCGATGGCGCCACGCTACGGTTTTCCACCAACGGCAAACTTCGCGAGATCTCCGCCGACGGATCACACCTCCACGAACTCCTGCCCAGCTGGCCAGCCTCAGCCGACCCATGCTGCGGAAGCTGGAGCCCGAACGGAAACATCTTCTACTTCCTCTCCGCCGGTCAGCTCTGGGCCATCGACGAGCGGCCCGGCCTCTTCGGCAAACACTCCAGTGCACCGCTTCAACTCACCTCAGGTCCACTAGCCTGGGCCACACCCGTACCCGGCAAGAATGGAAAGAAGCTCTTCGCCACCGGACTCACCCGGCGCGGCGAGCTCGAGCGCTTCGACCCGCAAAGCAAACAATTCCAACCCTTTCTCTCCGGAATCTCCGCCGATCTTCTCGCCTTCTCAAAAGATGGCGCCCACGTCGTCTACGTCTCATACCCAGACGGCAGCCTGTGGCGCGCTGATCGCGACGGAAGCAACCGCGTCGAGCTCGTCGACCCGCCGCTCAAGCCGATCCTGCCCAGCTGGTCGCCGGACGGCAAGCGGATCGTCTTCGTGGGCCTCACTGAAAGGGAAAATGAGTATCAGTCCTACGTCGTCTCCTCCCAGGGCGGCGCGGTCCATCGCGTACTGCCCAACGACGGAGGCCCGCAAACCGATCCAGACTGGTCCCCCGACGGAAAGAAGATCGTCTACTCCACGAGTCCCCTGGGAGGGCGGGATACGAAGAGCGTGATCCGCATCCTCGACATCGCCACCCGCAACGTCACCACGCTGCCCGGCTCGGAAGGCATGTTCTCCTCGCGCTGGTCTCCAGACGGAAAATACATCTCCGCATCGTCCTTCGATCAGCTCAGCATCAATCTCTTCGATCTCGCAACGCAGCAATGGACTGTCCTGCACAAGGGCATCATCGCCTTCCCCGCCTGGTCTGCGGACAGTCAATGGATTTATTACCTGTCTTACGTCGACGACCCCGGAGTCTTCCGCGTCCGCGTCGCTAACGGGCAGGTCGAGCGACTCTTCAGCCTCGCAAACATCGGCTTCACCGGTACCCTCGGCTCCTGGATGGGTCTCGATCCGACAGACGCGCCGTTAATGCTCCACGATCGCGGCACCAACGACATCTACGCCCTCACCCCAGCCGAGCAATAGCCGATAAGTCCGACAAGCCTATGTCGACTCGAATCACCCTTACATTGTCGAAGGAGGCCGCCGAAATAGTAGTCCGCTATATGGAAGCCAACGGAGTCTCCAAAAGCCGCGCGATCAACGACCTCATTCTGATCGGCGCCGCATCTTTTGAGGAGTGATCTAGGCTCCGCTGAATTTAGGAAACGCCTATCTCTTATGCAGAAAGAACTGCGCAACAAGCAACACAAAAACGACTATGAATGCCAGCCCGATAAGCTTGAGTCGATCGACTAAACGCGAATTCTTGGATCGTTTCTCAGCGTTGAGGGGTACCAGCAAATAGTGATCTTCGGCGTTTAACGCTCGAATGGCCTCATCCCACGCCTCGATCTCTGCCGGTTCGGTTTTCCCAGCCGAGTCGCGAAAGCTCCACGCTAGCGTTCCGATCTTTTCCTCATACTCAGCCCGGTCGTAATCACGTCGAAAGTAGCATTGACTTCCATGATGTCCGGTAACAAGGTCTACGCCGTTTCGGAGAGATACAACATCTTCCTCTCCGTCTCCGACAAAGCGACACCTTCTCTGGCGGCCTCTGCGACAATCCGGGAGATGAGGAACTCTTTCGCATCGCGAGTAGTGGCGAATATCTGCATCGCTCGCTAACCCCGCCGATCCCCACCATAAAACCCAGCAATCTCCCCCGCATACCGCGCCTCCACCACCCGCCGCTTCAGCTTCAAACTCGGAGTCAGCTCCCCACCCTCCAGCGACCACTCCTCCGCAACCAGCCGAAACCGCTTCATCGTCTCAAAGTTCGCCAGCCCCGCATTCACGCAGTCGACAATCCCCTGATACTCGGCAACAACCTTGGGATTCGCAATCAGCACGGCGCGATCCGACGCATCAATCCCCTTCTCTTTCGCCCACGCGGCGAGCGCCGCAAAATTCGGCGAGATTAGCACGCTGATGAACTGATGTTTGTCCCCAACCAGCGCAGCCTGCCCCACCAGCAGGTTCGCCTTTAGCTTGTTCTCGATAGGCTGCGGAGCCACAAACTTCCCGCCAGAAGTCTTCAGCAGTTCCTTCTTCCGGTCAGTAATAAAGAGAAATCCATCTTCATCAATCCGCGCAATGTCGCCCGTCTTGAACCACCCGTCAGAAGTGAAACTCGCAGCCGTAGCCTCTGGCTTCTTCCAATACCCCATGAAGATCGACGGCCCCCGCACCTCAAGCTCCCCATCACCCGCCAGCCTGCACTCCATATTGGGCAGAGCCTTCCCCACCGAACCTATCCGGTACGCCCCCGGCTTGTTCAGCGCAATCACGGGCGAAGTCTCCGTCAACCCATAGCCTTCCAGAATCCGCAGCCCGGCGTCGGCAAACCATCCCGCCGTATCCATCCCCAGCGGAGCACCGCCGGCGATGAAATACCGCGTCTTCCCGCCAAACGCCCCGTGGACTTTGGCCAACACCAGCTTCGCCGCCAGCCGCCACACTGCCGACTTCGGCAGCCGGTCATTCACAATGCTCTCGCGGTGCTTATGCCCAACACCGATCGCCCATCGCAGCAATCGCTTCTTCACCGGCGACTCCGAAGCGCGCCGCTCGACCTCTTGCCGCACCTTCTCATACACCCGCGGCACACCGACAAACACGCTCGGCTGAACGATGCGCATCGCCGCCGGCAGCTTGTCAAAGCTCGAGCAGTGCGCCACCGTCACCCCCCGCGAAAACAGCGCGGCATCCAAAGCGCGCGCAGTAATGTGCGACAGCGGAAGAAACGAGATACACCGGTCGTCTTCGCGGAAATGAAGGCCCACCGTCGAGTAGCTCAGATTCGAAGCAATGTTGCCATGGCTCAGCATCACGCCCTTCGGCTCGCCGGTAGTCCCCGAGGTGTAGATAATCGTCGCCAGGTCCTCGGGATGAACCTGCTTCGCGCGCCGATCAAACTCCGCATCCTGCTCGAAACCCACATCATCGCCCGGCATCAGCGATGAGAAAGCAGTCGCATCAATCCCAGCATCCGGAGCAAAGCTATCCATCAGCACAATCCGCTCTAGATGCGTCTGACCACGCATCGAAGCAACCTTGTCATACTGTTCCCGCGTCGAGACAAACGCGATCCGCGCACCCGAATCAGCCAGCAACACCCCAGTCTGCTCCGCCGTCTGCGTCGGATAAATCGGCACATCGACAGCGCCGATGGCCAGCACTGCAAAATCTGTTACCGCCCACTCCCAGCGATTTTCCGCGAGAATGGCGATCCGGTCGCCCTTCGAAATTCCCCAGCTAAGCAAAGCAGCGGCCAGCGACCTCACCCGCGCATAAATTTCGCGGGCCGAGATCGCCTGCCAGAAACCGCCGGCATCCTGCTGCAGCATCGCCTCGGCGCGATCAAGCTCGACAAGCCGGAAGAAGACATCGTTCGCGGTAACCAGACCAAGCGATTCAAGTTGGGGAGCGGGATGGATTGCGGTAGTCGTCACAGAGATATTTGCCCGCCACGCAGGCACGCTCTCGACTTTACCGAGGACAGGCAGAATTGGCAAAGCACGCGGGCCGGAAATCGCTGTCTAGCTCGACCGCAAAGCATCGATCGGGTCGGCGGAAGCCGCCCGCGACGCCGGAATCGCCGACGCCAATAGTGCCATCAGCATCATGATCGACGCGGCGCCAAGATAGACCAGCGGATCGGTCGCGCTCACGTCAAAGAGAAACGAACTGACCAGCCGCGACACCGCCGCCGAACCAAGCAGACCGAGCGCACACCCGAGAAGCGCCAGCTTCGCGCCGGAGGCGAGCACTAGTCGTGCAATCCCGCCTCGCTGTGCGCCCAGCGCCATGCGAATGGCAATCTCCTGACCGCGCAAGGAGACTGAGAAGGCCACGACCGCGTAGATTCCGGTAATCGCCAGCAGCAGGGCGCCCCCGGCAAACACGCTGATCAGGCCGGTGTTGAACCGCCGCGGAGCCTCCACATTAGAGATAACGTCGCTCATCGGCTGCACCTGTTGCAGGGGCAGTAAAGGATCGATCTCGGCGACTGCCGAGCGGAGCGTTTGGGTCATCTGTTCGGGCGGCAGCGCCGAACGCAGCGCAATATATCCGCCGGAGGAACCGGTCAGCTTGCCCGTGAAAGCCGGCCCGGAGAGAATCGTGGGCTGCTCTGCGGGAACATACCACTGCTCGGCCGCCGGTTCATCGCGAGCGCCCAGCTTCGTGTCCGCGACCACGCCCACTACTGTCGCCCAGGGATATCCCTTATGAGGATTGCCGCCATGCAACCGCTTGCCAAGCGCGCTCTGGCCCGGCCAGCTCTCCCTGGCCATCGTCTGGTTCACAATAATCACCAGGGGAGCATTGGCATTGTCCTCCGCCGTAAAATAACGCCCCTCAACCAGCGAGATTCCCATGGTCTGGAAGAAATCCCCATAAACCGACGAGAACATGGCGAACTTCAGCTTCCACTCGGCCATCGGCACGCCCTCGATCGTGTAGGCCGACCCTCCCCAAAAACCGGACGCGGGCAGAAACGTAGTCATGCCCACGCCCCTTATCCCTGGCTTGCTCGTAAGCCGGTCGACGACCGCATGATTGAAGGTCTCCACTGAAACCTGGGTGGGATATTGCTTCAGCGGCAGCTTGTATTCGGCCACCAGAACGTGGTCCGGTCGAAAACCCGGGTCGACCGCGCGCATCTTCTGAAAGCTCCGCAAAAATGCGCCCGACACCGTGAGCAGCACCAGCGCGATGGCAATCTCCGCGACCACCAGCGCCGACCGCAGCCTCGAGTGGCTCGAAGCTCCACTGGCAGCACGGGCGCCTTCCTTCAGGCTCTCCGCGAGGTTAGTCCGCAGCGCCGCGAAAGATGGCGCAAGACTGCACAGAATGCCGGTGACCAGCGCCAGCAAGAGCCCGAAGACCACCACTCGCCAATCCATCGAGATGGACTCGACCCTCGGCATCGAGTCGGGCAGCAGGCGCAATGCCACGCGGAGCGCCACCGTCGCCATCCCCAGACCCACCAGGCCGCCGGCCAGGCTCAGCAGCATCCCCTCACAGAACGCCTCGCGAAGTATCGCCGTGGAACGCGCGCCCAGAGCCAGTCGCAGCGCATACTCCCGCCGCCGCCGAATCGCCCGCACCAGGAGCAACCCCGCCACGTTGACGCAGGCAATCGACAGCACCACGGCGACCGCAAGGAACAACGTGCGCAGAAGGGGACGCACCTCGGAGACGGCATCCTCAAGCAGCGGCTTCACATCACCGCGGATACGCAGCGAAGACATACTGGCGGGAAAGCCTCGCATGACCTCCTTAGCGACGCGGTCGACATCCTGTGCCGCCTGCGGCGCCGTCACCCCATCCTTGAGGCGGCCGATCATGCGATAACACCAGCAGCCCGCGCTTCCCTCGGAGAGTTCGTCCGCCGTCAGCCCCATCGGCACCCACAGCTGCGCATGATCGAGCAGGCCGGCCTCCAGCGGAAATTCGAAACCCCGAGGCATCACCCCGATGATCGTGTACGCTCTGCGATCCAAAACGATGGATTTGCCGGCAACCTGCGCATCGCCGTGATACCGGTTCAGCCAAAGCGCATAGCTGATGACCGCGACCGCCTCATGAGCGCCCTCCTCCTGCGCGGGGAAGACGCGCCCGAGCATCGGTGAAACCCCCAGCGTGGGAAAGACACTGGCCGTCAAGCGCGCCCCGTGGATCTCTTCCGGCGTCGCGCCCCCTGAAAGCTCATAACTGCTTCCTGCAAATCCGCCCACCGACGAAAATGCCCCCGCCGCATTCGCATAGGTCTCGATCTCCCGCGCGGTAACTCCTATCGTTCTGGCATTTCCAAGGTGGTCTCCCAGCAGAACGAGCCGATCCGCGTCCCTAAATGGAAGCGGGCGCAGCAAAACCCCCTCCACCAGCGAAAAGATCGCGGTCGTGGCGCCAATGCCCAGAGCCAGCGTCACGACGACGGTAATCGTAAAGCCGGGAGACTTCCAAAGTTGTCGGGCCGCAAAACGAAGGTCCTGCGCGAGCGAATACATGTCCCCTCCCGGTGTCATCCACAAAAACGCCGTCTCGCCTTTAGTCGGCAACCATCAACTCGCCCGGAACGATTGGGCGGGTGCGGTGCAACAGTCCCCGCGACGCGGCAAATCCCATCGCCACAAGCACCGCCAGATAGACGGTCAGCTTGATTAGACTGGTAGTTTGATTCAGCGGAAGCGTCTTCCACAGAATAAGCAGCACAACCTGAGCCGCAGTCACCGCCCAAACCGTCCCGTAGAAATAGCGCCGCTCCAACCCCTCGCCCTTGGTCGACGCCCCCACTCGAGGCAAGCGCCCAAACGCTCCAAGAAGCAATATCACCGCGCAAACCGGAGCGTAGGCATATTGATAAATCTGCTTGATGTACCACCCGCCAGCCACCACCGCAATCGCCAGACCAATAAGATTCATCAGCGCAAAATTGATCGCCGCGTTCCACGCGAAGGTGTAGCACACACGCCGATACAGCGGATTCGGCTTGTCCTCGTCGAATCGCAGAATGTAGGGCTGAGGCTCAACCCCCGGCAACTGTCCGCGCAACCCGGCAATCCCTGTTCCCAACAGCACAGCGATCAACCAGGCTAGATTGCGTGGCCCAAAACCATGCGCAAACAGCGAAAACGTTAGCGGACCCGGAGCCAGAAAAAACACCCATATCCAAATCGGCCAATGCGCCAGCCGATAGAGCGAAGTGTTGCGTTCCCGCATCTTCCGCTCCTGCGCATATTCCACTCTTCCTGCGTATTGCATAGTCGAAAGTCTCGCAGAGCGCCCGAACGAGCGTCAATCTTCAACGCCGCTTCCAGCCCCCCAGCCCCTAGTCCCTGGTCCCTGGTCCCTGCTCCCTGGTCCCTAGTCCCTGGTCCCTGGTCCCTAGTCCCTAGTCCCTAGTCCCTCGAAATTTAACCCCGGATCCTTGACAATTTACCCCTGTATATTTATACATAGTGAAGTATTTTTTATGCATTCAGCGTGACGCTCGATGCGGCCAACCGGCCGCTTTTCTGCGTTTGCGCGGAGATGGAAATGAAGCACGAGAGACACAACGTAATCCGTGAGATCGTCGCCTCGACGCCTGTGGCCAGCCAGCATCAGCTGCGCCGCAAGCTCGTGCGCCGCGGCTTCGACGTCACCCAGGCCACGCTCTCCCGCGACATCCGTGAACTGCGCCTTTACAAAGGCCCCGGCGGCTATGCCCTGCCCAACGGCATTCGATTCCGATTCCGAAGACGACGAGCCCACCGTTCAGGAAGTCCTGCGCGGCTTCGCTCTCAAGGTCAAACAGGCCCAGAACCAGCTCGTAGTCATTACCACCCAGGGCGGAGCGCAACCCGTCGCCGTCGCCCTCGACCACGAGGGATGGCCTGAGGCGGTCGGAACCATCGCCGGCGATGACACTGTGTTAATCATCTGCCCCGACAATAAGAATGCGGCCAAGCTCCACGCACGCATTGAAGAAATGATCGGCCAATGACGACCGCAACCCCACTCGAAACCGTGCAGACTGCAGTCGTAGGCGTCGGCGGCTACTCCGGCATGGAGCTGGCGCGGATCCTCCTCCATCATCCCCGCCTGCGGGCCAAGCCTCCCGTCTTCGCTGGCCGCGCCGATGGCGCCAATGATTCGCCTACGCCGCTCACCGCCATCCACCCCAGGCTGATGGACAACAACGGCTCCAACTCCCTCTTCGTCGAGCCGTTCTCCTGGGAACTCTTCGAGTCGCGAGGCGTCGAAGTCCTCTTCCTCGCCACGCCCCACGAACAATCCCGCGAATGGGTCCCCGAAGCGCTCAAACGCGGCATCCGCGTCATCGATCTTAGCGGGGCCTGGCGTTTGAACGATTCGACCAACCGCGCCGTCTACAAATTCGAAGACGAAGGCAGCGCCACCGTCGCCACCGTCCAGGCCAAGAGCGTCTACGGCATGCCCGAGCTGCATCGCAACGAAATCCGCGATGCTCAGCTCATCGCAAATCCGGGCTGCTATGCAACCTCGGTCATCCTCGCCCTCAAGCCGCTCGTCGACAAGGGCTGGATCGACCTCGAACGCGGGATCGTCTGCGACTCCAAGTCCGGAGTCTCCGGCGCAGGCAAAGCCCCGACCGCGAAGACGCACTTCATGTACGCGGCCGACAACCTTTCCGCTTACAGCCTCTTCGGCCATCGTCACACCGGAGAGTTGCTCGAGCAATTGCAACTGTCGTCGTCACAAATAGTCTTTACCCCGCATCTGCTGCCAATTCCACGCGGCATTTTGTCGACCATTTACGTTTGGTTTCAAGAGAAGATGACCACCGAGCAGATCAAGTCCTGCTTCGATCAATACTTTTCAACAAGCCCAATGGTGAGAGTCTTTAAGCAGGGAGAATTGCCGCAGATTCAATATTCGGCCTACACCAACTTCTGCGACATCGGCTTTCAACTTGCACCCGACGGCAAGCGATGCATCATCATCTCGAGCCTCGACAACCTGCTCAAAGGAGCAGCCGGGCAAGCAGTACAGAATCTGAACCTGATGTGCGGATGGCCCGAGGCCGAAGGCCTCATCTGAATGTATGACGCCGAAGGGCTCATTTGAACTTAAGACGCCGAAGGCGTGCAGTCACGGCCAAGCAAGGAGAATGAAATGAAGTTTGTCGTCAAATTAGGCGGTGCCACTCTCGAAGATCCTGAGTTGCTCCACCGTTGCGCCCAGGCAGTCGCTGAACTCGCTCGCGACGGCCATCAGGTAGCGCTCGTTCACGGTGGCGGCGTGCAACTCACCCGCACCCTCAAGGCCATGGGCAAGCAGAGTGAATTCATCGCTGGTCTCCGCATCACCGACGCTGCCACACGCGACACTGCGCTTATGGTTCTTGCTGGCCAGGTCAACAAGTCCCTCGTCGCCTCGCTGGGCGCGCATGGACAATCCGCCGTTGGCCTTTCCGGCGGAGATGGATTGGTCTTCCGCGCCCGCAAAAAGCGCACCGCGCCCGATCTCGGCTTCGTCGGCGAGATCGTCGCCTCCGATCCGCGCTGGCTCGAAGCGATCTGGAAGATGGGCTCCGTCCCTGTGCTCTCCAGCATGGCCCTTGGCTTCGACGGCGAATACTACAATATCAATGCCGACGAAATGGCCGCTGCCTGCGCGATGTGCTGCAACGCCGACGCGCTCGTCTTCCTCACCGACGTGCCCGGAGTCCGCGGCGCCGACGGACTTGTCATGCGTTGGCTCACGCATCGACCAGATCGCCGGGCTCGCCAAAGACGAAGTCATCAGCGGCGGCATGTTGCCCAAGCTCAGCGCCTGCCGCGAAGCCTTGCTGCACGGCGTCAAACGCGTCCGCATTCTTCCCGCAGCCGAGGCCAGCCTGCTGCCCGATCTTTGCAGCGCACGCATAACCCAGGGAACCGAGGTGATGGTGGCATGAACAAAGCACTCGAACAAATCAAGGCCGCCGAAGCCACGCTCCTGCTGCCAACCTACGAGCGCAACCCGCTCCTCTTTGTCGGCGGTGATGGCGTCTATCTCACGACGAGCACGGTGAGAAATACCTCGACCTGCTCAGCGGCATCGGTGTCAACGCTCTTGGCTACGCGCATCCCGCAATCGAGCAAGCGATCGCCACCCAGAGCAAGAAGCTGATCCATACCTCCAACCTCTTCTTCCATCCCGGGCCAGGCCGAGCTCGCGCTGCGTCTCACCGAAATGTCAGGCCTCGACCGCGCCTTCTTTTGCAACAGCGGCACCGAGGCGATGGGAAGCCGCCCTGAAAGTCGCTCGCGCCCACGCCGGAATGCTCCGCGCTCAAGGCAAGCAGATCGGCACCAGGTTCCTCGCCATCGAAAACAGCTTCCACGGCCGTACCTTCGGCTCCGTCTCAACCACCCACAAAGCCAAGTACCGCGAGCCGTTCGCGCCAACTCTCCCCGGCGTCGACTTCGTCCGCTTCGACGACGTCGAAGATCTGCGCGCCAAATTCTCCAGACGAAGTCTGCGCCATCCTCCTCGAGCCCATTCAAGGCGAAGGCGGCATCCGTCCGTTGTCTGCCGAGTTCCTGCAAGCCGCGCGCGACCTCACTCACTCGACCGGAGCCGTGCTCATCGCCGACGAAATCCAGTCCGGCCTCGGCCGCACCGGCAAGTGGTTCGCCTATCAGCACTACGGCATCCAGCCAGACATCGCCACACTCGCCAAGCCCCTCGCCGGCGGACTTCCCCTCGGCGTCATGCTCTGCACCGAAGCAGTCTCGCATGCTATTCATCCCGGCATGCATGGCACGACCTTTGGCGGAGGCCCGCTCGCATGCGCCGTCGCCATCGCCGTCATCGACGAGATGAAGACCTCGAACATGCTCGATCACGTCACCAGCGTCGGCGACTACTTCAAGCAGCAACTCTCCGGATTGCAGGCAAAGCATCCTTGCATCGTCGCGGTACGCGGTAAAGGCCTCATGCTCGCCGCACAACTCGACTCTGCTGAACTCGCCAAGACCGTGCTCGCGCATCTCCTCGCGCGCAAGATCATCATCAACCGCACCGACGAAACCGTACTCCGCTTCCTGCCGCCATTCATCCTGCAAACCGCTCACGTCGATACCTTCATTCAGGCGCTCGACGAGGTTCTAGCCGAGATAGAATCCGCCACCAGCCAGCAATCGCAGCAAACCGTCGCCCAGGGAGGCAGATAATGCCCACAGCCATCCATCATGCAGGCACCACCGCGCTCGACGCTGAAGAAGCAGCCTTCGCTGCCGCCGCGGAATCGCTCGCTGGCCGCGACCTCTGCTCGATCTCCGACTTCACCAGCGCCGAGATCAAGGCCGTCCTTCAACTCGCGCACCGCATCAAGCAGCGCCCTCAGGACTTCCGCTGGGCCCTCGATGCCAAGCAGGTCGTAATGTTCTTTGAAAAAGCATCGCTGCGCACCCGCATCACCTTCGAGGCCGGAATCAACACCCTCGGCGGCAACGCGATCTTCGTCGACCAGACCCAGTCCCCGCTCGGCGAACGCGAATCGATTGCCGACGTGGCCCGCAACCTCGAGCGTTGGGTCAGCCTGATCGTCCTGCGCACCTATGCTCACGAGACCATCACCGAAATGGCGGAACACGCCACCGTCCCTGTTATCAATGCGCTCAGCGACCTCGAACACCCCTGCCAGGCCCTCGCTGACTTCCTCACATTGGAAGAGCGTTTCAGCACCGCAGCCGGTCTCAACTTCGCCTACGTTGGCGACGGAAACAATGTGTGCCACTCACTGTTACTAACCGCCGCACAACTCGGCGCCAACTGCGCAATCGCCACGCCAAAGCATTACGCTCCCCGCGCCGACATCGTCGCCCGTGGCGAAGCGATCGCTGCAACCACCGGCGGCCGCATCACTCTCATGAACGATCCGATCGAAGCCGTTACCGGAGCCGACGCAGTCTACACCGACGTCTGCACCAGCATGGGCTCCGAACACGAAGCCACCAAGCGCGCTCCGATCTTCAAGCCTTACCAGGTCAACGAAGCCCTCATGGCCGAAGCTTCACCGAACGCCGTCTTCATGCACTGCCTCCCGGCGCATCGCAACGCCGAGGTCACCGACGCGGTGCTCGACGGCCCTCAATCCGTAGTCTTCGACCAGGCCGAAAACCGCATGCACGCACAGAAAGCCCTGATGCTGTTGCTGGCTGGCGGTGTGACGAACAGGCAGACCTAATTTTGGCGCCTAGCTGCGACAGGGCCTAAACGAAACACTTTCCGAGGTTCCCAAGCATGTCCGTAATTCTCGAATCCCTGCCCGTCGGCCAAAAAGTCGGCATCGCCTTCTCCGGCGGGCTCGACACCTCAGCCGCGCTCCACTGGATGAAACAAAAGGGAGCCATCCCCTATGCCTACACGGCGAATCTCGGCCAACCCGACGAGACCGACTACGACGATATTCCGCGCAAGGCCCTCGAATACGGCGCAGAAAAGGCCCGCCTCATCGACTGCCGCGCCCCGCTCGTCCGCGAAGGCATCGCAGCGCTACAGGCCGGCGCCTTTCACATCACCACTGCTGGCGTCACCTACTTCAACACCACCCCCATCGGCCGCGCCGTCACCGGAACCCTGCTGGTCTCGGCGATGAAGGAGGACGACGTCCACATCTGGGGCGACGGCTCCACCTTCAAGGGCAACGACATCGAGCGCTTCTATCGCTACGGCCTGCTCGTCAACCCCGGTTTGAAGGTCTACAAGCCCTGGCTCGATGACGCTTTCATCGACGAACTCGGCGGCCGCGCCGAGATGTCCGAGTTCATGCAGCAGTCCGGTTTCGCCTACAAGATGTCCGCCGAAAAGGCCTACTCCACCGACTCCAACATTCTCGGCGCCACCCACGAAGCCAAAGACCTCGAGCATCTCTCTTCATCCATCAAGATCGTCGCTCCCATCATGGGCACGGCCTTCTGGAGTGACGACGTCGAGGTCCCGCGCGAAGAGATTGTCGTCCGCTTCGAAGAGGGCTTCCCGATTGCGCTCAACGGCAGCGCACTTCGACGACCCGGTCGCGCTCCTCCTCGAGGCCAACCGCATCGGCGGCCGCCACGGCCTCGGAATGTCCGATCAAATTGAGAATAGAATCATCGAGGCCAAGAGCCGCGGAATCTACGAGGCCCCAGGCCTCGCTCTTCTGTTCATCGCATACGAGCGCCTCATCACCGGCATCCACAACGAAGACACCATCGAGCAATACCGCGACAATGGCCGCAAACTCGGTCGCCTGCTCTACCAGGGCCGGTGGTTCGATTCGCAGGCCATCATGCTCCGCGAATCCGCCCAGCGCTGGGTCGCCAAGCCCATCACCGGCGAGGTCACGCTTGAGTTGCGCCGCGGCAATGACTACTCCATCCTCAACACCGAATCGCCCAACCTCACCTTTCATCCCGGGCGACTCAGCATGGAGAAGACGGAATCCACGTTCTCTCCGCGCGACCGCATCGGCCAACTCACCATGCGCAACCTCGACATTACCGACACCAGGGCAAAGCTGCTCACCTACGCTGAAACAGGCCTCCTCACGCTCAGCAAAGGCAGCGAAATGCCCCAGCTTCAGAGTGGCCCCCAGATTCAGAGCCGCAAGCAGAAGGAGCTGGCGCAGTAACGTCTTCTCTATGGCGGAGCCCCCATTTCTCCTTTCGGTATCGCCGAACTGGAACAATCTACTCCTAATCAACGCTAAGGAACAGGCACCTATCGATGTCCAACGAACAACAATCAGGCAAGATGTGGTCGGGTCGCTTCCGTGAGCCGCTCGACCCATTCTTCGACAACTGGCAGCGCTCGCTCCGCTTCGACTGGCAACTCCTCGAGCAAGAGATAGCTGCCAGCAAGGCGCACGCGCTCGCTTTGCGTGCTGCGAGCATTCTCTCCGAGACCGAGCTCGCAACCATCCGCCAGGGACTCGACAGCATCTGGGCGCAATTTCTCGATCCAAAACTCGGCGGAGTCGCATGGATTCGCGACAACCCCGACGCCGAAGACATCCATCACTTCGTCGAACTGCAGCTCAGCGCCCGCATCGGCGATCTCGCGCTCAAGCTCCACACCGGCCGCAGCCGCAACGAGCAGATCGCCACTGACCTGCGCCTCTACATTCGCTCGAGCATCAACTCCCTCGATCGATCAACTCGCGCGAGTGGTGCGAGTCGCTGCTCGCGCAGGCGAGCGCCGCCGGAGAAGCAACCCTACCCGCCTACACCCATCTGCAACGCGCCGAACCAGTCCTCGTCGCCCACTGGCTCTTGGCCTACGTCCAGATGCTCCTCCGCGACGCTTCGCGCCTTCAGGACTGCGCAACCCGCATGAACTACTGCCCGCTCGGTTCAGGCGCAGTCGCAGGAGCAACCCTCAAACTCGACCGCAACATCGCCGCCGCCGAACTCGACTTCACCGCGCCCACCGCCAACAGCATGGACGCCACCAGCGACCGCGACTTCGTCCTCGAATATCTGCAGGCACTCACCATGATCGGCCTCCACGCCAGCCGCTTCGCCGAAGAGATCACCCTCTATGCGACGGCCGAGTTCGGCTTCGTCGAGCTGCCCGAGGCCTTCTCAACCGGCTCCAGCGCCATGCCGCAAAAGAAAAATCCCGACCTCACCGAGCTCGTTCGCGCCAAGGTCGGCCGTCTGCACGGAGCCGCCGAGACCGTCACGCTGCTGCTCAAGGGCCTGCCGCTCGCCTACAACAAAGACATGCAGGAAACCCAGGAGCCGGTCTTCCAGGCAACCACCGTCGCGCATCAAATGCTCCACGTGCTCGCGCCGTTTACGCGCGCGCTCCACTTCCGCACCGACCGCATGAGAGCCGCCTGCGAGAGCGGATTCCTAAATGCAATGGCCGCTGCTACATATTTGGTCTACAAGGGAGTTCCATTCCGCAAAGCCCACGAGAAAATCGGCAATGCCGTCCGCTATTGCCTCGACAAGGGCTGCGAACTGGGCGATCTCTCGCTCGAGGAATTGAAAGAGTTTGGCGCAGAATTCGATTCAGACTTTTTCGCCAGCATCACCCTGCAGGCAACCATCGATTGCCACGACGTAATCGGCGGCACCGCGACCGCTCGTGTACGCGAAGCTCTCAAGACCGCACACCAGCGCGTGGCCGCTCTTCGCCATGAGAATGGAGAAGCCACCCATTCTCCTCGTGGAGGTGGCCCATGCAGGTGCGTAAAGCCAGGCTCCCTGACGCCTCCAACATCTACCACCTCGTCAACAGCCTCTCCGGCGACGGCACGCTGCTGCGCCGCAGCTTCGCCGAGATTTGCGAAAATGTGCGCGACTTCACCGTCGCCGAAACCGACGAAGGCGACTTCCTCGGCTGCGGAGCGCTGCATCTCTACGGCCCGCATCTCGCCGAGGTCCGCTCGATCGTCGTCGATCCCGAGTGGCACAATCACGGAGCCGGCGGCAAACTGCTCGATGCTCTCGTCGACGAAGCCGAAGAGCACGGCATCAACTCCGTCTGCCTCTTCACGCGCATCCCCGACTTCTTTCTGCCGCCACGGCTTCCGCATCGTCGAAGACCGCACCGCGCTGCCCGACAAGATCTACAAGGACTGCCAAAGCTGCCCACGCCTCTACCGCTGCGACGAAGTCGCCATGGTCCGCGGAGAAATCCCCAACGTCTCCATCCTCGGCCCCAAGCTCGCCGCGCAACGACTCGTGCAGCTCGCCGGCTGACCCGCTCCCACCTCCTGACCGCCAGTAGTCGTTCACGATACTATGACTGCTGGCTCAATTTGCGGAGGCTTGCATGACGCGTGCGCGCGGATTTATCGGGTTCTTTGGAGTTTTTTTAATTGGATACAGTCTGGGAGCGCAGGCCCAGCAAGCCACCCCCACAAGCCTTGCCGAGCAACAAGCACAGAGCGGACTGCCGGCGAACACAACCAAAGCGGCTTTTACTTCCGTCACCAGCGCGCGCGACCTGCCCCGTGGCGTAGAGTTCACTTCCGGCTCAGCGACAATGTCGATCATCGCTCTTCGCGATGACATCCTGCGCGTTCGCGCGAGCGCAACCAGCACCCTCCCAGAAGACGCAAGCTGGGCCGTTTCCTCTGAAACCCGCGCGAATCACGTCGCCGTTGATCCCCACAATGACGCCACCACGGTCGGATTCCGCACCAATCTCCTCGACGTCCGCATCGACCGCGCAACAGCGCGTCTGATCATCTCCGACCTGAAAGGCAACATCATCAGCGCCGACGCGCTCGGCCATACTACCCACTTTGAAAACGGCTCTTTCCGCGTCTGGAAGACCCTTCCTCGCGACGAACACTTCTTCGGCCTCGGCGATAAGACCGGCCCGCTCGACCGCCGCGACCAGGCCTTCGATATGTGGAACACCGACGCCTTCGGCTTCCAGGAATCCACCGATCCCATCTACAAGACGATTCCCTTCTTCCTCGCCATCGACAAAGGCGTAAGCTACGGAATCTTCCTCGACAACACCTGGCGTTCCAACTTCGACTTCGGCCGCTCCGAGCGCCTCGCCTACTCCTTCGGCTCCGAGGGTGGTCCACTCGATTACTACTTCATCTACGGCCCCGAGCCCAAACAAGTCGTCGAGGATTACGCCTGGCTCACCGGAACCCCGCCACTGCCGCCGCTCTGGTCGCTCGGCTATCAGCAGAGCCGCTACAGCTACACGCCCGCATCGCGGCTTCGCGAGGTCGCCGACCGCCTTCGCAAGGACAAAATACCTGCCGACGTCCTTTGGCTCGACATCGATTTTCAAGATCGCAACCGCCCTTTCACCGTCGACGCGAAGACCTTCCCCGACATGGCTAAGCTGCTCGCCGACCTGCGCGCACAGCACTTCCACACCATCGCCATCACCGACCTCCACGTCGCCAAAGCCCCCGACCAGGGCTACGCGCCCTATGACACCGGCCTCGCCGGAGACCACTTCGTCCACAATCCAGACGGCTCCGTCTTCACCGGAGTCGTCTGGCCCGGGCCCAGCGTCTTCCCCGACTTCACCCAGAAGCAATCACGCGCATGGTGGGGCACCAATTACAAGCAGTTCGTCGCCGACGGCTTCGCCGGCTTCTGGAATGACATGAACGAGCCCTCCGTCTTCGACGGCCCCGGCAAGACCATGCCGCTCACCACCATCCATCGCATCGAGGAGCCTGGATTTGTAACCCGCACTGCGACACATGCCGAAATCCACAATGTTTACGGCATGTTGAACTCGCGCGGAACCTACGAGGGCGTCCTCAAGCTCCAGCCCAACGAGCGTCCCTTCGTCATGACCCGCGCCTCTTACCCCGGAGGCCAGCGCTACTCCGTCACCTGGACCGGCGACAACTCCGCTACCTGGAACCATCTCCGCATGAGCACCACCATGCTCGAGAACCTCGGCCTCAGCGGCTTCGCCTTCGCCGGCGCCGACGTCGGCGGCTTCGCCAATTCGCCACAGCCCGCACTACTCACCAAGTGGCTCGAGCTCGCGGCCTTCCAACCAATCGATCGCGACCACTCCGCCAAAGGAACCGCCGACCACGAGCCCTGGGTCAACGGCCCGCACGATGAAGACGTCGCACGCAAGTTCATCGATACCCGCTATCGCCTGATGCCCTACCTCTACACCGTCGCCGAAGAGACCTCCCGCACCGGCGTCCCCATGATTCGCCCACTCTTCCTCGAGTTCCCCCACGCAACCTCAGACGGCCATCCCGTCGACCTCGACGCCGGTGGAGAATTCATGTTTGGCCCATCGCTCCTCATCGCGCCCCCAGCATTTCCCGACACGCTCGACGCATACTCACTCAATCTCCCCGGCGATGGCTGGTTCGACTTCTGGACCGGCAAGCGAATGCCCGCCATCCCCTCCGAGGCGGAAATGAAAGTCCTCTTCCAGGCCTCGCCCGACGGCTCGACCATGCTCTCGCCCGCAGCCCAGGCGGCGATGAAAGCCATCAACGCCAACCGCATCCAGCCCACCGAAGATGATCTCCCCGTCTACGTCCGCGCGGGCAGCATCATCCCCATGCAGGCCCTCGTGCAAAGCACCGACGAAACACCGCAGGGTCCGCTCGAGCTCCGCGTCTATCCAAATGCAAAACCGGGCGCCGGCTGCAAAGGCTCCATCTACCTCGACGACGGCCACACCTTCAAATACAAGCAGGGCGAATATCTCCGCACCGACTTCACCTGCGAAACGACCGCCAACGGCGTCCGCGTCAAAATTGGCGCACGCGAGGGAAGCTTCTCGCCATGGTGGGAACAAATTGAAGTAGTGATCTACGATTGGCCGCAGGGCACCGCGAATGCCACAATCAACGGCCAGCACGTCGACAGCCGTGTAAGCACAGCTGACCTCACCGTCCACGTCCTGGCGCCGGAAAGCTCATCCGGCAGCGAAGTTGTCATCAGCAACAAATAGCCTACCGAGCGCTGTTGCGCGTACAACTTGGATATGAGCCTCTTCGGAGCCACGCCCGACCTCAAGCCCGCGCGGCACACAGCCACCGCTCCGCTCGCCGAGCGAATGCGCCCTCGCACCCTCGACGACTACGCCGGCCAGGAGCATCTCGTCGGTCCCGGCAAACCGCTCCGCATGTTGATCGAGACCGATGACCCCGCCTCCATCATCTTCTGGGGCCCTCCCGGAGTCGGCAAGACCACACTCGCCAAAATCATCGCCGAACAAACCCGCTCCACCTTCATCGAGTTCTCCGCCGTACTCTCCGGCATCAAGGAAATTAAGCAAGTCATGGTCGATGCGGAAAAGGCATCAACCCTCGGCTCCCGCACCACCCTCTTCGTCGACGAAATCCATCGCTTCAACAAGGCCCAGCAAGACGCATTCCTGCCCTACGTCGAGCGCGGATCCATCCGCCTCATCGGCGCAACCACCGAAAACCCGTCCTTCGAAATCATCTCCGCCCTGCTCTCCCGCTGCCGCGTCTTCACCCTCCGCCCGCTCAGCGAAGATCAACTGATCTCGCTTCTCCATCGCGCCCTTGAAGATAAAGATCACGGCCTCGGCCAACTCTCGCTCTCCGCCGACGACGAAGCCCTCGCCATGATCGTCTCTTACGCCAGCGGAGATGCCCGCCTCGCCTACAACGGCCTCGAGATCGCCGCGAAACTCGCCGCCGCGACACCCGATCGCCGCATCACGACCGAGATCGCCGCCGAGGCCCTGCAGCAACGCGTCCTCCTCTACGACAAGTCCGGCGAAGAACACTACAACCTCATCTCCGCCCTGCATAAATCCATCCGTAACAGCGACGTCGACGCCTCGCTTTACTGGCTCGGCAGAATGCTCCGCGCTGGCGAAGACCCCATGTACGTCGCCCGCCGCATCGTTCGCATGGCCGTCGAAGACATCGGCCTCGCTGCTCCCGAGGCTCTCAACCTCACGCTCTCCACCCGCGACGCCATGCACTTCCTCGGCTCGCCCGAGGGCGACCTCGCGCTCGCCCAGGCCGTCGCCTATCTTGCGCTCGCGCCAAAGTCCAACGCCGTCTACACCGCCTACCGCGAGGTCCTCGCCGACATTGAACGCGAGCCGGCCGCGCCCGTGCCTCTCCACATCCGCAACGCGCCCACGGCCCTCATGAAATCGCTCGACTACGGCAAAGGCTACAAATACGCCCATGACGAAGAAGGCAAGGTCGCCGAAATGCAATGCCTGCCCGACAACCTCCGCGGTCGCCGCTACTATCATCCAACTCAGGAAGGTCGCGAGAAGCCGCTCGCTCAGCGCATGGAAGAGATTCGACGTATCAGAGAGGGCGCAAGTCCCGATAAATCCTGATTCAAATGCTTGCGTTCAATTCAGACAGCGATACACTTTGATGGCGCAATCTAAGCAACTCGTTACGTCGGTAAACGTCTTCTCGGTAATCTTCTATTGATTAACAAGCTCGTATTCTCCAATCTCGGACACCGCCCCGTTCGCACCGCGCTCAGCGTCCTCGCCATCGCCGTCGAGGTCACCATGATCCTCACCCTCGTGGGCGTCAGCTATGGCACGCTCGACAGCACCTCAGAGCGCGCCCGCGGCGTCGGCGCTGACATCATGATTCGCCCCCCGGGTTCCTCCATCGTCGGGCTCAGCACCGCTCCGCTTCCCGAGTCCCTCGTCGCTCTCGTCGCGAAACAACCGCACGTTGCCCAGGCCATCGGCACCGTCGTCCAGCCTCTGGGCGGCTTCGACTCCATCACAGGAATCGACATCGATCAGTTCACAAAAATGAGCGGAGGCTTCCACTTCCTCGCCGGCGGTCCCTTCCAAAGCGATCAGGACGTCCTGGTCGACGAATACTACGCTAAGGAAAAGCATCTCCACGTCGGCGACCCGGTCCTACTCGCCAACCACACCTGGCGCGTCGCCGGCATCTTCGAGTCCGGCAAACTCGCCCGCGTCTGCGCGCCCATAGCGGTCGTACAAGACATGATGGGCAGCCCCCACCACATCAGCCAGATCTACGTGAAGGCTGATCAGCCCGGCAACATCCAGGAGGTGCTCAGCGAACTCCGCACACTCCTGCCCGGCTACCCCATCTACACCATGGAAGAGTTCACCTCGCTGCTCTCGATCAGCAGCGTCGGGCTGCTTCGCAACTTCATCGGCGTCGTCATCGGCGTCGCGGTCATCGTGGGCTTCATCGTCGTCTTCATGGCGATGTACACCGCAGTACTCGAGCGCACCCGCGAGGTCGGCATCCTCAAAGCCGTCGGAGCCTCACCGAGTTTCATCCTCAACCTGCTCATCCGAGAGACGCTTCTGCTATCGGCCCTCGGCACGCTTGTCGGAATCCTGCTCACCTACGCAACGCAATGGCTGATGAAACACGCCGTCCCCTCCAGCCTCACCCAGGAAACGGTCTACTTCTGGTGGCCCATTGCGGCGGCCATCGCGATCGTCGGTTCCCTGCTTGGAGTAATTGTTCCGGCAATCAAGGCCATGCGGCAGGACGCGACCGAGGCGCTCTCCTATGAGTGAGACCCCCATCATCCAGGTGCGCGACCTGTACAAGACCTATCGCGCCGGAGACGTCGACGTGCACGCGCTCCAGGGCGCCAACCTCGAAGTACAGCGAGGCGAGTTCGTCGCCATCATCGGTCCCTCCGGTTCAGGAAAATCCACACTCTTCAACGTGCTCGGTGCGCTCACTCCGCCCACATCAGGAACCGTCCTGATCGACGGCAAAGACCTCGCCCGCCTCTCGAACGCCGAACGCTCCACAATGCGAAAATTCCTCGTCGGCTTCGTCTTTCAGAAATACAACCTCCTGCCCACGCTCACCGCCGAAGACAACATCCGCATCGTCCAATACATCGGCAAGCAGGCTACCGAATTCACGCCCGAGTTCCGCGAAGTCCTCAACATCCTCGGCATCGCCGACCGCCTCAAGCACAAACCCCGCGCACTCTCCGGGGGACAGCAGCAACGCGTCGCCATCGCCCGCGCCATCGTCAACCATCCCGCAATCCTGCTCGCCGACGAACCCACCGGCAACCTCGATAGCCAGAACTCCGCCGCCGTCCTCGGCCTGCTCACCGACCTCAACCGCCGCCTCGGCCAGACCATCCTCATGATCACCCACGACCCCGAGGCCGCCTCCTACGCCAGCCGCCAGGTCCACATGCGCGACGGTCGCGTTCTCTAGCTTCGGCCGCAGTTAACTTCACGGTTACCCCATCAATCTCAATCCTTGCCGCCAGAGCCGCCGGGGGCATCCCTTGCGTCCGCGCCGGGCATCCCTTTACACGACAGGAGGGATTCACCATGGATCCCAGGCTCGTAACCATCATCATCATCGCCGTGGTAATGGCCGCGGCTCCAGTTGCCGTGTGGGCGGTTGCGCGCAGCCAGCGCGCTGCGGAACTGCGCCACCGTTTTGGCGCAGAATACGATCGGACGGCTCGAATCACCGGCGCTCGCAGGGCGGAGGTACTGTTGTTGGAGCGACAAAGGCGTGTCGAATCCTTCCCGACCAGACACATTGGAGCCAAAGAGCGCGAAAAGTTCGTCACGGAGTCATTGTTCGACGGGTCAGTCGAGACCCACTCTCCCGTTTTCTATAAGAAGGTGGCGTGATGGCAGAGCTTAATAAGAAGACTGACCAGCAATTCACCACAGCGAACCCCACGAACGACACCGCAAACGTGCCCAGGCAGAGTGCCCTGCGCGATTGGATTGAAGGTTGCCGCGTCCCAGCAAGGAATGCAACCGGACCTCGCTTGGTGCCGCGTGGCCCCGATAACGCGCAAGGTCTGGGGATTCCCACCCCAGTTGCTCCTGCCGCACCCGAAAGTGCCCGAGGGACGTTCGGCGCCGCAACACCCTTGCTGCCAGCCTCGAAAGTCGGCGAACTGCGTCTGCTCTGGAACCACATTGAGGCAGGATTCCTCGACGAACCGAGGCGCTCAGTTGAAGAGGCTAATAAGTTACTGGCAAACGCCGTGCAACTGGTTGCCGAGGGCTTTGCGAGGGAGCGGGCTTCGCTCGAAAGGCAATGGGAGAGCGAAGGCAACGTCTCTACCGAAGAATTGAGGCTGGCACTCAAGCGTTATCGCGCCTTCTTCAGCCGGTTTCTCGATGCCGCGTAAAACATTTCACTTCTGACGAACATTTCTCGTCTGACGTTAGATCAGAGGGCCGCGGGCTTTCGTCGCCGCTGCCTTCCCGCCCGGTAACAGCCTCCGTCTACTCCCCGTACTTCACCGAACAACCATAAGGCCGCGTATAGCTCGTAGTAACTGTGCCACGAGCCATCGCCTGACTCAGTGCTTCCGAAACATAGTTCTTCGACACTTTGATATCGCCCACGTCCGGCGTCGGATGGTCATCGATCGCCCCCGCATAGATCAACTTCCCCGAAGGATCGATCACAAACATATGCGGAGTCGTCTTCGCCTCGTACTCGTGGCCAATCTTCCCGGTCGGATCAAGAATGACCGCCGTCGGAGCAGCATGGGCCTTGGCCAGATGTTCATTCTCCTGGGCCGCGGTGACATAATCCCCCTGCCCCGGAGCCGCCGACAGTACCATCAGCCATACCACGCCCTTCGCCGTCCACTCCTTCTGCAGCGACTGCATGTTGCCGCTCTCGTAGTGCTTCCGAGTGAACGGGCAATTGGGGTTCGACCACTCCAGCACCACGTACTTGTTTTTGAATTCGGTGAGGCTTATGTTCTTGCCGTTGCTGTCAGTCCCGGTGAAGTTTGGCGCCGGATCACCCACCTTCACGGCGTACGCGCTCGCTGAAGCGAGCACAAGCAGAGTTACGCTGATTGTCGAGAGTAGACGACGCATGAGAGTTACTCCTTTGCTGAAGAATTAGCTTGTCCGCCTGCCACTTGCTTATCTTGCTTCAACTCATCCAGCGCATCAAAGACGATTCCCGGAGTCAGCACCTCGGGCAATATCTTCGGCGCGGCACCTGCCGCTCCCGAATACAGCACGTAAGTAGGCACGCCACTCCGTCCCAATCCCGCCAGCGTCTGCGCAATAACTTCATCATGTCGCGTCCAGTCCGCACGCACCAGCGCAATGCCACTCTCATGCAGCCGCTTCTGCACGTCCTCGCGATCCAGTACGACGCGCTCATTCACCTGGCAACTCAAACACCAGCTCGCCGTGAAATCGACAAACACCGGCTTACCCTGCGCCCGATACTGCTCCACTAATTGCGGGGTATATGGTTGCCATGTAGATGGTCCTTGCGCCGCAGCCTTATTTGTAACCGTATCCGCTACAGAACCATATTTCTGAGCGGCGTAAATCGGAAGCGCAACCGCCAGCAGTCCGACGAGCGCAGCAATCGCCGATGCAAGCCCCTTCCCCGGCCACCGCCCCAGCACCCATCCTGCAATCGCCAGCACCAGGAATCCGCCCAGCAACCCGAGCAGCGCATTCACACCCGCCGACTGCGCAAACAGCCAAACCAACCAGATCACCGTCGCAAAGATTGGTATTGCCGTCGCCTGTTTTAAAACCTCCATCCACGCGCCCGGACGCGGCAACAGCCGCGTCCACGCCGGATTAAACGATAGCAATAGATACGGCGCCGCCAATCCCAAAGCCAGCGCGGTAAAGATCGCAAACGTCACACCCGCCGACTGCGCCAACGCAAATCCAATCGCCGCGCCCATAAACGGAGCCGTGCACGGAGTCGCCACCACCATCGCCAAAACGCCAGTAAAGAAGCTGCCCGCATAGCCCTGCTTCGACGCAAGCCCTGAACCCGCGCTGGTCAAAGTCAGCCCAATCTCGAACATCCCGGCCAGCGAGAGCGCCAGGAAGAACAACAGCAGCGCCATCACCGCGATGAATTCCGGCGACTGGAACTGGAACCCCCACCCAAACTGCCGTCCTCCAGCGCGCAACGCCAGCAATACCGCAACCACCGCCCAGAACGAAGCAATAATGCCCAGCGTATAAACCACGCCATGCGCCCGCATCCGGCTACGCTCTTCCCCCGAGGACTGCACCAAAGCCAGCCCCTTGATAAACAGCACCGGAAAAACGCAGGGCATCAGGTTCAGGATGATCCCGCCAAGAAAAGCAAGCGCGGCAATCTTCACCACCTCTTCAAATCCCGCCGAAGCCGACTCACCCACCGCCGCAGCGCCCTGCGGAAATTGCACATCATAACCACGGCCATCGGGAAAAACCACCAGCCCATGCAGCGACGCCGGGACGGTCTTCAGATTCTCATCCCGCTTGATATCAATCTCAATGCCGTGCTTCAGCGGCGACAGCTTCTGTTTCGCCGCGTTATCGATCTGGCTCTCGTCATACGGGAAAAACTGCGCAGACGATTCACTCTTTCCCGTCAGCACCACGACCTTAAAGCTCGTCGCCGTCGCCGAAAACGTCGCCTTCGCATCCGAAGGCAGTGGCAAAGGCAACTTCTGCTGCCAGCTTTGAATCAGCGTCTGCGCCAGCACCTTACCCGGTGTCCCCGCACCGGCCACCGTGATCGGCAGCTTCAACTCCGCCTTCCCCGGAATACACGTCTCGCGGCAAACCAGCCAGTTCACCTTCGCCGAGGCATCAAGCGAACTCCCCACCTTCAGCGAATCCGCCCCATGCAGCAAAATCGGAAAGACTACCTCGCCCTCATAGCCATAATCCATCAACGGCCCAAGCGGCAGCCGCTGCGGCACCGGAAACTGCATCGCATCCGCAGTCAAACCCTCCGGCAGCGCCCACTTGATCTTCGGCGGCTCACCCGAATCGCCGGCATTCGACCAATACACATGCCAGCCCTTGTCCATCTTGAAATACAGCCCCGCATCCAGCGATCCCCCAGGATGAATCACATCCCGCGCGCTCACCAACTGCACCGTCACATGCGGAGCCTGCACCGCGCCGTCCGCAACCGGCAAACTGCTGCCCTGCGCGACGGCATGCAGAGGAGCATCCGCTACCAGCAACACCAGCAGCGACAATAGATACTTCAACTTGCCGAAATTCCAAACCTGCCGCACGCTTCCCTCGTTCCCCACTTGTTCCTTCATATTGTAGGACGCACGCGAAACCAAAGGATTACAGCCGATCAATGCGCAACCTCGGATTGAAGGGGCACGGCTTTTTAGCCGTGCCATAATCCCCACCCGCACGGCGCGGCTTCAAACGTTGAGGGAAAGCCCATTTCCTCAGCGCAACCTAGCGGCGAACCTCGGCCTCGCCCCGCCGCCCACCGCCGCGCCTTTGTTACCTTAAAACCAGAGACGAAAACCCCATGACCCAGGCCTCACCTGCCTCCCGCTTCCCCTCGGGACAAACCCTGCTCCTCGACGCCGACGACACGCTCTGGGAGAACAATATCTACTTTGAACGCGCCATCGCCGCCTTCATCTCCTGCCTCGACCACCACGAATACTCCCCCGACGAAGTCCGCCTCAAACTCAACGAAGTCGAGCGCGAGACCATCCTCACCCACGGCTACGGAGTCTCCAGCTTTCGCCAGTCCCTCATCGCCTGCTTCGAGCGTCTTTCCCATTCGGAAGACCATTTCACCGCCAGCAAACGCGAGTTGATCGCCGGATTCGCCCAGTCGATTATCGACCAGGAGATCGAACTTCTCCCCGGCGTCGCCGAGACCCTCCCCGAGCTTGCCGCACGCCACCGCCTCATCCTCGTCACCAAGGGCAACCACGCCGAGCAGGCCGACAAATTCCAGCGCTCCTCGCTCCAGGCCCACTTCACCGCAGTCGAAATTCCCCCCGAAAAAACTCCCGCCGCCTACCACGCCATCGTCGCCAAATACGAGCTCGCTCCCCACACCACCTGGATGATCGGCAACAGCCCAAAATCCGACATCAACCCCGCCCTCGCCGCCGGCCTCCACGCCGTCCTCATCCATCACCCCAGTACCTGGGTCCTCGAGCGCGAACACGTCAATCCCGCTCCCAACGGACAGACTTTTCTCGAGCTAACCGCCTTCAACACACTCTGCGAATATTTCTGAAATCCCACAAGCGCCAAATGTAAACTGCTGTCGAGAACTAGAGGAGCACAGACGATGGCCACCGCGACATTGAGCAGACCGGAGAAATTGGACAAACTCGACAACTTCAACCCCAAGGTCGACGCCTACATCAACAAGGCAAAGCCCTTCGCGCAGCCGATCCTCGAGCACCTCCGCGAACTCGTGCACAAGGCCTGCCCCTCCGTTGAAGAGACCATCAAATGGAGCCGCCCCTTCTTCGAATACAAAGGCGCCATCCTCGGCAACATGTCCGCCTTCAAGGAGCACTGCAGCTTCGGCTTCTGGGGCGAAGAGATCGGCGCGGTGCTCCGCGAAGCTAAGGCGGTGCAAGACGGAGCGATGGGCTCGCTGGGACGCATCACCACCGTCAAAGACCTCCCTCCCGACAAGCAAATGCACGCATGGATCCGTCAGGCCACAGCATTCATCGACAGCGGCAACTACACCAGCCCCATCGCGGCCAGACACAAGGTAGTCAAAGCCCCAAAAGCCCCCCCCGAAACTCCAACAGAATTCGCCACCGCCCTAAAAAAAGACAAAAAGGCCGCGACCGCCTTCGCAAACCTCAGCCCCAGCTGCAAGCGCGAATACGTCGAATGGATCGCCGAAGCCAAACGCCCCGAAACGCGGGACAAGCGAATCGCCACCGCCATTGAATGGATCGCCGAAGGCAAACAACGCAACTGGAAATACCAGAACTGTTAATGAACCTCGAATGAAGCCCTATTGGTTGGCCGCAGCAGCAGCAACAGCCTCTGCAAGCGGAAGTTTGACGCGGAAAACAGTTGGAAAGGCCTGACCATCCCTGACTTCTACGTTGATGGAACCGGCGTTTTTCTCAACGAGTTCTTTGGTCACCCAGAGTCCGATGCCCGTCCCAACGCCCTCCTTCGTTGTAAAAAAGGCATCGAAGACACGGCTTAGATTTTCTGGTGCAATCCCCGATCCGTTGTCGCGCACCTCAACGACGGCCAAACCCTCCTCCATCGAGATCTCGATTTCGACCGCTCCTTCGCCGATCAATGCGTCGCACGCGTTCGAGACCAGGTTCGTCAGAATCTGCCGGAGATCGTCTGCCGGGATCGCAACCAGAACATCGACCGTCCTCATGAGCCGAAGCTCGCTGCCTCTCGAATGGCATCGCGGCTCGAACATGGCGACCACGCTGTCAGCAACCGTCTCGATCTTCGTCGGTCCCTTGAGCGAGTTCGGCCGCACAAAGGTAAGCGTATGCCGCGCGATGCTGGCCAGCCGGGCCAGTTGCTGGTCGGCCATATCGAGATATTCTCTTGTCTCTGGCCCAAGCCGTTCGTCCTTCAACGCCAGATACAGCAGGTTCGTCACTACCTCCAACGGATTATTAACCTCATGCGCAATCGTCGCCGAGAGGCGACCGATCGCTGCCAGCTTTTCCGAGCGAATCAGCGCGAGCTCAGCATTCTTTCGATCCGTCACATCGATGGTGACTCCACGCCAGATGCCCGAGTCAGTCGGAGAAGGCGTCCCGCGGCTCTCGAGCCAACGAACCTCTCCATTCGGCCATCGAACTCGATACTCCAGGCGGAAGACTCCCGCGGGGGACGTCACTCCTTGCATCGCCGCTTCAAATCGAAGGCGATCTTCTTCCACAACCAGAGGCGCCGGTGAATCGAGTGCGGCCAGCTCAGTAAAGGGAAGCCCAAAGACCTCCGCACCGCCCTCAGCCCACTTGAATCTAAGGTCCGCGGTACTTAGCGTCCAGGCGGCCGAGTTGCTTCCCTGTTGCGCTTCCATCAGCGCTTCGGTCTGCGCCCGATAGGACGCAAGCGCCAAACGAAGCCGCGCTCCGATAACATTTTGCCGATGGCAAATCCAGGTGACCAGAAGGCCAATGCTAAAGATGACGGCGCTGTAGAAAAGAGCTCGCCCGCTGAGTGACCATCGCCCGGCCGGCGGCCATACATAGTAGTTGAAGCAAATCGTAGTAATGACCGTCGCCAGCAGCCCCTGGCGAACGCTCCAAAATAGCGTGACTCCGGCGATAGACGCGAAGGTAAGCGCGAAAGGCGTACTCTGCAAGGCGCGCGTGTGCAGGCCCAGGTTCGTGCTCATCCACGGAAGAACGACCGCCGCTGCGTACCCAGCGGCCTGGTGCAGCGTCACCGCCAGTCGACTTGGTGGATCCGTCAGCGGTCGTCTGCTCACAGGCGCCTTTCTGGAAAGAAGTCAGACAAGGCAACGCTGTGCCGAGATCCATTCCAGCAAACGCGCGATGCTCTCACCTGGCAATTGCTCTAGGGGTTGCATTACCAGCTTATGCCACGAAACAGGCATGCCGCGTGAAAAACTAAACCTCAATCGGCATGAGTCGACGAAGTCAGTGGTAGACGCCCTTGCCGCTACCGCCGATAAACCACTCCATCCTTCATCACAAACTTCACCTTTGTCGTCACCGAGATATCCTCCAGCGGATTCCCCGGCGCCGCAATCACATCCGCAAAATACCCCGCCTTCAGCTCGCCAATCTTCCCATCCCATCCCAGCAGCTTCGCGCCATTGATATAGTCCGCCTGCAACACTGCTGCCGGAGCCATCCCATACTGCGCCATCAGCACCAGCTCCCGCGCCTGCGTCCCATGCGGAAACGGCCCCACATCCGAACCCACCGCCATCGGCACTCCCGCCGCCAACTGTAGCTTGAACTGCGCCGCGTGGTAATCCTGTAAAGCCCGCTCGCGCGCTGCCGCTCGCGGCGACGAAGCATGGTCGGCAAAATATTCCGAAATCGTAAACGTCGGCACCGCATAAATCTGCTTCTCATGCATCAGCCGCATCGTCTCCGGATTCAGTTGATAAGCATGATCGATCGAGGCCACACCCGCCTCGACCGCATACATCGCCCCCGGCTCCCCGGTGCAATGCACACCAACCTTAGTCCCAACCCGCGCCGTCTCCTTCACCGCAGCCTCAAGCTCCGCCTGCGTGTACTGATAAGGAGTAACAAACTTCCCATCGATCTCGCGGTCCGCGCCCGTCTCATAAATCTTGATGAAATCCGCGCCCTCTTTCAACTGCTCTCGAATAACATTGACCAACTCAACCGAGTTATTCGCATAGTCGGCATTCCCGGGCACATGCGAAGCCGGGTTGTAATCGATCGCATCCTCATGCCCACCCACAATGCTGATCGCGTTCCCACTCATCCGCATCCGCGGCCCCGGAATCAGCCCCGCATTGATCGCATTCCGAACCGCAGTGTCCGCCGAACCCGCACCCTCCGTACCCATATCGCGCTCAGCCGTAAACCCAGCCATCAAGTCGTCACGCGCCGCCAGTTCAGCGAGGATCACCCGTTGCGCCACCGACTCCTGAATCGTCTGCAAGTCCTCCGCGCCCGGATGCAGAAACAAATGCACGTGGGCATCAATCAACCCCGGCATCAACGTCGCATCGCCCAGATCGATCACCTCCGCGCCTGCCGGATGCGTCACCGCCGCACCCACCTCCACAATCCTGCTCCCCTCAACCAGTACCTCGCCCGGAGAAACCACCTTCCCCGCCACCACATCCAGCAACCGCGCCGCGTGAAGCACAATGTCGCGATGAGCCGCGTCCTGAGCACACGCTGCAACTCCCGCTAACAGCGCGAGAGTCAAACCAATCACCACAAAACACCTGTAGTCATTCCGCATGATTAGCAGCCATCCTAGCACCCCATCCATCGGCCTCCGCCAGAATGGTTACTCGACCTCCACATTGATGGGTGCCCCATATCTGAGCGCGCGAAAGCGTGCCAGATGTGGGAGGATCAAATGCGTCGTCCTCAGTCTTCGTTCCCTGACCACTCACGAGGGTGCCCCATCCTACGCGGCTCCATCGCGTAGGGTGGGCGGATCAAATCTCCCGTCCTCCGCCGCAAATCAATCCAATTGAACTCCCCACCACTTCCCACTAAAGTGAAGATTCACCCAGGAGACAAACCTTTGCGCCCGACCACCCCGGCCCTCCTCGCCCTCCTCACCCTCTCCACACTCCTGCAAGCCCAGTCGCCAACTCTCCCCCGCGGAGTCGCCGCCGAAAACATCGACCGCGCCGCCAACCCCTGCACCGACTTCGACGCCTACGCCAACGGCCAGTGGCGAGCCACGCACCCCATGCCCGCCATCCAGACAACATGGGCGATTCGCACCGTCACGCAGGATGAAACCCGCGCCCGCCTCCGTTCCATCGCCGAAGAAGACGCCGCCAAATCCTCGTCGCTGCCCAAAGGCTCGCCTGGCCAGATGACCGGAGATTTCTACGCCGCCTGCATCGACCAATCCCGCATCAACTCACTCGGTCTCGATCCCCTACAGCCCACCCTCAAGAGCATCGACACTGCCGTCGACGACAAATCGCTCACCGCGCAGATCGTAGCGCTGCAACAGATCGGCGTCGGCGCGCCCGTCGCTCTCTCTTCCACTCAGGACCTCCACGACACCACCCACGTCATCGCCGAAATCTCCATCGCCGGACTAGGCCTGCCCGACCGCGACTACTATCTCCGCGACGAGCCCCGCTTCAAAGATGCCCGCGAGAAATACATCGTCTTCGTCCACAAGATGTTCACCCTCGCCGGCGCAAACGAAGCCGACGCCACCAGCGCCGTCAACGCCGTGATGAAGATCGAAACCGCCCTCGCCCAGGATGGCCTCAGCCGCATCGAGCGCCGCGATCCCAAGGCTGAGGACCATCCCATGACCTTCGCCGAGCTCAAAGCCCTCGCGCCGCATTTCGGCTGGGACGCCGAATTCGAGACCCTCAACGTCACCAAAGAGGGCCACCTCAACGTAACCCAGCCCAAGCTCGTGCAGACCTTCGACAGCCTGCTCACTTCGTCCTCAATCGCCGACTGGCGTCTCTACCTCCGCTGGCAGGCGCTCCGCACCCAGGCCGGCTATCTCGCCGCTCCCTTCGAAGAAGAGCGCTTCAACTTCTACGGAACCGTCCTCACCGGAGTCAAAGAACAGCGTCCCCGCTGGCAGCGCTGCGTCATCGCTACGGACGACAAGCTCGGCGAAGCTCTCGGTCACGAATACGTCGACCGCTATCTCCCACCCGAGGCCAAGGCCCGCGCCCGCCAGATGGCCGTCAACATCGTCAACGAGCTCAAGCTCTCCATCGAAACCCGCGACTGGATGTCCGCGCCCACCAAGGCCAAAGCTCTCGAAAAGATCAACGCGCTCAACATCAAGATCGGCTATCCCGATAAGTGGAAAGACTACGCCGGAGTCACCATCGACCGCTCCACCTATCTCGACGACGTTCTCAGCGCCACGCGTTACGAGGTCCGTGACGATCTCAACCAGATCGGCAAGCCTGTCGACCGCGGCCGCTGGGGCATGACGCCGCCCACCATGAACGCCTACTACAACCCGCAGATGAACGAGATCGTCGTCCCCGCCGGCTACCTGCAGCCCCCCGGCTTCGATCCCAAGGGCCTCGACGCCATCAACTACGGAGCCGTCGGCGTCAGCATCGGCCACGAGATCTCCCACGGCGTCGATGACCAGGGCGCGCAGTTCGCCGCCGACGGAAAACTCGAGAACTGGTGGACCCCCGCCGACTACAAAAACTTCGAGGGCCGCACCGCCTGTACCACCAGGCAATACGATAACTACTTCGTCGAGCCCGGCCTCCACCTCCAAGGCAAGCTCGTCACCGGCGAAGCCCTCGGCGATCTCGGCGGAGTCAACCTCTCCTACCGCGCCTACCACCGCTCCCGCGAAGGCAAAGGCCCCGAGCCCACCGTCGACGGATTCACCCCCGACCAGCAATTCTTCCTCGCCGAGGCCCAATGGCGCGGAGCCCTCGTCCGCCCCGAAGCCGCCCGAACCGCCGTCTCCACCGACCCGCACCCACCCGGAAAATTCCGCGTCCTCGGCCCACTCAGCAACATGCCCGAATTCGAAAAAGCCTTCTCCTGCAAACCAGGAGACCCAATGGTGAGGGCCGAAACAGAACGCTGCGCCCTTTGGTAGCAGAATCTCAGTTCTGTAATAAGCTGTTCTTCTGAGTGATCTTTTGAATTAGCGGGATCGATTGTGCTAGAGGTAAGATTCTCAGACAACTACAAGATACAAGAATTTAGAACGGAGCCGAATGAAGCAAGGCAAGACTTGGAGCATCATCGGTGCGGTAATCTTTTTGTTGTTTCTCTCCGCCCTCATTGCGGTGCTGATTGAGGTTGCCCAACTCGGGCAGATTCACAACTTCGGATTATTCATCATTCCGATCTTTCTCTTCCCCTGGGGACTGTTAGTCGCCTTGACCGCGCTCTCCGGTGGTTTCCGGCTAGCCCTCGTCGCTCGCACTTTCTTCATGACTCTCGCTTCATGGATAGCATGTGGTGCTCTTTTCTACTACGTCGCTCTGGTCCCTGTTAGCACCTACGGAAACCGATACGTTGCCCTTCAGTTCCTTCTTCCGGCTTGCGGAGCAGCAATTGCCTCCGCGGCGCTGGCGTGGTTTCAGGTAAGTGCGTGGTTTCCCCAGAACGCGTCGAAGGAGAGGCGTCTTGCGCTGTGGCCATTCGTCGGAGCAAGCGCGATCGTAGGCCTCTTATCAATTGAGTTGTGGCTAGCGGCATCCACTCACATACCCTTCGTCTGCCGCTGGCAAGCTCGCTATCCCTCAATGACCCTAGCAGCACTCTACGGCCCGATAGCCTTCATCATCACCGTGGTCTTCGCTGCAAGGCTTTCTAGCCGACAGTCCCCGGTCTAGGGCGTGTGGCCCAGATCTAAATCACGAGCCAATGCGGGTGCCCCACGTCCCTGCCTTTGGGACGTGGGATAGGGCGGACGGCAGTCCGACCCCGGTGGAAGCCGGGGGCTTCAGCCCCCGGAACAGAAGCTGCAAAGAAGAGGCCTTTAGGCCTGGGCTCTTTTCACTTCCCGCACTGGATAGTTTGGCTCCCCACAACAACCGCCATCCAAAATCACAAATGTCATCCTGACGACCAACGGGAGGAAGGATCCCGGCGAGCTTGCGTCCTCAGTTGAATCCGGCAACCCTCCCAGAAAATCTTCAACTTTGAAGGGGCACGGCTTTAGCCGCTGAGAGAAAACCCGCCCAGCCACCCTCAGGCATAATCATTGGTGGGGACCAACCATGACGATCACCTTAGAGATCAAGCCGGAAGTTGAGGCCGCCCTCGCTCGCCAGGCCGCCGCAAACGGTATGGGCGTCGGAGACTATGCGGCAAGCCTGCTCGAAGAAGCGGCGAATGCCCCGTCTGCAACAACGCAATCGGCTCCCGCCAGGGACATGGTTGAACTTTTCGCGCCGCTGCGCGGTCTCAATCTCGATTTCGAACGCGACAGAGACACAGGCCGGAACCTGGATTTGTGAAGCGGTACATGGTCGACACCAACGGCCCGTCCGAACTCACTCGCGAAGCACCCAATGCAGGCATCACCGCGTTCCTCCAGAACGCCGACAAAGACGGCGTTTTTCTCAGCGTCATGACCATCGGAGAAATCTGTAACGGAATCGCCTCGCTGCCGATAAGCTGAAAACGCGCGAGCTTGCAGAATTGGCTTGATGTCGATCTTCGAATCTGGTTTACAGGCCGCATCCTTCCAGTCAATGAGGCTATCGCCGAACGCTGGGGAGAGCTGGCCGCCCACGCAAAGCAACGCGGGTCGGGCCTTGCAGTTGTAGACGGGGTCATCGCTGCGACTGCTCTTCACCATGACCTGGTCCTCGTAACTTGAAACACAAAAGACTTCCAGGCATTGGGCGTCGAAATCGTGAACCCATGGAGCGATGAGACAGTCGCTGCTCCAACGATTTGATCGCAATTTTCGCTTGATCCGAAATCTGTCAATAGCCTTTCCGAAAAATAGTCGACACTGGTATAACGAGCTAAAGGGAGCCGAGGAGCAAGTATGTGGCGCCTTCTCTTGTTTTGCCTGAGCTGTTCAACGTGCGTCGCGGGGAGCAATTGGCTTATGGCGGAAACGCGGCCGCCGTGGGTTTCCTGTTTCGCCGACCCTCCAAGTAGTGAATGGAAGGGGCCGAAGACAGTGCGTACACCTGCGGTGACCTCCGTTGACGGCGAATTGCGGGCCTATGCAGTCATTGAAGCAAAGGCCGAGGGTCCCGTTGGATGCCTCAACACTGTTCGGCTTTTTGTTTCAACTCACAGATCAAAGCCCTTTCAGCAGGTGTACGTAGAGAAAGGGTCAACTCTTAGAGGAACCGCAAATTCCCTCGGACCAGTAAGTTGGTCCCCTGACGGGAAGTGGTTGCTGGTAGCATTTGCCATTGACAGCTATGCGTCGGATTCAGGGGGCCTGAGCATTCTTCTTTATGACACAACAAAGCGTCGAGTTATTTTGCCAGACCTACACCATCTTGTTACGACGGCTCTGAAAAAGGAATGTTTTATCCGCACAGGAATGCCCTTTACTTTTGACACCCTCTCCAGAGTTCATATTCGACTTGCAGACTATGTAGATGAGGGAGACGAAGAGCCAGAGACCCATTGCTTTAAAGGGGAAGAAGAGTGGGTCTTTGATCCAGGAACAGATACGATTCAGTCGGCTTCAATTCGTTAACCCTGCGGGTGCCCCAGGTCTAAACCGCGAGCCAATGCGGCCGCCCCACAGCCTGCGCTGAGCGAAGTCGAAGGGCCCTGTCTTTGGGACGTGGGATAGGGCGGACGGCATTCCGCCCCCGCCGGAAGCAAGGGGCTTCAGTCCTCGGAACAGAAGCTGCAAAGAAGAGGCCTTTAGTTCTGGGCTTTTCATGGACCGCCGGCAATCTGACTCCACCAATCGACTCAGCATCCGCACTCAGCGCCCTTCCCAAACTTTAAGTAAGATTCTGATATGCCGACGGAGAGGGAGGTCGAACCCGCAACCCTCAAGACCACTCCCGGATCTCTCCGCCACCTGGTCGACCCAGCTTCCGCAAGCCCCAGCGAACACGGCCAATACCTCCGCATCTTCACCTCGACAGTATTCGTCCGCGATCACGACCGCAGCCTCGAATTCTACGTCGGCAAGCTCGGCTTCACTGTAGTCGCCGACGCTCGCTTCGAGTTCGGCAACCGCTGGGTCGCCGTCGCCCCTCCCGACGGCAGCGCGATCCTCGCGCTCATCGCACCCAAGCGCGGCTCTGAGGGTTACAAGCACATCGGCTGCCCAACCCAGGTAGCCTTCATCGCCGAAGACATCAACTCCACCTTCGAGCTTTGGCGCAGCCGAGGCGTTAAATTTAGTTCCCTTCCCCAGCAGACGCTCTTCGGAGGAACCTCAGCCACCTTTTCCGACATCGACGGCAACATCTTCCAGTTGCTCGCCTCCGATCATCTAAGTAGAGAAATCGAAGCCCAGCGCAACGCCCTCAACGAACGACTCGAGACCGACCGCCGCGCCGCACAGGAGCTAGAGATCGCCAAGCAGGTCCAGGCCAAGCTCTTCCCGCAGACGCTGCCCATGCTCAAGACCCTCGACTACGCCGGCCTCTGCATCCAGGCCCGCCAGGTCGGCGGAGACTACTACGACTTCCTCGACCTCGGCCGCGACCGCATCGCCCTCGTCGTCGGCGACATCGCCGGCAAAGGCATCGCCGCCGCGCTGCTCATGGCCAACCTCCAGGCCAATCTCCGCAGCCAGGTCGCCGTCGCGCTCAAAGCGCCCAAGCGTTTTCTCGCCTCAGTCAACCGCATGCTCTTTGAGAACACCACTCCCAGCGCCTACGCCACCCTCTTCTTCGCCGAATACGACGACCGCACCCGCAAACTCCGCTACGCCAACTGCGGACATCTCTGCGCGCTCATCCTCCACCCCGACGGCAAGCATCACAACGGGAAGATCGAACGCCTCGACTCCAACTGCTCCGTCATGGGACTCTTCAACGACTGGGAGTGCGCCATCGGCAAATGCCAGCTCGCACCCGGAGACATCCTCGCGCTGTACACCGACGGCGTCACCGAGTCCTTCGACGAAAACGAAGAAGAGTTCGGCGAAGAACGCCTCATCGAAGCCCTCCGCCGCCACAAAAAACTCCCCGCCCACGAAATGGTCAAAGCCATCGTCAACGAAGTCCAAACCTTCACCTGCCCCGAACGCGGCCAATACGACGACATCACCGTAATCGTCGCCAAATGCATCGCCGACAATTAACACGAGCAGTCTCCGATCGAAGCGAATGATGAGCCCGACCGAATGATGTTGCTTCCACTCAAACCTTCGATAGCCTTGGACGAGATCATGTGCCCAACAAATTCCATTCCAGGAGCAAATGTCATCCCGAGCAGCGCGAAGGACCTGCGGTATGCCTAAAACCGCGCCGCAGGCGCATCCAATCGGGGTTCCAACCTACGCAGCTCCATCGCGTAGGTTGATCCTTACATCCAAGGCGGTTAACGATGACTCTGCCCTAAGGCGGCAAGAATGCAAAATATCCACAGGATATCCACAGAATTCCCAGCCTTCCATACAGCGATCCAGCAGACAACCCTTCTAATTGCCTAATACTGTATAGCCCGATTCTAGGAGTGATACCTCATGTCCTTAGAGCGGAATTCGCCACGCCCTGATTTTGATCGCCGTCGTAAAAATAACCGGAGCATCGATTCAATCTGCCTGCATTGCTGCTCCACCGTCGCCACCGCTTCTTCCGAGCTCGAACTCGCCGCGAAAGAGGCCCGACACCTGTGTTCGAAGAGGCAAGAGAAGATGATGCGGCAACACCTTCCGAAGAAGGAAGACGCCGCGTAACCAGCCTCGCTCGGGTGTCCACTCAAGCCCTATTTTGGCTTGAGTGGGATCGCAATCGTTGCAGAACGTGACTCCGTTCGCGATTCAGAGAAGGTTCAGAAGAGCTTCTCCCAACTCCACATCCCCGCAGTCACCTCCATCGCCAGCGGATACCCCAGCTGATGCGCCATCATGCAAACCTGCCCGCGATGATGCGCCTCATGCGCCACCATGTAGCACAGCATCTCCATCCCCAACGGCCACGGCTTCGCCCATCCGTCCCGTCCAAATTTCCCAATCCGCCCTCGCCGCCAAGCGCCTCCGCAAGCATCTCGCCGCAGCGAGCCGCGCTCTCAGCAACCCAACACGCGCCTGCGCCGGAGTGCATTGCGCGCGATTCAGTTGTGCAGGAACCTTCAAATGCGGAGCCGTCAGCCTCACCCACTTACAGTCGAACGTTATGCATATGAGTAAAAATCGCCGCAATCGTTCGAACATTTCCCGGCGGCTTGGCCCTCCAGACCGCAGGATCAAGATTTTCAATCACCATCTGATTCAGCCGATGGTTTACCGCAAACATCCGAACCGCAGATCCGCCAGGCGGAGTCTCGACCTTATTACGACTAGTCGCCATCCCTATTAGTCCTACTACGGAGTACTCGCAGCCCGGCGCCCCCAGTCAAACCGCCGGCTTAGATTTGCCTTCCAAATCCAGTCATCGGTAATCGTAGTCACCCCGATCCCAACACCAAGATTAAGGTTCCATTCCGGAGCCACCTTCACATCGAGCGTCGGGAAGAACTGCTGTTGCTGGTGATGAAACCCGGCAATATCCTCCACGCTCCCATAATTGCCGTAGTATTCGGCCCCACCGGAGAGATGCCGATTAAAGGCATAGCTGAATTTCACGCTCGGAGCAAAACCAGCGCCCTCCCCGGAGTTCTGGCCACGCAGCGACCAATCGAACGCTGGATTCACCGCAAGGTAATACCGCCCAAACCGCTTATCGAAAATCGGCCGCAACCGAATCGTCCACGAGTTCACCGCATAAGGCGGACGCTGATACCCAGCCTCCACCGCCAGCCCCACGCCCACCGGCCACTCCCACCGCTCGGGCGCCTCCACCTGCACGCGAAGATCATCGCCCACCCACTGCCATCCATGCCCGCTGCTCGCGCTCGTGAGAACGTAGAAGCCCACCTCGGACCAGTCATTGAGCCCCTGCCTCAGCTCCAGCGTCTCGTGCAAAGCATCGTCGGTCGGATAAAGCTGCGTCGCCGGATACACCGTCTGCGAGAAGTCCTTCGTGCCATCCGCCGTAATATTGCTCATCAACTCAACGAGAGTAGTCTTCGGCGCAACGGTCTCCGAACGGTAAACCTGAATATCAAAATTATCCTGCGCCCTCACACACCCTGCACCTCCAACCACCAGCAGCAGAAAAATCGGCAGCACCCAGCGCAACGCACCTCCCGCACATCCCCATCGTTGAATCTCGCCACTCACCATCCGACGCTCCACCGCAGCTCCGCCAAGCAACACTGAAGGCTAGCACCCTTCGTCCTCAACGGAAACCTTCGTCCTCCACGGAAATGGGTGCCCCATATCTGAGCGGACGCCAGTCCGCCAGATGTGGGAGGATCAAATCTCCCGACCTTCGCGAACAGTCCCCACCCACCACCCACGATAGACTTGAAAAGGCCTAAAGCACCCAGGGAGAATCCAATGGACCCCGCCGCCCAGCAGCACTACCAAAACCGCCTCAACGAGATCGAATCCGCCGGCCTCTACAAGCGCGAACGCACCATCGCCAGCGCGCAGAACGCGCACATCCACCTCGCCGACGGCGCACACGTCCTCAATCTCTGCGCCAACAACTATCTCGGACTCGCCGACCACCCCGCCATCATCGCCGCAGCCACGCAAGCCCTCCAGGACTGGGGATACGGCCTCGCCAGCGTCCGCTTCATCTGCGGAACCCAGGCCATCCACACCCAGCTCGAGCAGCGAATCAGCACGTTCCTCGGCACCGAAGAGACCATCCTCTACAGCTCCTGCTTCGACGCCAACGGAGGCCTCTTCGAGACCATCCTCGATGCCGAAGACGCCATCATCTCCGACGAACTCAACCACGCCAGCATTATCGACGGCGTCCGCCTCTCCAAGGCCGCCCGCTTCCGCTATCGCAACGGCGATATGGACGACCTCGAGACCCAGCTCAAAGCCGCCGCCAGCTCCCGCTATCGCCTCATCGCCACCGACGGCGTCTTCTCGATGGATGGCTACTTCGCCAAGCTCGACCAGATCTGCGACCTCGCCGACAAATACAACGCCATGGTCATGGTCGACGACTCCCACGCCGTCGGCTTCATCGGCGCCAACGGCCGCGGAACCCCCGAGCAATGCAAAGTCGAGGGCCGCATCGACATCATCACCGGAACCCTCGGCAAAGCCCTCGGCGGCGCCAGCGGAGGCTACACCTCCGGCCGCAAAGAGATCATCCAGCTCCTCCGCCAGCGCTCTCGCCCATATCTCTTTTCGAACTCGCTCGCCCCGCCCATCGTCGCCGCCTCGCTCGCCATCCTCGACCTGCTCACCACCTCCAACGACCTCCGCGAAGCCCTGCGCGCCAACACCGCCTACTTCCGCGAACAGATGACCGCCATCGGCTTCGACATCCTCCCCGGCTCGCACCCCATCGTCCCCGTCATGTTCGGCGACGCCCGCAAAGCCGCGCTCATGGCCGAAGACCTGCTCATCAAAGGCATCTACGTCATCCCGTTCTCATACCCGGTAGTGCCCCACGGCAAAGCCCGAATCCGCACCCAAATCTCCGCCGCCCACACCCACAACGACCTCGAATTCGCAGTCGCTCAATTCGCCAAAGCCAAATCCGAGCTAGCCCTATGAACAACTGTGCCCCCAAAACAAATGTGTCATCCTGAGCGGGTGATACATATTCCGCATCTGATTCTTTTTATTGCGGATAGAGCATGATTTTTTCACTGTGTAGGAACTGTGCAGGTCAATCGTGCAATTTTTTTGCATCTGATCTTCCGGGAAGAGGGTTCGGGAGAAACCCGGAGGGTGTCTCCCGAAGCGCGAAAATAGGCAGACGGGATCTTCTGCATCCCGTCTGTCAGCCTACGAATCGTTTGAATTGTTACACGGTCGTGCGTATTTCTATGCTGCCATCTCGGCGGGTTCCTCGGTGGTAACTGCCTCCGGCGGGGCTGGCGGCTGAAGCGCTGCAAGGATGACGTCAGCGGTTTGCTTCACAACATCTAAGCTCTCGGCCAGCAGCGAAGCATTGCCGTGGTAAAGCTGGATGTAATCGGCGGATGCCGACCCTATCACCAGCCCCACGGCTTTCCCAACCACATAGGCCACGGCTTCGGCCTCGGTCTCGCGGACCGTCTTGGTAGTTGCGGTGCGGCGTTCTGCCTTATGTAGCAGTTCGTGAGCTGTTTCATGCACCAGCGTCGAAAACTCTTCGGCTTTCGTCTGTCCCGGCAGGAGAACGATGCGTCCGCCGTAGCTCATGCCAAGCGCGGGAGCGATTCTGTCGTTATAGGAAAGACCAATTCCTTGACTCTCTAGGAAAGCAGTAAGACGGCTGATGGCCTCGCCAGGGTCGCCAGTGACCTCATGGAGAGTGGGAAGATCGATGCCGTTGGTCTGCGAGATGTCGAAAACATAGGCATTGCGGAAGCCGAGTAATGCGCGGGTGTTCTGTTTCGTGATGTCCTTCTCTACTTCGGAGTCGAGCTTGCGTTTCACTCCGACAATCGGGGCAAGGATGCGAATGCCTTTGGCTCCAGCATTCACGGAACGGCCAAGATTCTTCCACGTCCAGAATCCTGCCACTCTGGTCGCGCTTGGCATTTGTCGTGCAATCTCCAGCACATTGCCGAAGCTGTATTGGTGAAAGCGGCTCATGGCGGTGAGGTAATTCGTAAGGGCTTCGGAGTGTCCGGCCTCTAATTGCTCTATCAGCAATTTAACGTTGGCGACGATGAGTTCCTGTTTTTGGGCGGCCTTCTTGCTCTCGGCGATGATGGCGGTTTTCATGGTGTCTGCTCCTTTGGGTTTGGTTTTTTGCACGTCCGCGTTGAAACGCGGCATGTACATGCCGAACGCCTCCTGGCGAAGGCGGGGGTAGCAAACGGAAAGGTCTTCGAGCGTAGCTTTTTGGGGGGACCGCGCGAAGCGTGGGGGAGCCAAAACCCAGAGGGCGAATGGCCTTGCAGAGCGCGAGGGGAGACCCCTTAGCGGCTTGACCTACTTACTCATGAGCTTACTTAGTACTCGTGTCACAAAGCAGGCCGGGGACAAGTATTAGGTAAGAAGCGGGAGGGTGACAGGCTTCGATATTCAGCTACGCACCGGAGCTTTGAACGACTACAAAGAGAGTCGCATTATTGCCAACCATGTTGAGTTTTCGATCGATTCATGAGACAGAATAGACACCAGTGGCCGATCATTGCTGGTATGGATTTTGAGGTCAACATCACTGCTGGGAGGCCGCCAATGGAGCTTCTTAAACATTATCGTCCTACCTCATAAAGTCGCTAAGAACTGCATCAGCCGAGCGTCATCCCTCCACCGCCGATGCCGCCTCGACGGGCTGAGCTTCTCTAAGTCCTCACGAAATCGTTCAGGCGTTAAGTAGAAGTACCTTTCTGTAGATGCCAGCCCAGATTGCCCCATGTAGACCGCAAGCGCGGGAAGCAATTTGTTTAGATCTGCTCTCTTTCTGACCCAAGAGGTGATGCGATGGACCGCGAATGTTGATCGAAGATCGTGCATTCGCGGCTGATACACCGCGTCATCGCTTCTCAGAATACCTGCGCGCTCGCGTAGACGCTGGAAGGTGCCATTGAGTGATCTCGCGACTAACGGAGTATTATCATCCCTCAAGAAAAAGAACTCACCACTCAGAACTTTGCGCTTCTTCCAACGGTCGTACTTCTGGAGCTCCTTCAGTAGATCGGCGCTAAGTGGTAACTTGCGCGTTCTGCCAAACCTAGTTGAGTTGATCATGATGATCCCCGCATTCAGGTCGACATCTTTGCCCCTCAGCCCAATCAATTCCCCTACGAGCGCCCCTGTCGCGTAGAGACTCACCAGAAAAGCTCGAACGGTCTGAGGTGACACCAGCACATTAAAAGCCCACCGACTCCTGTAACGGGTCGCCTTCAGCAATCGTCGCACTTCCTCGCGGGAATAGATGTAAGGCGTGAAGGTCTGCCTCACCAATGGTCGATTAGGAGGCATACTGAACTCTGGCATCAACTCTCTTGCAGCCATGTATTCGAAGAAGTGCCTGAGCAGACTGTGCTTCCCTCTAAAGGTGACGTTGGAGGTGTTTGGACCGTCAAGGAAGCGAAACACGTCTTGTGGACGAATCTCCGATAATTGCCGGTCCCCGATCCGCCTGTAAAGCCCTTGGAAGTTGGATTCACCTTTATGGAAACCGATCCCGTTGGCGCGTTTGCTGTTGACGTATAAACCAATAGCCTCTGCAAGTGTCATACGACACCTGCCAAGCTGAATGCTGCCACACTTCGCAGCATCTTAGGATCATGCCTCGCGTATATGCTCACCGACTTGATATCTCTGTGGCCGAGGAAATCTGCAATCTGTTGAAGCGATGAGCCCTTCTTGAGAAGTTGGGTCGCACAAGCATGCCGAAGAGCGTGGGGTCCGACATGCACTAGGCGAATGCCGTGTTTTCTCATCCGCCGTCCCACGAGCACCCAGACAAATTGACTTCGTATCGGACGGAAAGGCCGCGTCAAAGTAGTGAATACGGTTCTGACATCACATTGAGGGCGCACATACTGCAGGTAACGGATGATCGCTTCACCTACTTCATACTGCAAGGGGAACTGCTGTATACGACCTCTCTTGGCGCGCCGGATTGTGATGGTCTCGTTCCTCCAGTCGATATCGTCCAGTCTCAGTCGAGCGATCTCTGTCGCACGCATGCCATAAACCGAGCAAAGCAATAGGACAGGTAAAGCCCTCATGTCCGCAGAGCGGTCCGTGCGAGTCAGTTTGATCAGACGCCTGACGTCTTTCCAGGCAGGGCCCCTTGGGGCTTGCTCATACTTCGGGAGACGTGGGCTCTTGATGCAGCGTGCGATGCCTTTAACGCACCACTCTCTGGATTCGGCGTGGCGGAAGAAGCTGCGAAGCGCCTGACTCATTGTCGCTCTGGTCTGCGCGGTCCAGCCTGCCGCAACCTTCTCGTCCATGTAGTCGAAGACTTGAGAAGGGCGGACCGCAGCGAGATTGTCTTCGAAGCGACCGGCGTACCATCTCAAGAAGTATCCCGCGCGTTCCGCATAACACTGCACCGTCACCGGGGATAGACCCCTCTCGTTGGCCGCCCGTATGAAGTCGGCTAAAGACTCAAAGAACGGTGGTTCCGGTTGAGGCGTTGGTAACAAGACCTTATGGAAAGAAAACCAGTGAATTGCGCACCAGCGAAACACCCTTTCGGAGCCTGGACCAGGTTGTCCGCCGAGGTGCCCATCTACATCGACTGACCAGCGAATCGCGGCCTCACGGATCTCCGCTTCGCTCACGGTTCGCAGTTCAGTAAGGCTCATAACCCGGACTATCTGAAGCAGCAGGTTCGCCGTCGTCGAAAGCCGCTCGCGCGTGAAGCCCTGCTCTCGAAGATGAATTAAATAGCGTTCGCGCTCTTTCAATAGAGGTGCCGACCGGTGGCGTTCCTGCACCCGCTTCCAGGCAAAGATCAGTTCAATCATGCTGCTCCTCATTTTTGTTCGAATATTCGGATGCACCATGATGCAGGCAAGCATTGCCGCCCGAATGCTTCAATGAGACTTTTTGCCAACTTGGCGAAAACTGATAAATCGAACGGTACGGCCAAATCAAGCTCCCGAGATGCCGGTTATACGTCAACTTGCAGCAGTCGCGAGATCATCCGCATGCTTCGATGAGCGACTCGGCCTGTTGGCAACAACTGAGAACGCCGAACGTATCGGCTTGGAGAGCACCTGCGGCCGTGGGGAATGCTGCCAGCCTAGAGCCCACCATACCAATCGTAGCCAAGTTTGGTCCAGTAATCATCAGGCTTTTCGTTGGTGTAGGCAATTAGGCCAATGCGTTTGATTTGTTTGTACCCATACTTTGTCGGCATGTGCAACCGCAGTGGCGCTCCATGAAACTGAGTCAACGGCTCTCCCATCATCTCTGTCACCAAGAGTGCCTGTGGATGCCTCAGTGCGTGCAGATCGTAGCCCGTGTAGTAGTCACCATCCGGCGTTTCCATGTAGACGAACTTCGGTTCGTGTCCTTCGATATCATCCGGAGGGTAGGCTTCGAGGAAGTCAGCCATGCGGACTCCCGCCCAGTGCACGATCTGGCTCCAGCCCTCAATGCACTTGAACTGCGTTATCAGTTCGTGATGCGGTAACCGCGTTATGTCTGCCATGGTGAGCAGCAGACCCGCCGTTCCCGGAAGCAAGGTGGAAGCACTCTCGCCTGATTCCTCGAAGCCACGAGGCATCCTGCCCGTGTGATTTTCGTCTTCCATCGCCTTGGCCATCATTGACTCGGGCGCCATCTTGGGAGCGGAAAGCAGCTTCGGATCGACCTTGGTATCGTGTCCCTTGTCTTCCGCGGTCTGAGCTGTTTCGTACTGATATTGCCAGGCTGTCACATCGCTCGAGTAACGAGCGTGCCGTGCCGCATTACGCACGCCCACAGTTTGCAGACGCCAGCTTTCCGGCTTCATCTGCATTTTGAGGCCATAGATACCATTTACTCGAAGTGTTCCCGCTCTATCTGGAGAGTAGGTGGGCGCCAAAGGAACGTCACGAAAAATGTCCCTTGAGAGCCTGGCATTTACTTGAAACGCCTTACGGAACGGGAGTGGCTGCATCTCGTCGCCGGACGCGCCCTCAAGAGCGCGGTATCCGGTGTATCCCGCGGCCGCTCCGAGACCTGCGACTACAAAGGCACGCCGCGTGTAGCGTGTTGATGCGTTGAGTACCTGGCGATCGGCTGCCTCCGTTGTCGCGATGCGACGAGTCAACACGTCATCGGCATCTTCCGGATCTACCAGCCCCTGCTCTCCCTGAGCGACTTCGGTTGGCTGGGCTGCGGGCTTCGCAGGATCTGCAAGCGGCTTCGCTTCGTCTGGTTGCATCATCGCCAGCTCCTTCGTTCCTTCTCCAGGGACGGTGCTTCGACCCGTTGAACCTCGCGTCCGCTTACCATCGCCCGGAAGTTGTTCCAGCCGGCCAGAACCACTTGAGCGATATGCACGCCAAAGAACCCGAGAAAGCTCATCGTCAGCCAGAAATGGAGCCAACGTGCCATCTCGTAGCCCCCGCAAAGCGTGGTCAGCCAGTGCGCGGATGTGGGCTTGTAAATGGCGAAGCCAGTGAGCAGCATTCCAGCACCCATCAGGATCACCGACGTGTAGGCAATACGCTGGGCACCGTTGTACTTGGTCTGGGGAGGAAGACCTTTGCGCAAGTGCAGGTCGACCAGTGTCACCTGGAACGCATCCTTGAGACTGCGGCGCTGTGGCAGCAAAAACCGCCATTCCCCCGAGAGCCACGTATACAGCACATAGATCACCCCATTCAAAGCGAATAACCACATGAAGAAGAAGTGATAGCCGAGTCCTTGCGTGACATGGTAAGGAACATGCAGCTTGCCGTAAAACCAATCTGGGAAGAACCGAAAGAGTGTAAAACGGCCTAATCCTATGCGGTATACCCGATGCGGATGCAGGTAGGCGTTGTCTGAATCGTTCCAGTAGATGAGCAGCCCGCTCCAGATCATCAGGAACAGCACCGGAAAGTTGATCCAGTGCATCCAGCGGATAGCAAGCGGATGCTTATACGCCAATCGAATGCTCGGACCCTCAACGGCAGGCTCGGTCGACGCGTCACAATTCCTATCGGCCATCATTGCTCTCCAGTTCTTCCGCAAACACTTGCTTTTATCAAGAATGCTTGGCCATGAACTGGAGGATCAGGGCTGCGATATCGTCAGTCTTTTCGTCCAATGCGAAGTGTCCGGCGTCGAGCAGGTGGATGTCCGCTTTCGGAAGGTCTCGCCTGAAGGCTTCCGCACCGGGTGCGATGAAAGAGGGGTCGTGCTCGCCCCAGGCCACCAGGGTTGGGGGTTGGTCGTCGCGGAGCCAGGCCTGCCATTTTGGGTAGAGTTCGACGTTGGTCCGGTAGTCGTAGAGCAGTTCTCCTTGGATCTCGCGCTGACCTGACCGCGACAGATCAGCGTACTCGCTGATCCAGGTATCCGGATCGTAGCGATCCGGATGGGAGGTGCCGGCGACGTGCCGCTCCTTGGTTCCCTCGAACGAAAGAAAAGCGCTAAGCACCTCAGGATGAGTCTTTGGATCCGACCAGTACTCCTGCGATCTTGCTCCATTTGGCTCCAAGGCCCACTTTGTAGATGTTGCCGTTTTGAATGATGAGCGCATGCAGTTGATCGGCGTGCGCGAGAATGATACGGAAGCCGATCGGCGCGCCGTAGTCGTGAAGGTACAAGGTATAGTGCGTGACCTTCAGCTTCTCCAGAAAATCACTCATCGTCTGAGCAAGATGATCGAACGTGTAAGTGTAGTCGGTCGGGGAGGGCGCGTCGCTTAGCCCGAATCCAGGATAATCCGGGGCGATCAGATGATACTTTGTCGCGAGCAAAGGAATGAGCGCGTCAAACTCGCGCGATGACGACGGAAAGCCATGCAAGAGGACGATAGTTGGTGCGTTCTCAGGGCCGGCTTCCCGATAGAAAATCCCGACACCGTCGACCTGCACGCGATGATAGGTCGTCGTAGCGTTGGTCGAAGGCAGCGGCGCAGCTTGTGCCGTGCCTGCATAAAAGGCCGTGGCAAGAACGTAATTTGCTATCCGGTTCACTACGATGTTCCTTCTGCGAACACTTCTTGCCAGAAGCATCCGGTACGAGAAGCGTTGTGCGTCGTGAAGATGCACTGGCAGCGCTATGGGCGTCTAACTTGTTCGAGCGCCAAGGTATCGATGTACTGACGGTGACGTTCGATTTTCCCGTCTCGGATATCCCATATATGCGCGTATGCAAGGTCAGCGCGTTTGTGCGTTGCACGGTGTACGCAAGCGAAGCGGCCCAATGACACCACCGTGGAGCCATCGACAAGAAATTCTGAAGGAGCTGGTGAGAAGCTCTCCCACTCCTGCATGAGTGGGACGAACACTTTTTTCATAACCTCTTCAGGACCTCTGTCCTGAATGTTGAAATCAACCACTGAGATCCACTCGATGTCGGGAGCCATCAGACCAACCATCTTCTCGGTGTCACCTGCTGCTATCGCCGCATAGAAATCGCGTACTGTAGCGACTGGCGTTGTCATTGCGTTCTCCTTTGCCATAACTTCCACTGCCATGGCGCGACGGCAGTCAGCCGTCTCTTCCAGGAGCGAGCTCCGAAGAAGCGAGCTTGCTATTCCTGCGTGAGCCTCTTTAAGGTAAGGTCGCCATAACCGAGAAGAATAGTTCTAAATTCTCGTCACATACTTGAGCAAAGCTTAAGTGTTGCCGCGTCACCCAATCAAGGTATGATCGGCAGCTCGATTGCGCTCGTCTGCCCGGCGCGATGGTAGATCCGCTGGGTCGCCTTGCGGTAATCGTCGGGTTGGGCATAGAAGATATTAGGAACAAAAGTCTGCGGATTTCGATCATAGAGCGGAAACCAGCTTGACTGCACCTGTACCATGATGCGGTGACCAGGCAGGAAGACATGATCCGCATCGGGCAAAGTTAGACGATACTCAATTGCTTTACCTGGTGGAATCGCTGTTGGGCGTGATGGGTCGTCGCGATACCTGCCACGCATGATATCCATGCTGACAGCAAGCTCATATCCACTCATCGACGGCTTCTCCGGCACGAAATCCGGGTAGACGTCAATGAGCTTGACGATCCAATCACTGTCTGTGCCGCTGGTAGAAGCAAAGAGATCTGCGATCGGCCGGCCAGCGATGTGTACAGGAGTTGTCAACACCTCTGAGATGTACGTGAGGACGTCGGGCCGGCTCGCCGCAAAGCGTTGATCGTCAACAAGCCAGTAGCGCCAGGTGGACCCTTTAGCGTACATGGGCCGGTTCGGCCGCGGACGATAGGTGACTGGCTTGCTGGGGTCGCTCACGTATTCGTCGTAACCGCTTCCCACCTGGGCGCTTTGACCAAGCGCGAGCGTTCCATCGGCTCCCAGATTTAGTGAGACTTGACCCGTCGCGGCCGGCCACTTCGGAAGTTGCCGCCAACGGTTGGTGCCCGTTTCAAACACAGTGACGGGTGAGAGGGTCGCGACAGGCGTACCTTCCTTCAGCTTTGCATCGAGAAATGGGATGAGCACCTCCGTGCGAAACCACTCAGCAGTGTCGCTGCCCCACTCCAACGCGCCGAGCGAAGACGCATCGTAGCTCTCCTGACCGTGGAGCCAGGGTCCCATTACGAGACGCAGCTTATCGCCAGCGTGCTCCGACAGTGCGCGCCAGACAGCCGGCGCGCCATAGATGTCCTCCTGATCCCACTGGCCATCCACAAGCAGCGTAGCTACCGTGAGTGGTTTTTGCGCAAGGGTCTTATCGACGGCTTGTTCCTGCCAGAAGGCATCATATCCGGGATGTTGCGTTAGCCTGCGCCAGAAAGGCAGCTGGTCCATGCCCATCGCAGCGCCATAGGCACCTGCCGATCCGTAATGCAGGAAAGCATCGTAATCGTCATAGCGCAGCGTGAACCACGTCTCGTCTGACCGCTTGGAAGCAGTCTGGTCGTAGATGTAACTCATCATCTCTTCACGGAAAGCACCGTTGTGGAACCAGTCGTCGCCTCTCCACCCGTCGACCATGGGATTCATCGAAACAGCGGCCTTTAAAGCGGGGTGCGGATCAATGAGGCTCATCAGTACCGTAAATCCTTCGTAGCTGGTGCCAATGGTGCCGACGCGTCCGTTGCTCTCGGGTACATGTTTCACGAGCCAGTCGATGGTGTCCCAGGTGTCGGTTGCGTTGTCGATGCCCGTCGTATTGAGTGGGCCGCGAACCGGGCGGTTCATCACATACTCACCGCCTGAGCCGTACTTTCCTCGCACATCCTGCACGACGATGATGTAACCACGCTCCGCAAGGTCGGCAAAGAGGGGTGCCAGACTTTGAGAAAGGAATGGCCCTTCCCCTCCAGACATGACCTCATTTTGGCTGTATGGCGAGCGGTCCAGAAGCATGGGACCGTGGTTGACGCCCTTGGGAATGAGAATGACGGTGTGCAGCAAGACGCCATCACGCATTGGAATTTGCAGGTCGCGCTTCGCGTAGTCGGGTTCCTGGTGGGCGAGCGGCACAAAGCTCTTCGGGATGTCGCCTCCCGGTGGGATCGCAGGCACGGCCGCAGTTTGAGCTGAACCCAAGATGGAAAGCGCAGAGAAGACGAGAAGAGAGGAGGCGATGCATGTGGTTTTGTTCATAGGTCTTTCTGAGTTGGTTTGATTCATGCGCACAGGCGCTACTTTGGTTGTCGGATTCGCAAGAACAAACGCTGTGATCGGATGTGCCACCTTATTTGACGGGTGCCGGATGAAAGCTCCGGAAGTCCTTCGCGTCTCCGTGGCCGTTGTATAACGCATGCAGCGGGTAAGGATAGATAGGCCGTCTGAAGGTCACCTGCATGCCTGCGCGGGGCGCGGTCAGCCCGGCGCGGAGGCCGGCAGAGCCGTTTGCCCATTCCGGGACGTGCGCTCCGACAAGCACGTCCGGTGCAGCCTGGTCGGCCACCCAACGTTCCATGGCAGAGAGGTAGTCAATTGCAAATGCACCATCTCCTCCCGATCCGTGATTCATCCCAGGAACGAGGAACAGCCGGACGAAGCCGCGAGTTTCTTCAGCGCCGCCCATTACGCGCTCCACCATCTCGAAGTAGTCGATCTCGGAGCGCGCCTGCTCGGTCACGTCATTGCCGCCCTGCACTATTAGCAGCTTGCCTCCCGCTTGGCGAAAACGTCTAAGATCGGGATCGCTGCTGAGGAAGGTTCCCGCAAGGCCGAGCCTTTTATAGTCCTCATCGTAGTTGAACTTTCGAGCCGAAAACCCATCGAGGGGCGACTCAGTCAAAGCAAACCGAAAGAAGTTCTCTGCAAAGGAGACGTCTTCCAGAGCATCGGGCCACTCCATCTCAGAGCCCGGCAGCGGACCACCCGTCGAGATCGATACGCCAGCGGAGGTAGTTGGGCCCCCATAGATCGCCATCGCGGCATCCACTTGGGGCTTCGCAAGGCAATTTGTCGAGCGACGGCTGCCGCATTCTACCGTGCGAGGATCGAACTTGCAGGCTATCGGGTCGCCGATGATCCCATCGCGAATGTTGTCGGAATCATCACATGCTTTCAACGCCCCTGCATGCAGGATTTGAAGATCACTTTTGGTGAAAAGAGGCCCACCGTTCTCGTCCAGAAGATGGTTAGCGATCCAGGCGGTCCGCATGCTCAGATCACCCTCATCGATGTCTGGCGCGATGGCGATGATGCCGCCGAAGTCCCAGGGGAAGCGCTGCGCCTCTACCAGACCCTGATACCCGCCTGTGGAAACGCCCAGCATTAAGGACATGATCGGAGGTGTCAAGTAGAAGGCCTGAACAAGTGCCTTACCGGCCAGTGCGACGACGTGCGTTGCACGGTAGCCCCAGTCGATCTTGGTCTGTGGGTTGCTCTGCATCCAGAGACCGTCGTTGTATTGATGACCGCCGTCCCCCATGATGCAGGCGTAGCCGCGAGACAAGGGATCATCGCAGAGGAAATCGAACTTGCGGTTGGCCCACCCTCCACTTCCAAGCAGGATAAAACGGCCATTCCAACCCACAATGGGCAAACGCATCTTGAATGAGATCTCCGGGATTATGTATCCATCAAGCTCGCAAAAGGGCCTGCTGACGTTCTGCGTCATAACGCTTGCGCCAGTCAACGTGAACGGCGCGTCCTGCGTTCTTGAGAAATCTCGTTTCGTCAGTGCGCGGCATTCCTGGTCTGAAGTGTCCTGAGCTACGGCCGGTAATGCAAGGAATGCGCCGAGCAAAAAGGCCAGCATAGCCAAAAGGAGAAGATCAACGGGGTTCTTATTCATGTTCATGCGGGGCCGGACGATTGTTATGCACTGCGGCTGATACAAGAATTTAACGGACCTCTCAGGAGCCTGTTGCCCCGGCAAGGGTACGTTTCCTGTGCCCGGGAGGTTCTGGAGCAAGCTTCTATCAAGCGATATTGCTAGACCTGCGTGTCATTTCTCCAAGGCAAGGCTTCATCAGTGAGAAGGATAGTTCTAAATTCTCGTCACATACTTAAGCAAAGCTGAAGTGTCGCCACCTTCTGCGTCATTATTGGGCCATCCGAAGTCCTGTACGGGTTACACATGGTTTGCAGAAGCCAGAAAACGACGACTCGCTGACGACCGTCAGTTATCCTTCGCGCTCTGAAAACTCGGGGCGCCTCTGAGCTAAGTACCGGTGAATATTCGATATGACAACTGAACCCTCGCCAACCGCAGACGCGACCCGTTTCACCGACTCGGCTCTCACATCGCCGACAGCGTAGATACCGGGAACGCTCGTCGCGTAAGATGTGGCTTCAAATCCCCATTGACCACCTGTAAGAACAAACCCCTTTTCATCAAGCTTGACGGCGCCGTACACCCAGCCGGAATTTGGCTCCGCGCCGATCATGACGAAAACACTGGAGATCGGCCTTCTGACGGATTCGCCAGTCTTTCGGTTTGTCCACCGGACGAATTCGAGGCCCCTTTCACCTTCAACCTCATCAATCTCTGTATCCGCATAGAGAGTGATGTGGGGAGAGCTTTCTATTCTCGCAACTAAATATTGGGACATGGAGCTCTCTAAAGAGGCACCGCGAATGATGTGGTGTACGTGCTTCGCAACTCCCGAAAGGAAGACTGAGGCTTGCCCGGCAGAGTTACCTCCGCCAACGACGATGATCTCTCGGTCGCGACACAGCGGAGATTCCGTTGCTGTTGCAGCATAGTAGAAGCCCCTGTTTTCGAAATGCTCTTGGTTCTTGACATTGAGGCGTCTGTACCGCGCCCCGCTTGCGATCACGACCGATCGCGCGCAAACAGGCAGGCCGCCAGCAAGGATCAATTGATGGAAGCCATCCACTTGTTTTGCGCTTACAACGTCACGTGAGATGGCGAAGGCAACCCCAAATTTGAGGGCCTGGAGGTGGCCGCGGCTTGCTAGTTGCGCCCCTGAGACTCCGGTTGGAAATCCTAGATAGTTTTCAATTTTCGAGCTGGTCCCGGCCTGCCCCCCGGGGGCATTCCCTTCGACCACAATCGTGGATAGGCCTTCAGAAGCTGCGTAAACCGCTGCAGCGAGACCTGCTGGACCAGCTCCGACAACTGCAACGTCATAGATCGTATGAGACTCAGGGATCTCAGTGATACCCAGTTCGTCAGCGAGATCGCAGAGAGTGGGTCGAACCAGGACACGGCCATCTAGCAGCTCGACCTGTGGCAGCTTCGTTGCGGGCACACCCTTGCCGAGTTCACCGTTTGCTGGCAACTCCTCTATCTGTTGTGGATAGTAGTTGCGAACTAGAAAGCGACGGAGGCTTAGTAGATCCGGATCGCCTTCGCATCCTCGAAGTACGACTCCCGTGGATGGGTCGTCGATCATGCTAACGCGTCGCCATATGCAAGCGGAAACAATCATGTTCGCGATATCGCCCTCGGCGCGCATCAACAGCCGCAAGTTCTTCCGCGAGATTCGCAACAATCGACTGATCGATTTGGTTCTTGCTTCGGCAACGGATCTCTGTGTGTTCAAGAGGTTTAGCTCGCCACTGAATTCGCCCGCACGCAGAGAACGGAAAACTTTGAAGCCACCTCCTTTCACCTGGAGCCGGCTCTCAATCTCCCCTGAAAGAATCACAATCATGTCTGTGTCCCGATCACCATAGGTGTACAGACAGGTTTCCTTCGGGACGGATTCCTCTTGTCCGTAGGATCTGAGTATTTGAAGCATCTCGCCGCTCAATCTGGGGAAAGCCAGATCGTGACGAAAAGCAACGTCTGAGTTCGACGAAGTGATAGGTTCAGGCGATACGGCCTGGACTGCTGAAGCGAGTTCTTCTCGCGACTCGCTCATCTTCCGCATCCTCCGCAGATCGACGGGTGGCAGCAGCGGCTAGGGGTGTTCATAGAAGTGTCTCCTGAAGGCAGCCGTCTCCCTGGTCTCAAGAGTTCGGCCGTGATACTGGGAAGGACGATCGCCGCGCTGATGGTAGGCCCATCCCGCAGATCCTGCATCGAGCACGTTGCGATTACACGGGTTGTCGACAGGGTTGCTGGCTGAGCGGCCATCAGGTTTACACGCCTTTGTTCTGACCACCATCGACGTCGATGATGGTTCCATGAATCCATCTAGCTTCTTCTGTAGCGAGAAAGGCGACGAGCTCCGCGACATCGGCTGGTTCGCCGAGATGAGAGATTTTCAAACGCATGGCCGAATCGAGAAGATACTCGGCATATTCAATGCCTTCCTGTGCGGCGAGCTTCTCCATCAGGTTCTTGCGGCGTGAAGTCTTGATCGTGCCGGGCTGAACCAAGTTGACATGAACGCAATCCTGTAGCCCTTGCTCGGCGATTGACTTGGATAGAGCCGCAATACCACCATTAACGGCCGAGACCAGTGCGAGATGGCGTTCTGGTGTTCGCGCCGTGCCGCCACCGATCATCACCAGATGGCCTCTTACCGCTTTCAACATTGGCCAAGTGTTTTTAATAAGTCGGAGATTTGCGAAAAGCTTCAACCCGAACCCTGTTGCCCAGTCCTCGTCCTTCAGTTCCAGAAAGCCACCTTGAGGTGCAGCACCTGCATTGGTCACCAGAATATCGAGACCACCCCACAACTGCTCGACATCAGTGGCTAGCTTCGCAGCGGCATCAGCCTCAGTCAGGTCAAGAGCGACAAACCTGACCTCCGACGTAAACGACCGCAGTTCGTCGCTTGTAGTGGAAAGCTCTTCATGGCTCCGAGCGGTGAGATAGACGCGTGCGCCTTCGAGGGCAAATTTACGTGCGATCGCTGCACCGATTCCTCTTCCGGAGCCGGTCACTAGTACACGTTTGCCATGGAACCGTTGCATGCAATCCTTCGTGCTCGGATGTGAGGGCTTAGTTGCGTGACGCTGTACACCATCACGCGAATGTCGCTTCGAAATGAACGACAAGTCGTCTAGCGACCGAAGAAAGCTTTGATTTCGTCCGCCACAATATGAACATTCTCGTCCAGCACAAAGTGCCCGGCGTCCAGCCAAACGAGCTTGGCTCCTGGTAAATCACGCAGGTACGCTTCGGCCCCCGCCGGCACGAAGAACGGGTCCTTCTTGCCCCAGGCAATCAGCGTCCGGGGCTTGTGCGCGCGGAAAGCGGCTTGCCACTGAGGATAGAGTGCGATATTGGATTTGTAATTCTCTAGCAGGTCAACTTGGTAGTCTTGCACGCCGGGCCGGTCGAGCAGTGCTTGATCGAGCACCCAGTTGTCCGGATTGATAGCCTCAGCATCCCTGGCACCAACCAGCCAATGGAACTTTGTGCCCTCCAAACTGACGAAATCGCGTGCGGGCTTTTCAGTTTCGGGTGTGCGCTTCTCCCACAGCGGCAGCAGCACCTTTTTGGGAGCATCTCCTACACCCTCCACGTAAGCGTTGGCGTTCTGGACGATGAATCCCTTCACTTTCTCCGGGTTCTCGGCGAACAAGCGGAATCCCACCGGGCCTCCGTAATCCTGCATGTATAGGATGTAGGACTCGAGGCCGAGTTGATCGAGCAGACCACGCACATGGGCAGCAAGATTATCGAAGGTGTACTCGAAATCCTTGCTCGATGGGGCATCAGAATGCCCAAAGCCCATGTAATCGGGAGCGATCAGGTGAAACTGGTCGGCGAGAGCAGGGATCAGCTCGCGGAACATCTGGCTGCTGGTCGGAAGTCCATGCAATAAGACAATCGTCGGAGAGCCGGGGTCGCCAGCTTCGCGATAGAAAACCTTGCGACCGTTGACGGTTACTGTCCGATAGTGGGTCAATTCCGAGGCTGCTTGTAACATTGGCGTTGCCATAAAAGCTCCTTCTTGCTCGCGTCCCCTTCGAGACGGCCATTGAAAAATGGTAAGACCCAGCAAGAACGAAGAAAAGTTCCAAATATTGAATTGGTTGGTGAGTATTATTGACGAATCCTGCTGCTATCGGCAGATCGGGTAGCACAATGGGTTGACGTCAAGCCAATGGTCTTGCGTCAATAAGCGGACCTGAGGGGACGATCGTAAGACAGGTAGCGTCGCCCATCACAGGGGCATGCGCCAGCAGGCAAATCGGTCCTGCTACAGACTGCATGAAGCATCTGCGAGGACACGGAATTCTAAAGGCAGAGCTTCACGAGGATTGCTTCGAGCGCAACATGAGGACGCTGTTGAGTGCATTCAAGGGATTCACCTCGTCTACGCTGCCGAGACTGTTGACCGCCGAGTCGGCGTGCCTTTCGCTTGACTACCAACCATCCCGACTGCGGCACCGGAGTATACGGTTCCAGGTGGCTTCTCGATCAGGCGTGAACGAAGATAAGTAGCGACCAACTCCTCTGTGATTTCCGCGAATCGCATCGCGTTCGGAGCCCGGAGGGCGCGTCTGCGATGAAGCGTGATGGGTATGTTTCCTAATGGCGGGAGACCCAGGTCGATAGTTTGCACGTCTTTCGGCAGGCCAAGTTCTGCTCTGGTGGTCAGTCCCAATCCCGCACTGACGGCAGCCCATAGGCCCGTCAGGCTGGGGCTCGTCATTGCAACGCGCCACGAGCGACCTGCACTCTCGAGCGCTTCCAGTCCGGGGGTCTGACATGAGCACGGTGGTTTGAAGAGAGCCATCGGCAACGGCTGGTCTGCCCAATCTTTAAAGCTCGGGCTTGCAATCCAGCGCAAAGGCAGCTCGCTCAACAGGTGTGCCGTCTTCTTCTGTGAACCGCCTAGTGTTAGCACAAGATCGAGATCGCCGGTGTCGATCATTTGCATGAGTACCTGGCCCAGGTCCACCGTGACCTCCAGCTTCACTAGGGGGTAAAGCGCACTAAAGCGTGCGAGTACCAGAGGTAAAACTGTCGCTACGAAATCCTGTCCGAAACCGATTCGGACGACACCCGCAAGAGAGGATCCACGCAGAGTATCGATCATCTCATCGTTCAGCTCCAGCACCCTTCGGGCATACCGCAGAGCGATCTCTCCCTGTTCTGTAAGGAGCGTCTTGCGGCCTTGCTTCCGAAAGAGCGGCACTCCTACTTCTTCCTGAAGTCGCTTCATCTGCAGGCTGATGGCCGAGGGTGTACGTAGGAGGCGCTCCGCGGCGCGACCAAAACCGCCGAGGTCTTGTGTGATCACCAACGTACGAAGGCTGTCGAGGCTGAGATTGTTCAGAAGCATAGTTTAGATTTCCTCACCGATAACGTTAGAACTTCTCGCTTTTCGTGAGCTCTCATCATCCGTAAGCTTCATGGTAGCGCAGCTCGCGGTTGTATTGCGATGCGGCCGTTGATAAGTGATGCATCTCAAGCGCCGATCTTTTCAGGTGCCAAGCGCGTGTCAAATAGGCGAAAAGTTAATTATGAAGAAGATCCCTTCTAACGCAACGATCGTTTTGGTGCATGCCGCATGGGCAGATGCATCCTCGTGGTCCGCCGTGATCGGTCCGCTGCTCAAGGCTGGCGTCAAGGTTATCGCTGCACAGATTCCAATGACTTCGCTGGCCGACGATGTGGCTGCTCTAAGAGTGTTTCTAGAGAGAGCGGGCGCGGGGCCAATCCTCCTTGTCTCCCACTCGTACTCCGGCGCCGTGATCACCGCCCTCGAAAGTGACGACCGTGTGCGAGGTCTGGCCTATGTGGCAGCCATGCCGCCAGCCGAAGGTGAAACGGTAGGTGACCTTTTCTTCCGAGAGCCTCCACACGAAAAAGCTCCCCATCTGGAACCCGACCGTCATGGTCTCTTATGGATGTCAGAGGAAGGAATGAAGAATGCGGTTGCCCACAGAGCCACTGCGGAGCAAAACGCGATCAGGACAGCAGCGCAACGTCCGATAGCCATGAAGTGTCTCGGCGAAGCGATCCAGACTCCAGCATGGAGAACCAAACCGTCATGGTATTTACTCGCTGAAGATGATCGTATGTTCAGCCCTAAAACGCAAAGGTTTGTGGCCGAACGTATGGACGCACAGGTCCGTTCACACCATGTTGATCACGCTCCTCAGACCTCGGAACCTGCGACGGTCGTAGATTTCGTGCTGGAAGCAGCAGGAGCGCTGCTCTGAGCAGCAGTTGATCCACGTAGACACAACCGGTTAACAACAAGGGGAAACAAATGACGACGTACCAGCATGCCGATATCCGGGGCCACAAAATCTTCTACCGCGAGGCCGGCTCTACTACGAATCCGACGATCGTTCAGCTTCATGGCTGTCCGTCGTCGTCACACATGTTCCGAGAACTGATTTCGCAGCTCGCCAGCCACTTCCACTTTGTCTTGCCTGACTACCTCGGTTTCGGCTATAGAGATGCTCCCGCAGCGACCGACTTTCCATACACTTTCGACATTTTCACCGCGCAGATGCCCGCAGGGCTGTAGCTGATACCGAAGGCGACACAAGCGCCTCACAGCGAACGCCTGCACCCTAAGCCATAGGAGAGCTTTCTTGTGGCAACTCCCAATACGACCCCGACAGCAAGTCCGGCCACTTCGCACTTCCCAGAGGTTTTATGAGCACTGTTTATACTCCAGCTGTCCTCGCCAGCACCGTCACGTTTGGATCCGTCACCGTCGAAGGTCTGAATATCGCTTATCGAGAAGCGGGCGATCCCTCCAGTCCGAAGCTCGTTCTGCTGCACGGCTGGCCGGCATCGTCACACCAGTTCCGTGAGCTGATTCCGGCGCTAGCTTCGCGCTTCCACGTGATTGCGCCCGACTACCCAGGCTTCGGGAACAGTGATACTCCCGACCCAGTTGTCTTTCCCTATACCTTCGACAAATTGGCCGAGATCACTCAGGGCTTCTTGAAGGCAAAGGGCTTCGAGCGCTACGGTCTTTATGTCCAAGATTACGGCGGTCCCGTCGGCTTCAGGATCATGACAAAGAATCCAGACGCGTTGGACTGGCTGATCATTCAGAATACGAATGCTTACGAGGTTGGTTTCAGTGCCGCATGGGCCGGCTTGCGGAATGCGCTCTGGCTTGACCGCAGCAAAGAGAACGAGCAAGGAGCCGCGGGCTTGCTCGAGTTGGATACGGTTAAGGCTACCTACCTAGGCGGTTCTACCAATCCCGCTCTTATCAGCCCTGATGCTTGGAACATGGACTACTTCCACACCCTACAACGGCCACATGGTCGCCAACTCCAACTCGATCTGTTTTACGACTACCGGAACAATGTCACTCTATATCCCAAGTGGCAGGGGTTTCTCAAAAAGCAGCAGCCGAAAACGATCATCTTCTGGGGGCAAGGAGATATTTTCTTCACGCCCGAAGGCGGCGAAGCATACCTCCAGGACCTGCCGAAAGCCGAGATGCACCGGTTAGCTGCGGGCCACTTTGCCACTGAGGACTGCCTAGGCTACATCGCTGAGCATATCCACACGTTTTACGAGAAAGTAGTGGCCTAAGCGTTCTTGAAAGTGATCACCGTCGACCGGGTGCTGTGTCGCCATTCGGTCCTCGGTAGCTAAAAATATCTTCGCAATCTGCATTATGTCACCGGCCTATGGCCTAAACACTGAACCAGAGAAACCCCACTAAGAGAGGAATTCTAATGAAGATCAGTATCGCATCCACCCTGTTCACTGCATCCCTGTTGGCCGCTTCGCTTGCCTCCGCGCAAAGCGCGCAGCCAGCGTACACCGGGACGTTTCACGGTGCGGCCCACTCCACGTCTGGAACCGCCTCGGTCTACGTCGCAAAGGACGGCAAAAAGACCCTACGCCTGAGCGATTTCAAAACCTCCAATGGGCCTGACGTCCACGTTGTTCTGATTGCGGCGAGTGACGCACAGGACAACGAGAACTTTCTTGACAAGAACGTGGCGCGCGTCGAGCTTGGCAAATTGAAGGGCAATCAGGGGAACCAGAACTACGCGATCCCCGAAGGAACAGACCTCTCCAAATTCAAAACCGTTTCGATCTACTGCGAACGCTTCAATGCAAACTTCGGCACGGCGCCGCTTGAAAGCAAGTAGGCACACCCAAATGAGAGGCGCGCCCATCGAGTGCGCGCCTCTCATTCACCGCACCAACGAATGCTCCGCAAAAAGGAAATCGAATGTTTCGCCAGTATCGAGTCTTGATCCTGATCCTCGCCGCGATCGTGCTGCTCGCGCTTTGGTACGTTTTCCGGCCGGAAAAGCTCATCATCAACAAAAAAGTCGACGAGCCGCCGCCTGCGTTCATTGTGATCTGAAATGTATTGCATCGACTTTCACAAAAAACAGCAAAAGACGGAGGTTGGTAAATGACTGCCGCTGCCCTGAACCCGAAACCTGAGAGTGAGCCGCATACAGCGCCGCCCACGTTGCCCGTCCCTCGCGCCATCCTCTATGCCACGCTGGCGGTTGGAGCGTTCGATGCAGCTGATGGCGTTGTCTTCCGCGGCCTGCAGGGCCAAAGCCCGATCCAGGTGCTGCAGTACATCGCGAGCAGTCTGCTGGGCGCACGGTCCTTCTCGGGCGGGCTTGCAAGCGCGGGCCTTGGCCTCATCGTGCATTTCGCCATCGCGCTGGTGGTCGCAACGATCTATATCCTCGCGAGCCGGCGCGTCGCTGTGTTGCGTACGCAGTGGGCACTCCTGGGACTGCTGTACGGCGCTACCGTCTGGGCGGTGATGAACCTGGTGGTGTTGCCGCTGACCGCTGTCGCTCCCGGCACGATCACGAATGCGGCGTTGGCCAACGGTGTCATCGGCCACGCTCTGTTCGTCGGCCTGCCAAGCGCGTTCTTCGCGAAGAAGGTGGCGGCGGAATAAGACTGTTCCGTGAAGGCGCTCCGCTATGACTCGTCAACATTTGAAAATCGTTCTGGGAAGATGCGCTCCCGGGAGAGGATTTAGGGCCGCCTGTTTATAGACCGACTTCGCTCGTTGCTTCGGCATCGGGCAAGTTGGGAATGCTCGTCCTACCTGGTACCCGCGTTGATCTGCAATCCCTCTCTGCATTTTCAATTGCGGAATCATGCACATCCAGGGAACCGAGAAGGAAGTAGTCACGGAGGGACGAACAGAATCCACGTTCCTCTAAGCAATTATCTCCATCATTTCCTTGATCGGAAGTGATCAAACGTTTGAAAGGAATCCATATGAATTTGACATCTTTACTACTACTTGTGACACTCTCCACACCAATAGCCGCTCTTTCTCAAGCGCCGCCGGAAGCGGCTGCATTGGCCAAGTTCGAGGCTCGCGAGAGTCACCGACCGGCCTATGACCCCAATGCACCGTCGAAATTCAAACCCAGTGACCACGTGTTTATTCAGAGCGCGCTTGCTCTTGACTTTACCTATCGGAAAGCCACCGCTACGTTGCCGCTTTTTCGCGGTCTCGATTCAAGCGGGGATTCGGTGTACTACATTCTAACCGACGCCTCGGATTTTGCTTTCGCCCGCGCGCTGGGCATCAATTACGCACCGAAGTTGCGCAAAGCAGCGGGATCTCCCGGTGCGCAGACAGCCACGATCAAGGATGGTCTGATTACCTTCAAGGGAAAAGTTGACTTCTCTCCCGTCTATAAAGTTGTGCCGGGTTCTCCCGATCCCTTTCCGCCGGCCGTCGCCGACCCCGGCGCGGTAGCGGATGCCGACTGGTCTTCAATCGTTGAGTTGCCCAGCGGGATCGTGATCAACGCTCAAATCGTTGACAACAAAACAGGCACTCACGATCGACTCAAGAGTGTCGACATCAAGAATCGCACCGTGACCCTCTCTATTCTCGATGGCACTCAGGGGGGCAGACAATACTTTTATCATCTCGTTACGGACGCCTCGGCCAGCCTTCCTGCAGTGCTGGAAAAAGGAGTCTTTGCTCCTCGTCTCTCTAAACTTCCTACCTTCGGTAAATCGGAGCCGTCGGATGACTCGGCGCTACTCGGATTCTCTCCGAACGCGAACGGGATCACCACCCTTAATTCGGGCCAGGAACAGGGCTTTGCCTCATCTCTCGTAAATGGAGGGATCGATCCCATCAATGTATTTCCGCTCGGTCCGGATAACAGCAATAGTTCTGAGTCGAACAACTACAGCCCGCTTTGGGACGCTCACGTCAGTGCGTGGACGCCGAAGGCAATCAAGGAAGGGAAAGTACATCGTATTATGTCAATGGACGAGCAGAAGGAACTGATTGCGGAGGGCTACCTGACCAGTGCTACCGGCGACAGTTCCTCTCCAACGAATGCTTTCGTCGGCGGATTACATCCCTCCGAACTCCTCATTAATTGCCCGGTCGTAGCTCACCCGGAGTTGCCCGCCCGCTAAGGCACTCATCTACAACGTATTTATGATCATCGAACCGCTGTGGGGGACAAGGCTCGTCCGAGTGCCGTCCCGCAGCGGTTGATGACGTCCGCGTTGATCGACGAGCATTGCGTTGCGGTCTCTCGCTGGGAGGACGGTCGCAGCGCCTGTCTGAGAGACCTCACAATGCCCATGCTGATCGTCGATGAAAGTCCGCAATCATCTGCGCCAACAAACTCTCTACCTCGAGCAGCACCTGTCTAACGTAAGTGTCAGAGCAAACACCTGGTTGACAGATTGAATGATTGAATCCGTAGCCAGCGGTTCGTTCAAGGGCGGATTACTGCCGGTTAGTCGCTAGCCTACATCGGAAAGCCGCCCTTTCGGCGGACCCGCAAATGTGCTCCGCTATCTTCTACCGCGCCCCACTCTCAGCACGCAGCGCAGACTTGATCCACAGGAATTAGGCCAGCCCGACGCGCCGAACCAAGTCAGCAAATCGGGGGTCGCTGCGGATCGGGTCGAAATATGGATGGGTCTTGAGAAATTGCAGGATATTCGATTGCTCTTTGTAGGCCTGCTCCATCCAGTAGAAGGCCTGTTCATTGTCGCCAAGACCGAGGTAAGCGTTCACAAAGGCTCCCGCTGGTATGTAGCCTGCTTTCGCGCGTCGTTTCAGTTCCGCGAGGAGCTGCAGTGCATCGCCGCGCCGGCCGGCATGGGCGTAGGCTCGGATCAGGATGCCGACTGCAGCTGGACTCCCCGAGGTAAGAGAGACAGCCTTTTCCAATACGGGGATGGCATCTGATGGCTTGTTGTCAGCGATCAGCGCAAATCCCAGGCCGGTAAGTACGCCCCCATTATCCGGGTTTAGGGCCAATGCGTTGGTTGACTCGCGAATGGCTTCATCGTACCGGTGTGCCTGGAAGAGTATCCACGATACGGATACGATGCCACCGGAGACTTCAAATGGATCCAGCGCCCGAGCGTGCTCGATCCGGGCCACAGCTTCGTCCGTACGTCCCTGGCAAAGCAGCCATAATGCAAACCACGAGTTGGCCTCAGCGTTGTTCGGATTCAATTCGAGGGAGCGCCTGTATTCTGCTTCTGCTTCAGTCCAGTGCCACTCCTCCTGGAGGACATTTGCGAGCATGACATGGGCCTCAACAAGATCCGGATCGAGTGCAAGCGCCTTTCGAGCGAAGCTCGTGACTTTCGGCCGGGTTGCTTCAGGAGGAACCCCGGCTGCGACCGTTCCGAGGATGGTATAGGCCTCTGCAAGGCCCACGTACGCTGGTGCAAATGTAGCGTCCCTATTGAGAGCGTCCTCGAAATAAGGGATGCTTTCCTCAACCTGCGCTCTTGTCCGCTCTCTCAAGAAGAACCTGCCTTTCAGATAGCTCTCGTAAACTTCAGGCGCAACGAGACGTGCCGCGGCAAGCCGTTGGTGTTCTTCACCGGTGACCGTTACTTCGACTTTTTCGGCGATGGATTGCGCCAATTCGCTCTCCAGGGTGAGCGCATCGCGCATTTCGCGGTCATAGGTTTCGGACCAGAAATGCGTGTCCGTTGCGCCCCGTATCAGCTGGGCCGTGACGCGAATGCGGTCGCCCTCCTTGATGACGGACCCCTCGACGACGGCATCCACGCCGAGGGTTCGGGCGATCTCCGGTATGGACATCTGTGTATCTTTGAAGCGCATCACCGACGTGTGAGAGGTCACATGCAGGTCGTGGATGTTCGCAAGGCGTCCGATGACCGCCTCGGTGATGCCGTCGGCAAGATATTCCTGTGCCGGATCTCCCGACAGATTCCGCAAGGGCAGCACGGCAATTGACTGGATCCTGGGCTGAGCGGTAACCCTCGCGCGATGCCGGAACGCGAGCCAGACGGCAGCCAAGACGCAGACGCAAATGACGGCCGCCAGAGCAATCCACAGACGAGTCCTCCCTGGAGCCATAGTGTCGGGACCAGGAGGGACTGGCAGAGGCATTTCTGCCTCGGGCGACGTTTCGGGTTCATCGATGCGCGGCTTGCGGCTCTGAATCCAGGCATCAAGCTCTTCGGTCAGCGCATAGACGGAGCCACGTTTCTCGTGGATATGCCGATGGACCGGCATCCCCTCCCGCTTCTCCCAGCGCTGGACAGTCGTAACGTCGCGTTTGAGGTATGCCGCGATCTCCTTCCACGAATCCAGCGGGACTTCAGGCAGTTTCTGGGATGGCGGTGTATCGAGGGATGGTTCGGCCATCGCGTTCTCCTGGTTCAATCCGTGGCTGTAAAGGGAGCCCGGGCAATCAAAATTGTAGCTTCACCACCTCTCCAAGGCACGGCAAAAGACTGCATTAGACGGTAAGTGGCGGAAACGACGGCAGTTCTTCGCTTCACCGCTTGATGGTTCTCACGGTGGTAGTCGATTGTGGGTCTGCGTTAGACCGAATCTCAGTTTCCAAATTTGGTCGACAGAACACGGAGTCAGACAGCCTTACGAGGAGCCGACTCCACCCATTCACCACCGCACTTTTTAGTTGTTTGGAGGTAAGGCAATGAAACATGAAAAGAAAGTTTGGTTGTTCACGTTTTCCTTAATCCTCAATCTGCCCTGGGCAGCGGGGCAGACGACTGCGGTTGCCCCAATTGCACTTACTCCGATCGCTGCCTCGGCTGCGACTGTCGTGCCGGCCCTGATTCCGTACTCCGGGATCGCGCTCGGCAGCCACGGCAATGTGCTAAGCGGAGAAAAGATCGTTACCTTCCAGATTTACAAAGACGAACAGGGCGGCGAGCCGTTGTTTGCCGAGTCCCAGTCTGTCACCCCGGAATCCTCCGGCCAATACAAAGTCCAATTAGGCGCAAGCCTCCCGAACGGCATTCCGATCGACCTTTTCACTTCCGGTGAAGCCCGCTGGCTCGAAGTCCAGATCGCGGGTGAGCAACCGCAGCCGCGCGTTTTGCTGGTCAGTGTCCCTTATGCACTGAAGGCAGCCGATGCAGCGACCCTGGGCGGTTTGCCAGCCTCAGCTTATGCTCTGGCCGGGAGCAGAGCAGCCGCAAACGTAGTTAGTTCCGCCATTACTCCAGATGGTGCCACCACTGTCACCACAACTGGCGGGGTCTCCGGTCACGTCGCCGAATTCTCAGGAGCGAGTACCATCGTCGACTCACCGCTCTTCATTCTCGGCGCCGATGTTGGCATCGGAACGGCGACGCCCACCTCGACGCTTGATGTGAATGGTACTGCGCTGATCTCCGGCGCACTGAGCGCCAATGGCGGCGAGACCGTCAACGGCACGCTAGAGATGGCCCCCACGGGCACGGCAACCGCCGCGGCCGGCTTCAACTCCCAACTGCTCAAGTTGTACGCCTCGGCGTACAACTCGACGAGCAAGGCGGCCGTGAATCCTCGCTTTGAATGGCAGGCGACAGTGACCGGCAACAACACCGCGGCACCCTCGGCCACGCTGAATCTGCTGTCATCCACCACCACCGCCGGGGCCACCAATACGGGCTTTTCCTTCAACGCCAATGGAACGATCAACTTCGCCTCCGGGCAAAGCTTCCCCGGAACTGGCCCTGGCACTATCACCGGCGTCACTGCCGGCACCGACCTCACCGGCGGAGGAACTTCGGGTCACGTCACTCTTAATGTCGACACCACTAAGATTCCCTCGCTGGCTGGAGCCAATTCCTTTACGGCAACGCAAACTATTCTCAGCGGCGATCTCAACCTGCCGGCCACAACCAGCGCCTCCAACGGAGTCATCAATATCGGCGGCGTGCCCTTTCTGCACGGATACAAGAGCGGTTCAACAAACGTCTTCGTGGGAGGCGCCGGTAACTTTACGACCACCGGGAAGAGCAACGAAGGGAGTGGACACTCAGTATTGAAGATGGTGACCTCGGGGACCTTTAATACCGGGAGCGGCGAATCCGCGTTGGCCGCGAACACCACGGGCGCGGACAACGCTGCCTTCGGTGCGAATACATTGCTGCTGAATACGACGGGGACCGAAAATACCGCAGTTGGAGACGACGCACTGTTTAATAGTTCGACCGGATCGAACAACACCGCGGTGGGAGAGGAAGCGCTCTTTAATAATTTCAACGGCAGCAACAATACCGCGATTGGCGCCTTCACCGGGACGGGCCAAGCGGGAAGTCTCAGCAACGTGACCGCAATCGGCTATAGCTCTACCGTGCAGCAGAACAACACACTGGTTCTGGGAATGACGCAGGCCGGAGCGCCGGGAGCGCAATTTGTGAACGTCGGTATCGGCACCGCCACGCCAATATCGACTCTGGAGGCGGCAGTGAGCGCTTCAGGAGCTCTAGGGCCGGTGCTCACGCTGACCAACTCCGGGAGCGGAGCCAACACCTCTGCCGCCATCGACTTCAACACCGCACTGCCCGTTGGCGGAGCAAGCTACAACCCGACCGCACGCATTATGGCAGTCGACGATGGCCTCGACCGTGCCAGCATTTACTTTCTTTCCAACAATCCGCCGAGCCAGCAAAACAACGGACTCAAGATCAACATGGCCGTCAATTCGAACGGAGTCGTGACTATTGGCGATACCACCTTGGCAGACTTCCCTACTAGTTCGCGCGGGCAGTCTCAACTCGAGGTCTTAGGCGGCGGCGACGGAGGCAACAACGCTATCACCGCCATTTCCTCTGAAACGGGTGGAGACGAGGGCATAGGCGGCAACGGAGTGTTAGGGTATGGGGCACCCGGAGCGATTGGCGGGATCTTTACCGGTGGAGACGCCGACGACGGCGGCGGGACCGGTGTTGTTGGAATTGGGGGGTCCCTCGACAATCCGACGTCGCCCGGTTTTGGTGCAGAACTTAATGGGGATGTGATCGTCTTTGGAACTCTGACCGCATCGTCCAAGGATTTCAAGATCGACCACCCCACCGATCCCGCCAACAAATATCTCGTCCACGCCTCGGTCGAGTCCTCGGAGATGATGAACATCTATTCGGGCAACGTCACCACCGACGAACTCGGCCTCGCAACCGTCACCCTTCCCGAATGGTTCGAGGTGCTCAACACCGACTTTCGCTACCAGCTCACCACCATCGGACGCGACGCCCACGCCTGGATCGCGGAAGAAGTCGCGAACAAGCAGTTCAAGATCGCCACCAACGCGTCGCGGGTCAAGGTGTCATGGCAGATCACCGCCGTGCGGCAGGATGTTTATGCCAAGGCCCACCCACTAGTGGTCGAAGAAGAAAAGCCGACCAAGGAAAAGGGATTCTACCAACATCCCGAGCTCTATGGTCAGCCCGCAGAGAAACAGACGGAATGGGCGCGGCATCCGGGACTGATGAAGCAGGTCAAGGCAGAACGCGAAGCAGCAAAGCTGCGCCGGGCCAGCCCGAACAAAGCAGCACCCCGGCGGCCCCAATTTGGACCACCCGCCAGTGCCGTCAATCGTCAGTTCGCCCTCACCCCAAAACCGGCGCTCAAGCCTATTACGGGAAGCAGACCTTGAGCGAGACGCCTGGGAGCTTACGGAGCAGTAAAGAGACGATGCAAACGGCACGAGATGCTCGAGGTTCTAAATCATCGTCACAAACTCTCTCTCTCGGAAACTTGGCGCTTGCGTTGCTTTTTCTCGCGGTCATAGTCGGCCCGCGGCAGCTAGTGGGTCAACAATCTCAGTCTCTGTTTCAAATTCGAAGTTTCGATGGAACGCGCAAGTGCTTGGATTACGGACCCCAATTGCCGTATCCTTCCGACTCGACCCCGGTTACTCGCTCTTCGGCGCAATCAACACCAAGTGTCTTTCTGAATGATTGTCAAAGCGCTCACCCGGTTTTGGTAGAAGAGCTTCCCAACGGCAGGCACGAGGTCGTTCTTCACGCCGGCAATCAGGTAATCGGGATAAGGCGAGTTTCGGTGATCCCTCCACTTCCCACGCCACACGTCACCAGCCCTTCCGAGCTTCCCCTGGAATTGTTCAACCCGAATTCGTTGGAGATCTCCTCAGACTCTGATCATGTCTTTGCCCTAGACGGCGATAGCATCATCCTCGCAAGCAGCCGTCCTTGTTCGAGCACGGACCAGGTGCTTTGTCCCGCCCCGCCACCCCAGCTTGTGGTTCAAGTGCAGGGGGCGAGAGGAGCCAACGGAACTCCACTGGTCGTGGCGCGCCGAAACCTTGCTGACTCCGAGTTCTGGGATTTCGTCGCCACCGACAATTCAGACAAAGACCCGACGAGTGGCTTTGTTCGGGTGTCGACTGCAGCGCAACTATGGAACGCAATCTGCCTCGATCCGGCGGCAATCATAAACGCCGATGGATCCGAACAGGTTCCGAATCGACCGTGCTCCACTTTCCAGGCCAGCTGGGGGAGCGTAATCAAGGTCAACCCCGGTATAAGCGTGGATTCCACGCTCGATCTCAGCGCGTACCCTGCGCTGATTCTCCCCGCAGGCGTGACTCTGCGTGGAGATCGCCGTGGTGCAAACATTGGGCCGCAGATCAATGCCAGCTATTACACGCCTCGATCCGCCACCGCAATCCCGCAATGTCCCTATTGCATGATTCAGATTCATGGCGACTACGTGCGCGTCAGCGGGCTGCGGTTGAGAGGGCAAAGCCGTTCCACGGCAACGAATAAAAGAACCATAATCGGGATCGAAATTGATCCCCCGGAAATATCGACCGGCGACGTCGCTTCGGCCACCTCTTACATATCGATCGTGGATCACAACGATATTTCAGATTGGGAGGACGCAGCAATCGAGGTCAGCGGAGGTCATTCGGCCCAAGACTGCGTCAATGTGGCGAACGATCAGGCTAGGCAAGAAAATGTCTTGATCGCTCGCAATTTTATTCATGACAACGAAGACAACAACGCCGGTTACGGATCGGTGACGTCGCACGGTGGCCGAGCCGTAATCATGGGCAACACCTATGAGATGAACCGGCATTCGATCGCTGGCGACGGCGAGCCGCATGACCAATATCGTGCCTATTACAACTTTGTGCTATCAAGCGCGCCTTCCTACGTCAGGTACGTACGGCCCCTATACCAACAAGACTTTGACATGCACGGAACGGACGACGGTTTTGGTGGAGTCGCGGGCGACATCGACATAGGTGGAAATACGTTTCTTGGTGGCAACCGGCCTAACCTCGAATATCGCGGCAAGCCCTGCTACGTGCCGTTCTTCCATGACAATGTCACGGCTCAGGATTCAGGGTCCGCGATCAATCTGCAGGGCGCGGAGTTCATCAATCTGGTCAATGAAGGGCCTGACACTCCGTCCTCGCCGGTTGCCGTGAGCCCGTACACAATGGAGAGTCCGTCGTGCCTTGTCGCAGCTAATACCTCACAGTGCGATCTTTATTTAATTCGCAATCGGTATGTCAATAGCTCCCCGCCATTTGCCAATCCGACCGACAGCCTGCGAGTTGGTGATTTCGATGGAGACGGCGTCCAGGACTTATTTATTACAACAGGTACGGCCTGGTACTATGCGCCCGGCGGGGCGGCTGAGTGGAGGCTGCTGAGCGCAAAAACCGATCTCGCCGCCTCTCTCCTGCTAGGGGATTTTGACGGCGACGGCAGGACAGACGTCATCGCCAAGAACGGCGACAATCTGATGGTGTCTTGGGGCGGCGTCTCTGATTGGGAACAGCTCAATTCCAATCCTGTCACCGCACCACTCACAGATTTGGCCGTCGGAAACTTCACAGGAGATGCGCGCGACGACATCTTCTGGGCGGATGGAAAGACATGGTGGGTCTCCGATCATGGCGTCGGTCCCTTCATGCACTCGCAAACATCCAGCTTCCGGGTCAAAGATCTTCTCTTCGGTGATTTTACTGGTACGGGAAAGACAGATGTCTTCACCGTCGAGGATGGCAAGTGGCAGATCAGCTATAGCGCGACCTCAAGCTGGACACCCCTGAAAGAATCGTTGACAAAGTCAATTAAGGGACTTGTGATCGCCGATTTCGATGGCGATGGAAAAGCTGATATAGCGACCTCCGAGGACCTCCAAATCCTGTGGTTTGGTTTTCACATTTGGAAGTTTTCAAGTGGCGGCGGAACGCAATGGAACCGTCATTTTGTCTTTTCGAGAGGCGGCTGCAGCGTGCCCGGACCTTTAGCGGACTTACCCGCCATCGGCTACTTCAGGAAAAAGACTCCCCAGGAAAAGTTCAATTTTGCCGATGCTCTCCTATGGAACGATAAAGAACTGTGCATCGTGCAAGCAACAAATTGGAGTCCACAGGCGTGGAGTCGCCAGACTATGAAATGAGTTGGCGGTCCAATCGTGCCAATTTCAATACTTTTCAACTTGATCGTTTTCGCGTCGTCTCGGTTATTCTCTGAATCGGCGTCGCCGTTGAGTTCACCTTATGCAACACCTCGTGCTCTTCGTGCCAAGTTGACTCGCCAGCCGCTCATTCCCGTTGTTCGAGCGGTTCCGAGCCACTACCTTCAGACAACTGGAGGTAAAACGTTAGGACCCTATCGGAACTGCCGCGAGGCGAAACTCGGGAGCGCCAGCATTGCCGGTGGGTCAGTTCGATAGGGCGGTTTCAAGCGAGTCGCTCGCGTTTGCTGCGGGTGCGGTTTTCTATGGGTTTTCAATCGGACTTTTGCTTCCCGACCGCTCCACGGCTGCGTTGGAACGGCATCGATGAGAGGCGCACCAAGTCACGATAGCTCCATTATGCTCCAGCATGAGGGTTCTCAACACAAGAGAATGCCCGATTCTGGGCACGCGTAGCGTCCGCCGCGCGAGCGGCTTACTTGAAATCGGCTAATCGGAGACGCGATATGAGAATGGCCGCGCCGACGCTCAATTCCCGTGTGGTCGGCAAACAGGAAACTATGTTTTTGGTCGCAAAATCACTTCACGCTTAAATATCCAGCTCGCTTGAGTCTATGAATTCCGTGCGGCCCACACAGCGGGAGTAAGGTCTGGAAGGCACCTGATCGGGAGATCGGCGAGTCCGGGAAGAATAGTGGAAGAGTAATCGCGCACCGGGACTTGCAGCCGACGGCAGCTTTCCACGACTGAGAGAATCGCCGCCACCTTCGGTCCCGCCTGTGGGCTGCCGATGTGCAACCAATTCTTTCGACCGAGAGCTACCGGACGCATCGAGTTCTCCGCCAGGTTAGTACTTAGCTCTAATTCGGGATACTCCAAAAAGCGGGTGAGCTTCTTCCACAGTGCGAGCGCGTACTGGCAGGCCTTGCTAAGTGCGCTGGAAGGCAAAGCAGCTGGCTGCGCTGCCTCGATCTTGCTGCGAATATCATCGAGAAGATGTCTCGCTGTTTCCTGACGCCGGATATGGCGGGCCGCAATAGTCAGCATTTTGCGGCGAGCTTCCGCATCGATTGCAAACAGCTCGTCTATCTGAGCCACAATCGGAGTTGCAACCGGATCTCGGGGATTTAGCTGTACTGCTTCGAAAAACTGTCTTCTTGCGTGCGACCAACAAGCGGCATGTACCATTCTCGGCCCACCGATTTGGTCATACGCTGCATAGCCGTCCGTTTGGAGAATGCCTTCGAACTGTCCCAGGAACCGCTTCGGCCCATCGCGCCCGCGACCCAAGCGGAAATCGAACACCACGCTTCCTCCGGGGCGACTGTATTGCCAGAGGTACGCTTGGTGGTTCTTACCTCGGCCCTCGCGTGTCTGCACATCGACTGGGGTTTCATCCGCCTGAATGTAACTTCCGCTGATCAATTCTCGCTTCATTGCCGCCACCACCGGGATCAGCAACTCGCCGACTTTGAGGACCCAGCCGTCCAGCGTTGCGCGGCTGATTTCCAAGCCGAGGTCCCTTTTCAGAATCATGCTCTGCCGATGCAGCGGTGTGTGATTGCAATATTTGCAGACGACCGTCTCGATGACGATCCGGTCACTCGCCAGGCACTTCTCGATGATCCGTTGCAACATGGGCGCTGAGCCGACGCCGAGATCCTCACACGACCGGCAAGCCCGCTTCTCTCGTTTCGTGACCAGTACGAAATACTTCGCTGGTTCCACGTCCAGTTGGGAACTCTGCTCGTAGCCGATCACAACAGTTTCTTTGCCGCAGCGTTTGCACACGCGCTGATCCGGCCTGCAAGGCAGAACCCGCTCTATGCGAGGAAGATTCACCGGCAACTCCTGGCGGCCCGGATGCTTGGCAGACTTCTTCGTCGAGCGATGCGCTGGCGCGTGCTCGCTCTCCGCCTGCTCAATCATTTCACTGGCGACCGGCTCAAGCTCGAACAATTGCATTTGCGCCTGCGAAAGTTTTTCTCCGCCCGCACCGTACTTCTCGATCCGCATCAGCCGCAGACGCTCTTCCAGCACACGAATCCGCAGCTCCGCGTACTGTAGCTTGCTCTTAAGTTGTGCGATGAGTACCAGATCGGCTGGTGCTGAAGGAATGGAAGCTAAACTCACAATGATAATGATTTACCAGAGTCGATCGAAAGGTTCAAACAACCACGCAACTCATGCGGCAGCGTGTCCCTCGGGAGAAGCCTTCCGGTACCACCGCTTGTGCTTGGTCTTGGTCAGATCGATCCCGCCCAACAACAGCGATAGCTCGTCGTGACTCAGGACGACCTTGCCTTGCGCATCACCGGATTGCGGCCAGGTGAAACGCCCTTTCTCCAACCTCTTGGCACAGACCCAGAGTCCGCTTCCGTCCCAGACCAGGACCTTCAGCCGATTGCGCTGGCCGTTGCAGAATAAGAACAGGCGCCCGCTCAAAGGTTCACAGGACAAGCGATTGCGGACGAGACCGAATAGGCCCTCGAACCCCTTGCGCATGTCAGTGACCCCGGCGGCCAGATAGATCCGTGTGGCTGAGCCCAGTCCAAACACGGCTTACGCCCGCTCCAGGATGTCCACCAGGCGTTCGAACGTACTCGTATCAAAATCAGGACGTACCTCGATCCGGCGCCCGCCCGGCAGCACCACGGCCAGCCCACAGCTCGGTTCGTGCTGCTTCGGCGATTTCCTGGCCGCCAACTCCACCGGCACCAAACGACCGGCCGAGGAAATTGACGTACTCCTTCTCTTCCAACGCAGTCTCCTTAGATGGCGATCCAGTGTGCTGAGGCTCAAACCTCGACTCTGGCAAAACTCGCTCCGCCGCATACCGCTGCTCACAAACTCGGCCACCAACTGCTGAACATTCGCACGCGTACGTCGCTTGGGCGCCGACAACTCTTTTTTTGCCGTCATCCGGACACTTCAACACAGGAATGCGCGAAGTTGGTTGATGACCGCAGTGCGTCGAGAGATCAGGCGGTCGCGGACGCGATGTATGGCCTGCAGATCGAGCTGGTCATCAGTCTTGATCGGAACGAAGCGCATGTTCTTGCGTTCCACGGCTTCGGCGATCGCCTCTGCGTCCACAAAGTCGTTTTTGTTGGACTTCACGAAGGGCTTTACGAACTGCGCCGCCATCAGCCGCACATCATGGCCTTGCTTGCGCAATGCGCGTCCGAGAAAATGTGCTCCCGAACACGCCTCCAACCCAATCAGAGACGTCTGCATGTTGGCGGTGTACGTCAGCAGCTGCCGTTGCGTGAACTTCTTCCGCACCATCACCTTGCCGGCCACACCAAGCGCTACCAGGTGAAACGTCGTCTTGCCAAGATCGATGCCAACCGAAACTATCTGCATATCGATGATCCTCCTTGTTAGAAGCTGCCACCACGATCAACCTGCCCAAGCAGATCAATCAAGCGGCGGACCATCTCATTAGTCGGCAAATCGGACACTAGCCAAATTCACGGCAGATTGCCCGCGCCCAAAGGTATGACGTTCATTTAGGGCAATTGTTCCTAGCTAGCAGGGTCTGCGCTTTCTCTTGGATCTGGAGGCGTCGGCACGCACTCTTTAGCTTTGAATAGTAGGAAATTCTTCAGCGCGGGAGTCTTCATCGGCTCATCGCTCATGATGATCCGCCATTCGTTGACGTGCCGTGCGAACGCCATACCGTTCAACGCCATCATCTGGCAGATCAAATCGTAGATTGGGACAAATACTTCCAATGACCGCCAAGCGAACTCAGAAAGCCAAAGGTCATGGAGCACTCGCTGCAATTTGGCAATGAGGTCCGCTAACGGATGGTTTGCTGACAGTAATTCTTTGGTGGAGGGTGCGTGTTGTGCTCCGTGCAACTCCAACCCGTTGATATGCCCAAGGAGGTAACCCGCGAAGATGAAAGCGTCTCCGTTCGATTGTTGAATCTCTCGAAACGTCTCCGTCGCTTTCCCGCCGTCGCGAAACTTCTCGATCGATTTTTGTGATTTCGAGCGACTCCCTTCAAACGCCAGACAGAATGCTTTATCGAAATCCTCCAACCATTCTGGTCTAAACTGAGCGGCGGACCGGCAGGCGGCGTACTCGCTCCAAACATCGAGCGCCTTAATGAACGTTTGTTTAGATCGATCTCCACAGTCGAGCGTGCCATCGAAAATCTCCGGAAACATTCCGTACATATGACTTTCATGTTCGACGTGAGCTGCTTCATGTGCAATGCATCCCCACGCTAATGCCTGCTCATCAGCTTTCGAGGAGAGAGCCATCAGGCCCAGGCCAGCTCTCAGTACGATATGAAACCGAAGCTCCCCCCCGCGTCTCACAGCTACCGTCTCGCCAATCTCCATTGTCTCCGGTTGATCGTTCCTCTCCAGTGGAACGGCTCCACGCGGTACGTACCGTATCTCGCGAGCTGCCTTCCGGGCATCGAGTGCAACGGTGACTCCATCGAGAGCTCGGAGGTCCATGCCGGCTAATGCAAGAGCATAGAGTGACTCCTCGATGAAAGAAGTGATCAATTGCCGCATTTCTGCCGACTCAAAACAGGTGATTGAGACCTCACATCCCGAGGGAAGAAGAAGTCTTCCCTCTTCGCCTTGATTGAAATCCGGCAGTTGTTCAACGCTCATTTCAAGCCCTATGGTTAGCCCAGAAGTGCTTCCGGGCTGGATAAGCTAATGTCTGTGAGCATTGAGTGTCGGACCCACTATTTTTTTTTCTGGCCGATTCGGCCGAGGTAGATAAATCCTCTAGTCCGGCTCGCCGCAAGGTTACTCCGAAGGCCAGAAACACGGGCATTAGCTCTTGATGGAGACCGTCTTCGGGTGAATCTCTTAGCTCCTCCCAGTAGGTCTTATCGCTCTCCGAAAGGCACGCCAAAAAGCAGTCCAATAGTTCCTCGTTACTAGGCCCTGAAAACAAATCACTCAGGTGCCTACCCGATGCCCCCGCGAAGTCTGCTTCCAGTGCCATAAAAGCGACCCGGTGCAACGTCGCGGGCGAAGCACAAATTGCCTGAAAGAGAAGCTGCTGCTGAGTTGACAATTTGGCGATGTCACCTTTTCGAATATGGAGATCAAAATCGGCAAAGAAGCGGATCGGAGCTAGACCTGGAAGTTGCTGTAAGGAGATTTCCATGGCGAATCCTCTATGTGATGTTTGATGCCGTAGCTGCTCGTACTTGCTCACTGAGAGATTTGATCGACCGTCAGCCCGCCCGAGCCATTCGTGGCCGGAGTTCTCAATGAACGAATCATCGTTCAGCTAACGCCAAGACCTCGCGAAACCTCCACATTTACAGGTTGTAGTCGGCCTTGTTCTCCCACGTTCTGAGAACGTGAGACATTCTCTTCCTGGAGTGCGGTAGCCTTCGTTACATTTCGACCTAGCACTTGACCCAATGTCTTTGCGTCATTCGTGTAAATCCTCACATCGAACTGCGCCCGAGACACCGAAACATAGGCCATGCGGCTGTTCAGCAGTTCTCCATGTGCTTGGGCAGAGTCCACATGGATCAGGGCGCGGTCGGCGGTCTGACCCTGGCTGCTGTGACTCGTTACCGCATACCCGTAGTCCAGATGCGGATGCTGCCGCGCATTGAACGCGACCTCGCGCCCCGAGTCCATCTTTAGTTTTAGATTGCCGGCTCTATCGATCTCTTGTACGGTCCCGAGCTCGCGGTTAGCCAGTTTCTGTTCGTGGTACGGAGCAGTAAGCTGCACCCGGTCACCTTGGGAGAAGCTGCGATCATAGTCGCGGTAGACTGTGACCCCTTGCAATCTTCGAGGATCGTAGCTCAGCTCTTCTCCGCTGAAACGCTTCACCGTGACCGTGTTGCTCTCTCGATCGGTAGCCGTCACGCGAGCATATTCTCCCGCTCGTATTCCGAGAGGCTTGCTTCCTTTCGAGTAACGGATGACATCGCCTTTTCCATAGTTCTGCGCGTGCTGTCGGTCAGCTCCGCTGATCTCCTGTCGTGCATAGAGGACATGCACGCGCTGCTCTTGGCTACTGACTTTGCCCTCCGCCTGCATAGCACGGTGGATGTTCTGATTGATATCCTGGCGGGATTGATTGTCGGGCGAAACCACAAGGGTCCGCTCCGGCGAACGCACGTACTCGCGAGCGATCTCCCGGACGCGCTCTCCACGGTCTTTAACCTCCAATACGCGACCCTGCTCAATGAGATTGCCGATCGCATCCCTCACTTCGCCGCGTGCGAGCTGCTCAACGGCTTCTTTCAAAGCCGGATCCTTCTGCCGGATGATCTCATCCAAATGCGCCGTGCGTAGCCCCGCTTCCTGTAACTGCGCATATGGTCGACCAGCTTCGACAGCCTCATGCTGTCGTGTATCGCCAACAAATACCACGCGATCATCTGGCTTCAGCCGCCGCACGAACTGGTACGTTTGCTGCGTGCTCGCCATACTCGATTCATCGACTACATAGAGCCGCTTCTGCCCATCCTCCGGTTGTTCGCCGCGTGCAAGATGCCTTTGCAGTGTCTGCGTCTCTATGCCCGCTTCGGCGAGCTTCTGGGCGGCTCGTGATGTCGGCGCGAGTCCTTCAACCTCATAGCCCGCGCGTTCGGCAGCTTCACGGACGGCAGCCAAGGAAGTTGTCTTCCCGGCTCCAGCAACTCCCTCAAGAGCCATCATCTGGTCATGGCTCGTTAGGACTGTTTCGACCGCGTGTCGCTGGCTCACGCTCAGGTGCGAGTGACCCTGCAAGGTCTGCTCACGTATCTTGCCATCAGCCAGTACATTGCGCGAGCCCTGTCCTTGCTTCATAAGCGTCATCAGCTCGCGCTCGTAAGCCTGCATCTCGCCGGTTGTATACTCACGGCCAGCGCGTCCGACCCTGCGCTCAACTTCGATCAGATTCCGGTCCTCAGCCCGACGCTCAAACTCTGCCCGTATCTCTGGTAAACGGGCGTCGCCCATCGTGTGCTTTAGCGCATCGCGCATCAGGGAGCGTTCATCCACAACGGCCTCGCGCTCCATGCCACGTTCTCGTGCGTAACCCAACCCCTGATGGGCTGCCCGTTGCGATTGCTCAGGCTTCAACTCCACACCTTCACGTTGCGCAGCTGCAGAAAGCACTCTATGCGGCTGGTTCCCGAACTCGGCGGCCATCCTCTGATGAGACGCCCAGACTTCTTCCCGAGAGAGATGCTGCTTCGCCTCTCGTGTCTGGTGTGCTGCAATCTGTGCGGCACCAGCGCCAGTCAAACCCGCCGCTTCCAGGTGCTCTTTGATCTTTTCGCGCCGTGGGCTCGACGCATCAAGGTACTCGCGCGTGTAGCCCCTGATCTCCGGCTGTCCGTGCTCTCCTCGGTCGATTTCGTAGCCTAGACGTTGAAGATGCGCGGCTAGCTCCGAACGATAGACTGCCGTTGCGTATTGCTGTGTTTTATACAGCTCTCTTGGCTGCAACGCGCGGACGTTTCCGTCTTTCGTTTCAGTCATGTTGAAGACAACTGCATGCGTGTGGAGTTGGGGCGCAGCATAGCCACTCACAGGTCGGCTGCTATCGTGTTCGAACTTGGCGAGGACCCATGCGCCGGTCGTCTGCGCGGGAATGTTACCGCCGATCCGCGCCTGAACATATCGCTCCATTTCATCAAGCGCAGTCTTGACGCTCTCACGGTGAGCTTCGCGAACATGTTCGTCGCCGCCCACCAACGCCGTCAGAGAAACAGATTTCGGCGCGCTGAATGTCGCATCCCATCCCGCGCGGTGCTCCATTGAATGCGCTTGATCGCCGCGCTCGTTCGTGTAATCACGTGCGACTTGATAGCGTACAAGCTGTTCGCCGGTCGTTGGATGTCGCCCTTCTGAGAGCCGCTTGAACTCCTCTTCTCCGACTTCACCCGTCAAACCCCATCGATCCGCCAGTTGGCCCTGCCACTCCCCGCGCACGCTGGTGCCGTCGGTGTAGTAATTCTCTTTGGCGTTAGTGAACTCCTCTTTGTGGTAGGCCTGCGCCTGCCCAGCAGAGATCGGTTTCGAGAGCGTCACCATGATCGTTTCACTCGAAGTAGGGATGTTGGCCGTTCACTTCCGCGGGCTGAGTAGGTTGCGTCTTAGTAGCAACCGAGGGCCGTCGCTTCGGAGGAAGAACCTCCGACTCAGGGAGCGGAACCGGTTTCCCAAGCATCGCCGTCACCTTACGTTCGACAAACTTCTCGACAGTGTTCGGAAGCTCCAGGTAAGGAAAGCGCATACGGACGACCAGATTGCCGTGCTTGAGATAGCCATGCAACGGATCGAGGCCGCTCACTTCTGATGCCATGACCAATGGCTCTCGCGTGATGTCCCGCTGCTCATTCTTTGAGTTCATGGGAAATTTTCCCATCGTCCGAGATTCCCGAAAGCGTTCTATCTCTATTTCGCCGATGGCCTTCGAGATCCACTCCGATGCATGGGGTTCGCTTGTTTTCAGAAATATCTTTGTCGCCGGTTGTGAGAGCATGGCCTCGGCGACGTGGCCATATAACGCCTCTACCTGCGCTTTTCCCTGGAAGCCAAGCACTATCGGGTTGTTCGATTTTCGGTTTTCCGTCACGGCAGTCTTGAGCTGCGGGAGATGCTGCAGGCTGGCCAGCTCGTCCAGCACGAACCAAGTCTTGCGTCGCGTTGTATCGTCGTTCATCAGACGCAACACAAGCAGATCGAGCCAAAGGCTAATGAGTGGGCGCATTCTTTCACGCATGGTCGGCTTCGATGTGAGGAACACCCAACCCTTGCGCTCCTTCGCCCAATCCACCGTGTTCCACCGGCGCGTCGTTTCCGACTCTTTGGGCAACAGCTTGAACGCATCGGCAACCATGTTCAACGACCCCAGGACACCGCTCCGCTGGTTTGCCGCCCCACGGTCGATCATCGCCGCCATTTCCGTACCTTCGATCCGTTGGTCGATCTCCTCAGCATTGGCCATCCAGCGCGTTAGTTCCTCGGGTGTTGGCCTTAGATTGATCAAATGGGCAAAGATTTTCCTTGGCGCTTCAACGAAGAATCGGTTTTCGCGACCTTGGTCCGGGAATAGGCTGACGGCTAAGGTAAGAGCCTCGGCTTCGTGTGGAACCTCGTCGCCCGGAGTCCAGAATGGACATCGAGCGTCTAAGGGATTCAGGATCACATCACCCCTTGCCTCGTTGTAGAACTGCGGCAAATATTCCATTGCCGGGTCGTACACGATGGCTGCCTCACCCCGCTCCCAGACCTGAGAAAGCATTTGCCGAATCGCCGCCGATTTGCCGGTTCCGCTGTCGCCAACGATCAGGAAGTGCATCGCTTCGCGATCACGTGGAACGCGTGCCCAGCGGCTGAGGTTTTTATGAAAGAATTTGTCCCACCACGTCCCCTCTTCGTTGATCAGCGCGATCCCGTCCGGGAGATGCTTCGTCAACAGCTTCGACCTGCCCAGTTTCTCGTTGAACTCCACCGTCGTCACCAGCTCCGGCCCGCGCAGTCTCCGTCCGTGCTTCCAGATCAGCCGTCGCCTTCGATCTCTAGGCAGGGCCACGAAAAGCGCCAACACAAAAAACGCCAAAGAGAGATAGAACGGCCTCAGGTTCAATCTCCAGCTCTCATGGTCGGCGTACACCGACTCTCTCATCATTTTGTGCAGACCACGGTTATTGAAGACGGCCGTCACCCAAGTGAGTCGGGAGATGCCGTCCTTCACGCCCTCATCCGTCAGCCGGTATCCCGGCCTGCCGTCCGACCCGATCACGGGTTCGACCTCATCGCCTGTTACGAGCCGCTGACCTTTCCCTACCACTGCCTCCAGCAGCGTATATTTGCTTGCCGCCATCCCTGATGTCTTTCCACCCATTCCGCTCTTCAAGTAATCCGACAAATACAACCGCTCGGCAGCAGTCCAGCTACCCTCGTATTCCCACGTAAGCATCCCCAGTAAGAACACCACTGACAGCAGAATCGCCGTCCACGTCCACACCGGCGTTCGGCTTGGCCAAGCCTTCGCGTATTCCTTCCTCCCCCATTCCGCCATGCTCAGCTCCCCTCCGGTTGGGTCTCGTTGGCGTTCTGTTTCGCCTCTTTTCTCACTGCCTCCAGACGTTCCCGCGCCCGCTGCATCTTTGTCCCGTCGGCCCGCTCTATCAGCTGGAGCATCTCCGCCTCGGTCAAGGGAGCCTTGTCTAAACGGAACTGGAGATTCAGAAACAGCGACCGTAGCGCGAGCACCTCGGCCAGCGCCAGCTCGCCGGAATCCAGTCCGGACTCTGGCGGTGCACTCAAAATAACGCCCCGAACCCACTCCGAGAGTGTCAACCCGGCGGAACGAGCATGCTCTTCCAGCAACGCAAATTCTGCCTCGCTGACCTTAGTACTCACGCTTTTGGTGCGTAGCGGCGGCTTCACTGCGCACCGCCTAATACGGATCGAAGTTTGGAGATTGGATTCGGGCCAGACCTGGCCCACGCATTGCTCACATTCGGGCAACGCGACCGGAAGCGGGCTAAGGGGTTAGAACTCAAGAGGTTCCCCTTCAGCAACGTGCGCTCGCCTCTAAGATAACCCCAACCGCGCCGCTTTAGCTAATGACCCTTATTTTTCATATAGTTCCCGCACAGCAACCTTACGTTGCTCTACAGCACCCATTCGGGGGTGACGTGTCATGCTTAATCCCATGCGAAGCATGGCGCTCACTACGCGTCGGACAGGAAAACGGCGTTCACTCCTAGTGGAGATGCCGCAGAGCGACGTATTCGACGAATAGAAACCACGGGAATCGCATTGGCGACATTCAGCTTGGGAAATTGACTGTAAAAGCTAAATCAAGAATATAGCGGCTTCCCCGACCTCTTTCTTGCGATTGAATTTAGGGAAATCCGATAAGGCGTATTCGCCGCACCTCTTAATGGTGTTCATTTGGTGTTCATCGTTGCCGAGGGCAATACTCGCATTGAGATCATTTCTTTTGATTTCTGCAATAGAAATCCTAGTCGTATACCGTCTTGCAGACTTCTTCGTCGGGCAATAGGTACAACCCGACGGGAGGAATCGGCAATGTATTTAGGGGTCCCGCAGGGGTCCAGCCAGATGCGGCCGCTGCGGTGTAAGAAAGATTAATCTTGGCTTTTTTGCATAGCGGAACGAGCCTGTCTTTTTCAGCACAGGCGGCATACTTCTCCCATGGCTGGCCTCTGTCGGGGGCGAAGCCATCCTTCGGTGCCGATTCTTTTGTATCGAGATTGGTGAGCGCCGCTTGCACGAGAGCCGGTTTCGGAAAGTTGATCTGATATTTAGTGGCATCGTCGTAAAGAACGAAGCCAAGCAGAAAGGCGTTCAAGATCTTTACCGATCCGTATTTGGCGAGTTCCTCTGCAGGCAATTCCCAGCGAAGTCGTATTCGGACGGTTTGATTGGCGGGAATGTAAAGCGGCTCCCCTTGGAGAGATTGTCGTAACTCTGATCCAAACTTGTGTCATCGGTATAGAAGTTGATCGCACCGAAGTTAAGTACCGGCCTGGCAGTCTTGTTCGACGTCGCGTCAGGCATCGGGTTCCGTAATGTAGCCGCCCTCAGGCCGTCAGGAAGGTTCTTGACGTCGATAAGCTTTGTTGAACGCTATTGCGGCACACGCCGCTATCGTCATCAAGGATTCGGGTCTGGAAAAGCGGGACGTGTTCCTGGAACTGTTCAGCGGCGCTATGGAAGATCCAAGCATTAGCTCCGATGGAATGCTCAGCAACGGCAAGCCGCGCTTTCCGTCGAAGTGGTACAAGATTCACGGCGGTGGCCCGAAGGTGAGTTAACCTCTAGTTCACATACGAAAACTCACATCCATAAAAGTTGAAGCTTGTGAATTTGCTGTTCGGTGCTGGTCTCAAGCGTATCTGGATGTATGGGGTAACACCATCCGACGCTAGTGGCACAGGGGCGAGACCGTAGTAGACGTGCCCTTGGGATGGGGTGACGATAGAAGCGTTAGTAAAAGGTGCGTCGATTGGCAATGCCGCGTCAAACTGGAACTGTGCATTGGCATCTGGCGGAGATACTTCACCTATCGAGCAGTCTAGAAACGTGGATTTGTTTGGGGAGCCCTGCGTTTCGACCATGATCCAGGGGTTTTGGTTGACTTCAAGCATTGCAACGTAATCTCCGGGATGGGTCCATACCTCCGACGCGTCCTCAAAGATCAAGAATGTGTCTAGATAGTAGGAGCCGTCATTGGGCTCGGCCGATGGGCTTGCGACCGTGAGGTTCCAGGACTGCCCCTGACCACCGCCCCCATCCCGAAAAACAGGAAAGGGCTTGTGAAAGATTTGAACGAAAGCGGCCTGTTTCTGCTGTGGAGTGGACGGGGCGGGGCGATTGGCGCGGGCAGCATCGAGGACTGCCTTGGAGAAGGTGGGAGAGTTGAACGATGGTGGCCTAGCGCCTGAAGGCTTCTTCACGGCTGTTGGCTGAGTGGTTTTGCATCCTGTCAGTGCGAAAACCAGGAAAAGTGAAAGTGGGGCTCGACGCATACTAAACTCCAAGATTTCTCGGATTCTGTAATGCGCAAAAGTGTACCAGTGAAGACGGATGTTTCCACGACCCGAATGCCAAGAACAATTAGGCGTGATGCGAGCGAACGGGCGTTCATTCGGAAATGCCAACGACCATTGAATCAGAGGCAGTAATATGGCTGGATGGTCAACAACAAGTTGTCGGCGGGGTCGTTAGATTGGTCTCTCAAACATCTTGAAACCGAGGGCGACGGCGATCTGTTCCCCAGGCCATTCGAACTAGCCATATTGGCAGACAAATGGTCAGCGGTACGTCCACAACTTGAGCGGATCGATATTTCGCAACACCAGTGGCACCCCATGCGGCGGGTTCTGGTTCCTAAAGACGATCTGTCGTTTCGCCGCGCCTGTCAGCTAGATCCAATCGATTCGCTCCTCTTCAACGCAATTGTTTACGAGTATGGATCACTGATCGAGTCGCGCCGTAGGCCGACAGCAGAGAACAGCGTGTTCAGCTACCGGTTTGCGCCAGATGTGAGTGGAACGATGTTCGCGGCCGGTAATCCTTGGGAATCGTTTTGGCGGATTGCCCAGATGAAGTCTGTTATAGCGCCCACTGGGCAGAACGTGCCCTCGGTAGCCGTAGTTGATATTACCGATTTTTACAACCAGATTTCCCATCACTCTTTGGAAAATCAGCTGGCTCAAGCGGGGATTCCAGGGGTCTGCGTCAGGGCTTTGATTAACCTTCTCGCGACATCAAGTGAGGGTGTCAGCCGCGGTATTCCTACGGGTCCACATGCATCGAATTTCTTGGCCGAGGCTGTCCTGATACCTCTGGACGATTATCTGAGGCTGAAGGGATTTTCTTTCTGCCGATTCGTTGACGACATGTTTATCTTCTGCGACTCTCGCGAGAAGGCGCAAACCGCAATTTTCGAGGTAGCCGATTTTCTGGATAAAACGCAAAAGCTTTCTTTGAGCAAACAGAAAACAGAGATTCTTGAGTCAGAAGTGTTCAGGCGTCGCGCCGAGACAATGCTCATCAACAATCCGATCAACTCAGAAGAAGCTGAAATCCTCGCAGTCATCGGACGACATGGGGGACCTTACTCCCGCGTACCACTGTCGCGCTTATCTGCTGACGATCTTCACATACTGGAGTCCTCGCAGATAAATGCTGTTCTGGCAGCATATCTTTCGGAGCATAAGCCCGATTACATTCGTCTACGGTGGTTTTTGAGGCGTCTGGCCCAGACGGGGATACCTTCGAGTGTTCCTCTGATCGTGAATAATATTGCCAGGCTCTTACCGGCAATAGGGGATGCTGCCGCCTACTTGAAATCTGCAGCTGAGACTTTTACCGGAGATTGGCTCTTGATTGGCGACGGTGTTCTCAGCGCCCTTCATCAGCCCGTTGTGGTTCACAATGAATATCTGCAAATGGTGCTTCTGAGCCTGTTCGCCCGCATTGAAGAGCTTAATCATATGGATCGGTTAGTGCAGCAGTTCAATGCTCTTTCTCCCCTCGCGCAGCGTGAAATCTTGCTTGCTGCAGGAAACACCACGGAATCACTTCCATGGCTGCAACTCGTCAAGACCTCCTTTGGGCAAATGGATGAGTGGCAGAAGCGCGCCTACCTATTCGCAATTCGCCAGTTGCCGAGGGACGAGAGAAAGTTTTGGATCAAGGCACACAGGCTTGGATTCTCTATGCTCGAAGCGCTTGTCGCTGCTGACAGTGAGGCGAACGGTTAGGTTCGATACGGCCAGGTGTTAGTTGATCGTCGGCTCAGGCTTGTAACCGCACGATTCACAAGGCTCACCGAACCAGTTCATATTCGTGCATCGCGGGCATTTCCACCAGCCACATGCTTCGTAGCAAAGCATGCGCCGGCGACACCAGCCGCAGACGTTCAACATGGTTTCGTGTTCCATGTCGATTAGCTGGCAGTGGGCGCACTTGGCGTCAGGACGGCAGTCGGGGCAGACGTAATGGCGTAGCGGGCTCATAGCAATGTTCAGCTTGCACCGAGAATTTCATCAACTCTGCTTACGTAGCCGTACTCATCGCTTTCTTCTTCGGACCATCGATAGGACGAAGAGATAAGAATCTGTCCGTTTGGCTCGACGTAATGAGTGCCTGTACTGGTAAAGCCGGTATCGCCATGGGCGAAGTAGACGTGCACCCTCTTGATCATCGGTGAAATAGCAAAAGGCTCGAAGCTGATCGGATAAATATCGACATAATCGTTTCCGTTCATATCACCTTCTGGGAGACCTCCATATTGAAGAAGGAACCATGCGCCAGTTGAATCACGAATGAGTTTTATCTGGCTCGGAGAGTTTGCAGTCTCAAAGGGGTAAAACTCAGCGCCGGGAATCGGGTTGAATGCCTGAAGATTCATCTGGAAATGATCAAGCTCAGGAAACAAGTCAGTCTTGGCTGCTCTATAAACCTGACATACGCCCCAATGCTCGCTGGCCAGCCCGAGATAGTATGTATCGCCCACAAGATCGATGAAGACGAATTGAGGACCGTAATTATCAACGTCCGACTGAATGATGCCTACTGAGACTAGATCTGCCGGCGTCTTATCCTCGTTCAGCTTCCAATAGAAGACCTGCAGCCTCAGGAGGTCATACTCCTGCGTGACGAAGAGATAGCCGGCATCTCTGTTTTCAAAGTCTGGCAGGAAAACAATGTCTGACGGATGCCTATCGTTGATCATGAGGATCTGGGTCATGGGCGCTGTGTAGAGGGGCTTATTCGTGACTACGTGCTCGTCGTCGAGTGGGAAGTCATAGCAGTAGACCGAAATGCTTCCCTGACTGCCTTGATCGACCTCGGAATGCGAGAGAAACCAATAGACGGTGCCGTTGGATAGACGGTGTGTTCGGGCGATACCCTGATGGTGGTTCTCGCCTTGTCTGTCGTAGGGATCGCTCATTCCCTGAACGGTGTCGAGGTAAAACTTTGAGCAGTTGTAGCCCTTCCAGGCCAGCGCCTCAATGGCCTCCAATATCGGGGTAGAGGTGGGGTTCGTTTGCGGGAAACGAAGGCCGAAGGGTATGGGGATTTTTGGAATGCGGGGAAATGTCATCGCCGGACCCTCGCGTGCTCAGCATTGCCGAGAATTTTACTCTCTTCAACAGGACGAAGATCTCCTTTCGAACATCTAGAGACGGAAATTCACTTGCTTCCAGGTGAATACCTTTGAATAAAGAGAGTGGGTATGTTTTCAGTAAGAACCCTGCCTACCTCGCCCTCTTCGATGTGCTCGGCTCCGACTCGTTCGACCGAGATAGTGATGATATAGCTGCCGATGTTCCTGGTTATCGTGGCGACATTTTTGTCGATGGATATTGGGGGTGCGGTGCCGAACATAAGCCGTTCCTCCGGAATGATTGAGCGAACCAATCATAACGCAGCGATTTTGTTCTAGCGAAGAAACTCTAAAACTGCGTTGTCGGGACGTTTATTAAGGCAGAATGCATCCACGTGCCAAGTCGGTGTCTAATGGAAATACCGATAGGCGGCTCCTGAATGTCGAGGAGACGGCCCCGTTTAGTCTGTGCTGATAAATTCTGGCTCGCCGTCTTTAGTCGCCTTGAAGGGAGGGATAGGGAGCTTGATCTCTCTCTTTGCCGGTTGGTCGAAAATCACAATTTCACCCATATCCTTGAAAAAGGAATCGAAACATGCGTCTGTTTTCATGGTCGCGACACACTCATTCGCATTCTCAAGATTGATTGAGACAGTATGCTTCGCCGGAAGAAAGTAGTCCTTCTGTAAGACCAAGGTTGAATCCGCAAGCGATCCGCTGTTCTTGTCCGAAAGCATTACGCGCACGCTCTTGGGAAGCGTGATGTCTTCAGACGTTGTGTTCTCAAGGTCGAATGTAAATTCCGTTCCTATGCTGTCCACATCTAGTCTGGGCCCATTATCCTTCGCGTGACCGATGCCAGCCACCGTTACATGATGAGGTTGTAATGCTCGCGTGTCCCAGCCCTTGGGGCGGTCAAGCATCCATATCGAGATGGCAACGACTATTCCTAACCCAGCGCCGACACCGAGGCCGCCCAGCAAAATGCGCAACGCCCAAAGCTTCCATGGTGAATCTGTGCTCACCGGCATCATGCGCCGCTTGCCGATTTCGGACGCGTTCTCTTGGTGGCCTTGGCTGCTGGCTGGGCCGGAATTTCTTCCGGCTCTGCAAAAGCAGCAATCAGAGTGTCTGGATCGAGAATATCCCCGTCAGATAGCAGCATCGGCTGCTCAAGGGCCTTTGGAAATCTAATGGTATTGGAAATGCTCTCGATAGACTTGAAAGCGGTCTGGGCTTCAGGTTCATCGGGTTCCTGAGCAGGATCGACGCGGAACTCGACGACTAATCCACGCTCAATCTGGATGTACAGCTTTCTCAGGTCGTTTTTTATAAAGGCGTGTAGTTCGGTCTTGCGTCCCTGATCTTTCAGAGGAAAAGCGGCTATCGCCTTCGTTGCCACTTCTTCGACAACACTTTCGATATTGGAATTAACACGCTCTGTGAGTTCATCGAGAGCTTTTGCGGATACGGCCATTTCGGCGAGTTCGGTACGCATTCGGCGCATCTTGTCTATCTTTTCCCATGCCGCCAGAAATGCTGTGACGGCGCTCGCAAGCGTTCCAATTACGGAGATCGCGGTATTCAGGATTACTGTAGGGTCTGAGGATGCGAGGGTTTCGAGCTGCGGAGATTCGGGTGTTCCCGTAATAGCTTCGGAGAAGTGCTCGATCAAAAGATTTATGAACCGGAGTTCTTTCGTAAATTCATCGAGACGGTTGTCGAAAAGCTGACGTGGAACCAGGAAGGAGATGTCTGCTGGCAGACGGGGGCGTTCCTTACCATGGGAAAGAAGCCCTTCAAGGCCAGTCAATGTCGTTTGTACCGTCTTGAGAAATTCGCTACGGCGTGAAGCGAGCGACTGAACAAAATCTTTCGCGACCGACGGCGTCATGGCATTCGCAGAAATGACGCCTTTAACTTGTTGTGCGATTTCAGGGCTGAAAAACTCGTTGCCCCCGAGCGATGCTATCGCATCAATTTGGGACGGTGTAAGCGTGGAGCGTAGAGAATCGCTTGCGTTTTGGAGTGCCTGTAAGGCATTCCCGAGCTGCGTTTGGTGCGGAGCGGAGGCAGGGGAACCCGTTAAAGTGACGAGAGCGTCTCTGATTTGCTCGACAGTTGTTTGAAGGCTGAGAGAGCTATCAAGGTTTACGATCTCTTTCAATGTCTGTAAAAGCTTGTCGGCAGTCATGAAACCAGTCCTTACGGGCTCCTAGAGGATGCCCGAATTGTAACGAGTAATTCTGCCACAGAGTGGGGCTGTTCCGGCGAAGTTTCTATGGACCCGTCAGCAAGGAACTCTAAAAGCGCGTCTCGTAAACGTTATTTACAGTATGGAAGCGAATGATCTGCTGACGCTGGCTGCGGTAGCCGAACTCCTGCATTGCTCGAAGGCCCATATCGCCAATGTGGTCGCAGGGCGGGTACGCGGTTGCAGGCCGATACCAGCGGTGTCCCTGGGACGGAGAAGGCTCGTCCGCCGGGTGTCGCTCGATGAGTGGATCGCCGCGAACGAGAATACAATACCAGCATCGCTAGCAAGGGGTGCCGGGACCAGTCAGCTCGGCGTGCCAGAGAATGCCAACGATGGCGAGTTCAACGAGGGCAAGAACGTATAAGACTTTCTTTTTCATGCTTTCTATTTCAGGGTGCCCGTTTTCTCGCTCTTTTTGCCACTCCGAACAGATCCGCCCCAGTCGCTGAGAAGCGCTCTGGCCTGCTGGAGACGGGCTATTTCCTTAGCCAATTCCGCGATAATCTGTTTCGTTTCCATGCTGTTGATTCTAATTATTTGAGAGGGTAAGGCACGAATGTGGGCGGAAGACCGCCAGTTGCTACCGGACCAAAGCCGATCGGCAGAAATGTGTCAGGCAAATCTCCCTGTTTACCATTGGCATCTTTCACGATGCCTCCGGTCTGAAGTTTCCAGACTTGTCCTGTTTTTGTGTCGAGCAAAAAGAGGGAGTGTTCTGGGGCTTGTTCCCCCGTTCCTACCTGCGGCTCTATGACGACAGGTATGAGTTGGTATCGACCCATCGGCGCGTCTCTCGTGGTGGGTTGCTGGGGAAAAGCGAAAACAGATGTGAATAGCAGCAGTGCAGAGAGTCTCGCTACCAAGGGCATCGGGGTACTCCTTCGGAGTGAAAAATGATTGCGTAAATGGTAGCTCATCCGGTGATTGGACAGACAACTCTAAAACTTAGGCGCCCAGACGTCATTAAATGTATGGACACTGATGATCCCTTGACGCTGGCTGCTGTCGCGGATCTCTTGCATTGCTCGAGGGCGCATGTCGCGAACGTAGTTGCGGGACGAGTGCGTGGCTGCGGCCGCGTCGAAGATCAGGAAATAGCCTGCTTGATGCCCCTCACGCATACATCCTCCTATACGCGGTTCCCGACATCTCTTGTTGGCGATGAAGGTGTTGCATTCTCGTTTCCCGCTGTATGCTCCTCTTGAACGTTCGATATGAAATCGCACACCGTCCCGAGAAAGCTACTCGACCAGTTCGCTTATGACGATCACGTCACGAAGGCGCGCCGCCTGTGGCAATACGCCCGCGAACGGCCTCCATGGCCCCGAGCATCTCCCCGTACTGCGACCCGTGTCAGCGGCCATTTCGCAGATCCAACAGATGGCGAGCGCGAAGCAAAGCTAGAGCAACGCCTCAATGATGAATTCGAGAACCCCGTTCATCAATTCATTGATCAATTGCGCTATCGAACATTCGTGCTCTCGCGGACCCATGTTCGCCAGCTCACGCGATATGTCACTCTGCTATGGAACCGCTCAGAAGCCAGACGCGGTGCCACGAAGCAGCAAGTCGACTCTGCCCTTGAATCAACCAGAGCATTGCTGGCAAACGAGAGACAGATATCGGCCATAGCGGGCAAGTGGACCCTGGACATGATTCGCGATGGCCGGCAGATTAAGGAAACCGTTTCGCCTGACATAGTCCGACAAGCGGTTCAAACCATGGTGGACAAGATGCTGCATAGAGACCACCAGCAAACCCTGTATGTCGATGGCATGGAGCGGGCGATGTCATATCTCGACGAGCATCTGGACAACGGTCAATGGAACGTCATGCACACCACGCCCGAGCTGCCATTCGTCATCGGCGACGCTCCGGTAATTACGTGGGAACGCATGGATAACAATTTCCTTGTTTATGGACAAGGTTTTGCGAGACCAAATGTAGAAGGAATTCTTCCTGTCGCCCCTACAGCATGTCTCCATATATTGCCTACGGTTGCGAGGAATAAAACACCTCAAATTCCCACACCCAAAGAGGTCAACGAGGCTCAGGCGTCATACGCGACGCGATATTGCTATACGAACCAAAACAACCCAGAACTGAATGCCATCTTGCAGCCTGTTCATCCGCGCGCTGGAGCGTCTGAGACGGCGTGGGGACAAGACGGACTTTTCAGACCTGATGCAGGCGATCCTCGATGCTTGGCTTGCCACGCCGGAGTGATGTCATGACATGGCATCATGGCGGTGGTTCGATACCATCTAGAATCGATCACTAAATGGAGCCCGAAATTGGAAAATACAGGCTGGCGCAAGAAAATTCGATCCGTAGTCCCTTACGCACTTGGCTTAAGCTCTCTCGCTTGTGCGGCCGTCATCGGCAATTTCCTCAGACACGACCACGATAAAACTAACGGCGCGTACATCGCCGGACTGACATCGGCTCTTGTCACTTTCGCAGCTGCCATCTATGCGAGATATCGAGAGACAGAAACCGATAAGCAAGCGGAAAAGCTTATGGCTCTGGAATCGGAGAACAAAAGGCTTATCGAAAGAATCGGGGGCAATTTGACCGGCGGCGATAGCTTCGCAGCGATCTATTACCCCGTCGTAAACGGTAAGCACGTCATGACAATCCGCCACTTCGGTGATAATCCGTTAAATACAATACGAATTTCTGTCTTAATCGGCATGCCACCGCGGCCCGTCGACGGCTTCGTGTATCCGTCGCTTCCGCCGAAGGCAGTCGAGAAAATAAAACCCGTCACCTTAAATGTCGAGCATCGGATAGCGATGCAAATCTCATTCGAAACCTTGAACAATTCATGGAATGAGACGATCGTATGCGCAAATGTCGCAGGCGAACTTTTATTTGGTCTCAATGTCTGGCGATTCAAGACCGATGAAAATGGTTTATTCACTCGCGAAATCCTGTTCGAGGACGTGCACCCTCGCTACCCGCGCGATGTTGCCGGAAATATTGATTGGAGTTTCGGCACCATCGATATTTCGGGATCGACGCCCACAACGGAGACGCAGGAAGAGATGCTAAGTCGGCAGCTTCAAATGCGAGACCCGTCGCCTGTAATGCAAAAAAGCGCTCCTCCCGAAGGAGGAGCGCCAAAGTGAACCAAACGATGGATAGTGCCGGCACGAACTCAGTGTGACTGCGCTATCGCCACAATCACGAAAACCATAATCACGAATAAAGGGTTGTAACGCATGGGAACTCCTTCATAAAAGAAGGCGGGCTCCTGCGTCGATTGTTCAATGTATTGCTGCCCATTCCACGGCAGCAGCGGGTATTCGGTCCGCCACGGCCATTCTGGGCTCTCTTGATATATCCGGGTAGCGATTGTCTAAAACGTAGCCTTCCGCGACCAAGACGACATGCGCCTTGAATCCGTAGGTGATGCCGTAGAGCACCGCCATGTCATCGTCCGGGACGCCCTTCGCCAGAAGCTCCGTATGCTTTTCCTTGACGTATTTCTGGCAGGGATATGGTCCGCTAAACGGCATCGCATTCACTTGGGTATTGACTGTGCCAAGCAGTTCTCTATCCGGCGAGCAGGCCATCAGGCAAAGGGTTAGAGGCAGCCAGCGCATGAGTGTTTTCCTGTTATTTCTTTTGATTCGGCCCTAAGCCCATTTCTCGCCTCATGCGCGCCCAGTCATCATGCATGGTCCACAGGACGGAAGCTGAAGGGATCGGTGCCAAGCGTTGGGTTCCAGGAAGAGTCATCGATGTGGCGGATGCTGCCTTCAGGAATTCCCGCCATACACGCAAATTTGAAGCGGGCGAGCCCAGCTTTCTTTCTGTATTCACGGATACAGGCTATTGCGTTCTTTATTCGTGATGTCATGCGGCGCATACTCGCACAACAATACGAATTGTCAAGCGCCATATCGCATATCAATGCGATAGCAATAAAGTACGAATGGGTTACAACGGCGAAATGAAGAGCATTGAATACGATAAGCTGATCGCCGACCGCCAGCGCCGCTCCATACAAGCCGTTCTTCAGAAGAAGAGTTTGTCTGTGCTCTCCTGGGCGGGTAGTGCAGGGATATCAGAAGGAGCGGTCAGAAATTTTCTCAGTGGAGTCAGCGCCTCAATCACAACCGTCAACGCTCAAAAGCTGGCCGAGTCCGCAGGCGTTCCAATTTCAGAATTGCTTTGCGGGGTAAATGAGAATATAAAGCCCCTCGCTGGCTATATAACAAATGGCGCGACAATATTCAGGGAAGCCAGCGAACCAACTCAAAAAGAGCAAAGTATGCTCCAGGGAGCAGAATACTCGGCTACTGCGGAGATCTTTCGTATCTGCACAAGCAAGTCATCTGTCGATGACGGCGCTCTCGTTGTGTTCGACGGAAAGATAACCGAAGGCTTCGACCGCTATCTTGGTAAACAAGTACTTGTCAAAGTGTCTGGGGAAGAGGAAGTTGTAAAACTTCTTTATCCCGGCAGTCTTCCCAATCGGTACAACCTCCAGGCGTACGGTATGACCGGCGATCAAGCGCCCCTGAAGCAAAATGTCGAAATCGAGTGGTGCGCACTATTGCGTCAGATTATTCTTCCAGGCTGAGCAATTAAGTCCATCCCCGACTTTTGCGCTTACTGCTTCGGTGGGTTCATCCGCAGTATTGTCTGTTCTTTATCTTTGTAAACTGAGAATGTGTGTGCGCCAATTGTAAAGCTGGTAACTTCTGCTCCATCTGACTCGATCGCATTAGGGAAGCAAGCCTTTGTCCGGTGAACGAGCGGATCATAAAACGCTGGCGAAAACTCGCAGGTATAGTCTGTATGCGCCAATTTTGAGATATGGCAGGAAAGGGCAAGCGGAAGTTTGAGCGTTGAGAACGAGGAAGCATGCGTTCTGTCATCACCGCGAATGCTCTCAAATCCATCGTCCGAAGCCGTCATCATCTGGCTTAGCGAATCGCAGAGTGAGTCCACATCATGATTTATGCCTGTGGGGTCTCTTCTGGACGGCAGGGACGGGCCAATTCCATTGGATGTGGAGGCTGATCCGCCACCGGGCGGCTCTCCGCTAGCCGATGCCGAAGCTACTCCCATGCACTGTATAACGTGCGCGACCCTTTGCGGCCCGGGCCTATGGCTATTGTCCCCGGGGTTGTTCTGCATTTCCTTGCCGAGCTCAGCTGCGTCGCTTGCATCAAACCAGTGCTGCGCTACCCCCGTCTGCGCAGAAAAGCAATCAGCACTATCTTCATTCGTGGTCTGGAGATGAGCGTGGCCGCATTCGTGACCCAGCCAGAAAAGGTGAAGGTGGTCGGACATGCTACTCAAAACAGTAGGGTTGTAATAGATTCCTTTCTGCGTTGTATAACCGACATCGTTCAGGCTGGGATCCGCAAACCACATCACCGGCTGACCGTTGGGATAGCTGCAGTGAACTTTATATGTGTCGACTGGCACTTGGAGGGTCTGCGCAGACAATGCCTTACCCGAAAGGCCTGCGGCGGTGAATGCGAGGATAAATAAAGCAGAAAGAAGACATTTATTCACATCAGCTCCCGAAAATATCAGGAACACATTATGGCACACCTTACTCTGTGCCAACGGCATTCAGGTTGCTTATGTAAGTTAAGCAATAGCTTATCAATAACCCGTACCTTTTATCGCATTATGATACGAATTACGATTGACTTCGCGTTTTAATGCGATATGCTCCACGGAACTTAACCAACTTGAGTTCCACCGATGTACGCCTTCTCCCCCTCCACCATCTCCCAAGACTGGCAATTATGCTACGAGGCTCATGCCGCAGCGAGGGATCAGTGGGCTCTGTGCTCTGCGTTCGACCCGGAACTGGCTCGCCCCTTCTTTGACCATCTCCATCTGATGGCCACGGCCTTCAAATCCGTCCACGGACGCGAGTTCGACCCCAAGACGCCCATCGTCGTTGCCGAACCTTACGAGACTGCCGAGGAAGCCCGCGACTTCGATTTCTCGGTGGAAGCCCACCACTCTGAAATGCGCAAGGAGGCGTATGGTCTGCCATCCTACCACCTACCGCCAGCTTGCAGCGCAGATAGCAAATGGACTTAAAGCATGATCCAAAAACCCCAATACTCCGTCACCCTCCTGCCCGGCAACGAGGTCCGCTTCCTGAGCCTAAGCCGTAAGGCAAAGCTGAAGCCGGAATACAGACCGATGGGCGTGGAGCGATACCACTCTCAGACGGCAGCGATGTTTGCCGTAGAGCATTACCGGGAAACTGGCGGGATCTTGCTTCACGATGAGGTCAAGGCGAGGATGAAGCGAAAGAGGGAGGGCGTAACGAAAGAACGAAAGCACGAAGCGCGGCCACTGCGGCGAGCGGCAGATCAGGGCGAGATGAGGGTTTAGGTTTCCGGGTCCGTGTTTGTCTGTGGCGCTGCTTCTTCGGGAGGCAACAGGCCTGCCTCTCGCAAATGGTGATCCATTTCACCATCTCCCATAGAGTCTTCGCGCATCTGGTTCACCACGTGGGCTACTGATTTTCCTAACCGCCTCTTTACCCACTCCAGTTTGCTCTTCTGAAATCTCTGGAATTCCTCACTGCGTCGAGCTTCATCGTTGAACAACGGGTGACCGGGAGGCCTGCCATATTCGTCCACACCCCAGACCGTACCGTCAGCATTTCCCACCATCGTCATGGAATGAAAGCGTACCTTGCAGAGATTCGGTAAGAGAAACCAATCTTCGTCCAGTTTCGTCCAGTGGAAACCGTTCAAGTGGCGCTCAGGATAAAGCCAGTCGGCTTCCGCCGCAGCTACATACCGGGTGGCCCGCTGTTTGAGTATGTGGTTGATACGTAGAACCTCATCCTCTTCAAGCTCGCGACCAAACTGAATTTCGGTGAGGTTGGAAATACCCTGATCGAATATTCGCGCGTTCTCTCGATTTGCACCGGGATTGCTCCATGGATTACGCGCCAGTTGGAGGTGAGTGATGATGAGGCAGGAATCCATGCCCAACGGAAAGATAGTGCGCGTTCCTGTTTGCGGAATATCCTCTCCGCCCGGATAGGAAACTCCACCGGGGATGATGCGCCGGTTATAAAAAGTGACGGGATCATCGCTCACAATGAATTTTGTGGTCGATTGTCTTGCATGAACGATCTCCCAGACGCCCTCCATCCACATGGTGCAGTAGGCCTGAAATAGGCCCTGCATGAAAAGAAGCACCTGCGTATGGGTACCCAGGCGGTAGAACTTCTTCATCCAATCGAGTCCATGCGGGGTTCTAAACCTCTGCGCGCCCAGGTATCTCACGAGATCTCTGTAGCGTTCGTTGGTGTCAGCAAGGTAATCGTTGTAATAGCGGAAATGCTCCGCCGCAGCTGCGCCCTTCTTATCGACAGCTCCGAACAGTCGGGTTTCGAGAATGTCTGTCGTCTGCTTGCCGAACCTCATTGCGTAAAGGTCGTCTATGCAAAAGCACTTTACAGGAGCTGCTTGTTTGAGCGCTCTCTTCGTATAGCTGAAACCGTCACCAATAACGGTCTCCGGCTTCAGATCCAGATAGAAGAGCTTGTCCTGGCCGGGGAGCAGAAAACGCCTCTGGTACCACTGTGGAACGTAGTGATGATTGTGTGATTGCGAGGGGCTCATTGAACTCTAACCGCGCAGAAATCTGCAGTGCGTTCAGGCATTTGAAGTCGCATAGTCAACGAGGACAACAGTTACTTCAGATCAACAAGATCCCCTACCGGAATATAGGCACGCCCTGTTTCAGCAGCTCGTCTCATTTTGAGTTCGAGGATTGCCACCAGATTGAGACTGTGCGCGAATATGTCTCGGAGATCGCTACCAGAGAGGCAAATGATCCGCAATCTTTGGCCCTGTTGAAAGGAGGTCAGGCCATCCGTACTAAAACCTGAGTTGCTTACAAACAGGCCCCTTGTCCAGTCTGCTTTGGATCCTACCGTGCCGGCGAAAGCTTGAAGGTCGCGTTGACCGATTGGCGCTTCTTGCCATTTGGCCTCCACCAGATAGGTGTTGCCGTTGAATTCGAAGCTGCCGTCGATCTGCTCACCAACTAAACGAAACGATTTGCGCGGTGATAGCCCCGCAACCGCAAACATTGCGTCAAGAAAATCCTCAAAAGCAAACCCACGATTCTGCGGCGCAAGCTTCTCAAGTTCGAGAAGGCGGGTGGCAAGGCGCTCGCAAAGAGGGGGCACGACCTCCATATTCAGTCCATTGTCGGTGAGCCACCAGAGCATGCCTGGATAGCTCTTTGCGATCATGTCGAAGTAGTCGCCGGGACAACCGAAAACGGTATGACCGCGCGCTGATTCACCTTCGCCCAGAAGTCCTGACAGCGACTCTATCTGGATGCGGACACGAGCGATTTCGCTGATTTTCTCGATTAAACTCTTGTGCGTCCCACGCTCCAGCGAAACAGAGGCAAAGTTATCTTCGATAAGTGAGGCGAATTTCGAATCATCGACTAAAGTGTCGTAGCTGCTGAATCTTTCCCACAAATGAAATCGCATTACTCTTTTCTCCGGTGGATTCCATTCGCTGCGTCCCGCGTATGACTATCTCGGAATGACATTCCATTGGGGTGCATGGTTATCGAAAGTCCCGCTATTTCTATTTACACGACCTCGCCCTTCAAGATATTCGAGATGATCTGCGACCGTGTCAAGATCCATCGATAGATATTCCGCAAGCTCAGCCGCTCTGACAGCAGGATAGCCCCCGCCGGTCATTGCTCTTGGCCCAGGCCACAGGCTGTTATCCGAGAGCGCTTTCAATATTTCTGACCTGATTTCGACTTCATTTCTCTTCGCTAGGCTGGCTCCTCGAATCACAGCTGTCACGGCATTCTCGTGTATTAGGGGCCCGGATGACGTTGAGTCGGCATCAAAATCGGGTCGCGGGCCCAGTGGAGGAGGTTTGGCCACCGCTCTATGGAGAGCTCTCAGCAGAGTTTTGTACTCATCCTCATCGTAGGCATCTCCTCGGAGATCGACGCCTATTTTCGACTCGATCCACGTAGGCATAGCGTTACTCCACTCGCCCGCCCGAAGAACAGGTATAAATTTTCCTTGACCAATATTCTTTGCGAGCTGGCTCGTAAGGACCATAGCCTCGTAGCCGACTCCGCCGGTCCGCTTATTGCTCTTCCGTGCATATTCAGGAGTGCAGACAACCAACACGAAGTCCGCTGCCACGATGCCATTCTCCATAAAGAGCGTCTTGTCTGAACCGGGGTACAAATCCCATTGATCGAGAATTGTTTTTACACCGTGCTCTCCCTGAAGTTTTGACGCAAGACTGCTGACCCATCTCTTGTGTTCTGGGCTGTCCCATGAGTACGAAATGAACGCGGTGGGGACACCGTGCGGAGGAGCCTCTGGGGAATCGGGAAGCGATGAGATGCCGTTCTTGGCTAGTTCAATGGCCGACCATCCTTCTTCAGAAATTGCATAAAATCCATTGCCGGCTGGCTCTATCAGAAGTCCTTCGTTAACGAGCCGATTCCAAGGTGTTCCGAGGAGGTGCATGATGACCGCGTGGCTTTCGGATCTATCAAAGCCCGTCGCGAGGCCGTAAGGGTCGTTTGGCAGCAAAAGATTCTGCTTGTGAGGCCCGTCGATAATCCGGTCTTTGGGAAACAGCTGGGCAAGCCGGCGAAGGAGTGCCATTGCTTGGTCCTGTAGAGGCAGTTTCTTCAGTTCAGCAAGCGTCTTAGCGACTGACGCGATAAAAAATGGTTCAAACGCAGACATAGAGCTTTTCCGAGTCGCTGTCCCATTTTAGACGCTACGCACCGTCGCCCGTAATATTCCTTGCTTCCTGAGCCTCCCCCTGCCATAAAGGCGGGAACACCCGCACTTGCAATGCGGGGTCCCTGACCACCACAGATGTAAGGAATCTGCATTATGGCTGAAGCCGATATACCCGCTCGTGAACCTTTGAGCAAGCAGTGTGAAAACCACGCACACCAAAATCTGATTCAGAAAATAGAGGCTTTTCGCAATCGGGTGTTGCCCGATCACGGTCCTCACAACGAGGCATTGGATTATGAGTGCGGACAATACTGGGGATTGACGAAAGCCTTGGAAATCATCCACTCGCAGCCAGAGATACCTGGTGAGATTTCAGATGCCAACGTGGCGGAGGCAGTAAATCGCGGCAACCAAGCCTATTGGGACGATGCCAGAGCGCAGCACGAAGCTTTTAAACAGTGGTCCGCGAACGGTCAGAAGGGTGACGGGCCGCGCATCAGCAGAGGCTCTTTGCCGGAGTACATCATTCGAGAAGTCACGGCGTCGATAAAGAGCGCACCCAAGCGGGAATTGGGGGGACAGGAGCGGCGCGATGCAAGGCTTATTGCCAGCCTGCGTCATCAGATAACAGTGCTTGAAGATATGAAGCTTAGGCGCTTCCATAATGACGAATGCTGGATTTGGCAGGGTGATGGAAGCGACTTCCCGGAATGCCTTACGTGCCCCGTTGTGATGTCGGCGCAGACCCTGCGCGATTTGTTATCCAAGATAGAAGTACGGTAGCAACATGAGATTTCTTGAAAGAGCGTTCTTCGTCATTATGCTGCTAATTGCAGTTCCGGCCTACGTTTACCTGTTTACAGTGCACAGGTGAATATGATCGCCACCGCACCCTATCCATTCGAAATCTGGGCCTCATCAGAGGGCTACGACATCGCCCCCGCCGTGCTTCCCGGCGCTAATCGTACTTACGCTGATCGGGACACGCAGGCCGCCCTCGAGGCTTGGAACGCCGGTGCGCAGAGTGTGGCCAGGATGGTCACCGAGAGCACGCTTGAAACTGAGGCATTGAGGGAGCGGATTCAAACACTGGCAAGCGCTTGATGTCATCCGCCTCAGAAAACCTCAATCACGCTTCGTCAGCCAACTTCTTCAGCACTCTCGGGCCTTTCGTGGCGACAACGGTGCTGACTGGCCCTTTTTTGGGCGGTAGTCGTTTCTTGGAGGGCTTCCGGTCCATCCCTTTTTCGACAGCCTGCCCGACCAGCTCCTCATCGGCACCCTTGCGAATAGCTTTCCGGACAGCTTTCTCGACCTTCTTTACCGCTTTATCCTTCGCCTTTTTCGTCATTAGGGGATTCCTCGATGGTTTTGGGTATTTCTATACCGACCTTACTTCCACTCAGCGCCGGGCAGACTTCTTTACGGATTTCTTGACGGCCTTTTTGGCTGTAGCATTTTTGACCGCGACCTTCTTAACCGGGGCTTTCTTTGCCGCACTCTTTTTGGCAGCTTTCTTCGCCGTCGCCTTCTTGGCTACGGGTTTCGATGCAGCCTTCTTCGCTGGTGCCTTCTCAGCCCTCTTCATGACCGTCTTTTTCACCGCCTTCTTGGCTGAGGCCTTTGTCTGCTTCTTTGCTGGGGCTTTCTTCAGAACCTCTGTCACTGTGCTCACAGCTTCGCCGATTGCCGTTTTAATGGAGCCTGCAACGTCAGACACAGCTGCCACTCCGTATCCCACTGCAAATCCTGCCTTATCCACTATGGTTTCGTCAGCCATTCCCGGCCTCCTCGTTGCTTACGTTCTCAGACAGTTACGAATTGTACATGCGCTGATTCCTCTCGTTGGTTTCCCCTTTGGGCCTAGCAGATGCGTGCCGCTATTCCCGCAAATTCGTTCCACCCAGCTTCGCTTCGCTGCAGCCAGGTCCCTGCGAACTCTTGTTGCGGTCGCGTCTCTTCCTGCTTTACGGCACGGGTAAACCAACCTGTAGAGGAGAAGGACCATGCGAGATTTTCAATGACCAATCAAGACCGCCACCGCTGAGTTACGGATGCGTTTGCTCCGGCATTTCAGCTCCAACGCTTGCGGCAAAATCACTAGGCTGGAGAACCAAATTCTTCAGCGAGATTGAGAAATTTCCCCGCGCGGTCCTCGCGCACCATTATCCCCATATTCCACTCCACGGGGATTTCACCGCCATTCAGAAAGACACTTACGGAACAGTTGACGCTCTTATCGGGGGAACACCCTGCCAATCATTCTCTGTCGCAGGAAAGCGGCTCGGACTGGATGACCCGCGCGGCAACCTCGCGCTTGAATATGTTGCCCTGGCTGCACGCCTTGATGCCGAATGGCTGGTTTTCGAGAACGTCCCCGGTCTTCTCTCAAGCGGCAAACCCAAAGGAGAAGATTTCGCCACTTTCATCTCAGCCGCAACCGGGCATGAATATGGGAGCCTGCTCTTGTTCTCCTCCTCTCCATCGTGCTGCAGGATCTCTTGTTCATTCAATCAGAGCTGACCATCTATCTGCGACTCGTGGCACTGGCGCTCTTCATGAAGAGCCTGATCGTTCGCAGGCAGACATTTCTCTATTTCCGCCGCCTTCTTGATGCCAGATACACGGCCCCGCTGATCGCAAAGCTCGTTGAGAACCAGGCCACCGACGAAGATTTGGCACCAATCCACCTTGCCAGCTTTCCCAAAAATATCGATCCGGAAATTCGCGAAGCCGCAGCAAAGCAAATCGCCCGCGCTTATTCACCTGAGAACCCACACTTTTGACCGATGAAAGGACGCAGACAATGAAACTGACCGACCAGCACAAAAAATGGCTATGGATCGCAGGTATCGCGCTTGTTCTCATTCATTTCACACCACACATTCTCGCAATCATCGTGCGGGTGTTACACCCTGCCCCCGCCGTGATTCCCAAACCTCCAGCGGCGATAGTCGCTCCAGCTCAACCCGTTGCACCTGTCGTTCCACTAGTTGATCCCCAGATAGCCCGAACGATGGGTTTCTGGGCTGGGCAGTCGGTACGCCCTGATGAAGCAAAGAGCTGCATGCTCCATCTGGAGTTGAAGCCTACGCCGGTCAAAGACGCTGACTATACCGGCTATCTGACGATGAGTTGCGGCCCGACGCTAGCTTTGATGGCGAACCGTATGAGTCAATCCGGCGAGGCCAGAGCCATCCTGACACAGATGATGCCGGTCTCAAGCATCCTGAGCGGACCAGTCCTTAACGGCTCCATCACTCTGCACGCAGATCAAATCATCGGAGCACCGAAGGGCTGCACGACACCCGATCTCACCCTGACTCCGTTCGGAGAAAACAACCTCGCTGCAAAGTGGCAAGAAACACCGGATACATGCCACGGAGGCGACAGGCATAGCCGGATTCAGACGACACTTGACCTTTACACGCAGACCGATGGAGATGAAGCAAGAATCGCGCAAGGACTCTATCTTGAAGCGCTGGGATTGGCGTCAAGGATGGTGCAGTAGCATGTGGGCTGAATTGTGGGTTGGGATTTCAAGGTCCACTCAGACTTAAGTTCCTTGTTTTGAGTGGTGGCCAGAGACGGGATCGAACCGCCGACGCCGGCCTTTTCAGGGCCGTAATCTTTGCGGACGAGTCAAGATGTCGCTCGGGAGTTCAATAGGGTGGGAAATGTAAGAAAAGCGCACAAAGAACGGCCGCCAGCGGCGGCTCGTGCGCGAGATTTACCGCCAGAACGCCCCGGCGGGGCAGCGGTAAATCAGAAGCATCTCGGTGAGGAGTGTCGGAACCCGAGATTAGGGCGACTACCTCCCTGCGCTAGCCTCCGCAAGCGGCTCCCTCCAAAAGCGGCTTCGGGGAGGTTCCAGGATCAGCCGACCCTGCGATGCTGACCTCTCTTAGATTTATCGCGTGTCTCTACTGCTTTTGACGCTTTAGCCTTGGCAACATCTGGTTCCTGATGCGGCAGTTCCCATCCCGCCATCCCCTGCAGCACGCGGTCGGCGTGCTTGATGGTGTTCACATGCCCATAGTGTTCCTCGATCATGTGGACGGAAGTACCCATTTGCTCAGCAAGGAAATACACATCCACGCCTTCCTGCAAACGCAGCGTGGCGTAGGTGTGCCGGAAGCAATACGTGGAGCGCGGAACGCCTTGCGTTCCTTCGCGCAAATTGGCTTTGTTCAGAAGATCGGCGATCAGTGAATTGTAGAGAGTTTTTGCGGGCTTGCCTGTGACGTTGGTAAAGACTCTATCCTCTGGTTGTGTTGCTTTGGAGATTGCGCGAATGCGTTCCAGATAATCTCCGACGCTTTTAGGCGCAACCAGCCTGCGGGATTTATCCTTGCCCTGAACAAATAGCACAACGATCTGTCGTCCCTCGCGGTCTTTGGCAGGCATGATGTCACGCCAGCGGAGATTTTTCATCTCTATCGGCCTCATTCCTGTATTGCAGGCAATCAAGATCATGTTGTAGGTAACAGTGCGATACCAAACGCTTGACGGCTTGTCAGCCTTACTAATCCACTTGCGGCCCACAGTGTGAAGCTTGCGATATTCCTCCAGCGTGAACTCGTCACGGCGCATCGTTTTAAGCTTCGGGCGTTCGTCGAAACGCTGGCTGGCGGGAACGTAGCGTTTCTTGATGGAGTAATTCATCACTGCACCGAAGATGGACATCTCAAAGCGGATCGTAGAATCGCTGATGAAAGGAACCGTTCTTTCTTTCGACGGTTTAACCTTAATCGGTTTCAAAACACGGATACCGAGCGTGTGTTGCACCTTGGTGCGGCGCTCGGCTTCGGTGTCCGCGAAGGCCTCAGCCATCTCGTCGCTTACCTCCCGAACGCCGTTGCGCTTGTTGCGTCCCGCGCCGTTCACCCGCCGCCACGCCGGATAGCCACCCCAAAGCTCATCGCCGATAAGGTGAACCTGCGTGGAACCTACATATCGGTCTAAGGCACCTTCAATGACGGCGCGAACCTTTTTAGGGCGCGCCTTGCTGATTTCCCCGCGTTGAGCTCGCGCCTCCTGAGTCAGCAGATACTCTTTGCCAACTTCTCGGAATGGGCGATTGAATACGGGAACATCGTGCTTGATGCGAAACCGGATGTCTGCATCTTGATCGAAGGCCCGTTCCCGCGCCGCTTCTTTATCCGAGGTTTTGAGCGAAACCGTCTTGTACCGGTCGGCCTTCGGCATCTTCATGCGGCAATACCACATGCGATGTTCTACATCGCCACGTCGGAAGATGATGAGTCCCGGCTTCAGTTCCTCTTTATCGGTGACGAACGCCATAACTTGCCTCCATCGTTTGACTAGCTCTGTGCAGATTCCGTGTAGGATTTTCCAGTAAGTCGTTAAATCCACGTATCTGTGCAGGACTTGTACAGAATACATTGGAAGGTTATCTTGTTTATTTGTATTTCTTTACGTTATATTTGTCATCCTGAGCGGAGCGAAGGATCTCAATGTCCCCCAACAACAAGAATGGGTGCCCCATATCTGAGCGGGTGTCGCCCGCCAGATGTGGGAGGATCAAAAGCGTCGACCTCATCCGTCCAACCACCAGAATGGGTGCCCCATCATTCGCGTTTTTTGCGAAGGGTGGGCGGATCAAATCTCCCGTCCTCAATCAAACTGAAGACCTTATGACTAACAACCTATAGCTATGTAAGGAGCACCCCATGAAAGCCCTGGTCAAGTCGCACGCCGAAAAAGGTCTCTGGCTCGAGGACGTCCCCGAACCCGAAACCGGCATCAACGACGTAAAAATCCGCGTCCTCAAGACCGGCATCTGCGGCACCGACCTCCACATCTACGACTGGGACGCCTGGGCGCAAAAGACCATCCCCGTCCCCCTCGTCATCGGCCACGAATTCGTCGGCGAGATCGCCGAGGTCGGCTCCAACGTCAACGACTTCAAGCCCGGCGACCTCGTCTCCGGCGAAGGCCACGTCGTCTGCGGACGCTGCCGCAACTGCCTCGCCGGCCGCCGCCATCTCTGCGCCTTCACCAGCGGAGTCGGCGTCAACCGCCCCGGTGCCTTCGCCGAATACATTGTCCTGCCCATGACCAACGTCTGGCGTCACGCCCCTGATGTCCCAACCGACGTCGCCGCCATCTTCGATCCCCTCGGTAACGCCGTCCACACCGCGCTCGCCTTCCCCGTCCTCGGCGAAGACGTCCTCGTCACCGGAGCAGGCCCCATCGGCATCATGGCCGCCGCCGTCGCCCGCCATGCCGGAGCCCGCTACGTCGTCATCACCGACCCCAACCCCGAGCGCCGCGCCCTCGCCCACAAGGCCGCCAACATCACCCTCGCCGTCGACACCCGCGAAGTCTCCCTCAAGCAGGCTCAGGAACAGCTCGGCATGAGCGAAGGCTTCGACGTCGGCCTCGAGATGTCCGGCAACGCCAACGCCTTCCGCGACATGATCGCCCACATGAGCCACGGCGGCAAGGTCGCCATGCTCGGCATCCCCTCGCCGACCGAGATGTCCATCGATTGGCACCACGTCATCTTCAACCAGCTCACCCTCCGCGGAGTCTACGGCCGCGAAATGTACGAGACCTGGTACAAAATGACCGTAATGCTCCAATCCGGATTGAAGATAGACCAGGTAATAACCCACCGCTATAACTGGAAAGACTTCGAACAAGGCTTCCAGGCCATGAGAACCGGAAGCTCCGGCAAAGTAATCCTCGACTGGAGCGATGTCGGCTAGCACGGTCATCTCCGCGGCTACATACCATCTGCGCGCTAAATGACAATTGTCATCCTGACCCTGAGTATCGCGAAGGGGAAGGATTCGCGGTTCCCAACGATGACAGCGAATGCACAATCCTCCACGCGACACCAAACATTGTCATCCGAGCGAAGCCGCGAAGCGCGAGCCGAAGGATCGGCACAGTCGCTTCAGTTCGGCTGCTCCTAAATTTCAACAATCGCCATTCAAAGAAAGATTGTCATCCTGGAGCGAAGAAGGCGCACAAAGTGCGCCTTACGCAGTCGAAGGAGCTGCAGTTTGCTTAAAGCCGCGCCGAAGGCGCACTCTTTCGGTTTTTGATTCGCCATCTTGAGCAATGCCAGCCAACGCCAGTTGGTACCAGCCCGATGGCCCCGACCTTCAACATGCCGTGATCATCCAGAACGGACCCACGAAATGGGAACCAGTGGCGGATCGATAATGCCTCTGTCAGACTACACCTTCGGGAAAGCAGATTTCGAGGGGCACATCTCCAAGGAGCAAATCTAAGCGATGCTGATCTCGGTGAGGCTACCCTGACGGGAAGTTGCCTCAACAATGCGAACCTCAACAACGCAGACCTCGGCTTTCGGAGACCTTCGTTGGTCGGACTTCAGCGATTCAACCTTTGCACAAGCGAATCTTAGATTGGCCCACATGTCGCGGACTCGTTGTATAGGTGCGAGCTTCAGAGATGCCAACTTGCAGCCGATGCCATCCTTGCCAAGCTGATCTGAGCGCAGCTGACCTCACCGAGGCAAATTTACGTGGAGCAAGTCTCATCGGAGGGGCCGTAGCAACGCACGCCTTCTACAGACAATCTTTGGAAACTCCGATCTTACTGGAGCCAAAGGCCTCGAAAACTGTCAGCATCAGGGACCTCAGCGTCCTCGACTATCAGACGTTAGCCCAATCAGGGCAGCTACCACTTTCGTTCCTCCGAGGCTGCGGTCTCCCCGACGTATTCATCGAATACCTGCCCTCGCTGCTAAGTCGCGGAATCGAATTCTATTCCTGCTTCATAAGCTACAGCCACCAGGACAAGGCCTTCGCGAGGCGCTTATGACCACACCTTGCAAGGCCGAGGCATCCGCTGCTGGCTCGACGAAAAGCAACTACGCGGAGGAGACGACATCCTCGACCACGTAGACCGCGGCATTCGCCTATGGGACAAAGTACTTCTCTGCTGCTCCAAGTACTCCCTAACCAGCGGATGGGTCGAAACCGAACTCGACAAAGCCCTCGAAAAGGAACAGACCCTCAGGAAAGAGCGCCAGGAAAAAGTCCTCGCCCTCATCCCGCTCGATCTACGACGGCTACCTGTTTCACGGATGGCAAAGCGGCAGAGCCTCCATCGTGAAACAGCGACTGGCAATCGACTTCAACGGATGGGAAGAAAGCCACACCAAGTGCGAAGAGAAGATCGAAGAAGTAATCCGCGCCCTCCGCTCCGACGAGCACGCCCGAGAAACCCCGCCCAAACCAAAGCTGTAGGCAGCTTCTGCTCTACCAATTTAACTGTGCTCATCCGGAGCATCCGCAAAGAGGAATCGAAATGGCTCGAAGATTATGTGTGGGAACATTGGTGACGTTGTGCTTTTCGGTATCGTTGGTGTTCTCCCAATCAGCTCAACCCACCACGCGAGCGATGGTAAGAACATTTATGGTCCAAACCTCCAGTGAAGGGGAACCATTTTCTCAATTGACATCGATAGCCGCGAATACTGGATTACTGCCAAACACCTCCTCACTGGCGCGAAGCACCCACCCTTCGGATCGTATAACGCACCGGCGGCAACGGTCAGCATTCTGAATCCGAGCATGGATGGACAACAGTGGATTACCCAAACATTCTCCGTGATCGATCCTGGCAAAGATATCGATATCTTAGTGCTTGTGCCAGCACAAGCGATGATACCCAATGCCGTGTCCGAGCTAAAGGCTTCTTCTGATGGTGTGGGCTTGGGAGTTGATTGCTCATTTCTAGGTTTTCCGTATGGTGGTGGATGGAAGGCCGAGTTCAGTGCTGGCGAACAGCATTTCTGGTATTTCCCCTATCTGAAGCATTGCACCATCTCCGGGGAACTGAAGGGAGATACCATGGTTTGGGTTTTGGACGGTATTAACAACGCAGGGTTCTCGGGCGGACCAGTATTGATCCGAACAGGGTCAGAGCAACAGGTCTTCGCGGTAATATCGGGGTACTACATGGAGCCCGCCGATGTAGTAGAACTCCCAGCTCTCCCGACACCAACCGGATTGCCACAAGCACCTCCCGCCTCGCCAAACGAGCATTCGAAGGCCCACGGGAAGGAGGTTGTTAATGTCAACTCAGGTTTCATAACTGCCTTCGATATTCAATCGGCAATTGACGCGATCCGCAAAAACCCGATCGGACCACTGAAGAGCCTGAAATGATCCGCTCGTCGGGTGGCCCGTTCAAGCCTTAGTTGGCTTGAGTGATGCCGCCACACCCGAATCAACCCCTCACTCCTGGATAAACAATCAGGCCGGGTGGCCCCGATCTGACTTTATCCGCTCCGTCCTCCGCGTAAAGGGTGCCCCATATCTGAGCGCGCAAAGCGCGCCAGATGTGGGAGGATCAAATGCGTCGGCCTCATTCCCGGCCGGGGTGGCCCATTCAAGCCTTCTGCTGGCTTGAGTGGGATCACGGTCTCAGACTAGCCACCGCACTCCACCATAAGAAATGAACCCGGCTTGACTCGGTCCATTGCCACCACAATCCGCGAGAGATTGGCCTTGAGGATGTCGAAGTCGATGGCCGACAACGTAAGAATCGCCATGCGTCGTCCGGCAAGGTTCTGTTGGTAAGAAAGATTCTTGTCACCGGTAAGGAAAACTTCGAAGCCTTCAGCTTCCGCGACAGCCAGTAGCTCGCCGTTCTTGAGCCCGGCCCAGCCCATGGTATCGACGGTGAACACGTCGTGCGCGCCAAGATGTTTGCGCAAACGATGCGGTAACTGTTCATCGAGCAGGACTTTCACGACACCGTCTGGCCACGCTGTGCACGGGCAAACGCCACAAGGCCCTCGATCTGAGCGACAGAAAGCGACGGCCAATCCTCCCGGATCTGCTCAAAACTTTCCCCGCGATCGAAGCTGCGCACCACCGGCCCCGGCAGAATCCGCGTACCCCGGATAATCGGCTCGCCCGACACCTTGCCAGGGACCCGCTCCACCAGCTCGCAACCCGTCCAGTCGATTTCACTATCGAGATACATCACACTCGCCGCCTTACCTCTTATATTATCTTTCCCCGTCCTCCATAGAAACGGACAGGACGGGGGGCCCCTTCAACCCTTCTGTTGGCCTGAGCGGAACTGCGTCCTCAAATATCCGTCGCCCAATTCTCAACCCGAAGATTGGGGATGCGGCGAAAGGCGCGGTCGTGGCTGACAAGGACCGCGCCCAGTGCCACAGCATGGGCCGCGATCTGCGTGTCATAGGGTCCCAGCTTTTTCCCCAGCCGCTCCTGCCGCGCACGCAGCGCGCCATAAGCAGCAGCCGCGTCACTGCCCCACGGATAAACGACGAAAGCGCCGAGAAACTGTTCCAGCGCCTGCTGCCGGACGGAGCTGGGCGCCTTGGCCAGCCCAAACCGCAGTTCCCCTTCCGTTACAGCGGAGATGCTTACCGTGTCCTGTGCGGCCAGCTTTGCGATCCGGGCGCGGGCGGCGGCAGAGCTGCCACTGAGAGTGAAGCTGACCATGTTGGTGTCGAGCAGGTAAAGGCTCACAGCCCCTCCCTCGCTTCGTACTCACCCTGATCGCGGTCCTGAAGGAACTCCTGGAATCCGGCCTCATCGACCGCGGCAAAGATCGACGCCCAGTCTGCCCGGGCAGGCGACAGGATAAGATCGCCGGTCGCCTCGTTGCGGCGGACATAGACTTCATCGGTGGTGAAGCGGAATTCGGCGGGAATGGTAACGTGCTGGCTGCGGCCGCTCATAAAAATCCGCGCTCTGACTGCTTTCGGCATGCCTCAGCTCCTGCTATACAGCATAGCTAGATAGCAAGCACACGGTCAACGCGCGAAAGCGCGGCATTCGGGGAGCCGCGCTCCCCGAATCTGGACGAGTGGCCCATTCGACCTTCCATTGGCTTGAGTGTTGAAGCAACCGGAGCCCAACTACCGCTACGATCCCTGTACCAAAGGAAACCAGACTTTCGTTTAGTGACACTATGTGCAAGGCGCGCCCCGCACCCTGAGCCTTAAAACATGTCAAGCCCCCTCCAACCCCAATTTCACCCCTAACTCAAATCAAATCATCAAGATAAAATATCCAAAAACCTGGCATAGTGAAACCGTCCAACTTGATATACTGGAAGTAGGAATCAAGAAAGAAGGCGGCGAAAGCCGCCTTTTCATTTGCCGCGAAGTAGCCGGCTCCGGTGCAAACAGGGCGAAGCCCCAGGCCATCAAGCCAAATGCAAGTCAAGTACCCTCGAATCAAGAAGTTACCGCAAATTATACCGCAAGTCGCTGAAAACAGTGAACTTAAGCATAAAACGGGGGGGGAGGGGGGTGCCTGCAGCTCCGCGCCAGACGAAACCGACCCGGAAACTAAGTGAACCAATACGGAGATGCCTTCTCAAAGGCCGCAAACAAGACCAGGCATTCGTCGAAATTCACAGGTCTGCTTCATGCTCAAGCTCTTCTTTCCGGAAGACACGGATCACGGTTTCGTCGTCAAACTTCACTTCCGTTGACCCACCTGACGAACTATCAGCGATGACGACACCATTTCTCAATTGATGCGATGGATCGATATACGCTAGCCGTTTCACTCGCACCCGATCTCCACGTTTCATAGTCATCGTCGTCCTAACCGTCGCTCTGAAGTTCGTAATGAACCCGCGATCCACTGGCTCAACTCTCCCACAGCGAGGGAAACGGCGCCTATCGCAAGGATAAACAGCAGCCCGATTGCACCTTCGGCTCTAGGACGCATCGGGAGTTGCGGGGCCTGATTCCGCCCTCTGTCCGTCTGCCAACAGTTGTGGATCGCTTCGGCTCCCGCCAACTCGCTCTCAATCGTCGAAGAAGTCACCGTCGCATTGCAGAAGAGACAAATAGAATCGGCCGTGCCGCCCTTGTTCAAGCGGTGAGCGAATCCGTTTCGTAGGATAAGGTCTCGAATCGCCATATCGTCTCCGTCCTGGGCGGCGGTGAACACAGACGATACTCCTCGATCAAGACTGACCGCTGGTCAATATTGACCAGAACTCTCTCGTCGAGGTCGCCCCGACCATCGAGTCACCTTCCGGATTCACGCCCTCGACGCGTTTCCTCCGCGGGGGGCAACTTTACGCGCGCAACCCAGCCGCGAACTCTTGCGACACCCCTGTAAACTCGGTTCAGATTTTTCGACAAGCGGACAGCACCTCGCTCTTCATCCGCCTTCAGGAGGCGGCCAAGCCAGCTCCTGACTAACCGAAGGCGACCCGCTGTTGAGTCGTAACTTTGCAGACGGTAGAGAATATCTCCACATACGCTGCCGACGGTGTGGCCCTCCGGTCGAAAGAGCGTCGAGCTGACGTACAAGACCGCTGAGCCAACCGCCAGTCCTCCCGCTCTCTTGCACGGCTGAGGAAGTTCGACGCCATAGAGCTTGCTGGCGAGGGTGACCGCTGTCAGCAATGGGCGGCGACAACGCCATTCGGTCGCACGCGTCAGCATGACTTCCCAGTCAATCCTCTGATGAGCGAACACGAGAGCCGCTATATCTGTAACCCAATTAAGTCTCCGCCATCTATGCTTGGAACCGTGCACTGCCAGACTCGGGATCAAGTCTTCAATTCCGAAAACCGGGATCTCGAACACCTCAAGGCTAGCGTGAGTTCGACGACTCCATATCGGATCGAAAGCAGGATCGAAATCTGATGTATCCGAGCGCTCAAGATGGTCCCTGAGTTCGATCAGCACTCGGCCATCGGGGCTCAAAAACTCACCCTGCCCTTCGCCGAAATCGGAAACCTCCCGGGCAACTCCCTGTATGTGTTTGACGGGACGATACCCGGCTTCGCGAAACCACTCGTTGGCGCGAGCAACCTGCATTGGATCAACCCACAGATCTAGATCGTGGGACTCGCGAAGGCCAATGTCGCCATATGCAGCGATCGCGAGCGCTGGTCCTTTGAATGGCAGCACACGGATGCCCTCGCGAGTAAGCGCGGAAATGATCTTAACGAGTTCTACCGATTGCTCCTGATTCCGCTCCGTTACCTTCTTGCCGAATAGCTGTAATTGAACAAGAGTCGGCCCCGGGATCACACTCGCCGCGAAAGTCGATAGGTTGCGGCTGAGTAGTGGCATCACCCCGTGAGGAATTGCGATGCGCAGCAGTTCACTCCAGTCCACTCCGCGCGCGATTTGTCGATGAATACGCGATATAGCGTTCTCGTCAGAATGAGGCGAAGTAGCTTCCAGCAGAAGAGCGATCTCCGGGCTCCAGGTCACGCGAGGAGACCTCCGAGCAGCGAGGCGGCCTGATCAAAGTCTCTACCCGTGTGCAACCGGTACGCGGGCACGGTCCTGGCAAGTTGGGCCAAAACGCCTATATGGGAGCGCGTTGACTCCGTCTCCGTTAAAAAAACGCTGGACGATAACTGGAGAAACGCTTCATCGGTGGTGATATGCGACAACACGCTTTGCTTGCGGTCCGCGATCACAGGAAAGACGATGGCCCCCGGTCTGCTCCTCCACATAATATTTGTGGAGAAGTAGTCGCGCGCCTGCACCTGGTATTTGGGCCAGCCCGGCGGCTTCGATGCGCTGCTGAGAGTGTGCAGCTCGGCAAACATTGAGAGTGTCTGGTGAGTGGCTTTGATCTTTTCGGGGAACGCCAACGTTTCCAGGTCGCTGGACGGGTCAAGCAGAACCAGATCGTCGCTAAGCCAGTCAAAGCCCGCACGAAGCAAGGCAATGGTAAGCGTCGATTTGCCACAACCGGAAGTCCCCTGCAGCAACAGACTACGGCCATCGCGTGCCAGACCTGCGGCATGAATCCCGTATATTCCTCTTCGTTTCAGCATCTCCTGCAGTGGGATCGTGAACAACGGATGGGTAGCCAGCCACAATTGCTGGTCGGCCTCGGGCTGCAGAATGGATATGCGGCACTCGCCGGCCGCCGGACGAAACCAGACCCTGGCCCGAGGCCCATAATCGATGTAACCCACATCATCTTTCGGAAAATATGCGGCCTCGCCAACATCGATTTGATAGAAGGGCCGGCTTGCCCCATCCGGACGCTGAATCCTGTGCATTTCCGGGGATTTTACGGATTCGATGACAAACTCAAAGTCCGGAGAACGCGCTTCTCCGCTCGGAAAATCCGCAAAGCGATTCCCTACAGCCTTCAATATTTCTTCGGAAGCAGAAACCTCCATAACCAGACCGTGCAAGTCAACGCGACGGCGGCCATCGCTTGTCACGTGAAGATCCGCCGGTCAATCGGGTCCTGCAAAACGGCTGCATCCCCGCAATGAAAGGCATACATGGAGGTGAAATGTATTCGGGGGTCGACAGCCTCCAGGTAAGGTTCTCCATCCTTGACCAGCCAGCAGTGGCCCGAATATCCCTCGCCCACCCGTCCTATGCCGAAGACGAGTGAGACGTCGAAACCAGCGCGACACAGGAAGTAGTAGAGCGTCAGCCCTCGCACTTGGCACGGGTGTCTGGTGAACCGACGTGCGACGCGGCAGACTGCCGCAGTCCACCAGATGATTCGCTTAGCGCAGGCAGCGTCCCTCTTAAGTATTTGACGCGAAGGGTTGGCCAACGCCTCCAGTCGGCGTACCGGCAGTCGAAAGAGCCAGGGGGCCGCCACGGCAAACATGCCTATTCTGAACGGCAGGACGGCGTCAGCCAGAAGTCCCATGATCGTTGCTCCCGCCAACAAGCAAACTGTTTTCCAACAACTCGGCGATCAACGCCCGGCAATCGTCCTGGATTTGCTGTCCCGGCGCATCATACTCGGCTTCTAGTGTAGCGACTACTGCGGAGAGTGGGCGCTGGCCGTCGCACAGCTCCCATATCCTCCCGCCCAAGTCATTGAGAGAATAGTAACTACCGGTCTCCATGTGGAAGAGAACCAGATCGGCGCCCGATGGCTGCCCGATCACATGCTCGCTATGTTGGAGGCGCTCAGATAGATCCATATCTCTCGTCCGCAGGCCATTTATATCAGGGGGCACGGACCGATAAATAGCGGCTGAAAATGCGAATTTGACCGTCTGTAAGGAATTCGGATGAAGCCGGAACCCCATCCGAATCCGGTTGTCACGTTGAGGAGAGCGGCAACCTAAAAAGAACCTTTGGTTACCAGGCGGAGCAAACCCAGGTTAGTTAGCTTGGGTGCAACGTACTTTTTCTTCATACGACCCCCAGAACTATCGTTACTTTCGTGTTTCTGAAGGAAGCTTACACCCGCGCTTCGCTATCTACCAACAATAATTCTTGGCCTCTGCGAAGGTAGGAGCGTCCGCGCTAGCGTTCGCCTTGCGGAAACTGGTGAGTTGATCGGTATTTTTTGCGACCCATCAGGGTACAGAATGCCGCACGCCGAGGATCCGTGAGCGATTAGAGCGCTCCGGCCTATGCAAAGTTTTTTCGTTGATTGATCAATATTGCACAGAGCGAGTTCGTCCTTTCGTCATACGCTCGTGCATTACCTTGGAGGTTTAGACACCAGAGTAGAATTGCACATCTTCAGCGAAGATGATTTACGGCAAATGCCGTGCCCTCCCGGCTAGCGATCGAGGCGGCACCTACCCATCGAGTAGAGAAGTAGTCCAATGACCATCCAGAGCGTGTTGGCGTTGCCTCCGATAAACGTTAGGCTAAAGCACCGATTTGTAGGGAGATACGCTATGAAGAGCTTCAGGATTAACGGCCAAACGTTAAGCGGGTTCGCGGCAAACTGCGCCCCTCTGGTTTTGGTTGCCGCGATTGTTACTGCGGCGTCATTCAATACGGCATCAGCCCAGGTTGCACCATCACTGGGCACGGCGCAGAACTTCGCGGTACTTGGTGGCTCGACAGTGACCAATACCGGCCCGACTGTCATTACTGGAGAGTTGGGGGTCAGCCCAGGCGCAGCGGTCACCGGTTTTCCTCCAGGAACCGTGAGCGTAGGGCCGATTCATGAAGGTGATGCGGCCGCGATGGCGGCCCAGGCCGATACTGTCACCGCATATAACTTTCTGGCTGCCGAGGCGTGCACCACGACCTACCTTGTTCCAACCGACATCGGTGGGATGACGCTCGCGCCGGGTGTATATTGCTTCGCGTCCTCGGCTGCGGTGACGGGCCAGGTAACTCTCGACGGCGGAGACAACGCTAATTCAGTTTGGGTATTTAAGATAGGAAGCACCCTCACGACGGCGACCAACTCATCCGTAGTGCTGACCAACGGCGCTCAGCAATGCAAAGTCTTTTGGAAGGTTGGCAGTTCGGCGACTCTTGGTACAGGTACGGCGTTCATAGGAAATATTCTCGCACTCACCAGCATTACGCTCGATACCAGCGCGACCGTGTTGGACGGTAGGGCCCTGGCGATCAACGGCGCCGTCACGATGGATTCCAACTCCGTCGCCCTCTCCACATGCGCTCAGCCTGGCAGCCACCCTCCGACTTGCACCCTTACCGGCACGGTCGCGGGTCCTCCAAAGCAGATACTGTTTAGTGTCCAGGACACGGGCAGCGGTCTGAGTTCGATCATAACCACAACCAGCACGAACGCGACTACCTCGATTCCACCCTTTGCCGTGGGGGACACCAACGCCGTTGTCATTAAGGGAATCAAGGTGGACCAGAGCAAGAGCTCGGATGTTGCTTTCAAGGTGTTCGACGTTGCCGGAGATACCACCACGTGCGATCCGGTGGACATGACGATCGCCGACGACGGCGGCAGAGGGGCTCATACCTTTACCGACATTCCGCAGGCTGAACATTTTATCGAGCTTATGGACCAGCATGCAGGTGTGGAGTGGGTCGAAGTCTCGGTAAATGGGCATATCTTCCTCCGCAAGCTGGATCCGGTCTATACCGTCGCTCTCAATGTAGAAAAGGCGATGAAAGAGGGCGCGAAAAACAAAATCGAAGTCTGGGCGTATGGTCCAAAAGGTGGGTCCGTTTACGTGTTGATTCATGATTAAGCGCGCACGGAAGCTGGAAACTTAACGGAGGTTCTCAGTCTCACCCAGTTTGGGCTTTGCGCAAAATCGCCGATGCCTGAACTGGGTGGAACAGGAGCTGCGACCAATCTGCTGGCAACAGAAAGCCACGCTGATGATCGCGAAGCTGAGGATAGACTAAGGGCTGTTCCCGAAGGTCCCTCCTCGAGGTCTCCCCCCTGAATGTTCCGCCGAGGGACCAGCAAAACTCCAGGCGCTACGATTCCCCCCAAAGTTGTCAAGGCCTCTCAGGCGCCAATTTCACCCTAACTCCCACCGCACCATGAAGATAAAATATCCAGAAACCTGGCACAGTGAAACCACTCAACTTGATATACTAAGAATAAGGATCAAGAAAAGAAGGCGGCGAAAGCCGCCTTTTCTCTTTGCCGGAAAAGACGCCGCGTCAGCGCGCCAAAGCGAGACCGTAAGTTGCACAAAACAAGGAATCTAGAGGACGCTATATCGAAACCAGGGACTTTCGTCCGTTTTTTGCTATCCAAGCCGCTGAAAACAAAGAACTAAGTCAATAATTCCAGGGGGAGGGGTACTCCAAACACCCGGGCCGGATCCAAACGCGTCCGGCCTTAGTGTCGTAAGCGGTCTTACCATCAGGAAGTCCGAACAAGAAGGGCGGCCTAAGCCGCCCTTCTTTTATGCTCCATGGCAAGATACAGCAAGAGTCACCGCAATAACTTACGCCGCCTCAAAGACCGCAATTCCGTGGGTAACAGTCCGCTGGCCGAGCACATAGTTATAAATAAGAGTCAGAGTATGCGCATGGGGATCTGCGAGAACAGTCTCAGTGAAAGACACTTGTCCATCTTTCTTCCCGATTCCGCAGATCGCGTTCCGGTCAGTCCGCGTGTAAGCGATCGTGTCGACGGCATGGGAGCCCTCGACCGGGTAATCCGCCCCGTCGAAGCGAGCCTGGACGCTCAACACGATCTCCGTGCCGTCGGTTCTAACGATCTCTTCTCGCACCGCGAGCTCATTCAAGCCGAACTTGATCTCCTGAATCCAGGACTGCGGCGCAGGGGTACACATCGCCGAGAGATCAGGGTTAAAGCGCCATGTGCCGTGAAAGGGTTCCAAGTTGGCATTCATGCACTCAACATAACATTGGTTTTGCCATTATTACCGCCGCATAACAACGGTGTCCCAAGTTGGTTACTAATGTTCTAAGTTCTGCATGTCGTCGTAACTGATCTTACTTCGGTTAATTCTCCTCAAGAAAAGCCTGCTTCCACTAGGGCCTGCTAACACTATTGGGACGAGAGCCGGTAGCTTTCACTTCGGCCCCAATCCGCAACACGGTTTCGGCGACCCGGTCGGCCGCATGGCGCAGCACGCCGCCCTCAGCGGAGAAATCTCCGGTGATGCACTTAATTCCCAGCGCCTCGATCCGTTCCACATCCGGTTCGATGGCAATCGCTCCTTCGCTGGCATAACGCTCGCGTAGTTCTTCTGAAACTGGAGCAGTATTCACGATTGCATAATCGAAGATCGGCCCGCGAGCGTGTTCATAGATCTTCTCGATGTGCTGCGAAGCCGTAAGGTTCAGGCTTTCGTTCGCCTGGGTCATCAGGTTGGAAATGTAAATCCGCACTCCGCGTGCTTCAGCCAGCGCCTCAGGAATTCCCTGAACCAGAAGATTCGTAATCAGGCTCGTATAGAGAGACCCTGGCCCCAGCGTGATCACATCCGCGCGAGAGATGGCCTCCAGCGTTTCCGGCAGCGGATCGACCTTCTCCGGCTCCATCATCAGCTTCACGATGCGCTGCTTGGTCGCGCTGATGTTCGTCTCGCCATGAACGATCGAGCCGTCGTCCATCTCCGCGAAAAGAGTGACGTCCGTCGTGGTTGCGGGATAAATCTGCCCGCGCGTTGCCAGCACCTGCGACGAAAGCCGGATCGCCTGGGCGAAATCGCCGGTCATCTCGGTAAGCGCCGCAACAAACAGATTTCCGAAGCTATGCCCTTGCAGACCCTCGCCGGCTTGAAACCGATGGCGAAAGAGCCGAGAGATCAGGCCTTCATCCTCCGACAGCGCCACCATGCAATTGCGCAGGTCGCCCGGCGGCAGGATGTTGAAGTCCTTGCGCAGCCGTCCGCTCGATCCACCATCGTCGGTGACCGTGACCACGGCGGCCAGGTCGCTGATCAGACACGGGTCGCATTCCGCGCCAGCTTGGCCGGGTACTGCGGCATTGCTCTGCGGAGAGGCTACGAAGTGCCGAAAGCCGCGAAGAATGGTCGAAAGACCCGTGCCGCCGCCGATCGCAACAACCCGCAGCGAGGCGGATTGGGGAGCGGCGACAGGAATGGGAGTCTCATCCAAGAGGAACTGCTCGATCGGGACAGTTGACGAAAGGGAGGAAAACGAAACCGTGCGGCTCACAGCATCTCAGCTTTCACAGAATCTCAGGATATAAAAGTTCCGTGAACCGCGGGTCCTCGATCATGTTATGAAAATCGGTGTCGGTGCGCGCCTGGATTCGATTGCGCGGATTCAGATCGATCGCCTTTGCCATATGCTCCAGGCATTCCTCCACCTGACCGGTCATGCTGTTCAGCGCCGCCAGGCCATAGTAGGCATAATCGGCCGAGGAATTGCTCTCGAGGATCATCTCGAAGTGGTCTCGCGCCTCGCTGTAGTCGCCCGTATTCAGCAGGGAGATCGCGTAGTCGTACTGTTCCTCATGGCTGGCGAAGTTCCGCGTCGATTCGGCGAGATTGCTCTGGCACACTGTGAGGTAGACCCGGCAGCGTTCCAGCACCTCGCCCGGGCCGGTCGCGATGAGCTTCTCAAAGACCCCGCGGGCCTTCTCAAACTTTCCTTCCTGCAGCAGCTGGATGCCGTTCTGGTAGGCCTGTAGCGACTGCTGATGGGTCGGGTTGGCCACTGTACTTACCTTCCCCTCCAGAATCCGAGGTGTGCGACGAGCGCCGTTAATTGGAGCCGCATCCTGCATACTACTCCGCTTTGGCGTCAAAGTAAGAACTTCCCGCTCGACTCGCCAGTTCTGCAAGGTTCCTAGGATTCGGATTGCCCGCGACCGGAAATCCGAAATTTCCCTTGAGAAAGTTTTTATACCCAGCAACGCTCTCTCGCGTCAACCCGACCTCTCATTCGTAAAGCGCATCGGCTTCAACGTTATCCGTGTTGCATGTAGAGCACGGGATTCAGCGTGGGGTCGTTGTACATCTTGAGCTGCCGGTATTGTCTTGAACCGGCGCTCGCCGGCGAGCACCTGCCGCCATAGGCGATCCAGTCCCTTCACCAGGTCGTCGCACTGCTCGATCAGAATTTGGTGGCGTTCCCGATTCCGCTCGGCGTGGCCCGGAGGCGCATCGAGGCGATAAACCTCCTCGGCGGTGTGAAAGAGCTTCAGCGAGAGGATGGAGAGGCGATCGATGATCAGCCCGGGCGTCTCGGTATGCAACTCCGCCTCCGGATTGGGCAGCGCATGCCGCTCCAAATAATCCAGCAGGATGGTGTCGCAAAGCTCGGCGAAATCATTGCGACGCTGGTTCTCCCGATCGATCGCGCGCTTCGCCCGGACAACCCGATGGTCGCTCGCCTCGGGCAGGCGCGCCTCATCCTCAGCGTGCCAGATGTTGAAGTTGGCAAGATGGTTGGCGAAAACTGTCTGCAGGAAGTCGTTTCCCGGCTCGTCCACTGCCTGCGGCAGCTCGGCATGCCATTCGCCCGTCCAGCGGTCGTGCAGAATCGCGATTTCAATGGCGGATAGCATAGTTGGCTTTGATCAAGGACGTTCCGGCCCGCGCGACGGCCTTCGATCCTCTCCCTGTCGAACCTTATGGTAGAACTATCCAGTAACAAACGTCGAGTCTTCGAGGTGGTTATCCCAATGACGCAAAAACTGTCGTCAGAAGAACTGGCGGACCCAACCGCGTCGCAGACAAGCGACGGTTCGCATGGCGAAATCATTCTTTGCCTCACCTCCTATGAAAAGGGACAGGCGTTCATGCGCCAGGCCGCGGCCATGGGTTGCCGCGTTGTGCTGCTCACCGTCGATAAACTCCGCCATGCCGATTGGCCCCATCGAAATCCTGCACGAGTTCCACACCATGCCCGACGGGCTCACCCGCGAGCAGATCACCAACACCGTGACCTACCTCGCGCGCAGACGCAAGTTCGAGCGCATCGTCGCGCTGGACGAGTTCGATATGCACACCGCCGCCCACCTGCGCGAGCACATGCGCATTCCCGGCATGGGGCTGACCACTACCGCCTACTTCCGCGACAAGCTCGCCATGCGCCATCAGGCCAAGCGCGCCGGCATCCTGGTTCCGGAGTTCGTCGGCGTCCTCAACTACGACGATCTCCGCGACCTACATGGATAGTGTGCCCGCGCCGTGGGTGCTCAAGCCGCGCGCCGAAGCCTCGGCTATCGGCATCCGCAAAATCCACGAGCCCGAGCGGCTCTGGCGAACCCTCGACGAACTCGGCGACGAGCAGAGCAACTTCCTCCTCGAACGCTTCGTCCCCGGAGACATCTTCCACGTCGACTCGATCACCAGCGAACGCCACGTCGTCTTCTCCGAGGTCAACCGCTACGGCAAACCGCCGATGCAGGTCATGCACGAGGGCGGAGTCTTCACCACCCGCGCTGTCGATCGCGATTCCGACGACGCCAAGGGCTGGTCGCCGTTAACGAAAAGCTCGTTCCCGCCCTCGGCATGGTGCGCGGCGTCAGTCACGCCGAATACATCAAGTCTCACGACGGCGGCCGGTACTACTTCCTCGAAGTCGCTGCGCGCGTCGGCGGCGCTTTCATCGCCGAACTTGTCGAGAACTCCACCGGCCTCAATCTCTGGGCAGAGTGGGCGCGCATCGAAGTCTCAAACCTGCGCGGCGTTCCCTATGTTTTGCCCGAAGCCAAAATACACCTACGCGGGCAGCGTCCTCTGCCTCGCCCGCACCGAAGATCCCGACACCTCCAGCTTCGAAGCGCCGGAGATCGTCCACCGCATCAGAAGCCCCATCACGCCGGGCTCATCGTCCAGTCCCCCGACCCTGAGCGCGTCGCCTCCCTGCTCGACGAATACAGCCACCGCTTCGCAGAGATGTACCTCGCGATCGCTCCTGTCCCCGATAAGCCGACCAACTGAACCCGATCGAGGACTCATGCATGTCCGAGCCGACCTTTCAATCTCCTCATCGCCGCTACAATCCGCTGCGCAATCAGTGGGTATTAGTCTCGCCGCACCGAACCCAGCGCCCATGGCAGGGCGAAGTCAACACCGCATCCGGATTTTCCGACATCCAGTACGACCCGGCCTGCTATCTCTGCCCCGGTAACGAACGCGCCGGCGGGGCAAAGACCCCGGTCTATGAAAACGTCTACGTCTTCGACAACGACTACGCTGCATTGCTGCCCGACTCGCCCGCGCCCGCAACCGAAGGCTGGCCTTCTCTGCTCAAAGCCGAGCGCGAACGAGGCCTCTGCCGCGTCCTCTGCTTCCATCCGGACCACAGCCTCACCCTCGCACGCATGAAGCCCGAGGACATTCGCCTCGTCGTCGACGCCTGGACGACCCAGTACGCCTATCTGGGCCGCATGCACGAAATCAATCACGTGCAGATCTTCGAAAATCGTGGCGCTATGATGGGCGCCAGCAACCCGCACCCCCACGGCCAGATCTGGGCAACCGAACACGTTCCCGACGAACCCGCAGTCGAAACCGCCGCGCAGAGTGAGTACAAGCATCAGCACGGAAGCTGCCTGCTATGCGATTACCTCAAGGTCGAGCAGGAGGCGGCGAGCAGGCCGAACTCCCGCATCGTCTGCGAAAACGAAGGCTTCCTCGCCGTCGTCCCCTGGTGGGCGGTCTGGCCCTTCGAGACGCTGCTGCTCGCCAAGTCCCACCTGCGCTCGCTGACCGACTTCAACGACGACCAGAAAAACCAGCTCGCCGACATCCTCAAGCAGACGACCACCCGTTACGACAACCTCTTCTCGACAAGCTTCCCGTACACCATGGGATTCCACCAAAGCCCCACTGACGGCCAGCTGCATGACGAATGGCACTTCCACGCGCACTTCTACCCGCCCCTGCTGCGTTCGGCGACGGTACGAAAGTTCATGGTCGGCTTCGAGCTGTTGGGAATGCCACAACGCGACATCACCCCAGAAAGCGCAGCTGAGCGGCTGCGAGCGTCGCCGGCGGAGCACTTCACTCTCAATAAGCCCTAGCCGCCGATACAATATTGAAATGCAACCACTCTGGTGCTGGCGCTGTCGCGGAGTGATGCCGATGCTCGACGATCTGGAATTTGAAAGAATCGTCAAAGCGAAATCGCGGCCTCCGGGAGGCGGCATTCGCGACGGCCTCAATGCCGCTCTTGAAGTTTATAACCAGCTCACTGGAGCAGACGAAACCAACGTTAATGCCATTTGGCATCATCGACTTTCAATGTATGGGCCGCCTTGCAAGGTTTGCGGCAAGCCGCTCCGCACGCCAGAGGCAAAGTTATGCGGGAGCTGTATGACGCGGGTCGATGCTCTCGGTTAACCCGCACTGCTGCGAACTGAGCGAAAATCGACAGCAATGAGACTCTATCTCGCAACCGCCGCGTTTTGCCTTAGCTTGTTTTCAGGCTTAGTGGCCAGTGCTCAAACCCCGCCGCCCACCACCCCGTGGGAACTCCAAAACTCCACCACCAAAGCCGGCCTCCGCGGTATCCACGCGGTCGGCAACGGAGTCGCCTGGGCCAGCGGAACCAACGGCACCATCCTTCGCACCGAAGACGGCGGGTACATGTGGCAGTCCTGCGCTATGCCGCCCGGAGCCGAAAAGCTCGACTTCCGCGGCATCTGGGCCTGGGACGCCAATACAGCAGTCGCCATGTCCTCCGGCCCCGGCGATCTCTCGCGCCTCTACAAAACCACCGACGGATGCTCTAGTTGGAAGCTCCTCTACACCAACCCGGATAAGGAAGGATTCTGGGACGCGCTTCAGTTCCTAGATAAGAATCAAGGCACTGTACTTGGCGACCCGGTAGGCGGGAAATTTGTTCTGTTCATCACGGCGGACGGCGGAAATAGCTGGCAGCCGGGCAATCGACCCGAAGCAAAGCCGGACGAAGGCGCTTTCGCAGCTAGCAACTCTGCCTTAGCGTCGGCGCCGTCAAGCGACCAGATCATGAACCTGAGTCCAGACGACGGCTGGAGTTTTTTTGGAACAGGCGGCAAGAGCGGCCCCTCGATTTTGCGTTTGACTCTCGATGGAAAGCCCATCGGAAGCTTCGAGAAAGACGGAGCGAAATTTCTCCTTAACTCAAAATGGGCTCGCAGCCCAGTCCCCCTCGCGAGCGGAAATGAAGCCTCCGGCGTCTTTTCACTAGCATTTCGAGACCAAGACCACGGCATCGCCGTCGGCGGAGACTACAAGAAACCCAATGAATTCAACGGCACCGCCGCTTACACCTCCGACGGAGGCAAAACCTGGACGGCCGCCACCAATCCGCCCCACGGCTACCGCTCCGCCGTCGCCTGGGACGCAGCCGACAAGGCCCATCCCGGATATTGGATCGCCGTCGGCACCAACGGCTCCGATGTCTCCTACGACGACGGCAAAACCTGGCAGCCGCTCGACAACGGAAACTGGAACGCCCTCAGCCTCCCCTGGGTCGTCGGCCCCGAAGGACGCATCGCCAAGCTGGTATCGTTGAAATCAGCGGGTACGTCGGAAAAATGAACAGAAGCGGGTGCCCCACATCTCGATTTTGAGATGTGGGTTTTCAACTGAGAGCTAATGGCAGAATTCGTAATCAAACTCGCCGATGAACGCGGTCACATCCAGGAGCAGACCCAGACCGCCTCCTCCGCCGAGGAACTGCGCTCTAAATTCACGACCGCCGGCTACTATGTCTACTCGGTAAAGGCGCGCGGCTTCACCGGCAAGCGCAAGAAAGCCAAGCTCGAAACCTTCATCATCTTCAACGAGCAGTTCCTCACCCTCGTCCGCGCCGGCCTGCCGATCCTCGGCTCGCTCGAGATGCTGGCCAAGCAGCAAAAGAACCCCACCTTCGCCGGCGCAGCTGCAAAACGTCGCCGCGCGGGTCCGAACTGGCGAATCGATCTCCGCCGCCTTCGAGGCCCAGGGCGGATTCCCCGTCATCTACACCACTACCCTGCTCGCCGGCGAGCGCTCCGGCAACCTCGAAGAGGTGCTCAGCCGATTCCTCTCGTTCCAGCGCATCTCGCTCAGCTTCCGCAAAAAGCTGATTGCGTCGCTGATCTATCCGGCGCTGCTCATGAGCATGGTCTTCCTTCTCCTCATCTTCCTCATCACCTTCGTCGTCCCCCAGTTCGCCAAGCTCTACGACTCGGTCGGCACCAAGCTTCCGGGTCTCACCCTCGGCGTTGCTCGCCTTCGGCACCGCCGCACAGCACTACGCCATTTACGTAATTCCAACCGTAGCCGCGGTTCGTCTATGGCATCGTCCGGTGGAGCGTCCACCGAGGCCGGCGCCTCGCGCATCGATGCCATCCGCGTGCGGATCCCCGTCTTCGGCAAAATCTGGCTCAAGTACCAGGTCGCCCTCTTCTCCAGAACGCTCTCAACCCTGTTGACCGGCGGCCTACCCCTGGTTCCATCGCTTGAAACCGCTGCTCGTTCCATTTCGAGCAAAAGCATCGCCAAAGCCGTCTTTTCCTCTGTGGGGAGGGTCCGAGAAGGCAAAGGGCTCTCGGCAAGCCTCAAGCAGACTGGAATCTTTCCCGAACTCTCGACCGAAATGATCGAGGTCGGCGAATCGACCGGCGCGCTGCCCCAGATGCTCAATTCTGTTGCAGAGTTTTTTGAAGAAGACGTCCAGAACGCCCTGACCGCATCGCTTGCCCTGATCGAGCCGGCGATCCTGATCATCATGGGCATTGTGGTCGTCACTATCCTGATTGCGCTTTACCTGCCGATCTTCTCTCTAGGCCAGGCCGGCGCGATGCAGGGGCACTAAGCCGAGGTTGAATTCATACATGGCAGACATCGCAGTCCTTCCTCTCCCGACCGAGTTCGACGAAACCGCCAACGCGCAGTCCATGGCGCGGCGCTACCGCTGCGAATTCATCGATCTCAAGCACTACAAGATTCAGCACGAAGTCGTCCGCGCTGTCCCCGTCGACCTGATGTTCCGTTATAACTTCGTGCCCCTTGAGCAGATGGACGACCGGCTCGTCATCGCCGTCGCCGATCCCAGCAAGCTCATGGTTCTCGACGAAATCGCCGGGCTCCTCGGGCAGCGCATCATCACCAAGGTCGCGACCCTTACCCAGATCACCGACCTGCTTAAGAAGACCGAGCAATCGCAGCGCGTCCTCGACGAAGCGACTGAGGGACTAACCTTCGACGTCATCCCCTCCGACGACAATCCCGATGAAAACATCTCGATCGAGAAACTGACTTCGGAAGAAGACATCAGCCCGATCATTCGCCTCGTCGACACCACGATCTTCACCGCGCTCGAGCGCCGCGCCTCCGACATTCACATCGAGACCTACGATGACAGCCTGCATGTGAAGTACCGCATCGACGGCGTGCTGCAGGCGGCCATGGCCCCCATCGCCCGCGAACATCACCAGACCATCCTCTCGCGTATCAAGGTCATGAGCGAGCTCGACATTGCCGAGCGCCGCGTCCCCCAGGACGGACGTTTCCGGGTCCGCTACAAAGGCCGTCTCATCGACTTCCGCGTCTCCATCATGCCCACGGTGCATGGCGAAAACGCCGTCCTCCGTGTGCTCGACAAAGAGTCGATGAGTGAGAAGTTCTCGAAGCTCACCCTCGACGTCGTTGGATTCGCCGACGAAGACCTCTACCGCTTCCGCCGCTATATTCGCGAGCCTTATGGCATGGTGCTCGTCACCGGCCCGACCGGCTCCGGCAAAACGACCACGCTCTATGCCGCGCTCAACGAAATCAAGTCCGACGAGGACAAGATCATCACCATCGAAGATCCCGTCGAATACCAGATTCGCGGCATCACCCAGATTCCCGTCAACGAGAAAAAGGGCCTGACTTTCGCCCGAGGCCTGCGCTCGATCCTCCGTCACGACCCGGACAAGATCCTCGTCGGCGAGATCCGCGACCAGGAGACCGCCCAGATCGCCATCAACTCGGCGCTGACCGGCCACCTCGTCTTCACCACCGTCCACGCCAACAACGTCGTCGACGTCCTCGGCCGCTTCCTCAACATGGGTGTCGAGGTCTACAACTTTGTCTCCGCGCTAAACTGCATCCTCGCCCAGCGGCTCGTCCGGCTCACCTGCGACTTCTGCGCGCGGCCGGTCAAGCACGACGAAGAGATGCTCATCCTGAGTGGGCTTGATGTCGACGAGTGGCGCAACTTCGAATTCCGCGAAGGCAGCGGCTGCATCGAGTGCGGCGGCACCGGCTTCCGCGGCCGTACCGCGATCCACGAACTGCTCGACCTCACTGACCCGATCCGCGAAATCATCCTGGAAAAGAAGCCCGCCTCCGAAGTCCGCCGTCTCGCCAAGGCCGAAGGCATGAGCTTCCTGCGCGAATCGGCGATCGACCGCGTCAAACGTGGCCTCACCTCGCTGCGCGAAATCAACAAGGTCACCTTCATCGAGGCGAACCGCTAATGGAACGGGTCGAAGCTCGGCCGTCATACAGAACCGAAATGGGTGCCCCACCCTTGGCGCGCCCTGATCGCGCCAAGGGTGGGAAGAGAGAACGGTCGTAACCATGCCGAAACGCCTCAGGATCTTCCCCCAACACTCCGCCGTTACCCTTCGTCCGAGGCTCGCCTGCGAGATCACCCTCCAGGGTGTCGTCTCCGCTCGCGAGGAGAATTCGCTTGAGAGTTCCGCCATCACCGCCTTCGCCCCACTTCTACCCGGCTCGGTCGTGCCCACGCTCAACGCACCCAACTTTCCCTTCCCGGCGCGCATCGTCGCAGCGCTGCGCCAGGCGCTCGATCAGGTCGTCGAACGCGACCGCAAGCTCACCCTCGTTATCCCCGACGCCGCAGTGCGCGTGTTGTTGCTGGACTTCGACTCGCTCCCCGATAAGCTCGCCGAAGCCCTCCCGATCATTCGCTTTCGCCTGCGCAAGCTCCTGCCCTTTGAGGTCGATGACGCCGCTATCAGCTATCAGGTCATGACCCGCGAATCCAATCAGGTGCGAGCTTTGGTTGCGGTCACGCCTCACGCAGTGCTCGCCGAATACGAAGGCGTAGTCCGCGAGGCCGGCTATGAGCCGGGCGCGGTGCTTCCGAGCACGCTTTGTGCCATCGCTGCGATTCCGGATGACACCGACGCTCTGGTCGTCAACCAGAACGCGGCCTGCATCACGACCGCGATCACCAAACACAATGAAGTCCTGCTGCACCGCACTCTCGATCTTCACACCGCCTCGCCCGAATACCCCGGCCCCGAACGCGGCGGAGACGACACTCCCGACATCCAGCAGGCCGTCTCGGTCGCCATTGCTTATTTTGAAGACTCGCTTCGCGCCCCGCTCGAGTCGCTCTTTTACGTCGGCCCTGGCGGGGCTGTCGGCTTCGGCGCAACCCTGAGCAGCTCCGAATGGGGCTCGCCCCAGATTCGCATTCGCGACCTCGTCGAACCGCCGGTACGCGGAGTCGCCAGCCCGGTGCCAACAGGCCTTCTCGCCGGAGTCACCGGGGCGCTTGCCAATTAAACTGAAAGTGGCTGTAGATATTCATTGCGCATCACACTCAATCTCGCCTCCAAGCCATTCATCGAACTCCGGCCGCTCTACGCCCGGCTGCGCTGGCTGATGGCGATCCTCCTGGTGGTGGCGATTCCGCTGTGGTTCCTGGTCCGTACCGAGCAGCGCAAGGCGGCTCGCTCTAACGCAAAGCTCCAGACCGTCGAGGACAACATCCAGCGCCTCCAGAACCAGCAGCGCAGCTATCAGGCCATGATGCGCCAGCCGCAAAACGCCGCAGTCCTCACCCAGGCCGTTTTCCTCAACCAGCTCTTCGCACAAAAGGCCTTTTCCTGGACCGCAGTCATGATGGACCTCGAAACCGTGCTGCCCGCCGGCGTTCAGGTCATGAATATCGACCCGGAGATCGACAAGGCCGGCAAAGTGACGATTCGCCTCCGCGTCAACGGCCAACGCGACCGCGCCGTCGATCTGGTGCGGAACCTCGAACATTCCCGCCGTTTCCTCCAGCCCAGGCTGGCCAGCGAGTCGCTGGAGACGACCACGACCGGCAACCAGAACAATTTCCAGAACGCCAACGGCCCCCTCAACGTAAATTTTGACGTTCTGGCGGAATACAACCCGCTCTCTGAAAGCGAAGCCGCGAAAACCGCGGCCGCAAAGAGCGCAACAAAAGACACGCCCGCTGAGGGCGACTCGACTGCCGCCAAGCCGGCAGCGAAGGCCGCAACGCCCGGCCCGGCTGCTCGGCACAAACACGCGCCGCCAATCGCCCCCGTTGCGCCCGCTCGGCCTCATCCGGCTACCAAGGGGGCACAATGAAGCTGAACGACCCCATCAAGCTGCCAACCGGCGCCCTCAACCAGCTGAACCTGCACATTGCAGGCGTGGCGCTGCTCGCCGTCCTGAATATCGTGTTGCTGGTCCAGCTCGGTTTGGCCTTGCGCGATCTTGGTTCCGGCCGCGAAGATCAACTTCAGCAGGCCCAGGTGCAGCTTGCCCAGTTGCGCGCTCAGACCGCGCGGCTCAACGGCCTGCCTGAAAAGGTCGAGCTGTCCCGCAAAGATGCCGACAAGTTCTACGCCCAGCGTATTCCGGCCAACTACTCCTCGATCCTCGCCGAACTTGGCGCACTGGCCCAGCAGAACAACATCCGCCTCACCCGCGCCGGCTACACTCAAACGCCCGCCCTTGAGGGGCTCGCCGAGCTGCGCATCGACGCCAACCTTGCTGGTGAGTATTCCGGCGTCATGCACTTCATCAACGGCCTCGAGCGCGACAAGAGCTTTTTTATTATCAGCGCGGTAACGCTCACTGGCCAACAGGGCGGCCTCGTAAACCTTCGGCTTCGCCTGGATACCTATCTTCACGCCGCCGACGCCAAAGATCTTCCGCCATCCTCAGATTCGGACGCCAAACCTGACGACCAGTCGGCTCCCCCGTCTTCTCCAAAGACCGAAGGCGCGAGAGATCAGTCGGCCTTGCGGCCCGCTCCGCTCAGCCCGGTTCAACCTGTCGCGGAGGTACGCTGATGGGCCTGAAATTGGGTGTCCAGGAAAAGAAGTGGAAGATTTACGCCGCCGCTGGGTTGGGTGTGGTCGTAGTCGGCCTGGCAATCTACAACTTGAAGGACAGCTTCGGTGGAAGCTCGCTCCGCGCCCGCCACCCCGGTGGTCGCTCAGACTTCCTCTCGCCCCGCAAATTCATCGACCACTGCGAGCGCATCGCACGAAGCGACCAAGGTGGCCAGCACCCCAGTCAACCTTGACCCGACTCTGCATCCGGAGTTGATGGCCCAGGCCGAGTCGGTTGAATACACCGGCAATGGGCGTAACATCTTCTCGCTGACCTCCATGCCTATCGACATTCCCAAACCGGTCAAGACTCCGCGCATAGTGGAGCAAGCGAGCATCCCCACCGGACCTCCGCCGCCCGCTCCCCCGCCGCCGATCGAGCTGAAGTTCTTCGGCTACTCTTCCCGGCAGAGCGGCGTGCGCCGCGCCTTTCTCCTTAAGGGCGACGATGTCTTCATCGCGTCAGAGGGCGACGTCGTCGACCATCGTTACAGGGTCGTCAAGATCGCGCCGATGTCCATCCAGGTCGAGGACATTCCCTACGCCAACACCCAAAGCCTGCCATTGATGGCCAACTGAGGGAGCGGATCACAACGATGCGAGCCAGCGCGAAGGCGACCGACTACCAGACACGAACCGATGAAGACGGCTTCGTCCTCATCGGCGTGCTCTTCCTGGTCGTCGTCGTGCTGATCATGCTGGCCATAGCCGCACCCAAGGTCGCCACCTCGATCAAGCGCGACAAGGAGCTGGAACTCTATCACCGCGGCATGCAATACACCCGCGCAATCAAGCTTTATTACAAAAAATTCGGGCACTATCCAACCACGCTCGACCAGCTTGAAAACACCAACAACATCCGCTTCCTGCGCAAGAAGTACAACGACCCCTTCACTGGAAAGCCCGACTGGCGGCTCATCCACGTCGGCGAAGCAAAGGTGGCCCCAACCGGCCTCTTTGGTCAGCCGCTCGGCGTAGCCGGCGCGGGAAACACCACGGGAAACAACGGGCAATCCGGCTTCGGTTCCAACACCAACGGCTCAAGCTTTGGCAACAACACCGGATCCAGCTTTGGCAACACTGGCGGTGGCTCTGGCTTCGGCAGCGGAAACGGATCCAGCTTCGGCAATAGCTTCAGCAACAACAGCGCGGGCTCCAACGGCCAGAACGGTTCCCCCACCAACCCCAGTAATGGTGCGGGCACGAATGGCACGGGCATGAATGGCACTGGAACCAACGGCCAATCCGGCTCCGGCTTCGGCAGCTCCAGCACCGGAGGGCCCGCCGGCCTCGGCAACAGTACCCTGACCTCGACCAACGGCTCGCCGATCGGCAGCGCCGGCCCGATCATCGGTGTGGCAAGCATTTCCGCCAAAGAATCGATCCGCGAGTACGAGAAGCAAAAGCATTACAACGAGTGGGAGTTCGTCTACAACCCTCAGACCGACCTCGGCGGCCTTGGCGGCAATACCGGCATGGGCGTCGCCGGACAGAACGGCCTGACTAACAATCCCTTTGGCAGCGGTAATTGTGGGAATTCGGCATCGACCTTCGGCGGCAGCTCCAGCTTTGGAAGCAGCTCCGGATCAAGCTTTGGAAGCAGTTCCGGGTCAAGCTTCGGCAGCAGCAGCTCGGGCTCAGGTTCTGGCACCAATTCCGGCTCCGGCTGCGGAACTTCCTCGGGCAGTTCCACCGGCAACAATTCGAACTCCAACAACGGCAACTCCGGGTCGAATGGAAACTCGGGCACCAATGGCAACTCCGGAAACGGCAACCCGCCAACGAATCCGCCTCCGGCTCCGCCGGTACAGATGGACCCGCCGAGCCAGTAACCTCGCCGAATCCTGCGCGAAAAATGAGCCACGGACGATCCAGCTATGATGGCTCTATGCACCTGCCACGACTCTTTGTATTCAATGAGATTGCGACATTAGCCAGCGGCGTCGTCGTTGTCGCGTCTTATGGCTGGATGAAGCTGAAGGTGCCAGGGTACCGGCTCGCTCACCTCAACTCACTGGTGCCGATTCTGGGTTTGGTCGACGCCTACCGGCAATCGCCGCGCCCCGAAGCGGAAAAGGCCTGGGTCTCTCGCGTCTTCCGGGCGGCATTGGCGGTGTTTCTCTTTTGCGCGGTGATCAGCTTTGCTGCAGGCTTTGTGGCGGCTGTTCGCGGCCCGTCGAAGTTTAGCCAGTAGCTGCGATCAGACGCACGCCCTGCAAACAACAGAAAAAAGAGGGATAGCAACGACGCGACCCTCGTTGCCATCCCCCTTCAGGTGGTTCTCCGAACCCCGACCGCCGGCCCGTTTACGCCCATCTCCACAAGTTACTGTGGATGTTTGGGCGGGTTTTGGTGCTGCGGCGGCGGCGGTGTCTGGTGCTCCTGCACTTGCTTTTGCTCAGTAGCGTGCTTCTGTTCGAGTTGTTGCGTCTGCTGAGCGTGCCGTTCCTCCATCTGCTCTTTCTGCTGGTCGCTGTAGTTTTTCTGCTGTGCCTGCTGGTGTTCCTTGTCCTGTTGTTGTTGCAGCTGCTGATGTTCCTTTGCCTGCTTTGCAGCGAGCTGGTCTTGTTGCTGCTGATTTTTCTTGTCGGCATCAGCGCTACCGGTGGTTGGCGCCTCGTACTTGTGCGGCTGTAATTCGGTCGCATCTTTCGGAGGAGCCGCGGCCGGAGCCTTGTATTCGCCGCCCGCTTCTTTGGCGGGGACGACACCGGTTTTGAAGTCACCCGATTTTGCGGTCGCTGCGATCGGCGGTACGCCATGATTGGCGGTCGCGCGAAGCTCCGGATTACCGCGTGCCGCCTCAAGGTGCTGTGTCTGTGCGGCGACCGGAGGAACATGGTGCTGGCTGGCGTACGACTGTTCCTGCGCTGTGGGTCGTGCTTCGATGCCGCCCGTACCACCGTTGTAGCTCACATGATTGACAGTGACATTGTTAACGACGGTCGTGTTGTAAGTGTTGTGGATGACCGTGGTATTCACGTGATTCACGTATGTGTTGTAGGCGAAGTGACCGTGGTCCCAACGTCCGCCTTCATAGCCGTTCCCACCGTATCCGAAGCCGTAGTTGATGCCGCCGTAGAAGCCAACATGCGGCCCCCAGTACCCTTCGTGGAAAAGGAAAGCGCCACCGCCCCAGCCCCAATATCCTGGGGTCCACAGAAAGCCGACCTGCGGAGCCTGCACCCATGTCCCAGGCACCCAGTAATAGCCGTAGAGGGGATCATAGGCCCAGTAACCGGGCGTCCAGAGGTAGCCGTCGGCAGGACAGATTGGCTGCTCATACACGGGCAGCGGTGGAGGACCGAAATTCACGGAAATGCCAATGCCGATTTGAGCGAATGCGCTGTGGGAAAAAATCAGCAAGATCAACGAAAACAACAACGAGCGAACAGCATACTTGGAATGCATTCTTCCTTCTTTCTACCTGCTCATCTTGTTCCCTTGCCCGGCAGCATTGAAAATCTCGAGGGCGCAGATTGAGCGGCGGTACGAGCGAACAGCCACTAGTTTCTACCCACTTCTGAGAAAAAGTTTCTAGCGTTGAACAAATGGAGCCAGATGTCTAATGGTCTGAACGCAAAACGACCCCGGAGGTTGCCGGGGCCGTTTCTTTCTTCCTGCTGAACTAACTAGACGCTGAACGAAGACCCACACCCGCAGGTGCTCTTGGTGTTGGGGTTCTCAAACTTGAAGCCAGCCGCCTCGAGCGTCTCGACGTAATCGACCACGCAGCCATTGAGGTACATCAGCGAGGTCGCATCCACGAAGACCTTGAGCGCGCCAAAGGTAAAAATCTTGTCCATCATTCCGGACTGGTTCTCAAAAGACATCGAGTATTGGAAGCCCGAACAGCCGCCGCCGACCACGCCAATGCGCAATCCTGCTGGGAGCGGGTCTTGGGTCGCCATGATTTCGCGGACCTTGGCAACCGCCGCGTCGCTAAGGGTAACCGGCGGAACCGTCTTGAAGGTGTCGCCCGCTGGGGGCGCAATCGTAGAAGGCTGAACGGTGGTCGTCGCCATGAATGTGTCTCCTGAAATTCTTGCTCATACCAAGTGTAAACCCACTACGCTCTACCCACAATGCTTTGCAGCGAACCGCGCCGTTTACCACTTGAGAGGCGATTTCTCTCGCCATAGTGTTGGATGCAGGAGGCTTATCTCATGACTCGAAATACCGTCCAGACCTCCGTCTACGGGGCTGCGACCTTGGCGGAGATCTGATCGAACTGTTCCTGGTTCAACAGGTTTTTGCTCACCAGATCGCCTGGTGCAGAGTACGGCCGTCCAGCGATGATTCTATGTGCTTTAGCTGGGGTGATCCCGGGCAGCGTTTCAAGTTGTTGGCTGCTGGCGGTGTTCAGGTTGATCGTCGTGGCGGGCGTTCCCAGGCCTTGTTTTACGCCGGCGGCGACCGCATTGATCTTGTCTTCGGCGGTGGCAGCCGCGGCGCGGGTCTGGCTCGCGGCCTGCTGCGCGCCCTGCTTTACCTGCTCGGTAGTCTGCGCAGCCTTCTGCTGAATCTGCTGGTCGCTCGGCGGGTTATTGCAACCGGCTGCCAAAATGAGCACGCCCGCGACGGTGCACAGCTGAAATCTCTTCATCAAGGCGAATCTCCAATCGGGCCCTTGCTTCCTTCATCCTTGCGGATGGTGGACTTTATTTCGCGGGAAGCCCTTCGACGGTACCCTGTGCTACCACGTCGACGTCCACGTCTTTTCCGACCCTAAGCAGGAAGTTACTCGGGTCTCTCATTCCCCAGGCCACATAGGGGACGCTGAAATGGGTCGTTGCGGTTGCCCGGCTGCCCTCCAGTTTCACCTTAATTTCGAGCTTCAGCGGATGGTCCGCGCCATGAATGTTGAACGTGCCCTCGGCGGCCACCGTCTGCGCCTCTCCGGCTTTGACGGCTCCGACGATCTTTGTCGGATGAAAGAAGGCCTGCGGGTATTTGGCCGACTCGAGAACGCTGGTCTGCATTTTGGAGTCGCGGCTCGAATCACCGCTCTCGCCGGTGGACAGATCGACCAGCAGCTCCCCTTGCGCGGCTCCAGTGGCAGGATCAAAGGTCATCTGTCCGCCCTTCAATCGGAAGGTTCCGTGAGTGGTATGAGCGCTTCCCGAGAGCGTCCAGTGAATCTCCGTGGCTGCTGGATCGAAGTTCACAGTAATCTTTGACTGTGCCTTGGCAGAAGAGGCGACGAATAGAACCGCTAGCAGAGCGGCTAAACACAAAGATCGATTGTGAGAGGAAGACGCATGTCGCTTCATACCCATGGGACTATTTCTCCTGTCGTTCACGCAATGTGCTGACAATCATCGACTGGAGCGGACTTCCAGGATTCCGAGGAGCTGCCGCCCGGAACCAGTAACCGAAAGGCGAGATGAAGTCCTTGAGTAGCCCCAAAGTGCGGGAGCGACTCCTCGCCAATATGCACCCCCAGGAATCTCGCAAAGAGATCGGGGCTGCCGGACAGCATTCGTAAGACGCGATCGCGCCACCATGGATGACGGTCCATCGAGACCATCATGGATGCCATCGTCTGTGCCAATCGCAGGATCGCACGGTGGCCTCGCTCGTACTCCGGGATCGCATCGCAGCTAAGCGCGTCGGCAAGCAGCAGCGCCTCACGGAACGCCGATGCGAGCCCGGTGCCGGTAATCGCGTCTGCGGATCCGGATGCATCGCCGACCAGGGCAACGTTCCCGGAGGTCACTCGATGCAGTCTGCGGGTAGTGGTTGCGGCGCCACGATCCCGGCCAACAATCGCTCGCCCGCTGAGCTTGCCGCGCAGATATGGCAGACAACCAAGAATGGAATCGAAGTGAAGCCCACTTTGGCCCGTAATGACCGCCACGCAGACCTCATCGTCGGCGACCGGCGTAACGTAAGCCTCGCCCAGATCGCCCCAGTGCACTTCGACCTCGCCGCTCCACGGGGCCACGCGGTAGTGACGCCGGAAGCCCAGGCGTCGGCTGCGCAGTGAGCCCCGCTCCAACCCCGCCCAGCGGCGTACTCGAGACGCCTCGCCGTCGGCGCCGACCAGGTAGCCATAGGAGAAGGCCTCGCCTCCAACCAATACTCGATCGCTCTTCGTCTTCGCATCGCCAAGATCGACGTGGCAACCCCATTTCATGCGGACCCCAATCGAAACCGCCTGCTCCGTCAATTGCCGATGCAAATCGACGCGTCGCACTCCCAGGCCGTATCCGGAGGAGAATTGAGCAGTGGCGAGGTCTTCGCGGTCAGCCCTTCGATTGGCAAAATGAATCCCCGTGAATCGGTGGCCACCGGTGAGCTGAACGCCCAGGCTAAGCAGATCGCGGCGCGCATCCGGCGTCAGTCCTTCGCCACACGATTTGTCGATCGGGGGAACCAGGGCGTCCGCAACCACTACGTCCAGCCCACGCTGGCGCAAAGCAATGCCTGCTGCCAACCCGGCGGGACCACCCCCCACGACCAGGACGTCGCATGTGAGCGGGGTTGTGCCTTCATGTGGAATACGCGCGCCGGGCATCAAGGTCAACCACCTCTTCCACCCTCAGCGTATCCCTCTTTACAGGAGCTTCGGACCGCCGGAACCCAAAAATGACAAAGACGTGACCACCGCTGGACATTCAAATGACATTTTGCCGCATTTGCCCGGCGCGCCATGCTCTAGCCTCGGGACAGAATAGGGAAGGTCGAATTGTTGTCGCAGAGAAAAAACCCTTTACCACTCCAGCAGCGACATCTCCGCGCAGAAACCCGGTCCCATCGCCGCCAGAATACTCTTCGTCCCTGGCGCCGGGCGGCGGTTCTTCATCACCTCATCCAGCACCACGAGCACCGATCCGGACGAAAGATTGCCGACCCGCTTCAGCGCCTGCCAGGATACGTCAAGCTCGCCGTTCTTCAGGCCCAGCGCCTCGGCGGTCGCTTCGAGCACCTTCGGACCGCCAGTATGCATAATCCACGAGCCGATATCGGAGCGCTTCAAATTCCGGGTAGCGAGAAAATCGTCAACATTCTTGCCCAGGTTATTGAGGACTACATTCGGAACTTCCGGCGAAAGAATCACTTGAAAACCTTTTTCGGATATCTTCCAGCCCATGACGTCCTGAGTGTCCGGATAGAAAACCTGGGTGCTGGCGACGAGATTCGGGCCGGGAAGCTTGACATTGGCGCCCGCGACCAGCACGGCCACAGCGCCATCGCCAAAGAGTCCCGAGGCGATCAGAGCAGCTGGATTAGTGTCGCCGCGCTGCCAGGTCAGGGAACAGAGCTCGACCGACAAAAGCACGGCTATCTGATCGGGGAAGGCCCGAACATAGTCGGCGGCCCGCGCCAGACCGGCGGCTCCCGCCACGCAACCCAGCCCGAAGATCGGATTGCGCTTCAAATTCGGATTGAGCTTCATTTTGTTGACCAGGCGCGCGTCGATCGACGGGCTGGAAACCCCGGTCACCGAAACGAAGAATAGGGCCCCAATTTGGTCGCGTCCTACTCCGGCAGTCTTCAGAACGCAATCGATCGCTCTCTCACCAAGCTGTTCGGCGACTTCGATCCAGACGTCGTTCATCTTGCCCCAGGTGTCCAGATCTTGATAATCCTTCAGTGGGCGACAGTAATACCGTCCCTCGACGCCGGTCCGGAAATGGAGCCGTTCCAGAATGTGGGCGCACTCCTCGCCCTTGTCCCAATAACTTCTCAAAGCATCGACCACTTCCCGCTGGGTGAAATAGTACTGCGGGAACGCGGTGGCTGTGTTGGCAATCCGCATAGTTAGGTTTCTCGGTTCTCCCTGGCTCTGTTCTTGAATTAGAGCAGCAGGTCAAAATGCCTTCGCTCCCACAGCCATGTACATAGAGTGTCTTATGGAGTATTCCACGCCATACCCCTTATTGGGAATCACCTTCCGTTGGCAAATTCAAGTTTTGTGACCTATAGGGTAATAAATGCATCACACGCAACCGTATCTTCGGTTAGCGTTAAGTCATGGTCAGCCGACCCAGCATTCGACCCCAAACGTCCACGATTGGGGTCGGAGGGGCCACTCCGGTCCCGATCAGTTTGCTGGAGCGACACCTCGAAAACGTCGCCGCCCAGAATGTCGATGCCCGAGCTGGAGTCTTCGGTCCGGCGTCAATCAGCTGGAAAGTGCACCGGGAATCTTGCTTGTTTCTTGCCGCCGGCCGTGCCGCTCTGCTGCAACTGGCGCACCCGTGGGTCGCGACCGCGATCGCTCATCACTCTAACGTCCTCAACCACCCTGTAGCACGTTTCCACAATACGTTTCGCGTCGTCTTCACCATGTTTTTTGGTTCGCTCGACCAGGTGCTCGCCTCGTCGCGTCATCTCTACCAGCTCCACACCGGAATTCAAGGCGAGCTCCCCGAATCGATCGCTGGCTATGCTCAGGGATCCCGATATCAGGCCAACGAAGTCAGTGCCCTGATCTGGGTCTTTGCAACTCTGATCGAGAGCGCCATAATTGCCTATGAATGCATCCTTCCGCCGCTGACCAGCGATGAGCGCGAGCGCTATTATGCCGAAACCAAATCCTTTGCTGAGCTCTTCGGCATTCCCAACGAAGTGTTACCAGCAGACTGGACCGCCTTCCGGGCCTACAACCGCGAGATGCACGATTCAAACGCCCTAGGAGTGAATGCCCTATCCCGCGAGTTGGCCCACGGAGTTCTGAGCGGCGGCGCGCGCGTGCCCGTCCCCCAATGGTATCGGGCACTCACCGCGCGTTGGATGCCGGAACGGTTGCGCAGCGAGTTTAAACTCGAGTACGCCGATATTGACCAGGCAGCGGCAACCCGCGCTCTTCGGTGGCTGCCGCGCGTCTATCGAAGCCTTCCGCTTTCGCTGCGCTTTGTCGGCCCCTACCATGAGGCGCAGGCTCGTCTGCGGGGCCAAAGAGCCGGTCTGCTCACTCAGGCAAATAATCGCTTTTGGATGGGCCAGCCGCACACTATGTTTGAGCAGCCGACCTGCTGACCCAGTACCAAGCGCTGCTATTCTGATGAAAGCCGATCGCTTCTTGCTTTCAAGCATCCCCGTGGAGGCTGCAACGCAGTGAGATTTCTTTGGGTCGCTCTGGGCGGCGCGCTCGGATCGCTGGCTCGTTACACGCTCGGCGCATGGGTCTTCAGCCGCATGGGCACGCGGTTCCCCTACGGCACCTTCGTCATCAACATTACTGGCTGCTTCATCATCGGGCTCGCGCTGAACATCCTCGATACCCATATGGAACTTCCCAGCGCCTGGCGGCTCGCGGTTCCAATCGGATTCGTTGGGGCCTACACGACCTTTTCTACGTTTGAGTTCGAAACCTATCGGTTGGCCCAGGACAAGCCAGCGATGGCACTCCTTTATATCGGATCGAGCGTGGTCCTGGGCTATCTGGCCGTCTACCTTGGCATTCAGACCAGTAAGCTATTTCTCTAGGGCCTCTATTTCTTCCGCGCCTGGAACCGCGCCAGCACTCGGTCACCGACCTTGAACTGCAGGACGTTCTCCGATATCTGATAGCTGGCGACGAGCTTCAACGCCTCCATGAACTCTGATTCGCGATCGGTGAAGCCGCCTCGACAAGCCATCAGGGTTTGCGCTACCGAGTGGAATTCCAGAGAAGTGCCGCTTAAATCATAGGAGCCGAAGAATCGGTTGCACCCGTCGGAGCCGCTGAGTTTGTCGCCGTCCTGCTGCAGGTAGATATACACCTGGCCCTCCGCAGCGGCGACACTGACCGCGCTGCCGTTGAGCTCGATGAGGTTCCACTGGGTCTCGACCACGCTCGGCTGCGTTGAACCTGCCGCTGCATCTTGGTAGCCCTTGCCAACAGAGAGCGCGGCAAGGCAAAGAGCCGGACCAACCCAGACCCCGCCAAGAATGATGGCCGCATAAGACGCCAACGCCACTGCACGCATTCGCAACGGGAGAACCGCCCTTCCAAAACCGCCTGAACTTCCCAAAATGATATCGCAGGGCACACCGTGGTGAGGGCACGTCAGACGCTTCTGTTCCAAATTGGGCCTGACCACCACTCAACATTGAGAAAGATCGACAGATGTTCACCGCAGCGTCTTCGAACTCGATAGTATCGCTCCAACATCATCTCTCTTGAGTTTGGACAACTGGACTCCTTCCGTCCCGGGAGCGCTGAGTCGCATCCGTATCACCCCTCTGCGTGTGACAGACCGGTGAGCGGCGCGTGGCGCGCCCTGCGGTCGGGTTGGGCCTCGTTGCGCAAGCGCAGATCAGGGGAACCACATGCAGAGTCTCAACACGGGTAGCGTCGCGATCCTCGGAGTTCCAATTGACAACGTCACGATGCAGCAGGCGCTCGGTGCCATTGAAGCCAGCATCGATGAAGGCGGCTTCCATCAGATCGCCACAGCGAATGTGGATTTTCTCATCAATTCAGTCCACGATCTCGAGTTGAAAGAAATACTCAGCACCTGTTTTCTGGTGTTGCCTGATGGCATGCCCCTGGTCTGGGCGTCGCGGCTGATGGGCGCATCCCTTCAGGAGCGAGTGAGCGGCGCGGATCTTGTCCCGAGACTGGTCGAGTTGGCCGCCATCCACGACTACAGCATCTTCCTCTTGGGTTCGTGCGAGACCTCTTCACGCGGAGCGAGTCGATGGATCAGCCAACACTACCCGAGGGTACGGGTTGTGGGCCGTTATTGCCCGGCACGCGCTGAACTCGATGAGATGGACCACGAAGATATCCTGCTCCAGATCGAGGCCGCGCGGCCGGATATTCTGCTCGTCGCCTTCGGCAGCCCTAAGCAGGAAAAGTGGCTCGCGATGCATCGCCATCGCCTGCGCGTTCCGGTTTGTATCGGAGTTGGAGGCTCACTCGACCTGCTCTCAGGGCGACTGCCGCGCGCCCCGCTGTGGATGCGCGACCACGGACTCGAATGGTTTTACCGCGCCTGCCACGAGCCTGTGCGGCTTGGCTGGCGTTATGCCAGAGACGCTTCTGGCCTGGCGCGTTACCTCACCGCCCAGCTTGCCGCCACCGCGGCTCAACACAAGCGGTTTTCGCTCCACGCGCTGACCGAGGAAACCTCCGGCGCCGCAACCGTTCTGCATGTGGCCGGCAGTTTAACCGGCGCGCCGGTGGGCGAGTTCGAGCGCGAAGCCCGCTTGGCCGTCGGCGCCGGCCATCACCTGGTGCTCGATCTTGCGGGCGCAACCTATCTCGGCGCCGACGCTCTCGGAGCGCTGATTCATCTCGGCAATGTCGCACGACGGCATGACCGGGAGCTCTGGCTCACTGGCCTGCGCCCATTTCTAAACAGGCTGATCCAGGCGACGCAATTGCAGGACAGCTTTCGAGTCGCCCCCAAAGTCGCCGACGCCCTGCGTCGGATGGCGCCAGCCCGGATGCAGTTGTGCATCGAAGCGGGTTCGAACTGGGCGGTCTGTCGCATCGGCGGCCGCTTTATTCCACTTGACCGCGAAGAAGCCGACGGAATCTGTCGTCAAATTCTCGAAAGGATTGAGCACCTCAGCCCGGATGTCCAGCAGTCGGCATCCCGGCTGGCCGCGCACAAAAGTGCAGTCTGAAGGCAACCGAGGACGACTCACCCGGCGGATTGCAGGTAGGTGCGATACTCCTCGTCGCCGATCCCGGTAAAGGGAGTGAACTTCATAGGACCCGAGCCGCTTTCAACCAGCCACTGCGAGGCCTCCACGCGCCGCGCCGTCAGCATCTGCTTCGCGGTCAGAGCAGGCTGGCCGTCACCCAAGGCGAAGAGAACCAGTGGCCCATTGAGCAACGCTACGGTGTCAGAATGTCTCGGACTAATTGCCTCCAGCCGCGGACTCATCGGCAGCGTGAGCGTGATCTCGTCTCCGTTGCGCCATTTCCGTTCCAAACGGACAAAGCTGCCTGCGGCCACAGCCCCCGGGGGCTGCCTCCCGTTGATCGATACAGAAGCACCCTCCGCCCACGCGGGAATCCGCAGCGATAGCGCAAATTTCGCGGAGTGATTCAACGCCAGATTCATCCGAACCGTCTCGCCCAACGGATACTCGCTCGTCTGCGTCAGGGAAACACCCTTACCATCGACCACCCATCTCACCGTCGATGGAAGATAAAGGTTCACATAAACATCGCGGCCATCGCGAAAGTAGCTGCTGATCCGATAGTCTGCCGCGATTTGCGGCAACGTGCCGGAGCAGCACGGCCAGATGTGGTCCGAATAAACGCGCTCGCCTTTGAGATTGTAGTCCGAGTAATAAAACGCCCGCCCGTCGGGCTCCAGTACCCGCGAACCAAGCACTGTGTTGTACATCACCCGCTCCATGCTGTCGCCATAGCGCGAATCCCGAGTGACCCGCAACAGATAGCGCGTCAGCTTGAAGTGGGCATACGCGCCGCAGGGAGTCTCAAAGCTCTGGTGCGTCTTGGTGAGGCTCTCGAAAAGCGCGTCGCTGTCGGGCGCCCGAAGCTGTTCATCAGGCCCCCAGCCTCCAGTCGCGTAACTCTGTGCCAGCAACATCGCGTAAGCATTTTTTACCGCGAGCAAATGTTTTTCGCTGCCGATCGCGAGATAGGCTTGCATCCCCGAGCTTAAAGAGTTCACGGTGCTATAAGCATGACGCCCCGCCAGCACGTTTTCGTTTCGCGAGAGCGGATCGAAGAACGTCGGATCCATCAGGTATTTCGTCGCCATCTCGCGATACTGGCCGCCCGCGCCGCGCTCCCAGGCGAGATACAGGTTCTCCGGCATCGTGTAGGACTCGTCCCATCCAAAGCTGTAGTCCTTACCGGGACGCCACTGCGTATCCCGTTCAATCGCCTTGCCCGGCAGATGCGGCGCGGCGATCTCCGTCACCTGTCCCAACGTCGCAAAGGCCTCCGGATCGCCGGCAAACTTTTGCGCATCGATCAGACCGCAAACCAGCTTGTCGTAGGAATACGCTGGAAACCGCGTTTTCTCGAAATAGCCCCCGGAGATCGACTCGGCAAGCAGTCGATTCAGTTGCAGTACCCGCTCCCGGGTCTCCGGCGATCCGGTAATCGCATATCCTCGCGACAGCGCCGAAACCCATTGGCCAAAACAATGCCCGGGCGCAAACCCGGCGTCGTCTTTGCCAAGCACATAGTCGGGATCGTAGCGATACCAGCCGCCGATGTCCCGGCCGGGAGCGGGTTTGCCGGCCATCAAGCGAAAAGGCTTCAGCAGCGCATCGCCGTCCAGCCCCATCAGGACCGCCTGCGTCTCTTGAAACTGGATCTCGGGCAGCGCTGCCGCTATCGTGACATCGCTGTAACCAAACTCAGTCAGTGGATTCAGCGCCGGGAGCACCTGCAGCGCTCCAACCCACGAGCGAGCGGCCCACGAGGGAGCGGCCGAGGCGCCTGCCGCGAGAGCGCCATCTCGCACAAATTCCCTGCGCGAGATGTTGCGGCCACCCATCACCGATCAGCTTACACCCGGATATCCATGGATTCCCGGACCTTAACCGGCGGCTCGATTTACATAACATCAACATCGCTAATGATGGATCGCGGATGCCACTATGCGGCCGCTATGCGCGGGAGTAGAATTCAGGCGGCGACAGAAAGCCGATTCGGGCTGGTTCATCTTCGCTGCCGGCAACGCCCGCTCAAGTTAGCTTCCGGCGGTGACGATCTGGTAGTCAGCCCCGCGACTGCATCAAGTCGCCCCTGAGATCGTTTGCCCTCTCAGGCGAGGAGGCGGCTATGACGCTCCGTTCACGCATTGGTTTCTGTCGCAGCATGGCTGCTGTTTTGCCTGTTCTGATCATTCCGTCGGCCCGATGCCAGTCGGCTCCGCCCGCGGTTCCCTCGACGATCGAGGTAAGCGAGGTGCGCCAGCCTGCGCCCGTGCCCCAGATTCAGATCTCCCCCGAAATGCAGGGTGACCTGCTGGCCGTCCGCCAGCACTATCTCGACGCCATCGCGGCTTATAAAGAGGCGCCGCAGGATTCTGCTATCGTCGCCAACAAGATCGGCGTCGCCTATCACCACATGTTCGATCTGAACGACGCCAAGCTTTACTATGAGCGCGCCATGAAGCTCGACCCCAGCTACGCCCAGGCAGTCAATAACCTCGGCGCCATCTACCACGCGGAGAAAGACTACAAGAAAGCCGAGCGCTTCTATCGCAAGGCGATCAAACTTGACCCGAAGTCTCCCCTCTTCTATTCGAACCTCGGCACCGCCTACTTTTTTGAGGGAAACGTAAAGAAGGGCGCCGAGGCCTACAGCCAGGCATTCGCTCTCGACCCCGACGTCTTTGAGCGCACCGGCGCCTCGAAGATCGAAGAGTCGAGCTCGTCGAAAGACCTTGCGGCGGTGAATTACGAACTGGCCAAGACCTACGCCAAAGCGGGCCTGAACGAACGCGCACTAAGCTACCTTCGCAGAGCGCTCGGCGAGGGATTCAACGACCGCAAGAAGCTGATGAATGACCCCGAGCTGGCCTCGCTCCGCGAAACCCCCGAGTTCCTGCAATTGCTGTCGTTGCGACGCCAGTAGCTCGCGCTTACCCATCGCAAAGACAATCTTCGCGCCCGCAATACGAACAGCACTTGCAAGGCGCGAAGCGCGTCTGCCGTGCGGCCAGCACCGCGAAGCGCAGGTCGCCCTCCGCGCAGGAGCCGCCGGCGATTGAGGGGATCACCAGCACCTCATCCCCGTCCTTGAATGAATATTTCTCATTGCCGAGAAAGCGGATGTCCTCATCATTGACATAGAAGTTGATGAATCTCCGCACCTGCCCATCACCGTCGCGCAGATGTTGCTTCAACGCCGGGAAGCTGACCTCAATCTCCTCAATCAGCTGCGGCAGGTTGGCCGCCTTCGACTCGATCTCCTTCGCGCCGTTGGTGTGTTTCTGGAATGCATTTGGCAAAAGAACCTTAATCGACATACTCATCTCCCACTCACTTCCAAAACTGGACCATCAATCGCCACGCCACGCACTTCATGTTGCGCGACAAACTCCTCGAAATCGGCCATGCGCGGACGAATCGCACCCTCCGCCTCATACCTGCCTGTAAGCGCATCGGTCGTCTTCAATCCGTTGCCGGTGATGCAGGAAACAGTCAGTTCGTCCGCAGAGATTCTTCCATGCGCATACAACCGAGCCGTCACCGCAGTCGTCACTCCGCCGGCAGTCTCAGTAAAGACGCCTTCCGTCTCCGCCAGCTCCTGGATCGCCGAGACGATCTCGACGTCAGAGACATCTTCCGCCCATCCGCCGCTCTGCTGGATCGCTCGCGCCGCATAAGGCCCATCAGCGGGATTACCAATCGCCAGCGAACGCGCGATCGTATTCGGGCGCTGCGGCTCGATTACATCCGTTCCCGCCTTGACCGCCTTCGCGATCGGAGAACATCCCGTCGCTTGCGCGCCAAAGAAGCGCACCTGCTTCTCCGCAACTAGCCCCAGCTCAATCAACTCGTTGAAGGCCTTGCGGATCTTCGTGATCAGCGAACCGCCGGCCATTGGAACGACCACGTTATCCGGCAACCTCCAACCCAGCTGCTCGGCAATCTCGTAGCCAACTGTCTTTGATCCCTCGGCATAGTACGGCCGCAGATTTACGTTGACGAATCCCCACTTGTACCGCTCGGCAATCTGCGAACTCAACCGGTTCACATGGTCATAGTTGCCCTCCACCCGCACCAGCGTCGCGCCATAAACCTGTGTGTTGAGGATCTTCGCCGGCTCCAGATCGGCAGGCACCAGGATGTAGGTCTTGAAGCCCATCCGCGCCGCCTGCGCCGCCACCGCATTCGCCAGGTTGCCCGTCGAGGAGCAGCCCACGGTGTCGAAGCCAAAGATCTTCGCGTTTGCCAGAGCTACCGAGACCACACGATCTTTAAAGCTCAGGGTCGGCAGGCAAACCGCGTCATTCTTGAGGAAGAGGTTCTCCGCGCCGATGCGCTGCGCCAGCCGCGGCGCATTCAGCAGCGGAGTCCATCCCGCCGGCGTCGGCGCGACATAATCCTGCGGCACCGGGAGCAGCGATTGATACCGCCACATGCTCGACGGCCCACCCGCGATCGCCTCGCGCGTGAAGGTCCGCCTCGCGGCGTCCATGTCATACACGACTTCAAGCGGCGAAAAACACTCGTCACAGCTCGACAGCGGCTCATTCGCAAACCGCTTTCCGCAGTCCCGACAACGCAACTCGTAAGAAACAGCCATGTCACCCTCAATATGCGAGAGAGACCAAGTCCACGGGCATTACGTGACGACTTCTACACTTCACTGCAACTACTGGAAATAGCGAGATGCGATCCGACCTCGGCTACATCGAAAATGCCGAAATCAGGCACCCCGAATCTCATGTTCCCCACTACTGGGAGAGAGTTGACACCGCTTCCTGAATTGCTCAGACCGGTTGTCGTGGCGTCACAGGGCCCGTCCCTCAGCCACTCTTCATGAAATTCAGGCCCGCTCACAAGGAGCAAACTTGAATGTCCTAACATTAGCACGAGCCCGCCAAGAACTTCAAGCGATGAACGAAAGATGCTCTGACAACCGTCATCGACGCAGCGTCGCTGTCTTCTGCATGCTTCTACTCAGCCCGCAACGCCTGCATCGGGTCAAGCCGTGAGGCTTTCCACGCCGGAAGAAGACACGCAATTCCCGCCACAAGCAGTAATGTTCCGCTCACCGCGACGAAGACTGCCGGATCAAGCGGTTGCGTTTCATAGAGCATCGAGCCAATCAGCCGCACCGAGGCAGCGCTCGCTACAAGCCCCAGCACCAAACCCAACAGCGCCGGCCTTAATCCATCGAGCAGCATCACTCGCAATACGCGGCCCCGCTGCGCGCCAAGCGCGATCCGAATCCCAATCTCCCCAGTGCGCTGCGTCACCAGATACGCCAGCACGCCATAAAGCCCGGCCGCAGCAAGCAGCAGCGCGATCACTGCAAAAGCCAGCACCAGAATGGAATCGAATTGCGAATCGACCGTCGATTCACCGATCGTCTCCCGCAACGTCATCACGTTACCCACCGGCAAATCCGGGTCCATCTCGCCGATGATCTTTTGCACCGGCAAGGCAAGCGACTCAACGTCATGCTCCGAGCGAATAACAATCGTCGCGAAGCTATAGCCAGTGCCATACATCGGCATGTAGTAAGTGGGCCGCATCGTCTCAGCGATGTTCCACCGCACATCGCCCACCACGCCCACCACCTCAAATGTCCGCTGAACAGAATCGTCCTTCAAATGCTTGCCGATCGGGTCTTCTCCCGGAAACAACAGCTTTGCCGCCGACTCGCTAATAAGCGCGACATTCCCTCGCTCAAAGCGCTCATTCAGGTTAAAAAACCGTCCACGCACGAGAGGAATCTGGATCGCCGAAAAATATCCCGGATCGGCCCCGCGCCGCATCACATCCATCCCCTCGCCCTTCGGCAGCGGAGGATGCTCAACCACGCTCATAATACTGTCGCCATTCCAGCCCTGCCCCGGCGCAGCGCTCACCAACCCCGCGCTCTGCACTCCCGGCAAAGAGCGCACCCGCCCGATAAGCCCTTCAAGGAACGCGACGACCTGCGTCTGATCTTTGTATCGCACATCCGGCAAACCGAAACGCATAGTGAGCACGTTGTCCACCGGCACTCCAAGATCGGCATTGCGCAGCCGCTCGTAGCTCTTCAACAGCAGCCCCGCACCAACCAGCAGAACTACCGTCAGGCCCACCTCCAGCACCAGCAGGGTCTTGCGCAAACTCGCTCGCGCCCGCCCGCCGCTATGCGCCCGCGACGACTCCTGCAGCGAAGCAAGAATGTCTTTGCCATTTCCGCTCGCCGCCGAGATCATCGCCGAGAAAAGCGCACACAACACGATCGCTCCCAGCGTCGCCGCCACCACAACACCATCGATGTGGATCGCCTCGATCCGATTCATGTCCTTCCGCGTGCGCACCAGCCATGCCAGCGCCCCCCACGCCAGCAGCAGCCCCAGCCCGCCGCCGGCAAGCGAAAGCAGAAAGCTCTCCGTCAGCCGCTCGCTCAATAAACGCAGCCGGCCGCCACCCATCGCCGCGCGAATCGCCAGTTCTTTGCTCCGTGCCGCAGTGCGCGCCACCAACAGGCTCGCTACATTCAAGCAGGCAATCAGCAGCACACAGCCGGTAGCCGCAAACAGTGCGTAGAGCGAAGTCTTGTAACCCTCCACCGCATCATCGAGCATCGAGCGTCCCTGCATCGCATCGTGAACACCCGCCGCAGGATGCGCCGCCTTGATCTGCCTTTGCACCACGTTTAATTGGTTCACCAAGCCCGCAAGCGTCGTCCCCGGTAACAGGCGCGCGACCACCAGGAATTCATGGTCCTCAAACGTGCGCATCAGGTACGGCGGAGCCTCATGGCTAACCGGAGTCCATACCTGCACGTTGCTCCCACCCATCGAGCTCGAGTACACAAACGACGACGGCATCACCCCGATCACCGTATAAGGCTTGGCGTCGAGCCAGATCTTCTTGCCCACCACTGCCGGATCGCCGTCATACCGCCGCTTCCAAAAAGCCGACGAGAGAATCACCGTGGCCTCAGCGCCAGGCCGGTCATCATCCACCGTAAAGCCTCGCCCGATCGCTGGCGATACGCCAAGTGTCGGAAAGAAATTCCACGAGCACCACGCCGCCTCGATCTGCTCCGGCAGCCTTCCTGCCTCCGAAGAAACGTTGTATCCCTGCCACGGCGAAACCATCGCCAACTCGGCCACGCCCGCCGCCGATCTCTTCCACTCCGCAAAGCTGCCCGCATCGACCGGCAGATAGTTGGCCATCGACTTCGTACCGCTGCGAGCATGGTCCTCGCTGTTCCGCTCCCGCAGCGAATACAGCCGCGCCGAATCGCGAAACGGCAAAGGATTAAGCAGCACACTCCGCACGACTGTAAACAGCGCAATGTTCGCGCCAATCCCCAGCGCCATCACCAGCACCGCAACCACAGAGAACCCCGGCGACTTCGCCAGCGATCTCGCTGCATACTTCAAATCGCGCCAAAGATTATCAATGAGCGTCAACGTATTTGCCTCCCAAACGCCTTCGCGCACCTGCTGGGGATTGCCAAACTTCACATAGGCCCGGCGTCTCGCTTCGCTGGCAGACATGCCTCGTGCCTGGTTTTCTTCAGCCTCTGCCGCGAGATAGAGATCGATCTCCTGTGCCAGTTCAGCATCGGCCCGCTTGCGGCGGAAAAACCTCCGCCAGTTCATTGCTCACCTTCCACAAAAGTCTTCTCGCCCATCACTAATCCAATCGCGCGCGCCATCTGCCGCCACCGGTTGGTCTCACGAACCAACCGCCGTTTCCCCGCAGCCGTCAGCCGGTAGAACTTGGCTTTGCGATTGTTTTCGCTCGCTCCCCAATAGGACGACACCCAGCCACGGTCCTCCAGCCGGTGAAGCGCTGGATACAACGAACCCTGCTCCACCTCCAGCACGTCCTCCGAAGTTCGCTCGATGACCTTAGCAATGGTGTGCCCATGCGCATCGCCGGTCACCAGCGTTCGCAACACCATCATGTCGAGAGTGCCCTTCAGCATCTCCGCATCGGACTCGTTCTTGTTCCCCACTCGACTCCTCCACTAGAAGTTCTATGGGAATCGAGCCTACACCACTCGAACTTCTATGTAAAGCCTCATAGTTCTCTCCGCGGCGGCAAGGTTGTTTATGGCTTGGCGGGAGTAATGTTCGAGACGGGCAGGTCCCAGTGCGCCAGCAAAATCTCAAACCGGCGTTGCTCTTCCTTTTTGTAGGTGGCCTGATCGGGATAGAGCTCTTTAATGAAACTCTCTTCGTCGGGATTGGAGGTTGTCGCCAGCGTCGAGTTCTTGAAGACAATGGTGACCCGGTAGTCCCAGCGCTGGTCCTCAGTCATGTGGTTGGCGGGCGTCTCGATCTTGACCGAGAGCATCCGCCCCGAGGCGACGATCTTCTTCAGCAGTGGGTAGTGATTCTTCAGGAAGAGATCGAGAAATTCCTGCTGATGTCCCCACTGGACTTTGTAGTAGTACTCGACAGCATAGGGAGCATCGGCCGCGCCCTGCGGCGGCGCGCCTTGGGCAGATAACGAAATCGTAGCAACGGCAAGAAGCAGAACAACGATCAGACGTCGCATCAGGTTGGTTCCTCCGGGCAGAGTCTAAAGCATACTGCGACTCCGGCCGGATGAAACCGCACGCTAAGGCGCAATGTAATCGAAGAGGCTTCCCTTCTCAAGAGTCGCGATCACGTCATAGAGCGCAGTCTGTTGCGTCTCCGCCGCACTGAGTTGCGTGGAAACCTTGCCATAGTCGGCCTGAAGTAGAGTCGTTTGCGCCGAGAGCAGCTCTGCCGACTCGTTCTGCGTATGGGAGGCCGCGTTTTGGAGCGCGGTGATGCTGCCATCTAGGATCACGCGCTGATCGCTGACGTTCCCCAGCGAGGTGGTCAAACTTTCAGTATCGGTGACCGCAGTCGCCGACGGCACCCCAGTCGCAAAGTCGGCAATCAGGTTGTTGAGCGTCTGCAAGACGTCGGTGCCCGCAACGCCGGTTGAGAATATCTGGTCTCCGGGAACATTCAGCTGGATCGATTGACCGTTGGGCGTTTGAAGCGAGGTCGTTTTAGCGTCGCCGTTATACGTCACCGTCGCCGCTGCACCCGCCGTAGCCGGGGCGTTCAGCGTGAACGGGGCGGTCGCACCCTGGCTGCCGGCAAAGAGGTAAGTGCCCAGATAAGTGGTATTGGCCAACTGCAAGACCTCGTCGCGAATGCCCGCTAGCTGGGTCGAGATGCCCGTCACGTCCGACGTGCTGAGCGTGCCGTTATTGGCCTCCGTCGCCAGCGTGATGGCTGAATTCAACTGGCTGATTACCGAGCCGAGCGTCGAGTCTCCCACCTGCAGACGGCTCTCGGTGGTCGCAGCGGTCTGGGTGAAGGTATCGTCCTGCGCGATCTGCGCGGTCAGAACGACATTGTCGGCCGCCGCCGCGGGATCGTCGGAAAGCGCGGTGACCCGGGATCCGCTCGAAAGCTCTTCTGACAACGTTTGCTCGGTCGCCGAAACGCTGTCCAGCGAACCAACCAGATTGGGAACATACAACGGATCGACACGCATAGATCTTGCTCCTGATGGTAAAGACTCAGCCTCAGCGAATGATGCTGGCGAACCGCGATGGCTAACTTACTGCCGTCTCCTCGCCCAGATTGATCGCCGAGGCGAAGATCTCATCGAGGATGGTGAAGACCTTCGACGAGGCCTCATAGGATCGTTCCAAAAGCGAGAGCGTCGAGGCCTCGTCATCGGTATTCACCGCCGAGAGCGAGTTACGCTGGGTCTGGGTCTGGGTCAGTGAGGCCTGTTGTGCGGTATTCAGCGAAGTGGTCTGCGCCACCAGGCTACCCAGCGCCCCCACAAAGTCGGCCAGATAATTGGTCGGCGACGCTGACGAGACGTTGTATGGATTGCCAGATTGGTTCAGCGTAATCACCGGACTGCTCTGCACACTCGCCAGCAAAACTGCATTCGACGCGTCGGAAGATCCGGCGCCGGCCGCCGAAGCCGCCACAAGCGATGGATCAGTAATCGCAACCGTGATGCCGCCCGCCACCGAGCCCGGAACTCCGCCACTCGCAGGAACCTTAAAGAGCGGAATCCCTGCCGACGAGGCGCCGCTCGCCGTCGAGCCGGATTCCTGGATGGCGTTTAACTTTGTCGCCAGTACGCCAGCCAGCGCATCGAGCGCGCTCTCCACCTGCGGAATGTCCTGATCGCGCGTCGTCAAGTACCCGCCAAGCTGCCCGCCGCCCGAGGCCAGAGGCGCGGTGATGTCATTGCCCAGCGCATCGAAGTAATGCGTCACTCCGCCCGAAGGCGCGCTGGTCAAGGCGTAGGCTTTGCCCTCTGAGACCAGTAGCGCGCCGCTGGTAGTGGTGATAGTCAGACCATTGTTCTCGGTCGTAATCTGGTTGAAGCCGATCAACTGCGAGAGCTGGTTCAGATCGTATTGGCGCTGGTCTTCAAGTGTCCCCGCATCGGTCTTCGGATCGAGCGTCTGAATCTGCTGGTTCAAACCGGCAATCGAGGAAGTGAGTGCGTTCACATGGGTCACCACGCTCTGGCTCTCGGCGTCGAGCGAAGCCTGCTGCTGCCGCAACGCGTCGACTGCGCCCGAGAAACTGTCCGCCAGTGCGGTTGCCGCGGCCAATACCCCCTCGCGTAACGACGTGTCGCTGGGATTGCCCTCAAGCGATGTCACGGCGGTGAAAAACCCACTCAGCGAGGAGTTGATCCCTCCGTTCGCGGCGGTAGCGCTGGTCGAAGTAGCCGAAGAGAAAACGCCCTCGACGTCCTGAAGCGCCGTCAACCGGGTCGCGCTCGCTGCCTCCGCCTGCGTCTGCTGATTGACGCTCTGCTCGAGCACCCTGTCGCGCTGCGATTGAATATCCGTCACACTCGCGCCCGTTCCGCAGCTCAGGCCATTCAGCGAAACCGGGATGTTCTCATCGAAGACCGCAACCTCGCGCGTGTAGCCAGGAGAATTCACGTTGGCCATATTCTGCGCCGTCAGCTTGAGCTCGGCGCCGGATAGATCGAGATACTGCGCCAGCTCGCCGCTTAATGGTGTCGATATTTGCATTGCCCTGAACTCCTTCCCCCGGATCTTGTTCCAGACCAAGCCGGCGTGCTCTCGCTCCGCCCCCTGGCTGTCTCAATTGAAGCCACACTCAAGTTGCAGCCGAGGTCGGTCGATGAATGTTGAAGCAAGAACGAAGCCATCGAATCTGGCGCGGGATAAGGGATCTCTCAAGAAACCCCGATTGAGTCTTCGAGCCCGTCGCCAAACTCAATCTCCTCGGCGCCGATCTCCCCACGGTCCTCGGCCAGAATGTATCCCCGCTCGATCACATGCTCCAGTTCGCGTACGTTGCCCGGCCAGTGGTGGCCCATCAGACGCTCGACGGCCAGCGGATGCAGCTGCTTCGCCGGTCCCTCCGTCCCCAGCCGGCCAAGAAAATGCGCTGCCAGCGACGGCAGGTCCGCAAGATGATCGAGCAGTGAGGGAGTCTGAATGATGAAGACCGAGAGCCGGTAATAGAGGTCGGCGCGGAAACCGCCGGTCGCGGCCAGCCGGGCCAGCCCCTGGTGGGTCGCCGCGAGAATCCGCACATCGACCCGCACCGGCTCGTTGTCCCCGATACGCTGCAGCTCCCCGCATTCGACGAAGCGCAGGAGTTTCGCCTGCAGGGGCAGAGGCATCTCCCCAATCTCGTCCAGAAACAGCGTCCCGCCATGCGCCGTCTCGATCCGCCCCACCCGCCCTTGCACCGCTCCGGTGAACGCTCCGCGCGTGTGTCCGAAGAGCTCAGCCTCGAGCAGCGCCTCAGGGATCGCGGCGCAGTTCAGCACCACAAACGGCCGCAGCGCCCGAGCGCTCAGCCGGTGCAGCGCCTTGGCCACCAGCTCCTTGCCTGTTCCAGTGGGCCCCTGAATGAGCACCGGAGTCGAGCGCGGCGCGACCAGGCGAATTCGGCGCGAGACCTCGAGCAGCCGGGGATGGTCGCCTACAAACTCCGGGAGCCGGTGCGCCGGGTTGGCCCGCAAGGCCGGAACCGGGCTCTCCGGTGACAGCAACACCATGCTTCCCGGCGCCGCGGCGTCGGAGTGCCCGGCGTATTCCTCCGCCGCCATTTCGCGCCGGTTCTCCGCAGCAGGCGCGGCCGTCAAAGCCTCCCCGTCCTGACCCGAGCGCAGCGCATGCAGCAATTCATTCCGCCTCGGGCTGCGCGCGAGGCCACGCGAGGCGTTCGCCGCTCCATCCACACTTACCAGGTCGACGTGGGGATAGCGCCGCTCAAACTCGCGCACAAACTCGCGAATCTCAAGGTCGGGCAGCCAGGAGTCGAGAATCAATGCCTCGGCCGGCAGCGCCTCGAGCAAGGCGAGCGCCTCGGCGCCTCCGGAGGCCTCGCGCACCTGCCACCTCAGGCCCGAGAGAGTCTCGCCCACCCGCTGCCGGAACGACACATCGGAGCTGGCCAGGATCGCGGTGCGCGCCGCTGGCGCGACCACCGGAATCGAATACGTATTGATCGGCCGCGGAGAGGAAAAAGCCGGTGCGGACGGTGAGGCCATAAGTGTGAACCTTTCTAGAGAAATGGATTGAGAGTTCTAAAGAAATAGACTGCTGGTCGAAGCGAAGAGCGTGTACTTGGCCGAGGCAGGCTGAAAGCCGGGCCACGGTCGCGCACCCTCAAGGGAAGCGCTCGAGCCGCGTCGCAAGCTCCGGCGACGTAGACCGGCCCAATAGTCTAGAGCGCGGGGGAACAAGAGCCGATCAAGGTCCACCGTCGCGGACTCCGGCAAACTCGGCGGCCACCGGAAGGGCAAGCGGCCGCGCCGGAATGCAATACCCCCGGCCACGCACCGTCTGGATGATCGAGTCGGGCGGGCTGTCGTGCAGCTTGCGGCGCAGATAATTCACATAGACATCCACCACGTTGGTGCCCATCTGCGTCTCCGACTTCCACACCCGGTCGAGCAAAGTCACTCGCGAGACGCAGCTGCCGCGGTGCAGCAGCAAAAATTCAAGCAGGGCGAACTCTTTATTGGTAAGCGCGATCGCCTCGCCGTCGCGGCGAACGGTGTGATCGATCCGGTTTATCTCCAGGCCCGAATGGCGGAGCACCAGGTTGGTGTCCGGACGGCGCCGCATCAGCGCCCGGCACCTGGCCCGCAACTCTTCGAGCGAAAAGGGCTTGATCATGCAATCGTCGGCGCCCGCGTCGAGGCAGCGGATCTTCACCTCCAGCTCCTGCCGCGCAGTCAGCACCAGAACCGGATGTTCATCGCCCATCGAACGCAGCAGCCGCAGCACCTCGCCGCCATCGCGCCGGGGAAGGTTCAGGTCGAGAATCGTCAGGTCGGGAATCTCCAGCACAAACGCCTCGACCGCCGCGTCGCCGTCCACCGTCCAGCGCACCTCATGCCCCTCAGCTTCGAGCCCCCGCTTCAAGAACAGCCCCAATGCCGCATCGTCTTCCGCAATCAGTATCCGCATTCCAGCCTCGTCTTTCCGAGACCTGCTATTCGTGGTCTCGTCATTCCTTAAGGAAGTCCTTGGCAAGAGCCTGTTCTCACACGATGGGCTGTCCGCGGATGAAACGCAATGGAATGATGAGAAAATTGTCGGACCGGAGTTCGCTAATGGGAATCCCCTTGGGGAGGCGGCCCAAATCGGGATAAACCACGCCTCATACCTTCCGGCGAAGCCCACGATATCCTTCAAACTTACAAACCGCCGGGCAGCTGGTCTCGCTCGTCGTATCGGAGAAATCTTCAAGATGCATATCCCCGCCCAGACCCTGATCTATCTCGCGACCATCTTCGGACTCCTCGTCATCCCGCGCGCCCTGCAGCGTTTTCGCCTGCCCGCACCGCTGACCTGCTTTGCCTTTGGAATCATCGTTGCACTCCTCTTCAAGTCGCAGGCTGCTGACCGGGTCACCGCTGTCGTATCGACCCTCGGCATCGCGTCACTTTTTCTTCTTGCCGGCCTTGAAGTCGACTTGGTCGAAATCCGCAAGCAGCTTCCGCGGCTGATGGGTCATCTGGGCATTCGCGCTCTATTTCTCATCGCCGCGGCCTGGCTAGCCATCCGCTACCTGCACCTGCCTTGGCCTCCGGCGGCGCTGCTCGGGCTCGGCCTCTTCACCCCGTCCACGGGATTCATCCTCGATACGCTCCCCCACTCAGGCCTTGCGCCCGACGAGCAAACCGAGGTATCTATCAGCGCCATCGCCGGCGAAATCACGGCGCTCCTGGTCCTCTTCGTTCTTTCCCATGCCGACTCGATGCGGTCGCTTGCCATTTCGAGCGGCATCCTTGCTCTGCTGATCGTTCTGACTCCCTTGGCCTTTCTCGCCTTGGGCAAGTACGTCGTCCCCTTCGCTCCCGGCTCGGAATTCTCGCTCCTGCTCATGGTCGGCATCATCTGCGCCGTCATCACTCAGGCCATCGGCGTCCACGTTTTGATCGGAGCCTTCGTCGCCGGCCTGGTGGCCGGGCTGCTCACCAAACGCATGACCACCCTCGCCTCGCATGAAAACCTCCACGCCGTGCGCCTCTTCGCCTCGTTTTTTGTCCCCTTCTACTTCTTCCACGAGGGCCTCAACGTCCCCTCTGATGCCCTGATTCTCAAGGCGCTTCTCTACGGACTCGCCATGTCCATCGTCGTGATTCCCATCCGCATCCTCAAGAACTGGCTGGAGTGCCGCTACTTCTCCCGCCGCTCGGCCGCCGGCGGATTCCGCGTCTCCATCGCCCTCAGCCCGACGCTCATCTTCACCCTCGTTATCGCCGAAATCCTCCACGAGTCCTTCCACATCGACGACGCGCTCTACGGAGGACTTCTCGTCTACGCAGCCGTCTCGACCATCCTGCCGTCGCTGGTCCTACCCAGACTCGCACAGAGCGCCTCGATCGCCGTGGCGGAAGCCTGAGGCGTCACCGGGCGAACAGCGTCAACGATTCCATTGATGAGTGGGGAACGGGCAGCCAGATAAAAGCATGCATCGCAGCAAGGAGGCAGGGATGCCTCCTTGCTGCGACCTGGAGCAAAAGTACAGTTAGCGTAGTGTGAGGTGCACCGCCCGGCAGGCGTTTTTCCCCAGAAAAACGCCTGCTGAGACAAAACTCAGCACATTACTCCAACCGTTCTTTTGCTCTAAATTATCCCTGGGCGGAAGGTTTCACCGCGAAGATGCCCCGGAAGCTTTCGCGGTACTGAAGGAAGACCAGCACCCAAAGCACGCTGGCCAGCAGGGCCGGAGCAATGGTGTTTGGGGAGAGCGTAATGTGGAAGGCGAGGATGTTGTAGAGCTCCGCCGCGAGCAATGTCAGCCCGAGCGGCACAAAGAAGCCTGAGAGCAAGAGAAGTCCGCCGACAAGCTGCACCGCGAAGAAGAAGGCGGCAAGGTGCGATGCGATGATCGCCGCAAAGAACTGCAATGCCAGCGGATTGGCCGGCGGCGGCTGATGGATGAAGTTAAGAAACCCGTTCAGGCCAAAGACGGTGAAGATGAGCCCCAGCAGATAGCGCGAGATAGTAGAAACAATCTTCATTCGTTGTCTCCCTTAGAAGTTCAGCGCGTGCGTCTGCACGGCCTGAAGATGCGGCGCGAGAAAGACGTTGCGGTCCTGCCCATGGTTCAGGCTCATGGTTCCACCCGCGGTGAGGAAGGTCACATCCGTCAAGCCGAGGAAGCCAAAGAGCGTCCGCAAATACGGCTCGACAAAATTGAACGACGCCATCTGCGTCTGGGCGTCGTAGATGCCGCCAGTGGCTATGATGAACGTAGCTTTCTTGCCGATGATCAGACCCTTCGGTGTTCCATTCGCATAGGAAAAGGTCTTGCCGACGCGCGTAATCTGGTCAATCCAGAGCTTCAGCACCGAGGGAATTCCGAAGTTATGCATCGGCACGCCGAAGACATACTCATCGGCCAGTTCCAATTCCGCGAGCAACGCGTCGGAAAGTGAGAGCAGTGCGCTCTGCTGCGGTGTGCGGGCTTCTTCCGGCGTGTAAACGGCGCCTACCCATTCGGCGGTAATAGGCGGGATCGCGGTCGCAGTGAGGTCGCGATCGACGACCGTTCCGTCCGGATGAGAAGCCTTCCATTGGGTGACAAACGCACCGGTAAGTTGGCGAGAGACTGACTGGCCATAGAGTGGGCTGGAGTCGATGTGAAGAAGAGTGGACATAATATAGAACCTCCTATGCGACATATGATGTTTAATAAACAAATGTCGATTCAGATAAATCGACAGATGTCACATACGCATCGAATGCTGTAGGAGAAAGGTATTCTCAAGAGGGCAATGACTCAGACGCTCCAATCCGACATCGCAGTAGAATCCACCGATCCCCGCATCCTCCGCAGTCGCCGGATGTTGCGGGAAGCTTTGGTCAGATTGTTGGATCAAAAGGAGTTCGACGACATCTCCATTCAGGAGATCGCCGACGAAGCCACCCTGAACCGGGCCACCTTCTACCTGCACTATGCGGACAAGAACGCCCTGTTGCAGGCGATGACCGACGCCCGTTTCCGCGATCTAATCGCACGCCGAGGCCTTTCCTTCACTAACTGCGACGGTGCGCTCCGGGCCATTGCGCTTGGCGTCTGCGACTACCTCGCCGAGACCACGGGCTGTCCCAGTCAGTTAACCAGGATGCCCCTCGAAGGCTCGATCATCCCGGTCGTAGAGGGCATCTTCCTGGAAGGCGCAGCGCATCATGACATGCCACCGGGTCTCGATCCCGGACTGCTGGCAACCACGGCTGCATGGGCCATCTTCGGTGCCGCGCGCCGATGGTATCAGACAGTGGACCGCATCCCCGCTGAGGAGATGGCTGCCAGAATCGAAGCGATGGTGAAGCCGATCTTCCTAAGCGCCTCCAGATAGTCGATACAGAGCGCCGCATGTCCGCAAGGCACGGATTCGGCGCAGACACCTCGGACGGCGATCAGGGATGCCGCCAGATGCATCGGTCCAGAACTGCCCCGATGGCCATGGCGATCCAGTAAGCGAGGATGTCCCAGACGGAGAAGGATCGGCCCAACAGAAGAATCCCCGGTACGGTTATCCGGAAGGAATCAAGCCCCGGCGAGTGATACAGCTTCAAGAACTCGACGGATGTCGACAGCGCTCCCGCCAAAAAAGCAACGGGCAGCACTCGCCACCAGGGCAGCAGAGCTGAGACGATCCAATAGATCGTCAAAGCCCAGAGAACCGAGCCTCCGTACTTGACCACGAAAAACGGTAAGCCCAGCGGCCCGAACCTGATAAGCAAGCCGCCCGCGATCGTGGCGAGTATCAACCTAGCAGAGATCCGGGCCGAGCGATGATCACGCAACCTCCAAGGCCCTCCTGCGCGAAATGTTTACTCAAGCCATCTCTACTCAAGCCACGACTCATGTGCAACCCGATCGGGAGCGGCAGAGGCGGAGCTCGAACCCAATGCCCCGCTTCCATACCAGTCGATATCTCGCGTGATATACATCGCGGCTGCAACGGCGGCGAAGCTGGCGATCGCTCCAACGAGCAGAGCGTACGCTTCGACACGCAAGAGTACATAGATGAAGGCGTAAAGAAGTGTGAAGGCCGCGAACGCTCGCAGAGCAAGCTTCCGGCTGCGGAAGATCCAGTCGGTGTTAATCGACAGGAGTGCAACGGTAAATCCACCGGCGATGAGGAAGCTGAGATCGAAGCCCAGGTGCTCGGCCAGTGAGAGCAAGAGAAGGTAGAAGATGGTCTGCGCAATCCCGACGAGCGCGTATTGGGCAGGGTGCACGCTCTTTCCCGTCAGGACTTCGAGAAGAAAGTAGGTAAGGAAGACGAGTCCTAAGAAAAGTGTGATGTAGTGCAACGAGCGGTGGATGGAGCGATACGAGTCGGCCAGGCGCAACCCCAGAATAGTGCTCGGCTGTTCGGGAACGTTCTCCACGGAAGCCGCGGGAAACCCATGACTGTTGGCTCGTTCCGTGGTAAGCCCTTCGACGAAGAAGCCCGAGATGCTCATGACAAAAGCCAGGAAGAGAATGACGAAAAACTTAGCGCCCATCGATCGGGAGCGGACGCTGGCGAGTGAAGGCTGAGGCGCGACGAAGCTGCTCATTATTGGCGTTCTCCTTTGGTGCTAACTTTGTATTGCAAAGTTGAAGTACGTAAAACTGCTCGTTGCGGCTGAAAATACTTTTAAACCTTGAGAGGTGAGAGTCCGCGAAACTGATCGTCTCCGTGTTGCTGCAAAGACGCAGCATCGCGGACAACCTGTTCGAGGATGACGAGGTAATCGAGATAACGCTTGCGACCAGAGACCGTGATGCGAGCCGTCGTCTGAGCCCGGCCGGCTCCACCTTCCTTGGTTATGCGGACCATACCGTCTTCCTCCAATACCTGCAGGTGGCGAGCGAGATTGCCGTCCGTCAACGCGCAAAGCCGTTTCAGTTCGACGAAACCAAGGCCGCCGGGATGGGTGATGAGCGAAGTGAGAACGCTTAGACGTGCGCGCTCGTGAATGACGCGATCCAGGCCTTCGTAAGCGAACGGAGCCTCCGACTTAGAGTTCTTTTTCTTCATCGAGTGATCCCTTCTTCGCCGAGAGGTAATGGACGACGGCGACGAATCCCATGCCGACGGCAAATGGACAAGACATCATCGCTGGAGCGAGAGCGCGAGTGCCTCCAAGAAAGACGCAGGCGAGGCCGGTCAGAAGAAACCATGCGCCCGCGAGAAGCATAGGGCGCGGCAAACAACGACAAGAAGCAAAGACGCCGAGACTAAACACAATTTGCCAGAGCCCAGGCAGCATCCAAAATACATCGTGGCTGATGTGCAAGAGAACAAACGGCAGAATAATGCCCGCGATGCCAGCTGGCAGGAATTGCGCGACGGCCATACGGATCATTTCGTCCGCCATCCCAGAGTGGAGGCGGTCGGCCCTCGTAAGCATCTGGGTGACAATGAGCGCTGCGGAAAGGACCCCCGTGGTGAGCCAGAGGGCAACATACTGCGCCGGACGGCTCGCCGGCTCAGGCACCCAACGGGATTGAGCCCCACCAGCAAGCAGGGCGAACACAGCGGTCGCGGAGAGAGTAAGCGGGCCGTAGCCACGGAACTCGGTGGTGTTCGCCACCTGCCGGCGAATGCTGCGAATATCGATGAGAGCTTGATTCAGGTGGGTCATAGGTCACATCAGCTTTGTAGTGCAAAGCGTACACTTTGCCATGCAAAGTGTCAAGGCGTGGTGTGATGCCAACGTTGTTGAACCCTGTCGTCGCCTATGTATCCAATGAGTAGACTTTTCGTCCATGTGAAGAGTGACCGCTCGTCAAAGAAAGCTCGGCGATCCCATTTCGGGAGATCAATGCAATTTGTCGCTGGTTACTCCTGCCGGAGCGCAGTGACCGGATCGACACGGCTTGCGCGAAGGGCAGGAACCAGTCCCGCCAGGCCAGAAGCAAGTGAGAGCAGCAAAGCCGCCGTCGCAAGCGTGACAGGATCGTGCGGGTTGAGCCCGTAGAGTTCGCTGCGTACGAACTGCATCAGGAGCAGCGCCAGCACCGTACCGCCCGCGAGACCGGCGCCGATCAATATCACGACTTCCCGCATAACCATGGCTACGACACTGCCGCGCATCGCTCCCAGCGCAATGCGGATACCCATCTCCCGCGTCCGCCGCGTGACCACATACGCCATCACGCCATAAAGGCCAATCACCGCGAGCAAAGTAGCGAGTCCGCCGAACACAGCGGAGAGGCTGGCAACCAACCGCTCGGTCCGCAGCGAAAAGCCGATCTGCTCATCCAGAGTTTGCAGTCCTACAATCGGAACATGCGGGTCGAACTGGTGTACCCGTTCGCGAAGTTGGTCTTCAATCACGCGCGGATCGCCCTGCGTCCGCAGATACACGTTCATGAAGCGGAAATGAGTCGCCATGAGATAAGGAAAATAGGCCTGCGGTGGTGGCGTCTCCCGCAGGTCGCTGTATTTCCTGTCCGCGATCACTCCGATAACTTCCGTATCCGGTCTCACTGGCTCCATGTCGTTCACCAGCCCGAAGCGCTGCCCGATCGGATCTCGCCCCGGAAAATATTCCCTGGCAAAGCTTTCATTGATGACAGCGTATTTGGCCGGCCCCACGTCCTGCGTGGTAAAGGCTCGCCCGGCGACTAGCGGAATTCCCAGCGTGGCGAAATAATCGGGGCCAACTTCGCTGAGAAACGGCTGCTCCTCAAGCGGCACTCCCTCGAAACCCTCGCCCAGGATCGCATTGTGCCATGAATAGCCTTTCAAAATCGGCATAGTGGAAAATCCAACCGACGAAACACCAGGCATCGTCTGCAGGTTAACCGTCAGCCGCTCGTAAAACGATCTCGTTTGCTCGTCGGAGTATCCGCTCAGCGACGGATCGATGGTGAAGGTCAGCAGGTGGTCGGTCGGAAATCCCGGCCCCTGACTCTGCAAGTTCCGCAATGTTCGAACAAAGAGTCCCGCGCCGACCAGCAGCAAAAGCGAGAGCGCCACCTGAACCCCCACCAGCAAACGGCGAAGAGGAATGCTCCCTGCAGAGTCAGCGCCCGACCTGTCTTTGAGCGAACTCGTGATTTCAGTGCGCGAGCTGCGAATTGCGGGCAGCAGCCCGAAAACCAGTGAGGTTACGAGCATGATTCCCAGAGCAAAGGCCAACACTCGTCCATCGGGTATAGGGGAAATGACGAACTCGGTCGCCGCATCCGCAGGCAAATAGAGACGCACAAGAATGCGATCCGCCAAAAACGCCAGCGCCAGTCCGAGGATTGCGCCCGCACTCGCCAGCAAGAGACTCTCCACCAGCAATTGCCGAACAATCCGCGGCCGCCCCGCGCCGATGGCCAGACGAACCGCAAACTCCCGCTCTCGTGCAGTCGCGCGCGCGAGCAGAAGATTCGCCAGATTGGCGCACGCAAGCAGAAGCACCGCCCCGGTGAGCGCGACCAGAAGCCATAACGGCTTTCGCATGTACTCGCCAAGCCCGTTCTCTGAACCAGCCAAAAGTTCAACGCGATTCCGCAGAAACAGTTGCCGATCGGCAACCGTCGCCGATCTCGTGAATTCTGGCTGCTCAACCTCCATTTCGAGAATGCTATGCATGAGCGGCTGCAGCGAGAGTTGCGCCTGCTCGCGGCTGACTCCGGGTTTGAGGCGCCCGTAAGCCGTAACCCAGCTCAGCCGGCGGCGTCCGTCTTTGAGGCCGTCCGAGTGAGGAGTCATCTCCGTCTTCATCATGATCGGAACAAAAACCTTCGCAGGAACTCCCAGTTCCACGCCGTCAAAACCCGGCTGCGCGACCCCGATCACAGTCATCGCTTGGCTGTTGAGGTCAATCGTCCGGCCTAGGATGCTGCGATCCGCGTTGAAATAGCTCCGCCAGAAACTGTAGCTGAGCACCACAACCGGCTTGCTATCAGGAACCGCGTCGTCGTCCGGAGCAATAGTGCGGCCCAACGCCGCTCCGACACCCAATGTCGGGAAATAGGAGCCGGAGACCAACTCCGCGGGAATCTGCGCCGCGCGATCACCATACCCAAGGGTCACGGTAGTGAGAAAGCGGGAGAACATCCCAGAAAAGACCTGATTGTTATCGCGCAAATCTTCAAACATCGGCCAGGAAATGGTGTTGGCCCCGTAACTGTTCCCGTAATGATCGCCGGTTTCTCGAACGATCACCAACCGCTCCGGCTGCTTTACCGGCAAGAGCCGCAGAACAACCTGGTCTAACAAGCTGAACATCGCGGTGTTCGCGCCAATACCCAGCGCCAGCGTCGCGACCGCGACGAGTGAAAAGGCCGGATTTTTCGCTAGCGTTCGAACACCATAGCGAATGTCCTGCATCAGCCTGTCCAGGGACACCCCGGTGCGAATATTACGAACACTCTGCCGCACCTGATCGATGCCTCCCATCTCGCGACGAGCAGCGCGAAATGCTTCGTCGCGACTCATGCCTGCCTGCACCTTCTCGGCCGCCAGGGACTCGAGGTAACTCCGCAGTTCGTCGTCAAGCTCGTCATCGAGTTGATTCCTGCGAGTGAGGTTTTTCCAGAATGCGCGCAGCCGATGGATCATTCTGAGCATGGGGAATCTCCTCTAAGTGGCTCGAAGAGCCAACGTCATCGCGAGAGAGACACGCTCCCACCGCTCCGTTTCAGCATGCAGCTGCTTTCTGCCCGCCTTGGTCAGGGAATAAAACTTCGCACGCCGGTTGGTCTCCGATTCGCCCCAGGTGGAGGTAAGCCAGCCAGCTTCCTCCATTCTGTGGAGTGCGGGGAATAAGGAGCCCGCCTTGACATCAAAGGCTCCGTCAGTCACCTGAATGATCCGCCGCGAAATCCCCATCCCATGCAGCTCCTGAAGTGCCAGTGCCTTCAGGATCAGGAGATCGAGTGTGCCTTGCAAAAGATCGGACTGTGCGCTCGACATTTGGACTCCTATAGATGATCTATAAGAGAGTAGCTTTTCTCTTATAGACTGTCAATAGGAAGAATGAGTGGCCGATTTGAGTCTCAACCAAGGGGTTCACCCCAAACTCTCCGGTGCCAATATTGCGTTGGCGTGCTTCCCAACAATCTCCCCTTGCACTTCGACAACACAAAAGTATATTTTGTCCGACATGTCGACTATACGGCAACTTGGATTGCAGTTAAGCAAGTCGGGCTCGCAGCGGCCTGGACATTAGAGCGAATATACTGGCGTTATTGCGCAAGGGGCTTTCATTCAAAGGCTCGAAGATGGAAGTGCTCCCCTGAATGTCGCGAAAGCAAACGGAAAACGACTGCGCGGTTGTATCTCTGGACAACGATGCACGGAATATTCGCGGCAATCGCATAGAAGACCATAATGGGCCACACCCAAGCCGGATTCCAGAGGAAGAAGATTGGGCAGCAAGCCATCATGATCCAGTGGGCGAGTTCACCCCTTCTTGACTCGGCAACGAATCTGACTAGATAACTAGAATCGCGCGACTCCAGCCTCTTTCGAGGAAATGTACCGCCTACCCACCCAGCGCCATCCGGCAGCATAGTCTTCCACCGGCGTATGCGAATCCGTTTGCGATAGAAGTCGGCTTCGTTCTTCGAGACTCGGTAGATCGGACTGCTACCCATGAACCGTTGCGGAGACAACAAAGTGATGCCCCAGGCAATGCTGAGATGAATGATCGGCCAGCCAACAACATTTGCCAGGATCACGGCCCATGTCATATCTTGCGTCCGCGCCACCGGACTTGCCTTCCGGACATCTGTATCCACATCGACTGTCCGAAGACCGCGAAATAGAAGACGAGAGCGACCGGATAGAACATCGCCGTTATCAATCGAAAACTTCCGAGTTGCCTGGCAAACCATGCGATCTGGCTCGCAAAGAGAAGGTAAAGGCAAACTGTGCCTAAAAGGAGAGAGCGCGGAACTGTGAGCATCAGAAGGAACGTCAGCATTGCCGCAGTCAGCCAGCCGATGGACAACGCCAGCACGAGACGAGAGGTCGTTCGCGCTCCGGATGCGAAGGCTTTCTTCCAACTTTCACAAAGCTGCGATAGTCCCAGTGGAAACATTCTCGTCTCGAGCATGCCTCTACCACCCCGCGTGTGAATTTCGCCGCCAGCTGTCGAGAGGCATAATGCAAATTCAAGATTTTCGAGTATGTGTTGTCTAACCGCTTGATGTCCCCCGGCCCGCTGGTACAGGTCCTTTCGAAGGATCAACGACGGGCCGAAAAGATGCGGAGTATCGAGTCCACCGAAGCCCCCGGCGCCCATGGCCATGAGGATGTTGAAGAACAGAGACAGCTCTTCGTACCACCGCACGGTGCGGTGAAAAGGAAGTACCGAGACCGCAGCATTCGGAGGCAGTGTGGCGAAGTATTCCATGATCGGCTCAAATCCTTCGTGGAAGAAATGAGTGTCCGCATCAAGAAAGAAGAGTACGTCGTTGCGCGCCGCGAGAGCTCCTTGATGGCAGGCCCAATTCTTTCCGGTCCAGCCGAGAGGAAGAGGAAGCGAGGCGATCACCGTAGCGTTATACCGCGCCGCGATCGCTGCAGTTGCGTCCGTCGACTCATCGTCAACGACCAGGACCTCCAAGCTCTCTCTTCGAGATCTCGATAATGATCCGAGAAGCGCGGGCAAGTTCATGGCTTCGTTTCTGGCAGGAATGATGACGGTGATCGCCAAATGGTGCCAGCTCATAAGGCTGGAATAGGGGACCAGCGGAACCCTTCGCAGCAGGAGAAAGCCCGCAACGATACCGGCAGCGCCAATCACCATGAGAACTAACATCGTTCACCGTCCTGCGGTATCTTTCATTACGAGCCTTGCGACATGCTGGCCGCAGAGCGTCACCATCGGCATCCCTCCACCAGGATTCACGCTGCCCCCCACAAAGAAAAGATTGCAATAGTTGGGGCTTCGCTTCGGCGCTTTGAAGGCAAAGTTCTTCCGCATATCGCTGACCACTCCGTAGATGGAACCGCGGTTCGAGAGGTATTTCTCTTCGATATCGAAAGGGGTCCAGAAGTCTTCGACGATGATGTGTTTTCTAAGGTCAGTCAGGCCCATTCGCTCCAGCTTTTCCAGACACAAGTCCTTGAGGCTTACATAGTCTTGGCGAGTGTAAGGATGCAGGTCATTACGGTATGGAATGTGGGGCAGAATCTTGATGTTATCGCACCCTTCGGGCGCCTGCGATGGGTCAGTTCTGGTGGGTGCGACGAGGTAGATCGTTGGATCGTCAGGCAGCTGCTTCTCGCGGAAAACACGGTGGAAATGGCGCTTTTGGTCAGAAGAGTAAAAGAAATTGTGGTGCGCGAGTTGCGGGAGGATTTTGTTCAAGCCCAGATGCAAAACGATTCCCGAACACGATGGTTCAAAGCGTGCGAGTCGCTTGAGCACTCGCTTCGGCTCGCGCAGCAATTGCTCGTTGGCTGGAATGACCTCCATATTGGAGATAACGTAGTCGGCCGTGAGTGCGAGAGCCGATCCATCCTGACGCTGCCCGTGGATCCCAGTAACGCGACGGCCATCTTTATTGATCTCCGTGACGCGCGTATTTAGATGGACGCGAACCTTAGTCTCCTCAAGTCTTCGTTCGAATGCCTGAGCGAGCTTATATAGGCCGCCTCGAACATACCAAAGCCCGAATTCCAGTTGAATCGCCGGCATCAGGTTCATGAAGGCAGGGGCGTCATATGCGGACGATCCCACATATTTAATGAAATATTCGAAGATCTCGCGCAGATAGCGATTTCGAACGCGCTTCGCGATTCCGGACGACATGGTGTGCATGTAGTCCAGCCCACGACCGCCCTTGATGCCGTAAAACTTGACGAAGTCCCAGAAGGTGTCCAACCCTCGTTCAAAATATCCGCGGTTTACGATCTCGTATTGCAGACGAGAATATTCTCGAAAGTTCTGATAGTCCTCAACCGCGTCAGGGCCGAGCCTATCGAGCTGCTTCTTCATGGCGGCCGCATCTTCCCAAAGGTCGACGATCGTTCCGTCTTCGAAGAAATTGCGCCACTGCGGATCCACTCTTTCCAGAGTGATGTAGTCCTCGAGCGTTTTGCCTTCGCCCTCAAATACCGGGCGAAAGACCTGCGGAAGAGTGAAGATCGATGGGCCAAGATCAAAGCTGAAACCGGCCTCCTGATGGAGGTTGAGCTTGCCGCCGACGTTTCCGTTTTTTTCAAGGAGATCGACTGAATATCCAGCGCGTGCGAGCTGGATGGCTGCAGTCATTCCACCGAGACCGGCGCCGATGACGACCACCCTCTTCCCCGGCCTTGCGTGGTTCGCCTGGAGAGTCATTGTCGTTATCTCACCTGTGTGCCGATTCTGCCTATGGCGCGCTTAATGCGAAACGCGCCGTGGCGGAGGATAAGAAGTTTACGGAGGCGTGCATAAGTGACTGCCTGGAACGGAAACCAGTGCACCTCGCGTTTTCGCCGCTCACTCATGGTCATCACCGTCTTGACCCGCGAAAAGCTGTAAAGGCCTTCAGCGCCGTGATATCTGCCATGGCCGCTTGCCCGGTTGCCACCGAAAGCACAAGCCGGATTTCCGATATTGCGGATGACGTCATTGATTGCGCAGCTTCCACTGGCGAGGCATGAGGCGACCCGCCTGCCCTGCGCGAGGTCGCCGGTCCAGACGCTGGCGCTCAGTTGAAACGGAGAAGCATTGGCGGCTTGTATCGCGTCCTCCTCGTTCTGAAAGACGGACACGCAAACTACGGGGCCGAAGGTCTCTTCGCGCAAGAGGCCGGACGTTTCGGGAACGCCCGTGAGAACAAAGGGAGTGATGATGTTGCCCGTGACGCTCGAGCCGGTGTGAAGCTTTGCACCGTGCTTCACCGCGTCTTCGACTTGTCCCAATAAGCGCTGCCGAACGAACTCCATCTTGACCGGTCCGATATCGCTATCGGTCGTCGACCCGGCGCGAAGCTCTGCAACGCGCTTCAAAAAGGCTGACAGGAATTGATCGAAGACAGATTGCTGGACGTAGATTATTTTTGTTCCAACGCATACCTGGCCCGCATTGGAAAAGCTCCCGTAGGCTAATCCATTCACGGTTCGTTCAAGATCGCAGGAAGCAAAAACGATAGCGGCATCTTTCCCGCCGAGCTCCATAATCGTAGGAATCATCAGCGCGGCCGCCTTTTGAGCAACCACGACGCCGTTGTGTCCGCTTCCTGTGAAGAACAAAAGATCGGGATGTGCGTCGATGAGATTGCTTGCTGCTTCCGGACTTTCGCACGATACATGAACCAGCCCCTCTGGCAGGTCGGCGGTGTCGCACAGTTCCCGGATCAGTTGAGCGGTACGCGGAGTGTGCTCGCTGCACTTCAACAACACCGCGTTTCCTGCTAAGAGCGCGGTCGCCATGGGTATGACCGACAGCTGAAAAGGGTAATTCCACGGCGCAAAAACCAGGACGATCCCGTGAGGTTCATATAAGCGAAAGAAGCGAGCGCCCCGGAAGAAGAACCACGGCTTGCCATCCTTCCTGGATCGCAGAAGATGAACGGCCTGACGCTCGTAGAAGCGCAACTGTTCGAGCACCACCATTACATCTCCAGCGAGCGCATCCATCGGAGGCTTGCCAACTTCATCACAGACAGTTTGTACGATCTCGTCCATACCGTGCGTAATGGCGTAACGCAGTGATCTCATACGGCGTACTCTCATCCCGACCGGGAGAGCAGCCCACCCCGCCTGTGCGATTCTGGCTGCGGCCATTCTTTGTGCGGGATCGCCAGAGTTCATTGGATGCCCAGTTCCTCAAAGCTCTTGGGTTTGGGAAAAGGGATTCCATACTTGCTGCAGATGAGGTTGGACGAGATGCGGGCGGATTCGAAGATCGTCGGTAAGCCACTTCCGGGATGAGTTCCACCGCCTACCAGGTAGGTGTTGTCAAAGAGCTCAAACTTATTATGTGGCCGGAAGTAAAGCATCTGGTCCCAGCTATGGCCCATGTTGAATGTCGCCCCAAGAAAGACCGACATCTCCGTCTCCCAGTCGGCCGGAGTAATCATACGTTCCGCTTGAATGTGACTTCGCAGGTCTTTGTAAGGAGTGCGCTCTTCAAGAAGATCCAAAATCCTCTCCCTGTACGCGGCCTTATGTTCCTGCCAATCGATGCCGCTCAAATTGTTCGGAACCGGCGCCAGAATGTACAACGCCGAGTGACCGGCAGGAGCACAGGATGGGTCCAAAGGCGCCGCGTTTCGGACATATACGGAGAGGTCGCTCGACACTATCTTAGTTTTCGTGATGTCTTCGAGGCATTTTTTGTAGTTTTGCGCGAAAACGATCGTGTGATGTTCTGCCTCCGGATAGGTGCGGTCGAGACCCAGGTAAAGCATGAAAGTGGAACAGGAAAATTTGCGCTTCTTCAATGCGGCAGGTTTGTACTTCGCAAGATCGCTCTCAGGAAACAACGTGCTCATGGCGTGTCCAAAGTCTGCATTGATGACGACATCATCGCTGAACACCTTTTCTCCGTTCGCCAATTCCACGCCTCGAGCTTTGCCGTTCGCTAACAGCACTCGTTTCACCGCACAGGATGTATGGATCTCTGCTCCCTCTTCGCGTGCTACCTCGGCGAACGACTGGGCGATCCGGCAGAGGCCACCCATCACGTGATAGACGCCATGCGCGTGCTCGGTGTATGGAATCATCGCAAAGAGGCCTGGGCAATCCCAGGGAGACATGCCCAGATATTTTGATTGGAAGGTGAATGCAAGGCGTAACTCTTCAGAGCGGAAATAACGAGACAGGACGTCATGCAGAGACTGCCCTAGGGCGATGTGCGGAAGCGCCGCCATTAACGAACGGTCCAGAAATTGGATCGGACTTCCGTAGCCTTTTTGGAGGCAGGGGTACAACTTCCGGAACCGCACACTCTCGGAGGAAAGAAACCGCGAGAATCCCTCTCCTTCGCCAGGAAAGACGCGGTCGATTTCGCACAACATCTCGTCAGGCCGCGACCGGGCCAACATTGTTTTTCCGGGGAAGTTCAGTCTGTACATTGGGTCCAGTGCGAGGAATTCCATATAGTCGCTGGACTTCCTGCCAGCGTCCTCAAAGAGTTCGTCCAGCAGGTATTTCATCATGAGGAAGGTTGGGCCAAGATCAAAGCGATATGGCCCGAGAGTTACTTCCGCACTACGACCTCCGATTCTCGGTCCCTTTTCAAATACTTGGACGCTGAATCCCCGTCTTGCCAAGAGCATCGCAGACGCCAGTCCACCAGGGCCTGCGCCGACCACAATCACACTTCTTGATGTCATTTCTTATCTATTCTTACCTATTGATGCCAATAGAGGGGTGCACACGCGTCATCCATCACTTTCGAAGTAACAGAGCGCAAATAAGCTTGCCAGATGTCGATGGGGTCGAATCAGACTGCTCCTCGAGGTCGAAGCGGGCCCGTCGCCAACCGCATGTCCGACTTGCCGACTATCCGGCAAGTTGCCCGCCTCTCATTGTCGATGAGCGCATTGGCGATTATGCGCCAACTGGTCGGCAAACTCTTTTGCAGTTTCCGAAGACCGCCCGTTTTTAGGCACCTCGCCGGAGGGTCGAGTCGTGATCGCTCTGATTGCCTCCGCATTGCCGATAGCTCGGTCACAACCTCGTGATTGTGCCTTCATCCAGCGTCGATAGGCGCTTCGGCCTATCCGGTTTCAATCAACGATCGTCACCCACAACCCGCTACTCCCCGTAGTAGTAGGAGACACGGTACACGAAGATGTTTGGTTGAAACCGGCGGGGGAAAACGAGTAGCCGTCCTGCATATCTATATTGGATACACCCGTAGGCGTGATAGCGAAACTGGCCACCGAAGAGGACGAGGAATACCCCTTGTCGTAAATGGAAACAGTCAGATGCGTTCCGTCACCTGAGTTTCCGCTATAAAGGGGGAGATATCCGTACGGTCTCAATTCAAAGGTGGTGTATGCGGTCTCGATGCCACCATTATTGCCAGTGAACACGAAGTTAACCCCCGGCTCGGCAAGTACCGTCCCCTTGCTCGGCGTCCCGGTAACCCACAGATCGGTCGGCGTAGCGTTGAAGAGGGTCGTCACCAGGGCGCCCTCCCCACATGTTAGATTCTCCATCCCGAGGGCGTTTGGCATCCCGTACCAGCCGTTAAGTCCGTTGAAAAGCTCGAACATGTTCCCGCCGTTATCTTGAATATCCGTTGTCATGACCGTCTCGCTGGGCTCACTACCCCCTCTCCCCGGCAGTGTGCCGAGCCAGCCGGCATTGAGGTTCACCCCGGCGTCTGGGCCAAAGGTTGAGTAGGTATATTTGTCATAGCCCGGTACGTTGTTCAGGTAACTGAGATTCAGAGACGCGACATAACTTCCCAGGTTCCAGCCTGAGGCCTGCATCAGTTGTTGCATCACGGAGAGCTTGTATCCCTTAAGTGCCTGCGCCTCGACAGTGTCCTCGTCTTCCTGAGTGATGGCGAGGCCGTTATATCCGGTTTTCTCCGTGAGTGGCCCGATCACCTTCAATCTTCCCCAATCCTCAAGGATCGCCGTCTCACCGCTGCTGGTCTGGTCCTGCAACACCCCAAACTGGGTGGTCAGGTCCCCATACAGGTTGCCGACAGTCGTCTCCAGAGAAACATTAAGGGTCGAGTTGGGAGCAGCGACCGCGGCGTTAACTCCGGTCTCCATCAGGTTCGCCACCACTCCCGCAGCCGGGTTCCCGGTCGCGCCCAACATCGTGTACAGCAGCCCCTCAACGACCTGGGTCGGTACCGGGTGGAGCACAGCTTGCTGGGAGATTCCGACATCGCCGGAAAGCGGAGTGATCGCGCTCGAGGAGGTGCTGAATATGACGTCCAGGATCGTGTTGTAGATGCCGAACGTTGTCTGGACATCGGCAACATATTGGCATTCCAGATGGAGCTGCCCGGCCACGGTCTGGAACTCCGTCGTTGAAATTGGAGTTCCCTGGTAGGAAGTGACGGGCGGACGGCCTGTGCTCCAATTGAGCGCACTGGCAGCACAGCTGTCGATCGTCGCGATTGCGCTCACATAGTTGTACTGGCAGCGAATTCCGTCGTATGTCGTTCCTTCGTCGTTACAGGTGGAAGTGCTGCTGGCACCCATAAACTGATTGCTCATATATTCATAAGCGGCTTGCTCGCCCGAAGACCCGGATGGTGGAAACGGCGGCGACGCGTTCGGCTGGCGGTTGACTACATAATCCACATAATAGTCGGGGTAGGCGTACCACTGGTTGTCAGTACCCACCGATTCGCTCCCCATTCCAACTAACCCCCCACTTTGGTACAAGACACTTGGTGTCACGAAAAGATTCGTGAGTTGCGCACTATCGTTATAGGACCACTGCTGAAAACTGCTCTGGTCCCCGGTCGGGGCTGCCTTCTGGTTCATATAAATCGCGGGGGTGAAGGGATAGTAAAATTGCGATGGATAACCCAGATCTAAATCCGCTCCAGTGGCTCCGAAACCCACAAGCATGCCGGGATACATTGCGTCATCGACACCCGTCTTGAAGCTCATTGCGCTGCGCAGGTAGAAAACGGGCGCAGCCGGTGTGCTGCCAGGTGCCTGGACCGCCTTCCAAAGCTGCCTGCCTGTCGAGACTGGATTGATCGGCTCCACGCTCACCGTGTCCCAGCCATTCGGATCCGGCGCTCCCATCGGGGGGGGACCACTGACTGTCAGCACGGACGGGGTAAACTTTTCCAATGTCGGATTCTCGGGAATATTGGCGCCGCTGACCAGATAGAACCAGTGAGCGATCCCGGAGGGGGGTGAGCTTGTGGCCGCCCCCTCCTCGGGGTTGGCTTTCTTTGAGACCGCCAAAGCAGCGTTCGCCGGATTGATGATGCCGCTGGAATCGTCCGGAGAGAGCGCAAACGGATGCGGATCAAAGGTGGAACCAGGATTCAGTACGATCGGCGTGATCGGCGCGGTGACCACGGGCATCGGCCGTGTCGTGGAAGACCCACACCCCGCCACGACGAGGGCGACGGCAGGTAAGAGCGCCCAAAGCGACTCTGTAATCCAGGCGGAGCAGCCGGTCTTGCGGGTGCAGTCTCCCGCCTTTGCAGCAAGGGTCGACACGGCGGGTCTTGGTGTAAACATGGTTTCCTGATCTCCGGACAGCAAAGGTCTTCAACTGCATGGCCGAAATACGGCGTGGCGCGAATGGCGCACCGCAGTTGATCATTCTGTGAAATGAACCGAGACGACTGTGGGAGAGAAAAGGCAAGGTAAAGCAACGGGGTAGGCCACAGTGACTTTCTTTGATCGCGTCTTATACCACTTATACAGCGCGTGTCGACCGGAGAAATCACGCGTTCGTCCAGGCCATTACCAAAGTGCTTCGAGAACGCGGAGCTGCAGATACAAGCGAATGCCTGCAAAGTCCATTTCCGGAAGCTGCGATTGGTGGTGACAGGCGAATGAAGTCATCGAGCTTTGCGGATTGCTCTGTCGCTCTTGGCAAGTTGACGTAAAACGTCAGTACTCTATCGGAGCTGCTCCGCAAACACGAGTGTGCGATGTAGCGGTGGCCCGAGAGCGGAGCAGGTCGGATAGAGCGGTTTGAAGGAAGGCCTTGGCGTTTGCGGCGGGTGTGGAACGTTGCGTGCTTATTGGGTTTTCAATAGTCGTTTTCTTGACAATGAGCCGCTCAAGTTTGCTGCTGGCCCGAAAAATGCGCGGATCATTAACACCTGCCCATGATAGGAAATGTTGTCGGCTTAAGACAAGGTCTTTTTGCCACACTCCATCGAATCACCCTCGCAACATCCGCCGCGCCAGCGGCTTCGTTGTGCGCCGGGCATGTTCAACCGCTTGGAGGTGCAAGTCCTCTACCCGACCTGATGGAGGTAAGGGTTAGCAATGACGCAAGGGCTACCGTCGCGAGGCGGGGTCTGAAGGAAGCGTGGAGCAAATGCGCGAGTCGATGGACAAGAACCGGATACAAGGCGTGAGCGTCGGGCGAGCGGGCAACTTACCGCGAAGCCCATATCCATCAAGTACGCGGAGCGTAGATCCGGCGACTGTGCGCAGACGGCGATTGAACTTACCCCGGGAGATCTGCTCCGTGTCGCTTCGGCGACTGAGGCTGTCGCAAGGCATCCTGACCGCGGAGCAGAAGTCAGCAGAGGGCATATTAGGCCATGTCGTCGGCAAAGCTAGTGAGGCACTCCAAAGCCGAAAGGCGGAGTCAACAGATAGGCTGAGCCGGGAACGGTGGCCGAAGGCCCGAACGAGAGGAGAGGCAAGTAGGACATGAGTCTCAACAACGACATGCGGCAGAATATCCAGGGCAATCTGGACTTCTCGTCTTCGTCGATGGGTGAAGCCCAGACGGCGGGAAGGGAAGGGTCCGAATCGTTGAGGACGACGAGTGCGCCCGAAAGCCCAGCTAGGACAGATCGAATGATGGAGGAGATCGTTGAACGAGAGAATCTGAAGGAAGCATTACGACGGGTCAAGGCGAATAAAGGTGCTCCGGGCGTTGACGGAATGACGGTCGACCAACTCGGTGATCACCTGAAACAGCACTGGCCAGCCATCCGGGAGCAACTGCTTAGCGGAACATACAGACCAAAGCCGGTGAAGCGGGTAGAGATACCGAAGCCGGACGGCGGAGTGCGCAAGCTGGGCATTCCGACGGTGTTGGATCGATTCATCCAGCAAGCGGTCATGCAGGTTCTGCAACGGCAGTGGGACCCGGAGTTTTCCGATCACAGCTACGGTTTTCGACCGGGGAGGTCGGCTCATCAGGCAGTGGCACAGGCGCAGCGGTATATTACCGAAGGCTGCGGCTGGTGCGTTGATCTCGACTTGGAGAAATTCTTCGATCGAGTCAATCACGACAGACTGATGGCGCAGATCGCCAAGCGCGTCGATGACAAGCGGCTGTTGAAACTCATCCGGGCGTTCCTGAACGCCGGGGTGATGGAAAACGGGCTGATCAGCCCAAGCGTGGAAGGTACTCCCCAAGGGGGTCCTCTTTCGCCACTGCTCAGCAACGTCGTGCTCGACGAACTCGACCGCGAACTGGAGCGCCGGGGACACCGACATGTCCGCTACGCAGATGACTGCAACATCTATGTGCGCAGTGAACGTGCGGGTCACCGGGTGATGAAGAGCATTACGCGCTTCATCACTCAGCGGCTCAAGCTCAAGGTAAATGAGACGAAGAGCGCGGTGGCGCGACCGCAGGGGCGAAAGTTCCTCGGGTTTAGTTTTACGGACGCCCCAGAGATCAGACGAGCGATTGCTCCGAAAGCTCTGGGGCGTTTCAAAGACAAAATCCGTGAGATCACGCGACAGGCCAAGGGGATCAGCATCGAGACGACAGTGAAGCGACTGGCCACCTATATGGTGGGATGGCGCGGCTACTTCGGCTTTTGCGAAACCCCCGAGGTGCTGATCGGCCTTGTTCGTTGGGTGCGGCTCAGACTGCGATGCGCACTCTGGCGACAGTGGAAAACTCCACGTCGTCGTCGAACTGCGTTGCTGCAACTGGGGGTACGTCCGCAACTGGCCGCCAATACGGCCGGTAGTGGTCGCGGCCCCTGGTACCTGGCCCGCTCCAAAGCTCTCTCCGTGGGAGCTTCGAATGCATACTTCCGCTCGCTCGGCCTTCCTTCACTGTTCGAGAATTACTAGCCCAACTTCTCGAACCGCCGTGTACGGACCCGTACGCACGGTGGTGTGGCAGGGGTCGGCAGGTGACTGCCGCCCCTATGCCGATCAAACCAGCAAGTCGGAGAGTTGCGGTAATGGTGCAGTTCGAACTCGAACTGCACCACTATCCACCGAGGGCGCCGAAAGGCCTCGGAAAACTGGATTCCGACGATCCCGGGCCGCGGGTGGATTCTAACGCCCCACAGAAGCTTACCTCTAAAAACTTGGGCATTGCCGTCCATCGAATAAGCGAAGTGACTCCAGCAAACGGCAATCTGTCAAAATCCAAACTGTCTCACTCGTGGGGGTCACTCCAGAATGTGTCAATAGGTCAGGCAAAAAATAATCTGCAACTCCCTCATTCTATTGACGAGAAACTTGCTGCGGTGTGGCACAGTGAAACCATCCAATCTGGTAAACTAGAAATAGAGAGTTGAACCAAAAAGGGCGGCGAAAGCCGCCTTTTGTCATTGTGGCGCAAACAATCCGGATCAAAGCCGAGCGACAGATCCCTAAGTCATTAAAAATAATAATGTTAAAGGGTGCCATCCATTAGAATCAATAACTTAGCCTGGCAATCCAGCCAAGCCATTGAAAACAAAGATCTAAGGCAGTAATGGGGGGAGGGGGGTACCCCCAGGAAATAAGCCGACCGAAGACTTCCTCTACACTAGTCCAGATATGGACTTAGGACTGAAGAACCGCAGCGTCATCGTCGCCGCATCGAGCGAGGGCATCGCCCGCGCTGCGGCCGAGAAGTTCGCCGCCGAGGGCGCCTGGGTCGCGATGTGCTCCCGCGACGAAGCGAAGCTCAACGCCGCCGCCGAAGATATCCGCCAGCGCTACGCCACCCAGGTCATCACCGCAGCGCTCGATGTCACCGATGAGGCGGCCGTTCATAGATTCGTCGAGCACGTCGCCGAGCGGTTTGGCTCCGTCGACGTCTGCATCACCAACGCCGGCGGGCCGCCGGCCAGGATGTTCCTCGCCACCACCACCGAGGAGTGGCATAACGCCGTCGAGTTGAACTTCATGAGCATCGTCCACTTCGCCCGCGCCGTCATGCCCTGGATGCAACGCCAGAAGTGGGGACGCATCGTGACCATCACCTCGGTCTCCGTGCGTCAGCCGGTCTCAGACCTCATCTACTCGAACGCCGTCCGCGCCGGCGTCCTGGGACTGGTCAAGAGCCTGTCGAACGAGTTCGGAAAAGACGGCATCACCGTCAACAACGTCGCCCCCGGCTACACCGCAACCGAACGCCTGAACCACCTCATCCAGAAACGCGCCGGCGATTTCGGAATCAGCAACGAAGACGCAGCGGCCAAGCTCGCCGCCGACGTACCGCTCAAGCGGCTCGGCGGTCCCGAAGAAGTAGCCGACGCAATCTTGTGGCTCGCCTCAGAGCGCGCCAGCTACATCACCGGCCAAACGCTCCTGGTCGATGGAGGCCTCTTCAAAGGCTTGTAGTTGCAGGAAGAGAAGGCTACTGCACAGTTCCTTGCGGACGCAGCTTCCGCAGCTCCAGCGCGCAGGCAACGGCATTCAGCGCGGAGAGCTTCAGGTTGTCTGCAGCCGCCCAGATCCAGAAACGACGCCCGTCCTCTTCGCCGCGAATCCGCACCATGATGTCCTCTTCGCCGGCTGTGCTCAGGTTGCTCGGCGCATCGGCGTCGCCGAGAACGACATCCACATGCTCGCCGGTCAAAGCCGCCTCCAGCTCTTCCAGTGAAGCCGGCTGCTCCAGCTCCACGCCCAGCGAAATTCCATACCCATGAAAAACCGGAGCATGAATCAGCTGCACATTCACCTGCGGCAATTTCCCACCCGACAGCAGCGCATAATGCCGCCGAATCCGCGCCTCGGTCGCGCCCAGATTAACCTTCGCTTCCTCTCCTAAAACCGGAAGCAGATTGAAAGCAACCTGCGCGTCATAGTTCTCCTTCGGAATGCTCTGGAACGACAAAAGGCTGATCGTCTGCTGATGCAGCTCATCCATCGCCGCCCGCCCATGCTCGGTCGCCGGCTCCAGCACCGTCGCCCACGCGCCCGCAACCGCGCCAACCTTCTTCACCCGCAGCAGCAACAACGCCAGAGCAACCGCAGCCGGATGCGCCGGCACAATCGCAGGAGTCTTCAAGTCAGGGTTGGTCTTCCCCGAAGACTGCCCATTCAGCTCCTCCCTCACCCACGGCGCGCGCACCAGGACATCCGGCTCCCCCTCCAGCGCATAAGTAAGGTCCAGAATGCTCGCGCCCGACCGCGCGGCGCTCTTCCAGTGCTTGCGCGTGTTCTCTTCATCACCGGCAAAGAAAACAAAGTCCGCCCGATCGAACGACCTGGGATCGACCACCTGGATCACCGTCACCTCGTCCCCAACCGCCTCGATCTTTCCCAGCGAACTCTCATCGTCAAGCAGCACAAAATCCGCCGCTCCAAAGGTGGATTCGCCCAGCGCCTCATTCAATTCCTTGCCGCGCAGGCTACCCGCCCCAACAATCGCAATCCGATAACTCTCTGTCATAACTCTCTTTCAAGATCGCTCGCGTGCAGGAACTACAGCAACTTCATCGCCTCAGGATCCCACTTCACTACCGTTCCCTTGTCATAGCTTAAGTTGCTCAGGAGTGCCGCGCCCGCCGCACGATAACCAAAGACGGCATCCTCAACTACAGGCTTACGGCTCCGTACCGAGTCGAAGAAGTTGTGGAAGTGGTCATAGCTGTCGCTATAGCCCGCCGGAGCCTGGTACCGCTCGATATCGACCGGCGGCGGACCTGTCGGATGCGTCTTCGGGTATTTCTCGTTATAAGCCGCAGTCAGTTGCTTCTGCATTGCATCTGTAAACGTCCCGATACTCATACCAGGCCCAGTCTCGCGCGGAACGTGGTTGATGGTCACGCCATTTCCGCCGATCTCCATCGTTCCTTCGGAACCAGTAAAGATCAGCCCTTCGCCTTCGGAGCCGCCGTCCACGAAATTGACTCGCAGGCTAAGGTTGAATCCCTCTGGATAGTCAAACAGCGCCAGCATCACATCCGGAACATTGCGGCCATCCTTCCAGAAGCGCAACCCACCCGTCGCCATCCCTCGCGTAGGCCCATGCGAGCCGGTAATGAGGTGCGTGCCGCTGAAAAGATGTACGAATAGATCGCCAGCCACTCCACTTCCATAGGCCTTCCATTTGCGCCATTGGAAGAACTGCTCCGCGTTGAACGGAATCTGCGGCGCCGTCCCGAGGAACTGGTGCCAGTCGCAGGTCTCGGTCGAAGCGTCCAGCGGGACGGTGTAGTCCCAGGCCCCTTGTGCTGAATTGCGGTCCCAGCGTGCGGTCACCATATTCAGCTGGCCGATAGCGCCAGCAGCGAGTAACTCTTTGGCCTTGAGATACACCATCGAACTCACGCGCTGGCTGCCGATCTGCAATATCTGCTTGGTTGACGCCGCCGCCTCGATCATCTCCGGCCCGTCGGAGTAAAGGTGGATCATCGGCTTCTCGCAATAGACGTCCTTGCCCGCCTTCATCGCATCGATCGAAACCTGCTTATGCCAATGGTCGGGCGTGCCCACAATCACTGCATCAATGTCTTTGCGCGCAAGCACTTCGCTGTAGTCGCGGGTGACGAAGAGGTCGTTACCCCACAACTCTCTGCTATGGTCGAGCCGGCCCTGGTAGCAATCGGCGACCGCAACCAGTTTCACTCCCGGCACCTGCAGGGCAACTCTGGTGTCGCCCATCCCCTGTCCACCCGCGCCGATCAGCGCGATCTGGATCTGGTCGTTCGCGCCAACCGGCTTTGCAGCCTCTGTTTCAGCCGCCGCCAGCATATGCAACTTGCCTGCAAAGCTATCGGCCGCCGCGATGCTTGCTCCCTGAAGAAACGTCCTGCGATTCACTTTGAACATGGGGTCAACGATATCGGAAACGATGGAGCGTCGCAAACATCTTCACCTGCTTCCGTCGGGCGCGCTCGCTGTGTATCCTGAGTAGCAATTATGAGCATCAACTTTTCGAAACTCCTGGCGTTCGCAACCTTGACCATCCTGGCCGCTCCTCTCATCGCACAACAGCCCGCTACAGCCCCCGGCACTGCAGCACCGAAGCCGGAAGAGACCGAAATTTGGGAGCCGATCCCTGCGGTCGTCACGCCGGGCGCCACCTGCGGAGCTCCGCCTTCCGACGCAATCATTCTCTTCGACGGCAAGAACCTCGACGAGTGGGTCTCGGCCCAGGACCATACGCCAGCCCAGTGGACGGTCGCCGACGGCACCATGAAAGTTAGCAAGGCCAAGGGTGTCGGCAATATCGAGACCAAGCGCAGCTTCAAGAACTATCAGTTGCACGTTGAATGGAAGATTCCCGCCAGCATCGAGGGCACTGGCCAGGGACGCGGCAATAGCGGCATCTTTCTAGCCTCCACGGGTCCGGGCGACGCGGGCTACGAGCTCCAGGTGCTAGACGCCTACAACAACAAGACCTACGTGAACGGAATGGCCGGCAGCCTCTATAAGCAGGCGATCCCGCTGGCGAACCCTGCCCTGCCGCCCGGTCAATGGGAGACGTACGATATCGTCTGGACGGCGCCTACATTCAACGGAGACGGGACGGTGAAGACTCCGGCCTACGCGACCGTCTTCTTCAACGGCGTTGTGGTTGAGAACCACTTTGAGCTGCAAGGGGAGACGCGGTATATCGGCAAGCCATTCTACAAGGCCTTCGACGGCGCTCCGATTAAACTGCAGGCGCACGGAGACAAGAGCGAACCTCTGAGCTTCCGGAATATTTGGGTGAGGGAGTTGAAGTAGCCTCGAGCGCTCAGCCCAAGATCGGCTGCAACGCCTTAGAGCGGAACACCCTCGACTAATTCTTCCGTCGGACGGCCACTCATCGTGGCATTCGCTTCTTTGCCCGAAAAGGTGATCAGGAAGAGCACGAGTACCGCCGCCGACAGTCCGGCAGAGATTAGCCAAATTGGCTTCCAGTCATGAGTGACGACACCACTGCTCGACGTGCGGGCATACAAGCCGACGACCATCCCGGAGAGCCAGGAACCCACAAACATCCCCGCACCGTAGGTGATGAGCGTGATCGTACCCTGCGCGGCGGCGCGAAAGGCCACCGAAGATTTTCTGTCAATGTATATCTGCCCGGTGACAAAGAAGAAGTCGTAGCAGATACCGTGCAGAAGGATACCGAGGATCAGCATCCACGTTCCTGCGGTGGCATTTCCATAAGCAAAGAGTACATAACGCAGCGCCCACGCCGACATGCCCGCCACCAGCATGTACTTCACTCCGAGCCGCCGGAAAAACCATGGGATGAGCAGCATGCAGAAGAGTTCGGACATCTGGCCGAAGGTCATCTTGCCTGCGGCATTTTGCACGCCAATCTCATTCAGAAAGGGATTAGTGAAGGCGTAATAGAACTGCAACGGGATACAGATCAAGAAAGAGGCAATTGCGAAGATAGCAAAAGATCGTTCACGGAAAAGATTCAGCACCTCGGACGGGAAAATGCTCCTTATGCTGAACTTTTTCGAAGCCCCCAACGGCGGAGTATGCGGCAAGGTCAGGCTATAGATGGCCAGCACAAGCGAGGCCCCGGCCGCCAGCCGCATCGGCATTGCTGTGGCCTCCACGTTCAGCGTGCTGATGATCAGCCCAGCGACTATCCAGCCCAGAGTTCCCAAAACGCGGATAGGCGCGAATTCGGTCTTTGGGTCACTCATCTGCCGAAAGGCAAGCGCGTTTGTGAGCGCCAGCGTCGGCATGTAGACAATCGCATAGAGCAGCACCAGCGAATAGAGTGGCGCAAAGACTGACTGCGTCGAAGCCAGAAAGAGGACCACCGCTCCTATGCCGTGCAGCAGAGCGAGTACTTTCTGAGTCGCGAACAGTTTGTCCGCGATGAGCCCGATAAAAAACGGAGAGACGATTGCGCCGATCGCTGTCGTTCCAGATACAAGGGCCGCCTGTTGATCAGAGAAGTGGAGAGTTCCCGTTAGCCAGGTGACGACCGTCACATACCAGCCGCCCCAAATAAAAAACTGGAGAAACATCATCAGGGCAAGCCGGACTTTCATCTGCAGATTCATGGCACCTCGTTACGAATGATTGTGACCTTGTGACTCAGGATTTTGCATTCACGGGAACGACTTCCACCTTTTGCCAGACGCTGCCCTGCGCGTGGCTCTTCAGCATGGCATCGACCAGGCACGTCGAGCGATAGCCATCCTCAAAGGTAGCCAGCGCCGATGGCTTCGCCTCAGGCCTGCCCTTCTCGCGAATCCAATGATATGCGTCGCTCACGACATTGAAAAATGCATCCGTCCACGACTCCTGATGGCCGCCAGGCAGGTGGGCATAGGGGCGGGCTTTGTCCCCCAGAAGTGAGGGATCTTTGGCCAGCACCTGATTGGCCTCGCGGTGATGGCCGATCCAGAGATCGTTCTGATACTCCTGCAGCCATTTGAGCGAGAGCTTGCTGCCGCTGACCTCGAGCTGGAGATCGTTCTTGTGCCCTGGAAGCACCTGACCGACGGAGAAGCATCCACGGCTGCCGTTCTTGAAGCGAAGCAAGACGCTGGCGAGATCTTCGGCGCGTCACCGGAACTTCAGTCCGATCGGCATTGCTGGTGCTGGCGAAAGCCTCTGCGGATGCGCCAGCCGAGTAACGCACCGGGATGACGGTCGTCAGGTCCGCGAGCACCGAATCGATCTGCAGACCGGAGACGTGTTCGGCAATATCGCACCAGTGTGAACCAATATCTCCAAGGGCGGAGCTGTTGCCACCCTTCGACGGATCAGAGCGCCAGGAGTAGACGTTCGGATCGGCCATCCAGTCCTGCAGATAATGGCCATGCACGAAGCTCACCGCGCCAGTCTCTCCACTGGCGACCATCGCCCGTGCCTGCTGCACGAGCGGATTGCCGCGGTAGTTGAAGGTGACGGCATGGGCTACTCCCGAGGCCAGCGCGGCGTCGCGAAGCTGCCGACCCTCGGTGGAGTTCAGCGCGAGCGGCTTATCAGAAATGACATGCTTACCTGCCTTGAACGCAGCCATCGAAACCGCAAAATGAAGATGGTTAGGCGTGGTGTTGTGAATGACCGTGATGTCAGGATCGGCGATGAGGTCTTCGTAGTTTCCATAGGCGCGATCGACCTTGTATTCGTGCGCTTTTCGTTCGGTCGATTGCTGCGACGAACCCGCAATCGCGACCACATCGACATCGCCCAGTCGTCTTACCGCGTCAATGTGGTGCCTGGCAACAAACCCGGGGCCTACAAGACCCATGCCAATTGTCTTCATGAGAGCAACCTGCCTATCGATGATCACCTGCCGTCAAAGTCACCATCTTCAAGCAGTGGATTCAGAAATGCAAACGGCAGCCAGTTGCGCGAACTGGTCCTATCGCCTGGGAATCAACGAACCGTGAAGTGAAGTCCTAAGATTAAAGCCACGCAAGTTTCTGCATGGTGAACCTCAGTTCTCGGGGTTGCGTACACTTTGAACAGGTGTCCTAAGCTGGAGGCGATGCGATGCACGCGAACTGGCCCATGTACTTGCGGATTCTACTGGCTCTGCACATCACCTGTGGGGTCACGGCGTTCATCTGCGCCCCGGTGGCATTGGCGACGGCCAAGGGAGGCAAGACCCATCGGCGCTGGGGAAAGATCTACTTCTGGGCGATGGCCGGCGTCGCAGTGACCGCGCTCATCTTGTCCTTTGCGCTGCCAATTTTCTTCCTCGCCATGGTGGCGGTCTTCAGCTTCTATGCTTGTTTCGCGGCTTACCGCATTCTTTACCTCAAAGACCTATATAAGGGTGTTAAGCCGCTCCCCCTGGATTGGCTGGCAGCGCTGATCACCATAGCATCGAGCGCCGTGCTTTGCCTGATGGGCTTTCTTAAGCCAGCCTTGATGGCAGTCGGAGTGGTCACCATCGCGGGCCACTCCGTCAGTATCGTTTCCATCGTCTTTGGGTTAATCGGAGTGCGGCTGGGGCTGAACTCCATCTTCGACTTCCTCAAGCCGCCGACGGAGAAGATGTTCTGGTGGTACAGCCACCTGCAGGGAATGATCGGCAGCTATATCGCTGCGATGACGGCGTTTTCTGCTGTGAACCTCGGGCCCTACTTTGGCAATGCCTGGTGGGTCTGGCTCTGGCCAACGATCGTCGGCGTACCGGCCATCTCCATCTGGACCGCCTACTACAAGAAGAAGTTCGCGCAGAAGCCGAGGGTTGCCACCATCTAACCCATTCAACAGGAAAGTTCCCCCGGACGGAGCCCTTCTTTTCTGAAGCGTTGCGTTTGGTTTACGGCGCGACCTTCGGGTGCGACGCGGTGCTGGCGTCTGTCATGCCCAGAACCCGCTTGATCGCCTCAAAGTATATCTTGCGATCATCCCTAATTCAAGGGTCAAACGGCGAGGACATTTGGATGCGGGTGTCACCCTGACTGTAGGCATCCTCAATGTTTGATTTGTATCGGATCGGGTCCGTGCTGCCTCGATCGGAGGTCGGCAAGGGCAAACCTTGGCTGATAAACGAGACTTTCTAAACCGACACTATATTGAGAAAATCGGCGGAATTCAGATGCGCGCCCGGAAAGACGAGATCCAGATTCCTCGCCCCGAGGGTCTTGTGTGCTGCTTCGCCGAGAACCTGACGAAAATCGGTGGTTATCGCAAGGTCGCGGCCCTCGTGAAGGTGCTCATCGGAGAGCCCTGGCCACTTGCCATAGACTCTGCCGCCCTTTACCGGGCCGCCGAGTACGAACATCACGTTTGCATGACCGTGATCCGTGCCTGCAGTGCCGTTTTGCCGCGCGGTGCGCCCAAACTCCGACATAGTCACGACAACGACATCCTGCGCCTGGTCGCCCATGTCCATCCAAAAAGCAGCAATGCCTTCGCTGAACTCTTTCAGCCGATTTGCCAGCTGGCCGTTGGCATTGCCCTGGTTTTGATGGGTGTCCCATCCGCCAATGTCGGCGAACGCAGCTTCGACGCCGAGGTTGGCCTTGAGCAACTGGGCGATCTGCCGCATGCTGTCGCCGAAAGCGCCCTTGGGATAGTTCGAACCAATCGCCGGAACGTATTTAGCCGGGTCGGCCGATTGCAGCATCTTTACTGCGTCGAAGGTCTCAGCTCCAGTGCCGTGCAGTACGGTGTTCACTGAGTCGGCGTACATGCTCTCAAAGCTGGCGCTGACCGGCTGCGCGGATGCGACTCTTGCCGCCCACGTTGAAATCCTGAACATTGCCGACAGCGACGGCGGGAACAATGCCTTGCAAGGTACGCGGCAGTTGCGTGCCCATGGCCACAGCTCGAAAGGCCGAGGCATGATGGAGGGCGTGATATTGGTCTTCTGCGCGCAGCGCGCGGTTAAGCCAGCCGTCGGCGGTTGACTTCACTCCCGGAGTGCCGCTCTCCATATAGTCCTGCGCGTCAAAGTGGGAGCGCGATTCATCCGGCGAACCTGCCGCGTGGATGATGGCGAGATGCCCCTGGTCCCAGAGCGGCTTGAGAGGCTGCATCTCTGGATGCAGGCCGAAGAAGCCGTTCAGGTCGATGACTTGATTTTTTTGGATGGCGATCGTGGGTCGCATCGCGTAATAGTTCTTCTCCGCGTATGGCACGACCACGTTGAGGCCATCGGCAGCACCGCGCTGGAAGAGGACGACGAGCCGCTTACCCAGTGCCTGAGCGGTCGTCGCCTGAGCAAGCACCGAGCGGGTGAGAAAAGCGGGCACCGCGGAAGTGCCAACTACCGCCATGGCTCCGCCCTTCATGAAGGCGCGTCGGGTAATTGGCATAAACAGCAACTCCTGCCGGGAAGATCCCCGTATCCATGCAGACGCGAGATGAGGAAAGAAGTTGCGGGCAGAGGGGGCTCTACGAACTTAATGGGCTAAGCTCTCCGGAAAGCCTCAGTACTCATTCAACTGAACGATCGCCCTGTACAAATCCTCTGGTTGGGGCAGGATCGCATCTTCCAGAATCGGCTGGTAGGCGACGAACGTATCCATCGCCGCTACCCGCTTCACTGGAGCGTCAAGATAGTCAAAGAGTTCTTCGGCGATGCGCGCCACGATCTCGGCGCCGTAACCCCAGCTCAGCATGTCTTCATGCGCGACGATGACTCGGCTCGTCTTGCGAACCGATGTCGCGATAGCCTCCCAATCATAGGGGCTCAAGGTACGAAGATCGATGACCTCGGCCTCGATTCCCTTCTCCCGGTGGGCCTTCTGCGCTGCTTGAAGCGCTCTGGGCACGACTGCGCCGTAAGTGATGATGGTCACGTCTGAGCCTGGACGAACGATGCTTGCCTTACCGAATGGAATGGCAAAATCCGTGCCCGGGTAGGGCGCTCGGCCATAGGTTTCGCGATAGAGTCGCTTGTGCTCGAAAAACAGCACAGGATCGTCGCAGCGGATCGCGGTGCGCAGCAGTCCGTTGGCGTCCAGAGCGTTCGAGGGAAAGACCACGCGAACTCCAGGCGTATGCGTAAAGATGCTCTCGCCGGACTGAGAATGGTAAATCGATCCTCCGGTCAGGTATCCGCCAGTCGCGACACGGACAACGACGGGCGCGGAGTAAGTTCCGTTCGAGCGCCAGCGCAGCAGGCTGAGCTCATTGCGCAATTGGTGCATCGCCGGCCAGATATAATCAAAGAACTGGATCTCGACGACCGGTTTCATCCCCCGAGTAGCGTAACCGATCGCCCGGCCGATGATATTAGCCTCAGCAAGGGGCGAATTGAAGACGCGATCCGATCCGAACTCAGCCTGAAGTCCGGCGGTCAACTTGAAGACCCCGCCTTTTCCCTTTACCTTCTTTCCCTCGAGGGTCTGCTCTCGGCTACAATCGGCGACGTCTTCACCAAAGATCACGATGCGCGGGTCACGCCGCAATTCATCGCTCAAGCAGCAATTAATCAGATCGGCCATAGTGCGGGCTTGACTATCTGCAGATAGCGCAGGTGCCGTTTCAAGATCCGAGCTGGTTGGGTCGAGATCTTCGGAATAAACATGCTTGTGGATCGAAGAGATATCAGGTAGCGGTGAACGCAGAGCCCGCTCGGCCGCGAGGCGGACTTCTTCGTCGACTTCCTTCTCCAGCCGATTAATCGCCTCGGCGTCGAGGATTCCCTCCCGCAACAAACGCATCTGGAACTTTGGCAGCGGATCGCGCAGGTTGTCGGCTTCGAGCTCTGCGACAGATCGATAGAGCCGATCGTCGTCGGAAAGTGAGTGCGAATAAGGCCGCACCACGTGTCCATGTACGAAAGCCGGGCCGTTGCCGGAGCGGCACCAGCCCAGAGCCTCCTGAAAGGCAAAATAGCTCGCGACCGGGTCCGTCCCGTCGATCTCTGCGAAATGAAAGTTCGGAAAGTTCGCCACGAGCCGAGAAATGTTGCCGCCGGGAGTGTTGACCTCGACCGGGACCGAGATCGCGTATTCGTTGTCTTCTACGACGAAGAGCACGGGAAGTTTGGCGTTCGAAGCAGTGTTAAGTGACTCCCAAAACTCTCCCTGGCTGGTCGCACCCTCTCCAAGAGAGACATAAACAACCTCGTCGCCGTGGAACTCGACGTTCTTGAACTGACGGTAGTCGCCGTCCGCCTTCGCCGCGGCCTCGGGATGGCGCGAAAAATAGCGCCCAGCCTCGGCGCAGCCTACAGCCTGCAAGCACTGTGTTGTGGTCGAGGACGATTGAGAGACGATGTGCAGAGTGGGGTTGCTCCAGTGCGAGGGCATTTGCCGGCCGCCGCTGGCGACATCAGCCGCAGCGCCGACTCCCTGCAGAAACTGTTCTTCCGGAGTGTTGCCCAGAGCAAGGCACAGGGCCCGATCGCGATAATAAGGATAAAACCAGTCATAGCCGGGCTTCATCGCCAGGCCGGCCGCGACCAACATAGCTTCATGGCCGGCTCCCGAGACCTGGAAGAAGATCTTCTGCTGCCGCTTCAGCATGATCTCCCGGTCGTCCATGCGGCGGGAGAGATACATGAGCCGATAGATCTCAATCATCCGTTCTGGAAGCAGCTCGTAAGCTGGTGCGGGGACGGGGATACTCTTGGCATCCGCACGCTTCAGATCCAGAACGACTCGGCCCATCCGCTTCTTCCTCTCCAGCTAATTGGATGCCTGACTGCAACACGATTGTAATCTTATCCGCTGAGGATTTTCCCTTCTCCGAACGTCAACAGTATCAATCCGGCGACCTGCTCAGCTATCGCATTGACCATCGTTTTCCCGCCATGCTCTAATTACGCCTTTGAGTGCAAATTGCACACCACAGCACAGGTTGCGGCAAGGCCGCGCCGCCTCGGACTCCCGTGAGCCTCAATCCAGGGTGTTCCACAGCACAGGCTCTCGCGACCCTGCGCGCGTAGTTTTATTTTTTGGAGGATTTTGAATGTTTTCTTTCGCCGCTCCGGTGCTTGCTGCCTTATCGCAGGCAACTCCGCTTGACTCGGGGCAGATTCCCGATGGTTCGGGAAACCTCTTTCTATGGATCGCGCTCGGCGTAGGATTCCTCTCCCTGATCGCCGCAGTGGTCTTTGCCCGCAATGTGCTGGCGAATGAGACGGGCACGCCGGAGATGCGCTTGATCTCAGACGCCATCCGCGAAGGCGCTGAAGCTTTTATGAAGCGGCAGTACAGCGCGATTGCCATCCTCGCCGTGGTCATCGCTGTCATTCTCTATGCCGGCTACTACTCGTCTGCGTATTCCCGCCCCTTTGCGAACAAAGTGGTGATTAGCTTCATCATCGGAGCCGCATGTTCGGCGCTCTCCGGTTATAGCGGAATGTTCGTCTCGATTCGCGCCAACATTCGAGTCGCTGCAGCAGCGCGAACCAGCATCGGCAAAGCGCTGCAGACCGCATTACGCGGGGGCGCCGTGACCGGACTCGTCGTGGTCTCGCTCTCCTTGCTTGGAATCGGATTGCTTTTCCTGGTCTTCGGCGGACTCAGCGACCCGCAGCAAGCCCCCTATCAACTGGTGGGCTTTGGCTTCGGCGCCTCGCTTGTCGCCCTCTTCGCCCAGCTTGGAGGCGGCATCTATACCAAGGCCGCCGATGTTGGCGCAGACCTGGTTGGCAAGGTCGAGGCCGGCATTCCCGAGGACGACCCGCGGAACCCAGCGGTCATTGCCGACCTCGTCGGCGATAATGTCGGCGACTGCGCCGGCCGTGGCGCGGACATCTTCGAATCGACCGCGGCGGAAAACGTCGGCGCCATGATCCTCGGCGCTGCTCTATATCCGGTCTTTGGCATTAAGGGGATTCTCTTCCCTCTCGTCGTGCAGGCGATCAATCTCGTAGCCAGCATCGTTGGCGTCACCATCGTTCACAGCGCCGAGGATGAAGACCCGATGCACGCTCTCAACCGGGGCTACTATGTCACATCTCTGTTGGCGCTGGCCGGCTTTGCGGTGGCCGTTAAATATATGCTCAGCGGCCACTGGTGGCTGTTGGCCAGCGGCATCTGCGGCATTGTCACTTCGTTTCTGTTCGTTCGGATTACGGAGTACTACACGGAGACGCGCTTCCGCCCGGTGCGTTCGATCGCTGACGCCTCTGACACCGGGCCGGCCACTAACATCATCACCGGCATCGCCATTGGGTTAGAGACCCCTGCTCTGCCTGTCATCGTCATCGGAGCCGCGCTCTTGCTGAGCTACTACTTTGGCGTTCGCGGACTGGAAGACGTCGCCGGAATCAGCAACTACGCCAAGGGCATCTACGGAACCGCGATTGCCACGATGGGCATGCTCTCATCTGCTGCCTACATCCTCGCAATGGATACCTTCGGCCCTATCACCGACAACGCCGGCGGCATCATCGAGATGTCCGACCAGCCGCATGCCGTTCGGGAGAAGACCGACCGTCTCGACGCCGCAGGCAACACCACCAAGGCGCTGACCAAGGGCTACGCTATTGGCTCTGCGTCGCTAGCAGCTTTCCTGCTCTTCTCGGCCTATCTCGAGTCGATCCATTCGATCGTCGCCAACCGGGTCGCCGCAGCGGGCGAAACTCTGCCCGCAGGCTGGAGTTTCTCCAACGTCAACCTCGCCTCGGTGCCCGTCTTTGTCGGCGCGTTATTAGGCGCCATGTTGACCTACCTCTTTTCGTCGCTGGCGATCAAGGCGGTCGGACGTGCTGCACAATTTGTGATCGAAGACGTTCGCAGTCAGTTCCGCGAAAACCCAGGCATCATGGCCGGAACCTCCAAGCCGGACTATGGCCGGTGCGTCCGTATTGTGACCACGGCGGCCCTCAAACAGATGATGCTTCCCGGTCTGCTCGCGGTAGCGATGCCGTTGGTAGTGGGCGTGAGCTTCCGGCACTTGAGTAGCCTTTTCGGCGTTCATCAAATGAGCGGAGCGCCCACGCTCCACGGAGTACCGATCAACCTGACGGGCGCAGAAGCGGTCGCTGGCCTCCTGATGGTAGGGACGATCTCCGGAATCCTCCTGGCTATGTTCATGAACAATGCCGGCGGCGCCTGGGACAACGCCAAGAAGTACATCGAAACCGGAGCCCATGGCGGAAAACGATCTGAAGCCCACAAGGCAGCAGTGGTCGGCGACACCGTCGGCGATCCATTCAAGGACACTGCCGGACCATCTCTGCATGTGCTGATCAAATTGTTGGCGACGGTGACACTGGTGCTGGCTCCGCTATTCGTCTAGATACGCGCCCCGCGATCGAGCCCGTTTATCCGTTTTTGGGCGCCAGGCTTCAACGCTACAATGACAACAGTGGGCGAGTAGCTCAATTGGATAGAGCATCAGCCTTCTAAGCTGAGGGTTGTGGGTTCGATCCCCGCCTCGCCCACCACTGGCTCGCCGCGAAACAAATAACCTCCCCGCGCGTGGTGTAGCATCCTAAGCTGTATGGCTACTGCATGTTCCCACCTCGACCAGATTCAAAACGTCAAGCCCCACACCAAAGGCTGCGAAGAATGCCTCAGGACCGGAGACACTTGGGTCCACCTCCGAATGTGCCTTGTGTGCGGGCATGTGGGATGTTGTGACTCATCAAGGAATAAACACGCGACCCGGCACTTCCTTGCCACCAAGCACCCGGTAATGCGCTCGATCGAGCGCGGGGAGAGCTGGGGCTGGTGTTACGTCGATAATGCCTACCTGGAGCTCTAGCTGAACCGGCCGCGCCTGCGCTGCCCCTTGCAACTCATCCTGCCGCTCAACCGTCTCAGTCACTTCGAAGGAGCCTTGATGTCCATCACCCGTAGAGAGTTCACTCGCCTTGCCGGGGCCGGTCTTGCCTCCCAACTGCTACCGCGTATTCATGCTCAGACCGGCTCTGATCGCACCATCGGCTACGCCATGGTCGGGCTTGGTGTCATCTCCATGCAACACTTCATGCCCGGATTGAAAGACGCGAAGCAGTCCAAGCTCACTGGGCTTGTCAGCGGTCATCGCGACAAGGCGGAAAAGCAGGCCGCCGAGTACGGCGTACCAGCGAGCGCCATTTACAGCTACGACAATTTCGACAGCATCCGCGACAACAGGGCGATCGACGCCGTCTACATCGCGCTGCCTAACAACATGCACGCCGAATACACCATCCGCGCGGCCAAGGCTGGCAAACATGTGCTCTGCGAAAAGCCGATGGCGACCTCGGTGGACGATTGCAACGCGATGATCGAGGCCTGCCGCAACGCCAACGTCAAACTGATGATCGCCTATCGCTGCCAACTGGAGCCGACCAACCTGCGCGCCATCCAGCTGATTCGTGATGGGTCCTTGGGATCAGTCCAGGCGATCGAGAGCGCAAACGGATTCAACATTCGCCCAGATCAGTGGCGGCTTAACAAGAAGATGGCCGGTGGCGGGCCGCTGATGGATGTCGGCGTCTATTCCCTCAACGCCAGCCGTTACCTCACCGGCGAAGAGCCGCAGATTCTCTCTGCTTACTCCTCGGTCATCGACAAGGACGGCCGCTTCAACGAGGTTGAAGAGAATGTCGGCTGGACGATGCGTTTTCCCTCGGGAATTGTGACGAGTTGTAACACTACCTACGGCGCCAACATGGACGGCTACTATCGCGTTCACGGCTCGAAGGGCGTAATGATTGTTGAAAACGCCTTTCCCTACCAGGGCCAGCACCTGACCGCACGGATGAATGGCGGAGTGACGCTCGATGAGCCAAACCCTGCCAAGGATCCAAGCCAGTTCACACGCCAGGCGGATTATTTCTCCGGCTGCATTCTCAACAACACCGAGCCGAAGATGAATGGGCAGGAAGGGCTACGGGACATTCAGTACGTCGCGCAGATTTATAAGTCTTGCGGGATTGCCTTCTAGCAAAGTCGGCGATGCGGCACGTTGAAAGGGCACGCAGTTCCCCCGTCCCGCGAGGATTTCTGAGCGCCTAATTCGAAGTTTCCGGAGACGGCTGAGCACCTGCCGTCGGCGGCTGCCGCTGCACTCCGCGTGAAATCTTTTTGAGCAAGAACTCTTGTAACAACGCGCCAGCCGCGCCCTCGGCGGTGTTGATGAGCGCGTTATCGATCGTTTCCCCAGCCCCGTGGCGGTTGCTGGCCGGATAGTACAGGTTCGAGATTCCAGCCGAGATCAGATTGCCAGCCACATTAGAGTAATTCGGTTCCCAGCGCCCATTGTCGCCCCGGCAAATGACAACCGTCGAGATCGCATAGAGCGCTCTCGACATGACGCTCCCTGTGCCCTTGTAGAAGTACCGCGGGTCCTGGTGCAAGATCGACGGCAGAATCGCGCCCCCTATGAAGGTGTCGATCACGTCGTCGGCATAAGAAGCGCCAAACCGCTTTGCATAGCCGTCGGCGCCCCGGCCATAGCCGCTGAAAGAATTCTGCGACTGCTCGATTCCCGCGGTCGCGGCGGCAATCCCGAACGTGACGGGATCGATCGAACTTCGCAGCGCCAGCCGAAACTTTTGCCCCGAGCTCATTGGGGCCGCATGCCAAGTGTAGCTGGTGTAGAAGTTGGGGACGACACCGAGGATTCGCTGCTGTTCCTGTTGCTTGATCTGCTCCTCGGCCACCTCGAAGGGAGTGACCACAACCTCGACATTCGTATTTGCCGACGCGACATTCAGCGCAATCTCCGGCATGTCATAGTATTGACCCGCCTCGAGAACGATATCCGGTCCCGTCCAGCCGGCAAAGCCTTTGGCCGCGACGGTGACGCGGTACGATCCCGCAGCGAGGTCGGGAAAGGTGAACGACCCGGAACTTTCGGTAACCAGTGTTTGTAGGGTCTTCGACGATTCAATCTCTAGAGTCACCCTCGCCCCGACGACAACATCCCCATGGGGATCGGCCACCGTTCCGTAAATGCGCCCGAGAGCCTGAGGAGCCGAGGATAATTGGCCAGGCGCGTCCGCAACCTGGGCTTGAGCTGCATTCTGGGGCAGGCTCCCCGGAGCGCGCTTTGCGTCGGCGATGGGCTGCCTGACGGGGTCGAGACGAGTCGACTGGGCATGCACCCTCGCACCCAGCACTGCGCCGAGGAGAGCGGCAAGCATCAATGGGTTGCGTCGCAACACAGCTCGTCTGGTCACCGCCTGCTTAAATACGTCCGCTCCGTTGGACGGGCAAGACTTGCGCGGGGCAGCATGCTTTGCTAACTATGTATCTGCCGCAGACGGCCGGGTCTCGTCAGTCTTCCTTCCGCCCCAGCGCCATGTCGATCAGCGTTCCCTGCTCGAGCTCGTGCGCTTTGGCCGAACCCGTCGCCGGACTGGCCGCCGCCGAACGCTTCACGCTCAGCACCTGGCGCGAACCCGCGATCAGCCGCAACCGCGGCATCACGAAGGAGAGCGCACCCATATTGGCCGGCTCTTCCTGCACCCAGACGATTTCCGTCGCCTCCGGGTGGCGATCGAACTCCGCCTCCAGCTCCGCCTCGGGCCATGGATAAAGTTGATCGATAAAGACAATAGCCGAGTGCTCGGTGCCCCGCTTCTGCCGCTCGACGCGAAGCTCATGGCCGATCTTGCCAGTACACAGTAGCAGCCGCTTGGCGCTCCGCGTCTCGGCATCCGGAACCACGTTGAGAAAGTGGGGACGCGTCAAGTCGGCGATCGGCGAAACCGCATCCGGATGGCGCAACATGCTCTTTGGTGTGAAGACCACCAGCGGCTTGCGCCATTTGCGCAGCGCCTGCCGCCGGAGCAGATGGAAGTACTGCGCGGCGCTCGAGGGCTGGCAGATCTGCATATTGTCGTGCGCGGCGAGTTGCAGAAACCGCTCAACGCGGGCGCTCGAGTGTTCCGGCCCCTGGCCCTCGTAGCCATGCGGCAGAAGCAGCACGACTCCGCTCAGCAGACCCCATTTGTCTTCACCGGAAGAAATGAACTGATCGATGATGATCTGGGCACCGTTGGCGAAGTCGCCAAACTGCGCCTCCCACATCACGAGCGCCTCAGGAAAATCGCGGCTGAAGCCGTACTCGAAGCCAAGCACGCCCGCCTCGGAGAGGATCGAGTTGTACACCTCGAACTTTGCCTGATTCTCCTCTTTCTTTGCCAGGTGATTGAGCGGAATGAAGCGATGCTCGTTCTCAATATCGACCAGCACGCTGTGCCGCTGGTTAAAGGTCCCGCGCTGGCTGTCCTGGCCGGTGAGGCGCACCGGAATCTGCTGCTTCAGCAGCGAACCGATGGCAATTGCCTCGGCCATACCGTAATCGAAGGGCCGCTTGCCCTGACCCATCTCCAACCGTTGTTCGAGCAGCTTCTTGATCTTGGCGTGAATATGGAAGTCGGCCGGGTAAGTCGTCAGTCCCTCGCTGATCTTCGCCGATCTCCTCAAGCGTGAGGCCGGTTTCGACCTCGTACTCGGGCTTGAATCCGCGGCCGTAATACGGCGACCAATACGCGGGCAGATGCGAGAGCACCGGCATCTTCTTCCGAACGGTCGCTTCTTTCTGCGCCTCGATCAGCTCGGCCTGCAGTTCCTTGGCGCGCGCGGCGATGTCCGCGCCGATCTGCTTGCTGTAGATCTGGTAGAGCGGCGGATGGTCCTTGATCTTTGCGTAGCGCAGCGGCTGGGTAACCGTCGGGTCATCGACCTCGCTGTGGCCATGGCGGCGATAGCCGATCAGGTCGATGACGACATCGCTATGGAAGATGTAGCGATACTCCGCGGCCAGCGCGGCGATGCGCAAGCACCGCGTCGGGATCTTCGGCGTTGACGTGAAAGATGGGGATGGGCAGCCGTTTGGCGACGTCAGTCGCAAAGCGCGACGAATTGACTTCGTGATGGGTCGCGGTAAAGCCAATCAGGTTGTTCACAACGATGTGGATCGTTCCGCCGATGGAGAAGCCTTCAACGTCGGCGAGATTCATGGTTTCGGCCAGCACGCCCTGCCCGGCAAAGGCGGCGTCGCCATGAATGACAATCGGAATCAGCTTGTCTTCCCCGCCCTCACCCAGGCGGACCTGCTTGGCGCGGGCGCGGCCGGCAGCCACGGGGTCGACCGCCTCAAGGTGTGAGGGATTCGAGACCAGATGCAGGTCGACGTTCTTGCCGCCGCGCGTCTCGTATTCTCCAGTCGCGCCGACGTGATACTTCACGTCGCCGCCGCCGAGAATGCTGCGCGGATCGACGTCTTCAAACTTGGAGAAAATATCGGCCGCCTCGCAGCCGATGACGTTGACCATGACGTTCAGGCGTCCGCGATGGCTCATGCCGATGACGGCGCTGACCGCGCCATGTTCGGCCGCGTGGTTCAGCAGCTCGTCGATAAAGGGAACAAGGGCGGTCACGCCTTCGAGTGAAAAGCGCTTGGTGCCGAGATAGCGCGACTGAATCACCTGCTCGAATAGATCCGCGCGCAGCAGCAGTTCCAGCGTCCGGTGCGGATCGGGCGCGGGACCTGTTTCGACCCGGCCCTCAAGCCGATCCTGAATCCACGCGCGCCGAGCGCCGTCGGGAATATGCATGAATTCGGCAGCGACGGTGCCGCAATAGTAGCCGCGCGCCTCATCGGCATCGGGCCCATCGAGCTCGAGCTCGGGCACAGAGGCAGGCGGCAGATACTGGCCTAGCGGATCCAGCTGCGCCTGCAGGTAGCCCCAGCGGCGAAAGGCGTCAAAAATCTGGTTACGCGAAAAACTGTTGGCAGAGGAAGAGAGTGCGGAGATGTCAGGAGTGGTAATCGTCGCCATAGGATTAGGAAGCAAGAAACTCGATTGGGTGCAGCGGGAGCGCGTCCGCGCCGCCGCCGTCACTACTCATATTCTAACCCTGCCTCATGGAGAGGGCTCACGCTGCTTATCTTCGCGACGCCAGACCGTTTCGGACGTTATCTGAAGTTACCTTAGCCCGGAAGTCGAATGCTCCCGTCGTTCTCGATCACCAAGAACGGATTCCACGCGACCTCCCAAAGAAACCCGTCCGGGTCGGAAAAGTACCCTGAGTAGCCGCCCCAAAAAGCCTCCTGCGCGGGTTTGCTGATGCCGGCTCCGGCGGCCATCGCCTCTTCGAGCACGGAATCCACCTCAGCGCGACTCCGTGCGTTGTAGGCAACCGTGACGCATCTGAATCCCTGACCGTCGGGAGGAACGGTAGCGTCCTTCGCGAGTTCTTCTCGCGGATATAAGGCAAGCGCCATCCCTCCCGCTTGGAAGAAGACGATGCCGTCCGACGCGGCCATCGAGCGCCGCCACCCGAGCCGCTCGTAGAACTTCCGGCTGCTATCCAGATCGGCAACGCCGAGCGTGATAATGCTGATCCGCTGTTCCATGAATATCATCCATTCTGTCAGACTTCACCTAGAGTTACGCCGACCCAATTTTCAACCCAACACTTCAAATGGCGATCAAGAGCCACCGAGAGTCACTTGCTTCTTGCCAGTGGTCATGACAAACTAGACTCAATTGAAGGACTGCGTAAGTCGGCGGAAAGCTCGTTGCGAACCGCGTGCTGTCATCATCTGATCCCCAGTTGGCCCAAAGAAATCCCATGAACTTCTGTAACGCTCATTGAGGTCCAGCGGCTACTGGCGCGAAAACTGCAAGGCCCTCGCTGGGATGTGATCATCGCCTCCGGATTGTGCGTTGTTGCTTCCCCGATCATCGATTATTCTGACGTAGCTACAGGCTGCCATTCGATTTTGAGCGATCGACCACACAGGAGAAGTTTCAGAGATGGTTAATTACAAAGTAGCGACTGCTACTCGGCGTTACCTGAATTTGATCCGTCGCGTGATTGAAGTGGTGGCTGTCCTAGTTCTTGCCTTTGCCACAACTATTCTTACCGTTTGTTTCGGTTGGGTTGCCCTGCTGTTTAGATCTTCGCCGGGCACTGGCCGCACGGAAGCAAAAGCCGTAGGGCTTTCGTCCGTGAGGACATCGAAGGAATATTAGTCCTCAATACATCTGGACTACTCGGAATTCCCATAGCTTTTACGACAGCGAAACTTGACGATAGGACTCAGAAGATGCGCGTAGCGATCGTGCATTACTGGTTTTTAAATTACGGCGGCGGTGAACGTGTCGCAGAACTGCTCGGGGACATGTTTCCCGAGGCAGACGTCTTCACAATTTTCGCGGACCCCAAAGGCCTGCCCGACAACATCAAGAACCGCACTACGGTCTCATTCCTCGACAAGGTGCCAGGCGCGCACGATTACAGTCGATTCTTCTTCCCCTTCTATCCGTTAGCAATTGAAGCCTGGGACCTGCGCGGCTACGATCTCATCATCTCGAGCGATACCCTCGGCGTGAAAGGGGTTGTCACGCATCCCGGCCAGGTTCATATCTGCTATTGCCACACCCCCAGCCGCTACGTTTTCGACGACTACGAACGTTTCAAGGGCACGCTCCCCTGGGCGGTACGTCCAGGGTTCGCGGTTGCGGCCGATTACTTCCGCAGGTGGGACTACAAGGCCGCACAAAAAGTTGACGAGCTCATCGCCAACTCAAAGTACGTCGCAGACCGCATCACGACTTATTATCATCGCGAGAGCACTCTTATCTATCCCCCCGTCAACACGCAACAGGGCTACATCGACCCTAACGTCGGCGATTATTATCTTTACCTCGGCCGCTTTGTGGAAAACAAACGGATCGATGTGCTGATTGAAGCATGCAACAAACTTGGCCGCCGAATGGTGATCGGCGGCACCGGTCGCGTCGAGAAGCAATTAAGGTCCATCGCTGGACCAACTATTGAGTTTCTTGGCCGCGTGCCCGACGCCGACCTCGCCGGGCTCTATGCCAGAGCGCGGGCCTTTCTCTTTGCCTCCGATGAAGACTTCGGTATCGTTCCGCTCGAGGCGCAGAGCTTTGGCCGCCCGGTCATCGCCTGGGGCCACGGCGGTTCCCTTGAGACTGTCATCCCCTACGGCAGTTCCTCCGAGCCCACCGGTATTCACTACCCAATGCAAACGGCCGACTCCTGCGCCGAGGGCATCCTGAAATTCGAGTCGATCGAACACGAATTCGATCCGCTGACCATTCGTGCCCACGCGAATCAGTTCGACACCGCCGTCTTCATCGAGAAGATGCGCGACTTCATTCATCAAAAATACGAGGAGCACACTGGCGTGGCACGACAAATCCCGATTGCCGTGCCGGTAACATCCGCACCGGACGCCAGTCTCGCCTCGGTCGAAGTAGTCACTTCAAAACAAATCGGGGATGCTGGTGAAGGCAATTCGCGTCGGAGCCGCCGCACCCGCAAGCAACATCCTTGCCGCCATTACCGTGTGCGTCCCATATTTGTGATTCAGCGAATCCATCGTCATCGAAATTCGCGCCCGTCGTGACTCGCTCGCTAGATTTGAGAACAGGCTCAAGGTATGCAGGTGGTCGGGCACTAGATTGCCCAGGGCGATGCCCACAAAGAATGGCTTCTCGGTGCCCGCACCTTGCGGACGCTGTGCCCACAGCTTCTGCAACGCCTCGATCAGCGTCTGATTGTCCTGGCACTCAATCAGCGAAGTTCCCTTCGACCACGCATTCTGCGGGATTCCCGATAGATGCTGCTTGGTCGCCGCGGCCTTTGGCACCGCGAATTTGATCTCCAGCGCGAGGTGGGTCGTCCACAGCCGCGCCGAACGCAAGCCGCATCGCCGCCTTATGCAGCAGCTTGTGCAGCACCGCGTAGGCACCCTCCGTTGCTCGCAACTCCGGCGAAAGCATATGGGATTGGCTGATGGATTTCTGGTGCTCCAGCTCAGGATCGGTAAAGTCTTCGCCGCGCAGCCAGTGCCAGAGCTTTTCCCCACCAACGCCGCCCCACACCGAGTTCATCTCTTCGCGGCCCAGCCTCAGCAGCTGCTCCATGCGTTCGAATGCCGCACTCGTGCAGCCTCTCTTCCATGCGGGCGCCGACACCGGGCAGGTCGCGCGGCGTCAACCCGCGCAGCGCCGCCTCCAGGATGTCGGGAGTCAAAGCGACCAGGCCGTCCGGTTTCTCCATGTCCGAGGCGATCTTGGCCAGATATCGGTTAGGCGCCAGCCCAACCGAGCAACGCAGCGTCGACCCGGCTTGATCGCGGACTGTCTGCTTTACCCGCCGCGCGAGCTCGAGAGCCGCCAGGAGCGGCTGCTCCCTTCCAATCAGCCGGCACGCCATCTCGTCGATCGACATCACAGCGGTCACCGGAACGCAGGTCTCGACTGCCTGGATGATTTTGTGGTGATATTCGACATAAACCTCGTGCCGCGCCTCGATCAGCTCAATGCCATTGCAAAGCCGCTTTGCGTCGCCGACCGTAGTCCCGGTGCGAACCCCAAAGGCCTTCGCCTCATAACTGGCGGCGATGCAACAGGTTGTGTCGGCAAAGAGAGGCACCACCGCAACCGGGCGACCACGCAACCGGGGTTGGAGCTCCTGCTCGACCGAGGCAAAGTAGGAGTTCAGATCCAGGAAGAGCCAGGCCACACGGGGCTCGATTGGGACGGATTTAACCCCAGTCTCCACAGCTCCCAAAAGTTTCGCCTTTCTTTCCCAGAAAAACAATGGCATGATTATGGGCAGAGGCGGGATGCAGGCAACTCCGGAAAAGATTCATCCGTCTCAGAGTGCAGGTAGAGCACAATGTTTTCCCTGAAATTGCACGCGCTTATGATTTGGCTCCACGCAATGGGAATCTGGGTTCCATTAGGCTTAGCTTTCTTTGGAATAGCGCTCTTCGCGGCCTGCGCTCTTGGTTGCGGAAGCACTCCCTGCAAGGAGAAGGATCGGCTCTTCGGTAGGCAAGTCTACTGATGGGCCTCGCGTTGGGCCATACTCGATGATCGTCGGCGCCAAATTATCTATCCGCAAGGCGCGTTGCTCAGATCCCGTCCTGGCCAAACGATCACCACGCTGCGATCATCCTGAAAATGAGTGTGCCAATAGGCGTAAGCGAGGACGATATAAGGAGCGCTGTTGGGGCCGTGTTCGTCCGGGGCACGGAAGAAACTGCCGAGATACGGGTGAATGTGTAATGCGTCGAAGTAATTCCCACTCACTTCATAGAACCAGGATGTCGTGGGATTATTGCCCGTATCGAAACCGGCTTGTCCGATGTTGTACGCGATCAGAGCGTCAAAGCTGCGATTCCTGTCGCGCAGATCGAGATAGTCGGGATACGACTGGATAATGTATTTGTCGTTCCCGCGCTGAATCGCATAGAGGCTCTGCGGGTCCACCACATTCAACGGGCGCAGCATGAATCCATTGAACATGCTGAAGACCACAGCATTCGCGCCAATCGCCAGCGCCAGCGTGCATACGGCCGCGATGGTGAAACCCGGAGACTTGCGCAGCACGCGAAGGCTGTAGTGCACATCGTGGACGACAGTCTCAATAAAGTTATTACCCAGCGCCTCGTGGCTCTGCACTTTGTACTTCACGTACCCGCCGAACTCGATGCGCGCCCGTCGCTCTGCCTCTCGCCGGCTGATCCCGCAGCGTTCAATGTCGTCGGCGCGGTGCTGGATGCGGGAGCGAAGTTCCTCATCCATCTCGGCGCTCATTTGCGAACGCCGAAACAGTGACGCAATACGGAAGCGAAGCGAGTCGAAGACATTCATACTTCCTCCTGGGTCGAAAAAAAGCACGCCAGAGCCCTCGGCTGACTGCTTTATTCCTCGCGCAACAACATCAATGGATCGGCGGCCAGCGCCCGCTGCGCCGGAATCCAGGCTGCCAGCAGCCCCAGAAACAACATCGTCACTACTACGCCGAACAGCACGACCGGGTCGCGCGGCGTCGCCTGATACACGATGAAAGAAAGCACCTTGGTCGCCGCCAGCCCGAGGAGCAGGCCGACTACAGAACCTGCGGCAAGCAAGCGAAAGACCCGTCCCAGCGCCGATCCCAGCACTTCCTTACGCTGCGCGCCGAGCGCAATCCGAATCCCCAGTTCCCGCAGCCGTTTGCTCACCGAGTAGGAAGCCATGCCAAAGATGCCGGTGACTGCCAGCATCGCGCCCAGACCGCCCAGGACGCCGAGCGACACCGTCGCTACGCGCGAGGCGAAGAGCGCGCTGTCCAGTTGGCTGTTCCACGTCTTGATGGTGATGGGCATCGCTTCATCCAGATTCTGCAGTGCCCCACGCACCGCTGCACCAACTTGTTGGGGATCCCGGCTCGAGCGGGCCACTAGCCACGTGGAACTCGACGGCGCCTGCAGGATTGGCCTGAAGACGGCCGGATTCCGGAGCTTCGGTGATCGTCTTGTATTTACCGTCTTCGACGATGCCCACAATCTCGATGCGACTCCCGTCCATCTTCTTAAAGTAGCGCCCTACCGCGGCCGACTTCGGAGCCAAAGAGTCGGCGCGAAAATTCCGGATTCACAAGCGCCACGAGCGGCGCCTTCTCATCGTCATGCCAGGTAAAGTCTCTCCCCGCAAGCAAGGTAGTGCCTGCCGCTCGAAGATACCCGGGAGAGATACCCTGGAAGACAGCCTCCATCGCCTTATGCGAGGCGCTCAGATCTGTCGCCTCCTCTTTGAATATCCCCTGGTCACTCCATTCCATTGACAGTGGCAGCCGGTCGATGAGTCCTACGGCGGTCACCCCCGGCAGTTTCTCCAGAGTGTCCTGCATCCGGCGCTGCATCGCCCGAACGTGATCGCCGCTATATCCGGCCATATCCAGGTCGGTGCTTGCGATGACAGCCCCCTGAGGCTGGAAGCCAAAATTGCTATGCAGCGAACGCACCATTCCGCGCACCGCGACCAACGAAGATGTCACCAGCACCGCGCAGAGCGCGATTTGCACTACGAGCAGCAGGTCGCGTGCGGTGAAACGTCGCCCCGCCGGACCGATCGATCCGGATTTGACGATCTGATAAGGATTAGCCTGAAGCACCTGACGCACCGGGATAATTCCAAAAAGAAACCCGCTGACCAGAGCAAGCAGCAACGCGACCGCATAGACCTTCACATCAGGATTCACCGGCACGTTCATTGGCATATCGGTCAGCGGCTGCCATGCGGTGAGCCAGCGCAGCAGGACAACGCTGACCAGCACACCGGCGACGCCGCCCGCTATCGAGACCATCACCGCCTCAGTCAGCATCTGCCGAAGAACCCGCTTGCGGCTGGACCCAAGTGCAAGCCGCAGCGCCGTCTCCTTCGATCGATCGGTGGCCCTCGCAGCAAACAGGCTGCCGAGGTTCGCACACGCTGCCAGCAAAATCAGACCTGCAAGTAGCATCATCCCGGCTAAGAAAGCGCGAACCGGACGACCAAGCATATTCCCAAGTAAGCCCGGTCGCACGAGGGAGAAAGTCGCGGGCCCATCCTCTTTGGGGTATGCCTTTGCAAGCGAAGCCGCGATGGAATTCAAATCGGCGGTTGCTTGAGCAGGAGTTACCCCTGGCTTCAGCCGCCCGACCAGCCAGATGCTGCGGTCAGCACGCTCCTCCAGATTGTCGCCACTTACTTGCTCCGTGTTTACGATCGGTACCCAAAAGGCCGGACTGAAGTAAAGTTCAATGCCCCGAAACTGCGGCGGCGCGACTCCGAGGATCGTAAACGGATGTTTGTTGAGCTGAACGATCCTTCCCGGCACCGAGGTATCGCCGTTGAAGTGACTCTGCCAGTAGCCGTAACTCAACACAATGTAGGGAGCACTATTCGGCCCATGCTCATCCGAGCGGTGAAAGAAACGGCCAAGGTACGGCTGAATGCCTAGTACATCGAAGTAGTTGCCGCTCGCCTCGTTCAGCCACACCCGCGAGGGATTTCCGCCCGTGTCCAACGCCGCTGGCTCCATGTCATAAGCAACCACTCCATCCAGACTCTGGTTGCGGTCCCGAAGATCGCGATAGTCCGGATACGACTGCATCGGAATACTATCCCCACTGCCCTGCGTGCGCTCGATCATGAAGAGGCTCTGCGCTCCCGGCAGATTCAGCGGCTTCAGGATAAGCGCGTTCATCACGCCAAAGACCACCGCGTTTGCTCCAATTCCCAGAGCCAGGGTCAAGATCGCGACGATTGTGAAATTGGGTGTCTTGATCAAGGTGCGAACGCTAACCCGCACATCCTGCATCGCCGTTTCTAGAAAATTGCCGCCCATGGCTACGTGGATCTCCTCTTTGTACTTCTCTCGGCCGCCGAACTCGATGCGTGCGCGACGTTCTGCCTCGCGACGGCTTACACCGGTGCGTTCCAGATCGTCGGCGCGATGCTGGATATGCGATCGCAGCTCTTCGTCCATATCCTGAGCGACTTCAGAACGACGGAAGCATTTAGCGGCAACAGAACGAACGTAGGAAAGAAGTTTCATTCGCTATTCCTCCGCGACGCCGGTAGTTTTCTCCAGCATCGAGTATTCACACCCATGACAAGCAGCCAGAGCATCGGCGACGCTTCTCCGAACAGACCTGCTGCAGTGTTATAGGGTGATAAGCGGCTTGAAAGCTGCGGCGACAGATCGATCAGCCAAACCAAGCCGGCAAACGCCATCTACACACCCAGGACTCGCGGAAGGAACGTGGACCTGAAAACCAAGTAGCCGATCAGGAGGCAGTAAAACCCGTGAAAGACCATTCCCAGGTTCACGCCCGCAGGCTGCAATCGCGGGGCCTCAAAGCCAAGCCCCGCCACGCCGAAAGACACCGCAAGCAAGCAAAGACTCCTGTTCACCGGCTTCAAGATTGCAAAAAGCAATACCATAACCGCGAGATAGCACGCGAGGGGAACGGCGACTCCCGCGAAAAGACCCAAGCCGTCGCGACTGAAGAACTCCGAAAATACAGCAGTCACTACGCTGAGCATGTAGAGAACACCGGCAATCCTGGCTTTGAACGCCGGCGACGTTTCGCGGACCCTTTCCGCGATCGCATGATCGCCAAAGTCGGACGACATCGGTGTGTTCATACTTCCTCCGGTTGCATCGAAAGCGCCGAGCCAATCGCCGCCACCAGCCGATTCCAGTTGTCAGTCTCTTCCTGCAATCGCTTGCGACCGGTGTTGGTGAGCTCGTAAAACTTGGCGCGGCGATTGTTTTCCGACGTCCCCCAGTTCGCCTTGAGCAGCCCCTGACGCACGAGACGAAAGAGTCCCGGGTAGAGTGCGCCTTGTTCAATAAGCAACGCGTTTCCGGAGATTTGCCCGATGCGCAGAAGGATCCCGTAGCCATGCAGCGGGCCGAGCGAAACGGCCCTCAGGATCAGCAGATCAAGCGTGCCCGGAAGAATTTGAGCCTGGTCGTTCAACATTTCCCCCTAAGATGATTAGGAGATTACGGCCAACTCTCCTAAGTTGTCAAGGAGAGAGTGAATTTTAGGGCAGCAATCGACTGTCTATAATCCATCTGGATGCCCGAACCGACGATTCCCACCTCTTCTGACCCCCTCCTGGAACTCGACCGCCGCGACGCTCTTGCCGAAGAGGGAGGAGGCGTGGAACGCCGCGAACGCCAGCATCGCGAAGGCAAGCTCTCTGCCCGCGAACGCGTCCTGCTGTTACTCGACGAAGGAAGCTTCGAAGAGACCGACAAATTCGTCACGCACCGCTGCACCGACTTCGGCATGGAGCAGAAGCGCGTTCCCGGCGACGGCTTTATCACCGGCTACGGCCGCATCGACGGCCGCGTGGTCTTCGTCTTCGCACAGGACTTCACCGTCTTCGGCGGCTCGCTCTCCGAGACCAATGCAGCCAAGATCGTCAAGATCATGGACACCGCCATGCGCGTCGGCGCGCCCATCGTCGGTCTCAACGACTCCGGCGGCGCGCGCATTCAGGAGGGCGTCGTTTCGCTCGCCGGCTACGCCGATATCTTCCTCCGCAACACCCTCGCCAGCGGAGTCGTCCCGCAAATCTCCGCCATCCTCGGCCCCTGCGCCGGCGGCGCAGTCTATTCGCCGGCGATCACCGACTTCACCCTGATGGTCGACAAGACCTCATATATGTTCGTCACCGGCCCCGACGTGATCAAGACTGTCACCCACGAGGAAGTGACCAAAGAAGAGTTGGGCGGCGCGACTACGCACAACGAAGTCTCCGGCGTCGCCCATTTCATGGCCCACGACGACGCCGATTGCCTGGCAACGATTCGCGAACTGCTCAGCTTCCTGCCATCCAATAACATCGATGACCCACCGCGACGCGCGTGTAACGACCCAATCGACCGCGCTGACGCCGAACTCGACACCATCGTCCCGCTCGATCCCTCTCAGCCCTACGACATCAAGGAAGTCATCGAGCGCATCGTTGATGAAGGCTATTTCTTCGAGGTCCACGAGCACTTTGCGCGCAATATCGTGGTTGGCTTTGCCCGCATGAACGGCCGCCCCGTCGGCATCGTTGCCAACCAGCCTGCGTTTCTCGCTGGAGTCCTTGACAACCACGCCAGCATCAAAGCCGCTCGCTTCGTCCGCTTCTGCGACTGCTTCAATGTCCCGCTCATCACCTTCGAAGATGTGCCCGGCTTTCTGCCCGGGGTGCAGCAGGAGCACGGCGGTATCATCCGCAACGGCGCCAAGCTGCTCTACGCCTTCGCCGAGGCCACTGTGCCTAAAATCACCCTGATTACACGCAAAGCCTACGGTGGGGCCTATTGCGTGATGAGCTCGAAGCACATCCGCACCGACGTGAACCTATGCTGGCCCACGGCGGAGATTGCGGTGATGGGCGCCGAGGGTGCCGTGAATATCGTCTACGGCCGCGAAGTCGCTGCCACACTTGCGGGAGTCGAGACTACTGAGGGGCCATTGAGCCCTGAACGCTCGGCCGAGATCCTCGCCGAGGCGCGCAAACACAAGGTCGAGGAGTTCCGGCAGCAGTTCGCCAACCCCTATATCGCCGCGGAACGCGGGTATGTGGACGCCGTGATTCGACCACGCGAGACCCGGCGGCGTATGATTGTCGCGCTGGAAATGCTAGATGGTAAACGAGATAAGAATCCGCCCAAAAAACATGGGAATATCCCCTTGTAAGTTGCATCGTATAAGGCTAATTTCCTGGCAATTTCCTATGCAAATTTCAAGGCAAGAGAAACGACGCAGAAACGCGTCTTTCTTTGAAACGCCGCGACTGTCTGGCTCACTATCTCGTCAGCATTGCGGCATAACCGCCAAACCGAAGTAGTCGAGGTATTTATGTCATCGCAGAATCAGCATGGCCAATCCCGAGTATCTTTCCCGAAGAGTGCACGCATGGCGCAATTAGGCGCAACCGTTTTGGGCAAGAGCGACCCTCAATCCGTTATCAGCGTTTCCGTCATTGTGAAACGCAAAAACCAACTCAACCTTGCGGATCTGGGTGGCCGGCATGTCAGCCAGGAGGAGTTCACCGACAAGTATGCCGCCGACCCTTCCAGCTTCGACGACCTCCGCGAATTTGCCCACAAAAGCGGCCTTGCCGTGGACGAAGGCGCATCCAGCCTGGCGCGACGTACCATCGTGATGCGCGGCCCTACCAACAAGATCGAGCAAGCCTTCGGCGTTACCCTCAACGAATATGAACGCGAGGGCAAGAGATACCACAGCTACGAAGGCACGCTTTCGATGACTCAGGAGCACGCCGAGCCTGTGGAAGCAGTCCTCGGACTCGACAACCGTCCTGCGGCCCAGCCGCACTTCCGCATCTACGATCACAAGAAAAAGAAGAAACCGGCTCCCGCGAAGAGCGGCTCCTTTAATCCCCCCCAGGTGGCCCAACTCTACGGGTTCCCGACCGGCGTCACCGGCAAGGGACAGACTATCGGCATCATCGAGCTCGGCGGCGGCTACAACGCCAGCGACCTGAGTGCGTACTTCAGCAAACTTGGCGTCGCCCACCCCAAAGTGACGGCCGTCTCGGTCGATGGGGCCGCGAATGCGCCCGGCGATCCTAACGGAGCCGACGGCGAGGTCGCGCTGGACATCGAGGTCGCCGGTTCGATCGCTCCTGGAGCGAATATCGCCGTCTATTTCACTACCAACACCAACCGGGGGTTTATCGACGCCCTGACGACCGCCCTGCACGACACGGCAAACGGACCGCCGTCGGTCATCTCCATCAGCTGGGGTAGCGCAGAGTCGAACTACACGGCGCAAACTCTCACCACCTTTGACGAGGCCTGCAAATCGGCGGCAGCGCTGGGCATCACTATCACCGTCGCCTCCGGCGACAATGGCTCGACCGACGGCGAGAAGGGCAATCACGTCGACTTCCCTGCCTCCAGCCCGCATGTGCTCGGCTGCGGCGGCACCCGTCTGACTGCCTCCGGAACCAAGATCGCGGCGGAGATTGTCTGGAATGACCAACCGCAGGGCGGCGCCGGCGGCGGCGGTGTCAGCGCCGTATTCGCCGTGCCCACCTGGCAGGCGAATGCGAAGGTCCCCAAAGCCTCGACCAAGTCCGGTGGACGAGGCGTGCCGGACGTTTCCGGAGACGCCTCACCCGAGACTGGATATAACGTCAGCTTCGACGGCCAGAACGAAGTCGTCGGCGGTACCAGCGCCGTAGCTCCGCTATGGGCTGCACTGATTGCTTTGCTCAACCAGCAGCGCGGCAGCAACCTGGGCTTCATCAACCCAACCATCTACAAAAGCGCTGAGAACGGGTTTCACGACATCACGCAGGGAACCAATGGCGCGTGGTCGGCTGGCCCGGGATGGGATCCCTGCACTGGCCTCGGCTCGCCGAATGGTCCGCAGCTGGCGAAAATTCTCGGCATGCCAGCGAGCGGTTCGGCGAAATCTGTGCCCGGACAAGCCCGCACCCACTCGAGGCAACTTGCCCCCACCGGCGACTAAGCGCAGCATCAACAAACGCATAAAGGGTGCCCAGGCCTCGATCTTGAGACCTGGGGTGCCCCTATGAATACCAACCTCACCTTACATCGCTGTGCGGCTTGAGGGAGCGGGGGTAGCAGCTTGGGAAGAGATGGGTTGGGAGCTTGATTTCTAGTTTCGGTGCGCCGCCTTCATCACTGGCTTCCCCTTCTCATTAACCCCGATATACCCCATTGGCACATGGTGGTCATGGGTAAAGAGCACAAGCCACTCCTCCGAAATCGCTCGTGCCAGAAATCGCTTCCGCTGCTCGATGCAGGTCACCGGATCGAGGTCGTAGCCCATCACCCAGGTTGGATCGAGATGCGCGCTACTGGGCATCAAATCGGATATGTAACAGGCGCGGTGGCCATTGGAGTCAATATTGACTGCCATCGTCTGTGCCGTATGGCCCGGATACACCTCGACGGAAATACCAGTAACAATCTCAGTTACAGATCCAGCTCCGCCATCCAGCAGAGTCATCTGGCCGCTCTCGACTAAGGGATCGTAGTTCGCACTGATGTAGCTGACGGCATCGCGTTCGAGTTGAAGGTGCCCATGCTCGACCTCGCCGCGATGAGCGAAGTAGCGTGCATTGGGGAAGGTCGGAACGGTCTTGCCATCAGAGGTGAGGGTGGTGTTCCATCCGCAGTGGTCAAAGTGCAGATGGGTATTGATGACAATATCGACATCCTCGAGCGATATACCCGCCGCGGCAAATGAGGCAGGTAACTGTTGCTTCGCTTCGAAGATGTCGCGCAACTTTGGCGGCAACTTATTCCCAATGCCGGTTTCAATGACCACGACATGTTTGCCAGTGCGCACGACAACCGTATTCGTCCCCAGCAGTATCCGGTTAAACTCGTCAGCAGGAGCGCGCCTCTCCCACATCGGCTTGGGCACGACCCCAAACATCGCACCGCCATCGAGGAAATAGGGACCGTCGCTCAAGACGGTAAGCTCAAAGTCACACAGTGTCGTGCGGGCGCGGACCAGGTCATGAGTGTCCGCGCGTTCCGCCGGATGCTTCATTTGACTGCAGTTCCTGAAACAGCCGGAGGAGGCTCCTTCAAATACATCTCAAAGTGCCGGAGGATGCTGTTGAACAGATGCGTCCGCGCCTCAGGCCCGGCGATCGAATGCGTCTTGCGCGGATAAACCTGATAGTCGTAGGGTAGGTCCGTATCGATGAGCTTTTGGATGAACTGAATCGTGTTCGCAAAGTGAACGTTGTCGTCTCCCGTGCCCTGCGCCAGCAGCAATCGTCCTTTCAAGTCCTTCGCTGAGTTCGATACCGACTGGTCGCGATAAGCATCGACGTTCTGCTCAGGAAGCCCCATATAGCGCTCGGTATATATCGAATCGTAATTGTGCCAATCGGTCACCGGAGCAACCGCAACCCCGGCGCGGAAACGGTCGGAGTGGGTCATCGCATTCAACGTGAAGGTCCCACCCCAGCTCCAGCCCCACCAGCCAAGCCTATTCTTATCGAGCTGCGGATACTTCGCCAGGACCTGGTCGAGCGCCGCAAGCTGATCGGCCAGCTGAACAGGCCCGAGATTGTGGTAACACGCCTGCTCAAAATCGCGCCCACGTCCTCCCATTCCCCGATTATCGACGTGCAAGACAGCGAACCCGTGCTGCAGCAGCAGCTCATCCCACAACCGATTTTGCGTTCCGCCCCAGGTGTTCTGCACGGTCTGAACGCCCGGGCCGCCATAGGGATTCACAATCAAGGGAACGCTGGCCAGAGCCGTCGTTTTGGGCGGCAGGAATAACTGGGCGTAGAGGATCGTCTTGCCGTCGGAAGCCATCAATGCAAGCGATTCTGGCGGAGTCAGCTGACCGGCATCGAGCGGCTTCGAAGTAAAGAACGCCTTGCATTCGGCGACGTGGCAGATGCTGTCCTGCGGCGGAGTTTCGAGGTTCGAAACCACGTCGATATAAGTTGGGCTCGCAGGAGCGAACTTCGGTTCATGCACGCCTGGGAACGATGAGAGTTTCTGCTTGCCGCTCCCATCATTCTTAATGGCCCAGACCTGGGCTTGCAGCGGATCGCCCTCGCTGGAGACGTAATACACCATGTGCGAGGTATCCAGAATCGACTCGACGCTCAACACTTCAAAGTCGCCGCTCGTTACCTGATTGAGCAAGTGCGCGGCCGGCGTTGCAGCTTCCCCCGCCAAGGGATGGTTCTGGTCGAAGCCATACCGGTAAATATGTGTGTGCCCATCGCGCCAGCTGGTGAGATAAAACTCGCCTCGAGTGAACTCGACATCGTACTTATCGTCAAAGAACTTCTCGTCCGTCTCGCTGTAAGCGAGCTTCACTTCGCCGTGCTGGGCATCGGCGAAATAGATGCTCCGATGCTTATGGTCGCGGGCAAGCACCTCGATCCACAGCGTCTCCGGATTGGCCCATCCGAATCGCGGTATATAGTCGTCGCCGTCGGCGACCGGCACTTTCATCCAGACAGTCTTGCCGCCCTGCGCCTTGATCACTCCCACGCGCACCGACGGGTTTGGGTCGCCGGGTTGCGGATACCGCTGCTTGTCGACCGTCGCATGCAGCGGTATCCAATCGGTGATCGGATATTCGGGAACATTGGCCTCGTTCATCTGCAGAAAGGCGATACGAGCTGAATCGGGCGCCCAGAAATAATTGCTCCGAACATTCAGCTCCTCCAAATACACCCAGTCGACTTCACCGTTGAGCAGAGTCTCATCGTGGCCGGTCGTCAGTTGGGACTCCGAAGCCTGCTCCTTAAAGCGATGGACATACAGATTGTGATCGCGCACATACGAGAGCAGCTGCCCGTTAGGGGAGAACTTTGGGTCGTCGCCACTTCCCGAGCCTGTGGACGCGATATCGATCGCCGTTCCGTTGTCGAGGCTGTAGAGAAAGAGCTGCCCTCCGCTGTCGAAAAGAATGTGCTTGGAATCCGGCGCCCACAGGTAGCTGGCCATACCGTAGCGGGATCGATGGTCCTTGTTTTTTTCGTCGATGGCCGATGAGCCGAGTGCGCTCAGCTTGGTGTGGCTGATGAGCGTAGTCGTCGCGCCATTCGTCGGCAGCACCTGCATCAGGTCCGAATCGGGAGAGAGATAGGTCACCCGCCCGCCATCCGGCGCCCATTGAATTCCCTGCGGAGGAACGCCCGTCGGACTTAGCTGACCCCATATCTCTTCAACCGTGAGCGGATGCGTGCTCTGGGACTGAAGGGATGGCGACTGAGCAAAGGCGAGAGCGGTAAGAATGGTCGAGCAAAGCACTTTCAAGCAGAAGACTCCAAATTGACGGCAAGACTCTCGGCTGAAGTTTATCTCACCCGGTTCGCGCAATCTCACAGGCGCAGCGTTCTGCTTCCATCCCAAAAGCGCAATCAGCTTCGCCAATGCAACGTCACCGGCCCAGACATGGGGTGTGAGGGTTCCACATTTTGCTCCGAAGAGCTCGCCGCCGCGAGCCGCGCCTGTTTGAGAGCGAAATACCACTTCGCCGGGCGGTCGGCATCGTCGATCAGCATCAGAGAAGGATTGTGCTTCAGTCCTTCCGCCTGCTGGACCATCGTCTCCTGGTCCTGACGCACAAAGCGGTTGCCAAAGAACTTCGCGACTGTCGTCACCAACGGCACTCGGTAGAAGATGTTCCACGCCGCGACCACGTCGATACGGCATTCATTCGGAGTCGTCGGCGTGACCGTTGTCAGGCTTGAAAACCATCTCTCGCCGCAGCGGATCGTCTCGAAGCGTCGATTCGGAAGCACAAAATCGATCATCGTCGTGATCGGCTCACCGTAGACGCCCAGCAACTTGTATGGAGCGCTGTTGCCGGATGGCGCATGCGCCGACATCCGAAAGCCCTCGGGAATCGGCTCGAAATGCTTCTCTTTCTCGTGAATGCTCGTCCGCGAGCGCCACCACCAGGCTTGGTGAACGAAGGGCCCGTGCGCCGGATCCATCAGCCCGATAATGCCATGATCGACGTTGCAGGGCAGATCCGCAGTGATGTGCGCCGAGCGAAAGCGCGCACCAAACTTCGGAGTCTCCGGAACCAAAGGTAGATCGTCGGAAGCGCGGACGCGTCCGCGACCGGGCCGCGGCACAAAGACCCAGGCGTGGCCATCCCTTTCCTCGCAGGGGAAAGCCCCGGCAAAAATCCGCTGCGGATCGAGCGAGTCGGCTGCCGTGAGTGAAGGAATCTCAATGCACTGTCCGCTCACCGGCTCAAAGCGCCAGCCATGGTACTTGCAGGTCACCTGCTTGCCGTCGAACCAGCCGCAGGAGAGGGGGATGCCGCGATGCGGACAGCTATCCCGCATGGCGAATACTCGGCCGTCGTGGCGCCGCCCCAGAACCATCGGAATGCCAAGCAGCATCGCCTTCGAAAGCTTCTTGCCGCGAAGCCCCTCGCTTCGCATCGCCGGATACCAGTCGTCATAGATCAGAGTAGTGGCAGGGACTGCCCGATCGGCCGCGGAGGCCGCCGGAAGAATTGCCAAAGTTGTCGTGTCTAATGCCATCGTCAACGTACGGCGCGTAAGGGTCGCGCCCTGCAATCCGGAAACATAACTCTCAGCCACTACTATAATCGCCAAGACAGCAACTCCGGCGGAGGCACGGCATTTCCGAACGATCGATCAACCCGGCGTGGAGGTTCCTGCTACCAATCTTTGGCCTCTGGCTGCTGCTGTATGGCAGCTACGCGCTCGTTCGTCCCCCGTTGCCCGACGGGCCCGGAACGATCCACGCGGAAATAGCGCGCGAGATGATTGCGCGTCACAACTGGTCTTCCGCATATGTCAATGGCGAGGCAGTGCACCCTTCTGAGCGGACACTAGACGTGATCATCGCCGCAAGCTACAAAGTGTTCGGTATCGCTGACTGGTCGGCAAGGCTCCCCATCGCACTCTGCGTTTTGGCCCTGGCCATAATCGCATTCTTCTTCGGCCGCATGCTCTTCCTGTGGAACGCTGCTGGCCTCTACGCGGCATTGATCGTCCTAACCTGGCCTGGGACCTTCGTTGCCACGCGTGATCTTACCCCCATCCCTCTGCTGAGTGTGGCGAGCGCGCTGATTGCCTTTGCTCTTTGTTATCTACTCGCCGATAGGAAGTTTGCTGGGTGGAAAGGTATCGGTGTGTCGGCGGCGGGATGCATCCTGATGTTGCTCATCGCGCCCTGGCCGGCGGTGATTTTACCTTTGGCTATCGCCATAACCTGCTGGGTCGCCCGGCGCAGACAGGATCCCCAAACGCTGGCGCAATGGCCGCTGATGACCTGGGCGATTGCCGCCTTTGTCCTCGGTTACCTGCTCGAAGCGAAGCCGCACAACCCTTTGACCTGGATGGGCCCTGGGTTGCCGCTCGCGTTGCTGATAGGCGGATGGCTGGCCAATCAGGAGGCCTTCGACCAGCCCCGAAAGGCCCGCCATCTGGGATACGCGCTCTTTGCCGTCGGACTACTGTTGAGCGCTGTCCTGATCTTCTTCGCAACCGAAGGAACGCTGGGATTCGGTTTCTTTAGCTCGTCAGTGGTGCTGTCAGCGGGAACAGCGCGCATCCCTCTGGTCATTCTCGCCGCCACGCTGATCGCCGGCGTTACCGGCAACCTCGTCTATCGACTGCATCATAATGCGCGCCTCGCCAATTGCTTTCTCGCTGGAATGCTGGGCGGCGTTACCGTTGCCATCCAAGCCGCCCTGGTGATTGCTTCGCCGTATTCCTCGTCGCAGATCCTGGCTGACGCCATCCGCCCGGAGCTCGATGCCACCGACACCGTTGCAATTGATGGGTCCTACCCCGAGGCATCTTCGTTTGCCTTCTACCTGGAGCGCCCAGTCTCACTGGCCTCGCCACAAGACTCAGACGTCCAGCCCGGAGCCCCACCTTCGAAAAACACCGTGGCCGTCGACCAGTTGTGGAACGGCTCCGGTCGCGTCTATCTTTGGACCGTAACCGACCATCCCTTCGCAGTTCCCGGACAAAGTTATGTCGTCGCCGCCAGCGGCGGAAAAGAGATTCTCAGCAACCAGCCAAACTCGGGCGGGGCTTCTTTTTAACCGCCAGAGAAAAGAACCGGCCTGTCACTCTGAATGCAGTGCTTCGGTTGGATTGACCGACGCAGCGCGACGCGCAGGAAGATAGCTGGCGAGCAGCGACGCACAGCGCTGACTATCGAAAGCCTAGCGAGCTCCGGCAAAAAAGGCAGGCTATGTACATTTAGACGGGAACGACGACGCAGGAGAGATAGACGTACGCCAAAACCAAAAAGGGAAACTTCGATTATGAACAGCTAAGGAATCGGCGGCGGTTGGTGGTCTACCTTGACTGCACAGTCAGATGTCGAGTGAGGTGCTTGGCAGTGTACTCTGCGCCACAGGCGAAGCGGGTGAGTGGACCAAAGCAATTCGCAGAAGCCAGGCCGACAAAATAAAGTCCGGGAACGGAGCACTCGAAGTTCCGAGAGAGGACGGGTGTGTCTTCAACTGTTCGAATTGCGCGAAGAAGGTCTCCGTCAAGCCACTTGAGTCTCGAGAGCGCGACGCGAAAGCCCGTACCCGCGATGAGATGGTCCGCGATCAATGTGGCTTCGCTACCGTCTTCCTGGGTGAAGAGAATGTGCACTTGGCCATTCTCCATGCTGACATTCCGTATCGCGGAATTCAGGTGCAATGGGATACACCCGACAACCTTGCCGTAAGCAAACCATCCTGGAGCCGGACCAAGGTGGCGCTCGACCGCCCGAAAGCGCATGGACTGCGGCAGGGTGTAGAAGAGCTGCGGAAGGTCCGTGCAAAGTTTCGACTTCCAACCTACGCCAATACTGGATCGAGGGCTCTGGATTTGCTCCAGCAAGGGGCGAGGTTCCTTGGATTCTCCATGGAAGGCAATCTTGGCGCGTCGCGCCAGCAAGTGAACGTCCGCACCGTTTTCGTTGAGGATCGCCGCGATATCGACGGCAGAGGCTCCGGCCCCGATCACCGCTACCTTGCGCCCACGGAATTCACTGAGGTCGTTGCGATGGAAACTATGGGTTACGAATTCGCTGGGAAGTTCGGCTAGAAAAGAGGGGAGATAAGAAAAGTGCGAAATGCCGGCTGCGATGACCACCTTGCGGGCCTCGAACGTCTCGCCGCCCTCGGTCTGTAACGTGAAGCCCCCGGGAACGCACCTGATCGAGGCAATATCGGTCTGCTCCAGATGAGGAACCAGGCGTTTTTGAAATTCCACTCCATAGGCAACAAAGGTCTCCAGTGGCACGGGAAGTCCGACGTCTGCGTAGGGAAGGCTATTTTCCCGGCAATATTGACGCAGGGTGAACGCGGACTCCGGGTCGTAAAGGCTGCTCGCGAAGCCCTCGGATTTGAGCAGCATCCCCCTCGGCATTCGTTCACGCCAGCTCTGCATGGGAGCACCAAAGATTCGAGATTGCAGGTTACTCTTGCGAAGATGCGCAGCAATCGACAGGCCGTAGGGGCCGGCTCCCACGATGGCAACGTCGGTCATTGAACTACCCTCAGCATCCTACAAGTCAACAGACTATCTGCTAACTTGGCCGGGATGGAATAAGTAAGAATGAAAATTTGCTCTAAGACCTAATGTAGTGCTCTATACTCAAGCATTATCAGTCCCCAGCTCTCGTTTTCAACGGGAATGATCATTCTGGCCCGAAGGGTTCGTTGAGTAAGAAACCTGGGATGCCTGATGAAGAAGAATAAACCCCCGGTAATACTGCTGAGTGCAAGCAGATGGTACGCGCTGTCGGCTCGTTTGGCGATAGCATTCATCCGCCATGGCACCGCCGTCTCGGCAATATGCCCAAGTGGGCATCCCCTTAGGTTCGTTCCTGGCATCCAATCCCTCTATCGATATAGCGGCCTCGACTCTCTGCGGTCGCTCAAGACGGCGATACTCTCGGCGCGCCCGGACATCATTGTTCCCTGCGACGACGGCGTCGTGCTTCAACTTCACGCTTTGTACGAGCAAGAGCCGTCGCTGGCTCCCTTGATCGAGGACTCCCTTGGAAAAGCCGAGGGCTATCCTATCCTCAACAGTCGAAACGAGCTGCTTCGGGTTGCAGCCGAGCTTGGCGTCCGGATTCCTCGCACCCAAGCCATAGACTCGGAGGCGGACCTCGCCGATTGGCCGGATGCGTTTGGAGTTTTGAAAGCGGACGGGAGCATGGGGGGCGAGGGAACAAGCATTGCGCATTTTCCAGAGGAAATGATCGCTGCCTATCGCAAGCTGGCGAAGCCGCTCACCGCCTTGATCGCGTTGAAGCGAACCGTGATCAACAGCCGTCCGGTTTCCATATGGTCGTGGCGAAGGGCTGGAAAACCGGGCATCACGATTCAAGAGTTCATCCCCGGACCACCCGCAAATACCATGATTGCCTGCTGGCGCGGAGAAATACTCGCGTCAGTGACGGTCGAGGTGTTGAGTTCACAGGGAACGACCGGAGCTGCTACGGTGGTCCGGTTGATCCGGAACAGGGAGATCGAGGAGGCGTCGCGTAAGTTGGCGCGGCGGCTGATGTTGACCGGATTCTACGGTCTCGACTTCATCCTCAAGAGAAGGAACGGCGACCCGGGAAGCGACCCGGCGTATTTGATCGAGGTGAATCCTCGCTGTACTCAGCTTGGCCACTTGCGCCTGCCTGGCCAGGGAGACCTGGCGGGCATCTTGACCGCCAAGTTGCGTCGGGACGCGATGCCGCCATCCGCGGACCGAATCGACAATGTCATTGAGGGTGACATAGTGGCCTTCTTTCCCCAAGCTTTGCGCTGGAACCCCCATAGCCCGTACCTTTATCGCGGCCATCACGACGTTCCCTGGGAAGCGCCGGAGCTGGTGCAGGAGTTGTTAAGGGAGGAACGGCCAAACCGCCAACCGGCGGCGCGACTTTATCACTTCTTCCGTAAACCGGTTCGGTCCAACGATGAGAAATTTGACGCCACGGCGGAGATTCCTCTTCCGGAATAGAGCAAAGGTTTTTTCTCAACGCTGGATTAGGGCCCTTGCCGTCTCGCTGTTTAACACTGAATCGGCGCAACGGCGCTGACGGATGCTCTCATCGGGAGGGAGCAGAGATGAATCATGTAGACTCCCGGTTACCGTTGTGGGAGCCTGAGCAGCGCGCGAAATGGAGAGTGCATGATGCTGGGGATACCGGCACGTTATTTTCTGAAACATCCCCTAACTACGATCGCCGACGTAGCGGCGGATCCGCTTCAACTCTGGATGACGATCCAGGACGAGTATGCCGCCACGCGCGAAGCAAGCAGACCGAAGTACCAATATGGCTTCGATGGCGATTGGGAACAGCGGCTTCATGAATCTCTAGGTGTGTCATGGCCGTGCGAGGCAGCTTTGGAGTTTGGGAATTTATGGACCCATGTGAACATTGAACTGGAAGACAAAGGGATAAGGCCCGGTCCGGAGAGCTTTCAATGGTGGAATGATGGCGATGCCGGATTCACGCGGGCGATCTGGTGTCTCGTGCGCCATCTGAGGCCAAAGAAGGTTGTGGAGACCGGTGTCGCTCACGGCGTCACATCTCGCTGTGTTTTGGAAGCGCTGGAGACAAACGGAGACGGCCATCTGTGGAGTATTGATCTTCCGCCAGTGGATAGGTTCTGGCGGAATCAGGTTGGCGCGGCCGTTGGCGACCGATATGCGGATCGATGGACATACATCCCCGGATCGAGCAGGCGCCGCCTACCCGAATTGCTTTCCAGCCTTCGCGAAATCGATCTTTTCATTCACGACAGCCTACACAGTGAACGCAATGTACGTTTTGAGCTGGATCGAGCATGGGCGGTCCTGGCGCCAAAGGGCGCGCTCGTCGTGGATGATGTCGACGCCAATTGGGGCTTTCGGTCTTTCACTCAAGCCTTTCCTGATCAACAATCCATGATTGGGGAGGCGGAGCCGCTCCGGCCTGATCTACGGCGTTTCAACAAGAAAGGGCTGTTCGGGATCATTCTGAAGCAGCAGGCTGCATAGCACATCGGGAAGGCCGCGTTCACCTCCATTTCGGCTCCGGCTGTGGAGGGTCTTCTCCCAAGAACCGAGTCTGAACCCAGGCGAAAGTCCGACTAGCGGCCTTAGCCGCAGCAGCGAGCCTTGCCCCGCATTCACCGTGTTACACTTAGAGGCTGCGGGGCGTGGTCGAGTGTTCTTTCCGTCCGCCGTCTTCCCCGCTTAAATCGCTCCCGGCACTCGGGAAAGGCAGCAGAGGGTCTTCATGTCCGGCCATTCAAAATGGGCAACAATCAAGCATAAAAAAGGCGCGGCAGACGCCAAGCGCGGCAAGATTTTCACTCAACTGATCAAGGAAATTACAATCGCCGCCAAGTCCGGTGGCGACCCTGACGGCAATCCTCGTCTGCGCACCGCCATCCTCGCCGCCAAGGCCGAGAATATGCCGGGAGATAACATCAAGCGGGCGATCCAACGCGGCACGGGCGAGCTACCCGGACTGAATTACGAGGAAATCTCCTTTGAGGGTTACGGACCTGGCGGAGTGGCAGTAATCGCCGACGTCCTCACCGACAATCGCAACCGCGCGGTCAGTGAAGTCCGCCACGCCTTCTCGAAAAACGGCGGGAACCTTGGCGAGTCGAACTCTGTCCGCTTCATGTTCTCAAAGAAGGGCCTCATCTCCGTCCCTAAGTCAGCAGTCGATGAGGACAAACTGATGGGCATCGTCCTTGAAGCCGGCGGCGACGACCTGAGTGACGAGGGCGAAAGCTGGGAGATCATCACCGAACCGGCCGCATATCCGGCGGTCATGGAGGCGATCAAGCAGGCCAAGATCGAAACCGAGATCTCGGAAATCACCATGCTCGCTTCGACCTACACCAAGCTCGAAGGCGCCCAGGCAAACCAGATGATCCGTCTGCTCGAGGCGCTCGAGGACATGGATGATGTGCAGCATGTCTACTCCAACTTCGACATGGACGCTAAAGATATGGAAGCCGTAGCCGGTTGAGCGGAAAAAATTGAGATCCGAGGGCCGCCAGTTCGGGCGGCCTTTTTCTTGATTCCTGTAGGCATTGATTTTTCACTATTGGTCGCAAACACTCCAACGGCGGCGAGGAAAACATAAGCATGAAGAAGTTCGCAGTTCCCGGGGCCAATCTGACGACCCTCCTCTTCCTTTTCTTGACGATGGTCCTGTGCTTCAAATCGGCAGGGGCGCAAAATGTCATCCCGACCACTGACTCCTTTGAGGTAGGCGGTGGAACATCCGATTCTGCCCCTGCGGCCGCAGCCTCGCCCACGCCCTTTGCTCAGCGTCCTTGGGAAATTGGTCCCGTGATCCAGAGCGGATTTGGTACCAACAACCGTTTGCCGTTCCGCTTTTTCAGCGCTGGCGTTCATGTCGGCAAGGTGCTGAGCCACCCTGCGCTGCCGGGAATATTGCGTGGGCAGTTTGAATTTGCGGGAGAGTTCTTTCCATTTTGGCAATCCTATACACCAGCGCCCCATCTTCAGCCTGTGACTGAAAGCACCAACGGCGTCCCCGTGACCTATTACCTGCCCTACGGCGGTGGTACGTTTACTGGCATTACCCTAACGCCGATTATTCTGCGCTGGGACTTTATGGGCAGAGGGCGATTCAAACCGTGGGTACAAGGTGCGGGCGGCCTTTTGTGGACCAACCACAAATATCCGCCCGATTTTTACGCACCCTACGGTGGCACCAGCGTCTGGAATTTCACACCGCAGTTCGGTGTGGGATTCAACTACTTCGTCAAACCCAAGCGGTCGATCTCCTTTGCAGCCAACGCGGTGCATATCTCGAGCGCCAGCCTCGGCGACCACAACCCGGGCGTGAACGCCAGCGTCCAGTTCGAAGTGGGCTATAACTGGTGGAAATAAGACGGAGATGAAGGATGCCGGCGCAAAAACGGCGGGAGCAGCGGTCGTCGAGTGCGTGCCGAATTTCTCCGAGGGAATCGACGAGCGCAAGGTCCTCGCGATCATCGCCGCGATGCGCGTTGAGGGGGTCCACCTCCTCGATTGGTCGCGCGATCCAGACCACAACCGTTCGGTAGTCACGATTGCCGGCCCTCCTCAGCAGCTACTCGAGTCGGCGCTTCGCGGCGTGGGCAAGGCAGCCGAACTGATCGATCTCTCCGCCCAGCAAGGCGTTCATCCTCGAATCGGAGCCGCTGACGTTATTCCGTTCGTACCCGTCTCCGGTTTTTCGCTCGAACAATGCGTTTTGCTTGCACGGCAAGCGGGATTGGAGATCTGGCGGCGTCACGGGGTGCCGGTTTATTTCTACGAGGCGGCGGCGGCCCGACCCGACCGGGCGCTCCTTGAGGATGTCCGCCGTGGGCAGTTTGAGGGTTTGCGCGACGCCGTTGCGCGCGACACGACCCGGCGCCCCGACGTCGGAGGGCCCCATCTGCACGCTACGGCAGGAGCCTCGGCGGTCGGGGCGCGCCGGTTTCTGATCGCCTACAACCTCTTTCTCGACACCGCCGACGTGGCGACGGCGCGTGCGATTGCCCGCGAGATTCGTGCTTCCGGCGGGGGGCTCTCCGGCGTCAAAGCTATGGGCGTCGTCGCCCAGGGTCAAGCGCAGATATCGATGAATATCACCGATTTTCGCGCTACCCCGGTCGCCCAGGCCTATGCCGCGGTCAAACAGAAGGCGGGTCGCCACCGCGTGAAAGTAGTGCGGGGCGAGTTGATCGGGCTGGTGCCGGAGGCGGCATATGAGCAAGAGACCGAGTGGGTGCGTCAGCTAGATGGGTTTAATCCCGAAGAAAAGATCCTGGAACGCAGACTGGAGCATCCGCTGGCGTGGCCGGGAACGTTGTAGAGTTGTCGCCCGCACCAACGAGGTGCATCGGAGTTACCATAAGAATTGCCGTATTTTCGGCGCAACGTGGCACGCATTGAGCCGGCACGAGCCGGGTCGCCACAGAGGAGAAAGCTTGAACACCATGAAGAAGTTTGTCGCGTTGAGCGGATTGTGGAGCAGAATCGGCCTGGCGGGCGCCATCGCCTGCGCTCTCACTTTACCCGCCGTCGCGGCGCAACTCAGCGCCGACGCCCGCTCCGCCGTCCCCAAGGACATACAGCAGTTGATCGCCGTAGACTATCGCGCCATGCAGAACTCCACTGCGGCCATGGACTTGAAGAACCGAGTTCTGCCTCCCGATATCAAGCAGTTGGAGGATGGGCTCAAGAGATCCGGCCTGAATGAAAGCCACGACGTCGACGTGCTGGCATTTGCCTCTTTCCGAACCAGCGACGTGCAGGGAACGAGGGTCGTCGGCATTGCCCAGGGACAGTTCAATCTTGACGCGATCAAGGCGAACTGGCTGAAGAAGAAGATCAAGTACACCAAGGTGCGCACAAACCGCGTCTATCCGATGGGCGCGAGCGGCATGGCGGTCACCTTCGTCAATCCGACCACGATGATCTTTGGTTCAAGCGAGGCAGTTAAGGCTGCGCTCGACTCTCGCGATGGCCTCTCCCCCAGCGTGCTCGACAACAGCACGATCATGGAATCGATGGAGGCGGTCGACAACCAAGCGGTGTGGAGCGTCCTCGATCAGGAAGGCACCCAGTACATGATGCACTCGGTGCTTGGGCAAGCATCGCAGGTCACCGACTACGACACCGTGAAGAAGCGGTTGCTCGGCTCGCGTTACACCATGGACTTCAGCAACGGCGTGAAATTCAACCTGGCAGTGCTGACCCCCGACGCCTTCACCGCCGGCACCATGGCTTCCCTGCTCAATGCCGCAGCACTGTACAAGAAGATGAGCGGCACGCCGACAGAAAAGCAGGCGATCGATAACACGACGGTGACCTCAAACGCCGACAATCTGGAAGTGAGCTTCTCTGCATCGGACAGCCAGTTCACCAGCTTGCTGCAGTCTCCGCTCTTTCAGGCTGTCGTCCAATAGCGGAACTCGAAACTAGGCATCTCTTGGCGGGGGTGCCTGGTTTCCTGGTCTCGGCCATCGTGCCTCAACCGTGGTCGAGATCCCGCCGCGCGGGCGGAAATCTCCCTTCACCACGGCCCAGACCGGATCGCAGGCCTTCACAACATCTTCCAGCACTTGGTTAACCACATTTTCCTGAAAGATGCCCAAATTGCGGTAACAGAAGAGATACTCCTTATAGGACTTGAGCTCAAGGCAGCAATCGCGCGGACAGTAGCGCAGGGTGATGATGCCAAAGTCGGGCAAACTCGTCTTCGGACAGACCGAAGTAAACTCCGGATCGTCGATCAGGATCTCGTAGCCGGGGAACTGGTTGGGCCACGTCTCGATGGCCGGAAAACTGAAGTTTAAACCGGACTTTGCATGATCGTCTGTGTAGCCTGTCGCCATACCTCGATTGTAAGCGAGACCCGCAACGCGCACATATGGTTGGAGCTGAACTGTGGCGCAAAGTCTCACTGTTGTCAGCGGGCCACATTTCTGACTCCAAAATTTTGTCCCCGCGTCTTATATACTGACCCTTCGTTCGACCTGCCTTTGCGAGGATGACTATCGCTACCCGGAACAACAATAACCGCTGGCTTTGGATCGTGATGGCTCTGCTGGCGGCAGGCATCGTCTATTCGGTGAGGATGGTGACACGCACCCGGCTGCCGATCCGCGTGGCCCAGGTGCGGCGCGGCGATATCGTCAGCACCTTCTCCACCAACGGCATCGTCGAGCCGATCACCAACTTTGAAGCCCACGCCCCCTATGCCGGTCTGGTGAAGGCCGTCTTCGTCCACGAAGGAGACCACGTTTCCGAGGGAAGGCTCCTGATCGAGATGGATGACACTGAGGCCCGAACGCGGGAGGCGTCCGCGCTGGCCGCCGTGCGTGCGGCCCAGGCCAATTACGATTCCCTCACGAATGGGGGCAGCCAGCAGGAGCGCTACACCCTCGATGGAGACAAAGCGCGCACCAAGGCTGATCGCGACCAGGCGGAGAGCCAACTGGCCACATTGAAGAAATTGGCAACACAGGGCGCAGCCTCGGCAGCCGAAGTCGCAGCCGCGCAACAGCGTCTCGACCAGGCCAACGCCTCGCTTCACTTGCTTGACCTTCGCAAACAGTCTCCTTACGACGCTCCGGACCTGGAACATGCCAAGGCCGCTCTGGAGGATGCCCAGTCGAGTTACGCCGCGGCCAGGAAAACGCTGGAAGAGGTGAGTGTCCATGCTCCCTTTGCCGGCACCGTCTATGCCCTGCCCGTGAGCGCGACAGAATACATCGGCCAGGGCGATCGACTGCTGGAGATGGCCGACCTGACCAAGGTGCAGGTACGCGCCTACTTCGACGAACCCGAGATAGGCAAGCTGGCCGTGGGACTGCCGATCAGGATCGTTTGGGACGCGCTACCTTTGCGCTCGTGGCAAGGCCACATCGCTCGCGTGCCCTCGACTGTCGTCACCTACACAACGCGCCACGTAGGAGCAGCGATCGTGACCGTGGATAATGCCGACGGGACACTGCTTCCAGACACGAACGTGACTGTCACAGTGACCACCAGCAGCACTCCAGACGTGATCAACATCCCACGCGAGGCGCTGCATGCGAGCGGCGGTCAGGACTTCGTCTATGTGCTCGACGGCGAGACGTTGCGTCGCACTCCGGTAAAGACCGGCATCATTACCCTCACCTCGATCCAAATCGTCAACGGTCTGCACGAGGGAGAAACAGTCGCTCTGGGCACCGCCAACGGCCAGCCAATCGTCGATCGAGTCCCCGTGAAAGTCGTGCCATGACCGGAGAGTCACGGCAAACTGAAGTTAACCCGACAATCATAGCTGGATCTTGGTTTTCGCAAACAAAGATGGGATGAGGTGAGACGTTCGTGAAGCGGGGCGCATACAGGTCGGCAAGTGGTATCTGCGCCCTGCTGTTGCCCGTCTTGTTGCTTTCTCTCTCCTTGTTTCCAGCGGCGGCTACCGCCCAGGTCTCGTTGCTCACGACCGTGGATCAGGCATTGCGAAACAGCACTTCCGTGCGCATAGCCGCTGCGGATGTACAACGCGCGGCAGCCGGAGTGAGTGAGGCAAGAGATGTCTACGTCCCGAACTTTGTTCTTGGGTCGAGCGTTGGCTACACCTATGGCTTTCCGATCGGCCAGCCCACGATCGTGAACGTTTCGACGCAGTCGCTGCTTTTTACGTTCTCGCAGAAGGACTACATCCGATCGGCCCGATCTGCCCTTATTGCGGCCCAATTGACACTCGCCGACGCACGACAGCAAGTGGTCTTTGACGCGGCGCTGGACTACGTTCAGCTCGACACCGATCGGCGCCGGATGGAAGTCCTGGATGATCAAAATGGTGATGCCTCCAGACTGACCCTCATTGAGCAGCGACGCTTCGACGCAGGAGTGGGCACTCGCGATGATTTGTTACGCGCAAAGCTGCTCTCGGCACAGATCCGGCTGAAACGGATTCAGATTCAGGACGACATCGATGTCGTCCGGGAGCGCCTCGCCCACCTCACCGGATTACCGGCCGACATTCTGGAAACTGAAACTAGGAGCATTCCACCTTCCCCCGAACTCGAGCGCAACAACCCTGCAACGGTAACGGCAAATCTCACGGCAATGAACACCGAGGGTGTTCGCGCCGCTTTCGCCACTGCCCAGTCGCACCAGTATCAGGCCTTTGGCGACGCCCGACAGATCTACCGACCGCAGATCGGCTTTGGCAGCACCTATAGCCGCTTCTCCGAGATCAACAATTACCAGGAATACTACCTGCGCTTCCAACACAATAACTTCGAGGCTGGCCTTCAGATCACATTGCCGCTCTTCGACGCATCGAAACGAGCGAAAGCGCGGGAGTCCGTCGCCGAGGCCGCGCGCGCAACCGCACAAGCCGATCAGGCTCGAGACCAGAGCAGCGAAAACATTGTCGCTCTCCAGAAAAGCCTGAACGAGCTGGCCGCACAAAAAGAAGTGGCACAGTTGCAAAGCGAACTTGCGCAGAGCCAGCTCGATGCGGTGCTGACGCAGATCAACGCGGCTAGCACCGCACCAGGCGCGACTCCTCTGACCCCGAGAGAAGAGCAACAGGCCCGCATCGAAGAACGTCGTCGGGCCGAGGATGCGCTTGACGCGAACTTCGAATTGATGAAAGCCGAGCTCGGACTGCTTCGCGCCACAGGCCAGATCGAGAGATGGTGTGAAGCCGCGGTGCAAGCTCAGCCCTAGGCGCTCGAGAGAAACGTGCAATCCAGAGAAACGCAATACCCGCTGACCGATGTGCTAGGTTTAGAAAAGTGGATTCCGTGTTGATAGATCTGTTTCAAGAGGAGTACCGGGCATTGCGCCCGCGCGCTCCGATTCCCCCCTTTCAAGTTCGTTTTCGGCGATTTACCGGCCTGAATACGACCATCCGCCTGCGCGAAGGCGCAATCAAAGTAAGTCTCTCCGACTTGCTTGAGGGAGCGCCGGAACCGGTGCTACGAGCGATCGCCCACATCCTTCTCGCCAAGCTCTATCGCAAGCCGATCGAGGCGATCCACTCCGGGCGCTACAGACGCTTTACCTCAAGCGACGCCATGCTTCGGCAGACTGAGCGGATTCGCCAGTCCCGTGGTCGAAAGAGAATCTCTACCGCGCAGGGCGAGACCTACGACCTCGACGAAGTCTTCGAGAGCCTCAACACCCGCTTCTTTCACGGATTGCTCGGGCGCCCAATGCTCACCTGGAGCGAACATAATGCCAAGCGTCTCCTCGGCCACTACGACGCAGCCCACAATACGATCATGGTGAGCAAGGTCTTTGACCGCAAGACGACACCGCGCTACGCAGTCGAGTACCTGATGTACCACGAGATGCTGCACCTCAAGCACCCAGTCAAGGTAAAGGCCGGACGGCGATGCGTGCATTCGCGGGATTTCAAGGCTGAAGAGAATCTGTTCCCGGAGTTGGTGAGGGCCAAAGAGTATTTGAAGAGGTTGTGAGTTCCCTGGAGTGCGTTAAGCTTTTGCTTCAACCGCCGGGACTTCGCTGCTCACCGACCGCCGCTCCGCATGCCAGCGAGCAACCACTACGAATACCATCCCCGCTACAACCGACCCTAGACTCGCCAGCTGAGCATTGCTCATTCCCCAGTAGACCTTGGGATTGATGCGGATGAACTCCACCAGAAACCGGGCAACCCCGCTCAGAATCAGATATTCTCCCGTGATCTGCCCCAAAGGCCGCGGCTTCGCGCCCCGAAGCCAAAGATAGTAGCCGATCAACAGCCCAGCAATCAGCTCATAAATCGGTGTCGGATGGACCCGCTGCGTCGTCGGCACCAGTCCGTTAGGAAAACTCATGCCCCATGGCAGATTCGTCGGAATACCATAGTCGCCGTCTCCCGAGATCAAGCACCCCAGCCGCCCCATCCCGTACCCCACGGCAGCCGCCGGTGCAGCGAGATCGAGCATCCGGATAGCGCCGATCTTCGTAGCCCGCCCCTGCCAGAGCAATGCCAGAATGCCAAAGACCAGCCCGCCAAACCACGCAAATCCCTCGCGCTCGAAGATGTGTTCGCCGGGGGTGTCGGCAACGTGCCAAAACTTGGCCCCGATAATCCCTAGTACGGTTACAATCGCGACAACGCCGATGGCATCCGCGTCGATTCCGGAGCGAAGAAAATTGCGATGGAGCACCCAGCAAGCGCAGACCGCCGCAAGCCAAAGTAAGAGTCCAAAAGTGCCGATGCTGAAGTGCGAACCGATATGAATAAAGGGATACATGCGATTAAGACGACCTTTCCAGTATATCGTTCCCAGTCGGCAATATGCCGCCGACGCGGTTTGGAGATATTCTGAATGCGATGGATATCCCGGCAAGTCAGCAACTTCTCGTCCTCTATAGTCGTGAGCAGATTGAGAAACGTGTCGCCGAACTCGGCGAAGCGATCACCCGCGACTACGCGGGCGAGACGGTCATCATGATCGGTGTGCTGAAAGGCTCGGCGATCTTCCTGGCAGATTTGGCGCGCAGTGTCCACATCGATTGCACCTTCGATTTCGTCGCCGTCTCGAGCTACAAGAAAGGCCGCACCACCAGCGGCGCGGTCAAGCTGACCAAAGACCTCGACGAGCCCATCGAAGGCAAACACGTCATCATCGTCGAAGACATCCTCGACACCGGAATCACCTTGGGGTATCTGCGCAAGATTTTCCTGCAGCATCATCCAAAATCGCTGAAAATCGCCACCTGCCTCGACAAGCCGGCTCGCCGCATCGAGCCCATCGAGGCCGATTATGTCGGGTTTTCGATTCCGAACCAGTTCGTGATTGGCTATGGCATGGATTACGCGGAGAGGTTCCGAAACCTCCCCGATATCTGTATACTTCCGCCGGACTTCCCGCTGTAAGCGCAGCGATCCTATCAGGCGAGGAATTGCTATGTCAGTCGCAACCCACGGGACCAAGGTCAGCCCCACGAAGAACGTCGGCCATTACAACTCAAAGGCTTTTGCTAGCGCGACTCTCGCCCATTGGCCTGCACTGGCAGCACTCTTCGACCACACCCTGCTCAAGCCGGAGGCGACCAGCCAGCAGGTCGTCCGGCTTTGCGAGGAAGCCGCCACCTACCGCTTCGCCTGCGCAATGGTGAACCCGGCCTGGGCCTCGCTGGCGGTGTCGTTGTTGTCCGGCACCGGCATTCCGGTCGGCGTGGTCGTCGGATTTCCCCTCGGCGCTTCCCTTTCCACCACCAAACGTGCCGAAACTGAGGCGTTGCTGACGCTGGGGGCAAAAGAGATCGACATGGTCATCAACATCGGAGCGCTGAAGTCCGGCGATCATGGCCGCGTCTCTGAAGACATTCGCGGAATCGTCGAGATCGCTCACGGCGCGGGAGCGATCGTCAAAGTGATCCTCGAGACATGCCTGCTCACGGTACAGGAAAAGCTGCTCGCGTCGGAATTGGCGCTCCAGGCAGGCACCGATTTTCTCAAGACCAGCACTGGATTTTCAAGCGGCGGCGCGACGCCCGACGACGTCGCCATGCTGCGCGGCGTGGCCGGAACCCTATGCGGGGTCAAGGCCTCCGGTGGCATCAAGACCCTGGATCAAACGCGCGTCATGCTCGAGTCCGGCGCTAACCGGATCGGCGCCAGCGCCGGCGTAGCAATTGTCCGCGAACTCGGCGCTCCATAGAACTGGTCCTATAAACTGCTCGATGAACGCTGCGACACGGGAACGGCCGCCGTCGAAGCGAGTGTAGGAAGCTGGATAAGACCCGGCGGCTATCTATGAGACCAGTTCTAGACAATCCTCCGGCGCGATATGATGACAAATCGAGAGCATCCGCGGCAGATTCGCCTCCGCGGAAACACCAAGACCTTGTGACCAAAGAAGTTCCCAACCCCGAGATCACGCCCGCCGAGACCGCCGCCCCGCCAACAGGGGAGCACGCTTTCGAGGGCGACTACCGGCCTAGCTCCGATGTTACTGCAGCGCCGTCGCAGATTCGCGTCGAGCCGCTGCAGAGTGAGTTTCTGCTCCGTCTCACCGACGCTCTCAATACCACTCTCGATCTCCAGACGCTCCTGCACCGGACCGCCGGACTGGTCCGCGCCGTCATCGACTACCGCATCTTTGCGATTTTGCTGCTCAACGACCGCACCAACGATTTGCGTATGCGCTTCCAGATCGGCCACACCGCCGAGGCCGAGCGGCTCAAGATCAAGATGGGCAAAGGCATCGTCGGCGAGGTCGCGCAGTCGCGCCAGGCCATCCTCGCCAACGACGTCCTCGAGAATCCCAACTACATCAACGTCAACCCGGCCGTGCGCACGCGAACTCGCCGTGCCCTTGATCGTCAAGAACCGCCTCATCGGCGTGATCGACATCCAATCCGAGCAGCCCGACTATTTCAAACCAGAACATCTGCACCTGCTCACGCTCACCGCTTCGCGCATCGCGCAGTCGATCGAGAACGCGCGCCTTTACACCCGTGTAGCACGCCAGGCGCAGACGCTGGCAGTGATGAATGAGATCAGCCGCGAGCTGACCTCGATCCTCGATCTCGACACGCTGCTCGAGCGCATTGGGCAGCTCGTTCGTCGCCTGATCGACTACCACATGTTCACCATCTGGCTGCTGAACGAAAAGGACCAGGTGCTTGAGAGCCAATATGGCGTGCGCTTCGGCGAGCGGTATATCCCTGAAGAGAAGGTCCCGCTCGATCGCGGGCTGGTCACTGCCGCAATCACGGAGCGCCGTGCGGTGCTGGTGGGGGATGTTCGTAAAGATAGCCGCTATCACATGGTCAACCCCGAGACGCGCTCCGAGATGGCGGTTCCTCTCATCTACAAAGGCAAAGTCATCGGCGTTCTCGATATCGAACACACTCGCGCCTATTACTTCAACGAGGACCACGAGCGCGCCATCACCACGCTCGCCGCGCAGATCGCCATCTCGATCGAGAACGCTCGGCTCTACCAGCGCATCGCCCAGCAGGAGCAGCGCCTGGAGCACGATCTGGCCATGGCGCGCGAGGTGCAGCTGCGCCTGCTGCCCCAAACCAGGCCGAAACATCATCACGCCGAGTTTGCCGCCAAGTTCCTCGCAGCGCGAACCATCGGCGGCGACGTCTACGACTTTCTTACCTTCGACCCCTGCTGCACCGGGATCGTGCTCGGCGATGTAAGTGGAAAGGCCGCGGCGGCGGCGCTCTTTGCCGCGGTAGTGAGCGGCGTGATTCGTTCGCTCGCGAGCCCCTCGCTCTCGCCGTCGGCGATGCTCGAAGCGCTCAACGATGCTCTGCAGGAGCGGCGGCTCGACTCGCAATATGTCGCCATGGTCTATGCGGTCTGGAACGACACCAACCAAACCCTGCAGATAGCCAATGCGGGCGCAACCCAACCCATCTTCTGCCGAGGCGGCGAAGTCGAAACAGTCCAGGCCGAGGGCTTTCCTCTCGGCATGTTTCCCGAGGCCAAGTATGAAGAGTTCAGCCTGGCGACGCAGCCCGGCGACTCGATCATCTTCTTCAGCGACGGCATTCCCGATGCGCAAAACGCCGACGGAGAGATGTTCGGCGACGAACTGCTGATGAAGGTCATTCGCGACAATCAGCACAAGTCGGCTCGACGATATCGCCGCGACCATTCTCGATGAAGTCACGAAGTTTCAGGGTGACGTCGACCGCTTCGACGACGAGACCGTTGTCGTGTTGAAGGTGATTGAACCGGCGGAAGCGACCTCTGCATCCTCTTCCTGACGATTCTTTGCGAGACAAGCGGGCCTTTGCAGTCGTAAGACTTTGCGTTGTCAATCTCACATCGACGCGGATCGAGGATTTGCGCTTTTGTCTGCTTCTCCTCGACAGGTCGCGCATCTCTAACCCATAAGGAGTAGTGATGAAGCTTACGGGCAACACAATTCTGATTACCGGGGGCACCAGCGGCATAGGCCGTGCTCTCGCAGAGGCCCTTCACCACAATGGGAACAAGGTCATCGTCTCAGGCAGGCGCCAGAACCTTTTAGATGAAGTCACAAGCCGCAATCCAGGAATAGTCGGCATCTCCGTGGACATGAGTGACAGCGCGGATGTAGCGCGGTTTGCTGGCGAAGTTAAGGCGAAGTTTCCTAATCTCAACGTTCTGATCAACAACGCAGGTATCGCGCGCCACGAAGACTATACGGCCGACTCGATTGACACCTCATCAGCGGTCGATATCATCCAAGTTAACATCACCAGCGTCATCCGGTTGACTGCAGCGCTGCTTCCGACCCTCCGTTCGCAAGCTCAGGCGACTTTGATGGTTACAACGTCGGGGCTTGCTTTCGTTCCCTATACAGCTGGCCCCGTCTACGGCGCAACAAAAGCCTTTATTCATAATTGGCTCGATGCGTTGCGGATGCAGTTGCGCAAGACTTCGGTCGAAGTGCTGGAACTCGCGCCACCATACGTACAAACAGAGCTCGGCGGACCGCAGCAAGCCAGCGATCCTAGGGCGATGCCTCTAAATGATTTCACGCAGGAAGTCATGCAAATTCTTGAGCGCAACGACATCGAGAAGGGCGAGATTTTGGTGGAAAGAGTCAAACCTCTCCGCTGGGCCGAAAAGAACGGCGAATACCAAAAGACACTGGAAATGATCGCCGCACGCCACGAATAAAAGAAATTCGTCATTGGCTTAGCCCGTCACTGGGCTCCATTTTTTGTGGCGGGATGTTCGTCTTCCCTATACTGGATCGAGGAGACCATCTTGCTCGAAACAGCCGTCGCCGAACGCATCGTCAAACCCGCGCGCAACCTGACCGGCACGCTCCGCCTGCCAGGCGATAAGAGTATTTCGCACCGCTATGCCATGCTCGCCGGGCTCGCCGAGGGCACCAGCACCTTTTCCAATTTTTCAACTGGCGCCGACTGCGCCAGCAGCCTCCGCTGCGTCGCGGCGCTGGGCGCGAAAGTGGAATGGCTGCCCGATGGTCAACCGCCAGTCACGTGGCCGTCACCGGAGTCGGCGGCATTTTTTCGCCCTCCGATGCCGCGCTCGATTGTGGCAACTCCGGCTCAACCATGCGCATGATGTCCGGCCTTTTGGCCCCTCAGCAAGGCGAGTTCACGCTGATAGGCGACGCTTCCCTTAGCCGCCGTCCCATGGAGCGTATTCGCAAACCGCTCTTACAGATGGGCGCACTGATCAGACTTACCGAAGGGCATGCGCCTGTGACCGTCCGCGGCACAGCGCTCACGGGGATCGACTACACCACGCCCATTCCCAGCGCTCAGGTGAAGACAGCTCTTCTCTTCGCCGGGCTGCAGGCCCAGGGTACGACGACCGTCCGCGAAAGCGTAAGAACCCGCGATCATGGCGAGTTGGCGCTCCGTGCATTCGGCGCGACCGTCGAACGAACTTTGGATTCCGTCTCCATCAGCGGCAAACAGAAGCTGAAGGCCATCGAGGCCGCGGTACCGGGAGATATGTCGTCTGCGGCTTTCTTTTTATGCGCCGCGGCGTTGTTTCCCGAAAGCAACCTGGTCCTCGACGGCCTCGGGCTCAACCCAACCCGCGCCACGCTGCTCGATGTGCTCACCGCGCTCGGCGCGACCGTTGCAGTGCTCAATCTTGAAGAGAAAAACACCGAACTGATCGGAACGGTCCAGCTCAACGCTCCGGCGCAGGGCCTGGGCGGCACCACCGTCTCGGGAGCGCTGGCGGCGCAGTTGATTGACGAGCTGCCGGTGCTGGCAGCGATCGCCCCGTATTCGCGCAACGGCATCCGCATCCGCGACGCGAAAGAGCTGCGCGTGAAAGAGTCGGACCGAATCGCGCTCGTCGTGCAGAACCTGCGAGCGATGGGCGCGGAGGTCGAAGAGTTCGAAGACGGCCTCGACGTTCCCGGGGGCCAGCATCTTCACGGAGCCCAGGTAGATTCCGGCGGAGACCACCGCATTGCGATGGCCTTCTCCGTCGCCGCGCTACGCGCCGAGGGAGAAACCGCGATCCTCGGGGCGGAATCAGCGGCAATTTCGTTTCCGGAGTTCTTCGAGATGCTGGAGATGGTAGCCGAACGCTAGCTCGTCACAATCTCCGAGAAATCGGCGATCTTCGAGAACTCGCTCAGCACGGAAGCGATCAACGCCAAGCGATTCTTCCGACTCTCCGGCTCCGGAGCCATCACCATCACCGCGTCGAAGAAGCCATCCACGTGAGGGCGGAGAGTCGCGATCTTCTCCAGTGCCTCGCGATACCTCCGCTGGCTCCGCAGCGCCTCGACGACCGAAGAGAGCCTCTTCGACTCCGCCCACAGCGTCTTCTCCGCAGGCTCGGTCAGGAGAGCATCGTTGACAGCTCCGGCAATATCCTCAGGCGAGGCTCTTTCTTTTTCCGCAGCCTGGCGCAGGATGTTCTTGATCCGCTTGAACGCCGCCGAAATCGCCGCAAAGTCCTCCGAACCGCGGACCGCAGTGAGCGCTTCGGCGCGGGCAATAGCGTCAGGAATGTCGTCCTCGCCGCCGGCCAGGGTCGCGGCTACCACGCCATAGGCAAAACCACGCGAATCGCGAAGGTAAAAGTCCAGCCGCTCGCGAAGAAAGGCCGTCACGTCGGCGTCCGTCCCATGCGCCCCGGACTGTGCCGACGCCTGGACCGCGATCTTGCCTAGACCAGCCAACGTGATCGGGAGTTGAGATTCTGCCAGGATCTTGACGATCCCGCTGGCTGCCCGTCGCAGCGCGAAAGGATCTCTTGAGCCGGTTGGTTTCAACCCGATAGCGAACATATCGACAATCGAGTTGATTCGGTCCGCAAGCCCGAGGATCTGCCCTTCCACCGTCGGCGGAATCGCGTCTTCGCTCGACGCAGGACTGTACTGCCAATAAATCGCCTGGCTAACGACTTCGCCCAGCCCCTGCGCGCGGGCATAGAGGCCGCCAACGATGCCCTGCAACTCGGTAAACTCCTTGACCAATTCAGCGGTGAGATCGGCCTTCGAGAGCTCCACTGCTTTCAACAATGCAGGCTTATCCACGGCCGTACCTTGAAGGGTCTCCAGATCGGAAAGCATTCCTGCAATGATTGCGTTCGCCTGGGTCTTGGCGTAATAGCTGCCAAGCTCCTTTTGGAAGGTCACCGACTTGAGCATCTCCGCACGATCGACCAAAGGAATTTTCTGATCGAAATCCCAGAAGAACCGCGCGTCCTTGAATCGTGACCGCAACACCCGCTCATTGCCATGGCGAATCACCGCAACGCCCGCCTCATCCGCCTCAGTGTTCAGCACCGTTAGAAAATGCGGAGCCAGCTTCCCCGATGCCTCCTCCAGAGCGAAGTATTTCTGATGATCACGCATCACGGTGACCAGAACCTCTTCCGGGAGAGTTAGATACTCTGCCTCGAAACCGCCAATCAAGACGCTCGGCCACTCCGTAAGCTGGGTCACGGCTTCGACCAGCGGATGATCCTCGCGCCAGCGGATACCGGCGACGGAACGGGCGGCCGCGTCGAGAGCCTTGCGAATCTTATGTCGGCGCGCTTCGACATCGGCGATAACAAACGCAGCCTCCAGCTTAGCCAGATATTCCGCGGGATGGCCAACCTCAATCGACCGATCGCCATGAAGAATCCGATGTCCATAAGTCTTGTTGCCGGCGATAGTTCCGGCCAACTCTACATCGACAACCTGATCGTCCAGCAGCGCAAGTAGCCACCGCAAAGGGCGCACGAAACGCTCTGGCTTGCCCGCACGCCAGTACATGTTCTTCGGCCAATAGAGCGCAATGAGCTCCTTGGGCAACTGGGCTTTGAGCACGCCAGCGGCGGACTGGCCCTTCCGAAGAACCTTGGCGGTCACATATTCGCCCTTGGGCGTCGTCGCTCGGGTAAGCTCAGAAACGTCCACTCCTGCCTTCTTGGCAAACGCGTGCCCTGCAGGTGTAGCTTCACCATTTTTGAATGCAATACTCGAGGATGGCCCTGTAAGTAATTCTTCTATATCAGGTTGCCAAGCAGCCACGGCGGAGACTCTTACCGCCAGTCGACGTGGAGTCGAGTAGCTTTCCACAGCAGATTCAGCCGACAGCAGATTCTCCCTTTTGAGCAGAGAGTGAAGACGCTCCGCTAGCTCGGCTTGCGCCGCGCCGATCATGCGGGCCGGGATTTCTTCAAGTCCAACTTCAAATAAAAGGTCTGGCATATTAATTCTTCATGCGGCGAGAAATCCAAGTCGGTTTCGCGGACTTGCGGCCGCCCTGACTTCCCTCACTTCGATTGTTGGTTATAGGCCTGGGCCGTCGCTACGGCAAGACTGCGAATGCGCGCAATCACTCCCACTCGCTCGGTTACGGAAATCGCTCCTCGGGCATCGAGCAGGTTAAAGAGATGCGAACATTTCAAACATAGGTCATAGGCGGGCAGTATGGGGAAACGTCGTCGCGCAGCGTGGGTCTCCACCTCTCCAAGCTCCGGCGGCGGCAACTCCTCCATCGTGCACCACGCGATCGTGGATCTTCTCCTGACGCTCGGACTTTCTGATCGCTTCAGGTGCAAACTCGGCTTTGAACTCCGAAAGCAGCGCCTGGCACTCCGCCTCGTAAAGGCGCAGATGCTCCCAGAGCTTGTCGACGGCGGCGGCCTCAAAGTTGTAGACCGAGAACTGCACCTCTTCGAGCAGCCGAACTTCCCCATAAGTCATCTTCTCGCCGGTCACTGGATTCACCGACCAGATGATGTCATAGATCGATTCCACATCCTGCAGGAACCCGCAGAGTCGCTCCAGGCCGTAGGTAATCTCGCCCGAGATCGGGTCGAGATCGATGCCTCCGCACTGCTGAAAGTAGGTGAACTGGGTAATCTCAAGACCGTCGAGCATTACCTGCCAGCCGATTCCCCAGGCGCCAAGCGTCGGAGATTCCCAGTTGTCCTCTTCGAACTTGAGATCGTGTTCGCGCAGATCGATGCCGATGGCGGCTAGCGACTCCAGATAAATCTCCTGAATGCCTGCCGGCGGCGGCTTGAGAATCACCTGAAACTGGGTGTGCTTGAATAGCCGGTTTGGGTTCTCTCCGTAGCGTCCGTCAGCGGGACGTCGCGATGGCTGAGCGTAGGCAATGCTGATCGGCTTTGGACCAAGGACGCGCAGAAATGTGTCGGGAGACATCGTGCCCGCGCCCACCTCCACATCATAGGGCTGCTGGAGCACGCAACCCCGCTCCGCCCAGAAGCTCTGCAGCCGAAAGAGCAATTGCTGAAAGGTGAGCGGTTCGGGTCGCGAAGCGGTTGGCGACGGGACGAGATGCGAAGCGGAGGACGAAGGCAAGACAAACTCTCAGAAATCGGATGTATCCGTAATTCTAACAAGCGCACAGGAATATCTCGGTCTGGCCCGTCGTCTAACAGTGAAAGGCGAACAGTCGCGCCGAAAAACGGGACTCCGGGAGGAGTCCCAGCCTGAGGAGATGTGGGGCTGGCGAAAGAATTCGTGCCGCACCCATGTTCCAGTGATACACAATTCCTGCACCGGAGGAGCCTGGAATTAGCAAAGACTTTTGTCGCCACAATCCACCGATTCCCGATTTGGGAAGACATCAAGCTGGGAACGCCTTAAGCAACGGCAGGTCGCGACCTTCGCGACCTCTCCCCCTCGATTATTTGCTTGTAACCATCCGGGAGTTGCGCTAATTTTCATGCGGGGTCGGGATTCCGTCTCTCAGCCCCACACGGAGAACCTAATATGCCGAATTTCACGTACAGCGACAACGGCCTGAACCTCACCAAGCAGTTCGAGGGCTTAAGGTTATCTGCTTACGCCGACCAGGTCGGCGTCTGGACGATCGGCTACGGCCACACGGGGCCCGGCGTGTATGCGGGCTTAACGATCACCCAAGACCAGGCGGACGCCTTCCTGGCCAGCGATGTTGCTGGCTCCGAGACATGCGTCAACCGCTTGGTGACCTCTCAGATCAATCAAAACCAGTTCGACGCGATGGTTGACTTTGTCTTCAATCTCGGCTGCGCCAGCCTCGCCGGCTCCACTCTGCTGCGGTTTGTGAACAGCGGAGATTTCGCCGACGCGGCGGGACAGTTTCAACGTTGGGACCATGCCGGCGGAGTCGTGGTTCCGGGTCTGCTGCAACGTCGCCAGGCGGAAGCCACTCTGTTTACGACCTAGCCGCCTATTTGAGCTGGGCGGGAGACTCGAGTTCCCGACTGGCTAGCTTATGCGGTAGCGGCGCATAGCCCTGAGCGCAAGATTGCTTTTGCCCTGAGGTCATAATCCATTGCAACATCTGGTTCGGGCTTGGCCGGCGAGACCGCAACACTCGCGAGCGTCACAAGAACCGCTATTGCAGCGATGGCTGCAATAGATCTGAAAATGTTCCTAGGTGCGGTCATCGGCAAAGAATCCCAGCATCCAGCCCTCAACTGCGGACGATACCAGTTTTCGTCGATAGTTAGCAGGTGAAGATCACGCACCCAGGCGGTTGAGCGCGATCGCGCTCTTCAGGCGGCGGTCGATGTGCCGTTCCAACGCCTGAATCGCGAAGCGTCGCAGATCGGCGGCGCGCTGGCGAGGCCACGCTTCGGAGGCAAGTGCAGGCGCTGAGACGCGAAGGATGCGTGCCGCCAGGGCTTGCGACTCCACGCTCAGGATGAGCGATCCCGCGCGCCGGTGTTGCGAACAAAAGAGCCCGTCGAACTGCGGATGGAAATAGGCCGACTGCCCGCTCAGCGAAGTTCCGCACTCCACACAAACGGTCAGTTCTGGAAGCCATCCCATGAGCCTCGTCGTCCACAGCGAAAAATAGGTTACGGGCATCCAGATGGAGCCGTTGCGGGTGCAGCTAAGTACCGCGACGAGCAGGCGAAAGACTGCGTCGTGAGGATCGTGGTCTGGCAGCGTCTCTTCGAGCACCTCGGCAAAAAAAGCGAGTGCCGCGGCCCGCGCGTAATCGATCGGAGCCGAGAGCGGCGAGGTGATAATGTCGAAGGAGTCGAGGCGAACTAGTTCTTGCCGGGGCTTTTCGGCATAGCTGGCTCGCACGTGGGTCATCGGCTCCATCGCCCCGCCGAAACGGCGACGGGAACGGGCCGCCGCTTTCGCGACCCCCTTGATCTTCCCGTAATCGCGGGTGAAGAGCGAAACGATCTGGTCGGCCTCATGAATTGGCCAAGTGCGCAACACGACGGCCTCAATCTGATGCGCAATCACTTGCCGCTACCGCCGCCTCTTTCCAAGACATTCATCGCTTTTAGGATAGCGTGCCCGTCACGGGGCAGGAAAAACCGAGGAAAGCACCTTGGCTCCGTTGCGTGATGCTCTCCTCGGGAATTAAATACACCTCAGGACACGGCGTTCTGTTTTATGGCCCAATAGTGGCACTAGCTGGCTATAGCAGCCCAAAGACCGCAATACCCGTCTGCGTCGGAACGTAGACTCGGCCATTAGCGACAAGCGGACTGATGAAGTGGTCGACCGCTCCAAACTGGTCCCGCGTGTCCGATTGATTGCTGTCATAGAGCTCTTGAGAGAGATCTTCGGCGTCAAAAGCGTACAGCACGGCCGGGCTGGTATGGCTGATCGCCCAGGCGATTCCATTCTTTATGCCATTTGACGAGATAACCGGCGTAGTGCCGGGGTAGCCGAAAGTATTCGCGCTCAGGCTCGCCGGCGCACTGACCAGTTTCGCACTCGAAATCTTAAACGCTTTGAGGTTATCGCTGACTCCTCCGAAGTACAGCTTATTATCGAAATAGGCGGGCGCTCCAAACTCCCCATGCGGCAATGCGCCTGACAAGACCTGATAAATCTTGCCTCCGTTGGGATGGTACTTGCCCATATCCGTGCGATCGACTACGTAAATGTTGGTGTCCTTCCCGGCTCCCACGGCAAGATGATGCCAATTGCCGCTGGAATCATAGACTTCGGGAAGGATGATCACTCCGCCGGAACCCAAGTCAGTGTCGGCGTCCGACTGCTCCACGGTAGTATCGGTGGCGTAATAATCCATGACTTGAAGCTGTCCGCTATCGCTCAGGCCTAGCCGGATAAAAGCGTTGCCGAAATCCTTATTGGACGGAAATCCCTTACTGTCAAGGCTGGAGTCGAAGGTCCCATTCCCATCCATAAGGATAATCTTGGTCGGGGTGGCTGCAAGTCCGGAGCCGCCCATCCAAATCCCACCTTGTCCCCCGTTCGGGGTTAAGTTGAGTACCGAGGTTTGTTGGAGGTTGGACGCATCATAACCCAGTACCCAGGCCGTGTAAGCGCCGCTGTCGCAATGCGATGTCCAGGTGGTGTAGATTCCCCCGTTCCACTCCAGCAAGCCGACGCGTTCGGCATACTGGCCCGACGCGAAAACGACATTGCCGTCGTTGCTATTCTCGCCGGTGCCTGGATAGCTAGCCGTGATCTCCCTGGCGCCACCAAAGAGTTGGGCGCCCGTCGTCAAATCGAGTGCGTTGAGTCTCTGATGATAGTTACCGTTGGTGTGATGGGCCATGTTTACTACGTAGATAGCGCCGTTCGGCCCTTGGGAAAGGTCGATTACCGGAGTGGCCGTGACCCCTATCTCTGGGGAGATCTGCGAGCAGCCCTGATCCGTGCTGGTAGTTTCGTGAGGCTGCAGCAGCGATGTCTGCCATAGATTCTTCCCGCTCTCCGCATCGAAGGCATATACCGTGTCATGCTCAGTCGCAACGAACACCACGTTGCGCGTTGACCCTGCGATCTTCAGCCCGGCAACATAAAGAGGCTGCGCGTCCACGGCCCCGTCGGTATTGAAAAACTTGAGCTTCCCAAACGATTTGGCGTTGACGTTCGAGAGTGTAAGAGTGGTTTCGGCATCGTTCAGCCCTGATCGGCTTACGTCGTTATGATAAGTGAGCGTATTCGCTTGTTGTTGGGCCTGAACACCAGCGGCCCCGATGAAAAGAGACAGGGCCGCGCCCGTGCAAAAAGATGGGATGGACATGATCGAAGCTCCTCGATGTTTGGCATTGCGCCATTAAAGTTTAGGTGGAGGCAGAGGGAGGGCGGCAATCGTGCTGGTACTAACTAACTAGTTAACACTTCCAGGGTGGTGAGATGCACAAAAGCGAAGAAAGAGTGTTCCTTGCGCGGGAAAAAGATGATTACTTAGGTAACGGCCACGAGCCGGTGAGAATTTCCGGGGCTGGATTCGAGCTTGGAGATATTCGGGGCGGTGGGATCGCGGCGAGGAGCGCCGAGCTTAAAGGGTACCTGCGACTGGGGTCCAGTGGCTTTGGCTTGCGCCCCTACCAGTGAAGGAGGGTCTGGCGACCCTCCTTCACTGGGCCTCTGCGTTAGCGGCCGAAGTACTCTGAATTCTTTTGCGTGAAGTGGTTCCACTTCTCCGGCAGATCGTCGGCGGCGTAAATAGCAGAGACAGGGCAGACCGGGACACACGCTCCACAGTCGATGCACTCAACCGGGTCGATGAACAGCTGATCTACTTCGCCATGCTTGTCGTTTTCGTCCTTCTTCGGATGAATGCAATCCACCGGGCAAGCGTCGACACAGGCGGTATCTTTCGTTCCAATACAGGGTTCCGCGATTACATAAGCCATAAAACCGTTCTCCGACTGGGGTTAGTTGCTCTTGAACTACCAGCGATTGTAACAGCATGAAGCCGTGCGCTTGGGGCCGATCTTCCAGAAGTCAATTCCACTCGTCGCATCCGTGACCGGTTCACAATTTCTCATCTTCCGAAGCTCGCCGATTGAGAAATTCCTGAGGCGTCACCACCGGCTTGAGATTGCGTCCGGCGAACAGATCTTCAAAAATCTGCTCCAGTTCCTCATGAATGCGCCCATTGCTCGCGAGGATCTCGCGGCTGGCCACGCGAAACGGAGAACCGTCAAAATAGGTGAGCGTTCCTCCCGCCTCAGTCACCATCAGAAAGCCGGCAGAGGTGTCCCAGGGGTTCAGATTGAACTCCCAATAACCGTCGAAGCGTCCGCAGGCGGTATAGGCGAGGTCGAGTGCCGCCGACCCGGCACGACGCACGCCGTGCGAGCGCATCGTGATCTCCTGGTAAAAGTAGATGTTTGGATTCTGGTGACGCTTCCGCGAGGGAAATCCGGTTGCCAGCAGGCTCTCGGCGACCGTCGCGGTCCGCGAAACTTGGATGCGCCGCCCATTCAGGTAAGCGCCCTTCTCTTTTTCTGCCACAAATAGTTCGTTACGCGTGGGGTCGAAGATCACCCCTGCGACGATTTCGCCCTCCTCCTCGGCGGACAAACCGGGGGCGCGATACTCCAGTCCCATCGAAACGCAGAAGACCGGGTATCGATGGGCAAAATTTGTGGTGCCATCGACCGGGTCAATGTACCAGCGGTATTCGGACTCCATCTGGCCGCGTGTACCCTCCTCGCCATAAACGCCATGGCTGGGAAAGCGCGCCCGCAAGCGCTCCACGATGAGCCGCTCGCTGGCGCGGTCGGCCTCGGTCACCAGGTCGGATTCTCCCTTATACTCGGTTTCGACCCCACTCTCATAGAAGCCGCGGACAAGAGCGCCGGCTTCCATAGCAATCGCCGCGGCTGGAGCGGCATACTTAAGATCCACCTGCGTGGGGAAGAGGTTCATGCGCTGGCCGACTCCTCGGTGTTCCGGCGAAAGTCAGTCGGGGAGAGGGTCGTCCCGTCGAAGCTGGTATCGGCTGGCGCAATGGGCGCCAACACCGCCTGCTCGACCGAAACCTGCATTCCACCTTCGCCTGAAGAAGCAGGAACTCCGTTCGCCTCCGCCCCCCGCTGCCGATCCCGGCGACGCGCCTCGATGTTGCGAAAACTTTCCGCGATGGTGCGAATCTGGTTCTTGTAGATGAAGAGGTTGGGCTTGCCTTCGCGAGTCAACCGGATCATGCGATCGTCGAAGTACTCGATCCAGCCGTAAACAGCCTCACCGTCGCGCAGCTTCACCGTCACTGGAACCTGCTTCTCGCTCAGAAAGCGCAGATAGAGGCTTTCCTGTCCAGTCTCGCCTGGAGGCGGACTCTTGCGCCGCTGACGCACTGGATTCTTAAGGGGCATTGCCAACATTGTAACTAATCCCTTCCTACAGCCGATGAGAATTTCAGCCTTTGCAATGGTGTAAGGTTGAGATAAGCCCGGTCGCATTGCCGGGTCTCCGCTCCTTCCAGCTCTTGGCTTGGCGTTCTTGCGCATGATCGACCGCGGGGCCGCGCCGCAGTAATCCGATGCGCGCACCCTTTCGAAACGTTCGCTCTGACATGCTCTTGTTGCGATGCAAACCGCCGGCCATCCGGCGAGGTGGAGACCTCTTTATCCATGAAGAATGGCCAGCCATCGGCATATCTCAGCTTCACCCTTCACGCCCACCTCCCATACGTGATCCATCACGGAACCTGGCCACACGGGCTGGAATGGCTTCACGAGGCGGCAGCCGAGACCTACCTGCCGCTGCTGGCGGTTCTCCGCCGTCTCGAGGCTGACGGACTGGCGCTGAAGGCGAACGTGAGCCTCTCGCCGGTTCTGCTCGAACAGCTTTCGCACCCAACTTTCCAGCAGGAATTCCCCAAATACCTGGAACGCAAAATCAACTCCGCACGCGAGGACGAAAACTACTTCCGCCAGAACGGCGAACTCCGCTATGCCGAGACTGCGGTCTTCTGGGTGGAATTTTTCGAGCGAACGTTGGTCGACTTTTACGAGCTCGACCGCGACATCGTAAAGGGCTTCCGGCACTTCAACGACACTGGGGCGATTGAGATACTATCCTGCGCGGCGACCCACGGCTATCTGCCCCTGCTGGGGACCGATGAGAGCGTCGCCGCGCAGATCCGGACCGGAGTTGCCGTGCATGAGCGTCACCTGGGCCGAAAACCGCGCGGCATGTGGGTTCCAGAGTGCGGCTATCGTCCTTCGGGGTTGTGGCAGGCTCCAGTCGTCGCCGACGGCGACGCTGGTCCATCCGCACCTTTTTTTAGAATCGGAGTAGAAGAGGCGCTGGCCGAGTCTGGAATCGAATACTTCTTCGTCGACACCCACCTTGTCGAAGAGTCGATCCTCTTCACGCCGTACCAGATGAGGTCGGGCAACCTCGGAATGTTGCTGCATAACCTGCCCGTCAAGGAATTGCATCGCAAAGCCGATCTCGCCGCCGTCTATCGTCCCTACGTCGTCGACGGCCCTCGAGCCGACACTGAGCCCGTGACGGTCTTTCCCCGCGATCCGCACACCGGACTGCAGGTCTGGAGCGGAGACACAGGCTACCCCGCCGACGGCAATTATCTAGACTTTCACAAGAAGCGCTGGCCCGGCGGACATCGCTATTGGAGGGTCACTCTTGCGCAGTCGGAGATGGACAATAAGCAGCCCTACTATCCCGAAGAAGCCAGCGCACGCACCCTCGTCCATGCCGAACACTTCGCCGAACTCGTGACCAGCTCCCTTCAGGGCGACGACGACGACCGGCAGCCGCGGGTTCTCGCGTCGCTCTTCGACGCCGAGCTCTTCGGTCACTGGTGGTTCGAGGGACCACAGTGGATCGAGCACGTCGTCCGCATCTTCGCTCGCGAAGATATCCCAGTCGCGTTGATCACCGGCAGCGAATACCTGGCCAAAAACCCCGCGGTGATGAAGTCAAAACTTGACGAGGGATCATGGGGCAAGAACGGCCACAACGAAGTATGGCTCAACGACCAGACAAGCTGGACATGGAGCCACCTCTACCGGGCCGAGCAGGTGATGCGCGACTTGGCGAGCGACCGCCGCTGGCGCGATGGCGGATGGGGCGAGCGCATTGCGAAACAAATGGCGCGCGAGTTGTTGCTGCTCGAGTCCTCCGACTGGCAATTCCTCATCACCACGGCCGCGGCCCGCGACTATGCGGAGAAACGCTTCAACGGCCATCTGCATGAGTTTGGCGAGCTGGAGATGATGTGGGCAGAGTTTCTCGCCAACTCCTCGCTCTCGCCTGATAGTCAGAAAATGCTCACCGAGCTCGAAGAGCGCGATTCCCTCTTCGCCGAGGTCGACCCCGGACTGTGGGCGAAGCGGTAGACCGTCCCGACCCAAGAACGAAGTGAGGCCGCAACCGAATCTGGTTGCGGCCTCCTCACTATCGATTTAGGTAACCGAGACAGTGATCGTACCAGTTTCTATGACTTTCCCAGTCGCGGCATCGGTTCCGGTGACCGTGAACGTGTAACTACCCGCGGTGGTCCCGGTATTGCCGTTGTTGTTATTTCCGCCTCCGCCGCCACAACCGACCCCGGCCATCGCGACCAGGAAGACCAGAAGGCTCAGCAGTGATCTCCATCCGCGACGACGAGCCGGTATCCCGAAGAAGAGTATGCACGCCAACGCGGCGCCACCAGCTGCGGTATACCAGTGCTGCTTTTGCGGATAAACCAGAGACCCGCTGGACGCCGCTGTTGTTGCAATCGTGGCAGTGGTTGTCGCCGGTGTGGTCCCACTAATCGTTACTGTAGAAGCTGCCAAAGAAACCGTTGGCAAATCAATTGCACCGGCAGGGCTTGCGGTCAGCATCGCTGACAAATTCACAGCCCCGGTGAATCCATTCGATGGAGTAACGGTGATCGTCGAAGTATTTCCGCTCGTTGCGCCGGGAGCAACCGTCACTGCTGTACCCGAGACGGTAAAGCTGGCGGGTGCCGGCGCTGTGACTGTCAATGTACCGGTACCTTTGGCAGGGTTGTAAATGGGCTGCGACGCGGCATCCGGTGTGTAGCTTGCAGTCAGTGTGATTGTTCCTGCAGAGAATGTATTCGCAGGGATGCTAATCGTAGCGAGACCGCTGCCTGTCGCCACTGGAGATGAAGTAAACCCGCCGCCGCTCAGAACCACACTACCGCTCGGGGCTACACTTACTCCTACCGCAGAATATGAAACATTCACTAGAACTGAGACGGCTTCGTTGGTGCTGATGGAAGAAGGGGTTGGTGCGACCGTAACCACAGGAGTAGCAAGGGCCACGCTGTAGACAATCGCCGGCGATGTCACGCCTGTGTAGTTGGTATCGCCGCTATAAACAGCGGTGATTGAGTTAGAACCGACTGGGAGCGCATTAGTAGTGAAGTTCGCTAGTGCCTCAGGAAACCCATTCTGGTCCGCTCCCGCGTTGGCAAGAACTGAACCTAGGGCCGTTGTTCCAGCATAAAACGTTACCGTTCCTGTCGGCGCAACACCAACATAGGTTTTGGTGTCAAAAACCGAAAAGAAGGTGGCGAGGGCCCCCGGCACGCCGCTTGTTGAGGGGAACGCAGTCAGCGAAGGAATGGGAGTGGCCTGCGTCACGGTCAAGGTGGCTGTTCCCGTGCTCGCGTTGAAGCTCGGATCGCCGGAGTAGCTGGCCGAAAAGGCGTACGTACCTGCATTGGCTGTAAAGTTCTGGTCCTCAGTATTTCCCTCGCTGTTGAGCTTAAACGGACTCCCGGTGATCGCCGATCCGTTGGCCGTCAAGGTCACCGTCCCGGTCGCCACGCCATTTCCCGAGGCGCCAGCAATATCGATTCGCGGAACCACGTAATACGCGCCGTAAATCGCGGTCGTGCCGACGTGGGCGTTACCGTTCGTCGGGTTACCGAGAACTGTCGTTACAGTCGTCGCACTACCCTCGGGAGCCACCGTCACCGCGACTGGATTCGAGTCACTTCCGGCAAAGAGGGTAGTTCCATCATTGTTTCCGGCGTAGTGAGCGACTACGTTGTAGCTCCCTCCCGGAAGGTTGTTCAGCGTGGCCTGGGCTGCGCCCCCGCTAAGCGTGGCAAAACCCACCGAACCATTCGGCGCTGCCCCGTTAAACGAGACATCTCCGGAGGGCGTTCCTGTGGTCGAGGTCACCTTCACACTTGCATTGATCGTCGTGCCGTGAGTAAACGACGTGCTGGAAAGCGCTAGCGTCGTGGCCGAAGAAATGAAATTCGCCGAAGACCATTGTTCGACCAGGTTGTACGCATTGACTGTCCCAAGGCCGGTGGCATAATCATAGCCAACGGCGGTGTTCCACCCTAAATCACCGGGATATCCCGATGCGTCGGGCGTGCCGTAGCCGCTACCGTTGTCAGAGACCAGGACGCCATAGTTGTCTCCGGTCTTGGCATAGCAGTTCGGCGACTCGGCCACGCATGGCTCAGAGATCGTGCCCTTGGTGACGTCGTTAAAGATGCACGACGAGGCTGGGCCGGTTGTCGAGTTGCAGGTCGCGGTGCCTTCTTTAGCCGCGAGGTTATAAAGGCCGTAATTCGCGTTGCCGACCCGGGCTCCAAGCTTCTGGTTAAGGATGGAAAACATACCCGCCAGCGCAGGGGAAGCGACGGAAGTCCCACCGTAGCCCTGGAAAGTGTCCACGCTGGCCAGACTGCAGGCTGTGCCGGGCGGGGTGTTGGCGTCCTGCTCGCAGACGACGTAGAAGGTGCCGGCAAAGCCGTTGCTGGCAAAGAGCGAGATGTCGGGGGTGTCGCGGACGCTGTCCTGGTAGGTGCCGACCTGCCACGCGGGTTTAACGTAGCCGGCCACGCACTCGGTACTTGAGGATTGCGCACAGTTGCTGGGCCCGCCAGCGCCACCGGTGACCTGCAATGCGCCATTGTTCGGGGCCTGAGCACTGTTGCAGTTGGTGAGAGGGTCGGTGCTCCCGGTTATCGCCGAGTAAGCGTTGTTAGTGCAGGAATTGTTCCAGGTAGTTTCCGGGATGTATCCCTTGGCAGACGCCTGGGTGGTGGAATTGTTGGTCGCGTTCCAGTAAAGAGCAGGATTATTGTCGATCTGATCGAAGTCCGTTCCGCCCACGGCAAGGTCGAATGGCGTTGAGGACATGCCGCTCACCGTCAGGCCGTATTGCGCCCCAGCATTGCCGGGGGAGCCATCGACGCCATAGTCGCAGTTGGCCGACCCGCTGTCGCCCGCCGAGAGCAGCACCGTAATTCCCTGCGACGCGGCCTGCTCCCAAAGCGTGTAGTAGAACTGGTTGCCGCCATTGCCAAGGAATTCTTCGCAATAAAGATAGCTTTCGCTCATGACCGGCGCGAGGTTGTTGTCGACAATATAAAGAGCCGAGAGGTCAATTCCAGCCGTCGTCTCGGTACTTGCGGAGGTGACGAAATCAATAGTCGCGTTCTTCGCAACCGCCCCTGACCACTGGGTGTCGATGTCGGCTTCGCCCTCGTCGTCTGTGAAGCCAGGATCAATGCCGTTGGTGATGATGTTGGGGGGATTCGCAGGCAGCCCAAAGATCGAGCGGAAGTTGTTGGCGTCGGCAAGATCAATATCCGTCTGCCCGACGATCGCAATGGTCTGGCCGGTGCCATCCAGCCCGGCGGTCCAAAGATTTTGGATGTTGTAGATTGTGGCGAGATCGTAGGGCCCAAGAAGGTAATACTCGGTTCCTTGATAGTTGAAGTTGAAGCCAGGCTTCTTTCCTGCCAACCGGGTTACTTTGCCAGTCGACTTGTCGCGGCTGAAGGTGCCAACGAAATGGTTCGCCGGCTTCCTCGGGAAGTCATTCAGGGATGCGAAGCCTGCGACAACCGGCGACAGGGCAGCAGGAATCTGCGGATTGTTCGCATTGGAGTGGCGCAACTCTCCATTCACAAGGTAGCTGTGAATTTCGGTATGCAACGAGCTTGCAACCTGCCCTGCCGTTCCGGAAAACTCGATGAACATCCCGCTCTTGGAGACGGATCCAATCTCGAACCCCTGCGACTGAAGCCAATTCGTAATGGCCTTGATGTCCGCCGGGTTGGGACCGTATTTTTCCCCTAATTGCTCCGGGGTGAGCCACTGGTGATAGTTGGCGGAGTGTTTGTCCTGCTGCTGGTCGAGAAAGGTCTTCAATGCCGCCTCCTGGACGTCGCTGCGCTTGAGCACCATCAGCATGCGCTTCATAGGCAGACTCGGCAGTACCGCCCCCCGGTCGAATTTCGCATTCGCGAGCGGGTGCACATTGCCTTTCAATGTCGTCAAAACGGCATTGTCAACGGTCTCAGTGATGCGGGCCGGATTGGCCGCGGTCTGCTGCGCGTAGGCGGAATTCGTTGCCCCCATGAGTGCGGTGCCGAGGATGCTGACGGCAAATAGGCGAACAGCGGGACGAACAAGAGAATGAGAGCGCTTTGGATTCTGAATCATGACCATCCTTGGGCAGATACTTTGTGAGCTTTAGACGATATCGAGTATGCCGCTTCCCGCTACAGACTATAGAAAGACAAACGCCATTGTTCTACGGCACGAGACAGACATAGTCAAGCGAGCCGCAGGCGGCACAAACTTTCTGGTGCTGGATGGAAGGAGGTCCCAGCAAGCATATCGTAGAGAGCATAAATAGATTGAAGAAACCGTGGCGCGAAATTCACACGTTGTATTGACCCGACTGCAAAACATGAGCAGCGATCGCGCGGCTGAGTTGAACCGTGTTTGCCGGCTCGTGTTTAACAAGACGGCGAAGGATGGCAAGTTGAATACGCAGAGTATCACCCTCGGCGACCGCAGCGATAATGCGGCGGCCCGCCTGCTCGATGACGCCGAAGGCATGGGCGGCATAGAGTTGAGTCATTGTCGTCGCCATCGAGTTGCCGCCCAGCTTGCGCGCCCGCAGCAGCGCCGACTCAAGCGCGTAGACCTCCATCGTGATGTCGGCGATGTCGGCCATTACTTCCTGCTGGTCGGTGAGACCGGTCATGTATTTCTGCGAGGCGGCTCCGGCGGTGAAGAGCGCCAGCTTCTTCGCCGAGGCGAGTAATCCCCTCTCTCGTCCGAGCGGGTCTTCGTCGGCTTCGTCCGTATAGCTGAAAGACGGCGGCGCCATCACCTCGTCCATCAGCTTGTTGATCGCCGGCAAGAGCGGAAGCTGACCCGACATGGCGCGCTTGAGCAAAAACCCGGTAATAATGAGCCGGTTGATCTCGTTGGTGCCTTCAAATATCCGATTGATGCGCGAGTCGCGATAAGCGCGCTCGGCCGGATATTCCTCGACGTACCCATATCCGGCATAGATCTGGACGACATGGTCCACGATCACGTCGAGCATCTCCGAGCCCCAGACCTTAAGGATCGAGCACTCGACCGCATACTCCTCGATGTGCTTCTGGATTTCCTTTGCTTCGTGAGCGTGTGCTGGGTCGATTGCCGCCAGCGCGGCGTCGATCATGCCGACTGTGCGATACGCCATGCTCTCGCCGACATAAATTCGGGATGCCGAGTCGGCAAGCTTCTGCTGAATCAGGCCAAATTCGCCGATGGATTTGCCAAAGGCCTTCCGCTCCTTCGCGTACTGAATGCCGTTTTTAAGCGCAGTCCGAGCGCCACCGACACATGCCGCACCCAGCTTGAAGCGGCCAATATTGAGGATATTAAAAGCGATATGGTGGCCCTTACCCACTTCGCCAAGCAGGTTCGCGGCGGGAACTCGGCACTCCGACAAGATCAGCGGACATGTCGACGAACCGCGGATGCCCAGCTTGTGTTCCTCCGCGCCGATCGTCAGTCCAGGAGTTTCGCGCTCGATCAGAAACGCCGAGAGCTTGGTCTTTTCGGGATTCGGGTCTGCCGGGTCGGCCACCTTGGCGAAGACCGTGAACAGGTCGGCGAAGCCCGCATTCGTGATCCACATCTTCTCGCCGTTGAGGATGTACTGCTCGCCGTCCTCAGAAAGAGTGGCCCGCGTGCGGACATTCATCGCATCCGAGCCGGACGTAGCTTCAGAGAGTGCATAAGCGCCTAGCCATTCGCCCGTCGCAAGTTTGGGTAGATATTTCTCCTTCTGCTCTGGCGTTCCGTACCAGACGATCGGCAAAGTCCCGATGCCGACATGGGCGCTGAAGGCAACCGAAAAGCTCGCCAGCTGCGACAGATGGTCGGCGACGATGGCAGAGGTAACCTTGTCCATCGCCAGGCCGCCATATTCCTCAGGAATATCGACCGCCATCAGGCCAAGCTCGCCAGCTTTGCGCAGAAGTTCGCGAGTAACGGTAAAGTCCTTCGCCTCGATCTGGTCCGCCGCTGGAAGCACCTCGTTGGCAGCGAACTGATCCGCAGTGTCGGCGATCTGCCGCTGTTCGTCGGTGAAGTCTTCTGGGATGAAGACATCTTCGGGGCGGAGATCATTGAGGAGGAAGCTGCCTCCCTTGATTTCTGTTGCGGAGGCAGCAGGCGGCGCGGACGGTGCGATGGTGGCCATGCGCAAAGTTATAGCATCTTCACCGCGTTACTGGCATGAATCGTAGCAACGCTCTGAACTTCAGTTCAGATTCTCAAAAATTCCCGCCGCGCCCATTCCACCACCCACGCACATCGTTACCAGCCCGTAGCGCGAATTCCGTCTTTTCATCTCGTAAATCAGCGTTGCCGTAAGCTTGGCTCCCGTGCAGCCCAGAGGATGCCCCAGAGCAATGGCTCCGCCGTTTACATTCACTATGGCGGGGTTGAGGCCGGCCAATTTAATCACTGCCAGCGCCTGGGCGGCGAAGGCTTCATTCAGCTCGACGAGATCAATGTCATCCAATGTCAGTCCGGCGAGTTTCAGAGCCTTAGGGATCGCATAAACCGGACCCACACCCATCTCTTCCGGCAGGGTTCCCGCTGTGGCGAAGGAGACGAAGCGGGCGAGCGGCTTGATTCCCAGATGTTGCGCGCGTTCGCTCGACATCACGATCGCTGCAGCTGCGCCGTCGGAGGTCTGAGAAGAGTTTCCTGCCGTCACCTGACCCTTGGCGCGAAAAACAGGCTTCAGTTTCGCCAGCGCTTCCATCGAAGTGTCCGAGCGCGGTCCTTCATCGATGATGAACTCGGTGGAGTGCATCTCCGGCTTGGAAGGATTCTTCGTCGCCGTCGAATTCGTCACCGTTACCGGCACAATCTCATCCTTGAACTTCTCGATGGCGGCCAACGCCTTCTGATGGCTGGCCAGCGAGAATTCATCGGCCGCCTCGCGTGAAATCTCATAGTGCTTGGCAACCCGCTCAGCCGTAAGACCCATGGTCAGATATGTATCGGCATAGTGATCGACAAGCCAGGGATTGACGGCAATCTTGTTGCCTCCCGAAGGAACCATGCTCATCGATTCCGTACCGCCAGCCAGGATCGCCTCCGCGCCTCCGCCGCGAATGCGGTCAGCGGCAAGAGCGATCGACTGCAATCCAGAGGAGCAAAAACGGTTGATCGTCATCGCCGAGCACTCCAGCGGAAGACCCGCGCGAAGGCTGGCGATGCGGGCAACGTTCATTCCCTGCTCCGCCTCGGGCATCGCACAGCCAAGAATGACGTCGTCAATCTCCTTCGGGTCAAGCGCCGGGACCCGGGCGAGCGCGCCTTGGATCGCTGTCGCCGCCAACTCGTCAGGACGAGTGGTAGCAAGCGTTCCACGACCCGACTTCCCGACCGCCGTGCGAACCGAACTAACAATGACTGCTTCTCTCATGCTGCTCCGATACTCACTCCGAAACCGTCTAGGCTGCCTCTCGAACCCAGGTGCTCGAAACTGTTTAATTTCTCAATGGCTTTCCGGTTTTCAACGTGAAAGCAATCCTCTCCAGCGTCTTGCGTTCGCCGCATAGAGATAGAAACGCCTGACGCTCCAAATCTAGCAAGTACTGCTCGCTAACCAGTGAGCCTGGCGTCAAACCTCCGCCACAAAGAATATTCGCAACGTGAACGCCGATCTTGGCGTCGTGGTCGCTGATGTATTCACCCTGGCGCATAATGTGGACGCCAAGCTTCAGAGTCGCAAGCACCGCCTCGCCAGGAACCGGAATCTGCATGCGAGGGACAGGCGCCGAGTACCCCTCATCCGCCAGCCCAATCGCAACCTGCTTGGCATCGGTGAGCACGCGCTCGCGATTGAGTGTAATCACATCCTCCGCAGCAAGCAGTCCTAGACTGCGCGCCTCCGCCGCTGAGGTCGAGACCTTAGCGAGAGCGATCGTCTCGAAGTTTGTCTTGAGCGCGGCCAGCAATTCCTTCGATTGAGCGAACTTAACCGGCGCAGCGGAAGGGCTAATCCCGGAGACCTCTGTCGCCTCATCGACTGCCCGCAGCGCCATCTCCTTCGTGCCCCCACCACCGGGAACAAGCCCGACCCCAGTCTCCACCAGCCCCATATAGAGTTCGGCATGAGGCTGACGGCGAGTGGAGTGGAGACAGATCTCGGTCCCTCCGCCAAGACACATCCCATAGGGTGCTACGACAACGGGTCGCGGAGAAAACTTGATCGCTGCGGTCATTCCCTGGAAGGCGCGAATCGCCATATCCACTTCGTCCCACTCACCTTCCTGCGCCGCCAGCAGCAGCTGCATCAAGTTCGCGCCGACGGAGAAGTTTGCAGCATCGCCAGAGATAACGAAGCCCTGGAAGTCGCGCACTGCATCACTCTCCGGTTTCAACGTCTGGGTAATCAGACGGACGATATCGTCCCCGATCGCATCCTTCTTCGAATGCAGTTCGATACAGGCGATGCCGTCTCCGATGTCGATCAGCGACGCGCCTGGTTTTTGCCGCACAACTCCATTGGCTTTGCGATAAGTTGTAACCGTCGCTGTGCCTTTTGATTGCGTGACGGGATCCATCGCACCCGTGAACGGATTGAAGCACCGGCGGCCAGACGGAACTGTAGAGTCTTCGATATACCAGTTCGTGTAACCGGAATCGAAGAGTCTCTGGACCACCGGCGGCAGAGGCGACTGAAAGTTCCCCGACTCGATCGTCCGCTTCACACCCACCACATCCCACATTTCAAACGGCCCCAGCTCCCAGTTGAAACCCGTTCTCATAGCGCGGTCGATCGAGGCCAGATCATCCGCGATCTCTGGCAGGCTGGTTGCGGCATAGTTCCACAGCTGCGTAAGCATCGGCCAGTAAAAGGCAGCAGCTTTGTCTTTTCGAGGGTCCGCATCGAGCAACACCCGCAGCCGCTCAGGCAAAGTCTCTGCATTCTTCGCCATCTCGGGCGTCGGAAACTTGGGACGACCCGCAGGCTGATACTCCAGGGTCTTCCAGTCGAGTGCCAGTCGAATGTCCCTGCCCTGCTCGTCCTTCCCGACCTTCTTATAGAATCCCTGCCCAGTCTTATCGCCAAGCCAGCGATTCTCCAACATCTTTTCGATGAACTGGGGTAGTTGGACCGACGCTGCATCCTCTGAGCGCGAGCAGCTGAAGTTGCGCGCAACGCTCGCGAGCACATCGATACCCACCATGTCGGCAAGACGAAAGGTCCCGGTACGCGGCCATCCAATCGCCGAGCCGGTCAGCGCATCGATTTCCTCAATCGTCAGGCCCTGCTCCTGCATCAGTCGCACACCATTAAGCATGGCAAAAGTGCCGATACGGTTGGCGATGAAGTTCGGCGTGTCGCGTGCAAAGACGACCGACTTGCCAAGGCGCCGATCGGCAAAAGCAGCGATGGCCGCGACGGCAGCCGGATCAGCCTCCGCCGTCGCGATGATCTCGAGCAACCGCATATACCGCGGCGGATTGAAGAAGTGGGTCCCAAACCAACGCCGGCGAAACTCCGCCGGCATTTCAGCAGCCATCGATGCAACCGGCAAACCGCTGGTATTTGTCGTGACGATCGAGTCTGCGCGCAGATGCGGCGCAATCTTCTTGAGCAGCGCCTGCTTGATTGCGAGGTTCTCCGAGACCGCCTCGATGATCCAGTCGCAACCACCCAATAGACTGAGATCATCATCGAGATCGCCCGTAGTAATAAGTTCAGCCGACGAATTCTCATAAAACGCCGCCGGCTTCGACTTCAACAGCGCTTCAACCGCCTTCGCTGCCAGCGAGCTGCGCGAACCGGGAGCGTCCTCGGCACCCTCAGGCACAATATCCAGCAAGATCACCGGCAGGCCAGCGTTCGCCAGATGAGCAGCAATACGCGAGCCCATCGTCCCGGCGCCCAGCACGGCCACTCGTCGCAGCAACGGCAACCGCGGCGCAGCCTCCTCCGCACCAGACCATTGGGCATTCATGCTTTCAGCGACAGAGGAGGAAAGGGTTGCGCTCATTCATCAAACTCCTGAATCGAGTCGAGCCTAGTGAATACGCATTGCCCCGTCAAGGCCGCGAAGTCGTTTGACACTCCGATGGGTGACGGATAGCTTCAAAACAAGCTTCCTGTGCCAATTTCTGAGGCCCGAATTGAGGTTCTTCATATTGATGTCAACATCCCTTAAGCCTGTAGCAAGGTTCGCTATGCTGCTGCTTTTTACCGCGGCGATCGCCCACGCTCAGGATCTGGCGAGTTTTGAAAAGCGAGTCACGGTCAAGGTATTGCCAAACGGCTTGACCCTGATCGTCTGCGAACGCCCCGAAGCACCCGTCTTCTCCTTCTACACCAGCGTCGACGCGGGCGACGCCAACGATCCCGGCGGACAGTCCGGTCTTGCGCACATGTTCGAGCACCTCGCCTTCAAGGGCACCAAAGACATCGGCACCACCAACTATCCAGCCGAGAAAATCGCTCTCGAAAATGTAGAGAGAGCCTACGCGGCCTACGATTTCGAATACCGCAAACGCGTCGGCCGCGATGAGGCGAAGCTAAAAGACTTGAAAGCCGCCTTTGACGCCGCCGTCAAAGATGCTCAGCAGTACGTAGTCCCCAACCAGTTCACCGAGATCGCCGAAGCCAATGGCGCGGTGGGCATCAATGCCTCAACTTCGCTCGACACCACCCAATATTTTTGGAGCATGCCCGCCAACCGATTCGAGCTCTGGGCATATATGGAAAGCGACCGCATCGCCAATCCGGTGCCGCGCGAGTTCTACAAAGAGCGCGATGTCGTAATGGAAGAACGCCGCATGCGCGTAGATTCCAGCCCCATCGGCAAACTGGTGGAACAATTCCTGGCCGCGTCCTATGTCGCGCATCCATACCATCGCCCAAATGTCGGCTGGGAATCGGAGCTAAGCCAGATCACGGCCACCGAAGCGGCAGCCTTTCACGAGAAATATTATGTTCCGGCCAACATCGTCGTCGCAGTCGCCGGCGATCTCAAGGCTTCAGAGGCTATGCCGGTACTGGAGAAGTATTTCGGTCGCATCCCAGCCGGCCCAAAGCCCGAAGCAATGGCGACAGTCGAGCCGAAACAGGTCGGCGAGAAGACCGTCGTCCTCAAACTTCCGACCCAGCCACTCTATATCGAGGGCTACCACCGGCCCGACTACCTCGATCCCGACGATGCCGTCTACGACGCCATCTCCGATATTCTCTCGAACGGTCGCACCTCGCGCCTCTACCGCAGCCTGGTGCGTGACCAGCAGATCGCTGCCGAAGCCGAAGGGTTCAACGGATTTCCGGGGGACAAGTATCCCGGACTTTTCGCTTTCCTCGCTGTGCCTCTGCCGGGCCACACGCCCGAGCAGATGAAAGACGCGATCCACAAGGAGATCGACAAGCTGAAGACCGCCGACGTGACTGACGAAGAGCTGCAGATGTTCAAGACCAGAAGCAGGGCCGACCTGCTTCGCGGACTTGGCGACAACGAGGGCCTCGCCAGCCAGCTTGCCGAGTACCAACAGCGCTACGGCGACTGGCGCGAACTCTTCAATCAACTCGACAAGATCGACAAGGTCTCGAAGACAGACATTCGCCGCGTAGCCACCAAGACTTTTGTCGACACCAACCGTACGGTTGGCATTCTGCAATTTGAACAACCAAAGAACGCATCCTCTGGACCTGCACCGGCTGGAAACGGAGGTGCAGAATGAAGCTCTACTTACCTGCCTTGAAACTCAGCTCCATCGCCATCGCCGTTTTGCTCTGTTCACCAGCATTGGCCCCGGCCCAAACTCCGGCACCCGCACAGGCGCAACCCTGGAAGTCCATTCCTATCCCGCAGCTTCCGCCATTTAATCCTGCGCAACCCAAACGCATTCAGCTCAAGAACGGCGCGGTCATCTTCCTCGCCGAAGACCATGAACTCCCCTTTATCAGCGGTTTTATCGAAATGAAAGGCGGCTCGCGCGACGAACCCGCCGCCAAAGTAGGCCTGGTCGATCTCTACGGAGACACCTGGCGTACAAGTGGTACGGCCACGCAGGATGGCGACAAACTCGACGACATTCTCGAAGCTAAAGCCGCAAAAGTTGAGACCGGCGGTGACATCGACTCAACGTCTGTACAGTGGAACTGCCTCAAGCAGGACGAAGACCAGGTCTTCTCAATCGTCCTCGACCTTCTCCAACATCCGGCTTTCAACGAAGATAAGCTCAAGCTGGCCCAGCAACAGATGGCTACCGGCATCGTCCGCCGCAACGACACCGCCTCTGGGATCGCCAGCCGCGAGGCCGCGCGTCTCGTCTACGGGTCCACTAGCCCCTACGCACGCCAACCCGAGATCGCGACCATGATGTCGGTCACTGTGGCTGATCTTAAGGCCTGGCACGAGCGCACCGTCATTCCCAACGGCATGATCATCGGCGTCAGCGGCGATTTCGACTCAGCCGCCATGGAGAAGACCCTGCGCGCAGCCTTCGAGACTCTACCCGAAGGCACACCCATCGTCGAACCGAAAGAAGCGTTTCCAGGGCCCAAGCCAGGCGTCTACTTCGTCGAGAAGAGCGATGTGAACCAGAGCAACGTTCGCGTCGTCGGGCTCGGCACCGAACGCAGCAACCCCGACTACTACGCGCTCTCGGTCATGAACGAAATCTTCAGCGGCGGCTTTGGCTCGCGTCTCTTCCAGGACGTTCGCACCAAACGCGGCCTGGCCTATGCCGTCGGCGGCGCATATGGCGCCTCTTACGATCATCCCGGCACCTTCTATGTCGGTGCCTCCACTAAAAGCGCAACCACAGTCGCTACTGCCCAGGCCATCCTCCACGATATTAAGGACCTCAAGACCCAGCCATTCACTGAAGATGAGCTGAAGCGCGCCAAGGATCAGGTGCTCAACTCCTTCATCTTCCGTTATGACTCGATCGACAAAGTTCTCAATGAGCAGGCCAAGCTGGAGTTCTACGGCTACCCGCTCGACTCTCTCACCAAATATCGCGAGGGAGTCGAAAAGGTGACCACCGCCGACCTCGAGCGCGTCGCAAAGAAATACATCGATCCGTCAAAGCTGGCTATCCTTGTCGTGGGTAACTCAACAGAGTTTGGCACGCCCCTCTCTACCTTGGGGCCGGTGCAACTCATCGACATCACCATTCCAATGCCTCCCGGAATGGCTGGCCCACAAGGCCCAGGCGACAGCCCGAACCAATAATTGGAGCGACGATGCAACTCGCAATTGCCATCATGGCCGCAGGCAAAGGTACGCGGCTCAAATCGAAACGGCCTAAAGTCCTGCATGAGATTGGGGGCAAACCCCTGCTCGCCCATGTAATAGCAGCCGCGTCAAAGATCGTTCCTCCCGAGGATATCTACGTCATCGTCGGTCACGAGGCGGAAAAGGTGAAAGCTGCTGTCGCCAACACCGGAGTTCAATTCGTTCTGCAACCCGAGCAACGCGGCACCGGCCACGCAATCAAATCCGCCCGCGAGCACGTCAAGAATTACGACACGCTCCTCGTGCTCTCCGGCGATGCGCCGCTCATTCGCCCAGAGACCATCGCACAGATGCGCGACTTCCACTTCTCGCAGCTTGCCGCGATGACCATCCTCACCGCCGTTCCTGCAGATCCCTTCGGCTATGGCCGAGTCATCCGCAGTAGCGCGGACTCTCCTGAGGTCACAGCGATCGTCGAGCAAAAGGCGCTCACTCCCGAGCGATCAAAAGAACCGGAAATCAACTCCGGCATCTATGCCTTTGCAACTGCTCCGCTCTTCGAACACATCGACGCCCTCGCAACCAACAACGCCCACGGCGAGCTCTATCTCACCGACATGGCCGGCCTGCTTGTATCCGCGAAACAACGCGTAGTTGCGATCAAGTCCGAAGATCCCAACGAAGTGCTCGGAGCCAACACCATCGCCGAGATGATGGAGCTCGACGCCACCATGCGCGCAAAAAAGGCGCTTGAGCTCATGGCCGCAGGAGTCACCATCTTCCGCCCCGAAACCGTCACCATCGACACAGACGTGAGCGTCGGCGCAGATACCATCATCGAGCCCTTCGTTCAGCTACTCGGCCGCACAACAATCGGCGAAGACTGCAGGATTCGCTCCCACTCCGTCATCGAGAACTCGACGCTCGAGAACAGCGTCCTGATTCGCAATGGAAGCCTGCTCACCGAAGCGACTATTGGTACCGGCTCATTCATCGGGCCCTACGCGCACATTCGCCCCGGCAGCGAGATCGGCGAGGGCGCGCACATCGGCAATTTCGTCGAGACCAAGAAGATCAAGATGGGCAAAGGCTCCAAGGCCAATCACCTTACTTATCTCGGCGACGCCACGATCGGCTCCGGCACCAACATCGGCGCAGGCACCATCACCTGCAACTATGACGGCGTGGACAAGTACATGACCACCATCGGCAACGATGTCTTTGTCGGAAGCGACTCAACGCTCGTCGCGCCGATCACTCTCGGCGATGGCTCCTTCATCGGGGCGGGATCATGCATCACCGACGACGTGCCGGCAGACGCGCTCGCCATCGGCCGCGGCCGCCAGGTAGTCAAGCCGGATTGGGCCAAAACCAACGGCCCAAAATGCAAAACAAAAAAATGAGAATCACGCTCGACTTATAACGCCTGTCAATTATTATTCAAGCCATCCGTGCATACTTCGGCTCACTCCTCAGTGGGTCACAATCACGGCAGGAAAACGACCATGAATCGACTCGACCAGCTCTATCGATCAACCTCTCGCTTTCTAATCGGTTGCCTACTTGCGTCGACAATGCCTGCCATTGCGCAGAGCCCATTGCTCATCTGTTCCAGCAACGACGGAGGCTATCACTATTGCAGAGCCAACACTCAAAATCGTGTCCAGCTCACCCGGCAGATCTCGGGTTCGCCATGCCAGCAGGGTTACAGCTGGGGATATGACTATCGAGGCATCTGGGTCGACCGTGGCTGCCGGGCCCAATTCGAATATGGATTCGGCAATAACAACAGCAATAATGGCGGGGACAACAACACCGGAGCGGCCGTCGCAGCCGGAATCCTCGGAGCAATCGTCATCGGCTCTATCATCGCCTCGCAAAACAACGACAATAACGACGACAACAACTACAGCTACGACCAACAGCGCAGGAACTACTACCGCGACGGCTATCGCAGCGGCCAGCGCGACTGGGACGACGACCTCGACCCCTACTACCAGCGATATCGCAACCGCTTTACTCCACAATTTCAGAACGACTTCGCCGCTGGCTATGACGACGGATATAACAACCGGCCTAACAGGTACCGCTAATCCATGAAGACGACACCCACTTCCCGCCGTCCGCTGACGTCGTTCTTCCTCCTCACCGCCCTCGCATGCTGCGGTGCCGCCCAGGCCCAGGCGCCCGCCCCCAAAGCCTCAACGGCACCAGTCCCCTCTGCCGTCGCGCCACGGACAACCAATGACATGCTCGCCCGCATTAAGAAAAGCGGCAAGCTCCGCGTCGGCATTACCGAAATCATTCCCTGGGCAACGCATGACAAAGACGGCAAGCTCATGGGATTTTCCGTGGATGTCGCCAAAAAGCTAGCGCGAGACATGGGCGTGGAAGTCGAGTTTCATCCCGACCCCTTCAAGTACCTGATCCCTGATCTTCTCGCAGACAAATTCGACATCATCATCTCCGGCTTTTCCATCGAGCCGCAGCGCGCGCTCCAGGTAAATTTCAGCCAGCCCTATAACACCACCGACGTCACCATCGCCGCGAACATCAAGACCGCCGGGCAATTTACGACCATGCAGGAGTTCAACAAGCCCACGCTTACCATCGGTTCCCTCGAAGGCACAACCGCCGAGGAGATGACCTCCACCATGCTTCCCGAAGCACAGATCAAAACCTACTCCACCGACGCCGATCTCTTCAGCGCCTTAGTCCAGGGGAAAATCGACGCCGCGGCTGCAGACTACCCAAGGCCAGAGGTCGTCGCCAAATTCTTTCCAGACAAAGTAAGCGTACCCGCCGGCGTCAAACTCGCGACCTTCCCTTCCGCCTTTGCTGTCCGCCGTGGAGATATGGGCTTCGTCAATTTCCTGAATTCCTGGATCTATTCACGGACTGCCAACGATTGGCTTGAAAGCCGGCGCACCTACTGGTTCAAGACCACAGACTGGAGCTCTCGGCTCTAATCACTCGCTTGCTGTTAGCCGGAGCTGTGGTAATTTTCAAATCTCTATATTTCCTGCATTCAATCAATTACGGGAATTCTTGCCCATAAATTGAGGCATCAAGCCAAAATCCATGTTGCGGGACTGGTTGGCATAGGCGAATATAAGGCGAAGCTAAATCGCCTTATTCATGCCCGCCTCTACCCAAATCCGCGCTCAGATCGAAGCCGCTCTCGCGCACCGAATTCCCTCTGCGCTGACCCCGCAGCCTCGCGCCATTCACCCAACAGCAGCCACCGGCATCGCCGCAATCGATGAGCTGCTGGGCGGCGGTCTGCCCGTTGGCGCCATCTCTGAAATTGTCGGGCTGGAATGCTCCGGACGGACCACTTTAGCGCTCTCATTTCTCGCCAGCATTACCCGCCAGGGAAAGGTTTGTGCCTGGATCGACGTCTCGGACACACTACATCCCGAATCGGCAGCCGCCGCCGGAATCGATCTCGATCGCCTCCTCTGGGTGCGTTGCGGAGTTACAGTCGGTGTCGCGAACGAAACCACTCCCAACTCTCACAACGAGGCCGGCGCTCCACATACAACCCGGCTTCAGTTTGGAGGCAACAGTCCACACCCTCGCAGCGAAAGCAAAGGCCTACCCGCGGCGGTGCACGCTCTGCTCAACGTCAAACCAAAATACAAGCGCGACCGAATCGTCGGCACACCTGGAGCACCGAATCGCCCGCTGAACACAACTGCGCCAGAGAAGAATCATCGAGAAGAACAAGTCGCAACCGACCGCCTGCCGGCTCGTCGCGGATCATACGTGCTCGAACAGCGCGAGGCGTATGAACCCCGTTGCGCCGAGCCGCAACATAAGCCTCGTGCACAGACAAAGAGGATTGAGCCCGTCACTATTGAACGTAGGTTTCGGAAAGACCCTACATCGACCGAAGCCAAACCCTGGTCGAGACTCGACCAGGCTCTGCGAGTGACCGACCTGTTATTACAGGCCGGCGGCTTCAGCGCGATTGTTCTCGATATGGGCAGCATCGTCCCGGAGTTCGCCTCTCGAGTGCCGCTGGCAACCTGGTTTCGCTACCGGGCCGCCGCCGAACGCACCCAATCCAGCTTTGTGATGTTGACCCAGCATCCCTGCGCCAAAAGCAGTGCTGGAGCAGTCTTGCGCCTCGATACTGCCGAACCTCTCGAAGCAGGAGCAACCGTCTTTGCCGGCCTCAAGAACCACATCGAACTCTCGCGCCGCCGCTTTGAGCACGAAGAGTCGAAGATCGTGCCGATTAGAAAGCCTCCGCAACGGGAAAGCGGCGTCGAGTGGCACAGCCGCACCTCATGGACTGGTGAGCGATGAGCTGCGAACTCTATCTATGCATCTACGCGCGACAGTTCCACGTCCAGGCAATGCTGCGTTTCCGCCCAGAGCTGCGCAAGAAACCAGTTGCGGTCATGGAAGGTGAGGTCCCGTTCCAACAGGTCTGCTCCTTCAATCACTCAGCTCACAAATTAGGTGTAGTCGCAGGAACGAGCCGCGCTGAGATGGACAGCTTTCCCTCGGCAATTTTGCTCAAGCGCTCCACCGCAGAGGAGCAGGCCGCTCGGCTCGCGTTACTCGAATCGGCAGGAAATTTCTCTCCACGCATTGAAGAGATCAACGGAAATTACACCTTCGGCTGCGTTCTAGATATCGCTGGAAGCGAGACGCTCTTTGGCCCTCCACAACGCATCGCCATGCGGATCAAAGAGTCCCTGGCAACTCTCAGCATTCGCGCCTCGATCGCAGTCAGCTCCAACTTTCATACTGCCGTTTGTTTAGCGCGCGGAACTTACTCGAATCAATCACCCACAATCGTACCCACAGGCACTGAGCGTCACGCGCTCGCCGGTCTGCCGCTCACAGTATTGGATATCTCCCCCGAACACACCGAGACCTTTTCGCAATGGGGCGTGACCACCCTCGGAGTCCTCGCGATGCTCCCGGAAAAAGACCTGATCGCTCGTCTCGGACAGGAAGGGAAACGCCTGCGCCAACTCGCGCGTGGTGAATCTTCACATCTGTTTCTCCCGATCGATCCAGTAATTGCTTTAGAAGAACGCATCGAGCTGGATACACCGGTCGAAGTGCTCGATTCCCTTCTCTTCGGCGTCAGCCTGATGCTCGATCAATTAATTGCCCGAGCCACTGCGCGAATCCTCTCACTGGCGGTGATTACTTCAGAACTCGGCCTGGATGGCGGCGCCCTTCACACGCGCATAGTGCGACCGGCTTTGCCCACAAACGACAAACATTTATGGCTCAAGTTGCTTCACCTCGATTGGATCGCCCATCCTCCAAATGCCGGGGTGCTATCGATCTGGCTTCGAGCGGAGACAGGCATCGTTGGCAAGGTTCAGTTAGGACTCTTCTCTCCCCAGCTGCCGGAACCCGGCCGTTTGGATGTCACGATGGCACGCATTCGCGCCATCGTTGGCGAGGAGCGCGCCGGCAGCGTGGAACTCAAAGACACCCATGAGCCGGACGCTTTCCGCATGAAGCCATTCTCAGTGATAACTTCCCAAGCGGATATACCCCACGAACCAAAGCTGCCAGCCGCAGTCATGCGACGCCTTCGCCCTGCTGAAAACGCCGCAATGACCCTACGCAACAACTGCCCGCACATCTTTTACTTTCGCGGAATCGCGTACGAGACAGAAAAAAGCTATGGCCCATGGCGGGCCGCAGGAGGCTGGTGGACTGAGGGTCGATGGTCCATCGAGGAATGGGACATCGTCGCTCGCTTGAGAGATCAGAGCTTCACCGGGCACACGGGCAGCCAGCTCCTGTGCTGCATGACGCGCGACTATATCGCAAACCGTTGGCAAGTCCAGGCGCTATATGACTGAACCATATATAGAGCTTCATGCCGCTAGCGCCTTCAGTTTTCTCGAAGCGGCATCGCTGCCTGAAACTCTGATCGAGCGAGCGGCAGAATTGGAAATGCCGGCGATCGCCTTGCTCGACCATAACGGATTCTACGGATCAGCACGGTTTCATACCCTTGGTCGCAAAGAAAATGTTCGGGCACATATAGGCGCGGAAATTTCCGTCAAAGATTTCGGCCCTCGTCTAACACCGCCGGAGTGGCTTCCCCATCAATATCCGTCAGAGCCAGTGCGCCTGCCGCTCTTGTGTGCCTCGCGCACCGGATATCAGAACCTGTGCCAGATGATCACTCAGTTCAAGATGCGCGAGGCCGTGAAATGCGCCGGCGCAGCAACCTTCGATGACCTCGAACAATTCTCCAGCGGACTTATCTGCCTCACTGGCGGCGGCGAGGGTCCGCTCGTTGCTGCACTCAAGAATTGTGGAGAAGAAGCGGGAATCAAAGTTGTCGAGCGACTGGTCTCCATCTTTGGACGCGAGAATGTCTACGTCGAACTACAGCGCCATCGCGAGCGCGAAGGGGAGTGGCGCAACCAGGCAGCAATTCGGATCGCCAGTTCACTTCATCTCCCCGTACTGGCGACCAACGGGGTGCGCTATGCAACCGCATACGAACACGAGGTCCTCGACGTCCTTACCGCAATCCGCCACCACACCGACCTCGACCATGCCGGACGATTGCTGACGTTGAACATTGAGCGGCATCTGCGCTCGGCTAAGGAGATGAGTGTTCTATTCCGCGATATACCGCAGGCGATTGCAAACACGTGGGCGCTCTCGCAACGATTAGCCTTTGAACTCGACGACCTCGGCTATGAATTTCCCCGCTATCCCGTACCAGAAGGCGAATCAATGGACGCCTTCCTGCGCAAACGCGTAGATGAAGGGGTTTTCCGTCGCTATAGCGTGAAGAACGATCCAGGTCTATTGGCAAGAGTTAAAAAACAGGTCGATCGTGAGCTCACACTCATCGCCCAACTTGGCTTTGCCGGATACTTCCTCATCGTCTGGGACATCGTCGAGTTCTGCAAACGAAATGGAATCCTCATCCAGGGCCGAGGCAGCGCCGCAAACTCCGTTGTCTGCTATGCGCTGGAGATTACCGCCATCGATCCCGTCGGCATGGATCTGCTCTTCGAGCGATTCCTCAGCGAGAGCCGGGGCGAGTGGCCCGACGTAGACCTCGATCTACCCTCCGGCGACAAACGCGAACAAGCAATTCAGTATGTCTACCAGCGCTATGGCGAACTCGGCGCAGCCATGACCGCCAACGTTATCACCTACCGCGGCAAATCGGCCGCACGCGAGGTCGGCCAAGCGCTCGGCTTCGATGCGGAAACACTGGGCAGGCTCTCAAGCTTGGTAGGCAATTGGGAGTGGCGCGGGCCAAATGACACTCTGGCAAACAGCTTCCACCACGCAGGCTTCGACCTCAAGCATCCCCGCATCGCCAAGTACCTGGAATTATCTCTACGCCTGCAGGACCTGCCTCGTCATCTTGGCCAACATTCCGGCGGCATGGTGATCTGCCAGGGGCAATTGAACCGCGTCGTCCCCCTCGAGCGCGCTTCGATGCCCGGCCGCACAGTCGTTCAATGGGACAAAGAAGACTGCTCCGACATGGGCTTGATCAAGGTCGACTTGCTCGGGCTCGGAATGATGGCGGTGGTCAAGGATTGTCTCGATCTAATCCCGAGGCATTACGGCAAAACAGAGGATTTCGCCCAGATACCAGCAGACGATGAGTTGGTCTACAAAACACTGCAACGCGCGGATACAGTCGGCATGTTCCAGGTCGAGAGCCGCGCACAGATGGCCTCCCTCCCGCGAAACATGCCGAAAGTCTTCTATGACATAGTCGTGCAAGTAGCGATCATTCGCCCCGGCCCGATCGTCGGCGGCAACATGAACCCATACATGCGCCGCAGGCAGGGCAAGGAGGAAGTCACTTACCTGCATCCTTCTCTAAAACCTGTCCTGGCACGCACATTAGGAGTGCCGCTGTTCCAGGAGCAGCTACTGCGAATCGCAATGACCGTGGCAGGCTTTACCGGAGCAGAGGCCGAAGAACTCCGCCGAGCCGTCGGCATGAAGCGTTCAATGGCTCGGATGAAAGAACTCGAAGTCAAACTCCGCAAGGGCATGACCGAACGCAACCTGGATGCTCCTACCCAAGACCGCATTGTGCAGGGTATCTCTTCGTTCGCACTCTACGGATTCCCTGAGTCCCACGCAGCGAGTTTCGCGCTGATCGCGTACGCCTCGGCGTACTTCAAGGTGCATTATCTGGCCGCATTTACTTGCGCGATCTTGAATAACCAGCCGATGGGCTTCTACATGCCGGCAGTCATTGTCAAAGATGCTCAACGGCATGACCTGCGTGTCAGAGTGATCGATGTACAGCGATCGGATTGGCAATGCACAGTAGAAAAGGAGTCCGACGAAAGCCTCTCCCTGCGAATGGGCCTGCTTTACGTGAAAGGGTTGCGCCAACAATCGGCGGAAGCCATCATGACAGCTAGAGAGAGAGAGGGCCCATTTCGTTCAACCGATGAATTAGTCCTGCGTGTCCCAGAACTGAATCCCCGCGAACTAAAACAGCTCGCGCGCGTCGGCGCCCTCAACAGTCTTGAGGGCGTAGAGCATCGCCGCGATGCGCTCTGGCAGGTCGAGCAGGCCGGGCGTCCGGTAGGGCCGTTATTACGGCAACGCGACGTACCTCCCAGCGAAGGGTCCGACAAATCGCCACTGCGCAAGATGACCACCGAAGAGCGTCTCGTTGCCGATTATTCCGGCACGGGAGTCACCATCGGCCATCATCCCATGGCCTATCGCCGCGAAGAGCTTCGCCGCAGGCGAATTCTATCTGCGCAGGAATTGCAGGTACATCGCGACGGCGCCTACGTGCGCGCAGCCGGCTGCGTGATCGCCCGGCAACGGCCGGGAACAGCCAAAGGCTTCATCTTTCTTTCAATGGAGGACGAGACCGGTATCATGAACGTCATCATCGGCCCTGAGCTCTACGAGCGCGAACGCGTGTTGATCAGTCGCGGAAAGTTCCTGCTCATCGAAGGCAAATTACAGAACCAGGACACCGTCGTCCATGTACGCGCTGATAGGGTATTGCAGCTCATGGGAAGCGAGGCCGCAGTGCGGTCGCATGATTTTCACTAGACCTACGAAAACAGAAATTCCTTCGTCCGCAAATCCTTCACCAGGTCGCGCAGCTTCGCAGCTTTCTCAAATTCAAATTTCCTCGCCGCTTCCCTCATATCCGATTCCAGGTTCGCAATATGAGCGTCGAGCTCCAATTGGTTCTTAAACTCAGGTAAGCTCTCATCTGCATCGGCCAAATCGGCATATTCTGCCTTCAATATCTGGGCCAGCGACATATCGACGGCGCGAATGATCGAAGTAGGCGTAATGCCGTGTTCTTCGTTATACGCAACCTGAACCTCACGCCGGCGATTGGTTTCATCGATAGCCTGCCTCATCGAGTCAGTCATCTTGTCGCCGTAGAGGATCGCCCGGCCATTGATATTTCGCGCGGCGCGCCCAATCGTCTGAATCAGTGAACCGGAACTGCGCAGGAAGCCCTCTTTATCTGCATCCAGAATCGCCACTAGAGAAACCTCAGGCAGATCGAGCCCCTCGCGCAACAGGTTGATACCGATGAGAACGTCATATTCGCCCTTACGCAGATCGCGAAGGATGCGAATGCGCTCCAGCGTCTCAATCTCCGAGTGCATATAACGGCAGCGTACGCCGACTTCGCTGTAGTAGCTCGCAAGATCTTCAGCCATGCGCTTGGTCAGCGTCGTCACCAGGACTCGTTCATTCTTCGCAGCTCTGGTACGAATTTCGGCCAGCAAATCATCAATCTGTCCGCGAATTGGCCGTATCTCTATCTCCGGATCGACCAACCCGGTCGGCCTGATGATTTGCTCGACCACCACGCCCGATGATTTAGTCAGTTCATAGGCGCTCGGCGTCGCCGAAACATAGATGACCTGCCCGGCCCGGCTCTCAAACTCCTCAAACTTGAGCGGACGATTGTCCATCGCCGAAGGCAGCCGAAATCCGTAGTCGACAAGGTTCTGTTTCCTCGACCGGTCACCATGCCACATGCCATGAAGTTGCGGCACGGTCACATGCGACTCATCGATAAAGATAAGGAAGTCCCGTGGAAAATAGTCCAGCAGCGTAGGAGGAGGCTCACCCGGCAACCGGCCCGAAAAATGCCGCGAGTAATTTTCGATGCCGTGACAATAACCCATCGACTTGATCATCTCGAGATCAAATCGAGTCCGCTGATGAACGCGTTGAGACTCTACGAGCCGCCCCTGGCTCTCCAGCTCTTTCTCCCACCATTCGAGCTCTTCAAGAATGGTGGCGACCGCCGTCGATCGTCTCTCCGGCTGAACCACATAATGCGACTTTGGATAAATAGGCAGCCGCGCATACTTCTGGCGCACCGTGCCAAACAACGGATCGATCTGCGACAGCGACTCGATCTCGTCCCCAAAGAGTTCAATGCGGAAGGCGTTCTCATCGTAAGTCGGAAAAACTTCGATCACATCGCCGCGCACCCGGAACGTCCCACGACGGAAGTCGGCATCGTTACGGTCGTAGAGGATCTCGACCAGGCGGCGAGTAATGTCTTCACGCCGAATCTTCTGCCCCTTTTCAAGCAGCATCAACATGCCGTAGTAGGCCTCCGGCGAGCCGAGGCCATAGATGCAAGAGACAGACGACACAATGATCGCATCGCGCCGCTCAAAGAGGGATCGCGTCGCTGAGAGCCGCAGCTTGTCCAGCTCCTCGTTGATCGTCGCTTCCTTCTCGATATACAAGTCGCCGGAGGGGATGTACGCCTCAGGCTGGTAGTAGTCGTAGTAGGAGACGAAATACTCGACCGCGTTCGAAGGAAAGAACTGCTTGAACTCGTGAAAGAGTTGCGCGGCAAGGGTCTTGTTGTGCGCGAGAATCAGAGCGGGTCGATTGAGCTCCTCGATAATCTTGGCCATCGTGAAGGTCTTGCCCGACCCCGTAACGCCAAGTAGTGTCTGGTGCTGCTCGCCGGCCGCAATGCCGGAGATGAGTTCATCAATCGCGCGGGGTTGATCGCCGCGCGGCTTGTAATCGCTGACTAGCTGAAAATCCATGTGCCTGCTTTGATGGTACTGCACCACGCACGGATTCCACTCGAGGCCAGCGAATACTCGTTAGCAGAAATGGAAGCGATAGAATTCGCCGGGACCGACAGCTTGCTCTGGATCCCTACGACGCGAACAGCTTCGTCAAATTCGCCAGGCTGAGTAGCTCCTTGACCCTCGGGGTCAAGTTGGCAAGTTCAAGTCGGCACAGCCCCGTCTTCAGGGCGGCGACTTTGAGACCGACGAGAGCGCCGAGGCCGGAGCTGTCAATGTAATTCAGGTCGGCAAGATCGATGACAATGTGGCCGCCATGACCGATCATGGGCTTGACGACCTCTTTGATCTGACTCGAGTTGTCGTTGGTCAGCCGTCCGTGGCAATGGATCGTCGTCACGTCGACGCCGAGCTCTTCGTTGCGCGACTTTTCAAGTTCGTAGCGGAACGCAGATTCCGGGCTCATAGTGAAGCAACCTCCTTCCAAACCAGGATGTTAACAGACCATCACAATGGGTTCCCATTCTCTTCTTGGTTAATTTCCGATGAATGCCCGCTCCCCTACCCAGAAGCCTTAACTGGCCACGCCGTCTGGCCACCTTTGTGGTATGCCAGGTTCGCGATATGACCGGCGCGAGCCGCGGCGACACCAGCCTCGACCGGGGCATTCGGTTCCTTGCGGCTCTTGATGCAGTCGAAAAAGTTCTGCATGTGTGTGATCGTCCCATCGCGGAAGCTCTCCGCCTTGAGCACAGGATTTTCCTTGCTCGAGACCCCTTCGCGGTAGACGCTGAATCCGCTGCGATTCAGCTTGAGTGTGGCATCGGTACCGCGAAATTCAAGTCCGCCATCGTCGATCGACGAAGCCATCATGCCCTCATAGACCACATCGAATCCGGGGTAGCGCAGCGCCGCCTGGATAGTGTCCGGACACTCCCATTGCTGGAAGACATATTTGTCTCCGAGCATCTGGGCCATCGTTGGCTGGTCTTCCTTCATCGCCCACTGCACAACGTCAATCCAATGGGCGAAAAGGTCGGTCATAGCGCCCCCGCCGAAGCTCCAGAACCAACGCCAGCGGTAGTATTTTTCGAGGGTAAACGGCTGATCAGGCGCACCCCCCAGCCACCCCTGCCAGTCGAGCGCCTGCGTGTCCATCGGCTTGGGAATCCAGCTCACGTTGTAGTTCTGCCACCAGTAAGTCCTCACCTGGGGCACACGCCCAAGGCTTCCACCCTGGATCAGATCTACCGCATCGCGAAAGTGCGTCCAGCTCCGCTGCTGCATTCCGCACTGCAAAATCTGTTTGCTCGACCGCACCGCATGAGTGAGCGTCGCGCCCTCTTCAAGTGTGTGTGTAACTGGCTTTTCCAGATACACATCTTTGCCGGCAGCCAAAGCGTCGACCGCCATCCGTACATGCCAATGGTCCGGCGAGGCGATGAAGACAGCGTCAATTTCTTGCTGCAAAACCTCGTGATAGTCGACATGCGTGGTCGCGAGGCCGTTGGATCGCTCCTTGACCCGATCGCAGTGCGGCCCATAGACATCGCTGACGGCGACTATCTGGTACCCGCCGCATTTGTCGGCTGCGTCGAGCAGGTTGTTCATGCGGCCGCCCGCACCGATCACGCCGACACGGAGACTGTCGTTAGCGCCAAGGACACGGGTCGAGGCCAGCGCGGTCATTCCACTGGCAATAAGGAAACTGCGGCGATTAGGCGTAAAGGGCATGGCGACCATCTTAGCGGCTGGCTGCGATTCGGGAAAGTCGCGGTCGAGGATCATTGCTTCCTGGACGCACTCGTGAAGCTGTGCTGGATACATCACGGCAAAGTATTGGTCGCCAATACCGGACCTTCTACGTCATCTGTCGATTCGTTCCGCGCCTCGTGGTACTCCATCTCGGTATTGACCGCCCAGATATTCTCTTTGTCTTCACGCCCGGCGAGAATATTATCGACCGCCGTCATGGCTGTCAGCATCGAGTGGTCCTGATTGTTGTACTTATGCATGCCATTGCGGCCAACCAGGAAAAGGTTGGGAAATTCATCGAGATAGGCGCGGAGCTCGTCAAAGCGTTCGTAAGCGCCGAAGTAGGCGGGGTAAGTCTTGGGCACCCGAATCACCGTCGCATCCAGCACGTCCACTTGTTTGAGAATCCCAATCTGCTCCAGTTCCCTCTTCGCGAGTGCGGCTATCTCATCATCCGGCTGCTTCCAGATCGGATCACTGTCGTAGCAGAAGTATTCGACACCGATCCAGACTGTGTTCGGATCATTGACCAGGAACGGGCTCCAGTTATTGAATATCTGCAGCCGTCCTGCCGTCACATCCGGCTCCTGGATATAAATCCAGTTGTCCTTGATGAGTAGATTCGGCGACCCCTTGTCGTGCACGCTTAGCTTGCTGGCAAGCAGCCCTACCGTAATGAAGTCACGATACTGCAGACCATCGCTGATCTCTTTCACTTCGGTAGGAACGCTAACATCGAGGGCGAGGACAAGCTCCTGGATCGGCATCGTGGAGAAAAAATAGTCTCCGCAAAAATCTCTTTTACTTCCACTCGCGTCCGTCGTCCCAAGGCTGACCACCGCGCCGTCCCGGCAATGAATCTGGTTAACATCCACCCCGGTGACAATCTCTCCGCCCATCGCGATGATCTTGTCCGCGACCAACTCCCATAACTGTCCTGGCCCAAATTTCGGATACATGAAATTCTCAATGAGGCTGGTTTCAGTGTTCTTCTGGCTGACGTCGCCTGGCTTTTTGCTGGTAGCGTTCTTAAGGAAATGAATGAGGCTCTTGGTGATCGAAAGGCCTTTAATACGCTGCGCTCCCCATTCGGCGCTGATCTTTTCGCAAGGCACTCCCCACACCTTTTCCGTGTAGGACTTGAAGAACGTCAAGTAGAGTTCCCGGCCAAAGCGGCTGATAAAGAACTCTTCCAGGTTCTCGACTTTCTTCGGAGGGAAGAGCACCGTCTTCAGATAGCTCAAGCCTATTTTGACCGTACGTATAGGCCCCAGCTTCCACAACGTCTGCGCACTCAGGCGAATCGGATAGTCGAAGAATCTTCTGTAAGAAATAAATGCGCGATTTTCGCTGCCGAATGAGCATCACTGCGTCATCGTCCTGCGTTACCGCCGCCGAGACCTCCCGACGGTGTCCATGGTAGGAAATCTGGTTCGCTTGTGCCCCAGCAGCCGCATTGACGGGCATGTGGCTGAGCCACCAGTTCATCACCCGATCGCTCTTCGAGAAGAACCGGTGACCACCAATGTCGATGCGGTTTCCTTTATACCGGACGGTACGCGAGATGCCTCCCATCGCGTCGCTTTTCTCCAGCACGATGGGACGAATGTCGCTGCGGGTGAGTAGTTCATACGCAGCGGTAAGGCCGGCGGGGCCTGCTCCTATGATGATTGCGGTTTTCTTCATTCCGTCCAGACGTAAGGCTAACAAAGAGCTTAGACAGTTGTCGTCAGCACTCCGTCGTGGGCGAACATCTGGCGGATGCCGCGCAAAGCCTGGCGCGTGCGCTCCTCGTTCTCTATGAGCGAAAAGCGAACGTGCCCGTCACCGAACTCGCCGAAGCCGATGCCCGGGCTCACGGCTACCTTCGCATCGAGCAGCAGCTTGCGGGAAAACTCTAGCGAACCCAGATGCCGATAGGGCTCGGGAATCGCCGCCCAAACAAACATCGTCGCCTTCGGAAGTTTCACATTCCATCCAGCCTTGTCGAGACCCTGCACCAGGACGTCGCGGCGCCTGCGGTAGTTATCGACGATCTCCGTAACGCAGTCCTGGGGGCCTTCAAGGGCGAGAATCGAGGCCACCTGGATAGGAGTAAACGTCCCGTAATCAAAATAACTCTTCAGCCGTGCTAGCGCGGCAACCAACTTGCGGTTCCCGACCATGAAGCCGACCCGCCAGCCGGGCATGTTGTAGCTTTTCGAGAGGGTGAAGAATTCAACCGCAATATCTTTAGCTCCGGGAACCTGCAGGACAGACGGCGCACGATACCCGTCAAAGGTCAGATCGGCATATGCGAGGTCGTGCACAAGATATATGTTGTGTTCGCGACACAACGCAACCACCCGCTCAAAAAACGGAAGATCGACGCATTGCGTCGTCGGGTTCGCGGGAAAGTTGAGAATGAGCATCTTCGGCCGCGGATACATAAGCGGAATGGAATGTTCCAGCTCGGCGAGAAATTCATCCGTGTTGTGCACGGCCACGCTGCGCACGTTGGCGCCGGCGATGATCGGCCCGTAAATATGGATCGGGTAGCTCGGGTTGGGCACCACAACCACATCGCCGCGGTCCATGGTAGCCAGACAAAGGTGCGCAATCCCCTCTTTGGAGCCGATCGTGACAATGGCCTCGTTCTCAGGATCGAGAGAGACCCCATACCGGCCGTCGTACCAGTTGGCGATAGCCCTGCGCAGCCGCGGCAGCCCTTTCGAAACCGAATACCGATGCGTCGCCGGCTTCTGCGCCGCCTCAACCATCTTGTCTACGATGTGCTTCGGAGTCGCGCCGTCGGGGTTACCCATGCCGAAATCGATGATGTCTTCGCCACGGCGGCGGGCGGTGGCCTTCAGTTCGCTGGTGATGCTAAAGACGTACGCGGGCAGCCGCGTAAGCCGGGGAAATTCTTCCATGACTCTTACATTCTAGGGGAAAACCGCGACGCGGTCGCGCAAGTCGGCAATGGCCCCGCTTAGTTACCATTCCGTAAGGAACCTAGCGCCCGTTCGACGCAAATCTCAAGCGGCCGCGAAGTGTCGATCTCGAAATAAGGGCGAGCGATGGGCTCGAAACGGGCTTTGACTTCGCGGTACAGCTCCATGCTCCGGTTCGAAGCCGGGTGCTTCCCGGCATCTGCCATCAGTCTCGCTTCAGCTACCTCGTCAGGACAGGTGGTTAGAACAATTTTCCACGCGCAGCCCGCTCGCTCTGCGGCCTGAACTGCGTGCTCGATCTGATCCCTCCGCGAAAAAGTACGCCCATCCAGAAAAATGAACTCAGCGCGCCGGCGTTCGACCAGATATCTCGCCGCCTCGAGCACTATCCCGAAGCAAAGATCGTCCTGCTCTCGCGTGTAGTCGGTGAGCCCTCCTGGAAAGATCACGGCGCGGACCGCATCCTTGCTCAGGACAGCTCCATCCACCTCGCGGGCCAGGGCTTTCGCGAGAGTCGATTTTCCCGTGCCGGGAAGTCCGGCCATCAGAACGTATCTTGGCATTGCCATCAATGGCTCGTCGGATTTACGGGCAGCCAGAACCGGAACGAGGTTCCCTGCTCGCCGCTACTGCTCACTTCGATGCCGCCGCCGTGCGCTCTGAGGATAGCTCTCGCGATCGCCAGCCCCATACCAGAGCCCTGCACTCGTTCACTCTGCTTGCCGCGAAAAAACTTGTCAAAGACAAACGGCTGATCAGCGGCGTCGATGCCCGGCCCCCTATCGCTGACCGTGACCATGAGCCGGTCTTCCGACAGCTCGCTTGACAGGCTAATAGGCAAGTCGGCCGGCGAATACTTTGCCGCATTCTCGATCAGTTGCCGCAACACCCGCCGGACCAACTCGCGGTCCATCGCGACGGGCGGTTGATCTTCCGGTACATTCACTTCGATTGCACGAGAGCGCAACAGCGAGCGCGTGTCTTCAAGGGCAAGATCGATTACCTCGCGCAGACTCTGCGGCTGGGCCCGAACCTGTAGACTCTCGGAATCAAGCTGCGCCATCTCCACGGCCTGCCCTATCAGCCGGTCGAGCCGCGCGCTCTCTTCCTCGACCACCGCATACATCTCGCGCCGATCACTCTCGGCAATCTCAGACTGGCTGATCAGCATGGTGGCTGCCGCGCGGATCGCGGTAAGCGGCGTCCGCAACTCATGAGTAACAGAATCAAGCAAAGCGCTGCGCAGCCGCTCTCCCTCCCGCGAAGCCTCGATATGGCTGAAGCTCGCCAGGGCCGAGGCCCGTTCGAGCGCAATAGCCATCAGGCCGGCGATCGCCTCATACATCCCCTCTGCATAGTCGCCCTGCGTTAACGCGAGAACGCCGCTGGACTGCATGCCCAACGCCAGCGGCAGCACTCTCACCCCGGACGCATTACTTTCCAGCGATTCTGGCTCCTCAGCGGCCACTTTCAGCCGCTCCAATGGCAGAAGTTCGTTGTTCGGGTCGGAGTAGTACGCTCTGCCCTGCTGGCGAACATACAACGCGACCGCACCGAGCTTGAATATGGAGGCAATCAGCGACGGCGCCGTCCGCGCCAGTGCAGACAGATCGTCGTGGAGCAGCAACTGCTCGCTAAACTCGAAGAGGCGTTCAACATCCTCGCGGCGAGCTTCGGACTGCGCCGCCGCCTGGCGCTCGGCATCGGCTAGATGGCTCACCAGCACGCTGGCCGCAAGAAATGCTCCCAGCGTGACCCAGTTTTGCGGGTCGCTGATCGTCAGCGTGCCAATTGGCGGCAGGAAGAAGAAGTTGTAGAGAAAGGTGCAGAGCAGCGACAGATACACGGAGTATGCCAGGCGCCAGCGCGTGGCCACGAGCAACACGAGCACCAGAAAGGTCAGCGCGACCGTCGTTTGATTCACACGCAGCACGCGGCTATAGAACGCCACGATCAGCAACGGAACCAGGGTGATCAGCGCATAGCGGGCCGCTGCGACGCGCAATGGCGGAGAGTCTCGTTTCATCTTAACTGCGTGGATGATACAGCAACCTCCGCACCCGGCGATGGCTGCGTTCGCGGTGTTATGGTGAGGAATGAGACGCCAATGCCCGGACGCATCCTGATCATCGATGATGAAGCGCAGATCACGCGGGTCTTGCGGACCGCGCTATCGGCACAGGCATACGATGTGCGGATCGCCAACGATCCCGAGGAAGCATTGCTGCTCTTTGAAGACTGGGCGCCGGACCTGATCATCACCGATCTCATGATGCCCGGCATGAGCGGCATCGAGGTTTGTAAAGCGATCCGGAAAAGGACCTCAACCCCGATCATCGTCCTCTCGGTTCGCGACCAGGAGCGCTCCAAGATCGAGGCCCTCGACGCCGGTGCAGACGACTACGTGACCAAGCCCTTCAGTATTCAGGAGCTGCAGGCACGCGTCCGTGCGCACCTGCGCCGAGCGCCCGAGCGAACTACAGACCAAGTCGTCGAGATCGGCGACTTCCGTGTGGACCCCGAGGCTCACACCGTCACCGTTTCAGGGCAGGCAGTCCACCTCACGCCAAAAGAGTTTGACCTGCTGCTGCATTTCGCACGCAACTCCGGCAAAGTGCTGACTCACCGCGCCCTGCTGACCGCAGTCTGGGGAGCACAGTCCGCGCACCAGCCGGAGTATTTGCGCGTCTTCATCGGTCAGCTGCGTCGCAAGCTCGAAAACGAAAGCGGCAAACAATATTTCCAGACTGAGCCCTGGGTCGGCTACCGCTTTCTGCCCGACGGTGCGCCGGAATAATCACCACCATCAGTGCACGTCTATGGAATACCTCACCAGCACGCCATTCACAAAATCAGCGTGGATATAAGAGTTGCCCTGCACATAAGTCTCGGAGTGGACCTGCAGGCCGTCATGATCGGTATCGGCCGAGCCGGTCGGATTTCCAAGAAGCGCTCGTACCTGGTCTTGATGCATGCCTTTCTGCAGACCATTGATCGTCGCCGGAGCCCCGGTTGCGGGAGCACCCGTCGCCACCGGCGCTACTATACTTGCGCCGCCGGCTACTCCTTGAGCCCCGCCGCCGCCCATCCCCGGAGGAAAGCTTAGATACGGGCTCAGCGCCGCCATCACATCCTGCGGAGTAATGTTCGGGGGCACTTTGCCGTCATATTTCAAATTGAAACGCGAGCCGCCCTTCATGCGGTCCTGATCAACCTGGTACCTCTTTTCCTTGGCAGCTTCCTCGGCCAGTGCTTTGTTGCGCTGGTCGTCGCGCTCGCGCTGCCTTCTTACGTAGTCGAGTTCCCTTTGAATGCTCGCCCTCTGATCGGAGTCATCGGTGTTCGACAACTGATTTTCCAGGTCTTTCTCGCGGTCGCTCTTCGGCGCCGGCGTGAATTTGACGGAAGTGTCGGTATCGTCGCCAAACGTACCAAACCCTCCTCCACCAAGCTGGAATTCAATCAGCTTGTCTTTCACCTTCACCGTAGTGACCATCACAGCGTCGCCGTTATGCAGCGCAACCGGAAAGCTCTTCATCCTCTTGCCGTAGTTCTTGGCGTCAAGCGAATTCTCCTTCTGCGGAAAGATGTCGATCCCTTGTTGTGACCCAGGCATATCGATCTTGACGACGACTTGCTTGCCCTCGAAGAACTGGCTCAGCGATTGCGCGTCCTGCGCCCGCAAAGATACCGGGCCCAGAAGTGTCAGGAAGAGTATGGCGACTTTTCTCATTAAGAATGGCCTCCCGATTATTTTGCTGAATTAGCGATAAATTACCAACCGAAAAAGTGACTGACGCCGCCACTCAAGCGCTGGCCGACAGGCGTCGGCTAACCGACAATCGCCCCGCGTTGCTACAAATCCGCGAAAGTCGTGCTGGCCAGGCGCCTTTACGATTTCTTTATAAACCGCTTATGAGGCACTTAGCGGCCTGCGCCTTTAATCAGAGCAGTGGATGGCCCACTGCGACAACTGTGCAGTCAAGGCCATCCTGGGAGAAGTCTTTATGTGGGACCTGCTCGCTCTGATCTTCACCGCCGTCTTTTTCGCCGTGGCCCTCTGGTACGTCCAGGGCTGCGAAAAGTTGAGGTAGCCGCCATGGATATCACGACCATCGTCGTCGTTGTGTTGACCGTACTGTTGATTGTTTATCTTTTCGCAACATTGTTGAAGCCGGAGAAATTCTGAAATGTCACTGAATGGATGGCTGCAGGCGGCAGTCCTGTTCGCGGTTGTGCTCGCCCTGATGCGCCCTCTCGGCATCTACATCGCCCGAGTTCTCGAGGGAGAAAAGACCTTCCTCGATCCGATCCTCAGACCGATTGAGCGGATGATCTACAAAGCAAGCGGAATCGACGCCGCTGTCGAGATGAACTGGCGCCAATACACCGTCGCCATGCTGCTCTTCAGCTTCGTCTCGTTGCTGCTCACCTACGTGATCGAGCGCGCACAACATCTCCTGCCCTGGAACCCCCAGGGTCTCGCAGCCGTAGCCCCGGATCTGGCATGGAACACGGCTGCCTCGTTCACTACCAATACGAACTGGCAATCGTATGTGCCCGAAGCGGTAATGAGCTATTTCACCGAAATGGTGGGGCTGGCATATCACAACTTTCTGAGCGCGGCCGTCGGCATCGCCGTTGGCATCGCGCTCGTACGCGGCATTGCGCGCAAGCAGTCGCTCACCCTCGGCAACTTCTGGGTCGATGCGACGCGGTCCATCCTCTGGCTTCTGCTGCCGATCTGCCTTATTGTTTCCCCAATCCTGATCCAGCAGGGAGTCCCGCAGAATCTGAAGGCGTATACCGTTGCCACGCCTCTCGAAAAGTCCCCTACCCCGCAGACGATAGGCCAGGGCCCAGTCGCCTCGCAGGAAGCAATCAAGATGCTCGGCACCAACGGCGGTGGATTCTTCAACACCAACAGCGCGCATCCGTTTGAGAACCCGACACCCCTGACCAACTTCGTCGAGATGCTGCTGATGTTCCTCATTCCGGCAGCGCTGACCGTCACCCTCGGCAGGATCACCGGCTCACCGGGACACGGTTGGGCCGTCTTTGCGACGATGTTCGCCTTGCTGATCTTCGGGTTCATCGCTATCTACGCCGCCGAGTCGCAGCCTCACCCACTGCTTCACGGCGTCGCACAGCAAACGACTACCCTGCAATCCGGCGGCAACATGGAAGGCAAGGAAGTCCGCTTCGGCATCTCGCAATCCTCACTCTTCGCAGCCATCACCACCGACGAAAGCTGCGGCGCAGTCAACTCGATGCACGACTCATTCACTCCGCTCGGCGGAATGGTGCCGCTCATCAACATCATGCTCGGCGAGATCGTCTTCGGCGGCGTCGGCTCGGGTCTGTACGGGGTGCTGATCTACGTCGTCCTGGCCGTCTTTATCGCCGGATTGATGGTGGGCCGCACTCCCGAATACCTCGGCAAGAAGATCGAAGCCTACGACGTAAAGATGGCGATGCTGTATATCCTCATCTTCCCGCTACTGATTCTTGTGCTCACCGCCGTTTCAGTGCTCGCACCCAACATGGGTCTGAGCGCCTTGAACAACACCGGGCCACATGGGTTAACGGAAATCCTTTACGCCTTTACTTCAGCCGCCGGCAATAACGGCTCTGCCTTCGCCGGAATCAGCGCCAACACCCACTGGTACAACTTCAGCCTCGGCTTCACTATGCTGGCCGGGCGTTTCCTAATGATGATCCCCATGCTCGCCATCGCCGGCAACATGGCGATGAAGAAGAGCGTGCCGCCCTCGCCAGGAACCTTCCCCGTGAATACGGCCCTCTTTTCCGTGCTGCTCGGCGGAGTCATTCTGATCGTTGGCGCGCTGACGTTCTTCCCGGCACTCAGTCTGGGTCCAATCCTCGAACACCTCCTCCTGCGGGCCGGACAGCTCTTCAGCTAGAGCGGAGAAAATATTATGGCAACTGAAAAACTCAGCCTTTGGAATCCGGCAATTCTGCAACAGGCCTTCGTTGGCGCGTTCACCAAACTCAACCCGCGCCTGATGGTCAAGAATCCGGTAATGTTCGTCGTCGAAGTAGGCAGCCTCCTCACCACCGCTCTATTTCTTCAGGATCTGTTGCAGCACAAACCCGGCATCAGCTTCAACCTGCAGATCACCCTCTGGCTCTGGTTCACCGTCCTCTTTGCCAACTTCGCCGAAGCAATGGCCGAAGGCCGCGGCAAGGCCCAGGCCGACACGCTCCGCAAAGCCAAGGGCGAGACCATGGCCTACCGCTTTCGCACCGACGGCACAACCGAAGCTGTTTCAAGTTCTATGCTCCGTACCGGCGACATCATCCGCGTCGAAGCCGGCCAGTTCATCGCCGGCGACGGCGAGGTCATCGAGGGTGTGGCGTCGGTCGACGAATCCGCAATCACCGGGGAATCCGCCCCCGTCATTCGCGAGGCCGGCGGCGATCGCTCAGCGGTCACTGGCGGCACTCGAGTATTGTCGGACTGGGTGAAAATCAAAATCACCTCCAACCCCGGCGAAACCTTCCTCGACCGCATGATCGCGTTAGTCGAAGGCGCCGAACGGCAGAAGACGCCGAACGAAATCGCGCTGAGCATTCTGCTTTCGGGACTCACCATCGTCTTCCTGCTCGCCGTCGCTACGCTGCAGCCCTTCGCAATCTATTCGCACGCGCCACAGACGGTCTTCGTCCTCGTTTCGCTGTTGGTTTGTCTGATCCCAACCACCATTGGCGGCCTGCTCTCAGCGATCGGCATCGCCGGCATGGACCGTCTCGTGCAATACAACGTCCTCGCCATGTCCGGACGTGCGGTCGAGGCCGCAGGCGATGTGAACACGCTGCTACTCGACAAGACCGGAACCATCACCCTCGGCAATCGTCAGGCTACAGAGTTCTTCCCTGCTCCCGAGATCAGCACCGAGCGCCTCGCCGACGCCGCGCAGCTGGCATCCTTTTCCGATGAAACTCCGGAGGGCCGCTCCATCGTCGTCCTCGCCAAAGAGAAATACAACCTGCGCGGACGCGACCTCACCGGAATGCAGGCCGAGTTCGTCGCCTTCACCGCCCAGACCCGGATGTCAGGCATCGACCTTCCCGGCACCAAAATCCGCAAAGGTTCTGCCGACGCGATTGCAAAATATCTCGAGTCGCTCGGCTCCTCGATGCCTCGCAAAGTCACCGACAAAGTCGAAGAGATCGCCCGTCTCGGCGGCACGCCACTCGTCGTCGTCGAAAACAGCACCGCACTCGGCGTCGTCTACCTCAAGGACATCGTCAAAGGCGGACTCAAAGACCGTCTCGCTCGACTCCGCTCCATGGGCATTCGTACCATCATGATCACCGGCGACAATCCCCTAACCGCAGCAGTCATCGCACGAGAGGCCGGCGTCGACGACTTCCTCGCCGAAGCCAAACCCAAAGACAAGATGGACCTCATCAAGCGCGAACAGGCCAAGGGCAAGCTCGTAGCCATGACCGGCGATGGAACCAACGACGCTCCCGCGCTCGCTCAGGCCGATGTAGGCGTCGCGATGAACTCCGGCACGCAAGCGGCGAAAGAGGCCGGCAACATGGTCGATCTCGACTCCAACCCGACTAAGCTGATCGAGATCGTGGAGATCGGCAAGCAGTTGCTCATGACCCGGGGAGCACTCACGACCTTCTCAATTGCCAACGACGTGGCAAAGTACTTCGCCATCATCCCCGCTATGTTCGCCGGAGTCTTCCCCGTGCTCAACGCGCTCAACGTCATGCATCTGCAAACGCCGCACTCAGCAATCCTGTCCGCGGTGATTTTCAACGCGCTCATCATCATCGCGCTCGTGCCTCTGGCACTCAAAGGCGTGAAATACGAGCCAAAATCCGCACAGGCGCTGCTCCAACGCAATCTGCTCATCTACGGAGTCGGCGGCATCATCGTCCCGTTCCTCGGCATCAAGGTGATCGATGTGGTGCTCACGACGCTGCACCTTGCGTAACGAGACGTTCAACAGGACCTATAGGAAACCGTCATGTTTGCAAACACACTAAAAGTCGCAATCCGATTCACGCTGGTCACAACACTGACCCTTGGCATCGGCTATCCGCTTCTCGTCACCGGCTTCGCGCAATTCGCTCTCAAGGCTCAGGCGAACGGCGACCTCATCACACGCAACGGCGTCGTTATTGGATCCGCGCTGATCGGGCAGAACTTCAGCTCAGACAGATACTTTCATAGTCGTCCCTCTGCCGCTGGAAACGGTTACGACGCGGCCAATTCAAGCGGATCAAACTACGCACAATCCAACCAGAAACTGGTGACGCGTATTCAGGGCGACGTCGCCAAGGCCAGTGCCGACAACCCATCACAGCCAGTGCCGATTGATCTGGTGACAGCTTCAGGCTCAGGGCTCGACCCCGACATTACTCCCGCTGCCGCCCTCTACCAAGTCCATCACATAGCGCTGGCACGTAATCTCAGCAACGAACAAGTGGCGAAGCTGGTCAAAGAGCACATCACACCTCGTCAGTTCGGCTTTCTCGGCGAACCGCGCGTGAATGTGCTGCAACTGAACCTCGCGCTCGACGCTTTGGGCGCGTCGAAATAGTTCGGTGCCAGGAGGGCGAGGGCACGAGCACGACCTTGCCGCCAGCGCCCGTCCCGCCCAGAAACCCGAGACCCCTTCCGGAACGTAGTAATCGCGACTGCAAACGTGGTATCTATTGAGTTGCGTTCGCGGCATACGAGCTTTGGAACGCGGGGGAGAATCGATTCGCAACAATGACTATGGTCCCTAAACAGGCCTCCTCATCAACATCTTCCCTCTTCGAGGAAGCCGTGCGGCAGTCCTCCCTTCAGCGAGTGGAGCGCCCGTGGCCAATCATCGTCGTCGGCTCCGGAGGAATCGCCCGGGACGCTCACCTGCCAGCTTATCGAAAGGCAAACTTCCCCGTCGCTTCGGCCGTAGACGCAGACATAGCAAAGGCCTCGGCTCTGGCAAAAGATTTCGATATTCCTCACGCGACCACCTCGCTCGAAGAAGCTCTGGAACGAACACCCGGAGAGAGGGTCTTCGATGTCGCCGTGCCCGCTCCGGCGCTACTCAAAGTGCTCCCCCTACTGCCCGACGGCGCTGCTGTGCTCATCCAGAAACCCATGGGCGAAACGCTAGAAGAGGCCCACGCGATCGTCGATCTATGCCACCGCAAGGGGCTGGTTGCGGCCGTAAACTTTCAACTCCGCACTGCGCCCAACATGCTCGCCGCTCGCCGCATAACCGACGCCGGACTCCTCGGAGAACTGCACGATATCGAAATTCAGGTCAGCGTATACATGCCTTGGCAGCTTTGGAGCTTCTTGAGCACCGCGCCGCGACTCGAGATTCTGTATCACAGCATCCACTACATCGATCTGGTGCGCGCCTGGCTCGGCAATCCGACGAGCGTCTATGCGAAAACCGTACGTAGCCCCCGAACATCTTCCCTCGCCGCCACGAAGAGCGTCATTACGATGGACTACGGCGAATGGATGCGCGTTCACATCTCGACCAATCATAGCCACGACTTCAGCCTTGAGATGCAGCGCAGCTACGTGCAATGGGAGGGCACCCACGGAGCGATGCGGGCAGTCATGGGCGTGAACCTTGACTATCCAACCGGCAAACCAGACTCGCTGACCTGCATCGATGACACAGACACCACCAGCAAGGGCTGGCGAACCCTGCCAACCAGCGGCAATTGGTTCCCCGATGCATTTATCGGCTCGATGAATTCTCTGCAGAAATACGTCGCTGGAGAATCGAACGTACTCCCTACCCGCGTCGATGACGCGCTCGACACGATGCGAGTAGTTGAGGCAGCCTATCTCTCCAGCGAACAAGGCGGCGTCGCCCTCCCAGAATGACGCCCAGGGAAAAGGACACAATGACTGTTACACATTCAGATTCTCGCGGCCCATTTCGCCTCGACGGAAAAATTGCGCTCGTGACTGGCGGCGCGAGCGGCATCGGCCAGGCCACCTGCCGCGAACTGGTCTTGGCGGGAGCGCACGTCTACATTGCCGACCTGAATCTCTCTGGCGCAGAAACCCTCGCCGCCGAACTCGTTGAGGCGAACCCGCTGCAGATGGACGTCACTCAGCCGGCATCCATAGCGGCCGCGCTCGAGCAGGTCCCCCATCTCGATATCCTCGTGAATAACGCCGGCATCGGCCACGTAGGCGACATTTTGCGCACCGATCTTGAAGACTTTAACCGTCTGATGGACGTGAATGTCAAGTCGATGTTCCTGGTGACCAAAGCAGCTTTTCCGCTTCTGCTCGCGAGCCACGGCTGCATCGTGAATATTGGGTCAGTCGCAGGCATGGTCGGCGTGAAGCATCGGCTCGCCTACTGCGCCAGCAAGGGAGCGGTTATCGCCATGACCCGCCAGATCGCGGTCGATTACCCCAAAGAGATACGCATCAACTGCATCTGCCCCGGCACAGTCGACACCCCGTTCGTCGAGAGCTACCTCACCAAGTACCACGCACATGAAAAGGAAAAGGTCCGGGCCGAAGTGACCGCCAGGCAGCCAATCGGACGCCTCGGCACGGCTGAAGAGATTGCATCGTTGGTACGCTATCTCTGCTCGGCCGAAGCCGGCTTCATTAACGGAGCAGCACTGCCCATCGATGGCGGATGGACAGCCGCCTGATGCAGCACCCAAACCAGAATCAGTTCGCAAACTCAATCTTGTAGGCGTAGGCAAACTTGCCCGGATTCTCCGCGGGAACCTTGATGTGCAGTCCATCGTCCTTCTGCTCAAAGCTCAGTGTAGCCGTCGCACCAAGCAAAGATATCGACCGAATCGCCTTCCGGCCAGTCACCGCACGCAGTGTCTTGATCACCGCCTCGCCATTGGCGGGCCAACCCATCTCGATCGCATAGAGAATGTCGCCTTTGGTCGTGAAGCGAAAATCGGCAGCAGTGTAATTGCCGGCCGCCGTGTCGTTGAACGATCCCTCAACCACCTTGGTCGGCCCCTCGCCATAGGTCGTCCAGGCGCGAGTTCCATAGATCGCGTCGCCATTGACCTTGAGCCACGAACCCACCGAGAGCAGCACCTGCTGCACCTCGTCCGGAATCGTCCCATCGGATTTCGGTCCGATATTCATCAGCAGGTTCCCATTCTTGCTGACGATATCGATCAACTGGCGAACAATGAACTCCGGCGACTTGAAAGTATCGTGCTCGATGTAACCCCAGCTCTTGTTGCTCACCGAAGTATCGGTCTGCCAATAAAGGGGACGAATTTCGCCCAACTGTCCGCGCTCGATGTCGAGCACAGCAGACTTTGAGTCCATCGAATATTCCTTGTAGTTGATCACCCCAACGTGATCGCCATACTTCAGCGAAGAGTTGTAGTAGAAGGCAGCAAACTTCGTCAGCTGATTGCGTAATCCCGGCTGGCCGATCCACCAGTCGAAATACATGATGTCGGGATGATACTTCTCGACAATCTCCGCCGATCGCGCCAGCCAGTCATTGCCATAGGCTTCTGAGAGCCAGGTGAAATCGTTGTTGAGTGGAGTGTGGTCGAGATTGATCAGCCATGTGTGAGCCGGCCCATAGAATCCGGCATATTGCGGATCATTAACGTCGGAATCAAACTTCCGCCCTTCACCCAGGAAGAAGTTGTGCTCCACGCGATGTGAAGACGCGCCAAAATGCAGCCCCTCGGCACGCACCGCTTTGGCGAGTTCCCCGCCGGTATCGCGATGCGGGCCCATCTTTGCAACCGTCCAATCGGAGAGGCCGCTGTCGTACATCGCAAAGCCGTCATGATGCTCAAAGACGGGGACCACATATTGCGCTCCCGCTTCTTTGAACAGGTGCGCCCATGCCTGCGGATCGAACTTCTCCGCCTTGAACATCGGGATGAAGTCCTTATAGCCGAATTTGTCCTGAGGCCCATAAGTGGCGACATGGTGTTTGAAGACATCGCTTCCCTGCGTATACATCTCCCGCGGATACCACTCATTGCCAAATGCCGGAACCGAGTAAACGCCCCAGTGAATGAAGATGCCGAACTTCGCATCCTTGTACCACTCCGGCACTTTATAGGTGTCAAGCGACTCATAGTCCGCGCGATAGGGACCTTCGTGATCAATGCGATCGACGTCCTCAAGCAGCTTCTTCCGTTGGTCATCATACTTACTGTTTCCCGCCGCCCATTGTTGGTCGAGTACTGCAGGATCGGTGCCGACAGTCGGCGCAGTCGGTGACTTCTGAGCAACGCAAAGAATCGGAGCTGCAACAAGCAGCGCAAACGTCGCGGAGCGGGAGCTGAATGCAAATTTAAGGGTCATAACAGGCGCAATAGTAAACGTTAACGTGATGCCTGTCGAGCCGCCGTATCGTTCATCGCCGAGTGGCCTCGCCATCACGTTGCCCGCTCTTGCGCCATGCAAATATTGAGTCTCGAGCATAGAAAAAGACCCGCTGGTTGGAGTCTGTTACGAAACGGGAGTCTCTGAGCGAATGCTAGGAAAAGGAGAAACGCTTCCGAACGAGTCTGTTACGAAACTCTTCCGGTTTGCCTGAATAGATGAGAAGATGCCCTTGCGAGAGCGAGGGCATCTTCGTTTATGGGATATATCCGAGGGGATGGGCGCAGTCAGGGAACCCTGTTTCCGGTGGTGCTGGATGATCTTGTTCCGCCCGATCATCTGTGTCGTGTGATTGACGCGTTTGTGGAAGGTCTTGCGATGAGTGAGCTGGGCTTCGAGCGATCCGAAGCCGCGGAGACGGGCCGTCCAGGTTATGACCCACGCGACCTGCTGAAGCTGTATCTGTATGGCTATTTACACACGATCCGGTCCTCGCGAAGGTTGGAAGCCGAGTGCCGCCGTAATGTGGAGTTGATGTGGCTGCTGGGGCGGCTCTATCCGGATCACAAGTCGATTGCCGAGTTTCGGCGGATGCATCGAGAGGCGGTTACGGCTGCCGGAGCGCAGTTGGTGCGGTTTGCGCAGAGCTGCGGCCTGATTCGCGGGGAGTGGGTTGCCATCGATGGCACGAAGTTCCGCGCTGTTTCCAGTGCCGACAGTGTGCGTGAGCGACAGGCGTTGGAGCGCTATCTGGATAGCATGGAGCAAGCAGACGAAGAGCAGCAGACAGTCGTTGATCCGTCCGCTGTGCAGGTTGCACTGGAGAAGCTGAAGCGACATCCGGAGCCGGAGGCGCGTTTTATGCCCGTTGCAGGCACCAAGGCTCCTGCCTACAACGTGCAGACTGCAGTTGATGCCGAGCACGCGCTGATCGTCGCCCATGCCGTGACGCTGGAGGCAGGAGACAACGTGCAGTTACTGCCGATGGCAGAAGCTGCGAAGAAGGCGCTCGGCGCCGAGAGATTAAAGGTCGTGGCCGACGCCGGCTACGCAAACGGCGAGCAGGCGGCGCGCTGCGAAGCGGCAGCCATCCTGCCGCATGTGCCTGTCAAGCGCGCCGTCAACAACCAGGGAGACGGCACGTTGTTTGGCCGTGAGCAGTTCCATTACCAGCCCGGGACCGACACCTATCTCTGCCCGGCGAACAAGATTATCCGGCGCAAGCAACTTCAACGCAAAAACAAGGCCGTCGTATATCGCGCCAATGCCGCTGACTGCGGTAGCTGCGCGATCAAGGCGCGTTGCACACAGACCTCAGCTCGCATCCTGACTCGGCTGCTGGATGAGGATGCGCTCAACCGCATGCACCAGCGCGCTACCCCGGAAGCGATGAGGCTCAGACGATCCACTGTCGAGCTTCCCTTCGCGGTTCTTAAGTACCACATCTTCGGTCACCCCCGCCTGTTGCTCCGCGGCACTGGCGGCGCACAGACCGAAATCAGCCTCGCAGTCATGGCTTACAACCTCAAACGAATGATCAATGTCCTCGGGGCGGTGAAGTTCACCCGCCAACTCACCCCGGCATGATCCAACCCAACTCCAAAACGAAGAACGCTCCCAGTAGGGAGCGCTCTTTCGAACAGAACAACCGCGTTTCGTAACAGACTGGAACGGGAGCGTTTCTCCTTTCGGGCATAGGTACGATTTTTTTGCCCGGCTGGCATCAGGCCGTTAGTAACCTGGCGGTGAGTACGGAACCTCCGAGGATGTTGATCATGCGTTTGAGGTTGTAAGCCATGACCGCGAGGCTGATTTCGGTATGGGTGCCGCGAAGGTCGCGCAGCAGGAAGCGTGGATGACCGAAGATGCGATATTTCAGATTGGCGAAGGAATGCTCGACCTAGACCGTCTGAGCCGCCCAGATGCCGTGTTACAAAACGTCTTGAAGTCAAAGCGTTGTCTGCCGTTCCGCGATTGCCCGTTGTCGAGCCTCCGAAGCCAGCGCGTCTTCCGCTCTTCGCGCCTCCGCTTTGGCGCGGGTGTTCTCGTGGATCGCCAGCAGCCGCTGCGATTCCGCGCGCCGAGTTTGCACCGGAGACACCGCAAGCACCGCGGACAGACCAACGATGAGCACCGTGACCGTCGCCAGTTCCAGCCGGTTGCGAAGCAGGAATTTGCGTAGGCGATAAGTGACCGAATCCTGCCGCGCCAGGATCGGCCGGCCATCGAGATAGCGCTGAATGTCTTCCGCAAACTGGTCGACAGAATGGTAGCGGCGCTCCGGCTCCTTGCGCATCGCCATCAGAACGATATTATCCAGGTCCTCGTCGACGCTGGGCGCGAGCTGGCTGGGGCGCGGCGCCTCGGCCTCGCAGACCACACGCTCAATCTCGGCTGGCGTCGGCGTTAGGATCGGTTGCGCCCGACGGTCAGTCAGCAGCTCATAGAAGACCGCGCCGAGTGAATAGATATCGGTCGAAGTCGTCACCGCGGCGTCGCGGGTGGCTAATAAACAGCTTTTCCTGCGCGAATTCCATAGAAATCGCTCTTGCGCCCAGAAGCGCGGCCTAAGGAGTGACCACCCCTCCGGGCCCGCAATGGCTCGCCGAAGGAAAATTCCGCACTCAGGCCAAATCGAGCCCGATGCAAACAATAAAAAGAGGCGCCCGGTTGGGGGCACCTCGTCTTTGCTGGAAGTGGACGCAGTGGATTGACTGCGGATGTTGTCGAAAAAGAGGTTTGTGCGGCGCCCTACCGTGGAAGTACCCTCGGAAGCGTGACCTGGATCATGGTCCCCAAACTCTTCTCATAGTGTTTGTCGCCCGAGTAATAGGCGGTGACCAGGATAGGTTGCAACACCGTCATTCAGCGGAATGCTGACTGTCGCCGCGATGCCATCCACAAGCGAACAGAACTGTATCCGTGGGGACGACTCCCGCCATCGCGGGACACACATGCGCCGTCAACGCGTTGCTCTCTCCAACCATCAGCCGTTTACCGTCTCCGCTTCTGAGGTTCGTTTCCGCTGGAAGGATTACGCCCATGGCAGCAAGCAGCGCACGATGATACTTGCTGCCGAAGAGTTCCTGCGCCGCTTCGTGCAGCATGTCCTGCCGCGAGGCTTTCCACGCATCCGCTACTTCGGCTTCCTCGCCAACCGCAGACGAGCCCGCATGCTGCCGCTCTGCCGCGCCCGGCTCAACCAGGCCCCCTCCGCTGAAGAGCCCTTTATCCCAACATCGACTCTATGGAACTGTCCGCACTGCCATGGGCTCATGCACCGCGTCGAACCGCTCTCGGCCGCGCAGCTCTTCTTTACCGAACGAAAGGATCTCCATGCTCTTAACTCGTCATAAGGGCTGGATCAGCACGGCAACGATTGCGTGTTTCCCAACACGTCCACTCCACGTGTGCCTCCAGTCCGAACACTGCCTCTTAGCGGACCATCTCCCAACCGTCAGCTCCTACGCGAACTCCTCCTCAGCACCCTCTACCACGCCATCTCAGCCGATCGGCCTCACTCGCGATCCACCGCTACCAGCTGCGTTGCCCCCTCGAACCACTGAAACCCCATAGCGAACACCCGTTGCCACTGCACCAGCGCCTTCCTTCAAACCGCTCTATCCGACCCGCTCCGCCCTATCCTCACCTCGACGCGCAAGGCCGTCCTCGCGGAGCAGCTCCGATGGAGTACTGACGTTACACGGACAAGTGGATTGCCTTTAGTACCACTTCATGGCAGGCGGAAACAAATTTCGAATCAAGCTCCTAGGCTCGCCCTTAATGTCGATGCCATGAAGTATTACGCGACTGGTGATTTCGTCTTATACCGGCGGTAATTGCTGGAAGTTCCATCCTCCGCCGAGGGCTTTGATGAGGAGTACGCTTGCTTCGAGGCGGCGACGGGTGATGTCGATGTCGTTGCGCTCATTCTGGAGCGCGGAGGTTTGCCAGGTGATGACTTGTAGGTAGGTGTCGACTCCGCCCTCGTAGCGTGTGTTGAAGAGATCGAGCGACTGTTCGGCGGACCGGGTCGCCTCCTGCTGCTGTTGGGCCTCAACCTCGAGCACGCGGAGTGCGGCGAGATTATCTTCCACCTGCTGGAAGGCGGTGAGTGAGGTCTGGCGGTAGCCTGCGACGGTGGAATCGTATTGCGCGATGACGATGTCGGAGTTCGCGCGGCGACGACCGTGATCGTAGAGAGTCTGGCTGAACTGAGGACCGACGGCGAAGAAGCGGCTCGGCCAGAGGAACCAGTTGAGCAGAGAGGTTCCGGTGAAGCCTCCTGCAGCGGAGATATCGAGCGTGGGATAGAAGGCTGCCTTGGCGATGCCGATCTGTTCGTTGGCAGCGGCCATGCGGCGCTCGTCTGCGGCGATGTCCGGCCTGCGTTCGAGCAGTTGCGATGGCAGCGCGCCGGGGATGGCAGGCAGAGCCGGGCCTTGCACAGTGACTGGCGATGAAGGGATGGTGAGCTCTGCTGGGGGCTTGCCGATCAGCACGGCGATAGCGTGCTCGAACTGAGCGCGCTCGACGCTGATGTCGGTCTCCGCAACCTGAGCTGTTTGGAGCTGGGTGCGGGCTTGGGAAACGTCGGAGAGCGGGGACGCGCCGCCGTCATAGCGGTCCTGAGTGAGTTGGAGAGCTTTTTGATAGGCGCCGACTGTATCTTCCAGCAATTTCTTTTGCCCGTCGTCGCTGCGGAGAGAGAAGTAATCCATGGCAAGCTCGGCGTGAAGGCTGAGACGGGCGGTCTCCATATCTGAGGCGCTGGCCTGGGCGTTGTCTCGAGCAGCGGTGATGCCGCGGCGAATGCGTCCCCATAGATCGACCTCGTAGCTCAGGTCAAAGGGGAGCGAAAAATCGCCTGCAGCGCTGTTTCCGTTTGCGTGATTAAAATATGGCGAATTCGTCGATTCGCGGATCGCACCGGCGGAGAGGCCGACGGTGATGGTGGGCGCCAGATTTGCCTTCTGGTAGCGGATATTGGCGCGCGCCGCGCGGAAGTTTGCTTCGGCCTGTTTCAATGTCTGATTGGCAGGATCAACCTGTTCTTCGAGCGCGTTCAACTGCGGATCATTGAAAAGCTCCCACCACTTTCCTTTGAGAGTGGTGTCGCCGGGCTGGGCGATCTTCCAGCCGTCGGTCTCTTTGAAATAGTTGGGGCCCTGCTCCTTGAACTCGGGAGCGAGCGCCGTATCCGGCTGCTTATAGTCGGGGCCGACGGGAGCACATCCGGCGACTACGAGACAGAGCAGCGCAGACGAGGCGAACGATAGCAGACGGTAGTTCATTTGCCTGCTCCGAGCTGCGAATTCTTGCTGACCTCAACCTGCTGTCCTGTGGCCAAAGAGTCGGAGGGGTCGAGGATAATAAGGTCCTCTGGCTTAAGGCCTGAGGTGACTTCGAGAGTGCTGCCGTAATCGTGGCCGATGGTAACTGAGGTGAGCTGTACACGGCCGTCGCGGACAACTCCAACCTGTGGACCTTGTGCTCGGAAGAGTAGCGCGTTTGACGGGATGGTCAGCGCATGACGACCGGGGGGTAGTTTGATATGAACAAAGACGTAAGACCCAGGTAATACCTGGCGTTTGGCGTTGTCTATATCGACTTCGATGTTCAAGGTCCTGCTGGTCTGATCGATCGCATTGGCGTTGCGGATGATCGTGCCGGTGATCGGTTCGGTTGGATTCGAGTCTCGAGTGATCGAGACCTTGTCGCCGTTCTTGATGCTGTCAGAGTAGACCTCCGGAACCGCGACGAAGATACGTAGCTGCTCCATGGCGGCCATGTGAAAGAGTTCCCTTGGGGCCATGGCTCCCGCGCTGCCAGCGCCTGCGGCGATGAGATCGCCGATGTCGGTATTGCGCGCAGTGATCACTCCGTCAAATGGCGCCACAACTTGCTCGTAGCTTTGCAGTTGCTGCAGGCGGCGAACATTCGCCTCGGCTGCTGCATAGAGCGCCTGTTTTGCGGCGTAGTCGCTGACGACCTGGTCCGTCTCCTGCTTGGAGACCGCATGTTTCGCGAGCAGCGCCTGCCAGCGAGTACTCGTGGTCTGAGCCAGATCCATATTCGCCTGCGCGCTCTTGAGGTCGGCCTGCCCTTGCTGGAGTTGCTGGTCAAGCTCCGGAGTCTCGATGGTGGCGAGCAACTGGCCTTTGCGCACGTGGGCGCCGATGTCAAAGAACCATTTCTTCAGGTAACCGCTGGTGCGAGCGTAGATCGGCGTATCAGTAAAAGCCTGTGTATTGCCAGGCAGAACAATCTCCTGACTCTCCGAGCCGCCCGTGGGGTGGGTCACGGTGACGCTCGGGATCGCTGCTTGCTCCGTGCTCTGCTTGAGCTCCTGCTCATCGACCGCACGGGAATGAACACCGCGGATAATCAACAACGCGAGAATGCCAAGGACAATCAAGCCGCCAATCACCGCTCGCTTGCGGGAGTTCTTCGGAGAGCTTTGCTCCGGTATCACGGTCGGCGGCGAGGTCGGTGCATTTGTGGTTGCTGTCGTTTCCATTCGATCTGGTACTCCTGTTTGCTGGGCGATCTTTTCAGTACTGATATCTGCGACATCAGGCGAAGTGTTCCTGCAATTTGGCGCGTTCACGTGCTTCGACGCTCCCGCGACTACCGTGAATCAACGCGAAGACCGAGGGAACAAATGTTAGCGTGGCGACGGTCGCGAAGAGAAGGCCGCCTATCACCGCGCGTCCGAGCGGCGCATTCTGTTCGCCGCCATCGCCAAGTCCGAGAGCCATCGGCACCATACCAATGATCATGGCCAAAGCGGTCATGATTACAGGGCGGAAGCGGGTTGTTCCCGCCTCGATGGCAGCCCTGATCGCGTCGCCGTGCTCTTCAAGTTTAATCGTGGCAAACGACACGACGAGGATGCTGTTTGCGGTGGCGACTCCCATACACATGATCGCGCCCATCAGAGCCGGTACACTCAGTCGGGTCCCGGTGAGAAAGAGAAACATCACGATGCCGGCAAGCGCCGCCGGAAGAGCGGTGATGATGATGAAGGGGTCGACCCAGCTCTGAAAGTTGACGACGATGAGCAGGTAGACCAGCACAATCGAGAAGACCAGGCCGCCTAGCAGGCCAACGTAAGAATCGCGCATGGTATCAACCTGGCCCTTGAGGGTGACAAAGGTGCCTCGGGGCAGGTCCCTCCGGTTAGTGGCGAGAATGCGATCGATATCGCGGCTCACACCGCCGAGATCGCGCCCCTGAACGCTGGCGTAAATATCAACCACCCGGCGGATGTTGTAGTGGTTAATCACCGCCATCTCATGGCTGCGCCCAACGGACGCAAGATCGCCGAGAATCTCCTGACCCTGCCCGGGCGCCGGCGCGCCTGTATTGCGGTTGATCGGAATATTCTGCAGGTCCTGCATCGAGTCCATGTTCACCTGCGGCGTCTGAGCCACGACGTTGTAGTTGACGCCGTTCTTCCAGTTCAGGAAGAACATCGGCGTCACCTGGAAGCTGCCGCTGAGCGAGTTCAGCACGCTGGTGGAGACATCGCGTGCGGTAAATCCACCTTGCGAGGCCTTGGTGCGATCGACGTCGACAGTCAGGGTGGGGTAGTCGAAGCGCTGCTGGAGACGAAGATCTGTGAGGCCCGGAACCTGGCGCAACTGGGCAAGCAACTTGTCCGCGACCTGCTTGCTGGCCTGGATATCGTTGCCCTCAAGCTGGACATCGATCGGAGCGGGCAGGCCGAAGTTGAGGATCTGGGTGGTGATATCGGCGGGCAGGAAGTAAAAAGTAGCGTTCGGAAAAAGACGAGGCAGTTGCTCGCGCAGCCTCTGGACATATCCGGCAGTCGGGTGATGGTCCTCTTTGAGCGTGACCATGATGTCGCCATCGGACGCACCGATGGTTCCGTTGGTGAGGTGCTGAGTGTTCATCGAACTGTATGGGAGCCCGATGTTGTCGAGTATGTTGTTCAGCTCCGAGGCTGGAACCTGCTCGCGGATATTCTGTTCGACCAGATCACACAGACGTGCCATCTCCTCGATGCGCAAGCCGGCAGAACCACGGACGTGCAGGATAAACTGGCCGCTGTCGGTGTTGGGGAAGAAGTCCTGCCCAAGAAACGGCAGCAGGATAAAGACGCAGAGACAACTGCCGAGGAAGGCCAAGACGAAGAGTCCGCGATTGGCGACGAACCGCTCCAGGAGTCCGCTATAGCCGCCTCTGACGCGTTCGAAGCCCCGGTTGAAGCCGTGTTGAAAACGCTGGAAGAAGTTCCTCGGTCCGTAATGGCGTGTGTGCACCTTGAGCAAGTACATCGCCATCGTCGGAACCAGCGTCCTCGATAGCACGTAGGAAGCGAGCATGGCGAAGACCACTGCTTCGGCGAGCGGAACGAATAGGAACCGCGCGACACCGCCGAGGAAGAACATCGGCATAAAGACGATACAGATACAAAGTGTCGAGACCAGGGCAGGGACCGAAATCTGCGCGGCGCCTTCGAGGATCGCATGGCGCAGCGGCTGCCCTTCTTCGAGAAAACGCTCAATGTTTTCGATGGTGACGGTCGCATCGTCAACCAGAATTCCAACCGCCAGCGCGAGGCCGCCAAGGGTCATGGTGTTGATGGTTTCACCCAGCAGGCTGAGGATGATCACTGAGGTGAGGATCGAAAGCGGGATCGAGATGGCGATGATAATCGTAGAGCGCCAGCTCCCGAGGAAGAGCAGGATCATCAGAGCAGTGAGGGCAGCGGCAATCACTGCTTCACGAATGACCCCTGTGACCGCGCCACGGACGAAAACCGATTGATCGGAAAGTGGCACGATACGCAAAGCCGGAGGCAAAGTAGATTCCACCTTGGGCAGCGCCTTGCGAATTCCAGAGACGACGTCGAGGGTGGAAGAATTTCCGTTCTTGAGAATGCTGATCAGCACGCCGCGACGGCCGTCCTGCCGGACGACGTTAGTCTGCACTTGGAAGCCATCGTTCACGGCGGCGACATCACGCAGGTAGATTGTGGTGCCGTTGACCTGCTTGATCGGCAGGTTGGCGAGGTCCTCGACCGTTCTGGGCGCAGCGTTGCTGCGCACGTCGTATTCGCTTTGCCCGATCTTGATGGTGCCACCGGGCATGACGATGCTCTGCTGGTTGATGGCCGCGAGCAGATCACCGGGGGCGATACCCTTTGACTGCATCGCGCGCTGGTCCATATTGATGGTGATCTGGCGCTGCTTTCCGCCGTAAGGCAGCGGAATCACGGAGCCCGGCACAGAGATCAGTTGGGGACGCACGAAGTTCTGAGCATAATCGTTTAGTTGCTGCTCGGAGAGGTCTTTTCCGGAGATACCTAGTTGCAGGATCGGTACGCTCGAAGCCGAGAAGTTGATGATCTGTGGCGGCAGAATGCCGGGTGGCAATTGCCGCAGCAGGTATTGTGAAGCAGCCGTAACCTGGGCGTTCGCAGTATCCAGGCTCGCTCCGGGCTGCAGGAATATCTTGACGACGACGTAACCGTTATAGGTCGTCGATTCAATGTGCTGAATGTTGTCGACGAGTGTAGTAAGCGCTTTTTCATAGGGCGAAGTCAGCCGCCCTTCGAGGTCTTCCGGATTGAGGCCGGTATACGTCCAACCGATCGACACAACTGGGATGTTGATGTTGGGGAAGATGTCTGTCGGGGTCCGCATGATAACGACCGGACTCAGCAAAAGAATCAGCAGAGCCAACACGATGAAGGTATACGGCCGATCAAGGGCGACTTTTACGATCCACATAGAGGAGAACGTCCTTATGGCGGAAACTGCCGGATGGCGATCGCACACATCCGAAAAAAACGCCTTGTTCTTAGACGAGTCTGCTTACCTCTCGCTTCACAGATAGAACAGTAGACTGTCATCGGAAAAACAGTTAGGTTATCGTCTGTGGAGCTACGACACTTACGGTATTTTATCGCTGTTGCGGAACTGAAGGGTTTCAGTCAAGCTTCTCGCCAGCTTTACGTGGCTCAATCGGCCATCAGCCAGCAGATTGCGGATCTCGAGCATGAACTGGGAGTCGAGCTGCTTTTGCGCAACCGACGGCAGGTGGAGCTCACCGAACAAGGCGAAATCTTCCTCGAAGAGGCAAAGAAGATCATTGCCGCCTCCGATGACGCCGTCGAGATGGTGCGGCGATCGGCGAGGGGCGAGATTGGTACCCTGCGGATCGGTTTCTTTACTAACGGAGTCGGTGAGTTTTTCTCAGACCTGATTCGTGAATTTCGTCAGCGTCGACCTGAGGTAAAGCTCGCGCTCTTCGAAATGGCAGCGCTGCAACAAATGGAGGCCCTGGCCAATGACAAGATCGATATAGCTTTTACTAGGCCTATCGACCGGCGATTTGAAGACCTGGTAGAAGCAGAGGTGCTGTTCAAAGAGCCGATTGTCGTGATTCTTCCGCGCGGCCATCCGCTGGCTCCCGGCCCGGTACAACTCACCTCGCTGGCTTCCGAATCGTTTGTGCTGATCGATCGCGATGCATGGCCGCTCCTCTTCGACGCGGTCATTACGCTTTGTTCGCAGGCGGGGTTTTCTCCCCGCATTGTGAATGTGTCCGGCAGAACTCCTGCAGTGCTGACCCTGGTGGCGGCGGGAGAGGGAATCGCGCTGATGACTGCAGGAGTGAAGAGGTTTCTCTTTACGGAACTGGTCTTCTGCCCGGTAGTCCCGACCAGTTCGCTAGCTTTGGTAATTGCGTGGAGAAGAAAGAATAGATCGAAGATCGTAGAAGAGTTCCTGGAGTTAGTACGGTCGAGCAGAGATAAGATTCGTCAATCTGGGCTTGGTTCAACGTAGATTGAGTTGCCGGCGATAATCAAGATGCCGTGTCACTTAGACGAATAGTAGGCTACTCGGACACTTGCAGGTTAGCGCATCCGGTGTGAGCTGAAGCGGCCTCCCGACCTCCCAACGATGGCCGAACGGATCCATGACTGCGCCATCACGCCATCCGTAGTCACGGTCCTGCGTGGGGGAACGAACCGCCGCGCCATTAGGAAGCTTTTCCAGCAAGGCATTTCGGAGAACACGCTAGCGCCCAGGTGAACGACGTGCTGAACGCACTCGGCGACTGAAATCCTACAGCCAGCGCAATCTCGCTAATGCTTCGTGTTCCGCGTCGCAGTTCAACCTTCGCGACCGCCATCCGCCAACGCATCAGGTATTCGATCGGTCCAACGCCCAGAACGTCCTTGAAGCGTGTCGCAAAGCCCGACCGCGATACGCCGCACAAACGCTCCAGTTCCCGGGCCGACACCACCATGGAGGCACGGGCAAAACTGAAGCCGGTAGTGCGCGCCAGCGGAACGATCACCGCCGGCCACGCCTCCGGCATTAACGACGGCGCGGCGGCACTGCTGATCGCTTCCGAAGCCGCCGCGCTCGGGCACAGCTTGCATCCGCGGGCGAGGATCATCGCCTCGGCTGCGGCAGGAGTTGCTCGCGAACATGGTCTCGTTCTTCGTGTCGTCTGACGGCTGGATGGAGAAAGTGCGGCTGCGCACTGAACAGCGTTGGTTATGAGCGCCTGTATCACGGCCCGGACTACGACCTATGGGTGATCAGCTGGCTGCCGGGGCAATCCACAGGCTTCTATGACCAAGGTGCGTCCTCCGGAGCCTTCGTCGTAGCGACGGGAACTCTCGAAGAGCATCGCCCTGGCGAGCAGACCCGAGTGATCCATCCCACGAGACCGCGCGCATTCGGCATCAATTACTCGCATGAAGTCCGCAACGCCTCTTTTGCGCCGGCCATCAGCATTCACGCATATTCTCCTCCCCTGAACGAGATGAACGAGTACGAGCTGGATGGGAGCCAACTGGTTCCGCGCGAACGCGCATCGGAGCAGCCTGATACGCTCGAGGAGGAGCGGCGTGTGCATAGAGGCAAAGCTGCAGATAGAATCGGTGCCTTGAGCATTGAGCAGTTGCTTTCGGCGGCACGTGCCCGACTGCGACGGCTCTCTCCGGACGAGGCGTATCAAGCCGTGACCGAAACAGAGGCTATGCTCGTCGATATTCGCCCCGAGAGCCAGCGCGCAATCGAGGGTAGCATTGCTGGCGCCTTGATTGTCGAACGTAATGTGCTCGAATGGCGGTTTGACCCCGTTTCTGACGCGCGGCTGCCGATCGTGACCGACCACGACCTCCAGGTTATTGTGTTCTGTTCAGAAGGCTATGCCTCAAGCCTCGCGGCCGCGGCGCTACAGGATGTCGGACTGTGGCGCGCGACAGACATCGTTGGTGGATTTCACGCGTGGAGAGCGGCGGGTCTACCCCTGGTGACGCCAACCAACCCCGGCTTCCGAGCTAGTAATGTTTCGCCATTAGAACGATAGTCGACTTTGGGTCAGTGACTAAAGCGTGTCAGGGTACCGGAATGAAATAGCGGCGACCGCCGAGTTCAGTCTTCGATGGGAATCGCGATTGCCGGAGTCATCCTGCCGACGTCGTATGAGATCGGCTTTCGGACGCGACGCAGTAACAGGCTGATAGCCGCGGCGGCAAAGGCGACGCAGGCCAGATACACGATAAAGCGAGGCTGGTAGAAGCCTGCCTGATCGTACCAATGCCCGATCGCCATAGGGCCGGTTGCGCCGCCGATCGCATATGCCGTCCATGTCAAGCCGTAGAGAACCGAGAAATGCCGTCGTCCAAAGTAGTGCGCCAATAAATAAGGAGCAACGTCGGCTTCGCTGCCCAGACCCACGCCTAATATAGCGGCTCCGACGAGCGCGACAGGCGAGGTGCCTGCGAATGCAAGTATGAGGGCACCTATTGCCGAGAGTAGAAGAACGAATGTCTGAATGCGCTGCGGCGAGAAGCGGTCAATAAGAAATCCGACGCACAGGCGGCCGATGATGCCGGCGCCACCGCGCACGGAAAGCGCGAGCGCAGCGATCGCGGCTGAGATCCTGTGCTCAGTCAGGATGGCGGCGAGGTTGGTAACCAGTCCATTCTCACTGAACGCCGAGAGCATGATGATGCAGGCCAAAATCCAAAAAGGTCCGCTACGAAGCGCGGTACCCACGGTCACGCCATTGGCGGATAAATGATCTTCATCGAAGATGACAGTCTCGGGCCGGTTTCGCACCAGTAGCCCAGTAAGGGGCAAACCGAGCAGAGCGATTCCGCCCAGCAACATGTAGGCGTTACGCCAGCCGTGATGCGTGATGGTCCATTGGACAATCGGCGGGATGAGAATCGATCCGACTCCGCTGCCAGTGAGTACCAATGCGAGTGCGAGTCCTCTTCGTTTATGAAACCAGGAGAGCACGGTGCGCGCGTACGCAAACTGCGCAGTTCCATTGGCGACAAGTCCCAGCACAAAAAATGTGAAATAGAACTGCCCGATGTTCGGTCCGAGTCTGCTGAGCGAAGCGAGGGCCAACGCGAAGATAAGGATCGATGGCAGGATGATGCGCCTCGGTGGGAAGCGATCAAGCAGAAGCCCAATGCCGGGAGAAACCAGAGCTACAGTAATTGCCGCAAGCGCGAAGGTACCGCCGATCGCCTCACGATTCCACCCGAACGCTGCATGCAACGGATTCAGGAAGAGGCTGAAGGTGTAAGGAACGATGGGAGCAAAGCTCACCATCACACCTGCGAAAGCGGCAGCCACCACGGCCCATCCGGCATAGCGAAGGGAGCTCTCGTTCGTTGCTTGCGGATTGGTTGTTTCGCTCATTCTCCGGCTGTGTCCTTCGGCAAGTTGTTGATCGTCCTATAGGGAATTTTCAAGACCGAGGCGTCGCGCCATTGTCGCGAGAAGCTTGGGCCGCGCGTCGGGTCGCGTCCAGGGACACTCGGCGATACAGATACCGCAAGAGGCAGCCTCGGCGAAGTACGGAATGCACTTGTCGAAGTTCACATACCATCGTTCGACGCCGCGCACCATTTGCTTGTGCTCACCAATGGCTTCCGGAGGGCATGCTCGGGTACAGACCTGGCAGGTAGCGCAAAACTCGTCTGCACCGAAACGATCGGGTGCAGTTGCGACGAGTGGCATATCGGTGGTCACGCCGGCCAGGCGCAGGCCCGCGCCGAACTGGCGGTTGATCAAGGATCCGTGTTTGCCGAGTTCCCCCAGGCCGGAGGCTACCGCAGGCGGGATCAACAACAGGGCGCTGGCTGACGGTCCGGGATAGGCGTTCGCGTTGTATCCCTGTGCGCGAATCCAGTTCGCCAGGGCATAGGAGGCTCGAGTGCCGCGCGCATACTGTTCCCCGATGGCACAGACGCCGATCCCATTCGTCTCGTCTGAAGGAACCTCCTTCAGTTTTTCGTAGTCGGGAGCGAGGGCGAGCACGATTACCCATGGCTCTTCGATCTTGTATCCCTCGAACACATAGAGAGGATCCATCGGTGCGATCCCTACCGCTCCGGCTTCGTGGGCAAGGGCAAAAGCGGTCGCCTCAGCTGCGAGTTGTTCCGCCGGAGCCGTGTTCCGAATCTCCGCGACCGGAGCCAGCTCTGGATGGTTGTAAGCCGCCATAAACACCTCGGCTGAACCCGGGCACTTGCGCGAGTTACGACGAGCCACATTCTGGAGTTCCTCAAACGGATGTTGGGTCGGAGGATGCCAGAAGAACGGCGACGCCTGACGCTCTACAGTTTCCCCGAGGCCGTTAATCGCATTTCCCGAGACCTTGAGTAGCGACAGGGTCTCTGCCTGGGGCGAATAGCTGCCCCGCTTTGGTCGTCGCGAATTCGGCTGCCCTGGAGCGCCAACGGATCGTTCCGGCATGACTTGCTCGCTCGCTTGAGCACTCGACATGGATTCTTTCTCCTTAGAACTGCAACTTTAGAGAAAACTGGAATTGCCGCGCGGGTGCGGCAAACGTCGGGCTGCCGAAGGTCGGATTCGCCGGGCTGGTGATGCCGTCTCCATAGGCTTTGGGGACCGGACCCAGAAATTCTCCGTTGCCGTAGACCTGGTCCACATCCTGCACACTCACGCGGTTCATCAGGTTCAGCACCTCAGCGCTAAGATTCATCGAGATTCGTTCATTCAGGCGTAAGAGTTTTTGCACGCGAATATCCGTATCGTAATACCCGTCTCCGCGATAGGTGTTGCGGCCGATGCCGCCGACGCGATCGTTAAACGGGAAGCCATCGCCATTGATGTCCGACCCAGCGAGGATGCTGTAGTATTGCGGACTTTGCAACGTGTTGAGCATCGAGAATTGAAAATTGCGCAAGGGTGCAAACCAGCTACTCGGTGACTCGGCCATGATGGTTAAAACCAGGCGGTTGCGAACATCATTGTCGCTGACTGCGCGATCGAGCGCCGGATTGAGATAGTCCTGCGGCTCATCCTGGAGCTGGTTTTCCGTAGCCACATCCATGGACTTGCCATAGACATAGTTAGCCAGAATGCTGTAGTGGTGGGCGAAGTCTTTTTGAAGACTAACGATCCCGGCATTGTAAATCGACCAGCCAGAGGGGGTCGCATATAAGACAAATCCAAATCGGGAGTCGGCCGGCGAGAATTTCTGTACGCCGTCAGAGAGGAAACCATCTGGGACGCCATTTATGGTGTTGGAGCTTAATAGGCGCGACGCGTGCAAATAGCGGTATCCCAAGGTAAGACTCCAGCCACTGCCCAGCTCATTCTGGACCTCCAGGCTCGCAAGCTCGGAGTAACTGAACGGGAAATTACGTTTCGTAAACCCGAGCGGAAACTGCTTCAAGATGGAGGGCACAGGGTAAGTGCCGGTGTGGGTGAAGTTAGAAAATGCGGCCCCCGCCAGAACCGGGCCTGCGGTCCCGACCATTCCTGCCGGGCCAAAGCCAACGAGGTCATTGGCTGGATCGGCAAATTGCGGAATCAACGGTTGGTTCATCGTCGTGAACGGCGCTGCGCCATGCCATCCATTGACCAGGCTGCTGTATTCCAGCGAGCCGTTATACAAACCGAAACTGGAGCGCACTACCCCCTTGCCTTCGCGAAAGGCATACGCCAGGCCGACTCGTGGTTGAACGTTGCCGAAGCTGGTCGGATTCATCTTGCCAATGATCCGAAGGTCGCTCGCCGAAGGAAGAAAATCGATGTCGTAGCGCAGCCCGTAAGAGAGCGTAAGATTCGGGCGCACTTTCCATTGATCTTGCACATAGAAATCGACCAGCTTATGCCAGAACGCCACCTGGTCAGCCGCCTGGTGGGCTGGTCCATTTGGACCGTCATAGAAACCGCCTTCGAAGGGGAGATTGCGCTGCGGAACCTGGGTGCCAAAGTCCGCCCTGGTCTGCTGGAAGAGGAACTCCACAGCGGTTCCGGGGCCAAATCCGGCGAACTGCCCGGCGCCGAAGAAACTCTGCGGACTGAAGATCCCAACGCCCGGCGTAAAGTATGGCGTCTGCGCCGCGAACCATATCGGCTCAAACCCGCCTCCAAACTTGATCGAGTGAGAGCCGTGTGTGTAGGTCATGGCCTGCGTGACCGGGAAATAAATCTCGCGATAAAAATCGACGCCGCCAAGAAACCCGCCGCTGTAGAGCGAATCTGCGACGTCGATGGCCGGCTCGAAACCAGCGCCGACCGGGTTCATATGGAACTCGCGATGGCCGTAGGCAATGGAACTCTCCGAAGTCAGTACCGGGCTGAAGAGGTGAAAGAGGTTTCCGTAAACCGTCTGATCTTCAATTGGATTCCGGCGATAACTCGAAGGCAATCCCTGGCCGGGAGAAGCTGCGGGAGTATTGTCGTTCCTCAAATTTGTGTAGAGGTAGCCAACCGACAGAGTGCTTCGATCGTTGAACACATCGGTGAGCTTTCCGAAGGTCTTGTCATAGTCGTTGATTAAGAGAATAGAACCCAGGTTCTCAGGCGAGAGGCCCAAGTCCTGTTTGACCGTATTGATGCTGGGCGTGCCGGGGCCCAGGCAGCCGGCGGTGTTGATACATTTCAGAATGAAATGAGAATAAATGGGCGATTCCGCGCGGCGTTGTCCTTCATAGCCGAGAAAGTAGAACGCTTTGTCCTTCCGCAGCGGGCCGCCGAGAATCGCGCCAAACTGATTAAATCGCAGGGTATTGAAGCCCGGCGCGGAGAGCAGGTTGTTGGCGTCCAGCGAACTATTGCGGACGTACTCATACAGCGAGCCATGCAGATTGTTGGTGCCCGATTTGGTGATCGTGTTCACCGTCGCCCCTAAATTCAATCCACCGCCTGCGGCGTCCGGACCAGTCACTACGCGGAATTCCTGCACCCAATCGAGAGACGGGCTCACTCGCTGAACACCGGAGACGGTCGTCGTGTAATCGACTCCATCCAATCCATAAAAAGTGCTGTGAGTCTCGCGCAAACTCGCGAAACTGATCTCGAGCACCGTTTCCTGAAACGCCGATTGGGCTGCGGTGCTGGTGTCGCGTCCGACCGTGGCGGTGGGGGTGAGCAGCACAAAGTCGATGAAATCGCGATCCGAGATAGGAAGATTCGATATTTGCCGGGGATTGATGACCTGGCTTCCCACAGTTCTCTCCTGGTCTATGCCCTGTTTCGATTCGCTCACCTCTACCCGCTCCGTCGCGCCGCGGATCTGTAGCGGAACCTTTACGGCGGCGATTTGGCCGAGCGTCAACACAAGCGCGACTGAGTAAGGAGCGAAGGTATCGGCGTCAACTGTCAACGAATAGGGGCCCGCCACGAGCCCTGGAATGACAGCGCTCCCAGCTTTGTCGGAGATCCCATCGCGAATAACTCCAGTATCAGTGTTGCGAGCCGAGACCTTTGCCTGCGCAACGGAGCTACCGGAGGGATCGACGACGGCAACATTCAACGTCGCGAACTGCTGGCCGAACGCCGAGGAGACGACGACAGCTGCAAATAAGAGCAGTAGAAGGCCCCGAAGCGCGGAGAAGCATAGACGGGGAAATAAAGCGCGGCGATCACGCCGCCTGGGCTGTTGGTAAGAGCGAACGCAGATGTCTGTCACTGAATGGCCTCAAAGTGATTCATGGAGTCGTGCAGATTGAAAAGCTAATTGATCGCTTCAGGCGGCATTATGGAGAATGCGAGCAGGGAGCGCTACGCCCAAACGGAGGAGGCGAGTGTCGTACCTAGGATGGAGAGAGCGCAGCTATCGTGGGCTCTCCAACTGGACCATCGATCCGCGCCGAATGTTGGTCTCAACCGAAAGGTGCTGATAGGTGGAGAGCCGTCTCCAACCTAAGGTCCATGACATAACCTGCTCCGCCGAAATAATGTAGACAGGTCTTGTGACCGCCGGCGGTTCTTTGGATTTGGAGGCCCGCGAGCATTTCAGTTTGCCTCACGATTTACGTTTTAGATATCCGATCGACGGAGGTTCAGCAAGAATGAGCACCTCAGGATCTGCATTTGCCTCGAGACTAAAGGAGTCAGGAGTAGGCCCGGTCCCGACTACCTTGCCGATTGTTGAGGAGGCCGATGCCACCGGTGCAGTCGCCGAAGCTTATCAATACTTTCGCGAGAACTTCGGACGTTCCACTGTCCCCGGAATTCTAAAATGCTTTAGCGCTTCTCCAGAGATGGTGAAAATCATCATTCAGCTTGGAGCCACGCTGGTCTTCTCCGACGGTGTGCTTGGCCGTTGAACCAAAGAGATGATCGCAACCTACGTCTCATCGTTGAATGAGTGCCCCTACTGCCTCGACAGCCATGCGGCTTCTCTACGTACGCAAGGAGGCGACGCAACGTTGATGAATGCCTTGGTAACGGGCGATCTGGGAGACGTCTCATCAGCATTCCGGAGAGACACCTCCTGGAGTTCGTCCGCAAAGTTACCATCGAATCTCACAAAGTGCAGGAATCAGACATCCTCAACCTCCGAGCGTCAGGCTGGGACGAGAAACAAGATCGCCGAAAGCATTCACGTGGCCGCAATGTTCGCCTGCTTTAACCGAGTCGCCAATGCTTTCGGATTACCATCGCAGGACTTGATACAGCATCTTCACGAGACAGCTCCTTGAGAGCACAAAGAAGAGATTCATCCATAAGTGAAGAGCCATTTCAGGCCGGCTGAGGGTTGCTTTTAAAGTTCGCTGTCGCTGGCTTTATGACGCGGGCGGCGAAGATACTGCGACCGTTGCAGAACCAGTGAAAGGTGCCGAGAGAATTATCTCAGCGACGCCAGCAGGGGGCGTATAAGAGTCGTCCTTACGAGCCGTTGCCTGCGCAGTCGTGAGAGCCCCATTACGGACGATTGCCGCCGCCGAGGGGCCATGATCCCGGAAAGCCGCCCGCCACAAATACGGCCGTCGTTAATCCTGGTACCTGAACCGTTCCGGCCCCATCTTTCACCGATGAGGAAGCGGTCGTTGCATCGGTGGAGCGTGCCTCTTCGGGATGGAGATAGAGACCAAGGCCGCGCAGCTGATCGTTCTGGAAGCTGACCGGATTGAGAGTAGCGTTGATCACTACGACGATGTGCCGGTAGCCGCCAAAATAATCGCGCCCGTTGTCATCCAGTTTCATCACGATCAGGCCGGGAATCTGCGAAGGTCCGGTATTCAGGAAATGAAGATTGTTCTGCACCTCGGCCAGGGTCGCCATGTGGAAGAGAGCAGAACTCCGGCGAATGCGCAGGAACATCTGGAATGCTTCGGCGGCGGCGGAGATGTTTTCCGGTGTCGGCGCGAGAGCGGGATTAGCCAGCAAGGGCTGCATAATGGGCCATTGGGCGCTATTCACATTTTGCACCGGAAGTCCGATACCCCAATTATTCGACTCCTGCGAGAGAAGGCTGGGGTTGTGTTCTTCTTCTGCGAGGGTCCAGTTGACCTTGCTGAACCAATCTCCTGAGTTGTAGCTGTTGTCGTCCATGTCTTTGGAGCGGAGCAGATCATCGCCGCCAAAAAAGAACGGCACGCCTTGGCCCAGGGCGATGATGCTCATGGCCAGCTCCTGGCGCCTGGTTCGAGTGGCAATGGAGTCGCCATTGGTGGAGGTGGTGCCGGGAATCGCGGACTTCAACTGAATGGCGTCGAAGAGCGGCTGGTTGTCATGGACCGAGCAGTAATTCACGGCTTCCAGTGGGCTGGCTGCGTAGCCGGCAGGCTGGCCGCCGTAGATGATCTGGCTGCCGGTTACGGTCGCTCCAGCGCTATCGACGAACTTGAAATCGCGAAGGTTGCCGGCGAGTCCGAGACGAATCCAATCGGCTTCAGAGTTGAGTGTGGCCTGCTGGCTGGCGAGGCTTTCGCCGAGGGTTGTTGTGGTGTAGTAGCTGGGGTCTGTGTAGAGCCCGGTCGCGAATCCCTGCACCTGCTCGATCGTGTTGTCGAAGGAATTGCCGCCGCGGATGCCGTCGCGGATGCGGTCATTGAAGGTGCCGATGCCGTAGCCATAGAGGTTGGCCTGCGTGGCATTCACGCCTAACGCAGCGGTTTCGCCGTTGAGGAAGCCTTCGCCGTAGATATATATCTTCGACCCGTCCACGCCATCCTTCGCCAGCGTGAGGTTGTGCAGGGCCTGCTTGATGTCCTGCATGTTAGAGACGAAGTGCAGACTCATGTCGTCGAAGCGGAAGCCATCGATCTTGTATTCGGTTGCGTTTTGCACGACGTTGTCGATCATGAGTTTGGCGAACATGCGATGTTCGCTGGCAGTGTCATAACAGCAGCTCGCGGTCTCGATGTTGCCGTTCGCGTCGAGCCGGTAGTAGTAGCCGGGGACGACCTCATCCAGGATGGAGAAAGTGCTTTCGCCGCTGGCATAGGTGTGATTGAAGACGACGTCCTGCACGACGCGGAGACCGGCGTTGTGCAACGCCATCACCATCTGCCGGTATTCGAAGACGCGGTTGTCGGGGTTGAAGGCGAACCCGCCGTTGGGCGCGAAGTAGTGGACGGGATCGTATCCGAAGTTGTAACCGTCGGACTGTTGTACGGCTTCGACGGCGGCCTGTTGCTGCGTGCCATCGGGAGGATAGCCGGTGAGAGTGCCGGGCGATTGCCAGTTGGCTTTGTTTTCGTCGACGCTGCCAATATGGAAGCTGGGCATGATGTGAACGGCCTTGAGCCCGGCTTGCGCCAGATGGCGAAGGTGTGTCATGCCATAGCTGGACGGATCGGTGAAGGCGAGGTAGGTTCCCTGGTACTGGGTTGGGACGCTTGCGTCGGCTACGCTGAACTCTCTGACGTGGAGCTCGTAGACGGAGAAGTCGTTGAGCGAGTCGAGCCATGGAGAGAAGCTGAAGTCCCAGCCCTGCGGTTTGGTCGAGCCATCATCGAGGTCGGTTATGCGGGTCTTGGTCCCATTGAGGGCGATGTCCGATGAGTAGGGATCGCTGACGATGTTCTCGACGATCTGCTGCTGATCCGGAACGTAGACAAAGATGTCGTAGAGATAGTACTGGCCTTTCCATGAGTTCTGCCCTTGGACGGACCAGACGCCGTTTGATTCGGTCATGGGCAGGGTTTGCGCCGGTGTGGTGTCGTTTTCACCTGTGTAGAGCAGCAACTTCACCGATTGCGCTGTGGGAGCCCAGAGGTTGATGGAAAGGTGGCCGTGATCGAAGACCGGTCCCAGCTTGCCCGGATAGTAGAAGAGATCGTCGAGGACGCCGGCATCCTGAACCCCGCTGACGTAGGTGAGCCCTCCGCCGGTGTTGACTCCCTGGACGACAAGCTGGCCGGTGAGGGCCTGCGCCATGGCGCTGACTAGCACGGAGCTGGAGAGATGGAAGACAGCGTAGCCGGCGAGCTGAGGATATTGAGCGGCCTCTGCGGAGCTGAATCCGCCTGACGCATAGGTAAGCGGGAGCGCGGCGGTACCCCCGGAAAGCGTGCCGGTCGAAGAGATGGCCAGGGACGCATTCAAGGAATAGAGAAGAGAGTAGGTGGAGGTGGATTGATAGCCGCTGGCAGGAATAGCGACCGTGGTGCGGTCGATCCAGAAGGCCTGGTGCTGGTAAAGACCTGCGCCGGCAATCTCAGACGCGGTCGGTTCGGAGGCAAATACGGTGGCGTCGCCGGAGATGACCCAGGCCGCGGTGTATTGCGTCACCTGCAGGTATTGGTTGGGGCCGGGATCCTTAGTGCCGCCGTCGTTGCAGTTATTGATGATGAAACCGAGCTGGCCGGGAGGTGTTCCGTTGGTCGCGTTGATGGGAACGTCGAAGTAGACGCCATAGCTGTCCGTGCCGGATTGCGCCACCTGGCTTGAGCACCAGCTGTAGCTCATGGTGGTGGCATTCCAGGCATAGAGCCCCCAGCCGGAGTAGTTCCCATCAGGACGGTAGTAGTGAATGCGAGCAATGCCGGATGGAGGCGGCACCGCCGGCTGGGCCGGGTAAACCGTGGCATTGCCGGAGAGCACCCAGGCCTCGCTGTACTGCGTGATCTGCAGGTATTGGTTGGGGCCGGGGTCCTTGATCTGGCCGTTATCGCAGTTGTTGAGGATGAAACCGAGCTGTCCGGCGGGACTGCCATTGGTGGGCGTAACCGGAACATCGAAGTAGACGCCGAATTCGTCTACGCCAGTGATCGCCACTTCACTTGAGCACCAGGAATAGGTGAGAGTGGTGGCGTTCCAGCCGTAGAGGCCCCAGCCGGTGTAGTTGCCATCGGAACGATAGTAGTGGATGCGCGCGTCGCCGGCCGGAATGGGATTCGTGCCGGTAGCGGGCTGGCTGTAAAAGACGGTTACATCGCCGGAGATGACCCAACCCTGGCCATATTCGGTGACCTGCAAGTATTGGTTCGAGCCGGGATCTTTTGTGCCGCCGTCGTCGCAATTGTTGATGATGAAACCGAGCTGTCCGGCGGGACTGCCGTTGGTGGGTGTGACCGCGACGTCGTAATAAACGCCGAAGCTGTCGATGCCGGTGATCGAGACCTGGCTGGAGCACCAGCTATAGCTCGACGTTGTCGCGTTCCAGGCATAGACTCCCCATCCGGTGTATGTGCTGTCGGGGCGGTAGTAGTGGAGACGCACGTCTCCCGCGGGAACAGGATTTGTTCCCAGAATGGGCTGGTTGTAGAAGACAGTGGGGTTGCCGGAGACGACCCAGCCCTGGGTATATTCGGTGACCTGGAGATATTGATTCGCGCCGGGGTCTTTTATCTGGCCATCGGCGCAATTGTTAATGATGAAGCCGAGTTGCCCGGCCGGACTGCCCGCGGTGGCGCTGACGGGGACGTCGAAGTACACGCCGAAACTATCTGCACCGGTCTGGGCGACCTCGCTGGAGCACCAGCTATAGCTCGCCGTGGTCGCGTTCCAGGCGTAAAGCCCCCAACCCGAATAGTTGCCATCGGGTCGATAGTAGTGAATGCGAACATCGCCGGCAGGTACTTGAGCGAGAGCAGGTAGGGTGGCGCTTAGCAATAGCAAGAAGACGAACACTTGCCAGCGGAGAGCGGGGGAAATTCGGCTCGTCATAGCGTAGCGGGTATATCGTGGTGCGAGCGCGATTGTCAAGTGACCTTTTGGCCAATAGATTGCCTGGATTCTGGATGCAGACTCTCCCGACGGAATCCATCAATCCCGCACCGCGCTGAGTCCTGGTTGTTGCGGCGGAGTCACTCTCATTGAATGCTTATAGCCCCTCGTTGGCACACCGGAGGCAAGCCACATGGACGAAGAGTTGGCGTTCCGAACAATGGCTCATGCTTCTGGCGAAGACGGCGCTTCGGGAAACACGCAGGGCAACTCCTTCCGAAAACCCGACTGTTGGGGAACCACTCATCACTCTGTAGTCTGGATGGCACGAATGAAGACTCAATCATCAGGAATTGTTCTAGCCGGAGTGGTTTTGCTCCTGGCCTTGATGGCTGTGCTTGCAGACGGGGCCGCGCGGCGTGAATCCATAACTTTTGATGAAATGGCGCACATCGGTGCGGGCGTGAGCTACCTGCAGAAGCTGGACATGCGGATGAACGAGGAACATCCCCCGCTGGCGAAGGTGCTTGCCGCGCTGCCGCTTGTGGTTCGCGGTGTGCACGCCGATTACACCCACCCATCTTGGGCGTTCAGCGGTAGTGGACTGTTCAAGCAGTATCTCGGCGAATGGATATTCGGCCACTGGCTGATCACTCGGTGGAATGACCCGATCGCGACGGTCTTCTGGGCACGCCAGCCGATGCTGTTGTTGACACTCGTTCTGGGGATCGTTCTGTTTCTCTACGGAGCCCGCATCGGCGATCGCTGGGGCGGACTACTCTGCCTTTGCGCGTACGCCACCATGCCGGTCATGCTCGCGTTCGGCCCTCTGGTCCTGACCGACATCGCGATCACGCTGTTCGTCGTGCTGACGCTATGGGCATTTGCTGGCATGTGGCAGTCGCCGTCGCGCGGGACGGTTCTGCGATTCGGCCTCGCCTTTGGAGCGGCACTCCTTTCCAAGTTTTCTGCGGGACTTCTGTTCTTCTGTTTTCCTGCATTGATTCTCAGCCTCCGCTGGCGGCCGGTACCGGAACAGCCAACAGATAAGACGGAGCTTCGGGCATGGCGTCGTTCCCGCTGGTGGAGCTTAACGAAAGGCATCGTTCTCGCTGCATTGCTCGTCTACGCGGTCTACTTTGTCCTGTCGTGGAATGAGCCAACCGACTCTCTGAGCTTTCTAGGCGCAAACACGGCCGCGCGACTGCTGCGCAGATTGCTGATGCCACCCTGGATATACCTGCGTGGTCTGGCGCTCTTCGCATTCACCGGGAAACCGCCTGCCGTCATTCTGGGGCACTCCTACCCGCATGGCGTATGGTTCTTCTTTCCGGTCCTCTTCCTGCTGAAATCCTCCTTAGCCTTCCTGCTCCTGCTCGTTCTCGCGCTGGTCGTTGGCCTCGTTGCGAAGTTCCGTCCGGTTCGCCTCGCCGTGATATCCGAGGGGATGGAGTTGCATTGGCGGGCAGTGTGGGTTTCCCTTATAGTCTTTACCGGCGCATGCATCCTCAGCCGCTTCCAGTTCAGCATCCGCCACTTCTCTGTTTCCTTTGCGCTGCTGATACTCCTGCTTGCGCCGTTACCGCGCGCCTTGAATCAACTGAGGAATTCAGGTTGGCGCGCCGCCGGTGCCGGCCTCTGGCTCACGGCCGCATTGGCGCTGGCATCGGTTGCGACGGCAGTGCGCGCCTATCCCAACTATCTTCCATTCCTGAACTCATTGAGCGGCGGCCGTCCCGGCTATCTCCTGGTGGCCGATTCCAATCTTGATTGGAACCAGGGACTTCCCGAAGTCGAGAGCTTCGTGCGGCAGCGCGGCCTGACCCACGTCTTGATTGATTCGTATGCGTTTTCCGATCCCTCAGTGTATGTTCCTGAAGCGAAGATATGGAATTGCCAGAAGGCTGTGCCGGAGGATGGCGGCCAGTGGGCCTTTGTCTCCGCCAACCTGATTCAGGAAAGTCACAACTGTCTCTGGCTGCTGCAGATTCCGCATGCAGCGCTGGCAGGCGGCAGTATGTATGCCTTCCAACTCCCGAGGGTCATTCCTCCGGCGGGAACTCCTGGCGGTCCACCGTTGCCGGAAAACTATCGCGACTTTGCAGGTGGTCCTTCTTCCGAAGATCTCCGGCTCCTGTTTCTCGATTGCATCCGCGATCCACAACAGCTCCAGCCGACCTGGGATCACTTGACGGCCCAGGGGGCGAACATGCAGAAACAAGAAAGAAGCTCAAAGCCAAAACAATAGGGTGCAGTCGCAGCGGCGGGAAAGCTCTTTAGAGAGCATCTTCGGACCCCAGCGCGGCAAGAGTGGCTCGCGATTTCAACCGCCATCGGCGCAAGATGAATCTAAATGCATTTCGAGCCGGCTCTTGCTCGTTACCTCCGACTGACACATTAACTGCCGCAGCCGCGCGATGCGGAAGATGCAGGCGGAGTCCGGACGACCGCGACTGGAGCGCACTGCGGGATCGGCCTTCGCATGCCTCGGGGAAATCGGCCAAATTTACCGGGCTTCTCTTGTGGCTTGCGTGTTTCATTCACGGGCTGTTCGCGCTCCTGCTGGCACTTCCAACCTATCGAAACTTTGGGCAGCTGCATAACGTTTCCCGGTTCTGTGGGAAACGAAACAATACCATTGGGCGCGGCGGCGAGCGCGCAGACCGCCCGCAGAAGCGCACTGAGAAAATTTTTAACGTTTGGATGAAACGCCCGAACAGATCTTTGCACTATAGAAACAAACGGGCCGTCACGAACCCATGGAGAACACGACCTAAAGCGTGCGAAAACCAATTTGCCTCTTTGATCTGAGTAAGGCTGGCTAATAGCCCGGACCTGTGTTCCATGGTGCGGCGTGGGTCTGTCCGGTCCGGTTCATCGTTATCGCCGCCGGTCGGATGGAAGCTGAGGAAGCGTATGCGAAAAGCGAGGCGCCGCGCAACGTTCGAAAAAAATATTTTCGCGTGTCCATTTGTAATTCTTATGTGGTACAAAGGTTGCCACGCTGATTCGGGCGCCAATTCTAAGATGTGCGCTCGGCGTTTTCTTCACCGAAATGCAAAGGAGTGAGCGATGGCTTCCTATCCTGTATTGGGGACTGGACCAGTAACCTATCTGGACGCGAATCAGACTCAGCATTCGATTCCGCTGTCGGCAATTACGATTTCCGGCGGCACGGCGTCAGCGACGCAGTGGCCGGGATGGGCTGCGAGCCCGGACCAGGCTCTGATCACGGCGCTGCTGAAGCAGTTGGTGAATCAGGGACTGCTGACCCCCGGCACGGTTCCTGCACAACCCGCGTTGACAATTACCGCCGCAATGACGGGCACAGTGGGAAACACGATCACGGTCACGTTCTCGAATCCGAATCTAACCGTGAGCCCCGCCACGATTGACGTTGTCGTGACTGAAACCCAGGTGAATCCGAATCTGACGCTCACCGGCTCAACCGGTTTGGCGGCGGTGCTGGGCACCTCGCAGGGGACCGCAACGGGATTGGTTTTCCTGGACGGCGTTGTAGGAAATATGCCGGCGCCGTTGACGAGCACACCCTTCACGGCGACGACGCTGGAGATTATGGATGCCACGCTCCCCACACCACTGGTGTCATTCACCCTGGGGGCAGCGGTAACGGATGATACCGACCTTTCCGTTACGGTGACCAACGTGACCGCATCTACGTTTACCCTTACCGTCGTCCGGACCCTCTCGCAGAAAAACGTGACGCTGAGCACGCTGACCGGTGGGGGCAACCCATTTTCACAGCTGGTGACTTTCTCTGCGCCACCGAATGGGTTGACCGCACAGCTTCCCGGCCCAGGATCGGTGACCCTGGTGGGTGGCACCGCGGCAACTGCACTACCAGCCGTCGCGGCAGCCGCGATCGCTCTGACTTCCTGACGTTCAATTCCGGAAGCAGCTAAAGGACGGGCTAAATGCCGCCAGCAATGCACAGAGTTTCCGCAGGGAACGTCGGGTGGAGATGCGGTTTTTGTCCACCCTCCACCCATTAAGGCGAACGTCAAAACATCTCTCCGTGAGGTATTCGAATGTCCATCACGCCCACTTACCCCGGAATTTATATCGAGGAGCTCCCGCTCAGCACGCAGACGATCACCCCGGCGCCGACGTCGATCACCGCCTTTGTGGGGTATACCCATCCGTGGAAGACGGCGGCGTGGAATACGGCTGTGCAGCTGTTCAGCTTCTCTGACTACGAGACCTATTTCGGCGGCTTGTATTCGACCGGATACTTTGCCAACGATGTGGCGCAGGCCGTGTACCAGTTTTTCCAGAACGGCGGCAGCAACGCATATGTCGTGGGACTGCAGCCATCGGCGTATGACATTGGCGACAACAACCTGGGGCAGTTCGGCAACGGAACCACTGGCATGCTGAATTTCCAGGCGAGCATCGTCCCCGATGCGGCGGACTCGACGATCGGTCTGCTGTTCCAGGCATTGGAGCCTACCGACATTGTGCAGATGACGTTGACCATGACCAATCTGCGCTCGTCGCAGGGCAATGGCGTGTATGACACCTACGACCTGGTCATAACCTACGGAACAAAGATCGAGGTGTACCGGAGCGTACTGCTGACCAATGCTCCCGGAACCCCGAAAAGCATCGACCAATTGATCAATGGGAGATCGACCTTGGTGACGGTCGGCCCGATGTCGGGCAGCGCGACAAGCTACGGTTCGAGTTTTCCGATCCCCGCGGGAAAGACGCAGCCGGCGGCGATTGCTCCGGTGGTATTTCCGATCGCGGTGACGGTGGCGGCTGGCAAGACCATCAACACCACATTTCAGGCATCGGATTTCATCGCGGTATTGCAGGCCAATACGTCGCTGGACAATCTGGAAATATTCAATCTGCTCCTGATTCCCGGCGTGTCGGACAACACGGTGGTAAGTTCAGCGCTGGAGTTTGCGGAGCGCAAGCGCGCCTTTGCGATTCTCGATCCGCCGGTGCAGGCGCAGGCCTCGGCCATCTCCGGAGCGGCGCTGGCGGAGATTGACAACATAACCGCGACCATGCCGGTGAGCCAGAACGGGGCCATCTACTTCCCTTACCTGATGACCACCGACCTGATCACGGATTTACCCATGGCTGTAGCGCCCAGCGGATACGTGGCGGGCATCTGCGCGGCGACGGATTCCTCGCGCGGCGTCTGGAAAGCTCCGGCAGGGCTGGCAACGAGTCTTCTGGGCACGTCGGGGCCGGTGGCGAGCGGCGTCATGAACGACATGCAGCAGGGCGTGTTGAACCAGAACGCGGTGAACTGCCTGAGGACATTTGTTGGCGCAGGCACCGTAGTGTTTGGATCGCGAACGCTGGTCGGCGGCCAGAATTCTGCCTATCCGCAGTCGAAGTACGTCCCGGTGCGCCGGATGACGCTGTTTATTGAACAAACGCTGGTATCGAATTTGAAGTGGGTTGTCTTTGAACCGAATGACCAGCCTCTTTGGCTGGCGATCACCAGTTCAATTCAAGCCTTTCTGCTTTCACTGTTCAATCAAGGCGCCTTGCAAGGCTCCACGCCCAGCCAGGCGTTTCAGGTAAAGTGCGACTCCACCACGACCAGCGCGGCAGACCAGATGAACGGCATTGTGAACATTGTTGTAGCGGTGGCGCTGCTGAAGCCTGCGGAATTTGTGATCATCCAGATCGCGCAGATTGCCGGACAGACGGCTTAACGGGAAAAGGAAGGTCGCCGGCTGCTGCACCCGAAGCACAGGCGTCAGCGAACGGCGAAAAGGAGATTTATGGGCAAGCCATTTACGGTCAATGTGAATCGATTCGATCCCTACAAAAGCTATCGGTTTCTGGTGTATTTCGGCACCTCAACCTCGCCGGTCGCCGCCGTGAGCAAGGTGGGCTCGCTGAAGCGCTCGTCGGAAGCGATCGACTACAAGTCGGGTGGGGATCCGATCATCCGCAAGGGGCTGGGCCGCACCAAATATGAAGCCATCACGCTGGAGCGGGGCCTGACCCAGGACCTTGATTTTGCTACCTGGGCCAATGCGGCCCAAGTGCTGGACAAGGGATCGCCGAGCCAGTCATTGGCCAATTTGCGCAAGGAAGTGCGCATCGATCTGCTCAATGAAGAGGGCCAGCCGGTGTGGCGGTTTTATGTGCACAGGGCGTGGGTCTCCGAGTACCAGGCGCTGCCGGATCTCGATGCGGGGGCGAACGCCATTGCGATTGAGCACATCAAGCTGGAAAACGAAGGATGGGAGCAGGACCCGACGCTCACTGAACCGTTGGAGTTGTAAGTATGCGGCTGCCGGTGAGCAGGCTCAACGTACGGTTTCGATCGCCGGACGGCAATGACGATCTTGCGCTGCTGGAGCATCGAGGCAGCGCGACAGAGCGGGCACTCGCCGCAATTGCACGATTGGGCCAGATCGAAGCCGGCCCCGCGGAAGGCTGGACTGCAATGACCATCACCGATTTTGAAACGGCATTGCTCGAGCTGCGGAGATTTCTCCTGGGTGACTTGTTGGCATGCCATTTCAAGTGCTCTGCGCCGGAGTGCGGCGAGCGCATGGAAATCGAGTTTTCCGTACGCGAGTTTTTGGCTGGCGTGGAAGAGGAAATCGCCGCGGAGCTGCCGCCGAGCGTGACGCCCGTGGCTGAGCGGCAGGGCTGGTATCGGTTGCAGGGAAAAGGCGGAGAGAATTACGCCGAGTTTCGGTTGGTCACGGTAGGCGATCGCCTACAGATTGAGAACGAGCGCGATGGAATGCGCGCGCTCAAAGACCGATGCGTGGAGTTGTTTCGCAACGGCAAGCGTGTCGCGGCTAGCGTGGAGCGCGCATTTGAATCGATGGCGCCGCTTGTTTCACGAGCAATCGCGGGAACCTGCGCAGCCTGCAAGACGCCGGTTCACTTGCAACTGCATGTGCCGCAACTGGTGCTGGAAGAGTTAAAGGCCGACGCAGCAGGTGTGCATCGCGAAGTACATCAGATTGCCGAAGCCTACCACTGGAGTGAAGCGACCATTCTGGCCATGCCGAAAGCCCGGCGGCAAGCCTATGCGGAGCTGATTGAAGAGTTGGCGATATGAGCAGGCGAGCGACAACTCAGAGTGCCGGGCGGAGCGGTTGGACCAGCGGCTACCTGGCCCGCGTCGCGGAGCCGGTGCAACGCGGCGAGCAGGTGCTTGCGCCCAGACCGAGGGTGCGGGGATGGCCGGGTGAAGCTGTAGCTCCGCGGGAAGAAGTGGCCGTGAGCGGCCCGTACCCGATTCAGCCGCGCCACGCCTCGATCAAACCGCACGAAAGGGATGAGCAGGCCCCTGTGAACCAGAGTTCGATTGTTGATGCCGAACCTGAACTGCCGGTGCCCGCGCAATCGGCTTCTCGCGCGACGAAGCGGGGTGCAAAACATCCAACTCAAATCGCGAAGCCTGCGGCTTTTTGGGAAAAGAGTCCCGACCCTGCTCGCCGAGCGAATGCTGAAGCCCTCGAACCTGTCTTGCATCCGGTCTTGCCCAGTGCCGGGCCAACCGCCGCCGGAGCGCGATTGGAAACAGCAGGCCTTGAAGGTGGTGAGCGGGCAAAGCCGATTCCGGACAGGATCGCGAGACCTGTCCCAGCTGCGCGGCAGATGGAAATCGTGCTGCCGGAATCACTGGAGCCGGAATCGATTGAGACCATGCGAAAGGAGAAAGGCCGCCGGGAAAGAAAATCTGAAACGTCGGAGCGCCATTGGAGCCAAGAAGAGAGTGGAAAGCCGGCCGTCAATCGCCGGCCGGCAAGCAGCGAATCGGTTTTGAAATCGGTGGTGGTGGAGCGGATGGCTGAAACGAAAGCCGCAGTAGCCGGACAACAAAGAGAGGCAAAGCAAAACAGCAGGACTGAGCACGAGCATGGCAGGCAAGCACCGCCCGGCGCAGGCACACGAGTAACAATTGGAGCGATTGAAGTGCGGACGGTGGTGAGGCAGGCGGCTCCGCAACCGGCGTCCATCACGCAAGCGCAATCGCCGGTCCACTCAACGGGCCGCAACCCGGGATCGCCGGCTGGGCCGTTGGCACGCGGCCTGGGCTGGCCCTTCGGATTCGTGCAAGGGTAATGGCTACCCGGGGATGGAGTGTCGGCGATCTGTCGCTCATCACGGAGTTTCTCCTCAATGAGCTGAACAATGTCGCGATTCCCAATTCTCCGGTCTTTCAGGGCGGCAATTTTAGCGGTTCGGCGAGCGGCTCAGCACCGGATATTACCCGGACAGACGGAAACAATACGCTGACTCTCTACTTGCTGCATGTGAGCCGCGATCCATATTGGAGGAATACGCCGACCGCGACACAGGGTGCGCAACTGGTAACGGCACAGCCGCTCAGCCTCAATCTCTCTTACCTGTTGACCAGCTACGCGGGCCAGAGCTGGATGGTGGAACAGCAATTGATGAGCATTGCCCTCGCCTACTTTCACGCCAATCCGATTTACAAAACGCCTTCGGCTGAGTTCACCATCACGGTTGAGGCAGATTCGATTGAGGAGATGAGCCGGCTTTGGCAGGCGATCGTAGAACCATTCCGGCTATCGGCGATGTTTCGCGTAGCGGTTGTGTTCTTGACTCCCGAACCGCTATCTCCGGTGCAAGCCGCTTCGCGCGCCCCCGTCGAGGTGAATCTGAGCGTGGCGCCGGATCTGAATACGCCCGCGCCGCCGCTGGCGCCGCCTGTGGAACCGGTATTGCTTGGGCTGGCGGCACAGACTGCCTGGATTGTTCCTCCGCCGGCTTCAGCGCAGTCCGGGTTTGGAGGAGCGCAGCTGGTGGATGCCGTTGCACAGACCGTTGCGGCGCCCGGCCCGCCGGTGCCGGTAACCAATGTAGTTGTCCCCGGCGGAAGCATCTGGATTCGCGGCACCGGACTCAACGTGGCCGACGCGAGCGCAATATTCGTGACTGGGCCAATCGTACTCGGCGTTCCGGGCGCCGGCTCGGAATACGTTGCGACCTCGTGGATCAGCGGATTGGGAACGGACTCGGCATCGGGGCTGTCAACTGCGGCAAACGACCTCCACCTGGTTGTGCCCGAATGCGCACCGCTGCCGGCGCCAAACGGAGCCCTCACCAATGGAGTGCCACCCGGCATTTACAACCTGACCGTGGGCAATCCGGGAAGTATTTATCGAAGCAACCCGTTGATCATTTCGATCGGGCCGGTGGTCACAGGGGTTGGCAACGGGCTGCCGGTACTTCCCGCGGATGGGACAGGCACATACACGATTACCGTGGACGGGCTGGTGGAGGGTTCGACGGTTGTGATGCTCGACCCGGTCGCACTGACGGTTGGCGCGGCTGCGGGCCCCGGAGCTGCCGTAATCACCATGACGCCGAACCTGAGTCCTCCGCAGCCGCCCCTACCGCAACCGCCTGTGCTTCCCCAGCCGATGCTGGGAACCATCGCTTGGATGCTCCCTTCCCCATTGCCGCCGGAATTGGCAGCGGGAAGTTATGTGCGCGTGCGCGTGCTGGTCAATAACGTAGAGGCTCCTCCGAACTGGTGGGTGCTGATTCCATGACGATTACTGAAATGGCACAACTCGAAGAGGCTCTGGATGCTCCGGATCAGCAGTGCGATACCCGCGCGGGTATCGCGCAGAAACCCGGGCGCGCCGCAGTGATAACAACGGCGAATGCGATTTTGGAAGTGGTGAGGAGCCGGGCGCGATTGCGCGCCGCGTGGATGGAGCGGCTGTGGAGCGAGGGGGCGACCAGCCCGGAGCAAGGGCTGGCCATCTCACCCGGCGAAGTGAGGCGGATACTGACCGACCCTGAGCGTGAGTTGGCGCAGTACGCAAGCTTTCTTGCCGCAGATGGGTCCGCTGAGTTGGCCACGCGCGTACGCGAAGCCGACGAGGCGCTGCGGCACAACGGATTTTTCGAGGGATTGATTGAGCATTTTGGATTGGACCAGCCGGAGCAGGACCTGCTTTCGCTGTTGATTGCCGTAGAGCTGAATCCCAAGCTGGATCGAGTATTGGCTTACCTGGCAGATGACACGCGGGCAACGCGGCCGACCGCCTGGATCGCCGCGGAATTATTTGGCGGAAACGGGGCGTGCGCGCCCATTCCCGCCTCGATAAGGAGATTGCAGCGATGGCGGTTGGCGCTGCCCGCGGAAGGAGAGCAGGCGTGGAAAGGGATGTCGGCGTGGAGTCTGGATGAGGCGGTCCTGGCATCTGTCGTGGCCGAGCAGTGGGTTGAGCCGTCGCTTGAAGGTAAGGTTCGCTGGGTCCGCCCCGAGGAGACAAAGAGTCTGCCGCGTCTGTATCCCGAGTTGCTGGCGCAGATGATTGCCGACGTTGGACCGCGCCTGGCGCAGCCGGAATCGAATCCAGGCAAGACCTGCTCGGACGTGATCGATGTTGCGCTGGCCGGCGCCGATGGCGCAGGACGCGAAACCCTGGCGGCACAGTTTGCGGCAGCGCTCGGCGCACCATTGATGGTCGTGCAGACAGCCAGACTGATTGCCGGCAGTGGAAATGCGCGCGATGCGATGATACGCGCAGTACGGTTGGCGCAGGTGTGCGGGGCAATGCTCTACTGGCGCGATGCCGATTCGATAAGCGCCGCGGATTGGGAAGAAGTTCGCGCGTTGGCCCGCTTCAGTCTGCGCAGCGCAAAACACGCCGCCAATGGAGTGCAGCAGGAGAGCGCAGCGACTCATCCATACCTGTTGCCGCCGCTGGACAAGGCACAGCGCGCTGCGGTTTGGACATACTACTCGAGCCAACCCATGTCGTCGTTGGTCTCCATGCAACGTCTGACTCCGAAGGAGATCAGGCTGGCGGCGATGGCCGGAAGCGAAGTGGTGGCTCGGGCTGCGTTGCGCAAAACGGTGCCCACCCAGGGCGAATTGCTGCACGCGCTGGCTTGCCCCTACACATGGGACGACCTCATATTGCCCGCCGAAGTGAAGAAGACCCTCGAGTGTTTCGAATCGCAAGTGCGGTTGCGCTGGGACGTCTATGAAGACTGGGGGTTTTCCAGGCTCACCCATCTGGGCATGGGCATTTCAGCGTTGTTCAGCGGACCAAGCGGAACAGGAAAGACGATGGCGGCCCAGGTGATCGCCCGCTCGCTGGGTATGGAGTTGTATCGAGTGGATCTCGCCGGAGTGGTGAACAAATACATCGGCGAAACGGAAAAACGGCTGCGCGATGTGTTTGACGGCTGCGAGCGGTCCGGCGCGCTCCTGTTTTTTGATGAAGCGGATGCCTTGTTTGGAAGCCGTATGCAGGTCAAGGATTCGCACGATCGCTTTGCCAACATCGAGATTGATTACCTGCTGCAGCGGATCGAGCAGTTCGATGGCATTGCGATTCTGGCCACAAATCGCAAAAGCGATCTGGATGACGCATTCCTGCGGCGCCTGCGCTTTGTGGTGGATTTCCTGCCGCCGTCAAAGGCGGACCGGCTGCTGCTGTGGCAGAAAGCGCTGCCGGAACGGGCGCCGGATGGAGAGATCATTCGCGGCCCCATTGACTTCGCGCTGTTGGCCAACGAGTTGGACGTGAATGGCGCGCAAGTAAAGTCGATTGCCCTCGGAGCGGCATTTCTGGCCAGGCAGCAGGGCGTGCGGATCGGAATGCCGCATATCGAGCAGTCGGCGCAGCGCGAGTTCGTTAAGCAGGGAATGAGACTGAGGTTGCCGATCGGCAGTGACCTGTTGTGAAGGGTTCAGACGAGGAATGGTACCGATGGACGAGATTCTGATCGATCGATTGGTGTTTGAAGTTCCGGGAATTGGCCCCGATGCGGCGCGGCAGGTGGCCGAGAAGGTGGGCGCGGGGCTGGCAGCGGGCGCCAAACCTTCCAACGGCGCGGCCATCGACCGGCTGGCAATTGAGTGGGATGAGCAGAGAGACGGGCGCGATCCGGCAAAGTTGGCCGAGGCGATTTTGCATGCCGTGATGCGGCAAATTGGGTAACAGAAATACAGGAAGGCTGATCTGGCGATGGCGGGACAGTATTTGCGGGGCGCATTGATCGAGTTCATGGAGAGCTTCCCGATCCCTGTGCCCAACGTGATCTTGTTTCAATACAACCCGGAGACGATGACGCACACCTGGACCCCGGCCAAGACCGGCGGCGTGAGCGCGCCCGGACAAAGCCCCAGCAATCCGCTGGCAATTACGGGCGATCCAGAAGAGGCATTCTCCTTCACGCTGATGATGGATTCAAACGACACCATTGCCGACGGCAGCGCCGTAACGGCAGGGCTGGCAGAGATAAGCGGCGTCTATCCGCGGCTGGCCGCGCTTGAGATGCTGCTGTTTCCCACTGCTCCGCCGGGAGGCGGCCTGATTGGTTCGGTCACCTCCGCGCTCGGATTGACGAGCCCGCCCGCGGCCACGGCCGTACCGCAGGCAACGCTGCCCACGGTGTTTTTTGTATGGGGTCCGGGACGCATCGCCGCGGTGCGCGTGACCACGCTGACCATCACCGAAAAAATCTACGATGGCACGCTCCTCAATCCCATCCATGCTGAAGCGCAGGTTGGGTTGAAGGTGCTGACCGCACAGGAACTGCAATGCCTTGACGGCATACTTGGCACCATTGCGCAAGGAGCCGCGACCTATTCTTCAGGGCTGCGCGAAGCGCTGGCAATCGCCAATCTGGCCAATGCCGTGGAGTCGATTGTGGGAATGTTGCCGGTGTAAGGACGATTTGCAAAAGGAGGGCAGAAAACGAATGTTCGCACAGGATAGCCGCTATGTGAAACTCGCTCAGTACACAGTGACTATGCCCAATGGGCAGACTGTTACTGCCACGCGCGTCGCCGTGCCGCCGCAGGCGGGCCTGGCTCTGGCCGGTTTTCATCCTCGGGTCACAGGCGACCGGCTGGACCTGCTTGCGGCGCGCTATTTGAGCGACCCAACGCTATTTTGGAAGCTCTGTGATGCGAACAACACCCCGGCGCCCGCCGCGTTGGCGGCGCGGCCCTTGATCGGCATACCGCTGGGAGGGCAGTAATGCCGAGTGTTTTCACCATCCTGATTGCAGGCCAGGCAGCGACCGACCTGGCCACGGTCATGTCGGAACTGGAGATCGAGGAGAACGTGGATATGCCTGGCGCATTTGAGCTGAGCCTGCCGCTGAATGTGACTTCGTCGAGCGACTATGACCTGACGAACGATTCACGCCTGGCCCCGCTGTCCAATATTGCCATTACGGCACAGGCCAGCGATGGAGTGCAGCATTGCCTCATGGATGGCTATGTGCTGGCGCACAACGTCCATCTCGATACGGGCACCTCTTCGAGCAAGATCAAGGTTTGGGGACAGGATGCCTCATGGCTGATGAACACCACCGAGAACGTAAAAGAGTGGTCGGATGTAACGGATGGGTCGGTTGCAAACACTATCTTTGGGAACTACGGATTTACGCCGGATGAAAACAACCTGACAAGCGACTCGCCATCGCATACCGAGGACGGCCACACTCTGATGCAGCGTGGAACGGATGCGCAATTCCTGCGCATGCTGGCCCGGCGGAATGGAAAGCTGTTTCGCGTCTACTGCACCGACACGCCGGGAGACCGGACGGGAACGTTTGCACTGCCGGATGTCGATGGCGATCCGGTGGTTACGCTGACTCTGAACGATTCAACGGCGGCCAATGTGAATGCGCTGGATATCAGCTGGGATGTGATGCGGCCATCGGCGAACATCGCCATGCAGACGCTGTTTACCAGCAAGGATCAGGATGGCGCGGGCGGTTCAACCAGCGACTCTGGTCTGACTGCGCTTGAGGCGCAGAGCCTGTCGGATTTTGCCGGAACCGCGGTGACGTCTCTTCTGACTGCAACTGTTGACGACGGGCAGGAACTCACCGAGAGATCGCAATCCGTGCTGATCGAGGCGGGGTGGTTTGTGAAGTGTACGGGCAATGCGGATGTGGACCGGGTTGGGTCCATTCTGCGCGCTGGAACCGTGACTCAACTGAATGCGGCTGGATCGCTGCATTCGGGTAAATACTTCGTGTGGAGCGTGCGGCACAAGATTACCGCGGAGAAACACACCATGGATTTCGTGCTGATGCGCAATGCCGTGGGCGCCCCGGCGAGCGGAGGCGGATTGCTGGGAGGGTTGGGCCTATGAGCGGCGATCATGATGCCCTTCTGCACGAATTGATGGATCGAGTACGAAACCGCTTCTACGGCAAGTACCGCGGAATCGTGGTGGATGTGGATGCGAAAACCATGAGAGTGAAAGCCTCAGTGCCGGCTGTGTTGCCCCAGGGAACCACCGGTTGGGCCATGCCGTGCGTCCCCTACGCAGGCCCGCAGGTGGGCTTCCTCATGCTGCCCGAGGTTGGCAGCGGCGTATGGATTGAGTTTGAGCAGGGCGAGGTCTCGTTTCCCATCTGGACGGGCTGCTATTGGTCGGCAGGCGATGTGCCGTCGACGGCGAGCGCTACGCAAAAGGCCATTCTGACCGCTGCCGGGTCGTTGGTAATGGATAACGACGCGCAGAGCGTGACACTGAGCGATGCGCAGCAGAACACCGTCGTGCTCGATGCGAGCGGGGTTACCAGCACATCCGGCGCAGGCTCGGTGGCCATCGGCGCCAGCGGCGTGAACATCAATCAGGGCGCCATGGAGGTGATGTGATGCCGAATCTGCTCACCGTGGCAAGCGTAATGATGTGCCCGCACGGAGGCACGGCGACGGCGGTCCCGGGCCAAACGCAGGCCACCGTGGATGCGCCGATCTTGCGCATGTCGGACACTGTCCTGATCGCCGGCTGTCCGTTCATGATCGCGCTGGTGCCATCGCCCTGCGTCACCGTGCAGTGGGTACTGGGCGCGCAGCGCGTGCAGGCAGGTGGAGATTTTGTGTTGCATGAAGGCAGCGTAGGCCTGTGCCTGGCCGCCACGCAGGCGCCGCAGGGTGCGGTGATCATCGCGAGCACGCAACCGAGTGCCGCCGGGATTTGATGGATTGCCATCGAGAAAGGCAAGGAGCATGACGCGCAAGGATTTTCAATATCCGTTCGCAATCGATGCAGCATCGGGGCAGGCGGCGACGACCGACTATGCGAGCCACGTGGAGCAGATGATTCAGCAGGTACTGCTGACCGATCCCGGCGAGCGTGTTTGCCTGCCGACGTTTGGCGCAGGGCTGCGAAGGCTGCTGTTCGCGCCCATGAATTCGTCGCTCACGGCAACCACAACACTGATCGTGCAGCAGTCGCTGAACCAGTGGCTGAGCAACCAGATCACGGTGCAGAAGGTCACGGTGACCACCGCCAACAGCACGCCCAATCCAACCGCACCGGGACAGCCGCCGCCAGGTCCGCCGCTGCCCGATGGCGCCATTCAAGTTGTGGTGACGTATGTGCTGACTGAGACGCAACAGATGGCCACCACGCAGGTACAGATCATTTGAGCCGGGCGAGCGGCCACGCACGAAGCAATGAGTTGAGAACGGGTTGAAGCAGAGGATTTGAGATGAGCACACCGGGATTTCCAACACGCAACCGCCTCGGCCTGGTGACGGAATCGAAGACGGTGAACGGCGTGGACTTCATTGAGTTGAAGTCGGTCGACGCAACTACGCTCCATGTGCATTTTCTCAATGCCGTGCCGCTCAAAGGAAAAGGAATTACCGCGGCGATTTCAGGCGGAGACCGCATTCAGGGAATCACACTGCGGGCCATCGATGACACCCATGATTGGAGTGTCGATGCGGATGGCCGGCCGGTGCTCAAGTTGTTTGCCAGTGAGGCGGGAGATTTTTCCGAGTATACGATCGCGCTGACCGGCGGACCGCTTGACATTAACTACGCCAGCGCGAATTTTTCATTCAAGGCTCTTTGCCCGTCCGATTTCGATTGCCAGGCAACCCCCGATTGCTGCGGCCCTCCGGTCCCTCCGCTGCCGGTAATCGATTATCTGGCCAAGGATTTTCAAAGCTTCAAGACGGCGCTGATGGAGTTTTCCGCGGCTCGTTATCCGACCTGGGTGGAACAGTCGGAAGCCGACTTTGGCGTCATGCTCATGGAAGCGCTGTGCGCGTTGGGCGATGACCTGAGCTATCAGCAGGATCGTGTGGCGGCGGAGTCGAACCTGCTCACGGCGACGCAGCGGCGATCTTTTGTGAGCATGTCGCGATTGGTGGACTATGAGCCGCAGCCAAGTACCTCCGCCACCACCCAGGTGCTCTGCAGCGTTCCGTCATCCGTAAAGTCCATTCCTGCCGGCGTTCTGGTAAGCGCGACAGGGCCCGATGGAACCGCCGTTCCGTTCGAGATCGGTAGCGGACTGGCAGACACGAACAACTACCCGGTATCGAGCGTGTGGAATGACGGAACGATTCAGCCCTATTGGCTGGATGACAGCCAACGCTGCCTGAAGTGCGGCTCGACCGGAATGTGGCTGTTGAATTGGGGCTTTCATTTCGCCGTGAGCTCGAAGGATGGCGGCCTGGGCACGGCACTCGTGATTGAGACCAATCTGCCCGGCGAAAGCATTCGCGAAGTGGTGCATGTCACCTCATGGAAGCACGCCAAGGACGAGATCTTCAAGACCGGCGGTCACGACACCCGGATCACATACATTACCTGGAGCGCAGCCGAAGCCCTGACGCGCGACCACGATCTGACGGCGACCTCGCTGAGCGGAAATCTGCTGCCGGCGACGCAGGGGCAGCGCTTCAGCGAATCGTTTGCGGTGGGCACGCGGCCGGCGGGCACCACGATGCCGCTGGCGGTGGTTCGCATGGGCCCTAACGGGACCTCGGCTGCACCCAATTGGATTGTGCGTTACCCGTTGTCGCGCTCCCAGATTTCTCCAGCGGCGATTACGCCGCAGCCCAGGCTCACCTGGCTTCCGCCGGCGATAGCAACCGATGATGGCGGCTCGATCGATCCCGATATTGCCAGGCCGGCGCCGGAGATCGCCCTGTCGCGCACATCCCCGGACCCTATGGCGTTTCAATTTACGACAAGCCTGCTGGACGCGACGGCAACCGAGTTCGCTTACACCGTGGACCCGGCGGCCTGGCGAATTGTGGGCTACGACGACAGCGGCGCGCCGTCGAATTGGGAATACGACGGCGATGGCGGCGACACCATCCGTTTTGGCGACGGCGCCTTCGGCATGCAGCCGGCCGAGGGCGATGTGTATACCGTGCAATACCGCATCGGGCTGGGCGCGGCCGGCAATGTAGCCGCCGGCGCGATCCAGGCAATTGCGCCCGCTTCAACAGGATTTCTCACTGCGGTGCGCAATCCATTCGCCGTGTCCAACGGGCAGGATGAAGAGACCGAACAGCATATTGCCCGAATGGCGCCGCAGGCATTCCGGGCCGTGCAATATCGCGCGGTGCTGGCAGCGGATTATCAGGCCGCGGCGGAGACGCTGCCCTGGGTGCTGCAGGCCGGCGCCTCGTTTCGGTGGACGGGAAGTTGGCTGACGGTGTTTACAACCGCCGACCCGAAAGGAAATGGCTCCGCGACTCTCACCGAGCAGGTCGGCCTGATCGATCTGCTGAATCGGCGTCGCCTGGCCGGATATGAGTCGTATGCGCCGCCGGCGGTCTATGTGTCGATCGACCTCGAGATCACGGTCTGTGTGCTGCCGGAGTTTTTGAACAGTGATGTAGAAGCCCGCGTACTTTCACGGCTGGCGGATGCCGAGCAGGCCAATGGCCAGCCAGGCTTCTTCTACGCGGACTCGTTTACCTTCGGTACGCCTCTTTACCGGAGCCAGCTTGAAGCGGTGATCCAGGGCGTGGCCGGGGTGAACGGCGTCTTGGATATTGAATACCGCCAACGCGGCGGCAGCAATACCTTTGGCGAGCTTCCCGATGTGCTGTCCCCGGGCGCTTACCAGATATTGCGCGTGGAAAACAATCCGGATTATCCGGAGCGCGGAACGATTCTTGTCGTCACGGATGGGGGGCGATGACCATGGCCGATGCGCCAATTTGCCTGTGCGACCAGCAAGGCTCGACCCCGATCACCAATCCGCCGGGGCAATCGCAGATTGTGTATCGCGCCGGAGACTTCAACAGTTTCCGCACTGCGTTGCTGACTCCGCTGCTGACGCCGGATGGGAACACGCCGGAGCAGGCGCTGACCGCGTGGCAGGCGGGGTTGGGCGCCGACCCATCGGTGGCTGACCTGGCCGTGATGATGGTCGAATGGTGGGCGTATCTGGGCGACATTCTCACCTTCTATAACGAGCGGATCGCCAATGAGGATTATTTGCGTACGGCGATTCAGCCGGATACTCCGGCGGCGCTGATTCAGCTGCTTGGCTACCGGCCGCGGCCAGCGATTGGCAACACGGGAACGCTTGCGGCGCTGATGACGCCCAGCATCCTTCCCGGCCAAACCGTGACTTTGCCGCCGGGGCTCCAGTTCCAGAGCAAGCCCGGGCCGGGGCAGTCCCCGCAGACCTATGAGTTGAGCGGCCCCACGAAGATTGGATTGCCGGATGTTGTACCGGCCACCACGGCGCCATTCCTGATTGCAACGGCGGGGGGGCAGTTGGTGATGCAAGGCAGCATCACCACGGTGGCTTCCGGTGCTGTTCTGTTGCTCGACGAACGCGACGATGCGTCACCGCCGGCGATGATCGTTCTTACGTCCGGACCGCAGCCGCAGACCGCCGCGAATGGCGTGAAACAGACCGTATTGAATTTCTCCGGCGCGGCGCCCAATGGCATCAGCGCAGAGACGGGTCGGCTGCGCAGGCCGACGCAGAGCGCGGCGCTTTGGACCGTGAATCCCGGCGCCATCTCCAGCGACGAGTTGACGGTCTATATGGCAAGCCTGACGCGGCAGATCAGTGCCGGTGACTGGATCGTATTTGCCGGAGCGGGTGGCCAGAATGACCTGGTGCAAGTCACCGCAGTCGCGGATGTGCTGGGCGATGCGCAGCCTCAATCGAGCGGTGGAGGCCCGGTGGGAGTTGGTGCCGCCGCAACCGCCATTCCCGTGCTGCATACGCAATTGACGCTGGCCAGCATACCGGCCAACAACGCGGCTGTGGGAAATATTCCCACCCGGGTAAGCGTGCTCTTTGGATGGGTTGAATTTGGCATCCTTGTGGATCAGCCGCCCGGTCCGTGGGATGGGTCCGGCCAACTGGATGCGATCGCACCAGCGCAGTTCCCTGCTCTGGGATCGACGCCGATTCTGTTGGAGGATAGCGTGGGCGTCGGATTGGCTGCTTCGGCCAACGCCGTTTCAACCGGCGTTCTCGACGTGAATATTCCACAGACGACCACCACACCGCTATCCCCCGCCCTTGAGCCCCCCATCAACGTCTACTACAACCTGTTACCTGTCACGCAAGGCAAGACCGTTGCCAATGAAATTGTGGGCAGCGGCAACGGGGCCGTCGCGGGACAAAGCTTTACGCTTCAGAAATCGCCGGTCACATATTTGATGCAGGGCTCAACCTACGCCAGCACCATTGTGCTCAGGGTGAATGGGCAGGCCTGGACCGAGGTTGCCAGCTTCTACGGCCAGCCGGCCAACGCCCAGGTCTTCGTAACCAGTGAAGACGCGCAGCAGATGACGCACATCAGCTTTGGTGACGGAGTGAACGGCTCGCGGCTGCCTACAGGGACCAACAATGTGGTTGCCACCTATCGCGTTGGCGGCGGTCTGGCGGCTCCGGCCCCCGGGAAACTTACCACCATCGCGCAGAACTACCCGGGGCTGCAGTCGGTGGTAAATCCGGTGGCGGTGAGCGGTGGCAGCGATCCCGACCCCGCAGCCCTGTTGAAGCAGTATGCGCCGCAGTCGGTGCTGACCTTCGGGCGCGCGGTCTCGATCTTCGATTATCAGGCAATCGCCGCGGGAGCACCGGGGGTTACGCAGGCCAGCGCAGTCTGGAATTGGGATGGCGACAACCTGACATCCGGCGTTACGGTCTATGTCACGGGCTCGCCGAATGTCGCCACCTCCGTCCAAACCCTGCTCTCCGCAAGTGGCGATCCCAATCGGCCCGTGCAGGCGGTCGAGGCGAAACCGATCGATATCTCCATCACCATGCAGCTGATTGTTGGGTCGAGCGCCGACCAGACAACGATTCAAACAGCGGTCACCGCGGTGCTCTGCGATCCCAACACCGGCATCTTCGCGCCGGCCATCGGCGGTATCGGGCAAGGCATATTTAACAGCGCGATTGAAGTAGCATGCCTTGGCGTAAGCGGCGTGATTGCGACAGCGGGCTTGATTTTCACCGTCAATGGCCTGCCGGATTGGAACGCCCTTCACTGGCCGGGTGAAGGATGCTACTTCACGCTCGCGACGGCGAGCTTCTTCCCCTCGTTTGTGACCGTGCCTCAATCCAGCGGAGCCCAGTCCGGTCAGGGGGTGGCCAGTGGGAACTAGATCCCTCAACGCGGGTTCAATGACCGACGGCTATGCGCAATGGTACGCGAACCGGCTCTGGATGCTATTGCCGGCGGTGTACCGCTCGCTCGACGTGGGCCCCACGCCCAACGCGCCCGGACCGTTGCGGGAGATCGTCAATCGCATCGGCGCACAAGCCGCGGTGGTGCGGCAGAGCATCGATCGGATGGGAGAGAACCAGTCGATCGAGACTTGCGATGACTGGGTCATTCCGTACATCGGCGATCTGGTCGCGACCCGCATCGTCAGCTGCCTGGATGCGGCCGCGCAGCGCATCGATGTGGCCAAGACCATTTACTACCGGCGGCGCGCCGGCACGGTGGGCCTGCTCGAAGAACTGGCTGCCGATATAGCCTCGACGGATGCGCGCGTGGTGGAGTTCTTCCGCAGGCTTGGGCGCACCCGCCATCAGTTTGATCCTCCGCTGAGTTACACAATCGAGAATTCGCTGACTGGACCGCTTGGATTCACCGGCGACAAACTGCAGATCGATGAAGGGCTGATCGGCAGATACAGCAAGACCCCAGCCGGTGGATTTGCGGATCTCCGCAACCCCTATGCAGCCAGCAAGACCGGGTCCGCCTTTGATGAGTATGCGTATACCGCGGACCTGCGCAATCCCGGCGAGGCGGAAGGTTGGTACAACATTCGCAACCTTGGGGTGTTTTTGTGGTGGCTTGGCGCATGGCCGATTTTTGCCGCAACCCCGGTTGCCAACAACGCCGCGAATCCCACATGCTTCACCTTCGATCCGACGGGGAGAAACATTCCCCTCTTTGCGCCTTCCCAGCGGGCAGCCAATCCCGGCACATCGTGGGGAGAGGATTGGAAGTCGCCCGATGAGTGGATGCTGCCCGTGGAAATCTCGGAACTGCTGTGGAAGCTGGCGCCGAAGAAACTGTACGGCGATGCATTCCAGGTCGCATTGTCTGCCGCCGGCATCAGCAGCCAGTACGACCGCACCATGCTCAGGATTTGTCCGCAAGCTGGCCGGTTCAGCTTCATTGGCGGCGTGCCGGTCGGCACTATTGTGACCAACTACACTTTTGGGTTGCTCATGCCGGTTGGCGCGGGCGGATTTGACCAAAGCATATTGAGTGCATTGGCAGAGCCGGCTCCGAGCGGGCCGCTGCTGACCGGTGGAATTGCGATTGGCAGCGGCCTCAACACCGCGCTCGCCAACGCCGTGACCAATCCCGCAATTCTCTTCGGCGATTCTTTGACCTATGTCGGTCCCACGCAGCAGTTGAATGTGCCCGATGGGGCAACGGTCCTGTTCGGCACGGCTAACCCCGGTGGAGTCGGAGATCTGCAGCGGCCTGTCCTCCGCTGGGTTCCATCGAGCCCCACATCGCCAAAACCGGCATGGACCATCGCAAGCGAGAAGGTGACCGGCGAAACGACGCTGATTCTGCAGGGACTCTTGTTGCAAGGCGCAGACGTCGTGCTGACCGGCAACTTTGATGCGGTGTTTCTGCGCATGGTCACGATAGATCCCGGAACAGTTTTTTCGGATACCCAAAGCAATGGGCCGGACTTCTTCGCCAGCGCGATTGACGGGCTTGCGCTGGGCCCCGGGACCCTGTGGATTGAAGGGATCGTCACGCAATTAACGGTGGAGCGATCGTTCACGGGCCCGATCAGGACGCGCAATGGCGGCACGTTGGAGCAACTGCTGGTGACCGACAGCGTGATTCAGTCGATACCGACGCATCCGGTCGGCGGAGGCGCGAAGATCACCGCGCAGGCCGTGCTGTTTGACGCGACAAGCCTCGCCGGCGATCTCGCCAACGCAACCAGCACCCTGGCAAAAAATACGGTGACGGCCTCTGCCGCGCTGCAGGCGGCGCTAGTGGGATACGTGCCGGGCACGGCGCCGTCCTCAACGCTACTGTCGGCGATGGAAGCATCGATTGTCGGCCTTCCAGTTGCCCAGGCCGAGCAGGCGTGGCCGCTGGCGCTGGCCGACCTGGCGCTCGGATTTTCAGACGGCGCGGTGTCTCTGTCGAGGACCACAATTCTCGGCCCAACCTACACCCATCAACTGGCCGCTTCGGAAAGCATCCTGGATTCGCTGGCAACGGTGGAGAATCCGCAGGCAGGATGTGTACGGTTTACGGCTTATGCCAAGGGCAGCAAACTGCATCAGCCGTTTCGCTCGGTGGTGATTCCGAATCAGGCAGCGATTTTTGTAAGCAAGTATTTTGGTCAGCCGGAGTATGCGCGATTGCGGGCCGATGCAGACTTGCAGATTCTGCCCCAGACCGGGGGCGCCAGTTGCGGCGCCAATGAGCCGGCCGTCGTGCCCACCATTCTCGAAGGCGCGCAGAACGGATCGGAGATGGGCGTCTATTGCCTGGCGCAGTTGCCGCTCAAGCGCCAGGGACTGGCATTCAAGTTTGAAGAATACGCACCGGTCGGGCAGTTGCCGGTGTGGATCGACGTGGATTGATCGGTTTTGACGTGGATTGATGGGTTTTGACGTGAACCAGGCGGAACGAATCGACCAGGCAAACGGTCGGTCCGGAAGCCGCGCAACTGAAGAGGCTTGAAGGAGTAACCCGTGGCGAGTGATAGAGCACGAATCAGCTATGACAAGAGTCGCAACTACCGATCCGTGGTTGCGCAGCAGGGGCGCGTTACGCTCGAAGCCGATGTGAATGAGGCAGCGTGGATCGCCAGCGATGCCTTGCGGCTGGAGACGATCGATATCGTGGGACCGGTGGGAACTCCGGACAACGGATATCAGGTAAGCGTTTCGTCCAGCGGCGCCGAGTTTGTCGTGGGCAAAGGCACGCTCTATCTGGGCGGCTGGCGGATGAAATTGGACCATGCCGTGGAGCTGAACGACCAGCCCGACTGGCAGAACCAGCCCGCCCCCTCTCCCGTGACAACCACCACCACAGACGTGGTGGCCCTGCTGGCGATCGAGCAGAGTGTCACGGCGGTCGAAGACCAGGCGCTGCGCGAAGTGGCGCTGGGCGGCCCGGACACCGCGGCTCGCATGCGCCTGATGCAGCACTTTGTTGAAGTGCCGGTGAGCTCAACCACCTGCGCGGGCGCAGCAACCCAGGTGGCGGCGATACTGGTGGAGGATGGGCTGTCCGTCAATCCCAAAACGCTTGAACTGCAATTCGATGCCAGCCTGCGGGTTTCGTTTAATCCCCCGCCGCAACCTGTCGATCCATGCTGCCCGCCGGCACAGGGCGGATATCTTGGTGCAGATAATCAACTGGTTCGCGTGACCGTCACCGACTACGATCCAGGCACGAAGCAAGGAACGTTGCTGTGGGGATGGAACAACGCCTCCTTTCTCTATCGTGCTGCGCTGGTGGATGCCAAAGCCAGTCCGCAGATATTGACTCTTTCCCCATCGCCGATTGACACCGAGCACACGCCGCAGCCCAACCAGGCGATTGAGGTTCTGCGCACACAGTGCCTTCTCGGCGATGCCGCGGACCTGAATTATGTGGCCGCCCTGCAAGGGCAGGTCATGACGCTCGGCTCGGGTTCCGTCTTCGCAAACAACCAGCTCACGCTTCCCGCGACGCTGGATAGCGACTATTCGTCGGACAAGAACCCGCTGTTTGTGCGGCTATGGCAGGCGCAAGTGCCTTTCACCGAGGGGCAGAAGACGCCGCTGGACAGCGTCTCCGGCGTGGCCGTGACAATTCACATGAAGAAAATGCCGGCGGCGCCATTCGATGCGCGGCCCTATTGGCATTTCGCCGTCCGGCCAAATACTCCGCAGGAGATTTATCCCCAGCGGTATCGGGAAGGGGAGCAGCCTCCGGACGGGCCGCGCCAGTGGCTATGCGATCTGGCGGTAGTGCAGACAGTGCCAGGACAATCGGTCCCTTCGGCGCCCACATCGCCGCCCACCTTGACGGTGCTCGAAAACTGCATTCCCTCCTTTGAGCCTCTCACCAGCCAGGAATCATGCGGTTGTTGCGAACTGGTCCTGAACCCGGCGGATAAAGACTGGCAACTGAAATTGCAAGCGGTCTTGAACGACTCGTCTGTCAACGCCCTCAGTGTCTGCTTTCAACCGGGTCGATTCGAGGTGACCAGCAAGATCACCTTTACCCAGGCAGCCGTGAAGATTCGTGGCGCAGGATTTGGAACCGAGTTGCGTGGCAGGAGCCTTGAGGCCGTCATGGAATTCGACAAATGCGGCGCAGTCACGCTGACCGACTTCAGCGTGGCAGCGGGCACCGCGGGATATTCACCGAAGTTCGGTACGCAGAATCTGCAAGGCGCGGTTACCCTGCGCGACTGCCGGCAAGTCAATATCGAGCGAATGGCGATGCGTTGTGTGGACGCGGACTTTCGCATGGCTTCGTGCCTGTATGTCATCAATACCGCGCAAACCGGCTCAGACGCCCCGGCTCCAGATAACAATCTGCGCATATTGAATTGCGAGTTTATGGTGGGCCACTGCCAGGTTGGGGTATTGCTGGTAAATGCGAATATTGCCCGCGTGGAAGGCAATTTGGTTTCTACACCCGCCAGCCTTCGGAATATTAATGGCTCCAATATCGCCCAGTATCCCTACACCATGGCGCGCATGGAAAAGCTCGTGCTTCACGGTCTGAAGATGGTGGATACCGCGGCGGCCCGCCAAAAAGGCCGCGAGAAAGTTGGCAAGAAAGCAGGCCACGATTGCGCTGAACCCTGTTGCCAGGAAGAAAAAGGTGGGTGCGGCTCCAATCCCGGAGACCCCGGAGGCGCCCGCTGAAACTGCGCAGGGAACGCCCGCGGGCGAAGGAGTGAAGGTGGAGTCGGAGTTGGTCGCAGCGGCGGGCGTTGCCGTCAAGAGCGGTTCCGCATCGCAAACCGGGCCCGCAACAGCCGCGCCCAAAATCAATGCCAAGGCACGTGCAAAGTCGAAGGCGAAGGCGGACCTCGCTGCGACGGCGCCCAAGCTGGATCTTGGTCTCGCTGGACGGTCGCGCATCACCGCCACCCTGGGATCGATCGTGATGCAATTTCAGAGCGATTCCAAGCTGACGAATCCATGGACAAACGCAATCACCGCTTCAAACCTGAGCGCCAACAGCACCTTGCGCGAGGTGAATGACACCGTGAGAGGTATTGCCAAGGCCGCTATTCTCGGCAAGTCGACCGAAAAGGGGTTGAACGACTACGTCAACCTTCTGTTGCCAGGTCTCTATTCGATTTCCTCCCAGGGCATCGTGGTGGCCGGGCAATATGCCAATGACATCCGCATCCTCAACAACACTATCGAAGGCACAATGCAGGGGATTCACGTTGGGGTAAGCGATGCAAAGGCCAATCCATATGTTTCGCACCTGCAGGCGTCCGTGGTGCAGATCGAGGGCAATACGATTGGATTGCGGATGACGCCGGAGGCCAATTTTGACCGCCACGGAATCTACGTCGGCGGAGTGATCAGCGCATCGATCAGCAACAACAATGTGAGCGTCATAGCATCCGGCTTCGGCTACATCAACTTCAGATACTCGCTGCCGGTTACAGCGATCCGGGTTGTTGGCCTGCTGGGACCGCGTGTGTTGATTGAAGGAAACTTCATCGCCAACTTCAGGGAACAATATGACACCGGCATTGAGACCAGCCCGGCGCGAACGGACTCGCCGTCGGTGTCCATCTGGCGTGCCTCGGAGAATGTGTCCACGGCGGGAAACTCGCTCAGTGGATTTACGGGAGTCGACAACAATCTGCCCTGACGCATGGCTATTTCAGAATGCCACGGCGGCAAAATCGGCGTTCGAATGCAGCATTTTGGCTCGATAAAATGCGACTCGGAAACAATGGCTTTGAGCTCTGCGAATTGTGGAACAGCTCGATCGAATAATCGTTGACTTGGTAGCAGCTCTGAGGTACTTTAATCGCAACGCTCTCACCCCTGGGGGGGCAGCACGTATGTGCAGGAGGGTTCGACACCCTAAAGAGCTTTGTGAAAGAGGAGCTGCTAAACAGCTCCTCTTTCCTTTTGCGGATTGTTTTCGAAGCCAAGCAGCACGCAGGAACTCTGGAGCCTTTGACCGCTATTGGCGATTGGAAACGCGATGTTCAGAACCACGACACAGGCAAAACCGAGCTGGGGCCGGGACGCCGAACAAACGGCAAGCGTGGCGCGGGGACACGTTGCGCGCCTGACGGATGCCTATCCGGGCAACCAGTCCGCGCTTCGTACGCTGGGTCGAACCGCTCGGATCCAGCCCAAACTGACCGTTGGCGCAACGAACGATCCCCTTGAGACCGAGGCTGATCGGGTCGCCGAGCAGGTAATGCGCATGCCGGATTCGGCTGCGAATGTCTCGGGCGATTCCGGCACGCTGCGCCGTAAGTGCGACGCGTGTGAAGAGGACGACAAAAAGCTGAACGCCAAATCGGATGGCTCGCCAGCTCGGACCGAGGCGCCCCCGATTGTGCACAGCGTTCTGCGCTCGCCGGGACAACGGCTCGAGGGTAGGACTGTTGCATCATTGGGACCGCGCTTCGGCCACGACTTCAGCGGGGTACGCGTCCATACTGGGCCGGAAGCAGCGCAATCTGCCGCCGCAGTCGGCGCCTTGGCCTACACGGTTGGAGACTCCGTTGTCTTCGGACAAGGCCGGTATGCTCCCCAGACGACAGCAGGCCAACGCCTGCTCGCCCATGAGCTGGCGCATGTGGTGCAGCAACGGTCCGCTGCTTCTGCAAAAGTTATGCGGGCGCCTGATCCTGCTCCCGCTGCATCCGCGACACCCGCGACATCCGCTACTCCTGGCTCTCCGCAGCTCACCCTTTCGGGACATACTCCGGATGGCGACGGGCAAATTGTCGATCAACTGCTGCAAGCCAAGCTGACCGTCGGCCCGGATGGTCAGCCTGTGTACTTCGGCGTGCCTTCAACGGTGCAGGAGATCGTAAAACTCCTGGCCTCGGCAGCGCCCAGCATTCCTCAATTCGAGCTTCAGGGCCGGGTGAACTTCGCCTTGCGGCAGAAGAGCACGGGAACGAGCGTGGCGCCCGGAGCGGGCCTGACTCCACAGCTAACCCTGGGCGGGCACACACTCGATGGCGACCGCAAGGCAGTCGATCAGCTTCTACAGTCGCAGCTCACGGTTGGCCAGTTTGCTCAGCCTGTGTATTTAGGCGTTGCCAGCTCGCTGCCTCTTATCGTGGCGCTGCTGCGCACGGTTGCACCAACACTGCCCGAAGCAGAACTCAAGGGCCATGTATCCGCTGCATGGGGCGAAAAAATCGCCGGCGCGCGCCAGCTTCCGCCGCTCTTCCCCGGACTCTTCCAGCTGCCGACCGGTCCGGTGGGACCCCTGGCTCCGGGCCCACAGGATTCGCTTTTCAAGGACGCACCTTCCCCGACCGAGACGCCCAGTGATCCAGGGTCTGGATCCATGGGCGCCAAGACTCCCTGGCAACCCTCTGTAGGTCCGCAGGTAACGATTAACATCGCCAGGGGTACAGCCCCCCTCGTTGCAGGCAGCATGCAACGCCAATACACGCTGGGAGATAATCTGCAGGTTGTTTTCACGGATTCCAAAGACGTGACCGCGGGGACCTATCAGGCCCTTGCAGGCGGACAGGGACTGGGGGCCAGCATCTTCGACTCGAAAATCATCCAGTTGCAGCCCTTTGTCCAACTACTGGCTGGACTGTCGCAGATGCCGGGCACATTTTCCGCATCGATGACCATCCAGATCACCTCGGGCGCGCAGCTCACTCTCAAATTCGGCCCGGTGACGATCCAGGTCACGGCTGGTTTTCAGACGACGGCCGTGTCGGGACAGGGAGCCACGACGGCGGCTGCTTTTTCCATAGGAGCCGGGCCGACGACGCCGGATGCGAGCGGAACTCAGTCCTTTGGCGGGAACAAGAACTGGTGGATCGGAGTAGGGCCGCCACCAGCGGTTCCAGGGGCACCGGGCTCACAGCCCATCGTCCCCGCGGGAGGGCTGCTCAACTTCGGCGGTACGTTCTGACTCTGAAGACATGGATTCCCGCTGAATAAATTCTCAAGTCGATTCAATCGACTTGGTGATACTTAAATGAAACTGGACAATGAGGCGATCAGGATGGAGAGAGGGAGCAGTCTGGCCAGGCAGGCGTCTTCGAAGCCAGTTGCGGCAGAGAAGCATAACGCCAGTGCTCCTCCTTCTTTTGCAATTGTTGTCGCGAAAGGATTCAGGAGCCTCAAACCAGCTGTCCACTCTCGGCCTGCTGGGTGATAAGGATTCTGATGTTTAAGGCAAGCGCGAGAGCAAATTCGCAAACCAACGACCAGGGCAAGCGAACAGACGCAAATGTCGGGGCAAATTTACCTGCGCATCGGTCGGGTGGTTATACCGTATAGAGCCCAGGTTGAATCGTATTTTCCGGGGCAAGAGTATTTTGCCAAATCGATTCGCGTTACTTATGGCTTGTATGACGTTGTTCGGACTTCGGCCATCGGATTGTGGGACACGAGGCGACTTATCGATACCGGTTTTCTGCAAGTCCGTTTAGCGCCAACATCCAGTCTGAATAAGTGAGATAATCCAGTCCAATGGCAGTCGCTGCGGGGACGAAGCTGGGACCATACGAGGTCCTATCGCCGCTTGGGGCCGGCGGCATGGGTGAGGTTTACCGTGCGCGGGACTCGCGGCTCGGCCGTGACGTTGCTGTCAAGGTCTTGCCAGCGGGATACTCCAACGATCCTGAGCTTCTGCGCCGTTTCGAACAAGAGGCGCGCGCGACCGCTGCGCTCAACCATCCCAACATCCTGGCCTTGTTCGATATCGCCCGGCAGGACGAGTCTCCTTATATCGTCTGTGAACTGTTGGAGGGTGAGACGCTTCGCGACCGGTTACGTGGCGGTGCATTGCCGGTGAAGGGAGTCATAGACTTTGCACAGCAGATTTTGCGTGGCTTGGCTGCGGCGCATGATCGCGGCATCGTCCATCGCGATCTCAAACCCGAGAACATTTTTGTCACGAGTGCCGGCCAGATAAAGATCCTGGACTTCGGCCTGGCCAAACTTACGATGCTGGAGTCGGAAAGCATCGACAAGCTTTCCGCCGAGCTCACGACGGATGCTACCACATGTCGCGGCGCACTTCTGGGGACCATGGGCTACATGTCGCCTGAGCAGTTGCGGGGACAACCCTGGGATGCCCGCGGCGATTTATTCAGCTTTGGCGTCGTGCTCTACCAAATGCTGAGCGGGCGGCCGCCGTTTCATGGGAAAACCACTGCGGATATGATTAGTGCCGTCTTGAGAGAGGATCCTCCCGAGCTTGCGGCGACGGGCCGCGACGTGCCACCGAGATTGGAGGGCATCGCGCGGCGTTGCCTGGAGAAAGATCCGGCGGCGCGCTACCAATCTGCTCGCGACGTGGAATTCGATCTGGAGGCGCTGTCCAGCCTATCTTCTTCTTCACCGTCTCCGGGCACAACTGCCGGAAGTCGCAAAACGTGGTTGATTGCAGCAGCGCTTGTGCTGGTAGTGGCGGGACTTGCTACCTGGGCCGCCTTTACTCGCTCCCGCCAGACAGTCCAGAACCCCCTTTCCAATGCACAGTTCACACCGCTCACGAACCTTCTAGGGTCCGAAACAGATCCGGCTATCTCGCCAGACGGGAAATTCGTCGCCTTCATCTCCGACCGGAGTGGCACGTTCGACATCTGGCTGATTCAGGCGAACGGCAGTAGCCTGGCAAACCTTACCAAGGGTCGCATGGGAGATGCGCGTGGACCCCTTCGTGACATCGGATTCTCCGGTGATGGATCGGAAGTGTGGAGCGGCGGTACTCCAGACAGGAGGCTCATGCTGTGGCCGCTCATAGGCGGAGCGCCACACAATTTCATGGATGAACAAGCCGCCGAGGTTGCCTGGTCGCCCGATGGCGCCCGTCTGGTCTATCACACCTGGGCACCGGGCGACCCGGTATTTGTCGCTGATCACAACGGCGCCAACCCACATCAGATTCTGCGAAACGAGCCTGGATTGCACAACCACTATCCCGTCTGGTCGAAGGATGGGCGCTGGATTTACCTGGTGCGCGGCCGACCAGCGACACGTGAAATGGACCTGTGGCGCATTTCGCCGGACGGGGGAAACCCGGAACAACTAACCCATCTCAACGCCGATGTTGCCTACCCAACCCCGATCAACGACCGGACAATTCTCTTTGTGGCCCACAACGAAGACGGGGCTGGTCCATGGTTGTGGGCGTTCGACATGGCGACCCGAACTTCACGCCGCGTGAGTTCAGGTTTGGAACAGTATGCCGCTCTGGCAGCCACCGGCGATGGCAAGCGCCTCGCCGCGAATGTCGTAAACCCTAAGGTCAGCTTGTGGTCCGTTCCAATCGCCGATCGCGTAGTCGAAGAAAAGGACGTCGAGGCCTTCCCATTACCAACGGTGCGCGCCCACGCGCCGCGCTTCGGAGGTGGATCGTTGTTCTACCTGTCTTCGCGTGACGGCGCGGATGGACTATGGAGCTATCGCGATGGGCAAGCGCTGGAGATCTGGAACGGATCCGAAGGCGCGCTAAGGTCACCTCCGGCGGTCTCGGTGGACGGGAAGAGCGTCGCCTTTGCGCTAAAACGGAACGGGAAGCAACAGATGCATGTCATGGGCGCCGATGGAACGCGACTCCAGCCTCTTTCGCGGGAGGTCGATGCGCGGGGCACGGCTTCTTGGTCTCCCGACGGCAATTGGGTTGTCACGGCCGGCAGCGACGGCAATGGAGCGGGCTTGTTCAAGCTACCCGTCGCCGGTGGGCCTCCCGTCCGAATAGCGAAAGGGCCGTTCTTGGATCCAGTGTGGTCGCCGCGCGGGGACCTGATCGTGTATTCCGGCACCCAGCTGTTCACGCGCACACCGTTGCTTGCCGTGCATCCGGATGGTACGCCGGAGAAGCTGCCGGAAATCAATGTGCAGCGTGATGGTGAGCGTGCCCGCTTTCTGCCTGACGGCTCAGGCTTGGTGTACATGCTCGGAAGCACCTTGGCCGGGCAGGATTTCTGGCTGCTCGACCTTGGCACGATGGGCTCGCGGCGTTTGACACAGCTGAACGATCCCGCCGTGATGGGAGCCTTTGATGTCACTTCCGATGGCAGCCGGATCGTATTCGATCGGCTGCAGGAAAATTCGGACATCCTGCTGATTAATCTTGGAACAAAGTAGCTCGATGCTCGACAGCACCAGCCAGGAAATGTAGGGGAAAGTCACACGAGATGAGAAGCGATCAAATCCCAATAGCACGGCAGCGGGTTACGGTAGGGATCATCATGAGCGGTCTCTGGAACGATCACTAGCTCGCATTTCGATCCGACGCGGGCTTTTAGCTCCTGCGCCATCCGAACTGGAAACAGTCGATCGTCTTCGCCATGAACGATCAGCACGGGAGCAGAGAACGCGCTCAAGATTTCCTCCGTGCACCAGATATCGGGTATTAGGAAGCTAAGAAGTTTAGGGAATCCGGCACTCAAGGCAGCCGCCCTGAACGAAGTGAAGCTTGCACACAATACCAGACGACGAACGGGCGCTCTTGCGAGTAGCGTAGCTGCGATTCCACTTCCTAGAGAAAATCCGAGAACCGAGACTGCACGCGCCGGAAACAGCTCCCCTAGATAGGAAAAAGCCGAGATCGCATCCTGCTCACATTGGCTGGGGTTGATAAATCCGGTGCTGCGTCCGTAGCCGGAATAATCGAAGACCAACGACGCCACGCCGCTCTGAGCCAGCAGTCGCTGGACGGCAAACCAGTGTTCCACAACCTCCCCGATGCCATGACAAATGAGCAACACGGCTGTTTCCGCCCTCGATCCCGGTCTCACCAGCACACCATCGAGAACACTCGTTCCACTCAGAATCGCAAGCTTGGATATTGACACACCAGCTGGATTTCCGGCCACGCCATTGCCCACTCTTCCTATAAGTCGATCGCGTGCCAGCAGGCCGCGGCTGATACAGGTGATTGCGGCCGTGAATAGGAAGTCTTGCGTCGCATCACGAATCTTTGCCATGTTGCCTATCGACGAGAATCCTGCGGCAGTGCCGCGAAAATGTTATTAGCGATCACAGCGCAAGACTCCACCCTCACGCTTCGACAGGTTGAGCCATCGCGGCGGCGAAGGCCTTGACTCCTCGCAGATCAATCTTTCCGGTGCCGAGGAACGGCAACGCGTCGACCCGAAAGAACTGGTTTGCTCGTGGCTTCCACAGCGCTGGAAGATCGCACTGCGGCAGTTTTTCCAGGACGGGTGCGAGCTTCTCCGTCGACAGCGTGTGGATGACGACAATACGCTCCCCCTTCTTCTCGTCCGGGACGGCAGTCACCGCAAAGACCTGTTCCGTTAACCCGGCAAGATCGTGCAGCTTGTCTTCAATCTTGATATGGGGGACCATCTCGCCGCCGATCTTGCTGAAGCGAGACAAGCGGTCGGTGATGGTGAGAAAGCCGTCTTCTTCCATCGTGGCAACATCGCCTGTTGTGTACCACCCATCGCGCAGCACTTCGGCAGTCTTTTCCGGTTTGCCGAGATAGCCCTTCATCACATTTGGGCCCTTCACCAGCAACATGCCTGGAGTTCCGGATTTCACCGGCTCGCCGCTGTCAAGATCGACGATCCTTACCGAAACGCCGGGCAGCGGATGTCCGATCTTTCCACGGCGGCCGCCGACCTGGCGAAACCCTGGCGCTCGGAAGTCGCGTCCGTTTACTGTCACCACGGGGGAGCACTCGGTGCATCCGTAACCCTCCAGCGGGCGCAGGCCAAAGGTGTCTTCAAATGCGATCGCGACGCGCTCCGGCAGTTTTTCCGCACCCACCAGCACGTACTGCAAGCTCCCAAAGTCTTCCGGAGAGCAACGTCGAATGTAAGCCTGAAGAAAGGTCGGCGTGGCGATAAGAAATGTGACGTTGTACTTCCCCACCAGTTCGCTGATCACTTTGGTGTCGAGCGGGTTGGGATGGTAGACCACGCCAACGCCATTGATCGCGGGCAACCATAGGGCAGCCATGAATCCGAACGAATGAAAGAACGGCAGGATTCCGAGCACCTTATCTCTTCCGCCAAGGACGAAGATCTGCGTCACCTGCTGGATGTTTGACGTGATATTGAAGTGGGTGAGCATCACGCCCTTTGGCTCTCCCGTACTGCCGCTCGAGAAAATTACAGTCGCCAACTCGTCCACTGGTGATTTGGCGGCGTTGGTGCTGGTTGCACCGACTGCCGCGCGCAACCAAGCCGCGGGCACGAGCCACGCGAGTGCCAAAGCTGCAAGGCGTTCGCCAGCACGTGGCCCCGCCAACGCATCCTCGAGGAAAATCGTTCGGCCTGGAATCGCCAGGTTTGGAAAGCGCTCGACAAACTGCTTCGACGTAATCACGACATCCACATCGCATTGCTGCGCACACGAGCCGATAACTTCGCTCGAAGAGGTGTAGTTGAGGTTTACAGGAACGCGGCCCAGGAGCATCAGGGCAAAGTTGGTGAGCGCTCCGCCTACGGAAGGCGGCAGCAGCATTCCTACCATCGGTTTCTCGCCGATTTGTGTGCGCAGTCTGCGCGCGACATAGATCGTCTTCGTCAAGGCGGATCCGAATGTTACCTTCGGAGTCTTACCGTCCGCCATCATGAAGCGGAATGGGAAGCGCCTCGCAGTGCGCACAAAGGCGCGATCCAGTGTTTTCATGCGGTGCTTGCGCTGATGGAAGGCTTCCGCCTGTAACTCTTGAACGGCACGGCGCACTTCGACCGCAGTGGATGTCGAGGGCATCGGTTGCCCGAAGCTCACCGTCACGGGGTAGGGCACTTTGTGGGGCATCTTCCAAAGAAAACGGCCGCGTTCGAAGCTGAAGATGCTTCCCCAGACGCCGTCGAGATTTACCGGAATGATCGGCACGTCTATGCCTTTGACAATCCGCTCAAGGCCGCGTCGAAACGGCAGCATTTGCCCGGTTCGCGTAATCTGCCCTTCGGCAAAAATGCAGACAATCTCGTCGTTACGGAGTGCGTCACTGGCAGTGCGTAACGAGCGAATCATCTCGCGAGGTCTCTGTTCGCTCGATATCGCAATTGCCTTCATCATCTTTGCGAAGGGTTTGACAAGCTTCAGGTCGTAGATGTTCTTGAACATCAGGAAGCGAATCGGCCTGTCCGTCGACGCGATCAACAGCAGCACATCCACAAACGACATGTGGTTGCATACCAGCAACGCGCCGGTCTTATCCGGGAAGTTGTCACGCCCGAGAACCTTGATGCGGTAAATGGTATGAGTCAGGAAGAAAAGCAGCAGGCGTCCCAGCCACTCCGGGAGCAGCCACAGGACATATGCGGTGCCGAGTCCGGTAATAATCGAAGCCGCCGCGATGACTTCGCGGGGATCGAGGCGAACGAACTCCGTAAAGATGTAATAGGCCGCGGCCGATAATGCGATGCCCACGAACGAGAGCAGATTGGCGGCAGCGATAATTCCGCCCCTGTCTTTCTCTGCGGGTCGATGCTGAATGAGCGCATTTACGGGGACGGCGAAGAATCCCGCCCAAAGCCCTAGCACGCCTAGCAGAACTGCAGACCCGATGAGACCGAAGTGCGTCAGTCCGAGCACCAGGCCAGTGACAGTCATTCCGATAGCGCCCAGCGGGATCAGCCCGTACTCGATCTTGTTCCCGCTGATTGATCCGGCGATCATGCTGCCGATCCCGATTCCGATGGCCAGTGACGCATTCAGGTAACCGGTTTTGGTCTGGCCGATGTGGAGCACATCCGGCCCATAGACCACCACGGTTGAGAACAACAGCGAACCAAGGAACCAGAAGTAAGTATTGCCGACAACCGCCAGAAACAACGGCTGGTCGCGGCGCATCAGTAAGATTTGTTGCCAGAGGTCCCCGAGAAAATTGATCCTGAATTTCTTGTCCGGAGCCGCAGCGGGGACTTTGCTGATTGTGAAGCTTGACGCAAGCCCAGCTAGGGCGAGTGCCAAAAGCACATATCCGGCGTAAACTTCATGCCCACGGAAGCGCTCCGCCATTGCCGCACCGGTCACCGTGCCGACGATGATGGCAAGGAATGTTCCCAGCTCAATCACACCATTGCCCCAGGACAATCGCCTCGTCGGCAACAACTCGGGCAGCAGGCCATACTTGGACGGCGCAAAGAGCGCCGCCTGAGAGGCAACAAGAGTGAGCGCTACGAGCGAGATCGTCTGCGAGTGTGCTGCCAGGCCGATGGTGGCGACGACCATCGAGCCAATCTCCATCACCTTCGTCCAGATAGTGATCTGCCGCTTGCTGTAGCGATCGGCCAGCCACCCGCCCGCCATGCTGAAGAAGATGAATGGCAGGGAAAAGAGCAGCGTGACCAAAGAAATGAGGGTCTCGCGCTCATCCCTCGCAAGCCCCATGCCCACGATCATCGAAAGCAGAAGATTGCGCAGAATGTTGTCGCTGTAGGCGCCTTGAAACTGGGTGGCAATCAGCGCCCAGAAACCGCGTGTACTGCGCGACTCAACGCCAGAGGATGACGAAACTTCAGCGATGCTGTCAGGTTCGGTCGAGATCATAATTGGGCTCAGATTCGGTGGTGCCAATTGTAACTCGCCTTGCAATCCTGACTGGCGATCGCCGATTCAAGCAAGACGACGCTCTTTGACACTATGTTTCTGATGACAGCTACCTTCATGGATCGCCGGGCCGCCTCCGGTTTTCTACTCGGCCATTTTTGTGATGTGGACTGTGAACTCTGCCTTTGGCAGTAGAGACTTCAGCTCGAAGACGCGATAGCCGTCGCCGGTTACATCCGTCCGACGATACACGCCTGGCTCGGTCTCGGCGACCTCTCGCCCTCCGGAAAGTGTGCTCATGAATTGTTCGGCCTGGTGAACATCGAGGGAAGCGGGCTGCATCTGCGAAGTCATCGCTTCGGCGACATAGCTGCGCATGAGTTTGGGCCAGTATTTCGATAGCAGATCGGTACTGGCGAAGATATCCGCCCACATGACGCGACCATTGACCGCGACAACAACGCCGACCGCGCCCTTGGCGCGTAGCTCGCGCAGAATGGCTTGCTCGCCCTCAATGCCGCCATATCCGGCAATCTTCTGCTGCACCGGCGCACTGTTGAAGACCTTCGCATACGAAGTCGTACCAGCAAGAGCCATCGCCTCGGGTCCGCCAACACTCACGGCGACGGTCGAGTTTGAGGCTCGTACATTGGCCCACACTTGTTGCTGATCGCGGGTCGCCATGGCTGGGGTGCGCACGCTGGGTTGAGCCATCTGCGCGCCCATCGAACCGAATTTGGAGCTGGATTCAACCCAGCGCCCTGGCTCGACGCAAAAGACCCCCAGGTCGATGGGTCCGGTATTGGCCGGGACAATGCGGTCGGACCCAATGACCCGGTCCTGTTTGCCCCCGGTAACGATCTCCCCGGCAAGCAGGAGCAGCGGGCGATTCGAATTGTTCGAGAGCACGAGGCGATTCACCTCGGCGCCTTGGCGGCGGACGGGAAATGGCTGGCCGGGCCGGACCAGGCCTCGCTCGTCTCCCGTTTCGGTGATGGTGACTTGTCCTGAGCGTACGCCTTCGTCGAGCGTCATGAGCTGCGATGTATCGAAGGAATGGCCGGAGACCACTGGAAATATGGCGAGGTTGTTGTGCAGGATGGGAGGGAGCACCTTGTAGGGTTCGCTGGAGCTGGAATCGCCCGCTCTGGAGCTGGATTCGCCCGCTTTTGTTGGGCCGGCGAAGGCAACGGCGGTGAAAAGCAATGTGGTTAGAAACGCTGTTATTGGCCGAAGAATGCGATTGCATTTCCTCCGAGAAGGTGGCGGGTTGATGGTTTGTGGCGTCGATACGGGTTGCTGGTTCGCCGGGAATTTACTTATAAGACGTTGGTCTCCGCTCATGTTCGTCCTCCTGCCGCTTTCCTGCTGCAATCGGCCTGCTGACCGATGCGTACAGGAAGAACGGGGCGGCCCAGGTTTCTTGCAGGATTATTTTGCCCAGAGTTTTGCTACCATCGGTGGCAATGCTGCCTGAGTCTGCGACACCGGCCGACCGCCCCGCGCTCGGAAGCATCGTGGCAGCCGCGATCGCGAGACGATATGACGAGTCTGGCGCTCGGCGTTACGGAATTCCGCCGGAGCGCTTTCAGCAGATGGCCAGCGCCGTGGTGTTGCGGTACGCGGCGCATGCGCCGGAAGCAGACCAGATTCAACTGGTAGCGATCGTGCGGGTAGCAGAGTTGACGCTGGCGCGGGCGTGTTCGGAGGGCAATGAGCTTGCGTGGGAGGAGTTCTTGACCCGGTTTCGCGCGCCGCTCCATGAGGCCGCCTACCGCATCGCCAGGGATGAAGCCACTGGCCGCGAGATCGCCGACGGACTCTATGCCGATCTTTACGGGATGCTCAATCGCGGCGGTCGCCGGGTCTCCAAACTCGACTACTACATGGGCCGTGGGCCACTGGAAGCATGGCTCCGTACGGTGCTGGCGCAGCAGTATGTGGACCGTTATCGCGCGCAGCGACACGATGTCAGCCTCGATGAGCAGCTTGAAATGGGCGCGAGCTTTGCCGCTCGGCCACCAGCCCCTGTGGCCCCCGATGAACGCGTGGCCTCAGCGGTTACGCAATCATTGGCGGGGTGCAACGAGGAGGAGCGGTTTCTGTTGGCATCCTATTACCTGGATGGGCAAACGCTGGCTGACATCGGACGTCAGCTGCATGTCCACGAGTCCACGATCAGCCGAAAGCTGACGCGACTGACCGGAGACCTGCGCAAACGAGTGAGAAAGCGCCTGTTAGCCGCCGGCGTCGATGGCCGAGAGTGCGACGAATTGCTGCAGGATCTCGAAGTGCGCGATCTTAATGTCGATATTGAGGCAACTTTGCGGCAAGAAAGCTCGCAGGCCACGTTCTACAAAGAGGCCGCAGTTTACAAGAAGGATGGCCCGGCGACGTGATCCAACCTGAATCCAATCCGCTCGTGCAGGAACTGGCGCGAAGTCAGCAGGCTCCCGCTAATTTCGAGTCTCATCTCGATGCCGATCTGCTCGCGGCATTCGCAGAGGGTACGCTGCTGCCAGCGGAACGCAGCGGCGTGCTGGCACACCTCGCGGTATGCGGCGAATGCCGCCAGGTGCTCAGCGTCGCAACGGCTGCAGGTCCCGATGGCACTGAAGAGGCGAGCGTGCAATCGATTCCTCGGCCGGTACGCGCTCCGCTATGGGGCTGGCTCCCGTGGGTGGCAACGACGGCGGGGATTGCCGCGATCACCACGGTTCTTCTGTTTCATCCGCAGAAGAAATTGCCGCCTGCGACAATCTCCACAAATGGCGCCACGACGGCGCTAATCCCACGGGCGGAGATTCCCGCCGAAGCCCTGAATCAGGTCGTGATTTCGGCAGCGCCAGAGGCTAAAGCCCGGCATGAAAAGCAGGCCTCGGTTTCTGCCCAACCGGCTCGGCCAACGCAGGCACGACCAATGACCGAACTCCCAGCGAGCCAAAGTAGCCAGCAATCCGAGACAGCGCTTGCTTTCAATAATGCCGATGCGGAGGGATCGAGCGGCCTTGCTGCTGCTGCGCAGCCAATCGCCGGCGCGTTGGCCGCAAAGCAGGCGTCCCAGAGCACTACTGTGCAGGTGACACCCACGCAAAATGCGATGCTTCCACAAACCTCGACCGCGGAACCAGGAGCAGCCTTAGGTGGGCCCGTGGCTGCGGGAAACCTGACGCGAGCATTTTCAGCGGTCAGCGTTCGTCCGCAGTGGCGGATTAACGAAGCAGGACAGGTAGAGAGGTCTTTCGGCAACGGAGTATGGCAGGAAGTGCTCGATGCAGGAACGTCAAAATTGCGTGTTGTCTCGGTATTGCGCGGCTCAGTGTGGGCGGGTGGCGACAAGCTGCGTCTCTACCGCTCTACAGACAACGGAGTGACATGGAGCGCCGTCCAACTCCCGCCCAAGGGTGATGCAGCAAATGCGATCACCCATGTTCGCTTCGAGACTCCACTGGATGGAAAGATCGATGCGGCCGACGGAAATTCGTGGGTAACAACGGATGGCGGAATCACCTGGAAGTGAGATCCACATTTGCAGCTTCCTATTTATCTTCAGCGGTGACTTCGTATTCGAGATGAAAAGGAGTAAGTGGCCGGTCCGCGGGGAGATGGTCGTCTGCGATCACCTCGCGGGCTTGCGCAAGGCGCTCGGAGGGCTGGGGATGGGTGCGGAAGTATCCTGCCAGCCCCGCGATAGCGACTTCGCCCAGTTCGTCGGTTGGCGTGTCGGCATGGATGACGTATTCCCGGTAAAGCTGGGCCCATCTTTCAAGCAGCTTCACCGCGCCCTGCGGAGAATAACCTGCTGCCACCGCCAGACGAAGACCTTCCCGATCCGCCTCGAACTCTTCATCCTTGCTGTAGCCGTCTTGCAGTAATGAGACTGGAAGCTGGGCCAGGGCCGCAAACTCTTCCAGGTCGAGCCGCTTGAATTGCGCCTCGATCTGGACCCGCTCGACGGCGTGATAGTGATCGATATGTTCGATTTCGTGGCCGAGCACGAACGCCAGTTCATCTTCGCTGGTCAGTTGATCAAGTAGCCCTTTTCCAATGAATACCTGGCCGCCGGGCAACGCAAAGGCATTGATGAGATCGGCATTGGGGACGAGATGAAAGCGGTAGGGCAGCTTCCGTTTTGCCTGCGCGGCAACGCGGCCACCAACCTGGTTCACATAAACGTCGAGCGCCTTTTCTTCCGGAGTAAATGACGATTCAGAATCTTCATATTGTTTTGCCATGCTCTCCCCGATGCGCACTTCCTCGTCGTCGGGAATGCGAGTCACGTGCATTGGCGCCCGGGTGAGATCGCGCTGCCAATCCGCGGCAACGTCGACGATAGCGTTGGGACTGACAACGTCATGCCGAGAGCGCCGCTGTGCAAAGTAGAGGCAGCCGAGCGCGACGAGCAATATCGCCACGAATCCGAAAGCCCTCTTCACAACAGCCGCCGTATCGACTCACGGAACTTGTTATAGAGCACCGAAACCAGAGTCAGCGAGGCGCCTAGCACGATGAAGGTGATGTAGCGGTCTCGTTCGGCAAGATGCCAGGCATCGCGGAAGACGATCTTCCCCACGCAGAGCAGAAGTAGAAGTAGCCCAGTGATCCGATAGGTGCGCTGCGCGACGGCGATTCCCAACAGAATGACGAGAACGCCTTCGACGCCCCACGCCAGCGTGACCATGCCGGGATCCATCTTGACCGCAATCGCAATTGTTGCCAAAGCAACTGGTCCGAAAAAGAACAACTGTTCAGGCCGGCGCAAGGCCAGATAGGTGGTCAGAAACCGGAATGGCGGCCACGAGATTGGCCGCTCGGCATAGCCCCGCCGAAGGCGAAATGCGACGGGGAGTGCGGCAAGAAGGAGTACGCAGGCCAGCGAGAGGATGGCGAAGTTCCCACGCCATCCATGGTCGGTGAAGTAGCTTCCCCCAAAGATGTTGTGAGCGACGCCGCGGCCCACGATTCCGAAGAGCAGCAACGAAGCCTGCTGCAGAAACACTTCCTTGTCTAGAAGAAATGCGGCAACCAGCAGCAGAAGAGCCAGAACAGCCCAGGCCACGATGATCCATTCGGCATAGGTTTGAAAATAGAGCAGGGCGGCGATCGATCCCGTTCCGAAGTAAGCAATGACGTCAGCCAAGGGAAAGCGCCCCGCATCGGCATCTGTTTTCTCGCCCTGCAATTGCAGCCAGACGAAGAAGTAGATCAGTGCGATCGGAACCACAGTCAACAAAGCCGGACCGACACCCTCGCCCGGAAGCCGCGATGCGGTCAGGTTTACGAAGAAGATGCGTCCGAACGCCGCGGTCAGAGCCGGATAACCTTGCAGGCGAAGTTGCCGCACCTCCCGCAGCAGTCCCCACTCGAAGAGCACAAGGCCAAAGACCGCCAGCCCCAGGGCCACGCTCAGAGGTTGCAACTCGCTCCATAGCATCCATGCGGCGAGCAGAGATCCAGCCCATGAATACAGATGATGGACTTCGCGCTCGCGGAGTGGGCCCGGTATGCGCACCCAGCGACACATGGCATACAAAACCGCAACCACAATCGACACGGTGAGCAGTCGAAGGTCGATGTTGTGCCACTTCTCAGCTGTGTAGAGATTCAGAGTAACCACACGCAGCACTGCCAGGGATGCGAGGATATCCGCTTGATAAGGCAGTTCCTCGACATCGAAGACTCGGTCGAAGGCAGCCAGGGCCAGAGCGAAGACTGCCCAGATGACCGCAATCCATGGTGCCGCGGACTCATGCCATGCCAGCGCGGTCAGCAATGCAGTGGCGCCGCACGTATGTGCCCAGGCCACGAAGCGGCGATAAGGCGCGTCCACGAAGGAGCAGAGACGGGAGATCGAGTACACTGCCGCGGCGCAGACCATGAAGGATAGATACCTAGAGGTCGTGCTACCCGTGTTCAGATTGACCGTGATCAGCTGAAAGCCGACGAGCCCGGCCACGACGTGCTCTTGGTAACAGAAGGAAGCGAGACGGATACGCTTTGAGAGGAGCACCAGCGCAACCGCAAGCGCCGTCCAGACCAGCGCCATCCAGCATGGCACGACGTCGAGCCACGCCATCGCGACCAGCAGCGCGGTCCCCATCCAAAGCATTGCGACCCGGAGCGGCGTCGCGAGATCTTCGAGCGTCTCTTCCGTCTTTGACAACGCTGCCGCTGTCAGATAAAAGACGGCAGCCAGGATCGGCAAAGTTATTAGCCGCCCAGTTGGATGATGGGGGTAGGACGCGTCAACATGGCAATTCTGCAGCGCAGTTCGAACTACAACTGCGATAGCAAAGATCCCAGCCTGCAGCGTCAAGCGCTTGTCGACCAGTCTACGAGCGCCGATTGCAGCAGCTATCATCAATGCGGCCCAGCCGAGCGCCGTCCAGTCGCGAGTCAGCAATGCCCAGACGCCGATAAAGGCGGTCGCGCAACCGATGTAGCTGTGCGCCGTCATCAGCTTCTCGTCGAAGCCTGCGAAGAACTGCCGCCACTTCCGGCCGATGAAGTTTGAGTTCAGGTAAAAGAGCGCGGCGCAGCTGAGCAGCAGGATTCCGTTCTGCACCAGCGCCTGCTCGGAATGCTGCCTGAGTTCGACGATGCCCTTCGCCTCATAGACAACCAGCAGGCCGGTGAATACTCCCGTCAGCAATCCAAGCCGGCGAAAGATCACTTCGGGCTGAACGATTCCAGCGACGATCAGCATTTCCGCAGCGATCATCCACAACAGCGCAATGCTGTTGCCGCTGAACTTGAAAGGAACCGAGCCGAGCATGAGCGCCGTGCCAAGCACAGTGAGCAAGATGAAAGCGGGGCGACGGCGGCGAGTGACCGGAAGCTGTCCGAAGAAGAACTCAATCGCGCCGAGGGCAAGCAGCGCGTAAAAGGCAAGCTCTGGTCTGGTCGACTGGAACTTCATCACAGCCAGCAGTAGCGCCGGATTAAGGAGGCCTGCAGCGGTCGAGAAGCGCTCGTCCCGAGGTGTGCGAATGTTTCGCGCCACGTAGGAAATCCGGAATGTCAGCCAGTAAAGGACAAGAATAATGGCGCTCGGCCAAAACTCCGGAAACGCGCGTCCCGACATTCCCAGGGGATAGAGTTTATACAACCAGTAAAAGTGATTGGCATAGCTTGCAACAATGCCGAAGATCTCTAACTCATACCATCCTTCTTTCAGCGCAATAGCAACGATGGCAACGGCAAGAATCACCCCCGCGGCCAGAGAGTAAACCGTGTCCTGGCTGAGGGCGACGGTGGAGAAGGCGAGCAGAAAAGCAAGCCCTGTCACAAGCTGAGACTTGTATCGCAGCGTGTGAGCGACCATTCCGACCGCGACGCCGAGCAGCAAAACACAATCCAGGGTTTGCGAGCTGATCACATGCATGGCCGGCACGTGGTACATGGCATACGTCGTGAAGAAGAGAAGCGCCCAGCCACCACCTATTCCTGTGCGGCCGATCAGACGGTAACGTTCTTTGCGTTCAAGCCAGATTCCGCTGCCCAGCAACGCCGCACCTGTGGCGTAAATCAGTGCCACCTTCCCAGCTGGGCCCATAGCAATCAACGCGACTCTGCCCAACAGCGCAAAGCCGAGAACAAGGAGCACCATGCCGATCTTTGCGAAGAGGTTCATGCCAAGTACTTCTTCAAGCGGCAACACACCACGCAAACGTTCGGCGAAGCTTCTGCGCGGAGGTCCGGCCTGCACCGGCTCGCAGCTCTCGAAGACCGAATGAGCGACTGGACGAAGCTGTTCGTCTTTTGCGAACGGAGCCTCCGTTTGGGAGGAAGGAGAAGCGGCTTGAATGTCGCTAGCTGGCAACGACTCTGAAGTATCTGCGGAAAATGCCGCGGCGGGATGAGTGGCTGGCTCGGGAGCGGACTCCGATTCCGCGGAGAGCGTCGACCCTGGAGACCGAAATTCCCCAATCATTGCTTTGGCAGTTACCGAGGCAAGAGATTGTTCCGGATCGGGGGACGCAGATTCCGACACCTCCAGCCTCACAGGCTGAGGATGTATATAGATGGCAGCCTGAGCAGGCTGCGCCATCGGAACTCCCATCGGCGGAACGATCACTACAGGCTGAACCGAAGCTTCTCGATCGGTCGCTGCTGGAGCCGGAGCAGCTGTTTTTTGCCCTTCGAGTTGGCTGGAAACCACGGCCAATGAATTACGAAGGTCAGTTATCTCCCGATTCAACCCCCAGACGGTCCTAAGATTCTCGTTGTATTGACTCTCGACCAGCTTGCGAAGACCGCTCACGCGGACGAGCGCAACAATCGCTACCAAGGGAATTCCAATGATGACAACGATTGCCAGAAGAATGAGACTTTCCATAGGTTGGAACCAGTTAATTCACAAAGGATTGCACGCCCGATGGTAGAACGCCTGAGGAGCAGGCTCTTGCATTATTTTTTGGGGAAGCTTCTAGGGCCTGTTAACACTACCTGGCGCAGGGGGCGGGTCGATCACCTATTATCGCAATGCAGGTTGCGGTAAAGTCGGTTTTACCGACATTTGTCTGGCGACCAACTCTTCGGCGACCGGACGGTGAACGCGGCCATTGCTCGTAACGCTGGGCAAACCGAACGTGGTTCAGCTTAGCGGCCGCTGTGTCACCGCAGGCGCAACACGTGTCAGCCGTGACACCATCCTTTGATCTTCCAACTCAGATAAACCCATTGCTTTCAACATCTGGCAGATCGGCCTGGAGATTGCACCTTCGTCTTCCGTTGCAGATGTGACCGCCCGAACATTCGCCGCGACAACTCCGGCTGGGCAATAGGGAGGCTGACGATGGAGATATTTGCGGAGGCGATCAGTGTGCTTGGTGCGCTGCTGTTGAGCATTTCGTGTGGGCTGCTTGTGGAAGAGCTGGTGTTCGGTGGACTGGCTTGGCTGTGCTGCGCTCGGCGGCCGAGACCTGTTGAAGATGGCGAGCGAAATTAACAAGACTGGTTGGGGAGAACGTCCATGCTTGCATTGAAATGTCTGCTCATCGTCGCGGGAGTCCTGTTGCTGGCTATCGCATGTGGTGTCACGCTGTTTGACCTGTGGCTCAAGAATACATATCAACGGAAGCTCGCACGCGGCGGCGAAGACTTGGCCGTGCCCGGAGAAATTCGCTGGAGGGCTTCCATAGCACTGGCGATTGCCGCGTGCGTGCCGCTGCTTATTGGGCAAAGCATCGTCGTGATTCCCGTCGGCATGGGCGGAGTCCGGATCAGCCAGATACGCGGCACTCTGCCCGGGACTCTATATTCGGGGGTCCACTTTGTCAGCCCGTTGACCGAGAGTGTCGCGACCTTCGATCTGCGCGACAAGCTCTTCACCACCGGCGCGGCACTCGATGACAGCACTTCGCATGCAAGCGCGAAGCCCCAGGCATTCGGAAAAGGGGCGATGGATGTGCAATCCAAAGAAGGCCTGATCATTGGGCTGGGGGTGACGATCCGCTACAGGCTCGATCCGCGCAAGCTCGACTACATCCAATCGCACCTGCCGCAACCCGTGGATGCGCAGATCGTCCCCGCAGTGGCGGCGAGCGCATGGCGCGAGCTTGCCCCACAATACACGGTGCGGGAGATCTTCAGCACGAAACGTGAAGAGGCGCGGGACCGGGCAGCGGGGGCGATTACGACCAAGCTCGCCGCGGACGGAATTATCGTCGAAGAGGTCATGCTGAGGGACGTGCAGCTTCCGCCCGAATACGCCCAGGGATTACAGACTCTGTTGCTCAAGGAGCAGGAAGACGAACAGCTGAACGTGCAAACCGACATGCAGCAGAAGCAGGTGAAGATTGCCGAGTATCAAGCCGAAGCCGAGGCAATCCAGAAGGTGAAGCAGGCCGAGGGCGAGGCGCAGGCAAGAGTGCTCACGGCAAAAGGCGAGTCTGACGCGATGCAATATACTTTGCCGCTCAAGCAGAAGCAGATCGAGCAGTCCAAACTTGAAGCCGAGGCCCGTAAGCAGGCAACGATCGAGAACGCGGATGCCGAAGCACAGGCCAAGGTCATCGACAGCAAGGCGGAGTTGCAGCGCAGAAACCTGCTAACCGACGCCGAGGCGAATCGTATTCGCCTAACGGCGGCGGCCGACCAGGAGCGCATGCAGGGAGAGGCCAAATTGCTGAACCAGTCTCCGCTGCTGATCAATAAGATCATCGCGGAGCGGCTATCAGACAAAATCCAAATGGTGATGGTGCCTTCGGACGGAAAGTTCTTCTTCGCCAACGATGTCTTTCGTGGCAGTATGGGCGCGGCCATGAAGCAGGAGATGGATCCGGGGGACTCGACCGACAAACCGGGAGCCACCACGGAGAGCGGGCAGTCTCATTGAACGCTGGAAGAATGACCTAAGCACACCGGCGCGAAACCTGCGCCGGTGCTTCTTTTCCTCGTCGCCGTCCCAATGAAAATCAATGTCTGACAGACTGTATAATTCGCGGCAATACATGAACTCCGGCAAGAGACTCCTGCTGTTGATAGCTGTGGCGATCGCCTCGGGAGCGAGCCCGGTCGCTCAAGCTGCGATGGATGGAATGGATGCGAGCAAACCGGCAGCAGAGCTTGCGAAGAAAATCGCTGCAATCAGCGGGCCCGGCCCGGCAAAGCTGATCGTGAATAACCGTTCTTCCGTGACAGCAGAAGAGGTAGTCGAGATTCGCAAGCTGCTGGAGCGGGATTTGCGCGGTCTCGGCGTCGTCAGTCAGGCAGGAGCGGGGAGCGACCCGGAGGGCGCAACCACGATTCGCATCACCCTCTCGACGAATCCGGCTGGCGGCTTGTGGGTTGCGGAAGTGCAGGAAGGGACCGACGTCCATGTCGCCATGCTCCCGGTAGAGCTTCCGCCTTCCTCCCCTTCGAGAGCAGACAGCGGGATTACGCTTGGCAAGGTTTCTTTGTGGCGGCAGAAGCAACCGATACTCGATCTGCTTATCGCTCCATCCGAAGCGAGCCGCCGCATGATCGTGTTGGAGCCGGAGAGAATCGTCTCCTACATCGCCTCGGCGACCGGGGGCGACTCGAACTCGTGGAAGGAGGAACAGCAGTTTGCCGTTCCGCATAGTCGGCCATTTCCCCGAGATATACGGGGGCGGCTATTTTCAGGCGCGCCCGTTGGATCGGCGCACTTCTTCGAGGCATATCTGCCGGGAGTTCAATGCCACGGCGATATGCAGGACAACCGGCTTGCAATCGCTTGCCAGGACGGCGATGATCCCTGGCCTATGCCCGGCTTCACCGTAGTTGGTTCGAGCCCTGAACCGGACGCTGCTTCAGCTCCACGAAATGTCGAACAGAAGGCCTTCTACAACAGCACAAGAAACTACTTTAGCGGAGTGCTTTCACCGGAGCTCAGCTTCCGGCTACCTGCTTTTTACGATGCAGCGGCGATCGTTCGCACGACCGGAACCGCGATGGTCTTGAGCACTACCAGTGGCCAGTTCGTGATGATTGAGAACAGCGCTCAGAAACATCTTGCCGGCACCCGCGACTGGGGAAGCGATCTCGCCGCGATCCGGTCGGATTGTGGATCGGGAACCCAGGTGCTCGCCTCCGCTTCGGGCGCAGCTTCGGACGATAGTGTTCGCGCTTACGAGATCAGTGGACGAGATGCAACTGCAGTCAGCCCCCCGCTGGAGATGAGCGGAGCAGTGACAGCAATCTGGCCTTTTAGCGATTTTCACGACGCGACCGTCGTCGTTCGGCGATCAGACAGTGTGCCACCGGCGTCATCGGCCGGCCAACAGGGAGATTACGAGGTATATCGTGTTTCGGCGCATTGCAATTAGTCTCGTGCTTCTCTGCCTCTGCGGCAATCTCGATGCCCGAACGCGTCCGCGATACGGAGGCGTCTTGCGCATTGAGACACAGCGCGATCTGTGGCAAGGCTCCGACGCAATGGCGCGCCAATTGACGATGGATGGGCTGACGCAGGTCGACGCAGGCGGCGTGGCGAGGCCGGCCCTCGCAGTGCAGTGGTCTTCGCAGAGCGGTGACCATCATTGGGAGTTCAAACTTCGCCCCAACGTACATTTCCACGATGGAACACCGCTTACCGCGGATGCTGTCATCGCTTCGCTGACAGCCGCTTGCAATAACAACTGTCCCTGGAGAACGGTGCGGGCGGTCGGGCAGTCGGTGATCTTCATCAGCGATTCACCCGAGCCGGACTTACCCGCGCAACTCGCCGAGGGGAAGTTTTTGATCTCTCGTCGGACCACAGACGGCGCCCTCGATGGCACTGGCTCTTTCAGCGCTTCGGGCTCGACCGAAGGCATCGCGAGATTTGTCGCGAATGAGGATTGCTGGAACGGCAGGCCATTCCTGGATGCGGTCGAGATTCATCCCCGGCGGAGCGTTCGCGACCAGTGGCTCGATTTGAGCGTCGGCAAGGCAGACATCGTTGAAGTGCCGTCGGGGTTGCTGCGCATCGCGCAACAGCAGCACCTGAAGACGATCAGTTCAGGGCCCGTCGACCTGCTGGCGCTGCAAATCACGAAGAACGGCGTCCTGGAGAACGAGAAGTTGCGCCAGGCGATCGCCCTGGGCGTGGACCGAAGCGCCCTCTTTAGTGTTATTTTTCAGAAGCAAGGCGAGGTGACGGCAAGTCTGTTGGCCGGCTATCAAAGCGGTTATTCCTTTCTTTTCACAACCGACAGAAATCTTGACCGCGCGGCGGAGTTGCGCGGCGGCGCGAATCCCCAGGTCTCGCTGAGCTCGGAAGACTCCAACCCTGAACTCCAGTTGACCGCCGAACGAATCGCCATCAATCTGCGGGAGGCGGGGTTTCGCATACAGGTAATCAACGGTGAAAGCTCCCGCGCCGATATCGTCTTGCGGAGGATTCGCCTCGAAGAGCCGGATGCGCGCGCGGTCCTGGATGAGATTTTGGAAAACTCTGGAAGCAGCGTAACCGTAAGTGGCGCCGATCCGGAGTCCGTCTATCGGGCTGAAAGAGATTTTCTCGAGCAGTTCACTCTCGTCCCTCTTTTGTATCTGCCTCGCTCCTATGCGGTAAGCGAGCGGGTGCGCGATCTGAGGCTGGCGGCAGACGGCACGCCGGTACTCCGCGATGCCGCGGTCGACGATCCAGCCGGCGAAGGAAGTGGAGCTGCTCAGTGAGTCTTCGCCAGAAACTCCTGATCATGTTTTCGATCACCGTGGCAGTGGCCGTGGCCTCGGTAGGATGGACGGTTTCGTTACGTGTTCGCCGCGTCTTCGACCAGCTCGATCAGGAGCAGACCCAGGTCTTCGCCCGGCAGTTTCGTCGCGAGTTTCAGCATCGGGCCAACGATATTTCGGGGGCTCTCGATCGCATGGCAGCCAGCGAACGCGTCACCCATATGGCCTTTGATCTAAGTCATGCGGGCGAAGCCGCACTCTACCTGAACGAGGCCGCGTCGCTCGCTCAGGAATACCAACTCAGCTATCTGGAGATTACCGGCGCCGACGGCAAGATCATCTCCTCAGCGCAGTGGTCGGCGCGCTTTGGATATCCCGACCCTGCCTTCGCCGCCGCGGGTCGGCCGCCATTCCTGAAAGAGGAAGCCATGCCTGATGGCTCGTCGCAGACCGGCTTATTTGCAGTCCGCATGGTGCGCGCCCCGGAATCCGGTGAGAACGCTTTGTTGTATCTGATCGGCGGAACGAAGCTCGACCGGGACTTTCTCGCCGATCTCCCCGTCCCCGCCGGCGGTCATGCCTATCTCTACCGCAACTCGAGCACAGATTTTGATCCCCGCAACCTGTCGGGAACGAGCGAAGAAGAAGTGGATGCAAGCAAATATCGGCCGCTGATCGATGGCGCGCGCAAGAGCGGCTCCGACACCAGTGGGATCGTCTATATCTCAACTCGGCGGGAAGACAGCGTGAACGCGACGGCGATTCCTCTCAACGGGGAGGACGGGAGCGTGCTCGCCGTGCTGCTCCTCGCCAACTCGCGGCGCGGCATGGTGGAGGTGCAGCGGCATATTCGCGCTATCGCCTTTGGAGTCGCCGGCATGGGGATTCTCTTTGCGATTGGAGCAAGCCTTTGGATTGCCGCACGCGTCTCACGGCCGATCGAGCAACTCGCACTCGCCGCTGGCGAAGTTGCGAAAGGTAAATGGGACACGCATGTTACCGTCCATGCAAAAGACGAAGTGGGCGCACTCGCCGAAAGCTTCAACCGGATGACCTCGCAGTTGGTAGAGCAGCGCGACCAGTTGATTCAGAGCGAACGCGTCGCAGCATGGCGTGAGCTGGCCAGACGCCTCGCGCACGAGCTCAAAAACCCGCTCTTCCCGTTGCAACTGACAGTGGAGAACATGGTGCGTGCGCGGCAGTTGTCCTCCGCCGAGTTCGACGAAGTCTTTATTGAAGGCACGGCAACCCTTCAGTCGGAGATCGCCAACCTCAAACAGATCATTGCCAGGTTCAGCGACTTTTCCAGGATGCCGAAACCCCAGGAAGAGAATCTGGACCTGCGGGATGTCCTGCGACGGGTACTGCTTCTCTACGAAGCTGCACTGCGCGAGCATCGCCCGCCAATAGCGTCGCGCAGCGAAATAAGCGAGGCGCCACTGTTAATCTCAGGAGACCCGGAATTGCTGCATCGAGCGATCTCGAACCTGGTGTTGAACGCGATCGATGCCATGCCAGGCGGAGGCGAGTTGCGCGCTTCAGCGGCGCTCAAGGATGGCACCGTGCAATTGCGAATTTCCGACACCGGCAGCGGTCTCACTCCGGAGGAGTGTGAACGGCTTTTCACGCCTTATTACACGACGAAGGAATACGGCACCGGACTGGGACTTGCAATCGTGCAGTCGGTGGTCGCCGACCATCGCGGCACCGTGCACGTCGAGAGCCAGCCTGGAGCGGGATCTACCTTCATTCTCGAATTCCCGGCAGTTGGAGAGATAACTGCATGAGCGGCGAAGCCAGGATTTTAATTGTGGATGACGACGCTTCCACCCTGGCGACGCTGGCCCGCGCCTTTCGCTTGGCAGGCCACGAGGCTACGGTATGCGACAACGCCGCGCGCGCTCTTGAGCTGGCGACGAGCCACTCTTTCGACCTCATTCTTTCCGACGTAGTGATGCCGCGGCGCGACGGCCTGGCGCTGTTGGAAGACTTGAAGGCGAACGGGGTCACCTCACCTGTGGTCATGATGTCAGGACAGGCGCACATCGAGATGGCCGTAAAGGCGACGCGGCTGGGCGCGATCGATTTTCTCGAAAAGCCGCTCACGACCGAGAAGCTGTTGCTCACCGTGCAGAATGCCATGAAGCTGAGCCGCCTCGAGACGGAAAACAGCGACCTGCGCCGCCGTGTCGGCAAGCACGAAATGATTTGGGCATGCGAAGCGATGCGCCGGGTGATCGCCCAGATAGACCGGGTTGCCGCCAGCGAGGCACGCGTCTGCATCTACGGAGAGACCGGGACCGGGAAAGAGTTGGTCGCCCGGACGCTTCACAACAAAAGTCCCCGTTCCGCTGGTCCTTTCGTCACGCTCAACTGTGCCGCGATTCCAACCGAGCTCATCGAGTCGCAACTCTTCGGTCATGAGAAAGGCTCCTTCACCGGCGCGGCGCAACGGCACATTGGCAAATTCGAACAGGCACATCGCGGCACGCTCTTTCTCGACGAGATTGGCGATATGCCGCTGCTGGTGCAGGCGAAGTTGCTGCGGGTTCTGGAGGAAAGCGAAGTCGAGCGCGTCGGCGCTGAAAAAACGATTCATGTCGACGTTCGCGTCATCGTCGCCACCCACCGCGACCTCTCCGCACTGGTCAAGCAGGGCGCCTTCCGTGAGGACCTCTATCATCGCGTTGTTGTTTTCCCCATCCAGTTGCCGCCGCTACGCCAGCGCAGAGAGGACATTCCCGCGCTCATCGAGCATTTTGCCGCCGAGGTATGCCGCCAAAATGCCTGGAGGCCTGTGCCGTTCGCAAGCGAAGCGATCCGTGCACTGCAAGACCATGCTTGGCCGGGAAATATCCGTGAACTGCGCAATATGGTGGAGCGCTTGATCCTGCTCGCGAGCAGCGAAGTGGATATGGACGCGGTTCGCCTGGCCTTGCCGGCAGCATCCAGCACGTCGATCGCGACACAGCCTGGAGGCTCAACTGGACCGCTTTCCGAACGTGTAGCAGCCTTCGAGCGCGAGACGGTGCTTGTGGAACTCGAACGTCACCAACGCCATGTCACGAACACAGCAAAAGCACTCGGCATCGAGCGGAGCCATCTCTACAAGAAATGCCAGCAATTGGGAATTGATCTCAAGACCTCTTAGGCCCGTAACGATCCTGGATGAGAAATGCGCTAACTCCAGAACTCCAAAGACTCACGCACTCTTGAGTTGCGGTTTGCTGGATGTCGCCGAGGACACAGTGGCGTACTCCGCGATGGTCTGAGCTGGATAGTCGCGGGTACAGCCGACGCGTCCGCTGGGTTGCGGCGGGAGAGTGACCGTTCCGCTAGAGGCCTGGATCTCAGGTTGTCGTGCTTCAAAATCGGGTATCTTATAGGGATGCTCCGTTTTCCCCTCCAATCTGACAGATCACATCCACCCGCGGCGAAGCTAGCATGAATCAAACTATGACCGATGAATCCCTGGAAGCCCCGGTTGCCCAGCCCACCCCGGAACAAGAAACTCCCCTTGAGGCTTTCGCTTCGATCTGCGGAGTGCTGGTCATCGGGCTCTTCGCGCTGACTTTTATTTTTCAGAACTTCGAGATTCCCTCGTCTTCGATGGAAAAGACGCTGCTCATCGGCGACCATGTGCTGGTCGACCGCGTCACTCTCGCGCCACCGAGCAACTGGGCGCCGTTCATTCCCTATCGCAATGTCAAGCGCGGCGACATCATCGTCTTCTTCAAGCCGGGCGAACCCGATCTCTACCTGGTCAAGCGCGTGGTCGGCATTCCCGGAGATCACATCCATCTGCGCGCCGGAATTGTGTATCGCGATGGCCAGCCGCAGAACGAGCCGCTCGCCGACAAGCCAACAGACGCGAATTATTTCCCCTACCGTGACGACTTTCCCGCTATTCCGCCCAGTGAAGCGAGCGACGTGACCGCCACGTGGACAGTCGAGCTGCCGACCCGCATCGATACCTCAGGAGACCTGGTCGTTCCTCCGGGCAAGTACTTCGCGATGGGTGACAACCGCACCGTCAGCCTGGATAGTCGCTATTGGGGCTTCGTGCCTCGCGAAAACATCGTCGGACGGCCGCTCTTTGTCTATTGGTCATTTATCCAGTCCGGCGATCAGTATGAGAAGACCTCGCTCGCCGACCGCGCCAGCTTCTTTATGCATACGATTGTCCACTTCTTCGATCAGACGCGGTGGAAGCGAACCTTTCATCGGATACAGTAGTTCGCTAAACCAGAAGCCGCATCGCAGATGTCGAATCAATCGGACTGCGCGTAAGATCGCTGAGAATGTAGTTCGTTCGACTCGCTCCGCTCGCCCCAGGATCACTTCCCTAGTTGACTGAGCTGGCGGTCGACATGATATCCGCGGAGAGATGCTCGAATGCCGCCCGTCCAGGCCGTCGCAAAGAAACGAAGCCTCAAGCGATGGATACTGCCGGTCGCGGCACTGGCGCTCGCGGCCGCCATCGTGGCGCCTCCACTCATAAACCTGAACCGCGTGCACACCCGCATCGCCGACAGCATCAGCCAGGCGATCGGCCGCCCGGTGAGGATGTCCTCGATCAAGTTACGGCTGCTCCCAAGGCCCGGATTTGAGATCGCCGACTTCGTCGTCGAAGACGATCCGGCTTTTGGCGCCGAACCCATCCTGCGCTCCTCCCAAGTCGTCGCGTCGGTGCGGTTGTTCCCGCTGTGGCGCGGCCGGCTGGAGATTGCGCGCATCGCTTTCGATGAACCCAGCGTCAACCTGGTCCGCAACCGCGAAGGCCGCTGGAACTTCAATTCCCTGCTCTCGCAGGCCGCGCAGATACCCAAAGCGCCGACCGGCGAACGCCACCCCGGCGGCCTGCAGCGCTTCCCTTACATCGATGCCAGCAATGCCCGGATCAACTTCAAATACGGCGACGAAAAGCTGCCGTTTTCCTTCTTCAATGCCGATCTTGCTGTGTGGCTCGAGAATCCAGGCGAATGGCGAATCGAGTTTGCCGCCCAGCCGGTACGCACCGACCTCAGCCTTGACCTCGCCAACACTGGCAGCTTCCGGCTCGATGGGTCGCTTCGGCACGCCGCGACCCTCGACCAGATGCCGATGAACCTTCACGCCCAATGGACAAACGCTCCGCTCGGCCAACTGAGCAAAATCCTCACCGGATCGGACGCGGATTGGCGCGGTCAACTGAATGCGACCGCCGACATTACCGGCAGCATCGACCACGCCCAGCTCAAGCTCACCGCAAGCGGTGAGAGTATCCACCGCGTGGAGTTCGAGCCGCGTGAACCTCTGAATGTGAATGTCACCTGCCAGGCCGGCTTCGGCCGCGCAGATCGGCTGTTCGATGCGGTGACTTGCCTCGTGCCGACGGGTGCGGGCCATCTTCTGCTCTCCGGTTCTGTCCATGCTGATCGAGCGAAACCTGAACCTGACCTCACGCTCGAGTTGAACCACGTGCCGGTCCCGTGGGCGCTCGATGGCGTGCGTCTAATTCGGGCCGGCTTTGGAACTTCGCTGGTCGCGACCGGAGTCCTCAACGGCAGATTTACCTACGCTTCGCAGGAGGCGACATCCCCCGCGACAGCAAATGCCGAATCCGGAGACGCACAGCTTCGCGGACAAGCCACCGTGGACCATCTAACGATTGCCGGCCCAGCGCTCTCGAAACCACTTGCCTTGCCGGATCTTCGGTTTGCGATGAACCCGCAGATACCGGTCGCGGCGGTTCGAGGCCGCGTGGCTGCGGTTTCCAGGGTTAGCCATAACGAACTCCTGCTTGAGCCTTTCGTCGTTGGATCTCCGCCAGCTGAAACCCCGGCCACGCCGTCACTGAAGCTTCCCGCGTCGATGACGGTCAGCGGATCCTTCGACCGGGACGGCTTCAGCGTGCATTTCGGAGGCGAATCGCGGGTGGGCGAGCTGGTCTCGCTGGGGAAGGAATTCGGCCTCTTTCAGCGCATCCCGGTCCAGTTTGGCGACCAGGGCATTGCCAATCTCGATTTGACCGCGCACGGGCCGTGGATGCTTCCAATCACCGATCAGCCCGCCGCGCCGGCCGCCTTCGATGGCACGCTGCGGCTTCGTAACGCCCAGGTGACGGGAGACTTTCTGGCCCAGCCACTGCGTATTCCCGCGGCGCAGGCGGTCTTTGCCGGTAACGAAGTCACGTGGACCGCATCCGGCATGAATTACGGCCTCTTGCACGGCGACGGCACGTTGAGCTATCCGGCATTTTGTACCGCAACCAGTGGATGCATCCCGCGCTTCAGCCTGCACCTCGTATCGCTCGATGCGGAGACGGCCCAGAGCGCCCTGCTCGGCGCCCAGCGTCACGGCGAGTTGATCGAGCGTCTGCTGGACCGCCTGCGCAATCTGAACCAGAGCAGCCCCTCGTGGCCGTCCCTTACCGGGAGCGTCCAGATCGGAACCTTGACCATCGAGTCCCTGAGTGCGAAAGACTTTAGCGCGATGGTTGCCGTCGAGGGGCGCACCATTCAGATGAAGTCCTCGACCGCCCGCGCCCTCGATGGCCAATTTCACATCACTGGCAGCATGGAGGTCACCGACCACACTCCTCATTATGAAATCGAAGCACAGGTCGACGACGCGAGCGCTCGTGCAATTTCAGGCCTCTTTGGTGAGAACTGGGGCCCCGGATCGATCCGCCTTCAGACAAGCCTGAAGTTTTCCGGCTTCGCTCAACAAGACCTGCTCTCAACCGCCGCCGGAACGTTTCACTGGGAGTGGGCCAACGGGGCACTCGCGACAACTCCGGTACCGGTCGCGAAGAGCAGCAGCGCTTCGGGTCATTTCGATAGCTGGATCGCCGACGGCGTGGTGGCGAGCCAGACACTCACTCTACAGAAATCACAATTGGTGCAGGGGAAAGATTCAACCTCTCTGGGGGGAACTATCAGCTTTGCCCGCGAATTAAGCCTCTCCAGCACCGACCAGGCAGATCCACTCAAGATCACCGGGAGCCTGCAGCATCCGCTCGTCCAATCCGGGCCCAGCACCGTGGCAAACTCGTCGCCGCAATGACCATCAAGCAACCAGAGAAACAGCTTTGCTCACCAGGGCATTCGTTCGCTTCGCCGCAAAGAAAATCAGGACAATAGCTCCGAGCAGGAAGATCGCGTTGCCGGTCCGAATGATGACTGCGCCCTTGCCAGTCACCGGATTCTGGATGAATGCATGCCATCCGTAAGCCAGGGCCGCGCCGCTTCCGAGCGCTAATTTGTGGCGCATGTCCCATCCGGATCGTCGCGACCAGAAGAAGACGACGGCGATCATCCCCACATCGATGGCCAGAATCGCGGCGGCTGCGCCCCAGTTCCAAATACTCGGTGTGACCAGAACGGCCGACCCCGCAGCCAGCGCCACGGCGCCCACGATCCACGGATTCGGCGCCGATCCAGCGCCCGTGGCCGCCGATCGCCTGGGCAGAAAAAATGCCAGAACAACCAGTGCGACACATACCAGGCCGGCGGTTATCAGCTGGGCATGCGATGCCCGGAAGGCATCCTGCTTCAGCTGATAGCGTGTCGTGACGAAAGCGCCAAGCGCGAAGAGCAACGCCGTGATGGTGAGGCCGATCCCGCCAAGCCAGGGAGTCTCCGCCCGATCTGGTACCGACGCCTCTACCAACGCAATCGAGGCCGACGCGCTCCATGCGGTATGCAGGGTCAACACGAAAATCGTCCACCAGGCCCCGATGCCCAGCGCCGGAATGTAGGCCGGCTGCAACAGGTGAAGATTGAGCTTGAGATAGTTCGGATTGAAAAGCGATAGGGTCGTAAAGGCCTCTTCGATAATCCCGTAGGCAAGCGCAAGCGCGACAATGCTAGGCCAGCCTCGCCCCGCGCGGCGAACCAGTTCACGAATCAGCAGCGCTCCCCCGCCATACATCAGCGCCAGGATCAGGATGACCGGAAGCATCGTGACGGGTAGATTTCCGAGCAGGAATTCAGCGATCAGCGGCGCCAAAAAGAACAATCCTACCGCAGGCAAGACGCTCCTTTTGACAGCCCTCGCAGCCGGGTCACTCATCGGGTCTCCCTCAATCGCCTCAAGTCTATCAAGCCCGTTTCGCGCCGTGCCTATTGGGCCGTCGGATTCGCCATCCTGCTGCGAAGCCTCGCTTCGTCATCGGCGCTCCAATACTTGCAATCCAACCGAATGAAAACGGAAGTATAGGGAATAGTCATGTTGGTCTTCAGCACAAGAACATGAAACGTCTTACCCGCCTCGTCGATATTCCCAATGATCTGTTCGTGGAGCAGCGAAGTAATGGGGAAGCCGTGAAGGATCGTAGCAATCTGTGTGCGATAGGCAGACACACCCGCAGCGTCAGCTTCGGGAACTTCGGGAAGCTCCGCATCCATGTAAATCACAGGCCGGACCTGGATGGAGCGATCGATCGTCTGCAACACCGCCTTGACGACTTCTTCCTGCGCCTCATTGGTCTCGATCGTTTCAACGCCGGGCGACGTCTGTAGCGGATAGGCCGAGTCGACGACCAGAATCCAGTTGCGATGACCGAGCAACGGCATCTGCTGGGCAACTTTCGTGCGCCAGCCACTGGATGCCTTCGGTCTCGACAAAATGCGCTGTGTGCGCCAGAGCAACAAGCCAGCAAAAAGAATCGTTACAAGGGCGAAAGCCAACGCTATTCTCTGCGCCGATTTCCCCTTCGGGCCCGGCACGATATAAACCGGTTTCGGCTGCAACTGCGGATCGAACTCGCTCATGCATACACCTCAAGAGGATGCCCCGGAGTAACCGCGACCGGCGACTCAAACTGGATCAGCGTCGCGCCGTCACGACCCGTAACCTCGCTAACAACAGATGCCCCACCCGATGTGACGCGCGCCTTGCGGCCGCTGGCCGGACGAAACCCCGGACCAGTGATCAACTCCTTCACTGAAATGCTGCCAAAAGAAACTTCAAGCTTCACAGCAGAGCCACTGATTGCAAAAATACCCCACGCACCTGACGCCGACCAGAAGCACTCGAAAGTGCTCGCATTGATTCTCGGTACGAGCTCCAGGCTTTGTTTCCGCCCATCCCAGCGAAAGCCAGAGAGCACTGGGACCGCCGCCCAGCTCGCCATCGCTCGGGCATAATGCCGGCCGTACTCTGTTTCGTCGTAGGGATTCGCCCGCTCGCCGTCGTAGCGGCGGCGAACGTTCGCAATGCACTCCACACCTTCCTTCACCATGCCATTGGCCATCATCAGCGCAGCAGCGGTGTATTCGAGGCCCGTGAAATTCTCCGCATAGTAGGGCATTGGAACCTGAGGACGAGTTCCAACCGTATAGTCGCAGATGATCAGCGCCGCCTCATCATTCAACGCATAGACGCGCTGCACCGAGGCATGATTTCCGAGATCGCGTTTGTAGTTGTATTTGTAAATCGAGGCCAGAATCTTGCGGATGTGAGCAGAGTCAAGCACGTCGCCAAGCCCAGCAAGGGTAGCCATGTATTGGCCAACCAGCTGATCGACAAGGCAACCGTCCCCCACCTGAAAATCGGGGTTCAGCACGTCCTTGGCCCCCATCCCCGCCTGGAGGCCGGGCGCGATCTTGTCCTTCGGAATCGGGCGAATCTTCTGGATGTAATACTCGCCGTTAAAGAGATTGGCGTCGATCCACTTGCTGCCGCGTTCCATCATTGTGCTGCATTCAGCGGCCAGGTCCTTGTCGCCCATCGCATCGGCCATCAGCGACGAAGCCCGTAACGCTGCGAGATACCAGCTACTGCACATCGGATTCGGCCCATAGAACTCAACGTCGTAGGTATTATGCTGCACGCCATCCATGACGCCGAATTTGCGCTCATCCCATCCGCCGGGACGCCACGCGTATGCGAGCGCCCGTCCTGCGGCAGGCCATTGTTTCCGCAACCATTCGTCATCGCCGCACGCCACCCAATCGAAGTACAGCTTCACAATCTGGCCCATCTGCCCATCGGCGGCAGCTGCACCCCAATGCTCTTCGCCCGAAGGTAATTTATGGCGAAAGTCCATGTGGCCTTCGGCGTCGGTGGCGTAGCCAAAGCTGGTCTCACGCATCGAGCGCGCAAGCGTGGGAAAGAGAAACTGCGTCGCGACCTCATAGTTCCAAACATGGGTGCAAGTGCCAAAGCCAAGCCCGCCGTGGTCGCCGCAACCCTCAAACCCCTGAAAGCTGCCATCAGCGATGCGAAAGCTGGTGTTCGAAACGAGAGTGCTGAGATTCGCGCTCGCCGCTTCCTTCACGACATCCGGCAAGGTAGAGCGCCGCAGCGCCTCGACAAAAGCAAGGGCATTTCCCTCTAGTTCAGGTAGACGCTGCTGCACATGCTCTGCGACCTCCCATGCATCTTTGAACTGAGTGCAGTACCAATTTCCAATGATCGCCTTCCCTTTACCGTTCGGTGCCTCCCAACCGCAGCGATCGGGCATCCGATTTGGAAAATGCCAAGTGAGCAGAAACCTGAAACTGCCAGTCGCTCCAGGCGCAATCGTCTGCCGAAGCGAGATACATCCGACCGGCGCCGACGGCTCGACTTGCGCTCCCAGGCTGCCAGTCTTCGAGAACTCCTCAAACCAGAAATGCTGCGGCCCGACATGCCAAATACTTCCACCCCGCCATCGGGCAAGCTGTTCCGTCTTCGCGCCGTCGCCGGCAATCGCCGCAAGAGCAAAAGATCCCAGCATCGGATCATCCGCCGCCAACGATGGATTCGTCATATAAAGTCCGCTCAAAGCGCCCGACGCGCGAACCTCATTTGTTCGCCCATCCGCCTGTGATCTGTGGCCGTCCGGTTGTACAGGATTGGTCAACGCCCATGCGACCACGACGTCTGCCGCCAAATGGCTGGGATTCTTCACCTCGTATGTGAGCACCGCACAAGGCAGTCCCGAACCATCCGCATCGATGGGTTGAAAAGGCGAGAACGCATCGAGCGCCACATGGACCGGGCAGTGCGAGTCCGCGAACTCAACCCGCGACATCGGAAACGATCCAAGAAAGGTCGCCTCATCCAGGCGAGGCAGCCCCGGAGCATTAGCAGCGCCCAGCCCTTCCTCATGTAAGTCGTAAGGCGGCAGCAGACGGCGTTCCAGCACCGCGCTATAGGGCGAAACACCAGCCTGCTTCACATACATGCAGGGAAGACTGTATTCGAGCGAATTGCCGATATCGGCGCGGTTGAATATCTGCCAGTCCTGCAGATTGCCACGACCACCCAATCCGATCCCGCCCGTGCCGATACCTCCCAGCGGGCAAGAGACGCGAGCCAACGCCCGTCCGGTATGGCGACGCGGGAAGGTAATCTCTTGCTTACCAGCGGTTGTTACTTGGGAGGGAGGACCGCCCGCTAAAGCTTCCTTGTCAGGCTCCGAAGTTGCTTGTGCCTCGCCGATCGCCTTCGAGGTGGAAGCCGCAGCCACGCCTGCCGCGACAGCGGTCTTCACGAAGTCACGCCGTGTCGTTCTGTTACTCAACTTGAAGTTGTTCTCCGGCAATCGAGTATTGACTGACTGCCAGTAAACCTTACCTCAATGCCGTTGTCCAACGAGCGGAGTGTAACTGCGGCGCTGCCGCGGGCCTCAATTCGCCGAAGGTGTCATCGTCGTCACATGCTCGCTCTCGCGCACCTCTGGCACCGTCCCGTCGTTCACCTGAACCTCGGTCGGCTCACCGCCGATCAACACCCGGTGCGAGACCTTGCCTTGCCCCGGAATCCGCAGACGCTCGGTGACAGTTGCGTTCTTGGATCGAACCGTCACCGGAACCTCGGCTTCAGCAAAGCCGTCATTGGAGATGTCAACCGCGACCAGCCACTGATCGGCGGTCGCCGCATGACTGGGAAAGACGCCCCTGATCGAGAAATCGGGCAGCCCGCGATCGTGATAGACCCAGTCGTCAAAGAACCACTTCAAGTCCTTGCCGGTGGATTTTTCCAGCAGCCGCTCAAAATACTCGGGAGTCGTATCCTCAGCTGGACGGTACGCGGTCAGCGCGGCCGCTAACTGAGCATCGCCGACAAGGTCGCGCAACATCCAGAAGACATACGTCGCCTTGGTGCGGTAATAGACGATGTCCGAGGCATGGATCAAGTCTTCGCCATTGGCTTCTCCCGGAGTGCCCGGCTCGGCCAGCGCCAGCGCACCCCGCGAAGCGCCGAGGGCCTCGAGCGCCGTGTGCCGGCCGTCTACCTGCTCGACCCACAGGCTCCCCAGGAACTGCGCAACTCCCTCATCAAGCCAGACGCGCGGCGATCGGAAGTAAGCATGAGCCAGTGAGTGCACCATCGCAGTTTCGAGCTCTTTGGAGTCGGGCGAAGCCTTGAATCCAGTCAGGTAAATGGCGCCTTCTTCGGCTGCGATGTCTCCTGTGTCGGGAAGTCCCACCACGGTCAGCGCGGACGTCTGCTTTGCTCCCAGCCATTTCTGCACCACAGGCGTCACGTTCTTGACCGCAGCCACATAGGCCTGAGCGCTCGCGACGTCTTCGGGAGCGGCATAAATCTGAACGTCGCCAGAATCCACCTTCTGCCGGTCCAGCAAAAAGAGACTCGGCGTGGCGAAGCCAAGAGCGGTCGCCGGCAATGTTGCCGTCACCACGCCGGGATACGAATTCTCCGGAGCCGCCGTTTGAACCACGGGAACGACTTGTCCATCAAGAATTGCCAGGTTCGGCGCCGGCGCGTCGGCAGTAAATTCGGCAGTGACCGTCATCTTGACCTCGGCCTGTTGCTGACGCCGTTTCTGCCGGCCGATCTCGGTGAAAAGCTTCGCTCCATCGCCAAGCAGCACCGGCGGCGCACTGACCGGATACCAGACCACATTGCCAAACCCGCGCAGGCCGATGAAGTCGGTAGAGACGCGGTCCCAGTCGGAGCGCTCGGCGCTGATCGTGGGAGCGCCAATGCGCTCGAGTCGCTCGCCGCTCAACGCGATCAGGCCGCTATAGAAAACCTCCAGCTTCAGCTCTTCTTTCGGAGCCAGCGGCCGCGGCAGCGTCACCACCGCCTCGTTGACCTCCCCGGTATGGTCGGCGTCGCTGTCGACGCGATGCTGCGCGAACTTCGCATCGAAATCCCGCCGACTTAATACGCTCCCACTTCAGCGTTGAGGAGAGCTGAAGAGCAATCCGCGTCAGAGGTTGTTCCCCATCGTTGCGCACCGTGATCTGCGCCCTCACTGTGAGCGATTCCTGCCGTGGAGTCAGACGAACGTCGAGATCGTAGGCAAGAAACGTCAGCGAATCGCGCTCCTGGAGCGTCGCCTGCAGTCCGGTAGTATCGACGGCTTGCGGATGAACAGCCGATTCGGGCTTGGCTACCGTGCTGTCATCATCCGAACGAGAAAAGAGGACCTTGCCGTTCCCTTGCGGCGCTGGCTCACCGGCCGCATCCGGCTTGGGAACGGGCGACTGCTGACTCGGCGCCGTCTGCGCTGAACTTCCATCCTGCCCGAACAAACCACACGAACCCACACAGCCGCCAACCACAACAGCAGCCATCCACTTCCAACTACTCATGAACCCAAACCCTTCTGCCTCTTCACCGGAGCCCCGCCTGCCCGAGCCCCGCTCGTTTGACTCGCCCCGCTCCCTTTTTGTGCCGCGCCGCGCCGTTGCCGCGCTGCTTCATAGAGCACCACGGCCCCGGCAGCCGAAACATTCAGCGACGAAACCCCTCCAGCCATCGGAATCTTCAGCAGATGGTCGCAGGTCTTCCGGACCAGGTCGTGCAGTCCGGCGCCTTCGCGCCCCAGCACCAGCACGCAACTCCCGGTGAAATCGAACTCGTCATAATTCATCGACCCGCGCTCATCCAGCCCAACCGACCAGATGTTCGCCGCCTTCATCTGCTCTAGCGCCCGAACCAGGTTAACCACGCGCGCGATCCGAACATGCTCCGAAGCACCCGCCGATGCCTTGATCGCTACAGGACTAAGCGGCGCTGACCGCCGTTCGGTTAACACAACACCGTCAACGCCCGCGCCGTCGGCCGTCCGCAGCAGCGCGCCAAGATTCTGCGGGTCTTCCACTCCGTCGAGCGCCAGCAACAACCTCGCTGACCCGCCAGGAGCCGCCTCCAGCAAATCCTCCAGATCCAGCACCGACTTCTCTCGAACGACGGCAACCACCCCTTGGTGAGCCGAAGTCTTCGCCAGACGCGTCAGCTGCTCCCGAGGCTCAAATCGAAGCCGCACCCCAGCCGCCCGGCAGGCATCGATGACCTGTTGCAGGCGAGCGTCATGCCGTTCTTTAGCCACACATACGTGGTCAAAACGTCGCAAACCCGCCCGCAGCGCCTCCTCCACCGGATGCAGCCCATACAAAATGTCCATCAGGTTAGTGTACCTTTCGGCGTGTATGGAACCAGGATGCTCAGGCGCCCGAATCAAGCCGCTTTTTGGTCGCGTGGCCCATTCAAGCCTTCCGTTCGCTTGAGTGGGATAACAATGCTCCGGCTGGGGCAGCAAACCGCATCCATTAATCCCTCACCGGCCCGCCTTTTGTATATTGGTCAGCAATGACGAACGCGCAAGATGCCCCGCTCCGCTATCACGGCGTCATGGTCTCGAGCACCTTCACTGATCTCGCACGTCATCGCACCGCCGTCATTCAAGCGCTCAAGGCCCACGGCCTCACCGACGTCGCCATGGAAAACGACTCGGCCAAACCAGCCCTCGACGTAATCGATTCTTCGCTGCAGATGGTTCGGAATGCCCGCGCTTACATCTGCCTCATCAGCAAGAAATACGGCCAAACGCCGGTGTCCTCGGACAGAAATCCGGACAAGATCTCAATCACCGAACTCGAATTCAACGAAGCGCTGCGCCTGCAGCGGCCAATCCTGCTCTTCATCATGGGTGACGACCATCTTCTGCGCGAAGCCGACGTCGAAGGCGATCCTGCCAAGCGAGAGAAACTGAGCGCATTTCGCGAACGCGCCAAACAGAAAGACCCCGGCTCGATCGTGCATCGCGTCTATGCCACCTTCGACTCCCTTGAAGATTTCACTTCCAAAATCCATCCGGCCAGGCCGAGTTGGATAAGACACTGGGCAACGCCTGAGCGCCGCAAGCCCCCTCCTGCCCGCACCCCAAACCTGTCAACCCCTCCAACTTGAACAATATCCCCTAATCAACTCATTCAAAACGAGATATAAATCTTTCAAAGCTGGCATAGTGAAACCATCCAGCTTGATAAACTAAGTATAGAGATCAAAACAGAAAAGTCAGGCGGCGAAAGCCGCCTTTTCTATGACCGCAGCACCCAGGGGGCGAGGAGAACCATTGGTCCCAGAGCACCCTGGCTCCTTACTCCCTGCAACCAAAGCCTCACAATCGTTGAATTGAAAGAACTTAGAGGCACCGCGAATAGAATCAATAACTTAGCGGAGCAAAGTCTTTCAAACCAATGAAAACAATGATCTTAGTCAGTAGTCAGGGGAGGGGGGGGAGGGGGTCACTCAGGAGTAAGCCGAGTGTCTGCTAAGTGCTCGGGTCGACTATCTGGATTCCACCAATCGATCCAATAACTACCTTGCTCGCCATGTGAAGAAAAAGCCCATGCTCCACCACCCCGACGATCGACTTAAGCTTCTCGGCGGCTAACTCGGGACTGAAGCCCGACCCCACCAGGTCACAGTGCAGAATGTAATGCTGACCGTCGGTGATATAAGGAGTGCCCTCGTCCTTCACCCGCAACTCATGCTCGAAGCCTGCGTCGCGCAACCGCTTTGAAGTCGTCTCCCACCCAAAGGGAACCACTTCGACCGGGAGCGTGAACACCGAGCCCAGCACCTTCACCATCTTCCGCGGATCGACCGCAACGAGGAAGCGCTTGCTCGCCATCGCCACTATCTTCTCGCGAAGCAGCGCGCCGCCATGGCCCTTGATCAGGAAGAGCGATTCCTCCTGAACTTCATCCGCACCATCGATCGTGAGATCGAGATGAGGCTGATGGGCAAAGTCGGTCATCGAAATCCCCAACCCCAGCGCCTGCTGATGCGACGCCTCCGAAGTGGCAATGGCTTTGATCTTCAGGCCGGCCGCGACACGCTTACCCACTTCCTCAATCACCAGCGCCGAGGTCGAGCCCGAACCCAACCCGACCGCCATCCCATCTTCCACCTGCGAGGCCGCCCAAACCGCCGCCTCGCGCTTCGCCGCCGCTGCTGGATCGTTCTGCACGCTCTCTGTCATAGCTGATGTGATATCACGCCGAACACGCACGCGGCAAAAGAATCTCCCGTATACCAGCTCACCGCTGCCGCGCCAGCACCAGCGTTATATCGTCCGGCTGCTCCTGCGTCCCAATCCAGCTCCGCAGCGCCTGCATCACCAGATCGGAGATCGCCGCCAGCGGCAGATGCCGGTTCCGGCCCACCACCTCCAGTAGCCGCTCCTCGCCAAAGTCGCCAAACTCGTTCTCCGGCTCGGTCACGCCATCGCTGTAGGCGATTACGATATCGCCGCTCCGCAGATGAACAGTCCCCTCGTCGTAGCTCATCCCATCCATCAGCCCGACCACCGTGCCGCCCTTGTCCAACCGGGTGATGCCATGATCGGCGCGCAGCACCAGCGGCGGCAATTGCCCGCCATTCGAATACGTCATCCGGCTCTGCGTGCCTTCATAGTGCGCCAGGAAGAGCGTCGCATACTTCTCCGGCGGAGTGCTTCGATACAGATGGCGATTGAGCAGCGCCAGCACCCTTCCGGGAGACTCGAATATCTCCCCGCAGTTGATCTCCTGGATGCCGTTCTTCACCATCTGGAACGATGGCGACAGCAGCGCCTCGGTTCCCACCGTAATCAACTCCTCGCCGGCAAACTGATACGCTCGCACCGCCGAATGCAGGGTCGCCATCAGCAGCGCCGCCGAAATCCCCTTGCCGCTGATATCTCCGATCGCTAACCCCAGCGTCGACGGCCCAAAGACCAGAAAGTCGTAGTAATCCCCGCTCACGCTCCGCGCCGGACGGCACACCCCATGCAGGTCCAGCATCGACAGCGTCACGTCCTGGCGCGGAAAGAGATTGTTCTGGACCTCATGTGCGATTTCGAGCTCGTTCTGCAATCGTTCTTTCTCGCGCTGCTCTTCCAGCAGCCCTTCGAGCGAAGCAGTCATCTCGTTGAATGAGGTCGACAACGCGGCCAGCTGATCTTGCCGCTTCACCGCAATCCGGTGGCTCAAATTCCCTTTGTCGATCTGCTGGGTCGCCACGTACAAATCGCTGACCGAGTTCGTAATCGTATGGTTGAGCCGCACCGCCATGATGAACGCGATCAGTTCCAGCACGGCAAAGAAAACCGCGATGCCGATCAGGATGGTCTGAATGGCCCCCGCGACCTGCAACGAGGTAATGAATAGACGCTGATAGAGCAGCGACGGCCGCGAGTTCACATGGATGAAGGCCTCATGCGCTTCCCCCGTGCGCCAAAACACTGCTTGCAGTGGAGCGACGAACGCGACGGTAACGTCGAAAAAATGCTCCTTCGGCGGCAGTTGGCCGCCTGAGATCGCCTCGGGATGATTTGGGTCAACATCTCGCCCATTGAACTGGATGTTGACAGGTCCCCGGCCGGGTGGCGGAGCGCCACCCTGAACTCGGAAGTTCACCGACGGAAGCGGTGGGCGCCTCTCGTTAGACTGGCTGCTGAGCTTGTGGACGATCCCCTTGTCTAACGGGTTGGCGTCGACCTCGTCTCCCTCTTCCATGAGGCCCGGCACCAGCGTTACTGTGCCCAGTCCGCTGGCGATCTCGTCGAGATTCTCTTTCTCCAGCGGCAACGAGGTCACGAGGATGAGCGTGTGGCCGTCGACGGTCTGCGCATCGGCCGCCCTCAGGAAGCAAGTGCCATGCCCCATCACCACCCCGCGAAAGCTGCCTTTCAACCAGGCCGGGATTCCCGGCATCCCTGGGCGCATAGGCGGCTTCGTCTCAAGCCCCAGCGGCTGCCCATCAAGAAAAGCGGCCACTTCCAGCTTGGAGTGCCCCACGCTCGCGGAATCGTCGTCGAACTCAGGCACCGTGATCGTCTTCGGCTTGGGATTCTCCTTGATCTCCTTCGCAATATGCACCGAAAATGCGCGGTTCTCTGACCCGATCTGCGCCAGCTCGCGTTCGATTTCCGAGTGCGCTGCGAACGTCGCGAACTGCCCCGAAAATACATACGCCGCCACCAATGCCAGCGTCACAAACAGGACCACCGGGGTCAATCCGATCAGCAGGTAAGTCACCACCAGCCGGTTGCTCACCCTCCACATCATCCGCCGTACGACCCACCCCCAGAAAAGCGGGATGCAGCACACGATCAGCGCGCAAAGTGCAAAGAAGCTGAGCGCGGCAATCGTCTGGCCCCCATCATTTGGCAGCAGCCGCCCCACACCTAACGCCAGATAGACAATCAACAGCCAGAAGGCTGTGCGGTGCAGCTTGCCTTGCGGCGGCGTCCGCCCCAATCGCCGGTACACCAGACCCTCGAATTTTTTCAGCGGCTGGAACATGTAGACCTGAGTTTAGCCGATTTCCGTTCGCCCGATTTCCGGCTTGACGCCGCCGGGCGACGAAACTCGCAATCGCTGGCAGACCTCAAATCTCAGCGGCTCTGTCCTTCTCCAGATCCGCTTGATGAGCCAGCCTGAGGGTGTAGCTCGTCGCCGAATAGTGCGCGCCCGCCAACAGCAGAAGTCCGGTCAGGAACGCCCACATCATGAGCCCTACCGAGGTGGCGAACGGTCCATACACAGCCTTGAAATCGAGCCACGGCAGCGCCGCGATGTACAGCAGTTTGGCCAGTTCCCAGAGCAGCCCGGTGATAAGGGCGCTCGGTAGCACCGCCCGCACCGGCAAGCGCCGGTTCGGCAGTATCCAGTAAACCGAGAAGAACAGGGTCACGCTGAGAAGTGCCGCCGAGACTTGCAGCAGCCACCGCGCGACGAAACGAAAAACGGCATTGTCCACGTGACCGAAGAAGAGCAGCGTCAGCAGCACATGCTGAAACGTCGTCACCGCAACCGACGCGAGCGCGAGTCCCGCGACAATCAGCGCCAACCCTGTCGAGAGCAGCCAGTTTTTCAAATAGGAACGGTTTTCGGTCACACCCCAAACGTGATTCAGTGCAACCTCGAGCGGCAGGAATATCCCGCTCGACGAGATCAGCAGCATGACCACCGCGGCCACTCGAACGCCGCTGTGAGCGTTCGCCACCAGACTCATGTTCTTGACCACAAAATCCTGCCCGGTGGGAAGGAAATACCGCACCATATCCCCCACCACATCTTCCATCGACTGCGAGTGGAACACCTTCCGCGCCACGGTGTACATCATGACGATAAAGGGAAACAAAGACAGGATCGCGTTGGCCGCGACACTGAATGCATAGGTATGCACTTCTGTTCTGGTGAGGTATTTGGCGAGAGAAATCAGCAGAGAGACCGTATCTCGAATCGGCTGACGCCGGCCGTGATGGCGGCGATCTTCCCTGTTGCCCTGCATCTCTTGTTTGCCCGGCTCCGTGTGACGATGCTATCAGAGCGTCCCGTCGTCTCGATTGACTCGCCACCGCCGCTGTGACGATTTTCTCCCGGAGACAACCACCGCGAACCAGCCGCCTATCGCCGCTAAATTTTTCTTGCCATCGCCTTTCTTTCCTGTCATAAAAAAGAGGTACCGCCGTCAGGCGATACAGAAGTAAGTTCCGGAAGGCCGTTCTTTGGATGTTTTGGTTCCACCGATCGCGAAGCGTCACTGGTTTCTCAGAGCTGCCGTAGCGCCAAGCTTGGGCGCGTACGGCGGCTCGTGGTGTTTTCAGGGGCAATTCGGGTTAACGAAGCAGTCATAAAGGAGTCGCAATGAGGGAGCACGGTGTAGTGAAGTGGTTCAACGGGGCCAAGGGTTATGGCTTCATTCAACGTTCTACCGGAGAGGATGTTTTCGTGCATTTCTCCGCAATTCAGGAAGACGGCTATAAAAGCCTCAACGAAGGCGAGGCCGTCGAGTTCGAGTGTCAACAGGGCCCGAAAGGACTGAACGCCGCCAATGTGCAGCGGAATCACACCTAACTACTCCAGCCCAGCTGCTTCTCGTTTGCTTCTTCGATCTGCGCGATCGCCCATGCCGCGGCGTCCGCAACCGTCTGGTCTTCGCACGCGCGCCATTCGCGCAGCCTGGGCAGAAATTCGGCCAACCCCGAGTTTCCCATCGCGATCGTAACGTTTCGCCGCAGTCCAGAGAACTTCGTCCGCTTCACCGGCGAACCGAAGAACATCCGCGCAAAACCCGCTTCATCCATCTCCGCCAACCACTCCAGTGCTGGATTCACCAGCTCTCCGCGCATCTGAAACTGCGGATCGCCGCTAACCGGAGCCTTCCGGTTCCACGGACAAACATCCTGGCAGATATCGCAGCCGAAGACCTGCCGCCCCATCTTCTCGCGCAACTCGACTGGAATGTCGCCCCGCTTCTCAATCGTGAGATACGAAATGCAAAGCCCCGCATCCATCTGGTAAGGAGCAGTGAGCGCCCCCGTCGGACAAGCCTCAATGCACCGCCGGCAACTCCCGCAACGGTCCGCCGCAACCTCGGCAAGATTTGCCGGCACTTCCAGCGAAGTCGCGATGACTCCCAGAAACAGCCACGATCCAAGCTTCTGATTAAGGATGCACGTGTTCTTCCCCGTCCAGCCTATACCCGCATACTTCGCATAGATTCGCTCGACCACCGGCCCGGTATCGACATAGCATCGCGACTCAAACTCCCCAAGCTTCTCTTTCAGCGTCGTCTCAATGGCCTTCAATCGTTTCAGCAGGACCTTGTGATAATCCGACGGCCGCACGCTGTCATCTTGAGATCGTTCTCCGCTCCATGCGTATCTGGCAATCCAACCTTGCCCAGCCGATGCAGCGTCAATCGATTTCGGAGCCGAAGAGTTATAGTTGGCCGCGCAAACAATCACCGACCTCGCCCACGGCAGCGCAATCCGGAGCGAAGAGCGCAGCAGCCGCCCCGACTCATCGCGCCGCTTCAGATACTCCATCTCACCGGCACGCCCGGCGTCAAGCCAAGGCTCGACCAACCGCAGCTCGGCAAAGTCTTCAGCCGAACCCGGCTCCGGCACAGCGGCAATTCCCACCGCCGAAAAACCGGCCTCAGTTGCAAGCTCGGGAACCAAATCGGAGATAGAAGCAGGCTGAGCCATGAATTTAGAGACTCGGAAATAGGGAAGGCTGATGCATGAATGCGAAGGGGCACGGCTTGAGGCGCTGAGGGAAATCCCGGTCGGAAACTTCAATCGGGCCGGAGCCACCTATCTCCCTTTAGCGTCTGCAACCGTAACACCAACCAAAGAATCCGCGCATCCGTAATAGAGAAACCACTTCTTCTTGAACCAGACCAAACCCTCGGCAAAGGTCGTCCCCGCCGCATACTGCCCGGTCTTTTCGTAGGACATCTCTGGATAAAGGAACGGCTTCTCCTCACGCGCAAGCAACTTCGCCGGATCATCCGCCGCAAATAACGCCTGCCCAGCCGCGTAGGCATTCGGCCCCAATGCAGGATAGCCCCTGTCTGCAGCATTCTTCCCGTTATAGATCAGCACAATCCCCTTCTCCGTCAGCATCGGCGGAGGCCCGGTCTCAGGAAAGCTGCTGTCGAAGTGTCCCGGCCGCGCCGACAACAGTTCAATCGGATCACCCCTGCCTCCCGGCACGAGCGTCTCGACTGGAGTCCAATGAATCAAATCCGGCGAAGTCGCCAGGTGAATCTGAATCTCGCCCCAGTACATCCAGTACATGCCGCGAATCTTCGCCGCAATCAGCCTCCCATGCTCCATGCGAGTCAAAATACCCGCCGACTTGTACATCAGGTTCGCGTACTTCCCCTCACTGCCAAAGGCTGGCCCATGCTTCATCCACTTCAGCAGGTCCTTCGACGTCGCGATTCCGACCGAATAAGTCTGCCGGTTCCATTGTGTGTAAGTAAGCACATAAGTGCCATCGGGAGCCTCCACAATCCGAGGGTCTTCCACGCCACCCGGCCACTCCCGGCTCTTCTGGTCGTCGTCGGCCGGATAAAACACCGGCGTCACCAGCCGCTTGAAATGGATGCCGTCTTCGCTCACGCCCAGTCCCAACCGCGAAGTATGCATGCCAATCTGCATCGTGCCGCTATCGTCCTCAGCGCGATACAGAACATAAACTTTGCCATCGCGAACGATCGCCGCAGGATTGAAGGTATGCAGCGCCTCCCACGAAACGGGAGCCTGCAAAATAGGATCGTCGAATAAAGCCGTCTTGTCGGGAGTAATGATCGGATTCCCGCTTGCCGGACGAACAAACGGCCCCAGCTGCCAGCTCTGCGCCCGCCCCGACGGGGCGGCCAGCAATACACCTGACAACACAAAGACGGTGGCTTTTATCACTTTGGCAGAGCGGCGACGGTGAAAGCACTCCATCGCGCAATCCTACGCGAAAGGGTCATGCGCCCGAAGCTCCGCCACAATTTCCGCCGCCGCCTCGCGCGCCCGCTCCAACTGGTCCGGCGGAAATGAGATCGCGCCCACACGCGCATGTCCGCCGCCGCCATAGCGTTCGCAGATATTCGCCAGGTTCAACAGCTTCGCTGGATCGGCCTTCGTCCACGGATTCGACCCCACCGAGACCTTTGTCCGAAAGCTCGACTTCGACAACCCAATCGAGTACGTCGCGTCGGGATGCAGATAGTACGGAATGAATTTGTTGAACCCCTCCAGCTGCCGGTCGGCGATATCGAAGAAAATCGTCCCCCCCGTCTCCGCCGAGCGTTCGCGGATCAGCGCAATCGCCTCCCCGTGCCGTTCCAGCAGCGGAGGTAGCTGACATGCCACAAATGGTTCCCGCAACACCTCGTCCAGCGACTTCTCAGTCAATAGTGGAATCAGCCGCGGAATGAACTCCGGGTTGTGGCTCGACTCGATAATCAGCGTCAGCTTCATCGCCGCCGCAGCCATCTCCACCGCCGCCTCCGCGCTTTCATAGAGCGCCCCATCCACAATGTCCGCCCAATGAATCAGGTCGGCAACCGGCGTCGCGTCAAACCCGAACCGCGTCTGCGCGATATGCGCAATAAAACTCGTGCACGAGGTATAGTTCGGATCAAAAAAACGCCGATCGGTGAAGCTGCCGTCCTCCAGCCCGCGCAGATACTGCGCGTGATCTTCGGGGCTGAGAAACGCGCTCAGATGATGATCAAACCACCACGTAATCTTTGGCGACGCCGAATACTTGAAATCGACGATCGCGTTCTCGTCGCCGCTGAAATCTTCTTCCTGAAACAACGCGCCTGCGCGATGCACCAGTCCATGGTATTCATACTCGCTGGACGCACCGAAGCATTCGCGATGAAAGCGGGTAAACAGCGAGGCCGAGCAGGCTCCGTCGAAACAGCGGTCGTGATACAAAACGCGGACCTTCACAGCCTCAAGCTCCTCAAGCGGGGCATCAGCACGCACCCTCCAGCATTCATGTAGCGAATTCACTAGGATTGCCGGGAAGCCGCAGCATGTCAAGTCAGAGCATGCCTGGCTCGGGAGCCGGGGTGGAAGCGAGGAGCTTTATCCCCCTGCATGAGGAAGAAGCCGGGGCCTTTAAGTATGGGATCTCTGCTCTTCTGCCGAAACAAATCACAATCCCGCAAACTTGTTGTAACAATGGATGCAGCTCCGGCACCCAACCAAATGAAGACTCCAACCGCGGAACGACACCTCTTCTCCCGCCGCGCTTTCCTCGCGAATGCCTCTCTAGCCGCGTTCGTTACCCGATTCGGCCACGCCCGCAACCTTCAAAACCCGCCTGCGGTCGATTCTGTGGAAACCGCGAGCGGCCACCTTAGCGGATGGACTCAAGCTGGAGTGCGCAGGTTTGTAGGGATTCCCTTCGCAGAACCACCCATCGGACCGCTCCGCTTCCGTCCACCTGTCGCCACCAAACCCTGGCCCGGCGAGCGCGACGCAACCCGTTTCGCCGCTTCAGCAATGCAGTGGAATGAGCAGCCGAGAGCGGGTGAGCCGGCCTTCGCCCACAGCGAAGACTGTCTCTACCTCAACATATGGGCTCCAGAGGGAAAGGGGCTGTTCCCTGTTTTTGTGTGGATCCACGGCGGAGGCTACGTCGCCGGACACGCCTTCGAGGCCATCTACGACGGCTCCGAATTCGCCCGCCAGGGCATCGTCTGCGTGACCATCCCCTACCGCCTAGGCGTCTTCGGCTTTCTCGATCTCGGCCCGCTCCTCGGCCCCGAATACAACGGCTCGGCCAACAACGGTCTCCGCGATCTGATCGCCGCTCTCGAATGGATCCAGCACAACATCGCGGCCTTCGGAGGCGACACCGCCCGCGTCACCATTGGGGGCGAATCGGCCGGGGCCAAGCTCACCGACACCCTCATGGGCACGCCCTCGGCCCAGCCGCTCTTCCACCAGATGATCTCCGAAAGCGGCGGCGCCGAGCGCGTATGGTCGGAGGTCGACGCGCGACTAACCGCCAGAGCATACGGCCGCGCGTGGACCACCCACACAGGGAAAGATCTGGCAAGCCTGAAAACCGCGCCGGCAGGCTCACTCATCGCCGTGCAGCACGACTTCCTCGCCGCCTATCCCTATCACTTCCCGCTTCGCGCGGAGGTCGACGGCCAGTTGCTTCCCCGGCTACCTGTCGCCACCATCGCCGGGGGTTCCAGCCGAGGCAAGCGCCTCCTCATCGGCACTAATCGCGACGAGAGCGCCACATTCATCGGACCCCATCCTGCCATCGATCCAACTGCCAAAGACCTCGGCAACCTGCCCGTCCCGAAATTCGACAGCGTCTTCGAAGATTACAAAGAACTTTACCCGGAGATGCAGGACTTCCAGCGCCGCATCCGCGCCGTCACCGCCGAGGAATACTGGATTCCCTCCATCCGCGTCGCCGACGCCCACGTGCAAGGGGGCGGTACCGCCTTCATGTACAGGCTCGACTTCACCGAGAGCAGCGGACGCCTCTCCGGCTTCGCCTACCACGCGATCGACATTCCGCTCGTATGGGAGCAAGCCCACGAATACGCCGGCAACATCGCCGCAGAAATGGCGCTCGCCAAGCAAGTCCATCTCGCCTGGGTGGCCTTTATCCGGGGCGAAACCCCTGCCGCGCCCGGTTTGCCCGCTTGGCCCGAATACACGGCGGCCAATCGCCCCACCATGATTCTCGACACCACCAGCCGCGTCGAAAACAAACCCAACGCAGCGGAATTGCGGCTCTGGGATGGAGTGCTCTAAGCCCAAATGAACTCTTGGGCATCTCGGACGTAACCGGTCTTGTGAAGGGCACGGTTTGAAGCGGTGCCCTTAGAGTTGGATTCCATGCGGCTTCAGCCGCGGAGGGCCTGTCGGCTAACTTCTTCAGATTCCCTAAATCGGCTTCGGTCTCGTATTCCGCGCCAAGGTTACATTATCCGGCTCGCCGGTAAACGATTTGCCCGGAGCATACGCAAACTTCTCATACTTGGCGCCCACCTTGCGGATTGCGTCATGCCAGCCGTCATCCCAGCTCACCTGCGCCTCGCCGCTCACATAAACCCAGGTGCCGTGGCCTTCGCCGATCGACTTCGTGGCGACCCCATTCTCCTCCAGGGTGATATAGAACGTATCGCTGTTGCCGTTGCCTTCCCCGACCGACCACTTCCCGGCAAACACTCCTTTGCCCGGCACCACCAGCTCTGGAATTGCTATCGGCGTCACCACCCCGGCAGCCGATTTGAACTCCATCGCAGTGATCGTCGAGGCAGGAATACTCTGCCGATGTCCGTCCCTGAAAACGATCACCACCGTCCCACCCTGATCGGCCGAAATCGGACTCGCCTTCGCATGATGGCATTCCTCCACGAACATCAGCGTGACGAAAAGAGCACCAATAAGCGTTTTACGCATAATCGCTCCTAAGACTTTCGAACGGAAGAGCTGAAGATCGGACATGGGGACCCGATCAGGCAAGCTCAATCTCCGTGATGAGGTACGCGCAGGAATAAGGTAATGTTCCCGCGCAACTTGTCCGTTAGTCGCACTCACAGCGACGCGACCCGGGGCTGCCTTGAACGCTCCAGACTCCCAGTTCAATCTTTCCAAAAGTACGCCGGAGGCCTCGATTACTTTAGTACCACGTTGTGCGATTATGGAATTTCTCAAGTCGAAACTGGAGCTAACATCCTCCCATGAGTCTTGCAACCCTGAAGAAAAAACTCGCCTTGGTATTTGTTCCTAAACGGAAGCGTCTCCCTCTGGACGACGGCTATTCCGCACTCGTCCAACTCGGCTGGCCGCCAGAGATCATCACTCACAAAATGTGTGACAAAGCGAAACAAGGAGTGATGAAGCCTTACGCGGGCATAGAAAGCTGGATCAAGTATAAGAGCGAGTGGGAATGGGCGGACGGTAGCAGGTAACACCATCCGTTTCAGCGCGCTTCGCCGATGGCGACCGGTGGAAGTCGCGGGTGTCTCCTCTCAGTAGGAGCGAATAGCATTACGTTGTCGTTGCCCTGCGTCTAGTCTCCCGTAACCGATTCGGAGGGATACGCCATGTCATCAGAGACGATCTCGCCCCGGCCAGACTTCGACCGCCGGCGCAAGCCCGATGAGACCTTTGACTCAATCTGCTTACGCTGCTGTAAGACCATCGCCACCAACTCGTCCGAGACGGGGCTGACTCAGCTCGAAAATTTGCATTGGTGCTGGCAGCGACAAGAAAAATTGATGCGGTTGACCCGCATGACTGGCTAGGATCGCGCGCGCCGATAAGGCGTTCTGCGCTATGGAGGCAGGACGAGCTCGAAACAACTCGATGGTGGAACACCCTACGGCGCCGGAACCACCCGATAGTAGATACCGTTCGCCCCATAAGCCGGCTGCAGCCACGTATTGCCGCAAAGGTAATATGTGACGCCGCCCACCGCTGGGGTTGCACATCCAGTCGGTGCGGCCGCGACAATCTCTCCCATCGAATACGAAACCCCTGCAGCCACGCCCGCCTTATAAGCAGCAGCGTTGCTGGCCGTAGCTGTTGCCGCTCCAGTGGCCACGCCCGCAGCATAAGCATTGGAAGTGGCAGCAGCAGAATTGGCCGAAGCGACCGTCGCTCCAACGGCGACCCCAACCGCGACGCCCGCAACGGTGGCTCCGGCCGCAGACCAACCACCGCAGTTGTAGCATCCGGTTGAGTAGGAGTTCACGACGACCGGCGGATGATATCCATACGCGGTAGTCGTGGTCCCGTAATAGTGATCGCTCGCAGCGTAAGTCTGGCCTGAGGAAGTCGTGCCTACTGTGCCCACGCCCTCATAATGGGTAGCAGAACCGCCAGAGCCGCTCGTCGCCGTTGTCTCACCCGACCCCTCGGCGTGATAGGCGCTGCCGCCATTGGAGTTGCTATAGGAAGCTGCCCTGTCCGGCATTGTGAGTTGCCTGGCCGTTTGTTCCATCGGCACTGTGGGTTTCGGTGGTGTTTGATCCCTCGGCATGATAGGCGCTGCCACCGTCGAATTGGTGTACGAGGTGCCTTGCGAGGTGTGCGTCGCCGTTCCAGTTCCACCGTAGGCGTTCTTATGCGTTGCCGTGTCTGAGCCGGCTGCATGGGCGGTCCCGCCGCCATAGGCATTCGCATGCGCCCACGCAAATACCGGCTCACACGGCGCGAAGGTGATCGTTGCACAGAGAAGGCTGATTCCGAATCGTTTCATCGCACCACTCCTGAACTACGGGTTCGTCCGTTGCTGCCGCCGATAGCCGGCTTCGCCATGCCCGGCGGCAAAGCTGGGCTGGCAAACGGAATCCGCTTGCCTGCAGCCGCTTTCGCCGAGCTGAACGAATCCGCCGGAATCGTCGGATCAAGCTGCCAATTGGTGATCACCAGATTGTGGCGTATTTGCAGTGGATCATCGGCATAGATCGCGCGGAGCACTCGCGGCAATTTGTCCTCGACCCCGATCCATGCCTGAATGAACACGCCGCCCGTATCATACGCCACCACATCGGTAGTCGTTCCGCCCACGATTTTGGATTGCCCGATGTAAAAGGCCACCCGCAAGTCTTGCGCGATGTCTTTATACGGATCGCTGACGATCAAATCGTCGAAGGGATAGTAGATCGCCGCGGAGTGGTAGGCAGTCTCAAGCATCGCGTCGACCGTCGGCGGCGCATCCGCAATGGCAACGAGATCCTCAACCGGCGCGTAGGCCATCATCGTCTTGCCGTCGTAATAGAAATCGGAAGCTGGCCCGTCCCCAGGCGTAAGCACTCGAAGTTTGTTCGGCCGCTGAAAGAGGACATCCGATTTAGTGCCGTAAGCCAGCGGAAAACCCAGCCGGCTCGGGCTCTCATAAGTAACCAGGGCGGTGAATGACATCGACTGCGCCGCCGCCAGCTTTGCACAGGCGGCCTTCAGTATCTCGATCGCCTTGGGTTCCAGCTGGGGAGCACTCGGCGTCGGCGCTGCTGACTGCGCAAGAGCCTGCGACGCAACTCCGCCCACAGAGCAAGTGGCCACAATAATCAGAGCGGGGAAAAAGAGGGATCGGATGGAACGACTAACGAGAAACGTGGCCACTCGGCCTCCTTACCAGCAACACCCGCAAGCCAAATCGACGACTACGGAATCATCCCGCACTCAAACATCTTGTTCGCAATCGGAGCAGCAACTTTGTTGATGAACATGGTCCGCATCTGCGGATCGCTCTTCAGAAACATGACCGCTCGCGCCTGCTCCGGGGTCGGAGGCTGCTTGTTCGCTTTCTCCTGCCAAAGCTGCTGGCAGGTGGAGTTCTGATACTTCGCAACGACCTTAGCGGCGGCTTGGTCGAGCATCGGGTACTGGGTCTGGGCGAGCGTTCCCCCGGCGAGCGTGAACATCAACGCCGAACTCAATACACAAGCGGCTTTACTCTTGAGGCTAAGCTTCATCGTGCTTTCTCCTGATCATAGGCGCTAATCGACGGCACCCTTTGATCATCGACACTATGCCGCCTGCTCTGCTTCGGCCACTGTCAAAACTAACAGTACTCGGCGAATTGCAGCGCCGGTAACGGCTCGACCCAAGTGACTCTCGGGTGAGAAACTAGCGGGGTGCGCCGCTACCCAAGCCTTCGGCTCAAAAGATGGCCAATGGTCTTCCGTTTCAGCCTGCCCGAAATTGGTCTCTTGGCTGTGATGGCTTGCACATTTTCCGGCGCTTCCCACGCTCAGGATGCAGAGGTCACGTTCTATAACAACGCCGACGTGCTGAACGAAGGCATGCCTTTCGCGGTCACTGGAAACTGCCGATGCTACATCTATCGAAATGAGGAGCGATTGGCATACTTTATGCCTGGCAGGTTTTTGACATTAAAGATGGTGCCAGGATCCTACGTATTCTCGGCCAGTTACAGTGAAAAGCATCCCGCCAAAAACTCTGCGCTCCCTCTTACTCTGGTTGCAGGAGAGAAATACTTCATCAGCATCGACGCCATATCCCGTGGTTTTGTGGTCGATTTTCCAAGAGGACGCCTCACTTTAGTCAGTTGTCAAACTGCCCACGAACACTTACCCAGCTACATGGGGCGCCTCGACGACGTGAACATCTCGGACTCCGAATCGCCGAAAACGATTCGATCGATGTCGATGCCTCCCTGCGTCTAGTCATGCGCCGCGTTACATTCTGATGATGGAAAGCTCTCAGCAATTCGCAGACACTTCCGGCGCAATCGCCGTTCGCGGATTCCTCCACCAGCCCGCGAAGCTCGACCCCATCACCGAGAATGCCAACGACGCTGTCATCCTCACCCACGGCGCCGGAGCCAACTGCAATGCTCCGCTCCTCATCGCTCTCGCCGAAGCCTTCGCGGCATCAGGCCTCGCCGTCCTCCGCTGCGATCTCCCCTTCCGCCAGTCGCGCCCGCATGGCCCACCGCCGCGAGGAAGCGCCGAACGAGACCAGCAGGGACTTCGCGCCGCCGTCGAGTCGATGCGCCGCCATTTCTCCGGTCGCATCTATCTCGGCGGTCATTCCTACGGAGGAAGGCAGGCATCCATGCTCGCCGCCGCTGAACCCGGCCTCGTCGAATGCCTTCTCCTGCTCTCCTACCCTCTCCACCCCCCACAGCGCCCAGCGGAATTACGAACCGCACACTTCCCGAATCTCCAAACCCCCACTCTCTTCGTTCTCGGAGCAAGAGATGGCTTCGCCACGATCCACGAGATGACCGAGGCGCTGAAACTCATTCCGGCTCGAACTGAATTGATCACGGTAGAAGGCGCCGGCCACGAGCTGATGACCAGGCGAAATCGCGACGAACTGCCGCTACGAATAGTGCGGACATTTGATTCTTTTCGAAAGGGTGACCCCGTGTAGATCGCATCACCCGTGCAGACGAGATCGCTACGCTGCGACTCCCGCATCTCATCTCTATTCGGAATTTCTACTAAAGCTTGGGGCTGAAAAGCAACAACAAAGCCAGCTTAGAAAGGGTAATCGGACAGGTTGTTATGAATTAGTCCCTCTGCCAACGACAAAGTGGCTTGCCTTTCCATTTCGGCCTTGGCGTCAGCCATTGACCCGTAGCTTCCTCTGAACACGATGGTTTGTGTCTGTCCGCTGGGATCGTCCATGTAATCTCGATCAGTGACCAGGACGACAAGTTGCCCGGCATCCTCACTGATGATCGGTAGTGTCCAGAGTTTTTCGCACTTTCGATCTTAGTTGGGACTTAGGAAGGTTGTTGGGTTGAGGTTGATTTGCCTTGGCCCCTGGGCCAAGGCAAGCGGTCAGGCGATGGCGACGACTTCGGCCAAGCGATTCATTTGCAGATACCGTTTGGCGCCCCAGCGAGTTCCGGCAACGTGGCGGAGCCTGGCGGCGACCAGCATCAGCGCCGACTTGCCGTCGGGAAACGCGCCCACCACCCGGGTTCGTCGCCGGATCTCACGCATCAGCCGCTCCAGCGGGTTGTTGGTTCTCAGGCATCGCCAGTGCTCCGGCGGCAGTTCGTAATAGCTCAGCGTCTCCTCGATGCCGTTCTCGACGATCTCGGCGGCCTTGGCCAGCTTCATCGCGCGCAGCTTGTCCACGACCTGGTTGGCCTTTTCCTTCGCGGCCTGGCGGTCTTCCTGCGCGTGGATCGCCTTCAGCATCGCCGCCGCTTCCTTCACCTTGCCTGTGGGCACCGCCGTCCACACGTTGCGATAGAAGTGGACCACGCAACGCTGCCACTTCGCCTCCGGATAGAAATCCGCCAGGTTCTCGATCAGCCCCAGGCATTTGTCGGAGACGAACAGCTGCACGCCTTTCAAGCCGCGCTGCTTCATCTCGCGCAGGAAGTTGGTCCAGCTCGCCTTGTCTTCCTTCGCGCCTTCGCTCACCGCGAGGACCTCGCGATAGCCGGTCTGCGACACGCCGATCGCCACCAGCACGGACACGTTCTTCACCTCGCCGCCCCAGCTCCTCTTCAACCACAGGCCATCGAGGAAAACGTACGGGAACTCGCCCACCAGCGGCTGCTGGCGCCACTCTTCGATCTTGCCGTAGATCTTCTGGTTCAGATCGCTCACCGTCGACGCACTGACTCGCGTACCCCAAAGTGCCTGGGTGATGTCCTCGACGCGGCGCACACTCACCCCGGCCAGATACATCTCGATCAAAGCTTCTTCGACGGAGGACTCGCGCCTGCGATAGCGCTCGATGATCGCCGTCTCGAAGGGAAGGCTGCGCAGCTTCGGCACCTGCAGGCTCACCTCGCCGGCCTTGGTGTGCAGCTGCCGCGTGTAACTCCCCGCCCGTGTGTCCTTGCGGCCCTCGGTGCGCTCGTACTTACGCGCCCCGCACAGATGGTCGGCCTCCGCATCCAGCAACGCGTTCAACGCCTCTTCCACGGTCGATCGGACCACCTCATCCAGATGCGCCTGGATACGCCCATCGTCGATCCGCACCACTCCGCCCAGCGGCGTTCCGCCGCCGACTTCCACTCCACTGCCAGACATGGTTGGCTCCATCACAAGTCTCCCCGGAGGACTCGCTCCTCCTGCTTGTACCAACCTCCACTGCCAAAACTCAAATCAAATGTGCGAAAAATAGCCTACGTTATCTGATGATCCTGATAGTCCGATTGATGACAATCGGATTTTCGTCGTCAGAGGGCTTGAGCAGGTAGATGGGCTTCGGATCATCTGAAATGGCGAGATGATCTTATATCAGCCCAGGGAACTGACGGCAGGCCCGAAGCCTGCTGTCAACACGGGTGCTGACAATGCCTCCCCAGTTGGGGTGGCGAAGGTTATGAGTTCTCTGCCTCTGACTCTTCCGAATCTTTGCTTCCCAGCAACAGGCTCTCCACCCGCTTGCCCGGCCTCCAAAACACGGTAGCGGCAAGCAATAGTCCCGCAATACGGAGCACATTCCCAGCAAGATATAGCCATGCCAGTCGAGCCCTGTAATCCGACTCGGCTAGAGAGGCTCCTGCGGGCAAAGATGTGGCATCGGCCAAGGCCCAGGAGATCAGAAGCAAAGCAAGTGTCCGCGAGACCAGCAACACTACTTCTCTCCTGGACATCTAGCCTTCACCTCCAGGAAAAGCTTAATGTGCGCATTCTTATATTGTCGGGTAATGGCGTACGACATTGAGCGACAAAGCTAAAGAAAAATCGCCTTATGCCCCGGACACTCCTGCGCGGCATGTTCCACCAGCAGCGAAGCCAACCCCTCGCCATATCGCGAAAGAAACCACGCCGCCCCAATCAGCCGCTCCTGCAAATGCCCATCCGGAAACAAGCGCCAAAGCCAAAGCATCCGCATGGCGGCGAAGACTCGTCTCGCGCTGCAACTGATAATTCGCGCTCAGCCGCCGCAGCCGGTTCATCTGGTAGCGCATCTTCGAGGCCGCCACATCCGCCGATCGCCCAAGCCCTTCATCGAGCGATCGCATATAAGCTGTCAGCGATTCCAGCTCCGCATCAAGAGCGTTCCCCGCCGCCGCCAGCTTCTGCTTGTTCTCGATCGGCATCGCCCGCGCGCCCAGCCGCACCGCCAGTTCCTCAGGACGCAACGAAATCACATCGTCCAACGAAAGCTCATGCTGCGCGAGCACCTCGGCAACCGCCGGCTCAATCAGCGTCGCACTCAACCGCGGCACTACCGGAGTCGTCCGCCCAAGAATCCGCTCATACAGCACCTCCGACTGCGCGAAATAAGCGATCTCCGCAGGCCCGCCGACATAAGCCGAGGTCGGCAGGATCGCATCCTGAAAGACCGGACGCAGCAGCGCATTCGGACTCAGCCGCTCCGGCTCGCGTCTCTAGAATCTCCAGCAGCGCCGCCTCCGAATAAGCCTTCTTCCCCGCCAGCCAGCCGCCGACCCCGTCTGAGCACTCGATGCCTTCTTTAGCGGCAACCGCGCCCCAGACTCGGAATCAATCAGAAACAGCAATCCCGACTGCGCCGTCACCAGCACCTGCGAATGATACCCGCTCGCCGCCAGCAGTTTGTCCCGCTCGAAAAGCGCGGTCTGCAATTCATCCGCCGAAGTAATCGCCTTGCGCAAAACCTCAGCGCCCAGGGCATGACACTCGCGGCTCGACGCATCGAGCACGATCAGACCATGCTCCGCAAAGACCCGCGAAATAAACTTCGCAAAGGCCAGCGCAAAACTCGCGCCCGGCTTGTAAAACTCCTGCAGCGCCTCAACCGTCGCACCCGGCTCAAGCAGCCCCGCTGCCTCGTCCAGCACCCGCTCAATATCCCCGGGCAGCGTCAGCGCTCCGACCGGCGATGCGCCATGCTCATGAGTCTTCAGTCTTAGAGTGTGCAGCTCATGCCGCGAAGGAAACGCCACATGATCGGCTTCATCCAGATCATGGTCCTCGGTTGCCAGCCAGAAGATCGGCACGTGCGGATGCCCCGCTGCGCGTGCATCATGCGCCTTGCGAATCGCCGTCGCCGCCTTGAGCAACGTATAAAGCGGACCGCCCAGCAGCGTGACCTGCTGCCCGGTGACAACCGCGTTCGCGCCCCGCCGCAGCGCGGCGATATTTGCGAAGACCTTCTCACCGCGCCCCAAACTCACGATTCTGGGTCTCCAGAATCCCGGCAATCGCCTCACGGGCATCCGCCGAAATCGGCGTCCGGTGCAGCATCCACCCTGTCGAGTAAGGGCTCGAATGAAAGAACGGCAGCAGCGGCTCGCGCTGCTCCGCATAATCCAGAAACAATTTGCTGGAGTGCGGCAAAATCGAGACCGGATAACACTCTATAGTCTGTGTCATGGCTGCGGCGACTTCGTAAGACCGTTCATTTCCATTTCAGCCTCACCTGAAGGGGCACGGCTTTCAGCCGTGCCATAGACTTCAGCAAATTAACCCGGCTTTAGCCGCCGAGGGCCACTGCTAGTTTCTCACGCGCTGCTTGCGGCCTGCCGAATCAAAAACCCGCTCCAGCTCCAAACCATTCCGAACCGGAAGCGACTCGATCGCATTCCGCGCCAATGCCAAATAAGTGCAGTACAGACTCGGATGCTCCAGCAACGCTCGAAGATGCAGTTCCACCGTCCCCGCGTCACCCCGCGCGAAAGGCTCCGCTGAAACTCCGCTCTGCGCCCTGCGAGAAAAAGTTCCGCAACGACGTCTCCGCCAGCACCTTCACCACTGCCTCCGCCTCGCGAGCACTCAACCCCGCCAGCCTGGCTGTCGATACCGCAGCCTGCAGCGCGCTCACCAGCAAGGGCGAAGCCATCGTCGCCGCCGCGTGATACAAGACTTTGCTTACTGAAGAAATCCGCAACGGCTTGCCACCCAACTTGCGCACCAGACCATTTAGCTTCCGAGCCTCTCCCGGACCAGCTTCCACCGCAAATAAAACGCCACCTAAGGGCGCCGGTCTCCGCGTCGGAAAACTAAAGACCGGGGCGATCCCGCCCACCCGCGCCCCGGCCAGCCGCGCCGGCTCTAAAGCACCGATCGTCAGTGCCCCGCTCGAATGCACCACCACCTGGCCCCGCAGATCGCCGCGTCGAGCCGAAATCTGCTCGGCAACTCCAGCAATCTCACCATCCGCCACGCAAATCCAAAGCACCTCCGCATCGAACTTCGCGCTCTCCCACGAAACCGCCGCGACGCCACCAAGCTTCGTCCTCCGCCCACCGCCACTCCGAGTCACCACCTCAACCAGCGGGATCCCGGCAGCAACAATCGCCGCAGCCAGAGAACTCCCCCAGTTCCCCGCCCCGATCACCGCGACTCCTTTACGAATTCCCGCCATCCCGTCCAGCTTCTCCGACATAATCGGATGCTACCGTTAGAGTAGAAGTACAGTCAGCAACGCGAAGCGCCCAACCCGGCAGGCTTTTTCGCCAGGAAAAAGGCCACAGATACGATCGCCGGCATATAGCACCAAATGTACTTCTGCTCTAAAGGTGATCGAAGGAGCAACCGGAACCATGCCAAAGAAGAGTGCCAGCAAGAAATCTTCCCCTAAAGCACCCAGGCCCAGCAAGAAACCCACCCCTCCCGAAACCGCCGAAGTCCTCTCTTCAAAGGTCCTGTACGAGGGTAAGCTCTTTAAGATTTTTAGCGACCAAATCGTCGAGCCCAGCGGAGTCGAGTCCACCCGGGAAGTCATCCGCCACAATGGCTCTGTTGTCATCCTTGCTGTTGACGATTCCGAAAGCAAGCGAGACCCGCTCATCGTCATGGAACGCCAGTATCGCCACGCCGCCGGCCAATATCTGTGGGAACTCCCCGCCGGCAAGATCGACGGCGACGAAGGCCGCCTCGCCGCCGCCAAGCGCGAGCTCATCGAAGAAACCGGCTACCGCGCCAAAAAATGGACACCCCTGGTCCGCTATTTCGCCAGCCCCGGCTTCCTTGGCGAGTGGATGCAGATCTTCCTCGCCGAAGGCCTCACCCTCGGCGACGCCCAGCCCGAAGAAGACGAACGCATCGAGCTCTACCTCATTTCTCTCTCTGAAGTCCTCCGCCTTATCGACGACGGAATCATCCTCGACGGCAAAACCCTGGTCGGCGTCCAGTTTTATGCCCGTACCCTCAAGCAGAAAAAGCCCTGAATTCGTTGGAGTTCCCCTGCCTGGCAAAAGAAGATGAAATTCGTTGCAACTTCGAGCAAACCATTTTGCTCTGATTTGCGTCTCCCTCTTAAAGGTGGATTCCAGGCTCCCCGCCGCCATCTTGAAAGAAAGGGAACGGCAAGTGGCTACCTATAAAGGCAAGGTCAAATGGTTTAACAACGCAAAAGGCTATGGATTCATCGGTCGTGAAGACGGCCCCGATGTCTTCGTCCACTACTCCGCAATCCAACTCGATGGATACAAGAGCCTCAAAGAAGGCGACGACGTCGAGTTTGACATCGTTCAGGGCCAAAAAGGCCCACAGGCGGATTCTGTCGCCCGTTTGGACCAGGTAGCATAGAAACCCTTCTGCCTATAAGACGTCAAGGCGGAAGGCAGCCCCTTCCGCCAGCGTCCCCGCTCGGCTTCAAGTCGCCGTTCCCTCTTTAGCCTGGCCTTTACGACTCATGCCCCTCTGTACCCTCGTAATTATTTCCTAGTCTCTAGTGCGACTAGTCTCTAGTCCCTATAATCTCCCCATGGACAACCGCGGCATAGCCAATCTCCTCATCGAGACCGCCGACCTGCTCGAAATCGCCGCTGGCGATCCCTTCCGCATCCGCTCCTACCGCCGCGCCGCCGAAGCCGTCGAGTCCACCACCGTCCATCTCTCCAAACTCGCCGCCGAAGACCCCAAGAAGCTCCTCGACATCCCCGGCATCGGCAAAGGCATGGCCGCCAATATTCAGGAAATCGAGAAGACCGGGACCCTCCCCCTCCGCGAAGAGCTTCTTCTCAAATACAAAGCCTCCATGCTCGAGCTCCTCAAGCTCCCCGGCATGGGCCCCAAATCCGTCGCGCTCTTCTGGGAAGTCCTCCAGGTCGCCGACATCGACCAGCTCGAAGCCGCCATCGCCGCCGGCAAGCTCGAAGAGCTCCCCCGCTTCGGCGCCAAGGCCGCCGAAAAGCTCAAGAAAGGCATCGCCGAATACCGCAAAAACTCCGGCCGCTTCCACCTCGACGACGCCGAAACGGCAGCCGAGAAAATCACCGCTTACCTCCTCGAATTTCCCGGAATCACCACCGTCACCCCCGCCGGCTCGCTCCGCCGCGGACGCGACACCGTCGGCGACCTCGACCTCCTCGCCACCGGCCCGTGCTGCGACGAAGACAAAGTCGCGCCCGCCGTCGACTACATGGCCGCCTATCCGCCCATCGCCTCGCTCATCGCCAAAGGGGCAAACAAAGTCAGCTTCCGCCTAAGCAGCGGCCTCCAGGTCGACGTCCGCCTGCTCCCCCAGGGCAGCTACGGCGCGGCCCTGCAATACTTCACCGGCTCCAAGATGCACAACGTCTCCACCCGCCAGCGCGCCCTCAAGCGCGGCTACACGCTCAGCGAATACGCCCTCGCCAAAGTCGAAGACGGCACCTTCGTCGCCGGAGCCACCGAAGAAGAGATCTACGCCGCCCTCGGCATGGACTGGATTCCGCCCGAGCTCCGCGAAAACTCCGGCGAACTCGAAGCCGCCCTCGCCCACAGCCTCCCCGACCTCATCACCCAGGCCGACATCCGCGGCGACGTCCACATGCACACCGTCGAGACCGACGGCCGCAACACCATCCGCGAAATGGCCGAAGCCGCCCTCGCCCGCGGCTACGAATACATCGCCATCACCGACCACTCCAAGAACCTCGCCATGACCAACGGCCTCGACGACAAACGAGCACTCGCCCACATCGCCGCCATCCGCCAGGTCAGAATCGCTGAAAGAAATGGTCCGACGAGCTCGCAGGGCGAGCGAAGGACTGCATCTCACCGGGGCCCCAGCGACATCTTCGTGTGGTCTCGTCTTTCCCTAGTCCCTGGTCCCTCAACGGGGCGCGCCCCGTTGCGCATTCCCGGCATCGAAGTCGACATCCTCGCCGACGGAGAACTCGACCTCGCCGACGAAACCCTCGCCCAGATGGACATCGTCATCGCCAGCGTCCACTCCCTCTTCAACCAGCCCCTCGAACAGATGACCGAGCGCGTCCTCCGCGCCATCGACAACCCGCACGTCAAAATCCTCGGCCACCCCACCGGACGCAAGCTCCTCCGCGCGAGGCCTACCAGATCGACATGGCCCGCATCCTCAAAGCCGCCGCAGCAGCCGGAGTCGCCGTCGAACACAACGCCAACCCCAACCGCCTCGACCTATGCGACCGCGACCTGCGCATGGCCAAAGAAGCCGGCTGCAAGATCGTCATCAACACCGACGCCCACCACACCACCGAAATGGAAAACATGAAGTACGGAGTCAGACAACTCCGCCGCGCCTGGCTAACCAAAGAAGATGTCCTCAACACCCTCCCCGCAAAAGAATTCCTCGCCAGCCTCGGCCCCCGATGAGTCTTCGATTCGCCACAAAATATATGTCATCCCGAACGACTGCAAAATGCTCTGTCATCCTCAGCGAGCGTCACAAGTCGATGTGACCTGCGGTTACTCCCGACCTTAACCAGACTCTTTCGTATGTACGGACGAGGGCGCTCCATTTCAGATTCGCGCTTCGTGTCTTGAGTGGGATCGCACAAGTTCGGGCGCCAGCACCGCTTCAAAACGTTGTTAGTTACGCAGCGTCATTTCCAAGTGGAGAGCGGCATGAGGGGCAGGGTCTTCTCATCGCTGGATTGCGTAAAGAGCACGGCGATGGTTGTCGGGCCGGATTGCCGGTGAATGGGGATAACAAGGTTGGTGACGCCTGGGTTGGGGGCTTGCGGAGGGCTCGGCTGCGCACTAACGGTCGAGAAGGTTGCGCCGGAGGGCTGAAGGATGTAGGCATGGAGCGTGGCGCTGCCTGCGTTCAACGTGGCAGAGCGCCCGTCAGGAGCAATCTCGACGCTGGCAAAGGTGTGGAAGTTCCAGACCACATCGACGGGCCGCGCGGGCGCGATTTCGTCCTGAATGAGGGCGCGCTTATTGTCAAGCAGCTTGACGCCGCGGCTCCATGACGCGAGCTTGCCTTTGTAAGCCTGGCCGAGGTTGGCGATGGCATAGTGCGTGCTGCCCGCCGAGCCCGTTGTGGTAAGCGGTGATTTCGCGTCGAGGTCCTGGTTCTGGCCATCGATGGTGAGGGTGTTGTGGCCTTCGGTTCTCGTGCGGTAATAGCTCCAGCGGCGAAGGGATTCGGTACCGTTGTAGCCGGGCAAACCATAGTCGTCAGGGCCTAGATCGCTCGCCCAGCGCTGGCCCGATGCATCCATGACAAAGCTGCCGAGATCGAGATGGCCGTGAGAGGCGTGGGCATCGCCGCCTTTGAAGCCAATGTACCAGGCGTTGGGGTCATCCCACGCGCTCCGCATGTAGGCCTGCGCGACACGCGAGAAGCTTTCGGCGAGAGGAAGCTGCCCGGTATCGCCGGGAACGGACGGCAACGCAGCCCACATGAGGCCGAGCATGGAAAAGCGCTTGCTTTCCATCCCTGCCTCGCGATCGAGATTCGGGTCGAGCAGGATGGTACGTTCGTACGCTGCGTAAGCGGGGCGATGATAGCGGAGCGCAAACCAGAAGACCTGCGGCGAGGGAAAGACGTCTTTCTTAGCGTCGCCGAAGTTAGCGATTTGGAGCACGGGGCCGGTGGACTGAATGTGATAGTCGACGGTGGTAGAGAAGCCGGGGGCGTCGGAAGCGCCGAAGTCCGTGCCGAGCGCCGAGTCGAGCGCTGCAATGTAGAGCGCGTTGTAGGTGGTTGCGTAGTTCCAGTAACTGGGGCCTTCTTCGAATCCGCCGTCGGGAGCGAAAAGCTGCATGATGCTGCCGATGGCGACTTGGGCGTGTTCGAGAATCTGGCGCGCACGCTCAGGTTCTTCGTCGGCGATGGCGAGCGCCCCGATAGATTCGCCGCCGTTGCAGACCTGGTTCCAGTTGTTCCGCTCGTGACGAAGGGCCTCGCCGGAGCGAATGCGGTCAAGCCATGGATCGATCCCTTTGGTGGCGATGGCGTTCTTGATGGCGGCACGGTCAGCTCCCGACAGCGAAGAGTAGAGCCAGTCGTAGCCGATGCCGAGAGCGGCGGTCATCTCGGCGGTATCGAGGAAGTGCGATGGATTCCAGTCGGGGAACGAGACGGCGGCGAGCATCTCCTGCCTGGCACGATCGGCGAAGCGCCTGTCGCCGCTGAGACGATAGAGGCCAGCGAGAGTGAAAATGCGCCCTTCCGCCCCCCGCGATTTGGAAAGGAGGTCGTGCTGGGAGCCGCCGATGCCGTAGACCTCGGGCGGCTCAGCGAGGAGTTTCTCGCCGACGGAGAGCTGCTCCTTGTACCAGGCTTTGAGGAAGGGATCGGCAGCGATGGCGCGCTTGATGACCGGAATATCGGAGTCAGGGAAGAGGAGGCGCGGATGCTGCGGTTGAAGCGTGTCAAGAACCGTGGCCCCTCCAGAACGGAGCGGAAGGAGAAGCAGGATTCCGAAGGAGAGAACCAGAATTGGATATCGGAGCCATATACGTGGAATTCCGGCGACACGAACCTTGCCATTAACCATAGACATGATTATTCCTCGATGAATCGGCGCTGCGCGATTGTCTGAAATGAGCGTTGACGCTATTTTTCTTCTCTTCTTCTGCCTCACTGGTAAAGGGATCGACGAAAGGCAGCGCCCGGTGAGAGACTTGCTGGCATGGCGACAATCGGCCGAAGCCCGTGTTCCTGCGATACTTTGAAATTCATGACAGCCAAGTTAACAAATCCGAGGTGAATTTGCTTAGCTGAACCTTAGAGACCCCGAGCTAGAGATTATGTTGTATCAAATCGTATGAGAACGCTCCTTCGCGTCATCTGGTGGCTCATCCTTCTTCATCTGGCGGGGAATAACGGTCTGGGCGCTCTTCTATCTCTGGCGCGGATGCCTTCCCAACGCCGAAACGGCATTCTACTTTTCCGGGTTGACCTACACGACCGTAGGCTATGGCGATGTCGTGCTCACCAAGCCCTGGCGACTCCTCGCCCCGCTCGAAGGCCTAGTCGGAGTTCTCATGTGCGCCTTATCGATAGGCTATTTCTTCGTCGTCGTGAACCGCATCCAACAGCGCTTGCCAGAAAGGGCCAACTCCGCCAGGGCGGAAATAAACAAGAGCGTGTGCCCAAGTACGCGAACCGGGGCCCTCGGCAACCGTCTTCGTTGCTGAGGCTGGGAAGCTTTCTTGGGTTTTCTTGAAGGAGTAGCTGACTTCCACCTAACCCAAAAGTGTCATTTACATCCATCAATCCCCAGACTAGACTCCCGTCAGTTCCTAAATCACATAACAAGAGGTTGACCTTGCCCCCGCAAAACGTATCCCTTAGCGAGCTGTTGTAATGCGAAGGGGAAGCGAAGATGACGAAGTCGAAGCGAGGTCGTTACACGCTTGAGTTCAAGCAGGAGGCGGTCCGACTGGTTGAGTCGGGCCAGAGTGCGGCGTCGGTGGCACGGACGCTGGGCGTGGTGGAGCAGACGCTGGGCAACTGGATCAAGGCGCATCGCGCGGGGCGTCTGCGCGGTGCAGCCGGCAAGGCGCAGGTGACTGCCGAGCAGATGGAGATCAGCCGTTTGCGGGCCGAGTTGGCGCGGGTCACTATGGAGCGGGACATCCTGGGAAAAGCGACGGCGTACTTTGCCAAGGGGCCGAAGTGAGGTACGCCTTCGTCGAGCGTCACAAGCGAGTGTGGCCGGTCAGGGTGCAATGCCGGGTGCTCCGGGTCAGCGTGTCCGGCTACCATCAGCACGTGCGGCGGCGCAAGCAGATAGCCCAGCGCCGTCATCTGAGCGACGAAGCTCTGCTGGTGCATATCGGTGCCGTGTTTGCTGCCCATCGGGGCGCCTACGGCTGGCCGCGCGTATGGCGGCAGTTACTCAGTGAAGGTATCCACGTGGGTAAGTTGCGGGTGCAGCGGCTGATGCAGCGGAATAACATTCGCGCCCGTGGCAAGCGGCGTTTTCGCGTTGCCACCACGGACAGCCGGCATGGCCTTCCGGTTGCTCCCAACCTGCTTGATCGCAACTTCACCGTGGCTTGGCCGAACCGGGCATGGGTGGGCGATGTTACTTATATCCCAACCGAAGAAGGATGGCTGTATCTGGCCGTAGTTATGGATTTGTTCAGTCGCCGGATCGTGGGCTGGTCGATGCAGGACAGCATGAGAAGCGAGATCGTCATCGACGCGCTGGAGATGGCCTGGTTCCAACGCTCGCCCGGTAAGGGCTGCGGGCTGATCTTCCACAGCGATCGCGGCAGTCAGTATGCTGGCCACGAGTTCAACCAGGCGCTCAGCGAGTGCGGCATCATGCCCTCGATGAGCCGCAAGGGCAACTGCTGGGACAACGCCTGCGCGGAGACGCTGTTCGGTTCCCTCAAGGTCGAGCGGCTCCATGGAATGCGCCTGGATACCATCCGCCAGGCCAAGGACGAAACCCTCGACTGGCTACTCTGGTATAACCGGACACGGCTGCACTCGACACTGAACTACGTCAGTCCAATGCAGTTCGAACAAGAGTGGCACGACAGAACTAGCCACCCACCGCCAGCGAAAGCAGGCTATGGAAAAGCAGGAAAGCAGAGAACGCTTTCCAACTTTCCCACAGCCTCGACTGCTACGAATGTCTTACCGGATATGGGATACGCATTCTGAGGGCAAGGTCAGGTAGCAGGATGAAACCAGCTCTCCGCATTGCGGTATTGGTGTTATTTGCCTCCATCGTCTCTCTCTCCGCCGCCCACGCCCAGGTTCCCTACATCCAGGGCCCCGTCGAACGCGTCACCCTCCTCAGCGTCACACCTGGGCGCTCTGACGCCCTCTACGCCGACTTCAAGGCCAATGTCATCCCGCTCTGGGAGTCGGAGAAGGCCGCCGGACTCATCACCGGCTACCAGATATTCCTCAACCAGACCAGCTCCAACCCCGACTGGGACTTCGGTTTTGCTATCTCCTATAAGGACATGGCCGCCCTCGACGGCCTTCCCGACAAAATCTATGACCTGCGTATGAAGCACTACGGAGACAAAACCGCCGAGCAGAAAGTCATCGACAAACGCATCGAAAACTTTAAGTTCGTCAGCACCATGCTGCTCCGCGACATCACCGTGCGGTAGCGGAATTTCCAGATGTTGCAGAGCAAGGTCTCATTCTTGAGACCTTGCTCTGCACGTCATAAAATCTTGTCAAGCCCCCAACTCCTCACAAAACCGCCCAAAATATTCATTCCAATCGGAATAAAAATCTCCAAAAGTTGGCATAGTGAAAGGGGGCAACTTGATAAACTAGTAACAGAAGGTAAAGAAAGAAACATTGCAACGCGGAATAGATAGGTAACTCAGGCGGCGAGAGCCGCCCTTCTCATTTTTTCAACTAACTCCCGGTGGGAACCATGGTTCAAGCGTTGAAATCCGCGACCGACAGAATCAAGATTCCAGGCCTGATCAGTTTTCCAACCAATTGAAAACAAAGAACTAGCTCAAAAACCGGGGGGGGAGGGGGGTACCCGGCCCGCCTAATTCCGAATTCCCGCCAGTATCTCCGCTACCTCGGCCTTCACATCCGCCGTAAGCGGAAGCAGCGGCATCCGCGGCGGTCCGCCGTAATACCCATTCAAATCGCAGGCAAACTTAATCCCCGGAATCCCCAATTCGCCACTCACGCGCGCCGACGCGTGACGAATCCGACCCTGCTTCTCCTGCGCCAGTACCGGATCCTTTTCCTTCCACGCCGTGTAAACCTCGTGACAGGCCTGTGGAGCACACGCCGCCAGCGCCAGCACCGCTCCACTCGCTCCGGCTTCAAGCGAAGCGAAGAGCGTCCCCGCCGAGCCGCTCAGCACCTGAAACCCAACTTCCCTGGTCCGCGTCTTGATCGCCGGCTTCGGCGGTGCTACCGCCAGCGCCCCGCCCCCGCCCAGCATCTCCGCGGAAACAAACGTCGCCGCTCCCATCGCAGGCTCGGTATTCAGCATTCGTTCCGTCACCGCCGCGAAGATCTCTGTCACCGTCACCTTGCGCCGAGGCGCGCTCATGGTCGCAGCGACCACAGCGGCAATCCGCTCCACGCTGCCGCTTGAGTCCTTCAACCCAATGATGTTCGGATGCGACGCCAACTCCGCGATCACCTCGATGGGTAACTCATACTTGGTGAACTTTGGAATGTCATACAGAATCACCGGCAACGCAGATGCGTCGGCGACCATGCGGTAGTAGTTCAACATCGCCGCGTCGCCCATCTGCGGAGTATAGAAATTCGGCGTCCTCACCAACACCGCGTCGTAGCTCTGCTCGGCCGCAAACTCGGCCAGCTTCAACGTCTCCGCCACGCTCTCCCGCGCCACACCGGCGATCAGCACCTTGTCCGGCGAAGCGGCGTTCACGTACCGTGCGCAGCACTTCGCGCGTCTCTTCATCGCCCAGCATCACCGCCTCACCCGTCGAGCCGAGGACCACGAGGCCCGACAGCGGCGTGCGCGAATAGCGTTCTACATTGTGTTCAAGCTTGCGCAGATACAGCCGCGCATCCGGATAAAAAGGAGTAGTGATTGCGGAGAAAATGCCTTCTAGCAGCATGAGGTTCCTTCGAGCTTCATGAGGCTATTGTACGGGGGGCGCGGGCTTCGCAGTCTCAGCCGGAAAGGGCTCGGTGCGCTCCGTCAGCAGCTGCACCACCACGGCCCGGACCTCGTCGTAAGACGGATCCCCGCTAAACAACCGGTATTCGACATGCGTACCGCCGAAGTCCGACTCTAACGTGAATTCCCTGCCACCGGTAATCGCTTCCTGTACGTGCGCCTGTGCCCACGACTTCTGCGCAAAGTCATCCGACTGCAGTTCATACTCCCAGAGCCGCTTGCCCGCCATATTTCGCACCAAGAACCTGTAGTAGGTATGAAATTTGCCGATCGGCTTGAAATACTGCACCGTCTCCACTCGATACTTCTTCACTTTGAAGAGGTCAAGCAGAAATCCGTTCGCCTTCATCGCATCCGGAGCATCCGGGCTGTTATGGAGCGCTACCAGCTTGGCGCGAATCGCATCTCGCTCCGCGATTTTTCCGTCGACTGCATACGCAGTAACCAGCGTTGTATCCACCCGCCAGTCGTTCGGCGCAAGCCGGCGAGCATTCTCCGCATAGGTAACGGCGCCGTCGCCCTGGAATAGGTTCAAGGCAGCCGAGGCCGCCAGCAAGTTCGCGGTCGCATCCTCCGGGTCAACCTCAAGCACCTTCTGAAAACTCGCCAGCGCCTTCTCGAACTGATTCGTCTTCAAATATTGCAGCCCCGCGTCAAGGTCGGGGTTAGTAGGTGTTTGCACCGGCGCCTGTGGCGGTGCGCTCGTTGAGGCCGGCGCCTGTGGCGGTGCGCTCGTTGAGGCCGGCTCCTGTCCCGATAGATGCACCGCCGGCATCATCGACAAAATCGCTGCGGCACATCCGGCTCTCACAGCGCGAGTGAAGAAAGGAATGAACACGCAACCGATTCTACGCAACTCTCATCACGCTAGCGAAGAGGCCACTGACCGGGAGCGGTGCAAACTCTGCAACGCATTCACGGTGATGGAGTTTTTCTGCAACGCGGCAATCCCCTCCGCAGCCGCCCGTGCCGCGGCCATCGTGGTGATCGTCGGAATCCGCTGCGTCACCGCAGCCCGGCGAATCGCTTTCTCATCGAAGAAGGTGTCCTGGCCATGCGGCGTATTCACAATCAGTTGGATGCGGTCGCCCTTGATGTAGTCCACTACATTCGGCCGCCCCTCCTTCACCTTGTACACTCGATCCACGATCATGCCATTTTCCGCAAGAAGTACCGCCGTGCCCTCGGTCGCCACGATGTGAAAGCCCAGCTCGATGTACTGCCGGGCCACCTGCACCAGCTGAGACTTATCACGGTCGTTAACGCTGAAGAAGACCGTCCCCTTCAGCGGCAAATACTGCCCCGCCGAGATCTGCGCCTTCGCAAAAGCCTCACCAAAATTGTCGGCGACACCCATCACTTCGCCGGTCGACTTCATTTCCGGGCCAAGCACGGTGTCAACGCCGGGAAACTTATTCCACGGAAAGACCGGCGACTTGACGAAATAATGGCTGCCAGTATCGAGATCAAGCCCCGAGGCCAACTGCTCGGGCAACAAATCCTTGAGCTTTCGCCCCGTCATCAACCGCGCCGCAATCTTCGCCAGCGGAATTCCCGTCGCCTTCGAAACATAAGGCACTGTTCGCGATGCCCGAGGATTGACCTCAATCACGTAAACCGAATCCGCATCGTCTGCGTTCCGCTGGATCGCGAACTGCAGATTGACCAGGCCCACAACATTCAACGCCAGTGCCAGCTTCCGCGTATAAGTGCGAATCGTATCAAGCACAGCTACAGATAGATCGACAGCCGGAAGCACGCACGAAGAATCGCCCGAGTGAATGCCCGCTTCTTCGATATGCTGCATAACGCCCGCGATAATCACGTCCTCGCCATCGCACAAAGCGTCAACATCCACCTCGACCGCATCCTCAAGGAAGTGGTCAATCAACACCGGCCGCTCCTGTGAATATTCAACCGCCTCTGTCATGTACTTCGATACGGAAGCCGCGTCATAAGCAATCACCATCGCACGACCGCCAAGCACATAGGAGGGCCGCACCAGAACCGGGTACCCAATGCGATCGGCCCCTGCAAGCGCTTCTTCCACGCTCGTCGCCATCACTCCCGGAGGCTGCGGAATTCCCAACTCCTCGATCAACTTCCCAAAGCGCTTGCGGTCTTCAGCCAGATCGATGGACTCAGGCGAGGTTCCAAGTATCGGCACGCCCGCAGCCTTAAGCCGCAGCGAAAGATTCAGTGGAGTTTGCCCGCCAAACTGCACGATCATCCCGATCTCAGCGCCGCTCGACGCCTCATGCTCATAGATTGCGAGCACATCCTCAAGCGTCAACGGCTCAAAATACAACCGGTCGCTCGTGTCGTAATCCGTCGAGACTGTCTCCGGATTGCAGTTCACCATGATCGTCTCGTAATCGTCTTCCTTCAACGCGAACGCCGCATGGCAGCAGCAATAATCGAACTCAATTCCCTGCCCGATGCGGTTCGGGCCGCTGCCCAGGATAATCACCTTGCGCTTCGTTGTCGGCGCCGCTTCATCTTCCTCGTCATAGGTCGAGTAAAGATAGGGCGTCATGCTCTCAAACTCCGCCGCGCACGTATCTACCAGCTTGAAGACTGGCTTCACGCCTAGCGAATTACGCAGTTGCCGAACCTGCTCCACGCCCTCAGCACCCGTCAGCGACCACACCTCGGCGATACGTTCATCGGAGATGCCCATGCGCTTCGCTTTACGTAACAGCTCTGGTGATGCACTCGCCCGGCCCTGTTCGCCGACCGTAGCGATCGTGTCCGTGATCTCCTTAATGTGATAAAGAAACCACGGGTCCATTGAGGTCATCCGCGCAACTTCGCGAACCGTCATCCCGCGCCGAAACGCGAAACGAATGTAATCCAGCCGCTCCGGTTGCGGAGTGACAAGCCGCTGCGTCAGCCGCTTCGGATCGAGCGATTCAGAGGAGATCTTCTTGCCCGTATCCATCGACCGCAACGCCTTCATCAGCGACTCTTTGAAGGTTCGCCCAATCGCCATCACTTCGCCTACCGATTTCATCTGCGGGCTCAGGTTTTCATCGGCGCCAGGAAATTTCTCAAACTGGAACTTCGGAATCTTGGTAACGACATAGTCGATCGTCGGCTCAAAACACGCCGGAGTCTTCCGCGTAATGTCGTTCGGAATCTCATCGAGCGTGTAGCCCACCGCCAGCTTCGCGGCAATCTTTGCAATCGGGAAACCAGTAGCCTTCGACGCCAGCGCCGACGAACGCGAAACACGCGGGTTCATCTCGATCACCGTCATGCGCCCGTTCACCGGGTTTACCGCAAACTGCACATTCGACCCGCCGGTCTCAACCCCAATCTCACGCATCACCGCAATGGCCGCGTTGCGCATCGCCTGGTACTCGCGGTCGGTCAACGTCTGCGCCGGAGCAACCGTGATCGAGTCGCCGGTATGCACGCCCATCGGGTCCATGTTCTCGATCGAGCAGATGATGATGACGTTGTCGGCGAGGTCGCGCATCACCTCAAGCTCATATTCTTTCCAGCCAAGCACCGACTCTTCAATCAAGCACTCATGTACCGGAGAAAGATCGATTCCGCGCGCCAGAATCTCCATCAACTCTTCGCGGTTATAAGCAATGCCGCCGCCCGAGCCGCCCAGCGTAAACGAAGGCCGGATTACGACCGGAAATCCAATCTTCGTCGAGAACTCCAACCCGTCGCGAAGATTGTTCACCAGCGCGGAACGCGGCATGTCCAGACCGATCCGGTTCATCGCATCTTTGAAAAGCAGCCGGTCTTCCGCCTTCTTTATCGGACCAAGCTTCGCGCCAATCAACTCGACTTCATACTTATCCAGAATGCCCGCATCCGCCAGATCGACGGCAAGGTTCAGCGCCGTCTGACCACCAACGGTCGGCAACAGGGCGAAGACTCCCGTGCGTCCCTCGTGCTTCAGCATCTGGCTCTCAAGCCGCAAAATCTCTTCGACATATTCCCGAGTCAGCGGCTCAATGTAAGTGCGGTCGGCCAGCTCAGGATCAGTCATGATCGTCGCCGGGTTCGAATTAACCAGCACGACTTCATAGCCCTCGGCGCGCAACGCCTTGCAAGCCTGCGTCCCGGAGTAGTCAAACTCCGCCGACTGCCCAATCACAATCGGCCCCGAGCCGATCACCAGAATCTTGGCAATGTCATTCCTGCGTGGCATTCTTTTCCTTACCGATAAATTTCGCGGCGATGACCGACCTGGATGACCAGGATTAGCAATTCTTTGTCGCGAATCTGACAGATGATCCGATAGTCGCCTACTCGATAGCGCCACTGGCCCTTGAGCTTGCCGCTCAAGGCTTTACCGAGTAGCCGAGGGTCAGGTTCAGGGGCGACGCGTTGAAGCAAATAGCTCGTGATTTGAACTTGAACTTCCGGACTGAGTTTGTCCAGTTGCTTCTTCGCTTTTGCTTCGAACCTTATCTTCCAGTCCATACTCGCGAATTACCTCTTCCAAGCTGTACGTGGGCCCGATATCGCGGGATGCCTCTTCAGCAATGTCATAATCCTCGCGGTCTTCGAGATACTCGGCAAGCGCTGTCCGCGCCAGCTCAGCTTTGCTGACTCCGTCTTTCTTCGCGTAGAACTCAAGGATCTCTTCCAGTTCCGGCTTCATATCGATCTCGAGCATGATGCACCCCTCTCGACGCATTTCCAATGCCAGGCGTTGCGGAACATGCTGCTACATCCGTCCCTTTACAGCCTTACTTTAATTATCAACGACAATATAGGCATTATTTCTACGCCAGCCCCAAACTTCATCGCTTCCAATCCACCATCATCTTCCGAAAATCCTGAAACAGATAATTCGAATCATGCGGACCCGGACTAGCCTCCGGATGATACTGCACGCTGAACAAAGGCATCGAACGATGCCGCAATCCCTCCAGCGTGTTGTCATTCAGATCGATGTGCGTCAGGTCGACTTCGCTCTGCTTCATCGAATCCGGATCAACGGCGAAGTTGTGATTATGCGCAGTGATCTCCACCTTGCCTGAATCCATCTGCTTCACCGGATGGTTCCCGCCATGGTGCCCAAACTTCAGCTTGTAAGTCTTGCCGCCAAGAGCGATTCCGATCAGCTGATGCCCGAGGCAAATCCCAAAGATCGGCTTCTTCCCAGCCAGCTTGCGAATGTTCTCATGCGCATAAGTCACCGGCTCCGGATCGCCAGGCCCGTTCGACAGAAAAATCCCATCCGGATTCAGCGCCAGCACATCCTCCGCCGAGGTCTCCGCCGGAACGACGGTGACACGGCAAGCTTCCCGAGTCAGCATCCGCAAAATGTTGTGCTTGATGCCGTAGTCGTAAGCGACGACGTGCAGATCGGCGGGAGGCAGCTTGGCCACATTGCCTTCGGCATCCATAGCTGCGAGAGGGTCGCCATTATGGTTCCGCGGATCATCGCAGTCCCATTCATAGATCGACTTGGTGCTGACCACCTTCGCCAGGTCCGTGCCATCCATCTTGCGGATCGATCGCGCCTTGGCCACCAGCGCATCAGCATCGGTTTCTATAGAAGAGATGACCCCACGCATCACGCCATGCGTTCGCAAATGCCGCACCAGCGCCCGCGTATCGATCTCCGAGATCACCGGAACGTTATACCGCTCCAGATAATCGTCGGCAACCTGCTCCGAACGCCAGCTCGAGCTGATCGGAGAAAACTCGCGCGCAACCAGCCCCTCAATATAGGGCTTGGCCGCCTCGTTGTCTGCGGAGTTGGTGCCGTAGTTACCGATCTGCGGGTTGGTCAGGACGACAATCTGCCCCGCATACGATGGATCGGTGAAAATTTCCTGGTAGCCGGTTAAAGAAGTATTGAAAACGACTTCGCCGTAACACTCGCCCTTGGCGCCGTGGCCTTCACCGCGGAAGATGCGCCCGTCTTCGAGCGCAAGGATAGCCTGCATCGCTTCTCCGTGGAGTGGATTCAATAGATTTTAGCAGAGAAATGCCGCGAGTTACGGGGAACTTACACTACCCTGAGCAGCGTATTCACAGAAGCTTCATGAAGAAACCAAACCCACGCCGCTCGCCCCTTCCCCGACTCGGAATTGCCCTGCTTTCGCTGGTCCTCGCGGCCATTGGCGCGAGCGCCCAGCAGACCGTCTTCCACTCCGAGGTACATCTTGTAACGCTCACCTTCAGCGTTCACGACGCCTCCGGCAAGCTCGTCTCTGGGCTCGATCAGGACGCCTTCCAGGTATTCGAAGACGGAGTTCCGCAGAAGATCGTCTCTCTCGCCAGCGGGTCCGAACTACCGCTCAGCATCGGTCTGCTCGTCGACGGCTCTGACTCGCAAAGCAAATTCCTCAAGCGCCACACCAAGGATGTGGAACTCTTTCTCCAGCAAATCCTTCGTCCCCAGGACCAGGTCTTCGCGATCGGTTTCGGCGATCACGTACGCCTGGTCGCCGACCTCACCTCGTCGCCGGCTCCAGTGATCGATGGCCTCACCGAATATGACAAGGGAAGGGTGGCTTCCCCGAACTCGATCCTGACCCCACCCGAAGCGGTGGCACCGCGCTCTTTGACGCCGTCTACTCGAGTGTCCAGGAGAAGTTAGCCAACGCATCAGGCCATCGCCGCGTGCTGATCCTCTTCACCGATGGCGAAGAAAACTCCAGCGCCCACGACGAAGTCGAAGCCATCGCCGCCGCACAGGGAACAGACGTGCTCGTCTATGCCGTCCGCTACACACAGGTCCACCACGACAAGCTCACCGCCGGCAATCACCAAGGGATGGCGAACCTGAAGCACTTGACAGCGCAAACCGGAGGCACCGACTTCGACGGCCTTAGCACCGACCTCACTCAGGACTTCCGCCAGATCGCCGACGAGCTGCGCTCGCAATACTCCATCAGCTACTACTCCACGAACAAAGTGAACGACGGTAGCTTCCGCAAGGTAGTCATCGAGCCGACCCAGCCCGGGCTTTCCATTCGCGCGAGGTCAGGATACTACGCAGGCGGTACATCAAAGACTGCCGCACCCTGACCTCACCTACTTCGGCGAATGCGGCACGACGCCAGTCCAGGTCCAACCCTGAATCTTCCAGCCCGCCGCCTCCGCGTGCAGCACAAACGCCATCTGCCCTTCCTCAGCCATCGGCTTGCCATGTTCCTTATAGGTATAAAGCGCTGGGATGATCACATAGGCCGTATCCCCATCCACCACCGAGCGCGTCGGCGCTTCGTACTTCACTACGCCGTCTGTAACGCCAGTCGCGATAGCATGCTTGTCATAGTCGGCGGCCCACTCATGCGCGGCATTGGGGCCAACCCAGCGGTGAGGAGCAAACTCGTCGATGATCGTGATCGTCCCCGGCGCATACGCCGCATAGGCGGTCTTCACATCGCCGGTATTGAATCCGTCAATAAACTGCTTGATCGGCGTCGTCACCTCTCCCGGTGTCGCCGCAACCGCAGATGGAACCAACAGAATGCTCGCAATCAGCGCGAAAATTGCCTTTCTCATGAATCTCTCCTGGAGCCCAGCCAGAGATGACGGCAGAGGTTCACCAGAGGTTTGCATCCTCATTCTCATATGTCAATAGCGCATACGTCTTTCCTCAGCGCGGCCTTATCATCTTCATAGATCGAAACGTCGGAATCGCCAAGGAGCTGGCAATGAAATTCGCGCGCTGGGTCTTCGCTATCGCGGGTGTCTACGGGGTAATCACGGTCGCTCCGCTCTACTTCATGGAGCAGGCAATAGGTAAGCAGGATCCCCCACCAATCACCCATCCCGCGTTCTTCTACGGATTCGCCGGAGTAACGCTGGCATGGCAGTTGGTATTCTTTGTGATTGCCCGGCAACCAGTGCGACTGCGCCCCGTGATCCCCTTCGCCATACTCGAGAAGCTGTCCTTTGGTTTCGCAGCGATGGTTTTATATCAGCAGGGCAGGCTCGACCACAGCGACCTCTACTTCGGCGGCATCGACCTTCTGCTGGCAGTGCTCTTCATTCTCTGCTGGCTCAAGCTCCCGCGCGAAGAGACAAAGGCCTAAGGTCGATCCGAAAGACCTTCGGCGCCAGCTTAGGGCGTCTTCGCCATCACCGTCACCTCAGCGATGCTCGCCGGCTTTGCGTCGCTATCACCCGGAAAGACCAGCCGCACAAACCTCGCCTGAATCGGCGGGGAAGTGAACTCATCCCCTCCAGTAGAGTTTTGCCCTGGCGCAGTAGCAATCGTCTTCCACTCGACGCCATTAGACGATGCTTCCACCGAGTAAGGGAATGGATCACGGTTTCCGCGAATAACCTTGATCTTTCCTAATACCGTCGGAGCTGCCAGATCGACGGTGAGCTTTGCCTGCGGCTCCGCGGCGGTCCAGACTGTAGCCGGACTCCCGTCTACAGCGGCAACCGGCGGCGATCCTGGAACCGAAGACGTAGCCGTGATCTCGCCGCAGCGGACCAGGTCCTCGGTAGGCTGCAGATCAGGGCGCCGGGTCGGAATGATGAGTGGAGCGCCGGGCTCCACGGTCCTCGCTCCGCCAGGCGTGATGACCGGGACCGCCCCGCCGGAGTTCAAGGTGACGCTGGTTTCCCGCGGTCCAATGTGCACAGTAAAAGTGCGGCCCTGCCAGGCCAGGTTTGTCAGGGTGATTCCGGCAAGCTGGGGCGGCAGGCTGGGATCGAGCCGCACCGCATCCACAAGTGGGCGAAAACCCGAGAAGCCGTAGAGGAACTCCTGCATGAAGCCGCCGACCCCGGTAAGGAAGTCATAGGCAGTCGCGGTCAGCTTGATGGGCGCAAACTCAGAGAACTGGAGATAGGGCTCGCGAAGGAACGGTTGATAGCTCCGCAGCAAATAGGTGTAGGCCGAGCAGCCGGGCACATCGATCGCCGCAGCAGCGATGGCGTGAATGGCGTCGGTCATCGCCGGACCATTGACATCGGTACGTGGCGTGTAGAAGTTGAGGTCGTTCACACCCATGGATTTCGGCATAGAAAAATCCAACGGATAGGTCAGCATGACAACGTCGGCCTGTTTAATCTGCTGCGCGACATAACCTTGGTGCTCCAGATAGATATTGAGAGCGGCATCGACCGGCATAGTCTTGATAAGGCCGGCACCGATCGCCGACCAGGATGGCGGCACGGTCTTGCCAAGTATCCCCGCAGCTTCAATTGCTGCCTCCAGTTCGAGCGAAGCGGAGGCATTAGTGTAAGCATCGTTATCGGTATCCGTGGCATATTCGTCGGGCGTCTGGACCTGATCAATCGCATATCCGCCAGGTACCGGCGTGGCCTTTGAAGCCCAAAACTCAGCGACCGACTCAAGCACCGGCCATCCCTTTTGAGCGAGCCACTGCTTGTCGCCAGTAGCTTTGTAGTACTCCCATTGCGCCAGAGCTACGTCGGACTGCAGATGGAGCTGTTGCGTGCAGCTCTTGTTTGGATCAGCGATGACTTTGCCCTTAGAGTCGGTGACCGCACCGTAGCATTCGTCGCCCATGTCGCCGGAGATGGCGCTGGTCCACGGATAAAGAGCACCCGCATACCCGTTGACGGCGGCGTTTCTTCGGGCCGCGGGTAGCGTAGTAGACCGGTAGTCAACCATGACGCGGGCGATATCGGGATGCTGAGCCAGCAGAGCAGGAAACATCCATGTATCCGCGTCCCAGAAGACCATGCCGGCGTAGCCATCGCTCGAGAGCCCCGATGGCCCGATGCTGGCGGGACTATCAGGTGCCACGCTGGCATAGAGCGTGTACTCGCTGGCGTGGATCGCCTGTTGCAGGGCCGGATCATCGTCGACGACGATATCGGCCCTCCACACGCCGTCCCATGCAGTTCGATTCTCTTGCTGAAAAGCGCCAAGGCCCCGTTCAACGGCCTGTTGCGATTCCACGCGGGCATCGGATTCCGGCTTTGACGAGTCGCGCCCGGTCACGACCGCCACGTATTTGATGAAGGTGCAGGTTTTTCCCGCTTGCGCCTCGAAGGTGACTTGCTCAGCTGCCGTTCCGTAGATTCGCGGTTTCTGCTCGGAGGGGGATGACTCACAGGAGCTTCGAAGCGTCGCCGATTCTGCGACCGTGATATTCGTCCGTTTAGTTTTAGAGGTCACGTAAACAGACTGCGTCGGAAGATCCAACCCAGCACCGACCACATCGAGACGACGCGCGCCGGCGCCATCAAGAACGTTGCTGACAATAGCTTTCCCCGTCCACATCGGTGTGAGCTCGAGCGTCACTACCGCAATGTGGCTGCGCGCGCGGTCCGTTCCTACGCGATAGGTGAAACGCGTCTTGTTCCCGTCCGGCGAGGTCCAAACACCCGAGGTCCTGACGACGCCCGCGCGAAGATCAAGCTCCTGCCGGTACTCGCTGACATTAGTAGACGAAGCCGTCGCAGGCGAGTAGATGCCCGATGAATCACCAAAGGTAAGCGTGGACCAGTTCGGGATGAGAACGATCGCCTGCTTCTCGTCGTGATAAAAGGTGCCGTCGGCAACCTTCGCATAGACGCCCGCAGCGATTGCGGACGCGATCCGTTCGGTACCAATCGGCCAACCGACTTTGCCGAGGCCTCCGAGATAACCCATACCAGCAGCGGGAACGCGAAGACCAATGTAGCCATTTCCGACGTAGGGTTCGGCTTCAAAGCTGTTGTCGAAGCGAGTGGTCGAGAGCGACCAGGCGGAGCCAATTTGCTTTTGGCCAGGCGATGTTCGCGCTGCATTTTGCCCCCTGCTAAGCAGAGTTGAAAACTGCGCTGCTCCCGACGCTCCGAGCAGCAGCAAGATCACATAACTGTGGCCGGACCAAAACTTACCTTTGTAGGTGCGTGACATCCACTGGACCTCTTGGGGCGGTGGTCCCGAAGCGAAGTGTATACCACGCCGGGTATCCCAGGCGCGCAGGCGGCCAATTTGAAATGGAGAAGAGACTATGACGATTGATTCGGCTCGCAAAGCCGCAGGCGGGAGTCAGCGGAAGATGCTGAAATTTAGCGGCTGCCGAAAGTTGCGCGCGATTCCACAGCTACCGCACCACACCCATCTCTTCCCGCGGCCAGTAAACAAACGCGGCCTTGCCATAAATCAGCATTCGCGCCACCGGCCCAAAGTCCCGGCTGTCGCTGGAAATCGACCGATGGTCGCCCATCACAAAATACTCTCCCGCGGGCACATGGAATTCATCCATAGAGCGAACGTCCTGGTAACGCTCCGGCACATAAGGCTCGGCGATAGCCGCTCCGTTCACAAACACTCGACCGTCCACGATGCGCACCGCGTCGCCCGGCAGCCCGATCACCCGCTTGATATAGCTCTTCTGCGTGTCGCGCGGATAATAAAACACCACCACATCGTCGCGTTCGATCTTCTCGAAGTTGTAAGCGAACTTGTTAATGAACAGCCGGTCCTGATCGTGCAGTTGAGGAGCCATGCTAGTCCCCTCGACCTTCACCGGCTGATAGAGAAACGTGATGATAAAAAAAGAGACGACAACCGAAATCAGCAGGTCGCGCAGCCAGGTGCGCATCCTGCCGCCGACCGGCGCCAGTTGCGGCTCGCCAGTCGCGACGATCTTCGGTTCTTCAGGGTTTTCTTGATTCATTGTTGCGATGTCTGCTGGGTGGCGCATCTCTTATTCTACTTCGGACTCTTAGTTACAGCCCAGACTACCCGGCGGACAGGTTATCTGCGAGGGGACAGGCTTTTGCATCGGCGTCTTCTGGTTTGCCGCCGGAAGATACTCGCCGGTCACGTCCTGTCCACTCAGGTTCGACTCCTGCAGCATCAGCGGCCGTTGCAGCACCATCTCGATCGGCGTCCCTGAGGGAATGTTGATGTCGTTGCCATGGGTAAAGAGCGAAACGACCGCACCAGCCAGCGCGCCAGCGCCCGCTCCGATGCCCAATTCCCTCACCCGGATCTCCATTCACGCCGCCGCCAATCGCTCCAACCCCCGCGCCGATCCCCGCGCCTTTGGCCGCCGCGGTCGCCACCTGGCCCGCGCTGCCGCTCTGCTGTACCGTCCCTCTCGCCATTTACCTTCGGACCGTCCGACCCCGGAAGGCTGTTCACCATGCCCGGAATCTCGACGACCGAGCCGTTTGGGAAGATGATGCTGGTGAAATGCATCGTCAACTTCGCCGGCCCCTTGATGCGAATGTGCCGCTCGACCGAATCCACGACCCCCTGCACGTACACCCCGGCCGGGATCACCGCCCTCCCATTCGCGATCACTGGAAAGCTCGATTGCAAATAAACGCCATCGCCCGCCTGAGCCGTCTTGGTATTGATCGCGCTCCGGATGGTCAACAGCACCTTGGTTCCAGCCGGAATCTCCAGCGTCTTCGGGGTGACGGGAGCCGCAGGCTCGGTCGCGGGCTGGGCAGTGCTCGGAGTTACAGCGCTCTGAGCAGCGCTGGGCGACTGGCCTTCCTGGACTAAAGAAGATTGTGGCGAGGCGGTCGTCGGCGGACGATTAGGGGCCTCGATCACCAAATTCGGGCACCCAGGCGTCATCGTTGCATAGCAGGGAGTCGCAGCGGAACTCTGCGCCATTCCGGCCACGCTGAACGCTCCACTAAGAACGCCTGCCGCTACCAGCTTTCCAAATCCAGGCATTAACACACCTCGGCCAAACCAGCCATCCGCCGCATAGTCATAGACGTGCATCTAAGGTGATTAGTAACGCCCATGACGAACCCAGAGCGGATCACGGTTTAAGATAAACCACCAATGCACCCGCCACCCATCGACGTTCCGGCCAGCGTCCTCGCCTCCACTCTAAACCAAAGGGAGCGCTTCGCGTCGGCATACTCCGTGCTCGAGTCCGCCGTTGCCGAGCGCGCTTTTCCCGGCGCGGCCTTCGGCGTCCTGCTCGATGGCAAAATCCTGGCACTCGACGGAGTGGGTCGCTTCACCTATGACCCCGAATCGCCCGCCATAACTCCAATGACCGTCTACGATCTGGCCAGCGTCACCAAAGTCTTCGCGACTACTGCCGCGGCCATGTTGCTCTACCAGCGTCGGCAACTTGACCTCGATCTGCTCGTCGGCGACGTGCTGCCCGCCTTCGCGATCGGCGCCCAGGTTCGGTCTGCATGGCATCAGGAGCGTCGCCGCATCACCCTCCGCCATTTGCTCGCCCACACCTCCGGACTTCCCGCCTACGCCCGCCTCTTCGAGACCAACCGCACACCTTACGCCCTGCTCGAAGCCTGCCTGTCGATGCCTTTGGAAGCCTCTCCCGGCACGCGAACCGAATATTCCGACATCGGCTTTATCCTCCTTGGCAAGGCAATCGAAGTCATCACTCACGAACCGCTCGATGCCTTCTGCGACCGTGAGATCTTCGCGCCGCTCGCACTGACGTCAACTCGCTACCAGCCCCCGCCGTCCTGGCGAACTCTGATTCCTCCCACCGTCGACGACCACACCTTTCGTGAGCGCATCATTCAAGGCGAAGTTCATGACGAGAACTGCTTTGTGCTCGGCGGAGTCAGCGGCCATGCTGGACTCTTCTCCAACGCCGCTCGACGTCCTCATGCTATGCCCGAGACATATTGAGCAGCGTCGCGCATCCCGCCAGTGTGCCACCCGCTCAGCATCAGCTGTTGTTCACTCCGAGCACCGTTCAGATCTTTGCATCCCGCCAAAATCCATCCGCCGACAACTCTCGCGCGCTGGGTTGGGACACACCCTCTGGCGAATCGTCATCTGGACGTCATTTTAGCCCTCGCTCGATCGGGCATCTCGGCTACACCGGCACGTCGCTCTGGATCGATTTAGAACGGCGGCTCGCGATCACACTGCTCACCAATCGCACTTGGCCCGACCGCTCAACTCAGGCGATTCGCAGCGTCCGCCCTGCGTTTCACGATGCCATAGTCAATGCTTTAGCGATTACTTAAAGGCTCTGCAACCCCATCATCAACATGGTTCATCTCACTCAAGCTGACGATCTTCTATTTCTACCGTTGTAGTCCGTTTGGCGCTAGAATTAGGGAGTCCACGCAGGTACCAACTCAAAAAACATGGCCACGATCACAACGAACGCAGAAACGCAGATTAAGCCGGAAAGACTTCAACCTTCGGCAGCGACTCTCAACCACCTCATTACCGAAAGCACCAATGAAGCTTCCCAGGGATTCGACACCAAGTCGGCCCTCGAAATCGCTCGCATCATCAATCACGAAGATTCCAAGATCTGCCGCGGCCGTCAAAAAGGCGCTCCCAGAAATCTCGCTGGTAATCGATTCCGTCGCCCGCAGCCTGCGCGACGGCGGTCGACTTATTTACGTTGGAGCTGGCTCCAGCGGTCGCATCGCCGCCCTCGACGCCTGCGAATGCCCGCCTTATTTTTCGACCCCGCCACAATCGGTGCAGTACATCATGGCCGGCGGCCCCAAGGCGCTCGCCTCCGCCGTCGAGGTCAATGAAGACTCCGAGGAACTCGGCCAGCGCGACATCGCCCGCCGCCGTCCCACCCGCAAAGATATGGTGATCGGCCTCTCTTCGAGCGGCCGCACTCCGTACGTCGTTGCCGCCGTTGCCTACGCACGAGCCCGCGGCGCCAAGACCGCAGCCATCACCTGCAATCAGAACACCCCGCTCTCCGACGCCGCCGACATCGTGATCGTCGCCGAGGTCGGTCCCGAAGTCATCTCCGGTTCCACCCGCATGAAGGCCGCCACCGCGCAGAAGATGGTCACCAACATGATCACCACCGGCGCCATGACCCGGCTCGGCTACGTCTACGACAACGCCATGGTCAACGTCCACATGCAGAACTCGAAGCTCGTCGAGCGCGGAATCTCCACCTTGATGCGCACCTGCGATATCGACCGCGAGACCGCCGTGATGACCATCAAGTCCGCCGGACGCAGCATCCCGGTCGCCCTCGTCATGCTCAAAGCCGGAGTCGACAAGCCCGAAGCGGTCCGCCGCCTCGCCAAGTCAGACGGCAACGTCCGCCTCGCCATCGAAGACACCACGCTGGAACTTTGATCCAATCCCCGAGAAATGCTAAGGGCCGCCGAATTCGGCGGCCCTTAGCATTCCGGTTAACAGTTTCCACCGGCAACTTACGGCTGCTTCGAGCTCCACGTCTCCCGCATCGCGCATGGGCCTGGCATCCCGGTAACGCAAGTCGACAGCCCCGAACTCTTGACGACCGTCGCCGGTCCAAACGGGTGAAGGGTAGGAAAACCGAGGACTCCGATCTGGGCGTTGAAGTCTCCTACAGGCACCAGCGAACTCCGCTGCACCTCAAAAACCAGCGGCGCGGTGGCAGCCTGCCCTGTTACTGGTTCGAACTCAACCGACACCTTCTTGCCATCGCGAAACCAGTGGACATTTTTCTTGATGTCGCCCTTTCCGCTGTTGTCTTCATAAAGGCCGGTGCCGTCCTCCGAGAACTGTAAAGTGATCGTTCGCGCCGACCCGTCGCTGGCCATGCTCGATCCACTGTAAAAAGTCTTCAAAGCCGCCGCATGAGCGACGGCACCGGTCATGGCCAGCGCCACCCGATGGAAACAAACATCCGAAACCTGACTCGGCAACCGCTATTCCTCCAGAGGTTTAATTGTTGTCTCAGTCTACCTCGCCCACTGTTGATTGAGGAACAGGTAGCGATCCCGATTGGCGTCTGGCCCTGCCATTGGCTCCGGGCTCAAATGCATTACCTGCCACCCGGAATCGCCGTTGTACGTCGGCCACTTCGGCAACCCCTCACCATTCGGATCGCCGGTCTTGGCGAAGTTCGACCAGTACTTCTGCATCAGCTCGCTCATCTTGTAGTCTTCAGGCCGCCACGCATAACCCTTCATGAGGTCGAGCGCGCCGAAGACATAAGGAATCTCCGACGAGTGGTAAGCCGCAATGCCGCCCGGATGGAATTCGATCTTCCGGAGTCACCCACTCGAAGTGATAGCGATAGACCGGCTGCGTACCGTCGGTCACCGCCGCTTCCAGCCACTGCCAGGTTGTGAAAGCAATAAACAGGTCGCCGGCAAAGTCCGCAGCCGCTCGCACCGCCTCGGCGTCGGTGCTTGCCGAATAGGCCTTCAGAAAATCCGGCAGCTCGCGGCGGGAAACTGCTTCTCCCCATCGGCCTTGAATGTGTCCAGAGTAGTCTTCTGGTTGATGCCGCCCTCATCGCGATTCCAACCCGCCAGCAGCGGAACATTGTTCTGCTTCTTCGCCGCAAAAATCGTCGCTCACGCTCTGAGGAAGGAAATACCCATCGACATCAGGGCCGAAGCGCACTCCAGGCAGGTGCCTTCGCCTCCATCAACTGCTGCGCCGGAATCGCACGAAGCTGCTCGATAGTCGTCGCCGACAACACCGTCTTTCCGAAATCCGCGCCCTGCGTCTCGGCTTCCGCCAGCGGCTTGTAAGTGAGTCCGCTTTCTCGCAAACGCTCCGCCGCTCTCGCCGATCGCGTGGATAAACAAGCCCTTTGGCCAGCGGCGACGCCATCTGCGAACTCACCGAGAACGATCCCGCGCTCTCGCCAAAGACAGTCACCTTCGCCGGATCACCCCCAAACGCAGCGATATTGTCATGCACCCATTGGAGCGCCGCCGTCTGGTCCATCAATCCATAATTCCCCGACGCCTTGTGCGGCGATTCCGCCGTCAGATCCGGATGCGCGAAGAACCCAAAGATGCCAAGCCGGTAGTTCATCGACACAACGACCACGCCATTCTTCGCCAGGTTCGTGCCATCCTGCCTCGGCTCCGAAGTGCCGCCGGCGGCGAATCCGCCGCCAAAGATCCAGACCATCACCGGCAACTTGGCCTTCTCGTTCGGCGCTGTCGTCCAGACATTCAAATTCAGGCAATCCTCGCTGACCCCCGGATCGCGAAAAATCATGTCCTTATAGATCGTCGGCTGCATGCAGTGCGAGCCAAACTCCGTCGCCTGCCGCACACCCTTCCACTTCGCCGCCGGCATCGGAGGCTTCCAGCGCAGCGGCCCCACCGGAGGCTGCGCATAAGGAATGCCCAGAAACGCGCGAACCGTCCCGTCCGACTTGCCCATAACCTTGCCGGTTTTCGTCTTGACAGTGAGCGGATTCTGTTCGGCCCACGCGGAAGGAGCTTGGTTCAATAGACCGGTGGCCAATATCGCCCCCATCACAACGCCGGAGATGCCCCGGCGAAAATCGATTTTTCTATGCATAAAAGTTGTGAAGACCTCGCGCCTGCAAGTGTAATGCAAGCCCCGGCTTTGGTAACGAGCGAGATTCTTGCTATGCATTCAACTTATGGATTGAATCGCCGGTTGTCCTCGCGCGGCAACGAATCCGTCTGTCGTTAGCCGTATGCTCGATAGGCCGTAGGACTCAAGCTCCGCGATTGTCTCTTGTGATGGCGGAGAACCGACGATTCGTAGAGACTCGATCTCAGACCCGGACGAGTATATCCCGTGATGCAGGTCAACATCGCCTATGATGCTCCGGCAATTTCCGTCCTTATCCCCCTCATCCATCACCTTGAATAACGTAACTCCCTGAAGCGCATCAGAGCCACCGTGCAGCTGCCACAGCCTCTCGGCAATAGCCCTATGAGCTACCGAATCCACGGCCCACACAGCCATATCGGCTACTAATTTCTCCAAGTCCGGATACCTAGGATCAAGAACGATTGCAACCTTCATGCGTCCTTCCATTTTGAACCAATTGCACGATCGAACGATTCGCGATTGAACTGCAAGGACTCTACTATGGCTTGTCAGCCCGATTCTTGCTTTTCTTGACACGTTTACGTAGCACCCAACCCCCGTCGCTTTGTTTTTCAAAAACAACCGAGTCGCGCTCTCTGACGCGCAGTATTCTCCGCACATCGACTGGAAGCGTTATACGCCCCTTACTGGTTATCTTTGCGGCACTTCTCACGCCTGCTCCCTGATTTCCTTCCGTAGGCCCTGCATTCAGGAGACCACAAGTCCCAATGAAACGTTTAAAGTAAGATTTTATTTGGAGCAATCGGCACTCATCATGGATAAATTCGTAGTCCGCGGCGGCAATCCGCTGCTTGGCACCATCCGCGTCAGCGGCGCAAAAAACTCCGCCCTCCCCTGCATGGCCGCCGCCATCCTCACCGAAGACGAAGTCGTTCTCGAAAACATCCCCCAGGTGCAGGACATCGAGACCGAGCGCAAGCTGCTCACCTCCATGGGCGCCGAGGTCGAGCTCGGCTACGGCCGCGCCCAGCACCGCACCACCATCTCGTGCCGCGTCCTCTCCGACCCGACTGCGAAGTACGAGATCGTCAAGACCATGCGCGCCTCGTCGCTCGTCCTCGGCCCTCTCGTCGCCCGCACCGGCCTCGCCCGCGTCGCCATGCCCGGAGGCTGCGCCATCGGCGGCCGCCCCATCGACCTGCACATCAAGGGTCTCGAAAGCATGGGCGCGGTCATCAGCTACGAACACGGCTACATCGAGGCCCGCGCCGAACGCCTCAAGGGCACGCACATCGTCTTCGACAAGATCACCGTCACCGGCACCGAAGACCTGCTCATGGCCGCCGTCCTCGCCGAGGGCGAAACGCTCTTCGAGAACTGCGCCCGCGAACCCGAAGTCACCGACCTCGCCGCCCTGCTCACCGCCATGGGCGCGAAGATCGAGGGCGCAGGCACCGCAACCATCCGCGTCCAGGGCGTCGACAAGCTCCACGGCGCACGCCATCGCATCAACCCCGACCGCATCGAGGCCGGAACCTTCCTCGTCGCCGGCGCGATCACCGGCGGCGACCTCTGCGTCGCCAACTGCAACCCCGCGCATCTCGGCGCTGTCGTCGCACGGCTCACCGACGCCGGCGCTCGCATCGACAACATCGGCCCCGACTCCCTCCGCGTTCGCAGCGAAGGCAATCTCAAAGCCGTCGACGTCTCGACCGAAGAATATCCCGGCTTCCCCACCGACATGCAGGCCCAATACATGGCCTTCGCCACGCAATGCGAAGGCACCTCGTCAGATCACCGAAAACATCTTCGAGAACCGCTTCATGCACGTCCAGGAGCTCGTCCGCATGGGCGCCGACATCCGCGTCGAGGGCCGCACCGCAACCATCCGCGGCAAGTCGCAGCTCTCGTCGGCCGCAGTCATGTGCTCCGACCTGCGCGCCTCGGCGTCGCTAGTCCTCGCCGCCATGGTCGCCGACGGAGAATCCATCCTCGACCGCGTCTACCACATGGACCGCGGCTACGAGCACATCGAAGAAAAGCTCCGCGGAGTCGGCGCCCAAATCCGCCGCCTCGGCAACGTCTTCGGCAACCCAAAGCGCGAAGCAATTACCGCCGCGGTCTAAGTTAAAGGCGGAGACTTCCGCGTATTTAAGAATCGAACAAGCGCCATTCCAAAAAACAAATGTCATCCTGAGGCGAAGCCGAAGGACCTGCGGTTTGTCTTGAAGTGGCACGGCGCCAGCCGTGCCATCCATGTAGCGCAGGAGGGACGCAGATTCGCTCACAAGGCAAATCTCCATCGATTCCCAACCTCCCGCATCCAAACCACTGGAGACCCACAATGGCCATCGACAACAAAGAACTCCGCGAACAACTCGTCGAACTCATCAAAGGCGGCAGCGCCCACCTCGACCTCAAGTCAGCGTTAGACGACTTCCCCGCCGGCCAGCGCGGAGCCAAGCCCAACGGCGCACCCTACAACGCCTGGCAGCTCCTATGGCACATGAACTTCACCCTCCACGACCTCCTCGTCTTCTGCACCAACTCAAAATACCTCGCACCAAACTGGCCCGCCGATTACTGGCCGAAAGAGGAATTGCCCCCGTCAGAAGAAGCCTGGGACGCAACCGTCCGAGCATTGTTCGCCGATCTCGCTGAATTCGAAAAGATGATCATGAACCCGGCCCAGAACCTCTACGCCACCATCCCCTGGGGAGACGGCCAACGCTTCCTCCGCGAAGTCCTGTTAGCCGCCGACCACAACAGCTACCACCTCGGCCAGATCGTCCTGGTGAAGAAACAGCTCGAAGCCTCGAATGGCTGATTGTTCGGGCTCGGGAGATGTCAGTTCCCCAACCTTGAAAGGCCATACGGAACGCCTCTGAAGATGTTCCACCGCAAATTCCACTTTCAGGGAAGTGCAATTGCTGTTAGGGCGCAAGTATGCTGGGGTCGATTTTGCCGATGCGGCCGCTTGGCCCAACCGCGAAGGGAAGTGAGAGGGCATTCCAGTTTTTATCGGCATCAGGAGCATCCTGCGGGGTGGGCTTGAGGGGACGCCAATTGCGGCCCTCGTCTCTAGAGATGTCCGTACCGTTTGGGCCTACGGTAATCCAGGTTTTCTTATTTGCTTCATAAGCCACAGCGGAGCGGTAGCCGCGGGGCGGGGTTTCAGCGGGCAGCCAAGTCTTGCCACCGTCCGGGGAGGAGGCGCTTGTTGCGTCGCTGTCATCTGGCTGCTTGTAGTCACCACCAACCGCAATAAGTCTTTGAGCGCCAATCGGAGCGTTAATAACGTCCGATTGCGCGCCGAGGGAGAAAATGCCCGATTCACTGGTTTTTCCACCTATTGGGAGCTGCTGGCGTTCCCAACCGTCTCTCCGACCATCAAGGTTCGCGATTGTAACGAGCAGAAGACGCGCCGCTCACGAAAAGGGTGCTTCGGGAAACTTAGTTGGCACCCAAGACAGTGCAAACGCTTTCTACGCAGCCTCGATTTCAATCTTCACCCGCTGCCCAAGAGATGTAGCAATGTTCACCAGTGCGTCAAGCGAAAACCGGCTGATCCGCCCCCGCAATAAATCATTCAGTCGCGGCTGAGTAACGCCACAGTGACGCGCGGCCTCAGTTTGCTTCCATTGTCTGGATTTCACGAGGAAAGCGATCTGGCGCATGAGTTGAGCACGAGCCTGCAAATTGGCTGCTTCTTCGGGAGTGTCTCCGATCGCATCCCAAACGCTTGCATACGTCTCTTCTTGCATGATGGTTTTCATTTTGATTCCCTTATAAGTTGCTCGTACCGCGCTCTAGCTATCTCGATCTCTCGTGCAGCAGTAGCTTGTGTCTTTTTCTGAAAGGCGTGAAGCACGTACACCGCCGACGCAAGCCGAGCCGTATAAATAACCCGGTAAATTCCAGACGCATCGCGAATTCGAATCTCTCCTACTCCTCGCCCGACCGACGGCATCGGTTTGAAGTCATCGGGCATCTCGCCGCGCTGCACTTTCTCCAACTGAAATCCGGCATCATGCATTGCAGCCCTCGGAAACTCGCGTAGGCACTTCAGCGAATCACCGAGGAACGCCAAGGTCTTCAAATTGATCCTATATCCATATCAGGATAAGCGCAGCGACAAAATTACGTCTCCCGCAAGGAACCTATCCATCTCACAAAAATGATCTGTACAAGAGAACGCGAAGCGGACGCCTGGACGGCCAGCCCCTAACGCCAGCTAACCGCCAGCTGCCACTGCAAACTCCGCACGGAAGTCTTGGTAAGCACCCGCTCAAACTCCTCAAGCTCTCTCACAGCATTCGCCGTATCAGAACCCAGCGTCGCAGGCGCATCGCGCAGATATTCGATCAACGTCGAGATCGTCTCCAGGCCATCTTCCGGAGAAAACCACTGCGGAGGCGGCAAAGTCTTCGCCCACTCCGGATCGCCAGCGCCCTCATCCAGCAGCACGGCCATGGAGTTCTGGTCCGCCGAGAAAAACTCCAGCAGCGGCTTCACTCCCAGCCGTTCCGCCAACTTCTCCAGCCCATCTTCGTTGCGCGCCAGCGTCCGGCCGTTGACAAAGATATCGAAGCCAGGGTCCTCCCCTTCCACGACGATATACATCGAGGCACTCATGCGAATATCTTACCCGACCGAAGCGCTCCTCCTGACTTAAGAGAAACCTCAGGTTAGCGTTAAAGTAACGGGTCTCTCTCCGCTCCGGTTCGAACGCGCAACAAAGCGGCCAAGCTCGCGATCAGAATCGTACGCTCCAGCCACCATCCTCCACCCCGGTGCCTCCCGCACCAGCAACAATCCCTCGCTCACACCCACAATCGTCGCGCCCCATTGCGACGCTGTCAGTTGAAAGCTCTCCATCGCCCGCAGCAGCCAGCAGTAAAGAGGCTGCGCCACCACACCGCCCACGACCGCCAACACCGCCTCGGTCGCCACTACCTTTCGGTCCCATTCGAAGCCGGCCCGGCCCTCTGAAAACCAGCTCCAAATCGCCACGATCACCGCGGCTGCCGAAAGCTGGTACGCAGCCAGCGGAACCGCCGCAACACCCGCCAGTTTCCGCTTCATTAACAGCACAGCTTCCCCAACTAACAGAGCCGCGAGCAGCGCCGCCGCCGCGCCCGCCCATTGCGTCAACGCAAAAGATAAACCCTGCGACGCCAGCAATGCCGTCCCCGCCACTCCGCCTACCAGGGCTGCCAGCAATCCGCCTGAGGCCTTACCCTCCATTAATGCAGCCAGCAGCGGAGTCATGGCCAGAATCACCACCAGCAATCCCGGTGACATCCGTCCGCTCGCCCAGCCGATCAAAAGCACAGGTAATCCCGCAAGACAAATCCCGGTGATCCCCGCAATCGCCATCTCTTGCGGATTTGGCCGTCTCGCCCTCAACACCAGCGCGGCCACGCGAAGCAAGATCGCGGCGATCGCATACCGCAATGCCAGCGCTCCGAGCGGCGCAGAATCGAGCCCCCGGGTGAACAACCACTCCGAGCCCCAGATCGCCCCAACCAGCAAAAACTCGACTATCGAACGCCTCTGCAACGCCATCGTAATTCCGTGCCCTATGTCCCTATGTCCCTAAAAGAAAAAGGCCACGCATAAGCGTGGCCTTTTTCTTTGCGAATCATCTACCGAGGTCCGCGGTTTCCGCCGCCACCAGGTCCACCCGGACCACGACCGCGACCACCACCCCCGCTACCGCTCCGGCGACGGCGGCGACGCTGTCCACCCGGACCCGCTCCCGTCCCTGCACCACCACCAGCAGGAGCACCGACAGTGGCCGGCACAGGCCCGTCGACACGATTGAAGTTAGGCTCGTCGCCGTCCTCAAAATCGTCACCGCCCTCTGCGTCCTCGAAGTCGTCTCCGCCTTCGATCGTGATCGTGCTCGCATTCGATGATGGCTGACGCTCCACCGGAGCCTGATGCCTCGGGGCGCGTTCCGGCCTGTCCGAGCTTCCGTCCATGTCGGAAACCACACCCGGCTCCGGAAGACCCAGCTTCTGACGCTGTTCCTTCAAAAGGGCCTTGCGCGAAAGCTTGATCCGGTTGCCCTCAATACCCAGCACGCGAACCAGCACCTGGTCGCCCTCGTTCAGCTCGTCCTTCACTTCCTTCACGCGATGCTCGGCGATCTCGCTGATGTGCAGCAAGCCGTCGGTACCGGGAAAGAGCTCAATGAACGCGCCAAACTCGGCCAGCCGAACCACCTTGCCAAGATAAGTCTTGCCAATCTCGGGAACAGCGGTCAGGTTGCCGATAATCTCCAGCGCCTTGGCCAAACCATCGGCATCGCTCGAAGCCACATTGACGCGGCCCGTATCTTCGACGTCGATCTTGACGCCAGTCTGCTCGATGATTCCGCGAATCACCTTGCCGCCCGGCCCGATCAGGTCGCGAATCTTGTCGACCGGAATCTGCAGCGTACGAATCTGCGGCGCGTGCTTGGACTTCTCCGTCCGCGGCGCAGCAAGATGAGCATCCATCGTGTCCAGCAGGAAGAGCCGTCCACGACGTGCCTGTTCCAGCGCCTCGCGCATGATCTGCGACGTGATGCCGCTGATCTTGATGTCCATCTGCAGCGCAGTGATGCCGGTACGCGTACCGGCAACCTTGAAATCCATATCGCCGTAGTGATCTTCCGCCCCGGCAATATCGCTCAGGATCGCGTAGCTCTCGCCTTCCTTCACCAGGCCCATCGCCACACCGGCGACCGCAGCCTTGATCGGAATACCCGCATCCATCAGCGCTAAGCTCGCGCCGCAAACCGAAGCCATTGACGAAGAGCCATTCGACTCCAGAATGTCCGAGACGATACGAATCGCATATGGCGACTCGGCTTCCGTCGGCAGAACGGCAGAGATTGCCCGCTCAGCCAAAGCGCCGTGCCCAATCTCGCGACGGCCAACACCGGTCATACGGCCGGTCTCGCCAACCGAGAACGGTGGGAAGTTGTAGTGCAGCATGAAGCGCTTCTTCTGCTCGCCCTGGAAGCTCTCCAGCCGCTGCGAATCATCGTTGGTGCCGAGCGTCGCCGTCACCAGCGCCTGCGTCTCGCCGCGCGTAAACAGCGCCGAACCGTGGGTGCGCGGCAGAACGGTGGTCTCGATCGAGATTGCGCGAATCTGGTCGAACTCGCGATGATCAGGACGAATCCGGTCCTTGGTTACTTGTACGCGGAAAATCTCCTCGCGCAGCGCCTCGTAGTACTTCGCCAGCTTCTTCTTCGCGTCCGGCTCGTCGGCTGGCAACTCCTTCGCCAACTCATCCTTAATCTGCTTGACCAGCTTTGCGCTCTCGAACTTATCGTGCGACTTCGTGTCCAGCGCGTCCTTCAAACGATCGCTGATCTTTTCCTTAAGCGCATCGAAGTATGCCTGGTCAAACTCCGGAGGAGCCACCGTACGCTTGGTCTTGCCTGCAAGGCCGACCAGCTCGTTGATCTTCGCGACAATCTTCTTGATCTCAACATGGGCGAAATCGATCGCGTCGGCGACCAGCTCTTCGCTCACTTCCTTCGATCCGCTCTCGACCATCACAATGCCGTGCTCGGTACCGACAATGGTGATGTTCAGCGTGCTGATCTCGCGCTCCGCATAAGACGGATTCACCACGAACTCGCCATTCACATGGCCCACCCGCACCGCGCCCACCGGGCCGTTGAACGGGATATCCGACAGCGCCAAAGCAGCGCTCGCCGCGTTGATGCCGATAATGTCGGGATCGTTCTCTTTGTCCGCCGAGAAAACCAGCGCGATCACCTGGGTCTCATTGCGGAAGCCCTCAGGAAACAGCGGGCGAATCGGGCGATCGATCTGGCGGCAGGTCAAAACCTCGCGCTCGCTCGGGCGTCCTTCACGCTTAATAAATCCGCCGGGAATTCGTCCACCAGCGTAAGCGTATTCGCGGTAGTCCACGGTCAGGGGGAAAAAGTCGATGCCTTCGCGGGGATCAGGAGAAGCCACCGCGGTTGCCAATACTACAGAGTCGCCCTGGGTCACCAGCGCGGCGCCGGAGGCCTGCTTGGCCATCCGTCCGGTCTCAAAATGCAGTTGCTTGCCACCGGCAAGCTCGACGGTCACGTCGTGTTTCATAATTCCTCTTTTCTCAATATGTCTTGGTCACGGTTGCGCAGAGCGCAAATGCGCGAAAAGGCAGCAGAGCCGTATGGCCCGCCGCCTTCGGAGGTCCGCCGGCCCACTCATTGGCCAGCTTCATCAAATCGCTCTTTCGCTCTATTTGGGGGGACAAGTGTCTCGCTTACTTGCGAATGCCCAGCTTGCCGATCACGTCCCGGTAAAGGTCCGTATCGGTCGTCTTCAGGTAATCCAGCAGACGGCGGCGCTTGCTCACCAGCATCAACAGACCGCGCCGGGAGGCATGGTCCTTCTTATGCGTCTTGAAGTGTTCGGTCAGTTCGCCAATTCGTTCGCTGAGGATCGCGATCTGCACCTGGGGACTTCCGGTATCGGAGTCATGGGTGCGAAAGCGCGTAATAACTTCGGTTTTTTTCTCTGCAGCCAGCACGGTGGTGCGTTACCTCTCTACGTTATTATCTCGAGTCCACTCTCTAAGTGTCTGCTAAAGAGTAACATGGCCGGGGACCCCAGGGCAACGAACGACGCTCTCGCCCGGCCCTATATTGTTCAAAATGAAGATTCGGGAACGACGGTTGTCATTCCAAAGAAAACCAGAAATCTGGCATAATTTCAGTGTTGATTACCGCCATGAACACCGATCCCCTGAACGAATACCGTGACCAACAGCTCGAACGCTGGAGCGCGACCCTCGACGCTATCTGTAGCCGGGTTTCCGAGCTGAAAGCCCCCGACCCCACTACCGGCGAACTCCGCGAACCCACTCCGGAAGAAAAGACCATGATGATCCACCGCGCCTGGGTCGAATCCTTTCCCCTCACTCCCGGCCGCTGAACCTATTCAGAAACACTCCTCACCGCAGGGAATCTCTGCTGCTCTACGCCCCTTTCGTGCTGTTGAAAATTCCCCCCTTCAGGGGTAGCGTCACTCGACCCGTTGCCTCATAGTCTCGCTAGCAAGACAACGCTCAATTTCAGTCTTAACATCTGCGCGAAGCCAGAAACGGCATACTAGTCCTGCACAAGCGATTTGTCCCGGGCGCATCCCTGCCCCTCAAAGAATCAGCATAAACGCCAACGAAGGAGAGCACTCCATGACCACCACCGCCGAACGCAAACTGTTTACCCCGCTCGAAATCGGCCCGATGACCCTCAAGCACCGGGTGGTGATGGCGCCCCTCACCCGCAATCGCTCCGAACAGCCCGGAGACATCCCCGGCGAGATGATGCTCAAGTACTACGCCCAGCGCGCCTCCGACGGAGGCTTCATCATCTCCGAGGCAACCACCATTTCGACCGCCGCGCGCGGATGGTACGGAGCCCCCGGCCTCTACTCCGATCCACAGATCGAGGGCTGGAAGAAGATCGTCGACGCGATCCACGCCCAAGGCGGGCACATGTTCTCGCAACTCTGGCACACTGGCCGCTCTTCGCACATCGACACCAGCGGTGTGATGCCGGTCTCGTCCTCCGTCAATCCTTCCTACTGGGAAGACGCAACTGACCACCAGGTCAATACGCCAAGCGGTTGGGCCCAGCCATCACCCCATCGCACCCTCGACATCTCTGAGATCCCCGGGATCATCGAAGACTATCGCCGCGCCGCCGAGCGAGCCAAAGCAGCCGGCTTCGACGGAGTTGAACTCCACGCCGCCAACGGATATCTGCAAGACCAGTTTCTCCAGGACGGCATCAACCTCCGCACCGACGCCTACGGAGGCTCAATCGGAAACCGCACACGCTTTCTGCTCGAAACCGTGGAAGCAATGATCTCAGTGTGGGGGAGTAATCGCGTCGCCGTCCGTATCGCGCCCAGCGGAAGCTGGAACGGAGTCTCCGACAGCAACCCTCAGGCTCTCTTCGCCCACGTCGCCGAGCAGCTGAATCGGCTCTCGCTCGCCTACCTGCACATCGTCGAGCCACGAGTGAAGGGCAACATCGTCCTCGTCGAAGGCCAGGCGCCCGTCGCCGCCGAACAACTCCGCAAGATTTTCAAAGGAAAGATCGTTTCCGCGGGAGGCTATGAGCCAGACACCGCAGAGCAGGTCGTCGAAAAGGGAGACGCCGACGCCGTAGCCTTCGGACGTCATTTCATCGCTAACCCCGACCTGCCCAAACGCATCCAGATGGGCCTGCCGCTCAACGAATACGACCGCAACACCTTTTATACCTTCGAGGCCCAAGGCTACACCGACTACCCGTTCTACGACCTGGTGACAGCCTGAAGAGCGGGGACGGATGCAAACCTGAATAGTCCGCCGCCGCCTACGCGGCGGTGGTTCCGGGACTCACTTCGTCAATCGCCTCGACGATATTGTCGTCCGTGGCCGGCCGTCCGTCACGCACGCTTTTCGTGCCAAGTGAGTTCTCGCTGCCTGCGGGCGCCGTGCGATCGATCTTCGGGTTGGGTCCGACTTTTGAATTTGCCGTCTCGTTCTTATCGATGCCGATGGTTTTCTCTTCCTGAGTCGCTGCCATAAAGCACTCTCCTCATTCAGAGAGTTGGGATGCAGGAAATTGACAGCACGGATAGCATTTTCTGCACTGGCATGCCCCTTGGCCTCGCCGTCGCTGGAACTTACCAGCCCATCGACGGAGACCTCAGCGAAACCAGCATCCCCATGAACCATCCAACAGATGGCCAGTTGACAGCAGGCGTGCCCGTCTTACTGTCCGCCCACTGAAACCGAAGCGCTGATGCCCTTCGCCGGATGCCGGTCGAGATCCGGGGTCACTTTGTCTCCCATCTGAATAGTCTTCAGCGCATGATCGTTACCCGTCTGATCGAACGTAACGACCGCCGGCATATAAGCCGGCTCGGATGGACCAACGAGCCAGCGAATCTGTTTCCCGAGATCTACCCTGCTCGCCAGAGTTACAAAGGTGCCGTTCCCGTCGAGTTTCACGTCATACATACCCGCTGGAAAGGACTGACCTTTAGCCGTGAAGCTGAAAGGAACGTCCACACGTGCTTGGTTAGCCGCAAAGGCTGCAGTAGCGCAGAAAGCTGCAGACGAGAGTAAAAGAGATTTCATGGCAATTCGCATTTCGATGCCCTCCGATAAGAGAACAATACGCAGCTCCCCGACTTATGTTGTCAAATTGCTGTCCAGTTATCGTCAAACTTCCGTTACTCAGAAACTTGATAGAGCCAGAGTTATTCGATGTTACCGATATCATTTACTCGAATGTCCTTCTGTTATCTGCTGCTATGTCTTTCATCTTCCCTTCCCGCAAGCCGCATCAGAGCGGTATCGGGTCCGGAACTGCCGGCCGGATGCGCCAGCCAAAGAACGTCAGCGCAGCGCCAATCAAGAGAAAGAAGCAAGCGAGCATCGCGCACCCTGGCCAGCCTGCGTGGCGCCACGCGAGCCCCGGTAAGACCCCGCCGACCGTGCCGCCAATGTAGTAGCAGCAGATATATATCCCAGCCGCAGAGACGCGAGTGCCCGCCGGTGCGGCATCGCGCAGAAAGCTATTGGCGCAAGTCTGCGCGATGAAAACTCCCGCTCCGGTCATGGCCAACCCAACGCCCACCAGCGACAGTGACGGCATCATAGTGGTGACCACACCGGTCAGCGCCAATCCGATCGCCGCCAGCATTCCGTGGCGCAACCCCACACGCGCGAGCACCCTTCCGGCGGCAAGCGTTGCGAAGAGTCCAAGCAGATACACCGTAAAGAGCCAACTCAGCTCCTCAGTCGTAAGAGAATAGGGAGCCGCCGCCAGATGAAACGTCACGTAGCTAAAAACAGAGACAAGCGTAAACAGCATGCAAAAGCCAATCCCGAAACTGGCAAGCAACCGCGGGTTGCGCAGATTGCCGAGGACCGGCGCAAGCGTCGACCTACCCGATTCGAACGCAGCCCTCTGCGTAGCCGGGCGAAGTAACCGATTCACCAGTACGGCGCCCACGAGACCAAGAACTCCCAAAGCAAGGAACGGCGAACGCCAGCCGAACCGCTCCGCCAGCAATCCGCCCGCGATGCGCCCCGTGAAACCACCGAAGACGGTTCCAGCCACATACATGCTCATCACTCGAGGCACCAGCAGAGCCGGCCACTCCTCGGTGATATAGGCGATGGTGATGATAAAGATTCCCGGCGTCACCAGCCCCTGTAGCAAGCGCCAGGCCGCGAGCGCCGGCAAGCTCGTCGCCGTCGCCGTCATCAACGCGCATGTCGCGAGCAGCAGCATTGAAATCACAATCGTGCGTTTGCGATCCACCCGCTCGGCAAAGACGGCTAAAATCATCGCTGAGATCGCGACGCCAAGCGTAGAGGCACTAATCGTCAGGCCCACGGCCGTCTCCGACGCATGAAAAACCCGCGACAAGAGCGGCAGCAGTGGCTGCGTGCAGTAGAGGTCGATAAACGCAAACATCCCGCACAAGAAGACGGCAATCGGTCAAGGGTAAGCGCTTACCCGGTAGGCATTGGGGACGCCTCGGCCAGTCTCGGCGTTCGTTGCCTCGGCGGAAGTCTCGATTGAATTAGCAACCAAAGGGACCTTCATCTGATGTGAATAAACGCGACTTCGCTCCAGATTGAAAGCAAATTCGCTGGTGGCCGCGCTACCGATCGCGCCCGTCGTTGCGCGTTCGTTGCGAAAGAGCATGGTCCCCGCAGGTCTCTTAACGCCTGCTTCGCGCCTGCGGCCTCAACCGAAGAAACACGGCAATCCCAATCGGGTCCGACCCATAAATCGGACGCATCGAACTCGGAACTCCATAAGTAGTCACCTGCCCGCCTAACGCAACAGCTGTATGCGGCAACTTTCCAAACTCCCGGTCATAGCCAAAGGTATAAGCCTGCACCTGCCCGATCGGCATCTCCTCAAAATTTGGCGGCAACGGATTCTCGCCCAGCAGCAACTCATTCGACCGCTCCGCACTTTCAATCCGCGTCCAGACAAAATTCCGCCTTGCGAACCGCAGAGTCGACTCCAGCAAATAGCTATTGAAGATCGCACCGTCGGGAGTCGACTTAGTCCGTCCCCAGACCACCGTGCTCGCCCAGTTCCCTTCCTTCAGCGGCTTGTTGTACATCACCGAAGCCGTCATCCGCTGCTGGTTCTCCGTCGGATACAGCGCCTCCAGACTATGCAGCTGCCCAAACGAATATTGCCCGCTCCAGTTCTTCCCCGGCTGCACCGTCAACCGCGTCGACCACGAATCGATCGCCCCTTGCTGCATCTCCCAGCGATGCTCATTCGGCTCGCGCCCATGAAAGCCGCTCGCCTCGACGCGAAATATCCCGCTCGCCAGCCCCACCGTAATCACGTCATCCGAGATATGCGTCGAGTCTTCCTGGTGATGCCCCAGCGCCGCCAGCGGATCCTCCGCCGCCGAGGCGCGATGCGGATAAGCCGTCGGCCCCAGCGCCGGATCGCCCACCGGCGCAACATACAGCGACAGCAGCGTCTTCTCCGCCACATGCCAGTCGTAGAGCAGCGCCAGCTCCATAAAGAAATCATGCGGATGCTGCCCATCCACAATCGGCTTTCCGTAAGCCGTCTCGCCCTGCTGAAAGAGCAGCGGATACTCGCGCCCAGTCACCGTCGCCGGCTCCAGGCTAAGCATCGCACGCAGCGTCAGCTCACCCGGCCCAAGCTGTCGCTGCGCCATCGGCATAAACCAGTTGGTCGAGAAAAACTTGTCGCCCCCACGCGGGCTCGTCTGCTGCTGCTCCACCAGGAAAACGTTCGCATGAAACATCAACATCCACTCGCCCGTCGTCTTCATCAGCATTGGCGCCGGCGTCGAGTTCGGCTCAGCGCTCGTCCCCGACGTCGTATGCAGCAAGATGGTCTGCAGGAAGTCTCCGGTACTCGAACTCATTCCAGGCATCTCCATCGTCATCTGGCCGCCATCCGTTGGCATATCCATCTGGCCCAACATCGAATGATCCGACGCCTGCTGCGCACCAGCGCCGGCAAAAGATCCCATCGCCAAGAGAGGCGTAAGAGTACAAATCAATTTGAACCACATTCCAATCTCCATCGCGAAAACGACGAACAATGAAGATCGCCGCACGCACCAGCGCATCGGCGAGCTCGTCAATCAGCAATGAGAGGAATCAGACTCTGAGTACGACGAAAAGTGGATCGGAAAGAAAGAGGCCGGGAGGGGTCTTGTAGACGAAGAACGAAGGCATGGTCGATGCAGCCGAGAGCTCCGCATGCCGGGTTCCCGTGAGAGCAGCAAGCTGACCCTGAGCAGATGCCAAATCCCGTTCAAAAGCACCTTCATTTCGCACAACAAACTCCGGCGCTTCACCGACCGGAGCCATCGCACATTCAGCAACGGCGGCAAAGACGCGGTGACTGCTCTCAACGACCGCAGCGCCCATCATCGATTCCATCTGCGAAGAATCCATGCCCGGCATCTTCATCGAAGCGGCACAGCAGTCGGAGCCCTTCGTCAGCCCAGGCTCACAGCAAAGCCCACGCAGCGAAGCAAAACCAGGCAGCGCCAGAGCAAGCAGCGCAACCCAAACCATACCGCAGCGCGCCGACCGCATCGACCGATCCAACCAACCGCCCCGCAATGTAAATCTAGAAAGCATCTAATTAGTCCCTAGTCCCTAGAATCCCTACTCCATCATCACATGACCCTTATGTGCTCGCGGGTCGTTCTTGTCCAGCAGGAAGCTCAGCCCAATCATCACAATGGCAGCAGCGCAAAGAATCCAGAAAACGTCCACATAGGCAAGAGCGTTCGCCTGCAGATTTAGCTGGTTGTAGATTCGCCCCTGCGCCAACCCTTCGGCGTTCGCCTTCCCCGCCGAGGTTGTGAATACGTCTTTCAGCGCATTCACTCGGTTATGAAAGTAAGGATCAGTCGGAGTCAGATACTTGCGCATCTGGTTCTGATGCCAAAGACCGCTTTCCGTCACGATCGCGCCCGTGACCGAGATAAGGATGCTCCCGCCAATATTGCGCGCGAAATTGATCAGACCGGAGACCTGATTGTTTTTCTCAGGAGGGATCCCGAAATACGCCGCGGTCGTCACCGAAATGAAGACGAATGGAATCCCCACGACCTGCACCACTCGCAGCCACGACGCATATCCAAAACTGATTCCCAGGTTCAGATGCAGGGCGGTGAACGCATATCCAAATGCAAACACCACAAAGCCAAAAATGATGATGTTCCGCGCGGGAAAACGGCCCACAAGCTGGCCCGCGATCGGCACGGACAGCAAAAGCACGACTCCCCCGGCTGACAAGGAAAACCCCGCATTAGTCGCCGTGTAGCCAAGCGTCTGCTGCAAAAACTGCGGTTGTAGCACCGTCGTCGCATTCAAAAAACCACCGGTGAGCATCATCAAGAAGCAGCACACGGCAAAATTCTTATATTTGAACAGCTTCAGATCGATCAGCGGGTCTTTCTTGTACCACTCCCAAATAATCAGAGCGGTAAAACGAGATCGCAAAGGCGGCGCCACACCCGCGAATCAAATTCGACCCAAACCAGTCGTTCTCCTCTCCCTTATCCAGACCGATCTGCAGCGCACCCATCGCAATCACCAGTAGAGCCACGCCCACATAGTCCAGCTTGAATAGGTTCTTGCGGTCCGACTTGGCAAAAGGAGGATCTTCGACCAGTCTGTTGGTCAGATAGAAAGCCAGAATCCCAACCGGAATATTGATGTAGAAAATCCAGTGCCAGCTGTAGTTGTCGGTGATCCATCCGCCAAGTGTCGGCCCGATCGAAGGCGCGAGAACCGTAACCAGGCCATATACGGCGAACGCAAGCCCCCTTTTGTGCGGCTCAAATGAGTCGGCCATGATCGCCTGCGCCATCGGCTGCAAGCCTCCACCGCCCACACCTTGAAACACGCGAAACAACAGCAGCATGCCCAGACTGGGCGCAATGCCACAAAGAAATGAGCTGATCGTGAAGATCACGATGCAGAGCATGAAGAAGTTCTTGCGCCCGATGACGCTTGACGCCCACCCGCCCATCGGCAGCACGATCGCATTTGCCACCAGATAAGCGGTGAGCACCCAGGTGCTCTCGTCGCCGCTCGCCCCCAGGCTGCCAGCAATATGCGGCAACGCAACGTTGGCGATCGAGGTGTCCAGCACCTCCATAAACGCCGCCATCGCCACGGTCGCCGCGATGATCCACGGATTCATTCTAGGGCGCCATTGCGCCTGCGCCTCTATGTCGGGATTGGCTACAGCGGCTGCCGACATGCTGGATCGAATTCTCCTTTGAAGTAATAAGAGAACAACAGGTGCAAGCCGGGATATTTAGCCCCGAAGACCAGGCAGCTACGAATAGCGCGCCTTCAGGACCGGACTTCCAGAGACGACAGCACAAACGATCAAACAGCTTCTAATGGTAGATGCGTCGCACAAGCTATGCGACTCGCGGGAGCAAAAATTCATTCCGTGCTAAAGAGCAGAGCGGAGGCAAACTCGCCTCCGCTCGACCATGCAAACCCTTCCGCTCTAGACCAGATTCTTCTTGAAAAATGCAAGCGTACGCTCCCGAGCCAGCTTCGCCGAAGCCGCATGGTAGCTCGGAGCCACATCGCGATTGAACGCATGGTCAGCGCCGTCATACCAGAAAATCTGCACCTCCGGATGCGCCTTCGCCACCTTCTCCACCTGCTCCGCCGGAATATGTGAGTCGTTGCGTCCAAAGTGCAGCATCACCGGAGCCTTGGGAATCTCCTCAGCAAAATTCCCGATCCCTCCGGCGTAGTAGCCCACCGAAGCGTCAGTATGCAAGCGGCAGGCGCTCAGCCACGACAGCAGTCCCCCAAAGCAATATCCGACGTTGCCCGTTTTCTTGCCCGTCTGCGCGCGCGCATAATCGAGCGCTGCACCGACGTCTCCAACCGTGGTCGGCAGATCCAGCTTGCCCATCAGCTCGTAGCCCTTCTTCCAATCGTCCCCCTCGTATCTAAGCTGCACATGCTTCTCAACGCGGTCGAAGATCTCGGGCGCAACCACAAAAAATCCATCCTTCGCATAGCCATCCGCCACCGATTGAATATGAGGGTTCACGCCAAATATCTCCTGGATCACCACCAGTCCTGCAATCGGCTCACCCTGCGGCTTCGCAACATAAGCACCCAGCTTGAATCCGTCTTTCGAAGTCAACTCCACCCACTCACTCATCGCTTTCCCCTATAGATGTCCTGCACGAAACACTTCGAGCGGCAGCCTACATCGCTGTCAACATCAGCCAAAGCCGCCCAATCAGCATAGATGCTTCTCTCCCATAAAATTGATCATCCCTATGTGAATTTTCCCGTAACGGAATCACTGCGCCGCCGGAACGGCATTCTCATCGCCGGCCGCCCAATAACTCGCCCGCGCCACCAGCCTGGCGCCAAAATCCTCGGTCAACTTCACATGTAGGGTATGAAACCCCGGAGTCTTATCCGTCGGAGTGAAACTCAGAATATAGCGGTTGCGCGCGTGCCGGGCGACATCCTCCACCCGCTCCTCAAATCCCTTTTCCTTGACAAACGGCGCATACTCGCCGCCGCTCATCTCCGCCAGTTGCTTGGCAACGTTCTTGTGCATCGCGGCAATCGCCGCAAACACCGGAGTCCCCGGGGTCATCACGTACCCTACCGAGCCCCCGCCCTTGATGTCGTTGAGAAACTCCGCACCCGACGCCGAATAAGTCAGCGCCAACACCAGCGTATTGCTCGTCCCAATCCGCTCGACCAGGTCCTTGGCTTCGTTTTTCTTGCTGCCATGATCGCGCGACTCACTAATCAGCAGCAAGATCCGTCGCCGCCCCTGCGGCTGCTCTTCGAGCAGATCGATCGCGTACCTCACCGCATCGAGAATCGCGGCGCCCCCATCGCCCGGCTCCATGTTTTTCAGATGTCTTGTGATGGCGCCGGTCTTCGACGTAAAATCTTCCACCAGCTCAGGATGCGAATCAAAGGTCACCAGCGCCGCCGCGCCAAATCCATCCCCAAGAAAAAGGTCCAGCAGCGGCCCAAGCTTCGCGATCTTGTCGAACTGCAACAGGCTCGTCCCGCCCTTCTCGACCACCACGATGATCGAAACCGGTTGCGAATCAAGGTCGTCATCGACGTGCACCTTCTGCGGAACCCCGTTGTCCTCAACCAGAAAATCCTTCTGCGAGAGCCCGTAAAGCACCGACCCATCCTTCTTCTCAACCAAAGTCGGAACCAGCACGATGGAGGTGTTCACGCGAAGAGTCGGCGAGTCCGAAGGGGGCACATCCTGACCAGGAGCGCGGCCCAAGCCGGCGACCATCAACAGAAGCAAAACAGACCAGCGCAAACAAGACCTCATACCCCGATTGAACCACAACAGATGCTTGTCATCCTGAGCAACCAACGGGAGTTGAAGGACCTGAACCAGACTCCCGTCCTCAGTGAATCCCGGCCAACAACTTCGGCAGCACCAGATAAGGATTCTCAACCCCACCAGCAACCCGAGAAGCCAACTCCGCCAACTCGCCCTCACCCAACGAAGACCGCCGAAACTCCTTCAGCAACTCCCCGCGAACCATCTCCAAAATCCGCTCCCGCCACTGCCCGGCGCGCCGCGCCTCCAGGCGCCCCTCCAAACCTAGCCATCCCTGGAACTCCGAGATAGAACACGCCAACTCCGCAGCCCCCAACCCCGTCGAAGCAATCGTCCGAACCACCGGAACCATCCACTCCGCATCACGCGTCGAATGCCCCAACCCCATCGAAGCCTTCAGCTCGCCCTCCAAAGCATCAGCTCCATCGCGATCGCACTTGTTGATCACAAAGACATCCGCAATCTCCAGAATCCCAGCCTTCAGACTCTGCACATCGTCGCCCATCCCCGGCACCAAAGCCACAACCGTCACGTCCGCCAGCCGAACGATATCCACCTCATCCTGCCCAACCCCCACTGTCTCAATCAGGATGACGTCCTTCCCGCTAGCCTCAATCACCGCCGCAACATCAGCGGTCGCCCGCGCCAAACCTCCTAGGGCTCCGCGAGTCGCCATACTCCGCGCATAAAATCCCGCGTCGCCAGAAAACCCCTGAAACCGAATCCGGTCTCCCAGGATCGCCCCGCCCGTAAACGGGCTTGAAGGATCGACCGCCGCCACCCCAACCGTCTTCCCCCCCTCGCGATAAAGTCGCGCCAGCCGGTCCACCAAAGTCGACTTCCCCGCTCCCGGAGCACCCGTAATCCCAATCCGCAAAGCCCGCCCCGTAAAAGGAAAACACCCCGCAAGCAACTCCGCCGCCTCGGGAGCGCCGCTCTCGATCAAAGAAACAGCCCGTCCCAAGGCCCTAACATCACAAGCCCGAAGACGATCCACAAGTTGTGAGATCGAATCACTCATCGCCAGCAGTGATGATATCTTCACTGTCCCAAAATCACACGACCGCCCCGCCTACGTGGCCTTTGTGTTCTCTGTGGTACAACCGGAGCGGATATCTGCTCGCAGGAATCAAACGATGAAGACGCCACACTCAAAAAGCCTCGCCACCGATCGCCGCTCCTTCGCCCAAGTCGCCATGCTCTTGTTCGCCTTTGCGGCAACGGCGTTCTCCCAGCAGCGCCCACCCGCAGTTCCACTCATCACCCACGACCCCTACTTCAGCATCTGGTCCACCGCCGACACCCTCACCGCCGAGAACACCCGCCACTGGACCGGAGCCCAGCAACCTCTCATCGGCCTCATCCGCATCGACGGCAAACCATTCCGATTCATGGGCGCCGACCCGCGCGAAGTTCCCACCATGAAGCAGCTCTCCGTGCAGGTCAACGCAACCAGCACCGTTTACGTCTTCGAGGCGGTCGGACTTCACCTCAACCTCACCTTCTTCACCCCGGCCTTCCCGCAGGATTTGGCTCTCCTCTCGCGCCCCGTCACTTACCTCACCTGGACTGTCTCTTCGACCGATAACGCCGCCCACCAGGTCGCCATCTGCCTCGACATCGATCCCCGCATAGCCGTCAACACCGCCGACCAGCCCGTCACATGGAGCCGCTCCCAAGCCAACGGCCTCACCATCCTCAACGTCGGCTCGCAGGAACAGAAACCCGTCAACCGCTCCGGAGATAACCTCCGCATCGACTGGGGCTACTTCCACCTTGCTGTTCCTGAAAGCGAAACCTCCTCGACCGTAGCTGCATGGGGCACAGCCGAATCCTTCGCCAAAACCGGCGATCTACCCAAAGCCGACGACATGGACATGCCACGCTCGCCTTCAACCGGCGCAGCCCATCTCGCCGTAGCCCTCCCCGCGAACATTGCCGCTGGGCAAACCGTCACCCGCCACGTCCTCGTCTCCTACACCGAAGGCTTCGCCATTGAATATCTCCAGCGCCGCCTCAAGCCGTACTGGCAGCGCAACGGCCAATCCACCGCCGACATGCTTGCCCAGGCCGAGGAGCAATACCCCGCCCTCGAAAAACGCGGCGTCGAATACGACCAGGAACTCGCAGCCGACCTCGCCACCGCCGGAGGCAAGCCCTACGCCGACCTCGCCATCCTCGCCTACCGCCAAACGCTGGCCGCGCACAAGCTCGTCGCCGACGTCGACGGAACCCCGCTCATGTTCTCTAAGGAGAACTTCAGCAACGGCTGCATCGGCACCGTCGACGTCCTCTATCCCGCCGCGCCCTTCTTTTTATTGTTGAATCCGGCCCTGCTCGAGGCCCAGATGAAGCCGCTCCTCGACTACGCCAACCTTCCCCGCTGGAAGTGGCCCTTCGCGCCTCACGATCTCGGCCAATACCCGCTCGCCAACGGCCAGGTCTACGGCGGCGGCGAACGCACCGAAGAAGACCAGATGCCCATCGAGGAAAGCGGCAATCTCCTCATCCTCGCCGGAGCCCTCACCAAGGCCCAGGGCAATACCCACGTCGCCCAGCAATACTGGCCGCTCTTCACCAAGTGGGCCGAGTATCTCTTGAAGAACGGCCTCGACCCCGAGAACCAACTCTCCACCGACGACTTCGCGGGCCACCTCGCCCACAACGCCAACCTCTCCATCAAAGCAATCGACGCCCTCGGGGCCTATTCTGAAATGGCCCGCGCCCTCGGCCACACCGCTGAGGCCGACCAATACTCATCCGCCGCCAAGCAGATGGCCGAAAAGTGGCAGACCATGGCCATCGACGGAGATCACTACAAGCTCGCCTTCGACACCCCCGGCTCCTGGAGCCAGAAATACAACCTCGTCTGGGACAAACTCCTCAACCTCAACCTATTCCCCGCCCAGGTCCACAACACCGAACTCGACTTCTACATCAAACACCTCAACCAATACGGACTACCCCTCGACTCCCGCGCCGACTACACCAAGCTTGACTGGGAGATCTGGACCGCAACTCTCGCCGATAACTCCACCCAGTTCGACGCATTCCTCGCACCAATAACCAAGTGGGTCAGCGAGGGCCCAACCCGTGTCCCGTTAACCGACTGGTACGACACCAAAAACGGCAAGCAGATAGGATTCCAGGCCCGCTCCGTAGTAGGAGGCATCTACATGAAAGCGTTGTCCAATCCAGAAATCGCCAGGAAGTGGCAACAACGCGCCGGTCAATAGCTGAGGCCATGGACAATGGCCCTTACCGTCGTAATGACATGGTCATTACGCCCATGCTATGTTGTAGTAGGAGTTTTCCATGCCAACGCCCGTGCCGCAAGAAAAGAAGCGCGAAGTATTGAATATCCGCATCAAGCCGGAACTGCGCGGACTGATTGACCGCGCCGCGGAGTTGAGTGGGAACAACCGCACCGATTTCGTTCTAAATGCGGCTCGTCGCGCGGCGGAAGATACGCTCCTGGATCAGAGAGTATTCGCTGTCGATATCACGGCATACAAAACGTTCCTTGTGCGACTTGATGCTGCGCCGGCACCCTCCGCTCGACTACGCCGCTCATTGTCTTCGCCCGCGCCATGGGACAAATAAGCGAGCTTCAAACCCCTGAGCTACTCGCTGACCATCACGATCTCGCAACCTTCCATTCCGGCGAGGACTCGCTCGGCGCAGGGCTCGCGCCAACCAAGCAAGTGGGGCCTCTCGCACCTATGTCGCTTGCAAACAAAATTGCGTGATCGGTTACTACGCGTTAGCCTCGGGCGTGGTAACGGTCGAGGGCGCAACCGGAAGATTCAGACGGAACATGCCGAATCCCATCCCGGTAGCCGTGCTGGCGCGGCTCGCTGTGGACAGCGATTGGCATGGACAAGGCCTGGGCCGCGCTCTCTTCCGCGACGCCGCCTATCGCGTTGCCCACGCAGCAGACTCGATAGGCATCCGTGGCATCCTGGTTCACGCGATCTCGGAAGAAGCAAAGCGGTTCTACTTGGCATTAGGTTTTGACGTCAGCCCGCTCGAGCCGATGACACTCATGGTGACTTTAGCAGATATCCGGGCCGCACTTCCTTGAGGAGAGATCGAGCGAATACTTCTCAAAACAGATCATCTATTCCTTCTTCGCACCCACCATGGAACAACATCTTGAATCAACGAAACTAAAAACGCTACGCTCGACGAGAATCCAATCAATGCAAGCGCCTTGTCTATCCAAGGCATTTCACGCCAAAGGTTACAAGGGTCGAAGCTTATAACCCCATCGGGCTCCTGAGCAAGCGATTGACCTGGGTCATGCGAACTTTTCCACGCTCGACACGGCCGTTGCTGCTCCCACGTTCTGTACTCAAGAACGCCGAAGGCAGCTAGAGTTATCAGAAAGAAGGGCAAAAACTACCTTGACTAACCCACGGTAATTCGGTAATATTGGGTTAGTCAAGGTGCTGCCAATGATCTACATGCCGAAAACCCTAGTCGAAGCCACTCGGTACTACTCCGATGAACAGGTCTGCATTGATACCGTTGCCGCTCTCCGCTGGCCGAACGGGAAGCCTGTATGTCCGAAGTGTGGCGTGGAAGAGGGCGAGCGCAAGCACTACTGGCTGAAGACTCAAAAGCGTTGGAAGTGCTACTCCTGCCGCAAGCAATTCAGCGTCAAAGTGAACAGCGTATTCGAGGATTCGGCGCTTGGTCTGGACATCTGGCTTATCGCTCTGTGGATGTTGGTCAATTGCAAGAATGGCGTTAGCTCCCATGAGATTGCGAGAGAGACGGGCATCGCGCAAAAGAACGCGTGGCACCTGCTGCATCGTCTCCGGTACGCTCTCCAGCCAAAGGACGGCGGCAAGTTGGGCACCGATGGCGGAGTGATCGAGGTTGACGAAAGCTTCATCGGCGGCAAGGCCCGGAACATGCACACTGCGAAGCGCAAGGTAGCGATTCAGGGACGCGGCGCAACGGGCAAGACGGTCGTGATGGGCATGTTAGAGCGTGGCGGCAAGGTGAAGACCGTAGTGGTCGCAGATCGCCACAAGAAGACTCTACAGGCTGAAGTCCGCAAGCACATTGCTCCCGGCGTAGAAGTCATGACTGATGAACTCCTGTCCTACGAGGGACTGAGCAATGACTATACGCACAACGTCATCAATCACGCGGAACGGTACGTTGACGGCATGGTTCACACGAATGGGATGGAGAACTACTGGAGCTTGACCAAGCGCGCTCTACACGGCACGTATGTGAGTGTTGAGCCGTTCCATCTCTTCCGGTACTTGGACGAACAAGCATTCCGTTACAACAATCGGACGGACAAAACCAACGCAGACAGGTTTAGCATTGCCTTATCGCAGATCGCGGGAAAGCGGCTTCAGTTCAAGGAACTCACCGGACAGGTGGGGGAAACATTCTAGGACTTTGAGGGGAGCGTTGCGGGGACGTACTTGTATCGCTTATGCTTTGAAGTTTTTTCTGATGGAGCGGAGTCTAAGCGCCGCTGCATCTCGGATCGAGTGACTGAAACCAACGTCGCCAAAGCGTCCGAAAAAGGATTAGAAGATTCTTGAGGTTGCCGCCCCGAGTTTTTCTTTTCCGCTTTCGATGTCGATGACATATAGTTTCTGATTGGCGCAACGTCTTCTTCTGTCGCGCTCCTACTTGGAGTGTATCACGGAGGGGATGCGAATGATTGTTGCCTGCGGAACGAACGAGAGGGAAATGGCTCAACTTGTTAAAGGGCGCTTTCGGGCGGACGTTGACCCGCGAGAGCTGGCGCTTTATACGCCAGCAGATGCGTCTTGCTACTTGGGAATCCACCCTCAGACTCTGGGTACTTGGCTGTGGGGACGAACCTATCCGACTGCGGCTGGAGATAGGTTTTTTGCACCTTTGATTGAACCAGCCGATATCGACAATAAACTCCTATCGTTCTTTAATTTGGCGGAGCTTCATGTTCTCGCGGCGACTCGCTACAACCACAACGTAAGCATCAAGGCGGTGAGGGCCGCGATGGACACAATTCTTGAAAAGTACCCATCCAATCACCCGTTGCTGTCCAGAGATTTCAAAACAAACGGAAAAGACTTGTTCGTGCAAAGGCTCGATGAAAACGAAAATCTATCGACTCCATGGCAACTTAATTTCAAAATCATCATGGACAATTTTCTAGAGCATGTCATCTCGGACGAACATGATCTGGTCAAGAAAATCTTCCCTTTAATCGCAGGGCAACCCGATGATCGGATCATTTCCATAACCTATGGAATTTCCTCCAGCCAGCCGGTAGTAGACGGGGCCGGTGTTCCTGTTTGGCTCATCCATAACCGCTATATGGCGGGTGAGCCGCAAGATTCAATTGCAGACGATTTCGATATTCCACTTAGTAAGATTCAGCGGGCCATCGACTACGGGCGGGCCACCTACGGTAATGGCACTCCGGCTTTACGGATATGGCCCATTGGAACGAATCGGATGCTTGGAGTTACGAGCGGCGAATTTGCCGACGACGCAGAAGATCCAATTGTTCCGAGAAACATGCACTTTGATCCTTCCCAGAGCGCGTTCGGCGATTTCGAGGTGTGTCCATTCACCGCTGATAAGCCGGGCCACATGCGTATGGTTTGCATTCAGAGCGCCAAGAACCTTGTCATCAAATAAAGTTTATTGGGTTAGTCAGCGTAGTTATTACCGAAAGAAGATGATAGTTCGAGGAGTGATCAAGCCCAAGCTCATGATCAAAGCTCCACGAAAATGCGTACCCGTTCAACCTCACTGCCCCTCCGGCAACCAACAACTCGGAGTCGAATGGGCAATCGCCTTCTCCTCCTCAGTCATATCGACAGAAACATCAGCAAACAGCGGAGTGCTTAGGTAACGCTCTCCGGTGTCCGGCAACATGCAAAGAATGGTCGAACCCTTCGGAGCATCTGCAGCCACGCGCAGACCCGCTGCAAAGGTCGCGCCCGAAGTGATACCGACAAAGATTCCTTCTTTGCGCGCAAGATCTTTGCTGCACTGCATGGCTTCCGCATTTTGAATCCGCAGTAGTTGGTGGATCACTTTCGTTTCAACCGCGTCTGCGGCCAACTTTGCCACGAAATCCGGACTCCAGCCCTGCATCGGATGAGGCTTCCATGAGGGATGAGGCGCAGCCGCCGATCCGTCAACATTGCGCTGCTGCTCAACCCCGCTCGAAAGCATTGGGGCGTCGTCCGGCTCGCTCACGACTATCTTCGTCTCCGGCCTTTCCTTAGCGAGTACCCGGGCTACGCCCTTCAAGGTGCCACCAGTACCAAAACCCGTCACCCAATAATCAAGCCGCTCGCCACGAAAGTCCTCCAGTATTTCTATCGCGGTCGTGCGGGAGTGCATATCGGCATTGGCCTCATTCTCAAATTGGCGAGTGTAAAACCAGCCATGCGCCTCGGCCAGTTCGATGGCCTTCGCCACCATCCCAAACCCCCGTCCCGCAGCAGGCGTGAGTATCACTTTGGCGCCCAAAAATCGCATCAGCTTGCGGCGCTCGACGCTGAAGGTCTCCGCCATCGTCACCACAAGGGGATATCCCTTCTGTGCGCAGACCATCGCCAGACCGATCCCGGTATTCCCGCTGGTTGCCTCAACAACGGTCTGTCCTGGCTTCAGACGTCCCGTCCTCTCCGCATCTTCAATCACGCCCAGTGCAAGCCGGTCTTTGACGGAGCCAAGCGGATTAAAGGCCTCGATCTTGACATAAAGATCGATCTCCGGAGGAGCGAGCTTATTGATCTTCACCACCGGGGTATTGCCCACGGTTTCAAGAATGTTGGCGTATCTGCGTCCCATCGTGACGACCTCCCACTTACATGCCTTTGTTAACTCAAAAAACCCGCTACCCGCTCTTTAGCTAACCGCTTCTTAGCCGCCCGCCCTTTAGCTGCCCTAACCCCGACTAGGAGCCACCTTCAAAAGCTCCCGCGCAATCACCATCCGCTGAATCTCGCTAGTCCCTTCCCCAATCGTGCAAAGCTTCACATCGCGGTAAAACTTCTCCACCGGATAATCCTTAATAAACCCATACCCGCCATGAAGCTGCACCGCCTCATCGCAAATCTTCACCGCAACCTCGCTCGCCTTCAACTTCGCCATTGCCGACTCCAGCGTCGTCTTCAACCCAGCATCCTTCATCACCGCCGCGCGATGCGTCAGCAGCCGCGCCGCATCCAGCTCCGTCGCCATATCTGCCAGCTTCCACTGAATCCCCTGAAACTCCGCAATCGCCTTCCCAAACTGCCGCCGCTCCTTCACATACTTCAACGAAGCCTCCAACGCTCCCTTCGCCATCCCCAGCGCCAGAGCCGCTATCGAAACCCGACCGCCATCAAGAATCCGCATCGAATCCACAAACCCCTGACCCTCCGCGCCCAGCAAATTCTCCGCGGGAATCTCGCAGTCCTCAAAGATCAGCTCCGAAGTATCGCTCGCCCGCAACCCCAGCTTGTTTTCCTTCTTCCCCGCCCGAAACCCCGCCGTTCCCTTCTCCACCGCAAACGCCGACAGCCCATGCACGCCCTTCTCGCGATCCGTCACCGCAATCACCACAGCAACGTCGGCATAATGACCATTCGTGATGAATGTCTTATTCCCATTCAGCACCCAACCCTTGTCCGAACGCACCGCCGTCGTCCGCGCCCCGGCCGCATCCGAGCCCGAGCCCGCCTCCGTCAAACCCCACGCGCCCAGCCACTCCCCCGAAGCCAGCCGCGGAACCCATCTCCGCCGCTGCTCCTCATTCCCCGCCACAAAAATATGGTTCGTCGCCAGCGAATTATGCGCCGCCACTATAATCCCGATCGACCCATCCACCGCCGACAACTCCTCGATCGCCAGCACATAATCCACATAGCCCAGCCCCGCGCCGCCATACTCCACCGGAAAGATAATCCCCAGCAGCCCCATCCGCCCCAGCGCCTTCACCACCTCCGCCGGAAACTCGCTCGCCTCATCCCACCGCGACACATTCGGAGCCACCTCCCGCAGCGCAAACTCCCGAATCTCCTTGCGCAACTGCTCCCGCTCCTCCGTCACCGCAAACGGATTCGCCACCGCATCGATCACCGCACTATCCATCGCCAACTCCTATCCTTTAGCAGCAAGGCTAGCATCGCCGCGATACGACTGTCGCCACCACCAAACCCTGCTAAATAACAATTGTCATCCTGAGGGAGCGAAGGACCTGCGTTGTCCCGAATCTCCACACGAGAACCAAACCAGCATCAAGGATCAGTTAGCATTACCCCTGAAAAGGAACCAACCTTGAACTCACCCCAAAAACTCGCCATGGTCTTCATCCTCGCCACCACATCCCTCCACGCCCTACCCCCAAACCCCGGCCCACCCCCGTCCCCCACCTGCGCCAAAGACCTCAAGCAATCCCAGGACGACCTCAACAAATGTCAGGCCGACCTCACCGGAGCCAAGCAATACGCCGCCAGCTTCCAATCCAAAGACGTCGACTGGCCCAACCTCCACCGCTACGCCGCCGACAACGCCGCCCTCCCCGCACCCGACCCCGCCCAACCCCGCGTCGTCTTCTACGGAGACTCCATCACCGACGGCTGGGGCCGCCAGCCCGACACCGGAGACTTCTTCCCCGGCAAGCCCTACATCAACCGCGGCATCAGCGGCCAGACCACCCCGCAAATGCTCGTCCGCTTCCAGCAGGACGTCGTCCATCTCCACCCCTCTGCCGTCGTCATCCTCGCCGGAACCAACGACATCGCCGGCAACACCGGCCCCTCCACCCCGCAGATGATCGAAGACAACTTCACCTCCATGGCCGACATCGCCCGCGCCAGCGGAATCAAAGTCATCCTCGCCTCCATAACTCCCGCCTATAACTACCCCTGGAAACCCGGAGTCGACCCCGTACCCACCATCCGCGAACTCAACGCCTGGCTCAAAGACTACTGCGCCAAACAGGGACTCACTTACCTCGACTATTACTCAGCAATGACAGACGACAAAGGAGCCATGAAACCCGGCCTCGCCAAAGACGGAGTCCACCCCACCGCCCAAGGCTACGCCATCATGGGACCATTAGCGGAAACGGCGATTGCGAATGCTTTGCAGAAGTAGCTGCGAGATACCTAAAAAGCCGACCACAAAATGAAATTGCCTATTTGATCGATCGAGCAGATGTGTAGATCATTACTTAAGCTTTGTTTTCACCAGAGTTTCTGCGACCGATCCGGCCGTCTTCAAGAGATTATTTACAGTCTCTCCTCCCGCATCCTCCGTGTCGAAAACAAGGCCGGTGGGCGAGGTGATGACGCGCGACGTTGCCCCATACGCGACCGGAAGGCTGTCGTTATCGCCGGACATCAAAGACCACTGTCTAGCGAAGTGGTCCAGACATTACTTTGTGGGGCATGGGCAATCTTCCCGCATCCCTTTCTTTGTTTTCTTCCATGTCCCGTAACGTACGCAAAGTTCGAGCTTTCCACTCTCTAGGTATTGGCTTATTCCGGTAGGGCTCATGTTTTTTCAGAAAAGCTTCAGAAGCCTTTAGCAGGAGCTCTTCCGGCGCCAATCCGGATTTCTCTATTAATTTACCCATTCGCTTGGCGGCCGCGCCGAGGAAGATAAATTCGACATTCGAATCAGTCTCAATCTCAACGAACTCGCTGTCGGGATCATAATGAAGGACTCTGAAGTCGAACCTACCCTCGAGTAGATCAATCAAGAGTCTGGCACCTTGTCTCTCCCTATCACTTCGCTCGAAGCGCAACTTGGTAATTCCTCGCATTCGCAGCAAACCATCGGAATCGAGCAAATTGCGACAAGGAATGGCGATACTTACAGTCTTTTTCTTGTATGTTTTCTCCAAAACGCCAATCCGCTTTGTTGCTGACTGAACGCATACCCAGAAAGTCTGGTCAGACGAGGAATCATATAAGGTAAGAAACACAGGTTCGGAGAAGCGAACCCAGTGGCGTAGATGTCCTGTCTCAATCGGGAAAAGAAGAGCATCGGCTTTCGGGCGAAGATAATTCGCGCGCTTGTCAGTGGCTTTCGCTTGAACAAAAAAAGCGTAGGGTGATGCCACTTCGTTTTCAAATATCCGAACGAAGAGGTCTTCTCCGTAGTCCTTGCTCAAGTCCTCAACCGTCCAGCCTTGGTGTTCGAACTGGGCATGTAAGCGATTTATAGCTTGGTCGGCGAGTTGGTGAGTTCGAGGTCTTCTCGGCATATTCTTCTGGACATTCCTGCTAAAGAAGATAGCAGAACGGACTGCTTTGGCGGCTTCGCATGCACCGGAGCGGCACACGAGCTAGTCCGGGATTCGCGATCGGGCTTCACACGATGTCTGTTTATCCGTAACTTGGGAGTGCGCGGGTGCCCCACATCCCTGTCGTTGGGATGTGGGTTCTCTCCACTCCAGAAAGGCTGCAAGACTTGGGCTCGCTAGCGTCGACTCTCCAACCCCGCCTCAGCAATAGCCTCTTGAATAACCTCATCCGCAACTCCCCGACGCCGCAGACTCGCAGTTAAAGCCTCCGCCGAATCCCGCTCCAACCGCGCCAGGTCCTTCCGCAGTCCCTGCCCAACATAAGCCCGAATCAGCGGCTGATACCCGGAGAAGCCCAGCTCCGGCGCAACCTTCTTCAGGTCCTCAATCACATCCTCCGCCACCCGAATGCTGATCGTCGTCATCGGACGGTCCTTCCGCAAACACTTCCCCTGGCTATCTCGATCGCTCCAGCGAAGCCAGATCTGCCTCCAGCCTCTTCGCAAGGTCGACGATATTCTCATACACGATGCAACGCTGGCCCCGAACGTCGAACATTAGAGTTTCCGCTTTTTTTGCCAGCAGCAACGTAGGACGCCCTTTGCCCCAGGCATACCCTACTTCGAGATATACATTCGGATTGGCGCCAGTCAAATCCGCAACAACCAGCTCAGCACTTTCTATGCGCGACTTTACCCGGTCGAGAATATCTCCAGTGAAAGACACCATGTCCATGCGCTCGCAGAGATAGCCAGCGCTGTTTACCGGGCTTTGAATTCCGAACACATACACATCCTCAAGCTCCTTACTAAAAGGCATCGCCACAAAGACGCGAGGCCTCGTTCCCGAGGAAACGCCTGCCGTGATTGCCTGCTCCTGCTTAGAATCCCGGCCAGTGTTCGACGGGTTCTGCGAAGCGGACACGCGTCGAAGCGCCTCACTTAATAACTCTCTCAGCCGCGCAGCCCTGCCCGGATCCCGTTCCACAATCGAAACACGCAGTTGCGCGGTGCCCCACAAAGCTGCGTCAAATATCCCGCCTAGCTGCGCCAGGAACGATTCCCGTTCGTCTAGCCCCCGAAGAACTCCGTGCATAGTCATTGCAACTCGCCTCGCGGTAGGAATCAGCGAAGGAATCGACGCGATGGACTTCTTAGTAAATTCTCTGATCTCAGAATACTCAAACTCGTCGATCGGAACGACTCCCACGAACAGCACGCGAGCTGCCTGTAGCGCCCCCGACGAATCCACCAAAACGCGCTCTCGTGGTTTGGGGCTGATTCCGGCCACGTCGCGCCCAGCACGCCTTAATGCATCCACCACCTCACGATCAGCTCCGTGAAGCCCTTGGGCATACTTCAGGATCAGGACGTCGCACTCGACCTCCAGAACATTGGCGGTCACTATCTCGATTTCAATCATCAGAATTGGCCCTAATCGCAAAGATTGCGCTGCCGGTAAGTATTGCATAGGCGCGTCGAGTGGCCCATCCGAGCGCGGGACACTCGTTCTCTCTGTGGCCAGAGTGGGCCTGATAGCGGGTACGACGCTATCGTAGACTCTCCGCCTCCGCAATCGACTCCCGGAATAATCTCGGCCGCAACTCCCCTCCGACGCAGACTCGCAGTCAAAGCCTCCGCCGAATCCCGCTCCAGCCGCGCCAGGTCCTTCCGCAGTCCCTGCCCAACATAAGCCCGAATCAGCGGCTGATACCCGGAGAAGCCCAGCTCCGGCGCAACCTTCTTCAGGTCCTCAATCACATCCTCCGCCACCCGAATGCTGATCGTCGTCATCGGACGGTCCTTCCGCAAACGCCCCAAAACCCGCTCATTCTCTTTCATATTCTGTTCACTCTATCGGAAGGGGCACGGCTTCAGCCGTGCCCTCACGAGCCCAAATGAAAGCGGCTTCAGCCGCTGAGGGACGCGTGAAGCGGGCACCCACACCCTGCCCTGGCCATGTCGCTTTCTTCAGAGCATGAGGCAAACTTCTGTCTAATCCCGAAGTGAGAGTGGCCTACAATAGCGGCTACGACCCTCGCACTCTACGCGAATTGCTCGAAGTCGTCGAAGACACAAGGCCCGTATCGAAAGAGCATGGAATGACTCCTTCCGTTAGCGCGACCCCGGCACCGATGAACGTCCGCTTCGACGACGACAGCATGGGTGTCGACCTCAGCGACGGACGAACCCTCGGCGTCCCACCCGCCTGGTTTCCCCGCCTCCTCCGCGCCACACCGGAGCAGCGCGACCAACTCCGCATCAGCGCCCGCGGACTCCACTGGGAAGCCCTCGACGAAGACATCTCCATCGCCGCCCTCCTCGCCGGCCAACCCGAGCACTATGTGCCTGCGGAGGCAGGATGCCCCACATTTCCCTGCTGTTCATTCCACAAGGAATGCGAAATCCCAAAACCTCGCGTGGTGAAACCATTCACTTTGCTAAGATAGAAATAGAACAACAATGAAATCCAGGTAGCAGATTGATAGGGTGGCGGAAGCTGCCTTTCCCTTTTTGGTACGAACGCGCATCCGCTCCGGTCAGACTAGGGTCGGAGACTAGGTCGAGGTACCTATCTCGTTGATAAAAAGGAATTTGCGAAACGCGATGAACAAAACAAAGAACGTAGCTCATGTTATCCACCGAAGCTGTTGAAAATAAGGATTTTAAAGGAAAATAGGGGGAGGGGAGAGTGCCTCTTCACGCCTGACGCTGCGCTAATTCGGCAGCTTGTCGAATTCTTCTTTGGCCGTTTGTAAGAGAGCCTGATTTTGATCGGCATCTTTCCACGCTTTGAGGAATTTCTGGTACTCCCGGCGCGCCGGCTCAAATTTGTTTTGAAGCATCAGGACGCGGGCCAGGTTCAAGTGCGTCAGTGAGTACTCGGGCGAAATCGGATTGACTCCAGGATTGTCGAGAATCAGACGATAGTCGCCCGCGGCGCGGTCCAGCATGCCAGCTTCGGTTTCTGCCTGGGCTCTCCAATATGGCACGCTATAATCGCGCAACTGATAGGGCCGGGCCGGTTCCAGTAGTTGGATGGCAGCTTCAGGCTGATGGTCTTTCAAGGCAACTACCGCTCGGAGTATCGGCAAGTTGACGAAAGTACTAATCGTATCCTGCGGCTTGACCTCTTCCGCAGCCAGAAACTGTTTCGCGGAAGTAGCGTCGCCGTTCGAGGCTTTAAGAAAGGCCACGTCGCCCGGGTCGCCCATTTCTGGCCGAAGTTCTTTCAGATTCGCTGCCGCCCTGGCTTTCTCTCCCAATTCGATCCACATTGAGGTCGAGTCGAGCAAGACCTCGTCTGCAAATTCCGTCTCGCCGTTCTTCACAGAGTCGGCCCGCGCCCGCGAGAAGTCATCCGACGCCTCGCGTAAGCGACCACCCGCCATCGCTGCGAACCCCAAATCGTAAAGAGAGGTGTTCGCGTGCTGGTGCGAGAGGCCCCACTCGCCTTCCGACTTCATGGCTGCGGCGTCTTGCTCCCAGAAGGCAATCTGAAAAAGAATGCTGTGGATGTCCCAATCGTCTTTTCCCTCGGCGACCGCGGCCTGAGCGATCCTCTTGGCATCGCCGAAGCGATTGGCTCGCAGATATGCGCGTGCCAGCTCGACGGAAGCAATGCCGGAGTGAGGATCGAGGAGCAGGGCGCGTTCGCCGGCATTGACGGCCTGGGGATACTGCCCGAGCTGTGTTAAGAGATTGCAGAGAGTCACCCAGTTTTCGGCGACGTCCGGATATATCTGCAAAAACTGGCGGCTGCGGCGGATCGCTTCTTCGAAATCGTTCAGCGAGTAGCCGTAGTACATCGTCTCGATGCTGAGTCGTTCACGCTCTGTCGTGTGTTCACGCAGGTCAAAGGCTTTCTTGAAGAGCTCACCGGCTTTTTCATAGTCGGAAAGGTTGTAGTAGCTCAAGCCCAGTATCCGATAGGCCGAGGCGAAGTTCGGATCGAATCCGATCGCGCGATACAGTAAGGTTTGGGCGGCCTTCATATCCCCTCGCCTGAAGCTCTCTTGCGCTTCGGAGTAGGTCCGGAGGGCATCGAGCGAAGGAGTCGTAGCCTGCGCAATGGGGATCTGATAGTGATCGATCGACGCGGCGGACTCCCCAAGTTGGCGTCGCACTCGGCCGGCGACCCTGTCGAGAGCGTTGAGCACCTCTTCCTCGGAGTCGGCGCTCGTCTTCTCCCCGGCGAGTGTCTTCCCGGTAACGCAGCTATCCGCATTCAGAAGGACAAGGTACCTGCCGCCAAACTTTGAAATCAATCCATGCAGAACTACCAGGGCATTGTTGCGCTCACAGACCTCTCGCGCCAGCGGGGGGGAGAGAGGCTCACCTTTCTCCTGCTGCATCTCGGCCAGTGTCTCTTGAATTCTTGTCTTCGACAGGATTTGCAGATACGGAGACTGCTCGAGATCGATCTGCAGCGCCTGATTCAGAGCGTGGTCGAATTTCGGTTCTCCAGTCGTGTTGTCGAAGTCGGCCAAAACCGCGCTTACCGGTCCTTTGACGGGCGTCCGACTCTTCCAGAGCGTTACTCCCGCCACAATCGCGGCCATAACAGCGAGAAGAGCAACGGCGCCGAAAATCCTTAGCGGCCCTGAGGGTGGCGGAGCCGCATACTTCGTTTCCTCGATGGTCACGCTGGTTCGCTGCGTTCGCTCCTGAAGCAGGACATCCATGCTTCCAGATCCGTCCAGCGTCAACCCGGTCTCCGGAACCGCAGGAGCCAGAAGCGATTTCCCAATCGACTCGACCGGAACGACGAACTGATAGCCCCGGCCCGCCAAAGTCACGATAACGCCGTGCTCACCCGACTCGTCTTTGAGTGCCTTCCGCAGCACCGAAATGCTTTTGGTCAAGCTGCTCTCGTCGACGAAGGAGTCAGGCCAGATGGTTTTCAGCAGCTCTTCCTTGGAGATCACTCTTCCCGGGTTCTGGGCAAGGTACAGAAGCACGTCGAAGGCGCGGCGATTGAGCGGAATTGGGACCGAATCCCGCAATAAGCTCCGTGCGGGAACATCGATCCGGAACTCCCCGAAGGCCAGAAGGTCGCTATTTTTCAAGGACATAGGCAGAGTCAGTCTTTGTCAGAAGTTGTCCTAACCCGTCACTGGAGTTTTGCCCCGACCGCCGACATAATCGCAGCCAGATTTGAGGTGCCTTGAATGCTTCGACTCTATCAATGGCTACACCAGCGGGCAAGCCTGCTCTTTTCCACTCCGTCGAACCCGTTGAGAGCGGTCACTTCCCGTCGCGTGGTGAGGGTGGAATGGGAGGAGCGAGTTCTCCTGTTCCGCACTCAGGCGCCCCACCAGCCCTCGCAGAGTGACCGAAGCGGCCCTGAAGAGGCCCCCGAGAAGACGCGCCTGCTGGATACTTCTTTGCCGCCAAGACTGCTTGGCAAGTCGGATGACCAACTACCAAGTATGAAAGATATCGAGTAGCGCAACCCGGCAAGAGTTTTAACAGGAGAACCGCAGTGGAGAACGACACGACATTGACCGGCCAGGAAGTCCAGAATTGTGCAGGCGGCTACTCGTCCTTCTTTAGTTGCCTGCGCCTGATTGCGGTAATGCTCTTTCTATGCGCCGCAACGACGCTTCGCGTGTCGGCCCAGCAGTCGGAGGCCATTCCCCAGAACGGGGTTACTGCCCGCTATTTGGGGACGGTGGACCCAGGTTCGGCGACACCGAATGGGCTGTCTGTTCACCCGCTGGCCATCACTGCGACTCCGCCAGCGCCGGCCATAATTTCCTTCAGCGCTGCCGAGGTGGGCGTTGGCGCGGCGGCCGCTCAGCAGCTGACCGCATCATTCTCCGTCTCAGGATACTCGGGCAGCTTTACGCCCACCGCAACCCTGCACTACGGCCACGATTACACCATCGGAGCGGTCACTTGCACAGCCTCCGGCGCGTCCGAAACCTGCAACGCTACGGTGACCTTCCAACCCTCGCTGCCGGGCGCCCGCAAGGACGCTATATTTCTGATGGACGGAACCACGCGGCTAGCGACGGTCTTGCTCGGCGGTGTGGGGCAGGCGCCGTTCTCCCTACTTCAACCTGGTGGGTTTACGACGAGCGTTCCTACCAATAGCTATATTTACCAGTCTGTTGTCGATGAGAACGGGGTCGTGTACATCCTTCCCAACGGCAACACCTTCTACATTGAAAGCGTGACCAAAGGCGGTGTGGCCACGCAGATTCCGCTCACCAACCCGCCCTACTTCTGGACGATCGGCATCGACGGCGCAGGCGTGCTGTACCTCTTCAATGAGACCAGCACCGTGACAACCTACGACACCGTGCAGGGTGTGCAAGGCACGTATCAGATTCCGGAGGACCCACCAATAACACCCGACTCAACGACGAGCTGGTATCCCGGCGCCGTTGGAGTCGATGGAAGCATTTATGTTGTCAATCAAATCCGCAATAACGGAGTCGCTTACGCATTGAGGCCGAATGGCACAACCGCGTACGCAGACACCTTCGATCCCGGCGTTCTTCAGCCCTTCACCGCGGCAGCCGATAGCGCCGGGGATCTTTTCGTCGGCGGCTACGAAATCGACAAGATCACACCTGCCGGAGTGCAGACCCAGGTCAACACCGTTGGCGCCAGCGAAGGCCTGGCGGTGGATGCAGCCGACACTCTGTATGCGACCCGGTATAGCCCGACGGACGGCGTCGCCGAGCTGTCGAAGTCCGATTACTCCACCCCAATCGCTTCTTTCGGCAGAAGCTCCCCGCTGGGCATGTCGCTCGGGTCCGACGGAACCCTCTACGTCTCGAACTACGTCAATCTCGACATCTTTGACCGCTCCTCGGAAACGATCGACTTTGGCGAAGTCGATGCTGGTTCTTCGCAAACAAACTCAACCGCCAGCGTTTACAACGGGGGCAACGAGCCGCTGACGATTCTCGCGTTTACACTTTCTGAGCTTTCCGATGCGGGCTTCAGTCTTGACTCCAGTGGCGCGAATGAGTGCACGTTCAACATCGTGCTCGCTCCGGGAACGCTGTGCCAGGTGAGCGTGGTCTTTGCTCCCACACATCCGGGCAAGTTCTCAGGCGCAATTTCGATCTCCTCCAACTCGCTGAACGGAAACGGAACGAATTCGCCTCAGACGATCCAGCTGGCTGGAACAACCGATGGCAGTTACGATGTGTTGAGTCCAAGTCCGCTCGTTTTTGCAGCGCAAGCGCCGGGAACCAGCAATACGCTCGCCGTAACCATGACCAACGAGGGCAACTTCTACGCATCGACCGTCTATAGTGTTGCGACGGACAATCCGGCCTTCACCTTAACGCAAGGCACCTGCTTGGGTGTTGCGGTTCAGGTGGGCGCAAGTTGTCAGTTTCAGGTGACTTTTTCGCCGACCGCGGCGCAAGCCTACACCGGAACCGCAACCATCGTCACCTACGTCTCCGGAACGGGACAACCCTTTCAGACGATCACGCTGCCGTTGAGCGGCTCAGGAGTGAATCCGCCCGCAGCCACACCGGTCATTGCGCCTGGGACCGGAACCTACACCAGCAGCCAGCAAGTCACTATTACGGACACGACGCCCAACGCGACCATCTTCTACACCACCGACAGCTCTGTCCCTTCGAGCAACTCGACGAAATACATCGGAGCGATCACCGTCAATGCTAATGAGACCGTGAATGCCATCGCCACGGCAACCGGTTTTTCCCGAAGCACAACTGCTTCGGCCACCTTCACCTTTCACGAAGCGGTGGCGACGGCGACTCCAACCTCTCTGCCCTTTGGCAACCAGGTGCAGGGCATTGCCAGCATTGTGCAGACGGTGACGCTGAAGAACACCGGCATCGGCACACTGACGCTCACCGGATTCCCCATCACCGGTTCTGCAGACTTCAGCCAGACCAACAACTGTGCCGGTTCCCTGACCGCAGGAAGCAGTTGCACCCTGTCGATCGTCTATACGCCCACATCGTTGGGCGACAAGACCGCAACGCTGACCGTCAATAGCGACTCCATAAAGGCCGCCCCCACCGTCACCCTTACCGGCACCGGCATCGTCCAGCCGCCGGTGCTGACGATCTCGCCTGCCTCGTTGGACTTTGGCAACCAGATCGTGAACATCAGCGTCCCGCAGTCGGTGACTGTCACCAACATCAGCAAGACCGACACGGTCGTCCTCGGCGGCGTCTTTACGACTTCCTCGGTAGCACTCACCGCTTCTAGTCCGAGCTGCTCGTCGCCTCTCGCTCCGGGCATGAGCTGCACCGTTTCTGTCGTATTCAGCCCTTCGGTGATTCAGGCCTTTAGCGGAACGGTCACTCTTCAGCCGCAACCCAGCGGATGCGGCGGGTGCACGCGCAACTATCCCGCGCAAACCATCGCCATCACCGGCGCAGGTATCGCTCAGCCGCCGGTGTTGACCATATCTCCGGCCACTCTCGCCTTCGGCAACCAGATCGTAAATACGAGCAGCGCCCCCCAATCGGTGACCGTCACCAACATCAGCAAGACCGACACGGTCGTCCTCGGCGGCGTCTTTACGACTTCCTCGGTAGCACTCACCGCTTCTAGTCCGAGCTGCTCGTCGCCTCTCGCTCCGGGCATGAGCTGCACCGTTTCTGTCGTATTCAGCCCTTCGGTGATTCAGGCCTTTAGCGGAACGGTCACTCTTCAGCCGCAACCCAGCGGATGCGGCGGGTGCACGCGCAACTATCCCGCGCAAACCATCGCCATCACCGGCGCAGGTATCGCTCAGCCGCCGGTGTTGACCATATCTCCGGCCACTCTCGCCTTCGGCAACCAGATCGTAAATACGAGCAGCGCCCCCCAATCGGTCACCGTCACTAACATCAGCACGACGGATACGGTCGTGGTCGGAAGCATCGCAATCGGCGGCTCAGGCTTTCTGATCCAGCCGTCTTCTTGCTCTTCACCGATCGCTCCGGGCGCGAGCTGCACCATCCCCTTCATCTTTACCCCCGGGGCGACCCAGGCCTATAGCGGGACGGTCACTATCCAGCCGCAACCTTCCGGATGCGGCGGATGTCTGCGCAGCTACCCGGCCCAGACCTTCACCGTTACCGGAACCGGGGCCGCCCCGGTTGCTTCGCTTTCTCCTTCAACGCTGAGCTTCTCCGCGGCCGCCGGTACGACCTCGGCTGCGCAGACCGTGACGCTCAGCAACACCGGGAGCGTGCCGTTGGCCATCACCGGCATCACCGCCCCGAGCTCGCCACTGATGGGCCTGTTCAACGAGACCAGCAACTGCGGCGCATCGCTGCCCGCCGGGGCAAGCTGCACCATCTCGGTCACTTTCGCGCCTGTCACCACAGGCAGTGTCACCGGCAACATCCTGGTCGCCGACAACGCGACCGGTTCGCCCCAGATCATGAGCCTGAGCGGAACGGGAACACCGGCTCCTCTTCCGATCGCTTCGCTCTCGCCTTCGTCGCTGAGCTTTTCCGCCACCGTGGGCACCACCTCTGCGGCACAGACGGTGACGCTGAGCAACACCGGTAAAGCGCCGTTGGCCATCAGCGGCATCACCGCCCCAAGTTCTCCACTGATGGGCGTATTCAATGAGACCAGCAACTGCGGCGCATCGCTGGCCGCCGGGGCAAGCTGCGCCATCTCAGTCACCTTCAGTCCGGCGACGACAGGCAGTGTTACCGGCAACATTCTGGTAGCCGATAACGCGACCGGTTCGCCGCAAACCATGAGCCTGAGCGGCACGGGCACAGCCGCGCCTCTTCCGGTTGCTTCGCTCTCCCCTTCATCGCTGAGCTTTTCCGCCACCGTGGGCACCACCTCTGCGGCACAGACGGTCACGCTCAGCAACACCGGCAAAGCACCGTTGGCCATTACCGGCATCTCGGCCCCAAGCTCGCCACTGATGGGCCTGTTCAACGAGACCAGCAACTGCGGCGCATCGCTGCCCGCCGGGGCAAGCTGCACCATCTCAGTAACCTTCACTCCAGCCACCACCGGCAGCTTCACCGGCAACATCCTGGTCACCGACAACGCGACAGGCTCGCCGCAAACCATGAGCCTGAGCGGGACGGGAACACCGGCTCCTCTTCCGATCGCTTCGCTCTCGCCTTCATCGTTGAGCTTCTCCGCCACCGCTGGCACGACCTCAGCGGCACAGACCGTGACGCTCAGCAACACCGGCAAAGCACCGTTGACCATCACTGGCATCACCGCCCCAAGCTCTCCGCTGATGGGCCTGTTCAACGAGACCAGCAACTGCGGCGCCTCGCTGGCAGCTGGAGCAGGCTGCGCAATCTCCGTCACCTTCACTCCCGCCACGACGGGCAGCTTCACCGGCAGCATCCTGGTCACCGACAATGCCACCGGCTCGCCACAGACCATCAGCCTGAGCGGAACAGGAACAGCTGCGCCTCTTCCCGTCGCTTCGCTCTCCCCTTCGTCGCTCAGCTTCTCCGCGACCGCGGGTACAACCTCGGCGGCACAAATGATCACTCTGAGCAATACTGGCAGCGTGCCGCTGACTATCACCGGCATCACCGCCCTTAGTTCGCCGCTAATGGGTCAATTCACTGAAACAAGCAACTGCGGCGCCTCGCTGGCAGCTGGAGCAGGCTGCGCAATCTCCGTCACCTTCATTCCCGCCACGACGGGCAGCTTCACCGGCAGCATCCTGGTCACCGACAATGCCACCGGCTCGCCACAGACCATCAGCCTGAGCGGAACAGGAACAGCTGCGCCTCTTCCCGTCGCTTCGCTCTCCCCTTCGTCGCTCAGCTTCTCCGCGACCGCGGGTACAACCTCGGCGGCACAAATGGTCACTCTGAACAACACCAGTAGCGTGCCGTTGACCATCACCGGCATCACGGCCCTTAGTTCGCCGCTAATGGGTCAATTCACTGAAACCAGCAACTGCGGCGCCTCGCTGGCAGCTGGAGCAGGCTGCGTCATCTCGGTTACTTTCGCTCCAGCTACGACAGGCAGCTTCACCGGCAACGTTCTGATCACCGATGACTCGGCGGATTCACCCCAGATCATAAACCTCACTGGTACCGGAATAACGACGCCCGATTTTGTTGTCGCCTCCACCACGCCGCCGCAATCCGTCGCTCCCGGCGGCTCGGCACAGTTCTCTCTCACCGTGACCGCGACAAATGGGGCAACGATTCCCGCTGTGACCCTGACGGCAACCGGACTGCCTCCGGGCGCCACCGCCGCCTTCTCTCAGTCGACGGTGACGCCCGGCAGCACTTCGGCCACATCTACCCTCACCATTAAGACTGCGTCGGCAGCGGTGGCGTCCAGTAGCTCTCCATGGCCGTCAGCGATACCGGCGTTGGCCCTGATCGGATGGTTCTTTATCCCCGGCAAACGGCGTCGGAGACTATCCACTCTCGGTGTGCTGTTCTTGGCATCGCTGGGTTCACTCACCTTTCTTGGAGGATGTGGCGCTTACTTCGCGGGATATTCTACCGTTGCTCCTAAGAGCTATACCGTCACCATCACAGCAACCATCGGAGAAGTGCAGCAAACCGCCACTGTGCAACTCACGGTTAACTAGAGGGGCCAGCATCAAGCACAACTGGCCGAGCACCAGGCGAAGCTGGCCGAAAATAAGGCAGCTATCGAGGCGGCGATCGCGAGATTTGGCCAACTCGACGACTATTACATATTCGACGAGGTCACGGTACTTTTCGGCAACTGCAAAACCTGACGGAGCCGGCGGGAATGCCTCTTCAGCCGTCATGACGAGATGCATCTTGGTGGGAACGATTTTCGCCTGTGGATATTTGACGCCAGCAAAGAGGTGACGGCCCGCCAGGCGCCTCTCGGGGGCGCAGCTCAAATCAGCACCAGCAAATACCCGCGCATCGTCTTTGCCGTTGCCGTTAGCCTCGACCGCGCATTGGACCTCTCAGACTTGAGTTCCTCTGAGCCCGGAAAGGCAATTGTGTGCGCCTGCCTTTCCATCGATGACTTGACCGCGTCAATGGCTCGGTCCCAGATTCTGGAAGGGGAAGGAATACAGGGTCTGGTCTTTCCAAGCGAGCACGCCTGGTCGCCGCGGACAGAACTGCCTATCGGCATTTCTGTCCGCGCTGTCGAGCAGGGCAATTGAACGATAGAACTTGGTCCGGATTCCGCGGTAGCATATTTTAGCCTGGGCCGTGCGCCCAGTGAGTTGAGGGGCGCGCAAAGCCAGGCCGTCGACGACTTTGAGACGACCCTCCAGCCGGCGACGCTGGCGGCCTTGGGCTCCAACTATGGACGGGCTGAAGGAAAGCGGAGGCCGAGGCTATTGTTGGCCAGCTCAGTGTCATCGCCAAGAGCACTATGTTTCCCCGCTTTATTACGCCGTCGTCGATGCGGGGTTGGGCGATGTAACCAAGTCCGTCGAGCAGTTGGAGCAAGCGAACTCTAAAAAAGATGTGATTATCTTTGTATTTCTGATCGTTCGATCCGATAGCCGACGCTCTGCGAACGACCCTCGTTTCGAGCGCCTCATCGGAAAGGTTCCTGCGCGCTAGAGCTCGCTGAGCGGCCTCTTCAGCTTCCGCCCGCTTGACTCCCTCCCATAAGTGCTTGGCCTGTATAGACTTTCCGGATGACTCAGGGATGATTTGTGATTTCCTGCGAGTCGGGTGAAGCTGTGTCTCGTCGGGCGCACTGGTCAAAGCAAACCGGAAGAGGATCGCTCAACGATGTCGAACTGACACCAGATCATCGACCCTTTGCTTCAGCCATTAGGACGCGAAGGAGCCACAGGAGAGTCACATGAAGGTCCGAAGGACTACGTTTGCCTTGGTTCTCGCGTCCGTCGTTTCGATGGCCGCCCACAATCTCTCCCTCGCCCAAACCGCGAGCGTCAAGCCCGAAACGCCGATGGCGGCAACCGCCCCCACCGCGGTCCCTGCCCTTGTGCCGTATTCCGGTACGGCGATTGGCAGCGGCGGCAAAGCCCTCGCCGGTGAACATGCCGCCACCTTCCTGATCTTTAAGGATGAACAGGGCGGCGAGCCACTCTTTAGCGAAACCCAGACGGTCACTGTCGACGACGCCGGACACTACAAAGTCCAGCTCGGCGCGGCGAACCTGAACGGCCTGCCCTCCGATCTCTTCTCGACCGGCGAAGCTCGCTGGCTCGAGATCCAGATTGCCGGAGAGCCGGCACAGCCGCGCGTGCTCCTCGCGAGCGTACCATACGCGCTAAAGGCCGCCGACGCGGCGACCCTAGGCGGCCTGCCGGCTTCGGCCTTTGCCCTGGCGACGGCGAAAAACCCTGTCGGGGCTGCGGCAGCTTCTTCCGCTGTCACTCCGGACACGCTGACCAACGTCACGACTCCGGGCGGCGTCAGCGGATATCTGTCGGCGTTTTCCGGCGCGAGTACGATTGTCAACTCGCCTGTCTTTGTGAATGGGGCGAATGTGGGAGTGGGCACCATCACTCCGAAGGCGACGCTGGACGTCGCCGGTTCGGTTCGGGATGAGGGGGCGCTGACCGTCGATGGCGCTTCGACCCTGAATGGCTATCTGCTGCTGTCACCGACCGGCACAGCGAGCGCTACCAAGCTTTACCCCTCGCAATATTTGAAGCTCGTGACCTCAGCGTACAACTCCGCGACCCAGAGCATAGTGGAACCGCGCTTCCAGTTGCAGGCCGAAGCGCAGTTGAACAACACCCCCAGCCCTACTGGGACGCTGAACCTCCTCGCCTCAACGCCCACCACGGTTCCCGTAGAGACCGGCTTCTACTTCAATCTCAACGGCACTATCCACTTTGCTCCCGGTCAAACCTTCCCCGGGACGGGAACCGGAAACGGCACGATCACGGGGGTGACGGCCGGAACCGGCCTGATCGGCGGTGGGACCTCTGGCACGGTTACGTTGAACGTGGATGCGACCAAAGTGCCTCTGCTTGGGGTCGGCAACACCTTCGTCGGCAACCAGACGGTTTCGGGGACGCTCAATGCCTCCTCGGGCAGTGGGGACACGATTCATGGTACTGATACGGGAAATAGCGGGAGCGGGGTTGTCGGGAATGCAACTAGCCTCACTGGTTACACCAACGGCGTGTACGGGGCGACTGCCAGCTCGAACGGTGTTGGCGTGTCCGGCGTAAATACTTCATCCACAGGCGGCGTTGGCGTCACCGGCATCGCCACCAGTACCAGTGGTAATACCACCGGCGTCGGCGGCACCAGCAATAGCTCCTCAGGGTGTGGCGTGTGCGGCAATGCGACCAGTAAGACTGGATATACCAATGGCGTTTATGGTTCGGTTTCAAGCCCGAACGGGACCGGCGTCAGCGGCAATGCGCTCAGTACGAGTGGGGGGAATGGCGTCAATGGCACAGCCGCCGGCACGACGGGCGTGGGAGTGTCAGCCACAAACATCGCTACGTCCGGCGGCACTGCAATCACGGGGAGTGCGCTTGCGACCAGTGGATATTCAAACGGGATATGGGGAATCGTATCTAGCCCTAACGGCACTGGAGTAAGCGGGAACGCGACTAATAGCGGAGGAGGCATTGGCACCAGTGGCACAAGCAATAGCCCGCAAGGGGTGGGTGTTCAAGGGGTCAACACTTCGACTACTGGTGGCACCGGTGTGAGTGGCATCTCCCTTGGTACGAGTGGCTACACGGTGGGGGTTTACGCCTCGGCTGTCAGCCCTATCGGCGCAGGCGTGCGCGGCGACAACCTGGCCACCACGGGCTCCGGCCCCGGTGTCTATGGATACACCACGAGTTCCTCGGGGATTGGCGTAGCCGGCAGAGCGAACAACGATACCGGACCTACGATCGGCGTCCAGGGTGTGAGCCAGAGTGCCTCGGATGGAGCCGTTGGCGTCAGTGGCGTCGCGAACGGCAACAGCGGATCTACGACGGGTGTCCAGGGGCTGAGTCTTAGTTCTGCGGGCGCTGGTGTCGTCGGCACGAACGCCTCTGGTGGCGGCGGAAATGGCGTGATGGGCATCGCCATTACAACTGGCGCCTTGAGCTTTGGTGTTCAGGGAATTGCGGGGCCGGGCGGAGTTGGCGTCCAGGGTAGCTCCCCGGACGTTGGAATATCCGGCTGGAACAATACCTGCGATCCGAATTGTGTACTCAAGCCTGGCATAGCGGGCCAGTTCGCCACGGCAACCGGAGGACTACTTCTCCAGGGCATAGTGGGCAACGATGCCTCCAGTGCTACGGAGAAGTTTCACGTCGACGCCAGCGGCAACGGCTACTTCGCCGGCAACCTGAATGTGACGGGCAGTGTCAGCAAGGGAGGCGGCTCCTTCAAGATCGACGACCCACTCGATCCGGCGAACAAGTACCTTTCGCACTCCTTCGTCGAATCACCGGACATGATGGATGTCTATAACGGCAACATCATAACCGATAAGGCTGGGCGGGCGACGGTGGAGCTGCCGGAATACTTCGAATCGCTCAACCGCGACTTCCGGTATCAGCTCACCGTCGTCGGCAAGTTCGCGCAGGCAACCGTGGCCACGGAGATCGGGCACAACCACTTCGTCATCCGAACCAGCAAACCGTCGGTGAAGGTGTCGTGGCAGGTCACCGGCATCCGCAAGGACGCCTATGCCAACGCGAACCGCATCCCGGTCGAAGAGGAGAAGCCGGCGGACGAGCGCGGCTACTATCTCCACCCCGAGCTCTTCAATCAACCGGGGTCCAAGAGCATCGTCGCCGCTCATCATACTGGAGTCCAGCCGCAAATTCGGCTGCAGCAGGAAGTTGCTCAGGCCCCAACGAAATAAGCTCCCAATTTAGGCGGCTAGAGGGTGAACATTGGGAACTCTAGCCGCGACGGGGCCGCCGCCGCGACGAAGTAAGGGAAATAAGGGCGGGTCAATATCGATGATCCCGGCTGGTGCTGCGGCGCTCGAATTTCCGGCCCTCCAGCCCCGACCCTTTCAAGGAATACAGCTAGCTGAGGAACAAGTATCACGAATGCTATCAACTCGCCTTGGTTCTTTTCACACTCGGATTTCCGCTCCTTCGAACCACCGTAAATGCGCAACAGACATTGCGTCCAAATCTCAGACCGCCTCAAAGAGGCGAAGGTCTCCTAGAGGGATTTGCGGCAGCTTGGTGGGGGAAAGGTGGGTTATGACTCGATTGCGGCTAAGGTTCCTCTCGATTCTTCTTGCCCCAGAGGTTGCCGTAAGCATCCTCGTTTTCCCCCTGATTACGGGGTGTGTGGTGGCGCCTATTCCCGTGCCGACCCACTCCCGGCTCCCGAACGGAGCGCAGGCGAGCAAGAAGGAACTGGACCTCACCTTCATTCAACAGGGCAAGACCTCCCGCGAAGAGGTCCTCTCGAATCTTTCCATCATTGATACCGGCTACGGCGATACCCGGCCCTTTTGGGGGCGGTGGACCAGCTCCTCATGGGCTCTGGGTTATATGGCGGGTGGCCCATATGTCGCCAAGGGCGGCGCCTCGCGTTTGTGGAGACAAAATAATCTCGTGATTGTCTTCGATGAACATGGGACCGTTGAGAGCAGTAAGCTGTTCGATCAGGCCAAAGAGGCGAAATTCGTCGATGAACTGCGGGAGATCCTGCAAAGTGCGTCCTTCCAACCGGACGCCCTGCCCGAGGTGCTTCCCGCTCAGACATTTATCGATAAGCCCCTCAGGGTGACCCTCTTTGAGGACCGGATCAGCGTTGAGCAGGCCATCGGAAATCCGAAAGCAAAGACCATTCCACTGCAGTCGCTCGCGAGTTTCAGTGTGCCGTTAGTTCTTCAGTCCCCGCAGGACAAGGACCCGGGCTTCATCTGCGCCACGCTGCATGGGGCTGCGGGAACGCACCCAGACAAGCTTAATTTCTGCATGGACGGCCCGCAACTGGCCAAAGTCCTCGAATATCTGGTTCAGCGCGCACCGAAGGATTTCCGGTGGTAGAGCCGCCAATTCCCCGAACGCATGCTCGACGACCGGAACGAGCACCGGCCCGCCGATTCTCGCTGGGAATGAGCCGCTTCTCTTGATTGGCGCCGCACCCGCATTGGCGAGGTCCGCTCCAGCAGCGGCATCCAGCGCGGATCGGAATGCCGCACCTGAAATCCGGGATCGATGTTGAGCTGCGGAATCCAGCCGGAGCGGTTCAACACCGCCTTATCGAGCATGGCAAAGGCGAGATCGGTCTCGCCAAGGCTGGCCAGAGCCATCGCGTGGTGATAGGGACTCACCGAACGCGTCGGGCTCGAGTCTTCGAGGACCTTCAGCCATTGCCGCGCCTCAGCCTCCTGGCCGAACCGGGCATAGGCGCAGACCAGGGCTGCGTTGGCGAGGGTGTGCCCGTCGCTCATGAGGTAGAGCTTGCGCAGCAGCGGGATCGCGTCAGCCGGCCGCCCGCCGGAGATGTAAACATCGCTCAGCAGCAGATTGGTGAAAATGTAGTCGCCACGGATGGCAATCTCTTTTTCGAGAATGGCGAGCGCCTGTTGGTAGTCGCCAGTGAAGTACAGCACCCACCCTTTCCACTGAATAAGAAATGGCCAGACAGGTTCGAGCTGGGCGGCCGCGTCCAGTTGGGCGCGGGCCTCACGAAACAATCCCATATGAGCGAGCCCCAGGGCATATATGAGATATCCGAGGGAGAAGTTGGGACTTAGCTCCAGACCTTTCTTGTAGTGGGCCTCGGCGGCCCTCCAGTCCCAGTCGAAGTGGAATTTCAGCGCCGCCATCGCAAACCGGGCCTCGCCGCAGTCGGGGTCCAGTTCCATCGCATGGACGCCAAAGTGCTTGGCGAGCATGGCCAGAGTCGGTTGGGATGCGTCCGTTACGATACCGGAATCGAAGAGAGCGGCGGAGGTGTAGAGGATGGACAGAAGGGCATGTGGCAATACGAAATCGGGATCCTTTGCGATCGCCTGATGAAAGCATTGGGCGCCCAAAAAGCCCTCGCGCTCACTCCCGCCTGGGTAATGCACACGGCCCTGACGGTAGAGCGCATATGCCTCTTCATTCGGCCGGCGTTTCGGACGGGGTGTTCTAACCGAGGACTCAGCAGGAAACAAATAGGCAGCCAGCGCGCGGGTGATCCTCTCTGAAAGCTCCACTTGGCTTTGAATGCTGTTGGCCCCGTCCCCATCGACCGATTCAGCCCAAACGTGGCTTTGATCGGAGACCCGGATGAGTTGCGCCGTCAGCCGCAGGACACCATTTTGAGCGCGAACACTGCCTTCCAGGGCATAATCGGCCCCGATCTCCGAGCCAATTTCTGCGATACTCTTGGTCGAGCCGCGGTAGCCGCCCGCGGTGGTCCGTCCGATGACTCCAAGCCGCGCGGGCATCGTTTTGCTGATCTGGGCGGTCAGCTCCTCGGTGAAGCCGTCGGCGATGTGGTCCAGCTCCGATGCGGCACCGTAACCGATGAACGGCAAGACGACCAGCAAAGAGCGGGACTCGACTCTTGCCTCCGCTTTCGGGTGGACGACCGGCGCGATCCAGCGATAACCGTGGCCGGGAACGGTTTCAATATACCGCGGCCTCTCAGCTGGGTCGTCCAGCGCAGCGCGCAGCTTGTGCATCGCCACGCTCATCCCATGCTCAAAGTCTACGTTGGTCCCAGCCGGCCAGAGTTTCCGTCGCAATTCCTCCCGGCCCACTAACTTGCCGGAGTTTTGCAAAAGCAAAAGAAGCACAGATAGCGGCTTGTCCTGCAAGCGCACTCTGATTCCCTTACGCAGGAGGACGCGCTCTTCAGAGTTGACTTCAAAAATACCGAACCGAATCCAGCCTCCGCCTTCCTCTGGCACTGACCGCTCCCCAACTTTCTGCTGGCAACCCGGATCATACGCAAAAGCTCAGGAATTCGCTGCCCTGCTCTTCCAGATTTGCCGATGGAATAAATAAATGTATGGCCAACCCCAGCGAATTGCAACCATTTCCCCTGTCTTTAATTTGCCTTACTCTCCAAAACGGGCCGCTGCGTCGGTGAGCACTGCCGGGACCAATGATCGTCGCCCGTGAGGCCCCGAGGGGATCTCCATCGCCGACTAGGAGATGAGGCAAGTCTGGGTGCTATTTTGTCAGACCGATTCCGACAGAAAGATAAGCTGACCTTTGAGTTCGTTCGAGCCCGCGATGCTGTCTGCCGCAGCAGATCGTAGCGAGCGCGCAGATATGTTTCGTAGGCCTGGGTGTCTTCGTCGGCGCAGAAACCGGATGCGTGGCGTAGCGAACGAGGTCCAGGCGGGCGAAGACTTCGCGCTGCACACGACCTCGGATCGATGCGAGGTCATCGACGCTGCCGCTGTAATGGAAGGAGCCTAAGTGGACTGGGAGCGAGTTATCTGAAGACGTACAGAAAGCGCTGCTACCTGTGGTCGAGCACATAGCCGAGCCGTTTCTGCTGGTGGAGGATGGCAAGCTGATACTTGCGGAAGATCTGCCACCATTCTTCTTCAGAGCCATAGCGGATTCCGTAAAACCCACTCCACCGTCTCCGGTTTTGCAGAGACGACGGCGGCTGGATGGCTGGTTTGGGCGACGACGGGAAGGCTCACAAAAAGTGAGACGGCTAACAAGGTGCGCTCAATATAGGCGGCGACTTTCATAGGACCTTCCCTGGGCTGAACCGCCGCGAACGAGCCGAAAATGAGGCTAGCTTGTCGACGGATAGCGCGCAAGTCTATGTGACTGTCTTTCAAAAGAGCAGCTTCAGTCCAAACTGAAAGACTCGCGGGCTGCTTGCGCTGGTGATCTGACCATAAGTGCCCGAAGACACCGTGGCCACCGGGTTAGCGAAATTAACGCGATTGAAAGTGTTGAAGGCCTCGGCTCGGAACTGAGCATGGACTCGTTCCCCTTGAAAGAGATCTTTGAAGATGGAAGCATCCAGGTCGGCATAGCCGGGACCGCGCAAGCTGTTGCGTCCGATGTCTCCAAACGTCCCAGTGATTGCGGGAGTAAAGGCTGCGGCGTTGAAGTACTCCTTGACCTTGCTTACGCCGGGGGGCCGAATCGGGTTCCCCACGATATCTGCGTAATCGTTGCCGATGCCGGAGAGAGACCGGTCAGTGCCGCTGAGTACGGTAAACGGCAAACCGGTTTGCAGGCTCGCGATGGCGTTGACCTGCCAGCCATTTGCGAGGACGCTCGTGAAACCTGTGACATCGACGTGCGGCGTCGAGTAGGTGAGAGCGAGATTGTAAATAATGGCTCGATCAAAGTCTGCGGGGCCGCGTCCGCTCTGCAAGTTGAATGGGTTCGGCGGTCCGGTATTGCCCTCTGTTGCACTGGAAGTATTGTCGATGGTCTTGGAAAAGACGAGATTGGTCAGCACCGAGAGTCCGTGTTGCTGGTGAATCACGAGATTGGCCTGCAATGCGTTGTAGATGGAGTACTCATAGGATTCGGCCAACTCCACCGCGCCGAGACCGGGATAGAGCCGGCGAGAGTTTTCATTGCCCACAGTGGCGCCCGGACCATAGATGGCCGGATTGAACTGCCTTGATCCCATGATGTGTTCGCCGCGATTGCCGACGTAAGCCAGCGAAAATGCGGTGTTATGAGGCAATTGCTGCTCGAAGGTCAGATTCCAGGCCTGGGTGTAACTCACCTTTGAGTTTGGATCGAGTACGCCTCCCGAGACCGGCAGCAGAAACTTGTAGTTCGCGAACTCGTCGGGACCGACGTGGGCACGGGGAAATGGATCGCCTCCAGGATATCCGGCATAGATGTCGTCCCAGGCAGGCGCCGGAGCGGGATAGCTCAGATATAGATTCACTGGCTGCATCGCATCGGTCCTTTGATAGAGCAGACCTTCCGGGAAGCCATAGAAAATTCCGTATCCGGCGCGTAGCACCTCGACTCCTCGGCCGCCGATGTTCCAGGCTAAGCCTGCCCGGGGAGCAAAATCTTTCCAGTTGCGTTTAAAGACCGAGGGCTGCAGCCCTGCATCCCCCTTGAAAATGAGACCGAGAGGGGCTCCAGGGGCAATGACAGATTGCTGACCAGGCTGAAACCCAACCAGTGTCTCGTTCAAATCGCTTGGAGGAAGCCAGGGGTCCCAACGCAGGCCGCCATTGATAGTCAACTGACGGTTGAGCTTCCAGTCATCCTGCACATAGAGTGAAGGTCTGTACCCGCGAAGATAAGCCTTACGACCGTTGTCCTGAAAAAACTGGGACTCGAGGCCTAGATAGAAATCAGCCAACGCGGACCCGCTCGTCTTTGTTCCGACCGGGAGAGTAGCGCCTGTTGGGGCCGCCGTGCGCTGACCGTTGAAGGTGTTATCGCCTGGAGTGTAGGAGTAATCGTCCATGTTGATTCGGTCGCGCTCAAATTCACCGCCAAAGCTGATCGTATGCGCGTGGAACACCTTCACTGCTGAAGCCTGATAATCAAACAGTGTCGAATCCTGGGTAAGGGCGCCACCGGAGAAAATATTGACGAAACCTGAGATATTGGCGCGGATCCCGGGAAAGATAGACTCGCCGGGGCTGCCGAGCGGCACGTTTTGTCCAAGGTCCTGAAGAGACTGCAGTCCGGGCGCCTGGGGAATCTGCGTGCGCGCAAATCGGCCTGCGCTTGCCGAAAAGGTCGCCGTCAACGTCGGAGTGAAAACCTGCGTGTCCGTAATAATGACGGATTGGTTACGGAACCGATTAGCCGCGTAGAACCCCAGCGGAGCATTGAAGGGCCTTTGAAAATTATCTTCGTTGTAGAAATATCTGCCGCTTAAATGGTTGTCGCTTGTAATCACCTGGTCGATCTTGACCAAATATTGCGTGCTGTCGATATTCGAATTCGAAGTCGAGTTGAAAACGCCGGTCGTAGGATTCGAGGCCAGCGGCACGAGATATTTATCCGCGAGTTTTCCCGAAAGCGTATCGATGGGAGTTGGAATGATGTTGCCCGGATAAGGCTGACCCGTAGCAGGGTTAAAGATGGCAATACCTTTGGCGAGCAACGCCGAGAAGTTTCCAGTGAGTTCCTGCGCGGTTGGAACAGTGATTGAGATCGGATTGGGCGAAGAGCGTTGCTGCAGGTCCTCCGCCGAAAAGAAGAGGAATGTGCGGTTCTTGATGATCGGGCCGCCGACTGTTCCGCCGAACTGATTCAACTTGAAGGGAGGGATCGTCTGCTGAAAATAGTTCTTTGCGTTCAACACAGTGTTGCGCAGGAATTCGTAGGCCGATCCGTGGAACTGGTTGGTGCCCGAGCGGGTTGATAACTGCACGAGCGCGCCCGCCCCGCCATACTGTGCGCCGTAATTCGAAGACTGAATCGTAAACTCCTGCAGTGCGTCCGGATTAGGCAGAATCGGAACGGAGTCGAAGAAGCGATCGTTGTAAATCGCGCCATCCAGCTGAAAATTATTTTGCGTGGCTCTCAGTCCATTCACTGTGAGGCCGACGTTGTCCTGTTGGCCAGATTCAGTCCCAACGTTGGTCAGCGCGGTGCCGGGGGTCAATACGGTCAACTGCAAGGCGTTCCGGCCGTTCAACGGCAGGGACTGTATCTGTTCCTGTTCCACTGAAGTTTGAACGCTGGATGAGGCTGTCTGAATCAACGGCGCGGCCGTTGTGACTTCGATGGATTGGGCGGTATTACCGATCGAAAGCTCGATGTTCAGATCGACGGTATGACCCGTGAGTAGTTGAATGCCGTCGCGCTTCTTGCTCTCAAATCCAGCGCGGCTCACCCAAAGCGAGTAGCTTCCAATGGCTAAGTCGGGGAAGACATAAATACCTTCCTGGTTGGTAACCACAGTGCGTGTTGCCGAAGTGGAAACGTTTGTCGCGACCACATTTGCGCCGGTGACCACTGCGCCGCTTCCATCGGAGACGGTGCCGCGTATGCTGCCAATTGCCTGGGAGAATAACAGCGGAGAAGCGGATGAGAGCAGGACGAATGCTGCTGCGCTCAAGATGAGAAAGCTGCGTATGGCCGAGAACATAACTTCCTTTCAGGGACACCTTCCCCGGGCTCTAAGGAGCCTCTGATTGAGATCAATAGGAGAGTGATTGTCACCGAAAGGAGGCACAGACCAACGAATGGCCTGCTTGCCTCAAAATGAATTCTGAGTTTCAGCGGGTCAGCGAAATGCTTGCTGAAGCGATCCTTCAGGAATTCTCTCGGGGATTCGGCGATGCTTTCGCAATCACTACGAGGGAGAGATTAAAGGCAACAACAACACGAGCAGATGCGGACGGTGGGACTGGCCACGCCCCCAGAGCACATAAACGAACCTTGTTCCACGATCGACGAGTTATGCTGCATTGCGCTCACACCCACAAGATACCATCGGGCTCGGGCCTCGTGCAACGTTTGGGCGGGCCGATTATACGGATATCGATTCACTTTAGGCTCCGATATTGCCGACCAATGAGAAAGAGCAGTGCGGTTCCAATGAGCGGCATGAAACCGACCATGACAAAGAGCGGCGAATAAGACACGTGATCAACGAGGTGCCCGGTCAGCAGCGGAAAGAGCAGGCCGCTAAGGCCTCCGGCAACGCCAGTGAGTCCGGTCGCGCGGCCGACAGCGTGCTCGGGAAATAGATCGGTCACCGCTCCAAACATGTTTGCAGAGAGAAAGTTGTCGGCCATGACCGCAACGCCTATGGCCAGGAAAGCTGCCGTCGTGTTGGTGAGATACGGCACCGCCAAACTGGCGAGACAAAGCGTTGCGCTTGAATACATCGTGATCTTTCGAACGGCGTAGATGCTCAAGCCCCGCTCCTCCAGCCAGCCAGCCACCCAGCCTCCTGCAATGCCACCAGTGTCTCCGAGAAGAAATGGAATCCAGCCCAGAAAACCGATCTGTGCGAGTGAGAGATGGCGAACGCTGTAGAGATAGCTTGGAATCCAGTACCAGTAAAACTGCATCACCGGACCAATGAAGAAGCGACAGAGCATCACCGCCCACGCAGAGGACTGTGCAAGCAACCTCCGCAGAGAAGTTGTGACAGCCAACGCGGATCGCTTCGGCGCCTCATCGCGATAAAGGTAAAGCCAAAACGGAGTCCAGAGGATGCCGAGCAACGCCGGGACTAGGAACGCGGTGCGGAAACCGTAAAGTTGGGCCAGGAAGATGACTAACGGTGGAGCGATCGTGGCACCAATCATGCTGCCGCTGTTGAAGATCCCAATCGCCAAGGTGCGCTCGCCCGGAGCGAAGAGCTTGAAGATTGCCTTCATGCCGCCGGAGTAGTTGCCGCATTCCCCGGTGCCCATCCAGAAGCGAGTGAGGCCCAGTTGCAGCCCCGATCGAGTAATCGATTGTGTGCCGGTCGCAGCCGACCACCACAACACGGCTCCTGCCAGGCCGAAGCGCACCCCCCATCGGTCCATTAACCAACCCATGGGGAATTCGCCGGCTGTCATGCCAAGCTGAAAGGCAGAGACGATGCGGCCATATTGCTCGTTTGAAAGATGCAGCATCTGGCACAACACCGGCGCAAGCACCGAGACCGTCTGCCTATCGATGAAGTTGATGATCGTGATCGTAAGCAGCAGCGAGAGCACGATCCAACGCGCGCGGCCTCGATGTCCATCGGCGACCGCCGGAGTTGATTCGTCGCGAGGTTGTAATGCTGCCGAGGTTGCGGTCATTGGCTTTATTCGGCCCGGAGGCTCACTTCACTGGTCGGAACTCATTCCCGACAAAGTTCTCCGGCGTCCGAGCACTCTTGGTGTTGCCGTCCGAGTGGTCGAGGGGCAGAAGCGGAAAGAGCAACTCGGCGACGCGATATGCCTCCTCCAGATGCGGATACCCGGAAAGGATGAAGCTTTCGATGCCGAGGTCAGCGTACTCGAGCATGCGTTCAGCTACGGTCGACGCGTCGCCCACCAACGCAGTGCCCGCGCCGCTTCGCACCAGACCTATTCCCGCCCACAGATTTGGGCTGATCTCCAGGTTGTCCACACCTCCCTGCACCAGTGACGCCATGCGCCTCTGCCCCTCAGAGTCGAACTTCGCTAGCCCCTTGTGTGCGCGTTCAATAGTGTCTCTGTCGATGTAACGGATCAGTTCCCGCGCGTCTCGCCATGCCTCTTCGCTAGTCTCGCGCACGATCATGTGTAGGCGAATTCCGAAGCGAATCGCTCGGCCCTTGTTCTCGGCCAGCCGGCGCATACGTTCGATCTTTTCCGCAACCAGTGCCGGCGGCTCACCCCAGGTGAGATAAACATCGATGTGCTTTGCGGCAATCTCCATCGCGGCATCCGATGATCCTCCAAGGTAGAGTGGAGGGTGTGGCTGCTGGGTCGCGGGATAGTAGACGCGCGAGTTCTCCACGTTCAAATGCTTGCCATGGAAGCTGTAGCTTTCGCCCGCAAGTATCTTTCGCCAGATGGTGAGGAATTCACCAGTGACCTCGTAGCGCTCATCGTGCGATAGAAAGACACCGTCGGCTGCCGCCTCGTGCGGATCGCCACCGGTAACAACGTTAATCAGCAGTCGGCCGCCGGAGAGCCGATCAAAGGTCGCAGTCATTCGCGCCGCCACTGTGGGCGACATGACTCCGGGGCGGACGGCGATGAGAAATTTGAGGCGCTTGGTGCTCGGCAGTAGCGTCGATGCAACGACCCATGAGTCTTCGCAGGAATTGCCGGTCGGCAGCAACACCGCGTTAAATCCCAGCTCATCGACCGCCTGCGCAATCTGGCGCAGGTACGCAAAGTCCGTAAGGCGTGATTGATGGCTGGATCCGAGATAGCGTCCATCGCCGGTTGTAGGAATGAACCAATTGATCTGCATAATTCCTGCCCTTTAACTCAGTTCGGATTCAGATACGATCTTGTGCGTCCGGTACGATTGCAGCGCCATCTGCACAGGCAACGACGCCTCGACACCGGCCTGAAGCGGCGCGCTGACCCGGCTTCCAGTAATGATCGCATCGAGAAAGTTTTTGGTGTGGGCACGTTCGAGGCTCTCGGTCGACTTCACTTCGACCAGTTCGCCCTGGTTCGGTGTGTAGATGTAACCGTCGCGAGATAGATCGAGAGTGCCCTCCGTCCCCTCGAAAAACACGGAAGGTCGGTCGTTGCGGATCGGCAGCACTGACGATTCGAAGTTCAGGTTCCAATCCTTATATTGAACGACCGCACTGACCGTATCTGGATTCTCTCGTCCATCGGGAAGTTGATAAATACCACCGAGTGCGGCTGCGTTTTGCGGACGCGCATCGTCAAGCATCCACTGCGCCACATCTGCCCAATGGGTGAGAATGTCGGCAAGCAACCCATTTCCGTAGTCAGGAAAGTAGCGCCACGACGAGTAGCGAACCGTCTCATAAGGCACCCGCGGCGCCGGTCCGAGAAAGCGGGTCCAGTCCAAACCGGCGGGCTGCGGCTCCGGCTTGATGTTCCTCGTTTGCCACGGAAAGTTGTGCCACACCGCGCGCGCGAAGACGACCTTGCCAAGCTTCCGCTGACCGAATATCTCCTGCTTCGCACGAATGTAGTGCGCAGTGCTTCGCTGTTGCATCCCGCATTGAAACACCAGCCTGCGTCCAGCTGCGGAGCTAATCAGTGTCTGGCACTCGCTCCAGTGATGCAGCGTAGGTTTTTCGAGATAGATATGTTTGCCGGCACTCAGCGCAGCTTTCGCGATGGTTACGTGCAGATGGTCTGGAGTCGATATCAATACGGCATCCACATCTTTTCCCGCTAACAACTCCTCATAGGCCACAAATGTTGTTGGCGATGGAGAACCCTTGATCACCCGCGACACATACAGCTTCGTCTGCGCGTCATAGACATCGCTGACCGCGCGGATGCTGACGCGATCGTCTTGAACGAAGGCTGCGCTCACGATCGTGCCACGTCGACCCAAACCGATCACTCCTAGTTCGATGCGATTGTTAGCTCCTAGCACTTGGCTGTAAGAGCGCGCGCTCATACCAGCTGTCGCCGTTGCTGCAGTGAAGAGAAAGTTGCGTCGGTTCATTCGGCGAAGGCTCCTTGCAGCGCCTTGAACGCTGGTTCGATCACGCTCAAGCCGCCTTTGATGCCATCTTCGCGCTCTTCTTCGTTGAGCACCCAGCCCTTCCACTGAAGCTGCTTGATTGTGGCGGCAACTGCTGCAAGCGGAAAGCTGCCTTGCCCAAGCGGAACCTGCTTTCCATCTTTGTAATCGCGCAGGTGCACACCCACCAGGCGTTTGGAATGTGCGTGGAGAAACGCCGGAACATCCGCCCCTCCGCGATAGGCGTGGCCTGCATCGAGCAGAAACGACACCAGCGCAGGATCGGTCTGCGAATAGAGGGTTTCGATCTCTGCGACCTTCGAATCAAACTCCCACCAGTGATTGTGGTAAGCGAAGGGCAAACCCAAGCCCTTGCTGAATCGTCCAGCAGTGTTGAGCGCTTCGATCTTAACTTTCAACTCCTCCGTGGTTCCGGATGGAGCTCCGCTGAAGATGAGGTGCTGTGCGCCCAGCGCGACTGCACCGCGTGCAACCTTCTCGTAGAGCGCCGCACCCGGGAGCCGGGTAGCTTGGTCGACTTTGTCTGGAGGAAGGAAAATATGAATCCCGAAGAAGGCCAACCCACTATCAGCAATCTTCTGCCGCGCGGCATCGGGTGTATCGAACTCCGCAAGAAGGTTGGAGAATCCGGTTTCAAATCCGGCATATCCAACCTGCTTGACCTGACCGAGCACCGCGAGAAACGAATCGAAGTTCTTAGGGTCGATGGCCCACGCATTTGTTTGAGCGCCGATCTGGATGTCACCCTCAGAATTTGAGTTCTGAGCGAGGGCGTTAAATCTGGTGAGAGCTGCGAAGACGTCGCCGATCGCAAACGCGCCTGCACCTTTCAATACCGTCCGCCTGGTAGTCATACTGATCGATCCTTCTTGTCAGATTAATCGTTCACTCCAGGCAATGACGTCAAACGACGCTAGATCCGCACATGCCGGATGAATCTCAGAAGATGTTGGGAAACCCGCCGGTGACGGGAGCGAGAGCTTTCAGAATCTTATTGAGGTCAACAACAAGTCGATGCATCCGAGCCGACCTGACCCAGAACGCAGGCATCTGAATGGAAGGGTGTATTCACTTCAGTCTCTAACCGCTAACGTAAACGGCAATCTCTCTCATGTCAATTTGCGCCGACGTCCCGTGTACAACGCATGCACGGTGCTCAGGCCGCCGCCAGAATTTCTGCTGATGCGACAAGCAATAAAGGTGGCGAACAAGTTCTCAGGAAGTCGGCTTGTGTCAATCCACGTATTGTCGTCAAGTTGCGAAAACCGGCGACTCGACATTTGGCCTCTGCAAATCTGGATCCGCATACGATTTTGGATCGAGGTACATAGTGTATTCAGTAATTATGACTTAAGAGGATGTGTAAATGGTTCATTACAGGGGCGTTACAGATGGAGGCGCCGGGAGTCGAACGTGCGCCGATCATACACGGAGAAAGCAAAAGGTCCCCCTTTGGCCACCATCTTTTCGAGGTTAAGAATTGATCCTTTAGGGTCGCTTGGAATTCGCTTTTGCGGATAGGGTCGCGCACGGATGGACGTTCAGTCTTCCATGGGAATCGCAATTGCTGGAGTCATTCCGGCGGCCACTTGTGAGATCGGCTTGCGGCCCGCGACGCAAGAAAAGGCTTATGCCCATTGCGGCAAAAGTCACGCAGGCCAGATATACGATAAAGCGAGGTTGATAGAAGCCAGCCTGATCGTACCAATGCCCGATCGCCATGGGGCCAGTGCGCCGCCGATTGCGTATGCTGTCCACGTCAATCCGTAGAGAACCGAGAAGTGCCGCCGGCCAAAGTAGTGTGCGAGAAGATAGGGCGCAACGTCGGCTTCGCTGCCCAAGCCCACCCCTAAGACAGTCTCCGCCCGGGGCGTATAGCTGCCCGCTTCGGACGCCGTGGATTCGGCTGTGCCCTCGCACTAACCGGCTGTTCTCTCATGGTTTGCGCGCTCGCTGGAGCATTCGGCATTTTGCCCTTCAGTAGCTGTTCAACTCTTCACCGCTACATTATCGAAAATGCGAATCGAAGTCGCCGCCTCCGAAAGGAGGAGGCGTGTGTCATACCTGGGATGGAGAAAAAGCCTGGCATGGCCGGCCCTTTGAGATTAAGACCAATCAGATGTCTGCCACTTCGGTTCTCCGCGAAAGCCGCTGGAGGGTGGAGAGCCATCTCCAGCGTTAGGTCCATGACAGAGCCGATCCTATGGAAATAGTGTGAGCAGGGCTTGTGTCCAACCTGTCTGAAGATTCTGTGCAGGAATTCCAGATTGCGACGGCGAGATTCACGTCACAGCTTATGGGTCAGTACCCGGCCGAACAATGCCATCTGAAGTCTTGATGATCATGGTGCATTTGCTCATATCGTGCTGACTTGGGTCGAATCCACCCAAGGGCCGAGAAAGATATCAAACGATTAGTGGAGGACAGCGCAACGACTTAACTAGTACCGTTCATCCGTGCAGCCCACCGAACCGACCATCCATGTCAATAAGGCATTCCGCGAGCCACCGGGATGTCACTTCGTTTGCAGTTCCAAGTCTTCCAGGAGACTCAAAAACAACATGAACATTCTTCGCAATGTGCTGGCACTTGTGGTGCTGTCTTGCCTCAGTTTGTCTGCTCAGCAGATCACGGGAAACATTCGCGGTGTAGTTACAGATCCAACCGGTGCTGTCATTCAAGGCGCCTCGGTTACCGCACAGCAGGCGGAAACAGGGCTATCGCGGACCACGACCACCGATCGCAACGGTAGCTACGTGCTTCTGGAACTCCCAGTCGGGCACTATCGCCTGCAGGTGGCAGCGAAAGGCTTCCAGGAATACGTGCAGGACGGCATCACTCTCAACGTGAATGAGACAGCTTCGGTCTCGCCTCATCTCGCGGTCGGATCCGAAAAGCAGCAAGTAGTGGTGAGCGGCGATGCCCCGCTGATTGAGCCGACCGTCACTAGTATGGGCAAGGTAGTCCAACAGCGCGAGATGGAGGATCTGCCCCTGAACGGACGCAACTTCTCGCAACTTGGTCTGCTGCAGCCTGGAGTCGTTCCCCTGACGCCTGGGTTAGCCGAAGCGGGAGGTGGGTTGCGCGACGGACAGGCTTATGCGGTCAACGGCCAGCGACCCGAATCGAACAACTTTCTGATCGACGGCGCGAATAACTTCAACGGAGTTGACGGCGGATTCGTCCTCAAGCCGCCGGTAGACGCGATCAGCGAGTTCCGCATTATCACGCATAGCGCGAATGCTGAATTCGGAGGCTCTCTGGGATCGACAACGAACATCATCACTCGGTCGGGCACGAACCAGCTTCACGGAACATTATGGGAGTTCCTGCGCAACGACGCTGTCGATGCTAACAACTATTTCGCGCCGACCAAGGAGCCACTGAAGCAAAACCAGTTTGGCGCCGCGGCTGGTGGACCGATCAAAAAGGACAAAACGTTCATTTTCGGATTCTATGAGGGCTTCCGCAATGAGCAGGGCGTGTCAGGGCAGACCACGGTGCCGTCGCTGAAGGAGCGTGGCGGCGACTTCTCAGAGCTCTGCCCGGAGGGTTTCACGCACGGCTTCTGCAACAACCCCGAGAACCAGCTTTTCAACGTCCTCGCCAATGCACCGTACCTGGAAAACCTGGTGCCGCGGGCCCAGTTCGACCCGGTATCAGAAAACCTGCTCAGCTTCTTCCCGCTCCCGAACGCCGGAACGAATCTGTTCTCCACAACCCAGATCCTGACCAATGATACCGATCAGGCCGGCATCAAGGTGGATGATTACCTCGGTCCGCGCGACACGCTGAGCTTCCGTTACGTGTTTTACCAACTCTCTCAGGTCGATCCGTTATCGCCGGGCGGCGCAAGCGTGCCTGGGTTCCCGGTCGGCGAAAACCAGCGCGCACAGAGCTTTGTCGCGGACGAAACGCACACGTTTACGCCGACCCTCATCGCGGTGGGCCGCTTCTCGTTTCTACGCAACAAGCTCCTCTTCGGCCAAAGTGAGAACCATCAGCCGCCCTCAAGCGTCGGGTTCCAATACGAACCGAGCCTCGATATCGCCGTCGGGCTGCCATTCATCCAGGTGAGTGGCTATGCCGATGTGGGTGATCCAATCACCGGCCCTCGCAACACCTACGAAAATGTCTTTGATTACTCCGGGGCGCTGAGCTGGGTTCGCGGCCAGCACACGCTGAAATTTGGCGGCGGATACCAATATCAGCAAATCAACGTGCTGCAAGGGATCGCGACCAACGGCTTCTTCGTATTTGCGCCGTTTCCTGTAACGGACGCGTTCGCCAGCTTCCTCACCGGGCAGCCGGTAGTCTTCCTGCAAGGTATCGGCAATTTTTCGCGCCATATTCGTGGTAACAGCGCAAATGCCTATGTGCAGGACACCTACAAGGTCACACCGCGCCTCACAATCAATGCCGGACTGCGCTACGAGTTGCCTCTGCCCTACACGGAAACACATAATCTCCTCTCGCTTTTTGAGCCGGGAAAGCAATCCCAGGTTATGCCGAACGCCCCGGCAGGATTGTTGTATCCCGGCGATCCCGGCGTACCGGCAGGCCTGATCCCGGCCGACAAGAAGGCATTTGCGCCGCGCTTCGGCATCGCGTGGGACCCGACCGGTAACGGCAAGTTGTTGATTACTTCGGCGTACGGCATCTTCTATGAGCCTTATTACACCGGACAGGGTGGGCCCTTGCAGGCGCCGATCAGTGCGCCTCCATTCCTGGGAACCCCGCAGGTGAGCCTCCCGGACTTCGCGGATCCGTTCAACGGCAATCCTCCTGCCCCGGGGACGTTTTCCAAGCCACTCACGAACCTGACACTGTCGCCGACGTTAAGACTTCCTTATGCGCAGGATTGGGACTTGAACCTACAGCAGACCTTCGGATCGAATTTTCTGTTCGAGATCGGATACGTCGGCACCAAGGGAACACGCCTGCCCCGCTTCATCGAAGCGAACCCAGCGGTATTCGTTCCTGGATACGTGGACGGCCAGCCGATTTCCAATTCCAGCAACGCTGATCAAAGGCGGCTCTTTTCCGGCTGCACGCTCGCCGATCCGCCGAGCAGTTGCCAGTTTTCATCGACCGGCGAGATCGCGGGCATCGCCAATTCGTCGTATAACGCACTGGAAACGTCGCTACGCAAGCAGTTCAGCCAAGGGATGTCATTCCTGCTCTCGTACACGTGGTCGAAGGTGATCGACGATGTTTCGTCGTTCAACATAACTGGCTCAGAGGCCAAGCCAGTCGCAGGAGAAAACGACCTCGCCCAGGATCCGTTCAATCTCGCAGCCGAACGTGGGCCCTCGCTTTTCGACGCTCGCAACCGATTCGTTGCGAGCTATGTATGGGACCTTCCGCTCTGGAATCACCCCCAGAACTGGTACCAGACGGTCTTGGGCGCATGGCAGTTGAATGGCATCGCAACGTTGATGAGCGGCACGCCGTTCACGGTCTTCGATTCGAACGACGTCGCGGCGCAAGGCAGCGCCCCGGAGATCACCGGCTTCTCCGCCCAGCGACCCAACCTCGTCGGCAACCCCAATGACGGGCCGCGCCAGGTCCACGCATGGCTCAACGCCAGCGCTTACCAGCAACTCAATACTGTAACCAATGCGGGCCAGTTTGGCACCGAAGGTCGCAACGTGAATGTCGGCCCGGCCTATGCCGACTGGGACTTCGGTGCGCTCAAGAATTTCAAGGTGGCGGAATCAATGCAGATCCAGTTCCGCGCGGAGCTGTTTAACATCCTGAATCGCACGAACTTTCATCTACCCGACAGCGACATCAGCTCGCCGACATTCAACTATATCCTTGAGGCAAATCCTCCGCGCCAGGTGCAGTTCGCGTTGAAGTTTATGTTTTAGCACACCTAGACGAATGGGTGGGAATGAGAGCAGAAAGGCCCTGTAGTGGAAGAGATATTCCGGCCACTTCGAGGAAATTTCCTCGCTCAGAGCTCGCTCTCGCCGCGCAGAACGGTCAACCGGCATAGACGGTGCAGGACATCTTCTATTCCGCGGTCACGACCACCGGCGGTTTCTTTGGATCGGGTGGCCCCCGGGCGTTTGCATTCTAAAATCGGATCGATGGAGGTTCAGCACAATGAGCACCTCTGAAATTTCAATTGAGTCGGGGCTGAAGCAGACAGCAAGAGCAGCGGCCCCGACCCACCTCCCAGTCGTTGAAGAAGCCGCTGCTACCGGAGAAGTTGCCGAGGCGTACCAATACTTTCGCGAACGCTTCGGGCGTCCCGCGGTCCCCGGCATTCTAAAGTGCTTCAGCTCCTCTCCAGAGATGTTGAAGATCATCATTCAGCTTGGGTCCGCATTGGTCTTCTCCGAGGGCGTGCTTGGCCGTCGAATGAAAGAGATGATCGCCACCTATGTTTCTTCTTTGAATGAGTGCCCTTATTGCCTTGACAGCCATGGGGCATCGCTTCGAGCCCAGGGTGGCGAAGAATCTTTGCTAAAGGCGATTACGGCGGGCGATCTGGCGGATGGCTCGATCTCCGTACCGGACGGCCTTCTTCTGGAGTTCGTGCGTAAGATCACTGCGGAATCCCACAAGATCGAGGAAGCGGACATCAGAGATCTGCGCGCGTCGGGATGGGACGAGAGGCAGATCGCTGAGAGCATCTATGTGGCTGCGATGTTTGCCTGCTTTAATCGAGTGGCAAATGCGTTCGGCCTGCCGTCACAAGACCTGCTCGCTCGTAGTTAAACAGGGGTAGCGTGGCGGCGAGTATAAGCAACTGAGTGAGCAGTCGTCGCGTTTTACGACTCTACGGCGGTCGGCGAAGAAGATGCCGTCCTGGCGCAGAACCAATGAAAGGCACTGAGGGAATATCTCAGCGACGCCAAAAGCATACGCAACAGGGTCGTCTTGATGAATCCCTCCGGGCGTAGCCGTGAGTAGACGACGTTCATGCTCCACGCGGGAATGGTATACAGATCGCCGGCGTTGAACGGACCAATGCGATTTCGGATGGGCCAGTCGTAAAGCACGTTCTCAATCCCGCTATTGAAGAATCTGGCGAGGCTCAAGACTCGTTGGCTATACATTGCCGCAGCCAAGCGCGGAAGTCTTTCCCGGTTGTGATACCGGATGATGAGGCTCGATGCCTCTGCGCCATGCCGTAGCGCGGCCGTCACGCCATTCGAGGTCATGGGATCCACCATGGCCGCGGCCTCGCCAGCAACCAGCCAGTTGGGGCCGGCCACATTGGCGAAGACACGGCAGCGAAACGACGTAGTTCGAGGCTGCTCTCTAGCCGGATCGTGCAACAAATGTCGCAGGTCGGGGAATCGTCGCAGTTGCGCTGTAAAGATTTCTCTAACGCTGAGCCCCTGTTGCCGTTTCTCTTTTACCGTTTCACCTGTAGTGACATAGCCCACGCTGATGGTATTGGGATGAATCGGTATCTGCCAGACCCACTCCATGTATGGCGGTCCCGCGCCGTCGGCGTGCAGTGTGGTTCCTTCAACGGATTCCGGGACGGTGAAATAGTCCCACATCGCCACTTTGTGCGGACCGTACTCATAGACCGGCAAGTTAAATGTCCGGGGGAATAAACCGGCGCTGGAGCCCGAGGCATCGATGAACCATTTTGAGGTGATGCGTTCGCCTTGGGCGGTGACAACTGCTCTGACTGTTCTGCCAGCGGTCTCGACATGCGCTACTCTGTCGTTGATCAGCGTAATTCCCTTGCTGATGAATATCTCTCGGAGCGCCTGGTTCAGCTGGCTTCGATCGACGTGCAAGGTCCGGAGATCCACGTTGTAGGGAGGCTTCCCTAGCCACTCGCCAGGAACGTAGTGTTGTTCGGAACCGTCTCTGAGCTTCAGAATTACGTGCCGCTTGTAAGTGGCGAGGCCTTGCTCGAGAAGATACTGCATAGGAAGCCCGAGCGCCTTAAGCAAACCAGGCGCTGACCAGTCCAGCGACTCGCCGACTGGATCCTTGTCGAGGGGATCGGCCTCGATACAGCGTACCCGCAGGCCGGCATTGGCGAGATGAATCGATGCCGACATGCCAGCGAGGCCGCCACCGATGACGGTTACGTCGAAATCGTCTTTCTTGTCTTGCACGGGCGTTCTGACCAATCTCTGAGGTTGAGTTGAGCCCTCATCATGTGAGAGGCCATGCTATATAGAGAGTGTCCTCGATAGCCAGTTTATAAGGAGTTAGGCGTGAGAGCGTTTTGTACCTGCGATGAGTGCCCTTCGCACGTTGTGAGCCTGGCAGATATGCCGCCGAGAGTGAGCGTTGCACGCAGAAAAGAACTCGAGCAGGTTCACGCGGAAGTAGCTCGCAACCGGCGAGGAGAATCGCCATGTAGTGAGGTCCAGACCGTTGGCCTCTGAGATACGCTGTCTGAGAGCCGTCTGCGAGGTAAGAAAATGTTCCAGCTCTGATTCTGCAGAACCAAGCAGTCGCGGATGCAGAAGCCTTGGAGCTCGCATTTTGACCACTGGCCGCGCATCCATTCGCCAAACGATGAGACGCCCAAAGGTGCTCAACGCAAATGGTCCCTCACTATGCAGCCCCATGATTCTGCTTGCCTCAAGAGCGGAGTCCACGGCGGGTAAGAAGACCTCAGTTGTTGCGCGAAGATGTGCGAGATTTTCGGCGATGGACCACTTTCCCGGTCGAGGATTCCAGGAGAGTTGTTCATGGGTCAGTCCGGCGCAAAGCTGTTTGGCCTCGAGGTCGACCGCCAGCGCCGCTTCGGCCAGCTCGACCGTCTTTGCCAACGGGCTTCGGTCTGTGAAGTTGAAATACCTGCCAGTCACACCGAGCATCCTGCTCTCCCAACAGTGAACGTCCGAACTGCCAGTTTGAATCTCAGCCTGTTCAGCGAGCCGCGTTTGCGATCGCGGTCTTGTTCACAGCGGAGTATCCCTGTGCCACAATCTGCGCGGCATTGGCACGGTAAATATCCATCTCGTGCGGCGCCCAGGTGTTGAGTCCATCGACATAGCGGTTGCACATACAAAAGACGGCTGCAATCAGGACGGTATCGTGAATTTCGAGATCGGTGGCTCCCTCAGCTCGTGCTGCGGCGACGTCGTCTTCTGTCACATGTTTACCGCCGATCTGGACTTTGCCTGCGATATTCAGGAGAGCTTTCAGCTTGGGGCTGATGTTGGCATTGATCCAGTCTGTTTTGGCCTTCTGCACCAATTGCTCGTCATGGCCAAGCTGCGCGGCGGCCACCGCTCCGTGAATGGTCTGGCAGAAGAAGCAATCGTTGCGCCAAGAAACATGCGTCGCGATCAGTTCGCGCTCTCCGGAGGTTAAGGTGCTATCCCCCCGCAGCAGAATATTAACCAGCTCGTTGATCGGAGCGGCGGTTTCCGGACGGAAGGTCATCGGTCCGACGATACCGGGGAACTCCCGGCCGAGGTGCTCAGCGACTGGCAAAGTGATATGGGCCACGAGTAATGCCTCCGCAATCGAATTCTGCAAGGTATTTCAATCAGCAGTGTTTAGGAACGCCTCAAATCGATGCGGGAGAATACTAACTCCCGCATCGACCAGGGCGCGTCATCCGAAAGGTGGAGATGAGGTCGAAATCGGTACTTGCGGTCGATGATGCGATCTACCCAACCGATGCCTCCCCTAACTGAAACAAGAGACACGAGCGCCATCTCCGAGAATGACCGGCTCTATTCTTCACGTTGGCTAAGTTGCACCCAATCCAAGAGCCGCGAAGCTCTAACGGAGTGGGCGGAAGAATGCTCGAATGTCTTGTGCGAGAAGGCCGGTTTGAGAAGTGGACGAAAAACCGACTACATCGGGCCGTTGCATGGGGAGATAATTCACATATTCTTATCATCTACAGCTGCTTAACAAGCACAGAGTGCCAAATCTATCGTACGTGTATCGTACATGGCGAATCAACGCGCTTCGGATTGCGTGACCACACCCCGAACGCGCCATCCGATTCGAACTCTAAGATTCAGTGCGAACAAAACTGAAGGATCGAGATCATTTGCGCGGAGTGGTTGATCCGTAAGCGTCCTCCGAGTCCCTCTTGACGCATACGGATATGCTGTGAGTTCCGGCACAGCTGCATAGCGGGATCAGCTGGTGGCGGTTTTGCCGCGGCGGCGTGCAGGTGAGAGGAGGCGATTGACCTTGTCGCAGGAAAATTCTTCTGGATTGAACTTCTCGCCGATCCAGTCGCAGACCTCTTCGTGGCGGGGATGGCTGGGATCGGCGAAGGCATCGAGCAGGTCGTAGTATCCGGGGACGCCGCCGCAGTCCTCCGGCGGGCAGGCGAGCTGACCATCTATACAAATGGGATAGATGGTGTTCGGCTCTGGGTCTTGCCGTTTCTCCAACAGAACGCTGTGCTCCCAGCTATCCCCGAGGTCGTATGTGTAGATCATCTTGGCGCCGGCTTTCTGGAGCACGGCAGAGAGAGGCACGGTGCGTCCGCTTTCCACGCGCGAGTTCCTCAGGAATGGGTCCGCGGGTTCTGGACGGCCGAAGCGCCGCTGACCGGCACGGAACTCATGCATGTGTTGGTCGTCCCATCCCATCGAAATTTGCAGCACGTTGTGCAACTTCGCCAGGGTCAGAGCTGCGGGAACCAGTATGCGGCGCCAGATGGGCGGCTTGGTGCCGAGCAGAGTGACCTTGAGTTGATAGATATCCTGTGTGATCTTGCTGCTCCTTGTTGCCATGGCGGTCCTGCTCCTCAACGAAGGACCAGTCCGTGGGGCCGGGCTTGGTTCGATGTTACGATACGGTGCGCTTCGGCGGTCGAATAGTCATTGCACGGCATCTATGCGGTGAGATAGAGCGTGTCATCAGGTGTCCGCTTGTTTTTTTAGCGGACACCTGATGAGTGTGTCTTTAGGCAGCTTGGGGCGCATGGATTCGGAGGGAGGGGGCCAGATTCCAGGGGAGGAGATCCTGGATGCGGTTGACGGGATGATCAGCGATTCGTGCCAGTACTGTGCGCAGGTAGAGCTCCGGATCAAGGCCGTTGAGCTTGGCTGAGCCGATCAGCGAGTACATGGCGGCAGCACGTTCCCCGCCGCAGTCAGATCCCGCGAACAGAAAGTTCTTCCGTCCGAGAGCAACGGCGCGCAGCGCACGTTCGGCGGCGCTGTTGTCGATCTCGATCCGACCGTCGTCGGTGTAGCGGGTGAGTGCACGCCACCGTGAGAGAGCGTAGCGAATCGCACCTGCGGTCTCGCTCTTCGAGGAGAGACTGCGCTGTGTCTTCTCCATCCACGTTCGCAGTTCCTCAAGCAGCGGCTTTGCGCGAGTCTGCCGGATACTCAACCGAAGATCGGCTGGCTTGCCGCGTATCTCCTCCTCGATCGCATAGAGAGCTCCGATCCTGGCCAGCGCGCCTGTGGTGGTTGGAGATGCATGGACGACATGGATCTCGTGGAACTTGCGTCGCGCATGCGCCCAGCACGCCGCTTCGTAGATGCGTTCGCCATAAAGGTGATGAAAGCCGGCGTAGGCGTCTGCCTGCAGGGCACCCTCGAACGTCTTCAGATGCTGGCGCGGATGTTCGCCCTTGCGATCGGCCGAGTATGCGAACCAGACCGCGGGCGCTGTCTGCTCGCCGGCAGGCCTGTCATCGCGCACGTAAGTCCAGAGACGGCCAGTCTTGGTCTTGCCGTTGCCGGGAGCAAGAACGGGCATCGGCGTATCGTCGGCGTGCAGCTTGCGAGCGGCCAGGACATGTTTCTGAATCGAGTCCACCAGTGGACCAAGCAGATCGCTTGCGCCTCCCACCCAGCCCGCCAAAGTGGAGCGCGATATCTCAACTCCCTGGCGGGCGTAGATCTCCGACTGTCTGTACAACGGCAAATGATCGCTGAACTTCGAGACGACTACATGGGCAAGCAGGCCTGGGCCCGCAAGTCCGCGCTCGATCGGGCGAGACGGAGCTGGCGCCTCGACGACGCGATCGCAACCGGTGCAGGAGAACTTCGGCCGCACGTGGCGGATGACCTTGAAGCTGTCGGGAATGTACTCGAGCTGTTCAGAGATATCCTCTCCGAACTGGCGCAGATGGCCGCCGCAATCGGGACAACAATCACGGTCCGGAGCATGGGTGATCACTTCCCGCGAAAGGTGCTCGGGCAGCGGCTTGCGTTGCGGCCTCGGCTTCGGTTCCTGAGCAGAAGACAAGCGTTCGGCTGCGGCTTCGAGCTCGGCATAAGCGGTCTCTTCCTCTTCCAACTCAAGCTCCAGCTGTTCGAGCTTGACGACGATCTTCTCGCTCCTGGCGCCGAAGAGCACGTGCCGCAGCTTGTCGACCATCAGCTTCAAATGTTCGATCCGCTCGCTGCGCGAGCGCAACTCGTCCGCCTGTTCGGAGAGTGTCTGTCGATGGGCTTCGAGCTCGGCTTCCAGGCGGCGAAGCTCCTCATCGCGATCTGCAATGAGAGTCTCAAGCTTCTCCTGTTGCGCATGGAAGAGAGCCAACAATGCATCGCGATCCAGCAGGTTTAAATCAGGAAGAGGAGCGCGATCCATGGACGAAGTATGCCATCGATCGCATCGGAAATCATCCCCAAAACCCGCGTGAATACAGGGGAATCAACGTTGTCATCAGACTGCGACTTGCGGCTCCCACGTTCTCTCGACTCTCCGCCAGTCGATGCCTTCCAGCAGCATCGAAAGCTGCGCGCGACTCAGTTGCACGGTACCACTCTCGGCCTTCGGCCAGATGAAGCGGCCGCGTTCCAGCCGCTTGGCAAACAGGCACAGACCATCACCATCCCACCACAGGAGTTTTACGATATCGCCTCTGCGCCCGCGAAAGACAAACACGTGTCCGGAGAAGGGCTGTTGCTGCAATACAGTCTGCACCTGGCCACTGAGTCCATCGAAGCCGCGGCGCATGTCCGTCACGCCGGCCGCAATCCAGATCTTCGTTCCAGTAGAAAGTTGGATCACTGGCACAAACTCTCAAGCACGGCGCGGACCAGAGAACCATCCGCGCCACTCTCAACGCTGATCATCGCTCGTCCGGGGAGTTCGATATGGATCGCGCCTGCACTCGATCCCGCAGTCTCACCCCGTTGCTCTACGACTGCGCTCTCCGACTGGCTCGGAGTCGAAACCGTTACCGGCAGCAACGCAGAATAGGACTCGATCAGTTCGCCGCGTTCCAAGGCACGCCGCCACTTGAACACCTGGTTCGCGTTCACACCATGTACCCGAGCGATCTCGGCAACACTTGCACCTGGCTCCATCGTCAACTGCACGATCTGGCGCTTCTCCGCTACCGACCGCCACCTGCGTACCCGACGCCCTGAACCTGCATCTCCGGAAGGAACCATGAGGCGATCTTCACCCCAGACCTACTCCCCTCGCCATAGGGGATATCTGGACGCTTACGTTGATCCTGCCCTTCGAAGGATGATCCTTATTTTGTCAAATGGGCTAGCGTTCGGCTCTCGGAAAACAATACCTCCGGGTACGATGACAGTAATCTCCGTTCCGGAACCAGCTGAACTGACAACCATCAGTTTGCCGCCGATTCGGGCGACCCGCTCGCGCATCCCCTGAAGGCCAAAGTGTCCTTCTTTGCCGTGATCTTCAATAGCCGGGTCGATGCCAATACCATCATCTTTGACGTGTAAAGCAAGATCGTGCCCATATTTCAGCTCAACGTCCAATCGACTTCCCCGTGAGTGCGTACGGGCATTACGAATCGCCTCATAGCCGACGCGATAGATCTCGTCGCGAACAACCGGATGCATCTCTTTCGAGTCGCCGGTCACTGAAAAAGACACCTCAATTGGGCCAAGCAATCGACACTCTTCCATGGCCCTCTCGAAAGCTTCCGCCAGGTCGTTCTTCTGTCTGGTTGATGTGCGCAGCGAATTCAGCGCCGCCCGACCTTCCTCATTTGCCTGTGCGAGCCAGACCGACAATTGTTCCACCGCGCGGCGCATCCGTTCGGGATCATCCGACTTCTTGAGAGCATTATCTGCCACAAACTTACTACCTTGGATAGTCTGCAAAAACGTGTCGTGAAGATCCTGTGCCATGCGAGTGCGTTCCGCCAATCGCTCGTCAAACCGAGCGCTCAGGGATTTGTGAATCTGTTGAACCCGCAGGCGGTAGAGGGCCCACATGAGGAATGCGCCGCTTAAGACGCATAGACCCAGGAACCACCTGGTTTGATACCACGCAGGTGCAATACTGAGTTCCAGAGTCGCACCGTTTTCGTTCCACACCCCATCGTTGTTGCATGCAATTACGCGAAATCGGTACCTTCCCGGACCTAGATCAGTGTAGAAGGCCTGGCGCCGTATACCTGCGTCTTGCCAACCCATATCGCGACCTTCCAGCGTGTAGCGAAAGCGCACCTTTTGCGGCACCACGAAGCTAAGGGCGGTGTAGTCGATCCGGAGATCGCGGGTCCGCGGCGGTAAATGAAGACCCTCCTGGGCCAGGTAGCTCTTCCCGTCTGCCACGACGCCTTCAACATGTACGGGCGGCGCCACAAGATTTGTTGTCAGATGCGCCGGGTCAATCATCTGCAGGACGCTTTCATTGGCGAACCACAACCGCCCGTCGGGAGATCGGGACGCGTTTGGCCTGAAAGGGGTAGACAGGGGGCGGGCACCGTCAAAGACGTCAAAGACCCTGAACTTCACCTTTACTTCGGGCGATCCCCACCATTTTTGCAACTCCACCTTCGGTATCGCAATGAGTCCACATGGCGTATACAACCAAAGGGCGCCTTCTCTATCGGGGAGAAAAGTATAGACAAGATCGCAGGGAAGGCCATTTCGCACACCGAGGATCTGTTGCATGCCGTTCCTCCACCCGATGAGCCCTGACGGCGTTGCCGCCAAAACTGAACCGTCCAAATTCGCGAGAATCTGGCGAACCGGCCCATCATGCTGGCTACGATTGGACGGGAAAAGTTGAACTTGCCCGTGGCGATATCGAGCGAGCCCGCCACTGGAAAGACCCAACCAGATGCCGCCCTGAGGATCGGCCGCGAGCGCGTCGGCAGGCGGTATCTGAGCAGCGGAGAATTCTTCACGAATTCTGAAATCCTGAATGCGAACGAGCTGTCTGGGACTTCCAAATTTCCAAGCCTCCGCCCAAATACTGCCATCGACATCTTCAGCCATGGCGACAATCGCGCCTGGTGGACTACCGTTGAGAAAGGCAATTCTGCGAAATTTTCCCCCTTCGTATATAGATAAATCCTGATCAAGACCAATCCATAGGCGGCCGGATCGGTCTTGAAGAAGCGAAGTAACTTGGTTCCCTGGCAATCCATCAGGTGTCCGAAGGTGTGACACCTCACCCAAATGGAGCGAGTCCAAACTATGGAGGTTTCCTATCCAGACCGTGCCATCTGTCGAGGCCAGGACTGAATTGACCTGATCCGCACTCAAACCCTCGTGTGTTGAAAAGCTGACGACTCGAACATCACGGAATTCATCGATGCCTTCTGACGTCGCGATCCAGATATTGCCTTCACGGTCCTCATAAAGACCATTTACAGAGTCGCTGGATAAACCGCTTGCACCACGAAAGTGATCCACTTTGCGGTCATGAATACGATAAATACCTTGGTTTAAGGTTCCGATCCAGAGAGAGTTTTCACGGTCCACGAGCAAGGCAGTGACGTCCAAGGTATTTCCATCGAACTCCGAAGTCACAAAAGCCTTCCAAGCACCTCGCACGAACTGCTGTAACCCAAGACCGTGGCCCGATTGCATTATGCCGACCCAGAGGGAACCATCTGGATCGGCGGCCAGCGCTTCAACACCGTTGAAGGTCTCGAACGGATTCAGTTTTCCCGCGACGTAAGTGCTGGATGAACCTGGATTCCAGCGGGAAAGCTTCGCCCCTCCACCGATCCACAAATCTCCCACTGTGTCCGCGACCAAGGGCACTGCATAGGTAATCGAGATTCCCTCTGCTTTCCCGTAGCATCGTAGGCCGGTTTCAGTCACCTCGCAGAGAGGCGCTTTTGCATCAGAGGCATTCGCGCAGGCGACCCAAATCGTCCCATTGCGATCTTGAAGAATAGTCCCGACACTTCCAGTTTTATCGGGATAGTTAGTTAGCTTCCGACTCTTCCAGCGGGCAAGGCCCATAGTCGTGCCAATCCAAAGACTCCCGTCGCGTGCACCCAGCAGAGAATTAATCCGGGAGGAAGGCAACTGCTGACCCTCGGGAGGACTCCATGAAACAAATCGCACGCCATCAAAACGCAGCAGTCCGGATTGAGTTCCGATCCAGAGATATCCATCGTTTGTCTGGGTAATCGCGTTGGGCGTCGCGGCAAACGCCCCATCGTGGACACGCCAAGCCGTGTGCCCATATTGAGAAATTCGAAGACTAGGATCGAGCGCCCAGACCGAATTCACTGCGAAAAATAGAACTAGAGGCCAGACCGGCAGTGACCGCGAAATGTGGAGCCTTTTCACCTTAGATCACGACTCTCCTAGACCTTGGGCACACTGAAGACGGCGCTGAAGTGTTTCTGAAATCATGCGGGCGCTAAACCGAATCCTCGACTCTACGGCATCGGTAGCTTTCGCGATACAGCAGGTTCAATAGCTAGGGTCCTCTGGTTTTCTAGAGGTCACCGGGATCAGATTGGGATCAAGCCGCGCCGCACAGCGATCGTTACGGCATGCGTCCGATCGTGGGCGCCTAGTTTGTCTACGAGATTCTTGATGTGGAAATTTACGGTTGCCTCCACGATGCCGAGTTGATCGGCGATTTGCTTGTTCCGATAGCCATCGCGAATGAGTCGGAGCACCTCCAGTTCTCGGCTCGTAAGATCTTCATCGCCTAGATGTTCAGCAAGGCGCACCGCAATCTCTGGCGGCAAATGTGTTCTCTTGCCAGCGTGCACCGCGCGGACCACTTCCAACAAGTCGTCTTGCGGCATGCTCTTAAGGATGTATGCTGAAGCGCCGGCTCGCAACGCCCGTTTAATTTCGCCATCACTGTCAGAGGTCGTCAGCATGATGACACGAGCCTGAGGAAACTCCCCTCGAATCGCTATTAGTGTGTCGGTGCCATTGGTACCAGGTAGCCGAAGGTCCATCAAGGTGATGTCCGGCCGATGACGTCGAAATTCAACGATGGCCTCAACTCCATTGGCTGCCTGAGCGATGAGAAGCATGTCTTGTTCCGAACCGATGACCATGCTCAGACCGGCACGAAACACTGGATGGTCTTCAACAGTCAGAATGCGAATCGGGGCGGGAGGGCCCATCGCAGCTACCTCTGAGGAAATTGTAACCATGTTTGCGGCACCGGCTATATCGACCCGTCGGATCTCAACTCTTGCCCCATTTCTCAGCCAGGAAAGGACCTTGCACTCTAGAAAAATCTAGGCCCAGAACTATCACATTTGGGGTGGGCATGATTACGCGCCTCGATCATGCTGTGAACCGTGGGCAGGAGACGAAGTGCTCCGCGCGGAAAGAGATCCGTGAACACCATTGAGCGCAGGGAGTGATCTATGAGTCGAGTCTTGGCGGAAGAAGCAATTGGGGGGGAGATCAGATCGGGACAACCGGTGGCCCAAAGCCCTTTGATCAAGTTGGCTGCGTGGACGAATGATCGGAACGTCCCCTTCTGGATCGTGAGTGCCGGCATGGTCGTCATGCTTCTTTGGGCTGGATCTTATAAGATGACCGCTCCCGGCGCCGAAGGCATAGTTCCATTGGTCTCTAACAGCCCGCTGATCAGCTGGCATTTCCGCTTATTCGGGCCTTACGTTGGCTCCGATTTAATCGGTGTCACGGAGATCCTCGCCGCTTTATTGATCATCGCAGGCTATTTCAAGCCTAAAGCCGGCATCGTAGGCGGCCTCGTCACATCGCTCATGTTCTTCATAACCAGCACTATGGTCATAACGACACCCGGCGCATTCACCAGCGTCGATGGAATGAAGTATCTGAGTTTCTTAGGCCTGTTCCTCTATAAGGACGTCATTTCCCTTGGAGTGTCCTTTTATCTCATCAGCTATTTCGGAGCAAAAGCTATTTTCTCCGAGACAAGAGCAAACAACTGAGCTACTTCAGAGTCTTCTTTCGACCGGGGTTCGCGGGAGTGCCGCGGGCTCGTTTAGCAATCAACTCGGAAGAAGACGCGAAATAGGGATAACGGAGTTGCGAATGCCTGGACTACGAACTCGATTAGAAAAGGCGCAGGGTGACGGGGCCGCTATCGGTCACTTCAACATCTCCGATTGGATTTTGCTAAAAGCTGTAGTCGCATCTGCTCACGAGCTAGAGGTTCCGGTAATCGTTGGCGTGTCGGAGGGCGAGCGCGCATTCCTGGGTGTGGTGCAAATCGCGGCTTTGGTGACAAGCCTAAGAGAGGAACGTGGTATTCCTCTTTTTCTCAATGCAGATCATACCCATTCACTTGACGGCGCCATCGCAGCGGCCAGAGCCGGATTCAATTCCATCGTGTATGACCTATCGGCATTGCCGTTTGAGGAGAACGTCAAGCAAACGCGGCAAGCCGTGGAGGCGCTGAAGTCAATAAATTCGGAAATCCTAGTGGAAGGTGAGATCGGAGATATTGGAACAGGGTCTGAGATACATGAGTCGGCGCCTGATCGATCCAGAAGCCTCACCACTGCGGAGGAAGCAAAGCAGTTTGTTGAGAGCACCGGCGTGGACATTCTCGCTCCGGCAGTCGGTAATACGCACGGGATGCTGCAGAGCATGGTGCAAGGGCCAGTCAGAAAGCGGCTCGACCTGGCCCGGATCCGTGAGATTAAGCGCACGTCCGGAAGCTTCTTAACTTTGCATGGCGGCTCCGGCACGGACGACGATGACCTCCCGGCCGCTATCGCGGCCGGGATCAACATCATTCACATCAATACCGAACTGCGGGTGGCATGGCGCCGCGGCATGGAAGCCGCCTTCGCCGAAATGCCTCGCGAGGTTGTTCCCTATAAGCTCCTCCCCGTGACAGAAGAATCGGTGAAGCAGGTCGTCACGGCGCGGTTGCAGCTATTCAATCAACCGGCAAGACAATTACTGGCCCACTAAGGTTTGTACTGCTCAATAGTTGAACGAATCGCCCACCAATGGAGGAGTGTTATGAGTCCCGTGCTTTCTCAGCTCGCTATACCAGCCACATCCATTCACAAGGTCGAAGCCGACGGACTCGATGTATTCTACCGTGCAGCCGGCGACCCAGGTGCGCCGGCTGTGCTCTTGCTCCACGGATTCCCCGCGTCGTCGTTCATGTACCGGGAACTCATTCCACGCCTGGCTGACCAGTTCCGAGTGATAGCCCCCGACTTGCCTGGTTTTGGTTTCACGGAAGTCCCTGAGAAACGAAAGTATGTGTATTCGTTCGACGCATTGGCGCGAACGGTGGAGGCCTTCACGAATGTTCTCAGCCTCACCCGCTATGCGATTTATATCTTCGACTACGGGGCTCCAACCGGCCTCCGTCTGGCAATGGCCCACCCCGAACGAGTGAGCGCAATCGTTTCACAGAATGGCAATGCTTACGAAGAGGGTCTCGGCGATGCGTGGGGACCGATCAGAAAATATTGGGCTGAGCCCACCCAGGAAAACAGAGAAGTGATCCGACAAAACATCTTGAACCTGGAAGGGACGCGTTGGCAATACACGCACGGCGTGGCGAATCCAGACAGCGTGGCCCCTGAGTCGTACACGCTGGACGCAGCTCTTCTGGAACGTCCAGGAAACAAGGATATTCAGCTCGACCTGTTTTTGGATTACGCTTCAAACCTGAAACTCTACCCCCGGTTTCAAGAGTATTTTCGCAAGTCAAAGCCGCCCTTACTTGCCATCTGGGGCAAGAACGATCCCTTCTTTATCCCTGCGGGGGCGGAGGCATTTCAGAAGGACCTGCCAAATGCCCAGGTCAAATTTCTGGACACGGGCCATTTCGCGATCGAAACGCAGGTTGTGGAAATCGCCGCTGCCATGAAGGAGTTCCTTGAGAAGCCGCTTGCCGCGCGCTGGGCGGACAAGGCAGGTGCGCGATGAATTCCCCTCTTCGAGACGCCAGCGTCGTGCTGGTGCACGGAGCGTGGGCTGACGGCTCTTGTTGGGGCAACGTCATTCTGCCTTTGAAAAGCAAAAGACTCAAAGTGACGACCGCACCAATCCCTCTCACATCTCTCGCGGAGGACGCAGCCGCTCTTCGCCGAGCAATCGAAAGGACTACCGGTCCAGTAGTCCTCGTCGGACACGCATATGCGGGTGCCGTAATTGCTGCAGTTCAAGACGATCGAGTGAAGTCGCTGGTGTACATCGCGGCGTTAGCGCCCGATGAGGGCGAGACCGTCGCGGATGTCTTTTACCGGACGCCGCCACATCCCAAGGCTCCCCAGCTGGCCCCCGATTCATATGGCCTGATCTGGATGCCAGAGGAGGGATTCGGCAACGCTGTGGCCCACGAGGCGACCCCGGACCAGTTGGCCATAATGGCAGCAGTGCAACGCCCAATCTCGTTGAACTGCATTCAGGAGAAGGCCCCTGCTCCGGCGTGGAAGACGAAACCCGCGTGGTTTCTTCTGGCGGAGGAGGATCGCATGATCCTCCCGGCGACGCAGCAGTTTATGGCCGAGCGGATGAGTGCAAGTATTCGATCGCACCATGTAGACCATACCCCAATGCACACGGCGCCAGGCAGCGTCATAGACATCATCCTTGAAGCAGTTGAAGCACCGCTCTCGTAGAACAGGACACGAAGGAGAGGTTGTAATGCGCGCCATCGTACTCGATCACTTCGGAGGCCTGGACAGCCTGGTAATCAAGGAGATTCCTGAACCCGAGCCGGAACCAGGCAAAGTTGTTATTCAGATCAAGGCATTCGGAATCAATCACGCCGAGATGCACATGCGCCGGGGAGACTGGGCTGAGGCTGCGCCAGTCAGCGGCATCGAATGCGTCGGTATAGTGAAGTCGTGCCCTGGAGGCGAGTTTGCGGTCGGAAGCAAAGTAGCCGCTTTGATGGGCGGCCTGGGAAGGACCATCAACGGTAGCTATGCCGAATATACCCGCGCCAACGTTGGCGGGGTGGTACAGATTGAGTCCAGCCTGCCATGGGAGGAACTCGCAGCCCTTCCCGAGTCTTACGCGACCGCCTGGACGTGTCTCTTCCGCAGTCTGGAGCTTATGAAGGGCCAGACATTGCTCATTCGCGGCGCCACATCCTCACTTGGTCTCGCGGCCCTCAACATGGCGGTGGAAGCAGGAGCAAAGGTCATTGCCACGACTCGGAATCGAGACCGCTTCAAGAAGCTGGAGGAGCTCGGTGTATACCGAGCAGAGCTGGAAGGTCCGGAACTCTCAACACGCATCGCCGAGTCCAAACAGATTGACGCGATTCTTGACCTCGTTGGCAACAGCGTAATTCTCGATTCGCTTCGCATACTGCGTCGGGGCGGCCGAGCCTGTCTGGCCGGATGGCTCGGAGGCCTGGCTTCCATCGCGGATTTCAATCCTTTGCTGCAGATGGCCAGCGGACTCTATCTGACCTTTTTTGCTTCCTTCGCATTTGGAACCCCCGGCTTTCCTCTTTCCGATGTTCCACTCCAGGAGATCGCGAAAAAAGTGGAGCAAGGCAAGTTCCAGGCAAAACCGTCGCGAGTCTTTCGCTTTGAAGAGATTCGGGAGGCGCACCGCGTGATGGAAGCCAATGAGGCGAACGGAAAGATGGTTGTGAAGCTTTGAAACCTTCTGAATCGCTACCCCAGCAAAAAGGCGGCCATCGCGCAACCAATGAGGAACCTATGAAAATCGATTCGGTCGCTATCGTTACGGGTGCAAGCCAAGGCATCGGCCGCGCCACAGCGTTGCGGTTAGCGCGCGACTTCTCAGCGGTTGTAGTTGTAGCAAGAAACAGGGATGAACTGGGAAAGACCGCTTCCGCGGTAAACTCCGCGGGCGCGCAATCACTCATCTATGCCCTTGATCTGCGCGAGCCTCAGTCGGCTGAAGCCCTCATCAATGGCACCCTTGATCGCTTCGGCAGAATCGACGCCCTGCTCAACATCGCCGGCGCAGTTCCACAGATTGATCTCTTCGAGATGACGGATGCCCAATGGGAAGATGGCATGGCGCTGAAGCTGCATGGCGCTCGCCGTCTCACTCTCCTAGCGTGGAACGCACTGAAGGCTTCAAGCGGATCTGTCGTTTTCATTTCCGGGAGCGCCGCTCTCGATCCCAAGCCCGGCTTCGCTGCGGTCGCAACGATTAACGCGGCGATCATCGCGCTCGCAAAAGCATTCGCCGAGCAAGGTATCAAGGACGGCGTACAGGTTAACAGCGTGGTTCCGGGGGCAGTGATGACCGGGCGCAGAAAGTCGTTCATTGAGAAATGGGCGCCGGCGCATCAGGTCACCGTCGAGGAGGCGATGAAAAAGTTCCCGCAGGAAGCGGGCATCGCTCGTTTCGGCAAACCAGAAGAGATCGCCGATCTAATGGCTTTCCTCGTGTCGCCCGCGGCGAAGTGGATGACGGGAGCATCGTTGCGGATGGACGGCGGGGAAATCAAAGGCATTTAGGATCTTGCGGGCAAGGAGAACAGTTTCCATGGGTTTTCAAGGGCAACCAGAAGATTACGACCTCCTCATTCTTGGCAGCGGCGCCGGTGCGAAATTGCTGGCGTGGACCTTCGCAGGCCGCGGAGAGCGCGTCACGGTCGTAGAGCGTAAGTATGTCGGCGGGTCCTGTCCCAACATCGCATGCCTGCCAAGCAAGAATGTCATTCACACGGCACAGGTCGCGCAATATGTGCGGCGTAGCCACGAGTTCGGAATCAGCATCGACGGCTTCAGCGTAGATATGGCGGCTGTGAGGGAGCGGAAGCGCAGAATGGTCCAGGGACTTGTAGATACGCACCTCGCGCTCTACAAGCAAAGCGGAGCCGAGCTCATCATGGCCTCTGGAAGGTTTCTGGGACCAAAGACACTTGAGGCTAGGCTGCCGGACGGAACGAGACGGTTGCTGCGCGGCAAGAATGTAGTGATCGGCACCGGGACACATGCAGCGATCGAAAACATTCCTGGACTCGCATCAGCGCTACCCCTGACCCACGTCGAGGCGCTGGAACTCGATGTAGTCCCCGAACATTTGATCGTTCTCGGAGGCGGCTACGTTGGCCTGGAATTCGCCCAGGCGATACGCCGCTTCGGTAGCAGGGTCACGGTCATCGACCGCAATCGGAGTATCCTCCACCGCGAAGACGACGACGTTACAGACGGCTTGCGGGAGCTGCTCGATGACGAAGGCGTGAAGCTGGTTCTGGAAGCAAGAGTGAAAAGCGTTTCCGGAATATCGGGAGAGTCAGTGCATGTCACTGTCGAGCAAAACGGAGTGGAAAAGCATCTCGAGGCCACCCACCTGCTGGTCGCGGCCGGACGCGTGCCGAACACCAAAGACATCGGGCTGGAACTCGCAGGAGTGGAGCTGACCGAGCATGGTTATATCAAGGTGAATGAACGCCTGGAGACGACCGCGCCCGAAGTGTGGGCAGTTGGGGAAGTCGCCGGCAGCCCACAATTCACGCACATCAGCGAGGATGATTTTCGCGTGGTACGTGACAACATACTCGGCGGCAACCATGTGACTACCGGCAGGCTGGTGCCGTTCTGTCTCTTTACCGATCCCGAATTCGCGCGCGTAGGTGTCTCAGAGAAAGAGGCGAAGGCTCGAGGAATTGCTTACCGTCTGTTCAAAGTCCCGATGGCGGCCGTATTGCGCGCACGAAGCCTGGTGGAAACACGCGGATTTCTCAAGTGCCTGATGGAGCGCGACACCGATCGCATCCTAGGATTCGCAGCCTTTGGCGTCGGCGCGGGCGAGATCATGGGGTGCGTTGAGATCGCAATGATAGGGGGAATGCCTTACACCGCGCTTCGCGAAGCAGTTCTCGCACATCCTACAATTCCGGAGGGACTGTTTGCTTTATTCTCCTTTGGTGAAGCTAGAGGCTAGGCCGCAGGTGAAGGCCCTCTTGCCTTCAAGAGAAGCTCTCCTGTCGAAAACTCCTCTCCGTCAATGTCGGTCTTTTGCGTGAAGTGGAATGGCAAAGTAGGCAATCCATCATGAATGTCATTGTCAAACCGTCCGAACAGGAACACAGCAAGCGTTTTCCCTTCCTTAATCGAGCTTCCGCAGCTCTCTGGGCTCCCATTCCGCTCCGGCTGATCGTTGGGTATGGCTTTATGCAGCATGGCTTCGCCAAGCTTTCTAAAGGCCCATACGCTTTTGTCGTCGTCCTTCACGCAATCGGCGTGCCTCTACCTCATCTCATGGCATGGCTTACGATTCTGGTCGAACTTTTCGGAGGGCTCGCCGTTCTACTGGGAGCTTTCATCCCGCTTGCTAGTCTCCCGATGGCCGCAGTTCTCTTGACCGCAATCTTTACTGTTCATCTGCCCTATGGGTTCAGCTCGATCAAGCTGATAGGCGTCACCGCCGGTCGCGCCCAGTTTGGGGCACCGGGCTACGAGTGCGACCTCCTCTATCTTGCTTGCCTGGCCGCGATGGTCATCGGCGGATCGGGGCCGATGGCGATCGACGGTCACCTAAGAGCTGAACGAAAACAAAGGTAACCAAGGCCGATCATCTTAAAAAAAATTCTCGGTAGTAATGCAAGAGAAGTAGGGGACTGGGCGCTGGTTGGAGAGCCGTTTATCATTCGATATTGGAATTTCTTGGATCAAATACAATAAACTAATACATTAGAAATACCGTATAATCATATGATTATACGGTATTTAGTGGTGGAGGCGGCGGGAGTCGAACCCGCGTCCGAAATCGATGACAACAAAGAGAGGCTCCATGCTCAGTCACGTTCCAGAGACTTCGCTTTGCGCGCTCAGAACGGACAAGGTGCGCGCAACGCTAGCCTGTGGATCTCGTTCTCAAAACCCAGACGTAGCGTTGAGAACCAGCCCGCTGTATGACGTCCTTTAGCAGCCCACGGGCGAAGCCACCAAGAACGGCAACTTAATTAATTAAGCTGCGTATGCCAGATTGTTGTTGGCAATTCTGTTTTTCCAGGCGATTACGGGTGCCCAGACCCCGGCATGCCTCTTTGCCGCAAGCGATTCCGTCGAAACCGTGACGCCCCCACAGGTAGGGGGTTGACCGATGTTGCCGGAAAACCTTACCGCTGTTCTCCAGTTTACGACGAATCGTCAGCATTTGCCGACGGAAGAAGCCGTGACGGCTACTCGCCAGTCGTCTTGGCAGGGGATTTGGTAAGCACGGTCGCTATCGTCTGCAAGTCAATGGACTCAAATTCCTTGCGTTCGATTCCAGCGCGAATCTGCTGTGGAGTCATCTTGCGCTGGGTCATGACATAGGCGTAATGCTCTTCTTTGGCACAGGTCGAACACTCCGCGCCGTGGGTCCCCTCGAAGCAGCTGTGCAGGCTGTTATGACCCATAGCCCGGTCGCAATGGCAATAGCACGGGAGTTGGAAGAGCACCGGCTGGATGGTCGCCGCTTCCTTGTAGACCTTGACCTGCCAGGGGTAATGGAAATAGTCTCCCGTCAACTGGGCTCCCGAGAGTACCGGCGGCAGCTTTGTTCCTTTGGCCGGCGGCTGGGAGTTGTATGCGGGTACGTCGTCGGCGGGGTTGGACCACTGGGCGTAGCCTGCAACCGTGAGTGTGGCAACCAGGAGGCCCCAGGCACCCTGAATCAGGAAGCGTTTCATATAATCACTCCTGGAGTAGTGTATATGGGGAAGCGACGGGAGGAGCGGAGCGGGTGAAAGCTGGTTGGGCCGGACAAAAAAAAGGCGGCACGATCGGTATTTTGAATCGTGCCGGGAGGCCAGTGACGCAACTTATAAACTTGTCGAGATAAGGAGAGCACCGCTCAACCACTTATCTGAAGTCATCTTACATACGTATAGATGGATAAAGCTAGAGAAAAGTTTCTATATTCAGGAGATTTCTTTCAATTCCCTGATTTTTCGCGCTGGAGACTCGTCTCCGATTCAATGTAAATTATTGATAATAATAGATGTATTAAAACCAATGAAAGTTCTAAGCAATTCGAATCGACGGCGAGAAAAATCCATTGAAAGAGATATGGGACGGGATTTCTACGGTTCTACGTATTAAACAGCTGGCCCAGGGGGGTTCGAAAGGGCTTGCTGCATCTCAAAATCAGGATATTTGACCCCAGGAAATGATGAATCAAGAATCAGATCAGGTCACGAACGGAAGCGAGTCCCGAAATCCGGACACGAAGTTGACCGGCTTTGCGCGGGCGGCAATTTGGTTGGGTGGCAGTGCCTTGTTCGGTTCGCTGGCGCTAGTACTGTGGAACCGCCGAGCTCTGCGTAGTATGCATGAAGCGCCAGAGGTCCCTGACGCGTCCTTGCCCTCCGACAACGACATCTACTGAATGAGGCCTGGGATTGATCGCCTCGTCGCACCGAAGAAGCAAGCCCGCAAGGTCTAAATCAAGGAATCGATCACTCCCGCGAGTTTGAAATCTCGTTCCGTCAACCCGCCCGCGTCATGCGAAGAAAGTGCCAGGCGGACCTTGTTCCATCGAATATCGATGTCCGGATGATGGTTGGCCTTCTCTGCCGCTTCGGCGATTCGGTTCACAAAGGCGATCGCGGCGAGGAAATCCGCAAACGTGACAGTGCGTTCTATGTTCGCTCCGGTTAGCTGCCAGAGCGGTAGGCCGGTAAGCCTCTCGGTGATTTGATCGCTGGTTAAGAGTGGCATATACGGAGTTCTCTCCTGGTTGCGCCTTTAGCGATCGCGAAGGCTCTCGCTTAGCGCCATTGAGGTGACGCCTTGAGGTTGGTCGATCTCCGCGCGCAGGTCAAGCCATAGCTTTTCAGGCAGGTCTCGAAAGACGGCGACGACTGCGGGGTCAAACTGCGTGCCACTGCAGCGCTCAATCTCGCGTCGTGCTTCGGCGAAGGACTTTGCCTTCCGATAAGGCCGGTCCGAGGTGATTGCGTCCATGGCATCGGCGATGGCGAAGATCCTCGCGCCGATCGGGATCTGCTCGCCTTTCAACCCCCGCGAATAACCGCTGCCGTCGAAGTGTTCCTGGTGGCTGAGGACAATTTCTGCAGCCTGCTCGAGAAACGGAATCTTCTTCAGTATGGTGTATCCGCGAACGCAGTGCTCGCGCATTACGGCCTGCTCCTCGAGGGTTAGCTTCCCCGGTTTGGTTAGAATTGCGTCGGGGATGGCCATCTTGCCGATGTCATGCAGGAAGGCGCCGCGGGCAATGACTTTCACGTCGTATGGGTCGATGTTCATGGCCCGCGCGATCACGATCGAGTAGGCCGTCACCCGCTTGGAATGACCCTCTGTCTCGGCGTCCTTGAGGTCGAGCGCGTTACCGAGCGCTTCGAGCGTAATGTCGTAAGAGTGCTCCAGGTCGGATATCGCGCGACGGAGCATCTCAGTGCGTGCCTCCACCAACCGCTCCAGGCTGTGGCGATGGAGTGTGTCGCGGCGGTCAAGGTCGCGTTCCGTCAGGGCACGGCGCACGGTGCTCAACAGCTGCTCTGCTCCAACTGGTTTGAGCAGATAGTCGTGCGCGCCAATCTTCATTGCTGAGATGGCGACTCCAATATCGTGAAGTCCTGAGATCATCACTACGGGGGTCTCGGGGTGCACCTGCTTCATGGTCTCCAGCAATGACAATCCGTCGCCATCTCGCAGGACAATGTCGAGCAGGACCAGGTCAAACTGCGGCGTTTCGCCGAAACGCCGCAAGGCGTCGACGCGATCCCTTGCGAGTACGGCGTCAAACCCGGCACTCTTCAGCGTGGGCCGAATCGCAGCGGCCACGCCGGGGTCATCGTCAACGACCAGAATGCGACCGCCGGTAATCAGACTCTTTCTTACCATGACCTTCCACAGCAAACCTGGAGTAAATTGTGTTTCACGACTGCCGCCATCTTAGGCGATATTTCAGCTGATGTATCGTTTTAGTCCCAGGCAAAGACCACAAGTCATTCCGTCGCTTGGCCCGGCAAGGCGGAAGACGATTTTCCAATGTCCGCTGTCCGCTGACCGCGCAGAAGCGTCTTCTCTCTCAATTTAGTCTACAACTCGCCGGAGAGAGATGCTTGGAACATCGGCTGGGCGAGCGTCAGCAGGAGAGACCTCCGCAACGTGCAGGGGGAGAGGAAACGAGTATTCTAAGCAACATAGCATTGAGCCATCGTCAGGGTGCCCGGAACTAACTTACCCCGCGGCGCGTATCCCTTGAGCATGAGCTGCGCAGGGGTGATTACCTGGAACCAATTCGGGGGCAATACAGTCGGGATCAAACCCGGCAAAACCGGCCGAGGCAGGACGACGGCAGCAGTCGCGGGAAAAGGCGTCGTCGCTGAGCCGGTTGCGGCCTGGAGACAGGACGCGCAGTCACCCGGGAAGTCGGCCCCCGGAGGGGAGAGCTCCCGGACCCTCCCGGTGGCCCGTATTGAGGAGAGGCGTTTGGAAGTCGACTGGGCGATCGTGGTCCGGCGGTGTCTTGATGGCGATTCGGCGGCCTGGGCGGAACTGGTCAAGGCGCAACATCGGCGCGTCTATGGCCTCTGCTACCGGTTTACCGGATCCTCCCACGATGCCGAAGACCTGACCCAGGAAGTCTTCCTCAAGGTCTATGGAAATCTGGCCAGCTTCGACCTTTCACGGGGAAGCTTTCCCACCTGGCTGACGACCCTCACCCGCAATCTGCTGGTCGACCACTTTCGCCGTGGACGCCAGCAACGGGCGACCGATTCGCTCGATGCCGGATGGGAAGACTCGAGCGAGTTGCAGATTTCCGACCGCCTCGCCGACTCCAAACCCAGCCCTCACCAGCACGCGGCAGCCCGCGAGATCGAACGCATGGTGCAACAGGCGCTCACCAAGATTTCACCAGAACTGCGTGAAGCGGTTATCCTGCGAGACTTGCAGGACCTCGACTACAAAGAGATTGCCCAGGTACTTCGCATACCCGAGGGCACCGTGAAATCCCGCATCAGCCGCGGGCGCGCGGAACTGGCACGTTTGCTTGAACGTAATAAAAGGCAGGTGGTTTAGATGTCGGAGCATAGTCAACACGATCCCAATGCCGGAAAGGCCGGCGCTTCGCCCGCCCGCAAGCTGACCTGTGAAGAGTGGGAAGCAATGCTGGTGGATTTTCTCGACGGGACATTGGCGGCTGGAGAGCCGGACAGCTTTCACGCCCATCGGCAGAGTTGCGCGGCATGCGCGGAGATGTTTACCCAGGCAGGGCAAGGCCGCGAGTGGCTGAGCTTCCTGCGCGTGGAGCCGGAGGCGCCATCGACGCTGGTCGGCACGCATTCTCGCCCAGACCAGCGGTACGGAACCTCGCCCTGGCATAAACGGCGACCTGGTTCCGGCACCAGCGGTAGCGATTCCGGTCGCACCGGTATTGCCCTTCTGGAAGCGTGGCGGAATGGGCTTTGCCGGTCGCCAGATGGCGCAACCTCGGCTGCTGATGACTGCGGCCATGGCGTTCTTTTCGATCACGCTCACATTGAACATGGCGGGTGTGCGAGTGAGCACGATCCGCATGGCCGACTTGAACCCATCGGCGCTGAGCTCCAATCTCAACAAGCAATTTCACATGACCAGCGCGCGCGTAGTGCGCTATTACGACAATCTCCGCTTCGTCTACGAAATGGAGGCACAGGTGAGGGAGATGCGCCGCAACGCCGACCTGGACAACCCGGCTCCCGCCGCCAAGCCCGAGCAGAACGCGCCACCCGCGGCAACCCCGCAGGACGGCCACAAGAGCGGCGGCAAGTCCCAGGTCCCGGCGAATCCAACAGACCCGGAACAACATAGCGCCAGGCTTTGGGGCGAAAAAGTTGACGCCGCCCTGAGGAATCCGTTGGGGGAGTCGCAGGTCACGCCCGCGGCTTCCATGGGTCGTCGAGGAATGGAAACCGAGTTGTTCGAAAACAGCATTGAAGCCACTGATAGCAGAGCAGCGGATCAAGCAGAAAGAGGGATCGCATGAACTGCATCAATCACCCCGGAACTCCAGTGGCGTCGTATTGCCAAAACTGCGGCAAGGCGTTGTGCAATGAATGCACACGCCCGGTTGGCGGCTTTATCTACTGCGAACAATGCCTCGCGGCCAAGGTCGGCGTCCCCGGGGCACAGCCCGGAGCCCCGTTCCCAACCGGCGTCCCGGGGCCTCCTACGGGGCCAAATCCAGCGCTGGCAACCATCCTGGGCGTCATTCCCGGTGTCGGCGCAATGTATAACGGCCAGTTCGTGAAGGCCATGATTCATGTGCTGGTCTTCGTGATTCTGATCGCTATCACGGATCAGCATGACTTCTTCGGGTTTTTCATCGCGGCCTGGGTTCTTTATCAGATATTCGACGCCAACCAGACCGCCAAGGCGCGACGCGACGGTTTGCCGCTACCCGATCCGTTCGGCATCAATGAGCTCGCCAATCGACTGGGAAACCAAAATCCCTCGACCGGACCGCAAGGAGTAGCTCCTGGCATGCCGCCCGCGGGATACGCTCCTCCGCCTCCATATCCTCCGCCGCCCGGTTCCGGGTCCGGTTCAACAACGGCCTCGTTCGTGGGAGCAGCCTACCCTCCGTATCCGCCGTCGGGAGCCGCGTATACGCCGCCGCCGCCGAGCGCACCCTTTGCATCGCCTCCGTTTCCCGATGTGCCGCCATTTCATGAGGCGCCGCGGCGCAATGAGCCAGCCGGAGCAATCATCCTCATCGTGCTCGGCATGCTCTTTCTCTTCGGCACGCTGGGTATCTTCAGCTTTCACTGGATCAGCCGCGGTTGGCCGCTGATTATCATCGGCATCGGAGTGTGGCTGTTCTTCAAGCAGGCGCGGAAAACGCTTCCGCCCGGAGGTGGCCAATGAATAGCTGGCTGATGATACGACGGCTGCGCGGGCCGGCCTTCTTGCTGCTGGTCGGCATCACGGCCCTCTTGAACCAGTGGGACGTTCTTAGCTTCGGAAAGAGCTGGCCGCTGTATTTGATCCTCTTCGGCATTATGAGTCTGGCCGAACGTGCCGCTCTCTCGCAGGCCCATATGGACGGCTTCGACCCAATCACCGGACAGCCCCTTACCCCGAACTCCACCATCTACGGCGCTCCGGGATACGGTACGCCGGGCTCATCGATCGTTCCAGCCTCGCCGTCCACAGTGCCTGGCCAGGATCCCGGCGAGGGGAGGTCCTAAATGGCAGCCTCGCCTCCGCCCTATCCGCCGCCTTCTCAGGATCCTCGCGAGCAGCAGAAAGCCTATTGGCGCGCCCAGAAAGACGCTCTTCGAGGCCAACGCGATTACTGGAGGGCGCAGCGTCGCGACCAGCGCTACTACTGGCGCGCGATGCACCGGCCCTCGATTGTCGGCCCTATCGTTCTGTTAGCCGTCGGAGTCATCGCTCTACTCGTTACCTCGGGCAAGCTGAGCGCTCCCTACTTCTGGGACTGGTTCATCCGCTGGTGGCCACTGGTGCTGGTGGGGATTGGCCTCGTCTCTCTGCTGGAGTGGTTTCTCGATCGCGACCAGCCTTATCGCCGCAAGGGCGGAGGCTTTGGCGTCGTCCTGCTGATCTTTATTCTGGTGGGGATTGCCTATTCGCAGCGTCATGTAAGCGACTGGTCGCGACACATGGGCATGGACAGCCCAGACATTGGTGACTGGACACCCTTCATGGGAGAGGAGCATGACCATGACGCCGATACAAGCGTCTCGATTCCTGCCGACGCTTCCGTTCAGCTCCAGAACCCCCGTGGCGACGTGACCATCACGGGATCGGGCGACAACCTGCTGCACGTTCATGCGCATCAAGTTGTGCACACCAACTCAGACAGCGACGCGAATAGTACCTTTCCCTCCCTCGACCCGAAGATCACCGTCAACGGCAACAGCGTTCTGGTGAAGGTGGAGGGACGGCCTAACGGCAGCGCCGATCTTACTATCGAGCTGCCCGTCGGCGCCTCGACCGACGTCACCGCTGGACATGGCGATGTCTCGATCGAAGGACTCAAAGGCGTCTCTAACGTCACTGCAAACAATGGCGACGTGAAGCTCGATAGCATGGGCTCAAGCATCCATGTCCACATGAGCAAGGGAGACTTCTCCGCTCACGAGATCGCCGGTTCCGTCGCATTGGACGGACATATCAGCGACGTCACCGTCTCAGAGGTCGGGGGTTCGCTCGCAATGGACGGCGAATTCTTTGGCGACACCCATCTAGAGCAGATAGCCTCGACAGTCCACTTTCACTCCAGCCGCACCAACCTCGACCTGTCCCGCCTCGCCGGCGACCTGACCATGGATTCCGACGATCTGCATATCGGGCAGGCCGTCGGTCCGCTGCGCATCGTCACTCGCTCCAAGAACATCGAATGCTCCCAAATCTCAGGCGATGTTCACATCGAGAACACCAATGGCACCGTCGACGTGACCGCAGTTGATCCGCTGGGAAACATTCAGATCTCGAACTCGAGCGAGGCTGTCACGCTGGTGCTTCCGCCGAATGCTGGATTCAACATCAACGCGAGCACGAACGGTGGCGATCTGAACACTGATTTCAGTCTGAACGTGAATGGTGACGACAACCATCGCACCGCGACCGGCTCAGTCGGAAAAGGTGGACCCAAGATCGATGTGAATGTGCGCCACGGCGACATCTCGATCAAGAAGGGCGACATGAATATGCCGCCTCTTCCTCCGCTTCCGCACATCCCGGCGGTTGGTGTTCCTCCCGCTCCTCCCGGCCCCATCAAGCATCTGCGTCCATCGCCGGATGCGAAGCCCGAGCCAAAGGTTCTTTAGGACGAAGTAAGCCGGCCATCCAGACGCTCGACGACGATAGCTTCCGCCCGCTCGATGACCTGGTCGAGCGTGAGGCTGGTCGAGTCGATCACTACCGCATCGGATGCGGGTTTGAGCGGAGACAGCGCGCGGGTACGGTCGCGTTGATCGCGTTCGCGAATCTCTTTGAGCACCGACTCCGGCGCTACCGTTGCCGCTGCCGGAGTCGCCTCGATCTGTTCATAGCGGCGCTGGCTGCGGACCAGCGGGTCGGCGTCGAGAAATATCTTGACCTCGGCGTCAGGAAAAACGGCAGTGCCGATGTCGCGGCCCTCCATCACGATCCGGCTGCTCTCACCCAGCTTGCGCTGCAACTCCACCATCCATTTACGAATAGGGGGATGAACGCTCACCCGCGAGGCAGCCTCGGTCACCGGAGCGTCGCGCAGGCGCGAAGTCACCTCGACGCCGTCGAGGAAGACGCGATTGCCGCCCTCAGATGCCTCCAGCCGGATCGAAGTCGTCGCCGCGAGACGCTCAAGCGCCTCGGCGTCATCCGGCGACACCTGGCTTTCGAGAGCTTTGAGCGCGAAGGCGCGGTACATCGCGCCCGTCTCCAGATTGAGCAGGTGAAAGCGCTTGGCGAGGCGCGCGGCGACCGTGCTCTTGCCCGCACCGGCGGGTCCGTCGATGGCGATGATGATGCGTTTGGTGTCGTTCATTTGATGTCAACCGCTGGGAAGATCACTCGCCAGACTCAGGCCGCTTCTTGAACTTGGCTGGAGGACGAGTTCCGGGCTTTACTCCCGAAGCAGGGCGCGGTCGTCCGCTACCTGCACTGAATCTTCCTCCAACCGGCTTGGGCCCTCCGCCAAAACTTGGTCGCGAACCCGTTCTCGATGGGCCACCTGCGCCGCGGCCTCCTGGTTTGAAGCTCGAACCTCCGGGCCTTCCGCCCGGCTTGAATCCCGATCCAGGGCCTGACCCCGACCGGCTGAATGGTTTCGCTCCCGCCGGCCGCCCCGACGAGGGTCTTCCCGTACCTGCGCGTGCACCCGTCGATGGTCCCGATGACCTGCTCGGTCTGGGCGAATAGGAACCCGATTCGCCGGTGCGTGGCCGTGAAGAGGAGAATCCTCCGGGCTTCGGCGATCGCGGCGTAAATTTGCGATCTCCTGACGGTGCAGCTGCGCGCGGCGGCCTCGCTGAACCAGCGCCGTCTTCGCGACGTGGCCGCTGGAACGGACGAGCGCCTGCGGTGCCGCTGCCAAAACGCGGTGCGCCAGAACGAGCCGGAGGTCGCGAACCGCCGGCAGCTGGACGAGCTCCCGAAGACCGGAATGGTGGCCGAGCTGGGCCTCCTCGATCGGCGCCAGCCGGTCTGCGATCGAACGACGGTCTTGCGGTGGATGGTCTCGCGCCGGACGACCTCGATCCGGAGGGTCTGGCGCTTGATGGCCTTGCACCAGCAGCGGGCCGGAAGCTTCCCGCCTCGCGACGCGGCGCAGGACGCGGCGTCACATTTCCACCAATTCCCTCTTCTTTGCGAGGACCAAATCGCTTCGGCTTGCCCTTTTGGTCAGGGCGTCCGCCCGGCAAGTCTCTCCAGCGCGTCTTCTTCGGCGTTCCATCCGGCCGCAATCCGGTGCCGGGTTCGGAGCGCGGCACAGACCGTTCTACAGTCGATGTCCTCGGTTTGAACGGGCGCGCACTTCCGGCAGCCGGACGATAGGCTCCCTCGCGTTTACGCGAGTCAGGACCAGCACCAGCCGCAGGACGAAAGCTGCTGCCGCCTGTTCGTTGCGGAGCACGGGCAGCTCGCTTCTCAAATCCCTCCGGGTCTGCCGCGGCGGGCCGCTTATACGCGGGTCGCGGCACAGAACCAGCGACGCTCCGTCGCAACGAAGCTTCCATGCCCTGCGGCGAAGTCGGATGAGGCCTGCGCACGATCGGCTTAGCCGCCGCTTCGGATTCGCCGGGGGTCGGCTTCTCCGCCTCTGGGAACTCCGGCAGCGAGCCCTCGACATACAGCAAAGACTGCGTCTCCATCTGGATCAGCGAAAGCTGGCGCGTCGCGGTCAGTCCGCGGATAACCTCGCGCACCTTAGACCGCGAGGCGAGTGGTGAAAGAAACGATTCGGCGTCGTCGCCGGCCGCCGCGACCACAGACTGTAGATACACCGAAGCCAGCACCGATAGGGCCGTCACCTGCGACATGCCTACGCCGGAAGTGATCGCTTTCTGATGCCGCGACTGCAGAGGCTCCCACAAGGTCTCTTGCCCGTCAGCCTGATAAAGCGGAATCACTCGTAATGAGGCCCAAAGCTCGTGCAGCGCGCGGAGCACAGCGGCTTCGGTCAACTCTTTACCTAGCTCATCCTGGATCTCGCTCGCCGTCAGCACGCCGCGACGCTCGAGCAGCTGCCAGACATGCGTGATCAGCGGAGATACGCGGTTGGCGCCCGCTGTTCCCGGTGTGCGCTTCCAATCGCGATCCCCGCGCAGAGCGTAGACAAAGGGGAGCGCCTCCATGCTCACCAGAAAATCCGGATGATCGCTCGGCGTGCCGAGCAGGTTGAGCGGCAGCGCCGAATTGGCTTCGATCAGCCGCACCAGCAGATTCTTTGCGCTCTCAATCGCGGTGCGAGGAGGGGTCGGGTTGGTCTCACCCAGGCACGCCTCAACGAACGACGGCGCCGGAGCGGGAATCTGCGCCTTGCGCGGAAGAAAAAGGCAGAGGCCTGCCTGCAAGAGCCACGATTGCGCGTCATCCAGAGTGAGCAGCGGCTCGCCCTTTTGCCGCCAGAGGGTCGCGCGGGTCGCCAGTAGTTGTTCAGATGTCAAAAGAAACTCATTTCGTGAGCGGGCGGGTTTGGCGATCTCCCTGGGGAAGGTGACCTAAATCCGCTGAAAAGCCCGCTGGATGTCCTTCCAAGAATACCTTAATGCGATGGGCCGGCCATGGGGGCAGCTGGTCGGATGCTCGGTTTTGGCAAGCTCGGCGAGCAGCCACTCCATGCGCTGTGGGTCGAGGCGGGTGTTGATCTTGATCGCCGCGTGGCAGGCGATCGAGGCGGCGATGCGGGTCCGGGCGGCTTCGAGGTTTTCCGACTGCGTCTCGCGCTCCGTCTGCTCGAGCACCTCGGTGAGCATGCGTTCCAGCTTGGGGCCATCGAGGCCAACCGGCGCGGCCTTGATCGCGATTGTACGCGGACCGAAAGGCTCGGCCTCAAATCCATTGCGATCGAGTTCCTCGGCGATGCGCGTAAAGACGATCATCTGCGCGGGAAGCAGATCGATCAGCATCGGCATCAGCATTTGTTGCCGCTGCACTCGCTCCACCTCGCGCTCGCGCAGGATCTTCTCAAAAAGGACGCGTTCATGGGCGACATGCTGATCGATGATCCAAAGGCCTTCATCGTTTACAGCGAGAATGAACGACTCACGCAACTGCCCCAGTGGTTTGAGCGATGCCAGCGAGTCGAGGCTGGGGCCGTTGTCGGCGATCTGCTCATCTTCAGCAAAGCGTCGCTTCGCCGCAGCTATGCGCTCTTGAGACTGCGATTGCGGCAAGCGCCGCAATCGCCTCATCGTTGAATGGAAGCTGAGCGGGAGGGAGCTTCGGTTCAGGCTCGGAGAGGCTAAACGGCGCGGACTGATGCGGTTCAACCGGCGGGTCGGACTCGGGCTTGAGCTCTGCGGCGATTGCATCGTGTGGAGAACCCGGCATCGCCGAGATCGTCGGATGGAGCGACGGCGTCGCATGCGCGCTCGCCGTGATCGCCTGCAGAAACGCCGCAGCTGGGCGCGCGTTCATGAGCTTGTTGCGAATCGTATCGCGAACGAAATCGTGCACCAGGCTCGGCTGGCGAAAGCGCACCTCCGTCTTGGCCGGATGCACGTTCACATCGACCTCTTCGGGAGGCATCTCGAGAAACATCAGGATGACCGGGAACGACGTCGGCGGAATGATGTTTCGATACGCCTCGATCACCGCGTGAACTACTAGTCGATCGCGCACCAGGCGGCGATTGACGAAGAAGTAGATCGAGTTGCGATTGAGCTTTTGCAGTTCGGGCTTGGAGACAAATCCGCTCGCGCGAAGGAACCCCGGCTCTGGCGGCTGATACGCTTCGTCGCGCTTCCATGGCGGAGGCTCGGGTAGCCCGGTGCGCTCCATACGCAACTCGGCGGCGAGCGGGATGAGCTGTTGCAGCGTGTCATTGCCGAAGATCTGATAAATCCGCTCGGCGGGTTTCCTCACCGGCGGCGCGATCAGCAACGCATGCGTCGCCGAATGCAGCTCAAAGTGCTTGTCAGGATGGGCCAATGCGTAATGCGTCACTAGAGCTGTCACATGAGAAAGCTCCGTCGACTCCGCCTTGAGAAACTTGCGCCGCGCCGGCGTATTGAAGAAGAGATCGTGGACGGCGATCGTTGTTCCTGCCGGCGCAGCAATGTCTTCGACGCGGAGAATTTTGCCACCAGCGATCTCAATTACCGTGCCGGATGGCTCGCCTTCCACGCGGGTGGTTAGCTCTAATCGCGATATAGAAGCGATGGACGGCAGCGCCTCCCCACGAAAACCGAGCGTGGCAATCGAAAGCAGGTCGTCACTTGAGCGGATCTTGGATGTGGCGTGACGCTCAAATGCGAGCAACGCGTCGTCGCGCCCCATGCCATGGCCGTTGTCAACGATGCGGATAAGCTTCCGTCCGCCGGCCTCGACCTCGATGCGGATGCGGGTCGCACCGGCGTCGAGCGAGTTCTCCAGCAGCTCTTTGACCACCGAAGCAGGGCGGTCGACCACCTCGCCAGCCGCGATCTGGTTGGCTACCTGGTCGGTCAGAACATGAATGCGGCCCATCGAATCAGCTTACTCCCGGGTCGCTAACGTGCGCCTCAGTCAATCGGAGGCTTCCAGCGCAACACCGGCTTCCTGGCTGCAGCCGTTTCGTCAAGACGCGAAATCCGTGTAGAGTGCGGCGCATTCAAAATCAGCTCGGGATTTTCTTCCGCCTCGCGCGCAATTTGTCGCATCGCGTCGACAAGAGGTCGAGCTCTTCTCTCGACTCGCTCTCGGTCGGCTCGATCATCAGTGCGCCGGGCACGATCAGCGGGAAAGATGTTGTATATGGATGAAATCCGTAGTCGATCAATCGCTTGCCGATATCGCCGGTCTTGACGCCGTTCACCGTCTGGCGGCGATCGCTAAAGACGACCTCATGCAGGGTAGGCGTCTTGTAGGGCAGACTCGTAGACATCTTCAAGCTTCTTGCGGATATAGTTCGCATTGAGCACCGCGTCCTCGGTCGTCTGGCGCAGACCATCGGGGCCATTGGCGAGAATGTAGGCCAGCGCGCGGACGAACATGCCGAAGTTTCCATAGAACATGCGTACGCGCCCAACCGACTCGGGCCGGTCGTAGTTGAAGCTGAGAGTGCCATCGGCGTTTTCGACCACGACAGGCGTCGGCAGAAACGGCTCAAGAATCTTCTTGCACGCCACCGGGCCAGAGCCTGGACCTCCTCCGCCATGCGGCGTCGAAAACGTCTTGTGCAGGTTCAGGTGCATGACGTCCACACCGAAGTCGCCGGGCCGTACCTTGCCTACGAGCGCATTCATGTTGGCGCCGTCCATATAAAGTAGTGCGCCTTTGGCGTGCAGGATGTCGGCAATCTTGTGGATCTCGCTCTCGAAGACGCCGATGGTGCTGGGATTAGTCAGCATCAACGCGGCAACGTCGTCCGTCACCAGGTTTTCGAGCGCCGCGACATCGACCATGCCGAGCGAGTTCGACTTGATGTTCTGCACCTGGTAGCCGACAATCGCAGCGGTTGCGGGATTCGTGCCATGGGCGGAGTCGGGAACCAGCACTATCTTGCGCGCATTGCCTTTCGACTGATGATAGGCGCGAGTGAGCAGAATTCCCGTGAACTCACCGTGTGCTCCGGCAGCCGGCTGCAACGTGATCGTATCCATACCGGTGATCTCGATCAGGCAGTCCTGTAGGGTGCGGATTATCTGTAACACCCCTTGTGACAAATGTTCCGGCTGATACGGGTGTGCCTCGGCAATTCCTTCAAGACGGGATACCAATTCGTTTACCCGGGGGTTATATTTCATCGTGCAGCTGCCGAGCGGATACATCCCCAGATCGATGGCATAGTTCCACGTTGAGAGGCGCGTGAAGTGGCGGATGATCTCGATTTCGCTCAACTCCGGCAGGTAGCCGCAATCCTCGCGGGCGGCGCCACCCAGTGCCGCAGTGGCGTCCACCTCAGGTACATCGAGAGGAGGAAGCTTGTAGGCTTTCTTGCCCGGCGATGATTTCTCAAAGGTCAACGACTCATTTTGGGTGAGGTGAGCCGTGACCTTGCGCGTGGTCCCGACGAACAATTCCTTCTCTTCCGTTACTACCGGAGTACTTCCCATCAATTACCTCAATCTCTGTTACAACTCTTGTCGGCTACGCTCTGGAGACCGCAACCGAAGACTCCGCGAGCATGGTTGCTGCGCCGTCGATCTGTTCTCTTGTGGTCAACTCGGTCGCACACCAGAGCGACGCGTTGCCTAGCTCGGGATACCACTTGGCCAGCGGCAGGCCGCCGATGATCTTCTTCTCAAGCAAGCGCGCCGAGAGAGACTCCACCGGTTCCTCGGTCTGCAGACAAATTCGTGGAAGCGCGGAGTGTCCTTGAAGAGAAGCTTGGCGTCGGGGGCCGAGCTCAGCGTGTCGGCGGCGTACTTCGCCTTGGCCAGATTGTGCAGCGCGAGTTCGCGAATGCCTTCTTTGCCGTAGACGGTGAGAAAGATCGTCGTCATCAACGCGACCAGCGCCTGGTTCGTGCAGATGTTTGAGGTCGCCTTTTCACGGCGGATGTGCTGCTCGCGCGTCGAGAGCGTCAACACAAATCCGCGCCGGCCCTGCTTGTCCTTGGTCTCCCCGACCAGGCGTCCGGGCATTTGCCGGACGTACTTCTCCTTCGCCGCAATCACTCCGCAGTAGGGGCCGCCATAGCTCAGCGCAACGCCGAACGATTGCGCCTCGAGCGAGACGATGTCCGCCTCAATCGGAGGTCTAACAATGCCCAGCGAAACCGCCTCGGCGATTGAAACGATCAGCAGAGCGCCTTTCTTGTGGGCAAGGTCGGCAATTGCAGGAATGTCCTCAACGATGCCGAAGAAGTTAGGCGACTGCACCAGCACGCAAGCCGTCTTGTCGGTGATCGCAGCGTCAAGCGCGGCCAGATCGACGCGGCCGTCTTCACCAAATCCAATTTCTTTCGCGGTGTGCTCCTGGTGCTGCGCATAGGTCGTCATGACCTCGCGATATTCAGGATGAACGCTGTGCGCTACGATCACGCCGTCACGCCCGGTAATGCGGACCGCCATCATGACCGCTTCGGCCGCGCCGGTCGACCCGTCATACATCGAGGCGTTGGCGACCTCCATGCCGGTGAGTTCGCAGATCATGGTCTGAAATTCGAAGATCGCTTGCAGCGTGCCCTGAGTAATTTCCGGCTGGTAGGGTGTATACGATGTCAGAAACTCGCCGCGCTGCACCAGCGAGTCGATAATGACCGGTTTGTAGTGCCGGTAGGCGCCCGCGCCCAGAAAGCTCGCGTAGCCCGCGGCGTTCAGCGAAGCAGCGTGCTTGAAGTAGTCGATGATCTCCGATTCGCCAAGCTGGCGCGGAATCTTCAGGTCGCCCCTGCAGCCGATATTCCGCGGGGACGGTCGCAAACAAGTCGTCAATCGAGCCGACGCCGATTTCACTCAGCATCGCCACGCGATCGGCGGGGGACTTTGGCAAATAGCGCATGTATGTCCTTAAGTTGAAGGTGGTCCGAAAGGCCTAGTGAGCGCCTTCCTCGGCGATAAACTTCTCGTAATCCGCAGCGCTCAGCAGCGTCGCTATCTGGCCCGGGTCTGACAATTCCAGCGTCAGAATCCATGCCGCATGGGCATCGGTATTGATCTTTTCCGGCGCCGTCGTCAGCTCTTCATTGACTGCAGTTACCGTGCCGCTGGCCGGCGCGAAGAGGTCAGAAACAGACTTGACCGACTCGACGCTGCCAAAAACCTTGTCTTTTTCGAGAGTTGAACCAACCTTGGGAAGCTCGACAAAGACGATATCGCCGAGCGAGTTCTGCGCGTAATCGGTGATGCCGATCTTGGCCGTCGTGCCCTCGACCTCGATCCACTCATGTTCCTTGGTGTAGCGGTACGACTCGGGATACGCCATCAATTGATCTCCCCTTCATTCTACTGTCAGTTGCAGTGGATACTGCAGGTGGTCTTGGTCGAGTTTATCGTCCCGCAGGAGTTAAGGGGCGGTTTTTCCACACGCGCGCGCGGGCCGTGCAATCATCAACGGTTAAGCCTGCTTTTTTGGGCGGCGATAAAAGGGCAGCGGTACGACCTTGGCGCGCACGGGGTTTGACCGGCACTGCACGGTGACTTCGGAATCGATCGCGCCGTATTCCAGAGGCACATAGGCGAGGGCGATATTCTTCTTGAGGAAAGGGGCCGGAGACCCGCTGGTAACGTAGCCGATCTGCTTTCCCTTGCTGTCGAAGACGCCGTAGCCGTCGCGAGCGATGCCGCGTTCGATCACTTCAAGCCCAACCAGCTTTTGTTTCGGCCCACCCCGGGCCTTGATCTCGGTGAGCGCTTCGGAGCCGACGAACGGCCCCTTTTCGAGCTTGCAATAGCGGTCGAGTCCAGCCTCGAAGACGTTCAACTCGGCGGATATCTCATGCCCGTAGAGCGCCATCGCCGATTCCAGGCGCAATGTATTGCGGGCGCCAAGGCCGCAAGGCAGAATGCCAAGTTCGCGCCCGGCTTCGAGCACTTCGTTCCACACGCGAACGCTGGTCGGCTCGTCTGAGGGAACATAAATCTCGAATCCGTCTTCGCCGGTATATCCAGTACGGGCGATCAGCGTATTCGGCAGTCCGCAGACGGTGCCCCAGGTAAACCAGTAGTTCTTGATCGTCGACAAGTCGACGTTGGTTAGCTTGGCCATCGTCTCCGCAGCGCGCGGCCCCTGGATCGCCAACTGCGTGTAGTAGTCGCTGTAATCGCTGACATGCACGCCGGGCATCGCGCCAATCTGCGAGCGCACCCACTGCACGTCCTTCTCGCGCGTACCGGCGTTGATCACCAATAGATAGTCGTTCTCCGAGAGCTTGTGCACGATGACATCGTCGACAAACGTTCCCTGCGGATACAGCAGCGCCGAATAATGCGCCTGCCCGATCGCCAGCTTCGACGCGTCGTTCATCGAGATATGCTGCACGGCGGCCAGCGACGACGGGCCGCGCAGCTGGATGTCACCCATGTGGCTCACATCGAAGACGCCGACGCCGGTGCGCACCGCGAGATGCTCGGCGGTCAGGCCGGAATATTCTACCGGCATGTCCCAACCGCCGAAATCGACCATCTTCGCGCCGAGCTGGCGATGGGTGGAGTTGAGTGCGGTTTTGCGAAGTGCAGGAGTTGTAGCGGCGCTGGCCAATGGTTTTCCTTGGGGATGCGAGTTCACCCTTAACGGTAGCACCCTGTTTTTTGGGGGGTCAAACGAAGGGTTCGCCACGATCTCAATGCCGACTCTTGCCCCCGTCGTTGAACGCGGCAGTGCGACTTTGCAACGAGCAATCCTACAATCTTTGTTTCAAGAGCACGGTCACAATGTCGCCCTCTTCCTTGCCGATTCGTTTGCGGATGTCGGCCTTGACCGGAAGCTTATGAGTGCCGTCTCCCAGCGCCATGAACGAGCTTTCAAATGGGCAGCCATCGATCGTTCCGCGGACCTTCACGAGACCTTTCGTTGCAAAGAACGTTGCCGAATCAGCCATGACAACATAGGTCCAACCTCCTTTGGAGGGCGACTTTTGCAGCTTGGCCGAAAATTGCTTCTTCATGGTCTCCAATCTTCTCCTTGGCAAGGCGAGTCGATCATCAATGATGCCAGGCGGGAGTATCACTTGGCGCGGCGGGCCAGTCTGTTTCGCCTGTTATTCTAAACTTCAAAATGAAAAAAATCGCCATCGCTGTCGTCCTCGTCGCTTTTGTGGTGCCGCTGCTGCTCTTGGTGTCGTTTTCCTCGACGCCAGTGGTGGACTGGCCCTCCTCGATCAGCGCCGTGGGCCGGAGTACGCCGATTCCGATCCATATTCACGATCCCCATGGCATTCGCGACGTAAAGCTTTTTATTGAGCAGGATGGAGTGGATACAAGGCCGCCGAGATTCTCGAGCCGGCGCGGCACATCTTCTGGATGCACAACGTCTCCGACCAGACGCTGACCCTGGTCGCGGGAAGCAAAACAATTCCGCAGCTCAAAGACGGCAAGGCAAAGCTGATAGCCGAGGTCACTTCCAACGATTTTCGCGGCTCGGTGACAAAGGTAGAGGTCGGCATCAACGTGGCCACCGAACCGCCCTCGCTCAGCGTCGATTCCGACCAGCACTACCTCTATCTCGGGATGGCCGACCTGGTGCTCTTCAATGCCTCCGGCTATTGGACCGAGGCCGGCGTGAAGGTCGGCAATGAGACATTCCGCGCATGGCCCATGCCGGGGGGCAAGCCTGGACTTTTTTCGCTCTTTGCCTTTGCGTGGAACATGCCCCCTTTGACCGTGCCGCTCGTCTATGTAACGAACCCGGCCGGCAATACCGCCACCGGCCAGATGGTCTACGAGTTTCCGAAGAAAGACCAGCCCAAGTACCGCACCCGCGATCTCGAGATCGACGACAAATTCATGCAGAAGGTCATCAACGAGCTCGATCCCAATGGCTCTGGCGATCCGGTAGCGAGATTTGTGAAGATCAACAGCGAAATGCGTCGAGCCAATAACCAGACGCTCTTCAATCTACGCACCAAGACCGCCGACCACTTTCTATGGACGCGAGCCGTTTCTGCAGCAGCACGGCTCCAAGGTCGAGGCGAGCTTTGCCGACGTCCGCAATTACATTTACCAGGGCAAGCAGATCGACCAGCAGGTCCATCTCGGCTACGATCTCTCGATCACTCAGCACGTTGGCGTCGAAGCGTCGAACGATGGCAAAGTGATCTACGCCGCGCCGCTCGGAATCTACGGGAACTGCATCGTGGTCGATCACGGCTATGGGCTACAGACAATCTATGGGCACCTGAGCGAGATCGATGTCCACGACGGCGACACGGTGAAGCGCGGCCAGGTCATGGGCAAGAGCGGCATGACCGGAATGGCCGCCGGCGACCACATTCACTTCAGCATGCAACTGGACGGCGTCCAGATCGACCCCAAGGAATGGTGGGACGCTCACTGGATCAAGGACCACATTGCAAAGCGGCTCGAATTACCCGCGATGGGAAGCTGAGGGCGAAGGCCTCAGCTTTACGAGGCCATGCCGCGCAGTTCCCGCTCTGCCCGGAACCAATCCTGCTCGTGAGCTCCGTGATTGCCCCCGCGTTCCTTCCAGAGGCGGTGGGCCAGCTGTGCAATCTGTTGATGCGTGGGCGCTGGCGCGGGCGTCGTTGCCTTTGCCTTGTTCGGAACACGCTGCGGCCCGCTGCTTGCAACCGGAGCGGTCGGTTCCGCGACTTCCTTGGCTTTAGCGGCCTTTGCGCGGGGTTTCGTCTCTGCGGTCACGCTCTTCGCCTTCACGACGGACTTTGCATTGGTTTCGCCGCTTTCTGGCGCTTTCTTCTTAGCATTGGCCGGGGCCTTCACTTTCTTCTCTTTCTCTGTCACGTTACATCTCCTAGGGTGATTTTCCCAATAAAACGGTCAACACTACTAGACTACAAAAGCTGGCGCAGATTGCAACCCGCAAGTGCCCGTAGGAACCTCATCGCTCACTTGTGTGGCGGGTTCGGAAACGATACCTGGGGAACTGGCATTCCCGATCACTGAGATGCGGTTTCCAAATAAGATGGGTCAGGAGGATTCTTCTGAACGCCAGCCCGCGGTTTTCCCCTTCTCTCATTCGCGACCTGGCTAACTCGGCTTTTGGCCGCGCGGATGTGCTGCCATTCTGGTTCGGCGAATCCGATCAACCGACACCGAGCTTCATTTGCGAGGCAGCAGTGGCTTCGCTCAACGCTGGAGAGACCTTCTATTCCGAGAATCTCGGCCGTCCTTATCTGCGCCAGGCGATCGCCCACTATCTAACCGAGCTGCATGGCCAGCCGATACCGCTCGAGCGCATCGCGGTGACCGCCTCCGGCGACTCGGCTCTGATGCTCGCGAGCCAGCTGCTGCTCTCACCCGGTGACCGGGTCGTGACGGTGACGCCGCTCTGGCCAAATGCGGTCGAGATCCCAAAGATCGCGAGCGCCCAGGTCGAGTGCGTATCGCTGGAGGTGCAGGATGGCCGCTGGGCCCTCCCGCTCGGAAAGTTGCTCGATGCGCTTAACCCTGGCACGCGAATGCTCGTGCTCAATTCGCCCAACAATCCCACTGGATGGACGGTTGCGAGGGAAGAGCAGCGCATCATCCTCGAGCACTGCCGTCGCCTCGGAATCTGGATTCTCGCCGACGATGTGTACGAGCGACTGGTCTATCGAAGTGAGCCAGGGCGAGAGGGAACGGCGCGGGACGGCCTCCGAACCGCACCATCATTCCTCACCCTCGCCGATAGCGACGACCGCCTGATTGTGGTCAACAGCTTTTCCAAGGCCTGGACGATGACCGGCTGGCGGGTCGGCTGGCTCGTGGGGCCGCCGTCGATCTTTCCCGACCTCGCGCCGCTCATCGAATACAACACTTCGTGTGTCGCCGAATTCACCCAGCGCGCCGCGACAGTCGCCTTGGAGCAAGGGGAGCCATACGTCTTGCAACAGCGCGCAGATTTGGCGCTGACCAAGGACAAGCTGACATCAGAATTGCGGCAGCTGCCCGGTGTCGATGTTCCCGAAGCCGACGGCGCGATGTACGCCTTCTTCCGCATCGCAGGCCAGAACGACTCCATGCAGCTTGCACGCAGACTGATTGACGAAGCGGGCCTCGGCCTCGCCCCCGGAAGGGCATTCGGCCCCGAGGGCGAAGGCTGGCTCCGCTGGTGCTACGCCGCGAAATGGTCAAAGAACCAGCTCGGCCTCGAACGGCTCGCAAAGTTTCTGACCCGATAAACCGGGGCTGCTTTTTGATTTATGCCGAAAGAAAAGATGTGGTGGCCAGAGACGGGATCGAACCGCCGACGCCGGCCTTTTCAGGGCCGCGCTCTACCACTGAGCTATCTGGCCTTGGGAGTTCCAAGGAATTCTGCGGGAAGGTCGGGCGACCTTCCGGTAGGGCGACGATGATCCGGCCGCCTTATGAAGTATAGCAACCCAAACGAGACTCGCCAAACTGCACACCTCGCTTACCGAAGCCTTACCATTTCAGGCGAACGGTCTGTCGCTGATAGCCGCTTCCGCCGTGAAACTTCACGGTCAGCAGTTTCATCGTGTCGGTTCCCGAAACCATGCTTCCGTCTTCCGCCCACCACTGCAACGTGCGGGGTGCGATCGCCGCCCAGAATCCCGGCTTGAGTTCTCCGCCATCGACGGAAACCTGTTTGTCGGTGACGCCGTTGAGGCGAACCGGCAGCTCGTAGACCGATCCGCCCAGCGCCTCAAGATCGAGTTCGAGCGACCCGCTGGCATGCCGTTCGGCAAGCACCTTGATCTGGCTGGTCGCTGCTCCGGGCAGCGGCAGCTCTGCCGGGATGCCGACCTCAACCGCATCGAGGGGTAGACGCAGCTCCGCCGTAACGTCAGTCTGGATCGACGATGACCTCGAGCGCAATCCAACACCCGCGGGCGCATTGCTCAGCTGCACCACCAGCGTCGCGCCTTCGCGATGAAAGGAGATGTCGCCGCTCCCGCCGACAACGGGGACGTGGTGCAGCGTTGCGCCCTGCCATGTCGCCGGAAGATGCGGATCGACGATGACAGCCTTATGCTCGGCGTCGAAGCTGAGTCCGAAGAGCCCCCGAATCGCGGGCGTCATCACCATCGCCGAAGACCACATCTGGTGCGTCGTGCTGCGGCCAAAGGGCGCAAAGTAGTCCCCGGACAGCAACTCGGTCACTGCGCCTAGATCCTGCTGCCAGGTCAGGTTGAGGTTCTGCATCAGATGCGCGTACGCTGAGAGCGGTCTGCCTGTGCGATATTCCGCGATGGAGGTCCACCCGGTAAAGAGCGGCCACACCGAGCCCTGGTGATAGCTGATCGGGTCGTAAAGCGCCTCGTGGTTGCCGAGATCGCGTGTTCCCCAATCGGTCGAGAACTCATGCGAGGCCCAGCGCTCGAACATCGCATCCGGTTGCTTGAGCGAAAAATGGCCATCCCACCAAGCGATCGTGGGATAGATCGTCACGGTCTTGTCCAGGCCCTTTGTGCCGTCGTAGCTGAAGGCGTACATGCTCCCGGCATATTCCTGCTCAAGCTTCGCCGCGACGGTCGCGGCTCGCGCCTCGGCCGTCTGCGCTCCTGCGGCATCGCCCATCATCGCGCTCAGACGGCCCATCGCTCCGCTTGCCTGCTGGTCGAGAGCCGCTAAATAGACTTCCTGATGCGGCATTCCTGGCGGCCAGCTTTCGACCCATCCTGTGCCTTGTGAATTGTCATAGATGCCGTCGCCGTCGCTGTCATGGGTGCGCTCGAATTCCCATGCTTTCTGAACCGACGGCCAGTTCTTGCGGAGGTAGTCGAGATCGCCGCTGGCGTCGACGTAGTCCTCCATCGCCATGATGAAGAGCGGAGTCGCATCGGCCGCGGCGTATTCGTAGGGGAAGCTCTTCCAATCGACCAGGTCCGCAGTCTGCGACCATTCGTGCGGCATCTTGCCGTCATCGCGCTGCCGCTTCATGAGGAAGTCCAGCGCTTCGCGGGTCAGGCGGAAGTCCCCGTAGCTGTTCACCGCGAAGAGCGTGTAGAGTGTGTCGCGGCCAAAATACCAGCCGAAGCCAGGCCTCGCGGAGTCTCCCGAGGAATAAAAGCCGGCCACCAGACCAACTTCATTGCCATGACGCACCTGCACCTGGTCGATCGAGATCTCCGCCCACTTCAGCGCCTCATCGAATTGCTTGTCCGGTGTATCGACTGTCAGTTTGTCGTCAAAGAAACGCGAATAATAGTCGGCGGTCTTCTCGTAGAGCTGCTGCGCCCCGGTTGACAGCGCGGCCAGCTTCTTCTCGAGTGCCGCTTTCGTCGCCATCTCCGGAGTCGTGCCAACCGCCATCGTCAGCGGAAAATATTTGCCGCTGTCGCGCTTCGGATCGAACTCCAAAATTAGCTGCAGCGGATAGACCTTCGGCTTCTCCTGATATGGCGCGAGAATTCCTGGATGCGTGCCCGGCATGGCGATCGCTCCAGCCAGGTCAGGGAAATCCTCATGCAGGAGGTAATAGCCGTTCGTCGCGCTGCCCACCCATTCCGGTGATGGAGGCCCGTAGTTTGGCGCAGGCCACATCCGTCTTACCTCTGGAGTGAACGAGAAGGTCAGCGTAACCGGACGCGACGACTCGATCTGAAAGAGCGCGATCACCCCAGCGCCGGTTTCGGCGGCGCTCTCGCAGCGCGTTGCAAAGAGAATCTCGCGCACCGTGAAGGCGATATGGGCGTAGGTGATCGTGGTGTGGTCGGGCGCGACCTCGATCTCCGCCGCATCGGAATTCAGGTCGATGGGAACCGGGTAGCCCTCAACCGCGGCAGAAATCACAAAATGACTTAGCAGCTTCACTGGAAAAATCCAGGCTTCAAAGCTGCCGTTCTGCTCGCCCATAAAGGCGCCACATTCGCCAGCTACGGTGAAAGGCTTGCCCGACTCAACATGCTGACGAATCGTGAGATCGCTCGTGGCCAGCGGGAACTGGGGGATCGGCTTGAGCCAGTCGTTCGTGGTCGCCGCGACCTGTGCCGAGGCGCGAGACGTGCCCACGAAAGCCATCAGCGTAAACAAGGCAGCCGCATATCCGCCCTTATGCCATAAACTTGTGCCAACGCAACGCAGCTTCATTCTCAAGAAATCCTCACGGAGCACCATGCTACTTAATAATTGTGATTTCGGGCGAACCCGGCGAACCCGAGGATTGGAAGGATCCCCGCTGGCAGCGACGATCGCACTTACTGCGCTCGTCGGTCTCAGCGCGTCTGATCGGGCAATCGGCCAGTCGAAACCAAAGACCGCTGCCCCTGGCGAGGCCCGCACCGCTCAGGCCCTTGACGACGCCGCCAAGATGGGCCCAGCCGCCCTGCGCGGGTTCCTCTACCAAATGCCCAAGGGCACCGATCTTCACTATCACCTCGATGGAGGCGTCTACGCCGAGACCTTCCTTCGCGACGCCGCCCAGGACGGCCTGTGCATTGACACCACGGCGCTTGACATCGTAAAGCCGATGGCCCAGACGCGCAGCATCCCGCCGCAGCCGGTGTGCGGCGAGGGTCGCGTCCGCGCTGACAGCGTAACAAAAGATCAGCACCTCTACGATGCGCTTATTGACTCGTTGTCGATGCGCACGTTCGTCCCGGTCTCCGGCAAGTCAGGCCACGATCAATTTTTTGACACCTTCGACCGGTTCACTCCGGTCGAGGGAAGCCACCTCGGCGAATGGCTTGACGAGATCGCCACCCGCGCCGCCGCTCAGAACGAACAGTATCTCGAGCTCCTGCACACTCCAGGCCAGTTCCTGCAGGCGGCGGCGATGGCCGAAAAGGTGGGCTACAACCCGGACTTTGCGCAATACCGCAAGCAGCTACTCGATGCCGGGCTGCACAACCTGGTTCCTGCGGTTCGCGCCGACCTCGACAAGGGGGAGGCGCAGCGCAGCGAGCTTGAGAGTTGCGGCAAAGCGAGCGCATCTCCTGCCTGCGAGGTCGAGATTCGCTACATCTACCAGGTGTTGCGGGCGAAGACTCCGGATAGCGTCTTCGCCCAGATCCTGCTCGGATTCGAGCTCGCATCAGTCGACCCGCGTGTCGTCGGCATCAACCTTGTCCAGCCCGAAGACGGTTATGTCGCGATGACCGACTATCGCCTGCATATGCAGATGATCGACGCCTTACACACGCTCTATCCTAAGGTGCACATCACTCTCCACGCCGGGGAGATCGCGCTCGGCCTCGTCCCGCCTGAGGGGCTCAAGTTTCACATCCGCGAAGCCATCGACGTCGGCCACGCCGAGCGCATCGGTCACGGCGTCGACGTGATGGACGAAGACCACCCCTACGAACTGCTTAAGGAAATGGCCGCCAAGCGAATCATGGTCGAAATCAACCTGACCAGCAACGACGTAATCCTCAATGTGAAAGGCGGAGACCACCCGCTTACGATCTATCGAAAATACGGAGTCCCGGTAGCGCTCTCGACCGACGACGAAGGCGTCTCCCGCATCGACCTGACTCACGAATACGTCCGCGCCGTGGACACTTACCACTTCACCTATCCAGAGCTGAAGAACATGGTCCGCACCGGCCTCGAACACGACTTTTTGCCCGGCCAAAGCCTGTGGGTCACGCCGAAGTCAGGCGACAGCTTCACCCAACCCGTAGCCGCCTGCGCCAGTCAACTCGGCAAAGACGAGCCGAGCGGGAAGTGCGTCGAATTTCTGAAAGGCAGCGAAAAAGCGCGGCAGCAGTTTGAACTGGAGCGGCGCTTCAAGGTGTTTGAAGCGCGTTTCTGAGGTCTCAACGGACGGCTAAAGGCGGAAGAATGTAGATTGTTTACGGCTATCGTGTAAATAGTTTATTACCAATGACTTAAGCTGTACTTTGACAGACAATAGACGCTACCAAAAGCCGTGAAGGATCATCTATAGGAACATGACTACTTCAGGGAGTATTGAGAACGAGCCTTTCGCCGGTAAGTGGCGCCTTAACGCGGAGCTGTCGAGCATGTGCACTCCGACGCCCCATTCGTGGATCCAGGAGATCAGTTCCGGCACGGAGGAGGTCGTCATTCGAGAAGAGATTGTCAGGCCGAACGGAACGGGGATCGTGCGGCGGGTGCGGGCACGATTTGATGGGACCCATTACCCGGTCGAGGGCGCGCTGGCAGTCGATACCATTGCTTATACGCGATCTGATCGACATGCGATCACCGGGATAGGGAAGAAGGATGGAAGGGTGTCTGTGACCGAAACCTTTCTCGCCGATCCCGACGAGGGTACGCTTACGCTCATTTACAACTACTTACTCGGTGACAACACCATTGCCCATGGCGTTGCCGTCTTCGAAGCGGCTTAGTTGCTGCCGCCCGGGGCAACACTCGCTACTTCCGGGCTGATCGACATCGGCTGAGTCAGGCTCAGAACGATCGTCGAGTCCTTGGGAATCTTCACATCTGCCGGATGCTGTACCAGGATATTCGTGGTCATCACTCCAGCGCCGATCAGGCTACCCACCAGCGCTCCGGGTGGACCGCCCACAATCGCGCCTGTTACCGCGCCGACGCCAATTCCCGCGGCTTCCTTGATGACGTTCGTCTTCAGCCGCGATGCTGGCTTGAGCGTGCCCTCGTCGTCAATTCGCGACTTAGTGTTGGTGTCGATCACCTGGGCACGCAGCACGTAGCGCGTACCGTCGGGGAGGACCACTACATCAGGCCGCAGCCGGATCGTCGCCGGGCTGCCAAAACGATGGCCTTCGGTAACCTGAACGATCTTCCCGACAACCTGCGCGCCCTGAGGAATCGCCACTTTACCGAGGGAGACAACGTCCGCCGCGACCCGTCCACTAAAATCGGAACCAACTGTAGACTGCCCGGTCGCGATCTCCTGGTCCAAAGCAATCTTGATGACCGTCCCTTCCGGAAGCTCGCCCGGACGAGTAGGCACCGAGGTCACAATGTCCGCGTCCGCATAGGGGGCCGGTTTCGGCAGCGCGGTCTCGACAACCGGCGCAACCGGCGTCAGGCATGGATCGGGATCGCCAATCATTCGATCCTCAGAATTGCATGGAGCTTTGGCCACTACCGGAACATTCGGAGTCGTAACAGCCGGAGCAGCCATAGGCGCAGTCGCGACCGGCGGCGCGGCTGGCCTCGTCACCAATGTGGCGCTCGGCGTGGCAGTCGCCGGACCGTCGCTGGTGATCGTGTCATCCGGTGGAGGCTGCGAAACACCGCTATAGGAGCTCGGCTTCTGCGTGCTCTGGCCGTACAGGCAGGGCGAGAATGCCGCAACCCCGGCGACCAGTGCGGCCACAACTCTCAGATTTTTCATCATTCATCCACACTCCGGACGGATCCCGTCCTTCAACTTCTCATCACCTTCAATGATGCGGCAAAGAATAGCGGCACGGCGCAATCAATTCCTCGTCGCACCTTGGGAGTAACTGCGGTTCGGAAGGGCTTCGATAGGAGTGCAAACACCGGCAACTCGCGCAAGTCGCAGAAAATGAGCGAAGAGCACCCATTCCGGGAACCAGCCTGAATATTAATGGCAACGGCAGGGGCGCCAAGCAAAGGCCGGTCCTCGGCCGGATACCGAGGCTCAAGCCCTCGCCTCATTCGGTCGTGCTAAACTCCCCTTTGCCTCCTGACATCTCTGGACTATGAGGAGCCGATGCGCGTGAGTTTTCGTTCCAAGGTTGTTTGTGAAATTGGTCGTGCTTTACTTTTTGTCACTGTTGTCGCAGTTGCGGGAAGCTTCGCGCACGCCCAGAATCAAACCCCGATCTTCCCCACGCCTCAGTCCTTTCTAATTGGGGTCGGCGGGAACGTCGTGACCGGAGACTTCAACGGCGACGGACTGTCGGACACTGTCTACACCTTTCAGGCGTATATCGGGGGCTCTGGCGATGCAGTGGGCGTTTTCCTGAATCAAGGTTCCGCTCCCATCCAGCCCCCGATCCTCACCGGCCTGGTGAACTGCATCATGGCTAACGGGGTCGCTGTAGGTGACTTGAACAAAGACCAAAAGCTCGACCTCGTCGTGAGCTGCGGCGAAGATGGCTACGGCGGCATGATTGAGGTGCTCTTCGGCAATGGCGACGGCACTTTTCAAACCCCGGTGTTGTACCCGGTCCTATTTCCCCAGGCGGTGGCGCAGGTCGACCTTAACGGGGACGGATACCCCGACATCGTTGTAGGCACCTACCTGAACTCCACCGAGGAACTCGCCGTTCTGCTGAACCAGGGAGCCAGCGCACCGGGTGTTCTGTCGGGGCCGGTCGCATACCCAACCCTGCTTTACGCCACAATCAGTGAGATCGCAGCTGGCGATTACAACGGCGACGGAAAACAGGACGTTATCGCCGGAGGCGTGCTGGTTGGCGAGCCCGGCTCGAATACCCCACCCGAGTACGCGGCTTACATTTTCTACGGAAACGGTGATGGCACATTGCAAACCGGCAAGGTTGTTGACGTAGCGTTGCCCTTTGTCGCCGCCGATTTCAACCACGATGGAATCACTGATGTGGCATCCGTCTCCATCGCGTCTCCTCAATCGCTCAGTGTCTTGTTGGGCTCTTCAAGCGGCTCCTTCACGACAGCGCCGCCGGTCTCGCTGCCTTCGCTCGTCACCGATGGCAGCTATAACCTGGCCTATGCGGGAATAGATTCCTCAAGAGGCGAGGTCAACCTCGCCACACTTGGAGCTACCACGACGATCCTTCGCGGCGACGGAAAGGGCGGATTTACGGTTGGAGAATCCTACCCCTACACGCTCTCAACTCTTGTACCCGCGACCGATGCCGACGGAACTGCAAATCTCGTTCTCTATGACGACTTCAATTTGCGCTGGCTCCCCGCAAATGCGAACGGGACGTATCCAGGGCCGATCACCTTCCCGGTCGGCATCTTTGGATTTGCCGCAGCCGATTACAACGGAGACGGCCTGACCGACGTCATTGCCTGCGACGACCTGGGAAATCTCGTTACCGGCCTCTCTCGCGGTGATGGCTCTTTCGCCACGAAAAGCCAGCCTACCTCGGTCCTGGCCCAGATCCTCCTGTCTGGCGATTTCAATGGCGATGGGAAGCAAGATGCGGTGGCCATCAACCAGGGAACGGACAACAACGGAGATAACCAGTCTCAAGACGCGGAGCTGTATTTCTACAACGGCAACGGCGACGGCAGCTTTCAGGCTGCGACTGCCGGAGTCGATCTGCACAATTTCATAGCCCTCCGAGCCGCCACTGGCGACTTCAACGGCGACGGAAAGCTTGACATTGTCATCTCCTTCTCTGCGGCACCTCCAACGTACGCTTATTACACGAATACCCTCGTTATCCTGCCAGGAAATGGCGACGGGACCTTTGGCTCGGGAATCGTCGTCGACCAATCGATCTCTCCGTATTACTCGGGCGGCCAGGTGTTGGTCGCCGACCTCAATAACGACAAGAAACTGGATCTGATCTGGAACAACAACGCTTACCTGAACGCTGGCAACGGCACCTTCAAATCGCTACCCCTCAGCGTTCCGGATGCGTTCTTGTATACCCAGGGGGTGGGGGACCTGAATGGCGACGGCATCCCCGATCTGGTGGTGACAACCAACGTCTATACCGGAAACGGCGACGGCACCTTCCAATCGAACCCGTTCTATACGACCACACTCCCTCAGGGATGTGGGTACCAAACCGCCACCTTAGTCGGAGATATAAATGCCGACGGCCACCCGGACTTGTTGCTTCTTTGTTCTCGGAACGGGTTCGGCGGCGGAGGCATTGGAGGATTCACGGGGGTTGTTGTCTCTCTGGGCGATGACAAAGGAAACCTTACTGCCGACAGCAATACCTACTTCACCGGCACTTCCGCGGGTGGCTACGATCAACCGCAGGCCTGGTTCGCGCGATTGAACGCCAATGCGCCACCGTTGTCCAGCGACAACGCACCCGACCTCCTGACCTTCACCAACATGGGCGCAACCGGCGTGCTCAACCAGATCAATCCCGCGACCGAGGTCAAGCTGCCGACTGTAACCTCGCTCAGCATCTCTCCGAACAGCGCAAATGTTGGCGCGCCGGTGACGTTCGCGGCAACGGTCTCCGGTGGGAATCCGACCGGCAGCGTCTCGTTCGTCTCAGGAACCACCACCATCGGCTCCGCCAGTCTTGTTGAGGGCACCGCGACCTTGATGACCTCGCTTGCCTCAGCCGGTACGCTCTCGCTCACTGCGAACTACGCCGGAGACATCGGAAACCTGCCCAGCCAATCGAGCCCCGTCTCGCTTACGATCCTCGGGCCGGATTTTTCTGTAGCGGCATCGCCTGCCTCGGCCACGATCTCCGCCGGCCAGACGGCCACCACGACCCTGACCGTTACTTCCCTTGTCGGCTATACCGGAACGGTAAAGTTCTCCTGCGGCACTCTGCCGAGCGAAACGACCTGCAGTTTTTCCCAGAGCTCTGTCACCCCATCGGCCAACTCCACTGCCACCACGACGCTCACTGTAACGACCACCGCTGCCTCTGCTGCTCTGCGACATGATGCAGATCCCGGCCAAAGACCCTGGCAGGTCATCTCCTGGGCAGGCGCAGTGCTGCTCCTGCTTTCGCAGAGGCGCATCAAGCGGTTCAACCAACGACTGCAAAGGTCGGCACTGCTGTTGTTCTTCTTGATCGCGGGCCTAGCGACACTTTCCGGCTGCGGTGGCTCCTCTGGCGGCGGCGGCTCGCCAGGCAATCCTGGTACCCCAACTGGCGTCCAGACCATCACGGTAACTGCGGCTGACTCCACCAACGGCCCGTCGCATTCGATCAACTTCCAGATCACGGTGCAGTGACAGATCCGCTAGCGGATCAAGAATCGACCTTTTCGATCTCTTGGCGCCAAACTGGCGGTGAGGAGTGTCACGACCAACTCCCACTTGCTTTGTTAGAATCCATACGAACCCCGATGGCCATATTTCATCCCCATTTCACCGGGCGGAGACCTATTTGGCAGGCCAAAGTTTTATCGAAACCATCGGCAGTACAGCAGGGATCGGAATCCCCGTCGACCGCCGTCCAAAACTGAACGACCGTTTGCACCACCATATTGTTAGGAGCGAAATGACTGAAATTGCAGCAATTCACGCCCGCGAGGTTTTGGATTCGCGGGGAAACCCCACCGTCGAGGCTGACGTCGTCCTCGCCAGCGGCGCGATGGGCCGGGCGATCGTGCCCAGCGGCGCGTCGACTGGAGAACATGAGGCTGTAGAACTCCGCGACAACGACAGGTCCCACTATCTCGGCAAAGGCGTCATCCAGGCTGTTGAAAACGTAGAGACCATCCTCGGCCCCGAGCTGGCCGGTATGGACGCGACAAACCAGCGCCTGCTCGACGCCACCATGATCGCGCTCGATGGCACTCCCAATAAATCCCGGCTCGGGGCCAATGCCATTCTTGCGGTCTCGATGGCCGCCGCCCGCGCCTCCGCAAATTCCCTTCATATTCCTCTCTATCGTTATCTTGGCGGCGTTAACGCCTGCATTCTGCCTACTCCGATGATGAACATCCTCAACGGCGGCGCGCACTCCGACAACAACGTCGACTTCCAGGAATTCATGGTGATGCCCATCGGCGCCGAGCGTTTCAGCGACGCACTGCGCTGGGGCGCCGAGGTCTTCCACACCCTCAAGGGCGTGCTCAAGAAACGCGGCTACTCGACCGCCGTCGGCGACGAGGGCGGCTTCGCTCCAATGTTGAAATCGAACGTCGAAGCTATCGAAGTCATCCTCGAAGCCATCGACCTCGCCGGATACAAGGCCGGAGAAGACATCGCCATCGCGCTCGACCCCGCAGCCAGCGAGTTCTACGTTAAGGAGCGCGGCGTTTACGTCTTCAAGAAGAGCGACAAGAGCGAATACTCCAGCGAAGAGATGGCCCGTTACTGGGAGAGTTGGACGAAACAGTATCCCATTATCTCCATCGAAGACGGCCTCGCCGAAGACGACTGGGACGGCTGGAAGTACCTCACCGAACTGGTCGGCGAGCGCATCCAACTCGTGGGCGACGATCTCTTCGTCACCAACACCGAGCGTTTGCAGCGCGGCATCGACGAGGACGTTGCCAACTCGATCCTGATCAAGGTCAACCAGATCGGCACCGTCAGCGAGACCCTGGACGCGATCCAGCTCGCCGTCCGCTATGGCTACACCTCGGTCATCTCGCACCGTAGCGGCGAGACCGAAGACACCTTTATCGCCGATCTCGCGGTCGGCACCGGCGCTGGACAGATCAAGACCGGCTCCGCCTCCCGCACCGACCGCATCGCGAAATACAACCAGCTCCTCCGCATTGAAGAAGATCTCGGCCAGGCGGCCGAGTTCCTTGGGCTGGAGTCCATTAACTTTGGCGAGTGAGGCTATCTAACTCAGACCTGTGGCTGCACAACTGCCGCGGCGGTATTGCACGGAACTCAAGCATCAAAATTTGGAAGTGAAGTTCAGGAGAATCGAATGAAGTTTTTGCAGTGTGCACTATGTGGTTTTCTTCTCACCCTCACAGCGGCCGCCCAAGTGGCGCCCACCAGTCCCTCCCCCGCAACAGCGAAGCCGGCCACACCCCAGGCTACCTCGCCCTCGCCACAGATCAGCCCCCTGGATGGCGAAGCAGTCAAAGGTCCCGAACACCCGCTAACTCTCGACCAGATGAAGGTCCTATACGTTGCCTTGGGGTACGACAAGCAGGTCACTGACATGGCCGCGAATCGGGACAAGATGATCGCCCAGAACAAGGTCCGGAATCCATACATGCCCGACGCAGTCTGGGAAGATCTCGATGCCTCCTTCAAGAAAATCGACTATGTAGGTGCGCTCTACGACGTTTACAAGAAGTATCTCTCTACTGAGGACGCCGCCAAGCTGATCGAGTTTTCCAGGACGGAAGCCGGCAAGGACTATTTCGCCAACGACGCCGCTCTGAATCGCGAAAGCGCGACGACTATCCAGCGCCAGGAGCAGCAAGCCAGCCAGCAGGTCCAGGCGCGGCATAAAGACGAAATTGAGGCAGCGATGAAGAAGTATCGCGATGAGCACGCCCCCAAGCCGGCCCCAACGCCTTCGGGAACTACGCCCGCAGCTCCTTCGGGTTCGAGCGCACCCGCCGCAACTCCGGCTCCGGCAGCCACTCCCGCCAAGCCTGCCACCACCACAACTCCACAGAACTAAGCACGAAAGGCTGTATGTCGATCCACAAGAAACCGCTGGTCCTGGCCATCCTCGATGGCTGGGGCTACCGGGCGCAAGTCGAGGCCAACGCCATCGCGTTGGCCCGCAAGCCCATCTATGACCGGCTGCTCGCCGAGTTTCCCAACACGCTTCTCCACGCTTCCGACCACTTTGTCGGTCTGCCCGATGGGCAGATGGGCAATAGCGAGGTCGGTCATCTCAACATCGGCGCAGGCCGCATCGTCCACATGGACATCACCCGCATCGATGCCCTGATAGACAGCGGCGAATTCGCCTCGAACCCCGCAATCGCCGAGGCCATGAAGCGCGCCGGTGAGGGCAATCGCCAGTTGCATCTGCTCGGCCTCCTCTCCGATGGCGGAGTCCACTCTCACCAGCGCCATCTATACGCACTGCTCAGGGCCGCGGCCGAACAGCGCCTCAAGCATGTCTTCGTCCACGTCTTCCTCGACGGACGCGACACCGCACCCACCGGCGGCGCCGCCTACATCGCTGCACTACAGCAAAAGTTCGCCGAATATGGAGTCGGCCAGATCGCCAGCGTCTCCGGCCGCTACTACGCCATGGACCGCGACCGCCGCTGGGAGCGCGAGTTGAAAACCTTCGACGCAATGGTAAAAGGCCATGCCGAGGGCGGGGCCTATGCCGACCCGATCGCGCGCGTGAACGAGTGCTATAACAACGGCATCACCGATGAATTTATTATCCCCTTCGTTGTGACCGGAAGCGACGGCCATCCCGTCGGCCGCGTGCGCGACGAAGACGTCTGCATCAACTTCAACTATCGCGCCGACCGAGCGCGCCAGATCACCCGCGTACTCGCCCGCAATAGCGCCCTGTCCAAACTGAACGGCCTCGATCTTCCTGGTGCGGAGGATCTCGACGCGACCATCCCCCGCAGCGAAGTGCCTAGGAACCTGCATTACGTCTGCATGACCCAGTACGACAAGCAGTTCTCGCTGCCTATGGTCATCCTGCCTGAATCAATGGAGAACCTGCTCGCGAACATGCTCGCCCAGGCGAACTTGCGCAACATCCGCATCGCCGAGACTGAGAAATATGCTCACGTCACCTACTTCTTCAACGGTGGCATCGAGACGCCCTTCCCTGGCGAAGAGCGCTTCCTCGTTCCCTCGCAAAAGGTCGCGACCTACGATCTCGCTCCAGAGATGAGCGCCGCCGGCATCGCCGACGCTGTCATCAAGGCCGTGGAAGACACCGCCTTCGATCTCGTCGTCGTGAATTTTGCCAACGCCGACATGGTCGGCCACTCCGGCAAGCTCGCACCCACCATCAAAGCATGCGAAACCGTCGACGCCCAGCTGGGCCGCATCTATCAGACGCTCAAACTGAAAGGTGGATCGATGCTCATCACCGCCGATCACGGCAACGCGGAAATGATGGTCGACCCCGTCACCGGCGGTCCGCACACCGCGCACACGACGAATCCGGTTCCGTTTATTTTAGTCAGCGAAGACGCGAGCAAATACTCTCTGAGGCCTGACGGATCGCTCCGCGATCTCTCCCCAACCATCCTCAGCATGCTCGGCCTTGACCAGCCAAAGCAGATGACTGGTGGGGACTTGCGGGTGCCAAAAACAATAGTCATCGGTGCTTGACCCGCTAGCTGAAGGCGCAGGGTATTTCGTTCAGTTGATTATCGTGGTGGCGTCACTTGACCACAGCGCCGCCACCCTTGACGTAGACGGTATCGAGGCCTTCCCTCTTCGTTGCTTCATCTCTGAAGAAGAATTCGAAGAACTTCAGCAAGGCTTAGAGAATATATACCGTCAGTAGGATCTTCAGCGTAAGCGAGCTCATGAGAGGCTCCTCCCCCCATAAGCTACGCTGTCAGGTTCCAAGCCCGCCGCTCCTAGCAGGACGCAATTGGCGCCCTACAACAAAATCAGAAGAAAGTTCAACGCGAACCGCATCTACCCAAGGTGAGGGGCCCGATCAACATGTCCATAGAAAAATTCACCATCAACATACCGGACGCCGTGCTCGCCGACCTCCATCGCAGGCTCGACAGCACCCGATGGCCGGACGAGCTCGAAAACGTCGGCTGGGACTACGGCACAAGCCTCACCTACATGAAATCGCTCACCGAATATTGGCGCAACGGCTACGACTGGCGGCAGCAAGAGGCCACGCTCAACCAGCTCCCGCAATATCGAATCGCGCTCGACGGATTCCGCGTCCACTTTATCCACGTGCGCAGCAAACACCCAAAAGCACTACCGCTCCTCGTCACCCACGGATGGCCGGGAAGCTTCGTCGAAATGGTGAAGCTCATCCCGCTCTTGGCCGATCCGGAGGCGCACGGCGGAAGCGCGGAAGACGCCTTCGATGTGATCGTCCCCTCTTTACCCGGCTATGGATTCTCCGACCGCCCTACAGAGCGCGGCATGAACCCGTTCAAGGTGGCTGACCTTTGGGCACGACTGATGACAGAGCTCGGCTATGAGCGCTTCGCCGCCCAGGGAGGCGACTGGGGCTCAGCCATCTCCACCGCCCTCGGCCTCAACCATGCCCAGCGCATCATCGGCATTCACCTCAACTACATTGCCGGCCGTTTTCTCTTCGGCGGCACATTGAACCAAACCCCGGAAGATGAGACGGCCAAATCCTACCTCGCGGAACTCCGTGCATGGGCAGACCTGGAGGGTGGCTACAGCCACGAGCAAAGTACCAAGCCTCAAACACTGGGTTATGCGCTCAACGATTCCCCTGTTGGTCTCGCGGCCTGGATCATCGAGAAGTTCCGCGGCTGGAGCGATTGCGGTGGCGAAGCGGAGTCCATCTTCACCAGGGACGAGCTCCTGACCAATGTGATGATCTACTGGGTCACGGAAACCCTGAACTCCTCAACACGCCTCTATTACGAAACGCGAGAGCAGCCGCTGCAGCTTTCGCCCGCAAACCGCGTCAAGCCTCCAGTGGCAATGGCCGTCTTCCCTAAGGAGATTCCAACTCCGCCGCGCTCCCTCGCAGAACGCGGCTACAACATCCAGCGCTGGACTCTGATGCCCAAAGGCGGCCACTTTGCCGCCATGGAGCAACCCGGCCTCCTCGCACAGGACATCCGAGAATTCTTCCGTCCGGTGCGCTAGGCTCACCTAATCATTCCTCAGCGCCACCACAGGATCCACCCCCGCCGCCCGTTGCGAAGGAATCACCGCCGCCACAAACGCCGCAAATCCCAGCATCAACGCCGCCGAAGCCAGAATCACAGGATTCCACGGCTGCACCGCAAAGAGTTGCGAAGTCATCGCATGTCCCGCAGCGATCGCCGCTGGAATCCCGATCAACAGCCCAATCCCAACCTGCAGAAACGCTCCGCGCAGCACCATTCGGATCACCGAGAGTCGGTCCGCCCCCAGCGCCATGCGGATCCCGATCTCGTTGATCCGCTGCTCCACGCCATAGGCGGTCACGCCATAAATCCCAACCGCGGCCAGCACTAGCGCGAGCCCGCCAAAGAGCGACGTCAGCCGCGCAACCAACCCCTCTTGCCTGAAGTCGAAACCCACGGTGTCGTCGTAAGACTTCATCTCTTGGATGGTCAGGTTGGGGTCGATCTCGGTGAATGCCTTGCGTAACTGCGTTGCTAAGCCAGCAGGGCTGCCTGGCGCCCACACAACGATGTTGTACAAGTAGTGGTTGGCGCCTTCGCCGGTGTTCTCATCCGGCTTGTCGTAGTGGACCGTCTGCGCCTCCGCCAGGAAATACATAGGCTGGATCGAGTCGCGGTCCGAGACAATATAGCGAATGTCTTTGACGACCCCGATTACCTCATAGTCGCCGGCGTGCTTGATGTCGTTTGCGCCAAAGTGCTTGCCAAGCGGGTTGTCTCCCTTGAAGAACCTCTTCGCGAAGGCCTCGTTGATCACTGCGACGGGCGGGGAGCTGGCGGTATCCTCCTTGGTGATTGTCCGGCCCATCGCCATCGGCGCCTTCAGGGTCTCGAAGTGGCCTGGCGTAATCCGGGCAAAGGCAGCGCCGGTGTCCTCGCTCGAGTTTGGCTCCGGCTTGCCTTCGATTCGGATGTTGTTGTTCCAATCGTCTCCGCTCATCGGCGCATAGGTCGAGAGAGCGACGCTGCGCACCCCGGGGACGTTCTGGAGGCGCTCCTGGATGCGCTGATAGAGAGCGGGCAGTTGTGGGGGCTGATAGCCGGCCAGAGCGGGATCGATCCAGGCAACATAGCGGTCCTTGGTTTCAAAACCGAAGCTCTGGTGCTCAAGGTTGTGCAGGCTTTGCGAGAGCATCACCGCCACGCTCAACAGCACCAGCGACATTCCAGCCTGGGCCGCGACCAAGGCCTTCTGCGGAAACGAACTCTTCTTCGCCGTGGAGCGGTTCGCGCCGCGCATAGCTTCGACTGGATCGCCATGCGAGGCAACCCATGCCGGAGCCACGCCGAAACAGATGCCGGTGATTACCGAGACACCCAGCGCAAAGAACAGCACCGGCAGCGAGGGCGCGGCATCGATCGGTACATAACTGTTCGGGCCCGAGAAGGCGAGATGCAGGATCATACTGGTGCCTGCATAGGCAACGGCCAGACCGGCAACCCCGCCTAGGATCCCAAGCAGCAGGCTCTCGACCAGCGCCTTGCGCACCATCCGCACTCGCGAGGCGCCCAGAGCCATCCGGACTGCAGTCTGCTGTTTATGGGCAAGACCTCGAGCGAGCAAAAGGTTCGCCAGATTAGAGCAGGCGATCAGCAGCACACAACCCGCGGCGATCAGCAGCAGACGCAACCCATCGCGATATTGCTCGCGCATCTGCGTCACGCCGCCGCCCCCGGGGGTGAGGTGCAGCTCCTGCTTGGCCAGGCGTTCTTTATCCTGCGGACCCATGTCAGCCAGATGGCTCATCTGCCATTGCCGCAGCTCAAGCCGCAGTTGAGCCTCAAGCGCCTTAGGGTCGGTGCCCGGCCGCACCCGGCCAATTACGTCGAGCCAGTTTGTGTTGGGCCGTTTCAGCGCCGAGGTCGTCCCTGCCAGCACCGGTTCCTCGGCCAGCGGGATCCAGTACTCAGGCATGCCCCAGCTCTTCAGCGCGCCGCCAAAGAAGCCCGGAGGCGCAATGCCAATCACCGTGAAAGGCTTGCCATTGATCAGAAGCGTCGAGCCGACCAGCGACGGATCGCTGCCGAACTTCTGCTGCCACGTGCGATAACTCATCACCACGACCGGGGCACCGCCTTCGCGGTCGTCGTTCTCATTGATGACCCGGCCCACCCACGGCCCAATACCAAATGTCCTAAAGTAGTTCCCCGAGACATATTCGCCATTTCCGGCCTGCGCCGCCTGCTCGCTCCCCATCCGCCGGACAGAGAGACCCGAATTGCCTGCTTCGAAAGCTGCAAGATCGGTAAACGCCGGGGTATGATCGCGGAATTGCTGATAAAGCTCGTAGGAAAGGATCGAGTACTCTTCCCATTGCGTGTAACCGCCCCACATGCAGCAATGCACCTTGTCGCCAATGCGGTAAAGCTCTTCCGGCTTGGTGACGGGCAGGGATTTCAGCAGAACAGCGTGCACGAGAGTAAAGATCGCCGTCGTGGCCCCAGTACCGAGCGCAAGCGTCAGCACCGCGGTCAGCGCAAACCCCGGCGACTTCGCCAACTGCCTCAGGGCCAACCTCAAATCCATCAGCATTGTTAAGCTCCCGTCCCGCCCAGAGGCACCTGAAGACCACAGGCACTCAAGCTTCCAAGCCCTATCCAAGCATTCCGTTCGCCACAATGAACGCAGCTCAGGCATTCAAAATACGAGAGTTAGCTAGGTCAGCGTCGCGCGACGCGTCCAATAGCGCAACAATGCGTTCACAATCGAACAGTCCTTTGAGCCGCATTCAGCTTGCAGCTGTCGCTCGCCCTATGTGAGTGAGTCTGCCGGGTTGCCCCATTCAAGCCGTCTGTTGGCGTGAGTGGGATGGCAATGGCTGTAGCGTCCTAAAGCGATGCCATCAAGCCGACCGCTTCGACACCGCTACCGTCCGCTCCGGCAAATGCGAAACATCAATGGGGTTCCCCACGATGCTTGCCGCCATCTCGATTGCCGAGGAAGGAACACCAGCCTCCCGCGGCTCCGGAGAGACCCCTTCCTGCTCGCTCCACCCCACCAGCGTGTGGTCGCCGGTAATCAGCCGCGCCCCGCGCGAAAAGGTGAAGTAGCTATAGGCCCACTCCAACACCACCGAGAGCCGGTTCCGAAAACCGATCAGGAAGAAGATGTGCACCACCAGCCACGTCGCCCAGGCGGGAATTCCGCCCCAGTGCGCCTTGAACGGCCACTCGACCTTGGCCACGGCGTGCTGTCTGCCGATCGTCGCCATGTCGCCCTTGTCGAAGTAGTGGAAGTTTGTCCGCGGCTTGCCGTTGATGTCCTGCCCAATCATCTGCGCCGCGTGGTCGCCCATCTGCATCGCCGGCTGCGCGACACCGGGCACTTGATGGCCATTCTCGACAACATGCGCCAGGTCCCCGCAGACAAAAATCTCCGGGTGCCCCGGCGGATTCAGCTGCAGATCGACCATCACGCAGCCGCGCTTGTCCGTCTCCATGCCGAGCAGCTTGCCGAGTGGTGAAGCCTGCACGCCCGCCGCCCACAACGTGACGACGGCATCGATCCTTTGCCCATTGGCGATTACATATCCGGGTTCGATATCGGTCACCCGCGTGTTGACATGAACTTCGACGTCGATTTGGTTGAGCTGCTCGACCGCCTTCTGCGAAAGGTCTTCGGGATAGCTGGGAAGAATGCGCGGACCGCCTTCGAGGATCATGACCTTCGCCATCGACGGATCGATACGCCGAAAATCGCGCTTCATATATATCCTCGCGATGTCCGAAATGGCGCCCGCCAGCTCCACACCCGTCGGGCCGCCGCCAATCACCACGAAGTTCAGCGGAGGATGCGACCCGGTTTCAAGCATCTGCCGTTCCGCGAGCTCAAAGGCGAGCAGCACGCGACGCCGGATCTCGATCGCATCCTCAACAGATTTCAGTCCCGGCGCCAGATGCGCCCAATCGTCCCGGCCAAAATACGAATGCGTCGAGCCGGTCGCGACGATCAGGTAGTCATACTCCATCGTCGCGCCGCTCTTCATATCGACGCGATGTTCTTCGAGGTCGAAATTGATCGCCTCGTCCATCAGCACTTCCACATTCGGCTTGTTGCGAAAAATGGTGCGAATCGGCTGCGCGATGTTCGCCGGCGAAAGCACCGCCAGCGCCACCTGGTACAGCAGCGGTTGAAAAGTGTGATGGTTGCGCCGATCGACGATCGTCACATCCACCGGCAGCTTGGCCAAACCCAAAGCCGCATGAAGCCCCCCAAAGCCGGAGCCCAGTATCAACACCCGCGGCCGCCGGCCCTCGCGCACCGCCGCGTTCTCGGTTACCCGCGCCATCATCTTCGGGACTGGTGCTGTTTCATGCGCCATGCCAATTCCTCCACTGACTGCTCTGTCTCTTAAAGAGATGCGGATCGGCCCTATCGCGAAGCAAGTCGAATGGATTCATCCTCCCTTATTGTTGAGCCGATGGCACGCGACGCTATCCCGGGCGGCTTGTTATCCCGGGCGGCGTGCTGTCCCCGTGATCCTTGCTATCTTGATTAAGCTCTGCATTTCCAATCGGAGATCGACCGGATGCTCAAGATCACCCTCGCTCCCGCCGTTCTGGCGTCTGTTGTTATGCTCGCCGCTACGTCGGCGAACGCCGAATTCGCCGGCCAAGCCGCCAGCCAATCCGAACCCGCGCTCTCGCCAGCCGAAACCGCCGCAGTCGCGCGCCAGATCGCAACTCTGCACTCATCGGTGGATCGCAGCGTGGCCAACGGATGGAGCAACGCCAAGAAGGTCGCAGAAACGATCTGCCGGCCCGCCGCGGTTGCCGCTCTGAAGAAACAGATCCCCGGAACCGACCGAGTCTTCCTCGGCACCGACGACCCCAAAACTCTGGATCTGGAGAGCAACGCTAAGTTAAGCGGGACCGGCTCCGCCCGCAACCCCAAAGGCTGGCAGGATTTCACCTTCACCTGCGAGATCAATCCCGAAACCGGCAAGGCAACCAGCTTCACGCCCACGCTCGCGCCGCCCCCCAAATAGCGAGCGGTCAGAGGCAGGACTCGTTAGTCAGCCGTCCATCTGGCGACTACTCTTTGGGGTCGACCGGCTCGCTGGCCTCGCCCTCAATCACGGCGACAGGAAGATTCGGCTGATTGAGCAGCTCAATCACTTCGTTCAACTTTTCCTTGATCTCTTCGAGCGGATTCTCTTCAGCAGCTTCAGTCATGCAGCAATCCCCTAACCCAGCCGCCATCATAACCCGGGAAACAATGGAACTCCAGATACTTTAGGCGGCTTGTCCCGTGGCTCTATAACCGCAAACGAGAGGCGGGCAACGGCCGATTGTGATTCCCTGACTATCTATTCGAACCTCGAAGAGCGTCAGTTGCCCACAGCGGTAAGGGGCTGGCCAGATAAATTAGTCGACCAAGCTCGATCTCAGCGATAAGGGTCGGCGCCTGTTGAAAGGCGGAATTGTCATACACCGTCAAGCGATCAATGCAGACGCCGCACTCTGCTACAGCACGTTTGAGATTTTCCAGGCTGCGCGCATGAATGTCGCGGAGAACCGCAACCGGTGCTGAGTGAAATCCGAGCTTCGCGCGAGTCTTGATGCGGGCGAGGTTGACCTGAACGTCCTCGAGAGCGACATAGGTCATGGATACCCAGAACCCTGCGTTATGGGCGCGAGCGGCCTGCTCAAAAGTGATCGCCGTGCGGAGCGTCGTCTCGAAGGCAAAGCTCTTGCGCCCGTCGATATGGACTTCAATAAATCGCTCAAATTCCTGATTTGTTCGTTTGCGGATTTCGAGTGGAATGTCGTGGTACGACCCGCCGTTCAACGCGGCGGCCCGATCATCGGCGTTGAAGAAGTCTACGTTGTAGTCTGATACCCGAAACGCGTCGGATTTTCCAGAACCGGGCGGCCCTGCCACGATATAGAGCTCCGGCTGCAACTAACCCCCGAAATCGCGTTGAGCGCCCGGCTGCATATCGTCCGGCAAGTCGGTAAAGAGCAGATTCCCTTTGTCGTCGATCAGGCCAAGCTGCTTGGCGCGCTCCACAGATGCATAGATGCGGTCATAGGCACCGGCCAAAACGTGCGCTTCCACTTCGCGCATATGCGCCAGGTCATCTGCAACCGGAGGAGTATCAAGTTCCCTTGGTTTGGTCGCCATGGTTGGCCTCTGAGGCAAGTTTACCTCAACAGAATTTCATGCACCAGAACGAAGGTTAGAACTGCCAATCGTAATCGTCGGGATCGAGAGGCGCACCTGTCGAAGATGGCGTCGGCGGTCTCATCTCTGCAGGCCACTCTTTCGAGATGCGATTGCCATCCTCGTCGATAATGCCGAGTTCCCGTGCAGGCTGCATTTCTGCCTGAATGCGCTCGCGCGCTCCCAACAAAACGCGCGCGATGACCGAATCGAAATCTTCCCGTTTGTCTGAGGTCGCGGAGGATTCGAAAACCTTGGGGTTAGTCGCCATACTCGTCTCTGGCTTCAGTGTGCGTCAACCACTCTCACGAACCGCCTACTCTTTGGATTGCGTTTCGGCACTCCTGTCGCGTTACCTCTGAGGTAACTCATTTAGTCCTGATACACTTCTTTACGGTCACTCGCCGTCACGAGGCCTGAACGAATGCTGCTTCTATTTTTTAGCAACTGCCTGCTCTTCGCTTTTCTACAAGCCACCACCCCCGCGCAAACGCCCTCGACGGCACCAACGGCTGCCCAAGCCACGGCACCGTCGCTCGCGGACTCGCCCACACCCACTGACCCCAAGGAATTGCTCGAGCTCGGCCGAAAAGTAAACGGCTTGACCGGCCCGGATGTTCAACCCTGGCACTTGAAGGCGACCTTTGAGATTTTCGACGACGACAGTAAGTCGAAAGACAAGGGAACCTTCGAGGAATGGTGGGTCAGCGATAAGCAGTATAAGCGTAGCTACCAGAGCGCGGATTTCTCCCAAGTCGAATGGGGCACTGAAAACGGGACGCTCCGTTCCGGCAATCCAAAATGGCCTAACGGCCCCGTGGCTGTCATCCGCCGACAGTTCATACAGCCATTGCCAGCGGAGGCGGAAATGAGCTATTCCCAGCCGGAGCCTTCTGAACGCATAGTGTCCGGAACGAAGCTGCGTTGTGTGGCCATGATAAGCAGAGTTCCGCCACCAGCGAATGCCCCGCCTCCTGTCGTTCCCTCCTACTGCTTCACGGTAGAGAAGCCGGTACTTCGAACCGCCTCGACATTCAGTCAAATAGTCTTTAATCGCATTCTCCTCTTCAACGGGCGCTACGTGGGCGGCGATATTGATGTGACGATGCGCGGCAAAGAATACTTGAAATTGCACCTTGATCTACTTGAGTCTCTAAAGCAGACTTCGGTGGATTTCCAACCGCCGCCGGATGCGATTGCTCCGCCGCCTCGCCGCATCTCCGTATCGGGCGGCGTCGCAGCGGGAAACATCGTCACAAAGGTGCAGCCCGACTATCCTGCTGGGGCCTTGGCAAATCGCATCCAAGGAACGGTGGTACTGCAGGCTCTCATCTCCAAGACTGGACACATCACCGAGCTTCACGTACTCAGTGGCCCTACCGAACTGCAAGGAGTGGCCATCGATGCTGTCCGCCAGTGGATCTACAAACCCTACCTTCTCAACGGCGATCCCGTCGAGGTTCAAACGACGATCAACGTCGTATTCTCATTAAGCCCACGCTGAATACTCGGAGGCTTCTCACCCCGGAAAAAACTGAGCCACCTGCTCCGCCTTCGGAGGCTTCGTCAAAGCACTCACCACCACCAAACAAATCAGCGCCGCCACCAACGCCGGGAAGATAGCATCCCGATCCGCCAGCCAACCCGGCAACGAGCGACGCACAAACGACAAGTCCCAGCCAACCGTAACGATCGTCCCCGCCGCAATCGCCGACACCGCGCCCTGCGCATTCACCCGCCGCGAATAAAACGCCGCAAGAATCACCGGAGTCAGCGCCGCCGAATAGATCGTGTACGCATAAAGCGCCTTCGCCAGCACCGACTCAATGTTCAGCGACTGATACAAAGCCCAGCATCCCAACAGCACCACCATCAATCGCGAGATCGCCAGGATGCGCTTATTCGAAGCGTTCGGCGCAAGATACCGAAGGAAGATATCGTTGACCAGGTTCGTCGCCGGCGAGAAGAGAAAGTTATTCGCCGTCGAAAGAATCTTCGCGAAGATCGCACCCATCAGCACCGCGCCCAGCAAACTCAGCATCGGGCTTCCGCTCAGTCCGTGCAATGCCGTCCACGCCAATATCTCGCGCGGATGATCATGCACCTCCCCGGTCGGAAACAACACTGAGCCGACTACGGCAATCGCAACAATCACCGTCTCGAGAATCACCGTGCCCGCAATCCACCACACCACCGCATGGCTCGCGGCCTTCTCCGAACGCGCCGAGAAAAACTTCTGATACATCGCCTGGTTGCCCAGCATCAGCAGGCACGTCGGCAGAAAAAGCTCCAGCGCGCGAACCAGCGTGAAATCGCCCAGCACCTGAAAATGCGTAGCCGGGAGAGACTGCGTAACGTGCGGCCAGCCTCCGGCGAGATGAATAAGGATGGGCAACGCGACGCACAAAGCCACGGTTGCGAGGGACCCAATCACCACATCCATATAGGCCACAGACGACATGCCGGCAAGCGCGGTGAAGATGATCACGAAAAACGCAATGATGTATTTGCCTAGCGTCGCCGTGACGACCGTCGGAAAGATCAAATGCAAAATGTCGCCGCCCCCGGTGATCTGGTAACTCGCGATCGCGGTGTATGCAAACAGCACCGCAATCACGCCCAGAATCCGCGCCGTCTGGTTATAACGCGCCTCGAGCAGATCGGGGATCGTGAACTGCGCGAAGTGCCGCGCCCGAGGCGCGATGAAATAAATCAGCAGCAACCCCGCCCATCCGCCCGCACCCTGCCACAGCGCCGGAAATCCGTGACGGTAGGCGTTCTCCGCACCGCCCAGCAGCGAGCCCGAGCCGATCCACGACGAGAGCAGCGTGAAGACCAGCACAAACGTAGGCAGCGAGCGCCCAGCGACGAGATAGTCCGCTTTAGTTTTGACTTTGCCCACACGGGCCAACGACACGGAAAGCAGGGCGAGGACGATAATCCCAAGAACAATTGCGTACAGGGTCATTTGTCAGCAAGTGTACGGGATGCGCGGGGAAAGGCTCAGAGGATTTAGCAAACTCTCCGCGATCATCACGAATCAGTTTCCTTGCATATGGTATAATAGTTATACCAATGAGGTTCGACTTCGTCCCTCGAAAAAGCGAGCGCCTCCGGGCAAACCCAAAGCGCGCCATCGGTTTTGAAAGAGGCGTGCGAGATTTTTAGCCGCCCTTACTATTTGGATCAACGCTCGGACCTTCCGGAACAATACCGGGCCATCGGCTGGATAGGCGGAAGGCATTACACCCTCATTTATGAGATTCGTGAAGATCAGGAAGGCGAGTACTACCATCTCGTGACGCTCTGGAAGGCGACGAAGGAAGAAAAGGAATTGTATGAAGAGCATTCGTGAAAAGAAACCAATATCCGCCGAAGCGATTGCACGACTCGCCGACGAGGGCAAGAGCATCTCGTCGTTCTTCACGAACAACGGCCGTATGATGGGAGCCATTCAGAGGGTAAATGTCGACTTCACTTCACCGATGTTGGAGGAGCTGGACAACGCCGCGAAGGAGCTGAACGTCAGCCGTCAGGCGGTAATCAAAACCCTCGTCCGGCAGGCGCTCGATCACCACTATCTGGCTACCCGTGAAAGAAGGCACGAGCGCCCTTAGCCTCAAGCCTCTTCCGGCTTCGCCGCATAAGGCCGCTTCCCAAATAACGCCGTCCCAATCCGCACGCAGGTCGAGCCTTCCTCGATCGCCACCGCAAAATCCCCTGACATCCCCATCGACAACCGGGAAAAATCAAGCCCCGGCCAGCGCGCCGCAAGCTGGTCACGCAAATGCCGCAACTGGACGAAATAAGGCCGCGCGCACTCGGCATCTTCCGACCACGGCGGCACCGTCATCAGGCCGCGCAATCTCAGCCCCGGCAACTCGGGCATCCGCTCCAGCAGCTGCACAAGCTCTGGCGACTCCGGCTCCAGCCCGCTCTTTGATTCCTCAGGACTCAGCTTGATCTCCAGCAGCACAGGAAGCACGCGGCCCAGCCGCATCGCCGCCTCATTCAGCCGCTGGGCGATCCGCAGAGAATCCACGGAATCGACGCCCGAGAAAATCTCCGCTGCTTTAGCAGTCTTGTTCGACTGTAGCTTGCCGATCAGGTGCATTTCGATCCCGGGCTTTGCCGCCGCCCGAGTCAGTTCTTCTGACTTGAGCTGGAACTCCTGCACCCGATTCTCCCCAAAGAGCGTCACTCCGCAAGTGGCCGCTTCCACAATCGCGCTCGTTGGATGGGTCTTCGAGACTGCCATCAACACAACATCCGACCGCGACCGGCCCGCCTGGCGGCAGGCAGCGGCGATCTGGTTCTCAACGCGGGCTAGTCTCTCGCTGAAATTAGTCACCAGACTTAGAGTAGCCCAGGGCAATTAACCGCGAGTTACGCGCGGAGTATAAATGCCGGCTGGCTATGTCGAAATCTACTTCGGGCCGAAGTAGATTTCGTCACGGCAGAGCTGGTTGCCGTCGTCCTTCCATGTTGTGCCGTCGGCAAACTCCACGCTCCTCAAATAGACGATCTCGCCCTGGTGTTGAATGTCGACCTTGTCCAGTTCTAGCGCCCACTCGGCGCTGACCACTTTCCCGGGATCGGCCCCCGCGCTAAAGGTCAGCGCCTTGCCATAAGGGTCCTGGGACCCATCCGGCTCAATCACGATCAGGCCAAACTTGGCCCGCTCGATCCTTTTCTTGGTGTCGTTGATGAACGATAGCTGCACCAGCGGGGTAGACGTCCCGCCCCGATGCCGGAGCGGCATCTCCAGTTTGGAATAGCTGACAGGGCAGGTTGCGGGGTTCGTCTGCGCGGAGCAGGAAGCAGCCGCGCCAGCGGCAAAAATAAAGACGATTAAAGAGTTGGCAACGCGCTTCAAGCAAACCTCCACATCAAGAGTCTACAGTCTCTGAACCGCCGCATCCGGCCTCGGCGAGGCGTCACTGTACTCATTCCGGACAAAGCTAAAGGTCCAGACCGCACCTTCGATACCGTCGAGTCCGGCATCGGTAATCCCCCATTTCCATAGCCGCAGTTACCTGCCGTGTTCTTCCAGGTATTTCTCGACCTCGAGCGCCGCCATGCAACCCGACCCGGCCGCCGTAATCGCCTGCCGATAGCGCCGGTCCTGCACGTCGCCGCAGGAAAAGACCCCGGCACCCGCGTAAACACGTTGTCGTGGGTGAGAACGTAGCCGTCATCGTCCAGGTCGATCTGCCCGGCGAACATCTTGGCGTTCGGCACGTGGCCAATCCCCAGGAACACCCCGCTCACCGGCAGCACCGACTCGTCGCCACTCGTCACATTCCGCAGACGCAGACCGCTGACTTCCCGCTCGTCAACGCCCATTACCTCTTCAACCGCCGTGTTGGTGAGGAATTGGATCTTGTCGTGGGCCATCGCGCGCTCCAGCATAATCTTCGACGCGCGAAAGCTCTCCCGGCGGTGGATCAACGTCACTTTGGTCGCGAACCGGGTAAGGAAGAGCGCCTCTTCCATCGCCGAGTCGCCGCCGCCGATCACTGCAATCTCTTTCCCCATGAAGAAAAATCCATCGCAGGTCGCGCACGAGCTAACGCCATGGCCGATCAGAGCCTGTTCCGAGGGAAGGCCCAGCCATCGCGCCGACGCGCCGCTGGCAATAATCAAGGTACGGGTATGCACCATCGAGCTTCCCAGGTTCAGCGCAAACGGCCGTTTCGATAGGTCCACCGAAACCAGGTGGTTCATCGCATACTCGGCGCCGAACCGCGCGGCCTGGCGCTTCATGTTTTCAATCAGTTCCGGCCCCTGGATGCCATCCGGCCAGCCCGGAAAATTCTCCACCAGCGTGGTGATCGAGAGCTGGCCGCCGGGCTCATGGCCCTCCAGCACCAGCGGCTTCAGGTTGGCGCGGGCGGTATAGATCGCTGCGGTCAATCCGGCGCAGCCGGAGCCGAGAATTACGGTATCGCGTACGGTTTCTGACATGGTTTCGCTTTTTCTTTCGCTATTGTTCGATTCTACCGGCTACTCGCCGGATTCATGCGCCTAACCAGAGGCTCCCGCCGGTCGCGCATCGAACCCTACGGTTGCTGAGTCTAAACTGAATATATGGCAAACCTGACATTAGTTTATGGAATGAGACTGCTGCCGGCGGACGAGATATCGGAGGTCGGCGAGGCCCCCGTCACCCTGAAAAACGGCAACGGAGCGCGCGTCACCATGCACATCCTCGAGGGCTCCCGCGAGGAAATCGAGGCCCAGCTGCGGCAAAGCATCGACGCCTTCTTCGACTTTTATCCCGAAATTTAGACGATCTCCCGCGCCGAAATCCTCTGCGTTGGCACGACGTTCCGCTAAGGATTCAGCTTCTTCTGCAACGCCGCTACCAGCTCCGCTTGAAAGACCGGATCCAATTCCGGCGCCTGCAGCGCACTCTGATAAGCAATTCGCGCCTCCGCTGGCCGACCCGACGCGTCAAGCGCATCTCCCACAGCCTTCCACGCCGTCGCACTCGCAGGATCGAGGCTCTTCGCTAATTCGGCCTCTGCCAGCGCCTCTGGAATATGCCCATCCTTCAGAAGTTTCCCCGAGGCCTCCACATGTTCGATCGCCGCAGCCGGGCCTAAACTGAAGTCGCCTTCGTAAACATACACGCCGCGATCAATGACTGCCGTTGGCTGCACCGCTCGAAACTGCGCATAGGGATTTGCCTTTCCTGGGATGTCCGCTCCCGCCAGCACACCATCGCTGACCAGCACAAGCCCGGAGACCTTCGGATTGGACCCAAAATGCATCGCATCCATTCCAGTCCACGCGCCAGACCCCGTGGGCAGAACCTGACAGCGGACGCCATAATCTCGAAAGTCCACCGGCCCTTGCTCGAAGTAGGCGAAGTAGCAGGGTTTATTCCCATGATCGTCGAGGTAGCTCTTCACGTATCTCAACTGCTGGCCCCAGTCGGTGTTCGAATCCGACAGATAGAGATGCGTCTTCTCAGGCCCGCCCCAGGCCTCGTTCGCATAAGCAAGTAGCCCAGGCCGCGCCACCATCGGCTCAGCGACCTGCCACACCAGCAGAAGACCGAAGACATACGCCAGCCTCCGGTTCTGACTCGCCAGATGTACTACGCACCCGGCAATCAGGATGTACAGCATAGGAAAGATCGGAAGCAGATGCCGGAACCCAATACCAATATCTGAGGTGCTCGCAATGAGAAACAGCACAGCCGGCGGAACCAATAGAACGATAACTTCCCGGCCAACCTGCCAACGCTTACTGATGAGAGCAATGATCGAGATGAATAGCAGGATCAGAAAAGGCAGCGTGGACTTGATGGACAGGGCCGCCGGGTAATACCAGCGTGATGCCCGGTGGGTCAGGTGTCCAAAGAGATAGCTCGGCAGAGAAGCGGCGGATATCTTCGTATCCGCAAGCCCGTAAATATAGCCCTCAGGCAACAAGTGATGCTCGGAAACCCAGGACATCACCGACCGGGTGAACGGCGACGTCAGCTGCTGGAGGTATTCTTCCATGCCCGGATTCAGGCTCAGATCCGCTGGCCGCGCCGCATAGCGAAAACCATAGATCGCCCAAATGAAGAAAAGGCCGAGGAACGAGGCCGCAACAATCGACCCAATCAGCGGGCGGACCCGCCTGCTGTCCTCTCCCTCCGAGCGCCGAGTCCACCAGTCCAGCCCCGCGATCAGAACGATCATCGGGACAATGAATATCCCGGTGAACTTCGCCGTAAGTGTCATCCCCACGGCGACCCCGAGGATCACGATCCTGCCCAAAGAAGGCCGCTTCATCACGCGATAAAAGCAGTAGACGGACAGCAGCAACGTCAGTGACGCGCCAATGTCCGTAGTCACAAAGCCGCCATGGGCCAAAAAGTTCGGATCGAAGCAAAACAACACTAAAGCGAATAACCCGGCCTTTTGGCCAAACATCTCCTGGGCGGCCACAAATATCGTTATCGCGAGCAGCGCGCTCAAAAGCGCTGCCATAATTCGGCCCGGTATTAACGTCCTGTCAATACCGTTCTCCTTCAAGAAGCGCTGCCCGAGAACGAAGCCCTCCCTCTTGAAATCGTCACCCGTGTAAGCCGGCTGGACTATTTGGCGATGCAGAAGTGGAATCGCGCACCACATCTTTACCAGCGGCGGGACCTCCGGGTTGAATCCATAGTCCGCATGTTTCCACGACAGCCATCCTGAATAGAGATGCTGAGACTCATCCCAACTGACCGAATCGGTCTTTGCCGTGTGTACGCACTGCGCAAAAAACAGCAAAACAATCCCGATCGCCACGGCGAGCCAAAGTTTGGTCGGCCTTGAGCCGGCAATATATTCCTTGTCAGGAGGTCGTCTTGGTGAGGTCGTAGCGGCGGCATTCATCCAGCCATCTTCTTTGCTCGTCGGGGTTTTAGCAAGCAGTTCACGTCCTCCGACTCGCAGGGACCTCCCGTTCCGTAATGAAGATCGTTTCTCCCCGCCCACCTCATCCAAATCGGGAAATCGCTGAACCACTCGTCCCATTCCGAAACCCAGCTCCGCCCAGCCTTCGCTTTTTCTCTCCCCTCACGCCGGCTCCATGTCGGAATGGAGGCATGGGCATCCGCAGATCGCTCGCCTCCATCCTCGTAACGATCGCCTTAGTCGCCCCGGCCCACGCCGGAGGTCCTCGCTGGGTCGCCGGCTCAAGCTATTTCAATCCCTCGGCACTCGGCCAGCCCCTGGTTTGGAGAAACGGAGTCGTCAACTACTACACCGACCTCGGCGACCTCAGCCCAACTGTCACCCAGACCCAGGCCAACGCCATGGTCGCCGCAGCAGCAGCGCTGTGGAGCGGCATCCCGACCGCTGCCCTCGAGATCAACGCCGCAGGCAGTCTTGCCGAGGACGTCAACGGCTCAAATTTCTACGCCCGCCCTAACCGACTCGTCATGCCTCAGGACGTGCAAAGCAGGGCTACCGGAACCCCGCTCGGCATCATCTACGACGCCGACGGATCGGTGCTCAACGCCCTCGAGGGCCCCGGCGCAAGCGACCCCGGCGGCTGCAACGTCAACGCCGTCACAACCGTTGTGGATAATTTTTCGACCGATGCTATAATCGCGCACGCTCTGCTCATTGTGAATGGCCTCTGCACCGCCGACGCGGCCCATGTTGCGCTGGTGCAATATGAGCTTGTTCGCGGCTTTGGACGCGCACTTGGCCTCGATTGGTCGCAGGCCAACGACCAGATGTTTCCCGGCAACACGACCCCCGATGGCCTGCTCGGATGGCCGCTCATGCATCCAGTGGAAAAACTGTGCAATTCGAACGGAAACCCATGCATGACAGGCACAATTGCGCCGCGCACGGATGACGTCGCCGCGCTCAATCGCCTCTACCCGGTAAAAACCGCAAATGCGGCGAATTTTCCCGGAAAACTTGTAACTGCCACTGCGACAATCTCCATTCAGGGCACGATCAGCTTTCGCACCGGGCAGGGAATGCAGGGAGTCAACGTTGTTGCGCGTCCGCTCATTCCCGGCACCGACACTCCCGACATGCGATACCCGGCGGCGGCGGTAAGCGGGCAATTGTTTATTGGCAACGCCGGAAATCTGATTAATGGAACAGCGAACGGTGCGGGTCAACCGCTCGACGAATTTGGAACCGTCACTGCCACAGATGAGGGCTGGTACGACCTTAGCGGCATTCCGCTTCCGCCCGGCGCGACCCAGGCCGATTACCAATTGACCTTCGAGGCAATCAACCCGCTCTATACCGGAGGCGAATCCGTTGGGCCGTATACGCTGGGCCAGGTCAATCCATCGGGAACTATGCCGACGGTGATTCTGCGCGGCCTTACCGCGGGTTCGGTCACCATTCAAAACGAAACCATCGCCGACTCCGCCGGCAGACGCCAACAGCGGAGGCGATGGCACCGAATCGACGCCGGTGGCCGTGCCGGTCAACGGCGAATGGCTCGCCCGCCTCAGCGGCTACGGGCACATGAGCTGGCTGCGCTGGCACATGCGCGGCGGACGTCAGGTGACCGTCGAAGCGCAGCCCCTCGATGAAACCGGAGCTGAGACAGCGAGCAAAGGCCCGCGTCGTTATCGGAGCCTGGAATGGCGATGACCCGCTAGACACTGCTCCTGACATCGGCACGCCGCAACCCTTCAACGCCATCCCCACCGGCCTTACGACCCTCAGCTTCGAGGCCGCCAATGATGGCGACGTGCGCATCGCCCTCGCGGACCAGCGCGGCGACGGGCGTCCCGACTATTTGTATCGCGGACGGGTGCTTTATGCCGACACCGTGACCCCACTGCGCATCGGCTTGGCGGGAGGGCCGATTGTCATCGACGGCATGGGCTTTCGCTCAGGAAATACCGTCACCGTCGGCGGCATTTCTGCCGCAATCACCAGCATCACTCCCACCGAAATTACCGCAATCGCTCCAGCCTCCGCCGGCGGTGCGAGCGGCAATGTCGATGTCACAATTACCGATCCAGTAACCCAGGGATGGACGACGATCGAAGGCAGCTCCGGCACCGGCTTGAGCTACGGTGCGCAGTCGACCGATGGAATTCGCATCGTCAGCGCGCCGGTCAACGCTGTTCGCATCGGCGTTCCGCTGGCTTTTACTGTGCAGACGATCGCGGCAAACGGCGTCGCGCCGGCGGCCAACTTAATTGTCACGTTCACTGTTACAAAAGGAAAAGCCTCGCTGGCCCGCGGCGCGGATATCTGTACCGTAACCACCGGAGCTGACGGCATGGCAGCGATCGTGGTCACGCCAACAACGACCGCGTTGGCGGCAGTGACCGCCTCCATCGCTAACGGGGCAGGCGTCACTACGGAGTTCATCGGGGCGGCCGCGCCTTCGATCGCTGCCCTCAACGGGACGCTCTACCTCGCGCAAGGCGCGATCTTCAACTGGACTCCTCAGGCACTCGCCCTCAGCAACGCCCTTCCCTATCCAGGGCAAACTGTGAACTGGATAGGAGAAACCGGCGCAACGGTCGCCTCGGCGGCCAGCATCACCAATGCCAGCGGAACCGCATGGACCCAGGTCACCGCTGGTCCACTCGCTGCGAACTCAGATGCCACGGTCTACGCGTGCCTCGCCGGCAGCGTCCCAGGCGGCAACGGCTGTGCATATTTCACGATCGTCAGCGACGGTTCCTCAACCGCCAGCCTGACCGCCGTCAGCGGTAACAACCAGATCCTCGCCGTCGGCGATCCAATCGCTCCGGTCATTCTGCAAGTCATTGACGCCTCCGGAAATCCGATGGCCGGGGCCGTCGTCAATTTCTACGAAACCCTGCGGCAGTGGGAACCGCCATGCCCGACCTTGAGCGCATTGCCCGACCGCACCCGTGCTCGCGACCCAGACCACGCAGGCCACCTCTGACAGCAACGGCATGGTCACGCTGACGCCACTCACCGACGGCACAGTGCCAACCCAACTCGAGGCGCAAGCAGTGACGGGAAACTCGGCAACGATGGCCCTCTCAATCGAACGCCATCCTTGACCGCGCTTCCCGCTGCGCGCATGCCTACGCTCAATCGGCTTTGATCGGATTCACACCCGGATGCAGCGTCACAGTCTGGCCGCGCCAAACGAACGTGCCGCTAAGCCCCTCCGGCAGCGTCACGCTTCCGCTCAGAGCGTCCCCGCTCCGCTGCAGTTGCACGGCGATCATCCCCAGCGGATGAGGATAGCTCGCCGAGACGCTCGTAAGTGCGCCCGGATGCGGAGCGACGCGCACCGATGCAAACCCCGGCGTCGACGGCTCAATGCCCGCCACCAAGGTCAGCAGATCATAGGCCGGATGCGCGCTCCACGCATGCGAATCCGAACGCGTATCGCCTGGAATCTCCGGCCACGTGCTGAAATGCATCGGCAGCAGCTCGCGCCACGGCTTCAGACTCGCCAGATAGTCGTCGCCCATGCCGGCATGATCGAGCGCCCGCGCCAGGTAAAAACGAAAGTAGTACGAGCAACTCAACATCCCGTCCGGATGAGTGCCCGGCTCAATATTCATCACCTGCTTCAAAACAGCTTGCTGCTGTTCCCTAGGCACCACGTCAAATAACACCGCCAGCACATTCGTCTGCTGGCTGAAATTCTTCAGCCCTGGATTGTCCGCCATACAGCCCGCGCCCCGCGTCCCAGCATTTTTCGCGAACGCCGCTCCGCACATGCTCAGCGCGCATGCTGTAGTGCGCACCCCGTTCCGCGTCGCCAAGCGCCTTCTCCATCTCCGCCGCATCCTGGAGCGCTCCCAGGTATTGCAGCGTCGTCGTGCACGACTCGTCATTCGCGTCATAATTCGGCAATTCGCCGCCAACAACCCAATCGACAAAGCTCCACCACGGCAGCTTCTTCAGCAACCCGTCCGGCTGCTCATAGCGCGCAAACCAGTCCAGCACTGTCCGCGTGCCGGGCAGATGCGCGGTCACGACTGCAGTGTCGGGCCGGTACATCCAGTAGTCATGCAGCATCCCTACCCATAGCAAAGAGAATGGCGGAATCATCTGCGGCTGCGAGGTCGGATAGCGGCTCTGCGTCAGCCCCTCGGGAATTCGCGACTCGTCGAAGGCCTCGAGCGCCTGCTTCGCCAGCCGGTCGTCACCCGCGACGGTGTACGAGATCAGCGCCTGCACCCGCGTGTCGCCCACATACTGCAGCTGCTCCCAGTACGGCGTGTCCATGTAGGTCTCATGCGCATCGAGGCGCGCCGTCCGCCAACTGATCTCCCAGATCTTCGCCAGATCGGCGTCATCCGTCTCGCCGGTCTTTCCATCGAATGAGGCCCGCTCCTCAAACGGATATGCCGTGAAGTTCGCCGTCAGCGACTCGAGTCGTCAGCGGCGTTGTTCCGGTCTGAATATCCAGGTCGAGATAGCGCCAGTCCGCCACCAGAGCGGTTCAAAGGTGCGGTGCGCTTTCCCGTCGGGCAGGAAGGTGTCGTGAAAACCCATACGCCTGCCGCATCCCGACCTCATCGCGATCACCCTTCTGATGCTTTGCCGTCGTAAAGCGCCTCTGAATAAGTCAGCCGAATGCTCGCGCCCGCACCCCCAGAGACGGTCAACTGCGGATAACCCGGTCGTCAGCGTCTTGCGGTCAAGCAAGAATGTGCACGTGCCGATTCGCTCGCAACCTCGACCGGTTGCCGATGGGAAACCGGCTGCGTTCGGCTCATCCGACCGCACGACCTTTCCCGCATCGGTCGGCGTGTAGTCCATATGCGGAAGCTCATCGCGAACCAGCTGCCAGTAATTGTCGACCTGCTGGCCTGACAGGCCGGCGCGCGACGCCGACGGATAAATGTTCTCCCGCATCGGCGAAGCCGCCGCGACCCACGCTCCGCCCGTGGCGTTCGGGTCGTTCCAGCTCCAGTCATACTTCGCCGCATCCAGCTCTTCGCCCGGCCCATTCGCCATGTATTCATTGGAGCCGCCGGCCTTCCTCGGCACCGGACGCTGTCCCGGCTCGACCTCAACCATCCAGTCCTTCGGCGTGCTGATATCGGCCTCGGCAGCGCCGTCGCCTTGCAATAGAAATGCGATGCGATCGGTGATCTGCGCGACTGGCGCATAGATCCCGTAATTCCACACCGTGGCTGTTACAAAATTGCTGCCTTGCACCAGGTACTGCGACAAGTCGAAAGTCTCATAGCGCCAGTGCGACAAATCCCCGCGCGCCGGCCCATCGCCAACGCGATGGCCATTCACATAGAGGACGAATCGATTGTCTGCGCTGACGTGCACGATGTAGCCGGTCGGCTTCGTCGCAAGCTGAAAAGAGCGCCTGAAATGCAGCACCAGCGGCTCCCGCAGCGGGGCTGTCGGATGCGTGATCCAGCTGGCCGTCCACTTGGCCTGATCGGCAGCCTCAATGGTCCGCGGAGTGAGGCCTGCGTAAGCAATCAGGCATACAGCGAAGCAGCACGTGAACGAAAACCTGCGTTTCATGAGAATACCGATCTCCTCTGGAAAAACTCACAGCAAGTGATGGTATACGAACGAGGGCGACAGAGCTTGAATCCGCTTAACTAAGGGCCAAAGAAGATTGCGCGGCGACTACGGCGGCAAGGCGGTCGACCGCCGACTTCAAGGCCTCGGCCGACCCGATCGCGTGCCACACCGTCAACGGGTTGCCAACCGCAATCGAAATCGCCACAACCGCATTGCCAACGGCGGCGACGACCGCCGTCACAGCTGCGCGAAACGCATAAATCCGCCGCAGCGATTCCAGGTGCGCGTCGACCAGCCCGGCGGTCGTGTCGGTGCTCCAAACCGAGGCCGCAAAGCCGGAGTAGTTGATAACCGTCTTCGCGGTAAAACCATCGACTGTTGTCTGGAAGTGCGCTACGGGTGCAAGTTCGGCGAGCGTCTGCTTGATTGATTCGAAGATCGCGACTACCTTCTCTTCCGTAGAGGCGACAATCCCAAACGAGAAACTCATCGCGTCTGCGCGACCAGGGGAGTCTTCAGAAAGTTGGCCTGTGCCGCGCGTAATCTGCTCGACCTCGCTGCGCAGCGCGGCAAGTTCCTCGATCTCAGCAGCGTTCACAAACCCTTCAACCCTGGCACCAGGCTCGCCGCCGTCGCCGCCGCGGTCTTCAACAGCTCAATGCGGTTGGCGAGCGCCTTGTCAAAGACATCCGAATGGATCTTCCACAGTGCGTCGTCGACCGTGCCGTTGTTTTCCGGTACGCACAGCAGCGTGTTCCCGTCCAGGTTTGCGATCGTCACCGCGCGCAGCGTGGCGCCCGTGAAAACGCCGTTCTCATACTTCGCTTTGCTCAGATCGTCGCTCACATAGGTGCTCACATGCACGCTGGTCACGGTCTCAAAGGTCTCGGCCAGCCAGTCGCCGATCTTCTTGGCCGCGTCCTGTAGCGAGGTCGCGGCACTCTTGACCGAATCGAAGACGCCATAGTCGACCATGAGTTGGCTCGCCGTCGGTACTACAGGCGGTACAACGGGAAGTACCGGATTAGGAGCTGCCACGGATATAACCTCCAATGCCGGCCGCTCGGCCGGTTCTGAATCCTTCACTAACTGTAGCCGCACAGCTGGGTCGCCGACCACAGAATATCCGCGCGCGTCGTTGTTCGCCGTCCACAAACCGGCGAGCAAATATGGGTCGACGTTCGCTCCAAACTTCGCATCTTCGAGTTGAATCGATAAGTCGGACGACAGCTCCGCATAGCGGCCATTGAAATATTCCACCGCCGACCCGACCGGATGGCCTTCCATCAGCCGCTTGATCGTGCTCTTGAAGACCTCGGTCTGGCTTCCGGCGCGGTCCCAATGAAAAGAGCAACCCCACGCCCGCTCGACGTGGCCGATCACCGCCAGCGCCCCGCCGCGCGGATGCGCCAGCATTCGCTTCGGTAGCCTGCCCAGAAAACTCTGCGGCGCGATAGTGTCCGGCTGGCCCGATGCGGTGTAGTCGCTCCGCATCGGCGTTCCCGCGCCAAAGCACGCGAAGTGCATCGCAATCGTGCCGAAGATCTTCGCGTCGGCGGCGAGATCATCCCCCGTGTAGAAAAAGCCATCCGGCAGGGTGCCGCGAAACGACGGCCCGGGCCAATCCTGGCAGAGCAAAGCCCCTTGATTGGAGAGCTGCCTCACATCGCCATTCGAATAGCACATGCCGTGACTCGCGGTGAAAAGAAACGCCGGAGCATCGTCTCCGAGAAGAGAAGTCAGCCGCGCCTTCGTCGCCGCCTCGTCAAAGTAAGTGTCGACCGCCCAGCCGCGCTTATCTTGGGTCGCCCATGCTGCTAGCGGAGTCGCCAACTCATCATGGCTGAGCTTGGTTGCTCCATCGCCATCGTTGGCAACTGCGAAGAACGCCGCTCGCTTTGCCAGCGCCAGCGTACCAGTCTCGGCCGCGACGACCGACCGCGCATAGGCCGCGTACTCCGCAACCGTCTCAAAGTGAATGCGCCCCACTGCATACTGCACATCCAGCTGATATTGAAAGCGAAACGGAATCGTGTCCGGGTCGCCCACGATCAGCAGGTAGTAGGGCATCGCCTCCGGGTCGACTGGCCCCGGCCCTACCCCGTGACGATTGAGAAAATCCAGCTTGCTCTCGCCTGGCCGATACGCATCGGCGTCGCGGAACTCGCGATAAAGCCCTTCACGCTTCGCATTCGCCTGCTGCTTGCGCAGTTCAAACAGCGGCGTCAGCGCCTCATAGATCGCCGGGTCCGCGCCAAAGGCAAAGATCACGCCCCAGCCAGTCTCGTCTAGGTTTTTCGGGTCGATGCCCTCTTTGACGGCAAACCGCGCCTCGGAATCGCGTTGCCGGCGGCGCCGCAATTCCTCCAGCGCCTGCTTGTCAAAGGTCTCCCCGCGGGCGACGCCGGCGATCACCTCGACCGGAGTCGGAGGCAGATCATACTCGCCAGTAGCGCCATTGATTCCGTTGAAGATCAGGAGGTCATTGGGGCCGCTCATCGGTGAATCCGTGAATCCTTCCGAAATCATGGGTCTTTGCGAGAGGCAAGCGCGAGCCGTGCCGGCTGGGTTAGGCAGGCAGCACAGCTTCATCCACCATAAGCTGGCGTCCGGTCTCTATCCCGGAGTCCTGATCGGTTGCGTCGGCCCAGGGAAGCTCGAACCTTCCCCTGCCTGAATGACCAGCATCGGCGGATCGGCCGGCGGCCCGAAATCGAAGTCCGTCGGAGCCGGATCTCCAGGCGCCTGCACAACTACCCCAAACGCGTGGCCTTCCGGCGACCCGAAGGTATAAGTCAGCGAAGCGCCCGAGGCCAGCGACACCGGCGAGCTCGGCGAAGGAGTCAAAACAGCTGCGGCAGATTGCGAAAAATACAGGCTCGAATCGGCGCCGGAATCTGCTGTGAACGTGATGTCAGCTCCGGAAACCATCGGAACGCTGGCTACGCTCGGGACCCGCAACCCCAATTCGTCCTTAATGAGAACGCTTGTAGTGGTCATGGCCTCAAACGTTAACTCCTTTGCTTCGCGTTGTCTACTGATTGTTGGCCTGGGGAATGTTTCGCCCGCGCAGCCCGCAGCGCCTGCTGAAACCTGGGATCCGCGCGCAAAGCGGCAAGCTCGGGGCTGCGCTCCAGCTCGATCTCATGATAACCAAGCGCAATCGACTGGGCGATAAACCGGATCGCCATGCCTCGCTGATGCAGTATCTCGTAGCCTTCTCCCACACGGAACAGCACATCCGGATTGTCCGGGGCCAGCGCTACCGCTTGCCGCAGCAGTGGCAAACTATGCTCTGCATCTCCAACAGCGGTATAGTAGCCACCCAGCACCGACAACAGGAGCGGATCCGCTGGCGTATCCTTGCGCGTCTCCTCCGCCAATTCGATCGCCTTCCGGTAGGCCTCGATCGCGTGATCGCGCCCGCCGGGACTCCACATATACCCCGACGCCAGATTTCCCCATGCCGCGTAATTGTTGGGGCTCAGCGCCAGCGCCTTCTCATACATCGCCACCGACTCGGTATACTTCCCCTCAAACTCCAGCAGAGTTCCAAGCGCCGAAAATGCGGAATAGCTCGGCTCCAGCTCCGCGACCTTTTCCAGGTTCGCCTTCGCCGCATCGAAGCGTCCCAGCTGCAGCGAAGCCAGCCCCAGGTCGCGCAGCGCAATCACGTTGTCGGGGGTGATCTGCACAGCTTTGGCAAACTGCTCGGCCGCCTCCTGCAATCTGCCGTCGTTGAAATAGTACGATCCCAGCACCACCGGCCAGCGCCAGGAGTCGGGAGCGAAATCCATCGCCCGCTCGACCGAAGCGATCGCGTCGGCCTCGCGCCCCTCGGCGTGCAAGACCTCCGACTGCGCTCCATAGGCGTCCGCACTGTGCGGATCCAGTTGCAGCGCCCGCTCCACGTGCTGCGTGGCGAGCGCATTGTTGCCGGCCATCGCCTCAATTCTCGCCAGCGTCACATAGGGCGGCGCAAGGTTCGGCTCGATCGCGATGGCCCGGTTACACGACTCTCTCGCCCGCTCCAGCAGCTCCGGAGTCGAGTCATTGCGATACTGGATGAAATACGCCAGCCCCAGTCCCGATTGCGCCAGGGCGAACTGCGGGTCCTGAGCCAGCACCTCCTTCAGCATCCCGGTTGCGTCAGCCACGTTCTTCGGCTTGTCCGCGCGGCGAAGCAGGTCCATCGCCCGCAGATATTTCTCATTCAGGTTGGCCGATTGCGCCGCGCTTCGTGCTTTGGCATGGCCTGCATAGCGGAAATATCCCCATCCGCCAACTGCCGCAAGTAGAACCAGCACCAGCGCCACATAGCGCCACTGCTTTACAAGCCAATGCGGCGGTGTTTCACTCGGAGTCTCTTTGCCGCCCCCATTGCCCTGCTCGACCAGCACCTCAGAGAGCGCGCTCAACAATGCCCCAGCGCTCGAGAAGCGCTTTGCCGGATCGGGACGAATCGCCGTATCGATCACCCGCACAAACGGTTCAGGCAGATCGGGACGATGATCGAGCACCGAGCGGCTGGTCAGTATCCGCGCGGCCGAAGCCTTTGACGCCACCGCCACGTCGGAGGTACGCTCATCGCTGCCCGCCGTCTGCGGCGTCCCGCTGCCGCTCACTTTGAGGCCGGAGGGATGCGTGCCCGTGACCAGGAAAAACAATAACGCGCCGACCGCGTAGATATCGCTCTCGACCGAAGCCGGATCTCCCGCGAAAAGCTCCGGCGCCATGTAGACCGGAGTTCCGGCAAAGTCTTTCTGCAAGTGAGGCAGCGTGCTCAGGCCAAAGTCCATCAGCAGGATGCGCCCGCCCTCTTCGCGCATCACGTTCTCCGCCTTGATGTCGCGATGCAGCAGTCCGGCGCGATGCACCGCGCTCAACGCCTTGCAGACGTCAATCCCCGCCAGCACCGCTTCGCGATAGCCGAAGGGCCCTTGTTCGCGCACCAGCGTAGCCAGCGTCTTGCCGCGAACGAAATCTGTCCAGAATCCGACCAGCCCATCATGCTCGTCGATGCCGTGAACGGGGACGATATTCGGGTGGCGAACCGCGGCCAGCGCACGCGCCTCGCGCAGCAGCGCCTTGAACTGCGCCTCATCGCCCTTGGAGCGGGGCAGCAGGATCTTCAGTCCGACATCGCGCTCCAGATGGGGGTCCCATGCGCGGTAGACCTCGCCAAAGCTGCCTTTGCCCACCAACTCGATCAGCCGGAAGCTGCCCCAGGTACCCGATGCCCGCCCTCGAGCAAGTCCATCCGTCCGGCCCTGCGCGAGCTCTTCCTCCTGGCCCTCCGCCTCCTGGCTCTTCACCTTTTGCCCAGCGGACGAATTGGGGCCGTCACTCATCGTTGTGTTGGGAGGAAGTCCCCTCGAAAGTGCTCAAAGTATAGCAGGGCAAATCTCCCTAACCGGCGCTCTGCAACGTCGCGGGCCGGGTTGGGTGAGAGCTGCGCAACTTGCGGATAACAATTGCCGCCGCAAACAGTTGCCCACGCGTCCGAACGGTGGTTCAGCAGGGTCATCACCAATGGGTGATCAAATTCAAGCCAGGAAGTGAATCTCAGCGCTTGACAGTCCTTCATCTGGATTGCGAACCTCATTGAGTCGCTGTAAGGACGGCCTCCTGAGCATTTCGGCCCGAGCGAAATGTCCAGATAGAGGTCCGCCATGTCGCTTGCTGCAGCTTCCCTCCCTTCCCTCATCCGTTTCTCCTGTTGCTCGCTCATGCTTACCGCAGCGGCTTTCGGCCAGGCAACGCCCGCTGCAAACATCGCTCAGCGCCAGGAATTTGCGGCCAAGCCAGACTCCATCGGCGTCGCCTACAACTCTTCGCTTTGGCCCAAGGTAGCGGGCGTCGCCACCGTCTATTACGTCATCGACTCGGCATCAGACCCCAATGCGACGCCAAAAATTCAGACCGCGATCAATCAATTTAATTCGGATTTCCCGGGTCTCATTCAATGGGTGAATTGGACCTCCTCCAATGGTCCGAACTACGTCGACATCGACCTGAGCGCTTCAGATACCAGTGGCCAGTGCGAGGCGCTGGAGGGATATGAGGCCAAACCCGCCCAGCCCATGACCGGATCGACCAGTTGTACGGTCGGAACCATTCTCCACGAGATGGGGCATATCATCGGCCTCTGGCACGAGCAATCGCGGTCCGGCCGCTCGACCTATGTCGACGTTCACTACAGCAATGTGATCAAGGGATCCTGGGGGAATTTCTTGCCGCCGGCCGACAACTATCAGAATCTCACCAGCTACTACGACTACGCCTCTCTCATGGAATATCCATCCTTTTCCTTCACCAGTAACGGAAAGCCGGTGATCGAGACCATTCCAGCAGGTATGCCGCTTAGCAGCAGCGACGGCGTGCCCGTTCCGAAAACCGTCGATTATTCTGCGGGAGACAAAGAGGGCATCAAGCGGCTTTACGGGGCAGCGCCCACTAGGGTCACGGTCACCTCGAATCCCGTCGGACTGAAAGTAGTGGTGGACGGCACGACCATCACCACGCCCAAGAGCTTTGCCTGGACTCTCAACTCGACCCACACCCTCGATGTCGCCGCGGGAGTGCAGACCCTCACCGGCGACATCGCCAACAGCACCACTTCAGCGACGTTCTACTATACCTACGGCCGATGGAATGACAGCACATCGCAGAGCCACACCATCACCGTCACGCCCGGTAATGGCGAGCTAGCCTATCCGACAACATCACCCCAGGTGACCACTTATTCCGCGAATTTCATCCAGCTCGTTCCTTACACCGCCGCGGTCTCTCCTGCCGGCTCCGGGACAGTCAGTGTCTCGCCTCAGCCACTGACGTATTCCGGCGCGACCGGCAGCTTCTTTGTCGCCCGGCAGGAAGTCACCCTGACCGCAACCCCTGCCTCCGGCTGGAACTTCTATGAATTCAACAACGCGCCGTTCTGGCTGCCCGGCGGACTCGGCTCCCAGCCGAAGACCTTCTATGTGCCCGATACAGGCAATCCGGTCAACACTACGGCTGAGTTCAGCAACAAAACTGTCCGTACGGTCAAGGTGACGCCTGAGACTTCCACGTCGAACCTGTCCATCGATACCGACGCGGGTTTCGCCTATTCCCCAAAGAACTTTTCCAGCTTCTACGATTCCGGCTGGACCGGCGGCAGCACTCATACCATCGACTATCCCTCGCCCGAGTATCCCTACAGCCTCAACTCGCGCTATGTCTTCGATAGCTGGAGCGATGGAGGCGCGGCTTCGCACACCGTCACTCTCGGCGTGACCTTCACCGCGACGGTAACTCCCGAATTCAGGCCGGCGACCAATTTCGACTACCCACCCTGCGGGGGAACGGCCACGATCGAGCCAGCCTCCCCAACCGGAGACGGCTTCTATCCCACCGGCCAGCAGCTTGAGTTCAAAGCCATCCCGGCCACTGGATGGACCTTCGCCGGATGGACATTCGATCTCACCGGAACGACCAATCCCGCGACCCTGAGCCCAACCGGAGAAACTCTGGTGTTCGCAAATTTCAACATCACCAACACGCCACTAACCTTGACAAGCCTGAGTCCGTCCCCCAAGACCGCCGGAAGTAGCGCGTTCACACTGACACTTACCGGAACCGGTTTCGCGCCTGCTTCTCTGGTGATCTTCAACGGCGCCTACCTGCCCGTCACCTACGTGAGTTCAACCGAGTTGACCGTTCCCATTACCGCCGCGGAAGTAGCCATTCCGGGCAACTACCAGGTAGCCGTGGAGAATTTCCCTCCCGGCTCGACTGGCTGCGCGGTCTTTGGCTACAAGCCGTTCCTCGTCAAGAAGTGATTTATAAATTTTCTCCCCCTCCGGTCGAGCGCAAAACCTCTGGTTCGGCTGGGAGGCACAGTGGCCCGGCGATCGATTTCAGAATTCAGGGAAAAATTTGCTCGAAGCCGCTAAAACCTTCTATCGAACGATGTGATCGGTCGAGCAAAGCTCCCTGGTCTTTCATTATCCTGCGGGACTTGCCGTGGTTATGGACCACGGTTGGCATCCAACTACCAGAGTTGAAATTTCCGGAGTCAACCGACTATGCAGAAACCATTAGTGACAATCGAGAATTGGGCAGTCGTTCAAAGAGCGGTCGCACTGAGTGCTCTGAATTACGGAGAGCTGCAACCCGGCAAGCACTTGATGGGCAAGGTCGTCGGGCATACGGCTCTTGCCAATGCAGAATGCGTCTACACATCGCCCATCCTGCGCGTTGATGTCAACAAGGGACGGGTTGAGACGCGCAACACCGTGTACCAGCTAGGCAGGCCCACGGACGGATACCGGAGCTGGGAGCAAGAACACAAGGACGAGGCTGCCGCCTAATGGGACCGCGTTCGGTGAGCGCGCAGCTGCGCCTACCGAACGGCGGTCCCACCCGAAAACTGCGTTCCCTGCCTCTACTCCGCCCGCAGGGCGTTTACCGGATCGATACTCGCCGCCCGCCGCGAAGGCAAATAGCAGGCCAGATATGCGATCGCCAACACCAGCAAGGTAATTGCAGCGTATGTGAGCGGATCGACCGGGCTCACATGGAACAGCAGCGACGACATCAGCCGCATGGTGACAAATGCGGCCACCAGTCCGCACGCCACGCCAATGCCCGTCAGCAACATCCCTTGCCGAACGAACAGCGCAACCAGGGTTCCTCGCTGCGCACCCAGCGCCATGCGAATGCCAACCTCGCGCGTCCGCTGCGCCACCGAATAGGAAATGACGCCATAAATCCCGACAATTCCCAACAGCAGCGCCATGCTGCCCGAAATACATAGCATCACCAGCGTGAACGAGGTGCGCGCCATGGATTTCCTGGCGAACTCGCCGACCGTCGATGTGTAGGCCAGAGGCACTTGGCCATTGACCGACCACGCTCGCTGCTGCACTTCGCTCATAAAGGCCGACGAACCGGCGCGCGGGCTGCGGATCGCAAACGCAACCCACCGCCGCAGCATCTCCTTCTGTCCCTCAAAATTATTGCCCATGATCGGCCAGTAGACGACCGTCTGTGCTGGTTGATCGACGCCGTCATAATGCACGTCCTGGACAACTCCGATGATTTCGCGCCAGTCGTCGGTAGTTCCGACGCGTATCCTCTTGCCCAGCGCGTTGTTCGCGTCATGCCAATATTCGCGGGCAAAATTCTCTGAGATGATCGCGACCGGCCGCTTGTCATACGTATCAGTCCAGGTCAGATCGCGGCCGGCGACGATGCGCGTGCCCATGGTTGCGAAGAAGCCCGGCGAGATATTGATGAATCGCCGAATGGGCGGAATTTCGCCCTCTTTATAAACGCGGTCCTGCGCATAAAGCAGATCGTTCGAGCCGCTTCCATCCATGGGGATCGCGCTTGAAAAGCTGACCGAAGAAACGCCCGGCATCGCCGCAAGCTTGTCCAGGATCTCCTGCTGCATATGAACGACCCGGTCACGCTGCGTGTCCGGTATCTGCGCCTCTGGAATCACAAAGCGAAATGTCTGTAGCGATGCCGGATCGACAAAGCCGGGGGAGACATGCATCAGAGCCACAAAGGTCCGGATCATCAACCCCGAGCAGATCAACAACACTAATGCCAACGCGACCTGAACCACCACCAGCGCCTTGCGCGTCCGGTGCCGCTCGCGGCCCTGGCTCTGCGAACGTCCTCCTTCGCGGAGCGTCGCGTTCAATCCCTGCCCCGCGTATCGGATGACCGGAACCAGGCCAATCAGCAGGCTCACAACCAGCGCCAACCCCAGGGTGAAGAGCAAGACGGGAAGATCGATGCCAATCTCGTTGATACGAGGAAGGCCGCTCGGTGCAAGAGCGACCAGGGCCCGCAGCGCGCCGTAGGCTAGCGCCAATCCAATCACGCTGCCGGCGAACCCAAGCAGCGCGCTTTCGTAAAGCAGCTCGAGCGCAATGCGTCCCCGCCCGGCGCCCAGAGCGGAGCGCACCGCCAACTCCTGCCGTCGTCCCTCAACCCGCACCAGCAGCAGGTTCGCAACATTCGCGCAGGCAATCAGCAGCACCACGGCGATCGAACCCATCAGCACCCAAAGCATGTTCCCGATGTCGCCGACCACGTCGTTCTTCAGTGGGCGCAGGTTAGGGCGAATGTCCGCCTTCTCGAAGATGGCAGCGCTAAAACCCTCCGGCGCAGGAAAACTCCGGTTCGCAATCGGCAGCAGCCGCGCCATGTCCGCGCTTGCCTGCTCCATCGTCACACCCGGCTTGAGCCGCGCCAGCGCGCGATAGCTGAAATTCCCCAGCTTGGTCTTGCTGCGGTCCCATTGCATCGGGAAAAACAGAGCAGCGTCATCGCGGTCGAGGAAATTAAATCCCTGCGGCAAAACGCCGATGATCTGTTTCGGCTTTCCGTCCACAGTGAGCATCTGCCCGATCGCCGAGGTCGCACCGCCAAATTTCTTCTGCCAGTATCCATAGGAGAGCAGCACAGTGTCGGGCGCGCCCGCGGTGTCGTCTTGCCGGGAAAATAATCGCCCGTGTGCCGGAACCACACCTAAGAGAGGCAGCGTGCCGTCGGTCACATCCATCGCCTGCACATTTTCGGGCTCACCCGCGCCGGTCACGCTAACCGAATCCCCGTTATAGACCCCGATGTCCTCGAAGCTCTTGTTCTGCTCGCGGTCGATGAAATAAATCGACGGATCCATATTCAGTTCCTTGATATCGATCCCCGGAGCGGTGTGCCACACGCCGATCAACTCCGAAGCGTGAGGATATGGCAATGGCTTGAGCAGCACACCCTCGACCACGCTGAAGATCGCCGTATTCGCGCCTACGCCGATGGCCAGCGTCAGCAACGTAATGGCCGTGAAAAGCGGCGCCCGACTGAGTCTCCGAACCACCTGCTTGAATTGATCGACCACCATCGACATAAGCCCGCCTCCACACGCCGCGTTGACATACTTCGCCCGTGTTGTCTGCTACGCGTTTTGGCAAAGCGCGGTTCCCCTGTAAAGCACAGTTCGTCATTCTGACGACCGCAGGGAGGAAGAATCCCAGGGAATTATCGGCCTTCCCCAATCTCTCAAGTCTTACAACTGTCTTTTGGGGATTCCGGAATCACCTCGCAGCGTGTTCGCTGTAGTCGCACAAACTCCTGTCGAGCCACCCCTTTCTGATAGCCTTAAAACTTAGTCGGAGTAAACACGCCATGCCAGAACAAAGGGCGCGCAAGTACCACCAGGATCGGGTCGCCGGGACCCTTCGCGACGAAATCACCGCCATGATCGAGGGCCAGCTCTCTGACCCCCGCATCGCCTTCGCCTACGTCAGCCAGGTCGCGCTGAACCCCGGCGGCAAATCGGCGCTCGTCTATATCACCGTCGATGGCGGAGAAAAAGAAGAAGAAGAAACCCTCGCCGCGCTCATGGCCGCCCGCGGCTACATCCGCCACGAGCTCCTCGAGCGAACCGGCAAACGCCACGTCCCCGACCTCAGCTTCCACATAGACCGCTCCAAGAAGATGGAGGCCCGCATCGACGAGCTCATGAGCCGCAAACGCCAGCGCAACAAGCCCGAAGCGCCAGCCGCCGAACCCTCAGCCACCACCCCAACGACTTCGGGTGCCCCCGGTCCGCGCAGCTAACCTGGGTTCTTGTGCATGATGAGAGTAAATGAGTGGGCTAAAGTGCCTCACAGACACTCGGAATGATCAAACCTTGATGAGGCGTCTAATTGGCCCGACTCGCCTCCGGATCAAAATCTTTCAATAGCCAAACGTCAGACTTCTCTTCACCCACGCTGACAATGATCTTTCGCCCGTCGGGACTCACCGTACCAGATAGGATCGGTCCGGGCAGAGCAACTACCGATTTCGGCTTCTTTGAATCGCCAAGCTTCAACTGCAGTATCTCTCGTCCCTCATGTATGTCAAACGTGTAGATGAAATTCCCGTCCGAAGACCACCCGAAGGGAGTAACTCCTGCGTATAACAGGCTCGCGGAAGCGCCCTCCCCGCTGATAAGCCACGCGCCGTCGCCGTCTGCTCGATTCCAGTAGATAGCAATCTTTTTGCCGTCAGGCGAGACTGCTGGTTTCAAAGCCAGCCAACCATCTGAATCTTTCGGAAGAAGCGGCGCCTCCTCTTGGGTTTCAACGTTCAGGCGACGCAGGTTATGGAGTCCTCTCGTGGCGTAAATCAAATATCGATTCGGAGACCATGTGAGGTAGTCATTCGTATCCGATGCATTGGTTTTGTCAAGCACTCGGGGTGTGCCTCCGCTGGAATTGACGACCCATACCCTCTCGCTCCCTGCTTGATTGCTAACGAAGGCTATCTCCCGGCCGTCAGGTGACCATGCCGGGCTCCAGGTCCGCGATGCGGCGAAAGACGTCAATTGAACCGGTTGGCCGCTGTCCAGAGCCATTTTGTAAACATTTCCCTTCACGCCGGAGCCTCTGGTAAAGGCCACCAAGCGATTGTCAGGGGATATGGCCGGGTCACCATACGACAAAGTCCCCGACGTAAGCGGCGTCGCGCGCGGTTGCAGGCTTGAACTCGTCCCTGGCAGATCAACCGACCACAAATTCGAGTAAACAAGATCCCGCGTATACGCCAATTGCGACCCGTCTTCGGAAAGCGTGAAATCACCGCCTGTCTCCAGTCCACTTACCAGAACCGATGGCCGCTGAGAATCACCAGAAAGCGGAAGTCTGATTAGCTCCGTCGTGTCTCCTTCTTTCCGGAAATAGTAGACCGCGTCGCCCGCGGGGGACCATCTGGCGGACTGCAGCGTAACCCCTCTCTCAGCTTCCACGAGCTTGCGTTGTTCACTTCCGTCGGACTTCATCGACCAAAGCGAATACTGTTCCCCGCTATGAGTCAGGAGGAGTAGCCTGTCAGTCTTGGTCGAACAGGTCATGCCTTCCAGCCATTGATAGGCGGGGGCGGGTATAGCCTTGCGTGCCCCGGTTGCGATGTCCACCAGGGCACTGCCCCCATCATGGTTCTGAAATGAGGCAATAATCTGTGTTCCGCCGGGTAGCCAACACGAGTAGGCTCCCCATGCTACTCGTCGAGGGAATCCCCCCAGGCGCGAGACAATAAAAACCTCTAACAAATGTTCTGTTATCGCAGAGAGCAAAAGCTGAGAACCATCTGGAGCCCAGGTTGGATTCTGAAGGATTGGCGCATGCATAAGTTCGAGGCTGGGGCCGCCCGATAGGTCTTGCACCATCAACTTCATATCCCCTCCCGGAGGTTTAGTCACATAGACAACAGACTTTCCATCTGGAGAGATAGCGGGATCATACGCGTCCCCGAGGAACGTAACCTGGCTATGCGTCAACGCAAGCGGGGAGTGGTCCGAACGAGATTTCCGGTGCAAGTATAGGACCGTAGCCACCGCAACAAGGACCGCAACCGCTCCGGTCGCCCACACAATCGCTTTTCGGGGCCATCGGCGACCCGGCGCGGGCATCGCAGCGCCCGACGAGATGCCCGATTCCGACAAAGCCTCCAGCGCAAACGCCAGATCCGACGCGGACTGAAAGCGCTGCTCAGGGCTCTTCTCCAGGCAGCGATGCACCACCCGCTGCAACCCCGGCGGAGTGCTCTGCACAATCTGCGAGATTCCCGGCGGATCTTCGTTCAGGATGGCGGCCATCGTATCCGCTGAGGTCGATCGGTGGAAGGCACGTTTCCCCGCCAGCATCTCGTACAAGATCGCGCCGAAGGCGAAGATATCGGCGCGATGGTCGACCGGCCTCCCGCGCACCTGCTCCGGTGACATGTAACCCGCCGTGCCCATGACGACGCCAGGCTCCGTCGCGTGCGTCATCGTAGGGCTCTCGGCATCTGAATCCGCTTGCGGCTGCGTTAGCTTCGCCAGGCCGAAGTCCAGTATCTTGACCCGCCCGTCTTTGGTGACAAACAGGTTTTCCGGCTTGAGATCGCGGTGGACGATTCCTTTCTCGTGCGCCGCCGCGATTCCATGGGCAATTTGGACGCCGGTATCGATCGCCCTGCGAACCGCCAACGGGCCCCGCTCCAGCTGCTGCCGCAGAGTCTCACCCACCAGTAACTCGGAAACAAGATACGGCGCGCCCTCAAAAACGCCGAACTGGTACACGGCCAGAATATTGGGATGATTCAGCGCCGCAGCCGCCTGCGCCTCCTGTTCAAAACGCCGCAGACGGTCGGGATTTTGCGAAACGAAGGGCGGCAGGACCTTGATCGCCACTTCGCGTTTCAAAACCGGATCGCGGGCGCGATAGACCTCGCCCATCCCCCCGGCGCCCAGCAGGCCGAGCACTTCATAGCCATCGAGCTTCGTCCCCGCGGTCAACGTCATGGTGAGGCGGATTATATCCTCTGGGTCTGCCGGGATGACAAAATCCTTTCTCCAGTCCCTGATAATGCGCAAGCAACTAGCCGCCGCTCCTCATATACTTGGTCGTAACCATCTCGCAGCTATACGGTGCTTTGCAGTGCTTGTTACATCTGATCAATCCGAAACCCAATCGCACGCCCACAAAGGACCATTGGACCATCCCGAAGCGAGCATTTGGTGCAAAGCGTTCGACCACCTGGGTGTGGCCGTCGGTCAGTTGACCCTCGACGGCACGTTCGTCTCCGTAGATGATCGCCTGTGCGAAATCCTTCGCCATCCCCGGACAGCCTTGCTGGCGAAGAATTTTCGGGAGTTCCTTCAGGCCACGGAAGCGCAATCCGAATCCGAGGCAGCTCTAAGCAGGCTGGTCGCCGGCGAGATGCCTCGCTATTCCGTTCAGATGACCGCCACCGGGTCTGACGGCGAACCCCTCTGGTTCGATATGACTTTTTCTTCAATACCTGACGGCGATGCCACTGTTCCTCGTGGACTGACCCTGGTAGCCAGCGATATTACGTCGCTCAAGCTCGCAAGGAAAGAGCTGCACGACTCGGAAGTTGCGCGCGATGAACTGAGCCGCCGGCTATTGAATGCCCAGGAGTCGGAGCGCACCCGCATCGCAAGAGAGCTACACGACGACATCGGCCAATCGCTCGCGGTGCTCAAGGTCCAGATGCTTCGCGCCGGGCAGCCGGTTTCGGGGCGCCCCGGACAGAGGCATGCCGGCCTGATGGAGCTCGCCGGGAAGCTGGACACAATCGCCCATAAGGTAAGTCGCCTTTCGCACGGCCTCCACTCGTCGGCCCTCGAATATTTGGGCCTGGCCGCCGCCGTGCAGAGTCATTGTTTTGAATCCTCCCACCAGCTCTGCATCCCAATCGATTGTCAGTGCGACCATGTTGAGAGGGAGCTGGACGCCATCGTGGCGTTGTCGTTCCTGCGCGTAGTGCAGGAGGCTTTGCATAACGCAGCGAAACACAGCGGCGCAAAAAGCATCACGGTGCGGCTCACCCGTTTAGACCGTCACCTGAGTCTGGAAATCCGCGATGACGGCGTAGGCTTCGATATGGAAGCCGCAAGATTCGCGGCCGGCCTCGGCCTGATCAGCATGCGCGAGAGGATACACCTGATCGGAGGCGAATTCGAGATCTCCTCCAGCCCTGGAAATGGCACCAGAATAACTGCCCGCGCCCCAATGGCTCCCGAAATCACTTAAGTCACCCGCCGAAGGATAGCCCGCCGCGAACCCCGGGTCCGGCCATGAATCGCAAATGCCAACGCTCCAGGCCAGAAGCCGCAACCGAACCCGCCGCCCCCCAGGCGCCTCATAGATCGTCACAGGCCACGGTGAAAGACCGCCTATCGAGGAAGATTAGTTCACGATTTTCGTGAAACGCTCATGCCTTCCCCGCCACTACTTCTAGCAAGAGGGCAAAGTCATGGCAAAAGCAACCAAGTCAATCAATCTGGATATCGGCGATGGAGTAGATATTGGCGATGACGCCGAGATCGGCGAAATCAGCGACGTAGGGGAAGTTAGCGATACAGCCGACGGCATCGACGTCAGCGACGTCGTTGACGATCAGGGCGACAAGGGTCCCGACGGCGAATTTGGAGACGTCAGCGACTTCGGCGACGCCGTTGACATAAGCGACCTCAGTGCGATCGGCGTTCAAGGCCACGTCGCGGAAATCCTCGACCGTGGCGAGATAGCCGACCGTCTCGACGTCATCGATCGCGCCCAGACCGGCCACGTCGTAGACATCGTCGACCGTGGCGAGATCGCCGACCGGCTCGACATCGTCGACCGCATCCACGTCGGCCAGATCGCAGAGATCGTCGACCGCGGCGCGATAGGCCATATCGTCGACCGTGTGGATATCGTCGACCGCATCGACCTGATCGATCGCGGCCAGATCGGCCAGATTGGGCACATCGGTGTGATTGGAGAAATCGGAGAACTCGGCGACGTCATCTCCGAGCCGCAGAAAGCCAGCCGGGGTCGCAAAGCGACGCAGAAAGCAGCCACCGAGGCGGAGCCGGCGCCGAGCAGCCGTCTCCTCACGCAACGTCGCGCCGACCTGCTCAACCCAGCGAAGCTCGCGCCACAACCCTCAGGACGGTGATCGCAATGGCCGCCTTCATCATCGCGGGGCTGCTCGTCACCTGGTTTCTTTTGGAGTTGGCCATCCAGTTTCCATTCGACCGGTGCAAGCGGCTCCGCTTCCTGGACCCCTCGGCCCACCTGTTGGCGGCGTGGAACTTCTTCGCACCAAAACCCATCATGGGTGACGTGGAGCTCTTCTTTCGCCACGCCGGACGGGCCTCCGCGGCCCACTCCTCCAAAGGTCGATTAAAGCCGGCGAAATGGTTCCTCGTTCAACCCAACGGCGACCGCTGCCACTATCACCTCCTCGTCAACCCGCAGAAGCGGGCGAGAAAAGCCATCTTCCGCTGCTGCAATTACGTCATCACGCACAGAAAAAGGGAAAATATCTCGCTCAGCATTCCTTACCTTCTCCTGCTCGATCGCGTCAGCATGTTGTGCCCGGATGAAGGGCTCGTGCAGTTTAGAATCGACGTCATCCGCAAAGACGGTAGCCGCGTGATCGCCTACGTCTCCCCGCCGCATCGCGTCGAACCCACCATGCAAGCCGCCACATTGCAACTCGCAATGACACTTGCTCACTCACAAGCAGAGACCAGCCATGACCTCGTTCAACCTCAATGCGTCTGAAGCCGTAAACCTCGCAGTGCGGTTCTGCTGCATCGGCCGCGCCATCTCTCTGGCGGAGCTCGCGCTCGCGCGAAGAGAGCGCCGTCCAGGCGGAATGCTCAACTGGAGAGTCGCCGGCATGGTCATGGATGAAGCTCCCACCCGCCGTGCGCGCCTCGTTCGCTTGCGCCGCTTCCTGTGGAAGAGCTTCGTTGGGATGCCGCCCTGGCTCTTCACCTGCCTTTTGTGGATCGAGGCAGCCGTGGTCCTCTCGCTCTTCCTCTTTCCCGCAACGATAGCCTTACGCGCGGCCGCGGCCGTCCTCCTGCTCATCGAGATGAAGCGCCACTACTTCTCCGTAGACGGTTCCGACGAGATGATGCTGCTCTTTCTCGCTGCGACTTCTCTCGGCGCCATCGGCAATTCCACCCTGTACGTAGCCTGGTTTCTCGCGGCCGAGGTCGTCCTCGCCTACACAACAGCCGGAGCCTACAAAGCCGCTTCCCCATTCTGGCAAAAAGGAAACGCACTTCTATCTATCACCCGTACCCGGGCCTTCGGCCACCCGCATATCTCGCAGTTACTACGCCGCTACCCGCTGCTGGCTCACGCCTCTGAATTGTCACTGTTACTCTGGGAATCGGGCTTCATCATCGCCCTGGTCGCGCCGCGTCCCGTGCTATGGATGGTCCTCGCCGCAGGCATCCTCTTTCACCTGTCCTGCGCCCTCGTCATGGGACTCAACACTTTTCTGTGGGCCTTCGCAGCCGGATACCCCTGCGTGATCTTCGCCAATCAGCAAATTCACTCCGTGATCAAAGCCCCGCTCGACGGCTACCTCACATTTGCGCTCTCGCTCGTGGTCACGCTTGCCGTCGTCCTCGCGGGCCGGCGCGCTTGCCGCAACGCGGACAACCAGCCGGTGGCTGTTAAGGAAAGACGAGAACCGAAGCCGATCGGTCGTCTCCTTCCTTCCTGAACTAAGCGCTCTGGGGTGCCGCCACGGCGTTTTGCGCCGCGGCCAGAAATCTGCAGCATCGCAACGACGTTGATTGAGATATAAGATTCTCGGGCAATTTGCGAGAATGTCTCCATGAGCGAAGCAAGCATCTCTCATTACCGCAACCTCGAAAAGATCGGCGGGGGTGGCATGGGAGTCGTCTACAAGGCTGAGGACATCATTCTCGGCCGGTATGTCGCGCTCAAGTTTCTTCCCGACAACTTTGCCAATGACAGCGCCACCGTAGAGCGCTTCCGGCGCGAAGCCCGCGCCGCTTCGGCGCTGAACCACCCCAACATCTGCACCATTCACGAGATCGCCGAAGCTGACGGACGGCTGTTCATCGCCATGGAGTTCCTCGATGGCGAAACGCTGAAGAGCCTGATCCAGAACGGCCCCCTGCCCCTCGAAAAACTCCTCGCCCTAGCCATCGACATCACCGACGCCCTCGACGCCGCGCACGAACAAGGAATCATTCATCGCGACATCAAACCGGCAAACGTCTTCGTGACCCGGCGAGGCAGCGCAAAGATTCTGGATTTCGGTCTGGCAAAGATGGTGCCCCGCAAAGAGCTCGCTTACGATTCTCCGCTCTCCCGCGCTGAGCATCTTGAAATGACCGACGGACTCGGCGCGGCCCTGGGCACTGCCGCCTACATGTCGCCTGAGCAGGCATTAGGCAAACCCCTCGACCAGCGCACCGACCTGTTTTCCTTCGGCATCGTGCTCTACGAGATGTGTACTGGCCGGTCGCCCTTTGCGGGAGACACCACCGGCGAACTCCTGATCTCAATCGTTCAACAGGTTCCAGTCACGCCCGCTCAGTTGAACCCCGATCTTCCCGCCAACCTCGCAGGGATCATCGACCTCTGTCTCGAGAAAAACCCGGAATACCGCTATCAGCACGCATCGGAAATTCGCGCCGACTTGAAGCGGCTGCAGAGCAGCGCATCGGCGGAAGTTGCGCCGCGTCCTGTGGGACCGCGTGTTCCAGGATCGGCGGATGAGCTTTCAACCTCGGCGAAGGTCGACACCGTTCTCGGTGCGAAGAAACCGGCGGAGACGAGCGGCACGCCCGAATCGAGTCACCCAGCTCCGCTTCGACGCCGGCTCGCGGCTCTCGCGGTCACGGCGATTGCTGTCTTGGCGCTCATTGATTACTCAACCCGCCCAAAGCCGCTGCCACAGGCGTCAAACTACACCCAGCTCACCCACGACGGCGAGGCAAAGATTCTGAAAGCCACCGATGGGCTAAGGCTTTATTTCGGCATGGGGAACCAAACCTCAATGAGGATCGCGGAGGTGTCTGTCTCGGGCGGCGAGCCGATTCCGATCACCGTCCCTTCGATGGGTCTGACTCCTCAAAGCGTCTCTCCCGATGGGGCGGAGCTGCTCGCACTCGACGGGCCGGGAGATTTTTGGAGTTTGCCAACACTCGGTGGTTCGCCTCGTCGATTGGGCTCCGCTGTCGCGCAGGACGCGGCCTGGTCGCCTGATCGCAAGATGCTGGCTTACGCCGAAGGGCGCGAGTTGTTTCTCGCCAGGAATGATGGAACAGAATCCCGAAAGCTAGTTTCACTCGAGGGTCGCGGCTTCGATCTGGCGTGGTCACCGGCGAACGATAAGCTGAGGTTTACTGTGAACGATAATAAGACCCGAGGGACCTCACTCTGGGAGGTTTCCACCCTGGGGGAAAACCTGCACCCGTTGTTCCCAGGGTGGCACGACCCTCCAGACGAATGCTGTGGGAAATGGACTGCGGACGGAAAATACTTCGTTTTTCAATCTCGGGGGCAAATCTGGGCTATTTCCGAAAACGGGTCCTTTTTTCATCGATCCGTGAACAAACCCTTCCAGTTGACTTCCAGTCCGCTCGGCTTGTTCAACCCGCTTCCCGGCAAAGATGGCAAGAAGCTTTTCATGGTCGGCCGAAGTTATCGGGGCGAGCTGGAGCGTGCCGAATCTAAGTCAACTCAGTTGACGCCCTTTCTCTCCGGCATCTCTGCCGAAGACGTCATCTTTTCCAAAGACGGCCAGTGGGTTGCCTACGTCTCCTACCCCGAAGGCATTCTCTGGCGTAGCAAGCTGGACGGTAGCAACAAGTTACAGCTCACCTCCCCTCCCCTGGTTGCAGCTTTGCCGCGCTGGTCGCCGGATGGCAAAGAGATCGTCTTCTATAACTACATAGTCGGCAAACCAGGAAGGATCTATGTGGTTGCGGCTGACGGCGGCAGCCCCCAGCAAATACTTCCCGATGATCCCGAGCCTAAGCAGGATCCCGATTGGTCGCCGCGCGGGGACAAGATTGTCTTCGGTGGCGTTCCGGCCGACAGTAATTCAGCTATCCATGTGCTCGATTTGAAAACGCACAGTGTTTCCGAGCTGCCGGGATCCCGAGGCCTGTACTCCCCCCGTTGGTCGCCGGATGGCAGGTTCATCGTGGCGATCCCGCCAGACTCGCTGAGCCTGGTGCTGTTTGACTTCCAGACTCAGAAATGGACGCCACTCGCTAAGGCGCTCGCTGGATTCCCGAACTGGTCAAGAGACGGAAAATACGTTTATTTCTTGAGGGTATTGGACCATCCGGCCGTGATGAGAGTTCTGGTCGCTAACCGCCAGATGGAGCAGGTCTTGGACCTGGCGAACCTTCCAACCGTGGGAAACGTTGGCCCGTGGCTGGGCCTTGGTCCGGACGATTCCTTGCTTGTGCTCAAAGATACCGGGACCCAGGATATCTACTCCCTGGATTGGGAAACACCCGAATCCGCGCATTGACCACCAGGTTCCGAATGCCTCATGAAACTTTGCTTTCGCAGTTACAGCTGCCCGTATTCCTTCTTAGCTTCAGCGACCACGGGAAGGTTAGCATCGGCATTCTTCCATTCGGTGAAGAAAACGTCATAAGCCTTCTTCGCATTCACCTTGTCACCGGCCATGGCGTAGGCGCGCCCCATACCAAGATAAGACAACCCATACGGGCTACCCACGGTATAAGCCAGTCCCTTGGAATGCGTAGCCTCCTGAAAGGAAGCGATCGCATTGGCGGAGTCCTTAAGCTGTAAGTAAGCAAGACCTCGCATATATGGAGCGAACGAGGCATCATCGTGCGCTCTCACATGTTCGAAGTAAACGAGTGCTTGTTTGGTGTCGCCCGCCTTGAGCGCGAGCCAGCCGCGGGACTGCGGGACGATGATCTCTTGCACAACCGTGTCTTGCGGATAGCGTTTTTCGAGAGCGGAAAGCATCGGCGACGCGTTCTTCTCGTCGTTGCACAGGGCCAGTGTGGCAGCCGCGGCGATCTGCGTCACCTTGCCGTTATCCAACTGGAGGGCCTGTTTTGCCACCTGGGCGGCGTCAAAACACTCATCGACCATCCATCCGGCGCTGGCAGCGGAAAGCAGGCTTCCGGCCTGGGAGTCGGCCGCTTTGGCGCTCGCCGCCTGGTCCGCGGCGCGAAGAAATGTCGTCTTTGTAAGCTGAACCTCCCCCAATTGAGGAAGTACGCTGCCTAATGTAGCCGTAATCACGAACTGGTCGGGACGCCCAGCCGTCTCCGTCACTATGCGTTGCACACTCTCCCAGTCGCCGCGAAAGGCATAATACTGCAACTCGACGGTTCGCAGGGTGGTCCCGTTCAACCCAAGCCGCTTGACATCCGCGATGTGTTTCTCCGCGTCGGCAACCCTCATCAGATTGGTCGCGCCTGAGATTCCGTTCTCCAGCGCGATCGCATCATCCGGTTGTAGCTCGAGGGCTTTGCGGTTTGCGGCGTCGCTCTTTTCAATCTCGCCGGTTTGAACGTAGAAAACACCGATGTTGATGAAGTTATCGATCTGCAGCGGATACTCCTCGGTCGCCACCTCGAGGGTCTCAATGCTCTTGCGCAGATCGCCAACCACCGCGTCATAGTAATGTCCGGTGATGTAAAGCTTCTCCCGCTCGCTAACATTGCCGGTGAGACCATAGGCGCGCGTAAAACATTCGCTGGCCTTGGTGATCTGACCACTATTCGAGTAAAGGACGCCCATGCGCGCCCACGCCATGGCCAGCTTCGGGTCAAGCTCCACAGCGCGCTTGTAATGGTCCATCGCTTCGGGGATGTCGTTCCCCTTCTGATGCGCTTCATCGCCAAGAGCATAGGCCCGGAAGGCCTCAAGCGAAGGCGTCGTTGCCTGCCCAAAAGGAGCATTGAGCCGTTGAATGCTGGAGAGGCTCTCGCCTAGTTTGGCACGCATCGCCGTCGTGACCTGGTTCAGCGCGTCGAGCACGTGCTCCTTATCGGGAGCGGTCGCCTCTTCGCTGGCGATGTCGTCGCCGCTGGCGGTGTTCTGAGCACTGAGCGTAACGAGATAGGCTTTGCCCAATGGGGCGATGGTGCCTGTGAGGATCGCCTTGATGCCTTCCCGCTCGCCGATCTCCCTGGCAATCTGCGGCGTTACCGGCTCATCCTGCTTCCGGCCAAGATATTGCAGGCTCGTCCGCAGATGCTGCTGGCTCACAATATCAAGCACCGGGGACTGGCCTAATTGCACCCGAAGTGCCTGGTCCAGCGTGGAGTCGAAAACCGGATCGCCAGTCTTGTTAATGAAGTCGGCGACGATGATGGCGTCTTTCAGCGTCTTCGGCTTCGACCCCTCATTCGCACCCGCCCCCCCCGCCGGAGCCGTAGCTTGCTGCCCGGGGTTACTCCCCAAACGTCCGCGAAAAATAAAAGAGACTCCTGCCAGAGCCAGGATAATCAGCACTCCGACCGCTCTCCAGAGACGGAAACCATGGCCACGTCGGGCCTCGGCCGCGGGAGGAGGAACCGAGGCCGCCGGAATCGAATCCTGGGAAACGGGCGCCGGTGAGGCCACCGGTATCTGTCGCGCGGAAGCCGAGGACGACGACGCGCCCTGAACCGCCTCGAGGTCCGCAAGAAGGTCCTCAGCGCTCGCATACCGCTGCGCCCGGTCCTTAGCAAGCAGCTTGCTAATAATAGGATCGAGAGCCGTCGGCATCGCCAGATTCACGCTGCTCACCGCCGGCGGGTCCTTCATCAGCAGCGAAGCAAAAACCTCCGCGGTGCTGCGCCCTCCAAAAGCCGGCTCGCCCGTCGCCATCTCATACAAAACGCTGCCCAGGCTAAACAAGTCGGTGCGCGCATCGAGCGGATCGCCCTTCGCCTGCTCCGGAGACATATAAGCCGCAGTCCCAACCGTCGACCCCGGAATCGTGAGATCCGTGGCGCCGCCGGTCGCTGTATCTTCACTTCCGGGCGTCCCAAAAAATCGCGAGTCCGGCGACGCTTCGAGCCCTTGTTTCTTCGCCAGGCCAAAATCCAGGACCTTCAACTGCTTCCGATCGCGGCCGCTATCCACCACAAACAGGTTCGCCGGCTTAATGTCCCGATGAACGATGCCCTTGGCATGCGCCGCCGCCAGCGCGCTCGCCGCCTGCTGCCCAAAGGCAAGGACTTCCGAAGCGGAAAGTTGATGGTGGCTGAGATACAGCTTGAGCGTCTCTCCTCGGAGCAGCTCCATCACCAGATAAGGGCGTCCATCCTGCTCGCCGACATCGTGAATCGCGCAAATGTTCGGGTGGTTTAGCGTCGCCGCCGCACGCGCCTCGCGAAGAAAACGGCCATGGGAGAGTTGCGTAGCCGAGTGCGGTGTGCCGACTGGCGTTGGACTTCCACCCCCCGCATCCGAGTTAAGAAAGCTGTCCGAGACCAGCTTGAGAGCGACTTCACGCTCCAGTCGCGTATCCAGGGCGCGATAGACCACACCCATGCCGCCAGCGCCGATTTTCTCAACTATTCTGTACGGCCCAAAGACAGTGTCAGCAGCGATCGTCATACCCGTCCGAGGAGTTCTTGATTTACATCCCTATCAGGGACCTGCGTCTGTGCAGCGGGGGTAGTGTCGAGTGTACACGGGGAGACGGAAAGCTGACGAGCGCGATCTCTCGCCCTGTATAACTTCCGAACACCGTCGGTAACAGCCGAAACCCCTCACGAAGCCAACCTCTGTCGACGGCGCTTTTAGCGACCCCACCACGCTCCCAGACCTCAGGTTTGGAAGGTGTTTCCTCGGCGTGCTAGCATTTGTCACCATAGGTAAAAACCATGCCGCAGTTCGTTATAGAGCGCGAAGTTCCCGGGGCCGGTGATATGACCGACACCGAGTTGCGGGATGTCTCCAGGAAATCGGCCAACGTCCTCAGGGAAATGGGTCCCGAAATTCAGTGGCTGCATAGCTACGTCACCGGAGACAAGGTCTATTGCGTCTACCTCGCCCCCGACGAAGCGACCATTCAGGAGCATGCGAAGCGCGTGGGCCTTCCCGCTAATCGCGTGTCCGCCGTTCGTCGGCTTCTTGACCCGACCTTCGCCGATTGAACGTTGGCGGAACTCCCCGTTGAATTTTGATTCTGAAGTTTGCCTTCCAACCGCATCGCCGTCAGGTCTGCCGGATTGAGGACGAGGCGGCGTCGGGCATCAGTGCTTCCTCGACCGCTTCTTGAACGGGCAGTGCCCAACCCTCCAACCAGGCCGCGACACCTGCCGAATCGGCCAACGCTCGCCGCGCCGCTTCCAGACCCGATTCCAATTTGGACTTTTCCGCAGGAGTTAACGGAACTCCAATCTCCTGGCGCAAGGCTGCTGCTGCTCCCGCCAAACGAAGCGACCGCTCGGCCTCGAGTTGAACAGCGGCCGAGCACGCGAAACATTCGAGCAGCCGCGCAATTCCGCGTCGATGATTCAACTGCTGGAAAAGCCGAACGCTTTCCCCATAAAGAGTGTGTGCGACGGCAAAGCTACCCCGTTCCGAGGCCAGGCTTCCCAGGTCAGCCAGAGTGGTAGCGATGGCTGACCGATCGCCCAGTTCCCGAAAAATCACCAGGCCCTGTTCGTACAATGCCTGAGCTCCCGTGGAGTCGCCCTGATCGCGAGCTACATCACCCTGGGAATTGAGCGACCAGGCGACTCCGGCACGGTCACCGAGCGCCTGGAAGATCACCAGACACTCCGCGTGGAGCGATCGCGCCCGATCGTAGTCTCCCTCCAGTTTGTAGGCGTTGGCCAGATTGCTCAGCGCCCGGGCGATGGCCTTCTGATCGCCCAAATCCTTCCACAGTCCAAGACTCGCTTCGAAGAGGATGATCGCCACTGCAACATTGCCTTGATCGCGTCCATAGACTGCGAGCGCGTTCATCGAGATGGCGACACTCATTTTGTCGCCCAACTCTTGCGCAATATCCTGACTTTGATGGATGAGGCTGTCTGCAGAGGCGTAGTCTCCCTGCGCGCCGGCAAGCACACCCGCCGCGAAGAGCGCTCGCATTCGCACTTTTGTATCGGGCCCTGCTTCCTGCGACCCGAGTAGCTTTCCCAACCGGTCACGGCCCTCGGCGAGATAACAGCGGGCCTCCCAAAACGGGAACAGAGCGGTTCCAAGGCGAAGCCCCCACTCCGCATTTCCGGTCTCGGTGAGCCACTGCAGACCGGCTCGGAAATTGTCATGCTCCAACTGAAAGTGCTCCAGCCAGCCCTCGGCGTCGCTCGAAGCCTCTTCCTCCGCCAGCACCAGACAATAAGCGGCGTGCGCGCGCTTCGTCAGAGCCTCCTCCCCGCTTGCCGCCAGCTTCTCCATCGCGTACTCGCGAATCGTCTCCAGCATCGCAAACCGCGATTCGTCCTTCCCTTGCTCGATCTGCTGCGCCAGGCTCTTGTCCACCAGCGACGCGATAGCGTCGAGCAGATCGAGGTCGAGATCGCCCTTGGCGTCGCAGACCGCTTCTGCGCCTTCTAAAGTCCATCCGCCCACGAACACCGACAGCCTGCGGAAAAGCTTTTGCTCAGCCGGCCCCAGCAGATCGTAGCTCCAGTCAATCGCCGCGCGGAGCGTCTGCTGCCGCTGCGGCAGGTCCTTTGAGCCGCCAGTCAATAGTTGCAACCGGCTCGCCAGCCGCGTCAGCAGCGAGGCAGGTGAAAGGACTTTGACTCGGGCCGCCGCAAGCTCGATTGCCAGTGGCAGACCATCCAGCCGGGCGCAAATCTCGGCCACCGCGCCCGCGTTGGTCGAGTTGAGTTCAAAATCCGGCCTCACCGCGATCGCGCGCTCCACAAACAGCGCCACCGCAGGATTACGCGAAAGCACCTTCACCGTGGGCATCGCCAGTGGATTCGGCATTGCCAGCGGCGGCACTGGAAATTCGTGCTCTCCATATAGGTGCAGCGCGGCCCGGCTCGTGACCATAATCTTGAGGCTCGGACTCATCGCCAGCAGCTCCGCCACGGTTGGAGCAGCCTCGGCCAGGTGCTCAAAGTTGTCCAAAAGAAGCAGCATTGCTGGGCCCGGGGAATCGTGGAGAGCTTCCCGAAGTATTTCGAGCGGCAATTGACCTCCCGCTTCTCGTATTCCCAAAGTCCGCACTACCGCCGAGGCGATGAGGCTCGGATCGTTGATCGACGAGAGCGCGACGAAATGAATCCCACCCGGAAAGTGCTCCGCCAGGCCGCTCGCCACATGCACCGCCAGCCGCGTCTTGCCGATCCCGCCCGGCCCCGTCACCGTGACCAGTCGAACACCCTCGCGCAGCAGGAGCTCCATGGCCGCTGCCGCCTCCTTCTCTCGCCCGATAAACCCCGTTCGCTGCACAGGTAGATTGATCGGGCAAACTTCCCCCGCCCTGGCCGGCTTCTCCGAGAACCGGTCCCGAATGGCCCCAAGCTCTCGCGCCAGTTCCCGCGTCGACACATAACGCCGGTCTGGCTCCTTCGCCATGCATCGGTCGATCGCCCAACACAGCGGAGCCGGAGCGTCGCGGCTTTGTGCGCCGATCGGCTCCGGCTGTTCCCGCATAATGGCCACGACGGTCTCTGCCGCCGTCTTTCGCTGAAAGGGGTGCTTTCCCGTCACCATCTCGTAGAGCACGAGGCCAAAGGAAAATTGGTCCGACCGAAAATCCAGCTGAAGGCCGCTGGCCTGTTCCGGCGACATGTATCCCACCGTACCTATAACCAACCCCTCTTGGGTCTTGAAGGCGGTCGCATCGCCTGCATCAGAGGGAACTCCATCCGAGGCCGCAAGCTTCGCCAACCCAAAATCGAGAATTTTGACGAATCCATCGTCAGAGACCATCAGGTTTTCGGGCTTCAAGTCTCGGTGCGCGATACCCGCCTCATGCGCCTTGGTCAATCCCTCTGCGATCTGGGCCGCAATTTCAATTGTTCTTCTCATGGGCAGCAAGCCGCCGGCAAACAGCTCACGCAGCGTCTTGCCCTCCACCAGCTCCATCGCAATGTAGTGGGTGGTGCCATCCTGTCCAAGATCGTGGACGGTGATGATGTTCGGATGGTTCAGGGCCGACGCCGCGCGCGCCTCCTGCTCGAAGCGGCGCAACCTGTCACGATCCCCGGAGAAAGACGGTGGCAGAATCTTGATCGCGACGCTCCGATCCAGGCGTGAATCGCGCGCACGATAGACCTCTCCCATCCCGCCTGCACCCAGGGGGCCGACAATCTCATACTGGCCGAGTTTCGTTCCAGGAGGAAGGGCCATCAGCCCCGCAATTATATTCCCATTGTCCCGCGTTTCCCCTCATTCTGACCATTCCCGAGTCGCGCAGCCTTAAGCAGCTCCATTGTCATAAGTGACAGTTCCACGGCCACCTGTCGTCATGGTGAACTGGTGCTAAATTGATAAGTCTCGGCGAAGTCGCGCCGAGAAATTCGCGGCGTAATCCACTCCTGAGGAGAATGCAATGAATTCCGCACGGGCTATTCGTAAACTGCTGCTGGCCGGCCTTGCCGCTGCCGGCTTGTCTTTCGCGGTTAAGGCCACTGCTGCCGACATCAAGGGCCAGGTGCTCGGCGGTGGAGCACCCATCGCCCAATCCACCGTGACGCTGTGGTTGGCGAGCGCGGATGCGCCAAAGCAAATTGCTCAGACGAAGACGAACGAGGACGGACGCTTCGAGCTGCGCAACGGGGGACTTGACGGCGCTATCGCGGTCCAGGCGCAAAGCACCCAAGCCGCACCGCTCAGCGCAGCGTCCGCAGACGGAAGCTACTACCTGGTTGCTTCGGGCGGCGTGCCTGCAGCAAACAAAGCGGCTGGGAATAACCCCGCGATTGCGCTGTTGGCAGTCGTCGGCAGCACTCCCCCGGCCAGCGTCGTCATCAACGAATTCACCACCATCGCGTCGGTCGTGACACATGCGCAGTTCATCGACAACACCACCATCAAAGGCTCTCCGCTCCAGCTGCGGATTGCCGCGGGCAACGTGCCCAACTTCGTCGATTTAGAAACAGGCAGTTGGGGGCCGACGATTCTCGACGGTCTCAACAGCGCGCAGACTCCGACGATGGCCAACTTCGGAACCCTGGCCGACGTGATGGCGGGGTGCATCACGCAAGTGAGGCCCGACGCGTGCAGCAATTTCTTCGCGGCAACCACGCCTCCCAGCGGAGGTCCTCCACCCGATACGCTTCTTGCGACGGAAGTGGTCGCGTTCTTCCCCTGGCACAACCCGGACAAAATATTCGCGTTGCTCAACGAGTTCTATCCGCTGCCCAAGCTCGGCACTCCCGGCAAGCTCTTTCGGGATACGCCGTACCTGCCGTATCTCACCTTCGCTCCCAGCGCATTCGTGTTTCCGCTTAAGTTCACCGGCGGTGGCGTCAGCGGGGGAGGCAAGCTCATGATCGACAGCCAGGGCAACGCCTGGGTTGCCGACAACTTCACCGTCGGTGCGCAAAATCTGGATGCCTCATGGACCGGCGGTATCAGCAAGTTCGCTCCCAACGGTAAGGCACTGTCGCCCAGCCCGTTGGGCTTCAGGGGCGGTGGTATCGCGGGCCCCGGCTTCGGATTGACACTCGACGCACAGGACAACGCGTGGCCCACCAGCTTCACCGGCCAGAACATCACCAAGTTCGACAACAGCGGCAAGCCCCTTTCGCCGCCCGAGGGCTGGAACTTTAACGGCCAGATCAGCCAGATGCAGGGCATCATCTCCACGCCAAGCGGAGATATCTGGGCGCTCGACTTGATCAAAGGCCAGGTTGTGAAGCTTCCTCAGGGCGATCCGTCCAAGGTGCAGTTTTTCTGTCAGAACAAGACCGGGGATGTCCTCAAGAACCCCTGCAAGCTTATGGGGCCATTCGCCCTGGCCATCGATCAGCAGGACCGTATCTGGGTCACCAACGCCGTTGCCGACCACGTCGTTCGGTTCCCCGCTTCCGATCCCAGCAAATTTGAAACCTTCAAGGTGGGATACTCCGCCAGCGGACTCGCTGTCGACAGCCTGGGCAACGTCTGGGTGACGAACAAACTGGGCAGCTCGCCCAAGGGAGCGCTGAAATTCGCGGAGATGCTGGCGGCATTCAAATTCAACTTCGACAACGACCCCGACGCCGGACAAAGAGCCACCAAAGTCCTGGTGCCTGCCATGGCCGAGGAGAAATCTGGCTACGAAGGCGGCAGCATTACGGTGTTGCGCCCCGACGGCACTGAGGCGCCCTTCTCTCCGATCTATGGCAAAGGCATTGTCGGGCCATGGGCTGCTTCCGTCGATGGAAACGACAACGTCTGGATCTCCAACTTCGCCTCCCCGTCGGCGGGAATCGTAGAGCTATGCGGCTTCCACACCGAACACTGCCCGCCGGGGGTGAAGACAGGCGACGCCATCTCGCCTCCAGGCGGTTACGTCGGCGGCGGACTGCAGTTGCAGGTTGACGTTGGCATCGGTCCCGCCGGAGATCTCTGGGTCACCAACAACTGGCAAGACTTCAAGGATGCCTTGGGAAAGGTCGATGAAGCAGTACAAACCCAGGGCGCCGGCCAGGGCGTGGTGGTCTTCTACGGAATGGCAAAGCCGGTCAAGACCCCGCTGATCGGGCCACCGCGTCAGCCTTAGCCCAGTCGGAGGGCAGAGGAAGCGCTTTTTCGACCTTACCTTCAAACCGTTCTTTCTCATTACCGGGCTCGGAGCAGCTTTGGCGGCCCCGAAGAAGGAAAGACAGGTTGACCGATGAAAAAACAATTTGTTTGCCTGTTTGCTCTCGCTCTCGCGATCGGCCCGGTGAGTGCCTCCTGCGGCGCGCAAACGTCCGAGCCTACGACTCCACAGCAGCCGCGAACCAGCGGGGCCGGGCAGCCTGCCGCCGTGGCGCAGGCGCAGGCGCTGGGCACCGGGAAAAAGAAGAAGAAGAAGCTCATTCCCGGTCCGGGAGCCCTCGTCGTCGCTCCTCTTCCGATTGTGAGCCCGGCGCTCGGCACCGGGCTCGTTCCGATATTGGGTTATATCTTCCCGATCAGCAGGCGCGACAAGGTGTCTCCGCCCTCGGTCGTTGGAGCGGGCGGACTGATCACCAATGATGGAAGCCGAGGCTTTGGGTTGTATGGAGACCTCTACTTCAAAGAGGACAAGTATGAAACCACCGCGTTGTATGGTCACGGCAACCTGGATTACAACTTATACGGAATCGGAACACCGGCCGGCGATGCTGGCCTGAAGCTGCCCCTCGATCAGACGGGCCAGATCTTCCGCGCGGAATTCCTCCGCGTCATCAAGTGGAGATTCTTTCTCGGCGGCCGGTTTTGGACGGGAGATTCGCTGGTCACGCTGAGGCCAACCAATGAAACGAATCTGCCACCGGTCCCACCCGATGTTGGGCTTCGCACAACGTTGCGCGCCCTTGGATTCCGAATTATCCGCGACACCCGGCCAAACCAGTTTTACCCGACGGCGGGAATGAAGCTGGAGTTCACCTCAGACTTCTTCGCGAAGGACCTGGGCAGCAAGTATTCCTTCCAGGCCTACCGGGTCACGTTCAATAAATACACAACCGTCGCAAAGAACCAGGTGCTCGCCTATAACCTGTTTGGCTGTTTCACCGGCGGGCAGCCGCCATTCTACGGCAACTGCATTTACGGGACGAGTAGCGAATTGCGCGGGTATACGGCCGGCCAGTATATCGACCGGAATATGTTCGCGACCCAGCTGGAATATCGCGTGACCCTACCCAAGAAAATCGGCCTTGCGGGTTTTGCCGGTGTGGGCGAAGTCGTCCCCGACGCCAGTCAATTTTTCCGAGTAGACAACTTCTTACCCGCAGTGGGCGGCGGCCCGAGGTATGAACTTAGCAGCAAATACCACGTGAATCTTCGCGCCGACGTCGCGAGAGGAAAAAACAGTTGGACCTGGGCGGTGAGCGTCGGGGAAGCGTTCTGAGGCAGGCAGCCATACCTGGAAGAGTCGATGTTTCGGCAGGTCCCTCGGCGCTCTCCGTCATGATTCCCGACGATCGTTAACAAACGCAAATCGCGTCCGCTCAAGACCTTCTTCAATGCTTACGGCAGGCTAATAGCCAAAATCTCGCCGCGCGGCAGAAATATCGAAATAGTGATCGCAGCCCATCTCCAGCACCGCGAGACGCGTAACCGGCGGTTCCTTGTCAACGTGAAACATCTTTTAACGACATCCTGCACAACGACCTTCTTCTCACAGAAGCCTTCACTCCAGACGGATCGGACGCGCTCCAATACACCTCGTTCCGACCGCCAAAAAGCCCACTGGGCCCCGGGACCGTCACAAGTTAATCCTCGGGCAGCAGAACCGCGGTCTTACCATCATCGATCCTCCGCACCCAGGTAGGAGTGAACCTCCTCACTCAGCCTTCGAGCCTCTTCCCGGAAATTCGACGAAGGTATCGACGCTTCACCAAACACGCCGCCTCATGGCTCACTCTGGAGTCAGGATGCGGCGTTTCCCATATTGGGGAGCGCGCGACGGGTCGTTGGGAACGGTACTTGGATCTGCGAGAATGCCAGGGTCCGCTATTGGGACCGAGAGGCCAGTTGAGCGAATCAAAGCATTGCTGTTTGCGACAGTGACGTCAAAACTGTGTGGGCCTGACGTGGCACTGTCTGTCCGCGGAAACTCTATGATGTAACGTTCACGAAGCATTGTCATGAACCGCTCAAGCTCCAACAAAACGTTACTTGATTTGGCGGGAAGTACGACACCGCCGGTTCCCGAACAGATGAATTGAAAGGCATCTTCGGAACTCCGCGGCCCACGGCGCGAGATGCCGAAGATCGCGATCCCGTTGACGTCAGCGAATAGCCTGACCGAATTCCAATTATTCACGCTGCCGTTGTCCTGTCCGTCAGTGACTGCGAGAATAACGCGGCGACCGGGAAGCGACGACATATTCTTCGCTATGATCGCAAGGGCGTCCCAAATGTGCACAGTTTTCTCACATTGTGCCGGGCTTCGTCCAGCACGGCTCTTCCATGATTGAAGGACTGCGTTAACACCCTCCTTGAGCTGGGTACGATCGGCCGGTCCATCGTAGAGAAAGCGCTTTACGGCGCAGTCAAGAGCGTAGATGGAAACATGGTCCGACTGCCGCAGGAACTCCGGTGACAGGCCTGCGATCAATTCGTCTATTCCGGGCAGTAAGCCGGTGTCGGATTCGCTCACATCGAGAAGGATAGAAAGAGCAATCGGATCGTCACCTTCAAGGCGCACGTGGGTGGGGCGAAATTTCGGCCCTGCATCAAGGCTGACTGCAAACCTCGAATCGGAGATGTGAGGAAGCGGCTTGAGGGAGGGACTGACCACTAAGACTGGTATTTGCAACAAATTTGTGTACGCGTGGAATGTTACTGGCGGGGAACTCTGTCCATGAACGAGCACTGCGCCTAGTCCCAGGGCAAGGCATCGTGCTGAATAAGCGAAGGATGAAGACAAAAAACGGCGGCGCATTGGGTGCGAATTCCGCTTCCTGAGAACGCCCAAATTATACTCCCGGGAATTCAGCCCTTTCGGAAAGAGCGTTAGAGGCTAACCGCGTTGCACCGGCTGCGTTATCAGAAAGAGCCACCCAGAGTTTCTCATAACGCCGGCGGTCTCAGGGAACAGGCGTGACTGGACTATTGAGTGATGCTAAAGGAGTGGACGGGTGCCCACACAACCTCGACCAAGAATCGTTATGTTTTGAGACGTTCAGTGCATTCGAGTAGCTGCTCGGGAAGACAGCCGAAGTTGCTGGCAACGTCAGGATTGGTAACCGTATCGTGCAGAGCCTCGCCCATCTTCGCCAGTACGTCATGGAAATCATCGGGCAAGTCTTGATCTGACCAATGATGCTCCCCCTCGTCGGAACTGAAGAAAAGGTCAGCCGCCCAACAGTTTGCGCTTATACGGCCTTTGCCGTTGAGATATTGAAGCAGTCCCACAAGACTGTTCTTCAAGGCTTGCAAATTGACGGGACTCGTAGTTACGTCATTGTGGACACGGAGCACAAGGGGCTTCAACTCGGGCGACACTGGTTCGCCACCACGCGCTCTTGCGACGGAACTCCAAACCCGCTCAAGGTCGTCCTTCATCTTCATTCTCCGGAGCCAGATGAAACATATCAAGAAATGAGTTCTGAGCGGATGATCTGCAACTCGGAAGTACATTGCGAAGTATCGGAAAAGTCGGCTTTTCAGAAAGAGGCCGCCAAATCGTGTTCGGCCTATGCAACGCGGAATTGGTTTAGTCCAGGTGGCCAAAGACAAACGTAACTCTCGCACCCCGTCAAGCGATAAGCAGCCTTCATATCCTCGCTTGGCCATATGGATTCGTCGGTCTGATGGACCAAATTGAAGGCTGCAATCGGGTCTTCAGTGATGATGAAGATGTTCATTTCATCAGACCCGCAGTCATGACCGTCCACCACCGCGATTTGGCCGACCACGGATGCAAGCGCCTGTTCGAAGCCGATCAGCTTGTCGAAGCTGTGCAGAGTTCCGTCAGCCTTGAATTGCAAAACCAACTGAGCTGTCATGAATGCAGTGTAGCTCCCGCGAAGTCGCAATGTCGGAAAGAGCGGTTCCCGGCCCAAATCCGCTTCATGGCTTCGCCTTTGAGTCGTCTGTCTCTGCGCCGCACCATCGGTACTTGCCCTGTGGTTCGTTCTCTTTCGAGATCATGAAGCGGGTGCTCGATAGCCTCGTGAGTGAGATCGTGTCCACGTAGCCCGACCGATCCGGAGAACCGTCGCCGAGGGCGGCACAGGATGTATTCACGCTGAATTGGTCACCGTGGCGACTGAGTACGCGTGAGGTGCATCTGGCTGAGTGCGGACCTGAAAATCCGACTCCATCCCACGAAATCATCGCGGCAAACGCAGGGCCTTGGCAATTCGAGGTCTCGAGTACGTACGTCCCATGCTTCAAAGATAGATCGTCATTCTGCGAGAACGCCGACAAAGGTACAAGAACCCAAACACACACGCTGAATGCCGTTTTATAGAAAGGATCACCCAGCTTCACGAGGACTCCTTTGAACAGAGATTTGGATTGCGATGACATAGCAGCATAGTCTTCACTCTATGGTTGAGGCTCGAATCGAGGAAACCCTGAATGGGCCGTGACTTGATACCTAATTCGAGTGGTGGGCAACATACCGAAGAGCGGATCGTAGCTGCTCTTGCACCTGAATTGAAGCATTCTCGGAAGGGGCGAGCGGGAGTTTCCGATAACGCCGTTTCAAGGAACAACCATGCTGGAGCAATGGACTCGCTTAGGCGCACCCAATGACAACCGGCGTTGTCGTGGGTAATGCTACTTTAGGAAGAAATATCAGGTAGCTTCGCTGTCTTATAGCGGTGCTTTTGGGGTCGACGCTACTATATGCTCCATTTGGAGGTGCTTCGCTGTGTCCGGTGTCCGCATGTTGCTCCTTTGTTCGATTGGAATGTTGGTCTTCGCGGGAAGCATTCGTGGAGAAGTCGCTGCTGGAACATCGGCATCAGCGCAGGTTGATCGGCGGGTGGAGGTCCTGATCCGTTCCAAGTTCTCCGTACCGCCCGATTATGACGTCTTGATTGGTGGTAAGACTCCGAGCGCGATTCCCGGTTACGACACACTGCAGGTTACGCTCAGCCATGACGGGAGACAGACTTCAATCGACCTTCTTTTGTCAAAAGATTGCAAGACAGTCGCTCGCCTTGAGAAGTTCGATATCAGTAAAGATCCTGCTGACGCCTTCGAGGTCGAAAAAAGACCCGTACGAGGAGATGCATCCGCCAAAGTTGAAATAGTCAACTTCGATGATCTTGAATGCCCATTTTGTGCTCGGTTAAATAGCGAACTCTCTCAACAGACACTAGAACACTACAAAGGCTTGATTAAAATCGTCTATAAGGACTATCCACTTGATGGGCATCCATGGGCGATGCATGCGGCGGTCGATGCCAATTGCCTCGCAGACTTAAGTGCGGAGGCTTACTGGAATTTCGTTGACTATGTCCATGGGCATGGAGAGGACATAAGCGGTACGCAGCGCGAGCCAAGCCAGTCTTATCGCGCACTCGATAGTATTGCTGAAACGATTTCGAAGAAGAGCAGAGTTGACGAAGCTCAGCTTTCGATCTGTTTGAAAAATCAGGATGGGTCTGTTGTCAATTCATCTCTCAAGCTTGGTGCCTCGCTTGGGATTGAGGGGACTCCTCAAATGTTTGTCAACGGCGAGCGCCTTCCGGCTGGAGCAAGACCAACGGAAGAGCTGTGGCCGGCGATCAATCGAGCACTTAAGGCACAGGGCGTTCAACCACCCGTTACGACTTCTAACCAGGACCTCTCCGGGCGACCAACCGATAAATAGGCGTCATACCGGACCGACGGAAAACGGCAATTTCGGAAACTGCGGGCAGAATTCGCCTGCTGTCCCGCAAAGGGTAGGTTTTGACCCGTAGCTTACCCCTCCTGGTTTCAATGACTTGCAAGGGTCATAAGCCAAGGTCATATCTGACGCAGGAAATTGGTGGTAAACGGATCTCCTGCAAAGTCGGGTTTTCGGAAAGAGGGTTAGAGGCTACCGGGTCTCTTGGACCGACCCACCAAAGCCCCTCATCCGCTTCCCGTCCGAAACCGAACACCAATCTGATAGCCTTAGACTCGTTACAAAGAGACTTCCGACGACCCTCCCTTCCCCGGAGAGTCCGCAGAAAGCTCTCAACCGCCGGCCGCTAGCGCCGCCGGGCCGCATACAGAATGGAATGTCTCGCAATCGCTTCCGAACGCAACAGGTTGAACCACCAATTAGATAGAGTGGAAACGGTCTAGCCAAACGTGGGCATTGCTACCAGCATCCGGTCTGCCTTCAGCCGGGAAAATCTCATTTCCGCGCGCGCCGCCATCCTCGAGCAACTCGCTGGAGGCGCTCACTCTTTTTTGGCTCACCGCCTTTTTCCTCTTTTATGGGCTCGTCCCCGTCTTCGGCGGCGCGGCTCTCGGCCTCGTCGGGGCCGACGAACCACGCTACGCCCAGGTCGCCCGCGAAATGCTCGCCCGCAACGACTTCGTCACTCCAATCCTCTACGGCAAGCCCTGGCTCGAGAAGCCCGCGCTCTATTACTGGCGCGCCATGTTCTCCTTCCGCGAATTCGGCATCCACGACTGGTCCGCCCGCCTGCCCTCGGCCAGCTTCGCCTTCACCCTGATCGTCCTCATCTACCTGCACATGCGCCGTTTCCGCCCCGGAGGCCAGCTCGACGCCGCCCTCATCACCGCCTCGTGCGCCGGTATCATCGCCTTCTCCCGAGGCGCGTCCACCGACATGCAGCTCGCCGCGCCCTTCTGCATCGGCATGCTCGGCTGGTATGCCTGGTATGAAACCGACTCGAAATTCTGGCTCTTCGACCTCTACTTCTTCGTCGGCGCCGCCACTCTCGCCAAAGGCCCCATCGCGCCCTTTATGGCCATCGCCATCATCCTCAGCTTTACCGCCCTGCGCCGCGAATGGTCCCTGCTCCGTCGCAGTATCTGGATTCCCGGCATCCTCCTCTATCTAGCCATGGTCTTGCCCTGGTTCATTGCCGTCCAGCGCCGCAACCCAATCTTTCTCCGCGTCTTCTTCCTCGAGCACAACCTCGAACGCTTCGCCACCGACCTCTACAAGCACGAACAAGGCGCTTGGTATTACCTCCCGGTCATGCTCCTCGGCCTTACCCCCTGGGCCGTAATCGCCACCGCCGCACTGGTCGACGCCGTCCGGGACTCCTTCGCCGAATGGCGCGCCCGCCGCGCAAAAATCCGATACATCGGCCATCACCGCGCCGGCGACGCCTTTCCCGAGTTCCTCGTCCTCTGGGCCCTCTTCCCCATCGTCTTCTTCTCCTTCTCGAAATCGAAACTCCCCGGCTACGTCCTCCCCTCCATCCCCGCGCTCACCATTCTCGCCGCCGACTATCTCAACCGAAAACGCCACCAGGGCCTCCAATCCTGGCTCCTCATCACCCACGCCGTGCTCACCGGAGCTCTCACCGCCGTCGTCCTGCTGCTGCCCCGCTACCTGCAAAATCCCGGAGTTCTGCCCCCAACCAGGGCCCTCATCGCCGCCGCCGTCACCGGAGTCGGCGCAGCCATGCTGATCCTCGTCGTCGTCACCCGCTTTGGAATCAAGCGCCTCCGCATCGCCACCCTCGTGCCCATCGTGATGCTGCTCTTTTTCCTGCTCGGTGTCGGCCCATTCTTCGGATTCGGCCCTCTGCCCGGCTCGAAGGCGATCGCCCAGATCATCGACGAGAAGTACTCTGCCAGGCCGCTCTATCGCATACTCAAAGTCATCCTCCAGCCCGGCGAAACCCTCGCCGTCTACCGGCGTCCGGCGCGATATGGAGTACGGCCTCTCCTTCTATAACGAAAAACAAGTTGTCGATTATGACGAAAACGGCTCCCCCGCCGTCCCCGACCAACAACATATATTGGTTGTTCGTGAGTCCTACGCAGGTCACCTGCGTCAGATATTGCAGGGCCGAACCTACGAACCGCTCTTTACCTATCCTGCTCAAGGGCTCATCATTTATTCAGTCGCCGCCCGAAGCAATTAGGGAATCAGCCGTTGAGCTATGCTGGTTAACATCCCAAAAGACGCTCCCGAATCGCTTCGGCCAGCACACATTTCGGCAAGGCCCGCATTTCGTAAGCCCATGACACCGGCGCTCCAGTTCGAGATCCTCGACCTTCGCCATTTCTCGGCGAACTCGCTCCGGCCCGTCCTCGATTCCGAAGTCAAGCTCTGGAACGAGCGTATGCGGTGGGACTACCGCGCCTCCGCCGATCTGCTCCTCCAGTATCTCGACTCCCGCGTCCTCCCCGGCTACGTCGCCATCGAAGACGGCCGCATCTCCGGCTACGTCTTCTGTATTTACGAGGAAAACAAGGCCGTCATCGGCGACGCCTTCGCCATCCCCGGCCGCGGCCCCCACACCGCCAACGAAATCGAAACTCCGCCTCCTCGATCACATCGTCGAGCTCCTCATCAACTCCCCGGGCATTGACCGCATCGAGTCGCAGCTGCTCCTTCACCGCCACAGCTCCCACGCGACGGTCTTCACCCGCGCCGGATTCCAGATCTTTCCTCGCCTCTTCATGCAGCGCGATCTCACCCCGTCTTTTTCAAACCTCTGGCAATCAGAAATCTTCAACCCGCGCCCGCCCAAACCCCTCTCGCCGGGAATGGAAATCCGTACCTGGCGCGACGAAGACTTCACCTCCGCCGGCCGCCTCATCGCCGCCTGCTACGAAGGCCACATCGACAGCCACATCAACGACCAATACCGCTCCGCCGCCGGCTCGCTCCGCTTCCTCCACAACGTCGTCCGTTTTCCCGGATGCGGCACCTTCGACCCCCACGCCTCCAAAGTCATCGTCAAGACCGACACCAAAGAACTCGCCGCCCTCGTCCTCTGCTCCCGCGTCCGCAACGACACCGCCCACATCACCCAGATCTGCGTCGCCAAGGAGTGTCGCGGCCTCGGCTTCGCCACCCTCCTGCTCAGAACCGCCGCCGCCGAACTCCGCAAGCGCCGCTACACCACCCTCACCCTCACCGTCACCGAAGACAACACCGAAGCCGTCTCCCTCTACCAAACCCAGGGCTTCGACATCAAACACACCTTCGACGCCATGGTCTGGAACCAACCCAAAAGCTAAGGCCAAATAAAACTTCGTCATCCTGAGCGACGCCGCATAGCGGCGGAGTCGAAGGACCTGCATTTCCCTCAGCGTCCTCAACAAATCCCGTGTGCCCTGTGCCCTAAGCCCTGTACCCTGTATTCACCATGAACTCCAGCAAAGTCACAAAATCCCGCTTCGAACTCGAACAAGACGGAGAAACCGCCTGGCTCGAATTCGACCGCGACGACCAGGGATGGATGACCCTCTGGCACACCGAAGTCCCAACCCCACTCCGCGGCAAAGGAATCGCCGCCACCCTCGCCCGCACCGCCCTCGAATACGCCCGCGAAGAGAACCTCAAGGTCGACGTAATCTGCCCCCTCGTCGCCAACTACATAGCCAAGAACCCAGAGTTCAACGACGTCGTCGCCAGGAAACACTGATCCTCGCTCAAACAATCGCCATTCCAAGAAAAAATGTCATCCTGAGGCGAAGCCGAAGGATCTGCGGTGCCAGCAACGAGGGTGCCCCATCCTTCGCGCCTTCTGCGAAGGGTGGGTGAATCAAATCTTTCCCTGGAAAAAATGTCATCCTGACCCTGAGCATCGCGAAGGGGAAGGATCTGCAGTTTCCAGCGATGATCGGGTACCCCAAACCGCATCCAATAAAAGAACCGACCACCTAGTCCCTATTTCCCTAGTCCCTCTCCGAAGGAGAAACAATGCCCATCCCACCCGACGACCCGACCCGCTCCCTCACCCACGCCAACGCCGAAACCAACCCCCACATCGCCCTCGTCGGAGACACCTACACCGTCCTCCTCTCGGCCAAAGACACCGCCGGAAAATACACCCTCATCGACATGCACATCCCGCCCGGCGGAGGCCCTCCCCCACACCGCCACGACTTCGAAGAGACCTTCACCGTCCTCAACGGCGAGATCTTAGCCACCTTCCGCGGCGCAAAGACCACCGTCAAGGCCGGCGAAACCATCCACATTCCCGCCAACGCCCCGCACCAGTTCCGCAACGCCGCCGATCAGCCCGCGCGGCTGCTCTGCATTTGCGCGCCCGCGGGACAGGAAGACTTCTTCGCCCAGGTCGGAGTCACCGTCGAAACCAGAACCACCCCACCACCCAAACCAACCCCCGAAGCCCAAGAAGAATTCAAAAAGAAAGCCCAACAACTAGCCCCAAAATACAAAACCGAATTCCTGCCACCGCCTAAGTAAGCAACGGCGGCCCCAACGGAAGGTAGTGGCGGGTGACCTAACAGAATTTGTCATCCTGAGCGAAGCCGCGAAATCCGGGGCCCCGGCGAGCGGTCTTTGCTCGCTGGGGTGGAGAAGCGCGAGCCGAAGGATCGGCACAGACGCGCCAATTCGAAGGTGTCACAATTCGAACAATCGACCTTCCAGGAAAAAATGTCATCCTGAGGCAAAGCCGAAGAGCCTGTCCTGACCCTGAGCATCGCGAAGGGGAAGGAACCTGCGGTTTGCCTAAAGCCGCGCCGCAGGCGCATCCTTACTTCACTTCCCTAATGCCCAAAAGCTACTACACCTACATAGCGGCCAGCCGCTCCCACACGCTCTACATCGGAGTCACCAGCAACATCGAACACCGAATCTGGCAACACAAAACCAAAGCCCACAAAGGCTTCTCAGCAACCTACAACTGCAACCGCCTGGTATGGTTCGAAACCTACAACAACGCCGCAACGGCGATAACGCGCGAGAAAGAGCTAAAGGGCTGGCGCAGAGCCAGAAAAATCGAGCTGATCGAAAAATCAAACCCCACCTGGAGCGACCTCAGCGAAAACTGGGGCGCACTCTAGCCCTCGGACAATCGCCATTCCAAAAACAAATGTCATCCTGGCCCTGAATGTAGTGAAGGGGCAGGACCTTCAGTTCACCTAAAGCTGCGCCGCAGGTGCATCAAGACAATTTTTTGGGTGGCCACTCAAGCCGCCCCTCCAACAATCGCCATTCCAAGAAAAATGTCATCCTGAGGCGAAGCCGAAGGACCTGCGGTTTACCTAAAGCCGCGCCGAAGGCGCATCCAGACTAACAATGCTGAAATCCAAACAACCGCCATTCCAAGAACAAATGTCATCCTGAAGCAAAGCCGAAGAGCCTGTCCTGACCCTGAGCATCGCGAAGGGGGAAGGAACCTGCGGTTCGCCCAAAGCCGCGCCTCAGGCGCATCCTCAAAACTCTTCGGGCGGCCACTCAGCCAGCCCCTTCCACAATCGCCATTCCAAGAAAAAATTGTCATCCTGAGGCAAAGCCGAAGGACCTGCGGTTTGCCTAAAAGCCGCGCCGCAGGCGCATCCAGCTCAGCAACGCTGAAATCCAAACAATCGCCATTCCCCCTCACAGATGTCATCCTGAGGCAAAGCCGAAGGACCCGCGGTTTGCCTAAAAGCCGCACCCCAGACGCATCTCCGTTAAATTAGCCGCCTGAGAGAACCCGAAGGAATCTGCAGCTCATCTTTGAATGCGGCACTGCTTCAGCGAAGGGGCACGGCTTCAGCCGTGCCATCCGTCTCCGAGAAAGCGGCTTCAGCTGCGGAGGCTCAGCCAATAAACCGGCATCTGGTCCCGAAGGATGACAACGGCGTTCATCGTTCCTAATCCCGACTACCGGGTGAAGTTCAATTTCGTGTCTGAAGCCACAGGGCTATTTAGAAAAGACAGACCGCCGCGCGGCGGTCTGTCCATGATCGAAGGTTACCTTACGAACTAGGGTGTCATCTTTTCTTGAATCGCTTTTGCGGCCTTGCGGATCACCTCGATGACTACATCCGGCTTCGAGAGCATCGGCACGTGGCTGCTTTCCACTTCTGTTACGGTGGCTCCCATACGCTTCGAGACCCACCGTTGGAGATCAGGGTGAACGGTATGGTCTTGCAGGCACAGAATGTACCAACTCGGTTTCGACTTCCACGGGGTGCTCTGGATAGGGTGCTTCGAGAAGAGGTCGGCATGAGGCGGAAAGTGCGTCGCCCAGACAAGTTTCTGCTCTTGCTCGGAAAGGTCTCCGCAGAAAAACTCAGTCCCGTTTGGAAGCATCCACGCGTACCCGTCCTTGACCTCCACGCGAGAAAAAATATCCGACGGATACTTGTCGAGCTGCTGCTGTACGGTTTCGCCGACATCCGGGGCAACTGCTCCAATGTAGACGAGGCCAGACACGCGATCATCGACTCCCGCGGCCGTAATGGTAGCGCCGCCGTAGGAGTGTCCGACGAGGAGCACGGGACTGCCGACGCGGTTGAGCGTGCGCTTAATCATAGCTACGTCCTCTTCGAATGACTCCAGGCTGTATTGAACCGCAATGACCTCGTGGCCGTCCGCCTGCAATGCGGGGATGACCTTGCTGAAACACGAGCCATCGGCCCAAATCCCGTGGCAGAAGACGATGGTTAGTTTGCGTTGTAATGACATACTGATACTCCTGTGATTGGATTCCGGACAGCACGAGTACCATCCGTTGGCTTATAGCTTCCTCTACATCAGGCGCTTGCACAAATACTTTGAATGATTTATCTATGCTTGCAAAGCATAGGAGCGGATCGGATGGAACTTCGTCATCTCCGGTATTTCATAGCGGTCGCCGAGGAGGGGAGTCTTCTGCACGCCGCAGAGCGGCGGCTCCATACTTCACAGCCGTCGCTGAGCCGTCAAATCCGCGATCTTGAATTGGAACTAGGCGTGAAGCTGCTGGAGCGAAAAGCGCGAGGCATTGAGCTCACTGCGGCTGGACGGATATTCCTCGATCACTCACGCCTGGCGTTGATGCAGATAGAGGTCGGGTGCGAAGCGGCACGAAACACGGAGCGCCCCCACAAGCCGGGTTTTGGACTTGGTTTCTTGCCTGGACAGGAAGTGATCTGGCTGTCGGAGGCACTGCGAATCGCACGTGCGGAGGCGTCTGATGTAGACGTTACGATCATGACGAAATCTTCGCCGGAACTCGCCAATGCATTAATGCAGGGCGAAATTGATGTGGCTCTGATGAGGCGCGAGACGCGGACTGCTGGTCTGGATTTCAAATTTCTCGTCAAGGAACCTCTGATCGCGATCCTGCCTTCTCGCCATCGCCTGGCTCGGCATAAGTCAGTACGGCCGGAGGACATCTGTCGCGAGGACTTTATCAGCACAGCAGGTGCCGCACCTGTGCTTAGAAAGATCATCGAGGAGTACGCGACGAAGATTGGTATCAAATTGAAGCAGACCTACGATGCTGAAACTCTATCGGCAGGGATGTCGCTGGTCGCGTCCACGGGCGGCTTCACATTGGTGCCAATCTATGTTCAAAATTCACTGCTTTCTTCGGTGGTCGCCCGGCCTTTGTACGGCGAGGTACCAACCATCGATCTTGTGATGGGATACAACAAGTCAAATACCTCTCCATTGCTCAAGAGATTCTTGCTTCGTGCGGACGAGCTGGCCTCGTATGGACCTCGGGTGCAAAGAAGCTCCTTCAGCAAGACTAGAAAAGCCCAACCGAGGGCCGTAGGACAGGGGCGGTGATTCGGTTTATTGATGAAGGAAATCATAGAAATCCTCAGAGAGTTGCGACACCTTCAACCCGTTGCTACGGTCGATACCGATATGTCGGCTTCTAGTCAGTAACTCGGTGAGGCCATGAGGCTGCAGCACTAAAACCTCTTGTCAAGCCCCCCCAACACCATCAAATTCCCCCAAAATCTTCATCCCAAAAGAAATAAAACATCCAAAAACCTGGCATAGTGAAAGGGGTCAATTTGATATCCTAGATATAGGCATAAGAAAAGAAGAGATACAGCGACTAACTCAAGGCGGCGAAAGCCGCCTTTCTCATTTCTAGCCAACTTATCAGGAGGAAACCATGACTCCAGAATGCCGGCACATCAAGACCTCAGGCGGAAAATGCGCCTCCCCCGCAATGCACGACCGGCCCTTCTGCTACTACCACTGGCGCCAGCGCGAACGCGCCGCCGAGCGGCGGACCAGCCCTGCGGTTCCTCTCTCCCACGCGCTCTCGAACCTCGAAGACCGCGGAGCCATCCAGCACGCCATCACCCACGTGATCATGGCCCTCGCCGACTACCAGATCGACACCAAGCGCGCCGGAGTCCTTCTCTACGGCCTCCAGCTCGCCTCCAGCAACGCGAAAGACGCCGAGCAGATCGTCTCCAGCGAATCCATCGCCGAACTCACCCGCACCGAAGAGGGCGAAGAGATGGCCCCCGAGGGTTCAACCTCCCGCCCCCAGCAAGAGGAGACCCTCGCAGACGTTTTGCTGAAGGCAGTGGTAACCACCAATCCTGGAATCTACGAAGAATATGTCCCGGGCCAGGGTCTCCGACGCATTGAAAACAAGGATCTTAACCAAAAACAGGGGGAGGGGGGTACCCCGCCCCCCAAACAGTTGCGCGTCGACCAGTTGCCCGCCCAGCGGATAGATGGCGAGATAGATGACGAGGAAGATGACCAGGAAGAAGACGGGCCCGAACTACTCGCCCAATGGCCCCTCGACGAATTCGGCCACCCCAAACCCCGCTGGAATTAGGTTCGGTGCACCATTCAAGCCATCTTTTGGCTCGATTGCGCATCCCGCCCTAGTCCCTAGTCCCTAGTCCCTAGTCCCTAGTCCCTAGTCCCTAGTCCCTAGTCCCTAGTCCCAGCTCCACGATCAGTTCCTGGATCAGCCGCGCACACCGCGGCGACACGTTCATAAATTCCAACCCCACGCACCGCGTAGTGCGGTTCGACCGGACGCCCGCAGCCACCCGGAAGTGGACACGGTTCACCACCAGCGTCACCTCCACCCGCGTGCCCCGCTCCAGCGTGAACATCACCTTGGTAAGCAGGCAGCAGCCGGTCGCGCTCAGGTCGCGTATCTCTCCGGTGAAGCGAAGCGCGCCGCCCAGGACGATCACCTCGCCCGACCCCGCGCAAGGAAAGCGCTCCGTCTTCCGCCGGTCCTCCGTGGACTGGGATACGCTCTCGCTCTCCGCGCGAGCCCGCTCGATCATAGCCTCTGTACTCACAGCGCTTGCCTCCTCCGACTGCCTGGATCCCGGAGTAGCGACGCCGGCCACCCCGGCAAGCATCGGCACCCCGATGCTCCTCATATCGGCGGGGACCTGAGCGGAGTGAGCCTCAACCGCCGCGCCTTTCGCCGAATCCCAAATCAGGACCGGCTGCCCCCATCTCCAGCAGCTCCGAAAAATGACCCACCCACTGCGCCTGCAGCCAAGTGTCCGGAACCGGCATTCCACGAGCAGCGCTCAACCGCTCAAACGCCTCGTCCGCGCTCAACCCTTCCGCGCAAAGCAAACCCGCCATCAGCATGCACGAGCGCCCAATTCCCGCGAAGCAATGCGCTCCAACGCCTTTGCCCGCGCGAAGGTCCCGCTGCAGGTCCTCGACCAGCGCGCGAAACTCCTCCATCGACTCGGGAATCGAATGGTCCGTAACCGGGAACGACCGAAAGCCGATCCCCGCCTCGCGGCAGAGTCGCGCTTCCTCCTCCAGCCGCAGCACCTTCACTTCCTCGGCGCTCAGCAGCGAAACCAGGCTCTCGATTCCCTGCTCGCGCAGCGACCGCAACACCGCCTCCAAATGCCGCCCGCCCTCCGGACACGGCACAATCGCCACCCGGCGCGCACTCTCCTCCGCACCCGCCAGCCCATCAGTATCTATCCAGTAGGGGATTACCTGAGACTCCGCCATCTTCGAATACTCTCCGCGACGATTTTACGCAGTCTTCGCCATCCATGCGCCTATGGGAAACGGAATGCAGCCTATGATCTTCCGTACCACGTCTTCCAGCCACAGACACCAATTCTCCCCTCCTGGCTGAGCGATACCGTGAAATGCGGTTATCTGCCCCAAAATGAGAGCTATACTCAGCGAAGAAGGCTCCGCGCGGCCTCTCCGAAAGCATGGCAGCCAAGTTGCAGTATCGGTGAGGTCGCTCAGCGTCCAGCGCGTATGAGGAAGTCCTTTCAAACTCGAGTCTCGGTTGTTTTGCTGGCCTTTTTCACCTTGGCCGCAATTGTCTTTGCCGGGATCAACTTCTCCCAGGAGACAAAAGGCCAGACTCCGGTCGACGGAGTGACGTGGTTTGAGGGCGATGGTGGCCTGGTGGCACACCGCGTGCTGCCGGGCGGACCGGGCCAGAAGGCTGGCATCGCAGTCGGCGACGTTCTCGTCGACGTCAATGGCCACGCTACGAAGCATGTAGCCAACCTCAACCGCGAGATGTTTCGCACTAAGCCCTATGGAACGGCGACCTACACCATCGAGCGGGGAGGCATCCCGGTTGAATATCCGGTCATTCTCGATGCCGCCGACAACAGTCTCAACCAGGGCTTCCGTCTTATCGCGCTGGTCTATCTCGGGATCGGCCTGTATGTCCTTTTCCGGCGCTGGACCGCACCGCGGTCCACGCACTTTTACCTTTTTTGCCTGGCGTCGTTCGTCCTCTATTCCTTCAAGTACACCGATCGGTTCACGGACTTCGACTGGGTCATCTATTGGGGCAATGTTGCGGCGACCGCTTTGCAGCCGGCGTTATTTCTCCATTTCGCGCTCGCCTTTCCCGTGGATACGCCCGATGATCGCCGCATCGTCGGCATTCGCCGCTGGCTGATCGCGCTTACTTATCTGCCGGCCCTGGTCATCGTCGGACTGCGCGTTCTGGCGATCAACTTCTGGTCGGCGACCGCGCTGCTCGATGACCGGCTTAACAAATTTGCCTACGCGTACCTTGCTACCTGCTGGGTGCTTGCGAGCATCGTGTTCTACATCAGCTACCTGCGGACCGACCTTCCGCTCCGCCGCCAGCAGCTCAAATGGCTCACCCGCGGAACAATCCTCGCGATCGCGCCGTTCACGCTCTTATATATCGTCCCTTATCTCGCCGACGTACCGGTTCCCGGCCTCTTTGAGAAGCTCGCCGGCATCTCGCTGGTGATTCTGCCGCTGACCTTCAGCTGGGCGATCATTCGCTACCGGCTGATGGATGTCGACCTCATCTTCAAGCGCGGCGTCACTTATACGCTGGCCACTGCGACCGTGGTCGGGCTGTATTTCCTGCTGATCTCGATCGCCGGGCGACTTCGTCCAGAAGCGTCTGCCCGCCTTTGGTTCCGGCGGATTCATCACAGCGATCGTTCTCGCCGCGTTGCTCTTCGATCCGCTCAAGCGCGCGATTCAGGAACGCATCGACAAGCTCTTCGACCGCAAGCGCTACGACTACCGGCAGACGCTGATCGAGTTCGGCCGCGGACTCAGCTCGCAAACCGATCTCGAGGCGCTGCTCACCGCCATCGTCAACCGCCTCTCGCAGACCCTGTCTGTCGCCCAGGTTGCAGTCTTTCTTTCGGACGATCACGGCGGCTACACCCTGGCCGCAGCCTACGGGCTGCCGCAGTCTCTTCCGATCAACGGCAAGAAGAATGGGCATGCCTTCGCCGGCGCCTACGATCTCAGCCCTGATTTCCTCGACCTGGATTTTCTCGACTTCGACCAGCCCGACGCCGGCTCGCATATCTTCCTGGAAAACACCCAGCAAGCGCTGCATCTGCCCGAAGCCCAGCAGCGCACCGTCGCCGCGCTCGACCTGAACTACTACCTGCCTTGCCGCCTGCAACAACGCACGATCGCAGTTGTCGGGCTGGGCCGCACTACCGATGCCGACTTCCTTTCGAGCGAAGACGTCGAGCTGCTCGAGTCGCTCGCCAGCTATATCGGTATCGCGCTGCAAAACGCGCGCCTCTATGCCAGCCTCCAGCAGAAAGCTACGGAGTACGAGCGCCTGAAGGAATTCAACGAAAACATCGTCGAGTCGATCAACGTCGGCATCCTCGCCGTCGATCTGGAAGAGCGCATCGAGAGCTGGAACGCGCAGATGGAAGTGCTCTACGCCCTGCCACGCGCCGAGGCCCTCGGGCGCAAGTTGAGCGAGGTTTTCCCTGCTTCCTTCGTCGAGGAGTTCCATCGGGCAATGGGTGAAGAGGGATCCGTCCAGGCGGTGCATAACCTCTACAAGTTCCGCATTGAAACGCGCGCCGGCGAACATCGCACCGCCAACATCGCGATCGCGCCGCTGGTCTCGCGCGATTTCGCTACTGTCGGACGCATCGTGCTGGTCGACGACATCACTGACCGCGTCGAGCTCGAGACGCAGCTCACTCAGGCGGAGAAGCTCTCGTCGATCGGTCTGCTCGCCGCCGGCGTCGCGCACGAAGTCAACACTCCGCTTGCCGTGATCTCCTCTTACGCGCAGATGCTCGCCAAACAGGTGCGGGGAGACGAGCGCGTTGGACCACTGCTCGACAAGATCACCCAACAGACATTCCGCGCCTCGGAGATAGTCAACGGCCTGCTCAACTTCTCCCGCACCAGCGGCACAGCCTTCACCGAGATCGACGTCAACACCGTGATTCGCGATACGCTCAACCTGCTCGAGCATCAGTTCAAGACCTCGAACGTCAAACTGGAGTCGGCGCTTGACCCGGCGCTTCCGCCCATCCTCGGCAACCCCGGCAAGCTGCAGCAGGTCTTCCTCAATCTGTTTCTGAATGCCAAAGACGCCATGGCCGGAGGAGGTACGCTGAGGGTCGCAACGGAGGTCAATGGCCATGTCGGCGTCTCCGTCTCCGACACCGGCTCGGGCATTTCCCCCGAGCACGTGAAACGGATCTATGACCCGTTCTTCACGACCAAAAGTGCGCCCCGCGAAGGGCAGCGACGCGGCACCGGACTCGGCCTGGCGGTGACCTACGGCATCATTCAAGAGCATGCCGGCAAGATTGAAGTCGAAAGCCAGGCCGGGGCTGGAACCACTTTCTACCTGGAATTTCCGTTAGTAAGGAAAACTGTAAATGCCTGAAGCAACCCTGACTCTGCCGCCAGAGTCGAGCACCACGAACACTGAAAACGCCCACCGCATCCTGATCATCGACGATGAAGCGGGCATTCGCGAATCGCTCGAGGTCCTGCTCGGCCTCGAGGGCTACACCGTCGACACCGCTCCCGACGGCGAGGCGGGACTCAATACCCTCGGCCAGGGGTCTTACGATCTCGTACTTCTCGATCTGGCTCTACCCGGGATGAACGGAATCGAGGTCCTCGGGCAGATTCGAGAGCGTTATCCCGATCTGCCGGTCATCATGATCACCGCTTATGGAACCGTCAACAACGTGGTCGACGCAATCCACGCCGGGGCGCAGAACTTCGTCCAGAAGCCCTGGGACAATGAGAAGCTGCTCGCCGACATTCGCGCCTCGATCGCCCGCTATCGCGCCGAAGAAGAGAACATCCAGCTCAAGCGCGCACTCAAGCAGCGCTACAACTTCGAGAACATCGTCGGCAAGAGCGAGTCCATGCGGACAATCTTTGATCTTGTCGCCCAGGTTGCGCCCAGCCGCTCGACAATCCTCATCCTCGGCGAGAGCGGCACTGGCAAAGAGCTGATCGCCAAGGCCATTCACGCCAACTCGCCCCGCCGCGATAAGAACTTTGTGCCCGTCAACACCGGCTCCATGCCCACCGACCTGCTTGAGTCAACGCTCTTCGGCCACGTCAAGGGCGCCTTCACCTCGGCGATCGCCGCCAAGAAGGGCTATTTCGAAATCGCCAACGGCGGCACCCTCTTCCTCGACGAGATCGGCAACATGAGCATGGATACGCAGGCGAAGATCCTTCGCGTCATCCAGGACAAGCGCTTCATGCACCTCGGCGGAGTTCATGAAATCCAGGTTGACGTTCGCATCATCGCCGCCACCAACGTCGATCTGCACCAGGCAGTCCGTGAGGGCCGCTTCCGCGAGGACCTCTACTACCGCCTTAACGTCATCTCCATCGACTTGCCTCCCCTGCGCGCGCGCCGCGAAGATATCCCGCTGCTGGCCGCCCACTTCCTCAAGCGTTTCTCTGAAGAGAACGAACTGGTGCTGCGCACACTCGCACCCGACGCCATTCGCGCCCTCGTGGATTACGATTGGCCCGGCAACGTCCGCGAGCTCGAAAACGTTATCGAGCGCGGAGTCGTGCTCTCCTCCGGCCCGGTCATCAGCTCCGACTTGCTGCCCGGCCATCTCACCGGCCGCAGTTACTCTTCCAGCCTGCTCGAGCAGAACGGTGACGCCTCGCTCTTCGACATCCTCGAGGACATCGAACGCCGCATTATTATCGACAAGCTCGAGCGCTGCCACTGGAACCAGACCGACACAGCCGAGCAATTCCGCATTCCCTTGTCCACCCTCAACCAGAAGATCAAGCGGCTGAATATCGAGATCAAGAAGCGCGTCAAGGATTGAGCACGGCGCCAAGGCTGGTTTCTGGTATCAGAATTGCGCCGACGCGCCCGGAGAAGAAGATTTCACCCCCTTCTAACAGATGGAACTCCTGCTTGCTCCTAAGTAGGGCGTTTCCACCGCCAGAAATATTTCGTTGACTTTCAGCACTTACCCGCCTATACTTCCGGGGCATTAAGATTGATAGGCGCGACACAGCAGGAGGCGCCGCTATGCAACTGCATTACCTGCCCCGGTTCCGTGTTGTAACCGCTCTCTTCTTCCAACAACCACTGGCGCTGTTCGGCGGCGTCCTGCTTTGCCTTGTCCCGGTGGCAGCATCTGGGCAGAGCGTGACCTTTACCGGCGCGCAGACCACCCTGCCGATCAGCGTTCCGCTCCCCTTCGGAGTTGCCGTGGACAACGCTGGGGATGTGTTCGTCGTCAATCCCGCCTACCACCAGACGGTGGGTGGGGTGGTGGAACTGCCCCACACGGCTACGGGCTACGGAACGCAGACGACCCTGCCAATCATCCTGGTAAGCGATGGAGTTGCAGTGGACAGCACGGGGGATGTGTTCTTGGCTGGTTTTTTCTTTATCGGGGAACACCCGTTCCCGACTGTGGGCTACGAATTGCCCAAGACGGCGACGGGCTACGGGCCGCAGGTGACCCTGCCGACCAGCGGCCTGAATAACCCCCAAGGAATAGCCGTCGACAGCGCCGGGGATGTGTTCATTGCCGACGAGCTCAACAGCCGAGTGGTGGAATTGCCCCAGACGGCTACGGGCTACGGACCGCAGACGACGTTGCCGGCCAGCGGCCTGCTTTACCCCTACGGAGTTGCCGTGGACAGCGCTGGGGATGTGTTCATCGCCGACGCCGGCAATAGCCGTGTTGTGGAATTGCCGCTGACGGCGACAGGCTACGGGCCGCAGACGACCCTGCCGACCAGCGGCTTGTTAGCGCCCCCCGGAGTTGCCGTGGACAGCTCCGGGGATGTGTTCATCGCCGCCTACGCCAACAGCATCGTAGTGGAATTGCCGAAGACAGCGACGGGCTACGGGCCGCAGGTGACCCTGCCGTTCACCGGCCTGTCTAGTCCCATCGCAGTTGCTGTGGACAGAACTGGGGATGTGTTCACCACCGATCCCGGCAACGACCGCGTATTAGATTTGCAGACGCGCTCAGTCAATTTTGAGGGCGTTTACGTCTGCACTCCCGAGCAGACTACGCCTGCGCCATGCAACGAAACGCTGACGCTCAACTATAACGTCAACGCCGATGTGACGCTCGGCACTCCGAAGGTGCTGACCGGCGGCGCGCCAGATCTCGACTTCACCCTGGCCAGCGGAAGCACCTGCACCGGCCCGGTGACGGCGGGCGAAACCTGCGTGGTGAACGTGACCTTCGCGCCCCTGGCCGGAGGCAGACGGAATGGCGCGGTTGAGATCACCGACGGCAGCGGGAACGTGCTCACCACAACGGAGATTTATGGCTTTGGGCAGGTGCCGCCTACCATCGACTTTAGCCAGGGGTTTGGGCAGGCTCCGGGAGAGTTGCAGTCCAATGGCAGCGCCTCGCTTGCCGGCACGGCCCTTGAATTGACCAACGGTGGACTGAATGAAGCCAGCAGTGTTTTCTATCCGTCGCCGGTCAATGTTCAGTCGTTTACCACCGACTTCACCTTCCAGCTCACCAATCCAGCCGCCGACGGCTTCACCTTAACGATTCAGAATGTTGGCCCCGGCGCGCTCGGCGGTCACGGCGGTTCGCTGGGGTATGAGGGCATCGGCAAGAGTGTGGCGGTCAAGTTCGATCTCTACCAAAATCCCGGGGACCCTTCGAATGACTCGACCGGCATTTTTGTGGACGGGGCACTGCCCACCGGGCCGACCTCGATCGACCTGACCGGCAGCGGCATCAACCTGCACAGCGGCGACACCATGGACGCCCATCTCACCTATGACGGCACGACCCTCAACCTTACTCTTACAGACACGGTGATCTGGAAGAGCTGGTCGCACCCGTTCCCGATCAATATTCCGGCAACTGTCGGCGGCGACACCGCCTATGTCGGCTTCACCGCCGCCACCGGAGCCGACACCTCGACTCTACAAATCCTGAGCTGGAGCTATCAAGCCGGGCAACCGCTCTACTACCCGGCGGGCTTCTCTTCCGAGAGTAGCCTGTCCATGAATGGAAGCGCCTCGCTTTCCGGGACAGCCATTCAATTGACTAGCCACGGCAGCGAGAACCAGGCCGGCAGCGCCTTCTATACAACGCCGGTGAACATTCAGGCGTTCACCACCAATTTCAACTTCCAGCTCACCAATCCAGCCGCGGACGGCTTCACCTTTACCATTCAGAATGTCGGGCCCGGCGCGCTCGGCGGTCGCGGCGGTTCGCTGGGGTATGAGCACATTGGCAATAGCGTTGCAATCAAGTTCGACCTCTACCAAAATACTGGGGACCCCTCGAACAACTCGACCGGCGTTTTTATCGATGGGGTCGGGCCGTTTGGGGGGATCGACCTGACCGGCAGCGGCATCAACCTGCACAGCGGCGACGCGATGGACGGCCATATCACCTACAACGGCACGACCCTGACCTTGACGATCACCGACCTAGTAACGATGGCAACATGGTCGCACCCCTTCACGATCGACATTCCGGGAACGATGGGCGGCAGCACCGCCTACGTCGGATTCACCGGCGCCACGGGAGCCGGGACCTCCACCCAGCAAATTCTCAATTGGACCTTTGAGTGAGACGGTTGAATATCGAAATCAAGAAGCGCGTCAAGGACTGAAATGCCTGGCATCGAGGCCCGGCAACGTCCGCGAGCTCGAAAACCTTATCGAGCGCGGAGTCGTGCTCTCCTCCGGCCCGGTCATCAGCTCCGATCTGCTGCCCGGCCATCTCACCGGACGCAGCTATTCCTCCAGTCTGGTCGAGCAGAACGGCAACGCCTCGCTCTTCCACGTCCTCGAAGACATCGAGCGCCGTATCATTATCGACAAGCTCGAGCGCCGCCACTGGAACCAGACCGACACCTCTCAAGCAAAAGATCAAACGCCTGAATATCGAGATTAAGAAGCGCGTTAAGGACTAGGGTCTGACTTCGGCCGATATCCGATTACCTTAGCGTTCCCGACCAGTCAGTGCGATCCCTGTCCGTCTGATATCACCGTGTCTCCATTCGCCCTGACCGCAGGCCCAGTGCAGATTGCTTCGCCTCTAACCTGAGCCAACAAGCTTCTTTATCAAATTCGTCGAGCACAAATGGGCCGTTCAACAATTATGTTGACAACGGTTTGACCCAATGTAAGACTCGCTCGCGAGCGTAGAGTCTTTCCCGATAACTACTTGACCATGGTTGGCCTGATAACGCTTTAAAGATAAGCGATCCCGCGAAGGCAGCTTATCGCAAATGTCTCGCTTGGCGCCAGTGTCAAGTGGCATCTAATGACCGCTCGTTAGGTTCAAGAAATGGGGATGATATGCGTACATTTATAGTGGCGTCGCGCGGTGTCCAACTCATGCTCCGCAGCCTTTGTCTAGGCGTGCTTGCATTTGTCGTGTTGATCGGACTGCCCTCTAAGGCGCGAGCCACAAGCGTCACCCTGACGCCCAGCGTGGCGAGTCCCCAGATGCTCGGCACCCCGGTGACCTGGACGGCGACGGTGCAAAGCCCACCATCGGGGCACACCTACGGCTATCGCTTCATGGTCACTTTCAACGGGCAGGCGCAGATCCTTCAAGACTTCAGCACCACCGCAACCTTTACCTGGGTGCCGCACACGGTCGAAGGAGCCTACCAGTTCAGCGTGGTGGTGCGCGACACCACCAAAAAGCCGTATGTCCTCTTTGCGCCTGTGTCCGCAAATTTCACTCTGCAGCCCTGGGTCACCGCTCCGCTGGCCGCGGGGGTCGTCAATCCTACCGTGCACCCACTGGTCGCTTTGTTCAGCGCGCCTCCCTGCGCGGCGGGCGATTCCGTGCTGGTCCGCTTTCATCCGGCGAGTTCCTCGGCGTCAATGACCACCAACCTGATACCGTGCTCGACGAACAGCGCAAACGTCTATATCGCGGGCATGTATCCGTCGACCCAATATCTGATGCATTGGGAGGAGTACAGCGGGACCAGCCTAGTGCATACGGGCAACGATCTTCCATTTACCACCGGCCCGCTTCCCTCCAACTTCCCGACGAATACCTTTACGGACACTGTGCCGCCCCAGGCATACGACGCGGCCTATCCAGTGCTCCTGTTTCAGACGGCGGAGCCGACCGCGACCGACCTCTCCGGCAAGGTGCTCTGGTATTTCCCCCACAACCTCGGGTTGACTTTGAGTAACTTGTCCTTGCCTCGAATGGAGCCGAATGGGAACTTCTATTCAATTCCGTCAACGACGATCCTCGAGGAATACGACCTTGCGGGAAACATGGTTCTGCAAACGAACCGCGATATCATGAACGAGCAGTTGGCAGCCAAAGGCTTTCCTGCGATCAGCCAGTTCGACTCCCATGAAGCCAGGGTCCTGCCAGACGGCAACATCGGTCTGCTTGGCACACGCTTCGTTCAGTCGACCAGCGCGCAGGGCGGCACTCCCACCAATCCGATCACCATTCAAGGCGACCTGGTGCTGGTCGTGGACCACAACCTTCAGCTCTTGTGGGCATGGGACTCCTTCGCGCATCAGGACATCAATCGGCTCGCCACCGATGGCGATGTAGCCGGTGCCGGCATTCACGACTGGACCCACACCAATGCGCTGCAAGGAACGGAGGACGGCAACATCATCATCTCCGAGCGCGCTCAGGATATGGTCCTCAAGATCAATTACGCCAAAGGCACGGGCGACGGCAGCTTGATCTGGAGAATGGGCGCGGGACTTGACTTCACCATCGTCAATCCGCCCACCAACCAGACCTGCAATGTCCCCTCGATCCCCGGCGATCCCAACGTCATCCCCTGGTTCACCCACCAGCACGATGCGCACTTCGACTTCGGGCAGGACCTCGGCAGCAGCGGTTTGATGGTCATGACCGTCTTCGACGACGGAAACACCCGCAACCTGTACTGCCCTGGGACCCAAAACAGCCGCGGCATGATCCTCCTGGTCGATGAGGCGGCGCGGCAAGTCTATGTCGAGACGGCGGCCGACCTGGGCGGGTACTCTTTTGCGCTTGGAAGCGCGCAGTTGCTCACTCCGGGCAACGGCGATATCTACGCCAGCTTCAACAGCGGAATTCTGCCGGGGGGCGGCACACAGGTGAGCGAGGTCAACCTCGCCGGACAAATCGTCTATCAGATAGGAACGAACCAGGAGACTTACCGTGCCTATCGCATGCAGAACCTGTACACGCCCTCCGAGTTCGAAAACAACCCCGGCACTGGCTCGGGCAACGGGGTGAGCGTCGGCGTGCCGCCGCCGACCCAGCCTTTTGACTTCAGCTCGGGCTTTACGACCGACGAGGATGAGTTCCAGTTCAACGGCAATGCCTCGCTTGCTGGGACCTCCCTGGAATTGACCAACGGCGCGGGCGAGGCCAGCAGCGTTTTCTACAGCTCGCCGGTGAACATCCAGTCCTTCACCACGGACTTCACCTTCAAGCTATCGAATGCAATCGCCGACGGTTTCACGTTCACGATTCAGAATACCCAGCCCAGCGCGCTTGGCGCTCTCGGCGGTTCGCTGGGATATGAGGGCATCGCCCAGAGCGTGGCGGTCAAGTTCGACCTTTACCAAAATAGCGGGGACCCCTCGAATAATTCGACTGGCCTTTTTGTCGATGGGGCCATCCCGGTTGGGGGGATCGACCTGACCGGCACAGGCATAAACCTGCACAGCGGCGATATAATGAGCGCCCATATCACCTATACCGGGACCACCCTCAACCTGACTCTCACCGATGTGGTGACCGGAGCGACATGGTCCCATCTCTTCACGATCGACATTCCGACAACGGTTGGCGGCAGCACCGCTTACGTCGGCTTCACGGGTGGCACGGGAAGGGATGCTTCCATCCAACAAGTTCTCAGTTGGAGCTATGAAGCCGTGCAAGTGCCTTACAACCCGGCGGGCTTTCTTTCCGCAGCCGGCCTGATCATCAACGGCAGCGCCTCGCTCGCCGGAACCTCCCTCGAATTGACCAAGGGCCGATTGGGCGAGCAAAGCAGTGCTTTCTATGCTTCTCCGGTGAATATCCAGTCGTTTGCCACTGACTTCACCTTCCAGCTAACGAATCCGGCCGCGGACGGTTTTACCTTCACGATTCAAAATGTCGGACCCAACGCCAAGGGCGGCGGCGGCAGTAACCTTGGGTATCAGGGCATAGGCAATAGCGTGGCGGTCAAGTTCGACCTTTACCAAAATTCCGGGGACCCCTCGAACGACTCGACCGGCCTTTTTGTCGATGGGGCCACGCCGGTTGGGGGGATCGACCTGACCGGCAGCGGCATCAACCTGCACAGCGGCGATGAGATGGACGCCAAGCTCACCTACGATGGCGAAATTCTCACTCTTACCATCACTGACCAGGTTACCCTGGCAACCTGGTCGCACCCGTTCGTAGTCGATATTCCGGCTATCGTCGGCGGCAATACCGCCTACGTTGGATTTACCGCCAGTACCGGTAGCACAACCTCGACACAGCAAATTCTCAGTTGGACCTTTGAGTGAGACGGCTGAATATCGAGATCAAGAAGCGCGTAAGGGAGTGAATACGCCGTCAATGATCCGGCCTGTTTCGAAGGATGACGCGACGGCTTGGTTATAGTATTTACGTCCCACGTCTATATCGGGAGATTTATGCTCCCCTCCATGGCGCTCCAACTCCATATGCTAGTCCGCACTTTTTCGGCGGTTTCTCGTTTTGTCGTTCGCGAGCCTGTTCTTGCCCTTGTCTGCGCAGATCGGCACAGCGAGCCCCGACGCCGATCCGAAAGACGCGGTCGGCTGGTTTAAGCGCGCCAGCGATCAGATGAGTCTGCGCGTTTACGATGCGGCCCCGTTTCACATGAGGGTGGCCTTCAAGGCGCTTCCGGGGCTTGAACTTCTCGACAATGGGAAGGCGCAGATTAAAAGCGGCGACGGCGTCTACGAGGAGACCTGGATCGCACCGCATCATTGGCGACGCGAGGTAACCCTAGGCGATTATCACGCAGTGGAAGTTGAGTCCCAGGCGGGGAGGAAGATGCAGTTCAGCTCGGATTACGAGCCGAGCCGTGTTCTGATGCTGTTAGACGCGTTATTTTACCCAATCCGCCGTGAGCATATCTCCCCTGATGTGGAACGTGGGTTTGAGTACCGCGATTGGTCGATCGAACACAAGAACGCTGGAAAGCTGCCATATGTACTCATACGCGCCGATTTCAGGCACCTTCCCATCGATGTCAACGTAAGTAGCATGCCTCAGACTGGATACGCCTTCCTGCCTAGCGGCATGTTGGTTGAGAGCATCGGCCACGGCATGACCATTAGCTGGCAGGACGATGCCGCTTTCGCCGGGCATACAGTGCCGCGGCGTCTCACCGTTCAATCCGGTGATCGGACGTTACTGACCGCCGACATTGCGGTGCAAGCCGCTGGCCAAGTGGATCCTGCCATCTTTGAGCTGCCCGGAGGGGCAGCCGACCCTGCTATGACCTTACGACCGCTTCACCGATTCGAAGTGAAACCACCCGGGACAGACGAGCGCTGTAGCGCTGTCCCCGTCGATCTGTCAGCTCCCCTGCTTCCGATCGTGACGAGGGAGATTATCGATCGGCACGGAGCTACCCAAGAGGTGGAGCTCATCGACGCCCGAAACATGGAGGTTAAGGAAAACTCAAGAGCCGTAGCTGACCTGCTCGATTGTAGACGGAAGATTAGAGTGCGTCCTGCAACGATCGACAAAAGCCCCGCTGAGCTGGCGATAGCGGTCGTTCCCATTTCCCGGTTTAGCCATAGGTAGGTCAGAATAGATGCGTACTTTCCCTTATTCCCGATCGGTTCGATCACGAAGTTTTTTTTGCGGCGCTAGCGCTCGTGCGACTGCGCGATGAAGGGAGGCGGTTGCCGCATGGCAAAGCGCGGCCTCGCTCTCTCTCTGTGGTACCCTCGGCTTAAGTGAATCTCAGCAGCGTCGGCATCGACGCCCACCGCCGCCACGCCAATGAATAAGACCGAAGACGCCGCCAAGAAGTCCGTCCTCTCAGTACAGAACTATGCCCTCTTATCGGGCCGCGCGGTTGGAACCTTCCTCAACCGGCCGCGCTACTTGGCGGATTTCATCACTCAGGCCGACAGTATCGGCGTAGGTTCGCTCCCAATCGTCTTACTCACTGGTTTTTTCACCGGCGGCGTCCTTGCCCTGCAATCGGCGTCTACTCTGGCCCAGTTCGGGGCCGCCGCCATCACCGGCCAGCTCGTCAGCTTCTCCATGATCAAAGAATTAGGCCCGGTGCTCACCAGCCTTATGGTCTCGGGCCGCAACGCCTCGGGCATGGCCTCTGAGCTGGGCTCCATGCGCGTCACCGAGCAACTCGACGCCATGCGCGCCCTGGGCACTGACCCGGTGCGCAAGCTGGTCGGCCCGCGGATCTTCGCGACGGTGTTCGTGCTCTTTTTCCTCACCATCGTCTCAGACGCGGTCGGCACCCTCGGCGGAGCATGGGTCGCCGTCTGGTTGCTCGGCCAGGATGCCACCCAGTATTTCCACAATGCCTATCAATCCCTGCAGTACCCGGACATCCTGCAGGGTCTGGTCAAGCCGGTCTTCTTTGGCTTCATCATCGCCACCATCGGCTGCTTCTACGGCATGAACACCAAGGGAGGAACTCAGGGCGTCGGCCGCTCCACCACTCAGGCGGTGGTCGTCTCCTCAGTGCTCATCATCGCTTCCGATTTCGTCATTAGCCAATTCATGATCAGTGTCTTCGGTCGCTAGTCCCTGGTTCCTAACCTATGGCTACAGCCGAGCTAACCCGCCCCGCACAACCTCCTCAGGACCCGAGCGCGCCTATTGTCGTCTTCGAAGACGTCTCCATCGCCTTCGACCAGAACGAAGTCCTCAAGAACATCTCCTTCAAAGTGATGCCCGGAGAATCCCGCATCGTCCTCGGCCCTGCCGGAGTCGGCAAAAGCGTCCTGCTCAAACTCGCCAACGGCCTCCTTTGTCCTGACTCCGGACGAGTCCTCGCCTTCGGCCAGGACATAAATGCCATGCCCGAGAATGATCTTTTCGCCTTCCGCGACCGCATCGGGATGGTCTTTCAGGAGGGCGCGCTCTTCGACTCGATGACCGTCCGGGACAACGTCGCCTACCGGCTCATCGAAGAGCATGCCTCCGCCGAAGAGATCGAGCGCAGTGTCCTCAAAGTGCTTCGTTTCGTCGAGCTCGAACAGACCATTGACAAGTTCCCCTCCGAGCTCTCCGGAGGCATGCGCCGCCGCGTCGCCATCGCTCGCGCCATCATCAGCAAGCCCGACTTGCTCCTTTACGACTCCCCCACCGGGGGCCTCGATCCGATCACCTCAACCACCATCATCGAGCTCGTCGTAAAACAGCGCGACGTCTTCCACACCAGCTCGCTGCTCGTCACTCACCGCCTCCAGGACGCCTTCACCATGGCAACCCACCGCTTCGATACCGAACAAAACAAGATGGTGCCATTGCCCCAGGGCGAACTCGACCCCCAGACTACTTTTCTGCTACTCCACGACCGAGAGCTGGCCTTCGACGGAACGACAGAGGAACTGGTCCACTCGACAGACCCTTTCATAAGGGACTACCTGGAGTGAGAGCGCCGTAACAGAATCCCCGCACAATCCGGAAACAGGCGACCAGTCAAGACGCAAAGTCTCCCCTCGCACCGAGCGTTCTGGCGCGGGCCACGCTATCTGAACACCGTAATTAACGCTCGCGCCCGCGTTATGTCTTTTCGAACAACTGCCCTTCCTGCCGCTCTAGTTTGAGCTGGACGCTACACCTATGAGCGAGACCGACGATGCTGCCGCTCCGCCACTCGGCGTCAGGGTCAGGATGTGGTCATGCGCGCCAACCGTCGCTGGAACAAACTCCACGGGCAGAATGCAGCTCTGCTCCGCAGTAATCCCCGCCTGACAGGTGTTCTGCGCGTTAGTCAGAATCTTGTAACTCGGGCCGTTGATCTCTGTAGAGAACGTAACCGTGCCCGGCACGCCGACGTTGGTGATGGTGAGCGGCAGGACTTCCGTGGTACCGAATGCGATAGTGCCAAACTGGAGTACCCTGAGTTCCGCGCCTACGCCACTCGCAGTACCGTGCAGACTCACTGTCGAGGCCGCAACCACCGCACTCGGGGTCAGGGTGAGGGTGTCCCCGTGCCCGCCCACCGTCGCCGGGGAAAACTCCACCGGCAGGGTGCAGGTCTGGCCCGCCGAGATTCCCGCCTGGCAAGTATTCTGCGAGGTGGTGAGAATCTTGTAGCTGGGGCCATTGATCGCCGTACCCACCGTGACCGTGCCCGGCACCCACACGTTGGCAATAGTCAAGGGCAATACTTCAGTCGATCCAAACGGAATCGTGCCGAACTGGAGGGAGCTAGTCTCAGCATCCACGCCCAAGCCAGCTTTCGGGCTTCCCCAGCCGGTCACCAGATCGTAGCCGGTAACCGCCGAATAGCTGCCGGACGTGCCGCTGGTGATGTCGTGAAAGTCGACGCCATAACTGGATGTAACATTTTGCGCGTAAATGGCTGGGTCGAGGAATCCCATCGTCGTCTCGCTGTTGTTGCTCAACAACTCGTTGACCAGGGCAATGTAGCCGGCCCACATGGGCGCGGCGAAGCTGGTGCCACCGTACTCGTTCGCCAGGCAACCTTCCTGGTCGGCGCAGGTGTAGAAGGTAAAGTTCGCATTGGCCGACACGTCTGGGCCGTTGCGATACTTGGTCGAACCGTGGTTGCTCGAGTTGACTACGCCTGCTGTCTGCTGCCAGGAGGGGATCGCGATCTTGTCCGGGGAGATGCCGCCGCCGCTATAGGTCCACGCGGTCTCTGATTTCCACGGACCTCCAGCGCTGGCGGTGGTCAGGTCCGTACCGCCGACGGAAACGACATAGGCATTGTCCGCAGGCCACGGATCATTCCCCTTCGACCAGGTAGAATCGTCGCCGGACGCCACGAAGAAGTTCTGACCCTGAGCTGCCATCTTCTCGAAGTAGGGGTTCAACGTATTCGGATCGACCGGTGTCCAGCTCCACGAGCAACCAATGGTGGTGGGCAGCGGGTTGTGCGTCGTCATCGCGCTGAGCATCGCGGTATCGGTCGATCCGATATACATCACCAGGCTTGCGAGTCCCGGAGCCATACCAATCGCCTGAGTCATATCGAGATTCTGTTCCGTGTCGTCGCACCACCCGCCAGTTTGGGTGTACTTGCAGGATGTGCTCGTCCCGTCCGTGGAAAGGAGCTTTATGGGGACGTTGTTGGTTTGCCCAACGCTCTCGAAATAAGTATCCAGGTCAGCAAGATCCGTGCCCCCATACTCGAGCAAGCCGAGATTCTGGCCGGCGCCGGTCAGGGCCGTTCCGCCATAATAGGCAGCGCGCATATCGCTTCCCACGAAAGAAGCGGAAGGACCCGAACCGGTGGTGGCGTGAGAAACCACTGCCTCAGCATCGATACCATGGGCCTTGGCGTAATCGCTCTTCCTGACAAACATGGGGTGCGGTGTGGAGTAGTTGTCCAGACCCGAGATATGCCAGAGGGGAAATGGCAGGCTCGTCGTAGGCTCGCGGTCCGGGGCGTAGAAAGTACGACTCTCGGTGGGGTGCCGGTACGTCAGCATCCTTACGTGAAAAGCGTTCTCTATTGCTGAAACAGTCCCTTGAATCAGGACGTCCATCCCATCACGCGTGCCGCCGGCAACCGTAAATCCGTGAGCTTCCGCGAAATGGACCACCGCGTCGTAGTCCGCCTGGCTGGGGCCGAATCTTTCGGTAAACTCCGGCGGCGTGAGAAATTGGCGGCGTGAGAAATTGGCCGGGTCATATAGGTCTGCCAGAAACGCATCGAGGCCTGCCTGATCGCGCAGCGGCAGAACAATATCGAGAGTCATGACATGGGTCGCTTCGAGCCTTCCGACGGGCCGCACCACCCCGTTACCCACCGCATCGCGCATGTGGCGGGTCGAGAAGCGCTGCGCCTGCGATTCATCGGCCAGGGCCAGCATGATCGCAATCGCCAGCAGAGCGCCACTTAACCTGCGAAAGTTGGAGAAAATCGCTTCATTCATCGCGAAGCTCCTCTGCGGACCTATCGGGAATCGCCACGCCACGCGGTGCGGTACAACGAATAACTGATGGCGTGATTGCAACATAACTACCACTAACGCATTCGCGTCAAGGAATCGGCCCAAATACTAACATCAAACTGGTATCTTGGCCAGTCGGAATTAGGATCGCGTCGCGGAAACGGCGCGAAACGGCAAGTCTGACGGTTACCAACGTCTAACTTTAGTAGGGCATGTAATGACTGTATGTTGATTACTTAATTGGCTTTATATGACATCTACTCCTTCAAATGCATGAAAAACATCGTCTGTGGAAATAATTTCCTTGCATATTCTTGTGTTGGTTGATATATTCCGCGCCAACTTTGATGGAGCTCAATCCTCGTTGCTCCAATACACAGGATCGGACGTGAATATCCTATGCAAGGGTTACTTTCGTGGTTTGTTGGTCTGTTACTAGCCGTCGTGATCGTCACTGTCTGGGCCGTGCTCTTTGTCCTATATCAGGTCATTAAGCAGCAGGGCCGGGTCCTCCTTCGGCTGGACGAGATCGAGCAGCAATTACAGACGATTGCCGCACCCAGTGAGCCAGCGGTTGTCGAAGGCCTGCCGGTGGGCGAGCCCTTCCCCGCGTTCAAGCTGCCCAACCTCGACGGGAATGAAGTGGCACTGGAAGACTTCCGCGGGCCGGAAGGTCCTGGTTGTCAACTGGAGCCCAAACTGCGGCTTCTGCACCAAGATCGCCCCGGAGTTTGCACGGCTCAAGCAGGCCTTTCGCTTGCAGAATGTTGAGCTGGTGCTCGCAAGCAGTGGCGATGCCGACGCCAACCGCAAGCTGGCGCGCGAACACGGTTTCGAGGCCTCAGTTCTGCTTCGGCAAGACGCCCCCGTAATGCCGGCCTTCGAAAACTATGGAACTCCAGTTGCCTATCTTCTCGACGAAAAAGGACATGTGGCAAAGGCATTGGCTGTGGGCGCAGACCGCGTGCCGGTGCTGGCGCGCTATGCCGTCGGCGAGGCCACAGAGAAGGAGCTTGCCGCCAAGTCCGCCACGAAGAACACCTGCGGACAGAAGGCCGCACCGGCGCTGGCCGCTAAGGAAATTGTCGGGACGGGTCCAGGAACGGAGCTGAAAAGGCTGCTCGCCAAGCTGGGAATCGCAGTGACGGCAGACTGCCCCTGCAACGAGCGCGCCGCTTTGATGGATAGCAAGGGCTGGGCGTGGTGCAAACAAAACCTCGAAACGATTGTTGGCTGGATGCGGGAAGAGTCGGCGCGGCGCGGCAGTATCTTTATCGAACTCGGTGCTCGGTTTCTCGCCAAACGGGCAATCGCCAAGGCTCGACTGAGCGACGGGAAATTGAAGAACTCCACCGCAAACGTTATCGCTGAATCAGCGCCGAGGGGGACAGCATGAGCAAAGGGCACTTGTTCGATAACGTGAGCCGCCTTATCGCGGGCGGCATCACGAGGCGGAACATTCTTAGGGTGGCAGTGGGATCGTTGTTTGTGACGGGTCTCGAGAGCCTATCGCTCCCAGGAGCCTGGGCAATGGGCTGCCCGCCCGGAGAGTCCGAATGCCCGGTGACGGGAGGCGAATGTTGTGATCCCGCCAACTGCATAAATACCGTGTGCTGCCACCCCGGGGACGGCGTCGATCACATCTGCGGATCACATTGCTGCCACGGTCCTTGCGATAGTGCGGGCACGGGCTGCTGCGATTTTGCGCATATCTGCAACGGCAGCACCTGTTGTAGTGCGGCGAAACCTAACTGCATTATGGGCACTTGCTGTAGCCAAGATGACACCACCGTTTGCAGCGACGGCTGCTGCTCACACGATTGCGAGGGCGAAAACGGGGAATGCGAGGAAGAACCTTGCGACGCCACCACTAAGAACGCAAAGCCTGAATGGTGCAATGCCAGGGGAGCCCGTCTGATGGTGACGGCGGTCCAACCCGGGCCTCCAATTCAGCTTCATATCGAGGCACAGGTTGGCTCCGGCATCGCCAACATTGCGGTAGTGAACGCCGTCTCTTGTTCCGCAATGCCTCATTTGCCCATGGCCGCTGGAGGCAGCACCAAACCTGTCCCATTGACCGTGACCAAGCTCGACAACTTCAACCATGCCCGGATCGTACTTGCCATCACTGATAAGCACGGCAACACGGCGAACAAGGAGCCCATCTTCACCATCCTGAGAGTGAACACCGGCACCTGGGCCAGGCAGACCTTTGCCGAGCTTACGCCGACCCAGGGCCATCTGATGCTGACCAATAACCACCCCGGCCTCGACAAGCTCCAGGTCTGGGTCAACAGCAAACTGCAAAACACGGTTTCGCTCGCCCCCAGCGAAACCCTCAACCTCGATGTGACGGCGGCGATGACCGAGGCGGAGAACACAATCTCCCTCGTCGGCTTCGGGGACCTCTCTCGCAGTGCCCATATCATCGTCAGCGACTCCACTCCCGGCGACTACCCGGTCACCACGCAGGTAGAAGACTTCGGCCCTCATCACAATCCAATCTGGGGTCCGTTGGCGGAATATGTCGAAAGCAACACCAGCCTCCAGGTCGCTGACTCGACGACCCAGACCATCCACCTCAATCTCAGCAGTGCGCTGGGCAGCAACATTGGCTCGGATGCATCGTTCTTCTCAGTCAATGTCAATGGTCATCTGCTGATCGTTCAGGGGGTTGACGTGGAACCGGGCCCCAACGGCTCTACCAACCTGACTCTTAACCTGCTGCCGGGCGGCTTCGCCCAGGGCAACGTCGTTTATGCCTTTTGGGCGGATATCCCGGACGCAAGTGGAAGGCTGTTCTCCGGAATGGTGTCACTCCTGGCGACATAGTCCGAACATAAAACCCGATTCGGGGGAGCGGCGCCGCTCCCCCGAATCAGCAAGCCCCATCCCTGCGAAACACCGCCCGCGGCGTGTGCAGCAAAATCCAGATGTCCCCTCCGATCGTCCAGTGACGAACGTAGGTTTCATCCAGAATCACTCGCGTCTCATACGAAACATTGCACCGCCCGGAGATCTGCCACAGACCCGTCACTCCCGGTCTTGCAGCCAGATAATACGGCAGCCGATCGGCATACTTGATGGTCTCCTTAGCGACGATCGGTCGCGGTCCGACGAAACTCATATCGCCGGCGAAGATATTCAGGATCTGCGGGATCTCATCCAGGCTGGTCTCACGCAGCAGCCTGCCCAGCGGCGTGATTCGCGGGTCGCGGCCCAGCTTGTGCTTCTCGTGCCACTCCTCGCGAGCTTCGGCGTTGCTCTTGAGATGCTCGCGGAGAATGCAGTCGGCATCGGCGTGCATCGTGCGAAACTTCCAGATCACGAACGGGCGCCCGTTGCGGCCAATGCGCGACTGACGAAAGATCACCGGCCCTTTGGAGGTCAATGCGATGGCCATCGCGATCAGCGCAGTCAGCACTGCGGCGGGAGGCAGCAGAAGCAGCGCAAGCGCGAGGTCGAGCACCCGCTTGCCGACCTTATAGGCCGTCGTTTGCGTCGGGAGATCGCGCTCATCTGCGATGCATTTGGAAAATCGCGCGATGCGGGCGGCGTGGCGAAACACGCTCGGTGCGTAATCATCCAGCATCGCGGGCGAAACGGTTGGCAGAGCACTCATGAATCTATATCCTCGTTCTGATACTGCTCCCTCTTAAGCGGAGTGCCTGGTTCAACGCACCATACTTTGAGAATCGGGAGCCAATTTCATTCACACACACAACTCATTACGTAATGGTTTGAAGTCCAAAATATTTCGCCCCCCGGCTCTGGATCCTGACCAAGTATCTCTCCCCTCTGACGTATAAAGCGTGAGTTCAGCGCAAAACGCGCCACGGGAGACGGCGAAAGTTATGAAAAATTCATAATCGCGGCCAATGACGGCCTTGCTGCCGGGGCTGAAGACGTCAGCCGGCGGGACACCGCTCAGTTAGACCACTCTCCCTCCGCCCTGCTAGGCTGATCATTCCGATTGGAGTCACTTCAGCAATGGCATTTAAGTTCAAAGGCGTAGATTTTCTTGGATTCGACAACCTGCTCTCGGAAGAAGAGCTCCTCACCCGCAACACCGCCCGCGATTTCATCGAAGACAATCTCATCCCCATCATCGAGCAGTGCAATCGTGACGGCCGCTTCCCTCGCGAACTCGTCAAGCCCATGGGCGAGCTCGGCTTCTTCGGGGCGACCATAGAAGGCTACGGGTGCGCCGGCCTGTCGAACGTTGAATACGGCCTCGTCACCCAGGAGCTCGAGCGCGGCGATTCCGGCATTCGCAGCTTCGTCAGCGTGCAGTCGGCACTGGTTATGTACCCGATCCACGCCTTCGGCTCCGACGAGCAGAAGAACTACTGGATCCCCCAGCTCGCCACCGGCGAGAAGCTCGGCTGCTTCGGCTTGACCGAGCCTGACTTCGGTTCTAACCCAGGTGGGATGCGCACCCGCGCTCGCAAAGTCGGTGACGAATACGTGCTCAACGGCGAAAAGATGTGGATCACCTCCGGCTCGATCGCCAACGTCGCCGTCATCTGGGCCAAGGTTGAAGATGAATCAGGCGAAAAAGGAGAGCTGGGTAACGAAAGCGTCCGCGGATTTCTCGTCGAGACAGACCGCCCCGGCTTTTCTGCTTACGATGTTCATGGCAAATGGTCGTTGCGCGCTTCAGTGACGTCGGGGCTTTCGCTGCAGGATGTTCACATTCCCGCATCGAACCTGCTTCCGAAGACCGGAGGGCTGAAGTCTCCGCTGATGTGCCTCAATCAGGCCCGCTACGGCATCTCGTGGGGAGCCATCGGCGCTGCGATGTCCTGCTATGACACGGCGCTGCAATACTCGCTGCTGCGCAAGCAGTTCCGCGACGAACCCATCGCCAGCCATCAGCTCGTGCAGGAAAAGCTCACCTGGATGATCTCCGAAATCAGCAAGGCGCAGTTGCTCTCGCTCCACGTCGGCCGCCTCAAAGACCAGGGCAAGGTCGGCCACGAACACATCTCCATGGCCAAACGCAACAACGTCTGGATGGCCCTCGAATGCGCCCGCATGTCGCGGGACATCCTCGGAGGGAATGGCATCACCGATGACTACCCAATCATGCGGCACATGATGAACCTGGAATCTGTGAAGACTTATGAAGGAACGCATGATATTCATACGCTGATCATTGGGCAGAGTGTGACGGGATTGCCGGCTTATTGACGACTTTCGCGTGCTTAAAGCTTGGTTGCAAACATAAGACGATCGGAGTCACGCCATGAGTCTCCCAACACTTCCGACGCCCGACGACCAGTTTCTCTCAATGGTGATTCTCTTGCAGTCCCCACAATTCCTCACTGAAGATCGCCTGAGAACGGCGTACGAAAAGGCCTACGGGCCGGCTGACGAAAAAAGCGACACGGACAGAATCTTGCAGGCGATCAGGCCGGGGCATGCCTATTTCCTGAAGCTCGGAGCTCATCTGCTAAATGTACTCAACTCTTCCAACCCGTACATCGATGGTGATCTTATCGAACGTGCGGCCGACATCCCCGAACTCCGCAGAAGAAAGGCGTTCGCCGAGCATCGAGCCTGGAGATCCGTCGACTATCTAAGCGGCCCATTCAAGGCGGATGCGTCGAAGGCCTACGGAGTTCTTGGCAAACTCTCGGCCGAACTGCTCGAAGACGCCTATCTTGGAATCTACTTCCCTCAAACGAATGAAATCGTCCCCACCGCTCTCGATTTACCTTACAAGCTCCGAGCCTTCCTCTCGCTCGAGGAACTCCATGAGACTTCCGCCATTATTGTCCCGGTCGAAGAAGACGATCCGCGCCTGGCGGAAGTAGTCGCCGAAGCCCGCGCCCGTTGGCCCGAATTTCTGGAAGCCTTCTCGCGTCGCCAAGAGTCTGATGCGTTCCTGGTCAAATCCAGGTTTGCAGACGAAAACGGCGAAGAATGGATGTGGTCAACGCTGGAAAGAATCGAGGAGAGCAAGCTTATTGGGAGATTGGCCAACGCTCCGAACGAAGTCAAGAACGTGTCGGAGGGCGACGAGGTGGGTATACAGGCGCAAGAGATCGGGGACTGGTTTTATGCGAACGAATCCGAACAGGTGGGGCAGTTCAGCGCGAGGCTGCTGGAGCCCTGACTCGATCTCTCCGGTATATCCTGGGACTAATGCCGAAGGCCAATCTAACTCGAAGAACGTTTGGCGAACCCTCAGTTCGTTGGCGCTTATTTGATCGAACCGTGCAAGCCGTGAAAGACCGAAACGCCCGTCTTGATCCAAAGCAAGTTCAGGATGCGATTGATCAGGCGGTCCGCGAAGTTCGAAAAGAAATGACCAGAGAAAGATCGCAGGGCGCGACCTCTTGAACAGCCCTAATCCTATCTTCTGTTATCCAACAGTGATCGCCGCGACTTCGTAATCATCAAGAGAAGCGACAGTGAACTGCAATGTCTGGTCATGCAAGGCGAACGAAGGACGCTGTCCCGATTTAAGTAGCTCGATCGACTTCACGCCAACTCCAGGTGGCAGCTTCATCGTCACCTTCTGCGGGCCGACACGGTTGACCGAGCGCAACCATCCATGTTGCGCATTCGCGTTGGTGTAGTTGAGCAAATGCACGGCATAGCCGGGAGAAGTCTCCCAACAAAACATCTCGACGAAGCCCGGGCCATCCACTTGGACGACGCTTTCATCATGGCTGACCCAGCGGATGGTGTTGAGCAGCAACCGCGGAATATCTCCGTGGCCCGTAAGCCAGTAAGTGCGTTCCAGGTCTCCCGGAAACCATGCCGTGCGGCTCGCTCCAGTCTCGCGCAGAACTACAGCCGGTTCGTTGGTATGCGGATGTGGCGGATAGGCCAGCTCCGGAGGATACCTCACGAAGCCCGGAACAACGGTGAGCAGCGGCGCATCGACAGGCTTCAGCGGCACCCGATTCTGCGCCCCAGCAAGCCATGTTGTGCCGTGAAACCCTTGCAGGATGGCGTGCCCCGAGGCAGCCGCTTCGATGCGCGCAGAATAAGGATTGCCGTTGGTTCCGACTGCATCGCCGTTCTTGCTTACGCCCATGAGATCGGCGAGGCCAAAATCAGCGCGGGGTTTTAGGTTTTCGTCGTAGAGGCTGGTTTCGAAGCTGGCCATCAGCGATCCACCGGATTGTACGTAGTCGCGTAGTTGCTGGCACTGGCGATCGCTGAGCATGGCGACGTTGGGCAGCACCAGAGCGCGATACTTGGCGAGGCGCTCCGGCTCGAGGCGGTCTTCATGGACGAAGTCAAAAGCAAAGCGCCCTTGCAGCAACGCATCGTAGAGCCCCTGCGTGGTTTCGTGCATGTAGTCGCGAGAAGCGTACAGTCGCTGGCCCGGGATAGAGAAGCTGCGTGCTCTGCCCGATCACGACGCCGATGTTGGCGATCGAGCGGCGCGTGGCGAGATGCGCATCATGCCCTGCACTCCAATGGAAATACTCTGTTCCCACTTCCTGCCAGCGGCGGTCTTCAACAAAACCATTCTCGTACCCTACAAAATGGAAATAAGGCACCATGCCGCTGGCGACGGTTTCGTTGAGCCACATCTTCGATTCGGCGGGATTCTTCGAGACATTCCGCCATCCCGGAGTGCCGGTTGAGTAGGCCGCGGTAACGTTGGCTGCGACCTTGCCGTCGAGCACCGCATTGCATACGCGGCCTTGCAGGCTGCATCCCCAAACAGCCGCGTCATCATAGGTGCGGCCCTGGTTGTCGGCCTGAAACCATGCGGTAATTTTGCCGAGGCGATCGAGATTCGGGCCGCCGCGCACGTTGCCGCCGGAGTTGGCGAAAAAAAAGCTGTCGGGCTTTTTCTCTTTGGCGATTGCATCGTATTTCAGCCACAGCTCGAGCACCCGATCGGTAAAGACGCGCCAATAGGCCGGCGTTCCGCTTGGCGGAAGTTTGCTGCAAATCGCGCAGTGACAATCGGGCAGATTGCCCAACGGAGGCCAGCCGTTGCAGTAGAAACAGTCCACATCGTAGAGCGAGTTCACCTCGCGCATGATCGCGGGGATGTAGTCATCCATGTAGCTGGTGAACATGCACGTCTTGAAAAGGCGCGGCTCTTCGCCGCTGTACTGCACCGATCCGTCCTGGTGGCGCATGGCCCACTCGGGATGAGCCTCGAGCGCGTCGCCCCAGTTGAGATCGGGGCTCATGCGCGCAACCACGCGCATACCGCGTTTCTTTGCCGCGGCGGTGCATTCGCCGAAGAGATCGCGGTCGTTCAGGAATTTCCCGTGGCGATGAAATTTCACCTTCGACGGATAGAAGGCAAGTATCCCGGTCACGCTGACGTAGACAATGTCTGCTTTGGCGGCGTGCCAGTAATCGGCCCACTGCTCAACGTTCATCACGGCGGGATCGTATTCGTTGAAGTTGGTTTGACCCACGCGCCGAATCTTCTGCTGCCAGGGGAGTGTCGATTGGTCCAACGGAGGCAGGCGCGCGGGAAGCGCGACGAGTTCGACAGCCGAGGAGTCCGTCGCTGCGGCAGCTGCCTGTTCAAGCGAAGAATCCGGCATGGCGTCAAGACGATTCAGCGCGGAGGTCAGCGGAACGACTCCGGCTCCAGCCGTAAGGCCGGTCTTCAGAAAATTGCGTCGGTTGAGCAAGGGCGCTCCGAATGTGATTCCAGAAGAGTCTACTCGTTGTTGGGTTCGGCCACAGTATGGGGAAGCCTTGGCGCTGAACTATGCACCCGATCAGTTATCATTCTCCCTCTATGCAATCTCTTGCGCGTTGGCCTCTCCTCCTCCTCTCGCTATTTGTAACAGCAGTTGATCTATCTCTCGCCCAGCCCATTCCGCCGACCCACGTCGACGACTTCGCCGGACATCCACGCGTCATAATCATCAGCGACATTGGCAACGAACCCGACGATCAGATGTCCCTCGTTCGCCTGCTCATGTACTCGAACGAACTCGACATCGAAGCCCTCATCCCCACGACGTCGACATGGCAAAAAGCCGCTACGCATCCCGAAACCATGCACGCGCTGATCAAAGCCTATGGGGAAGTCCGGCCGAATCTGCTGCTGCACGCGCAAGGCTGGCCCGAAGCCGGGTATCTCGACCAGCGAGTCGCGCCCGGACAGTCGGCCTACGGCATGGAGGCCACCGGCCCCGGGAAATCCTCCGCAGGGTCGAAGGCCATCATTGCCGCCGTCGAAAAAAACGACCCGCGCCCCGTCTGGATTTGCCTCTGGGGCGGCGCGAACACGCTCGCCCAGGCGCTCATCGATGTCCGCGCCACGCGCGCGCCGGCCGGAGTCGACAAGTTCCTCAGCAAGCTGCGAATCTCCTCCATATCCGACCAGGACGACGCCGGTCCCTGGATTCGCCGCGAGTTCCCCAACCTCTTCTATGTCGTCCAGCCATCGTCACCCGACGGCGGCCAATACTACTACGCCACCTGGACGGGCATAAGCGGCGATGCCTACTACCACAATGGAGCCGGCGCCGACTTCACCACCGTCACCAACGAGTGGCTCGAGACCAACATTCGCAGCAAAGGCCCGCTCGGCAAACTCTATCCCCGCTTCATGTTCATCATGGAAGGCGACACGCCGTCCTACCTCGGCCTCATCGACAACGGCCTGAGCTCATGGAGCAGACCGGACTGGGGTGGGTGGGGAGGCCGCTACATCTACCGCCAGCCATATGGGGAAACCCACCCAATCTGGACTCAGGGCGGCGACGAATTCCTGCGCACGACCACGCAGGACACGGTGACCGGAGTCGACGGCGCGCAACACATCTCCGACCAGGCCACCATCTGGCGCTGGCGCGACGCCTTCCAGAACGACTTCGCCGCGCGCACGGATTGGACCATCCAGGACTTCGCCCACGCCAATCACAATCCCGTTGTCGTCGTGGCCGACCCGTCAGGGAAAGCGCAGTCAGGGACCGCACCCATCTATCTCGACGCCGAAGTCGGCAAACCGATCGCGCTCGACGCCACTGGGAGCAGCGATCCGGACCTCGGCCAGAAATTGCGTTACATCTGGTTCCACTACTTCGAGGCCGGCAGCACCGGAACCAACCTCTCTGCGGTCACCATCGGCGGAGCCAACTCCGCCAAAGCCACCGTCACCCCGACCGCAGTCTGTCGTGAGCCTTGGCTGCCTGGGTTCCTGAAATGCACAGGCAATGGCACCGCGCACATCATTCTCGCTGTAACTGATGACGGCTCGCCGCGGCTGACATCTTATCGGCGAATCATTCTCACCGTGCATCCGGCGGCGACGCCCTAAATGTCCATAGCGCCTGAGCGCAAACTGTCCTGCTCGTCTCGAATGTCGGCGATCACCACATCGATCTGTGCGCCGAGCAACAGGGAGAGTCCGCTCAGATAAAACCACAACAGCAGAACGATGACCGCACCCAACGATCCGTAGGTCACCGAAAAGCTGTTGAAGAAATGCAGATAGACGCGCAGCCCCAGCGAAACCGCAAGCCAAAGCAGAATGCCAGTGAAGGACCCGGGAGTAATCCATCTCCACTTGGGATCTCTTACGTCCGGTGCCGCGTAGTACATCAGCGCGAAGGCAACCGAGACCACCTCGAAGGCAATCGGCCAGGAAAGAATGCGGCTGAGAATCATGAAAAGCAATGGAGCTTTGAGATGCACGGTAAGGTAGCTGGCGATGATGTCGCCACCCAGTAGAGCCGTGAGCGCCACGATCAAGAGGGTTCCGACAAGAATGGTGAGCCATATGGCGTCCAGCCGCGCCTTCCAATAGGGACGACTTTCTTTTATCCGGTAAACGCAATTCAGCGCATCCTGAATTGCCGCGGTCCCCGCGCTCGCCGACCACAACGCAATCGCCACGCCGAGAATCAGCTTTCCTCCACTGCTAGCGACAGTGGTCTGATTGAAAGTATCGGCCACCACCTCATAGGCCGAGGCAGGGATCACCGATCCCAGATAAGCAAACAGGCGATCAGAAAAGACCCTGCCCGAGGTAGCGACGAGCCCCAGCATCGACGAAGCAGCTACCAGCCCCGGAAACAGCGAGAAGAAGAAATAATAGGCAAGTTGAGCCGCGCGCCCGGTCAGGTCTCCCTGGGCAAGGCAGGTCCAACTCCGCTGCGCAACCAGCCAAAATATAGGCAGGTGGGCACTCCAGCGCGCGTCCTTCTGCTCCGTCCTGTAAGTTGCCGTTCCCTTGGCTAACTTCGGGCACATCGCCGCGACCTCCGCCGAAAATTATGAGTTTAATTGAACGAAGGAAGCTGCGCCCCTGGCGCGGCGCGCAGACTTTTGGATACCATCACAGATTTGCGGAGTGACCTACCCTAGCGAAACCAACCCAACCGCCAACGCCTTGGGCTTCGGCTCCCACACCGGACCGATCAACTCCGGCATCGGCTTGGCTTGGAAGATCTTGCGCGTCTGCCGCGCAATCCATCGCGCCGAACTCTTCGCCTTCTTCCGCCGCGCGCTGTCCGTGGAAATGCCCGTCCCCGCATACATCTGCCGATAGAGCTTCGAGAGCAGCACAAAGGCCACTCGCGCACGCAGCGTCGGCGTGCATGCCGAGCGTCTCCAGACAGAACCCCAATCATAGAAACGGTCCCAGACACCCTGCGTCCGCTCCTTGATCTCTTCCGCGCTCATCGTCGGATGCGGGGTAAACATCTTCGGCCGGATGCGCGTCGGAATCAACCAGTAACGCGTGATCGGCGTTCCCTCGACCATCGTCGGATTCACCGACTGCTCTTTCTCCCACCGTCCGAAATCGACTGTACCCGGAAACGGCGTCATCATGACAAACTGCGCGAACGTCACTCCGGCCTTTAATGCCATATCGACCGTCGCCTTGAAGGTGCTCGGCTGATCAGTCGGCAGGCCAAAGATGAACGATCCCAGCACATGCACGCCATGCTTCTTAAAGGTCTGCAACTGCTTCGCCAGAGCCTCGCCGGAATAATTGAAGTCCTTGAAAACCGACTTCAACCCCTCAGGTGTCACTGCCTCCACACCCACCAATGCGCCCTTGATGTTTGCCTTGCGCATCGCGTCCAGGTAGTCGGGGTCTTCCCCGGCTTCCATCGTGATCTGGGTGAAAAACACCATGTCCTTTGGCAGCTTTGCCAGCTCAGCCATCAGTGCGTAACGCTCGGCGCGCACCTGCTGCAGCGACTCCAGCTTGATCAGGTCGTTTTGCTGCCGCGCGAGGCGAAGATCGGTCAGCGTCACCGGATAAAAGTTGTCGTCCGCCAGCGCAATGAAGCGAAAGCCCTTCCGGCGCAGATCGACGATCTCGTCGATCACGCTCTGATAGTTGCGCTGCCTTGGCTTCTGCCCATCGGTCCGCCACACCGAACAGAACGAACAATGCTTGGGGCATCCGCGGATCGTCTGCACCGAGGCCCACATGTATTTACTCGAATCCATCAGGTCCCAGCGCGCGGCGAGGAATTGTTCGCCCTCGATCTTGCCGCCCTCATAGACGCGCTGCTGCTTGCCTGCAATGCAGTCGTTGACGACCTGTCCCCAGACAATGTCGCCGTCGCCTCGGACGACGCAATCGGCGGCTCCGCGTTCGAACGGCTCTTCGGGGAAGAGCGTGGCATGAATACCGCCGTAAATCACCGTCGCTCCGCGCTCTTTGGCGATCCGGCCAACCTCGTAGCCGCGCAGAGCGTTCCCGGTATGCACGCTGATGCCGACGATGTCTCCGGCCTTGATCTTGTCCGGATCGATCGTTTCGATCGACTCGTCCACCAGCACCGGGTCGCCCACATGCCGCGGAGTCGCCGCCGCCAGCACAAACAGCCATCGCGGCGTAATCACCGCCGTACCAAAAGAGTTGTCGCTCGGATTCACCAAATGCACGCGTATCGAAATACTGGCCTGCTTTCCTGTCGTGCTCGGATCTGGGCACAATCCGCAATCGTCGTAGATACCTCGAACATAAGTTCGCGAGGTCGCACAAGACTGTGCAATTTTGCTCAGACGCATCAAGAATGTGGGGATTGATGTGGCCTGATCATACAGAGTTCGGCAGAGGAATGTGCCCACCGCGCCGTCCGCAGGCAAAACCCGCCCACAATGCTGGGCGGCGTTTGTTTGCTGGCGCAACAAACGGATTTCCTTGCCACGCCGCGCGAGCCCGGCCAGCTTTATTCCCCGCGCCCGGTCTGCTACCGTGAAAGCTGCGGCAAATGACACTAATTCACTGCTCGACAGTCCTCCTCATGCTCCAGGCAGACCCCTCTGCCGCCGCACCACCGGCGGCCAGCGGCAGCGCCATCGTCGAAATGATTCAGAACAGCGGTCCGACAGCCCTGGCTGTTCTGGGCCTGCTGGCGATTTCCAGCCTTTTCTCCTGGGCGGTGATCTTTGCCAAGCTCTCCAGCTTCGGACGCGCCCGTACCCAGAGCCAACGCTTTCTCCGCGCCTTCCGCAAAGCGACGCGCCTGCAAGACATCGCCGCGGTCAGCGAGCAGTTCAAGCCCAGCCCTCTGGTCAACGTCTTCGACGAGGTCTATGAGACCTACCGCCGCCAGACTGGAGGCTCCGGGCCGCCGCGTAACATCACCTCGCTCGAACGTTCTGCGCAGACCGCCGCCAGCGAAGCACTTACCGTGCTCGAGAAGCGGATGACCTGGCTCGCCACCATCGCCGGCGCGTCTCCGTTCGTTGGCCTCTTCGGCACGATCATGGGTATTGTGGACGCCTTCCACGGCCTCGGCGCCGCCGGCTCGGCAACCCTGCGCGCCGTAGCCCCCGGAATCTCTGAGGCTCTCATAACCACCGCCGCCGGCTTACTAGTCGCCGTGCCTGCCCTGGTCGCCTACAACCAGTTCACCGGCCGCCTGCGCGAGTTCGGCGCTCGCATGGACGACTTCGCCCGCGAGCTGCTCAACAGCATGGAAGACGTCAACGTACGGCCTCAGGAGCCGATCGCTCCCGGTCGCGGCGAGAGGGAAGCGCGTGGCGTTCACAACTAGCAACGGACACACTCAGACCGCCCTCGCGGAGATCAACATCACTCCGCTGGTCGACGTGGTGCTCGTGCTGCTGGTGATCTTCATGATCTCCGCGCCGGTGTTGCAATCCGGCATCGAAGTCGCCGTCCCCAAGACCAAAACTGTTCGCGAGATCACCGAACAACGCCTTGTCGTCACCATCGATCGCGAACAGCGTGTCTTCCTCGGCGATCAGCCCATCAACATCGCTGATCTGCCCGCGCGCCTGAGAAAGCCCGGCAATGAAGACAGCAAACAGGTCATCTACCTTCGCGCCGACGAGAAGGTCCCCTTCGGAGCCTTCGCCTCCGTCATGGACGCCGTCAAACAGGCCGGCATCACCAACATCAGCATCGTGACTCAGCCGCTTGAGGCCAAGAAATAATTCGCGCAGCAATCGATCGCGCGGGACCGCCCCCATGACCGTCGACCGCCGTACATTCCTTCAGCTCCTGACCACCGGGGCAGCCGCGGCAGCATTCCCCGCCAGCATTGCCAAAGCGCTGAGCATTCCCGCCAATAACCGCACCGGCACCATCGAAGACGTCGAGCACATCGTCTTCATGATGCAAGAGAACCGCTCCTTCGATCACTACTTTGGAACGCTTCGCGGCGTTCGCGGATATGGCGACCCGCGCACCATCAAGCTGCCGACCGGCAAAGCCGTCTGGTATCAGCCGAATACCGACAGTCCGGATGGATATACCCTCCCCTTCCACCCCGGCGCGCCCAACCTCGGCCTTCAGTTCGTTCAGGATCTCCCTCACGACTGGACCACCACTCACGCCGCATGGAACCAGGGCAACTACGACCAGTGGGTGCCGAGCAAAGGCGCCACTACCATGGCTCACTTGACCCGCAGCGACATTCCCTTTCACTATGCTCTGGCCGACGCCTTCACCATATGCGACGCCTACCACTGTTCTCTACTAGGCCCAACTAGTCCCAACCGCTATCACATGTGGACAGGATGGGTGGGCAACAACGGCAAGGGCGGCGGCCCGGTGATCGACAACTCGGACCTCGGCTATGACTGGTCTACTTATCCCGAACGCCTGCAAAAGGCCGGAATTACCTGGAAGATCTACCAGGACGTAGGTCTAGGTCTTACGGCGGCCCAATCCTGGGGTGAGACCAAGGAGCCTTACATCGGCAACTATGGCGATAACGCCCTGCTCAATTTTCACCAATACCGGAACGCTCCGCCGGGGTCGCCGCTCGCCAACGGTGCAAAGAGCGGTACCAACATCTCGGCCAGTGGAACGCTCTTCGATCAGTTTGTCAGCGACGTCAAGAATGCCGCCCTGCCTCAAGTCTCCTGGGTCGTCGCTCCCGAGGCCTACACCGAACATCCCAACTGGCCGGCAAACTACGGCGCCTGGTACGTCTCGCAGATTCTTGAGGCGCTGACCGCAAATCCCGAGGTCTGGAGCAAGACTGTCTTTTTCTGGATGTTCGATGAGAACGACGGCTTCTTCGACCACGTCGTCCCGCCGACGCCGCCGCAGTCTCGAAGCGAAGGCATCTCGACTGTGCCTACGACGAACGAAATCTTCACCGGGAGCGCGCAATATCCGACGGCGAAGTTTTCCCCCGGCCCTTACGGCCTTGGCGTGCGCGTCCCGATGATCGTTATTTCTCCCTGGAGCAAAGGCGGCTACGTCAACTCCGAGGTATTCGACCATACCTCACTCATTCGTTTCATCGAACGGCGATTCGGGGCCAGAACTCCCGAGCTGAACGAACCCAATATCACCGAATGGCGTCGCGCCGTCACCGGCGATCTCACCTCAGCCTTCAACTTCACCAATCCCAATGATTCGGTGGTCCCATTGCCCAGCACCGTCGCGTATATTCCACCCGACGACAAACAACACCCGGACTATATTCCCACTCCTCCGGCGAAACAGGCTCTCCCATTACAGGAACCCGGAACGCGTCCGGCGCGTGCCCTTCCTTACGAACTCCACGTAACCCGACAAGCCAGCCTCTCCGAAAGCAACCTCCGTCTCCACTTCGTTAACACCGGCAGAGCTGGAGCGGTCTTCCAGGTCCGCTCGGGAAACACGCAAAAGGGTCCCTGGACGTACACGGTTGCTCCCGGAAAAGAAGTCTCCGATCTTTGGAACTTTGCGGCGAATCAGCAGTATGATCTTGCGGTCTTTGGCCCGAATGGCTTCTATCGCGGGTTCAGGGGGCAAACGTCGGGTGGGAAGAGTGCCAATCTCGGCGTCACTGCTGCTTACGATCGCGCTGGATTGCTGCTTTCGCTGAAGATTCAAAATCTCAGCCTGGCGAAGAGCACCGTCACGGTCACCGATGTCTACACCGGGCAAAAGGTCTCGGAGAGTCTTGAGCCCGGCAACGGTTTCAGCAAATCGTGGCCTCTTGAGAAGCTCTCCGGCTGGTATGACTTGATTGTCACCGTCGATTCCGATTCCGGCTTTGAGCGGCGTCTCGCCGGCCACGTCGAAACCGGCAGAGACAGCATCACCGACCCCGCAATCGCAAGCGCATAGCCCTTAAGGAGCAAACATCCCAACTGAATGCGAGCAACACACCGACCGGTGTACCCTGTTCTCGTGGCCAAGGACGAAGCAGCAGAGATCCTCTCCATCGACGGACAGGAGGTCCGGGTTACTCATCCCGGCAAGCTTTACTTCTCCAAACATACCGTTCTCACCAAGCTCGACCTCGTCCGCTATTACCTGTCCGTCGCAACCGGTGCATTGAACGGAATTCGCGACCGCCCCATCGTGCTCAAGCGCTTCGTCAACGGAGCCGAAGCTGAGCCTTTTTATCAGAAGCGCGCTCCATCCGACCGTCCATCGTGGCTGCGAACGACGACCCTGTCCTTCCCCTCGGGCCGCACCGCTGAAGAGGTCGTAGTCGACACCGCCGCTGGCCTCGCCTGGATTGCGAACCTCGGCTGCATCGAACTTCATCCGCATCCTGTTCGCACTGGAGACCTCGACCATCCCGACGAGCTGCGCGTCGATCTCGATCCCGGCCCCGGAGTCGGCTGGGCCGACGTCCGCCGCGTCGCGATCGAGGTACAGCAATTGCTCGAAGAGAACGGGCTGCGCGGCTGGCCCAAGACCAGCGGCTCCCGCGGCATGCACGTGATCGTACGCATTCACCCGCGCTGGAGCTTCACCGAAGTCCGCCGCGCCGCCCTCGCGCTCTCCCGCGCCGTCGAGCGCCGCGCGCCCGCGCTGGCCAGCTCAAAGTGGTGGAAGGAAGAACGTCACGGAGTCTTCCTCGACTACAACCAGAATGCCAAGGACCGCACCACCTGCTCCGCTTACTCGGTGCGCCCACTGCCCGATGCTCGCGTCTCGACTCCGCTCGACTGGCAAGAGGTGCCAGACTGCGAGCCTGCGGACTTCACTGTGTTGACGGTTCCTGCTCGCTTTCTTGAGATCGGTGACCCGCATGCGGAGATCGACTCTCACGTGGGCTCGCTCGAGGCGCTTCTCGATCTCGCTGCGAAGGACGAAGCGGAAGGGCTCGGCGATGCTCCATGGCCGCCGCACTTCCGCAAGATGGAAGGCGAAGCCCCGCGGGTCGCTCCATCGCGCGCGAAGTCAGCAGCAAAATCGGCGCCGAAGAAGCCTCGCGAGAAGATGCCTCTGATCGCCGTAGCTAATTCGCCTGACAAGCAAGCTGCACTCTCAGACCTTGAGCGGTGGAAGAGCAAACACCCTCAGGCGGCGGAGTTGGTCGCCGTCGAGGACGTTCTCGTCGATTCGATGCGCGGAAAAAACACTACTTGGACGCGCATCCGGGTCAACTTGCGCAATGTTCCAGAAGCGCTTCGTCCAGCGCAGGAAACGCCCGATCCGGACGACGATCCCACCCGCGAATGGCGCAGCAGGAAGCGATCAAAGACTTCAGACTGATTCTCTCTCCGTTAATGCTGCTTGACCGGAACGAGATTCCAAGTACAGACTGGAGGCAAGTTGATGAGCTCCCGTTCCGAAAGATTCTTTTCGATTTCATGTTTCGAAAGCCACACGATAAAACCCTCAGTGAAGTTTGAATAGCAAAAGCCTGACGACCAAGCATTAATCGCAAGAAGCAGGTGATCCTCGTCTATCCATTTGATGGCCGTTGTATTTGCCCCGGGAGTTTTGCAGACGCGTTTAGCATCTGCGGCAAACGCCCTCTCTGCTAGTGGAATCAACTCTGTGTCCTCAATGATTTCGCCAGTCGGCGTCACACGGAAGAGCTGAGATTCTGCACTTGAAGCGTTCTCTTGCCAAGTTGTGGCGAAAGCTCCCGTTGCAGAAACCGTTAGCCAGCCCTGCGCAGCTTCGAAATCCTTAGTCTTCTGAACTAAGCTGTGTTTCCCATTCGAAAAGCTAACTAAGGCATCTACACTTTTGGGATCGGGATGCTCAATCCGAATTGCCACTCCATTTCGCTCAACCTGCACAGGCTGGGAGAGGTCATCATTCATAGCATAGAAGTAGTCTCCATCTTGCGCGCACCGGTCAATGCTCCGCTGCAGTGGCGAGACCAGAGTCGTAGCAAAGAACAGCCAGACGGATAAGGATACTAATTTCACCTGCCCCACGACCTTCCGAGGTGGAATCTTTCAGCATCTTATCCTGTCCAGAAGCGACAAAGCCCTCAGCTAATCAGGCTGGAGGCTTTGTTCTCTTCATGGTGCTGTGATACCGGACGCCGTCTGCGAAGCTGTTTTTAGCTTAGCAATTGTGCTTTGAAATTGGAGCCTCCAACAGGAGCCTAGGCCTAAAGGCCGTTCCATTTTGGGTTATTGTCCGGGGGCTGAAGCCCCCGGCTTCCACCGGGAAGACTAATACGGTTGTGCCAAGACACCATCAGCCTGCGGCGAAAATCTCCATCAATTCATGCGGAGGCACAACCTCAAGTTGCGCATACGTGCATTCCTTCGGCTGCTTGTCGAAGCGCCAGCGCCGAAAATGCGCGAGATGCCGGAATCGACTTCCCTGCATGTGCTCATAGGCGACCTCGGCAACCAGCTCCGGGCGTAGCGGCTGCCAGGACAAATCTTTGCCCTGGCTCCAGCGGCTTTGGCCGCCCGGCATGCGCTGCTCTCCACCGCTTGCGTCTGGCGAAGCCCAGGCTCCCCATGGGTGATCGGCCATGGCGTTCTCCCGATAAGGCGCGAGAAACTCGACCAGTTCCTTCCGCTTTTCCGCCGTGAAGCTTGAACAAACGCCCACATGCTGCAAGTTGCTGGAATCGTCGTAGAGCCCCAGCAGCAGTGAGCCCACCATCGTCCCTTCGCCCTGCTTATGCCAGCGAAAGCCCGCAACCACGCAGTCGCAGTCCCGCTCGTGCTTCACCTTGAGCATGACCCGCTTATCCGGCTCATAAGCGCCGGAAACCGGCTTCGCGATGACACCGTCCAGGCCTGCGCCCTCAAAGCGTTTGAACCAATCCAGAGCGAGTTCGCGATCGGTGGTTGCCGGAGTTATATGGATCGGCGGCTGTGCAGATGTCAGCAGAGCCTCCAGCCTGCTTCGACGTTCCTGGAAAGAGGTGTTGCGAAGGTCCTCGTCGCCCGCGCAAAGCAAATCGAAGAAGACGATCGAGGCAGGCATTTGCTCCGCTAATAGTTTTACTCGAGAAGCGGCCGGATGAATCCGGAGTTGCAGCCTCTCAAAATCGAGACCATTCGCGGCCGCGATCACAATCTCGCCATCGAGCACACACCGCTCCGGCAGTTGCGCCTGCAAAGGTGCGATCAGCTCCGGAAAATATCGATTCAGCGGTTTCGTGTCCCGGCTCTGGATCAGCACCTCGTCGCCATCACGAAAGACCAATGCGCGAAAACCGTCCCACTTCGGCTCAAATATCCATGAACCTTCAACCGGCAGCTCAGCGGTTCTTTTCGCAAGCATCGGCAAGATCGGAGGCGCAACCGCAAGTTTCATCCTTCAAACTTATACCTCCGAAGCGCCGCGCGGCAGGCGGCCTCGCTATGCGGTCCGGTAGTTGCGCCTTAAACTAAAAGAGCAGTGCCGCTCAGCGCCCAACTCGATCGTGACCCCGACAATTTCGGAAAATTCACCGTCCGCTCGCTCGGCCTGCATCTCGCCCTCATCGCGTCGATCGGCATCTACGCTTTCATCCAGGCACATATTCATCACAACAGCTGGGGCTCGAACGAAACCCAGGGCGCCATCGCCGCCACTCTGGTTTCGAACGCGCCAGCCATTCCGCTACCGCAGGACCTTCCGCCAACCGACAGCGTGCTCGCGACGCCGACGCCCAGCGTTGCGCCCGCTCCCGCTGCCGAGCAGCCCAAGGCCGTTCAGCAGCCTGAGCCCGACGCCATCCCCATCCCAGTCAAGCAGCCACCGAAACAGCAGCCGCAGAAAAAAGCCGCAGAAACCCCACCTCCACCGAAGCCGCAGCCGCGCCAGCCCATCGACTCGCGTGCCAACCGCTATCCGAGTCCGGTGCAGACCCCGCGCGATCGCGCAACTTATGGTGAGGCTGCGCCACAGACACGCAGTTCGATGAACGCGAACCAGGGGCCAAATAACCCCGTCAACGTCAAGGGGGGCGACTTCGGTTCTCAGTTCCCGTATTACGTCGACATCATCCGGCGAACCGTCGCTCGCAACTGGTACCAGCAGGAGGTGCAACCCACCACCGCTGCCGGAACCCGGGTCTTTCTCAACTTCACCGTCTCGCGCGACGGAACCCCAGGAAATATCCACATAGAAGGGTCGAGCGGCAGCCCAACCCTCGATACATCCTGCCTCCGCGCCGTGCAGCGGGTCGATACTTTCGGACCCCTGCCCGCCGGCTATAACCAGAACAATATCAGCGTCGAATATTATTGCGAGTATTCCGGAGCTAACCACTAGGCACGGAATATCATCCAAACGAAAATACCCTGTATGTCGGCAGGCAGTAGCATTAGGAAGGCATGACAAAAATTCGCAAGCCCAGCGTTTCCCCTGTTTTCTTGTCCTTGGCTGTTTTGGTTGTGACCGCCGCCGCGGTGCTCGGGGCCCCCCCCGCCGCGAGAGCGCAGGACTGGGTGCGCACCGGCACCAACCTCGGAGCTGCCAGGATCCGTATCGGCGCTGCCGATTTTGCACCCGGCTCACAGGATCCCCAGACGCCCGCGCTCAAGGCCACGTTCGACGCGACGCTCTTCAGCGATCTGAATAATGCCGGCATCTTCGATCTCGTCTCAAAGAGCATCGCGCCGCCGGCAACACCCGCGACACCGTCACAGATCATTCTGAGCGATTGGTCAGTGTCGCCTGTGAATGCCGAGATGGTCGCCATGGGCTCAGTAGCCGTCAACGGAGGCCGCGTCATCGTCGCCGGCTGGCTGCTCGACGCAAAGAATTCGCAATCGCCGCAAGTCCTCGGCAAGCAATATAACGAGGCCGCCAGCGAAGACAACGCTCGCCTGATTGCCCATCGTTTTGCCGACGAAATCATCCTGCGCCTTGGCGGAGGCATCAACGGCATCGCCGAGACCCACATCTTCTACATCTCGTCCAAGACCGGCACGAAGGAAGTTTGGCAGATGGATTACGACGGACAGGGAGCGCAACAGGTCACGCATTTGGGATCGATCTCGCTGTCGCCCCACGTCTCGCCCGACAACTCCCGCATCGCCTTCAGTTCACTCGGCAAAGGCGGCTGGAGCATCCGGATGTATTCGCTGGTGCTCAACCGCCTCGTCGCTTTTCAATCGCCAGGCGGGACGACCCAGTCGCCCGCCTGGGCGGCCGACGGAACCAAGCTGGCATATTCCTCCAGCGTCTCCGGCGACACGCAGATCTTTATCAGCAGCGCCGATGGCGCCGGACCGCATGCCGTCACTTCATTTAAGGGACCCAACGTCTCGCCATGTTTCAACCCCAAGACCGGCTCGCAGATCGCCTGGGCCGGCGGACGCACCAACCTTCCGCAGATTTATATCGCCGACACCGACGGCGGCAACGTCCAGCGCATGACCGACGGAGGCTACGCCACGTCGCCCTCCTGGTCGCCTAACGGACAGTTCCTCACCTTCGCCTGGGACCGCAAATACGGCCCCGGCGCGCCCGGCGGACGCGACATTTATATCATGGACATCGCCAGCAAGCGCTGGACTCAGCTCACACACGATGCGGGAAGCAACGACTTTCCCTCCTGGGCGCCCGATGGCCGTCATATTGTCTTTGAACGCGAGGTCGGCCATCGCACCGAAATCTGGAGCATGCTCGCCGACGGCACCCAGCAACAGCAGCTCACGCGCGGCAGCAACAACTTTATGCCGAACTGGAGTTGGAAGTAATTAGTTTCGAGATCACGCATCGCAAAAGGGGGATTACCTTGCAGAACCACCGACATTCCTATTTCGCCATTCTTGCCACGCTGTCCTTGGCCGCAATCGCCGCTGGCTGCAGCAAAAAAGCCGCGCCGCCACCGCCGCCACCCCCGCCGGCCATGACCGCGCCAGCGCCGACCGCCTCTATCACCGCCACACCAACCGTGGTCAATCCCGGCGACGGAGTCGCGCTCACCTGGCACACAACGAACGCCGGTGATGTGTCGATCGATGGCATCGGCAAGGTGCCTTCCTCGGGAACCCAGACCGTCAATCCCACTTCGTCGACCAACTATCATCTCGTCGCTCGCGGCGATGGCGGTTCGGCCGACGCAACCACCCGAGTCACCGTGAATTCGGGCATGGCGCCTGCCGCCGAGACCGCTCCGCCCATGTCGGACGACGCCGCCTTCCGGCAAAATGTCCAGGATGTCTTCTTCGACTACGACAGCTATGACATTTCCAATGAGAACCAGAGCGTGATTCTCAAGGACGCCGCGTACCTCACCGCCCATCCATCCATCAAAGTCGTGATCGGCGGCTATTGCGATGAACGCGGCTCGACCGAATACAACCTCGCGCTCGGCGAAAACCGCGCCAGCTCGGTCAAGAAAGCCCTCATCACCGACGGCGTGAGCGCCGACCGCATCCGCACCGTCAGCTACGGCAAAGAGAAGCAGTTCTGCACCGAGCACGACGAAAGCTGCTGGCAGCAAAACCGCCGCGGTCAGTTCTCGATTGACCGGTAGTCCGAAGAGATGCGGGCGGCCAGGTCTCGTACGTTGAGATCTGGGTCGCCCCAGACCTAAGCTGCTTCGTGGGAATAAACTAACAGTGATGAAAACGAACCCTCGCCTACGCCAAATCGCCGTCGCTTCCCTCGCGTTGCTGGTCTCGATTCCGCGCCGCCCACGCTGAATCCAAAGAGATGATCCAGTTGCGGACCCAGGTCCAGACCCTCCAGGACACGCTGCAGCAGATGCAGCAGACCAACGCGGAGAAGATGGGCGTGCTGCAGCACCTCGTCGAACAGACCGCCGACACCGTCAACAAAATGTCGGCAAATATGGACTCGCTCGCGCAGACCGTCAAAACGCAGAACGATGCGACAGCCGCGAAGGTCGATGGCGTCTCGGGCCAGGTGCAGGCGCTGAACGATTCGGTCGACGAGCTCAAGGCCCGCGTGGCCGGCCTGAATAAGGCAATGCAGGAGCTGCAGTCACAATCTCAGACCATGGCCGCGCAACAACCGGCGCAGTCCGGAGCCGCACCCGCTGGTGGACAGCAGCCCGGAGCAGGCCAACCGGCCGCAGCGCAGCCGGTAGCTCCGCAGGCGCCCCCGGTTGGCGACCTCTATCAGAGCGCGCTGCGCGATTACAACTCTGCCCGCTACGACGTCGCGGGTTCCGAATTCAGCGACATCCTCCGCTACTACCCGCAGGACGATCTCGCCGGCAACGCACAGTTTTATCTGGGAGAGATCGCCTATCGCCAGGGCAACTACCCGGCCGCCATCAAGGCGTATGACGCAACCGTCGAGCAATACTCCGGCAATCCGAAGATCCCCGCCGCCCAGCTGCGCAAAGGCGAAGCGCTGATCGCGCTCAACCAAAAGGAAGCTGGAGTCCGCGAACTCCGCAGCCTCATCCAGCGCTATCCGCAAACCCCTGAGGCCCAGCAGGCCCGCAGCCGTCTTAACGCCATGGGTGTGCGCATTGCTCCGCCAACAAAGCCCGCCGCCGGACACGAGTAAGCCTCTTCAGAGAACATCGAGTCCGCTCGAAGCAACCCGCTCCGCACTCCGAGACATCCACTCACTGCCATGACTGAATCCCTCAAACAGAAACACCACGACAGCGACGTCGAAAAAGGCGCAGTAGCATCCGACCGCCCCGAGTCGTCCAGCGATGTATCCATGACCGGCCAGCTTGGCCACCGCGATCCTGACTTGATGCTCAAGGAAGGCGACACCGACTTCCCCGAGCCAGACGCCGAAGGCGAACACAGCGGCCAGTAGCACTAACGGCAGTCGTATCCCCCGAGCGCATTTGTGCCTGTACTTAGTTCGGTGGCATGCCCAATTTCACTTTATAGCCGCGATTAGAGTCATAGTCGAACTTCACTAATCCGTCGCGGTAATCAATGTAGGTCGTCACTTGGCGCAGGGTAGTCGCCCCAATGAAGCCGGATACCTCAACACCTAGGTTCTTGCTGATGGACGATGTGTCAAAGCTCACCAGCTCGTCGGCTGGTTGACGCAAACCAGCGAAGTCCAGAGTCACATGGCTAACGTAGTAGGCCTTATCGACGCGACCGCTGATTCCCTCGATTTGCATGAATCGGTCGCGATGTACGCTACCGGTTTCGAGGGCCGCTTCGCGCGAAATCGTCGTCGTCCACGACCCGGTATCGAGAATGAACAGCTTCGGTTTACCTTGGTTGACGCCAGTCGGAACTAATAGGTCATGACCGATCCGGTAAACAGGGTAGTAGTCTTTCATCGTCGGATCCACATAGCGGTCGTGCGGAGCCGCCTGTGGCTTCGGTGAGGGGGAAGCAGACGCCATCTTCGAGTCAGCGTTAGGCGTGGAGGACGCCTCCTCTACAACTTCGTCATCGGAACCTTCTCCCGTTGCGAGGGAAGGAGCCTGCGCAGTATCGCCTGGCCGCGGAGGTAGTGGGCCGAGCGCCAGCTTTCGCATCGGATAATCGAGCGTCACCAGAAATCGTGCGAAGACATCCATGCCGATAAGTCCATCGGAGCCGATCACATTCCCCGAATCCAGCACGCTCACGACACAGTCGTGGAATTCAAGCGAGCCCACCTGGATGCTGTCTGCGTAGGCGCTGTAGCCTTCTTTTGCGCCTTCGCTGCCAATTCCTCCCACTTCTTCCACTGAGAACGGCTTCAGACCGGCGCGCTCTGCTACTGAACGGCTGACCAGCAATCCCGACGCTCCGGTATCGATTTCTAAACGCGATCCATGGCCATTGAGCTTCACATCCAGGCCAAACGCTCTGACGTGTGTTGCATCTTCCATCAGATTGGCGAATTGGATCTCGGTCGACGGTGAAGCGGACACCAGACGGCATGGCTTGTGCGGCTCCGCCACTTTCTTCCTGAGGGTCTCCAAATACAGGGTCTCGTGGTGGATATCCACAGGATCGTCGCCGTTCGGTGAGGCCAGGTAAGCCTCCAATTCAGCGATTCGCTGCGAAATCGGCAGAGTGCCAATCCAAGCGGACCGAATGTCGGGATCGATCGGATCGAGAGAATGCGCGTTGTGCAGCTCCGTGGCCTCTCGCGCGTACATCGAATTCAAGCGAAAGAGCGTCGCGAGCAGCAGATGGACTCGGGCATTGCACGGATCGACCTTCAGCGCCTCGTCGGCGGTCGCTCCGGCAAGCCACGGAGCGCCCTGTCGGTACTCGACCTCGCCCAGTGCGGACATCAAAACCGCTGACTTCGGGTCCGACGCCAGCGCCTTCTGTACCGTGTCCGATGCCTCCGCTACCTTCTGCTGGCGTAGCAGTACCTGAACCAACCCGGCGGTCGCATCTGGATCGTTAGGACGCTGCTGCAACTGCGCCTGATAAAGAGTGGCTGCTTTGCCATAGTCCGCATGAAGAAAAGCCGCCTCGGCCTCCGACGGTTGATGGGCATCCGCTATTTTGCATCGCACCGCATGTACTGCCGGAACGGCGCACACGCAAAGAAACAGAAGACCTACGCAGTTACGACTCAGATGACCCCCAGGGAAAGGCGAAAGAACGATTCGAATGCATCTTCGTCAGAACAACCGGCCAAGCTAGTATTTTTACTAATACCGCCAGCTCAGCTCAATCCCAATGTCGCTCTTGAGATTTGTGCGACTAGTGAATTGGTTCAGCGCGAACTGGCCGTAAGGCGACAAGCTCCATCGCAACTGCCGATCCAGCCCAAAGGTCAGGCCGCCTTTTAGCGTCTGACCGAACTGGTCAAAATTGAAGTCTTGGTAGGTGTCATAGTCCATGTATCCAGACACTCGTCCACCGAACTTATGGACCAGCACCGCCTCGGGCTCGAAGTTGTGTATCCCCTGCTGCCCCTTGTTGGTGCTGACGGCCTTGTTATAGCCAAAAATCCCACTGAGAACTGTCTTTTGGCCCAGCGGAGTCGAAAAGTTCCATATCGCCTTGATGATCGTCTGCCCTAAACCCGACACATCGTTCGCAGCCGAGGGAAAGGTGAACTCCCCTGCAACCGCATTCTTGAATTTGCCTGTATCTCCGAGAACCGCGCTGGTGATCAATTTGATATCGCCCAGTCCCGACTCGCTCTGAACATCCCCTGTTCGGTGAGCGTCAACGAAGGGGATCTCGTAGCCAAACCCCAGGCGATGCTTCGGGCCAAAGGCCTGAGTTCCCTTGATGCGGTAACGGTCGTTGTCCGCGCCTCCGCTAAAGCTCGCGTGGTCATACTCAAAGGAAACACGAGAGAACAGGTTCGTCGGAAGTTCATCTTCGTCGGTCTCTTGGATCAGAAAATCATCGAGAGGACGAAACTGGGTCTGCGGCGCAGGCGCTGCCGACGGCGTCGCTTGCGGCGGCGCACCGGTTGCGGGCGGCGTCTGCTGAGCGCGAGCTTCGAAGCCGAGGAGAAAAACCGCTATCACACCAACGTGAGCGGATAACCAGAGAGCGCCGCGGCCTTGCAGATATGGTCTTACCATTTCACGCAAAATCATACCTGACCGGCTCAAGATCCCGACACAAGTAACCCGCTCTTCTACTACAGCGTCTTAATATCCAGCACGAACCGGTACTTCACATCGGCCTTGACCACCCGCTCCCAGGCTCGATCGAGCTGATCAAAGCTCGTCATCTCAATGTCGGAGACGATGCCCTTCTCCGCACAGAAGTCCAGCATCTGCTGAGTCTCGCGCATACCCCCAACCATCGAGCCCGTAAACGTCTTCCGTCCCAGCACTGAGAAGGCATGCACCGACACCGGGATCTCGGGAATGCCCACCGAGCACATCACCCCATTGCGTTTGAGCAGCCCGAGATAGGTATTCACATCATGGTTCGCCGAGACGCAATCCAGAATGAAGTCGAAGCTGTGTGCATGTTTCGCCGCCCACCCCGAACCTTTCGTCAGAATCACCTCATCGGCGCCTAACCGCTGCGCGTCCTCAACCTTCGCCGCCGACGTCGTAAACTGCACCGTCTGCGCGCCCAGGGCGTGCGAGAACTTCAGTCCCATGTGTCCAAGACCGCCCAGACCAACCACGCCAACCTTCGTCCCCGGCCCAACCTTCCAATGCTTGAGCGGCGAATACGTCGTGATCCCGGCGCATAGCAGCGGCGAGGCCGCCGCCGGGTCGAGGCCCTTGGGCAGACTTAGAACATATCCCTCATCAACCACGATGTGATCGGAGTAGCCCCCGAACGTCAGGTTTCCCTGCCGGTCGAGCGCATTGTAGGTGCCAGTCATCCCCGGCCGTTCGCAATACTGCTCCTCGCCATCGAGACACGACGGGCACTCACGGCAGGAATCCACCATCACTCCCACCGCCGCCGCGTCACCCACCTTGAACTTCGTCACCTCACTCCCAACCGCAGCGACAACTCCAACGATCTCGTGCCCCGGTACCATCGGATAGATCGCATTGCCCCATTCATTGCGAGCCTGATGAATGTCCGAGTGGCAAATCCCGCAGAACTGAATGTCGATCGCAACATCCTTCGGCCCAGGATCACGCCGCTCAAAACTGAAAGGGATCGGAGAGGTGATGGCGGAGTGCGAAGCGTAACCGCGAGTAGCAATCATGAATGAGTATTCTCCTGGGACCTGATGTGCTCACAACAAATTTGTCATCCTGGTTTGCCGTCTTGGGTGGAGTCCGGCGCAGCCAGTCGTAGTGAAGTCTCTGTGATTCGAGCGATACCCCAAGCGATAGTAGCATCCGCGCTCCTGAATTGCCGTTTGCCGCGAAGCCATATTCTCGGTTCGTTCATCATATTTTTGGCATAATTGCGTCTACAAGAAACACCTACGGAAAGAGGGGCTGAGCGATGAGTCAGACGGAGCAACAGAAACCCGAGCTATGGCTGATCCGCCACGGAGAGACGGCATGGAGCCTGTCAGGCCAGCACACCAGCCGCACCGACATCCCCCTCACCGACCACGGCAAAGCGCGCGCCAAAGAGATTCACGACTACCTCAACGGCCGCCCGTTCTCGCTCGTGCTCACCAGCCCTCGCCAGCGCGCCAGAGAGACCTGCCGCATCGCCGGCTACGGCGATGTCGCGAAGACCGACGACAACCTCTCCGAGTGGGATTACGGCAGCTACGACGGCCGCACTACCGCCGAGATTCGCGCCGAGCGGCCCGGCTGGTCGATCTGGGACGACGGCGTCCTCGACGGCGAGGCGATCGAACAAGTCGCTGTCCGCGCCCAGGCCGTCATCGAACGCTCGCTCGCCGCAGGGGGCCAAGTCGCGCTCTTCTCTCACGCCCATTTTCTACGCATTCTCGCCGCAACGTGGCTCGGCCTCGATCCCCGCGGCGGTAAGCTTCTCGCCCTCGGCACCGGCTCCATCAGCCGCCTCGGCTTCGAGCGCGAAAACCGCGTCATCCTCAGTTGGAACCGTTCCTTCGAGAACGATTGATGTCGGGCGCTTTATATTAGCGAGGAACAGGAAGGTCTCTGAGACTACTTCCGTTGCTCACAGGCGTAAAATAACCAAATAGGGCTCGTGAATCGACATGGCCACTACTACCTTCGTTCCCGTCGAAACCTACCTCCGCATGGAGTCCGAGCCGGACTGCGAATACGTCGATGGCCAGATCGAGGAGCGGCCAATGCCTGAGTACGATCACTCAAGTTGGCAGAATGCACTGACACTCTTCTTCGGAGTGCAGGGGAAGAGCTGGAACATCCGGTCACGAGCCGAGTTGCGCGTCCGTGTTTCACCAACCCGCTTCCGCGTCCCCGATGTGACGGTGCTCTCTCGCTCCGCACCGCTTGAGCAGATCATAGTCACACCACCGCTGGCAGTCTTCGAGATACTGTCGCCAGAAAACCGGATGGCCGCCATGATGGAGAAATTCGCCGACTACGAGCGCATGGGCATCGCCGGAATCTGGATCATCGATCCGCGAAAGTCGGTTGACGAGGCTGTGGGCTACGGCTACCAATCAGGCAAACTAGAAACCGTGGCCACCTTCGGCCTGCCCAGCCTCGGCAGCACCTTTACTATGCAAGAGATCGCTGCATTCATCGACTGAATTTGTCGCCTTCGCCACAATCTGAGCTCACGATGGGGAAAACATTGCGTCTAGCGTGCATACGCCATTGAGAGGCGCGAATCCAGCATGATCGCCTAAGCGATCTCTACTGAATTCCTCCGCTTCCCTACTTCTCGTCCTGGGACATGCATTGAGTTCTCGCATCGCGCGGTTGGTCTTTGGCAACCTCTCCGTTCAATCTGCGGACTTCGGCGAGGCATGTATTGCCGATGCTCCGACGTCAGTCTCTACCACCGAAGCACCCCTGCTCACCCAACTCCGCCACAAGCTGCAATCGGATGAGGCCCTCGTCCGACTCCTTCAGGATGGTCACGCCGATGCGCTTACCGTTCTCTTCGAGCGTCACAGCGCCCTTTTGTTCGGAATTGCACGGCGCATTCTACGCAACGACGCCGAAGCCGAAGATGTTGTCCAGCAAATATTCCTCGACGTCTTTCGGTCGATCCAGCTATTTGACCCGAAAAGAGCAAGCTTCAAAACCTGGCTGCTGATGTTTGCGTACCAGCGGGCCTTCAACTCACGACGCTCGCTCATCGCCAACCGGTTTCTCGAGAGCGACCCGATCGACGATCTCTTCCCTGAACTCTCCGACGGCAGAAACAACTCTCCCGGCTATTCGCTTGCCGAAGCCACCGTGCTCGTCAACCAGGTTATGCGGGAGATCCAACCGCGCCAGCGAAGGACCATTGAACTCATCTACTACGAGGGCCTCACTGCAGACGAAGTCGCGGTACGTACCGGAGAGACCGTTCGAGTGGTTCGTCATAATCTGTATCGCGGTCTGGAAAAACTCAGGAAGGCCATCGGAAAAGGAGCGCGGAAATGAAGACAAATCACGCTCGTTTCCAGCTCTTCTGTGCGCTCGCCGAGCTCGGGCAGTTATCGTCGCTGGAAACGATGGAATTCCGCGAACACTGCCAAACCTGCGCGATCTGCCGCCAACGCCTTCTTGAGCTGGCTCACCTCCACGCCACCATCGTTGTTACAAATAAATTCATCAACCCGCTTCATCAGGCTCCACGGGAGATGACCCGCCGTTTCATAGCCCGAGCGAATCGCGAAGGAGTTCCGCTCAACCAGCGGGCCTCGACGGCGTATCGAGCCAATTTAATTCTCGCCAGCGCCGCATTTATCGGATTACTGCTCGCCGGAACAATCGTTGGTCGCACGCACCCTGCGCCATCTCCCGTTCCGGCTTCAATCGCGCTGCAGAATGCAGCTTCTTCGCTTGACGCCGCGACAGGTCCCGCATCGCTCGACAACTGGCTGAGGACGGCATCCATCGCTACGCGGAGAGTTGAGCCTCGCCAACGACGCAGCGATTCCCCGCTTGGACGCCACAACTCTACAACGCAGTCGAGTGATCATCCGTCGAGGCTGATCACGAATAACAAGCTAGTCGATGCGGACTCCCTCTTGAGCAAATTGAATTTTGTCCCGGATAGCGACCTTAACCGATCCTCGAAATTTCCACGATTCAAGTTCTCTTTACCTCCGGAAACTTCAAATCGAGAAACAACCATGCTCGCTGCCTGCGCGTGCAGTCCCCTGACTCCGTTAAGTTTTCCTACCAGCACGCAGCTTGGAGCATCCACGCAGTTCTTCCGCCCGGATGGCAGTGGCTATCCAACCGCATTAAAAGCGGAATTCCGACCCGACCCAGGCAAATTTCAACTTATCGAAGAAGTCCGACAATAGACCCCCGTCTTAGACCAAGAGGCATGATTTGAAATATCGCATCGCATTATCTCTTTGCCTTTTTCTTGCCCATCTAACCGCCGTCGCGCAGGTCCAACCTGCCCAACCGCAGATCCCACTACCAGGTTTCGTGATCATAAATTTCAACGCGGTAGTCCTCCAGACCGCTGAGGCGCAACGCGATCTTGGCGCGTTGCAGACCAAATTCGCACCGCGAGAGGCGCATTTGCAAGCACTCAACACTGAAGTCGAGGGCCTGCGAAAGCAGCTCGCCGACAATGGCAGCAAGTTATCTGAGGCAGACCAGGCGTCGCGGACCCGGGCACTCGAAAGCAAGGACAAGCAGTTCCAGCGCGAGGCTGAGGATTTCAAAAGCGATTCTCAGGGTGAGTCGCAGCAGGTCTTTCAGCGCGTCGCGCAAAAGGTCTATGCCTTCCTGCAGACTTACTCGCAGCAGCACGGATATGCCGCAGTGATCGAGCGCGGCTCCGATGCCAATCCGGTGGTTTGGTACTCGGCAACCAATCTCGACATTACCGATCCATTGATCAAGGCCTACAACGCGCAATCGGGAGCCGCCACATCGGGCGCTACAAGCAATCCTGTCCGCGCCAACCCATCAAAGCCATCGCAATCGCTGCCCGAGAGCCCGTCGCCTAAACCGCAACCGTAAACGCCTCTTCAGTCCGCGTCACCGCGCGATACAGCGTGTCCCGCTCGAACGGCTCGCGGCCGGCCTCGGTAATCAACCGCACAAGGTCCTGTCGCCGCATCCCCTGCGGAGTCGTCGCGCCAGCATCGTGGTAAATCTTCTCTTCGACCACCGTGCCATCGATGTCGTCCGCGCCAAAGCGCAGCGAAATCTGCGCGATCTTCGGCGAGACCATCTGCCAGTACGACTTGATGTGCGGGAAGTTGTCGAGCATCAGCCGGCCAACCGCGATCTGCTTGATATCGGTCATGCCCGTGCTCTTGGGCAAGTGGTCGAGCGCGGTGTTGTCGGGGTGAAAGGCCAGAGGAATAAACGTCTGGAAGCCGCCGGTCTCGTCCTGCAAAGTTCGTAACCGAACCAGATGATCAACCCGGTCTTCGTCGTTCTCGATGTGCCCGTAGAGCATGGTCGCGTTCGACTTCAAACCCGCGAGGTGCGCCTGCCGCGCCGTCTCCAGCCACTCGCCGCCATCGATCTTGTGGTCGCAGATAATGTGCCGAACGCGGTCGGCAAAGATCTCCGCGCCGCCGCCGGGACATGAATCCACGCCTGAGGCTTTCATCCGCCGCAGGGTCTCAGGAATCGATAGCTTGGCCCGCTTCGCCAGGAACGAAACCTCGACCATCGTGAACGCCTTGATGTGGACGAGAGGAAAGCGCTCCTTGAGTCCAGAGACGAGATCGAGAAAGTATTCAAATGGCAGGTCGGGATGCAATCCACCCACAATGTGAAACTCAGTCACCGCCTCGCTGTAGCCGGAGGCCGCCGTATCCCACGCCTGCTCTAGCGCCATCGTATAAGCCCCGGCGGTATCCTTCTTGCGTCCAAAGGCGCACAGCCTGCAAGCGGCAACACAGACATTCGTTGGATTGATGTGCCGGTTCACGTTGAAGTACGCGACATTTCCATGCATGCGCTCGCGCACCAGGTTCGCCAGCCAGCCCACGGCCAGGATGTCTCCTGAGCGGTAGAGATCGACGCCATCAGTCAAAGCTGAGACGTTCTTCGGCGATCACCTTCTCGGCAATCGGCAGCAGCCGCGGATCATCGGTTTGAAAGCTATGACGCTGGGGGCGAAACTCTGTGTGGCTCATCCCTTTAAGAATAAACCCATTGAGCATTGAGGCTGCACCAATCGAACAGAGCCTGTCATTCAATCAAACCTCGAGGGTCCAACGGATTCTTCTCCATTACTATCGCATCGACTGCGCCTTGATAGTAGTTGGGAATCCGGCCGATCCCCACAAATCCAAGTCCACCATAGAACTCGGAGGCAACAGAGTTATTGACCGAAACCTCAAGCCGCAGCCAATCCGCACCGGCAGCCCGCAGCCGCGCTTCAATCTGCTCCATGAGCAGTCGGCCAATACCACGGCGGCGATATGCGGGAGCCACATCGATGGTAACGATGTGGCCTCCGCGTGATTTGCGAATGACGGTCTCCTGCGCGATCGCGAACCCGGCAAGTGCGCCATTGTCTTCGGCAAGGATGCAGAGTGTCTTTGGCGAGCGCAGCAACCAACGGAACTCGCGCAGCGAATACGCGACGCCTGCATCGAAGCAGATTCGATCCAGCTCAAAGAGCTGATCGGCATCTGCCCCGATACCGTGGCGCAGTTGAATCACTCGATGCCCGAGTCACACCGCGTCATTGACGCTACTTCGCGTCCGACGCAATCTGTGCCCCTGTAGCTGTCTTCGGTTGCAAGACCACTCCGTCATAGAGCGATGCGCCGACCAGGCGACCGCTGGACGAATGGACGGTGTGAATGTTCCAGCCGACGTCCAACCAGTTCCAATCCTTCTTGACCGGATCGATCGCCATCATTAACGTTCCGTTCGCCGAAGTGACCATCAGCCGTTTGTATCCGGAATCGAAATCAAGTCCGTCCACGTCGGTGAAGGGGAGGCTGCTGAGCTGGTTCCAGGTTTGTCCTTTGTCCTCGCTGTAGAAGACGCCTTCTCTGCCGCCCATCCAGAGGCTACCGTTGTCAGCGCTCACCAGGAACCGCAGCGTCTTGGCCTGGGACGGCATCGCGACCGGTTGCCAGCTCTTGCCCTGATCGTTGGAAACAACGATGAACTGCCGCCCCGCCGCAATCACAGTGTCGCCGCTGATGGCCACGCGGACAAAGTCGGTGTGCCCCAGCACTTCACCGCCCTGCCAGCTCTTGCCCTGGTCCTTACTCGTGTAGAGACCCGCCGCGGAAGCGGCATACCAGACCGGCCCACTCACATCGAGGTCGGTCACGCGGCTCTCCAGAGGCTTTGCCGGTAATGCAACCGTCTTGGTGACTTTTACTTTCTTTTTCTTCTCGATGACAGTCGACTCCACTTCCTTGGTGTTGACAATGTCATTCCGCGGCTGCCAGCTGCCACCTGCCAGGTTCATGATGCCGTGATTGGTGCCTGCGTAGATATCGCCGCCGGGCGTTTGACGCAGCGCAAAGATGTCGCGCCCCTCCAGGCCAACGCTGCGCTGGTTCCAGCTATTGCCGGCATCTTGTGAGACAAAAACGCCGCCGTAGGTCTTGTCGTTCAGCACACCCGCATAGATCGTGTTCGGATTGCGGCTGTCAACCAGCAATGCTTCGACCTGCCGCTGCGAGAATCCGTCATTCGCCGCGACGAAATTGGCGCCCCCATTGACGCTCAACAAAACACCGCTGCGATCGGTCGCAAGCAGCACATGCTTGTTGTTGGTCGGATCCACGTAGACATCGTTCACGATCACATCGGGGCCGGTAAGCCGCTGCCAGCTCGTCCCACCGTTGGTTGTCTGGTACAGACCTTCCGTCGTGCCCGCGTAGACCGTGGCCGAATTCACCGGGTCCTGCATCAGTACGCGCGTGCGCCGCGCGGTGTTGGGGATCCCTTGCTGCTTGCGAAATACTTCGCCCGCCGTCTCGCTCTTGTAAATGCCGGAACAAGCGCTCAGATAAACGACCGCCGGAGTCTTGGGATCGAGAATGATCGAGAATACATCGGAGTCGTCGATCAGACCCTGCTTCATGTTGCGCCAGGTTGCGCCGCCATCGGTGGTCTTCCAGGGAAGATGCCAGGTTCCGGCATAGACGGTATTTGGGTCGACCGGGGTCGATCGCGATCGACTCGACCTCGTGGATTTCATGGCTGTCAGGAGGGCTCATCTGCTTCCAGTGCGCCCCGCTATCGTCGCTGCGGTAGACGCCTTTGAGGGTGCCCGCGATAAACACCTTTGAATTGGAACGCGATTGCTCGAGGGCGCGAATCGATTGGCCCTCCATGTCGGCAACCTTGGACCAGTTCGCTCCCGCATCGTGGCTGACATAGAGCGCGCCATCGGGGCGATTGAGCATCCACGCGCCCACCAGCACCGTCTTGGGATCGGCTGCATCGACAACGATGTTGTCGAGAACCAGGTTCTCCGTTCGGCTCAGTTTTGCCAGACGTTTCCAGTCAGCTCCTCCATCCTGCGATTCGTAAATCCAGCTATCGAGCGTCCCCATATAAAGGTGCTTCGAATTTGTCGGGTCGGCGGCGAAGGCACGCGCATCGCCCCCGGCCGGTCCAACCGGCTCCCATGGTGCCGCCTGCGGGGTTTTCACGTCGGAAGCGGGTGAGGATGGCAGAAAAGCCAAAGACAAGACGAAGAGGGCAGAGAGGCGTATTGCGCTGGTTTTCATATTCCTGCTGTTCAACGATGGGATTGCCGGGCCGTAGCGGCCCCTTCCTAGAATAATCCTGAAATGAAACAGAAAAAGGGCTGACCAATGTTTCGGTCAGCCCTTTTCGTTACAGAGTCGCTGCCTGGTAACTACGGGGCCGGGGCAGCGGCTGCTTTCTTGTGATGTGGCGCCGGCTTGGTGGCCAGCGGTACACGGGTTTGCGGTTTCACCATCGACTCATCGACCGCCGTGGTTCCAGGTACGTCGCTGTCGAAGGTTGCGCCAGCGGGTACCAGGTAGTTCTCCACTTCGTCGATGCTCTGGGTTCCGGTGCGGACGGAGACGCGGGAAGCGTCGATGCCCTTCTCGGTGACCAGATAGGCCTTGGTGTTGACCGCGCGCTGCGCTGCCAGGTTCGGAACCTCTGCCGGGGCATGCTTGCCCTTCTTCGGCTCGGGTTGCGGTTCCAGCTTCACCGACCACAGTGATCGTGGCGTCCGGTGTCTGCTGTGCACTGAGAGCAACCTGGTCAAGGCAGGCCTTGGCTTCGTTGTCGACGCGGGCCGGGCGCTTCATGTCGCGACCGAAGGTGATCTTGCACAGCGTCTGGGTCTTGGCGACCGGCGGAGGCGGCGCTTCGATCGTGACGGTCGCGGTGCACGAAGCTGTCTGACCCTTATCATCGGAAACATTTCCGGTGATCGTGATCGTTCCAGCAGGTGCGCCGGTGGTGGTCAGGGTGGCCGTATTGCCTTTGCCGCTGATCTGAGCCAGCCGAGGACGTGAAGCTATAGGTGAGTGGCCGATTCTGCGGGCTCACACCAGTCGCGGTGACCGTCGCGCTGTCGCCAGGCTTCAGCGTGGTCGGGTTCACCGAGCAGCTCACTGTCGGCGGCTCATACGGCTTGACGGTAAAGTTGGCGGTGCAATCTGCGAACTCGCCCGGCTTCTGGCCTTCCGAAACATGCCCGGTGACGGTATAGCTGCCGGCGCTCAATCCAGTCGTGTCGATGCTGCCGGTGGTGGAATCGCCGGTGATCTTCACGCCGGTACCCGACCAGGTGTAGGTCGCGGGCTTCTTCGGATTGAGGTTCAGAGCGCTTCCGGTGGCAGTGATCGGGTCACCCGGGAAAACTGAGGACGGGTTCACCGAGCAGCTGTAGGTCACAGGAGGCGGCGGAACGATGCTGCCGAACTTCAACACGATGCCGGTGCTGAGGCGCGCGTTGTTGAGGTTGGCGCGACCGCCGGTTGCAGCACTGCGGGCCAAAGGATGCATGCCAGTACTCGTAGTCCGCCTGGAAGAGGCGGATCGCAAGGTGGTGATCAAACCACGGAAGGCCGTAATCCAGACCGCCGCCGACGGTCAGCGCAGGTCCCCAGGTGTAATTGTGGTAGATCGCGGCCGTAGTTCGGTCCGCCCAGTCTTACCGCACCCGCCAGGGCGTGCCCGAACGGGGTCACTCCTTCGTCGGTGGGATAGCGGGCGACGATACCGGCGGAATAGGAACTGGCGCCGTCATTGTTGCCGTCCGGGTGAACGCCAATCTCAACCTGCCCGCCAACGTACTTGTTGAAGAAGTAGCTCACGCTGTCGGCCGTGCCCAAGGTGATCGACGAATAAGTGTTGGGGCTGGTCGTGCCATCCGGCAAGGGTGTGTAGATCGTGCCATGCGGCGCCAGGTAGGAATAACCCAGGAATACGTCGATCTTGGAAATCGGCGCGGGCGGCGCTGCGGTTGGCGAACTCTGTCCGTATAAGCTCGATGATCCGAGCCCTACGGCACACGCTACGAGCAGAATTCGGCTCAGGGAACCTTTAGGACGAGAAAGCATACGTCTATCCTCCAAAATCTTGATGGAAAGTGACCTCTAAAACAAAATCAGCTTAAATCACATGAGCCCACTGCAAGTGACCCATACTGTACCAGCTTGCAAAATCCGCGTTTTCACCAACCACAACTTCGCTCAAGCTCCAGCAATCAGAATGTTACACGCTAAGTCGCTGCTGGTAATTAGTATTTTTAACACCCCAGGGGCTCGAACCGTCTCCCCTATCGGCTTACATGTTGAGCGTGCGCCTCATGCTGCCCCGTTCCCGCTGGATTTTCTCCTGCAGAAGCGTGATCGCATACATCAACTGCTCCGGCCTCGGCGGGCACCCCGGAACATAGACATCCACCGGAATAACCTGATTCACGCCCTGCACAATGGCGTAATTGTTGAAAACCCCGCCCGACGTCGCGCAGGCGCCCATCGATATTACCCACTTTGGTTCCGGCATCTGATCGTACAGCCTTCGGATCACCGGCGCCATCTTCTGCGATACCCTGCCGGCGATCACCATCAGGTCGGACTGGCGAGGCGAGGGACGAAAAACCTCGGCGCCAAACCGGGCGATGTCGAATCGCGAAGCTCCCATCGACATCATCTCGATCGCACAGCAGGCGAGTCCAAAGGTCATTGGCCATATCGAACTCTTGCGCACCCAGTTAATTGCAAGATCGAGAGATGTCATGAACACCCCTTCCGGTTGCTCATAACCATAGTTGGCCTCGCGCACTTTTTCGCGGTTTTTCGAGCTGCTCTCCAGAGCTCCGAAAAGATATCGATCTGAGTTCGACAGCTGCATACACCCAATATACCCCGAACTAACTCATTCCACACGTTTTTTGGAATCGGGCTGGCCATTTTCTCGCCCCCCGGGCAAGACCTTCGCAAGCTGTCGCGGTCGAGCCATGGCGAAATCCCGCCGCCAGACCTCGCCATTTGTTGCGAACACGCTTAAGCCCCCTCGGAAGAGTTCACCGCTTTGTACTTTCGGCGGCTTGTGTGAAAGTAAGGAAAAGACAATTGAAGGGGCCCCACTTGCTGGCCCGGCAGATCGGCCGGTTTCAGATCATTTCGGACGGCCAACCGAGCGGGCAGTACATCCCTATCCGTATCAACGCAGCGGTTCACACCTTCGACGGGAGTAATGCAATGCATAATTTGGGCCGCAGGATGTCCGCTATCGCCATCGGTTGTTTGTTGGTTCTTCCCCTTGCCGGCCTCGCGCAAACCGCCGCGCCTCAAGCCACCTCCGTGGAAAGCGCAAAGATCACGCAGCTCGAGGCCCAGATTACTGCCGCACAATCCTCCGCCGACAACACCTGGATGTTGGTCAGCTCCGCGCTCGTCCTGCTGATGACCGGCCCGGGGCTCGCTCTCTTCTACGGCGGCCTGGTACGGAAGAAGAACATTCTTTCGGTCATGATGCAAAGCTTCGCCATGATGGCGATCATCACCGTGCTCTGGGCGTTCCTCACCTACAGCCTGGCCTTTGATTCCGGCACCAGCTTCATCGGCGGACTTCACCACATCTTTCTTCGCGGCGTCGGCATGACGCCCGATCCAGACTATTCGGCATCCATCCCGCTGCAGACCTTCATGATTTATCAGCTGATGTTCGCCATCATCACGCCGGCTTTGATCACCGGGGCCTTCGCCGAGCGGATGAAATTCAGCGCGATGTGCGTCCTGCTTACTCTTTGGTCAATCTTCGTATACTCCCCGATGGCCCACATGGTCTGGGGCAAGGGTGGACTCCTCAACCAGTACGGCACGGCCATCCCCACGTTAGATTTCGCCGGTGGAACCGTGGTCCACGTCACCTCCGGCGTCTCCGCGCTGGTCTGCGCGTTATATCTCGGCAAGCGCGTCGGCTACCCCAAAGAACACATGGCGCCCCACTCGATGGTGCTCAGCGTCGTGGGAGCCTGCCTGCTGTGGGTAGGCTGGTTCGGCTTTAATGCGGGCAGCGCCCTCGAAGGTGGGACTCTCGCCACCAGCGCCTTCGTAGCTACCCACTTCGCTGCAGCCGCCGCCACCATCGGCTGGGCAGCCGCCGAATGGCGTCACAACGGCAAGCCAAGCGCCCTGGGCTGCATCTCCGGCGCCGTCGCTGGGCTTGTCGCCATCACTCCGGCCGCTGGGTACGTGAAGCCCATGCCCGCCTTGCTGATCGGCCTTGTCGCCGGGTTCTTCTGCTTCTTCATGGTGACCACGGTCAAGCGCATCTTCGGATACGACGACACGCTCGACGCCTTCGGCGTACATGGCGCCGGAGGCACGCTGGGAGCCATCCTCACCGGCCTCTTCGCCAGCAGCGTAATCAACCCCGTCTTCCACGACGCACAGGGGAAAACGCTGCCTTCGGGGTTCTTCGAGGGAAATTATTTCCAACCCCTGCATCAACTCGCTGGCGTCGCGATCGCCTGGGTTATCTCCATCGTCGGCACCCTGGTTCTGCTCAAGTTGGTCGATGTGACCATCGGCCTGCGCGTCACTGCCGAGGACGAGGAAGAGGGCCTCGATACCACCCAGCACGGAGAGGAAGGCTACGACTGGGCATCGTAGGCGCCTATCGCCAGATGGCCTCTCGCGAACCTGCCTTTACGAACCTGCCCAGTCGAATCCTGTTAGTCTGACCATCGGGAAAGCAGTGGCTCGCCAGAGCCGGAAGTACAAAGACACGAGATAGATATGCAAAAGATCGAAGCCATTATCCAGCCCTCCAAGCTCGACGCCGTCAAAGATGCCCTGATCGAGATCGGAATTCAAGGCATGACCATCCTCGAAGCCCGCGGCCACGGGCGCCAGAAAGGCCACACCGAGTTCTACCGAGGCCGCGAATACACCGTCGACCTCCTGCCCAAAATCAAGCTGGAGATGGTCGTGGCCGACGAGATGGCCGACAAAGTGGTCCAGGCAATTCTCTCCGCCGCCCGCTCCGGCAAGATCGGCGACGGGAAAATCTTCATCTCCCGAATCGACGAAGCCATCCGCATTCGCAACGACGAACGCGGCGAAACCGCGCTCTGATTTCGTCCGCGCCACCGCAGTCCCCGTTGGCGAGAACGGCATTTCGCCGAATTTGCATTGTTTTGGCCCTGCCTCGAGAATTTGAATCCCTCCTGCAGCCAAAGAGACTGTAGACTTTTTCTACCCTGGTACGGAAACAGCCCCACCCTAAACGCTTGAGGCAAGGAAACTGAGCGCCGCCGAGGCGTTCACGCCGGGGACTTCGCTCCACTCGCTATCAACAGGCGACAGCGCAGTAAAGCCAGATCAATGCCTGCGGGAACAGAGGAGGGCCGGATCCAGAACATGACCGAAACTGGATTTCTCTTTCAGCGGAGAGAGAACTATCAGCAGGAGTTCCTCGCCCTCCGCCAGAACTTTGAGCGGACTGGCGACGGCTCGGCCATGATCCGTCGCCGCGCGATCTCAATCGATGCCCTCTTCAGACTGGTATGGAAGCAGGAGCTCGGCAAAGACTTCGACCGGCCTGGTGTTGCGGTCGTCGCTACCGGAGGCTACGGCCGCCGCCAGCTCTTCCCGTATTCGGACATTGATCTGCTCTATATCTTCGCCAATGAAGATGCCGAACGCGAATTTCGCGAGGCTGTGCGCAGCTGCAATCAGACCCTGTGGGACATTGGCTTGAGCGTCAGCCCGGCGATGCGGACACTCAAAGAATGCGAGCGCGCCGACCCTGACAACCTCGAGTTCATCGTCGCCACTCTCGACCGCCGCTTCCTCACCGGTGACAGCGCACTCAATCGCCGCTTTCAAACCGAGGTGCTTCCCGCACTTCTGCTCCGGGAATGGACCACGATTACCCAAAAACTCGCCGAGATGGCCCGCGCCCGCCACGCTAAATACAGCAACACAATCTTCCACCTGGAACCCAACATCAAGGAATGTCCCGGGGGCCTTCGCGATTACCAGCTCGCTCAATGGCTTTTGTTGTTGCGCCACCTGCAGCAGGAGCAAAGCTGGCCGAAGGAAAGCATCACCCCGCAAAGGGGCGCCAGCGATGCCGAATCGGCCTTTGACTTCCTTGCCGCAACCCGATGTTTTCTGCACTTCCGCCGCAATCGCGACGACAACACCCTCGACTGGCACGCCCAGGATGAGGCCGCCGCGCTCAGCATCGGCCTCGAGACCCGAGGCACCGCCGATCCCGCATATTGGATGCGCACCTACTACCGCCACGCGCGCGCCGTCTTCCGCCGCGCCGCGCTGATACTCGACAGCCTTCCTCCGGCACGCCAGTCCTTTTATAAGCAAGTCCGCCGCCGCCGCACTCCGATTGCGGGCACGGATTTTTTTCTCGAGCAAGGCCGCATCGACCTCGACGAAGCCGCCCCCGTCAACGACGCCGACAGCATCCTGAAAGTCTTCGCGATGGTCGCCGCCCACGGCTATTCGCTCACCCAAAATGCAGAGGACCGCGTCGCCGAATCGCTGCCCGTCCTCGCCGTCCACATGCCCGAGGGCCCGTTTCTCTGGAACTGCCTGCGCGAAATTCTGCTCGGACCTCATGCCGCTCATGCGCTGCGTACCATGCACGCGCTTGGCGTCCTCGAACTCCTCATCCCTGAATTTCACGGCATCGACGCGCTGGTTATTCGCGACTCCTACCATCGCTATACTGTCGACGAACACACCTTCCTGGTCATCGACAACATCCATCAGCTGCGCCAGGCGCGGGCCGATGGCGATCAGCGCTTCGCTGCGCTGTTACCGCAAATTTATCGTCTCGATCTGTTCCTGCTCGCCCTGCTGCTGCACGATACCGGCAAGGCTCGGCGCAACGGCGATCATTGCGCGGCCAGCGTCGAACTCGCCGAAAGCCTGCTGGCCCGGCTCGACTTCGATCCCGAGGAACGAGAGACCGTCCGCTCCCTGATTCGCAATCACCTCAACATGTCGCTCGTCATGCGCCGCGACATCTTCGACCCCGAAAACATTCGCGCCTTCGCCGAATCGGTCGGGACCCAGGTCAATCTCAAGATGCTCACGCTGCTGACCTATGCCGACATCAAGGCCGTGCACCCCGACGCGCTCACTCCGTGGAAGGCCGACACTCTCTGGCAGCTGTATATCTCCACGTCAAATTTTCTCGACCGCAGTGTCGACGAGGTCCGCTATCGCGTCGACTCCGACACCGGCCTTCTGAATCGCATCCTCGCGCTCGTTCCCGACCACAAAGAAGAACTGCGCTCTTTCCTCGATGGCTTGCCGCAGCGCTATCTGCAAAGCCGCCTGCCCGAGCAGATTCGCGATCACTTCAGAATGGCGCTCAGCCTCGAAACGAATCCGGTGCAGGTCTCCTTCCGCACCGCTCGCCAGCTCTGCGAGCTCACCCTCGTCACCATGGACCGGCCTATGCTCTTCGCCGATATGGCCGGAGCACTCTCCGCCTGGGGCATGAACATCATCAAGGCCGACGCCTTCTCCAATCAGGCCGGCCTCATCGTCGATACCTTTCAGTTCACCGACACCTTTCGCACTCTCGAATTGAATCAGAGCGAGATCGCCCGATTCGAACAAAGCATCGCCGATGTGATCGCGCTCAACACTCCCCTCGAGTCGCTCATGCGCCGCCGCCGCCATGCCTTTCAGCGTAAGCCGGCCAAGGTCAACCTCGCCGCGAGGCTCGAGTTCGACAACAGCTCTTCGACGACCAGCACCCTGCTGCAGATCGTCGCTCAGGACTATCCCGGCTTGCTCCGCGAAGTCGCCAAAGACCTTCGCCGAACAGGGCTGCAACATCGAGGTCGCGCTCATCGACACCGAAGGCGAGATCGCCATCGATGTCTTCTACCTGACCGCCCAAGGGAAGAAGCTCGACGAGCCACGCCAGACGCAGCTTCGTGAAGCACTCGAAGCCGCCCTCAAGGGTATGCCGGCATGAAAGTAACCCCGGTTGCCGAAGGCTCGCCGTCTCTGCAGCTGACACGCTTTGGACTCATCAACTGCTACCTCGTCGCCGAAGGGGATGGCTTCACGCTCCTCGACACCAACCTTCAAGGGATTCGAAGACGACATCCTCGCCGCAGCAGCAAAAGCCGGCAAGCCGATCCGGCGCATTCTGCTCACCCACGCCCATCCCGACCACATGGGATCGGTCGACGCTCTCATCGCCAAGCTCGGTCCATTGGAGATCGCCGCCAGTCCGCGTTCCGTGCCGTTGCTGAAGCTGCCGCCCGACACCTCGCTCGAACCTGGAGAGCCGAACACACCCATCAGGAACACCCCCGGGATGAAATCCGCCGTCACGCGAACGCTCGCCGAAGGCGAGCTCTACGGATCGCTCCGCGTCATCGAGACCCCAGGACATCTGGCCGGGCATCTCTCGTTCCTCGATGAACGCGACGGCACTCTCTATGTCGGCGACGCGATCATCTGCCTCGGCGGTCTGAGAGTCGCTGGCTACGCGCCATTTCCATTCACTCCCACGAACGCTCTTCACATGGGACAAGAGCCTGGCGCTGAGCAGCGCACAAAAGCTGCTGAAGTATCCGATCGCCCGTTTCGCAAGCGGACACGGGCCGGTCCGCGAGGGCGGCTTGGACCCTGCTGCGAGCGACGCTGGCCAGAATCGATCAGGCTAGCGACGATTCGGACGAAGGATGTGAAGTACCGGCCTACCGGTAAATCTGAAAATCGGCGCGGCAACCGCGATCCACCCAGATTCCCTGGCTGTTCCATCCCCAGGTCTGCCCCTGCACACACGCGGAACCGCTGCGCTGATAGACCAGCCGCACGCCGCGGCCGGTGTACACCTGGCAGAAATTCCGCTTGCCATTTATTCGAGGAACAGGTGATCGTTCCACCCGGCGGAGGTGGCGGCGGCGGATAGTAGCCGTTCCCGGGATGCGGGGCGGCGGATAATAGCCATTGCCCGGAGGCGGAGGATAGTTGCCGCCACGCCCAACGACAAAGTCCGCGCGGCAGCCCCGGTCCACCCAGATTCCGCTGTTGTCAAAACCCCAGGTCTGCCCCTGAATGCACGGCGAACCGCTGCGCTGGTTCACCATTTGCACCCGCCCCTGCGTATCGATCCGGCAATAATGACGCCGCATATCGTCGGAGGCACAGGTGATATTGGGGTATTTCAGATAGGTAGTCCCGCTCTGCGCGGCGGCCTTCTGCACGCCAACCGCGCCAAGATACAACAGCGCTCCCAGGAACATCCATTTGCGCATGGTCATGAACTCTCCGGACGTACGTCCGCAGATTAACGCAAAAGCAGAGTGAGTGTAACGCGAAACCACATCTCTCGACAGACTCGCGAAAATCCCTGGAGCTAGTTTTTCCCGTTGCCAGTCTGGTCGGTAATCAGCACCACGTCAGAACTCGATTTCACATGCACGACCGCGAGCTGTTTGCCCGAGGGCGACCAGGCAAAGTCAGGAATTGTCTCACTCACCGGATCGAGCATCGTTCGAGTCGTCGAGCCGTCGATCGGTTGATAGAGCAAGGTATTACCGCCATTGCGGAGCACGGGATATACGATCGCCCGGCTGTCCGGGGAAAAATGGATGCCGCCGTTGAGAAGACTCTGCTCAAAGGGAACAGACCCCTCCGGGCGCCCGGAGGCCAGGTCGCTCACTCTAAACGTGAACTCCAAATGCCCGACCTCGACGGCGCCGACCAGCTTTCCATCGGGCGAGATAACCGGCGCAATGGTGTTGCTTGGGGGAGTCAGTTGTTTGGGCGTCCCTCCCGCGAGTGGAAGGACCCAGACGGAACTTTGAGAGACGGAGGCCTGGGAAACGGTCCGTAGAGTGAAATACACCTGTTGACTGTCTGGGGAGCAATACGGAGCGCGAGCGATGCCAGTCGTGGTTAATTGAGCGAGATCGCTTCCGTCGCCATTCATGCGGAAGAGACGCGCCTGCCCGGCGCCCTTCGGAAGACCAGTGAACAGGATGTGACCGTCCGGGCATGTCCCCAGCCAACCTCCAACCTGCATGTCACCTACATCAAACGTCTGCGGGCTTCCCGCCGACTTGTCGAACGTACCGATACTGATGCCTTGGATATTGAAGAGCAAACGCCCTTCGTTCATCCAGGCAATCGAGGTTGGCGTTATCCTCAACGGCGTTATGGAGGTAGGCGCCCCGCCCTCCGGTCTGTAATAGGCAATTGAGGAATCTACATTGGTCAGCACCGTCGCGATCGTCCTGCCGTCCGCCGAGACGGTCAGCTGGCTGTATGTGTTCACGTCGTTCGTGATCGGATGGAACTCCCCGGAGGGCACGGTCACAACTCCGATCTGGCTCCGGTCCGTATGCGGTTTCACGAAGAGAGCAAGCAAGTGGCTGCCGTCGGGCAGCCAGGCCAGGTTCGTCTCACTCCGCTGGCTCCCTGCGAGACGAATGTCCGCCGGCGCCGCGACGCTGCCCACCTTCTTCGAGGCGACATCGATCCAATAGAGCGCAGTCTTGGTCCCCCCTGCTGCTACCAGTCCAACCCATGCGATGCGGCTTCCGTCCGGAGACCACACAGGCGGTTCGATCGGATTCGGATCCGTATAGATCACTTGATTATTGCCGCCATCCTTGTCGGCGATATGCAGCTCTGAGAATTGGTCTTTCCGATCTGGAGTCCATCGAACGTAGACAAACCGGTTGCCGTCCGGAGCAAAACTGACCGTGCTGTCTACGTCATAGGCCAGTTGTTTAGGCGTTCCGCCAAAGATCGGCATCGCATAAAGTGCGCGCACCGCGGCACTCTCCGGCGTTCCTCTTGTGAAATATAGGTAATTCGCGTCCGGCGAAAATGTCATTCCAAGATAGGAGTTGGCGAACGCCCCCAAAATCTGGCTGTCGGTATTCGTCGCGATGTTCCTCACCCAGAGCGTGCGCTGTCCCTTGTCGTTCTTCACCTCAGCCAGGAATTTTCCGTCAGCGGAGAGCGCCACATTCTCGATCGTCCCGATATTGGTGATCTGGTTGACCGCAACCGACGCAAAGGGGTGCGCCCGAGGCCAGAATCGCCACGCTGCAAAGCCAGCCGCCGCCAGGATCACCACCGCGGCAACTCCGATGACCCAGCCCGAACTCTTCTTTGCCGCCGGCACGGCAACTGCGCCCGAGGACGCCGCCTGCACGCCCGAGGAACTCGCACCAGCCACAGATTGGCTCGGACTGCTCGTCCCCGACCCCGGAACCTGCGAAGGCGACGACCCCGAGCCAGAAGAGACGGGAGTACTGCCCACGCTCCCCGAACTGCTCTTCCGCTGCAGCCGCTTCAAGTCCGCGCGAAGCTCAGCCGCCGACTGGCAGCGAAGATCGCGATCTTTCTCCAGCGTCTTGTTCAGAATATTTTCAAACTCGACCGGAAGCTGCGCATTGAGCGAAACCGGCGCAACCGGCGCATGGTTCAGGATGTGGTCAAAGACCACCGCCGTCGTAGTCCCGCTGAAGGGATGCTGCCCGGTCGCCATCTCATACAGCACAACTCCCAGCGAGAACACGTCGCTGCGCGCATCCAGCGCCTCGCCACGCGCCTGCTCCGGAGACATGTAGGCAACCGTGCCCACCGACGACCCCGAGCTCGTCAGCGAATCGACCGCCGTCGGCGAATTCGCGTCCTGGGTCACGATGTCGTCGCCGGTGGCGCTCTCCAGCTTCGCCAGCCCGAAATCCAGCAGCTTCGCCTGCCCTAGTTCGTCACGAAGATATTCGCCGGCTTGATGTCGCGATGCAGCACGCCCTTGCGATGCGCGGCGTCGAGCGCATCAGCCAGTTGCGTGCCCATCTCCACCAGCTTCGGATAAGGCATCGCCTGGCCGCGATACAGCTTTTCAAGGCTGTTGCCCTCGAGAAGCTCCATCACGATAAACGGCGACTCCGCCGTCTCGTTCAGCTCATGGATGGTGCAGATGCCGGGATGGTTGAGTGATGAAGCGGCGCGCGCCTCGCGCCAGAATCTCTCTAGAGCGCCGCTGCTCTCGCGCGTTGCCTCAGGTAGCAGCTTGATCGCGACATGGCGGCCCAGCTTCTGGTCGACCGCCTCATAAACAATGCCCATCCCGCCCTGACCCAGCCGGCGGACGATCTTATAGTGCCCAAGGAGAGTGCCAGGAGCCAGTTCGTTCACTCCAACATCTTGCCTGTCCGGGTGGAATGCAGCAAGCTATTCTTTTGCTGGCTGCTGTGACGACTGCTCCAAATCGGTCAGGCAAATCATCTGCCCGCCGGGTCGCCCTGTTGATCTCTGATCAGCACAACATCGGAGCTCAACTTCACTCGTGCTACCGCCAGCTGCTTCCCCGATGGCGACCAGTCGAAGTCCTGGATCGCCTCCGGCGCGGGCTTAAAGAGCGCATGCGGCGAAGAGCCATCCAATGGTTGATACAACAACGTAATTCCGCCGTCGCGCAGAGCGTCGCTCACGATGGCCCGCCCGTCCGGCGAAAATTCCGCAAAGTTCGCCAGGCTCTGATCGATGAAAAAGGGTGGCTGCATTTGCCCCGTAGCCAGGTCCGTGACAATTGCGCAAGTCTTATTTGCGCGGACTGCGAAAAGTGCGGCCCTCGTTCCATCGTGCGACACCCTCGCTACGGCATAATTTACTGGTTGCACCAGCTGCGTCGGCGTCCCTCCGGCGAGGGGGATGCTCCAAAGCGAAACACTGACGTCGCTTCCAAGACTGAAATAAGCCTTTTGGCTGTCGGCGGAACAACTAGGAGCTTGCGCGAACCCGCTCGTCGTGAGTTGAGCGATCCCTCCTCCGTCCGCATTCATGCGGAAGAGCCGCGGCTTGCCACCACCCTTCGGGAGACCTGTGAACAAAATGTGGCCGTCGGGGCAGGAAGCGATGAAGGCTCCGGGAGCGATCTCGCCGGTATCGAGGCTCTGTACACTCGCTGTCGCTCGATCGATCGTTCCGATACTCAAACCTCCAGCAGCGTAGAGCAGACGGGCTTCTGTGGCCCAGGAGATGGTATTCGGAGTAATCCTCAGCGGCAGCGTCGCGGCCGGCTCACCGCCATCAGGTCCATACCAAGCGATGCTCGAGTCGGCATTGGTGATCACCGTGGCCAGGGTGCGTCCGTTCCCGGAGAGCGCCAGTTGGCTGTACGAAATCACATCGTTGGTCACCGAATGAAATTCGCCCGACGGTACGGTGACGACGCCGATCTGTGCGCGATCAGCACGTTGTTTGTAATAGAGCGCGAGCAGATGGTGGCTGTCGGGCATCCACGCGAGCGTCGTGAAAGCGAGATCGGGGTTCACCCAGGAGATTCCCGCCGGCGGCGCCACCGTCGTGACCTTCTTCGACGAGAGTTCCATCACTTTCAATCCGATCCTGGTCGTTCCCACCTCCATTTGAGGCCAGGCGATGCGCCTTCCGTCCGGCGACCAAACGGGCGTCAGGGCCTTCCCCGATGTCGAATAGATCAATTGATCGTTTCCGCCGTCTTTGTTGGTGATATGGATCTCGGAGAAGGTGTCCTTCTGGTCGGGCAGCCACCTGAGGAATGTGAACCTGTTGCCATCGGGCGCAAAGCTTACCGAGCTGTCCAGGTTCAAGATCAGCTGTCTCGGCGTCCCCCCAAATACGGACATCACGTAAAGATCATTCCTCGCGAGGTTCTCCGGAGTTGTGCGAGTGAAGTACAGATAGTTGCCATCGGGCGAGAAGGTGAGTCCAAGGTAGCCAAGTGCAAATGCCCCCAGGAACTGGGTCTCCGTGTTGGTCGCGGTGTTTCTCACCCACACAGTGCGATGCCCTTTGTCGTTTTTCACTTCAGCCAAAAAGCGCCCATCGGAGGAAAGCGCAATGAGTTCGATCGTCCCGATATTCGTAATCTGGGTGACAGAAACCGACACGAACGGCCGCGGCCGCGGCCAAAAGCGCCACCCCGCAAATCCAGCAGCCACCAGGACTGCGATAACCACAACCGCAGTTGCTAAACCCCGTGGCTTGCTCGCCGTTATCCCCTGCATTCCCGAAGAACTCGCGGCTTGCGAAGACACGGCGCCGGAAGCATGGGGATGCGAGACGCTCCCCGAGCTGCCCTTGCGCTGCAGCCGCTTCAGATCGGCACGAAGCTCAGCAGCGGACTGGCAGCGAAGCTCGCGGTCTTTTTCCAGCGTCTTGTTCAGGATATTTTCAAACTCCACCGGAAGCTGCGCGTTCAGCGAGATCGGCGCTACCGGAGCATGGTTGAGGATGCGGTCAAAGACCACGGCGGTCGTCGATCCCTGGAACGGGTGTCTCCCTGTCGCCATCTCATACAGCACGACTCCCAGGGCAAAGAGGTCGCTGCGCGCATCCAGCGGCTCGCCCCGCGCCTGCTCCGGCGACATGTAAGCGACCGTCCCCACCGACATTCCCGAGCTGGTCAGCGGATTCGCCGCCGTCGGGGAGTCTGCGCCCAACCTGCCCTCGTTCGAGGCGTCGTCGAACTTCGCGAGCCCAAAGTCGAGCAACTTCGCCTGACCCGATTGAGTGACGAAGATATTCGCCGGCTTGATGTCGCGATGCAGAATGCCTTTGCGATGAGCGGCGTCCAGCGCGTCAGCCAGTTGCACGCCCATATCGAGCAGCTTCGGATACGGCATCGCATGGCCGCGATAGAGTTTTTCGAGGCTGCTCCCCTCCAGCAGTTCCATCACGATGAACGGCGACTCAGCCGTCTCGTTCAGCTCATGGATCGTGCAGATACCGGGATGGTTCAGCGAAGAGGCGGTGCGGGCTTCCCGCCAGAAACGCTCCAGGGCGCTGCTGTCGCGGGCTGCCCGGTCGTCCTGAGGAATGATCAGCTTGACAGCGACATGGCGGCCAAGCTTCTGGTCGATGGCCTCATAGACCACGCCCATACTACCCTGGCCCAATCGGCGCACGATCTCGTAGTGCCCAAGCGTCGTGCCGGGAGCCAGTTCCTTCACCCCAACATCTTGCCTGTCCGCGCAGAATGCAGCAAGGGACTCTTTTGCCGGTTACCGGCTGGGAGGCGTTGCCGCAGCAGGCAGCGGAGCCGATGGATTGGAAGCTGGCGCATCCGGGAGTGTATAGATCACTTCGCCGGCTTTGGTGTAGTGGAACCTCTCCCGCGCCTCGTGCTCGATCTCGTTGGGATCGCTCTTCAGACGCTCGATATGCGCCTGGAGTTGAGAATTCTCCTGCTTCAGCGTCTCTATCTGCTGGGCAAGCTGCTTGTCCTCGGCCCGCTTTTGCTTGTAAACAGTGATGCCGTTTTCGCCGGCGACGGCGAAATATCCGAGTGCCGCAGCCACCAGCATCGCGCACCCTGTCGCCAGCCTGCGCCGGTTCCGGTACAAAGAATCCAGAACCCGCTCGCGCAGCGAGTAAGACGGATTGGCGATGCTCTCGTTCACAATACCCCTCTACCTGATATGGCGTAGGCGATCAAACCGAATCCAGGCTCACTGCAACACCCAATCCTTCGCAGCCTTACCCAAAGCCTCGGTATCGTGCTGCGAACGCGCCTCGGTATAAACCCGCACCACCGGCTCCGTTCCCGATAACCGGTAGCAGACCCAGGCGCCGTCGTCGAAGATCAGCTTCAGGCCATCGGTGCGTACGATCTTGCTTACCTTTCGCCCCTGCAGCTCGGTCGGATCGGCCTTGATCTTCTCAATGAAATTCGCCTTCACCTCAGGAGTCAAGCGGAAGTTCTCTCGAACCGGGTAGTAGGAACCAACTCTTGCCAAATAGCTCCTTGAGTTGCTCCCCGATGCTCTTGCCGCGGGTAGCCACCATCTCCGCAATCAGCAAGCCGGCGATCGGGCCGTCCTTCTCCGGCACGTGGCCGCGAATCGTCAGCCCGGCGCTCTCTTCACCGCCGATCGCGATCTCGTCCTTGATGATCAGCTCGCCGATGTACTTGAAACCCACCGGCGTCTCATACAGCTGGATCTTGTACTGCTCGGCCAGGGCGTTGATCAGGTTGGTGGTCGCCACTGACTTGGCCACGCCATTCTTCCATCCGCGCGTCTCCACCAGGTAATCGAAGAGCAATGCGATGACATAATTCGGCTGGATAAACGTCCCATCACGATCGACGATGCCAAAGCGGTCCGCATCGCCATCGCAGGCGATGCCGAGATCCGCGCCGGTCTCCTTGATCTTCGCTTTGCAGTCATGCAGCAGCTCGTCGTCCGGCTCCGGCGCATGTCCGCCAAAGAGCACATCGCGATAATCATGGACGGTCGTCGCCTCGATCCCATGCTCGCGCAACGAATCGCTGGTGTAGCCGCGCGAGGCATCCCCAGAACGGGTCGCAGACGATCTTCAGATTCGCTTTCTTGATCGCCGCCAGATCCACCAGCTCGGCGAGCCGTTTCAGATAAGCGGGCTTGACGTCGATCTCTTCATACTTCGCGTTGGTCGCCTTCGGCTTCAGGTCGGCGTCGGCGGGCAGCGCGGCGATGACCGCCTCGATCTGGCTGGTCGTCTCCGGCAGAGCCGGGGCGCCGTCGGGAGTCGAGAACTTGATCCCGTTATATTCCGGCGGATTATGCGAAGCGGTGAAGTTGATCGACCCGCCGGCCTTATGGGTCACCACCGCATACGCAATCGCTGGAGTCGGCGCAGCCTCGGGAATCACCACCGGCGTCACTCCGTGCGCCGCCAGCACCGCCGCCGCTTCGGCAACGAACGCCTCGCCCAGAAATCGCGGGTCGCGCCCCACCAGCACCTCGTGCGAGCCCGGCTGGCTGGCGACGAATTTCGCGATACCCGTCACCGCGCGCCGAATGTTGTCAAAGGTGAATTCCTCGGCAACGATCGCGCGCCATCCCGAAGTTCCGAACTTGATCTGAGTGGGCATTCGATTCTCCCGTGTTCCGATTTTCCAAAGTCACAGCATTCGACCGCAGTGCTTTCCGCCCTACTGCCGCAGTTACGCATAATAGAGCATTTCTGGTTACGGAATTCCGCTCGCATGAAGTCCTCGCAGCTCATCCGATATCCGCTCGCACGATCATTTATGATCGAGTTACTGGAGAAATCGGCAGCCCGCGATGCGAATTCTTTACGTAATTTTCGTGTTGTGCGTAGCGGCGCTCCTCTTCACCGCCCTGGCCGCCGCCCGGCATATTCGCCGGCACGAAGAGAAACGGAAGACGTCCCCGGACGAAAAGCTCAGCCCTGGCAGGCGAAATATCCACAAGTTCCGAAGTTCTGGTTCCCGCAGGCAAAGGCCCGGGAGACTAATTTGGAGAACTCTATGGCGGAAATCACCTTAGCCCGTCCCCGCATTGCAGAACAGTCGCCAGCGCGGCATCTCCTGGCGCCAGATCGCCCTCGCGGTCGCCGGCAGCGCCTTGGTCGCCCTCTGCGCCCACGTCGCGATTCCGCTGGTCTTCACTCCGGTGCCGCTCAGCATGGCGCCGTTCGCCGTGCTCTTTCTCGGGCTGACGCTCGGGCCAGGGGCGGCTTTCGCCTCGCTCTGCCTGTACCTCGCCGAGGGCGCAGCCGGATTGCCGGTTTTCAGCCCTCTTGGGCCTGGAGGCATCCTGCAGCTGCTCGGCCCGACCGGCGGATATCTGCTCAGCTATCCCATCGCCGCCGCCCTGGCTGGATACCTCTACCACCGCCGCCGCCGGAGCATTCACTCTCGGCATATTTGCCGCCGGCGCAGCCAGCCTGGTGATCCTGCTCGCCGGAGCAACCTGGCTCAAGTTCCTGACCCATATGGACATCCGGGTCATCCTCGACCAGGCGGTTCTCCCCTTTCTTCCCGGCGACATTCTCAAGGTCTTCGCCGCCGCCGGCGCCGCTAAACTCGTCGACGTCGTTCGCCTGCGGCGTCAGCTCAATGAATTTCTTTCGCGCGACCAAGATCTATAGAGAGAAGGCCGCCGACCGGACTATACTCGCAGAGCATCAGCGGTCGATATCTCCTAACGTTTCTCCCGATTCCGGCATCCAACACACGCCATGATCGAAGCTCGAGCATGGCGAGCAAAGCAACACCACCAGGAGACCAAGTGAGCACCACAACCTCGAATATCGAATCGGCCGGGCATACTCAGCCCGACTGCGCCCTTGCATCACGGTCATCCTGCCGCGCTCGTCGGCGAAAGACATCTCGATCGCCCACAGCCCGGACTCCGACGACGCCTTTATGTTTTACGGCCTCGCGACCAACAAGATCCGCGTTCCCGGCTTCAAGTTCCATCACACCCTGACCGACATCGAGACGCTCAACCACCGGGCGATCAACGAGGCCTTCTACGACGTCACCGCGATCTCGTTCCACGCCTACCCCTATCTGCAGGAGAATTACGCGCTGATGGCCTGCGGCGGCAGCGTCGGCGAGGGCTACGGCCCGATGGTCGTCGCCCGTCATCCTTACTCGCATCGATGAAATCCGCAAAGTGCGCATCGCGATTCCCGGCGTGCTCACCACCGCCTTCCTCGCACTGAAGATCTTTGCGCCCGAGATCGAAACCGTCTCCGTGCCCTTCGACCGCATCATCCCCGAGGTCCTCGCCGGCAATTTTGATGCCGGCCTGATCATTCACGAGGGCCAGCTCACCTACTCGCACAGCGGGCTGCACAAGATCATCGACCTCGGCCAGTGGTGGCGCGAAGAGACCGGCCTGCCCCTGCCGCTGGGCGGCAACGCCATCAAGCGTTCTCTGGGCCACGAAACCATGCTGACCGTCACCCAGGCGCTCCGCGACTCGATCCAGCACTCGCTCGACAATCGCGAAGCCGCGCTCGAATACGCCATGCAGTTCGCCCGCGACCTCGACACCCGCCTCGCCGACAAATTCGTCGGCATGTACGTCAACGAAAGAACCCTGAATTATGGCGAAGATGGCAAAGACGCGATCCGCAAGCTCTTAGCAGATGGGCCACGAGCGCGGAATCATTCCCTCCGCCGCGAAGATTGAATTTGTAGGCTGACGTTTCGAAGCAGGATCGAAGATTCCGGTGGCTCGGCGAAGCGCCGACTCCCGAATCACCAATAAGGTCACACGGTGCGAACGACGACGCAGGTCACGTTATCGCGTCCGCCGGCATCGTTGGCGGCATCGATCAGATGCTTGCAAATCGCATCCAGATCGTACGTCTCTTTCATCATCGTTTGGATTCTTCCGTCGGGAAGCTCGCGCGTCAGGCCGTCGCTGCACAGCAGAAAGAGATCGCCGGGCTCCGTCTGAATTTCGCTGATCTCGGTGCTGACCGAGCGCTGCGACCCGACGGCGCGGGTAATCACATTGCGCAGCGGAGAACGGTCGGCCTCTTCGCGGGTGAGCTGGCCCAGCTTCACCTGTTCGTCGACCAGCGAATGGTCCCGGGTCAGCTGTTCGAGCACGCCATCGCGATATCGATAGCATCGGCTGTCGCCAACGTGGGCCACCCAGACCTTGCTCCCCTGAACCAGCAACGCCACCAGGGTAGTGCCCATGCCGTGCAGGCGGGAGTCGTTGGCGGCCTGCGAAAAAACCAGATGATTCGCGTCGGAAACGGCATCGCGCAAAAGTCCCGACACCTCGGAATGGTTGGTTTCACCGATTGGCCCAGGGTCGGTGTCTCTGGCAGCGACCGCCTTGCGCGGGCCGCACAGGCTCTTGAGAACGGCATCGACCGCTACGCGGCTGGCCACTTCTCCGGCGGCCGCGCCGCCCATCCCGTCGCAAACTACGAACAGGCCTTCCTCGGCGCAAATGCCGAACGAATCTTCATTGGCGGTCCGGACTCGGCCCCGATGCGAGGCTGCGGCCGCCAGGTAGCCGTACTTACAGAGTTGAGGCATGCGGGTTGGATAGTTTCAAAGAATTCGATGGAACAACATCCGGCGCTTCAACCATAACGAAAAAAGGACTTCAATGTGCAACTCTCGGTTGCCTGGATACGCGGCTCAAATTCCGCTGAATCATTGTGCCTAAACGATACACGTCCCTGCTTCAATTCGCACCCCCCAAATCTGGAGCTGCGGTTACCGACGGCTTACCCGCATCGGCGCTCTGCGGCGCGGCCGGTGGCAGGTCGTAAATCTCGATCGCATTCTCCCGCAACACCGCAAAACGGTCTCCCTCGGGCGACAACGCATAATTCTGTCCGGCGCTCAGGGCCGGCGTCGCGTACTGCGTCAATTCCAGCTGGCCTGTCTCCGCGTCGAGCACATCGACGCGCTGCGCCTGGACCTCGGTCTCATCGAAGGGATCGTAGGTATTCACCGGATGCGAGACCCGCAGCGTACTGAAAGCGATGCGCCGTCCGCTCTCCGATGCCGCCGTCGTTGGCCAAATATAGTGGCTGTCCCAGCGGTATGTCCACAGCATTTTCCCCTGCAGCGAGATCGCTTGCAGGATATGGTCCGCGCTGCGGCTCGTACAGACCGTCACCACGGTCGTCCGATCGTTGAGCGGATCCTCCTTCGGTTGGCACGATGACTCCACGTTGGCAATCACGCTGGACTCTCCGCTAAAGGGCCGGTAGCGCAGCATCCAGTGGTCGCCCTGCGCCGCAAGGGTCTCAATATACCCTTCGGAAATGATGGGAACGTCAGAGATGCTCAGCGCCCGGGCGCGCAGCAGCACGCTGCGATCGGAGATGCGGAGGATTGTCAACAGTACGTCCTCGCGCGGACCAAAAAGGCTGTCGGCCCCCGCTTCGGCTTGCAATCTCTGGTGCTCCTCGTCGGTGTGCTTCTCCAGATCGGTCTCCACCAGCACCAGACGCGCATCGGGCGAGAGCTTCACCAACCGGAGCGGGCTGCTGGACTTCAGGAACGGATGCAACTCCAGACTGGCATCCGTCAGCTGTAGCGAATCCCGCTGCCGCACCATGAACTTCCCATTGCCTAACGCCCACAGATAGCGAAGGCGATCGTGCATCCGCCACTCCGCCGACCGCTCGATCTTGCCGTCAGGCAGATGGATCACCAGCGCCCGAATCAACTGGTCTTCGTCATCCGGCTGGCATTCAGGCGTCCGCTTCATCAGACCGGTAGCGCGAAAGGTGAACAGCAGATGCTGATTGTCAATGAAATCTAACGAGGAGGAAGATGTTCGCGCCAGAAGATAAAAACTGCTCAGCGGATGGTAATCCAGCTGCGCAGTATCAATGCGTGCGGAGGCCGTTGGCGGTGGTGGAGGAGCGGTCTTCTCATGCTTCGCCGCCCAGGCAGCGGTCGTTAGCAGGCAAGCGCAGGCAATTCCCAACAACGGGCGAAGGCCTGACAAAGCTCGTTTTCGGCCACTCGGCAGCAGGACCCGCATAGTTCACCGCTACCATTGTCCTACAAATCGTCCGCCGCCCGCCAAATTGGTTTGGCAGGGCGAAACTGAGGTGAGTCCGAAGCCGCCACCCGAACCATGACGTCCGGGCGCGAAGGCCCTCTAGGTCTCTGAGCGAGCGAAGAAGCCTATACGGTTGCGCCCGTCTTGCTTGGCGGTCATCATCGCCTGGCCGGCCCGCTCCAACAGCTCCTCCGAAGAGTAAAAATGACTTGGCAGGAGAATGCTGACGCCGAAACTGCACGTCACGCCGAGCGACATGCTCTTGATCTGAATTGGCTTACCGCAAATGGCATCGTGGATCTTCCGCAATCGCTCCACCCCGGTATCTGCCTCGAAACTGGGCAGCACCAGCAGGAACTCGCCCCCCTGATATCGACCGGCCGCGTCGTAGTTGCGGATTGCATGCTCGAGGCGCCGGCCCACCTCCTTCAGTACCTCGTCGCCCCCCGACTGCCCATGGCTGTCATTGATTGTCTTCAGATGATCGACGTCGGCCAGCACCACGCTGAGAGTGCTCTTGTCGCGCACCGCTCGCGCCATCTCGCGCTCCAGCACCTCCACAATCGAGGTACGGTTCGGTAACCCGGTCAACTCATCGCGAATCGCATGCACGCGCAGCGCTTCCCGGGCGACCGCCAGGTCCGATTGTTCGCGCTTCAATTGCTCGTCGCGCGAAAGCAATTCAAAGTGCAGCATCTGCCGTTCGCCGAGATGGCGTTGGTTCCGGCTCCACGCCATGATCCACAAGACAAAGAAAATCAATGCCGCGATAGAAAGGCCCAGCACGGTCGGCTCGGAGAGTATTGGTGGGGGAATGCTAAGCCCCAGAATGTGCCCGCGCGCACCCGGCGAGTCTCCACAGCCCAGCCATGCGGCCGGGTGACCGAGCGAATGTGGACCGAACCCCATATTGCTTATGTCGGCAGCGCCGCGATAGACAAGAGACTTCTGGCGGGTTTTTTATCCCACCTGGCCGAGCGCGCCGAGCAAAGCACCACAAACCTCCGCAATCTGCTCACTTGTGATGCGATTGAAAAACGGCAGCGCCAGCGTGCGCTCCGCCTGGAATTCCGTTACCGGAAGCCGCACTGCCGCCGCATGGAGCGATCGATACGCGGCCTGGCGATGGATCGGCGCAAAGTAACGCCCACACCCCATGCCGCGCTCGATCAAAATCTCTCGAACGGCATCCCGATCGGCGGCGGTGAACCTCGCGCTCAACCGCACCACATACACAAACCAGCTCACGACGCGCTGCGGAACAGCGAGCAGCGGCAAGACCAGGTCCGGACAATCTCGCAACCGCGAGTCATACTCTTCCGCCACCATCCTCCGCTGTTCCAGAATGCTGTCAACACGGCGCAACTGCGCCAGCCCAAGCGCACAATTCATCTCCGAAATTCGGTAGTTGTAACCCAGCTCGGAGTGTTCCAACCAATCGTCGGTCGGCCTGCGCCCCTGGTTCCGAAGCGAGCGAAGCGTAGCCGCGATCTCGGCATCGCGGGCAACGACCATACCGCCTTCGCCTGTCGTGATCTGCTTGTTCGGATAATACGCAAAGACACCGGCATCGCCAAACGTCCCCACCTTGCGGCCCAGATACTCGGCGCCGATCGCCTCGCAGGCATCCTCAATGACCTTAAGGCGATGCCGACCAGCAATCTCGAGCAACGCCCCCAAATCGGCAGGACATCCAAACGTATGCACCACCATCAGCGCTCTGGTGAGCGGCGTGATCGCCCGTTCCACGCACGCCGCATCCATATTCAGCGTCACTGGATCGATATCGACAAAGACCGGCACGGCTCCCACATACCGAATCGCATTCGCCGCGGCAATGAAGGTGAAGGAGGGAACGATCACCTCGTCGCCCGCGCCAATTCCAAGCGCAAGCAGGGCGAGATGCAACCCCGCTGTCCCGGAGCTCACTGCAACAGCGTGAGACGCGCCAACATACTCGGCAAAGCCGCGCTCGAACTCTCCAAGCACCGGGCCCAAACTTAGCTGCGACGTGCGCAACACGCGAACCACGGCCGCGATATCGTCCTCATCGATATCCGGCGCAGACAGCGGAATAAGCATATTCTCGTCCCTAAGCCCTATGTCCCTAGTCCCTAGTTGTTAGTCCCTAGATAGCCTTCTTCATCAGCAGCTTCTCGCCGAGCGGCGCACCCGCCAGCACGCCAACGATTCGTTCGGCAGCATGGCCATCGCCGTAAGGATTAGTCATGCCCTCGAGTGACTTGCGAAAATCATCGCTCCGCGCCCGCGCGATTCCCGCAAGAATGCTCTCAACCGTCGGCTCGACATCGATCACATTGGCCGCGCGCTCTCTTCCCTTTTGCCGAATGCCGATATTCACCGTCGGCAGCGCAAATGAAGCCGTCTCCATAATCCCGCTGCTCGAGTTGCCCAGCAACAGCTCGACCTGCGCCAGCAGACTCCAATAAGTCAGCGCGTCCAGGTTAGTGAAGATATGGTTGGTGAAGATGTGCCCGCTCCCCCGTTCCGCGAGGAAGCTTCGCGCTCGCTGGATCAGGCTGCGGCTGCCCGCATCGCTATTCGGATAGCAAAAGAGAATCTGGCCCTCAATCTTCCAGAGCGCCGCGAATAACGCATCCGCTTCTTCCGTCGTATTCTCAAGCAGCGTCACCGGATGATACGCAACTAAAATCGCACCCGCTTGAATCGCGACGCCCAGTCGCGCCTCAAGTTCTTCCCGGGTATACAACTTTTCCTTAACGAGATGATCAAGCGACGGAGCACCCGCGCGATGCACCCGCCACGGCTCTTCACCCATCGCAATCACCCGCGCCCGCGCCGGCTCGGTCGAGGTGAAATGAATGTGGCTCATCTTGGTCAGCGCGTTGCGCACCGCATCATCGATCGCGCCCTCGCTGATCTCGCCGCCCTCGATGTGCGCAACCGGAACGCGCAACGCCAGCGCCACCGAGGCCGGAGCCAGCATCTCGTAGCGGTCGGCGATCAGCAGCAGAATGTCGGGCCGCATCGTCCCCAGCAAATCGGCAAGACTCAGCGTGGCAACGCCGATCGTCTTCGCCATGCCCACATCGGTATCAGAACTTAGCAGGCATTCAATCCGCCCATCGATCGCGAAGCCGTCCTTCTCGATCTCCTCGACGGTCAACCCAAACTCCGGAGACAAGTGCGCGCCAAGGACAATCAGTTTGAGATTGATTTCGGGATGCCCTGCCAGCGCCCGCAATGGCCAGTAGAGATGGCTGTAGTCCGCGCGCGACGACGTCACAACGGCAATCGTCCTACTCACCGCGTAGCTGCTCCTTCAATTAACTTGTCATCCTGAGTGAGCGCCTTAGCGCGAATCGAAGGACCTGCATTTTCAGCGGACGCCTCAAGTTGGGATGGATATTCTGGAACTAACTCCGCGATCACACTCATCAGATCCACATGATCGAAGCTCTCAACGGCGCCTTCCAGTCTCTGCATCGCAATCGAAAGCTCACGTGCACTCGGCACAGGGCTCTTCAGCACCCGCATCCCGGTCGGAAGCACGGCTTCCACAATCTCATCCTGCGACCAAAGCTCCTCACGCAGCTTGTCCCCAGGCCTCAACCCGGTGAACTCAATCGCATCATCCTTATTGCTTCCGCAATGATTCGCGATGTAGCGCGCGAGATCAACGATGCGAAACTCCTCGCCGCAATCGGGCACCAGAACCCGTCCCCAAACCGGACTCACTGCCGCGCTCAAGATCGCTCTCTCCGCCTCAGATGGAGTGAGAAAGTACCGCATCGCATCGGCATGAGTGACCGTTAGCCGCAGCTCGCGCTCAGCCTGCTCCTGAAAGATCTCAGCCACACTCCCCGAGCTACCCAAAACATTGCAAAGCCGCACGACGTTCATCGCCGTCTCACGCTTACTGGGTCTGCTCGTCGAATGCGAAAGCACCACCAGCTCCGCAATGCGCTTCGATACACCCATCACGCTCAGCGGATTCACGGCCTTGTCCGTCGATACCGCAATCAATCGCGAAACTCCAGCCTCCATCGCCGCAGCCACCAGCCGATAGGTCCCAATGGAATTATTCGCAATCGCACTGAATGGGTTCCGCTCCATCAACGGCACATGCTTGTAAGCCGCCGCATGAAAGACCAGCTCTGGCCGATGCTGTCGAAGCAAGTGGACAACAAATCGCGCATCGCCCACACTGCCAATGACCGGAACAATCTCTGTCCCCGAAGCACCAGCCATTGCCGATAGCCGGCGGAAGCTCTCATAGAGCGCGGACTCCGACAAGTCGAGCAGCACCAGGCGTCGCGGACTCCCCGCCAGCACTGCCGCAGCCAGCCCCGAACCGATCGACCCGCCGGCGCCAGTGATCAGCACCGACCTGCCCGCCACAGCCGACGCCGCCAGCGCAGGGTCCTCGGCAAGCGGTTCCCTACCTAGGAACTCAGACCAATCCATGTCGCCGTCGTTATGTACAGAAGTGCGCATCAATTCGCAACCGCCATCGGCGGGGGCTTATACCCAAACTCTTCGTCCAGCATCTCCGCAATCCGCAACACAGCCTCATCCTGATAAGGCCGCCCCGCGACTTGAACGCCAATTGGGAGGCCTTCCGGAGATCTCCCAACCGGAACCACCGCCGCCGGCGCGCCCAGCAGGTTGAACCACTGCGTAAAGCGCATCGCGTCGAAATACTCCACGCGCCGCCCATCGATCATCCACTCCCGCTCGCCATGCCGAAACGCCGGAACGCTGCACACCGGAGTTATCAGCGCCGTATATGGGGCGAGTTCCTCCAACAGCTTCGCCCGCACCACATCGCCCTTCGTCCACGCGCTCAGAAGCTCATGCGCGCTGCAGCATCGGCTCGCGCCTGACAACGTCGAGATAATAATGAAAGGTCGCGCTCAGCTGATCTTCTTTACCCCGAATCGTTGGCTCCAGAAGCATCCGCGCACAGCGCATAAAGAATGTCCACCAAAGCCGTCTCGCCGCCTCAAGCGAATCCGATTGAAACGGCCTCACCTCGAAGCCCCGCGCCTCCAGCGCCTTCGCCGCCGAACGCACCGCCTCCCGCGTTTCAGCGGTGACCGGAACGAGCCCATCATCTTCGAGTACAGCAATCGGCTTGGCCCGCAACTCTGCATTGCTCACAGCACGCAGGGGCAAAGGCACGCCCGTCGGATCAGTCTCATCGCTTCCCGACAGCGTCTCAAAGATCAGCGCTACATCCTGCATCGTCCGCGCCATTGGCCCCACCGAGCCCATCGTCGAAAACGGCCCAACACACGGCGGCAGATGGCCTCGACTCGGGATGCGTCCCGGCGTCGGTTTCAGCGAACAAATCCCGGTAAAGTGCGCAGGCTCGCGAACCGATCCGCCGCTGTCGCTGCCGATGCCGCCCGCCGACAACCCCGCCGCAATCGCCGCCGCTTCGCCGCCGCTCGATCCACCGGCCGAATGCGCCAGACTCCACGGGTTGCAGGTCCTGCCATAAAGCAGATTGTCCGTCTCATAGGCCATCAGAAATTCCGGGCAGTTCGTCGTCCCCAGAATCACCGCGCCCGCTGCCTTCATCCGTTCGACTACAACGGCATCGTCAACAGGGACGAATCCTCGGTTCAACGCGCTTCCCGTCTCGCACCTGTATCCAGCCGTCGAGATCGACGCCTTCACCGTCATCGGCAAACCCAGCAGCGGAACAGGACTCCCGCCACGCTGCTTGTCCGCTGCCTGAGCTGCAACCAGCGCGCGTTCCGGATCAAAGTGGGCAAAGGCATGAAGGCTCGGATCGAGCCGCTTGATCTCGCGAATATGCTCCTCGACGAGCTCAACCGACGAAATCTCCCGGCTTCCGCAGCAGTTGCAGTAGTTCCAAAGCTGGCTTGATTGTTAGTTCACTCAAAAGCTCTTCTCAACCCCCGCCCGCCGCGCTTGTGACGCATATTGCCCGACATTTACAGTAACAGGGGTGGCAAGTCTCAGCGCCGATCCAAAGTAGGATACGCCGCGCAGAACACGCGCTTTCTACACAGGTTGTTAGCAAGATGAAAGACAGTTCAACAGGTGATCGTGGTGCATAAACTCCGGCTCAGCGCGAAAGCGGCAAGCAACTCGCGCAGCCTCCAACTTTTCGACGAAGTCTTTCCATCTGGATACCTCAAGACCACGAGCGGCTTCCTCGCAAGCGCAATGCTTCTCGCCATATTTCTCGTATTGCCGGCACACGCCGCTGACACTCCAGGTTCACTTACCGCCGCCGTGGTCCGCCCCAACAACCTCGGCGTTGCCTACATGAACCAGCAGAAGGGCGAAGACGCCCTCGCGCAATTCAAGCTCGCCATCGCCGCCGACCCCTCGCTCGCCATCCCCCACATGAATGCAGGCATCGTCGAGCTCGTTCTGCAGCATCTGCCCGAGGCCAAAGCCGAACTCGACCGCGCCGCCAAAATCGACCCCACCAATCCCCGCGTCTGGTACAACCTCGGCCTGCTCGAGCGCGCCCAGAGCAACTGCGAAGCCAGCATCGCGGCCTTTGAACAAGTCATCAAGCTCGACCCAACCTCCGCCGACGCCTACTACTTCCTCGGCTCCTGCTATCTCGAGCGCCAGAACTTCGCCAAAGCCGCCGACGAATATCGCGAAGCCATACGCATCAATCCCATGCACCCATCGGCCGAGTTCGGCCTCGCCCGCGCGCTGCAGCGCTCCGGCAATCCGACCGAGGCCAAGGTCCATCTCGCTCGCTTCGAACACATCACCCACGAGAAGCTCGGCCCGGTCATGGCGCCCACCTACGGCGACCAGGGCGCATACTCGCTCGCCGCAAGAGATCAAGTCCGCCTCGCCGCCCGTTGGCCCCATGATTCCTATCACCTTCGCCAACGTCGCGCTGCCCGCGATGCCGGAACAACCCAAGACCGGAGCCGACGAACTCGGCGGCGGCATCTGCCTCATCGATCTCGAGGGCCACGGCAAGCCCGACCTCATCGCGCTCGGCAATGGCGACAACGCAATCAGCTACTACCATCACACTGCCGATGGCTTTGAACTCGGCTCGGCGAAGAAACTCGGCCTCACCGCAACCGGCCACGCCGTCGCCTGCGCCGTCGGCGACTTCGACGCCGACACTCACCCCGATCTCGCCGTCGCCATGAGTGACCGCGTCATTCTCGTATAGGAACAACGGCGACAACACCTTCACCGACGTGACAGAGAAAGCCGGCATCAAGCCAATCAACCACCCCGCAGGACTCACCTTCCTCGACTTCGACCATGACGGAGACGTTGACCTCTTGGTCACTGGCTCGGCCGGCTCCAGCGCGACACCAAGCGTTCTCTGGCGAAACAACGGCAACCAGACCTTCACCGAATGGACCACGCAAACCGCGCTCGGCGGCAAAGGCCACACTAACTCGGCGATCCTCTCCGATCTCAACAACGATCGCGCCGTCGACATCGCCGTCGCCAGCGATGATGGAGTCTCGCTCTACTTCAATCCGCGCGAAGGCAACTTCATCGAGCAGCCGCTCTATGGCAAGGAAGCAAATCTACCGCCAGCCGTAGGCCTCACCATCCTCGACTTCAACAAAGATGGCTGGATGGACATCGCTGTCACCCACGCCGGAGCGCCCGGCGTCACGCTGTGGAGGAACATCGACGGCAAGCGCTTCGAACGCGTCCCCCTGCCCCTCGCCGACGCAACCCGAGCCTGGGGCATCACGCCCATCGACGTTGACAACGACGGCTGGATCGATCTCGCCGCCATCGTCGAAACCTCCAAAGGCGTCGAACTGCGCGTCCTCAGAAACAAAGGCGACGGCACCTTCGAAGACGTGAGCGAAAAACTCGCCCTCACCAAAGCCCTGCCGCCGACTGCGCGCTCCGTCGTCGCCCTCGACGCTGACGGCGATGGCGACGCCGACCTGCTCGTCTCCACTCTCGACGGCGCGCCCATCCTCTTCCGCAACGACGGAGGCAACAAGAACCACTCCTTCCTCGTCACGCTGCAAGGCAACGCCGACAACAAGACCGCCATCGGCACCAAGGTCGAGGTCTTCGCCGGCGGCCTCTGGCAAAAGTGGGAAGTCCCCGGCGCGAGCGGCTATCTCAGCCAGGGGCCAGGCAACATTCTCGTCGGACTCGGCGACTGGAGCGACCCCGTCATCGTCCGCCTGCTCTGGCCGACCGGAGTTCCCCAGGACGAACTCAACATCGCCGCCAAAGGCGTCGCCGAACGTCAAAGAACTAGACCGCCGCGGAAGCTCCTGCCCGGTCGTCTTCGCCTGGAACGGCAGCAAGTACGAATTCATCACCGACACCATCGGCGCAGCCGTCATCGGCCACTGGATCTCGCCCTACGCGCACAACATCCCCGACCCCGACGAGTGGATCAAAGTCGATGGCTCTCAGTTGAAATCCAAAGACGGCTACCTCAGCCTGCGCCTTGGCGAGCCGATGGAAGAAGTCAACTTCGTCGACCAGGCCCGTCTCGTCGCCATCGACCACCCCGCCGGCAGCGAGGTCTACCCCAACGAACGCTTCAAGAACGACCCGCCATTCTCAGAAACCAAGACCATCTTCACCGAGCAGGCCCATCCCGTCATCGCCGCATGGGACAACAACGGCAAAGACGTAACCGCGACGCTCGCTAGAATCGACCATCAGTACGTCCGCGACTTCACCAACCTGCCCTACTCCGGATTCGCCAACACCCACACCCTCACCCTCGACCTCGGCCCCACGTCACCAGACAAGCCGCTGCGCCTGCTCATGCACGGCTTCATCGAATACTTTAGCGCGACCTCGCTCTACGCCGCATGGCAAGCGAACCTCGCTCCCATCTCGCCCTACGTCGAAGCGCAACTGCCCGACGGAACTTGACCAGCGCATCGTTGACGACATGGGCTTCCCGGCCGGCCTTCCGCGCACCATCGTCACCGATCTGACCGGCAAGCTCCCTGCAGGCGCGACACGCATCCGCATCACCACAAATCTGCAAATCTATTGGGATCAGATCCTCGTCTCCAACGAAGCCGAACAACCCAGCCTCGTCAAAGAAACCGAAATCCCGCTCGCAACCGCCTCACTCGACTTCCGCGGCTATCCGCGCCAGATCGACGGCGCAACTCCGGGTGACCTCACCTACCATTACGAAGAAGCCAGCGCCACGGGCCCCTTCGTGCGCCAGCGCGGCCCCTACACGCACTACGGTGACGTGACGCCCCTGCTCAAAGCCGTCGACGACCATTTCGTCATCTTCGGCAGCGGCGAAGACATCGACCTCGAGTTCAACGCCGCAGCATTGCCGCCGCTTCCGGCAGGATGGAAGCGCGACTACTTCTTCTACGCCAACGGCTTCGTCAAAGACATGGACTACTACGAGGCGATGCCCTTCACCGTCGCGGCAATGCCGTTCCACGAGATGAGCGCCTATCCCTATGGGAGCAAGGAACACTTCCCCGACGATAACGCCGCGCTCGCCTACCGTCTCAGTTGGAATGATCGCTTCGAAACCGGCAGGCCCGATCGGAGCTACCGCTTCGACTACAAACCTCGACAGGCGCAGCCGTTAACGCCCCGGTAACCCTGGCCGCAGTCCGGACTGAATTAGCGCCGGATGCAGGGCCTCGCCGGGAACTGACCCTTCATCAATCGCGGCGGTCGCCCCGCATCCGCAGGAACGACGCACCACCAGCTCCACCGGGAGCACGACTCGCTCCCCAGTCTCCGGGATTTCGGCCGACCCGTGAAGCCGCTTGAACAAGAGCGTCGCGCCAACACTGCCAAGCTCCTGCGAGGGTTGCCGCACCACCGTCAGCGTGGGGTTCAGAATCTCTGCAAGTTCGAAATCATCAAAGCCGACAATCGCGACGCCTTTTGGAATGGAAACGCCCAGCTCATTTAGCGCCAGCAGCGTAGATCGCATGGTGAGGTTGTTCGTGCAGAAAAACGCCGTTGGCGCGTCCGGTTTCTCGAGTATCTCAGTCAGCGCCGGAACGATCGTCTCCGCCGCGCTGCAGTCGACGTAGGGTTCCGGTTTCAGCTTCGCTCGGCGCAACGCCTCGAGATATCCCTCGTGGCGCATCTTCATCGTGTAGACCGAGTTCGACAGTCCAATGCACACAATGCGCTTATGGCCGTGATTGATCAGATGCTTCACCGCCAGGGCCGCTCCGCTCTTGTTCTCGACCAGCACCGAATCGAACCGGGGCATCGGCGCGGGTCGATCCAGCGTCACGATCCTCGCGTCCTGGTATTCCGGCCGGCCAAGATACGACTCCGTCTGCATCGCCGGAATGATCACCATGCCCTCCACATGCCGTCGCAGCATCTGGATCGCCTCTCGTTCCTCCCTCTCGGGATCTTCGGCGGAGGTCGTCAGAATTACCGAATATTCATGCTCCCGCGCCACGGTGGCGATTCCCTGGGCGCAGTACGCGAAAAATGGATCGTAGAGATAAGGAACGATGACTCCGATGGTCCGGGTCTTGAGTCCGCGCAGAGAGCGCGCGACTTCATTCGGCTGGTAGTTCAGCTGCTGGATTGCTTGATGAATGCGCTTGGCCGTCTCTTCTGAGACCGTCACCGTCCCGCTCAGCAGCCTCGACACCGTCATGGTGCCCACTCCTGCCAGTTTGGCCACATCGGCCATGGTCGGGTTGCGCTGCATTCGCTCTCCTTACCACCAACCGCCTTCCAATATGCCAATGGATGGCAAGCCGATTAACGGCAACGCTGGAGCAAAAGTACAGCGAGCGTAGTATGAGGTGCACCGCCTGGCAGGCGTTTTTCACCAGAAAAACGCCTACTGAGACAAACTCCGCACATTACACCAACTGAACTTTTGTTCTAATTGACACCGACTCGATCCGTCGCCTATAAAGACTTGGATGATAACGCTATCATAACGGCGCAAAAAAGGGCGATTAGAAATTCTCCAGTTAGGAACTCCTCCGATTACCTCTGTGCGGTCTCAGATAGAAGAGACTTCCCGCGCCGCATCACTCGTCTACAACGAAAAGAAAATGTCACACCTATCTGCCGAAGGGACCAGAAGTATGATGCCCAGCCGTCTTGCCTTGAAATTCCTGCTTGCCGCAACGCTCTCGTTGAATGTCGGCTCTCTCTTCGCCCAGCCCACCGAAGCTGATCCCGCCTTCGCCCGCGCCCAGCATCTCCGCCACGGCATCAACGCCAGCATCTGGTTCGCTCAGCACTCCGGCGGTTACACCGTCGAATACCTCAGGACCTTCACCACCGCCGACGACATCGCGCTCATGGCGAAGCTCGGCTTCGACCACGTCCGCCTCAGCATCGACGCTGACCCGCTCACCAGTTGGCGAGCAGGCCACAGTGACGGCGGCGCCTTCATCACCGAGCTTGATCGCGTCGTCAAAACCATCACCGACAACCACCTCGCAGTCATCCTCGACATCCATCCCGAAAGCAGCTACAAGGCTCCGCTGCGCCAGGGAACAACCTCAGTCCAACAGTTCACCTCGCTCTGGCGCGCCCTCGCAAAGCACTTCGCCTCAACCGATCCCGAGCACGTCTACTTCGAGATCATGAACGAGCCCGAGCAGGACGACCCCTATCGCTGGCAAGGCATCCAAAGCACCGTCGCCGCCGCGATCCGCGAAGCCGCACCCCACCACACCATCATCGTCTCCGGAGCCCACTGGTCCGGCCTCGAAGACCTGCTCGCACTCCAGCCCATCGCCCTCAATAACGTCATATATACGTTCCACGACTACGAACCGTTCCCGTTCACCCATCAGGGCGCCGGCTGGACCACTCCCGAAGTCCAACCCCTCCGCGCCATTCCCTACCCATCCAGCCCCGAAGACATCACACCCAAACTCGACGAAGAACCCAGCCTCAGCAGCCAGTTCTTCCTCAACCAATACGGCCTCGCCCGCTGGGACGCCTTCCGCGTCGAGAACACCATCGAGTTCGCCGCCAAATGGGGCAAGCTCCACAACGTCCCAATCTACTGCGGAGAGTTCGGCGTCCTCCGCTACTACGCCCCACCGGAGATGCGCGCGCAATGGCTCCACGACATGCGCGTCGCGCTCGAAAAGAACAACATCGGCTGGGCGATGTGGGACTATCAGACCAACTTCGGCGTCGTCACCAAGAAAGACGGAGTTACCACTCCCGACCAAGCCATCGTCAAAGCCCTCGGCCTGTCAGGGGCTCTCAAATAGCTCGGCGGTTAATCGCGAAAATGAACGGCTGCCCGCGCTTTCTAAGCCCAAAAACTAAGTGCGAGAACCGAAGCTCCCCCGATTTCGATGCGTCGCCAATTGACAAAGGCGGAACACCGGATAAGTGCCTCATACTGTTCAGGACAGCGATCCGCGAAGGCCTTTACAATCTTCAGCTCGAGGGTGAGTACGGAACCGGGGGAGCAATGGACGGATGAGAGACCATCATCGGGCGCATCCAGCGAGGTCATGCAGTCTATCCACGCATCCATGTTCTTGCCGTAAAAATCGGGAAACCCAAAAATCCGAGCGAACTCTTCATGGAAAGAAGGCCAATCACGGATAACTTCACAGTCCACCGAGATCCTTGAGGCAGTCATGAACTTCGATGATACCTATCTGTCGCTCCCGAATAGTTTTGCAGAGTTTGCAGGCGCTTACTACTTCTGCTGAATCCGGATCGCCGCGCCTCCACCCGGAGCAAGATGAAGAGTCAGCGTGTCAGACTTCCGCACCGCCTTGCGACTGATCTCCAGATGCTTCGGTTCGGTCGCCGCATCCGCGCCGTCGGCATAAATCTCCGCCTCATAGTTGCCATCCCCAAGGAAACTCAGCGGGAAGCTAACATCGCGCGCTGACCAGTTATTGATGCTGCCGACATACCAGTTGTTCCCACTTCGCCGCGCAATTGTCGCCGACTCGCCTGGCCTGCCTGCAAGCACGCGAGTCTCATCCCACGCGACTGGAACCTCTCGGATAAATTCAAACCCCGGCTGGCCGCGATAAGCCTGCGGGCTATCGGACACCATCTGGAATGGCGTCTCATACACCACGTACAAGGCGAGTTGCTGGGCCCGCGTCCCCATCACCGTCGGATTCTCGCCCCTCGCCACAAAGTCGTCCTGGGTCACGTTGTTGAATGCTCCGGGGGTATAGTCCATCGGTCCCGCCAGCATCCGCGTAAATGGATACACCGTCCGTTGCGCCGGATTGTCTCGCGATCCAGCCTTGGACTGCTCCATACCTAAGATCCCTTCATAACTCATCACATTCGGGAACTCGCGCGCGATGCCCCACGGCTTGCTCGCGCCATGAAAATCCACCATCAGGTGATGAGCCGCCGCTTCCCTCGCGACGTCGTAGTAAAACTGAATTCCCAGCTGATCGTCGCGGTTGACGAAGTCGATCTTCAACCCGGCAACGCCCCATTGCTCATAAAGAGGGAATGCTTCTTTCATCTGCTTCATCACATACGTCGAATAAAGCCAAATCCAAACCTTCACGTTCTTGGTCTTCGCATACCGGCACAGCTCCGGCACGTCCACATTGCCGCGCATCTTGGTGATGTCGTCGGTGCTCCACCCTGCGTCGAGCATGAAGTAATCAAATCCCGACTCAGCCGCAAAGTCGACATACCGCTTCATGTTTTCGGTCGTGTACGCAGGCTTGTTGTTTGCATCGAGATCGCCGTTCCACCAGTCCCACGACGCCTTGCCGGGCTTGATCCACGAGGTGTCCTTGAGCGCCTTCGGCGGATTGAGGTCGGTGATCACATTCGACTCGACCAGCCGTCCGGGATCATCCGCCACCAGCACAACTCTCCACGCTGAATGAAACGGCAACCACCCCGTCACCGCCAACTCCGGATTGTCGAACTGCGGCGACAACAACGAAGTCATTCCATGCCCCTGCCAGCTCCCGGAAGGATTCGTCAGGTACATGCCCGCACTGCCTTCAAGGTCGGCTTCGGTCACCGCCAGCCACGCGGTACCCGGCTCATGCGCAAGCAGCGGCAAACCGATTAGAAAATGGCTCGCCACTCCTCCCTGGTTTGAAAACGCGCTGGCCGGCAAATTCACGTACTCGCTTTCGTAGCTGCTCCGGTAATTCGGCAGCGCCAACGCCCAGGTCATCGCATCCGAGCTGAATTGAAACTGCGTCGCCTCCTGCCGCAGCCGTAGTTCCTTCATCACCCGCGGCTGCTCCGGCAAGACATACCGGAAGGCGATGCCGCTGTCGTAGGCACGCGCCTCAATCTCCATCACCCGGCCCGCTCTGCCGTCCTCCGCCACCTTCACCGTCAGGCACTGGTAAGCATCGTGAACATGGCTCGTCTTGCCCATCGCCAGGCTGTAATCATCGACACCCGAGCCTGGCTCGCTCCCCGTCACATGCACATTCGCGCCAAGCAGGGCGCCGCCTTCCAGGTCAAGGCCAAGCGTGGACTCCTCCAGCACCACTTTGCCGCGATAGCTTACGGAATACACCAGCTGTCCATTCTGCGACTGCTCTCCCGCCGGTGGTTTTTCTCCTTTGGCTGGGCGGATGGCCAGCGTCATAGTCAAATCGCCTTGCGGAGATTTCACCACCATCTGCGGTTGTTGTGCTTCTATCCTCACGAAGGCACTCGATAGCGCGAGGGCAGAGAGAAAGACCCGTTTATGCATATTCAATGGAGCAGCTCCTCGGACGGCGGGTTTCGCGCAACAGCAGAGTAAGTGCGGGAGTGACATGTTCGCTGTGCACTCGAATGTAACCCTTTACATTACATCCGGGCAATCCCCGTCCGGTCCATGAGTCTGGCCTGCAACCTACGTCGCCGATGCCAATCTCACCAATATCATCGTGCTCCTGCGGGGCGCAGATTTTCAGCACGAGATTTTTCGGCTTTAACGGCGACGACCCTACATCCTAATCTGTAGAATTCATGCAACTTCGTAAACTGCCAGCCGGCCTGCCCAAGGCGGCTAGATAGAGACTGCACGATGCCGACGATTCAGGCCCAGACCTGGAAGGGTTCTTCATTCACCATCGAACGAACACCGGCCAAGGCTTCGAGCACCGTGATCCTTCGTTTCCGCGGACCTTTGACTGCGCGCGACATATACAGCTCACTAACGCCGGACTCGCTCGACAATATCCTCGATCCTCAACCGGCAGCTGACGACGGGCATCCTCTGTTGAACATCCTCGACCTGACCGATGTTCCTTACATGGATTCCTCCGGACTCGGAGTAATCGTCCGGCACTATATTCGCTGCAAAAGTAAGGGCGACACCCTGATCGTCGCCGGCGCAGACGCACGCGTCCTCGACCTCTTCAGAATGACCAAAGTGGACGGGTTGATCCTCACAGTGGCAACCGTTGAGGAAGCGGAGAGTCACTGAAATGCTCCTCCCGGCCGATGCCGGTCTACCCGACCACCGGGTTTCAGTCCTTGTCGTCGGCGCCGGACCGACCGGGCTATTGCTGGCTTCGGAGCTTCACCGCCGCGGCGTCGAATGCCATCTGATCGAGGCCCGCCCGGCGCCGCTTCCGTGGGACCGCGCGACGGTTGTGCATCCACGCTCGCTGCAAATCTTTGAGGCGCTGGGACTCTCCGCCAAATTCCTCGAGGCCGGCTGCAGACAGCGCTCCATCAAGATTCACTCCAACGGCAAGGTGCTCGGAACCATCGATCTCTCCACCTGCGGAAGCGTCTACGAGTTCAATCTCGGCCTCTCCGAAGAGACCACCGAGTCGATCCTCACTAATTATCTCCATCAACAGGGTGGCGAGGTACACCGATCATCGCGGCTCGTCGGGCTCTCTCCCCACGCAAACGGCGTACTCGCCGAAGTCGATCGCGACGTCGAGCGTTACCAGGTGGACGCTCGTTGGGTAGTGGGATGCGACGGCATCCACAGCCCGACTCGAGAGTTGAGCGGCATTCGTCTCGACGGCCACGATATCACTAACCCGTGGGCAGTCTTCGATGCCACGTTGCAAGGCTGGACCGACACCTTCGAAACCACCTTCGTTTACTTCGGCGCCGTCCCAACCATCTTCACTGCGATTCCCGGTCACCGCTGGCGCGTCTACTTAAGACCCAGCTCGCCCGATTCCGATCTCGTCGCCGACGCAAACTGGGCCCTTCGCACCTATGCGCCGGAAGCCTCTTTCGCCGACGTGACGAATCCGGCACGCTTCCACTGCCACACCAAAGTCGCCACCCGATACCGCTCCGGATCGGTGTTTCTCGCCGGCGACGCGGCGCACCTCTGCTCACCCTCCCAGGGACACGGCATGAATTGCGGCTTGCAAGATGCCTTCAACCTCGCGTGGAAACTCGCCCTTGTCCATCACGGCTTCGCCGACCCGGCCCTCCTTGACACCTACGAAGCCGAGCGACGTCCCGCTGCCGAGCGGGTCACCAAGTCGGGAGACGACTTCGAAGACGCACTCACCATGACCGACCCGGCAGAGTGCGACGAACGCGATCATGCCATTCGAACAATGATCGCCGACCCGAACGCCCGGCAGCATGAGATCGCGGCCGAGACCGAGCTCAACATCGACTATTCTCAATCCCCCATCGTCTTCGGCGACGCCAATAGCTCGCTCGCCGCCGGATTCCGTTTGCCCGACACCATTCTGGTTCACCACACAGACGGGCCGCTCCCGCGACTTCATCGCTTCGCCCAGCGCGCCGGCCACACTCTCATGCTTCTCGCTGGACCATCCGCAGACGTCTCCGCCTTTGCCGACCTTTACTCCACCTTAGAGAACTCCGTCACTGGCTCGCCGTTGTTTGAAGCGGTCTTCGCTTTCAGCACCAATTCCGAGCTTCCCAACCAGACCGGATATCTTGAGCCCGCCGTCGCAGATCGCCTCGGCCTCCAGCAGATCACCCTCCTCGCCATGCGCCCCGACGGTTACATCGGGATGCGCTCGGATCGAGCCCATCTCGGCATGCTCGAACGATATCGTGCTCTACTCCAGATCCCGCGATAAAATAAAAGAAACATGCACCGCGTATACATGGACGCCAACGCCACCACACCTCTGTCTCCAGAGGTCTTCGAGGCCATGCGCCCCTGGATGCTCGAGACCTTCGGCAACGCCTCTTCGGTCCACTACCACGGCCAGCACGCCCGCGCCGCCGTTGAGATGGCCCGCGGAGCAGTCGCTAAGCTCCTCAACTGCCGCGGCAGCGAGATCGTCTTCACCAGCGGAGGCACCGAGAGCGACAACCTCGCCATTTTTGGAATGATGCAACCGGGCGGACTCATCCAGCCCGGCGACCACCTCATCACCTCCACCATCGAGCATCACGCCGTCCTCCACGCGGCCCAGTGCCTCGCAAAACGTGGCGTCGACGTGACATTTCTTCCCGTGAACAGCGACTGTCTCATCGATCCCGAGGACGTGCGCCGCGCCATCAAGCCGAATACCAAGCTCATCAGCATCATGATGGCCAATAACGAGACGGGCGTAATCCAGCCCCTCGAAGAAATCGGCAAGATCGCCGCCGAGGCCGACGTCTACTTCCACACCGACGCCGTGCAGGCCGCCGGAAAGCTCGCCATCGACGTAACAAAGATCGGCTGCGACCTGCTCGCCATCGCCGGCCACAAAATGTACGCACCCCAGGGAGTCGGCGCCCTCTACGTCAGCCGCAATACCAAGATCGAGCCGCTCTTCTTCGGCGGAACCCACGAGCGCCAGCGCCGCGCCGGCACCGAAAACGTCGCCGGCATCGTCGGCCTCGGCAAAGCCGCCGAACTCGCCCTCGCCGGCCTGACTGAGACGACTGGTGGCCCATTCAAGCCATCCGTGGGCTTGAGTGGGGCAGCGATGAGCGGGGGTGTTAAAGAGATTTGTCATCCTGAGCGGAGCGCCAAAGGCGCGGAGTCGAAGGACCTGCAGTTTCTTTCGGCCTCCACAAGCCCCGTTTGCTTGAGTCGAATAGAAACCCTCCGCAACCGTCTTGAACAGGGCCTCTTCGACCGCCTCGAAAACATCGGCATCAACGGAGGCAACGCCCCGCGCGTCCCCAACACCACCAACATCTGGTTCGACCATCTCGAGGGCGAGTCCCTCGTCATCGCTCTCGACCTCCGCGGCCTCGCCGTCTCCGGCGGCTCCGCCTGCGCCTCAGGCGCCGCCGAACCCTCCCACGTCCTCACCGCCATGGGCCTCACGCCTGCGCGCGGCAGAGCCAGCCTTCGCTTCAGCCTCACCAAGAACACCACCGAAGACGACATCGACTTCGCCCTCGAAGTCGTCCCCGCCGCAGTCGGCCGGCTGCGAGAGATCGCGCCCGCCTTCGCCGCCACGGCCGGCTGACCTCGTTTGCAACGCGAACTGGAATCGTCCCACATTCCTGCTATTGCGTGCGCTTTTGCGGTGAAGACGAGACCGCACCACAAACGCAATCGCTATAACTCGCCGCAGCGAAATGGTCCAGCGCGCAGGTATAGAAAGCGAGGTTCGATGCATGAATCCCCGAACGCGTCGATACCGCGAAGTAGTTCTCGTAAGTCGCTCGCCCTCTGCCGTCTCCACTGCGTATTGCCGCAGCAATGGCGGAGAGATTCGCGGCACTGAAGGAACCAACGCCATACGCGCCGTCAAACTGATACTCCTTCGCCCACGATGGCGTCTGCGAGGAAAGTGCAAGGAAGTATGTCGCAATGTCCAAGACGTCAGCCGTCGTCAGGCTGTAGCTCATTACCGAAAAAGCCGGATTGTTCTTAAAGATCGGGCTCACCGACGGAGTCAAGCGCAAAGCCATTGAAGCTCCTTCACCCGACGGCGGGTCAGCGGCCACAAACCGAAAATCATCCATGTGAGTGTGACCGGCAAAGGCCCGCTGAACGACGTCGGAATAACTGCTCATCAAAGCTCTGAACTCAGTCGAGTACCTCGCCTGCCAAAAAGAAGTCGGCGCCTGGCACTGACCATGCGCCGAGGTATACGCGTCCATCCCCGGCGGAATATGCATCACCAGCGTCACGCCATGATGCAGCAGCTTCGCGTTATAGAGCTTCCAGCCAAGCCACTTCATCTCCGCATCACCGGGATCGCCGCTATTGGCAGCGCAGCTCTTGTAGGAGGCAGACCAGAAGATAGTGTTCAAAACGATGATCTCTTGATTCGCGACCGTCGGATGGGCAACGGAAAAATATCCCCCTAATTGAAATGTGCTCTTCGCTTCGGGGGAGGCGGCGAGCACCGCCAATGCATTCGCCGTTGAAGCAAGAAACGGGCCGTCGGGAGGAATCTGGTAGTCTCCGCAGCCCGAGTCATCATTCCCAAGCGCCGCAATCACCGGAACCTTGAGCCTGCTTTGCAACTCCTGAACCACGAAGGCCTCTGTCTTGGCAGCGAAGTCAGGGAACTGATCGGACGTTCCCCCCGCCGCAACAAACGCCTGCGAGAAGTTATGCCGAAGCGCGTCCCCGGTGAAAACCACATAGTCGAAGGGTGCCTGCGCGGCAACCGCAGCCAAAGTAGAAACAAACAGCCGATAGTTCGTGTCCGAACCGTAAGGCGAAAACGACTTCTGCTGCGACCCGTCGAGAATCGCTTCCCACTGCGCAACCGGAGCGGCAATAAGCAGCTTGACGATCGCCGGATCAGCCAGCGGATCGAGGTGAATGTCAGAGATCAACAGCGCGCGGCCTGTGGCCGGCCCGATTTGCGCAAAGGCTGCCGGCCCCGCCACCACGCACAACAGGAAACAGACGATCGATGTCCAGCGTTTCATTCGTGCCTCCCCATTGCATCTCAACCATTCTTTCGCCGCCGCAGCTCACGGCCATCAAACGCGGCTCGGCAATCCTGAAAGCTCCGAACGCTCTTGGCCACCCACAGCCAGAGAGGCGCGACGTTGTCGAGCATCTCAGAACCGAGCGCCGTAATCGTGTATTCCACTCGCGGCGGGACTTCAGCAAAGATCTCTCGCGTGATCAGCCCGTCGCGCTCCAGTCCTCGTAGCGTCTTCGTCAGGGACTTCTGACTGATGCCCTCGACCTGTTCCATGATGCGCGAGAACCGCATCGGTTTCCCAGGCGCGGCAATCACGCTCATGGTCCAGAGCGACCACTTGTCTGAGATACGCGAGACCATCTCGCGCGTGAGCATATCTTCGGCCTCGGTCAGCGTCTCGCAGAATTCCGCGATCTGTTCCCAGCTGAATCTCGATTTCATTGCGGATTTCGCCATTAGTTACCTCAAGGTATGTACAGGAATAAAAGGTGCCTTATTGCCAAAGGATACTATTGAGCTAATACTAGACCAATGAAGACACACTGGACTACCGCAAATATCCCCTCGCAAACCGGGCGCAGGGCTTTGATCACCGGCGCGAACAGCGGAATCGGCTTTGAGGCCGCGCTCGAACTGGCCCGCAAAGGAGCCGAGCTGATTCTGCCCGCAAGGACGCAAGCCAAGGCCACCGACGCTGCCGCTCGCATCCTCGAGCAGGTCCCGAACGCAAAGCTTCATCCAGAGGTCCTCGACCTCGCCGAACAAGCTTCCGTTCACGCCTTCGCGAGCCGCGTCATAGAAAAATTTCCCGGACAATCACTCGACCTGCTCATCAACAACGCTGGCGTCATGGCGCTGCCCACGCGCGAAGTAACTGCGGATGGCTTCGAGCGTCAGTTTGCCACGAACTATCTTGGACCCTTCACCTTGACCGCGCTGCTGCTTCCATCCATCAGGCAAGCGTCGGGCTCGCGCGTGGTGACCGTCTCGAGTTCCGCCAGTAACCAGGGCAAGATTGAGTTCGACAATCTACAGAGCGAACGCGTCTATAAACCGATGTTCCAGGCGTACGCGCAATCGAAGCTCGCGGATCTCATCTTTACGCTGGAATTGCAACGCCGCCTCAAGGCCGCCGGTTCGCCCATTCTCAGCACAGCCGCACATCCGGGATACGCGGTAACCAATCTGCAGGCGGATCACGTGCCATCGGGATTGAAGATAGTGATGGCAGTGTTAAAGCCTTTCATGTCGCAAAACGCGGCGCACGGCGCTCTGCCCACGCTCTATGCGGCGGTAGCCGCCGAGGCACTCCCCGGCGGCTACTACGGCCCCGACGGCATCGCGGAGTTAAAGGGATATCCAACTACCGTGCCGGTTCCGAAAAGCGCGTTGGACGAAACGGTAGCAAAACGGCTCTGGGCCGAATCCGAGCGCCTCACGCGCGTGAAATTCACCACTCACTCCAACGCTGCCTGAAAGTCATTCAGAGTGAAGCCGGCCAGCTCTGATGTCGTGCTGATTTCAGGCGGGCAAGAATTGGGGCAACAACATACTTCGCAAAATAGATGCTTGAATTGTAGACTGGGCTGGGCTGACATGGATGACTTGGAGCGTTTGTTTGGCGCAATGGTTTTGCGTGACCGGTGGAGGGATATCGCGTTGCTATCTGAGGAGAGGATACGGTTGGGAGGTCTTTCCAACTCGGAGCTGATTCTTGAGGAGCGAACTAAACAGATATACGCCACCGTGCGGCAAGAATTGATTGCCCGGCTCGGACTGACAGAAGATTAGCGAGTCAACTTTGATTCGAACTTTAGAACGAAATAGCTGACTCCGGCAGTCAATAGGACAACGCCGATCCATAGCTCTGGTCGCGTGAAGTCCAAGTGCACTTCCCGAGAGTAAGTCGGCCCCTCGGAGTAGCGCGGAGGATTGGAGAGGATCACCCATCCGGCCACGGTGCAGAAAACGGCCAGCACCGTACCCGCTGCCCCGCGCAGTTTTCCAGCCATACTACTTTTTCAGTGGGGCTTTCCGGCCCTGAATCTTCTGCCACTCGGCTTCCCAACCCTGCATCTCTTCCTTCGAGACCGTGAACATCTTACGGACGCCATTGTCGAACCGCTGAATGTCGGTGTCGCCGGGGACGGTGGGCGCTGGCTGAGTTTTCATGCCGTTATGATACTCCGATTACATCGGGACAGCGATGGGGGTAACTACAAAGGTTCCACTACCCGTAGATGTGAGTGAACTTCTATCAAAAGATGTGGTTTTCCGCAGCACTTGGTACTTGCGGTCGGTGGTAAAATCCAAATACGGCAAGCTGCCGTCAGACACACAAAAGCCCATCCTTGCCGGGATGAGCTGAGTGGGGTTTACAACTTTCAACTGCTTGGATGATTTGATTAGTGCTGTTGACCTAGACAGTCCTCAGTCTATTTCCGAATCCCAAAAAAGTCCAGCGAAAAGTTGACGGGAGAGCCCTGTCTGTACGCCTTTTTGGAGGACTCGTTACATGGCTCTATCGCATGACTACACGCTACTATGTGAGTTCGCCAGAGCGGAGCTAGGCGGCAAGTACACAATCATTGGACTGTTCCCGAATGGAATTGGAACGCCTCAAATTCCATTCCCATTGCCCCTTCTGACATTCTTCAATGCACTTCGCTCAGAAGGCCCCGGCGCAAACAAGTTCAACGCCAAGCTCAGCCAGCTCTCCACTGGTGAACTGGTAGTGCAAGCAAGCGGCATGATACAGAACTCTGGACGTGGCCCGATCCTGCTACCCATCGGGTTTGCCAATGTTCAATTCAAGGCCTTTGGTTCCTATATCTGGTCACTAGAGATTGAAGGCCAAGACGAACCGTTTGTTACAGAGTTCGAAATTACTCACGTTCCCCTACAGCCATTCGGCGGAATGCCACCTGGGCGGTACAAGTTCTAGGCGAACGTTAGTTCGGAGTAGTCGTACTGAGAGGCGGAATTCTGCGTCACCACAGAGGACTCAGACGCACGAAATTGCGGCAGGACATTGATGGTACTAACCTCGTCGGCGAGCCTAGCACGGAGAATCTCTTCAGAGATGGCTCCAGCAATCGCCAGAACGAGATGAGAGTAGAGGGCATGACCTAGTTCGATGGCAGGCGCATCACCGTACTTCTCGATCCCGGAAAGCAACTCGGCGAACCGCAAGGTGAATAGCTTGCGATCAATCGAAAGGCTAAGGTAATCAAAAACTACCGTGTGGAAATTATCGACAGTGACCATGAAAAAACCTCTCATTAAGCAGATGTCGCGCACCTACGATCAGATGCGACAGTTGTGGAGTCGCCACGCTTCCAGCTTTCACTGTGAAGTCCGCGAGTCCGATGTCGAAGAAGGCTCATACCTCGTCCGGGGAAAACCGGCCAACAAAAAGCAGGACATAGTGTTTATCGACGGTAACGGCGAAACTCCAGTACGAATGACTCGATTCTGGTTTGACGACGGTACCACAGACGACCTCATCTTCACGCTTCGCCTCGAAAACACTGACTACATACTGTCAGACTGGTAGGCATCGTTTCAAAGTGAATCAGCCAGCTTAGCAAGCTGGAAGTCGATTGTGCAACAATCCTCCGACCACTTGCAAGATGATCTTCTTAAAATCGTATCATTTTGCGCAAAAAGAGCCGACCACCCCGACAGGGCTAATCGACTCTTCTCCGCTTCCCTCGCCCTCTCGGAGGCGCTGTTTTTCAGTTGATTTGCGTTTGCTGATCTGGCACCTTGCCAGTCACTTCAGCATAGGTCAGGCGCTTGCCGACCATACCTTTCACGGCCATCTCGAAACGCTCTGCATCGGTGACCTTCCGGTTGTTGTACCGGAACGATTGTTCATCGAGGTAACGGAACAGGTGGAACGGTTCGAGGCTCACATACGTTCCGTTGATGCTGCGCTTCAGTAGTGACCAGAAATTTTCCAAGCCGTTTGTGTGCGCCTTGCCCTCAACGTATTGCACGGCGTGATCTACGACCTGATGGGCGTAGTCGCCAGCCAGACCGTTGTAGGAGAGCAGCGCATCGGTATAGAGCGCAGACCCGGCCTCTACGTGCTTCCTGACCTCACCCTGAAGCGCCGATTTCTTCCGGTTGGCAACGACAGCGGTGCGAACCTCTCCGCCGCGCTGCAATACGCCCATGACCGCAACCTTGTCTTTGGTGCCAGTCCCGGTCATCCTCCGCTTGCGCTTTGAGACGTGCATGTTGCGAGCCTTGCCGCCGATGAATGTCTCGTCCGCTTCGCAGTCCCCCGATAGCTTTCCAGTCGGTTCATTGCCGAGCATCAAGCGAATGCGGTGATCGAGGAACCATGCCGATTTTCGCGTGACGCCCAACGAGCGGTGAATTTCATAGCTGGAAAGGCCATTCTTGCAATTGACGACCAGCCACATCGCCATCATCCACTTGTCTAGGCTGATAGGAGAGTCCTCCATTAGCGTCCCGGTCTTTAGGGTGAATTGCGGAGCTTCGTGTTTTTCCCGGCAGTGCCAGCGGCTATACTTCTCCAAGAACAAGACGTTCTTGCTGCCGCAACGTGGGCAGGTAACACCGTCCGGCCAGCGACGCGCAACGAGGTATTCGCGGCAGTTAACTGGATTCGCAAAGTAGAGGATCGCGTCTTGAAGTGTGATCTCTCCAGCCTGGCGTCGTTAGAGATTGTCAAGCCCCCAAATCGCCCTGATTCCTCTCAACCCGCACAATCCAAGCGAGATAATAATCTTCAAAAGCTGGCATAGTGAAAGGGTCCAACTTGGTAGAATTGAAATAGGAATAAAGAAAACGGCGCAGCCCGCCCGTCGCCTCGATTCCTCCCCGGCAAACCATTGAAAATAAGTATTTTACGGTTAAGCCTTTTGTTTTCAATATTTGAATTCGTAATTTTCCAATAACTCGAATCGATTCAATACTTTACCGAAAACAGGAGGGGGGGGGGGAGGGGGGTCCCCGGCGCCGCCGCCAAAGAAGAAGCCTATGCAGTCCGCCCTCAACAACACGATCGCAGTCGCCATGTCCGGCGGAGTTGACTCCTCGACCGTCGCCGCCATGCTCAAGCGAGAGGGCTACGAGCTCGTCGGCCTCACCCTGCAGCTCTGGAACCAGCGCCGACTGGCCGGCAAGGAGGGCATGCCCGAGCAGGTGCAGGGTCGCTGCTGCTCCATCGACGATGTGTATGACGCCCGCCGCGTCGCCGAAGACCTCGACATCCCCTACTACGTCGTCAACCAGCAGGATCGTTTCGAGCGCGACGTCGTCCGCCCCTTCGTCAAGGAGTATCTCGCCGGACGTACGCCCATCCCCTGCTCGCTCTGCAACGACCACCTGAAGTTCGATCAGCTGCTCGTCACCGCGCGCCAGATCGGCGCCGACCGCATCGCCACCGGCCACTACGCCCGCAACGAGTACGACCCCGAGCGCAACCGATGGATCCTCAAGCGCCCCGCCGACACCAGTAAGGACCAGACCTACTTCCTCTTCGGCCTGACGCAGGAGCAGCTCTCCCGCACCCTCTTCCCGCTCGGCGGCTACACCAAGCCGCGCGTCCGCGAGATGGCCGCCGAGCACGGTATCGCCTCGGCCAACAAGCCCGACTCCCAGGAGATCTGCTTCATCCCCGGCGGCGACTATAAGAAGTTCATCGACGCCTACCTCGAGGAACAGGGCGAAGCAATGCCCGACAACTCCGGCGAACTCGTCTCGACAAGCGGCGAGGTCATCGGCCGCCACACCGGCGTCCATAACTTCACCGTCGGCCAGCGCAAGGGACTCGGCGTCGAGTCGCCCACGGCGCTCTATGTGATTCAGATTGGCGGAGAAGGAAATAAGGTCAAAGTCGGCAACGAAGCCGACCTGATGCAGTCCACCATGCGCGCCCGCCGCTTGAATTGGATCTCAATCCCCCAGCTCAGCGGAGAGATGCGCGTCAGGATCAAGATCCGCCATCGCCACGAGCCCGCATGGGCCACGATTCGCATGGATTCAGCGGAGGAACTTATCGCCCACTTCGACGAACCAGTCCGAGCCGTCACCCCCGGCCAGGCCGCTGTCTTCTACGACGGAGACGAAGTAGTCGGCGGTGGCTGGATCGCTTAAACCAGCGGCCCTTGAGTTACAACTACTTCCTCTACCACCACAACGAATGGCTCTTCTACCTTACTCACCGGAGGAACCGGGCCAGATGACTTGCCCCTAAATGTCTCAAACCCAGCCTTCAGGCCATTGAAGATTCCGTAGATATGCCGCAGCGGCACTTCGATGCCCTGTTGAATCGTCGTGCTCGCCTGGGAGATTCCATCCAGCGTGCCGCTGACCATCTCGTCAACCCGCGCCGTCTGCGCCCGAGTCTTCTCAAGCACTTCATCAACCGATGTTTTGACCGTATGGGTTTCCTGCTTCAGCATCTCGCTGATCTCCACCAGATTAGTGCTGATGGTTTGCACCTTGGGAGAAAGCTCTTCGAGGGTGACCTTCGACGACGCGATCAACGGCATCGCATGCTCAGTGATCTGGGCGAGGATGGCCGCAACCTTCCCCTGCAACTTAAGAAACGCAATGAAGAAGCTCAGCATGATACCGGCCTGGATGAGCACGCCAACCGCAGTCGCGATCGCAAAGATGGCGAAGATGTACTCCAGAGTTCCCCATTGCATATTGCCAAATTGCATAAGGTCGTTCTCCTTCACTTGTGCTGCTTATTTACTGCCGCGAAGCGATAGGAAACGCAGCGGCCTTCCAGATATCGGTAAGGCGATACCAAGAAGGCCCGACTCCGGCAATACCATCGACGCGTCTATCGGTCGTTCGGCCCGTTATAAAACGGTGCCATTCGACGGCTCCTCAACCACAGTCGTCGTCTGGTAAGCCTGCTTGCCCGCGTCAACTGCGGCCGCTACCTTGTCTGCCTGCTGTTGCACGAACCCTTTGCCCTGGGCAACTGCCTGTTCGACTTGGGCGCGTCCGCGTTCGACGTACTCCTTGCCCTGGCCCACATAGTCGTTGACCTGGGCCTTGCCCTTCTCAACCAGCACAGAAACCTGGTCTGCGGTCTCGCGCGAGCGCTGTTTCAGGTACTCGGCGCCATCGCGAGCGCTGTTGGCCACATCTTCACGAACTTCGCGGCCCGCCTTTGGAGCGTATAGGACGCCCAACAGCGCGCCGAGGCCAAGTCCCGCAACAAACCAGCTAAAGCCGCTACCCTGCTTGTCTTCAGTAGTCATCAGAATATCTCCTTCATTCCCTGTACTTTCCAGTATCCGAGCCAGCCATATCTCTTGGCCTAAGACGATTACCAGTATATAGATGCACCGCAAGCGCGTGCCGCCGTAACGCTATTGCAATCAGGGCACTTCTTATTCTCGCGTAAATCAGGCGACAATGGCATAACGGTCGGAGGCTGGTTCACCCATGCGCCTGTGCAACGTTCCTTCCGCAAGAATCGCAGTCCTTCTCGCCTGTGCTCACTGCGCGGCAGCTGCGCCCGGAGTCGCCCAATCTTCGTCACCAAATCCTCCGGCGTCCAGTTCTCCAACGGGCGCGCCCACAGCCGCAACCGCTCCGGCAACGCAGACCGCGCCGCCGGCCGTCTTCAAGAGCACCGCCGCGCTCGTCCTCGTCGATGTCCTCGTCAGCAATGGGCAAGAGGCCATCCACGGCATCCCCCGCGCCCAATTCCACCTCCTCGAAGACGGAAAAGAACAAACCCTCGTCGCTCTGGAAGAGCATCGCGCCGTCGATCCCGCGACCCTGCAGAAGCCGCCAACGCTGCCTCCGAATATCTATTCCAATATTCCAGAGACGTCCGTCCCTCGTGCCGTTAACGTCCTCCTGCTCGACGCGCTCAACACCCCCATCGCCGACCAGGCCACAGTGCGCCGACAGATGATCTCGTATCTCAAGAACATCCAGCCCGGAACCCGCATCGGCGTCTTCACTCTCGCTTCGCGGCTGCGAATGGTGCAAGGCGTCACAAGTGACTCGACACCGCTTCTTGCCGCGCTGAACGGCAAGAGCGCCACCGGCAAGTCCGCGCTGCCCAATCAATCTGCGCTCCTCACCGACCCCACCGACACCACCATGTCCGACATCAACGACACACTAACTCAGATGGGTGCGACATCTGACGCGATGGCCAGCCTCCAGCAATTCGAGGCCGACGAAGCCGCCTTTCAAATGGATCTGCGCGTTCGCTACACCCTCGACGCGCTGCAGGGATTGGCACGCTACCTGCGCGGAATTCCGGGGCGCAAGAACCTCATCTGGTTCTCCGGATCGTTCCCGATCAGTCTCGATCCCGACGCTACACTAACCAGCCCCTTCGAAGCCATGCGCACTTATGCGCCTGACATCAGCGAAACAACCGCGATGCTCGCCGCTGCGCGCGTCGCCGTTTACCCCGTCGATGCGCGCGGACTCTTCAACGATCCCCAGTTCAGCGCCCAGATGCCAGGCACCGGGAACATCGCCAGCAGCGGAAGCGGCAACATGATGGGCAGCGGTTCCGGCGCCGGCCGCGGTTCGAGAGGCCGCGGAGCCGGCAGTCTCGGCGGTACCGCCAACCCACCCCGCAATACCCAAAGCGGCACAAATTGTTCCAGCAAACAGCCGCCGAACACGCAACCATGCAGCAGATCGCCGAAGAAACCGGCGGCCACGCCTACTACGACACAAACGGCATCAAAGAGGCGGTCGCAGCTGCGATCCTGAGCGGCGCCAACTACTACACCCTGGCGTACGCTCCTGCGGACAAGACCAACGACGGACGCTTCCACAAAATCCAGGTCACCGTGCCCGATGCTCCGTCGTACAAGCTGACCTACCGTAAAGGCTACGTCGCCGAATCGCCGAAGAAGGCGGCGGCCAACGCCCCGATCAGCAGCGTCGCGGCGGCGGTACTGCGCGGGGCTCCGCCATACTCCGAGATTGTCTTCAAAATGCGCGTTTTGCCCTACGACGATCCCGTGTTCAAAGGAGCGCCACCGCCGTCCGGCCCGGGCGGTGATCTCTCGCCAAAGGTCAAGGGCCCAGTCGAGCGGTATGCGCTCGACTATGCGGCCGACCTGCATAACGCAAGCATCACCGAAACCTCCGACGGCCTAAACCATCTGTCGCTCGAATTCGTGGCCGTCGCCTACGACCGAGACGGCGCGCGGCTCAACTACATCGACAAGGCCTTTGCTGTGAATATGAACGAGGACCAATACAAGCAGGTGATGCAAAAAGGGCTGCAAATCCACCAGCAGATCGATCTCCCGGCAGGCGAAGTCTACCTCCGCACCGCAATCCACGACCTCACCTCCGACCGGGTCGGCTCGGTCGAAGTCCCGCTCATGGTGAAGCCTAGGGACTAGAGACTAGGGACGTAGGGACTAGATAAAGGCAATCTCAGGATCGGGATGGAGCATAAGGTTCAGGATCAGAGTGCGAGGCGGCAACTTGCCCATTTCCTATGTCCCTAGTCCCTACGTCCCTAGTCCTATCTTGTGGGGTAATACCCAGTCCGATGTCGCAGCGAATAATCGGAAGCTCCAGCGACCCCCGCCAGCGAGACCGAGATCGTTCGGAAGTCCGGCGAGGTGAAATGCCCCGAAGGATAATAGCCCAGCAAATACTGCGTCCGAAGGTCTTCTGAGACCTTCTGAAATGCCGAATCAAGCTCGGACTCGGCATAGTAGTGTTTGCCGCCCGTCTCCTGAGAGAGCGTAATCAACGCGTGTTCACCGCCGGTGTCGCGGCCGGCGTCGGCGGCGATCGGCACATCGATAATGCTGTAAACCAGCACCTCCGAGCGCAGCGCAGCTTCGAGGGCGCGTGGATACTCGACCCCATGGGCGGTATCATCGCCATCGGAAATAATGACCAGCACCCTGCGGCCCGGCCGCCCCGCCAGGCTCTGCGAGGCCAGAAAGATCGTGTCATAGAGCGCCGTCGCCTCGCCGCGGCGCAGGCGATCGAGCCCGTTGTCGATCTGATGAAGGTTGTTCGTAAATGGCACTACCTCGCGCACGTCCGAGGCGAACTCCATCAAGTCAAGCTGGTCGACCGGGCGCAGTAACGCATGAACGAACTCGCGCGCCGCATGCTCCTCGATGCTCATGTCTTTATGCACCGTGCCGCTGGTATCGATCGCCAGCACAATCTGGAGTGGCACCGCAGACTCGCGGTCAAAGACAGCGATCTTCTGCGTTCGCCCATCCTCCGCGAGCGTGAAGTTGTCTTTGACTAGGCCGCCCACCGGCGCGCCATTCGCATCGGTGACGTTGACGAACACATTCACCAGCTTCACGTTGACGCGGATCGGCGGGACCTCGATTTGCGTGGCGGGTCTATCTTGTTGGGCAGGATTACTGGTGACCGGTCCGATGCCGATGCCCGCTCCGCCCGGACTCTGCGCACGGGCGACAACCGGAGACCATGCCGTCGAAAACCAGGCCACCAAGAACCAGGCCAAAGGAGCAAGCAGGATTTGGGCTATCCGGGTTCGCATTCGTTACTTACAGCTTAGACTCCAGCTGTCGTCAATCGTATTGGGTCGCGCACTCCAAAGGTGCGCCTCCGTGTTCGTGACGGCAAGCTCTTCGTGCTACCATCGCCTTTCGATCATGAAAACTCATCCTCGACCGCATCTCCTCCGCCCTGTTCGTAGCCGCTCTAAGCTCGGCCTGCGTCTATGCCCAGACCACTACGACCGCTCCCAAGCCAGCAACACACAAACCCGCCGCCGGAACAACCGCAGCATCTACAGCGATGAAGCTCCCGCCGAACATCCCGGTAGTCAGGGGCATCCCGAAGACCGCTTTTGCCCTGAAGTACATCGACGCGAAGATCGGCACCGGCGAGCTTGCCAAGCCGGGTATCAAATATACCGTCCACTACACCGGATGGCTGCATGACGGCACTAAGTTCGACTCCTCGGTCGATCGCGGACAGCCATTTGAATTTGTCCAGGGTCGGCATGGCGTCATCAGCGGATGGGACGAAGGCTTCGACGGGATGCGCGTCGGTGGCAAGCGCCGTCTCTTCATCCCCTGGCAACTCGCCTACGGAGCGTCTGGTCGCGGCCCAATTCCACCGAAGGCCGACCTGATCTTCGACATCGAATTTATCGCGCAGCTCGACCCCAACGCCCCGCCGCCGCCACCACCGGCAGCCCCTGCTCCTACGACTCCACCGCAGTAGCGATTGGCCGACAAGGATCCGGGCTCAGGGGTTTTTACGTTCCGCCAGCCCGGCAACCATCTCTGCTATGTCTGACGCCGCATCAGGCCTGGCCAGAGCTTTGGCGTCCTTGCCCATGCGCTTCAACCCCGCGTTATCGCGCAATAAATCTACTAGCGTCGTGAGAAGAATCTCGTCGGTCATCTCCGCCTGGATCAGCATCCGCGCCGCACCGCCAGATGCCATAACCTCAGCATTTTTCCTCTGATGGTCGTCGGTCGCCTGCGGAAACGGTACCAGCAGCGCCGGCTTTCCCGCTGCCGCAAGCTCGGCAACGGTGCTCGCGCCACTTCGCGCCAACACTAAATCCGCAGCTTCAATTCGCCGTGGCATGTCGTCGAGAAATGCAAAAACTTCCCACCGCGAAGCATCTGCTCCGAACTCGCGATACGCGGCTTGCGTTGTCTCCGCATGGCGCGCGCCGGCCTGGTGCAAGATCGTCAATCCGGGAACCTCCTGCAGCAATGCGGCAGCGATTCGAGGCATCATCGTGTTGAAAACCAGCGCGCCCTGGCTACCTCCGAAGACCAGCAAATGTGGAGAACCTCCCGCAGATCGCGGCCGCAGAGCAAAGAACTCCTTCCGCACCGGAATCCCCGTGACCTTTGCATTTCGGAAATACTCGCACGCCGGAGCAAAACTCACCGCCGCCGCGCTCACTCGCTTTCCCACCAGCCGATTCGCCAGCCCCGGAGCAGCATTCGGCTCAAAGGCCAGCGTCGGAATCCGCTTGAGAAGAGCCGCAACCATCCCCGGTCCTGACACGTAGCCCCCGACGCCTACCACCACATCCGGCCGAAATGTATTGAGTATTTCAAAACAGCGCCGTACGCCGAGAGGAAGATCGAGCAGTGTCCGCATTCGCGTTGCCAGGCTTACGCCTTTCAACTGCCCTACATGGATCAACTCCAACTCATAGCCCGCCGCCGGAACCAGGCGCGTCTCGAAGCCCCGCGCCGTGCCAACAAAGAGAATTTCCGCGCCATATCGCCCGCGCAGCTCATCGGCAATCGCCAACGCCGGAATCACATGACCGCCCGTGCCTCCGCCAACAATCAGCACGCGCAAGGGGATCAGTCGCACTCCCGTGTAATGTTCAGCAGCACGCCCATCGAGAGGAGCGTGATAAACAACGAAGTGCCCCCATAGGAAATGAACGGCAGGGTAATCCCCTTCGTCGGCACCAGCGCCAGCACCACGCTGATGTTGAAGAAGGCCTGAATGAGGATGCTCGTTGTAATTCCAAAGGCAAGGAACCGCGCAAACGGGTCACGGGTGAGAAGCACCGTGCGCAGGCCGCGATAGCCGAGCACGACGAACAAGGCGACCACCACTAACGCACCTACTAAGCCAAGTTCCTCCGAGATATTCGCGAAGATGTAGTCGGTATGCGACTCCGGCAAATAATAGAGCTTCTGGACGCCCTCCATATATCCCCGCCCAAAGAGCCCGCCGGTGCTCACGGCAATCAATGACTGGTTCATGTGGTAACCGATGCCCAACGGATCGCGATCCGGATCCAGAAAAGCCAATATCCGATCCCGCCGGAACTTCACGAAGAGCAACATGTAAGCAAGCACCGGAGCAGCAGCCGCACGACGCCATCACCAGGTACTTCATATTCATGCCGGCGAGATAGAGCATAAACATTGTGACCCCTGCGCAGACCAGCGCCGTTCCGAGGTCGGGCTCTTTCATGATCAACGCGATGAAGAGCAGGCTCGGCAGCGCCGCTGGAATGATCGTGCTCCGGAGGTCGTTTATCATGTGCAGCTTGTTCTGCAGAAACCACGCCAGAAAGAGAACGATCACCGGCTTGGCCATCTCCGAAGGCTGCAGAGACATCGCTCCCAGCTTGATCCAGCGGTGCGCGCCATGCGAGGAGGGCATGGCGAAGACCACCAGCAGCAACAAGGCGGTACCCGCAACCATCGGAAAGATAATGCGCGGATTGTTGAGCTTACGGTAATCCATCTGCATAATCACCGTCATTGCTGCCAGCCCAAGGACGCCCCAGATCGCCTGCTTGATCAAATAGCCATACGGCGAACCGGACGCGCCCTGCGAAATGATGGCCGACGCACTGAAAACCATCACCAGCCCAATCACGACCAGAACCAGCGTCGTGCAGAAAAGCACCTTATCGACGCCTACGCGTTTTGCCATTCTGGCAACCTGACTTTCCTGCCACAACTTGGTGGCCGAATTTCCTTCCATTGCAGACGGCCCCTAAAGGCCGTCTGCGCCCATCCTTGCGTCATCGGGCAGCACCGCAGGAAAGCTCAGGCAACCTCTTCCTGGCCGCGACGAGCTCTTTGAAAACCCGACCGCGATGCTCATAGTTCTCAAACTGGTCGAAGCTCGAACACGCCGGAGCCAGCAAGACAGTCTCTCCAGGCATCGCGGCGTCGCCGGCCTCCTTCACCGCTTTGGTCAGCGTTCCAGCACTCACAATCGGCACGTCGCCGCGGATGTGGCTCTCAATCTTTTCAGCCGCCGCGCCGATCGTATACGCCGCCTTCACCCGCTCCTTCAGCAAGGCGCTCAGCTGGGTGTAGTCCGAATTCTTGTCCTTGCCGCCCAGGATCAAATGAATGCCCCCAGGGAACGAGCTGATCGCCTTCGCCGCTGCGTCGACGTTGGTTGCCTTGGAGTCGTTGTAGTAGTCGACTCCATTCAGCGTCGCCACAAACTCCAGCCGATGCTCGACAGCATGAAAGCTCTCGACCGCCGAGCGAATTGCGTCGGCATCAACGCCAGCTAACCTCGCCGCGCAGACAGCCGCCAGCACATTCTCCACATTGTGCTCGCCCTTCAGCGGAATCTTCTTCACCGTAACAATGCTCTCCGGCTTCGCATCTTTCGCGGACTTGAAGATCACTTCACCATTCACCAAATGCGCGCCGCGCTCAACGGGCTCCTTGCGGCTGAACCAGAAAACGCGCGAAGGCGCTCGCTCAGCCGAAGCTCGTGTCACCGGATCGTCCCAGTTCAGCACCAAGGCATCTTCCGCCGTCTGCTTCGCAAAGATGCGCTCTTTCGCAGCCACATAATTCTCAAAAGTGATGTGCCGGTCGAGATGATCGGGCGTCACATTGAGAATGACCGCAATTTCGGGCCGAAACTTCTCCGTCGTCTCCAATTGGAAGCTCGACACCTCAAGCACCGACCAGCCATCCTCGCGGCTTTCCTCGACAAGCGCGATCACCGGCAGGCCGATATTGCCGCCCACCGCAACCGGCAAGCTGGCCGCCTCCAATATCTCTCCGCAAAGGCTCGTCGTCGTCGTCTTGCCGTTCGACCCGGTAATCGCCAGCACCTTGCCTTTGAGATACAGCGCCGCGAGTTCAACCTCGCCAATCACCGGCAGGCCAAAGCTCTTCACTTGCACAATCTCGGGCGTATTCAGCCGCACGCCGGGGCTCACCACGATCAAATCCTGCCGCCGGAAGGTCAGCAGGCCGTGACCGCCCGCCTCAACGGCAATCCCCTCTTCGAGCAACGCGGGAATCTCCTTCGCCAGCGCCTCGGCGCTCCGCACATCGGAGACGGTCACCTGCGCGCCGCGCCGCCTTAGAAACAGCGCCGCCGCCAGACCGGACTTCCCCAGCCCTACCACCAGAATCTTCTTGCCCTTCAACTCCATGTCAACCAATCTTCACTGTTGAACCGCTGCGGGTGCCCCATATCTGAGCGCACCGCCAAAAGTCTCCCTCATTCACTGGATCCATCGCGTCAGATGTGAGGATTTAGCCTCAGCCCTGGGAACAACAGATACCAACCCGACATTATTCTCCCACGCCAATACCATGTGGAAGCGCGCACAATGCGCGCTCAACGCAGTTTCAGCGTCGTGAGTGCAAAGAGTGCAAACACCAGGGCCGCGATCCAGAAGCGGACAATCACCTTCGACTCCGACCACCCAATCAGCTCAAAGTGGTGATGCAGCGGCGCCATCTTGAAAATCCGCTTGCCGTTGCGCAATTTGTAACTGCCGACCTGCAAAATCACCGATAGCGCCTCGAGCACGAAGACCCCGCCGATGAACGGCAGCAGCAGTTCCTGCTTGATGACCACCGCGACCGTCGCAATCGCCCCGCCAAGAGCCAGCGATCCCACATCGCCCATGAAAATCTCCGCCGGATGCGCGTTGTACCAAAGAAAACCGATGCTCGCGCCCACCATCGATCCGCAAAAGATCGTGACCTCGCCCAGCAGCGGCATCCGTTGCAGTTCAAGGTAGTCGGAGAAGACGACATGCCCACTGACATAGGTCAGCACCGTCAGAGCGCTGGCCGCCACGATAGTGCAGCCGATCGCCAGACCATCCAAGCCGTCGGTCAGGTTGACCGCATTGCTCGAAGCCACCTGAAATAACACGACGTAGAGAACCAGCGGAAGAAAGGCAAGAAATCCGGCATGCGGAATCGCACCCAACGATTGCCACACAAGGTCGGGCCGCAGCCGCTTGATAAACGGCAGCGTCAGCCGGCTCGACCACAGGCCCTGCGCGCGCAACCCAATGAGGCCCACGGCGATGGCCACGCCCGCCAATATCTGAAAGAGGATCTTCGCCCGCGCTGTCAGCCCAAGGCTGCGCCGCGAGACGACTTTGATGTAATCGTCCGCGAACCCGATCGCCCCATACGCCAGGGTCGACAACATCACTAGCCACACAAAGGGATTCGACAGATCGGACCACAGCAACGTCGGCAGCAGGATGGCGATGCAAATCAGCAATCCGCCCATCGTGGGCGTTCCCGCCTTCTTCTGGTGCGCCTTCGGCCCGTCGTCCCGCACATACTGGCCGATCTGGAACTCGCGCAGTTTCTCAATCACATACGGCCCGATAATCAGCGTGATCAACAGCGCGGTGATTGTCGCAAACGCGGTGCGGAAGGTGAGGTACCGAAAAATGCGGAATGGGCGGAAGTAGGGGAACAGCTTCTGGTACAGCAGCCAGTAGAGCAAACGTCCTCCGGCACATTGCGGATTTGCTCTATCTTACAAGGTCTGCGCGGCTGCCCCCGTCAACAAATCTCGCGCTGGTGCCGAGCAAGATACTCGATGGATTGCTTGCGGCAACCGCGCAGAGGCCTGGATCTCGAGAAAAGTCCCTGGTCGGTACGGCTGGGAAAACTGCTCATGGGCGAATCTGCTTGCCTCTATTCGTCAGATACCTGCGGCAACGCGTCGTGGCCACGCTGCCGCGACTTCTCCTTACACATCGCAAAGGTCGACGGCCTGCCGCAGGCTAGTCAACGGATCTCCCGTCGGCACAAACTCGTGGGCAACATACCCGGTATAGCCGGTAGCGACGATGCCGCGCATGACGCCATCCCACTGCACTTCCTGCTGGTCGTTCAATTCATGCCGGCCCGGAACTCCCCCGGTGTGGAAGTGTCCCAGCCATTTCGCATTGTCGGTGATGGTATGGATCAAATCCCCTTCCATGATCTGCATGTGATAAATGTCGTAGAGCAATTTCACGTGCGGGGAGTTCACCTGCTCCATGACTCCTACGCCCCAGGCGGTGTGGTCACACATGTAGTCTTTATGGTTCACCTTGCTGTTCAGCAGCTCCATGCAGATAGTGACGTTGTTATCTTCGGCGATCTTCTTGAGTTTATTCAGGCCGACGACGCAGTTGCGGGCGCCTTCCTCATCTGACATCCCCTTCCGGTTGCCGGAGAAGGTGATCACGTTGGGAACGCCCATTTTCGCGGCTATAGGAATGTTCTTCGTAAATGCAGCGACGATGGCGTCGTGGTTCTCCAGCCGATTCAAGGCTTCGGGTATCGTCCCGCCGCCAGCATACCCCATCGTGCAGATAAGCCCAACCTTGCGCGGCGCGTCCCACTCCTCTACCGCCAAGAGATCGACACCTTTGAGGCCGATCTTCGCCGAATAGGCGCAGAGATCGTCGAGCTTTATGTCCTTGTAGCACCAGCGGCTCACCGACTGCTTGATGCGCCCTTTGCGCGCGACGACGTCGGTGTCGGGATTAGACAATGCAGAAGCGGACGCGGTGCCCGCCCCAACCGACATCGCTAAACCAGCCGATATCCCGGATTTCACAAAGTTGCGGCGTGAGACGCCAGATTTATCCATAAGTGTCCAACGAATTCAGTGCCAGCTTACTACGGCTGCACAGCTTCTGCACATGCCCCGCGAACCCTTGAGGCCAACTGACATATTTACACAAAAAGAAGGCCCCGGACGCTCTTCGCGTATGGGGCTTTGGGAGCCTGTATCGAGATTCAGAGTAGCCGTCCCCGGCTGCTCTGTCCTCAGTCCCCGCTTGATTCTTTCGTCCACCTTTCGATGGAAGCGCCACAAATGCATCACTAGGGCAGTTTCGGATCATGGTCGCCGGCCACGCCAAGATACAACCCCGCACCCAAAGCGCCACCAATGATCGGCGCAATCCAGAAGAGCCACAGTTGCCCCAGAGCCCAGCCGCCGCCCCCAAACATCATGAGAATCAGCGCCGGCCCAGTGCTGCGCGCCGGATTCACCGAAGTGTTGGTGACCGGGATGCTGATCAGATGGATCAAGGTAAGCGCCAGCCCGATGGCGATCGGAGCGAAACCCGCCGGAACTCCACGCTTGTCTGTCGACCCCATAATCACGATCAGGAAGACAGCCGTGAGGACAATCTCAGTGACCAGGCAAGCAAGCAGCGAGTAGCCGCCCGGGGAGTGCTCGCCAAACCCATTCGAGGCAAAACCGCCGGTGATACTAAAGCCTGGACCACCACTGGCGATTACATACAACACCAGCGAGGCAACGATCGCGCCAACCACTTGGGCAATGATGTAGGGAATAACCTCGGCGAGCGGAAACCGTTTGCCGATGAAGAGACCGATGGTGATCGCTGGATTGAAATGTCCACCGGAGATGTGGCCGACCGCAAAGGCCATCGCTAGCACGGTAAGGCCGAAAGCGAGAGCTACACCCGCGAAGGCAATCCCAAGTTTCGGAAAACCTGCCGCCAGCACAGCGCTGCCGCATCCGCCAAAGACAAGCACGAACGTGCCGAGAAACTCGGCGCCTAACTTCTTTGAGAGGGGCATCGTAAAGCTCCTGTTTTTTGAGTTCCACAACCAAGCAGTTACTTGAATCAGCCGAAGTCTACTTGTTATCCCGCCAAACTGCTAGAGAAAACATTGAAAAGCCGCATTCATCGCAATGACCGCACTGTTGTATAACAGCCTTGACCGGACCGGAGGCTCAAGAACGGCCGGAGGAGCAGAAAAAATGGAAAGACGCCCACAAAGCCTCGCCAACCACGCCAAGTTCGACCCAATGTTTCATTTCGTCTTGATCCCGGTCTTGATCGCCTGCTTCATCGCCAGCATCGTCTTTCTCTTTCACGGAGTCAACGCGTTCCGCATCTGGTTCGCGGTCTTTACGCTCGCGGCGTTTCTCCTCTGCTTCAAGACCCGCGTCTACGCACTCAAAGTACAAGACCGCGTGATCCGGCTCGAAGAGCGGCTGCGCCTCTCGGCACTGTTGCCCGAAGCCTTGAGAACGAGAATTCCAGACCTCACCGAACAACAGCTCATAGCCCTGCGTTTCGCCGCGGACGCCGAGGTCCCTTCGCTGGTGGAGAAAATACTGCGGGAAAATCTTGAGCCGAAAGCCATTAAAAAGGCGATCCAGAACTGGCGTCCCGACTATTGGCGCGCCTGACCTCGTCCGGCGTCAGCCGCCACGCGTTGCTCTTTCGACTACCTGAATCCAGATCGGTCAGCTCTGTGCGGTGCGTCATGAAAAGTAAGCGGACGAATTGAAATGAAACTACGCGCGCTTTGCTTCGAGCTCGGCCCAGCGCGAGTAGAGCGTGTCGACCGCGTTCTGCGCCTCATCGAGGGCAGTAAGCGCAGTCTGTAGGCGCCCCGCATCCGTGGTCACAAGAGGGTCCTCCACTGCTTCACGCCGGGCCTGCAACAGCTCCTCGGCAGCCTCGACTTTCTCTTCAATGCTTGAGAACTCGCGTGCCTCCAAATAGGAGAGCTTCTTCTTCGACGAGCCGGAAGCACCGCCATTGTTCGAGCCGGCGGCCTTGGCGGGAGACATGGTGATTGACTCGCCCCTTCCCTTTCGCAGTTGCTCGGCCTGCCACTCTTCCCATTGACTGTAGTCGGCAAATCGCTCGACATTGCCAAGGCCGTCCAACCCCAGCACTACCGTCGAAACTCGATCGAGCATAAAACGATCGTGCGTTACCAGCATCAGTGCGCCGGGATATTCCAGCAGGCTCTCTTCCAGAATCTCCAGCGTCGGAATATCGAGATCGTTAGTCGGCTCGTCGAGCAGCAGCAGATCCGCTGGCTGCAACATCAGGTTCGCGATCAGCACCCGCGCCCGCTCGCCGCCGGAGAGCCGCTCTACGGGCTGGTTCAACTGCTCCCCAGTAAACAGAAAACGCGAGGCCCACGAAGCTACGTGAATCACCCGATCTTGATACACAACAGCATCGCTGTCCGGAGCGAGTGCACGCCGAAGCGTCTGGTTGCCATCGAGTACGCGGTTCTGGTCGAAGTAAACCGTGCGCAGCAGATTCGCCTTCTTGATCGCGCCGGACTCCGGCTCAATCTCACCTCGCAGCAGCCGAAGCAATGTCGTTTTGCCGCTGCCGTTCGGCCCCACCAACCCTACCCGCATCCCGGCGGTGATCGGAAAGTTGAGACCGCTGATCAGCTTCCGTCCATCCACCGAATAATTGACGTCGATGAACTCGACCAACCGCTTCGTCTGCCGGTCGGTCGCGACAAAGTCAATACCCGCCGTCGCCGTCTGGCTACGGGTTCGCATCCCGCCCAACTCGCCAATCAGCTCGTTCGCCTTGTCGATACGCGCTTTTGACTTCGTCGTCCGCGCCTTAGGTCCCCGCCGCAACCACTCCTTTTCAATCTTGACGCGATTTTCGAGCGCTTCCTGACGCTTGCCCTGGGCGTGTAGGAACTCTTCTTTCTTCTCCAGAAAATTGCTGTAGTTGCCGCTGAATCGCAACACACCATCCGGATAGGCCCGGTTCAGCTCGCAGACTTCGGTCGCGATGCCTTCGAGGAAATAGCGGTCGTGGCTCACCACAACGCTCGCGAACGAAGCACCAGCCAGCAGGGACTCAAGCCACTCGATGCCGGCCAAATCAAGATGGTTGGTCGGCTCATCGAGCAGCAGAACATCCGGATTCTGCACCAGCGCCTCGGCTATCGCCAGCCTCTTCCGCCATCCGCCTGAAAATGTAACCGCCTCGGTGCCGAATTCTTCAAAGCCCGCGCGGCCAAGAGTATCGCGAAGCCGGCCTTCCCACTCCGCCTCAGGAACGCCGCTTCGCTTAAGTGCTTTGACGATCACTTCACGCACCGAATCGCCCGGCTCAAACTGCGAATCCTGGGTGACATAACTCAGCCGCGCACGCTTCCGCGCCGCAACCTCGCCAGAGTCGGCATCGACTTCACCAGACAGGATGCGCAGCAGCGTCGATTTTCCCGAACCGTTAGGCCCGATCAGGCCAATGCGGTCGCCTTCATTAACCGTGAAGGAAATCCCGCGGAAGAGAATTGTCGCGCCAAATGACTTGGCGAGGTTCTGGGCGTTCAGGATTGGCGTTGCGGGTGGCATTAATTCAGAACTTTCCGCCGATAATATTCAATCAGCTCGTTGATACTTGGGCTTCGGCGGCAAGGGAACGTCGATGAAGGCAAAGGTTCCAGCGCCGGCATTATTCACCGCGGCAACAATCTCCGGCAGGCGTTTGCGAAGATAGGGCCAACGGTTTGAGCCTAAAACAACGAGCGCGATCTTCCGAGCCGACAAATTTTGTTGGTAACGGATGTTCTGATCCGCCGTGACCATCACATCGATAGCCGCCTCTTCCGCTGCGCTCAACAGATCGCCGTTTTCGAGTCCACCCCAGCCGAGTTCTGCGCTGACTTGAACGACATGGTTTGATAAAAAGGGTCGCAAGTTATATGGGACGTTCTTATCGAACAGGACGCGCATGAGATTGTTCGCGGGCTCTTTCTGCATAGGCCAGAAGTGTTTCCACGTCTGCCAAAGGCACGTCGAACATCTCAGCGATCTCTTGCGCCGAAACTCCGTCGTCGTGGTTCTCGACGATCGAGTCCGCCGAAAGCCTCCAAGCCCGGAGGGTAGGCACTCCCCCCATCTTCAGAGGGTTTGTCTCCACGATAGGGCAATTGGACCAGTCGACGTCAGTCATAACCGAACCTCGTATCTCTAAGTTTCGCACGAGACGCGGACTATCACATTCGGTAGGGCATGCCCATTGCTGTGCCGTCGTCCTTTAGCATCAGCCAAAGAGCAAGCTCGCCTTTCGAAAATCCAGGAGGCGCCGCGTCGCGATGTTCAACCCGTCTCGCCGTCCGACCGTTTCAGCACCTTGAGAAGATTGTTCTCTTGATGCCTGACGATCAACAGATAGGGCAAGTTTAGTAAGAGAGCAAAACATCCGATCATAGAGGACAGCGAAGCAACGCCACCGGGCCGGGGCCACGCGCCGTGGGGAGCCAAGATGCTGCCTTTTTGGAGAGCGACGCCTAAAAAGATGATGAACCCCATCATGAAACTTGATCCTACGAAATACCAAAGGTGCCCTCCCTGATAGCGCTTGATTGCAATTACAAGTGGAATCGTGAATAGCCACGCGAGCGGGCAAAAGACAATCAAGGTGCCAAGCAGTAAATTGGTGTCGGAGATTTCCCATCCATCTGGGCCATGGACGACATCAAGCAAGGGTGCTGCGAGAGCCAAAAGAGCGCCTACAGACAGAACGCTCACCAACGAATACAGAAGTCTTTTCTCAAGCGGTACTAAACCGGCGTCTTGTAGGCTTGCCATCCCTCACCTTATCGAGCTACGGCAGTCGCCGCCACATATTCTTCATACGGCCCTTTGAAGTCTTCGACGACGCCATTATCAAAGTGCCAAATCCGCGTTGCGACTTCATCGATCAAGTCATGATCGTGAGTCACCAGGAGCACCGTGCCTTCATACTTCTGAATCGCCACATTCAGTGCGTTGATCGATTCCAGATCAAGATGGTTCGTCGGTTCGTCAAAGATGAGAATGTTCCGCTTCAGCAACATCAGCTTGCAGAAGAGCAGCCGCGCCGCCTCGCCGCCGGAGAGCGCGTCGGTCTTCTTCAAGCCCTCTTCTCCGCGAAAGAGCATCTGGCCAAGAATGCCGCGGATATCTTCCTTCGTCGCCTTCGGGTCGAACTGGTAGAGCCAATCGGCAACCGTCAGTCCGTTCTCGATCACATTCGAAACGTCCTGCGGGAAATAGCCGATCTGCGCCTCGTGCCCCCACTTCACCGTGCCGCTATCGTTGGTGAAGTCGGAATCGTGCAACTCGCTGCGCATCTCTTTATCGATTTCTTTGTCACCCACCAGCAGCGCCTTCAGCAAGGTCGTCTTGCCTAACCCGTTGCGCCCCATGAGGGCGATCTTCTCGCCGCGCTGAACACTGGCGCTGAAGTCCTTGATCACTTCAAGGTCGCCATAGCCCTTGTTGAGCTTTTCAATCTCCAGGATGTGCTTCCCCGAGGGCCGCAGCATATCGAAGCGAATATATGGCCGCGCGATATTCGACCGCGCCAGCTCCGTTGTCTGGAGACGCTCGACTTCTTTCTTGCGGCTCGTCACCTGGCTCGACCGTGTGCCAGCGGAGAAGCGCGCAATGAACTCATTCAACTGTGCGATCTTTTTATCCCGCTGATCGTTCTGGGACTCGAGCCGCGAACGAATCTGCGTCTTGGCCATCACCATATCGTCGTATCCGCCGGTGTAGGTGATAATCGTCTCGTAATCGATGTCAGCGATATGGGTGCAAACGCTATTCAAGAAGTGCCGGTCATGCGAGATCGTTATCAGCGCGCCTTCGAAGTTGATCAGGAAATCCTGCAGCCAGTGGATCGAGTCAAGATCGAGATAGTTTGTCGGCTCGTCGAGTAGCAGGGCCTGCGGCTTGCCAAAGAGCGCCTGCGCCAGCAGCACGCGGACCTTCTGCCCACCCTGCAGCTCGCCCATCTTGCGATCGTGAATCTCATCGGGAATATCCAGCCCTTGCAACAGAATGGCGGCATCGCTCTCGGCGGTGTAACCATCTTCCTCGCCGACTATCCCTTCGAGCTCGCCCAGCCTCATGCCGTCCTCGTCGGTCAGCTCGGACTTCTCATAAATCTTGTCGCGTTCCTCCAGCGCCGACCACAAGCCTTTGTTGCCCATGATCACCGTGTCAATCGCGCGAAAAGCATCAAAGGCAAACTGGTCCTGGCGCAGCACACCCATTTTCTTCGGGCGCACGACGTTGCCCTTTTGCGCGTCGAGTTCCCCGGTCAGCACCTTCATAAAGGTTGACTTCCCGGACCCGTTCGGTCCGGTCAGGCCATAACGCCGGCCAGGAATGAAATTGATCGAGACGTCGTCAAACAAAACCTTCGCCCCATACCGCATGCTCACATTGCTCACTGAAATCATGGTTGTCTCTACTAAGTTTACTTGGTTACTTTCCCAATTTGGGCGCAGAGAGCGGAACATCCCGCGAATTCGTCGCAAAAAAAAGGCTGTGAATCATCTAAGATTAAGAAGTTATGAACGGGCTTCCGCTGTGGCAGCTACTTACGGTCTTCTCAGTGCCGACATTCACGGTGTTGCTGGGGATCTTGCTGGGTCAGCGCGGAAACGACAGGCTTGAGCGCCGCATGCAGCGAATCCAGGACGAACAGCGCGCCCTGCGCAAACAGATGAGCAACGAATACCTCGGCATGCTAAACATGATCGGAGATCACGGTCAGCCGTATCGTCCGGATTGAGGAGCGCGGCTCCCGCTCGGCCTAGAAGAACCGCGTGATCAGCTGGTTAGTCGCCAGCGCCGCCACATAAGCCAGCACCGTCATATACACAAACTGTACCGCCGGCCACCTCCAGCTATTGGTTTCGCGCTTCACTACTGCGAGCGTCGAGGTGCATTGCATCGCCAGCGCGAAATAAACCACCAGCGCAATCGCGCCGCCCAGATGCAGATCGTGCCGGAGCGCAGCCTGCAGCGTCATGCTCTGCGTCGCCGGGTCTCCACCATAGAGAGTCCCGAGCGTGCCGACGATGACCTCCCGCGCCAGCACCGAAGTCAGCAACCCAATCCCGATCTTCCAGTTGAAGCCCAACGGCCGGATCACCGGCTCGACGAACATGCCCAGCTTGCCAATAAAGCTATCCGCCAGCCGCGGGAACGAGCCGCCATGCGTCGGAATATGGCCCAGCAGCCAGAGCACGAGCGTTACCGCAAGGATCACCGTCCCCGCCTGCTTTACAAAGACCTTGGCGCGGTCCAGCAAACGCAGGCCCAGGGAACGCAACGTCGGCAGCCGATACTGCGGCAACTCCAGAATGAACGGCGCTGACGAAGCCTTCAAGATCGAGGACTTGAGTAAACGCGCCGTGACCAGCGCGGCGACAAAGCCAAGTGCATACAGCCCGAGCATCACCGCCGCACGCATCCCAAAGAACGCGCCCAGCAGGGGCCGGTTCGGAATAAACGCCGCAATAATCAGCAAATAGATCGGAATTCGGGCCGAGCAGGTCATAAAGGGAGTGACCAGGATGGTCGCGATCCGGTCACGCTTGTTCTCGATCGTGCGCGTCGACATGATCGCCGGCACCGCGCAGGCATAGGCCGACAAGAGCGGTATAAAGGCCTTCCCATTCAACCCGATCGCCCGCATCACCCGGTCGGCAATCAACGCCGCGCGGGCCAGGTAGCCGGAATCCTCCAGCACCCCTATAAATAGAAAGAGCAAGAGAATCTGCGGCAGGAAGACCAGGATCGCCGACACACCCTTCCAAACGCCTTCAATCAACAGCGACTGGATCCAACCCGCCGGAAGCAACGCGCCAGCTCGAACGCCGGCCCCATCCAGAATCGCCTGAAAACCGTCGCTCAACGGCTGCCCCAGCGTAAACACCGCTTGAAACAGCGTCACCACCACCGCCAGAAAAAGAAGTGGCCCCCAAATGCGGTGCAGCAGCACGCGATCCAGCTTGCGGGTCGTCTCCGAAGACAGCGGGGCCTTATATTTGGTGCGAGTGCTGACGCCAGTCGCCCACTGTCGATACGAGGCCGCGTTGCCCATGATTGGCAGCTGCAAAGGCCTCTGGATTTCGGCATTCTTCCTGGCCAGGAAGTTGCCCACCGCATCGAGCCCAGTGCCGCGAGAAGCGCTGATCTTAGCCACCGGCGCGCCCAGTTCCTGGGCCAGCGCCAGCGAGTCGACCTCGCCGCTGCGCGCCTCCATCACGTCGCTCATATTGAGCAGAATCAACGTGGGGAGACCCAGTTCCAGCACCGGCCCAGCCAGCATCAGCTGGCGGCTCAGGTGCATGGAATCCAGCACCAGCAGGATCGCGTCCGGCGCCGGAGTCCCCGGCATTGCGCCATGTAGAACGTCGACCGCGACTCGCGCATCTTCTGTGTACGAGCTCAGGCTGTAGATTCCGGGCAGGTCGATCAGCATCAGGTCGCTGCGCCCGATACCACTTAGTTTGCCAATTCGTTGTTCGACGGTCACGCCCGGATAGTTGGCCACCTTTTGCCGCAGGCCCGTCAGGCGGTTAAACAACGTCGATTTGCCCGAATTCGGCGGACCCACCAGGGCGACCGTCTGAATCTTGCCCGGGGTTCTCGGTCCGGAGGGAAGCTCAACCGAGACTGGAGTGCAACAACTCATCTCGTGCCTTCTTTCCCTGCCGCCCGCTCGCCCGCTTTTGGTTCGCCCGCTCGTGGTTCATTAGACTGGCGGACTCGGATCGAACTGGCTGTGTCTCGGCGCAGCGCGATCTCCAGGCCATCGATCGCGTAGACCGTGGGGTCTCCAGCCGGGGCGCGACGCAACGCGGTGACTCTGGCCTCGGGGATAAAGCCCATATGCATCAAGTGATGCTGCACTTCCTCAGGCAGATCCAGCTTGGACACCACCGCGTCCTGACCGATGCCTAGTTCACTCAACGCCATCAACTTGTCCGCTCCGCCCGAATTGCGTCTCTACGACCCGCTTTCGGGCCGCCACCTTGAATATACCGTAATTCCGACCAATTCAATCGTACATCCATGAAAGGCGAGTTTCCCTTTCGGATGTTCAATTAACCGGCAGGCGTCATTACCAAGACGCAGGCGGCCTGGTTACCAACTATGGCCTCGAAATCCAAGCGCGGTGTGTTAGCCTCACCTTAGATTGGTTCGACAGAGTGAAGAGGACTTTGGAGCAAGGCGGGGCCAGCACTTCCGGCGTTTCGCGACAGCGCAAATATGGTCGCCTCCAAAGATCTTTCCCTGACCCTGGAAAGCACTAGAATCGCCTCATGACAATTGTGAAGGAGCCTGCGGGATGCAAGCGCCAGAAATAGCATCCGAACGGCAGCAGGACGCTCATCTACCGAGCGAGCCGGAGCACCCCGAGCGCCAGGAATTCATCCTGTCGCCTGCGGATTTCCGCAAAATACTCATCAAGCGCCGGTGGGCGATCCTGGCCTGTTTTCTCCTCGGCATTGCCGTTGCGGGCATTCTCACCTATCTCACGGTGCCCGTCTACGAATCGGTGGCCCGCGTCGACATTAATCCCTCCCAGTCGACAAATATCGGGATCTCCGACGTAATGGACAACAAGCTCGGCCAGGACTCTTCGACCCGATTGCTCACCCAAGTCCGGATTCTACAGAGCGACTCTGTGATCCACGCGGTCATCCAATCGCAGAACCTCTATTACAGAGAACCATTTTCCCAGATATTCAGAGCCTCCCCTTACGTGCCGGGAAAGCCGCTCACCCCCGCCCAGAGGGTTGGGCTGTTGAGCAAGCTGCGAGGCAACCTGCACGTCGTGTCGATTCCGAACACGGACCTGGTTGAAATCCATTATCGGGATCCCAACCCGGTGCAAGCCAGCGTGATCGCCCAGGCGATCGTGGATCAATACCTCGAACTGGATTTGCGTTCGCGGTATGAAGGCACCCTCCGAATTTCCAATTGGCTCTCCGGAGAGCTGAATGAGCTCAAGGCCCATTCCGCCGAGGCCCAGCGCAAAGTCGCTGAATTCCAGCGCGAGAAAAACCTGATCGGCATGGATACAGAGGGCAGCAATCTCGTCACCGACAGCCTGCGTCTGGTCAACGAGCAGCTCCTTCAGGGTGAGGCCGATCGCATCGTCAAGGAGGCCCGGTACCACCTGGCCCAGACCCGCAACCCCGAGTTGCTCGTCTCGGTGGCGCCAACGACCACGCTCATGACTCTGCGGTCGCAGCAGGCCGAATTGATGGTCCAGGCCGCGGATCTCAAATCGAAATATGGCCCCGATTATCCTCGCGTGCGTGAGGTCAACAAACAACTCGCCGCCGTTCAGCACGACATCGACGATGAAATCACCAACCTTCTGAAACGTTTCGAAGAGGAATACAACGCCGCCGTCAACACTCAGAAGCTCTTGCAGGCCCGCCTCGAACAGGTCAAACAGCAGGCGTTCCGGGTCAGCGATTCCTTCGCCGATTATGAGATTTTGAAGCACGAGGCCGAATCCACCGAAGAACTGTATGACGCGCTGCAGTTGAAGTTGAAAGAAGCCGGTGTGACGGCCGGACTCAATTCGAACAATGTGAATATTGTCGACGTTGCCGGAGTGCCGGCTTTCCCGGTGGCGCCGATCAAGAGAGTCAACTACGGCTTCGGCGCGCTGATTGGACTCTTCCTCGGCGTCTCGCTCGCGGTCTTCCTCGAGACCATGGACGACACCATCCGCACCTCGGAAGACGCGGAGTCAATTGCCGGCCTCCCAGCGCTGGCCGTCGTGCCACGATTCACGGGGAGCGGAAAGGGAGAGAGGTCCAATTACGGCTATCAGGCCCCGTTGCCGGACACTAGCCCGGACTCCAATTTCGGACCCGACCTGGTTTCGTACCTGGCTCCGCAATCGATCAGCGCCGAAGCCTTTAGAACGCTGCGCTCCTCGATCCTGCTCTCGTCGGTGGATCATCAGGGGCGCGTCGTGCTTATTACCAGCAGCCTCGCCGCCGAGGGCAAATCGACGATCGCCGCCAACCTGGCCGTCTCGTTCGCCCGCCGCGACGCTCGCGTACTGCTGGTCGACACCGACCTTCGCCGCGGAACCCTCCATCTCAAGTTCCGCATCCCCAACCGCGAAGGGCTCTCCTCGGTGTTGGTTCGCGAATCCGGCGCCAGCGCCTATCAACGCCCCCTAAGAGATTTGCCTAACCTCTTCGTTCTACCCCGCGGTCCGATCGCGCCCAACCCGGGAGAGCTTCTCGCGTCCCACCAGTTGGAATCCCTGCTCGAACAGTGGAAGCTGGAATACGATCACGTGATCCTGGACTCCGCCCCAGTGCTGCCGGTTGCCGACTCGCTCAGCGTGGCGCCCCTTGCCGATTCCACGATTATCGTGGTGCGCTCTGCAACGACTCGCCGCAAGGCGTTGCTGCGAATTCGCTCGCTGCTCCGCCGCGCCCGCGCCAGGGTCATCGGCATCGTCGTCAATGACGTCGATCTGCGCCTGGAAAACTACTACACCTACGCGAAGAACTATGACTACGACTACTCAGAAAACTATGGCGGCGGCTATGGGGTCCGCGAAAATGAAGAGTAGCCGCATGGTCTCCCGCCTTCGCGCCCGCGTCGCCTTCGGGGCTCTCGTCTGCGGCCTGCTTGGTCCGCTTCTGTCTGTTCGGCCGGCTGGCGCTCAAGAGGCGCCTGGCACCTCCGCTATCCCGAGCGAAGAACACGTCCAGGTGCATCCCCGCAACTCCTCGATGGCCAATTCGCCTGCGATTGACATCGGGCCGGGCGACCTGCTCGACATCGAGGTCTTCGATACGCCCGAGCTTTCCACCCACATCCGCGTTACCCAGGACGGATTCGCCAACCTTCCTGTGATCGGGCGGATTGAACTCAGCGGTCTCAGCGCCGATCAGGCGGCACGCTTGATCGAGGACGAATTCCGGCGCCGTAATCTCCTCCTTGAACCGCATGTGACGGTATTCATCACCGAATACGCCTCGCAAGGGGCCACTGTCTCCGGCGAGGTACGCGAGCCCGGTATTTATCCCACCCTCGGCAAGCGGCGCCTGCTCGATATGCTCGCCATCGCGGGCGGCATTTCCGCCACTGCCGGCAAGACCGTTTCGATCATCCACCGCGACGACCCGGATCATCCGCAGAACATCGCCTTGCAAGCCATACCCGAGCACCTCGGCGCGCAGCTGAACCCGGAGATCTTTCCCGGAGACACCATCGTGGTTGCCAAGGCCGGGGTCGTTTACATCGTCGGCGACGTTGCCAAGTCCGGAGGGTTTCTTGTTGATAACAATGACCCGCTCTCCACCGCGCAGGCCATCTCCCTCGCCGGCGGCCCCAACCGGACCGCCTCGCTCAGCAAGACAAGGTTGATTCGTAAAGTCGATGGCGGCAGGCAGGAATACGTCATCGATCTCGCCAAGCTGCTAAAGGGCGAACAAGCCGATCTGCAGCTGAAGGACGGCGACATTATCTGGGTGCCGTCGAGCCAGCTCAAGACTTTTGGATACCGCGGGATCGAGGCGGCGATCGCAATCAGCACCGGTCTGATCATCTACAACCGTTAGGCGGCATCTCCGGGCGACATCGTAGCCGGACTTCCGCCTTGCAGCTTGGCGAACCAGCGCCGGTTGCGGAGATGTTGGCCACGTCGCCGGTCATGGGGTTCTCAACGTGAAGATACTCTACCTTGGTCCAGCTTCAGGCACGTCGAGCCAGCGCAAGGAAGCTCTGGTTCGCCTCGGCCATCAGGTTGTGCATCTCGACCCTCACGCGCTGCTGCCGTCCAGCCGCGGCATCCACCTGTGGGAATGGCACGCCGGCTCAGTGGGCCTGGCGGAGGTGCTGCGCCAGCGCGCGATTCGAACGCTCGACAAAGTGAGTTCTGGCCAAGCCTCCTTCGACGTCGCATGGGTCGATCAGGGAAATCTGATCAGCCGTCGATTCGTCAAAGACCTCAAGGCGCGGATTCCCCGCGTGCTCTGTTACACCATCGACGATCCTTTCGGAGGCCGCGACCGGATGCGCTGGCATCAGTTTTTTCGGGCCCTCCCTCGTTACGATCTACTCGTCGTTGTCCGGGCCAGCAACGTACAGGAGGCTTATGCGCATGGGGCCCGCAACGTGTTGCGCGTCTTCATGTCCGCTGACGAGATTGCCCATGCCCCGCGCCATCTCACCGACGACGAACGCCGACATTGGCAATCGGAGGTCGCCTTCGTAGGGACAGCTTTTCCCGAACGGGGTCCTTTCCTCGCGGAACTCGTGAAGCTGGGCGTGCCTCTCACTCTCTATGGCAATCGTTATCAGCGTCTGCCCCAGTGGCCGAAGCTGCGGGCCTATTGGCGCCCGCTCAACACCCAATGTGTCGGAGACTACGCCAATGCGATCTCCGCCGCCAGAGTCTGCCTTGGCCTGCTCTCCAAGGGCAACCGCGACCAGCACACCACCCGCAGTATGGAGATCCCCTCCCTTGGCCGGCTCCTCTGCGCGGAGAGGACTCCCGAACATCTGGCTTTGTACGAGGAGGACCGCGAAGCCGTCTTTTGGAGCACACCGGAAGAGTGCGCCTCCAAGTGTCTCGATTTGCTTAACGATGCACAGCGACGTGAGGCGATCGCGACAGCCGGAAGGCGGAGGTATACGAGCAACCCCTGGCGGAACATGGAGGTGGTCGAGACTATTTTGAATGCCGCTACATCGTCTTCGGCGCCCTCCAATGTGGGGATCGCGTCAGAGCGGGTGCCCAATACTGGGGGCATCCACGATACACTAACTCAGCTGGTAGCAACCGCCTCGCCCAAACTCTATGGCAACTCTCCCAACCCGCGTTAGGCCACAGACCTTCGAGACCTCGCGGGAATCACGAGTTCGGCCCCTGGGGTCAAACTTCGCACAGCAGAGTCAGACATATTTCCTGTATCTTCCCTTTTTGCTCGGAGTCGTCGGGGCCGCCGTGTGGGCTCTCCCCACCAACTTCATGTTTGTGGTGGGCGCGCTGGTGGGCGGATCGGTCGGAATATATGTCCTGATCGATATTGTCTTTCGCTCCCTGCCGCTGCGAATCACCACGATCTATGGCATGACCGTTCTTTTAAGCTATAACCTTGGCTCGTTCTACACCTGGCTAACGATCCCGCGAGGGAACCTCACCCTGGCCGAGGCCTTCGCTCGGGAACCCGGCTCTCTAGGCCGCGCCGTCGCCGTTTGTATGGTCGCCGCCGCGATCCTCTTTGCGACGGGAGAGCTCTTTGAACGCCCCATCTTCGGCGCCGAATTTTGTCTTACCTTTGGGCCGGGCACTCTTCCCGTCATTCTCTTAACGACCTTCCTCGTGCTGGCAGCCTATGCAACGGGGAGAGTCGGCTATGGGGGCGGCACGGTCGACGAGTATGGACACATTGATCCCGCTACTCAGCTCACTATGTGGTGGTTTTTTCCAGCCTACGCCTACACGGTATGCGCAGCCTTGAACGCTACAGGCGTCGCTCGCTTGATAGTTGGCGGTATGGTAGTGGTACAAACCATAGCCATGGTTCCGTTGGGACGAAGGCAGTTTGCGTTCTCGTTGCTATTGGCCATGATTGCCAGCCGTCTGGGACGCTTCCGCCTTCGCCTGCCCATGTACAAGAGGATTCTGCTGGTAACTGCCGCGGTTGTTCTGGTCACAGCTGCGTCCGTCTTTTTCCTCTATCTGCGGTTCGCCGGATGGGAGAGAGGCAACGCAAACATTTCCACTGCCGAGCGTATCGAAAGCGCCTTCGATCTTGTAAGCAAAAAGAGTCCGATCGAAATCCTGGAGTTGCTCGGGACTAATGTCTCGCACCGTACTTTTGTGCTTGGCTTCTTCTCCGACTTGCTTGAAGCCAGCCAGAATTCCACACCTTTGCTGGGCAAAGACCTGCTTTACAACCTTCAGTCGGCGGTCCCATCCATAATCTCCAGCGACAAATTCGGAGTTGGCGCCTACGGCGAGGAGACGCTTGCGAATATGCAGTGGGGCTTCTCCTATCGCGACGAAGCCAACTCATTGATCACCGCCGGCGCCGCCGACTTCGGTTTCCTTGGCGTGCTTTTCTATCCGCTGGCGTTTTGCTTCTTGCTTCGTTTCGCGGTCGAGGTGGCCCAGTACGTCGTTCCGCTCAGATTGGCGGTGGTTCTCGCCTTGGCTTATGTCTTCCAGTCGCTGGAGGCAGAGACCGTTCCCCTTGACTACTTCCTCCAGATCCGAAGCACGATCTTATTGGCCATCATCTACTATTTGCTGAGCCGGCTACCTGCATTTCGCGCTGCGCCTGCCGCATGAGCTGACCTTCGACTCCGCGATAACCGCGAATATGCTTCGCGATACTCCCCTAACATTCCGACTGCGCTGAATCGCGTCGCATTCGCAATGCCTCGTTCCGCCATCAATGGGCGGGAGCAATCGCTTTCATCAATGACGGCTGCCGCGCCCTTCAGATCGACTGGGTCGAAGTAACCTGCGGCATCCCCTCCAATCTCATTCATCGGCGGTCGGTTGGAAGTAAAGACCGGACAGCCGCAAGCCTGTGCCTCAATGATGGGCCAGCCGAAGCCCTCCTCGATCGATGGAAACACCAGCCCCTCGGCCAGCGAGTACAGCGCGCGCAGATCTTCATTTGCCACGCTCGTCAGCTCCACCACGTCGGCTTGCATATCGTGGCTTGCAATGAAGTTGTGCAACTCCGCGGTGAAAGGCTTGCCGACCATGATCAAGCGGTAACGGCGGAAATCCGTTTTGTTCCGCAGGCTGGCGAAGATTCCCAGCACGCCGAGACGGTTCTTGTACCACTGGTTTCCTCCCACGTGGACCAGAAATGGCTTCGTGGCCTCAACTGCCGAGTGACCCGCCAGAAGTTGCCGGACGCGCTCTTGTGCTTCGACCTGTTCCATCGGGCGGTACGGATAGTTCAATCCGTTGTAGACGCGCGGTGTAAGCTCTGGATCGCGGTGGGTAAGTCGAAGCAGATCGTGCCTCGTTTTCTCTGAAACACAAGCGACGCATTGGGCGCGCTCTAATCCCCGCCGAATCGCGCGCTGAAGAATTCGCCCGCTCCAGCCCGTCGGGTTAGCGGGAATCTCACCGAGAGCGCTGCGGACCGCCAGCAAATCGTGGCACGTAATCATATGCGGCTTGTCGCGAAGGAAGCACACATACATGCTGTTCGAGTGGTCACAGATATGAACCAGGTCGAAGGACTTCGCTTGACGCCACAGCACGAACGGGAACAAAACGAATTTGTCGATATACCCGAGCCACTTCCGCAACGACGCTGGGCCGACTTCCAACCGGGCAAAGAACGGCCTCGCACGCAGCACCGCAACATCCTCACCAAGGCTGGTCAATCCTTGCCGGAGCAGCTCACAAAACCGGGCCATGCTCTCCTGCCGGTCCAGTTCGAAGTTGCCGATCAGCAATATGCGCAAAGCGACCTCGCCTGTGATCTCACCGCCTACTTCGGACTCCAGGCGGCAACGTCCCTTCATGGTACCCCTGCACCATACCGCGTCGCTTATTCTTTCGGGAGGTCCGATGCACGGTTGAGGAAGACAAGTCGGCTTTGAATTCTTGGAATCGTTCTCCGCTGGTTTTGGCGACAGTTCGTTACAATCAATGGGGATGGGAAATCGACGGAATTGGCGACCGCGAATAACCTCGCGGCTGAGGTTCGGCGGCCTCCTGCTACTCGCAGCCTTCTCGGTTCGCTGCGCCCATGCGCAGAGCGAAACGCTGTTTCCCACGACCCCGCTTTCCCCTGGTCTCTCACCGTCCCTGACCCTCGACCCTCAGACCGCACCGATCACGACTCTTTCTACTGATTTATTAACCCCTCAGCGCCCCTTTATCTTCGATCCCAGCGGGGCAAGCGTCATCGCCAACTCGCTCAATCCCGCCATCTACTCATCGTCGTTGAGTTCTTCGTTGGTCCAGACCGATACCCAGATTCGAGACTCTTCTCAGACAGGCCGGATGAGTCTCTATGCGCCGGCCGCGCAGCGCCTTGGCCTCGACTTTTCTGGCGGCGGCACTTCCGGCGGCCAAGGCAATGGCATGACCTCGAATGGCTCGTTCCACCGGAGCCTTAACGGCGGCAACGACAACGGCCAGTCCGCCGCGGGAAATGCTTATCAAAGCAGTTGGAACGCGGGCTCCTCTTTCGGCCTGCAGTCCGAGGAGAGCTCCTGGAGTACCCGCCGGCTGACCGTGGATCGACTGGGACACAAGCAGTCGGATTCTCTCGCCGCGAGCCGAGATGCGAAGGGCGAGTCGGCCATTGCCGGCGGTTCGAATGGCTACACAGTTGGCGACGCTGGCGGATACTCGCCCGCCGGTAACGTCGTCTCTTCCAGCCGCTATTCGATCAGCGGCTCGAAGGGCCAATCCGCTAACTCTCTCACATCCCGTTTTGGTAGCTCCAGAACGAACTCGCCTGCGTATGGCTCGATCGACGGTCGCGCGGGAGATACCTATTCCGTGAATAAACCGGGGCAGCCCCTGAACGACGATATGGCGGGAACCGGCACCGGAAACCTTCACGACGGCAGTGCAACGACCGGCGGCGCAGCGAATGGAGGGTCAGCGGACCGCACCGAAGCCGCCAGAAAATCTCTGACCTATTTCCCGCAGGCCGCCTATAGCCAGTCCGCCCTTGGGGAATCTCCCTTTTCCTCCTCCAGTGGCATCGGCGAACTGCATTTCCTGAATCCCAATATCTACGCAGCCACCTCTCAGGGGCACTCTTTATCCATCGGAGAGAAGGGCAGCGCAACCGAAGATAGCCTGCGGCAGGCGTTTGTCCAGCGAGACCACCCTGCCGGCAGCGCTTCCCACTATGGACTGATTACGCATCCGGGAGCTGACCGATCGACGCAAGGCAAGGATGATATGTCCACGTTGAAGAAAAGCTCCCACTTGAGGACGGGTATTCTCAATTCGGAGAATCCATGAGTCGCTCGGACGAACCGAGAGCGAGCTCCATTTGTTGGTCCTCGTGCCGCTGAGCGCTACCTTCGGCTTGGGCCGATCGTAAATACTGTGCAGGACCCAGGTTATGAACCCAGTGCCAGCCGCCGAAGCGGTCGACCCAACCTTGTTGCCGTCATTCAGTGCGCGCAACCGGCTGGGTCGCGCCTTATGGAACCTGTGTTGGGCGCTCTTCTACCGCACCTCGCCGCGCCCCTTCCACTCCTGGCGCGCTCTCCTGCTGCGAGTCTTTGGAGCCACGCTCGGGCCGGCCTGCCACTTCTATCCGCGGTCGAAGATATGGGCGCCGTGGAACCTGGTCTGCGAAGACCGGGTGACCCTCGGCGATGACGCCGAGATATACAACCCCTCGCCGTTTCATCTTGAGTCGCATTGCATCGTCTCCCAGGGTGCATATCTGTGCGGCGCGACCCACGAATACAATCACCCAAATTTCAAGCTGGTCTCGTTCCCGATGAGAATCGGACCCTACGCGTGGATATGCGCCCGCGCAATCGTCCATCCCGGCGTGAACGTCGGCGTGGGAGCGGTACTCGGCCTGGGATCGATCGCCACCCGCGATCTGGAGCCTTTCGGCGTCTACTCCGGAGTCCCCGCAACCAAAATCAAGGAACGCCAGCGCTCCTCCGTTCCGGAACCCTATCGCAGCTAGAAGCCAGACAGTCGCCAGCCCCGGACAAAGGGAATTCGCACCTCGCGCGCAGTCTCCCGCAGAACTCCTAGGATCCCGACGGAACCAACTCACCTTGCTTCGAGTGACTGAGCAACTCCGCAAGTATTCTGGGAAGTTCACTTACGTCATAGCGGTGCTGAAAACTCGGCCGGCACCTTATCGCCATCTCGGCCCGCTCAGTAGGTCTAATGGCGCGCCAGCGCGCCAACAGCCGTGTGGTTCCCGCGAGGTCGTCGTCTTCCACCAGACCCACTTCATCTGCGACAATCTCCCGCCAGATATTCACTTGGTTGGAGATCAGGACCGGCGTGCCGCAGGCCAGAGCCTCAGCGACGGCGACCCCGAAATTCTCCTGATGGGAAGGCAGCGCAAAGACCTCTGCGGCATAGAATGCTCCCCATTTCGCGTCTCCCCGCAACATGCCAGGAAAATGAACACGATCCCCCACCCCACCCGCCGTCGCCAGCGAAGTAAGCTCAGGCGTCAGCCTCTCCTCATCCGGGCCGGCAATGATCAGGTGCATCTCGGGATCATCACGACACGTTTGGGCAAATGCCTGAATGAGCAGATCGCATCCTTTCTTCTTGTGCAGCCGCCCAATAAACAGAATGAATTTGCTGCTCCGCACCTCGGGGCAGGCGGCATAGAACCGCTCGATCTGAACTTCGGGCTTCCCGTTAGGCGCCACGGTGCCATAGGGAACGACACAGCTCGTCCATTCACTGTGCCGAAAGGTCTGAGGAGCCAGCTCGGCCTCGGCAGGAGAAGTAAACATCACGCTGGTTGCGTCGCGCAGCAGACGGCGTTCTATTGCGGCCCAATACAGAGCTTTCTGTCGATGCTTGGCAGGATAGGCCTTCTTGAACCAAGGATCGAGCATGCCATGGGCAAAGACGACATACGGCTTCTTTCCGTGGCACGCCTTCCAGACCGCGTAGCCGTGATACTGCCACAGCCCATTGACGATCACGCCGTCGAAGCGGGACAGGTTCTCCTTGAGCCATCGATCGAGCCGTAGTGTGAACCCGTACTTCCCTATGCCGGGACCGACGCAGTGGATGGGCAGACCCTCACATTGCAGAGATGGCTGGCTGGGAGCATCGAGGCAGACCACTTCCGCTTGATAAATGCCGCTCCGACGCGCGCTCTGCGCTATTTCGCGGACCACATTTGTGGGCCCACCGGCTGTTAGCGACATGGAGTGGATGGCGTGCAGAATGCGCATGAAGACAGTACCTTGCTAAGCCGCTTCACCCTTTGACCCTGTCGCGATGATTGAGATCAGGAAGGGGAAACGTTGAGGTCAACCCTACCACAGCAAATTTAGCGCTGCGACCCTTATCCCCCCTGAATACAAGGAATGGCTGGTGCCGCATGCCTGAACATCCGGTCACCCGAAGGCAAGCCATCAACCAAAGTCAGGCCCCGAATCGCCGTGAAGCGCCGCTATTCTTCGTCGTCTTCCTCATCTTCGTCATCGAGGTCGTCGTCCAAGTCATCATCGTCGAGATCGTCGTCGTCGAACTCTGCATCGTCCTCGTCGTCGAGGTCTTCTTCATCTTCTTCATCGAGGTCGTCATCGTCGTAATCGTCGTCGTCCTCCTCATCCTCGTCTTCGTCGTCCTCATCAAGAACGCCGGCAATTCCGATCCCGCTTAGAAAGTTTGCTTCCGCCGTGACAGCTGCTCCGCCAAGAAGAACAACCGCAGTCGCATTGACATCTGGACTAACCCAGGCGAAATCATCGTCGGACGCCTCCAGATTCCGGTTGACATCGCCGCTAGGCGGAACGAGGATAGCGCCTGCGAGAAAATCTCCCGGTAAATGGGCGGCGCGGCGCAGCCCTGGAATGAGCATCCGCGCGCGGCCCGCGACAGGGTGCTCGCTGCAAGAAAAAGCGACATTGGATTGCCGGTTTGCATTCGTCTTCAGTGTCATTGCCTGGACCTCTCGGTTAAGTTTGGTGTGCCACGGGCGATATCGATTCTTGGTTTAGAGATCAGTCACAATCCCGATGCGCGACCTTGCTCTTCTGCCGGTGTTCGTCTTCATTGTTATTTCGAGTGTGTTTCATGATGACACAGCTCGTTGTCGCTCTTGTCAAATTTTAAAGTACGTATTCAGAAGTGCCGATGTTGAAATTGGAAGGAGTCGTTATGTCCGTTAAGACTCTGAACAGCGCTCCACCGATCGTCCTCCCGGCCAGCATCTCTCACGCCCGGACCTATTCCATCGCACCCAGCCCTTTATCCGTCCCGGACGAAAGACCGTATCCTTCCACCGAGCAGATCGACTCTTTTCTTGAAGCGGAAAATCCTCTTGGATGCATTCGGGGGGTTATGTGGGTCATGGCCTTCAACATTGCCGTCTTTCTGGTCGGCCTTACGATTTGGCAGTGTGTGAAGTTCTTAATGTAGTTCCCTTTATCGTCCTCCCGGGCCGGTCTCCCGCCAAAGAAGAGTCTTGGATTTGCCACCCCGACGCAGCCGGCCGCTGTTCGCAGGCGCCATAGCAAACGCTTTCTCTATGACCGCGACCGTCGCCGGCGCCAAACGGCAGATACCGTGCGAATTCAACTCCTCATGCGAAATCCAACGGACATCGTCCGCATCGCTGTCCGGCCTCAGTGTGCCGCCTTGCACCCTGCATAGAAAATCGATCAGCACATAGTGATACTGTATGCGCCCGTTCTCGATAACGACCTTGTCGAGAACCTCAACAATCGCCTGCGTCTCGACCTCAAGACCGGTCTCTTCGAGGACCTCCCGCCGAACCGCAGCCTCAAGCGTCTCCCCGAGCTCCAACGCCCCCCCGGGAATCGACCACTCCCCCTTCATCGGCTCCCGCCCGCGCAGCACCAGCAATACCCGGTTCTCATCGAGAATGACCGCACCCACCCCCACGATGGGGACGTCAGGAAACTCTCTGCGCGTTACGCCATTCACTCCGGGGCTCCGAGCCGCTTCTCCTTGTTATAACTTGATCGGCTTTCCATATTCTTCCCCGAAAACGGTGCGCGCCATGCTGAATCGGCCTCCGGAAAACTTCTCCGGCCCCTGGGCGTGACCGATCGCCAGCAGCGCGACAACCGTATGGCTTAGCGGCAAGCGCAAGACCTCGCGGACTCTATCTTCCTCGAATCCCTCCATTGGAGCGGTGTCATAGCCCAGCGCCTCGGCCATCAGCATCATGCTGGTGAACGCGATCATTACCTGCCGATTCAGCCACATTGGCAGATTGGGATGGTTCGACAGATATTCCGGGACGGTGATCTTGGCCTGCTCGGCATAGTTTTCCGGCATACCCCCTTCGCGTCCGAGTCGCAACATCTCCTCCAGATCGCCGTTCCGCCAGCCGTCGGCGTCACCGCACGCTACTACCACGGCCGAGGCCTCCTCGACCTTGGCCTGGTTGTAGCTCGCGGCGCGCAGCCGTTTGCGCTGCTCCGGGCCACGCACCACGACGAACCGCCACGGCTGCAAGTTATAGCCGCTCGGGGCCAGCAAACCGGCCTCGATGATCTTTGTCAGATCTTCGTTCGGTATCGGACTGCCATCAAAACTCGAGGTTGCCCGGCGCGCCGCGATCGCCTCGCTGAGCGGCTTTTCCGTTCGATTTACCATGCCCCGTTCTCGTCCCCGTCTTCTTCTGTCCTGGCCGTCACTGAATCTGTCCCATTGGCAACTCGTTGGCAAACGGCCGCTCATTCGGCGCGTTGGCAAACGCCCATAGCCCGTGAAACCCATCGCGCAACTCCGGATGCTGGGCCAACATCGCCTTCATCAGCTCGACGTTCCGAGTGCGGCTCGCTACTGGATCGGAGACGTCCTTGGCGCCATAGTTGATCACCAGATCGAGCCCTCCCAGCGAGCTGTCCGTATGCATATCCTGGACCTCAAAACCTTGGCCCCCGCTCCCTGCGACCAACATAGGCTGAGTATTGGTCGGCAGTCCTGAAGGGGCGCTCGCTGTCTGCTCCTTCAACAGTTTGTCCAAATTGGGGCTCGAAAGGAAATAAACCGGAGTCAGCAGCGAGATTGCCGTCTGATAGTAGAAATAGGCGTTCCAGTGCTGCCCCTTATTCGCGAACTCCCGCGCCTGCGTCCAGAACCAAACCCCATCGTGTCCAGCCGAGGTGAGCGAATGGATGAATGCGCCGGCCAGCTTCCATTGCATCGACGCGGCGGAATCCCGAGCCAGGATAAAGGTCAGCGACTGCGGAGACTCAACCCCAGTCGCGTGCAGGATGGTCAGCGCATAACTCCCTGGAGGCAACTGCGGAATCGTCAGCACTACTTCATGCGAGTCGGCCCCGCCACAAAAGAATTGGGTCTCATCTTCAGTTGCCTTCAGGTCTGTGGAATCCAGCAGATACAACGATTCGACGGTGATCGTGCCCCGTTCTATCAGCGGTGCGGCCGATTCCGCGGCGGCGGCAATCGGATCGAAGCGCTCGGCAACCGAAGGGATCGTCTGCGACTTCAGAGCGGCGGTGTTGCCCGCCTGCACCAGCGCCGCCAGCGCCTTTGCCGACGACACAAGGGAGCTCCTCTGCGCCTCGGTCATCTGCGACTGGGGGGTGCAGGAGACGGCCCGCACCGCCGGGGCCGCCATCCAGACCAGCGAAACCAACACAAAAGCCGCCCGGCATAGATTCGACGCACTCCCCCAATCCCGCAAGCGCGTGATTCGGCGATACGTGCCCGGTGCGGCGCGCCTCCCGACACAAAATTGCTTCCACATTACCAACGATGTAATCATGGCGAACGAAACCAGACCACTGCTAGTCTATACATACAGGAAGCGGAGTTGGGAACGGCGTCAGATTGGCTTCCAGCTCCACAACGAAATGGCCCATTCAATACGGCAAAAACGGACGCAACTTCGGCGCGGGACTCCATGTCTGGTCTCAGCCATCGTGGCTGCTCTGATCGCCGTCCCAGGCGCCTTGGCGCAGCCGCAATTCGGACAAGGATTTTCTCATGCTGGTCAGGCCGTTCCCGCCAATCCTGCCGAAAACGCCGCCTATTCCGCTGCCATCAGCCAGCCGAACCCCGAAGCCAGAGTCTCGGCCATTCAGCAATTCCTGATTCAATACCCGAGCAGCGCGCTGCGTCAGCCGGCAATCGCGCAGATGATGCTCGCCAAGCGCCAGATCAATGCTCCGGGCGCGATGCCGTCGCAGCCAGCGAATCAGCCGGTGATGAATCGGCCGATGACGCCCCCCGTTGCCACAGCCACAGCCGCGCCAACCGATGCGCCGGCTCTCACGGCTCAGCCTGCGACTACGCCCCGCGACTCGTTGTTGCAGCATCCGGCGAAACCAGCGGAGGTAACCGCCATCCCCGGCAGTCTCACCATCAAAGCCGAGAACTCCTCGCTCTCCCAAATCCTGCAGCAGATCTCCAGGTCCACCGGAATGAAAGTCGACGGCCTAGGCCAGGACGAGCGTATCTTCGGCAGTTACGGTCCCGGCGACCCTCGCGAAGTCCTGCTCTCCTTGCTGGAGGGCTCGGGCTACAACGTCCTGATGGTCGGCAACGACAAGGGTACGCCGCGCGAGTTGTCGCTAAGCCAGCGCTCCGCGGGCAGCACGGTAACCTCGGCCGCCCCTGCGCGCAATAACCGCGAGCAGGAAGACGACGAAATCGAACAGGAACAGCCGCCACCGCCTCCGGAGCAGGCGCAACCGGTCAACCAGCCCCCACCCGGCAACTCGGATGGCACACAGCCACCCAGGAATCCCGCGGAGATCCAACAGGAGCTACTGCGCCTGCGCCAACAACAGCAGCAGCAACAAGTCCCGCAGCAACCGCCCCAATAGAACTCGCCTTTTTGGGATATTTTGCCGAAACTCCGCGAATCTCGTGGAGCAGAGGAAGCCTAAGCCTCGATCGTCTGCGTCTTGGCCTGGGCAGACGAAGAGTCGCATCGCGGCGACTGCAACCGCAGCAGCGCGAAGCCCGCACGGCATACCGCGAATGCCAACATCACGCCCAGGCCCAGCGAGGCCAGGGCCGCGCAAATCAGCACCACGGTGTTCATCAAATCCTGCATACCAGCCTCAAATAGTCAGATCGAGCCAATTTTGATGGTTCGAATCCATCCTCTGCGTTCCCCATCTTATAGCTTGGATGCAGCCGCGAGGGCTGCATTGACCCCGCTTTCTGTTGCCGAATAAGATACTGTCAGGGTTTTGCGTCTCAATTGTAATTTAGCTCATAGTGATTCGCTCGGCAGTTGCACTCTCCGCGCGCACCATTCCGAATTTCTCTTGTATTCCCATCATGGCAATCACTCACATCACCGTGCATGGCGCGCGCCAACACAATCTTCGTGACATCCACGTCTCGATTCCGCGCAACACTCTGACCGTCATTACCGGACTCTCCGGCTCCGGCAAGTCCTCGCTCGCCTTCGACACGATCTATGCCGAGGGCCAGCGCCGCTATGTCGAGACCCTTTCGACCTACGCACGCCAGTTCCTCGATCAGATCGAGCGTCCCGATGTCGATTCCATCGAAGGCCTCAGTCCGGCCATTTCAATCGAGCAAAAGACCACCAGTCGCAGCCCCCGGTCGACCGTTGGTACCATCACCGAGATCTACGACTACCTCCGCCTGCTCTTTGCCTCGGTCGGTGTGCCTCACTGCCCGCAATGCGGCAACCCTATCTCGCGGCAGACCCCTGAGCAGATCGTCGAACGCATCCTGGCCCTCACCCCTGGCGAACGCGTCATCGTCTATGCGCCCATCGTCCGCGGCCGCAAGGGCGAATTCAAAGATCTGCTCGACGAACTCGATCAGCAAGGCTTCCGCGCCCGCATCGATGGCGAACTCCGCGACCTCTCCGACTCCATCCAGCTCGATAAGCGCAAGAACCACACCATCGAGGCGATCGTCGATCGCGTCGTCCTGAAGGCGGGCGACGAGAAGCTCGTCAAGCGCCTCCAGGCATCGGTCGCCAAGTCGCTCCAGATGGCCAATGGATTGGTGCTCATCGGCTTCGCCGGCACGCCCAACGGCGCGGCAGGCGTTCCCGACCAGCTCTACTCATCGTCGATGGCGTGTCCCGATTGCGGACTCGATATTCCCAAGCTGGAACCCCGCAGCTTTTCCTTCAACAGCACCTACGGAGCCTGCCCCAATTGCCACGGCCTCGGCAGCATCTACGATTTCGATCCTGCCAAGGTCGTCACCGACTGGAGCCGGCCGCTGCTCGACGGCGGCCTCGGCCCCGGCTCGGCTTCGCAGTACCTGATCAAGCTCATCGAACTGGCGGCGCAGAAATACAAGATCGACCTCCGCAAGCCCTTTGAGCAACTCCCTGAGAAGCATCAGGCTCTGCTTCTCCATGGGCCGCCAAAGAACGAAGCGCCTCGCACCGGTTTTCACGGCATCCTCGCCTATCTGCGCAACTGGACCCGCGACCTCAAGTCAGATGAGGCTCGCGAATACATGCTGAAGTTCATGACTGCATCAGCCTGCCCAGCCTGCCACGGCACTCGTCTGCGCCCGGAATCGCTGGCGGTCAAGGTGGGCGCGATGTCGATCGCCGATTTCACCGCGCTGCCCTTGCGCCGGGCTCTTGAAGCGGCCCGAAAGCTCGACTTCAACCAACGCGAAGCTCTCATCGCCGAGCGCCTTCGCCGCGAGATCGTCGAGCGCCTCGAATTCCTCGACTCCGTCGGCCTCAGCTATCTCGCTCTCGACCGCAACGCCGCCAGCCTCTCCGGCGGAGAAGGTCAGCGCATCCGCCTCGCCACGCAGATTGGCTCCCGACTCCGCGGCGTCCTTTACGTGCTCGATGAGCCCTCCATCGGCCTGCACCAGCGCGACAACCAGCGCCTCATCGCCGCGCTCGAATCCCTGCGCGACCTCGGCAATACCGTGCTCGTCGTCGAGCACGATGAAGAGACCATCCGCCACGCCGATTACGTCGTCGATCTCGGCCCCGGCGCCGGCAAGCTCGGCGGCTACGTCGTCGCCCAGGGAACTCCTGCTGATATCGTCCGCGCACCCGGCTCGCTCACCGGGAAATATCTCTCCGGCGAGACCAGCATCCTGCATCGCATAGCACCACGCCCCCTCACAGGCAAACAGATCGTCGTAGAAGGCGCGCGCAGCCACAACCTCAAGAACGTCACCGCCCGCTTCCCGCTCGGAGTCATGACCGTCATCACTGGAGTCTCGGGCTCCGGCAAGAGCACGCTCGTCAACGACATTCTCTATCGTTCGCTCGCCCGCGAGCTCTACGGCTCTCGCGAAGAACCCGGCGTACACGACAAGATCAAAGGCTTCGACCAGATCGACAAGGCCATCCGCATCGACCAGTCGCCCATCGGCCGCACGCCGCGCTCGAACCCCGCGACATACACTGGAGTCTTCACCGCAATCCGCGATCTCTATGCGATGCTCCCCGAGGCCCGCGAACGCGGCTACAAGCCCGGCCGCTTCTCCTTCAACGTCGCCGGAGGCCGTTGCGAAACCTGCCAGGGAGACGGCCAACGCCGAATCGAGATGAACTTCATGCCCGACGTTTACGTCACCTGCGAAATTTGTAACGGTAAGCGTTACAATCAGGAAACTCTCGCGGTGAAGTTCAACGGCTACTCCATCGCCGACGTTTTAGACTTGGCCATCGAAGACGCACTACCCGTCCTCGCCGACATTCCCAATGTCCGCCAGAAGCTACAAACCCTCGTCGATGTCGGCCTCGGCTACATCCACCTCGGACAATCCGCCACAACGCTCTCCGGCGGAGAAGCCCAGCGCATGAAGCTCGCCCGCGAGCTCTCCAAGCGCCAGACCGGACGAACACTGTACCTGCTCGACGAGCCCACCACCGGCCTGCATTTCGACGACGTCCGCCGGCTGCTCGAGGTGTTGCACCGCCTCACCGATCTCGGCAATACAGTCATCATCATCGAACACAACCTCGATGTCGTCCGCAACGCCGACTGGATCATCGATCTCGGCCCCGAAGGCGGCGAAGGCGGCGGCAGCATCATCGCCGAGGGCACGCCCGAATACGTCTCCACAATCGCAAGTTCGCATACCGGCGAATTTCTCCGCCACTATTACGCTCAAACCAATACTTCGATCTCAGCCACGCCGCCTGCAGCCGCTACTCTGCCCAAGCTCGAGCTTTCGTCGAATGGAAACCATTCCGCGTCCAAACCCAAGCCGGCCCACGCTCCGCGAAAGCGCAAGCCGGAATTAGTCTCCTGATGGACAACCTCAACGATTTAGAGCACCAGCCTGGACTCGATATCGCTCCAATCATGGAAGCCTCGCCGGAGAACATTCCAACCTCCGATCCGGTCATTCTTGACGACGTTACGGGCTCACCGATAATCTCGCAGCCCACTCCGCCGCACATCGAGCGCGAAGTACCGACCCTCGGAAATACTCTGATCTTCTTCGCCCTCGCTGTCGGCGTCACGCTGATTCTGGGCCTCCTGATCCTCGCTATCGCAGCATTCTTATCGCCGAATCATTCCACGGATTTCAGGACTTTTGCCCTCGACCCGCGACTCGCCGTTCCCTCGCAGGCTATCGAATATCTGGCCCTGCTAGCGCTGACCGTGCTGCTCTTCCGCAACATCTGGGACCGGCCCTTCTGGCAAACCATGCATTGGAACGCCCCCTCTGTCGCGAGACGATGGCTTCTCTTACTTGCCACCGGAGTCGCGCTCGGGCTGCTCAACGGAGCTGCCAGCAATCTGCTTCCCATGCCCAAAGAGGCGCCGATCCTCAACGACCTCATGAGGAGCACCAGCGGCGCATGGCTTATGTTCCTCTTCGGCACGACGCTCGCTCCATTGTTGGAAGAGATCGCTTTTCGCGGTTTTCTCTTGCCTTCGCTGATTAACTTCTTCAGCTGGCGAACGCGCCGCCACCAACTACCTGAGCATTTCCCGACGCCGCCTCCAAGGCAGTCGCCACTCATCGTGCCCATCTCAATTCTTCTCGCCAGCATTCCCTTCGCGCTGCTTCATTCCGAACAAGTCTCCGGAGCCTGGGCGCCTGTCCTGCTCATCGGCATCGTGAGTGTGGTGCTCTGCATCATCCGCCTCTGGACACGATCGCTCGCCGCCAGCACCTTCGTTCACGCCACCTACAACTTCACTCTCTTCGCGGGCATGGCCATCGCCAGCGACGGCTTCCGCCATTTAGACAAGCTGAATAACTGACCCGTCCGGGCACGCCGCCAAGCTAAAATCAACTCAGCAGCCATGACCACCAGCCACCGCCAATCTCTCCTCACCCTCCTCGCCCGGACATCTTTCAAGCTCGGCGAATTCAAGCTCTCCTCCGGAGCCACCAGCGATTACTACATTGACTGCCGCACCACCACCCTCCACGCCGAGGGGGGACGCCTCACCGGGCTCGCCATCCTCGACCTTATCCACCACCATAAGCTCAAGCCGGCGGCCATCGGCGGACTCACCATGGGCGCCGACCCCATCGTCTCGAATGTCGCCTCTGCCAGCGCCTGGCACGCACAAAAGGTCCACGCCGCGCCACTCATCCACGGCTTCCTCGTTCGCAAGGCTGAAAAGACCCACGGCACCGGCCGCCGCATCGAAGGTTTCTTCGAGAAAGCCGCGCCCGTCGTCATCGTCGACGACGTCTGCACCACCGGAGCCTCCACCATCACCGCCATCGAAGCCGCTAAAGAAGCGGGCATGAACGTCATCGCCGCCATCTGCCTCGTCGAGCGCGAAGAAGCCAAAGGCCGCCCCGCCGTCGAAGCAGCAGTAGCCACCGCCAACCCCGAAGCGCCGTTCCTAAGCCTCTTCACCGCCAACGACGTCCGCGCCGAATTCGTCAGCCACTTGGCGCTCTAGCTCCAGAATCCAAGTCTCCTCCACCCTGTCATCCTTGTATCTCTAAGAGAGCGACAGTCAATGTAGGAAACTGTTGCGGTGGGGGAGTCGAGGCATCGACTCCCCCGCGGGCGGACGGCTGAGCGAAGCGAAGGATCTGCGGTTTGGCTTAAGCCGCGCCGAAGGCGCACCAAATTCCAGTGGTATCGTGGGGCTTTAGCCACGGTATAGTCAGACCACAAGTGGCCTTTAGACCTGGGCTTTTGCAACAAGAATCATGAGGACCAATGCCCAAAGAAATAGTTGACGTCCTGATCATCGGCTCCGGCCACTCCGGTGGCATGGCCGCAAAGATCCTCACCGAAAAAGGCATCTCCTGCCTCATGCTCAACGCCGGCCCCGTCGCCGACGTCCACAAAGACACCGAGGTCCGCCCCGTCTCCGCCCTTCCCTTTCGCGGATTCAAACAGCCCGGCCAGCTCCCCCATGTCTTCCAGTCCGATGAATACAACGCCAACACCTGGGTCGACGAAAAAGAAGTCCCCTACACCTACGACCCGCAGAAACCCTACAACTGGGTGCGCGTGCGCCTCTTCGGCGGCCGCTCGCTCTTCTGGTCCCGCGCCTCCTTCCGGCTCAGCGACTACGAATTCAAAGCCAAATCCCACGGCGGCTACGGAGACGACTGGCCCATCTCGCTCGCCGATCTCGACCCGTACTACTCGCGCGTCGAAGGAATCTTCCGCGTCCAGGGACTTCCCAACAACCTCCCACAATTCCCCGACGGCAACTTCATCCCTGACACGAGGGCGTGGCCCGAAAGCCTCAACCGCCTCGACGCCGTCGCCAAAGAACGAAGCATTCCGCTCTGCCGCCAGCGCACCTCGCTCGGCATCGACGGCCTCGCAAGCTCCATCAATCTGCTCCTGCCCGACGCCTTCGCCACCGGCAAACTCCAGGCGATACCCAACGTCGTCGTCCGCGAACTCCGCGTCGATAAAAACACCGGCCTCATCAACGAAGCCCACTTCGTCGACCGCATCTCCCGCCGCGAGATGTCGGTGAAGGCGCGCGTCGTCGTTCTCGCCGCCGGCACCCTCGAGAGCACGCGACTGCTCATGAATTCAAAGCTCGCCAACTCCAGCGGAGTCATGGGCCACTACCTCATCGACCAGATCTACGGAGCAGGCGCACAGTTCTCCGTCCCCGAAGCCCGCGACGGTAAATCCACCTCCGCCATGATGGACGGCAGCGGCATCATCCCCCGCTTCCGCAACCTCGCCACCAAAGCAAACGGATTCTACGGCGGCTACGCCCTCAATATCTGGAGCAGCAGCGGCGGCCTCGCGCCCCGCAACTTCGCTGCCTACGGGACCGAACTGCAAGACAAACTCAAGAGCTACCACGGCAGCGGACTCCAGGCCAGCATCATGGGCGAGGTCCTCGCCCGCTACGAAAACCACGTCAGCATCGACAAAACCGTCGTCGACGCCTGGAACATCCCCGTCCTCCGCATCGACACCAAGTACACCGACAACGAATTCAATATGGCCCGCGACGCCGTCGACACCGCCGTCGAACTCGGCCACGCCGCCGGCTTCGACGTACTCTGCAAGAACTACAATCCCAACCCGCCCGGCTACAGCATCCACGAGCTCGGCACCTGCCGCATGGGCGACAACCCCAAAACCAGCGTCCTCAACAAATGGTGCCAAAGCCACGACATCAAAAACCTGATCGTCGTCGACGGAAGCAGCTTCGTCAGCGGAGGCTGGCAAAACCCCACCATGACCATCTCCGCCCTCGCCATGCGCGCCGCCGAACACCTCGCTGAAGAAATGAGCAAAGGCAACGTCTAGAATTCAGTTGCTCCAACTTGTCATCCTGAGCAAAGCGCCAAAAGCGCTGGGTCGAAGGACCCGCAGTTTCAGCGATGAGGGTGCCCCATCCTTCCGCGCTCTTTGCGGAAGGGTGGGTGGAACAAATCTCCGCTGGCTCGATCAAGGCTTGCGTCTGTTTGAGTTGAACGCAATTGCCATTCAAAGAAAAAATGTCATCCTGAGCGTAGCGAAGGATCTGCTGTTTGTTTTTAAGCCACGCCGAAGGCGTCTCCGAACTAAGACGGAAGCGAAACGCTGAGGCAAACCAACCCCCAGATTGCAATTTTCATCCTTTAGGTCAATTCTGAACTCTAAAGGCTAACCATGCTCTCCGACATCAAAATCCACGGAGCAACCGCCGGCAAAGCCCTCGTCAACTGGTGGCGCGCCGTCACCATCGAAGCTTTCTGCTGCGCAATCCTGTGGCTCATCGGGCTCCTGCTGATCCACGTCCCATTCGCCCCGCTCTGGGCGCTCATCGCCGGAATCATGACCTTCATCCCCAACTTCGGAGCGGTCATCGGCCTGCTCGGCCCCGTCTTCGCAATCCTCTTCAGCGGCCGCGACATGGAGCGCCTGCTCTACCTGCTCTGCCTCTACGCAGTCATCGTCGTCATCGACCAGCTCGTGCTGCAGCCGATGCTCATGAAGCGCGTCACCCGCGTACCCATCTGGGCATCGCTCCTGATCCCGCTGGCTTTGGGAGTAATAATTCCGTTCTGGGGAGTCCTGCTCGCGCCACCACTCCTCGCGGTCGTCTACGCCTTCCGCAAACCTCCGGAGGAAGCCAAGACAGACACTCTCCCTCCCGGCCGCCCAGGAACAGATATTCAGCCCTAATTCTCTACGATTGGGAAGAGCAACAGTGGCCATTCAACCATTCTGTTGGCTTGACGGGGAGGCTCAAATCCTCCGTCAACAAGAAAATGTCATCCTGAGGCGCAGCCGAAGAGCCTGTTCTGAGCGAAGTCGGAGGAATCTGCGGTTCCCTCCGTCGCCCGACCACAAACGAGGGTGCCCCATCCTACGCGGCACTATCGCGTAGGGTGGGACTCACAAAAGCTCGCACTCTGAATTGATTTAAGACTGAGAAGAAACAGCAGCCGGAGCAGCCGTCGCCGGAGGAGCAGCAGCCTGCGCCGCCGCAGGAGCAACCGGCTTCGGAGCAGCAGCCACAGCAGCCTTAGCCTTCGCCGCCTCAACCTTCTTGCCCGGAGCAAGAATCGCATGCAGCGTCGTGCCTTCCATGCGCGGCATGAACTCGACCACCCCGTTATCGCCAATGTCCTGGATCAGCCGGTTCACGATCGCATAGCCAAGCTCGCGGTGCGCCATCTGCCGCCCCTTGAAGCGCAGCGAAGCCTTCACCTTGTCGCCTTCCGTAAGGAAGCGGACTGCCTGGTTTTTCTTGGTCTGGTAGTCGTGCTCGTCAACCGTCACCGAGAACTTGACTTCCTTGACGACGATGACCTTCTGCTTCTTGCGGGCAGCCCGATCGCTCTTGTCTTTCTCGTAGAGAAACTTGCCGTAATCCTGAATGCGGCAAACCGGCGGCACCGCGCTGGGCGAGACTTCCACCAGGTCCAGGCCGCGCTCGCGCGCGATTTTTAGCGCCTCGAAAGGAGCCAGAATGCCGAGCTGATTGCCGGCATCGTCGATAACGCGCACTTCCCGTGCGCGAATCTTTTCGTTAATGCGGATAAATGATTTTGCCGAACGCTTGTCGATGAGTCCTCCATTGCACGAAGGGAGTCTCCCCTCGCCTCGTAAGTATACCAGTATGAGATGAGACTGGGCCGGTCAATGGACGCTTCGGAAACCGGCCAAATTTCCTGGAGAAGACCCGCTGTTTCGCACGCCACCGGCCCTGAGTTCCTACTCTGCTACTGGATCGCGTATAGAGTTTTTGCGAGGCCCGGGCTAATTTCTGCTGAGCAATGCAGCCTTAGCCTCAAGAGTGGCCTCCACGAGGCTCCCGAGATTCGCGGCGGCGTTGCTCGCGGGACTTTCCCTAGCGCCGCTGAGATAGGAATTGATCGGCCCCATTCTAGGTTCGACCATGGCGAGCAACTGTCTTAGTTCCTGTGCAGAGGCACCCTCTATCTTGTCTGACCGCTCCACGTCATCGGAAATCCCCCAATCTTTTAATATGTTCGCAAGATCAGCGAATTGGGCAGGTAGCTCAATATCCGAAGCATCGTTGTCCGCCGGAATTACCTCGGCGAGTGCAACCATGCGACGCACAAGTAGGCTCGATAGGTCCTCGTCTCTGGCATAAAGAATGAGGGCGTTCCGATAAAAATGCAGTGCCTCTCCCTTCCTGAATGGATGGGTGGAAATCAGATCAGCCAATTCGATTGAGCACAGAATCTGATTCTGAGAACTCGTTACAACGCCGTCTTTGGTGAAGACCCTCATGAAGAAAAGGCCCAATCCGAACCTTACCTATTGAAGTCGAAGAAAAGCCAATCCGGTCTTTAGAATGAACGCTAAAGAACTGCACATCAAACTCCCCGGAAACTGAAACACGCCCCAGCTCTTGGTTTGCCTCGATGTCGATACGCCTTCCTGCGTGGGCGAACGCGAGGCGACTCCGATACACGGAGCCGACCTCCGTCGACACTTCTTGCCTCGTCGCATTCGCATCCCGCATTTGAACGGATGAAACTCTTCCGCCGAATTCTGACTTCAAATTTTGAAATCCATTCTTCATGATGGCCTCTTCGGGAGGGGAAGATGACGGGTGGTACATTCAAGCCCGCTGTTGGCTCGAGCGGGGTAGTGCCACGCTTACCTCAGCGGAGAGGCCTTCCGCAGCCAGGCCTGTGATCCTCACCCGAAATAATTCATTCGCCTGCCAAACACCACTCACTAGAACCGGAATAAAGTTATCCGACAAAGCCTCAGTCAGAGCCGCATCCCCACCCAACAAAGTCACCACCGAAAGCTCCCCACCCACAAACCGCCCCCGAAACGCCTCATTCTTCCTCGAAATCAGCGCTCGCAAAGCCGCCTTCCGCTCCTTCACCGCTTCTCCATGCACCGGATTCGCCCCATGCATCGAAAAAGCCGCCGTCCCCGGCCGCGCCGAAAACGGAAAGACATGCAGATAAGTAAAAGGCAGCCGCTCGATGAACTCGTACGTCTCCCGAAAAAGAGCATCGCTCTCCCCCGGAAAGCCGATCATCACATCCGCGCCAATCGCCGCATCCGGCAGCGCCGCGCGAATCTCCTCCACCTTCGCCGCATAGTGCCAGGGACGATACCGCCGATGCATCCACCGCAGCACCGCATCCGAACCCGACTGCAGCGGAAGATGCACATGACGCGCCAGCCGCGGATGCTGTCCACACCCGTGCTGCCGAAACAACCCTATCAGCTCCGAAGACCAATCCATCGGCTCAACCGAACTGATCCGCAACCGCGGCAACGCCGTCCGCTCCAGAATCGCCGCGACCAACTCCTCAAACCGCGCCACCGGAGAAAGATCCCGCCCCCAGCGCCCCAGGTTGATGCCCGAAAGCACCAACTCCTTCCCGCCCGACTCAGCAAACTCCTCCACCGAACGCAAGCACTCATCCAAAGAAACCGAACGGCTCGGCCCCCGAGTCACCGGAATAATGCAGAACGAACACCGGTTCCCACACCCATCCTGAATCTTCAGATTAGGCCGGGTCTGATGAGCGTCCGCGGCAAAAGGAAGCGCCGCAATCTCGCTGTGAGCAAAAAGCGGATCATGCCAAACAGCCGCAGCCTCCCGCTTCAAGGGAAAAGTCCTGTCCAAAAGTGAATCAACTGGAACGAAAGCGCCCAACGGCCGATCACCAGGCAACCCGGACCCGAGCGGCGCATTCAAAACCGCAGCTTTGACAACAAGTGACTTATGGCTGTTGCCGACCACCACGTCCACACCATCGAGCGCCGCAACCTCCTCTGGAGCACGCTGCGCATAGCACCCCGTGAAAACTACTCGCGCGCCCGGACTCACCCTCCGCACCCGCCGCAGAAATGCGCGCGCATCACGATCCGCCTCGGCGGTCACGCTGCAAGTATTGAGAATCGACAACGGTTGCGGAAGCAAGGTCGCCAGCCTCCGCAAGCCCAGCCCTGCGCAGGCCCGAGGCAATCGCCTCGCCGTCCGCCCGGCTCGCCCGGCAGCCAAAGTTCTCAACGTGATATTCTTCCACGTTAACCAGTCTATCAACGGGATAGACGCCCGCCAGTGGGCCTTGGGTTGACGCAAATATTTGATTTAGTTCTTATAAGACTCTGGAGCAGTCCCCATGATCAAACGCCGCATTTTGCTAGTTGACGACGAACTGGCAATCCTGCTCACCCTCAAGGCAGTTCTTGAAATCAACGGCTTCGAGGTTGAAACCGCCGCCTCCGCCAAAGAAGCAAAGCTGAAGATCCGCTCCCACACCTACCACATGGTCATCACCGATATGCGGATGGAAAGCGACACCGCCGGCAACGAAGTCGTCGCCGCCGCGCGCAAAGCGGCCTATCAACCCGCGGTCGCCATGCTCACCGCCTTCCCCCTCCCCGACTCCGAATGGCAGGAAGACGGCGCCGACGAGATGCTCGTCAAGCCCATGAACACCTCCGACCTGGTTCGCCAGCTCGAAGCGCTATTGATATCGCACGAAGACAAGAAGCACCCGAAAGAAGTGCTCCCAGTAGGAAAAGCCGCGCCCAAGTCCCGCGCCGGAGCAGTCTCCGCCTAAAACGCAATCATCATTCTGGACGGCGATATGGGTGCCCCATCCTTCGCGCCTTTTGCGAAGGGTGGGTAGAACAAATCCCCCAGCCCGAACCCATGTCATCCTGAGGCAAAGCCGAAGGACCTGCGGTTTGTCTAAAGTCGCGCCGCAGGCGCATCTTCTGAAGCTTTTCGAGTCTTCAAGTCAGCTGCCTGACCCGCCTGCACTACTGCCCGCCCTTTGCGCCCTGGTCAGTAATCAGCAGCACATTCGAGTTCGACTGCTCACGCAACACCACTAACTGAGTGCCATCCGGCGACCAGCCATAATCGCGGATTGCGATCGGCGAGTTCTCAATGATCGCCTTCCCCGGGCTCCCATCCAGCGGCTGCGAAAACAGCGACCACTGCCCCTTTTCAATGATCGGATACACCAAAGCCTTTCCATCCGGAGTGAGATGCCAGCGGCTGATCGACCAGCGCTTATCGAGGGTCAGTGGCTTCGGTGGCGAGTCGGGATGCGCCATATCGTGCACCTCCCCTAATATCCTCTCGTCATGCACATCAGCTCCGGCGGTGCGCCCAACCGCCACCATCCCGTCCTTTGAAAACGCAACTGGATTGGTGCTCGATGCCAAAAAGAGCTTGCGCGCCGTGCCGCCTGCCAGGGGAATGCTCCATGCGATAGCGGTCGTTCCATCCAGCTCGGTGTAATTCACCGCGTCGCCCGTCAGGCATTGCGGCCCGCGAACCAGTTTTGATGTGGTGAGCCGTGATACCCCCGTACCGTCGGCGTTCACCCGGAACGCTTCGGAGTGATTGACGCCCTTCGGAATGGCGGTGAACACAATTTTTCCATCCGGACAAGCGCCGATGAAGCCGCCGACCTGGACTTCCCCGGTATCGATCGGCGCCACCGTTTGCTTCTCGCGATCATATAGGTCAATCCGACCATGACCGACAAACGCGATATGGCTCGCATCCTGCCACGCCAAAGCGACGGGAGAGATCCGCAGGCTCGCCGTAGACACCGCCGTCCCGCCCTCGCTCCTATAAAACGAAAGCTCTGAATCCAGCGTCGACGACACCGTCGCAAACTTGTGCCCGTCCCCAGAAAGCGCCACAAAACTATAGGTATTCAGATCGTTGGTAATCGGCTTGAGCCGGCCCGACGACAAATCGAACAAGCCTATCTGGATTAGGTCCGATTGCTGCCGCATGTAGGTCGCCACTACGCTTTCGCTGTCCGGCATCCACCCGAAGTATTGCGCAAACTCCAAATCCGCCGGCGCCGGCGCCGTACGCGTCTCCTTCGACTGCACATCGTAGACCTGGTAGAAGGTCTCGCGGCCGCCCCGTAGTTCGTTCCAGGTAATCTTCTTCCCATCCGGAGACCAATGCGGAAACGACGCCGGATTATCCCCGTGGTACACAAGCTCGTCTCCACTCAGGTCCGCACTCACCACATGCATCTCGGCGAAGTGGTCTTTCAACTCCGGCGTCTGCCGCAAAAACACAAACCGCTGCCCATCCGGAGAAAAACTCGGTGCGCTATCCACATCGCGGATCAGCGCTCGCGGCGTCCCGCCAAACACCGGAATCGAATACAGCGTCCGGATATAAGAGCTGTTCTCCGAACTTCGCGAAAAATAAAGATTGTTCCCGTCCACGCCAAACGCCAAACCTACATAATTCCCGCCAAACGGAGGCAGTATCTGCGTCTCCGCATTCGTCGGCAGATTCCGGATCCACAGCGACGACTGGCCTTTATCGATCTTCACCAGCGCCAGCGTCTTCCCATCCGGAGACATCGCCAAAATCGAAGCGTCCCCGCTGTCGGTAATCTGTTTCAAGCTCACATTAGAGAATGGCGTATTGCGCGGCATGAGCTTCCACACCGCAAAAGCCAGCGCCGCCACGACGACCGCGGCCACCGCGCCAATCGCCCAGATCTTCCCGCCACCAGCCGGCTGCGCAGCCACTGCAACGCCAGAAGTCGCTGCCCCCCCACTCGCCGCAGCCGCATTCGCACCAGACGATGATGCCCCCGAAGCCGATACTTCACCAACCGCCGCCACCGGAGTCGATCCCGAAGAAGCCGTCGCAATCGCCCGGTCCGAAGTCGTCTCCTTCCGCAGCCGCTTCAAGTCAGCCCGCATATCCGCCGCCGACTGATAGCGCAAATCCGGGTCCTTATCAAGCGCCTTGTTCAAGATTCGCCCAAACTCTGCCGGCAGCGTCGCATTCAGCTCCAGCGGAGCCGTCGGCGCGTGATTCAAAATCCGGTCAAAGATGACCGCCGTCGTCGTGCCCTGAAAAGGATGCTTCCCCGTAGCCAGCTGATACAGCACCACGCCCAGCGAAAACAGATCGCTCCGCGCATCCAGCTTCTCGCCCCGCGCCTGCTCCGGAGACATATAAGCCACCGTCCCCACCGCCGACCCCGCGCTCGTCAGCGAATTCGCCGCCGTAAGGTCGTCCTGACCCGTCGCACCGCTCGTCTCGTCGGGAGCCGCAGCCTCCGTCAACTTAGCCAGCCCAAAATCCAGCACCTTCAACTGCCCCGAAGGAGATAGAAACAAATTCGCCGGCTTGATATCGCGATGAACAATCCCCTTGCGGTGCGCCGCATCCAGTGCATCCGCCGCCTGGATCCCGAAGTCAAGCAACCGGTCAAGCGCCATCGGCTGGGCCGTCTGCACCCTGTCCAGGCTCTTGCCCTCAAGGAACTCCATCGCCAGAAACGAGCGCCCCTCATGCTCGCCAAATTCATAAATTGTGCAGATGCCCGGATGATTCAGCGCCGACGCCGCCCGCGCCTCGCGCAAAAACCGCTCCATCACCGAGGGATCGGTGCGGCTCTTTTCAGGAAGAAACTTCAGCGCCGCCCGGCGGCTAAGAGTAATGTCCTCGGCCAGGTAAACGACGCCCATGCCACCCTCGCCAACCGGCGAAAGAATGCGGTAATGCGAAACAACCGAACCTGCAGCAATCTCAGTCATGCCCACTCAAAAACAGAAAGCCCAAAACAGGGCAAAAGCCCGCCGGCCGTCGGCCCAAAACCGAACCATGGAACAAACCAGCATCGATGTCAATCTGAATGTGAAGTCTACACGATCAACCAGCAATCCCACCCGGGAAATCGGTAGTGTCTCAGTTTGAATCAAGGTCCGATGATTGATTTATCGGGGTGCCGCATTTTTGGCACGTGTTGCGATACAGCTGTCTTCCACGGTAAGAGGTGCCGCAAACTGGACATGGATAGAAACCATACTGGAGCCAGCTAAATCCGGTGACAAGCATATAAACAACTGCGGCAACATCGCTGGGCGTATAGGAGTGAAGGACTACGGGAACAAGCCCCCACGAGAATTCCGAAGGGAATCCAGCCCACTAAGAGAACGATAAGACGCAGCTTTTTCTTGCGTAATCTTGCCAGCTACCCCCGCTTGTCATCAAGTAAGCCAGCCTGCAATCTCCTCAAAGCTCCATACATGCCCGACGATGCAGCCTCCATCGCGGGAGTCACGCGAGGGGTTTTGTGAACGAGCCCGAAGTTGTTCTAGAGAAAGTGTAACGCCACCATGTGCGCGTGGTTCTCCAGTTTCTGCTGAAGCCTTGGGTGAGCGGGTAAAGCGCCGCATCCCCATAAGCATCGTTAAATCCTACGGATTTCAAACTGAGATCACACCCCGGAAACGCTCTACAGCATCTTCCGCGCCCAGGCCTCCAGCCACGAGCGCGTGATCGATTGCCACGTCGCGTTGAAGTAGAGCCCCGTCGCCGCCACACCCATACCGGTCACCAGCGAGGCTCCCCACAGGAACTGCTTCATCACCCGGTCGCGTTTCCAATCCCACAGAAACATGAGAACGATGATCAGCAGATTGCCGCCCTCATAAAACAGATAGGTGCCGACAAACGTAGTTGGTTCATGCACAAACAGGCCCACAAAGCGGGAAAAACCGGCATCGCTGATACAGATCGTAGCCAGAATGAGCACCCGCCGATGGGCGGCGGAATTGCGCCGCATGAGAACGCCCCACGGCAGCAGCACCGCCATGCAAATGACTCCGCTGAAGGCGATCGAAAGGAATTGAGGAGGAAGAGCGCCGGGAGTCGGCAGGTTCAAGGCCTGCCAACTAAGTTCGGACCAGGGAGCGATCACCATCACGACCACGGCATAGCCAGCCGCAAACCAGCCCAGCCGGCGATGGAGACGAACATTGTTGGTTTCGACCATCAGCACAAGCGCGGTGGCCGTGAGCAGCCAGAGCGTCGTCGTGACAGCGTGCACATGAACGATCAGGGGAACAGGCGGCTGTTCATGGAGGTAATTGTGCAGATCGAAACCAAAGCCGACGCCCACAAATATCCAGAAGAGCCCAAGCCAGACCAGCGCAGCCCGGCGATCTTCACGCGCAGGCCATGTTGCTGTCGTATGGACGTGCATTCGCCTTACCCTTGGCGGTCAGAGAAACATGGAGCAATGGAAAGAATGCGGGCCTCAACCCAAGGCCAGAAAACAAACCAGCATCGGTTCAATCTGATTGTGAAGTCTACACGATCAACAAGGAATCGCACCCAGAAAGCGGAGCGCCGCTCACAGGGAAGAACATACGGCGCTCGGGCTCAAACAGCCGCAGAAAGTACCGCAGGGTGTGGCCTCAATCGGAGAAATGCGAGTAGCATTGCCTCGAGGAGGGCGAAGAGATGAACAGACGGGAGATGTTGGCCACCACCGGTGCTGCGACGCTTGCGGCACTTTACGCGCCGAAGCTGATGCAGGCCGAGGCTCCAGCAAGCCAGGTTGCGATCGTGCGTTGCCGCGATTACGCGCAGTATGCGCAGCAACTCTCTCTCGCCTTCGATCAGATCGGCGGCATCGAGAAGTTCGTGCGCGGCAAGACCGTTGCGCTCAAGCTGAACCTCACCGGAAATCCCAGGAACTTTCCCCTCACGCCAGACCTTCCTTATCGCACCGATCCGCAGTCTGTGGCAGCGACGGTACATCTTTTTGCCAGGGCGGGCGCGCGGCGCGTCCGCATGATTGAAAGCTTCTTCCCTGCCGATCAGGACCTCTCCCTGTGGGCACGCTACGGCCTGGACGTAAACGCGATTAACAACATGGGCGTGCCGGTGGTTTGGGAAAACGTGCAGAACCTGGGCAACTACAAGCAATACGTGCGCATGAAGGTGCCCTGGGGCGGATACTCGTATCCGGCCTACTATCTGAACCCGGCGTTCTACCAGTGTGACGTTTACGCCTCGATGGCGAAGCTAAAGAACCATTGGATTGCAGGCGTGACCATGACGATGAAGAACAACTTCGGCAACACGCCCTGCTCACTCTATGGCGGAGACTGCGGCCCCAGCGGCAACGAGCGGCCAACAATGGAGCGCGCAGCCGTGCTGCACGAAGGAACTACGCTTGCACCCAAGGGAGTCGATGCCGAATTGCATCCTGATTCGCCGCGCGATCCGGGCTATCGGGTTCCGCGTATCCTGGTCGATCAGAACGGTATCCGGCCCATCGATCTCGCGATCATCGATGGAGTCGAGACGGTGCGTGGTGGCGAAGGTCCATGGCTCAAGGGCCTTGAGAGGATGACCCCCGGCGTAATCATCGCCGGCCGCAACGCGGTCAACGTCGACGCTGTCGGAATGGCAGTGATGGGCTACGATCCCTATGCGGAGCGCGGCACTTCACCATTCATCCGAGGCGACAACTCACTGCGTCTCGCCGAAGAAGCCGGTCTCGGAACCCGCGACCTCAAGCGCATCGAAGTCGTCGGGCTTTCGATTAAGGACGCTCACATCAACTTCGGCCCCGGCGCGGTCGGGAAGAAGATGAGCGAACTGAAGGTGTAGTTACACCCATAGCGGACAGGGATCGCTTACTCTTTCAAAGGGCTATTGCTTATTGGCCTGTTCCAAAAAAAAGTGCTTCACGAACGAGACGCAGTTTTCGATAACCTGACTTTCCGAAGGAGTTGGAGTTCCCCTCGGTTGCGTTCCACGGTGATCGGAGTGCAGCTGTTTGTTTAACGGTCGCGTTTGCACTCTCGGCTTCTGCAACGGACTTCAGTGGGTTACCTCCTGCGTCGCGGGCAACCGGGCAATCTGGCTGGGCTTTGCTTCGGCCCCGCGTGCTTTCGCGGCATCCCGCCTCGCCTTTTGCTCAGCCATGTGTGCTGGATGTCTCGCCCATTCGATCTGCTTTTGCTCTGGCTGTCCGTAGAGTTCGGGGTGCAGATAAAAGCCCCGCTCGCTCTCCGGTTTTTCCTGTTCGGTAACCAGCGGATGGGCCTTGGCGTAAGCGTCCTGGCGGACCGCGGTAATCTGCCACGACACTTTTGTGTAGGTCGCATCGCTGCTTATCTGGAACTTGCCGTCCTTAACCTCTTGTGAGATCCACGCCTGCGCTTTTCTCCCGATAATCGTGAGTTGATAGCGAAAGTCCCCGTTTTCGTCCTCAAACCAGGAGGGCAGCGTTACCGTCGCCAGGCCGAGTTCGTCCGTGGTGACATTTCCCGAGTAGATGTTCATCATCTCGGAGGACTCAACCGAAGCGTGGTAGAGGTATTTGTTCGCGGGGTCAGAGGGATGATCGATCTTGAAATCCTTGGCGCCGGCAGTGAGAGTGTTTACCACTTCGACGCTGCCGTTAAAGTAACCGGCAAGCCCAACGGTGGAACCGTCGCCGCTACCAGCAGACCCATAAATCCCATAGCCGTTGCTGGAATACCCGTCAACGCCATAGGAATCTCCCTCCCCTGCTACTCCGGCTTCAAGATTGCTTTCTCCGAAGACCCCGTTATACCGGAAGCTGGTTCCATACACTCCAGCCTGGGAAGGGCCGGCGTACCCGTAATAGGAATAAAACTGCCCCGCGATGCCCAGCACGCCGGGGCCGTTCGCCTCTGCCGCATAGCCGGAGCCGCTGGTATAGTTCCTGCCCTCGACGCCGGGAATGACCGTACTGGTGAAGCCGTGAACGCCGGCTACATCGTCGGTGGTGGTGTTGTCGGAGGTCGTGCCGTAGACGCCATCGCCAGCAGTACTAACGACCGCGAGCTGTGAACCTGCTACCGGAGTTGTATTAATTCCGACCTGCCCCGCCTCCGAAATATGGATGCGTGCGGCGTAATCGGTATAGAAGTCGAGCCCATATTGGTTGCCGCCCGAGGTGCGCTTGGAAGCAATGCCCTCTCCGGATGCGCTCCCAAAACGAACACCAGGCGAATTGTTCCCGTTGTTCGTATTGTTGTTGTCGATGTTGACGTCCAGGTCCGCGTAAATGCTCGGAACGAAGACGTTGGAACCTGTAAAAGTATTGTTGCCCGCCAGCGTCGACACGGTGGCGGTATTCAGGTTAAGTGTGACCTTGCCGGAGGTGCCTCCACCGGTAAGCCCGGTTCCGGCGGTCACTCCGGTGATGGTGCCATTGCCCGTTCCAGTTCCAGGGAAGGTTTGTCCCGAGGCGAAGTGAACGGTTCCGTTGGTGTTGAAGTAGAGGCCGGTCTCCGTTGGCGCATTGGCGTTGGGCGAGGCAAGCAGGTTCAGCGTAGCGTTTGGCGAGGCAGTGTCATTCCCGGTAACCTCGGCCTGCAGCTGGAAGCGAGGAGGGACCACCGACTTGGAAGATGAATTAAAGGCAGACGTGATGAGCTTAAAAGGCTCTGAACTAAAGGCTTGCGAAGCCGTCGCCGTGCCCTCCGCATCGAGGAGGAGTTGCCCATTCATTGTTGAGATTCCATCGACAGTCATCGTGCCGCCTACGGTTAACGTCGCGGTCGGAGATGTCGTTCCAACGCCAACCTCCGTGCCGTTGTCGAAGAGGATGGAATTGACGATCGTGTTGGACCCGGAGAATTTGGCGAGCTTGTTGGCGGTGCCTCCGGTGGTGGTGACGGCTGTCGCAGCGTCGGGGGTGATTGCAGCGGGAGCGACAGCAGCTATGCTGTTGCTTCCCGCCAGGGCAAATGCCGAAGCAGGAAGCCCGCCAAGTGTAGCGGCATCGGCTGCCTTCAGCGCATAAGGGACACTTGCCAGCAAAACGCGAGGCTCCCCTGGCTGGCCAGCGATTTGGACTTCAAGCCAACGGGCTTCTCCAGTGGCAAAGAGGTCGGAAGGAAGACCGCTGGGATTCGCCGCACCGAGCTGTACCTGGTAGCGTCCAGCTTCATCGAGAGCGACCGTCTGGGATTCTGTGAAGAGGGGCTCGCCTCCAGTCTGGTCCTTGAAGATCAGGAATGTCGCCGATGCCTGGCCCGTTCGGCCGGCGATCTGGCCGGAATACGGAACAAGAGGCGGAACAGGGGCTGGGGCGGACGCGGCGAGAGTTCGGGCCGTGATCTGCGCCGCTGCGTAGGGCAGCACGATAGGTGACAATAGAGTTAACAGCGCGAGCGAGCGAAGGTTCATTATCGATTTCCTTTTGTTTGTTGGGAAAAGAGGTGAATCAGGACTGTTGACTTGCGCTGAACGACTCCCTAGGCCACAATCGCTGTCGCAATCGAGCAAGTAACTAGATAATGACTGCGCTGGGAAAACGTTTCAAGAGAAAACGACCGGACCTCGCTGGATTGTGGAGGTTGTGAAAATGGCCGACAGAGCGGCCAAATCCCTGTTGATGGTAAACGGGCTATGGGGAAACTCCGAGTCGAAGGCTCCTGCCGCGCTGAAATCCCAATTAAAATCGAGATTTGCGTGTGTCCGCTACTGCTTGATCACGGTTCCATCCCGTTTACGGATCTCGCCCCATCCGCCATTCAGGTGGTTTGCGCTTTCAGTAAATGGAAACTTCGCCGCCAGCTTCTCGTCAATCTCGATTCCCCACCCCGGCCGCTCGTTGACCCAGAAGTAGCCATCCTTCATCTCAGGGCACCCCTGAAAGACTTCCTTCGTCTCGGCGTTGAAAGGCGTGTACTCCTGAATGCCAAAGTTATAGCTCACGATATCGAGCGTGATGTTCGCCATGTGCCCCACCGGCGAAACATCTCCCGGCCCATGCCACGCCGTCTTCACGCCATACTGCTCAGCCAGGATCGCAATCTTGCGCGCCGGTGAAAATCCCCCCGCCTGCGACACATGCACGCGAATGTAGTCGATCAGCCTTTGCTCGATCAACGGCTGCCACTCATGAGGATTGTTGAAGAGCTCTCCCATTGCAATCGGAGTGGCGCATTGCGACCGTATCTGGCGGAAGTACTCGTTGTCTTCTGGGGAGAGCGGGTCTTCCAGAAAAAACATCCTGAACTTCTCCGCCTCTTTGCAAAACTGCACCGTTTCGTTCGGGGTCAGGCGCTCATGCATGTCATGCAGCAGTTCCACCTCTTCCCCAAGTTCCGTCCGGCAGACCTCCAGCAACTTCAACGCACGCCGCATCTGGTACGCCGGCTCGAATAAAGGCTTGTCATGAAGCGCCTTCAACGGCACAGCATTTCCGTGCGCCGATCCATAGCCAGCCATGCCCGGCAGCCCAACCTGCACCCTCACATTTCGGAAGCCCTCAGCCATCAGCTTCTTCGCTGCAGCCACTACATCTTCAAATTCAGGCCCATCCGCATGGGCGTAGCAATCGACCGCCTCGCGGCATTTGCCCCCCGCCAGTTGATAGACCGGCATTCCCGCCTGACGGCCTTTGATGTCCCACAATGCCTGATCGATTCCGCTCAGTGCGTTGTTGAGCACCGGACCATTTTTCCAATACGAACTGTCATAGCAGCTCTGCCAGATGTCCTCAATCCGGTCCGTTGTTTTTCCCAGCAGGAACGGTTTCAGATACCGCTCCACTGCCGGCTTTACCAGGTCAGCTCGCTGAGTAAACGTAGCGCAGCCATAACCGTAAAGGCCATCCTGATCAGTGGTAATCTTCACCACCGTCAGCCTCACGCCCGCCGGTGCACACTCAATGACGCTTATGTCTTTGATACGAGGCGTCGCCATGCCCCGTGTGGCCTGCGCCAACTGCGGGTGCGCTCGAAGAGCCGGCGCCGTCAGGCCAAGCACGCCAAGGCCGCCAATCGACTTCAACAAATCGCGCCGATACATCGACATAGAGCTCCTCCTCATATGCACTCTGAAATGCTTGAGAAGATATCTGAAGAACCGTCGACCTCGCCGGATTCAGTTCAAGCGGAACGCAAACAAGGTGTCGCCGCCGGCACTCAGGATGTACTGATGGCCGTCGAGCATATACGTCTGCGGGGCATTGCTTACATGAATGAACGTATGCCAAAGGGGATTTCCCGTCTCGGCTTCATAGGCGACCAGATTCCCGGCGGCATCGGGCGCAAAGAGCAGATGGCCGGCCGTGGTCATGGGTCCGTTGCCTACGCTGGACGACGCGATGCCCGGATAGCGGCGTTGCCATCGGGGCTTACCTGTCTTGTAATCGATTGCCAGCAGATACTGGCCCAGAGAGCCAAGGCTCAATTCATCCTTGCCACCCAGGCCCATGGCGCCGCGCGGATCCTTGGTAGCCAGGTAGTACATGGCATAGCTCTCGGTTGCGTTCACGTAGAACAACCCGGTCTGTGGGCTATAGGCCGGGGGAGGCCAGTTCACGATGCCGCCATTCGACGGCGAGACCAACGCTCCTCCCAGATCGAAGTCTTTCGCCGGGATCCGCTGTGGCGCGCCGTTCTTGTCGTATTCACTCTGCGCCCAGTTCGGAGAGTCCACCAGCTTGCTGGTCAACAGATGCTCCCCGGTCAGGCGATCGACCACAAAGAAATAGCCGTTCCGCGCGCCGGTTAAGACCAGCTTCCGTGGTTTGCCGTCCCACGTTCCATCGACCAGGATCGGGGTCTGTGCGGAATCAAAATCATGAGTGTCATGCGGAGAGGTCTGGTAGTACCACTTCATCTTGCCTGTCTCTACATCAAGAGCGACGAGGGAGCAGGTATAGAGGTTCGCCCCCGGCCCCCGCGAATCAGAGGTGTACGCCGCGGTCGGATTGGCCGTGCCAAAGATGTATAAGTGCGACTCCGGATCATAAGAGCCAGGAACCCAAACGTTTCCGCCTCCGTGGGAAGCAGCATCGAGGTTCTTCCAGGTATCGAGACCGGGATCCCCCGGCTTGGTGGGTACGGCATACCACTTCCACTGAAGGTCGCCCGTCTTCGGATCGAAGGACTGCAGGATGCCGGGCTCATCCAGATCATTTCCCGTGCCTACCAGCAGATGATCGCCGATCACAATTGGCGACATGGTGGAGAAATATTGGAGGCTGAACGGAGCAATCTCCTTCTTCCATATCTCCTGGCCGGTTTTGCTATCGAGGCAGATGAGATAGTCGTCAGGGGTCTCAAAGAACACGCGATCGTGCCAGATCCCAACGCCGCGATTGCCAATATGCGTGCCGCCGCGCGTCTTCCACACGTAATGCCACAGTTCATGTCCGTCGCGAGCATCGAGCGCCCAGGTATTGTCCGGCGCGGTGACGTACAGCGTTCCGTCGACCAGCAGAATTGCGCCACGAATGTTTGCCTGCGCCGTTGCCTCGGTAGAACCGATGCCACCCACGATGGTCTTCGGAGCTCGCGGATTGCCTGCGACGCCTGTCATGACACGGGTGACCCAGGCAAGCGAGAGATCTTTTACGTTGCTCGTGTTGATCTCGGTGAGCGGGCTATAACGCTGTCCCGAGTAGTCGCCCGAATACACAGGCCACGAATCCGGCTTTGGATTGAGGATGTCGGCAGGGTCGAGGCTCTGCGCCGCCGCGCCAATGGGGGAGAGAAAAGCGAGTATGCCGAAGCAGTACGCGAGGGCCGTCTTCATTTCAAGGTCACCAGGTAGGCCGTAATGTCGTGGATCTCAGAATCCTTGATAGTCCGAAACATCTCGCGATGCGCATGAACAGGATCGTGGATTTCCACCTTAGGGTTGTCGCCGACGCGCTCAAAGCTGCGCGTCGCGCCGTCGGGCGTCTTCAGCGCAACGTAGAAATCGTCGATCCGCTCGAGCGTGCCGGTGGTGGCTCGACCATCGACGGTGACAGTGACGGTCACTGGCGGCACTTTGCTGCCTGGATAGCGGCTGGGAGGGCCGCCAAAACCCATGTTTCCGGGGCTGCCGGGCAGGATCCACGCCTGTTGAAAGGTCCTCGGATCGGGGATCGCATCAATCAGATACTTGAAATCTTCAGCACTGGCGTGGCACGAAGCACACATCCGGCCATAAGTGGTCTTGCCGGCAACCGCGTTGCCGACGACGATATTGATGACGTCCCGGTTACCGAAGTCGCGGCCACCGACTTTCTGGCTGTGGAGAAAGCCAGCGATGTCGGCGATCTGCGCGTTGGTCAGTTCAATCGCGGGCATGCCTTTGTCTACCCGTGAGCCGTGAACGATGGGAGCGATCAATTCGCCGTTCTGGTCCTGCAGCACAACATCGGAGCGAAGCAGGTTCGGGCCGATCGAGCCGCCCCTGGCGTCGGAGCCGTGACAGAAAGAGCAGCTCACGCTGTACAGGCTCTTGCCGCGCTCCACCACCTCAGGAGGAATCTCCCGATGGTCACTGAAACCCATCATCTGCCTCATGGCCTGCGTGAGCGCGGGGTCTTGGCCGTGCGCCGCGGCAGCAGGTTGCTCCTGTGACTGCGGCGACGGCGAAGCGCCTGGGCTCGGAGAGGCCGTCTGCTGCGAACCAGTCGGGGCAGCGGCCTGGCTCTCCGATGCAGCAAGTTGTCGCTGAATGCAATACGGCAAGAAAAAGACGAGAAAGAGGAAGAGGGCGCTTCGCTGGCTCAATAGTTTCACTCTACTAAAGTACTAAAGATGGCAGGCCGTAGAGACCCAGAGCCAATTTCAGAGCTCACTGTGGTTGTCCGACTAGCCGGTGATACGGCGCCTTGAACTGCTCATCTCGAGCCTGGGCTACTGTACGGTCAGACTTATAGGTGTCGATAGTGTCACGTTCGAGGTACCGACGGCCGTAATCTGGACAGTCGACGTACCCGCAGGGCTTGTCGTTCCCTGTTGCATTTGACCCCCACCACCGCACGACACGATCCAGCCTACGCTGCCGAACCAGAGGGCTAAAAGCATCAGGTTTCCGCGCAAACACTTGCGATTGCGTCTCGCGGCCCCAGCCACCCATGCCCACCACCCTGGGATACCCAGAACTATCGCCGGAATAAACGGCGAATTGTCGGGAAACGATGGACTTTGGGAGGCTGACGCGGCCGCTCCGCTCGTTCCCGTCTGTATCGTCAAGACAACCTTCGTGGCCGAATTTGTCCCGCTGAATGAAATCGAGGACGGTTGGAAGCTGCAAGTGGAGTGTTGCGGGAGTCCTGAACAGGAGAACTGTAAAGCTCCTGTGTAGCCGGCGACTGGAGTGACTGTCAAATTATCGCTCACCGACCCAGTCGGCCCAACGGTGAGCGACGTCGAAGCTGGCGCGACGGAAAGAATTGAACTAGCCGGTGAGGAGGATGCGGTGAAATTGGCATCGCCGCTATACTCGGCGGTGATCGAAGCGCTTGCAGCCGGAACCTCGGTCAGTGTGTAATTGGCTGCCCCGCCAGTTATCGGTGCAGAGCCGATCATCGTTGGGCCGTTGTAAAAACTTACGCTTCCGGTAGGTTGACCGGTTGTCACCGACACGACGGTCGCTGTCAGCGCCATATTTTGGTTTGAAAGTGCCAAAGATGTCGTCGTGCCGGCCTGGGAAACGGTCAATGTGCCGTTCGAGGCCGTTACCGTGTAGTTCGCCGCCGCCGCTCCCGTGATCGCTGGCACGATCAGGTAATTCCCCACGATGCTGGTTGCAGTGGCTGTGGTGGTAAACGTCTCGACCAAAGCATCGCCATTTACGATCCCTGTAACGCTGCCGGTAAAGACTGGATTATCCGCGCCATAGACCCGTGCTGCGTTGTTCGCCGTCGCGCTCAGAGGAGCCAGATTTACGGTCAACATGACAGTTTGCGTTGCCGAGGCATAGTCGGTGGCGTTGGTTGGCGTGAAGGTTACTGAGAGGCTCTGGCTGCCTGCACCAAGCACAGCCCCAGCCGCAGGCGTGTACACAAACGTTCCCTCGACCGTAGAGGTGGCGTCCAACTGGGCCGCGCCAAGCCCCGTGCCGTAAGTGATTGGAGCCGGGTTTGCCCATGTCAAGGGAGCCGGCGCTATTCCGCTGAGGGTGACCGGGGATGAGACACTGGCATTATAGAGACTATCTCCGCTGTAGCTTGCTTCGATCAATTGCGAGCTGCCACCCGGTACCGCGACTCCTGTTGCGGTCACAGTGACCGAGGGGCCTGTGTTCAGTGACACCGCGGGCGGTATGCTCACCGCAGGATAGGTCTGTTCCAGAGCGACCAGATCCGGTTTGCCGTCACCGTTGAAGTCGCCGACGCCGAGATCGATAGAGGAACCCGTTGCTGTGGAAGCAGGAAGATAACCTTGTTCCGGCTGGAAAGTGCCGTCCCCATTTCCCAGCACGACAAATACAAGATCCTGCGTGCCTGCCGTGTAAGCCCCGAGCACACTGGTAACGGCCAGGTCGGCATTATGGTCGCCGTTGAAGTCGCTGACGTGGATCGAACCCGGGAATGACTCGTCGGGTAACCTATAGGTGGCCGAGGACTGAAAAGTGCCGTCTCCAATGCCAATCAACACCCATATTGCGCTATATTCCTCGAAGATAACGTTCGAAGTGCCGACAGTTACCGCGAGATCGAGCTTGCCGTCGCCGTTGAAATCGCCTGCTGCGACGGAGGTGGACTGGTCACCTATCGTGTAAAACTGGGCGGGTTGAAATGTGCCGTCTCCATTCCCCAAAAGCACCGATACGTTATCGTCATAGGTCGATTCGTCATAAATGCCACCGTTAGCGGTCGCCAAATCGAGCTTGCCGTCGCCGTTGAAGTCGCCGATCGCAACCGATAGTGGGTCGACCGGCGCCAAGGCCCCCAGATCACCCAGATCGTAATAGTCGGGCGCCTCGATAGGATAGGTCATTTCAGGCTGGAAAGTACCGTCGCCGTTGCCAAACAAGATCGAGACGCCGCTCGCGACCACCACGACCAAATCGAGGTTGCCGTCGCCATTGAAATCGCCAACCGCCACCTGCGAAGGCCCATAGCTCTCTGATGAAGTGCCGATTGCATAGGTGCTCTGTGCTTGAAACGTTCCGTCGCCGTTGCCGAGCAGCACCGATACGGTACTGTCTTGCTCATTAACGACAATGAGGTCGAGCTTGCCATCGTTGTTCAGATCGGAGGAGTCCAGCGAGTATGCGCCCATTCCGACCGCGTAACTTGCCCCCGTTTTGAACGTTCCGTCGCCGTTGCCGACGAAGACTTGGACGACGTTATTTGTGGAGTCAGACACCGCGATGTCGGGGTTCCCATCCCCGTTAAAGTCGCCAACCGTCGTCGCTGCTGCCATCAGGCCGGGGACCGAGGGTTTGGCGAAACTCAGGAAGCCCAGGCTTTGACTTGCGGTTCCGCTGGATAGTGGAACCGAAGCCAATTGAGCGCCTGCGTTGCTCGCATTCAAGAAATCGGCCGTCCCGGTTGGACCCGCAACAGTTAGGGGGCTATATCCGAAAATAGTCGCGGTCAGGTCGTACACCCCGGGAATAGCCTCTGGCACCGCCGAGATCGTCGTGGCCGAACCATAGCTGCCGGTCACCGTCAACGACGTTGTCATAGAAGCGCTGCCCGAATCCGCATTGGTTCCGGAAAAGATTGCTTTCAATGAATGAGAGCCCACCCCGAGTCGCAAGGCAACACTCGCCGTACCGTTGATACCGAGTTGTGCCGCGCCCACAGTCGCCAACCCGCCGCAACCGGCGTCGATGGTAGCATCGCAAAAGAGCACTGAGCCAGGCGTAACTGGTGTCCCCGCCGAGGTCACCGTTGCAGTGAGGGTGATTGTCGTTCCGAAAGGTACCGATGTGACCACGCCACCTGAAGCTGCAACTGCCAGCGTGGTCGTCGTGGTGGCACTCGCAAACCCCTGCTCTCCGGCGGCTGCCATAATGATCGCCGGCAGCAACAACCTGCTCAATCGTCGCCTGTTGCACACCGCGTCTAGATTGCTTGCGAGGAAGTTCAGTTCACGCCGCAATTGCCAACGATGAGGCAGTATGCGAAACCTGAGAAACGCAACCCAAAGCCCTGCCAATAGGATAGGGGAACCGGCGATTGCTCTCACGATGAACCTCACAGGCCTAACAATGATTCATTTCGCCGCAAGGCTCTTAGAAAAAGCCTTCGCCTATCGACGGTGGCGTCCATTATAACTTGACCCGCCCCGGAAAACTGAGCTGCAGGAGGTTGGAAATTTCGGCCTCTTGACCCGCCCCGGAAAATCAGAGTCTCCGCAACCCAACCGTTGGGATTGAATGCGTTAGAGATGATGTCAAGCCCCCTGACTCAACCAATCTCCCCTAACCGTCTCATTCAGTTAGAGATAAAAATTTCCAAAACCTGGCACAGTGAACATACCCAATCTGATATTCTGGATATAGAGATCAAAGTAAAAAGGCGGCCAAAGGCCGCCTTTTCTCATTCGCCCGAGAAATCCAGATCCAAAGCGCAGGAACAAACTCTATCTCGAACAAACAAAATACTTTGCAAGTAACCACAATAGAATCAATGTTTAGCCAGGCTCCGCACCGCAAGTCATTGAAAAAAAGGAACTAAGGCAGAAACGGGGGGAGGGGGGGTACCCTTTCGCGATCGGCCTCCACCCAAAGGAAAAGGGGCCGACCAAGCCCGTCGCCCCTTGAAAAGTTCGCAGTGCTCCATCCGGATCACGAATGCTCGCGTCGTTGCTCCGGTGCGGGCGCAAGATGGTAATAACTCCTGATCGTCGCGAAGAAGTCCTTGGAAAGCATAAATACAAACCGGCCGGGATAAGCCGCGTTTAAGCGGTTCACTGCGTCCTCAACTTTGGCATAGCCATCATCGCCAAAACCCTGAACACCGCAATCACGAACGGCAAAAACGGGGCCATCCGCCCTCGGCGTCAAGTTAGCCAGCGAGTCGAACAACGCTTGCTCTGACCGGACCGGGAGAACTGGTTCAACCACCGGAGTTCCCATGTCATATTTCACCTGATTGTTGAAGTGATTGCTGAAAGCGTGAAAGATTCCCGCCAACTGGAAGGTCTTCATGCACGCGGCATATTTTTCACTCGGATAACGGGTTCGCCAGAAGTATGCGGTATGAAATCCGGCGTCGGCGACCCAAACCCCGCTTAAGCTGCACCAGGCGGGAAACAAATCGGGGTTGTAATCATCGCCAAAAATAAACTGCACTCCGGAGGGGCCCGAAATGAGCTCATCATTCGCCGTCATTTTGGAGTAGTACCAATCCAGCAACGGCGGATTGAGCTCTTGCAGGGTTGGGCTGAGCGTCGTGGAGATAGGGACGGTGCCTCGGCTAGACCCCTGCCACAGCCTGTACGTTAACCGCTGATCGAACTGAATGTTGTCACCGTCGCTCCAACCAAGCGCAACGTAGATCTTGCCCGGCAGCGCTTTCCTGGCTGTGCCCATGTCTTGATGGTAGGTTTTGTCGGGGAAGCTCGACCAAAAGCTGCCATTCGCATAGAGGTCGCTGACTACGTAGCCGATTCCATATGGGTTTGCGTACCTATTGGCATCGTCCCCGTCGCTGGCATATCCCATCAAAGAAGTGCCTACCGTGTAACCGTGTGTGGCGAATATTTTTTGCGCTTCCGCGAGTTCATCGCTTTTGCTGAAATCGAGCCAAAAAATAAATCCTCTGCTGGCGACCGCGTAGTCCACCAGCGGCATGCGCCAGTTGAGGACAAACACAACCTTTCGGCTGCATCCGGGCATGAGATTCGCAAGCGCCCAATCATAGGCCGTCACCCGGTTGTCCCCATGATTCCGGAAGTCCTCGACCGGCCCCGTCCATCCAAACTCAGAAGAGAGCCTCGCCCGGATCGACTCCGTTACAGGAATGCCCCCGCCCTGCGCCGAGGCCATCAGGGCGAGATAGAAAGTCCAGTCCTTCTTGGGATCGTAGACAATCATTTTCTTGACCCGGCTCGAGTATTTCCCGAAGAGCGCTCTCAATCCAGGGTCGGCGCCATCAAGCAAGGGCAGCCGATTCGACGGCTTCCCACTGGTGTCCAACTGCTCTTCGTCTTCGGGCCGGGTGATAACGTAGCTTTCTGCCTTTGTCTGATTGATGAGTCCTTCGAGGGCCCAAGCGGTCATACGCGCGTCTGTGCTGTCCGTTGAACAATCAACCACGTTGACCGTTTTCGCCGCCGGCATCTTCGTGAAAAGACCGGTCGCGGCGAAGGCTGGATTGAGCCCCCCGAGAAAACCCAATAGAGCAACGAAAGAAATGGAAACAGCTCCAACCCTACCCGTCACTGTCGCCCTCAAAGCAGCCCAGGAAGCCAATCGGAAGAGGAGGCGCGACGCCATTGTTTTCATGAGCCCGAGTGTGCCATGAACTCTACTCCAGAAGCAACGCTCCATCGAAACGTAGCCTCCAGCGTTTTCCGGTGCAGTTAAAGCCACTAGATCACCAGGCCGCCCCCTCATCAATTCTCCTGGCACCTTACTCTCAGAGTGCTTTACAATTGACAAAATGCATCCAGCCAGACTTGAGAACTTATGAACCACCTGAGCCGGAGGGCTTTCCGCTGAATTGCCCTTGGATCATCCTCAAAAGCGCAAGAATCGCTGGACGGTGACAATGTTGACCACATCCCTGACCGACTCCGGCTTTCGTGCGATTCCGCTCGACTACTGCCCCGAGCAACACGCTCACGTTCAACACAATCCCGCGGAGCTCCGCGCTGAATATGATAAGTTTGTGGAGTGTGCGGAATGGCCTATTGTGTCGGACAGGAGTTACATTATTCGGCTGCCTTCGCTGATCGTGGACGGAAAGAAGGAAAGCTAGCGGCTGTCCCGGACTTTCTATCGGTTGTCCCGGGTTTTATTTCCACGTAAGACGTGTGTCACCTTTGACGTTCAGGATACTGAATGTCAGAGCAAATCAAATCAACCTCCACTGCGGTATTCCGCAGCGCCCCCAACCCGCTAAATTCTTGGGTTCAACTGTATTGAAGACTGTTACCTTTGTTATATCTACGACCAAGATATTTGCTGGCTAAATCAACATCGTCGTCTACATTTGAGAGAGTTTCCTAATCAATGCGGATTTGAACGATGGGCCTGGGATTTAGGACACACGCCACCCAGGAACTGGCAAGACATGGCGTAACGCTTGCTTATCTTGTCTTCTTTGGTTCGTCCTCTTTGTGCGGGAAATATAAAAGGCCGGGGGGCCAATCACTGTGATTTTCAATCCTTTTTCACGTATATGCGTATGCGGCTATTCAGCTTTTCGCTGGGCGCCAGTTCTTCTCTTCTCACTTGTCCTGATTGGTTCGGCGTTTTGCCCGGCATCGGCGCAAGGAAGCACGCCGAAGGTCAGCTCTGCTCAACCCACCCAGGCAGTGGCCGGGGCTACGGTTCCGATCACGCTGACGGGTTCCGGGTTCGTGTCAGGCACGGTCATTATGGTCAATGGGGCCGCAGTTCCCGCCACCTATCAGTCGGCATCAACGATCATCGCCCAGATCACCGCCCCGGCTGGTTCAACCGCCAACCTTGCCGTCACGGCGCAGAACCCGGCTCCCGGCGGTACCAGTAACGCCTTCCAGCTCGGTACCGCGAGCCTGCAATTAACCGCCACCGACCCCGACGGGACCAATACTGGCACAGCGCGGCTGGGGGTCCCGGTGCACTTCTCCTCGGTCAATACGGACAAGGCTTTTTCGTTCCGCGACTGGACCGTGCAAGGCGCCGGGACGATCTACGCCGATTCGGACAATATAACCGCGACCTACACGCCGCCCTCCACGATGCCCGCCAACCCTACGGTGACGGTCACCGCTTATTTGAACAACTTACCGGCATTGACCACGTCCTACACCTTCACCCTGGTCAATCCGGTACCGACGGTCAGCTCCGCCAAGCCCACCCAGGCAGTGGCCGGGGCGACGGTTCCGATCACGCTGACGGGTACCGGGTTCGTGTCAGGCACAGTCATTATGGTCAATGGGGCCGCGGTTCCCGCCACATATCAGTCGGCATCAACGATCATCGCGCAGATCGCCGCCCCGGCTGGCTCAACCGACAACCTTGCCGTCACGGCGCAGAACCCATCGCCCGGCGGAAGTACCAGCGCCACCTTCCAGCTGGGTACAGCGAGCCTGCAATTAACCGCCACCGACCCTGACGGGACCAATACCGGCACGGCGCGGCTGGGGGTCCCGGTGAACTTCTCCACGGTCAATACCGACACGACTTTTTCGTTCCGGGACTGGACCGTGCAAGGCGCAGGAAAGATCTCGTACAGCGGGTTGCACGATAAAACCGCAACCTACACACCGCCCTCCACGATGCCCGCCAACCCTACGGTGACGGTCACCGCTTATTTGAACAACGTGCCGGCATTGACCACGTCCTACACCTTCACCCTGGTTAATCCGGTACCGACGGTTACCTCTGCGTCGCCGTCGCAGTTGCTTACCGGCGGAACGCAGACGGTGACGCTGGCCGGCTCGGGCTTTGTGCCTACGACGACAGTGGCCTTCAATGGCACGAGTATTCCAATTAACTACATCGACTACAATGACGCAACCATTCAAGTGCCAGTGGCGGCCAACGCTAGCGGCAACTTCACCCTGGTGGCCCAAAACCCCGCTCCCGGTGGTGGAGAGGGTACGTTCACCGAGAGCGTCGCGCCCAACTCGATCACTCTGACCGCGACGGACCCGGACGGAACAAACACCGGCACGGTGAAGTTGGGGGTCGACCTGGACATGTCGGCTACGGTGACCGGATCGCTGCAGACAGCCGTGAACTGGAGTACTAATTTTGGTACCATTAAACCCGACGGCGTTTACATCGTGGGTAAGATGCCGAAGGACCAATCGATCACTATCACTGCGACGTTGGCATCCAATCCGGCCATTACTGCCTCATACTCGGTGACTCCCATCAATCCAGTCCCCGCCCTCACCGCCGCCAGTCCGACCTCCGTGGCCGCCGGGGCCACAACCACGGTCACGCTGACGGGGACCGGCTTTGTGCCCTCCACGGTTATCTTGGTGAATGGCGTAGCTGTGCCTTCCACCTATGTGTCGTACAACTCCATCGAGGCCCAGGTAACGGCCGACGCAGGCGCGACTGGCAACCTTCTAGCGCAGGCCTCCACATCCGCCTACAGTGGAGGTACGAGCGACATATTTGAGATCGCGATCTCTGCGCCGATCAGTGCAAGGGCGGCGGCACGCCTCCTGGACCAGACGACCTTCGGAGCGACGACCAGTCTGATTCAGCACGTCCAGTCCGAAGGAATCACAGCGTGGCTGGCGGAACAGTACGAGACCCCGCAGACCGTCCTCCCGGTCATCCCCGCAGTTCTCCCATCGTATTGCTTTCCGGTAGCTTGCTTCGAATCAGAGTGGTGGCAGACAGTGATCACAGGCAACGACCAGTTACGGCAGCGAGTAGCCTTCGCCTTGGGCCAACTCTTCGTGGTCTCCAGCGACACCATTAATGGCTATGGATTGCAAAACTATTCAAACCTGCTCGCCAACGATGCGTTCACCAATTGGTACACGATCATGAGTGACGTGACCCTCTCGCCCGCCATGGGCGGTTATCTGAACATGCTCAACAGTGGAAAGCCGTCCGGGACGCTGATCGCCAACGAGAACTTTGCCAGGGAGAACATGCAGTTGTTCAATCTTGGCCTCGACCTGATCAACCAGGATGGAAGCCTGCAGTTGGATTCCAACGGCAACCCGATCCCCGCCTACTCTGAGGCCCAGGTGGAGGCCTTTGCCCGCGTCTACACGGGTTGGACCTACGCCAACTCCGACGGCTCCACGCCGAGCGTATTCAAGAACACGCCCAATTACTATAGTCCGCTGGTCGCTGTCGAGTCGTTGCACGATGAGAATCCCAAGACACTCCTGAACGGGACCACCCTGCCTGCTGGCCAGACCGCGGAGGAAGATACGGCCGAAGCGCTGACTAACATCTTCCAACACTCGAACACCCCGCCGTTCGTCTGCAAGCAGTTGATTCAGCATCTTGTGAAGAGCGAACCCAGCCCCGCATATGTGTCACGGGTGGCGGCCGCGTTCATCGATGACGGCTCCGGTGTGCGCGGCAACATGAAGGCCGTGCTCACCGCCATCTTCACTGACCCCGAGGCGCGAGCCGGCGACACCGCTGCGCAGGCCGACGACGGCCACCTGCGCGAGCCGATTCTGTATTTGACCGACGTGATGCGTGCGCTCGGATACGTCAACGTCGATCCCAACAACTATTGGGAATATCTCTCGCCCCGCAGCCAGTCTATTGGCGAGCGGCCCTATCAATCCCCGGCTGTGTTCAATTTTTTCCCGCCTGGCTACACGATTCCGGGCACGACGCTAAACGCACCTGAGTTTGGGCTCGAAAACTCGGCCAGCGTTGTCCAGCGGCTGGATCTGGCCAACGACCTGGCGGCCAACAACATACAAGGCTTCAACGTCGACTTGAGTGTAACCAGCCCGCTCGGCCAGGTCTGGAAGTCCGGGGGATCTTCCGCTTTAGTAAATGCGCTGAGCTCACTTTTTCTCTACGGAACTATGGACTCGGATACGGCCGCAGCGATTGCCGCTGAGTGCCTTACCGTGGGCGACCCAGCGGAAAAAATAAGGCTCGCGGTATACCTGACCATTACTTCGTCGGAATATAAAATATTGCACTAAGTGCGAAGTTTCAACAGGTTGTCCATTCGATCCGAGCGCGAGAAGCTGGTTGTGACGAGCAAGCGGTTTCCGGAGAGATCGGATGGACAGCATGTTGCCGTCGTTTACTGGTACGCAAGGCACCAACTTACTCGCTGCTACAGGTCAATTGGAGAAACATGCCTAAGAGCTTGTTGAAATTCGAGGCGTGGCGTGGAATTCATTGGAATTTTGCGTTTCAGCTAAGTCAAAATCCGTTCGAATCGTGTCTTGGCTTAGTGTTCATTGGGATTACCGGGCGCCGGCGATGCGGTTGCGGGGCCCGCAGCCAGGTTTCAGGCACACTGCTGGCTGAGCCTTTCCGGGGGTTGAGCGAGGAGTCTGGGAAGTCGGATCAGGTTGTGCGCGGCGCAACTGAAGACAAACAACCAGTCCACCTTCTCCAGTCCGCGCAGCTTGACCTGGCGCAGCGGGCCGGTTTGCTTCAGCCACCCGAAGCCCTTTTCGATCAACCATCGGCGACTCAGGCTGATCGCGTAGCCGGGTTGCCGCGTGGTTCGGCGGTCCAGATTACTGCTGCGGCCCTGGTCGTTCTTCATAACATGCGGGGTCACATTGAACTCCCGCGCGGTGCGCACGAAATCCTTGCTGTCGTAAGCCTTGTCGGCGCCCACGGTGATGCGCCGCGAATGGCCCTTCTGTTTTGTCGCCAGCATCAACAGCGCGGCGTCGCGTTCGGCGTAGCCATCGGCATGCGTCACCATCGCGGCGGCGATCAACCCGTTGCGGTTCTCCACCAGCGCATGGCCCAGATAGCTCAGCCGCGACTCTTTGCCATAGCTTTTCTTATAGAGCCGGGCATCGGGATCGGTGGTCGATTCATGCGTCTGGTTGGTGCGCTTCTGGCCGCGAAAATCTCCTCCGTCGCCGTCGGCGCCGGAATCGTTCCTGGAGCGAAAGCTCTTCTGCGAAGCCCACGCCTGAATCAGCGTGCCATCCACGGTGAAGTGTTCATCCGACATGAACTTTTTCGCCTGCCGGTTCACTTCGGCAAAGAACCGCTGCGCCACCTCCGAGGTCAACAGCCGCTCGCGGTTCTTGGAGAACACCGCGTGGTTCCACACTGCGTCGTCCATGCCCAGGCCTACGAACCAGCGAAACAGAAGGTTGTAATCGATCTGCTCGACCAGCAACCGCTCCGAGCGCACCGAGTAGAACACCTGCAACAACAGCGCCCGCAGAATATACTCCGGCGCAATCGATGGCCGCCCGGAGTCCGCATACAGCGCGTCGAACTCCGCGCTCAACGACCGCAACACCGTGTCGGTCAATTGGCGAACCGCTCGCAGCGGATGCTCCTGGGGAACCCGCTGCTCCAACGACACATAGCTGAACATCCCATCCTGAAACCGCTCATCTCCACGCATGCCTATTGGACGAACAGAACCACCAAGACGACGCTGACAGGTACCTATTTCAACAAGCTCCTAGAGGCAGCGTAACAACAAAGCCCCTTCACATCTGCAGTCTCACTTTGACAGCATCCGAATGTCTTCGACGGTATACGTCGCTTCGATCTGGTGGTCGTTGCCTCCGCCATAGTCGTTATTTTTCCAAAGGCCTATCTTTTGTGATCCCGGAATATCCAGGGATTCCCGCTCCTTCGATCTGACTTGCCGAACCTTGAATCCGCCGCGTATCGCTTGCGCGTGTAACCACACGTCATCGGCCTTTGGACAACAGTCTTGAAACCTCGGACCTGCCTTTTTCAGCAACTCCTGAACGGCTGAAGGGTAGATGACGCCGGAGACGCCTAGAGCAAACTGGCGCAAGCTGGGAACGATGGAGCCCCGCCGTTTCCAACTCTGGTAGCTGGCAACCCGCTCATCGTCGACTGCAACCACTAATGCCCAATGGCAATTAACAACATCGGGATACTCCTGATGGGCTTCAACAAGTTTCCTCAGCCAATCGCGCCGATATATTTGATCATCATCGGCAATGACCAAGGGAGCATCGAAGGTCTCTTGGGACTCGACATACGGATAATACTTCGTGTGTGGCCCGTAGTTCTGACATAGTTTCACCTCCAGCCCGCGCGCCTCCAGCCGGCGAATCGTGGGCGGAAGACTGTCAAATAATGGCTTATCGTCCAGCCAAAGGATTATTCTCGAGGGAAGATGATCTCCGGTGCCAATAGATTCAATAGCGATGTGAACCGAATGGATTCGCTCGCCATGCGTCGTCAATGAAATGACAGGGCCGCCCGCCCGCGTTATCGGAGATCGCTTGAACCTGTTGATCAACGATAGGGCAGCCGAAATGGGGATCGGCAAGATAAATTTACGAAATCTATAGTAAAGTACGGACGGAACTCGATGGATCCTTCGAAGAAACCAGGCTACGCGCATGATGTTCAGTTCGCCGGAAAAGAGGGTTGAACTTTGAGATTTCCCAAGTTCATGCGGATAGCTAGCAGAAACGCCCAGTTGAACGCCCCGAGAAGGCCGTCCGTAGCAAGGCTCGACCAAGCGGCACCTAGCCATCCGAAGTGCGGAATCAGGTAGAGGTTGACACCGAAGTTAAAGGCCGCTGCTGTAGCCTGAATGCTAAGGCGAAGCTTTAGGTGACCCGATCCTGTCAAAGCATCGCCTGCGCTCAGCTGAAAACTGCGGAAAACTGGCAGCAGGCAAAGCCACCGGAGCGCCGATACACTGTCGTTGAAGCTTTTGCCCACCAAATGGGGGATGAGCGGTGCCGTTGCCGCCATTGCCAGCGTAAAAAGCAGCGCCATGGGGCTTGTTCGTTTGAGAATCTGGAACGCGAAGGCAGTAGTGCTCTGGATGCCTTCAATTCCTTTGCGAAAGAATCGGGGAAAGGCCGCCGCATGAACCGACGCGATAGGAATGGTAGCCATGTCGATTACTCGGTACGCCATCGAATAGATACCGTTGGCAGCGTTCATGCCGTAGTGACCAAGCAAGGCCCTGTCGATATTATTGTAGATCGCCATAGTCGAGCTGGACATGGCGAAGACAACACCCTCCCCCACACTTTGGCGCAGAAGTCGCTGAGAAAAAGCAGGCTTGCCATAGTAATAAGTCACAAGCGCCAGTGCTGCGCAAGCCGCCACGACAGATACAACCAAGCTAGCCGCTACCCATTGTTGGGCAGTTGCATGGGACATGCGCCAAAGCAGGAATCCCGCCAGAAGCAGGCGTAGAAAATTCACCAGGAGACTAAGGATGGCCATGATCCGCATGTTCTCGAAGGCCTGAAACACGCGGGACGCGGCATCGATCAGTTGGTTGCAGAAGCAGTCTGCGAGAGCTGCGCAGAGCACCAGTATCCAGGAATAAGAACGCGCGAGATGAGGAACTGCAAAGACCAGAACACCTATGAATAGGCTGCCAAGGAAAAATATCGTCGCGAGAACGTTGCCCCAGTAAAGCGCGAATTTGCTGCGGTCCGCGCTTACGCAACGCAATAAAACAAATGGCGAACCCATCGAACTGTACACGGCCAAGACATATACCATGGCGAATACCCCGGCATAAATGCCGTACTGGGTACTGCCAAGGAGTCTTGCAAGCAAGATAAAATAAACGCTCTGAAATATGATCGAGAGCCCCTGGCCTGCAAGCACCCAACCAGCATTGCGAGCGAGGGAACTAGAACGGATTCGTTCCCACTCTTTCCACAACCTATTCATTTTGGGAGCCTCTATCGAATATGCCTATTTAATTCCGAAGTCCGATGAAGGCAAGCACCTACTATGTCAAGGTTAACCACACCTACAAGAAACCGCTATGCGAGACCCAATTGCCCGATGCCTCACCCAACGACGTCTGAGCTGACTCGCCTATGACCCGCTCCTGAGGTTCCCCGTATCCAACACGGGTGTTTTAATTCCCGATCGCATACAATCAATGCCGTCGCCCTTCCCCGGCACTAGCGCAGCCGGGCCGGTTAGACGTAAGGGCTGCGGTATTATAGACTTCCATGCGTCACTGGAGCTACCAGAGCATCGCGCTTGATCGTTCCTCCCCGCAGAGCATAAGTCTCCGTGCTCGCCCTGATACGCTTTGCGCCATCAGCCACACCCGCGCAACTTATGACGCAGAAAACCCATATAAGATCGTTCGGCACCACCGCTGCCCTCTCATCCATATTGGTCACAATCAGGAGGAGGATCACCGACCCACACCACGCCAGATATGGCGAATACTCAGCGCGAAGACAAATGAACGTATCCTTGCAAGCCCGCGCAAATGCTGCCACGAGTAACGCGAGGCCCACGGCTCCCAGCATGACCCAGACATCAAGGAAGCCGTTATGGGCCGCACTCACGCTCCACCCGCTCGCGAGGGTAAGATTCACGGAAGCACCTTCCAAACCATGAAAAAAACCCATGTAGCCGTACCCCAGAATCGGGCGATTGGAGATGGCGACCAATACCGCTTTCCATATGTCTGATCGTCCGCTCAAAGTTGGGTCTTTGCCAATAAGATAGGTTAGAGCTTCACGATCGATATACAATACCGTGACAACCGGAACTGCAATAAATATCTCCAGGAGTAGTAAGGCGGTCCGATTGGCGCCGTCAAATATCGCGCCAACCTTCGTGGCAAACAGATAGGCCAGAAGGAATATTAGTACTACCCAGCCCGTTCTGGACTGAGTAAAGTAGATAAGGACAATTGAGAGAACATTAAATGCGAGTTTTCCAATCTTGGCCGCGATCGATTTGGTTGGCAGGAATAGCCCGACAGATAACAGGAATGTTGTCGTCATGGCGCATGAATTCTTATATGTATACATTCCGCGCCACGCGTCTCCCCCCAGCGCAGCAGTGGCATCGAAACCAAATTGCGGGAAGAACAGGCACAAGGCATAGCTAAGTGCCAGACAAATCCAGCCGAGCAAATAGAAGAGCCGCATTTGCTGCAATTGAGTAAAGCGGCGATAGAGAAACAGGCCAAACGCCGTATTTACGACTAGGTACATGCCCATCTTGAAAGAAAACGACGGGAACTGCGACCATACACAGGAGGCGGTTGCCCAGGCGGCCAGAGCGATCAGTAAGCTAGCCTGTGAACACGCTCTGGCTATTTCCCGACTCCATTTAAAACAACAGATAGACATAACGGCTAACATGGATCCCGTTATTAGGATGTTCTTCCCGCTTTGATCGGGAAGACTCACACCGGACATATCCACCAAACCCTGAGCGGTATTCTCAGCTTGAAACCAGAGCTGTCCTCGTGACGCTAGATAGATGAGTGGAATCATGAGAACCCAGACAACAAGCAGGCTGCTTATTGGTTGTTCGTCAGAGGAAGTGCTCATTTCAATCGTGTTGGATCGATTCTGTCGAAGCCACACACCAGGGTCGTGGTTGAACCTCATTTCGCACACTCCTCAACTGCACTGGCAGGAACACATCGCACGATGTGCCTTGCTGTTCGATCCGTTGCCCACCAACAACTTGTGCCTGGCGTTCAAATCGTATGTAGAACTCGGGCCATGGGGTTGATATCAGCCCTGAGCTGAAGAGACATCGCGCCGCGGGTCTCGATCGATCCAAACGGTCGTAGACGATGATGATCCTGGCGAAGGCTTCTGCCATAGCTGTTCTATTATTTCGTGATGCCGTCTAAGAATGCAAGGCCACGTAAACCTTCGCCGGAAAGATGCAAGACCTTCTGCTCCCATTTTCTGGCGAAGACTTTCGTCTAATATCAGCTTTTGCAGCGCATCGGCAAGATCGACCGCACCGCCCGGTTCTACCAAGAGGACGCCACCCTCGGCCCCGATCTCCGGAATCCCACCTACACGACTGGCAACTACGGGAATGCCACTAGCCATTGCTTCGATGTTCACACTTCCAAACGCCTCGAGCCAGATAGATGGACAACACAGCAGGTCCGCTGAGCGCATCTCCTGAGCTATTTCGTGGGGCGCGCGATATCCTAACAAGGTTACGTTCGGCGGACTAGAGCTATACAACGACTTAACATACCGGGTTGGTTTACTCCCTCCTGAGTATGCAGAACCAATGATCTTACAGAGGGCGCTGATGCCGCGTTCATGGAGGAGTCTCATGGCTTCCACCAGAACTTGGACACCCTTTTCCGGATGCAGCCGGCCAACATAAAGAATCACTGGTACTGCGTTGCTTCGAGGGGCACCTCCGACAAGAGGATAAAATATCCTATCGTCCGCACCATTATGGACGACGTACGTGTCTCTTATGTGCGGAAATAGAGTACAAAATCGTTCTCGAAGGGCATTGCTCACAAATACCCATGCTGCCGGCTTGAGGGACGCAAAAACTTTTCTAACCCGATCAGGCACATGTGGATCGTGCGAGTGGTAGACAAGTTTCACCCCAGATTGGGCTAGTATCTCAGCAAGGGCCTCGGCGATAAGTGGCTGGTTGTGACACCACACAGTGTCCCCGTCCCTGACTCTCGACAACAACGATCCGTAGGCCTGCCGATAAAAGAGGCGTTCCATCCATGCCGGAATAACTCTTCGGCCACGAAGTTTGCCGTGGGCGAGTAGCGCCGGAATGACGACGGTTCGATCCGCACCAAGTCCCCAGGACCCATCGGATGCCGAGCACACAGCAACTCTCGAGTCATCAAGTCGAACAAGGTTGGCAACAACCTTGGAGATTGCACCACCGCGCTGTTCGCTGAACTCTTCTACTTCCGGCAAAATATCGTAGATCATACACTCTTGAGAATCGGAGAAGCCTGTTAGTAATCTGCTCTTAGATGAGGCCTCTTAGCAGAGAGGCCTCCTTGGATATGTTCGTCCTGGGGCCGTCTCGTTCGCGGTCGCAACGATGCGGTATCTGGAAGAACCCGTAGAATCATGTGGTGCGTTTTGGACTCAGGAACACGCGCCTCGGCAGGGATCAACTAAGCCCTTGCTCTGAAATGGGTCTTTATGACAAATGGCCGGTTACCTGCGGCTAATAACTGCCACTTTGGGTGACTCATAGGAAGCGGGTGCTTTCCGTAAACGAGGCAGAACATCGAGATAATACCACTCGGTCACTCGATGTTAGTGTGGAACCGCTGCAGATCACTTGGATATGGGCTCCCCAATCACTGCGCTTAGGGGACGCTGCCAGCGATCGCCTAGTTGATTTGTGCTTCCCTCCAAGACGGGATCCGATGCGCTTTTGGTGACAGAAGCTCCCGTCGGCATCTTCCTGAGGGCCGGCGCCCGCATTTCCTTCGCCTTCATGGCCATGTCGACAAACTCGGTGAACTGCCGACTAAAGACGGCAGTATCGAACCCTAGAGCATGTTTGTGGATTTCAGACGGAGCGAATTGGTATTCCAGCGATTCAAAGCGCAGGATTGCTTCTGCTACCGATTCCGGCGTCTGTTCCTGGAAGAATAATCCTGTGTCAGGAAGGCCGTCTGGGTCGTTCACTCGAACGGTTTCAAGAGATCCACCCTGACCGAAGGCAATGACCGGCTTCCCGTAGGACTGGGCCTCGATCGGGGATATACCAAAATCTTCTAAAGCTGCGAACACGAATGCCTTGCAGTTGGCGTAGATATCCGGCAGAAGAGCGTCTGGAACATAACCGAGAAATTCGATAGTTGGGCCGGCGATCGATTTGAGATACGCCTCTTTCTTCCCTGTGCCGACGATTACAAGCTTGCGGCCGAGTGCATTGCAGGCGCGGATTAGGATGTCAATGCGTTTCTGCGTCTCCAACCGTGCCACAGATAAGTAGTAGCTTCCGGTATGAGACAACGCCGGTTTACCCGCTGTGCTCACTGGAGGGTAGATGACAGAGCTTTCGCGCCGAAAATACCTGAAGACACGGTCGGCTATGTAGTGTGAATTGCTAATGACATGGTCAACTCGCTGCATGGCGGAGAATTCCCATGTGCGAACGCGCGCGGCGGCCAAGACAAACAAGTAGCGAAGCGGTAGCGACAACTGCAATTGATGCTCAGAATATAAGTCCCACCACGAGCGCTGTGGCGTGTGACAGTAACAGATATGCACGGCGTCTTGACGAATATTGCATCCCATCATTGCGGGGCCGCATGAGCTGATGACCAGATCGTACGCACGTAGATCTAGGCTTTCGACAGCGAACGGGTAGAGGGGCAGCAGTTGACGATGCAGCTTTGATGAGAAGGGGAAAGCATTCAGAATGCTCGGGTGCACTCCGCGATTGCGCAGAATAGGGGACAACATCTTAGGGTTGACGAAAAGGCTGTAAATGTCAGCCGAGGGATACATTTCGGCCAGTACATCGACGACCTTCTCTCCTCCGCCACGCATCAAAAACCACGGGTGAACGATAGCAATTTTCACGAAGTATCCCCCTTGAACTCTTAGACTTCAATCGAGTCGACGACTTAAGAATGGCTCAGCTACCGATAATCATCTTCTTAGCTTTGACCACCATATCGAGATAGTGGCGCGCAGCCTTGGGGTAGCTGAAGTAGCTGGAGTATCCGTCTTCATACGGACGCAAACCATTAAGGACCACCGCGACAAGGGGCTTGGTACTGCTTTCGAGAAGCTGTATGCTTGCGGCCAGTTCGGACTTTCGCGTGTGCCCCGGGCGTGCGACAAGAAGAGTAATGTCGCTGAGTGGCGCTAAGCTGAGAGAGTCTGAAACCGGCAAGATGGGAGCCGAGTCCATGACCACATAATCGTATTCTTCACGCCATGCCGACAGCCAGCGGGAAAAGGTCTCCGAACCAAGCAGTTCAGAGGGGTCGGTCGCACGCGCGCCCGCATGGAGCACATCTAGCTGGGGTACCGCCAGGACGGGATGAATCTCCGGATGCTTCACTTCGCTAGCTAAAAGCTCGCTGAGGCCGGTCCCCGAAGGCAGGTTTAATCTGACCTGCAGGGCACCGAGGCGAAGGTCAGTGTCAATGAGAAGCACCCGCTTGCGTGCTTGTGCGAGCAAAACGGCCAGATTGGCGCTGACCGTACTCTTCCCTTCCCCCGATACAGAACTGGTAACCAGAATCACAGTGGATGGCTCAGCGCCGCGTTTCAGCGTAATTCTTGTACGAATCGTTCGCATTGCTTCTATAAACGGAAATTGAGGATTGTCCAGGCTAGCCAGAGCGCCTTCGGATGTCGACAGGGCTTGTTTCGCGTTGAAGGCCGGCATTACACCGAGCAGGTTGCCGCCGCTAATCGATTGCGCGTCACCGATCGTATTGATCCTGCTGTCCATGAGGTCAATTAAGAATGCAAGGCAGGAGCCTAGGAAAAGTCCTCCACCGATCGCAGCAGCCATATCGCGGGGGACACTTGGTTTCTTGGGCTTGTCGGGGACGCGACCAGGATCAACAACTTCGATCGTCGAACCCTTCAGGCTCTCAAGAACTCCTGCCTGCTTAAATCTTTCCAGAAGCTCCTGGTAAAGCTTGCGGCTTTCATCCGCTTCCTGCCGAAGGACTGTGAAGTCAATCGATTTATTGTTGAGCGCATCAGCTGCAGCCTTGGCCTTGTTATATTCATTACGCGTTTCAGCTTCAGTCTGTGTCGCATCGTCATAATCGCTCTTCGCCCTCGCCGTCAAGCGGCCGATCTCTTGCTGGATGGAGTGCTGAAGGGCTGCTATGCTGCCGCGGAGCTCCGCTAGTTTGGGGTAGGCTGGGCCATATTTTAACTCAGCCTCCTGAAGTGCTGCCTCTTGCGTGGCCTCCTGGCCACGCAAGTTCTGAATGAGAGTCAGAGCGCTGTTAACGGGAGATCCGTTCGATGTGTTGCCTGCTAGTCCGGAAAGCATTTCGGCGTCGCCGCTTTCGGCCGCATGGAGAATTGCTCCGCGAAGAATCCGATTTTGTTCTGATTGGGACAATTGCACTGTTGCTTGCTGCAAATTGTCGATTACGCCGGAGTAGGTTTGATCACGGCCCTGGGTGTCTACTGTACCCAGGCTGTAAACACCGGATTTGCTCTCCAGGTCTGCGACCTTCCTCTGCAGTTCTTCACTCTGCTTGCGCAGATCTCCCAGCTGGCCGCTCAACCATCCGGCGGCTTGATTAGTCGCATCGAAGCGCGTTTGAAATGAGTAATCGATGAGCGACTCCATCAGCTTATTGACCACCGCTGCAGCCAGTTTGGGATCGGAGCTGAGATAGGAGACGGTCATTAGTCGAGTGCCGCTGATCTGGCTGACAGACAGGTTATGGCTAAACACTGACAGGACACGACGTCTCCTCTGCGGAGACTCTTCGAGGCTGGCGTTTGCTGGATCCGTCTCTCCCTTTGGCGAAAATATCCCCAGGACCCAGCTAATGGGACTCCAATGAGGCTTGAAATCTCGGGTGTCTTCCATATGAAGAGCTTCGATGGTTTTCAGGGCCAGCGTGTCGGACTGCAGTATCCTGGCCTGCGTCTGGATATTGATCGTATCCTCCAGAGCATTACCGCCCTCATCTGTAGCCCCCCCCGCCAGGTTCTCTATGCCAAGTCTGTCTTGGTTCTTATTCTCAACTTGAACTACAGCTGTGGCTTCATATTCACGAACGCTGAAAATACAGTAAAGGGCAGCCAGGAGACCGAAGAATATTACGGTTCTATAGACAATAGTCTGCCTTCTTCGGTACATTGCCCACAAATCACGAAATGTTAGTGCTTTCTGCAGGTTAGATTCCATAATTAGCAACCCTCAAGTTTTGTTTTGCATTCTGGTGGCGGCGCCGAGTTGTTTGCCGTAGCCCGCTTCTAGTCACATTGTGAAGCGGATCAGATATTGGTCTTAGCTCGCGGGAACAGCAACTGCCTGTCTAGCCAGATTTTGGGGAACTTCCAGTTATTAATGGCCCGGCAGTACTCGAGCTTGCATTTAAAGACGATTGTCATATAACGGCTGCGGTCAGCGATGAATTCTTATAAATAACTCAACGCTGAAAATTACCGCGCTTAACTTACGAAGGACTCTCAGAAAGATCGCAGTTGTCGGAGTCATCCGCCAGCCCCCGAAGAGTAGACCCAGTCGAGTATCTCTTGCACGGCGGCTAATCCGCCGGTGCCGCCGGTAAACCCGACGTATGCCGTCGTTCCGCCGACAATTGCGGGAATATTGACGTTGTAGAGTTGCGTCGCCGAGGCGTTGGTCACCTTGTCGGTGATCACCACCGTGAGGACGGTCCCGTTGTAAGCAAGCTGGGCGTTAAAGGTGTCTCCGCTATGCAAATTAATCCCGGTCGATGAAAGATCAATGGCGGGGGTTGTTGGAGTGGCGCCATCGGTGTAAAGGCCAGTGGAGTCCGGGCCCTCGCCGGCATTGCTGAACAGATCAAATTTGACCGCCACGCTCTCCGGCATGCCACCGTAACCAAGGTCATACCCGCCTCCCCCCAAGGCCGTTGGGCCAACCCCCTGGATGGTAAAGGTGAAGCCGTCGGCAAGCGGATTGGTCAGCTGAAAATCGAAGCCGGTGCTGAACTGCTGGACACTCACCGGAGTCGTGAAGAAAGCGCTGCGCTCCTCACCAGCGACAGCGGCGTCAGTCAGGCGAAGCCTCGTCCCATTCAACGCTGCCCCGCCGTTCAGGGCCAGCTGAGAGGGCGACGACGCCGAAAACCCGCTTAAGAATTCAGGTCCAGTGAGTAACCCGGAATTAAAGCTCCAGTTAAGAATCTGCTGCACCGAGGTTAAGGCGCCACTTGCGCCGGTGAACCCGACATAGGCCGTCGGGCCGCCCACAATCGCGGGGATATTGACGGTATAGGTCTGGGTCGCGGTGGCGTTCGTTGCCGTATCGGTGATCACCACTGTCAATGTGGTTCCGTTGTAAGTAAGCTGCGCGTTGAAGACGTCTCCGCTGTGCAGGTTGATCCCGGTCGGGGTGAGGTTAATGGCGGGAATAGTGGGAGACGCGCCATCGGTATAGAGACCGGTCGAGTCGGCCCCCTCGCCCGAGTTGCTGAACAAGTCGAACTTGACCGCCACGCTCATCGGGATGCCCTGATAACCGAGACCTCCGCCAATTACCCCCAGTGCCGTTGGTCCGGCGCCCTGGATGGTAAAGGTGAAGCCGTCGGCTGCGGCATTGGTGAACTGAAAATTGAAGCTGGTGTTGAACTGCTGGATGTTTACCGGAGTGGTCAGGAAAGCGCTGCGCCCTTCATTCAGGTTGCCGTCGGTTAAGCCGAGCGAGCTGCCAATCAAGGCGGCTCCGCCGTTTAGGGTCAGAGGCAAGCCGCTTAAGAGCGCGGGCTTCTGCAAAGGAATAGGGCTATAGGTCCAACTCAGTATCTCCTGGATCGCGCCGATTCCACCGGAGCCGCCGGTAAACCCAATGTAAGCCGTCGGGCTGCCGACCAATTCCGGGATGTCGACGGAGTAGGTCTGCGTGGCCGAGGCGTTGGTCACCGAATCGGTGATCACTACCGTCAACACAGTCCCGTTGTATGTAAGCTGCGCGTTGAAGATGTCTCCGCTATGCAGATTGATTCCCGTCAAAGAGAGATCATTGGAGGGAAGCGTTGGCGTGGCGCCATCGGTGTAAAGGCCAGTAGAATCCGGCCCTTCGCCGGCGTTGCTGAACAGATCAAATTTGATGGCCAGACTCTTAGCTATGCCGCCATAACCGAGGTTCTGTCCGCCTCCCCCTAAGGCCGTTGGACCAACCCCCTGAATGGCAAAGGTAAATCCGTCGGCACCCGGATTGGTGAGTTGAAAGTCGAAGCTGGAGCTGAACTGCTGGACATTTACCGGAGTCGTGAAGAACGCACTGCGCGACTCACCATCGTTACCATCGGTCAGGCGAAGCCTGGTCCCGTTGTACGTGGCGCCGCCGTTCAGCGTCATACCACTCTGCGCGAAGCCCGCCGTGTAGTTGGGAACAGGCGGTCCGGGAAAATAAGTCCACCAATTGATCTTCTGGCTCGACGAGAGCCCGCCGGAGCCGCCGGTGAAGCCGACATAGGCAGTATTGCCTCCGACCGTCGCAGGAATGTTGATCGTGAGAGACTGCATCCAGGTCGCCAGCGTGATCGCGTCGGTCAGCGTGATGGTCAAGGTGGTCCCGTTGTAAATCAGGGAGGCGTTGAACTCGTCCCCGCTATGCAGATTGATCCCGGTCCCGGTCAGGTTGATCGCCGGTACCGTCGGCATCGCGCCGTCAATATAAAGGCCGGTGGAGTCTGGGCCCTCACCCGCGTTGTTGTACAGATCGAACTTGATGGCCACGCTGTTGGGGATCGTCGCGTATCCGAGCCCGTCTCCGATCCCGCCGAGTGCGGTGGGGCGGTTATTTTGGATGGTGAAAGTAATGCCGTCGGCGGCCGGGTTCGACAACTGGAAGGTGAATTGGGTGGAGAACTGCTGAATATTCACCGGAGTCGCATAGAAGGCGCTCCCCCCCTCGTTCAGTCCGCCGTTGGTCAACTGAAGCCGGAAGTCGTCCAGGTCGGTGCTGCCGTTGAACTGCATCGGCCCGTTGGCGGCCGCAAAACCCTGGCTGAAGTCGATGGTGCCAACTGGTTGAATAATGTAGGTAGCGCTGACCACCGGGCTCGAGTAGGGGCCTGGACTGATGGCGACCGCCTGCACTACCTCCGAAGCGGAGACCGACAGAGGCCGGTTATAGACCGCCGAAGCGGCCGTAGGCGCCGGCCCGTCGATGGTGTAGTAGATAGTTGTCCCCGGGGTGCTATCGGTGATCGTCAGGGTCTGAGTTCCGGTGTAGGTCCCGGCAGCCAGGGAGAACACGGGATTGGCGGGAGCAGTCTTGGACAAATACGCGGCCGACGCCGGAGCGCTCAACAAATAGCCGGTTGCGCTGGCGATCGCGGTGATCGTCTCATTTGCAGTAACCACGGGCGGGCTTGAACTGTTGTAGACCAGTGAGTTGACGGTTGGGGTTGTGCCGTCGGTGGTGTAGTAGATGGTCGCGCCGGCGATCGCGTCGGTAATCGTGACCGTCTGCGGAAAGAGCACTCTTCCAGCCGCCGGACTGAACACGGGCGCCGGGGCCGTCGGTGTGGCGCCCAGCAAGCCAAAGACGCTCACTTGCCCCATCGCGCCAACATAGACCTTGCCGTTGGCGATCGACGGCACGTTGAGGGTTACCGGAGTTCCGGGGCTATCCCGCAACAAATCGGTATCGCTGGAATAAAGTGTGTTGCCAAGATTGGTCGCGTCATAGGCCAACAGTGTAGCGGCGCCTAGCGAACCGACAGTGTCCGTTTTTATCACCCACACAATACCATTCGTTGCGCCGTTGGCGGAAACCGCCGGTGTCGGAGCAGCGAAGCCAAATTTCTGCACACTCTGGCTGGTCGGCGTAGTCGAAAGTACGCCGTTGACAAAGGAATAGGCGGTGAGGCTGTTGGCGTTAGCCGATCCAAGATTTGTTCCACCAGAATAGATATTGTTGTTCCAGTATGCTTCGGTGCCCCAAACTCCGGCGCCCCAGCCTGTTCCTGCACTCTCCGGGGTCTGTACCCCCTGCACCACCTGATCCCCGGCTGCGTTGAATCCTCCAAGTCCCGCCGGGCTGTATTCCGTCGCCGGGCTGTTACTGCCGTCTGCATTATTGTCGCGATCGAGGATGTAATACAGACCGGATTTTCCGACCTGAAGCAGCGGCTTCAACGTCTTGCCCGAAGCCAGGGTTTGGGTCGGCAGCAGCACCGGCCCTCCGGAACCCAGATCTCCATCCTCGGCATCGAGGGCAAGTTCATTGAAAGGAGTGAACGTGTCTTCGACCGTCATCACGCCGCCGGTCAGGTCTAGATCCAGCACGCTCATTCCATAGCTCATCGTGTTGTTGTAGGGGGAGCTCGCGTTGAATGACCCGTTTCCGGTAGCTACGAACATCCTGCCATAAGGCTTTGCGGGGTTGTACACTTCGGCGGCCAATCCAGCTCCGCTCATCCAGAAGCCGGCTCCGGCGCCATTCGGCGAGGTGCAGAGTACATTGACTTGCTGCAGCGTTTGCGTAGTTGGATTCACCGTATAAGAAAATATCCAGCCGTGCCACGGCCCCTCATCGCTCACCGAACCAAATGGGATGTACACCACGCCATTCAGGAAAAGCAGCCCGGCCCGTTGCAGGTGATATGTGGCGTTAAAGGTCAACACCCCCCCCACGCTCCCGCTGCCGGTACCCGGAATCGATGCCTGTATCTGAATCGGCCCGCCGAACTTCTCTGCGCCTGTCGTGATGTCGAGCGCATGCAGACGATAGATCTGCACCGTTCCTTGAAACTCGGAGCTGACCAGGTACATGGTTTGGGTCCCCAGATCGATCACTGGGGTTCCCAGAACGCCGTAGTTCACTGTATAAGTTCCAGCCGGCGCCGTGTTGGTCAGTAGCGATACCTGCCACAGCGGATTCGCGTCGAGCCCGCCGTTGCTGTCCGCATCGAAGGCATAGACGTAGTCTCCAACACTGCCCCCTTCGGTCGAATTTATGTCCCCTGACGCGGGCGCCACATAGACGACATTGTGCGTACCCTTGCCCGGGATGGCCACCTGTGAGACGTAGAGTGGCTGGGCGAAAACCGCACCGCTTACCGGCTGCGAGAAAAGCTTGCCGAATTGCGTGGAGTTCACATTCTCGGGCGTCAGGATGGTCTCATTCAGGTTTTGACCGGTTCGTGCAATGTCATTGTGCGCGGTGACGACGTTCACCTGTGCCATGGCGCTGCCGCTCACTATGAAACCGACCAGAAACGCCATTGAAACCAGCGCCAGCCGCGAAGCGCTAAAAGAGCAGGACACTTTCAGCGGGCAGCGGAGCCCGCTCGCAACGCCGCGAACCTCTTCCAAGATCGACGAGCCTGTTTTCTGCACCTTTTTGAGCCCTCTAAATGAATAAATCAGAATATGAATTGAGTATGGCCGGGTACCCATATACTACGGAGCCCCCGAAGAGTAGGCCCAGTTAAGTATCTCTTGCACGGCGGTTGATGCGCCGGTACCGGCTGTAAACCCGACGTATGCCGTCGGTCCGCCGACGATTGCGGGGATATTCACAGTATACACCTGAGTCGCCGAAGCGTTGGTCACCTTGTCGGTGATCACCACCGTGAGGACGGTCCCGTTGTAAGCAAGCTGGGCGTTGAAGGTGTCTCCGCTGTGCAGATTAACCCCCGTCGATGAGAGGTCAATGGAGGGAGTTGTTGGAGTGGCGCCATTCGTGTAAAGGCCAGTGGAGTCCGGGCCCTCGCCGGCATTGCTGAACAGATCGAATTTGACCGCCACGCTCTCCGGCATGCCGCCGTAACCAAGGTCCGCCCCGCCTGTCCCTCGGGCCGTTGGGCCAACCCCCTGGATGGTAAAGGTGAAGCCGTCGGCAAGCGGATTGGTCAGCTGAAAGTCGAAGCCGGAGCTGAACTGCTGGACACTCACCGGAGTCGTGAAGAAAGCGCTGCGAAACTCGCCACCGTGAGTTGTATCAGTCAGGCGAAGCCTGGTTCCATTCAACGTTGCCCCGCCGTTCAGAGCCAGCTGAGAGAGCGACGACGACGAAAACCCGCTAAAGAATTCAGGTCCAGTGAGTAATCCGGAATTAAAGCTCCAGCTAAGAATTTGCTGTACCGCAGTTGCGCCGCCACTTGCGCCGGTGAAGCCGACGTAGGCCGTCGGGCCGCCGACAATCGCGGGGATATTGACGGTATAGGTCTGGGTCGCGGTGGCGTTCGTTGCCGTATCGGTAATCACCACCGTCAATGTGGTTCCGTTGTAAGTAAGCTGCGCGTTGAAGATGTCTCCGCTATGCAGATCGATCCCCGTCGAGGAAAGATTGATGGCCGGAAGGGTTGGATTGGCGCCATTGATATAAAGACCGGTCGAGTCAGGCCCCTCGCCCGAGTTGCTGTACAAGTCGAACTTGACCGCCACGCTCATCGGGATGCCCTGATAACCGAGACTTCCGCCAAGTCCCCCCAGGGGCGTTGGTCCGTCTCCCTGGATGGTAAAGGTGAAGCCGTCGGCGGCGGCATTGGTGAGCTGAAAATTGAAGCTGGTGTTGAACTGCTGGATGTTTACCGGAGAGGTCAGGAAAGCGCTGCGCGCCTCATTCTGGCTGCCGTCGGTCAAGCCGAGCGAGGTCCCGATCAAGGCGGCTCCGCCGTTTAAGGTCAGCGGCAAGCCGCTTAAGAGCGCGGGCTTCTGCAAAGGAACAGGGCTATAGGTCCAATTCAGGATATCCTGCACGGCGGTATTGAAACCGGTGCCGCCGGTAAACCCAACATAAGCCATCGGGCTGCCGACCAATTCCGGAATGTCGACGGAGTAGGTCTGCGTGGCCGAGGCGTTGGTCACCGTATCGGTGATCACTACCGTCAGGACAGTCCCGTTGTAAGTGAGCAGCACGTTGAAGATGTCCCCGCTATGCAGATTGATTCCCGTCGATGAAAGGTCGATCTCGGGAAGCGTTGGCCCGGCGCCATCGGTATAAAGGCCAGTAGAATCCTGGCCGTCGCCGGCATCGTTGTCCAGATCGAATTTGATCGCCACACTATTCGCTATGCCCGCGTAACCGAGGTTCTCCCCGCCTCCCCCTTTGGCCGTTGGGCCAACCCCCTGAATGGCAAAGGTGAATCCGTCGCCAACCGGATCGGTGAGCTGAAAGTCGAAGCTGGAGCTGAACTGCTGGACATTCACCGGAATAGTGAAGAAAGCGCTGCGCTCCTCACCATGGATAGCGGCGTCGGTCAGGCGAAGCCTGGTCCCGTTGTACGTGGGGCCGCCGTTCAGCGTCATCCCACCCGGCGCGAAGCCCGCCGCGTAGTTGGGAACAGGCGGTCCGGGAAGATACGTCCACCAATTGATCTTCTGGCTCGAGGTGAGTCCGCCGGAGCCGCCGGTAAAGCCGACATAGGCGGTATTGCCGCCGACCGTGGCAGGAATGTTGATCGTGAAAGACTGCGACCAGGTCGCCAGCGTGATCGCGTCGGTCAGCGTCATGGTCAAGTTGGTCCCGTTGTAAATCAGGGTGGCGTTGATGTATCCCCGCTATGGAGATCGATCCCGGTGCCGGTCAGGTTGATCGCCGGCATCGTCGGCATCGCGCCGTCAACATAAAGGCCGGTGGAGTCCGGGCCCTCGCCAGAGTTGTTGTACAGATCGAACTTGATGGCCACGCTGTTGGGGATCCTCGCGTATCCGAGCCCGCCTCCGATCCCGCCGAGTGCGGTGGGGCCGTTATTTTGGATGGTGAACGTAATCCCGTCGGCGCTCGGATTCGACAGCTGGAAGGTGAATTGGGTGGAGAACTGCTGAATATTCACCGGAGTCGCATAGAAGGCGCTCCCGGCTTCGCCGAGGCCGCCGTCGGTCAACTGCAGCCGGAAGTCGTCCAGGTCGGTGCTGCCGTTGAACTGCATCGGCCCGTTGGCGGCTGCAAAACCCTGGCTGAAGTCGATGGTGCCAACCGGTTGAATAATGTAGGTGGCGCTGACCACCGGGCTTGGGTAGGGGCTTGAACCGAGGGCCACCGCCTGCACGATCTCCGAAGCGGAGACCGACAGAGGCCGGTTATAGACCGCGGAAGCGGCCGTAGGCGCCGGCCCGTCGATGGTGTAATAGATAATTGTCCCCGGGGTGCTATCGGTGATCGTCAGGGTCTGAGTTCCGGTGTAGGTCCCGGCGGCCAGGGAGAACACGGGATTGGCCGGAGTGGTCGTCGACAAATAGGCGGCCGACGCCGGCGCACTCAACAGATAGCCGGTTGCGCTGGCGATTGCCGTGATCGTCCCATTTGCAGTAACCACGGGCGGGTTGGAATTGTCGTATACCGGCGAGCTGCTGGTTGGGGTTGTGCCGTCGGTGGTGTAGTAGATGGTCGCGCCGGCGATCGCGTCGGTAATCGTGACCGCCTGCGGAAAGGGCACTCTTCCAGCCGCCGGACTGATCATCGGTGTCGGGGCCGTCGGCGTGACGCCCAGCAAACCGTAGACGCTAATCTCATTGCCTGCCCCGGCATAGACCTTCCCGTTAGCGATTGTCGGCACGTTGAAGGGTATCGGAGTTCCCGGGTTATCGCGCAACAAATTGGTATCGCTGGAATAAAGTGTGTTGCCAAGATTGGTCCCGTCGAAGGCTAATAGTGCCTCAGCACCCAGCCAACCAAGAGTGTCCGTTTTTATCACCCACACAATACCATTCGTTGCGCCGTTGGCGGAAACCGCCGGCGTCGGGTTAGGGTAGCCAAATTGCTGCACACTCTGGCTGGTCGGCGTGGCCGAGAGCACGCCCTCGACAAAGGAATGGGCAAGGATGCCGTTCGCGCCGTTTGTTCCGCCGGAATAAATATTGTTGTTCCAGTAAGCTTCAGATCCCCAAACACCAGCCCCCCAGTTTTGAGAGGTCTCTATCGGAGTTTGCACCTCCTGCACCACCTGATCAGTTGCCACGTTGAATCCGCCCAGCCCCGCCGGGCTGTATTCCGTCGCTGGGTTGTTGCTGCCGTCTGCATTGTTGTCGCGATCGAGGATGTAATACATGCCGGATTTCCCTATCTCGATCAGCGGGTTCAAGGTCTTCCCCGACGCCAGAGTCTGCGTTGGCAACAATACCGGCCCTCCCGAACCCAGATCTCCATCCTGGGCATTGAGGGCATGTTCATTGAAAGGAGTGAACGTGTCTTCGACCGTCATCACGCCGCCGGTCAGATCCAGATCCAGCACGCTCATTCCATAGCTCATCGTGTTGTTGTAGGGGGAGCTCGCGTTGAATGACCCGTTTCCGGTGGCGACGAACATCCTGCCGTAGGGTTTGGCGGGGTTGTTCACTTCGGCGGCCAATCCCGCTCCGCCCATCCAGAAGCCGGCTCCGGCGCCATTCGGCGAGGTGCAGAGTACATTGACTTGCTGCAGCGTTTGCGTCGATGAATTCACCGAATAAGAGAATATCCAGCCGTGCCACGGCCCCTCATCACTCACCGAACCAAATGGGATGTACACCACGCCATTCAGGAAAAGCAGCCCGGCCCGTTGCAGTTGATAGGTGGGATTAAAGGTCAACACCCCTCCCGAGCTTCCACTGCCGGTACCCGGAATCGATGCCTGTATCTGAATCGGCCCGCCGAACTTCTCTGCGCCAGTTGTGATGTCGAGCGCATGCAGACGATAGATTTGCGCCGTTCCTTGAAACTCGGAGCTGACCAGGTACATGGTTTGGGTCCCCAGATCGATGGCCGGGGTTCCCAGAACGCCGTAGTTCACAGTATAAGTTCCGGCTGGCGCAGTGTTGGTCAGTAGCGATACCTGCCACAGCGGATTCGCGGCGATCCCGCCGTTGGTGTCCGCATCGAAGGCGTAGACGTAGTCTCCAACACTGCCTCCTTCAGTCCCATTTATGTCTCCTGACGCGGGCGCCACGTAAATCACATTGTGTGTGCCCTTGCCCGGGATCGCCACCTGTGAGACGTAGAGTGGCTGGGCGAAAACCGCACCGCTCACCGGCTGCGAGAAAAGCTTGCCGAATTGCGTGGAGTTCACAGTCTCGGGCGTCAGGATGGTCTCATTCAGGTTTTGACCGGTTCTTGCAATGTCATTGTGCGCGGTGACGACGTTCACCTGTGCCATGGCGCTGCCGCTCACTATAAAACCGGCCAGAAACGCCATTGAAACCAGCGCCAGCCGCGAAGCGCTAAGCGATATGGACGGCTTGAGCGGGCAGCTGAGCCGACGCGCAAGACCACGAACTTCTTCCCAGATTGGCAAGTCCATCTTCTTCACGCTTTGAGCCCTCTATATAAATGAACAAATTAGGAAATATGAATAAATCAGGAAACGAATTAAATATGGCCGCACCCATGCCGTTGACTCGGCAACTTCCGCATAGTAACTCCATCTCCTTAAACCGGAGCAGTCAATGCGTTGAGGGACAACGAGCCCAGGGCAGTGATTCGACCTCTAACTACGGAGCCCCTACGGAGTAACTCCAGTTAAGTATCTCTTGCACGGCGGTGGTTGCGCCGGTGCCGCCTGTAAATCCGACGTATGCCGTCGGTCCGCCGACGATTGCGGGGATATTAACGGTGTAGGCTTGCGTCGCCGAGGTGTTGGTCACCTTGTCGGTGATCACCACTGTGAGGACGGTCCCGTTGTAAGCAAGCTGGGCGTTGAAAGTGTCTCCGCTATGCAGATTAATCCCCGTCGATGAAAGGTCAATGGCGGGAGTTGTTGGAGTGGCGCCATCGGTGTAAAGGCCAGTGGAGTCCGCGCCCTCGCCGGCATTGCTGAACAGGTCAAATTTGACTGCTACGCTCTCGGGTATGCCGCCGTATCCAAGGTTCTCCCCGCCTCCCCCCTTGGCCGTCGGCCCCCCCCCCTGGATGGTAAAAGTGAAGCCGTCGGCAACCGGATTGGTCAGCTGAAAGTCGAAGCGGGTGCTGAACTGCTGGACATTCACCGGAGTCGTGAAGAAAGCGCTGCGCTGCTCACCACTGTGAGTTGTATCAGTCAGGCGAAGCCTCGTCCCATTATAACTGGCGCTGTTCAGCGTCAGACCACCCGGTGCGAAGCCTTCCGCGTAGCTGGGAAGAGGCGGTCCGAGAAGATAGGTCCAGTTGAGGATGTCCTGCACGGAGCTGCTAGTGCCCGTGCTGCCGGTGAACCCGACATAGGCCGTCGGGCCGCCGACAATTGCGGGGATATTGACGGTATAGGTCTGGGTCGCGGTGGCGTTCGTTGCCGTATCGGTGATCAACACGGTCAATGTGGTTCCGTTGTAAGTAAGCACTGCATGAAAGACGTGCCCGCTGTGCAGATTGATCCCCGTCGGGGTGAGGCTAATGGCCGGAATAGTGGGAGACGCGCCATTGGTATAAAGACCGGTCGAGTCGGACCCCTCGCCCGAGTTGCTGAACAAGTCGAACTTGACCGCCACGCTCCCCGGGATGCTCTTGTAACCTAGACCCCACGAATCCTGCCCCAGTGCCGCTGGGCTGCCCCCCTGGATGGTGAAGGTGAAACCCTCCGAACTCGGATTTGTAAGCTGAAAGTTGAAACTTGTGACGAATTGCTGGACATTGACCTCTGTGTCATAAAAAGCGCTTCCGGCTTCAGATAAGCCACCGTTGGTCAAGCGCAGCCTGGTCCCGCTCAATGCGGTCACACCGTTCACGGTTAGTCCGGCTGCGCTGAATCCAATTGGGTAGCTGGGAATAGGCGGTCCTGCGAGATAGGTCCACGAGAGTATCTTCTGGCTCGACGTGAGCCCGCCGGTGCTGCCGGTGAAGCCGACGTACGCGGTATAGCCGCCGACAATCCCGGGAATGTCGATCGTGAAAGACTGCGACCAGGTCGTCAGTGTGATCGCATCTGTCAGCGTCAGGGCGAGGTTAGTTCCGTTGTAGGTCAGAGTGGCGTTGAACTCGTCCCCGCTATGCAGATTGATCTCAGTGCCGCTCAAGTCGATGGCGGGAACCGTCGGGACCGCACCGTTGGTATAAAGGCCAGTCGAGTCTATGCCCTCGCCAGCGTTGTTGAATAGATCGAATTTGATGGCCACGCTCTTGGGGATCCCTCCGTATCCGAGGTTTTCTCCCCCCGCCGAGGGCAGTGGGGCCGGCATTTTGAATGGTGAACGTAATGCCATCGGCGCTCGGATTGGACAGCTGGAAGGTGAATTGGGTGGTGAACTGTTGGATATTCACCGGAGTCGCATAGAAGGCGCTCCCGGCTTCGCCGAGGCCGCCGTTGGTCAACTGCAGGCGAACGTCGTCCAGGTCTGTGCTGCCGTTGAACTGCATCGGCCCATGCGCCTGCGCAAGACCCTGGCTAAAGTCGATCGTGTAGACCGGGAGGATGGTATACGTAGCGCTCACCACCGAGCTGGAATGGGGCCCCGCGGTGATCGCAATCGCATTCACTATCTCGGAACCGGCGACGTAGAGCGGCTGAGCGTAAACCGCGGAAGCGGCCGTAGGCGTCGACCCGTCGAGGGTGTAATAGACGACCGCGCCTGTCGTGCTCTCGGTGATCGTCAGGGTCTGCGTTCCCGTGTAGGTCCCGGCCGCCAGGGAAAAGACGGGATTGGCCGGGGTGTTCGGCGATATATAGGTAGCGGAGGCCGGCGCACTCTGCAGTTCGCCGGTGACGCTGGCGATCGCAGTGACCGTCTCATTGGCAGAGACCACGATCGGACTTGAACTCTTGTAAACCGCCGAACTGCTGGTTGGCGTTGAGCCGTTGGTGGTGTAGTAGATAGTCGCGCCGGGAACAGCATCGGTTATTGTGACTGTCTGGGGAAACGTTACTGTGCCAGACGAGGGACTGATCATTGGGGTAGGGGCCGTGGTTGCAAGGCCCAGCAACCCGAAAACGCTCACTTGACCGCTCGCCCCGACATACACTTTGCCGTTGACTATCGTCGGGACGCCGTTGTGATCCGGCTCGCCTGGATTGTCCCGGGACAGGTTGGTATTGCTCGAATAGAGCGAGTGGGCAAGGTTCGTCGCATCGTAAGCCAACAGTACCTCGGAGCCTATCGCAGGATAAGGGTCGGTTTTCAGCATCCACACGATACCGTCAGTTGTGCCGTTGGCGGAAACCGTGGGCGTGGGGGGGGGATACGTATAGAGGTCTGCACCGCGGCTGGTCGGCGTGCCTGAAAATACGCCATTAACAAAGGAGTAGGCGACTAGGCCGTTAGCCGACGCGGGATCCAATCCGGCGAAATAGATATTGTTGTTCCAGTACGCTTCAGTACCCCAAACACCGGCGCCCCAATTTTGTCCAGCTGCTATAGGCGTCTGGAACTCCTGCACTACTTGGTCGGCGGTCGCGTTGAACCCGCCCAGCCCCGCCGGGCTGTATTCCTTCGCCGCGTTGTTACTGCCGTCTGCATTATTGTCGCGATCGAGGATGTAAAACATGCCGGATTTCCCTATCTCGATCAGCGGGTTCAAGGTCTTCCCCGACGCCAGAGTCTGCGTTGGCAACAATACCGGCCCTCCCGAACCGAGATCGCTATCCTCGCTGGAAAGAAGAACGGCATTGAAGGGAGCGAACTGGTCATCCACCGTCATTACGCCGCCGGTCAGGTCGAGATCCAATACGCTCATGGAGTAGCTATAGGGTGGAGTTGTCGAGAAGCTCCCATTGGCGGTAGCTACGAACATCCTGCCATAAGGCTTTGCGGGGTTGTACACTTCGGCAGCCAGACCGGCGCCGCCCATCCAGATCCCGCCCCCGCTTCCGTAAGGCGCGGTGCAGAATACGTCAACCTGCTGAAGCGTCTGGGTGCTGGGATTCACATCGAAGGAGAATATCCAGCCGTGCCACGGCCCCTCATCGGCGATAGAGCCAAATGCGGCGTAGACCACACCGTTGAGGAAGAGCAGGCCGGGCCGTTGCAGCTCGTACGTGGGGTCGAAGGTCAAGTTGCCTCCGACGCTCCCGCTGCCCGTGCCCGGAACCGTTGCCGCAATCTGGATAGGGCCACCGAACTTTTCCGCGCCGGTGGTGATATCGAGGGCGTGAAATCGAAAGATCGCGACGGAGTTCTGCGCTTCAGAACTGACCAGGTAGATCGTCTTCGAAGCGAAATCGATCACCGGCGTTCCCAAGACTCCGTTAACATTAGTGAGCGTGCCGGCAGGCGTGGCATTGGTCAGAAGCGATACCTGCCAGAGAGGCTTCGCGTTCGTCCCACCGTTGGTGTCGGCGTCGAAGGCATACACCATGTCGGTGGTACTCGCCACATAGACGACGTTGTGTGTCCCGTTGCCTGGAATGGCAACCTGAGAGACATAAAGGGGCTGGGCGTCAATCGTCCCGGAAACCTGCTGCGAGAAGAGTTTGCCGAACTGAGTCGGATTTACGTCGGACGGCGTCAGGATGGTCTCATTCAGGTTTTGGCCGGTTCTTGCAATGTCATTGTGCCCGGTGACGACGTTCACCTGTGCCATGGCGCTGCCGCTCACTATGAAACCGACCAGAAACGCCATTGAAACCAGCGCCAGCCGCGAAGCGCTAAAAGAGCAGGACACTTTCAGCGGGCAGCGGAGCCCGCTCGCAACGCCGCGAACTTCTTCCAAGATCGACGAGCCTGTTTTCTGCACCTTTTTGAGCCCTCTAAATGAATAAATCAGAATATGAATTGAGTATGGCCGGGTACCCATATACTACGGAGCCCCCGAAGAGTAGGCCCAGTTAAGTATCTCTTGCACGGCGGTTGATGCGCCGGTACCGGCTGTAAACCCGACGTATGCCGTCGGTCCGCCGACGATTGCGGGGATATTGACGTTGTAGAGTTGCGTCGCTGAGGCGTTGGTCACCTTGTCGGTGATCACCACCGTGAGGACGGTCCCGTTGTAAGCAAGCTGGGCGTTAAAGGTGTCTCCGCTATGCAGATTAACCCCCGTCGATGAGAGGTCAATGGAGGGGGTTGTTGGAGTGGCGCCATCGGTGTAAAGGCCAGTGGAGTCCGGGCCCTCGCCGGCATTGCTGAACAGATCGAATTTGACCGCCACGCTCTCCGACAAGCCGCCGTAACCAAGGTCCTGCCCACCTCCCCCTCGGGCCGTTGTGCCAACCCCCTGGATGGTAAAGGTGAAGCCGTCGGCAAGCGGATTGGTCAGCTGAAAGTCGAAGCTGGAGCTGAACTGCTGGACACTCACCGGAGTCGTGAAGAAAGCGCTGCGAAACTCGCCACCGTGCGTTGCATCAGTCAGGCGAAGCCTGGTTCCATTCAACGTTGCCCCGCCGTTCAGAGCCAGCTGAGAGAGCGACGACGACGAAAACCCGCTAAAGAATTCAGGTCCAGTGAGTAATCCGGAATTAAAGCTCCAGCTAAGAATTTGCTGTACCGCAGTTGCGCCGCCACTTGCGCCGGTGAATCCGACGTAGGCCGTCGGGCCGCCGACAATCGCGGGGATATTGACGGTATAGGTCTGGGTCGCGGTGGCGTTCGTTGCCGTATCGGTAATCACCACCGTCAATGTGGTTCCGTTGTAAGTAAGCTGCGCGTTGAAGATGTCTCCGCTATGCAGATCGATCCCCGTCGAGGAAAGATTGATGGCCGGAAGGGTTGGATGGGCGACACCGATATAAAGACCGGTCGAGTCTGGCCCCTCGCCCGAGTTGCTGTACAAGTCGAACTTGACCGCCACGCTCTCTGGGATGCCTTGATAACCGAGACCTCCGCCAAGTCCCCCCAGGACCGTTGGTCCGTCTCCCTGGATGGTAAAGGTGAAGCCGTCGGCGGCGGCATTGGTGAGCTGAAAATTGAAGCTGGTGTTGAACTGCTGGATGTTTACCGGAGTGGTCAGGAAAGCGCTGCGCCCTTCATTCAGGTTGCCGTCGGTCAAGCCGAGCGAGCTGCCAATCAAGGCGGCTCCGCCGTTTAAGGTCAGCGGCAAGCCGCTTAAGAGCGCGGGCTTCTGCAAAGGAACAGGGCTATAGGTCCAATTCAGGATCTCCTGCACGGCGGTCTCGCCGCCGGTGCCACCGGTAAACCCAACGTAAGCCATCGGGCTGCCGACCAATTCCGGAATGTCGACGGAGTAGGTCTGCGTGGCCGAGGCGTTGGTCACCGTATCGGTGATCATTACCGTCAGGACAGTCCCGTTGTAAGTGAGCAGCGCGTTGAAGATGTCCCCGCTATGCAGATTGATTCCCGTCAAAGAGAGATCAATGGCGGGAAGCGTTGGCGTGGCGCCATTGATGTAAAGGCCAGTCGAATCCGGGCCCTCGCCGGCATTGCTGAACAGATCGAATTTGACTGCCATGCTTTCGGGCAAGCCGCCATAACCAAGGTTCTGCCCACCTCCCCCCCGGGCCGTTGGGCCAACCCCCTGGATGGTGAAGGTGAATCCGTCGGAAGTCGGATTGGTGAGTTGAAAGTCGAAGCTGGAGCTGAACTGCTGGACATTTACCGGAGTCGTGAAGAACGCGCTCCGAAACTCGCCGGTCTTAGCGTCAGTCAGGCGAAGCCTGGTCCCGTTGTACGTGGGGCCGCCGTTCAGCGTCATCCCACCGGGCGCGAAGCCTGCCGCGTAGTTGGGAACAGGCGGCCCGGGGAGATAAGTCCAGGAGAGTATCTTCTGGCTCGAGGTGAGCCCGCCGGAGCCGCCGGTGAAGCCGACATAGGCAGTATTGCCTCCGACCGTGGCAGGAATGTTGATCGTGAAAGACTGCGACCAGGTCGCCAGCGTGACCGCGTCGGTCAGCGTCAGGTATAGAGTGGTTCCGTTATAAATCAGGGTGGCGTTGATGAAGTCCCCGCTATGGAGATCGATCCCGGTGCCGGTCAGGTTGATCGCCGGCATCGTCGGGAGCGCGCCGTCAACATAAAGGCCGGTGGAGTCCGGGCCCTCGCCAGAGTTGTTGTACAGATCGAACTTGATGGCCACGCTGTTGGGGATCGTCGCGTATCCGAGCCCGGCTCCGCTCCCGCCTCGGGCGGTGGGCCGGTTATTTTGGATGGTGAAAGTGATGCCGTCGGCGGCCGGGTTCGACAGCTGGAAGGTGAACTGGGTCGTGAATTGCTGAATATTCACCGGAGTCTTATAGAAGGCGCTCCCGGCTTCGCTGAGGCCGCCGTTGGTCAACTGCAGACGTAAGTCGTCCAGATCGGTGCTGCCGTTGAACTGCATCGGCCCGTTGGCAGCCGCAAAACCCGTGCTAAAGTCGATGGTGCCAATCGGTTGAATGGTGTAAGCTGCGCTGACCACCGGGCTTGGGTAGGGGCTTGAACCGAGGGCCACCGCCTGCACGATCTCCGAAGCGGAGACCGACAGAGGCCGGTTATAGACCGCGGAAGCGGCCGTAGGCGCCGGCCCGTCGATGGTGTAGTAGATAGTTGTCCCTGGGGTGCTATCGGTGATCGTCAGGGTCTGAGTTCCGGTGTAGGTCCCGGCAGCCAGGGAGAACACGGGATCGGCGGGAGTGGTCGTCGACAAATAGGCGGCCGACGCCGGTGCACTCAACAGATAGCCGGTTGCGCTGGCGATTGCCGTGATCGTCTCATTTGCAGTAACCACGGGCGGGTTTGAACTGTTGTAGACCAGTGAATTGATGGTCGGGGTTGTGCCGTCAGTCGTATAGTAAAAGGTCGCGCCGGCGATCGCGTCGGTAATCGTGACAGCTTGCGGAAGGACCACCCTTCCAGCCGCCGGACTGAATACGGGCGCGGGGGCCGTCGGTGTGGTGTCCAGCAAGCCGTAGACGCTGAGCTGACCAGTCGTCCCAACGTAGACTTTGCCATTGGCGATCGACGGCACGTTGAACGGTACTGGCAATCCAGGGCTATCTCGTAAGAAGTTGGTGTCGCTGGAATAGAGTGTGCTGCCAAGATTGGTCCCGTCATAGGCCAACAAGGTAGCGGCGCCCAGTGAACCGACAGTGTCCGTTTTTATCGCCCAGACGATACCATTCGTTGCGCCGTTGGCGGAAACCGTCGGCGTTGGACCTGCGAAGCCAAATTGCTGCACACTCTGGCTGGTTGGCGCAGTCGAAAGTACGCCGTTGACAAAGGAATTGGCGGTAAGGCTGTTGGCGCCAGTCGTTCCGAGGTTTGTTCCACCAGTATAGATATTGTTGTTCCAGTAAGCTTCAGATCCCCAAACACCGGCGCCCCATTCCAATGGGCCAGTCTCCGCGGTCTGCACCTCCTGCACCACCTGATCGGCGGTTGCGTTGAATCCTCCAAGTCCCGCCGGGCTGTATTCCGTCGCCGGGTTGTTGCTGCCGTCTGCATTGTTGTCGCGATCGAGGATGTAAAACATGCCGGATTTTCCGACCTGAAGCAGCGGGTTCAACGTCTTGCCCGAAGCCAGGGTTTGGCTCGGCAGCAGCACCGGCCCCCCGGAACCCAGATCTCCATCCTGGGCATCGAGGGCAAGCTGATCGAAAGGAGTGAACGTGTCTTCGACCGTCATCACGCCGCCGGTCAGATCCAGATCCAGCACGCTCATTCCATAGCTCATCTTGTTGTTGTAGGGGGGACTCGCGTTGAAGGACCCGTTTCCGGTAGTGGCGAACATCCTGCCGTAGGGTTTCGCGGGGTTATACACTTCGGCGGCCAATCCAGCTCCGCTCATCCAGAAGCCGGCTCCGGCGCCATTCGGCGAGGTGCAGAGTACATTGACTTGCTGCAGCGTTCGCGTCGATGAATTCACCGAATAAGAGAATATCCAGCCGTGCCACGGGCCTTGATCGTTGACCGAACCAAATGCGATGTACACCACGCCATTCAGGAAAAGCAGCCCGGGCCGTTGCAGTTGATAGGTAGGATCAAAGGTCAACACCCCTCCCGAGCTTCCACTGCCGGTACCCGGAATCGATGCCTGTATCTGAATCGGCCCGCCGAACTTCTCTGCGCCTGTCGTGATGTCGAGCGCATGCAGACGATAGATCTGCACCGTTCCTTGAAACTCGGAGCTGACCAGGTACATGGTTTGGGTCCCCAGATCGATGGCCGGGGTTCCCAGAACGCCGTAGTTCACGGTATAAGTTCCGGCTGGCGTCGTGTTGGTCAGTAGCGATACCTGCCACAGCGGATTCGCGTCAACCCCGCCGTTTGTGTCCGCATCGAAGGCGTAGACATAGTCTCCATCACTGCCCCCTTCAACCCCGTTTACGTCTCCTGACGCGGGCGCCACATAAATCACATTGTGCGTACCCTTTCCCGGAATCGCCACCTGTGAGACGTAGAGTGGCTGGGCGAAAACTGCACCGCTCACCGGCCGCGAGAAAAGCTTGCCGAATTGCGTGGAGTTCACATTCTCGGGCGTCAGGATGGTCTCATTCAGATTCTGGCCGTCTCGCGCATTATCATTGTGCGCGGTGACGACGTTCACCTGTGCCATTGCGCTGCCGCCCACTAGAAAACCGACCAGAAACGTCATTGAAACCAGCGCTAGCCGCGAAGCGCTATGCGATATGGACGCCTTGAGCGGGCAGCTGAGCCGACGCGCGAAACCCCGAACTTCTTCCCAGATTGGCAAGTCCATCTTCTCCACGATTGAGGTCCTTAAACCTTTGTGACACAAAGCGATAACCACCCCATTTACCTCTCTCGTCCGGAATCCAACGAACTAATACGCGGTAACCGACGGGTTTGATGTCCGAACCTCGAACCGTCTTCAATCCAACTTGATGTTCCGTTAATCGTCGTAAGACACGCTGAGAGCTTCAGTCAGTTGGTCAGCCAGGCGGCCGATGTACGGTTCGCGGAAGATGTTGTCATGACCGCATAAGATCTCCTTGTGCTCTAGCTTTCCGGTGACGTACCGTGCCCAGCCATCGGAGAAATCTTGGCCCTCGAAGTCGAAAGCGGGGTTGCGAAACAAGATAGCCGACCCAGAGTACAGTCCCGGAGTGTAGCTTCGAATCGCATGCGTAAAGGCTTCCCGTGGGCTAAGGAACTGCGGTTGGAGATGCGTGCCGACCCTTGCTTTTCCAACGACCCACCCTAGCAGCCGCCATAGCATGATGCGGAGATTGATCCCCATACTATGCAACTTGACCATCAACACGGGGAGAAACCCATCCCTTTTCACAGTCTGAAGACTGACGCGGAGGGCGAGCAGCGACATCCGCAAAGCGCGCCTGGAATAAAAGCTCTTCAACCAAAATCCCCCAGCCGCCTCGACATAAGAATCAAATAGGGCCAGGAACTGGACGCGCTCTCCCGTTTCAACCAACTGCCGGGCCATCTCGTAGGCCACCAGACCGCCAGCGGAGAAGCCGCCTAGAAAATATGGGCCCACCGGCTGCACCGACCGAATCTCTTCGATATAGTGCTTCGCCATATCCGGAATACTGGCGAACGTGGCTCGACCGGAGTCTAAGCCGTTCGCCTGAATACCATATATAGGTTGGTCTGCCGGTAGATGATGCCGGAACCCATAGAAATTCAGCACATTGCCGTGCAGGCCATGCACCAGAAAGAGCGGAGGCTTGTTACCGTGTTCCCGTATCGGAACAAGCACCGACCAGTGCGGGGCCCACCCTTCGGCACGGATGACTTGCGCCAGCTTCTCAATCGTAGCGCCTCGAAACAACGTGGCGAGAGGTATATTCTTGCGCAACTTTTCCGCAATTCGCGCGAACATCCGCGCGGCCAGCAAGGAGTGGCCGCCAAGCTGGAAGAAGTCGTCCCGCACCCCTATGCGAGTTATGCCCAGGACCTCCTCCCAAATCTCGATCAGCTGCACCTCTAGCGAGTCAGAGGGCGGGACGTAATTACTCGCCCGGGAGACGTCGGCGGGGGCATCCGGAGCGAACCCATTCCGGACCGCCTGGTTCGGCTCGACTGCTAGCGGCGGCGAGGCAAGCTCGCGGCGAAGCTGATTCTTGGCCGTCGGTGCCGGCAACGCGGACCGATCCAGCTTCCCGTTCGCGGTTACCGGCATGCGTTCCAGCAGAATGAAGCTGTGCGGGACCATATAGTCGGGCAGACTACGACCCAACAAGTCGCGAAGGTCGCTGTCGCGTAACTTCGCTCCGGCCGCAGGAACGAGGTACGCCACCAGCCGTTTGTCTCCGGGTGTATCCTCGCGCGCGACCACGACGGCTGCGCGCACTTCGGCGTACTCGGCAAGCCGGGCTTCGATCTCGCCCAGCTCGATGCGGAAGCCGCGGATCTTGACCTGGGAGTCATTGCGGCCCAAATATTCGATGTTGCCATCGGCGAGCCAGCGACAGAGGTCTCCGCTCCGGTACATCCTGGCGCCAGCCTCGGCGGCAAACGGATCGGCCAGAAAACGCTCCGCCGTCAACTCCGGACGGTTCAGATAGCCTCGCGCGACGCCCACCCCCCCAATAAACAGCTCGCCTGTAACTCCCACCGGCACCGGCTCTCGGTCGGCGTCTAGAATGTAGACCCTGGTGTTCGCGATCGGCCGCCGATAGGGATGTTGGTAAGCGCCGGATCCGGTTCGTAGGTCCATGCAGTCACGTCCACAGTCGTCTCGGTTGGGCCATACAGATTGTGCAAGGATGTATGAGGGAAACGCTCCTTGAAGTTGCGCGCCACTGCGGCTGGGAGCCCTTCTCCACTGGAGATGACGCGGGTCAGGGTCTTGCATTGCGCCTCGTCGGCCTGCTCGAGAAACACTTGGAGCATCGAGGGGACAAAATGCATGGTTGTAATCTTGTTCCGATTAATGGCTTCAACGAGATAAGCTGGATCCTTGTGCCCGTCCGGTCGGGCCATCACTAGTCGCGCTCCCGTGATCAACGGCCAGAAAAACTCCCAAACCGACACATCGAAGCTGAATGGTGTCTTCTGCAAGACGGCGTCACTAGCCTTCAGTCCGTAGGCGCTTTGCATCCAGACCAGCCGGTTAACCAGACTTCGGTGCTCGACCATCACTCCTTTCGGCTTACCAGTGGATCCGGAAGTGTAGATGACATAAGCAAGATGGGAAGGAATTGGGCGAAGGCTAGTGCAGTCGGTGTCGGTCTCTGGCCGGTTTCGCGACGTCGGGGCGAGAATGGCCAGATCGGGGTCCGCCATGATGCGGCTAAATTCCTCAAATCGTCCGGTCAGATCGTTCTGGGTTAGCAACGCAATCGGATTGCTGTCCTCCAGCATGTATTTGAGCCGGTCTACCGGATAGCCGGGATCGAGCGGGACATAGGCGCCGCCAGCCTTGAGGACAGCCAGCAAAGCGACGACCATCTCCAAGCTGCGCTCGAGACAGATGCCGACGCGCGCGTCCGGCTGGACTCCCACTAACCTGAGACGTTGCGCCAGCTCGTCGGCTCTGAGGTTCAGCTCCGCATAGGTAATCGACGCACCCTCGAAGACAAGAGCGACGGCGGCCGGAGTCCGAGCCACTTGCTCTTGGAACATCTCGTGTACGCACTTATCCTCGGGGAACTCAGCTTTAGTGTTATTCCAATCGTATAATATCTGATGCAACTCGGACTCATTAATGGTGGGCGGACTGCCAAACTCGTCGACACCGCCGCCAGCCACTCCGGCATTCACCGCGGCAAACGAGGTATTCGCCGCTCGGAGCACCCGATTGGCCCCCTCGATCACCGGCTGACGCGGTGCCATGCGCGCACCGGAGGCAGTGGTCGTGCGCTTTAGCTCATTGGGTGCCAGGCCAAGCCTCGCTTCCTGATCCACAATTCCTCAATCAAGGCGTTCGATTCGTTAAGGCTCTCGCCGCCGCATGTGCAAAGAGTGAGTATGCCTCTGGCCTGCGCAGGTGCGTGCGGAGAAAAGTTAGCCAAAGAGGTAATAGTGCGTCCCGCAGCCACATCAATTGATTGCGGCAGGCGAGCTCGCGTCTACTTCAACAGCCGCCGCCAATCGTGGCACGAGCGGTTCTACGTCCTTTTCATTTACAGTTACCGCTACCGACCGCTGAATGATCTCGATCGAAACAACCAATTGGGATTTTGAACCAAATCGGAGAAGCAACCCTTCAGCGCCTGTCAGGGGCCCGCGCACCACACGGACACGGTCTCCCTCTTTGAGTAGCGGCACAGTACAGTAATCGGGGCCGCGCAAGATGACCGCTCGGACTGATTCGATGTCTTCCCCCGGAATAGGCGCCGGCCCGCGGCTGTTGCCAACGAATCCCGCCACGCCCGGCGTTCTAAGCACTTCAAGCATGCCTCCGCCGCGATCATCCAGCTGCACAAACAGATAGCCGGGAAAAAGGGGCGCTTCAATTATTTGTGTCCGATCGCTCCACTGCCTCGCTTGGGATTGCAAGGGCAGATAGTGGGGGATGTCGAGGGCGGCGAGCCTGGCTGCCGACGCTTTCTCCTGACGCGACTTCGTCCACACCGCGTACCAGCAAACGTCGAAGGCAGACGGTGCAAGCTCAGGATGTCCCCCTTGCTTCTCTTCGAGTGACGAGTTCAGAGGCCCTGATAGATTGCTGGACATAGCTTCGCCCTTTGAGTCCCAGAGTAGCATAGGACCTGGAGCGCCCCTGCCGCTTCTGCACTGAGTATCGATCAAGCAGGTTGCGCAAATTGCACCCGCCGCCTATGTTCAATCACAAATCGCAAACTGGGTTTGTCCGCAACGTTCAGGACGCGCGCTTATTGATTCTCGCAGACCAGAATCTACAATCGGTCGAAATTTATTGTTCGTCGTCGAGCGTGTGCTGAAAGAAAAAACGGTGTGTCCCTCAACATCGATACTTTGGGTGACCTTTCCTGCAGCGTCGATAGACAGAGTACGGGGACGAATTTCAAGGTAAGGGCACAAGAGCCTCAATGCAAATATCAGACCCTACAGGCGGACGCTTGCTACCGAAAAATGGTGCTGTATCCTGCCCGAGCGTACGGCCCCGCCGCGTGTTGGCTTCGACGTGATGACCGTGATAGAACCCATGCCCTAACAAAACCTTAAGGCTCGGCACAGGAGACTCACAAGCCGCCGAAAGTGTGAAAAGGACTAGAGAACTTCGGCTCTACTTCTCTGGAGCACTACCCCCCCGATAGAGGCCCATTAGACGAAAACCAATCTTTGGGGCTGGTAGCGGTCGCCGGCTTACTGGCGAATAGAGAAGAAAGTATGTTAGAGTCGCATGATCTGGAATCGGTCATCGCAAAAACTTCGGATGCGGATCCGAAAATCAAATCACCCATCGATCACGGTACGCACCGGTGAATCCAAGTGTTAGAACTCCGTCCACGCAAGCGAAAGTGGTTCGCGCATGGCATTGAAAAAAAACAAGTTAGAGCTAGCCTCGGCAAATTCTTCCGGATTGCGTCCTCTATACCCTGCGCTTATTGCCGATCGCGACTTGATGAGTAGTCAGCTTCTCGCGGATGTGCTGAGTCAGACTCGTGACTATGAAGCCGCCGCAGTCGCGCCGGGTGACCTTTTGAAGAGTCTGGAGAACCGTGAAGTTGGTCTTGTGGTTATCAGTTCCGATTCAAAGTCCAAGCCTGGGAACGACTTCGACCTCGCGTTTGCTATCGCCAGCTTGCATCCCAAAACCGCGATCGTCGTCCTGCTCGATCAGCCGAGCCGTGCAGCCGTTATCGGCGCTTTTCGGGCCGGCGCCCGCGGCGTTTTCTCCCGACATCAGCCAATGGCCGAACTCCTCGAGTGCATCAGGCAAGTTCGCGAGGGTTTTATTTGGGCTGGACGCGCGGAATCGACATTTCTTCTCGAAGCCTTCAAGAGTATTCCAGCCCCCGTCGTTTCGGCCGCAAACGGCGTTCAGCCTTTGACCATGCGGGAATTGCAGGTCGTCCGAAAAGCGGCGGAGGGTAAGACGAATAAAGCCATCGCCGCCGAACTCCGCTTAAGCGAACACACCGTAAAGAACTATCTCTTCCACGTTTTCGAAAAACTGGGAGTCTCCAGCCGCATCGAGTTGCTTTTTTATCTGACCATTCAAGGTCACAACTTTGGCGGCGGTGACCCGAGGCCCAAAACCGACTAGGCCGTGTTAACACCACCGGAGTGCCTCGACAATAAAGGCGAGTTAGACAAGTAGGTAGGCACGGTCGGCGGGTGACGCGGGGGGCGCATTTCCCGGTATTGCCCTCTGGCGCAAGCCGGGCGAGAATCTCGAGGGCAAATGAATTTTGCCCGCTCGTTGGACTCAAGAGGACCAGGCGCACCCAGTTAAGCGCCGGGTGCAACCGGTCTTAGGTCGTCAACGGGCTTCGGCCATCGCAGGGCACGGGAAGCGAACCTGATTCCAAGAAAATGGCGGCAGTTCGCTACAGTCAGTTATTCTTCGTTCAGTTATTCTTCGTTCTCTACGGCTGAATAGTATTAAGTACCGGCAGTTGTAAACATTGAGCCGTGGAGATCGATTATGGTGTTCTTTAGAGCCGCCCATTTGAAGCGAAACCAGCCAGAGACAGTGCACGACGACCATCTTGGGATTGAGTGGTGGAAGAGCGAGACATCGGAGATCTGGGATGAATAGCAAGGCGTGGTGGATGGGCTTGGCTTGTGTCATCAGCATCGCTGGAGTTTCCGCCTGGCGAGCCACGACTTCCCACCGTTCTGCATATCTTGCGCCCGCAACTTCGTCGTTGGCCTCGCCCGCAAGTTGGAACCCCCAGGCGGCGGCGCGGTATCTGGATGCTCGTGAGCAATGGTGGCAGGCTTGGCCGTCGACGCACCAGCAACAAGGGACAATCTGTATCTCCTGCCACACCGCGGTGCCCTATGCGATCGTGCGACCGATCCTTCGAAAAGATTTAGGCGAGACAGGCACTGCGCGGCCTGAGAAGTTTCTGATGGACAGCGTGGAGAAGCGCGTCGGCCATTGGCAAGAGATGTCCCCGTTTTACTCTGATGCAGTCAATGGCCCGAATAAAACGGCTCAGTCTCATGCGACCGAGGCGGTTTTGAACGCAGTAATACTTGCTAGCCGCGATTCGCGGTTAGGGAAGCTACGTCCGATTACACGGACCGCGCTCGAAGAGGCCTGGGCTCTACAGGAAGTGAGCGGGGAGAATGCCGGCGGATGGAAGTGGCAGGACTTCCACCTGGCTCCATGGGAGTCGTGGGAATCTGCCTATCAGGGCGCGGCGATGTTGGCGTTGGCGGTGGGAAGCGCTCCGGAGGGATATGCTAACGAACACGAAGTTCGCGAGCATATGGAGCGATTAGTGAACTACTTGAGGCGGGGCTATTCGGAGCAGCCTTTGATGAGCCAGCTTTATGTCTTGTGGGCATCGTCAAAGGTGCCGGGTCTACTCAGCGCAGCCGAGCGGAATGCGCTGATCCTTAAGACTGAAAACCTTGAGGAGCGAGACGGCGGTTGGCGACTTGCTGTGTTGAATAAGCCGCCTGGCTTACGCAACTCCTTGAGGGAGGCGTGGAAACAGATGAACCAGAAACGCGAAAGCGACGGAGTTGCAACCGGCCTGGTTGTGTTGGCGATGGAAGGGGCTGGGGCAGACCTAAAGCGGCCGGCGCTAAGGCACGGAATAGAGTGGCTTGAGCAACATCAGAATGCAGACGGAAAGTGGCACGCCTCCTCGTTAAACGGAAACGTTGACTATGACAGCGGTGTGGGTCGCTTCATGAGCGATGCGGCGACAGGATATGCGGTGTTGGCTTTAGACAATGCGCCGAAAGAGATTGACAAAGCCGACTTAGGAAGCACTCACTGACCTGATCTGTTTGTTCTAGAGCTTTGCGATCACAGACTTCACCTGGGTGTATTGCTGGAGGCCATACTCGCCCAGTTCCCGACCGATCCCCGATTGCTTGAAGCCTCCGAACGGTGACCTGGTATCCATCACGTTGTAGCAGTTGATCCATACCGTGCCGGCACGAACTCCATTCGAAACAGTCAGCGCTTTCTTCATGTCGCGAGTCCAGACCGCTGCTGCAAGCCCATACGTGGTTCGATTCGCTCGCGTAATCACTTCTTCGAGGCTTTTGAAGGGGATGATGCTCATCACAGGTCCAAAAATCTCCTCTCTCGCGATACCCATCCCGTCTTCCACGTCCGAGAAAACGGTAGGCTGAATGAAATAGCCGCGATCTCCTACGCGGTTTCCTCCGCAGGCGAGAGTGGCGCCCTCTCTTATCCCGGATCCGACATAACCCATGACTCTGTCGAACTGCACCTGGTCGACTAACGGACCCTGATCTGTGGTGGGATCAAAGGGATCTCCTACTCGCCGCTTTCGGGCACGGGTTACACTTTTTTCCACGAACTCGTCGTAGATGATTTCTTCGACGAAGACTCTGGAACCAGCGCAGCAGGATTGACCCTGATTGGAAAATAGACCCATGTGTGCGCCTTCCACCGCCTCATCGAGATCGGTGTCTTCAAAGATGATGTTGGGACTCTTGCCGCCTAGTTCCAGCGTTACAGGCTTCAGATTTGATTTTGCCGCGGCCTCCATGATGAGCCGTCCGACTTCGGTGGACCCGGTGAATGCCACCTTGTCGACATCCATATGACCGGCGATGGCGGCCCCGGCCGTGGGGCCGAAGCCGGGTAGTATATTGACGACGCCCTCAGGGAAGCCGGCTTCCACGATCAGCTCGCCGATACGCAGCGCGGAGAGCGGTGTTTGTTCGGCTGGTTTCAGTACAACTGTGTTCCCGGTGGCCAGCGCCGGGGCGAGCTTCCACGCCATCATCAGCATCGGAAAGTTCCAGGGGATGATTTGCCCAACAACGCCCATCGGTTCGTGCCGCGTATAACACAGGAAATCGCCGTCGATGGGGATCGTCTTGCCATGGATCTTGTCTGCCCACCCAGCGAAGTAACGATAGCAGGCGATCGTCTTAGGAATGTCCACGGCCTTGGCAACAGAGAATGGCTTGCCGTTATCGAGGGACTCGAGCCGGGCCAACTCTTCGGCGTTCTTCTCGATAAGATCGGCGAGGCGATGGAGCAATCGTCCTCGCTCCGAAGCCTTCATCTTCCGCCATGCTCCCTGCTCGAACGCGGCCCGCGCGGCCTCGACAGCCATGTCTACATCTGCGGCACCGGCCTCGGCGACCTGGCAGATTTCCTCACCGGTTGACGGGTTGACTGTGACAAAGGTCTTGCCTGATGCGCTCGACACCCAGCGATTGTTGATCAAGAGCTTGGTTGCCAGAACCGGAATGTCGATTTCTGATGGGACTGCAAGGACGGATGTCATTACTCTTACTCCTTGACTGCGTTCGAACGCGCCATTATGCAGCGGCCAGCGAAACAACTGTCGATGTTCAAGCGTCGTTACGCAATACTTTCGATCTGGGTGAGGTCGGATTGCAGCATCAAAGCATTTACATCCGGAGCGTCTGCAATAATATCGATCCTGTTTCGATGGATCTCTGCTTCCTTCTCGTCGCGGATGTATTGCAGCCAGTTCCTATAGATACAGGCAGCTGTCGAGTGCCATGTATTGTAGATCGCCCCATGCTCAAGCGTAGTTGACACATAGGTGAGGAGATCCTCGCCGCGATCAGAGATGGCCTGGCCGCGCAATGCGGATAGCGCCCGGGTTGTATCTTCATCAAAGTAACTTCGCGGCAACGATGGATAGGTATCTGTTTCTCCTCTGAAGTAGCGGCCCACATCTCGCCGGTATTCGCGCAACAAGGTATCGGCCTCGTACTCGGGATGCCCTTGAAAGAAGACAAAGAGGGACTTAAGTTGCTTAATGAAGATGTCGACGCCCGCGACCGGAGAGCGGGTGAGTATGCTATAGCCGTTAGCAGCCAATTCCGCTTCCGAAATGCTGTTCCATCGAGAGTGCGGAAATGTGAAGCGCGAGGGCGTGCCCGCCATCAACCGGTGGTCTGAGACTCGGCCAGACTCGAAGATCCCGAAGTGCTTGTCATCGCCCTTTGATCGGCTAATGCCATCCATCTGCAGGACTGCAGCGTGCGCTGCCAGACAGGAGAAGACTGTCGAGCGAGTATGATCGCGAGCCCAATCAAGGACGCGGGAAAGCCCTTCCCAATATGGCTCGTCCGTCAGATTTACGGTCCGAGGCTCTGCGCCGGTCACGATGAGGCCGTCGAGGTGGCTGTCCCATAGGTCCTCGACGTTTGAGTAAGAATCAGCGATGTGGCGCTTTCCCGCTTCAGTTCGCGGAACATCGGGCAGCGCATATAGAGATAGACGGACCGTAATACCATCGGAAGCCGAAGCCAGGAGCGCGCGAAACTGACGCTCCGTCGCCTCCAGGGCAGCATCCGGCATGTTGTTGATCAAGCCGACGCGAATGCACCGTGCACCAGCCGCAGTTCCACCCAGCGTCTGGGTCGCCTGCTGCCGGCTATGGGTGCAATTCTTAGAATTGGAACAGAGTGGCATGAGCACCCTCCAATATTCTGTTTCAGATCGCATCTGCGCCAGGTGTGTTTTGCAACACTTCCGCAATTACGATGTGGTCTCCAGCCGGGACGTCTTCTTTGCTCTGCACTGATTGCGAAAACGTCTTAGTCGGCCGCAACCGCGTAATTCACATCGGTCGCATCAAGAGCCTGGTTCAAGTCTTCGACAATGTCCGCAATGTGCTCGATCCCGATGCTAAGTCGAATCATCTCCGGCAACACGCCGGCGCTTTTTTGCTCTTCGCGCGACATCTGGCGATGGGTCGTCGAGGCAGGATGGCAAGCCAACGACTTGGCATCGCCCAGATTCACTAAACGCGTCACTAACTTGAGCGCATCATGAAATTTGACCGCTGCCGGGAAGCCGCCCTTGATGCCGACAGTCATTAGGGAGCATGGATTACCGCGAAGATATTTTTGCGCCAATTTGTGGTATGGATGGTCGACAAAGCCAACGTAATTCACCCATTCAACCTTGGGATGTCTTTTCAGAAAGTCAGCGACCTCTCTGCCGTTTTCGACATGGCGTTCTACCCGCAGTGCAACCGTCTCGATTCCCTGCAACAACAGGAAAGCGCTCAGTGGCGAGAGAACTGCACCGGTCGTTCGCTGGTAGACGCTGCGGCAACGCGCAATGTAGGCAGCCCTACCGAAATGATCAGTATAGGTTAGGCCATGATAGGAATGGTCCGGCTGACAGAAGGTTGGAAACCGCTCCGCATGCTCCCGCCAGGGAAAATTGCCGCTATCGACAATCGCTCCACCGAGCGTCGTGCCGTGACCACCCATGAACTTGGTAAGGGACTGCACAACAATATCAGCCCCCCAGTCGATCGGCTTGAGCAGAATGGGCGTGGCAACCGTGTTATCGACGATCAACGGGATTCCATGCTTATGTGCAACTCGAGCCAGTTCTTCGATGTCGCAAATATTTCCCGCCGGATTGCCAACGCTCTCGCAGAAGACGGCCCTTGTCTGATTGTCGATCAGCTTTTCGATTGCCTCGGGACGATCTGACTCCGCAAATCGAACGTCGATACCCTGGCTTGGCAAGACGTGGGCGAAAAGAGTATGCGTGGTTCCGTAGAGTTGCGGGGACGAGATTATGTTGGTTCCCAGGCTGGCGACGTTGAGGATCGCATAGTTGACCGCTGCCTGGCCGCTGGCGACGCACAACGCTTCGAGTCCCCCCTCGAGAGCGGCGACCCGGCGCTCCAGCACCGCAGTCGTTGGATTGCCGATACGGGTATAGCGATACCCTTCTGCCTCAAGGTTGAAGAGAGCTGCCGCGTGGTCGGCGCTGTCGAAGGCGTAGGAGACCGTCTGATAAATTGGCACGGCGACCGCCTTGGTCGTCGGATCTACATCGTAGCCGCAGTGAATAGCGATAGTTTCCGGTCTCATGCATTCACCATGAAGGGCTCCGCTAGGGGAGTCGCAGCGTCCATTTCTATCGGCCGCCACTGCTGTTCTTCAAACAGACGATTCACTTCACTCACGACCAAGTGGACATCGGTTTCAGTAGTCCTGAAGCTGGTGATGCATGCACGCACAGCCTGCGTACCGGCGATCTCGACAGGCGACATCCAGGCGATCTGCCGCTCATGGAGAGCGGCAAGGAATTTAGTGGTATCGAGTCCGTCGCGGGTGAAGCACACCAGCGGAAGCGGCGTGGAATTGACGATCTTCCAGCCGCAGTTCGCGAGCGACTTGCGCAGCACGTTGCCCATATTAGTTTGGTGGTCGATCATTTCCACGTAGCCGGATTCACCGTGGTGTGCAAGAGCCATAAAGAGCTTCAAACCGATGAATCTTCGCGACCATTGGGCCGTCGTCGTGTACGGATCACGTACAGGCCCTGATTTCTTCCCGGGCATATAGGAGACCTCTGCGCGAAACGCTTCAGCCACGCTCTCCGCGTGCCGGCAAAAGAACATGCCACATCCCATCGGCACCGAAAGCCATTTGTGGGCGTCGCAAGTGATCGAGTCTGCGGCTTCGATTCCAGCGAGGTAATGACGGAGCATGGGGGAAATGATGGCGCTACCGCCCCAGGCGGCATCGACGTGAAACCAGAGTCCCTCTGCCCTGCAAAGGCGCGCTATTTCGGGCAAAGGGTCGATCGCGCCTGCGGCAGTAGTACCGGCAGTGCCGACGACCATGAACGGAGCGAAGCCATTTCGACGGTCTTCGATCACTTGCCTTTCCAAATCCTGAACATCCATTTGCAAGTTATCTTCGGTAGCGACTGTGCGAAGCGCACCACGCCCAAGACCTATCATGTGCGCGATCTTGTTGTAGCCGTGATGAGCTTCTTTCGTTAGATAAAGCGTCGGAGTCGCGGCCAAACTCCGTAGACCGTCTTCGCCGTAGCCGGAGAAGCTATGAGTCAGGGCGACAACGGCGGCAGATAAGTTGGCCTCCATTCCGCCGCTTGTAAACGTGCAGGCCGAGTCTTCCGGAAGACCGAATTTCGAGCGCAACCAACCGAGAGTGTGGCGCTCGATCTCATTCGCCGCTGGCGATGTGCGCCAGTTCGCGAGTTGCGAGTTGTACATGGCGACTATGGTGTCGGCGACCACCGACGCGAGCGTCACACTCGGATTGAACAATCCGAAGTAGCGGGGATGGGTCACCTGGACTTGCCAGTTTCGCAACATCCCTTCAACATCGGCGATGACCTCCTCAAGCGTCATCGTCCTCCTGAACCCATAGTGGGCGCCAAGATGCGTTCGAATCTCTTCCGCGGAAACAACGGGAAGGATAGGTCCGCTCGCGATCTCGTGCTGGAGATTTGCGAAGTCGTCCCGGATATTGTCGGTATGCATTCCTGGTTTCTTTCAGAGACATCAACGAATGGAGTGATGAGAGAGCACTTGCAGACTGCGCGGACTCGCCTCGATATTCAAAGGCGTATATGACCAACTTGAATGAGGTCATACAACTTCTTGTCCAGGGGGACATATGCTTGCGATTCCGGGCTGTCGAAGTAGAGATAATCAGTAGAAGGTGCGGGATCGTATCCTTGATCGACAAGGTCGTTCTTTGAATATTTGAAGGTACCAGTGACCTCGATAGAGCTTCGAATTCGCAAGAATAAGGGTCGCGCATAGCCAGGGAGGCGGCTCATCAGATGCTTGCGCAGAGCCCCCAGATCCAGTTCCTCGGTAGTCACCAACGTGGCCATTCCAACCCGGCCGTCGGCGGAAGGGATGGTTACGCCGTAGACGGTGGCGTATTCGACTCCGGGAAATGAGGATATCGCCTCAGAGACCTCGGTGGTTGCTACGTTCTCGCCCTTCCAGCGGAAGGTGTCGCCAATGCGGTCGACGAAGTAAAAGAATCCCTTCTCATCCTTCCGCAAAAGGTCGCCTGTGCGGACCCAGGCGTCGCCTGGCTCGAAAACGTCGCGAAGAATTTTCTTCTGGGACGCCGCCTCATCGGCATAACCTTCGAATCGCGTGCCGGGGTCGGAGACTAACTTCCCGATTGCCTCGCCGCTTTCATTCGGGGCGCAGGGAATGCAGAACCCCTGCTCGTTGCGCACCGCGTCACCTGTTTCGATATCGCAGCGCACCAGAGCAACGGCGCGCCGATAGGGCAAGTAGGAAGGGATACGGCCAATCGCCCCCCTCTTACCTTCGACATTAAACAGCGAAACGGCGCCTTCGGTGGACGCATAGAACTCTAGAATCCGGGGGAGCTTAAACCTGTCCTGAAATCGTTCCCAGATATCGGGCGCCAATCCGTTCCCGCAAGCCAACCTGATCCGATGCTTCGATTCGTTTACAGAGGAAGGATTGTTGAGCAAGTAGCGGCAAAGCTCTCCGATGTACTGGAACATGGTGCAGTTCCAATCGACGATGTCGTCCCAGAACTTGCTGGCGGAGAACTTCTCACGAATCACCAGCGAGGCGCCGGAAGCAAGGGCTGCACCGGGGACCTGTACGCCGCCAACGCTGTGGTACATCGGCAAGCAGTTGTAAATCCGGTCTTCCGACTTTAGGCCCATCATGCCCGCGAACCAATAGCTCCACTGCATCACGCGAGCATGGCTAACGACGGCAGCCTTAGGCAGGCCAGTAGTGCCGGAGGTGTAGATATACAGGGCTCGATCGGCGATATTCACTGCCCGTCGCTCTTCGGGGGCCAACAATTCACGAGAAGTTCCCTGGATTTCAAAGTCGATACGCCGAAACCAGGAATGATCGACGCCGTGGGTCCAGATCGCAGGCACTTGCGCCATATCTGGCATCGCCTCAACCGCGGTATCGACCAGCTCTTCTGACACAATGAGATGCTTGGGTGATACGGCGTCGATGCAATGGGCGAGAGAAGCGCCGACCAGGTTCGTATTGAGCAAGGCAACCACGCCACCCACGCTCGTGATGCCAAGCCATATGGCGATGTATTCGGGGCGGTTGGTCATCAACAGACCGACCACCTCGCCTTTGACCAGGCCTTGCGAAAGCGCCCACCGGGCATACTGGTTTGATCGTTCCGAGAGCGATCGATAGCTCATGCACTCGCGGCTTGAGAGCAAGGCAGGAGCGTCGTCCAACCGCACGGCGAGTTCCTCAATCACAATCGGCAAAATTCGGCCAGGATTTCGAGAAATTGGCGCAGTCATTTCCATTGCACGCAACCAGGCCTTGGCGGTTGAGTCGCTGGCATTGCTTGGAACGTCCTTGGAAATCTGACTCAAGCCGTATTCCCCGCGTCGACGGTGAGAACTGTTCCGGTAATATTTCTTGCCTTATCGCTGAGCAGAAAGTCGACTGAGTTTGCAACGTCATCTATCTCCACCAGACGTTTCAGCGCGCTACGCCGGATGATCTGCTGTCGGTGTTCGTCCGTGAGTTGCTGCGTCATGTCGGTATCGACGAATCCGGGCGCAACGGCATTCACGTTCACTCCCATACGTCCGACCTCTCGCGCCAGCGACCGGGTGAATCCGATGAGAGACGCCTTGGTCGCGCCGTAAACTGATAATCCGCTGTAGCCGGTGAACGCAGTAATAGAAGCGATGTTGACGATACGGCCTCCGCCGTCGGCCATCATCGAGCGTGCCACGTATTTGGTAAGCACGATGGGCGACAGCGTGTTTAAACGCACCACCTGCTCGATCTGTGAGTTGGGCATGAGTGCGAGGGCGCCGTCAGCGCTGACACCAGCGTTGTTCACCAGCCCATAGATCGGGCCATAGTCTTTTCGCAACGTCTTCACCAGGTTCGCAATGCATTCGATCTGAGCCAGATCAAAGGCGGCGAACTGAAACGATCCAGGATTGACGCGTTCCGCGTCCTGCATTGCCGATGCAAGCTGATCGTTTTCCCTGCGTGCAACTGCGATGACCCGGAATCCCGCTCCGTTGAGTCTGCGCCCGATACCGAGACCGAGGCCCCGGCTGCCCCCGGTCACAATCACATTACGCATGACTACGGACCAGCTTTCCGGACTCGGCCACAGCCAGGTCGCCCACTACGTTGATCATCGCGGGAACTTTGTGTGAAGAAAGCGCCTCACGGCAAAGCTGCGTGATTTCATGTTGGAGGTTAGAGACGCTGTCGAGGGAGGCGCGAGGAGCTGCGTTCAAGACCACATCGGCCACGACGATAGACCCTGTAATAGGATTCCTTTTCGCGCGAACGAGCGACATCTGTACCTTGGGATGGAGATTGATGACGGCTTCCACTTCCTCCGGATGCACTTTCAATCCCCCAACATTGATCATTCCGTCCCGTCGACCGACAAAGTGGTAGCGTCCATCCCGCAGTTCCAATAAGTCGCATGTATCGACAAAGCCTTCAGCGTCCCTGAGCACCGGGCATTGCTCCCCCAGATAACGGGTCGCGGTGCGGTTCGACCTGATCCGAAGCGAGCCGCACTCCACTTTCATCTCGACGCCTGGGGTCGCTTCAAGCGCGGTCGCGCTGAACCCCGCTAGACCGTCATTCACTTCAAAGGCCACCCCAGCCTCGGTCGAGGCGAAAGCATGGGCGATTCGAACTTCCGGATATGTCGATCGGAGCTGGTTGAGGATTCCCTGGCCAGCGATCTCTCCCGAGAGACGGATATATTCGGGTGCGATCAGGCGTGCAGAAGAGCTCATCAACACCTGCCGCCAATGAGAAGGGGTTCCAGAGATATGCGTAATTCCCTGAATGGCGGCGCGAGCGAGAAAATTCGCCGTCGGTTCTTGCGCGCCAGTTAACACCAAAGAGACACCGTTGAGCGCGGCGCGAAGTAGAATCTGCAATCCACCGTAGCGGCGGATGTCGTAGAAGGTGCTCCAAACGACTGGGTTCTTCGCAGCCCTACCCTGAACGATGGCGCCGGAAAGACTGGCCAGGGTATGAACGACCAGTTTCGGAGGTCCGGTCGTGCCCGAGGTGAGGAGAATCCACTCAGTCTGGATTGGGGCCGGGCGCTCGTATCCGATTGGCGTAATCGTCCGGCAGCAGGGGCTGAAATAACTAACCCGTGGAACGAACTCTCCCACCCTCAACCGATCGGAGACCAGAACGTCGGCCGTGGCGGCTTCTATGACATAGGAGAGATGCTCCAATGGCAAATCCGGCGGATAGAGCACGATGCGGCTCGCGATGCCGTCAAGCTCCATCAGCGCCCACAAGGCAGTGAGCTGATCTTTGGTCGCGATGAGCACAGACCGGCCGTAAAGTTCGCCGCCACGGCTGTCGAGAGCGCTGCCCACAAGCAGCTGGCTCCACGCGATCGTCGCTTCCGCTCCGAACACAAAGCGGTTCGACAAATCGCCCGTTCGACTCAGCGCGTCAAAGAGAGAAATAGGGCTATTTTGCGGCATTTTCATAGAAGTTGATGAATTCGCCAAAGGTCGCCGGAAAGCGAACGTCTTCGTCCGTACTGAAAGGATCAAGTCCCAGTGAACTTTCCAGCCGGCTTACGACGATCGCAAAACTAAGTGAGTCGAGTCCGGAATCAACGAGGGGTAATTTGTCGGTTAGAGGGCTCAGATGTCTGCCTTGTTCTTGCGACACCTGTCGGAATTGATTCAATATTTCTGAACGAGTGTTCATTAATTTGCGTCCTCATCATCAGCCGTGTTCTAAGCGCGCACGCACCGATCCTGTTTCTCAAATTCCTTGCCATCATGCGGGAAGCCTGATGCTGAAGGGTCATTCTGAAATCTGGGAGAATTCGTCAGCGAAAAGTATTCGTTGAGCCACGCGATGGTTTGGTGTCGAACCGCCGTGCGACCGATAGTATTGGAAAAGGTATGACCAGCCCCGTCGATCACCTTAACGACAACCTGGCTGCCGCGATCTGCCCCCCTAAGAAGATATCTAAGATAGTCGAACTCTCCTCCCCGGCTCTTGGTACCTGGCGCCTTGAAAATAAGCATCGGAAGCCCTTTGGCCGAAAGAGTTTTCCAGGCGCTCAGAAGCGGAAGATTGGCGTTTTCCGGTGGCCTCTCTCCGCGGAGGAACACCCACGCGGCCTTGATTTTGTCATAGGCCGCAGAAATGAGCCTGCCTGGTGAACTACGTGAAATTCGGCCAGTAAGAGTTTGCCAAAGTCTGGATCTACTCTTCAATGGGAGCTGAAAGTACGGATCCATCAGGATCAGGCCTTTGCACTGACTACACGACTCCGCCGCGAAGAGAGCCGAGACCGCACCCGCGCACAGTCCCACAATGATTACTCCGGAGAGGCCAAACCGTTCGACAATTTCGGCCGCTTTGCCAGACACCAGGGAAGCATACCCCCCCGTGTTAATAAACTTTAGGAGGTCTGATGGTGGTTCTCCCTCCGAATCTCCAAATCCCGGCATATCTATCCGAAAGGCGGGATAACCGCATTGCGCGAGAGAATCTGCCCAATAAACCGCTGAATCACCGTGTGCTGCCCTTGTCGGAGACAAAGAGTTGAGGAACAGAATCCCGACGCGCACGGACCCAGGTGAATGTGATTGCCATTGAGACCCTTCACGATATGGTTTGTGATAGGTACCGCGGGCTATACTGCCAGCCCCCTCAAGGACAATTAGTTCGCGCGATTCAATCTCTCGGTTCATTGGCGGGCTTTCCAGGGAGCGCCAACGTCTCGGCGATCCAGGCATAATTGCTTGCGTAGAGAGCATCAAGGGATTTCAGTTCGTCGTAGCCGACATACGGTTTTACTAATGGTGCACAGTCCTTCCCAAGCTTTACGACTCTAATCGGCCATGTAGAGTCGGGGGCGTTCTCCGAGATAGCATTGGGCAAGCGACAACCAAACGATTCATTCCAGAGAGTGCTCGACCATTGGTATCCGGCAACGTCAATAGAGGCTCCTTGCTCCAGCTGCCGAATGTACTCGCTTGCGGTTCTGCGATTCTCAGTTGACTCATATAACTGCTCGAGTCCCGCCCAGCGCAACAGGCTTTGGACGAGTGCCTTGTTCGCATCGGCGGGAGGCGACCACAGCAGCAAGGCTTGGCCCGCGCCGTTTTGGAAAGCTTTGGCGGCGAAAATGCCGCCCACTTCAAGCCCATGCAAGAGAAGCGGGGCAGCCGGCGCACGAAGTACAAGCCAATTTGCGAGGAGCGCCGCGTCTTCCGTCCATGCTGCAAAGGTCATGTCCTCGAATTTTCCGGTGCTCTCACCCACCCCCCGATGGTCATATCTGAGTACTTCGATCCGCCTTGCAGCCAGATATCGTGCCCAGCGAACCCAGGGGTGGTATGAGAAATGCCGTTCCGAGGCAAATGGTCCAACAAGAAGAAGGCGAGCGACCGGATCTTCCACACGATGCAGCACCGTATAAAGGTGCGCATGGGAAACCTCGAAATATCCAGCCTCTTCCAGAAGCGGAGTATCGGTAACTTGTTCAATGTGCACTTGCAGTTGTCTCTTTCGGCTAAGCCGCACGCCGTCCAGGTTGAAAGTGAACGATCGATTGAATCAGATTCCGAAGCAGGTCCACACCCTCAAAGAGGTCCGCGTCCTGATCCAGGGGATTGACTTCCATCTCCATGGCGAGCGCCTGAAAGAGTCCGTCGGTATGCGCAATATCGCATACTCCGTGGACATCTGTGTATTCCAGTTCCTGAGAACCCTGCGCCACAGCAAGATCGGCGAGATATCCCATGAACTTCTGAATAAAGCCCTCAAAAAATGCCATAGTGAGGACCGATTGCACACCGGAGAGCCGCCCGAGGAAGCGCCGGACCTTCGTCAGATCCTCATCAACCGCGAGCGCGTCGAGGTCGGTCGGGAAAGCATGGGCTGCGATCGCGAACTTCCGCATCATGACCGGATGGCTGTCCCGCACTTCCTCATGAAGATTGTCGATTAGGATCGGGCGCGCCTCCTCCGAATGGACCGCCATGAATGTGGCAGTCATCCAATAAATGAAATTCCCCTCAAGCACCGCGGTATACCTGGCGATGATGCCGCGCCGCTCTTCGCGGGTCAGCTTGTTAATGTTGGGTAGAGACCCGATCAGGTTATCAATCGTAGAGTCAATCTGATCCTTAATCGACGCTCCAAGTTGGCCGTCGTGCATCTGCGAAGAAAGTACCGCTGTGCTCATTGTGATCACCTTTCTGAAGGTCGCCTAGTTAAAAGAGCGTTGAGTACACGCGAACCAGACTTCGCTCGCAGCCGAGAATGCAGAAACCAGTTATTTCTCAAATGGGATTTTGTCAGAAGTGACAGACGATGCAAAGCTGGAAGTCGCATCTTAAAGCTTACGAAAGCCGGAGTCGACTCTATGGCCAAGACCCGGAAAGACCGTCTTCAAAGTAACCGCCGGGCCGTACCTGAATAAAAGACGGAAAGGCCGCAAATACCTCATCCAAATCGTGGGGATTCCAAACTGTCGCGTCCACAGAAGATCTTGTTGAGTTGGCAGAAGAAAGCGCAGACGATGCGCCCACCGCCTGCGAACTCCCGTCTCTAGGGAAACAAAGAGCGAGGCGTTATGTGCAGGTGTTCCAATCGAAGCTGGGCCGGACAATGAATGGTCCGCGATAAGCGCGGCATTTGGAAAGGCAGAAGGGTTCAGCGTCAGGGCTTCGCATATTCTTGGAGGCATTTCGCTTCCAAAGACCAAGTATGCGAGCGCGCAGCTTGTGAGCAGCGCTCCCTCGATACCCGTCGATTGAGCCATCGCGAGAACCTGCTCGACATCATAGTCGTCGAGACCGGCGAGGGCACGGGCAATATCGAGAAGCCACACCAGCCTGGCGAAGTGATGTTTAACACCGTGAAGCACGAGGTAGAGCAGCAGATCAGTCTTGTGGAAGAAACATGTGGCGTGTCCGCGGAAATCTATCCGCTTTGATCTGGCCAAGGCCCGCTCGATGTCAAAGCGTGGAAGAGAAGGTGAGGCAACGGCGAAATGAAGCTCGACGAGCATGTCTCTACCCACGAAGCCTCGATGGTAGTTGCCAGTCTCATCTACCGGGGAGAACCCCTCCTCGATTAACAGGGATTGCGCTCTGGGAAAGTCAGCCAGATTCACCAATAAATCGATATCGTCGCACGTCCGAAGACTGGCACTTCCATAGAGAGATTCCGCCAACACCGGACCCTTGAGTGGCAGAGCCTCGATTCCATTTCGACGGAACAACTGAAGCAAATGATCTAGTTCGCCGATTAAATAAGCTGAGGTGGCCCAGTTGATCCGAAGGCGCTCCCTAAATGTCTCAGGTAAGTTTCCGGAGTATTCTCTGCAAAAAGCGGGGAAGACGCCGTGGCTCTCAGCGAGCAGGAGTAGGTCGGCCCAGTTTATGGCGCCCTTTACTCCACCGGGGGTGGTGCCCCTCAATACAGAGAGCAGAAAGTGCATCTCTCTGCTCATCGGGCGCAATTCTAATTGGATCTCAGAGGTCCGAACTGGGCAGTGATCCATTGAATAATCGTCGATGCGTCTCCGCGCAACCCCTTCACCATCACCGCCTCTGAAACAACCTGATTCAGAGTGCGAAGTGCAATCGCGGGTGCGCTTCGCGCCGAAATAGTATTGTTCAGCATCTGTAGGCAACCGATGCCTTGAGAAAGCTTCTGTGGCAGCCAACTTGCCCCCTTCTCATACTTGCTGAAAAGAACCACCCCTATAGGGAGCGGCTCACCGCCGATTATGCCCCCCAGTCTTTCAACCGGACAACGGGTCTGACGAAACGTCCGGGGATCCCTTAGCTGCAGTGGCTGCGGGTATGGAAAGACCCTACCCTGCCGATCTATTACCGCAAATTCATCCGAGTAATAACTCGCGCCAGCACGGACAAGTTCCGCTACAAGGGTCGTCTTCCCGGAAAAACTTCGCCCCGGGATGACGATTGCGAAGCCACCCCACCCTACCACGCCCGCATGGATGAAAACCCACTTTCGGGAGTTATCGGCAACATGGAGTGCCACTATCGAGCCAAAGCGTTCCAGGAAGTCTGTCCGGTCATAGCAACGGGAAAGCTCACGGCCGTCCCTGGTCAGGATGAATGTGCTCCCTGCTCCGGGCAACGAGTCTAAGCGATAAGCGACGGAAGATACCGCCTTATCGAACTTGAATACCGCTTTTGTCCGAGATGGCGGGAGGTATTTAAGGGAGTCCCGAAGGAGCCTATCGCAAACAGAGGTTATTGTGAAGCCGACCCCAAATGCAGAGAAGAACAACCTCTGTTCTCCTGGGGAAGGTACGGTTCTTGTTGTGATGAGAGATCTCTGGCGAATCGGCAGCCCACTTAGGCGCGAGGCTTCCGTCGAGTCGGCGCTTGAAAGCGAAGATATTAACATGGCGACCTAATTGACTCCCGAGCACCTAGTTTCGAGATCCAAGTGGGCAGGGCGCCACGAACGGAACCGCTCCTCTGCAGAAGTGACGCCAAGGAGACGGTCCCTTCGATACGCGCCGAAGAGTTCAGGGACGTCTGTTTCCCAGTGGTGGAGGTGGAGGAGGTGGTGGCCCCGCCGTTCTCCTTGGGGCCGAGCTGGAGGCATGGGCCTTTGGGGTGGCGACCAGTAGTGCAGTGACAATCGGCAGTGACATGGCCGCGCTCAGGCCGAACTTTTGCATAAGGCTCCGACGTGTCATTCCCGCGGGGACCCGTGACTCGAAGGATGACGGCTCGAGGAGCCCATCGGCGACCAGAGTCTCTAAGGCGAATTGGATTACAGCAGCATCGACCGGCTCCGATGAGACCTGCTCCAACAGAGTGGTCAATTCGTCGATGGTGGTTTTGCCATCGCAGTGCTGCCATACAAAAGCGGCCTTGTGGTTGAGGCAAAATGCCTTATTACGCTTTTGGTCATAGATCATAACTTCATTCATCAACTGCTCGACGATAAAGTGATCACCTATGACACGTTGCGGTGTTTCTCGGTTCGACTTAGCTGTCATGGTTGTTTCCCCTTAAACCCTATTTAGTGCATGACACATGCTTAGTTAACTGCAAATAAAGCCACTCGAACATGATTCGATATACGCAGTAATGGGATCTACCGTGCTCGACAACATTTATCTTCAATGATTGTTATTGGTTCACTCCCACCTCTGACGAATAGGACGGGGCCGGGAACAGGCGCGCCGGGGCCGGCTGCTTTGCAAGCTGAGTTCGAAAGAGCTTAGCGAGCAGGCCAACATTAGTGTCAAGACTGTATGACTCGAGTACCCGTTGTCGTCCGGAGCGCCCGAGAGAGCTCCTGAGGTCCCCATCCGTGATTAGTCGAGACAGTGCCTCGACTAAGGCCTCTTCCGAGGACGCCGGTACCAGTAAGCCATCCACCTCGGGGCGGATGAGCTCGGGAATGCCGGCGATATAAGTGCTAACGCAGGGGATTTCCATTGCCATCGCCTCCATCAATGCGACAGGCAGGCCCTCCGCGAGGCTGGCCAGAACGAAAATGTCTGCCTGTGTAAAGAGTCGTCTGGTGTTGTCGTGGTTCAGTGCCCCTTCAACGATGACGGACTCGCGAAGTCCGTTTTCAAGAATGAAGGATTCCAATGTTCGCCGCTCAATGCCATCGCCGATGATGCGAAGCCGAAGCTTGTATCCGCGAGATAACAAACACGAAAACGCTCGGAGCAAAACAAGATGGCCTTTGTCCGGGACGAGGCGTCCAGCACAAACAATCTCGACAACGCTTCGGTCGCTCTTTACATCGGGACTTGGAGCGAAGATACGGGGATCCACGCCAAGCCGCACGACGTTGAATTTATCCCATTGTTCCGGTTCAGTGAGTCTCATGAGCTGACTGCGACAGTGGTCGCTGATGCAAAGCACAAACCTGGACTTCTCCACTTTCTGCCGTAAGTAGAACCTATCGGCGTGATAAAACTCTTCAGGGCCATGGATAGTCATGGAATAGGGTATGCGCCACGCGGCGGCTGTCAGCATTCCGACCGTTGCCACGGGCCCCCCGAAGTGGACATGAAGGTGGGCATGACCGCGAAGACGCAACCAGTTCCCTAAAATCAGCGCCTCAGCCAGATAAAAGAGGGCATAGACCGTAGCACGCGAACTCGAGTGATTCAATCTCAGCACCGCGAGAAGCCCTCGAAAGACTGCGAGTGGACACGTTAGGAGGACCGTTAGCAAGGCGAGGATGATCTGAACAGGCTGCGCGCTTTTAATATAGAACGTTGTCTGCATTGCCTCGGCAACCGGATCTGAGAGTGTGTCATCGGTCCACGTAGGTCGATTGATCGAGGCCACGTCGATAGAAAAGCCGAGCTTCCTGAGCTCCGTTATCTCGTTGATGAAAAAGGTGTGAGAGATTGCGGGAAAACTGCTTAACAAGTAAGCGAGGCGCGGACCATCATTGTCGTGCGCAGGAACCGGCGGCGGCTTGACGAATGAATTCATGAAAGGGATTGGACTATGACTTGTTTCGTTAGGTGATCTGTTTGATCAAAGCGTCGAGGAATGTGTGGGAGCCGGAGCGCAAGATGCTCACTGTGGGCGCAATCCGCGACCAAGAACATAGCCGTTTACGCGGACGCCAACAACTGATTCGACGCGGAAACCACTGGACATCATCGGCTGGATATATCGGAGACCACCAACTGATTGGTTCGGGAATGTCTCTTGACCTGGATTCCGTTCGTGAGCGGATTGGGTACGCTCAGTCCGCCGACTGACAACAGTAGAGGCAGGATCATGGCGCTGTTCAAGAAGCTGTCGATGGTGGACATGAGAATCGCGGCCGCTAGAATGTAACGGAGGTTATTCCCGTCGATCGTGGAGCGGGCGATCGGGAAGAAGATATTGCGCGCCACCGGGAGCAGCTGAAGAGTCTCCAGGGCAAACAACCCGAGGATCCCATACATTCCGAAGGTTAGCATCCATAGTCCCCAGGGACGAGACGAACTACCCTTCCACCAATCCCACTCTCCAGACCCGACTAGGGGAGTCTGGAGTGCCGTGTCGACGTAACGTTCATCTTGCGACAGCCGCCATCCTAAGGATCCGCGACCGGCTTTGCTCAAAGAACGGGCTGCAGAATTGGCAATAACGTTATGTGAGACAAGAGAGTGCAGAGAGATCACGCTGGCCAAGCGAAGGCCGGCGAAGCAGATGATTCCGAGAATCAGAACCACGGCTACAACGCGAGGAATAAATTTCTGACTGAGAACGATGAACGGAGTGAGACCGAAAAGCAGCAGTATGCTCCCGCCAGACTGGCACAGAAGAGTCGTTCCCACAAGTAGCCCGGCTATGATTGCGATTGGCATGCCGAGGATCCGGTCGAGGCAGCGGAGTCTCCATAGTCCGAGTGCGATCAGGGCCGATGTGGCCATCCATATCCCAAGTTGATTTCCATCTTCGAGAAAGCCTATGGGACGAAAGCCCAAGTAACGTTGCGCCCCTATCCATCGATAAGGCTGATAGCCATAAAGCGCCGCATAAATCCGTGGACCGGTGACACCTTCCAGCAGGCAGACCGGAACGTAGGCAAGTCCCGCTATCACGAAGGCTTTGGCAGTAAGACGTAGGGATTCAGTGTCTGAAAAATATAGTCTTCCCATCAGATAGGGCGCACCCCAGGCGAGCCCCAGGTAGAGTACGCCGCGCAAGCCCACGACGAAACTCTGCGGGTTAGCGATCGCCGAGAAGAAGGGAACAATGCACCAGAAGAGGATTGGCAGGTCCCAGAACGTAAGCCTGAACCGGTTGAAGACCTTCCGGTCGAAGAGCAAAACACCCAAAAAACAATATAGGCCGAGAACACTTGCTTTTGTGAGAAAGTAGCTCGACGGCAGACTCAGACCCAATATCCAATAAGGAAACTGGGCATTGTCTGGGACAAAGTTGGCGGACGGCAGCAGCGCCCAACCTGCGATAAAGTTGATGAGAATCGCAGTCTGGACGCGATACTTCCGGAAACAGTAGAGGCTAACAGGTGCCCACGCGATGAAAGCGATATTTGGAGATAGCATCATGTCAATTCCGAACAGGACGAACGGCGGCACAGCAATCTTGATGCTAATGGGGATAGACTCGAGCACCTATGGAGACCGTCTTCGATTCGACGAGAACTCCGATCGATGTCAACATGCACGCAACAATCCATAGGATACTCACCATCTTTAAGTTCCCTATCGGGCGGTACAGAATATGGTCGACCGCGTGCAAAGACACAACCTCCGTGCACCAGATGGTCACGGACATCAAGCCGCCTGAAACCGCAAGGACAGCACCGCCCCTCCCCCGGAGCTTTTGCGACGCGATCCTTAATCCGAGGAGAAATACGCCTGCCAACGCCACAAGTACCAACGCCTGGGGTCCTCTTCGGCTGGCGTAGAGAGCCACCGTCGTTGCCTCGTCCATGAAAGACTGGTGCAGGATCCAACGCACGTTGAAGACCATATCAAATAGAAAAAAACCATCACACACCGTCAGAAGCGCCGCCAATCGCAATCTAGCCGAATCGCCCTTTGCCCGGCTCCAGGCAAGAGCGCAGCAGGCCATCCCAACGCTGTAGGCTGCAACTCCGGCCGCGCGGGTGGGATCGCGCCACAGCCATTCGAAAAGTTCGTGCACAAAATCCTTTCGGATCTATTGATTCCGCGGTCGTCGGTTGATCGTCATTGGTCAATAGCGGAAGCTAACATGCTTTTCGACTCGGCCAACGATGAAGTTACCCCGGTCGATCGGCGCCGCTGGAATGCCGACGACCGTTGCCCCATCGGGTACGTCTTTTGTTACCACGGCGTTCGCGCCGATGGTCGCTCCGTCGCCGATGGTAACGCCGCCTAACACGGTTACGCCGCGACCCACCCAGACTTCGCGACCAATACGGATGAATTTGGAGCTATGGCCAGAATCCCGGATTGTAATATCAGGGTCACGGCGATGATTAGCATCGCGAATGCTTGTGTATTCACCGATCATGCTGCCCGGGCCAATAACCACCCCGGCCATTGCGACTATATGCACGCCGCTGGACATCACGACGTCATCGCCGACTTTGATCCGAGCTCCTCCGTGAGTTTCCAGATGAACCCCCGGATAAAGAAGCACATTTTCTCCGAAATCGACCTGTCGGCTACCATAGGCGAAGACCCTGCCAAGGACGACGGTGGACACCGGCAGCATTGTTTCCAACGCAGCTGAGAGTTGGGCATGAGTGTAGATGCGCTGTAGTCCATGCAGTAACGGGGCGATTCCTCTCATGAGAAACGAAAGGATGCCGCTCAACAAGTACTTGGAGGTATGCCTGAGGTTCATTCGTCACCAAGGTCGCGGTGGCGAAACCCGGCCGCCTTGAGTTTCTTTCCATGCCAACCGCATGCATGCTGCTAGGTCTCGGTTCGCGTCGCACTTCAGTGTCCGTCTCGGCTCCTCTCGGAATTGATTCCTAAGGGTCGAAAGCGCGCACATTGTAAGTTCGAGCCACTTAACCAGCCATGCCATAGCGCCGTGATGTTTCCGGTAATACAGCAGGGTACTGCGCATCCGCCATCGGAGACTCTGCCGCCCGGCGCGGGAGATATCTGTGCCGTCAATCCGGCGCGAGGACTCTCCTCCGATATGGATGATTCTGACCTCCGGCCAGTACCAGATTTGGTATCCCGCCTGCTTAATGCGACGGCAGAGGTCGACTTCCTCCGAATACAGGAAGAAACGAGGGTCGAACAAGCCAACCTTCCGGAGGACTTCGCCGCGAATAATTGAAAACGCCCCGGGTACCCAATCAACCTCTGATGGTTGTGCCGGATCGGTCCATGTCCGATCGAAATGCCCGAAGATGGGCGATCTGGGAAATTTTGCGGCCAACCCGGTAATCACGAAAGCATCGGTCATCACATGAGGAAACATTCGCGCCGATGGCTGCCAGGAGAGATCGCGTCCCGTGAGCCGCCCTCCCCCTAGAGCCACCCGCGGAGACCCCTCCATGTTCCGGACCGCCGTCAGCAGCGATCCTGGACAGAGAAAAGCGTCCGAATTCAGCAGCACGACGTAGCGGCCGCTCGACGCTTCTATCGCAAGATTGTTGGCCGCGCCAAACCCGAGATTTTCTGCGCTCCGGATGAGCTGGACATGGGGGAATTCTTGCTCCACCATTTGTGGAGAGCCATCGACGGACCCGTTGTCCACCACAAAAATCTCAGCTCTGAGACCTTTTACTTCGCGGTCGACTGATTGCAGGGACTCGCGCAGCGCATTTCGCGTGTTGAACGATACGATCACGACAGATAAGTCGTAGAGATAATCGTCGGGAGTCGACACCGCCGGCGCGATCGCGCGCGAAGCATCGATCGACGAACGCGGATGCCGAGCGCTAGCGGCACCTGAATCGCCGACTAACAGTCCGTCTTCGTAGGGCGGGTGGGCCTTTGTGATGGTGTCTTCTTTGCCTTGGATCATTGAATCTTCCACGACGGCGCCAGTAACCAAACGACTGTGATTGGTGATTAGGTCAACCTTGATGACGAAACTCCGAACCGATCAGAAACCGCTCATGGGGTTGACCCGAAACGCATAAACTAGCCCGCGGTTCGGTTGCCCGAACTGTCTGGCCGCCGGTTGCGCCGGCTCACACTGTTGAAGTGCGGGTGCTGGGGCGTAAATGCCAAGCGCATCTGCCGAATATACACGGAGGAAGGATCGATCATGCGCACGCACAAACGCAAGCATCGGGCCCTGTGACTGCGCCTTTCCTTAGATATCTCGGATAGCCGAGGGATCGAGGCGAGAGCAGCGTGAATATCGGTGCTCCTAAATGGGGTCGCTCGGTGGTCTTTCGGCCATCGGCCAAGAATAGTAATGCAGACGATTCTTCAACATGCCGGGCGTTTTCCTCCGAGTTGAGTGGCGGGGCCGCCATATTCCGATCCGTCTGACTCATCGACCCCCATCCGGGCGTCACTCAGCCGCACACCGAGTTGCCTGAAGATGCGAGTCACGGCTGTGAACGTATGGGATTCGGTACAGTGTTCTGCGGCAAACGCACGGCCAGCGCTGCCGAGCCGCGCACATAATTCCGGGTCGTACCACATCCGGCGGAGGACATCTGTCATCTCATCGACGCTCTTGGCGGAGAACATGAGTGCATTTTCACCCTCGCGTATATAGTCCGATATGCCCGCGGAGCGGGTAATTGCAAAGGCTTTGCCTAAGTGCATTGCGTTCACCAGCGTAACGTGTCCGCAAGGAACGTCGGCACCAGCCAGAGGAAGCGCCATAAATCTTGAAAACCCAAGGATGTTCATGGCCTGAGCGAAAGGGATGTTTGTCATCACCTTAACGTTGGGGGGAAGATCGAGGCCAACTAGATTCTCCGGCCTGACCACCATCACGACATTGACTTCGGGCAGACGCTTTAGGGATTCTATGAACGTTCGATAGTCGCGCGAGTTTCCTCCCAAGGCACAGAGGTACTCGCCACTCACCAGCGGATGATCGGCGGGATCAAGCCTGGGGGGATCGACGCCCCAGTGAATGAATTCGACACGTTCTAGCGGAATATTGAAGTACTCGTGATACATCTTCCGCTCTATCGTTGAAAAAACGACGAACCGATCAATCGCCTTAAATCCCTTATGGTGAACGATGGCTTTCAATCCGGTAGGAAGCTTAGGATAGTTGAAAGTGAAAGCTAAATGCGGCCCTCGATAACCATACAGGTTGAGGAAATGCTGAACCAAAAACGATATTCGAGGACCGTGGGTCACAACAATGGCGGCGCCGAATTCCCTTGCCGCGCGCGCGGCCCGGCGACAGGCCGAGATTCGAAGCAACTGACTGTGCTGGCGGAATGCGGGAACATTGAGCGGGTCGGATGTGGAGAAATGCATCCATCTCAGCTGATTTTCCGTGTGCGGTTCAAAAAACGCCCCCTTATGGGTTTCCACAGCGCAATTGATGATAAGCGGCATCGACCGATCCTCCACAGTCGCGCCAGGCGATGGAGCAGAAATTACCCTTGATTTGTTCATCTGACTTCCCGAAGGCCGATAACAGGCTCCTCGCCCCTCTTATCGGAGGATGCTCCTGCAGGCGTCGAAGAGGACTGGCGGCGTGATCGCTCGAATCACTCGATTGATTTCGAACTTTGGCTCAGCCTTCGCCCCGATCGGCTGTCGGAATAGAGTCGAGTGGACCTCGTTGACTTCTTCTTCCGGGCGACCATTTGAATAATAGTAAGTAGCAATCGATTTCCGTGTTCGATTTGAAGGGCATGCAAGCGGCGTTGGATGACCATGATAGGAGTAGCTTGTTGTGCTAAAGATCGCACAGCGGTTGAAGATCGGTAAGATCTTCTGTTGAGCCTTGCTCATATCGCGATCCCATAGCTCAAAATGTCCCCCATACGCCTCGTCCCAATCCTTATTTAGATAGATTAGGACGTTAATCCTGCGGTCGAGTTTCAGTTCACTATGAAAATTGAAATCCGCGTGAACGTTAAGTTTTCCGCCCCGCTTAATCTGATGCAATCCGCCGCCGGAAAAATAGGGATCGGGAATGATTCCTTTGATCCCCGTAAGGGTCTCCAGAAATCTGAGCATTGGTCGACTGTTCAGGAAATATAAGACGTTGCGGATGGACGGAGGAAGGTACTCGACTTGATCAAACGCTAATTTTCGTTCATTCGGATTGTCGAATTCGCTCCATGATAGTTGTTTCGGCTCTGGAAAGTCTTGAAGGGCCATCTCAGCCGCGGTAGGGGGAAGAAATTCATCGAAGTAAATGTGCGGGAAAGGTTTGTTGGCCTTGTACTCTAAAGCCCGCTCGCTTGCCAAGGATCCTAGCTTGCCAGAATATTCTTTACTAAATAACTCTTCCATATCAGTCCTCGTCGATGCTACAAAAGCGTGCGTGAGAAAGAACCGCTGCGTAGACGCTAACTTGTGACACCGCTGGCGGTGCCGAATTAGAGTCAGTCGTGGGTCGGCAAGAACAGTTTTATCATGGCTTATACCTCTATCTAACAGACCCCGAGGTATCGTGCGTTATCTATCGCGTTCGATGCCGACCCGGAAATAAAGGATCTGGTGCTATGGACTCGCTGTCTGCCTGTAATAAGTTATTAGGATTCTCTGCATGATCAGTTGGGTTGGTGTTGAGCCAAGCTGCCATTGTGCGTGCAGAGGGGTGCTTGAAAATCGCGGCGCGGGACACTTGTCGATCGAATGTCTGATTGATGCGCGAGGTCAACTGCAGCGCCTGCAAAGAAGCCATGCCGAGTTCAAAGACGTTTTCGTCCAGGCCCAGTTGGGGTCGATTTAGGACTACCCTGAACAGACCGATGACGACGGTCTCAATTTCATGCAAAGTGGAGACATCATTGTCCGGGTGTTCCATAGTGCCTGGTTCCTTCGAATCCGTCTCGCCAGTTTCCGCATGACATCCAGGAGGGGTCTCAGCTAGCTCAGTGTTATTTCTCTCAGGCGACCGACGAATGTTCTCTCGCGACGGCGGGTTGCTCTTGATCATCAAGAGATTCGTCCAGGTCGGGCGTCCCAATCCAAGTTGGCTTCCAGGCGAGGTTTTCTTTGTTCACACGGGCTTCAAAAAGGCGGACGTCTTCTTGAGTTGCCTTGTCGCTTCGAAGCAACGAAACCTTATTAATGATAGCGGCAATTCCTTGGACCTGGAGTCGCTCCAAAAGACGCGCGCAACGAACCAGCTGCGGTTTGGTAGTCCGCCCTGCTTCGGCGACAAGGATAGTGACGTCCGCAACGCGAGCAAGATACTCAGTTTCGGCCGAGATCATAATCGGGGTTGCGTCAATCAAAACGATGTCGTATTCGTTCGTAACCTCCATGAAAGCCTGATCCATGAAGCTAATAAGCGGAGCAAACTTCGGCGTGAGTGATTCGGTGATTACCTGGGTGGATTGCAACTCGAGATCCGATTTCCGATGGAGGCCGCGCTCGCCCGATGCCGATCGCGTGAGACTGACAGGCACGTAAGCTACTGGTGCTTTGGCGCCGGAAGCGTCGATGGCAAGGGTCTTTCGACCTAGTTTGGCCAAAGTGCTGCCGAGGTTCTCGACGATCGAGCTACTGCCGGTGCCCGGATGAACGGAGGTAACCACAATCGTCCGCACTCCGGCATTGCGGGCCGCTTGATCTATGCCGGCGGCCATACGCAAGCTGCCTTCGTCAAAGACCTGCATGGCAACTTCCCGATTATCGAAGATGACGCCAATGGGAGTAAAACCAAGGATGCGTTCGACATCGACCCCCGAATAGATTCGTGGATCGAAGAAGTCAATCAATACAGCGGTAAGCACTCCCAACAGCAGCGCAACAGGCACCAACACGGGACCGAGCTTCTTTGCTTTACTCGGCTGCGGAGCTTCGGGCGTCCGGGCCGGCGAAAACATGTGGACCGATCCGGGGGAGCTGCTCTCCAGCTCGAGATTTCGCGTCCGCTCATCTAGGGTGGCGTATCGTGCCTGCAGAGCCACAATCTCCGCCTTGAGGACCTCGGCCCGCTGAAAGCTCGGCGCCGCCGCAGTAGCCTGGTGAGTCGAGGACTGCAGGCTGGAGGCTAATTGAGATTCGACGGTCTGCGTACGTCTCACTTCAGTACGGAGCTTTTGTTCCAGATTGATCGAAGCCTGGCGACGTAGATCGGTTTGCATCTGATGAATGCTGGCTTCGATCTCCGAAAGCTGCTCCTCAGTTGCTTTGCGGAGTGGATGGTTGGGAGTCAAACCAGCAAGTTGGTCCAGCAGTATTGCCCGCTTTTGGCTCAGGGACGTCTTCAGCGCCGCGAGACCAGTGTCGGAAGCAACGATCTCGTCGGCGGCGGTATCGAGCGCCTGATTGGGTGCGCCGGGCCGTTCATTTTCAAGCGCGCTGAGATTGGCCTCAGCCTGGATGCGCGCGGTTCGAGCCTTGCCCAGGTCATCCTGTAGGCTCATAACCTGAGTATCCATCTGGTCGGAGCTATCGTCGCTAATAACCGCCACGCCAAGACTTTGGCTCAGCTGCGCTTGCTCGCGCAGTCGATCGTCAAGCTCCTTTTGCACGTCTGCCCGCGCCTGACGCAGAGCCGCAAGACGATCGTCGCGACCGTAGAATTCTTCGTTCCTCGTCTTTTCCACGAAGGCATCAGTTACTGTATTGACCACTTCCGCCATGTTTTGCGGTTGTAATCCGCCCAGGGTGATCTCTATCTGGTAGGTTGCACCATCGCGTTTGGCAGTCAGGCTCTTTTGCAGCCGTTCGACGGCCGACTCTTCGCTCTCGCCCGGCGCCTGCCAAACACCTGGCTTCAACCGGCGCAGCGCTTCCGCCATTACGTCGAAGCGTGTAATCGTATGAGCTAAATCCTCGATGTACGAGTCATAGGGCCTGTCTTGCTCCTTATCAGGGGTCAGCGTGGTAGGGAAGGTCGGCGCTACATAGATTACGCTGGTGGCTTCATAGTAGGCGATACGTCGGCTGAGAACCGCGGCTCCGAGGCCCAAGGTCGCCAAAGCGACGGCAGTGGCTATAAATGCATGGGATCTCAGACTCCGGACGACGTTTATTTTTGAAAAAATCCCGGGTTTCTGGGGGTCTGGAGAAGCGGAGTCTGACGTAGATCGGTAAGGCTGCTTGATTTCCACAGGTAAATCCTTCAAACCAGCTCGCCTTTGTGGCGAAAATCAACGAGAAACCTATGTTCCTTTATCCACAAGGAAGAGAGCTTTCCTCTTCATCACGGGATGAGGGCGGAGATAATGCCCATGCTGGCAACCGGGCTGATGCGTTGGAAGACATACGTGAACTTGGCGAGGCCGCTATAGGGTACGAAAACGACGTCTCCCGCGTGGAGCCTGACCTCATCCACACCTTGGGGGGTGAGGAGATTCTTGAACGAGATCGTGGTAGTCTTCCCAGTCGACGGCTGAATCACTTGAATGTTATTCGAAGCGCCTTCGGATAGACCGCCAGATTGGGCCAAAATTGAGGTTAAGGTGGACTCCGGAGTGAGTGGGACTGCGCCAGGATGTCCGACGTCTCCCAGCACCGAGACGAAGACTTCCTGCTGAGCCGGAATGAAGATCACGTCATTACGTCGCAAGCGGACATCAGCCATGGAATTGCCATTCTGTAACATTGCTCTCAGATCGACCCAGACCACTTGATCGTTGCCCCTGTAAATAGCGCAACGCGCTGGAATTCCGTCTCTGGTGGAGGGAACACTGGTCGCGGTCCGTACGCTGATCGGCTCGCCTTCTGTGCTGGCCAGCATGCCGGCTCTTGCGACGACATCGAGCAGGGTAGGAGTGTCATCAAAGTACATGACACCAGGGTGCGTCACATTGCCGAGAACGATGACCCGGTTGGAAGCGTACTTGTCGACACTGACTGTGACGCTGAGATCTTTGTAGTAAGCGGAAAGCGCCTTGACAATAAGGGCTGCTACCTGACTGCGCGTCCGATCAGATACATCGATACCACCCACCAAAGGCAAAGTGATTCGCCCATCCGGGCCGACGACCTTTGGCCCCGCCAACTCAGGTCTGCCGGGAAAATCCAGACTGATCTGATCCCCAGGCCCGATGGTATATTCCTCTCCCGCCGCAGGCTCGAAATTCTGCAGAATCCGGGCAGGACTCAGATTCAGTCTCGGATCACTCTGGTCTGGATTTCCCGAGGGATTCTGTTGTCCGTGCAAAGTTTGGGAAGTTAGGAGAAATACGACTCCAGCACACAGGACAGGATATCCGCGCCACCAGTTCTGTTTCATTTTAGAAGTCCAATCAATGCATCGGTCAGACGCACTCGCTCCGGAGCTTTGAGCGATGGCCGACTGGAAGATCACTAGAGCCTTGTCTTGTCGTAAGGGGCGTTTGCGGGAACAGGACCTCGATCAGTTCGGACCCAGGCGGCGTTCAGGCGGGATCCTTGCAGCAGCTGCGGAATAATGCATAGTTTCCAGAGTATGTAACCCGGCACGCGAGCCAGGATGCGGATATCTTCGTAAAAACCCGGCCCCTTCCAGGCTGCCGCCAAGACATGAATTCCGATGATAGCGAAGCCTGCAATTGAATAAGCGCGCAGCCATGCGAGGGGAAGGCATAGCCCAAAGAGAAGTGCAAGCGTCGCGTACCCAAGCGGAAGCGAGGCTAAATCCAAGAGTGGCTCCACGAGGTGAAGACGTCCAGTTGCCATTCCCCGAGCAAGAGGGATCATCCATCGACGCGCAACCATGGCCCTGCCACCCTCCCATCGTGAACGCTGCGTGACATCGCCGCTGGCCGAGGCTGTTGCGCATGCAGAGACGACGGCTTCCGCCAGGAATGCGACCTTCTTTCCGGAGAGTAATAGTTGTACGTGGTATTCAAGGTCCTCAACGACTGAAAGTGCGTTATACGGGGTCTGCTCAAGTACCTCTCGACGAAGTGCAAACCCGTTTCCCAGAATACCGGCCGAAAGACCAAGCCGATCGCGCCCCCCGGCTCGAATTAGATTGAATCCGCGAAATGCCAGGGCCATCAACCTGGTCTTGGGCCGATCTGGACTGCTATCAAGCTCATACCGGCATTGGACGGCATCGGCGCCGCCGGCCAATTCATCGCTCACCAGTTGGATCAGATTCTCCGACACGATGGAGTCAGCATCGACAACGAGTACCGCATCGGTGGCCGATGCAAACACATGCTCAAATCCATGCATCAACGCGAATCCCTTACCACTCTCCTGAGGATCGTCGTAGACCACGACCTCCGCGCCCGCCTGCCTGGCACGCTCGGCCGTTCGGTCCGAGCAGTTGTGGGCGACCGCCACAATTCGCATACTGGTGTCTGCGGCGGAGGTGCGTAAACTCTCCACACACCGCGCAATCAAGAACTCCTCGTTGTGCGCAGGGATGATTACCGCGAGCCGAATGGGTGGAAGGCTTCCGCGAGAACGGCGTCCCCCGTGCCGGGGAACAAAACATGCCGGCGTCAATAAAGCCAGTTCCAGAACCACCGGAAGAGTGGCAGCGGCGATGACCAGACCAATCACCTCGAAAATGGCGGTCGCTATCGGCATAGGTTCAAGAATGAGGCGGTCTAGCGCAGGTTGTTAGGGCCGGAAAGATACCGACATTTACTGAGGGGTCGGGGTCGCCCGGGAATGGGCGCCAAAGAGAAATTGGGAGGCCTGGCCGGCAGCAATAATTCGTTCGCAGAAATCCTTGAGCAACTCAACCTGAACATGGATGGTGCGCGTGGCGGCAGCCGGGCCGGTGAACGCCATTAGTTCAGAAGGTAAGCGGCCGTCGCCTCTATCGACCCGATAGACGGCGTCCCCTACGGACGGAGCCGTGAGGAAACAGTGCATCAGCCGCGCCCCCTTCAGAACCCTCTGCAAATGCACGGGCATCTCTGCCAGGAAGAGCCCGCGATGGTTATCCTTCGTCGCTATCGACGCATGGAGGAGGGAGGCAAGAGAATCGGGGCCAAGATAAGCCGCCTTGGCAAGGTCCACAATCACATTGAGGCCTTCATCATAGGCACAGAGCAGATGCTCATCCAACTCCTGAGGTAAAGTACCAATCAGATTTCCGGTGACCGAGATAATCGCGGTATTATGCAGCTTCCAAACCTGGATAGCGGAGTGTAGAGGCTTCCTCGGCTGGACTGCCGTCGAGGCCAATTGTCCAGGCAGGTGGCGAAACAGACCGTAAGCGTCCCTGCAGTAGCGGCTTCCGAGACGTCCGGGTTCCTGACAAGCGCGATAAAACCATTCCAGCCCCGAGGTTTGCATCCAAACGGGCGCCCTTGAAAATGTGCCCGCCATGAGATCGAGCGACCCTCCGACTCCCATGCAGAAAGGCACCTTCAGCCGATGCCGATTTACTGCAAGCCATTGTTCCTGCTTCGGGTGGCCCATCGCTACCAACAGAATGTCGGGCTTGGCACGCTCCAGGCGTGCCAGTATGCCCTCGTGGTCCATTTTTTCGATTGGCGCGACAGGAGGGGAATACCGGCCAACGATGCGTAGCTCCGGAAATTGCCTCTTCAGCATTTCCGCAGCCCGGATGGAATTCTCCTCGCTAGCGCCCAATAAATATATGCCGTATCCGCGCCGGCACGAGAGTTCTGCGAGATGCGGTATCAGATCCACCCCGGCAATTCGTTCCTTCAGCTTGGTACCCATGAGCCGCGAAGCCCATACAATCGGCATTCCGTCGGGGACAACGAGGTCGCAGGAACAAAGGATATTCTGCAGTGACTTGTCCTTCATTGCATGGATGAGAAAATCCAGGTTGGCTGTGGCGACCTGATGGAAGCCGCGCTCTTCGATCTGCCTTTCGATCAAGTCGACCGTTTCATGCATCGTGACATTGTCAAATGGCACGCCAAGCACGGCTACTGAAGCACGATGCCGATGAGACATAGATGCGGTCCGTAAAATCCAGGTGAGTTCGAGTTTAAAAACGCTGTTTGGAAGAAACAGGCAAGGCTTCGCCGAGGTCAGTCCCAGAGACTGACTTTGTGGGTTTCTCAGAAAAGGCCGGATGTTCGAAAAGAGAGGTGCAGATCAAAAGAACTAAGACCACAAGTGGTTCAGCTTCATATCAATAATTGTCAACGCACACGGTCTTCCAAGACCTTTCTGCTAGCGCGTTGCAGATCAATTTGTCAGGCCGGAGCTCATCATGCCAACAAACCTCAACCGGCACTTTACGACATACGACCCAGCAATCGATCCTGGAAACGCAGTAAGCAATTTCAACGCCAAAACCGACAGGTCGCTCAACCATGATCATTCTTTGGACATTAAGCGGTATCTTCATTCGGGCGTGCGCTCGAAAATTCGTGAATAGTCCAAATATTTGGGAAGAGTTCCCATTCCAGAGCTCCGAGCTTAGTGGTCTCAAGCGATCGGAGGGTAACATGGGCCGGATATTCCTTGGTAACCCATCCCGGAATTCTGGTAAGGGTACGAAGAAATATGGTTATCTTTTTGTCATCTGCGGTTAGGATACGGTTTGCTCGATATTAATTGGGGTGGTCTGAACAACATCAGCCAGCCTCAACAGGTTCAAGTAAATTTATCCCTTGGTATGCGGTTGTCTCCCAACTTCAATTACATCCATGACCTGCGATAGCGGGCCAGCGGAGGGTTATGGAGATGTAGTCACCGCAGGTTGTGGTGAGCACAATGCACGAGATTCTCCTTGTAAGCGAAGTTGCCGAGGAGCACAGCCATCTGATCAGACAGCTAGAATCCCTCGGCGTACCCGTCACTTGGCGGCACACTTTAGGCGCGGCCGTACATTCAGTTCGCGATAGTTCAACTTATGGGTTGACCGTGCTTGTGGACATGAAGGTCATCGCTCAAGGCGATCGTGAAGCGCTGACTGAATTGAATAGCCTGCACCCGAAGGTGCAAACCATCCTTTTCTCTCGTCATGAGTCTCAGGAAGATATCGCCGGTCGACTGCACGGGCTCGGCAACGTCCGAGTCTTCGCGATGCCGCTTCACGATCCCATATCTCGTCATTTCGTGTCGGAGCTGACGTCTTCGAATGTTATGCCGAAAGTTGCGCAGCCATGCGAACGGCAGGCGGAGACACCACGCAAAAGTGTTCACGTCTCCGGCGACGGTCACCCGGGGAGCACGCACCGCGTGAGCGCAAACCACTATACGGAGGAATTTCTTCGCCGTGTGGGGTTGTCCGATGTTCCAGTTTTGCTGCACGGCGAGACAGGAGTTGGAAAAGAGGTCATGGCACGCTGCCTGTGGACATATTCATCCCGGAGCGGCAAGCCCTTTTTCAAACTGAATTGCACAGCACTGCCTTCCGACTTAATTGAGAGCGAACTGTTCGGATACGACAAAGGGGCATTTACGGGCGCCACGGCAGACAAGCCGGGCAAATTCGAATTGGCCCAGAACGGAACCTTGCTGCTGGATGAGATCGGAGATATGGATGTCCGGCTTCAGGCCAAGCTGTTGCAGGTTTTGCAGGACGGAGAGGTGCAGCCGCTGGGCAGCGCCCGGCTGATCAAGGTAAATGTCCGTGTCATGGCCGCAACCCATCGCGATTTGCGCGCGGCCATCGCTCAAGGCAGCTTTCGCGAAGATCTCTACTATCGCCTGAGCGTGATCAACATCACGGTTTCGCCGTTAAGGGAGCGACGCAACGAGATTCTGCCGCTGGCCGAGAAACTGCTGTTGCGTCATATGGCGCCCGGCTCCACGCCTCCTGAGATTCCTGAAACACTCAAGCGGGCAATGTTGGCGCATCCATGGCCCGGCAATGTCCGCGAACTCGAAAACTTGATGAGGCGGTTGCTTATCTACCAGGATACAAACCTGCTCATTGTTGAACTGGCAGACTCTGTAGCAACCGCACGGCGACGGCGCGCCACCGACAGAATTGTCGAAGTTCCTCGATCGCCCATGAATTTCAGTCATTTTGCCGAGGCCTCCCGCACCGCGGAATCCAAGCTGCTCCTTGAGACCCTCGAGTCCTCCCGCTGGAACAGGCGTCAAGCAGCACAGAGATTGAACCTCGATTACAAGGCACTCCTCTATAAGCTCCAGAAATATGGGATCGTCGATCGGAAGGCAAGGCAACAGGAACAAGACGCCTGATTTTGGCCCAATTGCCCCCTACAACCGCCGCCATCGTTAGACACGGATTTGGGTGTTACCCATGTTTGAGAATTTGCGAGAAGACTGGCGGACCCACGACCGAAAACTTTTGTGCCAGGGGTTGTGGGTCATGGTCGTCTATCGCTTTGGCCGTTGGCGATATGGCATCCGTGCACGCTGGCTCCGTGCGCCGTTCTCTGCCTTGTACAAGGTAATGAAGACCTTCGCCGAGATTCTGACGGGCATCGACCTACCTTGCGAAGCCCGAGTCGGCAGACGTCTCCGCATCGACCATTTCGGAGGTATCATCATCAGCGGCGATGTGGTTCTTGGTGAAGACTGCATTATTCGAAATGGGGTCACAATAGGATTGCGGCACACCGGGCAACGCGGATCACCGGTCATAGGCGACCGCGTGGACATCGGCGCGGGAGCCAAGATATTGGGCGCGATTCGAATTGGCAACGACGTCGCGATCGGCGCCAATGCCGTCGTTCTCGAAGACGTGCCGGCGAACTCGATCGCCGTTGGCGTACCCGCGCGCATCGTCCCCCGCGAGGGCGGGCTGTCGACAACGGCGCAAACCGAGGCCGACGATGAGGAAGATCAGGCTGAAATGCATAGCTTTCACCATTCATCGATGGTAGCGACCCGCCGATGAACGACCCGGTGCTGTCAATCGTGGTCATCGGGCGAAATGAAGGCCAGCGCCTGGCACGCTGTCTCGAGTCGGTAGCCGCACTGCGCGGTGTCTCAGGACAAAAACAGATTATTTACGTCGATTCGGCTTCGACCGATGAGAGCCCCGCGATCGCCGGGGCCTTCGACGCAGAGGTCATCGTTCTCAGCGCTGAGAACTGCACTGCGGCGCGGGGCCGCAACGCCGGATGGAGCAGCGCGCGCGCTCCGCTCGTTCTCTTTCTCGATGGTGACACGGTACTCCATGAAGACTTCCCGCAACTGGCGCTGGATGCTCTCGCACATGACAGCACCGTCGCCGCCGTCTGGGGGCATCGGCGAGAACTCCACCCCGAAACTTCTCTCTATAACCGCGTGCTCGATCTCGACTGGATATATGCGCCTGGCGACACGGATTACTGCGGCGGGGATGTCCTGATGCGCAAGTGCGCTCTGGAACAAGTCGATGGATTCGATTCCACCTTGATCGCGGGTGAAGAACCCGAACTCTGCCGTCGTCTTCGGAGTTGCGGCTATCGCGTTCGTCACATTGATTCCCCGATGACCGGTCACGATTTGAATATCACTCGCTTCAGCCAATATTGGAGGCGCGCATTACGGGCAGGCCACGCGTATGCCGAAATCTCTAGGAGGTTCCGCGCGACTTCAGACCCAATGTGGCGTCGCGAAAGCAGGGAACATCTTCTTCGCGGAGGCTTCTGGATCGCATCGTTCATCGCCTGCGTGGCATTTTTCGGATTCAGTCTCATCCCATTGATCCTTTGGATCGGCCTGTTTGCGGGACTGTCCATCCGCTCCGGATGGAAGGCACGCTGGAAGGCCCCTGGGCAGCCCATGCTCCTGGTCTTGTATGGCATGCACTCGCAACTCCAGCAGATCCCGATTTTTATCGGGCAACTTCAATTCGACCTGAATCGCAGAGCAGGAAGGGAACGCAGACTGATCGAATATAAAGAAGGGACGGTCTCTAAATCAGCGTAACCCAAAAGCCAAATCAGGTCGCCATGAAGTTGAGTATTTCCGCGTTGGAATGGTTCCCTGGTCCCGAAGAGAAGGACTGGAAAATCGCGAGGCGTGGACATAACGAAGAGAAGATCCTCGGCTAAGTTTTCCGGCATAGCTGCTCTCGCGGGCCGGGACCATGGCAGAATCAGAGATGTCCATTTGCGCTGGATCCGGTAGAGATCCGAGCCGTTGGCCACATCGAAATAAACTGACAGACCAATTAACATCGCGGCCCGGACATATCGAATTCGAGCACCAGCGGGTGTGCGGGTGCGCAGTCGCGACGATATCGCAGATTTCGTCCTCGGAATAGAGAGGCCGTCAGAGCTTTTTTCCTCGTCCGGGACGACGGCGAGTAACAATTGCGCTTCGCGGGCGCATCAATTACATGCGCAGTGTAAGTCTTGCAGCTTTTCAGGCGGCGCGACCATTGAAGTAATAACTCAATGATTTGAGCATTTCTTAACGACGGATTAACTGTTGCTGGGTGCATTCTACGATGTAGAATTGATATAAAGCTCATCAACTGGAAACACAGCAGTGCAACTGCATCTACTGCGTCCGGCTTCGGAGTCGGAAATGATTTTGACGAATCGTAATGGAGCGTATCTACCCGATCTCTTTTGCTGCGCGTAGCCTCTTCGCCGGATGCAAACTCCGTGATTGCCCGGTAGTTTGCGGATTCCCGCGCAACAGCTCAGCGGGAGCCGTCCGCACTTTAAATCAGTTTTGTCTAGGAAAATATTTTGCTCTCCGTGTCTTCAGTAACCTACCGAAGTTTGAATTAGTCGACTATAAGAGGTCATAACTACCCATAAACTGAGCGGGAGTAATTGCGCCTTTCGAGTGCAAGTTGATCCCTCAGTGTGTTGACGGAGTAATACTGCGCCAAATTCTTTACCCTTGGTCGATTTTCCATTTTTTTGGGAGTTTTATGAATATGTTGAACCGGTGTGTGACTTCAAGGGCTTCGAAACCTTTCTTTGTGTTTGCTTCTATTGCGGCATTGCTCGCGAGCGCTTCTGTCAGTTCGGCACAATCAAAATTCACCAACACTGAGGTTTTAGGCGCAGCTGCGCAGTCGCCAGTGAACCCTTTAGGCGTGACATTGGGCGGCGAAGCCTGGGTTGATGGAGGCACGCTCGGCAAGAATCTTGTACTCAACAATCCTGGATTTGAGGCAACGGATTACCGGGCGATCTTACGCTGCGGAGCGGTGACCGCAGATGGCTGCCGGGTTGCCGATGCCGAGCCGAACGGATTCTGGAATGGTGCTCATTACCAGATAATGTCTGGGGGCTCGGCGGGGGCGACGGGCACGGTGGTGTTGCACGCCTCTGGTGGCGGAGGTTCAGTCCTTGCGTTGGACAAGAGTCTGGGTCTGACTCCCGGTGATTACTTCTCGGTGGAAGTCCTGCAGCCAGCAAGAGGGTTTGCAGGGTGGTCCAGCAGTGCTTATGGGGGCGGCACGATCACCGCAGAAACCGTAGATCTTTCTCCGGAGACCCCTGGCAAGCAGGCGTTGTTATTGAGCGCGCTGGACCGCGGCGGGTCGGTGCGGTTGAGCCAGGAATTGGACGCTCAGCCAGGTCTGAGCAAGCTCCAACTAAATGGTGCCTATGAGGTCAGCTTTCGTGCCAAGGGTATAGGCGGCAACAATCGGCTCAATGTGAGTGTGGCGAGAGAGGTGAGCGGCAACGCGACCTACCTGAATCGGCCAGTGACCCTGACCGACAACTGGGCGCAGTACACGCTGAGTTTTTCTGCGGCCGAGACCGGGACGCAGTCGAGTCCCTTGCAGTTGAGTTTTGCAGCCGCGGGGGCAGGCATCGAGCTTGATGATGTGTCGCTGCGGCAGAGTAATTCCAACCCCGCGAATGCTACGGAATTTCGTGATGAAGTGGTAAATGCCCTGCAGGAATTGCATCCGGGAACAATCCGCATGGTATCGGCAGACAGTGATGTTCTCACGCAGTTGGCAAGCCCCTTTGCACGTTACAGCCAGGGCCTGCGCGGTGAGGTTACCGCGGTGCCGGGATCCGCTTACGGTATTCAGGAGTTTTTGGAGTTATGCGCAACAATAGGCGCCGAACCGTGGATCACGGTACCTACCTCCACGACGCCGAGGGAAATGACGGATCTGGTGCAGTATCTTACTGGCGACGGATCCGATACTTGGAGCGCCCTGAGAATAGCTCGTGGCCAGGCAGAGCCATGGACCTCCGTATTCGGCAAAATCCATATTGAACTGGAAAACTCAACTGGAATCGGCGGTTCTGTGAGCGAGCCTATGGCTTCGTCCGCTTATGCTAGCTGGGGCAACACGGTATTTGGAGCGGCGCGTCGCAGCGCTGGCTATTCGGTGGCCAAACTTGACCTGGTTCTGAGCGGTTCGGCAGCATCGACAGCTTGGGGTGCTTCCATGCTTCGCCCGAGCAGACAAGAAGTCCCCGCGTTCTCTGCGGTCCTGCTGAGTTCGACGCCGGCCGCAGGCTGGACGCCCGCTACCACACCCTCTTCTGTACTCAAGGGGTTCGGCGCCACGCCAAAGCTATCTCCGCTTGCTGCACTCGCGGCCGCGAGCGATACGCCGGTCTCCACACAGCCGGTCGTCAACTGCCCGTCCGGCTTTTCCACTTCAGGATTGTGCGGAGTAGGCAGCGGACAGAAACTTACTTTGTTTGGAAATGGTGGGGCGCGTCTGTCCGGGTCGACAATTTCACTTCAGCCACAAGGAGTAGTTCACAATCCAAACTCCGCCATATACCAGACAGCGGTGAATGTGCAGGCTTTCAGCACTACTTTCGCGTTTGTTCCTAATGCCTGGAATCTCGCATTTGTACTAGAAAATGTCACCCACAATGCAGGTGCTGGTCCAGCGTCGGGGCTCTCGCTGGCGCAGAGCTTCTCGGGGGGCGCAGGTTGCGAGGGCGGGTTCTATCAGGCATTTGGTGGTACCGGAAACCCGCCACCTAACAATATCTTTGTGCTGAATTTCGACTCTGGGAATCTCCTTGTTAACAGTCTGACTCCCTTTTACAGCAACGTCCAGATTTATCAGCAGGTTCAGTCGCCCTGTATTCCGAACGATGCCCCCAATTTCTTCTACAGCACAAACAAGGTGAGCACCTCTCCTGTTCCTATGAATTCCCCCGCTACTACCTACCAGACAACGACGAAGGATACCTATAGGGCGACAATCGTCTATACCGGAAACAACCTGACGCTCAATATGTATGATGTTACGGCGGGCGGAACCTGCTCCTCGCTAACTTCCGGCACTTGCTTCTCTCACACATGGTACAACGTGCCCATTCCGTCATGGGTAGATGGCACCACAGCCTACGCAGGATTTGGAGGGTCTACCAACGGAGCCTCGCCGGAATCGCTTAATCTTGACAACTGGACTTATACCGCTCTCTCGGCGGCGGCTAATCCAACGATCTCACTCTCGGCGGGAACCTATTCGAGCACTCAAACGTTAACAATCTCGGACTCTTCCTCAGGTTCGATCATCTGCTACAACACCACTGGAGCACCCTCGACTAACGGTATCGGAGGCTGCGTGAACAGCACGCTCTACACCGGCAGCATCAGCGTTTCCAAGGGGCAGACGATCTATGCTGTGGCAGGGAGTGGAGCGTCGAGCTACGGAGATAGCGCGGTAGCCAGTTCCGCATACCGGATCACCGGCTACGCTTCTCAGCCCACGTTCAATCAATCAGGGGGAACCTACCAGGGCAATCAGACTGTTCAATTGACCACGGCGGCGGGCGGAGTTATCTGCTACAGCACTACAGGATCACCGGCCACGAATGGCTCAACTGGCTGCACAACAGGCACCCTCTATTCATCGCCCATTACGGTCAGCTCGAATGAAACGATCTACGCTGTCGCAGGCGGAACCGGATACACCGACAGCGGCGTAGGCTCAGCCACATATGTTATCAACCCGTTTGCAGTAGTAGATGGCTATACAGGTTCTTATCCTTCGAACAGTCCCACGTATTCACCCGTGCCGGGAACGTATTCAGGCACCCAGAGCGTGACTCTTTCCACCACGACACCGGGCGCTAAGATCTGTTATATATTATCGGCAATACCACCTGTAATCATGCCCGCAACCAATAACCTGGGGCAGGACGGTACAACCTTTGGCTGTTCCGTAGGAACACTCTATTCTGGCCCAATTACGGTAACTTCCAGTCAGACCATTTACGCCGTAGCCGGAACCGTGGCAGGGGCGGCGGGAAGCGGCCCCCCGAGTTCTCTGACGGCAGGGGCTTATGTCATCGGCGGAGCTCAGGCGGCCATGCCAGCGTTCTCGCCCATCCCGGGAACGTACACTTCGACCCGGTCGGTCACACTTACTGATTCCACCCCGGACACAACCATCTACTACACCACCAATGGAACGCTGCCGACCACGTCGTCTTCGCTCTACTCCGGGTCAATCACGGTCAGCAGCACGGAGACGATCGAGGCCATTGCAGCGAAGTCGGGCTACGCTAACAGTTCGGTGGCTTCGGCTACCTACACCATCAGTGCGACCCCAGCTATGCCCAAATTCTCGGTAGCGGCGGGCACCTACACGACCACGCAGACGGTGTCCATAAGCGATACAACGTCCGGAGCAACCATCTACTACACAAAAAACGGAACCACGCCGACGACATCTTCCACCAAGTATTCCGGGGCGATCACCGTCAGTTCGACGGAGACTCTTGAAGCGATCGCAACCGTCGACGATCCGACGATGAGTGCCGTTGCAAGAGCAACCTACGTTATCGAATCGCCCTATATCAATTATCCCAGCGGCGGATTCATGGCCTCTTCTTTTGATCTGAATGGCGGCGCAGCCATCACCTCCGGCGGTCTCCTGCAAGTAACCGACGGTGGCGCTGGCGAAGGTCGATCGGCCTGGTTTGCCACCAAAGTGCAGGTGCAATCGTTCACCACCGATTTCACCTTCCAGCTTGTGAATGCGCAGGCAGACGGGTTCGCCTTTGTCATCCAGAATGCCGGACCCACCGCGCTCGGCGGTTCCGGTGGGGGGCTTGGATACCTGGGCATTCCAAAGAGCGTTGCCATCAAGTTCGATCTCCACAACAATGCGGGCGAGGGACCGGACTCGACCGGACTCTTTACCGACGGTGCCGCGCCTATGACCCCCGCCATCAACCTCACCGACACCCCTATTAACCTACACAGCGGCGATCGTTTCAGCGCTCATATCACCTACGACGGAACAGACCTCACTCTTACCCTGACCGACTCCAACACGCTGGGGACCTGGTCCTACTCTTGGCCGATCAACATTTCCGCCACGGTGGGCGGAACTACCGCCTACGTCGGTTTCACCGGAGGTACCGGCAGCCTCACAGCAAACCAGATAATCAACTCCTGGACCTACCTTCCGAATTCCTCGACGCCGAATTTCGCCGCTGGTTTCGATGGGGCGGGCCTTGACCTGAACGGCGCGACCTACTCTGGAACTGCGGTTCAGCTCACGAATGGTGGTACATCAGAAGCGGGTAGCGCCTTTTATGCTACACCGTTAAATATTCAATCGTTCGCCACCAATTTCACCTTCCAGCTTGTGAATGCGCAGGCAGACGGGTTCGCCTTTGTCATCCAGAATGCCGGACCCACCGCGCTCGGCGGTTCCGGTGGGGGGCTTGGATACCTGGGAATTCCAAAAAGCGTTGCCATCAAGTTCGATCTTTACAACAATGCGGGCGAGGGACCGGACTCGACCGGACTCTTTACCGACGGTGCCGCGCCTACGACCCCCGCCATCAACCTGACCGGTACCCCCATTAACCTACACAGCGGCGATCCTTTCAGCGCTCACATCATCTACGACGGAACAGACCTCACTCTTACCCTGACCGACTCCAACACGCTAGGGACCTGGTCCTACTCCTGGCCAATCAACATTTCCGCCACGGTGGGAGGAGCTACCGCCTACGTCGGCTTCACCGGAGCTACAGGCGGCGCGACGGCGGCGCAAAACGTGCTTTCCTGGACATACGTCGTACCGTGAGAAGAAGCTGCCGCCATCTCTCGTGCAACTGACATCTACACGAACGAACACCCTAAAAGCAACCATCGGGCCGTACCTGTGGGTACAAGATCGATTTAGCCCACGGACGACGTTATGTCCATAACTTCGTCGACTCAGCGAATTGCACGGATTGCGGTCGGCCCATCGAAGATAGTGGCGGCCCCGCCGGCTTGACGGGATCACTCAAAGTTCGGTTGCGCGAGGGCGGTTTGATGCCATGAGTTCGTCCGCCACTGTCTGGCTGAACACGTACTTTCATCTGGGGGGACGGAATCTTCTCTGCGAGCAAGGCGATCACCCTCGGCAGTGCCGCAGGGCGCGATAGCACTGGTTCCCACGGATACCGGCAATATCAAACTCAACCAAGCTACCATCCTGAACTGCCCTCTTCGACAAGTCCAGGGAAGTGAGAGTCTCCGGTTTCAGTGTAGCTGCGGAGTTATGCTGCAGCTGTAATGGGGGTTCTGCAGATGCGGGAAGCATCCTTTGTTCCGCATCCGCAGAGCCCAACAGCGCGGCGGAAAGAGCGCTAGGTACCGTGGCACTTGGACGCGAGAACTGCTTGTTCGTCGGCTCCGATTGCGGGGGAGAGCGTGCCGCCGCCGTGCGCAGTCTGATTAGATTTGCGAAACCCGCTGGCCTCGATCCAGAACTCTATCTGCGCTCCCTACTGGCCCAGATCGCGAACCATGCCATCAACCGGATCGAGGATCTTCTGCCGCGGAATCTTGCCACGTCGCTCCAGACCCAATCCCCCGGGCCACCTAGACACAGCCGCCATTTGCCCAACAGAAAAGGTAGTGGGCTCTTCAAGAGATAACCTCCATCTCCCGGTCAAATCTCGCGCAGCTTCTCCGCTACTTGGAACGCTTTTCGTTTCGATGCCGTCACGCCTTCCTGCGCTGATGCGTTCAATTGCTAGCCATGCGCTAACACTCCAAGAGGGCTCTCGACCTCAGCCCACAATACCGATTCAAGGGTGGTGGTTGAACGCTCCCAAGTCAATTGTCGAACGAATTTTAGGCCGTTTTCCGCCAATTGGATGCGCAGATCACGATCTTGAATTAGGCGAAGAACATTTTCGGCCAGCGCACTCGGCGACCTGGCCGGACTCGTCAGTGCGGTTTCCCCATCAAATGCAAATTCCCGGTGCCCATCAATGTCCGTCGCAACAAGAGCGGCTCCGCAGAGCAAAGCTTCACAGCCAGTAAGACCCCATCCCTCTGTCCTGCTTGGGGCGATGAAAATGGCGGAACGGTTGTATAGTTCACGCAATAATTCGGGAGAGGGTTCTTGATGATACTCGATCCAATCTGGAAGCGTTTTTGGGCGGTATGGAACTCCAAACAAGATGGCGGAAACACTCGGCTCTTTTTCCCGAACCAGGCACAGGGCCTGCAACCCTTCTTCGCAACCCTTCCATTCGGCTTCATGGTAAAGCATCATCAACTGATCGGCTTTCCGCTCCCTGGAAGGAGTTATTATTTCAAACGTATCCAAATCCATACCGTACGGGATGTAGGCCGCAGTCTCACCCAGGCCCAGAGCGACTTCCCTCAACCACTGAGAGGGGACTACTTTTTGCAGGGGAGCCTTCCAGGTTGCGTATACTCTCTCCTCCGGTCCATGCCAGGTTTCCAGGTGCTGAATATAGTAAAAACCAGATCCCTTCGATTTCGAGTAGTGGCTCACCCATTCCGCTGTCTGCCAAGAGGTCGCAAAAACGATGTCTCCGTCCGGCACATAGCGTTCGGAGAGCGACGGCACACAAGTGAGGCGAACGTTTGGGTCCATTTTGATCCAGTTATCAGGCGAGTAGTGGCCGGTCACCTTCTTTTGTATATAACGAACCGCGTTCTTCACATGATCCATCCTGGTCGGATCGTCCACGCGCCTGCCAGGATGGACAACCGTTACATCGTGACCCCGTCTCGAAAGATGGTTCGCGTACTGGTAAACGGTGCGGAAACCACCGCATGGCGTCTCGCCTGTACGCGGCATAACAAAAGAGATTCTCAGGCTGCGACTCATCCTTTCACCTCCATAAATCTCCTTAATCGCTCCTAAGGGAGACTGTCCTACGTTCCCAGTTGCGCGCTGACAACTGTTACTCAGAAATGTTTTGGTGCTATGGCAGTCAGGTGAAATGAAATTTATCCATAGGATCGTAACCCAGAACGTCGGTCACGTCAACAAGGACTCTGAGGTGCTCTCTTCGGTTAGTCCGGTGAAGTAAGAGTTTCCGGTTTCAGTGTAGCTGTTTAGATATCCAGCAGCCACAGTTGGGCTGCGGATATGGGCAGCGTGGTGTGTTCCACATCTACATGGCCCATGGCGCATCTGCATTCCTCCGGTGCACGCATTCTCGATCGACAGTGTCTCCAGCTTGCGACCTGTCGCCCTGCGAAAGCTCGACACGGATCGAATTTCAGCCATGCTATTCTCGAAATCCATCGGTGATACAAATCAGAAGGCCTATCGGCGGCTGCCGTGGCCCTGCGTACTAGTGGTTGTCGCCAGCAATTTTGCCGGCTGCCCATTCGGAAATGGGGCATACAGCGATGACTGGTCTTATGTTGCGACGGCCAGGGCGCTGGCCCGGACCGGACACTTCCAGTACACAGGTTGGAGCGAGCCTGCGGTTGGTGTCACAGCCTGCTAGCCCGCTGCTAATTCGGGTGTTCGGATTCTCCTATCAGCTTGTTCGACTCTCGACTACTACGATTGATTGCCACCGAGTGCTTCAAGTAAGGCCGGTCAGCGCGGACGCGGAGCTACAAACGCCGCTAGGTCCTCGCGCAACAACCGCTTGGCTAACGCATTTCCGTCGGCTGATGGTTCGTCATCTCCTCACATACTAGGCCCTCTTCCACTTCACCTGCCTCTGGACCACGCTCCGCAGCTGTTTTGAAACACGCTCTAACAGAGACGAGCACAACGGAGAAGGCGAGTCTGAACCTTCGGTGCCCTATGCTGTATTGAAAGGGGACAAATGATCAGGGGCGCCGATTCAAAACTTAATGCAACTTTTCAAAATGGTTGGGATTCGAAGCGTTACCCGCATCCCTATCTGCTGGTTGTCGGTCAACATTTGCCTATTTACTGTAACGAAGCGGGACAACTCTTCACCGACGAACTCTGGCAAAAAGATCTCGCGAGGCATTTGGAGTATCTCGACCATCTGATTATCGCCACGCCGTTGCTGCATCACGAGCCGCCTTCGGATGCGGTGCGGCTGGATTCAAAACCGTCGCGGATCGAGATCGTTGAACTCCCTGCGCAGACAAGCTTTCTCAAGGCGATCCGAGCGATGCCGACCATGGTGTCCCGGCTATGGCGCGCGACCCGGCGCGCTGGTATCGTGCACAGTGGCATTGCCGGCTGGCCAATCCCGACGGGATGGATCGTAACGCCACTTGTTCTTCTGTGGAGGAAGCCGTTCGTCGTTATTGTCGAATCAGCACCCTGGCGGCTACAGAAAGGAGCTGCAGCGGGTTGGAAGAACCGACTAAGGGCATTTCTACAGGAGCTTATGGGCCGATGGGTTCTCAGCAAGACCGAACTTGCGATTTTTACTCAGGACGAATACCGACAAAGCTTGATGGGCCAACAAGCATCTCGCGGACATGTGATTCCAGCTTCCTGGATCGACGAACAAGATATCCTCACGGACGTTGAGGGGGAGCAGGTGTGGAAGAGAAAACTTGCCGTCCATGATTTACGGCTTAAGATTCTCTTCGTGGGGCGTCTGGTTCCGGACAAGGGCATACGCGTGCTGTTGGAAGCTTTGCGGCAATTGAGCACAGGCGACACACCGATTGTGTTAGACATCCTTGGAGAGGGCGATTTGAAGAGTGAGTGCACGACGCTTGGCGCCGAACTGACGGGGAGGACTTCGCTGAGAGTGCTCGGAACCGTACCTTATGGTGCTCCTCTATTCGCGTTGATTCGCGAATATGATGCTCTGGTGGTTCCAACCATCTCGGATGAGCAACCGAGGATTGTCTTCGATGCATATTCTCAGGCAGTCCCGGTGCTTGCGAGCGATACGGCTGGTCTTCGCTCGTGCGTCCGGAAGGGAGAGACAGGCCTGCTTGCCACTGCTAACGACGTTGCGGCACTGGTCTCGCTTCTCCGATATGCGTCTCAGCATCGATTGGAATTAAAACAGCTCGGCCTACAGTCCCTGAAGTACGCTCACGAGATGACGCATCAGGAGATGCATCGGCAACGGGTCGTCCTTCTGAAGGAAACTCTCGACAGACATGCTAGACAAGCTGGGATTAGATAGGAATAGCAGCGGGAGCGCGTCCCCAGAAGTCGCCTGTATCCACAAAAGTTACTTCATTTCCGCCCGGAGACGGCTGATTGAGGGTAAGCGTCCAGAGATCCCCTATGGCGAGGGGAGTAGGTCTGGGGTGAAGATCGCCTCATGGTTCCTTCCGGAGATGCCGGTTCAGGGCGTCGGGTACGCAGGTGGCGGTCGGTAGCGGAGAAGCGCCAGATCGTGCAGTTGACGATGGAGCCAGGTGCAAGTGTTGCCGAGATCGCTCGGGTACATGGTGTGAACGCGAACCAGGTGTTCAAGTGGCGGCGTGCCTTGGAACGCGGCGAACTGATCGAGTCCTATTCTGCGTTGCTGCCGGTAACGGTTTCGACTCCGAGCCAGTCGGAGAGCGCAGTCGTAGAGCAACGGGGTGAGACTGCGGGATCGAGTGCAGGCGCGATCCATATCGAACTCCCCGGACGAGCGATGATCAGCGTTGAGAGTGGCGCGGATGGTTCTCTGGTCCGCGCCGTGCTTGAGAGTTTGTGCCAGTGATCCAACTTTCTACTGGAACGAAGATCTGGATTGCGGCCGGCGTGACGGACATGCGCCGCGGCTTCGATGGACTCAGTGGCCAGGTGCAGACTGTATTGCAGCAACAGCCCTTCTCCGGACACGTGTTTGTCTTTCGCGGGCGCAGAGGCGATATCGTAAAACTCCTGTGGTGGGATGGTGATGGTCTGTGCCTGTTTGCCAAGCGGCTGGAACGCGGCCGCTTCATCTGGCCGAAGGCCGAGAGTGGTACCGTGCAACTGAGTCGCGCGCAGCTTTCGATGCTGCTGGAAGGCATCGACTGGCGGAGAGTCGAGAGAACGTGGGAGCCGCAAGTCGCAGTCTGATGACAACGTTGATTCCCCTGTATTCACGCGGGTTTTGGGGATGATTTCCGATGCGATCGATGGCATACTTCGTCCATGGATCGCGCTCCTCTTCCTGATTTAAACCTGCTGGATCGCGATGCATTGTTGGCTCTCTTCCATGCGCAACAGGAGAAGCTTGAGACTCTCATTGCAGATCGCGATGAGGAGCTTCGCCGCCTGGAAGCCGAGCTCGAAGCCCATCGACAGACACTCTCCGAACAGGCGGACGAGTTGCGCTCGCGCAGCGAGCGGATCGAACATTTGAAGCTGATGGTCGACAAGCTGCGGCACGTGCTCTTCGGCGCCAGGAGCGAGAAGATCGTCGTCAAGCTCGAACAGCTGGAGCTTGAGTTGGAAGAGGAAGAGACCGCTTATGCCGAGCTCGAAGCCGCAGCCGAACGCTTGTCTTCTGCTCAGGAACCGAAGCCGAGGCCGCAACGCAAGCCGCTGCCCGAGCACCTTTCGCGGGAAGTGATCACCCATGCTCCGGACCGTGATTGTTGTCCCGATTGCGGCGGCCATCTGCGCCAGTTCGGAGAGGATATCTCTGAACAGCTCGAGTACATTCCCGACAGCTTCAAGGTCATCCGCCACGTGCGGCCGAAGTTCTCCTGCACCGGTTGCGATCGCGTCGTCGAGGCGCCAGCTCCGTCTCGCCCGATCGAGCGCGGACTTGCGGGCCCAGGCCTGCTTGCCCATGTAGTCGTCTCGAAGTTCAGCGATCATTTGCCGTTGTACAGACAGTCGGAGATCTACGCCCGCCAGGGAGTTGAGATATCGCGCTCCACTTTGGCGGGCTGGGTGGGAGGCGCAAGCGATCTGCTTGGTCCACTGGTGGACTCGATTCAGAAACATGTCCTGGCCGCTCGCAAGCTGCACGCCGACGATACGCCGATGCCCGTTCTTGCTCCCGGCAACGGCAAGACCAAGACTGGCCGTCTCTGGACTTACGTGCGCGATGACAGGCCTGCCGGCGAGCAGACAGCGCCCGCGGTCTGGTTCGCATACTCGGCCGATCGCAAGGGCGAACATCCGCGCCAGCATCTGAAGACGTTCGAGGGTGCCCTGCAGGCAGACGCCTACGCCGGCTTTCATCACCTTTATGGCGAACGCATCTACGAAGCGGCGTGCTGGGCGCATGCGCGACGCAAGTTCCACGAGATCCATGTCGTCCATGCATCTCCAACCACCACAGGCGCGCTGGCCAGGATCGGAGCTCTCTATGCGATCGAGGAGGAGATACGCGGCAAGCCAGCCGATCTTCGGTTGAGTATCCGGCAGACTCGCGCAAAGCCGCTGCTTGAGGAACTGCGAACGTGGATGGAGAAGACACAGCGCAGTCTCTCCTCGAAGAGCGAGACCGCAGGTGCGATTCGCTACGCTCTCTCACGGTGGCGTGCACTCACCCGCTACACCGACGACGGTCGGATCGAGATCGACAACAGCGCCGCCGAACGTGCGCTGCGCGCCGTTGCTCTCGGACGGAAGAACTTTCTGTTCGCGGGATCTGACTGCGGCGGGGAACGTGCTGCCGCCATGTACTCGCTGATCGGCTCAGCCAAGCTCAACGGCCTTGATCCGGAGCTCTACCTCCGCACCGTGCTGGCACGAATCGCCGATCATCCCGTCAACCGCATCCAGGATCTCCTGCCCTGGAACCTGGCCCCCTCACTCCAGATCCCCGCTTCCCAAGCTGCATAAGGCACACTCATCAGGTGTCCGCCAAAAAAACAAGCGGACACCTGATGACACGCTCTATCTCGCCGCATAGATGACCGCTCGACCGCCGAAGAGCACCGTGTCGTAACATCGAACCAAGCCCGGGACCCCACGGACCGGTCCTTCGTTGAGGAGCAGGACCGCCATCGCAACAGGAGCAACAAGATCACACAGGATATCTATCAACTCAAGGTCACTCTGCTTGGCACCAAGCCCCCCATCTGGCGCCGCGTACTGGTTCCCGCAGCTCTGACCCTGGCGAAGTTGCACAGCGTACTGCAAATTTCGATGGGATGGGACGATGAACACATGCATGAGTTCCGGGCCGGTCAGCGGCGCTTCGGCCGCCCGGAACCCCCGGACCCGTTCATGAAGAACTCACGGGTGGAAAGCGAGCGTACCGTGCCTTTATCTGCCGTGCTTCAGAAAGACGGCGCCAAGATGATCTACACATACGATCTCGGGGATAGCTGGGAGCACAGCGTTCTGTTGGAGAAACGGCAAGACCCAGCGCCGAACACCATCTATCCCATTTGCATAGATGGCCGGCTCGCCTGCCCGCCTGAGGACTGCGGCGGCATCCCCGGATACTACGACCTGCTCGATGCCCTCGCCGATCCCAGCCATCCCCGCCACGAAGAGGTCGGCGACTGGATTGGCGAGAAGTTCAATCCAGAAGAATTTTCCAGCGACAAGGTCAATCGCCTCCTCTCACCTGCACGCCGCCGCGGCAAAACCGCCACCAGCTGATCCCGCTATGCAGCTGTGCCGGAACTCACAGCATATCCGTATGCGTCAAGAGGGACTCGGAGGACGCTTACGATTGAGGGACTGGGCCTTCCTTTGATTCTCGATGCTGCTCCGCCCTATCTTCAAGGGATCGATAGATGCTAATTACCTGTTGGATTTTCGTTTGCCAGTCAAAATCGCGAACGGCTCTTTTGTGTCCAGCGGCCCCCATGGATTTCGCCAATTCGGGGGAGTTCATCAGCTTCGTCATTGCCTCGGCAAAGCCGGCCACCAAAGCCGTATAGCTCTTTGGCTCTATAAGTATTCCGCTCGATTCGTCGAGGTAGTCTGTTGGACCACCCCAGCGGGTGGCAATTACTGGCTTACCCATGGCCATGGACTCCAGAACCACGGCGCCTCCGCATTCATAGAGACTCGGCAGAACTAGTGCAAGCGAGGCCTGCAACCGCGCCGCGCACGCTTCCTGCGGGAGCCAACCGGCAAAATAAACGCGCTCATGTACTCGAAGCTCCTCAGCCAACTTTCTCCACACTTCCAGCATCGGACCGTCGCCAATGACCTCGAGCTCGGCTAAGGGGACCGCCTTCAGCGCATGGATTACAACATCCACGGCCTTCCAGTCCACAAGTCGCCCGAGGAAGACAAAGCGAGCGGTCGCACTCTCGACATTGACGGCGGGACCCTGCCAAACGCTAAAGTCGATCCCGTTCTCCACCAGTTCAATTACTCTTCCACGAACCCCCGATGGCAGAGCCAGCCGCGTTCGTTCGTTTGCTACCAAGACCACATCTGCCAGCCTTTTACCCGGTATCCATGCATTTATCAAATTTACGAACAGTCCCGCGACTGCGACCCCCACTCGGGCGATCCACGGCTCGGCGCGTCGAAGAGCCTGTGGGTACTGCATTCCGCCGTTCAACGGTCCGATTACCACGGGTACGCCCAGGCCATAGAGCGCAGAAGGAAATCGGGGAGCCACCGGTATTGGCTGGTGAATGACGTTGATCTGGTTCTCACGGATGAGCCGGCGCACAATACCCTTCTGGCAGAATTGGGTGATGAGTTGACTAAAGAGCCCCACAGTCGCCCCCGATAAACGTCTTGGCAGATAGCGGCTCAGATTAGAGATAAGCTTATGAATCCAAAGATCCGGGACAAACAGGATACGGTCGACGTCATCCGGGAACAGATGGGTCAACTCGTTCTGCGTTCTCTCGTGGACAACCATCCAGCTCTCTACCCCAAGAGACCGCAATAGGCGAAAGTAGTGGACGGGAAGAATGGCCTCGCCGCCGAAGCTCTTCGAGGCGTGTTCGGCGACAATGCAGATTCGCATAACGACTCACGCAGTACGAAATATTTGGTTATACCCTAACGACTGCAGCTCCCGCTTAAAGGCTAGTTCCCGAGCTTAATGGACTGGCTTCAATTCCGCAAACGGCGGCAAGCAATGCACAGCGTAGGAACAATGCAGCGGCTATACTTGAATCAATCGCTTGTCCAAAGCTATGGATTTTACCTCCGGTGGTTCTTCGTCACCGACGCGCTGCATAGTCCCTTGATTCGTCTTGCAAGGATTTGTGTCAGGTTGGGCGTCGGAATGCAAAGCCCATGACGATGCAATGAGGATCGGACTGTTTCCTGTGAATTGAAGCTTCCTGTGAATTTGAGCGATCACTGCCAGAGATGACCATCGACACCGAGATTGACGAGATTAGCACGGAGGATCGCGACGAATCGCGTTTTCGCGCACTTGAGTCCCGCGCCCTTAAAGGCACCTATTCTATTGTTGCCTTTTACGGGATGGCGCTGAGTCTGCGATTTGGCGGCAGCATTATCTTGACAAGGCTCTTCGTCCCGGAGCTCTTCGGGCTTATGACCTTGCTCTCAACGATTATTGTGGGCGTGACTCTGTTCTCCCATATCGGATTAGAAGACAGCGTCATTCAGAATCCACGCGGTGACGACAAACAGTTCATTTGCACGGCGTGGACTATTCAGGTATTGCGCGGCATTGCGCTGTGGCTGCTAATGCTGATTCTGGCTTGGCCGGTAGCCCGCTTTTACGATCCCCGACTCTTATGGCTTTTGCCAATCGTAGGCTTCTCGTCCGTAATAAGCGGCTTTAGCTCCCCCAATCTGCTCTCACTTTCTCGACACCTCGGGGTCGGCAAGTTGGCTCTGCTGGAACTTATCTGCCAGGTCGTCGTTTATGCGATTTCAATCGTTTGGGCCCACTTCGACCGAACGATATGGGCGCTTGTAGTCGCCAGAGTGGTTTCCGAACTGGTGCGAATGATAATAAGTTATCGATTGCTAAAAAACGGTGTGCGGCCCCATTTTGTGTTGGAACGCGAATCGGTGCGTGAGTTGGTGAAGTTCGGACGCTGGATACTGATTGGCACAGCACTCACCTTCCTCGCGGGGCAGTCGGATAGATTGATTCTGCCCAAGCTTCTACCCAAGTCCACTGCCTTCCAGGTGTTGGGAGTTTACGGAATTGCTTTCTCTCTGTCGGACCTGCCGCGGCAGATTATTGCTCAATTCTCATCAAGGGTGGGCTTCCCGTTCATCGCAAAATTTGCGCACCAGGCACGGCCAGAATTCCGCAAAGCACTACTCAAATACCGAATGATGGTATTGGCCGTCGGCGCGGTTTTGCTTACCTGCACTATTTGCCTTGGCGATGTTTTCGTCCTGCATTTGTACAAGGGGCCATATCACGGAGCGGCCTGGATGATCGCCATCTTTGGCCTGGGCCTCTGGCACACATTGCTCTACAGCACCATCTCGCCGGCGATTATGTCACTGCAAAAAGCACACTACAACGCTCTGGCGAACTTGCTCTATTTCATTGCTCTGCTCGTTCTGCTGCCGTTAGGGTATCGCCACTATGGAATTGTTGGCGCTGTCGTGGCGGTAGCCATCAGCGATCTGCCAATGTATATCGTGAACGTTTATGCTTCTTACCGACAAGGACTGGGGATGCTGCGCCAGGATGGCTTGATGACCGTGGTTTTCCTCGGAACGCTCGCTGTGGGCTTTGCGATCCGGCATGCGTTCGGATTGGGCCTTCCGTTTCCAGGCATATCAAATTTCTGATCGCACAACTTCTCCGCTTCGTGCAGGCTGATCTTCAATCTCCAGCATGCTGTACCTTTTGGCATTTAACTGGGCTTCTGGTGACGTATGCGCTTGGAAAACAAAGTAAAACACATCTTGTTGATGACCGCGACTATTACCCCCGGCAATGCGCCGGACCTGGCGCGCACCGACCCGATCGCGAGGTTGAAAGATTACGAGGACGCGCTGGCTTTTTACCTCACTTTGATTGATCGGCCACTCCACGGGATCGTTTTTGTCGAGAACTCCGACAGCGATGTAACCACATTGCGGCAACTGGTCGATTGCCGGGGATTAACGGACCGTGTCGAGTTCCTCTGCAATTATGGTATTCATCGCTACTCGGAAATGGGCCGCGCCCACGGAGAATTCAAACTGCTCGACTACGCAATGACCGCTTCACGGATGGTTCGTGACGTTGAGGGTGCGCATGTGGTTTGGAAGATCACTGGCCGTTATATCGTAAAGAATCTCCAATCTGTTATCGCCGGTGCCCCAATCGAGTTCGATGCATACATCGATATGAAGAACCACCCGATACGTTGGGCAGACCTGCGCTTGATGGCCTGGACTGCCAAAGGGTACGATTGCGTTTTTCGCGGCGTTGCTGACGATCTTGGCGCCTCTATCCATGAGACCGTCATCCGGGACTATCTCCCGAAACGGGCCAAGGATGCACATGTAGTCCCACGCTTTCGCCGGGAACCTCAAATCTACGGCGTCCGCGGTTTCGATAACCGCAACTATTCCAAAGGGAGAAACCTCATCAAGTTCTACGTGCGCAGTGTAGGCCGCCTACTCGTCCCTTGGTATTGGATCTAACTGGGGTTCTGCACCAGCAATTTGCAAACCGCAACGCCATTGGCCCACTCTTGATTCGAATAATCTGTCTCGACTAAACGGCTTGACATTGGATTGAAGATTCAATGTCGATCTAAGAAAACGCCCCAGAAATACACGGGATTCGCGGTAGACCGTCTGAGCGCACATTTCATCCCCTAACTTTACCGGACATATCACGGCTAACGATGCAGGAAGTTGTCTACGCTGACCGGAGATGCTAGCCTTCCGATAATATTATGCTGGCATTCGATGCTCTTTACTTGCCGTTCTCTGGAAAATCAGGGGCAGACGTGAGCGACCCATCAATCTCAATCGCGATGTGCACCTACAACGGGGCCAAACACATTCTCCAGCAAATTGAGAGCTTTGCTGCCCAATCGCTTCTCCCCGCCGAACTGGTCGTCTGCGACGACGTATCAACGGATAATACTGTCGAAGTCATCCGCGCATTTGCTAATCATGCCCCATTCGCAGTTCGGATCGAGGTCAACGAGACCAACCTCGGCTATAGCAAAAACTTCGCGAAGGCCATCGGTCTGACTTCCGCTGAGATGATTCTTTGCTCTGACCAAGACGATGTCTGGCGTCCCGACAAGCTCCGTTTGTTCGCCGACAAGTTTCGGAGCAAGCCTCGCCCCGGTCTGATATTCTGCGACGCCAACCTTGTCGATCAGGATTTAAAGCCGATTGGCTCGACGCTATGGCAGTCGAAGAAATTTTGGCCGACTGCTCGCCGAAAGGTGATTGGGATGGCTGGCGCCGCGGCCATTCTGAAAGATCCGTCGTGGTTCGCTGCGGGTGCCACGATGGGATTCGCCTCGAAATACAAGTCATTGGTCTTGCCGCTGGTTGAGGGATGGACTCATGACGCCTGGATCGCGACGGTAGTGGCCTCGGTCGCCCCGGTCGGCCTTATCACCGAACCTCTCAATGACTATCGCCAACATTCGTCACAAGTTTTCGGAGGGACCTCGGGAAGCGTGGGCCATGTAATGAATCTCGCCAAGAGTAGGGCCGCGAGTGAGGACCATTTCTTGGCGACCGCCGAGCGCTATCGGCGGCTTGCGGCACGTCTTGCAGGAACAGGAGTGGTAACCCTCGATCCTGCGATGTTCCGGCGAATTGAGCACAAGATCGCCCATTGGGAACGTCGGTCGAAGATGCGGCAGGTTTCGAAGTTGGCCAGGTTTCCTCTGATCGGCCGAGAGTTCGCCCTCGGTCGATACCGGTCCTATTCCCAGGGCTGGAAAAGCATGGCGGTCGACGTCCTCTACTGACTTGCAAGAGCCATTCAACATCCTCCAGGGAGTGCTCGCCGATCGCCGAGGCGCGGACCGAGGTTGGAGCGCCAGAGTGTCTTGTGATCCGCAACGGTCGACAGATCGGGCTTGTCAATTCGGCGCATGCCAAATAACTCCTCAAGGTTGAAGATTTCTTATTCGCTCTAATTCGGGCAATAATATAGTTGGCAAAATGGTCGGCCCTATTTCGCTGTCGCCCGATTTAGGTTTTGCTGAGTCTCGGTAGCATTAAACAGGCTTTCGCACGTAGGAATGCCGCCTAGACTCTTCTCTTTCACTTCAGGCTTATACTGCCATTCCCACGTCCTGCACCACTGTCCAGTGACTGTATCGAGAGCAATGCCCGATTCTCCCGGAATGGAGATGTTCTCAAAGCGGTGGACTGGTGGGCGGGTCGGTTCGGGAGTTCTATCGCAACCATCCGATTGCAACGCGGCTACAGCGAGCAGAACCACGGCGATCTTCATGCGGTAATGCTACTTCTCTCGCGATTTTCCTGTCACAGAATTTCGCTGTGATTCCTGCGCTTTTTGCCACGCTGCTTCCCGCCGCTGCATCTCTTCCTTTGAGACCGTGAACATCTTGCGGACGGCATTGTCGAACCGTTGTGTGTCTGTGTCACCGGGGACGCTGGGTGCAGGGTGAACCTTCATTCCCTTAGTGTATCGCGATCTGGCGCAATATAAGCACATATTATATTATAATGATTTCCATAAGGTGTACTTATGGATCAGGTCATCGAGAAAGCTAGTCCTTCGGTATCGCTTCCATCACGCGGGAAACGCGATATAGCTCTTGGGGTATACGCAGAAGCGGGTGTCCGGCGGAACAGTTTCCGTGGAAGAAGTCGGTACGCAGCGTTGCGCGCAGGGCGACTTCCGTGGGTATTCGGTCACTTAACACTGTATGGAATCGTACGGGAACTCGACAGTCTTTTCTGGCGCATTCAAACTCTATGCGATAGCAAGTGGTATCGGAAAAATAGTTTCCCGATTCATCGAAGCACGCTCGTTGCCAACTCACTGCGCGAGCATCGTACTGAAGAATTATTCCGCAGGAGGGACATCCAATGGTTGCTCGCCAATCATCCGGCGGCCAGCGCGCTTGATATTCATCTGTTTTCTCTGGGATGGGATCGCCGGGCATCTGCATCCCAGAGGATATTGGCAGAGGTTGAAAGGGAAGTACGATAGCCTCGCAGTATCGGGGCCTTTCGGGTGTGCCATCGCCTGAGCCACACCCGATCACGGGTTCATCATAGTAATAGACTTCCGATTCCATACTTCCACCTACCCAGAGCGGTTATTCGTTGCCGATGGTACACCTAATCGCTGATAATTGGGTACGCCTATGACGGCGCACCGTTAAGAATGCTAACGGTGACCGTCAAGGCAACGGGGCAGCCATCCACCCCACGCACTACAGAGCACAATGATTTCGACATTGTGACTCCTTCTCCGGCAGAGCTGAGAGTGGTTGCACACCCTCAGATCACGGCTTTCAAGCCGGAACCGCAATCTCTACAGGGGTCGGCATATCGCTGGCCCTTTTTGGGAAACAGGCGCAAAAGTTCGGACGATTCTTCAATCGTGGATTGACTGCGCGGCGGGATGTTATAAAATCGAGTTACAACTAACCGCTTGTCGCTCCTGAACAGCGATAAGCCCCTCGAAAAAGTCCACTTTGCAGGTGGGCTTTTTCACTTACAGCAAGGACTTACAGGTCTTAGGCTAGCAAGTAGCTCGACTTTGCGGTGAATTAACTTTTAGGCGGGAAAGTGACGTTACCATTTTGAAACTTTGCTACTAACAAAGAAAGCGGAAGCCTATTCCGGCCTCCGCTTTCCACGTCCCTGGCGATCCTTCTCAGAAGGATTGTGAGGGTTGGCCAGTCAACTCCGCATAGGTTAGGCGCTTGCCTACCATACCTTTCACTGCCATCTCGAACCGCTCTCCGTCCGTCAGTTTCCGGTTGTTGTACCGGAACGATTGCTCATCTAGATAGCGGAAAAGGTGGAACGGTTCAAGGCTCACATACGTCCCGTTGATGCTGCGCTTCAGGAGTGACCAGAAATTCTCCAAACCGTTGGTGTGCACTTTGCCATCCACGTATTGCACGGCATGGTCTACGACCTGATGAGCATAGTCTCCGGCCAGCCCGTTGTAGGACAGCAGTGCGTCAGTGTAGAGCGCCGCTCCCGCTTCTACGTGCTTGCGGACTTCGCCTTGCAGTGCCGACTTCTTTCGGTTGGCAACGACGGTAGTGCGAACCTCACCGCCGCGCTGTAACACGCCCATGACCGCAACCTTGTCTTTGGTGCCAGTCCCTGTGATTCTCCGCTTGCGCTTGGAGACGTGCATGTTGCGAGCCTTGCCACCGATGAAAGTCTCATCGGCTTCGACATGCCCAGATAGCTTTTCCGTAGGTTCGACTCCCAGCATGAGCCGGATGCGGTGATCTAGGAACCATGCAGACTTCTGGGTGATGCCAAGGTCTTTAGCGATCTCATAGCTGGACACACCGTTCTTGCAGTTGACGACCATCCACATCGCCATGAGCCACTTATCGAGCTTGATGGGTGAGTCCTCCATCGGCGTCCCAGTCTTCAAGGTGAACTGTGGCGCATCGTGCTTTTCGCGGCAGTGCCAGCGACCATACTTTTCCAAGAACAAGACGTTCTTGCTGCCGCAACGTGGGCAGGTCACTCCATCCGGCCAGCGCCGCGCAACGAGATATTCACGGCAATTAACCGGATCGGCAAAGTAGAGGATGGCGGCTTGAAGAGTGGTCGGTTCCATGAGTAAAGGTTAGGCTCTTTACTCTATTTTGTCAAGTATATTATTGCCCTAATTCGCGTCTCGCTAGAATGCCTTGTACACGATTCCCGGGGCAGGCTGATTGAGCACAACTGTGATGAGGAGAGCAATCACGCCCATCGCAGTCGCGTATACCACCCGGGCGTAACGACTGGTGAGCACTGGCCCTTCCGCCGTTTGGGGTTTAAGCAATACCGCACGTAGTCGCTCCCACGTTGCCAACACTGCTGTACTGCCAAACCAGATTGTCAGCCACACGGCGAACCATGAACCAGCAGTAATCGCCGAAAAGACTGTATCGATGTGCTTCCAGTTTGCCCAGAACCAGAACATGGTGAAAGCGAACCAACTGAACGTCAGGCCGCGGCCAAAGGCAATGTAAATCGCATTCTTGGCAAGCTCCTTATACGCCTTACGGCCGAGGATGCGCGTGAGCCAGAGTTGCCACAGCTTGTTGATCGCGACCCCCCCGCCCTGGAGGGCACCGAAGACAACGTATTCCGATGTGCGCCCGTGCCAGACGCCAATTAGAAAAAATGTCACAAAAAAGCAAACGACACCCAAAAATGGCTGTATGGAAGGCGAAGAGACGCGCCGCATCAGCGCCAGCAGCAGCGGGTTATAGACATAGGTCTTGAGCCAGGTCGAAAGCGTGATATGCCACCGATTCCAAAAATCTAGGAATGATGATGCAGAGAATGGGCGATCGAAGTTTTCGGGCAACCGAATCCGCATCAGGCGCGCTAGTGCGATCACGATGTCGATGTAGCCGGAAAAATTCGCATAGAGAAAAAATGGATATGCGACCGTCAATTGCATCGCGGCTAACACTTTGTACTCGATCGGAACCGGCTGCGTGAGCTGCTCCAGCCCATTCTCCTGCATCGTATGCAGCAGCATAGCCAACACATTGACTTTGAAAAACCCGCGAACGATGCGCTCCAATTGCAGTCCAATCACACCGGGGCCGAGAGTAACAGGCTGGGCCGCGAACTGGTCTCGCGCAAACTCGTCGTAGCGTTGGATAGGACCGGAGACCAGAGTTGTGAAATTCAGCGTGTAGAGGAGGAAGGCGCCCAAGCCGATGCGCTGCTTTTCTTCTGTACCGACTCCTTCAGCGGCCTCGATCAACAGATGCAGCACACGGAAGAAGATGTAGGAGAGTCCTAGCGTCGAGTAGGGGTTATGAAGGAAAATTCTCTCTGGAAGAAAGGTGTACTTCTTAAGCCATGCATAGGCGAGGATGACGGCTAGAATCCACCAGACCGCATGCCTGGACCAGCCGCGCTCGAGCATAGCAAGCCCGGCGTATCCCAACGCCAGGAATCCAGCAAGTGGCAGGAAAACAATCGGGTCATGAGCCAACAGGTCAAGGAAAAGTATGCTGGTGCACAGTAACACAGTCGAGCGCCAAACTGACGAGCGGCTGAGACTTGAGAGCATCGCAGCCACCAAACCGAATAGTACAATTTGGAATGAAGCGGAATCCATCTTCATTTTCCTCTTGCGAATGTAGTCTGCGGCTGTGTGGCAGCTTTCAGCGCAGGAATCGCGCCATTGGTAAGCTCCTTGGCCAGCAAGTTAGAGATCATTGCGTGCCCGTTAGCATCGGGATGGCCATCGACCGGAAAGTAGTATCGTTCCGGATCTGGGATTGTGTGAAAGTCCGGCAATATGTCGATATAAGTTCCGCCATGACGAACAATGATTTCGCGTAGTTCCTGGTCTAAGCGATAGGGATCATAGCCCTCGGGCCATTCTCCCAAGGAGAGCATGGCTGCCTGTGCGCGATTAGGCACCATGACCGCCACAAATGGAACACCTGCAGCAGCAGCCTTTGCCTCGATCCCACTTGCATGCTTGTCGAACTGTTGCAGGTTGTTCCGCCATTCTGCGCTGAGTTTCGCTTCTTGAAATCCCCCTTCGGAGTCAGGCACACTCAGGGAAGACTTGAGATAAAGACTCCGGCTCGAGTACAAGACATGCTGAAGCATAGTTCCAGACGGCGAACCTTTAAAGTCATCCAGCCTTCGATTCCAGACTGAGATGACTGCGTGGTCCCAAACAAAGACGAGTGCATCTCTAACTGAGTTAGTTGCAAAAGCGGCTTTCACACGATCGAAGCCCTTCGTCACGCCACTTGTCTCAACAGGAAATTGCGGCGGAACATAAGGCAGTATGACGGAGGCCCCGGAAACATCCATCGGGGTTAATGCCCAGAGAATCAGGTCGGGCGTCGCTGCAAGAGCCTGATCAAAACGCAAGGCGGCACTTCCGGCGAAGCCCCATTGCATTGCTTCGTTATAAACTTCAACTTTGCGTCCCGTCAGCTGTGAGAGTTCCACGGGCAGCACTGCCGCAAAGGACTTCTCTCGTGACACATGCATTCCGAAAGGAAAAGAGGAACCAATCATTACGATTCTGTAAGTGCCAGGCGGCTTCGGGCCGCATTCCATCCCCGCGCGGTGTCCACACCCGTTGAACCTGTATTCAACCAATTCGCTTTCATAGGACTTCTGTTTACAAACTGTGTTCGGAATTCCACGAACACCAGTTTTCGGGTCGTTAAGGACCAAGCAATCAAGCGTCGTGGATGCCGATTCGCGAAACAGCTGATTAGCAATCCACTCCATTGAAAAACCCATCGCGCAAATCGTCAGCAAACTAACAATTGGCAGCAGAGCCCAGTCGCGCCGCGGAAGCTTACGGCCACTCATCACCCCGTCGACGGGCGCCTGGTCCCTTCGGGAGCTATCGGCCGTGTTGTTCATTCGGCTCTTTTCTTCCCAGGCAAGGTCGAGACTTTCTGACCTCCAGGATCCGCAGGGTCGATTGTCAAAGGATTTGCGCTGGCATGCCCCGATGCGGCGCGCGACGCCGGTAGAGCTACTTTCATAAGTGCGCTTGCCAATAGTCTGGAGATTATCGCTTGTCCTGTTGCGTCAGGGTGCCCGTCAACTGGGAAGTAATGCTTCTCGGAGTTTGGTATCTTTCGGAACTCAGGCAATATGTCAATGTAGGTTCCACCATGGTTCTTAACTAAATCGCGCAACTCATGGTCCAGCTTGTAGGGATCGTAATCGGATGGCCATTCGCCAGCGGCTAGCATCGCCGCCTGAACACGATTCGGTACGAATGCTGCGACAAGGGGCACCCCCGCACTTTTGGCAAGCCCGGCAATCTCTGCAAATTCGACATCGAAGTTCTGCAATTGCCTTTGCCATTTGGAATCAGGTTCGGACTTCAGAAAGTTGGCGTTGTTCTCGTCCATCAGATAAGACTTAATGTACTCATCCTTACTTTCGCTCGCGATCAGGAGATGCTTCAGCACGATAGATGCTCTGGTATTTTCCCAGCGGGACTTCAACCGCTCGCCGAACGTTCCCTCTACAATAGAGGCCGTAACCTTCTTCCAGAAACTCCGCGGCTTTGCGGAGTCTGTGGCTGAACGCAGGTCTTCTTTTTTAGGAGCCTCTGCGTCGGCAGAATCCGCATTATCGCTTGATCCAGCGTTGCTAATATCTGTCGGAGTGATCACCCAGAGAATCACGTCCGGCTGAGCGGCCAAAACCTGATCGAAATGCTGTGCAGAGTTCTGCGTTGGGTACGGTCCACCTCTGAATTTGCCACCCGTCGCTTCGTTGTATAGCTCGACCTTCCGACCGGCCTGCATGGAGAGTTCCTCTGGAAGCAGGAAGGCAAATGTCTTTTCTCTTGGAACGAATAGTCCCTGCGTAAGGGACGAGCCTATCAGCACAATCCGATAAGTATCCGGCGTCTTGGACTTCAACTCGGTGCCCGCGCGATGACCTCTGCTGTTGAACCTGTACTCGGCCTTAAAATTGCTCTCCGCGGTCTGTTCCCAGCAAACGCTATTCGGCTTTACGGCCGCATCACCCGTAGGATCGTTCGTGGCAAAACAGTTCTGGAACCCGACCTGAGTGACGGGATAGAACCACCTTGAAAGAGCCTCGGCCGAGACTGCCATGAGACAAATCGTCAGCAGGCTCAATCCGGGAAGCAATATCCAGTCTCGACGTCGTGATCTCGGACCCTGTGCAGCCTCAGGTTCAGTCGGACCTGACTGCGTCATGATACCGGCGCCTCCGCGGTAATCGTAAAGCCACTCGAGACAACGTTCACGGACAACTCCTCCCAATCTGTCATGTTCTCGACCAATAACTCCCACTCCGTCATCCCCGACTCGTTTTCCCGCACCTTGTTGAATCCAAGCTTGGCATAGTGATCAACAACCAGCTTGTTGCGCTCAGTCGGCCGGTAAGTACCGATCAGCTTGCGAACGCCAGCGGGGTGCGAGTGCTCGACAATCTTGCGAAGTACCATGTGTTCGACCTTCCGTCCGAGCACCCGGCAACTCATTAGCCAAGTATCGATCTCCCACGTCTTATTCCCCGCGTCCCTGCAAATGACGACGCTGATCATGCCGTTGTCGCCGAAGACGTCCGTCAGGCGTACCTGCAGGGTGAAAACCTTCGGGTCGTGCTCCATCGCGAGGATTTCAGCCTCGGTGTAGCGGCGCGTAGTCAAGTTGTACTGGTTGGATTTATTGATAAGTTGAACGATACGCCCACGGCCTTTCCCGTCGAAGGGCAGGAAGGTAAGGGTCATGTCCAACGATGCCAAATAGGCGTCGACCCCTCCGGACTGCCTTTGTAGGCTGGCTCGTTTTGCGTTGTCCTGATAGAAGCTGGCGCGCTTGAGATCTTCGGCCGCCATAGTAACTGCTTCAAAATAACCGCCTGCCGCGAGGGTGCGCGCATACGCGGAGGGATCTTCTGGAAGTTCCGGGACTGCGACCTGCGGAAGCAGCTTGCGCACTAGCCCGCGCTCCGCCGGATTGTCGTCGAGAAAGACAATTGAGTCGAGGCCCAGCGAGAGTTCCTCGGCGATGGCCTGAATGTTGGTGGCTTTGTCGTTCCAGTTGGACTGAAAGACAGCAATGTGATCAAGCTTCAGTAACATCTCTGGATGTTGTTCGAAGGGGGCGCGCGCAACCTCGTCAGTGTTTTTCGACGACACCGCCAACACAATTCCGCGCCGGCGCAAATCAATAGCCATACGTTGAACAGCAAGATGGGCTTCGCCGGTTGGGTCTCCCTGGGCAATTTTGATTCCCTCGAGGCCGTCATCTCCGATAATCCCGCCCCAGACCGTGTTGTCGAGGTCGAGGACCAGAACCTTTCGGCTCATGCCTCGGAGTGCGGCGACAACACGGGCCACGTGATCTGCGTACAGCGGAATGAGCTCGTCCGAAAAAGAAAACTTGGCCATGTTCCAAAGCTGCGCGTCATGCCAGTTCGCAAGGCCGACGGTCGCCGCAAGTCCGGCGACATCCAACAGGACGTCCCCGGAATGGAGAACCAGGGCGGTAAGCTCGCGGTTGATACCGTCAATCAGACTCCGAATCGTGCCCGGGAGGGCGCGGTCGAGATTGCCGAACAGGGTTTCAACTGGGGGAGCGAAGCTTTGAAAGATGCAAACCGCGTTTGAATTCGTCTTGATGCCATCACGAAGGGCCCGCAGATAGCCGACGACTCCTTCAACAGTAGCGGCTGAAGCCTCCGAGTCCCCGAGGGTCAGCTTTAACGGAAGCGCACGATAATCGAGCGCCAAAAGCACCGCATCCGGCTTCGATGAGTTTACTTTTGAATCGGGGGTTAGCGCCTCTTGAGCCACCTGATCGTAGGAAGGCTGAATCACCTCGAGAGCGATGCCGCGGCGTGCAGCACTCGCCACCAGCGCGGGCACGACCAGATCGATGGTCGAGTTGCTAAGGACCGCAAGACGGAAAGGGACAAGCGGATCCAAGGACTTGCCGTCCTTGTTCGCCTTGGCCATTGCCTTCGTCAGTTTCGTCAACTGGTTCAGGTTCAAACTATGCTGCGCCAGCGCCTGCAATTCGCGGCCCAGCGGAGAAGTCAATTGGCCCAACGCTTTCAGTCTCTCAGAAAAATCCTTGGGCGCCGGCAAAAGCCACTGCAATTCCGAATAAAGTGAGTTCACTCCGCGATTCCTGTCGTACTTGGTCGTGCTTTGATATTCATCAACATGAATTCAAAAAGTGCAGGCTTACAATTCCTCGAATAGGTCACTAACCCTTCCGGAAAAGCTCAATATTGCTTTGACTGGCAGCCACATGTAATGGGCCTTTTTCAGGTCTTGTTCGAATTTAGAGTTCTGGATCCGGCTTCCCGTCGGAGGCCAACCCACTCAATTCGCTCACCGCTTCGATGAGGTCACGACTGTGTCATTTCAGGTTCGCGCCTGGATCAATGTCGCAAGGTCGTCGACCGTTGCCATCTTCCCAATTTCCGAAGTAGAAAACTTTACTTTGAACGCCTTCTCCACTGTGAGAATCAGCCGAATGTGCGTTAAGCTATCCCATCCATCTACATCTTTCGCCGACAGAGCAGGAGTCACGACGATTGAATCGTCATCGAAGACGTCTTCGAAGATTTCCGTTAGCCGGGCGAAGATATCTGACTTGTCCATGGTGAATGATTTCAAGCTGCTTGTAGATAGTGACCCTCAAAAAAGATTGTAGCGTAGCGCCCCGGAACTGACACCCGGAAAGACGGGATGCACTCTGGAAATGCCAGCATCGCTTGACCTGAATTGATTTCGTTGCGGCTAACTGAATACACGCCGAAAGGAGAATTTTGTACTTCGAATTTCAGCAATTGACGCGCCAGAAGACTTTGCAGCCTTACTCGGGACCATCGATTGTATCCAGCCAAGCAGGAGAAAAGTAATCTCTGGCAGCTGTCCCCCCAAGAAGACCGTCAGAAGCGTGAGCCAGAGAACCGTCATAGCGGCCAACATCGAGAAAACGAAGGCGCGATCCTGAGAGGCTCTGAACTTCCATGAACGCACCAGCAGGACGCGAATGTTCTCCCACGCGATCAGCACAAAGAGGATATAAGCGAGCCGGCCCCAGGAAAGGTGGACGAGCAGATAGTGATTGTCGATCGACTTCATGCCGAGAATTTGGGGAATTTCAAGCGCTCCCCAGCCCGTCCAACCTCCCGCCTCCGCGATCGGAGCATACTGCTTGTTCATTTCGGCCCTGTATATTGCAGTGCTTTGTTCATCGGTGACGGCTGTGCGGTCGCTGACATTCGCCGTATAGGAAGAGAAGTACGCCGACGACGCCACATAACCCCCAGCCAGCAGGACTGCCACCCCAAACGTCATCAGCTTGGTGTTCTTAAATCGGGGAATCTGAAGGATGAGACACGCGGCAGCCAGTGAGATCTGTGGTCCGCGAGCTTGCGTTAACCACACGCATAAAAGCAAGAGCAGTCCCGGCACATGGTACTTCTCGAGGGTTGTCAACGTTTTCCCTAGATCGACAGGGGCTTTCACTCTCCTCAGGTAAACCAGCCATGAATGCAGGCAAAAGGTCATGCCAAAGGCTATGCCCGAGGGTTCGCTGCCGCCCAAAACCGTAGCCATTCTTCCATGTCCGTTCCGGAGCTGCACGGCTTCGCCCATGGGCAGACCCAAGACCCTGTTCCCGAACACTCCGTACAGGCTCTGCGCCATTTTCCACTCGTACAGGCCGGAGGCGAAGTCCAGGAGTACCAGGACGACGAACCTCCGGACCGTTGCGAATCGGAGGTCAGGCTCGATCAACTGCCTTCCTGCCATATACGCCAAAGTCATGGAAACAAAAGCACCAAAGGCGGAGAAGATCCCATCGTTGAGGACAGGCGAGTGAAGAATCTCACTCAAACCGACACTCGCCGGATAAAGAATGGCGAGTATATCCATCAAGGCGAAGGAATCTCTGCGAATGAGCCGGGAAAATCCGACAAGGCCGAGTGGGATCAGCGCAAACTCAGCTGCGGAAAGCGGGGGAAAATGAGGCATCCGAAAGGAGTACTCGACAGGAAGGAGTAGGAGGCACGGCAGGTAGACTGATAAAAATGCCGTCTCGATTCGTCCTCGCAAAACAAGGTAAATCGAGATCAAACCAGGTATACCGAGAAGGAGGCTCATGCGGCAGTTCCGTTGATATCGCGGTCATCCGCACGCGGCATTTCGAATCGACTGACCAGATCTCTGATTTTACACCGGAAGCCGAAGGGTCCCGGATTTTTCGACGTGGGCTTCATCTCGGAACATCGTCAACTGAGGCCACCAGCACCGGCGCCTCTTCATCAATAAACCAATCAAGTCGGGTGGTTGTAATCGCAAACTGGCTGGAAGTCCACATGATGAGGCAATCGATGATGATGCCGGACGTATTCTGTGGGGTTTGTCGTTCTATTACTTTTACAAGAATAGGCCGCGCTTTGGCCGGCGTCATCCGTAGAAGAGAGTAGGCGGACGCCTTTATTCTTACCGCCAACGACTCCGCACTCTGGGCACTCCACCCCGTGATAATATTTACCACCTAGCCGGTCTGCTCTTTTGAACAACTTCTCATGGTTCTTACTCTAAGGAGAGCTCAATTGCCGCAATTAGGTGCCCAGAGTCAAGACCGAATATGGGATGTCGCCGTCATAGGAGCTGGGATGGGAGGTGGCTTCACCGCATGGGCTCTCGCCAATGCGGGACATGATGTGTTGCTGATAGAACGCGGCATCGAAGAAAAATCGCCGCCCGCAGATAACGAGTCCTCCGACGATCCAGAAGCGAGACTAGCTGCGAGCAGATGGCCTGTGCTGAGCGCGTTTGAGATTGATGGTGCTGTGAACCGAGTCTACGCTCCGTTTGGATCGGGAGTTGGCGGAAGCACCAACTGGTATGCCGCAGCACTGGAACGATTTGCAGACCTCGATATCGACTTGCTACCTAATGGGCTTCATCCTACCGGCGGGTGGCCGATTAGCTATCAGGAACTTCTTCCCCACTATGAGCAAGCTGAGCGGATGCTTCGTGTTGCCGGAACTATTGACCCACTGAGTGCTCATGCAGCGAATCATCTTCTCGAACCACAGCCGTTGGGACTTCGCGATGCAGATTTTGTCAGTTTGTTCCAGAAAGCCGGCCTTCATCCCTACAGACTGCATGTGGGTATTAGCTATCTTTCGAGATGCGACGAATGCCTCGGCAGGTTGTGTCATCAGAAATGCAGGGCAGACATCCGTTCTGTGCTCGCTGAGTCTCCGATAAAGCCAACAATCATGGCTCGCAGCGAAGTGGTGCGACTTGAATCCACTCGAGACCGCGTAACGTGCGCAATCGTGGTTCAGGGTGACAAGCAGATCAGAGTACAGGCCAAGTTATTTGTGCTGGCCGCGGGCGCGATCCACACTCCGAAGCTACTTTTGAATTCTAAGAGCGACAATTGGCCCAACGGACTCGCGAACCATTCCGACCTGGTTGGCCGCAACCTGATGTTTCATGCAATACAGAATTTTGTGTTATGGCCGAGTAAAAAGCTGCCAAGTTCCGGTCCGCGTAAATCTATCTCCTTTCGGGATTTCTATATCGTCGACGGTGAGCGCTGCGGCTGTGTTCAGTCGACGGGATTCGAACTGGGGTACGGCGAGTTCCTGATGCACCTGTATCAACGCTTTGATCATAGTGCACCATCCTATCTCAGGATGTTGAGACCCTTATTGAGAATTCCGGCGGCGATGACCATCAAGAGGCTCGGTCCCGGCACTATCTTTGTGAACCTGATTGAGGACCTTCCTTATCCGGAAAATCGCGTCCTAGTCAATGACGACGAGGCAGACGGCGTAAGCATCAAATACACCATCAAGGCTGAGCTGCGCCATCGTGCTGCTCGCCTTCGAAACCTTTTGGCCGATCGTCTGAAAGAAAGGCGATTGATATTTCTCTCACAAAATATTGAGCTCAACTTCGGTCACCCTTGCGGGACTTGCGTAATGAGCAATGACTCTTCCACCGGGGTAATCGATAGAAACTGCCGGGCGCACGGCATCGCCAACCTTTTTATTGCAGATGCTTCCTTCATGCCAACCAGTGGGGCGATTAATCCGTCCCTTACGATTGCAGCCAACGCTCTCCGAGTATCCGTTGAAATTGATCGCAGTCTCTTGGCACAGCGTGAGCTGGCAAAGCCCGCGGGGCTGTAGCTGCGACGATTTTAGACCTGATCCAATACTCCAATGATCAATCGCCCAGTTTTCTCGCGTTGACTGGAAAGGGATCTCGCGAAATGGGGGCGTCAACGAAAGCGGCGGCCGCAACGGTGTAATGGACGCCAGCAAAATGCTCCAACCGGGCAAATCCGAATAAGGGCGAAAGATACCCGGTCCGCCGTCACATCGCGGACTGTGTAGGTTGGCTCAAGCGCCAGGCTCGGGCGTGCGGGAACGAATGCCGCGGAGAAATATCAGCAACGGTTTCAACGTCGATCCCATCGACCTCCACCGATATGGCCTGCGAAATCGAAGAAATTAAGAGCACCAGGCGAGACTTGTTGTTAATACGCACAATTTGCCCTTCCACTCCCGCCAGAACGCCGTTCCTGACCCGCACTCTTGTTCCCACCGCGGGGAGTTCGCACTTGACGCACGGAATGTCGCTGTCCAGGGCGCGTCTAAGCGATTCAATCTCTATATCAGCTATAGCCGATGGCCTATGGTTGTCAGGCAACATCCGGAAGACGCCAAGGGTGTTAAGTACTAAAGAACGGCTCCGCAGTGAAGAATCGTGGCGTAAGAAAAGATAACCACTGAAGGCTGGCGTCTCGATGATCTTCGTACGATCTGTCCACTGCCGTGTTTCGCGCAAAAGCGGCAGATAACCCGTGAAGCCTTTGGCCGTAAGATCGCGCAGGACCCGAAACTCATGCTTGTATATGGTCTGAATTGCAAACCACTCGGTGCCGGGTGCGTGCTCGGACGTCTCACCGTTTCCTGTGTCCGTACCTATCGATAATGGATTGTGCTTTTCCACGCTATGTCCTTGAGCAAATCGTTTGTCGTTCGTCAGGCAGCATTTGGAAATTACTGTATAACACTTGGGGCGAGATATAGTAATGAAATCCGGTGCTTCGTAGTAATCGCTAGATAGTAATCACTGGGGGCCGAGACTTTGTGACCACATAGTTACTTTTGGGATCTGTCTGTTCTTACCACCGCTTCCTTTTTGGTCCCATATCGTCATAAACGACACTTTCGCCCGCACCCGCCGCGGTCATCCGAAGCATCTTTAGCGGGGAGAGCCAGGTTGCGTGAAGGTGACCGATCCTGCCGGTCGGAAAGAACAAACTCATATAGCCGAAGCTCTCCTGCCATCCCGCCAAACCCTGACGGCCAATCGCCGTGACGCCGATCGGCCTCTCATCAAAAACGTGATCGAGGATTTAGAGATCGAACCTCAATTCTGCAGCCTCAAATAGACTTCTCGCAGTTCAACCAATTCTTTGAATTCGGTGCTGGATCGGGCCGCTCTCTCTTTCGTTAGGCTCGACGCGAATGGTGACGGCTGCGAAGATTGTTTTAGTAATTTTCTGTTTTCCGCGATGATTGGGTACGCTTCCGATCTCAGAGCGAGCGATACGCAAAAGAGGCAAGTGGGACAGATGAAGAGAGAAAGAGTTCGCGCAAGAATAGAGGAAATCGGAATCGTTCCTGCGGTTCGAGTGTCGGAAGCCGAGCTGGCGCTGTTTGCGGCGGAAACGGTGAACGACGCCGGCATTCCAATTGTAGAGATCACCATGACTGTGCCCGGCGCGATTGAGGTCATTGCGCAATTGGCAGGCAAATACCCAGATATGGTGGTAGGCGCGGGAACAGTGCTGGATACGGAAACAGCAAAGCGCTGCCTCGACGCCGGCGCATGCTTCCTGAGCGGTCCAGGCCTCGTTCCCGAGGTACTGGAATTTGCTCTTAAGAACGATGTGGTCGTCATTCCAGGCGCGCTCACCCCGTCGGAGATCATCGCGGCGTGGAAAGCGGGCGCTGACTTCGTCAAGGTCTTTCCGTGCGCGCCGGTTGGAGGGCACAAATACATTCGGGCGCTCAAGCTACCGCTGCCGCAAATACCGTTGATCGCCTCTGGCGGCGTCGATCAGGTCACAGCGCCAAAATTTATCCTGGCTGGCGCTTCTGCCATAGGGATTGGGGCAGAACTGCTGCCGCTCGAGGCACTCCATTTACGCGAGGAAACCTGGATCCAGGAGCTCGCTCGAAGATTCATTGGCATGGTGCGCGAGGCACGCGCCAAGTTGAAGCAACAGGCGCGATGAATTCTCCGGGCGGTACACTGTTGTGGATGGGTGACATGGACCGGACGAACTCCTTTTGCTCGAATTTCCCCCGATTTCCCAGCTATTCGGCCGCGACTTCGAAAGCGGTGCTATGACCGGTAGTCGACTCAGAGGGCTGCTTTTCCTGCTCGGGTTCGTCTTCAGCGGCGTTGCTCTCCGCGCTCAGACCGCGCCCCCTCAATCCACTCCTTTGACGTTGGAACAGGCCGTTGCTATGGCTCGAGCCCAGAATCCGGCGCTGCAGTCAGGGCGGCAACATGTGACAGCCACCAAAGCCAGCGAGGTTACGGCAGGCCTCCGGCAGAATCCCAATTTCACCTTTTCCGGCGCCGATGTGTCCTTGTCTGCCAACAATCCCGCCAGCCCATACTCCTACACTGCGAACGTCTCCCGTCTCTTCGAACGAGGGCAGAAGCGCCGCTGGCGTCTCGACATCGCCCACGCGACAACCGACGTGACCCAAAGCCAGTACAACGATACCGAGCGCCAGACGATTCTGCAGGTAAAACAAGCCTTCACGAACATGCTGACCGCCAAAGACGCGCTCAAAATCGCCGGCGATAACCTGGACAGCTACAGTAAGACAGTGGACCTGAGCAAGGCCCGACTGAACGCCGGAGATATCAGCGCCACCGACTTCGATCGCATCGACTTGCAGATGGCTGAATTCGAAGCCGACAACAACGCCGCAAAGCTCGACCTGATCCAGGCCAGCGACCAGCTTCAGTTGCTATTGGGCATTGCAAAGCCCACCAAGACCTTTGATATCACAGGCACGCTCGACCCTCCCGCTCTGGGTCAAACGATGGAGCAGGTTGAGCAATCGGCGCTGGCGGCGCGCCCCGATTATCAGGCAGCGCTGCAGTCCGTACGCCTCGCCGACGCCGGCGTTCACCTGGCCGATGCCGACGGCACCACCGACCCCACCATCGGCGGCGAATACGAACGCACCGCAACCTACAACAGCGCCGGATTTCAGATATCCATACCGCTGCGTGTCTTCGATCGCAATCAGGGCGAGAAAGAGCGCACCCGGTACGAAGCGCAGGCGAGCCGGTTTGCCGAGACGGCTGCCCGCAACCAGGTGATCAACGACGTCGATCAGGCATGGGCGGGCTATGAAGCCGCAATCGAAATGGCCACGCGCTACAACAGCCACTACGTCGGCGAGTCTCAGCGAGTGCGCGACAATCTTGAATACAGCTATCGCCACGGAGGCACGACTCTGCTCGATTACCTCGACGCACTGCGCGACTACCGCCAGATCAATCTCGACGCTTTGACTGCCAACCAACAGGTTTGGCTCAGCATTCATCAACTCAGCTTTGCTGCCGCCACGGAGATACTGCCATGAAATGGCGCACACTCGCGGCACCTGTCGCGTCATTGCTAGTTCTTCTCGCTGGCTGCAAACACGACCAGCCGACGCCGTCGGAATCAGCCCCAGTACGAAGCGTCGTCGAGACGATCACGGTCCATCCCCAGGCTGTCTCCAATCAGCTCTCCCTCGCCGCGCATATCATGGCCAATCCAACCTCGGTGGTGCATGTTTTTGCGCCCATCAGCGGACGCGTCGTGGCGCTCAAAGTATTGCCCGGCCAGGAAGTGACCAAAGGCCAGCAGCTTGGAATGCTGCAGAGCAGCGATGCCGCCCAGGCCAGGTCCGACTTCGAGAAGGCCAGGATTGAATCGGCCCGCGCCGATCTGCAGCTGCAGCGCGGCAAGGAGCTCCTGCAGCACGAGGTCATGGCCCAGCGCGATTACGACGATCTCAAAGCGTTGGATGACGCCGACCACGCCGAGCTCAATCGCGCCCGGCAAGCGCTCGTGATGCTGGGCTTCTCCGAAGACTCCACCTCCGACGTCATCCCGATCCGCTCCCCGATCACCGGGGTCGTTCTCGATGTCGGGACGGCCGCTGGCGAAATGCAGCGCTCCCTCGATAACGCCACCGCAATCGCCACCATCGCGGACATCAATCCCATCTGGGTGGTTGGCGATCTTTATCCGCGTGATCTGGCTTCGATCAAGGTCGGCCAACCGGCAGAGGTAACCGTGACCGGCTATCCAGGCCAGGTCTTTCACGGGATCATCGACAACATCTCCGACGCTGTCGATCCCACCACATTGACGTTGAAAGTGCGTGTCGTCCTGCCGAATCCCGGGCACAAGCTCAAACCACAGATGTACGCCACCATTGCGGTCACCAATCAGAAAGGCAGCGCCATCGTCGTTCCTTCCACCGCAGTGATTCAGAACGGCAAGGCGGCATTCGTCTTCATTGAGAGCTCCCCCGGCAAGTATGTCCGCCGCGATGTCACTCTCGGCGCGGTCCATGACACCACCGACGAAATCACCCACGGGCTTGAGGACGGAGACAAAGTCGTGTCTACCGGCGCCGAGTTGTTGCGCGAGTCGGAGGACTAGTCATGGACGGCCTCATCCGCGCACTCCTGCGCTACCGGAACGTCGTGCTTATCCTGTTCCTCGCGTCGCTCGCAGTGGGCGCATTCGCCTTCTTCCAGCTGGATATCGAGGCATATCCCGATCCATCCCCGCCAATGGTCGAGTTCATCACCCAGAATCCATCCTGGTCGGCCGAAGAGATGGAGCAGCAGGTGACGATCCCGCTCGAAGCCGGCTTGAACGGAACGCCCAAGCTCGAGCAGATCCGCTCCATCAGCATCTTCGGTCTCAGCGACGTGAAGATGTACTTCACCTTCGACAGCGACTACTTTACCGATCGCCAGGAAGCCCTGAACCGCCTGCAGGGAATCAATCTTCCGAATAACCTGCAGCCGCAGCTTTCGCCGGAATCTCCCGTCGGCGAGATTTACCGTTACGAGCTCACCGGCCCCGGCTACTCGCTGAACGAGCTGAAAGCCACGCAGGACTGGCTACTCGTCCGCGAGATGAAGCAGGTGCCGGGCATCCTCGACGTCGCGATCTTTGGTGGCACCACGCGTCAATATCAAGCGGAAGTCGACCCGAACAAACTGCGAGCGATGGGCGTATCGATGACTCAGGTCGTCAACGCCGTTCAGAACAGCAACGCCAACGCCGGCGGAAACTACCTCTCGCTCGGCGCGCAAAGCGTCAACGTCCGCGGCATCGGGCTGCTTCATTCGCTCGATGAGATGAAGAACATCGTCGTCGCCGAGCGCAATGGGACGCCCGTCCTGCTCGGCGATGTCGCCGAGCTCAAAGAGGGCCATCAGCCCCGGCTCGGCATAGTCGGCAGAAATGAAAATCCCGACATCGTCGAGGGCATCGTGCTCCTCCAGAAGGGCGGAAACTCTCTGCCCGCACTGGCCGGGCTGCGCCAGAAAATTCACGACCTGAACACCGGCAACCTCTTGCCGCCGGGGATGCAGATCAAGACTATCTATGACCGCACCAGGCTGATCAACACAACCACAAACACCGTCCGGCACGTCATTATCTTCGGACTGATTCTGGTCACCCTCGTACTCTTGAGCATGCTCGGCGACCTGCGCATCACTTTTATCGCAGCCATCACCATCCCGTTCGCCGTCCTCTTCGCCTTCGCGATGATGGTGCTCACGAATCATTCGGCAAACCTGATTTCGATAGGCGCCATCGACTTCGGCATCCTTGTCGAGTCATCGATCGTGGTGCTCGAAAGCGTCCATCGAAAGATCTCCCGGCACGTCGAAATCGAGAACGTCAATGACCTCATCGTTGCGGGAGTGAGCGAGGCCGCGAAGCCGGTTCTTTTCGCGACGCTCATCATTCTTGTCGCCTTCATTCCGCTCTTTACGATGGAGGGCGTCCCGGGCAAGATCTTCGCGCCGATGTCGGTCACTTACGGATTCGCTCTCACCGGAGCGCTGATCTTCGCGCTCATCTTCGCGCCGGTCCTCGGCTCCTTCGCGGTCCCCAAACGCACTCGAGAAGAAGCAGCAGAAACCCGATTGAGCGCGTTCCTGAGAAGACACTATGACCGCCTGCTGAAGAATGCTCTGCACTTCAGCAAAATCACGTGGGCCGTCGCGATCGGTGCGCTGATTGCAGCCTTTGTCCTCTTCAAACTCGTCGGTGGCGAGTTCATGCCGCCGCTCGAGGAGGGCAATCTCTGGATCCGCGCCACCATGCAGCAGGACATTGCCTTCCAGCAGTCGGCCGACATCGCCAACGGTATTCGCACAATCCTGCGCAGCTATCCGGAGATCACGCAGGTGGTCTCGCAGATGGGACGCCCCGACGACGGCACCGACGTCAGCACCTTCAACAATGCCGAGTTCCTCGCCGACCTTAAGCCGTCCGCACAATGGCGTCCCCAGTTCCACGAAAGCAAAGATGAACTGATCAGCGCCATTCAAAAGGATTTCACCCGCTACCCCGGCATCGACTTCAATTTTTCGCAGACCATCCAGGACAATGTCGAAGAAGCAATGTCCGGCGTCAAAGGCGAAAACTCGTTGAAGCTCTTCGGGAAGGACTTCGACGAGCTGACGCGCCTCGCCGATCAGATTCAAGCGATCATGGGAAAGGTGCCGGGGATCACCGATGTCGGGGTCTTCAACGTTACCGGTCAGCCCAGCCTCCTGGTCTCCATCGACCGAACGAAGGCCGCTCGCTTCGGTCTACAGCCTCAGGATGTCAACAATATCGTTCAGGCAGCGGTCGGTGGCGCACCCATCACGCAGATCATCGACGGCGACCGTCGCTTCGACTTCGCGGTCCGGTATTCGCCTCAGTTCCGCGACACCCCCGACGCGATCGGCAAAATATTGATCTCCACTCCTGACGGCAATCAAGTGCCGCTCAGCGCCGTGGCCGACGTGGATCTGCGCAACGGGGCATTCACTATTTATCACGAAGGTGGCCGTCGCTATATCCCGATCAAGTTCAGCGTAAGAGGGCGCGACCTCTCCAGCGCGATTCAAGATCTGCAGCAGCAGCTGACAGCAAAGGTGAAGCTCCCCACCGGATACGAATACACCTGGGCCGGTGAGTTCGACAGTCTTCGCAAGGAGCAGAAACGGCTCGCGATCATCATCCCCGTCAGCGTGCTCATCATCCTGATCCTGCTCTACATCCAATTTCGGACCTGGACCGACGCCTTCATCATCGTCGGCACGCTGCCTTTTGCGGCCGTCGGCGGGGTGTTTACCCTTTTCTTCACACATACTTCCTTCAGCATCTCGGCGGCGGTTGGATTCACTTCGCTCACCGGAGTCGCAACCCTTGGCGCGGTTGTCTTCCTCTCCGGAATCCGTCGCGCCCAGGAAGAGGAAGGCCACGTGGCCGGACTCATTGTGGGTTGCCTCGACGAGATGCGCCCGGTCGTCATGGCCTGCTTCGCCGCTGGTCTCGGACTCTTGCCAGCCGCGGTCGCAACCGGGATCGGCGCGCAAACCCAGCAGCCCCTGGCGCGGGTCGTCGTCGGTGGCATGGTCACGACCCTGCTAGCTATCTTGTTCGTCATCCCGCTGATGGCCCGCCCATCCAAACGAGACAAAAGGGGGCAACGCGAATCTACCGGGCATACTTCATGACTGGCGGGCTGATTCGTCAAACCTTGGGCGAGTGAGCCTCGCCGACCAATCCCGCGCGGCACCTGAGACAGAACTCGGAATCGTCAATGCTTAATGAAAAGTGATGCTACTGAGCGCTTCCACTCATTGCCGGCATTGTCGAGCCGTCCTTCAAACGAGGCTTTTCCCAGAGTTTGGTTCGCAATATAGGCCGCTCGATCAGATACCAGGATGCCGTTCCCGCCAGTATCGTAAGGCAGAGGCCGCCCAGTCTCTTCTCAAACACATTCGGGAGACGTAGGTAGTGAATGAACGCAGAGTGGAAGAGATATACGAAGTAACTGATCGTCCCCATAAATATGAGAGGTTTGAAGCTTAGAATCTTTTCCCAAATGGTGTCCTTTGAGGAATACGCGAGAAGAATGAATGTGCAGGCCATCAAGGTGACTAGGCTGTAACCGATCGAATTAAACAGGCGGCTGTTTGCCTCTCTATAAAAGCCGGGAATGAAATGCACTGCAAAATACGACAGGGGCGCGCAAAGCGCCAATATAGCCGTGAGCACTCGCGGCTGAAATTTCAGCCTGTTCTGGTGAACCAGTATTGAGAGCAGGGATCCAGCAGCCAAACCGTCCAGCCGAAAGGGAGTGAGGAAATAAATGGGCAGGATAGTCTTGAACTCCGGCGTGAAGGCAAACCGCAAAATGGGGCTGATGACTAAGATCGCCACTAAAATCTGCGCCGCCCTCCTTCTCCCCAGGGCATAAAAGAGCGCAGGCCAGACTAAATAAAAATGCTCTTCGATCGCGAGCGACCACAGGTTTCTGAGAACGCCCACCGGCTCGATAGTCTCTCGCACATTCATGAGGAAGAATGTGTACCAATACCAGTTGTGCAGGAAAAACCCACGCTTGAACAAAGACTCAATGGCAATGAGGAGAATCAGGGGCGGGAGGATCCTTTTCGCACGCCGAACGTAGAAATATCGCATCCTGTTTGGGCTGCTTTCACGATCAATCAGGATGGAGGTGATCAGAAAACCGGACAGAACGAAGAAGACTTCGACACCCACCCAACCCGCTTTCATCGTCTCAAGGGTGTGATGACCGAGAACCAGCAAGACCGCGATTCCTCGAACGCCATCTAGCGCCTTGATTCGCTTCATCGTTCTCCCTGGAATCCGACTCGGTGCGAAGGTTGGGTTGAACTCTTGAGGATAGCATTTCCTTCATACTGCTGAACTTCGGCATCATTGCCTGGCTCTTCAACATCAACGCCTTAAATGCTCAACCGCTGTGCCCACTGTGCGATCCTCTTGGCGCTGGGTTTCCCGTCCAACGCGGCCAGCTGCGTTGCAAAGTTGCCGATGGTGGAGCTCTCCGCCGAACCACGGCAAACCTCCATGCCCGTGGCCTGCGCGGTGAGCTCGTTCAGAAATTCGTTGCGGCTGCCACCGCCGACAATAAAGATTCGGCGCAAGGGCTTTCCGCTGAGCGAGGCAATTTGCGTCAGCACATCGGCATATCGAGAGGCGAGGCTCTGAAAGATAAGGCTGGCTATCTGAGGCGCGTGGCCTGGAGCCGTCGAGAGCGGAGCGAGACCTCGCCGCGCTCGCTGCTCGTTGATGCGTTGCGGCATCCTGCCCGGCAATAGCAGCTCAGGATCGTCCACCACGATCAGTTCCTTCGGGATGAAGATGGGAACGCTCCGCGCCGCAGAGATGAGATCGGCGATCTGCCAGGTGTGGCCCTCGACAGCCCAGGTCTCCATGCATTGTCGGATAAGCCACATCCCATTCAGGTTCTTGTGGAAGCAAATCCGGCCGCCCGCCGCGGCGAGGTTGGTAAAGCCATCCGTTGCGCTTTCTTCGACCACGCAGGGCCTATCGAGAAGGGTCCCAATCAACGACCAGGTGCCGGAGCTGATGTACGCCCAGTCATCTCCCAGGGCGGGGATACCGGCGATCGCTGACGCCGTGTCATGGCAGCACGGAGCCAGCAGCCGTGCCTCCCGCAGCGCCGGCAATTCTGAAAGCGGCCCGCTAAGCTCGCCCACGTCGGTACCGGGGTCAACCAAAGTCGGCATGCTCTTCGCGTCGAGCCGCGCCGCATTCAGTATCTCGTCGCACCATTCTCCGGTGCGAATATCCACCATCTGCGTGTGAGTTGCGTTGGTGCGTTCGGCAACGGCTCTTCCACCCCAACGGCTCAGAAGATATTCAGGAAGATTGAGCCACGTCACCCCTGGCTCTTCGCCGCCTAATCGATCGGCGTACTGCTGGTACAGGGTGTTGATCTTTTGCAGCTGCACGCCGGTGAGTTCGCGCAGCCGCCGTGGCGAAATCACTTCATGCAGCGCGCGTTCGGCCTCAGCGGTCCGGCTGTCCCGGTAACAATACGGATCCGCCAGCGGAATCCCGTCGCCGTCCAGCCGAACATAATCCACCGCCCAGCCATCGACCCCGATCGAGCGCACGGTCGCTGTGCCGCTCTCGGCCACGATCCGCGCGCACTGCCGAATACCCTCCTCGACGCCGAGGCATATTCGTTCAAGATCCCATCGCAGGCCATCGGCGCGCTCCATCGCGTGATTGGGAAAGCGATGAACCAGCTCGATTGCAGGAGAGTCTCCCGCCCAGCTCAGCAGCGAGACGCGGCAACTCTCGGCGCCAAGATCGACGGCGATCAGGGCGCGCTCATCTGTGGGCAGGCCGATCTTTCTCGCGGTCGCGCTCATTGAGGAACCAGCCTCCGCAGCAGCGAGCTTTTAGACGGCTGCCCGCTCCTTCACACCCCCACAAATTCAATACATACACTTTTTCCAAACTACCATACCCCCAATTGTCATACTGAAGATCAGATCTCTCTTCAGACGACCAGGCGACGAGGAGGCCGCACTCCATGCCGCTCTTCATCTTGAAATGACGCCATTAACGCCTGTCTGCACCAATCCCACGTGAAATCGGATAGTTGTCCTCCTGCGAAAATGTAGTTGACCATCCGGTATATTCCATGCAACACTGGGTAATCAAATCGTTACTTCCGAAGTCACTATATTTCGCAGACTCAGTCATCCGGGGATTCAGCAATTTGTAAATCTCGGTTCCTGAATAGCCCTTTGCGCATGCTCTCCTCGTAATTCCCCCCCTTGGTTAAAACTTGAGACGACTCCAGTTCCGGCTGGCATAGTTCTTCGCAAGCGTTAATTCGCTCGTGCTTCCTACCTGTCTCGTCTGCTGCCTCGTATAAGCCCTGTTTAGGGATGGGAAATTTCACTCCCAATCCCGAAGAGCCGACTTGTCTGAAAGACGTTAAAGGGGGCGTCGAACGAGTCCGAAGATTCGCAAATTCTTCCCGGCGTCTCAGCACCGCGAGACGAGGCGTTAAATGCCGTCTCCCTTGGTGTTGCCGCCGAAAAACGCAGCTCCTTCCACCAATTACTCCTGAAGAAAGGTAATGCATGAGCTTGAACCGCCGCAGCTTTATCCGTTATGCGTCGTTGGCCGCCGCCGGCAACGCCGCCGGCCTTCGTCCTTTCGGTGCGATGAATGCACTCGCAGCGACCCCCGGCTACAAGGCGTTGGTCTGCATATTTATGTATGGGGGCAACGACTCCAACAACATGCTGGTGCCCTACAACACCAGCGCCAACGGCACGAATGACTACACCAAGTACTCCAAAATCCGGGGCCCCCTCGCCCTCCCTGAAGACAGTTTGTTGCACCTGGGAGCGAGTGTGGATGGCAACTATGGAGTGCATCCCAAGCTGCGCGACATCCGAAACCTGTTCAACGAGGACCGTGTAGCCTTCGTCGCCAACGTCGGCACACTCTTACAGCCACTGACTTCGACGCAATATAAGGCGGGAAGCCTGCCGAAGCCGACCAATCTCTTCTCGCATCCCGACCAGCAACTCGAGTGGCAGAATGCGGCACAGAGCGGCCTCGTGAGCACAGGCTGGGGCGGGCGGATCGCCGATAAGCTCGGAGCCAGCTACAACCCTACCGCGCAGATTCCGCTTGTCACTTCCGTATACGGAGACACCCTCTTCTGCAATGGCGCGGCGACCTCGCCTGTTGCCGTTGATCCCGGCCAAGTGCAAGGCGGCAGCTGCTTCGATGGCACGTCGGTCTGTGCCAGTCGGCTTGAGACGGCTCAGCAGCTGGTCACTTTCCACAGCGGCCTCTCGCTGGTCCAGGCCGACAACACCATCACGAAACGTGCCTATAAGTACAGCGGTGTTCTGGCCGAAGCCGTGCAGTCGGTTGCGCCGCTAAGCACGGAATTTCCCGCCAACAATAGCCTTGCGGCGCAGCTGCAACAGATCGCGCAGATCATTCAAGTTCGGTCGGCGCTGGGAGTGAGGCGGCAGATATTCTTCGCCGGATTAGGAAACTTCGATACGCATGCCAATCAGCTGGACCTTCAGAGCGGCCTGCTCGCGCAGGTCAATTCAGCGATGGCTGCCTTCTACGAGGCCACCAAGGAGTTAGAGCTCGAAGATGAGATCACTACCTTCACCATGTCGGACTTCAGCCGCGCGATGGAGCCCAACTCGAACGGCGGGAGCGATCACGCCTGGGGCGGCCATCACATGGTCATGGGCGGCGCCGTGAAAGGCGGCAAGATTTACGGAACATATCCGACGCTGGTTCTGGGAGGATCCAACGACTCCGACACCAACGGACGCTGGGTACCGACCATTGCCTCATCACAATATGCAGCTACCCTGGCCTCCTGGTTCGGCGTCTCTAGCGCCAACCTGGACACGATCTTCCCCTCTCTCTCCAACTTCAGCACAACCAACCTTGGGTTCCTTTAGACGAGACCCAAACCGTACGTGGCTCCATCAAACCAGCGTCTTAAACTTCTACCCTGGGCTAGAGCAAAAGTACAGCTGGCGTAGTGTGAGGTGCACCGCTCAGCACATTACACCAACTGTACTTTTGCTCTAGAAACGATACCTTCAGGCTTTACCATCGCCAAGGAGATCTACTAGCCCAGCCTCATCCAGCACCTTCACGCCGAGCGACTTCGCCTTGTCCAGCTTCGAACCCGCCTCCGCGCCAGCGACCACATAGTCGGTCTTCTTGCTGACCGACCCCGTCACCTTGCCACCCGCGGCCTCGATCTTCGCCTTGGCATCTTCGCGGGTCATGCCCGCGAGCGTTCCGGTCAGCACGAAGGTCAACCCCTCCAGCTGCGAGCTCTTCTTCCGCTTCTCCGCGGTAAACGTCAGCCCGGCCTCGCGAAGCCGCTCTACCAACTCCACATTGCGCGCCTCGTCGAAAAACTCCCGCACCGCCGCAGCGACGCGCGGACCGACCTCATTCACCCGCTCTAGTTCTTCAGCCGACGCGGCCATCAGCGCATCCATCGAACCAAACTCCTCCGCCAACAGCTGCGCCGTTCGCTCGCCCACAAACCGAATCCCCAACCCAAACAGCACCCGCGCCAGCGAAGCCTTCTTCGAAGCCGCGATCTCCGCCAGCAGCGAATCCGCCGTCTTCTTCCCGATCCTCTCCAAAGACAACAGCGCCGCCTCATCGAGAAGATACAAGTCCGCAATGCTCGACACTGGCTTGCCACCGATTGCATCTCCACCAGGCACGCTCTGAATCACCGGCATTTCCAGCAACTGAGTCGCCAGCGCCTCGCCCAGTCCATCGATATTCATCACCTTCCGCGAAGAAAAATGCAGCAGACTCTCCAGTAGTCGCGCCGGGCAATCGATGTTCACGCAGCGATAGTCTGCCTCGCCCTCGGTGCGCTTCACCGCGCTGCCGCAAACCGGACAAGCCTCAGGAAACGTAAACTCTCTTCGCGCAACACTATCGTCCTCCGACGCCGGAATCACTTCGACGACTTTAGGAATGACGTCGCCGCCCCGCTCCACCAACACCTCATCGCCGATGCGTAACCCAAGCCGCGCAATCTCGTCGGCGTTATGCAGCGTCGCCCGGCTAACCGTCGTGCCGCCAATCGACACCGGACTCAGCACCGCCACCGGAGTCAGCTTGCCCGTCCGCCCCACCTGGACGCGAATGTCCTCAACCCGTGTAATCCCAGACCGCGCCGTGAACTTGTAAGCAACCGCCCAACGCGGAGCACGCCCCGTATATCCCAACCGCTGCTGCAGCGCGACCGAATCGACCTTGATCACGACCCCGTCGATCTCGTATCCAAGCTCAGCCCGCTGCGCCTCCGCTTTCGCAATGAATCGCAACAATCCGTCGACATCCTTCACCGCTTCGCGATGAGGATTCACCCGAAACCCCGCCGCCGTCAGCGCATCCAAAGCCTCACCCTGCTCCGGAAATAAATTCTCGCCGCCTGGCTTCTCCCCCGATGGACCCGTCAGCGCAAAATACCCATAGAAATCCAGCCGCCGCGCCGCCACAGCGCTCGGCTCTTTGGTGCGAATCGTTCCCGCCGCCCCATTCCTCGGGTTCGCCGCCGGAGCCAGCCCCGCCGCCTCGCGCTCTTCATTCCACTTCACAAACGCAGCCAGCGGCATCACCACCTCGCCGCGAACCTCAAACTCCGCCGGCAGCTTCGCCGCCTTCAACTTCGCCGCCGAGATCGACAACGGCACCGACCGGATCGTCCGCACATTCGACGTCACATCCTCGCCCGTCGTCCCATCGCCCCGAGTCAAAGCCCGCGACAAAACCGTTCCGCCGTCACGACCTGACTGACCGTAATGAAGCGCCATCGACATCCCATCCAGCTTGTACTCGCAGACATAGCTCAACGCCGGAGCACCCGGCACCTTAGCAAGTCAACTCCTCCAGCCGACGCACCCACTCCCGCAGCTCCTCTTCGCTGTTCACGTTGTCGATAGACAGCATCGGCCGCGAATGCGCCACCTTGGCAAAGCTCCCCTCCGCCTTGCCGCCCACCCGCTGCGTCGGAGAATCCGCCGTCACCAGCGCCGGATGCTCCGCCTCCAGCGCCTTCAACTCCCGCATCAGCGCATCAAAAGCCGCATCCGAAATCTCCGGAGCATCCAGCACGTAATAGCAATACTCATGGTGCCGAATCCGCTCCCGAAGATCCTCCAGCCTCGCCTCAACATCCCCCGCAACACTCTTCGAACTCATGTTGAGGATTATAGAAAGAAGCTGACCAGCGCCGCCCCCACGAAGACACGACCGCCCCCTACAACATTGTCATCCTGAACGAAGCGGAGCGCAGTGAAGGATCTGCAGTTCGGCGACTCTGGCCGAGGAGCCTTCAATGCTATCCTTCGCGTGGGAGGAAGCGGCATGCCTCAGGTGGAGCGCGTCGAGAAGACAGTCTTCATAAGCTACCGCCGCACCAACCTTCCCTGGGAGCTCGCAATCTTCCAAAACCTCACTAACCACGGATACGACGTCTTCTTCGACTATGAAGGCGTCGCCAGCGGCGACTTCGAAAGCGTAATTCTTGGAAACATCAACTCTCGCGCGCATTTCCTGCTCCTGCTCACACCATCTGCGCTAGAGCGCTGCAACGAGCCGGGAGACTGGCTACGCCGCGAGATCGAGGCCGCGCTCGATAGCGAGCGAAATACCGTGCCGCTGATGCTCGAGGGCTTCGACTTCGGAACACCCAGCATCGCCAGTCAACTCACCGGCAAGCTTGCCACGCTGAAGCGCTACAACGGCCTAAGCATTCCGCCGGCCTACTTTATGGAAGCGATGGAGCGCCTGCGAACGAGATTTCTGAACGTGCCGCTAGAATCCATCCAGCACCCGGCGTCAGTTTCCGCCGCGCAGGCAGCCGCTGACCAGAGGGCGGCGGCCGAGGCTGCGCCCACAGTTCGGGAAGAAGAACTAACTGCGCAACAGTGGGCCGAACGTGCGTTCGCCGCTACTGATCCAGACGAACAAATACGCTTCTACAGCGAGGCCATCCGCCTCCAGCCAAACTGGCCTCAGGCCCTCTTTAACCTAGCGCACGCCCGGCACACTAACGGCGACTTCGACGGTGCGATTCGAGACTACGATCGAGCTATTCAGCTGAAATCGGATTACGCCGAGGCCTTTTACAATCGCGGCCTAGCACGCAGCGGGAAAGGCGATCTGGACAGCGCATTCCTGGATTACAACAAGGCGATTCAGATCGAACCCGGGCTCGCCTACGCCTACTTCAACCGCGCTGAAATTTGGGACAAGAGAGGCAATCCCATGGCGGCCGTCGCCGACTTTCAAAAATATATTGACCTGTGCGGCGAGCGAAGCACCCTGACCGAAGAGGCAGCGCAGATGATCGCCGACCTCAAGCAAAAGCTATAAATCAGACGCGCAGGCCGTTCCACGCAGCCTCGGCATCTTCCCCAGCTACACTGGTAGCCCAATAGAACCAGTAACCCACTTCCTCACCGGAGCCGTCCTCTCCCGCACCGGATTCAACCGCCGCACCGCCTACGCCACCCTGGCCATGACCCTCGCCGCCGAGTCAGAGATTATTCATCGGCCATCCGTCTCACCTCAACGTCCCCCGCAACAACCTTCAATCTCATGCAGAGGATTATAGAAAGGAATGACTTGCGACCCGTGGAATTGCCTGGTCCGTTTTTTACTGGGGGGTCGAAACGTTCTAGAGACCTAACCGACGCGATGGTAGACTACTGCCACGACGCAGCGCACTGGAGCCCTTCCTAAGGCAGCCCGAGCTTGCCGGCGGCCTCATGCGCTGAGGGACAATTCTCACTCAAATATATTGCAGGAGAGGCTTTTCTGAGGAGATCGCTTGTATGAGTGTGGTTCCCGAATCGCTGCCGGGTCCAAACACGGCAACGAAGAAATTTGAACTGCCGAGTGGCAGCGCCTCCGTCCATTTGGATGCCCTTCGTGGTTTGGCCGCCCTATCCGTGATGTTTTCACATTGGTGGGATGTGTCCTTCGCGAATTACGAATCAGTTCCTCGACCCAACTTACTGCTGTCCGCCGCGTACGAATACGGTACTTTCTCCCATTGTTGGGTAATCGTGTTTTTCGTTTTAAGCGGCTACCTCGTTGGAGGAAGCGTGCTTCGCGCGCGGCGAAACGCCTCTTGGTCGTGGCGCGCGTACCTGCTGACCCGCTGTACGCGCATCTATGTTGTATTGCTTCCGGCGCTACTGTTAGGGTGCGCGCTCGATCGGGCGGGAATGCACCAGCCAGGTGCCGAGACAATTTACAGCGGCAGCTCGGGAATACACGCTCTGTACTACGATGTTTATCCGGGGATGACCTTCAAGGATTTCTTGGCAGATGTCTTCTTTTTAGATATTCACCGCGGATCACGTTTCGGCTCCAACGGGCCGCTCTGGAGTTTGAGCCACGAATTCTGGTACTACATAGGCTTTCCGTTTCTGGTCGTCGCGCTGTCCAAAAGCGAGAAATCTTGGGTCCGGTTCGCGAGCGTGTTTGTTGTTCTCGCCTGGGCCGCCTTCGTCGGTGGCTACAAACTGGTGCTCTATATGCCATGGCTGGCTGGAGTGCTTATTTTCTTCCTTCCTTCACCTCCGGCCCGGCGACCCTGGGTGGTTAGGCTCTTGGTAGTCTCGGGGATAGTCCTGTTGCTGGTTGGATTTATGCTGAAGGCCCGGGGCTTGTTGTTTCCAGATAATTCGATCACTCTGGGCCGCTCCCACTGGCACCTTCCGATCTCAGACATCGTGCTGAGTCCGGTAGTTGCCTTCCTGATCTGGGTTCTGGTCCATTACGCAACGAGTCCGCTGCAAGCCGCTTATGTGTGGCTGGCACGTCGCGCCGCAGCCAGTTCATACACTATCTATCTCGTCCATATGCCTGCTCTAGTATTCGCGGCGGCATGCCTGCATCTTCCGCGGGCTATACCTAACTGGCAGTCTCTGCCTTTGAGGCTGGCTTTGTTTGCCGTAGTGCTGCTCTACGCGCAGGTAGTTTACTGGCTCTTTGAACGCAACACGGACAAGGTGCGCCGATGGATCAAGCCGCTCGTCATGGGAAGGAGACACGGAGAGAGCAGTGTACGTGCAGAGCAGTCGACAGTTCCGGTGGGATGAAAACGGAAAGTTGGAGCCGTAGTTACTTTGCCGGAGGGCATAAGCGAGCTCCTCAGGCATTGTCGAGACCGTACCGCTAGGCCGTCCCCTACGAACATTGTGTTGGGGGCTCGCTCGTAATTTGTTCATCTATTGCCACAGCTGTCTTCCGGTCGGATATCGCGGTTTCCCGAAAGGGCACCTTCAATCCAATCTGAAAGACTCGCGGACTGCTCGCACTGGTGATCTCTCCATACGTGCCCGAAGAGATCGTGGATACGGGGTTCGCGAAGTTGACGTGATTGAAGCCGTTGAACGCTTTAGGGCCGAGCTGAGCGTCTACGCGCATCCCCGTCAGAGTGCCCGCATAGTCTCTGCCAAGGCTTGGGATTCGCCTGCGCAGGAGAAAGTCAGAGCCAACGACAGTAATGGACCACACAACCCATCTCTTGGCATGGCCGGGAAATTAACTGATCTGACGCTGAATCAAGCGTCAAAGAGTAGCTACCCTCATAGCATCGAAAGCCAGTGAGCCACTCCGAAGATCCATCACGCCCCTCCGGTTGCAGTGGGCAGCGCCACGCATTACTCTCGCAACAGCATCAAATGGAACCAGTAACCCACTTCCTCACCGGAGCCGTCCTCTCCCGCACCGGATTCAACCGCCGCACCGCCTACGCCACCCTGGCCATGACCCTCGCCGCGGAGGCCCCCGACCTCGACGTGCTCTGGGCATTCCGCGGCCCGGTCGCCGCCTTCCAACATCACCGCGGCATCAGCCACACGCTTCTCGGAGCCCCCTTCGTCGCCCTCGCCGTCACCGGAACCGTCTACCTCTGGCACCGCTTAAAGAAATCGCGGGTGCCCCAGGTTCGCGAAGCTAACCTGGGCTCCTCTATAAATGAGGATGCCCCCTCCTTCGTGTCTTCTGCGACGGGCGGGGAGAGCCCATCTCAGCATCACACTCCAGCACGCTCAACCCTCAAACCAAACTGGCTCCTAATCTGGCTCTTCTCCCTCATCGCCGTTCTCAGCCACCTCCTCCTCGACTTCACCAACAACTACGGACTCCGCCCCTTCTTTCCCTTCAATCCCCGCTGGTATTCCTGGGACATCGTCTTCATCTTCGAGCCCCTGATCTTCGCCGCGCTGCTCGCCGCGCTCATCATGCCGACCATCTTCGCCCTCACCGACAGCGAGATCGGCGCCCGCCGCCAGCCCTTTCGCGGACGAGGCTGGGCCATCGCCGCTCTCGCCTTCATCGCCATCCTGTATGGAGTGCGAAATGCCGAGCACCAGCGCGCCCTCAGCCTGATGCGCGCCAGCCAGACCGACCCCGTCGTACGTGTCGCCGCCGAACCTTACCCCATCGATCCCTTCCACTGGCAAGGGCTCTCCGAGACCGCCAACTACTATCGGACCGCATCGATCACCACCCGCAACGACTTTGTCGACACCGACTCCGGCCAGACCATCTACAAGCCGCCCGTGACCATGGCAGTCCTCGCCGCCAAGCGCTCTTACCTTGGCCGCGTATATCTGGATTGGTCGACCTGGCCGCTCGTCACCGACCTCGGCAGCGTCATCGCCCCCGGAGCCGAGACAGTCGCCAACTTGCCCGCGCCGCCAACCGATTGGCATACCGTTCAGTTCCGCGACCTGCGTTTCTCAAGCTCCAACCTGATCCCTGGCAGCACCAAATCCCCGCCGCTCACTGGATGGGTATACATCGGCCCCGGCAACGAAGTGGAAGCAATGATCATGAGTGGTCGCGAACAAAAATGAGAATTCCGGCAGCGCCGCTCTGTGAATGAGATTAAAATCTATATTTGCGGGATGAACGATTGCGGTTGATCCTCGACAGCGATCACCGCAGAATTATTCAAAGAGATTTGAGGCGAAAAATGTTTGCTTACCTACTGACCCTGGTCGGGGTCCTCGGCCACGCCATTCCCCATCCCGGGCTACCCTTCACCGCCGTCGGCGGTTCCCTGCTCTACTTCGGCGCTCGCCGCCCGCTCTGGCAGGCAATCTTCCCCGTCGCCGCGCTCGCCGCTGGCGACTACTACCTCACTACCCACGTCTACGGCTTCCCTTTCGTCGTTTCGGGATATCTACTCACCTGGGCCTGGTACGCCGCGGTCGTCGTTCTCGGAGCAATTCTGCTACAGAAGAGCACCACTATCGTCCGCGTCGCCTCCGCAACTCTGCTCGCGTCGACCTCTTTCTTCGTCGTCAGCAACTACGCCGTCTGGGCCGCGCAGCCGGGATTGTATCCCCACACCTTCGCCGGACTCACGGCCTGCTACGCCGCTGCGCTTCCCTTCTACCGGAACGACCTGGTCTCGACCGCCATCGTCGCCGCCTTTGCCTTCGGAATTCCCGAAGTCCTCAAGCGGCACGAAGCCAACAAGCTGACGCAGACTCTCTAACGCACTCCGATGACGGGAATCCCCAGCGGAACAGAAATCGCCCGCCCATTCCTACCGGCAAGGACTTCGCCGTATCGAAGAGCTTCTACGAAGCACTAGGCTTCGAAAAGCTTCTCGACAGCGAGGTGGCGATCTTCAAGACGGGGCCCGGCAGCTTCATCCTTCGAAATTATTTTCAAGAGGACTGCGACGCAAACTACATGATGCAGCTGATGGTCGACGACCTCGACGCCTGGTGGACCCACATCGAGGGCCTCGATCTCCCCGGAAGATTCAACGTCCCGCCGCCAAAAGCGCCAGCCATGCAGCCGTGGGGCCTTCGCATCGCGTATGTTTTCGATCCATCAGGGGTTCTTTGGCACATAGCCCAACGCGGCTAGGGCCCCATCCACCTCTAGGACGGGTGCCCCTTCAAGCCCCCTTGTGGCTTGAAGGGGGTCGCTGATCCAATCCTCGAGAGATTGCCATTCCACGAAAAGATGTCATCCTGACCCTGAGCATCGCGAAGGGGAAGGACCTGCGGTTTGCCCAAAGCCGCGCCGCAGGCGCATCCGAATGGACCCATCAAGCCCTCTTCCGGCTTGATGGCTAGCTGAACCTCTAAGCCTCAGCCAGCGGCTTCTTCCTCAACTTCCGCACACCAACCACTACCAGCACTACAATCACCACACCCAAAGCCATCATCAACACGGCCAGATGTCGCCGCGCAGCGTCGGAAACGATATGCACCATCTCCGGCCCATAGCGGATCGTCAAAAACGACAGCACCGAGAACCGAATCAGCCGACCGATGAAGACCGCCAGCATAAAGTCCCGCGTCTTCATCTCAAAGACACCGGCGCCAAACACAAACACCTTCCACGGAGTCGGCGGCGGCATCATCGACGGAATCAGCAGCGCCAGGAACTCCTGCCGCTCGAAACGATCGCGCAACTTCTCATAGCGCACGCGGTCGATACGCTTCAGCAGAAAGAGTTCTCCGCCAGCCCGCCCCAGGAAAAACGGCAGCAATCCCCCGATCGTCGAACCAATCGCCGCCGCCAGCACATACAGCACCACGCGCGACCGGTCGTTCCACACATATCCGGCGACGATGACGTCCATCGGCACCGGAATCGATGAGGAATCAAGCAAGGCAATAGCGCCCAGCCCCCAGTAGCCAAGCGGCTTCAACACCGCCAGAAGATAGATCTTGAACTTCAACAGAACTGCCGCTACTTGCTTCACTAGGCTCCCGTTGGACAATCAATCTTCATCGCAACGCAACCATGCGGCAACTCAAATCGTCTTCTCGTCCGTCTCTTATTGTAAGTTGCTATCTTTCGATACGCCCCGTCATGAAAACCGCAGGAAATGAGAGAATAAAGAGACCAGAGAACCACTCCGGCAACGATAATAGCCAGCCCTGGACTGAGCGCTAAAAGAAAGCACCCTCATTCGCATTGCCGATGCCGATCACCGAAATTCCGCCCAGCCCGCCCAGTTCTTCCAGCCCGCCGCCTGAGCCGCCCTTTCTCCGGAAGCGCGAGCGCTACGAAGGCCTCGAGCCCGAAGAGCTCTTCCACGTCATCGACGACCTGGAGGGCAGCAAGTCGCGCGGCCGCATCCGCGAATTCATCTACGTCTCGATCATCCTGCACATGATGATCTTCTGGTACCTCGCCTACGGTCCGCGCTACTTCCAGCATGTCCGCGTGGTCAACCCCTCCGACATCCTCAAACAGCGCGAGAAAGACATCACTTCCGTCGATCTCACCGACGCGATCAAGAAGCTGAAGTCTCTCCAGAAGAGCCCGACAGAAGCCCGCAAGCCCTCCCTCGACCAGAAGACTCTCGAAGCCATGCGCAAGGCCGAGCCGCCGCGCCCGCAACCGCCCGCACCGCAGCCGGAGCAGCAGACACCGCCGCCGCAAGTCGCCCAGCAGCCGCAACCCCAGCCACCCACTCAGCCGCTACAGAACAATCAGCTCAGTGATCTGGAAGCGCCCAAGCCAAAGCCCGCGCCAACCGCGCCCAACTTCAACACAGGCCCATCCACTCCCGGAGACGCGATCCGCCAGGCTGCTCGCGCCGCGGCTCAGTCCCAGCCCACCTTCGGTGGCGAGCTTGGCGGAGGCTCCAAGAACGGCCCCGGCTCCGCCGGCGGCGCCGAAATCCTCTCTGACACTATGGGCGTCGACTTCGGCCCCTACATGAAGCGCATTATCTACGACACCGAACGCGCCTGGTGGCCCATCATCCCCGAGGTCGCCCGCCCCCCGCTCAACAAGACGGGCCGCGTCATGATCCGCTTCAAGATCATGAAAGACGGCAGCGTGAAGGAAATGATCCTCGAGGGCCCATCCGGAGACGTCTCTCTCGATCGCGCCGCCTGGGGAGGCATTCTCGGAGCCTCGCCCTATCCCCAGCTCCCCAAAGAGTTCAAAGGCCCCTACCTCGAACTCCGCTTCTACTTCCTCTACAACGTAAAACCCGGCGACGACTAGATCCAGAAGGCTGGTGGCCCATGTCTGAATCTTTGACCAATGCGGGTGCCCCACATCCCTGTTTTTGGGATGTGGGATCGGGGAATTATCAGGCTGCGCGGCGGTCCGACAGAGAGCCTAGCGCCCAATGCCAAAGCGTGGGATTGGGCAAACGGCCAGTTCCGCCCTCCCTTCCTCAACTCTGCGATTTGAATTGCGGTTTACTCTTGAAAGGGAACGGCTTTCAGCCGTGGCATAGAGACGAATAAAAAACAGGGCTTCAGCCCCTGAGGGTCAGCGAGTGACCAGGCACAGCACCATACACGACCAACTCCGCAAACGCCAGGTCGCCGGACTCCTGATCCTGCTCGCCATCATCCTCGCCGCCAGCGTCTTCCACGCCGGCCTCGCGAATGTCTTTCCGCGAGGCTGGTGGCACATCTGGTAGCAACCTCGATAGCAAGGACGGCAGGCCCGGGAGATCTCGGGCTAAAGCTTCACTGCCACCGACAGGCTCAGCCTCAAGCGTTCGTCCCACCATCCACGGTGAGATTCGCCCCGGTAATATAAGACGACTCCGGCCCGGCAACAAACGCCACCAGCGCCGCAACCTCATCAACCGTCCCGTAGCGGTTGAGCGCCGTAACCGCCTTCTGCGGCGCAGCCCAATCGCCGGCAGCAGGATTCAAGTCCGTATCGATCGGTCCCGGCTGCACATTGTTCACCGTAATGCCCCGGTCCCCTACCTCGCGCGACAGTCCCTGAGTGAACATCTTCACCGCTCCCTTCGTCGCCGAGTAAGGCACCAGTCCCGGCGTCATCATGCGCTCGCCCACGCACGAACCGATCATGATGATGCGGCCGCCGTCGTTCATGTGCTTCAGCGCCGCCTGCGTCGTGACGAAGACCCCGCGGATATTGATGTCGATCACTCGATCCAGCTCTTCCAGCGTCGTCTCCTCGAACTTCTTCGGAATCGCCGTGCCCGCATTGTTCACCAGCACATCCAGCTGCCCAACGCCGCGACAGCCTTCTCCACCGCCGCCTTGACCGCCTCAGCATCGGCAGCGTCCGCCTGGATCGCGACCGCCTTTCCGCCGCGCTTTTCAATCTCCTTGACCACAGCGGACGCCGCAGCGGCATCCTTCGCATACGTGATAGCCACGCTCGCTCCATCCGCAGCCAGACGCTTCGCAATCGCCGCGCCAATGCCACGGGAACCGCCAGTCACCAGCGCCACTTTATTCGCTAACTCAGACATAAAATCTCCTTTGGTTTTCTAGGAATGATGCCCAACTCACCGATTCCTCTGAGTATTATTCACTCAGAATCTTTCAGTCCTCTATCCGATGCGCCATTGATGCGAGCAGATTTGACTCCTTTGAGGAATACGAGTCTTTCCCAATAGGAATAGTTCGTGCGAAGTCTAGAGCAAGGTAGTGTCAGAGTTCTTCGCACTTTCGATCTTAGTTGGACTTAGGAACGTTGTTAGGGGAGGTTGATTTGCTTTGGCCCCGGCCAGCGGCCGTCAGGGTCGCGGTGCTGCCGCTTGCGGTGCAGATGGTCATAGTCGTGGATGCGAAGGTGACCGGCTGACCGAACTCGCCGTGGCCGCGAGAATCGAGACACTCTATGAAACAGCCCGGTAAAGCCAGCCAGCCCAGCTCTTGCAGAGAGCTGGGCTGCTTTTGCTAATCAGCCGTACCCTTCAGGTTAACGGTAGAGGTCGCAGCGCCACCACTGGGTGTGAGGGTAAGCACGTCGTTATGTACGCCGACCGCAGTTGGGTCGAACTCCACCGGCAGGGTGCAGGTTCCGCCCTCCGCGATCCCGGCCAGGCACGTGTTCTGTGGCGTACTGAGAATCTTGTACATCTTGTAGCTGGGACCGCTGATTGCCGTCCCAATTGCCACCGGACCCGGCACACCGACGTTGTAGACGGTCAGCAATAGTGTTTTTGTGCTGCCGGACGAAATGGTGCCGAACTGGAGCGAGGCTTCGATTTCGACGCCCACGCCGCTGGCGATGCCTTTTAGCTTGACGGTGGAAGACTGCCCGACGCTGGGTGTTAGGGTAAGCACGTCACCATGCGCGCCGACCACAGCTGGGTCGAACTCCACCGGCAGGGTGCAGGTTCTGCCCTCCGCGATCCCGGTCAGGCAAGTGTTCTGCGCCGTACTGAGAATCTTGAAGCTGGGACCGTTGATTGCCGTCCCAATCGCCACGGGACCCGGCACACCGACGTTGTAGACGGTCAGCAGCACTGTTTCTGTGCTGCCAAACGGGATGGTCCCGAAGCTCGGCGGGTCTTCTATTTCGACGCCCACGCCGCTGGCACCGCCATGCAGACCAACAGTAGGATTGCCCGATCCATTGGTCTGGAGAGTTAATGTGTCGCCATGTCCGCCTACCGTAACCGGGGAGAACTCCACCTGCAGGGTGCAGTTGTTGCCCGCGGTCACTCCTGCTCCGCACGTGCTGGACGTGATCTTGTAGCTGGGGCCGTTGATCGATGTTGAGATGGTCAGCTTGCTTCCGCCGATGTTGGTGATCGTCAGCGGCAGCGTCTTGGTGCTGCCGAAGGCGATGGTGCCGAACTGCTGCGAGGTCGCCGAAACCTGCGCCTGCGGCGCCGGCTGGATGGTCAATGTGCCACTCACGTAAAAGAAGGAGTAATTCGCCGCAGCCAACGTACCGGTCGATACCGTAATCGGATAGTTGCCGGGACTGCTACTTGAGGTAGCGGTCGTGGACAGTGCCGGTGTGCCACTCACTGCCGAAGGGGAATCACCATTCACAAGTGCGCTCAAAGTGTAGGTCAACGTGGGCAGCGTTTGCCCAGCCACGCTGCTGAGATTGTTTGCCGTCACCTTGATTACGGCCGGGACGATGTTGAACGACTGGGACACGGAGGCCGCGCTGTAGGTACTGTTTCCGGGGGCCGACGCTGTGATCGTGCACAGGCCAACCCCGGTCGTTTTACCGCTCTTGGTGCATGGCCCGGTTGCCGTGAAGCTGACCGCCAGGCCGGAAGAAGAGGAGGCGCTCAGCGAGAAAGTGTTGCCATACTGCACACCCTGCAATTGCGGAAAGTTGATCGTCTGCGATTGCGTATTGGAACCCTGCGGCAGGATCGTGAAGGTTCCTGATACAGGATCGGCCGAGTTGTAGCCGTTTGCTCCCGTCTGCGACGCGGTGATCATGCAGCTTCCCGTGCTATTGAGTGTCACGCTCGCCGAGGAAACGCCGTTGGTTATCGACTGGCTTCCGATCGAGCAGGGTCCCGTCGCGGCGAAGCTTACCTGCAACCCATTCGCTACGTTGTTCGATAGGGCAGTCGCCGTAACAGTTTGCGGGCCCGGCAATTTAACCGAGCTCGGTAGGGCGCCGAGGGCAATACTCTGGTTGATCGTAAGCACAGCCGGCGGCGACGGCACACTCTGCCGTTGCGTTGGATCGATCGGTACCGGAAGCAGGGTGGTCGATATCGTGTAGACCGATGTTCCGGTCGCAGGATTCGTGTCTGTAAATGTTGTCGCCGGAGGAGTTCCATCTACCCCGCTGACGCTGCCAATCACGACGGGAGTCCCTCCGTTGACGCTGCGAGAGATCGAATAGGTTTGAACGACGCCGAATGTGGGCGCCGTCCAGTTGACCGTGATAGGGCCAGTTTGGGATTGCGTATAGGTGGGTGAAGACGGCGGACGAACCACGGAGTTGGCCGTTTCATACGTCAACTCTGCGGTTGTGGCTCCGCCGCTGCCGAGCGTAATGGTGCCGCCGCTACCCAGGGCGATGGTGCCCCCGCTCCCCAGAGCGACATTGCCGCCGCTCCCCAGCGTGACGACTCCCCCGCTGCTGCCGAGCGTGACATTCCCGCCGCTGCTGCCCAGGGTGACAGTGCCGCCGCTGCCCAGCGTGATGTTCCCGCCACTGCCGAGCGTGATGGTGCCGGCGCCGCCCAGAGTGACGGTTCCGCCTTGCTGCCCAGGGTCACAGTACCGCCGCTGCCCAGCGTGATCGTCCCGGCGCTCCCCAGAGTGACGTTGCCGCCTTGGCTGCCCAAAATGACGTTTCCGCCGCTGCCCAGAGTGACAAGGCCGCCCCCAGCGGGAATGAGCACAACGCCGTTAGCGCCAACGGTCACAATGCTGCTGCCCAGGGTCACAGTACCGCCGCTGCCCAAAGTGATTTGTTGTCCGGCAAACGAGCTGCCCAGAGTGACCGTGCCCCCGCTGCTGCCCAGCGTGATGGTGCCGCCACTGCCCAGAGTTACGTTGCCGCCTTGCTGCCCAGGGCCACCGTGCCACCGCTGCCCATGGTGATGGTTCCAGCACTTCCCAGGGTGACGTTGCCGCCTTGCTGCCCAAGGCCACCGTGCCACCGCTGCCCAGTGTCACAGTACCGCCGCTGCCCAAGGTCACAGTACCGCCGCTGCCCAGCGCGACGGTGCCGCCGCCGCCCAGGGATAAGTCGGCAGCGCTGCCCAGAGTGACGGTTCCGCCGCTGCTGCCGAGCGTGACGTTGCCGCCGCTGCCCAGTGTGATGGTGCCGCCGCTGCCCAGCGTGACAGTGCCGCCGCTGCTACCCAGCGTGACGTTGCCGCCGCTGCCCAGAGTGATAGTCCCGGCGCTTCCGAGGGCGATGGTGCCGCCACTGCCGAGCGTGACGTTTCCGGCATACGCGCTGCCCAGAGTAACAGTACCGCCGCTGCCCAGGGTGATGGTGCCTTGGCTGCCCAGAGCGACGGTTCCGGCTAACTCGCTGCCTAGAGTGACAGTGCCGCCGCTGCCCAAAGTGACGACTCCACCGCTGCTGCCGAGAGTGACAAGTCCGCCGCTGCCTGGAACCGTCACAATGTTGCTGCTGCCCAGGGTCACAGTGCCGCCGCTGCCCAGCTTCACCTGTTGTCCGGCAAATTCGCTGCCCAGAGTGACGGTGCCGCCGCTGCTGCCAGCGTGATGGTGCCGCCACTGCCCAGCGTTACGTTACCGGCGCTGCCCAGCGTGACATTACCGTCTCTTCCCGCCGTGAGCGTGGCGGCGCTGCCCAGCGTCACGGTTCCGCCGCTGCCCAGCGTCACAGTTCCTGCGCTTCCGAGCGCAATGGTGCCGCCGCTGCCCAGTGTGACGTTGCCGCCGCTGCCCAGCGTAACGGAGCCGCCGCTGCCCAGCGCCACGGTGCCGCCACTGCCCAGGGTCACCCTGCCCCCCGCAGCAACCTTGAGCGGCGCTGAAGACGAGCCAAACGAAAGCACGCTGGCTTCAGAGGCGAACTCGCCGGCGGTGGCGCCAACCTGACGAAGATCGATACCCGTCCAGTCGTTGTATCCGCGCATGACGTTGTTCAACTGGCCATCGAAGTTGATGTCCTGCCCATTCGACCAGGCTGGCGTGATGGGTGCGATGGGTCCGTTGACTCGATAAGCCGAAGCGCCGCTGAGTGGAGTGCCGTCGCAATGCAGCGTGGCCGGGCTGGCCGTTGTAATGCCGGCTGTATAAGGAACGTACCAGGCCGAGGTGGGGAACGTCGCAGGATTGTGCAGTGAATCAGTCAGCTGCGTCACCGAACCCGCCGTGGCCTCGTTGATATTGGTGAGCAACTGGTTGGAGTAAGCAACCGCTGCATTCGGTCCCACCCGATCGAGCTGGAAGAGATAGTTCATCACGCTCTGGTAGTTCGGCTTGCAGTTCGCATCGTAAGTCGGGATGTAACTGCCGGGCGTGTCATAGTAGATCCCGCCGTGGCTCAAGCCAAGCGTGTGGCCGATCTCATGGAACAGGGTGCCGGCCATCACGTTGGAGCGCTTGCTCATGTTCTGGTTCGGAGCCGTCTCCCAAAGGCCGAGGGTAACGGCTGAATCCGCTCCGCCCAGGTCGGAGTAACCGGAGATGCTGGTAACGGTGCCGGAAGTCAGGCCGATGACCGGCTCAGGCAAGGTGCTGTTGGGATAGCTCCAGTTGGGCACGCCCGGCGTTGCCAGTGTGATGGTCTTCGAGTCGGCGCACGACGTGGTGTTGTAGACGCCGTTGAGGCTCGGATTTCCCAGCACGCCGGAGATCGTGATGCGGCTTGGGCAGGAGTTGATTCCGGTGCCGCGGTCGGCGGTCACGATGGTCGTGACACCATTGACGACCTGGATCGATTTCAAGCTTCCGTAGCGCGAGTTCCATGCCGGAATCGCCAGTGAGTGGCCGAAAAGGACGTAGTGATAGCTGTCCTTCTGTCCGTAGGGGAAGCGGGTTGTGCAATCGCCGCCGGCTGCGCAGGATGCAAGATTGCGCGGCCACAGCTTCGAGAGCTCCAGGCTGTTCTTCCAGCTGATCACTCCCGGCTGGCCAGGGAACTGGCACAGTTGCGGCGGATTGGTGGTGAGGTCATCCGTGCAGGTGGTCTTCCGGGACCGCGTTGCCGATTTTGAGATGGAGCACAACTCCATCCGCGGCGAATGCGCTCTTGACCATCGCCAGCGGATCGTTGCCCAGGGCGTCGGGCGAGGGGAAGAGATTCTCCTGGTTGGGATCGCATGACGCCGTCTGACAGCACGGCGCCGCACATGTAGTCGAGTTGGACGAACAGGTCCTTCTCGCCGTGCATTCGCGCCCGGCAACGGCACCCACGTTCCGGTCTTCACGTCGTAGTAGCCTGGCTGTCCTGCATAGAAATCGCCGCCGCGGGGCCGGCCTTCCATGCGTCCAGAATTCCGTCGTTGTCGCTGTTGTTGACCGGCGTGCTGAGAATCACCGCGGCATAGGCGTTGCCCGGATTCAGCGGCGCACTGTATTGGTTCGATTGTGCCCAGCGTGACGGAACTGGAGCTGTTGTTCCAGCTTCCGCCGGAGGTAGAAGAGGGTCGTATTCTCACCCGTGCCGCTCGCTCCGCCAACCGCGTCATAGAATCCCTGCACGGTCTGCGACGCCGAGTGCGGTCGGTACCGCCGAGCCGTCGTAAATGACGACCGACTTGAGCGGGAAGTTCGGAGACAGTACGCGATAGATGACCACCAGGCTCGCGCCTTCGGTGAGCGGCAATGCGGTCCTCCGCCGTCGGGCAGCGAGACCGTGAAACGCGCCCGAGGCGAAGCGTATCCCGTTCGCCCCACCGGGAGATAGGTGTTCACGTCGGCGCGATACGACGCGCAGCGTCCCGCTGAACGCGCCGTCGGTGTAGGGCCAGGTCGCTGCCTATCTGCTGGCCGATGATGGCATAGCCGTTGAAGGTTCCATTGCGCGGCCGAGGGCGACGGTGTATTCTCCAGCGTCTCCCAGTAGAGGTAAGCGTCAAGAATGTCGGCGCCGTCGGGAACACCCTGGCTCACGCCTGGATTCGCGGTGCTGCTGGGGATAGTGATGGTTCCGGTGGCCATGCCGCCCTGCCGGTGCCTCGCAGAGTCACCCCCGCAGAGGCATAGTCGCCGGTGACGAAATAGTTGTTCTCGAGCGTGAGCGGGTTGGGCGACGGCGGTGGCGCCTGGCCGGTTGAAACGAGCAGCCGCACCGCGGATCCGACATTGACCTGCGTTCCCGCAGCCGGGTTCGAGGCAATCACGCTGCCGGACGGCACGATGCTGCTGGTGGCAGTGCTCACTGTTCCCATCGCCAGGCCCGCGCTGGTGACCGCCGTCGCCGCCAGCCGCCTGGCGTCAGCCCAACCACGTTGGGAACAGCCACGCCGACCGGCTGGCCGTTGATGGCCGCCGTTGCCGCTGATGTTGATGGTCTGCAGTGCGACCAGAGGAGAAAGGTTGAAGGTGTTGTCGCTGAACGACGCCGAGCCGTGAAATAGCCGGTGCTCTGCGGCGTGAAGCTGAAGCTCGCAAAACAGACTCGCGCCCGGTGCCAACATAAACCCGCTGTTGCAAGTCGAGCTCCCGTTCTGCGGGAAGTTCGCGCCGAGGTTCTACAGGACAAGCGAGCCCGTGAGCATCTGATTGCCGACGTTTTGAACGGAGACCGGCTGCGGGCTATCGGTGCTGGTGCTGCCCACATTGGTGAAGGCAAAGCTCAACGATGGCGGCTGCGACCGGTCGACCTCGAATACCCGTTGCGCTCGAGCAGAGTCGTCGACGACCAGATCGCCCGATCGCATCGACCGCGACGGCGACTGTATTGACTCCGCTGACCAGCCACGACCTGGCAGGCGGCATTGGTGCAGCCGGCCGGAACCTCCACAATCTCACTTGCAGCCCTTGATCCGCAACGAAAACATCGCCCGCCGCATCCACCGCCACGTCATCCGGCTGCTCCAATCCAGCTGCCAATCGTGATCTGGCAACTGCTGTTGGTGCATCCGGCGGGAATCTCGATCACTTGCTTGCAGGCCAAAATCCGCAATGAAAAGATCGCCCGCAGCATCCGCCGTCAAATCGACCGGGTTCGAGCCTCCCCCGGGTTGTAGACAACCTTCTGGCAGGCCGTGCTCGTCCGCAGCCGGCGGGAATCTCCACTGCCTCGCCATCGAGAAGTCACCGAAGAAGACGTCGCCCGCTCCATCGACCGCCACTCCAAGCTGCTGAGCGATAGTTGCTGCCGAGATAGATCTGGCAATTGATGCTGGTGCAGCCGGCCGGAATCTCTACCACCTGACCCGCGTTGTTATCCGCAACAAAGAGATCGCCCGCACCGTCCTCGGCCAATCCCTGCGGGAACTGGAATCCAAAGCCCACTGTGGACGCGCTGCCGTTCGGCGAAATCTTCACCACTTCCTTGTTGGTGACGTCGGAGATGAATAGATTGCCGGCCGCGTCGACCAGCATGCCCCTGGGATTGGTCAGCGGGAAAGAGCCGGTGGCGATCGTGACCTGCGCGCCTGGCCCAAACGCGATCGCCGGCGCCTGGCCGATGCCGTAGACCGGCGCGGACGCGAACAGGTTGCCGCCGTTGTCGAAGAGACTGAACTGCGCCCATGCGCCCTCCCGGCGCCAGCGGGGTGAAGTTGACGTTGACAGTGCAGGAAGTTGCCCGCAGTGACGGTGCCGGTGCAGGTTCCGCCGCTGCCGAGAGAGAAGTCGAGGCCGCTCACGCCTTGCGTGACGACCTGGGTCGCGCCAAAGGTCGTCGTCGACGCAGCGTAGTAGCTAATCGTGACTGTGCTGTTGCAGGGCGCAGGAACGTTCACGCCCGTAGGGCAGACGTTGACGTTGCCGAAGCTGCCATATTCGAGCACCCGGCTATTCCATAGTCGGACGACGTAGACATTGCCGCTCGGTCCAGAGCGACGGCCCATGGTGCAGACAAACTGTTAGCGCTGAGTCCGCCATTGTTCGCGGAACTGTCGGTGAAGCCCCTCAACTGCCCGTAGGCCCGCGTGGCGGTGGTGCTACCGAAGGGATAGTACAGCACCCTGTCGTTAACGGTGTCGGCCACGTAGAGATTGCCGCTGCCGTCAAGGGCGATTCCTTGGGAAAATTCAGGCTGTTGGCGGTGACTCTCGGTTGCCGTTGTTGCTCGTGAAGCTGCCCCCCTGCCCATAGACCTGCGTGGCTGTGGTGTTGTTATAGGGATAGAAGAGCACCCGGTTGTTTAACGTGTCGCTCACGTAGAGATCGCCGCTGCTGTCCACCGCGACTCCCGACGGTCCAGATAAGCTGGTGGCGCTCGTCCCCTCGGCTGTCTGGGTGAAATCTCCCCCCTGCCCGTAGACCTGCGTAGCCGTTGTGCTCCCGGCGGGATAGAACAGCACCCGGTTGTTAGACGTGTCGGCCACGTAGAGGTTGCCGCCGCCGTCCACGGCCACCGCTTCCGGAACCAATAAGCTGTTGGCGCTGACCCCGCCGTTATTGTTCGCATTGTTGGTAAAGCTGCCGCCCTGCCCGTAGACCCGCGTGGCCGTGGTGCTGCCGTTCGGATAGAACAGCACCCGCATGTTTTCAGTGTCGGCCACGTAGAGATTGCCGCTGCCGTCCACGGCCACCCCTTCCGGAGAGTCCAAACTGTCGGCACTGACCCCGCCGTTGTTCGCGAGATTGCTGATAAAGCTACCGCCCTGCCCGTAGACCCGCGTGGCCGTGGTGCTGCCGGCGGGATAGAAGAGCACCCGGTGATTTCGTGTGTCGGCTACGTAGAGATTGCTGTTGGCGTCCAGCGCGACCGCTCCCGCATAGTTCAAACTATTGGCGCTGATCCCGCCATAGTTGACCGCCCAGGAGGTGAACCTGCCGCCCTGACCGTAGACGACGCCGGCGGTAATAGGCTTGAGCGCCGCGGCCGGACTTGATCCCTGCGCAACAAAGCTCGCCGTCGGATTCAGCGCCGAATTCACAGTCAGCGTGCAGCTCGTGCCTGCGCCAAAGCTCGCGCAGTCGCCGCCCCAGCCGGCGAAGATCGTGCCGCCGGAGGCGGTCCGCCGTCAAGGTCACCGTGGTTCCGCCCGCATAGCTCCCGGAACAAGTCCCTGACACCGCTCCGCTGGAATCACTGCAGCTGATCTCCGACTGGTCGTCGGCCACGGTCCCCGTGCCATTGCCCACTTCGGTTAGCTGCACCGCGTAGTTGGTGACACTCGGAGCAAAGCTGGCGGTAACGACTGAAGATCCGTTCAGGGTCACGTTGCAGATCGGGCTCGTTCCCGAGCAGACGCCGCCCCAGCTCGTGAACGCAAAGCCCGATGACGGGACCTCCGTCAGTATGATCGCCTGGCCAACCGGGAAGGATGCGGTGCAGGTTCCCGACGCAGCTCCGCCGACGATGCCGCAGTTAATCCCCGTCGGAATGGAGGAGATCGTGCCGCTGCCAGAGCCCGACACAGTTAGGTCCGGGCCGCCCGCCGCTGAAGACTGGCCGCTGAGTGAAACATATTGTAAAGCTGAAGGAATAGCATTCAGAGCGTTGTCGGTGAAGTCGACGTCGGCGATAAGCGAACCCAGGTTTTGCGGCATGAAGGTGATGCTTACATTGCAGTCCGCGCCGGGAATCAGCGCGAAGCTGCTGGTGCAATCTGGAGGCGTGCCTGTGCCTGGCACCTGGAGAAAGTCCTGAGTGTCCGAGACGACTAGTCCCGGAGCCACGGCATCCAGCGGCTGGTTGCCGATGTTCTGAATGGTGAAGGATTGCGTAGTATCGGTGACTGGGAGCCCGACATATGCTTCCTGAAAGCTCAGGGAAGGCGGTTGTGAGCGGTTCACCTCGAACACCTCACCTATGCCCTGATCTCCGATGAAGACATCGCCCGCTGCATCCACCGCCACGCCGCTCGGGTAACTCAGGCCAACGCCCACCGTGGTCTGGCAGGCGATGCTGATGCAGCCTGCCGGAACCTCCACCACGCGGAAGTTTTGGGGATCGGCGATGAAGACATCGCCCGCTGCATCCACCGCTAAATGGTACGGCCGATTCAGTCCGGTGGCCGGCACGATGGTCTGGACGCCGTTCGGCGTAACCTCCACCACCCGGTTGTTAGTGCCGCCATCCGCGATGAAGACATTGCCCGCTCCATCCACCGCCACGCCCCAAATGGTACTCAGCCCGGTGGCGGGCACGATGGTCTGTACGCCAGTCGGCGTAACCTTCACCACCTGAGTGTTCCCCTGGTCCGCGATGAAGACATTGTCCGCTCCATCCACCGCCACACCAATCGGAGAACCCAGTCCGCTGCCTACCGAGGTCTGGACACCGCTGGGGGTGACCTCTACTACATGGGAGAGATCGAGGTCCGCGATGAAAACATCGCCCGCTCCATCCACCGCCACGCCGACTGGGCTACCCAGACCGGCCGCGGGTACCGTGGTCTGGACGCCACCCGGTGTGACTTCTACTACATCAGCGGCGACGTAGTCCGCGATGAAAATATCTCCCGCTCCATCCAGCGCTACGCCAACGGGGTACTGTAGACCGCTGGCGGGCACCGTGGTCTGAGTACCCGGCCCGAATGCGATTGCCGGTCCCTGGCCGATGCCAGAGATCGGGGTGCTGGCGAAAAGGTGGTTGGCATTGTCGAAGAGTTGCACCGCCCCCATGCGCAATCCTGGCGCGAGCGGAGCAAAGGTGGCGTTCACGATGCAGGTGGTGCCTGCGGACACAATGCCCGTGCAGGTGCTGCCGCCGGCAAGGGTGAAGTCGAGATTGGGTATGCCCTGCGTCACGACCTGGGGCGTGCCGAAATTCGTGTCCGTCGCGGCATAATAGCTGAACGAGACGGAAGTGTTACATGGCGCGGGGGAAGACTGGCCACTTGGGCAAACGTTCGCGTTGCCGAAGGGGCCATATTCGAGCACCCGGTTGTTGTCTGAGTCGGCCACGTAGACATTGCCGCTGCTGTCCACGCCGACACCGCTCGGGTAATACATGCTGTTGGCGCTGGTTCCGCCTACATTGGTGGTGAAGCTGCCGCCCTGCCCGTAGACCTGGGTCGCAGTCGTGCTGCCGGAGGGGTAAACCAGCACCCGAACGTTGTTATAGTCAGCCACGTAGAGATTGCCGCTGCCGTCCACAGCAACCCCTTGCGGAAACGATAGGCTGTTGGCGCTGAGTGGGCCGCCGTTATTTGGTGAACCGCTGGCAAAGCTTCCCGCCTGCCCATAGACCCGAATGGCGGTGGTGCTGCCGGAGAGGTAGAAGAGCACACGGTTGTTTCCTGGGTCGGCGACGTAGAGATTATCGTTGCCGTCCAGCGCGACTGCCCACGGAGCATCTAAGCCGTTGGCGCTGGTCTCGCCTCCGCTGGTGGTGAAGCTGACTCCCTGCCCGTAAACCCGCGTCGCGGTGGTCAGCCCGGAGGGGTAGTAGAGCACCCGGTTGTTGCCGTAGTCGGCCACGTAGAGATTGCCGCTGCTGTCGACCGCGACGGCTCTCGGAAGATTCAGGCTGTCGGCGCTGACCCCGCCATTGTTTTGTGTTCCACTGGCGAAACTGCCTCCCTGCCCATAGACCCGCGAGGCAGTTGTGCTGCCAGATGGGTAGTACAGCACCCGGCTGTTGGAGTAGTCGGCAATGTAGACACCGCCGCTATTGTCCACAGCAACCCCTTCCGGATTCGCCAGGCTGTTGGCGCTGATCCCGCCGTTGTTCTCGGTACCGCTGGTAAAGCTGCCGTTCTGCCCATAGACCCGCGTAGCGGTCGTGCTGCCCTTGGGAAAGAACAGCACACGATGATTATCTGAGTCGACCACATAGAGGCCGCCGCTGCTATCCAGCGCGACTGCCACCGGATAAGCTAAACCGTTGGCGGTGACCCCGCTGTTGTTCGTGTTGAAGTTGCCCCCCTGCCCGTAGACCACCCCCGCAGTAATGGGTACAAGCCGAGCGTGCGCCGCCGGGGCGCTCCACGCCGCGACGAGCACGGCCAGCAGCACGGCAGACCAGGCCGGCGCGGCCCGACAGATAACGCGAGAGAACCACTTAGGGAAGATTCGATAAGCGTAAAGGGCGGACGTAGACAGGCAGGCAGAAAAGGTGTTCACAGGTGGTACTCCTCGGAGATATCTCCTGAAAGTAGTGCCCCCTCCCCGCGTCGCGATACAGACGCCGCGCGGAAGGAATATTGCGCCGAGTCGAATGCTTAAGTTGCCATTGGGACACGACTCGATCTTCAGGGGAATTCAAGCTGCATAAGCGGACTTGCATAGCTCTGCACCTATGGAAGACGACCATGAGGACGGATAAGCCTATACGCTAGTGACGGGAGTATTGAGTTGTCAAGGAACTTCGTGACCCATTCAAGCCTGCTGTTGGCTGGGATCGGCACAGAATGCGAGCCTGAGCGGGGCATCTTCGCAGTATTCTGCCCAACGCCCTCCTGATTGAACCCCGGAGTCGCCCATTCAAGCCTGGGGGTTGGATGGTACGGGAGGCAACGGAGCGCGAAACCCACAAATGATCTTCAAGTGAATCTAAGGCGAAAATTCCGCAGGAAACTCATCCGATCGCCAAATCAAAGATGCTTCGGCCCGTGTGCAATATTGCTCAGACGACGGGGCCTTCCTGATCCGACAATGTGCCAAGAACTATAGGCGAAAGTAACCTCGGAAAGTAACCTCGGGACGTTCCCCCCCCGGCACGTCCCGTTTTTTGCGTCATGTTTCAAATTGACCCACTACCACGCAAGGCAGTGGTCAATTTCCATTTGGCGCCACGGGAGCAGAGGTCTGGCCCGTGAACGGCGTTGTTGATGGCGGCCCGTTTGCTGGTTGCAGAACCGTTATCCATTGGTCGGCAACTCCTACGCATGGTTTCAGATATCCGGTGCAGTGGATGGGCGTGTCGACCGACCAATGCGCGACGGGAGCCACAGTATAAGTATGACGGTGACCCAGGAACGCCTTATCGAGTTTCGCGAGCTGCCCCTGGAGGCTCTCAATATCGCTCTTAAGCGTTATGACGGGATTTACCCCGACACCTTGTGGACCTCCTGACGGACTGAGGCTCGATCCCGGGTGAATCCCACCATTGCTGGCTGGCGTGACCGCAGGCCTCGAACCATTCGCAAGCTGGTTTTCAAGCACAGTGATGCGTTTTTGAAGACTATTCATTCTTTCGATGAGCTCCTCATTAGTGACCTGCGCTGCGGCAGGCGGTGGAAGCGTCAACCTCAATACCCCGAGAGCAGCAACTGCTCCCAGCACAAACGCTAGTGCGACGGTCAGGTTCTTGTTATTCATGGTTCAACCCTCACAAACGAGTGTAGGTTCCTCTTACAGGTATTGCCTGGTTCGCAGCTAATAGTAGTCATACCTTCGATCCCCGTCCACGGACACCATTTCCAGGCTGAAAATGCCCTGAGAATGCTGGCGTCTGCAAGTCTTCTTGCCTTCCACGCGAAGTTCGCCTAAGATTTGCCGATATTGCTCGTTTCGACTCGTCCCAGAGCCAGGGGTGCAGGAATGTTTGCCTCACTCGCGTCCAAGTCAAACGGAAAAACCTCGGACCGTGCAGCGAGTAAGAATGCAGTTCCGCCCGCGCCGCGCACCTTGCACTGGGGAGTCCTTGGAGCGTCCCCGATTCGACATGCGGCCCGCGCCGAACACTCGTTTCCGGGCGCGATCGGCAACCAGGCGATGCTGCGGCTATTGGCCCAGAGCAGACCAGCTCAGAACCCATCCCGGCAAGCGAGCAGTCGTCCGCAAACGGCCTTCAACGGCAGCGCATCGGCCCTGCCCGGCCCGATTCAGGCCAAGCTCATCGTCGGGCGCGTCGACGACCCACTTGAAGCAGAAGCCGATCGCACCGCCGACCAGGTCATGTCTGCCCGGCAGCCTGGCCCATCGACTCCAGCTCCCGCACTGCGACTCAGCCGCAAGTGCGCGGCCTGCGAGGAAGAGAAAGGCGAGAAGTTGCATGCGAAGCAGTCGAATTCATCGGCTCCGTCAACGGCAGCCGGCATCGCACCCTCCACCGTCAACTCTGTACTGGCCTCTCCCGGCCGCACTTTGGCCCACGACGCGCGAGCCTTTCTGGAACCGCGATTTGGCCGCAGCTTTGCCGGTCTCCGCATCCACGACGGCCCCCAGGCCGCACGGTCGGCCGCTGACGTCGGTGCGCGCGCCTACACTGTGGGACAGAACATCGTCTTCGGCGCAGCTGAATACCGGCCCCACGACCACAGCGGCATGTGGCTGTTGGCCCATGAAGTCGCCCATACCATCCAGCAAGCCGGAGGCGCCGGACCGCTGGCCCGTGCCTGCTTGCCGAACAATATCTGCAATCCGCCAGCGCCTGCCGCCGGCGCTCCCGCTCCCGAGAAGACTGGCTCAGAAAAGGAATTCGTAGCGGATACCGAGTCGAAACCGGCAAACAAATCGAAACGAGACATCCGCGCCGCCGCCTGCGCAGCTCCCACCAGTCCCGCCTGCTTATCGGGTGGACACGGGCGCCGCGCCACGAACGTGACCAAATTCGTCACCGACAACCTGCCCTCTCGCAAGGACGCACCCGAGGGATTCTTCGTCGACATGGACATGCCTCCCGAATGGGGCGCATACACCTATCCCTGCGCAAGCTTCACCCCCCCGATCACCAGCGCTTCCGGCAAGGAATGCGTATTCGTCCCAAATAACATGGAGACCGAAGCCGGCCAGTACAATGGCGGCGCTGCCACCGTCGGCGGTAAGACTAGGCTTCTCTGGTCGCAGGAGACCCAGGCATCTCTAACCCACGAGACCGAACACGCTCTTTTCGCGACATCCGAAGCCACCCCAGGCCCGGCAAGCGTGAAGGATCCGGCCAATCTCTGCAGCTTCGACGCAAACAGCGGGGCTCTGACCGAATTGGCCGCCTTTATCAGCGAATTCAAGCCGATACTTCATAAAGCTCAAGGCCTGACGGGAGCGGCGCGGGAAGCGAACATCGACTGGTGGCTCAACTTCCTGGTCTTTAACTCCGAAGGAATCTTCAATAGCGTGATCGACATGCGCTGCAAGTGCGACTGCGATCCGGTGAACAGCTACATCAACCGGATCTTCACCTTTGCTACTCAGGGCTGGAATAAATACGAAATGTGGATTTTCAACACGAAATTGCGGGATCCGAAATGGAAGAAGACGAATCCAGACCGGAAACTGGATTGGCCGGTCAAACCTCCCGATTCGGTCCCGGCCGATGAACTTCCGTCTGCCGGAGCAACCATGGACCCTGCCGACCTTCCGAAAGCAAAGCCTTGATCGGGATCGGCGCAAAACCCTGTCAAGCCCCTGGCTCGAACGATCCACCTTACCACAACGCATTCCACACGAAATACAAAGGGAATAACATTCTTGCGCAATCAAACCTGCTAGGCGGTGATCGAATTGCCGTGATAGGGCAAGCGCTAGGAAAAAACAAGACGCGCCTGAGGTATAGCCGGGGGGCCTATGCCTGGGGGCGTCTTAATAGAGGACTCCGTTCTCCCTCTTGTGGGGAGAGCTAGATGTCAGACTAGACGCCTGAAATGAACACATCGTCATTCGGATAGAATCAGACGCAGAAAAGCCCGGATGCCAGTCCGGGCCTTCGTAGAGATTGAGCTTCGCAGTATTCCGACTCATGCCCTCCTGACGGAACGCCGGGGTGGCCCTCGACAAACCGGCCAAACTTCGTCCCCGAAGACAGCCACGACCACGTCGAAGCACTGTTAGGAAGCAAGGCCATAGAAATCCAAAACCTTGCCGGAAGAACCCTCTATACCGACAGACCGCTCGACGTTCATTGTCTTCAATGGGTCACTCCCAAAGGTCGGGCCCAGCCCCTAATCACCGACCGTCGCTCGCCGGCTTTTTCCCCTCGTCCCTGACGATCGTCTGGTATCGCGAGTCTTTCACCAGGTCGGCGAGCACAGGACTGTCATTGATGTCGTCGATCGGGTATCCCGCCGCGACTAGCTTTGCTACCCAGTCGAGCGCGTCTTTTCGGTAGCCGAGTGCTTCGTAGGTTTCCGCGGCGTTGAACTGAACATTAGTATCTTCGGGTGCCAGGGCAAGAGCGCGCTCGATCAAGACCAACGGCTCCTGGCGTTCATCGCCTTCCGAGGCAACGAACATAGCGAGGTCCGACAACGCGACCGGGGCGTTCGGATTCGTCTTCAGCGTCTCCCTGCACATTTGAGCGGCATGAAGGAATGCATCTTTAGCCTTATCCCTTTGCCCGGGCGTGCGCGAATAAGCGACAGCCATGTTCGACCACACGCGGTAATCCGCTTTGTTGAACTCCAGCGCCTGCTCGTAATCCGCCGCAGCGTCGGCAAAGCGGCCCTGCTTCAGGTCAAGGTCGCCGAGGTTGTTCCAGGCCGGTGCCGATGGCCCCAGGCGGATCGATTGCTGAAGCGCACGGCGGCTCTCCACCGCAGAGCCGGCATAGGCGAGCGCAGCCCCAAGATTGCCGAGGATCGAGGCATTCTGCGGGGCAAGCGCCGAAGCTTTTCGAAAGTTGGCTGCAGCCGATGCATAATCGCCGCGGCCCATCGCGAAGATGCCGAGCTGGTTGTAGGCGTCAACCGAGTTCGGACGAAGATCGATGGCCTGTTGCCACTCCCGCTCGGCCTTATCGGGAAGGCCCATAGAGGCGTAAGCCTGTGCCAGCCCGCGATACGCGCCATCGCTGCGCGGGTCGGCAGCGAGTGCTTGCTGAAAATGCGAGACGGCCTCCGGATAATTTCCCTGCAAGGCGCGCACCTGACCAAGCCCCAGAGCCACTTCAGGAAGACTGCCGTCCAGCTGCGCGGCGAGTGTGGCGTTCTGATCGGCCAGTTCCAATGCCTTCGCATCTCTGGTTCCCTGATACCGGCGAAGGTAGCAATTCGCCAGCCCTGCATAACCAGGCGCGAACTTCGGCGCGTTGCCGATCAGACTTGTAAGCCCCTGGATCGCCGCGTCAAGGTTTCCAGCTTCCCCCCACCGCTCGAGATAACCGAGACTGGTCAGGTAGATTTTCATCTGGTCAGGTGGCAGATCGGCAGGGCGTCCACCCGCCGCAGGCTGCGATACGGATTTCAGCCTCAGCAATTTCACCGCCCGGACAAACATCTCCTTCTCGAGCGCCGGCAAATCGGAGGTAGCACCATCGATCTTCTCCAAGCGAAGTACCTTGGAGTCGGCGGTGTCGACGGAGCTCAACACCACCTGCACTCGTTCGCCGGATTCTCTGAAGCTACCTGTAAGTACCGTACCGAGGCCAAGCGTGCTCCTCGCGCTCGCGGGGCCGGTCACGTGCTGCGATGCGAGCTGCGACGAAGGAACCACCAACAGATCGGGATTTGACGGCTCAAGGCTGGCCAACGACCGAATCAGTTGACTACGCAATCCGTCGGCCAGGGCCTGGGCGGAGGCGAGTTCGGCAGGTGACTCCACGGTAGCGGTCAGCGGCAGGACAGCGACGCGGTTTCCACTCAATGCTGGATGACTCCGGCGCGCTACCAGCCACGCGGCAACGCCGGCAACAACCAGGACCACAGTTGCGATGCCGAGCAGCCAGTGCTTTCGATGACGCGCCTCCGTCCCACTGAGAGGCCGCGCGGCAAGTTCGGGGCCGATAGTCGTGGCCGGTTCCGACTCCATTTCCGGCTGGGAGGAGGTGCCCAGCACACCCTCTAGCTCCCGAATCATTTGCTTCGCGGACTGATAGCGGCGACCCGGATCCTTTTGCAACGCCTTGTTCAGTAGTCCATCAAGACCAGGCGGCAGGCCCGGCAGAGGGTCAGGTTCCTTCGAGATCACTGCATAAAGAGTCGACACAAGATCGGCCCCTTGGAAAAGCCGTCGCCCCGCAATCAACTCATAGAGCACCACACCCGCCGACCAAAGATCGGCGCGATGATCGACCGCAGCGCTGGTCGCCTGCTCCGGCGCCATGTAGGCGATGGTGCCCATTGTCGAACCGGGTTGTGTAAGGTCGGGACTCCCGTGCAGCTTTGCCAGTCCGAAGTCGAGAATCTTCAGCACGCCCTGCGAATTAAAGATTAGGTTGCCGGGCTTGATGTCGCGGTGCACAATGCCGTGGTTGTGGGCCTCGTCCAGTCCACGCAGAAGCTGCAAGGTTATCGATATGGCTTGATTCAGCGGAATCGGTCCCGAAGCCATGCGACGGGCAAGCGTGTGTCCCTCATAGCAGGCCATCACCAGAAAAAGTTTTCCGTCGCTGGTCTCTTCGATGGCGTGCAAAGTGCCAATGTTGCTATGTTCGAGCGCCGACGAAGCCATCGCCTCACGCATAAAGCGTTGCTTCACCTCGTCGCTTACCGCGTCCGGGTCGAGCAGGAACTTCAATGCGACCGTTCGCCGCAGCTTGACGTCAAAAGCGCGGTAGACGACACCCATACCACCCGCTCCCAGGCGCTCGACGACCTGATAGTGCAGGAGTAACTGACCCGTAAGATCGTGGTTTCCAGTAGCGTCCAAAGCCGTGGCGAGCCTTCTTTGAGAGTCTGCGGGGAGCCGAGATTCAGTCTATCTTAGCCGGAAGTAATTCCTACGTGACACCGCAGTAACCGTCGGGATATGATTGGCGCCATTTCCATTTCTCGTTTCGATTTCTATTGCGAAAGGATTATCGTCTTGAGTTCCTCCAGCACACTGATTAGCCACTTTAATCTTTACACCGCCCCGCATGGTGCCTCGGCAACGCATCCGATGCTTGTCCCGAACCAGGAGCAGCCCTTCACGCTCCTCCAAACGAACGGCAAATATACGTTCACTTTTTTCAATAGGCTCGATGCGCAGGTGCGGGTCTATGCCAGAGGATTCGGCCCGGCACCGATGGAGACGCTGTGGTCCGCCACCGTCGCCGTCGTGAATGAGAGTTCGAACGACGCGCACTACGTCTACCTGGAGGCATCTCCAGCAGAGCTGAACGGGTCGACGCAAATTTGGGTCGGCTGCTGGTGGGATGACGGCACCTACCCGGGGACAACCGTAGGCATACAGACCTACTTCACAGACCACCCAGAGGGAACAGAGCATCACACCGTTCCTATTCTTGTTGGCTAGGCCTTGGCCGGCAACCCGGCGTGTCTTAACGAGCCGATTCCGGCGTGACACCGCCGTGAACTTCGCTATATTATTGGCCGCGTTTCCTTTCTCGTTTCCATCTCTATTGCGAAGGAGTTACCGCCTTGGGATCTGCCAACTCACTGATTAGTCGCATTGATCTTTACACCGCCGCGCATGGCGGCATGGCAAGTCATCCGAAGCTTAACCCGAACCACCAGCAGCCATTCACTCTCCTCAAAGCACCCGACGGCTCCTATGTCCTCACTTTCATCAATAACCTCGAATCGCAGGTACGGGTCTATGTCAAAGGATTTAGCACATCGCAGAATGCACCGCTTTGGTTCACCACTCGCGCCGTCGACCGAAAACATCATCCTCACAACACGCACCACTACGTGAGTTTTACTCCGTCAGACTTGAACGGGGCGACGAAGATTTGGGTAGGCTGCTGGTGGGATGACGACACCTACCCGGCGACTTCGACCGGCATAGAAGCATACTTCACAGCGCACCCAGAGGGAGGGGAGCATCACACCGTGCCTATTCTTGTTGGCTAAGGCCTGAAGGGCAACCCCGTGTCTCTTAGCCAGTGGGTTCCGGTGTGACACCGCCGTGATCGTCGCGATATTATCGGGTCCGTTTCCATTTCCCATTTCTATTTCTACTGTGGAAGGAGGTACCGCCGTGAGTTCTTCCACTGAACTGACTAGCGCCATTGATCTTTACACCGGCGCACATGGCGCCGCGACAAGCCATCCGAAGCTTACCCCGGGGGAAAGCCAACCCTTCACGCTCCTCAAGAACCCCGTCATAAATGGGTATAGGCTCTCTTTCTTCCAGAGGCTCGATCCCCAGGTGAGGCCCGATTTGCAGGTGCGCGTCTATGCCAAGGGATTTGGCACATCGCCGGCCGAGACGCTTTGGTCCACCAGTCTCGTCATCGACCGAAGACCAGGCGACACCCGCTACCTGATTTTTTACCCGCCAGATCTTCGCGGGTCGACGCACATTTGGATAGGATCCTGGTGGGATGACGGCACCTACCCGGGGACGCCGGAAGGCATACAAGCATACTTCACCGCCCATCCCGAGGGCGGTGAGCATCACACCACTCCTATTCTTGTTGGCTAGGGTCTGACGCGCAACCTCCGGCCGTCAGGAATTGATCGGGGCCGAGCACTGCCTGGGGAGCCATCCGTTGGCTTGAGTGGGATCGGCGCAAAACATTGTCAAGCCCCTGGCTTAAACAATCTCCCCTAACCAACTCATTTCACCCGAGATATAAATCTTTCAAACCTGGCATAGTGAAACCATCCAACTTGATATACTAAGGATAGGGATCAAACTAAAGTAGGCGGCCAAAAGCCGCCTTTTCTCATTCGCGCGGAAGAGCCAGTTGCAAAGCGCAGCCACAAACTCTATCTCACACAAACCAAGACTTTGCGGGCAACCGCAATAAAATCAATAGTTTAGCCAGAAGACAGCCGCAAGTCATTGAAAACAAAGAACTAAGGAAGTAGCGGGGGGGAGGGGGGGTACCTCCTCGCGACAGACTCCTCCAAAGGGAAAGGGCCCCTTCGCGGGCTGGAGCAGCGGGAGTAGCGAGCAGACAATCTCAGCGACAGCTTCTCCGGACACCGGCCCGACGGTCGGTAAACCGACGACACGTTCCTCGTTATTTTGATATAGTCGGCGAGAAAAATTACCATCTCCGGGTTTACATTCAAGCTATCTTTTGGCTCGATTGGAGCATCTCGTCCTAGTCCCTAGTCCCTAGTCCCTAGTCCCTAGTCCCTAGTCCCTAGTCCCTAGTCCCTAGTCCCTAGTCCCTAGTCCCTAGTCCCTAGTCCCTAGTCCCTAGTCCCTAGTCCCTAGTCCCTGGAGTCACCCAACCTTCATCCCACTCTCACCAACCACCGTAAACACCGACAACAAATTCGTCAGCGACAACACCTTCTGGATGCCGTGACTCAGGTTGATCAGCTCCAGAGAACACCCCGCCGAACGCGCCGAGACAAACAGCCCGACCAGTGTGCCGAGGCCCGAGCTGTCCATATGAGAAAGGTCCGACAGGTCCAGCACGATGCGCTTGTGCTCCGGGATGAGCTTCTTGACCCGGACATGCAGCAGATTGCTGACGCCCATCACCAGCTTGCCGTGCAGTCGCACCTTGGCAACGTCGCCGTTAACTTCGATGTCAAAGGTGAGCGGACTCGCGGTTGCGCCGTCGGGCATAGCAGCTGACCTCGTTCAAGTCTCCGCAAGGGCCGGAAACCGATTCGGGGAGATTCTCGCATATCCCCAATGGGAAGGATACGGCGAAATACCGCTGACCTGGCTCAGCCCTCGCTGAGGGTGCTTAAGGGCTCGAGGATGTCGGCTGCGCTTTCGGCGCACTGGCCGTTACGAGCTTGCGGTTGATCGTCGGCCAGTACTGGCGCAGCAGATATCCCGCAAATCTCCAGCCCACGTCGGTGGAGTAGCGAATCATCGTGCTGCCAAACCCCTTGCTGCCCTGAGGGTAATACACGTTGGCTAATCCTTCGGCCGCAAGAGGCCCGAGCAGGCCGGCATAGTTGACGACTTCTTTTCCCGAATCGCTGCGCGTAATCACCAACCGGGTCGCCGCGTACTTCAACGACTCGCCGAAGTTCAGGTCCTTCTTCACGTAGAAGCGCGGATCCTCATGGGTCACCGAGGCGATCACAAAGGTGCCGAAGAAGTTGTACGAGGCCACTCGCGCTATGTCTCCGCCAAGACGCTGACCATACGCGCCCCAACCCTGCCCCCAACCGGCGGGATGATTGACCGCCTGGCCATAAGCCGAGCCGATCACCACCGCACCTACAGACGATAACGACACTGTATTGTTGGCGGCCAACTCGAGTTTGTTCCAGGGGTTGAGCGGTCGCCCGTCCATGGCCAGATCCGGAAAGACCAGCGACTTCTTCTGCAAAGTCAGGAACATGTCCACACCGGTCGTCACGCCGCTCGTCACCGGATTCGTACCCGAATGTGGCTGCGCCTCCTGCTGGTTCGGTGTCGGAGCATCCGGTACAGGCGCTGGCTGACTCTGCTGCGCCAGCCCTGCCGCGCAAACGATCAAGCCAAATACCGCGGTCGCTGGTAGCTGGCGCGCGATCGTCCTGGGTCGGTAGAACTTACCTTCGATGATCGCTTCTCCTCGGCCTGGGTTTAATAAAAGATTCTAACGTACCGGTTGTCCCCCTCGTCAAAACCGCACCGTTCTAACTTCACATCAATCGTCGTTGAACACGAGTTGCCCGAGGACTGGAAGGTCGACCCCGACCCTCAACCCGTAAAGGTCGCCGATAACAAGGCCTTTTTCCGAGTGAATGGGGAGCCCGATCAGATCCTGCGACTCCATGTGGGTGAACACCACGCAGATCCCATTGCCGATATCAAATGAGGGCCACGCGCCTCCATTGCCGTCGGCCAGCGCACACGTTAATATAAGGAGAGCGTCTGTGCGCCCGGAATAGCACTGTTCTCCTCGGTATTCCGGCATAGACGCGGCATGATCGTTGTCGATCGCGGAAGTGGTGAAATGGCAGACACACCGTCTTGAGGGGGCGGCGCCGCAAGGCATAGGGGTTCAAGTCCCCTCTTCCGCACCAAGAATTTAGAAACCTAAACGCAAGAAGGCAGGCAGCCTCAAGCCTGTCGCGGCTGTGAAACGGCCGCACCAAGTTTCGCACTAGAAAAGACCCGAATGATCATCTTTCTCACCATCATCCACGTCATCGTTTGCCTCTTCCTGATCGGCGTGATCCTTCTGCAGCAGGGCAAGAGTGCCGACCTCGCCGGAGCCTTCGGCGGCCAGGGTTCGCAGACCGCTTTCGGTCCCCGCGGCGCGGCCAACCTGCTCACCAAGCTCACAACCTGGTCGGCGATCATCTTCATGTGCACCTCGATAGGACTCTTCGTACTCATCGCGCGCCAAAGCGGCGGCACCAAGTCGGTCCTCTCGGGCATCAAGACCCCGCCCGCATCGACGGCGCCCGCGACTCCCGGCAAGCCGGCCAAATAGCCGGCTCTTTCACTCGGGCAACGGCGCGCAAGACATCTCCATGATTCTGGAAACCTTCCCTGTCGGGATCCTGCGCTGCAACTGCACCATCCTCGGCGACGAGACCACGCACGAGGCGATCGTCGTCGACCCCGGCGAAAACGTCTCCGAAATCCTGACCCGCCTGGCCGCGCACAAGCTCACCCTAAAGCAAATCATCATCACCCACGGGCATATCGACCACGTCGGCGGAGCCGCGCACCTCAAGCGCGTCACCGGCGCGCCCGTGTTTCTCAACCAATACGACCTCCCCCAGTTGGCAATGATGGAGATCCAGGCCGGTTGGATCGGCGTTCCACCGCCCGAGGTCACCCGGCCCGACGCCAGCGCCGACGACGGCGCTCAACTTGGCCTCCCCAATCTTCCCGGCGAGGTGATTCACACCCCTGGCCACACCGAGGGCAGCATCTGCCTGTACTTCGCGCCGCAGCAGCTTCTGATCGCCGGAGACACCCTCTTTGCCGGCTCCATCGGCCGCACCGACCTGCCCGGCGGCGACGGACGCAAGATCCTCCGGTCGATCCGCGAGCGGCTTCTGACGCTGCCCGATCCCGTGATCGTCATCCCCGGCCACGGCAACAAGACAACTATTGCCGAAGAAAGAGCCACCAATCCCTTCCTGTGAAGATGGGTTGCCATGCCTCGCGCCATCAAGCCGCATCCCACACTCGGTCCGACGGTGGTGGGTCAGTTTGAAGGATCCGCGCGTTGAAGGCTCTGATGCAGCACCTCTTCTCGCCATCGTTAGACGAGCAGGATGCTTCATCATCAACTTGATATTTTTGTGCAACTTAAGAGATTTTTATTCAACTTCCACTTGACGGGAATCAACTTAATAACAAAGTTGACCATCCCTTAATGTGACGCTTCAAGGTAATGAACAATCTTACTGATTCCATTCGAAAATTCTGGATTTTCCGCTAAGAGGCTCGCTATCAGCCATCCGGAGTCGCTAAACCCAAAAAAATCTCCGCTGTGGATGGCGACTCCCTGTTCCTGCAACAACCTGAGCGCAGTCTCTTCGTTCTTCGCCACCGCTGGAATCCGCAACACCGCATACCATCCTCCCTCGGCAACCAATCTGCGAACCTGGCTGCCCGCAGGGAAGGCCGCATCCAGGGCCTCCAGGTTCTGTCGAATCCGCCACCGGATCTGCTCCTGGATCGATCCCCTTCCAGCCAGCCAATCCGGGACTGCCCATTGCACGGGCGCATTCATCGACAGGAAGGTGTCGGCGATCACCTCCAGCCGATCGATGGCTCCTGACAGGATCGGCTCCGGCCCAAAGCAGCCAATCCACGCCGCCTTCATCTGCGGTAGTCCGGCAACCTTGCTCAACCCGCTCAGCACAAAAGACAACGCCGGATGTTCGCCTGCGCTAAAGCTGCTCTCCGCAGAAACCTCCAAGGGATAGTCCAGAAATACCTCGTCCACAATCAGCGCCAGCCCAAACTCAGCACAGATCTCCTCCAAAATCGCCTGCTCGGCCGCCTTGGTGTAATGCCCGGTTGGATTGTTCGGATGAACCAGCGCAATCGCCCGCGTCCGCGGCGTGATCCGCTCCCGCAGTGCCGCCGGATCCAGATGCCAGCCGTAGTCGTAAAAGAGCGGGTAAGCAACCAGCCGGACATCATCCAGATCGGCCAGAAAATCAAAGAGCGGATAGCTCGGCTGAGCGATCAAGACCTCATCGCCCGGATCGCAAAGCAGCCGAAACAGGAAGCTATAGGCCTCGCTGGTGCTCGTGGTCAGGAAGATCTGCTCGGGGTCGATAGCGGCTCCATGCCCGGCATAATAGCCGGCCACCGCTTCCCTCGCCCGCAACAGCCCCTTCGGGTTCGGGTCGTAGTCTAACGCCGCAGGCGACTTCAGCGCACCCACAATCGCCTCACCGTCGTAATCAAATCCACACCGGGTCGGATTGGAAGCGGTCAGATCCAGAATCGGGAGCCCCGCAACCCGCCGCTCCCGAAGCAGCCTCGCCCACTCCGACTCAGATACATCCCAGCTCGTCCGCCGCGAAAAACTTGCCATCGCACCAATTTTCGCAGACATCCAATTTGTCATCCTGAGCGAGCCTTCACGAAGTGAAGACGAGTCGAAGGACCTGCAGTGTCAGCGATGCCCGACCGAATCAAAGTGTTGGGTGCCTCGGATATCTCGTTACTTCCCCAACTCCTGCGAAAAGAAATCCGCCATATACCCATAAGCTTCCTTCGACTCCGGCAGACTCACATCATTCCAGAAGGCATGCGGTAACGCCTCAAACTCAACCAACCGCGCATCCACGCCCGCGCGCAGAAAGGCGCGATGCATCGTCGTCGTCCCGCTCAGTAACAGATCGCGTCCGCTGGTAATAAACAGCGTCGGCGGAAAGCCGTGCAGATCGGCATACATCGGCGAGAGCACCGGGTCTCTGGGATCGATCGTCCCCACATACTCCGTGTCCCGAGGAGGCCCGGGAATATCCAAGTGCCCTGAAAGCCCGTTCAGCGCATACATCGCAAACGAATCGCCAAGCAGCGAAAAATCTCCCATCCCGGAGAAAACGCCCAAAGCCCCCGGCATCGGAAGTCCCAGCTGCTTGAACTTCACCGCAACCTCGCCGGTCAAAATCGCCCCCGCCGAAGTCCCATAAATCCCAATATTCGCCGGCTTGTACGTCTTCAGCACCTCGCGATAGACCGCAACCACATCATCCACCGCCGCAGGAAACGGGTGCTCCGGAGCCAGTCGGTACAGCACCGCAATCACCCGAGTATGCGTCAGGTTTGCGATCGGAATCGACTCCGTAAACGACCCTGAGTCGGAGTTAAACCCGCCACCATGCAAATTGATCAGCACCCGGTCCGGATGCATCGGCGTCGCATCCACCGGATCCACTATCCGCACCGGAACCCCGCCAATCGTCTGGCTCTCAATCTTCACCGGATAAATCGCTCTCGATTTTTCCCCGGCGCCAACCTGCCCCTTGTCGGTGCCCGTCCGCCGCTGCTCTAAGGTCTCGGGCTTCGCAGTGTCCGGCACTTGCCGCGCAAGCCGCGCCTGCGCCTCAGGGCTAATCGTCTTCGGCACCGGAACCACCCGCGTCACGTGCGCGGTTCCGTTCGAGTCGATGTAGCTGCTGTCAGTCTGCGGAGGCGTAGGCTGCTGGGCGATGCCGTTCCCGGACAGCAAAGCAACGGCAGACACGAAGCAAAGACGGAGGACGATTGGCAATGAGTGCAAGGATGTCATATCGCTGCAACTATAGCCGATCAGTACCCAGACCTCCACCAATCCGCCCCGGACTGACCCCTGGTTCCTGGTCCTTAGTCCTTAGTCCTTAGTCCCTAGTCTCTAGTCCCTAGTCTCTAGTCCCTAGTAACGTTGAATCATGGACCAGGACAGCCCAGCCCAGCGCCTCCAAACCCATCGCAACTTCTACGCCCGGCTGATCACCGCGAACGCTGGCCTGCCACCAGGCAGCGAACTCGAAGCCGCCCTCGCCTCCACACCCAGAGAAAAATTCGTCGGTCCCTCGCCGTGGAAGGTCTTCACCCGCGCCGGCTACATTGACACCAACGACCGCGATCCCGCCATCCTCTATCAGGACGTCGTCATCTCGCTCGGCGTCGACGGCTCCCTCAACAACGGCCAGCCCACCCTGCATGCTTATTGCATCTCCGCACTCGCGATCCAGAAGGGCGAACACATCGTCCACATCGGAGCCGGCAGCGGCTATTACACTGCTATCCTTGCAAAACTCGTCGGCGACTCCGGCACAATCGACGCCTACGAAATCCATCCCGAGCTCGCCGTCCGCGCCCAACACAACCTCGCCGAATCTCGCCAGGTCAGGATCCACGCTCGCTCCGGAGCCGAAACGCCCCTGCTCACCTGCGATGTCATCTACATCAACGCCGGCGCCAGCGAACCGCTCCCCGTCTGGCTCGATGCGCTCAAGCCCAATGGCCGGCTCCTCTTCCCGTTAGCGCCCGGATCGGGCATAGGAGGAATGCTGCTCATCACCCTCCAGCAAAACGGAGCCTTCGCCGCCCGCTTCCTCTCCCAGGCGCAATTCATCCCCTGCGTCGGCGCGCAAAATGAGAACGAAGCCGCGAAACTCGCCGAAGCCTTTCGCAACGGAAGATGGCCGCAGGTCAAATCTCTCCACCGCGACGACGAACCCGCCGACCGTCCTGATGACAGCTGCTGGTACGCGGGCCGCGGCTGGTGGCTCTCCACCGATCCACCCGCAAGCGAAGACCCTTATCGAAACGATGATCTAGAATCTAGCTCAAGATGAGCCGGGTCCTTGTAATCGGAAGTCATACGCAGTTGAGCCGCGACATAGCGGACGCGCTTTCCGCTGCCGGCTTGCCCACCGAACAAGCCGTCGGCCACGCTGACGCGCTCCATCGATTGCGGATGCGCGCCTTCGGCGTCGTCATCACCAGCCCGGACAGCGCCGTCGACGAAGACCTCGCTCTGCTCGATGAAATGCGCGACATCCGCCCCGGAGTCAAGTGCATCGTCCTCGCTCGCGAGAGCACTCCCGACGGCGTCATCGCCGCGCTTCGCGCCCACGTCTTCGCCTGCTTTACGCCGCCCTTCGACGGCAGCGATATTGCCGAGCTCGCCAGCCGCGCGGCTACCGACAATCTGTGGCGAGACGACATCCAGGTGCTCTCAGCGCGGCCCGGCTGGGTCTCGGTCCGCGTGAATTGCCGCCTCATCACCGCCGAGCGCCTCATGACCTTTGCCCGCGAACTCACCTCGCAACTACCCGAGGACGCACAAGAGGGCATGCTCGACGGGCTGCGAGAGATCCTGCTTAACGCGATGGAGCACGGCGCAGCCTTCAACGCCGAGCAAACGGTGGAAGTCACCGGAGTTCAGACCGCACGATCGATAGTCTTTTATGTCCGCGATCCCGGAGCCGGCTTCCGCCGCGAATCGCTCAGCCACGCCGCCGTCGCCAACCCCGCGCACGACCCGGTGGCCCACATCCTGAAACGCGAAGAGGAGGGCATGCGCCCCGGAGGCTACGGGCTGTTGCTCGCCAGCGGCGCTGTCGACGAACTCCTCTACAACGAAGTCGGCAACCAGGTGCTGCTCATCAAGTATCTCGATCCCGCTTTGGCTCCCAACGCGAGTAAAGGGTAATCTCCTACCGCGTCTTATCATCTGGAATGACCATATTGCGGAAGATCTTCCAGCCGCCATCGGCTTCCCTGTGCCACACCGTCAAATACCGCTCCACGAGTTTGTTCCCGGTCGCAAACGAAGCCTCAGCCTGTCCCCACTCGTAGACGTAATCGCCCTGCTGCTCCGAGCCCACGCTCGAGACCTGCGCCCCCTGCGCGCGCCCCCGTTTTGCGAACAAATCCTTGATCTCCTGCTCTATCGCAGCGCGACCGCGAACACATTCTCCGGTTGGGCCGCAGTCCAGCCCGTCGTCAGCATAAGTTGCGGCAATCGGAGCAGCCTCTCCGCTCTTCACCCCATCGATCCACGCCTGGTTCCCGGCATCGATGCCCTTCCGCGCCGCAGGCTCTGGCGTTTGTGCCCACGCGAAGCACGCCGTTGAGAGGAGCAAAACAAACATCGCAATTCCCCTCAACGCTCTGCTGCAACTATCTCTCATGAAAGACACCTCCAATTTGGCTGAAGAGCGTTACCTCGCAGGGGTATCTGCTGATACCCTTGGCCTTCTGCGCTGAAGCAGCCGGCAACTGCGACTGCGAATCTGCGGTACTGCTTATCAAGTACCTGGAGCCTTTCGATACGGCTAAGTGAATAGTCAGTTTCCAATCTTCTTATATTTTGACGTTGCGTGCAGCACCAGATTCGGCGTCTGCCCGTAGAAATGCGGCGTCTTAAAGACGATGTGAAACGTCTTGATACCGATGAAAAATTGATTCTAAGGATAAGACATGCCGAACGGACAGTCCGATGCACAACCTATAGAGATGAGCCGCCGCGACCTGCTCGGTAAGGGAGCCGCACTCATGGGCGTCGCAGCCGCCGGAGCCACTCTGCCTTCCCTGGCCGCCGCAGAGATACGCCCGACGGCAACCGCGGCAAACCAGCGACTCGATATCAAAGGCGCGAAACCGCCGGCGTTGCCCAACCTCGATCCGCCAGTCGTTCAGGTGCAGTCGGGAAAGCTCCGTGGCTTTCGCGATGGCAAGACGACGGTATTCCTCGGCATCCCATATGCCGAAGCGGAGCGCTTCGAGCTGCCGAAACCCGTTAAGCCCTGGGACGGCATCAAGAGCGCCCAGGCGTGGGGGCCGGTGTGTCCGATTCCACCGATGAGTGCGCCAGGTATCGACGAGTTCGTCTTCCCCCATCGCTACTGGGTTGAGAATGAGCATTGTCAGGTCCTCAATATCTGGACGCAGGACCTCTCACCCGCGACCCGAAAGCCCGTCATGGTATGGCTGCACGGCGGCGGGTTCACCAATGGCTCCTCGATGGAGAGTTACGCCTATGACGGCAAGAACCTGAGCGAGTTCGGCGACGTGGTGGTGGTGAGCATCAACCACCGACTCAATATCATCGGCACTCTGGATCTCTCAGCCTACGGCCCGCAATATGCGCAATCGCGCTACACGGGTACGGTCGACCTCGTCGCGGCTCTCCAATGGATCCAGGACAACATCGCAAACTTCGGCGGCGATGCCGGGAGTGTGACGCTCTTTGGCCAGTCGGGCGGCGGAAGCAAGGCTGCGCGGATGCTGCACACCCCGGCCGCGAAAGGCCTCTTTCACAAGGTCATCTGTGAGAGCGGAGGCGGCGAAGTGCTGACCGATCAGGATGCCGCCAAGAACATCAAGACCGCGCAGGCGATCGCCGCCGCGACGCTCGCGAATCTGAATCTGACCGGGGACCAGATCGACAAGCTTAAGACAATTCCTTACCCGGAGCTGCTCGCCGCTGGCAACGCTGCGCTGAAGTCGGTTGCCCAGCAGACCTCCACGCCCCGGCTCGGATGGAATCCGATTGCCGACGACCAGTACATCACGCGCGCATTTTGCGACTGGACATCCAACATTCCGGTGATGAGCGGGAGTGTCTTCAGCGAGTTTAGAGGCAACCTCGTAACGGGAGCTAACAAGAACGCCTGGAGCCAGCAGGAGATTGACGATCATCTGAAAGCCGCATACGGCGACAAGAAAGATGCAGTCGTCGCGGCATTCCAGCAATCGTTCCCGTCAAAGAAGATTCAGGATGTTATCTATTTCTCGATGCCAAATGCCCGAATGATCGCTGCAAAGCGCGAGGCCGGCCAGGCTCCGGTCTACAACTACCTCTTTATCTACGAGTATCCGGTCAACGGCGGGATCACTGCCTTTCATACTTCCGAGATTGCGTTTGTCTTCCACAATCTCAGCGAGCCTCATTTGCGGATCGCAACCGGAGATGCCCCCGCCGGCTACGCGCTGCAAGACAAGGTCTCGCAGGCGTGGATCAACTTTGCCCGCACCGGCAATCCGTCGCAGCGTGGCCTTGAGTGGAAGCCTTTCACCGCAGCCGACCCGGAAACGATGGTCTTCGACATTGTCAGCGAATGCCGCAATCTCCAATACGAGAAGCTGGCCCCGTTGCTCGCCAGCCAGTCAGGGTTTCCAGCGCCGCCAGCCCCGCCGCCGGCGGTCCGGACTCCGTAATTCAGCCAACGCTGGAACCGCACTCTGGGCACGCCGCGGGTGGCTGCTGATATCCTTAACCCTTCGCGATGGAACCATCTGCACATCGCAAACGTTAATATGCGTGCCGAGGCGATTTTGGTTTCGCACAATCCAGGGAGCCCCATGAAACGCTCAATCCTTTTCGCGACGATTCTCGCCGCCTCGTTCCAGGCTGCGAATGCGGCCGATGTCTCCGGAAGCTGGCACGTCACCGGCTCGGTCAGTGACACTCCAATCGATACCACCTGCACACTCACCCAGAAAGACAATGCCTTGACCGGCAGCTGCGTTCGCAAGGATGGGAAGACCGTCGACGCCACTGGCTCGGTTAAAGACGATGCGATCGCCTGGCACTACAACGCGGATTACAACGGCGACCCGATCACCGTCAACTACAACGGCAAGCTTGGCAAAGACGGAACGATCACCGGCACGATCGTCGTCGATCCCTATAACGCAGAAGGCGAATTCACCGCTACGAAAAAGTAGCAGCAGCTCAGCCCTATGTATTTTGTCAGCGTCGCGTTGCTCCTGTTCGTTCTTCCGGCGGCTTCCGTTGCCATCGAGGCTGCTCTCTATCCGCGCGCATTCGGCCTGATCTTCCTCATCGGCAAGTGGCTCGTCTTCTGGGCCGTCGGAGTTCGACTCTTCATAGCAGGAACGCGGCAAGTGATCCAGCCGCAGTTCACCGCCGAAAAGATCTTCCACGTCCACGACCCGTCATCGCTTCCGATCGTTCGCGAAGTAGGTTTTGGAAATCTATCGATGGGTGCTCTCGGAATCTGCAGCCTCCTCCGCCCCGCTTGGCTTCTGCCTGCCGCCATCGTCGGCGGCTTGTACTACGGTCTCGCCGGAATCGGCCACTCCATGCAAACGAACAGGAACGCGAAGGAGAACATGGCCATGCTCTCCGATGAATTTGTCTTTGTTGTGCTCCTGGCCTTCGTGCTGAAGAGCTTTACCTAAGCCTTAAATCCTCGCTTCCGCCGCTGCGGCTCGACGCCAAGTCTCGGGTCTCGCTTGCGCGCCAGCATCGCCAGCTCGGTCGCCAATGTCTCAAACTCCGGATTCGACCGCGACAGGTACAACCACTTCCCCAGTACCGGATGCGAAACAAGCTGCGGATATTCGCTCAATATGGCCGCATGGTGCTCACGTGCCACGCAGACCATCAGCCCGTTCCACGGCTCTTTGCCATCCGCCACCGCCAGATAGAGCTTCCCATCTAAATAAGCGGCGTACATGTTGAAGAACCGCGTCAGAAGATATCGCGGATCATCTTCGAGGGCCTCGAATATCCAAAGCAGCGAATTCTTCGGCTTGACCTTTCCTTCTGATTTGGAAATGACGTCCTCCAGGACTTCGGCTCACCACGGATCAAAACAATCGTAATTCCGTTGGCCGATAATCTTCCCCTCTTGAAAATCAAGGAAGACGGCGAAATGAGCGCGCATCTCGCCGCCCATGGGGATCTCCCCGAGCGGTACGGCAAGCACGCCCGTCCACAAAACCTCGAGCGAAACGCGGTCCCCTTCGCTCACGGAGTTTATGACCTCATAGCTCTGCCGCGACATGACCTTCTTGCCCCGGCGCGAAGCCTCGAGCAGGTCGGCAAGATTCCGGCGCGCGCCATTCGGTAGGAGCCGGTTCGGAAACTCTTCCTGGATCACCTCAGGATCAAAGAACGCCGCCAGCGTCTTGGCAGATACTCCCTGCTCGATCGCGGCGAGATATTTTTTGGCGACCTCGAAGTTGGTTTCTTCTATGGATGCTGAATCCATGCGACTGCTCCCACTGGCGATTCAATGATAGATCCGCTGATTGCTCATAGCCGTCAATCGTAAGACGTGATGTCACCGCTCGGGCTTTCTACTCCATGCGAAGCGCCTCGAGCGGTTCGATAGAAGCCGCGCGGCGGGCGGGAAGCACCGACGCCGCGAGCGCCAGCAGAAGTATGGAAACGGCGGCAAGCGTCAGCACCACCGGGTCCAGCGCATCCACCTGGAAGAGGAGCGAACGCAGCAATCGAGTTGCGAGAAGCGCGGCGACGGCGCCGATCCCGCATCCCGCCAGGCCGAGTTTGGCGCCAGAAATGAGGACCATCCGCATCACGTCGGAGCGCTGCGAACCGAGCGCCAGCCGGATCGCCATCTCTTGTGTGCGCATCGCGGTCGAGAACGCGATAACGCTGTAAATGCCCAGCAGCGCCAGCAACACCGCTGCACCCGCAAACGCCGAGATCAGCGCAGTGTTAAATCGGCGCGAAGCCTGGCCTTCCCCGACCACATGATCCATCGACTCGACCTGCGTCAGGGGAAGCTGTGGATCGATGGAGCGGACGACACTCCGCAGCACGTCGGCCATCTGCTCGGGCGGTAGTTGCCCACGCACGACGATGGTCCCTTGATTGCCGGTGACAAAGGTGGCAGGTGCGAACGACCCAGCGCCGGCCTTCACCTGACTTGAGGGAATGTAGAACTGCATTCCCGTCGGCTCATCGGCCGCGAGTTCTTTCACGTCGCCAATCTCTCCCACGACTGTCAGCCACGGCAGGTGCGCCTCCGCCGGTCCGCGATGCAGGCGTTTGCCGATCGGGTCCTGGCCCGGCCAGTAATGCTCGGCCAGCTTGCGGTTGACGATCACCACCAGCGCGGCATTCCCATCGTCGGCCAGGGAAAAGTCGCGTCCGCGAATGATCGGAATGCCCTGCGCCTGAAAGTAATTTCCCATCACCTGCGGTACCCACGCCAGGTTCATACCCGCTCCTTTGGGAGGAACATATCCGTCCGGAGTAAAGGTGCCCAGGAACTCCGCGTCACTGACCGGCAACAGAGTGGTGAACCCGACGGCTTGCACGCCCGGCAGCTGCTCCAGTTTGGAGCGCAGCGCAAGATTGAATCCGTCGATCGCATTCTGCGTGGAATATTGCTGCTGCGGCAGACTATACACAGCAGTCAGCGTGTGGTCGGCGCGGAAACCCAGGTCGATCGAGCGCATCTTTTCAAAGCTGCGCAGCAGCAGCCCGGAAGCGGCAAGCAGCACCAGGGCAACCGCGAGCTCGACAACCACCAGCGCCGAGCGCAGCCGCGCATGACCACCGCCGGCGGTGCCCGTCCGTCCACCTTCCTTCAAAGCCTCGTTGACTCCGGTGCGTGCGGCGGCGAACGCGGGAATGACCCCGCAGAGCAGGCCGGTGAGCACGGCCAATCCGAGCGCAAAGGCCACAACTTTCCAGTCCAGGGCTATCGAACTCACCCGGGGAAGAGTCTCCGGCAGGAAGCTGATGCCTACCCGCAGCGACGCCCATGCCAGGGCCAGACCGAGCAATCCGCCAGAGACGCTCAGCAGCAACGCCTCGACAAGAGACTGGCGCAGAATTACCGCCCCGCTCGCGCCCAGCGCCAGGCGCACTGAGATCTCGCGCCGCCGCCGAATCACTCGCACCAGCAATAATCCCGCAAGGTTGGCGCACGCGATGAAGAGGACCACAATCACCGCCAGAAAGAGCGTGCGCACCAGGGGCCGGCTCTGCGCCACCGTCACCTCATCGAGCGGTTTTATCGACGGATGAATGCGCCGGCTGGAAAGTGAAGGCGGAAAGTTCCGCATGATCTCCTGCGCCGCACCGACGGCGTCCTGCTGGGCTTGCGCCGCGGTCACTCCTGGCTTCAACCGGCCGACCAGCGAATAGGCCCACGAGCCCACGCCCTGGACCAGTTCCGCCTGGGTGAAGCTCATAGGTACCCAGAGCTCGCTGCGGTTCAACTGCCCGGGCACCAAGGGGAACTCGAACTCGCGCGGCATGACGCCGATGATCTCGTAGGGCTTGCGGTCGAGCAGCACCTTCTGCCCGAGAATATTCGGATCGCCGTGAAAACGGCCTTGCCACGTTTGATAGCTCAACACGGCCAACTGCGCGCTGCCTTCGTCTTCCTGCTGTGTAAAGGCGCGCCCCATGAGCGGAGAAACGCCGAGCGCCGGAAACACACTGGCCGTGAGCCGCGCGGCATTGATCTGAACCGGCTCGCCCTTGCCAGAGAGTTCATAAGAAGAAGGCTGATACCCTCCCAGGCTGGAAAACGCTGTGGTGTCGCGCATATAGATTCGAACGCCCGGAGCGGTCGCCGGCGCCGCGCCGGAGCCCGCATCCACGCCCTCGAGGTTGTCCCCAAGCGTCACCAGTCGCGACGGATCGGGAAATGGCAAGGGCCGAAGCAGCACACCCTCAACGATGGAGAAGATGGCGCTGGTCGCGCCGATCCCCAGGGCCAGGGTCAACACCGCGGTGAGTGCAAACCCGGGCGACTTGCGCAATTGGCGAAGCGAATGGCGCAGTTCTCGAAACAAAGATGCCATAGAAGCCTCGTGGCACGGATGGAAGTGCTGTTATTGCAGCACTTCATCCACCAGTCTTCTTGACGATAAACGGCCTTTATTTGCAGAGCGATACGCACGTCGGCGACCCAGCGCCTGTACGGAATCGACAATCACTGTCCAAAATCGAACAGCAGGACGCCGACTACCCTTCCTGCGGCTCCCACGGGTCATATCCGCCGAAGTGCCAGAGATGCCCCTCGGGGTCCTTGCAGCTGAAGGCCTTCCCGCCATAGTCCATCTCTCTGAGCTCCGTCAGCATAGTCGCGCCTGCCGCCTTTGCCAGCGCGTAGAGCCCATCGCAGTCGGCGACAACGAGATAAGGAGCCTGGGTTACCCTGCCCCCGATCTCGTCCGGTTGAGTGATCTCTTTCGACGACGGCGATTGATTGTCCACGGAGCCAATCATGATCATGCCGTTGCCGAAGGTGAGCTGAGCGTGCATCACAATGTCGTCGGCGCCTTTGTAGACGGCATGCTTCTCAAATCCAAACGCATCGCAGAGCCAATCAATCATGGCCAATGCATTCCGATATCTGAGCCCAGGAATTACGGTCGAGGTGCAGTTCTTCGCAAAGTTTGTCATGTCAGGAATCTTGCCACCGAAGGTTCCCGCTACGCTTGGAAAAATCGGAATCTGGGTATCTTTGCAAGCGCGTGGGCCGAACTTGAAGGTAGTGTCCTAATTTGAAATCCAAAGGGTCACGCCTCCAATGCGGCACTCAACGTGCCTCGGATGAATGCGGAAACCGTCTGGCCTTTGGCCTTCGCAGCCGCTTTCAACTTCTTGAGTTCGTCTGGAGTGACGCGGACGCGCAACGTTCCGACCTTGGCGTGACCCTTTGGCAGTGACGGGCGACCCGCTTTCTTGGGCTTAGGCGTTGGCATTGCGAAACTCCTGTGCGATGAAAGCTCCGACTGCATCGGCTGGCGTAAATGCAGGATGCACATGCAGCACGGTAATCAGTTTCGATTCCTTGCCCGTGTCGTGGAACCAGGCATACAGCCTGTCAGTCTGGGAATGGCCGTGAAGGTCGAAGACCTCCACGATACCATCCCATACGGTCTTACCCTCGAAGACCTCTTTAACAACATAACCGACCTCTTTAATTAGTGTACCCCACAAATAATAGCTTGGCAACTTTTTTGGGGGTACAATATTTCCTATAGAGCACCGGGAACGCCACTGATACGGTTAGGGACGCGATCCCAAAGATTGCAGCAGTCACCAGGAAAATCTTGTTGAGGGTAGCTTCTATGACGGTTGAAGCGTGGAAGTCCATATTTGATGTTTTGGCAGTAGTCCTGCTAGGGCTTACATTTTTCGCGGGGGCCGGAGTGCTCATTACGGGCAACATTATCAATGGCCGCCAAACGGAAAAACTGCGCCAGTTTGACTCTGATCTCGTCTCCGCAAAAGGCGACCTTGCAAAGCAGCAAGAGCGTGCAGCAAATGCCGATGCCAAAGTCGCTGGTCTTGAAAAAGACGCGTCGGATGCCAAGACAGCACAGCAAGAGGTAGAAATGCAGCTCGTCACGGCCCGGAAAGATGTTGAAGCCGCCAAGACGCAGGCAGAGACAGCAAAGAAAACAGCCGAAGATGAACGTTTAACTCGGCTGGAACTAGAGAAAACGCTTGCGCCCCGAGAAATTTGGGTAAAGAAATATGAGGACGGAACAACTAGCGTTGACGATCTAAAAAGGTTGGGGAAAATAAAAGTCTTGCTTGAATACATCCCAAGTGACTTTGAATCCCAACGGGCTGCAAGGAATTTGCAATTTATCTTTATCAAGTGGGCAAAATGGGAAGTGACTTTGCAACCGATACGGGATGGCTCCTCAGTTAAAGAAGGAGTCACCTTGGAAACTCCCAGAGGGCACGAGTGGGCTAACCCGCGAGAAGAATGGCAGTTTGCTGATCGTGCACAGTTAGTGCAGGGATGGCTTCTATGCAACGAGTGGACGACAGACTGGGACTTTGTTGATCGTGCAGATTTATCCGGCCATGATCTTGGAATAGTGGTTGGTCTCAAACCAAACACGTATTTCCAGCCACGCGCATTTAAAGATGCGGAGAGGGGGACGGCGGAAGTACTACAGCGCTTTGCGCCGTGCGCCAATCCCAACAAGCCCGTTGTGGAGAGCTTCCTTATGGGAAGCGTGATTCCCGGCGACCCAAAAAAATAGCGCCACGCCCAAATTAGGACACTACCAACTTGAAGGGGCCCGACTTCAGTCGGGCCATATCCTCCCGAGACTGGAAAGCGGCTTCAGCCGCTGAGGGAGTCTCAATCGACCGGCGAGACTAAGTCACCGGCACATGATTCCGCCACCGTCCCCGCAATGCGGAGTAAGTCGTAGGATCAATCCCCGAAAACGCCCGAAAGTCATTCGCAAAGTGCGATTGATCATAGTAGCCGCAGCGCAACGCCAGCTCCGACCACGGCACATCCACGCCGTCATGCAGAGCCCGCGTCGCGGCCTGAAAACGATGAATCCGGCACCACATCTTCGGCGCCACGCCAACCTCTTCGCGAAAGACCTGCGACAATCGCCGCTCGCTCACCCCAACCGAACGCGCACACTCCGCTACGCTGAAGTGTCTTCTCCGAAATAGATAAAAAGCATGATCGACCATCTCGGACCGGCAGGCGTCTACAGGAAGAAGTCCGATCAGCAACCGCTCCAGCGCGCATAGCTTCTCGGCCGGACTCGAAACCGCGCAAAGTCCATCGAGAATCCGCGGCTCCTGCCACACGCTGTCAAGAGAGATCGATTGTTCAAAGAACAAGTCCGCGCGCTCGCGAAACAGCCTCGCAAACCCACCGGGACGGATCACGATCCCCGCCACTTCGGCCAGGTCGGAGGTATCGATCACCTCGTAGCGGCCCCGCGCACCGACCACAACCGCTCGCGCCAGCCGCTCGCTCCCCGCCCCGTCGTCTCCACAATCGGTCAGCGAGTCGCCCGACAAATTCAAAACAATCTGGATGCACCCATTCGGCAACACCCGCTCGCGGCCAAACGGCACGTCCGGAGCATGGCAATACCACAGCGACCGCACCCATGGTGCGAGCCGTGCACTCGGCGTCTTTTCGAGGTAAAGCATAGGCGTCGCAGAGGACCTTCAAATCATAAGACGACGGAGTCACCCAACTACAGACTGGCCGCCACATGCACCACTTCGCTCATCAACCCCAGCACGTTCCCGCTCGGGTCTTTCACAAACGCCATCCAGAGATCGTGATCAGGCATCTTCGCGACCAGGTGCGCGTCTTGCACGAACTCCACTCCTTGCGCCTTCAACACCGCGCATACCGCCTCAATCTCCGCAACCTTAAAGTAAAGAATCGTCCCCGACCCGGCGATACGCTCCGCCGGCTTTTCGGATAGGCCGAGCATCAGGCGGACGGTGCCGCACTGGAAGAAAATCATCGAACCGGCATCGAAGAGAAACTTCATGCCCAGGGTCTCCTGGTAAAAACGCTTCGATTCGGACAGGTCCCGCACCGTCAGCGCGATTTGTCCAATGCACTCCAGCTGGATGACCAGAGGGTGCGAAACCTCGAATTCAGTAGCCATCAATACCTCCCGCTAAACTCAAACTACTTAGCCCAGCTAACGATATATCATAGGCATGACCGGTTATGTCAAATAAATCCCAAACCAACCCAGACGAACTCGCCGACAAGCTCCATTCCGCTGCCATCCACCTCTTGCGCAAACTCCGCCGCGAAGACGAAAGCAGCGGCCTCAACGCGCCCCGGCTTTCTGCGCTTTCGGTCATCGTCTTCGGAGGGCCACTCAGCCTCGGCGATCTCGCCGCCGCCGAACAGGTGCGGCCGCCAACCATGACCCGCATCGTCAACGCTCTTGAAACTCAGATGCTCGTTACCAAGCATCGCGACCCGGACGACGCACGAAGCGTCCGCCTCACGGCAACGGCCAAAGGGAAAGCGCTCTTAATGGAGGGAAGAAAACGGCGGGTCGATGCTCTGGCAAAACAAATCGCGTTATTGAGCGGCGAGGATCAAAGATGCCTCAGTCAAGCCAGCCGGATCCTCGCCGAGGTCATCCGCTCGATTCCCTGATCCGCACTTATGAACCAAACCCCGCAATCATCAGCATGTCCTGCCACAAAGCAAAAGGGCGAAATCTCTTGCGAGACTCCGCCCTCTAGCTATCCGAATTCTCGAAGATCCGGTTTCGGCCCCGAATCACAACCGTGCTGTTCCGCAGTCTCCCGGACGCCGCGAGCAAGCCCGCTACCTTCCTGGTCTTTCGGTTCCCACCTGTTGCAAGAGCTTCCGTCGCCACCGCCTGTCTTCGGTCGCCTGAATCCGGTTGCCCGGCTTCCCTTGCCCGAAGTGAGCCTCGTTGCCAAGGCCCCAGCTGGTTTGATTTCCGCTCTCTTCTTGGAAGATTTCTCCTCCGTTGGTTTTGATATTAGCCCTAATTGATTGCTGCGCAAGGGGCTAAAACAGATTTACTGTGTGGAAATGAAGTCCGATTTGTGGATCATAAAGGGGCCTGTGCAAAAGCTAGTACGCAACCCCCAATTTGCAGCATTTTGGCACCGAGTTGGTTACGAATTAACCCTTGGAAACCACATTCGCCTAATCGGAAATCCGGCGGACCCTGAGCTCGATCATTTTCTGCGGCGGCCGATTGCCGATTGTTAGCTCCCCAAACTCGGTCCATTCCCCCTCATCATTGATGCGCAGAACTGTCTTAGTCTTGAATTCGCCGAGCGCAAGCCCCCACGAAATCGAGTCTTCGCCCTCGACCAGCTTGACTTCCGTTTCGAGCCATCGGCCATCGTTGAAGGCTCGCATCCAATATGTTCCTGCATCATCGTCGAAGGAAATCAGCCCAAGTGCTTGAAGGGCCAGTCGGCCGTCAGTCTTGTCACGGCCTACGCCCGCAATCGCGAGCAACAGTCCGTCCAGTTTGAACTGAGCCGACTCAGTCTGCACCAAATCGACGAACTGGCCGGGGCCCCGAAGGACTGACGCCTCGCCCGACCACTCCCCAACCAGAAACTCGAGCTTCTTCATAGCGGCGCGTTGCGCCTCGACGTTCGGTGCCTTCGGTGGTTGTGCCATGCACGCTGCTCCGGGTCAATTCCTCTATGAAAACGCAATCGGATTCCGGTTCACCTCAGCAGCTTCGACCAGCTTGTTCATCCGAAACAACAGCTGCCGAACATCCTCCGAAAACTTCGGCGCCCGCTCCAAGAACTTCAACTCACGCTTCAACTTCGGAACGTCGGCGTAAGTCACGACTTCGCCCGGCTGCACCTCGCCCGACAAAACGTGGTCGAGCAGAATCGGCATCGCCAGCCCGCGACCCTTCGCGACCTTTTCGATCTCTTCGCGGCAATGCAGGATGTACTTGCCGTTGCCCAGCCGGTAGGCTGACAGCTTCCTTCGCCTTGGCGGGAATGTGAAAGGTCTCCGAGACCACCTCGCCGGTCGTGGCATCGACCGAGATCGTTTCGTCCAGCCACTCAATCGAAATATGGTCCTTCTTGATATAAACCGTCGCCGCCAGACTCAATTCAGCTAACCCTCATCGCGCTTTCCGCCGGCACGGGAACCCGCTCGACAATCTCCAGCCCAAACCCCTCCAGCGCCGGAACGTGCGTCGGCGTATTCGAGAGCAGCCGAATCTTGCTGATCTTCAGGTCGGAAAGTATCTGCCCACCCAACCCAACCTCACGCAGGGTCCGCCGAGCTCGTTCGCTGTGCGGGTCGGCCCCGGGCTCATGATCTTCCTGATGCGCTCCGCGAGCGGTTCTGTGCCACTCGGTCTTATGAAAAACCAGCCGACCCGGCTCCGTCCGCCGGTCGATCTCAAATCCCTTGCTCGTGTTGTGCAGATAAACCAGCGCCCCGCAACCCGCCTCGGCAATCGCCTGCAGCGAACGCCGCATCACCGAGTGGCAATCGCACAGCGTCGTCCCAAAGACGTCGCCGGTCAGACAATGCGAATGCACCCGCACCAGCACGGGAACATCCCCCGTGCATACATCGCCCTTCACCAGCGCCAGATGGCTCTCGCCGCCATCCACCTCGCTCTCGTAAGCGATCATGCGGAACTCGCCGTAAGGCGTCGGCAGCATGCTCTCCGCAACCCGATAGATATACCGCTCATTGCGCAGCCGGTAGCGGATCAGCTCCGCCACGGTCAGCATCTTCATCCCGTGTTCTTTGCAGAACTCGATCAGGTCCGGCACCCGCGCCATCGTTCCGTCGTCCTTCATGATCTCGCAGATCACTCCCGCCGGAACCAGCCCCGACAGCCGCGCCAGATCGACCGAAGCCTCGGTTTGCCCGGCCCGCACCAGCACCCCACCCTTCCGCGCCCGCAGCGGAAAGACATGCCCCGGCCGCGCCAGGTCCTGGACCGTCGTCCGCGGATCGATCGCCACCTTGATCGTGTGCGACCGGTCATAGGCCGAGATCCCCGTCGTCACGCCCTCGCGCGCCTCGATCGATTCGGTAAACGCGGTGCCAAAGCGCGAAGAATTCTCCTGCGTCATCGGTCCCAGTCGCAGATAATCGGCCCGCTCCTCGGTTAGCGTCAGGCAGATCAGCCCCCGGCCAAATTTCGCCATGAAATTGATCGCCTCAGGGGTGACAAACTCCGCCGCGAGGGTCAGGTCGCCCTCGTTCTCGCGATCTTCATCATCGACCACGATCAACATGCGTCCGGCTTTGAACTCTTCCAGCGCCGCCGGAACGTCGACAAACGGCAACTCGGGCTTACAACCTTTACCTGAACTCATATCTGCACCACACTTGCTTCCGACTTCAAGGGTCTCACACCGGGCTTATCCAGGGAAAGCAACGGACGGAGATCGAAATTCGCAAGCGAAAGGGGTTTAGCCTGCGTCAAATCGAAGGTAGAATTCGGAGCCAAGAGGTCTGCTCATGCATCCTGCGCGGTTAGCTGTACTTACCTTGCTAATAGCCCCGGCCCTCCTCGCTCAAACCACCGATCCCCAATCCCCGGACGGCCTGACCATCCTGAAGCAAATGAGCGAACGCTACGCCCGCGACGGTTCCTGGTACATCGAGGCTGTCGAAGAACAGACCAGCGAGACGGAATACAGCCGCCAATGGACGAAGACGGTCATGATCGGCGCCGTCTCCGGCAACCAATACCACTTCGAGGGGCACTCTCAATTAGGCTCGGCGCTCCATATCTCCGACGGCAAGACAGCGTGGGACTTGCATCCCGAGGAACACGCCTATACCCAGGAACTGGCTCACACTAAAGGCTACGAGCCTCCCAAAATTTGGGACATGCTGGAGCAAGGCGCGCAGATCGCCGTTGGATTGCGAAAAGACTTCGCCGATTTTGCCCGCCACCACGAATCGGCAACCCGGCGACCGGACGAAGTGATCTTTGTCGGTGGTATCGAAATCCCCTGCTATGTCGTCGAGGTCAGCACCAATCGGGGCGACTATTCTGCGGATGAATTCCTCTGGATCGCGAAGGCTGACTGGAACGTACGGAAGAAAGTCACACATCAGAATTCCGTTATGTATTCCGGCAACGCCCATATTCCAATGGTTTCCACCATCGTGACGAATTATGAGCGCACCGAGTTGAACTCAACCGTGCCCGCCGCGCTCTTTCGCTTCGATCCTCCGGCGGATGCACAACTGCGATCGAAGTTCGTCACTGGCGCCTTCGGACCCGACTTGACCGGGGAATCCGCGCCCGACGTGCAGCTCATCGACGCCGGCGGCAAAACTGTCTCGTTATCGTCGTACCGGGGCAAACCAGTTCTTCTGGATTTCTGGGCGACCTGGTGCGCGCCTTGCGTGGCGAGCCTGCCCAGGCTCGCGCAGCTGGAACGCGAGGCCGCGCCCAGGGGGCTGACGATATTGTCAATCGACGAGGACGAGAATCCCAAAATAGCCGCTGAATTCCTTGCCAAGAGCGGGTACACATGGCCCAACACCCACGACGATGGCAAGATCGGGGCTACATTCAGCAAGGCCGGCATCCCGCTCATCGTCTTGATCGATCCCCAGGGAAAGGTAACCTTCTACAAGGCCGGCGAAGACGATGCGGCCCTGCGTAGCGCTTTGACCAGGTTAGGGCCCGAATACGCCTCGCTCGCCGCCCCGCAGAAACCGCCTCCCTGCGAAACAGCTTCCAAATAGCGATTCCTTTGTCCAGGCCCCTCCAGAGTCCAATATCCTCCAAACGCGAAAACGCCGTCCCAGACTCAGGACGGCGTCTCGGCTTCCTTCAAGGTTGCCGCTTACAGTGTCGACTCGATCTCAAAACCCCAGGCTTCCAGCAAGGCTTCCGGAATGTACTTGGAATTCTTGTTCCGGCGCGCCCATTCGCGCAGACGGGTGGAGCGAATGTATTGGTCCGGGGTCAGCTTAAACTCTTTCACAACCTGTTCGAAGGAAGTAACGGTAGGAACCACCGGGCCAATCGGCTCCGGCTTTCCCCAATTTGGATTGCCACGACGTTTTGCCATCGTTTCTTTTCTCCTTGGCTTATAGACTCGACGGAGACGAGAGAAGTCTCCGGCTCGTGGGGTTGTACTTCACCGGAAAGTCACAAGCTATAGAAGTATAAGATACTTACGGCCAAAATGCAACCTTATCCGCACGCCGGGATCGGAAATAGTTAACGTAAACTGTTCGCGAATAAGGCGATGGACAAAACGGCCATCTACAAATTTCTTGCCCGACACCGCTACGGAGTGGTCTCCAGCCTCTCCACTACCGGCACGCCGCAGTCCGCGCTCGTCGGTATCGCTGTTACCCCTGAGCTCGAGATCATCTTCGACACCCTCAAGACCACTCGCAAATATCCGAACCTGATTGCCCGCCCCAGCTGCTCAATCGTCATCGGTTGGGAAAACGAACAGACCGTCCAGCTCGAAGGCCTCGCCTTCGAGCCCCACGGCGCGGAGTTAGCCAAATACCAGCAGGCCTACTTCGCAGAGTGGCCCGACGGCCCCGCAAGAATGACCAGGCCGGAAATCACCTGGATCGTCGTCCGCCCGTCATGGGTTCGCTACAGCGACTTCAGCCAAGGCCAGCCATTGATCGTGGAGATTTCGATGTGAGGAATAGACTCAGGCCCTAGTTCTTGGAATGGCTCGTGAGGCTTTTCAGGACGAACTCCTGCAGCAGGGTGCTCGCCATACGCCCAGCAGTCGTAATCGCAGTATTTTCGAAAACGAGATGAGGCCCCCGGTCGGCCGCAGGATAGTAGGCTTCCGAAAGCGCGCCCGACAAGATATCTCCACCGATGCTCGACCAGTTGACCTGCATCTTCCCATTGTCACCGGGGCAGACAAACGGTGCGGCGAGGGCATGCAAGGCTCGAGACTTTTTCGTCCCTGTGCCCTGGTAGAAGTACCGCGGATCCTGATGCAGGATCGAAGGCAAAATCGCGCCGCCAATGATGATGTCGCTTAAATTATCGGCATAGATCACACCAAAGCGCTGAAAGTAACCCTCCGCGCCCTGCTGAAAGTCTAGTTTGTCCGAGGCCTGATAGAGTCCCGCTACAAACGCCGCACCGGCAATACTCACGACATCGGTGCCTGCCCTGAACGCGAGTTTGTACTTCAACTTGACCGTCAGCGGCACAGGATGCGGATCGTAAGTGACGTAAAAATTTGGAATCACGCCTAGAATCCGCTGCTTCTCTTCGATCTCGACCTGCTCTGTAGCGATCTGCTCCGGAGTCGACGCGGTGACTGTGGTCTGGACAATTTCAATCCGCAGCTTAATCGCGTCTAAGTTCAGCTCCTGGCCGGGCTTCAAAACAATCTCGGCCGAGATCCATGGCTGGAAGTCCTTGGCACTGACGGTCACATGGTAAGTAACTGCCGGTTTCAGGCCCTTGAATACGAAGAATCCAGTGTCGTTGGTTACTGTCGAAGCATGGTCGGCTGGAGTGGGCCCATCGAGAGCCACCGTCGCTCCCTCGAGTTGGGTGGAGTCGACGTCCGTCACGGTTCCGAGGATGGAGGCAGTTTGCGCCTCAGGCGCAGAGATCTCCTGGCTGAGTGCAAGTAGCGGAGAAAAACAAAAAGTACACAGCCATAGTGCACGAATGATGCGCGTCATGCTTGATAGTGTTCCTCACAATAGACTCTGGTCAGCAACCAAAGGTCGCAGAAGACTTGGGGAAAATCTCACAGTAGAGACTCAAGCGAGACCGCCAATGCACCTCTCCCAGTATAGTCGACCTTCAATAAATCCGCGCCTCGCGTGAAGCGCGCACGGGGTTCGAATCAGCCGGAGTCGGCGCTGTTGACTGGCGTCAGTCAGACAAAAATCAACCGCAGGCCCGTCGCATGCGGAACCGCTACGCTATATCGGCCCTGCTTGAGAAGCCCGAGCTTCGCGGATGCCGTGATATGAGCTTCCCTGCTTTCGAGGGCCGGGGCATGCAGGGTCACAATCTCTACCATCCCGCTCGCCGCGCTTCCAAAATCCACGCTTAAGTCGAGGTCCTTTTCCGCATCTTTGTTCAGGATGATGATCGACATATGCCCGCTCGGAAGCTTCGCCGCATATCCGGTCGCGTCCACACCTGACGCCTGCAACTTCGAAGAAAAATCCCCCGGCAAGAATGTCCCTCCGCTGAATCCCCCTGCGAACTTGAGCCCACAGGCAACCGGCTCCAATGCGTACTTCGCGCCGAAGGTCGCGATCGGCGTGTAGAAGGGGTGGGGATAAGTCGCAATCTCTTCCGGCGTCTTGCCTTGATCTTTGAGCATCACGTCGCCCGGGAGAAATCCCCCAACCGAATTCGCCACCGACTTCCCCGTCCCGCCATGCAGATTGATCCCCGAGTAATTGTTGCTCGCGAGCAGCAGAGAATAATCGGCGGACCACAGCGCCGCCGCGAAGACATCCGAAACGCCCGGCTTGCCTCCCCGATAACAGGTGTTGCCTTCCGTCATCCGCACCCTGACGCCCATCTCTTTAGCGGCAGCCGTAGCAATGTCCGCTGTCTTCTGCACCTTCGCCATCGTCGCCGGCTTCAGCAGATTAGGAATGTTCACCTCCGGGTTCGTCGCCGGCCCACCAAAGTAGTAATGGTGCGTCAGCGTCGTCACATGCGGAGGATTCTGGATCGAACCCCAAAGATCTGCGATCTGCGGCAACCAGGTCACATCGGCAGCCACATCCGGCATCCCAAACTTCGCCTCCGGAACCCGAGCCGCAATCGCCCGCGCCAGCGTAAGCCATTCATCCAAGTAGGTCTTCGCCGACCACGTCTTCGGGTCGCGCAGATGGCGGTCGAACAAGTCAACCTCATTGCCAATCTGGAAATACTGCAAACCCGGGCCAAGTGTCTTCGCCACAAACTCGCCCTCCGCGGCAGCCCGCTCCGGCGTGTTCGTCCCCATCCCGATGCCATAAAGGCAAGTCCACCCCGTCGCCTTGAGAAACTCCGCCAGGTTCCGCACCGCCTCGGGAGTGACCGCGTAATACTGCGCCTTAGGCTCGCCCTCGACCTCGCGCGTGTGGGGATGCTCAGGCTCTGGAGAATCGGGCGCCGGTTTCCAATAAGCAAACTCGCTGGTGTTGCCGCCCAGCCGCAACACGCCTCCCGGCGCCAGCGCCTTGAACGCAGCAATCAAGCCCGAATTCTTGCCCGAAAAGAACTCCGGATCCGTCAGCTGCTGAACCTCATAAGAGAGGCCAACAAAGTCCGCAGGCATATGAGCACCCGTAGCCTCAGCCGGAATGACCAGAGAAACCTGCGTCGCTCCCGTCCCCTGAGCACGAAGGCGGGTGGCGACAATCGAAAGAGCGGTGGTGGCAAGAAATTTGCGCCGGTTGATCGGGGGCATAGGCAGGCCTGTAGCACCGGAGGGATGTCGTTCAGTTTTCCCTCGTAGTATATGTGCAATTCCTCGGCAGCGACTTAGGCGTCCGCGACCGCTCCGGACTACTGACCTCCAACCCTGCTCTTAATCAAATCATCCAGATAATCCGAAACCTGATCGTTCCGCACCAGATGCGCATAGCGTTCGCCGCCATGGTAGTTGATCGTCGCCGTCTTGTAGAACTCGTCATCGATATAGAGGAGCGAAATCGGCTGCGAGCCGTCTTTCGCAGCCTTGATCGCGTCCTCCAGCAGATCGTGCGAATAGACGCGGCCATTCACGCCAACCACCTTCATCCCCGAAGAAATCCCCGCATCAAACGCCGGACTCCCCACCATCGCATCGTTCACCGTGCCATCCGGCCCAAGCTGCAATCCAATCGAATAAACATCGCCCTGGTTCCCCCGCCGTCCTGCCAGCTTCGAAGGCTTGTCGTCGTAGACCACCTTCCAGCCGCCATTCTCGATCCCTCCCACCGGCGCGTTCGGCGACGTCGAATCCAGCCGCTCACGGAAGTAGCTCGCCCAGTCATAAGGCGCAATCGTATTCAGCGTCGCGACCAGCTGATCGAAGGTATAAGTCTTCACCTGCGGCCCGTCGTTCGCCCCACCATGAAACGTCTGGCAGAAATCGTCAATCGACTTCTGTCCCTTCGTCTCGCGATGAATGATCGTGGCAACCTCAAGCCACACCAGGTCGCCCTCATCGTAGTAATCCGTCCCGCGCCGCCAGTTCAGCCATCCTCGATCACGCCCCGGCATCGGCTCGCCCGTCGCCGTATCCAGCAGCGGACGCCAAGTCCGCCCCGGCCGACCCGGCCCAAGCATCGCCGCAATGCTCGCCAGATATTCGTGATACTGATCCGGAGTCCATAAACCGCTCCGCGCCGCCAGCATCGGCCCCAGATAATCCGTCAACCCCTCATACCCCCAAAGCAGATCGGTCTCCATCGGCGTCTCAAACTCCGGCGTCGCCAGATCCGCAGGACGCCGAAACTTCCCATTCCACGAATGCACAAACTCATGCGCCAGCAGCCCACCCAGCGCCATCCCCGCATCAGGACCAAGCAACGTACGCTCAGGCAGCCGGCTGTCATTCGACTCATGGTGCTCCAAACCAAAATGCGCCACATGATCGCTCAGCGTAAACAGGAAGTGGTAGTCGCGATAATGCCGCGCCCCAAACAACTTTCCCGACTCCGCCACCAGGTTCGTCATCTTCTTCTGAATGTCAGGGCTCATATTCAGAGCCACTTCGCTGTCAGCAACCATGTCGATCTCGTGATGGATCGGCTCGCCCGCCGGCGTCAGATCGATCGCCCGATAATATTCACCGGCAATCACCGGAGAATCCACCAGCAGATCGAGCGAGATCGGCTTGAACGAAACCTCATTGCCAGCTTGGCTCGCGACCGGAAGCGGCGTGCCAAACTTCCAGCCCTCCGGAAGCGTGAGCTTGGCCTCATACGTCAGCTGAGCAGCAGGAGTGCCAGCCGGATACAGCACCACCTCGTTCCACTCCAGCACCATCAGCTTGTCGGTCGCCGAGTTTCCATCCGGCTCAATGAAGTCGTAATTCGCTTCGAGCTTCGTGACCCCGGCAGGCACATTCACGTGAAAAGTGAACACATCCAGCAGATCGCGCTTCCACGGAATCGTCTTCCCGTCCGCCTCAAACTTCAGCCCGGTCAGGCTCGAGATCGGCCCATCCGGCCCATGCTCGCCCGGGATCCATTTCGGGTAATAGATCGTCAACGGCCCAGCCTGAGCCGGCATCACCAGGTGCGCATGCAGCAGCTTCTGCTGCGTCTTGGTCGCATCCACCGAAAGCAAAATAGTCTCGGCTGCACGGGCGAGCGTGGCGCCCGGGGCCAATCCCCAGACCACAGCAAAAGACATCAGAAAACGAATACGCCGAGAGATCATCGAGTGCTCCTTGTTCGCAATCTTTTATTTCGAACTCACTGTCCCAGAGAGCGCAACTACCATCCGAGCCATCATAAACTTGATCAGCATCTGCGCCTGAGGAATGCGCACAGTCCCCGAAGATCGCGCATCGCAACTCTGGCGCAGCCTTAGCAATCGTTCAAGTAGACTTGGTGGGCAGCTTCCATGCCCCTATCCGCAGGCGACAAACTCGGCCCGTATGAAATCCTCGCACCCATCGGCGCCGGCGGTATGGGAGAGGTCTTTCGCGCCAGCGATCCTCGTCTTGGCCGCGACGTCGCGATCAAGGTGCTCTCGTCTGGAATGGCGCATGACCCCGAACGCCTCGCCCGTTTTCAGCGCGAAGCCCGCGCCGTAGCCGCGCTCAATCATCCCAATATCGTGACCATCTTCTCGGTTGAGGAGTCAGCGGGAACCCATTTTCTCACCATGGAACTGGTCGACGGCCAGCCGCTCGATCGCCTGATTCCAGAGAATGGTCTACCCGTCGCGCAGATCGTTGAGATTGCTCGCGCTCTCGCCGAGGCGCTTGGAGCAGCGCATGAGAAAGGCATCGTGCATCGCGACTTGAAGCCCGCCAACGTGATGGTCTCAAGCCAGGGCCGTGTCAAAGTGCTCGATTTTGGACTGGCCAAAGAGGTTCGCAGCCCCAGCTCCGACGCCGCCACGCTCACCTCGGCCAACCCAACCGAATTGGGCGTCGTGATGGGAACGCCGGCCTACATGTCGCCCGAACAAGCTTCAGGACACGCGCTCGACCATCGCACCGATATCTTCTCTCTGGGCGTCCTGCTACACGAGATGGCAACCGGCCGCCAGCCCTTCGAGGGGAGCTCTTCCGCCGAGTTGATCTGCGCCATCCTCCGCGACACGCCGCCGCCGGTCACCGATCTGCGCGCCGAACTTCCCAGCGATCTGGCCCGCATCATTCGCCGCTGCATGGAAAAAGACCCCAGCCACCGCGTACAAACGGCGCAGGACGTTGCCAATGAGTTCCGCGATCTGGCAAGCCAGGCCTCGCACAAAACACCGTCGGCAGCGGCCTTCGGCCCGCGCACCGCGGCGCCGGCCGACTCAGGCGCGCTTCGCGCCGAGGAGGGCTTCTGGATCGCTGTCCTTCCCTTCAAATACACCGGCAGCAACGCCGATCTCACCGCCTTGGCAGAGGGGCTATCCGAAGACGTCGTGACCGGCCTGTCGCGCTTCTCCTATCTCCGGGTGATCGCCCGAAGTTCCACCTCGCGATACGCGCAGGGAGCCGAAGATATTCGCTCCGCCGGCAAAGAGCTGGGCGCTCGCTATGCGATGGAAGGAAGTCTTCGCCAGGCAGGATCGAAGCTGCGTCTCGCCGTGCAGCTGATCGACACGGTCACCGGCGCTCACCTGTGGGCGGAAAACTATGAACGCACGTTTAGTCCCGACGCAGTCTTCGAGTTGCAGGACGATCTGGCGCCCCGCATCGTCTCTACCGTTGCCGACCAGTACGGCATTCTGCCGCGCAGCATGAGTGAGGTCGTCCGCTACAAGAACGAAGACCAGTTGACCCCGCATGAAGCAGTGCTGCGGACCTTCAGCTACTTCGAGCGCATCACCCCGGACGAGCATGCCGTGGTGAGGCGGATTCTGGAGCGTGCTGTTCAGCAGGCGCCCGGCCACGCCGATTGCTGGGCCATGTTATCGATGATCTATCGCGGCGAGTACGCACAAGGATTCAATCCTCGGCCCGATCCGCTCGACCGCGCGCTGGCCGCCGCTGAGCGCGCCATCGACGCAGCTCCAACCAATCACCTCGCCTATTACGCCAAGGCCACGGCTCTTTTCTTCCAGAAGCAGAGGCACGGCTTTCGCATGGCGGCCGAACGCACCATCGCGCTCAATCCGATGGATGGATCGACGACGGCTTTTCTTGCGCTGTTAATGGCTGCCGACGGGGACTGGGACCACGGCTGCGATCTTATGACGTCCGCCATGCAGCTCAATCCCAATTTTCCCGGATGGTACTACCTGCCCACGTTTGCCAATGCGTATCGCAAGGGGGAATATCAAGCGGCCCTGGACGCCGCCCTCAGAATCAATCTGCCCGGCTACTTCCACGGCCCTTCCGCGAGGGCGGCAGCATTCGGGCAACTGGGCCGCATGGAGGATGCGCAGAAGACTCTCCGGGAATTGCTCGCCCTTCGGCCAGACTTCGCGTCTCAGGCCCGGTACGAATACGCAAAATGGTTCCAGCCCGAACAAGTCGAGCATTTAGTCGACGGCCTCCGCAAGGCGGGCCTGCCGGTTCCTACACCCGGCTCTTAACCCGCTTCGCCGGGCTCTTCTTCGCCGCAGACTTCTTTGCCACGGATTTCTTCGCAGCAGACTTCTTCGCAGCAGACTTCTTTGCTGCGGATTTCGGCGCAGCGGAAGCACCCCGCTTTGATCCAACCTTGTCGTTCATCTCTCGGCGCAATTTCCACGCCATGCGAAGCGCCCCGGCAAGCAAATCCTCGTTGGCCTTCGCCAGCGCTAAATGCGTCGCGCCGTTTCTACCCCATCCACCCGGAATCGCCAGAAAAACCTCCGGCTCCGCCTCCACAAACTCCGCCTGCATCTCCGGAGTGATCATCAGGTTCCCATAACCCTGACTCTGCATCGCCAGCGTCGCAAAGATCCGTCCCCCAACCCGGAAATCCGCCGCGCCCATATGCGAACCCTCCTCCGCACCCTCCAGCGCCAACGCCAGCCGCCGAAAATCCGCTATCTCCATCGCGTCGCCCCTCCACGGCAACGAGTATCCCACAGCCCTCACAAAGCCGCACAGGCCCGGCCCTCGGTTCACAACCATACTTCGCGGGAATACAATATAACGATGTCGAAGTTGTTTTGTAGGAGAACGCCGAAGTTGTTCTTGAGAATCATGCCGAAGTTGTTTTGTATGGAAACGCCGAAGTCGCAAGTCCGCAGCCGAATCACGCTCTCCGCACTCGTTCTACTGGCAATCTCGTCGCTTTGCGCACATGCGCAGGACGACAGCCGCGGCCGCAAGTACAAAGCGCCCCCGCCTACCGCTCACGTCTCCGTGGCCGTCATCAAGGACGCCAACGGCAAGCCCATCGAGAACGCTGCCGTCGTCTTCCACCTCAGCGGGGAAGAGGGCAAGGGCAACATGGAGATGAAGACCAACGAAGAGGGAAAAGCGGTCATCGACGTGATCCCGGTAGGGGACACCGTGCGCCTCCAGGTTCTCGCCAACGGCTTCCAGACCTTTGGCCAGGATTACAAAATCGACACCGACGCCAAGGACATCACTGTGCGCCTCAAGCGGCCGCAGCAGCAATACTCGACCTACGACCATGCCGCTTCGGGAAGCACCTCCGGCAGCCAGCCGAGTACGCCGCAACAAAGTTCAACGCCAACGCCCCCGAAGCAGTAATATTCCCTAATTGAAGGAGCAAGCGGGATGATCGCATCGCGCCAGGCGGGAATCGTGTTTATGACAGCATTCATCGTGCTGTCACACAACTCCGCCCACGCGCAGTCGCCCGATGCCGCCCCAACTCCAGCCGCGAACTTCCCCGCCGTTAATTTCCCCGCCGTTAACTTCCAGGACGCCGACTCTATCCTCGGCGTCGCGGTTCCCCGCACCATCAAGAATCGCCGCGAGTCGATGGCCTACACCTACGAGGTCGACTTCCGCAACCGCAATCTCAACCCGCGCGGCAAGCTGCTCACCGACTACGCTGCCAGGTATGAAGTCATCTTTGTAGAAGGTCTGCCCTACCGCCGCCTCGTCGAAGAAAATCACCGTCCGCTCTCCGGCCTGGCCGCCGCGCAGGAAGCCCAGCGCTACGATCAGACCTTCGCCGAACGCAGCCACATGTCCCTCGACCAAAAGCGCGACTATCTCCGCCGCCCCTGGAACGTCGACGTCCCGCTGCCTCAGCTCATCGGCCTCTTCAACAGCACCATCGTCGGCGAAGATATCGTCGAGGGCCGTCCAGCCATCATCATCGAAAGCGTGCCCCGTCCCGACGCCCATCCCGCCGATGAAGAAGAGCGCCGCGCCCTGCACAAGCGAGTCAAACTCTGGATCGACCGCGAAGACCTCGTCGCCAGCCGCATCGAAGCCACCCTTGTCGCCGACGACGCGCTCATGAAATCCGGCACCGTCGCCCGCATCGACTTCGAGCGCAAAGGCGACACCTGGCTACCCACCCAGAGCGACGTGAAATTCGAAGCCATGGCCGGAACCGAGCTCGTCCGCGGCGAGACCCTGGAAGAAAACACCGACTTCCGCCGCTTCCACGTCGACGTCCGCCTCCTCGACCCCAATCAAACCGCCACCGGAACCCCCGAAGCCCAATAGCCCAGGACCACCACGACAACAATCGCGGACGCGCATCGTTTCGATCCCTTACGCTGAAATCGACATCGAGCCGTAAGTTGGGGGTGGCCGATAGGCAAATCTAGACTAGCCGCGCACTTGTTGTGCGCACGCGCTCTCGGCGACCTTGTCTAACTCTGCAATCGCCGCTTCAAAATCGAATTCATTCATTGCCAGATTCAGGGCATCTAAATGCGGCCTCGCGGCGGTACCGGCCAGCGCTCGCTCGACTTCCACAAACGCCTCGGCTGCCTCTCCGTCGCAAGACTCAAGCAGCGCTTTCAGTCGTGCAATCGACGTCGCAGCGGCTTCCGCGTCGAACTCCGCTCCGCTCTGCTCGGGCCGCTGTTCAGGCGCCTTCTCTTCTATTGCCTGGTGGATCGCCCCAACCTGACGACCAATTGCCTCGGAAAACTCTTCCAGTACCGCCGCTTCTACCCCACCTCCGTGGCGGATTGCCCTTTCCAATTTCTCCGCAACGGAAAACACCTCTCCAAGTCCCAGATTTCCAGCGACGCCCTTGACCGTGTGCGCGACCCGCTCGGCCAGCTTCATATCGCCGCTGTCGATTGCAGCATAAATCTGCGCCGGCGCCTCGGCCTGTTTCGCTGCGAACTGCAGCAACAAATTCCGGTAAAGCCGCTGGTTTCCGGCTACGCGCTTGATCCCGCCTGCAACATCGACGCCGGCAATCGCTGGCAGTGTAATTTCATCGACTGCCCTCGGAGGTCTCGCGATCGCTCCCTCCGCCGTCGCCCCCCGTGGTTTGGCCCAACGCAGCAGTGTGCCAAGCAGAGCATCTGGATCGATGGGCTTCGTCACGTGGTCGTTCATCCCCGCATCGAGACAGTTTTGCCGTTCTTCCACCAACGCGTGCGCAGTCATCGCAAGGATCGGCAAGCTCTGCAGCCGAGGCTGGGCCCGGATGAGTCTCGTCGCCGTGAAGCCGTCCATCTCCGGCATCTGGAGGTCCATAAACACCACGTCGAACGGCGGAGGCTGCTCGCCCTCCGTCAGAATCCTCACCGCTTCGCCCCCATGGTTGGCGATGCTGACCACGGCTCCTGCGCCCTCGAGAAGCTCGGTTGCGACCTGCTGATTGACTTCGTTGTCCTCGACCAGCAGGACGCGAATCCCGCTCGCGGCATCCGCATGGGTCGCCTCTACGGCTGACCGTGCCCGGTCCGCCTTGCTCTCGGCGCTCCCGAATAAGTCCATCATGGTGTCGTAGAGCAGCGACGGACTGACAGGTTTCAATAGAAAACCTTCGATCCCCATATCCTCGGCCCGGGAGCGAACATCTTCCCGTCCGAAGCCAGTCACCATCACGACCTTGGGTATATGCTGCAACCGTCCGCCCTGCTTGATGACTCGCGCCGCCTCCAGTCCGTCCATACCCGGCATCTGCCAATCGATCAGGACTGCATCATAAGGATCGCGCTCGTCGGCTGCCGCGAGTTCGCGGATCGCCTGCTCTCCAGACGAGGCCGAGTCGGCCCGGATCGCAAACTCCTTCAGCCGGTCGGAAAGAATCTCGCAGGCCAAGGGATTGTCATCGACCACAAGTGCCCTGATCGTGGAGAAATCGGGAAGGAAACGCGCTTTTGCCGGTTGCGCCGGCCCCAGGCCCAGCCACGCGGTAAAAATGAAAGTGCTGCCAACCCCATACGTGCTCTCCACCCATATCTCGCCGCCCATCATCTCGACCAGCCGTTTGGAGATCGAGAGACCCAGCCCCGTCCCGCCGTACTTGCGACTGGTAGACGTATCTGCCTGGCTGAACGCCTGAAATAAACGCGCAGCCTGCGCCGGAGTCATCCCGATCCCGCTGTCGCGCACCGAGACCTTCACCTTGACCCGCTCCGAGGTCCTCTCTTCCAACGCGACCTTCACGACCACCTCGCCGCGTTCGGTGAACTTGACCGCGTTGTTCACCAGATTGATCAGGATTTGACCCAGCCGCAGCGGATCGCCCATCAAGCTCGGAGGCAAGTCCGCTGGACAGGCGATCAGGAATTCAAGGTTCTTGTCATGGGCCTTCTGACTGACGACCACAGAGAGGTCTTCAAGCACCTTATCCAGGCCGAACTCGGTATTCTCGACCTCCAGCTTGCCCGCCTCGATCTTCGAGAAGTCGAGGATGTCGTTGATAATGCCGAGGAGCGCCTGGGCGGCGACCTTGGTCTTGGTCAGATAGTCGCGCTGTTTCGCGGTCAGCTCGGTCTTCAGCGCCAGGTGGGTCATGCCGAGAATCGCATTCATAGGCGTCCGGATCTCGTGGCTCATGTTGGCGAGAAACTCCGACTTGGCCATAGTGGCGGCGACGGCCTGCTCTTTGGCGGCCAGCAGGTCGGCTTCTGCCTGCTTGCGATCGGTGATGTCCTTCGTCATGTTCAGCAGATACCGCGGGCTCCCCGCAGCGTCCCTGATGACGACGAAGGTTCCATCCGCAATGACCAGACGGCCGTCGCTCCGGATGAACCGTTGCTCCCACGCATCGTAATTCTTCTTGCCGTCAACGAGCTCGGCATAGCGTTTGGCGCCCGATGCGCGTTCGTCCGGGTGGACAATTTGGTCCCACTTCTCCACCGAGCTCAAGTCGTCATGAGTGTAGCCAAGTATCTCGTGCAAGGCGCGATTGGTGAAGTATTCGGATTTGGGAACGTTGTAGAGCCCGATGCCTACTGGGGCGTTTTCAAAAATGGAACGAAAGAGCTCCTCGCTCTCCTGAATGGCCTCCTCGGAGCGCTTGCGTTCGGTAATGTCCTCCGTCAGGGCTACTAAGTACTGAGGCTTGCCTGAAGCGTCTCGAAGCAGCTGAAAACGCCCTTTGCCAACCACGATGCGGCCGTCGCGGCGGACATATCTGTTTTCGTACTCATCCGAATCTCGCCTGCCCTCGATTATTTCTGTGTATCGTTTCGCGTTTGAGATTCGTACGTCCGGATGAACGATCTCGTTCCATTGCTCCAGCCCCCGCAGTTCCTCTTCCGCACAGCCCAACATCTCCTGCAACGTACGGTTGGTGAGATGTGTTTGCGCATCGATCTCAAAGATGCTGATCCCAATCTGGGCGTGCTCAAAGATCGAACGGAAAAGCGTTTCTCTCTGCGCCAAAGCCTCCTCGGCGCGCCTCCGTTCGGTGATGTCCTCGGTCAGCCCTACGATGTACTGCGGTTCGCCATCGGCGTCCCTGAGCAACTGAAATTTTTCATTGGCAATAACAATGCTGCCATCGCGCCGAATTAGGTGTTGCTCATATTCGTCCGTGTCCCGTTTTCCCTGAATGAGTTCGGCATATCGTTCCGCACCGGACGCACGTTCCTCCAGAACTATAATCTCGTCCCATTGCTCGATGCGGCTCAGCTCTTCTCCGCTGTAACCCAATATCTCTTGGAGCGCCCGGTTCGTGACGCTTTCCTGACTGTCGATCTTGAAAAGAGAGATCCCGATCTGGGCGTTTTCAAAAATCGAGCGGAATAGCTGCTCACTTGCCTGCGCATTATCCTTGGCGTCCTGGTGCACGGTAGCCCCCGGCACCATGCTAGACCTGGCCTGAGAATTGCCGCTACTGGCAATAATGACAAGAGGAGAGACCGCGCAGCGCCCGATGGATCGCAGTTCGTCCGCGGCTAAACCCTCGAGGAAAACACCGGCTTCCGCTGCTTCCACATCGACGTCCGCCTCCTCGACTCCTCCCAAACCGCCGCTGGCAGCACCGAAGCCAATCGCGCCACATTCGGCGTGCCCTGTGCCTGAGCCCTGTGCGCTGCCAGCCAACCCGCTAGACTCAATCAATGGGACCACTCCATCACCAGACCGCGCTCATCACCGGCGCGGCCAAACGAATCGGCAAAGCACTCGCGCTCGCCTTGGCCTCCGCCGGAGCCGACGTCGCCATCACCTACCGCGAATCCCAGGCCGAAGCCGAGCGCACCGTCGCCGAACTCCGCACCCGCGGCGTCCGCGCCGGAGGCTACCCCTGCGACCTCCGCTCTCCCGAGAGCATCCGCCACACCGTCAACGCCGTCGCCAGCGACTTCGGCCGCCTCGACATCCTCGTCAACAACGCAGGAATCTTCGAGACCGCCGCCCTCGACGCCATCACCGTCCCCCAGTGGGACGCCATGTTCGAGACCAACACTCGCGCGCCCTTCCTGACTTCCCAGGCCGCCCTGCCCCATCTCAAAGCCGCCCGCGGCCGCATCATTAACATCGGCTCTCTCGGCGGAGTTCACCCCTGGCCCACCCACGCCCACTACTGCACCTCCAAAGCCGCCCTCCACATGCTCACCGCGACCATGTCCAAGGCCTTTGCTCCGGAGATCAGCGTCAACTGCGTCGCCCCCGGCATGATCGTCACTAATGGAAATACCAGCACCATCGGCAGCGGAGAAGAAACCGCCGCCGAATACGAACACTTCGCACAACGCACCCCCATGCGCCGTAACGGAACCCCGCAGGACGTCGCCGAAGCCGTCCTCTTCTTCGCCACCGGCCCCCATTTCATCACCGGTCAAATCCTCGGAGTCGACGGTGGCCTGGGCCTCTAAGAGAACAACCACACGGTACGCGTGTCTTTTCACATCAGTTGAAGCCGCAACCATTCTTCGCGGTGTATCATTCGCGGTAATCGAAACGACATGCCTTGGAGACCCCAGATATGCTCTTCCTGATGATGTTCAAGACCTCGCTCCCAACCAAACGCGCTGGCCAGGCTCGCTTCAAGGAAGCGGGCGGCGCCGTCCCCCCAGCGGGCACCCAGTTGATCGCCAGCTATCATTACGCCGACGGCTCCGGCGGATGTTTGATCGTAGACACGAGCGATGCAATGGTTCTAACCGGCTGGGCCAATATGTGGACTGACGTTATAGAGTTGGATATCCGGCCAGTCGTCACCGGAGAGCAGATGGGCAAGCTCCTCGCGCAATCATCCTAAACGCGCTTCGCCTGCCATTGCTATCCGATACACTTGCCGCCAGTCCGAGGATCTCTTCCATGAAGAGAATGATCGTCCTATCCGCAGCCTTATTGGTCATCTTGAGCACCCTCCCAACCCTCGCCGCCAACGTAACCGGCAAGTGGACCGCCGAAGACAAAGACGGCGACGGCAACACGGTGACGCTCACCTACGTCTTCAAGCAGGAAGGCGCCCAGCTGACCGGCACCGTCGCGATACCGGACGAGACCAGCAACATCAGCAGCGGCAAAGTCGACGGGGACAAGATCTCCTTCACCGCAGTCTTCAGTGACTTCACTCTGATCCACACGGGCACCGTCCAGGAAGACGAAATCACGGTGACCATAAAGTCCGACGACTCAGACTTCCCCATTCACGAAATAACCCTCAAGCGATCCAAGTAGGCAGAGAAACCGCGGATACCCTATGCTGGCCGACAGCACGATCGTCGACCACGATGGGAGGACAATACCCCTACCCAACCATCCAACCCATCCGATACACTTGCCGCCAGTCGCAATTCCCTCCGAGGGACCTCTCCCATGAACGCAAGAAGATGGATACTTCAATCCGCAGCCCTATTGGTCATCTTGAGCGCGCTCCCGATCTTCGCCGCCAACGTCACTGGCCACTGGACCATGGACGACAAGGACCTCGACGGCAACCCCTTCACTGCCACCTACGTCCTGAAGCAGGAAGGAACGGCGCTCACTGGCACCGTCACCGCGCTCGACGAGACCAACGACATCAGCAAAGGCAAAGTCGACGGCAACAAGGTCTCCTTCACCGTCAACAGGAGCGACGCGAACTATACCCTCGAAGGCGCCGTCGATGGAGACGAGATCAAGATGACCCTCAAGTCCGACGATCCCAACTTCCCTGCTCACGAAGTAACCCTCAAACGATCCAGGTAGCCGAGAGACGGCTGCCCCAGGTCCGCGATCCGGGGCCCGGCAAGCAGTCTTTGCTTGTCGGGGTGGGAGAAGCTTACCTGGTGTTTTCGCTGCGACAACATCGATCAAGATCTTCCTTGCAACGGAAAAGTCCAGCCAGCTAGACTCCCGGCTATGAACCAAGTGAATCCGACCACCCGCGAAGATCCCATTATCGACCGCCTCGAAGACCAGATCGCCTGGTACGACTCGAAGAGCATCCGCAACCAACGCGCATTCAAACGGACAAAAGTCACCGTATTGATCGCCGCGGCCCTGGTTCCCTTTCTGGCGACTTCAACTTTTCCTCATGCTTCGTGGATCACCGGCGCCCTTGGCGTTCTGATCGTGGTTCTGGAGGGCCTGCTGCAACTCAACCAATCGCAACAAAACTGGATCAGCTACAAATCCACCTGCGAGTCTCTGAAGCACGAGAAGTTCGTTTTTCTCGGAAACGCCTCTCCCTATTCCGGCGTGGCCGATCCCCGCGCCCTGCTCGCGGAAAGGATCGAATCCCTGGTCTCCCAGGAACACGCCAAGTGGGCCTCGTCGCAACAGGCCGCCAAAGGTACCAAGGGATAGGAACCCGCCGTGAGCGACGGTCGCGCCACCACAATCCAGCTTCCGGCACATCGACAATCCACACAGGCACGCCCGAGGTATACTTCCGCGGTTCATACAAAATGAAATCCCCGGAAAGGAAATCGATATGCTCTTCATGATCACCTATAAAACCTCGCTGCTCACCAGGCGCGCCGCCCAGGACCTCTTCGCAAAAACCGGCGGTGCGCCCCCGTCCCCGAGCATTCAGAAGGTAGCCAGCTACCATTACGCCGACGGATCCGGAGGATTCACGATCGCCGAAAGTAACGATGCCGTCGCTTTAGGCAAGTGGGCCAATCAATGGGCAGACGTCATCGTGATGGACCTTCGGCCAGTCCTCACCGACGAGCAGATGGGCCAGGTAATCTCGCAAAGCTAACCCGGTCCCCTAGTGAGAAGACGTTCCACGCGCCGGCCTCACACCGGCAAGGTTGCCTTCTGCCGGGCGCTCTCGATAAACCGTCTCGAAGGATGACATGCAGCGGAGAGAAGCGCACGGCAGAAAACGCAGATAAGAAAAGCACCCAGCAAGCCCGCTGGCGGTCGAGTCGCCCTGCATTCAGAACTTGTGGAACATAAAAAATGCTCCGCCAACAAGGCAGCCGAATGCGCAGAAGTGATTCCAGTGCAGGCGGTCTCCAAAGTAAAAGACGCTGAATACTCCAAATACAGTGAGCGTGATGACCTCCTGAATCACCTTGAGTTGATCCGGCGAAAACCTCTCTGCTCCGATGCGGTTGGCAGGCACTTGAAGGCAGTATTCAAAGAACGCGATGGACCAACTCGCCAAAATCACCTTCCAGAGCGAAACGTCCCTGAATTTCAAATGGCCATACCACGCGAAGGTCATGAAGATATTCGAGCCTATGAGGAGAAATATGGTTCGCATGATCTTTACGATACCGCGAGTCTATTTCGCTAAGCATTGTTGCTCGATAAACCGCTTCAGGACTTCGACCGTGACTCTCCAATAAAACTCCCAGTGCTTGAAGATCGATTCGCTGGGAAAATTCGAAGTCCTGACATGCAACAACGTTGAGCCTTCGTCCGCTCGCGCCAGCCGAAACTCGATCACGGTGTAGGTCTCGGCCTGGGTTTTCTTATATCTACCTGGAGTTGCGTTCTATAAAGCTTTACTCCGCTCTTAAAGCCTCCACCGGATTCACCGAAGCCGCCCGCCGAGCCGGGAAATAACTCGCCACCATCGCGCAGACTCCCAGCAAACCAGCGACCGCCCCAAGCGTCGAAACATCCCACGCCGTCACCCCAAACAGCAGGCTCCGAATCAGAGTCGCCGCGCCAACCGAACAAGCCAGCCCCGCCGCAATCCCAAAGACCGTCAGCCATCCCGCCTCTTTCAGAATGAGCTGATACACCGAAGCCCGCTGCGCGCCCAGCGCCATGCGCACACCAATCTCCCGCGTCCGCTGGCTCACCGAATAAGCAATCACTCCGTAAAGCCCAACCACGCCCAGCAACAATGCCAGCGCAGCAAATCCTCCCACCAGCCACGCCGCCGAACGATGAATGTACGCAGTCGGCGAGTCGTTCATCCTCTGCACCATAGTCGACTCGTCCTGCGTGCCGATCCCCGGATCGATCTTGCGAATGACCGCATCGATCGCCGGAAGCACAGAATCCCGCATCCTGCGAGGTTCGCGCCAAGACACCGAAAAAAGTATCGGTGCTCTGCCTGAACGGCTGATACTCCGCCGGCAGCGTATCGGTATCGAGCGAACTCTCTCTCACATCATCGACAATCCCGATAATCGTCCGCATCGACTTCGGCGTCATCGCCGTGTCCCCAATCCGCTTGCCGATCGGGTCTTCGCCCGGATAATACTTCTTCGCCAGCGACTGATTGATCACAATCACCAACGGCTTGGATGCGTCATCCGCATCATCGAAAAAGCGTCCGCGAATCAACTTCGCCTGGAGAGTCTCGAAGTAATTCACGCTCACATCGCGAGCATTCACCTCGTTGTGAGTTCCGTCATAAGGCTTGCCTTCAAACCGAATCCAATCCGTATTCCCGTTGCCGCTCAGCGGAATCATGTTCCCGATGCCAACCGATGTCACCCCCGGCAGCGCCGCCACCTGTCTCAGAATCTCCTGCTCTACAGCAATTACCTGCGGGTCTTTCGAATACGCTGCATCCGGCAACGCCACTTGAACGATCGCCACATTGTCAGGCTGGAAATTCAGATCGACATGCAACAGCCGATAGACGCTCTTGCCTAGAAGGCCCGCTCCCACCAACAACACCATCGCGATGGCCAGCTCCAGCACAACCAGATTCGCGCCAAAGCGCCGCCACAAAGTTCCCGCCGAACCGCGGCTGCCTTCGGCTAGCCCATTCCGCATCTCCGCACCCGAGCCCGAGGACCTGAGCCGCAAGAATTGGAGTCAGCGAGAACAACAACACCGCCAGCACCGAGATCGCGCCCGCGAATAACACGACGCGGATATTCAACCCAATCCCCGTAAGAAACGGCACATTCGCCGCCAGGTCCTTCGGGATCAGCCGCGACAACACTTGGATCGCGCCAGAAGCCAGGGAGAGGCCAACCAGGCTCCCTGCCGCCACCAGCGCCAAGCCCTCGCTGAACAACTGCGCCGCCAGCCGTGCCGGCGAAGCCCCCAACGCCCCGCGCACCGCGATCTCCCGCTTCCTGCTCTCCGAACGCACCAGCAGCAGGCTCGAAACATTCACGCACGCAATCAGCAGCAGCAAGCCCGCCCCGCCCAGCAGCGCCAGCAGAATCGGCCGAATGTCCCCAACAATCGCCTCGGTCAACGAGATCACGCTCGCGCCCTGGCCGCGGTTCGAGTCCGGATACTGCTTCTCCAGTTGCTTCGCAATCGTCGTCATATCCGCTTGCGCCGCCTCGACCGTCACGCCATCTTTCAACCGCGCAATTCCATTCAGGCTGTGGCAGCTGCGTCTCATATTGCATGGATCGTCGGGTTGAAGCGCCGCAAAAATCTCCGCATTTCCGCGCGGTGCAAAGTGAAAACTCGCCGGCAGCACCCCGATCACCGTCATCGGAACCCCGCTCAGCGAGACCGTCTCGCCAATCACATCCCTGCGTCCGCCAAACCGCCGCTGCCACGCCGAGTAGCTGAGGATCACCGCCTTGGGCGCCTTGGGCTGGTCTTCGCCTGCATAGAAATCCCGGCCCAGAACTGGCGCAACGCCAAGCGTTTTGAAGAAGCCATCACTCACCCGCGCCGCCGGCACCGGCTCCGTCCCCGTCGGAGTTCTCAGGAGATAGCCCGTCCCGGTATAAACGTCCATCGAAGCGAAGACCTTGTTCATCCGCTTCCAGTCCAGATAATCCTGATAAGAAAGGTTGGCCCGCCCAAAGGCCGCAATCGTCTCCGTCGGCGCAACCAGCCGGTTCGGGTCCGCGTACGGCAAAGGCTTAATCAGCGCCGCATCCACAAAGGCGAAGATCGCCACGCTCGCGCCAATCCCCAGCGCCAGCATCAACACCGCCGTTAACCCAAATCCCGGATTCTTCCTGAACTGCCGAAAGGCAAACCGCAAATCCTGCATCAACATGGCGAGACTCCCCCACGATCTACGTCGCAAGTAAGCGGCCAGTTCCAACGAAGCTAAGTCGCTGAGGAATAGGATCGTGCCAACGGCAACCCGGCAAGCCCATGTCCACAATTAGGAACGATGTTCAGAAATGAACACTCAACCGCCTTGAGCCTCGCGTCCACACCCAACAATGTATCTGGGCATTCGCCCAATATGCAGCTACTGCAAAATCAGCCTCATTCGAGAGAAATCGAACGTTACAGCGTACGCATGGAGAAAATCATTGCCCACTGACCCGTCTACGTGGAAACCCCACGCGTCGGAGAACCCAAACGGCCCGTCATAGATTCCCGTCACATTCTTTTGCGTAACATCGCCCAGCGTGAAACTCGTCACCGTATAAGGGACCGTGATGAAGTGGCCCCCGCCGCCCTGTCCCGCCGAGGCCTTGTTTTTCTCGAGTGTGACGTCGGCGGCGTGAATCGTCGCTTCGTCCAGCTTCACGCCCCCGCCCGTTACGCCGCTATCCACGAAGAAGAGTGAAGGCGGTAGCGTCTGCACCTGCCCCCAGGTAACCATGAAGTGATCGCCGGCCATCCACATCGGCATCTCTGCTCGCTTCTTCGGCAGGCTTGCCGCTTCTGCATCAAACGCTTTGAGATTCGCTGCGGTCTTCCGACGGAGCACTAATTCGGCCGCCGGATAGTCAAGAGTCGCGAGGAACTGGTACAGAATGCCCGTTCCCACGCAGCCATCCAGTTGCGGCACGCCGAACATTGCCGACATCGACCGCAACGGCATGATCCCGACCGGCACTCTGTTAAGCGTCCAGTCCCCGAGCGTTACCGACTCCACACGCCCGTTGCCGACCGGCGCAGTCTGCCCGGCTGAGAATAAACCGACCGTCGAGCCCATCGTTTTCACGCCCAGTTCCTTTGCAAATTCGGAATCGAGCAGCAGTTCGGAGCCGCCCGTATCGATAAAAAAGAGCGCCTCTTTCCCGCCGTTCACACTGACCTTGATCACCGGCAGCGGCTCACTTTTCACAAACTTGATGCGAATGCTTTGCCCGCTGCCATGAAACTCGTAAGGAGTCTGCCCGGCAAAGCTCTCCAGCTTCGCAACATTCAGAGTCGAATAGCTCTCCTTGACCGCCTCTGTCTCAACAGCTGCCGAGGCAATCACCGCGCCGGCCTGCGCAAATCTGCCCTCGCGATAGAGCGCTTCCGCGAGAATGATTCTTGCATCCGGGTCGTCCGATTTCAGAGCCCGGGCCCGATGCGACCACGAAATTGCACTGCCAAGCTGATTCGCGAGCAACGCTATATTCGCCAGTTTCAAGCAGGCCGGATAGCTCTTGGCGTCGGCCTGAACAATCGCGGTATAAATCCTCTCCGCCTCGGCAAATTTGCCCTGCTGAAACAATGCATCTGCCGTCGAAAGACTAGCAGCTGCAGTCTGGGCCGGGACACCGGTCGCACTTGTAATAAGGATGAACCAGATTGCACCGAACCGGTGGATGCGCTTCATTCAACGAGGGTATACGGAGGAAGGAAATCAGGCAGCAAAAATCCGGCTCAGTTGGCCGCCGAAATATTCTTTTTCCGGCTCAGCACACTCCCCGCCTTAACGCGGGAGACACTCGAAGCCCGATCAATCTTCCGCCAGAAACCGACAAAGTAGTCGATCGCCGAAATAATCGACACGACAACCATGAAATAGATCGCCGTAATCGCCGTCGGATACACCCACAGCGTGAACCATCCAAAATGCCATTCATACCAGCGATGAGCCAGGATCGTCGCCACCACCGCGACAATTTGAATGATCGTCTTCAACTTGCCCAGTTCGCTCGCCTCGATCGTGAAACCCTCAGCGCTCGCAATCGACCGCAACCCGCTAACCAGGAACTCGCGCCCTATCACCAACACCGCAATCCACGGCTTCATCACATGCGGGTTGTAGCTCACCAGGCAGATGAAAGCTGCGCTGATCATCAGCTTATCGGCCAGCGGATCAAGCAACATCCCGATCGTCGTGATCTGCCCGCGCTTGCGCGCCAGGTATCCATCGACGCCATCGGTAATCGATGCAGCGATAAACACCAGCGAGGCAATAATCTCCTGCTGGCCATAAGCAGCATCATGAAATGGAAACGACGGGGCGAGCAGCCAGATCAGCACAGGAACCATGAGGATCCGGCTCATCGTGATGGAGTTGGGAAGATTCACTCGCTGCCCTTTGCGAAAGGTGGGCGTTCGCCTTTATTAGACCACTTTTTGCGTATGCCGCGTGAAGCGCTCCATGCATCGAGAAAGAAACACGACTGACCGAGGATCTCTTGACTTCAAAATGAAAAGCGACCGCGCAACGCCCTCAAGCCAGAGGCTTACCCCAACTTGGCAAAGAAATCCTTCATCCGCGCCACGCCCTCATCCACATCCTCGTGCGTCACCGCATAAGACAGCCGGATATGCTCCTTCGTCCCAAAAGCTTCACCCGGAACCGTCACCACATGCGCCTCATGCAGCAACCGCCCCGCCAGCTCCAGCGCCGTCTGCGAACCCGGCTTGCCCAGGTAAGCCGACACATTCGGATAAACATAGAAAGCGCCTTCAGGCACCGTGCAAGTCAATCCCGGAATCGTCTTCAACCCCGCCAGCACCTGGTCGCGCAGCTTCAGATAATCGGCCCGCATCTCCAAAACGGAATCCTGCGGCCCGGTCAGCGCCGCAACCGCCGCCTTCTGCACAAAATGCGCCGTCGAACTCGTCGACTGGCTCTGCAGCTTGCTCATCGCCGCAATGATCATCTTCGGCCCCAGCGCAAACCCGGCGCGCCATCCGGTCATCGCATACGTCTTCGACAGCGAACCCGCAACGATCACATGCTCCTTCGCTTCAAGAAACGATCCGCCGCTCACCAATGCGCCGTTGTATTGCAAATAGACATAGCACTCATCGAGGATCAGATAAATCCCGCGCTCATGCGCCAGCCGAACGATCGCTTCCAAATCAGCCGGAGCCACCACCGACCCCGCCGGGTTCGACGGCGAATTCAGAATGATCGCCTTCGTCCGCGGAGTGATCAGCCCCTCGACCGCCGCGGCGGTAATACGAAAGTTCTCCGCCTCATCCGTCTCCAGATAGACCGGAACGCCGCCCCCATATTGAATGATGTCTTTATAAGAAACCCAGAATGGCACCGGCAAAATCACCTCGTCGCCATGCTCGACCAGCACTTGCAGCGCATTGAAGAGCGCCAGCTTGCCGCCGGTCGTGAAGACCGCCTCTTCCGGCGCATAGTCCGAGCCGAAATCGCAGGCATGCCGCTGCACGATCGCCTTCCGCACCTCAGGAATTCCCGAAACAATCGTGTACCGGGTGAAATTCCGCTCAATCGCAGCGATCGCCGCATCCTTAATATGTCGCGGAGTCGCAAAGTGCGGTTCCCCCGCGCCAAAATCCACCAGCTTCGCGCCACCAGCGCGCAGTTTTGCGGCCTCGGCAGTCACCGCCATCGTCGCGGAAACCTCAATCCGGCCAATGCGGTCGGTCAATATCTTCTGAGCAATCGGAGTCGTAGCCATAAATCTATCTTTTCAGATTTTCCCGTGGAACGCAGAAAAGATGAGCGACAAATCTGCGTTCGCGCATCTCAAGAAATAAGAAAAAAACATTAGGAAATATCACACTGGCGCTTGGAATCTCTTCGCCACTCTGATACACCCTAACCAGTCGCTCCTCTGCAACACTGCATTTCTCTGCCAGGCTCAAGAAAATTCCGAGAGAGGATTTTTCCCATGACCCTGCTGCTCCTCCAAATGTCCATCGTGCTGCTGGTCGCCGTCGCTTGCGGCCGCCTCGCCCGCCAACTGGGGCAGCCTCGCGTCATTGGGGAAATCATCGGCGGCATCCTGATCGGCCCATCGGTCTTTGGGCGCTTCGCCCCGCATCTCTCCGCCGACCTCTTTCCGCAATCGTCCCTGGCGCAACTCGAACTCCTCTCCACCGTCGGCCTCGTCCTGTTTCTCTTCCTCGTCGGAATGGAACTCGACTACGCGCAGCTCCGCAATCAGCGGGGCACGACCATGGCTGCCAGTGGCGCGAGCATCTTCGTCCCCTTTGTGATGGCCGCGCTGCTCGCGCATTCCCTGCGTATTCGCTTCGCCCCCCACGGCATCGGCAACGTTCCCTTCGTCTTATTCCTCGGCATCGCCATGAGCATCACCGCCTTCCCGGTGCTCGCCCGCATCCTCGAGGAACGGAACCTGCAATCGACGCCACTCGGCATCATCGCCATCCTGAGCGCTGCGGTCAACGACGTCGTCGGATGGCTCCTCCTCGCCCTCGCCCTCGCGCTGGTCGGCGAAGCCGGAGGCCCGTCATCGCTCCCCATTCGCCTGCTCGGCCTCGCCATCTATCTCTTCCTCATGCTCGGCGTCATTCGCCCGCTCGCTGCAAAGCTCGTCAACCGCCGGAATAACCCGGAGCTCTCAGTCACACTGCTCGGCCTCGTCGTTGCCGGGGTCCTGCTCTCCGCCGCCGCGACCGACAAGATCGGCATCCACCCCCTCTTCGGCGCATTTCTCGCCGGCGTCTGCTTCCCCCGCATCGAGCACTGGCAGATCGCCATCCGCGAACGCCTCGACATGCTCGTCTCCGTGCTCCTGTTGCCGCTCTTCTTCGCCCTCACCGGCATGAGGACCCGCTTCGATCTGCTCAACGACTCCGCCATGTGGGTCTGGACCGGCATCGTCCTCGCCGCCGCCGTCTTCGGCAAAATGGGAGGCGCCGCCATCGCCGCCCGCTGGACCGGCCAATCCTGGCGCGACGCCATCGCCCTCGGCGCCCTGCTCAACACCCGCGGCCTCGTCGAACTCATCGTCCTCAATATCGCCTACAACGTCGGAGCCTTCACCCCAACCCTCTTCACCATGATGGTCGTCATGGCCCTGGTGACCACGATGTCCACCGCTCCGATCCTGAATCTGCTCGGAATTCGCGATGGAAAGCCAAAGACGGTGCCAATCGATAGCGTGGCAGCCTAATTGACGGCGATTAATCTGTTCTGAGAAGCTAAACCTACACCTCATCTATCACCGCATTGGTGATATTCTTGGTGAGAGATAGCTTATGCGAGCAACCGTATCACTGGACGACGAGTTACTTCAAAGAGCGCAGGAGTATAGCGGCGTATCCGAGCGCACGGCTCTCCTTCGCGAAGCGCTCAAGGCGCTCATCGAACGAGAGGCCTCTCGAAGCCTAGCAGCTCTGGAGGGGACTATGCCTGATCTCGATGAGGTGCGCCGGCTCCGAGTCGACGACCTGTGATCCTTGCCGATGCAAACGTCTGGATCGAGTTCTTCCGGTCTCGCAAGCCCGAACTCCGCAAGCTGCTCGAAAACAACCAGGTCGTGATGCACCCACTCCTTATCGCCGAACTGGCGCTCGGCTCGCTTCACGACCGCTCTCGAACCCTCGCAAAACTCGATCACATGCCCCAACTCCGGGTCGCGAACTTACGCGACGTGCGGCGAATGATCGAGGCCCGCAATCTCTACGCTCAGGGCATTGGACTCACCGACGCACACCTGATCGCATCCTGCCTCGCCACTCCCGGCACGCTCTTGTGGACCTCTGACGCGCGCCTCCGAAGGGCAGCGAACTCGTTGGGCATAGGCGCTGATCTGCCCTGACTTTCTTATGAGCCAATAAGAGGCCGATAAGTTGGATGTGCGCTCATCCCGCCGACTTGCTAACCCGCAGACTCCCCATTCACCCGCTTCTTCAACCGCGCAATCACCAACTCCGGAACCAGTCCCTCAACCGACCCACCCAGTTGAAAAACCTCCTTCACCAGCCGCGAACTCACAAACGAATACTTCGCCGCCGGCATCAAAAACACCGTCTCCAGCTCCGGAGCCAGCCGCTGGTTCATCAGCGCCATCTGCAGTTCATATTCGTAATCGCTGATCGCGCGAATCCCTCGCATCACCGCCTGCGCATGATGCTCGCGCGCAAAATCGACGAGTAACCCATCGAAGGTCGCAATCGAGACATTTCCCAAGCCAGCCACACTCTCGGTCAGCATCTCCACCCGTTCAGGAACAGAAAACAGCGGATGCTTGGCTGAGTTGCACAGGACCGCAACGACCAGATGGTCGAAAATCCTCGACCCTCGCGCAATCAAGTCAAGGTGACCATGGGTCATCGGATCGAAGCTGCCGGGATAAATTGCTTTAACTTTGTCCAACGCGAGTCTCGCTCTTCGTGCTCAAGCGAGATTGTACGGGAGCAACGACGTCGCGCGTCAAAAGCCACGATCTATCTTGTAAGACAGCGTCATATGCTAGAATACAAACATGAGCAGCGTCAGCGTTAGTTTCCGAACTCCGCAAGCCAAAGTCGAAAAACTCGACGAGTTCGCCCGCTCTTCCAAGCGTGATCGAACGCAGTTAATCAATGAGGCGATCGACCATTACATATCGCTCCAGGAGATCAATCTGAGGAAGATCGACGCCGGGCTTCGCGCCGTCGAAGAGGGCAGGTTTGCAAGCGAGGCGCAAGTCGAAGCCGCGTTTGCAAAATGGCGTAAGCCTTGAAGATTGTCTGGACAGAAGACGCGTTGCAACAACTAGACGAGGCCCGCGACTACATCGAAATCGAAAACCCTCGAGCCGCCGCCCGCCTGATCGATCAGATTGAGACCAGTGTCAATCGGCTTCGCGTCTTCCCATTCCTGGGGCGGTCGGGGTTTCGCCCGACCACCCGCGAACTTGTCATTCCAAATACTCCTTACATCGTCGTGTATCTAGTCCAGGGCGACGACGTCTACATCTTGGCCGTCATCCACGGCGCCACCGACTGGCAGGTGATCTGGAATCCCATCGAAGACTAATTCTACCGCCGCGCCGCCGGCTTCACCGCATCCGCAGCCGCACCCGACCCATTCACCGGCACCGGAGGAATCTCCGCTTGCGGCAAATTCACCAACCCCAGCTTCTTGCGAAGTTCGATATCGATGCTCGTGAAGGTATCGCGATGCTCCTTCAAATAAGCGCGAACATTCTCACGCCCCTGCCCAATCCGCTCGCCGGCATAGCTATACCAGGCACCCGATTTCTCCACGATGTTCTGCGCAACCGCCAGATCGAGCACATCGCCTTCGCGCGAAATCCCCTCGCCATAAAGAATGTCGAACTCCGCCTCGCGAAACGGCGCAGCAACCTTGTTCTTGACGATCTTCACCTTGGTCCGCGAACCAACCACCACATCGCCTTCTTTCACCGCGGCAATGCGCCGAATATCGATCCGCACCGACGAATAAAACTTCAGCGCGCGCCCGCCCGTCGTCGTCTCCGGATTGCCAAACATCACGCCAATCTTCTCCCGAATCTGGTTGATGAAAATCAAACTCGTCCGCGACTTCGAGACCGTCCCGGTCAGCTTGCGCAGCGCCTGCGACATCAGCCGCGCCTGCAAGCCCATGTGCGAATCGCCCATCTCGCCATCGAGTTCCGCCTTCGGAACCAGCGCCGCCACCGAGTCCACCACCAGCACATCGATCGCACCCGACCGGACCAGGGCCTCGGTAATCTCCAGCGCCTGCTCGCCATAATCCGGCTGCGAGATCAGCAGGTTGTCGATGTCCACGCCCAGCTTGCGCGCATACAACGGATCGAGCGCATGCTCGGCATCCACAAACGCCGCCAGGCCGCCCAGCTTCTGCGCCTCGGCAATAATCTGCAACGTAATCGTCGTCTTGCCCGAAGACTCCGGCCCAAATATCTCAATCACCCGGCCCCGCGGAACCCCGCCCACACCCAGCGCCGCATCAAACGAGATCGACCCCGTCGAGATGACAGAAATCGGCACAATCGCCTCTTTGCTGCCCAGGCGCATGATCGAGCCTTTGCCAAACTGCTTTTCAATCTGCGAGAGCGCCAGTTCTACCGCACGAGCACGGTCATCAGCCACTTCGAGTTCTCCAATCTTCGTCTTTTCTTCGTCTTTCTAAGATAGCGTATCTCTACCCAAATTACGTCGCCAATCCCCCCGGCTCGACGCGAATTTGTGCCCATCCAGTAAATAGCTGTGGAAACTTGGGACTTAGTCTAGCACTCGCGACGCAGTTCCCAGGGCAAACCGGCAGCGATAGAAGCTCGCCCAGTCCCAAAACGGGAAACAGCCACAGGCGAGACTCACGCCGGGCCTAGTTCACCGCGACACTGACCGATCCGTTGACCGTGATCTTCCCAGTGGCTGCGTCCGTTCCGGTAATCGTGAAGACATAATTTCCTTGGGTCGTGCCGGGATTTGCGGGAGCCTTGCTGCCGCCGCCACCGCAGCCGGTTGCGCCGAACGCGATCACGAAGCTGGCCACTATGGCAGTCAACAACCATTGGCGCCGTCTTCGCGGAACGGCAAAGAACGCTATGCAGGCCAAAGCCGCGCCACCCGCTCCTGTATACCATCGATCAGAAAGCGGATAGGCAAGCGAACTGCTGGTCGCGGACGTCGTGCTAATCGTTGCGGTTGTGGTCACAGCGTTGGTCCCCGTCACAGTCAGCGACGAAGCCGCCAGCGAAATCGTTGGGGGCTCGACAGCCCCCGACGGACTCGAGGTTAAGGCTGCACTGAGGCTGACCGCCCCGGTGAACCCATTTGCCGGAGTCACCGTAATGGTCGAAGTGTTGCCGGAGGTTGCGCCAGCCGCCACCGTAACCGCTGTTCCCGTGACGGCAAAAGTGGGCGGGACTGGCGCAGTTACGGTCACAGTCACGGCCGAAGAGGTCGAGCTGGTAAATGAACTCTCCCCGGCATAGACGGCCGTGATTGAGGCGGACCCGACAGCCAAAGAGCTCGTGGCGAAAGTTGCGACGCCAGAGCTGTTCAACACTCCGCTTCCAAGCGCCGCGTTGCCATTCATGAAGCTTACAGAGCCTGTTGGTATCCCCGCCCCACTCGCGCCCGCCACCGTCGCGGTGAAGGTCACGCTCGTTCCCTGGATGACGTCCTGCGATGAAGCCGAAAGCGACGTCGTGGTGCTAGCCTGGGAAACCGTCACCGTGAGCGCCGGGGAAGTATTCGGATTGAAATTCACATCTCCAGCGTAATGAGCCGTGAGGGTATGAGTGCCAACAGCTAACGAATCAAGACCCAGGGTCGTATTTGGCGCAGTTCCTGTGCCGACCGAGACCGTTCCGTCATAGAAGGCGACGGCACCGGAAGGCTCCGGACGTCCAGAAATCGTGGGGGTCAGAGCAGCCCTCAGCGAAAGTGTCTGGCCATAAGTAAGACTCGTACTCGGCGCCGTCAGTGCAAACGACGTCCCACCGAGGTTCTTGAAAAAGCCGGTGCCACCGCTCATGCCTGCGAACGCCAGAATGCTCTGTGTGTTATCGCCCAGAAAATTCCCCGAAAGGACCGGAGAACCATACGCCGGACTGAAGTAATCGATCGGAGGTGCAAAAGAACCGCCGCCCGCGCCCAACAACACGGAAAGGCCATTGCCCGAAGTAACCACAAAGTCAGGAACCCCGTCGCCATTCAGATCGGTGTAAGCGGCGCTAAAGGCGTTTCCTCCTGGATATAGGGCTACCGGAGATCCAAAGGTGCCGTCGCCTTTCCCGGGATACCAGACGACTGCGCCATTGGGGCTTCCAGCGGGCGCCAATGGGAATGTGTAGCCAATTACAGTTAGATCGGCTATGCCATCTTGATTGAAATCGTTGGTCAATTCCTGATAAGCAATCTGGGTTGACGTCACTACCAATGGTGAACCAAAGGTGCCGTCGCCCTTGCCGGAAAGCAAGGACACCCCCATGGATGCGTCGTAATCGCTGACCACCATATCCAGAGGCTCTGTACTTCCGTGAAATGTGCCCAGTGCCAAGGAAGCCAAGTAGGTGCCATGTGGAGTAAAACTGGCGGCCTGAAAGGTGCCGTCACCATTGCCGAGGGCAACGAAATAGCCCGACGGCACGGCGCTTCCTTTGTTGCAATACATATCCCCCGCGTACGCGAAAACCAAATCCAGCTTCTGATCGCCGTTGAGGTCTCCGCTCGCGCCGGTACCGATCGGGCAGGCCAACGTCTTGCCCAGCGAGATCGGCACTGGGGTTTGCAGGGTGCCGTCGCCATTCGACAAAGCGACAGCCTCGGTCCCGCCGGTTCCCGCGATCACCACATCCTGCTTGCCGTCGCCGTTGAAATCGCCGCGAATCGGCTGCACGTAGTCGACCGGATATGAGGCGGCTAACGCAGTCTGGTACTTAAAGCCGCCATGCCCATCCGCGAGTCCGGTAATAATCTGCGGAGTGGCCGCCAGATATTCGCTGGCAACGATATCGTCGAATCCATCGCCGTTGAGGTCGGCCACCAGCGACGTAGCTATAGAGCCGGTGACTAATACCGGATTCTGTGTCGAAGTAAGCAGCGGCGTTGCCTGGAACGTACCGTCCCCGTTCCCGCTCGCAACCTCGATGCCCCCTATCTGCGTATCCACCGAGGCGAAGTCTGGAATGCCGTCCCCATTGAAGTCGCCGATGACCGGAATCAACCCGGTGTAGAAGAAATAGGGGTACAGGCTGCCGCTGACGTAGGCGCCGGCGACAGACGAGAATGTCCCATCCCCCTTCCCTAGATAAATACTCTGTCCGCCGTCACCCGCCACAATCAAATCCGGCTTTCCATCTCCATTCAAATCTGCCGTCGCTACTCCGTAGGCGTAGGGGAAGCTCACTTGCTCTGTGGGCGCCTGATACGTGCCATCGCCATTGCTCAATGCAACTGACACCCCATCCGCGTCCGCTAGAACGATGTCTTGTTTGCTCGCGTCACCGGTTAGGTCGGCGACCGCCAGATATCCCGGACTGGGCACGTTTATCGCAGGCCCAAGGCTGACGGCTCCATTCGGCGATGGCGGGGCAAAACTTCCGTCTCCTACTCCCAGCAAAACATCCACATATATAACTGCGCTCACGAAACCCTGCCGCAGAATGAAGAAATCGAGGTGGCCATCATGATTGGCGTCCGCCAAAGCGACGGTCTGTCCGAAGGCCTGCTGAGGGCCGCCCAACACGCTCGGCTCGGCAATCGGATAGCTGCTGAAGATGCTGTTCGAAAAACCTCCAGTACCATCATTGAGGTAGGTCGCAACCTGGAAGGTATTGTCAAACGGGAACCCGGGCCCCGGACCTGCGGCTACGATGTCGAGGAACCCGCTCGCTGTGGTCTGGCCGACCGTGAACGAAAAAGAAATCGGTCCCCCGTCGCCATAGAGGAACGGCACCGGCAACGCGGTCGCTGTCGCGAAAGTCCCGTTCTTTTGATTCAAAGAGACGAAGAGCACCGAATTCTGAGAAAAATCACCGAGTCCTATAACTAGATCGTCATACCCGTCGCCGTTGAGATCGGCGGCGACGACCCTGCCGATGTTGCTAAATGACCCACCAGCCAACTGAGGCGGCATGCTGGTGAGCGGTGCGTTGAATCCGCCCTTACCGTCATTCAGAAAAACCTGAATGGTTCCGGATGAGCCCACATCAGCCAAGTCCGGCAGACCATCGTGATTGAAGTCGCCCGTGACCAGCCCAATCGACGGATTCTCGCTGTTCGCTACCGTCGCGTAATAAGCGCCTCCGAGCAGACCGCCAAAGTTGGAACTCGGCTGCGAGTGCTGGCTCTCGCCACGAGGAAGAACAGAAAAACAGCACACAAAAGCAGTCACTAACAGAACAGGCAGCTTAAGTCGCACAGATGTCTCCGGGAAGCACTCGCAGTCTAACTACGCCAGTTAGTGCTTGTCTACCAAATTTCTGCTGTTCGCTAACAAGCCAGATATCTTGTTGCAATCACGCTCACCGCCGCAGCAAATCCACCGGCTCATTCACATCCTGAATCCGAAAATACTTCGCCAGACTCGGATGCGCCCGCTTCACCGCCAGATACATCTCCCAAGCCACACGCCGATAAGAGAAATGCCCCTGCGGAGTACTCCGCAGCTCCGAGATATAAAGCGCCTCGGCAAAATCCATCTTGAACAAAGCCCGCACCCGCGTCCCCAGCGGCAAAACATACTGCGCCGCCGCGTCCTCTGCGCCCGAAATCTTCAAGTCCTCATAAGTCCCATGCGCCGACTCCATCGCCGCCCGATACCCGTCGCCAAACCCCGCATCTTCCAGAAACTCCGGAAAGTCATACCCATGCAAATCCGTAAACGACTGCAATATCTGCGTACACTTCCGATGCCGATGCATATCCCGAAACCCACCAATATCCATCAATATGTCGAACCGCAACCGCTGCCCCGCCGAGAACTCGCGCAGCAACTCATCATGCCGCCCCCGATGCCGCAAGCCCAGATCAACAATCTCATCCCGCCGCGCCTCAGGCAGCGAAGCCACATGGTCCCGAATCTGTCGGAAGGAATAGTGGCAAGCCCCATAAAGCAGCGTCGAGGCAATCTCCACATCGAGCGAGTCATGACCCGATTCGGCGCCCTCCACCAAATCCACCACCGGAGCCTCTTTAATGGATGCCCCATCCATCAACTCCCGCGCCGCTTGTTCGAGCTCCCTCCGCGTCGTCAGCGCATACTCGTTCTCCGCCGCATACTTCACCAGCGTCGGAGCCACCTTCACCTCACGCGTCAGCAACTCCTTCGCCCGCTCACCCAGCGCCGGATCAACCGCCGCAATCTCAGCCTGCAACGCCGCGAACTCCGCGCCATGCACATTCCAAGCCGCGCCCGAGGCCGCCTCGCGCAGCTTCTCTCCCAGCCGCCGCACCTCACCATGCGGATCGGAGAGCAGCCGCGAAACCTGCGTCTCCAGCGTCCGCGCATTCACAATCTGGCCCAGCGAAGTATTCGTCGCCAGTGGCAGCAGGTACCGCGCCACATCAAACGCCCGCGCCTTCAGCGTCCGCTCATACGCCTCCGGCTTCATCTCCTCCGGCCGCGGCGTGATGCTCTTGAAATACTCCAGCATCGCCCCCGAGGCCGAGTGATATTCGGCAAACAAAGCCTCAACCGCCGCCGAATATTGCGCCCGCGTCGCCGTATCCGCAAACTCCGGCGTATACCAGTTTTGCTTCCCCGATTTCTGCCCAAAATTCTGATACCGCGTCGAACGCTCCTGCCCGTCCCAACGCTGCTCATCCACCAGCACAATGGCCGCCAGCAGCGAAAGCCGCTCGATGGCAAACGCCACATGCGCCAGATCGGCAATCGACCGGTGCCCATACTGGAAATAAAAAGTATTGAGAAACTGCTCCGCCCGCTGGCTCGAGATCTCCTTGAGCGACTCCTTCATCGACACCGACGACCGCGAATACTTCGCCATCGCATAAGCCAGCACCTCAGGATCGGCGCCATGAACCGCAAAGACCTCCGTCTCGTTGCCGGCAGGCCCAGCCCCGTTTTTCTCCACTTCGGCGCCGCGGCTTGCAGCGTGCAGCGCGGATACTTCGCTTGTCGTCACATCATGATTAGGCATCGGAGAAACCAGAATAGCCCAAAGACAGGGTGGGTGTGATTTCAAACCACGACGCCCGGCAGGCTTTTCCCTCAGGAAGAAAGCCTGCTTAACAATCGCCGAACAGTTTGCAATAGCCCTGGCTTTGGAATAGACCAACCCCCTCTGTGAATACCTCGCCCCGAACTCACGCTTTCCTCACGCGAAGGGTTTATTCTTCTCCTTTCAACGAAATTACCCGTCATCACAGAACCAGCAGAGTAACGCCGGGGTTGATGAATCCGGGTTCATGAATAGAGACAGCCGCCACAGCGGCGCAACTACCCCAGGTGCCTTGTGATCGAACCGGATGACAACCCGATCCTCTCCACCGTCTCGCACCGCCCCTGGCCGCTGCCCCAAACCCGCTGGACCATGACCCAGCGCTGGAACGACCTCCTCTTCGCGCACTGGCCGCTGCCCGCTGCGCAGATCGCCCGCCTGCTCCCACCCGGTCTCGTGGCCGACACCTTCGACGGCTCCGCCTGGGTCGGCATCGTGCCCTTCTGGATGGACCGCATCCAGATCCGCGGCCTGCCCATCATTCCCGGAGCCAACCGCTTTCCCGAGCTCAACCTCCGCACCTACGTCCGCGAAACCAACACCAACGTCGCCGGAGTCTACTTCTTCTCCCTCGACGCCGCCAACCCCGCCGCCGTCCTCGTCGCCCGCACCTTCTTCCACCTCCCTTACTACTGGGCAAAGATGTCCATCCAGCATCGCGACGACAAGGAGTTCCACTACACCAGCGAACGCCTCCTCACCCGCAAACCCACCCGCTTCCGCGCCACTTATCGCGGACTCGGCCGCATGAACACCCTCGACCAATCCCGCCCCGGAACCATCGAACACTTTCTCACCGAACGCTACGCCCTCTACACCACCGGCCCCTCGGGCAAGTTACATCGCGGTAACATTCACCACTTACCCTGGCCCCTCGAGTTAGCCGAAGCCGAGTTCGAACTCAACGAACTCCCCCAGGCCCACGGCATCCAACTCCCCGAAACCAAGCCAGTCCTCCACTACGCCCGCGAACTAGTCGTCTACGTCTGGTCCCTCGAACTCGCCCCATCCCTCCTAAAACAACCCCAAATAGCCGCCGTCCCCGAACCGCTCTAGCCCGGTATCGACAACTTCCTTGCTTGTCACGGTGGACTATAATCGCGTTTTCGCTGCAGCTGTAAACTCGCGGCTCGATGTCGGCGTGCGTCACCTCCGGAGCTTCTGGAAAGCCATCTACAAAGCACTCGTGCGAAATGGGGTTTACATGAGAAGGTTTCTGTCTCTTCTACCGGCGTTCCTACTCTGCGTCAGTGCCTTTGGTCAGGGAACCACGCCTCAGCAGATCAATTTGCTCCCCATCGCCGATCAGCGTTACGGAGTGGCGCCGTTCCAGGTAATCGCGCTGGCGTCCTCCTATTTGCCGGTAACTGTCACCGCGACCGGTCCGGTGACGCTGAATGGTCGCTGGTTCACCGTCACCGGCGTCGGCACGGTCACGGTGTCCGCCCACCAGGCCGGGAATAAAGTGTATGCTCCCGCCGACGCGCAAGAGCAGTTCACCATCCTCACCAGCGAGCCGGTCGTGCAGGCGAAGTCCGCGACGATCGTTTACGGCACCCCCTTCAACCCGTCCATCTTCAGTGCTTCTGCAACGGCAGTTCCGGCTGCGGACCCAGCCGCGGATGTCCCCACCGTCACCTCGCAATTTGACACCTCGCAGATCACCGGCGGCGTCTCGGTCAGCGCCCCTTACAACTCTCCTTTGCTTCGTTATGAATCCAGCCCAATGGTTGAGAGTGTGACCGCCAACGGAAGAGAGGGGATGATTCCCGACCCCACCATGGCGGTGGACCATTACTATAAGGTCGCCTTTACCTGCAATTGCCAGCGCTTCGAGTTCGCGGTCCAGTCACGGACCGCGAACTACCGGCTGTGGGTCGACGGATCGTGGGCGACCGCCGATACAGAGCCGCTCCAGGACGATTCTCCAAGAACGCTCTTCTATCAGGTCGCCTTCCCTGACAAGCGCCCCCGTCAGATCAAGGTCATGCTCGACGAAGACACTCCGTTTTTCGGCGTGAACGCCGCTGCCGCCGATACCATCTCGGCGCCCCAGGTTCCATTGGGCAAGAGGGCCATCATCTTTGGCGATTCATTGACCACTCCGATCATCTCCGAGCCGACTCTGCCTCCTGCCCAGCCCGGCGCCGCCGGTTCGGGCTACCCCCAGGACCTTGGCGAATACTTCAACTGGGATTGGTGGGAGAGTGGAGTTAGCGGCAGCGGTTTTACCGTGGGCGGCGTGGACCATCTCACCTTTGTCCAAAGAGCGCTGACCGACATTTGCGGGCGCAGCCCCGACCTGGTCGTGCTCTTCGGCGGCCTGAATGATGCAAGTTCCACTGAACAGAGCACCCAGCAGGGGGCAACCAACTTTCTCTCCGAGGTCAACGCGTGCCTGCCCGGGACGCCAATCTATCTGCTGGGCCCCCAGGCGGTTTCCGCCAGTGTCGCAACCGCCATGGCGGCGGCTGCGGCCTTGTTTCCCACGACCGTCGATTTCGGCGGCACGGCGCCGCAATATTGGGTATATGGCAGTCGATCCGACACGACGACCGGCAACGCTTATCTCTATCTTGGCGATCTTAACGATAATGGCGGGCATCCGACTCCGCTCGGGCATGACTTTTTGGCAGAGGAGGTCGCCGCGTCGATCATGGGCCTTTCTCCCTCCTTGGCGCCGCAAGCGTTCAACCTGTTCGCGCCGGCACCGGCTATCGGTGCCTTCGGTTACTCCGAGGCGACAAATACGGTTCTCGGTGCCGGAGCCCACCATATATCAATCACCTTTACACCAGCGGACGCGGTCGACTATGCGGTCGTGACGCAGCCTGTCTTGCTTACCGTGAACCGTGCGTCCTCCAGCCTCGCACTTACCGCAAGCGCGGCCACCATCCTGGCAGGAAGCAAATTGACACTGACCGCCTCGGTGTCGCCACAGATCGCCGGAGTGCCAACGGGCACGGTGACCTTCACAGCCGACGGCCTGACACTCGGCAACGCCCCCCTCAACGCCTCAGGCACTGCGGCGTTCACAACGGCCGGTCTCACTCTCGGCACTCACACTCTATCCGCCTCGTATGCTGGGGATGGAAATTTCCTGTCCGCATCCCCGCCGCTTCCGGTGAAGATCATCGTCAATCCCACGCCGCCGCAGGCCCAACTCTCGGCGACCTTGCTCCAGTTTGGCGTCATCGCCTTCGGCGCCATCAAGACGCTGCCGCTGACGATCACCAACATCGGCGGAAGCACACTGACCATCGCAACATCGATCAACGGCCCAAGCTACAAGATCATGTCCAGCACCTGCGGAGCAGGAGTGACGGCGGGTAACAGCTGCACCCTGCAGGTGGAGTTCTCCCCGCTAACGGTAGGTGGACATGGCGACACATTAACTCTCCAGACCAATGGATCGGGCAATCCTGCTGTTGGTCTGCACGGCAGTGCCAGCGGCGTGGGCGTCGAAATCGAAGACCCGCTTCAGTTCGGCACCATCTTGTTCGGCAGCACAAAAACACTGCTGCTGACCGTCTACAACGTCGGTGTGCCGGGTCCGGTGGCAATTGGGACGGCAATCAGCGGTCCCAGCTACAAGATGTACAAGATTCTCAGTACGGCACAGAACACTTGCCTGACCGGGATCGCGGAGGGCAAAACCTGCACCCTGCCGGTGGAGTTCGACCCAACTGCGGTCGGCCTGCATTACGACGTGCTTACCCTGACACCCGGCCTCGGGCAGCCTTCCACCGTCAAGCTGGACGGCGTTGCCGATTAGCAAAAGCAGCCCAGCTCTCTGGCAAGAGCTGGGGTCCGTTCTCCCCCCAAATAGCCGTCGCCCAGAACCGCCGTAATTTGTCATCCCGAGCAAGGTCGAGGGATCCCGGGTTCGACAGCTCCAGCGGTCTTCTTGACAATACTTGACTCGGCGAGTATAATTCGATGCGCCGAAGCGAGCATTTCGGCGCTGTAAAGAGGTAGCAGTATGAACCTGCGTTTCCTGCCCCGGTTTTCCTCCCCAAAGACCCTCTTCCAACACCCGCTGGCTCTGCTCGGCGGCGTCCTGCTTTGCGTTGTCCCAATGGCAGCGAAAGGGCAGAGCGTGACCTTCGCTGGCGCGCAGATGACCCTCCCTACCAGCGGCCTGAATTACCCCTACGGAATTGCCGTGGACAGCTCAGGCAATGTGTTCATCGCCGACTTTTTCAATAACCGCGTGGTGGAATTGCCGCGGACTGCGACGGGCTATGGACCGCAGACCACCCTGCCAGCCGACGGTTTGAATGAACCCACCGGCGTCGCTGTGGATAGCGCAGGGGATGTATTGATCTCCGACGGCGAAAATAATCGTGTAGTGGAATTACCGCGGACCGCGACAGGATATGGGCCGCAGACAACGTTGCCAGCCAGCGGTTTGTCTTTCCCCGAGGGAATTGCCGTGGACGGGGCAGGGAACATCTTTATCGCCGACAATGAAAATAATCGTGTGGTGGAGTTGCCACGGACGACGACCGGCTACGGGCCGCAGGCCACCCTGGCGAGCGACGATGTACTTGGCCCATCCGGAGTCGCCGTGGACGGCGCTGGGGACGTGTTCATCGGCGCCAACGATTCCACAGGGCCTGTGGTGGAATTGCTGCGGACCGCGACAGGCTTCGGGACGCAGACGCCGTTGCTCTTCGCTCCGTCGATCGAAGAGGGAGTTGCCGTGGACAGTGCCGGGGATTTGTTCGTCGATTGGTTTTCCGACCTCCCTAGCGGCTCTTTCGTGTTGCAGGTAGTGGAATTGCCTCGGACGGCGACCGGCTATGGGCCGCTGACGACGCTCCTGACCGGTGGTTCCAACGATTTCGCTCTCAACAATGGAGTTGCCGTGGATGGCGAAGGGGATGTGTTCATCCCCGTCCGAGTCGGGAACGGCGTAGATTACATCGCAGTGGAATTGCAGACGCGTTCGGTCAACTTTGAAGGCGTCAACGTTTGCGCGCCCGGCCAGACGACGCCTGCGCCATGCAGCCAGACATTAACCCTCAACTTCAACATCATTGCCGACGTGACGCTCGGCACTACTCCAAACGTGCTCACCGGCGGCGCGCCAAACCTCGATTTTACGTTGGCGAACGGTAGTACCTGTTCGAACGCCGTGACGGTGGGCACAACCTGCACGGTGAATGTGACCTTTAAGCCAAAATTCGCTGGAACCCGCCAGGGAGCGGTGCAGATCGTGGACGGAGGCGGGAATGTGCTCGCCACGACGCTGATTTACGGCACGGGAATCAGCCCACAGATTGCCTATACTCCTGCCCCCCAGACCACTCTGCCTGCTAGCGGGCTTGGCGAGACGTGGGGCGTGGCCGTGGACGGCATAGGTGATGTTTTCATTGCGGATGAGTCCAACAGCCGGATAGTGAGGCTGCCGGCCGGCGGCGGCGCTCAGACCACGGTGGGCAGTGGGCTGTTTGAGCCTCAAGGGGTGGCTGTGGACGGCGCCGGCGATGTGTTTATCGCGGATACTGAGAACAACCGGGTAGTGGAAGTGCCGACTGCGGGCGGCGCCCAAACCACGCTCCCCTTGAGCGGGCTCAGTCTGCCATCTGCATTAACAGTGGATGCGGTCGGCGATGTCTTCGTCTCCGATTCCAACAACAATCGGGTGTTGGAGTTGCCAGCCGGCGGCGGTGCCCAGATCACTCTCCCCTTCAACGGATTGAGCTTCCCTCGAAACGTTGCAGTGGATGCTCTCGGCGATTTATTCGTGGCGGACTTTCTCAATAACCGGGTAGTGGAGCTGCCAGCCGCCAGCAGCGCACCGATCACGCTACCTTTCGTCGGATTGTTTAGTCCTTCCGGATTGGCAGTCGATGGGGTCGGCGACGTATTTGTGACAAACAATGGTTACAGCTCCGTACTGGAGTTGCCGGTCGGCGGCCATACGGCGATCGAGGTGGGTACCGGATTTCCTTATTATCCAAATGCATTGGCGGTGGATTCAGCCGGCGATCTCTTCGTATCGCTGGAGTACTCGAAAGCCGTCGTCGAGCTCCAACGCTCAAATCCTCCCTCGTTGACCTTTGCTCCGACCCCCGTCGGCACCAGCGGCAGCCCGCAGTCGGTGCAAATCCAAAACATCGGCAACGCCACGCTTTCACTGAGCGGCTTGAGCATCAGCGCGAACTTTGACCTGGTTCCCGGGCCGGGAATGCCTGCAGATTGCACCGCCAGCTCGTCGTTGTCGCCCGGCGAGAGCTGCGATATAAGCGTCAGATTCTCGCCTGTCGCGGCGACTCCCACGGCCGGCACACTCACTCTGACCGACAACACGCTGAATAACGAACTGGCGACGCAGCTCATCTCATTGAGTGGGACAGGCCAGGGCCCGGCAGCGCAAGTCTCGACAACTTTGCTCCAGTTCAACACCATCGCCTTCGGCAGCACCGAAACCCAATCGCTGTTGGTCACCAATATCGGTGGAGGCACGCTCACTGTCGCGCCGTCGATCAACGGCCCCAGCTACAAAATCATGTCCAGCACCTGCGGAGCAGGAGTGACTGCGGGTAACAACTGCACCCTGCAGGTGGAGTTCTCCCCGCTAACGGTAGGTGGACATGGCGACACATTAACTCTCCAGACCAATGGATCGGGCCATCCTACCGTTGGTCTGCGTGGCAGCGCCAGCGGCGTGGGCGTCGAAATAGAAGACCCGCTTCAGTTCGGCGCCATTCCGTTCGGCAGCACAAAAACACTGCTGCTGACCGTCTACAACGTCGGGGTGCCGGGTCCCGTGGCGATTGGGACGGCAATCAGCGGTCCCAGCTACAAGATGTACAAGATTCTCAGTACGGCACAGAACACTTGCCTGACCGGGATCGCGGAGGGCAGAACCTGCACCCTGCCGGTCGAGTTCGACCCAACTGCGGTCGGCCTGCATAACGACGTGCTTACCCTCACACCAAGTGGGGGCGCTGCGACCTCTACCGTTAACCTGAAGGGTACGGCTGATTGACGGATCCCCCTGCATGAATCCCCAAAAGGGCCGCTCCCCGGAACGGCCCGAAGCATTTCCCAAATCGGGAAACCAATCCAATTTCCCCAAAGAATTCCCATCAGAAATCCACCCCAACGCGATAGCCTTGAAACAGCACCCAAAAAGCAGTTCCTGGCCACATACGGCCAACCGAGGAATCGGATGAAGCCAGGCGTCACGCCGTGAAAACGCAATAAGTCGTTTATTTTGAGAAATCTGTTAGCAAGCCGAACAGAATGAATAAGTTACGAGCGAGTCCCCGCCAACCTGCTGAAAACAATGATTTTAGCTAGTAGAGGGGGAGGGGGGTACCCTCCAGGAACTGATACGAGCGCTGGGGGCAGAGACCAACGGAAGCCATCTCCTATAATTGCGGAGATGTCCACACCGGAAGTCTCACCCAATCCAATCAAAGTCGCCCTCGTCACCGGAGCCTCTCAGGGCATCGGCCGCGCCGTCGCTCTCCGCCTCGCCCAGGACGGATTCACCCTCGCCCTCGCAGCCCGCAACGAAGACAAGCTCAAGCAGGTCGCCGCCGAAATCGCCACCGCAGGCGGCCAGGCTGAAGTCTTCGTCCTCGATATCGCGAATGAGGAGTCGATCAAGACCACGGCAAAAGCCGTCCTCACGCACTACGGAAAGCTCGACCTCCTCGTCAACAACGCCGGAATCACCCGCGATAACCTGCTGCTGCGCATGAAGCGCGCCGACTGGGACGATGTCCTGAATACCAATCTCACCGGGACCTTCCTGCTCACCCAGGCCGTCATGGGTTCGATGATCAAGGCCCGCTCCGGCCGGATCATCAATATCTCCAGCGTCGTCGGGCGCATCGGCCAGGCCGGCCAGGCCAACTACGCCGCCAGCAAGGCCGGCCTCATCGGCTTCACCAAGTCCCTCGCTCGCGAGCTCGCCTCGCGCGGGGTCACCGCCAACGTCGTCGCCCCCGGCTATATCGAGAGCCCCATGACCGCCGTGCTCGACGAGAAGCAAAACGCGACCATCCTCAGCCATATTCCGCTCGGCCGCATTGGCAGCGACGTCGACGTCGCCCACTCCGTAGCCTTCCTCGCCTCAGAGGGTGCGAGCTACATCACCGGCCATGTCCTCGATGTAAATGGCGGCATGTACATGGGCTAACCCGGACCCAGCTCCAGCGCTTTCCGGTCGGGCGAAGAGTAACTATCTTAATTTTCTCAACCGCGCAGAACCATACTGGATTCCCAGTCCGATTTTGTCCTTGAAATCCCCGGGTACTTCGCGCACCATCCATGGGTGTCGTGGTGAGACTTGGCGTTGCTGGGCCAGTTACCGTTTCCCGGGAGGTCAAAATTACATCGGCCTCGGGTTTTGAATACACTCGGGTTTGACTTGAGTTAGGCCATAACATGACCTCCCGTGGGTTGCGACTTATCTTTGCTTACTGCCTCAAACGGGAACGGTTGAGCACGGGGTGGCCGCGATTCCCACCAACCAAGTGCGGATTAACAAGGAAATAGGCGAGGAATATACCCGTTGAAAATATTTCTTGCTTTATGTACTTTCGACATGTTAACCATACTGCCAACACCTCATCGTTCGTTACTTCCGAGTTCGGTATGCTGCCTCAAGAGATTCACAAGCTAAAATCTGTGGATGGAAGGCCACAAAATAAAAATATGAAAATCGGAACTACTATTCGCGGTTACCGCTTGCAGAAGGGACTGTCTCAGGGGGATGTAGAAAAGCGCACCGGCCTGTTGCGCTGCTATCTCTCCCGTGTAGAGAACGGTCACACGGTTCCCTCACTCGATACTCTCGCCAAAATCGCCCAGGCCCTCGACCTCCCCCTTGCCCAATTCTTTGCTGAAGACAGCCTGGGACGGGAGATGAATACCAGAAAACTCAGCGAGGAAGAACTTCGCTTTCTAACCCAGATGCGGCGCTATTCGACCAATCTCAACGACAGCGATCGCAAACTCTTGCTGGCAATGGTCAAGAAGTTCGCAACGACAGCGGTTCGCTAAAGCAAGAGTACAGCTGGCGTAGTGTGAGGTGCACCGCCTGGCAGCGTTTTCCCCAGAAAAACGCCTGCTGAGACAAACTCCGCACATTACACTAACTGTACTTTTGCTCTAAACTCAGCCAACCTGCCCGGATAGGTTCACGGGACGCGCTTCCCCAATACAAACTTCGCTACGCCGGTCGGGCATAGCTGAAGATACCGTACGCCAGGAGCGCAAGCAGGAGTGCGCAGCCCGCGAAGGCGACCCATTGTCTTTGGATAAACTCCGCTCGCGGAGCACCGATTCTGGGCACCAATGGCACGCCAACGGCCAGGCCGCTAAGGAAGCCGCCTAAATGCGCCATCTGGTCGATTCGGATCACCGACGGAATCAGCATCGTGCCGGCGCCGAGAACGAAGTTCAGCACCGCAAAGTAAATTACGCTCCGCCGCAGCTTCTTTAATTCGAATTCAGGCACCGGCAGCAGCTTCGATTTCAGCAGAATGATCAACACCCCAGCCAGGCCAAAGATCGCGCCCGAAGCGCCCGCGCCAACGATCCCGTTCGGCTCGCCCGGCAAGCCCGGGTTCACGGCGATGCTTAGCAGGTTTCCGGCAATACCCGTCAGCAAGTAGACCAGCACCGTACCGACCGCCCCAAGCAACGGCTCGCCCAGCAATCCCAGGTTCCACAGGCACCACATGTTGGTTGCCAGATGAATCACCCCGACGTGGACAAAGGTCGAAGTGGTGAGTCGCCACCACTGCCCACCTTGCAACACCAAGCCGCCGTTGTCCGCCCCCCAGTGCAAGAGCTGATTCGAAGTTGGACTGGTCGTCGAAACCCCGCTGAATGCCATCAAGAGGAAGACGGCAACGTTAATCCCGACCAGAAGGTAAGTCGCGGGCGCAGCCGCCCAACCGCCGCGCGATCGCGCTACCGGTCGATCCGGCGAGCGGCCCGCACCACTGCTGTCCAACGGAGGCAGTATCTCCGGGGTTACACCAACCGCACGGTCTTCGGGGCGGCCGTTCGGCCAATTCGAATCCATCACTTGTTAGGCTACCCCAGTTCCGCTGTAGCAATTGCGCAAAGTGTAGACCGAAGGCCCATTCTCAGCTGGCCTTTTCACTAAAGAAAAGGCCAACATGGCCTCTGTGGGAAATTCCAGCGTATTGCGAAATGCTATAGCCTTATTAGGGCTAACCCCACCGAGTCCGGCTGATGATGTGCCCGGCTCCATTGCAATTGATTCACAACCGGCTCAGTTCGGCGCAATCACACAGGAGTTTTCGCTTGACCCCTTCAATGCCCGCCTCATCCCCAGTTCCAACATCAGCTCCCAGCTCCAATCTTGGATTGAAGAAGATCCACCGCGCACTTCTCAGCGTGACCGACAAGAGCGGGCTCGTCGACTTCGCCCGCCAACTTGCCGCGCACGGCGTTGAGCTGGTCTCGACCGGAGGCACCGCCCGCGTGCTTCGCGAAGCGGGCCTCGCCGTGCTCGATATCTCCGAACTGACCGGCTTTCCTGAGATGCTCGATGGCCGCGTCAAGACCCTTCATCCCATGGTCCACGGCGGCATCCTCCACATCCGCGAAAACGCCGAGCATCGCGCCGCGGTCGAGAGCCACGGCATCCAGCCAATCGACATGGTCGTCGTCAATCTCTACGCCTTCGAAAAAACCGCCTCCCGCGCGGGCGTGACCTTCGCCGAAGTGATTGAAAACATCGACATCGGAGGCCCTTCAATGGTGCGCTCCGCAGCCAAAAACTTTGAAGACGTCGCCGTGGTCACTTCGGCGGCCGATTACGCTTTGCTCGCCGAAGAGCTCCGTGCCAACAAGGGCGCCCTCGCCCGCGAAACCCGCTGGCGTCTCGCCAAATCCGCCTTCGCGCTCACCGCGGCGTATGACACGGCCATTGCCAACACCCTCGAGCAACTCGGCGGCGCCGAAGCCCATGCTCCGCTGAGCTTCTACGAAACCGCCGACGCGCCATTCCCGGCGACGCTTCGCCTCGCTTACCCGCTGGCTATGCCACTGCGCTACGGAGAAAACCCCCACCAGCGCGCTGCTCTTTACAACGATCAAAGCGGCTCCGGAGTCGCGGGCGCTCGGCAACTCCAGGGCAAGGAACTCAGCTACAACAACCTCGTCGATCTCGACGCCTGTTGGGAGCTTGTCCAGGAGTTCGACCAGACCGCCGTGGCCATCATCAAGCACACGAATCCGGCCGGGACAGCCATCGGCATGTCCGTTGTCGACGCCTATCAGCGGGCCCTCGCCGCCGATCCCATCTCCGCCTTCGGTGGCGTCATCGGCGTCAATCGCGAGGTCGACGCCGAAGCCGCCGAAGAGATCGCCAAGCTCTTCGTCGAGGCGGTCGCCGCGCCCAGCTATACGCCGGAAGCCCTCGCCCGTTTCGCCGCCAAGAAAAACCTCCGCCTCATCAGCCGTGAACTCCGGCAAAACGACACGCGTCATCAAGCAAGTCTCCGGCGGACTCCTCCTGCAGGACGCCGACAGCGCCCGCATCTCCGCCAGCGATCTGAAGACCGTCACCGCCCGCAAGCCGACCGACGCCGAGATCGATTCCCTGCTCTTCGCCTGGCGGGTCTGCAAGCACGTCAAATCGAACGCCATCGTCTACGCGCGTGACGGCCAGACCCTGGGAGTCGGCGCCGGCCAGATGAGCCGCGTCGACTCCGCGAAGTTCGGCGCGATGAAGGCCGTTCTGCCGCTCGACAACTGCGTCGCCGCCTCTGACGCCTTCTTTCCCTTTGCCGATGGCCTCGAAGCGGTGGCCGCAGCCGGAGCAACCGCCGTCATCCAGCCCGGAGGCTCAGTCCGCGATGAGGAAGTGATCGCCGCCGCCGACAAACTTGGAGTCGCCATGGTCTTCACCGGAATCCGCCACTTCCGCCACTGATGCTCCTATGGAAACCTTCGGCACTAATCCGAGACTGATTATTGTGTGCGGCTTGCCCGGTTCGGGGAAAACCACTCATTCCATGTTGCTGGAAAGGAAGCTCCGCGCGATTCGTCTCTCACCCGATGAATGGATGAGTGCCCTCTTGCTCGATCTATACGACGAGGCGAGGCGCGAGGCGATCGAAGCTCTGCGGTGGAAGCTTGCCCGGGAACTCCTCTCGCAAGGGCTTACCGTAATCATCGAGTGGGATACATGGGCGCGGTCGGAACGGGACACGCTCCGTCTCGGAGCCAGGGAGCTTGGAGCTGCCGTTGAGTTGCACTATCTCTCTGCGCCCATTGATGTTCTCCTTGACCGAATTCGGCGTCGAGGAACGGAGCATCCGCCAATGGAGCAACACGACTTATTAGCTTGGGCTGAAAAAATCGCGGTACCGACAGCCGAGGAAATTGATCTCTTCGACACTCCCTCCATTTAGGAAGTCTGAGTCACCTGGCATAGATGCGGACGGCCCGATTCGCGTCGCATCAAAGAGGACGAGGGCGAAAAAGAAGCCTGAATCAAGTTACAATCGTCTGAATATGCAAGACATTCTTGGGGTCAGACGATAATCCGAAGCAAAACGCAAAATTCCGTGTTGATTCTGTCTGTCGGTACCCTCCGCGGAGCCAAGCGTTGACGTTGACTAACACTGCCAGCCAGGAAACTGCCACCATGATCACCGAACCTTTGCTTCAACTTGTATTGCCGCAGCCGGCATCGGTCCGCCGTTCTCGTTGGCGCCTCGGCGCGTTGCCGATCGTCTTTGCGGCTGGCGGCATGGCCCTCGCGCAGTCCACCCCAGCACTTTCCAGCACCACGCCACAGGTTCCCGACCGCGCGCGCGGCGTATTACCACTACGCCCTGGCCCACAGCTACGAGGAGATGGCCACCAACTACAACCTCAGCGAATACGCCACTCGCGCCATCGAGGAATACAAGCTCGCGCTAAACGCCGACCCGACCTCGAAGTTCCTCAACAACGGCCTCGCGGATCTTTACTTCAAGACCGGAAAGATCAAGGAGGCGATCGTCGCCGCCCAGGATCTGCTCAAGAAGGACCCCAACAACCTCGACGCCCACAAGCTGCTGGGCCGCATCTACCTGCGCTCTTTAGGTGACGGCCAGTCCGGTGGACCTTCCGGCCAGGTGCTCCAGCTCGCCATCGACGAATACACCAAAATCGTCGCGCTCGAACCCGACAACATCGAAGACCGCCTCCTGCTCGGCCAGCTGTATTCGGTCAACCACGATAGCGTCAAAGCCGAGGACGAGTTCAAAGCCGCGCAGAAGATCGACCCCGGCTCTGAAGAGGTCATTCTGAACCTCGCCCGTCTCTACACCGAGGAAGGCGATCTTCACCGCGCAATCGATTTGCTGAGCGCCATTCCCGAAGACGACCAGACCCCTCGCACCGAGTACGCCCTGGGCCAGGCTTATGACGAGACCAAAGAACCGAAAAAGGCGATTGCCGCCTACCGCCGCGCCGTCGATCTTGATCCGTCGAATCTCGACGCCGAACGTTCTCTTGCCCAGGCGCTGCTCAACGACAACGATCTCGATGACGCCCTGACTGCCTTCCAGGGAATCTCAACCGCTGACCCGCAGGATGCCAACGCCTGGCTCCGCATCGCCGAGATCCAGCGCCGCCAGAGCAACTACGATGCTTCCATCGCCTCATTGAAGAAGGCCCGGACGCTCTCCCAGGATCCCCTCCAGCTCACCGAGATCAGCTTCAACGAAGCGCTCGCGGATGAAGCCGTCGGCAAGCAGGACGAAGCCGCAGCCATCCTGCAGAAGCTCGTCGATCAAAACGAGCACTCCAGCGGACAATATTCCGAGTCAGAGAAAAACGCCCGCGCCTTCTTCCTCGACCGCCTCGCCGTCCTTTACCGCGAACAGAACAAGCCCCTCCAGGCTGTGGACGCCTATCACAAGATGCTGGAACTCGGCGGCGAATTCACCTCCCAAGGCTATCAGGGTGAGGTCGATTCCTATCGCGAAGCCAAGCAATACGACAAAGCCACCCAGGTCGCTCGCGAAGCCTACGCCAAACTGCCCAAGGACCGCGACATCGCCCTCATGCTCGCCGGACAGCTCGCAGATACCGGCAAAGCGGACGAAGGCGTTGCGCTCGCGAAATCTCTGCTGGGCGTCCCGACCGGGAATGCCTCACCGCAGGTTCCCAACGATCGCCCCGTCCATATCGCCCTGGCCAACATTGACATGCGCCTCAAGCGCTGGAATGAAGCCAGCGAGCAGCTCGATCTGGCTGAGCCCCTCGCCACCAAGCAGAGCGACAAGGTCTACATCTATTTCCTGCGCGGCGCCCTCGCTGAGCGCCAGAAACACTATGACGACGCCGAGGTCCAATTCCGCAAGGTACTGGCCATCGACCCGGACAACAGCATGACTCTGAACGACCTCGGCTACATGCAGGCCGATCGCGGCGTCAAGCTCGACGAGGCGCTGACCATGATCCAGCAGGCCGTCAAACAAGAGCCGCAGAACTACGCCTATCTCGATTCGCTCGGATGGGCTTACTTCAAGCTCGGCCAGTACCAACTATCTGAGGACAACCTGCGTCGCGCCACCGAGCACAACGGCTCCGACCCGACCGTTCACGATCATCTCGGCGACCTATACGAGAAGACCGGCCGGCTGAAACTCGCGGTCGCCCAATGGGAGCAGTCGGTCTCTGAATACGACAAGACGATTTCCGCCGACGCCGATCCCCTGGACATCAGCAAGGTCCACAAGAAGCTTGAAAATGCCTGGGTCAGGCTGGCCAAGGAAGACGCTTTGAACGGCGCCGCAACCAAGCGCCAGTAGCCTGGCGGCGAGTGGTCCCGCCGCCAGCATGCGCCTAAAGAACGGGCCTAAATCGCCGCGGCCTCATCGGACTCAACCTGCGGCCGCTTTTCTACCCAATCTTCCGGGAAGGTCTCGCTCAAAGCTTGCGCCATAGGCGTCTCGCAGTAGGGGCAAAGAGCGCTGCCTTCCGAGTTCAGCTTAGGATAACCATAGCCAAAGTTCTGATTTTGAAACCGCAACTTGCAAGACGGACAATAGTAGAGATGATGCTTCAACTTAAAAACTCCATTCACCGTCAGGATCGACCACTGCTAGTCTAACGACAAAATTCGCGGCCCCAAAATTCGCTTCTCCCGTTTCATCATCCATGCAAGCCTCCCTGATTATTCTCGGCAGCGGTACCTCTATGGGAGTACCCACTCTCGGCTGCGATTGCCGTGTTTGCACATCACCGGATCCGCGCGACTTCCGCCTGCGCCCCTCGGCTGCGGTCGTCTGGCAAGGCCACCATGTCATCCCCCATTGCGTGATTATCGATACCGGCCCCGACTTCCGCACCCAGGCCATCAAGCATCGCATCGACAACGTGGACGCCGTTCTTTATACGCACTCCCACGCCGACCACATTCTCGGCATGGACGATCTCCGCCCACTCAGCTTCAAGGCGGCTGAGAAGATTCCCCTCTACGCCGACGACGCGACGGCAGAGGCCCTCGAAACGATCTTCGCCTACACCTTCTCCGAGGAGTCGCAATACAAGCTCCGCGCCCGCGTCCAACTGAATCGGCTCAACGGCTCAGATTCGGTCCACATCTTCGGTGCATGCTTTCAACGCATTCCGCTGCTCCACGGCCACATGGAAACAGGAGGTTATCGCGTCGGCAATGCCGCCTACCTCACCGACATGAATGCCATCTCCGATTCCAGCCTCGCGCTGCTCGAGGGCGTAGAGGTCGTCGTGATCGACGCCCTTCGCGAACGTGCCCATCCCAGTCACGCCAATGTCGAGGAAGCGACCGCCTGGGTCGATAAAATAGGAGCGCGACGTGCGTGGTTCACCCACATGTCGCACGAGATCGGGCACGCCGAAGTCGAAGCGAAACTGCCGCCGCACATCCGCCTCGCCTACGACGGCCTCGTCATCCCGATCGAGATTCTGATCATGGACATCTTTCGTAGCCTCGACCAAATCCCCGCAGACTTCGGCCCCACCGTCGCCAGCATCGGCAACTTCGACGGCGTCCATCGCGGTCACCAGTGGCTCTTGGCCGAGATCCAAAACAGCGCAAAAGAACTCGGAGCCAAGTCGGTCGCGGTCACCTTCGATCCTCACCCGTCACGCCTCCTTCGCCCAGATCAAGCCGTCAAGCTGATCACTCCAATGCCCAAGCGTCTCGAACTGCTGCGCGCTTCAGGAATCGACGCCGTACTCGTGCTTCCCTTCACCGATGAGCTCTGCAAAATGGCCGGAGAGGCATTTGTCACTGCCGTGCTACGCGATGGCTTGCACGCGATTGAGGTTCACGAAGGAGACAACTTCCGCTTCGGGCACAAGGCACAATGCCAGTCCGCAGACCTGGTCGAAATGGGCCACGACCTCGGCTTCCGCGTGCAGATCTTTTCCCCACGTTACCATCGCGGCATCAAGATCAGCAGCAGCAAGATCCGCGAACTCATCCAGGCTGGCGATATGACCACCGCCCGCGCCTTGCTCGGCCGCTCATTCAGCATTCACTCGACGCCAGCCCCAGGACGCGGCATCGGCAGCCGCCTCACCGTGCCCACCATCAACCTCGCGCCGTACCCCGAACTGCTCCCTGCTAACGGCGTTTACGTCACCCGAATGAACATTGACGGCCAGCTCTTCAACGCCGTCACCAACGCCGGCAACCGCCCCACCTTCGGCGAAGACTCCTACGCAGTCGAAACTTACCTGCTTGATTACGACGCGGCAACAAACTCTCTCATCCTCTCCGCCGAAACGCCCCTCGAACTCACTTTCCTCCATCGCCTCCGCGAAGAGCGCAAGTTCCCAACGCCCGAAGCCCTCAAGGCACAAATCATGCAAGATGTCGCGCAGGCAAAGCGCTACCATCGCCTCGCCAAACTGTTCTAAAAGTAGAAGGTCGGCGGAGCACAGGGAGATTCACCGCTCCGGAAGCCCCCTCGTGAATCACTCCGACCGCAGCGCCGCCACCGGATCGATCGCCGTTGCTCGACGCGCCGGGAGATAAGACGCCAGCAAGGCAATTGCAAATAAAATCGCCGCAACCACGCCGAAGATAGTCAAATCCAGTGCCTTGACCCCATAAAGAGTGCTCTGCATCGCGCGGCCAACGAAAAGCGCGCCCCCCAGACCCACAACCAGGCCAATCAACGCCAATATGGATCCCTCGCGCACAATGAGACTGGCGATGTTCCCTTTGCTCGCACCCAACGCGATGCGTACGCCGATCTCGCGCGTGCGTTGCGAAACCGCAAACGCCATCACCCCATAAATCCCAATCGCCGCCAGAACAATCGCGAGTCCGGCGAAACTGCCGAAGAGGTCCATCGTAAAGCGGTCTCCCGCAAGCACGTGATCTTTGACTTCATCGAGCGTGCGAGGCGTCGCTAACGCAATCTGGGGATCGACCGAGTGTACGGCCGCGGCGAGTGTCGTGGTCATCGCCGCCGGATCTTGCTCTGTCCTGACTCCAATATTGGCGCTCGGCATGGGTGATTGCGAAAAGGGGACAATGATCTGCGGGCTGTCCTGCCGAACGCCATAGCGGACATTGTGAGAAACGCCGACAATCTGCCATTCCACCGGCCCGCCGACCTTTTCGACCCCGGGGATTAACCCGTCGATGCTGAGTCGTTGCTGTAGCGGGTCGGTTCCCTTCAGATAACGCCGCACCAGTTCCTCGTTGACAATCGCCACTCGCACGCTCTTCGCCGTGTCTTGATCGTTAAATTCCCTCCCGCGCACAAGCTGTACGCCAAATGTCTTGAAGTAATCCGGCGTCACCCCGTCAAAGCCGGCATCCGGACGCTGCGATGGTTCCGTATATTGCTGCACGCCGACAACGGTAAACGCCATGCCGTCGCTGTGGTACTGCAGCGGCATTCCAGTGACAGCTGCCGCATGATCGACTCCAGGCGACGACTTCACCGCAGCGACAATCTGGCGGTAGTAGCTGTCCATCTCTTCCCCAGTCGCGAGCTTTCCGTGCGGCGGACGAAGGCCAAAGGTCAGCACATGGTCGGTACGCATGCCCAAGTCAACTCGAGTCAGATTCCAGAAGCTATGGATGGCCAGACCTGCCCCGGCAAGCAACGCCAGGGCCAGGGCGAACTCGCCTACCACCAATGCTCGCCGCAGCCTCTGGCTGCCCGTGCTCGATCCCGACCTACCGCCCTCTTTGAGCGCCTCCGCCGGATCGATGCGCGAGGCATACCATGCCGGAGCATAACCAAAGAGCAGCCCCGCTAAAGTCGTGGCGGCTAGGGCAGCTAAGAGAACATGCAAATCAAGGGAAAGATTCACCTCCGCGGGAAGAAGCGAATTCTCAGGCAGCACGATATTGATACCCCGCAGCAACGCAGCTCCAAGCAGCACGCCAAGACCGCCTCCCAGCGCCGCGAGCACCAGGCTCTCCGTCAGTATCTGGCCAAAGATCTGCCTGCGGGTCGCGCCCATTGATCCCCGTATCGCGACCTCGCGTTGCCGCGACGCGCCCTTTGCCAACAGCAGGTTCGCGATGTTGACGCAGGTGATGAGCAAGACACACCCAACCGCGCCCAGCAGAAGCCAGAGATTCCGGATGGTATCAGCAGAAACAAAGTCATCTTTCAACGGCTCAACCGAAGCTCCCCAACCCTTGTTCGATTTTGGATAAGCTGCCGCTACATGGGCGGCCACCGACTCCATGTCTGCTTGGGCTTGGGCGATTGTCACCCCAGGTTTAAGCCGGGCCATCGCGATCATCCAATGGTAGTCGTGGTTGATTTGTTCGGGACGAAAGGCCAGCGGGACAGTCAGCTCATCCCCATAGTGGTCCCAGACGCCGCGCGGCGTGACACCGACAACGGTATATGGCGCTCCATCAATCTGCAACGTCTTGCCGAGAATGTTTCGGTCCGCACCCAACCGGCTCCAAATCTTGTAAGTCATGATGACTTCGTGATCTCTGCCAGGAATACCTTCCTCCGGCAAAAAGTCCCGGCCCATGAACATCGGAATCCCAAACAACTTGAAGAAGCCGGAGGTCGCCCTCCTGCCATCCACCTGTTCAGGCTGGTCATTGGTTGAGAGATTGAAACTGACTTCTGTCGAGGCGACAATGTCCTGGAAGCTCTTGTTCTGCTGCTTCCAATCAAGGAAATCTCCGGCAGAGATGACATTTCTTCCATCGCCCGGCTTGGACCACACCATCACCAGCTGGTCGGGCTGCGCATATGGCAAGGGCGCAATCAGCGTCTGGTAAACCACCGTATAAATGGCCGTCGTCGCCCCAATGCCAAGAGCCATCGTCGCCAACACTGCGACAGTCAGGCCGGAATTCTTACGCAACATCCTCAGGCTGAAACGAAGATTTCGCAGCAAGGCTTTCATGCACCACCTCATAGGCTGCTCGGAAGAACCGCAGCCACTAGAGAGAAGGAAGGCAATCCCTCCACCAACCAAGACCCAGACTAAACTGCATGGATACTGTAACTTACATAGCGACGCGGAAAGGGCATCGTCCAGAATCCGAAAACGATGTGCGCTTTCGGACGCTCACATGCGTGAGACGCCGCACACCGCCGACACTCCACGCTGTTCCGAAATGAAACACAAGCCCGCCCAACCTGGAACCTAGCTCAAATTCGCAAAAGGAAGTCCCTTATACTCAACGCAGAGGGACACCCAACATGCACGACGTCATTGTTGTTGGAGTACCGCTGCTCGCAATTCTGGGCGGGATCTCCTTTAACAATCAGGCGTTAGTCCGGGTAGAAACTCGCTTGGACGGTCGACTCGACCGGCTCGAAAACAACTTCAAAGACATCCGAGTCGATTTTAAAGATGTGCGGAACGAGATCAAGGACGTACGCAGCGAAGTAAAGGAAGTACAAACCGATCTCACCAGCCTTCGAAGTGAAATGCATCGCGAGTTTGAGCAGTTCTATAGAACTCTCGGCCAAAACGATGCTCGCTTGGACAACCTCGAGAAACAGCGCTAGATTCTTGAATTTCCCCTCCCGCGCCGCCCCTCACCCTCCATTCCCTCCCAGAGTCGAATAAACTAGAGGAGACAGCGTTTCGCCTGCCCAGCACCCCAGCAGGCAAACCCGGCCGTAAGCACGGCCTAAGGAAGTACTCACGTGATCCAGAAAACACTCGCAAAGGTCTTCGGCACCAGCAACGAACGCGCCGTGAAGCGCCTGCTCCCCGGCGTCGAGACCATCCGCGCCTTCGAGCCGGAGCTGCAAAAGCTCACCGATGAACAACTTCGCGCCAAGACCCAGGAATTCAAGGCCCGCATCCAGGCCAAGCTCGAGGGCCTGACCGACGAGGACGAGATCGTCGCCGCCGAAAAAGCCGCGCTCGACGAACTCCTCCCCGAGGCCTTCGCCGTCGTCCGCGAGGCCGGCAAGCGCATCGTCAACATGCGCCACTTCGACGTCCAGTTGATCGGCGGCATGGTCCTGCACCAGGGCAAGATCGCCGAAATGCGCACCGGCGAAGGCAAGACCCTCGTCGCCACCCTCGCCTGCTATCTGAACGCCCTCGCCGGCCACGGCGTCCACGTCGTCACCGTCAACGACTACCTCGCCAAGCGCGACGCCGAGTGGATGGGCAAGATCTACGAGTTCCTCGGCCTCACCGTCGGCGTCATCGTCCACGACCTCGACGACAACCAGCGCCGCCAGGCCTACGCCTCCGACATCACCTACGGCACCAACAACGAGTTCGGCTTCGACTACCTGCGCGACAACATGAAGTTCGACATCAAGGACTGCGTCCAGCGCGGCCACTACTTCGCCATCGTCGACGAAGTCGACTCCATCCTCATCGACGAAGCCCGCACCCCGCTCATCATCTCCGGCCCGACCGACCAGACCACCGACAAATACGTTCGCGTCAACCAGATCATCCCCAAGCTTGATCCTCGGCGAAGAGATCGAGCAGGGCGAAACCAAGATCCTCACCGAAGACTACGTCGTCGACGAAAAGCACAAAGCCATCACCGTCACCGACGACGGCTGGGAGAAGGTCGAAAAACTCCTCGGCATCGGCAACATCGCCGACGTTGAAAACTGGGACTTCAAGCACCACGTCGAGACCGCCATCAAAGCCCACTCCCTCTACCGGCGCGACGTGCAGTATGTCGTCAAAGACGGCGCCCAGGGCCCCGAAGTCATCATCGTCGACGAGTTCACCGGCCGCCTCATGCCCGGCCGCCGCTGGTCCGATGGCCTCCACCAGGCGGTCGAGGCCAAAGAAGGCGTCAACATCCGCAAGGAAGATCAGACCCTCGCCACCATCACCTTCCAGAACTATTTCCGCCTCTACAAAAAGCTCGCCGGCATGACCGGAACCGCGGAAACCGAGGCCGCCGAGTTCGACAAGATCTACAAGCTCGACATCGTCGTCATCCCCACCAACAAGCCGATGCGCCGCCTCGAGAACCCCGACGTCGTCTTCCGCACCGCCAAGGAAAAATACTTCGCCGTCGCCGACGAGATCGAGAAGCTCAACGAAGTCGAAGCAGCCGGTGCTCGTCGGCACCACCTCGATCGAAAAGTCCGAACTGCTCTCCAACATCCTTCAGCGCAAGGGCGTCAAGCACGTCGTGCTCAACGCCAAATTCCACGAGCGCGAAGCCGAGATCGTCGCCCAGGCCGGACAACTCGGCAAGGTCACCATCGCCACCAACATGGCCGGCCGCGGCACCGACATCCTGCTCGGCGGCAACCCCGAATTCGTCACCAAGCGCGACCTCGTCAAGAAGAGCCTTGCCCGCGCCATCAGCGCCGCCGAGGGAGCCATCAATCCCATGGCCGCCGCCGGCCTGCTGCGCTTCTATTACGAGGGCCAGGAGTTCGAGACCGACCAGCCAAACTGGGACAAGACCTTCGCCATCCACGCCGCCGCCGCTGCCAAAGACCATGACGAAGTCATCGAGGCCGGCGGCCTTCACATCCTCGGCACCGAACGCCACGAGAGCCGCCGCATCGACAACCAGCTTCGCGGACGCGCCGGCCGCCAGGGCGACCCCGGCTCCTCGCGCTTCTATCTCTCCCTCGAAGACGACCTCATGCGCATCTTCGCCAAGCCGTGGGTCTCGGGCATGCTCCAGCGCCTCGGCATGGAAGAGGGCGTGCCCATCGAGTCGAAGATGATCTCCGGCCGCATTGAGGAAGCACAGAAGCAGGTCGAGTCGCAGAACTTCGAGTCCCGCAAACACCTCCTCGAGTACGACGACGTCATGAACAAGCAGCGCGAAGCCGTCTACGGCCTCCGCAACCAGCTGCTCAAAGGCCTCGACCAGAAAGAGCTCATCGTCGAGGACTACGTCTCAAACCTGCTCAGCGCAATGCTCGACGAGTTCGCGCCTGAGAAAATCCATCCCGACCAGTGGAACGTCGACGGCATCAAGAAACGCCTGACCGAGCAGTTCGGCCTCAACCTCGAAGCCGAAGGCATCGACATCTCCGAGATGAACCGCCACGAACTCGGCGAGACCCTCTTCGAGAAGCTCAAGGAACACTACGCCGCCAAAGAATCCATCATCGGCGAACCGGCCATGCGCTATCACGAGCGCATGATCATGCTCTCCGTCCTCGATGGCCTGTGGAAAGACCACCTGCTCTCGATGGACCACCTCAAGGAAGGCATCGGCCTCCGCGGCTACGCCCAGCAGGACCCGCTCGTCGCCTACAAGCGCGAGTCCTTCGACATGTTCGAAGCCATGATGAACCGCTTCCAGGAAGACACCGTCCGCTTCCTCTTCCTAATGCAAATCATCGGCCCCGACGGCCAGCCGGTTCCGGTTTCCATCCGCCCGCGCCCGATCGTTCAGGGTACCGCGACCCATCCAGAGCTGCAAGAGCAAGGCGGAGCCGTCGCCGTTGCCGAAAGGCCAGCCGAACCAGTTCGCGCCCCAGTGCCGATTCCAACGCGCCAGCCTTCAACCACCATCGATCAGATCGAAGCTGAGTTCCAGCGCAAAAAAAAGCGCGAACTCGACAACGCCCGCATGGCCGGAAGCAACGGCGCCCAGGAAGTAGCCCAACGCCGCACCGGAGACAAAGTCGGACGCAACGACCCATGCCCATGCGGCTCCGGCAAGAAATATAAGAAGTGCCACGGCTCGGAAGGGTAACCTTCCCCGTCGAAGCGTCCCGACAAAGGGTTGCTGCCTGATACGCTAATTTTGGCCTCTGTAGGTCCACGCCATTTGGCCCTCCGAAACCACCCGTTTCTTGATACACATAGGGCGCATAATGTCTAGAAGCCCCATGCTGGGTTCGGCAGTAGGCTGGGGAGAATGGAGCTTTTATCTGGAAAGAGGGCGCGGGGCATGGGCTACGTCTACTTCTTACATGAGCGAGGAGGAAAGTGTGGTTCGATAAAAATCGGAGAGACTGACGCCTGCCCTTATCACAGGCTGACTCAATTACGGACGATGAAGCGCAAGAGCGAACCCTATCGCCATTTTGAACTGCTCGGAGTGATTGACGTTAAAGACGATCAACAGAGCCATTTAGTGAAACGTAAGATACAGAATGACTTTGAGAGTTTGCGGGAAAATGGTGATTGGTTCCGTCCCGGTTTCCAACTGGTAGCCTTCATTAAAAGGAACGTCCACCCCTATTTCTGCTCCACAGCTTGCCACGACGGCACTTCAATTTGGGAAGAATGCCTTGCATTAGAAGAGGCAGTTAACAAAAAGGCGCAGGCGGCTTTTGGATCAGATACTAAGCGTGAACTGAACGCAAGGTCCTTCGAGAGATCATGAAGACTGCAATTCATGCGATCGTCGCACTAACGCTCTGTAGTTGTGGTCATGCGGTCAACGGCCAAGAGACTCAGGGCTTAGCATGGGTGGACGCTGATGGAACGAGAACGACGCTGAATCTTCAGACGGGCTTTATTGCGACTGATAAGAGCGGAAAAGTGGTGGCGCATGGTAGTCCCTCTCAACTCGACCACCTTTGTGGGGAAATCGATAAGCAAGATCATTTGACCGGGCCTGCCGAAAAGAGCTTGGCGTTGATGTGCGAGCAGTGGCAAGAATTGCAGCCCAGAACTCAACTTGAAAGAGTGCCTCTCTCACAGTTTGTGGCGAGACTTTTGTTTGTCAGTCCCGCCGGAACTGGGTTCGAGAGATACCGCGGGATGAAGATAAACTCAGACGGAGATTCGACAGTTTTCGATGCCACGATGATGCCTCAGGGACTCGGCGATAAAGTGTCTTGTGTGATCTTACTCAATGGTAATACCCATAGCGGTGGGTCAACCTCCTACCAATGCACCATTCCAGCGACCTCATATCCGGCTGCCGTTGAGCTGGAAAAAACAATAGTCACAAGCCTGAACGGCCTGCACTTGGAAGAGGATGAGGTTGCTGAGCACGGTTTGTCGGCTTCTGCACGAAATGAAGGACGCTGCGCTCCAAGTGGAGAGTGCGCACATGCCCACCTATATGTGAGCGTTCAGGCGGGTTCTAAACGCCTCTTGATTGAAGCGGCACCAGACTTCATTCGGGATCCATTGGCAGAAATTCGCGCTGAGGAACACGGGCAACATGCCCCAATTACTCGAATCGCCACCGATTCGGGTACAGTGAAAATCGAAGTCATTTCATTGGCAGTTGAGTAGAGAGCCGTCAGATCCGCCGGGGTGCCCATTCAAGCCTGCCGTTGGCTTGAGTGGGATTACATCTATCTCCACGCCTGGTACCCCACCACTCCACTTACTGCAGTGGATTCCGCCATCTCAAGCCAGCAAATCGCCGGGAGTCGCGATCATCCGAGTAAAGTTCCGCGTTTTGCTCGATGGCAAGTGCTGCCAGGTGCGCATCGGTAGTGAGATTTCCGCCGGCTCCGGAAGTGAGAAGCAATTGGCGCAAAATGCGCGCATGGTCCCGGCCCGGATGTACCGTGGTGGCCGCGGGCTGGTCCAGCCAGCTGTCGACGATGTCTAGCGCCGCTTTGATTGACAGAGGGTGCTCGAACAACCCTCGGCGTGTCGTCAGTCGTAAAAAGGCCAGCAACACGACCCAGGCAAATCCTACCGGCTCCGCGCCTTGAAGGACCCGCTCAAGCCATTCTCTCGATTCGCGATGTGCCGGAGAGTCCCGGTTCACGGCATAGATAAGAAGGTTCGCGTCGATCAGAATCATTTCCGCAAAGCCATCTTTCCTATCCTCTCTTCATCCTCCAGCTCCGCCGCGGCCTGAAGCGCCTTTTCCCATTGGAAATGTCTTGCGGAACCCATTGGGAATGTCTTCTGTTTGAACGCCTTTTGGCGGACAGGCTCTTTCTTCAGGCCCGCTCGTATCGCCTCATTGATTGCATCATTGAACGAGAGATCGCGCTCTCGAATGATCTTGCGAATCAACTGCTCAACATCGGGATCGAGAGTGACAGTCGTCCTCATGGCTGCATCATAATATCAATGTAGGCATCATGATGCGCCTCAAGCCAGGTGTCGGGTGATCCATTCAAGCCTGCGCTTGCTTGAGTGGGATTGCTTATGTCTCCATGCCGAGGAAGTTTCAGCCGTGTGCCCCGTTTAGAAAACAGCCCAACCCCGCACCGGAGGCAAAGTCGGCCGCAACGACCAATGCCCATGCGCCTGTGGCAGCTAATACAAGAAGTGCCATGGCTCATCGGAAGCCTAGGGAGACTCTTAGAACTAAGCCTCGACATCCTGCGTAACCAACTCCATCTCTAGAAATGGAGTTGCACGTTTGATGGAAAATACCGGCCCGCGCAACCGCGATGATCGATCCCTCTCCCCGCAACAACGACTGATCTCCAGCCTCGAATTCACCCTCGCCATCTTCCTCGTCGTCGCCCACAACATCTACCACTGTATCCCCAACGAAGTCCCCATCCTCGTCATCCTCGCCATCGCCTCGTGTCGCATTCGCGAGGGCAACTGGGGAACCTTCCTCTATAAGCGTCCGAAATCCTGGCCGCTTACGGTCGTCGCAGCCGCCGCCTGCGTAGGTCTCCTCGAACTCAAAGACCTCGCCGTCGAAGCCATCGGACACCGCTTCTGGCCGGCGCCCGAAAAAGTCTCCTCCATCATCACCAGCGCTCATGATTGGCGGCGCGCGCTTCTGACGTTCCTCTTCATCTGGGTCTTCGCCGCCTTCGGAGAAGAGATCGGCTACCGCGGATACATTCTCCGCCGCGCCCTCGAAGCCTTCGGGCCGTCCGCGTGGGGCGCGGCCGCCGCCCTCATCGTCGCCTCTACCGCATTCGGCATCGGCCACTCCTACAAAGGCCCAGCCGGAATCCTCGACAGCGCCGGCTCAGGCCTCATCCTCGGAGCCGCCTATCTCTTCTCCAAGCGCCTCTGGGTAAGCTCGCTGGCCCACGGCCTCAACGACACCCTCGCCATTGCCCTCACGTTCTTCGAGTCGTAGAGTGCGACGCCTCCATCAGGCAGACAATTTCAGACCAACAATCCCCGCAATAATCAGCCCCGCGCTCAGCATCCGAGGCAAATTCACCGGCTCTCCAAACAACACAATCCCCAGAATCAGCGTCCCCACCGCACCAACACCCACCCAAACGCCATACGCTGTCCCAATCGGCAGCGACTTCACCGCAATTCCCAGCAGCCACAGGCTGACAATCATGGACAGCACCGTCCAGACGGTAGGCCACAGCCGCGTAAAGCCATCGGTATACTTCAATCCAATCGCCCAGCCAGTCTCAAAGAAGCCCGCGACAATAAGAATCACCCAATTCATCGGCACACCCGCTTCCCCAAAACTTATTCCTTACGATCCTCGTCTACCCGCAACAGTTCGACAACCATACCGGTTTCAGCAATACTTCCCCGAAGGGAAGAAAGCAGTATTTCCCAAGAAAAAGGCCAGGAGAGATCCATTTCATGTGCGATGACTTCATTCATCAGGGACTAACCCACGACCCCACCGTCTCACGCCGGGCATTCGTAGTCGGTTCCGCTGCAACCGTTATGCTCACCTCCGCCAGTGCGGGGGCCCAGGCCAAGGTCGTCGAGAAAGACGTCAACGTGCCGATGGCGTCAGGTGTTTCAGATTCTGCGCTCTTCTACCCCGAGGGAAAAGGCCCATGGCCAGCAGTGCTCGTGTGGACCGACATCCTCGGCCTGCGGCCAGTCTTTCGCGAGATAGGCAAACGCCTCGCCGCCGAGGGCTATGTTGTGCTCGTTCCCAATCCGTTCTACCGCAACGCCAAAGCGCCCGTAGTCGATGGCTCGTTTGACTTCTCCAAGCCCGAAGACCGCGCCAAGGTCATGCCCCTCGCCGCCGCGCTGACCTCCGACGCCAACATCAGCGATGCCAAATCCTACACCACATTTCTCGACGCGCAACCGCAGACCGACAAGAAAAAGAAGATGGGCGTACAAGGCTACTGCATGGGCGGCCCGCTCACATTCCGCACCGCGGCCACGGTGCCCGATCGCATCGGCGCCGCAGCAACCTTCCATGGCGGCGGACTCGTGACCGACAAGCCCGACAGCCCATACCTGATGATTCCAAAGATGAAGGCCGAGGTGCTCTGCTGCATCGCCGACAACGACGACAAGCGCGATCCCACCGCAAAGGACAAGCTGAAGGAAGCCTTCGCAGCAGCCCACCTAATCGCAACCGTCGAAGTCTTCGAAGGCTGCGACCACGGCTGGACCGTGCGCGGAAGCCAAACCTACAACGAACCCGGGGCCGAGCGTGCATGGTCAGAACTGACCGCGCTCTACAAACGAGATCTCAGCTAAGAATCGGCACGGGAAGACACTCCGTTCGAAAGTGCTCACAACCCCGCATACCAGTCATAACCCAACTTAGTCCAGTAATCATCCGGCTTCATATCCGTATAAGCAATCAACCCAATCCGCTTGATTTGCTTATACCCATACTTCAGCGGAGTATGCAGCCGCAACGGAGCGCCATGATACCGCGTCGAGCGGCCGCCCACCCATCTCATACGCCAGCAGGCTCTGCGGATGCAGCGCCCACTGCATGTCATACCCGCAGTAATAGTCTCCGTCCGGAGTCTCCATATACACATACCGGGGCAGCTTGCCATTCGCCAGCCGGGCCGGAGGATACGCCGCAATCAGGTCCGCCAACCTCACGCCGCCCCAGCTACCGATATAGCTCCAGCCCTCAATGCACTTGAACTCGGTCACTAGTTCGTGATGCGGCAGCTTGTGCAGGTCATCCATCGTCAACAGCAGCCCCGGAGTGCCCGCCGGAAGCGTGCTCTCCGAAACCCCCGCTTCCTCCGAGCCGCGCTCATGCTTGGCGTTCGGGTCCGGCGGAGTCAGCGACGGCGGCTGATCCGACACGTCCATCGGCTCGAACTGATATTCATAAGCCGTCACGTCCTTCGTATACTGCGGATATCTCTCCGGGTGCTCAATCCCCGTCAACTGCAACCGCCAGCCATCCGGCTTCAACTCCTCCTTTAAGCCGAAGTTGCCGTTGGTGCGAATATTAGGCGTCACCCGCGATATCGGATAGGTCGGTGCCAGGTTCGCCTCGCGAAAGACCCCGCGCGCAATCGCTGCATTCGTCTCGAAGGCCTTACGCAATGGCACCGGCTGCCGTCCGACGCTTTCGGCCTCATCGATCCAGCGATACAGCCCATAGCCCGCCGGCCGCCGCAACTCCGGCCACCAGAAAACTCCGCCGCGTGCGTCTCCCCGAAGCTCGCTTCACCTCGCGGTCAAGCTCCCCCTGCGTCGGCCCTTGGGCCGTTTCTTCCTTCGGCAAATCCTCTTCAGGCATCACTCATCCTATCGATCCGGCGTATAAGAAGGCTCACTCGCCGGAACAATCTCATACCCACTAACCATCGCGCGGAAGTTGTTCCAACCCGCCTTCGCCACCTGCGAAATGTGGATCACAAAGAAAACGCAATACCCCATCGTCAACCAGAAGTGAAACCAACGCGCCATCTCATACCCGCCCAGTGACAGCGTGATCAGGTGCGCCTGGCTCGGCTTATAAATCGCCAGACCCGTCACCAGCGAACCAAGCCCCATCAGGATCACCGACGTATACGCAATCTGCTGCGCCCCATTGAACTTCCGGTGCGGCAACGGCTCTTTGCGAATATGCAGGTCATAGAGCGTCACCTGGATCGCTTCCTTAAACGAATTCTTCGTCGGCACCAGGTAGCGCCATTCACCCGAGATCAGCGTGTACAGCACATACGCCAGACCGTTCAGCATGAAAAACCACATAAAGAAAAAGTGGTACCCCAGCCCCATCGTGATGTTGTAGGCTGCGCCGTGCCATCCCGGCTCCCAAAACCGAAGGGAAACCGGATACCAGGTCCAGAACCACTGCGGAAAGAACCGAAAGATTGTCCACTTACCAATCCCCGCGCGATAGACCGCGCTCTGGTGGCTTCCATCGATCTTCGAATCGCCCCAGTAGATCAGCAGCCCGCTCCAGATCATCGTCGCCAGCACCGGAAAGTTGATCCAGTGCATCCAGCGAATCGCCAGAGGATGCTTCTTCTCCAGCCGAATCCCCGCCGTCGCCGCAAGCGCCGGAACCTCCTCCACCGCCGCTGCCGCTTCCTGCTCGGCCTTCGTCTCGACTAACGGCTCAGCAACCGCGTCGACCACAGACATCGTCGGCAAAGCCTCGGTCTCTTCCGACATCGCCATGATCTGAGCCAATGCTGGCGCACCCTCCGGAGCCGTCACCGTCTCTTCGGCTGCGGCCTCAGGCGCTATCCCATCTGGATCGACACCGTCATCTGGCAATTTCTTTTCATCCATGGCTCGCCTCAGCTCTTTAGACTCTCGCCGTCGCGGCAAATTACAGAGGACATTTCAATGATGGAACGGTCTAACATCTCGGGACGGATGGGCCGTAGGTGAATTTCTCCTTGGTAACCAATCCGCGCTCGCTGAATCTCATTATCATGCAATGCAGAATCGCTCGCGTGGGTCGACCCTGATGTCCCTTTCCAGCCACCGAAAATCGATCGCCTGGCTCAACTGCCTCGCCCTCGCCGCCACGTTGCATGCGGCCTCAGATTCGCCGCAACCCGCGTCGAGCGTGGTGCTCGTCGAGCTCTTCACCTCCGAGGGCTGCTCAAGCTGCCCTCCTGCCGACCGCCTGCTCGCCGAGCTCGACCGCCAGCAGCCCGTCTCCGGAACCACCATCGTCGTGCTCAGCGAACACGTCGACTACTGGGACCACGAGGGCTGGCGCGACCCATTCTCCTCTCCTCAATGGACCGACCGGCAGAATGAATACGGCCGCCAGTTCAGCCTCGCCAGCGTCTACACACCCCAAATGGTCATCGACGGACAGCGTCAGGCCAGCGGTGGCGACGTCCGCGCTGTCCTCTCGGCCATCCAGGAGTCGGCTAAGGCGCCACGCATCGACATCGCCATTTCTTCACTCGAGCGCACCAGTGACGGCATCCATGTGGGTCTCACTGCCAGTGCCGCAAAAGGCGCGACTCTCTACGCCGTCTTGGCTGATGACGCCGACCGCTCCAGCGTTGCCCGCGGAGAAAATGCCGGGCGCACCCTCGACCACGTCGCCGTCGCTCGCACTTTTGTCCGCGTGGCCAAACTGGACAAGTCTCCTCTCGACGAAAAGATTGTCATCCCCATTCCGCCCGGCGCGCCTGACCGGCGCCTGAGGCTCATCGTCTTTGCTCAGGACGGCCACAGCGGTCATATCGTGGGGGTCACCGCACGTAATTTATAGTAGGGTCGAAATCGAATCAGTTCGCACCTGGGATCGACATTTTCCCTGCACAGAACGCCAATTAGTAGATACGCTGGACTTGAACGCAGCAGTGGAGGGCCCGAATGCCTGAAGTTCTGGACGTGCGCTCACCCCGGCAAGAGCCGGTAAAAATCTCCACAACTTCCACCAGCACCGCCCGATGTCAAACTCCCTGCAGTGAATCCGGGCCGACTCCCTCAACCCTCTCCCCCATACCCTCTACCTTATTCGACCGATGTTGGCGTCAATACGCCCTCTGCCGCGAACACCTCTTCACCGATCACACCCACCAGATCGCTCTTGCACTGTCGCCAATGCTCGATAGCCCCGACCCGCGATATCTCGTCGAGGCTGGCTGCGGCCCAGGGTTCTACTCCCGCCGACTCGCCGCCCGATTCCCCCAACTCCACATCACCGGCATCGACCTCTCCGAACCCCTCTTGTCTCGAGCGAAAGAACAGGCCCGCCGCTCCGGCCTCAGCAATTGCAGCTTCCTCAAAGCTGACGCCCTCTCGTTGGCGGAGTCACCCGGCCAGATCGACGCCGTGATTGCTTCTCGGCTCTTTCTCATCCTCGCCCACCCCGCCCTGGCGCTCGACGCGATCTTCACTGCGCTCCGCCCCGGAGGCATCTGCTTCATCGCCGAGCCGGCATCGGCGTTGAGGGCCTCGCTGCCGCTGATCCTGATGAGAATGACCGAACGCCTCAGCCGCTCCCCGGCGCACGCTGAGGAGTTGCCACAATCCCGAGTCTTCACCGGACCAGGATTTCAGGACCTAATCGAGTCCCAACCCTGGGTCAGCATCCGCATCTGGAAAGACCATCAGTACCACTGCGCCGTCTGTCGAAAGGCCGCGTGAATCATTCCAGCAATCGAGTCATGAACTTTGGGTTCACTCTCAGCTCGTGGTCATCCTGAGCGAAGCGAAACGTAGTGGAGCGTAGTCGAAGGACCGGCGCGGAATTGCCCGTCCTGGTGTTAGGCAATGCACCAGATTTTGATCAAAATATGATGGTTCTCAAGAGCTAGCAAGAAAATCGAATGACCCACCCCTACCGCATTCTCGACCCGTCACAGCCGAAACCAGAGTTCGCCGGAAAATGCGCGCTCACCGTCATGGCCAAAGCCCCGCGCCCCGGCAAAGTGAAGACCCGGCTTAGCCCGCCTCTCACCCCCGAGCAAGCCTCCGATCTGAATGCCTGTTTCCTCCGCGACACCGTCGCCAGCCTTTACGCAGCGACCGTCAAAGCACCCGCCGAATGGGTCATCTCCTACACTCCCATCGGCGAAGAAGCAGCCTTTCGCGGAATTCTTCGCGACGGCGCACTCCTCGTTCCCCAGCGCGGAGACGGGTTCGGCGAGCGCCTGCTCGCTACCGCCCAGGATCTCTTCGCCTGCGGATTCGCCGCAGTCTGCCTCATCGACTCCGACAGTCCCACCGTCCCGACCGCGGAGTTCGTCCGTGCAACGGAATCACTCCTCGCCCAAGGCCAGCGCGCCGTTCTCGGCCCCTCCGAAGACGGCGGCTATTACCTCCTCGGCCTGCAACAGCCCCACGCGCATTTATTCGAAGACATCACCTGGAGCACTTCCGTGGTCACGAAACAAACCCTCCAGCGCGCAGCCGAGATTCATCTGCCTATCGAACTCCTCCGCGAATGGTACGACGTCGATGACGCCAATTCCCTCGCGCGACTCCAAGCCGAATTCTTCGATCCACAAAACAATCTCCCCCGAGGCTTCGCCGCTCCCGAGACGCGAGCCTATCTCGCCCAACTCCCAACTCCTTCACACACCCCCCACATCGAAGTGGAGAGCCCCGCATGAACACCGCTCTCCAGATTCTGCGCCGTGGGCATCCGCTCGCAACCAACGCCGCGCTGCTCCTCTTCGGCCTCATCACCATCGAGCTCTGCCGCACCGGCGTCAACGAATTCCACCACTTCGTCCACGGCTACAGCGAAACCGTCTTCGGCCAGCTCATGCTCTACCTCGGAGCAATCTCCCTGATCGAGCGCTGCCCAACCAACAAGTGGACGCTCCCCATCATCTTCGCCATAGCGCTCGCGGCCAGACTTGTCTGCATCGCCGCCCCACCATTTCTATCGACCGACATCTACCGCTATGTTTGGGACGGGAAGGTGCAAGCAGCGGGCATCAATCCCTTTCGCTACATCCCCGCCGATAGCCATCTCGCGTTCCTGCGCGACAACGCCATCTATCCTCACATCAACCGCGCCGACTCCGCCCACTACCATCTATCCACCCGTCGCTCAGCTGATCTTCCTGCTCATAACTCGCGTCCACTCGAGCGTCAGCCTTCATGAAGCTCGTATGGGTCGGCTTCGAAGCAGTTACCTGCGTCTTCCTGATCCGGATATTCAAGCTACTCGGCCTCAAGCCCGAGCGCGTCCTCATCTACGCCTGGCACCCGCTCTGCCTGTGGGAGATAGCCAGCAGTGGCCATATCGACGCCGCCACGATCACTTTCCTCACTCTCGCCATCTATGCCCGCCTTAAAAACCAACCCGGCGCAACCGGAGCATGGTTAGCCATCGCGACCCTAACCAAGCTCTATCCCGCCGCGTTGTTGCCGGCCTTCTTCCAAAAAGAAAAATGGCGGATGCCCGCCATCTTCGCCGCTATTGTCGCACTCGGCTACGCCTGCTACTCCAGCGTCGGCTTGGGAGTCTTCGGCTATCTTCCTGGTTACGCGCAGGAAGAAGGCCTCGACTCCGGAACCCGCTTCTTTCTCCTCACCTTCGCCAACCGCATCGCTGCACAGCGCAATCCCAATGCCGGCCTACATCGCACTTTGCGCTGTCGTCATGGCCGTCATCTGCATTTGGGCGCTTCGTCGCGGAAGTCACCCTAACGCCTTCATTCTTTCGGCGCTCGTCATCGCGACCATGCTGACCGTCTTCTACTCGCCCCACTATCCGTGGTATTTCCTCTGGCTACTGCCCTACCTCGCGATAGTTCCCTGGCGACCCGCCTTCTATCTCGTCGCCGCCGCTACGTTTCTCTTTGGCACCAATCTCGGAGCGCCCGGCGAGCCCATGTACCATCTCAACATCCTGCTCTACTCCGGCTTCGCCTTCATGCTCGTGCTGGATATTCTTGCGCAGGCTTCGCTACGGCTAAACTTCCGGCTGAATAGGTTTCCGCCCCTCGAATCGCCCACGCTCATCGACCCAACTACTACCGCGAGGAACCTATGAGCACTCTCGTCTCCCTCACCGAAACCACACAGAAGATGCGCCGCTACTTCGAGAAGCCCGAAGACGAGTTATCCATCCTCGTCGAGACTCCACCCGTCTGCATCTATTTCGAAGTCACGAACCGCTGCAATCTTCTCTGCACCACCTGCCCACGCACCTTCGAGGAGTTAGAGCCCGAAAAAGACATGTCCTGGGAACTCTTCACCAGCATCGTCGACCAATCCCCGGGCCTCAAGCGCGCCGTACTTCACGGAGTCGGCGAACCGATGCTCGTCAAAGACCTGCCGAAGATGGTCCGCTATCTCAAAGATCGCAATGTCTACGTCCTCTTCAACTCCAACGGCACCCTGCTCACCGAGAAGAACGGCCAGGCGCTTATCGATGCCGGCCTCGACGAACTCCGCGTCTCGCTCGACGCCGCCGAGCCCACCGCCTTTCAAATGGTGCGCGGCAAAGACATGTTCGACCGCATCGTCACCAACGTCCGCCGCTTCCGCCAGATGCAGCGCGAGCAAAACGTCGAAACCCCGCGCGTCTCGCTCTGGCTCACCGGCCTGCGCGAGACATTGGACCAGTTGGAAGGCTTCGTCCGCATCGCTCGACTCGGTCGACGTCCGCGAAATCTACCTCCAGCGTATGGTCTTCTTCTCCGACAACAACAAAGGCCTTGCCCGCGCCGAGAGCGCGCTCTTCGAGAAAACGACTGCCGAAGAAGAAGCCGTCATTCAGCGAGCAACAAGTCTCGCCGCCAGCCTCGACATCGTCTTCAACGCCTCGGGAGCTACCGAACCCGGCACCAGCATCAAGAAACGCCGCGAAGATTCACCATGGTCGCTCTGCCGCCGCCCCTGGACGCTCATGTACTTCACCGCCAACGGCCGCGCGCTCCCCTGCTGCATCGCGCCTTTCTCCATGCACGGCTACGACAGCTTCACCCTCGGCGACGCCTCGCAACAGACCCTGCGCGAGATCTGGAACGGCCCTCAGTATCAGCAGTTCCGCGGCAGTCTCATGGGTCCCGAACCGCCACGCGCCTGCGCCAACTGCGGGCTGCGCTGGAGCCTGTAGTTGGAGTCGATGCCTGCTCGCATCAGCATCATCATCCCCGCGCTCAACGAAGAAGCAGACCATCGCTGAGGTCGTCCGCAACCTCGCGTCGTCACTCGCCACGGCTCCGTTCTTGGGCGAGATCCTCGTCGTTGACAACGGCAGCACCGACAATACAGCCACCTTCGCTGCCGAAACCGGAGCGACCGTCATCCACTCTCCGCAACGCGGCTACGGTCGGGCCTGCGCCTCCGGAGTCGCTCGCCGCGAATCCCGACTCCACCGTCCTCGTCTTTCTCGACGGAGACGGCAGCGACGTCACCTCCGAACTTCCCGCGCTCGCAACTCCCGTCCTCGAGGGCCGCTACGACTTCGTCATCGGCTCCCGCATCCGAGGCCACCGCGAATCCGGCAGCCTGCTAGCCTCGCAGATCTTCGCCGGATGGCTCGCCGGCGTCCTCATCCGCCTCCGCTACGGCGTCCGCTATACCGACATGGGCCCGTTCCGCGCAATCTCCCGAACGGCGATTGAAAGCCTGCAGATGTCCGAAATGACTTACGGCTGGAACCTTGAAATGCAGATGAAAGCCGCCCGCGACGGCCTTCGCATCCTCGAAATTCCCGTCAGCTACCGCCTCCGCCAGGGCGGAGTCTCCAAAGTCGCCGGCTCCCTCAGCGGATCGATCAAAGCTGCCATCCGCATCTTGAAAGTTTTCCTCGCCATCGGCTTCAGCGTGAGAGCAAAAGGACAGCCAGTGTAGTGTGAGGGCCGATCCCGGCGGGGTTTTCTCCGGGAAACCGCCTGCTGAGACAAACATCACACATGACACCAACCGTACTCTTGCTCTAAACGTTAACCGCACGACGGCACATTCTTTAACGTTTAGGTGGATAATCATCTTTCGCGCGCCGCGCCCGCGAAAAGCGAGCGGCGTCGCGAGGAAGGACCATCGTATGGCAGCAACACCTGCAATCCCTGAACTCGGCCTTCAACAGCTCAACGACCGCTTCGCCATCCCCGGAGTAGCGCAGATCGTCCCCGGCAGCGACGGCCAGCCCAAGATCCAGATCACCAGTGTCGCCGCATCGGCCGAGATCTACCTCCACGGCGCGCACATCACTTCCTGGATACCCGCCGGCGGCGAAGAGGTCCTCTTCCTCAGCAGCAAAGCCCAGTATCAGGACGGCAAAGCCATCCGCGGCGGCGTGCCGATCTGCTTCCCGTGGTTCAACGCAAAGGCAGATGATCCCAAAGCGCCTTCGCACGGCCTCGTCCGCACTAAAACCTGGGAACTCGAATCGATCACCCACGAGGGCAACGCGATCGCCGTCGCGCTCTCGACATCGAGCGACGAACGCACAAGGAAGTGGTTCCCCTACGACTACCATGTCGTGCAGCGCATCACGGTCAGCTCTCATCTCCAGATGGAGCTCATTGTCACCAACACCGGAGCCTCCCCACTCACCTTTCAGGAGGCCCTGCATACCTACTACCGCGTAGGAAATGTTCGCTACGTCCGCCTCGTCGGCCTTGATCATCTCTCCTACCTCGACAACACCGAGGGCAACGTTGAAAAACTCCAGTACGGCGACAATACCTTCACTCAGCGCATCGACAACGCCTACCTCAACACCGAGGCTAATCTCGAGTTAATTGACTCCTCGCTCAAGCGCCGCATCCACATCGGCAAGCAGAACTCCCACAACACCGTCGTCTGGAACCCCTGGGCAGAGCTCGCCGGAGGCATGGCCGACCTCGGCGACGAGTGGCCCAACTTCGTCTGCGTCGAGGCGGCCAACATCCGCGCGAATGCCGTAACACTCCAACCCGGAGAGCAGCACATCATGACCGCAATCATTCGGACTGAGAGATTGGATCAGTAAAAGGAACACGGTGCGAAATTGGCGATAGAAGTCCTCGTTCCATCGATGATCAAAATCGGCGGTGAAGCAATTGCTGAAGCGTCGAGCATCCTGAAACACCTGGGAATCAAACGCCCTCTGATCGTCACCGACACCGTTCTTGTGCGTATGGGACTGGCCGAGTCTTTGCGCGAGCAGATCGAAAGAGCCGGGATCACTTGCGGGGTCTTTTCAGGAACCGTACCCGATCCGACGACGGACGCAGTAACAGCAGGTCTGCAGGCTTTTGTTCGAGGAAAGCATGACGGGTTAGAGAGCCTCGGAGGCGGAAGCCCCATCGATACCGCAAAGGCGATCGGGATCCTGGCGAGCAATGGCGGTCGAGCCAGCGATTACAAAGTACCCAACGAGATTCCGAACCGCAGTCCTCTACACCTGGCGATTCCCACCACTGCCGGAACGGGCTCCGAGGTCACACGCTTCACGGTCATCACCGATGCAGAAACTGACGAGAAAATGCTCATCGCAGGTGCGTCTCTGGTGCCAGATGCGGCGATCGTCGATTTTGAGTTGACAATGAGCATGCCGGCAAGACTAACTGCAGATACTGGTACCGATTCTCTCACCCATGCAATCGAGGCTCATGTGAGCCGCAAAGCAAATGCGTTCGCTGACGTCTTAGCAATGGCGGCGATGAAAACAATTTGGGCCGATTTGCCGACCGTATTTCACGAACCCGGCAATCGCCGCGCACGCGAATCGATGATGTTGGCTGCGACTCAGGCCGGTATGGCGTTCTCGAATGCAAGCGTGGCATTGGTTCATGGAATGAGCCGACCGATTGGAGCGCATTTTCACGTGCCGCATGGGCTTTCAAACGCAATGCTGTTGCCGGCCGTTACTGCCTTTTCGATATCGGCTGCAGAATACCGCTACGCGGAGTGCGCTCGAACCATCGGAGTAGCCTCCGATTTAGACCCTGATGCACAAGCAAGCAAAAAGCTAGTGGAGGCACTCTTCGCCCGAAATCAGGAGCTTGCGGTACCCTCACCGAAAAAATTCGGCATAGCTGAGGAACAATACTTCTCACTGATACCAACAATGGCGGAACAGGCCCTCGCCTCTGGTTCGCCGCAAAATAATCCTCGCGTTCCAACAAAGAAGGAGATCGAGGATATCTATCGGCAGATCTGGAACTGATAGGTGAAAGTGCACCCGGCATCGGCAGACCGCACAGTGCTACGCTTTCTAAAGATGCACCCCGAAACCAACCCAACCTCCACCAGCCAACCAGACCCCGCCCAACTCTGGTGCGTCACCTGCGCCCGCGTCGTCCCTGACCCGCTCGTCTGCGGAGACTGCTCCGCCGTCATCTGCCGCATCTGCGGCACGCCACTCGAATCCTCCGACGAACTGGCCTTCGGTTAACCATGCCCGCCAAAACGCCAGACAAGCCTGGCCCGAAATCCTCACCAAAGGCCAACTCGGCTGCAGAGAGAAAAGCCCAAAGGCAAGCCACTCGCACTCCGCCTCCAGGCTGGAAAGATCCCCTCGCTCCGCAGCAGCCCCTCGTTAGCGGACGCTGGCTCATCTACTCCGTCCTCGGCGTCGTCGCCCTCGCTGCCGTCTGCGCCTACCTCACCCTCTGCCTGCTCTTCTACCAGGGCCAGTGGCAGATCGTCTTTCATCCCTCGCGCGCCATTACCGCGACTCCCGCCACGGTCGGGCTCAAGTACGACGCCATCAGCTTCGACTACACCGGCGCAGGAGCAGCTCAGCTCACCGGCTGGTGGATTCCCGCCGATCCCGGCGCACCCATCTCCACCCGCACCATCCTCTTTCTCCACGACGGCCAGGGCTCCCTCTCCGACAACGTCGAACAGCTCAAGACCATCCACTCCCTCGGCATCAACATCTTCGCCTTCGACTATTGCGGCTTCGGGCAAAGCATCAACACCCACCCCTCCGAAGCCCGCGTCTACGAGGACGCCGACGCCGCCTGGAACTACCTCATCGACATCCGCCATCTCGACCCCAGGTCGATCGTCCTCTACGGCTCCGGGCTCGGCGCAACCATCGCCACTGAAACCGCCCTCGGCCACCACGAATCGCCGGCGCTCATCCTCGAAAATCCCGCCCCACCCGCGCTCAGCCTGATCGCCGCCGACGAGCGCACCTCTTTCCTGCCCGTTCGAATGCTCTTCCGCGATCGCTTCGAGATCGGCCCCAAACTCGACAAGCTCGGCGTTGAATTAAGCCAGCCCACTCAGGCCATCGTGCTCAGCGGCAGACTTTCACCCTCGCCAGAGACCGTCCGCCAGGAGAACCCCAACCCCTCCGGACCCAGGTTCCTCCTCCTTCTCGGACCGAAACCCGTCGCCGATCCGCACTATCTCCCCACCCTCAAAGACTTCCTCGCCGCCCTTTAACGTTTAAGCGCGCTCATCCCTCCGTCGAGCCGTGCACTTCTTCGAAAAAAGTGTCGAATCTACAACTTCCGTGGGATTCCACTCTCGCCCCAACTCTCTTATCTTCAATTCACCGGAGTTTCAACCTTCTGCCGCGACGGTCGCAGGTTCTTGGTAGTACAGGCTTCACCGACCGCGCGGCAGTTTTTTTGTTCTACTTTTGCTTGGTTCTCTCGAAGTGTTCTGCTCCCTCCCCACATTGAATCAGTCCCGCGATACTCCTGAACCACCCACGCAGTCTCCCCTTTGCAGACAGTAACAACCAGCCACACTCGGCTCGATAAACCCTGCACGTCACGGCTGCGTCCCGCCATCCGCCATGAATCCCACTCCCTCGGTGTAAAATCGCCGCTGGAATCATTCCCCGGGAATCATTCCAAAAACTCGTTGCAAAGATTCATCCCAAAACAGACTTTCCCGCCAGACCCGCTCCCCAGGAGTTCCGATTTGATCGGCCGCACGCTCTCCCATTACCGAATCACCGCCGCCATTGGCGCCGGTGGCATGGGCGAGGTCTACCGTGCCACCGATTCGAAGCTCGGCCGTGAGGTCGCCCTCAAAGTTCTCCCCGCCGGGATGGCCGGCAATCCTGACCGCCTCGCGCGCTTCCAGCGCGAAGCCCGCTCCGTCGCCGCTCTGAACCACCCGAATATCGTCACCCTCTACTCAGTCGAAGAGGACGATTGCGTTCACTTCCTCACCATGGAGCTCGTCTCTGGCGAATCGCTGGACCACGGCATTCCCGACTCCGGCCTACCCGCCGATCGAATCGTCGCGATCGCTCAGGCGCTCGCCGAAGCCCTCTATGCCGCGCATGAGAAAGGGATTGTCCATCGCGACCTGAAGCCCGCCAACATCATGGTCACCGAGGAAGGCCGCGTCAAGGTGCTCGATTTTGGCCTCGCCAAAGATGTGGGCCAAGCCGGCCCCGACGAGACCACCCTTACCAGCGTCGGCCGCACCCAGATCGGCGTCGTGATCGGGACCCCGGCCTACATGTCCCCGGAACAGATCGCGGGCCGCGAGGTCGACCACCGCACCGATATCTTCTCGCTGGGAATCGTGCTCTACCAGATGGCCACCGGCCATCGGCCCTTCCACGGTAACTCTTCGGCCGAGCTGGCCTCCGCGATTTTGCGCGATACGCCACCGTTCGTCACCGACATCAGGCCCGAACTACCCGCCGACCTCGCTCGCATCATTCGCCACTGTCTCGAAAAGGAGCCGGTCAATCGCGTCCAGACGGCGCGCGAAGTCGCTAACGAACTTCGCCGCATCGCGAACGTCTCGAGATCATCGGGATCGTTAGGCCCCCCGGTCGGCGACGCCGGGCCCTCGATCGCAGTGATGCCCTTCCAGAATCTCAGCGCCGACCCGGAGAATGAATTCTTCAGCGAAGGCCTCGCCGAAGAAATCTTGAACGCCCTCAGCCAGGTCGAAGGCCTGAGCGTCGCCGCCCGCGCTTCGTCGTTCTACTTCAAAGGCAAAGCCGCCGAGATCGGCGAGATCGCCAATCGCCTGCGCGTGGCCAATCTGCTCCAGGGCAGCGTCCGCCGCGCTGCCAATCGCATCCGCGTCACCGTCCAGCTCGTCGACGCCCGCAACGGCTTTCAGCTATGGTCCGAACGTTACGACCGCCAGATGGAGGACATCTTCGAACTACAGGACGAGATCGCCCAGGCCATCGCCGAGCGCCTCAAGGTCACTCTGGGCGGAGTGGTCACGCGTCCCACTGAGAACATCGAAGCCTACGAGCTCTACCTCAAGGGCCGCCACCATTGGCACCAGAGAATGCCCGGCTCTCTGCAGGCGGCGATGAAGTGTTTTGAAGAGACGATCAAACTCGACCCGCAATACGCTCTCGCCTACGCCGGCCTCGCCGACTGTTACAGCATCCTCCGCTTTTACGGTTTTGTCACAGCCGGGCAGGGTCGCGCACCCGCCCACGCCGCCGTCGCCGAAGCCGTGCGGCTGGCGCCCTCGTCATGGGAGGTGATCTTTTCTCGCGGAGTACACACCTTCTACTTCGATCCCAATTGGCGCGGCGCCGAAGCCGACTTACGTAAAGCTGTCGCCATCAATCCCCGCTCCTCGCTCGCCCAGGCATACCTTGCCCTCTTCCTGGCAGTCGCTGACCGCCGCGAAGAATCGTTCAAGCGCGCGGCCATGGCCACCCAGCTCGACCCGCTGTCGCCATTCGTCCGCTCGCTGATCGCCGGCGTACTCAACGTCGCAAACGACTTCGCCGGCGGTGAACGTGAAACACGGCGCGCACTCGATCTTCAACCCGATTACATCTTTGCGCTCTGGTGCCGCGGATTCTCCCTCTCCAACCTGAATCGCCAGGACGAAGCAGTGCTCTGCTTTGAACGCGCCGCCGCCATCTCCCGCGCTCCGTTCTACGTCGGCACCCTCGGCTTTGGTTATGCCCGCGCTGGCCGCACCGAAGACGCCCATCGACTGCTACGCGAGCTCGAAGAGCGTGCTCGCCAGGGGGAAGACGTCGCCGCATTTCTCCCGCTAACCATCCACGTCGGCCTCGGCGACGTGGATGCAATACGTCGGGCCCTCGCCAGGGCCATCGCAGAAGGTACTCCGGCGCTCACGCTCAGACTCACCGCTGGCCAACTCGAGACCTTCCGCACTGACCCCGAAATCGATCGTCTCTACCTCAAGGTCTTCGAAGCATAAACCTGTTCGGGAACCTCGACGCTCCTCAACTGCGTCATAATCTTATAGGTCAAAATGGAAACTCTGCGCCAGGACATCGCCTACTCTCTCCGCCAGATGCGCCAGTCTCCGGTCTTCACGCTCACCGCCATGTTGACCCTGGCGCTCGGCATCGGCGCGACCACCGCGATCTTCTCGCTCATCCACACCGTCATGCTCAAATCGCTGCCGGTCGTCGACCCCTCTAGCCTCTACCGCATCGGGGATGGGGGAGATTGCTGCGTCGAGGGAGCTTCGCAAGGCAATTGGGGAATGTTCTCTTACCCCTTCTACCAGCGCCTGCTGACCTCCACCCCCGAGTTCTCCGAGTTGGCCGCATTCCAGGCCGGAGGCGGGGAGCTCAGCGCCCGACGCGGCGAAAGCGATCACATAGCCAGGCCCTTGCGCTCTGAATTTGTCAGCGGTAATTATTTCTCCGTCTTTGGCCTTGGAGCCTTTGCGGGACGCACTATACAGCCCTCCGACGATCAGCGCTCCGCCTCGCCCGTCGCCATGCTCAGCTATCGCACATGGCAGCAGCAATACGGAGCAGACCCCAAGATCATCGGCTCGAACTTCATTCTCGATGGCCATCCCTTCACCATCATCGGCATAACTCCGCCCGGATTTTTCGGCGAGACCTTGCGCAGTGATCCGCCCGAACTATGGCTTCCCATACAACAAGAGCCACTCTTAGACGGAAGCAACTCACTCTTGCCGCACTTCCAGGCGTGGCTTCGCGTAATCGGCCGTCTGCGCCGCGGCGTTCCGACCCCCTCCGTCACCGGTCCCATGGCCGCCCGCCTCACCGCCGAGCTACGCCAATGGCTCGTCAATGACGCCGGTATGCCACCCGACTGGATGGCCGGAATCAAGGCAGGCTTATCGAAACAGAAGATCAACATCCTGCCCGCCGGAGCGGGCGTCGGCGCAATGAAAGCCGATTACGCTGCCAGCCTGCGCATTCTGCTCGCCGTCTGCTGTCTCGTCCTGCTCATCGCCTGCGCTAACATCGCTAATCTGCTCCTCGCTCGCGGAGCCTCGCGGCGCACCCAAACCTCAGTCCGCCTCGCCCTCGGAGCATCCCGGAAGCGCCTCATCCGCCAGGCCTTCACCGAGAGCATCGTCCTCTCCGTCCTCGGCGGCATTGCCGGCCTGGTCGTCGCCTTCGTCGGAGTGAAAGCCATCGTAGCGCTCGCCTTCCGCAACGCCCACTACATTCCTATCGACGCGACGCCTTCCCTGCCCGTGCTCGCCTTCGCCTTCCTGTTGTCGCTCCTTACCGGCGCGCTCTTCGGCACCGCTCCCGCATGGCTCACTTCGCACGCCGACCCCGCCGAAGCCCTCCGCGGAGCCAACCGCAGTACCCGAGATCGCTCCTCGCTCTCGCAAAAGGTCCTCGTCATCGTTCAGGCAACGTTGTCTGTGGTCCTCCTCACCGGTGCCGGCCTCCTCACCCGAAGCCTCATGAAGTTGCAGCACCAGGACTTCGGCTACCAGACCGATCACCGCGTTGTCCTCAGCCTCACCGCGCCCTACTCCTCGTACACAGCGCCTCAGCTCGATGCCATGTACCGCGAACTGCAAGACCGCCTCGCTCACATACCCGGCGTCGAGCGTGCCGCTCTCGCGCAGTACGCTCCATTCCAGGACAACTGGAGTGAACTGGTCATTCGCCAGGGCCAGCCCATGCCCAACATCAGCGGTGAGAATGTCGGACGGGTCGTCTCTTCATGGGACCATGTGGGGACCGGCTACATCGAGACCCTCGGCACACAAATCGTCCGCGGCCGCTCCATCACCGAACAGGACACCATTTCGACCCAGAACGTCGCCGTCGTCGACGAGACCTTCGTCCACAATTTCTTCAAACCCGGCGAAGATCCCATCGGCGCCCACTTCGGCCTTGACGTGCCTCAAGCCGGCAGCACCTACGAGATCGTCGGCGTCATGCGCAACGCCAAGTACAGAGACCTGACCAATAGCAACCCTCCGCGCGCCATGTTCTTCGTGCCCCTCGCCCAGCGTGTCCATTACCCCGTCGCCATCATGCAATCCATTGACGACCGAACCCACTTCATCGAAGGCGCAGTGCTCCAACTGCACGGCAGCATGGAGGGCCTCGAGGCCCAGGTCCGTCAAGTCCTCAGCGACGTCGATCCCAACCTCACCCTCCTCGGCATTCGCACCCTCGAGGACCAGGTCGATTCCAACTTCGATCAGCAGCGAGTAGTCGCCCAGATGACCGGACTCTTCGGCATCCTCGCCCTCATCCTCGCCGCCGTCGGCCTTTACGGCGTCACCGCCTACACCGTCGAGCGCCGCACCAGCGAAATCGGAGTTCGCATGGCCCTCGGCGCGGACAAGGCCAACGTCATTCGCCTCGTCCTCCGCGGAGCCTTCGCCCAAATCCTCATCGGCCTGCTCATCGGCATCCCCGTCTCGATTGGCTGCTCCCGCCTCATCGCCGCCCAGCTCTACCAGGTCAAAGGCTGGGATCCGCTCGTCATCTGCGGCTCCGTCGTCGCGCTCGGAATCTGCGCCTTCATCGCCAGCATCATCCCCGCCCAACGCGCCGCCTCCATCAACCCGGTGAAGGCGTTGCGAACCGAATAAGCCCTGAAGCGCGACGCTGACTCGGTTAAGACCAGTCCTGTTGGCACGCAAGAACATGGCCGCGATGAAGAGAGTAACGCTAATACTGTCGCTGGTAGGGGCCCTTCTCGGAGCAACCGGGTGGCTTTGCTTGATTAGCATGCTGGCGCACTCCTTGAGCCAATACGAATTAACCCGGGAATGGAAGATTGTCTTTATAGTTCTCTGCCCTGCATTCATTACACCGGGAGTTGGCCTAGGGTGGGGCCTGCCGTTAAATTGCGCCTTATATGCAATTGTTTTTGCGGGGCTAGGGTTGGCTTATAGTCGCCTGACCTCAAGGCAGGTTCCAAACTGAGGCATTACCGCATTTCCTAGTCCCTACGTCCCTAGTCTCTAGTTCCTATCTCTTAGTACACTAAAACCTGCTAGCAAGAGGACTTAACCAATGCTCGTCGTCATGAAGGCCCAGGCCACGCCGGAGCAAATCGCCGCCGTCTGCGAACACATCGAGAAGCTCGGCTTCCGTCCCCACGCGCTTCCCGGAGCCCAGCGCACCGCCATCGGCATCACCGGCAACCAGGGCCAGATCGACCAGGGCAACCTCGAAGAGCTCTCCGGAGTCGCCGAAGTCATCCGCGTCACCAAGCCCTACAAGCTCGTCAGCCGCGACGTGAAGGAAGAAGACACCGTCATCACCTTCCCCGGCACCAACGCCACCATCGGCGGACGCGACCTCGCCATCGTCGCCGGCCCCTGCTCGATCGAATCGCGCGAACAAGCCTTCGCCGTCGCCGAACAAATCGCCGCTGCCGGCGCGCAGTTCTTCCGCGGCGGAGCCTACAAGCCCCGCACCTCGCCCTACATGTTCCAGGGTCTCGGCGAAGCCGCGCTCATCATCATGGCCGAGATCCGCGACCGCTTCGGCCTGCGCATCGTCACCGAAGCCATGGACACCGAGAACCTCGACCTCGTCGCCGACTACGCCGACGTCATCCAGATCGGCGCGCGCAACATGCAGAACTACACCCTGCTCAAGGCCGTCGGCCGCAAACGCCAGCCCGTCCTGCTCAAGCGCGGCATGTCCGCCACCCTCGACGAGCTCCTCATGGCCGCCGAATACATCATGTCCGAGGGCAACTACCAGGTCATCCTCTGCGAGCGCGGAATTCGCACCTTCGTCGACCACACCCGCAACACCCTCGACCTCAGCATCGTGCCGGCAGTCCATCGCCTCAGCCACCTGCCCATCCTCGTCGACCCCAGCCACGGAACCGGCAAGCGCAACAAGGTCGTCCCGCTCGCCCGCGCCGCAGTCGCCGTCGGAGCCGACGGCACTCATCGTCGAGGTCCATCACCAGCCCGATCAAGGCCCTCTCCGACGGAGCCCAATCCATCTACCCCGAACAATTCGTAGAAATGATGGACGACTGCACCCAGATCGCCAAGGTCCTCCACCGCAACATCCCGCACGGCATCCAGGTCGCCGAAACCGCCGGCGCAACCAAGAGCGGTCGCTAAGACTTGTCATCTCGACCGGAACAAATCTCAGATTTGTCATCTCGACCGGACCCTGAGCGAGCGCACCGAGTCGAAGGGGAAGTGGAGACACCTGCAGTTTCAGCGCTCCTCGCATCGAAACAAATAAATGATTGTCATCCTGAGCGAAGCGCCAACGGCGCTGAGTCGAAGGACCTGCGGTTTCTTCCCCCTCCAACAAATGATTGTCATCCTGAGCGAAGCGAAACGCAGTGGAGCGAAGTCGAAGGACCCACACCTCGCGTCGTCCTCCCGAGCAATGAAGGGGCACGGCTTCAGCCGTGCCATCCCACCACCAAAACAAGAGCGGCTTCAGCCGCTGAGGGAATCGCCGCCCTCATCCTCTGCGCCCTACTCACAGCCTGCCGCCCCCACGACTTCCCCCAATACCCCACCAACTACCGCGAATACGCCTACGTCACCAACTCCGCCAGCAACACCGTCACCGTCCTCGACATCGTCAACCTCCGCCGCGACCGCGAATTCCCCGTCGGCGACAATCCCACCGGAGTCGCCATCTCCCTCACCCGCAACGAGGTCTACGTCGTCAACTCCGGATCGGGAACCATCTCCGTCATCGACGCCCAGAAGAACGCCGTCGCCGCCACCATCCCCGTCCACAAGAAGCCCTACTTCATCGACGTGTCAGCGGACGGCCACCGCGCCTACGTCGCCAACTCCGGCTCCAACAACGTCTCCGTCCTCGACCTCGACACCCGCAAAGTCATCGCCACCATAGGAGTCGGCGAAGCCCCCGGCCTCGCCCGCATCTCACCCGACAACCAGACCCTCGTCGTCACCAACCGCGTCGGCGGCAGCGTCACCGTCATCGATGGCCCCACCCTCAAAGTCCGCGCCGTCTTCCCCAACTGCCCCGGAGCCACCGACGCCGTCATCCTCCCCGACTCCTCCAAAGCCTTCATTGCCTGCTCCGCCGGACATCAGGTCATGGTCCTCGACCTCGCTCAAAAACCGCTGCCCAACACAACCCCATCCGAACTCGAAAAGTCCGACCACCTCCTCGACTTCCTCGACGTCGGCCAAACCCCCGTCAACCTCGCCATGAAACCCGACGGCGGCGAAATCTTCGTCTCCAACTTCGACTCGAACACCATCTCCGAGATCGCCACCGGCAACAACGAAGTCGGCGGCGCATCTCTTATCGGCGAACACCCGTCCCACGGAATCGTCTCCTCCGACAACGCCACCCTCTGGGTCAGCAACTTCGGCGCGAACTCGGTCGGCGTCTACTCCATCGACGACGGCCAGCGCATCAACATGATCCAGGTGGGAGACGGCCCCGACGCCCTCGCCTTCTCCAGCGCCGGCAACCTCGTCCTCGTCGCCAACTCCCGCTCCGGAGACGTCGCCGTCCTTCGCACCACCAGCTACTCCCCCCAAGGCCCCCGCAAAATCGGAGCATTATTCACCATGCTCCCCGCCGCCAAACACCCGAATGCGATTGCGGTCAAAGCCTTCCAGATGCCGTAATCTCTACGACGAAATCACGTTGATCAAACCTTCGCCACGCCCTTCCGCGAGTCTTGTTTAAACTCAAGCAATAGAGCACGGTTCTGAGATTTTAAGATTTCTCCCGCTCGGCCTCATATTGCTTGGATTGACGCATTTATTGATTGCGGCTCTAACGCCTGTATCGCCACGAAAAGGGTCATTACGCTTGGCTGCGTCATTGATGGTGGGAGCCGCATTTTGCGTAGGCTCTATTTCTCAGATGATCGAGCAGCATCGAGCATGGCCTGCAATTGTTGCATTAGTCGCAGGCCTATTCCTCGCTTATGTCGGCCGAAGAAAGCACGAGCGCGATCCAGACGGAAAAACACCTGTCGCTCGGGTACTCTGAGCTACTCTCGTCATTTTGAACTCTTCATAACTTAAATCGCCAAAGGCGATCCGGTGGAAGCGGCGGCCTTTAGGCCGCCGAAACAACGCCAGACAAAGAAAAGGGCTTTAGCCCTGGGTTCTCCCCAAACGAACCCAATCCCACCTTCATTCCACCCCCACTTTCCAGCGATAATAAACAGGCCATGTCCAAACAAGAATTCCAGACCGAAGTCTCTCAGCTCCTCCAACTCATCGTCCACTCCCTCTACTCCCACCCCGAGATCTTCCTCCGCGAACTCATCTCCAACTCCTCCGACGCGCTCGACAAGCTCCGTCACCTCACCCTCACCGACGACAAGTACAAGGCCCTCGTCGGCAGTGGAATCGATTCCCCGCGCATCGACCTCACCCTCGACGAGGCCGCGAAGACCCTCACCATCGCCGACACCGGCATCGGCATGAACGAGGAAGATCTCATCTCGCACCTCGGCACCATCGCCCGCTCCGGCACCAAAAACTTCCTTACCCAACTCTCCGGCGACGCCAAGAAAGATTCCAACCTCATCGGGCAGTTCGGCGTCGGCTTCTACTCCGTCTTCATGGTCGCCGACAAGGTCGAGGTCTTCTCCCGCAAAGCCGGTGAAGACAAGACCTTCAAGTGGACCAGCGACGGAAAGACCGGCTTCGAGATCGAAGAAGCCGCTGGCGCCGATGCCCGCACCACTGCCGGCACCACCGTCCTCATCCACTTCAACGAGGAGGGCGCGCAATACGCTAACTCCTTCCGCCTGCAGGAGATCGTCAAGAAATACTCCAACCACATTGCCTTCCCTATCTTCCTCACCTACGACAAGAGCGAGTGGAACGCCGACAAGAAGGAGTCTGAAAAGACCCGCGTCACCGAGCAGGTCAACGCCGCCAGCGCCATGTGGCGGCGCGGCAAATCCGAGCTCACCGATGAAGACTACAAGGAGTTCTACAAGTCCATCACCGGCGACTGGGAAGACCCGCTCTTCTGGTTCCACACCCGCGCCGAGGGCACGCTCGAATACACCACGCTCTTCTACATCCCCGCCAAGGCCCCGCTCGATCTCTACCAGGCCGACTACAAGGGCGGCGTCAAGCTCTACGTCAAGCGCGTCTTCATCATGGACGACTCCAAAGACCTGCTCCCGCAGTACCTTCGCTTTGTCCGCGGCGTCATCGATTCCGAAGACCTCCCGCTCAACGTCTCGCGCGAGATCCTGCAGCAGAACAAGGTGCTCACCAGCATCAAAACCGCCAGCGTAAAAAAGATCCTCTCCGAGCTGAAGAGCATCGCCGCCAACGACAAAGACAAGTACGCGCAGTTCATCGCCGAGTACAACCGCCCCCTCAAGGAAGGCCTCTACGGCGACTACGCCAACCGCGAAACGCTGCTCGAACTCGTCCGCTTCAAGTCCTCCAAGGTCGAAGGGCTCACCTCGCTCGCCGAAGCCAAAGAGCGCATGCAGCCCGAGCAGAAAGCGCTCTACTACATCACCGGCGGCTCCGAGAGCATGCTGCGCAACTCGCCCTTGCTCGAGATCTACAAGAAGAAAGACATCGAGGTTCTCATCCTCGACGATGACATCGACGAGATCGTCTTCTCGATGGTTCCTAAGTACGGCGAGATCGACCTCAAGGCCGTCAACAAATCCACCACCGGCGAAGACCTGAAAGACGACTCAACGCCCGAGAAAGCCGAAGAGCTCAAGCCCCTGCTTGAGAAAATCAAGACCACACTGGGCGACGCCGTCAAGGAGGTGCGCGCCTCGTCACGCCTCGCCGACAGCCCATCCGTCATCGTCTCTGACGAGGACGAGCCCTCAGCCCGCATGCGCCAGATGATGCAGGCCATGGGCCAGAAAGACCTGCCCGAGCTGCAACCCACGCTTGAGATCAATCCCGATCACGAGATCATCAAGAAACTACTCGCCGATCCCAGCAACAGTAAAGTAGAAGACGCCGCATGGCTACTCTTCGACCAGGCGCTATTGCTCGAGGGAGTACCGTTGAAAGACCCGGCCGCCTTCGTCCAGCGTCTCAACCGAGTCCTGAACCAATCCATCTAATGGACTGCCTTCACGCTGCCGAAAACAAATCCTGCTGAACCCAGGGCTTTGACCCTGGGCTCTCCCATAGAAATGTCACGATAGCGAGCCTATTTTGGTGGCATACTTGGCAATGCGCCATCTGCTCGTCTTGATCGCCGCTTCACTGCCTGTTCTCAATCTTCCACTCCGGGGCCAATCTCAGGCCCCGCCGCAAGCACCCACCCTCACCACTCGTCCCGCCGAGGTCAAGCCCTCCGGTCCTCCGCACGCTCCCAACCAGAACTTCTTCTATCGCCAACTCCGTCAGCTTCTGCCCTCGGGGCAAGCCATTTCCGTCGCCAACTTCACGCTCAAGCGCGACGCAGCCCTCTTCACCTTCGCCTCAGGAACATTCACCTTCTACGGCGAGGTCAACGGAAAAGTCACCGGTGCCGTCTTTCAAGGCGACGGAGCGATGCAGCTAGTCCCACCCACGCCCGAAGAAAAACGAAGCCTCTCGCTCCTGACTAAGGCGCCCGAGATCAAAGAAGTCTTTCAAACTGCCGAGTTTCGTTTCACTGACGACACCGCGGCAGAGATCCGCAGCGCAGCAACAGGCAAAGAGGCTGCCAACCCCTCGTCCATCGTCTTCGCCCAAAAAGTAGCCGAGGCTTTTCAGGATAAGATTCACCACAACCTCGACATCCGGCTGCTCGAGGATGTGCTCAGTCCCGCCAAAGGCGGATTCTTCCTCGCAGCGATCGAGGGCAGGAAATATTCCTCGAAGCTGCTGCTGACCATAGATCCTCACGGCGCCGAAGGCGTCTCCCCGGAAGAGGTCAAGCTCGAAACCTGGGACGAGATGAAGCACGGAGTCTGGACCGCCTTTCATCTCCAGAGCGAATTCGCCGCTGGACGGCCCGCCGGCAACGAGAACAACGCAGCCTTCGCCATCGAGCATCAGGACCTCGATACGACCATCGGCAAGGGCGGAAAGATCGACGGCGTCGCTAAAACCACGCTGCGAGCGCAGCAGGACGGTCTCGCGGTCATACCCCTCGCGCTCTTTCCCACCCTCCGAGCATCAAGCGCGATGGCTCCCGATGGAACCGAGCTCGATTTCATCCAGGAGAACAAGGAGCGCGATCCCGACTTTGCCGTCGTCCTCGCAGCCCCCTTGAAGAAGGGAGATACCTATGTGCTCACCGTCGGCTATTCCGGCAAAGATGCGGTCGAAGATGTAGGCGGAGGAAATTACTATCCAATCGGACCCGCGAGAGATCGCTGGTATCCAAATCGGGCTGAGGGATTCGGCGGTTACGCGACATACGACATGACCTTTCGCGTCCCCAAAGGGATCGAGGTAATCGCAACCGGCCAGCGCACAACCAGTTTGGATGAAGGCGGCCAATCCGTCACCCGCTGGAAATCCGACGTCCCGATCGCTGTCGCCGGCTTTAATCTCGGCCGATTCAAGAAGGAAGAGGCCACCCTCAAAAGCGGCTTCGTCATCGACGCCTATGCGAATATCGACATTCCCGACTTTGTCGAAAAACTGAAGAACTCGGGAGCTCCCATGGGCACCATGAACACTACCATGATGCTCAAGCCTGCGCTCGCTCAAAGTGAGGTGGCCGTCGCACTCTACGACACATACTTTGGCCCTTTGCCCTACAAGGGCCTCGCGATCACCCAGCAAACCGCCTGCAACTACGGCCAGAGCTGGCCGATGCTGGTCTATCTCCCCATCTGCTCTTTCTGGGACTCCACCATCCGCCACAATCTCGGCCTCGATCAACTCCCCGGCAACCTCATGTACTGGCAAGTCGTCACTCCCCATGAGGTCGCGCACCAGTGGTGGGGACACACCGTCGGCTTTCGCAGCTATCGCGACCAATGGATGAGCGAGGGATTCGCTGACTTCTCCGCTTCCCTCTTCTTGCAAGGCACTCGAAAAGACACCAGGGAGTATCGCGAGTTCTGGAAAGAGGAGCGCCGCTCCATCATCGAGAAGAACGCCGAGGGCTATCGTCCTATCGATGTCGGCCCGGTCACGATGGGCTACCGTCTGGAAAACACCAGATCCGGCGAAGATATCTACCGCAACCTGGTCTATCCCAAGGGAGCATATATCCTCCACATGGTGCGCATGATGTTCTGGGACCGTCATGATCACGACGCCACATTCATCGCCGCGATGAAGGACTTCGTCACAACCAACCAAAACCGTCCCGCAACCACCGAAGACTTCAAAGCCGCCCTCGAGCGCCACATCACCCCGCTCATGGATCTCGACCGCAACGGCAAGCTCGACTGGTTCTTCAACGAATATGTCTACGGCACCGCACTGCCAAGCTATAGCGTGGCATTCGACCTGAAGCCCAATGAAAAAGGGACGCTCGTCCACCTCAAACTCACCCAGGGCAATGTGGACGACCGCTTCTCCATGCTGGTGCCTCTGTATATCGAGCTCAATGACGGAAACATCATCCGTCTGGCCGAGGCGCCCCTGAAAGGCAACTCAACCATCGAACAAGACGCACAGCTTCCGCCAACACCCTCCCCTGTAAAGCGGGTCATGGTCAACTATTACTACGACGTGTTGAGCTCAGACTAACCCGGGCGAAGTCTGGCGGCCGTTCTTCGGACCGAGCCTGCGGCACTCGGCACAAAGCTAATCCTCCAACCTGCCGCGACCTGTTTGCGCATCTGAATCGTCGCATATACGCTTCGGATGCGGACCAAAGAATGGCCTGCACTCATCGGAGGCTGTTGTTGGAAATACCAACCCCGCGCAAGCACTTCGCGCTGTCTCGCATTTTGCACCGTCACGGCAAGTTCTACCGAACGATACTAAGACCCCGCCGTCTCATCACGCTCACATTCGTCGCGCTCGCCTCTCTTCTATGGAGCAAGCCTGGCGCAGCCGCTGAGCCGGTGATCGTAGCGTATGTCTTTCCCCAAGCCCGGGTGCTTACCCCAGGCGAGATCGATGCGAAAAAGCTGACTCGGGTTAACTACGCATTCGCCAATATCGCCGAGGGTCGCATTGTCGAGGGAGCCCCAACAGATGCGGCCAACTTTGCCGCGCTCACGGCTCTCAAGAAAAACAATCCGCACCTCACCGTCCTGGTTTCGGTCGGGGGCTGGCTGTGGTCGGGCGGATTCTCAGACGCTGCGTTGAACCCGGCGAGCCGCGCCATTTTCATCGACAGCGTCGAGGCGTTTCTCACTCGCTACAACCTCGACGGCCTCGACATCGACTGGGAATATCCCGGCATGAGCGGAGCCGGCCATGCTTTCCGCCCCGAAGATAAGCGGACCTACACTTTGCTGCTGAGGGAGCTCCGCGGCCGCTTCAATCAGCTGGCTGGCAAGCTACACCGGCCTCTTTACCTCACCATCGCCACCGGAGCGTCGACAGACTTTCTCGATCATACCGAGATGCGCGAGGTCGCAAAATACGTCGACACCGTGAACCTGATGGCCTACGACTACTATGAGCCAGGCGAGCAAGAGACCACCGGCAACCACGCACCACTATTTACCGACCCTGCCGACCCAAAGGCCATCTCCGCCGATAGATCGGTGCGCGAATATGAAAAAGCCGGCGTGCCCGCGGAGAAGCTCGTCCTCGGCGTTCCCTTCTACGGACACGTCTGGGGCCAGGTGCAGCCGACCAATCATGGACTCTTCCAACCCGGCCATCCCGTCCCGAACTCCTACGCAGATTACGCCGCCATCGCGACCACCATGCTCGGCCAGGGCTACTCCCGCTATTGGGACGCCGCGGCTTCAGTGCCTTATCTCTACAACGCGGAAAAACAGATCTTCGTCTCCTACGAAGATCCCGAATCGCTCGCCCTGAAATGCAAATACGTGAATGATCGGCATCTCAAGGGGATCATGTTCTGGGATTACGCCGGCGATCCCTCGGGCGCCCTCCTCGGCGCGATCGACGCCGGACTGAAGTCAGGCGCCGGCGTCCACGACGGCTACAAGCCGCGGTAGCCGTCATTCGCCCACGCTGCCGAAAAATCCGATCCCTGCACCTCATTCTGGGATCTTGTTCTGTACTCAGCCGACTCCCGTGGAAGTAAATCGCCAAAGGCAGCTCCGATGGAAGCGGCGGCCTTCAGCCCGCCGAAACGGCACCAGCGAAGACACCGTTCTCACGGAGCTGCATGAACCACTTGTCCGACATGCCGGCTTATCGGCCAAGTGACGAGAAGAGCGTCTCCGAGGATCTATCTGATTTTCTCTGCGCGCAACCCAGGCCTGCGAGCGGCTTGGGATTTCACATCAATACAAGCGGTTACCATCACGCGGCATGAGACGGCACTTTACCCCAGCTACGTATTCCGCGTACCCAGGGAGGCTGGCAAGAAGGAACTTCTCCTCATCGAGAAGGCGTACCACGATGACGGCGACCATGAGAACGAAGGGAACCAACCCCCACCAGGAGGCGAGCGCAAGCGGAGTGCCGAGCAGCATGATCAGTGTGCCGCTATACATGGGGTGGCGAACGAAAGCGTATGGGCCTGTCGAGGTGACGGTTTGCTGCTCTGTAACCTCGATAGTAGCGCTTGTGAAGGTATTGACAGAAAACACCCTGTAGATGATGTAGAAGCCGAGAACGACGAGTAGATCGCCGACGAGGAGAAGCCAGAGTGGGACTCGAGACCACGAAAAGCGGTAATCGAGCGACGGAACAACGAGGATGGCCAGGAACCCCAGAGAAGCGAAAAGCTGGATGATTTGCTGGGTGCGGGTTTTTTCGGCGATGGGCCCATGGCTGACCCGGCGCGAAAGCAGAGCAAGGTCGCGCTTCCATAGGTAGATGGTAATGGCCGCTGAAGACGAGGCAAAGAGGAACAGATAGAGCCACGCTTGCCAGAAACGGAACGTCCAGGCTGGGGCGAACAGCGCGACGGCGAGCAAAAGAATGAGAGTGGCAAAACCGAGGGTCGTCTTGGCGACAAGTTTGCTCAAGAAATCAGTGTAATGAATCAAATCGCATCTTTTTGCGAAATCGGGACTCGATGTAAGGGCCAACCGAGCAACACTCTGGCGGAGATCTGCTGAAATGAAAACCAAAATCCAGCAAACGGCAAACTGTCAAAATCCAGTCTGTCTCAACCAAGGTGTCACCTCAAACTCTGTCAAGAGCCGGCGTGAAAAATACTTGGCAACTCTCTCATTCCATTGAGCAAAAAGTCGGGCAAACTTGGCATAGTGAAGGGTCCAAATTGGTACACTGAAAAGAAGAGCAAAAGTCATTGCCTCTGTGCCGATTTAACCCGATTTTCCTGCTTGAGTGGGAAAAGAGATGCCCCCGATATCCCGAGATCGCCATAAGTCGCATAGAATCAATGATTTAATATTTAAGTCGTTTAGAATGAATGTTTTGCCAGGTCAGAGCCGATAACCTCAACAGAATGAATATTTTGGGATAAAAGGAGCTGGAGAGGGGGTACACCCCTCCAGCAAGAGACAATTCGCATCCCGAACAAAAGAAATGTAATCGAATCGCTCAATACCTGCGTCTTATTGGACATGCCGACCGTCTCCGAGAAAACCATGAGTGCAGCCATACTTAGCGCCAGTTTGGTTGAGCAAACCAGGGCCGAGAATCTCGTCATTGCGCAGGGCCTCAAGCGGCAAGACGCCGACCTGCTCGACGAACTCATCGTCCGCTACCAGCATCGCCTCTTGCGCTACCTGCTCTACCTGACCGGAAACCGCGAGGTCGCCGAAGACCTCTTCCAGGAGACCTGGATGCGCGTCCTGCTGCGCGGCTCGCAGTACAACGGCAACGCACGCTTCGATACCTGGCTGTTTACTATCGCCCGCAACCTGCTCATCGACCTTCGCCGCAAGCGCACCATGGCATCGCTCGACGAGATGTGCGAAACCGCCGAAGATGAGCGCCCGTTTGAGGTCGCGAGCGACGCACCAAACCCATTCGACCACTACAAGAGCCAGGAAGACGCCACGCGCGTGGCCGCGGCGCTGCTCACCCTTGATCCGCTGCATCGCGAAGTGCTGATCCTGCGCTTCCACGAGGACCTCGCCCTCGAAGAGATTGCCACCGTCACTCGCGCTCCCCTCTCCACGGTAAAGTCCCGCCTATATCGCGGACTCGCCGCGCTGAAACCCCGGGTCGTCGCAGCTACCGCTCCTCCAGCTTCCCTTCAAAGGAGCGCCGCCGCGCGATGAATCCAGCGCCCGACTTCGACAGGACGGAGTTTTCCGCGCCAAACGCGGAGCAAACCGCCGATCCTGAACTGCTGCAGGCCCTGACCGGCGCCTTGACCGGCATGGACGCGAACGCCAGCCTGGCGGTCGCCCATAGAACCCGCCGGGCAGTGCGCGAAGCAGCCTTCCAAATCCGCGAGGACCGGCAGCGCCGCCGCCGCAACAAGGGCGTGGCCCTGCTTATCGCCGCTGGCTTCATCACTCTGCTGACTCCCGCTTTGTGGAGCGGCGTGGATGAGATCTTCGCCGGAGAGCATCTTTCCGACATGCCGACCATGGTCACGCTGACGGCTTTGACTCTCTTTTCCGCGGTCATCGCGGCGCTCCTTGCCAGTTGGAAAAATCACCAGCCAGAACGTTAAGCAAAGCGGAACTTTTACCCCTCCCCACCCGTCTGAGTTGCTGAGACTGCAAGATTCTGTGGTTTAATTCTGTGCAGCACCCAACCAGTGATGAAAGACCCAACCTCTCTCCGCGACCCCGAAACCGGTACCTCGTTTGCCGACGAAATGCGCCTCATCCCGCGGTGGTCGGTGGCGCTCGCCGTGCTTGTCTTTGTGGCCGTACAGTACCTCTGGTGGATCGTCTTTCCCGCCCAGCGCAATCACCCGCCGCCCCCGCTCAGCCTGCGCATCTACTTTGCCCTCTCTTGGAGCGCCCTGGCCGCCCTGTACGTATTGATGGTCGGCTACGTCACCCGCGACGCGCCCCGGCGCGCCATGAGCCTGCGCTTCTGGATCGCGATCTGCCTCATCATGCCCGGAGGCATCGGCTCGGTCCTCTATTTCCTGTTGCGCCAGCCGATCATCTCCCGCTGCCCCGCCTGCGGAACCCGCACCCAATCCGATTTCCACTTCTGCCCGCAATGCGCCTGCCAGGTCTCAGCCAGCTGCGGCCAGTGCTACCGCAGCGTCAGCATGACCGACCTCTTCTGCGTCCACTGCGGCCACGATCTTGCAGCAGACAATACTCCAGCGCGGCTTCGCGCTTTTCGCGCGTAGGATCATAACAACTGAGAGTCTTGTCGAGGTAGAGATTCCGGACTCAGCCTCCGGGACGCGCCCGATTCTTCTATACTCAAGAGTCGGTAGACATGTCCATCACCGCGCTCATCATCGACGACGAACAGCTTGCCCGCGAAGAGCTCGAATACCTTCTTCGCGAAGAAGAGGACATTGACGTTCTCGCTCAGGGCCGCAACGGCATCGAGGCAGTCGAACTCATCCAATCGCACCACCCCGACGTAGTCTTCCTCGACGTGCAGATGCCCGGCCTCGACGGCTTCGCGGTGCTCAAGCGCTTGATCGAGCTGCAGAGAGGCCGCGACGGCGCTCCCTTGCCGCAGATTGTCTTCGCCACCGCCTTCGATCAATACGCCGTCCGCGCTTTCGATGTCAACGCAATCGATTACCTCCTCAAACCCTTCGATCACTCGCGAGTGATGCAAGCTCTCGACCGGGTGCGAAAGCACGTCCACGATGCGCCGCCGCGCGAAATCCACGCGGTTGCCGGCGAAGGCCACGGCGGCCTCGATGGACCGGAAACGCGCGACACCGGAACGCGCATCGAAGCGCTGCTTAAGCTGATGGAGCAACAGCAGGCAGGAACGAAACCCGCGAGCCCGCATCTCCATTCCGGCAAGATCGTGCTGCAGGCACAGAGCCGCCTGCTGCTCATCGACCAGAAAGACATCTGCTTCGCAGCCATCGACGAGGGCACGATCACCGTCGCGACCCCCACGCTCGAAGGCCAATCCAAGTGCCGCACTCTGGAGGAGTTGCTCGATCTCCTCGACCCAGCAATCTTCTGGCGGGCCCACCGCTCCTACGTGGTCAACATCAACCACATCCGCGAAGTGGTGCCATGGTTCAAGTCGAGCTATCAGCTACGCATGGCGGACAAGAAGCAAACCGAGATTCCCGTAAGCCGCGCGCAAACGCGGCGGCTGCGAGAACTCTTCAAGCTCTAGTTTGAAATTCAGTCGTAGCGCTCAAAGACAATCTGTTTGCGCTGCCATCCAAGCTTCTTCAACACTTCCCGGTTCGCCGCAACCATCTCGTTTAATCCGCAGATGTAGGCATGAATATTGAAGCCGCTGCCCTCAGCCACGGTGGGCTCGGCTGCGGCCTTACTTTTCGCGGCATGTTCCGCGGCAATCTTCTCGACGAACTCCTGTACATACCCGCGACTGCCCTGCCAGTCATAGTCCGGCCGGCTCAACGTCGCAATGTAGTGAAAATTTTCGTGTTCGGCTACAAGCTTCTCAAAGTAATCCTGGTAATAAATATCGGTCGCGTAGCGCGTGCCATAGACCATCCAGATCTCCCGACCTCCGCTCAGGTCTTCGCCGGCATGGAGACCGGTCTCCGGAAACAGCGCCTGGGCAAAACCCCGCATCGGCGCGATCCCCGTGCCGGTCGCGATCAGAATCGAGTCAGTCAGGGGTTGTCGCAGCAGAAAGAATCCATGTGGCCCGTCGAACTTCACGGCCTGGCCCACGTCGAGATCGCAGAGCAGGTTGGAGAAGTAACCGCCGTCGACCCGGTCGAGGCAAAGGTCAAACTCGTTCCCGCGAGGCGCCGAGGCGATCGAATAGGCTCGACTCTGCGCTTTGCCCGCCGGGTCGTTGGCCACCATCGAGACAAATTGCCCCGGAACAAAATCGAACGTCGGTCGATCCTCTACCGAAAACTCGAGATGAAAACACTGGGCAGGCTCGGAGAGGCAATATTTGCGCTGAAGCCTCGCGGTATAAAGAGATCGGTCCAAAATCTCAACTCTTTCTCTTCGAAAATCTAAGGTCGGAGGCAGCATCCATCGCACGATTCGTCATGTTCATGGTCGACACCCTCGAGCCGTCCTAAGAGTTTGCCGCCGCCAGCAGAAAAACCAGTGGAGCGTTCCAGTTAATTGCAATCTCGTTCATCGAATAGGCACGTTGATCGTCAACCCACATGCGCATCGGCGGCTGCTTGGGGATCTTGTCCGCGACCGAATCGCCGCCGTGAGCATTCGGCCCTCCGGAGAGCAGCCCCGGCCACGGCGCGACGATGCCGTCGGCTGCGCTGGGGCGGTGATGCGGATGTTGGAATGGCCGAACACCAAGCTGTGTCACCCATGAGACGCCGAGGCAGTTCCGGCCCACCAAGTAGTGAAGGTTATTCAGCGCCGCCTCACGCGCCGCTTCGTCCGGATGAAAGTGATGTGCGATCAGCAATAGCAACGACTGGTTGCCGGCAATCGAGTTCGATCCCCACACATAATTCCGCAGCTCCATGGTGTTGCCATAGCCGTTCTGCCGGCTACGCTCGATCAGAGTAGCGGCACCAGCCTGGGTCGCCTCTTTGATCCGCGATCTCACACCGGCACTCCCTTTGCGCTCGGCAAGCGTGTACGTCCAGCAAGCCATGGAGTTCACATCGCCCCAGCCCGGCGTGCTGACTGTAAGCGTATCGGCGTTTGCGGGAAGACCCGCCAGAAAGGCTTTTTCGTATTGATCTTCTCCCGTAGTCCGCCAAAGCTCCGCCGAGGCCCACGTGAGTTCATCGCTCAACTGCCGATCCCCGTAGCCACCCGTTGAAACGCCCGAAGGATTCTGAAACTGCACATCTGGATGAGCCATCGCCCAACTCCACGCCTGCCGCCCCGCAGTGAGACAACGCTGCGCGAACGCTGCATCATAATTCCCGTAGCAACGCGCCGCGATCGCCATGACCGAGGCTAGGTCGCCTGTTGCGCCGGTACTTTTATAAGGGGCCGAACCCGTACCGATAACGTAGCTCGTCAGCTTGTCATCCTGCGGCATGATGAACGCGCAAAAGCGCTCGCTGGTCTGCTTGTGCCAGACGCCGCCGTCTGAGTCCTGCATCTGCAACATCCACTCCAGGTTCCAGCGAACCTCAGCAAGATAGTCAGGCAGCTTGCCGCCAGTCTCGGGAATCGCCAACGAAAGACCGCGCAGTGCCGTGGGATAAAGCTCCCACGCCCATAACAGGCTCCCCGTTGAGATTCCGGAGTTGACCACATAGCGCCCATAATCTCCCGCATCATGCCAGCCTCCGTGGTTGGGCAATGCGCCACTCTTGCCCGAGCTCGCGTGGAAGACCCCCTCGCCGTGACAAGCGGGATGTTTATATCCATCGCCAAGATCAACCGCGCAGCCGCAACGTTGACCATAAAACCCGCGCATCGTCAGCCTCAATGCGGAGGCATAAGCATCCGGCGCGATCTTCACCGGGTCGCTTGATAGGCCTGCAAACTCGAGTTGGTATTGGCCGGGCGCGCGCAGAGAAGAGAAATCCGCGACGCCCGTTAGGTCGCCCGAAGCCGCATCAGTCGCGACCGCACCAAGTTTCCCATTGAATACGACCGTGTGGTCAGCAAGTGACCGCACTATAAAGTCCCACTGGCTCGCGTCAGCAAGGCGGACCGTTGCCTGCTTCGCGCCCGCCGGCAAGTAACCCACCTGATTCAGAAAGATCCCCGCGGCCAATGTCTCGGCCTGCCCCAAGGTTTCGGCTTCCAAAGATGCGCCAACCGCGCCAGCCAGGGGGTGGAAAGCCACACCCGCTGCGCCCAGATACTTCAAAAGCTCTCTACGATCCATCAGACTAATAATATCTCCCGCCGAGCGCGTGCCCGGTTCACACCGCTTCGGCTGCTATATTGCTCTTCATGTGTGGACGCTACTATCGCCAGTCCGACAAGCAGGCCATCGCCGAACATTTCGCCGCGAACGTCTACGACTTCGAGCTCCACGACAGCTACAACATCGCACCGCAGTCGACCGAGCCAGTCGTCCGTGTGAACCGCGAAAGCGGCGAGCGCGAGGTCGCGATGATGCGCTGGGGTCTAATTCCCTATTGGTCGAAAGGCACATCCAGAGCCGGAGCCGGTTCAAAGCCCGGCTCCTCGGCAATCAATGCCAGGTCCGAGACGATCATGACCAATGCCCTCTATCGCGATGCCCTCATGCGCCGCCGGTGCCTGGTGCCGGCCTCAGGATTCTATGAGTGGAAGAAGCTGGACGAGAAGCACAAGCAGCCTTACGCAATCCGCGTGAAAGACACCTCGCTGTGCGCCTTTGCGGGGGTGTGGGAGAGATGGAAGGACAAGGCCACGCAGCAGACGCTCGAGACCTACAGCATCGTCACCACCGCGCCCAACGAGTTGACCGCAGCCATCCACGACCGCATGCCGGTGATTCTGCGACGGCGGGACTACGAGCGATGGCTCGCTCCCTTCCACGCGGCGCGACCGCCGGTCGACCTGCTTCGCCCCTACCCGGCTGAAGAGATGCGCACCTGGATGGTCGGCGTAGAGGTAGGAAACGTCCGCAACAATTCTCCGGAATTACTGGAGCCGCGATTTTGCTGAAGCTCTTTCAAAGCATACGTCCGTTGCGGCCCACATCCGCTCTGCGCGATGCCTTTGCTGGATTCACGCTTGCGGCCATGAATATCCCGCAGGCCCTGGGCTACACCAAAATCGCCGGCATGCCCGTGGTCACCGGTCTTTATACGTTGCTCTTGCCGCTGATCGGCTTCGCGGCGTTCGGGTCCTCCCGTTACCTGGTCGTTTCTGCCGATTCGGCAACCGCCGCTATCTTCGCTGGCGGTGCAGCCGGCTTGGCAAGCCCAGACACCGCACGATATATAGCGCTGGCTGGCGCCGTTGCGCTGCTCACCGCTGGATTTCTCTTGCTCGCGCGCTTGCTCAAGCTGGGCTTCATCGCCGACTTTCTCTCGCAGACGGTGCTCGTAGGCTTTCTAACCGGAGTTGGGTTTCAGGTCGGAATCGCTGTGCTTGGCGAGATGCTCGGAGTAACCGTATCTGCTCATAAAACTGTGATGCAGTTGGCGGAGGTCTGTAGAAGGCTGCCGGAAGTGCATGCTCCGACCTTGGCCGTTTCAGCCGTCGTTCTCGGAATTCTCTTCCTGTTTCAACGCTTCGCGCCGAGAGTTCCGGGCGCGCTCATCGCGGTTGTCGGAGCTGTAACCGCCAGCGCGATATGGGATTTCAGCGGACACGGCATTGCCGTCCTCGGGCCTGTCGCCGGCGGCTTTCCTCATTTCGGGCTTCCCCCCGTGAGTTGGAAAGATCTTCTATCGCTGGTTCCGATATCCGCATCGTGCTGCATCATGATCGTCACGCAGAGCGCCGCAACCGCCCGGATCTATGCGACGCGCCATCATGAGCAGCTGGACGAAAATGCCGACCTGGCCGGTCTTTCCGCGGCGAACGCCATGGCCGGAGTAAGCGGAACCTTCCTCGTCAACGGAAGTCCTACGCAGACTGCAATGGTCGAGAGCGTCGGCGCCCAAAGCCAGGTGGCGCAACTTGCCACTGCCGCCACCGTTGCGCTTGTTTTGCTTTTTCTTACCGGACCGCTCAAGTATCTGCCCCACTGCGTCCTCGGCGCTCTGGTCTTCATGATCGCCATCCGGCTGATCAAGTTGCCGACCCTCCTCGCGATCCGCCGCGAGAGTCCTGGGGAGTTTCTGCTGGCCCTGACCACCGCGATAGTGGTCGTCGTAGTGGGTGTCGAGCAGGGCATATTGTTAGCGATGGTCCTCTCGCTCATCCGGATCATCCAACACAGCTACCACCCGCACACCGGAGTCATGGTGCTGAACGAATTGGGGACCTGGAATCTCAATCCCGTCGCCCCAGGCGCGATGACCGAACCCGGATTGGTGATGTACCGCTTCGGATCGGCGCTCTTCTACGCAAATGCCAACCGTTTCGCAGAAGAGGTCAGCACTCTCGTAGGAAAAGCCCCTTCCCAGGTCCGCTGGCTGATTGTCGATGCGGAGGCAATCGAACGGATCGATTACTCTGCGGCGCGTGTTGTGAGGGAATTGCAGCAGGCCCTGACCAGCTGCGGAACAGAATTAGGCTTCGCCCGCATGTCGTGGGACCTGAAAGCCGACTTTGCGCGTCACCACCTGAATGAGGTAATCGCCCCTTCGCTCACTTTCAGCAGGCTGCACGACGCATTGGCCGCCTTCGAAAGACTGCGGAACCCGTGAAAATTACCCCGGGCGAGGCGGACTGTCATAATGGTATTGTGAGGATCCGGTGCAACCGTGATCAGCTCATCGACAGCATCCCGATTCCACGAATTGACCATCCAGAACCGGCCACCATCATTGTCATTCCTGAGCTCATTGTCATTTCTGACAGTTCCTTTCTATCTCCCGCGTCTCGATAATCATTCTCAAATCCGGGGTCGAAACGAGTCGCTGTTTTCGATTTCCGTCGCCAGAGCTGTTTAGGAGTTTTCATGCGCAATTCTTGCCTCACAATGAAGAGCATCTCCCTTGGCCTTCTAGCCGCCCTGATTTTCGGCTCCCCGGCCTACGCGCAGCAGGCAGTGACTGGCCGGTCTGAGCCTAGGGTGGAACCATCCAGCAATGCGGCACCCGTCAGCGACGGCAGCCCGGCGCAACCGTCTGAGGTTGCGGTCGCAGATTCGTCGCAGCCCTCGGCCGAAGTGACCAGCGCCGGAGTCACTACCCTCGCCAGTCCCCAAACAACGACCACGACAACCGCAACCGGCGCCCCAAACCCATTCGGGAATACCGACGACGAGTTGCACGATAAGAAGTGGCACTACTACGGCACCGTCTATCTTTGGGTCCCCACTATGCATGGGACCGTCGGTGTGGCGGGATACGACACCAACGTCCACGTGAGCACCGGCGAAATCTTTTCAAATTTCAGGGGCGGATTTCCTGGGCGTCTTCACACCTTCTTACAATCGCTGGTCAGCGCCTGTCGATGTCCTGTGGATGCGGCTCAGATCAGAGCAATCACTTCCCTACGTCCCGGTTGACGGCTCGGACACTGGTTATACCGTGCGCGCCACACTCAACGAGAGCATCATCACTCCCAAATCAATTACCTGGCGTTAGACAGCCCCAAGTTCAAGATCTACGGCACCGCTGGTGCGCGCATCTGGCATGTAGGAACGACGCTCGACTTGATTCCGGCACTTTTCGGCAACTCGCCCTACAAAGGGCGTGACCTGGATTGACTTTGTCTTAGGCGCCAGATTCAACGTCCCTCTTGGCAAGAAGGCCTCGGTCGACATCCTCGGCGATGGTGGCGAGGGCGGCGCGACCCTGGATTACCAGGTTGGCGGAATCCTGAACTATCAAATGAAGCCAAAACTCACCGCGCAAATAGGCTGGAGATACCTGACCGAACACTACGGCAACAACGGCAATATTTTGAACACCACGACTCAGGGTATCGTTTTCGGCGCGACCTACAAGTTCAAGTAGAATTGCGCAAAGAGCCGCGACCGTGCCACCGGTCGCGGCGATGACTCCTCGGGTCCTTCAAGTCATGCCGAAAATCAAAGCAGACACCGCGGAAATCCCGCCCGCAAAAGCCGGCGCCCCCACCGACACCATCACACTGGAATCGCTGGGCGATCGCAGCGGGCGTCCTCCTGATTTTGGGTGCCATCGCCGCCATTGTCCTGCATCGCCGGCCGGCTGAGGCTACCGTTCATGCCAGCTCACCCCCACCTCCGCCGCAAGCCCACCTCCGCCAGCGATCGGAATGGCTGGCTCGTTCGGGCCAACTATCCCCAATACCAAACCCTCGCCTGCGCAGCCTCCAAAAGGCATGGCCTGGATTCCCGGCGGCGAGTTCTCGATGGGTGCGCAGGAAGCACCGATGGAAGGTGAGGTCGGCATGCAGGCAACGACCGACTCGCGTCCGATTCATCGCGTCTATGTTGACGGTTTCTACATGGACAAGACCGACGTCACCAACGCGCAGTTCGCCGCCTTCGTAAAGGCGACCCACTATGTGACGATTGCCGAAAAGGCGCCGACGGCTGAGGAGTATCCCACCGCCCCTCCCGAGAACCTGGTTGCGGGCAGCGTCGTCTTTACGGCGCCAAAGGAGCCAGTTCCACTCAACGATCATATGCAATGGTGGAGTTATGTGAAGGGCGCCGACTGGCGGCATCCGACCGGACCGGGAAGTACGATCGTCGGAAAAGACAACTATCCCGTCGTCCAGATCGCCTACCCCGACGCCGAGGCTTACGCGAAATGGGCGCACAAGCGGCTGCCCACCGAAGCGGAGTGGGAATTTGCCGCGCGCGGCGGTCTCGCCGGCAAGATCTACGATTGGGGCAACGAGTTTCATCCCAACGGAAAATTCATGGCGAATACCCACCAGGGCCATTTCCCCGACAACGACACCGGCAGCGATGGTTATGTCGGCCTCGCACCGGTCGCGAAGTTCCCGGCGAACGGCTACGGCCTCTATGACATGGCCGGCAACGTCTGGCAGTGGACCTCGGATTGGTACCGGCCTGACTACTATGCCCAGCTGGCTCAGGCTGGCGGCGTCGCCCGCAATCCTCAAGGGCCCGACTCGCCTCTCGATCCCGCCGAGCCGGGAGAGAAGAAGAAAGTCCATCGGGGTGGATCATTCCTTTGCACCGACCAATATTGCTCGCGCTACATGGTGGGAACCCGCGGCAAAGGCGAGATCAGCACGGGCACGAATCACCTCGGATTCCGTTGCGTCTCCACTTCGCCCTCAGCGTAAGCTAGCCGCACTTCAAGGCCCCTCCCAGCAGAGCGGGCCCGCGCTCAGTGCGGCGTCGTGCCCGAGACGAACACGTTGCCTTTCAAGGCGTCTTCAATGGCGAAGACCAGATCAGAGGACATCAACGGCTTGGTTACGTATCCCGAAACTCCCAGCGCCAGCGCCGCGGACACGAAGTACGAGTCCTGGTGCATGGTCAGGACAATCACCTTGGTCCGGCAGTGCGACGTCTTCACCTGTCCCGCGAGTTGAAGCCCATCCATCTCCGGCATCGAGATATCGGTGATAAGCACATCTGGATCCAGCGCAAGCACAGCATCCAGCGCCATGCGACCGTCCTCGACCGCCGCGACGATCTCGAAATCTTCCCCGAGCGTCGAACGAACGATGGCCACCATCTCCCGGTGATCGTCGGCCAGTACGATGCGAACTTTGCTCACCATAGACTCTTCGGGCATCCGGGTGAGAACCGATAGACACCCCTTCGCTAGAGTCTTTCATCGGATGAAGCTGAGGAGTATTGGTAGTTTTGACGACAAGGTTCTGAGGACAATCTAATGCGAGACTTCTTCCCTTGTTCGAATGAAGGGCAAAAGCTCGCGACCAGCCGACACCCCGCCGGCGTCGGCGGATGCCCCTCCCGCCACGGGAACAGAGACCATGATTCTGGTTCCACCGCCTGGCGCCGACTCGATCGCGAAGCTGCCGTTCACCAGATGGGCGCGCTCTTGCATGCTGATCAGGCCCAACCCTTTACCTGCCTGAGCATGGACGACTTCGAAACCTGACCCGGAGTCACTGATCTCCAGCTGCAAGGTGTCGCCGGCTCCCCATAATTGCACCGAAAAGCGGTCAACGCCGCTGTATTTCAGGCTGTTGTGCAGGCCCTCCTGGGCAATCCGAAACAGCGAAAGGGCGATGTCTTTCGGCAGCGACTCGGGAACGTCCTCGTGTTGGAACTCGACGTTGACATTCTGTTGCTGGGAGAATTCCTGGCAGAAGCTCTGTAGCGCCACCGTCAGGCCAAGATAATCCAGTCGAGAGGAATGCAGTTCGTGGGAGAGCGCCTGGACGTCGGCCGCAATGGCGGAGCAGTGCTGCCGCATCTCTTCGATTCGTACTTCCACCGGGCCACCCGGACGCAGGACCATGCGCTTCGACATCTCCAGTTCCATCGAAAGAAGCGCCAGCTTTTGGCAAATGTCATCATGCAGTTCGCGGGCAATCCTGCTCCGCTCCTTCTCCTGGGCTTCGAGCATCCGTCCGCCGACATTGCGCAACGCTTCCTGGGCCTTCTTTTGATCGGTAACGTCGCTGGCATAGCCGATCAGTCCGGCGAACGAGCCATCGGGGTTGAACCGTGGCGCAGCCATATCCAACACCCAGCGGTACTCGCCATCTGCCCGGCGCAACCGGAATTCAGCGGAAATTCCCGCGTGGTTCTCGTTTGCGTATTCAAAGTCGCGTATGACCCCGCGCAGGTCGTCGGGATGAATATGCGCCATCCATCCGGCCACGACCTCGGCTTCCGATTTCAAGCCAATAAAGTTCACCGCAGCCTGATTAAATTGGCAGACTCGGCCGCTCGCATCGCTCATCCAGATCAGCAACGGCATGGCGTCGGTCAGCAGGCGAAACCGCTCTTCGCCCTCGCGTAGATAGAGGATGTATCTCTTTATCTGCGAAGAATATCGGCGAAAAATGATGATGAGTACAACCAGAGCCACCACAATAAGCGCAAGGAGTGTCCACTCGCGAATCGATGGCCGCACTCCCTGCCAGAATCCCGGATCCGGATTCAGGAAGATGGTTCCCGTCGGCACCGCCGATATCGGGATCTTCCATCGCTTCAGCTGTTGCCAGTCGACGCGCCGGCGCGCTTCGGCACCAGTGGTAACAGGAATGTCTTCAGGCCTTTCGCCAGCGAGAACGCGAGCGGCAACCGCACCAGCTTTCACGGCCTGGTCGGCGAAATCAGCATAGTAGGCGCCGAGAGCGCCGGAGCCCATGCAGTACTTCTGCAGGCAGTATGTGGGGAACTTTGCCGCGATCGCAGCAAGAATGTTGTATGTGCCCAGCACCGGCTGCGACGAATCCTGCGGAACCATCGCGAAATAAACCACGGTGTGCGGCGGCAGCTCGTTGACCCTGGCCAGCAGTTGGTCCGCGGGAAGGCCGACCAGGTCGATCGCCTTAAGTCCGGGCTCGTGGTCCTGCAGTTCTTGATCCGCCATGTTTTGCACAAACCGCTCAAAGGCGGAGCCGCCGGCAACTACCGCGACATTCTTCGTGTCGGGCTGCAACTGCCGGGCAAGATCGAATATCCCTCTCATGTCGCCGATGATTGTCACGCCAGTAACGCCAGGCCACATTTTCTGTCCCTCGAAGCGCTTCGGCGTAATTGAAAAGAAGACGATCGGCGCCCCCGGAAATATCTGCTCGCGATGCTTCACGGCAAACGCGAGCGCCGGATAGAAAGCTGGCATCACCAGGTCGATCTTTTGTTCGCGGTACGTCGCGGCTAGGGTAGCGGCCAGTCCCTGCTCATATCCGGGATTGTCAAAACGCAGGGCGTCGAGATACTCCACCTGGAAATTCACTGGGCCTGGAGTTCGCGCGCGAATCTCTGACTCAACAACCCCGAATTCGTCCATGGCGTCGCGAGCGGTAAAGGTGTAAAGGATCAGGACATTTTTCGCACGAGGCGAGTCAGCAGCCCGGCCGGGCGCTGAACTGATCAGCAATACCAGAAGACAGCTAGCCACAACCCAGTGCGTTCCGTGGGTTCGTCCTCTCACGGCGAGCCTTCTTTCTAATAACCTGGCAGGAAGAGCAATTAACTTCAGAGACGGGGATTTATTTCTGTGGAAAGGATACTACCCTTGCGTCGGATAGGCGACAAAACCTGATGTGCCCCACGGAAAGCGATGTTCTTTTTCTACTGGCCATAACGCTATCTGGTTATTATCCTTGGTGTTGTGACGGCTGTCACGAGAATACCTGTCTTCCTGGTGGTCTTTTTGGCCTGAGTTGACGTCGAACATTTGCGTGCCCTCTCTTTGCCGGGCAACACCAATCACAAACCGCCGTATCCTGAGGGTAATTCATGAGGCGCATACGAGTACTTCTTGCAGACGACCACCACATGTTCGCGGAGATGCTCCAAGGCCTTTTAACTCCCCGTTACGAAGTTGTAGGCACTGTGACCGACGGCCTGGCGTTGCTCGACGCCACCCGGCGGTTGCAGCCTGACGTCATCGTTCTTGATATCGGAATGCCCCAGCTCAATGGCCTCGACGCCGGCCTGCAGATCAAGAAAGCGATGCCGACGATCAAGCTGATCTTTCTCACCATGAACCTCGATCCGTACATTGTTCGGCAGGCGATCCGCATCGGCGCTTCCGGTTTCTTGCTCAAGCAAGGGACCGCGAAAGAGCTGCCGGAAGCAATCGAGAAGATCATGAATGGCGGAACATACGTAACCGCAACTGCTGCGCGGGGCCTCGAGGGCCTCTCCGAACTTGAGCCCGCTAATCGCGATTCCCGGCCCGAACCGACTGCTCGCCAGCGCGAAGTGATCCAGCTTCTCGCCGAGGGGCAATCGATGAAGCAGGTCGCCGACATCCTCAAGATCACTCCGCGAACCGTGGCCGCACACAAATACGCAGTCATGGAGCTGCTGCAGATCAAATCCAGCGCAGAACTGGTGCAGTACGCCGTCAAATCCGGCATGATCTACAGCTAGAGTTGCTCTCCGCGTTTTTGGCCGCTGGGGTCGATATTGATCCGTATTCCTGCGGGCTGCGATCGATTTGGGAACCGCTCCGCTGGGACAGCCAGTTCGCTGGCGTCGCGATGAGACAGAATTGTGGGAGTCATGATCTCGACGCCCGCGTCCGCGAAGGCGTCCAGCACATTCCGACGCAACGCTGCACCGGCTTCGAAAATCTCCTCCGATGTTTTCGTCCAGGTCCGCAGTTCGTATTCCACCGAGTAGTTCCCAAAAGAGTTCACCAGCGCTCGCGGGGCGGGCTCGTCAGCGATCTGTGGGGTTCGAGCCGCGCCTTCGAGCAACAGCTTCTGCACGATCCTCCAATCCACGTCATAGCCGATCGTTGCAGTGACTCCTAACGCAAAGCCTTTGCCCAGGCCATGAACACTGAAGTTGGTGACCGAGTCAGCTAGTACTTTGCTGTTGGGAATCGTGACGTGCTCATTGCCCGCCGTCACGACTCGGGTGATCAGCAGCGTCTTCTCCGTCACCTTCCCGTACACGCCTTCGATGCGGACCACATCGCCCAGCCTGAATGCACGTTGATAGGTCAACAAAATTCCCGCGAAGAGGTTGCCAATAACTCCGCTGGAACCGAAGGTCACCAACGCTCCGAAAAACAAGGAAAAGCCGCGAAAAAACGGCGAGTGGGCTCCCGGCAGGTAAGGAAGACTTACCATCAGGACTAACAGAAGCAAGGCACTCCGGCTCAACTTGTAGGTCGGTTCGGCCCATTCCGCGGGAAAGTCTGCCAAAGCGATGTCTCCGCGCTGGATCGAAGTGAAAAAGTACTTTAGAACTTTCTGAAGTACCCAACCGAACAAGACTATGACAAAGAGATAACCGAGATTCGGAATGTAATCCTCAAAGGCCTTGGAGACGTCCCGAAAGGGTGGACCCAGGAATTTAAGCAGGCCGTCAGTGAGGATCCGGGTGCGCGGGAAGATCGCGAAGCCATAGAGAAAATAAACGAGGACCAGAGCGGTCGCGAGCAGCGTACAGAGCAAGTGGATGCCGGTCCGAAATACCCGGCTGGCGTGAAATCGGGGACTGGATTCAACGACTCCATTGATACGAAGGCGGGACTGCCAGGCATCGATCCGCCCATCGCCGAAGCGGTACACCAGTCCTACGGCATAAATAGCCAGGAACAGGATCAAGCTGGCAATCACCAGGTAATAAAGACCAATCATCGTGGCAGCCGGCCAGCCCACTTCGGATGCGGGCAGAAAACGACCGAACCAATCTCCGACAGCAGTCAAGAGCTTCTCAGCGGGACCTCGCATAAGGAGAAGCACCACAAGGACGACGAAGTTTATAGCCGCATGGGAATTGCGCCAGCGATAGGACCTCTCGTCCCGATCGAGGAAGAAGCTGCGCATCCCCCATCGGCAGGCCAACACGGCTGCTGAGAAGGTCAGAAATTGAACGAGAAAGCGGATGATGCGAAACGCCGAATCCGCTGTTCCCCCCGTCTGATCAACCACCTGCATGCGCTAGCCTCTCCGACCAGTATCCTCCAGGAGAGCGGCATTCGCGATATCCTCGACCAGCCAAATTCAAGAGCAAGACCAACCTCATCCTAAGCGGCAGTTGTGGGGCGACGACCAAGTGCGCCTCAGTGCTTCGCCCGATTGGCAGGGGAGGTCTTCTCGATCAGGGCAAAGAGAAATGCAGTAGTAAGCCCGAAGAGCAGCCACCCGTTGAGCGCCTCGATCGCTCCCAACATCTGCCAATGCGCTTCGACGTGCAAGTTCTCATGTCCGTAAGTCGTCATCGCCCCCATCGAATAAAGCATCGCAAGCTTCGCATAGGGCAGAGCGCCAATCAGAAGGTAGGCCCATCCCCAAATCGCTGCCTCGATCCCGTGCAATAGGGTCGCAAGCAGGGTCGTTGTCCCCATCACCACCGCAAAACCACCCGTGGTGTGATGGCGCCTCATCAACGCGCCATAAAGGGGGACGATCCGTTGCTGGATGATCCCAAGGCCAAAGACATGCAGGATTACCGTCAGCACAATCAAAGGAATGCCCCACGCCCAGTCGGCGTGCCATGGTGCCTCGGGGTCGATTAAGAAACTGAGAGCGGCTTGGGCGATTATCATTTACCTTCTTTCTTCATCCGCATTCGCTTGCCGGGAACCGATTCCTCGCCAGCCGCGATTCGATCGAACATCGTTCGATCTTAAGCATCCTCGGAGCACTGGCGCTATCAAAATTGGTAAAAGTAACAGTCTGGCGCGATTTCCCCCAGACTCCGCGTAGTCTACGTTACCTGTCAGAACTGCCAATTCCATGCTCCTGCCCCGAATGGTTTATTTACTGTCACCGGGTCAAAGGAGGCGCCGCAAGCTGCGCCACAACCTCGATCACTTAAGGAGAGACCAATGAGATTGAAAGGGAATGCGGGACGGCTCACGCTCGCCTCCGCCGTCGCAGGCATCTTCATGATGTCCGGCGCACCTCAGGCTGTGGCACAAACAGACAAGCCCAATATCGTCATCCTGATGACCGACGATACTGGCTGGAACGACTTCGGCGCTTATGGTGGTGGCGCGAACCTCGGCCATCCGACCCCGAACGTCGATCGCGTCGCCAGCGAAGGCGCCGTCTTCACAAGCTGGTACGGCCAGGCAAGCTGCACCGCGGGCCGCGCCTCGCTCATGACCGGACGCATCCCCATCCGCTCCGCGCTCTCGGTCGTGGTGGTGCCGGGTGACCCGAACGGCCTTACAAAGAGTACGCCGACAATCGCCGAGTTCTTTAATAAGAATGGCTACTCGACATACTTTTCGGGCAAGTGGCATCTGGGCGATCAAGCAAAGTTCTACCCGATCGAGCACGGCTTCGACGAAATGAAAGAGTTCGCTGCCTACTATCCGGGCGTCTACACCTACGACGACACCGACAGCATCGCCCATCCGTGGTTTCCAAAATATAACCCTGAGTACTGGGCGGAATATCAAAAAATCGTCAACCTCTACGAGTGGGAAGGCGTCGCCGGCAAACCCGCGACCAAGGTTGCGCGCATCGACTACGACTACCTGCATGAATTTGACGTCCGCCAGGCCGACTCAGCAGTCGAATACATCAAAGCACACGCCAAAGGGGGCAAGCCGTTCTTCATGGACGTCAATTTCATGAAGATGCACAACCCCAACATTCCTGCCCAAGCGTTTATCGGCAAATCGCACCTTGGCAACTATTCGGACGCGATGATGGAACTCGATTCCAACATTGGTCGCATTATGGACGCCATCCGTGCAGAGGCTCCCAACACCATCGTTGTTATCACAGCCGACAACGGCGCATGGCAGGACGCGTGGCCCGATGGCGGCACAGTTCCATTCCGTGGAGAAAAGGGTTCGCCGTTTGAAGGCGGGTTCCGCGTACCCGGCATTATGTGGTGGCCGAACCATATTCCCGCCGGCGCGCGTTACGGCGAAATGATGTCGCACATTGACTGTTGGTCAACGCTGTCATCGATGGCCGGGATCACCCCGCCGCCTCACGGTGCCTGGAAGGACAACGACGGTAAACCGATCTATTTCGACAGCATCGACAACAGCGCTTACATTCTGGGCAAGGAGAAGCATTCCGCACGCAACGGATGGATCTACATCGATGGCGAGACCTATGCCGGTGCACGTGCTGACATCGGCGGCGATCCCAACAACCCCGATATCAAAATCGCCTGGAAATACCTGTATACCTCAAAGGACACTTGGCTCGGTCCCCAGCAGAACCTCGGCGCCATCGGCTCGGCCTACAACCTCACGATGGACCCGTTCGAGAAGTATGACATGACGTTCAACGGTGCGGTGAGCACACGTACCCCGACCACCTCGCCCGGACGCTATGCCGGCTATGACAATGGCTGGGTTCTTTCGTTGATTTCGGTGCCGGTCCTCGAGTTTGACAAATCAATCGTGGATTTTCCGAACATCAAGCGCTTCCCGGGCGGGGCGTCGAACGATATGAATCCGGACCTGCAACATCCGGACAATCCGTTACCTTTAATGGATATCCACAAAGTTGTACAGGCGGTCGGAGCGGCGGACTAGCTGTTCGATTTGTTCATAAATTCCCGGGTCGACCCTTTTCGGCCCGGCAAACAAACGCCCCAACTCGTCGAGTTGGGGCGTTTGCGCTTGTACCTGTCAGAACTACCAATTCCCAACCTCTCCCCCCTGCTGTCAACTTACACACGGAAGATAAGGCAGGGACCGCGCACCTGCGCCCACCTGTTGGCTGACAAGGAGAAAGATATGCATTTGGGAGCAATCGCCAGGAAGCTGGCAGTGACCGCAGCATCTGTGGCGGTGCTATTGCTGACGTTTGGACCAACGGCGGCGTCGGCCCAGGCCAAGAAGCCCAACATTATTGTCATCATGGGTGACGACGTCGGCTGGTTCAACATCGGTGCCTATCACCGCGGCATCATGTCGGGCAAGACACCGCATCTCGACAAGCTCGCCGCTGAGGGCATGATGTTTACCGACTACTACGCGGAAGCCAGCTGCACCGCCGGCCGCGCCAACTTCATCACCGGCGAGATTCCTCTCCGCACCGGCCTGACCACGGTCGGCCAGGCAGGCGCGGACGTGGGCCTTCCCATGCAAGCCGCTACTATCGCTAGCGCGCTCAAAGTGCAGGGTTATGAAACCTTCCAATATGGCAAGAACCACCTAGGCGATCTAAACAAGTTTCTTCCCTGCGTGCACGGCTTCGACGAATTCTTCGGCTACCTCTATCACCTCGATGCCATGTCCGACCCCTATTGGTTCGACTATCCCCAGGACTGGATTGACAAGACCGGTCCGCGCGATATCGTCCACTGCACCGCGAGCGACAAGGACGATCCAACAGTCCAGCCTCGATGGGGCGCCGTCGGAAAACAAACGGTCGTCGACGAAGGTCCTCTGCCGCCCTTCCCGAACATGAAGGACATGCAGAACTGGCAGATGGGTCGCCCGGCCAAGTATGACATGGAGACCTTTGACGATGTCCTGGTCGGCAAGACTACCGCCGCGATGGATAAGGCCAAGGCCGACGGCAAGCCATTCTTCATCTGGCATAACACCACTCGCATGCACGTCTTTACCTACATCCCGCCGAAGTACCAGGCGATGATGAATGCCACTAACAACTACGGTCTGGAAGAAGCCGGCATGGCGCAGATGGATGACAGCGTCGGCGCGATCCTCCAGCATATTGAAGACATCGGCGAAACCGACAACACCATCGTCATCTTCACCACCGACAACGGCGCAGAAGTCTTTACCTGGCCCGATGGCGGCATGACCCCCTTCAAGGGCACTAAAGGCACCAGCTTTGAAGGCGGCTTCCGCGTTCCCGCCATCATCCGCTGGCCCGGTCACGTCAAGCCGGGATCGGTTGAGAACGGTATCTTCTCCGGCCTCGATTGGTTCCCAACCCTGCTCCACGCCGCCGGCAATCCCGACATCACCAATCAGTTGTTGAAGGGAGTGCAACTGGGTGATCGCAGCTACAAGAACCATCTGGACGGCTACGACCAGACGGCTCTACTGGAGGGTACGGGGCCGTCGGCACGCCACGAATTGTTTTATTTTAGCGGCCCTAAGCTTGGGGCGATCCGCCTGGACGATTTCAAGTACCAGTTCCTCCAGCAACCCTATGGTTGGCCCGGCGAAAAGGTCGATACCGACATGCCGTCGATCACCAACCTCCGCCAGGATCCTTTTGAGCGCACCTCCGACATCCGCGGCGAGACGCTAAATACTGGGGCTGGAGGCTACATGAACGACTTCTACGCCCGGGAGTTCTGGCGCTTTGTCAGTGTTCAGGGAGAGGTGGGCAAACTCGCGATGACAGCGATCGATTATCCGCCCATGCAGGATCCCGCTTCCTTCAACCTGGATGCGATCAAGGCCAAGATCTCAGCGGCCATCAAAGCACACGAAGGCCAGTAGTTCAACCAATACCTTGCCGGGGCTGCCGCAAGGCAGCCCCGTTTGTTTGTCCGTGAAGACCCCTCGAACCGGTTTGTGTGCACCCCAAGCCCTGTCAGAACTACTAATTCCCAATCTCCTTCACATGGGTGACTCTGGTTGCCAAGGCCTAAAGCAAGCGCGCGCAGGCAGGAACAGTTTGCCGAAGTGGGCTGCGGATCTGTTCGTATCGGCCAGGAGTATGCTTGCCGGGGGTCAGCGCGGTCCGTTCCCGGCAATCGGGTCCGCTTGAGGTCGAGCAGGTTATACCCTCGAGCTGGCAGCGTACACGCATCCGCGAGAAGGAGTACCTATGGAAATCAATCGCAGAGACTTGATCAAAGGGTCGGCCGCGGCCATAGCGGTCGGGGGCCTGACTCTGAAGTCTTATCCCCAGCAAGACACCCCCTTACCATCATGGAATGACGGGCCTGCAAAGGCCTCGATTCTTGCTTTCGTACGCGACACGACCGATAAATCCGGTCCCAGGTATGTTGAGCCGGCAGACCGCATCGCCACTTTTGATCAGGACGGCACACTCTGGACGGAACATCCCTTGTACGGGCAGGCCGCATTCGCACTTGCGCGCGTGGGCGAGATGGCGCCGACCCATCCCGAATGGAAAACTACGGAGCCGTTCAAGACGGTCCTTGCGCGCGACTATGGAGCGATGAGCAAGTTCACTGAGGCAGACTGGCTGCAGATCGTCGCCGTGACCCACGCGGGGATGAGCACGGAAGTGTTTCAGGGGCTCGTCAAAGACTGGATCGCGACCGCCAAAGCCCCGCGCTTCGACCGACTGTACACCGAGCTCGTCTTCCAGCCCATGCTGGAGGTGATGCAGTATCTGCGCGCCAATGGCTTCAGGACATATATCGTCACCGGCGGCGGCCAGGAGTTTGTCCGTGTCTACAGTGAAAGGGTCTACGGCGTTCCTCCGGAGCATGTGGTGGGATCGAGCATCATGACGACGTACGAGGACAATGGCGGCAAACCGGTCCTCATGCGGCAGCCGAAGCCATTTTTCATCGATGATGGGCCGGGCAAGGCAATCGGGATCAACCTCTTCATCGGCAAGCGTCCCCAGGCCGCATTCGGCAATTCTGGAAGCGCCGATCTAAAGTCGGGCGATGCCCAGATGCTGGAGTGGACGCAGGCCGGGGATGGTGCGCGGTTGCTGATGCTCGTCCTCCACGATGACGCAAAGCGCGAATATGCTTATGGCCCGGCAAGAGGACTTCCAAACACCAGTGTCGGTACATTCTCCGATACGCTCCTGGCCACAGCGGCCAAGAATGCCTGGACCGTGATCAGCATGAAGAACGACTGGAAGCGCATTTTTGCTTGGGAGTCGTAAGCCGAAGATGACTTAAGTATGGAGGATGGACGGCCAAATGGTACTTAGCGAAAAAGGTGAGAGCCTCTTTGCCGAATCCGCCAGGTGTTCGCATTCCGCCCATGTAATGTACAATTCGCGAGGGATGTATTAACCGAATTCCCGAGAGTTTGAAATAGAGAGGGTACTACGAATGAAGAGGAATTTGATCGCAGGTTTGTTATGTATCGCGACGGCGTTTCCAGCCATCGCCCAAAAGGCGGATCAGAGGCTGGCTGAATCAACCGAAGTCCTGAAGACCATCGCAACCAAGAGCTCAATCCCTAACACAGCGTGGAGCAAGACCAAGTGTGTCCTGGTCTATCCCAGCGTCAAGAAAGTAGGGATTGGAATCGGCGTGAGCTATGGCCGCGGCGTGCTGGTTTGCCACACCGGCGCCGACATGACCGGACCATGGGGAGCACCCATCATGTACACCCTCGATACCGGTAGCCTGGGCGCGCAGCTGGGCTCCTCCTCCACCGACTATGTTTTGCTGATCATCACTACGCGCGGCGCAAACAAGATCCTGTCGGGCAAGCTGAAGCTCGGCGCTGACGCCTCTGCGGTGGCAGGCCCAACTGGAGCCAACGCCGCTGCCTATAACGATCCGAATATCGATGTCTTGTCCTATTCGCAATCGAAAGGACTCTTTGCGGGCGCTTCCCTGGGCACCGCATCCATGTCCGCCGACGACAAGATCAACGCGGAGCTCTATAACAAGGACATCGATGCCGCGCAGATTCTGCGTACCGAAAAGATCCCCGCAGCCGCGCAGCCGCTGATCAACGCGGTCAAGGCGGCAGCAGCCGGAAAGATGTAATTTCACTTCGCAGACCGATGTATGGTTTGCGATTCCGAATTGATAGTAGACCTGAAGGGCACGGTTGTTGGCGCGGAACGCGCCAACAACCGTGCCCTTTAGGTTTGGGCCAAATCGCCCCCGCGCCTGGTTGGCCCCGTCCCTGAGTCCCCTGTTAGAAGTAACAGTTGTTTCCCGCCAAAGCTTGGGGTGAACTATGATGAATGGCAACCTGATTTGCCATGTGACCCGGTAAATGCCGCCATACAAAGGAGAACCTAACCATGCACTCTGCTTCCAAACGACTCAGCGCGGTCTTCACCGCCCTCATCGCCTTGACCATGACCATCGGCATTTCCAATGCCCTCGCTCAGGACGTAGCCCACTGGGTGACCGGCGTCGTGAAGAGTGTGGACAAGGACACCAAGACGGTCGTCGTCAAATCGGCCGACGGCACCGAACACACAATCAAGTACACTAGCGACACTGTCGTCAAGGGATCGAAAGATGCCGCCAAAGGCACCGAGAAAGCTAGCGTCGACACCTACCTCGCCGCAAAGACCGGCACCCAGGTAAGTGTGAAATACACCGAGAAGGCCGGCGAGAAGACCGCAGTCGGCATCAAGGACGCCAGCAAGGCCACCGCCAAAGCCGTTACTCAGTAAGTACCACTCCCTTCTTTCCGTCACTCAAACACGGGGCCGCCTTCCCGCGGCCCGGCCTGCTCCCGTCCCCGCGTCGCCCCCTGTCACAAATGACAATTGTCTGCTGTCGAAATTCGGCATGGACTGTAATACGAGCAGACCGCCTCGAGTTTCCTCTCCGGCGCGAAAGACACCTCGAAACTTGCCTTCGCGTTCGACGAATATTGATTGGCTCTACGGTCGGTTGTTCGATTACATTTGTGACCTGCTGGACACGATCCAGAACTTTGCTGGCGCTGATCATCCCGGCGAATTTCGGATTGCGAGGAGGAATGGGTATGGGTGGCGTAACGCGAATTAGGCAGAGCTTAGCTCTGGGATTAACGGTCCTTCTGGTCTTCACCCTGGGCCCTGGGAGCGCCAGCAGCATCGCTCAGGCGATTGGAAGTCCCTTGCCAGCCGCTACACCCCCGGCGCCTACCTATCCAGGGCAAGGCGCGCCAGAAACCCCTGAGGAGTTGCAGGCACTGGTTGCGCCCATCGCGCTGTATCCGGATGCGCTGGTGGCACAGATCCTCAGTGCGGCCACTTTTCCAGACCAGATCGGCGCCGCCGATTACTGGCTCCAACAGAACAAGGCGCTGACCGGCAGCGCTCTAATGACCGCCGTGAATGAGCAATCATGGGACCCCAGCGTGAAGGCCCTCACCCAGTTCCCTGCTGTACTCACCAACATGGGCCAGAACCTGGCCTGGACGTCGCAACTTGGCGAGGCCTATCACAACCAGTCGGCCGACGTGATGGCCGCTGTCCAGGTCCTTCGCGCTAAGGCTAAGGCCGCCGGAAATCTTAACTCGGGGTCGCAGATCACTGTCACTCAGCCATCTCCGCAGATCATCGTCATCCAGCCGACCAACCCGCAGATCGTCTATGTCCCGCAATACAACCCGGCCGTGATTTATGGATATCCCTACGTCGTCCCGTACTACGCCCCCCCATCTACCGCGGCTGTCGTCACCGCGGGCCTGCTTTCCTTCGGAGCAGGTCTCGCCATCGGAGCCATGATGAGCGGCGGTTGCTGCGGCTGGGGATACAGCAGCTGGAATTGCAACTGGTACGGCGGCGGCGCCTACTACCACGGCGGGGCATACTACGGAAACAGTGCCTGGCATGGCGGCTATTACGGTACCAGCGGATCCTACTACGGACCCAACGGCAGTGCGCACGCATCGTCAGGCTATAACCCCTCCACTGGTACTTATGCACGCGGCGCTTCAACGCAGACAGCTTATGGAAAGCAATCCGTAGGTCAGGCCTACAACCCCAGCACCGGAGCCTACGCCCAGACCCATCAGACATCGACGTATGGCTCGCAGTATGGAAGCTCTTACGCCTCGAAGGACGGCACCTCGGTGAACTCCGCGCATTACTCCGACGCCAACGGAACAGTCGCCGGCGCATCGACCTCCAATGGGAATAAGTACGCGACCGCCAACGGCAACGCCTACAAGAACACTGGCAGCGGCTGGCAGAGTGCGGGCTCCAGTTCCGATGCCGCACATGGCTGGGGAGACAGCAGCAGCGGCTGGGGATCGCAGTCTCATAGCGACAGCTCGGCATTTAGCGGCTGGGGGAGCCACGCGGCCGACTCTGGCGGAGGCGGCTGGGGCTCACGCTCCTCCAGCGCTCAGGGCTGGGGCAGCCGCGGCGGTGGCGGCGGTTGGGGCGGCGGAGGCTTCCGCGGCGGCGGCGGCTTCCGCCGATAGCACAAAACGACTGCACTCATTAGCAAAGCAACTGGAGCTCTTGGAGGGATTGAGATGTTCGACTTGGTTAGCCATCGCGGAAAAACCAGACTGCCCAGACTGCAGAGCCTCATGCTGACAGGCAGCGCCGCTTTGTTCCTTTCGCTCGCTGCTTGCAACAAGCCGTCGGCGCCGGCTGGACCTAAGACCTTTGCCACTCCAGATGAGGCCGGGAAGGCCCTCGATCAGGCAACAGGAACGCAGGACAAGAATGCAATCCTTGAGATCTTCGGACCAGGATCGGAAGACATTCTCTCCACCGGCGATCCCGCCCAGGACAAGGAAGCAATGGAAGGATTCACCCGCGCCTACGGCGTCATGAACCGCTGGAGAAAGCTCTCCGACGGCACCGAACTCCTATTGGTCGGCGCACAGAACGAGGCGTTTCCGATCCCACTGATGAAGAACGCCGCGGGCCAGTTTTATTTTGACGCCGCAGCGGGCAAGGAAGAGATTCTCGCGCGGCGCATTGGCCGCGACGAACTCGCCGCAATCGACATCTGCGCCGCCCTGGCAGACTCCCAGGCCCAATACTTTGCGCAGAAGCACGGCGGGGTGAAGCAGTACGCACAGAAATTCATCAGCGACCCTGGGCAGCAGAACGGCCTCTACTGGGAGTCGACCGCCGGCGTGCCTCGCAGTCCTATCGGCCCGCTGGTCGCCTTCGCCAGCGAAGAGGGATACACCATCAAACCCGACGCCGCCCAACCCTACTACGGCTACTACTTCCGCAGACTCGATAGCCAGGGCCCCAATGCGATAGGCGGAGCCAAGCCCTATGTCGTCAACGGCAAGATGACCGCGGGATTCGCCTACCTCGCCTATCCGGCAAAATACGGCGACTCCGGCATCAAGAGCTTCATCATCAACCAGCAAGGCGTGATCTATCAGAAAGACCTGGGCAAAGACACCACCACTGCGGCCAAGGCAATGACCGCATTCAACCCGGATCCCAGCTGGACGCCCTTGTAATCACAGCAAAGACGCCATGTTGCAGTGGCTGCGCAGGCGGTGCAACCACCGCAACTGCTTGGATACTAGAAAAACTATTTCCCACTTTTGCCGATGGACGGGTATTTTTTCCTCACCGCGGCCTTAACTTTTGCTTTCTCTGCCGGTGTGCCTGATTGCTCAACCCGGGCCAGAGCATTCCTGGCATGGGCCTCGTCTTCGATTGGATATTTCCGCTTATCCGGTTCCGCAAAGGATTTCGTGGGGATCGCCTTTCGCGCAGCAGAAGAGAGCTTCGCCATGTTTCACCTCATCCACAGATATGTTTCCGAGCTGTCGCAAAATCTCCTTAAACAAGAGAGGTTGCTGGTCATTAGGATGCGCAAGACAGGCATCCCGTTGGGCCCTTTGAGAAAGGTTGATTGGCTTCCCCTGTGAGGCGCTTTTAGCGGGACCGGGTAGGTGAACCTCGGGAACCAACGAGGCCCGGATAAAACTCCCACAGGAACTGAAAGACGTGCTGTCTCTTCAGCTTCACGGAGTTCGGGCTCAACGAAGTCATCCGTCACCTGACCCCCGTGCATCGCTCTGTACCCGAATAAACTACAAACCGCGAACCTCGCAGAAATCCGATCAACGTCAGCCCGAGCTCCCGCGACAGCTTAACCGCCAGGCTCGAAGGCGCTGATCCCGATGCCATTACGGGTATCCCCGCCGCAATTGCTTTTTGCGCCAGTTCAAAGACGCCGCGCCCACTGACCAGCAGAATGTGTTCCGAGAGTAGCAGCCGTTTCTGCTGCACGGCCCAGCCGACAATTTTGTCCACTGCATTGTGGCGTCCAATGTCTCGCGCACTTCGAGCAATTCGCCACAGGGTTCCGGAGTAATTCGAAAATTGGGGTTTGGTCTTCGCAATCCCCGTCGGCGAATGGCTTCAATCGAAGCCTTCCCACAGTCTCCACAACTGGACGCGGCGACGAAATTCCGCTGCATCATTGTTCGGTCATACTCGGCCCCACCCATCTGAACATCAACTACGTTGGATTTGCCGGTGTCCTTGTCGGCAACCGCCTGGGCACCGACAATTTGTTCAGGGTCATCGACGATTCCCTCAGTAAACAGAAATCCAGCCGCTTAAGGCGGGGAAGGTGCTAGTAAGCTCGCCTGCCACACTCGTTACCGGTAAAACCGGCCTCAACGGCGCCTTTGAAGCAAAAGATGGAGAGAACGACTCACACATTCTCAACGTCATCGATTGGGCCAACCATTCGCTACGGTTTGATCAGGCAAAGGCCCGCACTGCAAACACGGCGGAGTGAATTGGGAGCGAAGGCGTGGCTCTCTCCCGCGCTTTCGCTCTCCAACCATTCACCTCCAGGAGGGCATACGAATGAAACCTACAAGGGGCGCAATCATATCCTCATTGCTTTTGTGGACCGCGACGAATTCGAGCTCACCGGCTCGTGTTAAGTGCCGGAGAGAGAGACGTCCTGACGCGCAAATGGCCCACGACGTTATAGAACAGCTCAGCGCGCTGCAGCCAGCACCTGGTAGCTGTGGACGAGAAACTCTCCGCCTAAGAAGAGTAGCCAGAGCCACAGCGCGAAACGGAGGGGACGCCGGGGAATCGCGGTACTGAGAAGCGTTCCCGAGGCGGCCCCGCAGACGCCTCCGGCAATCAGACGAACCAGAAGTGTGGGATCGGCAGAAGTTGAGAACCAGTGCGCTCCACTGCCTATCAGCGACATTAGAAAACCAAAGAGGATATCGGTGCCCACAACTTGTGCCGGCAAGAGGGGCGTGAGCGCAAGGAGCGCCGCGCTGCCGAGCGCCCCTGCCCCGGCGGAAGAGAACCCTACCTCGGCGCCGACCGGAAACATCAGCCATGGCAAGAATCGGCTGCGATCAGCGGCTTGAGGGTTCCCCCTCATCGGCCAGATAAGAGTCACAATCTGCCAGCTCGCCGTGCCTATCAGGATTGCCCCGAGGAGGGCGTTGATGAGGTTCTGTGAACCGGTGGTCACCAGCTGTCTCAGGCCAAAAGACCCGATAAGGACGCCGGGTAGTCCACCAAGCAGCATATAGCCGAGGACGCGCCATGCGACTTGTCGCCGCACGATTTGCGCCGGCACGAGCACCAGTTTCACCGCGGCCGAGAAGGTGAGGCCAACGGCGACCGCCGCCGGAGCCGGGACGTGGAGGAACAAAACCAGAATCGGCACGGTAAGCGTGCCCGCCCCCACGCCGGTGAGCGCAATGAACAGCGCGATGACAAATCCTATGAAGTACTGCATGGAAAGTCCCTGATTTCGTTGAGCGCCGACTATCTCATCTTGCCGGCGCTGCCTCGATGTGGATGCCGCACTCCACTTTGCGCCCGGCCCAACGGCCAGATCGCAGGTCGTTTGGATCCAGCGGAAGCGTGGTACACGGCTCACAGCCAATCGATGAATACCCTCGCTCGTAGAGCGGGAGAAGAGGAATCTGAAGCTGTTCGCACACATTCCACACATCGCGAGTAGACCAATCGGCGAGCGGGGCGAGCTTCAACACCTGATGTCCTCCAGGCAGAGTGAAAAGCGCCGACTCTTCAAGTGCGGCCCGGCTCTTTGCCTGTTCGCGACGAAGTCCAGTGAGCCATACGCGATAGCCGGCAACCGCCTTGAACAGCGGTTCGACCTTTCGCAGCTTGCAACACCGGTCGGGCGCAGACTGATACAGAAGTCCGTGCTCGGCTTCCTGCTCTGCCACGGTCTTTTCCGGAAGCAGGTTGATGAGGTTCAACTGCCAATCGCGCGCAATGCGATCACGATACGCATAGGTCTCCGCGAAATGGTACCCGGTGTCGAGAAACAGGATCGGGATCGCTGGATCACATTCCTGAGCCAGTCTGGTAACCAGCACATCTTCTGCCTGGAAGCTGCAGGTGAGGCAAGCCCGATGCATTCCGTCCAGTTCGCGGGAAAGCGCGCTGCGCACCCGTCTCAGTTTGGTTTCGATTTCTGTCGTAATCTGCGCTGAACTCATTGGGAGCCTGATTTCTGCGGGGTGGTCAGGATGCCTGTCGTCACCAGCAGTGTGCGCACTTCAGCGGCTGCCTGATCCGGATCGCTGCCATCCACTGTTACTTCCTCGCCAGCCACCCTTGCGGTCAGCAACGGGTCGTGCGTGGGCCTGGCCAGCAGGGCGATGAGGCCGGACGCCGCGACAAACTGCGACTGTTCTGCTGTGGAGCATCTAACTGTCACAGCGTTTGCTACAAAAAGAGAGCGTTCGATTTGATTGATAACTTGAGCGTTGCCGCGAAGCTCCAGAATGCCGCCTTGATGTCCCCAGCGGGAAATGCGCTCCTGTGGTGTCACCAATCCTGGAGCCGGAGGAACATTCTCTTCTATGGCCTCGTCAGCGTGGACTTCCGTGACCATCCCGGCGGCAACCGTACCGTTGGTCTCCGGATCGATGAGGATGAATGCGCCGGTGATTCGATTTTCAGCGTAGCAATCGAAAGCTTTTGGCCGCGCCAGCTGAAGAACGGCGACACCAACGTCGTTCATCCTCAAGACTTCGGCTGGCACGTGCGCCAGCGTGCCGATGTCACAGCGATAGTCGAGTGCGGCAATCGCGGCTGGAACCGTCTGACTGGCCTGCTTGAGCAGATAACGCCGGTTCCGTTCAAGCGGGCGTTGGTCCATCCAGACGAGAGCAGCTTTGAAGCGACGCGAAAGACTTGCTGGAGCGCTTTCCGAGACAATCAAATCACCTCGGCTAATATCGAGTTCGCGGTCCAGAGTGAGGGTAACGGACAGCGGCGCTTGCGCCTGTTCCATGTCTCCATCAAATGTAACAATCCTGGTTACGTTTGCGCTGAGACCCGAAGGAAGAACGGTAATGCTGTCTCCGGGACGCACCGTTCCGGAAGAAATCTGGCCAGAAAACCCGCGAAATCCGGAATCTGGGCGCAGCACGCGCTGCACCGGGAAGCGGAATGGCGCAGCGCGCTGATCCGCGGCCGAGGGAAGCGACTCGAGCAGCTCGAGTAAAGAGGGACCGCCGTACCAGAGCATTGCGTCTGAACGATGGGCGACGTTGTCGCCAACCAGCGCACTTACGGGTACAAATGTGGCTTCGACGGGGTTGCCCGTATCCCCGCTGATCTGCTTGAGCAAGTCGTGGAAATCACGCTCGATCGCGCGAAACGTCCGCTGCTCGTAGCGGACCAGATCCATCTTATTAACGGCGACGAGAATGTGGCGAACGCCCAGCAAAGACGCTATGTAGGCATGACGCCGTGACTGGGCAAGCACCCCCTTGCGCGCATCGATGAGCACGACTGCGGCATCGGCCGTGGAAGCGCCGGTCGCCATGTTGCGCGTGTACTGCTCATGACCGGGTGTGTCGGCGATGATGAATTTGCGGCGCGCCGTTGCGAAGTAGCGATAAGCAACGTCAATTGTGATGCCTTGCTCCCTTTCTGCTCGCAGGCCGTCTGTCAGCAGCGCGAAGTCGATCTGCCCGGGAGCCGTGGTGCCTTTGCCTTCGATCGATCGCACCTGATCTTCATAGACGCTTTGGGTGTCATAGAGCAGGCGTCCGATCAGGGTCGACTTGCCATCGTCGACGCTTCCCGCAGTAGAGAAGCGAAACAGGTCTTTGCTTCGCTCTTCGGCCAGGAAGTCATCGATGGAGAATGTCGGATTCTCGAACAGTACGGAAGCAGCCACTAGAAGTAGCCCTCCCGCTTCTTGAGTTCCATCGATCCTTCCTGGTCGTGGTCGATGACGCGGTTGGCCCGCTCCGAGGACCGAAACGAGATTAGTTCCGCAATGATTGCCGGAATGCTCTCGGCATCGGAGCGGATCGCTCCAGTGCAGGGGCTGCAACCAAGCGAGCGCAGACGCGACCTGACCATCTGTGGCCGCTCGCCGGGACGCGCAACGAATCTCTCTCTACCGGCAAGAGCGCGTCGCCGCGCACGTACATCGGGCGCTCTTTTGCGAAATAGAGATCGACCACCGGGATGTTTTCCTCGTGGATATACTGCCAGACATCCATCTCGGTCCAGTTCGACAGCGGAAAGACGCGAATGCTCTCGCCCGGGTGAACGCGCGCGTTGTAGAGGTTCCACAATTCTGGCCGCTGGTTCTTCGGGTCCCATTGCCCGGCGGCATCGCGGAAGGAGTAGATGCGCTCCTTGGCGCGCGACTTCTCTTCATCGCGGCGCGCGCCGCCAAAGGCCGCGTCAAATCCGTAGTGGTTGAGCGCGTCGAGCAGCGCCTGGGTCTTCAGCAACCCGCAGCAGCGTTTCGTATCCAGCGCGATCGGGTTGGTTCCGGCGGCGATCGCAGCTTCATTGCGCCAGACCAGCAGCTCCGCTCCGATAGAACGGGCCATTTCGTCGCGAAAGGCCAACATCTCGTCGAACTTGAACCCGGTATCGATATGCAGCAGCGGAAATGGGATCGGCCCTGGATAAAAAGCCTTTTGCGCGAGACGCAGCATCACCGACGAGTCCTTGCCGATCGAGTAGAGCATCACTGGCTTCGCAAACTCCGACGCGACTTCGCGCAGAATGTGGATGCTTTCCGCTTCCAGCAGTCGCAAGTGGCCCAGGCGCGTTGCGCCGTTCATGGCTCGGGGTTGCTGCGGGATCGCTCGCTCTCAATGACTGTCATGGAAATCTCGCTGGCTACTGGGAGCTGAGCAGGAACACCCACCGGACGGTCCAGATTTGGGTGTGTTTCTGATTGATTGCGGAGGGAAATCAGAGACTAGGAAAGACACCCGTCGAAGATGTTCGACAGGCAACAACAGAAACGGCTTTGGGAAGCGCGAGACATTGACCTGATGCTAGCAGACGAGAGTGGTGGTTACAAGCTTCTGCGCTCTGAATTTGCGGTGGTTCTCACGCCAATTCCTCTGCTAGAACAACAGCTTCAATCCAAACTGAATCTGCCGCGAGGTCGTTGAGGTGGCGCTCACTACTCCTGCCGTAGCGGACTGCATCGCCTCGGCGGTAGGTGTCTTCGGCGTCGGACCCGAGCTATAGACAACGGCATTGGGGGTAGTGAAATTTGAATGATTGAGAACATTGAAGAACTCCGCACGGAATTGAGCGTGCAGTCCTTCATGAATGGTTGTGCTCTTCGCCAGCGACATGTCGAGGTCCGCCAGCCCTGGCCCAGAGAGCGTATCCCTGCCCGCATCGCCAAAAGTGCCCGGGTAGGGCGCCGTGAAGGCAGTCGGGATTGAACCATTGTTTAGGGCTCTTCGAGTAAAGGCTGCCGTGAAAGTCAGGATTCAAGGTCGGACGCACCGGGTTGCGCGTGTCGCCATTCCCGGTAGGGTTGTAGCCAAGCTGCGGCGAGAAGGGAAAACCGCTCTGCAAGGTCGCGATGCCGCTGACCGACCATCCGCCGATCAACTGCCGCGATACGGGATTGGCATTCGCGAGGAACTCGCGGCCAAATGGCAACTCCCAGGTGCCGCTGATGGCCGCTGCATTGCGAATATCTGTCGCCGCGAGTCCGTAATCCAGCTTCGGATTTCCCGGGTACATCACGTAAGCCGGTGTGTTGGCTGAGACGCTCGTATTCCATGCCGAGCCGTCGTCCAGGTTGCTCGCCCAGGTGTAGACGCCGCGAAGCTGGAACCCATGCGAAAGCTGTTTGCGGACGTCGACCTCAAGCGCGTTGTAATTGCTGATGCCCTGCGAAATCCAGGAGGTTGTGTTCGCGACGTTGGGATTTGCCTTCACTGTCGTCGGGTAATAGATGGTTCCGGGAGGTATCGCGGCGGGGCACGAAGCCGCCGGGCAGACGACCGTCGGTGGCGTGTTCTGATCTTCGGAAAGGATCTGGCTGTATCCGTGCGAGCCAACATAGCCGATGGTGAGCGAAGTCGCCGGGGCGATCTGCTGCTCCAACTTCACGGTCCATGCCAGGACCGTCGGCGTAGCGATATTGGGCTGGACGTTACTGGGCGAGATCAGGCCGCTACCCGGAGTCGACCCATTGGCTAGACCCGCGAGCTTATCGACTGTCGTATTGCTGAACGAAAGCGTTGTGTTGAACGGCGCAGTCTGGTCGAGCCGGTAGTCGAGGGTATCGAGCAACGCCTTGTGCACGCCGAAGCTCGCGCGCAGCGCTGTCCTGCCATTGCCGAAGACGTCATAGGCGACGCTGACTCGAGGCTCGGGCAGAAACTTCGCGCGGTTGTCGGACAAGGCCGAGCCGCCAATGGTGGGATTCGTATTGATCACACCGTTCGTAAATCCATAATTCGAAGCGCGATTTTGCACTTCATTCCAGCCGGTAGAGGACTCCGACCGGAAACCCGCGCGCACCTCCAGCCGCGGGGCTCACCTTCCAGGCATCTTCGATATAGCCTGCGACAAAGAGCGACCGCCAGCCCAGTTCTGTAGGCGCGGGAACAACGGTAAAGGTCGCCACATTACCTTTCAGAAAACTCGCCAGCGTTGAAAACGACGCTTGTCCATATTGGTTCTGAGCAAGGTTGTCGTTCGATTGCAGCCGCTGCAGCCAAACTCCAGCTTCGATCTGGTGCTTGCCATGTGTCCAGAAGATGTGGTCGTCCCCTGTAAATAGATTCCGGACCGTATCGTTATTGCTCCCGGTGTTTGCGCCCGCAAGCGTGATCTGCGATGCACCATTCGACGCCGTGCTGCCCGAGATCACGACTGCGCCGATGGACGCGCCTGCGACCCATCCGGGGACCGATACCGGTACCTCGCCGGTGAAGTAGTACGCCGCCCGCGAATAGCCGAAGCGGGCCGTGTTCAGGAGGGTTGGAGAAAAGACATGCTGCTCCTGCGCGCTCACAACCTGTTCGCGCAACCGCTCGTAGATCGTGGAATAGGGATTCTGCGACGGGGTGTTCGCATCGCTGTCGTCTATGGTGTAAACGCCGAAGAGCAGATCGTTGGGCGTAAGATTCGCGTCTATCCGGGTCGTGCCGAAATCCTCGCGGACGTGTTGTGGAGGGTTCGAGAAAGCCTCAGCGATGCCGCTCGGCGTGCCGTTGGCATTCAGCAGCTCCGGACCATTCGCGACCGGCCAGAGCGCCAGCAGCGGCTTGACGGCTGGCGCCGCCAGCGGCGCGAGATGCATCGTCGGGAACGAAGGCCACCGCGCTCAGGCCAAGGTTCTGCCGATAGCCCTCGTAGTTGCCAAAGGCGAAGAGTTTGTCGTGGCGCAGAGGGCCGCCCAGTGCGGCGCCAAAGTTGTTGCGCTGAAATTCGGGAATTTTTGCCTGGTCGAAGTAGTTGCGTGCGTCCAACGCGCTGTTACGCAGAAACTCATAAACGGAACCATGCAGAGCGTTGCCTCCGGAGGCAGTGACGATGGAGACCTGAGCGCCGGTCCGCTTGCCGTAGTTCGCGCCGTAGGTATCGCTGACAACATTGAACTCGCGCACCGCATCCACGCCGAGCAGCTGGCCGCTCGTGCCCCCTGGCGTCACGTTGATCAGCGACGCTCCCGGTATACTCCACCCCATTCAGCAAAAAGAGATTGTCCTGCGGCCGGCGGCCTGAGACCGAGAACATATTCCCCACCGATGAGTTCGAAGTACCGACGCCGCCAGAGCGCTCGGTCGTATAACTGACCGCTGCCGGATTCAGCTCGATGAGCTGGTCGTAGCTGCGTCCATTGAGCGGCAGCTCTTTTACCTGATGCTCATCCACCAGGCCCTGCGACTGCTGGGTTGAGAGGTCGACCACCTGCGGAGTGTCCACAACCGAGACCGTCTCGTGGGAGCCGCCAACGCTCAGCGTGAGATGAAGGTGAATCCCCTGGCCCACGGCGAGACTAATCCCGGTGCGCTGTTGTGGGGCAAAGCCATCTCGCGAGACCGTCACCGAATACGCTCCAACCGGAACGGAAGGGGCCGAGAACGTGCCTCCCTCTGAAGTGATGAGTTCGCGCACCGTCCCGGTTTCCTGATTGAAGATCAGGATTTTGGCTCCGCTCACGGCGCCTCCGGAGGGATCAACGACATCGCCAGAGATGGTGCCACCCACGACCTGAGCCCGCGCCGAAGGAGCCCCGAGCCCCGACGCAACCAGAATTGATAGAAATAGAAAGCGATACGAATGAGGAAGGTAGCTCATGAAACTACTCCTGGGATTTCTGTCCGGAAAGTTAAAGCAGTTAGCGGCGGAATGCGAGAAGGTCGGCGCTGCAACAACAGGCGCCGCCCCTTCTGGAGAAGGAGGCGCAGCAAGCGACGCCAATTTTCATAATGATGGGAATCATTTGGGCAACCTGTCTTAGCTCGTCAGGGTAGAGAGTTTTCGATGAGTCGTTAACAGTTGAATCAAAGGAGCAGTCAGCGCGAACAACAAGCCTGCACCGAGGAGGCGCGGCAACACTGCGTTGATGCGAACTTGCTCACCATCATTAGGCCTAAACTACCACACTCAATGCGCTGGCACAAAATCAGTACGGTGGAGCCGGCTTAGCCCCGATGAACCGCTCGTCAACTTTCTGTGTCAAGTCGCCGCGTACGGAAGCGGCTATTCGGAGACGTAATACGAGGATTACCTCGCCAGCGATCAACTTCCGAGTGTCGGCTATCCGGATTTGAGCTTAAGGACCGCGACATGAATTATGGTGACTGAGGATGGTAACCCAATCATCGCTCCCTGGGATTACACGATCAGCATCGGTGGCGGCCAACCTGGTACGGACGCGCCCGCTGTCAACGGGCGCGTCCGCATCGAAGGTCAGATCGCCTTACCCCAGTAGTGCAGGAGCACGCCGGCCAAACCTGTTCTCGCCGCTCCATCCGTCGATCGATGGAGCTGTTCAAGGTAGGCAGACGGACACGGACTTGTTCGGCCACAGAATCACGGTGGTAGATCCCGCAAGTTAGAAAGAGGGCTTCTCATGTTTCAATCCAGGTCCTGATTCTGCTCATCGCAGCCATAAGTGTTTCCACTGCTGTTACAGCGCAGGCAGCAAATTCCTGTACCGATCTGAACCGTCTCAGGTTGGATGGCGTCGAGATCACCAGGATCGCCGAGGTATCTGTCGGCACAACGCTTCCGCCCGCGTATCCTGGCGCGCAGGCCTCGGGTCCATTGCCCGAGCATTGCCGTGTGGACGGTATCATCAATCGGCGTAAAGGCGTTCCTGGTGCCGGGGATGCGTCATTGCGGTGGTGGGCCCGCGCTCGACCAATTCGACATGCTTAGCGCAGTGGTGAAGTGGGTCGAGAAAGGCGATGCGCCGGAGTCTGTCATCGCTACCGGAAAGGCATTTCCTCGCCGAAGCCGACCGTTGTGTCCATATCCCAGGCATGCTCAGTATTCGGGACATGGAGAGACGAACGACGCCGCTAATTTTAGCTGTCAGTGACTCTTCCGCTTTTCGCCGTTGAGGTGTGCGTCGAAACAACGTGCTTCAATGGCCGAAGGATTAGAGTCAGGCTATTCGGTCGTATGAGAGATCGGTCGGTCAGCCTGGGCGGTCAGAAGGAGAGCACTGATGAGAAGCGGCAATTCGAGGGCCTTGTTTTTACTGGCGCCCGGCATCTTCGCTTTCGTTGTAGCGACGGGTGCAGCCGGACAAACTGCGGCTGCTCCAGCCCCGCATGGAATAACTGGCGCCACTCTCTGCACGAATTCGCGCCTCTGCTGTTTCAGTGAGGTTAGGAGCCCGGTTGAAGACGTCGACGTGCTTGGAGAATTTGCGTCGCATTGACAGAGCGCCGAATCACAATTAACGCTGGTCTTCTCACAAGACAGGGATTCGAAATCAGTCGAGGAGAACACAACTGATCACTCTATGAGATCGGCTTCCATGGGGCCAAGGACCAAGGTCCCCTCAAAGACGCGATTGCTGATGAACCCCTTCTTCGAGGTGGAGAGAGGGATGCTCTTTTCTTCCCCGGTGGTGTTCACAAAAAGTGTACGCCCATCAACCACCCTCGCGTAAACTCCCTCGGGGGTCTTTGGGCCGGGTTCAATGCCAGTCAACCTGCAGAGATAGTCCATCAGCGGTGCGATCGTTAAGGCACTCGACTCCGTCGCCAGATAGATTGCATTCCCTTTGCCGAACTTGTTGATTGTGACGGCAGGCGTGTGGTCTGCAGTATTTGTGAACTGCGCAACGGCCGTGGCTGTAGACGGTTCGAGCACTTCATAGCGATGGACCTTAGTCTCAATCGAGTTCCCACCCAGCTGGAAGCTCAGCTGCGCCGGAAGGTCATAGAAGGCATTTGTCTTCAGTCCAAAGACATCGCTCAGAAGTCCCGGTAGCGGAGTGTCAAACCATTGTCCGTGCTGGTCGACTTTGGCTGAAAGCGCGGTCATCAGAACGGTGCCGCCTCCGCTTACGTAATCCCGAAGCGCCTTCGCGCTTCCGGGGTCCATCAGGTAATCGGCCGGGACGATGACCAGTTTGTAGGGTGAAAGGTTAGCGTGACCGACGTTGATGATCGCCGTGTCGATGTTCGCGCGGAAGAATGGTTCAAAAGCCGCTTGCACCTGGTCCGCATAAGAAGGCTTGAAATATTGGAGCGTCGTACTTGAAGGGCCGTTAGGCTTGGAATCGATGAGGGAATCGAAGGAATACGCGATGGCCACTTCCGGATGCGTATAACGCGGGAACCCTAATTGGGAAAGCTTTCTAAATTCGGAGGCGAAACGCGCCCACTCGTCCACCTTCCAGGATGGAGTGCCGTCATGGTCGACCAGACCGAAGAGCGCCTGTTCCTCGCCGCCGAGGTGACTGTTGAAGGTCCACGCGAGGAACCCCTGCGCGCCCATCATCAGCCCGAGATAGGCGTACATCCGGCTTCGGCCCGGCGTTCCATAGAAGCCTCCACCGCCGGCGGTAAACTCATTGAACCAGATGGGTGTCGGCAGATCGCCTTTGGTCATCAGGGCGGCAAACGCACCGCTGATCGGGTCACCCGGATAAAAACCCTCAGCACCGTAAGAGACGTAGGACTTGTAGGTGGAGAGATAGTCGAAGCCTCGGCGCGAAGCGTAATCCCACAGGTTCGAGATCGAGGGCACGTCGGGCATATTGCGTTGGCGAATCGCATCGAGCTCGTCGAGCCGTGCCACGGTGACATCGGACCAATAGCGATGCAAATCCAGGTAGCGCTCCGAAGGCCCGGGCCCGTTTGCCAGCGGCAGGTCAACATCCTCGAAACTGCTCAGCCGGCGTGACCATCGCTGCGTCGCCCAGGCTTTGTTGAGCTCGGCGATGCTCCCGTACTTTTTCTTGAGCCAGAAAATGAACCGCTGCCGGTCTGCCTCTGAATACGACATGAATCCGTTCCCGATCTCATTGTCGTATCCGATAGCCATCACGGCTGGATGATGTGCGTAGCGCCTGGTTATCGCCTCGGCGAGCAATCCCACCTCGCGCACGTAATCCGGATCGCTGATGTCGTCCATATAGCGCTCGGCAGGGGGAAGGCGTGTGCCGTTCTGGGCAATGATATCGACGCCCGGGTAGGCTCGATGCAGCCAGATCGGCGCAGGCGATCCCGGGATATCGAGGATCACTCGAATTCCGTTGGCCTGCATCTTGTCCATGATCTTGTCGAACCACTCAAATCTGAATTTTCCTTGCGCAGGTTCGAAAGAGTCCCAGGACAGGTCCCCCATGCGGACCACGTTGAAGCCGGCACGTTTCATGATCGCGATGTCTCGATCGATCTGCTCCGGCGTGCGATCGATTGGCTGATAACAAGCGCCCACGAAGAGCTGCCCAGGACCGGGCCAGTTCGGATGCACGGGAGCGACCTGAGCCAGCGGTTCTGGGCACAATGCGCCAACGAGAACAAGAAGGAGAGCAAACTTCCTGAGCGAGACGGATTCTTTTATGAGCCATAGCGGGGACCGTTGACCTCTCAATTACTTCCCCCGCTGCGCACCAGCTTGACGAGGACAATATCATTGCCGTTCATCGGGATAGCTACTTGGACAGTGCCGGTGGGTCCGCTTTGCATCACTTCATCGAACTCTGGCACATCGCGAGTAAGCTCGTTCAGATGGGCAAGCTGCGTGGTGCTAAGGTCCCTGGGAGCGCCCATTTCGAGATACGCAGAATACGCATCGTTAGCGTGATAACCGGTCCGGTAGACCTCCACGCGGTACGCGGCATTCGGCGCGAGATGGGTCACCTGCAATTGAACTGGGGCGGCCGCATGAGAAGGAATCGGCTTCGTATAGAAGGATCGATTGCTCACTTTCTGGTCCGGCTGCTCAAAGTCCCAGAGAACAGCGCTTACATTTCCATTCTGGGTGGCAATCATCGCCTGAGAGTCACCGGTCTGGAGACTCTCACCCTGCAGCGCGTAAAGATACTTGTAGGCGAAGAAGGCCGGTTTGCGAATGCCCTGCGGGTTCAGAAGTCCGAATCCACCTTGAAACGGAGCCGTTGGCGGCCCGGGCTCTTCGAAGAGGTCGGTGTAGGTCCAGTAGCTCATACCCTGCACGAATCCCTGGCTTGCTTTGAGCTTGCTCAGAATGTAGGGTGCGCTGATATAGGAATCGTGCACCGAATCGCGCGGAGTGTAACTCGTGCTCCACTCGGTAAAGTACAGCGGAAGGCCCGGAAACGGCGACGCTGAAATCTGCTCCCGCACCCGCCGCACGTCTCCGACGATGGCGTCGGGGGAAGGAGAGAGTTTGGTGTCGCTCTTTCCGTTTTCATCGAGGAAGCCTCCATCGACGCCATAGGTATGCGTGGTCACGAAGTCAATCGGAGTGCCGCTCTGCTTCAGGTGGGCAAGAAACTCGGGGACCCAGGCCGCTCCGGCAGTACTCGGTCCCCCGACCCGCAAAGCGGGGTCGACCGACTTGATCGTCTTCGCGGTCAGGTCGTAGAGCTCGAAGTATGCCTTTTTATCAGCGCCTTCCCAGAAGCCCGAGAGGTTGGGCTCGTTCCACACTTCGAAAAACCACGTTCGCACTTCGTCTCTCCCGTACCGCTCCTCAATGTGGCGAATGAAGGCATCGACAAGCTCGCGCCAGCCCTCGGGTTTCGGGTGGGATGTGTTCCCCTTCCAATAGAAAATGCTGTTCTGCGATGTGGCAAGGGCTTGAGGCGTGAAACCAAGCTCGACAAATGGCTTGATGTGCCTCGCCAATAAGTCGTCATAGAGCTGGTCGATCTTTGACCAGTTATAGACTGTCTTTCCGTTCTCGATACTCACGGTTCCCAACACGTCGTGAAAGATCCCGTGAAACCGGATATATCGAAAGCCGCATTCCTCGACGGCGAGCTTGAGCTGCGCCTGGCTGTCGTCGCGGATCAAGGTTCCGGGAAAATCTGAGCCGACCGACAGGTCATAAAAGTGGTCCACCGGCCCGGTCGGCTTTGTGATGTCGGCTACGATCACCCGCTGAGAAGCGGCGGTGCTTGGAAAAAGCGTAGTGATCATCGCGGCAAAAACTGCGCACGCAAATCCGGGGTAGCTTCTCGTGGTCGATCTCAACAGTGTTGCTCCTATGACTCCTGATTCAGACTATCGCCAGTATCGCGAATAGGACTCGGCCGACGAGGATGCCGTCCCTGTTAAAGATCATTTGAGTTCCCATGTCGTGGCCAACTGCGCGCTTCAGCGTGCGCTTGTTGCTTCCTTCAGCACCGCGAAGAAAGCAGGCTTCGGCTTGCCCTGGCGATCGAAGAGCAAGGGATAATTGGTCCGTCCCCGCGTCGGAAAGTTATTGAGCCACGATCCGCCATCGGTCACTCCCCACAAGGTGACCCGGCCCATCGAGCTGTGATGCTCTGCGAACACCCTGAACAGTTCCGCGTAGCGTTTCGCGAGCGCCTGCTGCATTTCCTCCGGAAATCCGCTGTTATAAGGATTCGCTTGCGCAGTGCCTGCGGCGGTCATCGAAACATCGGCCGAATCCGATTTGGTCGTCCGCGGCAAAACGTCAACGTCCAGTTCGCTGATATTCACCTGAAGACCCAGGGCCGCAAAGGCTTCGATTGTCGCCGCTTCTGTCTTGGCGTCCGGGCCATCGATTTTCACGTGGCCTTGTAGCCCGATCCCGGTAATCGGCACTCCAGCGGCCTTGAGTTTGCGCATCAACTCGACGGCTCCCTTGCGCTTAGCTTCGTTCTCCAGCGAGTAGTCGTTGTAGTAGAGTTGGGCGCTCGGGTCTGCCTCATGGGCAAATTGAAAGGCCTTCACGATGAACTCGTCGCCGATGATCCGGTACCACGGCGACTGGCGCATGGTTCCATCTTCGTTCAGCGCTTCGTTGACTACGTCCCATCCGCTGATCCGCCCTTTATAGCGGCCGACTACAGTTCGAATGTGGTCATGCATGCGTTCGAGAAGGGCATCGCGGGTCAGCGGCTTGCCTTGAACGTCCTCAAAAACCCACCGAGGAGTTTGGCTATGCCAGATGAGGCAGTGGCCCACGATGAACATTTTGTGTTTCTCGCCAAAGGCCACGTATTGGTCGGCCTGATCGAAATTGTAAGTGTCCGGACTTGGATGGATAGATTGCCACTTGAGCGCGTTCTCAGGGCTGATCGTATTGAATTGCGCCACGATGATCGGGTCGGATATCGGATCGCGGTCCTCGAACTGTGCTGCATTCAACGCCGCTCCAATTCGAAATAAGCCCTTGTAGGCGTCCTTAAGCGACGGCGTGGGCGGCGCTGTCTGGCCCTGTGCAATTCCCGCTGCCAAAACTACGAATGCAAGAAGTTTCATCGGATTGCTGTCCTCGGCGAGCTTCGGTCCAGGTTGTTTGTAAGATCGGTTCCACAACTTCAACGGTGTTTCTTGGGTCTTCATCTTCTTGTAGCCAGATGGTAGCGCTTTGCGTCAAAGCTACTTACAACTCGCCTGGAAGCAGAGATTCTTGCTGAAGAACGGCATCACGTGGTTCTGAAACCGGTCGGCCACGGCGCTGGTATGGGTCCCGGAGTAGATTTCAAAGCTGTTCGCGATTCCATAGTTGTCCAAAATATCGTGCAGCTTACCGGCATCGACGCGCAAGCCGTCCTGATCGCCGACGTCCATGGAGATGGCGCGATACTGTTTGAGATTTCCTATGTACTGATGCACAAACACCAGGGGTGCATTGGCCGTGTATTTTGCCTGCACTTCCGGTACCGGAACCCCGTCCTTGGTCGGCAGGTCGAGATACAGCGGCGGGTTTTTCGGATCAGGCGCCCAGGCGGCCGCCGTGGCAAGTTGTGCGATACCGAAACCAGGCAACGCGGCTGGCGCTTCGGATGGCGATTTCAGGGCGGCAATAGTTTTTTCGTTGGCGATCGCCATCTCTTTCATCTTGTCCGCAGGCCCGGGCCCGCCACCTCCCATCGGCGACATGCAGCAGGGGCTCATGATATACAGCGCTCCGAAGACGTCGGGGTGCCTCATCCCGATACGGCTGGCGCCATAGCCGCCCATAGAGTGGCCGACCAGCCCTCGACTCTCTCGATTCGGGATCGTCCGGTAATGCGCGTCGATATACGCAACCACGTCATGGGAGATGAACTTCTCGAAATCGCCAGTGGTGACCGAACTCGAATACATCGAGCCGTTGTAGATGGTCTTCGAATCCGGGAGCACGACTATCATCTCTTTCTCGCCCTGCGCAAATGCTCCTTCGATCGTCTGCGGCACGTGGATCTCCCCGACCACTGCGCCGCCCCAATGAAGAAGCCGTGCAGCGCGTAGACGACTGGATAGTGCCGATGCTTGTCTTTTTCGTAACTGGGCGGCAGAAAGACGATCACGTCGCGATCGACCGCGTCTCCCTCAAGGTTGCCTTCCAGAGCATTGCCGTGGACCTTGATGTGCTCGACCGTCACCGGCTTCGCCCCCGGAACGACGGGAGGCACAATCGTTTGCACCTGCGCGGGGAGCCATAACGTGCCCGCGAGTGTCATCGTTAGTGTAGTGAGTTTGCAAGCGTGGCGCAGGGTCTTCATCAGAATCCTCTCTAAGAACTCAGTAGCGGACGGGAAATGAATAAATATTGACACTGAAAGGCGGCACGGCCAGCGAATCAGGGACCGATGGAATCGCCTGCTCCTCGACCGCGACCTCCGGCTTCTGCCCGAGCGTAATCGTCGCATCAACCGACTTTGGGGCCATCTGCCACAGATGTCCGGCGTCTCCGAGCTTCACGCCGGAAATCGCGAGCTTCATGCTCTGCTCCCAATCCGAGGGATTGAGCACTGCGAAGGTAAAGGTCTTGCGATCGTCGCTGAAGGCTGCGACGACGTCCAGTGGATAAGTCGGGCTGCCAGGATTCACCGCGGGCTGGTCGCCGCCTGCCGGGTAGAGCGGCTTCGGCTGCGGCGAGTCGCCGGAGACCTCCACCGGTACTGTGCCGAAGTGGTCGCGGTACATCTCGAAGAGCAGCCCGGTCGGGTTGAGCTCGGCTTCGGTCCGGCTTTCGCTCATCATGGCGGTGGCGAAGGTGAAAGCCGCGAGATTGAAAAGCTCCGAATGGCGGAACATCTCGTGAAAGGCCCAGGCATACGCTGGAACTACTTTGTAAGAAGGCGGTCCGCCGCTCATGTAGGCCCACTCGTCGATGGCGATTGGCACCGGCTTTGCGCGGAGAGCGGGAATGAGCTTCAGATATTCCTGATAGTGCTCATACTTCACGCGGACCTGGGTTGCCGGCGCGCGTTCCCATTCGATGAGAGGTTGTGGGCCGATGTTCACCTTCTTCTCGAGCTTCAAATCCGTGTGCATATCGCTCGCGGAGTAGTAGTGCTCGCTGAGCATATCGATGAAGGCCAGGTTGTGGGCCAGCATGTAGCCGCTCCAGTCCGCCGTGGAGAGATAATCGGGAACGAATTTGCCTCCGATACGTTTGGACTGGTTCGCCCCGGTCATCACATCGGGCATGGCGCCGCCCGCGATCAGCGTAATCGATGGGTCGACTGAGCGCATGGCCTTGGCGAACATGACGTGCTTCAGCGCATATTGCTCAGTCGACATCGCGCCCATCTGATAATCACCCCACGGCTCGTTGCCGATGCCCCAGAGCTTGACGTTGTAGGGTTGCGGATGTCCGTTGGCAGCGCGCCATTTTCCCATCGGCGTGGTGACCGCTCCATTGGTGTACTCCACCAGTTCTTTGGCCGACCACGCGTCGCCAAAACCCGCGTTTACGGTGATGTAAGGATCGACTCCGAGCAGACGGCAGAGGGTGAGGAACTCATCGGTGCCCACATCGTTTGGCTGCACCGAATGCCAGACCGGATCATAGATCGGCGGACGCTTATCCATTTCGCCCACGCCGTCGCGCCACTCGTAAGAGGAGACAAAGTTGCCGCCCGGAAACCTGTAAACTCCGGAATGAAGCTGCTTGAGCGCCGCTACGACCTCCGGCCGGAAGCCCTCAACGTTGTCTGCCGGCATCAGCGAGACGGCGCCTACGTGGATCACGCCCGATCCGGTCCCGGTGACTTCCAGCCTGGCGTCGCTGCTGTCGCCCTGGGCTTCAAACCGAAGCGGAAGCTTTCGGTATGCCGAGTTAAGGCTGCGCAGTATGAGTGTCTGGCGGTCATTGGTTCCAGTTCCCCAAACCAGACTCACCTTTACCGTTGCTCCCAGGCTTCCCGCAAGGACAATGCGGCCCGAGTACGACTTTCCTTTTAGGACCGACAGCCCGGTCTGCGCGAAGCCGTGCGGCTCCTTGTTATCAAGCTCGATGCGCGGCGAATGATCGCCGGTGTACGGATGCTCAGCATCCATGGTGATGAACTGATCGCCGCCGACAGGCGTCCAACGGCGTGGCGCCGGCCGGCGTCTTCGACCCGAAACTGGAGAAGGAGGCTCCTCTGGAGGCTTTGAAGTAATCGGATAGTAGAACTTCCGGTCGTCCAGCATCTCGGCCCACACGCTTTCGTTGACCAGACCTCCGGCGTGCTCCAGAAACTGTCCGTAGAGGTACTTCGAGATAGGGGGACCGGTCTTCGATGCGTCGATCGTGACGTTCACCGGGTGCGCCTGCTGCGTCTGCGCTGCCGCGACGAACGACAACCCGAACGCCGCCAGCCGGAGCGCCGACCACGTCCAGCTTCTCTTTGTTATTTGCATCATGAATTTCTCCATGGCGATCTGTACGCCGGGTCTTGGGTCTTTCCATCGACATTTCCCGATTCAGGCACTCAGTCTTGCCTCATGGCTCCAGAGAAACAACAGTCACTGACTTGGGGTCAACGGTCAAAATCAACTTGCCATCTTTCGAGCTTGCGGAGAAAGGCTTCGGAACAACAGTATTGGGCGCTGCGAATGTGTTGATGCTGTCCACTGCCGCAGCAGTCAACATCTCTCCCCTCGCAGATTTGATAGACGTCCCGACGATCTGCGCATCGATATCTACCGGCTTATCGGGATCGAGGTTCGTGATTTCGAGCCAAAGCTTCCCGGCAGTGTCCCTGGCCGCGATGGCATCCACTCGCGGCAGGCTGACGCTGCCCCGGGTATACGTGCCGCCGTCGAAGGTAACCGGCAGAAAGGTCGCATCCTGGAACGGAACATACATCTTGAACACGTAGTAAGTGGGAGTTAGGACCATTTTGTCCTTGTCCGTTAGGATCATCGACTGCAGTACATTCACCATTTGCGCGATATTTGCCATGCGCACGCGTTCGGCGTGGCGCGCAAAGATATTCAGGTTCAATGAGGCCACGACCGCATCGCGCAGGCTGTTCTGCTGCACCAGAAAGCTCGGGTTGGTCCCGGGCAGCGGGGCCAGCCATGCGCCCCATTCATCGACCACTAGCGCCACTTTTTTCTGCGGGTCGTACTGGTCCATGACCGCCTCCTGCTTTCGCAGGAACTCATCCATAAACAAAGTGGACTTCAGCGTCTTGTCGTAGTCCTCGACCCCAAAGCCCGTCGATGGCATCGAGGGCGGCCAGCCAGTCGGCACCGTATACCAGTGGAGCGAAAGACCGTCGATGTTCCAGGTCCAGTCGTGATGCTGCCAGGCCTTCATGATCGTCTCGGTCCATGCGATCTCGGGGACGCCCGGGCCGACTGCAATCTTGAGCATCCTGTTCGGGCCATGCTGGGCAGGATTGTCATTGCCGACGAAGTGGTCGTAGATCTTGAGCTGGCCCAGATATTCATCGGCAGTCATGTTGCCGCCGCAGCCCCAACTCTCATTCCCAATGCCAAGCATGGCGACCTGGTAGGCATCGGGATGTCCATTGGCGGCCCGCTTTTTCTCAAGCGCTGTCGGGGCCGCTGCCGTCATGTACTCCAGCCATTCGGAGGCTTCCCGGGGAGTTCCAGTTGCGACGTTGACCGAGAGGTAGGCGTGACTGCCAATCTGCTGGATGAAATCCATGAACTCGTCGGTGCCGAAGGCGTTGCTGTCGACTACGCCGCCCCAGGCGGAGTTCAGCGTCGCCGGACGGTCCGCAGCAGGGCCGATTCCCTTCTCCCAGTGATACTCATCAGCGAAGCAACCGCCCGGCCAACGAACATTGGGGACCTTGAGCGCCTGTAGAGCAGTGACCACGTCCTTTCGGATTCCGCGGGTATTCGGAATAGAGGAATCCGGCCCCACCCAGATTCCTTCGTAGAGTCCGTGTCCGAGGTTCTCCGCAAACTGGCCAAAGAGGTTGCGATCGATCTTTGCTCCAGGCTTCGAGGCGTCAACGCTCAGAGGAACGTTTTGCGCATATGAAGAGAACAACGGCAGGCTGGAAACTAGAAACAGTAGAGAGGTACGAGGGACCAACTGAAAGCCGCCGAACTTCATAAGACTCCAGGCAGGAATGCGGGATTCAAGTAAACGTTCTCTGGGACTAGGAATATACAGAACCGCTCTCACGATCTGCAAGCGAATAAATCGCTTTATTCGCGCCTCTCTTGCAGGTATTCGGTTGGCGTTCCGGGATCGCGGTCCGACGCGTCTCGGGCCGAGCAGTATTTCCGCTGTGGGAGAAATCGGTACTGCCGCGTCCGGCACTGATCGGGGAAAATCAGCGCTCTGTCGTTCTCAAATGTATGCAAATTGGTACGTCGCTAATATTCGCTTGAAGAGCACGTCATTTGCAGGTCTATAAATGTTCCCATTGAAGTGACCGAGAACGTCGCTGGGGAACGGCCTGCTGATCACACTTTTTGATCGATCTCTGGTTGAACGGTTGGGAGTTTAGATATGGTGGACGCGGGTGGAATCGAACCACCAACCTGTCGATTAAGAGTCGAATGCTCTGCCAGTTGAGCTACGCGTCCAGTCGGAGACCCGCGTTGTCACGGGCGACGTTTGAGTGGGATATTGAGGTCTAGCTTCCGGCGGAGAGCACGGAAATTCCCACCCTCAAATCATACCATCGAATCGCGGCGGAATTCGGATCGGGATCGCGGAAAACCGGACAGCTTCCGCTCTAGAAAGTGAACGAAACTCCGCCACGCACCGACCTCTCGGCCTGGGCAAAATAGAGCGTGCTGCCGTCGGTAGTGATGAAGGGACGATATCCTTCGGCGAGCAGGTTCCGTACGTCGACCAGCGCCTCGACGCCGTTCGGCAGCAAATGCCAGCAGTGCAGCGGCTGGCGCAGAATGATGCTCAGATACGCATCTGGAGACGCCATATCGTAAGGAGCCACCGCGGTAACCGTGTCCTCCGGCTGCCAGCGATAGGACGCTTGCCAGTGGGTGCCCGTCTGGCTGATGTGGCCGCTCATGGCGACCGAATACATCTGCGTTTGCCGTGGCTTCAGCGTCATAAGACCGCCCTCGAGGCTGGCGGGCACGGCAAAGGCCGGCATAGTAAGAGCATCGCCATCGGCGAAACCAAGCGTCAACCAGGTTTCGCCATGGATCCGGGTCTTCACATCGCCGACTACACCTTTGGTCGTATAACTTGCGCCCGCCACGTTCAGCAGTTCGGTGACCGGGTCGTAGATCACATAGCCGCTGTTAAGGTCGGCGGCCGACAGTTCGCCGCCGCCATTGACCACGGTATTCGCGATGCGGTCGCGGTAGATGGCGACTTCATAGCGAGTTCGATCGCCGGTATGTTCGATTTGAATCTTTTGGTGCAGGCCACGCTCCATCCGCAAGGCCCCGTCGACCTCGGTGACAGTCGGCATCGCCGACGTAGACTGGTCGATTTCGCTGGCAACCTGGGCATTGCGCGCCGTGGCCAGGTGATAAGAGACTGCTGTGTCTCCGCCGCGCCAGGTCACCGTGCCGAAGGGATGATTGGCAAACACTGCGTTGGTCCCGCGAACTCGCCTCAAACTCGTTGCCCACCTCGGCATCAAGGAAAGGCGCTAAGCTCCATCGTCTGCGCACTGCGCAGCACCATCGACTGGATACCTTGCTGATTCGACGTCTGCTGGATGCCCGGCAGGTCCTGCATCGCGGCCACGGTGCGGATCGTGTTGCCCCTGGTGAGCTGCCGCTCGTAACCAACCAGCGTCTCCGCCGAAGCCACTGAAGCCATGTCGCTCGAACCTATATCGGCGCGCAGGATCAAGCGCCGGTCATCCTGCTTCGAGCGTTCGATCTCAAAGGCATTATGCATTCCGCCTTCGCCGAACTCGTTGGCGCCGCCGCGCAGGATCACGCGCGCCTTGAGCACCGGGGCCGTATCCATATCGGAAACCACCACCAGCGGACCATCCTCCAGCATCCGAAGAAGCGGCCGGTTGGCAGCCGAACGCAAAGTCCACGCCCATTCGTCGTCCGGCTCATCCACGCTGCGCCGTTTGGCCGGCAGCCATTGGAATGCTTCCATGACCGTCGAGAGGGTCAGATTGACCGAGGTGCGCCGATGGGCCAGAACCTGAAGGTTTTCGCGGAGTGTCGGAAGGAAGAGAGTGCCGGTGGCTTTGAGGCTGTAAGTTCCAGGAACCAGGTGGGCAAGCAGGAATCGCCCATACTCATCGGTAAAGACGCTGGCCACCACTGAAGTGTCCGGACGCATCAACTCGACCATTGCGCCTGCCTGAGGAGTCCCGCGGCCATCGCGCACCGTGCCGGCGATCGAGGTCGGCTCGTCGAGGGCGTTCAACTCCGGGGTATTGGCGCAGATTGCGACTACCGCCAACAGCAGCGCAACAGCAGTCCCGACTTTAGAGAATCTTCCAGTCACACTTGTCCGTGGTTTGCTCCCTGGCCGAAATCCCCAAATGCCAAAACGTACTCGGATAGACAACTCTGACGGCTGTCTGTCCGGCCCTTCACATTCAACAGCACTATTCAACAGTAAACGGAACGGTCTGCGCAATGGTTTGTTTGGAGACGCTGTCGTTCACTGAGATTTTGACCATGTATTTCCCCGGCTGCAGGCTGGCCAGCGGCATCGATTTCTCCAGCGTCACCTGGTCCTGGTTAGCGCCGAGCGCCTTGCTGTCTTCCGAGCGTCGTCACGATCGCCTGGTTGTTCGCGGCGTCGATGATCTCGTACTGGATCGTCGCGCCGTTCTGCCGGCTCTTTTCGTCGATGCCGAGGTTGTAGACCTGCATCCAGAAATTCAGCTTCTGGTCGCGCTTGAACGATGCCGGCGTCGCCTCCGTCTGCATCACCCGGGGCCGAATGTAGGTGTTGCCGATAATGAAGTTGCCCGTGCCGATCTGCTTCGAGGGCACCCGCTCCATCTTGTCGGCCAGAATCAGCGACGAGGCGGAAAGCCTGTCATCATCGAACTTGGGAACCATGATTCCCTGCCCCCAGATGCCGACATGGTCAGGATTGTTGACGTCCTTGATGCCGATGTCGACGCGGTACCGGCCGGGGCGTAGCGGCAGCGCCTTCCAGTAGACCTTGGAGTTGTCGAGGACCTTGTCCATCAGTTCGCTCGGCTCTTCCACCTCAACTGTGTCTTCAAAGCTCTGCACGATCCGTCCCGGTGATCGTCGTCGACCCGGCCCTGAATGTTGACCACGCCCTTCGAGACGCCATCTTTGGTTTGAAAGGTGATATCGCGGTTCTTGATCTGGATGGTGATCGGCACCAGCACGGTATCGTCAGTCACTTTGACGAAATCGGTGCGCACATCGAAGGGGAAATACGGCCCATTCAACAGCTTGTGCTGGCTCATGTAGGCCTCGAGATCGAGGTCCTTGTACTTGATCGCCGGCGGCGCCATGACCTTGGCCATCAGCTCGATCCGGTCGAACTGCTTGCTCTGGTTCGTGCTCGTCATCGGGCCCGAGCCCAGCTGCTCCATACCGCCGTTGAAGCGATCCGCCTTTTTGGCCATGCCCATCGACTCCGACTGGGTAAGGCCAGCGCCCGGCGTATGCAGCAGCGCGTCCTTCTCGGCGCGATTGATCGTCATGTGGTAGTCGCCGCACATACACGAGTCGACGAACTCAAGATCGATGTTGTCGCCAACGCCTTCGAGGTAGCGGTAGTGCCAGGTTTCAAACGGGAAGGTCGACGTCTGGCCGCCGCCTTCGTCCATAGGACGGTCATACGATCCGCCGCTGGGATGCGAATCGATGCTGTCCGGCTTGCCGAAAGAAATGTAGATGTGGCCGCGGTCCGTCTTCCAGCCCGGCTTGCCGGCGGCGAAGTGCTCGTTGGCGTACGCGATGCGGCGGTAGTGCTCCTCGCGAAACTCGTTGTCCGGCGAATCCGGATTCGGGTTGCGCCGCAGCCAGAACTGCTCGATGAAGTTGTCCCGCTCTTCGTCGTTGCTCAGGCTCTTGAACGCCTTCAGCTCCTGATCGGTGATGATCCAGTGAACGTCCTCATTGACCCACTTCTTGTAGGGGCCTTTGAGTTCTTCGCGGACTTCCTTCTGCTGCTTGAACTTCTCCTTGTCGGAGAGCTGGCGGTTCAACGGGTCCTGGTTGGAATCCTGAGTCGTCGCCCCGGCAGCGGGGCGCTGCGCGAGTTGCGGATCCTGACTAGCCGGAGCAGTGCCGTTTGACGTACTGGTTGCCTGCGTTCCAGACGGGGTAGCGGCGGCCTGCTGCGCCCAACCGGGTGCTGCAAAAACACCCAGCGCCAGCGCCGAAATTGCTGCGGAAGAGACGCCTTGACTGAAGCGCTTCGGTAAGGAATGGAACCGCGAGGACTTGAACATAAAGCCTTGATACTCCTGCTTCTTCTGCATCCTTGATCTTAAGTCCTCCGCAGCATGGATTCAAGCTGTTTGGAGGAATTTGGAGGAATTAGTTGCCTTTCATGAAACATCCTCCATCGCGTCGTCTTAGAAACCAACTTTGCCGGGGCAACGCATTAAACCGGAGCCCGCGCCTGTTATGATTTGGACGAACCACTTTTTATTTGGAGAGCCGCTGGGAAAGTCCCACCCGGTCGGCCTCAGCGCCCGAAAAGCTGACTGATTCGGTTTTCCTGTGCCGGATTTTTTCAGCGGGCGGAACTCTACAGGCTCGATTCTCGTATCTAGCGGATTAAGAGAGGCTGCGTCCTGGGGCCGCTCGTTCATTCTGTGGTCGCCGCAAGCGAGTTGATCGTCCTTCACTCGCGGGCGTTGGACAGCAGTGCGTAACGAATTCCAGCAAGCAGGAACGGGAAAAGACGCGTGAAAAAGAAGATTCTGATCGCAGTTGCGGTGTTGGTGGTGGCGGGCGGCCTCATTGGCCTCACCGTCATGCGCGCCCAGTCTGGCTACACCAAGGTCATCGCCGGCAAGTCGTTCGCCAGAACCTGGCTTCCACCGTGAGCGGCACCGGCCAGATCAAGCCCAAGACCTACGTCAACATCGGCGCCACCGCCTTTGGCCGCATCACCCACCTCTATGTAAAAGAGGGCGACAAGGTAAAGACCGGAGAAGTCCTCGCCACCGTCGAGAATGTGCAGCCGGAGGCCAACGTCGAGGCCCAGAAGGCAGCCATCGACGCCGCCAAGACCGATATCACGTCCTACATTGCCGCAGAGAACACCGCCAAGGCCAATCTGGAGAAATCCAAGGCCGATCTCGAGCAGAAGAAATTGGACTACGACCGCTACACCGCGCTCTACAACGACAAGCTCGTCTCCAAGCAGGACTTCGACGCCAAGAAGTCGGCGTATGACGTAGACGTGGCGACGGTGAATCAGAATATCGCCGCGCTCGCGCAGGCCAAGGCGCAGACAGAGTCCGCACGAGGCCACCTCGGCACACAGGTCGCTACCTTGCGCAGCAACGAAGATTCGCTGAACAAGACCGTCAGCGTCGCCCCCTTCAACGGCATCGTCACCAACCTCCCTGTGCGCGAGGGCGAAACCATGATTGTTGGCATCCAGTCCTCGGCTGGCTCAACCTTGATGACGCTCGCCGACATGTCGGTCGTCACCGCCGAAGTCAAGGTGGATGAGACCGACATCGTCAACCTCTCGCTCGGCCAGCCCGCCGACGTCAGCGTCGACGCCCTTCCCGGCAAGGTCTTCAAAGGCCACGTCACCGAGGTCGGCGATCAGGCGCTGTTGCGCTCGACCGGCGTCGCCACCAGCCAGACCACCAGCGGCACCGAGGAAGCTAAGGACTTCAAAGTCGTAGTCACACTCGATGACGTCTCCGGACAGAACAACGACGAACTGCGTCCGGGACTCTCCGCGACCGCCAAGATCACCACCGCCCTCAAAGAGAATGTCCTCACCATTCCCATCCAGGCCCTGACGCTGTACACGCCGCCACCCGTGGACTCCAAGGGGCACGTCACGACCGTTGCGGCAAGCAGCGGAGTGCCGGTCGTCGCGGCCAAACCCCAGCAGGGAGTCTTCGTCCTGCGCAAGCAAGGCAGCAAACTGAAGGCGGTCTTCGTTCCCGTCACCACCGGCATTACCGGCACCACCGATATCGAAGTAACCAGCGGATTGAGCGCCGGAGATCAAATCGTGACCGGTACCTATCGCGTGCTTCGTGGTCTAAAGAGCGACACGCCGGTCAAGATCGACACCACTCCGGTGGTCGTCAAAGATACCGACTCCAGCTCCTCTTAACGGTGAAAGCAGGGGCTTCAGCCCTTTGAAGAGGCGTGACCAGAATACGCATTTTAGGCCTGGGTTTTCGTCCGCACCAGGAAATAAGGCGATAAGCAAGCGGCGAGCCCAAGCCGGCTTCGCAACACGGGAACCACTCTAGGGCAAGGAACGTAGACTGGTAAGCAAGCAGGAGTACCGATGGCCGTGCAGATGATCAGCGAAGTGGATGCCTCCCAGCCCGTCACCGTCCCGCAAGGCGACGTCATCGTCCTCGAGGACATCTGGCGCACCTATGACATGGGCTCGGAGCAGCAGGTCAACGCCCTTCAGGGCATCAACCTCAAGATCCGCCATAACGAATACGTCGCCATCATGGGCCCCTCCGGCTCGGGCAAGTCAACGCTGATGAACATCATCGGCTGCCTCGACACCCCCAGCCGCGGCAGCTACCGGCTCAATAATCACCTGGTCAGCGACCTCAACGACGACGAACTCGCCCGCATCCGCAATCGCGAAATCGGCTTCGTCTTCCAAACGTTCAACCTGCTCGCCCGCGCCACTGCGCTCCACAATGTCGAGCTGCCGCTGATCTACAATGGAACTCCCGCAGCCGAGCGCATCGAACGCGCCACAACCGCCCTGCGCGCCGTCAATCTCGAAGCCCGCCTGCACCACAAGCCCAACGAGCTCTCTGGCGGACAACGTCAGCGCGTCGCCATCGCCCGCGCCCTGATCAACCGTCCCTCGATCATCCTCGCCGATGAACCCACCGGCAATCTCGACTCCAAGACCGGCGACGAGATCATGACGCTCTTCGATGAGCTCCATCACCGCGGCAACACGATCATTGTTGTTACCCACGAACCCGACATCGCCGAGTTCGCCCACCGCATCGTCCACATCCGCGACGGCGTCATCGCTTCCGACGTGCAGTCCTCACGCATCCGCAGTCCGGGGACGGGGACTAAAGCAGGTCATAGCAACCCAGAAATGCATTAGGCGTTACCCGGCCAGTTGAGTCTTCGCGCATCCGCAACGCAACTGGATTTCTGCCCTATGGGCGCCGCGCTTCAGTTTTTCTTGAGTCGAGGCGCAAAATAGCTATTCCGAACGAAGCGCTTCCATCGGCTCGACCGACGCCGCCCTTCGTGCCGGCATGAGTGTCGCAGCAACAGCCACCACGAAGAGCGCCGCCAGGCTCAGGGAAAAGGCGGCTGGATCGATCGGGCTGGTCTGATAAAGCAAGCTCTTGAACACTCGGCTCAGCCCCACCGCACCCAGCGTTCCGGCCGCAAGCCCAGGCAGAATCAGCCACGCCGCCTGCCGCGCAATCATGCGAATCACATCCATCCGCGATGCCCCCACCGCCATGCGCACCGCAATCTCCGCCGTGCGCTGCTTCACCGAGTAGCTGAGCAGGCCATAGATCGCCACAGCGCTCAACAACAGCGCCAGCCCGGCGAGTGCGTTCGACAAAGTAGCTAGCAAGCGCGGCTGGCCCAGCGAACGGTTGACCTCATCGCGGATGCTCACCACATCGGTGATCTGCGCTCCCGCCTCTTCGCGAAGGATCCGCCGCACACTGGCCAGCGCCGTCGCGGTGTCGTCCGTGCGCAAGACGATCTGCAGCGAGGGGACAAAATCCGTCTGCTGATCCACGGGAAAGTAATACATCCTTGGCATCGCTGCCTGCATGCCATTCCAACGGGTATCTTCGACGACGCCAACGACTGTGATTAAGCCCTTGCCACTCTTGTCTCCCCAGTTGGAAAGCGAAACAAGAGTGCGCCCGATCGCATCCTCATCCGGAAATAAACGGCGCGCTGCGGACGCGCTGAGAATGCAAACCTTTCGCCCATCGAAACGGTCGGCAACTGAAAACTCCCGGCCACGCAGCAAATGTGTCCCTAGGGTTTCAAAGTATCTCGGGGCGACCCAGTTCATAGCGGCCTCATGGTCAGAGCGGCTGGTTTTCTCTCCCGCCGTTTGGATGGCACTGTAATAGCCGATGAGGCCCAGCGGATGCATCCGGCTCAGGCTGGCCGAGACAATACCGGGTGCCCTGTCCAGTCGGTCCAGGATACTTCGATACAGCGCGAGCTTCGCCTTTAACTTCTCTTCCTGTGGCCTTCCCTTCTCCTTTTTGTCCGCGTCATCTGTAAGTACTGCTTGTATGCTGGTGTGCGCGAAGACCGTCCCGCTCAGACGAAATCCATTGTCTTGATTCAACGATCGGATCAGGCTCGCCGAGAGCAGACCGGCGGCAATCACCACCACGACTGAGAAAGCAACCTGCAGCGGCAGCAGAAAGGCGCCCAAACGCGCCCGCCTCCCGAACGAAACGGCGCCGCCGCTCTTGAGATCGGCAATCACATTGGCCTTGCTTCCCCGGATCGCGGGATAGACACCCATCAGCAACGCAGCAAGACAGGCAATGCCGGCCGCAAATGCGAGCAGGACACCATTGGGCCGCACATCCAGCGGAACGGAATTACGAGACGTGCTCAGATAACCAGCTAGAATTCGAGCGGCTCCCCAGGCGAGCAGTATGCCCGCCACGCTGCCGATCGCGATCAGCACCAGGCTCTCCATCGTCAATTGCAACGCAACGCGGCCGCGACTCGCGCCCAGCGCGAAACGCAACCCGATCTCCCTGCGGCGGCCCATCATCCGGGCGGAGAGCAACGCAGAGAGGTATGAGCATCCGGCAATCAGTATCAGCGCAACCAGCAACTGTAAAAAGCGGAGCGCTTTTCCGTAGTGCTCCGCCATCTGCGAAGAACCGGTCCGTGCGGCATAAACGCCGAGGTCATTATGCTTCAGATCTGTCTCGAGATCGTCGTGGGTATCCGGCGGCATCGACGCGCGCCAGGCGGCGAAGGCCGGGCGCAACTGCGATTCTGCCTGCGTTCGAGTCACGCCCGGCTTCAGCCGGCCGAAGACAAGCATGCTCATGTTGCCGTTGGAATCTCGGTTTCGCTTGCCCTCCAGGTAAGAGGGCAGATACATCGATGGCGAGTTGGAAACGTTCAGGCCATGGAAGCCCTTCGGGAGCACACCCACAACCACGCCGGCCTTGGCCTGCGAAAATCCATTTTCGAAAACCAATTTGCGTCCAATGACCTTTGGGTCACGATGGAAGTGACGATCCCAATAGTCATAGCTCAGGACCGTAGCGTAGCCGCTCGGCCCCCCGCCTTCGATATCGTCCGCCAGAGTCAGCAACCGCCCCAGCAGAGGAGTTACCTGAAGCGTAGCAAAGCAGTCTCCGGTAACATTCGCCGTGAAAATTTTCTGAGGGTCCCCCTCGCTGGTGAGCAATAGCCCGTCATCCATCAAGCCGCACATACCGGCAAAGGACTGCTGGCGCGACGCGATTACGTTGTACATGCTGGTCATCTGGGCGCTCTCCGCAACCCCGTCCGTCCGCATTTTCAACTGCACGATCTGCTCGGGGTGCGGAATCGGCAAGCTCCGCAGCATGATCGCGTAGATCAGCGAGAAGACGGCGACGTTCGCGCCGATACCCAGCGCCAGCGTCAAAATTGCGGTGATCGCGAAGCCCGGCGACTTGCGCAGTTGGTACAACGCATACCTCAGGTCTTGCACAAAGTGCTCCAGCCTCAGCCATCCCCACCGCTCACGAGTGACGTCGGCGACTAAAGGTACATTCCCAAACTCGCGCAACGCCTCCCGCCGCGCACCCTCCGGAGATTCGCTTCGCGCGACCCGGTCGGCGATCGCCATATTGAGATGGCTCTGCAGTTCCTCTTGCAATTCGCTCTTCCGCCGAAACGCAGCCAGCAACCTCCGCATTGGATTCATGCCTCGCCTCCATCGGGGCGGACCGCGCCGCCAGTCATGATCCCTTCAATCGCAGCCACCATCTTCCCCCACCGGTCGTAATCCGAGGCCAGCTGCCGCTTGCCCAGGGCGGTGATCCGGTAGTACTTGGCTCGCTGATTGCCCTCGCTCTGCCGCCATTCCGAGACGACCCACTTTTGCTTTTCCAGTCGATGCAGCGCCGGATAGAGCGATCCCGTCTCCACCCGCAGCAATTCGCCCGAGTTCGCCCGGATCGCCTGGCTGATGCCATACCCATGCTGCTCTCCCCACTGCAGCGTCTTCAGGATGAGCATGTCTAGCGTCCCCTGCAACAGCTCGATTCGGTTTTGATATTCGCCCTTCGCCCGCGCAACCATGTAGACAATCTACATGGTTCGACTGAGAGCGGCAACAGTTCCAAGCCAAATTACCTGGCCGGGCGAAATCATTTGCGGCGTTCCACTGGAATTCGGCCGCCGAGACAGCGTCATTGCTTCCGACGTGCAGTCCTCGCGTGTCCGCAAGGTTCGAGGAATAAGCGCCTGAGTTTCTCTTGACAGCGCCTCAGCTCTTCTTGAAATCGAAGTAAGCAAGATTCATATTCCCGCCCGTCAGAATATGCACAGTCAGCACACTCTTGCCCTTCGGAAGCTCCAGCTTCGCAATCCCCGGCGCGAGGTTCCAATGATGCCATTGCCGCCAGGCAATCGGATCGGAAGCGTTGTAGGTGGACACGATCGAGAGCGGCCCGGTCGCATCCTTGCCGTTCACATCAATCGAAATCGTGCCGCCGCGGTTCGACGTGTAAAGAAGATCGCCGCGATAGACTCCCGCTTTGGCCACATCGACGGTGAGGTTGAACCACTCCAACGGCTCCGTCCACCCCACATAAAGCTGGTTCTCCTCGGGCTGCACCACGTCATACGGGCTATTGTCGATCTGGTCATGAAACTTCGTGTACGAGATGTCGACGCTCTCATGCATGCGGAACTCGTTGAGATAACTCCCATCCGCCGGATTCAGAGCCCCGCTCCCATTATTCTTCGCATCGGAGTCGTGATACGCGATCCCCTCGCCGCCGCTATCGTAATAAGCGCACTCCACTCGCCCCGGAATCTTCTGCGCCCCACCCGTATAGCGGCTGTCCTGATACGGAACCCCGGCGTAATCCTTCTGGTCGACACCGAGCGCCGCACCTGCCGTCAAGACGAAGAGAGCAATGACGAACAGCTGGTGAGAACTCGATCGTCGTAGATATCTATCCATCGACCATTGACCTGCCTTCACGAGAATATACTTTGGATTGGAAAGACTGGGCGGCAACCCTCCATGACCGCCAGTGATATGCGCAATGATTCAGTCCTTAGCCGGCCGGCGAACCTTGCTCTTGGCAGCTCTCTCGCTCGCGTCGAGCGCGGCCTTCGCTGCCGAGTGCACACCGCCTCCTCAATTACAGACGAAGCTCCACGCCCACGCATCAGCCGAAAACTACGCCGCGATCGGCCAATATTTCGGCGACAAGGACCAGCACGAATGCGCAGCGCAGGCATGGGCCTCAGCATTCAAGCTGGAGCCGGGCTCGGCCAAATTCGCCTATATGCTCGGTCTCAATCTCTTTTTCTCCGGCCAGCCAGAACCCGCCGTCTCCGCATTGCAGGAATCTGCACAGCTCAACCCAAACGAACTGCAAACCCACCTCCTGCTCGCAACCGCGCTCGAAGAGCTTCACCGCAGACCCGAGGCCGCCGCCCAGTGGCAAGCCGCCCTCGATATCGACCCGACTTCAGCTCAAGCGCTCGACGGCCTGGCAAAATCGTACCTCGCATCCGGCAATTTCCCCGCAGTCGTGCAATTGCTTCGACCAGCAACCCGCGACGAAAATCTCGCCATCGATCTCGCGCTCGCCTACCAGCGCATGGGAAAGCTCGACGAGGCCAAGGCGACCCTCACCACAGCACTCGATGCCTCGCCCTCATCCCTGCACCTCGCCAACACCCTCGCCTTAATCTACTTAAGCCAGGACCAGCACGAGATTGCCACCACTCTTCTCGCGAAGCAGCTCACCTTGCACCCCGACGATCTCGAAGCCCAGATCGACTACTTCCGCGTCCTGGCAGTGAACGACCAGCAGGAAACAGCCGCACCACTCGGGAAAAAGCTGCTCGCCCGCGCCCCGCACAATTTTGATGTCCTCTACCTCAACGGGCTCCTCGAGCGCGAAAGCGGAGACTACGCCGCCGCAAAGATCCATCTCGAAGAAGCCGTGCAACTCGATCCCAACCACGCCGACTGCCGCTACAACTTTGGCGTCGCGCTCGCCCGCCTGCATCAACCCGCCGAGGCGCGGGAACAATTCGAGAAGGCAATTCAGCTCGGCTGGAACAGCCCCGAAATCCACTACGACCTCGGCAATGTTTACCGAGCACTCGGCGAGACCGACCTCGCCGCAAGCCAGATGAAGCTCTACCAACAGGCCAGCCGGGACAAAGAGCAACGCACCCTCGCCAGAAGCAAAGCCGCCCAGGCCGATCAGCAGATGCAGTCCGGCGACCGCAAAGCGGCGATCCAGAACTATCGCGATGCATTAGACGCATGGCCTACAAACGCGCTCTATGCATACAAGCTCGCGCTCGCTCTCGACGCCGACGGCAACCTCGTCGAGGAACGCACGGTGCTCGAACGAATCATCCAGAACGTTCCTACATACGCGCCCGCGCGTCAGCAACTCGGCGCTCTCGAGGCCCGATCCGGCAACCAGTCCGCGGCCGAGCAACAATACCGCATCGCCGTAAAAGCCGACCCGAGCATGACGACGGCCTGGATCGGCTTGGCCTCCACGCTGGCCGCCGAATCGAAAACCTCAGAGGCCCAGGACGCACTGAAGACCGCACTCCGTCTCGATCCAACGAACACCCAGGCGCAAGCCCTTTCTCAGCAACTCAATCACCCCGCCGCAACTCCCGACGGAACGCAGCATCCCTGATTCAATGCCAATCACGCTCACCCAGATAGACTGTTAAGAATGGAAGGATCGAACTGGAGCCGTCGAAAACTGCTTGGCTGCGCCTCTACAGCCGCCGTTTCCGCCTTGGCTCCACGAAAGCTGCAAGCACTCGCAGCCAGTCAGCCCAAGCCAACCACCTGGCCGCTTCCCTTCTCCCGCTTCACCGATATCGCCGCCAACGCCGGCCTCACCCAACCCATGGTCTACGGTTATCCAGACCACGCCACCTACATCATCGAAAACATCGGCGGCGGTTGCGCCTTCTTCGACTACGACAACGACGGCTGGATGGACATCTTCCTCACCAGCGGCCGCCACGTCGAAGACGTTCCCTCCGGCGCCACCAACCGCCTTTACAAAAACAACCGCAACGGGACCTTCACCGACGTCACCGAAAAAGCCGGGCTCCTCAGCTCCGGATGGGCCAGCGGCGTCTGCGTCGGCGATTACAACAACGATGGCTTCGAAGACCTCTTCGTCACCTTCTACGGCCAGAACCGGCTCTACCACAACAACGGCGACGGAACCTTCACCGATGTCACGGCAAAAGCCGGACTGCTCCAACCCGGTACCCCCTGCGGCACCGGATGCACCTTCGTCGACTACAACCGCGACGGGCTGCTCGATCTCTTCATCTCCAACTACGTCGACATCGATCTTGCAACCACGCCGAAACCCTCCCTTGCCATGCCCAACTGCGGCTACGAGGGCGTCCCAGTCCTATGCGGTCCCCGCGGACTCCGCACCGCTCGCCACTATCTCTACCGCAACAATGGCGATGGCACCTTCACCGACGTCTCCAAAGAGTCTGGCATCGCAGCCATCTCCGGCACCTACGGCCTCAGCGTCTCAGCCTTCGACGCCGACGAAGACGGCTGGCCCGACATCTTCATCGCCTGCGACTCGACACCCAGCCTGCTGCTCATAAACAACCACGACGGCACCTTTCGCGAAGAGGGACTGCTTCGCGGCGTCGCCGTCAGCTCCGACGGACAGGAGATGAGCGGCATGGGCATCGGCCTCGGCGACTACGATCTCGACGGCCACACCGACATCCTCAAGACCCACTTTCAGCACCAGGCATCCGGCCTCTACCGCAACAACGGCAAAGGCGAATTTGAAGACGCCACCCTCAAGTCCGGAATCGAGCTCGAGCAGCGCTTCATCAGCTGGGGATGCGGGATCACCGACCTCGACAACGACGGCTACCCCGACATCCTCATCGTTTGCGGCACCATCGCTCCCGAACTCGAAAAGGTCTATCCCAAATACCCCGCACGAGATCCCCGGCTCATCTTCCGCAATCGCGGCAACGGCACCTTCGTGGAACTGGGCGATGAAACCGGCCCGGGAATCTCCGCCCATCATCAAAGCCGGGGCTGCGCCTTCGGCGACTTCGACAACGACGGCGATTTGGATGTTCTAATCCTCAATCAGAATGAGCCACCATCGCTGTTACGCAATGACGCCCCATCGGGAAACCACTGGATCAAAGTGCGCCTCGAGGGCGTGAAAAGCAATCGCAGCGCCATCGGCGCGCGCGTCGTCGTCCGCTATGGAGGCAAGGTCCAGGTGCAGGAGCAGCTCAGCCAGGCCAGCTATCTCTCCGCGAACGACCCCCGCCTCCACTTCGGCTTAGGCGTCGCCACAACCGCCGACATCGAAGTCCGCTGGCCTCTCGGCCTCACCGAAAACCTTCACGCCATCGCCGCCAATCAGCTCATTACCATTCGCGAAGGCCAGGGAATCGTCAAAGGCCGCCCCTTCGGCTAGAGCCTTGCACGTGGCTTGGGCAATTCGAGCCAGCGAACCGCGTCAGGCTCTAAATCAACTTATCCCCGCAATTGCCGATAACTCCATTGGCTGGAGGACTCTCATCGCCAATACTGCGGCAGAGTCCGGCACAGATACAGAACCCAGGGATGGTGATCGAGACGATGGCATCGATTTCGGCATCGAGTACGGCGGTGCCGTCGGGATTGCCGGCGCTCGACGAAGCCTCCGCGCCGGCATCGACTGCCGTCTTCAATAAGAATGCGGCGCCGCAGTCGCCAACCGTCTTTTCCTCCAGCGAACTTGAGGACTATCCCAGCCTTCACGGCCTCACAGGACGGAGTCCGGCGGTGCGCCGTCTCATCGAGCAGATGCGGCGGATGGCCCCGCATTTGACCTTCGCAACCATTGAAGGGGAAGAGGGCACCGGACGTACCCTCGCCGCCCGAGCACTCCACGCGGCCGGCCCGGTACCCGAGGGCCCATTTGTCTCTTACCCTGCCGCTCAATTTTTTGCCGCCGAGGGATCGCCCACGGCCGGTCACGACAGGCGCCAGCGCTGGTCCGAATCGCTTCTACTCCAGGCCCACGGCGGAATGCTCTTCCTCGACCGCGTCCATCAGCTTTCTCCCGGGCAACAGGAGGCGCTTGCCGACTTCCTCCATTGGTTCGATGATCGGCACTTCCGCTCCCGGCATCCGCCAGCGGGCGCCGGCAGCGCTTACGATGGACCCGGCCGCGAAGACCCCCCGCCAGCACAGATCGTCTTCTCTACCTCGGTCTCGCTGCGAAAACCAGACGGCCTCGCCCACTTTCGCGAAGACCTCGCCTCGCGTCTCTGCTCGGTCCGCTTCCATCTTCCACCGCTCGCCCAGCGTCGTGAAGACATCCCCCTCTTGGCTCAGGTCTTCATCCAGCGCTTCGCCCGGGTTTACGGCAAGCCAGTCCGCGGACTCGGCCCCGGAACCATCGCGCCACTGCTCCGCCATTCCTGGCCGGGCAACGTCAGAGAGCTTGAGGAGACCATCAGCGCCGCGGCCCTCGAGACGGATAGCCAATGGATCCGCCCAATCGACCTGCCGCCATTGACTGCGGCCGCGCGCCAGGTCCAGCCAGTCGGAAGCTGCGAGGGCAACGCCGATGACGACTTGAACCTCGACCGGGCAATCCGAAAACACGTGACCCGAGTCCTCGAGCAAACGCGCGGAAACAAGTTGCGTGCCGCGCAACTGCTCGGCATCAGCCGCTCGACCCTCTACCGAATCCTCGCCGCAGAGCCCGGCGTGCCCACCAAGGCGCAGAACAGTCACTAACGACCCTCATCGCTCGCCGTCGAAGCTCCGTCATCCACGATCATTCGGAAAGAAAGAGGGAGCGCATCGACCGGCGCTCCCTTCTCAATAAACCTTAGGTCTCAAGCAGGCCTAAGCGTAAATCCCCCGTTGCTTAATAGTCGAAGCAACCCGGTCAATCGCCAGCATATAAGCAGCAATGCGGTTGTTCACATTGTGCGCCTCCGCATACCGAACAACATCGTCAAAGCTCTCCCGCAGGATCGCCTCCAGCCGCTCATTGACCGTCGCCTCATTCCAGAAATACCCCTGGCGGTCCTGCACCCATTCAAAATACGAAGCAGTCACACCGCCCGCGTTGGCCAGAATATCGGGAATCACGAAGATCTTCTTGTCCGCCAGAATCTCGTCCGCAACCGCCGTCGTCGGCCCATTCGCGCCCTCGCAAATAATCCGCGCCTTGATCCGGTCAGCATTCCGGCTGGTGATCACATTCTCCGTCGCCGCCGGAATCAGCACCTCGCACTCATCAAGCAGCAACTCATCGGCGTCAGCCGCCTCAGCGCCCTTGAACCCCAGCACCGTACCGTTGCGGTCCTTATAGTCGATCAGCGCGCACACATCGATGCCATTCACGTTGTAAAGGCCGCCATCGTGCTCAGCGATACCGATGATCTTGTATCCCCGGTCATACATCAGCTTGGCTGCATTCGAACCCACATTGCCAAAACCCTGCACGATCACCCGGCAACCTTCCTGGCGAATGCCCAGATAACGCAGCGCCTCATCGCTCACTGTAGCGATTCCCCGCCCGGTCGCCTCGAGCCGGCCACGCGAACCGCCGATCGACAGCGGCTTCCCCGTGACCACCGCGGTCACCGTCTGCCGCATGTGCATCGAATAGGTATCCATGATCCACGCCATCGTCTGGTCGTTGGTATTCACGTCCGGCGCAGGAACGTCCTTCTCCGGCCCGATGAATTCAATGATGTCCGAGGTATACCGCCGCGTCATGCGCTCCAGCTCGCCCTTCGACATACGGTGCGGATTGCAGATGATCCCACCCTTAGCGCCGCCAAAAGGAATATTCACCACCGCGCATTTCCACGTCATCCAGCTCGCCAGCGCGCGCACCTCATCCAGAGTCACCTCCGGCGCATACCGGATCCCGCCCTTACCCGGTCCTCTCGCCACAGAATGCTGCACGCGAAAGCCGGTGAATACTTCAATGTGCCCGTCATCCATCATCACCGGGATGTGAACGATGATCTCCCGATTGGGATACCGCAGAATCTTCCAGATGCCCTCGTCCAGGTTAAGTTTCTTTGCCGCATAGTCGAATCGAGCAGCCTGGGCTTCCCAGGGGTTAATCTCCTGCTCGAGCGTAATTGTTGCCATGATTTCTCCAATGTCGGTTGCTTCGTTCCGGCCTTCGCGTCGCTCGTGGTGACGCAAAGTGCCGTGTGGCAGAACCGCGAATTTGGGGCCAAATCCATGCCCACGAACCCTCGAAATATCGCCGCGGAAGCACCGCACGCGGCAATCAGCCAAACGATCTGAGTATAGGCCTCACCCAAACCACGCGGCAACCACTGGAACCCACTCCGGGCATTACCGAAGTGGGTTCCCATAGATCGTTCCGAACTTGTTAACCCTTTTCTCGACAGCGAGTTGCTGCCAACACCCCAACCGGGTAGTCGTGGATTCGAGCGCAGACGATTCTCCAGCCGACTCTTGCCTTCGCGTTAGACTTCCGCCCTTTGAGAGCCCGCTCGCCGCCTCCAGAATATCCAAACCAAAATCAGCGGAAGATCAAACAAGCAGCTGATCGCCTCCACTATCGGCACTCCGCGAAATCCATATCGATGCGAAGCAAGCCCCTCGATCCACGTCATATAAGCAATCGGCACATAAGAGAACGCGGTAAGAATCGAATACCGCAAACTCCCGCTCTTCCCCACCGCACCCACAATATCCAGCACCAGGTCCATCGAAAGCGTCGAGGTAAATCCGATCGTAAAGAGGTACACAACGGTCCCAACCATATAGACCCGATAACTCGCCGGAGCAAAAGCAATATAGAACGCGGGAATCGCATTCAACGCACCCGCCAGCGCATAAGCCACACGCCGATCGAATCGCGGAACCCACATCCCAGCCAGGCACCCCAGCGCCATCAGCGATCCGCCACCAACACCATTGATCCAGACCACCGAAGAACCCGCCACCCCATAATCCGGAGAGATAGCCGGCAACAACCCAATCAACGCACCCGCACCCGGAGGAGCCAGCAGCAAAACCAGCCCAAAGAAATTCTTCGACGTCAGGCACGTCTCCTTCAACTCATGCCCGACGCGCCGCAGATGCTCGCCAAAGCCAACGTTCGCATGCCGCGCCGGTTCACGAAGCGTCAGCACAATCAGCCCCGGAACCACCAGGATCAGCGTCGCCAAAGGCACCCAAAGCGGAGCCTTGAGGTGCAGCGCCAGCCACAGGATCAGCCCCGGCCCAATCGCTCCGCCGCCCAGGTTGCTCGCCTGCGCCCACGCCGCCCCGCGCGTCCTGCTCCCCGGAGTCAGCATCGACGCCATCAGCCCGCCATAGGCCGACGAGATCAGCATACAAAAGACCAGCCCGCAGAAATACACCCACACCGCAAGCTGAGCATTGCGATAAAGCAGAAACGATCCCAACGCCAGCGCCGCAGCCGAGCCCAGCGTCGAAAGCAGATACCACGCCCGCCGCGAAACCCAAAGATCAGCCAGCGGACTCCACAGGAAATAAATCGACGAAGGAATCCCCAGCAGAGCGATGGCATTCGCCACCTGCTCGACCGACATGCCCACCTGCCGCAACAGCAGCGACAACCCGCCATTCGTCGTGAAGCCGATATAAACCGCATACGGCAACACAATCCAGAAAAAGCGCTGCGGAGCAGCCAGGTCCCGCCCCGGCGGCGCATCCAGATCGACGTCAGAGCGAACTTCTGTGGTCAACGCGCGCCTCAGGGGAATGTCATCTGGAGAAACAACCATTCTAAAGCTCGCACGCTAACCCGCAGCAGAAAACCCCCATCCCCTCATGTACCATGACCTCAATATGGCCGCTCCCCAACCGTCGAGTCTACCCCTCCGCAAAGACTTCGAAAGACTCGCCGCCGCGCACACATTAGTCCCCGTCTACCGCAGCCTGACCGCCGATCTCGAAACCCCCGTCTCCGCATTCCTCCGCCTCGCCGAGGGCGAGCCCGAATGCTTCATGCTCGAGTCCGTCGAGGGCGGCGAACGCGTCGGCCGCTACACCTTCATCGGCGTCCGCCCCTACAAGAAAATCGTCGCCTGGGGAAAATCCATCGAAGTCACCGAAAACGGCCCATCAAACAAACCACAAACCCGAGCCTTCGAAGGCGACATCTTCACCCTCCTCAAAGACGCCCTCGACGGTCACAACCCCGCACGCATCCCGGCCCTGCCGCCCTTCACCGCCGGAGCCGTCGGCTTCTTCGCCTACGACGTCGTCCGCCAGATCGAACGCCTGCCCACCCTCGCCAAAGACGACCTCGGCATGCCCGACGCCTGCCTCATGTTCTTCGACGAGGTCCTCGCCTTCGACCACGTCAAGAAAGCCATCCTGCTCATCGTGACTGCGGATCTGTCGAAGATGAAGCCCAAGGCCGCCTACGACGACGCCATCGCCCGCCTCGACCGCCTCGAAAAAAAACTCGCCAGGCCGCTACCGAAGCAGAAGACCAATAAGGCTACCGGAAAGCTGGTCGTCAGGCCCAGCAGCAAAAGGCAAAACTTCCTCAACGCCGTCACCACCTCAAAGGAATACATCTCCGCCGGTGACATCTTTCAGGTCGTCGTCTCCCAGCGCTTTGAAGTAGAACCCGAAGTCGATCCCTTCTCCATCTACCGCTCGCTGCGCATCGTCAACCCGTCGCCCTACATGTACTTCCTCCGTTTCGGACTAAAGAAACCCAGCTCCGACGGCAAACCCGGAAAGGGCAAGCCAGAAGTCACCCACATCATCGGCTCCTCACCCGAACTCCTCGTCCGCGTCAAACAGCGCGCCGTCGAATACCGCCCCATCGCCGGCAGCCGCCCCCGCGGCGTCGACGAAGCCGAAGACATTCGCCTCGGCGAAGAGATGCTCGCCGACGAAAAAGAACGCGCCGAACACCTCATGCTCGTCGACCTCGGCCGCAACGACGTCGGCCGCGTCAGCGAATTCTCCACCGTCAAAGTCAAAGACTTCATGTTCATCGAGCGCTACTCCCACATCATGCACTTAGTAAGTACGATCGAGGGCAAGTTACGCAAGGAACTAACTCCAGTCGACGCCTTCCGCGCCTGCTTCCCCGCCGGCACCTTATCCGGAGCCCCTAAGATCCGCGCCATGGAGATCATCGAAGAGCTCGAACCCACCCGCCGAGGCATCTACGGAGGCAGCATCCTCTACGCCGACTTCTCCGGCAACTTAGACAGCTGCATCGCCATCCGCACCCTGCTCCTCAAAGGCAAAAAAGGCTACATCCAGGCCGGAGCCGGAATCGTCGCCGACTCCGTGCCCGAGAAGGAATTTGAGGAGTCGGTGAATAAAGCGAAGGCTGTGATTACTGCTATTGAGAGAGCAAGAGATAGCAGCTAGTCCATCAGAAGGTAGCCGCGAGATATGGAAACTTGGTTCTACCTGGGAATTCCGCTAGCAATAGCCGTATGGTTTTGGGTACGCACACGTCGCCGTACAAAGGCGATAAGAAATCTCGCGAACAAACTTGGTTTCGTCTACATAGGCGAAGCCCTCCCTGCTCGAATCACCCTTCAAGGTCCGATACTCGAATACGCGCACTCTGTTCGCAACGTGATCGACGGTGAACGAGCTGGGATAAGAACGCTCGCATTCGACTTCACAGCCGGAATCGGAAGGTCTGCACGGCGCTATACGGCACTCGCAGCGCAGAGTGAAGGCGACGTGTTCGGGGTCAACCGCTACGGCGGCGACTTGACCGTACATTGTGCGGCTGGCTGGATATTCGCCGTAGGACATACATTGACTGTCGAGGAGATCGAAGCATTTTTACAATCAGTCGGGAGTTGATGATGGTGCCGGGTGCCCCAGGTCTCGATTTTGAGACCTGGGTTTCCTTGACGTGGAACCGGCGCTCCCTACTCTCAAAACATGGAAGTCCCTCTCACTTCCGAACAGGAGTCCCGGCTCCGGGGCTTGGCTGCCCACCTCCAAGTCGACCCGGCGCGCCTTGTGACCGATGTGGCCCTCGGCATCGTCAAGCACGATGAGATCTTTTTCGCCTATGCGCAAAAGGGCATCGATCAGCTTGACCGGGGAGAATTTATCGAAGAAGAAGAGATGGACGCCCGCGTCGAACGCATGCTCTAGCGCTGAGGGCTCATCGTGGCCTAAGCGTACCGATAAACCTCAACCTCACGCTCAATCGCCCCCGCATGCTCCACCATCGCCTTCGACAAGTCATAATTCTTCTGCAAATTCAGCCAGAAGTCGGGACTGTTGCCAAAGAACCGAGACAGCCGAAGCGCCGTGTCCGGAGTCACCGCGCGTCGCCCATGCACAATCTCCCCAATCCGCGTCGCCGGCACCCTGATCTTCAGCGCTAGCTCGTTCTGGCTGATCCCTAAAGGCTTGAGGAACTCCTCCAGCAGCATCACGCCTGGATGCGTCGTCGGGGCCTTGAACTTCCATCCATTCGCGGGACGAGTGCGCGTCATGATTTCCCCCTTCACGCGGGTCGAGTGGGTACCCACGCTTCGCCGATCAGTGGTAATCGGCTATCTCCACATCGCGGACTCCGTCGTCGGTCCAGACGAAACAGAGCCGGTATTGATCATTGATTCGGATGCTGTGCTGTCCCTCACGGTCGCCGGACAATGCCTCCAGCCTGTTTCCGGGCGGAACCCGCAGATCGTTGAGACTGACCGCAACATCCAGCTGGTCCAACTTGCGCAAAGCGACTGACTCGATGCTCTTCCAGCGACGGCTTCGTCTCGTCTCAAATAGATCGGCGGTGTCGTCGTCGCTGAAGTGCTTGATCACCGAGATATTAGGGTATAACGTTTCGCGTCATACTGCAAGCGTTACGCCGAATCAGCTTCCCAATCTCCTCAATCCGAGAGTAAATACCCCGCGAAGGCTCCTCAAAAAAACTCACCCCGCAGCAACTTCCCATCCAGATAGCGAAGATTGGCGCCGTCCTCCGAGTCGACGCCCCGCAAATTCCGAATTGCCATTGACACTGCTGCACCCAACAAATTAGCTTCCGCGTATCGAAAGAGAGATACTCGTGCGCCGGGTTCTGATCCTTCTCACCATAGCCCTCGCGGCAACGCTGGCCTTGGCGGCCACAACCAAAGCCACCGTGCAGCAGTTAGACAGCCTTCTCGCCGACATGCATAAGCAGGGCAAGACGGATAATCAGGTCGCCAATGCGCTAAGAGATGGAGCTTACCGAGCAACTGCTCCCGTCGGTGATGAATAGTTTCGTCCAGTACCAGTGTTGGCCCTTGAAAGCGCCTTACTTCCGCCACCTCCCGCAGACCTCCCCGACACTCCGGCCCTCGATATGACGACCCAGGCCGCGATGATCGGTCGCGTCACGAACTATGTCGCCGAGCAGTTTGCCTCGCTGCCAAAATTAACATCGGATAAGCTCACTTTGCGTTACCAGAATGGCGAGGAATCCGTTCGCGCCTACAACGGGGCTGGGTCTCAAATGGGCCACACGGATCTTGGACTCGATCCATCCATTCAATATCTGCGTTTTCTGGCCGCGGCCGCTCCACCACCGAATTAGAGTTCGCCCGGCTTCCCATTGGGGATACTGACCGGGTGTGTCCCATTCAAGCCATCTGCTGGCGTGATCGGGATTGCGTAGCGATGTTGGTGTCGTCGCCGACTCCATCCCCGAGAAAGAATACGAGGAGTCGGTGAATAAGGCGAAGGCTGTTGTGACCGCGATTGCGCGGGCGAGAGCGGGATAGCCGTTACTTGGCGTTGAAGTTCGAACCGTCCCTCAAGCCGCGGTAGAACCGCCGGCAGATGCGCCCGCCGCGGCTGCGCTGCCAACCGGGCTGGGAGAAGCTGTCGACGCAGTTGGACCACTGCCCCCGGCAGACGCCCCGCTCGATCCACCCTTGCCGTGGATCAATCCCATCACGATCGCCGCCCCGGCCGCGCCCACCAGGCCTATGAGCGCGAGGGCCTCACAAGGGCCGGCCAGACAAGCGGCCACCGCGGCCCCGATCGCCTGGGTGATCATATACCCGGCAAACGCTAGGGCCGCCATGATCACCGCATAGAGCGCAAACTGCGCTGCGGTCAACAAATAGTTCGTCCCAGCGCAGATACAGCCTTCAGCGATACTCATCCACTTGCAAACCCCGGCCGTGCCGCTGGCGGTCACACATGCCTGTCCATTGCAGGAATTCACGCGACCTTCGCGGTCCTTGTAGACCAGCTTGCTGCAATCGGTTCCCGCCCTGCGGACCACGCCCGCATCCGCCTGCTCCGTCACCATCACGCTCTCGCCACCGGCTTGGGGCTTGGTCCGAACCGCACGACCATGTCCCTGCTGCATGGTGTGCGCCAGCTCATGCGCCATTAGCCACCGGCCACCGTCGCTCCCCGGCGCGTACTGCCCAGCGCCAAACACGATGTGGGAGCCATGCGTATAAGCGAGCGCGCCAATCCCGCGCGCCGACGATGCGGCACGCTCGTCCGCATGCAGCCGCACATGAGAAAAGTCCTGCCCGAAACGCGGCTCCATGAACGACCGCGTTGCCCCGTCAAGCGGCCGCCCGGCAGAACTCAGCACTTCACCCACCGCTCCTATCGAGTCCCCCTGGCCTGCGCCGCCCTCCGCCTTCGCATGCACCTGCGCGCCCTCGCAGGCGGCGCATTTCCGCTGAACGCTATCCGCCGCCTTCTTTTCTTCCTCGCAGCTCGCGCACTTCCGCTGCACGGCGCCGCCCGCCGCACGCCTCGCCGTCCCCGCCCCTGTCCTGGAAGGATCGCGCATCTGCATCACATGGTCCGCCACTCGATCCGCTTCATGCTCTAGCGGATCGTTCACGGCCCCCACGCTCAGCCGAGGTTGGACCCCCAATTGACGCAACATCGCGCGGTTGCCTGGATACCGATTGTCCGGAGCGAGGTTTTGAGTTGAGGCAAGGGGGCGGCGAACAGTATTCGCCGTCACGATGCTCGACTTCGGTTTCTCGACGGCGTAAGAAAACATGTCCGGCTCCAAATCGATCGGTCACGGACAAATTACGCCTCAGCGCAGGGCTTGTCGACAGCTTTTCTACCCGCCAATCCAACCCGTTGACCAGCTTACCCCGGAAGTCTTTCCTGGAATAGTTCCGGGTGCCGCAGGTTTCGCTCTTAGGCCCGGGTTGTTCCTGGATAGCTTGCCAACGACTCGCTCTTTGCCAGTATCCTTTATTCAGGAGCTACCCCATGTCGCAATCCACGAACCAGTCCAAGCCGCTCTCAGTCGGAAATAAAGCTCTACGGATCGCCATCGGAGTCGTCGCTGTCGGCGCCGTCTCCGCAGGAGTCGTCGCGATCGGCACCCTGGTCATGGGCGGTCTTATCATGCGCAAGTTTGTGGTCCATCAGAGCCGCATCGGCAGTATCGGCGTCCCCGAATCGATCGACCATGAATGAGTCGATTTCAAAGCAGGCAACACGCGTCGAGTCCATCTCAGCGAACGGCACACAGGGACTTCTTGCTCTGTCTCACTTCAGGGGGTCACCCCAAACGTCGTTAGAGATGTCAAGCCCTCAGAACTGAGTAATTCCCCACAACCCACTCATTCCATTGGCGAAAAGAAATTCCAAAAGCTGGCATAGTGAAACCATCCAGCTTGATACAATTGAGATAGAAGTCAAAGTGACAAGGGCGGCGAAAGCCGTCCTTTTTCATTGCAGCGAAGAGGCCTTCGCTCGAAAGCCAGGTCACAGCGCCTTAAGTGACTGAAAACAGGTACTTTGATACTATGATCCACAGAATCAATATTTTAGCTCCATCCAACGCCGGAAGCGTTGAAAATAAAGATCTTAGGCAGTAAGCCAGGGGGAGGGGGGTACCTCGTAAATCCGACAACCATCGACCCAGGCAACGTTTCTACGGAGTAGACGACGACTCGCACTTGTTCCAGGCTGCAGAACGACCCAAACCCAGTACACTAAGCTGCAATGAAATCGATCCACAGAATCGCAGCCCCCGTCTTCATCCTCGCCTTCGTCCTCGCCTTCGCGATCGTCCCCGCCCACGGCCAAGCCCGTCGTCCCATGACCTTCGACGACCTGATGAAGATGCGCCGCCTCGGCGACATCGATCTCTCGCGGGACGGCAAATGGGTGCTCTTCTCCGCCACCGACGTCGACCTTGAGAAGAACACAAAGACCTCACACCTCTGGATCGTACCGGCAAGCGGCGGAAAAGAAGTAGCCCTCACCGCCTCGCTCGCCGGAGAAAGCCGCGGCCGCTTCTCCCCGGACGGCAAACAGATTCTCTTCCTCAGCCCACGCGACCAGGGCCAGCAGATCTATCTCGCCGACTTCGACGCTGCCACCGGCAAGATCGGCGAAGCCCACAAACTCACCAGCATCTCGACCGAAGCCGACGGAGCAATCTGGTCGCCCGACGGCCAAAGCATCCTCTTCACCTCATCCGTCTATCCCGATTGCGCCACAACGCCCGATCCAGAGGCCTGCAACAAGACCCGCGACGAAGAGCAGGCCGCCTCCAAGGTGAAAGCGAAGATCTTCACCACGCTCCTCTATCGCCACTGGAACGCCTTTACCGGTGACAAACGCAGCCATCTCTTCCTCGTCCCCGCCGCCGGAGGAACTCCCCGCGACCTCAACCCCGGCGACACCCACGACGTCCCGCCCTTCTCCCTCGGAGGCCCCGACGCCTACGCCTTCGCCCCCGACAGCAAAGAGATCGCCTTCGAAGAGAACCTCGACCCGGTGCCCGCCATCAGCACCCACGTCGACATCTTCACCCTGCGCCTCGACGACCCCGCCGCCAAGCCAATCAAGTTCACCACCAGCCTCGGAGGCAACTTCAGTCCGGCTTACTCGCCCGACGGCAAATACATCGCCTTCCGCTCCCAGGCACGGGCCGGATATGAGAGCGACAAATTCCGGCTGATGACCTACGACCGACAGTCAAAAGAGATTCGCGATCCACTACCGAAGTTTGATCGCTGGGTGGATGAGCTTGTCTGGTCCAACGATTCAACTCATATCTATTTCGTCTCTGGAGAAGAAGGAGAGGCGCCCGTGTTCGCGGCTGGACTTGATGGTCGAATTTTTGAGATCGCCGCTCGCGCTGAGTATGGAGACATGCATCCATCCGCAGACGGATCATCCCTGATTCTTAGCCGAACTGACAGCGGCACAGCCGGGCGAGGTGGCTGTTCTATCTCTAAAAGAGCTTGCTCACTCGGCAACGACCGTTAGCTTTCGGCGCGAGAAAGCGAAGGCCGAATCAAGCCCCTCAGCCTTACAACTCACTATGCCGGCAACCATACTTACCGAAGTCCGGCAAAATACCCTGACACATCTGAACTCCGCGCTGTTAGCCCAACTCGATCTAGCCAAGCTGGACTCCTTCTGGTTCCCCTCCATCGGCGGTGTCAAAGTCCAGGGCTTCCTCATCAAGCCCCCCAACTTCGACCCCAACAAGAAATACCCAGTCAAATTCCTCATCCACGGAGGCCCGCAAGGCGCATGGGGAGACTCCTGGAGCTATCGCTGGAACGCCGAACTGCTCGCCGCCAACGGCTACGTCGTCATCATGATCAATCCCCGCGGCTCGACCGGCTACGGCCAGGCCTTCGTCGACGGAGTCAACGGCGACTGGGGCGGCAAGCCCTACATCGACCTCATGCGCGGCCTCGACTACGCCGAACGCAGCTTCCCGTACATCGACAAGACCCGCGAATGCGCCCTCGGCGCCAGCTACGGCGGCTACATGGCCAACTGGATCCTCGGCCACACCAGCCGCTTCAAATGCATCGTCACCCACGACGGCATGTTCAACCCGGTCTCGGCTTACGGAACCACCGAAGAGCTTTGGTTCAACGAGTGGGAGTTCAAAGGCAAACCCTGGGACTACTACGGCAAAGCGCCTTCACTCGACCCGTATCGCAAATGGTCGCCTGCGCTCTCAGCGAAGAATTTCAAGACGCCGACCCTGGTCGTCCACGGGCAACTTGACTACCGCCTCGACGTTTCCGAAGGCTTCCAGCTCTTCACCACGTTGCAACGGCAGAACGTTCCCTCGAAGATGCTCTACTTCCCCGACGAAGGCCACTGGGTGCTCAAACCGCAAAACTCCCAGCTCTGGTACAAGACCGTCAACGACTGGGTCGACCAATACACGAAGCCGCAGCCATGACTCATCAAACTTCACACGTTGTCATTCTGAGCGGAGCGCCAAAGGCGCGGAGTCGAAGGACCTGCGTTTTTTCCCTCAACCAAACTCCGTACTCCCTTTAGGAGCTAGCTGCCTTTGCGACGGCCAAAGAAGAAACCCGAACCGCTCGACGAAGCCCAACTCTACGAATACGCCATCGCCGCGCTCGGTCGCCGCATGAGAACCGTCACCGAACTCAAACGCCTCATGCGCACCCGTGTCGAAGAGGGCGAGACCGGCAACGCAAAGATCGCAGCCGTCGTAGCTCGCCTCGAAGAGCACCACTATCTCGACGACCCCGCCTACGCCGCAACATACACACGACTGCGTCAGGACAACGAGAAATTCGGCAAGCGCCGCGTCCAGCAGGAACTTGCGCGCAAGGGAGTCAACTCCGCACTCATCTCCGCCACCCTCGACACCGCTTACGAAAACATCAGCGAAGAAGCCCTCGCCCGCAAGCATCTCGAACGCAAACGAGTAAAGCAACCCACAAACGAAAAGGATTCAGCCAGGGTCGTCCGGCTGTTAGTGCGCGGCGGATTCTCCACCGGAGTGATCTTCAGAATTCTCAAAAGCTGGAACGTCGCCGACGAAACTCTTGCCGCCCTCGAAACCATCGACACACGAGACAACGCCGGTCCCTAATAGGGCCGGCGTTGTCTCGTCTCTCCGCAATGTTATCCTTGCGATCGCTCCCCTGACGTGTGATCCTGACGACCATCTGGCAAGGATACCGACAGTAAGAATCCATCAGGTCTCCAGAAAACTCACTCAGCTTCCTAACTAGCAATCAAAAGTGCCAAATCAAATCCGCCGCCACCGTTACTGCATAGGTCTTACCCTGCTGATAATTCCCATTCTGCAAATTCGAAACCGCCGAGCCCGGAGCAATATCCAGCGCCCTCAGTCCCCACGGTCCGTAATATTTCGTGAAGCTAACCTCAGGCCGGAAGGTAATCGTCGATCCCACCCAGAAATCGAAGCCCACCATGTGCTCCTCATACCGTCCGGGAGTCCCGGTGCGCTGCCCCTTGATGTCGTCGAAGAACTCGTTCCGAATATTCAGCGAAGCCTGGTTGTTCCAGAAGTTGTGCTCGAGATAATTGGTGATCGCCCACTCCGGCGCATAGCAGCGCGACGGCTGATTCGCCGCCGCTAGCCGCGGATCGACGCAGACCGCGCCGAAGTTCAGTGTTGCGGCTCCGCCTCCGGGCCTATAGTTCTGTGCCTCGGGCCACGGCGTCGCCTTAGTGTTCGCATACTGGATCCCCGTCGCCGGATCAGTCCCGTTATACCAATACATATTCGGCGTCTCTCGCATGTACTGGTACCAGCCCTCGGTGTCGGTGTGCCAATGAGCGTTGATCCGGTGATACCACGTCTCATAAAAGGCAGTCAGATTGTTATACGCGTACTTGCCATCGTTGATCGTGTTGTCGCAGGTGTTGAGCGCATCGCCGCCATTGCGCCATGTATAGATCACGCAAGTATTCCCGGTCACCTTGGCATCCGTAGTCCACGGCATCACGTCGCAGCCCGGCGAGATGCCGCCCTGCACCGTCCAGTGATCGTTGATCTTGACCGTAGCCACCGCTCCTAACTGCGTGTAGCAGTCAAACGTGTAGAGAATCGAGTGGGAATACGTATAGTTGTTCGGCGCAAGCTGGGCCTCGATATCCGGCAGCGAGATATACCGCCCGACGCGGATGTTCATCCCCTGCGCAACATGCGGCACATAAAAGTCCAGATAGAACATCACCGGATCGAAGCCGTATTGCGCGTTCTTGACCAGCAACTGCTGGCTCAGCATTCCCTTGGACGTTGTAAAGCGATAGTCCTGCCCATAGAGACCGGTGAACCGCCATCCCCAGTCGAAATGCTCCTGCTGCGCCTCGTTCGGAATCCGCTCGTAGTAAAACGCAAACTGATCCAGCACGATCGTATTGGGGAACTCGTCATAGGCCGAAGGCCAGTTGGCAGGTATCCCCTTCGACACATTGCCGCGATTATTTGAAGACCCGTTCGCGCCAATTGCGGCATAGCCGTACCACTTCTCACGACTCTTGTTTTCATTGATCGCCTGCATCAGCGGATACGTCTGCGTGTCCGGCGCGCCAATCAGCGGAGTGCCGCCAATCGGCCAATCCGTCGCCGGAAACGGCGGCGAGGAGATCGGAGGAGGCGTGCCTCTGCGCGGCGACACAAGCGAGGGATCAGTCCCCGGCGAATGTCCATGCCAGTCGGCCACATATGCGTTGCCCCAGCGCGTGAAGAACCCTGGCTGCGGCCCGGTTGCCGGAGGCACCTTGCTGGGATCAGCAACCGCCGCCTGCGGAGCGTCAGCGGATGCGCTCGCGGCGATCGTCGAGCGGTCATCGTTGGCGACCACCGACTGCGCCGTAATTAACCTCGGCGCGGAGATCGTCAAGATACCTAAGAGAGCAAGAATCCAGAATCGTTTCAGAAAAACCAGCATGCGATTGTCCTATCCCAGGCACTTCGGCGCGGTAAAACTCTCTCCGCGCGCAGATGCCTACAAATGCAAGACTAGGAACAAACCGCTAAAGCACGGCTAAAGGAGACATAAGGGATTCGTAAGCGGCCATGACCCGAAACGGGTACCCTGAGGAGGTGCCCAAGAGCGAAATTGCTGCCGCGCCGCCAACGCGTCTCCTGGAAATTTATCCTCGCATCTTCACCGGAGCGGGAAACAAGAGCAGCAAGGAATTCCGTGCGGCCCACCTCAGCCGACCTCGCTATCACTCGCTGGCACAGGAGACTCTCGCCAAAGCGCGCAACTCCGAGGACGCCTTCGACGCCCTCTGCTCGGTCATCGGCATGAAAGACCACGCCGATCAACTCGCCAACCTCCAGCAAGCCACAGACCCAATCGAACTCCTCGAGGGCAAAATATGGCAACCCACAAATTCGCTTGGTCCAGGCAAAAGCTAAGGGCCGAAGCGTTTCCGCTTCGGCCCTCAAGTTTGCTAAACGCATGAGTCAGATCGATTAGTCCGTCTCGGTGAACTGAATGTAGGGCGAAGATCCGCCGGTGGCCGTGCAGCTGCCGGCAGTGAGATTATTGGTCTCGCCGGTCGTGCCGGCATCCTTCGATGGCGCGAGGCAGGTCGGCGCAGTCGTGGATCCATAGGTCAGCGCAACTTTAGCCGTGATCGCCACGCCAGATGTGTTGAAGTCCGCCTCCGAACCGCCGGCGTTGCCGAAAACGTTGTACTCGGCCTCGCTCCAACCGCTGGCGATGTCGGTATAGCTATCCTTCACAGTCGCGGTATAGGCCTCGCCGCCATAGGTTACGGTTGCGGCATCGGTGCCGCCTGCGGCTGCTGAACCCGAAAGGGTTATACCAGCGAGACTGGTGATAGGAATTTGACCCTGGTAGATGAGCGTTGCCGCGGTGTTCTGCACGCAGTCCACGCCAGGCCCCTCGGCATCGGCCCCGCCACTAATGAACCCAGTCGGGCACTTTGCACGGCGGCTGGATCCGTAATCGATCAGCCAGTATTCGATGAATACCTCGGTATCTCCAGTTAAGGAACTGCTGGTGAGGGAAACCGGGGTGTTCGTCGACAACACATACTGTTGCCACGCCAGGCACTTCGAGTAGCTGCCGCAGGCCGCGGAGTGATAGAAGTTCGTGTTGACCTGAAGCGTGTATTCGTTCGCCCCCAGGATGCCGCCATCGCCAAATGCGGGAACTCCTACGCTCTTTTCCGAGGTCACGCCCGTCACCGTCGGAAAGCTGCCGGCAGCGAGGGTGAAGTGGTCTCCTGACGGGGCCTCCGCCACAAAATCATAGGCATTGCCTATCGTATCCTCACGACCCGCATAGGGGTTCACAGGCTTTGGCAGCGCAGACCGATAGGCCGGCGCCGGGGCGCATTCGACCGCCTCCCACCGCGTGCTGGGAAACGAGGCATGGAAACACCCTTCTCCAGGCGTGCTGGTGTGGTGGATGGTATCGCGCCAAACCTCACGCGCCTTCAACTCCCTTTGTTCGGCCGTGTCGGCAGACTGTGAAAACGCGAGTGGAAGCGACGACATACAGAGAAGTCCTGCCGCGACTGGAACGTGGAATTTCAAACGTGCTGCAAATTTCACCTTATCTCCTTATCACTTCTACGCTGTTTTCTACCGACGCCTGAGTTAAGGAAAGACCATGCCGCAGCCTTCCCCGGTTTGTAACAAAGACAACCTAGTTACCTCAAGAGGAACAAAAGTAACCCACAAGTAATAGTCTTGTATTGATAAACGTTCCTCCGGTGTGAATGCAAGGAAAATATTCAGTGAAGCAAAAACTCTGCGACGAGCCTGCCGCTGTGAGTGTGTGGATTCATGGTGGCCCATTCAAGCCCGCCGTTGGCTTGACTGGGACGGCGAATACTCCGCTTGGCACACTGTGGGTGCCCATCCTTCGCGCTCTTGTGAAGGGTGGGTGGAGGGAATCTCCGGCCCGCAGCGCTCGCCATCCCCCACCGCGCCCTGCAACAAAGCCGCGTCCGCTCCCGCGCCAAACCCCTCAAGTAAACTAAGAATCCCTATGCAATCTAAGTCCGGCTCCGAAATCCGCAAGATGTTCCTCGACTTTTTCCAATCGAAGGGGCACAAGATCGTCCACTCCTCTTCGCTCGTGCCCCACAACGACCCGACGCTGCTCTTCACCAACGCGGGCATGAACCAGTTCAAAGACGTCTTCCTCGGCAACGAGCGCCGCGACTACAACCGCGCCACCACCTCGCAGAAGTGCGTCCGCGCCGGAGGCAAGCACAACGACCTCGAAAACGTCGGCTTCACCCGCCGCCACCACACCTTCTTCGAGATGCTCGGCAACTTCTCCTTCGGCGACTACTTCAAGCGCGAAGCCATCGCCTACGCCTGGGAGCTTGCACCTCCGACGAGTGGTTCGGCATTCCCAAAGACAAGCTCTACGTCACCATCTTCGAGGGCGCCGACGGAGTTCCCCGCGACGACGAAGCCGAACAATTCTGGATCGAAGTCGGAGTTCCCAAAGAACGCATCTTCACCATGGGCATGAAAGACAACTTCTGGGCCATGGGCGACACCGGCCCCTGCGGGCCGTGTTCGGAGATCTTCTATGACATGGGCATTGAGGCTTCCGAAACTCCAGATAATGACCTGCCCTTCCCACAAGACGACGCTCGCTATGTGGAGATTTGGAACTTGGTCTTCATGCAGTTCGAGCGCGATTCGACCGGGACGTTGAATCTGCTGCCGAAGCCATCTATCGATACAGGCATGGGGCTGGAGCGCACCGCTGCGGTGCTTGCAAGACAAGATATCTAATTTCGAGACCGATTTATTCACTCCCCTGATAATAAGGGCAGCGGAGTTAATGGAGAAAACAGCGCTGGCCGAGTTAGCCGAGACAGTCAGGAAATTCGGAAAGATTGCAAACGCATCAGGTCTCGCGAACGCGCAGGTGTCTGGTTCGCTAGCCAGACTCGTCGGCACTGCCAGCCTGCGCATCATCGCCGACCATGCTCGCGCAGCGACATTTCTCATTTCCGATGGAGTCTCGCCTGCCAATGATGGCCGCGGCTACGTGCTGCGCAAAATCCTTCGCCGGGGAATTCGTCACGGTCGATTGCTCGGGCAAGAAAAGCCATTTATGCACGAGATGGTCTACGCCGTTCGCGACGAGATGAAAGGCGCGTATCCGGAGTTAATTGAAAGCGCGGACAGAGTGGCGACGGTAGTGCGCGCTGAAGAACAGCAGTTCGATCGCGTGCTGAAGCTTGGCTGGGTGAGGCTCGCGGAGGCAATGGAAATAGCGATCGTTGGCGCGATGAACAAATTTGATGAATGTTCGGGAAGTGCTGTCGCTAAGGAATGGCCTTCCTATTATGTAAACACCGGCAAGAGCGTTGATCCTCGCTTTGAACTTGAGTCGACTGCACAACACTACAAAGCAATGCTTGAGGCCGTTAGCATCAACCCGGATTGGAAGGAATTTCCAGCCACATTGAATGGAGCAGTTGCCTTTTCCCTTTACGAAACTTACGGCCTCCCCCTCGACTTCATGATGGACGCCGCCCGCGACGCCGGCATTCACTTCGACCTCGACGGCTTCGAACAAGCCCGCGCCGCAGAACAAGCCCGCGCCCGCGCCTCCTGGAAAGGCGGCTCGCAAAAATCCGCCAGCCCCGTCTTCCGCGAACTCCCCAAGACCGACTTCGAAGGCTACAAGCTGCTCACCGTCGAAGGCGCAGAAGTCCTCGCCATCATTAAAGACGGCGTCGGAGCGCAAGAAGCCAAGCCCGGCGAAGAAGTCGAGATCGTCCTCGACCACACCTCCTTCTACGCCGACTCCGGCGGACAGGTCGGCGACATCGGCTGGCTCTACTCCGACGACCACAACTCCATCGTCGCCGAGGTCAGCGGCGCGACCAAGCCGGTGCAGGGAGTCTTCGCCCACAAGGCGCTCGTGCGCCAGCCCATCCGCATCGGCGACAAGGTCGACACCGTCGTCGACGCCGACTATCGCAACGCCACGCGCCGCAATCACACCGGAACCCACCTGCTCCACGCCGGCCTGCGCGAAGTCCTCGGCAAGCACGTCAAGCAGGCCGGATCGCTGGTCGACGACCATCGCCTCCGCTTCGACTTCTCCCACTTCACCGCCATCGCCGACGAAGAGCTCCAGGACATCGAAGACATCATTAATAAGGAAGTGCTCGCCAACACCACCGTCGTCACCCTCGAAGACGTGCCCATCGACGTCGCCATCAACGAGTACCACGCCATGGCGCTCTTCGGCGAGAAGTACGGCGAGAAGGTGCGCGTCGTCAAGATCGGCGACTTCTCCACCGAGCTCTGCGGAGGCACCCACACCGCCGCCACCGGCGAGATCGGCACCATCAAGCTGCTCGGCGAAGGCAGCGTCTCTTCGGGCGTTCGCCGCGTCGAGGCCGTCACCGGACTCGGCGCGCTCAAGGAATTCCGCCGTGACTTCGCCGTCGCGCAGCTCGCAAATCAACTCGCGCCCAGCATCGAGCTCTCGCCAGCAGACTCGCTCCGCAACAAGCTCGCCGCCAACGAAGAAGAGCTGAAAAAACTCCGCCGCGAACTCGACGAAGCCCGCATGAAATCCGCCGCATCGTCAGTAAGCTCCGCCGCCGATCAAGCCGTCGAAGTCAAAGGCATCAAGGTCCTCGCGCAAAAAGTCGGCGCGCTCGATCGCGGGCAGCTCCGCACGCTCGTCGACAACCTTCGCAACAAAATCGGCTCCGGCGTGGTCGTGCTTGGCTCAGTTCAGGAAGACGGCAAAGTCGCCATCATCGTCGGAGTCACCAAAGACCTCACCGCCAAACTTCAGGCCGGCAAGATCATCGCGCCCGTCGCCAAACACGTCGGGGGCTCCGGCGGCGGACGCCCCGACATGGCCGAAGCCGGAGGCAAAGACGCCGAACATCTCGACGCCGCGCTCGCCAGCGTGCCCGGAAGTCGTTGCGTCTCTTCTGCTTTGAGAACGAGAGTTCAGGTTCAGGTTCCCTTCGTGAATTGACCACCCGTTTCCGGGTTTTGTCCCTTCGCCGCAAACCTATAATGAGAGAGTCTCTGGCGGGGAGTCTCTCCAGCATTTATGGCGCGTTTCGTTCGCAATCGAGCATGCACCCGCCACCTCCGCCGCGAGGCGCGGAATGCACGTACCCCGAGTCTTCTCCAGTGGCTCCATCGGCCGATTGCTGGTTGTCGCTGCTCGGCGTATTGACCACGGCAAGCCTTGACTCGACCGCATCTCCACGCATAAGCCTGCCGAATCCCCATACGCCCAGGCCGAGCATGCTCGCCAGATCCCTCGAATCCCGCCCCGAAGATCAGCGCACCCGACGCGACTACGAACGCGTCCTCGACCTCTATCGCGCCATCTATCACGACGATCCCGCCTCGCCCAAGGCCGACGCAAGCATCTTCGCCGTCGCCCAGTTGCTCGCCGAACAAGGCCGGAACTCTCAACGATGAAAAATCCCTCCACGACGCGATAGGCCAATACGAGTTTCTCCGCCGCGAATATCCAGGCAGCCGTTATCGCGCCGACGCCCTGCTCGCCGAGGGAGACATTTACTTCTCGCGACCTGAACGACACCGCTTCGGCCAAGGCAACGTATCAGGCCTTTCTCAAGGAATATCCGCACAACGCGGAGGCTGCCGAAGCTCGCGCCGATCTTAAAGAACTGCACTCTGCTGAAGTCAGCGGCCAAAGCACTCCTCCAATCCGCCCACTGTGGCAGCGTCGCGCTCGGCGACGTCGACCGTGACTTCAACGACGCCGCCGGCACACCCGAAACATTCAAACACCGTTTTGACCGCGGCAATCCAATCGCAAGCCGCCGAACCGTCGCCGCCCGCGCCCACAACGCATTCTCCGGCCACAACGCCACCGGTGCTCGCAGCTTCGAAGACAAGTGCCATAGCGCCAATCCTCAACCCAACAGCCGCAGACAAAGCTGGAAACGCCGCCGACGCAGCCTGCGGTTCCGGCGAGCTACGCCGAGCCGCCGCATCGCAAGGGCAAGCTCGTTCAGGTCACCGGAGTTCGCCACTGGTCGACCTCGATCTATACCCGCGTCGCCATCGATCTCGGCGACGAAGTGCAATACGAAGCAGCCCGCGTTCCCGACCCCGACCGCATCTTTTTCGACCTGCACGGCACCAGGCTCTCGCCCGAGCTCATCGGCAAATCGGTAAGCGTCATCGACGACGGATTTCTCAAGCGCATCCGCATCGCGCAGTTTTCGAATGACGTGACTCGGGTCGTCCTCGACGTCAGCGATGTCAGCGACTACTCGGCGTTCCTGCTGCCCAATCCCTACCGCCTCATCATCGACATTCACGGCCGCAAGCCTGGGCGCCGCAGGCAATCTGCAAGTCGCCCAGCGCACCAAGCGCCCAACCGACCGCTCGAAGCGCGCTGCGCAAGAGAAGCAGCCCGACCACCGGCGCCAATCGTCTTCAACGCCCGCGCCGATGCAGAGCGACGAAATCATCTGCCACAGCTGCAGTTACAAATCAGAACTCGCTCCACCGACGCCAGCGCCACGCAGGATATCGCGGCCCTGAGCCATCAACCCGACCGCGTGAAAGCGACCAACCATCCCACCAGCGCGCCGATCGCCGCTTCTGTGGCCGGCACGACGCCGGCTTCGCAGCCCGATCTCGCGCAGGCAAAGCTCGCCTCGACCCCAAAACACTAAGCGCAGCAAGACCGCCGAAACCTCGAACACTACGGACACTGCCTCGTCGACTATCCACGAAGCCGATCCGACCGCCGACGGCGGCCGTTCGATGGTTCGCGCGCTCGGGCTGAAAATCGGCCGCATCGTGATCGACCCTGGCCATGGCGGCCATGACTCCGGCACGCTCGGCCCCGACGGCATCGAAGAAAAAGATGTGGTGCTCGACGTCTCGCTCCGCCTCGGCAAGCTGCTCAAGCAGCGTCTCGGCGCGGACGTCATCTTCACGCGCAGCGACGACACCTTCATCCCGCTCGAGACCCGCACCGCGATCGCCAACAAGGCGCAGGCCGATCTCTTCGTTTCCGTCCACGCGAACTCCAGCCCCGACCCCAGCGCCCGCGGCGTCGAAACCTATTATCTGAACTTCACCTCCTCGCCCGAATCGCTCGAGCTGGCGGCGCGCGAAAACGCCGTCTCGCAACAATCGATTCATCAGCTCTCCGACCTGGTCAAGAAGATCGCCCTGCACGACAAGATCGACGAGTCGCGCGAGTTCGCCTCCGATGTCGAGAAGTATCTGTATGAGGGCCTCGATCAGGGAAATCCTGGCCTCAAAGATCGCGGCGTCAAGCAAGCGCCGTTCGTCGTGCTCATCGGCGCCAACATGCCGTCGATCCTCGCTGAGATTTCTTTCCTCACCAACCCTGATGACGCCAGCGAGCTCCGCGACCCCAACTACCGCCAGCGCATCGCCGAGTCGCTCTATCGTGGCATTGCTCGCTATGTAAGCGGACTGAGCGGAGTCCGGATCGCCGAGAACTCCAGTCACCTTCCGGGAAACTGAAGCACTCCCCGCCAAAATTGAGTGTGCCGAGGTGCGTCCTCCTTTACAATTACGCGAGTAAACGTTTCCGCAACACGAGGCCATCGAACCTATGCTTCTGTCCCGTCCTCTCGTCGCAACCCGTGTTCTTCCTCTCACCTTATCGCTCCTCACCACTGCTCTCATGGCGCAGCAGTCTCCCATTGCGTCGCTCCAAATCCAAACCGACAAACCCGTCGGCAAGGTGAGCCCTACTCTCTACGGCCTGATGACCGAGGAGATCAACTACTCCTATGACGGCGGCCTCTATGGCGAACTCGTCAATAGCCGCGCCATACGGCGATCGTTGGGGCGCGCTCGAGCACTGGGTCGCGATCGACCCAAGGCGATGCGCAGGCCTCGATCCAGGTCGACCAGAAAGACGGCCCCAGCACCGCACTGCCCCGCAGTCTTAAGCTCACTGTCAAACAAGCCGGCAAGTCCGAGGCAGCTGGTGTGTCGAACGATGGCTATTGGGGCATCCCCGTCCGGCCCGACACCACCTATCAGGCTTCGTTTTATGCCAAGGCCGATTCCGCCGCGATTGGGCCGGTGAAGATCAGCATCGTCAAAGACTCGACCGGCGAGGCTCTCGCCAGCGCAATCGTCTCCGCTGTCGGCGCCGACTGGAAGCAATACAGCGCCACACTCAAAACCGGAAACGTGGCAACATCGGCAGCCAATCATGTGGTCGTCTCCGTCGAAAGTCCCGGCACGCTTTGGCTCGATCTCGTCTCGCTCTTTCCGCCGACCTATAAAGATAGGGAACACGGCTTTCGCATCGACCTGATGGAAAAGCTCGCCGCGATGAATCCGGCATTTCTCCGCCTGCCCGGCGGCAATTATCTCGAAGGCGACCATATCGCCGACCGCTTCGACTGGAAGAAGACCATCGGTCCGTGGGTCGATCGCCCCACGCATCCCAGCCCGTGGAGCTATCATTCTTCCGACGGCATGGGCCTGCTCGAGTTTCTCGAATGGTGCGAAGACCTTCACATGCAGCCGGTACTCGCCGTCTACGCCGGCTATTCGCTGGCGCAGGATCATATCGAACCCGGCCCGGCGCTCGAGCCTTATGTTCAGGATGCCCTCGACGAACTCGAATACGTCACCGGAGGCGTCAACACAAAATGGGGCGCTGAGCGCGCCAAAGACGGCCATCCGGCGCCCTTCTCTCTGACCTACGTCGAGATCGGCAACGAAGACGACTTCGACCGCTCCAAGAGCTATGACGGCCGATACGCCCAATTCTACAAAGCCATCAAGGCGAAATACCCGCAACTACAACTCATCGCCACGACACCGGTCAAAAGCATCACGCCTGATGTCATCGACGACCACTACTACAAGCAAGCAGAGCAGTTCTTCGCCGACGTCCATCACTACGACAAGACCGACCGCAACGGGCCGAAGATATTCGTTGGCGAATGGGCAACCCGCGAGGGCGGTCCGACACCCAACTTTGGCGCCGCGCTCGGCGACGCCGCGTGGATGACCGGCATGGAGCGCAACAGCGACATCATCGTCATGTCCTCGCTATGCGCCACTGCTCGTCAACGTAAACCCCGGCGGCATGCAGTGGCGGACCGACCTTATCGGCTACGATGCGCTCACCAGCTACGGCTCGCCCAGCTACTACGCGCAGGTGATCTTCAGCAATCACGTCGGCAAAGAGATCGTGGACTCCACCGTCAGCGGCGGCGGCTCGCGCTTCTTCTACTCTGCCACCGAAGACCCTGACAAAGGCGTCCTATATCTCAAGCTGGTCAACGCCTCTTCCATCCCGCAGCCCATCGAAATCCAGCTTGGCGGAGCGAAGTCCGTAGGAGCGACAGCTCGCGTAATCAGCCTCACTTCCAAAACCACTCAGGACACCAACACCCTTACCGATCCCAAGCACATCGTTCCCGAAGAAAAGACCGTTTCAGGCGTGAAAGGCAGCTTCAAGTACGCCGTCCCCAAGTATGCAATTCAGGTGCTGGAGATCAAGCTCAAGTAGGCTCGATCATATTCGAGTGCGGCAACACGAATATTCTTTGTGCGCCGGAGTGGGCAAACCATCCTGCTCCGGTGGTAGTCTCATGAGCAAATGGGTATGTCTCACCGCGCTCCTCTCCGGGCTTCCGCGCTCGCACTCGCAGCATCCCTCTGTCTGAGCTTTGCGCTCGCAAAGACCGCCGACAAGGCGGCACCACCCCCGCCGATCCTGCCCACCGACTTCGCCGGATGGCAACTCGCCGCATCTGCCACGACCAGCATCGCTCCCGAGTCGGCCGACAGCGCGAATGCAGACCTGCTCAAAGAAGACGGATTCGCCCAGTTCGCCTCGGCCACCTACACCCGCAACGGAGACAAACTCAGCGTGCGCGCTATTCGCTTCGCCGATGCCTCGGGTGCCTACGCCGCATATACCTTCTATCGCCGCCCTGGCCTGCCCAAACAGGAGGTCGGCTTCGGCGGTGTCTTCGACGGCACTCGCGTGCTCTTCTGGCAGAGCGCGACCCTGGTCGACGCCACCTTTGACCATCTCACCGGCATGTCCGCCGCCGAACTCCGTGAGCTGGCCGGCTACCTGCCCAAGGCCGAAGGCGGCGCGGGGGTGCCTCCGCCGCTTCCGGGCTACCTGCCCCAGTCGGGCCTCGACCCGCAATCCACCCGCTATGCCCTCGGCCCTATCGGCTATGTTCGCGGAGGCGGACTCCTGCCTCCGTCGCTGGTCGACTTCAACCGCGGCGCAGAAGTCATCACTGCCCAATATTCCATTCGCGAGGGCGGCGATGGCTCCCTGACGCTGATCGACTACCCAACTCCGCAGCTGGCCGCGAACCGTGCGACCGCCGTGGCCGCCTTTCTGGCCGCCGGCAATACTGCTGGGGCGCAATGGACCACCCAACTGGCCGCAGGCGGCACAGGGGCCCTGCAGAGCCGCCGCAGCGGGCCGTTGCTGGCGATAAGCAGTGGAAGCTTCTCCGCCGAGGCGGCACACAAGCTCATTTCCAGCGTCAACTACAACGCCGACGTCACCTGGAACCATCCTCAGGGCTACGTCAGCGAAGTCTCCAAGACCGCCAGGCTGCTCGTCGGAATCGTCACCCTCACCGCGATTCTCGGCGGAACGGCGTTGCTTCTGGGCATCTTCTTCGGCGGCGGACGGGCGCTCTATCGCCGCCTTCGCGGCAAGCCCGCATCTACGCTGGCCGACGCCGAATTCATTAGCCTGCACCTCCGCGAATGATGAAATTGAACGAAAAACGGTGCAAAAAACAGACTAAACCGCTCATTTGCTTTGCCTTACTGGAAACAGAGCCCACTCGGACACGAAAATAAGGCGAAAGACGATTTCCTCAAGCCGCTTTCATCCCCTGCGGGAACCCGCCCCAAATCAGTCATTTGCAGTGTGCCGGATTTTGCCTTGACACTCGGTTTTCCCAACCATAGTATTTCGCCAGAAAGTTCTGATGGCTTTGCCTCCGTTGGAACTGTTCTCCCTAAGAGGAAAGGCCGCCCTGTTGCCGGGTGGCCTTTTCTTTCCTTTCCGAGCTTCCCTTGCTCACTTTGACCAACGGCGACCGCGCCTTTACTCGCCGCCGAGAGGGCGATACACTTGAGCAGGAGCAGAGTGGGTGTAACGTCAAACCACCAGGCTGAGCAGGCTTTTTCTCCAGAAAACGCCTGCATAACAATTGCCGGACGCCTCGAAGTAACTCCGCTTTTGGTCTAGCGAAGTCAGGCCGACGTAGCTCAGCTGGTAGAGCAGCTGATTCGTAATCAGCAGGTCACCGGTTCGAATCCGGTCGTCGGCTCCAACAGCTTGATCGCGCGCGCGGCGCAAAAAAATGACACCTGTACCCCTTCGGGTACCGCTTTATCCACTACATTCTGGTTGCGCCCTATTGTATGGCGGCGCGCCGCTCCGCATAATCGATGCAGACCGAGATCGACGGTTACCGCGAGAGCACCCTGTGACCCGAATTCGCCGTCAAGACGTACTCCGCTATCTCAAGATTCGCCCAGCTCTCTTGCGAGCCTGGGAACAGAAGAACTTGATTCCTCGCCGCGAGGTCTACACTCTCGAAGACGTTGGCCGTCTGCGCACCCTCCGTGACCTCTCCGCCAGATTTTCCGCGTCCAGCATCAGCGCATCGCTCGGCGCGATGAAGATTGTCGCCGGAATAGAGAATCCCCTGCTCGATGCCCGCGCCGTGGCTGGTGGCTCGCGAGTGCATTTCTGGCACCGCGGATTGGTGACCGAACCGATCGCCCGCCAATTCGTCTTCGACTTCGACGGCAACAACGGCGAGCCAGCCGAAGCCTCGAGTGGCCACGCCAGCCCCATTGAAATCAACCAGCCCGGCTACGAGGGCCGGACTGCCGATCTTTTTCTCGTCGCTATCCGCCACGAGGACGCGGGGAGAATCGACGAGGCAGTCGTCGCCTATGAGCGGATTCTGGAAAGAAATCCCCACCACGCTGCCACCTGCATCAACCTCGGCACAATCTGCTACAACCGTCGTCAGTTTGTCCGTGCCGAACAGCTCTATAAGCGCGCCACTCTGGCTGATCCGAATTATGCGCTCGCATTCTTTGATCTCGGCAACGTACTTGACGAGCTCAAGCGCCTGCCGGATGCCATTGCCGCCTACCAGAACGCCATCCGCCTCGTGCCCACCTACGCCGATGCGCACTACAACCTGGCGCTCGCTTTCGAACGCACCGGAGACCGCCGCAAGGCCCTCCGCCATTGGACCTCGTATCTGAAGCTCGACCCCTCTAGTCGATGGGCAGTGCACGCCCGCAAGCAAATCAAGTCAATCCTCGACCGCGAGAGCTTGTCGATCGTGCACCGCTCCAGCCGCCCTTCGCAGCCTCGCAATGTGCGCCGCACAATGCGGCTCAATACGAAAGACCAGACCGTCCCCACCGCAGGCTGACTCGGGCTCGGCCAAATGCCCGTCATTCCTGCTACACTCCCCTCTTTACCTGAATCTTGCTTGCCTGACTTATTTGCCCGGCTCATGCCGGGTCGAGGTTCCCGATGTCCGAAGTTCTCGCCCCATCGCCCGCGCCCGCGCCTGCCCCGCTCACTCAACTCAGCGAAGACGAAGAACTCTTTCGCTCGACCGTTCGCGATTTCGCCGTCGAGAACATCGCACCGCTCGTCCGCCAGATGGACGACGAGCAGCACTTTGCCCCGGAACTCATCCCCCAGCTCTTCAATCTCGGCCTCATGGGGATCGAGGTGCCGATCGAGTACGGTGGTTCAGGGGGCACGTTCTTCGAGGCGATCCTTGCCGTCGAGGCGATTTCCGCGGTCGACCCCTCCATCGGCGTGCTCGTCGATGTTCAGAACACCCTGTGCGTGAATGCGCTGCTACGCTGGGGCACTGAGGCACAGAAACGCCGATTCTTTCCGCGCCTCGCCACCGATCTCGTCGGCGCCTACGCGCTCAGCGAGGCAGCCTCCGGCTCCGACGCCTTTGCGCTCCAGACCAGGGCTGAAAAGTGCAGCGACGGCTATCTTCTCAACGGCCAGAAGCTGTGGATCACCAACGCCCACGAAGCCGGCATGTTCATCGTCTTCGCAACCCTCGACCCAGCCGCCGGATACAAGGGCATCACCGCCTTTCTCGTCGAGAAAAACACCATCGGATTCTCTGTCGGCAAGAAAGAGGACAAGCTCGGCATCCGCGCCTCGTCGACCTGCGAGATCATCCTCGAGGATTGCCATGTGCCAGCCGAGAACGTCCTCGGCGAGCCCGGCAAAGGCTACAAAATTGCCATCGAGACGCTCAACGAAGGCCGCATCGGCATCGGCGCGCAAATGCTCGGCCTCGCCCAGGGCGCATGGTCCCACGCCGCAGCCTACGCCAAGGAGCGCAAGCAATTCGGCAAAGCGATCGCGGATTTTCAGGCCGTGCAGTTCTCTCTCGCCGAAATGGCCACCGAAATCGAGGCCACGCGCCTGCTCGTCTACAACGCCGCCCGGCTCAAAGACGCCAAGCTGCCCTTTCTTAAAGAAGCCGCAATGGCCAAGTATTTCTCCTCCCAGGTCGCCGAACGCGTCGCCAGCCACGCTGTCGAAATATACGGAGGCTATGGCTTCGTCAAAGACTACCCCGTAGAAAAGTTTTACCGCGACGCCAAGATCGGCAAAATCTACGAAGGAACTTCGAACATGCAACTCGCGACCATCGCCAAGCTGGTGCTGGCGGGCTAGAGCAAAAGTACAGCTAGCGTAACGTGAGGTGCACCGCCCGGCAGGTGTTTTTCCCCAGAAAAACGCCTACTGAGACAAACTCCGCACATTACACCAACTGTACTTTTGCTCTAGCTTCCGTCACGCCTCAACAAGGAACCGTTTGTGTAAACTGAACTGGCCTCTGAAAGACGCTGAGGTCTCGTTCCCGAGGTCTCGTTCTAATGCGCACACCCATGCTTCGGCGCCCCCGACTAACCTTCTCGTTCGTTGTTCTAGTTAGCGCTCTCATCGCGGCGCCGCTTTTCGGCCAAACTGCAGTCCCGGACGAGAACGGCCGCCTCGTCTTCAAAGCCAACGCTCGCACCGTCGTGCTCGACGTCGTTGTCACCGGACGCGACGGCAAGCCGGTGCAGGGCCTGCGCAAGGAAGACTTTCAGGTCGGCGAAGACGGCCATCCCCAGGCCATCACTTTCTTCGAGGAACATTCCGGCGCCCATCCGCTCCCCGCGAGTGACGCCAAACTAACGCAACTGCCGCCCAATGTCTTCACCAACATCCCGCAGGTCCCGCCCACCGACGCCGTGACCGTGCTGCTGCTCGACTCGATGAACACCCAGCTTGCAGACCAAAGTTTCGTCCACGCGCAGATGCTGAAGTACATGAAGAATATTCCACCCGGAACGCGGATGGCCATCTTTACTCTCGGCAATAGTCTGGGATACGTCCAGGGTTTTACCGACGATGCCTCTCAGCTTTCGGCCGCGCTCAGAAACCCAAAGCTCGGCGGTGGCCCGGTCTCTTCGCCGCTGCTGGCCTCCTCAGGAGACAACGCCTCCAACCAGGCGCTCACCTCACAGATGCAAGAGGCGGTTGCCCAAACCGCCTCACCAGCGGCTACCGCCGCCCTGGCCGCCCTCCAGCAGTTTATGGCGGAACAAGCAACCTCTCAAACCGACCTTCGGGTAAAAAACACCCTCGAAGCCTTTCAGGAGCTCGCCGGCTATCTCGCCGGAATTCCCGGCCGCAAAAACGTCATCTGGTTCTCCAGCGCCTTTCCGCTCGTTCTCTTTCCAAATCCTGACCTCAGAGACGCCTTCGCGGTCAGCCGCGAGTACGACCCGTTGGTCAAAAAGACCAGTGCAATGCTCGCTCAAGCGCAGGTGGCCGTCTATCCGGTCGCCGCCGAGGGCAACTCAACCGATTCGCTCTACAACGCCGACGAGAGGTTCCAGGCGCCGGCCGCCGCGCCCGCTCAGGTTTCGCAGACCGGCCCCACGCCCCCTGGGGGGAGTCTCAGCAGCAGATGGCGCAGCGCATGGAGATTGGCAGCCTGCAAACGGACTCCGTGCGGCGCAACGCCAACCATACCGCGATGCAGCTCATCGCCCAGGATACCGGCGGCGCGGCCACGATCAACTCCAACGGATTGTCCGACGCTGTCGCTCGCGTCATCGACCAGGGCGGGTACTTTTACACGATGACTTACACGCCGACAAACACCGCCACCGATGGAAAATACCGCAAGATCCAGGTCAAGCTCGGTCGCGAAGAGTCCGGCGACAAGCTCGCCTACCGCCGCGGCTATTACGCCGCCGACACCAAAGAGGCCAAGGCAGACGCAGCCAAGCCTGCCACCGACCCGCTCCATCCCTTCATGGGCCCGGGCATGCCCGACACTACCCAGATTCCACTCGCGCTTCGGGTGCAACGCATCGCTACACCGGCCGCGGCCGCAAAGTCATCCGGAGATAATCCGAATCTCAAAGGTCCTCTCACCCGCTACCGCGTCGATTTCGTGATCGCGGCCAGCGGTCTTGAGCTCGACGCCAACCCCGACGGCTCGCGCCATGGCAAGATCGAGGCCACCATTCTCATCTACGACCACGGAGGCGTCGCCTTGAACTGGATCGTCAGGGAACTCGACCTCGATATGGACGCTGCCCGCTACGCCCAGGTCAAAGCCAACGGCGTCAATTTCAACCTGGATATCGACGCCCCGAGCAACGGCGCAATACTCCGCAGCGGCATCTTCGACCTCAACGCCAACCTCGCCGGAACCGTTGAAGTTCCCCTCAGCAAAGTCGTCGCTACCGCCCCGCAGAGCCATCTATAATTCCGGCTATGATGGACCGCCGCCGACTGACGCTTCTTCTCAGCTCCCTGGCCGTGCTCCTCGTCGCCCCGCTTCGCAGCCAGACTGCGACACCGGATCAAAACGGCCCCACGGTTTTCAAAGCCGACGCCCGCAACGTCGTCCTCGATGTTGTCGTGACCGGCCGCGACGGCAAACCCGTCGAAGGCCTGCATAAAGAGGACTTCGTCACCGCCGAAGACGGGCACCCTCAAACCATCACCTATTTCGAGGAGCACACAGGCACCAAAGCGGCGGACGTATCCAAGCTTCCCCCTCTGCCGCCCAACGTCTTCACCAACGTCCCTCGCGTCAAGCCCAACGGCGCAGTGACCTTGCTGCTGCTCGATTCTATGAATACCCAACTTACGGATCAGGCCGTCGTCCACGCCCAGATGCTGAAGTATCTGAAGAGCATTCCGCCCGGGACCAAGATGGCGATATTCGTCCTCGGCACGCGCCTCCGCTTCATCCAGGGCTTTACCGACGACGCTTCCCTGCTCGCCGCCGCGCTCAGCGACCCGAAGCGGGGCGCATTCTCGCAGACTTCGCCACTACTGCAGTCGACCGCCGATGCCACCCAGCAAAAGCAGGATATCGAAAGGTTTGAGGAAATTAATAACTCACCCCACGCATCTATCGAGGTCGCGGCGATGAAGCAGTTTCTGGCCGAGAAAGACGTCTTCCAGACCGATCAGCGCGTCCAGAATACGCTCACCGCGATGCAGGAACTGGCCTACTACCTCGCTGGAATCTCCGGACGCAAGAACGTCATCTGGTTCTCCAGTTCGATCCCTTTAGCTCTGTTATCCAACGTCGATCTTCTCGACCCCGAACCCGTATCCGGCCTTCTTAATCCCTTCAGTACTCAACGTGACTATCAACAGGAGGTCCACAAAACGTCTGTTCTTCTGGCTGCTGCCCAGGTCGCCATCTACCCGGTCGCCGCTGAGGGACTCATCGGGGAATCTCCTTTTGAAGCGAACAACAGCACGGTTCCGGTGCAGAAAGCAGAATTGATGGGTGCACAGACGCTCAACACAATGCAGGACGACTCCACCCTGCGGAATGGCAACCATGCCACCATGCTGGCCATTGCGCACGACACCGGAGGCACCGCTTTCATCAATTCCAACGCCCTCGGCGATGCGGTCGCCCATGTTGTGGACCAGGGCTCTAAGTTCTACACCCTGACCTACACCCCCGCTAACTCGGCCACCGACGGAAAATACCGCAAACTTCAGGTCAAGCTCAACAACGTCAAAGGAAGTTCAGGCTATACGCTCGCCTATCGACGCGGCTATTACGCCTCGGATGGGAAGGAGATCAAAACTGCCGCAGCCAAGCTGCCCACTGACCCGCTCCATCCCTTCATGGGGCCGGGCATGCCCGACTCGACCCAGATTCCGTTCCTGGTGCGGTTGCAGCGCAGTGCGGCCCAGACTCCATCGTCAAAACCGGCCGGCGACAACGCAAACCTCAAGTCCCCTGTCAGCCGTTACACAGTCGACTTTGACATCCCCTCGAACGGCCTCGAACTCAATTCCGCCGACGACGGCTCACGCCACGGCGTTGTCGAAGCAGCTTTGGTCGTCTATGACAACGATGGCAAGCCTCTCAACTGGATGGTAAGAACCTTCAAACTCGACATGGACTCGGCGCGTTATGCGGCTGTTCAACAAAGAGGCGCGAATCTCACCCTTGAGATCGATGTTCCCGCTGGCGGGGCCACCGTGCGCAGCGGCATCCTCGACTCGAACACCAATCACGCCGGCACCTTGGAGGTTCCCCTCTCCAGCATCGTCGAACCCACGCATGCCAGCCATCTATAATTCCTCAATTGCCTGAACGGTCCGATTCGAGTCTCTGTTGAAGGGGCACGGTTTCAACCGTGCCATGGATTGCAGAAACCAATACGGCTTCAGCCGCTGAGGAAATGCTATGTCTCCGCACACGAGAACCATTCACCTCGCCTTGATCCTCGCAGCCTCAGCTCTGTTGTGCGGCGGCCCGCCCGCTCTCGCCCAGTCGCTCAGCACCGACTACGCCCGCGATCCCGCGCAGCCGATCGACCAGCACTACACCGACCAGATGCGCAAATACACCACCGACCCGGCCTTCACCTCGCCGCTGGTGGATTATCTTCCCGCATCGAAGACCGTCCCCACGCCAGAAAAGCTCCTCGGCGACGTCTCCGGCGCACCCGACATGCTCCCCTATGCCGAAGACGTCTACAAGTACTTCCGCATGCTGGAAGCCAGCAGCCCTCGAGTCAAGGTCTTCACGATTGGCCACTCCGAAGAAGGCCGCGAGATGATCGCCGCCGCCATCGCCGACCCTGCAATTCTCGCCAAGGCGAAAGAAAATAGCGCCCGCCTCGCCCAGCTCGGAGACCCGCGCACCATCAACTTCGACGACGCCAAGGCCCGCGAACTCATCAGCCAGTCCTACCCCGTCTACTACATCACCGGAACCATCCATTCACCCGAGACCGGAGCGCCCACCGCGCTCATGGAACTCGCCTATCGCCTCGCCGTCGATGACGCGCCCTACATCAAATACATCCGCTCTCACATGATCGTGCTCATCACTCCGGTCGTCGAGGTCGACGGACGCGACCGCATGGTCGATATCTACAAATGGCACAAGGCAAACCCCGGCAAGGATTGGCCGCGACTGCTTTATTGGGGCCATTACGTCGCCCATGACAACAACCGCGACGCCATGGCCATGACCCTCGACCTCACCCGCAACGTCCTCGACACCTACATCGATTGGCACGCCCAGGTGCTGCACGACCTGCATGAATCGGTGCCGTTCCTCTACGACAATACCGTCGGCGACGGCCCCTACAACGCCTGGGTCGATCCCATGCTCGCCGACGAATGGGCCGAGCTCGGATGGAACAACGTCGCTCAGATGCAAAGCTTCGGCATGCCCGGAGTCTTCACCCACGGCGACTTCGATACCTGGAGTCCTGGCTACCTGATGTTCCTTGCCGGCATGCACAACGGCATCAGCCGCCTCTACGAAACCTTCGGCAACGGAGGCGCCGACACTGAAAAGCGCATCCTCGATCCCGAGGAATATTCGCGCACCTGGTATCGGCAGAACCCGCCCTACCCCATCGTCACCTGGTCGCAGCGCGACAACAATAATTACGAAGAGAGCGCATTGCTATCGACGATCTCCTACTTCTCTCATCACACCGAACACTTCCTCGACAACTACTATCTGAAGAGCAAGCGCACGGTGCAGAAGCCGACGCTCGAAGGCCCCGCCGCCTACGTCATCCCTGCTGACCCCAACAACACCAACCGCCAGATCGAACTCCTCAAGACGCTGAAGCGCCAACATGTCGAATTGCAGGTCCTCTCCGCACCGGCCACAGCGAACCTTCCGCCCGAAAAACGCGGCGACAAACCCAAGCCTGAAACCTTCCCCGCCGGCAGCATCGTCGTGCGCATGGACCAGCCCTACTCCCGCGCCGCCGACGCTCTGCTCGACAAACAATTCTGGGCCCCGGACGATCCGCAAAAACACCCCTACGACGACACCGGATGGTCCTTCACCCAGCTCTTCAACGTGAAGACCGTCCGCATCACCGACCCGGCAATCCTCAAAGCGGAGATGAAGCCCTTCGACGATCCCGACACGCTCGCCGGAAAGCTCTCTGGCACGGGACCGGTGCTCGCCATCGCCAACAACAGCCAGGTCTCGCTGCTCGCCGCGGTCTATAAGCTCAAAGGCACAAAGGTCGAAGTCGCCGAGAAAGCATTCGACGCCGACGGCAAACACTTCCCTGCTGGCTCGCTGCTCATCACCGGAGCGCCCACGGCTTAACCGACGACCAGATCGCCGCGACATTCAAAGGCCTCTCACTCGACGCAAGCCGCCTCGCAACCGCGCCGTCAGTCCCTACCCACGCCGTAACCGCGCCGCGAATCGCCTTCATGCACACCTGGCTCGCCACCCAGACCGAAGGCTGGTGGCGCTATGCCTTCGACACCGAGGGAGTGCCCTTCGACTACATCAGCACCCAGACCGTGGCCAAAGAAGAAGACCTTCGCGCCAGGTACGATGTCATCATCTTCGCCCCGGTCGGCCGCGCTTCGTCGCTCGATATCCTCAACGGGACGCCCACTTGGAATAACGCCATGCCCTGGCAGAAAACCGAGCTCACGCCCAATCTCGGCGCCATCGATAGCACAGCAGACATGCGTCCCGGCCTCGGTCTCGACGGTCTCGCCCACCTCAAGAACTTCGTAGAGCAAGGCGGCCTCCTCATCACCTGCCAGGACACTGCTCAATTCGCGATCGACAACGGACTCGCCCTCGGCGTCAGCGTAGCGCCCCTCGGCGACGCCCGCGTCGTCGGCTCCGTGCTCGACACCGTCTTCGTCGCGCCAAACAATCCAGTTGCCTTCGGCTACGGAACCAGCGTTCCCGTCATCAGCGACAGCGGCCTCGCCTTCAACATCAGCAACACCATCAACCGCGCCTCCGGACGAGTGTTGATGGATCCATATTCCGAGCGCCCAACCGGACGCGGCACCGTCGATGACAGCGACGAAGTCCAGGGCCGAAAGGCCATCGAGCCCGAACCGCTGGTCAAGCAGCAGCCCTGGGAAGCGAAGCCGCTCAACGAAGAACAGGCCCGCAACAACCCTCGCGTGATCCCAGCGCAATACCGGCCCGACGTCATCCTGCGCTTCTCTGACGCGAAGACCCTGCTGCTCTCGGGCCTGCTCGAAAAGCCATCTTCGATCGCCGAACACGCTATCGTCGTCGACGCCCACCTCGGCCAGGGCAACGTCCTGCTCTTCGGCAACAACCCTATCTATCGCGGAGAAACCATAGGTAGCTATGCGCTGGTCTTCAACGCAATCCTCAACTACCAGCATCTCGCTCATGAAACGCCAGCCGCAAGCAAGCAGTAGCCTGCAGCAGAATCCGCGAGAAGTAATCTGCCTGAGAGGTCAATCTTGAACCGATCAGCTTTTCGATTTACATCGCTCGCGCTTTCCCTTTCGGCAGCTTCCCTTCTCTCAACTGCGGCTGCCCCCGCGCAGAAGCTCCCGATGAACTTCTCGAAACTGGCGGGAGGACGAGATTCCTTTCGAAGGCAAGCTATTCGAACAAGTGTCGAGCGGTGGCCAGAATGACCCCGCACAAGTCCTGAGCGCAATCCTTAACAGCGACGGAGCTCCGGTTGAAACTCAATTCGGAGGAATCGTGACCTACTATTCCTCCGATCGCACGTTTCACGGCGCACACTTTCCCGGACAAATAACGATTCGAACTCTCGCCAAGGAGACCCTCCTTACCGTCACTCTCACCCAGTTAGAGGATCCAGCTGCGGATGCAGCGACATCGTTGGCTTTGCCCGGGCCTGCGTCACAGACTGCAGACACATTCATGCCCGTGGAGATCGGCGGCCCGGTAAAAAGACCGGAGCTGCTGAAGTATGAAGTCCTGGACAAGTCCGAACAATATAGAAAAATTCCACCGAGCGAAGTGACAGACAGGATTGCATACGCCTTGGTTCAAATAGTCGTCGACAAAACGGGGGCAGCTCGCGAACCCGTGGTCTTATACTCTCCGAGGGCCGTTGCCGCGGATACTATTTTGAGCGTGCTCTCAAAGTGGAAATTTAAGCCGGCAAATCTGGAAGGACAACCTTGCGAGTTTTTGCTGAGCATCGCTATCGACATCAACGGTAGACCGGCCTGATTTCGGAGTTCCGGCGCCGTGACTCGACGGGTCGCTGCCTCGGCTTTCCACTCGAGTCTTCAAAGCGATCCTCACCTGCCAGCACCCCCCGCTAATAGGCAAACGGCTAAAGCCAACCTTCGCCGCCGGCGCGTCTAAGACGTACCCTCGTCTCCCCTACACCAAGCGGCATGCTCGACTTCCGCAGGAGCCCCTCTTCGCTCTGGCCCGGCGTTCATCTTCGCTCCTCGTCTTTTTTGGTTACTCAATATGAAACGCAAGGTACTATTTCGACACTACCGATTGAGTAATTTTCTAGCACCCAGCGTATTCGCGGCGTTTCTCAATATCCAGGAGGACAGATGAACCAGCTTCAGAATTTCAAAGCAGCCCTAGGAATCGCAGTGATGCTTTCGGCGGCATTCGCATACGGTCAACAGCCAGTTCTCACCGGCGACACGCAAATCAACAGCGCGGCCACTTCCACCAATTACGGTACAAGCACGACCCTGACTATCAGTCCGACTAGCTCGGGCCTGATGCAGTTTTATATCACTGACTTGCTCCCCAGTGGCACGACGGCAGAGCAGGTACTCAAGGCCCGGTTGATCGTCTTCCCGGATGCGCTCGTGACAGCAGGAACGGTAAACCTCTACGAAGTGACCAGCACCTGGAGCGAAAGCTCGGTGACCTATGCGACCAAACCGACCATCGCCGGTACGGCTGCGGCCTCTACACACTTCGGCGGTAAGAATTCCTTTCATGAGTTCGATGTAACCACCTTGGTCCAGAGCTGGATCACGACGCCGGCAAGCAACTTTGGCGTGGAACTCAAAGCCAGCGGTACCACCAACGTCACCCTCGACAGCAAAGAAAACACCACGACCAGCCATCCGGCAGTGCTCGAGATTGTCCTCTCCGGCCCCGCCGGACTAACGGGCCCAACCGGCGCGAAAGGTGCAACTGGAGCGACGGGCCCAACCGGTCCGAAAGGTGCGACTGGTGCTACCGGAGCGACCGGACCCCAGGGACCTGCGGGAGGGCTCAACCTGCCGTACTACGGCATTGCTACGACCGGGGGGTATGCATTCGAAGTTGTGAACTCGACCAGCAGCGGGAATGGGATGGCCGCGTATGGCGGAGACGCTGGCAGCTACTTTCTGGGGGGTTCCGGGATTTTCGTGCAGGGCGGAAACAGCACGAGCCAATCCGGTAACGCCGGCGGCCTCGGGATTGAGGCCAGGGGTGGGTATGGCTATAACGACGGCGCGGGGAACAGCGAACCTGGGGGGGCCGGAGCTTACCTGGAAGGTGGCTCTAACGGGGGATATGGCGCGGTTGTCTATGGCGCGAGCGGTCCCGGTGGAGTTGGTTTAGAGGCCTATGCCGGTAACGATGGCGGTGATGCAGCGGAATTTTTTGGCAATGTCTATGTAGGCGGAACTCTATCCAAGGCGGGCGGCTCGTTCAAGATCGATGATCCACTCGATCCGGATAACAAGTATCTGTCCCACTCCTTCGTCGAGTCGCCCGACATGAAGAATGTATATGACGGGGTTGTCGTTACTGATGGCGGAGGCACCGCAGTAGTCACGCTCCCCGATTGGTTCGAATCGCTGAACCGCGACTTTCGCTATCAGTTGACCGTCGTCGGCCAGTTTGCCCAAGCAATCATCGGCTCAGAGATTGCTGACAATCGGTTCACCATCCGCACCGACAAAGGCAACGTCAAGGTCTCGTGGCAGGTCACCGGAATCCGCCAAGATGCGTGGGCCAACGCCCACCGCATTCCTGTCGAGGAGGAGAAGACCGACGTAGAGAAGGGCCACTATCTTCACCCCGAACTCTACGGCCACAAAGACCAACTAGCAATCGGAGCGTTGGAACGTCGTACACCAACCAGACCAACGCAGCAATAATCCGCATGCCATTCCGGGCTACGAACACGGCCCCCAGGTATCGGTGGATTTACCGTATCTCAAAATCCAGGAGAATATAGATGAACCAGCTTCAGAATTTCAAAGCAGCCCTAGGAATCGCAGTGATGCTTTCGGCGGCATTCGCATACGGTCAACAGCCAGTTCTCACCGGCGACACGCAAATCAACAGCGCGGCCACTTCCACCAATTACGGTACAAGCACGACCCTGACTATCAGTCCGACTAGCTCGGGCCTGATGCAGTTTTATATCACTGACTTGCTCCCCAGTGGTACGACGGCAGAGCAGGTACTCAAGGCCCGGTTGATCGTCTTCCCGGATGCGCTCGTGACAGCAGGAACGGTAAACCTCTACGAAGTGACCAGCTCCTGGAGCGAAAGCTCGGTGACCTATGCGACCAAACCGACCATCGCCGGTACGGCTGCGGCCTCTACACACTTCGGCGGTAAGAATTCCTTTCATGAGTTCGATGTAACCACCTTGGTCCAGAGCTGGATCACGACGCCGGCAAGCAACTTTGGCGTGGAACTCAAAGCCAGCGGTACCACCAACGTCACCCTCGACAGCAAAGAAAACACCACGACCAGCCATCCGGCAGTGCTCGAGATTGTCCTCTCCGGCCCCGCCGGACTAACGGGCCCAACCGGCGCGAAAGGTGCAACCGGCCCTGCGGGGCCGTCTGGCCCCACCGGCCCCGCCGGGCCTAAGGGCGCGACCGGCGCGATCGGAAGCGTCCCGGCGAACCTTACTGCTCTATCGGGTCAGCTAAGCACCAATGGCGGTGTAGCGTATTTCGGCGCAACCCGCTTTCAGTATCCCGGGGCCTGCGTAATCGGTGACGTGTTTCTCTCCGTCAATGGCTACGGGAGTGGCAACGCTCTCCCCGCAGACGGACGACTGATACCGATCCAGAATAATACCGCCCTTTTCTCCCTCATTGGAATCAACTTTGGCGGCGATGGCACGTCCAACTATGCCCTGCCCGATCTCCGTGCCTTTGCGCCCCAGGGACTGCAATACTCCATCTGCCTAAACGGGACCTTTCCATCCGAAGATTAGCTGAATCGAACGGGGCGCTTCGGCGCCTTTTCCGACTATCACAGACAGGATGACCCCACCTTTCGCTCCCCGGAGCAGCAATGCGGGTGACGAGGTTTGAAAAGAATTGCGCCTAAAAAACTTTGTCACCCACCCATTACCCGCGCGTATTTGTTGACCAGTTCACCTACCAGGTCATTCCCCATTAGGCGCAGGCATCGGAAATCTGGTTCAATATTGAGATCGCCGAAGGTCGGTTTAGAATGCCCAACCGCGCATCGAGAGCCGACCAGGAGTTCTATAGATGACACAGAACATCGGCAATCGGCCCGGCCCCGGTCAACAGCCTCCGTACGGAATGTATCCACCGCCGAATCCCAGCCTTCTTGACCGCGCTAACCGCTTCTGGCTGCGCGTCACCGAGGGCATGCAACTGAGCCAGCTATGGAACCAGTTTCGCACCGACGCCAAATCCAGCTATCGCCTCTATTCGAAGGAGGTTGACTCCACGCGAACCGCAGGCGTGCGCCCCGGCCAACATTTCTTCCATGTTGCTAGCCAATTCTTCTGGGCGATCATCGAGAAGCTTACCCCGGCACGTCGCGTATTGCTGCTCATCGCTTTGGTGCTGGTCGTTCTTCCGGGCGGCGAATGGACCTTCCACACCAGTTCGGAAACGGTCAGGATTGTTGCCTTCGATTTTCACTTCTACGGCGGCCTGCTGATGTTCGCCCTGTTGATTGCGGAAGTCGGAGATCGCGTCATCATGAAGCGCGACCTCCAGATCGCGAAAGAGATCCAGACCTGGCTGCTCCCCGCCAATCCTCCGCCGATTCCCGGGCTCGAAGTCGCCTTCACCACCCGTCCCGCCAACACCGTCGCCGGAGATTACTACGACGTCTTTGCGCGTCCGCAAACAGAGCCGGGAAACGAAACGTTTCTCATCGCGATCGCCGATGTCGCCGGCAAGAGCATCCCCGCCGCCATGCTGATGGCGACGTTTCAGGCGAGTCTAAAAACGCTAAGCAGCACCCACAGTTCGCTGACCGTGCTGGTTAGCCGAATGAATCGCTATGCCTGCAGCAACAGCCAGAACGGCCGCCGATTTACGACTGCGTTCATCGCTGAGTATGATCCCGCCTCGCGCCGCCTGACCTACGTCAACGCCGGACACAACGACCCCATCCTGCGCCGCCAGGCGGGCGTCATCGAACGCCTCGGAACCGGAGGCTTGCCGCTGGGGATTATGGAAGACGCACCATACCAGTCAGGAGAAGTCACGCTGCAAGCCGGAGACTGGCTGGCAATCTTCACCGACGGCGTCATCGAGGCCGAGAACAGCGTTCAGCAGGAGTATAGCGAACAGCGATTCATCACCATGCTGCACGCCGGGGCGATGCTGACTCCGGCCATGTTGCTCAATACCGTCATGGTCGACCTCGACCGCTTCGTCGGCGACGCCCCGCAACACGACGACATCACCTGCATGTTGCTGCGCGCAACATAACTTCCCGCTGCAAGGCGCGAAGTCACTCCGTTCTCAAAGCCTTCACCGGATCAATCGAAGCAGCCCGCCGCGCAGGTATAAGCCCCGCTACACCGGCGGCAATTGCCAGCGTAGCAATCGCTACCAACATCACCCGGGAATCCGCGCTCGTAATTTCATAAAGCTGCGATTTCACGAACCGGACCGAAAGCAACGCGATCGGAATTCCAATCCCAAGACCCAGCAAGGTCTGGATCACCGCCCCGCGCATGACCATAGCAATCACGCCTCTCCGTCCGGCCCCAAGCGCCATGCGGATGCCAATTTCCGGAGTCCGTCGAACGACGCTGTAAGCGGTCACTCCATACAGGCCGATCGTAGCCAGCAGCAGCGCCAAACCACCAAACAAAGCGGTCAGACGCGCGATCATCCGCTCTTCCGTAAACCGCTCTGCAATCTGTCCGTCAAAAGTTTGAAACTTCACCACGGTCAAATTAGGATTGATCTCCGCGAGCGTCTTTCGCGCGATCGATTCCAGATCGCTCATCGGCCGCGCCGTCTCGAGCACAATCGTGCCTGCATACAGAGACGTATCATCGGAGATCGGTCCCTTATCGCTTGGCTGACGCTGCATGATCGGCACGAAATACATGCTGTGGTCCTTCCAGCGCACGTCGGTATACGCTGTGTCTTCGACCACGCCCACGATCTCAAAGTCGTCGGGCGAGTTCGGCGAGCCGATTCGCTGGCCGATCGGATTCTGATTCTTGAAGAACTGATTCGCAAACGTCTGATTGACGACCGCCACCGGAGGAGCCGCCGACGTGTCCTGCACTCGGATCCCGCGTCCCATCAACACGCGAGTTCCCACTGAGTCGAAGTAGTCCCCATTCGCCTTGATAAATGACGCCGATTTATGAGGGTCCTGCTGCCCCTGCACCCCAATGCTGTTACTCCAATTGTTGTCTTCCATCGGCGTGTAGTTCGAGATGCCCACCTTGATCACGCCCGGCACAGAGTGAAACCGCTCTTCCATGGTCCGGTACAGCGTCTCCAGCTGCGTCTGCGAATACCCCGCAGCCTGCGGATTGATATGCACGATATAACGGTTTGTCGCGTCCAGCTTCAGGTCCATGCTCTGCAGCTTATTGAGGTTCTGCGAAAACAGCCCGGCGCCGACCAGCAATACCAGCGAAAGCGCCGCCTGCGTCACCACCAGCACTCGCTGCAAAAGAGAAGCTCCCGTAGCCGTCGTCCTGGTCCCGCTTCGTAAAGCATCTGCGGGATCGGCTTGCGCCGCGATCCAGGCCGGCGCAACCCCAAACAAAACGCCGGTCACCATAGAAATGGCAAAGGCAAACCCAACCACCTCCAGCGAGGGACTGGCCTCGATCGGTACACTCGTCGCACCGGGAAACGCCAGCATCAGTAACATGCGAGTGCCAACGTAAGCCACCATCAAGCCCGCAAGCCCGCCGAGCCCCGCCAGCAAAATGCTCTCCGTCAGCAACTGGCGAATGATCCGCGAACGCATCGCGCCCAGTGCCGATCGCACCGACATCTCCGTCTTCCGTCCCATGCCCCGCACCAGCAACAGGTTCGCGATATTCGCGCACGCAATCAACAGCACGAGGCCGGAGATCCACATTAGCAGATGAAGGTGAGACGCATAGTCTTCCTGCAGGGCCTGAATGCCCGCGCCACCCGGCGTCAGCACTAGATGCGCCTTCGCCAATGACCTCTTGCCTTGTTCCGTCGTAAAGACTTTTTGTGTCGCAAACGACTGCCTCAGTACCGCGTTGACCTTCTCCTGTAGCGGACCAAGCGCAGTACCCGGCTTCACCCGGCCGATTATGTAAAGCCAATTCGTCCCAGGGTCCTGGACGTAGGGCACATTCGCTAGCGCGGGCATCGTCTCGATCGGCAAGTAGAAATCCGGCGGAGTACTCGTCAACCGGTCGCCATAAAATCCTCGCGGGGCAATGCCCACGACCGTCACCGGCTTGGTATTCACCCAGAAGGTAGAGCCGATGACCGCAGCATCTCCAGCGAACTGGCTCTGCCACGTCTCATAACTCATCACCGCCGTCGGCGCCGCGCCCTTCTCATCATCCGAGTCGGTCAACAACCGTCCCGCCTGCGGACGAAGTCCAAACGTCCGGAAGTAGTTTCCAGACACAAACTCGCCCATCACAGATCGCGCCTCTGTCTGCGCCCCGTCACGCCGCGCGATGATCGGCCGATAGGTAAAGCCAGCCTGCATAGCGGCCAGTTCCTCAAACTCCGGCACATTCTTCTTCAGCTGTTGGTAGGTGTCCGTCGAGAAATTCGAATAATTGCCGTTGTCTCTCGGGCCGTTAAAGCCGACGCAACAATCGTGCCCATTGTTTCCCAGGTGGATCAGCGTCTTGGGGTCAACGACTGGCAGGTTCTGCAGCAACACCGAATTCACCAGCGTAAAGATCGCGGCATTCGCCCCGATGCCAAACGCCAACGTCAGCAGCACGGTGATCGTGAATCCCGGCGTCTTGCGCAACTGCCTCAGCGCATAGCGCACATCCTGCCCAAACGTCGTCATCGTGACAGATCCTCCGAAAAAGTGCGCTGTACGCACTCCTCGGGTTGATACAGCACGTGAACGCCCCACACGGCGAAGAACGATCCTCTTCTGAATCTGGCACTTAGGAGGCGGATAACAGGAGAAAGTGTCCGCAAGTGATTCGCACTGTCCGAATAGGGACACTGCGCGAATGATGGATCTCTGACAACCGCACGGGCCTAAAGCTCAGCAAAAGCCACTCAGACAGATGACCACGTCAGTAATACAAGATACTTCCGCCACTTCTGGTCAGAGTGGCCAATCATCCGCATGATGTGCCGGCTGGTGTGCAGCGAGAACGGCCGCGGCTCACGCATCAGCTTCATCGTGTCCAGCTCATGAAGCAGCTGGTTGCCCTTGCGCCGATTGCAGCTGTGGCAACAAGCGACCAAGTTCTCCCAGGTCGACAATCCGCCGCGCGAGCGCGGAGTCACATGGTCGAGCGTCAGCTCGCCTGCCGTCAACACCACGCTGCAGTACTGGCAGGTGTTGCGGTCGCGCAGCAGGATGTTCTTCCGCGACAACGCACGCGTCTGGTGCGGAATGCGGCGATACTCGAGCAGCCGGATCACGGAGGGCATGGGCACACGCATCCGCGCCGCGTGCAACACTGCGCCATGCTCCTCCTCAGTCTTGGCGACGCCCTTGAGCACCAGCACCAGCGCCCGCCTCGCGCCGCAGATATTGATCGGCTCGTAGCTGGCGTTCAGCACCAGAACCGGCTTCTGCATCACGCTCGGCGGCTGCAGGCGCAGGTCATCGCCCGCTCCTGGAGCTTGCATGGCATGGCACTTCACCAGGGACTTCTGCTTCCGCGCATGGATGTGTGATTTGGCCGTCGATTTCGTCATCGATTTACCCAAGGACATTTATCCCCCAAACCCTCTGTGCTGTTGAGTTGCCCGTTGCCGATTCGCCGCCGTCGCCACGGGCGGCATTGCTCCTGCCAATGCTGCTCCTGCCATCGCTGTTCCTGCCCTTGCCGCTCCAGCTTGTTGCGCTCCCCAGAAAGCGACGTCCTGCTCCATGGGGAGATCTTCATCCTGAAACTGAGGTGACGAGACATTTTCCCGCTGCGGCCTGGCCACAGTCGCGACCCACACTGATGCCGCCCCAGCCCGCCGCAGCACGTGGCTGCACGCTCGGGCGGTCGCGCCGGTGGTGTAGATATCGTCGATCAGCAGAATGTCTCGCCCGGCAACCAACTCCGGCTGCGGCACAAAAAAAACGCCGCGCAAGTTGGCGCGGCGCTGGTGCGGACTAAGGCCCGCCTGACTCAGGGTCGCTTTTCGCCGCTCGAGCGCGCCTCCAGCAAGGGTAAGCCTCCAGTCGAGTCGCCGACGATGCAGTTCGCGGATCGCAGCTTTGGCCAGCAGTTCCGCATGATTAAATCCACGCTGTTTCCGCTTCGCTGCGTGGAGCGGAACCGCAACCACAAGCACGTTCGGGAGATTCGCAGTTGAGTCGCCTTCCAGCTGGAGAATCGCCTCAGCCAGCAATACTCCCAGCCGCTCCGCAACCGGCAAGATTCCGTCATATTTCAGCGCATGAATCAGCGCACGCAGCGTCCCGGAATAGCCGCCATACGCAACCGCGCGTTCAAACGGAGGAGGTGCAAGCCGGCAAGGGTGACAAAGTCGATCCGATGGACCCGATTCCTCACCGCCGACATGAGTAAACGCGGAGACCTGCAAATCTTCACTGCATCGCGCACAGACCAAACCCGTCTGGGGGGCAACGCAATTCCAACACTCATCACAAATTGGAGTACGGCTAAGCCGCAAAAGAGGGTTGCCGCAAACACGGCAGGGGGAGGGGAACAACACCGAACTTACATCGTGGAGTGGACTTCGAAGCGCATCCGGAAAAGCGGGCTGCCAACTTCGCAGGTGGCGTACCACGGCGCGCCAAGCCGAGGTCTCGGATGACGGAACTTCGAGCGTCAGTGGATCACTCTGACTGCAGAAGGCGCACCTCACACATCGCCGGCATCTCGACCGAAGCCGCCGATAACCAGAGTATACGGAGAAAGCCCCGGCGGCGCCAGTACGCTTTCTTGGATTGTGTTCCATGACGTCGCGAGTTTCACAACAGAAAAGACAACAAAGGCACCGCCCTGGGAGCGATGCCTTCGCGAGTCAAGAACCCCGCGACTACTTCGTGTCGGCGGCGGCCACCCAATCCGAAGTCGGATTGTAAGCCGTGATTCCCTTCGCCACATTCGCCGTATCGTCACCCAGGTCCTTCTGCAACACAACCCCGTCTTTGTCCACGAGGAACGTCATGATGCCGGTGTTGCCATAAGTGGCCGGGTACGCCAGCAGCGCGAACCCACCCGACAGTTTCCCATCCACGAGGTAGCTCTTCGCTCCACCCTCGGCGTCGGGCCCCTGCTCCTTGAGCAGTCTGTAGTAGTAGCCGTGATAGGGGTCCGCGGCGCCGGTGTAACCCTCGCCCGCAGCGGCAGCAACCGCTGGCCCCATCGGACTCTCCGGTTCGCCGGGGCCCGGCTTCCAGTAGAGGCCGTCATGCTTGCCTTCAGTGCTCACCAGCCTCTGCGCATAGAGCCCGGCGGGCAGACCATCGTGGCCCTTGGCCGCATACATGTGCTGCGCTTCTACATATCCTTCGCAGACCGCGATTGCGCCCAGCTCGTTCGCGCCGATGCGCCGATCGATCACCTCATCATGTCCGCGCGCCGAATCAAAATACCACCGCTCGCCATCGCGAACGATCGGGATCGGCATCGGCCAATCGTTGGCGCCGACAATCAGCGTCTCAAATCCCTGCGCCTCCGAGGTGAGACGGTGTTTGACCGCGTAGTTCTTGGCAAAGCCTTCCTGCGATTTCTTGTCGGCAACCGGGTCGCCCGATGAGATCAGGTCCTTACCTTCCGGCCCCAGGATTTTGAGAAGTTCATCCTGGTCACCCGACTTGCAAGCCGCCACCAACGCGGCCGCTGCCGCCGAAGCGCTGGCAAAGGTCGTCTGCCCCGGAGCAGCCTGCGCCAGAGCAGCCGGAGCGATCGCTCCAACCAGGCCGGCCGAAATCATCGAGACGAAGAAATATCTCTGGATCAATTGGTTCCCTTTCATTTCTTTCTCCCGCCGGCACTGGCCGCACCACGCTGACTTGCCGCATTAGCGGATTTACCTGATTGACCACCCCCCGAGAAAGCCGGAGCCTGGCGAGTCTGCGCCTGCGCGGGTCTTGCCTGAGGCGCAGGCCTCGATTGGGCCTGATTCCCGCCTGGACGCGCTTGGTTGCCGCCTCCGGGCCGAGCTTGCGCCTGGTTTCCCCCCGCCGGTTTTGCGTAGCCGCGATCTGGAGCTGGGCGATTGGCGTTGTTCGTTGTCGGGCGGGAATTCCCGCCGTTGCCGCCCGGGCGATTCCCGGCGTTGTTGTTGTTCCCATTGCCGGGCTTGTTATACCCGCCGCCGTTGCTTCCGCCGGGACGGTTATTACCCGCGTTGTTGTTATTCCCATTGCTCGGCTTGTTATAGCCGTTATTGTTGCCGTTGCCGGGACGGTTGTTGTTGTTATTGTTTCCGTTGCCCGGCTTGTTATATCCGTTGCTGTTGCCCGGACGATTGACATTATTGTTGTTTCCGGTGTTGATGTTGACCGTGTTGCCGCCGCCGCGATAGACGTTGTTATTGCCGCCGCCACGATAGTTATTCCCGCCCGGCCTGTAGTTGTTGTAGTAGTTGTTGTTGTAGTTCGGTCGGTGATAGGGATAGTTCGCCGGTGGCCGATAGCCATAAGCCGGGCGAAACGCAGGGCCATAAACCGGCCTGTACGGATAATGCGCCGGATAATACGGGCCACCGCGGTAATAAACTCCGCCATATCCCCAGCGCGGATAGCAGTAATAATTGTTGTTCGAGAACATGGCGCCGACCGCCATGCCCAGCCCGAAGGAAATCACAGAGGCTGCCACCACATCGCCAGTGCTCGGCCCAGACTGCTGCACGTACACCGTCTGCGGGTTGTACTGCGGCACGTAGACAACCTGCGGATTCGCCGGCTGAATGACAATCACCTGCTTGCCATTGTCCGTCTGGGTTTGAACAGTCTGCTGCTGCGTCGTCTTCAAAGTGCCGGCTTGCTGCGCCTGCGCCCGCAGTCTCTGAACGGTGCCCAGCACCGCAGCCTGGTCCGCCGAGAAATCAGCCCCTACCTGCTTGGTCCAATCCAGGTTGCTGCACATCTGGTCGAGCACATCGGGAAAGTGAAGCAGAGCGGTAGTCGCCGCACTGAAGCCAAGCTTCTTCGCGGCGTCATCGATCTGCGTGCCCTGCAATGATTTGTTCTCAAGCAGCCAGTTCCCGGCATCGAGGACCTCTTGGCTATTCACTGAAGCCGCGAGCACCTGCATCAGCAGCGCATCAGGATACAGCGCAATGGGTGCCAGCGTGTGGTCGAGCGCCTCGGGGGTCGTGTCGGGCGGAACTGGAGCATCAACCTGGGCTGGGGCTGCGGCGTCCTGCGCCGCAAACGCGTCGGCGGGATATCCTGCAACACTCAACGCCAGAACCAAAGTCATGACTACGGACCGCTGAAATAGAACCAGCGGATGAAACGAATGGAACGGACTTACGTTGGCCAAGACGGCCTCCTCAGATCTCTCGCCGGACAAAAACTGCGTGTGCCCAACGGCATCTGATTATACGCAGCGGTACGACGGATTCCACTTGTCAGAAATGCCCACGGCAATCCAAGCCGACTTGGCCGGATCATCCTCGGTCACAGGACAAGCTGCCCCATTCCAACGCTTGAAGCTCCTGTATCCTTGAGAGCATCGAGCCGCCTCTAGCCGCCGAAGGGGCCCGCGACAATCGGGCCCAAATTGTAAGAACGGGACCATGTCGATCAGTCTGCCCAAAATCGAAGGCGCCGACCGCTTCACTCTGATTAGCAAAATCGGCGAGGGCGGCATGGGGGTCGTCTACGAAGCCTTCGACCTCGACCGGGGCATCCCCGTCGCGCTCAAGACCCTGCGCCGCGTCAGCCCCACCGCGCTCTACCTCTTCAAGCAGGAATTCCGCAGCATTGCCGGCATCGCTCATCCGAACCTCGTCGCCCTCTACGAGCTCTTCGCCGGAACTCCCGAAAACTGGTTCTTCACCATGCAGCTGCTCCGCGGTCCGGTATTGCTGGACTACCTCCGTGCAGACTCGTTTCCGCCCACCTTTGAGATGACCGCATTTGCCGAGAGCGATTCGGACTCGCCAACCGGTGATCCCACCAGCGCACTCACCAGCCCCTTTGCCCAACCTACCTCCGGCCATCACACGCCCGGCAACGTTGCCTCAATCCAGGAGGCGCGCGTGCTCTTGAGAAAGGGAACGGCTCCCGACCCGCTCTTGGTGCGCGAGGTCATGCGCCAGATCGTCGAGGGCGTCTCCGCCCTGCACGCCGCCGGCAAGCTGCACCGCGACATCAAGCCGACCAATGTCATCATCCACACCGGAGGCGAAGCAAAGGTTCTGGATTTTGGTCTTGCCGCCGATGAGTTCGCGCTCAAAGAGGCGCGCAAGTTCGATGTCGTCGGCACCTCTGCCTATATGGCGCCCGAGCAGGCTACCGGACGCCCGCTTTCTCCGGCTTCCGACTGGTTCGCCGTTGGCGTCATGCTCTATCAGGCGCTCTGCGGAGAGTCGCCTTTTCACGGTTCGTTCCGCGAAACCACAGATGCCAAACTGAACCGTGCCTTTCGTCGTCCCAGCGAAGTCGCCGATGACGTCGACCCCGCTCTGGAAGAACTCACGATTGCTCTGCTTGAAGTCGATCCGTCTGCTCGTCCCGACCACACGCGGATTCTCTCCATGCTCACCACCGGGGGTTCGACCGGGCCGACGCTGCACCGCGATGCGGAGATCGCCGCGTCTTTTTATGGTCGCAGCCGTGAGAAGGCCCGCATTGACGAGGCTATGCGCGCGAGCCTGTCTGGGAATGTTGCCTTCGCGCTCGTCCACGGCGCATCCGGCGTCGGCAAATCGACCCTCGTCCAGCATTACGTCCAGCAGCTCGACGGCAATGAACTCATCCTTCGCGGGCGCTGCTATGAACAGGAGTCCGTGCCCTACAAGGCGATCGACAGTGCCGTCGACGCGCTCTGCGAACATCTGCTCACCCTGCCCAGGCCGCAGCTTTCTGACATACTGCCCAGCGACATCTCTCTGCTCGCACAGCTATTCCCGGTACTGAATCGCCTCGGCGAGCGCGTGCTCTTTCCTGCTGCCAGCACCGGCGCCAGCGACGCCCGCCGCATCCGCCGCAGAAGCGTGCAGGCAATGCGAGAGATCCTTGGCCACCTGCGCCGCAACCGGCCCGTCATCCTCACCATCGATGACCTGCAGTGGGGCGACATCGACAGCATCTCGCTTCTCGGAGAAATCTTCGCGACCTCAGATCCTCCTCCAGTGCTGGTCCTTTGCACCTACCGTCGCGAATATCTGGACCGCAGCCCTTGTCTCGCTGCCCTCTTCGAGCTGCAAAAGACCAACCCGACGATCCGCTGGTTCGATATCGCGGTGGATCCATTCTCAGCCGAAGAAACGCACGACTTCGCGCAGTCGCTGCTGGGTGACGCCGCGATCTCCGATGTCGTCGCCTCGCGCATCGCCAGGGAATCCGGCGGCAATCCCTACTTTGCCGTCGAACTGGCACGCTACGCCAGCCGTTTCTCCGCCGAGGAGGCGCGTTCCTTCGGCGTCGATAGCCTCCGCATTGACAACCTGCTGCACGACCGCATCACGGCTCTTGAGAATGAGAGCCGCGCGTTGCTGGAAGTCGTGGCCGTACACAGCCAGCCACTCGCCCAGGCCGATGCTTATCAGGCCGCCGGATTCTTGAGCCGCGACCCTGCCCCGCTCAGCGCCCTCCGGCTCGCCAATTTGGTCCGCAGCACTGGATTCAACCAGACCGATCAGGTGGAATCCTTTCACGATCGAGTCCGTGACGCCGTGCTACAGTCGATCCCCGCCGAACGAAGAAAACTTCTGCATGGAGCCCTCGCCTCAACCCTCGAGGCCTCAGAGCGCGGAGACGCCGAATCTCTCGCGCTCCATAACGAACGCGCAGGCAACGTCGCCAGGGCCGGCCATTATCACGAGGTCGCCGGCGACCGCGCAGCCGCCGCGTTCGCCTTCGATCGCGCCTCCAGCCACTATCGCGCCTGTCTCGAACTTCTGGAGACGATTCCGGAACAGGAGTCGACCTTGCGCGCCAAACTTGCTGAAGCCCTGGTGAACTCCGGCCGCGGCGTCGATGCCGCACGCGAGTTTGAGGCCGCCGCCCACCACTCCCCGGGCAAGACCAAGATCGAACTCGAACGCAACGCCGCCTTTCACTATGCCGCGAGCGGATACATTCTCGAAGGCAACGCCATCTTCGAGCGTGTCCTTCAGAGAGTGGGCCTCAGTTTCCCGACCTCCAGGCGCGCCGTCCTGTTTTCGATTCTTTCCTCGAGCTTCCGCTTGCGCTTGCTGGGAAGCCGGTTCCGCGAACGCGACCTGACTAAGGTCTCGCCAGCGACCCTCGCGCAATTCGATGCCGCCTCCTCTGTCGCCAAGCCTATGACGCTGACCAACACCGCGCTGGGCATGAACTTCGGCTTGCTCGCGCTCCTGATCGCGATGCGCGCAGGTGATCCGGTCCGCTTCGTCTATGGATTGGAATGCGCCTACGTGCTCGCCCTCCAGGGCCCCGAGCCACGCCGCCGCGCCGAAGCTCTCATTGAGATCGCGCGCGAAATCGTCGCCCGCCATGACGACCCCAACCTCAAGGGTGCTTTCCTGCTGACGGAAGCCGGTGTCGCGTACGTTCAGGCAAAGTGGAAGGAATGCATTCGCCTGCTCGACGAGGCAGAAGATACATACGTGAACCACACCCGCGGCACCTACTTCCACGTGGCCCAGGTGCGTTCGCTTCAGTTGTACACGCTGTGGTCGATGGGAGAATTCCTCGATTTATCCACCCGCTGCGCGCCCTTTCTCGAAGAAGCCGAGCAGGTCGGAGATCTCTTTTTCTCCGCCAACATCCGGACCTTCAGCCTCCCCCTGGCTTATCTCGCCTCCGACCGCCCCGGCACGGCCAGCGACAGCGTACTCTCGGGACTGAGAGCGTGGCCTGCGCCGGGATACCAACTGCAAAACGCCATGGCTGCGCTCATCCTCGCCTGGATCGCCTTCTATGAGGGCAAGGCCGGACGCAACCTGGGCTTTGTGGAAGAGCAATGGCGGCTGATTCGCGCCAATCACATCGACAGCTTCGACAACATGCGTGCCACGACTCTCGACTTCCGCTGCCGCACCGCGCTCGCGGCCGCCAACCGCCACAACAAGACTTCGCCGCAACGAACGAAAGCCCTCAAGATCGCTCGCGAATGCTTACGCATTCTCGATCGCCAGACCAATCCCTGGGGCCGCGCTAGCGCCAAAGTGGCCCAGGCCGCACTGCAGCAGTTTGAGGGAAACATCGCCATGTCCGCGGAAACCTTCCTTGCTGCGGCAACTATCTTTGAAGAGATCGATATGATGGGGTACGCTTGGTCGGCGCGGCGACGCGCCGGGCAAATGATCGGTGGCGACCAGGGCCAACACCTCGTCGAGGCTGCCGATCGGTGGTTTGAATCACAGTCCATCTTGCGCCCCGAACGCTTCGCCGCGATGCATGTCGGAGGGTTTGCCGCTCACGAGCTTGACTAGAGCAAAAGTACAGCTAGCGTAGTGTGGGGTGCACCGCCCGGCAGGCGTTTTTCCCCAGAAAAACGCCTGCTGAGACAAAACTCGGCACATTACACCAACTGTACGTTTGCTCTAGAGAGGAATCACGGAAAGGGAACGACGCATGCCACCAACGCCAGGCGAACCATCCAGGAACCCATTTCTTCAATTCATAGTCTGGCTCTACGACCGCACCTGGTTTCACTGGCTAATATCTTTCCTGGCTCAGCCCATCTACTCCCTCATGGGCGCGCTCTATCGTCTCGAGAACCGCATCTGGCCCATCAACCTCTGGAAGGATTGGCAGAACCGCCCCGAGCCAAAGTTCCCGATCCCACTAACCAAGACCGATCTCCCCGTGAAACCCCGGCTCTGCGATGACTGCGGAAACTACGTCGGCACACTGATTGGCACCTATGTCGACGTCGAGCAAGTGAGGGCGATACTCCCTCCCGGCACCTCCCTTGACCCAGCTCATATTCACAAAAACCCGCTTGCTCCCTACGAGGACCAGCACGCCATGATCATGCTCTTCGGTTATACCGAAGATCTGCACTTTGGCTGGTGGCCCTTTCGCAGCATGAACTATCTGGAATGCGGCGTCGCCGTGCCCCACATCTGCATCGACGATAACGTGCAATATGTCGAGCGCTTCTTCTATATCCCGATCCTCCATCTCAATCGCTTTTACCCGGTGCTTCTTGGCTGGATGGTCGGCTACCGCAAGAAGTGGAGCCGCGTCACGACGACCTTCAATACTTACACCATCAAGTCGCTCTTCACTGGGAAACCGATCCTGCACGCCGTGTTCACCCCAACTAAGGCTGAGCTCAAGGAAAACTCCGAACACTGGAAAGAGCTTTGCGAGGAGCCTCACCTGAACCAATTCGGCGCGGACAAGCTCTTTCTTCATTTTCATTGGGATTGGGACCGCGCCCTCTTCGAATCCGTCGACGCCACCGTCACTCTCTACGAGGACTTCCCCGGAATCAAGGCCGGAACCTACAACTTCAAAGGCCTCGACCAGGGCAGGTGGGACGATGGGCGAGCACCGATGGGCGCAGTAAGACTCGCCTCGCCCTTCGAACTGTTGCTGCCGTTTTCACTCAGCAAGCTCCGCGCACACACGAAGAAACAAAAGGCCAGCTCACCACCGGCTGCACCGCAAAAATAAATTAGGACTCCGTAGCTTCAGCCTTCCACGGACAATGCCTGCACCCCGAACCGCAACAATACCCGCGCTTCAGGTGATACTTCTCGGTGAAGACCATGTACGGTCCGTCGAAGTAATAGTCCTCTCCCTCGACCGCCGGCTCACCGGTCAACGCCCATTCGGGAACATCAGGCACCAGCGCGCTCCATACCCGATTGTCTCAAGATGTCCGGAGCCGCAGGAAACAGTCCACGAAAAGCACCTTCATTCAATGCAAGAGGAGCAGCATCGACTTGCGCCGACAAGAGCTGAGCGCCGGCCACGACTCCGTTCACGAAGGCAATAGTCTTACCCGGCACAGCAGCCACCCGTTCGCCCGGAACCACAATCCCAACCAGGTTCATCGCATCAGCCGCCGCGACGGTGACCTCGTCGCTCGAATCTGGCCGCCGTCGCATCTCCCGCAGCGATTCGACCGCCGCGGGTAACGCAAACTGCTCTCCCCCAAAACCCGAAAGAAACCGTCCGCCACGCACCTCGCCGCGCGCTTCCATCCGCCGAAAGATGCCCAGCAACTCGCGCCAGCGCGGCATCGTCTCCTCCCGCGTAAGCAGATCGCGAAAGACCACTCCGTAGCGCCGCAAGAGCACGATGCATGCGGATTCCAGCTGCGCCTCCCGCTGTGCTGGACTCGTCGCCAGTGCATCAACGCATAGTAAACTCCACCGGCCAGCCGCGTGGCCCACGTTGCCACGCGCCTTCTGTCCACTATTCCGCTTTGGGTCGATCAGGATCCGCAAACTGTCAAAGCCATCAGCAGTCACCAGCCCCGCCGCCACCAACTCCCACAAGGCGCGCTGCAGGTCAGCGGCAGGAACGGCAAAGCTCCGCGCCAGGTCGCCCGAAAACATTGCCCCGCGCTCGCCGAGAAGAGACCTGACCCTCCCCGCAAGTTCACTCAGACAAGCGTCGAGCACTGCCGGAGCTATTTGTCGCTGTTCCAGGCACAAATCCATCCACAATGCTTCTTCGCGAACGAAAAACGTCACCGGTGCCATGCTCGTCGGCACAATTCTTCGCGCCAACGATTTGCTCCCCCCCGTCTCGACGCTGTCAAAGCAAGGATGCGGCGACACTCGTCCCCACCCCACAACACCAGCCATACACAGCGCATCCAGCCCGCGCGGATCGTATCCGGCAACCCGCTGCGGCAGCAGCGAACGCTCCCACTCCACTGCCGGCGCTTCAAAGCCTTCCAGGCCCCGGATTGCCTCAAGCACACCGTCTTCTCCGCTAAGCTGCGTCTGCGGCGCAACATGCTGCCACTGCAACAGCCAGCGCATATAAACCGCAGGAGTCACCGGCTCAATCTGTTTCCGCAGCGCACCAAGAGTCCGCTTATGAATTCGCTGCAATAAACGCCGCTCGCACCACTCCACATCCTCATCTGTAACAGCCGCTGTGGCACTTACCTCGAAGACCCCGCGAAGGATCGCCCCGCTCGCCTCCAGCATGAGCATGGCCTTCCATATCTCACTTGCGGGCAAGCCAACCCGCTCCCCAAGCGATCGCGCCGTCACCGGCCCCAGGAGTCCCAACCACCCCAGCGCGATCTTCCGCAGTATTTCTTCGCGAACGAGTTCCTTTTTATCGTCGGGAGCAACCAACTCGCGCGCAAATTTCATCCCCGGCCAAAGCAACCGCACCCATTCCTTACGTTCCGCGGCAACGGCATACTCAACTCCGTCCGACTCTCCGACCGTCGCACGCCCCTGCTGTTCCAAGCGTTCAAAGTACAAACCCCAATCCCGCGTTTTCGCATCCGCCAGCATCGCGGCCGGCACAACGCCGAGCGAGCACATCAAATCGTGAAACTCATGCTCATCGCGAACGTCCGGCCAGATCTCCTCGCGCACCGCCGTGATTGCAGCCGGATCCAGCCTTCCTGCCTCGCCAAGCACCGAGTCCGGCACCGTCCCGCGCATCGCGACCGCCCGCGCACGACGCTCCTCAAGCGGAGCATCGTCCAGAAACGCATAAGGATTCGCATTCAACAGCTCATGCGCAAACTGCGATGGAGTCGTCGTATCGACCGCCAGGCAACGAACCGCACCGCTCTGCATCCCCAGCAGCAGCTGCTTCAACCCCTCAAGGTCCATCGCCTCGCCCAGCACGTCCTTCATGACCTCGCGAATGAGCGGATGATCAGGAATCTCCCGGTCGCCCTGAATATTCTCCTGGCAAGCCGCGACCTGCGGGAATACGCTCGCGAGCAAATCGTCGGAACGCGTCCGCTGTATCTGCGGAGGAATCTTCTTGCCCTTTTGGAACCGCAGCAGTTGCAAACTACGCCCCGCATCCCATTTCCAGCGCGCTTTGAAGATCGGCGAGTCGAGCGAAGCCTGCTCCAGCAGTTCCGTCACGGTGTGATCATTGATGAAATGAAAGACATCGCTCAACGGAAAGCTATGCTGTTCGGCCAGCGAAATATTCAGGCCATTGTCGGTGGCTGCGGCCTGTAGCTCAAAATTAAATCCTCGGCAAAACCGCTTCCGCAGCGCCAATCCCCAGGCCTTATTGATGCGCCCGCCAAACGGAGCATGCAGGATCAGTTGCATCCCACCACCCTCATCAAAGAAGCGCTCGGCAATAATCGTCGTGAGCGTCGGCACCGCGCCCAGCACAGCCCGCCCGGCAACGATATAGCCGATCATCTGCTTGGCTCCAGAGTCATCAACGCCGCACTGCTCCTTAAGCCATGTAACCGTCGCTGCTACAGAAGCATCCGTCTGGCTGACATAACCCGGCAAGAGGTCCTTCGTACGCTCATCGATCTCCGACCGCAGATCGCAAACAAAGGTCGATAGCTCCATCGTCCGCTGCGGAGCCTCACCACGCCAGAACGGCACAGTCGGCGGCTGCCCATGCGCGTCCTCCACCAGCACGCGGCCTGCACTCTCCACGCGCTGCACCCGCCAGCTCGTGTTCCCGAGCAGGATCACGTCCCCAGCCGATGAATCAATCGCGAAGTCTTCATCGAGGGTCGCGATTTGAATCCCCTCCGGCTGCACGATCACCGAAAAAAGCCCCGTATCCGGGATAGTGCCGCCATTCGAAATCGCAATCGTTCGCGCCCCACGCCGCGCCTGCAAACGCCCCTGCACGCGATCGCGTAATAGATACGCGCCGTAACGGCCGCGACTCGATTCGATGCCCTCGCTCAACAAACAAAGCAATTCCTCGAATTCTTCGCGCGTCAGGTCACGATAAGGATGCGCCCGCCGCATCACCTCGAAAAGAGCATTTTCCTCCCACGGCTCCGCTGCACAAGCGGCAACGATCTGCTGCATCAGCACATCCAGCGGCTTGTCAGGAATCTCCAATCGGTCCAATTCCCCGCTGCGCATCGCCCGCACTAGCGCAGCCGACTCCATCAGATCGTCGCGAGTCGTCGCAAACAACCGCCCCTTCGGAATCGCACCGCGCCAGTGTCCCGCGCGCCCAACGCGCTGCATCGCCGCCGCGATCGCTCTCGGCGAATTGACCTGACAAACCAGACCGATGCTCCCTATATCGATACCCAGCTCCAGCGAAGCCGTCGCCACCAGCAGCCGAATCTCACCCGCCTTCAGCTTTCGCTCCGCCTCATGTCGCAGCTTGCGCGAGAGGCTGCCATGGTGCGCGGCAACATTCTCCTCGCCGATCCTCGCAGCAAGCGCGAAAGCCAACCGCTCGGTCATCTTTCGCGTATTCACAAAAACCAGCGTCGACCGATGCTCCATCGCCAGCACTGCCAGCCGGTCAAAGACCGAGTCCCAGATCGCGTTCGTGGCTACCGAGCTCAACTCATCGTCGGGGATCTCAACTGCCAGATCCATCTGCCGCCGCTGCCCAACCTGCACGATTGCAACTTCGCGCCCTCGTTCTCCACCAAGAAATTCCGCCACCAGCTCAATCGGATTCTGCGTCGCCGAAAGACCAATCCGCAGCGGGGCATCGCGTCGCCCAGTGATCCACTCGCCCGGCATCAACCGGTTCTCTCCGCGAACCAGCGCATCCAGCCTTTCCAGCGTCAGCGCCAGGTGCGAGCCGCGCTTGTCGTCGGCGACTGCGTGGATCTCATCCACGATCACCGTCTCCACCCGCCGCAGATTTTCCCGGCTCTTCTCGGCAGTGAGCAGAATGTAGAGAGACTCCGGAGTCGTCACCAGAATATGCGGAGGCCGCTTCAGCATCTTGCGCCGCTCCGCCTGAAGTGTGTCGCCCGTCCGCACCCCGGTACGAATCTCGGGACACAGATACCCTCGATCCAGAGCCAGCGCCTGAATCTCGCGAAGAGGCCCGTCCAGGTTCTTCTGGATGTCATTCGAGAGCGCCTTCAGCGGCGAGACATAGACCACCTCAGTCTCACACTCAAGCGTCCCCGCGATCGCCTTGCGCAGCAGCCGGTCGATACAGATCAGGAAGGCCGCCAGCGTCTTGCCCGAGCCCGTCGGCGCAGAGATCAGCGTCGGCCGTCGCTCGAGAATGCAAGGCCAGCCCTGTTCCTGCGGCTCGGTCGGCGTGTCAAAGCGCCCAACAAACCACTCCTGCACCACGGGGTGCGCCCATCGCAAACCCTCGGGGATGAAAAGCGGCGCGAACTGGTCTGGTTCCGGATGGACGGCGATTGGCATAGAACATTCTAGCGCGATCTTCGTCGGTTGTTCGCCTTGCGCCCCAGATCAGCCGAAACCCTTAAACGATCGCGCGCTCTCGAATTTGTAACAGCATCAGTGACCATTCCCGCCAGCCGCCAATGTCACCGCGTGAATCAGCAGCATTCCGACCGCATCCAGGCTCTCGCTCACGCCTTTCGGGCTCCCCGGAAGGTTCACAATCAGGCAAGCTCCGCGCAAGCCGGCGACTCCGCGCGAGAGCCACGATCGCGGCTCAAATTCGCTCCCCGCAATCCGCATCTTCTCCGCAATTCCCGGCGCCAGCCGCTCGATGACTCGCAAGGTAGCCTCGGGAGTCACGTCGCGCGGCGCGCATCCAGTGCCCCCCGTCGTCACGATCAAATCCACCTGCGCCGACCACTCCACCAATGCGGTCGAGATTCCCTCCGCCTCATCCGGAATCACCACCGTGCCGGCAATCGAAAACCCCAGTCCCGTCAAACCCGCCACGACCGCCGGCCCAGACTTGTCCTCATAGACCCCGTCATGCACCCGGTCGCTCACCGTAATGACGGCGGCGCGAAACGCCGGCCCGCTCATGCCTTTGCACCCGCAGGCTTCTTCACCGGCGACTTCTTGCGAACATAAGTCCCGCTGCGCCCACCGCTCTTTGTCAGTAGGCAGATGTTCTCGATCATGATCTCCTGCCCGGCCGCCTTGCACATGTCGTAAACGGTAAGCGCCGCCACGCTCACCGCCGTCAGCGCCTCCATCTCAACTCCGCTCCCGGCGGTCGTCCGCACCTTCGCGCGAATCCGCACCACAGCCCCGCGCACCGCAATATCGACGTCGATCCCCGTTAGCGGCAAGTTGTGGCATAGCGGAATCAGCTGCGAAGTACGCTTCGCCGCCGCGATTCCCGCGATGCGCGCCACCTCAAGCACGTTGCCTTTCGGATTGTCCTCGAGCGCAGCCAAAGCGGCACGCCCCAATCGAACTTCACCCTGCGCTTCAGCCTCGCGCAACGTCTCGGCCTTCGCCGACACATCCACCATCCGCACCGAGCCATCGGCGCGCACGTGGCTCAGCGCCCGAACCAAGCCCGTTTTTTTTCTCGCATCTACCATCCCACCAGCATAACGCCCCCACACCACAGGTCATCCCCTTCCGAACCCAGTCCCTATACCCTATGTCCCTGGTCCCTATTCCCTAGTCCCTTGGGAAATGCCATACTCGCCCCATGCGTCTCCACGTGCTGCTCTTCGGACCATTGGCGGAAATCTACGGCGCCCGCGAAGAGTGGCTCGACCTCCCCGGAGGGCCAAACGCCTCCCCCACAGCCGGCGAAGTCTACCAGTACTATCGCCAGCGTGACGCACGCATCGGCGAACTCGACAAGTCCCTCCATATCGCGGTCAATCAAAGTATCGTTAGCCCCAACCACCCACTCGCGCCCGAAGACGAAGTCGCACTGCTCCCTCCGGTCTGCGGAGGTTCCGAGGCACTTGATCGTGACGTTGCTAACATCGACCTCATCGACTTGGTCGAAACGCCGCTCGAAAACTATCCCTGGCGTAAGGACCTCACTCAAGCTGCCGGAAGCTTCGGCGCCATCACCTCTTTTGAAGGCCTCGTCCGGCAAGACACCGTCTCTACTGGCAACGCCCACGACCCAGTCACCGCCCTCGCCTTCGACGCGTATCGCCCTATGGCCATCGCTGCGCTACGCGCACTCGCCATCGACGCTCGCCAGCGCTGGCCCATCCAAAGCATCGTCATGCTCCATCGCCTCGGCACCGTCCCCGCCGGAGAGATCTGTGTCGTCGTCGCCGTCGCCACCAGTCATCGCGAAGAAGCCTTCGCCGCCTGCAAATATCTCATCGACACCCTCAAGGCAACCGTTCCTATCTGGAAGAAGGAGATCACCGCATCAAGCTCCCACTGGGTCGAAGGAGTTCCGCTCAAAACTGAACTATCACCCTGAGCGGAGCCTTCCACCCACAACACTTGTCATCCTGAGCGAAGCGCGCAGCGCGGAGTCGAAGGACCTGCAGTGTCAACGATGTCGGCCTAATGAAACGCTTCGATATCATGCTCCTTGAAGGAGCACGGCTTCAGCCGTCCTATGAGAACAGTCAATGAAAGCGGCTTCAGCCGCTGAGGGCAACAAAACCTAAAATGCAACCGACCAAAGAAGCACTCCATATTCTTCTCTTCGGATTCCTGACCATGGCAGCCGCAGCCCACGCCCAATCCCCACAAATCGTCATCATCGACCGCGCCGCCACGCTCACCCTCCCCTTCGACGCCCTCGCCAAATCCCTCCCCAATCTCGAATGCCGCCAGCGCAGTGCAGGCTCCCGCTTCCTGCTGCAAAGCGACGTGGACCTGAAGCAGCCTGTCGACGTGCTCGCCCTCGCTGACGTCTCGCTCTTCGAGAAACCCGTAAGCCCCGCACAAACGAAACGCTTCCCCTGGTGGGCAATTTTCGCCAGAAACGAGATCGGCATCGCCTACACCGACAAATCCAAAGCCGCCGACAAGATCAACGCGCAGAACTGGCCCCAAATCCTGCAACAACCCGGAGTCCAGAGCGCCTACGCCGACCCTGAATCCGACCCCGAGGGCTACAACAGCGTCATCGCCTGGACCCTCGCCGAGAGCTACTACCACCTCCCCGGATTCGCCGCCAGACTCCGCGCCGCCATCCCACAAAAGAACATCCGCGGCGACTCCACCCAACTGCTCGCCCTGCTCTCCGCCGGCGAGGTCGACTACGCCTGGGAATACCGCTCCGTCGCCGAGCAGCACCACCTCAAGTTCCTCCGCCTGCCCAAAGAGATCAACCTCAGCGACCCCGCGCTCGCCGCCACCTACAAGACTGCCTGCATCGACCTCCACCACACCGGCCCCAACGGTGAAAAGATAGCCCAGCCAAAATGCGGACAGCCGATCCTCTACGCCATCGCCATAGCCGCCGACGCTCCGCATCCAGAAGCTGCGGCACAATTTGTGAAGGCGCTCTATAGCGAAGCTGGAAAGAAAGCGCTGGAGTTGGCGTTCCAACAGCCGCTTCCCGCGGAGATTGGCGGCAATGCTAACATGGCGTCGGGGTGGCTCAAGGCGTTGGCGAAATGGCCGGAGTGATACCTGCTGACACGCCTGAACGCGCTCCATATCTCTTCTGACAAGCCGACTTCACAGGACGGATAAGCTTAATCCGCAAGAGCCATCAGAATCTCGGCGTCTACGAGGACGAGCGCATGAAAAGAGCGTGGAAGCGGATAGGCAGCGTGTTTCTCGCTCTGATCGTTCTCGCGTCTCTCGCTGGATTCTTCCTATTTCGCGCTGTCCGTAGAAACGTTGAATCGCGGTCGCCAAGACTCGTCGCTGTATCGCTACCGGCGCCAGACCTGTCATTCCAAACACTCGATGGGCAAGGACGGCACCTAAGCGACTACAAAGGAAAAGTGGTCTTTCTTGATCTCTGGGGAACATGGTGCATTCAGTGTGTAGCAGAAATGCCCACGGTACAGGCACTATATGACCGATACAAGCATGATCCAGAGGTAGTCTTTCTGATCGTGTCCCGGCTCGATTCGCCTCGACGCGTGGAACGCTACGCGCGCCTTGGACACTACTCCTTGCCATTCTTCGTTACACGCGACGAAGACATTCCGCCCTCAATGTACTTTCATCAGTATCCGGCAACTTTCCTCTATTCAAAAGACGGGAGGATCGCCGCCCAGCATGCAGGTGGAGCTGATTGGGATGATCCGAGTGTTCCCGCGTTCATCAATGGTCTGAAAGCCCGCGCAAACTAGCTCATAACGTAGATAACGATAAACCCGCGTACCGTTGCTAGCCCAAACACTCGTAACAATCCCTGCCGAAACGGCGCTATGATGACTCTGCTCACTCAGAGCCAATGTTCTAGACTTACTCTCGTGCCCAACGACCTGATCCAACCAGTAACCCTCAAAGGCCAACACGTCGAGCTAATCCCACTCTCACTCGACCACACCGACGCCCAAATCGCCGCAGTCCAGGACGGCGAGCTCTGGAAGCTCTGGTACACCTCCGCCCCACCCCCCGAAAAGATGCACGCCGAAATCGAGCGCCGCCTCGCCCTGCAAGCCGCCGGCTCCATGCTGCCCTTTACCGTCATCGATCCTGCAACCGGCAAGGCAGCCGGAATGACGACCTTCATGAACGTCGACGCAACCAACCGCCGCGTCGAGATCGGCTCAACCTGGTACGCGAAAAGCGTCCAGCGCAGCGGACTCAACACCGAGGCCAAGCTGCTCCTGCTCGGTCACGCCTTCGACACGCTAGACTGCATCGCCGTCGAGCTCCGCACTCACTTCATGAACCATCAAAGCCGCCACGCCATCGAGCGCCTCGGCGCCAAACTCGACGGCATTCTGCGCAGCCATCAGATAGCACCGAACGGCACTCTCCGCGACACCTGCGTCTACAGCATCATCGCGCCGGAGTGGCCCACCGTCCGCGCCAACCTCAAGTGGCTGCTCGAAAAACCGCGCTGACCCGCCCAGCACCGTTCAGCTAGCATAGGCAAGTGAAGCGAAGCCCCGCCGACCGCCGTCTTCTCGCCCTCGCGGCCACGCTCGGCGCGCTGCTGCTCGCCTTTCTCATCGCTCCGCTCGTCCAGCTCAGCTGGGTCTCGCCGCTCGCCGTCCTCAGGCTCTTCACCATCCCCGAAGTCCGCCAGGCGCTGCTTCTGACCTTCGCCTGCGCCGCAGCCGCCGCTGCGCTCGGCCTGCTGCTCTCCGCCGCGCTCGGCTACTGGCTCGCGAAACGCCCGGTCTGGATATCCCGCATTCTCTTACCGCTCGTCGACATTCCTCTGCTCATCCCGCATCCCGTTGCGGGCATCGCACTGCTATTAATCCTTGCGAGACCCGGACTGCTCAATCACCTGCTCCAATCGCTGCACCTTTCCCCCGCGTCCGGGTCGCTCCTCGGCACTCCCGCAGCCATCATCGCCGCCATGCTCTTCGTCTCCGCGCCGTACCAGGTGCAGGTCTGCCGCCAGGCCTTCGCCGGACTCGACCCTGCCTACGCCCTCCGCGCTCGAACCCTCGGTGCCGGCCCTTGGCGAACCCTGTTCCAGATCGAACTCCCGCTCGTCCGCCGCAGCCTGCTCGGCGGCGCGGCCATGGCGCTGGCCCGCTCCGCCTCAGAGTTCGGAGCCATCCTCGTCGTCGCCTACTTCCCCCCCACCCTCCCGGTGCTCATCTACGAGAAGTTCTCCAACGAAGGCCTCGACGCCGTCCGTCCCCTCGCTGCCCTCATGATCGTCGCCGGACTGTTGCTTCAGGCCATCATTCACTACCTCCAGCCCAGCGAGGCACTCGAACATGCCTGAGCCCTCGCCACCGATGGAAAATCCGCCGATCCCTTCTCTGGAAGTTACGGCCCTGTCGCTCGCCAGCGGCGCAAAGGCGCTCGGCCCACTCACCTTCACCCTGCCCCACGCCGGATGCTGGTGGCTCGCCGGAATCAGCGGCGCAGGAAAATCTCTCCTCATGGAATCGCTCGCCGGATTCCACGCCGAGGCGCAAGGCAGCATCCGCGTCAACGGCAATGAGGTCAGCCATTACGCTCCCGAGCGCCGCTCCATCTCCCTCATGCCCCAGCGCTGGAGGCTCTTTCCACACTGGACAGTCGCCCGAAATCTCCGCTTCGCCGCTAAGCTAGGCGGCGCAGACAGGGATCGCGTTCATACCCTCGCGAAGTATCTGCAAGTTGCCGGACTCCGCGACCGTCCTGTCCGTGCCCTTAGCGGAGGCGAGACCCAGCGTATCGTCCTCATCCAGACCCTGCTCTCACCGGCAAGGGTCCTGTTGCTCGACGAACCACTCTCCGCCCTCGATGCAGGGCTGCAATCAGTCGTCCTCGAACTCTTACAGGAAGAGTCCAGGCAACGCCATCGCATCTTCATAATCGCAGCCCACCGCGCCGCCCCGAACTATCCCATGCAGGGGACACTTTTACTGGAAGACGGCCAGCTTGCCAATACCAAATCGGGATGATTCAAGGGGAATTCGCAAAAGGAAGAAGAACCAGCGCTACAGCTGATATAAACTGATACTAGTTTCAGCCGGGGACTGCGAACCCGGCTGAAACGCTGATCTACTTCGAATAGAAGGCAATCAGCGCGGCGATCCATGCCCTGATCGGCACATGAATCGCGAAACGAAACTGCAACATGATGAACATGCAGTATCACCACCTTCCGTACCAGAGTGACTGCAAAGGCCCCGCCACTAACGGGGCCTTTGTTGCTTTGGCAAGCAACACTTGTCTACCCCATCTAACGGCTTGCCTAGAGCGCACTTCGCACGATACGGAAACGTACGGCGATCTTACGTCGCTACAATTGCTTGAGCCACTGCCGTTTTGACTTTCTTCGATTGCGCTTTGCTCGCACTTCCAAAACGGAACTCGATGTCTTAAGGGAACTTGATGCCCTTGAACTACAAATCTTTGACCGACAAATTCGGACGCAGCATCACCGACCTAAGGGTCTCGGTCACCGATCGTTGCAACTACTGCTGCGTCTACTGCCGCTCCGGCGAAGACGGCATTCCCTTTTCCGAGCTGCCTATGGCAGACTACCTCCGCATCGTCCGCGTCTTCGTCTCGCTCGGCATTGAAAAAGTCCGCATCACCGGCGGCGAACCGCTGCTCCGCAAACAGCTCCTGCACATGGTCGGCGAACTCGCCGCCATGACCACCACCTCCGGCAAACACCTCGACGTAGCCATCACCACCAATGGACACCTGCTCGCCCACGTCGCCCAGCCGCTCAGAGATGCCGGCCTTTCCCGCATCACCGTCAGCATGGATGCAGTCGACCGCGACAAATTCGCCCGCATCACCCGCGTCTCGAATGGCTACGACGCAGTCCTCGCCGGAATCCGCGCCGCCAAGCGCGCCGGCCTCGAGCCCGTCAAAGTAAATGCCGTCATCCTGCGCGGCTTCAACGAAGACCAGATCGTCCCCTTCGCCCAATTCTCCCGCGACGAAGGCGTCATCGTTCGCTTCATCGAATTCATGCCACTCGAAGAAGACCGCATCTGGTCGCCCGATGTGGTCGTCGGCTTCAACGAGATGCTCGACATTCTCAACAGCTTCCGCCCGCTCGTCCCGCTGCCCGCCACCACTCTCGGCGAGACCGCCATGCGCTATACGTTTGATGATACGGTCGGCGAAGTCGGCATTATCGCGCCTGTCTCCAAAGCTTTCTGCGGAGCATGCAGCCGCGTCCGCCTCACCTCCGACGGCAAAATCCGCACCTGCCTCTTCTCACAGTCAGATCACGACCTCTATGCCGTCCTTCAGAGCGGAGGCACCGACGCCGATCTCGCCGCCTTCATCCAAAAGACCATCGAGAAAAAAGAAGCCCGCCACCACATAGGCGAACCCGGCTTTCTCAAGCCCTCAAGAAGCATGGTCCACATCGGCGGCTGAATCGGCAATCTCACTCGTTAGCCCGAAACTAGTCTGAAAACTGAGAACCGGGACTAACAACTCTACGAAGGACTATCATTCCACCTCATGGCATTCACCATTGAACAAATCGACCACGTAGTCCTCACCGTGGCCAACCTCGACGCAACCATCGACTTCTACTCCGAAGTCCTCAGCATGGAGCCAATCAAGTTCGAAGGCCGCAAGGCGCTCCGCTTCGGAGATCAGAAAATTAACCTCCATCAGCGCGGACACGAATTCAACCCCAAAGCCCAGCATCCCACACCAGGCTCCGCAGACCTCTGCTTCGTCACCCTCACTCCCATGGACGAAGTCGTCGAGTACCTCGCGGCTCTCCGTATCCACATTGAAGAAGGCCCCGTCGAGCGTACCGGAGCCGTCGGCAAGCTCCGCTCCGTCTACATCCGCGATCCCGACCACAACCTCATCGAAATCTCCAACTACCTTTAGGGCGATCCCATCGCACGCCTGAAGGGGCGCGGCTTCAGCCGTGCCATCAAGCCCTCGCGAGAGCTGCGACTTTAGTCGCTGAGGGGAGTTCTAAGTCGCCGCTTCGCCAACAAAAAAGGCCGCTCCAGACAGTCTGTTACGAAACGCGGTTGTTCTGTTCGAAAGAGCGCTCCCTACTGGGAGCGTTCTTCGTTTTGGAGTTGGGTTGGATCATGCCGGGGTGAGTTGGCGGGTGAACTTCACCGCCCCGAGGACATTGATCATTCGTTTGAGGTTGTAAGCCATGACTGCGAGGCTGATTTCGGTCTGTGCGCCGCCAGTGCCGCGGAGCAACAGGCGGGGGTGACCGAAGATGTGGTACTTAAGAACCGCAAAGGGAAGCTCGACAGTGGATCGTCTGAGCCTCATCGCTTCCGGGGTAGCGCGCTGGTGCATGCGGTTGAGCGCATCCTCATCCAGCAGCCGAGTCAGGATGCGAGCTGAGGTCTGTGTGCAACGCGCCTTGATCGCGCAGCTACCGCAGTCAGCGGCATTGGCGCGATATACGACGGCCTTGTTTTTGCGTTGAAGTTGCTTGCGCCGGATAATCTTGTTCGCCGGGCAGAGATAGGTGTCGGTCCCGGGCTGGTAATGGAACTGCTCACGGCCAAACAACGTGCCGTCTCCCTGGTTGTTGACGGCGCGCTTGACAGGCACATGCGGCAGGATGGCTGCCGCTTCGCAGCGCGCCGCCTGCTCGCCGTTTGCGTAGCCGGCGTCGGCCACGACCTTTAATCTCTCGGCGCCGAGCGCCTTCTTCGCAGCTTCTGCCATCGGCAGTAACTGCACGTTGTCTCCTGCCTCCAGCGTCACGGCATGGGCGACGATCAGCGCGTGCTCGGCATCAACTGCAGTCTGCACGTTGTAGGCAGGAGCCTTGGTGCCTGCAACGGGCATAAAACGCGCCTCCGGCTCCGGATGTCGCTTCAGCTTCTCCAGTGCAACCTGCACAGCGGACGGATCAACGACTGTCTGCTGCTCTTCGTCTGCTTGCTCCATGCTATCCAGATAGCGCTCCAACGCCTGTCGCTCACGCACACTGTCGGCACTGGAAACAGCGCGGAACTTCGTGCCATCGATGGCAACCCACTCCCCGCGAATCAGGCCGCAGCTCTGCGCAAACCGCACCAACTGCGCTCCGGCAGCCGTAACCGCCTCTCGATGCATCCGCCGAAACTCGGCAATCGACTTGTGATCCGGATAGAGCCGCCCCAGCAGCCACATCAACTCCACATTACGGCGGCACTCGGCTTCCAACCTTCGCGAGGACCGGATCGTGTGTAAATAGCCATACAGATACAGCTTCAGCAGGTCGCGTGGGTCATAACCTGGACGGCCCGTCTCCGCGGCTTCGGATCGCTCGAAGCCCAGCTCACTCATCGCAAGACCTTCCACAAACGCGTCAATCACACGACACAGATGATCGGGCGGAACAAGATCATCCAGCACCACCGGAAACAGGGTTCCCTGACTGCGCCCATCCCCTCGGATATATCCCATAAACGAAGATGCCCTCGCTCTCGCAAGGGCATCTTCTCATCTATTCAGGCAAACCGGAAGAGTTTCGTAACAGACTCCAGAGAGCGGCCTTCCGAGAACCAGGCACAGAACAATTACTGCTCGGGCGGAGGAGGGGGCCCTTCGCGGTCACCCATCGCCTCCGGGCCGCCGCGACGCTGCATCATTTGCGCTTTCTGCGTGTCGGTAAGCAGAGCGCCGATCTGGGTCCGGCTCTGTTGGTGCAGCGCCTTGGTCTGCGCTAGCCACTGCTGGTGGGTGATGGTCTCGTTCGTGTTGAGCGCCTTCATCTGCGCCTGCTCATTGGTTAGGATGTTCTGCACCTGGGTCTGCTGCTCAGCCGTCAGGTTCAAACGCTTCGCCATATGCGCCGCCTGCGACGCCGGATCCATGGGGCCATGAGGACCATGGCCCCATTCGCCGCGCGGTGGAGGCGGAGGCGCCGAATCGGCAGTCTGCGCCGTCGCCAGATTGACCGCAAGCGCCAGGAACGCGCCCATCACGATACCGCAAAGAAATTTCCGCATACAGTCATTCCTCCAGAGATCAAGAGCGGCGCCCGTCCGTGCCGCAAACCGCTCCACTAATACAGGAGACGAGATATTTTCTTCCGCGCTGCACCGCTATAAAAAACTTTCGAACCGGCACGGCAGATCCAAACCAAAAGGGTGGCTTTAGACCCGTCATTCCCGCGAGTTCAAGCTATAGTGGATGTGTCCCGAAGCGCCCGCCTCTCGGGTCCATACTCAAGGCCAAACTGGAATGCCTCCATCGCAGAAGCGCCGCATCGTCGATGCCCATGTCCACCTTTATGATCACCAGGCGAACAGGCACGACTTTCTCGAGACGGTCGATCAGACCTTCCTGGCCCTCGTCGGAGACTACTCCACCCTTCCCCGAAAACATCTCTTCGACGACTACCTCGCGGAGGCAGGAACCCTGCAAATAGACGGGATCGTGTGGAACGAGTTTCTCTCCTCCGATCCGCTCCGAGAGGTTCAGTGGGCACAGGCGATGTCTGCTCGTCTCCCGGTACCGATGTCGATTGTCGGCCTGGTAGACCTTCTAAATCCCGACCTCGAGGCCACTCTCGAAGCGTACGTTCAGTGTCCAAATGTCACCGTGGTCCGAGAACACCTTGGATGGGACAATGACCATCCACTGCGCCGGATGTCAAAGCGACCCGACCTGCTCCGCGATCCGCGTTGGCGCAAGGGACTGGCTCTGCTCGCGAACTACAACTTCAAGTGTTCCTTAGAGGTCTTCTCCGGGCAGCTTCCAGATCTGTTGTCCGTGGTCCGGCTCAATCCTGGGATCGGCTTCACCATAGCTGTAATGGGTTGGCCACAGGCCGTCGACAACAACGGCTTCACGCGTTGGAAGCAGGACCTCACGGCGTTAAGCGTCTGCGACAACACCCGCATCGTCATCTCCGCGGTTGAGTGTATCTTCGGCATGCAATGGACTGTGCCTCAGGCCCAACCCTGGGTCGATACCGTCTTCGAACTTTTCGGGACAAAGCGCATCATGCTCGGCAGCCATCGCCCTATCTCCGGTCTCTCCCGCAGCTTTGCCTCTGTTTACGCAGGTTACGAAGAATTGACCGCAGGCTTATCCGAATCCGAGCAGGACGCCGTCTTCCGGCGCAACGCGGCCGAATGGTTCCGCCTTCCCGCTGTGGCAGGCTAAGCGCCACGCTCGCAACGTCGCGCTCACCTCGCTAGGGACGTTTAGCTCGGGATCGGCGCGAACCGCGCCGTGAAATGACGCATCGCCGCCGGCTCCCAGACAATCCGGTAGCCCGGCAGATTTTCTTTCTGCTCGGCAACTTCGGCAAAGGTTTCGACCACGTAATCGGCATGCGACTGCGTATAGACACGCCGCGGCATCGCCAGCCGGACCAGGTCCATCGTTGCCGGATGCTCCGAACCATCCGGCGAGCGTCCAAACATCACCGTCCCGATCTCACAGGCCCGCACCCCGCCAAACTCATAGAGCGCGCAAGCCAGCGTCTGCCCCGGATACTGGAGCGGCGGAATGTGAGCAAGCCACGCCCGCGCATCCACAAATACGGCATGCCCTCCAGTCGGACGCACCACCGGAATCCCCATCGCCATCAGCCGCTCGCCGATATATTCGTTGGTGCGAATCCGGTAAGCCAGGTAGGCCTCGTCCACGATCTCCGTCAGCCCTTGCGCAATCGCATCCAGGTCCCGCCCCGCCAACCCACCGTACGTGGGAAACCCCTCCGTTTGAATCAGCCGCGTGCGCGCGCGTTCGGCCAGAGCATCGTCATTCAGCGCCAGCCATCCGCCGATATTCGCGAACGCGTCTTTCTTCGCGCTCATCGTCATGCCATCCGCCTCGGCAAACATCTCGCGGACGATCTCGGTCACGGCGCGCCCAGCCTGCCCAACCTCGCGTGTCTTGATGAACCACGCATTCTCCGCGAACCGGCAACCATCGATAATGAACGGCTTGCCGTATTTGTGCGCCAACTCCGCGACCTGGTGAATATTCTCCAAACTCACCGGCTGCCCGCCGCCTGCATTGTTGGTCACCGTCAACATCACACAAGGCACATCGTCGCCGTGCTCAGCAAGAAACTCAGCCAGCCGCGCGACATCCATGTTTCCCTTAAACGGGTGCAGCGCCTGCGGATCGCGCCCCTCGGCAATCACCAGGTCGAACGCCTCGGCGCCGGTCGCCTCGATGTTGCCGCGCGTCGTGTCGAAGTGAGTATTCGAAGGCACCTTGCGCCCCGGTCCGCCGAGCAGATGAAAGAGGATCGCCTCAGCCGCGCGCCCCTGGTGAGTCGGAATGATATGCCGGAATGGCATCAGGTTACGCACTGCCGCCTCAAAGCGCAGAAACGAAGGCGAACCGGCATAGCTCTCATCGCCAAGCATCACCGCCGCCCATTGCCGGGCGCTCATCGCCGAGGTGCCGGAGTCGGTCAGCAAATCGATCAACACATCTTCTGACTTCAGCCCGAACAGGTTGTAATGCGCCGACGCCAGCAGCTCATGCCGCTCCTCGCGCGTGGTCATACGAATGGGCTCGATGGATTTAATGCGGAAAGGTTCGATGATCGTCTTCAAGGGGGCTTCTTTCTGCCCCGATCATGTTGGACGAACCGGGGCGATGCGCCGCGGTTGCCGGCCCCCGTGGCCTGCCGCGCTCAGCGCCCTCAATATCGTTGATGATAGGCGAAAACAAATCCTCCAACAAGCCGCACCCACCCTTCCCGGGCATACGTGATTTCACGCGAAATCCTGACACATGTGGGAATAGAATTGCGCGATCAAGAACATCAAAGTAGTTGAAACCATCAAGGAAGGTAAGTCGATCTACACAGCCCCTTCTAACTAGGGAGCTACTCCTGAGGTGCGGCTTCAGCCGCAGAGGGAACGTCTATTCACCTGTCCAGGCGTTCCCTGTCACATTCTGGTCGCGTTAGAAGTCGCTGCTTCAGAAGTTGCGGACGAATTGGAGCGAATCAGTGCGCGTGGTCTTTGTCCTCGGTTGCTGCGTTGTGCTGTATAGTTCCATCGGCGTAGCGCAGCAGCCGCAGGTCCCGCCGGCTGCGCCCCCCACGATCACCGTCAACGTCACTCGGGTAGTGATTCCGGTCGTGGTCCGCGATAAGCAGGGCCGTGCAGTCGGCGATCTCAAAAAAGAAGACTTCCAGGTCTTTGACAACGACAAGCTCCAACCGATCTCAGGATTCATGATGGAAAGCCGCACGCCGCAGCCAGCAAGAGAGGTCGGCAACGCGGCGTCATCGACCCCTGAGTCCGCGGGGCCGCCACCGCGGCCGCGTTTCGTCATCTTTCTCTTCGACGATATGCACCTCGAAGCCCAGGACCTTGTCCACGTCCAAAAGGCCGGGGCGAAAGCTGTGGCCGAGTCGTTGGGCGAGTCGGACTACGCTGCTGTCATCTCAGTCTCCGGCAAAATCAACACCGGCGTCACCCGTGATCGGGACAAATTGCAAGATGCGATCAAGAGTTTGAAACCGAGACTCGTTTATCGCTCCAGCAGCACAGAATGTCCCTACATTCAGTACTATCAGGCTGACCTCATCGAGAATCAGCACGACAGCCAAGCGCTCGCGGAGGCGGTGCGGCAAGTCTTCAGCTGCAACCCGGAGATGAACCCGCAGCGAGACCTTGACACCGCCCAGAGACTCGCCGAGTCAACCGCCATGCAGGTGCAAATGGTCGGACGCCAGGATGTCCAGGCGACTTTTACCACGATTCGAGCTCTGGTTCGTGCCCTGGCCAACCTGCCGGGACAAGCCACGCTGGTCCTGATTTCGCCCGGCTTCCTGACGGTCGAATCCGACGTTCTCTCCTTCGAATCGCAGATCATCGATATCGCCGCAAGCGCCAACGTCACCATCAGCGCTCTCGACGCCCGAGGTTTATATACGACGTCGATGAACGCCAGCGAAGACGACAGCAAAGACCCCCAGTATCAATCTGAAATCCGCCGCCGCACCATGGAAGCTGATGAGAATCCCCTGTCCGAACTGGCCGACGGTACGGGTGGAACCTTCAGTCACAATAGCAATGACCTCGATGCCGGCCTCTCGGAACTCGCAGCGGCCCCGGAGCACCTCTACCTGATCGATATCTCGCCCGCCGACCTCAAGCCCGACGGCTCCTACCATCGCCTGAAGGTGAAAGTGAATCAACCCGGCCTCGAGATACAGGCCCGCCATGGATACTCCATACCCAAGCCGGCGAAGACGAAAAAGGAAAAGCACTAGAGCACTTTCACTTCCAGTGCTTACAAGGCAACCACCTTCGGCGTGGCTTTTGCCCCAGCAAAAAGCCACTCTTCGCCACTCTCGTCTGTTCAGACTAGAAGTGAAAATGCTCTAACCGCTGCCGTCCCAACCAGAACGCCGTTAGGGGAAACTTCAAGGGTCCCGGCCAGGTTTGGGATTGTCCCCGGCGCGTCAAGGGGCACAATCAGAGCGGCTTCCGGCGCAGAGGGAATGCCAAACTCGCTGCTCCAAACGAAGATAGAGCGACCGACTCCGCCTGTTCGCCATCTACTGAGAGCCCTTTCACCAACCAGGTTCAGAGATCAAAGAAAAGGACCTTCCCAAATGACCACCGAAGAAATCATGGCAACAACCGCCGTCAACACCTGGAAGCTCGTCGTCGGCCGCTTCAGCAAGGGCATCTCGCCGCTCACCGACGAACAGCTTCAGCAGCAGGTCGCCCCCGGCCGCAACCGCCTCCTCTATCTCGTCGGCCACCTGACCGCCGTCCACGACCGCATGTTTTCGCTGCTCGACATCGGAGAACGCCTCCATCCCGAGCTCGACGACGTCTACATCACCAATCCCGACAAGACCCACCCCGATCCGCTCTCCGCAGCAGATCTCAAGCAGGCGTGGACCGACGTCAACGACAAGCTCACTGCAACCTTCGAAAAACTTACCCCCGAGGAATGGCTGCAAAAGCACACCGCCGTCTCCGACGAAGACTTCGCCAAAGACCCAACGAGAAATCGCCTCGCCATCCTCCTCAGCCGAACCAGCCACGCCGCCTTCCACACCGGCCAGGCGATCCTGGTGAAACCCTGAAACAGAAAGGCCCCTCAGGTTTGCTTGAGGGGCCTGGGTGCGCGTGCCCGGCATCTTGAGATGTCGGATTCACGGCACACCGTTCTGCTGCATTTTCGATCAGATCTGCGCCGTACCGCCGTCCACAAACAACTCAACTCCATTCACAAAGCTCGAATCGCTCGACGCCAGGAACAACGCCACCGTCGCAATCTCCTCCGGCCGCCCAATCTCTCCGCGCGGAACCAGCGACTTGAAATAATCCTTCGCCTCAGGACCAAGGGGATCCAGAACAGCAGTATCGATCGGCCCGGGACTCAGGATATTGACTCGAATCTTCCGGTCTTTCAAATCGTTCAGCCACGTCCGCGCAAACGAACGTACCGCCGCCTTACTCGCAGCATAAACGCCAAACGCCTGAAAACCCTTGATGCTGGCAATCGATCCATTCAGGAAGATCGAACCGCCATCGCTGAAGAGCGGCAGCGCCTTCTGCACCGTAAACAAGGTCCCGCGCACATTCAGGTCAAAGGTCGAGTCGAAATGCTCCTCAGTAATCTCGCCGATCTTCGCCAACTCGCCCCGCCCCGCGCTCGCAAAGAGCACATCGATCCGTCCCTTTTCCTTCTTCACCGTCTCATAGAGCCGGTCCAGGTCGGCCAGATTCGCCGCATCGCCCTGGACGCCGGTCACATTCCGCCCAATCGCCTTCACCGCTTCATCCAGCTTGTCTTGCCGCCGCCCGGTGATGAAGACATAAGCGCCCTCTTCAACGAACAGTTTCGCCGTCGCCAAAGCCATCCCTGACGTAGCTGCGGTGATTACCGCAACCTTCCCATCCAGCTTTCCCATATGAATTCATCCCTTCGCGTCGATCTGCTGGCCGTCAGAATCCCGTACGCCCATCGCCCACTTAGATGGCGGTAAAACTATCTGCGATTCATCCTAATTATTAGGGATGATTTCCGACGCCCAAACGCCGTAGCGGCGTCTCAGGCGGGATATGCGACGATAGTTCAAACAGACGTCTTCGAATATCCATCCCCAAGCGAGGTCCATTTGCTGCCTGTCCGCCCTTCGCGCCGATGCCATCGTGTTTCCCATCTTGCTCTACTCCTTTTAACTTTGGCGCTCCAGCGCTCGTTAGAAGTAAACGCGCAGACTCCGCGCCGCCACCGCGCCAACTTCCGACTCGACATACGACCCGCGACTTACCTTCGCACCACTCACCCTTCCCGATCCCGTGAACGTCTATCGCTCCAGCAACGGGGCCCCCGGCCCGAGCTACTGGCAGAATGAAGCCGACTACGAACTCCACGCCACCCTCGACACCGCAGCAAAGCAGCTCCACACCGACGAGACCATCACCTACACCAACAACAGCCCCGACACGCTGACGAGTTTGTGGATCATGCTCGAACAGAACATCTACCAGAAAGATTCCCGAAGCCACTACGCCTTCAACTTCGGTAGACGACGCAAACCCAACGCCGACCCGGCTGCAGCGCCACCCGCGCCGACCAGCACCGAAGGCGACCTTCTTGATTCCGTGGAAATCATCTCCGGCAAGAACACGACCAAGGCCGACTACATCGTCAGCGACACTCGGATGCAGATCCGCCTCGCCGACCCGCTCAAATCCCACGGCCAACTGAAGATCCACATCAAGTACCACTACCAGATCCCCGGCGAATGGGGTGGCCGCACCTCATGGGGAATGTCGAAGGATGGCGAGATCTACGACATGGCGCAGTGGTATCCGCGCATGTGCGTCTACGATGACCTGCGCGGATGGGACACGCTCCCCTACGTCGGCAGCGAGTTCTACCTCGAATACGGCCACTTCGATTACTTCGTCACCGTGCCCTCAAAGATGATCGTCGCCGGCTCCGGCGAGCTCGTAAACCCGAAAGACGTGCTCACCAAGACCCAGATCGAACGCCTCGCCCAGGCCAGCAACAGCGACGCAACCGTCTACATCCGCACCGCCGCCGAGGTGAACGACCCCGCCAGCCGCCCCAAACAAGACGGCACCCTAACCTGGCACTTCCACATGGACCACACTCGCGACGTCGTCTGGAGCGCCTCACCCGCATTCATCTGGGACGCCGCGCGCATCAATCTCCCCGACGGCAAAAAGTCGCTCGCCATGAGCGTCTACCCGCCCGAGAGCGCCGGCCCCGACGCCTGGGACAAGTCCACCGAATACACCAAGGACACCATCGAGCGCTTCTCCAAACACTGGTATCCCTACCCGTGGCCGGCCGCGGTCAGCATCGCCGGCTTCTCCAGCGGCATGGAATATCCCGGAGTCGTCTTCGACGGCGTCACCGACAAAGGCCCATTCTTCTTCTGGCTCACCGCCCACGAATTCGGCCACACCTGGTTTCCCATGATCGTCGGCTCCAACGAACGTCGCCACGCCTTCATGGACGAGGGCTTCAACACCTTCATCGACATCGAAGAATCCGCCGAATACGCCGGAGGCAAGTACGGCCCCAAGCGCGACTCCGAATACTCCGCCGGAGGCGAGCCGCCCGACACCATCCTCAAGGTACTCGACGACGCCACCGCTCCGACCATCCTGGCGCCCGCCGACTCCTACACCATGCAGCTCGGCCACCCCGTCAGCTACTTCAAAGGAGCCTACGGCATGGTCCTGCTCCGCGAGCAGATCCTCGGCCCCGACCGCTTCGACTGGGCCTTCCGCAAATACATCCGCGACTGGGCCTTCAAACACCCCTCCCCCTCCGACTTCTTCCGCGAAATGCAAAGCGAAGGAGGCGAAGACCTGGGCTTCTTCTGGCGAGGCTGGTATCTGAATAACTGGAAGTACGACGTCTCCGTCGACAAGATCGACGGCCAGCAGGTGACCATCACCAATCGCGGCCAGCTCGTGCTGCCGACGACGGTAGAAGCCGTCTTCACCGACGGAACCAAGGAGCGAGTCAAGCTACCAGTGGAAACCTGGCTCTCCAAGAAAAGCTACATCTGGACGCTCGAAAGCAAAACCCCAATCGCCACCGTTACCGCCGACCCCGACCATCAACTACCCGACGACGACCGGAGTAATAACACGAAGAAGGCCGAATGACTCGCGAGGAATGCACGGCCTTTACCTTGAGGGCGTTCTCTGGAGCTCATTTACAACAAGCGGTGTCTAAACAAGAATGCTCTCAACCTGGAACCGTCTGATCTGTCGCGAAAGATTTCGTCGGATCAATCGAGCGAGCGCAGTGTCACTTCGGAAATTGACGATCGCTGGCTTGTTGCTACTGAGCGTCGCCTGCGGGGAGGGACAACCACCGGAGCACTTTGTTTTGCTTCCCAATCGAGAGGCGAAGTTGATTCCGATACGTCGTAAGGGTGAAGTCCTCTCTAGAACCGGATGGAGGCCGACGTTAGCCGACATAGCGGGACTTGAGAAAAACCTCTCACAGATCGCAAGCCTCCCCGTAGAGGGGTGGACCGCTAGAATTCGCATTGAACATCCCGAAAAATATTTCAGACAATACCTAGCGGTGGCGTTCGAGGGACAGCATCGAGTCTACGTTAACGCTTCTTGCGACGAAACACCACCTCCAACGTGGCGCAGCCACCTGTATGTCGTCATTGATGGAGCAACATGTTATTGGCAAGCACTGTACGACCCCGCGACGAAAACCTTTTCCTATCTAACGATCAACGCACGAGCGTGAGGAGATGACGTCGGGCGAGGGCATCCGCGAGTTGTCGCTGAAGACCAATCCCACTACAATCGCACTTGATGGTCAGCCGCGAGCGGGAGTAGTTCAGTGGCAGAACGTCAGCTTCCCAAGCTGAATGTCGCCGGTTCGATCCCGGTCTCCCGCTCCAAATGAATCCTCCAGCCTCGATCCAGATCAAAAGACATTCAACAAAAGCAAAACAACAACAATCGCAAGGATGATCCCGATGCCGCCGCTTGGGTAGTAACCCCAGCCGCGACTGTAAGGCCACGCGGGGATCGCTCCCAGCAACATCAGCACCAGAAGGACGATCACCACATCGATCAACATCGCCACCCTCCCAAAACAAAACCCTCCCTAATCCTGATGTGATTTTTCCCAATCAAGATGTCCGCCAGGCGCTTGATCCATTGGGGACGAGACCCGAGTTACTCACCCTTTCGATGCCAGCGTTCGCGCCCTCTGAAATACCTTCAGGAACATAGCCGCAGTGAGCTTCCCAGTGTTCGTGTTTTGAAGCGAAGGATGATAGGTCGCAAGCAGATGCCGCCCATCAGGCACCGCAAACTCCGCTCCATGCGCGAAATTCAAATTCCCGCGCCGCGCAATGACCCCCGCGCGGATGAGATGAGCAACATAGCCATCGAACGCAATCTTTCCCAGGCACACCGCCACCCGCAGCCGAGACAGAGCAGCAATCTCTTCGTCGAGGTACGACGCACAGTTCGCGATCTCAATCGGGAAGCGGTTTATTGCCCGGCGGCGCGCATCGAACCACCGCCGTGATCTGCGCATCATGAAGCACCATGCCATCGTCCCGCGAAGTCGCAATCGGCTGCGAGGCGAAGCCGGCATCGTACAGCACGGGATACAAGAAACCTCCCCGAACCATCCCCGGTGAACGGCCGCCCGGTGCGGTTCGATCCATGCGCTCCCGGCGCAAGGCCGAGAATCAAAACCCGCGCCATCGGATCCCCAAACGACGGCACCGGCCGCCCCCAGTATTCCTGATCGAGATAGGCGCGCCGTTTCACTCGCGCGACCTCGGCGCAATAGGCACGCAGGCGCGGGCACCGCTCACAATTCACCACGCGCGCATTCAATTCCGCCATAGCGCGCGCGTTTGCAGCAACTCCCTTGCCCATCCGCCGATTCTAACGTTGCCGGGGCGAGAGCGGGCCAGTGCCATCGCTCGAAGAAAAACGCCATCAGACCCGGTCGCAGTCATGGCGGCCTCACAGACTTCGCGCTAGGCGTAGAATCGTCTGGTTTCGCAACCGCGATCGTCAAACCGCCGCAATCGGCGGATAGAAACTCTCGCGACGGCGAATTCAACCTCTCGAGAAGGAACTGATCCATGCCGATTCGCTTTCCCTCATCCTATTGATACAAACCATTGCCGGAGCCTCTCTTGCCATGACCCTAATCGCCACCGGCTGCAAGTCTTCCACTCCGGAAACACCAGCTCCAGCTGCCCAGCCCGCCGCAACCACTCCCGAGAAAATCGGCGGCTCCGATGTCGTCAAGCTGCAGCGCAAGGCAACCGGAGACGGCGCCAAGCCGGAATTCCTCACCGCCACTGTCCTGCCCGGTCGCGGCATGAATCTCTTTCAGATCACCGCCAACATTCCCGGCAAGGGCGAGATTCCGCTCTTCTTCGACCTGCCCGATCAGTTCAATCAGCGGCGGCGACGACAGCGTCGGCAACCTCAGCTTCGCCGGAGGCGGAGCCTTCCTGGTTCCCTACCCCAACCGCATCCGCGGCAAGCTCTCCGCCGACGGCAAAACCCTCACCACCGAGTGGCACGGCAAGACAATCACGGTCCCCGCAAACTTCGGCGGCAAGAAACCCGGCGCCGAGGTGCACTCCATCCACGGCCTCATCCTCAAGAGCCCGGCCGAATCGGTCAATACCGAAACCACAGCCGACGGGCAGACCGTGACCGGCATCATCCACGCCGGCGACTTCGGCGGCCACTGGCTCTCGAAGACCGATATCAACTTCACCATCGCGCTCACCGGCGACGCAGTTGACACGCACCATCACCGCCAAGAACGTCGGCGACGAACCCGAACCCATGGCCATTGGCTGGCATCCTTACTTCGCCATCCCCAGCGGAGACCGCAAGCAGGCGCGCATCCACATCCCCGCCGAGAAGCTCGCGCTGGTCAACAACTACGACGAAGTCTTCCCCACCGGCAAGCTCGTCGACGTCAAGACCTATGAGGGAGGCAAGTACGACTACAACGCGCCCGACGGCAAGGCACTCGCCGACGACTTCCTCGACGACAACTTCTCCACCCTCAAGCGCACCGATGGCAATGTCGATGTGCAATTGACCGACCCGGCTGCAGCCTACGGCATCAAGATCCTCGGCGTCTCACCCGAAATCAAAACCGTCCAGGTCTACGCGCCCCCAACCAAGCAGTTCGTCGCCGTCGAGGAACAGTTCAACTTCGGCGATCCCTTCGGCAAGGTATGGAACGGCAATGGACACCGGCATGGTAACGCTGAAGCCCGGCGAATCCGTGACCTGGCATGTGCGCCTCGCGCTGTTTACACCGGCGAAGTAAAGCTGACCATGCATCGGGGATGAACCCACGTCTCAGCACCGAGACCCGGATTCATCCCTCAATTTAGCTCGGCTGAAAGATCCTGCGAAACAGCGGAGCGCCCCACGTTCCAATCGCCAGCAGGGCCCCAAACAGAATGACTGCGTCAATGCTCTCGCGTCCCTCGCGCGACCAGTACGCGGCAGCATCCAGGTTCAACCAGAGCGCAAATTCGTCGAGAGTCAGCGCGGCCCCGATTCCATAGCTCAAAGCAATCAGCCGGCTCACAAGAATTGATAGCGAATCGCTGCCGGTGCCATATTCCGCAACCCCCGCATAGCCAGAAACCAATAAGAGCAGAATCCCCCAAACCAGGTGATGAATATGCCTTCCACCCAGCTCGACATAACCGAACGGCCCGACGTGGTGAGTGATCGACTTGACCAGCAGCCGCACCGCCAGAAATGTGAGGAAGAAACTCACCGAAGCCAGGAACATCCGTCTCTGCGGTCGATCCGGAATCTGTTGGTGGATGATTCGTCCCAGTTTGGTGAAGTGCAACACCAGCAGAGTGACAACAGTCAGCGCGGCTACAAAGATCAGCAGGATCCACGACCCCGGAATGTGCATGCTGAGTATTATGACCTCTCGTGGCAAAAGGCCGCCGTCGGTCTTGCCCGGGATTCCGCTCGTTTGACCCCCCTCCCAAAGCCACTTAACATAAGCAATAGGCCGTCCAACGCCGCGCATAGTATGCGTCAGGTTCAATTCACTTTGGATTCGACGCAAAGTTGGACGGAAGCGTCTGGAAGGCACAAGTTGAGCTCAACCGAAACTCTCGAAACCACCCCCAATACCGATATCACCCCAGTTGGCGACGCCGAACTCGCATCGCACGAAGACCACGCCGGCCATGATCACGAGGGCCACGACCACTCTGGCCACGATCACCATCACCACGCGCCCTCGCTAAACCCCGACTGCACCCGCGAAGTCACCATCGACGTTCCCGCGGACGAAGTCTCCAAGCAATTCCGCAAAGTCACCAAGCGCTATCAGAAGCAGGCGCGCATCCCCGGCTTCCGCGCCGGCAAAGTGCCCGACTCGTTGATCCGCACGCGCTTCGCCGAGCAGATTCGCCAGGATGTCGTCGAAGAGATACTGCCCCACCACTTCCGCGCCGCGATCGACCAGCAGAAGCTGAAGCCCGTCTCGCAGCCCCAGGTAACCGACATTCAGCTCGCCGACGGCCAGCCATTGCACTTCAAGGCCATCTTCGAGATCCTGCCCGACTTCTCCATCGAGGGCTACAAAGACATAACCGTCCCCAAGCCCGAGACTGCCCTCACCGACGCCGAATTCGATCACGAGTTGTCCCGCGTCCTCGACTCCCGCTCAACCATGGAGCCGGTCCTCGAAGACCGCGCCATCACCGACGGCGATTTTGCCGAGATTGATTTTCGCGGCGAGGACGCTGAAGCGTCAGAGGCACTCGAAGCAGCAATCGCTGCGGAGCCGATTCACGGCGACGGAGTTTTAGTCGAAGTCGGCGGCCCAAATACCCTGCCCGCCTTCAACGAAGCCTTGCGCGGATCGAAGCCCGGCCAGGAGCTCAAGTTTGAAGTCAGCTATCCCGCTGGACTTCAACGAGAAGCGGCTCGCCGGCAAGACCATCGCCTATCAAATCGAAGTCAAAGCCATCAAGCGCAAGGTGCTCCCGGAACTCAACGACGACTTCGCCAAAGAGCTCGGAGACTTCGACACCATCGACGCCTTCAAGTCGAAGCTGCGCGAACAAGCCGGAGCGGAGAAAGCTCGCCAGCTTGAGAGCGCCGCGAAAGATGCTCTCGTCAGTGCTCTCGTCGAGCGCTTCCAGTTCGCCGTTCCCGAGTCTCTCGTGCAGCAGCAAGTCGACGCTCGTCTCGATCGCGGTCTTCGCGCTCTTGCCTCTCAGGGCATGAGCCCTGAAGATATGCGCAAACTCGACTTCGACCGCTTGCGCCTCGCGCAGCGCGACTCAGCGCTCGCCGAAGTGAAGGGCAGCATCCTGCTCGACCGCATCGCCGATGCAGAGCACACTGAAGTAACTGATCAGGAACTCGAAGAGCAGCTTCGCTTTATCTCCGTACAAAGCCGCGAGCCGCTCGAAACTCTGCGCACTCGTTTGACTCAGGATGACAGCCTTAATAGAATCCGTGAACAACTACGAAGAGAAAAAACCCGGGCCTCCCTGTACGAACGGATCGGCTCTTAAAGCACTTTCATCGATTGCAGAGTAAGTAGTCGGCTGTTCTTTTTCGCCGCCCACGATAACTGGTTGAGACAGCGGGGCCGTTCGACTCCGCGGAAAAAAGGAAGCAATGGCACTTGTACCGATGGTGGTTGAGCAGACGAGCCGGGGCGAACGCGCCTACGATATTTACTCCCGTCTGCTGCGCGACAACATTATCTTTCTTGGTACCCCGATCGACGACCAGATCGCGAACCTGATCATCGCGCAGATGCTCTTCCTCTCTGGCGAAGACCCGGAAAAAGACATTCAGCTCTACATCAACTCGCCGGGCGGTTCGATCACCGCCGGCCTTGCGATCTACGACACTATGCAGTTCATTCGCAACGGCGTCGTCACCTATTGCATCGGCCAGGCGGCCAGCATGGGTGCATTTCTACTGCTCGCCGGCTCGCCCGGCAAGCGCTTCGCCCTGCCTAACTCGCGAATTCTCATTCATCAGCCATCGATGGGTGGGCTCTCCGGCCAGGCCACCGACATCGATATTCATGCACGCGAAATTCTCCGCATTCGCGAAATCACTAACAAGCTCATGTCCAAGCACACCGGGCAATCGCTCGAACGCATCGAGCGGGATGTGGAACGCGATTTCATCATGAACGCTCCCCAGGCCAAGGAGTATGGGATCATTGATGAGATCATTGACCGGCCGCGCACTTAAGAAACAGGTGCGATGGTCAAGCCTGTTCGAGGAATAAGAGGTTAGCAGCATGAAACCGCGCACGGGTTCCGACGAAACACTTCGCTGCTCGTTCTGCCATAAGTCGCAGGATGCAGTCGCCAAGCTGATCTCTTCGCCAAGCGATTATCCGCGCGCCTATATCTGCGACGAATGCGTCGCCGTCTGCAACTCGATCCTCGAAGACGATCGCAGCGACGTGCAGCCCGGCGCCGCCCCTGCGCACCTTCCAAAACCCCAGGAAGTAAAGGCTTTCTTGGACGAATACGTCATCGGCCAGGACCAGACCAAAAAGAAGCTCGCTGTCGCCGTCTACAACCACTACAAGCGCATCCAGATGAACCGGACCAAGGGGAACGAAGTCGAGCTCTCCAAGTCCAACATCCTCCTCGTCGGCCCGACCGGCAGCGGCAAGACCCTGCTCGCGCACACCCTCGCCAAGATGCTCGACGTTCCCTTCGCCATCGTCGACGCAACCACCCTCACCGAAGCCGGCTACGTTGGCGAAGACGTCGAGAACATCATTCTCAAGCTATTGCAGGCCGCCGATGGCGACGTCGCCCGCGCTCAGACCGGCATCATCTACATCGACGAGATCGACAAGATCGGCCGCAAAGACGAGAACCCATCCATCACCCGCGATGTCTCCGGCGAAGGCGTCCAGCAGGCGCTGCTAAAAATCCTCGAAGGCACCGTCGCCAACGTTCCACCGCAAGGCGGCCGCAAGCATCCCCACCAGGAATTCACCCCCGTTGATACCACCAACATCCTCTTCATCTGCGGCGGCGCCTTCGTCGGCCTCGAGCGCGTCATCGGTCGCCGCGTCGGCAAAAAGGCCCTCGGCTTCAAGGCGCTCACCGACAAGGAAAAGGAATCCCCTGACACGCTCCCAATCCGCGCGCAGCGCGACGCGGAGCTCCTCCGCCAGGCCGAGCCCCAGGACCTGATCAAGTTTGGCCTCATCCCCGAGTTCGTCGGCCGTCTCCCGGTCATGGGCATTCTCGATGAACTCGACGAAGCCGCCCTGGTCGAGATTCTCAGCAAGCCGCGCAACGCGATCCTGAAGCAGTACCAGCGCCTCTTCGACTACGAGAGCGTCCACCTCCACTTCACCGAAGGCGCCATTCGCGCCATCGCCGTCGAGGCCTTGAACCGCAAGGTCGGAGCACGCGGACTCCGCATGATCCTCGAAGAGCTGATGCTCGACCTCATGTACCACCTGCCCGGAAACAAGCGCATCAAGGACTTCGAAGTCACCGCCGAAATGGTGCAGAAGCGCGATCTCGCCCTTCCTCTGCTCGAAAAAGCTGGCTAGCCAGCTATGCAAAGCTCGCTGCGGCGGGCTGGACGGGGTTTCGACCCGAAGAAAGTCGTTCCGTCTTACCGCTAGCCGACGCAGCAACATTCGCCTGTATACTTGCCTTTAACAATTCATGTTTCTGCCGCTGGCTGCAACTCGCTGAGCACCCCAGCTCTCGCAAATCTCGACGAATGAATCGCTGCGTTGGAACCGGACCATGAGTCGGCTGCGGCCCTGGCTCATCCAATGTGAAGGACGAAAGGAAGTACCGTGACCACCCCAAAAGAGACCCGCGACAGGAATGAACTCCGGAAGCTGCCCATGATGCCCATCCGGGACATGGTGATCTTTCCGTACATGATGACCCCCTTTGTGGTCGGTCGCGAGTCCAGTGTTCGCGCGCTCGAAGAAGCGCTCACTGGCGACCGCAAGATCTTCCTCGCCACCCAGCACGACGCCTCCATCGACGAGCCCAAGGCCGGAGACATCTACTCCGTCGGCACCATCGGCAACATCGTCCAGAGCGTCAAGATGCCCGACGGCAACATCAAGGTCCTCGTCGAGGGTCTCGAGCGCGCCAAGGCCGTCGAGATGAACGACAACGACGGATTCTTCGTCGCCACCGTCAAAACCGGCAAAGGCCTGCTCGAGATGACTCCGCAGATTGAGCAGCTCATGCAGCGCGTCACCTCGCTCTTTGAGCAATACGTCAAGCTGCAACAGTCTCTGAATTACGAAACCATGATCGCCGCCGTCCGCATGGACGAGCCCGCCAAGCTTTCCGACACCATCGCCGCCAACCTGCAGCTCGAGATCGCAGAAAAGCAGGAGCTCCTCGACATCTTCGATCCCGCCGAACGCCTCGCCCGCGTCGCCGACGTCCTCGACGTCGAGATCGAAAAGCTCAACATGGACCGCACCATCCAATCTCGCGTCAAACGCCAGATGGAGCGCGCTCAGAAAGAGTACTACCTCAACGAAAAGATCAAGGCCATCCAGAAGGAACTCGGCCGCGGCGAAAAATCCGAGTTCGATGAGCTGAAGAAAAAGATCGAAACCTCCGGCATGCCCAAGGACGTCTTCGAAAAGGCCATCCAGGAGCTGAAGAAGCTCGAAGCCATGCCCCCCATGTCCGCCGAGTCCACCGTCTCGCGCAACTACCTCGACTGGCTGCTCGCCGTCCCGTGGAAGAAAAAATCCAAGGAAAACCGCAGCATCGACAACGCGGAAAAGGTCCTCAACGAAGACCACTACGGCCTCGAAAAAATCAAAGAGCGCATCCTCGAGTTCCTCGCCGTCCGCCAGCTCGTCAAGAATCCCAAAGGCTCCATCCTCTGCTTTGTCGGGCCTCCCGGAGTCGGCAAGACCTCGCTCGGCATGTCGATCGCTAAGGCCACCGGACGCAAGTTCGTCCGCATGTCCCTCGGCGGAGTCCGCGATGAAGCCGAAATCCGCGGTCATCGCCGCACCTACATCGGAGCGCTCCCCGGCCAGATCATCCAGTCAATGAAAAAGGCCGGCACCAAGAACCCCGTCTTCATGCTCGACGAGGTCGACAAGATGGCCTCCGACTTCCGCGGCGACCCGGCCTCTGCACTGCTCGAAGTCCTCGACCCGGAACAAAACACCAGCTTTCAGGACCACTATCTTGATGTCGAATACGACCTCTCGCAAGTCCTCTTCGTAGCCACGGCAAACGTGCTGCACACCATCCCCGGCCCGCTCCAGGACCGCATGGAGATCCTCCGCCTGCACGGCTACACCGAAATCGAGAAGCTCGAAATCGCCAAGCAGTATCTCGTCAAAAAGCAGCGCGAGGCCACTGGCCTCAGCGACAAGAACATCACCTTCACCGACGATGGGCTTGCTGCAATCATCCGCAACTACACCCGCGAGGCCGGAGTGCGCAACCTCGAGCGCGAGATCGGCAACGTCTGCCGCAAAGTCGTCCGCCGTGTCGTCAAGAACGGCCTCAAGCACAAGGAAGAGATCACCGCCGAAAACCTCAAAGACTTCCTCGGCGTAGCAAAGTTCCGGGACTCCGCAGTCCACGAGAAGAGTGAAGTCGGCCTCGTCACCGGCCTCGCCTGGACCGAAGTCGGCGGCAGCATCCTCTCCACCGAGGTCCAGGTCCTCGACGGCAAGGGCAAGCTCACGCTCACCGGCCAGCTCGGCGACGTCATGCAGGAATCGGCACAGGCCGCCCTCTCCTACATCCGCAGCCGCGCCCAGCACCTCGGCCTGCCGCGCGACTTCTACCGCAACGTCGACATCCACATCCACGTCCCCGAGGGCGCAATTCCCAAAGACGGACCCTCCGCCGGAATCACCCTCGCCACCGCCCTCGCCAGCGCGCTGATCAAGATTCCCGTCCGCCGCGACATCGCCATGACCGGCGAAGTCACGCTCCGCGGCAAGGTGCTCCCCATCGGCGGATTGAAAGAAAAACTCCTCGCCGCCCACCGCGCGGGAATCTTCGAAGCCATCATGCCCGCCGAAAACGAAAAGGACATGGCCGACTTCCCCGACATCCTCAAGAATTCTATGAAGCTCCACTGGGTCGAACAGATGGACGACGTCCTCAAGATCGCTCTCGAAGGCCCCATCCCCGAGCTGAAGGAAGAAACACCAGCCGCCCTCGTCACCGTGCCACCGCCCCACATCCCCGAGCAGCGCCCACACCAGTAAGCCGTCATCCCGAGCAGGCATGCGAAAGCGTGCCTGCCTAGGCGAGGCTCCTGAATTTCCCCGCGCACTCCCTCATTTTTTGTCATCCCGACCGGAGCGCGCAGCGCGTAGTGGAGGGACCTGCATTTATACTTCTCCCCACCACTCCCATGAGATACGACCACCACTACTACGTTTATCTCGTAGCTAGCAGAAGACGCGTAGTCTACTGCGGCGTAACTAACAACATCGACCGACGAGTAACAGAACACCGCGAACGAAACATCCCCGGCTTTAGCGCCAGGTATCTATGCGAACGCCTGGTGTGGTACGAGCAGTACCAATACATCAACAACGCGATCGACAGGGAAAAGCAAATCAAGCGCTGGAGCCGCGCCAAGAAACTCTGGCTCATCGAACAGACGAATCCAACCTGGATCGATCTAAGCGAAAGCTGGAGGCCGCCAGATACAGCTCCCTGAAACTGCCATCCCGCCCACTCCCTCATTTTGTCATCCCGACCGGAGCGCGCAGCGCGTAGCGGAGGGACCTGCATTTATACCTCTCCTCCCTGAAACTGCATTCCCCCGCACTCCCTCATTTTGTCATCCCGACCGGAGCGCACAGCGCGTAGTGGAGGGACCTGCAGTTATACCTCTTCTCTCTGAAACTGCCATCCCCCCCACTCCCTCATTTGTCATCCCGACCGGAGCGCGCAGCGCGTAGCGGAGGGACCTGCAGTTATACCCCTCCTCCCTGAAGCTGCACTTCCCCGCACTCCCTCATTTTGTCATCCCGACCGGAGCGCACAGCGCGTAGTGGAGGGACCTGCAGTTATACCTCTCTCCCTGAAACTGCCATCCCCGCCACTCCCTCATTTTTGTCATCCCGACCGGAGCGCACAGCGCGCAGTGGAGGGACCTGCAGTTATACCTCTTCTCTCTGAAACTGCCACCCCCCGCACTCCCTCATTTTGTCATCCCGACCGGAGCGCACAGCGCGTAGTGGAGGGACCTGCAGTTATACCTCTTCCGTCTGAAACTGCCATCCCCGCGCACCCCCTCATTTTGTCATCCCGACCGGAGCGCGCAGCGCGTAGCGGAGGGACCTGCAGTTCCAGCGCTGCGCGCCGGTGGGTCACTGTCGTCTTTCCCACCCCAAAGATAATCGAGGGTGCCCCATCCTTCCGCGCTTTCTGCCAAAGGGGTGGGAGGATCAAATCTCTCGCCTAACCAGGGTAGGACACCACAAATCTCTGCCTTCCAAACTCTTGTCATCCTGAGCGGAGCGCCTTGGCGCGCAGTCGAAGGACCTGCGGTTGGCGCCGGTCGAATTGCTACCAAGCCGGGTGCCCGATTCAAGCCATCTGTTGGCTTGAGTGGGACCGGGCTATTGGTTCATCGATGTACCGACGCGCCCGGGCCGTCGGTCAGGTATGATAAGCCGATTTCTCACTACTTGCCGAACTACAATGATGCTTAAAACGCTGCCCGCGCCCGTCGAGCAGCTATGCGATAGCAGGGTGGTGACCGATTGTCAGACATGATTATGTTGCGCCCCTTCGAGCACGAGCGCTTCAATCGTCTGGTTGAACTCGCGCGGAATCGCTTCGATACCGTGCTGACCCAGGTCGAGGCCCGCGTTCTCATGCATTCGGCGGCAGCGTATCCCCTCCCTGAACCGCCGGAGGGTGAACCTCGCCCTCCCGTCCGGCCTGAGTTACTGCGCTGGCTAATGACGGACCCCGACGCAACGAAATTTATTGACCCCAAAGGAATTCGCATCTGGTCCGTGTCAATTCCAGCCCCACTCGATCTGCAAGGTTGCACCATCCCGCATCCTGTTCACTTCCTCTGGAGCACGGTCGAGGCTGAGCTTGCCTTATTTGCCGCAGAAGTGAAAGGGTTGTTCATTTTCGGAGGAACCTTGAGAAAGGGGCTACTGGCTGACGGAATCACCGTCCACGGGCCAGTCTTCATCAAGGGGGCGAAGAGCGACGGGGCGATCCACTTGACTGGGGCAGAAATCGACAAAAACATTGACATGAGCGGTACGGAGCTGACAGGGAGTGGAATTACGCTCGCGCTCGATGGCGCGAGAATCCGCGGCAGCGGGTTCATGCACAACGGCTTCCGATCGTCCGGTGAGGTGCGCATGCTCAACGCCCACGTCGGAGGGGATCTAGGCTTTAATGGAGCTATCCTGACAGCAACCGATAGGGCGCTCTCTCTGGATAAGGTCGCCGTTGAAGGCAACGTTTCCCTTGCCAAATGGTCCCACCCAGACGGCTCAGTCAATGTGTTCCACTCTGATGGCTCAGTAAATCTTCTTGCCGCACAGATTCGTGGAGATCTGGACTGCGATGGTGCCGACCTTGCTGCAACAGGGATATCTCTGAATCTCGCAACCGCCGAGATTCGCGGACATGTTTATCTCCGCAACGGCTTCAAATCACGCGGCCAGCTTCATATGCACAGCGCGAAGATCGGAAATAGTGTCGACCTGAGTGGTGCGAGGCTAACGGAGGCAGTGAGTGCCGTTTTCCTACAGGAAGCTACCGTCCGCGGAACGATTTCCATTTGTGACGAATTTTCGAGCTTCGGACGGGTCGAGGTTCAGAGCGCACACATCGAAGGCAATCTCGTTTGCGATGGGTGCAAATTGGCTGCGCTGTATTGCGCAAACATGACCCTGAAGGGAGACTTGCAGTGGACTGGCATTCAGGACTCGAAATCGACCTCGCTTTGGTTGAACGGCGCGACGATCAAGAGTCTACGTGACGAGCGCGAAAGCTGGCCGAGTCCCGGTGGATTGCATCTCGACGGCCTCCAGTATGAAGAGCTGACCCTGCATTCTGCCCGAACCGAGATCAATCGACAAAAGAACGAGCTAGGCCCGGAGCATCCGCTGAAGGTTAAAGATCGCGTCGAGTGGCTTCAACTCCAGCCACCATCAGATCAAGCCGAACCGCAGCCGTGGATGCAGCTCGCCGCTCTGTTGAAAACAAAGGGAGACGATGACGGAGCGAAACAAATCATCTTTGAACTTCGCCGCGCGCAAGTCAAGGCCACCAATAAGGCCATGCGCGTTTGGAATATCTGGTTTGCCCGATTGCAGCAGCAGCCGCTGTGGGTGTTGATTCCAATCGTTCTGACCACGTCATTAGCGACCTGTCTTTTCTGGGTAGCTAGTGTGCGAGGCGCTATGGCCCCGACAAGCAAAGAAGCGTACGTCGGTTGGTCAACGGGGTCCCGAATTGATGCTGCCTATCCGCAGTTCAATCCCTTCATCTACTCTCTTGAAAACGATCTGCCTCTGGTGAAGTTTGGCCTTGATGACAAGTGGGCACCTGACCCGACGTATACGCCAAAAGATTCGATCGTGTCCTACGGCACGCTTCGGTGGGCACGAGTGCTTCTCATCCTCTGCGGCTGGCTGCAAGCTACGGTGCTCGCCGCAGCCGTCGGTAGCAGATTCAAGAACTGATTCACATGATGGGTACGCCATTCTTCCGCGGTGGGTGACCGAGGCCTGAAGTCCGTCACAAGTGCCGAAGCCCCACATCTCGCCTTTGAGATGTGGTTTTTGGTCCGGCACAGCACCGCGCTCCATCTCCACTCGAATCGGATTCAGCCGCTTCCTTGACGGCACTACGGCTTAGCCGTACTCTCTTCTGATGCGCTACGCCCCGACCAACACAGACTGGGCCGCCATCAAAGCCCTGACCGACGACCAAATCGCAGCCGCCGTCATGGACGACCCCGACGCGGTGCCGGTACCCGTCTACGCAACCCCCGGCCTCACGCCCATAGTGAATGTGAAGAAGCTCCGCGAGCGCCTCGCCTTAACCCAGGAAGCCTTCGCTGCGGCATACCGCATCCCCATCGAAACGCTGCGCGACTAGCAGAAGTACAGTTACTGTAATGCGAAGCGCCCCGTTCGGCAGGCGTTTTCCCCCCAGGAAAACGCCTACAGAACCAGTCTCCGGCACATGACACCAACTGTACTTCTGCTCTCGGAACAGCGCCGCAAACTTCCCGACGCGCCCGCCCGCGCCTACCTCACCGTCATCGCCCGCAACCCGCGAACCGTAGCCGAACTTCTGCGAGAAGCCGCATAGCGCGGAAAGCGATGTCAAGCCCCTAAAACCAAAGAATTCCCCTCAAACCACTGATTCCATTCGCCAAAAGAAATCCCAAAAGCTGGCATAGTGAAACCATCCAACTTGGTAAAATAGAACTAGAGATCAAGGAAACAAAGTCAGGCGGCGAAAGCCGTCTTTTCCTTTGCACCCAGGATCGCGGCAAGGGAGGGAAGGCCGAAATGCCCAATCAATAAAACAAAGAACTTAGCTCGGCGCTCCACCCAACCCGCTGAAAACAAAGATTTTGGCAGGAAACCGGGGGGGAGGGGGGGTACCCCCTCACTCCGGCATCCGGCGGAAGCGAATTCGCCCCGCAGGCAAAATGAGGGACGCACCCCACCATCCTCTGTTACGCTTGCAGCGAAATCGCAATCCGAAGGAGAATCCCATTGAACCTGCGCCATCGTCTGCCCCGCCTCGCTCTCTGTTGCAGCCTCTCACTACCCCTCGCCGCAATCGCCCAAATGCCAATGTCCAGCCCGGCAACCAGTCCGGCACAGACCTACGGCAAGCTCATGACCGGAATGCAGGGCGAAATCACCAGCGCCGCCGAGGCCATGCCCGCCGACAAGTACAACTTCGCGCCCACCCAGGGCGAGTTCACCGGAGTCAGGACCTTTGGCGGCCAGGTCAAGCACCTCGCCGAAGCCAACTACGAATTCTTCGACGGCTGGAACATCGGCCCCGCCCCCAAAGAGGCTGACATCGAAGCCCTCACCAGTAAGGACGACATCGTCAAGGCGCTCAAGGACTCCTACGTCTACGCCCACAAGGCGATCGACACCATCACCGCCGCCAGCGCCTTCGAATCGCTCGGCAAGGACAAAGGCACCCGCGCCGGAACGGCCGCCTTCTGCATCGCGCACTCCATGGATCACTATGGGCAAATGGTGGTCTATCTCCGCATGAACGGCATCATCCCGCCAGCCAGCCGCAAGAGCTGAGACTAAGCGGCCAGCTCACCAGCCTTGCTGAAGAGGGCACGCCGTCAAGCCGTGCCGCTCATCGCTCGCCACTCGTGTGGCTTTAACCGCGGAGAGAGCGCACCCGTGCCCATCGAATACTTCACCGCGTCGCGCTAATCGGAGCGCCCAGAAACTCCACGCCCCACGGAGCGCCAAACGCGTTCAGGGTCTGGCGGTCCGCATGGCCACCCGCAAGTACAGCGGCAAGTTCGGTGAAGAATCGGACTGCATCCAGCGCCGGCAGCATGAGCACCATCTGCCGTGCGGGCCGGTCGCCCACATTCACAAAGGCATGCGCGGAGCCGCCGGGAACGCTGATCACATCGCCAGCCTTGCCATGAAACCGCCGCCCATTCACTTCATAGAGGTACACACCCTCCAGCACCCGAAAGACCTCAGTCTCGTGGTGCCGATGCAAAGGCGGCCCAAAGCCAGGCGCGTTCACCGTCTCCATGATCGTGATGGCGCCCCCCGACACTTCATGAGGAAGCCGCACCGAGAGTTTCAGGCCGAGCGCCGGAATCTCCAGCGGCCGCTCTCTTCCAGCGTGGGAGTGATAGACCTCAAACGCCATCGCATCGCCCTCCTTCGCCGGCCTGCTTATTGTCCCTTGTCTATGTCTTCAAAGGCGAACCTGCCCAGCACAAACGGATGCGAAACCTGCGGCTTCGTCTCCATCGCATTGGTCGGATAAGTGTCGGTGCTGCCCGTCGGAAAACCCCAGACCTTGCCCGTTCGCATGTCGATCATCACTCGCCCATAGACCTGCTTACTGCCATCCGGCGCGCGCAGCATCTGCGTCCCCGGCTCGATATAGAGCGGATAAGGCTGCCCCGATTGGGCCTGCGCAGCTTGCGGCGCTACATACGGTCTGACCGCAATCGCCACCAGCGCGACCGCAATGAGTAGAAGTAAAACATGAGTGAACCGGCGTCCGTTCATATAGCTCCTGACAGCGTGCACCGATAGACTACTTCCCGTCCGGGAACACTTCAATGTGATATTCACCCTTGGCGGCAATTCGGCTGCCAGCGAACAACGGTTATTGAGCCTGCAGCCCAGAGGCCAGAACCCTTAACGAGGTCTTAGGCAACCCTCTTCGCACGGTGAGACAATGAGCTTTCACTCCGGCTTGACCCAGGAGAAGCGCTCATTGTCTCGTCCCGTTGGAAAGCATCCCTGGCTGCGTCTCTTTGCATGGCTCTTCGCCATCGTCATTCTGCTCGCCGCCGCAGCCATCGGCGGAGGCGCACTCTGGCTCAAACACGCCATCCAGGTCTTCGCTGCCTCAGATCGACGGCTCGACCCAGCTTTCAGGGCTCTCCGCCGAAGTCACCGTCCGCCGCGACGAGCACGGAGTCCCTCATATCCAGGCCGCCAATCTCGACGACCTCTTCGCCGCCCAGGGCTACGTCACCGCCCAGGACCGTCTCTGGCAGATGGACATGACCCGGCGCTACGTCGCCGGAGAGATCGCCGAAGTCCTCGGCAAAGGTCTCGTCGACCACGACCGCGTTCAACGCCTGCTCGAGATGCGCCCCAAGGCCGAACAGATCGTCGCATCTTTGAGTGAACGCGACCGCCGATTCCTCGATGACTACGCTCGAGGCGTCAATGCCTTCATCGCTACCCATCCAGACACTCTGCCCGCCGAGTTCCGCCTGCTCATGTACAAGCCGAAACCATGGCGGCCCGGTGGACTCGGTGCTCATCCTCCTCGGCATGGTGCAGATGGAAGACGAGCGTTGGGAGTCCAAGCTCGAACACGAACAGGTCGTCGCCAAGCTCACCCCAACCCTCGCCGCCAGCCTCTATCCCGTCGGCTCGTGGCGCGACCATCCGCCCACCGCAGCCATCCCCGACCTCACACAGCCGCAGGAAAACATCCCCGACGTTCCCCTCGACGAGTCCCAGACCAAGCTTGAAGACTTGCTCAAGCTTCGCGAAACCCTCGGCCACAACCCATGCGACGGCTGCGCCGTCGGCTCCAACGAATGGGCCGTCTCAGGAGCCCACACCGCCTCCGGAAAACCCCTCATGTCCAACGACATGCACATCACCCACCAGATCCCGAACATCTGGTACGAGGTCGATCTCAAAGCCTCCGGACCGAACGGCGCTGACTTCCATGTCGCCGGAGTCTCCAATCCCGGCGCGCCCTTCGTCACCTCCGGCCACAACGACCACATCTCCTGGGGATTCACCTCGCTCTACGGCGACACCCAGGACGTCTACATCGAGAAGGTCAACGACCACGACCAATTCCAGTCGGCGAACGGATGGAAGCCGATCGAGCACGTTCGTGAGACGATTCGCGTGCGCGGCGGCAGACGACGTCGTCGTCGACGTGGGCCGCACAGATCACGGCCCCATCATCACCCCAGCGATTCCACATGAGCAACGCGCGATCTCGCTCAGATGGTCGGCCTACGACCCCGGCGCCAACAGCATTCCGTTGTTCGATGTTGACTCCGCCTCAAACTGGACGGAGTTTCGCAACGTGCTAGGCCGCTGGTGGGGGCCATCGCTCAATGTGATCTATGCCGATGATCAAGGCCACATCGGCTACCAGTCTGTCGGCTTCATTCCCATTCGCGACGGAGGCATCTCCACCGTCCCCGCCACCGCCGGCACCCACGAATGGCAGGGCTTTGTGCCCTTCGACCAGATGCCCAGCGCGGAAGATCCAGTCAACGGAATCCTCGCCACCGCCAACTCCCGCATCGCCCCCGACGGCTACCCCTATCAACTCACTCTCGAGTGGGCCGCGCCCTATCGCAACGAACGCATCTGGAAGTGGCTCGCCGGCAAGAACAAACTAACTCCTGCGGACATGCTCACGCTCCAAGGCGACATCTACTCCAGCCTCGACCAGGAGCTCGGACGCCGCTACGCCTACGCCATCGACCACACCACCAGGGCCGACAATCAACTACGCCAGGCCGCCGATCTTCTTCGCTCCTGGGACGGCGTGATGAACTCCAACTCCGCCCGCCGCTGCAACCATCGCCGCTGCCCGCCAGGCATTCTGGCCGATGGTGCTGAAACCGAAGCTCGGCGACGACTGGCGCCTCTACGGCTGGGGCTGAAAAAGCCTTCGCCGAAGAAGAGATCGTCACCCACTCCCCCGCGCAATGGCTTCCATCCGGCTACGCCAATTGGGATGAGTTCCTCACCGCAATCATGAAGCAAGGCCTCGCCGACGAACACGCCCCTTCCGACCTCAAGACATGGCAATACGGCCAGATCCGCAAGATCGAGCTCGAACACCCGCTCTACGGCATGCTTCCCTGGTTCAAGTCCTGGACCGGAACCGGCCCCCAACCCCGCTACGGCGACGTCACCACCGTCGACCAGATGGGCGCGACACTCGGCCCCTCGCAGCGGCTCACCGTCGATTGGAGCAACCTCGACAACTCCACCGAAAACATCGTTTATGGCCAATCCGGCAACCCACTGAGCCCCTGGTATGGCGACCACTGGCCCTACTGGTACGGCCGCACCACCTTCACGCTGCCGTTCAGCGAACAAGCCATTGCTACCAGCGCAAAACACACCTTGCGCCTGACGCCGTAAAGTGGAAACCCCGGCCTTTAGCCGGGGAATAGGCTGATGGAAGGGACGGCCGTTTAGGCCCAGGCTCTTGGCGAAGCCGATTTGAAGGGGCACAGCTTCAGCTGTGCCATTAACCCATGGACTTAGCGCGGCTTCAGCCGCTGAGGGAATTGCAGATCAACGGACTAACAACTGCGTCGAATAAGTCCTCGGAATCCGAATGGCCCCGCCGCGCCCTCATCTTCCTCTGCGCTCTGTCCGTTGCACTATCCCTCGCCTGGCGCGGAAACTCCTGCGGGCACGACTTCGACTTCCACATCCAGTCCTGGCTCACCGTCGCCCAGCAATGGCATCAGGGCACGTTCTATCCACATTGGATCGAAGCCGCGAACTATATGGCAGGCGAACCCCGCTTCGTCTTCTATCCGCCACTCTCCTGGATGCTCGGAGCTCTTCTCGGCACGCTCCTCCCCTGGGCCGCCGCGCCCATCGCTTTTACCCTCATCGTTCTCACAGCCTGCGGGTTCAGCATGAACAAGCTCGCCCGCGAATGGCTCCCCCCCAACGCCGCCGCAGTCGCCGCCTGCGCCTACATCCTCAATCCCTACGCCCTCTTCGTCGCCTACGAACGAACCGCCTACGCCGAACTCGCCGCCGGAGTCTGGCTCCCGCTCATCATCCTCTACGCGCTCCGCAGCCAGAGAAATGCGGGTGCCCCACAGCCTGCCCTGAGCTTGCCGAAGGGTCCCGCTTCTGGGGCGTGGGTTCTTCTCAGCGGATCACTCACCCCTCTCACCCTAACCATCGCCGCAATCTGGCTCACCAACGCCCCCGCAGCCGTCATAGCCTGCTACGCCCTCGCCGCAATAACCATCTGGATATCGATCGCGCGAGGGCAATGGCAACCCATACTCAACTCCGCGACCAGTCTCATCCTTGGCCTCGGACCTCGCATCCTTCTACATCCTCCCCGCCGCCTATCAACGCCGCTGGGTGGACATCACTCGCGCCATCGGTCCCGGTATGCGCATCGAAGACAGCTTCCTCTTCGGTCACACCGGAGAATCCTTTCACGATCAGGTCCTCCACACCGCGTCGTTGATATTCGTAACCATGCTTGTGGCAATTTATATCTGCGTGTGGAGAAGCTGGAGGCGAAAGACCGCCCAAACCCTTCTTCTGCCCCTATCTGTAACAGCCGCTGCGCTATTTGCACTTCAGCTTCCCTGGAGCAACATCATCTGGCGCTATCGCACCGGAACTCAAGTTCCTGCAATTCCCCTGGCGCTGGACTCTCCTGCTCAGCATCGCCTTCGCCCTTTCGCTAGGCGCTGCCGTGGCGACGCGCTTAACCCGAGCCGCAGAAACAAAGTTCCGCATCCACGCAGTCGCAATAGTCCTCGTCGCCATTGCCGCCGTCTCACTCGGAACCCACTTCTTCTGGCAGCCCTGCGACGAAGAAGACGCCGTCTCCGCCCAGGTCGCCCTCTTCCAGGCCGGCACAGGGTTCGAAGGCACCGACGAATACACCCCCCTCGGCGCAGACAATTCCCTCATCCAGCAAGGCCTGCCCAAGTTACGGCTGCTCAATGCCGCCGACTCTGAAATCGCCATCTCCGACAACAACGAGAACGACGGAAATCCGAACTACGTTCCCACGCGACAAAGATCATCTTCCGATACAGGCAAAGATCGAGCAGTGGCTGCCCAACCGAAAAGTCCTGACCATCACGACGCCAACTCCCGGTTACGCCATCCTCCGGCTCATGGACTACCCCGACCTGGCAAGTCCTCGCCAACGGAACTCCGGTCCTCCATCGCCCCCACCGCGACGACGGCCTTATGGCCATCCCCATCCAAGCCGGCCCTCACCCGCATCGAGATCAACTACACCGCCACGCCGGATGTCTGGTGGGGACGAGGCCTCAGCGTCGCCTCGCTCCTCACCCTGCTCGCGCTCGCCCTCGCCGGCCAAAAACGCCGTAAGGTCATTTAACATGATTGAAATGCTTGTCGATGTGAAAGAAACCCTCCGCTCCGGAGCGGAGCGTACCGACCGCGCGCTCGAACGCCTCATCCCCGCAGAAAATCAGACCCCTTCGTCCATCCATCGCGCGATGCGCCACAGCGTCTTCGCCGGCGGCAAGCGCCTCCGCCCGGTGCTCTGCATCGAAGCTGCCCGGATGATCGCGCGCACCCCGCAACCACCCGAAGGCGTCGAAGAGCTCGCCGCCGCCCTCGAGATGCTTCACACCTATTCGCTCATCCACGACGATCTGCCCGCGCTCGACAACGACGACCTCCGCCGCGGCAAGCCGACCTGCCATGTCGCCTTCGGAGAAGCTACCGCCATCCTCGCCGGCGACGCGCTCCAGACCCAGGCCTATGAGGTACTCGCCACCCTGCGTATTCCCGCCCCGTCCGTCGTCGAGATCGTCCGCCTCATCGCCCAGGCCACCGGCACCGTAGAAGGAATGATCGGCGGCCAGGTCCTCGATCTCGAAGCCGAACATCACAAGCCCACCGCCGACATGGTCGACGCCATCCACCGTGCCAAGACCGGAGCCCTCATCCGCGTCAGCCTCGTCACCGGAGCGATCTACGGCGGTGCCGCACACGGCGACATACACCGCCTCACCGAATTCGGCCGCAAAGCCGGACTCGCCTTCCAGATTGTCGACGACGTCCTCGATATGACCCAGGACTCCGCCCACCTCGGCAAAACCGCCGGCAAAGACCTCGCCAGCGACAAAGCGACGTGGCCGGCCGTCTTCGGCATCGACCGCTCCATCGCCGACGCCAACCGGCTCATCAGCGAAGCCTTCGGCCTCTTAGAGCCCTACGGCGAACACGCCGACACGTTGAAGGCGGTCGCCAAATACCTGACCGAACGAAAGAACTAGTCCCGACCTTACTTTCTAGTCCCTAAGTCCCTGGTCCCTATGTCCCTGACTGAACAAGATATCCGCAACGCGCTCCGCGACGTCTACGATCCGGAACTCCCCGTCAACATTGTCGATCTGGGATTGGTCTATCGCGTCGAAGTCGAGCCCGACCCGGACGCGCCCGGCATGCTTCCGAAGCAGAAAGTGAGCATCGACCTCACGCTGACTTCGCCCGGCTGCCCGTCACACACGCAGATCACGGAGCAAATCCGTAACCGCCTGGCAGGCCTCCAGGAACTCAGTCAGTCGCAAGTGAATCTCGTCTGGGAGCCCAAGTGGAGCCCAGCCCGCATCAGCCCCGAAGCCCAAAAAAAACTAGGCATCGCATGATTCAACAAATGTCATCCTGAGGCGCAGCTGAAGAGCCTGTCCTGAGCGAAGCGAAGGAACCCGCGATTTACCCAAAAGCCGCGCCACAGGCGCATCCATCAAAGTTGTCGCCCTGAGCGAAGTCGAAGGGAAGCGGAGAGACCTGTAGTTCCATCTTCTGAAGGACAAGAGGCTCTACTGAAGGGGCACGGCTTCAGCCGTGCCAACCAACAGAACTCCCCAAAAGAAAGCGGCTTCAGCCGCCGAGGGATCATATTACGGTGCCCCATTTCAAGCCATCCCTTGGCTTGAAATGGATCACCATTTCCCCGGTCCAAACAATTGCCACTCCAAGACCGAATGTCATCCTGGAGCGCAGCGAAGGATCTGCTGTTCTAGCGATCTCAGAAATCAAACATTCGCCATTCCAAGAAAAATGTCATCCTGAGGCGAAGCCGAAGGAACCTGTGGTTTACTTAAAAGTTGCGCCGCAGGCGCACCCATTGAATTTGTCGCCCTGAGCGAAGTCGAAGGGAAGTGGAGAGACCTGTAGTTCCATCTTCTGAAGGACAAGAGGCTCTACTGAAGGGGCACGGCTTCAGCCGTGCCAACCAACAGAACTCCCCAAAAGAAAGCGGCTTCAGCCGCCGAGGGATCATATTACGGCGCCCCATTTCCCCGGTCCAAACAATTGCCACTCCAAGACCGGATGTCATCCTGGAGCGCAGCGAAGGATCTGCTGTTCCAGCGATCTCAGAAATCAAGCAATCGCCTGTCCAAGAAAAAATGTCATCCTGAGGCGAAGCCGAAGGACCTGCGGTTCAGACTTGAAGGAGCACGGCTTCAGCCGTGCCATTAGCCACCCAAAATGAGAGGGGCTTCAGCCCCGGAGGGTCCGCCAAAGCAGCCGCGACGACCATCACCACCAGGTCCTGGAAATCAGCGAACGCCACCGCTACGAATTCAACCGCGAATACGAAGCACTCCTCACCGGAGCCGGCCTAAGAATCACCGGAACCACCCCCGACGCAACATACGTAGAAATAGTAGAAATCCCCAGCCACCCCTTCTTCCTAGGCTGCCAATTCCACCCCGAATTCAAATCCAAACCCCTCGAGCCACACCCGCTATTCCGGGCATTCATTGAGGCGAGCTATGGGAATCGTCAGCAGCTGATAAAGAATGAAAATCTTCAGGCGGAGATAGCGCACCTTCGAGTCGATTAGTTGCCATGATCAGAAGGCCTGTCGCTTCTCAAAATGAATCTGTCATCGGTCAAAGAGAAATTGTCATCCCGAGTGGAGGGCGAAGCCCGGAGTCGAGGGACCTGCAGTTCCAGCGATGCGTCAGAAAATACAGTTGAAGAAGGAAGTGGCGCGGCTTCAGGCAATGAACCTCTACCTTCTCAAAGAAAAAATGTCATCCTGGAGCGAAGTGAAGGATCTCGATTTATCGGATGAATCTGTCGCTCCTCAGAGAAAAACAGTCATCCTGCCCCAGAGCGACGCGAAGGGGAAGTATCTGCAGTTAGGCGATGCTCGTGAGGACACTCGAAGGGGCACGGCTTCAGCGGAACATTAGTCCCTCAAAATGAATCTGTCGCTTCTCAAAGAAAAAATGTCATCCTGGAGCGAAGCGAAGGATCTCGATTTACCGGATGAACCTGTCGCTTCTCAAAGAGAAAATGTCATCCTGAGCGGAGCGAAGGATCTGCGGTTCAGCGAGGCCGCGCAAAGCACGAACGCCCAAGGCCAAAGCAGGCACGACGACCGCCACGAACAAACATTAGAAATCAGCGAACGCCACCGCTACGAATTCAACCGCGAATACGAAGCGCTCCTCACCGGAGCCGGCCTAAGAATCACCGGAACCACCCCCGACGCCACCTACGTCGAAATAGTAGAAATCCCCAGCCACCCCTTCTTCCTAGGCTGCCAATTCCACCCAGAATTCAAATCCAAACCACTCGAACCACATCCGTTATTTCGGGCGTTCATTGAGGCAAGCTATGGAAATCGGGTGGACAATGGGGTTCAAATGGCGGTAGAAGCGACCTTGGGTCAGACGCAATAAGATTTTCCAGGGATTCGGCTTGGAGATCGAGACAATTTGCGCGTATACCTTCTCTAAGAAGACCGCTCTTATGAGGAAACCAAGACGGGACATTGCCACCATCGCCGCCAGAACTCTACGAGGAAGGAAATGCGAGCGCGATTGCAAAAGCCTCGCAGGGCGTGTCCTAGGTGAACGAAGGGCAAGCACTCGCCGAGCCGGGCGCTAGAAGGCGTCTCGGATATCGCGATGCAAGAACACCCTTTCACCAACTAGAAAGCGCCGGAGCTATCCCTGTGAAACGGTATTTACTTCTGCCTTTGACAAGTGTCATCCTCTCGATTGCCTCTGCACCGCAATCAAACTCGCAACCCTCGCCTGATTCGTTTCCCTTGCAGATAACTATCGAATCGTCGTTTGCAGAGAAATCTGCGGAAATCGCCGCATCGGTAGCCAAGGGAAACGCGCTGGGTGCCGCGCCACCAACCTTCGTTGTTTTTCACGGCAAAATCAACGGTGAGGATCATTGGATACTGAGCTGCCGCAATGAAAACCCCTTGTCGGAACGCAACCCCTGCACAGACCTTCCCCACGGGGACTATCGCGGAAGATGGATACATGACCACAACCTCATTGAGCTGGTTGATAACCCCTCAAATCCGTCGTTGGTCCGCTTCGTGATTGTATCGGCGAACCAAAAGAGCGCGCCTCTGCCCGACGATCAGATATATCAGTTGCCGGTCTTTGATTTTACAGTTGATTACCCAGCGGGCAAGAGCGCGAAAGACTACCCTGTACTCATTCACGTCTATGGCGGGGTAACACTTGATCTACCTGTCGGCCAGCTCCCAGCTAGAACCCAATGTTCCGTCACAACATGGTCGGCCTACCAGACAAATATCAATTGCACTAACTACCCGTCAGTTGAGATTCATAGGGGCTATGTGACGCTCGGTGCATCCGGTGAGCACCAGGTTTATATGTCACTAAGCTGTGAAGCAAAATGGAAGTGGAGCCGATGTTCCGCGATAAACCCCGGCTTTTACTTTGCCAGACTCGACAAGACAAAGCTCTTTGTGCTCACCGACGACGGCGGAAAGCCGAAGGAAGTCGGATTCTCCGTTCAGCTCTGAGGCGCCGCGCTGATCAGTCAAGAAACCATCCGCCAAAAGCTTGGCGATTTCCGATTCGCGAGATACGCTACCTCCATGAAAGGAGAACTTATATGCTCACACCTCAAGACTACGCTGAACACCGGGCCCGGATTTCCGAAGAGGCGCTGCGGGAAAAGGATCCTGGCGCGCGGGTAACCCACGAGTGGAAGGGCGCATCCTTCTACCGCTTTGCCTGCGTTACCTCGGGGCAGTTGATCTACGTTGAGTTTGACCCGCAAGAAGACATCGCTCCGATTGGGCAGAGCGACGAAAAATGGATCTCCAAATTTCTCCTTAAGGTTGAGAGCCAACTCGTCCACTAATATCCGGGCGCCCATAGGTTTCGCTATCAAGGGCCGGGTGCCCCACATCTACCCGCCCTTTGCGGGAGATGTGGGACTCACGAATCCCCTGTCCTCATTTTGACGTATGCACAGATCGTACATATACTAAGAGCGAATGGATTTCGAGTGGGACGTCCGCAAGGCCGAGACGAACTACCGGAAACATGGCGTCCGCTTTGCGGAGGCCCTCGCGGTTTTCGAGGACGACTACGCCGTCACGGTCAGGGACGAAGAGTCCGACCCGAGCGAAGAACGGGTTTATATCAATCGGCAGTGGTGCTAGAGAAAAATTGCTCGTCGTGGTCTACAGCTACCGAGGCAAGAACATCCGCATCATCTCAGCGCGGCTGGCCGAATCCCACGAACGTTGGCAATACGAGGTGAATCGATGAACCAGCAATACGACTTCAGCAAAGGAAAGCGCGGAAGAATCGCTCCACCCGAACCGGAGCCAAAGGGCAAAACCCGCATCACCATCCGCCTCGACGAAGACCTCATCGACCACTTCCTCAAAGAAGCCGACGCCTCCGGCGGAGCCACAGGCTATCAGACCCTCATCAACGAAGCCCTCCGCCAGCACGTCGAAGGCAAAGCCCCCCAGCTCGAAGAAACCCTCCGCCGCATACTCCGCGAAGAAATCAAAGCCGCGAGTTAGACTGCACGTGAGGCCTTCCCATGGCGATCCATTTCAAAGGCCGTATTCACTGGCGAAAGACCGCTCCATACCATCTCCAACTGGAGCTCGACCAAAAAGCAATTCAACTCGAACTGGCCAAGGAATATCAGCACTGGGACGGTTCCCGAATCGAGTGCCGGGTCGTGCGGCTCTTCCGTAGCAACAAGGGGTTGACGATCGATGACCGAGTTTCATTTCGCATCTTCGTGTGCGAACCCGGCCTCGAACCCACAGGCCCGGCTTACATCTACAAGAAGGATTCTAGTTCAGACCACCTTTATGGAGGCATACCTCCACGGAGAGCCGCCCGATTGCCAACTCGCCGCCTACGAGTTCGAAATCCTGAAAAACGGCCCTACCAAAAAGCCAGTCATGAGCGTCGGCCACCTCAAGAAAAGGATGAAAAGATGGTGGGAAGTCTGGAAAACCTGAATACGCCCCAAACGTCGTTAGAGATGTCAAGCCCCAAACCAACCCCTAAACACCTCCAAAATATTCATCCCAAACGAAATAAAAAATCCCAAAACCTGGCATAGTGAAAGGGGTCAACTTGATATCCTGGATATAGGGCATAAGAAAAGAAGAGATACAGCGACTAACAAGGCGGCGAAAGCCGCCTTTCTCATTTCTAGAGCAAAAGTACAGTTGGCACTCGTGCGGATTTTGTCGCAGCAGGCGTTTTCTGGGGAAAAACGCCTGCTGGGCAATGCACCTCGCATTAAGCTAGCTGTACTTTCGCTCGAGCCCACTTATCAGGAGGAAACATGACTCCAGAATGCCGGCACATCAAGACCTCAGGCGGAAAATGCGCCTCCCCCGCAATGCACGACCGGCCCTTCTGCTACTATCACTGGCGCCAGCGCGAACGCGCCTCCGAGCGGCGGACCAGCCCTGCGGTTCCTCTCTCCCACGCGCTCTCGAACCTCGAAGATCGCGGAGCCATCCAGCACGCCATCACCCAGGTGATCATGGCCCTCGCCGACTACGAGATCGACACCAAGCGCGCCGGAGTCCTTCTCTACGGCCTCCAGCTCGCCTCCAGCAACGCGAAAGACGCCGAGCAGATCGTCTCGAGCTCTGCCATCGCCGAGCTCACCCACACCGAAGAGGGCGAAGAGATGGCCCCCGAAGGTTCAACGTCCCGCCCCCAGCAAGAAGAAACCCTCGCAGACGTCTTGCTGAAGGCAGTGGTAACCACCAATCCTGGAATCTACGAAGAATATGTCCCGGGCCAGGGTCTCCGACGCATTGAAAACAAGGATCTTAACCAAAAACCAGGGGGGAGGGGGGTACCCCGCCCCCCAAACAGATGCGCGTGGACCAGCTGCCCGCCCTGCGGATAGATGACGAGGAAGAGGACCCGGAAGAGGACGGGCCCGAACTGCTCTCCCAATGGCCCCTCGACGAATTCGGCCACCCCAAACCCCGATGGAATTAGCGCCAAAGCGGGGTACCCAGTCTCCGCCCCTCAGGCTCTGGCCACACTCGGGATGCCCCCGGCGACTTGCATTCCAACCCCCGTCAGGCCTACCCTCAGAGCGTCCAATGCATCCGATTTAATAGGGGAGCAAGTGCAATGATCGACCGTTGCTTCAATCCGGATTGCCGAAGAAAACTCCACTATCTCCGCGACGGACGCGTGGTCAGAGTCATCACCGGCCAGGGCGAACAGGAAGCCATCGAACACTTCTGGCTCTGCGGTCCCTGCTACGAGGAATACAACTTCGCCTTTCTACCCACCGGCGAAGTCACCCTTGAGCACAAGCCAAAGGTTAAGCAATCCGAAGAGTTCCACTTCGGAGAAGTGGTGATAGCCGCAGGAGATTAGGACTATCCTTGCCCGGCTATGCTTCCCCGGCTATGCTTCTACGATGGCGTCGAAGCGAACCACGTTCCGGCTCTCCGGCGTTCTGTTCGTTTGGCTGGCCCTCGCTCTGGCCGGCTGCCAGAGCTCAACCGGAACGCAAGTCCAATCAGCCGAGGCGGGCCGACAGCCCCCAGCCACCATCCTCATCATCCGCCACGCTGAAAAGCCGACCGAAGGAGACCCCGACCTCTCTACCGAAGGCTACGCCCGAGCACAGCTCCTCCTCAAAGACTTCATGCCTCTCGGAGTGAGGCCCGATCTACCCACCCCCCAATACATCTTCGCCGCCGCACCCAGCACCCACTCCAACCGTTCCGCGCTCACGGTGATTCCCTTATCCGAAGCGCTTCATCTCCAAATCAACCAGGACTACAAAGACCACAATTACGCCGACCTCGCCGCCGAACTCCTCAGCGGCAGATACGCCGGGAAAGTCGTCCTCATAAGCTGGCACCACGGAAAGATCCCCGAGCTCGCCACCACCCTCGGAGCCACGCCGCCCTACAATCCATGGCCCGATCAGCAATTCGACCGCATCTGGAAGATCGACTACATCAACGGCAAGGCGACACTGCAGGATCTCCCCTACGAAATCGCGCCGACCGCATCCAGGTGAGGATGCCCAACCTACCCTGCCCCTCGCGCTATTTCTTGAACGTCCTGATGTAAGAGACCATATTCCACAGGTCATCCGGCTTGCCGCGGTCGCCTTCAGGAGGCATCTCGCCCTTGCCCTTCTGGATGATGTAGAACAGCTCTCCATCGGACTTGGCCTGCACAGACGGGTCGCTGAAGTCCTTCATCGGCGTCTTCAACGAGGAAGCGATGTCGCCCTTTCCATCGCCGTTCGCGCCATGGCAGATCGCGCAGTCGTAGCCATAAACCTTCTTCGCATGAGCGAGTCCGTCGGGCGTCGGCTTGACCGGATTGGTCTTGCCCATCAGGTCTGCGGGAACCGGCGCCGGCGCCGCCGCATCCTGCGCCCCGAATACCGACGAGGCAACCGCCCCAACCAGCAAAATCGCTGGTACTATCGCGGCAAATCTCATAACAGCCACCTCCGCACAGATCGAAAACTGTGACGGAGGAACTATACTCCCGCAGCTCAGACCCAGGCAGCCACAAACTGCACATCCTGAAGGCAGTTACCTCTCTAGCCATCATTTGTGCTCTCATAGTCTCTGTGATTCAAGACTTCGAGATCGCCAACGTCCCGATCGGCCGCGTCGACGGTAAGTCCAAACTCTTCCTCATAGCCGGCCCATGCGTCATCGAGAGCGAAGCCCACGTGCGCAAAATGGCAGACGCAATCCAGCGCATCACCGCCGACCTCAGCATCCCCTTCATCTTCAAAGCGTCCTACGACAAGGCAAACCGGACCTCCGTCCACAGCTTCCGCGGCCCCGGCCTCATCGAAGGCACCAAAATCCTACGCCGCCTCGCCGAGTCCACTGGACTTCCCGTCCTCACCGACGTCCACGAACCCAGCCACTGCGAGATCGCCGCCGAAGCCGTCGACGTCCTGCAAATCCCAGCCTTCCTCTGCCGGCAGACAGATCTCCTCGTCGCAGCCGGCCGCACGGGACGCGCCATCAACGTGAAGAAAGGCCAGTTCGTCGCTCCCTGGGACCTGAGACATACCGTCGAAAAGGTCGAGTCAACCGGCAATCACCGTATCTTCCTCACGGAACGCGGAAGCACCTTCGGCTATAACAATCTGGTCGTGGATATGCGCTCGCTCGCCATCATGCGCCAAATGGCTCCGGTCGTCTTCGACGGAACCCACTCCGTGCAAACGCCCTCGGCCGCCGACGGAGTCTCCGGGGGGCAGCCCGAGTTCATCCCTTTACTCGCCCGGGCAGCGGTTGCGGCTGGAATCGACGGTATCTTCCTCGAGGTCCATGACGACCCGGCCAACGCCAAGTCCGACGGTGCGAACGCACTCCGACTCGACTTGCTGCGGTCGCTACTGGAGACACTGCTAGCGATCCACGCCGCGGCCTTATAGCAGCCGTATCAGCAACAAGGTCTGATCGTCGGTCTGTTTGCCAAAGCGTTTCACGGAATCCAGGATTTTCGCTGCCAAAGCGGGAAGATCGCCTTGCCTCTCAGCTCGTACGAGAGATTCGAGCCGAACCGCGCCAAACTCATCTCCACCTGCGTTTTCAACTTCGAGTACGCCATCGGTGGCGATCACTAGCAGATCCCCCGGACGGCAGGTAACCGTCTGGCTGCGATATTCCGCGCTGAGAAATAGCCCCAGCGGCAGCTGTTCGTCGAAGAGGTAATTGGCAACGTCGTCCGGATCGCCGATTCGCAAGATCGGCGGATGCCCCGCAACAGCGTACTCCAGCTCTCGCGGACCCCCTATTCCGCATGCAGGCAGGAGGAAGGCCGCGCAGGTAGCATACATGTGCGCCTCTTTGACATCCGGCATCACGCGGTTGAGGCTCGCAAAAAGGGCTGCCGGTCCGGGCTGATCCAGCAGCCGGATCCGCGCGGCGGTCTTCACCATTCCCATCAGGATTCCCGCCTGCAGGCCATGTCCGGCGACATCGGCAACATAAGCGGCCACGCTCCCGTCCGCCAGGACAACGACGTCGACCACGTCTCCACCGACCTTGTCGCTGGGCACCGAGATGCCGAAGATCTCGTACCCCGCAGCCGTTAGCTCCAGGCGTGGCACCAGCGTCTGCTGAATGCTGTGGGCCATCGAAGGTTCAGCTTGAATGCGGACCGCCTGCTTTCCCTCTCTCTCGATGAAGGCCAGGAAGAACGCATAGCCGATGACCAAAGAGATGATTGCTGTCACGACAAAGGTAAAGTGTGCCGTGTGCTCCGGCGCGAGCGGCAGCCATTGATGCTTGACCGCTAGGGCGCTGAGCCTCGAGTAGCCGAAAGTCAGCAGCGTCTGAAAGACGAGAACCGCCAGGAAGAGTATTGGCTTCCGGGCGAAGACGAGGACGTAGCAGATCGAAGTTGCACCGGTGACGACTGCCCAGCCAAACCCGACGGCTATGGGGCTGTATCCCGCTGAAAGAATGCTGCTTAAGAGCCCAATGGTCGCGAGGGTGAAAAATACCGCCAGCAACAAAAACCTAAGCCGTGAGAGCGGGATCGTCCGCCAGTAGGCGCGCCTCTCAAGCGCACCTTTACTCATCCGGGACGAATTGAAGAGGGAGAGGAAACTCATCGCAAGTGCCTGTGAGGATATCAGAGCAAAGCAAGCTTGCTGAGGCCGAGCGGCGAGTGAAACACCCCCGGGCAAAAAAAGGGCCCCTCGGGTGAGGGGCCAATCTGCCTTGGTTCTCTCGTTGTGTGAGAGCTTGGTTGCGAACCTCTATCTTCTATTCGTTATACGAGGCCACAAATCTTGAGAAGCGTTCTGCTTATGGATGCTTCTTGCAATGTCTTATAGCACTTGAGTCGCCAAAGTACTCAAGCCCTCGTACAAAGCTCAGAAATGCAGCAAATAGGCACAATCCCGGAATGATTGGCTCCGCATGGCTCAAAATCCCGCTTGGTTCAACGGCCCCAAAAGGGGAAGTTTTGCGCGAAAATCGAGCAATTTCTACTCGCCGGCGGCGGTCGGCTCTTACTTAGTCAGCGATTGTTCAGCAACCTTAACCACTCTCACCTCCGGATACTGCTGGTTCCAGTCAGCGGCGACGCTGTCGAAGACGAGGCGGAACTCGCGTTGCTCGCCCGGCTTCAGAGGCGAGGCGCCGACCGGCTGAGTATCGACATAAGGTTCGCGCGTACGGATCAGACTGAGCGGAAGCGTCTCCTTCTGCGCGATCTCCTTCAGGTCGTTCCGGAAAGCCACCTGTACCGTGATCCCGGTCAAGGTCTGGCTGCCCTGGTTGGCGATCTTTCCGTCAAGATAAGTCACTTTGCCGCCTGCGAAGTTGCTGGCCTCGCTCATCTTCAGGTCAGTGATCGCCAGACTTGTGGCGTAGGGATCGATGGGAGCCAGCCCCGGGTCCGTGGCCAGCGTTGAGGCCTCATGGCCGCCCAATGCAATGAGCAGGCCCAATCCGACCACGATCACCACGCCGGCGATCGCCCACGGCAGCCATGAAGTCGGTTCGCTCGTGGACTGGGTAAACTTCAGTTCGGGATCGTCGTTGCGGTCCAACTCAGCCATAGCTTCCGATTTTAGTAGAAGGCCCGACGAAGCGGGATGAATCACGATGGTCACTGACGCAGGTGGAATCCGGCGGGAATCCCCTCAGGAAAGTGCCAGAATTAAAGAGCCTGACCAAAACCACCTCGGCTTTCGCCCGTTCTATAGGTAGTTCCAGCCACATTGCAGGCGCAGGAGAAGTTCCTGATGACCGCCATCTCAGTCAACTCGCATTCCGCCGACCCCCAAACGCGAGGCCGGGTTGTCGCCGACTATATCTATCAGGGAGCGACGATTATCGCCGCTTTGCTTCTGGTGCTCTCGGCCGCCTTCTAACACCGACCGGATCCGGCCTGGCTCAGCCCGGCCTCCTGATCTGCGATGCGTTCTCGATAATCCTGCCCACGCATCTTCACTTCCCTGCACATTTCGAGCAGCCGTGAGCGCATCCGGTCGCCAATGCGGTCGCCAAGCGTCAAGCCCGCGCCCGCCGCACCGGCGGGGAGGTTCTCAAAGTTCGTGGTCACAATCGTGACTCGCTTCTGGTTGTAGCGGGTGTTGAGCACCATCGAGACCATGTCCCAGACCCAATCAGTGGGCTTCACCGCCCCCAGGTCGTCGAGCACCAGCACCTCGGCATTGAAGACCGGCTCGAGTACCTGTAACTCCGTCGTTGAGATCTGAGGATTCCAGGAGTTCTGAATGTCCTTCAGCAGCTGCTGGTAGTAGCAGAAAAGGCCGTCGCAACCTTTCTCCAGAACCAGCACCTTCAGGATGCCGACGGCAAGATGCGTCTTCCCGATTCCCGACGAGCCGGAAAACATCAAGGCGCGCCCCGGCGTCATCATCGCCGGATAGTCGTCCGCGAAACGTTTGGCGATCACGTGGGCCATCTGGAGCGAGGGCTCCGCGCCGGCGAACCGGCTGTCATAGTTCTCCAGGGTCGCTTCTTCGTACTTGGGAGGAATCCTGCATTTTCCAAAGGCATGAGACAACTTAAGGTTTTGGCGGCAGTCGCATTCCTCGGCAACCCGGCTGCCGTCAGGACGCTCGACTACTCGCATCCCCATCCCGTCGCATCTTGTACAGACTTCTGGCATCGAATCTATTGTCACGGTAAAGCATGGCCGAGAGGCGCGCCAGTCTCGCTACTGTTGCAAAGCGTGGAAAACGCCGATGGAGCCAAGCAGGCGGTTCCAGCCACGCTCGGGGGCCTGTCTGGCGCTTCGCAAGGAAAAAGCCTGCCTAACCCACCGCGGCAACTTTACGCACACCCTGCTCTTGCTCTAAACTATAAGTTCCGTCTAGAAAGGTTTTCGAGTCATGCCAAAAGAGGGAATTCACCCAAACTACAATGAAATTCGCGTCATGTGCGCTTGCGGATCGAACTTTGCGACCCGCTCGACCCACAAAGGCGACATCCACGTCGAAATCTGCTCCGCCTGCCACCCTTTCTTCACCGGCAAGCAGAAGCTGGTCGACACTGCGGGACGCGTGGAGCGTTTCCGCCGCAAGTACGCCGCCTCCGATGCCGGGAAGTCCACTACGGCCAAGTAATACCGCTTAAGCGGATTGAAAAAAGCCTCCGCTTCGGCGGAGGTTTTTTCATGCGGAGGAGCGATGCTCGCTCGCAAGCAGAAGACGAAGCAGCCGATGGACGGCGACCTGACGATGCGCCAGTCCGTTGCGGCACGACTCGAAAGCAAGCTCAAAGGGCTTGAAGTGACCTGGAAGTTCGGCCACGCTTCGTTCCAGACTGATGACGCTAAGGTCTTCTGCTTTGTGACCCGCGACGGCAGCCTGGCAATGAAATTGCCAGCCGCCCGGATTGAACCGCTGCTGGAGAGCGGTGATGCCATGTCCCTTCGCATGGGCCCGCGAACGATGCGAGAGTGGGTCGTGGTCGGCGAAGTTGAGTCGCCTCAGACCTTGAAGCTGCTAAGCGAAGCTAGAATCTATGTGGAATCGCTCCCGAAGGAAAAGCCCACTCAGATAAAACCAGCACCTAGGAAGCTTTCACAGAAACAAAGCTAGTGGCTTGAGAAGGCGATGAAGAAGAACTGGGACAACCCGCGCGAGCACGCCATGCCCGAGCATGCGCGCGTCCCGGCGTCTTTTAATATCGGCGGACTCGAGATCGCCCCGGCAACCGTCCTTGCTCCTATGGCCGGGGTCACCGACACCGTCTTTCGCCGCTTCATCCGGAATGCGAGCCTGTTTACAACGCCGAAAACGGGGCTGCAGGGATTCGCGGCGCCACAGGTTCACGAAGCTAACTCGGGCTCCGATGTCGACGCCGAGATCAGCAACCAGCAGTCCGGCTGTGGCCTGATCATGACCGAGTTCACCTCGGCAGACGGTCTCGCTCGCATGCGCGAGTCAAAGCGCAAGCGCTATCTGACCTTCTACGATGACGAACACCCCATCGCCGCCCAGCTCTTCGGTTCGAAACCAGCCACTTTGGCTGATGCCGCGCGCATCGTCGAGGACACCGGCTTCGACCTCGTCGACCTGAACCTCGGTTGTCCGGCAAAGCGCGTCGTCGCCTGCAACGGAGGCAGCGGCCTGCTCCGCGACCTGCCACTCATCGGCAAAATCTTCGAGACCGTCCGCGCAGCAGTGACGATTCCCTTCACCGTCAAGTTCCGCCTGGGCTGGGACGACCGCAACCTCGTCCACGTCCAGCTCGCTCGCCTTGCCGAAGATTGCGGCCTCAACGCCGTCGCGCTGCACGCGCGCACCCGTGAGCAGGGCTACTCCGGCCAAGCGCGTTGGGAGCACATCGCCGCAGTCAAGGATGCGGTACACATTCCAGTGATCGGCAACGGAGATATCCGCACGCCGGAAGACGCCATCGCCATGGTCGCGCAGACCGATTGTGACGCGGTGATGATCGGCCGCGCCGCGCCTGCGAATCCGTGGATCTTCCGCCAGATCGCACAATACACCGCCCTCGGGCATTACGATCAGCCGACGGAAACGGACCGCTATCGCATCATTCGCGCCTATTTCCAAATGCTGCTCGAAACCGCCTACGAAGCGGAAGACGAAAGCGAAATGCAGGGCTCCGGCTACGAAGGCCGCAACTACGCCCAAGGCAAGATGAAGCAGTTCGCCTCGTGGTTCACCCACGGAGTTCCCGGCGGGGGCGCTCTGCGCAAGGCCATCTATGAGTGCAAGTCCGGGCCAGCGATTCTTAATGCGGTGGAGAAGTTCTTCGAAGCGCGGCTAGAAAGCGCCCTTTCCGAGCTTCCTGCGGAGGAGATTACCTCGCTTGAAGTGGTCGAGTGCTCCCATTAACGTTGCGACGATGGCAGAGACAACATGGTTCCCTATCGAGAATCCATCCTGCGACGCGCCATTGGAGAGCGAAAGTACCTTCGCCGCTTCAACGGACGCGGCCACTTCGCACACCTTCGCGTAGAGCTTCTTCCGCGACCCGGACCTCTGCCGTCCGTCACCGCCATCGACAGACTGGAGCTTCCCGAAGACTGCTATCACGCGGCTCGCGTCGCCCTCTTCAAGAAGTTTGAACGAGGCCCGATTCGAGGATTTCCCCTGATCGAGTTTGAGGCCCGGATGCTCGCCGCCACCTATCTCCCCGCTTATTCTACCCCGACGCCTTTGCCACCGCTGCATCGATGGCTTTCGATGAAGCGATGATCCACGCGTCGCCAGTTATCTTAGAGCCCTGGATTGGCCTCCGGCTGCGAGTCGAGGACCATGCGCTCTCCGCAACGATTAATACGCTGACGAAGTTTCTCGGAACGGTGCGGACCGAGATATCCCTTGGCTCCTATTTTCTCCTCGAGACGGAGATTCCAGTGAGGCTCAAGCCAAGCGTGGCCTCGGCTCTCGGCCTAGCTCGGCCCGACACATACCCGCTGACAGAAGGCAGCAGATACAGGCCGCTCTCAGGGCCCCTCGATCAGGAGACTTCGCACGATACGTTCAGAGAGTGGACTTAAGAACCCACCGTTTCAAAACGGGCGACGACTACCACGTATCCCCGCCCGACGGCGGTGGCCAATTTCCGCTCATCTGTCGCATCAGAACAATTCGCCCAAAATGATAAGCGTTGTGGGCAGCCAGGCTTTCCAGTTGTTCGCGCACCGTCATGGTGCGAACGGGCGAGCCCGGCGGCGACGGGCAACATACCACTCTTGCCAGCTTGGCTGAATCCTGAACGGCAGCTGTTGCCAACTCCAGGCCCTGCAAGAAGCGCAGGCAAAGATCAGACCAGCTCTCTTTTTCGATATCCGCCGCAGACGGAAATCCTTCCGAAGCGTGCTCCGGATAAGGGGTTTCTATCCCGTCGTTCCACTCCAGCGTAATCTGCAGCCAGAAGGCGATATGCCACACCTCTTCGTAGATGGTGCGCGGAGCTGCTGCGATCTTGCGATGGGCAAGATCGTCGCTGACTCCCTCCACGATCTGCGCGGCCGGCGCGGCCGCGCTGTTTCCGATCAGAACCCGCTCCAGTTCGTCCATCATTGCTCCTCCGCGTAAGAGTACTCGCAGCCGGGGCCTTCTGCGAATCGCGAAAAATTCCTCCCCCGTGTAGTATTACGCTGTTTCGATAAACCGATTTTTGAGGTGTCTTCGCTCTATGGTCTCCCACTCGCTAAGCCGTCGCCGCTTCATCGCCCTTTCCGCTGGTACGCTCGCCGCCACTACACTTGCCAGGGCTTACCCACTCGGCCTTCCGCTTGGCATGCAACTTTACTCGGTGCGCACAATGCTGCCCACGGATTATGCCGGCACGCTAAAACAGGTCGGCGCGCTTGGCTACAAAGAAGTGGAGGCCGCTGGCTTTTATGATCATTCGGCCGAAGAGGTAAAGGCCGCGATGCTGGCTGCGGAACTAAGCTGCGTCAGCGCGCATTATCCGTTGGGCGCGCTCAAGCCGAAGCTCGACGACACCATTGCCTATTGCAAGTCGCTTGGCCTTCAGTACATTGTCTGCAGCTCGCCGATGCATCAGCAGCCGGGGGCAGCCCGTACCGAACTCACGCTGGATGATTGGAAGTGGAACGCCGACCAGTTCAACCAAATCGGCGAAAAGGTCAAAGCCGCAGGCATGAACTTCGCGTACCACAACCACGTCGCTGAGTTCACCGCCATCGACGGCACACTGCCGTGGGAGGTTCTCGAGAAGAACACCGATCCGGCCAAGGTCAACTTTGAGATGGATTGCGGCTGGGTCATCGTCGCCGGCCAGAACCCAATTCCCTTCCTCGAGAAGTATCCCAAGCGGATCGTCATGTTGCACGTCAAGGACTTCAAAGGCAACAAGCCGCCATCTGTTCCTCTGGGAACTGGTGACATCGACTACAAGCCGATCTTCGCGGCCGCCAAGGGAGCGAGCATCCGTCACATCTTCGTTGAGCAGGAAGAAACCCAGACCACGATGCTCGATGCGCTGGGGATCGATGCGAAATACATGGCTCAGTTCAAGTAACTGGGGCTAAGGAAACGGGGAGCGTTACTTCAGCCCTTCGACCAGATACAAGTCGGACAAGACTCGATGGTAGCCGTAGATGTAAGACTTTCCGTCGGGGGTCATCACGATGGGGCCAATCTGGCTCACCCCGGCAGGGTCGGCGGGTGCAAGGCTGCGCCAAAGAGTCCGCTTGCCCGTTGCCAGATCGAGGTTCGATACCTTCGCCGGAAACTCGCCGGGCCGGTATACGTAGAGTGACTTGCCGTCCGCCGGACCACTCGATCGGCTGCTTCCCCTACTTGAAAGCCAGGGACCGGCTTGGGCTGGCCTCCAGCCACGGGATAAAGATAGGCGAGCCCGTCCGGACCGATACCTGCGACCTGACTCCCATCGGGGGAAAGCGCCATCGCCAGAGAATCCACTCCTTCAGGTGATATAGCGTGAGCGGGCTCGGTGGTCGACTTTTGCAAATAGATTTGAGCACCGTGACCCTCGCGAGTGGCAGTGAAAACAAAGCCCTTGCTGTCTGGCAACCAGCGCGCCCAGTTGTGGTAGAGATCGTCATGAGTGATCTGCTGAGCATCTCCCGCGCCGCTTGGCAAGAGCACAAGCTGCGCCGGAGAAGCCATCGTCAGGGCTAAGGCCCATTTGCCATCGGGAGACAGCGTCACTGCCTGTCCTTCGCCGAGGCGCACTGCTGATTCCTCGGTGGTCTTACGCAAATAAACGGAGTAGCTCGCGCCACCCCCGACGCCCTCCTCATCGAAAAACAAGTACTTGCCATCCGTGGAGAGCTCGGCGGGGAAGGAATAGTCCAACCAGGAAAAGTCCTGCTCCTTCTCCATCCCGGAAATCAGACCGCTTAGCTCGCGTCTCGCAGTCTGGCGCGACAGCAATGCCTTACCGTCTTGCCAGATGTCCTCCAGTTGCAAATTTGCGGGCACACGGGTGACGATCCGCTCGCTCCCTGCGAGGGTGACCGGCCAGCAGAGCCCGATCGTTGGCGCCGTTCTTGCTCGCCGTAAACCAGACTTCCCGGCCACTCGGCGACCAGCTAAGACCCTGCGCACTTAGGAAATCCTTGAGAAAGGGTCTTATCCTTGCCGTCACGGTCAACCACGTGGACGCCGCCGGCATCGTCGCCCACCTGCGGATGCTCGATGAATGCCACGCGTTCTCCATCGGGGGAGACTCGCGGATGGCTGATCCATCCGGGAGTCTCGCGCAGCACCTTGCCGATCGGATACTCGAGGCGGTTCTTCCCGCCGACATCGCGAACGACGGCCAGGTTCTTGCCATCGGGCGACCAGTCTGCCCACTGGACTTTTTCAAGGATGTCGCGAGGATTGCCGCCGTTGAGAGGCATCCGCGCCAGCGTGCCGACCTGGGTGTATGTTCCGATAGCGTTCACACCGGTGAGCAGCGCGATATCTCCGGTCGAGGAGATGCTCATCAGCTCCTCGCCGTGGCGGTCGAGCGATCGCGACTGTGGGCTTTCCGGGCTGGTGATGAAGAGCTCCGTCGGCTTGCCCTCCCAGGCCGCGCCATAGACCACGGACTGTCCGTTGGGAGTAAAGCGCGCAGAGCGAATGGTTCCCCTGCGAAAGGTAAGTTGATGGTAGAGCGGCGGTGTAACGTGAGTCCGAGCCGCGTGAACAAACCAACCTATCGCTGCACCGGCAACCATGCCTGCTGCTGCGATCGCCGCGAAGCCCAAGTCGTCTCGAAGACGCCGGCAGGAGTCTTGCGCAGCCGATGCTCCGGATGACTGCTCAAGCGCCGACGCAGTCGGCAATCCCCGTACCCGATGACCGCGAAGTCGAGTGCGCCGTCGCAGAGCGTTGGGAATCCAGCGTCCGCTTGAGGATCTTCATCTCCGCGCGCATCTCTGCAGCGGATTGATAACGGAGATCCCGGTCCTTTTCGAGCGACGCGGTCGAGAATCCGCTCCAGTTGCGGCGGAAGATCGGGATTCAATTCAAGAGACGGCACCGGCTGCCGATTCAGAATGCTGCTCGAAGACGACAGCGGAAGTGTTCCCGTCGAAGGCCTGCTTGCCGGTGGCCATCTCATAGAGCGACGCGCCGAGCGAAAACAGATCGGTGCGACCGTCCAGTTCCTCGCCGCGCGCCTGCTCCGGCGACATATAAGCGATGGTGCCCGAGCGCGCTACCCGGGCTGGTCAGGTCGCGCGCAGTCTCGTTCCCGTCGGCTGTCACTCCCGTATCGCGGCGAGCGTCAAACTTCGCCAAGCCGAAGTCCAGCAGCTTCGCCTGCCGGTTCCGCGTAATGAAGATATTCGCCGGCTTGATATCGCGATGCACGATACTCTTCGCATGAGCAGCATCAAGCGCATCGGCGATCTGGATTCCCAGCTCAAGCAGAAAGTCGATCGGCAAGGGCTTGCCATCGATGCGGTGCTTGAGCGTCTGTCCCTCGAGGAACTCCATCGCGAGAAAGGCGCGGCCGTCGTCCTCGCCGACATCGTAGATGGTGCAGATATTCGGATGATTAAGGGAGGAGGCAGCGCGGGCCTCGCGGCGGAAACGCTCCAGCACCGGCAACTGGCGCGCGATCTCGTCAGGCAGAAACTTGAGCGCCACAAAGCGGCCCAGGCGAGTGTCTTCAGCCTTGTAGACCACCCCCATCCCGCCACCGCCGATTTTTTCGAGCACCCGGTAGTGGGAGACAGTTTCGCCGATCATAGCTAGGTCGTAGAGTAGGCGAGCCACTATGCCAAGTCAATCAAATTACTGACCTTCGGCGCGGCCCCCGCCCCTTCCGGCACTAGCATCCGACAGGGACAGGTTGACTATACCAATCCATGAAACCGTTGTAAGCTGGCCTTTGCCCGATTTTAGCGTTGTCCCTCACGCTGGTCGATATCTGACTTACTCGGCCGATACATATAACAGTCTTGTCCATGGCCAACGCGGCGGTAAGATTTCAAGGGAGATGCATGTCTACATCGAGACGGGACTTTCTAAAGAGTTCGATCATCGCGGGGGCGGGAGTAGCGATCTCTGGCCCAACTGCCTCGGCGTCCGCGGCCGCTTCATCGACCGCTTCGTCGGCGCCTTGGGAAAACGCTTTCCCAGCGGCGGTTGAAGCCGCCACCGGCAGCGCCGGATACACGCGCGGTATCGGCATATATCCCGGCGCGCCCGATGAGAACTTCAGCCCCGAACTCATACTTGATAGCACCACCTACCGCAATCTCGCACTGCTGCGCCCGGCGTACCATTCCAGCAGCTATGACTACAACCTGACCGCGCAGCTCATCACTGACGGAATCAAAGACACTCATCTTCCCGCATGGGTCGCGACCTCGGCGAGCGGGCACGGGATTTTCTCCAAGACCGAGCGAGAGTTGTTGCTCGACCACTTCCACGACACGACGATTGACCTCCGCGGAAATCACGCGACCGCTCAGATTCGACTCGGCGGAGCAGAGGCGCCCACCGTCGATCGAATTCGCGTCTTTGTGGTAACGCCCGCGCACACCGCTCCGGACACACTCACCTTTACTATCTCGACCTCCGACGATGGCCGCAACTGGAAGGAAATGGGCAGCGCGACAGGTGGCCAACCGATTTCCCCGGATCCTTATCCGCCCGACCTCACCCGAGGAGCGCAGCTTCTCTTCCCTTCGATATCGTTGCAGCAGCCATCGCAAAGCCGCTACTACCAGCTGATGTGCTCGATGGCCAATGCTCCCGAAGGGTCTTTCGGAGTGGGTTGGAGAGTTGGCGAGATCGAGTTTTACTCGGGAGACAAGCGCGTTCAGATTGGCGGCCCGTACAACTTCACCAGCGCGTGGATGGCTGCGGGCATGGACGAAGAGTGGGTCTACGTCGATCTCGGCGCGCGCTGCGAATTCGATAAGATCTCGCTCTACTGGATCACCCGCGCAGCTGAGGGAGCAATTCAGATCTCCGATGATGCGCAAACCTGGCGCGACCTGCAGCCGTTGCCGACAGACAGCGGACTCGTCGACGACATCAAACTTGCACAGACGGCGCAGGCTCGTTACGTGCGCGTGCTCATGACCCGGCCGGCGACTGCCGACGGCTACATCCTGAGCGAGATCGAAGTCTTCGGACGCGGGGGCCCAGTGGCAAGGCCCAAGCCTGCGTCGAGCGTCTCCACAGGCAAGCTCAACCTCGCTGGAGGAAACTGGCGGTTGCAGCGATCGAGTCTAGTCTCCGGCGCAGGCGAGCGCTCTCTCGATGCCCGGCTACAAGGCCGACGACTGGGTCGTCGCAACCGTCCCCGGCACAGTCCTCACTTCCTACTTCAATGCCGGAGCGATTCCCGACCCCAACTTCAGCCACAACCAGCTCTACATCTCGGACTCCTACTTCTATTCCGACTTCTGGTATCGCAACGAATTCACTGCTCCTCCGGTCGCGCCTGGAGAGAGTCGCATGGCTCAACTTCGACGGAATTAACTGGAAGGCCGATGTCTTCCTGAACGGCGAGAAGCTCGGCCGCATCGAGGGCGGCTTCATGCGCGGACGCTTCAACGTCACCGGCAAGCTATTGCCTGGAGCAGTGAATGCGCTTGCTGTGAGTGTGGAGAAAAACGCCACTCCCGGCAGTTGCAAGCAGAAGACCCTCGAGAACGTCGGCAAGAACGGAGGCGCACTCGGCGCTGACGACCCAACGTTCCACGGCTCGATCGGATGGGACTGGATTCCCACGATTCGCGGCCGCAACACCGGCATCTGGGCCGATGTCTATGTGACCGTCACCGGAGCTGTGACTCTGGAGAATCCCTTCGTCAACACTTCCTTGCCGCTGCGCGATAATTCACGCGCCGACGTCAGTGTCGAGGTCGACATGGTTAATCATTCGGCCAAACCCGTTTCTGGAGCCCTGCGTGGACAATTCGGAGATGTGAAATTCGATCAACGCGTCACCATCGAAGCATCAGCGACGAAGAACGTCAAGCTCGACCCATCGACACATCCGGCACTGCGCCTGCAAAAACCGGAACTCTGGTGGCCCGTCGGCTACGGCGATCCTCATCTGTATGACGTCGAATTGTCTTTTGAATCCAGCGCGCAAAAAGTCCTCGACAAGAAGACCTTCAAAGCCGGACGTTCGTCAGTTCACCTACAACGAAGACGGCGAGGTGCTGCGCATCTTCATCAACGGGCGTCGCTTCGTCCCTCGCGGCGGCAACTGGGGCTTTAGCGAATCGATGCTACGTTATCGCGCGCGCGAATACGACGCCTCCGTCCGCTATCACCGCGAGATGAACTTCACCATGATACGCAACTGGGTGGGGCAGATCGGCGAGTTAGCCTTCTACGACGCCTGCGACAAATATGGTGTAGTTGTCTGGCAGGATTTCTGGTTAGCGAATCCATGGGACGGCCCCATCCCCAACGACAACGATCTCTTCATGAGCAACGCGAAAGATCTGATCTTGAAGATTCGCAACCACGCCAGCATCGGCCTCTACTGCGGACGCAACGAGTGGTTCCCGCCTGCGCCGCTCGACGCCGCCATTCGCAAAGACCTCGCCGAACTGCATCCCGGCATCCACTACATCGGTAGCTCCGCCGACAAAGTAGTGAGCGGCCATGGCCCTTATCAGGCGCTGACCCCCGAAACCTACTTCCGTATCACTGATCCCAAGTTTCACAGCGAGATGGGCATGCCCAACATTCCCACCCTCGAGAGCGTCAAGCTGATCATGCCCGAGAGCGCGATGTGGCCGCAGAGCCTCGACTGGGGCATTCACGACTTCTGCCTCGACGGGGCGCAGGGTGGCACCAGCTTCCGCAGCATCATTGACGAGGGCTACGGCGGCGCTGACAGCGCTGAGGAGTGGATCTCTCTCGCGCAATTCGTGAACTACGAAGGCTACCGCGCCATGTTCGAGGCACAGAGCAAATATCGCATGGGCCTGCTGCTATGGATGAGCCATCCCTGCTGGCCCTCGTTCGTGTGGCAGACTTACGACTATTATCTCGAACCTAACTCGGCCTACTTCGCCTGCAAGAAGGCTTCGGAGCCGCTGCACATCCAGTGGAACCGCCTCACCGACACCATCGAAGTGATGAACTTCAGCGGAGGCAACAACACAGGGCTCAGCGCAAAGATCGAAGTGCTCAATATGGACGGCTCGATGATGTCGACCAAAACCGTCTCCATCGACAGCGCCGAAGACAGCACCACCGCGGTCATGAAGATGGAATACCCGAGCGGCCTAAGTCCCGTGCACTTTATTCGCCTTACGCTGACCCGCGGCAGCGGCGTTGTTTCCACGAACATCTACATGCGCGGAGTGAATGATGGCGACTACCGCGCAATCCGTGCGCTGCCCAAGGCCAAGATCCAGGCAACAACGACGTTGGAGCAGAAGGGTCGCCTCTGGCTTCTAACTACCGAACTGCGTAATACCTCGGCTTACCCTTCACTGATGACTCGGCTGATTGCAGTTCGGGAGAAGAGCGGCGATCGCATCCTGCCCGCCGTCTATAGCGACAACTACCTAACACTGATGCCCGGCGAACGTCAGACCATCCGAACGGAGGTGCTAAGCGAAGACACTCGCGGAGAGAAGCCGAAGATCCTGATTGGCGGATTTAACGCGGACGCAGTGTCTTAGGCTCTGTCGTTTTCCTCGATAAGTAATGAGGCCCGACATCCCTGTCGGGCCTCATTATTGGGTTCAATTACTTCCATATCTTCAACAACACAGCCCCATGCATAGGAACCTGCACGGTATAACTACCTCCGCTCGCCGTGACATCTTTGCCGGCCCAGATATCGTGCAGCTTCGCACCGTCGCCGAATCCAACTGACTTTAGGTCCAACGTGACCGAGCTGGCCGAGTCGCCACGATTAAAGAGCCCGACCGCTTTGGCGCCGCCGCTCAGCGGCTTCTCCCATATCTCGAGCGGCCCTAACGCCGAGACGCGATACCCCTGCTTGCCGAGACTGTCCTGATCGATCGCAATCGCTTCTTTATTCATCAGGATTGCCTTGGTATCGTCCGTCATCTTGCTGACGTCGTTGCCTGCCAGCAGCGGCGCGGCGAGGATCACCCAGAGCGACATGTGGGTAATGTACTCGTCGTGTGTCATGCCGCCATTGCCGATCTCGAGCATGTCCGGGTCGTTCCAGTGGCCCGGGGCGGCGTAGGGTGCGAGATTGAACTGCATAAAACCAATCTCTGACATGCGCGTATAGTCGTCGCTGATGTCGCCGGTTGTGCGCCAAAGATTACCGCCCACGTCTGGGCCCCATTTCCATACATCGTCCCAGCCGTATTGGCAGAGGCTAAAGACGATCGGCCGTCCGGTGGCGAGCAGTGCCTTGTGCATCTTGTCGTAGACCGCCTTGTCGAGTTCGGCGCGCTTCTTGCGGGTCGCCGTTGGCTTCCTTGTTGATGATCCGGCCCATGCTGCACATGTCGTACTTGAGATAGTCGATTCCCCACTCCGCCCACATCTTGGCGTCCTGCTCCTCATGCTGGTAGCTGCCCGCGTAACCGCCGCAGGTCTTGCGGTCCAGGCGAGGAATAGATGCCAAGCTTGAGGCCCTTGGAATGGACGTAGTCAGCCAGCGCCTTCATGTCTGGGAATTTGCTGTTGGTGTGGAGCACGCCCTGCGCGTCACGATCGCCCTCCCAGGAATCGTCGATATTGACGTAGATGTATCCCGCGTCGCGCATGCCGCTCGACACGAGAATGTCGGCGGTCGCGCGCACATCAGCGTCAGTGACCTTGGTGGCGAAGTGGTTCCAGCTATTCCAGCCCATCGGCGGAGTCGCCGCGAGCTGGCGGACTGTGCCGCGACTGGGAGCGTGGAAATAGAAGCAAGCATCATGCAAGCGCTTACAGCGGCGATTCGGAAAGGCTTCGATAGACGCATAGTTTCTGAGGCTCCTTGGCTACCGGAGCAAAGATACATTCAGCGCGGAGCGGGAAAATCCAGCCTCGACCAAAAGAGTGCCCAGTGAAGATTACTGAACGTTGGCGTCAAAGACCCCGGTCTCGACCGTCGACCCATGCTTCATCTGAATGAAGATGCGGTAGGCGCCCGGCTTGGGAAATCCATAAGGAAACTCCACTGTGTTGGTGATCGGCTCGGATGGCATGTTCATGCTGCCATCCATGCCATTCGCCAGCATCATCGCCGGCATCGCCGCTGAGCCTTCGGGATGAGTGTGCGCAAAGACCGTGCCATCGGTCTTCACAAAAGCTGCATGGCCGGCCATGCCGAGATAGGGCTGCATATCGGTCGCGGGCGAGCCGTCGGGCGCGAGCAAATGGAAGCGAAACGAATACGCAGTATTCGCGGTGAGCGTCGCTGGCTTGTCCCAGACCATGCTGTAGCCATCCGGCAGCTTAAAGGTGTTGCCCAGCGGACCCGAACCGACGGCAGGCGGATGCGCCGAGGCATCGTCCGGCCCGAGCGGCGCGCCAGTCATATCTGCCGGAACTTCCAGCTTCGCCACCAGCGTCTCCGGAAATCCGTTGGCATGGACAACGTCTCCATAGAGAGCATATTCGCCCGGCGGCATCGCCGGCAGCGCCATGCGGAAGTCGCTCGGGCGGGTCTAACTCAGGATGCAGATGATAGGCCGCGTCCATCTGCGGCATGCGAATCGCATAGAGGTGCATGATCTTGCCATGGTCGAGCACCAGGGCCGCGCTCGATCGGTCTTCCCAGCGGTCTGCGTCCGCGATCTCCTTGACGTGCAGGCTGAGATTGTTCCCGTTGAGAGTAGCGCCAACAACAGGCGGCCGGTAGATGCTGGCAGCGTAATCCGTCGCCTCGGCGTGCCACCATTTAGCGCCGCCCCAGATGGCGAGTCCCAGCACGACGAGAGTGGCGGCCATTGCTACGAGCCCGCGGCGGCGCAGTTTGGGAGAAGCCGTCTCGCCCGGCGGCAAACGCGACTCGCGCACCGCCGCAGCAACCAGCTCCCGCCATAGAGATGACCAGAAAAAGTCCAAGGAGTGCGAGCGGAATGCCGAGTTCGCGCTGCATCTGCAAGGTCGCGACCGCGACCGCCGGAACTGGAACCGAGACGGTCGCGTCGCCGGCTGCGCCAGTGACCTGAATCCTCACCTGCATCGAACCCGCGCTCATCATCCACACGCCGCCCGTGAAGAAATTTGGATCGACGGTGGACGCCTTCATCGCATCCGGGGTTGGCGGATGTTTCGATGCCTCACCGGCAAGAGGCAACGGCGCGATCTGCAGAGCAGAGACTTGGGCCCCCGTCGAGCGTATCTCGACGTTGGCCACGCCCGGAATTACATTTGGCATCCTGACAGTTACAAATAGCTTGTAAGGGCCGGCTGTGACCTGCTGGAAGACGTCTTTGCTCCCCACATGCGCCAAAGCGAACTGCGGGAGCAACAAAGCCAAAAGCAAGAAAGAGCGAAATGCCTTCAACGCTGGACCTTCCGCATCCATCCGCCAAAACCGAGCCCGATCCAGGTGCTGATCGAGCCGCAGATCGCAGCGATGGCGAAGCCCCGAAAGAGCGCGACCCCGTGCTCGGGCATGCCAGAATAGCCGCAGCCTATCGACTCCCCAGGACGGTTCGGTGTAATCGAAATAAATTGTGCCGAAGAAGCGGTTAGCAGCCGCCGGCGTCATCAGAAAGCTGCGCGAAAGGCCACTCCACCGCAACCAACACCGCGACGAAGGCCAGTCCAGAAAGCAGCGCGACTTGCCAGCTCTTCCAACTCCGTGTCCGCTTCCAGAGCAGATCGAGCGCCAGCGCCGGCGCCACAACGAGAATCGGGAAATTGCTCGGAACCATATGAGTCACGGGGAAATACACTGGCCCTAGCTTCGGCTGCGCCGGAAACAATGGCAAAATCAGAATCTCCCCGATGATGTAGATCATGTACACAGAAGCGGCAATCGTCGCCGCCCACCGGTGCTGCGAAGCGCGCGAAACCATTGCCAGCGCCACCGGAATCCCGATCGCCATCGCCACGTATGCAGCTGCGCCGTGTAGGAGCGGCCCCCAAGTATATTCCATCAAAAAGAACATCTGCCCGGAGATGACCAGGCCGCCCATATACAGAAACAGCCTCTGCAAACTGTGAAAGCCCTTCTCGCCGGACGCCCCAGCTGCAGCAGCACGATTCATCGCCGCCAGGATCAGGAACAGCACACCAACCGCGACCGCGCGGATGCCGAGAATGAGCAGCGTATGCGGCGGGCTTACGATCTTTACATCGAGACCATAGGCGTTGTGCCACCAGTTGTCGAAGGGCGCCGAGGTAAGCATCGCGATGCCGCCCCAGGCAGCAAGAAAGGCGCCCAGCGGCGCGCGAAATCCAAGCACCTTCACCGAAACTCGCTTCAGATATTCCGAGCTGCCAAAGGTTGTCGCAAAGATCAGATAACCGCAAGCGATCGCGGCCAGCACGCCGCAGGCATAGATCGCCATATGCGCGGCCGTCCAAAAGCTGTCGCGGCCGATCGACCGGTGCCACGAGACATCCCACACTCCGCCGATCGAGGCCGACGTGACGGCGACCACGCCGCACCAGATATACCAGGGAACCGCCGCTACGCTCCGCGCCGCAGTTTGCGGCATGGAAGCGCTGCCGGTGGACATACCGAGAGAGTGAAGGGATTCAGCGTTGGTGGACACAGGGCCTCCGCGACAAGCTAGCTACATTATCCTCGAAAGAGAGGCTTCCCGTAACTTCACTCCGATCACTAAGCTGGCTCTGCAAATACCCTAAGCCAGCACCGGCAACACTTTGATCTTGTTCGCGCGGCAGTCTCGGATCGTTCCGCAGGCGATCGGACTGCCGTCCTTGGAGACGGAGAACTGCACCTGGACAGGAGTATTGTTCGCGCACCCGATGACCATGTCCTCCGCTTTGATCGATGAATTGGCCGACACAAACTGGGCCTTGATCTCAGCTAGAGCCATCATCTGCGTCTGCTTCAAATTGAGCAGCGCATTGGCAATGGTGATTGATTTTCTGATCGATCGCATCAGCGCGAAATAGCCATTAACGCCAAGACCGCTGCAGGTGCCGTGCTTCTGCCATTCATGGGCGACCAGCGATGGGTCGGGCATGATGTCGGTCTGGGCCGCCGGATTCGTCGGCCCAGGCTCGCTCGAACATTTCGACGGCCACGAGCCATTCTTGAACTCCGGCCAGAGGCCATGAACAACGAAGTTTCCGCCATGTGCCTCGCACTCGGCAACTTCACGTTGTGTCGTCGCGCAGAACTGCGGCGACCATGAGAGCGTGAAGAGATACAGATCGAACTTGCCCGGTTGCGCATACTGCTGGGCCGTCGCCCGCGATGGCGAAGAGGAGAGGGCACCGGCAACCAGAATGAGAATGACAGACTTCAACGGCTTCATCGTTTGCCTTCGGCAATGACTCGACTACTCCGCCGCACATGAAAAATTGGCTGCGTCGTCGGTATCGCCAGTACCCTTATATTTCGCAACCTGAGGATAGGCGCACAACGGCCGCGTCATCACAACCTTATTGGCTCCGTCGGCGCCGGGCGCGTATTTCGTTGCTACGATGCTTTCCGGCGGCGTGCTCTTCTCCACCCAGTCGACCAGCGAATCGAAGATCCCATACTTCGACGCCCCGCTCGTTGCCAGCCCGAGCTGCCCGAAGAAGCTGGGCCCCGGTCCACCGGCGCAATGCTCCACGCCGGGCGCCATGTAGAGCCGGACGACGGACGATGCCTTCTCGGCTCCCATCTGCTTTTCAACGCTCTCGTAGTAGTGAATCGTGTTCCACGGGGAGATCGCCGGATCGTTCCAGCCATGATAGATGATCAGCTTGCCGCCGCGTGCAGCGAACTTGCTCAGATCGGCGTTCGTCGAGTCCAGCTCGCTCGCCGGTCTTTTCGACCGCCTGCTTCAGCGATGCATCGACGTTCGCCGTCAAGACGTTCCACTTCGGATCGCCACTCACCATGTAGCTGAAGTAATTCCGCACATAACCATCCCCAGACGCCGACCCCGGTCCCTGGCCGATGATCCAGTCGCGCCAGCCTGTCTCATCGCCCAGCACAAATCCCGGGAAGATCGACTTCCCCTGCGAGTCCCCGCCTCCTTGATAAAGCTTCTTCAGCGAGTTCACCTCCGGCTGGGTCAGGCAGTCGATCGATCCATTCCCGACTCCTCTCCCTTACACAACAGAACCTGCGGATCGAAATGACACTGCGCCGGATCGTTAATGAAGCCGTCCTTCACACCATCCTGCGCATCGCATGCGGCCAGCGTGGCACGTTGGATTGCGGGCAGCTTCAGGCTCGAGATGTAGGCCCGGGGATCGCCCCTCGTTGCCTGGGCAACATCGACGCCCGAGCTCACCATGTGCACCCAGTTATTCGCGGGCGCGCCGGCCAGGATGCCGTCATAGTCCTCAGGAAAACGCTGCGCCTCCATCAGAGCCTCGCGGCCGCCGTCGGAACACGAATCGAAATAAGCTTTCGACGCTGGCTTGCCGTAGTAGGCGGCGACGATATCTTTGGCCCGCTCCGTCGTCAGATGCACGGCGCGCCAGCCGAAATCCTTGATCTTTTCCGGATGACCGAAGGCCCACGCTCGCGTCCTCAGCCTCGGCGGAGTGGCCCGCATCGGAACCCGCAGTCGCAAAACCCCGCTGCAGATTCCCGCCGAGTTGGCGATAATAAATCGAACCCGCGAAACCGCCGTTGCCCACGCCTAGAAATCGCCCATTCCAGTCGCTCTCCGGAATCCAGACTTCAAACTTGATCTCTGAATCCGAGCTTGGGCGCAGCACTCCGGCGACGCGGCAAAACGCAGGCAAACCGTGAAGGGGCGTGTCGATGCCCGGGCCCTCAACATCGCCCGAAGTCACGCGTGCAGCCATGGTGATGGTTGTGTCTTGAAGCTTGAGGTCCTTGAGCGCCTCGCAGTTTGCGGCATGCAGCAGACTGGCCGGAGGAGCAAAGAACTCCCAAACACATTGCAGTTCGCAAAGCTGTTCGCATCGTGTTGGAGTCGACTTCCCTTTCGGGAGAATTCTATAGCGTCGCGCTTCAGGCAACCTTGCGCCAGTCCCGGCAAGAGAGGAGTCAGCTCGTGAGCCGGTCCCCCGAGATCGGCTTTATGCCAGATACGCTCAGGCTTCTCAGCGATGCCGCTGGGCCTTTCCAGGCAAGCTGGATATCGCCCGGCGAAGGCGTAAAGTCTCGCCACGTGAGCGCTTCCCTGCTGTCGGCAAATATCTCGATCACCGATCCGTCGAACCATAAATGCACCGTGGACATGCCGTCATGATCGGGTGTCAGCGATAACGACTTTTCGCCAACAGTGAGCGTGGGTTTGTCCGATGTCCCGTTGTATTGAATTGCAAGGAGCGGCGGCGCTCCGGAAGCGGTGCGGAGCTCCAAAGCGCAATTCTCAGCTTGAGGTTTAAATCTGAAAATGACTTCGCCGGCGCGATTATGAATCGACAGCTTCGCCAAACTCGCTTTAAGCTGCTCAGCGCTTTGCGGGCCGCCCGCAGTCTCGCGTGCTGTGCCGCAGCGAGGCGAACTCAGGCGGCACCTCCATCCTTAGCTTGTTATCGGCGCCGACCGTTAGCACGCGCGGCAGCGCCATCGAGCCGGCCCACCCGGCAGCGAGGCACTCTTCGGCGCTGCGCGACTCCTCCACCCATCCCCACAGAATGCGGCGGCCTTTCTCGTCGACCATGCTCTTCATCGCATAGTAGTACCCGTGGTCGAGCGTTCCTTTGGTTTCGGAGTGGAATCTCAGGTCGCTCTTGTCGAAAACGCCTACCTCCCAAAAGACCTTACGCTCGACCGAATGGAGCAGCACATGCTTGCCGCCAAGCGGAAAGAAGTCAGGGCACTCCCACATTTCGCCGGTGTCGACCGGATTTGTCATCGTTCCGCCATTCCACGTCCCTTGCGCGAGTGGATGCAGATACTCCCAGTTGCGGCCATCGTGGGAGCGATAGAGCAGCACCGCTCCGCCGACCTTGGTGAACCCCGATCCGACCCCGAGATACCAGATATCCCCATCCTTCCACGGGCATGGATCGCGAAAGCCGGTAACGCTCAATCCTGGCGGAGGAGCTTCGATCACTGGCCTCTCGAGCTTTTTCCAGACACGCAACTCGGGATCGGTCGAGGTCGCCATGCACTGCACCTCGTGTATCCCTTCACCACGGATCGTTTCGGGCGCGGCCTTGGTCACCCCGGTATAGAGAATGGTTGGAACCTCCATGCCGGGCATCACGCTGCCGGTGAAACATCCGAAGGCATCGTAGGAGCCGGGCGTGGGCGACAGTGCGATCGGCTGATGCTTCCAGTAAATAAGGTCCGGGCTCGTCGCATGGTTCCAATGCATATCGCCCCAGACAGCGGCGTGGGGATTGTACTGAAAGAACATATGGTACTGGCCGCGATAAAACCGCGGCGCGCAGGGGTCGTTCATCCAGTTGGCCCGAGGCAGCAAGTGAAACTGCGGCCGAAACTGATCATGCATGAGTTTGTCTCGCAACTCCGGAGTCAGCTGCCCGCTCGGATTGGACGGTTGCTGGAGAACTCCTGCAAGGGCACTCGTTTGACGCGAAAACGCATAAGTCGCTGAGGACGCGAATGAGGAAACCAGAAAATCCCGACGATCCATAGGTCGCTCCGGCAAGTCAATTCCCGCTCCGATCACACCCGCTGCGGGACAAGGACTAAGAATACCTCGGCAACGGTCACTCCCGCCTTGATCCAACCCCTTTGAACTGCCGTGACTCGCTTCCCGGGCTTGGACACATTTTGGGCACAAGCGAAAACGGCTCCCGCGTGTTATTTGAAATGAGAGCCATATATTTGGTGCCCGGAGGGGGACTTGAACCCCCGCGGCCTTGCGGCCTGCGGATTTTAAGTCTGATTTTGGCGGTTTTGCAATGAGCTGCAACCGTCCGCAAGCATCCGTATAACTAGTTCATAATCAAATATATGAGGCCAACCATTCGTTGCAGTGCGTCGCAACAAAAAGCACGAAAGTTGAAAACAAACAGCCATCAAAACAGCCACTAAGCCGCTTTGTCGGATTTTCTTCAATGATTGCGGGCAGTTTGCATCGAAACCGTAGCAACAGGTGGCTGTTTGATGGCTGTTGCCTCGTCTAAACACCTGAAAATAAGCAGCTTCTAAGCTGCACCTCTTTCAGTGCAACATGAGGACTCTTAATCGGTCATTGTGAGGTGGCGTTTAAATCCCAGGGGGCTCCAGCCTAAAAATAGAATGCTTCCAAATTAACGTCCATTATGATTTACTTTATAAGCCTTTAGGTATGGAAAAGTAGACGTTATTTATGATATCGAGTCGTTCAAAAAGTATCTTGCCCCTCCCGGTGCGCAGAGCGCTCCGGAAGCTGGGACACGACCTGCGCGACGCTCGGCGACGGCGGCGCATCCCCGTGGCAATCGCGGCGGAGCGAGCTTCCATCAGCCGCATGACGCTCTCAAAGATTGAGAACGGTGATCCTGGCGTCGCGATGGGACACTACGCGACAGTGCTGTTCGTGATGGGCATGGCCGACCGCATCGGAGAGATCGCTGATGCAAAGAACGACAGCGTGGGGCTTCAACTCGAAGAAGAGCACCTGCCGCGACGCATCCGCACCTCGGGCGCCAAGAGAAAGCAGACCGAGTAATGGACCAGGAGGCGCTCGTCTATCTGGACTTAAACGGCCAAGCGCATCTTGTTGGCCGTCTATGGTCGCGCTCGTCGAAGAACAGGGAGAGTGCGACATTCGAATACGACGCAGGTTGGCTTCAGCATTCAGAGCGCTTTTCACTGGAACCTGCACTCAAGCTCGGTCCAGGCCCATTTCATACCATGGCCGATCTGCCAATGTTTGGAGCTATAGGCGACTCTGCACCCGACCGCTGGGGCCGGACGCTCATGCGACGGATGGAGCGTCGGCGTGCTGAGCGAGAAGGCAGTACGCCGCGAACCCTTTCGGAGATGGACTATCTACTGCTTGTCGATGATGAGGTCCGGCAAGGGGCGCTGCGTTTCGCCGAACATGAAAGAGGGCCGTTTCTTCGGCAGGATGAGAGCAAGCGTGTCCCCCCTCTCATTGAATTGCCGAAACTCTTGTCGGCAACGGAACGGGTGATCGAAGACAAGGATACGGATGAGGATTTGAGACTCCTCCTCGCTCCTGGGTCTTCCCTAGGTGGCGCGCGACCCAAAGCTTCCGTAAAAGACAAGAGTGGGCATCTCGCCATCGCCAAGTTTCCTCGTAAAGACGATGAATACGACACAGTCGTATGGGAGGCCGTCGCATTCTCGCTTGCCGCCAAAGCAGGAATCGCGGTGCCGACCGTAGATCTATTGAAGGTAGCCATAAAGCAGATTCTCCTCGTGCGCCGCTTCGACCGGGAAGGCGCAATTCGGATTCCATTTCTGTCAGCTATGAGTATGCTAGGGTCGAAAGACAATGAAACCAGAAGCTACCTCGAAATCGTTGATGCGCTGCGGCAACACGGCGCCGCTCCCAAGGCCGACATCGAGGCACTCTGGCGACGTTTAGTATTCAACATACTGATTTCCAACACAGACGACCATCTGCGGAATCACGGTTTTCTCTACCAGGGGCAGGAGGGTTGGCGGCTGTCCCCCGCTTACGATCTCAATCCTGTGCCGGTTGATATCAAGCCGCGTGTTCTCTCGACGGCGATCAACGAGGACGATGCGACGGCATCGCTGTCGCTGGCTCTCGAAGTTGCCGCCTATTTCGAGTTGGACAACAAGAGAGCGAAGGAAATCGCTGCGGAGGTCGCAAGGGCTGTCTCGAAGTGGGGTAACGAAGCTGCTCGTCTTGGTCTATCCAAGTCGGAGGTCGAAAGGATGTCTTCTGCCTTCGATCACGAAGACTTGAAAACTGCGTTGGGCAAGTAAGCCAACCGCGTTTGCGTCGAGTCACTCCCCGTTGAGTCTGTCTCTTGACAGCCTAAAGAAATGACGAGCAACTACGCCACAATATTTTCGGGATGATCGCCACGCGCGTATTTGCGTAGGTCCGCCATGGGAATGAGAACCCTTCCACCAATTCTTCTGGTCGGCAGTCGCCGGTTCGCTATCAAGTAGTCCAAGCCGCGCTGACTGATAGAAAGCAGCTGCGATGCTTCTTCGCGACTCACTAGCAGCTTATTTTCGGGTGCCACCGTAACCGATTTTGGAGGCTTCCTCCGATCAGCCTTGAATCCTGCTCCTGTATGGTCCCGCTTTGATGACTTCACGATACCCTTGTTGAAATCAATAAGCTGCTGTGTCGACATATCCCCATCCTCTACTGCTACTGCAGATTCTCGTACTCGTTCCTAAAGCTGTCCTACCCTCAAGTAGCCTTCCTTGCTTCCCCACGCTGATCTCTTTGCCCATGTGGTCTCCCGCCTTCCATCAAATGCTCAACCCGAAACCTAAACTTAAATCCTTGTCCTCCGATGGCACTGGCACGATATTCTGCTGATCTAAGCCGGTCGCCGGCTCTGGCCTATAGGACTCTGGTGCGAAACATCATGGCCTAGTACCTGTGGTAGCTTCTCACGGCTGTCCGTAAAGATTTGGGCGTCCCATTGGCCGCGTGAGATCGAGACATATGCCATGCGGCTGTTGAGTAGATCCTTCGCAGGAAGGTCCGTGTCTACGTTAACCAACACCCGCTCCGCAGTCTGGCCTTGGCTGGAGTAGCTGGTTACGGCGTATCCGTGGTCAAGATGTGGATGGTATTGCGGACTGAAATGGACGCGTCGCTCATCGTCCAACCGCAACCGCATCGTTCCATCCTGCCCGATGCTCTCCAGAGTTCCCAAGTCACGATTCGCGGTTTTGAGTGCCTGGCTAGGCGCGGTGAACTGAACGCGGTCGCCCACGGAGAATCTCTTCTTCTGCTCCCGATAGACGGAGACTCCAACCTGGCGACGGGGGTCGTAAGTGGTCTGCTCTCCGTTCGCCCTTACCACGGTCAGGGTGTTCGCATCGGCATTTACAGCAACGATGCGGGTGTATTCGCCTTTCCCGATACCAGTTTCCTTCGACGTACGCGAGTAGCGCACGATGTCATTGATTTGATACTGCTGAGCCCAACTGCGATCTGCGCCGGTCATTTCCTGACGTGGCACAAGCGTCCTAACAAGATGCTCTTGCCTGTCCACAAGGCCGCGCGACTGCAACTCATCGTGTATCCGCTGATTGATCTCGCTCCGGGATCGGTTGTCTGGCGAAACAACCAGTGTTCCGGCGGGAGACTTGGCATACTCTCGCGCAATGGCTGCGATACGTTCATCGTGTCCCTTTACCTGATGTACACGGCCCTGCTCATCGAGGCTTTGGACTGCGGCTCTGACCTGGCCGCTTGCCAACTGCTCGACAACCCGTTTCAACTCTGGATCGCGCTGGCGAACGATGTCGTTCAACGTCGCCGTTCGCATCCCTGCCTCCTGCAGCTGCGCGAACGGACGGCCCGCTTCGACGGCCTCATGCTGACGACTATCTCCGACCAACAGGACTCGATCATTCGGATGGAGACGCTCGATGAACTCGTGCATCTGGCGGGTGGAGGCAAGCGAAGACTCGTCGAGCACATACAAGCGCTTCTCTCCAGCGTCAGGTTGCGTTCCTTTAGCAAGGTAATGCTGGAGAGTCGAGGTGTCCATGCCGGCCTCAGCCAGTTTGTGCGCCGCACGGGATGTCGGCGCGATTCCTTCTACACGGTAGCCCTGCGCCTCGGCTCCCTCGCGGACAACGGCGAGGGTTGTCGTCTTACCTGCGCCGGCAACGCCATCCAAGCCGACAATCTTCTCTCGACTGATGAAGATCTCATCCACTGCTTTGCGTTGCGAACGATTCAACTCAGGGTGGCGATCTTCTGTCCGGATTCGCAACTGTGGCGAGACCATCATCGGATCGCTATAGTCGCGCTGATTGCCGCGCTGAAGGTGACCGACAATCTCCCGCTCCATTCGCATCATTTCAGCGGTCGTATACTGTGGCGCTGCTCGGCCATCCGAACGGGTGACGGCACGGAACTCACCTCTCATCACTCGCTGCTCAAACTCACCGCGAACCTGGGAGTGTAGTGCGCCGCGGAAATGCCTGCCTAAAGCGCGTGAGTCTCATGGCTCATCATTCGATTCTCTTGCCCTGCTTTCGTAGCCGCCTTTGAGAGAGAAAGTCAGCTGCTCTCTGCTCTTTGACAGACTCCGAATAGGCAGACATCTTCCTTATGTCTTCGGTGCTCAGCGGGCCCTGCGATGCTCTGGCGAACAGGTTCAACATCAGGGACCGCATCCCCATTAGCTCAGCGAGCAACACTCGATCTAGTTCTTCGTCATCCTGCCCGCTGCGAGCCTGCGCCAAAGCCGCTTCTCGGAGCCATTCGGCAACCTTCTTACCGGCGCTTGAGGCCGCCGCTTCCACTTCGCGGAATTCGGCTTCCGTCAACCGAGTAGCGATCGATCTGGCTCGCGCTTCGTTTGCGGATGAACGTGAGGGCGGCGGATCAATCACTTGCGGATTGTCTGGAGGGGAGGCCATTGAAAGTACCGTTCGGCAGCCAGCGTACTCTAAACCTTGGATGCGGTCGCCACATTAACCGGTATCCATTGGTCCCTACGCGCTCCCACATCGTCGCAGACTCCGCCATCTCACTCGTTTACATACGGAAACGCTGCAAAGCACCTGCATTGAAAACAAAGGTGTTTCCATCGGTAAACACATTCGGCGTTTGCAGTTCCCCTCTGGGGATGACGTGTCAATCTTCTCCCGGTGCGAAGCACCGCAATGGTTCTGGCGCGGATGTTGAGGGTGTATCGCCTTCGAGCCCGCCACGGAAGAAGCGTTATTGGCGCCGTTCACGGGCGTCGTTACGGATGCTTTTACCGTTTTTGAAGACGCGATCGGAGCGCAAGTTCTCGCGACCTTCTCTCGCTTGCGCTTGGTGATATCCGATTTGGCCTGCGGTTTGGATCTTTGCAAGACTGTCGAACTTGGACGGTATAGAGAATGAAAACTTCGCTCTTGGGCCATCGTTGGGTGTCGCCCACAAGCGGCCGCCGTGACTCTCAATAATGGAGCGGCTGACGGACAAGCCCATCCCAATTCCGTCACTCTTGGTCGTGTAGAAATCGTCAAAGAGTCTCTCCATGTCTTGCGGTGGTTTGCCCACACCCGAGTCCCGCACAGTCAGCCGCACGCCATCGCCTTCGTCTTTTTCCGTTCGGATGACCAACACTCTCGGACGATCTTCGACACCGCTCATCGCGTCTGATGCATTTCGGAGCAGGTTGAGGATGACCTGCTGAAGCTGGACACGATCACCCGTGGTACGTGGAATGTCGTTTGCAAATTCTCGTCGCAGGATCACGTGGTTTCTCTGAAGTTCATCCGAAGAAAGCGCAAGCACCTCACGCGCGGCCTCATTCAATTCAACGCTTTCGGCAGCGGCTTCTTTCTTGCTGAAGAGAGTGCGCAATCGCGCAATTATCTCGGATGCCCGGTTGCCACCGTTGTATTTCCTCTTTCGGAACCTCGACCAAGCCGCACGCAGAGTAAAGCCAAAGATTGTTCTGATCGTCCGAATTGAGCATATTGAGATCGTCGCAGGGCAGGCCATTGCGTGCCGGAGAGAACCTGCTGCCTCCCGCTCTTCCAAGCCACAACTCCGAATTCCGTCGCGCCTAATATCGACCCGTCCGACGCCGCAAAAGTGACTTGACTTGTGTATTCGGATGGTTGAGAAAGGTAAATATCTCGGTCTCGCCGGACCGAAAGCGTGCCAGATCGCCACTGATCAGGCCTAGCCAGATTCCGCTTTGCGGATCGGGCGCAACCTTCTGGGCTAGCGGTATCGACGGCTGCCGGAATTCGTCCCGGACTGTTAGATCCCGAATGCGAATGAGCGACCAGTAGGCCTCGACCCAGATATTATGGTCAGAGTCCTCCGCCCGCCCCAGACCGTTCCGATCCCGCTGCCATCCGCCTTCCTTATCTGACGGAACATTCCGTTGTTCTTCCCTCGTTCATGGATCCACAAAGCGTCATCCATTCCCACCCACAGACGACCAGCGTGATCTTCAAGGAGAGACGTGACATTATTCCCCGGCAGACCTTTTCCGAGCTGAGGAGAAAAGCCACCCGGCTCGAGAGCCTGCAGATGGTTTGATCCGATCCAGACTGTGCCGTCGCGCGCAGCAAGAACCGATTCAACTTCGTCTTCGCTTACCCCTTCGCTCGCCGAGAAGGTGCTCACGGGAAGGTCGCACAGCGTATCGAGGCCCTTCGACGTGCCGACCCAGAGGTTGCCCTCCCGGTCCTGGAATAAATGGTTCACCGAGTCACCGGACAAGCCGTTCACGCTTCCAAAATGATCGACATCCGTACCATGAATTCTGTAGAGACCCTGATTAAAGTTCCGACCCATAGACTGCCCTGGCGATCAGTCAAAAGGCTATAGACGGCTAGTGTTTCGTCGTTTAGTTTTGGAACGACGAACGGCTGCATAACGCCGCCTACAACATGTTGTAGGCCTCCTCCGTGCCCAGGTATCTCAATCCCAATCCAGACGGAGCCATCGCCGGCAGCCGCCAGGTCCCTCACTCCGATACTTCCCTGATGGGTTAGTCGATAAATCTTGGCGGATCCCGCCTTCCATCGGAGAACCGCTGTATAGTGTCCTATCCAAAAACTGCCAGAAGCGTCCTCTACGAGAGGCCCTGGGTTGTACGGCAGCGGTCCCTCAGCGGTCCCGTAACCGCAACAACGAACATCTATCCCGGTGATTTTGCAAAGTGCTTCTGAGTAATTATCTGAGGAACTGCCAGGCCGGTAATGCGTAAACCAGATCTGGCCTTTCTCGTCCTGAGTGATGCCGCCTACGGTTTCTCCATCCAGATACCTGGTTAATCGCTGGTTTGCCCATCGCAGCAGACCTGAATCCGTTCCGATGTACAAGCTGCTGTCCCTTGCGCCCAGCATGGGCGAGTAGTCGTTGGATGGCAGCTTTTCCCCTGTCACCGAAGTCCAGGAAGCAAACTGCACGCCATCGAACCGAAATATCCCGCCATCGGTTTCCACCCACAGGTATCCGTCTGTCGTCTGCGTCATCGAGACTGGCTGGCTGGCCGAAATATCCGTCCTGAATCTTCCACGAAGAGTGCCCGTACTGTGAGATTCGGTGGGTTGGATCGAGCGCAGCCACGGTCGTCACGACCCCCAGAAGGAAAGCGCAGATCGAAAGTGTACGGGCGACCTTCATCGATGTCCCTCGATCACGCGACTGTATAGGAGGCGCCTCCGCAATTGGTCTGCGCTGGCGCATCTTTGCGGGCAAACGCACGCTCGGTGTTATCCGTGACGAAAATACAGAACTTCTACATCTGACGATTTAGATCGAAGAGCCATTTCAGACGGATATTTTCCTGCCTTCGTCGCTCGACGCGGCGACCCCAAACTTCGGCCCTCTCTACAACAACCTCACGGATCCTCTTTCGGCTGCTCGACAGAAGGTTTGGCCAGCAGCCGCGGCTCCAGGGGCCAACATTCCAAGTGGACGAAAAATCGTCACATCGCAGAAGTACCCGGCCGGTCTTTCCGCGGAAAGCGTCAGATCTCATAAATTCCGGCGGGAGTCGCAGCTTGATGTTCGCTGATACAAAAGTATCGATCGATACCTTCGTCCAATGGCCGTGCCTTATTTTCTATGAGCTAAATCAACACATCAGCTTCAAGACCATTGTCGTGTGGCCGAAGAGATCCAAATCCGGAGGCGGCTAGGAGCAGCCACCCTCTTTCTTTCATTCAACCGCCGAAGGAGTCAGAAGATGGGAAAGTACAGCGAATTCGAAACTCGGAGACAACCCTGGTTCGATGGGTCCAATTTCAACGGTTTCAACTTTGCCATCCCGATGAAGACCATGGTGATCTACTGCCTTGATCCGCGCGCATCCGACATCCCGCAGGCGGTCGCCGGGCATTTTGGCGACGAGGTCTACCCGGGCGAGGTCATTCTTGACGAAGCCGGAAACCGGGTTGGTTCCACGCGGACCCTATTCACCGTGACGAACGGGGGCGGCCGTGCCGCGTCCGCTCTGATAACGGTAGCGGAAATGGATTACTTGTTCCACGTTCAAAACGTCGTTGTGGTTCACCATTCGTTTTGCGGCACTTCTTCGTACATGCCTGAGCGCGTCTTCAAGAAGTTCCACGATGACTATCAGGCTGATATCTCGACGTTGTTTGATCGCGATAGTCTGGCCATTCCCGATTTCGAGAAGTCGCTCCAGTATGATCTTGAGCTGCTTCGCTCGAGCCCGGCAGTGCCGAAGCATGTCAAGCTCTACGGCTTCTTCTACGAGATCAATTCCGGCAAATTGACCGAGGTGTTGCGGGATATTCCTGAATTGATGGCGATGTAAATAGGGAGGACAGCGGCGTGACAACGCGCAGCACTGCAGCACTCATCCATTGCTGTAGACCCTCCTCTGCATTTATTCAGATGCGTGGGTGCATCCGTTGCTCCTTACAAACGGAATACAGTCCTGCGGTCTGCGGTCGAATTACTGATCGAGATTGGCAGATAATTCCGAATCTCGATGAGCGCATTGGCTATTGCACTAAGTGACGTTGGATAAACGCTGAATTGAAGAGACGCCCGTCTGAACCACAGACCGGGCACTCTTCGCCGGATTGCTCGCGCACCATGTATTCGGCGTACCAGTCTGGCCAGTTTGGGCCAGCTTTCCGAAGGCGCGCTTCATGCTTTCCGTTGGCCGTTGCGGCGCGAATTATCGCTCTGGGCAAGATCGTGCGCCGAGGCATACGTCGTGTCGCCTGCTAACGCGCCCGGGAAGCCGTTTCGTCACTTCCTGCAGCAGCCAGCCGTTGCCGTCCGGATCGCTGAAGGAAACGAACGAATGGTAGCTGAGGCGCTCCGGGTGCGACCCGCTCACCCGCACGCCGATGCCGAAAAACCTGCAAGCAGTGCCGGTCTCACAGTGAAATACATCGCTCGCATCGACGCCTTTCGCCACGACTTGCCGGCGCGCGGACTCGATGTCGGAGACGGTGAGAAGCATTGCCTGTGCTGAACCGGGCGCAGCCGAAGTGAGGTTTATGCCGAATTGGACCGAGGCGCCGGAGCCAGGAGGCGTGAACTGGACTAGACGGAAGTTGTCACCGGCGGTACGGTCGGCGTCGAGCCGCCATCCGAGCCTTGAGTAGAACTCTTTGGCGCGATCGACATCCGAGACGGGGATGACCACCACCTCAAGCTTCATATCGACACTTGCGACGCTGGGACTACCTGCCACATTGTTGCCAGGGACTTCGTTGGTGCTCATACCGCTTCACCTGTGTCCATAATCCGTGAAAACGTAATCTTTGGTCTTCACTCCCGTGTGGCATGCGAACCCGCACTTGGCGTCGTTCCCTTGGGGTGAACCTATGAAAGCGCAGCCTGCGCCTCATAGGAGAGCACTATGCCAGCAGTTATCGGATGCGACGCACACAAGCAGTTCTCGGTCTTCGTGACCATCGACGGCAGGGGCAAGACTTCGCCTCCCGTCAGAGTCGATCACTTTCGTCAGGAGTACATCGAGTTCCTCCATAGCCTGCCGCCGGCGAGCGAGATCGCGCTCGAAGCGACCGGCCACTGGTATTGGATGGTCGATGAGATGGAAAAGGCAGGTCATCGTCCGCACCTCGCCAACCCGTTCGAAGCCAAGAAGCGGATGGGGAAGACGAACAAGACCGACGCGCTCGACGCCAAAGGCCTCGCCATTCTGCTGCACAACGGGACCTTGCCCGAGAGTTGGATTCCGCCCGGCGAGCTGCGGGACCGCCGCGAGTTGCTCCGCACGCGCATGGCCTTGCGGGACTTGCGGACCTCGGTCAAGCATCGCATTCACGCGGCCATCGACCGCTACGGCTTGCAGGCCACCGGCATCAGCGATTTGTTCGGAGTCAAGGGCCGCGTCTACATCGATACCGTACTCGACCGGCTGCCCTGCGACACAGCGGCGATGATTCGCGTGCAGCTCACCTCGCTCGACCAGCTCGAAGTCCAGATCGAAGGGATCGAGGAGCGAATCGCAATTGCCCTTGAGCCGTCTCCAGAAGTGAAGCTCCTTCGCACCGTGCCCGGCATCGGCGAGATATTAGCACCGCTGGTCTGGCTGGAGATTGGCGATGTCCAGCGATTCCCGCGAGCGGAAAACCTTGCCAGCTATGCAGGGCTTGTTCCCCGCATCATCGCCAGTGGAGGACGCATCCGCCACGGAGGAACCTGCCGCAACGTCAACCAGTATCTCAAGTGGGGATTCGTGGAGGCCGCCACCTGTTCCCTGCGGATCAAGGCCTATCGCGGCACCCATGTCGAACGCCTCTATCAGCGGCTCGCACCGGGCAAAGGGCACGGGCGGGCGGTGGTCGCCGTCGCGCGGCATCTGGCCGAAGCCAGCTACTGGGTGCTGCGAAAGCGGCAGCCTTACAAAGATCCAGCGCCACGTCCCGCCGGCATGGATGCGGCCTGAGCAATTTCGTCCAAGTTCGGCTAAACGCGAGACACGCCTGACCGGCAACCAGGTCTCGGGGTGAATGCGGCAGCCGATTCGCAAAGGCTCATGCCGGATGTAACGGCGAATACATGATTCACGACGAAACTACGTCACGAGCCAACCCGGACGAAGAACCAAAACCACAGGAAGGAGAAGAAGAGAGCACGGGCGTCCAACCAGCCGCGCCCGCCACGGCCTCGGAAAAACACGCCGTTAAGAGAAAAACAAAAGCAAGACTTGCCCCTTGACAACATGCGCTTTCATACATGGCTTGTCTTTCAAGGTGCCCGGGGTGAATGTGTCGGACGCCGCATCATAGTCGAACGTGCCGTAACCCCATCCACCGCTGTCCGCGAACCTCTTGCTGTCCTTCAACATGAGATCAACGTCATGCTGAGTACCTGGCACCGTCGGTGCACCGGGCTCACCGGGATTCACATTCGCGTTCCAATGCACCTTCACCATCTTGGCGCCATCCGGAAAGGGCTTGCCGTTACTTGGAATGCCCGACTTATAGGCGTCGATCATCACCGGATTCCCGAGAATTGCAGCGAGATGATCTCCGTTATGGCTGAGCGAGATCACCGGCCAGCCTTCATATCCTCTGAACTCAGAGAACGCAAGCCCATTCGGTACTTTGAGGGTGTACTTGTCCTGCGCGGAAACTACGGCTTGTGTCTGTGAGGAAACTGCCGTGGATGCGGAGATGGCGGGAAGCCTGTGGATGAAGCTTGTAAGCTTCCAGGTGTCATTATCGGAGATGCTCGACTTCCATGAAGGCATGCCTGTTAGGCGAACTCCGTTCTGTATGATCCAAAACAGTTCCGCGTCGCTCCAGTGCTGCACGTGGGCTGAGGTCAAGTCCATGGCAGGCGGGTTCATGTTGCGCCCGATGTTCGTGTCTCCGCGCGCATCCGCGCCGTGGCATTGGGCGCAAGACCCAAGAAATACTTCCTGGCCCTGGCTCACGACCTCATCCGTCTCCGGCAGCTTGTTCTTCATCTTCCCTGCGGCTAATGGAATGGTAACGTCTTTCGCCGCATTTGCCAGGCTGGTTTCCCCCGGAGAGGACTGCCTGCCCGCTGCGCAACCTTGAGTTAAAGCGCCCAGCATTGCACAGATCACGCCAAGTATCACGTTGTTTTTTAGCGTGGTTTCTTTCAGTCCATTCTCGCCGTCCACTTGGTACTCCTTTCGACGTCAGAGCGGTTGACTGTTCAAGGCAAGATTGGCAGGAGTGTGTCAACGACGCCATTGGACGAACGTATCGATCCATACCAAAGTATTGATTGGATGCCACGGTCAGGAACGGGCATTGCTGTATCCCGACTGGCGCTGCTCGATCAGTCGGTACACGGCCGATCCCAGTCCGGAGAGTTCATCCCCATCTTGACTGACCGGAGCACTTATTGACCGTACATTAAGTGGCACTTAAGTTGAACGGCTGCCACTGGGAGATGACATCAACCGCGTGCCCGAGAAAGCCCAGTGGACGATGTTACCGAGTTACACCTAGGTATATATCAATACCAAAGTCCAATAGATGTGCTTTCGCTGTTCTGGTGTGATTCTCCAAGAAAGCTGCGGGAATGTGGAATCGCTAGTGTTCATAGAACTCCATAGGTATCGACCAGCAATGAATAGGGCCACAACAACTCTGACGAAAGAACTGACATTTCTCCAGCAAGGATCCGGTATGCGGTGCAGACTCTGGAATAAGGCACTCCTGCTCAGTTCTGCTCTTCTCGGCGGAACGGTGGCCTTCGCGCAGTACAACCCACCAACCACATCGGCGCCGTACAATCCGATCGCCCTTGCCGAAGTAACAGGAACACCGCGAACAGCTGCTCAAGCCGGGCAGAATAACTATCAAACCCTGGCGCAGAATCCGTACCTCGGAGGGGTCCCTGCAGGAAAAGTCAGTGCAACGCCAGTGGCGCTCTCCCTCGACGACGCCGTTGCCCTTGGACTGAAGCAAAATCTCGGTGGAGTGTTGGCCACGGATCTCGTTACCGATGCTCAGGGACAGCGCTGGCAAGCACTGAGCGAGTTGCTCCCTCATGTAATCACCGACACCGGTTTTGGAGTTCATCAAATCAATGTAAAGGCGGCCTTCGGCCTGACCATTCATGGAGAACCTCCGATCATTGGGCCATTCGGCTATTTCGACTCGAGGGCCTACCTTACGCAATCCGCTTTTGATTGGAGCGCAATCGAGCGGACGCGATCTTCACGTGCGCAACTGACCGCAGCAGAGTTCAGCTCCAAAGATGCCCGCGAGATTGTCGTGCTTGTGATTGTCGCGAACTATTTGTTAGCGATCGCCGATCAATCCGAAGTTGAGTCTGCCACATCGCAACGGGACACCGCCAAGGCGCTTTTTCAACAGACATACGATCAGAAGACCGCAGGCCTTGCCTCATCCGTGGATGTCTTGCGCTCACAGGTCCAACTACAATCGCGCGAACAGAAACTGATTCTCGCGCAAAATAATTTGGCCAAGCAAAAATTGGTTCTGGCGCGAGCTATCGGCCTCCCTCTGGAGCAAAAGTTCGAGATAGCCACCCAAGTCCCTTACCAGGAGCTGACGCCGTCCATTCTCGATGAGGCGATCCAAAGCGCCTACAAGACTCGCCCTGATTTTCAGAGACAGGTGAATCAGGTCCGGTCTGCCGAGCTGGAGAGAAAAGCCGCTTCTGCCGAGCGTTATCCATCGGTGGGCGTGGAAACCGACTATGGCCTCTCGGGAGTGAACCCGGGCTCGTCGCACGGCACGGTTGATGCGGCTGCCACGCTCCGCATTCCTATTTTTCAGGGTGGAAGAGTACATGGCGATGTTCTGAGGGCCGACGCTTCTCTAACAGCGGAAAGAGAGCGACTGGAAGACTTGAGAGCCAAGATCGATCAGGAGGTTCGCGACGTTTATCTCGATCTGGATGCGGCGGCGCAAGAAGTTACTGTCGAGAAAAGCGCGGTATTGCTGGCCACTCAGAACCTAGAACAATCTCGCGATCGGTTCACCTCGGGAGTTACCGACAACATTGAAGTCGTTCAAGCGCAAGATGCGCTGGCAATTGCCGGTGACGCCTACATTGCCAGTCTTTACAGCTACAACCTGGCCAAAATATCTCTGGCAAGAGCGACCGGCGTTGCGCCCTCACACTTTGCCGAATACGTGGAGGGTAAATGAGTATGGCTGAGCAAACTCCCACAACCAATCCGCCGCAAACAGTTCCGCCAGTGCGAGACTTACCAGCGAATAACGTCGGCGCACCTGACGTGCCGATTTCGCCTTATCCGAGGAGGCGTTCCCGCAAGCGGTGGATCTTTCTCGCCGCGTTCGTTGTTCTCGCCGTTGCCGGCGCCTTCCTCTGGCATTACCTTTCCGGCTTCGAATCCACCGATGATGCGCAGGTGGACGTCCATCTTTACCCTGTGAGCGCTCGCATTCCCGGATATATCCAGAAGGTCAACGTTGATGACAACCAGTGGGTGAGCGAAGGCTCCACTCTGGTGGAGATTGATCCAAAGGACTACGAGGTCGCATTAGCAAGAGCCCAGGCCACGCTTGCCACCTCAGAAGCTACAGCAAGGAGTTCGAATATCGATGTGCCCATATCTTCAGTCGACACCTCAAGCCAATTGAAATCCACGTCCTCGGATATTAAGAATGCGGAAGCAGCGATCCAGGCGGCAGAAAAGCAAGCCGCGGCCGCCCACGCTCGCGTTTTGGAAGCGCAAGCGGAAAATGTAAAGGCTCAGGATGACGTCACCCGCTATCACCTGCTGCTCGCGAAAGAGGAAGTACCGAAGCAAGTCTACGACCACGCTTATGCTGCCGCAGCGACCGATGTTGCCGCCGTGGCCGCGGCAGAAGCAGACGAGGCCACCGCTCAACAAGCCGTTGTCGAAGCGCACAGCCGCCTTACCGATGCTGAGGCACACTACGAAGATGCCCAGGCCGGCCCACAACGCGTCGACTCAACGCGCGCCAAAGCGCTTTCCGCTGCGGCCGACGTACAGCAGAAAAGGGCTGCGGTCGAACAAGCGCAGTTGAACCTGGGATACACCAAAATACCTGCACCGGTGACCGGCGAGGTCACGAAAAAGGTTGTGGTCGGATTGAATGTTGACCCTGGGGAGCAGCTGCTCACCGTGACCCCTCTCGATCAGGTGTGGATCACCGCAAATTTCAAGGAGACCCAGCTCAAACACATGCGTGTCGGCCAGAAAGCGACGATAGAGCTCGACTCAAATGGCCGTATATACAACGCTCATGTCGACAGCATCGCAGGCGGAACAGGCCCCATCTACAGCTTGTTGCCGCCTGAAAACGCAACCGGCAACTACGTGAAAATCGTTCAGCGGGTGCCGGTAAAGATTGTTCTGGAGCCGGGCGAAAATCAGGACCACCAGCTGCGGCCCGGCATGAATGTCGAAGCGAAGGTGTACTTGCGATGAGTGCCGCAACACTGACTCTTCCGTCTGAGCAGGCCATCTGGCGCCCTACGGTAAATCCCTGGGCGATTGCGGCCACCGTGTCGATGGCGGCGTTTATCGAAGTCCTGGACACGAGCGTTGCCAACGTTGCATTGCCTTACGTCGCCGGCGGCCTGGGAGCGAGCTACGACGACAGCACCTGGGTACTCACCTCGTACCTTGCCGCGAACGCCATCGTCTTACCCATCAGCGGATGGCTTGCCGAGTTGATCGGCCGCAAGCGGTACTTCATGACTTCCCTTGCCATCTTCACGGTGAGTTCACTGGTTTGCGGGTTAGCGCCCAGCCTGCCGCTATTGCTCTTGTTTCGAGCTGTGCAAGGCGTTGGCGGCGGCGGACTGCAACCGATGGCGCAAGCGATCCTCAACGATACGTTTCCTCCGGAGCAGCGCGGCTCGGCGTTTGCTGTCTACGGCATTACCGCCGTTCTCGCCCCTACCGTCGGGCCGATGCTCGGGGGCTGGATCACCGACAACTATTCCTGGCGCTGGATATTTTTCATCACACTGCCCGTGGTCCTTCTCGCTCTTTACTTGACGCACACGCTGGTCGAAGATCCGCCGTTCCTTCGTCGATTAAAGAGCGGAGGGATCCGGGTGGACTATGTCGGAATATCGATGTTGACTTTGGGAGTGGGTTCGCTGCAGGTGGTTCTGGACAAGGGTCAGGAAGACGATTGGTTCGGCTCGCATTTCATCACGATCCTGGCGATCACCGCAACGGTTTGCCTTATCTCGCTGGTCATCTGGGAATGGTTTCGCAAAGAGCCGATCATCGATGTTCGCATGTTCAAGAGCTTCAACTTCGCCGCGGCAAACTTAATGATGTTCATGATGGGCTTCATGCTCTTCAGCACCCTGGTCTTGATTCCAGAATTTTTGCAGACACTCATGGGTTACACCGCAGAACTTGCGGGTCTTGTTTTGTCTGGCGGCGGGGTTATCTTGCTGGTGATGATGCCCATAGTCGGCCGGCTTACATCGAAGATCCAAGCCCGATGGCTGATCGCGACTGGATGGCTGTGCATGGCCATTGGGCTGTTCTATTGCGCGAATCAGATCGACTTGTTCGTCAGCTTCAAATTTGCGATGTGGCTGCGCGTCGCTCAAGTGGTAGGTATCGGATTCCTATTTGTTCCCATCACGGCAGCGGGTTACATCGGCGTTCCTCCGGAGAAAGGCAACAGCGTCTCCGGCATGATCAACTTCATGCGGAATATTGGCGGCAGTATCGGAACTTCCGTCGTGACCACGATGATTGCCCGGCGGGCCCAATATCATCAGCAAATTCTCGTCGGACACATCACGCCCGATTCCCCGGCGTATCGTTCCGCACTCCACGCGCTGAGTTCGAAGATCGAACACACCGGGCTTCGGGCCGGGGACGCTCGCGACCAGGCGATTGCGCGGTTCTATGAATTGGTGCATCGACAAGGCGGCGCACTTTCTTATATGGACATCTTCTGGGTTTTGGGCGCGCTCTGCTCCGTCATGTTCATTCTTGCGTTTTTCTTGAAGAAGAACGATCCAGGAGCGGGCGGAGATGTCGCGGTGGGGTGAGGATAAAGCGCAATGGTTCAGGCTTTAACAATTGAGCGCGAGTTCGGCTGCGGAGCATCCGAGATTGCCAGCTTGGTCGCCGGGCGGCTTGGATGGAGTCTGTGGGACGAGCGGTTGACACAGGAAATTGCGCGACTAACCGAAAGTACGCCAGAGGCAGTCGAGCGGAGAGAATGGCGGAGCGATCCGGTTGTGTATCGGGTCTTCCTGGACTTTCTTCGGGGCGGGTTTGAGGGAGGCTTGCCGCCCACCAACCGGCTGCATTTACTCGATGCGCGCCGCATCGCCGCTGTCTCAGAAACGGCCGTCAAGACAGCGCTTTCCAGCGGGCCGTCGGTGATTGTCGGGCGCGGTTCGCAGTTCTTCCTCCACAATCGCAAGGATGTCTTCCATGTGTTTCTCTATGCATCTCGCGATTACAAGATCCGCAACCTGATCGCCAGGGGCGCACCTGGGGGCGAGGCAATCAAACAGATCGACACCACGGATAAAGCGCGAGCTGCGTTCGTTCGGGATTATCTCAAACTGAAATGGCCGGAACCCCACCTCTACCACGCAATGTTCAATACCGAGATGGGGGAGTCTTGTACGGCCGCGATGCTCGTTGAGTGCCTCCAACAGTTCGAGCGTGACCGTGAATGTCTCAATCGGCCATAGCAACAGAGTCGGACGTGATTGAATACAAGTCGGGCGCCGGACAGGGAATGCGGACTAATTCATCGAATTGCTCTTACTTACTCGTACAAGTTCATGGCGAGATTTAGTTGCTGATCGATGGGTTGAGAGGAGAGGACGATGCGCGTATTCGTTGCAGGAGCAAGCGGAGCGATCGGCGAACTGTTAATTGCGGAGTTGTTGAAGCATGGACACTCCGTTGTGGGAATGACAACGAGCGAGGCACGTGCGAAGGATATGGAGAGCCAGGGCGCCGAGGCAGTGATCGCGGACGCGTTCCATGCGGCGGAGGTGGAGGCTGCGCTGAGGCAGGCAAAAGCGGAAGTACGATGAATTGACCAGCCTGCCAAAGGAGCTGAGTGACATGCCGAAGTACGCTGCGGGCGACAGACGGCTAAGGATTGAGGGCGGAGGGAATTTGTTTCGTGCGGCAATCGCAAGCGGGGTGCGGCGGTATCTCCAGCAGTCGAGTGGATTCTTCTTGAAGGCGGCTGCCGGGATACTGGCGGACGAGTCGTTCCGCTGGCTATATATGCAAGTCCGAGTGTCGCAGCGAGTGCGCGGACGTATACGGAACTGGAGGCGAGGCTTTTCAGTTCCAGTGCAATTGAGGGCGTGGCCCTGCGGTATGGATTTTTCTATGGACCTAAGACGTGGTACTACCGCGGCGAGGCGGCGGCGAACATAGTGATGCGGCAACAGAATCCGGTAGTGGGTAAAGGCGAGGGCGTGTCGTCGTTTGTGCATATCAGCGATGCAGCAGTTGCAACGGTCGCGGCATTGATGGCAGACCCGGGCGTGTACAACATTGTGGACGATGACCCTTCACCGCAGGCCATATGGCCGCCAGCATTTTCGAAGTTTGTGGGTGCTCCAGAGCCCCCACATATGAGCGAAGCGGAGGTAAAGGCAATTGCGGGGAAGATGCTGTGTATTACGCCACGAAGCTGAGCGGAGCCTCGAATGCGAAAGCAAAGCGAGTTCTTGGGTGGAGACCCCGACGATTGGAGTGGCTGGAGATGTAATTCTCCATCACCAGAGCTCAACAATCGACTGGCTGATCCTAAACCTCATGCAGGCGCCCTGGGTTTGGCTATATAGAACGGATGGAATATTTGTCCCGCCGGTGCGAACCCTGTGCCGTTATCACTGACGAAACAACAAAATAGGAGGAATCATGACAACCGCAGTCGCAGTAGCAACCATGAAGGCCGCCCAGGTGAGCGTGGCGGGCGCGGGTCTCGAAATCGTTGAATTGGAGGTCCCCGATCCAGGCCCGGGACAGGTGCGCATCAGAGTTCATGCATGTGGTGTGTGCCGCAGCGATGCGATCATTGTCGAAGGCCGCCGGCCAGGGATTTCCTATCCGCGCGTTCCGGGCCATGAAGTGGCCGGCGTGGTCGATGCACTGGGGACTGGAGTGACAGAATGGCAAAAAGGCCAGCGTGTCGGCGTTGGCTGGCATGGCGGCCATGACGGCACCTGTTCTGAGTGCCGACGCGGGGATTTTCGACTCTGCCGAAATGAGAAGAATCCCGGCCTCAGTTATGACGGCGGCTATCAGGAATATATGCTGGCTCCGGTCGAAGCATTAGTTTCGATTCCCGACGGCCTTAGCGATATCAATGCGGCGCCGTTGCTGTGCGCTGGAAGCCACACCTACAACGCCCTGCGTTATGCGGGCGCACTGCCGGGGGATTTGGTCGCAGTGCAAGGCATCGGCGGCCTCGGCCACCTCGGAATTCAATTCGCCAACAAGTTTGGCTACAAGGTGGCTGCGGTCGGCCGCGGCTCGCAGATTGAATCGCTGGCAATGAAACTCGGCGCCGATTTGTATATCGACAGCAAAGTGAAGGATGCAGCAGAGGAACTGCAGAAATTAGGCGGCGCAAGAGTCATTATCGCGACAGCACCGAACTCTAAGGCGATGACCGAACTGATTGGCGGTTTGGGGCCGAACGGCAAGCTTCTGCTCATCGGCGTAAGTTCCGATCTTATCGAGGTAGCTCCGGTTCAACTGATCAGGGGCGGCAAGACCATTGAAGGATGGGCGGGAGTGACGCCGGCGGATTCAGATGAGGCGCTTCGCTTTGCCGAACTGCGCGGAGTGCGCGCCATGATCGAAACCTATCCTCTGGAAAAGGCCGCCGAATCATATGCCCGTATGATGAGCGGCGAAGCGGAGTTTCGCGTTGTGTTGACGATGTGAATGAGTTTCAATGAGTAAGCGAACCAGCCCGAGGCGGTTCGATAACACCCCTCAACCGCTAAGGAAATGCTCTATGGCGTCCATGGAAAGGCTGAACTCTCATCAAAGCGCTCCGCATCAACGCGTAGCTGTGCGGCCGGGTGTGAACACGCGCGCTGAGGAACACGAATGAGACGGACCTCAAATGCCGACATCACAGGTTCTCAAGCCATGTCTTCCAATCTACGGGCACATTCAATGGGCCTGCCTGACGTCATTTCGGCCTGCCTCAATGTAGTCTTCTGTGGAATCAATCCGGGAATGCGGTCGGCAGCGGTTGGACTCCACTTCGCGAACCGAAGCAACCGCTTTTGGCGTGCGCTTCACCTCGCAGGCTTTACCGCCAGGCAACTGGAACCGGAGGAGGCGCGTCTCTTGCTCGATTATGGTTGTGGGATCACCTCTGCAGTTGCTCGGCCGACAGTCAGCGCAACAGACCTTATTCGAGCCGACTACATTGCTTCCCGTCCCGCTTTCGAACGCAAAATCGCGAAGTACCGGCCCCGATACGCGGCGTTCTTGGGAAAGCCCGCGGGTTCGGTGTTTCTGAATCAGCGCGACCTTTCGTGGGGATTGCAACCAACTACAATCGGCGGATCTGCGGTCTGGGTATTACCCAATCCTAGCGGCCTAAACTGTGCATTCACGATCGGCATGTTGACAGACGCCTATAGAGAGCTATTCGAAGCCATCGCCCTCCGCGGGGTCGATCAGTGATAGGCGACGCGCTCCTCAGCAGCTTCGTTGTAGCCGATCTCAATTTATCGAAACTAAAAGGTATAGCTACGTCTCTCAACGATGGAGCTATACCTCTTGGTGAATTCCTTTCTCTGTGCAAGGCATTGGGTGGTTCATCGAGTGGCGCGCCGAAATACGGTTACCGTACCCTCGATGAGCCTGCCGATCAGAGATATAGTTCGACCGCAGTCAGTGGAACTGCGCTCCACGAAGCGGTGCTCCAAGTGCTGTCTGAGGCTTATCTACCTCGCGGAATGAAACCCGGGGAGCCGGTATTAACTACGTCATTGAGCCTCCGTCTGATCTGAATGCGATTGATCTCGTCAAATGCGTCTCTCGGAAGGGCGGAGACGTCGAAATTCTCTTTCACGCGGGCTGCGGTCCTCGTGGTGACAAGCAAAGCCGTGCCACGTTGTGCGGCCCACGCAAGCAGCACCTGCGCCGGGCTTCTTCCAAATCGTGCGGCGACCGCCATAATGACCGGATCCTCAAGGGGTCCCGGCCGTATTCCGTGACCCAATGGTGCGCCGGCCAAAAATACTATATTTCTCTTCCTGCAGAATTCCAGAAGCTCGCTTTGGGGAAGGTATGGGTGCGCTTCCACCTGGATCACAGCCGGCTTTATTCTAGCCGCTTCGCAGATGGGCACGAGTCCGTCCAGGGTAATGTCAGACAGTCCAATAGCGCGGCACTTGCCGTGGTCGACAAGGCTTTCCATCGCCCTCCATGTGTCGAGTAAAGTTACCCCGCGGTCGTAGATGATGTTGCCATTTTCATCCCGCGGGTCTTGGTCGTCCCCCGGTTGGAAAGCGAAAGGCGTATGAACAAGATAGAGGTCTAGATACTTGAGTCTAAGTTTTTCAAGACTGGCCTCGAAAGCCGGCGCCACGCGCTCGGGTCGATGATTGGTATTCCACAATTTCGTTGTAACGAAGATGTCCTCGCGCGTGATCCTCCCAGCTTCGAGCCCTGCATGCAAGGCCTCTCCCACTTCACGCTCGTTCCGGTATCGCTCCGCACAGTCGAAATGTCGAAATCCCGCATCCAGTGCTTCCCTGGTTGCGGCCGTCGTGACGGCTGGATCCGCAATCAAGGTGCCAAAGCCAAGCACTGGCATCTGGCCAGCTCCGTGGCTGAGCGGCATTCGCGCAATCTGAAACTCAGGAGACTCGGCCATAACAACCCCTCGACATCACTCGCCCATTCGGCCCATATGACGATCGCGCAACAGCCGTGGTGCAGTCACGTTTGCGGTTGCGCGTCGCATGGCGCGTGGCGCATTTTCATCTAGCCCCATCGACTACTTTTCGCCCTTCGGCGTTACTTCCCGCAGTTCGCCGGTTGACAAGTCGAAAACAAAGCCACGAATCACGATGTCAAGGGGGATCCACGGGTGCGACCTTAGTTTCAGCACCTGCTTTTGTGTCGCAAGATCTACGTCGGTATAACAGTGAAATTTGTCGGGCGATACTGCCCACACGCCGCATTGTGTGTGAATGTGCTTCTCAAATTCCTCTTCCGAGAAGATGGTCATACCGCAGCCCGTGTGGCCGACGATCATCACCTCTCGCACCTTCAAAACGTGAATTGAAAACATGAGAGAGCGCACAACATCCGTCGTTGCCGCCGTTCCTACATTCCGAATCACATCCGCATCGGCGGGTTTGATGTCAAACCATTCGAGCAGTTGGTTCAGGCGGGGGTCCATACAGGTGAGGATCGCAATCTTCGGAGCGGGCTTGTTCGCCAGCGAAGGATCGTGGTGCTTTGCACTTTTGCGGTTTGCGGTAATCGCGTGTTCGATCAAGCTCATATCGATTCTCCTAAGTCGCGCCGCAAAATCCGGGAACCGGCCTGCGAAAACGCGCGGTTTGATATTGGTTATACGGAACCAACCCTCTCGTCACGGGCTCCGCAATCTGTTGTCACAATTCGAGATAGAGGATGACGCATCAAAATCGGGAATCTCATCTTCGGTAGCATTGGCCAGTCTCAGGTTATCCAGACTGCGAGGCTGATGTGTTGATTAGGCCAGAGGAACAGAATTGCAACCATCAGACGAAGGTATTGATCGATACTTTCGTCTGATGGAACTCCCAAGGTGCGCTCCATGCGCCGAGCAAGTCGCGTCGAAGCTTGTAAAGGGTATTGCCATGCGGAACCATCATCGACGCAGTCAATTTCCCAGCTCCCCACCAAGAAGACCTTCGTCATGCTTTCAAATTGCTCTGACAGCGTGCATCCCATTGCGAGCTCTTGTTGTCACGTGCAGGATCCAGCCGCATGCGCGCACGGCGAAGCCTTGATTTCACAGCGGCTTCAGATATATCAAGTGCCTGGGCGATCTCTCTGGTTGAACGCTTATCCATCATCTGCATCTCAATGACTTGGCGAAGCCGCGGCTGAAGCCTCCTGATCGATCGGAGGGTACGAGCATAGCGCTGGCGGTGAACGCATATGTGCTCGGGGGTTGGACGATTATCCTGGAATTCAAAGACAGGAAAGTCTTCTTCTGTTTCACTTGGACGGTCGAAGGAGACCTCAGAGCGGTTGCGGCGCCGGCGAAGGATCATCAGCGCTGAGTTGATCGCAATCGTCGTGACCCAGGTATAGAAACTCGCTCTCTCTTCGAATGCGTGGAGACCCCTGTATGCTCGCAGAAACGTGTCCTGTAGAGCGTCCTCAGCGTCTTCCCGGTTCTTGGTAATGATCAGGAGTTTTCGATAGACTCTCTGCGCGTAGATCTCCATGAGCTCGGCGAACGCGACGGCAGATCCGGACCGCGCAGCCATAACTAATTGTTTACTTCTCAACGCTTCAATCCCCCGCGAAGCGGGTTCAACTGCAAACTCTTCATCCGTGATCATGGCTATCTCCTGTTTCAGGCACTTTTGCGTGGCATCTGGTTGTCAGCGGGGCGGTCTGTTATCTTCAACAACTCGAATCCGTCACATTGCCATTAAGCCAGAAGACCGAATGGCGATCTATTGGACGAAGGTATCGCTCGACACCTTCGTATCAGGTGGGTCTAAGCGCAGAGTTAAGGCCGGTCGTGCGCATTCAAACTGTCGGCTGTCTGCATTTCGGCGAGGCGAGAAGCGGTTTTTTGTCTACGCTGGATGGGCGAAGGACTCCGTCAACAGCGCGACCAGCCCAATTTAGCCGAAAACCGTAGGAATTGGGTACAATTTCACCACTGAGACATAGGACATTCGAAGTCCGGAACTGCGCTCCCTTGTGTCCTTTTCTTGCTCGCTCCAGATTCTGTGAGGTCAATGCATTCAACCTGGCGCATCTGGCGTAGGACCCTCACCGGGTTTTCCTTCGCACTCATCTTCGCCGCCGCGCTCGTATCCAAAAGCGGCAGGGTGATTGCGCAGTCTGAACATGCGCTGCCGAGCGACAGCTTGCCAAATGCACGAATAGACTCCCTGCCGAACAAGATTCCTCTGGTGGATGGTCAAGATATCCAATTCAGGAGGATTTCCCGGGGCACCAGGCTATCTCAGACCAGGGTTGCCTCGGCGGTACAAGACGGTTTGGGATTCATGTGGTTTGGAACTCAATACGGACTGGATCGATACGACGGCTATGACTCCAAAGTATTCAAGCACGAACCCGGGCACCCAGACAGCTTGAGCTGTGTTTATATCCGTAGCCTCTTTGTTGATCGTTCCGGGACGCTATGGGTAGGTTGTGACCGCTTTCTCGATGAGTTTGAACCTGTCACTGAAACCTTCCGGCATTACCCCATCGACACCCAGGCTAGTATCTCTACTCCGATTGACCGTATCACTGGCGATCGAGCTGGAATTCTATGGCTGGCAACGAGCAGAGGACTCTATAAATTTGACCCTGCTACCGGCCAAACCACCCGATATGCCCATGATCCGGCGGACCCTGAAAGCATCGGTGGAAACGACATAAACTATGCGGGCGAGGATCGGACAGGACGGTTTTGGATAGGGAATGGCGGCGGATTGGATGAATTCGACCGCAAAACAGGTAAGGTCGTACGGCACGTCCCATTCCGGTCATGGGTTGGTGAAGTACACGAAGATAAGTACGGCATCGTCTGGATCGCAAGTATTTCTTCCTACTGCGCTTTGTCGACTTTGAATCTAAAGACCAATGTTGCCACCTGCCATTCGCTCGACCCCAATTCCCTTGGGCTGAAGTCTGAAATTAACGTCTCCCGAATGCTTGAATCGCAGGATGGCAATCTGTGGGTGGGATCGTCAGCAGGGATGCTCAAGCTGGATCGGGAACACAAGCGGTTCGTTCGCTATCACAATAACCCGTCGGACAACGAAAGCCCAGAATCCGACAATGTCATTTCCCTCTATCAGGATAAAGAAGGAAATATCTGGACCTGCTTTCAAGAGACGGAACCTAGTTATTTCAGCGAAGCCCCGCAGCCATTTGAGAAATTTACGCATCAACGAGGCAATCTGGTCGGATCTCTTGTCACCTCCATTTACGAGGACAAGAAGGGCATACTTTGGATCGGCTCCATGGGCGGGCTTAACCGCATAGACAGGCGAACTAAAACGAATACCGTTCCCGCGGGGGCGGGTGTTGGCAACGAGATACTCGACATACGGGAAGACCCCTCAGGTGTGCTCTTTTCTGGCACCTTTCATCAGGGACTTCTACGCCTCGATCCGGAAACAGGCAAATTGAGCCCTTATGTGCGCAACCCTGCGCTGTCAAACGTCGGCAGGAACCCGATCATGCGACTCTTGTATGACCATGAGGGAACCCTGTGGGCAGCGACTTACGGGGGCGTCAGCCGCTTCGATGCTGCAAACGGGAATTTCAAGACAGACACACCTGACAGGCAAAATACAATCCAGTATCAGGAGATAAAAGAAGACGGCCGTGGATTTCTATGGCTCGGAGCGCAATCGGGCCTGCATCGCTTCGATCCTCGCACGGGACAGTTCAAGATATACGCGCACGATCCCGACAACCCCCGGTCGCTGAGCGACAACCGGGTAAACTCGGTGCACTTTGATCGCTCGGGCGATATGTGGATCGGCACGCAGAACGGCCTGGACAAGTTTGAGCCGGGTACAGGCACTTTCAAGACCTATTTCGAGCAGAATGGTCTTGCCGGCGACGTGGTGAGTTGTATCTTGGAGGACAAGCGAGGTGTGCTGTGGATGGGTACCAACAACGGTCTGTCGAGCTTCGATCCTCAGTCCCAAAGATTCCGGAACTTTTCCGCCGCCGATGGACTTCCAGGGCCTGATCTGACGGGTTGGGGCTCATGCTACGAGAGTCCAAGCGGGGAAATGTTCTTCGGCGGTTTTAGCGGCGCCACGGCCTTCTATCCCAGCCAAATTGTGAACAATTCCTTTGTCCCGCGGACAGTGTTGACTAAGTTCCGACTGTCGGGAAACCCGGTAGCTATCGGCCCCAATTCTCCGCTCAAGCGATCGATCACCTACACGGATGCCATCACGCTCTCGCATAGGGAGAATATTTTTTCGATCGAGTTTTCGGCGCTGAGCTATTTCAATTCAGCGACCAACCGCTACCGGTACAGGCTCGATGGCTTGGATGATCAATGGCACGAAGTAGGCGGCGATGAGCGCACTGCCAGCTACACCACCCTTCCGACCGGCGCCTACACTTTCCACGTGCAGGGTGCAACGAGCCGTGGAAAATGGAGTGAGTCTGGCGCAAGCCTGCGCATTGAAGTCCTGCCGGCTTGGTACCAGACGACCTTATTTCGTAGCGTCTGCGCTGTATTTACGCTCGCGTGTTTGTGGTTGATTTATCAATTCCGAATCAAGCAACTGGAGCATGAATTCAAGACCGCGCTTGAGGCGCGTGTCGATGAACGGACCCGAATCGCGCGCGATCTGCACGACACCCTATTACAAAGTTTCAACGCACTGCTGCTTCGCTTCCAGGCCGCATCAAACTTGCTTCCGGCACGCCCGGAAGAGGCCAAGCAGCGAGTCGATAGCGCGATCGAGCAAGCATCGAACGCAATTACTGAAGGAAGAGATGCGGTACATGAATTGCGCTCCGGTGGCTTGGCGAGCGCCGACCTCGCGCAGTCGATCAGAAATTTTGCAAAGGAAATTCTCAGTCATCCGTCGAGCGACAGTTTGCCGGAGCTTTCCGTTCAGGAGGAGGGCGCTGCGAGGGACCTGAATCCCGTGATCCGAGACGAAGCCTATCGGATTGCGGCCGAGGCGTTAAGAAACGCGATCCGGCATGCAGGGGCTCAAAGACTTGAAGTCGAAATCCGTTACGATCAGGACACACTTCGTCTGCGAATCCGTGACGATGGAAAGGGCATAGTTCCAGGTGTTCTTGGCAAGGAACACGCCTCTGGACATTGGGGTTTGCGCGGTATGCGCGAACGAGCCAATCTCATTGGAGGTACTTTCGAGGTCTGGAGCGAAGTCGATTCAGGCACCGAAGTTGAGCTGAGAATACCGGGGGCTAATGCTTACTCAAAGCCGACGCCTCGACGCAGATTTGATTTGCGAGGCAGAAGACGGAGCTAGTGTGATGGATGCCAATTCCAACCCGATCCGAATCTTGGCGGTCGACGACCATGAGATTTTTCGCCAGGGGATTGCCGGCCTGTTAGCCGACCAGCCCGATATGATGCTCGTCGCCGAAGCCTGCAACGGAAGAGAGGCAATTCAGCAGTACCGCGCTCATCTTCCCGACATTACTCTGATGGATCTGCAGATGCCTGAGATGAACGGACTGGACGCGGCCATCGCAATTCGTGGAGAGTTTCCTGACGCGAAGATGATCGTGCTCACTACCTACGCCGGCGATGTCCAGGTATTGCGATCTTTGAAAGCTGGAGCCCGCGCATACTTGTTAAAGAATCTTCTGCACAAGGATCTCCTGGAGACGATCCGAGCCGTCCACGCAGGCAAGAAGGCCTTGTCGCCCGAGGCAGCGTTAGGGATTGCCGAACATTCCACAGATGACCCCCTCACCAGCGGCGAAGTCGAAGTTCTGCGACTCATCGCCGCAGGAAATGCAAATAAGCAAATTGCCGATCGGCTCTCGATTACCGAAGAGACTGTCAAGGGTCGCGTCAAGAACATCCTCTCCAAGTTGAATGCAAACGATCGGACCCATGCCGCAACCATTGGCTTGAAGCGGGGAATCATCGAACTTTAGCGCCTCAAAAGAGGCGGCATTGGACTCTTTCGGGGGTGTTGCCAGTGGCCGGCAATCATCTAGCCTCGGGGAGAGGTTCACTTGCGCCGCTTATTTTCCACCTTCGCCCACGGTTGGCCCGGAGTGGGCCTCTTGCTCATGAGGGCGGCTGTTGGCGTTTCTCTCATCGCCAACGGAATCCAAAAGCTTCAGCCTGGCCAGCCGATTGAATCGGCGATTCTCAATCTACTCGCTATTGGCGACGGTGCGCTGTTGGTTCTGGGGCTGTGGACTCCTGTCGCAGGGCTTTTCGTGTGCTTGCTCGCCGTTTGGGGCTTTCTGAATCCTCACGTAAGTCTGTGTCCGATTATTTTCTCAGCCGCCATTGGCGTGGGATTGGCCCTCGTCGGACCGGGGGCCTGGTCCCTGGATGCCTGGCTCTTCGGATGGAAGAAGATCGATATCGAGCGCTGATCACGGAACGGTTGCGGCCAATCCTCATCGCTAATTTTTCGGAATCAAGAAAAACTTAATCCCTTGATCAGCGACAATTAGTTTTCCTGTCCGCATTGACTCACCATTTCTGCTACTGAGGGATGGGTGGTTGCCTCATCGAAAATGCTACCCGAAGATTGGAGATACTTCGGGAGGTCGAGATGGGGAGACAGATCAAGTTGATTACGCGACGGGAGCTGACGTCCGTCATAAGGCTGCGCTACGAGGCAGCAGATCGAAGCAGCAAGAAGACGATCCTAGATGAGTTCGTTAAGGTGACCGGTTATCATCGCAAACACGCAATTCGGATCTTAACCACGGAACCGGGCTGCCAGCCGAAGCCGCGGGTTGGGTACCGCATATACCAGCAAGCGGTGAAGGAAGCGCTGATTGTTCTTTGGGAAGCATCGGATAGGATCTGCGGCAAGCGGTTGAAGGCTTCATTGCCGCCGTTGGTAATGGCCATGGAACGGCATGGGCATCTGCAGTTGGACGACGGTGTGAAGAAGCAGTTGCTCGCGATGAGCGCGGCCACGATCGATCGTCTTCTCCGGGCTGTGAGGGAACAAGCGTCTGGCGGCCGCAAGAAGAAGGCCACTCGGATTACTCACGTCGGCAAGTTGGTCCCGGTCCGCACATTCGGGGATTGGGGAGAAGTTGGACCAGGCTTCTTGGAGATCGATCTGGTAGTGCATTGCGGGACAAGAGTCGTAGGTAGCTTTGTACATTCGCTGGTACTGACGGACATAGTGTCGGGATGGACTGAGTGCGTGGCTCTTCCGGTTCGAGAACAGGCCGTCATCGTTGAAGCCATAAACGGTCTGCGGCCGCGGCTCCCTTTTCCTCTGATGGGACTGGATACAGACAACGATTCTGCATTCATGAACGACACGCTGTGGGATTATTGCCAGGACCAGGGCATCGTCTTTACACGCAGCCGCGCCTACCATAAAAACGACCAAGCCTGGGTCGAGCAGAAAAATGGTGCGGTCGTCCGCAAGCTGATTGGCTACGGTCGGCTTGAGGGGCTGGGTGCCACGGAGGCGCTGCGCCGCCTTTATGAGGTTTCCCGGCTATACATAAACTTCTTTCAGCCGTCCTTCAAGCTGAAGTCCAAGTGGCGGGAAGGTGCGCGGGTTCACAAGAAGTATGAGAGACCGGAAACGCCTTACAGGCGCCTACTCATGCGGGACGATATCCCAGCAAAGACGAAACAAGCACTCGAACGCCAGATGGACTTACTCGATCCTGTGATGCTGTTGAAACACATTCGGGAGGCGCAGGGTATGCTGATGGCACTAAGCGAAAACAGATCTCCGAAGACTGTGGCACCCGATGTTTCAGCGTTTGTCAGGAGCTTGAGAACATCATGGCGCACCGGTGAAGTAAGACCAACCTATCGCCAGGAAACGAACCTTGGGCGTTGGTGGCGGACGAGGCCTGATCCTTTTGTCGCAGTATGGCCGATCTTGCTGGAATGGCTGGAGGAAAAGCCAAACATCGAAGCAAAGTCTATGTTGCAGCGGCTGCAATCCAGTGGCTATGGTGAATTTCCCGACGGGCAGCTACGTACATTGCAACGCCGTGTCCGGGTGTGGCGGCAACGAATCGTACAGCAGCTGGTCTACGGGGCGGAGCAGCAGACGACAGACGTCATGAGGGTCGATTAGTGCTGTCAACACTACAAGGATGCCGCTGCGGGGCCTCTCTATCCACGAGTTTTTCCAGGCATGAGGAAATCTATCCATGCGATGGAGGCACGATTTCTGACACCGTGCCTCCGCCCATCGCCGTGGATGAGTCTCCAGTTGGCTATTCCTCGGCGGGTTGTTCTCCAACAGAGCCCGGCCTCCGCTTCACCAACCAGCTTCAGTATGCTGCATAAATCCTTTGCCGGTCGAGTGGATTCGCTCCGCCGACAAAGCCAAGAATCGGACAGGAAATGCCTCCAATTCCCCGGTAACATTTGCAAATGAGGCAACACGATGGGAAAGAATAGTTGACGCTGAACAATCCCTGAACCATCCTGACACTTCGAGCTGTCGAAGTATCCGCTTCGATGGACCCTACCCCCTCAATTCTTCACGTTTAGTCTTCCCTAAAGAGGGGGATCGTGTTCACCCGAAAGAGACTACAGGACCACACGATGCAGTTCACTCAGGACTCGATTTGGGGGTTCACCAATTCGGTGTTGCGTCCACAATGAACGCATTAACGAAAGGGCTCAATGTTCCTTTCGAGAACAACCTTCGAGGAAGACCAGGGAGCACAAGATGAATGCACTCGGATATTCAGTGATGCAGGATGTAACCGGCGGCGAATTGGCCACCTTTGCCAGCCTGACCCGACTCGGTGTTTTGGCGGCGTCGATCGCGCACGAAGTCAACCAGCCTCTAACCGGAATTATCACCAACGCCAGCACCTGCCTACGCATGCTGGCGGCCGACCCCCCAAACGTAGCCGGTGCAGTCGAGACCGCTCAACGCACGATTCGCGACGGCAACCGCGCGACGGACGTCATCGCGCGACTGCGCTCACTCTTTAGTGCAAAAGACCCCACGACTGAACTGGTCGACTTGAATGAAGCAGCACGCGAGGCAGTCGCCCTTTCGTTGACCGAGCTTGAGAGAGGCCAGGTGATCTGGAAACTCGAACTTGCCGATCATCTTCCTTTGGTTCCTGCGGATCGCATCCAGCTGCAACAAGTCATCCTGAACCTCTTGCGGAACGCGGTCGATGCGATGAGCGAGGTCAAAGGCCGGCCAAAGCGGCTGACCGTCAGAACGGAGCAGACGCAACGTGACAGCGTATGCCTGTCAGTCCAGGACGTGGGAGTAGGCATCGATCCCAACAAGGCTCAAAAACTGTTTGACCCATTCTTCACCACAAAGACGACCGGCATGGGGATAGGCTTGTCCCTCAGTCGCACAATTGTCGAGAGTCATCATGGCCGTCTATGGGCTTCATCCAATGACGGTCCCGGAGCGACGTTTTCATTCTCGATTCCGTGCAACCCGGATAACATCGCTGAGAGCACGGAGCTATGTTTTGCGACAGTGGCTGCTGAGGCTGCTTGATCCACGGCATCGCCAACCACTTAATTTCAATGTCGGCTATCTCTGGGCGCCCGCTGCCGCATGGCCGAGCAGCCCAACGTGGTATCCAAGCCGAGTCTCGACGTCTCCTGGTTTGTGAAAGCCCTGTTCAAATAGAGCGCGGATCCTCGCTTGAGCCGCAGGCCGTGCGAGTGAAGCCGTGAACGCTTCCCATTCTGGCGCAATCTCAGCGTCCGAGGGGAGGCTATTGAGGTCGACCAGCCGCTTCGTTTCTGCAATTGCCTGTTTGTCAAACGAGGAGATCCTTTCGGCAAGGGCATTCACAAACGCGTCAAGCTGGTGATCAGGCAAGGAACGGTTGACATAGCCATACAACTCGGCCAGATCGCCGTTGACATCGTCCGCGCCTAACAACACCTCCAGTGCCCTCCCGCGACCGATCAATCGCGGTAGTCGTGCCATCGGGCCGCCTCCGGGCACCAAACCTGCACCAACTTCCCACTGAGAAAGGATCGCCTTTTCGCGGCTGGCAAAGCGCAAATCGCTGGCGAGGGCGAGTTCACTGCCGACGCCGGTTGCGCGCCCGCGTATCGATGCAATCGAAACAACGGGCGCGCGACTCAACCTCGTAAGCATGTCAGGCAGCGCCTGCAGGCCAGTCCGTCCGACGGGAAATATCGCCGACTCCTCGGGCTTCGCGAGGAAGTCGTAATGGGTTAGAAAGAACCCCTCCACCGCACTGTCGAAGACAACAACGCGAACCTGATCGTCGGATTCGAGTCTCGTCACAATTGCTTCTAATTGTGGAATATGCGCGGGACCGAAGATGTTGAGCGGCGGCAGATCAAGCGTGACCCGCCAATATTCATCGGAATGCTTCGTAAGACGTATTTGCCCTGCCGTGCGCGTGTTTGTCATCTTTTCCTCCTGCTATTGATTGAGCCGGAAACTCGAAGTAAAGACAATTGGACGATGGTATTGGGAACACTTTGGTATGTGCGCGCGGGATTTCCTAATCGATAGATATCTCGTCAACTTTGCGGGCTGGAGGGCGTAGCACCGACGGACCAGTCTCCAATTGCGTCTTCATCGCCAGTGTCACGCGTGAAGTTCCGTCGAGCTCGCCGCTCGAGACCAGACGCCAGGTTCAATAGCGAGGCACACAAGCGCATCTCCGTGTACCTCTGGTGGTCTTGCTCGTCCTTTGGCTTCCCTTCCTCGATTGATACTCTCTCGCGGATTTCCTCAGCGTGAGGGTTCCGTGAGGAGAGTTCTACGGGTGATTCTTGTTCAATCGCATTAGCCAATTCAAGAAGCACGCTCGAGGCTTTCTCATCAACTTCCCGGATCAGCATTTGTTCTGCCTTCGCTGACGTAAGGCTTCTATGCTGCACTAGCCCGGTCTTCACAAGCAGGAATGCGCGCAGCTCAGGTAGAAGCGTTCGAATGCTTCGATTCACGAGGCTCTCGCGCAGTGTTTTTGGAAAAGGCTCGAATGGGTACATGTCCGCGAGATCTCGCAGCTTCTCGAAATCGCGATTGATTCTAGAGCTTTCCTCAACCGATTGCAGGTTTGCTTCCTGAGAAGCTGAAGCCGAGACCACCTTGAAGTTCGCAACACTGCGCAACGTCCCCAAGAGCAAGCTGCGGACAGATTCACTGGAGGTCTGTGCCCAGAGATGGTCAAAGATCAGCCACATCGCAACGATACCCAATACGACGCCCAGAACCGCGTCACGAGCGGGTACAAGGGTGGTATTGAGGGTGAACCTGTTAAGAGTCACGAGATTGTATGACAGGACAATTTGAAGCCCGAGGAATGCAATCCGCGGGCCGGAGGTGGCCACCCAGGAACCAATCCATACGACTGACCCGAATAACACAGCGAGCTCAGCGATGGTGTTCAGCTGAGGAAGAAGGAAGACCTCGCTTCCTAATCCGATGATGCCTGCACCCAGGATGAATCCCGCAAATCGAAGCGTCTGCCTCTGGCGGCCGCCGCCTGTCAAGCGGCGAGCGGTGAGCATACATGTCAAGGTTGACGAAAGCAGACCTGTCCAACCTGTACTCATATAGAACAGATAGCAGAGAAGGGCCGAGAGCGTGCCGCGTACCGCAAACTTGACATGCTCCGTATTGCGGAAGGTGCCAGCAACAAACTCACCGATTGATTCCGTCGGAGCTGCTGCGGGCGAGCTCCAGTGGATGCGAAAGCTCTCACTGCACAAGCCCTGAGCAATTAAGTCCGTCGTACGCTCAATCTCTATCAATATTGGATTCGACGCGTTCCTTGTAAAAGGAAGATCGATCCATTCCGGACATTCCATGCGCGTGAGACTGGAACGAATCAAACCTAGATTTTGTGCAATCGCGCGGCAACGCTCCTGGTCCTCAAGGGACAAGACCGGGGTCGATTCGGCAAGAGTCGAACCCAGCTCTATGAGTTGCCTTGTGAGAGCGATCACCGTTGCGAGTAAATCACGAAAGGCGGCGTCATAGCTGGAAACCGCGAGGCGCTGCCGCAAGTCGTCCACACCTTTTGTCGCGGAACGAGCGAGCTGAACTGACATCGTTAGCGACGGAGTCTCTGTAGCAGAAGTTCCCCTCAAGAACGTTTCCATGAGATTTAATCTGCTGGAAACTCCCTCGAGAATGGCGTCGGGCGGGTTCTTTTTCGAGAATATGGTTTCAATCAAGACGGTAACAACACACCCTATGAGGATTGCGAGCAAGGTGTAGAGCGTACGTTCCACTCGTGTTTCAGCAGAGATCGGATAGTCCCATAACCGGATCGCCAGCGCGATCACCGCGCTGAGAGTGAGAGACGCACTCGAAAAGTTCAAACTGCTGATTGCGTAGAATGCAGCGAAGAGGCTCGCCACCACCCACATCACATGAAGAAAAGGGGAGCCCGCCGTCAACATTCCGCCAACAATAACTTCAGCCGTTGCGATGGAACAAGCAACGCCGATTTGGAATGCAGTCTTTCGCGTAGCCTTCAGATTTTCACGTGAAATCAATATCGGAAAGCTGGCGCCTAGTACCGCCCCAGGAATTCGGAAAATCATCGCTAGCAACATCACGCTCATACAAGCGAGCACGATCCGCCCCACCAGGGCCGGCCGGCCGGGATACCACGCCAGCTCGGCGCGCAGCATGTCGATCAGATTCCGGGCCTGCGGCTTGTCCCCGGGATATGTCGCCATCGCGTTCCTCAGCGATCCCGGCGCGGAGGCCGCATGACGACAACTGCAACCTGGCCAACTCGAAGAGTGCCCGGAGGCGGATCAACGATCTTGATACGTACCGGGTATCGTGATGCCAGACGCACCCAATTGAGAGTGCGCTGTACCTCCGGCAATCCCTCCGAAAACTTTCCCACTACGTCGGGATCGGGTGTGACTCCAAAGCTGACGCTCTCGACAACGCCACGATATTTTGCGTTTGTATCGGACATGAGGAAGACGTCGACCGGGGTTCCAGGGCGCGTGTGGGAAACCTGACTCTCTCTAAAATTTGCGAGCACCCACCAAGTTCTATTGTCGATGAGCGTGAACAATTGCTGGCCCGCCTTGACGTATTGCCCTTCGGATGTGGTGAGATTAGTGACGCGGGCATCGAATGGAGCTACGACGCTGCATTGCTCATAGTTGTACCGGGCTAGTCGAACCGCTGCGGCTCTTTGCTCGCGCTGCGCAAGCAAGGGCGCCAGAACCAGGACCGAGTGGGACGATTCCTTCACCTGGGCCCGGCTCTGTGAAATTTGTGCCGTAGCCTGCTGTTTCTGCGCAGAAGCAGCCAGCAAACTCGCTTTTGCCAGTTGTAATTGGGACTTCGCCTGGTCCACTGCCGCCGTCTTCGCGTCCGCCGTAGTACGAGCTTTATGGACATCATCCTCGGTCACGAAGCCCTTAGTAAGCAGCGGCTGAATACGATGAAAATTGCCTATGGCGTAACTTTCGTCAGCCTGTGCTTGAGTGAGCGCAGCCTCAGATCGCGTAACGGCAGCTTCGGCGATCTGAATTTGATCTGCCGCCATGGTTTCATTCGCCTCCGCGCTCTGCTCGCCGGCGTTTGCCGCATCAACGTGATTGAGTTGAGAGGAGATTCGGCGGGATTCATTCTCAATCTCGCCTTCGAGTTCCACTTGAGCAGCGAGCGCGTTCTGCAACGCATACAAATAGGGTCGATCGTCGATTTTGTAAAGCAGATCGCCTTTCTTGACGAGGTCGTTATCGCGAATAGGCAGCTCAACGACGGGCCCCTCAACCACCGGCGCTATTCCAATGAAATTTGCTGTCACTTCAGCGTCATCGGTGCGTGGATACATCACCACCCCTCGAAGTACTAACCCTGCCGAGATAAGTGCAGCCAGAACTATAAATGCGCTGATGAACGATCCCTTGCGTTGAAATGCGGATTGTGAAATACGACACCTGCACAGGGACCTCCCCATTATTCGAAAAAGACTAGCCAGAGAGTGCAACTGAAGAAACAAAGAAGCGACGAATAGACGACCGGTAAAGGCCAAAGCCCCTCCGCAAACTTCTTTCTTGCGACGAACGCGTGCGCCAGGAGCGTCAATACAATCGCGATCGCCAGGCATACGAGCCATGACGGGAAGTACGATCCCAGGACGTTGAACGTCGGGGGGCCAGAGCACCCGGACGTCGCCAGTAGAGACATGCTCGTGATAAAGCCCATCGAGACTCGATGGGTCTGTAGGGAACGCTCGCATGGCTGGTGATTAGAATTCATGGGTTTTTGCCTCTCGGATGATTCGTCAGCAAGTCTCCAGTTCCGAACTGGAGATCGGTAAAGGTCTGAAGTACCTGGGTGCGCGCGGTGACGTCGATTGCACGAGCCTGCGCCAGGGCATTTTCCGCCGCCAGCACATCCAGGAAGTTGCGGACGCCGTCTTTGTATGACTCCAGCGCGGCCGAGTACGACTCCTGTGAGGCGGTTAACAGAGCTGCTGCCGCCTGCCTTTGCTGTAGCGCCGTTTCTGCACTTGTGTAATCGTTCCAGACCTGATTTGTGATCTCGTCTTGACGGTCGCGAACCTCATCCGTTGCCACTTTCTCCTCCGCCTTCGCCTGGCGGATGCTGTTTTCTCTATGGAATCCGTCGAAAACCGTCCATTTCAAACCGAGTGTGACGTCGTAGGTATGCGTCTGCGCATAGGTGCCAGGATAGCCGTGTTGCTCTCCGAAGGCGCGGATCCAACCTTTTGAACCGTCAAATGTCAGCGACGGGAAGTAAGAGGCGCGAGCGTGTTTTTCTTCAGCCTGCGCTGCGCTCAAACCTGCCTCGTCGGCTTGCAGGTCGGGGCGATCTTTGAACGCCGTTTTTATGGCATCCTCGACTGATTGATCCAGCTTGTCTGGAATTCTCAGCTGATCGAGCGGTTCCACTACTAACGATTTCACCGGATTCGTGGTGACGGTTCTGGCGAGATTTCCTATTTCGACCTTTTCAGCCCCTATCGCACTCTGCAAATCGTAGGCCGCCTTCGCGGTGGCCGCCTTTGCCTCGAGCACCTCCGGCACGGTAGCAAGCCCGTTGTTGCGTCGTTCCTGGGCTGCAGTCTCTGTAGTCTTAGCGTCATTGAGGGAGACCTGTGCGGCTTCTCGCAATCCTCTCGCTCTGAGCAGGCTGAAGTACGCCTGGCTGACTTGCTCGATGAGAATCAGATGTTCATCGTTGAAGGATAGGTTCGCGGCAACAAGTCGCGCCTGAGCGGCGGTAATCTCGGTGCGTCGCGCACCGAAGTCCAGAAGCGTGTAGGCCATATGGACTCCTGTATCAAACACCCCCAGGTCCTGTTTGGTGAATGTCTGATAAAGCAGTAGCGGGTTCAGATAGTTTCTTCCAGACGCCGTGGCGACGATCGTCGGATACAGCTCGCTCTTCGCGATTCCGACCAATGCTCCATTCGCCTTAGCTCGATTCCAGGCCGCTTGTGTCGCAGGGTTATTTGATTCCGCAATGTCAATCAGCTCACCCAAGCTGTAATTGTGTTGCTCATCCATCGACGCCTCATGAGGGACAACTGCGGTTTCGTAGCGCTGAGATAAGCGCTGGCTCGGAGCCCACGGCACATTCGACGTGGTCGGGGCCTTTTGACCCCATGCTCCAGCCGATAGAAGGTATGTAATCGTGACACCGAGCGCGAGCAGTCGATTTAGCGGCAATCGACCTATTCGAATTGTCCGGACACAATACACATGGCGATTAGGCCAGACGAAGTGGAGAGGAATCTATTGGACGTTGGTATCGATCAATACCTTGGTATCAATCGGCGAGATCGAATGGCGCCGCGATTCTGCGGATCGATACTCCCAATGGGGCTCCCCGCAGTCATGTTCGGATGATCTAATGGAAGCACTGCGCTCTATCGCGCATTGAAGAGCTTATTTTGAGGCGGAAGCCCTGGCCTCGAGCGACCGGGGAAGGCGCAGACGAGCGGCCATATTAACCAGCTCGGCCAGAGAATCGGCGCTCATCTTTCGCATCATGCAGCCACGATGGGCCTTCACCGTAATCTCGCTGATACCCAAATCACCTGCGATCTGCTTGTTCATGAGGCCGACAACCACTAGGGCCATCACCTCGCGCTCCCGGGGAGTGAGCTGTGCATACCGCTCCTTTAAAGAACGGAGCTCCTCGTCACGTGCAATAACAGCCCTACTGCGATCAACTGCATTCCGGATGGCCTTCAACAAGACATGGTCCGCGAAAGGCTTGGTCAGGAATTCGACGGCGCCTGCCTTCATCGCTTGCACCGTCATAGGTATGTCGCCATGGCCAGTGAGAAAAATGATCGGCATATCCCGGTAATCGCTCGAAACACGTTTCTGCAGCTCGAGACCATTCAGGCCGGGGAGGGAAAAGTCCAGGACCATACAGCTTGGTGCGGAGGTACGAGGACGCACAAGGAATTCTTGCGCGGAGCTGAACGACTGGACCTCCAGGCCCTCAAGGCGAATCAAGCCCTCAAGGGACTCTCGAACGGAGATGTCGTCATCGACAACGAACACAATAGGGGGAGTTCCTGAAATGAGCTGCGAGGTCATTTGAGAACCATTTCCACTTGCGAAAGTCATGTTACCTCGAAACAATCCCGGGCCAGTCCATCTCACTTGACCCGAAGCGCTGCGTTCAGCGCACTAATCAGAGCTGTATCAGTGAAAGGCTTAAGCAAACATTCCACTGCTCCTTCTTCGACAGTCCCTCTCCGCACCGCCTCATCCTGGTGTGCGGTAATGAAGATGATTGGCGTCCGTATCTGACGACGTTTCAACTCGTGTTGCAATCCCCGCCCGCCCATGCCCGGCATTGCGATGTCGAGAATCAGGCACTCCGTCCGTAAAACGGTGTCGGATTCCAGAAATTTCTCCGCCGAAGAGAAAGCGCGAGCCGCAAATCCCAACTCCTTCAGCAAATCCGGCAGGGATTCGCGCACCGATTCATCATCGTCCACTACCGAGACCAGCAAACGCGTATTCGTCATGCAGTTTCCATTCCGTGCCTGGTCACCACTAAGAACGCCTTGTCCAACAGCTTACCGAGGAAATAAGCGCGTCCCAGGAGTGCGGCAAAATTTGAGTTCGGAAACAGTCCGACGACGCCGCGAAGTCTTTTTCATGAAGTCCTGTTTGTGGCGACACTCTAATGGACATGATGCCGCATCCCTAGGAAAAGCCATATTGTACTTTGGTATTGGTTTTGCCTTAATGCAAGAGGATTTCTCCTCTGTCACGGTGTGATGTCGATCTGAAGCGCGGAATCGTAGGGAATAGAAAAAGCGAAGGTCGCCCCTGGGCCGTCGTTGCTCTCCGCCCACAGACGGCCGCGATGGGCCTCAACAATGGAGCGGCTCAGCGAGAGCCCGATACCCATCCCCTCTTGCTTCGTAGTGAAAAACGACTCAAAAATCCGGTCACTTATTTCCGGACTAAATCCAACTCCGGAATCCCGAACAGAAACGGTGACCTGCTTGCCGTCGAGTTTCCGTGCGAATGAGTAGCTGTCTTGGCTGGTCGCTTGATCGTGACCATAGCGTCTGAGGCGTTGCGGAGGAGATTCAGAATGACTTGCTGAAGTTGAACGCGGTCACCGTTAACAGTCGGCAGATGATCGCTAAATTCCTGTTTCAGAATTACGTTGTTTTTCTGCAGTTCGCCGGACAGCAGCGCGATGACTTCGCGAGCCGCTTCATTGAGATCCAGTGGCTCGACGTCAATTTGCTTCTTGCTGAAAAGCGTTCGCAGTCGAGTGATCACCTCCGAAGCGCGATTGCCATCGCGAATCGTCCGTTGTACGGTCTCCCGCGCACCATCGATGTTCGGAGGATCACTCTTCAACATGCGGAGGCAAGTGCTCGCATTCGTAATGATGCCTGATAGCGGCTGGCTGACCTCATGTGCGATCGAAGCAGTCAGTTGCCCAATCGTCATCACTCGCATCACTCTTGCAAGTTCCGCCTGGGTGTTTCGTAGCGCTTCCTCCGCTCGTTTGCGATCGTCGATATCTGTATTCGTGCCATACCATTTTATTGTGGCGCCTGATTCGTCGCGCAGCGGGTCTGCGCGGATTAGAAACCATCGATAGTCTCCGTCAATGCGTCGAAAGCGCGCTTCAATCTCGCCTGATGCTCCGCTTGTGATCATTGATTGCCAATACTTAGTCATCCGGCCGAGATCGTCGGGATGAAGTGCCTCAGCCCATCCCCATCCCTGTACCTGCTCGGCAGACAAACCTGTGTAATCCAGCCACCGCTGGTTGAAGAACTCGACAGTGCCGTCCGGAAGAGCGGCCCATGCAAGCACGGGCATCGTATTGATGATGAGGCTCAGGTTTCGCTCGCTTGCCAGTATCGCTTCTTGAGTGCGCTTCTTTTCGGAGATATCTCGAATGAATCCGGTGAATACCTTTTGCTGGTCCGCGGCCATTTCCCCAAATGAGACCTCCGCGGGAAACTCCTCGCCGTTCGCCCGCAAAGCAGTCACCTCAGTTCCCTGCCAGTTCAGATGTCTTGCGCCGGTTTCGAGATATCGTTTGAAACCTGTCTCGTGGAGTTTGCGCATTGCTCCCGGCATGAGAACCGTGAGAGGTTTGCCGATAAGCTCTCCCGGGTTGTATCCAAAAATCCGCTTCGTTGCGGCATTCACAAGAATGATTGCACCGCTTTCGTCAATACTGACCACCGCGTCGCTGGCTGTTTCAACCACAAGCCTGTATCTAGCTATGCTCCGCTGAAGTTCGTCCTCGGCCCGCTTCCGATCATCGATGTCGGTGGACGTACCGACAAATTTGAGGACTTTTCCTTCTGCATCGCGCAAGACCACGGCTCGACTGAGATGCCAGCGATAGGTCCCGTCCGTAGCGCGGAGAGACCGGGTTTCCATCGCAAAACCCTCTCCCGAGCGCACTCCGTCCCAAAAGCTCCCTGCCGCTGTTTTCCGATCCTCAGGGTGGACCGCAGTCATCCAGGCCTCGGGATGCGACCGGACGAAATCGAGGGTCTGACCGGTGTATTCAAGCCAAACTTGATTCACGAAATCCGGTGTCCCATCAGGCTTGAGCGTCCAGGCGGATACAGGAATATGCTGCAGCAGTCCAACCTGGAGTTGCAGCTCTTCGTTGGTTTCGGCAAGCTCTCTTGTTCGTTCCGCGACCCGCCGGTCGAGTTCACTTGCAACGCGCTTCTGCGCATTCAGGCGCAGTGCCTGCTGCAACCCGATAGCCACCTGATTCGCAGCTACTCCAAGCACCAGGCTCTCGGTCTGTTCTGGAAAACCGACCCTCTGAGATCCCGCCACGATGAGTCCGAGTTCGCCTTCGATTCCCATTCTGATGGGAAAGACCGAAACCTCCTGCCCTTCTCCAGATGTCTAAGCACTTCTTCAGGCCATTGCTGCGGATCTTCTCCAAACCAGTGATTCGAGAGCTTGCCTGATCCACTCCTCGCTATGATTCGTTCCTGAGAACTGAGTCGTCCTGAGCGCGTCGATCAGGGCTCGTTGCGAGTCAAGCCGCACTCGCGCATAGAGGAAATCGAGATCCAGCATTGCCAGCAGGGCATCGAGGAACGTCTCCAGGATTCGACTCGGTTCGCTGACACTCCAGACGGCTGGAAGCGCAAGGACGCTGACCAGATCGTTCATGCAGCGCTGCAGCCGCCTTAATTCAGACGCAGCATCCGGCTGTTGCTGGTGCATATTGGTCCACCGTTAGAGCATTTTCGCAATACTGAGAACTTTCTAGCGAGAGCCATATTGGCCTTTTCTTAAGGAAATGGCCAGCCGAGCGTGTTCCTTCGGTCTACACCTAGTACGAAAACGCTCTACAGTGGGTTTGACCGCCCCGCACGTCGCTTACGATACTCGGGAACGAATTCCTCTGGAGGCGTAAAAAAGGGGTTTTGTTGGAGATGCCCCCCAATTATGACCAGCGGGTGCGTCCGCATGATGTCAATCACCGCATCTCCGCTGAGCTTCGCGAGATGGTAGGTGCAGATAACGGCGTCGTCATATCGGCGCCAAACATCGTTCACACGCGATTCAAACTCGATCACATCCTCGATATGAGATTGATCTCCCGACGCCCAATCCATCCGGCAGACGATGCGACTCATCGAGAATCCTTCCGCACTCCTCGCCGACATCGCCATGCTCTTCGAATGCCTCAAGCATCCGGTCTTGATCGAAACGTCCATCTCGTAGATAGACTTCGGTATTGATCCGGATCTTAAGCTGTCCGCTTTTGCTCATGAGCGGTTGAATCGATACCCGCATCAGCTAGACGCCGCAGATGATCCTGGCGTGCTTCGGGATTGATGACCTGTACGGCCTTGTCTCCGGAAGACAGACCTTCGCGGATGAAGGGAAGCAATACGCGATACTCTTCATCGTCGTTGGCGAAGAACGCACAAACGTGACGTACGGCGCCGAGTTGAGATCCGGCGAGAGAAATCGATCGCGGATGTGGCGTCATTTGCTTGTCCTCCCACGAGAAGTCGTTCCGCGGGCGCCAGTGATTATCCAACGCAGCCGATTGATGAGCGATTTCCCTGCCCATGACTATAAAGCAAATGCTGAAAGTCGAGAGTAAAGAATTGCTGAGCACCTGATAGAACCTGAAGCGTCAAGGCATGGTCCGCTTCGGATCGTACCAAGGTATCGATCGATACTTTGGTCCAATGGATTCCCTTCCCAACCTCGGCGTTAATCGGATCAGGGTACCGCGGACATCTGAGACAAATCGGCCCAGATTGTGAATTGAGAGTATCCACCTCAAAGCGCAGTGTATTGCGGTGGAAAGCCATCGGGAATATAAGGCATGAAATGTGCGAATCCAATCTGCGGTCTTGAGTCCTTGTATTTCCGGAGCGGGAGCCTGCACTGTGTCGATTGCATAGATACAATTCGGGGAGCCGCTGGGCCGGCAAGGCGACAGCTCATTTGGCTTTGCCACGAGTGCACAGCACTGTGGTTAGTAGAAACATGGAGGCCGGCAGGTGAGCAGTTAAGACGGCGTCCGCTACCCGCGAAAACCCTTGAGGACTAGCGATTCCCTCGCCGATCCCGAATTGGCCTGGCATCGATGAAGCCTTAGCGATTGATCCTTTCGGCGGCGCCGTCCACTAGCGAAGCCAGTAATTCATTCACGCTCGGGCAGCGCGCGAGATTCGCGCTCTGTCCGGCCCATAGCGCAAGGAGTTCGGCGTTCCCGGCCTTTTGAGCCGGCAACGCAAGATTGCGCATGAGCGCTCGCTGCAGCGGATACGGAAGGACCTCCGTCCCAAGTCGATTTAGGGATTCCAGAAGTTCGTTGTGGATGCCACGAGCCAGCCTACCCGTGAATCCACGCGTCAGGGAGGTGCGCGTGGCTTTGCCACTCAAGATGGCTTCCCGGTGAATCGGGTGCGCCCCGGACTCCTCGCAGGCAAGGAAAGCCGTGCCAATCTGGACTCCCTCCGCGCCGAGATCAAACGCCGCCGCCATACCGCGATCATCGGCTATACCGCCTGCCGCGATTACGGGGATTGTTACGGCATCGACTGTCTGCGGGACGAGCGAGATCGTGCCTGTCAGCGAGTCTTCCGATGAGCGAAGAAACGAACCTCTGTGACCACCGGCTTCAAAACCCGAGGCAACTACCAGATTCACCCCGGCTTGTTCCAGTGCAATCGCTTCATCGGGAGTGGTTGCCGTGCCTATGGTGACGATGTTTTGCTTGCGGGCCTCGTCAAGAATCTCCTTCGGCGGAATACCGTAGATGAACGAAAACACGGGCACTTTGGCGTCGAGAAGAACGCGTGCCTGATCTTCGAAGCGAATAGCTTTATGGGGCGCGAAGTCGGGCTGTGTTCCTCCAACCGCTTCGATGTGTGGCGCCAGATGAGAAAGAGCGCGATGAAATGCTGCAGCGTCGGAGGTGGCCGCTCCCTGATCTTCCATCGAGACCCACAGGTTCATCGCAAACGGTTTCTCGGTTAGCGCGCGGATCTCCGCAATCCGATCTTTGATCGCCGTGGGCTCAAGACCGTGAGCGCCGAAGGAGCCCAGCCCACCGAAGTTCGATACCGCCGCCGTCAGCCGTTGTGACGAGAAGCCACCCAGGGGTCCCTGGATGATCGGATACTGAATCCCAAGGGCAGTGGCAACGCGTGTCTGATTCCATCTCTTCGACATATCGACCTCATAAGAAGAGGCGGGATGGCCCCGCCTCTCTCACTCTTCGACCTCGAGCACGACCTCAAGCTCTACCGGCATTCCCAGCGGGAGGCTGGCAACGCCGATGACCATCCGAACGGACAGTTTGTCGGCTCCGAATACGTCGCGGAACAACTCCGACGCAGCATCGGCTACCTTCGGCTGTGCCAAGAAGTCTCCCTCGGTGGCCAGATACACCGCCAGCTTCACCACCTTGGTCACCTTGTCGAGGGAGCCAAGATGCTTTCTTGCTGCTGAGAGTACGTTCAGCGCTGCAATTCGTGTCGCCTCGCGGCCTTGTTCGACATCGAACTCCTTCCCGAGCCGGCCAACGAACTTGGGTTCGTGGCCGACTACAGGAAGCATGCCGCTGAGGTAGAGCAGGTTACCCGTCTGCACGCTTTCTACATAAGCGCCAAACGGAATGGGCGCGGGTGGTAGCCCGATACCGAGCTGTTGCAGCCGGCTCTCCGGGCTTTCCGGCTGTGCACCCTGCGGCCTTACCATTTCCCGGAGTGCGCACCGCCGTCCACGTGCAGCACCTCTCCAGTCACATTGCGCGCTTCCGTGAGATACACCACTGCGTCCACAACGTCCTCCACACTTGAAATCGTACCCATCGGCGCGAGGGTCTTTAGAAAATCCATTGAGTCGGTTGCGTGCATCGGTGTGTCTACGATACCTGGGGCAACTGCGTTGAAGCGGATGTGCTCCTTCGCATACTCGCTTGCCAGGCTGAGCGTCGCGGCTTCGAGGCCGCCCTTAGTGATCATCGGCACGGAAGCAGTGATGCCGACGATCGGACCGACCGCCAGCGAAGCTGTGATAGTCACCACGCTGCCGCCGGACTTCTGCGAGAGCATCTGCTTCACCGCCCCCTGCGTGACATAAAGAAAGCCCTCGAGATTGACCGAAGACAGCGCCTTGAAGTCTTCGGCGGTGTAGTCCGTGAATGCTTTTGTAAAGAAGATGCCGGCGTTGTTCACGACCCCGTCGATCGAGCCGAACTTCGTGATAGCTGTCTCGACGATCTTTGCGGCCACGGCGCTGTCACCAATATTGCCGTCAACGAGCGCCACTTTTTCCGGCTTAAACGATCCAGATTTGCTGATGTTGCGTGAATTCGCGACCACGTTGTACCCGCGATCTAGAAAAGACTGCACGACGCCCGCTCCGATACCTTGCGAAGCGCCGGTCACGATGATTGTTTTCTGCTTGCTTGACATTTTCTAGCTCCTTGCTGCGACGGCCTTTGCCGCCGTACACAACAAGAGACTCCGGCGAGGGCAACGGGATGCGTCGCAAGTTTCTATCGCCTGATAGGTCATCGCTATCGGTCAGGCAAATTTCATGATTTTGCGGATGGAGGGCAGCTCTTCGTCCAGCAGAGCAAGAAACGATTGGAGTACCACGGACGGTTCCTTCTTCTGCCATGTTGCGACAAAGTCAATCCGAACCTCGTCGGGCTGCAGACGAAAGAAGGAGACATTGTCAGCTCGCAAATTGCTGGCTGTGGCGGTAACGATGGCGACTCCCTCCCCGGCCTCAACCGTGGCAAGCACCGAATTCATATTGTTGAGCTCATGGTGCAGGAGCGGTGAAAAACCGTTGTCATTGCACACGCGGACGATCGTGTCGAAGACCTCGGGCGAACTCGTGCGCTGAAAGACCACAAAACGCTCACCCGCGAGATCTGGAATGCGAATGCGTTTGGTCGGCACGTTGCGGGCCTTGGGAAGGGCTACGACCAGCGGTTCCTGAAAAAGCAGGCGGAACTCATACGACGACCTTCGATCGGCGGAAGGCGGCCGAGTGAAGCCGATGTCGATCTCCCCGCGGTCGAAGGCGACGTCTTGTCCCCGAGGAACATCTTCGACAAGACGCAACGCGACCCCCGGATGGCGCGCTTTATATTTCCGCAGGAGGCCGGGCAGAAAACGGCAACTGGAAAACCCCATGAAGCCGATGCCCAGCCTCCCAATTTCCCCCTTGGCTGCCCGCTGCGCAGTTGCGATGGACCTTGCTGCTTGTGCCAGGGTCTTGACCGCTTCCTCGTAAAACGCTTCGCCTTCGGGTGTCAGTCGCGCCGCTCTTCCTTCTCGTGAAGAGCTTGATGCCGAGCTCGCTCTCCAGGTCAGACACTGCTTGACTGATGGAAGGTTGAGTAACATAGAGGTGTCGTGAGGCTTCCCGATAGCCTTTCCATTGCACCACCGCGACAAAGTAGCGAAGATGTCTTAGCTCCATACGATAGCCATATCCTATCAGTCACTTAGAACATAGGACCACTCCCTATATGCAGAAGGCAAATTCCTATACGCGTGACAATTAGAGGCCCTGGCTCGTGTGCAAGTTAGCTCGTTATCTCCCTTGGGACTTCGCCCGTGCATTGGGACTGTTCTGCTCTCGAATGTGCAAAGAGTTATTTTTAGGCGTGGTTGTGGCCGTGGCCGACCTTGTCGCAGAACCTCATGGGCGTGACGCTGACGGCATCGAGATTCTACCCAAGCGACTATCGAGAATCCTGGAGGGAGATGATGGCCCAAACATTTCTGCGTGGTTCCCGCCCAACAGAGGTACTTTCCTCGCCTGCCGATCAAAGATACTTGCCAGCATCAGCCGTCTGGGTCTTCTACGGATATATGGATTTCCGACAGCCAATCCAGATCTGACCTAAATAAAATCAGCTCATGATACACACCTGGATCGTCAAACCAACCCATGACTGAATAAACGATAAACCGTACTTTGCGGTTTACGATGTTGCCTCCGGCCTCTTCCTCAACCGTCAATTCTTTGCAAACTTGTTTGCAATAGCATCGCACAAACGACGTCCTTAACCTCTGTTTACGTCGTACCTTGTTTCTCAGCTCGACTGCCGTCGCCGCTTCGATTCCAATACCCCTCGTGTCCGATTCGTTCCGATCCAATCCACAGCTGCGATTAGGCCAGAAAACATGCAGAGCCATCTATTAGACGAAGGTACCGATCGATACCTTGGTATCATTCGCCGGAATTCGTCCGGAACGTTGGATCTCCCAGCCCTTTTTAGCCTGGCGCAGTCCCGATCTTCAGGCGGATGCTCAGCAGCCACCAACGTAGCCTGACTGAGGCGGAAGAATTGAGTGATGTTGTGGTTGTGGTTATCGTTCCGCTAGTGCTGTGGATCTATGGCAAGAGATTCAGTTCGCTGCCCACCACAGAAGGTCAGGTCGATGGTCCGGCCGCCTAGCAATTCGTCTTCCCACACCCCGCCCGAATAGTTGCTCTGTGGCACCGAATGGCCCCTGTTCGCCAATTGATAGGGTTGTTGACGGCATCATCTAATGGCCGTATCATCGGACTCTGACAAGCAATTAATCCGACAAAACAGCCATCGGAGGAGTCGTGCGCGGAGTATATGAAAACCCAATCTACAGCGGCATCTGGTGGATTCACTATTACGCCGCGGGGAAGCGCCATCGCGAGAAAGTCGGGCGCAAGTCTGATGCGATCAAGCTGTATCAGTCGCGAAAGGCAGACACCGTAGCAGGCCGCAAGCTACCGGAGTTGCGCAACTCCAAAGTGGTGACGGTTAGCGAGCTGATCGACGACGCCCTCGAATTCGTGGCACAACATAAAGACAACCGGAATTACAAGAGCAAAGCAGCAATCGTTCGCGAAGCACTCGGTTCTCGCCATGCCGCAGAGCTGACGCCACAGGAATTGGAACGCTGGCTTCGCGAGCACTGCAAGACTGCGGCAACTGCCAACCGCTATAAGGCGTTCGTGTCGCTTTGCTACCGGGAGGGCGTTCGTAACAGCAAGGTGGCTGGCAATCCTGCCCGTCTCGTGCGCCAACGGAAAGAAGGTACAGGCAGGTTGCGCTTCCTCAGCCGGGAAGAGTACGACGCGCTGAGAAAGGTCATCTCAAAGCGTTTTCCAGAGCACTTGGCCGAATTTGTGGTGAGCGTGCACACTGGAATGCGCCTCAGCGAGCAATACACCTGCACTTGGTCACAGGTTAACCTGGATCGCCGGACAATCGAACTCACGAAGACGAAGAACGGATCGGCTCGGACAGTCCATCTCAACTCTGACGCGATTGAGGCCATCGAGTCGCTTGGGTTGCAAAAGCAGCACGCCTCACATCCCGTATTTCCGCGTGAAGGCAGCAAGAGCAGCTTCGATACCCGTTCCTGGTTTCATCCCAGCTTGGAAGATGCGGGCATCAGCAGCTACGTCTGGCATTGCAACCGGCACACGTTCTGCTCCTGGCTGGCAATGGCGGGGGCCAGCATCAAGGAAATTCAGGAAGCTGCGGGGCACAAGACCATCACGATGGCTGCGCGTTATAGCCACTTGTCGCCAGCGCACCGGCTGTCGGTCGTGGAGCGGATCGCCTCCGCCTCCAAATGATCGGTTTTTGAGTGAAGACATTCCCCGGATATTAGGGATTGTGAGCCGAGGTGCAGTGGCCGGTGTCAAGGCTCTGCGACCGCGAAGCGGCGCGCGTATGCGCGGCCTTGACTCCGGTCCGACCTCGGCTACGCTCTGGTATCCGGGAAATGTCTGTTTCCGTCCTGGATTGCCGTCTTGGATCTGAAGACAGCAATTTTGTGCATCTCCTAAAATTAACAGCCACCATAACAGCCACCACTCAAAAACAAGCCATTCAAACAGTTACAAATAATCAAGTCAAAATATTGATTCTATTGGTGCCCGGAGGGGGACTTGAACCCCCACGGCCTTGCGGCCTGCGGATTTTAAGTCCGCTGCGTCTGCCGATTTCGCCATCCGGGCGGAAAGGTTGGCGTCATCGCGGGAATCGCGATGCTCGTCTCTATGCTAAATGAAGCTCAAGCTAGGATGCCCGATCCGCCCACCCTGGTTCTGAGCGACCGCGCCATCCGAGGCCGCACTCTCCAGGGCTTCGGTCACGCGGCGTGTGTGACTATATTCGCGGGGAAAACAGGGCCTCTATTGCGCACGTCGATATTCGATGCCGCCATCGCGAAGATAGTATTCCGACGAGCAGTCGTTGCCGCCGCAAATCATCGTTTCGCTTCCTTTGTACTGGCGACGGGTGATGAGCCCCAGCGCTCCGCAGGCCGGACAGGAAAGTACCGCGCAGTATGGATTCTCCGGCTCGCCAATCGTCCCTTCATTTTCGAGCACAAATAGCGTTCCCGGTTCCATCTGTTCGGGGATCCATTCTTCGAGCAGTTGCAGTTCCGCTATCATGGGCCTCTCCTATTAACCTGTTCTAGGTATGTTCCTTCTTAGGCGGGATACGTTCCCGTATACACGCGGGAACGCAACAGCTACATGCAATGTTAAGGATGGATACGGGGATGAGCCTCGGAGCAACTTGCCGGAGATGCAGCCAAACGACTCGAAGTTCCCGTTCTCCTCGCGAGTGCGGCAACATCCACTCAGCATCAAGGCGCATCCTGGAATTCGGAGTCGACCCCACGCGACTGAACGATTTCAGACACATGGATTGAGGCCATTCTTTCCGGGCACCCGTCGCTTGTCAACACGAAACTCCGTAGGTGTTTCTTCTTAGATACCCCTTGCTTCTGATCGCGGCCATCGAGACATCGGCGCTGCTTGCGTCACTTCTCGTGACTTTGTGGGTTGGCTCCGGAGGCTGTCTGTGCGGCAACCATGTCGATCGCGCGGTAGATATCCTCATTGCGCAGGATCGCCTGCACATAGTCGCGCGTCTCCGTAAACGGAATCGATTCAACAAATTCGTCGATGCCCTGCTCGCCCGCCGCGCTCCGCCAGTCGACCACTCTTCCATCGCCCGCATTGTAGGCGGCGAAGACATACTCGGGCCGGCCGCCGAACTTGTCCATCGTCTGTTTCAGATAGCGGCAACCTAACTGAATATTCACATTCGGATCGAGCAGCTGGCTCGTCTCGAAGTGCTTCATCCCTTCAGCTTTGGCCATTGATTTTCCCACCGACGGAAGCAGCTGCATCAACCCATAGGCGCTCTTGTTCGAGACAGCCAGCGGATTAAACTCCGACTCCTGCCGGATCAGCGAAGCCACCATATAAGGATCGAGGCCGTTGGCCGCGGCCGACGCTTTGATCTGCGGCCAGTACGCCTCAGGAAACAGAATGCGCCAATAGGTAATGGGCATGGCTGTAATCGGCGCGGAAGTGTAAAACGGGATCGCCCGCTTGAGCACGCGCATCGCTCGGAAGGTCTCGCCGTAGGAGGTATAAATCTCCGCCTCAGCGAAAGAGCCCCACTCCGAGCTGCCGTCGGCTACCCGGATTTCCGGCGGAATATATTCGTTGAGCCCGGCATTGGCCAGCAACTTCGCTTTCACCACATGCGGGTCGTTCTCCGGCACATCGTCGCTCAGCTCCGGAATCGTCTCGGGCCGCATCCCATCGAGTGCGGCGACGTTTTCGGGCGTGACGCTTCCGAGTGTGGCGAGACGTTGCTTGGCCTCGGCAGCATAGTAGTAATGCTGATAGACGCGGATGATTGTGTGGTAATAAGACGCTGCGAATCCCAGCTGGCGTTCGTGCTGCTCATAGAGACGGCCGCGCCAGTAGAGTGCGCTTGGAATCTCTTTGCCTCCCGGATAGTTCGCGATCTGCTCATCCATCATTCTGGCCGCATCGGAGTATTGTTTCAGTCGATAGCTCAGCCAAGCTGCGCGCCAGTGGCTACTCGGGGAGTAGTTGGAGCAATGCGCGGTCGGCTCCGGCTCACATGACTTCGGGAAACGCTTGGCGAGTTCCGAGTAGTAGTCGATTGCGTGAGAGTAATCCTTCCGCAGCAGATACATGTTGCCGCTCGAGTAGAGCGCCTCGGCCAGCCAAGGGCTCTCACTAAAGCGCGTCTCCATCTGTTGGACGATCTGACGTTGGGCATCGGTGTCATCCTTATCGCGGGCCAGTTCCATCATCAGATACATGCGCCGCGCGCCGGCTTCGTCCTGGGAGTCAGGCAGCCGGTCGAGCTCTTGTTTGTTCAGCCGCTTGAGCTTCAAATCGCAGTTCGCGGCAGCCACAAGGACCTCATCTCTAATCTGCGGGTTAAGATCGGTCGCACCGGCAAGGGCGCGGTATTCCTCCGCAGCATCGTTGTAACGGCCGGCCCGATACAACGCATCGGCATGGGTGCGGCGTTCCTCGGCGCTAATGGGAGCAGCGGCACCGATGATCGCCAGCTGGGTCTTAGCCGTCTGCGCCTCGTTGCTGAGTGGAAAGCTGAGGTACACATGGCGAAAGATCTTGGCTGCGGCATCAGTCTGCCCAGCCATCTGCTCCGCCTGTGCCTGCGCCAACTGGAAGTCCGCGTGGTCCGCAATCGGTTCGCCCAGATGCGGCTTCAATTTCGCAAGTGCAGTCTGCGGGTCGCCCTCCTGAATGAAAAGGTTCGCCTCAAGCACGGGAATGTTCGGCACGAAGATGCTATCTGGATGGCGGGTCGCAAACCCGTTTAGAAGCAGTTCGGCTGCAGGCAGATTCTTCGCCTCCAGGTTGGCCTGCGCACCCAGATAGTCGGCGTAATCGCTGAGCGACTGGCCGTCGACGCCTGATTTATGGAGCGCGGTAAGCGCCTCGGGATACTTCTTGTCCTCAAGATACGCATGACCCAGCGACAGATAGGCCGCCGAGGCCGCTTCGCCAGTGTGCGATTGGGCATACGCCGTGACTCCGGCATAAGCCGCCGGGCTGCGCATCTGGGTCAGTTGCTGCGCCATCGGTCGCAACTGAGACGACGCTACGAACGCCTGGTGCAGCGACCGGCTCTTGGCCAATGCCTTCGCCGATAGCGGATGACTGGCCGTGTGTTTCGATTTCGCCGTCGAGTGCGCGCCGGTTTTACTATGCGCGTGCGACGCGGTCTTGTGGCTGCTCGAGGAAGAAGCCGCCGGAGGATGTTTCTTCGGAGCCGCCGGGTCCGTTTGCCCCGATCCAGCCACACTCCAGGCCAACAGGAGCAAAGACAAACCCGCGAAACGGCGTAAGCCGTGCGAACATCGGATCCGGTCCGGCGAAAGACCTCTGTTCACAACCACTGCAGAAAGCTTTGATATTCCCAAGACTTCAGCATCCTCTACTTAGTATTAAAGCCGAAATCACGCAGGATGTTCCGCCAATGAAGCCCGGAATCTGAATCGTTATCCGCAATTCGCATTCGCCTTCCCCGATTCACTCGGCGAATTCCGGCGATCGTGCATCGGCTCCTCCCGATTTCTCCCGTTTTGTCCCCGCTGCCCGAACGGACTAATATCATTAGATGGCCGCAGAGGTTTCTCCAGTAGAGGTGTCGCCTGGCAAGGTTGACCAAGAAAAGGTCAAAATCCTGAAGCCTTCAGCTATGGAAACTATCCAATCTCCAGGGACAGAAGAGGTGCACCCCGACGTTGCCCTGGTTGCCAGGGCGCGCGAAGGCGACCTCCAGGCGTTCGAGACACTCGTCCGGCAGTATGACCGGCAGGTGTTTCGTATCGCCCAGCACATTACGCAGAACAAGGAAGACGCCGAGGACGTAGTCCAGGACGCTTTCCTGAAGGCTTATGAGAAGCTCCATCAGTTTCAGGGCAACTCGAAGTTTTATACCTGGCTGGTCAGGATCGCGGTTAACGAATCGCTCATGCGCCTTCGCAAGCGGCGCACGGGGAAGATGGTTTCCATCGACGAAGACGTCGAGACCGAAGAAGGCTCGATGCCTCGCGATCTTGCCGACTGGGGACCCGACCCGGAGCAGATGTATGGGCAATCGGAACTGGCCGAGATCCTTCGCAAGACCATCCAGGGACTCCCGCCGGGATTCCGAGTGGTCTTCACCCTCCGCGATATTGAGGGTCTCTCGACCGACGAAACTGCGGAAGCCCTCGGCTTAAGCGTTCCGGCGGTGAAGTCTCGGCTGTTGCGCGCGAGATTGCAATTGCGGGAGCGGCTCAGCCGCTACTTCCGCAAGAAGAACGGAGATGGAGTCAAGTGACCTGCTCTGAATTCATGGCACTGCTCGACGATTTGCTTGATGACGAAGTCAGCGCTGCCTTGCGCCGCGATCTCGACGAACACCTGACCGGGTGCGAACACTGCTTCATCACCATGAACACCACTCGCCAGACGATCGAGTTCTACGCAAATCGTGAACTATATCCGCTCCCTGAACCGATTCGCGAGCGCCTGCACAGCGCCATCATGGACAAATGCCGAAAGTGTTGACCCCACTGGGTGGACGCCGAGGACGCTAGTTGTAAGGGCTCTGCACCGATGAAGACCCTTCGCCTCAAAGTCACTCCCGAAGACCTGAACTCTGACACCACGCGGCATGCCATTGAAACGGCGGCGGATATCTTGCGCGGCGGCGGCCTCGTGGCATTCCCAACTGAGACTGTCTACGGCCTGGGAGCGAACGCGCTCGATGCCCACGCAGTAGAAAAGATATTCGAGGCGAAACAGCGTCCCTCATGGGACCCTCTGATCGTCCACATCTCCGACCGCGCCATGCTTGCAAGCGTCGCAACCGGAGCCTCTTTCGCAGAACCCCTGGCAACTTCGGCAAATAAGCTCATCTCCGCGTTTTGGCCCGGTCCACTGACACTTCTCCTACCTAAGGCAGAAACCGTCCCACTCATCGTGACCGCTGGACGTCCACTCGTCGGCGTCCGCATGCCCTCGCACCCGGTCGCAAAGGCGCTGATCGCCGCGGCTGGAGTTCCGATCGCCGCGCCCAGCGCCAATCGCTTCGGCCGCATCAGTCCAACCTGCGCCGACCACGTGCTTGAAGACCTCGACGGTCGCATCGACGCAGTCCTCGACGCCGGCGAGACCGACCACGGGCTGGAGTCGACCGTCGTCGACGCGTCGCAGGAGCCAGTTGTTCTCTATCGGCCTGGGATCATCTCGCTCGACAAGATTCGCGATGTCTGCGGTGCAGCAGTGCAATGGAAATCGGGCGACACCGGACATCCCGATAGAGAATTACCACCCGAATCGATGCCGTCTCCGGGCCTCGGAATCCGCCACTATGCCCCGCGAGCCACGCTAGTCCTTGTTGCCGGAGCGCCAGGCGAACAGCCAGCCGCTCTGCTCCATGCCGTCGCGCAGGCAGCACAAGAACAAAAATCGATCGGCATCATGCTTCCCGCAAATTTCCTGCCCGAAGCTCTATCGCCGAAAATACTCGGCAAAGCTGCGATCTTTCGATTGGGGAGATTGGGCCGACTCTGCCGTGCTGGCGCATCGCTTGTTCGCCGGCCTGCGCCAACTCGACGCCGCCGGAGTCGATGTGATTCTCTGCCCGCTCCCGCCTGCCGAGGGTCTCGGCCTCGCCATCCAGGACCGGCTGATGAAGGCTGCGAAGAAGCAATAGCAAGCGACTCAGTACTTCTGGTTTTCGCCCGACTTATACAGATATTTGATGCACGACTTATAGATCAGCGTGCGTCCGCCATGGCGGACCTTGATCACGTCGCGGTCGTACCATTCGATGACCCCTTCGATCGACTCGCCATCATCCAGCACGATGGTCATCTGCGTCTGCGACTGGACCTGCTTCTGGAAGTAAAAGACCTCGGCGTGCGAACTCTCTTGCCAGACCTGATCGGTGCGCTGGGCGGGGTTGTGGGCAGTCAACGGGGAGACGCTTCGAGCGCGCCAACGAGCGGACCGTCATACCCTTAGCGGACATAGGCGGACGGACCAGTTTGCGCGGCCCGGTCACCGCAGGGGTTGGCATCGTCGCTGGGGTCTTCGCCGGCAGGCGAGGCCGTCGACTTGCAAATGCTTGTCCCCGCGCGAGGGTACCAGTGAAGGATTTGACATAGTAATAAATTTTTCTCTCAGCCTAGATGCGGCGCGGAGTCCTTTGGTTGCCTCCCATCCAGACGAAGCAGACCGTGCAAAATCCGAGCGGTTCAACTAGCTCGTAAATTCATGAATGCATAGATCGGGCTTGATGATGGCAAAATCGTAGCGCAGATTTCGGCGAGATGCCAGCGGGAAATGGGGACGTATTGATATGGTCATCGCAGCGGTTCCAAATCGAGGGGTACTTTGCTACAGCCTAACTCCGCCGCGAAGGAGTCCAGCGCCAGCGAGCGCAGCAAGTTCCGCCGCATCCCGCTCTCCAGGCGATTCACCGCCTTGGCCGCCGTTTCCATCCACTCCAGACTCGCTTCGTCGGCTATCCGACGTAACTCTGCAGCTAGATCGATGTTTCTCACCAGCATTGGAGTTCCAGATCGCAGTAACAGAAGATCCTCGAGTAAACTCATCAACGCCCGGATCAAGCCGCTCATCTTCTCCTGTCCTTCCGCCCCGGCGCGATAGCTCTCGGTCAGGCGGAAAAGTGTCGAGGAATCTGTGGTTGCTGAGCGCAACAGCACCAACGCCTCCTGGCGGCTAACCAGATAGGCTTCGAGCGGAAAACCAAGCGCCCGCCCGGCGGCGCCCTCAGATAGCCTCGCAACCAGAGCGCGCTGCGCCGGTTTCCAGTCGCTCCGGCGAGCAGCAAGCAAGGCTTCGATTTCGCCGATCGGCAAAGCTGCCAGGCGGACGATGCTGGCGCGCGAACGAATCGTCGGCAACAGCTCCCCCGGATTCTCCGCCAACAGAAAAATGCTGGCGAACTCCGGCGGCTCCTCCAGCACCTTGAGCAGCGAGTTCGCCGCCTCTTTCATGAATCCGGTGCTGGTGAAGATGTAGAACGCCCGCCTCGCCTCGGAAGGAAATCGATAAATCTCGTGAATCACCCGCCGAACCTGGCCAACCTTGATCAGCATCTGCGGCGGATCGGGCGGAATCACCAGCACATCCGGATGGGTCTGAATCAGGATGCGGGTCTCTTTCTTGTCGACCTCGCGAAGCTCCTCGCGCGCCGCAACCGCCTCGTCAAATCGCGCGCTCAACGGAGCCGCAGCCGCGATCTGAACGCAATTCCGGCACTCGCCACAAAAATCCGGAACGCCCGCCATTGCTGCGCGATGCCATCTCCGCCGCGCCGGTGCAGTTCATCGCCTGGGCAACCATCAGCGCCAGCGTGTACTTGCCCGCCCCGGCCGCCCCGGCAAGAATCATCGCCTGCGGCAATCGCCCCGAGCCGATGCTCAGCCGCAGTTGGCGGACGGTCGCTTCATTGCCGAGAAATTCGCTGAATCCCACGAATCGAGCCTAGCAGAGTGCGCGAGGCTAGCGACGCATCCGGAACCACCCAGATCGGCCCGTCCGGGCGCAACGTGATCTTCGGCGCCAACCCGATCTTCTGGCCGGGAATCAGCCGCAATCTCCATCGCTGGGCGATCGTCGCCAGCAGCAAAATCCCTTCCATCCAAGCGAAGGCCTCGCCGATGCACTGCCGATTTCCACCGCCAAAGGGAAAATAGGCAAACTTCGGTCGCCCCGCCTTGGCCTCGGCAGTGAATCGCTCCGGATCGAAACGCAGCGGCTCGGGAAACTGCTCCGCGCTGCGCTGCATAATGTATTGGCTGAAGAAGAGATAGCTCCCTGCCGGAAGTTTATACGGGCCGATCTCAATGTCCCTGGTCGCCTGCCGCCCCATCGCCCACGCCGGCGGATAAAGCCGCATCGACTCGGCAAAGACCATCTCGGTGTATTTGAGTCGAGGAAGATCGTCGAGCGTCGGCGGCTCGCCCCGCAGCACCGCGTCGATCTCAGCATGCATGCGCGCCTCGGCCTCAGGATTTTGCCCCAGCAGCATCCACGTCCAGGTAAGCGCGTTCGCGACGGTCTCGTATCCGGCAAGAAAGATCGTCAGCACCTCATCGCGCAACTGCTCGTCAGACATCTCTTCTGCACGCGTCGCCCTCTTCATCTCTCGACGCAATCAGCATCGAGAGCAGGTCGCCTCGGTCCACCCCATCCGCTCGATGCTGCTCGATCATGCGGTGGACGACCGCATCCAGCCGCTTGCGCGCTTTGCGAAAACGCATCAGCCCGGGAATCGGCAAATGCAGCATCGCTTCCGCCCGCGGCAGCGCAATGAGGAAGTTGTAGAGGTCCATGATGACGTTGACCTCGTCGTTGATCGCCTGAACATCGCTGGTCACGTCGGTGTTGAAAAGTGTCCGCGCGACAACCTGCAGCGTGAGCCGCATCATCTCAGCGGCAATGTCGATCTCGCTAGCCCGGGCTGCCACTCCTCGCGAATCGCAGCAGGCGCGATCGACCATCATCGCGCCGTAGTTCTGAATGCGCTGCCGGTGAAAAGCAGGCGCCGCGATGCGCCGCTGCCGCTTATGAATTTCACCATCGCTGGTGATCAATCCCTCGCCAAGCAGGATCTTCATCCGCCGCTGGGTGCGCTCCTTGATGAAGTTCTGCGGCTGGTTGATCAGGACCTCCCAGATCAGGTCCGGATCGTTGATGAAGATGATGTGGCTCGGCCCGATCTTGTAGTGCGAGACCGGCCCATAGGTCGCCACCAGGTGCTCGAAACAGCAGGATCGGATTGCCGGGCTTGAAGAACCTCCGCGACAGATAAAGAGGCAGGTTCAGCTTCAGACCCGGCGGATACCGATAGCCGTCCCGCTCCTCGACAATCGAAGTCTTTTTCGTCACGCGTCTGCCAGGGAGTTGCCATAAGAGATTCGCGAAGCGCGCTTTGTAGGAAGGCTGACGCCGTGGCTAGCGCTTGGCCACGGAGCTCAGCCTTGCGGCCAAACGTTCCTCTACCAGTCTTACGATCTTCTGGTGGACTTCTTCAATGGGCTGGTCGCCATCGATTACCACCACACGCACAGGCTCACGCGCAGCGATTTCGCGATATTTTTCGAAGACGCGCCGATAAAAAGCGTTCCCCTCGCGCTCGAAGCGGCCCTCGTCGGCAACTCCGGGGCGCGCATTGCGGCGGCGCGCGCGTTCCAGTGACGCTTCAAAATCGGGAAGCAACAAGATGGTAGGTCCGGCTGAAGCCCCCCGCACATCGCCCCGTGCAGCGCCAGAACAATCTCGCTTCCCAGCTCACGTCCCCCGCCCTGATAGGCTTCCGTCGAATCGGTAAAGCGGTCGCAAAGAACGATGCGCCCCTGCTCCAGCGCCGGCGCAATCACCTCGGCAATCGCCTGCGCGCGGTCGGCAAACATCAGCCCAAGTTCGGTGCGCGGATCCAGCGCTTCCGTCTTCGAATCCAGCAACAGCGCACGAATGCGGTCGCCGGTCTTCGTCCCACCCGGCTGACGCGTGACCAGTGGACGTCTCGCCGCGCGCCTCAAGCCAGCCGCCAGACGCCGAAGCTGCGTCGTCTTGCCCGAGCCGTCGAGCCCCTCAAAGGTGAGGAAGAATCCTTGCGCCATGGGCCAAGTGTACATTCCGACCCCGACGACTATTTGCTATCGCTCATAACCCGCTCGTATCATGAGGGAGTTCGGATGGGAGGAGGCTGCCGATGGAAGCTACCTATGAAGACGCTCTTCGCGTCGCGGAGAAGTTGAGCAAGACCGATCAACGTCGGCTCGCCCGAAAACTGCTGCGCGAAACGGAAGCGACTGCCCCTAAAGAACGCGTCAGCATCATGGAGCTTGAAGGGCTTGGCAAGGAAATTTGGGAAGGAATCGACACCGACGCCTATATCAAGACCGAACGTGACTCGTGGGACCGATAGCTTCGCTGCAAGGCAAGCCGGTTGCGGTCGACACACCACTCTTTATCTACTTCATTGAACGGCATCCAAAGTATCACCCAATGGTCAGGCCCTTCTTCGCGGCCGTCGATCGGGGCGAAATCAAAATCGTGACATCCGTTCTCACGCTCACCGAAGTCCTGGTCCTACCACTACGCCTGAAGGATCAACGGCTGGTCGATCGCTACACCCGGATTCTCCTCCAGGCTGAAAACATTTTCAGCGTTGATGTTTCGAACGATATCGCTACCGAAGCCGCGAGGCTTAGATCTCTTCATCGCCTGCGAACGCCCGATGCGATTCAGCTGGCAACAGCCGTCGACCAAGGCGCCGATGCCTTTCTGACGAACGACGTCGCTCTATCGAGAGCCTCTGGCGTCGAGATCCTGCCGGTCGACCAACTGGCCAATATCGTCTGAAAGGATCTACGCCGGCCTACGCGTCTCCTGGATCACATCCATATAAGCCCGCGCCATATCCGTCACGATCCACGGCTTCCCTTCCGCAATCGCCGTCGCATTCACCAGGTCCGAGCCAACTCCCAAGAGCCATCGCTCCAGCCTTCAGGAAGTCAGCCGCGGTAGCCACCGTCACGCCACCGGTAGGGATGAGCTTGAGCTGCGGAAACGGCGCGCGCAGCGCCTTCAGATAGCTCGCCCCGCCCATCGCCGAGCACGGAAAGACTTTGACGTAGTCAGCGCCCGCCTCCCAGGCAGTGATCACTTCGGTCGGAGTCAAGCGCGCCCGGAATCGACACCTTGCCCAGTTCTTTCGTCTTCGCGATCACTTCGAGGTGCAGGCTGGGGCTCACCACAAACTCCGCGCCCGCCTCGATCGTCGCCTGCGGCCTGCGCCGCTGTGGTCACTGTGCCAGACCCGAGCAACACCTCGCTGCCATACTTCGCCTTCAGGTCGCGAAGCAGGTCGATCGCCCCGGGCACCGTCATCGTGACCTCAATCACTGTCACGCCGCCAGCATAGATTGCCTCGACCAGCGCATGCGCCTCAGGGATCGACTTCGCGCGAAGCACCGGCACCAGCCCGACGCGCTCCAGCTCTGCTTTGACTTCGTCTGCCGTCATATCTTTGTTCCCGTCGCGTTCGTCGTTTGAGCTGGTCGCGAGTCTCCAGCAACGCGCCGAGAAAGAGCAGAATTCCGCCAACGACGATCGCCGAATCGGCAACATTGAAATCCGGCCAGTGGTAATTCCAGTGGCCAACAATAATGTGGACTTCAAGGAAGTCGATCACCGTGCCGTAAGCGAGCCGGTCATATAGATTGCCCAGCGCGCCGCCGAGAATCAGCGCCAAGCGCGACCGTCGTCGCCGTGATCCTCTGCCCATCTTCAGCAGAAATACAAAGACCGCAACCGCCGCGATCACCGAAAACGAAATCAACATCACCCGCACCAACTGCGGCCTCGACGAATACGAGAAGAGGCTAAATGCCGCGCCATCATTCATCACATGCGAGATGCTGAAGACGCGGGGGATAACCGTGCGCGCATCTCCGACGTCGATATGTCGCGAGACCCAGACTTTAGTGATCCGGTCGAGCAGGATGATGATCGCCGACAATCCGAAGAGAAACTGCAGCTTGCTCGACGAACGCTGCGATACCACAGCAGCGGTGCTCATTGCGCCACGCTCGCATTCAGCTCGGAATACCCCATCTCGTCGAGCGCACCAGCGCAGCGTCCGCACACCGCCGGCCACGGTCCATACGGTGCGACGTCCGAAACATATCTCCAGCAACGATCGCATTTCGCCTCTGAGGAGCGGCCAACTCCAACCTCCGAGAGAGTTGACCCCGCAGGCAAAGGCTTCAAATCCATCTCTGAGACGTTGATTAACTCCTCCAACTGCCCCTTGTGCTTCTCCATGAACGAGATCAGAAGGTCGTATTCCTCGTCGGAGGCTCCTACTTCAACCTTCGCTTCTAGCGCTTTCCCAATCAATTTCTCTTTCCTTGCCTCTTCCAGTTCCTTCAAAACTTCGCTTCTCCACTCCAGAAGTCGAGACCAGTCCGACTCCAGACTCGCGCTGGACTCGGGAGCAATATCTTCCGGATCCGGAAACTCCGCCAAATGCACACTCCCCACCCGTCCCTCAACCTTCGGCATATAACTCCAAACCTCATCCGCCGTATAGCTAAGGATCGGAGCCACCAGTCGCACCAGCGCATCGGTGATCTTGTAGAGCGCAGTCTGCGCCGACAACCGCTCCTTGCTCGTCGGAGCAAAGGTATACATCCGGTCCTTCAGCACGTCGAGATACAGCGCGCTCAGATCGGCGTTCGCGAATTCATTGATCGCATGAAAGATCCGGTTAAACTCGAACTCCTCGTACCACTTCAGCACCTTCTCCGTAAGCTCCCGCGTCTTCGCCAGCATGTACTGATCTAGAGGCTGAAGATTCTCAAAACGCAGCGAATCCTTCGCCGGATCGAAGCCATGCAGATTCCCCAGCATGAACTTGAAGGTGTTGCGCAGCTTGCGATAAATCTCCTCAGCCAAGCGCTTCAAGCAGCGGAATGCTCGCGACCACATCCTCGCGATAATCCACCGACGCAACCCAAAGCCGAATGACCTCCGCGCCAAGCTGGCTGGCCACGTCCGTCGGCGAGATGTCCGTCCCGCGCGACTTCGACAGCGCGCGCCCTTGCTCGTCGAGCGTCCAGCCCGGAGTCAGTCGCCATGCGATACGGCGCAGATGTGACGAAGCGCGACAGAGTTCATCAGCGACGACATATACCAGCCGCGAAACTGATCATTGCCCTCGAGATAAAGGTCGGCCGGCTGCTCATCCGGTCGCAGCACCGCATTCCAGCTGCATCCCGACTCGAACCAGACATCGACGATGTCCATCTCTTTCGCGAACTCGCCCGCGCCGCACTTCACGCAAGCGGTTCCCGTTGGAATGAAGCTCGCCAACCTCGTGGGTATACCAGGCGTCGGCGCCCTCGCGCTCAAAGAGCGCGACGATTCGCTTGTTTAACGCCGCATCTTCGACCAGCTTCCCGCATTGCGTGCATGAAAGCACAGCAATCGGCACCCCCCAGATCCGCTGTCGCGAGATGCACCAGTCCGGCCGCGACTGCACCATATTCGAGATGCGTTCTTTGCCCCACGCCGGGTCCCACGTCACCTGCTCGATCTCATCGAGAGCGTATTGCCGGAAAGTCGTAGGCGATCCATCCTCCCGCTTCATCGGCGTATCCATATTGATGAACCACTGCTCGGTGGCGCGGAAGATGATCGGATGATGGCAGCGCCAGCAATGCGGATACGAGTGGTAGATCTCCGCCTGGCCCATCAGTGCACCGCGGCTCTTCACCAGCTCGATGATCGGCGCATTAGCGTCAAAAACCCGCAGTCCGTCATACTCGGGCAGGCCGTCGAAAATCCGACCCGGCATTATCGACATGGGTCGTCTGATCCAAACCATAGCGGCCGCCGGTATAGAAATCGTCCGCGCCATGAGACGGAGCAGTGTGCACGGCGCCAGTTCCCTGCTCCGTGGTGACGTAGTCGGCGTTCACGCCTAGGACTTCTCGATCGAGAAATGGATGCTGAAAGACCACCCGCTCCAGCTTCGACGCCCTTGAATCGCGCAACCTCGACCGCCGCCTCAAGCTTGCAGGCCTCGCGAGTTGCCGCAGCCAGAGCATCGGCCACGATGTAAACCTCGCCATCCTGCTCCAGCGCCACATACTCAAAATCCGGATGAAACGCCACCGCCAGCGACGCCGGAAGCGTCCACGGAGTCGTCGTCCAGATGATGGTGTTCACGTTCTTGCCCGCCAGCGCAGCGGTCAATCGCCGCCGGGTCGCTCACCAACGCATAGCGCACATAAACGCTCGGGCTGGTATGCATCTCATACTCAACTTCCGCCTCGGCTAGCGCCGTGCGGTCATGGATGCACCAATAAACCGGCTTCAAACCCTTGTAAACAAAGCCCTGCTCAAAGAATTCGAAGAAGGTCTCGGCAATCTTCGCCTCATACCCCTTCGACATCGTCAGGTATGGGTCGTCGAACTGCCCAAAAACGCCCAGCCGCTGAAAGCCCTCCCGTTGCAGATCGACATATTTCTGCGCATACTCGCGGCAGGCGCGGCGGACTGCGATCGGCGGCATCTCCAGCTTCTTCCGTCCCAGCTGCTCATCCACCTTGATCTCAATCGGCAGGCCGTGGCAATCCCAACCCGGAATATAGGGGGCATCAAATCCGGCCATCGTCTTCGACTTCACGACAAAGTCCTTCAGCACCTTGTTCAGCGCGTGACCGAGGTGCAGCCCGCCATTAGCGTAAGGCGGCCCGTCGTGGAGCATGTAGCTTCCCTTCGCCGATCCCTTCCGCGCCTCGCGAATCTGCGCATAAAGCCCCTCCCGCTGCCACGCCGCAAGCCTCGCCGGCTCGTTCTGGGGCAGGTTCGCCTTCATGGGGAAATCGGTCTGCGGAAGTGTAAGGGTATCTTTCAGTGCGGGTCCGGAAAAGGCAGAACTGGCGCTCGCCTTATCCTCCGGCTGTGGTGCGGACATCGTCTCTCCTGCTATATCCAGAAATGGTCAACATCTATTGTATCCGCGCGGCCCGTTCTATATTTAGCGCACCCGTTTTACAATGGAAGTGACCTTCCAGCGGCCTGCGCCGTCTATAGGTGTAAGGTGAAGACCGTCCAGACATTTTCCGGACAAGGTCAGCAGATTGCATCCCATTTTCTTTGAGGCCGTACAAGGCGCCGCGAACGATTGGCCGGACCAGGATTGTCCTCTTCCGACCGTCGCATGAAATTTTTCGCACTCCGCCATACAGACAATTTGGACTGCGGTCGTCCATAATGGAGAGATGCTCGGGAAAGGCGATTGCCGCCAGGCTTCCCCGCACAATCTGTAGATGAGCTACCAGCTTTTAACACCCCCGGAACTCGACCCCGACAAGCCCGCCAATCAGGGCTTGAGCGCCAGCGCCGAAGAGCCTCATCTGCTCGTCGAGACCGAGGGCTCCATGTGGGCCTCGCTGATCGCAAACCTGCGTGATACCTTTGCACCGGTCAAGCAGGCTCCTCTGGAACTCACCTCGAAGCCGGCTGAAGACACGCTAAGCATCCGTGAAGAACCTATCTGGAAGACGCTCAGCACCAGCGTCCAGGACTTCCTCTTCCCGCGCAAGCTGCCGCCCCTTCAGTTGACCTCACAGGCCGTGCAGGTTGCCGACCCTTTTGCGCGGCCGCTCCAACGAAGGTTGGGACCCGGCCTCGCCGCCATGATCATGGTGATCGGCTCGACCTTGGCAGTCCTTTTATGGAACGGACTTGGGGTACGCGCCATCCCGCCGAAAACCCCAACCGAAGTGGTCGATCTCAAGCCGTACACCCCAACGGCTCCTCCTAAAATGTCGATGATGGGCGGCGGCGGGGGTGGCGGCGACCACGACCTCGTCCAGGTATCTAAGGGCAAGATTCCCAAGCTCGACACCAAGCAGATCACGCCTCCGCAGATCATCCGCAACGACCACCCCAAGCTAGCGGTCGAGCCGACGATCGTCATGCCTAAGAACATCCCCCTGCCCCAGGTGGATATGCCTAACCTCGGCATGCCGACCTCAAACCAAGTGCAGTTGGCTTCGAATGGAACCGGCGCCCACGGTGGAATGGGAAGCGGCAACAGTGGCGGACTTGGTTCTGGCACCGGCGGCGGGTACGGTCCCGGCTCCGGCGGTGGCACCGGCGGCGGCGTTTACCATGTCGGCGGCGGAGTATCGCCCCCAACAGTGATTTCCTCGGTCGATCCCGAATATTCCGACGAAGCCCGCCGCGCCAAGTACACCGGCATCGTCGTGGTCTCGCTGATCGTCGATACGCAGGGAAATCCCCAACACGTCAGCGTCGTGCGCCGGCTCGGCATGGGCCTCGACGAAAAAGCCGTCGAAGCCGTCCGCCAATACAAGTTCAAACCCGCCATGTTCCAGGGTCACGCGGTCCCGGTCGAAGTCAACATCGAAGTCAACTTCCAGATCTACTAGTTTGCCAAACCCAACATCCGCCCGCTGCCAGGAACACTCCATCACTCAACTAAACGCTGAGGCGTGCAAAAACCGCGGGCTCTACTGCTTATATTGGAACGCCTTATTCGGATACGGCGGAGCCGCCGGCACCGGGCGCGGGTCGTCCTTGATCTCTTGCTTCAACAAATCAAGCCCCGCCTGTAGCTGCGCGTCGCTCCCCGCAAATGTGGCATGGGGAAGATTGTCGACCACGATGTCGGGGTCGACGCCGTGCCCCTCGATCAGCCATTTGCCTTCGGGCCCGTACACACCTGTTTGAGCCGCAGAAGCGATCCCTCCATCCGACTCACGATTTGAGAAGCTCAACCAGATTTCTCCGCCCCATGTACGGGTGCCGATAACTTGGCCCAGCTTCAGGCGGCGAAACCCTTCGCTGAAGGCCTCTCCATCTGAGGCTGTGTCCTGATCACAGAGCACGACGATGTGGCCGCGGAAGGCATACTGCATGCTCCACGAGGGGGTGCCGACCCGGGCTGAAAGTAAAACCAAGCCTGACGGAGTAAGTTGCCGAGCAGCCAGGAATCGATGTTCCCGCCGCGATTGTGGCGCACATCGATGATCAGCCCCTGCCGGTCAAAAACCGGGTAGTATTCGCGCGCCCACTGCGCGATGTCGTCCGGCCCCATGGCCTGCAAGTGGACATAGCCAATCTTACCGCTGGAGTCCGATTCGACTCTCAACCGGCGCGTGTATTCCCATTCGGCATAGCGCAGCTTCTTTTCATCTTCGGCTTTGATGGGGGTGGCAAGCACGTCCCGCTGTTCGCCCGAGGCCGATTTGACACGCAGCAGCACCTGGGTCCCAGCCTTGCCGCGCAATAGCTCACGCTCATCAGAGACACTTAACAAATCCACGCCATCGATGCTGACAATCACCTCGCCATCGCGCACCAGCGATTCAGGACGAGCCAGCGGGGGCGCCATATCGGGCAAGTCCGGGTCGTGCAGGTAGACGTGCTCGACGACGTAACCGCCGGCCTTTTCATCCCGCCGGAACCGAGCGCCGAGAGCCGCCAGATCGACCTGGTCGGCGGGCTTTCTGGCATCGCCTCCGAAGACGAAAGTGTGCAGCGCCGACAGCTCGCTGACCATCTGTGCAATGACCACATTCAGTTCATCTCGATCGGAGACCCGATCGACCAGCGGGAGATAACGATCCCGGTTCGCCTTCCAATCAACTCCCTGCATGCCGCGATCGTAGAAATAATCCCTTTCCAGCAGCCACGCGTCGAGGAAGATTCCGCGAAACTCCTCTCGAGGATTAGTGGATAAGCTCCAGCGAGACAGATTGATCCCCGCCTTGCCAAGGGCTTTGGGATCGGAGAGCGCGCTCCCCTTCACGTCAGAATCGAAAATGTAGAAGTCATCCGCTTTGCGGATCAGCATCTTCTTACGATCGAGCGAGATCTCATAGCCCTTTACATCCGCCAGCACGTTGTCGAGCTCGTCCCCCTTGTTCGCGATATCAAGGCACTGCAGGGCTAATTTCGGCTCTGCCTCGTCAGTCGAGTTTACCCAGCAGAGACGCTTCTCGGTGGCCTGCAGGCTGTCGTAATCGCCAGACGGCGCGGGGACCTCGGACAACCGCGAGGGCAGATCGGTGAAATCGATCTTGACCTCGACTGGCTTCTTGTCTTCGTTCTTCACGTCTTTTTTGTCGTTGTTCTTTTCCGGAGACGATTTGTCCGCGTCCTTCGTCTTGTCGTCGTCCTTCTTGTCATCGTCCTTCTTTTTTTCATCTGGATGAAGCTCGTCCGCAGGCAGAAACGGCGATCGCTGGCCCGGAGTGAGCGCGAGCTCATAAACCTTCACTGGGCGATCAAAATGCGGCCCGGGTTGGCGCGGCCCCCAGGGAGCCTGAACCGTCGACTTCAGCATGCGGTCAGAGAGGAAATACAGCCACTTGCCATCGGAACTCCAGATCGGGTCTACGCTGTTGTATCGGTCGGTGGTCATCGCCTGGATCGCCCCCGTCTCCACGTTCACGACCTTGATCTGCACGTACTGGTTGTCCGCCGTTTCTTCATAGGCCAGCCAACGGCTGTCCGGCGACCAACTCAAATCGCCGAAGTCGCCGTTCATAGACTGGGCGACACGTTTCTCCTGTTTTGTCTTGATGTCGTAAAGCCAGATCTGCTGTCCTTTGTCGTAGTGCGCCAGCCATCGGCCGTCCGGCGAAGGGACGCCGTCCCAGCGGAGCACGCTGGCATCATGCGTCCACTGCTCGGGCACGCCTACGCCGTTAGCCGGATATTTCCAAAATTCGGTCTCCCCGCTCTGCGTCGAGAGGGCGATGATGCTCTTGCCGTCCGGCAAAAACCGGGCTTCACGGTAACGAAGATAGGAACCGCCCGCTACTTTAATCGTTCGCCCACTCTTGGCGGGAAGGGTGAAGACCTCGCCCCGCGCGGTGAACACGACGTTCGACCCATCTGGCGAAAGATGCGCCTCAGTCAGGTAATCGATCGGCTTCTTGACCCAGTGTTCGCGCAACTGATCGTAGTCGGAGACTAGGGTGATTGGAATGATTTCCTCGTGACCGGTTTTCAGGTCGAGCAGCCATAGATCGGCGCCGCAAGCGTAGGCGATCCGGCCGTCAAAGATCGACGCCGACTCGATATCGAATCCCTTCTGGAGGCTCTCCTGCTTAAGTCCATGGCCCTGTTCGTCCATCGAATAAACGTTCATCACCCCGTCGCGATCGGACAGGAAATAGACGCGGCCATTCCAGAACATCGGATTGTGCGAGGTGCCTGTGTAGTCCGGCGTCAAAGCCACGGCTTCGTGGTTGCCGTCAAACCGCCACAGATTCTCTGCGCTCCCGCCCTTGTAGCGCTTGGTCGAACTGCCCTGATACTCCCAGCGAGTGAAGAAGAGAGTGTGGCCGTCGCTGGAGTAGGCCGCCTCAGCCGCGCCTGTTAAGGGCACAATCTCTCGTTGCCCGCGGTTGTCGATGAGCACAAGCTTTGGGTTGGGCAATGTGGAATAGCGGTAGGTGCTGACCGCGAGGCGGCCGTCCGGCGTCCAGGCTTGCGGCAGAGCGTCTCCGTCCCAGGTACGGCGCTGTGGCAATCCACCGTTGACGGGGATTGTGTAAACCTCGGTCGGCCCCTCATATTGGGCCGCGAAAGCTACCGTTTGGCCATCGGGCGATATCGTCGCCATGGCCTCCGCGCCCGGATTGGAGGTCAGCCGCCGCGCAGCTCCGCCCTGAACGGGCACCGACCACAAATCTCCCTCGGAGGCAAAGACGATGGTTTCGCCGTGGATCGCCGGAAAGCGATAATATCCCCGATGCTGCTGCTCCTGCCCAGAGGCGATAACCGATGCGCAGATCGGCAGGAAGATGGCGAAAAGCGGGAGGCGAAGGCGCAGAGTTCTTAGGGAAGGCATTGGCAAATAGCTCTCCATTTCGAAAAAACTAACGATTTTCCGGAGTAACACAGGAAGCACAGACTTCGACGGTGGCACAATGCGCTCACCGAATGAGGAAAATGGCGGCATAGTTCTACATCAATATTTCTCTTGAACGGAAGGTTACCACCATCCCAGCTCCTCTTCCGCTTCGGACTCAACCTCCTTCCCCAATCGCCCCCGTTTCTTTATCGTGGAATAGTTCGAGTCAGCAACAGTCAGTGGAGAATCATGACCGACTTCAACATTCGCAAGCCTGAAGACTGCCGGTGGGACTGTGTCAGCCTCGGCGAAGTAATGCTGCGCCTCGATCCCGGCGAAGGCCGCATCCACACCGCGCGCCACTTCACCGCCTCTGAGGGCGGCGGCGAATACAACGTCGCCCGCGGCCTCCGCCGCGCCTTCGGCCTTCGCGGAGCCATCGTCACCGCCATCGCCGAAAACCCCGTCGGCCGCCTCGTCGAAGACCTCATTCTCCAGGGCGGCGTCGATCCTTCGCTCATCCGCTGGGTTCCCTACGACGGAGTCGGCCGCAAAACCCGCAACGGCCTCAACTTCACCGAGCGCGGCTACGGAGTGCGCGCCGCCGTGGGCTGCTCCGACCGCGGCAACACCGCCATCTCCCAGGTCAAGACCGGAGACTTCGACTTCGATACCATCTTCGGCGCCAAAAACGGCTCCCGCTGGCTCCATACCGGAGGCATCTTCGCCGCCCTCTCCGAAACCACCCCCGCCGTCGCCAATGAAGCCATGGACACCGCCCGCAAATACGGCACCCTCGTCTCCTTCGACCTCAACTTCCGCGACTCGCTCTGGAAGTCCATCGGCGGCAAAGCCAAGGCCCAGGAAGTCAACCGCGAGCTCGTCAAGAAGGTCGACGTCCTCTTCGGCAACGAAGAAGACTTCTCCGCCATGCTCGGCATCGAGCTCGAGGGAGTCGCCGACGACTTCGCAGAACTCCCCGTCAAGAGCTACGAAAAGATGCTCCGCAACGTCGTCGCTGCCTACCCCAACCTCAAGGCCGTCGCCACCACCCTCCGCACCGCCCACACCGCCTCACGCAACGCCTGGGGAGCCATCGCCATCGCCGCCAGCGACATCGAAGCCGCCGAAATCGCCCACGTCCCCCAACGCGACGTCGACATCCTCGACCGCGTCGGCGGCGGAGACTCCTTCGCCTCCGGCCTCATCTACGGCCTCCTCACCGGAAAGCGCCTCCAATGGGCCGTCCAATGCGGAGTCGCCCACGGGGCATTAGCCATGACCACGCCAGGAGACACCAGCATGGCTTCGCTCGCCGAAGTCGAGCGAGTCATGAAAGGCGGCTCGGCGCGAATCGCACGGTAATCGAGGGCGAGGGTTTATGACATGCGATCCCCTCCCACCCCTGTGGTAGGCTTATCCCCCATGAGCGACCTTCCGGGCATCATTCATGAATACGCGGCTATGTGGCCGCGTGAGGTCTTCAACTTTAAGACTGAAGGCGAGTACGGCAAGCGTGTAATGGTTTCGAAAAAATTGAAAATACTAGAGGAGCCAGGCGTATATATCTTGTACCGTGATGACCTTCCGTATTACATCGGAAAGGCCACTCGTTTGCATAGCCGGCTGTTTCAGCACGCTCGCCGACCGGGCTCCAAGTATGACCTGTTCTGGAACTTCTTCTCCGTATTTGTGGTCAAACAACCGAAGCAGCGAGCGGAGATCGAGGCGTTGTTGATTAGCGCGCTTCCTACAGCAAATGGGGCGAGACCAAAGCTCCAGAAACATCCATATCCGCCTGAGGTAAGGAACGTGATGCACGATATGCGTTCGCAGAGGATGCGGCAAAACCAGGCGCGAAAAATCGAAACAACTGACACTTAATCAGGTTGTCGAGTAGCCACCGTTCGTTCGTGTAAGTATGACCTTCGTGGCCGCCCTCGAAGAGGTCGCTTACTCCTAACTCACATGAACAACCGGCCGATGCGCCGGATCCTTGATCGCCCGCCGCAAAACCTCATGAGTAAGAGGCGCAGTATCCCCCTGACCAAGGAAGATAAAGCGCATCACGTTTGTCACTGGATTCACGTCCGTCCAATGAAAATAAACGTGCGGATTACACCCAGTCACCTGCTCCAGGTAGATCAGCAGAGCTGCGATCGAGTTAGCCACGACCGCGCTGCGAGCGTGCAGGATGCGACTCGTGCCTTCGCGGCGGCCGCAAACACGAAGATGCTCGCTGAAGTCGGAGGCGTCTCCGCGCTCGACCTCAAAGAAGAAAACAGAAGTATCAGGCGAAAGCCCGTGAAGCTCGCGAAGCTTTGCGCTCGCCTCTTCCCGGTCCGCGGTGGACGAGTCCCGAGGTTTCCAGGCAATGATCCGGATCGTCCCCTTCCCCTCTTCGGCAATCATCGCGCTGGCTTCGTCGTCGAGTTCGATTCCGGTGATGCGAAGCTCGGTGGAACGCAAAGCACGCGAAGTCAGTGAGGTGACAATGATGCCAAAGATGAAGATGCAGGAGATTTTCAACCCCTCGGGGCGTTCATAAATATTCACCAGGGTGGTGTAGACAAAAATCAAGGCGATGAAACCGAACGCCAGCTTGGCGATTCCCCTTTTCGCAGCGAGAGCCACGGCGATGGACGCAGAGGTCATCAGCACAAGCACGCCGGTAGCGTAAGCCCCGCCTTGTGCGTCGACATCCGCATGGAACAGAAAAGTGACGGTAAACGCGATGCCGATGAAGACAATTACCAGCGGACGCGACGCCCGCGCCCATTCGGGCGCCATGCCGAATCCAGGAAGATAGCGAGGAATCAGGTTCAGCAGGCCGGCCATTGCGGAGGCGCCGGCAAAGGCGAGAATGAGGATCGTACTAACGTCATAGACTGACCCAAAGACATTTCCCAAATAACGGTGAGCAAGGAACGCCATCGCCCGGCTATTCGCAGGCCCACCCTCCTTGAAATAGGCGGCCGGAATAAGCAGGGTCGTCACAAAGCTGGTCGCCATCAGTAAAACGCTCATGACGATGGCCGCGAAAGAGAGCAGGTGCCGCGTATTGGCGATTCGATCCTCGACATCCTTCGCCTCGATCAATGGCATGACCGCGACTCCGGTTTCGAACCCGGAAAGGCCGAGCGCAAGTCGCGGAAAAAGCACAAGCGAAAGACCAACGATCATAAAAATGTTGCCATGCTCATGAAAGAGCGCCGACTTCCAGTCCACCATCACATGAGGATGTTTCAACACCTCGAAAACTCCAGCGGCCGTAACGATGACATTGAGCCCCAGGTAAACCGCCACCAACACCAGGGCGACATGGATCGCCTCGGTGAAGCCCTTGAGGAAGATCGCGCCAAGAATAGTCAGCAGGAAAAGCGTCACCGCCAGTTGGCTCTGCAGAACGTGAGGAGTATACGGATTGTGCACGAAATGGGCCGCAGCGTCGGCGGCCGACAACGTCATCGTGATGATGAAGTCCGTGGTTGCAAATCCGAGCAGGACGAGCACAAAAATCTTGCCACTCCACGCAGGAAAAAGATTCTCCAACATGGCAATGCTGCCCTGCCCATTGGGGCTCGCGGCCGCGACGCGTTTGTAGACGGGGAGCGCCGCAAAAAGCGTCACCATCACGAGAACGAGCGTGGCGACGGGCGATAGAACGCCTGCTGCAAGAAAGGCAATCCCGGACTGATAGCCAAGCGTCGAGAAGTAGTCCACCCCGGTGAGACACATCACCCGCCACCAGGTGTGATCGGCGCGATCGGCGTGTTCCTCAAGGCGCTTCGGGAGCTTCAGGTCAGAAAATAGCCAATCGGTCAGCGGCACTCTCGGAATCGTCTCCTAACGCGTCTCCCATCCTACGGCACGCACCCGCCAAACACCCATCCTCAACACCCCCAAGACCTCTCTTTATAATGAAGAGATACGGACACCCCAGCATTGACGACTAAATCACCATCCGCGGCGCGCGGACCCATAACCTGAAAAACATCGACCTCGACATCCCCCACGGCTAGCTGACCGTCGCCTCAGGAGTCTCTGGCTCCGGAAATCCCCGCTCGCCTTTGACACCACTACCGTCGAGTCAACGGTTTAGCATGTTCACAGGAACAACAAGTACACTCTGCGGATACCGCTTCACCTGTGCCCATAGGCCGTGAAAACGTAGTCTTTTGTCTTCACTGCCGTGTGGCACGCGAACCCGCACTTGGCGTCGTTCCCTTGCGGTGGGTGGTCTTTCAGCGTGCCGGGTGTAAACGTGTCGGACGCGGCGTCATAGTCGAACGTGCCGTAACCCCATCCGCCGCTGTCCGCGAACCTCTTGCTGTCCTTCACCATGAGATCAACGTCATGCTGGGTACCTGGTAGCGTCGGCGAACCGGGTTCACCGGTATCCACTTTCGCATTCCAATGGACCTTCACCATCTTGGCGCCATCCGGAAAGGGCTTGCCGTTACCTGGAATGCCCGCCTTATAGGCGTTGATCATCGCCGGATTCCCGAGGATTGCAGCGAGATGATCTCCGTTATGACTGATGGAGATCACCGGCCAGCTTTCGTATCCTCTGAACTCAGAAAACGCGAGGCCATTCGGTACTTTGAGGGTGTACTTGTCCTGCGTGGAAACGGCGGCTTGTGCCTGGGACCCGACTGCGGTGGAGGCGGAGGCCGTGGCGAGGTGGGGAAGGTTGTGGATGTAACGTGCAAGCTTCCAGGTGTCATTATCGGAAATGCTCGACTTCCACGAAGGCATGCCTGTGAGACGAACTCCATTCTGTATGATCCAAAATAGTTCCGCGTCGCTCCAGTGCTGCACGTGGGCTGAGGTCAGGTCCATGGCAGGCGGGTCCATACTGCGCCCGATGTTTGTGTCTCCGCGCGCATCCGCGCCGTGACATTGGGCGCAAGACCCAAGAAACACTTCCTGGCCCTGGCTTACCACCTCATCCGTCTCAGGCACCGGGTTCTTCATCTTCCCTGCCTCTAATGGAATAGTGACGTCTTTAGCCGCATTGGCGAGGCTGGTTTCCGCTTGGGAAGGAGGTTTGTCCGCTGTGCAACCTGGAAGCAAAGCGCCCAGCATCACACTGATCACGCCCAGCATCAGCTTCTGTTTTAGAGTGCTGCTGCGATGACCTGCGCCCCACCCGCCAATCCGCGGCAGACTCACAGGTTCCCTCATAAGTTCAGCCATGGTGTGTTCTCCTTCACAAAGAATAGTTATCTAAGCCCGATCTAACCTGCGTCACCCTTGGAAGCTTCTGACGTCTCTGGAGCTAGAATGGGGTCTTTTTTTTCCCCCGCAAGTTGCAATCAATCTTCAGCTGATACTGCGCCGCGTTTTTCCTGCGGGAAACCCCATTTGGGGTTAGTCGATCAGACAATATCGGGGGGGCCAAACGGCTCTTTCTAGAACCCCTCCCGCAAAACGGCGTTTCGAAAAACGTCCGGTCTTCCAGGATGTTTCCGCATAGGTGCCACGGATCACAAACTCGTCTGTGCAGCCATGCGGCGTCATCTTAAAACCCCGCTCGCTACCTCTCTTATAATGGAGATTGCGGCTCCGCCCAGAGGTGTACCCCAGCATTGACCGATCAAATCACCATCCGCGGCGCGCGGACCCACAATCTGAAAAACATCGACGTCGACATCCCCCACGGCCAGTTGACGGTCGTCTCAGGAGTCTCCGGTTCCGGCAAATCCTCGCTCGCCTTTGACACCGTCTACGCCGAGGGACAACGCCGCTACGTCGAGTCGCTCTCCGCCTATGCTCGGCAGTTTCTCGAACGAATCGAGAAGCCCGACGTCGACCTGATCGATGGCCTCGCCCCGGCAATCGCCATCAAGCAAAAGAACTCGACCCGCAACCCCCGCTCCACTGTCGCCACCGCGACCGAAATCTACGACTACATGCGCCTGCTTTACGCGCGCTGCGGGACCGTCCATTGCATCGTCTGTGACGGAGTCGTCAAGCGCGACTCGGTCGACGAAATCGCCGCCGCAATTCTCTCGCTTAAAGAAGGCACCCGCCTCCACGCCATCTTCCCCGTGCAGAAGCCAACCCCGCCGTCTCTGCCGGACGAAGCCCTCAAGCTGGAAACGCCCACGAAACCCGCGCCTAGAGGCCGCAAGCCCACCGCCAAAAAAGTCGCAACCAAAGCCGACCCGCTCACCGAAGCTCTCAAAGAGCGCCTCACCGATCTCCGCCGCCGCGGCTTCAACCGCCTCTACCAGGACGAAAAGATCTACGAGTTCTCCACGCCCGAGTCGATCCTCGAAGTCGATTTCTCACGTCCCGTCTTCGTCCTCGTCGACCGCATCGTCGTCTCCGACGATAACCGCGCCCGCATCGTCGACGCCGCCGAGATCGGCTATCGCGAATCCGGAGAAATCCTCTACGAAATCGTTCCCCGCGAAGAAACCGAAGCCCCGCGCGAGCGCCTCCGCTTCTCCACCGCCTTCGAATGCAAGACCTGCCACCGCGTCTACCGCGAGCCGGAGCCGCGCCTCTTCTCCTTCAACAATCCCTTCGGAGCCTGCCCGCGTTGCCAGGGCTTCGGCAACACCATCGACTTCGATCTCGACCTCATCATCCCCGACAAGTCGAAGTCGATCGACGACGGCGCGATCGACCCCTGGCAGCGTCCCAAGTATCGCGCATACCAGATCGAACTCAAGCGCATCGCCAAACAACACGGCATCCCGACTGACGTCCCGTGGTTCGACCTCCCGCTCGATCAGCAGGAATTCATTCTCAACGGCGACGCCTCATTCCCCGGCGTCCACGGGTTCTTCGCGCTGATGGAGCGCAAGAAATACAAGCTCCACGTCCGCGTGATGCTCAGCAAATATCGCGGCTATGCCACCTGCCCTGACTGCAAAGGCCAGCGGCTCCGCGCCGAGGCGCGAGCGGTACGAGTGAGCGGCGAAAATATCTGCGAGACCGCGGCGATGACCATCCGCGCCGCGAACCAGTTCTTCAGCGAGCTCAAACTTACCCCAGCGCAACACGAAATCGCCGGCAGCATCCTCACCGAGGTCTGGCAGCGCCTACACTTCCTCGACGCAGTCGGCCTCGACTACCTTACTCTCGACCGCCTCGCAGCAACGCTTTCCGGAGGCGAATCGCAGCGCATGCAGCTCGCAACCTCGCTCGGTTCGCGCCTCGTCGGAGCCCTCTACGTCCTCGACGAGCCATCAATCGGCCTCCACCCGCGCGACACCGCCAAGCTGATTCACATCCTCGAAGAGCTGCGCGACCTCGGCAATACGATCGTCGTCGTCGAGCACGACCCCGACGTGATTCGCGCTGCAGACTATCTTCTCGACCTCGGCCCGGGCGCGGGAGAGTTCGGCGGCAGACTCCTCGCCTCGGGAACCGTCTCCGAAGTCGAGGCCAATCCCGATTCGATCACCGGACGCTACCTCAGTGGCCAGATGTCCATCCCAATCACCACCCGTCGCCGCGAGCCGGATAAGGAGTGGCTCAGGCTCAAAGGCGCCCGCATTCACAACCTCAAGGGTGTCGACTGCGAGATTCCCCTCGGCCTGCTCACCTGCATCACCGGCGTCTCCGGCTCAGGTAAGTCCACGCTCGTTCATGATGTCCTCTATCGCGGAGTAGCCTACGAACTCGGCATGGGCGAGGGCAGCGATCCGCGCAGCCTCTACAAAGAGCTCTCCGGCCACGACCTGCTCAACAACATCATCCTCGTCGATCAGGCGCCGATCGGCCGCACTCCGCGCTCGAATCCCGTGACCTACATTAGGGCCTTCGATTCGTTCCGCGAACTCTTCGCCGCGCAATCCGAGGCGCAACGCCGCGGTTATGCCGCAGGACACTTCTCCTTCAACGTCCCCGGGGGCCGCTGCGATGTCTGCGACGGCGACGGCACTGTGACCGTCGAGATGCAGTTCCTCGCCGACGTCGAGCTGCCTTGCGAAGAATGTAACGGCACCCGTTACAAAGCAAGCACACTCGAGGTCAAATACAAGGGCAAGAACATCCATGAAGTGCTGCAGATGACGGTCAAAGAGGCGTTGCGTTTCTTCGTCGGCAACCCAAAGATCCTCGACAAGCTCGCCGTGCTCGAAGAAGTCGGCCTCGGCTACGTGCGTCTCGGTCAGTCCGCGACGACGCTCTCCGGCGGCGAGGCGCAGCGCGTGAAACTCGCCTCGCACCTGGCAACCGGCCGTGCGACCATCCGCACCACCTCGGCCGATGCCAATGGCGCGACGACTGCAAAGAAGGCCAAAAGCCGCGTCCTCTACATCCTCGACGAGCCAACCACCGGACTGCATTTCGACGATGTAGGCAAGCTTCTAACCGCCTTCCGCAAGCTGATCGACGCCGGCGGCTCGCTGGTGGTCATCGAGCACAATCTGGACGTCATCAAGTCAGCGGACTGGGTCATCGACCTTGGTCCCGAGGGCGGAGCAGCCGGCGGCCGCGTCATCGCAACAGGCACCCCCGAGACCGTCGCAGCAAACCCCGAGTCACATACCGGGCAATGGCTCGCCCGCGTGCTCGCGCCAAGAACAGCCCCAAAGGAAGTAGTGGTTTAAGCATGAGTCGTTGCAAGTTTCTTGGCCTCGCCATAAGTGGCACGGCATCAACCTTTCTCTTTACCGCACTCAGCATCCGCCCCGCTGCCGCGCAACAAGCGCCGCTACCGCCGGGAACCTCCGCGCCCGATTCAGCCCCGGCCGCACCCCCAAAACCCGCACAAGGCGCAACCCCAACTCCCCTCGCCGACGCCGAGGGAAATATCGCGCTTCAGAACTACACCAAGGCCCGAGGCCTGCTCCTCCCTTGGCTCTCCACCCACCCAAACGATGCCCGAGCACTCTTCGACCTCGGCTATCTAGAGGACGCTGAAAACCACCCCGACGCCGCGATCGCCGACTACAAGAAGTCGATCGAGGCCGATCCGAAGCGCTTCGAGTCTCGCCTTTCGCTCGGCTTGCTGCTCGCTCGCGAGGGTCATCCGCAGGAAGCGCAGGAGCAGTTGATGGCGGCGGTAACTCTCACCCCAGATCCGCCCAACCCGGCCGCGCAGGCGCAGGCCTATCGCGCGCTTGCCCGGCTGGAGCGCAGCACTGATCCGGCAGCGGCCAAAGAGCATCTCCTCGACGCTCTTCACCTCGGCCCCGAACAACCCGACGACCTGCTGCTTACCGCCGAGATCGCGACCGCCAACGAAGACGACGAGACCGCCGAAGCCGCCTATCGGGAGCTCTTGGCGAGGCAGCCCGAGTCCTCCGAGGCGGCGGCTGGGCTAGTGCACCTGCTGCTCAAGGAAAAGAAATACGCCGAAGCGGAACATCTGCTGCGCACCGCCATATCTCGCGATCCGGACAACCCCGCGCTCAACTCCCAGCTCGCCAGCACATTGACCTATGAGGACAAAAAGAACGAGGCCCTGGCAATCCTTGAGAAACTACATACCCTCAAGCCCGACGATCCGCTGATCGGGGAAATGCTCGCCGACGCCTACACCCAGAACGGGAATCCTGAAAAAGGCGACCCCATTTTGGTTAATCTGCTCAATAAATATCCGCAAAATGTCGACCTGTTAAATGACAGGGCTGAGAACCTCTTACAGCAGCACCGTTATCCCGAGGCAATAACGGCATTTCAGGCGGCAATCAAGGTTTCTCCGGAGAATCCCGAAGACTGGATGGAGCTGGCCATCGCCGCTTCTATGGACAAACAATACCCGTTGGTCCTGCAATCGCTTTCCATGAGAGCAAAATTTGCCGACGAAAACGCCGGAAGTAGCTTCCTCCGGGCAACCGCCTACGATAATTTGCACCAGAAGAAGGAAGCTGTGGAGTACTATAAGAAGTTCCTTGCGGTCTCCGCCGGGAAGTTTCCAGATCAAGAGTGGCAAGCGCAGCACCGGCTGATCGCTCTTGAAACTAAGTCGAATTGAAGCTTTTCGCTTCCGTTGTTTGGACGGCAATCACTCTGGTCGTGGCTTTTGCCCCAGCAAAAAGCCACTTTTCGTGGGTCTTGCCAGCACATACTGGAAGTGAAATGCTTTAGCGTACCGATCCCGTAAGCACCTCAGGAGGTGCATCATGCGGTTCGTTGCAGCATCGGCCAGTCTCCTCTCGTTCGTTCTCTTCATGCCTTCCACCGGCCTTTGCGCCGTCGATGAGAAAATTCCTGATGCTCAATCCTTGCTGGCCCTCGAGGCGCGCGCCAGTCAGGCCGGCCCGCGCGAACAGTGTTTCCTCTACGCCGAGCTCGTCCACCAGATGACCGAGCTCGCCGGAAGGCAGTTGTCCGCCGGCGAGGCCGAACAGGCCTCCAGCACCATCCACTCCGTTCAGGACTATGCGGCCAAGATTCATATGGACATGGCGAACGACAGCAAGCGGCTCAAGAACGCCGAGATCCTGATGCGGCACACCGCCTTCCGGCTGCATGACATCGTCTCCCAAGCCTCGCTCGAAGACAGACCCACCCTTGACGCCACCCTCAAGCAACTCAATCAGGTGCAAGCGGAGCTGATGCTTCAGGTCTTCCGGCAGTAGAGAACAAGGTGCCATTGTCTCGAAATCCGCAACTCCGCGTGCCCCTCGCTCAGCGACCGCGCATCCTTGACAGACTCGGATTCTCTCTGCTTGCTCTGCTCTTCCTCGCTCCTTTTACCAGACTCGCCCTGGCCCAGGACAAAGACGACCCCCTCACCGAAGCCCAGGTCGATAAACTCCGCGAAACTGGCGACGATCCGCCCGAACGAGTCAAGCTGTACATGGAATTCATCAGTCAGCGCACCGATGCCATTGCGGAGATGGTCGACGATACCCGAATCCAGAACAAGCCGCCGAAGATACGCAAACTCCTCCAGGAATACACCCGGCTCGTCGACGAACTGCAAGACAATCTCGACACCTACGATGAAACTCACGCCGACATTCGCAAGCTGCTCAAAGAGCTGGTTCCCGCGAGCAAAAAGTGGCTCGATGCGGTGAACAAACCGCCGCCCGACCCGGTCTACGACTTCCCCCGCAAGACCGCAGCCGATGCCTCCGAGGGCCTCGTCGACCAGGTTACCAAACTGCAGACCGACCTGGACAAATATTTCGCCGAACAGAAGAAGCAAAAGAAAGAACAGGACAAGACAGGCTACGTGCCTTTATCGCCGCAATGACTTACTCCAACGCTGTTCGCTGTGAATCTCGCCTGTGCTCGCGACCCTCGTAGTGACTCGACACCATCTCCGCAAGACGAATTCCTCCATACTTGCAACAAAATCGCCGCCAGGCATTGATTTGTCTCGCGCGCACAATCTAGAGTTGTCTGGTGATCTCCAAAGGAGCCTGCTATGGCTGTCTCGCGTCGTAGTTTTCTCGGTGGTTTGACTGCTACTGGCGTGGCGATGCAGTTCCCTTTCGCGCTTCATGCGGGCGCCGCAGCCGCTCTCCCGGACACAGCAATGACCTGCCCATTTCGCCTCGCCGTCATCAACGACGAAATCTCGCCCGACTTTGATCACGCCTGTCAGGTGGCCTCGCAGGATTTCGGCCTCAAATGGATTGAGCTACGCAGCATGTGGAACAAGAACGTCACGGCGCTCAGCGAGAAGCAGATCGCCGACTCCGTCAAGATTCTGGAGAAGTACAACCTCCGCGTCACCGACATTGCCAGCCCGCTCTTCAAAGTGGACTGGCCCGGCGCGCCGCTCTCGAAAGAAAGTCCCCGGCCACGACCAGTTTCACGCCGACTTCGATTTCAAGGCGCAGGACGCTCTGCTCACAAAGTGCATCGAGCTGACCAAAGCATTCAAGACCGACCGTATCCGCTGCTTCGATTTCTGGCGACTCGAAGACCAGAAACCCTACCGCGCAGCGATCAACGCCAAGCTGAAGGAAGCCGCGGAAACTTGCGCCGCGAGCAACATCATTCTGCTGCTCGAAAACGAGATGGCCTGCAACACCGGCACTGGAGAGGAAGGCGCAGCGGTGCTGGCGGCGATCCCGAACAAAAACTTCATGATCAACTGGGACCCCGGCAACGCCGGCACTTTTGCCGGCAACGTTCCTTATCCCAACGGATACGATGCGCTTCCCAAAGACCGTATCGGCCACTGCCACTGCAAAAACGTCACCCGCAAACCAGATGGTAAATACGATTGGGAACCGGTCGGCACCGGCGTTGTCGATTGGGTCGGGCAACTACGCGCCCTCAAGAGCGATGGCTATCACTACGGCCTCAGCCTCGAAACCCACTGGCGCGGCGCCGGCACCGCCGAAGCCTCCACCCGCGCCAGCATGACAGATCTGAAAGACGCACTGCAGAAGGCCGGGATCTCCTGCTGATAGAACCCCGTGGCGATCGATCCGGAAAGCCTCTACCTGTTCCTGTTCGCAACAATTGACCCAATTAGTCATTCCCGGTCAAACGGCAATCGAATTCCGTTGACAGTCGGCTCATACCTGTTTATTCTATGCCTGTAGTGAACAGGCCTATGACAGAAAGCAATGCACGCGACTTGTTTCCAGGCGCGCTCGAGATGATGATCCTGGAGTCGTTGCGCCGCCAACCAGCGCATGGGTATGCGCTGGTGCAGCACATCCAGCAGCGATCCAACGACCTGCTGCAGGTGGAAGAGGGCTCGCTCTATCCGGCGCTCCAGCGGTTGCTGAAAGCAAAGCTGGTGAAAGCGGAGTGGGGTGTCTCTTCCACGAATCGCCGCGTCCGGACGTATCAAATCACAGCTTCGGGTCTGAGCCATCTTGAACAGCAGATCTCCAGCTTCGAGCGCATGTTTGAGGGCATCTGGCTGGTCCTGAACCCGGGCAAAGCCACGACAAGCTAAAGGGGTTCGCTGAAAGAGGTTTCCAATGGACTGGATTCAGCAGATCTTCCGCCGCCGCAAGATTTACAGCGATCTCTCTGAAGAAATCGGCCTGCACATTGAAGAGCGCACCGAGCAATTAATGCGCGAAGGCATGAGCCCGAAACAAGCCGCACGGGAAGCGCGCCTTGCCTTCGGCAACCCCGCGCTGCTGGAGGAGCGGAGTCGCGAAGTGTGGCAATGGCCCACGCTGGAGTCGATCGCGGCCGATGTGCGGTTAGCTCTGCGGCAGTTGCGCCGTTCTCCTGGGTTCACCCTCGCCGCTGTTTTGACGCTGGCGCTGGCAATCGGAGCAAACGCCGTAGTCTTCGGCTTAATGGATGGCATGGTCCTGCGGCCGCTGAACGTGCCGCAGTCCGGGAGCCTCTACGGAACTCATTACGGGGACAATCCCGCGTGGCAGTCGTATCCCAATTACATCGATCTGCGCGATCGCAACCGCAGCTTCGAGGATCTGGCCGCTTTCAACATGGTCCTGGGTGTGGGATTCGATGCAGGCAAGGATCCAATCGCCGCGAACGGCTTCGCAGCGACAGGGAATTACTTCGATGTGCTGCGCATTCATCCCTATCTCGGCCGCTTGTTTCACGCATCCGACGAGCACGGCCCCAACAGCGCTCCGTATGTCGTGCTCACCTATGCGTACTGGCACACCCGGTTCCACGACGATCCAGGCGTGGTGGGCCGTGCTGTTCAACTCGATAAGCACCCCTTCACCATCATCGGCGTGGCCCCGCCTGAGTTCCAGGGAACGATCATGTTCATCGCGCCGGATTTCTTTATGCCCATCGTCAACGAGGAGCAGATGGGCGCGCCGAGCCTGAACACGCGTGCGACCGAGCACGCGGTTTTTGAGGCGCTGGGACACCTGAAGCCGGGAGTCACTCTCGCTCAGGCCGTGGCCGATGTGGGCGCCGTGAACGGATATCTGGAGAAAACTTATCCCAAAGAGATTGTTCACCACGGTACAGCGCTGTCGCGGGAGGGCCTGACGTCGTTTGGTCCAGCGGTGCGGGCATTCGTCGCGGGGTTGATGGTGCTCTCCGGGCTGATCCTGTTGGCCGCCTGCGCCAACCTGGGCAGCCTGTTTGCGGCGCGCGCCGCCGACCGTTCGCGCGAAGTGGCTCTGCGTCTCGCGCTTGGATCGAGCCGCAAGCGCATCCTGCGCGGGCTGCTTACCGAAGCGCTGCTGATCTCCCTCGCCGGCGGCGCTGCGGGACTCTTCGTCAGCTTCATGCTGTTGCGCAGGATAAGCGTCTGGCAGCCCATTCCCGCGGTTCCGATTCATCTGCCGGTCGCTCCCGGCGCAATGCTCTACGTGGTGGCTTTGGGTTTGGCCCTGTTCAGCGGATTTCTGTTCGGCATTTTGCCGATACGCCAGATCCTCCGCGCCAATCCATACGAGATAGTCAAGGCCGGGCCGAGCGCCAGGACTGGGCGCAAGCTGACGATCCGAGATGTGCTCCTCGTCGTCCAGATTGCGATCTGCGCGGTTCTGGTAACGTCTTCGCTGGTGGCCGTGCGAGGGCTTGTACGCTCGCTGCACAGCAAGTTCGGTTTCGATCCGCGCGACACGATGACCGCAGGGGTGGACCTGGCCGCGGCCGGTTACAGCGACGACAAGGCACCCGCGATGCAGAGGCGGATGATCGAAGCGATGGGGACGATCTCCGGAGCGGATGCAGTGGGGCTGGTGAATGGTTACCCTCCCCTGGTCTATACCGCAGGAAACCGGGCAGATGTATATAAGGAAGAAACCAGTGATCTGAGTCCTCCGAACGCCGCTGCCATGCCTTTCCGGTATGAAGTATCTCCCGGATACTTCGAAGCTGCGGGCACAACCCTGCTGGCAGGCAGGAGCTTCTTGTGGCGGGACGACAAAAATGCGCCCTCCGTAGCAGTCGTCAATCGCGAATTCGCCGACAGAATGTTTGGCTCGGTCACGGGCGCGATCGGCAGGAATTACAGGCTGCAGGACGGAACCCATGTCCAGGTCGTGGGCGTTGTGGAGAACGGAAAATACATGTCGCTCACTGAAGCTCAGCAGCCGGCGATGTTTCTACCTTTCCTGCAGTCGCCGGCGAGCGCGGCCTACCTGGTGGTGCGCTCGAAGCGCGATCCGCAACAGCTTGCCGCGGCCATCAGGAGCAAGGTGCGCGAGCTGGATGCGGGACTTCCGGTCGACACACAGACGTGGACCCAGATGCTGGAGGTCGTTTTGTTTCCGGCGCGAGTGGCCACCATGTCGCTTGGCGTGCTGGGGCTGATGGGTGCCATGCTGTCGATTACCGGCATCTTCGGAATGGCGGCGCATTCCGTCAGCAAGCGGCTGCGCGAACTCGGCATTCGCGTGGCGCTGGGCGCACCGCGCAAGGAGGTATTGCACGCGGCGCTGGGGCGGCCCTTCAAGTTGCTGGCAATCGGCTCTGCCGCCGGGCTTGCCTTGGGGCTCCTCGCCACTCGCGTGCTCGCGTTCATCGTTTACCAGGCTACGCCGCGCGATCCGTTCGTGCTGGCCGGCGTTGTGGTGGCAATGGCCCTGCTGGGGCTGCTGGCAACTTGGATCCCGGCGCAACGCGCACTTTTGGTCAATCCTCTGATCCTGCTCCGCGAAGACTGAGGCCGCAGGACTCACCTCTCGAATCGAAGCATCTCGGATGTAGTCAGGAATGATGCTAACGATCTCGATTAACCCCAACTCGCCAAGGCACTCATGGACGAATGAGATCAAATTAAGTTGCCGTATTGCGGTCATCTCGCGGCAGCTTTGCCGATCTCCTCATTGCCGTGAGCCTCAGAAGACAAACTTTGCTGCAAGTTGCAGAATTCTCGCGTTGTGCGCCGACGTCGCGGTCAGGAATGTAGAGGTCGAGCAATTATCCGGGGCATCGGGCGTGTTGTAACAGGACGAGTTATCGACTCCGCTCCACTGCGTGTGATTGAAGATGTTGAAGGCTTCGGCACGGAACTCGAAGTGCATATTCTCATTGACGGCAAAATTCTTGAAGAGACCCATGTCGAAGTTCGTCCGATGCGGCAGGGCAAGAACGTTGCGGCCGGCGTTGCCATAGGTGAGTCCCTGAGGTGCGGAATAGGCATCGTTGTTGTAGAGGCGCGGTCCCTGAACACCCCCTGGATGCTTGACCGCGATCGAGCCGTGGATCGGGCCGATGATGTCGGGGTAGGAGGTCACTGATCCTGAACCATTGCTGCTGACCGTATTTCCGGTGCCCGCATTGTCCGCATTCTGCGTGTTCACAATGCTGAACGGCGTTCCCGACTGAAAGCTTGTCAGGTCAGAGATCTGCCATCCACCAAGGATAGTGTGCAAAAGTCCGGGATTGGTGAAGAAGGGAAGGTCATATACCAGGCTGAGCTCGAGCACGTGCCGTTCGTCGAAATTCGAACTCGCCGTACTACCCTGCGGGTTGTAGGCGTTGATGATTTCGGTAAACGAGCCGTCTGAGCCATCGTCGATCGAATGGCCGTAGGTATAAGCGAGGCTTCCATTCAGATGGCCGAAGTATCGGCTGACTCCCACCTGGAGCGCATCGTAGGACGATTGGCCAATGTTCCAGTTGTGGGTAATTCCGCTGATGCCGTAGTAGGGACGGGACGGGTCGGCGGAGACTCCGCAGGCTATCGCCAGGTGGGTCGCAACGCTGCCGGTCACGGGGTGGCCATTCACCGTCCCGGTATAGCCGGTCGCGGCCGTACCAGAGATGCTGTCGCAATCGTCGCCCGAAATAGCTTGTCCGGGACCATAGGGATTCAACCCGGGCGATAGCGGCTGAAGCTGGTTAAATTCCGTGCGGACGGGCAGGTGCCGGCCCAGGCTGCCGACGTAAGCCACCTGGAGCACGATGTGGCTAGGTAGTTCCCCCTGCACGGCAAGATTGAATTGCTGAACGTAGGGCCAGACCGCGTGAGTGGGAATGGCGAGCAAGCCGAGCGGGAACTGCAATCCTGCGCCGCCGATCTGGCTATAGGAGGTAAGGTTGAACTGGTTTGGAGTTTGCACAACGGGCGCTGAACCCTCAAGCGCCTCGGAGTTGCTCTCGTTGCCGTTGGTGTGCTCGAAGAATATTCCGTAGCCGCCGCGGACGGAGAGCTTACCGTTGCCGAAAACATCGTAGGCAAAACCCAGGCGGGGCGCGGGATTGAAGAGATGCCCCGACATGCATCCCGGAGATACGCCATTTTGGCCGCACTGGACCACTCCGTTGAAGATGTTTCCTGATCCGGGCACGATTGCTCCCGCCTGTCCGGTAATCGAGCCGTCTTCGTCTATCGTTGGCGCGGCGGCGGCGCTCCAGGTTGCTGGTTCGAAGTTGCCCGACTGATTGCTGATGTCGTGATAAGTGCCGAACAGGCTCAGGCGCAACCCCAGATTGAGCGTGAGCTTAGGGGAGATACGCCAGTTGTCCTGAAAATAGGGCTCGACGATCTTGTAGCGGTTGTAATACTTCGGCTGCGCCGAGGTCTGCGAAAACTGTCCGATATTACCCGTCAGCAAGTCCGCGAAGGCATTGCCGGTCGTCACCGCAGAGTTGGTGCTGAAAGTGAGCGTGCCTTGATTGTTTCCGACGCTCGGTTCGTTCTTCTGGGCGGCGATCAGGCTGACGCCAAACAGCAGCGTTTGCTTCGACAGCGTCTTGGTGAGGTCATCGCGGTAGCTGTAGGTCGGGTTCGAGTTTTGCCAGGGAAAATATCCGGAGTCCACCGCGAAGCCGCCGCTGTAGGCGGTTCCGCCGGTGAGTGTGATCGACGGTAGGACACCACCATAGCCGTTGTCAAAGAAGCCACCGGGGGTAAAGTTCTCTCGCCCGATACCCGGAGTGATATTGGTCAACGTGATGTGATCGGTTGTGTAGTCGGCGACGAACTCATTCACCAGCGAAGGCGAGGCGGCGTAAGTAAGATTGGCCACCATGTCGATGCCGGGCCCGGCGAAGCTGTTCTGCACAGTCGGAAATGCATTCGTGTTAAAGGTAGGCGACGAACTGACCGTCGCCCAGGAATCGTAGATGAACCGGTAGAATCCGCGAATCTTATCGTTGACCACCTGGTCGATGCGGAAGAGTTCTTCGCGATTCGTCGTGAATTGCGCCGGAGATGCCTGATAAACCGAGGAGGTTCCAGAGCCGGAGGTTGCCGCCGGGATCAACGCGAGCAGGGCTGTACCATTCGGGTCGACGGGAACTTGATTGCCGGGGTAAAACGCGCCTCCGCTGCCTGGAATCGTGGGGCAGTTGGCATAGCTGCCGGTAGTATCAGGGCAAAGGTCGGTAAAGTTACCGGTACGCTCCGCCGTCGACGGCACGACCTGGTTGAACACGTCGCCAGGTACAACCTCCTTGCGCCACTCCTGGGAGTAAAAGAAGAAGGTCTTCTTCTGCGCCGGGTTGTAGATCTTGGGGATGATGACCGGGCCGCCGACGGTGAAGCCAAAGTCATTTTTCTTGTATTCCGGCACCGTGGTCTCGAAGTAGTTCCGCGCATTGAAGATGTTATTGCGCACGAACTCGAAGACGTCGCCGTGAAATTGTTCGGTGCCCGACTTAGTCTGCGCCTGGACCGTACCGGAGGCGTTGCGACCGTATTGCGCGCCGTAGTTGGAGGTGAGCACTTCGGTTTCTGCGATGGCGTCGACGTTTGGATAGACGTTGAGTGTGGAATTGCTGCCGTTGTCCATAATGCTGGCGCCGTCGACCTCCCAGTTGTTGTATTCGGGGCGGCCGCCGTTCATGCTGTATTCGACGCTGCCGGCGACGCCGGTCTCGCCTTCATCCTGACCAGTCTGATTGGTCACACCGGGCGAGAGCGTGACCAACTGGGTAAAGTTGCGGCCGTTGAGCACCAGTTGGGTGATCTGCTTGCCAGTGATGGTGAAGGATATCTCGGGCGATTCTGTTTGCACGGCGCCGAGCTCGCTCCCGCTGACATTAACCTCGGCAGTCACCGCGCCGACGGAAAGCTTGGCGTCGACGCGTTCGGTATGCGCCACGCGTAGAGTTATTCCGGTGGCTTCGAACTTTTCAAATCCGGGTGCCGTGACCTGCAGGCTATACGTCCCGGCTTCGAGGGCGGGTACGGAGTATTCTCCTGCGCTGTTGGTCGTGACCTTGAAGGCAGTTCCCTGGCCGGTCTTTGTGAGGGTCACCTCTGCGTTAGGTATCGCGCCGCCGCTGGGGTCGGTGACCTGGCCGTTGATTGCCGAAGACTGCTGCGCCAATAACGCGGCGGGCAAGAGCAGAAGCACCCAGGCAAGCGCGAAGAACGGCTTCGTGATGGCGACGATCGCCCTTCGCACGCGCGGCGATCGGGGGTGGGCAGAGGCTACCGCAGAGGGTTGGCACGCTTCCGAAACAAGACGATTTTGGCGAGACATGATGGCGGAGCCTCCATAAGCGCTGATGAACTCTCAAATTGCCGACCCGAAATTCCTTGCATTTGCGGTGGGGACGGAAATGAATTATCAAAGTATTAAAACGTTTGAACATCCTGTCAAGGGAAAGTTTTATTGAAAGCGCTTGCAATGTCGAAGGTCGGACCGAACGGGGGGCGCGATCGGCGTTGGGCCTCTCTCTCGGCTGCACGCCGGACGCAATTAGACTCGGTCCAGAATGATGGGGCTTTCTCGAACGGCCGCAACCGATCTCGACGCGCACGGTTTCGAGTGTTCGCGCTTGCGGCGATGGGCGCGGGTTTTCCCCTTGCGGGTGCGATCGGCCAAACCGTGACTCCTTCATCCAATGATCCGGGGGCGTTGTTCCGGCAAGGGAAGGCAGCCTTACAAGCGGGCCGGCTTGACCTTGCCGAGAAGGATTTTCGGGGAGTCATTGCTCTGGATCCCAAATCGGCCGCACCGCATATCAACCTGGGCGTCACTTACATGCGGGAGAAGCGCTGGGACGATGCTTTGGTCGAGTTCAGGAAGGCGGAATCGCTCGCCCCAAATCAATCGGGAGTTCAGCTGAATATCGGGCTTGCCTACTACCGGAAGAACGATTTTGCCTCGGCCATCGAACCATTTGGCGCCACTTTGCGGCTGGAGCCTGGTTCGGTGCAGGCGCGATATCTCCTCGGCCTTTGCTACTTTTTCACCAACAAGTACAAGGAAGCCGCCGACACTTTGACTCCCCTTTGGGATCAGGAGGCAACCAATCTGAACTACCTCTACGTCGTCAGCATCGCGGCCAGCAAATCTTCCAATCCGGCGCTGCAGAAGCGGGCCTTTGATCAGATGCTGGCGATCGGGCAAGATACGCCGGAGTTCCACTTGTACGTGGGCAAAGCGTGGCTGGCAGAACACGCGACGAACAAGGCCTTGGACGAATTTCACGCCGCAGCGGCCGCTCGGCCCGATCTGCCTTTGGTGCATTACTTTCTCGGACGCGCTTATCTGGAACAACGCGACTATCCGCAAGCCGAAGCCGAGCTTGAGAAAGACATCGCGATAGAACCGGACTTCGCCTACAGCTATGAAGACCTTGGCGCCTTGTATGCGCAGTTGAACCAGCCGGACAAGGCGGAAAGGTATTACCGCGAAGCCGTCGCGCGCAACGAGCAGCTGGTCAACTCCTGGTTCGGACTGGCGAAACTCTATCGCGACAGTGGGCGCTATGCGGAGGCCCTGCAGATGCTCGACCACGCCGAGGCGCTTGCTCCACAGAGCGGCAGCGTGCATTACACCCGGGGCCAGGTGCTGTCGCATCTGGGTCAATCTGCGAAAGCGCGCGAGGAATTTGATACGTCGGCGCGATTGCTCAAATCGTTCAACGATCGTTTGCAGGTCGATCCGTCGGGGGACCAGTCCGCCGACGCGCAAGACGCTGCGGAGCAGTAAGCCGAGTCAGCGGCATCGGATTTGCGCAAGGAAACAGAGGGTTGTGTTGATAGCTGATAGCGGTTCCAAAAGCGAAGCGAACGTCATCGCCATCGATATCGGCGGCGGCACCACAAAACTCGCCCTCATCAGCCGTCAAGGAGAGGTGCGGGGCTGGCAATCCTTTGCGACCGCGGGAACGAGCGGAATAGCATTCCTCGAGATGGTCGTCGGCGCATGCCGTGGATTGCGGGCGGAGGCGACTACCCCGGTTGAAGGCGTTTCGGTAGCAGTGGCGGGTTTTGTCAGATCGGACGGTGCGCTCGACTACAACCCAAATCTTCCTTGGCTCGAGAGAGTGCCGATTGGCAAGACTCTCAATGCGGAGTTGAACCTTCCCGTTCACGTTGATGCCGATTCGAACGCGGCCTGTCTGGCCGAATATTTATCTGACGGGGGACGAGGATCTTCTCGCTTCCTTTGTCTCACCGGTGGAACTGGGCTCGGCGTCGGCATGGTCGTCGACGGCAAGCTGGTACGTATCGCGTATGGCTGCATGGGCGACGCAGGGCATGTCATTGTTTCACCCGAGGGCCCCGACTGCACCTGCGGAGGACGCGGCTGCGCCGAAGCGCTGCTTTCGACCGCCGCGCTTGGGATGCGATATGCCGATGCGCGGGGAGCCGAGGATGCGGGCTTTCGCGCGCTGGTTGAGGATGCGCGCAATGGAATTCCCGCCGCCTGCGCTTTGCTTGAGGAGGCAGGATACTGGCTGGGAATTGCCGCGGCTTCGCTGGCCAATATATTCTTGCCCGACCGCATCGCCATCGCCGGCGGACTCTCGCAGGCGGGGGACGCTTTTTTTCGCGCGGCGCAAATGTCGTTTTGTGGGCATACGGGAAGGCTGCCTCTTTCTCTTGCTTCGCTCGTGCGCGCCAGCACGGGCGAACATGCCACGCTGCTCGGCGCCGCTGCTGGATTCTTCAACCCGGAGTTGCGTTAGTTGGAAGATCTTCCTGCCGACAGCATGGCGAAACGAGGCGATTTGTCGTAAAACAGAATTCGCGCCTGCGCGGTTGTTTCGTCGGGCGCAAGAGGTCATTCAGTTTGCCGGAACGAAGACATGCCAACCGCCGCGCCACCATTGTGGACGTGGCGCGCCTCAGCGGGTTCTCCGCCTCCACCGTCTCGATCGTGCTGAACGAAGCGCCGCTCTCCCGTTACGTGGCGGCGGGTACCAAGGAACGCATCCGCGCCGTCGCCGGTGATCTTGGGTACCGGCCCGACGCCTCGGCCCGGTCGCTGCGCAGCAGACGAAGCCAAACCATCGGCATCATGGTCTCAGACATTTCCGATCCGTTCTGTACCTTGATTTTGCAGGGCATCGAAAAGGCACTACAGCCTACGGCATACCTGCCCGTCATCATGATTGCGCACAATCGGCGCGAACAGTTCGAACGCCACATCGAGATGATGCTGGAGCGCCGAGTCGAAGGACTTGTGCTCGTAGCGAACTGGCTCTTTGGAGAGTTCGATCTGCTCGCCGACATCGAGAAGAACCAGATTCCCACATTCGGTGTGGGACGAGACCTGACGGCAAGCGGGATCCGCTCGCTTCAGGTCGACAACGAGGCCGGCGGATATGCGGCCGTGCAACATCTCTCTGACCTCGGCCATCGCGAGATAGTGGTCCTGCGTGGTCCCTCGGAACTGTCCGACAGCGACCGCCGCTGGCAGGGTATCCAGCGCTTCGCCGGTGAAGCAGGACTATCGCTCCCGACCCGGCGCGTCGCTCAACTCGCGCCGGCCGTTGATCCGACTTCTGGCTTCGACGAGGGCTTCCGGCTGACTGCAGCGATGATCCACCGCCGAGTCAAGTTCACCGCGGTGCTTGCCTTCGATGATCTCACCGCACTCGGGGCAATTCGTGCTTTGCACCAGGCGGGCCAGCGCGTCCCCGACGATTGCTCGGTGATCGGCTTCGACGATGTGCCGCTCGCTGCGCTGAGCACCCCGGCTCTCACCACTATCCGCCAGCCAATGGAGCAGATGGGAAGTCTCGCAGCAGAGTGGGTGCTTGCCTCGCTAAATGCTCAAGAGGCGGGAGACGAGAGTCCTATGCCGCGAGGCACGTTGCATCTCTTGCCCCCAGAGCTTATCGTTCGCGAATCGACGCAACGCAAAGCTCGATGAGATTTGCGTTGCGTCAGAGATCTTTCCGCTTGACAGCGAAGGCACAAGGGCGTAAATCCATAGTATTCAAACGATTGAATATTCTAGTCGATACCTATGAATCACCAGTCGCAACGTAGCTCCAGAGTGGCTGCGCAGCAGCCACCGTCGCTCCTGCGCGCAAGCGCGTCGCATGGCGCACAGTCGAGGGTCGGCACGTTCGCCGCAGTTTTCGCGCTGGCGAGTTTGGTGACGCTTGCCAATCCGGGCTGCGCCGCCGATGTTGGACCTGCGTCGCAACCGCTGCGGGACGGCTGGCGGCTGCAATCCGGATGCAAGACCCAGGCCACCGGCGAAGCCATCTCCAGCAACGGGTTCGACGACAAGGGCTGGTATGCCGTTACCGTACCTTCCACGGTGCTTGCCGCGCAGGTTGCAGCCGGGCAATTCAAAGACCCCTACTACAGTGACAATCTCCGCAAGATTCCGGGAACGACCTATCCGGTAGGCGAGAATTTCTCCAATCTGCCCATGGCCGCCGACAGCCCCTATCACTGCAGCTGGTGGTACAGGAAACAGTTGGTGATTCCTGCGACGGACAAGGGCCGCACCCTCTGGCTGCGCTTCGGCGGGATTAACTACCGCGCCAATGTTTGGGTCAATGGCAAGCGGATAGCCGATTCAACGCAGGTCGCGGGCGCCTATCGCACCTATGAGTTCGACATCACAACCTACGCATTGCCAGGCAAGACCAATGTCGTTGCGGTCGAGACCTTCGCCCCAACTGAAACCGACCTCGGCATCAACTGGGTCGACTGGAACCCGTGCCCTCCCGATAAGGACATGGGCCTGGTGGGCGCCGTCGATCTGATAACCAGCGGTCCTGTCTCGGTACGATCTCCGCTCGTCGTCACCCACTTGACCGACGGCATAGGAGAGACCGCCGACCTTACCGCCTACGCCGAAGTTCACAATGCTTCGGCTGCGCCTGTGAACGGAAATGTCACCGCCACGATCGCTGGTATTCGGGTGAAGCAATCCGTCGAGCTTGCGCCGGGTGAAGACAAGACCGTCGTCTTCGATCCGCAGCAATACGCCGAACTTCACGTGAAGCACCCAGCGCTTTGGTGGCCTTACCAGATGGGCACTCCGCATCTCGAGACGGCGACGGTCGTCTTCGAGGAGAACGGAAAGATTTCCGACGAGCAATCGGTGCGCTTTGGAATTCGCGAGGTCACTTCGGAGCTGACCGGCAAGGGATTCCGGCTCTTCAAGGTAAACGGCAAGCCGATCCTCATCCGCGGCGCAGGCTGGTCGCAGGACATGCTGCTACGCCAGAACCCCACCCACCTTGAGCAACAGTTTCGGTTGGTCAAAGACATGCACCTCAACGCGATTCGACTTGAGGGCAAACTCGAAACCGAAGACTTCTTCCGCCTGGCCGATGAACAGGGAATCCTGGTGCTGCTAGGTTGGTGCTGTTGCGATCAGTGGGAACACTGGGACAAGTGGACGGCTGAGAATCACTCCGTCTCGGCGGCGTCGTTGCGGTCGCAGATGCTGCGGCTGCGCCATCACGCCAGCCTGCTGGTCTGGCTCAACGGTAGCGACAATCCACCGCCGGCTGACGTAGAGAAGGCTTATCTCGACATCGAGGCCCAGACCCACTGGCCAAATCCAGTGCTTTCTTCCGCGTCGCAAGCTCCGACCACGGTGACAGGCCAGAGCGGCGTCAAGATGACCGGCCCCTACGACTACGTCGCGCCATCATACTGGCTGACCGACACCAATAGGTACGGTGGCGCTTACGGCTTTAATACGGAAACCAGCCCGGGCCCGGCGATTCCCACGCTTAGCAGCCTGAAGAAGTTCATTCCGAAATCAAGCATCTGGCCTCCTGATGACATCTGGTCACTTCACTATGGCGGTGAGGGATTTAAAAAGCTCTCCGTCTACAACGAGGCTCTCGACGCAACCTATGGTCCGGCGAAGGACCTTGAAGATTATCTTCGCGTCTCGCAGGCGATGGCTTACGCCGGCGAGCGCGCCATGTTCGAGGCCTACGGACGAAATAAATACACCTCCACCGGAGTCATCCAGTGGATGCTCAACAACGCGTGGCCTTCGATGATCTGGCACCTCTACGACTATTACCTCGACGCTGGAGGAGGCTATTACGGCGCCAAGAAGGCGTGCGAGCCGATGCACGTGCAGTATTCCTATGACGATCACAGCGTCTATGTTGTGAATAGCGAATATCGCGCGGCCGGAAAATTGCAAGTCACCGTGACTCTTTATGACCTTCATCTGAAGCGGCTCTTCACGCAGCAAACAACCGTCACTCCAGAAGCCGATTCCTCGCTGAAGGCCCTGACCATTCCAGAGGAGAACTTCTCTGCCGCGTCTTCGATCCAGTTCGTCGAGCTCTCTCTCAGCAATCCGCAAGGCGAGATCGTCTCGCACAATTTCTACTGGGTGCCGGCGAAGCTTACGGAGTTCGATTGGAGCAAGACTGATTACACGCATACGCCAGCAGTGAGCCATGAAGACCTCAAAGCACTGCGACAGTTGCCGGGAGCGCAAATCGTGGCGTCGCTTGAACGAGGGAGCAGTGCCAACCTCGTAGTGCATTTGACGAATGTTTCTAAGGCGCTGGCATTTCAGGTGAGTGTCGATGCGGTTGATTCATCCGGCAGCAGTGTCAGCCCGCTTCCCTGGTCCGACAACTACGTTGAGCTGATGCCCGGAGCATCGCGTACCCTGACCGCAAAACCGGCTGGATCGGGTACGGTCGCCTCGGTCATAGTCACAGGCTGGAACATTCCATCGATTACGCTCAGGGATACACCACGCGACGCTTCGCTTCATTCAATAAGTAAGCCACAATCGAGCGGCAATTAACCCGGGAGACGGATGTCAGGCCCAGCAACCGAGGTCACAACGCGCGCCACGCTCAAACGCAGCTTGCGGTTTCGCGACCTCGTTCTCTATGGAATCATCCTGATCCAGCCAACCGCGCCGATGCCCAGCTTCGGCGTAATCTACCAAGAAGCTCGCGGTCATGTCGTCACCGCAATTCTGTGCGCCCTTGTGGCCATGCTCTTCACCTCGGTGAGTTATGGCCGCATGGCTCGCGTCTATCCTGAGGGGGGCTCGGCCTTCATGTATGTGGGCCGGGAGCTACATCCAGCGCTCGGGTACATCACCGGCTGGTGCATGGCCATGGATTACATACTGAATCCACTGATCTGCACCATCTGGTGCAGCAAAGCTGCGCAGAACTTTCTCCCCGAGGTCCCGTACGCGCTGTGGGCGATCTTCTTCGCGGGATTGTTTACTCTCCTGAATCTGCGCGGCGTGGAAACATCCGCGCGAATCAACGCTATGATGGCGGCCGCGCTGGGCGTGGTGATCGTACTGGTCGTGGCCTCGATCGTCCGCTATCTCCTCAAGCAGCCGCACCAGCCAGGATCCTTCTACACCACTCCGTTTTACGACCCGTCTACGTTCTCCTCAAAAGCGCTCTTTCGAGGGACTTCGATCGCAATCCTCACCTATATCGGCTTCGATGGCATCTCGACGCTGACCGATGAAGCGAAAGATCCCGTGCGCAACATCCCTCGCGCCATCGTGCTCACCTGCCTGATCACGGGAGTGCTGGCTTCGATCGAGGTCTATCTTGGCCAGCTTGTCTGGCCGCGGAGCATGGCATTTCCAGACGTCGATACCGCCTACGTCAGCATCTCCGGTCGTGCCGGAGGGGTCTTCATGTTCGGCCTGGTCAATGCATCTTTATTGCTGGCGACGATCGGCTCGGGAATGGCTTCGCAACTTGGCGCAGCCCGATTATTGCTCGCCATGGGACAGGATGGAGCGATTCCCGGCAAGTTCTTCGGCGCCGTCCACCCCAAGAACCGCATCCCCCGCAACAACGTCCTGCTGATTGGCGCGATTTGCCTCGCAGGCGCACTGGTATTCAGCTATGAGCTGGGCACCGAGCTTCTCAACTACGGAGCGCTACTTGCCTTCATGGGGGTGAACGTCGCCTCGGCTGTTCTAGCCTGGCGGACGGCGAGACTCCAACAATGGCTGGCGATTCTTTCGTCTCTCATCGGTTTCGCCGTCTGCTTTTTCATCTGGCTGAACCTGGGACACCTCGCCATGGTCGCGGGAACGGCATGGGCAATCATCGGGATCGCTTGCTGGACCCTCTACGGCCGAAAATCCAGAATGGGGACGAGCCCCTCTCTAAGTTAAAGCGGGGCTTTCAAGCGATGCGCGGAACTTCGGGCAAACTACGCCGCCCCAAACGCAGAAAAGCCCTCAAGTTTCCTTGGCAGGAAATCCCCAGGGATCCATAGCGCAAACCAGGAACCTAAGAGCGTAAGAATCTTCATCTGTCAAAATATAACCACTACCCGCCCGGGCTCCGCATTCTGAGAGCCGTTAAAACGCGAAGAGAGCCCCTCAAATAGCGGCTCTTCGGTATCATTCCGACTCACCTAAAGCAGCGTTCGGCGGCATGTTGAGCCGCTTTTCTACCTCAAGGACTCGTGACTCAAGCGTAGCCATGCGCCGCTTGATTGCCGCCTCACTATCATCCCCATCCTTGAAACGATCCTGGATCGTCTGGGTAAAACCGTAAAACGCTTTGAGTGTCTCTGTCTGAACGTCGCGGATCGCTTCTACCAACTCGTCCTTGAGATCAGCGAGGTCGCCTTTTGTCGCCGGGCTGTTGCGGTCATCTGCCATTCGAATTCCCTTTAACCTGATCGTACAACCGCTGCCATTCAAATAGGCCAAATTCCACCGAAATATGGTCGCCAACCGGAACATCTGTCCCAAAACGAGAAAGCCCACTCCGAAGAGTGGGCTTTTCAATATTATTCCGGCGATCACCTAATCTCCCACACACCTGCGCGTGCAGTACCATCGGCCCAGCGAGGCTTAACTTCCGTGTTCGGGATGGGAACGGGTGGGACCCTCGCAGTATGGTCACCGGAAACTTGAGGCATTTAAGGATAGCATCAAGCGTCTTCCGCTTTGAGCTCTCCGCCAGACCATTGGTCTGACTGCCTCTGGAACTTGAGACGGCGCTTGGCGGGAAGTTCCCCGCAGCCGACTCCCCATTCTGGTCTCGGCTCTGCGGGTGGTTTCTCCCGGGCGAATACCGAACAGTGAAGTGGCAAACTGGCGCCATTCAACCCTTGATTTTTCACAACGAAACCGATTGGGTTGGATCGTGACCGCTTACTCTCACGATCCTAAAGTCAATTACTTGGCTGACCGTTGAATGTTCTCTAGGCGGCGGTGATTTGCTGCGCAGAGTTAATTCTATGGACAAGCCGAACGGGCGATTAGTACTGGTAAGCTACACGTATTACTACGCTTCAACCTCCAGCCTATCAACCAGGTGGTCTTCCTGGACCCTTCTTGACCCTTTTGGGTTGGGAGATCTCATCTTGGGGCGTGCTTCCCGCTTATATGCATTCAGCGGTTATCACAACCGAACTTCGCTACCCAGCCGTGCCTTTGGCAAGACAACTGGAACACAAGAGGTTCGTCCATCCCGGTCCTCTCGTACTAAGGACAGCCCCCCTCAAATCTCCTACGCCCACAGCAGATAGGGACCGAACTGTCTCGCGACGTTCTGAACCCAGCTCACGTACCGCTTTAATAGGCGAACAGCCTAACCCTTGGAACCTTCTACAGCTCCAGGATGCGATGAGCCGACATCGAGGTGCCAAACCATTGCGTCGATATGAACTCTTGGCAATGATCAGCCTGTTATCCCCGGCGTACCTTTTATCCGTTGAGCGATGGCCCTTCCATACAGAACCACCGGATCACTAAGGCCTGCTTTCGCATCTGCTCGACTTGTAGGTCTCACAGTTAACCACACTTATGCCTTTGCACTCGACGGCTGATTTCCAAACAGCCTGAGTGTAGCTTCGCGCGCCTCCGTTACAATTTAGGAGGCGACCGCCCCAGTCAAACTACCCGCCTTACTATGTCCCTCTCCCGGATCACGGGAGGAGGTTAGATTCACAACACTCACAGGGTGGTATCTCACCGGTGGCTCCACCAAGCCCAAGAGCCTGGTATCAAAGCCTCCCACCTATCCTGCGCAGTAAGAGTCATAAATCATAGTAAAGGTGTAGTAAAGGTGCACGGGGTCTTTCCGTCTAGCTGCGGGTAACCGGCATCTTCACCGGTACTACAAGTTCGCCGAGCAACTCGTTAAGACAGTCGTACGATCGTTACACCATTCGTGCAGGTCGGAACTTACCCGACAAGGAATTTCGCTACCTTAGGACCGTTATAGTTACGGCCGCCGTTCACCGGGGCTTCAATTCAAAGCTTCGCCTTGCGGCTAACCTCTCCTTTTAACCTTCCGGCACCGGGCAGGTGTCAGCCCCTATACGTCGTTTTCGACTTAGCAGAGACCTGTGTTTTTGTTAAACAGTCGCCGTACGCGTTTCACTGCGGCCCACTTGCGTGGGCGCTCCTTCTCCCGAAGTTACGGAGCTAATTTGCCGAGTTCCTTAACAAGCTTTCACTCGAGCGCCTTTGGATATTCTCCTCGTCTACCTGTGTCGGTTTGTGGTACGGTTCCCATCCCCTCTCCTTAGAGGTTTTTCTCGGCAGCGTGGAATCAGCAGCTTTCAGCCATACGGCTTACTGCTTTGCACCTCAGTGTTATGCTCCGACGGATTTGCCTATCGGAACCACCTTACGCGCATCGAACCCCATAGCCATAGGAGGTCCTGCTTATCCTTCTGCGTCACCCCATCGTCAAACGAGAGTATGGGAGGTCCGGAATATTAACCGGATGTCCATCGGCTACGCCTTTCGGCCTCACCTTAGGGACCGCCTAACCCTGAGCGGATTAACCTTCCTCAGGAAACCTTAGACTTTCGGCGTGAAGGGTTCTCACCTTCATTATCGCTACTTATGCCGGCAGGGTCTCTTCTCAACGCTCCACCAGTCTTCTCAGTCTGGCTTCATCGCGGTTGAGAATGCTCTCCTACCACGCACACTCAAAGAGTGTGCATCCGCTGCTTCGGTATACAGTTTTAGCCCCGTTATATTGTCGGCACCGGACCGCTTGACCAGTGAGCTATTACGCTTTCTTTAAAGGATGGCTGCTTCTAAGCCAACCTCCTGGCTGTCTGGGCGTTCCGACTTCCTTTCCCACTTAACTGTAATTTCGGGACCTTAGCAGGCGGTCTGGGCTGTTTCCCTCTCGACTGTGAAGCTTAGCCCCCACAGTCTGACTGCCGTACTGGTTGTCACTGGCATTCGCAGTTTGGTTGGATTCAGTAAGCCGGAAAGCCCCCTAGTCCATCCATTTCTCTACCACCAGTGCAAATCATACGACGCTAGCCCTAAAGCTATTTCGGAGAGAACGAGCTATCACGGAATTTGATTAGCCTTTCACCCCTACCCTCAGCTCATCCGAGCTTTTTTCAACAAACACCGGTTCGGTCCTCCAGTGGATGTTACTCCACCTTCAACCTGGCCAAGGGTAGATCATCCCGCTTCGCGTCTATTCCTGCCAACTTATCGCCCTATTAAGACTCGCTTTCGCTTCGGCTCGCTTACGCTTAACCTTGCTGACAAGAATAACTAGCCGGCTCATTATGCAATAGGCACGCGGTCAGACATTCCCTTGCGGGCATAGTCCTCCCACTGCTTGTAGGCACACGGTTTCAGGTACTTTGTACTCCCCTAACAGGGGTGCTTTTCACCTTTCCCTCACGGTACTGGTTCACTATCGGTCAGAAACGAGTATTTAGCCTTACGGGATGGTCCCCGTGGATTCAAGCAGGGTTTCACGTGCCCCGCCTTACTCAGGTATCCGCTTCGAGTCTGGATAGTTTTCGTCTACGCGCCTGTCACGCTCTATGGATCCCCTTTCCAGAGGATTCGACTAACTACCAGATTGGTAACTCTACTGTTGCGGACCCTACAACCCCAGAAACACCGAAATGTCACTGGTTTGGGCTATTCCGAGTTCGCTCGCCACTACTATCGGAATCGAGGTTTCTTTCTTTTCCTTCAGGTACTGAGATGGTTCACTTCCCTGAGTTTGCTCGTACCCGCCTATGTATTCAGCGGGCCGTACGGCGGTTTTGCCGCCGTGGGTTTCCCCATTCGGAAATCTTCGGATATAACGCCTGTGTGCGGCTCCCCGAAGCTTATCGCAGCTTGCCACGTCCTTCTTCGCCTGTTTCTGCCAAGGCATCCACCGTGCGCCCTTAGTAGCTTGACCATAGAATTAACTCCAGCGCAGGAACTCATTCCGATCCCTAATCCCTAAACTTTATAAGAAGCCAAGAGAGAAGAATGCGGTTCTTGTCGTTTGAGCTCTATGCCATTAAATCGCCGCCATGTGTCGAGCATGTTTGACCAGGATTGCTCCCGGCCTTGCATCTCGCACATATCCTAAAGACACTCAACTAAACAACCTCTTGCACTCTGGAATACGAATCCAGGTACAAGGTGTTGCTCAGCCTTGTAATTTATTTACCCAATCGATTTCGTTGTCAAACATCCAAGTCGCCGGCTTTCACCGGCGCCCACCCTGAGGTAGATGAACCAGTCAACAGCAATCTCACGATCACCATCAACCTGCTCAAAGATCGGCATCTAGAATATCCAGATGTCCAGCTTTAAGCAGTCTCTATCTTTACTTCAAAGACCGGAATTTGGTGGAGCTGAGGAGGATCGAACTCCTGACCCCCTGCTTGCAAAGCAGGTGCTCTCCCAGCTGAGCTACAGCCCCATAGTTAAGGAGTGGTGGGCCTGGGTAGATTCGAACTACCGACCTCACCCTTATCAGGGGTGCGCTCTAACCAACTGAGCTACAGGCCCGTCATCGTTGCCGAACCGTCCCAGTATACCAAGGCTGAGTCAATCCAACGCTCAATGCCGTCCGTCTTCCATCTTCCGACCCTGAGCCTGCCGAAGCAGACTCGAGGCCGATAGAGTTTCGAGGACCAGGTTGAACATGCAGAGCAGCTACGCCGCTCTTGACCGTCGTGCAGAGAATTCAAAGAAGCAGAGCTGGCTTGATTCAGGCTCTCTCGAGCTCAGCCTTTTGGGCCTGCCCGAGAGGTTGTGGACGCCTCGAATACGCCGACCCGAAGATCGGTCCGCTATCGCGGAGGTATTCAAGCGCCACATGTTCTCTCTTAGAAAGGAGGTGATCCAGCCGCAGGTTCTCCTACGGCTACCTTGTTACGACTTCACCCCAATCATGAATCACACCTTGGACGGCTGCCCCCTTGCGGTTGGCTCACCGGCTTCTAGTGCAACCCACTTTCGTGATGTGACGGGCGGTGTGTACAAGGCCCGGGAACGTATTCACCGCGGCGTTCTGATCCGCGATTACTAGCGATTCCAGCTTCATGAAGTCGAGTTGCAGACTTCAATCCGAACTGAGGCCGGCTTTTTCCGATTAGCTCCCCCTCACGGGTTTGCGACGGTTTGTACCGGCCATTGTAGCACGTGTGTAGCCCTGGACATAAAGGCCATGAGGACTTGACGTCATCCCCGCCTTCCTCCCCGTTATCCGAGGCGGTCTCACCAGAGTGCCCAACTAAATGATGGCAACTGGTAACAAGGGTTGCGCTCGTTGCGGGACTTAACCCAACATCTCACGACACGAGCTGACGACAGCCATGCAGCACCTATATAGCAGCCCATTGCTGGGAAGGGATATTTCTACCCCGGTCCACTACATTTCGAGCCCAGGTAAGGTTCTTCGCGTTGCGTCGAATTAAACCACATGCTCCACCGCTTGTGCGGGCCCCCGTCAATTCCTTTGAGTTTCAGCCTTGCGACCGTACTCCCCAGGCGGATCGCTTAACGCGTTAGCTGCGGCACGGCGGGATTGGGTACCCGTCACACCAAGCGATCATCGTTTAGGGCTAGGACTACCAGGGTATCTAATCCTGTTTGCTCCCCTAGCTTTCGTGTCTCAGCGTCAGTTGTGGTCCAGTGAGCCGCTTTCGCCACAGGTGTTCCTTCCGATATCTACGCATTTCACCGCTACACCGGAAATTCCACTCACCTCTCCCACACTCAAGCCCGGCAGTTTCTCGTGCAGACTTCGAGTTGAGCCCGAAGATTTCACACAAGACTTACCAAACCGCCTACACACCCTTTACGCCCAATAATTCCGAACAACGCTTGCCCCCCTCGTATTACCGCGGCTGCTGGCACGAAGTTAGCCGGGGCTTCTTCTATTGGTACCGTCATTATCTTCCCAATCGAAAGGAGTTTACGTCCCAAGAGACTTCATCCTCCACGCGGCGTTGCTGCGTCAGGGTTTCCCCCATTGCGCAAAATTCCCCACTGCTGCCTCCCGTAGGAGTCTGGACCGTGTTTCAGTTCCAGTGTGTCCGTGCGCCCTCTCAGGCCGGATACAGATCACTGCCTTGGTGGGCCATTACCCCGCCAACTAGCTAATCTGCCGCGACCCCCTCCTAAAGCGAATTGCTCCTTTGACCCGTAGGTGTTATGCGGTATTAGCTAAGGTTTCCCTCAGTTATCCCCCACTCCAGGGTAGGTTAGTCACGTGTTACTCACCCGTGCGCCACTTTACTCATGGATTGCTCCACTTTCTCGTTCGACTTGCATGTGTTAGGCACGCCGCCAGCGTTGATTCTGAGCCAGGATCAAACTCTCGTTTGAAACTGTTTTGCTGTCACCACCAGGACGGAGGTCCGGGGTGAACAGCGCATCGCAACCTCGAAAGTCTGCGATGCTCAATACTAGTGAGAATGATCAAACCAAACTTCTTTGGTCATCTCACGACTGGCATGTTCAACCTGATTGTCAAAGATCCACGCCGGACACCACCAAGGTGGGCCGCTTTGGATCAAGGCTTGACACTCCTAGAAGGAGTGCGTCCTCGAACTTGTTGCGCTGTGTTGCAGCGAGTGTGTCTGGTCTTGCTCGACATCGCTCAAGCCGCGTTAGGCGAACTTTCTGAGAGTATCGAAGATTCATCGGGCTGTCAACAAGTATTTAGTCGTTCGGTCGAACTTTTTCTTGTCGACGCTCACCATCACGTCTCGAGGCCCCCGCCAGACCAGACAGGGGGCTCTCGCCACCCTATCGGGACCGCTCAAAAAGATTATCTCCGCCTCTCGAACGGGCAGAATCTGTCTCCTTGAAGAGGCACGGCTTCAGCCGTACTATAAGACCTCGCTACGCAATGGGGCTTCAGCCCCTGAGGGATTTACCTCAAATCTCCGCAACTACCGGAAACCGCGCACAGCACGAAACTCTCAAACATCATTCAACCGGCAAAGCCAGTCGCGGGCCAAAGCCCTTCTCGCGGATCCTCTCCGCCTTCAATTCCCTATGGATTGTTCGCGCTGGAAGGACTTGCCTTCTGGGAGACGCTGTCTCCGTCGAACTACCACCGCTCCGCCTTACTTTTTCCTTCTGCGGGCCGCCCCATCCAACCAGGCGCCTCACCGGCGAAACGCTCAAACTTGTCAGTCGCAACCAACCTCGCTGCAACTTCTTAAGAGTACCACCGTTCGAAGCATTCCGCAAACCGAACGCGCTACCAACAACCCGCCGCAAATCAACATCATTACGGCCTCGTTAAGAGTAACAACCCAGGCTACCAAACACAATGTTGAAAACCCGTTAAAGCGGTTGAAAAGATCGCTTCGCTGAAAATCTCAACCGCGCGGACGTGCCCCCTAGACGCAATAAGAGGATGTTGTCATTGACTATTCAGGCGTCGCCGAGAAGCCTAACATTTCGCCACCCGCGGTCGCCGGCGCCGCTTCGGGGCCGAAGGGAGATTCCCGGATCCCGCGAAGACCGGTCAAAGTTGAACAGACAGGCGCTCAGCTCTGCGCCACCCTAGTCCAGGGCCCGGTTGAAAATCGGGAGCAGGATCCCTGCATAAGACTGGGGTACGACCGATGAAAAAGAGAGAAACTGTCGCTGATGTACTGGAAGGCGAAGAGAATTCTACGATTGCGAATTGGACGATGCGAGTCAATTCAGAGGCCGACATAATTGGTATTCCAATGACCGCCACAGACCGATCAGCCCATCTGCCGGCGATGTTTAGCGACTTGGTCACCCGTCTTCGAAGCCCGCTCCCGTTAGGCACTCGCGCCCTGATCTCCGACGCAGCCCACGATCATGGCCTCCTTCGGCGTGAGCAGGGCTATACCCCTGCCATGATGGTCGAGGAATCCCGGCTCCTCCAGGTCTCGATATTCCAAACATTGCAGATGAATCTGGCTAGGCTCGACCCAGAGGTGCTGCTGGTGGATGTGATGGCGATCGCCGATGAGGTGGACTCACAACTGGCTCAGGCGATGACAAGCTACATCAAAGAGGCAGACGTCGACGGTGGCACAATCGATCCGTGAGTCCAGATGCGACGCAGTAAGTCCGCCCGGTTCCCCGGGGAAGGGCTCGCACACAAATCGGACGGCCCTGTTCCTGCTCCTGGGCAATCTGGAACGGAGTACATCGATCAAGTGCGTCAGCGGTTTATGTTGCGGGCGTACTTTTGGCTTCGAGACTCACCACTTTCCGATGGCGTAGTATCCGCTTGCGCCTTTTCCTGCTTTCCGGCAGCAAAGTTGGTTCCAACGAAGGGAAAAAGCGATGCAAAAGATCATTCTTGCCGATAATCAGGCGATCTTCAGGGCCGGGACCGCACAGGTACTGGCAACGGAAGACGATCTGCGAATCATCGCCCAATGTCCGGACTGCCCTCGGCTCTATCTCGCCCTGACTACCTTTCGCGGCGCCACCGTGATCGTCGCGTCGTCGATGCGGCCGGACATGGCGCAGGTGATTGCCGGGGCCCGATCAGGGGCGAGCCGACTGATTCTCATCGCAGAATACGGTGAAGTGCCGCCGTCTGCAGTCTTGATTGAGTTGCAGGGGCTGGTCTACCGTAATGTCTCGAAAACCGCCTTGCTGCAAACGGTCCGCCAGGTCATTCGCGGCGAGCGGTCGATTCATCCCGTCCAGGAGAGCAAAGACGCGGAACCGGAAGACCTTGTAGGCGCACGGGTTCGTGACCGGCTCACGCCGAAAGAGATAAAGATCGTCGCGCTGATCGCGCAAGGGTACAGGAACCGTGAGATTGGCACGCGCCTCGGCACAACCGAGCAGGTCATTAAGAACTATCTGCGCAGCATCTACGACAAGACCGGTGTCTCCGACCGGCTCGAACTGGCGCTGTTCACAATCCACCATCGTATGCTGGCTCAGGCCGCCGATGAGGCCGCCAGCCTTATGGGACGGAGTGCCTGATGGATTGGCGCAGTTAAGAACTGCAACGAGTGCAAGATGCGTGGCAACTCCCCCCGAAAAGAACAATGTCAAAAGCCCCCATTAGAGTCGGGTTGAAAAGCCTCCGCCTTGGGTAGAATTCTCGCACCGCATATCACAGCGGTGACGCGGGGCTCATCATGCCGCTGGAGGTGCCACTGTGACCGATTCCTCTGATTTTCAAACCAGGAAAATCCCCCTCAACGACACAACCACCCAGATCCCCGCCCTCGGCTTCGGCACCCTCATCCCCGATGCAGCCGTAACATTAAGCGCCACCAAAGACGCACTCGACGCCGGCTTCCGCCACTTCGATTGCGCCGAACGCTACCGCAACGAGCGCGAAGTCGGCGAAGCCCTTCAGACCGGACTCGCCAGCCAAGATATCACCCGCGAAGACCTCTTCGTCACCACCAAGTTGTGGAACAGCAATCACCGCCCCGAGCGCGTCGAGCCCGCCTTCAATGCGAGCCTCGAAAGACTCAAAATCGACTATCTCGATCTCTATCTCATCCACACCCCATTCGCCTTTCAACCAGGAGACAACCAGGATCCGCGCGACGAAAACGGCAACATCATCTACGACCAAGGCGTGACCTTGCTCGAAACATGGCGGGCGCTCGAAAGCCTCGTCGACCACGGCAAGTGCCGCGCCATCGGACTCTCCGACATCTCCCTCGACAAACTGGTTCCCCTCTACGATTCGGCGCGAATCAAGCCAGCGGTCGTCCAGGTCGAGTCGCATCCCTATCTGCCCGAAATTGAGCTTCTCGAATTCTGCAAAGAGAGGGGCATCGTGCTGTTAGCCTTCGCGCCTCTGGGGCACGGAATGAAGCCCGGCCTAATCGAAGATCCAGTCATCACCGCAGTTGCCGCTCGAGTTGGAAAGACCCCGGCACAGGTGCTGCTCGCTTGGGCAGTGCAGCGCGGCACAGCATTGCTGACTACGCCAAGGTCTGCGGCTCGCGCTCGCGAAAATTTCAACATCTCCGCCCTTCCCCTGGACGCATTCGAAAAGATCAGTCGCATTCAGATCCGACAGAGACTCAACGACGTTGTGAACACCGGCAGCCCCGGCTTCATCCCACGAGTGAAATAAACGTAAGATCAAGCACCACCCGGAGCGGCGCATGCCAGACCAGATACACGACGAGCAGACCCACGACGAGCAAATCCGAGAAGCCCTGAACACGCACTGGCAAGCCTCAGCAGCGGGCGACACAGAAACAGAACACGACATCTACGCCGACGACGCCATCTGCGACTATCCTCAGTCGGGCGAGCGAATCCTCGGGCGAAGGAATCTGCAGGCCCTGCGCACCCATCATCCCGGCAAGCCGTCAGGCTTCACGGTCAAGCGAATTCTCGGGCAAGGCAATCTCTGGATCACCGAATACACCATCACCTACCAGGGGCATCCGGCATTCACCGTGAGCATTATGGAATTCCGCCACGGCAAGGTCGTGCACGAGACACAGTATTTCGCGGACCCCTTCGACGCCCCATCGTGGCGCAGCCAATGGGTTCAGCAGGTCACATCCTCGTAACTTACGGGTACCCCATTCACAGCCTTCCGTTGGCTTGAGCGGGATAGCAAAAGGTCGGAGATCCGCCCACTCCCAAAATGCCGGCAAAATCGCGGATGAACGGCTTCACTTAGCAAAAACACACTGCGACCGGGCCGTCCCACTCTCACCGAAACAAATGCGGAACAAACCGGCTCACATTAGTCGTCACCAGACCTACCGACTCCCGAATGCCCAACCCGGCAGGCTCGCCATCGATCAACCAGCTTCCCAGCACCGCACTCTTCCCATCCGCCGACGCCAGCGCAGCGAGTTGCTGATAGACAACATCGCTCTTCGGAGCCGCAAATGGATCGACCTTCCCCGCAGACGGATCATTCTCGGTTCCGCGCCCAAAAACCACCACCCCTGCCCCCTCACGTCCAAACAGCGGCTTCCGCACATACTGTTTCATCTCTCGCGGACCATCCAGGTAGGCGGGCAGCAGCAGCTCATGGCCGGGATTCAACTCCCACAAAATCGCCAGCAGCGCCTTGTTCGACCACAGCATCTTCCAAATCGGCTCGATCCACCACATGTGGTCCATCGTAGCCAGCACTTCCGGCGCGAACCGGTCATTGAGCAGCCACTCCCACGGATACAGTTTGAACATGCTCTCGATCGGCCTTTGCTCGAGGTCCACAAACCGCGACCGCGGCGATTGCCAGCCGATCTCCTTCATCCGGATCGAAGCCGTCTGTAGCCCCGCCTGCTCCGCCGTGTCGCGCAGATAGCCCACGGTCATCGAGTCTTCGTCGCTCCCGTCGTGCCCGAAATAGACCGTCTTCGCGACGTATGGCTTCAGGCCCTCCCACTTCGCCACCAGCTTTTCATGCAGCGAATTGAACTGATCCGCCTCAGGAAAGACGTCCTTAAGCCAATACCACTGCGCGACGGAGGCCTCGACCAATGCGGTCGGCGTGTCCGCGTTGTACTCAAGCAGCTTGATCGTCCGCCCATCGAAAGCAAGATCGAGTCGGCCATACAAGGCTGGCGGTTCGGTCCTCCACGTCTCCCGAATCCGTTCCACCGCGGCGGCGGGAATCTTCATCTCGGGGAAACGATTCTCTGCAATGATGTGCTCGCCGGCAGCCAGGGCAAGTCTCTGAATCTCGTTTGTCGCCGCCTCTAAGCGGTCGATTTCGGCAGCGGTGAACTCCCAATAAGCCGACTCGTCCCAATAAGGCGAGCCATCGTCAAGCGAGTGGTATGTAAGCCCTATCTTTGCAACTCGCTGTTGCCAGCCGGAGCGGGGCGTTATGACGCGGCGTCGCAACTACTCTCCTCCGCCTTCGCCGCCGCCGTGACCGCCACCTTCCCCTTCGCCCTCGCCATGTCCCAATCCGCCACGAGAGACGCCCTCTTCCGTGTCGCTGCCCCCGACGACGGTGTCGCCGACTCGTCCCCCACTCCGACCGCCGTAAACATAGTGGCCGCCGCCCCCGTGAGACCCGCAATCGCTGTCAGGAAGGATATGCCCCTGCGCATCCACGCAATTGCGCGAAACGGGGGCGTCATTGCAGGCTACTGAGGAAAGCGCCAGGGCCGCAAGAATGGTCAATGGCACGTCGCGTGATTTGCGCATAGGTTGCAGGAATGCTGCTTGTTTCCCAAATGCTGCTTGTTTTCAAGACAAATTGCAACTCCTCAGCGATCCTACACACGGAGCCCAGAGTCGAACGGTCAACTCCCGATGCATTCCTCACCGCGGGTCAGCGTTCGCTCTTGCGAATCACCAGCTTCAGCCCCGACCACACCTCATCCACGGCGCACACTTTAACGTCTACCAGGCCAAGCGGAAGAGCCTCGGCTCGGACCACGTCCTCAGAAATGTCCGTAGCGACTTTGGCGGCCTTCTTAGGCCACGAAACCCAAATCATGCCACTGGGATCGAGCAGCCTCCTGAGCCGGATCAGATGACGCGCCAAGTCCCCTCGTCGAGTGACAAACACATGCGCCATTTCAAGTCCGCTAAGTGGCGCCTTAAGCAGGATCGGCTTCACACCGCTGCTGCCAATCTCCTCCGCCACGCTTGACGGCATTCCAGAGCGCCAGGTCAGCTGACCTTCATTCACTCCGAGCTTTTTCCCTAAGGGTGTGCCGGAATATCCCGCAGGCATCGATCGACTCCAGCACGCATACTAGCATCTCTCTGAACTGGGCTCGCAGTAGTGCCAGCCTTGATTCCTCGCCCTGGACAGAGGCCTTAAAGCCTTGCGGTGGGCATGGCAACAGGATGAATATATGCCAATGAATAGTACGACTTTTTCCCCAAAGATCTACCCCGAGACCAAAGGGCCTACCAAAACCTTGTCGATGTCTGCGGGATTTGCGCAACTAAGAAGCCTGGCCGACGGGAGTCGAGTTAAGGCCTATATCATCGACCACGAAGCGTTGGCTCTGGTCTTGCTCGGTCTGTTCCTGATTGCAGGCACGGTGTTCTACGTGGACTTCCAACCACGTATTCACGCCGCAGTCGCTCAACCTCAAGGCAGCGCGTTGTTGAAGTCACCTGAAACGCAAGGCCGGCAGACCCTTAAACCTGAGTTGTCTGCTCCAGTTGCGATGGAGACCGCGCTTAACCCAGCCCCAACTGTTTCAAACCCCCTCTTAGCGGACTCAAACCTACCCGATCAAACCGCCGAAGTGGCTTCCCAGTCCCAGGCAGACAGCCCAGTGGTCCATCGGAAAGCCAGGCACCACCACCATCGCCGGTGAGACGGCAGAAGCCCGCTATCAAATGGACCAATCTGGTGAGGAAGGCCGTTCCGAGCCCGCGGAAGCGGCCCATCCATCGCAGGAAATGTAAGATGCGGAGCCGTAGAATTGCGGCCAGTTCAATCACTTGGCCCTCTCCCAGGACGACCGTCTTCAAGGCGAGGAGAAGGATTAAGTCGACCGGCCAGGCAGGGGGCCCGGAATTCCTTCCAGCAACCCAATGGGCCCCGCCCACCACAACGCTATTGCTTGAAGGTCACTGGAGGCCCGCTGACCCGCTTCGCCTTGAGGTCGACATCCACCTGAACGCGGTCCGCGATCGTGACGAAAGGAATGCTGCCATTGATCCCATAGTCCTTGCGGTCAAAGTACATGCTTCCCTTGACCTCGCCCGAGCCTGTCCCCTTGCCGCCGGTCAGCGTCAGCTGCAACGTCTGCGGTTTCGTGACTCCGCGGATCGTAAACGTCCCCGGGACGTCGAAGGTATATGGGCCCGTCTGCACGCAGTGATCGGACTTGAACGTGATCAACGGATTCTGATCCACATCGAAGAAGTCTTTGCTCTTCAACTTGCCGTTCTTCATGCCGCTGCCGGTATTCACGCTCGCTGCCTGGACCTGGATGTCCAAAGCGGCCGTCGTGACATCCGGGCTGGTCATCGTAAGAGTGGCCTTCCACTGGTCAAACTTGCCGACGATCGACACCGAAGACTTCACGTCGAACGTGATCGAGCTTGATACTGGCGTAATTTCAAAAACAGGGGCTTGTGCCCAGCCTAACGGCGTGAGCAAGGCTGTGGCTACGAGGCAGAGCATCATCTTTCGCATGGAGGAAGTCTGGCCGCTGGCAACCTGCAGTGTCAACTGGTAAAAATGCCAATCCCGGCCCACATCCCTATCCGGCCGCTTGCCTCGCAATCACGCCCAGGTCCGTAAGCCCGTTCACAAAGAACTGCACCGCCAGCGCCATCAGCAGCAGTCCCATAATCCTCACCAGGATGCGAATACCCGTCTCGCCGAGAAGCCTCCTTACCTGGTCGGCCCCGTTAAGCACGAAGTAGCTCGCCGTCGCGCTCAGCGCAATCGACCCTAGGATCGCCGCCATCTCCCACGCTTTCTGCGCCTGCCCCACCAGTACCATCACGCTCGAGATCGCGCCCGGCCCGGCCAGCATCGGAATCCCCAGCGGCACGATGCCCGCGTCCTCCTTCGCTGCGCCCTCTTCCGCCTCATCCGAAGATTCCTGTGTCGGTGAACGCTTCGCCTCCAGCATGTCGATGCCGATCAGCAACAGAATCAGCCCGCCGGCAATCTCAAAGGCAGGCAGCTTGATGCCGAACATCTTGAAGATCGTCTGCCCGGCAATCGCAAACGAGGTCAGCATGATGAAGCAGGTCAGCGACCCGCGCAGCGCCATCCGCCGCCGCCGCCTCGCATCGGCGCCCGCGGTAATCGCGATAAAGGTAGGAATCGCCGCAAACGGATCCACCAGGAAGAAGATCGAACTCAGCGCGAGCAACGAGAAGTGAAAATAATTCGAACGCTGGAAGCTCATGATCGGATTCGTCGAAATGGCCACCAGCGTCAGCATCTATCTCACTATATCCGCCCACATCCTCGCCAATGCCAAACGAAACGATCGCCCCACCCCGCCACACCATAAAACGGGCGCCTGCGCGGTGTGGTGACACCATTTGGAACATTTATCCGCTACTGAATATGAGGGAACTGTCTTTCAACCAGTTAACTGCCTCGTGAATTGGTTAACTGATTGATAACACCTTTGTGGTACTGCGCTTTTCGCACTTCCGCGCTAACCTGACCCTGAGGGCATCTCATGACCTCCGCGCAACTCCAACTCGACGCTCCTCGCACTCCCCCGCTTTTCACCCACCGTGTCTATCGGTTCGGGCGATTCGAACTGGAGACGCGTTCCGGCGAACTGCGCCGGAATGGCTACCGCGTCCGCATGCAGGAACAGCCACGCCGCATTCTCTCTCTCTTGCTGGAACACGCTGGAGATCTCGTCACCCGGGAAGAACTGCACCGGACACTCTGGGCCGCTGACACCTTTGTCGACTTCGACATTGGGCTGAACGCCGCCATCCGCAAATTACGCATTGCCATCGGCGATCGCGTAAAGCATCCTCAGTTCATAGAGACGGCAGCCCGCCGCGGCTATCGTTTCGTGGCGCCCGTAGCCATGTTCGAAGTCGATCCCTCGCAGCCGCCCTCGCAATTATTCCCCGCCGGACTCTGGCTCACCGCCCTCGAAGCGAATCAGAACCCCACCCAGCCGCCGGCCCCAGGCTCTGGCAGCTAAACCCTGACCTCTGCTTTTTTTGACCCACAGCCGCCAACGAAGAGTCTGCGCGCCATCCCGTGCCTCGATCGTTAAGCCCGGCGCACCCGGCCTCGCGCCCTGCGCTCCGCCCCTGTGCCATCAGCCCTGTCCCTAAGCCTTAAGCCCTGGCCTCAAGCCCTGGTTCCCTAGTCCCTAGTCTCTAGTCCCTAGTCCCTTTTGCAGCCAAACAAACCGCGGGCCCTCTTCCGCCAATGAACTTCAATCATTGGAAGAAGAGGGCCCGCAGGGTTAACGTGGACAGCGACCAAAAGGAGGGCTGTACACAAATCAACGTGTGCCAACGGCGGCGACCTCAACAGTTTGAGCGGCGTTGGAGGCCTCAAGCTTCCGAGGTGCGCGCTTGTTGACCACGGCGTCCAGTTCGATGCTGCTTCCCATGTTCTTGATCTGGGCCAGATCGTATTGACCGTCGCTAACGTTGAAGGTCAGGCTCGAAACCTCGGACGGCTTCGCGATGTTCTCCTTGTTAGTCAACACGTTCGCGGACTTACCGTCCTGCGAGGTAAGCACAATGACCGGGCCAGACTCGTGAACCGTATAAGTTCCAGCCGGGAGGTTGGTGTGGCGGACGGTGAAGTCAAAAGGAATATTCACCTTCCAGGACCCTGGGTTCTGCGGATAGGCAGCAACGCCTACCGCCATAACTGCTACTGCGAGAATGCTACGCATGATCTTCATTGGGGATCTCCTTTTGTCGCGTCTAAATCTCCCGCGAACAACCCCATAATCACTCCATACGCCCGCCATCACAATGAACTGCAAGTGATCTGAAAGTGGCCCATTTCTGACCCGCTAACAGCAATCAATCGAGTGGGATAAAGCTCATGGCCTGAAATCGCCTTACCGCAGGAAGTGGGCCACGATCACTTCCATTTCGGTTCCGGGAGCGTCTACACGGATAAGTCACCGTCCTCAGCCGCAAAGAGTGCGCGGCGGTGGCGATATAATCGAACATCAAGCGTCAGCCAGGAGCCAACGTTCATGCCCATTCAGACCACTGCCAACATCTGGCACAACGGCACACTCATCCCCTGGGAGAAGGCCCAGATCCACGTCCTGAGCCACGTCGTCCACTACGGCTCGTCGGTCTTCGAGGGAATCCGCTGCTACGCCCAGCCCCAGGCAGCCGCCATCTTCCGCCTGCCCGAACACATGCAGCGCCTGCTTGACTCCGCCAAAATCTACCGCATGGGCCTGCCCTACTCGCTCGACCAGCTCTGCACCGCGGTCGTCGACCTCGTCGAGGCCAACGAAGTCGCTCCCTGCTACATCCGCCCCATCGCCCTGCGCGGCTACGGCGAAATCGGCGTCAACCCCAAGGGCTCGCCCATCGACGTCTACATCGCCAACTTTCCCTGGGGCAAATACGTTCCCGGAGACGAGGGTGCCGACGTCTGCATCTCCAGCTGGAACCGCGCCGCGCCCAACACCCTGCCCTCGCTCGCCAAGGCCGGCGGCGGCTATCTCAACTCCCAGCTCATCCGCATGGAAGCCGAGGCCAACGGCTACGTCGAAGGCATCGCCCTCGACGTCAACGGCTATCTCTCCGAAGGCTCCGGAGAAAACCTCTTCGTTGTCCGCAACGGAGTCATCTACACCACCCCGCTCACCAACTCCGTGCTCTCCGGAATCACCCGCGACTCGGTGCTCACCCTCGCCCGCAACCTCGGGATTCCCGTCGTCGAGCAGGCCATGCCCCGCGAGCTGCTCTACATCGCCGACGAAGCCTTCTTCACCGGAACTGCCGCCGAAGTCACGCCCATCCGCTCCGTCGATCGGATTCTGGTAGCCGACGGAGAAACCGGCCCCATCACTAAACAACTGGCCGACGAATTCTTCGGAATCGCCAACGGCCTCCGCCCCGACCGATTCGGCTGGCTAACCCCAGTAAAAGTAAACGCCGAACAACCAGTCAGCGTTTAGAATCCCCAACTGGAGTGGCATAATTTCAAGAAGTCGAGGGGGGCTTATGACATTAGGACAACAGGACAACGTGCGAATGAAATCGTTAGACCGTATCCCGATTGAGTTATCAAGGTAGAGTCGGGACTGTGATTGTCGATAGCTCGCCGGACGGGTCAACGGAAATAGAGTTCCAGGATGAAGCGGTAAACCATACTTTCTTGACTGCCGAATTAGAACTCATCGGATGACGAACAACTCAATGAGCCCAGCTAGCTTAGTCAGCGTTTCTCGTTCGGCACGATAAGGCACCGCCCGGATATGGTTTGAGGCGTACCCTTGGTGTCTGAGGCCTCACAGATTTCGGTGAACCGACCGCACCGTGATTTACACCAGACCGTTTCGTAATCGTTGTGTATTGTTGGGTCGCGCCGTGCCAAATTATACCCCGTGTTCTCCCCTTCTCGACAAAATGAACCATGATGTCGAGAGCTAAGAATCCTCCGCCCTACTTCTTGATCGCGCCCCACTTGTAGACCACACCAACCGAGCCCGCAAACTCTTTCTGAAAGGCGAGCCCGTAATGCGTTGGCTGGAAATCCGTGATCAGACGGACAGACCACTGCGGCGTGAGGTTGCGGTCAAACGACCCACCCGCCGCCGCCGCGAAGGCCAGTTGGTTGTTATAAAGGCGCAACACATTCGGCTGGACGCCGCTTGGGAAGGAGCTGTTGAATATTCCGTAAGTGCCGCCAACCAGCACATGCGCACTGATCGTCCACTTCGGATCACGCAAAAGCCTGACCTCAGGCCCAAAGAGAAACAGGTGCTCGGAAATATTAGCGTGGCTCAGGTCGTATTCATTAGGTGACAGCGGTACATTGCCGTAGTAATTCCCTGTACTGGCCGTAATTCCCACAATCGGGTTCAGCCAGCCCGTCACCTGGCCCTTCCAGCCATACAGATTGGACTTCAGGTTGACCCCAAGCGTCGTCTGGAAGCGGGCATAGCCAAAGCCGCCGTAGGCGTCCCAGCGATTGTTGTAGTTGGCAAGATCGTTGCTCAGCGGGGGAGCGGTTGCCGTCACCTGCGCGGACATTTGCGAAACGGTGAGAACCAGAAAAGAACAGCACAGCGACAGACGAAGAAAGCGTTCGACAGAAGACACCCGAATCAACCACCCCACACAGAAAATGAAAGCCCGAAAGGTATTGCCGCTGTGGCGAAAAATCCGCGATAGCAGCAACCTTAACGATACACGGTCGCTGGAAACGATGTCGCTCGAAACCATGTCATCGACGCGTCAGTTCATCCACTTGCGGTCGTTAGGATTTTTCCCTTCGTCCGGATCGACATATCGTCCCTCGCGATCGAAGTGGACATCGCGATTATGCTTCCGCATATAGACCTCGAATTTGCGCGCTGCCCTGCGCCGCTTCCAGCGGTAATACTCGTTGCGCAGGCCGTAGACGCGCTCGCTCGCGACAGAGCTGATGCCCCTCCCATGCGCCCTTTTCGCGTAGGCAAATCCCATCAGTCCACCGGCTAGGTAAACCACCAGCGGCAAAATACTGCCTCCACCAAATAGACTCGCAATCGCGATCAACAGGTAGATCAAAACAAGATATTTGGCTTTAATGCCGATCGGCAGCGGAAACAGGAAGAATTGCTGCTCGCCAAAAAGCACCGCAAACGCCGCGAGCAGGCCAAATATCCCTGCCTGCGCCCCAGAGGCGTAATCCAGCGGCGAAAGTCTTGGAATGTGAGCAAAACTCAGCAACGTGGCAAGGACCGAGCCACCCACGACGGCCAGAAAATAAATCTCGCCCAGCCAGCGGCTGCCCTTTACTTCTTCGATATACGAGGCGATAAACCAGAGCGACAGCAAGTTGAAGAGCGCTTCCAGAATGCCGCGATGCACAAAGGCATACGTGACCAACTGCCACACATAACCGTGTGCTACAGCCCGCGGGGTAAGAACCAGAAACCCGAAGATCAGATCGCTCAGCGAACGATTGACCGCGCCCAGCACAAGCAAAACAAAGAAGACAACCAGATTGATCAGCACCAGCCGCCGGGTAAGGCCCCGGAATGGAGGAAAGACAAGCGAACTGGAACCGATGCGAGCCATAAGCGCTGCGCTTATTGTCTCAGAATCGAAGACGCTTCGCGGGGCCGGCTCCGATATCCGATAGGCCCAATTACCGCTCTTAGCGTTCGGGAAGCGGAGGCACCGCGACACTGCGGTGCCCAGCCGCATCGACCGCGCGGACTCCAAAGATCACGTTGTCTTTTGAGACTGGCACGGTGAGCGAGAATGCATCCCCATCCGCTTGCATCTTCGCCGGAACGCTTCGCTGCCAGTCGGGGGCCTGCGTCTCCCGCCACACGATCTCATAAGCCGTCCCCGCGGAAGCGCCGCTGCCCGCTGCCCAATGAAGAGTGGTGCCGTTGTCGAGGGCCTTGGTGACAATGCGGACTTTTTCCGGCGGCGGAGGTGCGGCAGCCAGCGTGGCCATGGTCGCGGCGTTCAGCCGGGCGACCTTGCCGACATAGTCAAAGTCGACAAACTGCAGCATGTCGCCATATTGGACGCCATTCTCGACCCGCACATCCTGGTGCTGATGGTTGAAGTCCTCACGCCACTCGGTGAAGCGCACCGCCGGAAATCCTTCCTGATTGAACGAGGTATGATCGCCGCCACGCAGATAGCGGTCGCGGCGGAAGATCAGCACCGGGTGGAACGGAGCGGCAAGCTGGTAGCTCCGGCTCACGTCGGCGACGGCCCTCGCCAGCTCGCGCGAAGGCGAATCGCTCTCGAGGCCCAGCGCCGTGATGCGTTTGATCTCGTCCGGAGTCGCCATCGCCGGAATCCCCTCGGAAAAAACCCTGACCTGCGACTTGTCCTGCAAGGTCTCGCCCGGAGTCGTGTTGCCGCCGACGATGTCGTTGTTCAATACCCCCTCGAGCTGCCAGCCCTCGCTCTTGGCCAACTGCGCCAGATGAGAGCTGCCATTCAAGCCTTGCTCCTCGCCCGCGACAGCGACAAAGACCAGCGTCGCCGGCAGCTTCAGCCTGGACAAAACTCGCGCGCACTCCAGGCTCACCGCAACGCCGCTGGCATCGTCGTTGGCGCCGGGCGCCTCACCCTTGGTGTTCATCGTGTCGCTGTTACGCGAATCGTAGTGCCCGGTTACCAGGATCATCCGCGCCCTCTGCTTCGGATCGCTGCCGCGCAGCACCGCGTACACATTCGTGATCGTCGTCGGCACAGGAATTCGCCCCTGAGGCGGAGGTTGGGCCTCCTGCGTGAACGTGTCGCGCTTTACTTCCAGGCAGCCGCCGCAGTCGGCGGAGTAGCCCACCAGTTGCTGCGCGATCCAGTCTGCCGCCGCCGTCACCCCCTGTCCCGCCGGCAGATCCGAATCCATACTCGACAGAGTGTTTCGATTGTGAAAACTCACCAGCTTCTCGATCGTGCGGCGAATCTGCCGATCTGAAATCTGTGCCAGCGCCGCCTGGATTTGAGGATCGACAGGCGCCGCTTGTATCGGCGAGCCGGTGGCATCCAAATCGCGTGGATTGCCATCGCAAACTGCAGGCTGAGAGCTGGCGAGCGCAAACGCCAGACCAGCCAGCAGCCATCGGCTGCAATGCCGGCGAAGTGTCACGTTGAAATCAAGTTTTGCAGGGCCGTTCGGCAGGAATCTGGCTAAATTCATGCCCAATTCTAGCGCGGTTCGTTTTCTCTGCCGGATCGACCCGATTGCTTGACGGCCCGGGGCTTCCCTTGAACACTGGTTATGGGCCGCCGGAAACATTCGCGTCTTTCCGAATGTGTCATCATCAGTCTAATAATCCGCGCATGTGGAGAGGGTTATGGCGATTTGCTCTGAGTGTGAAAGCCCGCTGGACATCGACGTCGATGTCGTGGATGAAGGCGATGTCGTGACTTGCGACGAGTGCGGCGCCGAATATGAGATCGTGGCCACCGAACCTCTGGAAATCAGCAAGATCGACAACGAAGGCTACGAAACTGAAGATGTCCCGGTTCGGGATGAGGATGAAGAATGAGCTTGAAGGCACTCCTTTGTAGGCACCAATGCAAGCATCTGTTCCACGCCATGATGGTTTTCTTGCTCGCTTTACCATTTTCCTTGGCATTTCCTGGATTCGCCCCCTACGCAACGGCCCAGGCTAGACAAAAGGTTGTCGAGGGCAAGGTCGTCGGGTCAAGCAATACACCGCAAACCGGAGCAATCGTCTACCTGAAGAACACCAAAACCGGCGACATCAAGAGCTTCATCTCGACCTCTGATGGCAGCTATCGCTTCGGCCAGCTCTCGCCCGACGTCGACTTTGAAATTTGGGCGGAATACAACGGGCGGAAGAGCAATACCAAGACAATCAGCTCTTTCGATTCGAAAAAACTGATCGACTACCAGCTCAAAGTCGACACCGGAAAGTAATTGTTAACCTTCGATCAGTCGCCCTGGGAGCCCTGAAACCTCCGGCGCTGAAAGGTCGACACTCGCATGTCGGAAGGAAAACCCAGCATCCTGCTCGTCCACGGCGTCTGGAGCGACGGCTCAGCCTGGCGCGAGGTCATCACCAACCTCGCCCATCAGGGCTTTTCCGTAAGAGCCGTCCAGATTCCGCTCACCTCGTTTGAGGAAGACGTCGCCACGGTCAATCGCGCCCTCGACCATCTGGATGGCCCGGTGGTCCTGGTCGGCCACTCTTACGGCGGAGGCGTCATCTCCGAGGCTGGCCACCACTCCAAGGTCGTGAAGCTCGTCTACATTGCCGCACTTGCGCCCCAGCCCGGAGAGGTCCTTGGAGCGATCCTCGGCCGAAATCCGCCCGCCGCCAAAGTGGAAATGCACCCGGACGCCCACGGCTTCATCTGGGCGACTGCCGACCAATATCAGGACGCGATGGCCCACGACATTCATCGCGGCCTTGTGCACCTCGCCGTCGCCGTGCAGAAACCATTCGCGGGGCAAATCTTCGGTGCCTCCGTTGCGGCGCCCGCCTGGCAATCCAAACCCAGCTGGTACCTGATCGCCACCGAGGACCGCATCCTAAATCCCAGGACCCAATACGAAATCGCCGCGGCCATCGGGGCCAAGATTCACGAGACGCCCACCAGCCACATGCCCATGCTCTCCAATCCGGAAGCCGTCGCCGCAATCATCGCCGATGCCGCGCAGGCCTGAGGCATCGGTCCGCTTTCGAAGAAGCTTTCAACGACTGATTCATGCGCACCAAAGAAAAACGCCACCGCGAAGGTGGCGTTTTTGCTTTCAGTGTTGAGTCGCTTAGCTGCGCTTCCAGTTCATCAGATCGCCCAGGGTGGTCGTCGAGCTCGAGACTGGGGCCTTGTAAGACTCCACCTCTGCCCTGCTGGCTTCTTCGCCGACGGCGCGGATGCTCAGACCCACCTTTTTCTCTTCCTGGTTCATCTTGATGATCTTGAAGTCCTGCTCCTGACCGGCCTCAAGCTTGATCGGCGCGCCATTGGCATCTGCGGCTTCGGAGACATGGCACAATCCTTCCACGCCCTCCGCGATCTCGACGAAGGCGCCAAACTGCGCGGTGCGAAGCACCTTGCCCTTGACGACATCACCGACCCGATGCTGCGCGAAGAAGGTCTCCCACACATCCGGCTGCAGCTGCTTGATGCCCAGCGAGAGACGGCGGTTTTCCGGCTCCACGCCAAGCACGACCGCGCGCAGCTTTTCACCCTTCTTCAGAACTTCAGACGGGTGCTTGACCCGCTTGGTCCAACTCAGGTTGCTCACGTGAACCAGCCCGTCGATGCCGTCTTCGATCTCGATGAAGGCGCCAAAGTCAGTCAGGTTGCGCACCCGGCCTTCGACAATCGTCCCCGCCGGATACCGGCCCGACAGGTTCTCCCACGGATTCTCCTGCAACTGCTTCATGCCCAGAGAGATCCGGCGATCGGTCGAGTTGACGCTGATCACCACCGTATCGACATCGTCGCCCGGCTTGACCAGCTTCGACGGATGCTTCATCCTCTTCGACCAGGTCATCTCCGAGACATGCACCAGGCCTTCAATGCCTTGCTCCAGTTCGATGAACGAGCCGTAGTCGGTGACGCTCAGAACGCGCCCGCGAACACGCGCGCCCACAGGGTAGCGCTCGACCGCGTCGAGCCACGGATCGGGCGTCAGTTGCTTGAAGCCCAGCGAAACCCGCTGCTTTTCCTTGTCGAACTTCAGCACCTTGACCTGAATCTCGTCGCCCACATTCACCAGGTCGCGAGGATGGGTAAGCCGTCCCCAGGACATATCGGTGATATGCAACAAGCCGTCGATGCCGCCCAGGTCGACGAACGCGCCGTAGTCGGTAAGGTTCTTGACAGTCCCAGTCAGGATAGTTCCCTCGGCCAGATGCTCGAGGGTCTCGTTGCGTTTGCTGGCCTGCTGCTCTTCCAGGATTTCCTTACGCGAGACAACCACATTGCCCCGCTTCTTGTTGAGCTTGATCACCCGGACGTCAATCGGCTGGCCGATGTAAGCGTCGAGGTTGCGCACGGGGCGAACCTCCAATTGCGACCCAGGAAGAAATGCCTTGATGCCAATGTCAACGGTAACGCCGCCCTTGACGCGACCGACAACAATTCCCGTAATCGGCGTCTTATCGTTCGCCGCCTTCTCGATCACGTCCCACACCCGGTGCCGCTGCGCCTTTTCATAGCTCAGCAAATATCCGCCCTCGGGCTCCTCGCGCTCGACCACCACCTCGACCGTGTCGCCTGCCTTCAGCTTGGGCTGGCCGGTGTGGTCTATGACCTGCTCCAGCGGAATTAGTCCCTCGCTCTTGAGGCCAACGTCGACAACGACATGCTTGTCGGTCAGCTTGATGACCGTTCCGGTCACGATGTTGTCATCGAAAGCCAGCGCTGCGGCCTCGGCGGCCTGCTCGCGATCAAACGATTCCAGCGCCGCGGCGAAGTCTTCCATAGTGGAAAGATCACCCTCATCGGCAGTCGTCGCAGACACAGATACGCTCTTGGGCGCGACCGCCACGGTCTCGGCTACAGGCGCTTCGGCCCCATGGGCGGCAACTGGCGATGCCGATGTCTGCGGAGCCTCCTGTGCGCGGCTATCGGCCACGGCGTGGAGCGAATCCAGCGCGGCAATTTCTTGCGACTCGGTTTCGGGGTTAGAGGTGAATTCAGCGGACGGTTCGGCGTGCTCCGTCGCGGCATCAAGGGTCAGGGTATCCATTTCAGTGCTCAGGGTTATGCTCTCGTTTTGTTCAGGATTTAGGACGTTTGCCATAGCTGCAAGCTCCGGGATTTCTCAGTCGACGGTCCCGTACCCGCCACGTGTCGTTCTATGGCGATGCGTATCTCTAAGCATGGCCCAGTTCGCAAGCTTTTCTCTCGACTATTGCTATGAATTTTTTGCAACAATCGCGAGGCGTCGGGGCTCTGCCGTTCTTATTCTCTGCCGACGGGCGACCAGGAGGGAGGGGAGTGAGGGGCCAGGGTTAAGTGGACCGGCTCTACTTCGTCTCCAAACTGGAGCATTTCGGCAGGCAGGGAATATGTTAGCGGCGTTCGCAGGTCACGGAAGAATTCCCAGACGCAGACCTCTTTTGAGAATAACAACTGCCGCAAACGAGTGTCAATGAAAACAGGGTGCATCGGCCTGAGCGAGCAAAGATTCCCGATTATCGAACCAGGCACGCTGCCGCCGGCGCACTCGCGGCGCGCCTGGGCAGTCCTAAACCGCCCCAGCCACTATACTTGCCGGTATGGACCACCTCTGGACGCCCTGGCGCTACGCTTATGTGAGCTCCGCCGACGGCGGCGAGCGGCAAGGTGTCCCGCGCGAACTCGCCGCATGGCCCGGCGACCACCATTGCGTCTTCTGCAACCTCATCGCCGCTGTCGAGTACGCCGAGCAGCACGGAACCGCGCCCGAAGACGCGGAACGCGCGGCCGGCATCGTCTTCCGCGCCGAACACAACTTCCTCTGCCTCAACGCCTATCCCTATGCCAGCGGCCACGTGATGGTGGTCCCCTATACTCACGACAGCTCGCTCTCCACATTGGATACTCAGGTCACCCACGAGATGATGGACATCGCCCGGCACACCGAATCGCTCTTCAACGAGCTCTATGCTCCGCAGGGCATGAATTTCGGCCTCAACCTGGGCAAAGCCGCCGGAGCCGGGATCGCCGGGCATCTGCATCTCCACGCCCTGCCGCGCTGGACCGGCGACACGAACTTCATGACCACCGTCGGAGAAACCCGGATCCTGCCCGAGTCGCTCGACATCACCTGGAAGCGGATGCGCGAGTCGGAAGCAAGGCACGCTTGGCGCTCCAGTAGAAAAGTTCGTTGAATAGCTGAACAAATTCGCTCGTAATGAGGCATCCAAGCGTCTATTAATCAGTTACGATTTGTTCACCTTGCAGTGCTCGGGGGCATTCATGCCAGGACGATCAGCGACAATCTCGAAGACCGATTCCCTCAAGACTGATCTAAAGTCTGCTTCAAAGACAAAGGCTACAAGCGTCCCCGCCTCCAGGCGGTCGTCGGATTCGGCGCTCGAAGGGCAAGCTGCCAAAACCCAGGCGCCAACCTCGGTCCAGCCGGTCGAGCCAGAGGACGCCTACCTCACCGGCGTCAGCCGCTCCCTGCAGCGCCGTTTACTAGGTCTCAATGTCAGTCAGGCCAAGCCAATCCCCGGAGCTTCATCGGCGGGGATTCATTCCACCGGCTCTTATACCGAAGGCCAGGGCGCCAAGCCGGGTGAGACGCAAAAAGCCGTCAAGCACGGCCAGAAATAGGCTGCGGCCGATCTGAGGGATTGGCCGCGCCGCTCAAATATCATCCCGACTGGCCATCAACTCTGAAACATCCAGCGTAGGCTCTTCGCCAAACTCCAATGCCCCTGCAGTCAATTCCGCCGGCAACGCCTTCTTCGCCTTCACGCCCATCCCTTTCAGCAGCTCGGCCTGACGGACAAGGTTTCCCCGGCCGGTGCTCAGTTTGCCATATGCCTCATCGTAGGAGTCTTTCGCCTGCGTCAGGCGCATGCCGACCGCCCTCAGGTCATCGACGAAGCCAACAAATTTGTCGTACAGGTCGCCGCCCCGCTTGGCGATCTCGACGACATTGCGCGTCTGCTGCTCCTGCTTCCACAGGTGCGCCACGGTGCGGATCACGAACAGCAACGTGCTCGGGCTCACCAGCAGCACATTCTTGTTCCAGGCTTCGTTCCACAGATTTGGATCGCGCGCGATGGCCAACATAAAAGCAGGCTCGATCGGCACAAACATGATGACGAAATCCAGAGACGTCAGCCCATAGAGAGACTGGTAGTCGCGGTCCGACAGGCTTCTGAGATGGGCGCGAACCGAGGCGAGATGCCGCACCAGCGCCGCCTCGCGCATTGCATCGGATTCATTGCTGCTGTAGTCGCTGTAATCGCCAAGCGAAACCTTGGAATCGATGATCAAATGCCGCCCGCCGGGAAGATTCACCAGCACGTCCAGCCGCGCCCCTCTGCCGTCTTCCCGCTTCAGGCTCTCCTGCACCACATACTCGCGCCCTTTATGCAGACCGCAGCTCTCCAGCAGGCTCTCGAGAATGTACTCGCCCCAGTCGCCCTGCACCTTGGACGAACCTTTCAAGGCGCTAACCAGATTGGTGGCATCGAGTGAGAGCCGCTCGTTGAGCGTCTTGAGCTGGCCGATCTGCTCCTTCAGCTCCGAGCGCCCGGCGATGCCCTCCTTCTGCACTTCCTCGACTTTCGACTGGAACTCGGTGATCTTCTCGCGCAGCGGCAACAGGAGCTGCCCGATATTCTCGCGGTTCTGCTCGGTGAATCGCTTCGACTTCTCTTCGAGGATCTCGCCGGCCAGCAACTTGAACTGATTCGACATCTCCTGCCGCGCCTCATTGAGGATGGCAAGCTTGTCCAGGGATTGCACCCGCTCTTCGGCTAATTGGGTCTCCATCATCGTCGCCTGCTTCTGGGCGCGCTGCAGCGCGGTCGCAGACTCGTGAAGCGCCTGTTCCAGCCGCTCGGCCCTTTCGCGCTGCGCAGCGGCATTGGCTTCACTGGCGCTAGCCGCAATACTGGCCGAGTTTACGGCCGTCTGGAGGCTCCGGTTCTCGGCGGCAAGCGTGGCTGCCTCCTCCCGTTGCGTGGCGATCTGACCGCGACGGCTCAGCCAGCCCAGCAAAGCACCGACGAGGACAAAAATCACGGATGCGATCAGGAAAACGGAGGTGGACAAAGGCATGGGGTATATCTTTCCACAATCCTCATGGTTTCGGCCGGACCTTCTGGCATACACCTCCGCCGCCCCCATCCAAACCATCTGGTAGCCTTAGACGGGATATCCGGCACCGCAACTCCCTTTTCCTCGCGCCCTTCCTTTACACTGGGTTTGGTGCTCAGTAGACTTGGAATTTCGGGATAAGCTGCCCGAGCGGGCCCGGATCTTCGTGCCTGGCGCCGTTCAGCTTTCGCGTTCGCCAGTGGGCTATGCGCTACGCAGACATTGCACTTATTTTGACAGGAGAAGACATGGCAGCAGTGGAAGAAAAGGTTAAGCAGATCATCGTCGAGCAGCTTCAGGTGGACGAAGCCGAGGTGACCCCGAGCGCATCGTTTCAGGAAGACCTGGGCGCCGATTCGCTCGATGTCGTTGAGCTGGTGATGCAGTTCGAAGAGGCCTTTGACCTCGAAATTCCCGACGAAGACGCTGAAAAAATCAAGACCGTAAAAGACGCTACCGAATACATCGAGAAGCACGCGAAGGCAGGCAAGTAACTTTGTCCAGGCGCGTCGTCGTAACCGGCATCGGGCTGATCTGCGGAGTCGGCAACACCACCCCTGAAGTCTGGAACAATCTGCTGGCCGGCAAGAGCGGAATGGCCCCAATCTCAGGCCTTCGACGCCACTGACTTTCCGGTGACCTTTGCCGCCGAAGTCAAGAACTTCGATCCCCTCCTGTTCATCGACAAGAAGGAATCGCGGAAGATGGCGCGATTCATCCACTTCGCCCTGGCCGCCACCGCCGAGGCCATGGCTCGAGTCCGGGCTGAAGGTGACCCCGGAGAACGAGGAGCGAGTCGGCGTCCACATCGGCTCCGGCATCGGCGGATTCGACGTCATCGAGCGCGAACACAGCAACATGCTCAAGGGCGGCCCGCGCAAGATCTCGCCGTTCTTTATCCCGGCAGCAATCGTCAACCTCGCCGCCGGCAACGTGAGCATTCAATATGGCGCAAAGGGTCCGAATGAGGCGACGGCGACCGCCTGCACCACCAGCGCACATTCGATCGGCGACGCCTACCGGCTCATCCAGCGCGGCGATGCCGAGGCGATGATCGCCGGCGGCGCTGAAGCCGCGATTACCCCCATGGGCGTCGGCGGGTTCGCCGCCATGCGCGCGCTTTCGACCCGCAACGACGACCCCGAACATGCCTGCCGCCCCTTTGATAAAGACCGCGACGGCTTTGTCGTTGGCGAAGGCGCTGGAATCCTGATCCTCGAAGAACTGGAGTTCGCGCAGGCGCGAGGCGCAAAAATCCTCGCCGAAATCATCGGTTACGGCATGAGCGCTGACGCCTTCCACATCACCGGAATGCCGCCCGAGGGCGAAGGCTGTTTTCGTGCCATGCGTAATGCCGTCAAGAGCGCGGGCATCGAGCCTGGCGACATCCAGTACGTGAACGCCCACGCGACCTCGACGCCGCTCGGCGATGCACTCGAAACCGCCGCGCTGCGCAAGCTCTTTGGCGAACACGCCACCAGCCACAAGCTGCTGGTCAGCTCCACCAAGTCCATGACCGGCCATCTGCTGGGCGGCGCCGGCGGACTCGAAGCTGGCATCGTGATCCAGGCGCTGCTCACCCAGACCGTACCGCCAACCGCGAACCTCGTCGATCCCGATCCGGAATGCGATCTGAACTACGTCCCGAATACCCCTCAGAAGGCGGACATCGAGATCGCGCTCTCCAACTCCTTCGGATTCGGAGGCACCAACGGATCGCTGGTCTTCAAGCGCTGGAGCGAGTAATTGGAATCGGATCGTCGTCAGCTGGTGACCGCTGAGTAGACAACCTTCACGATCTGGACCAGAACCCACCAGCCAAAGACCGCCGTCAGTCCGGCGGATTTCTTTACTTTGGCGACGATCGCCAGCCCGATGCCTGCCAGGAAAAGCGACCAAAGCCAGAAGATGTCGATCGAGGTCGCGAGCTTCATCAGCCACGGCGCGGTCTCGGCCGGAAGATAAAAGCCAACATTGGTCCCCACCGGGTTATTGATGTTGAAGGCTTCTCGATCCAGCCCGGCAAAGAGTGTCACGATGGCCAGGATGTACAAGAGTTGCAGCGGTAGGGCCGCATACATCCACATCGCGAAGACCTGCCCGAAGGTGGCCCGGCCGCCAAACATGAAGTTGATCGTTCCCCACCATACTAGTGCGAGAATCGCCGCGCTAGCCAAAATAATAAGCGGCGTGCCGTACATGCCATATTGAATGCTCATGGTGACGATTTTCATCGCCTGAGCTTGCTGCGCGTCGGTCTGGCCTGACATCCGCTCCTCGGCCTTTGGGTCCTGCTTGATCGAATTGGCCGTGATCGTATCCCAGCCCACCTGCTTCTGCAGCGCGAAGACGAATCCATAGCTGATGATCACGCTGACGAGAAATGGCAACCACCAGCTCTGACTGCGCAAGATGTCGGTGAAGGTCTTGGAAGGAGCGATGAATGTATCAATGACGCGTTCACCCTGGCTCAGGCCGGGCGTTGCCACTGCTTCTCCCGGAAGTTGGAGCACCACTCTCAGTCATAACTCTCCTGACAAGCTGGTTTAGCTGCTCCGCAGCAAGCGTGCAGCATCAATGGCGCGATTGTACTCTGGACGCCGCCGAATTCCGCACCGAAAATTCCAGCCTTACTGGACTTGCGCCGCCAGCAACGCCGCCGAAGTTGGATGGCGCGTGCTTCCTGGGGCCGTCGCTTCCCTACTGTGCGACTGCGGACGGTAAGAACGGTACACGGTGATGTGGAAGCACGCCTGGTAAAACTCTTCCTCAACGTCGATCTTGCCCGCCGCTTGTAGCGGCTGCAGATACGCCCGCATCCACCCGACCTCTTCCATCGAGAGGCCCTTCTTGGCGATGTCGATCGTCGCGCCCGTCAGGTGGGGAGACGCGTCTTCGCCCTCGGCCGGCGCGGCGTTGCCGTTCACCAGCTCCAGGTGGCGTTGATACTCGACCGTCCGCACCGCCGAGTTGACCTGCAGCGGCCGGTGAAATCGTCCGTAGTGCACCCGCGAGAGGTCGGAGATAAATTGGGCCGTCCACGAGCGGCAGTATCGCCGGTTCGCCGGAAGCCGCTCATCGACAACCAGCGCCGAGCTGGTCGGCAGGCCGACGAGTTCCCCTTCGCGACGCATCGTCAGCAGCTCGGCGTCATCCTGGATCCGCGTCAATCCCTCTTCGTCGGAACGCACATTTTGCCGCACCAGGGACTCGTGCGATCCCTTGAGCGGCCGTGGCGCCACGAAGTGCCCCCGAGGCACCGGGTCGATAAGGGCGGTCATCACCGGTTGCGTCGTCTGCAGGGAAGCAGACACACTCGGCCCTCCGCCTAATCCAGCTTTATGATCCACACGCGGACTGGAAAGACTCGCCTTCTGAATCGTCGCATGATGCGTAGCTACGCCGGACTTAGCATGATGGGATTTTGCCGCGTTGCCACTGTGTGCTGCGCCCGACGCATGAGTTTTTTTCGCATGAGAATGCGTCGGCGCCGCGAGCAGCGCCGAGGTCAGCATCAGACCCTGCAACATGGCGATGCATAACCAGCGTCGGCGCATGGTTGGAGGGCGGAGAAGTCCAGAGCTTTAATAGAATATCGCCCGAACCCGCCCGCAAAAAGTGGCGAGGCTGGTTCGGCCCCCTGCAGGTCCTCCCAAGCCCGCCACTCGGCCCCGGCGTTCCATAACGGAACCGCTCTCGCAGGTAACGGCAGAGATAAACCGAAGATCGTTCAAGTGTCCTCCGCTGCCGCCGAAACATGGATTGAGGCTCCATGAGACCTCTCGACTCTCGGATCAGGAGCGCAGCCATGCAAATTGAGAGCATTGCTTCGATAATCGCCAGCACACCGCCGGTGGGGACGCTCGCCGCAACCACCCAGGTCGTCGCGAACGGAAAGCCGCAATCGGCGGTTGTGGAATATACAGCCGGCGGATATGAGGCCTACGTCCCGGACCATATCGGCCCGGTCGCCAGCGGTTCCAGCATTGCCGTGGCAGAATCCCGACTCGACTCGACCGTGCAATTCCAGGCTTAGTCGGTACTATTCCCCGACGTCGAGTGTCGGAAGCTCCTTTGAAGGGGCCCGGCTTCAGCCGGGCCATCTGCCGACGATTCTGGACAGCTTGAAGCCGCTGAGGGAAGTCCCGCCCAGCGATTTCCATTTAGGCCAGATCCAGCAGAATATGCGGTCTCTCTGATTTATCCTCAGAGAGACCATGCCGTAAGACCAAATTCCCCACCCGGCCATTCCGATCCTGGCCGGCTTCGGCCCGGACGATCTCGACGCCGCCTTCGCCAAGCTTGCTGCCGAAGTTGAAGGTTCCGCGAAAACCCTCTCCGGGGCGGCGGCCCACGCCGAAGCCGTCGAACAATTCCGCCTGCACTGGCTCGGCCGCAAACAGGGCCGCCTGAAGGCCGTCAGCGACGCGTGGCTCAAAACCGCCCCTCCCGAAGCCAGGAAGCTCATCGGCCAGCGCTTCAACAAGTTGAAAGAAGAGATCGAGCAGCGTCTGGAGTCGGCCAGTTCCGGTGGCCTCAGTCTTTCCGAACTAGCTGCCGAAGCGATCGATATCACCCTCCCTGGCACTCATCGTCCGCTCGGCGCCGAACATCCGCTCATCCGCACTATGAACGAGATCGTCTCCGTCTTCCAGGCGATGGGCTACTCCGTCGGAGTCGGCCCCGAGGTCGAGACCGATTACTACAACTTCGAGTCGCTCAACTTCCCACCCAACCACCCCGCCCGCGACACCCAGGACACGCTCGTCATCGCCAGTCAGGAGCGCAAGCCGCTCCGCGACCGCCTGCTCCTGCGCACCCACACCTCGCCAGTGCAGATTCGCACCATGGAGCAGCATCCGCCACCGCTGCGCATCGTCATCCCCGGCAAGGTGCATCGTAACGAGGCCGCCGACGCCACCCACTCGCCGATCTTCCATCAGGTCGAGGGCCTCTGCGTCGACCCCAACATCACCTTCTCCGATTTGAAGGGAACGCTCGACCACGCGATGAAGGCCTTTTTCGGCTCCTCGGTGAAGACGCGTTTCTTCCCATCGTTCTTCCCCTTCACCGAACCCAGCGCCGACGTGCAGATCAGCTGCATCTTCTGCGGAGGCAGCGGCTGCCGCAAATGCAAGCAATCCGGCTGGATCGAGCTGCTCGGCTGCGGAATGGTCGACCCCGCCGTCTTCGGATTCGTCCAAGGCAAACAACCCGGCTACGACCCGAAGAAGATTAGCGGATTCGCCTTCGGCATGGGCGTCGACCGCATCGCCATGATGAAGTACGGCGTCAGCGATATTGGCCAGCTGTATTCAGGAGATGTGCGGTTTCTGGAGCAGTTTGCATGAGGAGTCGGAGCGGAATGCCGTCGCCAAGTCTGGATTGAGTATTCGCTTTGGATCGAGAGCCGGCGTGTCTTATTCTTCGGAGGTGTCGGATTTGTGCACGGAGGCAGTCTCAGTGAAAATCGGCTTCCAATCTGTATTCGCCGTCTACATGATCGCAGCTCTACCATTAGTAGGTTCCGCGCAGAAGAAAAGCACGACTGGATCTACATCGGCGGAACACCAAAAACTGTCCGATGCCTATGCGGTCCTGGTCAACCTTATCTCCGATGGCGCGGGACAGTCACTTTTTTTTGTCGATAACAAGCACCTGTCAACAACCTACTATAGGCAGACTAACGTAGCCTCCAGCGTGAAGCCGTGCCTCCTCGGATGGGACGTTGTGCGTACCAACTATGGGGAGAGGGATGGTCGGAAGGATGATGTTTCTTCGGATGATGAAAAGAAAACAAGATTTGTAGTGCCCTTGGCCAAGCTGGACTTACACTCGTTCGCCACCCATCCATTCTCTGTTGTCACTACCAAAGACAAAGAAAACTGGAGTTATACGTATTCGGGATTCGCCCTGACATGGTCATACCTTGAGCAAAATGCCACTAATGTACCGAGCTCATTGAATCCAGATGACAAGCCGTTGGGCTACGTTCGGTACGTATACCTATCAACTCAGGAAGATACAGATCGGTTTATCAAGGCAATGACGTATGCTGCGAAGACCTGCGGTGCGCACGAAACTGCTTTTTAGCTATCACACAATTAAAGGATATATTGGCATCTGAAGCCGGACTCCGCCTCTCAGCTTGACCGCCGCCTAGCTAGCAGTTCCCAAACTCCCTCATGAAGATACTTTCTAATTGGCTCCGTTCTTACCTGCCGACAGTCGCGGCCGACGACAAACAGCTCGCCGAAGACCTCACTCTTCGTGGAATCGCCGTCGAAGGCATCTTCGATCTCGGCGCGCACGGCTCCTTGTTCGACATGGACATCACCACGAACCGCGTCGACGCCATGAACCACTACGGAATCGCTCGTGAAATCGCAGCTATCTACAATTTGCCGCTGAAACTGATGCAAATCGAATCTCCGGCAGCTTCACCAGCCAAAACGCCGTATCCAGTTGTCATCGAAGAGCCCAGACCTCTGCGGACGCTTCACCGCCCGCGTCCTCCGCAACATCAAGATCGCGCCATCGCACGGCACTCGTCGCCGAATGCTTCCGCCTGCTCGATCAAAAGCTCATCTCGAACGCGGTCGACGCCACAAACTTCGTCACACTCGCGATCGGCCAGCCCACCCACACCTTTGACCTCGACAAGATCGAAGGCGGAATCGTCGTCCGCCGCGCCCGCAAAGGCGAAAAGCTCCGCACCCTCGACGGCAGTCGAGCGCAACCTCGATCCCGAAGACCTCATCGTCGCCGACCACGTCAAGCCCCTCGGCATCGCCGGAGTCATGGGCGGCTGGGACTCGATGATCACCCCCGAGACGAAGAACATCCTCGTCGAAGCCGCATGGTTCGATCCCGGAACCGTCCGCCGCAGCTCCCGCCGCCACGGCCTGCACACCGACGCCTCGCACCGCTTCGAGCGCGGAGCCGACTTCAACGCCGCGCCCATCGCCAACGCGCTCGTCAGCCAGCTCGTCCTCGAAGCCGGCGGCGAAATCGAAGGCGACCTCGTCGACGTCATCATCCCCGAAGTCCAGGCCCGCACCGCCAATCGTCCTGCAATCAGCCTCCACGTCAGCGAAGTCCAGCGCATCCTCGGCAAGACCGAAGCTCCCGAGGGCATCACCGCCGAGACGATCGAATCGGTCCTCACCGCGCTCGGCTGCAAGCTGGAGAAATCCGCCGAAGGCGCATACGCCGTCACCCTCCCCAGCTGGCGTCTCGATCTCGAACGCGAGATCGACCTCATCGAAGAAGTCGCCCGCGTCTACGGCTACAACCGCTTCGCCAACACGCTCCCCGCCTTCGCCGGTTCGGTCGTCGCGCTGCCGACGCCGAAAAAGAATCGACCCTGCGCCGCACATTGCTCGCGCTCGGCTGGAACGAAGCCGTCTCCAGCACTTTCTGTTCTGCAACCGACGCGGTCACATTTGCGCCGCAACCCGACTCCGCCGTCAAAATCGGCAACCCGCTCAGCGAAGAAGCCGGGATGCTCCGCCCCTCGCTCATTCCTGGAATGCTCACCATGCTCGCCGGCAATCTGAACCGCGACGTCGGACGACGTCGCTCTCTTCGAGCTCGGCACGGTCTTCTCCGGGATCGACGGACAAAGTCGACGAGCGCCCATCGCTCGCCTTCGGCGCAACCGGCCACGCCGGCGCGAAGAGCCCCTTCCAGCAGCCGAGCCTGTCGACTTCTACCTCCTCAAAGGCGCAGTCGAAGAGTTGCTGTCTAAGTTCTCCGCGCGCTCGAACTACATCGACGCCTTCCCTGTCGATTCAGGGCTGCTGCCGTCATGGCTGCATCCCGGCCGTGCCGCTCGCGCGGTCATCGACGGCCTCACCGTCGGCTACTTCGGCCAACTGCATCCGTCTGAAGCGGACCGCCGCAAGCTCAAGCAGCCCGTCTTCATCGGCGAACTCTATCTTGATCGCCTCTACAAACAATCGCTGCGCCAACCCGCCGCGCGGGAGCTCTCGCGCTATCAGGCTGTACAGCGCGACTTCTCCTTCATCTTCCCCAACGCGGTGAAGTGGGCTGAGATCGCCGCTGAGCTCGATGGCCTCGCCATCCCGGAACTGGTCTCCTACGAAGCCAAAGAGATACTGCGCGATCCGAGGGGCGAACGCGTACCCGCGAGGCCACTATTCGCTTCTGCTCGGCGCTGTCTTTCAATCCGAGACCCGCACCCTGCGCGAAGAGGACCTGCAAAGCTACTCCGCCGCGATTGTGAAAACCATCGAAATGAAAGGCGGACGCCTGCGAACCTAACCAATGCAGGTGCCCCAGAGCCTGCCCTGAGCCTGCCGAAGGGTTCGCGTAGCTAACCTGGGTGTGGTCGTCCGCGCGCGGACGGCAGCCAAATCTGCACCAATTCCGCCAATAGGTGCACGGTTTTCCTCATGCAGTCTCACGTTATACTTTGAGCTTAGAGGGGTGATTCGATGTCCACCTTCGCGTTTCAGGCTACAGAAGCCACGGTCGGCGACGACGATTTTGCGGCGCTCGAACAGCGTATTCTGCGCGCCGTCGACCTGCTCAAAGCGGAGCGAAGCGCCCGCATAGCCGCCGAAGACCAGGTCGCCGAGTTGCAGCAAAAGCTCGACGCCCAGGCGGCAGATACTCTGGAAGCCACATCAGAGGTCGAAGCCTACAAGAGCGAACGCGACTTGGTTCGCACCCGCATCGAACGCCTGCTCCGCCAGCTCGACGAGCTATCAGTCTGAATTTTTCATGAGCGAAACCAACGAGTCAACCCCGCCCGCCTCCTCGACCGTTACGGTCGAGATCTTCGACCAGACTATCGCTTGCGCGGTCAGGACTCGCGAATACATCCACCAACTCGCTGCAGATCGTCGACAGCAAGATGCGCCTCGTCGCGTCCCAGGGCAAGACTGTCGATTCGCTTCGCGTCGCCGTGCTCGCGGCGCTCAATATCGCCGACGAGCTCGCCCGCGCCGAAGAGCGGCTTAACGAGCTTAGCGGCAACCTCACCGAAGCCCGCAGCAGCATTCATAAACGCGCCAGCTCGCTCAACGGGCTCCTCGATTCCCTTTTAACCGAAGACCGCCGCATCAGCTGAAGCGCTGGTTATCACAAGTCCCATATCGAACCTGCAGACTTCAGTTTTGTCAAGCGACGAAGTTTCCCACTTCTTCGCTTGCAATGCCGCGCATCTCCCGTTAGCATCCAACTCAGAAACCGGCCTGCAAAGCAGGTAGGTGGTCAACTCTGGTTGAACCTTTAATCATCGAACAGGGGCTCGACTCGATAATCGGTTCTGTGTGCCGCGTCCGCCAGTCCGGAATGCCTAATGAACCGCGGAGAGCCCCACCGTCTTAGGACGGGTTCACCAGAGTACTTACCTACGGCCCAGTGGGTCGGTTTTGTTCTTTGCTCATCCCATCGTGCATCCACGCCTCTTCCAGTTTGGCTCTATCGCAATCCCAACATCCGCAGTCTTCACCGCCATCGCCATCATCGTCGCGCTCTTCACCGCGCGAATCACCGCACGACGCCTTGACCTCAATCCAGAGAAAGTCTGGGACCTCGGCATCGTCGGCACTCTTACTGCCCTATTCGCTCCTCGCCTGATCTTGATCTTCACCAACTGGAAGGACTTCACCGCTCATCCGCTTCTGGCTGATCGGCGTCCTCCGCGTTCGCTCAGAGGTCGCGATCCTCGGCGGCGTCGCCGCAGCGATTCTCGACATGAGCGCGTTTGCCTTCTTCACTCGAATGCCCTTCCGCCGAACCCTCGACGCTCTCGCGCCGCCATTAGCATTAGGCTTCTCCATCGCCAGCGTCGGCGCATTTGCGGCTGGATCAGACTTCGGCACCCCAACCAACCTGCCCTGGGCCGTCACCTACACTAGCCGCCTCGCCTCGCTATGGAACGGCGCACCGCTCGGCACGCCGCTCCATCCGGTACAGCTCTATGTGACGCTCACGGAACTCTGCATCTTCGCGCTCCTGCTGGCGATGATCGCGAACCGGGATGCATGGAAAATCCGTAGCGGCGAGATCATGGGCGCTTGGCTCTTTCTTCACGCAGCGAGCAGCTTCGTGTTCGAATTTCCTGCGAGGCGATCTCACCGCAACTACCTACCTACTGCCGCAAACTCTCGCCGCAGCCATGGTCCTCGCCGGCGGACTACTCTGGCTCCTTTAGAATAGGAGTTAGCCAATGGCATACACCGAACAATACGAAGTAGTCGTAGTCGGCGCAGGACACGCCGGTTGCGAAGCCGCCATCGCCGCGGCGCGCATGGGCCTGCGCACGGCGCTCTTCACGCTGAACCTCGACCTCATCGCGCAGATGTCCTGCAACCCCGCCATCGGCGGCATCGCCAAGGGCCATCTCGTCCGCGAAGTCGACGCGCTCGGCGGAGTCATGGGCGAGGTCGCCGACGCCGTCGGCATCCAGTTCCGCCTGCTCAACACCTCGCGCGGCCCCGCCGTCTGGTCGCCCCGCGCGCAGTGCGACAAGCAGCAATATCGCGTGAAGATGCGCCAGGTGCTCGAGTCGCAGCCCGGCCTCTTCATCAAGCAAGCCGAAGTCGTCGACGTCCTGCTCGTCCGAAGAAGAATGCCGGCGAGCGCAAGAAGGTCATCGGCCTCAAGCTCCGCGACGGACGCAGCGTCTTCGCCGGCGCGGTCGTCATCACCACCGGAACCTTCCTCAACGGACTCATCCACTGCGGCGAGCAGCAATACTCCGCCGGACGCAGCGGCGAGCCGCCCAGCATCCTTCTCGGCGAAGCACTTAAGCGCCTCGGCCTGCGCGGCTGCCGGCTCAAGACCGGAACCCCGCCGCGCCTCGACGGCCGCACCATCGACTGGTCGCGCTTTGAGGAGCAGCCCGGCGACGCCGAGCCGACGCCCTTCAGCTTCCGGACGCAAGAAATTGTCGCAGCGCCAGGTCAGCTGCCACATCGCCCACACCACGCCCGAGACGCTGCGCATCATCCGCGAAAACGTCTCGCGCTCGCCGATGTACTCGGGGCAGATCCACGCCATCGGCCCGCGCTATTGCCCGTCGATCGAAGACAAGGTCGTCCGCTTCCCCGACAAGGAGCAGCACCAGTTCTTCCTCGAGCCCGAGGGCCTCGACACGCACGAGGTCTACGTCAACGGCATGTCGACCTCGCTGCCGATGGAAGTGCAGTCCGACATCGTCCACTCCATCCCCGGCCTCGAGAACGCCGAGATGCTGCGCCCCGGCTACGCCATCGAATACGACGCCATCGACCCAACCGAACTTGACCGCAGTCTCAACGTAAAGTCCTTCGAGAACCTCTACCTCGCCGGGCAGATCAACGGAACCTCAGGCTACGAAGAAGCCGCCTGCCAGGGCCTCATGGCCGGCATCAACGCCGCGCTCAAGGTCCGCGGCGAGGCGCCGTTCACCCTCGACCGCACCGAGGGCTACACCGGCATCCTCATCGACGACCTCATCAGCAAGGGCACCAACGAGCCCTACCGGATGTTCACCTCGCGCGCCGAGTTCCGCCTGCACCTGCGCATCGACAACGCCGACCGCCGCCTCACGCCCTACGGACGCCGCCTCGGCCTCATCAACGACCAGGCCTGGGCCGACTACGAGGCCAAGCAAGCCCGCGCCGTCGCCGTCGAAAAGCTGCTCGCCACACGCAAGGCAAACTTCGCCCGTATCGCCGAGCTTTTGCCAGAGCTTGCAGAAGGCATTAGGTGCGAACGCCGCCGGACAGACCTACGCCCAGTTGCTAAAGCGGCCCGAAATCATCCATTGACATCGCTTGTTGCCGGTCTTGCGCGAAGAATTCGCCAAGGAAGAAGGAGAGGTAACGCTCTTCGCTCCGCTCATTCAGCATCACGAATCGAAGCTGCTTTCTGCCCAGGTCCGCAACGAGCTCAAGGCCATCGAGACCGAGATCAAGTACGCCGGATATCTGGATCAGCAGCGCAAGTCGATCGACAAGCTCAAGAAGGCCGAGGGCCGCACCATCCCCGAATGGTTCGACTACACAGCAGTCAGCGGGCTCTCCCGCGAGATGCAGGAGAAGCTAGCCCGCGTCCGCCCGCAAACGCTCGGCCAGGCCAGCCGCATTCCCGGAGTCACCCCCGCCGCGCTCTCGCTGGTGAATGTCTACATCGAGATCCAGGGCAAGCGCCTCGCCACAACGGCCCAATAACCAATCAGCAAAAGTGGGTGCCCCATCCTTGACGACGCTCTTGTTTCTGTCGTCAAGGGTGGGTGGCGCGAAGTTCGACACCTACTGCGGATTCGCCGGCTGAGTCTCAGTCGCGGAATTACTCTGCGTCTGCGTCTGGGACGACGCCGGAGGAGCCGGATCCGCGCCCTTGTGAAAGAGCGGAATATGGAACGGCAGCTCGGCATTGCTCGTCTTGGCGCTTGCCGCTTTGGCTTTCGCTACCGCTTCTTCCTGCACGATCGTCCGCTGCGCGTTGATGCACTGCCAGTTCGATCGGGTCTTCTGGAAGACGTGGCTGAAAACACCTCGTTCCTCAACCGGATGCCCGTTCACCCGCTTCTGCAAAATGTAGGTGCCGTTCACCACTGCAATATCGCCCGTAGTACGCACGCTGACCACCGTCTGCTCCAGCGAAATCATGTCGGGAAACTTGTTGAGAACATAAGCGATCTCCTGGTTGCGCGACCGCACGTCGCCGTCGGCGGAGATATTCACAAACTGCGGCGACAGCACGATCTCCAGACCATACTGGTCTCGCTTGGCGAGCGCTGCGCTCCAGGTATCTTCGAGCTTCTGCATCACCTGCAGCTGGGTTGGGGTCTTGGCAGTCTCGTCGGTAGCTGCCTCTTGTGCGTGGGATACCATTGCCGCGGGAGCCAACCCCGCCAGCAGAAACAACAGACTTCTCAGGTGCATTTTCATGGGGACACAACGTACGGTTCTATTGTAGTGGAATTGGGCCTCCGAGGCGTCTTGGTTCGCCCCGGACACCCGCATTTTCTTAGACGCACCTGCCGCCGCACAGGAATCAACGATGCACACAGTCCGGCCGTTTTCCTCATGGCTAAACTACCTAAACTGAGAGTGTGGCCACCACTCCCGACATCGCCTTTGAACGCGGCCTGCCCGCCAGCATCGACGCCGAACGTTCGATCCTCGGCGCCATCCTGCTCGAAAACACCGCCTACAACGAGGCCACCGAGCGCATCACCGCTGACGACTTCGCGCTCGATTCCCACCAGCGCATCTTTGCGCGCATGGGCGAGCTCATCAATTCCGGGCGCCCAGTCGACATCGTCACCCTGACCGATGAACTCGGCCGCCGAAAAGAGGTTGACGCCGTCGGCGGAGTCGCTTACATCTTCTCCCTCACCGAGGGTCTGCCCCGCCGACTCAGCATCGAGGAGTACGTCCGCATCGTCAAAGACCGCTCGCTACTGCGGCAGTTGATCAAGCACTCCGCGCTCTCGATCAGCGCGGCGCACGACCAGAGCGAAGACGCGCTCGACCATCCTCAATCGCATCGTGAGCTCACTGCTCGAGGTCACAGAACAGGGAGTCACTAACGGCTTCGCCAGCATCCCCGAGATCGTCCGCGACTCCTTCGGCACCATCGACAACCTCTACAAGCAGGGCAAGCAGATCACCGGCCTGCAGACCCACTTCGACGACTTCGATAAGAAAACCAGCGGCCTGCAGCATTCCGAGCTGACCATCATCGCCGCCCGCCCATCCATGGGCAAGACCGCCTGGGCCATCAATATCGCGCAAAACGCCTCGGTGCGCGGTGGCAAGGTTGTCGCCGTCTTTTCGCTCGAAATGTCAAAAGAATCCCTGCTGCGCCGCATGCTTGCATCGCGAAGCGCTCGTCGACTCGCAGAAGATCCAGCAAGGCTTTCTACTCCGCGAAGACCAGCAAAAACTCACGCTCGCCCTCGAGCGCCTCACCGAAGCAAAGATGTTCATCGACGACACACCCGGCATCTCGCTCGCCGAGATGCGCGCGAAGGCGCGCCGCCTCCGCCAGACGCAAGGCAGCCTTGACCTCATCGTCATCGATTACCTCCAGTTGATGTCGGCCACGCAGAGCACAGGCAAAGGGTCGAGAGGATATGAAAATCGCACCCAGGAAGTCTCCGCAATTTCACGCGGCCTGAAGGCGCTCGCCAAGGAACTGAAAGTCCCGGTCGTCGCACTCTCACAGCTAAGCCGCGCCTCAGAACAGCGCGCCGGCAAGGACAAGAGGCCAATGCTCTCCGACCTGCGCGAATCTGGCTCGATCGAGCAGGACGCCGACGTCGTCGCCTTCATCCATCGAGAGAGCTATTACAACCGCGACGAAAACGGCCAGCCCGATCCGGATACCGAAGGCAAAGCCGAAATCATCATCGCCAAGCAGCGCAACGGTCCCACCGGTACAGTCCATCTCGCGTATATGGCAAAGTGCACGCGCTTTGAGAACCTCGCACACGGCGGCGATGGTGAAGGCGATTACGGATGAGTTGGACGCGCCGACCTATTGACGCTGTCTAAGAAGTTTCGGCTCGAGATTCGCCCCGCGAGCCCGTCAGCGCGCGAAAGACCAGAGAAACGCCGAAACAAACGATCACGCAGCGCGTCAGCAGGTCGGCGTCATAGCTCCAGGCCAGCACCGCAAAGCAAACGGCCGTCCCTACCGGATAAACCTCCGCCAGCAAGCTCTGCAGCCAGCGTGGCTTTGCAGCGGATGCTCCGAGACGCGACTTCAAGCTCGGCAGAATCGATGGCACGGCTTTCCGATATTCGGCATAATCCTCGCCCAATTGCCCGATTAGAAAGGCCTCTTCAGCGCCTATCAGTCGCACGGTGAAGACCGTAATCCCCACCAGAAAGAAGACCGCACCCGTCACCGGCATGAGAATCGAGACAGCGAACGAGTTCAGCAGCAAGCCAACATACAGAGGGTTGCGCAGATGCCGATAAGGCCCCGCAGCCATCACTGCGCCAGCCTGCATCGTCCTGTTACGCATCACAGAGTGGCCCAGGTATGCGGTGCCCCACACACGCAGCCACGCCCCGGCAACGGCCAGCATAACTGCAGCAAACGTGATCGCGAGATAGGCAACGCTGGTCGCAACCAGACTCGTTCGCGCTGCCTCAATCGCCAGCCACGACCAAAGCCGCATCGGGTTCGGACTTCCCCGCGGGCCTGGGCTTTCCCATGGCGTCCAGAAACCCAGAAAATAGAGCGCCGTGATGAAAATGACGCGAAAGCGAAATTCGAAGCGAGTCGCTTTCACTTCGCAGCGGTCTCGTTTTTGTATACAACACCCGACTTCATCACGAACGGCACCGTCTGCAACGTCTTTATGTCCTTGAGCGGATCGCCGTTGACCGCAATAATGTCCGCCCACTTGCCAGGATCGAGCGCACCCGTCTTGTCCTTCCATCCCAGCAGATCGGCCGCATTGATCGTCCCGGACTGCAGCGCGGCAAGTGGCGTCATGCCAATCTGGTTCACATACACGTCGAACTCATGCGCATTCAACCCATGCGGATACACGGCGGCATCCGTCCCCAGCGCAACCTTCACACCCGAATCAATCGCATGTTTGATGTTCTTCTTCGCAACCGCGCTGACGTCCTTCATCTTCTGCTCATAGAACGGAGGCAAGTGCCCGGATTGAATCATCCAGTCTTCCAAATAAAGCGTGGGCACCAGATAAGTCCCATCCTTCTTCATCTCGGCGATACCGGCATCATCGATGTAGGAACCATGCTCGATCGAGTCGACCCCCGCCTCGCTCGCCCACAAAATCCCCTGCGCTCCATGCGCGTGCGCTGCGACCTTGCGTCCCAAACGATGCGCATCGGCGACGATCGCCTTCATCTCTTCGAGCGTGTATTGCGAAGCCTGCGGATCGTCGCCCTTCGAGAGCACGCCGCCGGTCGCGCAGATCTTGATCAGGTCCGCGCCATATTTAATGTTCTGCCGGACCTTGTGTTGCACCTCCGCGATGCCATCCGCCACACCATCGCCCGTGACGTGGTACTCAAACGGCAGCAGGTTCTCATCGCAGTGGCCGCCGGTAATTCCGAGCGCTGGTCCGGAGACCAGCATGTGCGGCCCAGCAAAGTGCCCGGCATTGATCTCGTCGCGCAAAGCCACGTCGGAGTAGCCGCCCGCACCGACATTTCGCACCGTCGTGAAACCGGCCATCAGCGTAGTGTTCGCGTTACGAACGCCGATTGAGCGCCTCTTTGATGGGAGTCGTCGTTAACTCAACGTAAGGATCGAAGTCGGGATTCCCTGTCAGATGCGTATGCGCGTCGATCATTCCCGGCAACACCGTCAGCCCGCGAAGATCGATCTCCTTATCGCCGCCCAGCGCCGGAGTGGATGCAGTCGCCGCGATCGCCGTGATCTTGTCGCCCGTGACGATAATCGTCTGATCGGCAGCTTCATTCCCTGTATGCACATCGATTACATGCCCAGCCCGAAGCAACGTCCGTTGTGGCTGCTGCGCCTTCAGCGCGATCGTTGCAAACAACAAAATAGGGAGGAGATAGGCGCAATCGCGCAAGTACTTGCTCAGCTTGGCTTTCATCTGTCTCTGGCCTTTGCTCGTAGGATTCCGCAAGTGTAGCAGAGAGGCGCTGCCGGACAGGGCTTGAGTTGGCCATCAAGTCCGTCCGTTGAAGGGGCACGGCTTCAGCCGTGCCCTATGTGCCATAGAATCGATCCGGCTTTAGCCGCTGAGGGAGTCTCTCGAAAGTTCTGCTACGCTTCGCCCAGCGCCTTGCGCAGACTCCCGCCAGCGAAAGCCAAGCGCGATTCAGCAGCCGCGCGGGAAAGCCCCAACATCGCCATCACCACCGCAGTCTTCACCGAACCAGCTTCGCCGAGCAACTCGCCAGCGCGCTCACGATCCAGCCCCGTAATCGCTGCCACGATGCGCCCGGCACGGTCAACCAACTTGGCATTGGTCGGCTGCACATTCACCATCAGGTTGCCGTAGACATACCCGGTGCGCACCATCACGCCGGTGCTCAGCATATTCAGAACCAGCTTCGTCACCGTGCCCGCCTTCAGCCGCGTCGATCCGGTCAGCACCTCGGCCCCGGTCACCGGCGAAATGGCAATCTCCGCCGCCGCACCGATTGTCGAATTCGGCACGCAGCTCAACCCAATAGTCAGCGCAGCCAAGAGAGCGCGCATACTCGATCGCTCCCAGCACATAAGGCGTCCGTCCACTCGCAGCAATCCCTACAAGCGCGTCCTTCGCGCATGAATCCAGCAGCCCTCAGGTCCGAGGCGCCGAGAGAAGCGTCATCCTCCGCGCCCTCGATGGATCTGCGCAGCGCAATATCGCCACCCGCCATAATTCCCTGCACCAGATCAGGAGCGACGCCAAAGGTTGGCGGACACTCCGAGGCATCCAGCACCCCTAACCGCCCCGAAGTTCCCGCACCTGTATAGAAGAGCCTACCGCCGTTCGCGATTCGCTCGGCAATAGCGTCGACCGCTGCAGCAATGTGAGGAATCTCCGCCGCTCACCGCATCGACAACCTCGCGATCGGCGGCGTGCATCACGCCAAGCATCTCCGCCGTCGAAAGCTCGTCCAACCGTTCACTCGCCGCGTTCCGTGCCTCGGTCGCCAGCGCCCCAAGCGAGGCCGCATCAAACTCTTTCATCAGGTGTTCGTCCTCGGCGTCTGTCTTACAGCAAAGTCGCCGCGCATACCGCAACGTTTACGGATGTGGGGCGGCAGCCGGAGGCGCGGACGCCGGAGGAGCCGGCGTTGGCGGCGAAGCCCCCGATTCCGGCTTCGCTCCGCTCCCGCCAATTTCCTGCCCTCCGTAAGTAACTTTAAACGTCGATCCGAACTGCTTGTAGTCGGTATACTTCACGAACTCGCGAATGTGCACGTCCTGGCTCAGATACCCTTTGCCGCCGGAAAAATGCAGAATTCCATCCCCCTTGGTATACACCGGAAACCAGTACTTCCCATCGATCCGCTCGCGATAAGTCACAAACGGCGGCGACAAATCTTCATGGCCTTTGCGCGTGTCATCAGGGACGTTCTTGCCGTTCGTCACGACGATGAGCAGGTCTTGCGTATCGACCCATATCCGCCCCTGGAAGTAGCGATGGTTCTTGACAATCTCTTTGGGAGCCACATCGAAGACATAAGTATCCACCTCGTCGACCTTCTGCTTGCCAACATAGGTGACCTTGTACTGGCCGATGTCCTCCTGGGTAAGCACAAACGGCAGCCGCTGTTGAATGTCCTGAAAGTCGGCCGGACTCATCATGATGCGTTCCAGCGTGCTCGCCGGGGCCAGCACCACGTGCTCGGTGCGTCGCCCGGTCGAGTCGAACGAGACGTCGGTCACTTCGTAATATTCGCCGTCGACCTTGCCGTCATCATCGACCGTCTGCACTTTCACACTGCGCCGGTAAGTGTAGTTGTTCAGCGCCTGCCGGAAAGCGCTCTCCTTCCCAGCGAACTTGGCAATGAGTTGATCGGGGGGCATGGGAGGATCGGCTTTATCCAGCGGTCCAAACCCCTGATCGAGTGGCATCGGCGAATACGAAACTTGCCCAAGCGCCGCGGCGCTCACCACCGCCAGCAGCACTACGCCTAGTAATTCCCGCCGCACCCGTCCGAAAGACACCAAAATTCCCATACCATCAGTCTATCCCCGCCTCGCAGCAACGATCCATCCAGATAGCGAGGCTGGTTTCCACCGGAACAAAGCTCTCAGTCGCCAAGCCGCAGACTCGCATAGTCACGCCCCAACTCCGCACAAAGCGCCTCAACCGCCAACTCATGGTCCGCACGCTGCGGCAACCCGGAGACCGTCACCGAACCAATCACACCCGCCTGCAAGACTCCCAGCGGAAAGCACCCGCCATGGCTCGCATACTCGCTCACAGCAAGCCCATAGCGATCGAAAAGGTTCGACTGCTTCGCTTCCATCTCCAATCCAATAGCATACGAACTGCGCAGGAAGCGCGCCGTCACATTGCTCTTCCGCCGTACCCAATCCACATTGTCAGGGGTCGTCCCCGCCAGCGCCGTATAGAAGAGCGGCTGGCCAAAGCGCCTCACGTCGATCACGACCTTGAACTCGCGCTCGACCGCCATCGAACGGAGCCGCGAACCCAGCCTCCACGCCAATTCCTCATCGAAGCTCGCAAACTTGAGCTCCTGCTCCTGAAGGGCGATACGCGCAAGATCGTCGGATATCCGCATGGTAGTGGGGCGATGCTCAAATCACTGTAGCACTCCCAATGCCCACCCTTTCGCGGTTCGGTGGCGTTGAGCCGGTCGCAACAAATATCAACCAGGCGCGCTGCTCCGGCGACGGAGTGCCCGAGCCCTGACTGCCCAGGGGCCAAACTCTGCCCCACCGGGGGTGCCTTTCCAAAGCCCGGTCGATGCTTCGCTGGGTATCGGCCGCATGCGCAGCTCCCCCAAGGAAGGTGACGACCCTGATAGGGTTCGGACTCTCCCCATGGTCTTATAGTTAATTCATCGTGACAGGGATGCCCGGAAGCTCGCAGTCCACTCAGTTGCTGACGCGTCTTTCTTTGCTGTCCGGCGCCTCGATGCCGATTTTCTACTATGGCGGGCAGCTCGCAGCCGCTCCGTTTTATCCCGGATACAGCTTTTCCGATCAGGTGGCGAGTATGCTCGGCACCAGCTACTCCCACGAACCGTGGATCTTCAATACGGCGCTGATCCTCACCGGACTCGCTGCGATCCTCGGGGCCTTCGGCCTCTATCAAACCTTCCGCTCCAGAACCAATCGCTTGGTAAGTTGGCTCATCGCCTTGACTGCAGCGTATACGGGCTACATGTCAGTCAAGGCCGGAATATACCCTCTTCCCGATCATCACCACTATGAGCTGAGGTTCGCCGTGGCTTCGGCCTCTCTCACGCCTTTGCTGATGCTCATTGGTATATGGAGCAAGGAACGCCTGCAAGCCTTGAGGGCGTATTTGTTTCTCTCGGTCTTGCTTCTCGTTCCGGTCATTCCTCTTTTCAGGAAAATGATTGTCGTTGACGGGCTCTCCATCGGACCTGGCACACTCCAGCGTCTCCTTGCTCTCGGAACCTATGTGCCTGTCGGCGTCGTGAGCATCTATTTCTTCGTGCACGACCGGCCTGGGCTGACGGGAAACCAGGCGCCATAAACAATGCGTCGCGTTCGATCCCGGGTGCAGCCTTTGCTATCCTGCTGCTTGCCAACGCGCTTTCGATTTTCCCCATGAAAGCTGGACCACCTGTGACTGCACTCAAGACCTTCAAAGTATTTGGCGAACCAATAGAGGTCCTCATCCCCCGCTTGGTCACAGGCGGCCTTTCGACAACCATCACACAAACCTCGCTCCCCGGCGGAGGCACTCCGCCCCCCTCCCATACCAACCAGGACGAGACCTTCTACGTGCTCGAAGGCGACTACGAGTTTCTCGCAGATGGACAATGGCACAAAGCAGAACATGGACGCGCCATCCTCGCAAAACGAGGATCCGTCCACACCTTTCGCAATGTGGGGGCGACGACAGGAAAGACGTTGATCTTCCTCACGCCATCCGGCCTGGAGAAGTATCTCGAAGAAATTTCGTCGCTTTCGATGCCTCAGGATGCCCGCAGCTGATGGCCGTCTCCGAGCGCTACGGCATCACTTTCTACCAGTAATCCTGAGCAGTTTCGACCCGCATTGGCCTATGCGCTAACTACCGGCAGCTTCGCCGCCTCCCACGCAGCGAGCCCACCCGCTAGCTCAACCAGGTCGGTGATGCCGTGCTGGTTAAGGATGCCCACGGCAATCGAAGACCGATAGCCGCCCGCGCAGTGCACCGCAATCCTGCGCCCATGCGGTAGGCTGCCAGCACTTTCTTTGAGATGAGCAAGCGGCAGATTCACGCTGTCGCCGATGTGCTTCTGGTCCCATTCGCGGTTCGAGCGAATATCAACCACCAGCGGAGGATTCGCCGAGACCAACTCCTCTTCAAGCATCGGAGCACTGACCCGTTCCGTCGTCTGGACCAATTCTGGCCGAACTGCGAGCGCGCCCATGCCTCCGCTCAAATAGCCACTGACTCGATCAAAGCCGATCCGTCCCAGACGCATCGCCGCCTCTTGCTCTCGTCCCGGCTCGGCGATGATCACGATCGGTCGCGCAGCATCGAGCACGGTGCCGGCCCAGGTCGCATACTGGCCTCCCAAACCGATATTAAGGCTACCCGCGAGATGTCCCTTGCCGTACTCCGTCGCATCGCGAACATCCAGCACCTGGGCTCCATCGTCACCCATCGCCAGCACTTGCTCAAGACCGAGCGGACGCAGCCCATGCTCCAGCGCCTCATCCAGCGTCTGCCGTTCGCGCGTATTCAGCACCGCGTCGTAGGTGAAATAAGCCGGCGCGTCCGGCTGGTCGGCCGTCACCAGCCGGGTGAACTCTTCTTTGGTCATCGGCTGCAGTGCGTAGTTGAAACGTCTCTGCTCGCCCAGAGTGGAGACCGTGTCGGAAGACATATGTTTTCCGCACAGCGACCCCGCACCATGCGCCGGATATACCAGCGTCTCATCCGGCAGCGGTAGCAGCTTGCTGCGCAACGACTCGTAGAGATGGCCGCCCAACTCATCCGCCGTCCAACCGAGCGAGGCCCGCAGATCCGGACGACCCACATCGCCAATAAAGAGCGTATCTCCTGTCAGCACGGCGAACGGCTTGTCAGCGCTTTTCTCCAGGTCGAAGACAAGGATCGAGATCGACTCGATCGTATGCCCCGGCGTCTCCAGAACCTGTAACCGCAGTCCGGGAAAAGCGAGCGTATCGCCATCCTTCATCGGAACGAACGCATAGTCAGCCTTCGCTTTTGCCCCGAGCCGAATCTCCGCACCGCAGCGGTCGCGCAACTCCAGATGTCCGGCAAGAAAGTCGGCATGAAAGTGGGAAAGAAAGACGTAACGAATCGCTACGCCTATCCGTTCGGCGTCGGCCAGATATTGCTCGATATCTCGCTGCGGATCGACCACAATCGCGGTCTTACTCGCCTCGTCGGCGATCAGATACGAGGCGTGGGCCAAGCAGCCCAGGTAGTACTGTTTCAGAAACATTCTTCCATCTTAGATCACTGCGGCAGCCGGTGACCTACCAGGCCTTGGCCCGTTCCGTGGATCCGGCATTGGCATACACACACTTCCGTTCCGGCTTCCACGCAGTTCCATCGGCATAGGTGACTTGAGATAACTCAATGCGGTCAAAGCCGATCGCATTTCCCGCCAGCTTCAACGCCTGCGTCGCTTGCACATCTTTGCCCAGCAGCGCTTTTCGCGACAGTTCCAACTGAACCGAGTGGCTGACCGAATCAAGCTGATAAGGGCTGTCTTTGACCTTGATCCAGCCCGTCAGCACCACCGACTCAATGTCCCTGCCGCTGAAGTTGCGATAGTCCAGGCGCAGCGTCGGCGCGCTCTCGGCTCGTGAATGGGCAGTCAGCATCAATTCGGCGGGCCGATCAAAGGATGCAGCCACAATCTGTACCGGGCACCCAGCCTGATGGCTTGTCATGTTTTCCAGATCGACGGCGCCCGGTCCCTGAACCATCTCCTGAAGCTGCCCGATCGTCGCAGGAACCTGAAGCTCGTGCATGTTCCCATCCTCGCCCTGGACCCAAACCGTCGCCGGTTGTTTGGAACTTGCCTGGGCTCCACTCGCTACCTTCGGAGACTCAACGCCAGCCTGACCCCAGGCCGACATCGTCGCCGCCGTTGCCACTATTAGGAGAAGCCGCTTCATAAGTCACCTCGCGCTGTGAACGGACGAGCCTTACTCGATGCCAAGAGAATATGCTTCTAATTCAAGCGAATCAAGGGCTTCGCGCTGTGCCCGGGGTTGGCTCCCGCACGGTCGCCCCAAACCCAACTGTCGGCTTTCATTTCCGGCACACTGCTATCCTCACTCTATGCTCAACCCAGCGGCATCGGCGGACTCGGCCCTACTCCTCACCGAGGAGTTCCTCGTCTTCGCCACCGTCGTCGGGTCCATCGCCACCCTGCCCACCTTCATCGAATTCATCTCTGAGGTCCGCAAGCGCCGCGAACGCATCTACCTCTCCCTCGAAGATGTCGCCGTCTCCACCCTGACCCCACGTCTCGCCGGGCTCGACCCCCTCATCACCAGCATCGCCGACCTCATCGACCGCGCCCGCAATCCAGCCGAGTACAAAGACCTCAAGATCGGCAACGAAGTCCTCGTCATCGGCCCCGTCCAAAGCGGGAAGAAAAGCCTCGCCGAACGCATCGCCCAGATGGCCGGCATGGAGCGCCTCGTCACCGTCTACAACCCCCGCGACTCCGACGCGCTCGCCAAGGCCAAAAGCATTGTCCGCGGATATAAATCCAAGAAAGTCATGCTGCTGCTCCCGCGCATCGACCTCGCCTACAAAGAGAGCGATCCTGACGTGCTCACCGAGCTCGACGCCCTCATCGAGACCACCTCCGAACGCCACAACGTCCTGGTCGTCGCCACCACCGTGACCTTCGAGACCAACAGCGACCTCGACAACCTCTTCGGCATCAAGCTCAGCCTCCCCGGTGCCGAAGTAACTCACGGAGGAAGCCGCGAGATCCCCGACGATGCCCGCGAGATGCTCGCCGAGGTCGCCGTCTTCTACCTGAAAGAGGCCCAGCATCAGGGCTTCCGCCTGCAAGACATGACGGAGCAAGAGTTTCGCGGCAGGGTGCTCGAGTCCGCGATCAACCCCGCTGAGATCGAAGACATCGTCGTCCTCTGCCAGACCACCGCACTCTATCGCCGCCGCACCGGAGCCGCCCAGGACCTCATCTTCACCCGCGAAATACTCGAAACCGCCATCTCACGCGTCGCCGCGGAGTAAGCTCTTCCCTAAATAAGAGCGTCATCCTAACGACCGCAGGGAGAGCCTGTCCTGAGCGAAAGTCGAAGGAAAGAATCCCGGCGAACTCTCGGCCTCAACCACTCTTCAAGTCTTGCCACAAATGAAAAAGCGCATGACCCCATTAAGAGTCATGCGCCAAATACGACTAAAGTCGCCTAAAAAATTAAACGTGGATCGAACTCGAGTGACCTGCAGCGCCAGCCACCATCGGCTTCACGCGAAAGCGCTCCATCGAAATCTTGAGCGTCCGCTCAATCTTCTTCAGGTCGCCGCGCTCATCCGGCTGGGCAAAGGTGTGAGCGACACCCTTCTTGTCGGCCCGTCCAGTACGGCCAACGCGATGCACGAAGTCTTCCGCCATCTTGGGCATGTCGTAGTTCACGACGTGCGCAATGTGGTTGACGTCGAGTCCGCGAGCCGCCACATCGGTCGCCACGAGGATCCGGTGTCCGCCCCTGGAAAAGCTCTTCAACGCCGCGCTGCGCTGCGCCTGGGTACGATCGCCGTGAATGCTGGTCGCCCCATGGCCCGAACGCGTCAGCCGCTGAGCAACCCGCTCCGCGCCATGCTTCGTGCGAACGAAAACCAGGAAGCTGCCCTCTTCGGATTTCAGCAAGTGCTCAAGCAGCTCCTGCTTCTTGTCCGAGGTCACCTCAAAGGTCTGCAGGCGAACATTCTCCGCCGGCTTCAGCACCGAACCAATCTCGATCCGAACCGGGTTCTTCAGGTAGTCGCGAACGACCTCCTTGATCGCCGCATCGAGCGTCGCCGAATAGCAAAGCGTCTGGCGGTCGCCAGGAATCTCGCCCGCAATCCGCTTGATCGCCGGCTTGAAGCCCATATCCAGCATGCGATCGACTTCGTCGAGCACCAGGATCTGCACTTCGTTCAGCTTGACCATGCGCCGCTTGATGTAGTCCTCAAGCCGCCCCGGAGTCGCCACAATCAACCGCGCCCCACGGCGAATCGCCTGGATCTGCGGCCCTTCGGCCAGCCCGCCAACCACCAGCGCCACGCTATGCGAGGTGCCCTGCGTCAGCGTGCGAAAGGTCTGCTCCACCTGCATCGCCAGCTCGCGGGTGGGCAGCAGAATCAGCGCCGTCGCGTTCTTCGACTGCGTCGCCTGCAGCTTTTCGATGATCGGAATCAGAAAGCTCAGCGTCTTGCCGGTTCCGGTCTGCGCCGTCGCCAGCACATCGCGGCCCTCAAGCGCCGGAGGAATCGCCCCATCCTGTACCGGAGTGGGCGTAGTGAAATTACAAGCCGCCAGACGCTTCTTCAGCGAGGCGGAAATCTGAAAGTCATTAAATTGAGTCAAAGTCATCCTATGGTCTCGGTGCATCGGTTCCTGTGTCTTGCCTTTGGAAGCAGACTGCAGACCGGTCCGGGACGCGAGTTACTGTCTCGCGACGGCTTCATCCGTCCGTGACAGAAATTGTTTCTTTCGAGAGGGAGTGCCGGGAATCAGTAAGCCGGGGGCTGAAGAAATGTCCCTGGCTCGGCTCTGCCGCACGATGCCTTTTGCGGGGAAGCGATCAAACAATAAGCATGATCAAAGACTTCCACACACCGCCGCGCACATCATATTTGCGGGCGATTACGCTGAGGGGCTTGGAGACACTGTGGAAGGCGATCCAGCTTTCCAGGGCAAGAACGGCTCACAACCAAACAACTGAGCGCAACTTAAGAATACCACGATTATACCAAATTCACGCAGGATTCTCGCTTGCGACCGACGTCCCAGCTCGCTTCGCGACCATTTTGAAAATCAACCACGACAGGATTTGGCTCATGCCAGTCACCGCGAGAGTAACGAGCCCGGAATGCCAACCTATTGAGTAAGAGCCGTCGGGATTACTCACCTCCCAAAGCGGGATGCGAGAGTTGGTCCATGCCCACAGAACCACAACTGCAACAATGAGCCCTGACAAAACCTGGACAAAAATCGCAAGCTTGGGTCGCCCTTGACGGACAGCAGCGACCGCTACAATTCCGGATAACAAGGCCCACAGCATGAATCCAGCGGTGATCCATTTGAGGCCTGGCTCCCTGTCAGCGGCTGACAGTCCGAGGGTCAATCCTGCGCCTAGAAACGCGCAACCTGCAGAAAGCACAGAGCCCAGAATTGCATCTCGCAAATGTAGCGCGATTCGACCGAACAACCCGTCTATCCCAATTCCGACGTAATACCACGCTGGGAGCGCGAAGAGGGGAAAGCTAAGAGCACGCCATGCCCAAAGCGTGAGTCCTGCGGGTTGCCAGCTAGATGGCCAAGTCCGGACCGACAAAAGCAATTCGAGCACAAAGCCGGGAAGATTAAGAGCGGTCAACTCCCAGCCTCTTAGCTCACCAACCATGTTGGCCGCAAACCGAAAAAAGTCATTCGCTGGGACTGTGATCGAAAAGTTCTTGGTGTGCAGAAAGACACTCGGCGATCCGTGCACCATGTAAGTCAGATGTAGATAGCCGAAAGTCACTGGCAGCGCAACAGAAATTATCCAGATACAAACGCTGAAGAGCGGAAGAATCACACAAAACGGCAACCGCCTCGTTCTCATGAAAAGAGACTAGAGCCGGTCGAAGAGATTCTCAACCACAAAGTCGCGCCCTCGTGAAACTCGTGCAGTCATCGAGGGTCCTCCCACCCAAAGATCGACTCAACATCCCGCGATCCATGAAGCACCCTCACCACGTCAAGGATGTCGCCGTCGATCTTGTAGAAGATGAGAATATTCGGAAAACCTTGTACCGGCCACTTTCTTAATTCGCGCGAACTGCCCGTGAACCCGCAGAGGCCACCGGCTAAAGGCGAAGCAGCGAGGAACTGAATGCTCTGCTCCATCGCGTTCCGGAACTTAGCTGGGATCGAAGGACGACCCTCTTTCGTGAAGTAAATGGCTATCGAGCGGATATCTCGGCGAGCTTGCCGACGAATTGAGATCAGCAACGGTCAAGCCTTCGAGTCGCGCTCAACTTCGGCCCACAAAGTAGCCCACCACTCCGGAGTCGCCTCTTCAGGCTCACCCGAGTTCAGGCCCTCTTCCATGAGTGCCTGAAGCCGTTCCTTCGCTCGCCGCTTATGCTCGACGGAAATCAGGTGCCGGATATATTTCTCGGCACTCTCATAGCCGCCCTCGGCGACTTCCTGCTCGACAAACTTCTCCAGAGACTCAGGAAGCGATAGCTCATTCACCTGCATAGGCTCCTCACGCTCTAGTATAGCCCTGCCACGGAACGAAACAGACCCTGAGCTTGCTACGATAGTCACGACATGAACCCCGCTCCCAAACCGGAAAAACCCCGCTGCACCTGGGCCGGCTCCGATCCACTCATGCAGCAATACCACGATCAGGAATGGGGCGTCCCCGAAACCAACTCCCGAGCCCTCTGGGAACTCCTCATGCTCGAAGGCTTCCAGGCCGGGCTCTCCTGGATCACCATCCTCCGCAAGCGCGAAAACTTCCGCGCCGCCTTCAAACAATTCGATCCCGAAAAAGTCGCCCGCTTCAAAGAAGCCGACATCGAACGCCTCATGCAAAGCCCCGGAATCATCCGCGCCCGCGCCAAAATTGAAGCTACCATCCTCGGAGCACGCATCTTCCTCGACATGCAGCAAGCCGGAACCAACTTCGCCGAGTTCGCATGGGCTCTCTCCGGAGGCAAGCCGATCCAGAGCACCGGCCCGGTCCCATCCCTCACGCCACTCTCCGAAACCATCTCGAAAGAACTCAAGCAGCGCGGTTTCAAGTTCGTCGGCCCCACCATTTGCTACGCCTGGATGCAGGCGTCAGGAATGGTCAACGATCACGCACCAGACTGCTTCCAGCGCGGACCCTGCGCGCGAAAGAAGATAGGGAAATTCTCATGAGCGCCTACTTCATCTTCACCCGGGAAAAAACCCTCGATCAGGCCGAAATGGATCTCTATCACCAACAGGTCCGCGCTACCTTCGCCGGCCACGACATGAAACCACTCGCCGTTTATGGCGCTTTCGAAGACGTAGAAGGTGCGCCGACAGAAGGCACGGTCATCGTCGAGTTCCCCACCATGGAAGCCGCCAAAGCCTGGTACGACAGCCCCGCCTATCGCGAGGTGCGTATCCACCGCTTCGAAGGCGCCATCTACCGCGCAACGCTGGTCCAGGGAGTCTAGCCGAAGCCTCTGTGGTTCACCCCAAAGCCTGTCAAGAGCTGCAACCAAAAATACTTTGTAACCCACTCATTCCATTGACAACAAAGCCACCCAAACTTGGCATAGTGAAGGGGTCTGATTCGGTAGACTGGAAGTAGAGGGTAAAAGAAGGGCGGCCTTAGGCGCCCTTTTTCTCATGAGGCCTGTGTGAGTGCCATCTCAGAGTTCCCAGTCTAAGTGACTGATTCGAGAGGATTTAAGATCTAAGTTCAATCTTTTCAATATTTTACGCGAGCGTCAGGCCACTGAACATCGCATAACCCCAATCGAATCAATATTATTAGGACCGTCATGGGGGAGGGGGGAGGGGGGTCACCCAACCATCGACAGATAATCTGGACAGTCTGCGATCGTGCGATAGCGGTAGAAATTCGCAATCATCCCATTCTTCAAATAGAAGACGCCGGGCATCTGCTCGCCATCTTCCTTGATCAACCCAATACCATAACTGCGAATCGCGCCCGTCACCCAAGCCTTCACCACCGCCGGCCGAAAGAAGTGGCTAAAAGGATTAGTCTTACCGAGCCCGAAGACTGGATTCTGATACAAGCTCGCATCAGGATTGCTCACCCGCTCCACATCGTTCAGGCTGTAGTAGTCGAAGTAAGGCTTCCCGCGCTCCGGCGTCCCCAGATGAACGAACACCGGACGAACGCCCTTCGCCTCAAGCTTGCCACGGACCTGCGAAACCCGGTCCAGCGTCTCGCGGCAGAACGAGCAGCCAAAGTGGCGCAGAAACACCAGTAGCACCGGCGACTCTTCGGTAATATCCAGCAGCGTCCGCCCCGACTCAGCGCGGTAAGCGGCAAGCACCTCCGCAAGCGCTGCCGTCGATCGGGTTGGGTTGTCCAAGGTATTAGACACAATTCACCGTCCGTGGACGGCTGCCCGATTGTAGCGCCATTCTCCGCAACCACGACAGAGGAGACGAAGAGCGCCGGCAACGGTCAGGCAAGGAATTTCGCCCGCTCCGCCGCCGAAGGCAGCGGACAGCTCTGATACCGCCCCGCAATCCGATAGCGGATCTGAGCTACGAGCGAATACACGCCATCGCGCAGAAATCGCGGCACCGCGCCCATCACCCGGCCCACAAGCTCCCACCCGCCGCCGAGCAAGCGCAGCACCTGCACGGTCACATCCGAACGGCAGAGCAGTTGTTCTCCGGGCTGGTCGTAGGCGAGAACGAGATACACGCTATTGGCGGCGATCATCGCCTCGGGGCCGACTCCGTGGCGAGCCAGCACGGCCTCCGCGATCGGCGATTGCTGCGGAACGAAGCGGAAGCGGTCGTAACGGTCCCGCTGAATCACCCAGCGGACGCTCCAGTTACAAAAACCGCAGAGCCCGTCGTAGAGCATGAGAACTACCGGGAGCTTCACTCCCGCGGGAATCGGGCTGCCGGTCTCCGAAATATCGGTCATCCCCAGCCTCCTCCTTCATTCTAAGCCGCCAGAATGAACTTCATCGACGCCGAGTTCATGCAATAGCGCAGGCCAGTGGGCGGCGGCCCGTCGGGAAAGACATGCCCCAGGTGCGCATTGCACAGCTTGCACTTCACCTCGGTGCGTTCCATGCCCAGAGAATTGTCGCCCGCAATGGCCACGTTCTCTTTGGCGATCGGAGTCCAGAAGCTCGGCCATCCCGTGCCCGAATCGAACTTCGTCGACGAACTGAACAACGCCAGGTTGCAGCAGATACAGCGGAAGATCCCCTTGTGATGCTCGTTCCAGGTCGCGCCGGTATATGCCATCTCCGTGTCGGCGCGCCGTGTAATGTCAAAAGAGTTCTTGCCCAGCTGCTCCTTCCACTCTGCATCGGTCTTGACCACCTGCGGAATCGTCTCCTTGCCCAGGTTCTTGCCGTCGTCGCTGAAGTTGACGACCGTGACCATCTTCGGCGTCTGGCTCATCCCGCTCGCCTCGACCACCGGCTCCTTGCGAAGCGAAAAAAATGCCGTCCCCGCAGCCGCCGCCGCTCCACCAGCAAGGAAAACCCTCCGTGTCACCTTCCGCGAATCCCTGTCGCGACCCAACTCTGAATCGAACATCATGCACCTCAAACCGCAATTTCATCCTGCACTTATCGGACTCAACGCAACCCCTAAAAGTTACAGAATCCGCCCGGCATGATTGACCGCATCGAAATGCGACAAATAGTTATTCGTCCAACTTCGCCTCGGCCGGAAGCGGCGGATTCTGCGCCAGCGGCTTGGTGATGTCGTCGAGGTAGTCGGTAGTTCCGTTCACCCGCTCCAGCACTGGAAACCGTGGCCCGTCGTGATAATCCAGCTCCACTGTAGAGAGGAACGTATCCGACTGCACAATCAGATGGATCGGCTCGGTTTTTCCCGTTGCATTCTTAATTGCGGCCTTCAGCAGGTCTCCGGAATAAGCCTGCCCATTAACCCCGATGATCTTTTGCCCGGGGTGCAGCCCGACTTTGTCTGCCGGCCCGTTCCAGAGAATGTCTTCAATCGTTCCCTCTCCGCTCACCAGCAGACCGATCGAGTACCAGGCGTTCACGCCTCCGCCAAATCTCCCTGCATTCGCTGGACAAAGTCTTTGACCCTTCGCTCGGTTGGTCTCTGTAGACCAGCTTGTATCCGCCCTGCTCGATACCGGAAAAATCGGCGCGCACGTTGATCTTGTCGACGCGATCGTGCAGAAAGGTAGCCCAGTCGTAGGGCATCACCTGGTTCAGGTCGGCGACGAGCTCGTCAAAGGTATACGGAACGATCAGCGGCCCCGTGTTCCCGCCTTTGCCCAGGAAGATATGCTCGAAATCGTTCAGCGACTTCTTGTTGTTGGTCGTCTTGCGAATGAGGGTATCGGCGTCGAGCCACAGCAGTTCGCCTTCGTCGTAGTAATCCTGGTCGCGGCGCCAGTTGTTCCACGCCGAGGTCGGAGCTCGGAGAATACTCGCCGCAACCGCTGTATCCACCGTCGGCCGCCATTGCCGACCTGGGGTGTAATCAAGGTTCGCCGCCGAAAGCGCCAGCAGATCGCGATACTCCGCCTGCGACTTCAGGCCGGAGCGTGCGGCCAGCACATTCCCCAGATATTGAGTCATGCCCTCGTAGACCCAAAGCATCGCGCCCTGCTGCGGCGTCGCGAAATCCGGCTGATAGAGCCCGACCGGACGCCGGTACTTGCCATTCCATGAATGCGTGAACTCATGTGAAAGCAAGTCCGCGTCGGCCAGTTGGTGGCCTGGATCGGTGAAGGCCTTCGCTCCCACGCCGTTATCTGAAGACTGACCATGCTCCAACCCTTCGCCGCCGGCTGCATCCGACACGGTCAGCAGAAAGTGATAGACGCTGTAGTGATGCGAGGCATACATCTTGTCAGCCTCGCGGACCAGGTTTGCGACCTCCGCAAGAAATGTGGGCCGCAGGTTCGAGTCTTCCGGTTGATCAGAAACGACATCCAGATAATGCTTAGGCGAAATCTCCGGCGCCAGCGGAAACTCGTGGAAGTATTCCCCCGCAATCACCGGAGAATCCTCCAGCTGCTCGACATTGGTCGCTGCAAAATGCGTGACCGCTCCCGCCGCCGGAACCGGATACGCCCCCGCACCCTCAGGCGTCAGCGCGGTGCCAATTCCCCACCCAGCCGGCACCTTCAACGAAGGCTGAATCGGGATTTCCTTCACTGGAATATTCGCCGGATAGAGCAGCAGCTTCTCCCACTCAAGCACTGCAATCTTCTGTGTCACGCGCTCCGTGACGATGCAGTCGAGATGCGCGTGTAACGTCGTTACTCCGGACGGAATCGTCACGTGGAATTCGTAAAGATCGACATCGTCGCGCCGCCAGGTCAGCGGCTGGCCATTCGCAGTGAACACCACTCCGGTAATGTCCTCAGCCGGTCCCTGCGGCATGTGAGTGCCGGGAATCCATTTCGGCGTCGTCAACGTCAGCGGCCCGGCCGTCACGGGTAGATCGACCTCCGCGTGATACAGCTTGCGCGGCGCGTCTGAAAGATCGGCAGTAATTTGGATCGGCGTTTGTTGGGCCTGGCAAAGACTGGTTGCGAAGAGCAGGCCGTTCAGGAGGGCGAATGCGTACAACAGGCGGCACTTCAAAGACATCGGCAAAATTCCTTCTTCTCAAATAACGCTACACTATCGAAAAGGTTACCTTTGCCCTTTGCGGTGGTCGGTCTCATGGTCTTCGTTCTCGACAACTACGACTCCTTCACCTACAACCTGGTGCAATATATGGGTGAACTCGGCGCCGAGATGGTCATCCGCCGCAACGACGAACTCTCGGTCGACGAGGTCGAAGCCCTCGATCCCGAACGCCTCGTCTTTTCACCTGGCCCCTGCACCCCGCAAGACGCCGGCATCCTCATCCCGCTCATCCAGCGCTTCGCCGGAAAACGGCCCATCCTCGGGGTCTGCCTCGGTCATCAAGCTATCGGCGCAGCCTTCGGAGGCGACGTCGTCCGCGCTCCGCAACTCATGCACGGCAAAACCAGCAGCGTCGAGCACGATGGCAAGACCGTCTTTTCCGGAATCGCCAGCCCCATGACCTGCACCCGCTATCATTCGCTGATCGTCGACGAGCAGACGCTGCCCGCCGAACTCGAAATCTCCGCCCGCACCTACAACGCCGACAGCACCACCACCATCATGGGTCTCCGCCACAAGAAGTTCCCCATTGAGGGAGTGCAGTTCCACCCCGAAAGCGTGCTCACCAGCGACGGCAAAAAGCTCGTCCAGAACTTCCTGGAGCTCTAACGAGTGCGCCGTTTACATCTAGTCTTGTCATCCCGACCGAACCGTAGGCGAGCGAAGCGAGCCGAAGGGGGAGTGGAGGGACCTGCAGCTCTCTGCCCTGCCTTATTGCTTTCCCTAGTCCCTAGTCCCTATTCCCTAGTCTCTCTCTTGTTGCTTTTCCTATTCCCTAGTCCCTATTCCCTAGTCCCTGCTGCGTCTGCGCAACAGACGCAGCCACAGACGCAAGCACAGCAACCAATCGCCTACGTACCCACCGAAGGTGTAACCCTCTCCGGCTCTCTTGAAGTCGCCAACGGCAAGGCGGTGATCGGCAACAACGGTTCCATCACCGCCGGAGACAAGACCGCCACGGTGACTCTCTCTCGCGGCGGAACGCTGCAGCTCTGCTCGACCACAAGCGTCCATCTGTCGCGCGACCGCTCGATCGCCGACGCCCAATCGAGTGCATTGATGATCTCGCTCGACCGAGGCGCTCTCGAGGCAAGCTACGTCACCGGCAAATACTCCGATGTGCTGATGACTCCGGATTTTCGTATTCTCATCTCCGGCCCAGGTCAGGCCGATCTGAAGATCCGCGTCAGCCCCAAAGGCGACACCTGCCTCGACAATCACGGCACCGACGCGCCCTACATCACCGTGACCAACCTGCTCGAGGGCGGACTCTACCGCGTCCAGCCCAACCAGCGCGTCCTCTTCGAACACGGCAGCCTCAACGACGTCGTCGACAACGAAACGGAATCCTGCGGCTGCCCTCCTGCAACGCTCGAGGCCGCAAAGCCAGTCGGCGGACCATCCTCCACGCCAGCCGACACCGCCTTCCCCCTCGCCCAGAGTGAAGGCCTCGCCGCCGCGCCACCTCCCCCAAGCACGCCTGCCGTTCCCGCCGGACAACCGCACGCCCAGGTCACCGTCCCGCTCGTGTACAAGAGCGACGCGCCACCTCCGCAACCACCGCCGGGCATGGCTCCCGGGACCACGCCGACACCCACTGCCGCCGCGCCGGCAACACAACCGCCACCGAAGAAACAAGGCGGATTCTTCCAGGGCATCGGCCACTTCTTCGCCAAGCTCTTCGGCGGCGGAAAATAACTCTGTACTCTTGATCGGAATGGAAAATTTCCGCCTCCGCGTCTTCCGCGCCGTCGCCCGCCACCTGAACTTCCGCCAGGCCGCCGAAGAACTTCTGCTCACTCAACCCGCCGTCACGCAACAGATCAAGGCACTCGAGTCTGAACTCTCCATCGCGCTCTTCGATCGCAGTGGAGGTCGGGTCGCGCTGACGACAGCCGGCGAAGTCCTGCTCCCCTACGCCGATAAGCTTGCCGCGCTCTCCGAAGAAGCCCGCGAAGCCGTAGCTGCAACCGCCGGAGACTCCGCAGGAAGACTCGCCATCGCCGCCTCCCAAACCATCGGCCAATATCTGCTCCCACGCCTCATAGCCGCCTTCCTCAAAGATCATCCGCGCGTCGAAATTACCGTCACCGGCGGCAACACGCAACAGGTCCTCGAAGCACTCATCGAGCATCGCGTCCAGCTGGCGCTCATCGAGGGTCCAGCCATGCGCCGCGACGTAAAAATAGAACCATTCATGGAAGACCACATGGTCTGCGTCGTCCCTCCCGGTCACGAATGGGCCGATGACGATGTCGATGTCGCCGACCTCCGCAACTCGGTCCTGGTCACGCGCGAACTCGGTTCAGGATCAAGAAGAATCGTCGAACAGGCGCTGGAAGAGGCCGGATTATCCATCAAGGAACTGCATCTCGGCATGACCTTCGACTCGACCGAAGGCCTGCTCAGCGCCGTCGAAGCCGGACTCGGCATCGCCTTCGTCTCGCGCTGGGCGGTCCGCAATCAGCTCGCCCTCGGCACGCTTCGGCTCGCACGGGTGAGAGGCCTCAAACTCGGCAGAATGTTTTCAATCGCCACACTTGCCGGCCCCGACGCCGCAGGAACAGCGGGAGTCTTTCGACGCTTCGTCATGGGACGTGCCGAAGCCCTCGCCCCACGCGCCTCAACGAGCAGCAAACGAACCGGTTGACACCTTATTTGTCATCCTGAGCGAAGCGAAGTATCTGCGGTTTCAGCGATGACGGCCCCTGCTGCTAAATCGAGATGAAGCCCTTATAGATAAAGAACAACGAAGCACACGCCACCACAATCCAAAGCGCAACACCCTGAAGAAACGGCCTGATCCCAACCTGTCGCACAGTGCGCGGAGAGAGGCTCGTCCCAATCAGAAACAGCGTCGCCGTAAGCCCAATCTTGCCCAGATGGCTCAGCGTTCCATAAGTCGAGGCAAAGCGCGGAAGGTAAGTGCTAATCGCCGCCGCCACGCAGAAAAACAGGATGAACCACGGAATCTTCACCTTCACACCAACACCGGCTCCGCTTGTCTTGCCCGTCAGCCGCGCCATGAAGAGTGCGGTGAGCAGCGAGACCGGAACAATCCACAAAGCGCGAGCCAGCTTCACCGTCGTCCCAATCGCAAGCGCCTCGTTGCCATATTTGGCCGCCGCGCCAACAACGGAGCTCGTGTCATGAATCGCCAACGCCGCCCACAATCCAAACTGGCTCTGGCTCAAATGAAGCGCATACCCAATCGCCGGAAAGATCAGCAGAGCAATCGAGTTCAGCAGAAAAACCGTGCCCATCGAGACGCTGATCTCTTCCTCGCTGGCGTCGGTAATCGGAGCCACAGCAGCGATTGCGCTGCCTCCACAAATCGCCGTGCCCGCAGTGATCAGAAATGAGGCCTTGCCGCCAATTCGCAACAGCTTGCCGAGCAACAGCCCCAGAGCGATAGCCAGGCTGATGCTGATAGCGGTATACACAAACCCCGAACGCCCGGCATGCAACACCTGCTTCAGGTTCATTCCGAAGCCCAGCGCAATAACTGAAATTTGCAACAGCAACTTCGCCAGCGAACTGCTCTCACTCGGAAAAGGATGTTCGACCGTAAACCCAAACAGAATGCCAAGGGCCAGAGCAATTGGCGGAGAGATAATCCCGCTCGCGGCCACCAAGAGGCCGACAAAGAAGATGTTCTTCCCATGGAGCGTCGTTATTCCACGAATGTCAGACATGCTGGAATACCTCTAAATCCAGCATCGGCGCATTGGAAGGCACAGTCCAAGCAGAAGTACTTATTGCCAATAAGGCGCCGCTAGCCGCTCTAAACAAGATCGGGTGGAAGCACAGGAGTTTGACAAAAGTTGTAATTATGAAGGGGCATGGCTTCAGCCATGCCATGGATGAAGCCGAATCGATGCGGCTTTAGCCGCTGAGGGAGCTACTCTTCAAGCTTTTAGCCCCTCAAACTCGTCAGCGATGCAGGCTACCGATTCCCGCTCACCAGGCTATAAACCAAAATCGCCAGCACCAGCGCGCTTACCGCGACATACCGCCGGTCTCGCTGCCGGGCAAACCCTACCACGCAAAAAACCACGCGCACCAACGGAGTCGCAATCAAAAGCAGAATCCCCATCTGAATGACACTTAATGCGTCCAATCGCGCAACACCATGGAATACGCTCGCCACGGTCGTCAGCCGATCGGCGCGAAAATGCGCATAGTCAGGCAGCACCGTCGAATGAAACAAATAGAGAATGCCGCCAAGAAAGACCACCGCCGCGGAAATGCTGACACCGACGCGCAGCATCAGCCCAATCTCAGCCTCCATCTCCTTATCAGTCAATGAAGCCATCTAGATCCTCCCCGTCAAGCCGCTATAAATCATCTCCACTCCCAAGGCGACGATCACCACCGCGAACAAAATTTTTAGCGTCACCACCTTCGCCTTCATCAGCACCTGCGCGCCGATCAACGACCCGCCCAGCACGCCAAGCAGCACCGGCATCGCGAGGCCGGGATGGATATAGCCGCGCGCCAGATAAATACCCGCGCTCGCCGCCGCCGTTACCCCAATCATGAAATTGCTGGTCGTCGTCGAGACTTTGAAAGGCAACTTCATCGCCTGGTCCATCGCCAGCACCTTCACCGCGCCGGAGCCAATTCCCAACAGCCCCGACAAAGTCCCCGCCCCAAACATAATCCCGAAACCCAGCGGAACATGCTGCGCACTGTACTGCTGCTGCTCCCCGGAAGCAGTCGGATAGCTCCCATGCATCCCAAGCTTCTCGGCCAGCCCACTCGGCGCGCCTGCGGCATGATCGCTCTGCTTGCGAAACGACGCGAAGGCCGAATACAGCAACGCCACGCCAAAGATGATGGCAATCCATTCCGGCGAAACCTTGGCCGTCAAATAAGCGCCCAGCAACGCGCCGAGCGTCGTGGCCACCTCAAGAAACATCCCAATCCTGACGTTCGAGAGCCCCTCGCGCACATAAGCCGCAGCCGCGCCCGACGAGGTCGCAATCACCGAGACCAGCGAAGCACCGATCGCATAGCGAATGTCGACCTTGAAGATCAACACCAGCACCGGCACGATCACCACTCCACCGCCAAGTCCGGTGAGTGAACCAAGAAAGCCAGCCAGCAACGAAGTCCCAAACACCAAAGCCGAGAATTCCGCCACGTTCATCGACTCTATCCTCCAGGAGCCTGACTTTACCTTCGCTTTGCCCCGCTCAAGCATATCGGGAAGCCCGCTTTTCTCCTCTGCGGAAATAGGTTTATCCTTTGGGCGAACGAGAATTCATCTCGGAGACCCCCCATGAGCACCGCAGTGAAATACATCCCCGACGGCTATCACTCCGTCACGCCATATCTCTACATCGACGGCGCAGCCGCTGCAATCGAGTTTTATAAAGAGGCTTTCGGCGCGGTCGAGAACGTTCGCATGCCTGGCCAGGACGGCAAGATCGGCCACGCCGAAATCAAGATCGGCGACTCCGTCATCATGCTCGCCGATCAACACGAACAGATCGGCGCCTACAGCCCGAAACACTACGGAGGCGTCCCCGGCAATCTGATGATCTACGTCGAAGATGTCGATTCAGTCTTCAAGCGAGCGGTCGACGCCGGAGCCACCATCAAGCGTCCTCTGGCCGACCAATTCTACGGCGACCGCAACGGCGGAATCGAAGATCCCTTTGGCCACCTATGGTTCATCTCCACCCACATCCGCGATGTTTCACCCGAAGAGATGAAGCAGGCAATGGAACAAATGGCCGGCGCCAGCGCCTAGCTGTTCTCATCTAATTCTCTGCGGAAGCGTGGGCCTTCGGGCCCACGGCCAAGCCTGCGCTCTTGAAGCGTGCTAGGGCTGGATCTTCGCATACCCCGGACGCCGAGCATCGACAAACGCCTTGTCATCCAGGCCTACAGGCGACCACGCCTTCACAATCGCCTGGCTCAGCTTCGCAATCGTCACGTCACCCTCATCATCGCTGCTCCAGCCATGGTCCGCGTTCTCATAAGTGAAAGCCGACATCACGATCAACCCATTCTTCGATGCGACCAATCCAACATCGTTCCGCGACTCATCGACCGCGCCGGTCTTATTCGCAATCGCCGAACCCGACTCGCTCGAATCCAGCCCCTCGATATATCGAGGAATCCCATCCCGATAGAACTGGTCACGCAACATCTTCAACATCGCATCGCAAAGCGCCGCGTCCGACGCAACCGCTGGATGCGCCACGGTGCCCAACTGGCAAAGCCCAATCTTCTCGATGACCTCCGCCATCTCTCGCGGAGTCGTCTTCCCCAGGCCATACTTAGGCTGATCGGCCGGCGCGGGAGGCAAAGGCGGCTTAAATACCTTCTTATAGAGATACGTGTCCTTCAGACCAAGCTCGCGAGTATGCGCATTGATCCTGTCCAGGCCAAATCGATTGATCATCAGATTCGTCGCCGTGTTGTCGCTGACCACGATCATCAACGTCAACACGTCTTTCAGTGTGAGGGCAAGCGGGACGTCCATGAACCCCAGCATCCCCGACCCCTCAACCTGATCGTCCTTTTTCAGAACAATCTTCTCGTCAAGCGAAGCCTGTCCATTGCGAACCTGATCCATCGCCTCCAAAAGAACCGTCAGCTTAATCACCGAAGCAGTCGGCACCCGCTGATCCGGATCGATCTGCACCGTCTCGCCAGTCTTGAGGTTCTCCGCATAGAGCGCCACTTTGCCGTGATGCTTTGAGGCTATCGAGTTGAGTTGTGATTGGAGACCCTGTTGGGCAACAAGGGAAGTTGCCGTCACGCAGAGGAGAAAACATGCGGCATTTGCGAAGCGGAGCTTGACCATTTCAGACACCCCGAAGTATTCGATCAATTACTGTTACAAATCTTCATGCCCGAATTCAAACCCGAGTTACTGATATCCGAGTGGCCCCGACAAGTCGACCGCATCAACCTTCCTTAGGCACCCGCTCCAGCAACCGCTTCCAATTCCGCTGATTCCGCCGAAAGCTCTTCTTCAAGTCCTCAAGTATCCGCTCAAAATCCGTATGGGCCCTCAGCCTATTCCACGCCGGATTCTTCATAAACCACGGATAGTTCTCATTTCCCAGATAGATCGCCCGCCGCAGCCAGTGCAGCGCCTCGCTCTCGTCGCCCTCAACGGCAAAGTAAGTCGCCAGGCGATAAGCCATCTCGCTATCCACCTGCGCCGCGGCCAGCGAACCCTCCTCAATCAGAGAGGCTGCGCGTTCGCGATCGCCGATCTGCACATAGCACATCGCCAGCGTCGGATAGGCAATTCTCATGCTCGCATCGTCGCGGATTACGCCCTCGAGCAACTCGATCGCCTGTCGCATGTCTCCCTGCCGCATGCGCTGGTAGGCAACCGAGGTACGCAACAGCGGATGCCTTGGCTCGAGAGACAGTCCCTTCTGCAACTCCTCATCGGCCAGCTCCAGCTGGTTCTGATATTGATACACTCGCGCACGATGGTTGTAGATCACCGGAGCATTCGACGGATTGAGCCGCAGCGATCGATTGAATTGCTCCATCGCCTCGTCATACATGCCGTCAAGCCGCAGCGTAACGCCGGCCACCATGTGCACATCTGAGTTGTTCGCAGAGGTTAGCAGCAGATGCTCGATGCCATGCCGCGCGCTTTCTTTTTCGCCGCGCGAGAGCAGCATATAAACGCGATAAAGGTTCGCCTCGACCGATCCCGGGTCGATCTCCAGCGCCTGATCAAAGGCCCGCCGCGCAGCCATCACATGCATCTGCCCGCCAAATCCGTAGCGCACATATTGCAGATGCGTGATGCCCAGTCCGGTCCACGCAGGGGCAAAATCGGAGTCATGCTCAACCACCTTCTCAAAGAGCTCTCGCGCTCGGTCCAGATCGCTCTTCGAACTCGTCCGCTGCATGAACGAAGACAACATCGCCCGTGCCTGCAGATACTCCTCAGAGGTAGTGTCGGTCAGCGCCTCTCGCTGGGTGGGCATCGGCGAAGTCTGCACAAATCCCCGCCCCAGCCCCTGAAGTGACGAAAACACCTCCGTGCAAATCTCGTTCTGCACCGCGACCAGATCGAACGAAGGCACGCTGATCGAGCCGCCAGCCTTGACGCTTTCGCCGGGAACGTCGAGCAGCTGCCAGTTCAGATCGAAGCCCTTTTCCGAACGGAAAAAACTCCCCGCCAGCACGAACTGCACCAGCAGCTTATGCCCAATCGACAGCGGATCCATCTGCGCAATCGGCACGCTCATCAACGCGCTCGCCGGACGCACGACCAGCGACGACATCCGCGCCAACCGCGCCCCGATTGCATCCGCCAGTGCAAATCCATACAGCGGAGCAACGTCGGTCGTCCCTAAGTTTTGAAAGGGCAACACCAGCACCGTATTCTGCTTCGACTGGGTCGCCGCCGACTCGCGAAAGCGCTCCGCCAGCATCGAAAGAAATCCCGTCGATCGCTTCTCCGCTTCCGCCGGGGACACGGGCAGATTCGCCGCTGCATCGCCGGGGATGATCCCGGTCTCGATCTGCAGCGCCTTCATGATCGTCTTCAGCGCCTCGCGCACATCCGCCGCTGACGAATACCGCTCCTGCGGCGTCTTCTCCAGGCACTGGAAGATCACGCTCTCCAACTCCGTCGGTACGCCGGGACAACATTCCCCGAGCGAAATCGGATTGGCATACTGAATGGCCCGAATACTCTGAAACTCATCGCCATCCGGCCGCGCAAACGGATGCCGTCCGCTCACCAGCTCATACAAAATGATCCCCAGCGCCCATAGGTCGCTCTGCACGCTGCTCTGCCCGGTCACAAACTGCTCCGGCGCCATGTAGGCAATCGTGCCGCCGCGCGCAGTATAGGTTTGCTTTGGTCCGCCCGGCCGCGGCGCTGTCTTGCCAGGATCGAACTCCGCATCCTCAACCGGCAACCGCCGCGCCAGGCCGAAGTCGAGAATCTTGACCAGCCCGCCATCGGTCAGCATCACATTGGCCGGCTTCAGGTCGCGATGAAAGATCCCCAGCTGATGCGCCGCGCTCAAACCATCCGCGATCTGAATCCCCACCGACAGCACCAGCTGCAAACTCGCCGGCCCCTGCGCAATGATCTTGTCCAGCGACTGCCCGGGCACATACTGCATCACGATGTAGGCTTCTTCGCCCTCTTCGCCGACCTCATAAATGGCGCAGACATTCGGGTGCTCGATCGCCGAGGCCAGCCGCGCCTCGCGCAGCACGGTGGTTCGCATCTGCTCCATCGGCAGCGTCGTCCGGCGCAGGATCTTGAGCACGACGGGGCGCATAAGCTGTGTATCGTTCGCCAGATACACAATCCCGCTACCGCCCGAGCCCAACTTACGGACCAGTTCGTAATGGCCTATCACTCGTTTCATGTACCTCCAGTTTACCGGGTTGGATGTTGCGGCCAGATCGTCACCCGGTAAAACAGCATCGCTGAAAACTCCAAATTGAAAACAAGGTCACCTCCGGTGTCCGCTCATGGACACGCATCGTCACTCCCGAACAGAGAACCGCGCAGCATACATCCCGCCCATAATCGATTCAAAGACTTGTCAGCCTCTAAGATGGCTGTCTGATTGCCCGTTAGCTGGTTTTCAGCTGGGACCACGCGAGAGACACCAAAATGGGAGGTCTGTTGCAAGACCTTCGCTACGCCGTCCGCCAAATCCGCAAATCCCCCGGCCTCGCCATCACTGTAGTCGCGACCCTCGCGCTCGGCATCGGCGCTAACGCCGCCGCCTTCAGCGTCATGAGCGCCGTACAGCTGCGCATGCTTCCGGTGCACGAACCCGAACGGCTCATCTACCTCAGCCACGCCGGCTTGCCCGGCAGCGTCGGCAATAGCGGTGATTATCCCCACACCTTCGGCATCAACGTCTATCAGCGCCTGCGAGCAGATGGTTCCGCCTTCTCCGATATCATCGCTTACGTCCCGCTCTCTTTCACAAAAACAGCCGTGCGCTTTGGCGACTCGCCAGAGGAGATCGCAGCCGACGAGGTGAGCGGCAACTTCTTTGCCGCTCTAGGCGTGCCCATGGCCATCGGACAGAGCTTCGCCGCAGCCGACGAAGACAGGCACTCGCAACTCGCAGTGATCAGCTATCGCTATTGGACCCGGCGCTTCGACCGCGACCCCGGCGTCCTCGGCAAGCCGATCTTCGTCAACGGCGTTCCTTTCACCATCACCGGCGTTGCCGGACCCCGTTTTCGGGCGTTGAAGCCGGGGCGGTACGACGACCGATCTATGGCTACCCCTCCAGAACAGCGGCAGCCTAAATGCCTGGGGAATCCCCGCGACTCCGACGAATACCCTCTACGCCAGTCCCAACTGGTACAACCTGATGCTGATGGCGCGGATGAAACCCGGTCTCACCGCCGACCAGGCCATTGCCCAGGCCACTCCGCTCTTCGCTCACGCGGTTTACACGCGGCACATTGCTGGTCTCCATCGCCGCCGCCCTCGTCCCCGCAAGGCGCGCAGCCTCGGTCGAGCCGATGCGGGCCCTGCGTTCGGAATAGAGGAGCCAATGCCCTCATTCCGCTCCCTTGCTTCGTTTCGAATTTGAGTCCTTGCCCGCCAAGGTTCGGTGCCGGGGACAACTTAGTAACGCAGGCCGATTAATCCCACGAGACTCATTTTGGAACAAAAGTAACTTGACAGAAAAACGACTTGCTGTATTTGCGCTTCGATGCCAGCTACGCTTGGCTTAGCGCAAATTGCGCCCAAGGAGCAACACCATGCAAAAGTCATTTCGTTTCTTTGTCCTCGCCACCGCTCTCTCGTTCACCGTTGTTCCCGGCGTCCTTGCTGAACAGATGGGATGCAACCCGCACCCGCAGGCAGCGTCTGCCAGCACAACGTCGACATTGCAGATCGTTGCGTACACTGTTGCTAGCCTTCTCGGGTTTTAGTTCTGGTCAAACTGGATTAACGCATGGATCTAACTACATTAGACAATGCACTATGGGCGGCGAGCCTGATTGGTCACGTCGCCCTGGTGATTGTTCTCGTGATCAAAAAGAGGGTCCGGGCCTTTCCAGTTTTTACGGCAGTCGCCGTCTTTCAAGTCTCGCGGACGATCCTTCTGTTTTTCGTTCTCCGCCACGGGAGCAAGCACAGTTACTTCCTGGCATATTGGATCACGGGATTTGCAGACTACCTGTTTCAGCTCGGTCTGATTTTCGAGATTGCGCGCGACGTCTTGCGTCCCACAGGCAGATGGGTATTGGACGCTCGAAAGTCGTTTCTGGGATGGGGTGGCGCCGGACTCGTTCTTAGCGCCTTACTTGCGTTGCAGATCGGGCCGCCGCAGGCGCGTGGACTCGACTTGTGGGACGTGCGAATTACCGTCTTTACTTCTCTACTAACATGCGCGTTGTTTATCGCGATGGCGGCGGCTGCAAACCGCCTTGGACTTCAGTGGCGAAGCCACGCAGTTGCCATAAGTCAAGGCATCGCTCTGTGGGCCTTTGTGTCCCTTCTGGAAGAGTTCGGGCACGTTATCTTCGGATGGGATCGTCAATTTATGGTGCTTGTTTACGTTCGGATGTTTGTCTATTTAGCCGTCCTCGTTTACTGGATCGGCGCGTTTTGGCTTCCGGAAAAGGCCCGGGCGCCGCTTTCTCCTGAGATGAACGCTTATCTTCTTGCCCTTCGTGAACGCGTGCAATACGATCTTAAGAGTAGTGACCGGCCCTCATGAGCTTCATACTCCTCTTTGCTCTCACAATTTCCGCACTCGGGTTCGCGCTTGTTCGCACGTCTGTCACTCGGACGAAGCTCTCGCGGCTAAGCTGGGAAGATCTTATAGGGCAACTACAACCAGTTTGCGTCGATGGGATATTAACAGTCGCCCTCGACTATCTCCAGCCACGTAAAGACCAGATCCGGATCGAGACTTCCGAGATGTGGACCCTCATCGGGGAGGGTGAGGGCGTGCGCCGCATGCACGCCAATGCCAATGTCCTGATAGCGCTCGCTGGCTACGCGCAGCGGTGGAACCCTACGGAAAGCGTCATCGTTGCCGAGCGGATGCGCCGTGATGGTCTCACTTTACGTCGCGCCGCCATCAAACTCTCCTTGAGCGTCGTGACTCGCCACCATACGATCCATGGTCCCTTCAATATTCAAGAAGCGGCCAGTTCCTACTACCTGATGAGACAACGCCTCCTGGCTCTCTACGAAACAAGTCATGCGGGAAGGTACCCACAGCTTGCTTCTGTCGTTTAGCGAAAAATCCGCGATGTCACCAAAGCCGCGGTAGCGGACTCCCTCCTGGCCAAGTGGCTCGAAGGGCACTCGGCTGTGCGAGAGCGGTAAGTTATCGCCCCTAAGCTACAATAAAACTTTGGGCACGGACTCCAACTCCCGTCCCTGAGGCCCCCAATTTTCAATCATTGGGTCCCAAATTCCCAGCTACAGGCTGCAAGGATCTCTACTTATGTCGATTCCCGCCACCCAGATGCGTCCGGGCATGATCATTAAGCACAACAACGAACTCCACGCCGTCTTCGCCGTCGAGCACCGCACCCCCGGCAACCTCCGCGCCTTCATCCAGGCCAAGCTGCGCAACCTGCGCACCGGCGCGATGTTCGAGCACCGCTTTCGCTCTCCTGATCCCATCGAGCGCGTCATCGTCGACGAAACCCCCATGGAATTCCTCTACGCCGACGGCGACGACTATTACTTCATGAACCCCGTCGACTACGAGCAGACCACCCTCAAATCGGCTACCCTCGGTGACGCAGTCGAATACCTCACCCCCAACCTCCAGATTAAGGTCTCCTATTTCGACGGAGTTCCGGTCGGCATCGAACTTCCCGGCACAGTCGAGATGACCGTCGTCGAAACCGAACCCGGCATCAAGTCGGCGACAGCCTCGTCAGTCACTAAGCCAGCCAAGCTCGAAACCGGATTAGTAGTGCAGGTGCCGCCGTTCATCAACGAAGGGGAAAAAATCCGCGTGGACACAACGGAAGGGGCTTATCTAAGCAGGGCGTAGAATCCCGAAAGATGCAGAACGCATAGCGCCATGGGAAGAGGAACGACAGGATTGTGGCTGGCCGTAATGATGATTGCTTTGTCGGCGATCGCGCTCTTCGCGCTTCATCGTGCCAAGGCAAAGCGTCCGCCACCGCAGGATGTCATCGTCGATCTCAGCGAAGGTTTCGTAGACATCACTTTGCCAGTAGTCTCCAAGCATTGCGACCGTCGCGGCGGGTGCGTACTTGAAACCGAGGGTCTCTATAAGGGACAATCCGTTGGCCTTAGGCTCGTCGTGGCCGGCGGAATGAAGGAAAGCGCCTTTACCGACAACCACGCTACCAGTCGTGTCGAATTTCTCTCAGAAGGCGTCACGCTGTTAACCAGTGGGCTTCAGAGCGAAGCGCTAGTTCGTCTGATTGCGGCCAGCTACGGGAAACCTGTACAAAGCCTTAAGCTTCCTATCGCGGTCAAGACGACGGCCGTACCACTGGAAGGCAATCCAGCCGAAATCCAAACCCGGCCCGTGAAGTTTAAGCTTTTTCACGGCGAGAGTGAGGATTCCCCCGACTACTTTGAGCTTTACCTCAACGCTGACTTGGCCAACGACCGAGTGCAGCTGGACGAAAAAGACGCCGGCTACCGATCCGGCGTCCTCAAAGCGTTTGGAGCCGAATAGCCGAATTACATTTCAGCTATTTCCCTTCCTTCGCCCCAAAATAAAACAGAGCTCCACCACCAATGATCGCCACAACCCCTAGCAACGGCGGAAGCGGCACATCATGGTGCTCGGTCTTGTCGATTTGAATCGGCCCCACATCGACCGCTTTCTTTTTCGTCGTAAACGAAAATCCCCCATAAATGAGTGCCGCAACTCCGGCGATGATCAGCACCACACCTAAAATTTTCACGAACTCTCCTCGGTTGTCAGACTATGCCTGCTTTGGATGCAGAATTCTTCTCAGGCGCTCGCAGGCAACACCAGCACCGGACTGCCGACCGCGCAGGCAGCCCAACGCAGCCTTCTCGCATCAAATTCCCGAGTTGTTGATTGCTCCTCAGACAAGGCTTCATTGAGTCGAGGAATCGAGTTTCAATCCGGAAAAAATTTCCGGGCCTTTCGCACGAGAACCTGAACGACATGATTGGAGACACTGCCGATGGCCGTAATGATGCAGGCCTTTTATTGGGATGCGCCCGTCAAAGAAGACAAGAAAGGTGAATGGTGGAACTTCGTCGCCGAGAAAGTGCCTCAACTTGCGGCCTCGGGAGTCAATTCCCTCTGGTTGCCGCCCTTCTCTAAAGCCTCGAATCCGACCTCAAATGGCTATGATCCCTACGATTATTTTGATCTCGGCGACCTCGACCAGAAGGGCTCGGTGAAGACCCTCTACGGCAACCGCGCCGAACTCGAAAACCTCGTCCGCCTCATGCGCCAACACAAGATGGGCGCCATCGCCGACATGGTCATCAACCATAACTCCGGCGCCGACGAAGAAGAAATCAACCCTCTCGATAACCAGAAGCGATGGACAAAATTCAATCCCAAGAGCGGCAGGTTTCCTCGCGACTGGAACTGCTTTCATCCCAGCCGCTTCGAACGGGTCATGATCGAAGGCGAAAACTACGCAGGATTTCCCCACCTCTGCCACCGCAATCCCCGCGTTTACGAAGCAATGTTCGAATATGCCCGCATGGCGATCGAAGATCTCGACTTCGACGGCCTCCGCTTCGACTTTGTCAAAGGATTCGGCGCATGGATGATCGGCCTCCTGGCCAAGTATCAATATCAGAAGAAGGATGGCTCTGAGTTCAGCCCATTCGTCGTCGGCGAGTACTGGTCCGGCCCCGGCGATATCGAGGGCTGGCTTGACGGCGTCCTCGCCGTGACCGACAAGCAGATCGCCGCCTTCGATTTTCCGCTGCGCTACAAGCTCAAAGACGTCTGCGATAAGCCGAACTACGACCTGCGCAATCTAACCGATGGCGCGTCCGTCTCCGCTGCCCGCCCCTTCAACGCCGTTACTTTTGTCGAGAACCACGACATGCGCGGCAACGAAGTCGTCAACGACAAGATGCTCGGCTACTCCTTCATCCTCACCGGAGACGGCTACCCCTGCGTCTTCTGGTGGGACTACTTCAACTGCGAACTTGCACGGCCACAGGCCCCGAACGGCATCGACGCCCTCATCGACGTGCACCACCAATACGCGGGCGGCGAATCGAGTGTCCTCCACGCCGATCCAGACCTCTACATCATGCAGCGGGGCGGCGCCGAAGGGCAGAGCGGCCTCGTCTACGTGTTGAACAATCTCGGAAACCAGTGGAGCGGCACGTCCGTCAAGACCAAATGGCCCAATCAAAAGTTCAAACCTGTCGCCTGGGACGGCCATGACACCGCCCATCCCGACGAACGCACCACGGACGCCGAAGGCAACAGCGAGTTCCCCGCCCCGCCACGCGGCTACTGCGTCTATGTCCCAGTCTCGGAGTGAGCTATCTTCGATTTCGGGTGTTTTTCGCAGATCGGCGCGCTTACTTGGAGCTATGCAACAATGGCAATATGAAGAGACCATTTGCAGCCACGGTCTGGAAAGAAGGCGACTGGTTCGTCTCCCAGTGTCTTGAGCTGGACATCGCCAGCCAAGGCAGGAGTGAGGAAGAGGCACTTGCAAATCTGAGAGAGGCCCTTAAGCTCTACTTTGAGGAGCCGCAAGCCACGCGCCCACCCATGCTCAAAACCATCGAGGTCGAGCTTGGGGCTGCTTAGCCCGTTACCCTTTCGCGAAGTCAGACGGCGGCTCGAAGCTGCCGGTTTTGTCGAGGTGAGCCAGCGGGGTAGCCATGTAAAGTTCGCTCGCAGTTCCTGAGACCGAACAGACACCGCCATTGGTCCAAGAAAATCGGAGATTCCCGTTGGAACCCTCCGCAGCATCATTAGTCAAGCTCATATTCAACCCGAGGAATGGGAAGCACTGGCGTGAGCGGGACCTCGAATCACCTTGCGCCCCATCCCATCCTCTGCCACACTGAACCCTGAACCAATGGTCCATCACTATCTCATCAAAGGCCGCGTCCAGGGCGTCGGATTTCGCTGGTTCGTCCACCGCGAGGCCGCCACCCTCAACCTTCGCGGCTGGGTCCGGAATACCGAAGATGGCCATGTCGAAGTTGTCGCCGCGGGCGAGGAGAACAACCTTGCCGCACTCACCAGAGCCATGCACAAGGGCTCACGCGGTAGCCGCGTCGATGCGGTCCTGGTGCAGCAATTAGTTGAATCCAAAGCTGAAGGGCTCGGCCCATTTCACATCGAAGGCGCCTGGTAGACGCGCTCGATCACGGCCTCCCTGCTATGGCTCGGAAGCTCATCCCTTTATATTGAGTATTGTCATTAGTTAAGGAGTTCGACCACTTTCTATGCCTCTGCCCCCGATCGATTGCGAACCGCTCAAGGCGCTCATCCGCACTGTTCCCGACTTCCCCAAGCCGGGAATTCTCTTCTACGACATCACTACTCTGCTCAAAGATCGCAAGGGTTTTGCCGAACTCATCGACGCACTCGCCCAGCACTACATCGGCCGGGACGTCGATCTCGTCCTCGGCATTGAGGCGCGCGGATTCATCTTCGGCCCAGCGCTCGCCTATCGTCTCAACGCGGGCTTCGTCCCCGTCCGCAAGCCGAAAAAGCTCCCCGCGCCGACCGCCAAAGTCAGCTACGATCTCGAATATGGGACTGATTCACTGGAGATCCACCGCGACGCGATCGAGCCAGGGCAGAGGGTGATCCTGGTCGACGACCTGCTCGCCACCGGCGGCACGATGGAAGCGACGATCAAGCTCGTCCAGCAGCTCGGCGGCGAGATCTCCGGACTCGCTTTCGCGATCGAGCTTGACTTCCTTAAGGGCCGGGAGAAATTTCCCGACCACGATGTCTTCAGTCTGCTTCATTACGACGAATAACGAGTGCGGGGCGCTGTCGCGCCCCGCACTCGTTATTTTCGGCCGCAAGTCAGGCGCGCGACCCGCCACGAAGGAAGTGGAAAATAATCGATATCACCGCCAGAACCAGCAGAATGTGAATTAGAAATCCTGCCGTGTGAAACACTAAGAATCCGCCCAGCCAAAGCACTACCAGCACAATCCCGATAATCAGCCACATAAATTCTCTCCCCTCGAGTGCTCTCGCCTCACAAACGCCCAGCATCAGCGGCGTAAGTGGATGGCTTACGGTAAGTTGCGTCTTTCGGGCTGGGAGTTGTTCGCGCCTCAAAAATGAGCGCAGATGTAGTTTTAGACCGCTTCCACCACCAGAGTCTCGCCCGCCTTCAGGTAACTCTTGCGCCGGAACCAGTCCTGCATCGAGGCGCTGAGCGCGTCGAGCGGCACCCGAAACCCCACCTCCAGCAAACCATCTCCGACCGGAAGCGTGTCGTCGAAAACCGCATCGTTGGTGAAATTGCGCATGGCGAAGTTATCGATCCACGCAATCGGACATGGATGACTGGCCCCGTTGACGTCGAGGCGCAGAATTCGCAGTTTGCGGACAAACATGGTCAGGTTAGTCGACCAGAACAGGCAGCGACGGCAGCAGCGAAGTGTGTTTCACCTCGGCCAGCACAGCATCCAGGTGCGCCAGCACCTCAGCGATACTCATCGTGTACATCTCGCGGCCGTTATCGTAGCCGGACTCAACCGCCTGTTTTAGGTAATGGCCGGCAATCTGAGAAGCCATCTGGTCGGTAATCACGCCGCCGCTGCGCTTTTTCTGCTCTACCCACGCAACGGCCGGCATTGCGATCCACACCGGTCGTTGGTTCACCTCAAAGCGCACATCCACGGCATCAGCATGACGGGTGGCGATTGCAACAATGTTTGCCCGCCATCGGCAGTGCAGGTCTTCCCCGGTCCAGCGGTCAGTAACGTGGAAATCTTCATACATGGGTTCTATACCGTTTTCACAATTAGTGTATCCGGTCGAGAGAGGTTCGGCGCGGCTTTTCCGTCAAGAAAAGCCGCTCGTCACATTCGCGCCGCTAGGGATGTCACTTGTGAAAACGGTAGCGCCTACTGGCAAGGATGCATCGCGGCAAGCCCCGGCTGCGTCTATTGCTGGCAGTGATTGTTTTCACGGCGCAGAATCGGGAAACATCCCTTTCCGTCCTTTTGCGTCCAATAGTCGACTATTCGCATTTATTTATTTCCGAAGGAGCAAGTGTAGTGACCCAATCGCCGACCGACCCCCGCCACTTTGAGGAAAAGCTCCTGCAGCAGCAGGCGGACCTTCAACGCGCCATGATTTCCGCCGTCGAACAGGGACGGGAAACCAGCACCGACGACACGCAGGACGTCGCCGACCAGGCCGTCGCCTCCTACCAAAAGGAGTTGCTCTTCAGCCAGGGCACCAACGGACACGTCCAGTTGACCCGCATTCGCGCCGCCCTCCAGCGTATCTCCGACGGCACCTTCGGCGAATGCCTCAATTGCGGAAAGACCATCGGAGCCAAACGTCTCGAGGCGCTACCGTGGACGCCCTATTGCATCGATTGTCAGGAAAAAATCGAGAACGGCGAGCTCGAAGACCCAGTCCGCGCCGCCTAGGCACAAGACGGTCTTCGCTTGAATTGAACAGCGATTTGGGTGCCTCAGGTTCGCGAAGCTAACTGGGTTCCCTCTCGAGATCTTGTCACTTCGACAGCTCCACCGGACTAATCGCATTCTTCGCCTCCGGCGCGCGCGGATTCACCCCAAAGTCCCAGACCGCAAGGTTGAACTCCTTAGGGGACAGAATCTCGACGAGCGCATACTCATCGATGTCTAAAGGCTGCTTCGGCGTTAACTTCATCCAGTGCCCCCCAGGCAGGATCTCCGCCGTAGTCTCGATGATGTCCACTGATGGCTGCGACTTCGCGAGCATGCTCGCATTCATGGCGCCGATCACCCGCGTCTCCCGCTTCACTTGCATTCGGATGATCGCATACCGGCTCGTCGGCGAGCTCTGCCCATGCTTTTCCTTCACCGAACTCGCCCCATGCGTATCCACAGTCAGGGCGCCCTGGCTTGCCTCATCATCGTTCTTCGAATCCTTCCCATCGCCGAGGCTCACATAGATCACCGGCTGGTTCACATGGAGTTGCGCCTTCGCTTTGTAGCCTTCGAGAGTGATCAATTGCTTTGCACTACTCCCCGGAATCGCCGCCCGCAGCACGTTATGCGGAGTCCCGGTGTTTAGCCCTCCGCTGTTCTGACGCACATCGATCAGCTCCGGCTCGCCCTGAAACGTATCCAGGATGAAGACCCCGTCCAGGTCCGGCAGGCGCAGTCCCGGCTCTACTGTTGGCGTCGCCTCCTCGCGCTCCGCCCTCGCTTCCCGGTCGATCTCAGCCGCCTCCTTGTTGCCCGGGGGCGCAGCCGATTGATCGGTCAGCACCGGCGCCGCCCCCGGAGCATGCGCCTTCGCCCACGCCTCGGTCGCCGCCCAATCCACCAGGCTCGCCGGCAACTCTTCCCAATCCCCGCCTCGCTCTGCGCTGATGTACCGTACCCGATCGCCAACCACCTCATACTGCTTCACGATCTGGTAGGAGCCGTCTTTGAGGATCAGACGCTTGTTCAGCGTCTGCGCGAACCCCACCCATGACAACCACGCCAGCAGCAGAAATATCGAGAATCCGCGAAGGTTTTTCATCTGAACGTATTAGACAATCATCCACGATCTGAAGTCACTCTCCCCGAACAAAAAGACGTGCCAACTTCAATCTCGTTTCACCGCCAACGAGCGCCGATGATAGCCTGTTCAGGAAGGTCAAAGGTGGCAACAATGCGGAAGATATGGATTGCATTTGCAGGAATGGGCATCACGCTTTCAGGAATTTCATTCGCACAGCAGCCGGCAGCCCCGGCCACGCCGCCTCCACCCGCGCCGCCTTGCACCGAGAACTGCCTCTCGAAAGAAGTGCAAACCAACTACGCCCGGGTGAAGGACAACATCGTCAAATCCGCCAATAAGACGCCGGCTGAAGACTACTCCTTTAAGCCCACGCCGGAGATCCGCAGCTTCGCCCGCGTGCTCAACCACGTCACCGAGGCGCAATTCCGCATCTGCGGCACGATCAACGGCTCCAATGTGGACTCGCTTAAAACACCACCCGAAACTGCTGACAAAGACACCATCGTCGCCGCCCTCAACGCCTCCTTCGCCGAATGCGATAAAGCTTACGCCGGGACGACGGACGCCAACATGACACAAGTATTTACGGCTGGTCCGTTCAAGCGTTCACGCCTCGGACTCCTCTGGGGCAACGTAGCGCATGACAATGAGCAATACGCCGAGCTTGCCACCTACATGCGCCTCAAAGGATTGGTTCCCCCAACGAGCGAAAAATAGCCGCGACGATCGAGCCGGTGCTTCAGCCGAGATCATCGGCTCGAAAACACAAACTCATTCCCATCCGGATCCTTGAACTTCGCCATCGTCCCCCAGACCTCTTTCTTCGGCTCCGCCGCCAGCTCCACGCCCTTGGCCTTTAGCAGCGAAGTCGTCGCAAAAACGTCATCGCACCAGAACGTCACCGGCTGAAAGCCGCCGATGCGGTTCTCGTGGCCTTCAGGGGTAAACAGAGCAAGAGTGGCCTCCGAACCTGGAATCAGCACTTCGATCCACCGCTGCCCGGGCCCAAAATGCTGATCGGTCGCTACCTTGAACCCCATCTTCTCGGTATAGAACTTCAGCGACACGTCCTGATCGCTCACCGGAATACTCACAATTTTGATTCCCCGAATCATTGACAGCCTCCATGGCTCGGAACATATCGTGTCTCTCCGCGCGTTGCAATCTGGTAGTCCTTACTATATTACTTGTTGGTATAGGACGACGAGAAACACCGCGAAGCCAGCAACCCAAGTCGACGACTACGTGACCGACGTGCTCATGCGCGACCTCGTCGGACACGACCGCAGGCCAGCCAGCTTCCTTGTTTATTTGTGGCTCACCGCAGAGCAGCAACGGCGAACAGCCCCCGTCAGTATCAGCTATCAGGAGCTCGCCGACTCGATCGGAATCTCCAAAAGCTCCGCGCAAAGCGCCGTCGCCTGGCTCGTCCAGCGCAAGCTGCTCCGCATGAGCAAAGAGACCGTCACAGCAACACCGGTTTACACGACCCGGACACCATGGAGAAGCTGACGATGGCATCCACCCGAATTCGTCCCGCCACGCCAGCCGACGCGACCACATGGGAAGAGATGCATTCCGCCCTGTGGCCTGACGGCAGCGACGACCACGCCGAGGAGATCGCTTCCTTCTTCGCCGGTACACTCCCCGAGCCCGACGCAGTAATGATCGCCGAGACAGAAGACCACAACGCCGTCGCGCTTCTCGAACTCTCCATTCGCCGCGACATCCCTGGCTCGAAGGCCAGCCGGTCGGCTATATCGAAGGCCTCTACATCAAGCCCGAATTCCGCGGCCACGATCTCGGAAGACGTTTGCTCCAGGAATCACGCAACTGGGCTCGCGAGCAAGGCTGCATCGGCTTCGCCAGCGATCGCGCCGGCCGCATCGTCATCGACCGCACCTTTCAGGCCCACTCCCCCATCAAATAGCAAGATGACAAGATCGTTTCAGGAGCACCCAACTCAGGCATGACCCTCAAACCGGCCGAACGCATCGGCAACTTCTATCAGAACCCGGTGCCAACCTCAGTAGGCGGCCCGTTGATGATCTTCAAGGTGCTCAAGCTCTACCTTCAAAACAAGGACGAGAGAACCCCGAAGAAGAAACTCGGCCCCTTTCACACCGACGTCAGCATCTACCAGCGGCCGCCGCTGAGCGGCCTCCGCATCACCTGGTTTGGACACTCGTCCTCGCTCCTCGAAATCGACGGAATCCGAATCCTCATCGACCCGGTATGGGACCCGCGCGCCGCCCCCGTCACATGGGCAGGCCCCAAGCGGTTCTTCCCCCCAACGCTTTCCCTCGAACAACTCCCGCTCATCGATGTGGTCCTGCTCTCTCACGATCACTACGACCATCTCGGCGCTCGTACCGTAAAACAACTGGCAACCATGGGGTCAATGGAAACGACGCGCTGGGTGACCGCGCTCGGAGTCGGCAATCGCCTCCGCAGCCGGGGCATAAAAGCCGACCTCATTCGCGAACTGAATTGGACCGAGAGCGTCCCCATAGGCCCCGTGAAGCTGACCGCGCTGCCGGCGCGTCATTTCTCCGGCCGCGGCGTCTTCGACCGCAACAAAACCTTGTGGACTTCCTTCGTCATCACGGGACCGCAGCATCGCGTCTACTACGGAGCCGACTCCGGAGAATGGCCGGGCTTCGCTGAGATCGGCCGCGAATACGGCCCCTTCGACCTCACCATGCTCGAAATCGGCGCATACAACGCCCTATGGGCCGACATCCACATGGGGCCCGACGGCGCAGCACGAACCTTTCAATCTCTCGGCGGAACAGGGCTATTGATGCCCATCCACTGGGCCCTCTTCGATCTAGCCCTCCACGCCTGGCGGCAGCCCATCGAGCGCATGTTAGCAATCGATAACCTGCCACTTTTCTCTCCCGAGCCTGGCATGCCAACCGAAATTGCCCCCGATGCGGAGGTCAGATCAGAATGGTGGCGATGACCACAACCGTTTCAGGCAGCAACAATGGAAAGGAAAAAGAAGCCTGCGCATGAAACGTAGCGCCTGCGTCGCATGGACATTTCTAGCACTACTGTTCGTGGACTACGCCTGCGCAAAAGAAAAACTCAACAAGTCCACGTTTCAATACGCAGGCCATTCCAGAACCTATTACTCGTTCGTCCCGGATGACCCCCTCCCGCTGCCCGTCATAGTTCTTCTGCATGGCTCGGGACGAAGCGGACAAGAGTTGGCCGACCCTTGGAAATCGCTCGCCGCATCCGAGCATTTCATCATCGCGGCTCCAAATTCGTTGGATCCAGCAACCTGGGATTCAGACAACGATTCACCTGCATTTCTGCACGAAGTCGTGAATCAGATTAAAGCCGCCCATCCCATCGATGAAAACCGCATATACCTCTTCGGCCACTCAGGAGGAGCGGTCTACGCGCTGGCGCTGGCACTGATCGACTCCGAGTACTATGCCGCCACGGCTGTTCACGCTGGCGCGCTCCGCCCGCAAAAGCATGACCTGTTTGCGTACGCCAAAAGAATAATGCCCGTGGCTATCTGGGTGGGCGACCATGATGCCTTCTTTCCCCTGGAGACAGTGAAGAACACGAAGGCGCAGTTCGACTCCAACGGCTTCGATCTCAAGCTCGTCATCGTTCCCAACCACACTCACAATTATGAGGACGTGGCGGGAGAAGTAAACCAGAAGGCCTGGGAGTTCTTGCGCACGGCAAAAATCGCGCGACCCTGAGCCTACTTTGCACGCCCCGCGGCCGCAAAGCGATCTTAGCGGTACAGAAGCACAAGCGCTAAGATTACCCCTGAAGTTCACCCGCCATCTCCGCAAGCTTAGCAACCGTGTTCATATTCCGAGCCGTACCATTCTTGACCGCAGGAATCTTCAGCTTAGATTGACCCATCCCGTCCGGGTAGAACGCATAAATCTCCCGAAGTCCCAACCGAACTTCTTCTGTCGTCCTATTGGATATTGCTTGTAGCGCATCCTCCGCCGGAGCACCATCCAAAAAGAAAGTAGCCGTCCGGTTCGCAGGCATCTTCTTAAAAGGATTCCGCGCGAGCACCTCACCCATCTCTGCGGCCGTGCGAACCATAACGCCGACGGGCTTGCCTGCATAGGCCGCAAGGGCCTTCTCCAGAGCCGCCTTCACCTGCGCCTCCGTCTTCTTCGTTTGAAAGACAACATTCCCGCTCGCGATATAGGTCTTGACCGACGCCAATCCAGCCGCCTCACACATCCCCTTCAGCTCAACCATAGGCAGCTTGCCGGTGCCACCAACATTGACAGCGCGAAGAAGAGCGACAAATGCAGTCACATCTCAATCCTCATAAAGCAATTTGGGGGCTGAAGTCTCGCGACTCCAACCCCCAAAGTTTAAAGCATTCCCTCGAGACTAGGGCCCACTAGAAGTGAAACCCAACCTCCGCCGTCAAACCTCGGGGACTCACATAGTGCGTTCCACTGAACGTCGACAGGAAGTTATACAACGCATAGTTGTTCGTCACATTGATCGCCGTCAGCCGCAAGCTCCACTTGCGCGCATCGCCCTTGAACAGGTTGTCATTCCCCAGCGATACGTCGAACAAACTCCGCGGCAGAATTCTCTGCGGGTTGTGGTCATTGTCGCCCGTACCCGGAGCCGGTATTTTCACCAGCGTCGAGCTGTACTGCGATGCGAGACACACTGCAGGCAACGGATTATTAGGCGTCGCCTTGATCCCGTTACACTCCAGACCGGCCTGGAACTCCTCGTCCGCCGTCAGCGCGCTCAAATTCACCGCCGGCTGCCCATCCAACGTTGTCGACGTATCCGCACAGGCGCTGTTTGGGTCATTTGAGACGGGGTTATAGCAAGGCACCGAGCCGGCGACTTGCCCGCTGTCATACCGCCAGTTGAAGCCCACCCACGAATTCCGCAGTCTCGGTACCTGATATTGCAGATGGGTCGTCTGATTAAACCTCTCGTCATGGTCGATGCGGAAGGGATAACCACTCTGCCCGACCGTCGCGCCGGCGCCCGCTACCTGCGGCGGAAAGAAACGCGCAGCTACAGAGGACATCACCACAAACGCGCTCAGGTTGTGATAGTTCGGCACATCCACGCGCAGCGCATAGCCTGGAATTTTCGAATTGTGCCAGTCGATCGGGAAGGTGATCGGCGTATTGCCCAGCACGCTGAAATCGAAGGCGTTGTGCTGGTACTTCCAGATATAGTCGCCGCTGAAAACGATGTTCTTTCCCAGCGCCTGCTGCAATCCCGCATGAAACTCATTCTTGAAACCCGGCTGCAATATACCGGAAACTCCCGGCGAGCAAGACAGCAGCGGATTCAGCACCGCATTTGAACATCCTTCGCTCGACAGCACCAGGTTCTCATTGAATGGACTTTCCAGCGTCCGCGCATACGAGACTCGCAGCACCGTGCTCGTCCGCTTGACCGTATACGCTGCGCCCAGCCGCGGCTCGGCCTGCCGCGCAATCGCCAATCCGTTGTAAAGGTCGCCCCGTATACCGACGTTGAACAGCCAATTCCTCAGCTTGATCTGGTCCTGGATATAGATAGCCAGTTCCTTCACGTCGGTATGGCCAAAGTAGCTATAAACGCCGCCATCGCGGGTAAGGTCATAAGGCAGCAGCACCGGAAGGAAGTTCGGATTGGCCTGATTACCCGCCGCCGCACACTGCGACGGGTCGCTAAAGCCGGCGATGGCCGCCCCGCTCGCATTCAGGCAAGGGGAGTTGTACGTCGACGCAACGACTCCCAGGTTGTCGTGCTCGCTGAGAAAAGTCTGCTCATACACGCCGCCCGCCTTGATGTTCTGGATCCCCTTCACATAAGAGATATCCGACCGAACACCCGCATTGGTCAGCGTTCTGTACTGATTGATCGTCTCGTTCTGCAGGTTCGCCGGCCCCTTGTCTGCCAGTTCGTCCCCGCTCCCGTAGTAGTTATAAGCGTCCTTGCGGACATACGGGCTGAAGTTGAATACAGAGTTATCCCCAATCACCCGTGTATACGCGGGCGCAATGTTGAACGTCTCGATCTTCGAGTGCTGGTCGGAGTCGCCCACGTTGCCGAAGATCGGATCGGCCGTGGCACCGCCGCCGATCACATTCGTGACATTCAGGTTGTCGTAAGCATTCGGCGTCTGGAACCACGACCGGCTGTAGTTAAGGTTCAACCGCACCGAGTCCTTCGCTGAGAGCTTGTAATCCACGCGGTCAAAAAGATTTTGCTCGTTGCCCTTGTCGTGGAACACGACAAACTCCGGAGGATCGAGGAACCGTCCCGAATTCAACCCGTCCAGCTCAAAGAAATTTCCCCAGTTCTGGCCGCCATACGACAGATCAAATCCGGCATCCACTGTCCCAAATGATCCATAAGAAGTCGTAAAACTCCCCGTCGGCGTCCCCACGCCTTGCCCCGATCTGGTCGTCACCTGGATCACAAGAGCCGTCTTGCCACCATATTCCGCTGGCGGCGCACCCGAGATCACCTCCATCGACTGGATCGAATTCGAAGGAATCTGGTTCGAAAATGTCTTGCTCGTCTGGTCCGTGATCGCCTGTCCATCGACCGAGAATGAGTTCGACGCATGGTCGCCCAACCCGTGAAACATGCCATTTGAGTCCGACGAAATCCCCGGCGACGACAGCGTGACCAGCGAACTCACCGAAGAGGTCGCGCTTTCCAGCGGCAACTCCTGGAACTGGCTGCGGTCGATGTCGGTATGCATCGTCGAGTCGTTCTCGACAAGATCGCCGGCCGTGCTTTCCACCTTCACCGTCGTCGACGCCGTCTCCACGTTCAGGGCGCTCGTCACCTTCACCACAACGGGCGACTTTACCTCCACGTCCTGTGCGAACGAAGCAAATCCCGCTGCCTTCACGGTAAGGTGATACGGATTAAAAGGAATGTTTTGAAACTGATAGCTACCCGACCCATCCGATTTGGTCGTGCGCGTATAGCCGCTCACCGGATTAAGGATGGTAACCGTCGCTCCCGGCACCACCGCGCCCGTCGAGTCTGTAACCGACCCGGCAATCGTCCCGGAATTGCTCTGGGCCGGCAATTGTTGAAGTGTCAACGAAAAGAAAATGGCGGATAAAGCAAAGACGCCACGCCGCAAAGATGCGCGCATGCAACAACCCCCTGAAAGTCCCTGTATGAATGAAAATGGCCGTACGTTTAGGCAAACGCGGGCGCAACAGGAGGAGGGCGTATCGAGAGACGTATATCTAAGGTACGGCGGCAGAAGAGCGGCTCCGGATCGGCCCATGTGGCCACCGGCCGCAACACCACCGCAACCACCGTCGCCACAGTCGCCTGCACCGTCGAGTGGGCCGTGACGCAAAGCGAGCAATCCGGGTGGATGCTACCGGACGCATGGGAGTGGACAAGCTCGGCGCTCGCCGCAAAAATCACTAGCAGAATGCAGAAGAGGCCGACTAACCGCCTCAACCCGCCACTCTTGGGTGAAATAAGCACACTCCGCCTCATGTACCCTAGTGTAGCGCATCCACGCCCGAGACCCATTCTGGGATGTAAGATTTACAATCTCATGAAAATATTTCTAGGGCGCGTACAACCAAAACGCCTCCAAACGCGTACTATCACCAGTGGGAAAAGCGGCTCCCCCGGCTCGCAATCCCCAACGCGGAACCGGCTTGGACCTTCCGTCAGCCGGTTCCGCACTTCCCTCCTGATCTTGCTTTCCCCGGCGAACCGGGTACGTCAATCCCCTCTTCCCATACCCCTCCGCATTTGCGATAATTGGAAGTGCACACCCCGCACGTCCAACCATTCCCAACAAAATCAGGTGACGCGAACATGTCTGCAAAGTACATCTTTGTGACCGGCGGAGTTGTGTCTTCGCTCGGCAAAGGTCTTGCTGCCGCCTCCATCGGCGCTCTTCTCGAATCCCGCGGCCTCCGCATCAACCTGATGAAGTTCGACCCCTACCTCAACGTCGACCCCGGCACTATGTCGCCCTTCCAGCACGGCGAAGTCTTCGTCACCGACGACGGCGCAGAGACCGACCTCGACCTCGGCCACTACGAACGCTTCACCCACGCCCATCTCTCCCGCGACAACAACCTCACCACCGGCCGCATCTACGAGCAGATCATCACCAAGGAGCGCCGCGGCGACTACCTCGGCAAAACCGTCCAGGTCATCCCCCACGTCACCAACGAGATCAAGAACGCGATGCGCAAAGTCGCCGCCAACGTCGACGTCGCCATCGTCGAAATCGGCGGCACCGTCGGCGACATCGAATCCCTCCCCTTCCTCGAAGCCATCCGCCAGATGCGCCAGGAGCTCGGCCGCGAAAACACCGTCTTCGTCCACGTCACCCTCGTCCCCTGGATCGCCGCCGCCCAGGAGCTCAAGACCAAGCCCACCCAGCACTCCGTCAAAGAGCTGCTCTCGATCGGCATCCAGGCCGACATCCTCCTCTGCCGCACCGACCGCTTCCTCTCCCGCGACGTGAAGTCCAAGATCGCCGCCTTCTGCAACGTCGAGGACCGCGCCGTCATCACCGCCAAAGACGTCGATTCCATCTACGAATGTCCGCTCGTCTTCCACCAGGAAGGCGTCGACGCCCTCGCGCTCAAATACCTCCACATCGACGCCAAAGAAGCCGACCTAAGCCAGTGGCAAGACCTCGTCCACCGCGCTTACAACCCGCAAGATGAAGTCTCAATCGGCATCGTCGGCAAGTACGTCGAATACGAAGACAGCTATAAGTCGCTCAAAGAAGCTCTAACTCACGGAGCCCTCGCCAAAAACCTAAAACTAAGAGTTACCTGGATCGAAGCCGAAGGCCTCGAATCCAAGCACGAAGGCGACGAGAGCTATAAGTCCCAGTTAGCCGGCTTCGATGGCATCCTCGTTCCCGGAGGCTTCGGCAAGCGCGGCATCGAAGGCATGCTAAACGCCATCCGCTACGCCCGCGAAAACAACGTCCCTTACTTCGGAATCTGCCTCGGCATGCAGACCGCCTGCATCGAATTCGCCCGCAACGTCTGCGGCCTCGCCCACGCCAACTCCAGCGAATTCGACCCCGCCGCCCAGCACCGCATCATCTACAAACTCCGCGAGCTCACCGGAGTCGAAGAGATGGGCGGAACCATGCGCCTCGGAGCCTGGACCTGCATCCTCCAACCCGACTCTCTCGCCGCTAAGGCCTACACCAATTCCCCACCCGAGAATCTCTTAGCGGGCGCAACCGATGAATCTCAAAGAGAAAATGTCATCTTGAGCGGAGCGAAGGACCTGCCGTTTGGCGATGCTGACGAAAGCACCGGAAGGGGCACGGCTTCAGCCGTGCCATTAGCCACCCAGAATGAGAGGGGCTTCAGCCCCGGAGGCACCGGCCAAAGCAGCCGCGACGACCACCACCACCAGGTACTAGAAATCAGCGAACGCCACCGCCACCGCTACGAATTCAACCGCGAATACGAAGCGCTCCTCACCGGAGCCGGCCTAAGAATCACCGGAACCACCCCCGACGCCACCTACGTCGAAATAGTAGAAATCCCCAGCCACCCCTTCTTCCTCGGCTGCCAATTCCACCCCGAATTCAAATCCAAACCCCTCGAACCACATCCGCTATTTCGCGCATTTATCGAGGCGAGCTATGCCAATCGATTGCAGCCACTAAAGAATGAAAAACTTCAGCCGGAGATAGCGCGCCTTCGAATCGATTCGTTGCCGTGATCAGAAGGGCCTGTCGCCTCTCAAACGAATCCGCAATCTCTCAAAGAGAAAATGTCATCCTTGTATCTCTAAGAGAGCGACAGTCGATGTAAGAAACTGTTGCGGGGGGGAGTCGAGGCATCGACTCCCGCGGGGGGACGGCTGAGCGAAGTCGCCTCCGCGCGATTCGACGGATCTGTGCAGAGGCCATGCTCTTACTGAGAACTGACCACTGAGGACTAGCTCTACAGCCGCCTCAACACATCCTTAAACTGGCTACCCTGTTCAGCGACCTGCTCAATCAATCCCTCAAGCCGGCCCAGCATCTTCTGCCCCGACTGCACATAGCTCGGAATATCGTTCCAGAACTGGCGCACGCTCTCCGGATCTTCGATCAGCGCAACCGCCCCGCCGGCCGCGGCTACTGCAAGCGCCGATTTGCGCTTGCCCAAAACCAACAGAACAGCGCTGGCGAGCAAAGTCCCCGCGGCCAGGGAACGCGTCCACGGCACGGAACTCAGGTTAGCGGGCAGCTTCGCTTCAATTTGTTTCGGAAAGGTCGACAGTCTCATATATCTCTCTCGCATCGCAGAATTTTCCATACCGCTGTTGAGATGCACAACACATCCCGTAGATTTGCCAGATCCCGATTTGTTCGGGCCAAAGCGCTAATCCAGATCGAACTCGCGCAGCGGCTTTCCTGTTCCCGGAGTCTCCTTCGCCTTGCGCAGAGCCTCGGCAAAGCGCTTCTCCAGCAGATCGGTTTTGTTCTTCTCGGCGTCGACCGCCTGGCGGAAGATGCTCTCCTTGCGCTCGTCCTGCTCGCGCATGCCCCGCGCCGCGGCTTCCAGGTCTTCAAAAGTCCGCTTCCGCGGCGCCGGGGTGTGCGCAATCACCGCATGGGTCGCGGCATCGATCTTCAACATGCCGCCGCAATCCGGGCAGACCACATCAAAAGCCCGGTTCTCGCACTTGCTCTTGGCCGACGAAGACATACCAACCTTCCCGAAAGCCGATTCTAGCTGAAACCCTAATCGGTAGGCCACCCAAGTTAATCCACTAACGTCAGGATCGTCGGCTTTAGCCAGCTGCCATCGAGCGGCCTAGGAATTCTCAAGCAAGTCCGGCTCCCGCCACAGGATGATTGCCGAGGGAAGCGTAATCGCCAGCACTGACGCCACCAGCGCCACGGTAAGAATCAGGTGAAGTACGACCTGCAATGATCCCCACGGCGGCAGTCGAATCGCCCATGAAGCAAGCAGCAGGATCACAAAGAAGCCAATCACCAGCGGCTGATAGGCGATATAGTGCGCTGCGTCCCGCCGTGCAAGCTCCCGTTCGTCGTTCTTCCAACTCGACGCGTCATCCACAGCAATCGACATAGGATCAAGCTGCAGCCTCACGAGATCGACGACCGCCGGTTCCTGACGAGGCGGCTTATTCAGGAAAGACTTGATCAGGCCATAACGCCCCTGCCCGCCGAAGACGAAAATGCCCACGGCGATCGCGGCATAAAGCGCATAGGCAAATGCCCAGGAGTATCGCTGAGTCAAATCCACCGTCACGCCGCAAATCGTGGCCAAAACGAGATAGGTGATCACCACCAGTCTGCGCCGTGTGCGCTGTCTCTCCATCGAGAAACCAAAGGCTCGAAAGGGTCGGGCAGACGTTGTCATAACTTTCTCCTGATTGGATTTTGCCTTTCCTGTCCGTAAACAACCTCACTAAGCGGGCGAAAGGGCGTCAGCGAAAAGACGGCTTCAACCGGCAGTCCAAAGAAACGGGATATCTGCAGCGCCAGAGTGATCGAAGGATTATAATCGCCGCGCTCCAGAAATCCGATCGTCTGGTAATTCACATCGAGGGCATCGGCAAGCTCCTGCCGCGTCAGCTTTCGCTCTGCGCGCAATACCGCAATTCGGTTGTGGAGAACGGGAGAAACATTGCTCATTCCTTAATTATGTTGCTAGTACGCAACATAATTGTCAAGTCCAAACCTCCTGATTAACTCGATTTGGTCATGGCCGATTTCCGTTTCGCCTGCCCCTTCAGCCTGCACCGTACCGCCCCATAACGACATCTATTAAGCGAACAGGCAATTCGCAACAGGACAAATGCAATGGGAAAGCTCGACGGCAAGATCGCCCTAATCACCGGAGGCAACAGCGGAATCGGCCTCGCCACCGCCAAACGCTTCGTGCATGAGGGTGCCTATGTCTTCATCACCGGTCGCACTCAATCCAAGCTCGACGAAGCTGTCAAGGCAGTCGGATCGAACGTCACCGGGGTTCAAGGAGACGTCGCCAATCTCGCAGACCTCGATCGCCTCTTCGAACAGATCAAGCAGGAAAAGGGCAAGCTCGATATCGTCTTCGCCAACGCAGGTATCGCCAAGTACGCTACGCTCGGATCGATCGATGAAGACCACTTCGACAGCATTTACAACGGCAATGTCAAAGGTCTCGTCTTCACCGAGCAGAAGGCGCTTCCGTTATTGCCCGACGGCGCATCGATCATCCTCAACGCCTCCGTGGTCGGAAGCAAAGGCATGCCATCCAACAGCATCTACGCTTCAACCAAAGCAGCCGTCCGCTCCTTCGCTCGAACCTGGACTACCGACCTCAAAGCTCGCAAGATCAGAGTCAACGCCATCAGCCCCGGCCCTATCGATACCGAAGGCCTGCGCGAGCTGCTCGGCTCCAGTCCTGCCGGACAAGAGCGTAAGAACAACATCAGCACCACGGTTCCCCTCGGCCGCCTCGGCCTGCCGGATGAAATCGCAAAGGCAGCGGTCTTTCTCGCGTCAGACGACAGCAGCTTCGTCGCTGGAATAGAGCTCTTCGTCGATGGTGGCTTTGCCCAAGTCTAAAAATGCATGGCGCGAACATTCACTTTGCGGGAGGAGATCGAAATACACGCGCCAACCGAGCGCTGCTTCCTCCTCTCCACTTCCGTCGAGCTCGTTCAGCGAGAATTAGGCATGCGCCCCGTGCGCGGACGCATGACCGGCCTCGTAACATCGGGCGACACCATCCGATGGCAGGGTTGGCAGTTGGGTCTGCCCATGTTTCACGAGAGCCTGATCGAGTCGTTCATTCCGCCCATCTTCTTTCGCGACCGCATGATGGCCGGGCGCTTCGCTACCTTTGAACACGACCACAACTTCGTCGATCGCCACGACGAGACCGTCCTTATGTCGGACGAACTTCGATTCACGATGCCCTTCGGAAAGCTCGGCGAACTCGTCGCCGAAGTTGTCCTCATTCCGCATATCCGCGCATTGATGAAGAGACGTTTCGCGCTACTCAAGAGAATCGCCGAGAGCAACGAGTGGAGAACATACCTTCCCGAAGGACCTTGATCCTTTTTGCCCGCCGAAAATCGTATCGACTGCAGAATCACATTCAAATGCCGCATCAGCGCCCATCAACTCTTCCAACCACGGGATACTCAAAGGACCACGCCTCCATCCGGGTCGTGATAAGTCGCCATCGGTACTACCTTCGGCTTCTGGGCAGCACTCTGCCGTGCAATGCAACGGCAGCCATTCCTAAAATTGCAGTGCCGGCAGCACGCTTCCAAATAAGTTCCTCCAAGGCAGGAATGAGCCAGTTAGGGCAGGCTGTAAAAGCACCGTCAGCATGAACGCCGGATGAATCTCCGCGAAGCAAGAATAACGTCGCCCTGCCTCAGCCAATGCCCTAGAATTAGCTCCGGAAACCCGATCTACAGAAAGGCATCACTCATGCGGCGTCAAATTCTGTTCTCATCGAATCTTCTTGCCTCGGCCCTTCTCGTTTTTGTCATCGCTGGATGCAACACAAAACCAGCGCCACCAGAGGCATCATCGACCGCCGCCGATCAGGCAAAGCCTGCCGCCCCCGCAACGCAGCCGAGCTCTGACCTCCTGCCTGCGCAGGACGCAGTCGCGACCGCCCAGACCGGCAAAGGCGCCGGACTCACCTTGCCGCTCGCCTTCGCGAAACATACCGGCGATCTGGATGACATGGTGAAACGCCGGACGATTCGCGCACTGGTGATCATCGACCCGATCAGCTTCTTCTACCAGAAAGGCCTGCCCAAAGGCGTAACCTACGAGGCTCTGGAAGAGTTTCAGAAGTACGTCAACGACAAATTCAAGACCGGCACCCTCAAGGTAAAGATCGTCTACACTCCCCTCCGACCTGATCAGATGGAAGCGGCTCTGAACGAAGGCATCGGCGACATCATTGCCACGCCCGTCGTCATCACCCCCGAGCGCGAACAAAAAGTCGCCTTTACCGCCCCGATCGCCCAACATGTGACCCAACTGATCGTCACCGGACCCTCGCTTTCAAATGTCGCGAGCTTCGACGACCTCGCCGGTAAAGACATCTATGCAAACCCGGTGACCACCTACTACGACAACCTAAACAAGTTGAACGCAGACCGCCAGAAGGCCGGCAAAGCGGCCCTCAACGTCAAGGCCGCCGACAAGAATCTGTTGGACGACGATCTGGTCGAGATGGTGAACGCCGGCCTGATTCCGGCGACCGTAACCACCAAAATGCGCGCCAACCTGTGGACTCAGGTCTTTCCCAGCCTCACTGCCCACCAGGACATGACAATCGCTACCGAGGGCGAAGTCGCCTGGGCACTCCGTAAGAACGATCCGCAGCTCAAAGCGCTGCTCGACGAGTTTATACAAACCCACGGAGCCGGAACGTCGTTCGGCAACACACTACAGCGCCGTTACTTGCAGAACACAAAGTGGATCAAGAACTCCACCAACACCGAAGAGATGAAGAAGTTCAACGCGAATATTGAATTCTTCAAGCAGTACGCGACTCAATACAATTTCGACTACCTCATGCTGGCTGCCCAGGGCTACCAGGAGTCCCTGCTCGACCAGAGCAGAAAGAATCCCTCCGGTGCAGTTGGCATCATGCAGGTCATCCCCAAGTACGCCGCTGCCAAGCCCATCGGCGTGACCAACGTCAACGTTGCCGAGGGCAACATCCACGCCGGCGCAGCAATGATGCGCAACATCGCCGACACTTACTTCAAAGACCCCGCCATCGACCAGAAGAACAAGACGCTGATGAGTTTCGCCAGCTACAATGCCGGCCCCAACCGCATCGCCCGCCTGCGCAAGAAAGCGGTGGAAGACGGCCTCGATCCAAATGTTTGGTTTGGCAACGTCGAACTCGAAGTAGCCAAAGACATCGGCCAGGAGACCGTGACCTACGTCAGCAATATCTACAAGTACTACGTCGCCTACACGCTAGCCTTGGCGCAACACCAGGAGAAACAAGCGGCCATGGCCGCGGCTGGACACTGAGGCATCAAGCCGCGGATTCTAGCCGCATCGTATCTTCTATCGAAGCCCCTCGAAGCTAGCGCCGAGCAGAGCGGGCTCTTGACGAGATGCAACTGGTTCTTGAAGTGGCACGGCCTCAAGCTGTGCCATCTACCGTCAGGAATCGAGCGGCTTTAGCCACGTGGGGTCCTCCAAAGGCGAAATTGCTGACAATCATTCGGGGCCCCATTCAAGCCTTCTGTTGGCTTGAGTCGATCGCCACTTTCGCCGATTTGCCAACGAATCGTTTAATCTAGCGCTAAGCATGAAGCCGCTGCGCATAGCAATTCGCTCATTTACCGATTTCGAATCGGCGCTCGCAGCGCAGCTAGCCGCCTATCGCGAACTCCACCCCGAACTCCAAGTCGAGTTCGTCCCTCACGACATGCGCAGTCTCGAAGATGCGGTCCTCGGAGCCGACGGCCTCCGCTCCGGCGCATGGGACCTCGCCATCTTCACCACGGACTGGATCGGCGCGGCAATCAACACAGCAGCCCTCGAGAATCTCACACCCTGGATGCAATCAGACCCGCTCCCAGACTGGCCCGAAGGATGGCCAGCCAGCCTCCGCGAGCCGCTTCGCCAGGGAGACGATTTCTACTGCATCCCCTGGCACGACGGCCCCGAGTGCCTGATTTACCGCAAAGATCTCTTCGAAAATCCCGAGGAACAACAGGCCTTCGCCGCGCAATACGACCGCGAACTCAAGCCTCCGATCACATGGGAAGCTTTCCACGAAACCGCCCGATTCTTCACCCGCCCCTCGCAATCGGACCAAGGACCGCTCTACGGAACCCTCTTCGCCGCCTGCCCCGACGGCCACAACACCCTCTACGACCTCGTTCTCCAAGTCTGGAGCCGCGGCGGAGAACTCTGCTCCGCCGAGGGTCTGCCAACACTGAATGCCCCAACCGTCGTCGAGGCCCTGGACTACTATCGCAACATCATCAGCGACCCGAACGCCTGCTATCCGAATGCTTCCTGCATCGACTCTATCTCCTCCGGAGACGTCTTCCTCTCCGGGCAAATCGCCATGATGGCCAACTGGTTCGGCTTCGCTGCGCGCAGCAATGGTCCCGGCTCGCCTCTCAAAGACAAGCTCGCCCTCGCCCCCATCCCCGGCGGACAACCCGGCCAAACCGCGTCGCTCAGCACCTACTGGGTGATCGCAATCGGCACAGGCAGCCAGTTCAAGCCGTCTGCCTACCAATTGCTGCGCCACATCGCAAGTGCCGCGAGCGATAGGCTCACCACGCAGCATGGAGCGGTCGGCGTCCGGCTCTCGACCTGGAACGATTCCGAGATCATCGAGCTTATCCCGATTTACGCGCAACTCGAGCAGCTGAGCGCCTCAGCGCGCACGCTTCCATTCTGTGAAGACCTTCCGAAACTGGCAGAGATCGTCAATCAGGCAACGATCGAAGCGCTGAATACAAACGAGTCGAGCGAGTCCATCCTGAACAGGGCGCAGGACATGGCAGTCAGTCGGGGTCTTCTCCTCGCCCAGCGATCGAGCGCCCAACTATCGAGCCGTGACAAGCTCACCGCCGAAAAGGAATCACGATGAAAGCAGTGGTGCTGCGCGCTCCCGGAGAAATCGCCATCGAAGAGCGCCCGGAACCAAAACTCTCCGAGGGCCATGTCCTGCTCAAAGTCAACATGATCGGTCTTTGCGGCAGCGACCTTAACTCCTATCGCGGCAAGAATCCCATGGTTAGTTTCCCACGCATTCCTGGGCATGAGATTTCGGCTACAGTCGTCGAGGGCGTCACCGGATTCCATTCCGGCGATCGGGTCACACTGTCGCCATACACGAGCTGCGGCACATGCGCGGCATGCCGTCGCGGTCGCCCGAACGCCTGCCAGGGCAATGAGACTCTTGGGGTGCAGCGCGACGGCGGCCTCACCGAATATCTCGTCGTACCGCCCGAGAAGCTCTATACCGCGAACCTGAGCCTCAAGGAACTCTGCATGGTCGAACCTCTCACGGTCGGCTTTCACGCCGTCGCCCGCGGACGCGTCACCAGCGCCGATACAGTCGCGATCATCGGCTGCGGCGGCGTTGGTTTGGGCGCAGTTGCTGCGTCCGGCTTTCGCGGAGCTCGCACCATTGGCGTCGACGTCGACGATGCCAAACTCGAGATCGCGCGGAAGGCTGGCGCGACGGAGCTGATCAACACGAGTCGCGACGACTTTCACGCTAAGCTCACCGAGCTTACGAATGGACTTGGTCCTGACGTGATCATCGAGGCGATCGGTTTGCCGAACACCTTTCGTGCCGCCGTCGAGGAGGTCGCATTCACCGGGCGGGTTGTCTACATCGGTTATGCGAAGGAGCCGGTTGCTTACGAGACGCGGCTCTTTGTGCAGAAGGAGCTCGACATTCTCGGCTCGCGCAACGCTCTTCCTGAGGACTTCCGCGAAGTCATTCGGATGCTGGAAGAGCATCGCTTTCCAGTTGACGATGCGGTGAGTAGGATTGTTCCGTCGGAAGATGCTCCAAAAGCGCTTGCCGAGTGGAGCGCCGATCCGGCGCGCTTCACCAAGATCATGATCCAAGTCGGATAGAGTGCTTTACCAGTTAAGGAAGTAGTCAATCAATGGCTCAGATTTACGTTTCACCGAATGCTGCAACCGTTGCGCACGATGACGGCTCGAAGCCGGCGATGCTGCCTCCTGGAAACCTGCTTCCCTTCTTCCTCGTAACCGCTCTCTTCTATCTCTGGGCGATTCCGAACAACATGAACGACGTGCTTATTCCGCAGTTTATGAAGTCGTTCGAGCTCTCGCGCTTCCAGGCCGTGCTGGTGCAGTCGGCGTTCTATATGGGCTACTTCCTGCTGGCCATGCCGGCGGCGATCATGATGAAGCGCGCTGGCTACAAAGCCGGTATCGTCGTCGGGCTTCTGCTCTTCAGCACCGGGACGCTGCTCTTCTGGCCGGCGGCGGTGGCTCAGAGCTATCCGTTCTTTCTGGGTGCGCTCTTTGTCATCGCCAGCGGGCTCGCCTTCCTTGAGACTGCGTCGAATCCGTTCATCGCCCAGCTCGGCGATCCGCGATCGTCTGAACGGCGCTTGAACTTCTCTCAGGCCTTCAATCCGCTGGGCTCGATCACCGCGGCATTGGTTGGCACCAAGTTCATCTTCTCCGGAATCAGCCTGACTCCGGCGCAGGTGACGGCGATGCAAGCGGCCAATACTTATAAGGACTACCTGCAGCAGGAGACGATGCGGGTCAAAGGGCCTTACATCGTGCTCAGTGTGATCACGTTTATCTGGGCGATCCTTATCATTCGCACCAAGTTTCCCGACATCAAGAGCGAGCACGAACATGCTGGGCATCCGGAAGAGACCAGCTTTCGCCATTTGCTGGAGCAGCGGCACTTCGTCCTCGGAGTGATCGCCCAATTCCTGTACGTTGGTGCGCAGACCGGGATTTGGAGCTACTTCATCACTTACGTTCAGGACTACACGACCGCACCTGAGAAGACGGCGGGCTACCTGCTTACCGGTACTCTGGCCATGTTCCTCGTCGGGCGATTCAGCTCGGCGTTCCTGATGAAGTACATTCCGCCCAACGTGCTGATGGGCGTTTATGCGACGGTCAACATTGGACTGATGGCGGTGACCGTCTTTCATCCTGGGTGGATGGGGCTCTGGGCCGCCTTCGCCACCAGCTTCTTCATGTCGCTGATGTTCCCGACGATCTTTGCGCTGGGCATCAAGAACCTCGGGCCGAATACGAAGATCGGCGGCTCGGTAATCATCATGTCCATCATCGGAGGAGCGGCGCTACCTCTGCTCATGGGACTGATCGCCGTCCACGTCCACAGCATGGCGCTGGCTTACCTGGTGCCACTGGTGGCGTTCGTGGTGATCGCGCTCTATTCGTTCTACGGTTCGCATGTGCGGGAGACGGTTGGTGGGTAGCCACCCCCCCTCCCCCCATTTTTCGTTAAAATCATTTGTTTCAGCGACTTGCGGTTGAGTCGCCTGTTAAGTTCTTTGTTTTCAATGACGAACTCCATAACATCTTTGTAATGTTGCAGTTAACCTGTCTACGCGCGTTAGCTCACGACGAGCCTGCGGGAACAGCTTTAAAAACTGGCGATCTTGATTTGTTGGAGTGGGTCTTAGTTTATTCCTGTGTCAAGAATTCGCAGCAGAAATGTTCTCGCAGATTTTCGTTGTTTCCCGAATTGGGAAGGTTGAGAGAATGCGGCTATCTTGGCGTTTGTTGCTAGTAGGAAACGGGAATTTTGTGGCTGCCCAGAAGCACTAGTCTTACGTTCCTCTCATTGCAATGTCAACCACAAAGGTGCATCATAAAGACAAAGATTGTGGGTGAAATCCCCGCAGCGTAGCCACGTCAGCCACCGCAAGGTGGCTGTTCGTGTTTCTGATATGTTCGGCGCTGCCGCCGCCAGCGTTTGACGCCCTTGGCTCTGCACGGAAAGCTGCTGACAGGGACAATAATGTTGCCTTCAGCCGGACGCCTTGCCAACAGCGAGATCGTAAAGGGATAGGGATCGCTGTTGAACTCCTTCACATATACCCACTCTGCACTCTTTGCATTTGCGTTTCCCTCCCAGACCTCATCCGGATCGGACATTGTCACTAGCGCTGACGGCAGACTCCGAGCTCGTGAGTGGTTATGGCCGATTATGTATTTCCCAAAGCCGACTGCGGTTGCACGGATGAGATCTTTTTCGATCAGCATGAACAGTCTCGGCTCATCGGCGGCGGTAACAGCTGCAAGGTGGAAGAAGTGGTGATCGAAGACCTGAATCCGGTGTCCGCAGGCGGATTGTAGTCGCCACGGCTTTAGCCAGAAAAAGCGCTTCGAACAGGGCAAACAGCTCCTGCATACTCGTATATGCGAGCGGAGGCGGACGTTCGCCAGGATGAGCGCACGTAATGGGCATTGAAAGGAGAGTTGATTGGTTGTATGCCCAGCGACGGGGCGAAGGCACCTGATCGACTGGGACTCTAGTCTGTAAGCGGGAGCGTGTAGTTGGTGGAAGCCTCGGGGCGGCTTCTCGGCGCTTTCTTAAAGGTGGCGTCGCGGCGGTAGAGTGGGTATTGGGGCTGTTGTCCGTTGAGGAGTTGCTGGATGGTGAGGATTTGGAGTCGTGGATAGCTGGTTCCATCCGATGACTTGTAGAAGCCGGCTTCGGCGGCTTCTTTGAGCATTGGCTTGGTCGGCTGCTCGAAGCAGAGGAAGACTCCGATCTCGGCTTTGTCGCGCTCGATGACTCCGCGCAGATCGCGAACTTGTGGGACGCTGACTCCTCCGGCCTTGACGGAGAAGATGATCTGGCGGGTTTTGCCGGAGTCGTTACTTACGGGTCATGAATCGGCAAGGGCTCCCTTTGCAATTCGCGCAGGGCCTATCACAGCCGCCAAATAACGTTAAGTGCATATCATTTTACGTAGATTAATCAATCATGTAGTGTTAAGCTGTATACATTAGAAAAAATGAATGAAGTGGCTTCAATTCGGGAACCTCTATTGCGAGAGTTAATGCAAGTGCCAACATCGGTTCACGCCATGATAGCCGGACGCGAGAAGGGATTTGCCGTACTCTTTCGGGTCGGCGACAGTGATCGGACCCTCGCGACTTCTCGTGGGTCGGTTCGCCTCTTTGCGACACTCGATACGGCCGGGGCGTTCGTACGGGACCTAGGAATTCCGCGCTTTACGGTGGACATGGCAAGTCATCGTCCGGGTCGTTTGCGGGGAGCCCGCCCCGACCGAGCCGAGGCTCTCAGAAAGACACGCACTAGATTGCAACAGCAACCATTGGAGTTTACCGATGCAGAGTCCGCAGCCGTCTGAAGTGATCAAGGACTTTCGCGAGTTCATTGCTGATCGCAAATTTAACACGATACTGGCCGATCCTCCGTGGCAATTTCAAAACCGCACAGGCAAAATAGCTCCGGAGCACAAACGTCTATCTCGTTACGGAACGCTGACACTTGACGAGATAAAGCTGCTCCCAGTCGCGGCGGCTGCTGCTCAAACCGCGCACCTTTATTTATGGGTTCCGAATGCCCTCTTGCCTGAAGGGATAAGCGTCATGCAAGCCTGGGGCTTTCAGTACAAAAGCAACATTGTTTGGCACAAAATCAGAAAGGACGGCGGGTCAGATGGTAGGGGAGTTGGCTTCTATTTTCGCAACGTGACGGAGATTATCCTGTTTGGGGTGCGTGGTAAGAACGCGCGCACACTGAAGCCGGGCCGAACGCAGGTGAATTACTTAAAAAGCCGTAAGAGAGAGCACTCAAGAAAACCTGACGAACAATACGACCTGGTTGAGTCCTGCAGCACGGGACCGTTCTTGGAGCTTTTTGGGCGGGGATGTCGGCCAAATTGGGTAACTTGGGGAAATCAGGCTGACGAGACTTATGAACCGACGTGGGACACTTATTCCAATCATTCGCGCAGCACGCCGCTGTTCGTCGGCGCGGACTAGTCTTCGGTCTCAGGGGACGGCAGCTCCTCGACAGTTGGTGGGCCATCAAAGGTCACAACTGAATCTGGAATACCCAACAACAGCAGTGGGCAAGGATTTCCGACCCCGCGTTCCACCCTAACCATGAGCTTAGTCCAATGGGTGGTCGCCTCTCCGTACTTGTCTGAGACAAATTTATCTGCCCACGCTGTTGCAAAGTCTATGGGATTTCTGGTTCTTGTTGCCCGCTTTTCGATCTCGATTCTCTGCTTACGCGTCGGGTCAATCCCAAGGCGATTCAGGTCGTCGAAAGACAATATTTTTTGCTCTATAGCAAACCGATGGACAAACTCCCAGACATTTTGATGCAGGGAGGTGCCCCGGGTGACGATAATGCCCGCGCTAATGGCTCCTTCGGCATGAAGCCTTTTGAAATTCTCCAAGTCACGGTCAAAAAATGGGTCTTTGTTGTTCCATTCGATCTCAAGGGCAAGCGTGTTGCCGTCAAAAGCCTTGACGTGATCAATCTCGTGAGAGGTTGACTCCCGTGGGGTGCCATCGATGGCCTTCGCTATGACGAACTCGTGTTTTTCCCAACCTTGAACCGCCAAGGCCCTCCTCATTCTTTGCGTTCCTTTAGTTTCTCCACCCCCCGAACCTATGATCTCTGTGATTGGAATCCGGAGATCATCCAGGACTTGATCGATCTCGGCCAGAGCGGCTGGAAAGTCGATCGTCAGTATAGCTTCGGCGTGAGAGAGGAACTTCATTTCGAATTGGCGCAAACGTATGGCATCTAGCATTTATAGATTCCGATTCGAGGTGGTTGCCAATGATCTAGATTGGAGGAAGGTGTGGAAGGCGCGCATGGCGTCGGCGACGCGGCCTCCGCGCTCGATGATGGGCTCGAGGGAGCGTTGGGCGTCGATGTTCCACTCCCAGGTGTCTTCGAAGGCGTGAATCTGGGAGCTGGATTGGGAGCCGTCTTTTTCGGCGAAGAGGACGTTGTAGTCCTGCCGCGAGTTGAAGGGCGGGTCGAGATAGATGAGGTCGACGGACTCGTCCTTGATGTAGCGCTGGAGGACTTCGTAGTTGTCGCCATAGTAGAGCTGGTTTTGGGGTTCACAGTCTGTGGGTTAGTATCGCTGATTTGGCGGGAGTTTGTGACGGGTTTGTAGGTAACGAATTCAAAATGGACCCAGGTTAGCTATGCGAACCCTTCGACAAGCTGCGCGCCCGCACATTCCCTCAGCGGCTAAAGCCGATTCGTTTCGGTAATGTGTTGGCACGGCTGAAGCCGTGCCCCTTCAAGGAAACCAGGGCGCAAGGATCGAAGAGCCCAGGGCTAAAGCCCCTTCCCAGCGGCCCGCTCATTCAGTGGCCTAAAGACCACTGCTTCCACCGCGTCTACGCCCAATTCTCCGACATCAGTGGAACCTTGATTCGCTGGTAGTGGCGGAGGTTGTTGGTCACGAGGACGGCGTCTTGGGAGATGGCGTGGGCGGCGATCATCATGTCCAGTTCGCCGATCAGCTTTCCTGTAGTGGTGAGCTAGTGGCGGATTGCGGTGCGGGGATTTTTGCAGGCAAAATCGTCAGCGAGAGGTTGTAGTCTTCCCGAATTGGGAATCCCCTGCGCTCAATAGCATCTGATGTATGATGTTTGATGTAGGTCAATTCAGACATGCGAACAACTCTGACTATTGACGACGATGTGCTGAGTGCCGCGAAAGAACGCGCTGAACTGGAGCGCAAGACGGTTGGCGAAGTGATCTCGGCGCTTGCGCGACAGGCGATGCGGCCGGCGACAGCTTTTGCCCGGACCCGTAGTGGCATTCCATTGCTTCCAATTCGTCCAGATGCGAAGCCGGTCACGCTGGAGCTGGTGAATCGATTACGGGATGAATTGCCCTGATGGCATTCCTGCTGGACGTGAACGTGTTGATCGCCCTCATCGATCCCTATCACGTCAACCATAGCCCTGCTGTCCGCTGGTTTGATGCCTTTGGCAACGAGCGTTGGGCTACCTGTCCAATCACGGAGAACGGCGTCCTCCGAATCGTGGGAAAGACCCAATATCCTAATTCGCCGGGCAGTGCTCTGGTTGATCTAATGAAGGAATTCGTGGCGCTGCCTGGCCATGTTTTCTGGCCCGACGATATCAGCCTGTTGAACTCGGCAAAGATTGACTCTTCGCGCTTGTTGACCGCTGCCCAGGTGACGGACACCTATCTTCTTGCGCTGGCTCAAGCGCATGGCGGCAAGTTGGCCACGCTTGATCGACGATTGATTGCCGATGCGGTGATCGGCGGCGCGAGCGCACTTCATTTGATTGAGTAGACCGGAAGACTCACTATTATTTGGCGTGGGCAAGAGCTGACTTGTAACGGATGAACTCAAATTCCTCCGCGGCCCCGTAGCTGAAGAGAGCCTTATCTAACATCCGGGAGTCGTCGCTTTCGCACTCGAATAGGGCAGCAAGCTCGGAGAAGTGCGGACAGTACGAGCCCAGGTAAAACGCCACAGTGTCCTCCGGGGCCCTGTCCTCTTGTCAAAGCTGATTCTGCCGCGGGGATGGTGCATCTGCCCTGTCGTAATGCAGTGTAATGGCTGCTATGGCGAAGACGCGGATTTTGGGCTGGTTGAGTTTTGTTGTTTTGTCACTCGTAGCTGCGCGGGCGGGAGCGGCGAACCCTGTGGAGTGGACGACTCCGATTGCGCCTTTTCGGATTGCGGACAACCTCTACTATGTCGGCAGCAAGGACCTGGCTTCGTACCTGGTGGTCACTCCGCAGGGCGATATCCTGATCAACTCAAGCCTTGAGGCCTCCGCGCCGCTGATCGAGAAGAGCGTTGAGGCGCTCGGCTTTCACATGACCGACATCAAGATTCTGCTGATCAGCCATGCGCACTCGGACCATGATGCGGGGAGCGCGGCGATCTTGAAGCTGACCAGTATTGATGGGCACGGTGCGAAGTACATGGTGATGGATGGCGATGTACCGGTGGTCGAGAGCGGGGGCGCGAAGGACTTCGCTTACCCGAACGATCATTATCCGGCGGCGAAGGTCGATCGCGTGCTGCATGATGGAGACGAGGTGCGGTTGGGCGGCGCGGTGCTGGTGGCGCATAAGACGGCGGGGCATACGCGCGGGTGCACGACGTGGACGATGAAGGTGATGCAAGCAGGAAAGCCGCTGGACGTGGTGATTGTGGGGAGCTGGAATGTGAATCCGGGATTTCGGTTGGTCGACAAACCGGGGAAGCCTGCTTCCTATCCGGGGATTGCGGCTGACTACGAGAAGAGCTTTATCACGCTGAAGGGTTTGCCTTGCGATATTTTTCTGGGCGCGCATGGGCAGTATTTCAACATGCTGGAGAAGCTGGCGCGGGCGAAGGCCGGCGCGGGTGAGAGCGTGTGGATTGATCCGGATGGGTATAAAGCTGCTGTGGCCGAACGGGAAGCGGCTTTTGAGATGGAGTTGGCTAAGCAAACGAGTGGGCGATAAATGGATGCGCCTGCGGCGCGCCTTCAATCAAACCGCAGATCCTTCGCTTCGCACTCCGTGCTTCGCTCAGGATGACAAATTTGTTTTATAACGGCTATTTGCTCACTGGCGGTCGGGGCGTGGCGAGGACATTAGTTCAATAAACATTTTGGAGAACTTGGCTAGATCTAAGTCGGTTTGCGCGTGGACGAGCTTTACTTCGGTCTGCGGCTTGAGCTCTTTGGTCCAGGTGAGCGTGTCTCCGTAGGTGGGGCCGTGGCTGATGTCGACGTCCATGTAGAGCTGGCGCTCGCCGGTGATGATGGTGGGGTCGAGCCAGGCGCAGGCGGTGAGCTCGTCCCACAGGTAATAGCGGTCTTGCGAAAACTTCGCGATGTATTGTGCGGCGGGGTTGGGCGACTTTGCGATTTCGTCGAGCATCGCCTGGGTGAACATCGCCTTGATCGAAATATCGACGGTTGTTACATCGATGCGCGGCCACGCGGCGCGTAGGGTGATGTGCGCGGCCTCGGGATCGAACCAGAAGTTGAATTCGTGGCGGGGGCTGGCGGAGAATTCAGGATCGCTGGTCTGCGGATCGAGGCTGCCACCCATGATGATGATGCCCTGGGTGAGCGCGGCGAAGTTGGGGTCGATCGAGATGGCGAGCGCGATGTTGGTGAGCGGGCCACCGGCGAAGATCGTGACTTGGTGCGGATGAGCGTGCACCTGGCGGATGAGGAAGTGGGCGGCGTCTTCGTCGAGCGGCTTGGCGTGCGGCGCGCCCTCGGGCATCGGCGGCACGAAGTAGGGATTATCTGGATTCGACGGCGGGATGGACGGGTTAGCGACGACTGTGGGCATCATCGTTCCGTTGGCGGTCGGCGCGAGGGTGGTCGGGCCTTGTCCCCAGGCGCCGAGCCAGGAGACCTTGCCGTAGAGAGCGGTCTCGAGACGCGTCTCCTGCTCGTTGCGGACGAGCGGGAAGACGGCGCCGGGCACGACCGGGACGTCGGTGCGGCCGATGAGCTCGAGCATGCGGAGGGTGTGCTGCACCTCTTCATCGCGCCACGCGTTGCCGGTGACCATGGTGATGCCGAGCACGTCGACATTGGGCGATTGCAGGAAGACCATCATCGCCATCTGGTTGGAGCCGCCGGGGCCGGAGCCGTCCTGATCGATGAGGACAAGGCGTTTTTGCGCGATGGCGGCTTGGGCGGCGAGGGTGGCGAGGATGAGGGCGGTGAGGATTGCTTTCATGGATGGGTTATTTTTTCATACCGAGCGGATAGGCATGCGACATTTGTTCATCTTCCTCTAATATGAAGCTTCTCAATCATGGAGGACCCACGAGTGTCTGAAAGCTCCGCTAAGTTTGAGCCATTTATTCCGGCGAGGGAGACGCGGCCGGAGTTTACGGTTCGCGCCATTCTGCTGGGTTCGCTCTTTGGGATTTTGTTTGGTGCAGTGACGGTGTATGTCGGGCTTCGCGCTGGGCTAACCGTGGCGGCGTCGATCCCGATTTCGGTGCTTTCGATCAGCGTGTTGCGGGCGTTGGGGCGGGCTTCGATTCTTGAGAACAATATCGTCCAGACGACGGGCAATGCGGGGCAGTCGATTGCTTCGGGAGTGATCTTCACTTTGCCGGCGCTGATCTTCTTAGGCTTCGATCTGGAGTATTCGCGGATCTTTCTGCTGGCGCTGATTGGCGGCTGGCTGGGCGTGTTCTTCATGATCCCCCTGCGGCGGCAGCTGATTGTGAAGGAACACGGCACGCTGACTTATCCCGAAGGTACGGCCTGCGCCGATGTGCTGTTGGCGGGCGAGCGGGGTGGATCGTTTGCGAGCCGCGTCTTCTTTGGGCTGGGGTTGGGCGGCGTCTACACGCTCTTTCAGAATGAAAACCTGCTGGGCGCGTGGCCCGGAACTCCGGACTACCAGCCGGACTTTGGCCCGCAGCATGTTTTCAAGGGCGCCGCGATTCGGGCTGACGTGACTCCTGAATATCTGGGTGTGGGCTATATCATCGGGCCGCGCGTCGCGGGCGTGATTTTTGCGGGCGGCGTCTTCTCGTGGCTGGTGCTGATGCCGGCGATTTATTTCTTTGGATCGCACTATGCTCTGCCGCTTTATCCGGCGACGAAGCCGATTGCGGCGATGACTCCGAGCGAGTTGTGGTCGACCTATGTGCGCCCGATGGGCGCGGGGGCGGTTGCCGCGGCGGGGCTGATTACGCTGCTTGAAGACGATGCCGACGATAATTGGCGCGCTGAGTTCCGGGATCAAGAACATGAAGGGTGGCGGAACGAAAGCCACGGTGTTAAGGACCGATCATGACCTGCCGGGGAGCGTGGTTATTGGCGGGTCGGTTTTGCTGATCGTCATGATGTTCTTCTTCCTGACTTTCAAGCCGGTTCCGGGAGCACAGGTCGGCGTTCTCGCGAACCTCGCGGCTTCGGTGCTGGTCATCGTCTTTGGGTTTCTATTTGTTACGGTCTCGTCGCGAATTGTTGGACTGATCGGAAGTTCGGCGAGCCCGGTTTCGGGCATGACCATTGCCACGCTGATGGCGACGTCGGCGATCTTCCTGGTGAAGGGTTGGACGGCGCCGGCATTTGGTGCTCTGGCGATCACCATTGGCGGCGTAGTTTGCATTGCGGCCTCGAACTCCGGCGATACATCACAGGACCTGAAGACCGGGTTTCTGATCGGCGCGACGCCGTGGAAGCAGCAACTGGCGCTGATGATTGGCGTTGTGGTCTCGACCGTCGTAATCGGCTTCACGCTGAACCTGATGAACAAGGGCCTGGAGCAGTTTCACGCGGCCTCTCAACCCTGGGACATCAACGTCGCCCATTCAGGAGTGCAAAACCAAGGTGTGTTTACGCGAAAGTCGTTCCAAATTTACCGGCACGCCCAGCAGCGACACGCTTCAAGGCAGCAACTATATTCTGCTGAATGCGCTTGGGTCGCCGGAGCTGGCCGACGGCAAGTATCTCTACAGTCCGGAGACGCAGCGGATTGAGGTGCAATGGGTGCAGGGCATCGGCAGCGAGAAGGCCGCAGCCCCGCAGGCGCGGCTTATGGCAACCGTGATCAATGGAATCCTCACACGCAAGTTGCCGTGGGGGCTGGTATTGCTGGGAGTTTTTCTAGTGATTGCGGTTGAATTGCTTGGCATTCGCTCCTTATCCTTCGCCGTGGGCGCTTATCTGTCCATCGGAACGACGCTGGCAATTTTCGTCGGCGGCGTGGTGCGATGGATGGTCGACAGCGCGGTCGCGAAGGCAGGCGGCGGGACCGAGAGCGAGATCAGTCCCGGTTCGCTTTTTGCCAGCGGCCTGATCGCCGCCGGGGGCATCGTTGGACTAATGGGCATCGCGCTCAAGGTCGTCGAAGACTGGTCTCACCGCCAGAACATTCTGACCCTACCCCACACGTTTCTCTACAACGACTGGGTCTCGGTGGTGATGTTTGCGCTGCTGGCGTTTTCGCTGTATTACTTTGCGCGGAAGCCACTGGATAGCGGCAAGTAGGCCATCGCGCTGGATCAGCCGAATACCTGAAATAGCACTTCCACCGATCCCAGCAGCAGGCATGAGCAGGCAATCAGCAAGCGCTTCTTGAACTCCGGCATGGTCTCCTCCGCTGGTTTTCATCCTTATAGACACATGGACGGATGAACTGTTGCGAAAGTTGAGGGGAAAACTATGCTTGCCCGCGGGTCTGCCTAGGGCCGAGCAAGCAGTTCTGCGCCGATGGCGCGGCCCTGGCGAATCATGTCTGGCAGGCCGACCCCGTGAAAGGCGTTGCCGATCAGGTGAAGACCGGGAAGTTCGGCGACTATCGCCTCGACCCGCGCAACCCGGCTGCGATGCCCTACTGTGTACTGCGGCAGCGAGAACGGCCAGCGCCGCACGAGTTGGATCTGCGCTTCGGGAACCTCACCGAGAACCGCCGAAAGATGGCGGCGGGCCAAGTCGAGAATGAACTCGTCCGGCCGCGCCAGCAGCGGAGGCGCGGAGCTGCCACCATAAAAAGCGCGAAGAACCACGCAGCCCTCGGGCGCGCGGTGAGGGAATTTCTGATCGACAAAAGTGCAGGCGAGAAGTTCGGGATCGGCCGGAGCGGAATCGAAATGCTGCGGAACGAGAAAGCCGAAGCCTTCCGGAATCGCCATCCTGGCGGACTGCTCGCGGTCGAAGGCAAAAGCAGCGACAACGGCGGATGTCGCGTCGATCGCGAGCAGCGATTGCAGTTCGTGACTCCAGGGCGCGACGAGCCTCCGGGCAACGTGAACCGGAATGGCTGCAACGATCTGATCAAAAAGAACGGAGCCAGACGCGGTCGTGACCTCCCATTTTCCCGATTTCGGCGTAAGGCTTGTGACCTCTTCGTTCAGGCGGACGATGGACATCGGGATGAGGGCCGCCATCGCGTCGATCAGGCTCTCTACGCCATTTTTCAGAGAAGTGAAGACGGGTGGCGCGGTGGCGCCGCGAGACTGTCGTTGCAGGGCCAGAATCAGGCTGCCGTCTTCCCGCTCCATTTTGACGAAGGGCGCCATCACGGCGTTGACGCTGAGCTGCCGAATGTCTCCGCCGAAGACGCCAGCTAACAGCGGGCCAGCGATCTTCTGCGCGACCTCGACGCCAAAATGCCGCTGCACAAAGCTTGCGACGGACTCGTCCCAGCCATCCGGTCGGGCGGCGGCAAAGGCTTTCAGCTCATCGGCGCGCGAGGGCTCTTCGCGGTAGGACCGCCGTGCGGTTTCGCTGAAGAGCGGCGATTTCTCGACCGCCTCAAGATCTGTCGGGACCATCATCCGCATACCGCTGGGCATCGGAACCAGATCGCCGTCCTGAAGCAGGTAGGTGCGGCGATGCCCATCGTTGGACGGGATGATCTCATCTCCGAGGCCTAGCTCGATGGCGAGTTCGCGCGCCCAGGGTTTCTCCGTGACCCATGAATCGGCGCCGCACTCGATGACGAAGCCCGCCTCACGGTAGGTTTCGACGATGCCACCGAGGCGAGCAGTCGATTCGTAGAGGACGAAGTCGTTGCAACCGCGCCGTGTGAGTTCATAGGCGCAGGAGACCCCGGAGAGACCACCGCCGATGATGGCGATTCGTGGCATCAGCTTCCGGCGACGACCGGCTGAGGATCGGCGGCTACCCGTTTCGAAAGACGGCCAAGCGGCTGCCGGCTGAGGTCGGCGAGCGCCTCAGTGAGGATCGGCGAACCGTTGAGCGATTCGGTCCGCTCGAGCCTCATGCCGAGATGCTTTGCAAAATCCCGGAAAGCGATGTCGATGTCATAGAGGATCTCGACGTGATCGCAGAGGAAGCCGATGGTCTGAACGATGACTGCCTTGTGGCCCTCGGCGCTCATCGCCGTCAGGGTGTCTTCGACGGTGGGCCCAATCCACGGGCCTCCGGATTGCCCCTGGCTCTGAAAGGCGAAGAACCATTGCGAGGCGTCGAGTCCGGCTTGTTCCGCGACTAGCCGTGCAGTGTTCTTCGCATCGACCGGATAAGGATCAGGGATTGCAGGGTTCGCGACTGGCCAGAATATCTTTTCGCGCTCGGCCGGAGTCGCAGCTGCAGCCTGCGGAGCGGGCGTTTGGATCGTCCGGCAGGGCACGCTGTGCGCGGTGAATAGCACCGGGACATCGGCGCCGATCTCTTCCCTTAGCTTCTTGCGAAGCGGGACGAGCTTGTCGGCGAAGGCCTTGGCAAGCAACGGATGCTCGGCCCACCCGTCGACAAATTCGACCTGGATGGCGTCGCCAGCTTCAGCGAGGGCTGCGCGACGATAGAGACCGACGCTGGTGCGCGAGTTCTGCGGCGCGAGGCAGATGACCGCCGCGGAAGTAATTCCATCCGCTCGCATCTGCTTCACTACATCCGCGATGTAGGGCTTCCAGTTGCGCATGCCGACGTAGACCGGCAGGCCGATCTTCTCAGCAAGCAACTGCCCTTGCAGCATCGTTAGATCGGTAAGCGGACTCTTGCCGATCAGCGAGTAGCGATGGCGAATCTCTTCGACGACGTGGTCGGGCATGGGGCGTCCGCTCACTACGTTACGCAGGTACGCGGGGATATCGTCGAGCGTCTCGGGCGTGCCGTGGGCGAGCAGCAGCACCGCAGTATTTTCGGGATGGCTGTCAGCCACGTGGCCCTCCAATGAGCGGCGAGGGCTGCGCATATTCGCGAACGAACTTGACGACCGCCTGCACATTTTCGACTGGAGTGCCGGGGACGATGCCGTGGCCGAGATTGAAAATGTGTCCGGGACGATTGCCAGCTTGCGCGAGGATTTGGTGGACGCGCTTGCGGATCAGCTCCGGTTCGGCAAAGAGAGTAATGGGGTCTAGGTTGCCCTGCACCGCGCAGGCGTAGTCGAGCGAGCGCCAGCCTTCGTCGAGCGGAACGCGCCAGTCGAGGCCGAGCACGTCGGCTCCGGTCTCGCGCATGGCGGGGAGCAGGCTGGCGGTATCGACTCCGAAATAGATGACGGGGACGCCGAGGGCCTGCACCTCGCGAACGAGAGTCTTCGTCGCAGGCAGCACAAAGTCGCGATAGTCGTCGACACTCAGCGCACCGGCCCAACTATCAAAGATCTGGATCACGTCGGCGCCGGCGTTTACTTGCTGCGCGGCGTATTCGCGGAGCACGATGATGAGCTTGTCGAGCAGCATCCGCCACGCGGCGGGCTGGCGATACATGAGCGTCTTGGTGTGGATGTAGTTGCGCGAGCCGCCGCCCTCGATCATGTAGCTGGCGAGAGTGAATGGTGCTCCGCAAAAGCCGATGATGCCGAGGCGATCTTTGAAGTGGGCAACGACGCGCTCGATGGCTTCGGCGACGTAGCCGAGTTCGGAGGCGCGGTCCGTGCGCAGCCGCTGAATGTCGGCAAGTGTGCGGACGGGGTGATGGACAACCGGGCCTTCGCCAGCCTGAAACTCGAAGGGCAGACCCATGCATTCGAAGGGCAGCAATAGATCGGCGAAGATGATGGCCGCGTCGACGTCGAGCTTCTCTGCGGCGGTGATGGTGACTTCGGCGGCGAGCTTGGGCTGCTTGCAGATTTCGAGCAGCGTGTGGTGCTTACGGACGGCCTGGTACTCCGGCATGTAGCGGCCCGCCTGGCGGAGAAACCAGACCGGGGTTCTGTCAAGGGGACGCTTTAGGCAGGCACGGACGAAGCGGCTGCCGGGGGTAAGCGCGGGGTCCGAATCGAGAGCGGATTTGATGAGGGGTGCGGGGGGAACTCTGGTCATTGCGGGCGAATGCTTCTCTTATGAGGTTAGCATTTGGGACCAGCCGGGAGCCCCGGCAGGTGTGATAGCTCCCGTCCAATCAACAAACGAGCTGCGCAATTCTAGCGCTGTTACTTCGTCGGTGTCGCAGGCTTCGGCATCAGGTATTTGTCGTACCAGGCGAAATACCTTTCATACCGGTCGCGGATGAAACTGGGCCGCGTGAAGCCGTGGAATTGTCCCGGATAGATGACCAGCTCTGTCGGCACGTCGAGGCTGCGCAGCGCCTGGTACATCTGCTCGCCGCCGTTGATGGGCACGTTGAAGTCCTTATCGCCGCCCATGAATAGCGTCGGGGTCTTGATCTTGTCGGCGTGGAGGAATGGGTAGCCGAGCTTGATGTAGTTTTCCGGGTTCTTCCACGGCGGACCGAGCTCGTTGTCGTACTGGAAGATGTACATATCGACGCCATAGAAGCCGAAGGGATTGCCCATGCCCGCGCCGCTGATCGCCGCTTTGAAACGCGTCGTGGTCGCGATGGTGTAGTCGGTGAGAATGCCGCCGTAGCTCCAGCCGCCGACGCCGAGGCGGTCCGGGTCGGCCACTCCCTGCTTGACAACTTCATCGACGCACGCGAGCAAGTCAACCACTTCTTTTTGTCCCCAGTCGGCGAAGATGGCCTGCTGGTAGGCGGTGTCGCGTCCGTTGCTGCCGCGATAGTTCACGTTGAGCACTGCGTAACCCTTGCCGGCGAAGAGCTGCCGCTCGGGCGTGAAGGTGTGGCCGTCCTGACCGCTGGGACCTCCGTGAATTCGTAACAGCATGGGATACTTGTTGCCCGCGACGTAGCCGACGGGCAGCGTGAGCAGCGCGTGGACGTCGGTGCCGTCGGCGGTCGTCGCTTGCAGGTTTCGCGTTTCGCCGAGTTGTAGCTGCGCGACCCAGGCATCGTTATGCGAGGTGAGCTTGCGCAGTGCGTCGGTTTCGAGTGCGAAGAGCTCGCCGGGCGAATTATCGGTCGTCCAAAGGACCGCTGTGTGGCTGGCCTTCTGGTCCTGTGCAAACGTGGTGCCGGGCTTCTCGATCAGGCGCTTTACGCTGCCGTCGCTCAGCGAGACCGAAGCCGGATACATCGAGCGGTCATCGACGGCGAGGACGGTGATCGATTGTCCGTCGGGAGCGAAGATCGGATCGTCGACGGGGCGGTCGAATTTAGTAGTGAGATTCCGCGGCTCTCCACCTGCTGCGGGCACAACATCGAGGTCACGGCGGCTGTACTCTTCATATTTCGGTTCGCTGCCGTGAATGTAGGCGATGAGCTTGCTGTCGGGGCTCCATGCGGGCGGGCCTTCGTCGGGGCCAGGAAATGTGGTGAGCTTGCGCGCGGCAGAATTCGGCGCGGCGGCGACGACGAAGACATCGGTGTTGATCGTGCGGTCGGGATCGGGATCGTGGTTGCTGATGAAGGCGACCTGCGTACCGTCAGGCGACCAGACGGCGTCGTCTTCCTGAAAGTTCTTGTCGGTAGTCAGCTTGTCGAGCTTCTTGCTTTCGATGTCGTAAAGATAGAGCAGGTCGGGACGGCTGTTGGTCGAGATGTAACCCTCGATGTCCTTCTTGAAGCGATAGCGGTCGATGACGATAGGCTTCGGCTTGTCTTTCCCCTTATCGTCCTTGGTGTCTTTCTCTTTGGCTTCGGCCTCGGGGTCTTCGGCGATGCTTAGCAGGAGTTTCTTCGAGTCGGGCGACCATTCGTAGGCGGAGAGATTTCCCTTGACCTCGGTCAATTGGCGAGCTTCTCCGCCGCGCCGGTCGAGCACCCAGACCTGGCTGCCTTTGACCTTGGGCGCGCCGGGACGTTCGGCCATGAACGAGATGTATTTGCCGTCGGGGCTCCAGCGCGGCTCGCTCACCGAGCTGTCGACGCCGTAAGTCAGGCGAATGTCCTGGGCGCCGTCCCAGCTCACCATCCACAGGTCGGTGATGCGTTTGTCGGCCGTGGTATCGATCCGGCTCACCGTATACAAGACCCACTTGCCGTCAGGCGAGAGCTGCGGCGAGCCGACAGTGAGCAGGTGGTCCAAGTCGTCAAGGCTCAGAGGATGCGGCCCCGTCTTTGTTGCCGGCGGAGGGGTTGCTGCCGGCGGGGTTGCTGCCGGTGTTGTCTGGGCGGCAGCGGCACAAGTCAGGACGGCGGCGGTAACGGCCGCAGGAAAGAGCACTCTTAAACGAAGCATGTTCGCAAGAGTACCGGGTTCGCGAATCGACTACAAGATAATTGGAAGGTGGAGATCGCTGACACAGCAGATCTCTCCGCTCCCCCTCCGACTACGCTCAGGGTTCGGTCCAGATGACAAATCTAGATTGGGTGGTCACTTAGCAGCCTTCGGCATTAGATATTTGCCGTACCAGTCGAAATACCGCTGGTAGCGATCGCGAATGAAGCTGGGCCGGCTGAATTCGTGGAATTCTCCGGGATAGATGACCAGTTGGGTGGGCACATTCAGGCTGCGGAGCGCCTGGTACATCTGTTCGCCGCCTGTGATCGGGACATTGAAGTCCGCGTCGCCACCCATGAAGAGAGTCGGCGTCTTGATGCGATCGGCATGCAGGAACGGATAGCTGAGCTTGACGTAGAGATCGGGGTTTTTCCACGGCGGATCGAGCTCCTGCTCATATTGCAGGATGTATTCATCGATGCCGTAAAGCCCGAATGGATTGCCCATGCCTGCGCCGCTCACAGCCGCCTTGAAGCGAGTCGTCGTGGCGATGGTGTAGTCGGTGAGAATGCCGCCGTAGCTCCATCCGCCGACGCCGAGCCGGTCGGGGTCGGCAACGCCCTCTTTCACAGCCTCGTCGACAGCGGCGAGCAGGTCGACGACCTCCTTATTGCCCCAGTCGCGAAAGATGGCCTGCTGATAAGCGGTATCGCGTCCGTTGCTGCCGCGGTAGTTTACGTTAAGCACCGCATAGCCCTTAGCGGCGAAGAGCTGCCGCTCGGGTTCGAACTCGTGATAATCCTGCCAGTCGGGGCCGCCGTGAATTCGTAACAGCATCGGATACTTTTTCTCGGGCGTGTAGCCGATGGGAAGCGTCAGCAATCCATGAACATCGGTTCCATCGGGGCTGGTCGCCTGGAGGTCGCGGGTGGGCGCGAGTTTCAGGCTGGCGATCAGTGCATCGTTCTGGCTGGAGAGCTTGCGCGGCTTTCGTTCGCCGTTGGGGCCGTCTTCGAGAGCAAAGACTTCGAGCGGCGCGGTGTCGGTAGACCAGGTGAGCGCAACATGAGTTCCCTGCCGATCGGCTTTGTCGACGAGGCCGGGCGAGTCGATGAGCCGTTTCACGCTGCCATCTTTTACCGACACGGCAGCAGGATAGAGTGAGCGGTCGTCGTCGACGAGCACAGTGATTGACTCACCGTCGGGTGAGAAGATCGGCTCGGCGACGCAACGGTCGAAGTTTGCCGTCAGGATGCGAGACTCACCGCCCGCGGCGGGAACGACCGCGAGCTGGCGGCGGTTGTATTCGTCAAGCTTAGGCTCGCTCCCGTGGATATAGGCGATGAGCTTGCCGTCAGGGCTCCACGCCGGATGGCCGCCGTCGTTGCCCGGCGTCGTGCTCAGTTGCCGCGGCTTGGAGTTCGGCTGCGCTGCAACCACGAAGACATCGGTATTAGGGCTGCGGTCGGGGTCGGCGTCGTGATTGCTGACATAGACGATCTGGCTGCCGTCGGGTGACCACGCTGCCTCCTGCTCTTCGAACTTCTTATCAGTAGTGAGCTTTTCGAGCTTCTTCGATTCGATGTTGTAGAGATAGAGCAGCGAGGGACGGCTCTCGGTCGAGAGATAGCCTTCGACATCCTGCTTGAAGTGATAGCGGTCGATGACGATGGGCTTGGGCTTGTCGTCATCTTCGTTGTCATCAGTCTTGGCTTTCTTGTCTTTGTCCTTGTCTTTGTCTTTGTCTTTGTCTTTTTTGGGTTCAGGAATCTCGGTGATGGCAAGCAGCAATGTTTTTGAATCGGGCGACCACTCATAGGCGGTAAGTTTGTCCTTGATCGCAGTCAACTGGTGCGCCTCGCCGCCGCGCCGGTCGAGCAGCCAGACCTGGGCTCCCTCGACTTTGGGCGCGCCTTCGCGATCGGAAAGAAAGGACAGGTATCGGCCATCCGGGCTCCAGCGCGGCTCCGAAACCGATGCATCGAAGTTCCATGTCAACCGGATATCCTGCGAGCCGTCCCAACTGACCATCCATAAATCTGCGATGCCGCTGTCGCTCTCGTGGTCGACAGACTCGACCGTATAGGCAACCCACTTGCCGTCTGGAGAGACCTGCGGGTCATCGACATCCTTGAGCAGGTCGAGGTCGTCGAGCGTCATGGAGTGAAGAGATGCGTGAGCGGACGGACGGCTTTCGGCAGTTTGGGCAAGGCAGGCAGATAGTGCGACACCGGCCAGGGCAGCCGCGGCGATCGAAGCGCATACAGAGGTTTTCGGTCTGAGCATATCGGCAGACTACTGGGTTGATGCTGCAAGCTACAAGCAAGAGCAGCTCCGGAATCGGAAGGCTCCACTCCTGACGCGGTGAAAATCTCGTTACAAGATAGCCTCCAGTCCTATAATTGAGCGCGATGAAGATACTTGCGCTCTCCCTGCTCGCTCTGACTGCGTTTCCTGCGGTGGCCCAGATGTCGATGGACCATCCCATGCCGTCCACCGATGCCGCACTTTCTGAAAAGCTGGGCACGGTCTCGTTCCCCGTCTCCTGCTTGGCGTCGACGCAAGCTCCGTTCAATCGCGGCGTCGCGCTGCTGCATGACTTCTGGTACTCCGAGGCAAAGCGGCAGTTTGAAGCGATCGTCAAGGCCGATCCGACGTGCGCGATGGCGCACTGGGGCGTGGCGATGAGTGATTTCCACCAAATATGGGGCCGACCCGACGAGAAAACGACGGCGAGCGCTTGGGCCCAGATGCAACTGGCACAGACGCCGCCGGCGAAGACGGAACGTGAGCGCGCATATATTGCAGCGCTAAGCGACTTCTTCAAGCCCGGCAAGCAGGATTTCCAGACCCGCATCGACGCCTACTCCGCGGCGATGGGCAAACTGTATGAGCAGTATCCAGATGTCGACTCAGGCGCTTTCTATGCGCTCTCGCTGCTCGCGGCGGAGCCTCCGACCGATACCAGCCTGACTAACGAACACAAGGCGATGGCGGTGCTAACGCCGCTCTTCGCGAAATATCCCGACAATCCCGGCGTCGTGCACTACATCATTCATTCCTGCGACAACCCCGCAATGGCATCGGATGGCCTTGCCGCTTCCGATCACTACGGAGAGATTGCTCCCGCCGGCGCGCATGCCGTTCACATGCCGGGGCACATCTACGCCCGGCTCGGCATGTGGCCGCAGGACATTTCCTCTCAGCTGGAATCGATCGCTGCATCCGAGAATGCCGAGAAGCGCGGCGAAGGGGGAATCATGGATGAGCCCCACTCCTACGATTTCGTGGCGTATGCCTATATTCAGAGCGGGCAGGACGCTCACTCGAAAGAAGCAATGAACAATCTTTCGGCAGTGTTGACGCGCATCGAGGCCATGCCCGGCATGGGGAGCGGGCACATGGAGGGCATGGTGCCCTATTACCGCGCGAAACTGCCCACCTTCTACGCGCTGGAAATGCGCGACTGGAAGACCGCGGCGGCGCTCGAACCAGCCCCAGGCGCGCCCCCCGAGATCGAGACGATGACTTACTGGGCGCGTACCGTAGGCGCCGGGCGCCTGCATCAGTACGAACAGGCAAGCGCCGACCTTACGAAATACGACTCCCTGGTCGAAGAGGTTAAGAAGGGCAAACGTGCCTACACCGTTGAGGGCACCGGTGTACAGATCGAACGCGACGAGATGGTCGCCTGGGTGCACTACGCGAAAGGAATGAACGACGGAGCATTGGAGCATATGCGCGCCGCCGCCGACCTGCAGGACAAGGTTGGCCAAGGCGAGGTCGATATCCCTGCGCGCGAGATGCTCGCCGACATGCTGCTGGAGATGCACCGTCCGCAGGAGGCGCTTGCGGAATATGAGGTCGCGCTGAAGTTGAGCCCGAACCGCTTCAACGGCCTTTACCATGCCGGACTTGCGGCGGAGGAGGCGGGCGACAAGGCGAAGGCGCAGCAGTTTTACGCTGCGCTGCTCAAGTCAACAGACAATGGCGCCGAGTCTTCGCGGCCCGAGCTGGCGCATGTAAAGAGTTTTGTCTCGTCCACGCAGTTGGCCGCAAAGTAAGACCCGCGTTAATCTGGCGCGCTTGCACATTACAGACTTAAGCAAGGGCCGCGATCGTCGGAGCAATATGCCGTAGATCCCGGTTTCACAACGTTTGTCCCCTCACCATCTCCAGACCAATCTTTCTAAAGGATCGCTAAGTTTTGGCCGATGATGCTGAAGTAGGTTTAGCGTTTCCTGCTCATTGGTCTGGGGGATCGCTTTCTCCCCCCGGACGTGGGCGAGTAGAGTAATCTATTGCCCGAATTGGCAGTTTCGCAGAGGAATCTCCGATGGCGCGCGAGAGGGCTCGAATCGTATTACTGGCCGAAGCGGCAGGTGGCGTTATGCGTCATGTCATCGATCTCTACCGAGGCTTGCGGGCGCGCGGCTGGAAGGTAAACATGGTTTTATCGCCTTCTCGCATCGAGTCCAGATACCAGGACGAGCTTAAGCAGCTTGACCAGTCTGACATTCAGTATGTTCCGATGCGGCGTGAACCTCACACCTCCGATCTGATTGCGTTCTCCGAGATAGCCGGCATATTGAACCACCAGCCCGGGGAGACCATCCTTCATGCCCATTCGACCAAGGCGGGAATGATCGGGGCGCTCATGCACTCGCGGGTGCGCGCGAGTGTCTTTACTCCACATTCATATCGGGGCGTCGATCCTACTTCCTCCAAGTTCGTCACTACGTTTCTGAAATTGGCGGAGCGGACCTACAGCAAAGACTACGACCGGATTCTGGCCGTGGCTCCCGCCGAAATGGAATATGCCAAGACCATCGGAATCCGGCAGGAGGCGCTGCGCTGTATTCCCAACGGCCTTAACACAAGCCATATCGATTTCTCCAAAGTGCTTCAGCGGCGTTGTAGAGTCCACGATCCGTTGTGCCTCGGCTTCGTTGGCCGCCTGGTGTACCAGAAGAATCCGCTACTGTTCGTGGAGGTCCTCGCGGAAGTAGTGCGTCGCGGCCGGGCTGCACGCGCCATCATTGTCGGAGATGGGCCGGCGAATGCGGAGATGCTCCAAACCGCAGAACAATTAGGTGTAGCTTCATTGATCGATTGGAGAGGATCGGTTCCGGCGACGGATTCTTTGCCGGATATGGACGTCATGGTGCACACCAGTGTTTACGAAGCGATGCCCTATACCCTGATCGAAGCGTGCGCTGACCTGCTGCCGATTGCGGCAACCAGCAACTATGGCTCCGAAGCCATTCTTCGCTCCAGACTGCCGAAGAACATAGCGTCCTCGCCCGACGCCGCCGAACTGGCGACAATTGTCCTGTCAATCTTCGAGAACGAGTCGTTGCGCCTCGAACAGTTAAAAACTCTCGAAGAAATTGGCCGCGAGTATTCCACCGAGACAATGATCTCGAAGATCGAGGCAGAATATTCTGACCTGGCATAGGCATGATGTCCGCCACACTCTACACGGCGTAATAATCCCGGTACCACTTCACAAATAGCGGAATGCCCTCATCGATGGAGGTCTTCGGCCGGAAACCAAAGTCGTCGATCAGCGGCTGGATCTCGGCGAAGGTCTCTTTGACGTCCCCTGGCTGCATGGGCTCGTAAGCGATCTGTGCCTTCCTCCCCAACGCATCTTCGATGAGCGAGATGAACCTCGTCAGCGGCTCGGAGCGATGGTTCCCAATGTTGTAGACCCTTGCGGGAACTTCAGGACCGGAAGGTTGCTTGTCTGCCACAGACACCACTCCTTCGACGATATCGTCGACAAAGGTGAAGTCACGTCTCATGTCTCCATGATTGAAAACGGTGATGGGTTCACCGGCGAGGATCGCCCTCACGAAGAGAAACGCCGCCATGTCGGGTCGCCCCCATGGGCCGTACACCGTAAAGAAGCGAAGGCCCGTGCTGGGGATGCCGTACAGGTGGCTATAGCAATGCGCCATCAGCTCTCCGGCCTTCTTGGTGGCCGCATAGAGTGAGACTGGGTGATCGACCCGGTCGTCGACGGAAAACGGCAGCTTCTCATTCGAGCCATAAACGGAAGAAGAACTCGCATAGACGAAGTGTTCGCACCGCGGTAGGTGACGGGCGACCTCAAGCATCACCAGTTGGCCCTCGATATTCGAGCGCGTATAGCTATAAGGATTGACGAGCGAATACCGCACGCCGGCCTGGGCGGCCAGGTGGATGATCCGCGTGACATCGGGGTGTGACGCCGCCACCCTCTCCATAGCGGACCGGTCGGCAACATCGGCTCGATGCAGCACGAAAAGAGGGGAACGCTGCAGGATTGCAAGCCGCGCCTCCTTCAGTGCCGGATCGTAGTAGTCATTGACGACATCAACGCCGATGACAGACTCTCCGCAGTCGAGCAGCCTGCGGCAAGTGTGAAAGCCAATAAACCCGGCCGCGCCGGTTACAAGGTAGGCCAAATCTCCTCCTGATGAATTCTCGCCGCGGCGCTGAGTGAAAGGTCGAAGTGAAGAGGGCGAACCATCGACCGAGAACGCGCGGCCACACTCACTATAGCGGAACCACCATGCCCATGCGGCCGAGAACGCCGTCGACGATCCCGCGCAACGTAGCTCCGAGCTTGGCCCAGCGATGGTCTTCGACCACAAAGTTCACGATCAAGTCACGCACCACAGAGCGGGCGGTGAGATAACACCACCGTGGATATTGCCGCCAATACCGTTTCACCATGACGATTCGATTTCGAGTCATATAGTAGTAGCGTTTAGCGCTGTGATGGGTCGCTTTCACCTGGCGAAGCCCGAGGAAGGAGTGCATCTTCGGCGATCCGATCGAATGATGCAGATGCGCCTCCTCGCACAAGGCGATGGTATAGCCCATCGCCCTCACCCGCAGGCAGTATTCGTCGTCGACCCGGTCGATAATCAGGTCGTCTTCAAACCATCCGCAGCGGTCGAATATCTCGACCGGCATAAGACTGCCCGAGGTGATCGCGACCAACGGGCTTCCATCCTCTGCAAAGGCCGGGGGGTCCCACTCCCCGGTTTCCAACTCCATGTGCTTCGGGGTGACAATCGCGATCCTCTCGCGCAGCGGATTGGTCTGGTACTCATTCAGCATCTTTGCGATCAGCCCTTCGCTCAAGGTGCTGTCCTGATCGAAGAGGGCGACAAACTTGTACCCTTGCGATTTAGCCCACCTGACGCCGATGTTCAGGGCTGACGCAATTCCGACATTGGCGCCGTTCTCGATCAGTTCGAAATCGAGCGCGCGTCTCGCCGCGACTACCGGCGCGAGCGCTTCGGGGGAGGAACCGTTGTCCACCACGACCAGGCCCTGGACCTGCGGGCGGGTTGTAGCCAGATTTCCGGGAACGACGGACGGCGGCCGAAAGGTAATCACCACTGCGCACACACTATTTTCCAACATTTAAGCCTTCGCGACCTCGATCCCCGCATCCTCTCCTCGACGCGAAACGTTATACCAAACCGCGAGCAACAACGCCGAGTTGAAGACTGCCAGCGCCCCATCGGCCGCGACACTCGCCCAGGCCGCGCCAATCCAGCCATAGACCGGGATCCACCAAAGATTGAGCAAAAAATTCAGTCCCGCGACTGTGAATTGCGACGCGGTCCGATAGGTTTGGCGCCCGGAACCGGTAAGCGCTCCTCCCGTGAGGCGATGGATGCCCCGCAGCGCGGGCAGCCAGCACAACCAGCGCAACGCCACCATTGCATTGGCAAATCCCTTGGGCACAAGATGGAGCACGGCCGGAGCCACCACCAAAATGCCGACGCCGACCACCAGGCCGATCCCTGCCGAGAATGCGGCAGAGCGGAACGCCAGTCGAATCGTTGCGGACATTTCCGCCCGGCTTCGCTTGAAAAAGCGGGGCAGGATTGCCGAGTCGATAGCGACAATGGGGGTCGTGGCAAAATCGACGATTCGATACGCGAGCGAATAGAAACCGTTCTCCCGGTTCAACCCGTAGTGGCTGAGCATCGTTTTGTCGATATCGTTATACGCGTTCTGGGCGGTTCCCGCGAAGGAGAAACCAAAGCCTTCGAGGAGTCTCCGTCGAATCAAACCCAGATCGATCGAGAGGGGGCCGATCTCTCTTCTAACCAGAATGCAACATATCGCCGCCGCCATCCCAGAGGCGATAAAGACGCCTATTGACCACTGCAAGGCGTTCGCCCGATGAAGCGTCGCCAGCATGATCAACAGCACCACCACGCGGCCCAGATTCGATAAGAAGCCAAGGGTCGCCGTGTACTGCATTTTTTCGAATGTCTGGAAGACGATGCTGCCCAGCTCCGAGACCTGACTGAAGAGGCAGTTCGCGATCGCCAATACGAGAAAAATCAGATGACTCTGGGTATGGTTGACCGTGGGGCCGACAAAATAAAACACCGTCGCAATCGCCAAAGTCACCATAGTGGTTAAGAGGAGTGTATTGCCCCAGTACAGCCCGGCCTTTGAGCGGTCTTCGGTGACGTAGCGCATGAACAACATGCCCGCCCCCAGGGAACTGTAAGGCATGGCAAGATTAATCAGCGAGAAGGCGCCGCTGAAGACTCCATATTCGGTGACGCCCAGTAGCCGGGTGAGCAGCAGGAAGAATGCCGCTTGCAGGAAGAAGTTCGCTCCCTGGCCCGTCAGTATCCAGAGCGCATTACGGGAAACCTGGTGGTCTCTGAGCCTTTTCAGGCGATCGAACAACTCCGCCACCTTAGACAAGCCCTCCGCGATCGCTTGTGTGAACCGTCTGTGTCGGGTCCCAGCTGGACCTTGAGACGATGACCGGCCGATTGGCCACCGACGACACCCTCTGGAGGCAGAGCTTGTCGTAGAGGAAGAGCAACACGCCAGTCTCGAGCAAGACGACACCGCGCGCGTCGAAGAGCAGATTCCAACCGAACCAGAAAAGAATCCAAAATACAATCCAGGGATAAAAGACGAGGCCAAAGGTCGTGCCGGCGCGAAAACGGGACCAAAGGGAGCCGGCAAGTATGCCGGTAGCCGCCATATACACCGGCGTCCACCACCCGAGATCCGAGAACAGGTAGCCAAAGACACTGGCCCAGTTGAAGCCAGAGTTCAGGCCGCTTGTCGACAGCGAGCCGAATTCTGAGAGCCAAAGAACAAAGAAATTCGGCAATCCCATCCGATCTCGCAGCCCAAGAAATCTATCATTTTCAGTGAGAAATGCGACAATGTATGCCCCTTTGCCCTGATAGACGTAGTGCATAACTCCGATGACCAGAGCCGCCAGACGGTTGTAGGAGACGATCGTATATCCGAGCACACTGGTGATAAGCCCGTCCACATGAGAGGCGCCACGGGCAAACTGCAACGCCAGGAACACCACCAAAATGCCAGAGACGGAGGCCAATCCGATCAACACTATTCGGGCAAGTTTCGCATCGGCCGCGCGGGTCTTGAAAAACAGGTAAACGATAATCAAGCCGGCAAGCAGCGGCATCAAGTTCGTTCGATCGAAAGTGGCGAGGCAAGCCAGGACGTCGATCACGAAAGAGGCCGCAAATACCGCGCCGAAGACGCGACGCGACGCCCCCGTCAATTTCAACTGCCTGGCGCGAAATGCCGACCACCAGAGAACGCCCGTCAAAAGAAAAAGCGTAGATCCCCAGAGGTCGCTGCGCCCCAGAGCGCCGGTTGAGTTGACCTGCTTAATCGCGTTTCCCTGCTGGGACAAGAGGAGGGCGATGAAGTGCATGCCGCCGCCTATCAAACCCAGCGAGATCAGGCAAGGGGCCGTCGCCAGGAGCAGCGGAATGAGCACGTAGATCAGCGGGGAGCCAAACCGAAGCCGGATGCGAGGCACGGATATCCCATCGGATGCGGTCGAACGAATCTGCGGCGCCACGCGCACGCCCACCAGGAACGCCGCGACGCAAGCGGTGTAAAACAACAGCACCGTGGGATTGTGGTACATGAGATCCGGTTCGCGGATGTAGTACGTATAGACGTTCGGCGGAAAACTCAACGCGAACAGAAAGAGTCCGTATGGAATCAACGCAATTCCGTACGGGGAAATCAGATGGCGGATGATCAATCGTCTGAGGTAGGCGATCATTGATGGGCCATCCCCTTAGCCGGGCATAGTTTTCCTACAGCCTCGCCCAGCGCATCCCGCCAATGGGGAAGGGAGACTCCGAATTCCTGCGACAGCTTGCCGTTATCCAGCACCGAGTTGGTCGGGCGTTTGGCCGGAGCCGGAAATTGCGCGCTGGGAATCGGCGCAACCTCGGGATTCTTTCCGCCAAGCAAATCCGCCGCGGCCGCCTCATCCACAATTGCCTGCGCAAAGCCTTGCCAGCTCGTCTCGCCTGCACAGGTCATGTGATAGACACCTGCCCAGGACGACTGCCCTTCCATCTGTCGCATACGGAGGCTTTCCAGCACTCCAAGGGTTGCGCGGGCGATTGCGAGGGCCGATGTTGGCGCTCCGTGCTGGTCGGCAACAATCGTCAACCGATCGCGCTCCCTGGCCAGTCGCAGGATGGTCAGCAAGAAGTTCTTGCCGTGGGGCGCGAAGACCCAGCTGGTGCGAAAGATCAGATACGATCCGCCAACGGCGGCGATCGCCCGCTCGCCGGCCAGCTTGGTGCTGCCGTATACGTTCAGCGGCCCGGTGGGATCGTCTTCAACCCACGGGCTCGACTTGGAGCCGTCGAAGACATAATCCGTGGAATAGTGGACGAGCAACCCTCCGTAGCGTGCGGCCTCTTCGGCGAGCGCGCCCGGGGACTTGCTGTTGACCAGCGCCGCGAGCTCAGGCTCAGACTCGGCCTTGTCGACAGCGGTGTACGCGGCGGCATTCAGAATGACCGCGGGCCGCAGGCTCGCGACAATTCCGCGAAGCTGTTCCGGCCGGGAAAAATCAGCCTGGTCGCGAGTCAGGGCGTGGAGTTCGCATTGGGTCTCGAGCAGCCCGCGCAACTCCGTCCCCAACTGACCATTCGAGCCGAGAAGCAGGACTCGGTCCGCTCCGCCCATGGCCGTCACGGAAAGACCTCTGCCGCGGAAAACGGCTTGCCCTGAAAGTCCTTGGCAGAGACGATAGCGTCGGCTGCCGCAACCGGCCACTCGATCCCCAGTTCCGGATCGTTCCACAAGATCGTCCGGTCTCCGGAAGGTTCGTAAAAGTCGGTGACTTTATAGGAGAACGCGGCGCCTTCAGTCAGCGCGGTAAACCCATGCGCGAATCCGGCGGGAATATAGAAGGCGAGTCCGTTCTCCGCGCTTAGCTCCACGGAAACATGTTTGCCAAACGTAGGGGAATTGCGCCGTATGTCCACGGCGACGTCAAAGACCGACCCGCTGATGACTCGGACCAGCTTGCCCTGCGGCTGGATCAGCTGATAATGCAACCCGCGTACCACGTTCTTGCTGGAGTAGGACAGGTTGTCCTGCTTCCAGTCGATCGGCAGCCCAAGTTCGAGAAAGCGACGCTCGTTGTAGGTTTCCTGAAACTGCCCGCGGTCGTCCCGGTAGATCGGCATTTCAAGAATGAGCGCCCCGAGGACGCCGGTTTCGATCAGCTTCATGCGCCGCCCCCAAATTCTCCCGCTTCTTCGATAAGTGCCAGCAGGTAATGCCCATAACCGCTTTTGCGCAGCGGCGCGGCGAGCGCGGCCAACTGTTCCGCCGTGATGAACTTCATCCGGTAGGCGATCTCCTCGGGGCACGCAATCTTGAGACCCTGACGCCCCTCGATGGTCTGGATGAAGACGGCCGCCTCGAGCAGCGAATCGTGGGTGCCGGTGTCGAGCCATGCGGTTCCCCGCCCCATGTGCTGCACATCCAGCGCGCCGCGGTGGAGATAGGCCTGGTTGACGTCGGTGATTTCTAACTCGCCTCGCGGCGAAGGCTTCACCGCTTTGGCAATCTGAACTACCTCGTTGTCATAGAAGTAAAGACCTGTGATCGCGAATGAGGACTTCGGCTTGACAGGTTTCTCTTCAATGCTGAGGGCCTTGCCTGTGCGATCGAACTCGACCACTCCGTAGCGCTCGGGGTCGCTCACTCGATAGGCGAAGACGGTCGCCCCAGCGGTTTGCTTCGCAGCCTGTTGCAGCTGGGTCGACAGCGAATAGCCGAAGAAGAGGTTGTCGCCGAGAACCAGCGAACAAGCATCGCCCCCGATGAAGCTGTCCCCGATAATGAAGGCCTGCGCCAGGCCGTCGGGGCTGGGCTGGATCGCGTACTCAACGTTCAATCCCCATTGAGCCCCATCGCCGATAAGCGCTGAGAAGCGCGGCGTGTCCTCGGGCGTGGAGATGATCAGGATGTCCCTGATTCCCGCCAGCATCAAGGTGCTCAGCGGGTAGTAAATCATCGGCTTGTCATAGACCGGAAGGAGTTGTTTTGAGACCGCAAGCGTGAGTGGATACAGCCGTGTCCCCGAACCTCCGGCCAGAATGATGCCCTTGCGCGCCATCTATCGCTCCTTGTAATTCAGCTCGAGCCACTCGAGATAAGCGCCGGAGCGGACATCGCTCACCCACTTCAGGTTCGCCAGATACCACTCGACGGTTGCCCGAATCCCGGGTTCGAAGGAAGTCTTCGGCGCCCAGCCAAGTTCGCGCCGAATCTTGGTAGCGTCGATGGCATAGCGCCGATCGTGGCCGGGACGGTCTTTGACATAAGTAATCAAAGAGCGCCTTGAGCCAATCGTTGGATTGGGGCGCAGCTCATCGAGAATGTCGCAGATCGTCGTCACCACATCGATGTTCTTGCGCTCGTTACTGCCACCAATGTTGTAGGTCTCACCCAGCTTCCCGGTGGCGAGTACGGTGCGAATTCCCTCGCAGTGGTCGAGGACATAAAGCCAGTCACGTACGTTCTGGCCATCTCCATAGACAGGAAGCGGCTCTCCATCCAGGGCCTTCAACAGCACGAGCGGAATCAGCTTCTCCGGGAACTGGAACGGCCCGTAATTGTTCGAGCAATTCGTCGTCAGCGTTGGAAAACCGAAAGTATGATGCCAGGCGCGAACCAGGTGGTCTGAACCCGCTTTTGAGGCGGCATAGGGGCTGTTCGGGGCGTAGGGAGTTTCCTCGGTGAAGGCTGGATCGTCGGCGTCGAGAGTGCCATAGACCTCATCGGTCGAGACATGCAGAAAACGGAAGCTCTGCTTGTGTTCCGCGTCGAGGCTATCCCAATAGGTGCGGCTCTGCTGCAACAGGTTGAGCGTTCCATTCACATTGGTGAGAACGAATTCCCCCGGATCGCTGATCGACCGGTCCACGTGGCTCTCGGCAGCAAAATGCACGACTGCGCGGGGCTTGAACCGCTGGAAGAGCGAGGCCACGAGCTCCGGATCGCAAATGTCGCCCCGCACGAAGGTGTGGCGAGGTTCGCTTTCCAGACTTGTCAGATTTCCCAGGTTTCCTGCGTAGGTGAGCTTGTCCAGATTGATAACACCGCCCGATTCCTTGCGGATCCAGTCCAGAACAAAGTTCGAACCAATGAAACCCGCTCCTCCCGTGATCAGGATTGGGCGCTGCGATGCACGGCTATTTTCCATTCAGGTTCCTCTCGAACAGACGCTCGGAATGATGCTTGCTACTGCACTTCAGTACATTCGAAGTTTGGTTCTTACAGCAATTCCGCTGACAGAATCTGAATCGAAGCGGCTAGCGTTGCTGGAATAAGTCGTGGATCGAGGCGCGGTTTCAAGAAAGGAGATGGGAGACGGTTGTTACTGGAAGGTATCCTCCTCATCGGTCTCCGCCAACCTCACTGAGCTTCGCCGGCTCAACAAATCGCCACCCATTCGCAGATGCTTGAAATCCTCTTTTGGGGCCGAATTTCAACGCAAGTTACCTGAGCAAGAAGCACCCTCGCTCGGCATCTAACTTACCAATTTTTCTTCCTCGTGATCGGGTGAGTATCCGTAGTATCCATAGTAAGCGGCGGAGCGAACCGAGATGAAGTTCAGAACCACCCCAACTTTCGGATGCTGCTGGTTCTTCGCATGCCGCAAGAGCAACTGGTAGGAGCGCCGCAAAGCAATCTTCGTTGTGGTTCCAGCGCGCGCGATCAGAAAGGTGGCATCTGCCATGCTCTCCAGGTATTGAGTGTCGGTTACCGGAAGCACCGGAGGACAATCAAGCACGACGAAATCGTAAGCCTGGCGCCACTCGCTCATGAGGAAATTCATTCTTTCCGAGCTTAACAATTCAGCCGGGTACGAAGGTGACGCTCCCGCCGGCAGGCAATGCAGGTTCGGATGGGCCGAAACCGGATACGGCGTAACCGTCGATTGGGGATTCGACAACAAGTCGCTCAGCCCGTCGCCCCCCGGCAATCCAAGGATTTTGCGCAGCACCGGGCGGCGCATGTCGGCCTCGACCAACAGTACCCTCTTGTTGAACTGGGCCTGGGATACTGCCAGATTCAGAGCTACTGCCGATTTGCCCTCTCTGGGAAGACTGCTGGTGACCAGCAGCACTTGCACCTGGCGGCCGGTCTGCGCCTCCAGCAGAGTGGAGCGAAGGCCGCGCACCGCTTCGCCAAATACCGAATATTTGGAATCCGACAACAACCCGCCAGGCGGCGCCGCGTCGAGCCGGATTTGAGGCACAAGGCCAATCACCGGGAGATTCATCGCTTCGAGCTCGTCGGTGCTCTGGATCCTGGGATCGAGCACATCGAACGCTATCGCGAGGCACACACCCAGGAAGATCCCAAAGAGCGCACCAAGAACCAGGGTCTGGAGAATCTTCGGCTTGCTCGGCGTTGCCGGGGGCGTTGCCGGATCGACGACTACGACGCTCGAAGAGTGCAGGCCTGCAACCACACCCGCCTCTTTGAGGCGCTTCAGAAGATCCTGGTAAAGCTCTTGGCTCTGGTCGGCTTCCTTCGAAACAATCGAGTATTCGACTCCCTGACCATTGAGCTTCTCGGCCGCGGCACGGTCTGCGTCGTATGCGGCGCGGGCGCCATTCTCCGCTTGCACGGAAATTTCATAGTCGGTTTTCGCCCGTGTCGCGACCCGGGCGATCTCGTCCTTCAACGATTGCTGCACCGCTTGCTGAGATGCTTTGTCCTGGATGAGCTTGGGATACGCCGGGCCAAACCTAGTAGATTCCTGCTCGATCTGGCTGCTCAACGTCGCCTCCTGCTGCCGCAGCCTTTGGATCAGGTTAAGCGAATCATTCACTCCCTGACCATTGGCTCCCATTTGCGTACCGCTGAGCTGAGAAATCGCCTCGGAATCGCCGGAACGAACAACGTCGTAGACGGCTTGCTTGAGCACACGGTTCATCGTGGCCTGGGAGAGTTGGGCGGTCGATCTGTCCAGGTTCTGGAGCACCGGACTGCTCACCTGGGTCATGCCGTCGGGTTGTACCCCGCCGACTCCGAAAAGCCCGCTGTTCTGCTTCAGGTTGACTACTTTGGATTGAAGCTCCTCGCTGTGCTTCCTAAGGTCGCTTAACTGGCTCTCCAATCCTTGAGAAATCTGACTGGTGCCGGCGATGCGCGTCTCGTAGTTGTAATTGATCAGCTCCTGAACGAGACGATTCACAACCGCCGCAGCCACTTTGGGATCGCTGTTGGTATAGCTGATCTCGGTCAATCGAGTGCCCGCATTCACTCTGACGTTCAGATTGGCCCGAAAAACTGAAAGCACCATACGTCTGCGGCGGGGAGAATCTTCAAGCGGAGCGTTGGCCGGGTCGGAGGGCCCCTTCGGCGAAATCAGGCCGATCACCGACCCGACGGGACTGAAATGGGGCTTAAAGTCGGGGCTATGTTCGAGACCCAGCTCCTTGACGACCCGCAGCGCGAGAGCATCGGACTGCAGGATGTCGGATTGCGTCTGCAAGTCCACGTTCAAGCTCATGGCGTCGCCGGCGCCTGTGGCATCGCCGCCCATGAGGCTATCCAGGCTCGGACTGCTGGCTGACATTTTCTGCAGCTCAATAACGCTGCTGGCGGTGTACTCCCGTGTTGTGAACACGCAGGCCAGCACGGCAAGAGCAAAGACAACGCCGGCAGCGATCAGGATGACCCGCCGCCTGCGGTCGAACACCTTCAAGAAGTCTTGTAGAGTCGGGTCTTTCTCGATGACAGCACTCACTGGTTTTCACTCCCCAGAAAGAATTCGGCGTCGGATTGACCCTGCTCGTCCAATCCTACGATAACGGCTAGATTGCTTTCACAGACCCGATTCGTCGCCCACCCTGGGTGCACGCTTTCGATTGAGGACGAAGAGCGTCTTGCGCTTCCTCGGGCAAATTGAGCCTCTGCTTTGATTGCGGGTGACTGGGAATTCGCTTGCCGCTGCTTTGAACTTCCACTCACCGATTCAACCGGAACACTTCAAGGGTATCCGACAGGAATCCGGATTAACGGTGCAGGCGGCTATGCAATTTCGGCGAATCGAACGATCGCCGTCCAGGTAATTCTCGCACATTTCTCCCAGCGGAAGGTATTGGCGAACTCCCGATACCATAGCCTTTCCTCGGCCGGCGACTGACAGGCCTCCACTATCTTTTCGGCTATATCTTTTGGATCATGAGGATCACACAAAAAGGCAACCTGCTGGAATATCTCTTTCAGGGAATTTCCGTTGGCGACGACAGCCGGGCATCCCAGAGCGAGAGCCTCAAGCGGAGGCAGGCCAAAGCCCTCATAGAACGACGGAAAGACGAAACAGGCCGCGTTTTCATAGAGGGTTCGCAACTCGGAATCATTGACATAACCCAGATCGCGAACTCTGTCGCCGGAGAGGTCAGTCGCTCCGAACACCTTCGAGTAGCTTGCCCCCGCAACTGCAATATCGAATTGTTCATTGCTGAGATAAGGAACCGCACGAAGCAATCCAGCGAGATTCTTGCCCGGGTTCCGGGAACTGACCGCAAGCACGTATTGCAAGGGGCGAAGTTTGTGCCTGGCGAGCACTTCGTGATCAGCAACGGGGCGGGTGGCGTGGTCCGATCCGAGATATGCGACCGTAAATTTTTCCGGCTTTGCGCCACACCACTTCACGAGCTCATCTCGCGAGAACTCGGAGACAGTCATTACGTGCGACGCGGTGTGGCATAGCGTCCGGTAGAGAAACTTGTACCAGAGGCGAAATGTGAGGGAGAAGCTGTGTGGCGAGGCAAACACAGCAGCGTCGTGAATGGTGACGACGTTGCGGCGATGCAGAAGGGGCGCTCCGCCCACCATGCTGAATAAGACGCCTCCACGGGCGTAGAAGGGTAATTCGAGCTGTTCCCACAGCTGTCCGCTGGACCGCCCCACCTGGGCAACCTCAATAGAGCGAAATATGGGCGGTGGTTGATCCGAAGGCGGAACCAGGAGCACCACGCGAGGCTTGGCGGAAACGGATTCGCTTAGAAGCGCGTCCAGCTTTTCCAGCAGCTCGTGCGCGTATCGTTGCGTGCCCGTGACTCGCTGCGTCACAAATCGGCCGTTGATGAAAATGGGTCTCAAATTGGGTCGATCACTGCATTCCAAGGTGGACCGCCCTTTGCGAACGTCGAATGGCTATGGGTGCTGCCAAAGAAGCTCTGGATTGTAGTCGCCAAGCCACAGTCGTCTTTATCGACTCAATGCTGCGAAACCGACTCGCAACGCCAAGTCTGGCTCGATTTTCACGCGCAACGCCGCTCGTCCCAATAGTGTTAACAGGCCCTAATAGACCGGCAGTTTGAAACCAGTATTTTTCGCATAAACAAGAACGCCAGATCAAACTCCTATGATGGACGAAAGCCGCGCACCGAACCAGCGCGCTGGGCACACTCTGCATGCTTCGGCCACTTGACGTGTCCGGCATTGGGACAAAACCAATACGAGGGGCACGAATCGCGAGGTATTTCGCGCATTCCTTGAGTAGGTTCTTACCGCGTCAACCCCCTAACCAGGGCATCCTCTCGCGAAATTGATCCCTGCATTATCGGTCGGCAGCATCGAAGGACAACATCGCGGCGGTAAACGCGGCACGGAGCGGACCATTGATCGACGGATGGAGCATACCGCGATGCGAGCCCGCCGCGTTCAGCACTTTCAAGCGGGAGCAATATTTGGACCACCCCAGGTCTTCTGGCCCTGTGGATCCGTCTCCTCCCGCGCGAAACAGATATACGGGGGGGTCCAGAGTTGTTGCCTGTTCCAATTGCTTCCGCCACCAGGCTGGATAAATGCGCAGCATCAATTGCATTGTGATCGTATGGTGGAGATAGGTATCGAATCGGAAGGGCAGTGTGCGGCGCCGATGGCGCGCCAGGTAGCTGAGTGCCCTGCGCGAGTTCCCCATCATAAGTCCTTTGGCGAACAGAGAGGCGAGGCCGGCGCGCACATTGAAAGCAAGCAGTCTCTCCAGGCGGGCTCGGAGCTGCTCGCCGAACGAGGGAGTGAAATCCTCGACATCGACCGGAGCATCCAGGATCGCGATGACGTCAACCGGTCGCCCTTCTGCTCGGAAGGCCAGAGCGGTAAGATACGCCAAGTGCCCGCCGATGGAATAACCTGCCATTCGGATTGGGCCGTTCGGCATTCTGGATTCAATCTGGGACTTCACACTCGCCGCCACCCTGCCGAAATCGGAATCAGCTTCGAGCAACTCAACCCAGTCCGGATAAGTGACGGGAACCAGGTCAAGATCTGCGCGCATGGGCCTATAAAAAGTCTCGATATCTGGATCCGCTTCGCCGCCGAGTCCAGGGAGCGCGAACACTACAGGGCGTCCGGAAGCCGTTTCCCCTGGCGTGTCGGGCAGGGTCCGCGCCGCTTCGCTAACCTGCCGTTGCATGCCTTCATATTGCATTCATGTGACACCGTATCTCATGACGTTTCTGGATTCAAGCGAAGCCGTTTCGCTTCGCTGTTGACTCCACGTCGTAAGACCGGCATGGATAGCAACGTCGTTTCAAGCTCCCCTGCGCCATAATCCCCTCATCGTTCGCCCCGCCGATCTTTAGACGAAGCCGAGGTTGGCGGTGGTGAAGTTGGCAAGAGAGGGAAAGATGGTGTTGAGGTTCCCGCTTGAGACGCCGAACCAGGAGGCCAGGGTGGCGGCGTACTGCGAGCTGGCGGTGGTCGGCAGCCACCGTCCGTTCGTCCCGGAGTCGTTCGGTCCGCCCAGGACCAGGGTCGGGTAGGTGCCGTAGATCTGGCCGCCCTGGACCGCCCCGCCCATGACCATATGATGGCCGCCCCAGGCGTGGTCGCTGCCGGTGTTCGAGTTGGGTTGCATCGCCCGGCTGAAGTCCGACATGGTGAAGGTGGTGATCTGGTTGGCCAACCCCAGTTCCTGGGTCGCCTGGTAGAAGGCGCCCATCGCCCCGTCCAGCTGCGAGAGCAGGCCGCTCTGGATGCTCAGCTGTCCCGCGTGGGTGTCGAAGTTGCCCAGCCCGGCGAAGAAGATCTGCCGGCCCACCCCCAACGCCTGCCGCACCTGGATGATCTGCGCGATTTGCTGCAGCTGTGCCGCCAGGTCATTGCCGGCCGGAAAGACGGTGGTCAGTGGAGTTACCGACTGCACCGCGTTGCCCAGCACGCTCATGTATTGATACGCATTCGTGGTAATGGCGTTGTCGGCCTGCACCAGAGACAGGCCGCTCTGGAAAGTCACCAGTTGCTGCGCCGTCGCCAGGCGTCCCGCACATGCCGCCCCCTCTGAACAGCTGCCCCCCCCCAGGTTGCCCGGATCCACCGCCACCGGCGATGTCGACGCCCCGTTGCAGAACAGCGTGTCCCCGTACACCGAGGTGACCAGCGGTATCTGTGCGCCAGAGTTGTAGGTGGCCGACATCGTGTCGGCGATCCGTCCCGCCCAGCCCGTGCTCGTCCCCCCGCTCTGGGCCGCATTCTGCCACTCCAGCTGCTGGTCCGGGTGTGAGAACAGGTTGGTCGGCGTCGACGCCCCGCCAGCCTGATACTGCGCCGGAGTCAGGGGCTGCACCAGCGTCCCCACATTGGTCACAAACGCCAGGTTCCCGCTATTGAACAGCGTCTGGGTCTGGGGCAGGTTGGGATTCAATCCATAATTGCCATTCGCCCCCGCCGCCAACGGCAACAGGCTCCCCGCAGGAAGGGTCAGCGGGCCTCTGATCCCCGAATATGCCGCGTAGCCCGTGGCATCCAACGGTATCAGCGTGTTGTTCGAATCGTTGCCCCCGTACAGAAAGATGCAGACCAGCGCCTTGTACCCAGGCGACGACTGCGCCATCCCGTTCAGCATCCCAAAGGGTCGAAAACCCGCCGCATTCCCCGCCGCCGCCAGCGACGCATACCGTACAAAACTCCGCCGATTCATGCTCATTCTTCTTCCCCTTGCTCGTTGCCGAGAGATTTCTTCCCCAGAAAGCCTGTCTGGTTCTGGGTTAGCGCTATGCAACTGCCAATCCGTGCAGAAGCGTTTACCTGGTGCTGTACCTTGTATTCCGATGAAGTGAGCACCAGGTATGCGGCAAGTCGCACTTGCTGCGCCGGGTTGGTCACCGAGCTGATTTCATGGGCAATGGCCGTAGCTGTGTTCGCGTCCATGGTGTTGCAGAGAAACAGCGCGTTCAGCGGACCCGAAGGTCTCTGAGCGTTGGTCTGGGACAGCAGGGGTTGGATCGTTGGACTAAAAAGGAATGATGCAGTCAACAGCAGAGCTAGCCTCAGCCAGGATGAAGGCGCAAGAATAGACTTCGAGTAACGATGAACAGTCATGCAAGCCCCCCGGCTCTTCGATCTTCTTTGCTAATGCGCCGATCATCCTGTCGAACGGAACAAAGTCACTTCCGACGGGACAATTGCCCTGATTTGTACATTGAACTTTGGCGGATGCGAACCGCTCTTCCTATAATTACAGCGCAAATGGATCTCTGCGAAGCTTCTGCCGGCTGCTGGGGTCTGATTGTCGAGCCGCCATCTCTCGATGAGCCTTCCGACAGGCACCGGTTTTTCGCTTGAGTCGCATTTCCACTATCAGGCATTCCTCCCCGAAGGAAAAGGGAACCTTAGGGCTAACTTGTTACGACGGTAACAACTTAACCCGCAAAAAGAAAGACCTTCTGAAGATAGCTAGCGCCGACCTAAATACCGCTACGATATCAAGGATTTCGACCACGCCGGCGTTTACGAGCCACGCGGCCGCCGAGCGCCGCACAAGGCCAGCAATCAGTGCTTTGGAAAAAGGTTACTACTTAGTACCCGAAGTAAAACGGCTCGATTTCAATATGCCGGCGCCGTCAGCGGAAGGCCATTCAATGAACCTTAGGTTCAGACCGCCCGTCTCAACTGGCCGGATTCGGACGCGCAAACTCCTGAAAGCAAATACGGTTTCCTTTTTTGAGGTGAAGCGACGGAGTACAGATTCTTGTCAGCATCTGTCCAGATGAAAGCTCGGTTACTTTTGACGATGTGGCGGGAAAAGTTACGCCTTGGCGGATTAACCTTGTGATAACTTACATTGAGTTCGTACCTTGATACCCGAGAGTGTATTTGGGAATCCAGAGGTCATTACCGCTGGCGCTGCCGGGCGAAATCATTGGTTGCGTCGTGGCAAGTGGGAACGGTCTCAGATCGAGACTTCAGTCCCTATTCGCTTGAGTAGTTTCCGCTGCTCCTCGAATTATCCCGCCATTTGAGTTTTTATAGAGGAATCAGATCTAAGTGAGCGCGCAGACTCTCGCGTTGAATCCGTTGTCTTGTTTTTAGTCATTCTGTTACAACGAGTACCCCCAGGTCGATTAAGCTAACGGGGGACCGAGCGGAAGGCCCCCCAGGGCACGGGCAGTTTGCGCCTGTCGACAGTGACCCGACGTTCATACGGCAGTACGCATTCGTCATAATTATTCCTGCTTAAACTTCTTGTGGAGTCAAGCCCTTATGAGCGTTGCCCAGCGAATTACTGTCCAGATTGTGCGTTACTTAGGGAAGATGCGTGGTTCTTCCACATCATTGGCCGGGCTCCCGTTGCCTTTCGCCCTCGTCTTTGCCTTGGCCGTCTTTGCATGGGGCGTTTCCGCCGACGCGCAGACCCCCGTCCTGACCGCGCACAATGACACGATGCGAACCGGGCAGAATATTAGCGAGACTATCCTTACTCCGGCCAACGTGAACGGGGCCCAATTTGGCAAGTTGTTTTCGCAGGCCGTGAACGGCCTGATTTATGCCCAGCCTCTCTTTGTGCCCAGCGTGAGGATCGCAAGTACCAACGCCGCCGTCAACGCCACGGTGCACAATGTGGTGTACATCGCGACCAGCAATGATTATGTGTATGCTTTCGACGCGGACTCGAACGGAGGCATCGACGGGGCGCCGCTGTGGAAGGTTAACCTTCTGACCAACACGTCGGCGGCGGGAACCTACGCTACGCTTTTTGGCGTCCAGGGCACACCGGTCATCGACGCATCGACCAGCTCCACGGATCCGTTCGCGATGACCATGTTTCTGGTGAGTTCGGAAACTCTGAACCCGACCTCCGCGAACCCGACTTCCGTGTTTCGACTCCACGCCCTCGACCTTACCTCCGGCGCAGAGAAATTTGGCGGGTCATTTACGATCCAGGGAAGTGTGGCGGGCACCGGCAGCGGCAGCACGAATAACGCCCTGGCATTCAACGCCTATTATCACCGCCAGCGCGCCGGCTTGCTTCTTCTTAACGGCGTAGTGTATGTGCCGTTCGCCGCCATGAACGACAATGGTCCATGGCACGGCTGGATCATGTCGTACGGGTCAACGATCAACCCCACGACGAAACAGGCCGGGTTCGTCCAGCTCAGTGCGTATTGCACTACGCCCGACGGGTTCGGCGGCGGGATATGGATGGGCGGAGCCGGACTCGCGGGCGAGGTCGTGCCAAACTCGGGCAAGCCTTACGGCCGGATGTTCCTGGCCACCGGCAACGGGTCCTACCAGTTCACCGCGCCAACTAATTCAGCCCTGGGCCCCTACAGCAATCCGACCAATCAATTCTCCATGAGCGTCCTCGATCTCGATCTAACCAACGGAGTTATGACCGTCAAGGATGAGTTTACCCCCTATAACCAGGCCGCCCTCGACGCCCAGGATGGCGATCTTGGATCCGGTGGCCCCGTCATACTGCCTGCACAGACGCTGGCTTCAGGGAAGATACTCGACCCGGTGATCCAGGCCGGTAAGTCGGGCATGATCTATATCATGGATCGCGACAACGCAAACGATGGCAGTTACAACTCCACCAAATACAACCCGGCGGGCCTGGGAGGATTTAACACATCCAGCAATCAGGTCATCCAGGAGGTACAAACCCCCCTTGAAGGCCTGCAAAGCTGGGGCGCGGGCGTGTGGGGGACCGAGGCTTACTGGAACAACAATATCTACTACGGCGGCACCGCGTCCGGCTTCAGCAGCAGCCTGGCGGCTTATTCCTTCAAGAACGGAGTCCTATCGAGCACTCCCACCAGCGTCAGTTCCAAACAATACTCATACACCGGACCCACTCCGTCGGTATCGGCGAACGGCGCCACCAATGGCATCGTTTGGGCGCTTGACAACAGCTCTTATTTCTCGGGCGGCAACGGGATCCTGACGGCCTACGACGCCACCAACCTGGCTAACACCCTGTATTCGTCCGACGCCAATCCGGCGCGCGACAATCCCGGCGGAGCAGTTGAGATGGCTGTACCGACCATCACCAACGGAAAGGTGTATGTGGGAGGTAAAGAGCTTGCAGTCTACGGCCTGCTGGCGTCCTCGCCACGGGCGCCCGCTCCAACCATCGGGCCCGCGACGACCACCTACTCCGGCAATCTCTCGGTTACGCTCTCGGATTCAGTCGCCGGGGCGACTTATTACTACACCACCGATGGCACGACGCCGACCGTCACTTCAGCTGTGTACACAGCCCCTTTTACCATCAGCTCCAGCGAGACCGTGACCGCCATCGCCAGTGTGACCGGCATGCTCCTGAGCAATCCCACCGCGGTGACCTTCGTTTCCACCAGCGACGCTCCTAACCCAGTCATCCAGCAGCCAGCAGGTACCTACGCTGGCTCGACGAGCGTCACGATTACCGACTCTTCGGCGGCCGCCACGGTCTACTACACCATCGACGGCACGACGCCCACGACAGCGTCGACGAAGTACACCGCGGCCATTCCGGTGACGGTCTCTGAAACGATCAAAGCGGTTGCCTATGCGGCCAACCTGAAGCCCAGCGCGGTCGTGAGTGCAAGTTACACAATCACTCCAAACTACGCGATCGGCTTTCCCAACGGATTCAGCAACGCCCTGTCCTCGGGCCTCATGACTTTCAATGGCAGCACCGATCTGGACGATTTCCGGCTCCAGCTCACCAACGGCGGGACCAATGAGGCTGGGAGCGCCTTCTACAGCACGCCGGTAAATGTGCAATCATTCACCACCGACTTCACCTTCCAGCTGTCCAACCCCGTCGCTGACGGAATCACTTTCACTATCCAGAATGTGGGACCCACGGCGCTCGGCGGCAACGGCGCCGGACTGGGCTACGTCACGATTCAAAAGAGCATGGCGATCAAGTTTGACCTGTTCAACAATTCGGGAGAGGGACCGGATTCGACGGGGCTATATAAGTGGGGCAATCTCCCCACCAATATCGGCTCGATCGATCTCAGCAGCACCCCGATCGATCTGCATAGCGGCGACTATATGAACGCCCACATCACCTACGACGGGATCAACCTTACCATGACCCTCACCAACGCCATTTCGCTGCAGAGTTGGTCGCACACCTGGCCGGTGAATATTCCCTCACTCGTTGGCGGCAACACGGCATGGGTTGGCTTCACCGGAGGAACGGGCGGTCTTACCTCCAGCCAGAAGGTCACGTATTGGACTTATGTGGCTGGCCCTCCGGCGCTGCCCAACTACCCGACCGGGTTCTATAGCGGTGGCTTGTTGTACAACATCGGTTCATTTGTGAACGGAACCAGCTTGCAGATGACCAGCGGGGGCCCGAACGAGACCAACACCGCTTTTTACTATCTGCCGGTCAATATCGATACGTTCACCAGCGACTTTGACTTCCGTGTCACCCCGCCAACGGGCACAGCACCGGGTAACGGCTTTACCTTCACTATCCAGAATCAAGGCGTAAGCGCGGTCGGCGGCGGCGGCAGCGGACTTGGCTCCTCCGGAATATCGAAAAGCCTGGCGATTAAGTTCGACTCCAACACCCCCGTCACCGGAGGTACGAGTTCGACCGGGTACTATTTGAACGGAGCCATGCCCACAACGCCCGCGACGAGTCTTGCGGTCAACGGCATCTCGCTGCCCACGGGCGACCTGATGCATGCACATATCACTTACGACGGAACCACTCTCTACTGGAGCATTCAGGACATGAATTCGATCCAGCTGGAGATTTTCTATGCTAACGTTGCCATTAACATCCCCAATGTAATTGGCAGCAACACCGCATATGTGGGATTCACCGCATCTTCGGGAACAGATGTTTCAATTCAGGACATCCTGGACTGGACTTTTAGTAATACCCCCTAGGGTAAAACGGCTTCGCGATAGAAGCACTCGGCCATACAATTAGATATCACGCCAATCTAGAATCAAGGACCTAATAATGGTCCTGTAGAGCATTGTTTCGCTAATCTCGTGCCCGGTGTAGTTCGGCACGCTGATATGCCTTGGTATCTGCCGCCATTTCCAGTTGCTAACTTGCATTCCATTCCTACGTTTCTAAGAAATGTTCTCTTGCGGAGCAAATCAATGCGCATTTATTCAATGCAGCGCGTACCTGTCTGTGCAGAAATGAGCCGTGCCAAGGCTTCGTCGCTCTTTGCCTCACGGGCAAGAATGTTCACCCTCGCTCTAATTGGTCTCTCGCTGTTGTTAACAGGGTCGGCAAAAGGCCAGGTGAGCGTACTTACTGAACACAACGACACCATGCGCACCGGGCAAAACACGCAGGAAACCATCCTGACCCCTGCGAATGTCAACCCCACGCAGTTCGGCTTGCTGTTTTCGCATACGGTCCTTGGAGAGATATTCACCCAGCCACTCTATGTCCCGAACATCACCATGGCCAGGGACCTGAAGGCTCACAATGTCATATATCTGGCGACCATGAGCGACATCGTGTACGCCTTTGACGCCGACTCGAATGGCGGTGTCGATGCGGCGCCGCTCTGGCAAGCCAACTTGTTTGCTACCGCAGCCCCAGCTGGAACCACCTATAACAGCAATACCGGGGTACAGGGTACCCCGGTGATCGATCCCACGACCAACACCATGTACCTGGTGAGCTCTGAGTCGTACAACAGTACTTACCTCTATCGTCTCCATGCGCTCGACATCACTTCGGGTGCGGAAAAATTTGGCGGCCCGGTACCGATCTCCGCCACCGTCCCGGGGACCGGGAGTGGCAGTTCCAACGGGACGCTGAGTTTCAACGCGTTGTATCAATGGCAGCGGCCTGGCCTGCTGCTTCAGAACGGGGTCCTATACATAGGATTTGGATCGGTGAATGACAATGGACCGTGGCACGGATGGCTTATGTCGTATAGCGCCGCCACGCTCAGCCAGATGGGCGTCTTCTGCACCACGCCTTCCGGGAGCGCGGGCGGTGTCTGGATGGCGGGGGCGGGCCTCGCCGGCGAGGTCGTCGACCCAGTCAACAAGCCCTACGGACGCCTCTTCCTGAGTACCGGTAACGGGTCCTATGCGATCAACGCGCCCACGGTCACCGGTCAACCCTTCAGCAATCCCGGAAACCAATATTCGATGAGCGTTTTGAACCTCGACCTTACCAATGGAGTGCCGACGGTTCAGGACCTGTTCGCTCCTTACAACCAGGTGTTGCTGGACGGTCAGGACGGCGACCTTGGATCGGGTGGTCCGGTCTTGCTGCCCACCCAGACCATCCAGAGCGGCCCAAATGCCGGAAAGACCCTGAATCCGCTGATCGAGATCGGGAAATCCGGCATGATTTACATCCTCGATCGCGACAATAACAACGACGGCAGCAACAAGTCGGCAACGGAATACAGCCCAGCCGGACTGGGAGGCTACAACACCTCGGCGGACCAGGTCTATCAGGAGGTCCAGACGCCCCAGACGGGAGCGCAGGGATGGGGCGCCGGCGTGTGGGGCTCCTCGGCTTACTGGAACAACAGCATTTACTTCGGCGGCAGCAATCCCGGCGTCGCCAATAGTCTCGCGGCCTATTCTTTCGTCAACGGGGTCCTCTCCAGCACGCCAACCAGCACCAGCTTCCAACAATTCAGCTACCCCGCACCTACGCCGTCGATCTCCTCTAATGGCACGACGAACGGCATCGTCTGGGTGCTCGATACCCACAACTTTGTCGATAACGGCTCTGAGACCCTATACGCCTACGACGCGACCAACCTCGCGAATCTCCTCTATTCCTCCGCCGCCAACCCGGCGCGAGACAATCCCGGCTCCGCGACCCGGGAGATCATTCCCACCGTCGCTAACGGCAAGGTCTACGTCGGGGCATCGGGCCAAATCAGCGCCTATGGTTTGATCGGAACCTTGGCAACCACCCCTTCGCCGGTGATCAGCCCCGGCTCGAGCACCTTCTCCGGTTCCCAGCAAGTCACCATCTGCTTCAATGCCGCATGTACCCCGGTCTCGGGCGGCGTCATTTACTACACCCTCGATGGTTCCATCCCGACCGTAAGCTCCAACACCTACACTGGCTCTTTCAGCATTTCATCCAGCCAGACCGTCACCGCGATCGCGAGCGTCACCGGGCAACTGCAGAGCGCGCCGGTTGCCGTAACTTACTCTTCCACCGGCAACGCCGCGAATCCTGTATTCTCCCTCGCCGCCCAGGCTTATTCCGGTACCCAGAGCCTGACCATCACGGATGCCACGCCCGGTGCGAGCATCTGTTACACAATTGACGGGACGACGCCCACGACGGCATCAAATTGCTACACTCCGTCCACTAACGGCAACGCGCCTCTGACCATCAGCGTTGCGGTCTCGGAGACAGTCCAGGCGATGGCCACGGCTCCGAGTCTGCTGCCCAGCACCGTGGTCAGCGCGAGTTACACCATCAATCCGGTCTACAACATTAACTTCAGCAATGGCTTCACGCAGGCCCAATCGTCGGGACTGATGACCTTCAACGGAAGCACTGATCTTGACGATTTCCGGCTGCAACTCACCAACGGCGGGCTGAACGAGGCGGGCTCCGCTTTCTACACGCAACCGGTAAATATCCAGGCATTCACCACCGACTTCACCTTCCAACTCTCGAATCCAGCTGCCGACGGCATCACGTTTACGATTCAGGGCGTAGGGCCAACCGCGCTTGGAGGCAATGGAGCGGGACTGGGATTTGTCACCATGCAAGATAGCGTGGCCATCAAGTTCGACATCTTTAACAATCAGGGCGAGGGATCCAATTCCACAGGCCTCTACTATTGGGGCAATACCCCCACGAACATAGGCTCGATCGATCTGAGTTCGAGTCCCATCGATCTGCACAGTGGCAACTATATTTTCGCCCACGTCACCTACGATGGGACGAACCTGGCCCTGACCCTTACGGATTCCATTTCGCTGCAGAGCTGGTCGCATGAGTGGCAGATCAACATCCCCCAAAGGGTTGGGAGCAACATTGGCTGGGTCGGTTTTACCGGTGGCACCGGGGGCGCCACCGCGAGCCAGAAAATCACCTCGTGGACGTTTATAAGCGCTCAACCCTCCCAACCCAACTATCCGACCGGCTTTGACGCCGTGATGATGTCGACTAGCGGCGCATGGATCAATGGGACCAGCCTGCAAATGACTAGCGGCGGCCAGACCGACAACAACAGCGCGTACTTCTACTTGCCCGTAAACGTGGAGAGCTTCAGCTCCACATTCGACTTCACCGTCAAACCCGGTTCGACGAGCACTTTGGCGGATGGCTTCGCATTCGTAATCCAAAACGATAGCCACACGACACTCGGCGCCGGCGGAGGCGGACTCGGCTACGCAGGCCTTCCCAACAGCGTGGCCATCAAGTTCGACTTCTTCAACAACGCCGGCGAAGGAGCGTCGTCGACGGGGGTGTATGTCAATGGGGCCATGCCGACGATTCCGTTCAACGACCTCACCGTGCCAGGAATTCAAGTAATGCTCGGCAGCGGAGACAAGTTTAACGTCCAGGTCAATTACGACGGAACGACTCTGACCTGGCGAATCCAGGATATGAGCTCTCCCAATCCCCACGATTTCGAGGGCTTTTACAAGATCAACATCCCTAACGTAATCGGCAGCAATACGGCCTATGTCGGCTTCACTTCTGCCGCGACCGACGGGACATCCGTAATCGACATCCTCGACTGGACCTACGCGAATACGATGCCGTAGGCGACTAGAGCAAAAGTACAGTTGGTGTAATGTGCGGAGTTTGTCTCAGTAGGCGTTTTTCTGGGGAAAACACCTACCGGGCGGTGCACCTCACACTACGCCAGCTGTACTCTTGCTGTAGCGCCCAGACGTAGGATTTCACCCCGGTGCCCGCGAGGACTCTAGTTCGCTGCGGGCGCCATCGCGTTGACGGCAAATCTAACGCTTCGTATGATGGAAGAGCGCCGTATTGCGCTTCGAGTGCCTGGTTTCCAGCCTCAAGCATTGCGTTGCGGCCCGGCGGCGTAGCTCAGATGGTTAGAGCGACGGACTCATAACCCGTAGGTCGATGGTTCGATTCCATCCGCCGCCACCATAAGGCCGGATCAGACCAACTACCTCTCCAGACCAACTACTTCTCGAGACTATCTCCCTCTCCGGTCCATCTACCTCTAGCCCATCTATCTCTCTGATCCAACTAAGGACAATCCACCGGCGATGCCGGGGATCTTCCTCGGGAGATCTAAATACATCTTCTTAGCGAAGAGGAAATCGATCTTCAAAGCTCTCTCGTCTTGAGTGATGTGTTATCGCTGGACCAGCGTGCAGCCGACCGAACCAAGCTGCGGCCACACTTCCCGTAGGGAGGATTAACGGCGAAAGCCCGGCTATGTTGCCGCCCAGCAAAGGAGACAACAAACCGGGCTGCATACCTCAGGAGGATAAGGGCGAAGGACTCACTTCGAGAGCCTTTCGAGCGACCCTAGGCGATCTCGGAGGTGAGGAGGTGTTCGATCGCCGGTTGAACCGGTTGCGCCGGACGTTTTACGAATCGCTGCAGTTGCTTCGGCACCAGCCGGACTTCGCGCTTCGCAGTACGCTCCAGACGGTGGTCGATAGAACACTCCCCGCAGAGCCAGTAGTGTTCCAACCGGTGAGTCCGGCGCATGCCGGCCTCGCCATCGGCCTCGGTGACTTCAAATATGTATACGGTGCCCTCGCGCAAATAGATCAGGGGCTTCATGCATTTCGGATTTGCGCAGTAGTCGACCACAATCTCACCTTCATTCTGCGCCGCACAACCTGGACCCTGGCACGTGCCGGTAATTGGCACTTGCAAACAACGTCTTCAGCAAGTTCGCCGGCAACTCTGCCCGGCATCCACGCGTCGTTTGGGCGTACTTTCTTGATTTGATTCCGCCGCCAGGCTTAACGTTGGCTGTACAACTTTCAAAGTATCGCTATTGCTTCTGAATTCCCCATCGGCCCAGCAATTAACCTCGCGAACGATGTCCCGAAGTGGCACAGGCCGTGCTCCCAGCACCCGGGAGGGGGACGCGGCGGTTCGCCAGAATGCCCAACTGGCCCCTGTGCGAGAATAGAAAAACTATCGACATGCCTGTCTTGCGCTCCACTTTCATCGCCTTATCGCGGAACCCCACATTGCGCAGATTCTCCGAGTCGTCCTCCATCGGACGCCGGATGTCGTCGCGCTTCGTCGCCGGCCTTGAGGTAGACGACGTGCTCCGCGCCGCCGAATCGGTGAATTCGCAAGGAATCTCGGCGACCCTCGACAGCCTGGGCGAAAATGTCGCCACTCCCGATGAAGCCCGCCACTCGGCCGACGTCTACCACCGGCTGCTGGACGACATCAAAAGCCGCGGCCTCAACGCCAACGTCAGCGTTAAGCTCACCCAGATGGGTCTCGAACTCGACCCCGAGCTGACCGAGGAGATCGTCGCCAGCCTCGTCGCCCATGCCGTCGAAACCGGCAACTTTGTCCGCATCGATATGGAAAGCTCGGCGGTCACCCAGGTCACCCTCGACATCGTGAAGCGCCTCCATGCCGGGGAAAGCGGGGGCAAGCCGAATCGGGGTCACGTCGGCGTCGTCATCCAGGCCTACCTCTACCGCAGCGAGAAGGACATCTGCGAGCTGATGGCCGACGGCATTCGTATCCGCCTGTGCAAAGGCGCCTACCAGGAGCCGCCCCAGGTCGCCTTCGCCGCCAAGTCCGCCGTCGACGAGAACTTCGTCCGCCTGATGCGGATGCTGGTCAGAAGCGGCATCTACCACGGCATCGCCACCCACGACGAGGCCATGATTGAGGCCACGCGCCAGTTCGTCAAGGAACGCGAGATCGACCCCAGCGAATTCGAGTTTCAGATGCTCTACGGAGTTCGCCGCGACCTGCAGCGCACGCTTGTCAAGCAGGGGTACGGGGTGCGCGTTTATATCCCTTTCGGCCGCGAATGGTACCCCTACTTCATGCGCCGCCTCGCCGAACGGCCGGCGAATGTGCTGTTCCTGGCGAAGAATTTCTTTAAGAATTAAAGGTGCGGTGCGGGTATCTCACGTTCAGGGAGTTTTTCCAATGTTCCACTGAACGCCATCCGCCCGACGCCTCTCCTCGAGGTCGGGATTGACCACCCCTCCAGCGTGATCCCAGCGCATGAGTTCGTCGGGAACCGCGTCATAATTCCCTTGGTTTAAATTTCTCAGAAACGTAGAGCTTTGCAGGCTAGCACAGCCGAGGTTGAATACGAAATCTGTGAGAGCCGCCCTTTGGCCAGTGTTGAGGGGGACAGTGACCAGGTTGGCAAGGCATGCATAAGCGTCTGAAATATCTGCGTCAAAGAATTGCCGAGCCTGAGGCTCCGTGATTGTCAGGCCGGGATGAACTCCTGGCCCCGTGTGCCCATAACCAACAGTCCAAACCCCACTGATGTCCGCAGTAGCCGTTAAATGCAACTTCTCTTGTCCGCGCACAAAATCAGCCACAGCCTTGGGGACAACCAACTGCGGTTGGACTTGTGATCGGACGTTCGATTGACTGGCAGGAAGGGAGGGCGGCCCGGCGGGTGCATACTTGCATTGACTTGCAATCTTTAGATCGGGATCGTGCACTAATCCGAGAGATACAAAGAAGACTAGATTTTTGCAGGCTGCATCTGTATTTCCGGTCCCGGTCTTGATGGCTTCCAGTGTGAGATTGGCCTCCGACTGCAAACGCTCTACTTGCTGAGTATTGGCATTGTTGACGCGTGCCACGATAACACTTCCGATCAATCCCAGAGCCGCTGCAAATAGCCCAATCGCCGTCGGATTGAGCCAACGAGACCGTCTTAGTTCCTCCTGCTTAGCGAGCGCTTCCTGTTCCTTGGCGGCGACCTCTCGTTCCTTGATTTTGATCTCACGCTCGCGAAAGGCGCTTTCCTGACTTGCATCCAACTCGCCCGTCGTTTCTTCCTGCGAAGCCGATGAACCTGGATGAAGTGAGTCGGCGAGCACCCCTTCGAGAGCCTTGCGCACGAGCTCATCAGTCGAAATACCTCTTGCCCGCGCCGCGGCATTGAGGCTGGCTTCTTCCTCAGGCTGAAGTGGTAAGGTGATGATCATTGGCGGAGCCTTTCGTGATTATCAGCCAAGCCGCGACGATTGCAGCCGAATTGCGTACCGCGCGCTCGCTAAGACCATGAACCCACCTCAAAGTAACAGACAGCTTGAATAGGGCGCGGCCCTAAACCAACACCGTCTGCGCATCCACGGCCGGATGCGTCTCCATCCGAATATCCGGCAGGTCCTCAACAGCGTGGCGCAGCGACTGCTCCCAACGCGCGTGAATCATCTCCAGCTCCGGATCGGCGTCTTTGAAGCGTCGATAGCAGGTCCAGCTGAAAGCTGTCCTTGCGATAAAGAAGCAGCTCGATCGGAGGTCCCACGGTCACATTCGACCGCATCGTTGCGTCGAACGACAACAGCGCATACTTGGCCGCAACCTTGAGACTCGTCGAACCGAAGACGATGCCGCGATCCAGAATCGGCCGCCCATATTTATACTCGCCCAGCTGGAGGAACGGAGAATCCTCGTTGGCGCTGAGCGCATTTCCTTGCGGATAAATCAGGAATGACTTCGGCGTCTCGCCGCGAATCTGCCCGCTCAGCAATAGATGGACGTTAAAGCTGAAGCCGTCCTTTTCGAGCGCCGCGCGGTCGAGCTCCGAGACCTGGCGCACCGCGTGGCCGATCTCTCGCGCTGCCTCGTACATCGTGTTCGCCTGCGCGAGACCCTCGCCGGCATCGAAGCCCGCCCGCACCAGATTGATGACCGACTGGCTCAGTGACAGGCTTCCGCTCACCAACGCGACGAAGACGCGCTCGCCCGACTGCACGAAGGTATGCATCTTGCGCGCGACGTTCAAGTCGTCGTAACCGGCGTTGGTGCGCGAATCCGACGCCATCACCAGCCCCTCATGTGTCATGATGCTTAAACAATAGGTCATGCGCTCCCCGGCCCCTCTTTCCTGCCTCGCGCCGGTCTGCCACTTGCCCAATTGAGCAATGGCTTTACAACGATCGCGAAGGAAAAGACATCCTAATCAAGCCATCTAAAAGGAAAAGAAAGCTATGTTCATTCGATTAGGTTATGACCTTCAATTTTACCTGCCGGGCGCCGCTCTCTTATGTGGCCCAGCTTCACGTGCACCCCAGCCGCGTCGCCGACCTCCGCGAACCGGACGTTCTCGTCGTCAACGACGGCGCCGTGACCACCCGCGAATATAACGACGGCTACGGCAACATCTGCACCCGATTTCTCGCGCCTGCCGGCAACCTAAAGATGTGGAATTCAACACTGATCGAAGACTCTGGCCTGCCAGACCCTGTCGCCTACGACGCCCGCGAGGTTCCGACCGAAGAGCTGCCCGACGATGTGCTCGTCTTTCTGCTCAACAGCCGCTATTGCGAGGTCGATCTGCTCTCGCCCGTCGCCTTCGACCTCTTCGGCACATCTTCCGCCGGGCGGGAGCCGCGTTCATGCCGTCGTGGAATGGGTGAACAAGAAGGTGACCTTCGGCTACCAATACGCCCGCGCGACCAAGACCGCGCTCGACGTCTACACCGAACGCGTCGGCGTCTGCCGCGACTATCAGCACCTGGCGGTGGCCCTTTGCCGCGCTCTGAACATCCCCGCCCGCTACGTCGCCGGCTACCTCGGCGACATCGGCATACCCTACACCTCGCCCATGGATTTCAGCGCCTGGTTCGAAGCCTACCTCGACGGCAAGTGGTGGACTTTCGACGCCCGCCACAATAAACCCCGCATCGGACGAGTGCTCATGGCCACTGGCCGCGACGCCGCCGACGTGGCGTTTCTCACTTCGTTCGGCACGGCGACGATGACTAAGTTTGAGGTTACTTCGGACGAAGTGCCTGTTCCCGGCAGTTAGTCCGACGCTCAGAGCAAAAGTACGCCGGGACCATCTCGACTATCGCGTAATCACCCCACAGGCAATGCGCGCCCCTGCGTTCCCTGCCGGGTCGGTCATCATGTCGTCGGCCTTCTCGTGGATCATCAGCGACGTTCCGCCATTCGCAAATACAGAGTTAGGCGAGCTGGGATCGAGCGAGATTCCCGGCACCTTGACCGAGATCTTGTCGGTTCCGTCGGCCTTCACTGTCAAGTTGATCGGGATGTCGCCGTTGTGATGGCCTTCGGGGTTGTTGATGCCGTGCTTCTTCTGATCGGGATTGAAGTGGCCTCCCGCGGTCTTGAAGTCGGGCGCTTCGCACTTGGCGTTCTGGTGGACGTGGATTCCGTGTTCGCCGGGAGGCAGTGCCTTCAGGTCAAGCTTGACCATGACAAAGTCTTTCTCCTGCTTCAGAACGGCCGGTACCGGCGTCGGCGCCTTGGGCCGTCTTCAGCGTCACGGTCACCGGGGCCGGACCTTTGGCGTAAACCGCAATTGTCGAGAATGTGAGCGCGCCCAGAGCCAGGGTGGAAAGGGAGTATTGCTTGAGCTTCATCGTATGTCCTCGCTTGGCCCGGCATCGTCGCGGGCTACACACCGAGAATACCCGATTCAGGCCCGAGCCGCCGCGAAGAAGTGGACCCTATCAAGCATGGTGTGACGGATGTTGGGGAGCTGGGCGGGACCGAATCGCTGGCCTCCTCGTTGCGAATTCAGCGGAGGAAATGCGACTGATAGTCTGGAGGCAGAACGATGGAAAAGCCGCTCATTCCAGGACTTGCATTGCTTGACTATGCACTGCGGCCGTGAGCGCGGCTTCGCTGCCAGCTGTCGCGCAGGTTCGAGGAAGTTCTATGGAGATCAAGACGATGCGACTGAGCTTATCCGCCGCTCTGCCCAATGCAGGCGTTGCATTGGCACTCCTCTGCAGCTTTCAAATTGCCGCTTTCGGCCAGGCGCCCCCGCCAGCTTTCAAGCCGCCGCCGCCTCACGTGAATGCTCCGCTCGGCGAGATCAAACGCCATCCCGGCGATGGCGAGGGAGCCTTCAAGACCGGAACTTATCGCGATCTTTTTGCCGAGCAGGGGCGCCCTCCGACAGAAACCCAAGCCAGGATCGATAAAGCATTTCAGCAGCTCTTCCATGGAGACCCTTTGTGGGAGCGTGTCTACTTCGAGGCCGGTTCCAACGCGAACGGGCCGCTGGCCTACATGACCGATTGGGCCAACAACGATGCGCGCACCGAAGGCATGAGCTACGGCATGATGATCGCCGTCCAGATGGACAAGAAGCGCGAGTTCGATGCGCTCTGGAATTGGTCCAATACCTACATGCTCATCACCGACCCAAAGAACCCGAACGTCGGGTACTTCGCGTGGTCGATGAATACCGACGGCACTCCGCGATCGACCGGCCCTGCCCCGGATGGTGAAGAATATTACGCGATGGCCCTGCTCTTTGCGGCGAATCGCTGGGGCAACGGGCAGGGCATCTACAACTATCAGGAGCAGGCCAACCGCATTCTTTCCCTCATGCGGCACCACCCGGTGATCACCGAGACCGGGCCCTTCAAGATCCATCCGGACGATCAACCGTTTAACCCGATTGGCCAGACTCTCACCAGCCCGAATAACACTGAGCGTCTGCAGGCGCAAGCCAATGTCGCGATCGAGCTCAAGGGCGAAGGCAAGACGCCTCCGGATGACCCATTCAGCCGTATGAGACGAACAGGAGCGTTCACTCCGCGCCCCGAAAGCGCCGGACCAATGTTGGAAGAAGAGCACTCCATGATCCGCTTCGTCCCCGACGTAGGCGCCGGCAACACCGACGCCTCGTATCATTTGCCTGCCTTCTACGAATTGTTCGCGCGGTGGGGACCGGAGCAGGATCGCCAATTCTGGGCGATGGCGGCCGACGTCAGCCGCGCGTTCTTTTACAAAGTAACCGGCCCTGATACCGGCCTCGCTCCCGATCGAAACAACTTCGACGGAACTCCGACCGTCGGATGGGACGGCAAGGCCGTTCCCTTCTCCTACGACTCGTGGCGCACCGCCAGCAACTGGTCTGTCGACTACAGCTGGTGGCGCAAGGATCCGCAGGAAAGTGTGCTCAGCGACCGCATTCAAAAGTTCCTCATCAGTCAAGGCATCAGCACCTTCGCGGACCGCTACACGCTGGATGGGAAGCCGCTATCGACTCGCCACTCCGTCGGCATGGTCGCTGCCACTACGGTTGGTGGCCTTGCGGCGACCCCGGGCGCCGATGAAAAAGCATTCGTCGAGGAGCTGTGGAGAACACCTATCCCGGTCGGCGATCAGCGCTATTTCGATGGCATGCTCTACATCATGAGCATGCTTCACTGCAGCGGTAACTTCAAAATATGGATGCCAAAATGAACTACCCTCGCAACCTAAGCCGCTCTTCGATCCAAATCACCCGAATATCGCTGCTCTCCGCAATCATCCTGGCTGCTACTTGTACCCGCGCCACCGCGCAACAAATCGCGTTCACCTGGGACGATCTGCCGGCGCATAGTGTTCTGCCGCCTGGCGAGACGCGGGTTGAGATCGGGGAGAAGATTGTTTCCGCGATAAAAGACGCACACATGCCGCCCGTTTATGGCTTTGTAAACGGCACCCACACCGAAAGAGAGCCACTGTCGACGCCGATGTTGAAAGAGTGGCGCGACGCGGGCCTGCCACTCGGCAATCACACGTGGTCGCATATGAACCTCAACCAAGCCTCTCTCGCCGATTGGGAGGCCGACGTGCTCAGGAACGAGCCGCTTCTCAAGTCGTATATGAGTGACGCCGATTGGCACTGGCTGCGCTATCCCTACCTCGCCGAAGGTGATACGGCGGAGAAGCGCGACGGCGCACGCAAGTTCCTCGCCGAACATGGCTACAAGATCGCTGCGGTGACGATGAGCTTCGCCGACTACATGTACAACGAACCATACGCGCGTTGCGTCGCGAAGAACGACGCGGCCGGAATTGCGCAACTGGAGAAAGGCTATCTTGACGCCGCGAATGCCTATCTCAGCTATTCGAGAGCGATGTCCAAAGCGTTGTATGGCCGGGATATCCCGTACGTGCTACTGATGCATGTAGGAGCGATCGACGCGCGCCTGCTGCCCAGATTGCTGCAGCTCTATCGCGAGAGGGGTGTAACCTTCGTGAGCCTCGAGGATGCAGAGAAGGACTCGTTCTACAGGAACGATCTCGATCTGTCTCTGCCGGCGACTCCCGATACGCTGGAAGAAGCCATGCATGCGCGCAACCTTCCACTTCCAGCTCGTCCGCATCTCGATTTGGACCCGAATACCGTCTGTCGCTGACCGGAAGCAATACAGTCCAGGGCTACAAGGCAAACGTTACCCCGGAATCAGACGGTGTGCTGCAAGTGATCGATTGTATGGTGGAGCGGAGCGGGATCGAACCGCTGACCTCCTCGCACGCCTCATCCCGCGGAGCAGCTCTGATAGAGTCCTGACGTTATACGGACACTTGCCCAACATGAGCAGCCAGTATTTGGAACAAGAGGGTCGGCGCTTGGGATGGACGGTGATGGGAGGTCGGCGGTCTACAATTTCCCTATGCCTCGCTCTCCGTGTCTGATGACCAATGTAAAGGCCGTTGACTCTCACACCGGTGGGGAGCCGACGCGAGTGATTGTGGCGGGCGGCCCAGATCTTGGAATGTGTGATCTGAAGGCAAGGCTTGACCTGTTTAGGTCCCAATATGACGAATTTAGGACTGCCACGATCTGTGAACCCCGCGGCTCGGAAGTGGTGGTCGGTGCTTTGTTGTGCGAACCCTCCGATCCTTCTGCCGCTGCCGCGGTTATTTTTTACAACGATGTCGGATACCTGGGAATGTGCGGCCATGGCACGATAGGGGTAGTCACGACGCTCGCCTATCTCGGTCGTCTCGGAGAGGGGCGGCACCTGGTTGAGACGCCGGTGGGGCCGGTGGTGACATGGCTCAATTCTGACAGCAGCGTTTCCGTCGAGAATGTTCCAAGCTATCGCTACCGAGCTGACGTCACCGTCGATGTCCCGGGGTATGGCCGCTTACGTGGCGACATCGCCTGGGGGGGGAATTGGTTCTTCCTTGTTTCAGACCACGGACTCGCACTCCGAATCGAAAACCGTACAGAGCTCTTGACGTTTTCGACAGCGATTCGTGCCTCTTTGATCGCATCCGGCATCACCGGGGAGAACAACGAGCCCATCGATCATATCGAGTTGTGTGGACCACCCAGCGATCCGATTAATTCAGGCCGCAACTTTGTGCTCTGTCCAGGGGCATCCTTCGACCGTTCCCCTTGTGGAACCGGCACCAGCGCGAAGCTGGCCTGCCTCCATGCGGCGGGAGAGTTAGGGCCGAATGAAATCTGGAGGCAGGAAGGAATACTCGGCACCGTCTTTGAAGGCCGGATTCATAGCAGCGACGACGCTCGCATCACACCCAGCATTACGGGGAGGGCGTGGATCACCGGGGAGTCTACACTGTACTTTGATCCCACTGACCCGTTCCAGGGCGGCATCAGTTTCTGAGTAGCGACTTCCGTCTGTAAGGAATCTCTTTGAACCTATGGTTTATGACGCCATCATAGTCGGGGCTGGGATTGTGGGGTGCGCCTGCGCGCGAGAATTGGCGTTAGCGGGACTGGAGGTCGCGGTAATCGAAAACGACCTGCCAAATGGAGCTACCACCGCCGCTGGCATGGGGCATGTCGTCGTCCTGGACGATTCGCCCGCGCAGCTCGCCCTGACCCGCTACTCCAGATCGCTATGGAGGGAGCTGGCCCCGGAATTGCCGGCTGCAGCAGAATATGAGCTCCGTGGCACGATCTGGATCGCCGCCGATGAGGAGGAACTGACAGAAGTTCATGCGAAGCAGGCCACCTACGCTGATGTCGGGATCCAGTCCATTGTTCTCAGTCCGGACGACCTGGCCGAAGCAGAGCCTAATCTGCGTTGCGGACTCTTCGGTGCATTGCTTGTGCCTGAAGATGCGGTGCTCGATCCTCCAGCGGCGGCCGGGTACTTCCTTGAGGATGCGGTGCGACACGGCGCCGTGCTGATGCAACGTCAGCTAGTCGTGCAAGCCGGCAACGGCGCCGTACGGTTGTGCGACGGTACTGTGTTAAAGAGCAACGCGATCGTGCTTGCGACCGGAGTGGAGACGTCTCTTCTGCCGTGGCTGCCGATCCAGAAGCGCAAAGGACATCTGCTGCTGACCGATCGTTATCCAGGTTTCCTCAGCCATCAACTAGTCGAACTCGGTTATCTGAAGAGCGCGCACAAGGTCGCTACGGATTCAGTGGCATTCAATGTTCAGCCGCGGCGTGATGGGGGAGTGATCATCGGCGCCTCACGGCAATATGGAAACGAAGATCCTGCGATCGATACGGCGATCCTGCATGCCATGCTGGAGCGAGCTTACAGCTACATGCCGGCACTGAGGCAGCTAGCGACTATTCACACAAGAACCGGATTCCGCGCCGCTACTCCGGACAAGCTCCCGCTTATTGGACCAACGGACGACCCCAGTCTGTATCTTGCCGTCGGTTTCGAGGGCTTCGGAATTACCTCAGCCCCCGGCGCAGCCCGCTTGCTTGCTGACCACGTCTTGCGAAGAACTTCCGCTATTCCTTTCGAACCCTATCTTGCCGCCCGCAATTCCTGGAAGGAGATTCAATGAACTGGTCCGGAGTCATGCCCGCGATGACTACTGCTTTCGACAGTAACCTCGCCGTCGATCACGGCTTTATGGCGCAACACGCACGGTGGCTCCTCGCGAACGGATGCAGCGGTCTTGTCATGCTGGGGTCGCTTGGCGAGGGAGCGACGCTTGATGCAGCCGAGAAAGTTGCAATTCTCAAAAACACGGTTAAGAGCGTTGCCGGAAAAGTACCCGTCGTGGCCGCAATCTCTTCTCTCTCAACCAGCCACGCTGTGGCCCTTGCAAAGGAAGCGGAGCAGGCTGGTTGTTCCGGTTTGATGGTGTTGCCACCCTACATTTATTCCACTGACTGGCGGGAGATGAAGCATCATGTCTCCGCGATCATATCGGCCACTCCTTTATCTTGCATGCTCTATAACAACCCGGTCGCTTACACTACGGATTTTCTTCCCGATCAGATCGCTGAGCTGATGCAGGAGCATATGAACCTGGCTGCAGTGAAGGAATCGAGCGCTGATGTCAGGCGAGTCGCGGCCATTCGCGCTGTGTTGGCCGACCGGATCGAAATCCTCGTCGGCGTGGACGACGTTGTCGTAGAGGCTGTCGGCGCGGGAGCGAAAGGTTGGATTGCGGGACTGGTGAATGCCTTTCCGGCGGAGTCAGTGCAGCTCTTTAATCTAGCGCTTGCGCGGGATTTCGAAGCCGCCTTCCCGCTGTATCGCTGGTTTTTACCGCTGTTGCGCATGGACACAGTGCCTAAGTTCGTCCAGCTCATCAAGTGGGTGCAGTCGAAAATGGGCGTAGGCTCGGCTCGTGTGCGCGGGCCGCGACTTGAGCTTGCCGGTGCTGAATTGGCTGCGGCGCAGGAAATTCTCAAGCTCGCGCTTCGAGACCGCACAGAGATCGCGGAAGCGCCCTTCTCGGAATTTGTCGAAGCTTAGTTTGGGAACAAACTGCTCCGCTCGCCTTGGAGGGGCTGAATGAACGGTCGATCGTTGATGGCGCAGTGCGTGCTTAGCCACGCACTGCGCCAGGTAGATCGGGACTCCGCTGGCCGCGATCAGCAATCCCGACCAGGTTGTGGTGGTGCGAAACAGGAACAATACGACAAGGATGATCGAGGCGCCAGCTATATGCAACGCAGGCAGCCACGGATAACCGCAGGTCTGCGCAATAATGGCGCTGCAGTTCTTGGTTATCCGGCGGTGTTTCCTGGAGACGAAAGGTTGTACGCTCGAAGAGTTGCAAAACCAGGTTGAAACGAAGTGGCGCGACGTAGACAGCTGATATCACAGCGAATAGCGAGTGCATGATGCAGCGTAGAAGTTTCTTGAAGACCTCGACGATGGCGGCTGCCGCATTGGCGTTTTCCGGTCGACCCATCTGGGCGAAATCCGCGGATGCCCGAGTCGAAGTATTCCTGGCAGACACCGAGGCGACGATCGACCCCAACATTTACGGTCAGTTCACTGAGCACATCGGCGGGGTGATCTACGACGGCGTCTGGGTTGGCGAGCAGTCGAAGATTCCCAACCAGTACGGCATCCGCAGCGAACTGGTGGAAAAGATGAACCAGATCAAGGTTCCCATCCTGCGCTGGCCGGGCGGCTGCTTCGCCGACAGCTACGATTGGAAGGACGGTATCGGTCCCCGCGATAAGCGGCCCAGGCGCACAAATTTCTGGGAGGTCGACCCGGATGCGGCGCGTTTAAACGAGAAAGGTCTGCAGATCTTCGAACCCAACGAGTTCGGCACGCCCGAGTTCATGCGGTTCTGCCAGCTCGCCCACGCTCAGCCCTACGTCGCGGCCAATCTACGCAGCTTGCCGGCGCTCGATTTCGATCACTGGGTGGAATATTGCAACTCCCCGGCTGGCTCCACGACCTTTGCCGACATGCGCGCCGCGGACGGCTTTCCTGCGCCGTTGGGAGTCAAGTACTGGGGAGTCGGCAACGAGAGCTGGGGCTGCGGCGGCAACTTTACCCCGGAGCAGTATGCGTCCGAGTTTCGCCGTTACACAAACTGGATCCCCAAGTTTGGGGTTGAGCTCGAGCTAATCGCTGCTGGTCCAAATGGCAACGACAAGGATTGGACGCACAAGTTCTTCGAAGAGATTTTCGCAAGCTCTCACCCTTACCGCAACGCTAGCTTCAAAGGCTGGTCGATCCATCACTATGCGTCGGATCTGGGCCGCGGCCTTACTGGGACCAACACTTTCCGCAATGCCGATGCGCTCGAGTTCGATGTGGTCGGCTGGTACGAGGTCATGCGCGAGTGCGACCGTATCGAGCAGATCCTGTCTGATCAGTGGGCCATCATGGGGCAGTTCGACCCGCAGCACCACATCAAGATAGTCGTCGACGAATACGGTCCGTGGTATCGCGCGGGCACAGAGGTCAACGTCGAGCACATCTTCGGTCAGCAGGTCACGGTACGCGACGCACTCGCCACCGCCCTCACTCTCGACGCATTCAACCGTAATGCCGACAAAGTCAGCGTCGCCGCCTGCGCGCAACTGGTCAACAACATCAACGCGCTCTTTCTCTGTCATGAGGATAAATTCCTCGTGACACCGAACTTCTACGTCTTCGAGATGTACGCGGCACACCAGGGCGGCAAGCTACTGCGCACCGAGTTCTCCGCCCCGGAGGTGCACTACGACCGCGACGGAAAGCCGGCGAAGTTCTGGGGCTTGAATGGCTCGGCATCGCGCAAGGGCAACATCGTCACCCTGACGATGGTAAACCCCGGGCTCTCTGGCCCGTCCGACACACAGGTTGCGTTGGCAGGGGGAAACGTCACCGTCGCAAAGGGTGTCGTGCTGGCCTCAAGCGACATTCGTGCGCATAATACGTTTGACCAGCCCAATGCGGTGCATTCAGGTCCCATCGATGTCGCCGTTAGCGGCGGCATGTTGAATGTGACGCTGCCCCCGGCTTCGGTCACCAAGCTTGAGATCACGCTGGTTTAAGACCTCCCGAACACTGAGCTAGAAAGTGCCTAACAACCCGGCACAGCGAAGACTGCACCACGGTGATGAAGTTCGCGCCGCGGCTGGCGACGAAGACCATAGTCTTCATTGTGTTTCCCTACTGAGCCGTGTAGCCGCCATCCATCCTGAGGATGGACCCGTAAAGAAGCTTGCTTGATCGGTAGCCATGTAGGCGTAGACGCTGGCGACCTCTTCGGCGCTCGCAATACGGCCGACGGGGTGAGCTGCGGCCTGAAGAGTCCTTTCGACCGCTTCAGGTTCCATGACCTGAGACACCAGGGCGATCACCGAGCTTGCCGAATCCAAGGCAAGCGACCAGACCATCATGTCGATTGCGGGACATGTCTCAATGAAGATGCTCCAGCATGACTCCCACGTCCGGCTGGAGGCGAAGCGGAGCGCACTGGACATGCTTGCCATGAGGCCGGAATCCAAGGCCACCGCAAGCGGCACAATCTAGGGTTACGACACAAACAACGACACAAAACGCCGATTGGAATCAGACAGTGTGCCACAAGGGATCGATTGTATGGTGGAGCTGAGCGGGATCGAACCGCTGACCTCCTCGTTGCGAACGAGGCGCTCTCCCAGCTGAGCTACAGCCCCACATTAGGCGGGAGACACTCTTTCTAGTTTATCAGCGTTTGCAGGGATTGAAAAAGCTCGGCAGCTGAAATCGCCCATCTCCATCTCCCCGCCGTGGACGCATCGCCGAATTCCTGCTACGCCGGTTGCCCCGTAGTTGCTTCGGTGGTCGCTTTGGCGCCACTTTCCAACCGATCGCAGAGGGCGCTCAGCGCCTCGCGCGGAATCTGCCCCTGGGCCATCGTCGCCGAGCCCCCTCCGCGGAGTCCGATATCCGCCAGAGCGGCCTTCATCAACTCGCCGCAGGAAAACTTCGCTTCGGCGCTGCGCGCGAAGACGACACTTGCGGGCTCCTGCTGGGTCGAGGCGAGCAACGCGATCGTTCCTGAACCAGCCGCGAGCTTCGACGCCAGCAGTTTCACGTAATCGGCGTCGTGGTCGGCGAACTGCTTTCGGACGATGTGAAAACCATCCTCAACTCGGGAGTGCGCGAGCAGTTCCACCGCCTCGTAGCGTGCGACCTCTTCGCGCAATCTTTGGCGTTCTTTGGCGGCGTGTTTGGTCTCAGCCAACAGGCGCTCGATACTCTGCGGCAGCTGGCTTGAAGCGACGGAAAGCGAGCCGGCAGCTTCGGTCAACACGCTGAAATCGCGCCGCGCCGCAGCCACGGCGCGCAAGCCACAGACGAACTCAACCCGCAAACCCTGGCGCACCTTCTCAGTCGAGCGAAGCATCATCCCGCCGATCTGTCCGGTCGAACGAAGGTGCGTTCCTCCGCAGGCATTCAAATCGACGCCCTCGATCTCGATCAGGCGAATGTCCCCATCTCGCTCCGGCAGCTTGCGCAACTGCCCCACCGCAAGCAGCGCTTGTGCCTCGGCCCGAGAGACAGTGCGAACTGAGATTGGCCGATCCTGCGCGATGATCTGATTGGCGAGCCGCTCAATTCTTTCCAGACTCGCATGGGCAATCGACGCAGAGTTGAGGTCGATGGTCGAAGTCTCATCGCCGAGATGGAAAGAGACCGTGTGCGCGGACAGTTCGCGCGAGAAAATAGCCGACAACAAATGCTGGCCGGAATGCTGCTGCATGTGATCGAGCCGGCGCTCCCAGTCGATCGCACCATGGACCGGCGTTCCAGCGACTAAGGGCTTAGCCGTGTAATGCCAGACCTCACCCTGCTCGTCTTCAGCAACCTCGTCGATAGGGATTTCGAGCACCGCGCCGTTGCGCGAGGTCGCGGTCAGGTTTCCCTTATCAAACGGCTGCCCGCCGCTGGTCGGATAAAATGCCGAACGATCAAGCGCCACCTGCCACAGCGCTTCGCCGCCGGTACGCGAGACTAGCCGAATGTCAGTGATGACTGCGTCAAAGCTGGTGAGAAAGGAATCCTGATAGTAGAGCCGGTCGGTGGTGTTCAGTGCCATGACTACTCCATTGTAGCGAGCGCCATCGCCTGATGCATGTGAACTAGAATCGCCACATGGCCCCTTCCCGACCTCGCTTGCAAAATGTTCCTCGCAACCTCAAGCCATATTTCGTCGCCCTTTTTCGCGCCGGCGAACGCTGGAACCAGACCGAAGGCGCGGAAGATTTGCCCGCGCAGCAGTTGGCCTTCCTGCGGGCCAAATTTGAATCAGGAGTCTATCGCGCAGCGGGGCCAGTTACTGACGGTGGAACAATTTCTGCGATGGCGATCATCGAGGCGGAGAGTGTCGAAGCTGCGAAGCAAATCGCGGAGCAAGACCCGGCAGTGATTGCGGAGCGGCTTGTGGTGGAAGTGCATCCAGCATTGCTTCCCGCGCTGGATGCGGTGCGGGTGGAGTATTGAATGAGTATCGCCAATGCATGTTGTACGCAGATGCAATACGCGCTCGACGAACCTGAAATCCCGTTGGTATGTACGCCAAAGTTTCGAGAGATTGGAGTCCAGGTGCTCGATGGCGGCACGAGTCAGATAGAGCTCTTCTACTGTCCTTGGTGCGGCCAGAAGCTTCCGAAAAGCCTGCGCAGCGAGTGGTTCGACGAATTAGAAAGATTGGGAATTGACCCAAACGGAGACAATATTCCGGCCGAATTCTCGGATGAGCACTGGTATAAACAAGAAGGCCCGGCATAAAGCCGGGCTTCTTTATTCCGAGCAATTCCCTGCCTAGATCGAATTCATATTCAGCAGAAATTCCGCATTGTTCCGCGTCTTTTCGAGCCTGCTAACCAGCAATTCCATCGCCTCAACCGGAGAGAGCGGATGCAGCACCTTGCGCAGCACCCAGGTGCGAGCAAGGTCGTCCTTCGGAATAAGCAGCTCTTCCTTACGGGTGCCCGAGCGTTGAATATCGATCGCCGGGAAGACTCGCTTGTCGACCAGCTTGCGATCCAGGATGACTTCCATGTTGCCGGTTCCCTTGAACTCTTCGAAGATCACTTCGTCCATGCGCGAACCGGTATCGACGAGAGCGGTGGCGATGATCGTCAGCGAACCGCCTTCCTCGATATTGCGGGCCGCGCCGAAGAAGCGCTTCGGCCGCTGCAGAGCGTTCGAATCGACACCGCCCGAGAGCACCTTGCCCGAAGGCGGCACGATGGTGTTGTAGGCGCGGGCGAGACGAGTGATCGAGTCGAGCAGGATGACGACGTCGCGCTTGTGTTCGACCAGGCGCTTGGCCTTTTCGATCACCATCTCGGCGACCTGGACGTGGCGCGCGGCCGGCTCGTCAAACGTCGAGCTGATGACCTCGCCCTTGACCGAGCGCTGCATGTCGGTAACTTCTTCCGGGCGCTCGTCGATAAGCAGCACGATCAGCACGACTTCGGGATGGTTCGTCGTAATGGAGTTAGCGATCGACTGCAACAGCATCGTCTTACCGGTGCGCGGCGGCGCAACGATCAGGCCGCGCTGCCCCTTGCCGATTGGCGTCAAGAGGTCCATCACCCGGCCGCTGATGGCTTCGCGGGTGGTCTCCATCTTGATGCGCTCTTCGGGATACAGAGGAGTCAGGTTGTCGAAGAGGATCTTGTTGCGCGTCTCTTCCGGCGACTCGAAGTTGATCGCCTCGATCTTGACTAGGGCGAAGTATTTCTCGCCCTCATGCGGCGGCCGGACGTTGCCGCTGATGGTGTCGCCGGTCTTGAGGTCGAACTTGCGGATCTGCGAGGGCGAAACGTAGATATCGTCGGGGCCGGGCAAATAGTTGTAATCCGGCGAGCGAAGGAAGCCATAGCCGTCAGGCAGGATTTCGAGCACGCCCTCGGCGAAGATGTGGCCCTCTTTTTCGCTCTGCGCCTGGAGAATCTTGAAGATCAGGTCTTGCTTGCGGAGGCCGCTGGCGCCGGGAATTTCAAGGGTGCGCGCAATGCGGCTGAGTTCGGTAATGCTTTTTTCTTTGAGTTCGGAGATGGTCATGTTTACCTGAGGAATTTCTGTGTTGGGAAGGGAATTGCCGGGAAGGGATTGTGCTGTTTAGGCAGGAGATGGACGTTCAGTTCTTTTCTGTTTCTCGCCAGTGGTGCAGCAAAGCCGCGCTTAGGCAGCGCGGCGATGCTGGAGGGGTGCTTCCTGCAATTCTATGGAAGCGGTTTGGGAATCGGCATTCATCGGGTTGTTTTCGTGAAAGCGCACCAGGACTTCGTTCGCGGTATCTTGCAGCCGGGTGGTGGGCTTATGCAGCTTGCGGGTCGCCTTGGAGGCAAGTTGGCACAGCTCGTAGCGGTTCCGGACATGGGCTAGAGCCCCAAATATCAGATCAGAACGCATCAGTTTATTCTCCTTATCGTTGACCGTGTCCACGGCTCTCGGAATCCTGCCGGCCAAAAGCCATCGGCCGCGAAGACAGTCTTTTTTCTCTACCACTTATAGACGCTTGAAATTGATACATCGTTTTATTTTTTTCGACGCCCGTTATCGATATTGCTAGCCGGCATAACCGAGGCTAATCGAAGCAGCGCCGCGCTTCTCGTAACGACCCACTTCACGCGCGAAGGGTTTGCGACACGGCGAAACAAGTACTAGATCCTTGCAGATGGGGAAGACGTGGTCCTGAATTCCTGATCAGTCCGGACTGAGAGCTGGAAACTATAGCAAACAAGCAGAAAGGAACGCCGGGTGCTAACACGACTCCACAAATTTCGCCAACATTGAGAATAACCCCCTATTCCGGTATCGTCAACAGTTTTTGTACATTCAGGTGCAACAAATCTATAAATCGTTCCGAACACCGCGTGGCCACCTTTGCTCCTGCTTATCGGAATCCCCGTTTCGCCCCTGCCTGCCACGACCGAGCCAGGCCATCAGTCCGGGCCTCGCTCTCGGTTTGCAGTCGAATATGGGCGAGCTCATGGGCGATGATCTCGTCCGGACTGGCCTGTAAATCATATGGAGAGAGCAATTTAGCTCCCCTAACATAGGTCGTTCTCCCGCCCAGATCGGTTGACGCGTAGATCGCCGCGCCCTCGCTTCTGCCCGACAGCCTCAGAAACCGCCGCCAACCCGCTTCGTCACAAACCAGAACCCAATGCCATGAGTCCGGACGGGGGTAATGAACCAGGCTCCGGGCAAAAGCATGGGCCTCTTCCCGGCACTCGCTCGGCACCGGTTCCCCGGCGGCGACGAAGGACGAGACGAAGCGCACATCGCTCGCATCAGTCGCCGGATTCGTTGGCCGCTCAGTCGGCGGCGGGGGAAACTGGCTTGCGGCAGAGATGGCGCAAAGCATTCCCAGGGCCGAAATCAGAAGCAAACTGTGTGCCGTTTTCACCGAGAGTCACCTCACCATCGAGGACACTCTCAGTCTTCGACATAGCTGGCTGGCGGAATAAGATTTCGAAGCGAGGAAATCGCATCCGTGCCGGAACGGAAGCGCATGTCAGGGTCGTTCCAAAATGGGAAACTATTCTGCGATTGATCCGGCAGACCGCCCGGGACTTCAACTCCAGTAGTTGCGGTCCAGTGTCCGGTACTGGATCGCTTCGGCGATGTGCGCTACGGTGATCGCCGGCTGGGCGTCGAGATCGGCGACTGTTCGCGCAACCTTGAGGATGCGATCATGGGCGCGGGCCGTCAATCCCTGTTGTTGCATCGCCCGCTCGAGCAGCCGCTCGGCCTCGGCGGAGAGCTCGCAGAAAGCACGCACCTGGCGTGTGCCCATCTGCGCGTTGGAGTAGATCTTTTCCGCTGCCTGTTGGAAACGGACCCGCTGCCGCTCCCGCGCCGCCAGTACCCGGTCGCGAATCTCGGCCGAACCCTCAGCCGCCGCGCCCGAGCGAAGTTCGCGATACTGCACTGCCGGCACCTCTATATGGATGTCGATGCGGTCGAGCAGTGGTCCGGAGACTTTAGAGATATACCGCTGGATCATCGGCGGCGTGCAAAGGCACTCATGCGACTTGTCATTGAAGTAACCGCACGGGCAGGGATTCATTGCCGCCGCCAGCATGAACCGCGCCGGAAAGCTGAGCGACATGCTTGCGCGCGCGATCGTCACGTTGCCGTCTTCGAGCGGCTGCCGCATGACCTCGAGCACGTTGCGGGGAAATTCGGGCAGCTCATCGAGAAAGAGCACCCCGTTATTGGCCAGCGAAACCTCGCCCGGTCGGGGAATCGCCCCACCGCCAATCAGCCCCGCATCGGAGATCGTATGGTGCGGCGCCCGAAACGGCCGCTGCGTCACCAATCCAGCGTCGGAGTCGAGCACCCCGGCAACCGAGTGGATCTTGGTCGTCTCCAGCGCCTCGTCAAAGCTGAGCGGCGCGAGGATCGACGGCAGCCGCTTGGCCAGCATCGTTTTGCCGGAACCCGGCGGCCCGATCATCAATATATTGTGGCTGCCGGCGGCCGCGACCTCGAGCGCCCGTTTGGCCGAATGCTGCCCGCGAACGTCTTTGAAGTCCAGATGGAAGCTCTGTAGCTCGCCCAACAGCTTCGACGTTTCTACCTTGAACGGCTGAGTGTGAATGCCCCCATTCGCGGCGGCGTTGAGCAGCTCGCGCACCTCGGTCAGCGAACCTACCGCATAGACCTTCACTCCCTCGACAACCGCAGCCTCGGCGGCATTCGCGGCGGGCAGTATCAAATTAGCAATCCCCTTTGCCCGCGCCGCAACTGCAACCGGCAGCATTCCCGGCACCGCGCGCAGGCTGCCATCGAGGCCCAGTTCGCCGACCAGCAGGAACTGGCTCAAATCTTTGAGTTGCAACGCTCCGTATGCGCCAAGAATGCCAATCGCAATCGGCAGGTCAAATCCCGAGCCTTCCTTCTTAATGTCGGCAGGAGCCAGGTTGATAGTGATCTGGGTGGGAGGAATCGCAAAGCCGGAGTTCTTGATCGCCGCCCGCACCCGGTCGCGGCTCTCGCGCACCGCCGCGTCCGGAAGACCGACCGTATGAAACTGGTCTTCCTTCATCTGAATGCCCGAAAAATCGACCTCGACATCGATGATGTTCGCATCGATGCCATACACGGCGGCGCTCAGCGCTTTGAAAAGCATGGGGCCTTGAAGTGCGTTGGGAGTGTTGCAGGGATTGTACTGCGCGAGAGGTCTATCTGACCATAGAATGTTGTGATTGATATTGAAGCGTATCTACGCGAGTTGAAAAGGCGACAGCAGAACGGGACTATGAAGAAGGGCATTTCCAATCTTCGGATCATCCTTGCCAATCTGAGACAAAAGGAGAATCCGCGGCACGCGCTAGCGGAAACACGACTCCTTGAAATCGATCACGCCACACCGCCATTCGATGCCGCGATTGCAGAGTGCGACAAACTCATTAAAGAATTCCTATCCGCTCGAGGCCCTGCGGACCGCAAGATTCTCGCGAAGGCGATGCTGCGAAAAGCCGCGCTACTGTGTAGATGCGGAGATGCCGAACGAACCATCAACGTTTGCGAAGAACTTGTAACACGGTTCGCGGGCTCAGCGGAGCTTCCGATTAGGGGACTGGTTCGCGACGCTCTCGAGCAAAAACGCAGTGCTTTGCGCAGCGTCCTCGGGCGGGTCGATGAGTTGATCGCGGTGCATGATGAATTGCTAAAGTATCACTCTGAGACGCCAGAAGAGGGTTCAGAGGCGAAGATAGCTATGCTGCTTCTTGATAGAACTATGGTCGTACGTACGCGCAGCAGATCGGCGGCTATAATCGCGACATACGACGAGATAGAAAATCGATTCGGGAAGTCCGATAGACACGACGTTCGCGCTCAGGTCGCCCAAGCGCTTCTTCATAAGAGCGGATACTTTCGGCAACTTGGAAACATCGAGGACGCAAGTAAGGTCTTTGATGAGCTGGTTCGCCGCTTCTCCGCTGCCCCCGAACCGGAGATCCAGAAGTGGCTAGTGCCGCTGATCGCCTCCCCGACAAATGTCTCAACACAGTATAAGAGAAGCGTTTTCCTCGATGATTTGCTCAGGAAGTTTTCACAAACGGGAGATCCTGAGCTTCGCCAGCAGGCGGCCGAAGCGTTCAATGAAAAAGCATTTGCAACCGACCTTGGCGGCCGAATCAGTTTACTCGACCAAATGTTAGCGTTCTTTTCCAACGCGCAGGAGCCAGCCATCCGATTACAGGTTGCGAGGGCGCTATCGAGTAAAGCAGGCACATTAGGACGAATGTTCCGGTTTGAGGAGCAGGCAGCAGTTTTCGCCGAGTTCTTGAAAAGATTTGGAGAAGCTCCAGAGACGGAGATTCGTGCACATGTGGCTAAATCGTTGCTATGGCGGGCTCGCGACCCGGTGCTAAAGGCAAACGCAGAGAGGGTCATTGCCATGCTCGATGACCTGCTTCGAAGGTACGCTCTTGAGCGTGATCCGGAGATCGAACTGACGCTGACCGAAGCGATGTCTGACCGGGCGACAGCGCTGAGCCGGGTAGGGAGAGGTCATCCCTAAAGGGCTACACACTTCGACCAGCTACTGCACCTTCACCGTCGCATTCAACTTAATATCCGCCGAAGACTCTCCAACCATCAGACCCACCTGCTCGGCCTCTACAACAAACTTATTTTGCTTCTCATCCCAGTAAGCCAGATCCGAAGCCTTCAGCGCCATATTGACCGTCTTCGTCTCATTCGGCTGAACCATTACACGCTGGAATCCCTTCAGCTCCTCATGCGGGCGCTCCACCTTCGACTTCAAGTGCTTCACATAGAGCTGCGCGACCGCATCGCCGGCCACTGCGCCGGTGTTGGTGACATCGACGCTCACGGTCACGGTGCCATCCTTCGCCAGCTGCGGAGAGCTGGTCTTCAGGTTGGAGTATTTGAAGGTTGTATAGCTCAACCCAAATCCAAACGGATAAAGCGGATCGCCCTTAAAGTACATATACGTGCGGCCGTCGCGGATGTTGTAGTCCATCATCGGCGGTAGCTGATCAACCGACTTTGGCCAGGTCGTGACCAGGTGGCCGCCGGGGTTGTAGTCGCCGAAGATCACTTTTGCCAGCGCCGTTCCCTCGTCTTGCGAAGAGTGCGCCATATGCAGGATTGCGGGAACATTCTCCTGCGACCAGTTGATGGCAAACGGGAAGCTCGAAACCAGGATCACGATCGTCTTTGGATTGACGTCATACACCTGCTTCACCAGCTGCTCCTGGGCCAGGGTGATGACGTCGCGGTCGCGTCCCTCGCGGCCGTCGCTGGCTTCTGTGCATGGCAGCGTCCCTCCGCCATCAGGGGTGTTGTGCCATTGATGCGCCATGTCTCCGCAGGTGGGGTCGTTGCCCACCACCACGACGGCGACATCGGAAGACTGCGCTGCCTTGGTTGCGGCGCTGTCGCTCTCGTCAGCGGCGTAATTGACCTTCACGTTCGGGCCAACCAGGTCCTTAATGCCCTGCAGCGGTGTGATGGCATAAGGCGGAGTTCCGCCATACCAGTCCCAATGCACAGAGTCAGCCAGCGGCCCAATGACGGCGATCGACTTGATCGAATCCTTCTTAAGGGGGAGGAACGAGTTGGAGTTCTTCAGCAGAACGACCGACTCCAGCGCCAGCTTCTGCGAGACAGTCTTGTCCTTGTCGGTATTCCACGGTTCAGGCGAATCCTTAATCGTCGAGTATGGCACCATCGCCGGCGGATCGAGCAAACCCAGCTTCACCGCAACGCGGAGCTTGCGGCCAAGCAGTTCGTCAATCTCCTTCTCGGTGATCGAGCCATCTTTCAGCGCGGCCTTGGTCTCGTCGACATACTTGTCGAGAAATTGATTGATGCCCGCCTTCAGGCAGGCAACGACAGCCTGCTCGTAAGTCGCATAGCGTTTGTGGTCCGTCATCAGCAGTCTGACTGCTCCGCCATCGCTCGATAAAATGTCGACGCCCCACTGGTCCTCGACAATGCTCTTCAAGACCGGATTCACCGCCATCGGCGTGCCATTCCACGCGTTATAGCTGGCCATTACTGCTTTCGCGCCGCCGTCGACGAAGCCCATGCGAAACGGCACCGAGTAATACTCCCAGAACAACCGCTGATCGAATTCCGAATTGGATTTCGTCCGCAGGTTCTCATTGCTGTTGGCGAGGAAGTGTTTCAGCAGCGCAGCCGCCTGCCAGTACTTTGGATCGTCACCCTGCAGCCCTTTCACGAACGCGGTCACCATCGTCCCGTTAAAGAACGGATCTTCGCCATAGACCTCTTCGCTGCGACCCCAGCGCGGATCGCGCGCCAGGTCGGCCTGCGGTCCCCACAGCATCAGCATCTGGCGGTCGTACTTCGCGGTCTGGGTGATGAAGCGCGCCTCGTGGCCCTCGACTCCCGCGGCCTGCCGCACCAGATCGGGGTCCCACGACTCGCCCATCCCCGGCGGTTGCGGGAACTGCGTGGTTGTAATTGCGCTGCGCTCGTAGCCCCCTTGGTTTCGCTCGCGCTGCACCACGCCATGAATGCCCTCGGAACTGCCAATATTCGGCACGCCGAGCCTCGGCACAGCGGTCCTGGTTCCAAGGCAAGCGACCTTCTCGTCGATGGTCATCACCGAGAGCAGGTTCTCGATTCGCTTTTCTGTCGGCAGCGTCGGATCGTTGAACGGATAGGCGGGCTTTTGCGCGAATGCCGGAGCCAGCCCCAGAAGCGCGAGGCTAGCGAAGGTCGTCAGGTTTCTCTTCATTGTCATCGACTACCGTATAAATCAATTTACTTGCGGCGCCCGCTCGTTCCAATTGGCGCGCCAAATCGCGATCGGAAACAAGGCTATCACGTTCCGAATAGCTGCATCAGAATAGCGCAGAATAGAATAAGACCTCGTGACCACCAGCCTCTTCGACCTCTACAAAATCGGAATCGGCCCTTCCAGCTCGCACACCATGGGCCCCATGCGCGCCGCGCATCGATTTGCTTCCGGGCTGCGGGCGGATGGCCTGCTCGCAATCACCGAACGAGTCCGCGCCGAACTGTATGGTTCTCTCGCACTCACCGGCAAAGGCCACGGTACCGACCGCGCCGTACTACTCGGGCTCTCGGGCGAAGAGGCGAGCAGGATCGATCCCGCAACCATCGAGCCGAAGCTCGAGAAGATTCGCGCGACCGCCTCGCTCTCGCTTCTGGGTTCGAAACACATCGCCTTTCACGAAACCACCGATCTTCTCTTTCATCGCGAGATCATGTTTCCACCGAACTCTGTGACGCAGCATCCGAATGGTGTGAGGTTCGCCGCCTTGGATGAGCAGGGCGAGATGCTACGCGAGCAGGTCTATTTTTCCATCGGCGGAGGATTCATCGTCGCCGATGGCGAAGACGCACCGTCAATTCAGGCCTCGGCGCCACAGCTTCCATATCCCTTCACCAGCGCGGCCGAGTTGCTGGCAACGGCTGATACACACAACCTCACCATCGCCGAGTTGATGCTCACCAATGAGAGCGCACATCGCAACGCGGAGGAAGTCCGCTCGGAGATCCTTCGCATTTGGCAAGTCATGCAGGCATGCATCTACCGCGGAATCGCGAGCGAAGGCATCCTGCCCGGAGGTCTCAATGTTCGCCGCCGCGCCAAGCGTCTCGCCCAACGTTTGGTCGAGCGCACCGAGGCCGGCAGAGCCGGAGATCCGCTCGCGCCGCTCGACTGGGTCACCGTCTATGCGATGGCGGTGAATGAAGAGAACGCCGCCGGTGGCCGCGTGGTCACCGCGCCAACCAATGGCGCCGCAGGAGTCATCCCGGCTGTGGCGCTCTACTATCGCAACTTCGTCGCCGGCACCGACAACGCCGAGACGGAAGAAGGCCTCCTGCGCTATTTCCTCACTTCCGCCGCGATCGGCATTCTCTACAAAGAGAACGCCTCGATCAGCGGCGCCGAGGTCGGCTGTCAGGGCGAGGTCGGCGTCGCTTGCTCGATGGCCGCGGGCGGGCTCGTCGCCGCGATGGGCGGCAGCAACGATGAGGTCGAGCACGCCGCCGAGATCGGCATGGAGCACAACCTCGGCATGACCTGCGACCCGATCGGCGGGTTGGTGCAGATCCCCTGCATCGAGCGCAACGCCATGGGCGCAGTCAAGGCCGTCCACGCCAGCCGCATGGCGATGAACGAAACCGAAGGCCACAAGATCTCACTCGACCAGATCATCCGCACCATGTACCTGACCGGCCTCGATATGCAGTCGCATTACAAAGAGACGTCGCTCGCCGGGCTGGCTTTGAATGTGATTGAGTGCTGACGCTCCAGCAGGTGAACGCAGAGTGAGTGAAATCGAGGCAACTGAAGATAGCCTGCCGCAACTGACGCCAGCCGCCAGTCGCACGCCGATCGCTCCCTGGTGGCATTGTGGATTGCTGGTCGCGATCATCGCTGCAGCCTCTGCCTTCGGATCGATGCATTCGGCAAAGAGCACGATGGCCTCGCATCATCTGGCCAACTATGGCGTCACGCTCGCATGGGAGTGGGCGCTGGCTGGCTTCGCCTACTGGGGCCTCCGTATGCGCAAGACCCCGCTCCGGCAGGTTCTTGGTGAGCGCCGCCGAGGCCTCCACGAGTTCTTCATCGATGTAGCCGCGGCCGGCCTCTTCTGGATGTTTTCATTGCTCGTGCTCGCCGTGCTCGCGGTCATTCTCAACTTCTTTCACCTGGAGAGCGCGCAAAAGCAGATCAGTCAGCTCGCTCCCGCGAGCATCGCCGAGGCTGTGCTTTGGATCGCGCTAAGCGTCTCGGCTGGAATTTGCGAAGAGTTCGTCTTCCGCGGATATCTGCAGCAGCAGTTTGCGCGCGCGACAAGACAGACATGGGTTGGTGTGCTGGTTTCGGCGCTGCTCTTTGGCAGCGCACACGGCTATGAGGGAATCGCGGGCATGCTGATGATCACGATCTACGGTGCACTCTTCAGCGTTCTCGCGATCAAGCGCGGCAGCCTGCGAGCAGGCATGATCGCTCACGGATGGCATGACTCCTTCACCGGGCTTCTGCTGTGGGCATTGAAGCGCGCGAACGTTCCGCTTGGCATCGCGTGAGATATTTTTTTGAGCTCACGTCTCTTCATCACACACGTCGGTGACTCTTGCGATTCCAACTCACGCATCTTCGCGCACAAAAATTGATTTTTTTCTTGACACTCTTTTTCGCGATGTCTATACCTTTCGTTAACTGCAGTTTGTTGATTGCAGTATCGATGTCAAATCGAACAAGGGAGAACAACAACCATGGCAACCAAGAAGGCAGCGAAAAAGGCCCCCGCAAAGAAAGCTGCGAAGAAGGCCGCACCAAAAAAGAAGTAACCAACGGCAACAGGCAACACATTAGGGGGACGCGTCAAGCGTCCCCCTAAGTGTTTATGAACGCCAGTGTTCATGCGGGTTTCGAGGCCATCGAGCATTTGGCCACGATGAAATGAGATGAGATGACGCGCCGCCGATGGATCGCCGACAGCTGGGATGAAAGCACCGCGAGATTGAGCGGCACGCAGGCTGCGCATCTCGCGCGAGTGTTGCGCGCACAGGTCGGAATGCAGTTCGACATCGTCGCCGGCGATCGTGTGCGGCACGGTTCCATTGTGGAAATCTCGGACTTAATTATTGAGTTCGCTCTCGGCGAAGAAATCGACGCCGACCCTGCTTTGCCGGTCACGCTCTTGCTCGCGATCTTCAAGTTCGATCGCCTCGAGTGGGCGATTGAAAAAGCCACGGAACTCGGAGTCGAAAGAATTGTTCCCGTAATCGCGCGCCGCACCGAAAAGCATCTCGCTCAAGCAGCAACGGCGCGAGTCGACCGCTGGCGGCGCATTGCTCGCGAAGCGGCACAGCAATCGCGCCGCTCAGACACCGTTGAAATTTCGGACCCAATACAGGTGAAGGATGCTATCCGCGAAGAACCCGAGGCCTTGCGACTATTGCTCGCTGAAAGCGAGCGGACGACGATGCTGCGCGATGCTCTCAACATGTCGGACGAAAATCTCCGGGAGACCGGTCCCAGGCGCATTCGATTGGCGATCGGACCCGAAGGCGGCTGGACGCCGGAAGAAGAGACGCTCTTTAGCACTGAAGGGTGGACGCCGGTGAGTCTCGGGCCACGCATCCTGCGCGCGGAGACAGCGGCGATAGCCGCCGTCTCTACCCTCGCCGCGCTGCTCGATTAGAAAAACCTAGAAGGCAGCGTGGACTGACGACTGCGGACTGAAGACTGACTACTCTTCTTCAGCTAAACATCTCTTTCACCTTCGAAAACAAACTCCGCGAGGTCGGCTTGTTCTCGACCGTCATCGTCTCGGCGAGTTGCCGCAGCAGTTCTCGTTGGACCTTCGTAAGTTTTCTCGGCGTCTGCACGGCAATCTGCACGATCAGATCGCCGCGACCGCGTTCGTTCAGATGCGGAACGCCTTTACCGCGAATGCGAAACTCTTTCCCGCTCTGCGTTCCCTCGGGGACCTTGAGCGTTGTCTCACCCTCGAGCGTAGGAATCACGAGCTCGTCGCCCAGCGCCGCCTGCGGCACCGAAATGGGAATCACGCAATTGAGATCGTTGCCGTCGCGCTCAAAAAACTCGTGCGCCCTCACCGAAAGCACGATGTAGAGGTCGCCATTTGGCCCGCCAAAGCGGCCGGCGTCGCCCTCGCCCTGGTAGCGGATGCGCGTGCCTTCTTCCACTCCGGCAGGAACGTTGACCATGACCTTGTGGTCCCGCCCGACCCTCGCCTCGCCTCGGCAAGCCTGGCACGGATTGGTGATCATCGTCCCCGTGCCGCTGCAAACGCTGCACGTCCGCGCAATCGAAAAGAACCCCTGCTGGTAGCGCACCTGGCCGCGCCCCTGGCACTGCTGGCAGGTCGATGGCCCCTGCTTGTTGCGTGTGCCGGTGCCGGCGCAGTCGACGCAGACCTCCATGCGGTGGATGTTGATCTCCGTCTCTTTGCCAAAGACCGCTTCTTCAAAGGCGATTGTCAGCTCGTAGCGCAGATCGCGTCCACGCTGCGCGCGCGACGGGCGCCGATTGCCGCCGCCGACATTGAACATCTCTCCAAAGAGATCGCCAAAGATGTCGCCGATATCCTGAGCGCCCGCGAAGGGGCCGCCGTTGCCGGCGGCTCCGCTCACCCCCGCATGACCGTAGCGATCATAGGCAGCGCGCTTCTGCGCGTCGGTCAGCACTTGGTAGGCTTCGCTGCACTCTTTGAATTTCTCTTCGGCTTCGGAGTCGCCCGGATTCCGATCAGGATGAAACTGCATGGCCAGCTTGCGATAAGCAGCCTTCAGCTCCTGATCGTTTGCATCTCGGGTTACGCCCAGCACTTCGTAGTAGTCGAGTTTGGTCACAGTATTTACGGGGCTCATATCTCTTTCTGACTTGGGTTATGGACGACCCGCACCAATGCGGGGCGCAGCAGGCGGTCCTTGATCTTGTAGCCGCGGCGGACCTCTTCCAGCACCTGTTGATCTGGTAGATCGACGCGTTCCACCGAATCGATAGACTCATGCACATGCGGATCGAAGTGTGCGCCGACGGTTTCCACCGTCTGAACATTCAGCGAACGCAGCACTTCGTCCATCTGTTTCACGATCAACTCGACGCCGGTGCGAAGCTGCTCGGCGCTAGCGCCGGCCTTCAATGCCAGCTGAAAGTTGTCGATCACCGGCAGAAACTGCTCGACCGCGCCGGCCATCGCGAAGTCGCGAAAATCCACGCGCTCCCGTGCCTCGCGCTTGCGCGCATTATCAAACTCGGCCTGCAACCGCGCCATGCGATCGAAAAGCTGGTCGCGCTCCGTCTTGAGCCGTTCAAATTCTTCGACCGAAACCCCCGATGTGGGCGCCACCGACGTCTCTTGCCGGCTGTCAATACCGGTAGTCGCTGCATCCATTGGATCGGAAGCCGGATCGGTGTTCTGAATCAATTCCAATTCTTCATCGCTTGTGTTTTGCACTTCTACTGTCTTTGTGTTCATAAATGCCTTCTTCCAGACGTTTCCTAAATTACGCCGTCCCGCCATCTTTGATTGCTCCCGCGGACTTGCCGGCTGTACGACCTGGTTAATATTTGATTTATTGGGGCGGTTGCAGGATTCTATCGGAGAGTTGGGCGATGAACGAGACCGCATTCATCGTGTCCTGATATTGCAGGCGGACGGGACCAAGGACAGCAACCGTGCCGAGGCTCTCCGATCCAACCAGGGCAGGAGCACCGATCAACACCATGCTGTGCATCTCCGGAATCGTCTCTTCCAATCCAATCACCACACGAACATTTTGCTGCCGCGCATCGACATAGGCGTTCAGCAGCTCGATCAGCCGCCGCTTCGCCTCAAGCGCACCCAACAACTGGCGCAGACGGTCGCGGTCGACCTGGCTCGCGAGCAGATTGCCGACCCCTTCTACATAGATCGTCGGCCCATCCCCGTCGCCATCGAGCGCGCCTTTCCGGCAAAGCTCTCCGACTGAGTGAATAAGCTGGTCGTATTCGTGACGCTCCTGCTCGATTCGGCGCTCAAGTTCGCGGCGAATCTTTTCCATCGACCAGCCGCGGAAGTTCTCATTCAGGAAATTTGCTGCCGTGCCTAACTCCGTATGGGTAAGGTCGTGATCGAGAGTGAGTACGCGGTCGAGCACGGCCCCGGCTTTGGTGACCACCACCGCCAGCACCCGTCCGGTAGCCAGGCGGGAGAAATGGATATGCTCCAGCGCATGAAAGTCCGCGCTCGACGCCACGGCCACGCCGACGCCGTTTGAAATCAGCGCCAACACATGCGAGGTCCTCTCCAGAAACTGCTGCCGGCTGCTCACTCCAGAAAAACTGTCCTCGATCTGCTCGCGACGCTCTTGAGCAAGCCCGGGAGTTCCGGTGCGCGCCATCCCATTCAACTGCTCAACGTAAAAGCGAAATGCCTTCGCCGCGGGAATCCTGCCCGCCGACGTATGCGGCTGATCGAGCAGCCCGGCCTCGCCCAGCGAAGCCATCACGTTGCGAATCGTCGCCGAACTCATCCCGTCCCGATTGCCCAACTGCCGGGCGATCGCCTGCGAGGCGACCGGCTCCCCGGTATCGATATACATCTCGATAATGGCGGTAAGCACCGCCCGTTCCCGTGGACTGATCCTGATCTCGCCGGCCATGATTATTATCTAAACCCTTGAAATATTGACTATTTAGACGCTATTTCGGGTAGAGTCTTCCTGTTTAATTCTAGGAACAGGGGCGAGGGGTGTCAAGGCGCATCAGTGGCCGGGCGCCAATTGGCGTTACTTCCGGGACAGCAAAATATCCATCTGATAGAACCGAAAGAAATTCTCTTCACCCGGCGCATCGGCAGCGACCTGGCCGTACCGGTCGAGAGCGTCGTTGATAAACGCAGGTCGTTCCGACTCCGGCAGATGCTGCATCCACTCGACAAAAGTAACCGACCCGAAGGCGAAGAAGGCTTCGCGCGATGCAAAATCCCAGGCCTTGGCGGCGGTGTGCAGCTCGCAGACTTCAAATCCATTCTGCTCCGCCAACGCCGAGTACTCCTCAGGGGAAAGGTGCAGGTAAGGATCGCGCGACGATGTGAAGTGCTGCTGCCAGCGCGGAGAATGACATGTCTCCTGCAAAACATCTTCAAGGCTCTTTCTCTCGCCCCTGAAGACCATGCGCAACTGCGCGCGACCGCCGGGCTTGAGCGCCGCGTGAATCGAGCGCAGAGCCAGCTCCTGCTCGGGAACCCAGTGAAGAGCATTAAACGAGACAACCAGATCGAACTCAGGGCCGAAGGGCAGGTGCCGAGCATCGGCCGCCTCAAACTTGAGGTTCGAGTGCGAAGCGGCATATTGAGAACTCGCAAAGGCCACCATGTTCGCCGAGAAATCCACGCCAACCACGCTGCCTTGAGGTAACCGCGCCGCAATCTCGCTAGTGTTCTTGCCGTTCCCGCAGCCAATATCCAGAACTCGCTCGTTGCCTTGTAGATCGAGCAACGCCAAAACTTCTTCCGCCATCGCGTGCTGCAACTCAGAGATCCGCGCGTACTCCGATGCCTTCCATTCGGTCACCGTCTTTCCTCCATGACAGGCGTTATTCCATGTCTCGCCAATTCGGCCCAACTCCGCAATCGGCGACCAGGGGGACCTTCAGCTCGATCACGCCTTCCATCTCTTTTTTCACCAGCGACGCGCATCTGATCGACCTCATCTTCCGCAACATCGAAGACCAATTCGTCATGCACCTGGAGCGTCATCACACTTTTCAGCTTTTCGTCGGAGAGCCGCTTGTCGATGCGGATCATCGCCAGCTTGATCAAATCCGCCGCCGTCCCTTGCAGCGGAGTATTCACCGCTGTCCGCTCTGCAAAGCCACGCAAGTTCGCATTGCGGCTCTGAATATCCGGAATCGGACGCACCCGGCCAAAGACCGTCCGCACCTTCTGCTCGAGGCGCGTCTCTTCGAGCAACCGATCGATGTAGGCGCGAACTCCGCTGTAACGTGCGAAGTAGGTCTCGATATAAAGGCGTGCCTGGTTCTGATCGATGCCAAGTTGCGCCGCCAGTCCAAACGGCGAAATGCCGTAGACGATGCCGAAGTTCACCGCCTTGGCGCGGTTGCGGGTCTCCTTATCCATTGTTTCTGGCGAGATCCCGAAGACCTCCGACGCTGTCAGCGTGTGAATGTCCTGACCGGTACGATAGGCGTTCAACAGCAGCGGATCTTCGGAAAAATGCGCGATGAGCCGCAGCTCGATCTGCGAATAGTCCGCCGAGAGCAGCACCCTTCCAGGAGCAGCGATGAACGCGGCGCGAATCTCGCGCCCCAGCGCCGTCTTGATGGGAATATTCTGCAGATTCGGATTGGTCGATGACAGCCTGCCCGTCGCCGTGCCCACCTGGTTGAATGTTGTATGCACGCGCCCATCGCGATCGGCGAGCAGTGGCAGCGAGTCAACGTAATTCGATTTCAGCTTGGCCAGGTAGCGGTATTCGATGACCAGCTTGGGCACGTCATGGTGCGCAGCCAACTCCTCGAGCACATCCTGCGCGGTCGAGACCACCTTGCCCTTGCCGTACTTCAGCGGCTTGGGCAGATTCATCTTGTTGAAGAGCACATCGCCGAGCTGCTTCGGCGAATTGATATTGAAGCGGTGCCCGGCCTTGTCGAAAATCTCTTCGCCAACCCGCTGCATGTCGGAGGTTAGCTTCTCGCCCATCAGGTTCAGCACCGCGGAGTCGATGCGCACGCCGACCGTCTCCATCTTGAGCAGGATCGGCACCAGCGGCAAATCGATATCTTCATAGACGCGCCGCTCATCGAGCGAATCGATGTCTTCGCGCAATACCGCAGTAAGCCCGCGAATCACATGCGCCGCCTCGGCCAGCTGCGCATCGCCGGTCTCCTGCAAAGGCCGGCTGGTAAACCGCGCCGCCACATCCGACAGTCTATGAGTGGCGTGGGTCGGATTCACCAGATACGAATACAGCATCAGGTCATCGTTCGCACCGGCAAGTCGAACGCCCTGCTGTTCGAGCGCACGCAGTGTTCCCTTCAAATCATGAACGCGCTTCGGAATAGAAACATCTTCGAGCAGCCCGCGCAATGACTTGTCATCGTCATTGCCAATCCGCAGAATCAACGCAAGACCCGCTTCCGCTGAGACTCCGATGCGAATGCCCGCCGGCGGGCTGATTGCTCCAGCGGCAGTCTCCGCGCGCTCTGCAGCTTCAAACATGCCCATGAACGACATACTCTTCAGCGCTGGCTCCGCCTCTTCGACAGCTTCCGCGTCCTGTTCGCTCACTTGCTCGGCGACTGCCTCAAGCATCGACGTCTCCAACGCAAAGGCGAAGCCGTCCTTCTTCGCCGCATCCAGAAAATGCGCGATCTGCTCCGGCGTCGGATCGAGGAGGAACTCGGTCTCGACCGCCTCCGCCTCAGGAGCAAGCTCCTTCAACAACGAGGTGAACTCAAGCTCCGTAAACAAGGCTCGGCAAGCAGCCACGTCCGGGGCCATCGTGCGCATCGCATCCAGATCAAGCGGCACTGGAACCTCGCAGTGAATGGTCACCAGCTCCTTGCTCAGCATGATGTTCTCGCGATTGTTTTCGAGCGATTCGCGATAAGTCTTACGCTTCACTTCAGAGGCTCGATCAAGCACCTCCTCCACAGTGCCGAACTGCTGAATCAACTCCACCGACCCCTTGTCGCCGATCCCCGGCGCGCCCGGAATGTTGTCAACCGAATCGCCACGCAGCGCCATCACGTCAATCACTCGTTCCGGAGGAACACCTAGCGTCTCGATTACCTTCTCGCGATCGAGCACAAGGTTCTCTTTCACCGGATTGAGGACCTTAACCTGATCGGTCACCAGCTGCAGCATGTCCTTGTCGTTCGAGACGACAAACACCGGATGCCCGGCTTCGGCAGCCTCCTTCGCCAGAGTGCCAATCACATCGTCGGCCTCAAATCCCTGCGCCTCGAGGATCGGAATGTGGAAAGCCTCCAGCGCGCGGCGAATGTAAGGTAGCTGCTGCGCCAGATCGGGCGGCATCTCGGCGCGGTTCGCCTTGTAGCCGAGGTAGTCGACCTCTTCAAAGGTCTGTGTCTTGATGTTGAACTTCTTCACCGCGGTCATCGCCTTGGCCTGATCATCGCGAAAGACACGACCGCTCACATCGAAGACCGCGGCAAAATACTCCGGCTCAAAATCGCGCCGCAGCTTGTTGATCATGTTCACGAAGACATAGGTCGCGGCAGTCGGCACGCCGCTGCGCGTCGACATCGGCCGCTGCCGCTGCATTGCGTGGTAGGCGCGAAAGATGAACGACATCGAGTCGAGCAGGAATACAGGAGGCTTGGCGGTGGAAGCGGTGATCATCGTTGACGAGTCTACCAGCGGAGCGACTTGCCAGTCTGGAGCTCTTGCTTTCTCGAACCGGAGGCTGCGCCGAATTCGCGCGGGTTAAATCAGTGCGGGTTCCAGTCCTCGACTTAGGGGCTGGTGATCTTTACGGTGGGCGAGGCGGGCGGAGCCGGCGACGTAGCCGGCGACGTGGATGGAGCCGGCGGAGGAGGAATGGAACGGCTCGCACTTGGAGGCCAAGACAAGGATTGAAGAGCCTCGGGCTCTCTAAAGAGACGAGCCAGGTCAAACATGAAATAAAGAACAAACACCGGTGCAAGACCCATTAGAGCGCAAGTGATCCAGCGAGGAACGAGGGGAGGTTTAACAGTCTGGGGGGACTGCGCGGCCTGAGCCATTTGAGCGGCAGCGTCAGCAGCGTGGGCCGCCGTCTGAGCCACTTGAGCGGCGGCCTCTGCGGTCTTTTCCGCAACCAAAGCATTCTGAGCTGCAATCTCAGCGTCCCTGACAGCTGGCGAGGCTTTAGTAGCGATGCTCTGCGAAGTTTGAGAGGTCCCTTGGAGGATCCTGGCTTGCGGTACCGTATGAGCCGCCAGCTGGGCAGTAGGCTTAGAGATCTGACCGTTCTGATACTGGGGGGGATGGAACAAAAAATAGAAAAATAATACGAGACAACAGAGGGCAGGGACAAAAATTAGACCGCCCTGAATGAATGTTTGACGAAGTTTTATAGGGCTGTATCGAATGGGACTGCAGCGCCTTATGTAGTGTTCCCAACCCAGAATTTCATCGTCGGCGATGAGTTTGCAGAGCGGCGGCCTGATGATTGTTACCGTATAGATTGCACAACGCAGAATGGCCCGATCAAGATCGCAGAACAAGAAGCCCATAACCGACAATGTCATGGCCAAGAAGGCAAAGACTTCAGCCTTAATTGGGAGATTGGATGCGAAACCAGTCGCGTAGGTAAAGGCAAAGCCTGCGACCGGGAGGGTGACCACCAGATACGCGCTTTGCTTTGTGCTCAACTGCAAGATCTCGGCACGCACCGCCTCATAGTCGTTTAGATACACGAACACTCGGTGTCGCTCTTCTTCGGTCATCATCGACATTCTCCGCATCGTTCATTTTCATTCGCGAGCGAACGCAAGGGTAATATAGCGCACCCTGCTGCAGGATTGTTTCTTTTCAGGAAAGAAACATGCAGTCGCCATAGGAGAAAAACCGGTACCGCTCTTGGACCGCATGCCGATACGCGGCGATCACATTCTCGCCTCCCGCAAACGCAGTCACCAGCATCAGCAAACTCGACTGCGGCAGGTGGAAGTTCGTCAACAGCCCACTGACAATTCGAAACTGAAATCCGGGCGAAATGAAGATGCTGGTAGCTCCCGAATGCGGAGTGAGCGTCCCGCCTGCGGACACCAGGGCGCAATGCTCCAGCGTGCGAACTGTGGTCGTGCCCGCTGCAATCACCCGGCGTCCCTCGGCGAGCGCGGCGTTGACCGCAGACGCCGTTGCCTCGGGAAGCGTGTAATGCTCCTCGTGGAGCCGAATGTCTTCCACCCGCTCGACCCTGATCGGCTGAAAGGTCCCCAGCCCAACATGCAGAGTCACAAAGCAAACGATCACGCCGCGCGCGCGAATCCGCTCCAGCACCTCGGGTGTGAAATGCAGCCCCGCCGTCGGAGCGGCGGCCGATCCCGGCTGTTGCGCATAGACCGTTTGATAGCGCTGCCGATCGCCGCCGTCGTCGGGCCGGTGTATGTAAGGGGGCAGCGGCACATGGCCGATCTTGTCGAGCCTCGCAAAAAAATCCGGCGCCGGATGAAATCGAAGCCGCCGCTCGCCAAACTCCACATGCTCGACAACCTCCGCTTCGAGCGACGTGGCCGCATCCTGCGATTGGAAGACAAGCGAATCGCCAACCAGCACCTTGCGCCCCGGGCGCACCAGCGCCGTCCACTCCCATTCACTCATTTGCTGCGTTAGGAGCGCCTCGATCTTGCCTTGAGCGACCTGCCCCGGCTGAGCCTTGCCTCTGTTCGTGGCCTTTTGTCCCAACAGCCGCGCCGGAATCACCCTGCTGTCGTTCAACACCAGCACATCGCCAGAGCGAAGCAGCTCCGGAAATTCGCGAAACCAGCCATCCCGCAACGCCCCGGTCGCGCGATCAAGCTGCAGCATCCGCGCGCCCGAGCGCTCCGCCGGAGGCTCCTGCGCAATCAGTTCTTCGGGAAGTTCGAAGTCAAAATCGGAGACCAGCACGAGGTCGATTCTACTTGGCGCCCCATTTGGCGATTTGGCATGCTATCTCGGCGCGAAATAATCCTCAGCTCTCAACCGCGCACCTTCCATCGCGGCCTCGACCTTCAAGCGCACTAACTCAAGTTCCTCAGCACTCGCGTTCGGAGGAGGCGAAGGCACGTTATGACCCCAACTCACCGCGACACGCGTGAACGGCTTCGGAATCAGAAACCCATCCCACGAATTCGCCGTCCATCTCCGCTCCGGCAACAGGTACAAAATTCCAATCGGCATCTGCAACACTTGCGCCAGCTTCACCGGGCCGATCTTGGTTCTGTAGCGCGGCCCGCGTGGCCCATCAGCCGTGAAGACAGCGATAAATCCCGCCTCGATGGCGTGCTTTAATCCCAGCAAGCCAGCCGCGCCATCCCGCGAACTCGACCCCCGCACCGCATCGAATCCAAATTGTTCAATGGTGCGCGCAATCAGCTCGCCATCGAAGCTCTGGCTCACAAGGATCGAGCAGCGCAGCTTTCCTTTGAAGTAGAGAAGTGATGGCAGCGCACACTGGTGCCAGAAGCAGTAGATTCCGGGCGTAGCAACCGTCGGAGGAATAACTCCAGGCTCAAGCACATAGCTGAAACGGACCGTCGAGCCAATCGCCCGCATCAGCAGAGCCACCAGACGGGGAACGATGGCCAGCGTGACTCGTTGTCCAAAAGAAAAACGCTTGCGTGGGGGACTTGAGGTCACGCTGTCATTCTAACCAGCGGAGGATGACGAGCGACCAGTATTAACCATTCCCTAATCCCTAGAATCAGCTATACCGCATCCACCTCAGCATCTCCGGGAACGTCGCGCGCTTCCCATACATCAAGATGCCCACGCGATAGATCTTCGAAGCCACCCAGAGCGCAGCCCATATAAAGACAACCAGCATCACCACCGAGAGCGCCAGTTGCCACCATGGAGGCATCTGCGATGACATCCGCAGATACATCACCACCGGAGTGCACGGCGGAAAGAGCGACAGCAGCACCACCGGCGTTGCGCTGGGGTTCGCCAAAATATAAGTGATCAGGATCAGCCCGACCAGCAGCGGCATAACGATAATCATGCTGAACTGCTGGATCTCCTGCTCGCTGCTCACGCTGGCGCCGAAACCGGCAGCAAGCGCGCTGTAAAAGAGAAAGCCCAACAGGAAATACACCACGAAGAAGATCAGCTGCACACCGCTGATGCCAAAGGCCGCCAGGCCATCCTTGCCCAATGCCGCGCCGAGCGAGGAGCCCGTCAACGCGACCGCAGCGACAAACCAGATGCCCAGCTGCGTCAAGCCGGCCGCGCCCACGCCGAGCAGCTTGCCGGCCATCAGCGATTCAGGGCGGCACGTCGATAGCAGCACCTCAAAGATTCGCGAGGTCTTCTCCTCGACGACCGAGCGCGCCACATTCATCCCGTAAAAGACCACCGTGAAGTAGAGCAGGAAGACCATGATGTACGCACCGAGAAAGCTCTTCAGCGAATTCGACTTCACCAGCTTGCCTTCTTTGACCTGGGTCGTCTTCACATCGACGGTCTTGAGCAATCCATCGATCTCCGCCGGACTTGCGCCGCGCTTGACCAACTGCTGCCGGGTAAGCGCGCGGTTCACCGCATCCTGGAGATTGCCAGACATGAAGAGGTCCGCCGAAGAGCGTGAAATATAGGTCGCATCCGGAACATCACCGTTTGCATGCGTCTCGAGCCACAGGTACCCATCGAGGCTCTTATCGTTCACCTGCGCGGTGAGCTTGTCGCGATCGCTCTCGGTGGCCGGAGCCAGAACCGCTATCTTGTCGTCGCCCTTCTTGCCCTTGTTCACCTCGGCCAGCACGCTTTGCGCGAAGCCGGCGTCGTTCGACGCGATAACGACATTCTTCGCGCCGCTCCCCAGCTTTGCCGCCAGAAAGCTGCCGCCAAACGACAGACTCAGCAGAAGCGGAAAGGCAATCGTCATGAAAAGGAACGCTTTGCTGCGAATGCGCTCCAGGTACTCGCGCTTGGCGACCAGCAGTGCTTCATGCATCGGCCTTACCTCCCACGGTCTGAATGAAGATATCTTCCAGCGACGGCTCGACCAGCTCGAATTTGTTGATGCGCGCTTTGCTGACAGCCTCGCGCAGCAGCGCCTGCGAGTCGGCGCCGTCTTTAAGCGTCAGCTCCGCATGGCCGGAATAGTTCTTAAACTCGGCAATCGAATCATGCTTGAGGAAGGAATCGTCACCCTCGAACTCGATCACCACCCGGTTGCGTTCATAGCGCGACTTCACTTCGCGCATCGTCCCCGAGAGCACGACCGTTCCGTGATTCACCAGGCTGATCGCGTCGCAGAGCTTCTCCACCTGGTCCATACGATGGGTCGAGAAGAGGATCGCCTTGCCCTTGTTTTTTAGCTCGATCAGCGTGTCCTGCAGCAGGATCGCGTTCACCGGATCGAGCCCCGAGAACGGCTCGTCCATGATGATAAGCTCGGGATCATGCAGCAGCGTCGCGATGAACTGGATCTTCTGCTGCATGCCCTTCGACAACTCTTCGGTCTTCTTGTCGAGCGCCTCAGCGATCTGTAGCCGCTCCGCCCACTGCCGGCCGCGGGTGCTGGCGGTCGCCGCGTCGAGCCCATGCAACTGGCCAAAGAAGACCAGCTGATCGATGACCTTCATCTTTTTGTAAAGGCCGCGCTCTTCGGGCAGATAGCCGACCCGCGCCAGCGCTTTGCGTGTAAACGGGCTGCCAAAGAGCGTCACCGTACCCGAATCCGGCAGGGTCACGCCGATCATCATGCGAATGCTCGACGTCTTGCCCGCCCCGTTCGGGCCGAGCAGGCCGAACATGGTGCCGGGGTCGATCTTGAGGCTCAGCTCTTTGACGGCAATCTTTTGATCGTAGGCTTTTGAAATCCGGTCAAGCTCAACAAGGGGCATCCGGGAACTCCATGGAAGATGGGGTAAGTGTAGCAGGGACTCCGTGGGCAGCTCACACCCAAACGCCGACGAGCGCCGGTGGCATGCTTTCGGCGATTATGGCAGCATGAGGTCACGATGCTGCAGCGAATTCAGCTCCCCAACGGAATCGACATCGCCTACCAGGACATCGGCGCCGGCCCGGCCGTCTTTCTCATACACGGCCATCCCCTCGACCACACCATGTGGCAGCCGCAGGTCGAGTTCCTCCGCGACCGTTACCGGCTCATCGTTCCCGAACTTCGCGGCTACGGCGCCACGCCGGTGCCGCCCAGCAAGCGAATAACTCTGCTCGATGATTTTGCGGAAGATATTCTCGCCCTCGCGGATCACCTCAACACCGAGGACTTCGCCATCGTCGGCCTCTCACTCGGAGGCCAGATTGCGCTCGAGACCTGGCGCCAGGCGCCGAATCGCATTCGCGCCCTCGTGCTCGCAGATACCTTCGCCAGCCTCGACACGCCCGAGCAGAAGCAGACCCGCCTCGACACCGCCGACCGCTTCGACCGCGAGGGCTTCGGAAACTTCGCCACCGAGTCGCTGCACAAGATGATGACGCCGGCCAACGCACAGGCCTTACCGGCAGTCGCGGAACACATCATGCGGATGGTCCACGACTCCAACCCCCACGGAGCCGCCGCCGCACTGCGCGGGCGCACTATGCGCCGCGACTATATCCCGCTGCTCAGTCAAATTACCGTTCCATCGCTGATTATCGTCGGGCGCGAAGACGCCTTCACGCCCGTTGCACTCTCCGAGGAGATGCACCGCGGCATCCCTGGCTCAAGGCTCGAGATCATCGAAGAGTCGGGACACATGACCAATCTTGAACGGCCGGACGAATTCAATGCGATTCTCGGGGCGTTCCTCGATTCGTTGCTCTAGTGAGCGGCATACATCGCCGTCACATCCTTCTTCAGCTCATCCCGGCTCGTTGCCCGCGTGTAAAACATGTGCCCACCGGGATACTCCTTCACCGCAACCCGCGTAGGATCCCCCATCACCGGCATCTGGTTTACGGTGAGAACTGATCCCATAAACGGGCAGGACAGGTCGTTCCAGCCGTGAACGATGAGCACACGCAGTTTAGGATCGGCGGCGACCGCCTGGCGCAGGTCTTCGACTGACCCCTTGCGCAGCTCGCCGTCGCGGTCCCAGAGGCGGTTCACGTCAAAAGAGAGCGCGTTATAGCGAGCGTCCACCTTCCAGCCAACGATGCGAGTGTCGAAGTCCACCATCGCCGTGGTTGTTGGCGCAATGATCGACTCGAGAATCGGATCGCTCAGCCGCTGGTCCGGCGAATACGGGAATGGGTCGTAGGAAGTCACGTTCGAGTCATAGACGGAACCGATCTTTCCCTCGTCGCGATGGACCTCGCGCAGATAAGCCCCGGTCTCGAGCCGCCCGCCGGAGCGCCTCACGAACTCCGGATCGAGCCCGGTCATCTCAGTGACCTTCTTGATGATGCGCGGTGTCGCTTCAGGGTCGGTGCGGCCATGAATCAGGTCGGTGGCATATTCGCCCTCGGTATAAGCGATCACATCAGCCATCGCCTGAGGCGTCAGCTTGTTTTCGCGTTCCAGGTGGGCGGCGGTGATCGACGGCAGCGTCACCATCCACGGAATCGGCGAAACATCGCCGTTGCCTTCGATCGTCGGATTCAGGTACGGCGACACCAGCACGACGCCGTTCATCGCCACGCCCAACTGGCTCTGCAGATAATGCGTAATGCGCGGGCCGCGGAACCCGCCATAGCTCTCGCCGACCAGATACTTCCGCGAGCCGAGCCGATTATTCGTCACCAGCCAGTCGAAGACCACGCGCGAAAGATACTCGATGTCGGGCACGGTCGAGTAAAAGAGTTTCTTCGCCTCGGCTTCCGGGACAAGCGACCGGCTAAACCCGGTGCCGATCGGATCGATGAAGACCAGATCGGTGAAATCCAGCCACGTGCCGGGATTGTCCAGCAGGGTCGCCGGATCGGAGGGACTGTCGCCGTCGTTCCCCGCGCGAACATGCTTCGGCCCAATCGCGCCAAAATTCAAATAGACCGAGGAAGCGCCGGGCCCGCCATTGAAGGCGAAGGTCACGGGACGATTTGGAGCATCCACCGTGTAAGCGGTAAAGACGACTTCGCCCGCCGTCTTGCCATCCTTGTCGCGCACCGGGATGGTACCCACCGTCGCCGTATAGTTCAGCGTCTTGCCGTCCAGTTGAATGCTCTGCTGAACGTGCGCATTGGGCGGCAATGGCGGCAGCTTGTCCTTATCGGAGACCTTGGCGTCTTTGTCAGTCGCGGCGGTTTTGTCGGCAGACTTTGCCGCCGAAGAGGCGTCCTTGTTCGAATCCGACTGCGCCCAGACAGATGTGCAGGGCATGGCAATGATGCAGACCGCGGCGAGCAGCGCAGGCGCGCAAGCGCGGCGAGAAACTGATTTAATCATGTGCCTTACGATACATTCTGTGCGCCAGTTTCGCACGTCGCCGAACCACGGTTAGCTGCTAGCATCGTCACTGTGCCCGCGCTCGATACTCCGATCCAATTCGTCAAAGGCATCGGCCCCGGAATCGCCAAGACCCTCGCCGAAAAGAACATCCTCACTGTCGAAGACCTGCTCTACCACCTGCCCTTTCGCTACGAAGACCGCCTGCACCCAACCCCCATCGACTCCCTGAAAGCGGGAGAGATGGCGAGTGTCATCGGCGAAGTCCGCGGCATGGTGCTCCTTCGCACGCGCTCGATGCCGATCTTCGAGATGACCATCGGCCAGAACCTCACCGCACTCAAGGCGATGTGGTTCCACGGAACCTATCTCAAAGACCGGTTCAAGCCCGGGCAGATGATCGCGCTCTACGGCAAGGTCGAGCCCAGCCGCTCGTCGCGCAACTTCAAGATGATCCAGCCGCAGTTTGAAATCCTGCCCGACGATCACGATGACGAGCAAAGCCGGCTGCTCGAGGTCGGCCGCATCACCCCGGTCTACGAATCGCTCGGCGGCAGCCGCTTCGCCTCGCGCTGGATTCGCCGCACTATCTACGATCTGCTGCAAGAACTCAAAGGCCACGTCGCCGGAGACGCTTCCCGAGGCGCTGCTCGCGCGGCTCAAGCTCCCGGGCCGCGAAGAGGCCCTGCGCAACGCGCACTTCCCTCCCGCCGGAACGCCGATGACCCACCTGCAGGCATGGTCGACGCCCGCCCATCGCCGGCTCATCTTTGAAGAGCTCTTCTATCTCGAGCTCGGCCTCGAGCTCAAGCGCCGCAAGTTCAAAGAGCGCGCAGGCATCGTCTTCGAGACCAACGACAAGGTTCGCGAAGCCATCCGCCAGGTACTTCCCTTTCATCCCACCGCCGCGCAGAAGCGCGCGCTGGGCGAGATCGTCGCCGACATGCGCCGTTCCGGACCGATGCGCCGCCTGCTGCAGGGCGATGTCGGCTCGGGCAAGACCATCGTCGCGCTGCAGGCGATGCTCGTGGCCATCGAGAACGGCTACCAGGCCGCGCTGATGGCCCCGACGGAGATCCTCGCGACCCAGCATTATCTATCGATCCGCAAGCTGCTCGAAAACGCGACCTCGCCCGGCACGGCCAGCCCTATCGCGTCTCGCTGCTCACCGGCTCGCTCGACGAAGACCGCAAGCGCGCCACCCGCGGCAAGATCTTTCGCGGCGAAACCGATCTCGTCATCGGCACCCACGCCCTCATCGAGGAGAAGGTCGAGTTCGCCAACCTCGGCCTCGTCGTCGTCGATGAGCAGCATCGCTTCGGCGTCCTGCAGCGCTTCCGCCTGATGAAGAAGCCCAACGCCGCCGAGCCCGACGTGCTGGTCATGACCGCGACGCCCATCCCGCGCACCCTTGCGCTCTCGCTCTACGGCGACCTCGATCTCAGCGTCCTCGATGAGCTGCCGCCGGGGCGAACGCCGATCATCACCCGCCAGACCAGCGACGAACGCGCTCCCGAGGTCTGGGATTTCGTGCGCAAGCAAGTCGCCAAGGGCCATCAGGCGTACATCGTCTATCCCGTCATCGAGGGCGCAAAAGACGACCAGCCGGAACTCGACTTCCCCACCGACGCTCCGGAAGAATTGGCTCCACAGGCCGTCGCCAAAACGCCCGCGAAGAAATCCGGCCCAAAATCGGCGAAGACGAAGTCCCTTTTCGGCGAAAGCCCCGCGCACAAGGTCACCGCCCGCCGAAACACCCCCGAGCTGAAATCCGCCGTCGAGATGTACGAGAGCCTCCGCCACACCAGCCTTGCCGGCCTGCGCCTTGGCCTTCTTCACGGCCGCCTCAGCGCCGACGACAAGGAAGTCACCATGCGCCGCTTCCAGCGCGGCGAGATCGACGTGCTCGTTGCGACGACGGTCATCGAGGTCGGCGTCGACGTCCCCAACGCCACGGTCATGGTCATCGAGCACGCCGAGCGCTTCGGCCTCGCCCAGCTGCATCAGCTTCGCGGACGGGTCGGACGCGGCGCGGCCAAGTCCTACTGCATTCTCGTCACCGGAGCAAAGAAATCCCCTCAAGGCGAAGAGCGGCTCGCGGCGATGGTGCGCACTCAGAACGGCTTCGAACTCGCCGAGCTCGATCTGCAGCTGCGCGGCCCCGGCGAGTTCTTCGGCACCCGCCAGGCCGGTCTGCCCGACTTTCGCGTCGCCAACCTGCTGCGCGATCGCGCGTTGCTCGAGCTCGCGAAAAACGAGTCCTCCCAGTTTGCCAGCAACGCCGACGCCGAGGCCACCCCCGAAGAAAAGGCGCGGGTGTGGGCCCGACTCAAAGAGGCCTGGCAACGCCGCTATGGCCTCGTTGAGGCAGGATAGGAGGCGCATCGATTTCCTAGTCCCTAGTCCCTGGTCCATAGTGCCTAGTCTCAATGTGTTTAGAATGAGTGAAGATTCCGGGAGAAGCTTTTGCCTAGCCAGCAGGAAGTTCAGTGGTCACAGCTTAAGGTCGGTGCGCTGGTACTCGTCGGGCTGGCCGTGCTGGTGGGATTGATCTTTCTCATGTCCAGCAACACTGGCGGCCTCTTTGTCGGAAAGATCACAGTGCGCTCCTACTTCGAAAATTCCGCCGGCCTGAAGGTCGGCGCGCCGGTCAACCTCGAGGGCGTGACCATCGGCAACGTCAAGGCCATCCGGATCGTCCCGGACCGCAAGCTGACGCCCGTCGAAGTCACCATGAAGATCAGTGAGAAGTACGCCGACGCCCTGCATACCGACTCGAAAGCCAGCCTTGAGACCGTAGGCGTGCTCGGCGACACCGTGCTCGAGATCAGCAGCGCCAAGGCCACCGGCCCTCCGCTCAAGAACGGTGACGAGTTGCAGACCACCGAGACGCCCAACCTGAGCGACGTCATCAAATCGAGCCAGGGAACGATCGAGCAGTTGAATACGATCCTCGCCAAGGTCGACAGCCTCGTTGATTCGCTCAACAGCGGCAAAGGCTCGATCGGCAAACTCATTCAGGACCCCGAACTCTACGACCGCGCCAATAAAGCGGTCCAGCAGATACAAGAGCTGGTCGACGAGATCGCCAGCGGCAAAGGCTCGATCGGCAAATTGATCACCGACGACACTCTTTATGACCGCGCCAACGAAACCGTGGGCCGCATGCAGCACATTGCCGACGACCTCGACAACGGCAAAGGCACCGCGGGCAAGCTGCTCAAGGACGAAACCCTCTACAACAACCTGAACAAGTCCGTCGCCAGCGCCCGCCAGTTACTCGACGACATCAACGCCGGCAAGGGCGGTCTCGGCATGATCGCCAAAGATCCTCAATTCAAAGACAAGCTCAACGACGTCGTCACCAAGCTCGATTCCATTCTCACTCGCGCCGACAACGGCGAGGGTACGCTCGGCCAGCTGGTGCGCAATCCCTCGGTCTACAACAATCTTGATCAAACGCTGACAGAATCCCGCGGCCTCATCGCCGCCATCCGCGAAAATCCGAAAAAGTATCTGACCTTCCACGTCAAGGTCTTCTAGTGCTCAGCGATATCGCAAGCATTTTCGGCCCTCCGATTGTTACCGTTGTGTTACCTTTTCGGATAAGACCTCGGATGTCCGCCCGAGCAAGCTGAAGGCTGATTCCGCGCCGATCAGCCCCTCCATCTGATCACAGGAGCCTATGCAACCCAATCGTCTCGTCCCCACCGTCGCCGCCCTGGCGCTTGTCTTCACATCTGCCGCATTTTCGGCTGAGAAACCCGCACCTCCCGTCGCCGCTTCAGCATCCGCCGACACCCCGGCCGCTGCGCCCAAGGAGCCCAAGGCGCCGCAGAGCTTCGATCTCACCGCCATCGACAAAACCGCCGATCCCTGCGTGGATTTTTATCAATACTCCTGCGGAAACTGGAAGAAGAACAATCCGATTCCGAGCGATCAGGTTCGCTGGGGGCGATTCAATGAGCTGGCCGAACGCAATAACTACCTGCTCTACACCGAACTGGAGAAGGCCAGCAATCCCTCCGCGCAGCGTACGCCATTGCAGACGCAGTATGGAGACTTCTTCGCCGCCTGCATGAACACCACTCTGACCAATGAAAGGGGCGCAAAGCCGATCGAGCCAAAGCTACGGCAGGTCGCCGCGCTCGAAGACAAGAAGCAACTCGCCGCTTTGGTGGCAGACATTCAAGAAAACCAACTCGGCAGCGCATTTTTCAGCATCGACGCTCAGCAGGATCTCAAAGACTCCACCAAGATGATTGCGGGCATCCGTCAGGGCGGCTTGTCTTTGCCCGACCGCGATTATTATCTTGAAACCGACGACCGCATGACCAAGATCCGGCAGCAATATACCGACTACATGGTTGCCGTCTTCAAGCTCGCCGGTGACACCCCGGAGCAGGCCGCCGAGGAGGCGAAGAACGTCCTCGACATCGAGACCGCTCTGGCCAAAGGGGCGACGAGCCGCACCGAACTTCGTGATCCCGAGAAACGCTATCACCCCATGGAAGTCTCGGCGCTCGACGGCATAGCGCCGAACTTCGATTGGAAACTCTATTTCAACTCCATCGATGAGGGCCAGCTCACGAACCTGAACGTCGGCATGCCTGACTTCTTCAAGGCGATGGACCAGGTCATCGCCTCCAGCAGCCTGCCCCAGCTCAAGAGCTATCTGCGCCTGCACATTATCAATGGCAATGCCCCCTGGCTGTCCGACAACTTCTACCAGGCCTATTTCAACTTCTTCAGCCATGAGCTGCAGGGGCAGGATTCGCCCACCCCGCAGTGGAAACGCTGCACGCGCCTGACCGATCAAAACCTTGGCGAGGCAGTCGGTCAGGACTGGGTCAAGCAGAACTTCCCGCCGCAGTCTAAGGCCGAGATGGAAAAACTCGTCGCCGCCCTCAAGAAGTCGCTCGCCGAAGACATCCAGACCCTGCCGTGGATGACCGACGCCACCAAGAAACAGGCAGAAGCGAAGCTTGAGCTCTTCCGCCAGAAGATCGGCTATCCCGACAAATGGAAGGACTACTCCACCATCAAGATCGATCGCACCGACCTGATCGGCAACCTCGATCACGTCGCCACCTTCGATTTCCACTACGACATGAACAAGATCGGCAAACCGGTCGACGAAAAAGAGTGGGGCATGACGCCGCCCACCGTCAATGCCTACTACAGCCCCTCCATGAATGACATCAACTTCCCTGCGGGCATTCTGCAGCCACCCTTCTTCGATCCCAACAAGGACCCGGCGGTCAACTTCGGCGGCATCGGCGTCGTCATCGGTCACGAGATGACCCACGGCTTCGACGATCAGGGCAGCAAGTTTGACGGCAACGGCAATCTGCGCGAGTGGTATACTCCCGAAGACCGCAAGCAGTTCGTCGCCAAGACCGATTGCGAAGTGAGCGAATACGGCAGCTTCGATTCCGTGCCCGGCGCAAAGCTCAACGGCAAACTCACCCTCGGCGAAAATACCGCCGACAACGGCGGCCTGCGCATCGCCTACCAGGCGCTGATGAGCACGCTTTCCTCTGAGGGCCCATCGGGTCAGAAGCCAATCGACGGCTACACCCCCGAGCAGCGCTTCTTTATCTCTTTCGCCCAGGTCTGGTGCCAAAACCAGACCGACCAGTCCGCGCGCGTCATGGTCAAGACCGACCCGCACTCCCCCGGCCAGTGGCGCGCGAATGGCACGGTGCAAAACTTCGATGGTTTCGGCAAAGCCTTCGGCTGCAAGAAAGGTCAGCCGATGATGCCGGATAACGCTTGCCGCGTCTGGTAGTCCAATAGAGCGTGAATCCAGCGGCAATCGACGCTACGAATATCGGGGTCCCAGCTCGCGACTTTAGCGGCTCGACCCCGCTCCAATTCTCCCCCCGGCTAGCAGAAAGCGGCTCCACCTTTTACAATTCGATGTGGGAGCAATCCCGAAACATCTCGAATCAGTCCGCTGCAGAGCAGCCCCTGCGTCAGAAGTCGATTGGCCGGGGACGAAGGAAACGCATGAAGTTCAGGAACGTCGGTCAGGTTCTCCTGGCCTTAGTTGTGTCTGTTGGTCTCAGTATTGGAGTAACTTCGTGCACCAACAGCTATACCGTTGGCTATATGTACGTAACCGGCTCGCAGTACAATCAGATCTCCGGCTTTAATATCAACAACCAGACTGGCAAGCTCACTCCGGTAAGGAAATCTCCTTTTGGCACCAGCGGCGCGAACCCCGTGCGGATTCTCGTGCTCAGCGGCGGACGCTTTGTCTATGTCCTAAATCAGGGAGACGCCACCACCCCCAGCAACGTCAGCGTATTTCAGGTCGGCGGCGACGGCGTGCTGACCTTCCAGGCCAGCTACTACCCCCAGGGCAACCAGTCCATCTCGATGCTTGCCGACTCCAGCGGCTCCCACCTCTATGTCCTGGACGAATACGCCCCGACGGCCAGCAAGCCCTGCGTCGCCACCAGCGGCGCCGCGTATCCAACCGGCGATATCAGTGCTTTCAGCATCGACCCGAACACCGGTCGGCTCGCTCTGATCACCAACGCCCAGGTGGCCAATCCGAACGGCACCCAGCTCACTTATTTCCCCCTGGGCTGCTTCCCCGTTGAGTTCAAACTGGCTTCACAATATATTTTTACCGCGCAGACCGGCAGCGCCAGCACCAACGATCTGCAGACGGTTTTCACCTATGGCTATAGCGCTTCAAACGGTCAGTTGACGCTCACCCAGAACGCGCCTCTGCAGACGGGTGCCACCCAGATGACCAGCATCAACAGTGATCCGGCCAACCGGTATGTCTATATTCTCGATGCCGGCCCGGTAAGCTCCTGCACCGGCGGACAGACGGCGATCCTGCCCTACACCATCGGCGGAAGTGGCATCCTGCAATCTCTGGTTGGCGGAACAGTCTGCAACGATCCCACCGCAGTGGGCCCCACTGTGCTGCTGGTCAACAACAACACCAAGTTCCTCTACGTCGCCAACAGCGGGAACACCAATGTCAACCAACCGGGCAGCGAGATCAGTGCCTTTACCATCGATCCGACCAGCGGCAAACTCGCCTTCATCGCTGGCGAGCCTTTCGGCACTGGATCCGGCCCGCGCTGCATGTTGGAAGACCCCACAAACCAGTTCATCTACACCGGTAACTTTAATGACAGCACCGTCACCGGGAGCATCATCGACGTCAACGCTGGCGTGCTGAATAAGCTGCGTGCCGGTTCCGTCTTCCAGAGCTCCGGCAATCCGACCTGGTGCGCTGTAAGTGGCCGTACGCAGTAGGGCTCCACAAAGCAACACAGAGCAAGGCCGGCGCGGTGCGGCCTTGCTCTATCGCCACGCGGCGGCTGGTTGTACTGCTGTTCTTTTGATCGCGCGCAGATGATTCGGAGTTGGATCGTCTGCGCGCGATGAAGCCTCTTGGAGCTTCGAAAAAATTCAACCTGGGAGCGATCCCGAAATAGTTCTGCCCAACGGCAGCCCGCTCTACAGTTCGGACCGGGACGAAGGAAGCGCATGAAGTTCAGTAAATTCGGGCGGGCCACTCTGGCCGCGGTTTTGTCTCTGGGTGTTGCCGCGACACTTACCGCTTGCGGCCCCAGTAACTTCAACACTACGGTCGATTACGTCTACGTCACCAACTCCAAAGCCAACCCCGGCCAGATCGACGTCTACGACCTGCACGGGAACTCGGGCCAGCTGACCCAGATTCCCGATTCTCCCTACCCCTCCGGCGGCAGAAATCCCGTCGGACTGGTCACCTCGCCGGACGGCAAATATCTCTACGTGATCAACCACGACGACAACACCATCGTCGAGTTTGGAATCGGCACCGACGCAAAGCTCTACCCGCAGCATACCTACAACACGCCAGGGACCTTCCCGAACGCGATCGCGATCGACATCACCGGCACCTTTCTCTTCGTGACCGACACCTATCAGCCGCAGTACACGGCCGCCAATCCCGGCCCCGGCGCGCTGGTTGTTTATCCGATCACTTCGACCGATGGCAGCCTGGGAACGCCGGTGGCGAACGGTAACCTTTCCTACTACCCGCTGAGCCTGGGTGAAACCGATGTCCTCAATCCGACTGCCGTCAACACGCTCATCACCCCGGGGCCGAACCCGACGACTGCGGGTGGCCCCGTCGTCTATGTCGTCAGCCAGGACAGCACCACCGGCCTCGGCGACATCTCGGCCTTCAGCGTGGCGCCGAGCGGAGCCCTTACCGCTGTCCCGTGCGCTGCTCCCTCCGTCTGCAATGCGAACGGCACCTTCAGCGCCGGATCGACGCCTAGCGCCATCACCAGTACGCCTGTAGGGCGTTACCTATTTGTGACCGATAGCGCGCGCAATCAGCTTCTCAGCTACGCCGTTCAAACCGACGGCCAGATCGTTCCCTTGCCAAACAGCCCGATCAGTACCGACGTCTTCCCCGACGGAGTGACGGTCGACCCGACAGGCACCTTTGTTTACGTGTCGAATTACACCGCCAACAACATCAGCGCCTACTTCATCGGCGCCTCTACTCCCACCACCGGCATAGCTCCCAACGGTTCCTACGGCACTGGATCGGGACCAACCTGCGTCTTTGTCGAGCCGGCATTGGGCATTTATGTCTACACCACCAACTTCCTCGACAACACCGTCTCCGGCTTGAACATCAACTCGTATGGAATTCTCGCGCCGGTGCAGAACACTCCGTTCCTCGCCGCCGGACAGCCAACGTGTATCGCTGCGACCGTCCACGGAAAACACCCGGGGATCACTCCGACCAACTAGAGAAAGTAGGAAAGCAGTGCGGCACAAAATCTCACTCCGGGCGCATGCGAGACCATCGTGAAACACTCTGCGTTTACTGGCCGAAAGCTCTTGAAGCTTTTACAATCTAACCTGGGAGCGATCCCGCGAAATAGCACGGTTGCCACGGCAGCACCTGATCCGGATATTGAAGGGCCAGGACGAAGGAAGCGCATGAAGTTCAGTAAATTCGGGCGGGCCACACTGGCCGCTGTCTTGTCCCTGGGTGTGGCCGCGGCTTTCACCGCTTGCGGACCCAATGGCTATAACAACACCGTTGATTACGTCTACGTGACCAACTCCAAGACCTCGCAGATCAACGTCTACTACACGGATGCGCACTCGGGTGCGCTCACCCAGATTTCCGGCTCCCCGTTTTCCTCCGGGGGCGCAAATCCCGTGGCGCTGGTGGTCTCGCCCGACTTCAAGAACCTCTATGTCGTCAACCATGATGACAACGCCATCGTCCAGTTCACCATCGGCAGCGACGCCAAGCTCACTCAGAAGAGTAAGTACACGACGCCGGGCTCTCTGCCCGGCGGGGTGGCCATCAATTCAGCCGGCACCCTCCTGTTCGTAACCGACCACCTTGCTCCGAACGAGACCTCCGGTTCGGGAGCGCTGGTCGTCTTTCCGATCAGTTCCGACGGTAGCCTGGGAACGCCGGTCGTGAATGCTCTGAGCACCGGCGCCGATGTCCTGAATCCGACCGCCGTCAACGCGCTCACCCAGAACCCGGTCAACGCAACGTCGGCTGGACCCTCGTTCGTTTATGTTGTCAGCCAGAACACCACCACCGGTCTGGGCGACATTTCCGCCTTCAGCGTTGGAACGGGCGGCGCCCTCACCTTCGTGCCCTGCTCGTCTTCGGCCTCCATCTGCGATTCGACCGGAAACGGAACATTTAACTCGGGCACTTCGCCGAACGCGGTTGCGAGCACTCCGCGCGGACTCTTCCTCTACGTCACCGACAGCGTCAATAATCAGCTGATCAGCTACACAATACAGTCCAGCGGCCAGATCATTCCCAACACCGACGGCCCCACTCGCACCGACGTTTACCCCGATGCGGTGACCGTCGACCCGCGCGGCATGTATGTCTACGTGGCCAACTACACGGCCAACGACGTCAACGCCTACACCATCAATACCGCCACCGGATACCCAACCGGGGTCGCCGCCGCAGGGGCCTATGGCACCGGCACCGGCCCAACCTGCGTCTTCGTCGAGCCGGCTCTCGGACGCTATGTCTACACGACCAACTTCCTCGACAACACCGTCACCGGACTCAACTTAAACCCGAATACGGGGACGCTCGCGGGGGTGCAGAATAGTCCATTCATCGCCGCAGGCAACCCCACGTGCGTCACTGCGATCCCGCACGGAAACTATCCCATCTCCTCACCGGTTACCTAGAGTTAGGTTAGATCGGCTCAATGACAAAGCCCTCGCAAACGCGAGGGCTTTGTTTTTGAGCCGATGCCGAACGCGTCAGCCCTTGACCACCGGCAACTCCGGATGGAAGTGGCTCACATCGCGGTCATACACGCCAATAATGGCGTTCCAGCGAATGTAGACAAGCTCTTCCAGCATCTTGATACCGTCTTTGAGGTAACTCATCTTGCTCCGCTCATCGTGGCCCCACGTGACCGGCACCTCGCGAACGCTGTAGCCGCGCTTCAGCGCGATAAATAAGAGTTCCGGATCGAAGCCCCACCGCTCGATCCGCTGCAACTGGAAAACGGTATACGCCGCATCCCGGCGGAAAGCCTTGAAGCCGCACTGGGTGTCCGCAAAGGGCAATCCCATCACCAGCCGCGTCACGGCGTTGAAGCATCTGCCGAACATCTGCCGGTACCAGGGCTGGTGTTTCGTCTGCCGTCCTCTGTCGAGCCAGCGGGAGCCAATGGCGATATCGGCGCCCTCGCGGATCGCGCCCAGCAACCGCTCGGTTTCGACCATCGGCGACGACAGGTCGGCGTCGGTGAACATCATCACTTCTCCCGACGCGTGCAACATTCCATTGCGAACGCTGAAGCCTTTGCCCCGGTTCACCGGATTCTGGATCAGCCGCACGATCGGGTCGCGCTCGGCAAATCCGCGGACGATCTCCGCAGTCGTGTCCCGCGAACCATCGTCGACCACAATCACCTCGGCTGTCCACTTTCGTTCGTGGACGCAGGCGAGCACCTGTTCAAGCGCTGAGCCAATGCGAGTGCTCTCGTTATAGGCCGGAATAATAATGCTCAACGTCGGTCCGGAAATCATCTCTGTTTGTCTCTAGCTCCCGCCCTTAACCCTTCGCCCTGGCTCTCGCCTTCTCCTGAGGCCGGCGGCGCGGCGGGGTTCAAGATTGGCTCGATTGGATCGAAGCCAGTGTATTCTTGAACCCAAATCTTGACTCATAGATGCTACACTCCCGGCTATGAATGAACAACAGAAACGCTCAACCTGGTTCTGGGTCCTGATTGGAGGAGGCCTGTTTGCGCTGGTAGTGGCCGTCATCGTCGGCCTGGCCTTCGCCATCGTCCACGCCACCGGGGATAACGACATGTCCGCCTTCGGCTCGGGCCTTGGTTCCGACAAAATCGGCGTCGTCGACGTGGACGGAGTCATCCTCAGCGCCGAAACTCCCATCAGCCAGATGCGCAAGTTTGCCGACGACAGCTCGATCCGCGCGATCATCCTGCATATCAACTCACCCGGCGGAGGCGCCGCCGCCTCCCAGGAGATATACGAAGAGGTCAAACGCATCCGCGACGAGAAGAAAAAGCCCATCGTCGCCAGCATCGAGAGTGAGGGCGCCAGCGGAGCCTACTACATCGCCTCCGGGACCGAGAAGATCTACGCCAACCGCGCCAGCATCGTCGGCTCGATCGGCGTCATCATGGAATACACCAACTACGGCGACCTGCTGAAGTGGGCCAAGTTAAAGAACGTAACCATTAAGGCCGGCGAACTCAAAGACACCCCATCGCCGATTCACGATCTGACCCCAAAGGAAATGGCCTACATGCAGGGTCTCGTCGACAACATGCACCAGCAGTTCATCGACGATGTCGCCAGCGGCCGCAAGCGTCCCGTGACCGAAATTCAGCCCTTGGCCACCGGCCAGGTCTGGACCGGCCAGCAAGCCGTCCCGCTCCACCTGATCGATTCGATCGGCAGCTTTCAGGATGCGCTGAAAGCCACCGCGAAGCAGGTCGGCATCTCCGGCGCCCCCCAGGTCGTGAAGCCCTACATCCGGCGCAAGAGCCTAATCGACATCCTGACATCCCCAAGCGACCTCTTCCCCGGCCCGCAACAGCTCCTGGAAAAGAATGTCGGATTCTACTTCTTATGGCGGTAAAGCGGAAAGAGGGTTGCCTGGGTCGGAAACCCTCCCTCTGCTTTTTCAACACTCAATCGATATGTCCGCCAATTCCCCCAACCGGACGGAGAACGAGGTCAGTTCAATTCGAGGCGCAGAAATGCCGATCCTCTTCAGGTGGCGCTATTTTTATGGCACGGGGACGCGCCCCCTCTGTGATATGCTCTAGGCCTCAGCAAATGCAGTCCAATTCACATCGCAGGTTGCTAAGGAGAGGAACTATGAATGTACAAGAGGAAATTTCGACGCTTCGTGAATGGTTAACAAAAGACGCTACGCTTTTGGAAAGCAATCGAAATGCATCGACGGAATGTGCAGCCGCGGACGAACATGAAAATTCTGGAAACTTTAACCAATGGGTTAATTTCACCAATTGGGCTAACGGCTAATTTTCCTTGAAAGATGTTGCATGCTGCCAACCCGCAATTGCAGTTGCTGATTTTTCAAGCAACTCCATTCTGCAATATCGACTGCAAATACTGCTATCTTCCGAATCGTCTCGACAGGCGACAAATATCCCCCGCGCTTGTGTCGCGCGCTGTCGAACGTGTAATCGAATCCGGACTGCTTGGAGAGAAAGTTTCGGTAGTCTGGCATGCCGGAGAGCCCTTAACTGTTGGGCCTGACTATCTCGAGCAACTGATCGACGCCTGTGAACCGCTAAGCCGGGTTACCCGCGTCCAACATCGCGTACAAACGAACGCAACTCTAATAGATGCTCGCTTTTGCGAAACGTTCAGGAAGCGAGATGTACGTATCGGGGTAAGTATTGATGGCCCGCAAGATCTCCACGATCAAAATAGAGTCCGTCGTAACAAAAAGGGCACCTTTGATGATGTCATGCGAGGGATCAACACATTACATCAATTTGGCATCCGTTTCGACGCAATCTGTGTCTTGACCTCAGCTTCACTGGACAGGGCAGAGGAGCTTTACGACTTTTTCGCCAATATAGGTGCTTCGACAGTCGGATTTAATATTGACGAACTCGAAGGGGCGAACCTCAATTCGTCGATCTGCAGCGCACTTTCTCTTGAAAAACTAGCAGCCTTCTGGGATCGGATGTTTCGCACTCATTTTGAGCGCAGAGCGTTCCGCCTGCGCGAAGCCGACTCTATGCTCGATGTTTTGAGGTTCGGCCAACCGGGCGAGCAACGACATCAATTGGTGGATCCCTTTACGATCTTGACGATAGGGGCAGACGGTTCCGTTGGAACATTTTGTCCCGAACTTCTCGGTCAAAAGCACTTGCACTACGGTGATTTCTCGATTGGCAACATACAGTCTGAGTCTCTGGCCGACTTGACCCGCAATTCGCGTTTCCTCGAGATGAAAACCGAGATTCAATCAGGAGTACTTCGCTGTAAGCAGGAATGTACCTATTTCGAAATGTGTGGAGGAGGCGCGCCCTCGAACAAAATATCCGAGCGCGGGAGTTTTAACGTTGCGGAAACGATGTACTGTAAGGCAACTAAGAAGGTAGTTATTGATTCTTTAATCAAACAAGTGCGCGTCCATCGATCAGTCAAAGCAGCAAGTAGCCTGAAGACCAACATATGGACCGCACCGAATGTATTAGAACCCCAGGCATGCACGGACCTGATCGCCGCCGCTGACAGCTCGAAATGGTCCCCGGGCGTTGCTGCTCTGGATTCCAATGGCCGAACCCATGAAACGCCGACACGAAGCTTCACCCGGATAAGCTTAGATACAGATGTTATACTCGCATCGATTCGGCCTTCGATACCATCGACAATAGAGGATATGCATTTCGTAGGGCTTTCAACGGAGCAACTGATTTGCCTTCGGTATTTGCCAGGAGATTCCTTCCCAACCCACGTAGATAGCCCAACCATAAACTCGGCAACTTGCCATAGTCTGTTTACGATAATCATCTATCTAAATGATGGATACAAAGGTGGGGAGACATACTTTCCTGATTGTGACGTCGTAATCCAGCCAGTCACAGGAATGGCGCTTATCTTTGCCCACGGAGTGCGGCACGGAGGCCAAATTATCCAAACAGGACTGAAGTATGCACTGCTTACATACCTTTTGTATTCTCGCGACTAGGCTGTGTCCTTGACAGCGGGGATGAATAGATTTCCTCCCGCATAATCCGCAGCCGTCAATAGAGGGAGTTCGCGCAGAGTCGTCCAAATGATCCTGGGCGTCAAATCTATGCGATACGAAGAATGTATGAGCGCACATTCATGACCTATGGGGAAATACTTGACCAAATAGTCTCGCAACGGGCAGAGATCCAGAGCGGCAGTTTTCAGAGTTAGCTGTGCACGCTCGGAGAGAAATGCGCCCACTTGAAGAAGAATCAAAGGTGTTGATGTGGTTATAGGTACGTTCCGGCAAACCAGGCTTGTCGCATCGTAGATGCTTATGCCCTGTGCAGGGTCATATTCAATATCCGCGAACAGTGTGTCAATGGATGAAATTCCGGGCACGATCCGCGTGCTCCACTTTCGCAATGCTGCCGCCTTCAATAAGGCCGTTGAAACACTATCGAATACCATCGGATGTCCCGGAGTGAGCCATGCTGTGGGAGGGGAAGTCTCTACCTCCTTCAGTATGGCCTCGGTCACATCGCGATAATTGTCTGACCGGATGCGACCCTCCTGATACAAGGGCCAGAGACTCCTACATTTTTGGGAAAGGTCGAAGGGTAGCCTGCTTACACTTTCCTGTGGCAGATTAGTGCAGATAGCAGTACACGCAGAGAGAATCTCGATTGCTTGCAAGGTTAAGTGGTGCGGGAACGCTACACCAGCACCCACGATATAGAGATCGACATTTGAGGGCAATCGTTCCATTTGTTCGTAGAGCTACCCGCAATCATTATCCTGCCGCAAAATACAAGCTAAGGATCTCAAAGAGAGGTGTTTCACACTCGAAAGTAGCCGAGTGCTGTAATTGCCACATCAGGTTGTTCTTTCCCCAGGGTTGTCGAATCATGGATGATATTTTCAGTTGGCGCAATATAGTATTCATTCGGTGCTATACGGAGCCGGATGATCGGATAATTAGGAAAGGAACTGAAAAAGCTCCTGATAAGGGTTCGGCTTGATTCGCGGTGAAGGCTCTGATCGATGAGAGCCATGACCATTGTCGAAATCGTCACGTTGCAGAATAAGAGGAATCGGTCTTCTTCGCCGAGATTTAGACAAATCCGGTTTCGGCATAGATCGCGGGCTCGATATTCTCTGCCGTCCCAGCTGTCGAGGTGTAACCCGATTCGACGGCCGGAGGCCCCGTCCGTGGTCGTCGTGATGAGGCCACTGGATATCACGGAGATACCCAGGATTCTTGGCCGAGGAGTGGAGAATAAGGAGCGAGCACGGGCCAACTTCTTAAAGCTAAGCTCATAACGTCGGAAGGCCGTAGATTTCATGAAACGATTGGCTTCCGCTTGAGACGCGAACCTCTCAGCCCGTATTTTCTCCGCCGCTTTGCGTAGTTCGCCTGACGCGACACCTATGCTTACTCCTCTTGACCATGGGCAATAATTCTTAGCGATCCCGAACAGTGCTGATCTTTGTCGCCGATCAGGTGCCTTCCATGCGCCGACGGGGATGACAGAGTCGCTATCATATCCGTTTTGGTCAGATATCTTGCTGTCCAAAATGCGCGCTCCTTCACTCAGTTCGATCCTGTCTGACAGAGCATCAGAGAGCCAGAGGTCTGAGATCAGACTCCCGTCACCACACAAAGCGCCGCCCATTTGTGGCGGGAGAGGTTGTTTTGGGGCAGTTCGTCGTACCATGGCAATTTGAGGAACAGTATATATCGTGGCCTCCTATTGGACTTTGCATGGTTATGCGAGGAGCATTGAGAGGATCGAATTCGCCGTGACCGCGCGGGTAGGCGGAGTGGCCCATTCAAGCCTGCAGTTGGGCTTGAGTGGGGCCGCTTTTCGGCAATATTGTGACTCCTCCCTCCAGACTGAAGCGCTTCCAGCTCTGATACTCATTCACTCCCGGGTGCCGGGCAGGTGGTCACCGCCGCCAGCCAAATATTTTAATAACGCTCCGGTGAGCTTTTGCGCTGGGACATCGAATGCAGGCGGCGCGAACGCGTGCCCGTCGACGAGCGGCCCCAGCCTGGAACCAACTTCGGTGGAGCAGACCCTATACTCTGGACGCCGAGCACTCGTGGCCACTGGGCTTCATCTTGGCCTCTTCAATAAATGTGGTTGGAACTCAGCCTAAAAACGTGAGACGTTTCTCTGTGTGACGACCTCACGACCGTCGCATACTACATCAACAAACCCTTGGCTAATAGAAGTGGGACTTGGCATCGAACCAACTACAACCGAAACTCTACTGCGGTACCGCAAACCACTTCTGGAACCTCGTTCGCCATCTCTTCAGCGCTATCCAAATCACTTCAAGCACAACGTTTCCTCCTTCGCCGGGCTCCGAAAACACCAGGTTTCCTCTTCAATGGTTGAGGAATTCCCTCTCAGCCTTCCACTGCACGGCTCCGCACTCCGAACGTCGATGCTTCGTTTGGAGAGCTTCGCAGACGGTCGCCGTTTCCCCTTCGCACTGTGGGCATCAAGACGCCACAGCATTCGGCAATGACACAGTTACCCAAAAGAGTTCTCACCTCTCTAATGGAGGCGACCAAGTCACATTCAGTTACAGGCGACCAACGGTGCCCAGGGTATAGAAGGAGTGGATACAAGACTTGATGTGCCTCATCGCAAACAGCGATAATCTGCCAAAACATGCTTGGCCATATCCAATATCTGTGCTCTCTTTTCGGGGCTGCGATCCTGCGCAATCGCAAATCCAGAGATGGGGCCTTCAACCGTCAACCTCACATTGTCTTTGCAGGAAACCAACAGAGTCTCAAACTCACCATTCCTCGCTAATCGCATGCTGTCGAGGACATCTCCAAGATCTTCGGCCGCCTCCTGGCATTTTCCGACTAGCGCTTTTAGCAGAGGCAGATGTCGCACAATGCTTTCGGCCTCATTCGACCCTGAGAATTCTGCGAGAATCACGTGAGCATCTTGCAAACGAAGAAAAAGCCTATTCTTCTGCCCTTCGGCTAATGAATCACAAAACTCCACTGTAAGTAATGGCAACATCTTCCTAAGTTCGGATAGGACTTTGCTCATCCGATAGAGTCGCAGGTATTCGTTGTGCGCTTCAGTTGCCAGAATTGCATACGCCAACGTCTGATTAGCGCTGAATTCAAGCCGATCAGCTGTGATCCCCGCACTGCCCATAGTCACCCTTCGCATCAACAAGATGCGTTCGCAAGTGACAGTGTAAGAGAACAAGATGAAGCCGTTGTCATGTATGTAGCGCCCTGAGAGGGACTCGCGGCGCGGGCCGGGTGACCTATTCAAGCTTGCAGTTGGGCTCGAGTGGGCCGCTTAGGAGAAGTATCCTGGCTCATGCCTTCCCGACTGAAGCGTTTCCATCACTCCGGGCAGACCCACTTCATCACCTTGTGCTGTTACCGCCGCCGCACTCTGTTTCTGTCGCACGCCGGCAATAAAACTTTCGAATTGGCTCTGGAGCGCGTGCGGCGCAATTTCCAGCTTTGAGTCTACGGCTATGTGGTGATGCCCGAGCATGTTCACCTCCTGCTCTCCGAGCCAGAGCGGGAAACAGTTGCGGTTGCGATCAAGTCGCTGAAACAGGGGGGATCGCGCCGCCTGATCGGGGGACGCCGAGCACTTCTGGCAGGAGCGGTATTACGATTGCAACATCCGCAACCGCAGCCAGTTCGTGGAGAAGCTGCGCTACATTCACCGCAATCCGGTCAAGAGGGGACTGTGCGCTCGCCCCGAGGTTTGGAGGTGGAGCAGCTTTTTTCACTGCGCCACGGGATATGAGGGATGTGTTGAAATTGAATCCGAATGGACGGCAAACAAACGAGAGCGTATTGCGGGAAGACTCATCCTCTTGCATGTGCCCCACTCAAGCCAAAAGCAGGTTTGAATGGGCCACCCCGCCCGGAAGCGCGGTCATCACCTACATCTATGGAGCGGACGGAAAGCGGGTGGAGAAGGAGACACCCTCCGGCAATATCTATTACGATTACGACTATGACGGATCGCTGGACGCTACGTACACCTTGAGCGGAACGACGCTCACCGTCACCACCCAGGACCTGTTCCTGAACGGAGAACACCTGGGCTTCTTTTTTGGAAACTCGAATATCTATCGCTCCGCACTGGACTGGGTCGGCAGTGTCCGCACCCGGGTTGACCCCAGCGCCAACATCATCTCGGCGGATCGAAATTTCCCCTTCGGCGAGATGCAGACGGAGTATCTGCCTAGCCTACCTACATGGGGCGACGCAGACGACACCATCCACTTCACCGGCAAAGAAAGAGACACAGAATCAGGCTTGGACTACTTCGGAGCGAGGTACTACAGCTCCAACATGGGCCGGTTCCTCTCCCCGGACGAGCCATTCTATAGCGGGAATTTGGACAATCCGCAGGACTTGAACCTCTACAGCTACGTTCACAACAATCCGCTCACAAATGTCGATCCCGACGGTCATGATGTGCATGTGTGCGTGGACGGTGGACAGTGCTTCGACGCAACCGACGATCAATGGAAGCAGATTCAACAGAACAGCCCCGGTGTCCAGTTCAACCTGAATAACTTTGGCAGCGGAACCATCTCCTGCGGCGGAAGTACCTGCGGCTCGGCACAATACTTCGAGCCTGGGCTGAAGGACGATGCTTCCACTTTCTTAAACATCGCTTCGATGGTCGATGGGGTTCGGGGTGGAATAGCGGGTGTCCGGGCTGGAGTTGGATTTGGTCGTGCTCTCTTAGGCGTTATAGGTGGTGAGGCTGCAGGTGCGGAAGGAGCCACTTTTCAGAGTATTTGGGATGCCGCAACATCGGAGGCTGGCACCGGTACTGCCCGGGTAGCCACTAGAGTAAAAGACGGGGGATTTGCTCAGGCCCAAAAAGATTTCGATGCGTTGGGCGGCACGGCAGTAAAAGCAGGCCCGACGCAAGTCAAAGAACTGCCGAACGGAGAAGGCCGAGCGGTGTTACGTGACTTCAGTAGCCCGGCTACCGGTAACAGACCAACGATCGAATTGCAGCCTTCTGGTGGTGGCGCTAAGGGCGGACAAGCGATTAGGTACAACCCATGAAACCAATTGACAGCGAAGAAACGTGCGCGAAATACCGAAGCCTCGTCCAGGAGATGATGCTCCCGGATGAGCGTCTTGGAGATGAGTTCAATCTAGGCTGGGTTCGTGAGAGAGGATGGGAGGTGGTAGCGGTGGAGCGGGCGCAGCACTTTATCCCGGAGGAGATCACTACAATCGTTTCCGCTCTGGTTCAAGCTGGACACTCGGGGTGTGTCGCGGTGGCAACCGAGCCACTCGATCCCCTTCCAGCCTGCTATGGCCTCTCAATCACTGAGGGTGACTTCCGCGAATTTAACAAAGAGTGCGGCCTGTTCCATTATTTGCTCACAGACGAAAACCGGACCTGGGCCATCTCCTGCACGGATGCGTATAACTTGTTCGCAGGGCCACATCAGTTGCTGGAAGCCATGCTGGGAAAATCCATCAAAGAAGCCTGGCAGATATACTGGGACTTCATCGCACAGCCGTCGATGGACCCGAATGGGTTGCTGCATAAGGCCGCAAGCCGGTACGCGTCTCTGTAGAACATCCATCCTTAGCCGCCGTTTTCCAACCGCAGGGCCGTCCCTTCGGGGGCGGCCTTGCGGTGTTGGTGGCCGATGCCAGCGTCCCTTAGCAGCGTGTGTGCCAGCCCCGAAATCCACGTCCCGTCCAGCATCGTGAAGAGCGCCATGCTGCGCATGGGGTTTAGGTGGACACACCATGTATGAAAGCGCATGTTGTCAAGGGGCAAGTTTTGCTGTTGTTTTTCTCTTAGCCGCGCGTTTCTGCGAGGCCGTGGCGGGCGCGGCTGGTTGGACGCCCGTGCTCTCTTCTTCTCCTTCCTGTGGTTTTGGTTCTTCGTCCGGGTTGGCTCGTGACGTAGTTTCGTCAGGAATCATGTATTCGCCGTGGAATCCGGCATGAGCCTTTGCGAATCGGCTGCCGCATTCACCCCGAGACCTGGTTGCCGGTCAGGCGTGTCTCGCGTTTAGCCGAACTTGGACGAACCGGTTAGGCCGCGTCGATACTGACGGGACGCGGCGCGGGATCTTTGTAAGGCTGCCGCTTTCGCAGCACCCAGTAGCTGGCTTCGGCCAGATGCCGCGCGACGGCGACCACCGCCCGCCCGTGCCCTTTGCCCGGTGCGAGCCGCTGATAGAGGCGTTCGACATGGGTGCCGCGATAGGCCTTGATCCGCAGGGAACAGGTGGCGGCCTCCACGAATCCCCACTTGAGATACTGGTTGACGTTGCGGCAGGTTCCTCCGTGGCGGATGCGTCCTCCACTGGCGATGATGCCGGGAACAACCCGCTTTCTAGGGTCGATCTGGACGAGCATTGCGATGACGGCAGGGCGGGGTGGCCCAGGTCTGAAACTCTTAACCAATGCGGGTGCCCCATGTCTCGCTTTTGAGACATGGGCTACGATGATCGCATGGCGAAAGGCCTTGTCCGTTACCAGCAAGCCGGGGATTTGCATTTTCTTACCTTTTCCTGCTATCGCAGACAGCCGTATCTTGGCACACAGCGTGCGCGAGAGACCTTTGAACGCTCGCTCGAGACGATGCGCCGCCGCTACCACTTCTATGTCACTGCGTATGTAGTCATGCCTGAGCATGTCCACTTACTTGTGAGTGAGCCGCGGCGAGTCTTGCTTTCCAGGGCGATTCAGGCCCTTAAGTTATCGGTAGCTGTCCAGCGCCGGGAGCGGCCTTTCTGGCAGCCGCGCTACTATGATTTCAATGTCTATTCGGAGCGAAAGTGTCTGGAGAAGCGCCGTTACATCCACCGCAATCCGGTTACGCGCGGCCTCGTCGAGCAACCTATCGACTGGTCGTGGTCGAGCTTCCGGCACTGGTGGACGGGCGAGAGAGGGACGGTCGAGATCGAGTCCCACTGGACGGCGATGCGAAGGGAAGCAGCGCTGAATCCCATGTCCCTGCTGTTGGGACATGGGTTCTCTTTCGACCACCACAGAACTTCATAATTCCCGATCCCAAATCCCAACCACAGGGATGTGGAAGACTGTCAGACTAAAGCGCTTCCAGCTCTGACGAGGAAATAAGGGACAGGGAAACCGGGGACAGGATACTCATCCCCCCGGGTGCTATGGTCCGAAACCTACCGAGGATACCTCGCATCGTGGCCCGGGACTTCTCAAACTGTCCCACCTTTGGGGGGCACTCCAACGTCGTTAGAGATGTCAAGCCCCCTGCACCGTGCAGTCTCCCCTAACCAACTCATTCCAAAAGGAATAATAATTTTCAAAACTTGGCATAGTGAACCTGTCCAACTTGATAAACTAGATATAGAGATGAGAAAAGGCGGCGAAAGCCGCCTTTTCTCATCTCCCCGAAAGCCCAGGCCAAAAAATCGCGGCACCTTCCCCCTATGTCATTGAAAACAATCATTTTGCAATCAACAGAGTCAAAAACTCAGCTCGGATCACAGCCAAGTGGCTGAAAATAAAGAACTAAGGCAGTAAACAAGGGGGAGGGGGGGTACCCCCTCAAGCTGAAACCCCGCGCCGCCCGCGCAAACTCCCCACCGTCGCTTCCCCTCCACTCCCCAGCGGTAGCCGGTCAGCTTCCCACCGCTCCCCGCCACCGATGGCGGGGGGAATCTCCCACCTTCTGCTCCGGTCCGCCCCACGACATCAAAATGGACTTTCGCTCTAATTTGCTGGATCGAATCAGGTTGTGGCGAAAAATGCCGTATTCTTGAATGAGTTTCGGAGAGAGATTGGCCATGACCAAAGCAGATTTAGTGGAGGAAGTGACACAACTCGGCGACCTGACCCGCCGCGACGGCGAAGTGATCGTGGATACCATCTTCGATTCCGTCATCGGCGCGTTGAAGTCCGGCGACAAGATCGAGATTCGCGGCTTCGGCAGCTTCCGCATTCGGCAGCGCAAGCCCCGCATCGGTCGCAACCCCAAAACCGGTGCCCGCGTCGATGTTCCCGCCAAGCGGGTCCCCTACTTCAAACCCAGCAAAGAACTGCGCGACCTCGTCAACCCCAAAGCGGAGTGACTCCGCCTGGCAATCGACCGCGCAACCAATCAAGAGGAGCGGCGAGCCTCAGGACGAAGCGACGCCGATCACCGCCATGAGCCGTCCCGTCTTGCCGCGTTCCGCGCGATACGAGAAGAATTCGTCCGTCCGGCAGCTGGTGCAGGCATTAAGGGTGACGATGGTTTCCGGACTAAGTCCAGCCGTCAGCAGCTGACGGCGATTGGCCTCGGCGAGGTCAAGCGAAAGCGTTTGCCCTCCGGAAAACAGCTCGCTGGAATACGCATAGCGAGCCCGGAATAGATCGCGGACTTCCGCTCCGACAGCGAAGCAGCATTGACCGATTCCCGGCCCGATCGCGGCGACCAGGTCCTGCGGAATGCACCCAAACTCACGGCCCAACGCCGCAACGCCGCGCTCGACAACTCCCTTGAGCGTGCCTCGCCAGCCGGCATGAAAGGCGCCCACCGCTCGGCGCCGCCGATCGGCAATCAGGATAGGAAGGCAGTCTGCCGTCTGGATGCCTAGTAGAACGCCTGGTTCGTTGGTCACCAGACCATCGCCCCAAAGCGAGGCCCGTTCGGCGATCTCAGCGCGGCCCACCCGGCGCACCAGAGCGGAGTGCATCTGCTTTACCGTGACTAGTCCCCAAGGAGTTTCGTTTCCATCCGGAAGAATGGAACTCACAAATCTCTCACGATTGAGCGAGACCGCCTCGGAAGAATCGCCATGGGTGAAGCCAAGATTCAGGTCACCGCCCGGCCGCGCCGCTCCCGCAACCTCACTCACCCCGCCGCCCCGCGTGCTGAATCCATGAATCAACCAGGCCTCGGCCGACAACGGGGGAACGCGCAGGATACTCAAAGGGGAGGAATGCGAGCCCAAGATTCTGAAGCCTCTGGGATTCAAGACTAAATGTGGGGGGGGAGTGAGAGCTAGGGGGCCCGCTTTCCAGCGGGCCCGCTCCAGAGGCATTCGGGAGGGTTACCAGGAGATTTCTAAGAGAGAGCTCCCATAGGGGCGAACCATATTGTGGTGAGACTTGATACATCGGTTGGATAGAACTTCTTGAAATGCCTCTGTTGTTGTTAACTATGATGCATCCTTTGGGCCATCCCGGAGTGAACTTTGTTAAAAAAGATTTGCGCAGGGCGCAACCGCCTAGCGCGACTGTTCATTTCCTCAGAATTTCGAGAAGAGAACTTGCGTGTGGGGAAAGCGTGACCTCCAGATGTTCCGCTTCTCCCAAATCACGCCGAGACCATAAGTCTCTGATTCGATAGACCTCTGCCGGAAATCCCAGGGCCTTCCAGGAGTATCGGATTGTCTTCGCCGTATCGCCGGCATTGACCACAGCGAGGTATTCTCCTGCTCCATCCTGGCGCCTCGCCGTCCAGATGACTTCATCCCCGAAAGTCACCACTTGGTGGTTACCGATGGACTTTTGATCGACGTCGATTACTTCCTTATTTGTTAGTAACTGAATCGTCATAGGATCACTCGCTGGTAAGTTGGCACCGATCATCAGCGGCGAACGGAAAATCGACCAGAACGTGAGAAGCGTTCGTGCCTCATCGGCCGTGAACATCGAATCGCGCGCCTCGCCTTCTCCCGGATGCGGGCCAAGGTGGCCAATCGGCAGCATGTCCGCATCGGCCCAATGGCCGTCTCCGGTGTGTGCCGCCCATGCGGCCGCCGAGGAGAACTGCTGCTGGAGGCCCTGCGAAAATTCGTGCCCCTTCCAAACGCCCCAGTGGTCCCAGAAATCGTCCGAGATCCGCCACATCTCGGCGTATTTCCTCACCTCGTCGGCGTGACTCACGTTCGTTGGCCCCGGCGAAAGACTCAGCACGATCTGCCGCCCGGTCTTATCGAGCGCATGACGGATCATGCGAATCTCATCCCCCTTGTAGGGATGATCAGAAATGCAGTCGACCTTGATGAAATCCACCCCCCATCCCGCATACTGTTTGGCGAGCGAATCATAGTAGGCCTGGCCGGCCGGATTGTCTTTCACTCCATAGTCATAGGTGTTCCACGGGCAGGTATCCGATTGATCTGCCGCGTCTTGCGCATGAAAGCGGGAGCCGGCGATGGGCAGGTTCTTCGCCACGGCTCCCTTTGGAATGCCGCGCAGGATATGAATCCCAAACTTCAGTCCTTCACCGTGCAGATAGTCGCCTAACGCCTTGAAGCCCGCATCCGCGGTTGCAGAAGGAAACCGCGACGCGGAAGGCAGGAACCGCCCATAGGCATCCATGACGAATCCCTTATTTACCTCCGCGCTCGGCCCGGGATCGGGCAGATACCACCCCTCGTCGACCACGATATAGTTCCAGCCATACTGCTTGAGGTTCTTGGCGACAAAGTCGGCGTTCTCCTTGACCTGGTCCTCCGTAATATTCTGCGCATAGGCATCCCAGCTGTTCCAGCCCATCGGCGGAGTGGGCGCGAGGAGGGTTGTTTGCGCCCCTGCGCACACGGACACCGCCAAAGAAAAAAACGTTGATAGCAGTCTTAAACGCATTCATTGCCTTTCCTAGTAAACGTTATCTGCCAGACCGGCCTAGGTGGTGAAAGTACTTGACTTGATCGTAACCGTCTCGCATTGAAAGAAGCCCGGTTAGGCGGTGACCTGTGCCGGGGGAAACCCGATCTACTTACCCACTTCTTCCCAAAAACGTATTACCGACTCAATTCCCCGGTAAAAGTTCGCTATATGAAACTTCTCGTTTGGCGCATGAAGATTATCGTCCGGTAACCCAAAGCCCATCATCACGCTGGGAATCTTCAGATGGCGTTCGAAGTCGCCAACGATCGGGATCGATCCACCCGACCGGATGAACACTGTCTCAGCCTTCCAGACCTGGCGCAGGGCATGGGTCGCGGCCTGGATATAAGGGTTCGAGGTGCCAATTACTAACGGCTCACCGGAGTGGATCAGCCGTACGTCGAGCACGATCCCCTTCGGCGTGAGCGACTCCACATAGTTCTTGTATTGCGCGAACGCCTCGTCCGGCGACATGTTGGGAACCAATCGCATTGAGACTTTGGCGGTCGCCTTTGCGGGAATCACGGTCTTCGCGCCCGCGCCAATAAATCCGCCGGGCATTCCATGAACATCGAGCGTCGGCCGCGCCCAGGTCCGTTCCAGCACAGAGTAACCCGCCTCTCCGGTCAGCAGCGAAGAACCCACCTCGGTCTCTCGATAGTGTTCTTCATCGAATGGCAGCTTCTTCCACGCTGCCAGCTCGGCGGCGTCCGGAGCCACCACGCGGTCATAGAATCCGGGAATGAGAATCTTTCCGTCACCATCCTTCAATTGCGCAATCACCTGCGCCAGCGCAACAAACGGATTCGGCGCCGCACCGCCATACATCCCAGAGTGCAAATCGGTCTTCGCGCCCCGCGCCTCGATCTCTGTGTAGATCATCCCCCGCAGTCCCACGCAGAGGGTAGGCAGATCGGGCGCGAACAACTCGGTATCAGAAACCAGCGCAAAGTCCGCCTTCATCCGCTCCGGATGCTCGCGCACAAACTTCGCGATCGACTCCCCGCCAACCTCTTCTTCGCCTTCCAAAATGACCCTTACATTGAGCGGCAGCTTCCCGGTCGATGCCAGCAGCGACTCCAGGGACTTCACGTGGATATACATCTGCCCCTTGTCATCCACCGCACCGCGAGCGTAAAGATTTCCATTGCGCTCCACCGGCTCAAACGGCGGAGACAACCATTCATCCAGCGGATCAGGTGGCTGAACGTCGTAATGACCATACGCCAGGCAGGTCGGTTTACCCTCCGCATGAAGCCAGTCGGCATACACCAGGGGGTGTCCACTCCCTTCAATCAACTCGACATGCTCCATGCCGATCCGCTTCAGCTCTGCGGCAAGAACTTCCGCGGCGCGGCGGCAATCACCTTTATGCTCAGGCAGGGTTGACACGGAAGGAATGCGCAGAAGCGCCTTGAGCTCGTCCAGGAAGCGGGCATGATTGGAACGCGAGTAATCCAGAGCAGTGGTCATGAGGCAGGAAATCTCCAAGCAGAAGATTACGCCATCGCAATAAGAATCCGCAGTCGACTTAGTATCGGGGCACCTTAGGATCGATCTCCCGCGACCAGGCATCGATGCCACCGCGCAGAGATTGGACCTTCTCCAGGCCCTCGTTACGAAGCCAGATCGCCACGTTGAGCGAGCGCATACCCGCGTGACAGATGGTGACGATGTGCGCGTCGGGATCCAGTTCCTGCACGCGGGCCGCAACCTGGCCCATCGGCATCAGCAAGGTCCCGTCAATCTTCGCGGTCGCATGCTCCCAGGGTTCGCGCACGTCGAGCAGGATCAGGTCGGCAGGCTTCCCACCACTAAGCTTTGAAGCCAGATCGGAAGGGGTTATTTCGAAATCAAGCATGTCCCTCAGAATACACGCAGAATTCCACGGCCTCTGTCACGACGCCCATAACGGATCGATCTAGAAACCCACACGCCCCACGCGAATCAGCGTCGAAAAATCGGGCGATTGTCCAATCGTATGCGCATACGGATTGATATGCTCCCGCTCCTTCAATTCTGGAAACGGCAACCCGCCAGTAACCAGCCGACCCCGCTCATAGAGCAGCTCATCCAGCGTCCCGTTGAGCAGCAGACGGTAGGTCCATGGCTTCGGGCTGGGAAGGTCCTGGCTGATCTCATGATCGAGAGCAGTCGTGCAATTCTTGGTCACTGCGTTGTACCACTCCGGATGGTCTTTGAGCCGGTTCATCCGATCAACATAGGTGAGGAAGAGCTTGCGCACGATCTCCGGAGGAACGTTCGTCCGGTACATATAAACTTCCTCGTCCTTGCGGAAATTCGTCCGCAGCCGAATTACATCGCGCTCATCGGCCGCAATAAAAATCAGCTCATATTGCCGAAAGAATCCGAGGATCGAAGAATACGTCTGGCCAACCTTGTACCGCGCCTCAATCGAGAAGGCGAGGTGCTGGCTATTGCCAAAGTCGAAGCTGACCATCGGATGGCCGATCCAGGGAATGCCCCAGTTCACAAAGAAGAAGTCGACCCCGCGAAGCTGGGACAGATCGTAGCTTCGATCGCTCCAGCAGTTGGAAAACTCGGTCTCGGTGCGGTAGTCGCAATCGCGCACATTGTGCACTTCCACCTGATTTCCATGAATCTCGGCCGACGCGGTGCGCGCGACGTCCGCGCGCCAATCAGCCTGATTGGAAGGCTCCAGAGCAAGCCACCACGCCAGCACGATCACGAAACAACCCAGACATGCGCGCATCTTTTTGCGCTTCAACTTGATCGCCAAAAGGATCACGACCGCCGCGTAGGCAATCACCAAAGGCAGACGAAGCACTGCGATGCGGCAGTCGACATAAATCGCCGCGACCGCCCACAGATTGAGCAGGGCGACTACGAACCACAGAAGCGCCAGGCCGAGAATGCGTCCAATCGTCGGCAAGCGTCGCCGTCCCGTCGAGATCGAAGTGGGAGTTTGCGGTACGGTGCTGCCGATAGTCATCGTTTCATTCTTTCAGGACGGGAGGTCTTGTTTCATTCTTTCAGGACGGGAGGTCTTTACGCGATGCCAGGGGCATAATCGCAGACAAGTACGGTCAAGTCATCTTCCTGGCTGACCGCCCAACCCTGCACTGTGGACACGATTTTGTCCGCCGTCTCGTGATGAGAGAGAGCCGCGCACTGACGAAGCAGCGCCCGCAGACGGTCTCTTCCGAACTCTTCGCGCTCGGCGTTGGAAGCTTCCACAATACCATCGGTATACAGAAGAATTCGGTCGCCTGGTTCGAGCGAAGAGACAGCATTGAGATAGGTAGCGAAAGAAAAGGCGGCCAGCATCAGCCCATTCTCCTCGACGTCAGTCACTTCTCCCTGCCGCAGCACCAGCATCGGCGGATGGCCCGCCGCTGAATAACGCAGCTCGCCCTTCTGCGAATCCAGATGGACATAGGCAGCGGTAACGAACTGCTGTTGCGTATTCCCGCACAAAGCAGTGTTCATGCCCGATAGCAACCCAGCCGGATCGGCTACAAGGGCGCGTTGCGATGTCGCCGCCATCTTCACCATCGACGCAATCAGCGCCGCAGGCACACCGTGGCCTGACACGTCGGCGATCAGCAGTCCGGCTTGCTGGTCGTTGCCAAGGAGGAAGTCGTAAAAGTCTCCAGCCACCGAGGTCATCGGCAAATATCGCGCAGCCACGTGAAAGCTGGTCGAAGCAGGAAAGGCCGAGGGCAGGATCGAAAGCTGAATGCGCCGCGCTACTTCGAGCTCCTTCTGAATCGCCCCCAGCTCCGCATCCCTTTCCAATGTCTGGCGCGCGGCAACATATCCGAGGCAACCGAGAAAGAACGCAAAGCCGTACTGCTCCACCTTCTGATAGTGACCGAATGCGTCGCTCAGATTGCCATAGATGACGAAGGCCGCAAAGACGATGAGTCCCCTGCGAATCACGATAAAGTCGCGCGTCACCTCTTGCCGCAAAATAGACCGGGCGACCAGCGCAACCATCGCGGCGACCACGACTATGGAGTTGGCCAGGTCGAAAACCTCGAGCCGGCCCAGAACGATCGTTCCCACAAAAAGACTCAGAAATATGGCGATGGCGGCATAGCGCGATATCTTCGCCCATCGGCCCAGGAAGCCAGCCGCTTCAAAGAAAAAGAACGCCGGCATCGGAACTAGATAGCTGAGTGCAAGGGTAAAATTCCGAAACAGCGGCGTATGCGGAAGTTCGAGACCGATCATGTCGGTGGTCGATCCACAGTCGCGCGCCATACAGAATCGCGAACAGAGCTAACCATAAGAGCAACGGGTCTAGCTTCCGGCGCAACAGAGAAAACGCCGCCGCGACGAAGCCCACCGTGATGAACGACGCCCCGAGAAATAGATACAATTGGTCGTGATGGATTGCCCGAAGGATTTGACTGGTTGTATATCGAGCATCGAACCCTTCCATGCGACCCGATCTTAAACCATTGGTGCCGCGCGCACATCCCGATGACCGTTTTCCGCGCCTAGCTGCATTTCTCTCTGTCCCCGCCGTGGTACAAGAGAGATAACACCCCGCGCTCGACATGTTGGCAGGATAGATAATGGCAAATCAGGAAAAAGTGCTGATTGTCGAAGACGAGCCCCACGCCCTTATGGGGCTGGCTGAACTCGTCTCCGGCTGGGGCTATCGCACTGAAACCGCTCGCGATGGCGTCGAAGCACTCGAAAAAAACCAGACCTGGACCCCAGGCATAGTCGTTACCGACCTGAAAATGCCGCGCATGGACGGCATCGAACTCCTTGCTCAGCCTCGGAGAGCTCAAGCAGCACCAGGCAGTCATCGTGCTTACCGCTCAGGGAAGCATCCAGAGCGCTGTCGAAGCCATGAAGATGGGCGCCTACGACTTCATTCAAAAGCCGGTAGACGCCGCCCGCCTGCGTAACATCCTCGCCAATGCCGCCCGGCAGCGCGAGACCGAGCGCGAACTCGAAGTGACGCGCCGCAAGCTCCGCGAAACCGGGCTGCTCGGCTCCATGGTCGGTGCGTCAAAGAAGATGCAGCAGACCTTCGCCATGATCGAGCGGGTTGCGCCCAGCAACGTCTCCGTGCTGATCACCGGCGAGAGCGGCACCGGCAAGGAGCTGGTCGCCCGCACCCTGCATGAACTGAGCCCGCGCAAACCGAAGCCTTTCGTCGCCGTCAACTGTGCCGCCATTCCCGAGACCCTGATCGAAAGCGAAATCTTCGGCCACGAGCGCGGAGCCTTTACTGGCGCAGTCGAGCGCCGGGCAGGCTGCTTCGAGCTCGCCGAGGAAGGCACGCTGCTTGCTCGACGAGATCGGCGAGATGCCGATCGGCACCCAGGCCAAACTTCTGCGCGTATTGGAAGACCGCAAGCTCCGCCGCCTGGGCAGCAAGATCGAGAGCGACATCGACGTGCGGGTGCTGGCTGCGACCAACAAGAACCCCGAGCAGGCCGTAGCCGTCCGGCGAGCTGCGCGGCGACCTTTATTACCGCTTGAATGTCTTCAATATCCATATGCCGCCGCTCCGGGAGCATAAAGAGGACATTCCCGCGATCATCGAGTCTATCCTCCACGACATGAACGTAAAGCACGAGCGCCATGTCGGTGGCGTCGACGACGAAATGCTGTCGCGCCTGATCGCCTTACGACTGGCCCGGCAACGTCCGGGAACTGCGCAACACGATCGAACGTGCCGTCATTCTCTGCGGCGAGGGCTATCTGAGCGCCCGTGACCTGCCTCCTGGCTTCGGCATCCGCACCGTGCTTCCAACTCCCGAACCCTCGCCCAATGCCGTTGCAGGTCGAGGTTGGAACCACCGTCGATGAGGCCGAGCGCCGCCTCATTCTCAAGACGCTGGAATCGACGCAGAACAACAAGACGCGCGCGGCGGAGATTCTTGGCATCAGCCTGAAAACCATGCACAACAAGCTCAAGGAGTACGGTTCCGCCGGCGCAGCCGGCAGCCCCGGCGGCAGCGACGCCCCAGAAGAATAGCCCGGAATTCTCGGTTTACCGCAGGGCCGCACCGCGCCATCGGAGAATGCTCCCGCTTTACACACAGAGCGGCTATGCTCAGGCGGCCGCCCGGCGCGAATTTATTGCGTTACAAATTCCAGAAACGCGTGTCAACTGTTTTGGAAAGGGATTGACACCTCAAATGCGGCTGAAGACCAAACTCGTGCTGGCGATCACTGGGCTCGTCTTTGTCCTCGTTACCGTTCTCTCCGTGCTCTATCTGAGTCAACTCCTTCGGCAGCAGGTCGAGCAGGCCTATGCAGCCAATGACTTCCTCGCGCATCAGATCCTCTACGCCACGCGCAACGCCGTGGACGCGGGGGTCAGGAACCATCCAGTCGACCCTCACAATTCAGCCGCCCTGCGCCAAACCGTTGCTACCGCGTTGCGCGAGGACGCAGGTCTCAACAACCTGCTTACCAGCGTCATCCGATACTCGACTACCGTCTTTGACATTGCAATCGTCGACTGGAACGGGCGAGCTTTGCTCAGTACTGACGCCGGCGAGCGGGACGAGTTCCTTCCCGCACGCCCAAATTTCGCTGAGCTAGGCAATCGGAATCTCCTGCACGTGGTCAAAGTCATCTTCGGGCCGCCCCGGATATATGACGTCTCGCTCGACCTGCAGCGAAACGATCAACCATTTCTCACCGTCCGGGTAGGAGTTCACAGCAGTTTCCTGAGTAATGACTTCAAGCCGCGGATCTGTTGAGGCCCTGACCTTTTCCGGCGTCGCGATCACAGGCGCGCTCCTGGTTGCGGCCTTCCTGGCCAACCTCGCCCTGCGACCACTGGCCCAGATCAGCGAGCGCCTCGATGCATTCACCCAGGCGGAAACCGCCGGGGAACTCGACTCCGATTCCTCCGACGATGCAGTAGTCCAGGTTTCCTACAAGATCGAGCGCCTTGGCCGCCGCATGCGCAATGTTGAGGAGGTCTTCTCCGCCCTAAAGGAAAACCTCGACCAGATCATGACCAATCTGGAAGATGGCATCTTGCTCTTCACCCGCGACGCCCGCGCTGTCCTGGTGAGCGATTCCGTCGAACGCTTTCTTGGGCTCCGCCGAAACCAGGTTTTGGGAGTGGAGATTCATGAGGTCTTCGATCGCACCACTCGGCTCGGGGAGACCGTCCGCGACGCCTTCGACGCGGGGGTTTCGATCGTGCAGGAGGAGATCACCACCGAGACCGGCCGGCGGGTCCAGATTTCCCTCGACTTTATCCATGACGATCACCAGAGCGACCGGGGCCAGACCCTTGGCGCGCTGCTCACTCTGCACGACCTCGAGTCGGTGCGCGAGATCGAGAGCGAACTGGAACTCTCGCGCCGTCTGGCAGCCATCGGCAGGCTCACCGCCGGCGTCGGTCACGAGGTCAAGAATCCTATCAACGCGATCGTCGTGCACCTGGAACTACTCCGCAACAAGCTCGACGGCTTCGATGCACGCGCGCTGCGCCATCTGGACATCATTCAAAGCGAAATCCAGAGGCTCGACCGGGTCGTGCAGACCCTGGTCGATTTCTCCCGCCCGGTCGAACTACAGCTCGAGGAACAAGACCTGAGACATGTTGTATCGAGCGTCCTGATGCTGGCCTCGGCGGAACTCGAGACCCGCAGCGTTCGCGTCACCAGCCTGCTGCCCCAGCATCCTGTGATCGCCAACATCGACTCCGACCTCATGAAGCAGGCGCTGCTCAATGTAGTTTTGAACGGCGGCCAGGCGATGGCTGACGGAGGAGTGCTGGAAGTCCGCCTCGGCGCCGATTCGCGGACGGCCAGCATCACCATCCATGACGAGGGCGAGGGCATCCCCGACGACGTGCGCCCCAAGATATTCGACCTTGTATTTCACGACCAAGAGAGAGGGCAGCGGCATTGGCCTGGCCATGACCTACCGCATTCTTCAACTCCATAACGGTGAGGTTGACGTACAATCACAACCGGGGAAAGGTACAACTTTTGTGCTGCGTCTCCCCATATCCGCTTTCAAGCTGACGTACGACTGCGTAACTCTCTGCCGCCGGGCACGGCGCTCTTAAAGGAGCCGCAAGGATGAACTCCGCGAGCAAGCACGCGGTGGCCGCGCTACTGGTCTTATTCCTGGCCGGTTGCACCCCGAACAACACGAAGACCGCTCCGCCGCCTCAGGCCCAGGCCCCGTCCATCTCCGCCGGCAAAGCCGGCGCCATGTACCCGCCGCCGCTGACCCAATCTCAGACCGAGACCGAGCCAACGCCGGCGCCGGCGCCCGTGGTCGCGACGACCGAACCTGCGCCGGCCCCGCCACCTCCGCCGCCCACCGCAACGAAGAAAACTACTCACAAGCCGAAGCCGTCCGCTGCCAAACCGGCCGGAAGTGAGACCGGATCGACTCAAACCGCAGGCCCGGAGACAGCCACAGGCGCGTCGAACGAGACCACTGACGTCGCCGCAAACGCCGAACCGGCCGCCTCCTCCCCGATCGGCCAGCTTACCCCTGCGGATACCCCGGAACAGGCTCAAAAGGAAAAGGACACCAACGACCTGATCGCCAAAACGGAGGACGGGTTGAATTCCATGAAGCGCCCGTTCAGCACCCCGGAGCAGGAAACCGTGATCCAGATCAAAGCCTTCTTGGCCAAAGCCAAAACCGCGCTGAGCAATGATGACATCGACGGCGCCTTCATCCTCGCCACCAAGGCCAAAGTGCTGCTCGACGAGTTGAATAAGACGTAGTCCAGGCCCTGGGGACGTAGGGACGAGGGAAATTGGGACTAGAAAACAAGAGCTTCGTAAGTCGACAATGTTTGCCAATCGGCGATAAGGATCACAGTAAAGGATCTCAGGGCTGAGCAGCTTTGCTCTTCCTAGTCCCTAATCTCTACCTCTCTCCCCATTTTAGCTTGGCGCGCAACACATCGAAGAACGCCGGCGGCTTCATCCGCACCAGCGTGACGCAGTATTTGGAGCGCCGACAATCCAACTGGTCGCCGACGAGCAACTGGACCGCCTCTTGGCCATCCACGGTGAGATAAGTCTGGTCTGGAATACCCTCGACGCTAACTGTCACCACCGCGTCTCCGCGCACCACGATCGGCCGCAAGGTCAGCAGGTGCGGGCAGATCGGATTAATAACTAATGCATCGACATCCGGCGACAGGATCGGCCCACCCGCGGCCAGCGAATAGGCGGTCGAACCGGTAGGTGTGGCCACGATAACTCCGTCGGCGCGAAATGCCGCCGCCAGCTGCCCATTGAGCATCACCCGGAAGTCGCCCATTCGGGCTATCGTTCCCTTGGACACTACGATGTCATTGAGCGCTTCATATTCGCATTGCACCTTGCCGTCCCGCATCAAGTCGACATGCATCATCGCCCGGGAATCGGCCGTCGAGCAGTTCTGGCACCAGGCGTCGAGCGTGGCGTACAAGTCTTCCAGCCGCACCTCGGTCAGAAATCCCAGCGATCCCAAATTAACGCTCAGGAGCGGAACACCCGATTTGGCTAAAGCCCGCGCCGCCGATAGCAACGTCCCGTCGCCGCCCAGAACAATCGCCAGCTCCGGAGAAAGAGCCGGCATCTCATGGCGCGGTACCACCGGCGCGTCGTGCGTATAATTGCCGCTCACCGGGTCCAGCACCGGGCTAAGTCCATGGGCCCGCATCCAGAGAACCAGCTCCGGAATCAGCGTGGCCAGTTCTTCCTTCTGCGGCTTGGAGAGGATGACGACGGTTCTCATGAGCTACCAGTGTACCCAAGCAGCTTCAACGCGCATGTAGAAGGCCCATTCGAATCGATCTTTCGGCCCTGCTGCTGGTGTTGGTCGCGCTGGTCGCCACTCTGATTCCGGCCGCATCCGCCATCAGAGTCGATCCGTCCGTCGCTTTGCGCTGCGACTAAGGGCCCGAAATTCGGCTTTGTGAGACCATGTCCTCTCAGGAGCCCAAGAGCATGGCAAGAGAGATCATCCGCACCCCGAACGCCCCATCGCCGCCGCCGACATACAGCCAGGCGGTACGAGCAGCCGGACTTGTCTTCGTCTCAGGCACAGGGCCGCACGATCCAGCAACCGGGAAGATTGTCGGCGAGACAATCCAGGAGCAGACCGGGCAGTGCCTGAGGAATATCTCCGCCATCCTCGAAGCCGCAGGCACCTCGCTCCAGCGAGTCGTGAGCGCCACCGTCATCATTCTTGAGGAAACCGACTTCGCCGGAATGAATGAAGAGTGGGTAAAGTGGTTTCCGGAGAACCCGCCCGCGCGGCAAGGCGCAAAGCTGCCCGTGAGAATCCCCGGAATGAAGGTGTCCATCGCGGTCATCGCCGAAGCCTAACCGCTCGATCCAGACTGGCGAACTTCACCACTGCGTATGCAGCAAAAACTCCTTATTCCCTTCCGCACCCAGAATCGGCGAATCGATGACGTCAATCTCGCGGCCACCCAGTTCGGCAGCGCACCCTCGCACCTTATCAACCGCAACCTGATGGCCAACAGGATCCCGAACAATCCCACCCTTGCCAACATATTCCCTGCCCGCATCAAACTGCGGCTTCACCAGAATTACCGCCTCGCGCAACGACCCGCCGATCGCCCCAAAAACCGGAGGCAGCACCAGCGTGGCCGAGATAAACGAAACATCCATGGCGAGAAACGAAATTCCCTCCGGCAAATCTCCCGGCTTGAGCAGCCGCGCATTCGTTCGCTCCATCAGCGAGACTCGCGAATCGGACCGCAGGCTCTGCGCAATCTGCCCATAGCCGGTATCGATCGCCAGTACTTGTGACGCGCCATGCTGTAGCATGCAATCGGTGAATCCGCCGGTCGACGCTCCGACATCCGCGCAGAACCGTTCCGCAATATCAATCCCCCAATGCTTCAACGCAGCCTCAAGCTTGAGTCCGCCGCGTCCCACATAGCGTGGGTCATCGCCCAATAGTCGAAAGACCGCATCTTCAGCGATCACAGTTCCGGGCTTATCGACTTTCTGCTCGTTCACCAGCACGCGCCCGGCGACCACCATCGCCTGCGCGCGCTCCCGCGTCGGCGCGAATCCCCGCTCCACAAGCAACTTGTCCAGCCGCGTCTTCATCTCGTAAGTACCGACCTGGATCCACGCTGCCAAGAGCCGCCGCGGATATGCTTAAATTACATGGTTCGCCCAGCGTCGCGAACCGTGTCGATCGGCGCTGACTTCTAAATGCCTGAAGAATCTCAAAATCCGCTGGCCCCTCAGGAGCGTTCCTTCAACAGCGAGCCCTCCAAAGCAATGCTGCAGGCTGCCAAAGCAGCCGAAGATGCAGGGATGCTGGCGAGGGTCGAACAAGGCGATCAGGCGGCGATGGGCCTCCTTTTTGACCGTTATTCAGGCATCGTGTATTCGGTCGCGCTGCGAGTGCTCAAAGATACCGGTCAGGCGGAAGATGTCATGCAAGACATCTTTATCCAGATCTGGAAGAAGCCGGGCGCGTTTATTTCAGGCCGTGGTTCGCTCGGCGCATGGTTAGTTGTGGTGGCGCGAAACCGCGCGATTGATTCGCTGCGGCGCAGACGGCCTACGGATTCGGTCGAAGATGTGGTCCTTGCCTCGTCCACCGATCTCGCCGCCGAGGCGGAGCGCAACACGATGATGGAGAAGGTGCGGGCGTACATGAGCCAGCTACCGCCCGAGCAGCGGAAGTCGGTTGAAATGGCATATTTCGAGGGACTGAGCCACTCCGAGATCGCCGAGAAAACCGGCGACCCGCTCGGCACAGTAAAGACACGCATTCGTCTGGCGCTGATTACTTTACGCAAAGCAATGCAGAACAAAGCAGCACCAGGTTCGTCAGTAAGAGGAGAAGCAGTCCAATCGTGAACGCACACCACATCTCCGAGGAGGACCTGGTCCTCTACTCCATGCAGTCGCTCTCGGCTGGTGAAACCGCCGCCGCAGCGCTGCATCTGGAGGAATGTGCGGAGTGTGCCCGCCAACTCGCCGAGGTCTCCGGCGATCTCGCCCTGCTCTCGCTCAGCGTCGACCAGCAGCCTCTCCCCGCCGGAGCGCGCAACCGCTTCATGAGCCGCATCGCCGCCGAGCCGCAGGCTGTCGCCGTCCATTCGGCCCCCGCTGCGATAAAGGCCCCGATGGCCGAGCCGCCACCCCGCGTCATTCATGAGGTCAAGCCGCGCCGCAACTGGTTCCCTGTTCTCGTTCCCTGGGCTGCAGCCTTCGCAATGCTCGCCCTCGCCGGATACCTCGGCAACCAGAACCAGAGGCTCAACCAATTGCTCAATGGAGACAAGGGCCAGATCGCCCAGCTCTCCGCCGACGCCGCGCACGCGCAGGAAGTCCTCGACACGCTGACCTCGCCCGCAGCCAAACACGTCACCCTCACCGAAGGCAACGGCACGCCAGCACCCACCGGACGCACCAGCTACCTCGCCGACAAGGGCGCGCTCGTCTTCATCGGCAATAACCTGAAACCGATTCCGGAAGGCAAGACTTACGAGCTATGGGTCATCCCCGCCGATGGAAAAGCGCCAATCCCCGCCGGAATCTTCCGCCCAGACGAGCACGGTTCGGCGAGCGTCGTTCTGCCTAAGCTTCCCGAGGGCGTCCCCGCCAAGGCCTTCGGAGTCACGATCGAAAACGCCGAAGGCTCCGCCACGCCGACAATGCCCATCGTCCTCTCCGGCGCCGCTGGTCTCTAAGCTCCAGCCTGATCTGGTATCCAAGAACATTACTGGCGCTTGCCCAGAATCGGGCTCCCGGATATCGCTTCTCCCCCAGACCGAAATTCACCCAAAAAGCCTTGACTAATATATACGACCTGTTTAGTCTCTCTTAAAGTAAGACCGAAACAGTCTTATATGCGGTAACACCACCACCCCATTTGAATCTCTTTGCTATTTTGGAGGCAAGAAGTGTTGTGTACGCGTACGCCGAGGCCTGGAAGGCGTCTCTCCTTCGTACTGGGTCTCCTTCTTCTCTCCTTCGGTCCGCTGACCAGGATCGCCCAAGCCCAGGAACCGCCCTACTTCGTCACCTACTCCTCAATGATGGAGGAGCCCGGCAATCTCGAAATCGAGAACCAGAACATTGCCGCCGCACCGAAGAACGCCAACGCCTTCTTCGCGCCCACCATCGAGTTCGAATACGGCGTCAAGGCATGGTGGACCGCCGAGGCATACGTCCAGGGCCAGTCAACAGCCAACGATTCTTCGGTCTTCACTGGCTTCCGCTTTGAAAGCCGCTTCCGTCCCCTGCCGCGCGAATATTGGATCAACCCCGTCTTCTACGTCGAGTACGAAGACGTCAACGCCGCCGACAAGAGCTTTCTTGAAATCACCGGAAACACCTCGATCGCGACCTTGCAGGTGCCCAATGCCAAGCTCGTGAAAGAGATTGAGCGCTCCATCGAGACCAAGCTGATCCTCTCCAGCAACTTCAAGGGATGGAATGTCTCGGAAAACTTCATCGCCGAGAAGGCGCTGAATGAGCCCGAACCGTGGGAGTTCGGCTATGCTCTGGCCGGTTCTCGGCCCCTGGCGCTCGCGGGAAGCGGAAACCGGTGTGTCTTTTGCCGCCAGAATATCTCCGCCGGTGCAGAATTGTTCGGCGGCCTTGGCACCGCTGACGGATTCGGGGTCGGGAAAACCGAACAATACCTTGCACCAACCGTCGCCCTCAACACGCCATCCGGCTTCACCTACAAGTTTTCACCTGAGTTTGGATTAAACGACAACTCCGTCGGCGTCCTGTGGCGCTTCGGCGTTTCCTACGAAATCTCTCAGATCCGTGACTGGTTCCGGAGGACAAAATGAAAACCCGCCGCCTCCCCGTTTCAATCCTCGTTTCGACGCTCCTGACTGTTTCTCTGATGTGCTTTGCCAAAGCCGACGGCTCCTGGCTCAAGAAGGTCCCCGAGGCCGACCGTACCCGCGTCAACCCTTATGCCGGCGACCCGAACGCGATCGCGGCAGGAGCAAACATTTTTCGCAACAACTGCGCGAAATGCCACGGCCAAAATGCAGAAGGCAAAAGCTCGCGGCCGAGCCTCAAAAGTGAACGCATCGAGCAGGCAACCGACGGCGACCTCGCCTGGCTGCTCAAAAACGGCGAGCCCTACAAAGGGATGCCAATCTGGGGTGGCCTGCCCGAGCAGCAGCGCTGGCAGCTGGTCGCCTTCTTGCGCAACCTGAACACTTCCGGAGTCCAGAAATGAAGAAGAGAAATATGCGCCGAAATAGACGCCGAACCAGGCGCGGAAATCCACTGACTATCTTTGCGTTGCTCGCTACCTCGCTGCTCGCGGGGATCATGGTCCAGGCCTGCGGATCAGGGGCGGCTCCGAACGCTCCCACTGAATCCGATGTCACACCGGCCGCCGATCCTATCGGCGAGGCCCTCTTTCTCGACACCCGCTTTTCCGAATTCTTTGCCGCCAACATGACCAGCGTGAATGCTCCGCTGGCCACCGGCGACCCGGTCGTCAACCAGGTACAAACCCTGAACGGCCCGCTTCCGGGCCCTTTTGCCGGGCAGTCAATGAATTGCCGCTCGTGCCATTTTGTAACCGAATTCGAGGGGGTAACCGGAGGCGGCAACCGCACCTACGCCGACTTCACCACCCGCAGCCCAATCCCTCTCTCGCAACCTCAGCCGAACGGCTTCGACCACACCCCGCGCAATGCCATGCAGATGGTGGATTCATTCACCAGCCGTTCTGGCCCGCTTTTCCTCCACTTCGACGGCGAGTTCGCCAGCGCAGAGGACCTGGTCATCGGCACCATGACCGGGCGAAACTTCGGCTGGCTGCCCTCCCAGTACAACGACGCCATCGCTCACATCGCCAAAGTGGTCCGCGAGGACAATGGCAGCGGCCAGATCGCCGCCGACCGGCTTGATGGCTTGAGCCTCGCGGTTATCTTCAAGGGGACCGATCCCCGCATCACTCCCGATATTCTCCTGCCGCCCTCGCAGCGCATTGACGTAAGCACCGCAACCGATGCTCAGGTAGTGAATGAGGTCGCGCTGTGTATCGGCCAATACATGAAGGACCTGCTCTTCCAGCGCGATTCCTTCGGACGCTACATCGGCTCTCCGTACGACAACTTCCTGCGCGTCAATCATCTGCCGCAAGCGCCGCTTGCTGGCCAGACGAAGGCGGCCTACAACCTCAGCCTTTATCAGCAAGTACTCGCGCTTAAGAACCCGATCTACATCACCACCGCCGACGGCTCCTACAAATATCACGCCCAGCCCTATCAGTTTGGCGCGACCGAGCTCCAAGGCTTGAAGATCTTTCTCGCCTCGGCAACCGCCGGGGCCACGAACGCCCACGCCGGCAATTGCGCTGCCTGCCACCAGGCCCCGGACTTCTCCGACTTTGTCTTCCATAACAGCGGAGTGAGCCAGGAAGAGTATGACGCTGCTAATGGAGCGGGAGCGTTCATGAAGCTCGCGATTCCCGATAACACGGATCGGCTTGCGAATTACAACGCGTACCTGCCGGCGACCGCGAATCATCCCAGTGCAAGCGAATCGTTCCGTCACGCCGCCGTCGCGGGCAACCTTGGCTACGCGGACCTCGGACTCTGGAACATCTACATAAACCCCGACTACCCAACTCCACAGACGAACCTCTCATCCGTCGTCTGCGCCACCACCAACTGCTCCGTCGACGGTGGGCTTCCGTCGACGATCGCTCAATTCAAGACGCCGGTGTTGCGCGATCTCGAAGACTCGGCGCCGTACTTCCATAACGGAAGCGCGCCCAAGTTCGACGACGTCATCAACCACTACATCGCGATGTCTGCGCTCGCGCATTCCGGCGCAATGCGCAACGCTCCGCCGGAGTTCGCCAACATGTCTCTGAGTCAGGACGATCTGGCAGCGTTGGTGGCCTTCCTGCAATCGCTCACCGAAGACTACGACGACACCTAATGCGCGCGTGCGCAATGCGGGGTCCCCATTTAAGCTTATTCGAGCTTAAGTGGGGCAGCGCAGAGAGTCATCTCGATCTCAGCTATCCGCCCTTTGCTGGAATTTTGTCCACGCACAAGCTATGCTCATCGGCACACCTCGCCGTCTGCATATTGTCGTGCGCATATTTCGGAGTAGCTGATGATCCCATTACGCCTCACCCGCCGCCGATTTCTGTCCGCCGGTGCCTGTAGCGCTGTCGCCGCCACCACCAGCCGCGCCCTCTTCGCGCAGCAGAGACCTGAACCCCTGCATCCAGCGGCGACACCCTCGACGCCCGCAACCACTCCGCTCGATGAGAAGCTCGACGCCTGGATCGCCAGCTACATGCCAGCGATGAACGCGCCCGGAATGACCCTCGGCCTCACCGGCTCCAAGATGACCCTGCGCACCGTCGGCTACGGCCTCGCCAACATCGACGCCAAAATTCCGGTCACGCCCAACCACCTCTTCCAGATCGGTTCCATCACCAAGTCTTTTGTCGCGCTCGTGCTCATGCAGCTTCGCGACGAAGGCAAGCTCGACGTCCACAAACCAGTTCTGGACTACCTACCCTGGCTGCCGATCGCGGAACCCTTCGGGCCAATCACAGTCCATCATCTCCTTACTCATACCTCCGGACTTCCCGACGGATCCGATATCTTTCTCACAGCCCCGGAGGCCCGGCACATCCAGGGCTTCCTGCCCGGCGAGCACTTTCACTACTGCAACCTGGGCTTCGTCATCCTCGGCCATCTCGCCGCGAAACTCGACGGACGCCCCTGGTACGAATGCGTGAAAGCCCGCATCTTCAACCCGCTCGAAATGCACGATACCCAGGGCGTGATCGCGACCCCTTCGCGCCCTCGTGCGGCGATTGGATACTCACCCTTCTGGGACGATCAGGTCTACGCGCGGCAGGGTCAGCTGGCCGTCGCCGATTATCTGGTGATGGACGATACCGCCGGCTGCATCGAGTCCACGCCCGCCGACATGGCCAGGTATCTGCGCATGATGGTGAATCACGGCAAAACGTCCGCCGGAAACAGCGTCCCCCGCATCGTTTCCGCCGAGGGCTTCACGCTTTTCTCGACGCCTTACATCAAGGCCGAAGAGTTCAGCCCCACCGCCTCCTATGGATACGGCATCGCCGTCGACACCCTCGACGGTCACAAAATCCTGCGCCACACCGGCGGCATGATCGCTTTTGCTTCCTCCATTCACGTCGACCTCGATGGCGGAGTGGCCGCCTTCGCCAGCATCAACGCCATGCAAGGCTATCGCCCCACCGCGGTAACACAATATGCGGTGCGCCTCCTCCGTGCTCAAAGCGAAGCCAAGCCCCTGCCGCCAGCCGAGCCGCTGCAAGACCCCGAACAGACCAACAACGCAGCCGATTATGCCGGCAGCTACGAGGCCGAGGATGGGAGCGAGCTTGTCCTTGTAGCGGAAGGCGGGCGGCTCTCGTTGGTGGCCGATGGAAAATCCGTTCCGCTCCAAAAAGACGGTGGAGATGACTTCCTATCAACCATCCCAGGTGTATTCGCGGATTATGGCATCATCTTCGAACGCGAAAAAACACCGCCCAGCTCAGCCGGCGAGAATCCGCCGCCGGGCAAGGTTATCCAGGTCAGCTATGGGCCAAATTGGTTTGCTGGCAAAGCCTATTCCGGGCCGCGCTCTTTTCCCGTGCCGGACGACTACCGGCCGCTCATCGGGCACTATCGCACCCAGTCCATATGGGGCGGGGACGTCCGCGTCTTCGTGCTTCAGGGGAAATTAGTCCTTTCGGACGCCAACCTCACCCGAATCGGCGGAAACCTCTTTCGCATCGGCGATGAACCCTGGAGTCCCGATACAGTGGAATTCTGCGCAATCGCTGACGGCAAGGCTCACATGATGAAACTGGTCGGCCTGGATCTCTGGAGAATTGAGGTCCCGTAGCTCGCGCTCACACTCACTTCCTAGGCGCGTGAGCGCTACAAGCTACTTGTTCCGAAGCACGGGATTCGCCTCCAGCTGGCAAGCCGTCGGATTGGTGCCCAACTGGGTGGGCACGGTTCCGGGCGTGCACGGCACGCCATTTCCGGGCGAGTAGCTGTTCGTGTTGGTCTGGGCGCTGGTGTTGGCGTTCTGCCGGGTTACACGCGTATCGATCAGGTTGCCCTGCAGCTGGAGCGTTGCGTCGACGGTGTCCGTATCGGTGCGCAGGATCACCAGATTGTCGCTGTCCGGCGAGGTCACGTAAATCTTGCCGGTGGGATAGTTATAGGTGGAAGCAATCGTCCGGGGGTGCGGCGTCGTGCCATCCGAATTGAGCGGCAGGGTGATCGTCTTCTGGACCGTGTAGCTGAGGAGGTTCACGACGGAGACAGTGCCGTCCTTCGAATTCGCAACATAAGCGCGGCTGCCGTCCTGCAACACCGTCACCGAGGACGGTCCACCGCCAACCGTCACGCTGTGAATCGTCCCAAACGTGGGAGCGTCATTGTCGAAAGAGTCGGTAGTCACGTCGATCACGCTGATCGTGTTGGAGTCGTAGTTCGCGGTCACCAGCTGGTCGGTCGAGTCATACAGCTCGGCGTAGACCGGGCCTGCGGGCAACGTCAGCGTGCTGTTCGGCAATCCGGTGTTGGGATTGATCTGGTTGTCCAGAGTGTTTTTCTGCGCGTCGATGACCGTCACCGTCCCGCTCCCGCGATTCAGAATGAAGGCGCGCAATCCGTCAAGGGATTGCAGGCCATAGACCGGGCAGATACCCACCGGAAGCGTCGCCGAGATCGAGTTGGTCGAGGCCTCGAGCGCCGAGGCTACACCCGTGGTCGCCACCAGGCTCGGGTTTGCGCACACAGTCGGCGCAACGTTCTGGCTGATGGCGTAATAGCGCACCGACGCGGTGCGTCCCGCAATATTGATCAGCCCTAAGGGAAATTGGATCGCTTGCTTCAGCCCCGGAGGAGTTCCGGAAAGTACATCGAGCTGATCGCTGGCCTGATCGACGACATACAGGACGCCGGATCCAGTGATCGTATTGATCGGAATCGCGGTCGGCGTCAGCGTGCTGGTGGAAACGTTCTTGGTCTGCAAGCTGGTGGAGATCGGAATATCGCTCAAACTGCCATCGCGGTCGATAGTATAGGCGGTTGCGCCGGCCGAGTCCAGCGTGAAATCAAGTGGTAAATCGCCGATCGTCGCCTGCGCCAGCACCGTGTCGCCGGAGAAGTCCAATACCGTCGCGATGCCGGCCTGCGCGCCGGTGGGCTGCGTGATCGCGACCGCATAGGCGGTCGGCGCGGGGCTCGGCCCGGTCGGACGCACCGGATTGATCACAGGGCGATTCATGTTGCCGCATCCTGCGACCGCAGCCAGAAGCAGAAGTGCCCCGCTGGCGCCCCATGGGCTCAGAGAACCACTTAGCTTCCGCTTGGTGGAGATTTCAACCTTGCTCACGCCACTCTTGCTGATTCCAGAAAACTCAGCCATCCCGGCTGCGGTATCGTTGCTTTCACCCGCGAAACACCCGGGCCCTGCCATGCTTTGCACTCGGAAATACCTCACTACGTAATCGATCCAAAATCTGTCTTCGGTCAATGCTTGATTGTAAATCACCCAACGCATCCAAGCCCTTCGTGGTGTCCCATTCAAGCCATCCGTCGGCTTGAATGGGAGAATCTATCAAGTCATGGACACAGCCGACGATCGCCAGGACAAGATTGACCGCGAAAGCCGCCTCGGATGGCAATCTCGCTGGCTGCTAGCCTTCGTTCTGCTGCTCTCGACCGCAGGGCTGCTCGGGCGATTGCTCCCCGTTTTGACTCCAGCCAGCGCAGAAGGTCTCGTCATCTGCGCCGCCTTTGGCCTTCTGGTTTGGCTGCTGCACGCCGCAACACCGCTCGCCGCCCTCACCGGATTCCTGCTCACATCCTGCCTCTACCTCAGTACCGTCTCCCAGCCAAACGGCGGCTGGTTTCGCACTGCCCTGCTTTCCGGTCTGGCGCTGTTTATCCTTGCCTTCGTCGCGACCCGCTTCCGCCGCAGCCAGAAAGAGCAAATTGGCTTGGCGGAATCCCGCCGCGGCCGTAGCGCCTCGCAAGTGGCCGCGAATATGGGCGCAGCGGCTTTGGCAGCGCTCGCTCTACGGCCCAATTTATCCGGAGGCGGCCTATTTCACCATGTCTATGTTGGAATCCACATTAGCCACCTGGTAATCCTTTCGTCCGCTTTAGCGACGATATTGGTCGCCGCGCTCGCTGAAGCCGCCGCCGACACCGTCTCCTCAGAAATCGGTCAGGCCATCGGCAGTACCCCCATCCTGATCACCAACGGGCGCCGGGTTCCCCCCGGAACCGACGGCGCTATCACCCTCGCCGGCACCGTCGCAGGATGCCTCGCCGCAGCAGTCGTCGTCATCACCGCAATTCCCACACTGCAGCTAAACCCGCGTCTAGCCGGAATTGCCTGGATCGCCGCCGTGGCTGGTCTCTTCGCCGACAGCCTCATCGGCGCAACCCTCGAACGCCGAGGATTCCTCAATAACGACGCCGTAAACTTTGCCTCAACCGCCTTGGCGGCCCTGATCGCGCTCGCCCTGATTGCGCTCTAGATTAACCTCAAGCTTCAGGGCCGAAGTATCTCCCACCTCTCGTCCGACAGCACCACTGAAGTCTCAATCTGCCGTTCGGGAATCTTCCAATAACGCCGAAGCAAGCGATCCTTCTCCTCGGAACTCACCAGCCGGAATCCGTGTCTCTCGTAAAAGCGGATCGCCCAAACCGCTGCAGCCCATGTGCCAATCAATACTGGCGTATAGGTCAGTCCCCGCAAGTGATCGAGCAGAAGCGCTCCGATGCCACGCTTTTGAAAGGCGGTTTGGACATAAGCATGGCGAATCAGCGTCACGTCCTGAACCGGCTGGATGCCCATAACCCCCGCCAAATCTCCGTCCACTTCATGGCCCCAGAATGCAACGCCCTCCTCCATCTGGTTTCGCAACTCTTCACGGGGCATATATGGTTCTTTCCAGCGATCAGGGGGAATGACGTCCTTATATGCCTTCGCTCCATCATTGATGACTGACCAAATCTCCTCGAAGTCGCGATCTTCACATCTCCGGACCATGCTGCCTTAGACTCCTCGCCCGGCATTTTTGGGCAATTATCCAACCCGGGAGCATTGCTCTATTCTAGAAAGCGGTCTCAATCATGGACTTTGATCAGCTAAGAACGTTCCTCGAAGTCGCGCGCCACAAGAGCTTCTCCCGCGCCGGAGAAAAGCTGTCCCTTACCCAGCCCGCCATCTCCGCGCAAATCCGCTCACTTGAGACCGAGGTCGGCGCGCAGCTCTTCGACCGCTCTGGAGGCAAGGTTACCTTCACCGCCGCCGGCCGCCTCTTCGAGCCTTTCGCCGAACACTGCCTCGAATGCCACCAGCACATTGTGATGGCCGTCGGCGAGATGCAGCGCACCCCGCGCGGCGAGGTCGCGATCAGCGCCAACGAATCCACCTGCCTCTACGTCCTGCCCCAGGTCTTCAGCCAGTTCAAGCAGCTTTACTCCCGCGTTGGGCTCAACATCATCCGCGCTGACCGCTGCCCGCACCCTCGAAGCGTTGCTCAATCGCGAGGTCGATTTCGGCGTGGTCGCGCTCCCGGTCAAAGATTCTCGGCTAACCGCCGAGTGGATACACAAGGACGAGCTCGTGCTCGTCGCCGCCCCCGGCCACGCGCTCGCCCGCGCCGGCAAACTCCGTATCGAAGACGTTGCCCGCCACCCCCTGCTGCTGCCCAAGCAGGGCCGCCAGCGCGAACAGATCGACCTGCTCTTCTCGATCCGCGAGCTCAAGCCGAACATCGGCATGGAGCTCGATTCCAGCGAACTGCTCAAGCGCTTCGTCGCCGCCGGCATGGGCATCGGCTTCGCGCCAAAATCGACCGTCGCCGCCGACGAAGAAGCAGGCGTCTTGAAAATCCTCCCTATCGAAAGCGTTCGCCTCGTCCGCGAACTCGCCCTCGTCTTCCGCAAAGACAAATCGCTCAGCCGCGCCGCGCAATCGTTCATCGAGATCGCCACCGGACGGCCGCGGCTCACGCGACAGTTCAACCATGCCGCCCAAATCTACCACCTCAGCCGCCAAGCCAGCTGCGAAATCCAGGTGATTTCGCGAGCCGGCACGTCCTGTGACTGAATCGTAACCGTCCCTCGCGTATCTTCTATTGAGGAGTTTTCTCGAAGATGCCATCCAATTTGAACTACCGCATCGGCCTGATCCAGATGTCTTGCGGCCCCGATCCCGATGCCAATCTCGACAAAGCCGCCGACAAAGTCCGCGAAGCCGCCCGCGAAGGCGCAAACGTCATCTGCCTCCCCGAGCTCTTTCGCGCCCAATATTTCTGCCAGCGCGAAGACACCGCGCTCTTCGATCTCGCCGAGCCGATCCCCGGCCCTAGCACCGAACGCCTCGGCGCAGTCGCTCGCGAAGAAAAGGTCGTCGTCATCGCGTCCCTCTTCGAGCGCCGCGCCGCCGGCCTCTATCACAACACCGCTGCCATCCTGCACAAAGACGGCTCGCTCGCCGGCCTCTATCGCAAGATGCACATCCCCGACGACCCGCTCTACTACGAAAAGTTCTACTTCACCCCCGGCGATCTCGGCTTCAAGGCCTTCGACACCGCCGTCGGCAAGATCGGCACGCTCGTCTGCTGGGACCAGTGGTATCCCGAGGGCGCCCGCATCACCGCCATGCAGGGCGCGAATGTGCTCTTCTACCCCACCGCCATCGGCTGGCATCCCGCCGAGAAGGAAGAGTTCGGCGCCGCGCAATATGACGCCTGGCAGACCATCCAGCGCGCCCACGCCATCGCCAACGGAGTCTATGTCGGCTCGGTCAATCGCGTCGGCGAGGAGCACGGCGACGTGCGCGGCAATCGCGTCGACGGACCCGGATTGCAGTTCTGGGGCGGATCGTTCATCGCCGACCCCTTCGGCCGCATCGTCGCCAAGGCCGCGCACGACAAGGAAGAAATCCTCGTCGCCGAAGTCGACCTGCGCCTGCTCGAAGACACGCGCCGCAACTGGCCGTTCCTGCGCGACCGCCGCATCGACGCCTACCAGCCGATCGTTCACCGCTTTCTCGACGCCAGCACGACAGGGAACGACAAGTGACCAAGCCTAAGCACGAAGAAGAAAGCCAGACTCCGCGCCAGCTCGGCTACAAAATGCCCGCCGAGTGGGAGCGCCACGAAGCTACCTGGATCGCCTGGCCGCACAACGCCACCGACTGGCCGGGAAAATTCCACGCCATTCCCTGGGTCTACGCCGACATCGTGCGCAGGCTCTCCGCAGTCGAGACGGTTCACATCCTCGTCGAGGAACAGAGCGCCGAGAACCGCGCCCAGAGCGCACTCGCCCGCGCCGGGGCGAATCCGCACCATGTTCGCTTTCATCGCTGGCCGACCGATCGCGCCTGGACGCGCGACTCCGGCCCGATCTTCGTCAAGAAAACAGGACCCTCAGAAGCTCAAGCCACCGTCGCTGTTACAAATTGGAAATTCAACGCCTGGGCCAAGTACGACAACTGGAAACACGACAACGAAATCCCCGCCCACGCCGCTGAACTCCTCAAGCTCCCATCGTGGCAGCCAACCGTCCGCCTCGATAACGGCACAGAGCATCGCATCGTCCTCGAAGGCGGCAGCATCGACGTCAACGGCGCTGGAACGCTCATCACCACCGAGGAATGCCTGCTCAGCACCGTCCAGCAACGCAACCCCGGAGTCAGCCGCGAGCAACTGGAGAAGGTCTTTCACGACTACCTCGGCATCGACCAGGTGCTGTGGATGAATCGCGGCTGCGCGGGCGACGACACTCACGGCCACGTCGACGACATCACCCGCTTCGTCGCCGAAAACACAATTGTCACAGCGACTGAGGCAAATACCTCCGACGAAAATCACGAGCCGCTCGCCGAGAACCTCGACCGCCTCAAGTCCGCGAAGAACCTGCATGGCAAACCGTTCAAAATCATCGAGCTTCCCATGCCCGCCCCCGTCGTCTTCGACGGCCAGCGGCTGCCCGCCAGCTACGCCAACTTCTACATCGCCAACGGAATCGTCCTCGTGCCCACCTTCAACGATCCCAACGATCGCAAGGCTCTCGGCATCCTCGCCGACGTCTTCCCAAAGCACATCGTCAGCGGCATCCACTGCGGCGATTTCATCTGGGGCCTCGGCGCGCTCCACTGCATGACGCAGCAACAGCCCGCCGCCGAATGAATCCGATTGAGCGCCTATAATCTCCAAATCAGGCGCGGCAGCTCTCGACGTCGCCCCTGAACAAGGAGAAGCCATGCCCTTCGATCCCGCTATGGTCACCACTGCGTTGGAGTTGCCCGGATATAAAGTCGTCACCAACCTCGGAGTCGTCCGCGGCATCGTCGTTCGCTCGCGCTCAATCCTTGGCAGCATCGGCGCTGGCCTGCAAACGCTGGTCGGGGGCGACATCACCCTGCTCACTGAACTATGCGAGAAAACGCGCGCCGACGCCTTTGCCGGCATGATGGTCCACGCCGAAGAGCACGGCGCCAACGCCATCATCTCCGCCCGCTACGACGCCAACGATCTGATGCAGGGAGTCACCGAAGTTCTCGCCTATGGAACGGCCGTAGTCGTGGAGAAAATCTGATCCCGGCCGCAAGGACTTCGATGACGCAAGACGAAAGCTACCTCCAACTCGCCCTCCAACAGGCTCGCCTCGCCGCCGAGGCCGGCGAAGTCCCCGTCGGCGCGATCGTCGTCTACGAGGGAGAAGTCGTCGGCGCGGGGCAAAACCGCGTCCTTCGCACGCTCGATCCAACTGCCCACGCCGAGATCGTTGCCCTTCGCGCGGCAGCGCAACACCTGACAACTACCGCCTCACCGGCTGCCAGCTCTACACGACCCTCGAACCATGCTCGATGTGCGCCGGAGCCATCATCCACGCCCGCATCGCGCGGCTCGTCTATGCCGCCGCCGACCCCAAGGCTGGCGCAGCAGGTTCGGTACTCGCGGTCATCAACCACTCCCAAGCTCAATCACCAGATGGAAATCACCACAGGAATCCTCGCCGACGAATGCGGCGAACTGCTCCGCAACTTCTTCCGCGAACGCCGCCAGCCCTAGCGTCGAGTAAGCAACTCGATCAACTCCGCCGACGCCGGATATTCCCGCACTAAATCAGCCCGAGTTCCCATCTCATAATCCGCATAATCAAACCCCGGACTCACCGTACATCCAATCAGCGCAACACTTCCGCCTGGCACCAGCCGCGAACCCTGCCAGACACCCTTCGGCACAACTAGCTGCGGCAACACCCCGGAAGCCAAGTCGTTCCCCAACCGAACGACGCGCGAACTCCCATCCGGCCAAAGCTGCAGCATCTCCACCGGATCGCCATAGTAGAAATGAAAGACCTCGTCGGAAATCAACCGATGCATCTCGGAGAAAGTCGAAGGCTCGAGCAGATAGTAGATCGCCGTTCCCGCGGCGCGCGCGCTGCTGTAGCGCGATGGCAACGCCGTCAGCGGAATCTCCTCGTCGCTCTTCCACGTCTGCCGAAAATATCCGCCCTCGCACGGATGCGCCTCCAGCTGCAACAACTGCTTGATCTCTTCCGCCGTCATTCATTCCTCCGCATAACTCGAAAGTCGATGATAGCGGGAACTTCGCTGCGAAACATCGGGGTCTAAGCAAACAGGTGACTCGCCACCTACTTCACGTTTCGTGGGAGGCGTCATGTTTGAAGACAGTCTGGTCGAGTCACAGGGCCGTATCCGCACCAGGAGCAAGTGGTTCGCCATCGGCTCATTCCTCGCGCAGGCAGCTCTGCTCCTGCTGCTCGTCCTCTATCCGCTCTTTCATCCCGAGAGCTTGCCAAGGCAGTCGATCGAGCGCCTGCTTGTAGCCCCGCCGCCACCAAGCGCCCCTGCACCGGTTCACATCCAACGCGCAACCGCTCCAGCATCCTCGCAACAGCCGTTGCCCAGTCTGCAGGCCCAGATGCGGGCGCCAAGAACGATCCCAACGAGTATCGCCATGGCGAACGATCCTGGCCCTCAGCCGCCTGTTGGTCCCGGCGGACTTCGAAGGGGCCGCTGATCCCGGTCTACTCGCCGGCATCCCGCTCGGCGCGCCACCGCCAACCGCCACTGTCGCCCATCCAGCGCCCAAACATCCAATCCAAGTCTCACAAGGAGTCGCCGCCGGGCTATTGCTCAGCCCAATCCGCCCAATCTACCCCGCCATCGCAAAGTCGGCTCGAATCCAGGGCACGGTCGTGATCGAGGCCACCATCTCTCGCCAGGGCACGATCGAGAACCTGCAAGTCACCGAAGGCCCGCCCATGCTCCGCCAGGCGGCCATCGACGCCGTCGCGGCGGCCCGCTACCGGCCGTTCCTGCTAAACGGCGAACCGGTCGAGGTGCAGACCAGCATCCGCGTCATCTTTTCGTTAGGGGGATAAAGAACTGACGCCTACTCGGCGCCGACGGGGATATCAAAGTCGAGCCCTGCATCGCGATTGGTCTTCTGCGTCTGCGGCAGATCGATCTCATCCAGCGGAATCGCGCGCCGCCTCTCGCCATCCAGCACATAGAGAGTGGTGCTTGTCACCGCGTAGTTTTGCACCTGCTGCGGAGGCCGTCCATCTTTAAAGAGCAGGGTGGTCTCCGGCTGGTCCGGAATGGCAGCCGGCGCGGCAGCTTGCGGCTGGTAGGCCGGACGAGCTGGTGCCTGCCCATAACTTCCTTCGTAACCGCTATCCGGAGGTGGCGCCTGCGCGTTCATGTCCTGATAGGCAGGCGCAGCTTGCGGCTGCTCGGCGTAGGAAGAATCGTCCGGGTAACCCGCATCCCCATAGAACCCGCCATAGCCTATATATGCCGGATAGACATACCCACCTCGGTAGTACGGCCGATAACCATTCGTCGGATACGGGTAATGTTTACCCGGATTCGGCTGAGTCCCACCAAATGGTGGTGGCCCAATCGGGCTTGAGTAGGCCGGATTACTGCTGTATAGCGAGCGGGCGGGTGCAGCCAGACTTGGTCGATACGCCGAAACGCCAGCCGAGGAGTGCGCATATCCCGGCGACGCCATCGAAAAACTACGCCCCGATGGAGCGGCAGAAACCACATGACCAGCCGGAGCCCCACTACGTTGACCCAAGGCGGAAGAAGCAACCAACAAAACCACCGGCAATGCCGAAATCAGCTTCATATGTGCCTTTCTCCGACACCCGCTCTATTCCTTTGGATGATACTCCGCCTCGCGGCGATGCACCGTTCAATGAGTGACCCGTCGTCCACTAAAATAGCGTCATGCCTCCAGCGCCATCAGAGTTTCCGGCAGTGGACGTCACCCCCATCGTCCTCGAAGGAGACCGCGTACTCCTTGAACCACTGACGCAGCAGCATCTTCCCGAACTCGCCCAGATCGCCTTTGAATCGAGCATCTGGCGCTGGACCAGCCGCCGCATAGACACGCCAGAAGACCTGCAGACCTTCGTCAGAATCGCTTTGAGCGAGATCAACGCCGGAACCGCCGTCTCGTGGGCCACCCGTTCCAAAGCAACCGGCAAACTCGCGGGATCGACCCGTCTCTACGAAATCTCCCAGGAGCACCGCACCATGGAGCTCGGCGGAACCTGGCTGCACCCGGACTATCACCGCACCGGCATCAACGTGGAAGCGAAATATCTGCAGCTCACCCACGCCTTCGAGCACATGAACGCCCTGCGCGTCTCACTCAAGACTCACCACGAAAACCTGAAGTCCCAAACCGCAATCGCCGCCCTAGGCGTGAAGTTCGAAGGCATCTTCCGCAACCACATGATCATGCCCGACGGCAGCATCCGCCATAGCCACTGGTATAGCATCGTGCGAGAGGAGTGGCCCGAAGTGAAAGCCAACCTTGAAGCCCGGCTCGCCCGCTTCCCCTCTCTATGAATTGTCATCCCGACCGGAGCAGAGCGAAGTGAAGATATCTGCAGTTGCAGCGATTTAACCACCCACAAGCTCTTACTCCACTTCTTGCTTCGCCTTATACCCGTCCCGCGCAATGATCTCGTACTTCAGCGGCTTATGCTTCTCGTCCTGCATCTTCAGCGGCTGACCCTCGTCGTCCACCAACTCCACGCGCAGCTTGCGATAGCTGCCATCCTGCTTGGCGTTGGAGGGTTTATAGGTGATCTCGTACTGGTTCCGGATGGTGTCGTTGATCTCATGGAAAATATCCGGCATCTCGCCCGCAAATCGAGGGAAAAACGACATGCCCCCGGTCATCCGCGCAAAGGTGGCCATCTGGTTGTCGGCCTGCAGGTAATCGATCTCCCGCGCTCCGCCCATGTTCGACATGATGCGCGCGGCCTGCCCCGTGCCCACTGTGAAGATGGTCACATTCGGCGTGGCCTTGATCTTCTGCAGTATCTTGTCCAGCGTGATCTTGCTGAACGTGTCGCGTCCTGAAGCGATCAGGACGATATATTTCCGGCCCTCGATGCGGCTCGACCGGTCGAGCGCCTCATAAAGCGCGTCAAAGACATTCGTTTCGCTGAAGCCCGGAATCGTGAGCGAGTTCAGCGAGTTGTAAATGACCCGCTTGTCCTGGGTGAAGTCGGTGAGAATCTGTGTCCGCATGTCAAAAGTCATCACTGCGACGTAATCTTCCGGCTTAAGCTGCTCGACAAAGGTATAAGCAGCGTTCCTCATGTCATAGATGAACGAGTAGTTCTTGGCCGCAAACTCGAGCAACAGCACCGCGGTAATCGGCGCCTGGATGCGTTGAAAACCGGTGATGGTCTGCGGGACGCCGTCCTCAAATATCCGGAAGTTGGACTCCTTCAATCCGGGGATGAACGCGTGTGTCTTCTGCAGGATCACCGCCGTGTCCACTGTAACCACCGGCACATCGACACGCAGCGAGAAATTGCCCATCCCCGGAGGGTTCTTCACCTCGGGCTTCGGCGGAGGAGGCGGCTCGGGTTCGGCTTCCTTCTTCTTCGGCAGCGCGATCACGCCATTGTCGCCACCCGGTCCGCCTGCGTCTGGGGTGTCCGGTTGCTGTGCGCCGGCGGCGTTTGCTGGGGCTGCTGCGCAGGCGTCGACTGCGCCACCCCCGTAACTCCGCTTAAAAGCGTTATCGCGACAGCAAAGACTGCTAAGTACCGCGTGCGGAGTCCAACTTCGAGGGGCGTCGCCCCGATTCCATTTCATAGCAATCATTATCGTCCAAGAGGTGGCAGCTTTGCGGCGACCGCACTCCACCAGCTACTCTGTAGACGTGGAAACCTGCGGGAAAGCAACACTCCGGACGAGATTCTTGCTCGCCGCCGGATTGATGGCATGCAATACCCTGTATTCGCATGCCCAAGCGTCGCCTGCCCAAACGGGCGTCGTCACCCCGGCGACGACCATTTCTCTGCCCCCCACTCCACCGCCCTCCGCCGCCGCCGGAGTCTTTCCGCTCAGCCAGGTGCATCGCGGCCTGCGCGGCGTCGCCTACACCGTCTTTGAGGGCACGCAGCCCGAGGCGATGGAGGTCGAAATCCTCGGCATCCTGCACAACGCCCTCGGCCCTGGGCAGGACATGATCCTCGCCCGGCTCGTCGGCGCCAAGCCCGAGTACACCGGCGTCGTCGCCGGCATGAGCGGCAGCCCGGTCTACATCGACGGCAAGCTGCTCGGCGCGCTCTCCTACCGCATCGGCCAATTCAGCAAGGAGCCGATCGCCGGCATCACGCCGATCGCGCAGATGTTCCAGGTGCGCGACCAACCACGCCACCCGCGAACGAGAACGCACTCGGCTCGGCAGCGGTGCCGGCGAATTCCGCGCAAGCCGCCGCTGCGGCAACCCCCGTCGCCAGTGCCGCAACCGTCCAGCCGATCGAAACGCCGCTCGTCTTTAGCGGATTCAGCGCGCAAGCCATCAAGCTCTGGCAGGATAATCTTCCCGCATCCAGCCTGACCGCGACCTCCGGGATTGGCGGCGGCAGCTCCAACCAGGCCCAGCCCGAACCCATCGTTCCCGGATCGGCCATCAGCGCGGTGCTAGTCCGCGGCGATCTGGACATCTCCGCCACCTGCACCGTCACCTATGTCGACGCCAAGCAGCTGCTCGCCTGCGGCCATCCAATCACTCAGTACGGCCCCGTCTCCATGCCGATGACCAAGGCGGAGGTCCTGGCTACCCTCGCCTCGCCGCTCAACGCCTTCAAGATCATCAACACCACAGAAACCGTCGGCTCCTTCACCCAGGACCGCCAGTCGGCGATCGGCGGCCTGCTCGGCACGACCGCGCGCATGATTCCCGTCAGCGTCTCCATTAGCTCGGAAGCTGCGGACTCTTCCAACGCCGCTTCCGGTGGCAAGTCAGCCGTTCGAAAGCTGCACTTCGAGGTCGTGGATAATCCGCAGATCACGCCTGTCGCCGTCATGGTCTCGATCTACCAGGCGCTGCTGGCGAGCAATAGCTACGCCGAGGAAGCCAGCTATCGAATGACCGCCTCCATCGACCTCGACGGCTACCCATCGGTACACCTCGATTCACTCGTCGCGCCTACCGACCAGGCGCCAGCCAGCCTGCAGGCCGCAGTCACCGTCGGCCGAAACTTCGCCCAGCTCTACGACAACGCTGCCCGGCTCACCAATCTGCGCTCAGTCAATGTCGAATTCGAGGCCATCCCCGGCCGCCAATCCCTCCAGCTTGAGAGCGTCATCAGCTCGGCGAACCGCGTCCATCCCGGCGACTCGATCACCATCGACGCCACCGTCCGCCCCTACCACGGCGAACCGCGCAACGTTCGCATTCCGGTCACCCTCCCGGCCGCCCTTCCGCATGGCCCTCTGCGCATTGTGGTCAGCGACGCCGCAACCCTTGATCGCATCACCCAGAGTTCACGCGGCAACGCCCGCCCACTCGACATCAGCGCAAGCATTGCCCAGATGAACAGTCTTCATGCGAACGATCGAATCTACGTCACCCTGCTCGAGCCCTCCGCCCAGGCAGTTCTCGACGGACGCACACTGGCCGCTCTACCCATCTCGATGGCCAATGTGTTCGAACCGTTGCGCAGCAATCAGGAGATGACCCTGAACGGCGAGTCGGCCGTCTCCGCCGGATCGGTCCCCGCCGGCGGCCTGCTGACCGGCCAGCAGGTGCTTTCTCTCCAGGTCGAGTAGCCGGAGGCGTTTTCCGCCGTCACGAAATGGACGGGACGGTATGATGGTTGAAGCGCTCTCGAAGACACTCACTGGATGGCACGCACTGCATGGCTTTGATTCACGGATTTGCGACTCACGCGGCTGGCGCCGAACTGCTCCCCTACAAATACGACCCGGGAGAGCTGCAGCCCACCGACGTCGAAGTCAAGATCACACATTGCGGGATCTGCCACAGCGATATCCACCTGATCGACAACGACTGGGGAATGAGCCAGTATCCCTTCATTCCCGGCCACGAGATCGTCGGGACCATCGCTAAGGTCGGCTCCGCCGTCGCCGAATTCGCCGTCGGCGATCGCGCAGGCGTCGGCTGGCAGGCCAACTCCTGCGGCCACTGCGAATGGTGCCGCAAGGGCCTCGAAAATCTCTGCGCGAAGAACCAGGGAGTCTGCGTTCATCGCAACGGCGGCTATGCCGACGCGGTTCGGGTCAACGCCCGTTTCGCCGTCCCGATTCCCGCCGCCCTCGAAAGCGAGAACGCCGCTCCGCTGCTCTGCGGCGGCATCACCGTCTACAACCCGATGCGGACCTACGGCGTAAACGCCTCCTCACGCGTTGGAGTCATCGGCATCGGCGGCCTGGGGCATATGGCCCTCCAGTTTGCGCGCGCCTTCGGAGCCGATGTCACCGCCTTTTCCACATCCGCCGCCAAAGAAGCGGAAGCCAAGACTCTCGGCGCCCACCACTTCGTCAACACCCGCGATTCCAAGGGCCTCAAAAGCCTGGCCGGCCACTTCGACTTCATCATCTCCACCATCAACGCCGAACAGGATTGGGCCGCCTACCTGCAGGCCCTGCGCCCCACCGGAACCCTGGTCTTCGTCGGCGTGCCGCCGGAGCCGGTTTCGCTGCCCGTCTTTCCGCTCGTCGGTGGCCAGCGCCGCGTCGCCGGAAGCCCGATCGGCAGCCCCTGGCAGATTCGCGAAATGCTCGACGTCGCCGCTCGCCACGGAGTCAAAGCCCAGACTGAAAAGTTCTCCTTCGACAAGGTCAACGTCGCGCTAAGCAAAGTTCGCAAAAACCACGTCCGCTATCGCGCGGTTCTGGCGCGCTAGCAAGCTTCCTTGCGCATCCGAACTACCGCCACCGTCTCGCCATTCGGAAGAGGCACTGCAATGCGTTCAATCTCGCGATAGCCCTTCCGCGAATACAGCGGGACGCCGGTCAGCGTTGATCCCATCTCGAAGCTGCGAAAACCCGCTGTCACAGCAGCGTCCTCGCAATGCTTCAGGATCAGGCTCCCAATCCCCCGCCGCGCCCATTCCGGATGCACAAAAATCGCTCGAATCTTCGCCGCATCCGTCTCAGGATCGAGCAGCGCGGCCTCGCGCCCCGGCCTGTGATCGCTCCCAAAAAGCGTCTTGCGGTAACTCCACCCGCCACATCCCACGGCAACCGCTTGACCCTCACCACCTCGGTGTTCGGCGATGAAGTAAGTCTGATCTTCAATCAGTTGCGCATCCAACCCCAGAACCCCACCCAGCGCGCCCTCAATCTGTGCCTGCGTATAGTCGCCAGCCTGCAAACCTCGCACCGACTCCTCGATCAGCCGATGCAAGGTCGGAATATCCGAGGCATGAACAGTGCGAATCTGAATGGATAAGTGAGCCATGCCAAACCATTATCTCCGCGTCCATCAGGAACAAGTGATTCCGAATCAACTAAAATAGAAGAGCGGAGGCCGCGATGGATAAGACGATTCGCCGCATCACCGACCTCAAAGAGCAGCGCATGGAAACCTATCGCTACTGGCGCAGCCGGTCTGTCGGCGAACGTCTCAGCGCCGTATGCGAAGCCAGCATTGACGCTTACGCGTTTAAGGGAGTGCGCATCGATGATGAACAAAGATCTTCGCGACATCTTGTGCGCGTTCAACGCCCATCACGTTGACTACCTTGTGGTTGGTGCTTATGCAGTAGGAGTTCACTCTGAGCCCCGCGCGACCAAAGACCTAGACATTTTCATAAGAACGAGCGAGAAGAACAGCGAGGCCGTCTTCAATGCGCTGGCAGAATATGGCGCTCCGCTTTCCGGGATGAGTCCAGCGAGCTTTCGGGACGAACCTGGCTCGATCTTCCAGATTGGCCTCCCGCCGTTGCGCATCGACATTTTGCAGCGCATCGAGGCCATCGGCTTCGATGAAGCATGGAGAGACCGCATCGAGGCGTTGGTCGACAACGACGTACCTGCCCACGTGATCTCACGCGAACATCTCATCAAAAACAAGCTCGCAGTAGGCCGTCCCCAGGACCTCGTCGACGTGGAGAAGATTCGCGAAGCCGCTCTGTTGGATCAGAAACCAACCGGAGACTCAGACGACTAAGGATTCTCCGAACGCGGATCGGAAACTTCCGGTGCGACGATCTCGACCGATGTTCCAACCACCCCACCAACCGGCAAAATCTGCACCAGCTGCGGCCCAGCAACCTCCGCTGGAGAACCCATCGCCGCCTCATGCTGCCGCTTCGCCGCAGCATCGATATCCACCGGAATCCCGCCCGGAACAATCACCGGCTGCGCATACTCCCAGGCGTAATCCCGCGTCACCCACATCAGCACGCCAAGCGAGCCCAGCAGAACCACCGCCGCAACTGCGCTCCCTTCCGGGCCGTATCCATCGCCGGTCAGCCAAAGCGGCCCATGCGGATTGGTCGAGATCACCGGAGAAAACATTCGCAGTCCCGAGATCGGCAGCCCAAACAGAATTCCCATGCTTGCGTTCCACGCGAAGTGCAGTCCCCACGGCAGCCACAACGCCCTGGTGCGCAGGTAGGCCATTGCCAGCAACCAACCCGCCAGCACCGTCACCAGCGTGCTCGCAAGACTCGAGTCGGGATTGGCCAAATGACGAATCGCGAAGACCGCCGACGCAATCAACGTCGCCATCACCGGCCCCACACCATCAATCAATCGCTGAAAGGGATATCCGCGAAAGATGACTTCTTCGGCCAACGCCGCAACCAGCAACACCAAGACATCCAAAACCAGCAGTCCAAACTGCCGCGGCCCGGTCCAGAATGTAATTGTGAACCCGCCAATGACGGCCATCGGCAGCACGCAAACCACCATGGCGCCCCAGCCAAACGCCGCCCCGGAGCCAAACTCCCCCGCTGCGGTCGCGCGGCGAATGAACCCCATCGACTTCAGCGGAGTTCGTTGTCGCTGAAAAACGTAGCCCATCGCCCAATAGCCCACCAGCAACAACAAGAGCAAGGTCGAGCGGTAGACCAGCTCAAACCATGGGCCGGTGCTAAATCCGCTGGCAAACCCGCCGGCAAGCCCCTCCGCCAGCCACGCGTACATGAATGCAATCACGCAAAAGACGACCGCCCATAGCCGAAAAAGGAAGGTCTTTCTGAAAGGAGTTCCGTACAGCGCGACGTCAGGCGTCACCGCCGCGCTCAAGAGCCAGCCTCACGCTTCGCAAGCCCAGCGGCCCCGTAGATTTCCGAAGCCATCCAGCGGACGCAAGAGCCATCGATCATGGAATAAAAAGCCGGCATTCAGGAGGTATAAAACTGTCCCATATTGCGGAATTTCGCCTGGCGCGCAGCGAGAAGCTCGTCGATCGGCACCGACTTAATCGCGTCGAAATGGGTCGTCAACGCCGCATCGAGCAAATCGCAAGCAGACGTCAAATCGGTTTGCGCTCCCTCGCCCGGCTCGAGCACAATATCGTCGATGCAGCCCAGAGACTTCACATCTGCGGACGTGATCTTGAGCGCCGCCGCCGCCTCGGCCTTCTTCCCCGCGTCACGCCACATAATTGACCCGCACGACTCAGGCGAGATCACCGAATAGATCGCATTTTCCAGCATCAGCACCCGGTCGGCGACGGCAATCGCCAATGCCCCTCCAGAACCACCCTCGCCGGTAATCGTCGCAATCGTCGGCACACGCAACCGCGACATCTCGCGCAGGTTCCGCGCAATGGCTTCGGCCTGGCCACGTTCCTCCGCGCCCATACCGTGCCACGCACCGGGAATGTCAATGAACGTAAAGACCGGCCGGCCAAACTTCTCCGCGATCTTCATCGCCCGCAATGCCTTCCGGTAGCCCTCTGGATTCGGCATGCCAAAATTGCGCTGCACCTTTTCCTTGGTCGTCCGCCCCTTAAGGTTCGCGACAACCATCACCTCTGCGCCATGAAACCGCGCCATCCCGCAGGAAATCACCGGATCGTCGCCAAACGCGCGGTCGCCGTGGATCTCGCTGAAATCGGTGAAGATGCGTCCTACAAAATCCATGGGGAAGGGCCGTTGAGGATGCCGCGCCAACTCCGTTTTGACCCATGCCGCGGGAACCGAACCCGTCCGCCGCTGCTCAAGACTGCCAGAATGCTCTGCCATAAACGATTGAAATCCAATCCAATGCCCCGGCAAACACGCCAAAGGTCAACTATCCGATTGTATGGACACGCGCGGCGAGAGACAAACCGCCGCTCTAGCCCTCCGTTCATTCCAACCGGTGAGGCTCGAAACCGAAGGTCGTTTTGCCTTCGCATTCGAAGCGCCAGTGAGCTGGGCGACATGACAGACTGCGGCTAGAGGCTCCAACTCTGTGTTTAACGGCTTACAAGACAGGCGGATGTGTAAAACCGCCAAAAAAGATTTCAACTTCTTTAAGCCGAGCGAGGCAGATGTGGTAGTCTTGCTCGATCTAATTCTCAACTGACATGCCAAACATCGATTGGGGAGAAGACAAAGACGCCGGCTCACACGCTAGAGCGGTTTTCCGCCTTTATGAGACCTACCGCGCCTATATTGTCCGCGAAGATATCCTGATCAATGAGCGTCTGCAGCGAATGCTGATCATCCACGGATTTCTTTTTGCAGCAGAAGGCACAGTCCTACCAAAGTTCTGTGAGAATTTAGACCAATGGTCATATCTGACCGGGATACTCGGCTTTTTTTGCTTTTCCATCGCGGTCTGTGGTGCCGTCGCGGCCTCTCTCATTAGAAGGGCTCTTGAAGCCGGCGTTGACGCATCGGACCATCTCGAGCGAGAGTGGATCGAGAAAGCCAAGGCAGACGCTGATGTATATGGCATCCCGGGCCTTCGGGGCGGCGGGCATCCAAATACTGACCAGATAGGGAAAAATCATATTCTGGTGTTGCCCAAACTATTTTTGATCATTTGGATTCTTTTGGCGATCATCGTTCCATCTCTGTTCATTGCGTCACACTGGCACCGACCCTAGTAAGCTGTTGAAATGACCACGACCTACAAGAATCTCATCGGCGGCCAACGGGTCGCCTCGCACAGCGGCAAAGTCTTCCAGAACATCAATCCCGCCAACCACGATGACATCGTCGGCGAATTCCAGCAATCCGATGCCGCCGACATCGACGACGCCGTCACCGCCGCAGCCGAAGCCTGGAAGACATGGCGTCTCACCCCCGCGCCCAAGCGCGCCGAGATCCTCTACCGCTGCGGCGAAATCCTCCTCAGCCGCAAAGAGCAATACGCCAACGACATGACCCGCGAAATGGGCAAGGTTCTCGCCGAGACCCGGGGGGACGTTCAAGAGGCCGTCGACACCGCCTTCTACATGGCCGGCGAGGGCCGCCGCCTCTTCGGGCAGACCACACCCTCCGAGCTACCCAACAAATTCGCCATGTCGCTGCGTATGCCTGTCGGCGTCTGCGGCATGATCGCGCCGTGGAACTTCCCCATGGCCATCCCCTCGTGGAAGCTCTTTCCCGCGCTCGTCTGCGGCAATACCTGCGTCATCAAGCCCGCCGAAGACACCCCGCTCTCCACCTACAACCTCGTCCAAACGCTGATCGACGCCGGCCTGCCGACGGGAGTCGTCAACATCGTCACCGGATTCGGCCCCGAAGCCGGCGCCCCCCTCGTCGCCCACCCGCAAGTGCGAGCCATCTCCTTCACAGGCTCCAGCGAAGTAGGCCGCATCGTCGGCCAGACAGCCGCCGGACTCTTCAAGCCATGCTCGCTCGAAATGGGCGGCAAGAACGCCATGATCGTCCTCGAAGACGCCAACCTCGATCTCGCCCTCGAAGGCGCGCTCTGGGGAGCCTTCGGCACAACCGGACAACGTTGCACCGCAACCAGCCGCATCATCCTGCATAAGTCGATCGCCGCAGAATTTACCGCGAAGTTAGTAGCTCGCGCTAAATCACTCAAAGTTGGCAACGGCCTCGACGAATCCAACCAGGTCGGCCCACAGATTAACCAGCAGCAGATCGAAACCTCCGAACGCTACGTCGCCATCGCCAAAGCCGAAGGCGCGAAGCTTGTGACAGGAGGAGCAAGACTCACTGAAGGCGCACACGCAAAGGGCTGGTTCTTCGCACCAACAGTCTTCAGTGAAGTGAAGCCAAACATGCGTATCGCCCAGGAAGAAGTCTTCGGCCCCGTCGTCAGCCTCATGGAATGCGAAGACCTCGATGACGCGCTCACTATCGCCAACGGCATCCAGTACGGACTATCGACTTCGCTCTATTCGAAAGACGTAAACCGCGCCTTCCAGGCAATCCGCGACTTAGAGGCCGGAATCACCTACATCAACGCCCCAACCATCGGCGCCGAAGTCCATCTCCCCTTCGGAGGAGTCAAACAAACCGGCAACGGCCACCGCGAAGGCGGCACCGGCGCACTCGATTTCTACACAACCTGGAAGTCGGTGTACGTCGATTACTCCGACAAACTCCAAAGGGCGCAGATTGATACTGGGGAGTGAAAGGGAAATGACGATGGCAGAGCCCAAGAGAGTATTGTTTGCCCGCGTCGGATGGATGAACCGCTACGCCGGGGGCGATGAGAGGCCCATTGGCGGGGGCGCGAACAACAGGAAATATTGATCCTCGCCATCGCCCACGGAAAACGCCGCCCCGGCTATTGGCGAAAGCGAAGGTTTTGATTCGCCATGCTTAGGCATGACATTCTCAACACTCGATCCGTGCCCGATCTGTGGCCCCCTACTGAGCCTTCACAAACCGGAATTCAGGGCTTTCCACAATCGTCTGCCCACCCGGCGGCGTGTGGCTATTGATCGTTTTCACATCAAGGCCGCCGCTCAGGGGAGTGATCGAAATCTGCACCGTGCGGTTGCTGCGCAACTCGCCGGGCAGCGCGCTCACCTTCCAGGTACCGGTCATCTGCTTCCCGTCAAAAATCAGCGTCTGCGCGCCCCACGAACAAGGCGTGGGCTGGCAGGATCCCCAGGGCTCGACGCTGTACTGGCTCCCCGATCCCGAGATCTTCAACTGTTGAAGAGCGTCCGGCCCTGTGGCCGCTCCGCTTTTGACCCACGTCCCGACCAGCGGAGGAATCGGACTTGGTGAGGGCGACGGCACGACGGTCGGGTTGGTGGGGCTCGGCGCAGGGGTCGGCTTATTCTGATTGTGCAGCGCTAAGAACCCAATCACCCCCGCCAGAGCAATCGCAGCTACGCTCCCACCCACAATCAATGGCATCTTCGATTTTGCGGGTTCAGGCGCGGCATAAGGCGTGATCGGGGCCGGCAGCTGCACCGGGACAGTCGCATGCACCGGTTGGTTAGCCGTCGACGGGGTCGAGGTCACGTAGGCCCGCAGCGCCCCGACCAGCAGTTCCACATCGGAGTTCCACCGCGCATGAGAGATCTCGACGCTGTTCCGATAGGCAAGGTCCTTGATGTTGTCGGGCAGTAGGTCCCGATGCGGCATCTTCGCGCCGTGCACCAGCACCGGAATCACCGCAATATTCCGCGCCAGCGCCGAGGCGATCTCAAGACGCACGAAATCGTTGGGATCATCGAGCCGTCGTTCGCCGTTTATCCCGGTTGTTGTCACCCACTGCGACCCAATCACGGCGAGAAAGACGCCACACGCAGAGACGTTATCGTCGATGGCCTTACGGAAATCCACTCCCGGCGCGATGCCCGCCACATCCATAAAGACAGCATCGCTTCCGTAGGCCCGAGTCAGATCGTCGAAGAGCCGTCCCGCCTCGCCCTCAGAGTCATCGCGACGGTAGCTGATAAAAATCGTGTGCTGCACCAGTCTTGCTCCTTGAGAGGAGTTTCACAGCCGCGCTGCTTAAAGCTCTGTAAGGAATCTCCAGGGATTCGTAAACGCCGGGATCAGTTGCAGAGTCGAGGCCAGCATAGGCGATGTCCCCGCCATTCGGCAACACACATTTGCACTCGCACTACTTCTGCACCACGTTCTTCGCCTTAGGCACATCGAAGACGCTCTTGGGCAGCGATTTCGAGTTGTACCTGATACGAGTGAATGTCGAAGTCCGCGTATTGCCCGAGGTGTAGTAAAAGACCTGCTTCAGCGAAACCGCCCGGGCCGGATCGACCCAGATCGTAATGTGGACGATGTTCTGGCTCTTCGCCTGATCGCTCTGCAGGTCCAGCTTCTCGCTTGCCACTCCATCAATCGTCTCCGCACCCAGGTCGTTAATCTGCCACGCCGCCTTCAAGTCCTTGCCGCTGCCGCCGAAGCCCAGCGTCAGGAAGCTATCAATCTGCGCCTTATTTTTTCCGGTATTGAACACGTTCAGCTGATCGACCGACGGATCGAAGTAGCTCAGTACGCCATCCTTATAGACGACCGTCTTCTTCTTCGGCTGCTGCACCAGCGCCGCCATCTGCGTCTGCCCGGAGACGCGCTCAAAGTAGATCGTCCCCGACTGCTGCTCATGGTCGTCGACTACCTTGGTGTAGTCGTCCCACAGAAAGTCCGCCTGCGCATTCTGGAACTTCGCCGCAGCAGCATCCATCTGCGCCAGCACCTTGTCTAAATCGGCGGCATAACTCGTCGCCGAAAGAGAAGCCATCAACAGCAGCACCAAACCCGGCCAATAACTCAGATTCATCTTCCTCATCGATGCGCCCAAACCTTATAGGCAGCTATCTTGCCGCTGGAGTCGCGCTCCGCCTCGTATCTATCCAGCACCACATCGCCGGAAATGGCCTCAACACCGCGCTGCAGCGCAGCCTGCAAATCGTCCGAGCCCTTAATCTGCGAGGCATTGATCTGATAGACGAAGTGGTCCGGCGATTCCGTCTTCACCAGCACCTCAGCCGGAGCGGTTCCACGCGGCGAAGGCCGGTCGCCATAGTTCCATAGATGGGGAGTTATAAAAATAAACGCTAGAATCAGCGTCACCATAACATCGTAGTGAAAGCTGCCCCGCTCCTCGGTCCACCAAAGATAAGTCCCTAACGTCTTCTTCATGTCACCTTCTTATTTCTTAAAGCCGGCAACCGGCTCGATCATCGTCTTGCCGCCCATGTAAGGCACCAGCACATCCGGAATCCGCACCGTCCCATCCGCCTGCTGATAGTTCTCAAAGATCGCGACCCAGGTGCGTCCCACAGCCAGCCCGCTGCCGTTCAGCGTATGCACAAACTCCGCCTTGTTCTTCCCCTGTGGACGATACTTGATATTCGCGCGCCGCGCCTGAAACGCTTCGCAGTTCGAGCACGAAGATATCTCCTTATACGTCCCCTGCCCCGGCAGCCACACCTCGATATCGTAAGTCTTCGCCGCTGAGAAACCCATATCGCCCGCGCACAGCAGCATCGTCCGGTAAGGCAAACCCAGCTTCTGCAGGATGGTCTCGGCATTGGCCGTCAGCTTCTCCAGCTCCGCGTAGCTCTCTTCCGGCCGCGTCACCTTCACCAGTTCCACCTTCTGGAATTGATGCTGCCGAATGATCCCGCGTACATCTCGCCCATGCGAACCCGCCTCCGCGCGAAAGCACGATGTGTACGCCGTCAACGAGCGCGGCAGCTCCGCCTCATCTAACACCTCGTCTCGAAACAGATTCGTGACTGGCACTTCCGAGGTCGGAATCAGCCAATGGTCAGTAAATAGCGCCTTCTGTTCTGCTTCCGAATCCTCATTCTCACGTGCCTGCCCCTGAGCATCGAGATCGGGTTCAGCACAGCGGAAAAGATCAGCCGCAAACTTTGGTAGCTGTCCTGTGCCAAACAGGGATTGGCCATTCACCATGAACGGGGGAAGAACTTCCGTATAGCCATGCTCGCCGGTATGAACATCCAGCATGAAATTCGCCAGCGCCCGCTCCAGCCGCGCACCCTGATTCCAGTAAACGACGAACCTCGCTCCCGAAATCTTCGCAGCGCGTTCAAAATCGAGGACACCCAGTGATTCTCCCAATTCCCAGTGTGGCTTCGGGGCGAAGTCGAATATACGTGGCTTAGTTTCTGATTCGCGAATGAGGACATTGTCGTGCTCAGATTTACCTGGAGGCACGTCATCTGCAGGTAGGTTCGGAATACTAGTAAGAATTCCGCGCATCTCTAGGTCGGCGTTGAAGGCATTTTCTTCTGCCTGCTGAATCTCCCGCTTTTCAATGACCAACTCACCGAGAAGTCCTGTCCGCTCTCCCAACATCGAACCAAATTCTTCGGACTTCAGAGCCGCTTCGCCAAGGCTAGCCTCAATATGCTTCATCCCACGCGTCAACGTTTCGATTCGACGAGTCTTTTCATTTGCCCTAGATTTAAGGCCTTCAGCATGGGTAATCATGTAACGCCGACGATCGTTGATTGCGGCAAAATTCCCCAGCAACGCATCCGGATCGGCGCCTCGAGCACGCAACTTCTCTTTCACCAACTCCAGGTTGGCCCTTACAAAACCTAGATCAAGCATGAGTCATTCTTTTCAATTGGATTTCGTTGGATGTGAGTGTCAGACGGTTACGGTCTCGCACTCAACCGCAGGTTCACGGATGGGAAATCCCGACGCTTTCATCTCGTCCAGATAAATTTGAATCGCTTCCTTAACTCTCACTCTCGCCGACTCGCGATCTAAAGCAGAGACCATCACCGGATAGTCCAACGAAAATGCGTTCGTCGAGCCATCCGCAGCGCGTTCGAAACCGACGGTATATGTAGTCAACCAATCTCCTCTTTGACCAACTCCAAAGCGGCGCACAGAAACTTCAAACCGTAAGCTTCCAGTTTACGTGAGTACCCGAGTTTCCGCCCGGTGCTGCGCTCCAGGGGAGCCGCTCGGCCGCCGGGTTAACATGTTTCAGGAGCAAACCTTGCGAAATCTCGACTGCCCCCGCCTTCTCTGCCGAAGAATCACCGCAACCCTCCTATTCCTTTTGCTGATCGCTCCCACCGCACTCAACGCGCAGGTACCCCAAGCCACCCCCACCCCGCCCAGCGCCTACAACGCCCACCCCAAACTCGTCATCATCCTCGTCATCGACCAGTTCCGCGAAGACTACCTCGAGCGCTACCGCGCCGACTTCAAAGGCCACGGCTTCCGCCTCTTTCTCGACAAGGGAGCTTACTTCCCCGACTGCTACTACGACTACGCCAACACCAAGACCGCGCCCGGCCACTCCACCATCGGCACCGGAGCCTACTCCGACGGCCACGGCATCGCCAACAATGACTGGTGGGACCTGAGCCGCAACACCAAGCGCGAGATTACCTCGGTCGAGGACGAGCGATACGCCCTCGTCGGCCTTCCCGCATCCGCGCCGGGCAAGACTCCAGACCCCGGAGCGTCGCCTCGCAATCTGCGCGCCTCGACCGTCGGCGATGAGCTCCGCCTCGCAACCAACGGGCGGTCCAAAGTCTTCGGCCTTTCGCTGAAAGACCGCGCCTCCATCCTGCCCTCAGGCTCCGCGGCCAACGCTGCCTATTGGATCGACCCGGCTTCCGGGGCCTTCATCACCTCAACCTTCTACCAGCAGCAGTTGCCCGATTGGGCCGTGGCCTTCAATGCCAGCGGAGAAGCCGCGCAGGCCGTCCAGCAGGCCGACGCCTTCTTCGCTAAGTTCCCCCTCGATTCCATGAAGCCGATGAACAATTTCTACGAATACGTCGGACGCAGCCCCGCAGCCAACGAGTACGAGCTCGACTTCGCCCGCGCCCTCATCACCGGCGAGAAACTGGGGACCCACGCAACCACTGACATGCTCACCCTCAGCCTCTCCGCCAACGACGTCCTCGGCCACGCCGTCGGCCCGGACGCAGTCCCTCAGCACCAGATGGTCGATTCTCTCGATACCGACCTCGACAGCTTCTTCACCTGGCTCGACACCCACGTCGATGGCGGCCTCGGCAACGTCTGGATCGCCCTCACCGCCGATCACGGAATCGCGCCCGTCCTCGGCGAAGCCGCCAAACTCGGCATCAACGCGGCTAGCATCAGCACCAAAAAGATCGTTGCCCAGCTGAACCAGGCGATGAACGCGAAGTTCTCTCCCGGTCAAAACGTCGTCTACCTCTTCGACCAGCAGGAACTCCCCTACCTCGCGCTCAACCCGACCAGCTTCGAGCACGCCGGCATCAATGAAGCCCAGGCCGAAGATGCGGTGCTTACCGCGCTGCCGTCCGCCGTCGATTCTCTCGGCAAGCCGCAGGAGACGGCGGCGCCGTCTCAGACCCGCCTTCCGCCCACTCCCGTTTTGATCCACGCCTATACCCGCCTGCAGCTCGCAGCCGGCCAATATCCCGCCAGCGAATTCGGCCAGATCCTCGCCCACAGCTACTCCTCTAACGGCGGCTGGTATGTCATGACCGTCTTCGCCGACTACCAGATGGAGGGCCACTCCAGCGGCGGCACCACTCACTTCAGCCCTTGGTCTTACGACCGCCACGTTCCGCTCGGCTTTTACGGAGCACCCTTCGCGCCCGGCATCTATCGCGGCCGCGTCGGCCCCGTCGACCTCGCCGCCACCTTCGCCGCTCTGCTTGGCATCAATCAGCCTTCGGCCTCAGTCGGCCACATTCTCACTCAGGCAATCAAAGTGGGTGCCCCATCCTACGCGGCTTCATCGCGTAGGGTGGGTAGATCGAATGCCTCGTCCTCCGCTTCCCCAACCACACCGGTAGCCAATCAATGAAGCCGAACATAGCGGTAAGCTTCGCCGGGATCGAACTCCGCAACCCGGTCATCGCCGCCAGCGGAACCTTCGGCTATGGCATCGAGTTCGAAGACATCGTCTCCCTCGACCGCATCGGCGGCCTCGTCACCAAAGGCCTCTCCCGCGAACCCATGGCCGGCAACCTCGCTCCCCGCGTCATCGAGACCGCCTCCGGAATGTTGAACGCCATCGGCCTGCAAAACATCGGCGTCGAGGCCTTCATTCGCGACAAGCTACCCCAGCTCGCCAAATATCCCGGCTGCGCGGTCATCGCCAACGTCTTCGGCCATCAGGTCAAGGACTACGTCGCCGTCATCGAAGCCCTCAACCAGGCCGAGGGCATCGCCGCCTACGAGATCAACGCCTCCTGCCCCAACACCAAACACGGAGGCCAGGTCTTCGGCACCGACATGGTCGAGCTCGCCACACTCGTCTACGCCACCAAACAGGCCGCGCTCGAGCGCGCAAAGGGAGAAGCGAAAGCGCGTCCCATAATCGTCAAGCTCTCGCCCAACGTCACCAGCATCGCCGAGATGGCTTGCGTCGCCGAGCAAGCCGGAGCCGATGCGATCTCCCTGATCAACACCCTTCTCGCCATGGCCATCGACGCCAAAACCCGCAAGCCGCGCATCGCCAATATCACAGCAGGCCTGTCCGGCCCAGCCATCAAACCCATCGCCCTGCGCATGGTCTACGAAGCATCTCGGGCAGTGAGGATTCCCGTCCTCGGACTTGGCGGCATCGTCACCCCCGAAGACGCAGTAGAGTTCCTCCTCGCGGGGGCCACCGCCATCCAGATAGGCACCGCCAGCTACGCCGACCCCCGCGCCACCGAACGCCTCGCCAAAGGCCTCGAACAATGGTGTGCCAAGCACAACGTAGAGAAAGTCTCCAGCCTCACCGGAGCGCTCGAAATCTGATCGCCACCCGTCTAACAAAACTTTGGGTGCCCCATTCAAGCCATCGGTTGGCTTGAGTGGGATAGCGAATGTCTCAAGACTCAGGTTGAAATTTGTCCACAGCCTTCGCTCAAAAGAACAAATGTCATCCTGAACGAAGCGCAGCGAAGTGAAGGATCTGCTGTGTCCCGAATCTCCGCAGGAGAAAAGTGCAGAATCTCGAACAAGTGCCGGCGCGTTTTGAGATCTGGAATTACGATGGCTTTAGCAATAGAAGTCGTTCGCCTAAAAGAAAAGATCGGCATCGCAGGGCACTCATGAACGAGATGAAGTCCAACCAATCTCCCGATGTGTTCAGCCGGAAATGGCTGCTCATTGTGATCCTATGCATGGTGCCTCTGTTCTTCTTGTTTGCACTCTCCGGAGACCCCGGGAGAGGACGAGAGGCGGCGATTAGCGGCGGTCTGATCGCAATGGCTATTAAGGCTCGCTGGGACTTGCGAAAGTACGCATGGTTTTGGGCAATCGCAGCTGTCCTAATTGCTCTTCACATGTTTCTCGTTTTTCGCGTCCCCTGGACCGATAAGAGTTACCCCGCTTATACGCTCTTGCCATTTGGAATGCTCGACTACGGCATCATGTATGGCACCTTCAAACTAGCAGAGGTAATGATGAAGCCGAGCGATGGGGCTATTTCATAGATGGAACCCCAATCCGAAGTCGGCAGTTGCAACCGAAAAGCGTACTTGTCTTCACTGATCCACAGTCGACGGCGACCTCGCTGATCTGAGCGAAACGACACTTGGCGGGATGTAGTGAAAACGTACTAGATAAATCTTTTCACCCTTCCCATGCTTGGCAACCTTGAGAAGGTCCAACACCCCAAGAAATCCCGACTCCCGCGCCAGCTCCGGGGTGATATCAGGGAACCCAATCGTCTCGATCGAATCCACCTCGATCTCGCCCTCTTCCATGCGATATCGACCACCCACACTGACGCGTGGCCGCATCCAGATTCGGACGGAACTTGTGATCTCTCCGCGACGAACTCGCTCGCGGAGCCGCCTGGTAAACACCAACTTGATACCTCGCCCTCTCTAGAGGTCATTTGATCGCCGGCCCACTCTATTCCTACAAAACCTGGATTGGGATCAGGACATGTCGGTGCATCGTGGGCCTCCATTCCTACTTGGGACGCTTGATCCGCTTCATCTCGAAAGCTCGTTGAACCCGCGCCCATCCAGTATCATCGGCACACATCTCTTTGATCGCTCCACTCTGGTCTTCGGCTGCTTCGCGCTGGAAATGTGGAAGACGTAGGATTTCCTTCGTCCCGGCGTAAGAGCCTCAAAGGCCGTGCACAGCGCCGCGTTATCGTCCAGCAAGCTCTGCAGCTCTTCAGGGACGCAATAGTCCGACGGTTTTTTAAGCTCAATCTTCTTCCCGGCCTCTTCCAATGCGATCGCTTCATAAAGATAATTTCTTAACGGCGTCTGCAGTGCCGTGATCTCTTTGACCGAGTTGAACTTGATCCATCGCGCAGCCTGCGTGTGCTCTCCGATTCTTTCAAGAATCTGCCGGGGGTCCTTGAGCAACGCGCCTTTGAAGAAGGAAAACGCACAGGATTCTTTCAGCGGGATGACGATCGCGACGTTCTTCTTCAGAAAAGTAAAGCAGGGTTTGCCCCATTTGAGTTCTTCGGTCAGGTCGCAGTCGAGCGCAATCTTACGCAGCTTATCCGCCTCTTTCTGCCACTTCTTCGCATAGGGAACCTGCATCGTTTTCTACTCTCCGCAATCGGCGAAACTTAGACCACCTTCGCCTCCAACCCATAAGCCGCCACCCACGAATCATAAGCCCGCTGCGTCACCGGCCAATGAAAGCACAAGCCAAATCCATCCGGGTCCTGGAAGTAAAGCCCCTTCATCCCATGACCAACTGTAGGCGCTTTTAACCTCACACCCTTCGCGACTAGCTCGGCATAAAGTCCATCCAGGTCTTCCCACCCGAAGTAGATACAAGTGTCGCCATGCGCCGCAACCCGCGCCGGATCGGGTTTCTCCGGCCGCTCCCCCTCGTCATAAGCCGTATTTAGCATCAACTCCGTCCCCTTGCGCCGGAGCAGGCACCAGCCGAACTCCCGGCTTGGGCCCGGAGCATTGTCCGAATGGCTCACCACCTCAAAGCCCAGCACATCGCAATAAAACCCCACCGCCGTCGGCATATCGAAGACCTGCAACAACGGACAGCAGCCGCTCAACTCAATTCCCATCGCTTCCTCCCACTCGCCTAAATGAAAAACGCCGCGAAGGCCAAAGCCCGCGCGGCGTCTCAAGTGCATGTCTTCAAATTCCACTAAGCAAGCGCCTCAGCGCCCACCCCAACCTTGCTGAACCACGAATGCGCATGCGTCAGCGCCTCGTTCACGTTCTCGATGTTCTCGACGCCCTTGGTGTTCAGCCAGTCCTCAAAGGCCTTCGCGCCTTGCTTGGCGTAGACCGCGATGCCGTCCTTCCACGTAGCGCGTCCGCACAGCACGCCGTTGAAAGTGGTGCCGCTCTCCGCCGCCAGCTCCAGCGTCTCGATAAAGACCGGGTTCGAAACCCCCGCCGACAGATAGATGAACGGCTTGTGCGACATCTCCGCCGCGTCGCGGAAGTGCTCGAGCGCCTCGGCGCGGGTATAGGCCGCCTCGCCCTTGAAGGCCTTGGTGCCCGGCGACGAACTCCATCTGGATCGGCACCTCGACCTTCAACACATCCACGTTGTACTGCTTCTTGCCGAACTCGGCCATCGACCCGGAAACGATCTCCGGCTTCTTCTTGGCGAACTCGATCGACTTCTCATCGCCGCCGTGCGCGTCGTAGCCGACCATCTCGAGGAAGAACGGAATATCGTGGGCGACGCACTCGTCGCCGATCCGCTCGGTCCAGGCATGCTTGAGGTCGTTGATCGGCGTCTTTTCGTAAGGCGTGTAGTAGAGCAGGATCTTGATCGCGTCCGCTCCGGCTTCTTTCAATCGGCGCACCGACCACACGTCGAGCAGGTCGGGCAGGCGGCCGGGCTCGGCCGCGTCGTAGCCGGTCTTTTCATAGGCCAGCAGCAGTCCCTTGCCGTTGCGGCGGCGCGCCGCGGGCAGGCCAAACTCGGGATCGAGCAGGATCGCCGAGGCATGCTTGGTCAGCACATCGGTGACCAGCTCCTTGAACTCGACCAGTGCCGAATCCGGCATCTCCGCAACGCCCTTTTCCTTGGCCAGCGACTTCTTGAGCGAACCGCGCTGGTCCATCGCCGCTGCGGCGATCACGCCGCGCTCATCCGATAGTGCTCGCATCCCGGCCAGCTTGCCCGGTGTAATTGTGTTGCTGGAACTCATATCGTCTCTCCTGATCCTTCGGTGTGAAACTTTTCTCTTGCTTGGGTACAAAACCGTTCTTCCTACGCGCACCGGTCGCGAATTCGAAACGAGCGGAGTTTCCGCAGACCGACGCGCCTTGATTCTAACCGATGGACGCCCGAAGATGTCGTCCAGCCCAAATTTGCTAAAGCACCTTCCGCTGCGCCGCAAAAAGTTGCTGGATACCGGCCTCGGCGTAGTCCATCATCTCCAGCAGCTGCGCCCGCGAATAGGTGCCGCGCTCCGCGGTCGCCTGCACCTCGATCAGGCCGCCATCCTCGGTCATCACGATATTCGATGTCCACCTCGGCCTGCGAATCCTCTTCATAGGCCAGGTCGAGCAGCACCTGCCCCTCGACGATGCCCACGCTGGTGGCCGCCACCAATTGTTTCAGCGGCGACTCCTTGAGCGTCCCCGCAGCCACAAGACGATTCAGGGCCAAAGCCAGCGCCGCGCAAGCTCCGGTGATCGCTGCCGTGCGCGTTCCGCCGTCGGCCTGAAGCACATCGCAATCGAGCACCACCGTCCGCTCACCCAGCGCCTTCATGTCGACGGCCGAGCGCAACGAGCGCCCGATCAGCCGCTGAATCTCGTGCGTCCGTCCCCCTACCTTGCCGCGCTCCGACTCGCGCGGCGTGCGCGTCAAGGTCGCCCGCGGCAGCATGCCGTATTCCGCCGTCACCCAGCCCCGTCCCGAGTTGCGCAGCCACGCCGGCACCCCCTGCTCGATCGTGGCATTGCACAGCACCCGCGTCTGGCCGCACTCGATCAGCACCGACCCCTCGGCGACAGCCACGTAATCGGGAGTCAGGCGGACTTCGCGAAGGGCATTGGCGGCGCGTCCGCCGGCGCGGAAGAATTCAGGCTTCGTCGTCAAGGATTTGATCATCGGGGTTTCGGTCATTAAGCTTCGCGGGCCTGTTTTTCACGCAGCGTTAGAACCAGCCGGCCCTCAGTCTGCGCATCGTTTCATTCTAGTGAGTGCGAAGCAATCCCACTCTGGGAACGTCACAAAATCCTCCTGAATCGGGAATTTTTCATCATCTCGCTGATTCTAAAAGAGCTACCGGCACTGCACCCAGCCATCGTGTCAATTCGGGAAAATCAAGACCGAAACGGAGTCTTTCGGGACACCGTCTGGGCACACCTCTAAAGCCTTATCCATAAGCATCTTAGCTTCGCCTTAACTTCGCTTTCCCGCATTGGCACGCAACGTGTACTACACCTCTGCATTCAGTCACCACGCAGAACGTCACCGACAAGGGAGGCCTTATGCATCACACTCAGCCGCACCTCACCCAATCAGAAATCGGCCGCCCCAGGCATGCGGTCCCGGCTTCCCGGCTGCTACAGCAGCTTCCCCAGCCGCGGCCAACCGCCCCGCGCGCCGGGGAACGCAGGGGGAGCCAACCCGAGCTCAATCCGCCGGACGGCTGGTCTGTTGAGCGCCGGTCTGGCGAGCTCGTCCACGATGCCCGCAACCTGATCTCAGCGCTCGACCTCTACTGCCAGCTGCTCGCCTCGCCCGGCGTGCTCGCACCCGGCTTCGGTTGCTACGCCGAGGACTTGCGCCGGCTGGCCGACAGCAGTGCCAGGTTGATCGAGGCGCTGGCCGCAACGAGCAGCGGATTGCCCTCCCGCCGCACGCCTGAGGGTATTCGGGAGATCGACGATCTCCTTCTGGCCCAGCGACCCTTTCCCCCTATCAATGATCTGGCCTCGGAGTTGGAAGCCCTGCAGGGGCCATTGCAGGCGTTGGCCGGACCTGATGTCCGGCTGGAGATCGAGTCGATGCCCTGCGCTGGCCGGCTCGCGCTCAATGCCGAAGACCTGCTGCGGATTCTCTTCAACCTGGTCGCCAACGCCGTCGAGGCCTTCGCCTTCTTGCCGGTCGAGCTCCGCCGTCGCCCCTTGCTGCGCATCACCGTCCAGCGCGGCGGCGCCGCCAGCTTTCTCGAACCGGCGGCCAGCTTTCTCCCCCGCGCCCACCAGCTCGACGGGCAGACCGTACTGATCTCGGTCCGCGACAATGGGCCGGGGATCGACGCCCGGCATCTGGCGCACATCTTCGATGCCGGATTCTCCACTCGCCCTAGGGAATCGAGGCGCACCGGCGATGCAGCCGATGGCAGTAATCCTGTAGACGAGGCCCCGCGCGGGCTGGGACTCGCGATCGTTCACCGCCTGGTCGCGGCCGCCGGCGGCGCGGTGCGCGCGGTCAGCCCTTCGGGACTCGGCGCCCGCTTCGATATCGAGCTTCCCATCCTTCAGCCCGAGGCAAAGGCAACCCGGCTCGAACTCGCCCCGTCGCCAGAAAAAGGGAAGATTTCCGATTTGCAACAAATTTCTGCACAAATCGAGAAAGAGGCGTAGGATGCTTGCAACAACCGTTCCTTACAATTTTCTTATGCCGACTTTTCCGCGTCTGGACGAAAAGGGCGGCGGCATGTATGTGCTTGTTGTGGATGGAGATGCCGCCGTCAGAACCGCATGCTGCGAGATCGCTGGCCCGGCTCGGCTATCTTCCCCATGGGGTCGATGGCTCGGCTGCGGCGCGTGGCCTGCTGCGCAACAACAGCATCGACATTCTGTTACTCGACCTGCCCGGGACGGCCGGGGATGCCTTTACCCTGCTCGAGGAGATTAAGGCGCTCCATCCCGAAACGGCGGTGGTGGTGATGAGCGCCTTCGCCACCGTGCCGTCGGCGGTCGAGGCGATGCGCACCGGGGCCAACGACCTGCTCACCAAGCCCTTCGCCTCCGACGAGCTCGCCTCGGCGCTCGAGCGCGCCGCCGAGCGCCGCACCCTCGACCTGGCCGGCCGTCGGCTGCGCGAGCGTCTGCGCACCCAGCAGGGCATGGGCTCGATCATCGGCCGCTCCCCGGAAATGGAGAAACTCTACCGCATCCTTTCCAAAGTCGCCCAGAGCAGTCATCCGGCCCTCATCCTCGGCGAGAGCGGCACCGGCAAGGAGCTGGTCGCGCGCGCCATCCACACCCACGGGGCGAACGCATCCAAACCCTTCATCCCCGTCGATTGCGGCTCGCTGGTGCCGACGCTGATCGAGAGCGAGCTCTTCGGCCACGTCAAAGGGGCCTTCACCGGGGCCAACCGCGCCAAGGACGGCCTGCTCGCTTCGGCCGGCAGTGGCACCGTATTCCTCGACGAGATCGGCGAGCTTCCCCTCGACCTTCAGGCACGGCTCTTGCGCGCCCTGCAGGAGAAGGAGGTCCGCCCGGTCGGCGCGAACCACAGCGTCCCTATCCATGCCCGGGTGCTGGCGGCGACCAATCGTGACCTCGCCGTGCTGGTCGAGCAGGGGCGCTTCCGCAAGGACCTCTTCTACCGGCTCAACGTCGTCAATCTGCGCATTCCGCCGTTGCGCGAGCGTCGCACCGACATCCCGCTTCTGGCGGCGCACTTTCTCGACCGGCTGGCGCGCGAGAGCGGCATCGACTACAACCTCTCCGACGAGGCACTGCGGACCATGGCCGACTACGCCTGGCCGGGCAACGTTCGCGAACTCGAGCACACCATCCAGCGCGGAGCCACCGTCTCCTCCGGGCCATTGCTGCAACTCGGCGACCTCCCCACGCAGTTGGTTGACTTCGCCTTGCAGCAGCGCCGGACGGTCCACCCCGCCGGCCGCGGCTACGCGACCAACGGAGCTCACCCGGCAACCTGGTCAAACGGCAACGGCGGGGAGAACGGCTTCGACGGCGCCCGCACCGCGGAGATCGTCCCACTCGCCGTGCAGGAGAAGCAGGCGATCCTCAGCACTCTCGAAACCCTCAAGGGCGACAAGCTGCTGGCTGCCAAGGTGCTGGGCATCGGCAAGACCACTCTCTATCGCAAGCTCAAGGAATACGGTATCGCCGAACAGTCCGCCGCGCCCGGCAGATAAGCCTCGCCCCGGCGTCGGCAAGCTGGGTCGAAACAAAGTGGGCTCTATCTCGAAGTTTGAAGCAAGAGTTCAATGCAAGAGTTCGAACCACGGAGGATTTGACGATATGACCGGATAAGTACGGACCCTCAATCGCCGTGTAGGCTGCCTGTTCGCTTCGGCTGCCCTCACACGTTCTTCTTTTATCTGCCTTGGTCGGTGTAATCGCAACCGCTTGTTCGTCACTTCAACCCCTCACTTCAACCCCACGGGTGGAAGGCGGGTAGGTTGGAGCGTGGGCGGGTGGAACCAGCACCGAACTCCTAGTCAACCAGAGTTTCCGCCAATTTTGAGCAAAGGAAGCCACCATGCAAACAGCCATGCAGTCCGCCCTGAAGCCCGTAACAACCAAGCCGCTGACGCCCAAGCCAACGCCACTGTCGAGCCTCCAACCTCCGAACCCCTCCGCCTCCACCGGGGCCGAACTAACCAGGACTGAACCGGTCGGCCCCGCGGTCGGCGCTTCTACCCACCATCCAGCCGAGGTCATCATGCAACCCGCCTCGCCGCTCCGCACCCGGACCACAGGTCTGCAGCAGCGCGATTCTTCCCACACGCGTGCTTCGGCGCCGCAGTCGGTGCTCATGATTACTACCATCCCCGGCGCCGAAAGCTGTGCCACTAGCCTCGCCGCGGCCTTGGGCGTCCCGGTCGAGATCGCCTCCAGCCGCAAGCTCGGCCTCAGCTCTCTGCGCCGCCGCGACTACTCCGCTGTGATCGTCGACGACTCGATCGCCGAGGCCGACCCGGCGGGAACCGAACTGATCTGGAAACACTCCGGCCTCGCCGTCCCGCTCCAGATTAACTTCGCTCTGGTGGGCTGCGCGCGCTTGGGACGCGAGGTCAGGGCCGCACTCGCACGCCGCGAACAAGAGGAGTCCCTCGCCATGCGCGCCGCGACCTCCAACCTGGAAAACGACCTCAAAGCGACGCTCGCCGGGCTTCTGCTCAACTCCGAACTCGCGCTCGCCGAGCCCTCGGTGCCGCCCCAGCTGGCCAGCAAGCTCCAGCTGATGGTCGAGCTGGCAGGCACGCTGCGCCGCCGCCTCGAGCAGCCTCACATTTAGGGAATCCTCAAGGTAGGGTCGGTCTCGAAGGGACGGAAGCCGCAACGCACATCTGCGCGATAACGGATGCAACGATGCCGCGTCCGCAGCCAGAGCGCGCTTCAGTAGATTCGAGAGGATAAACGTATGGAGCGCTGGCGCGGAGGTCAGCCGCTGGCAACGCCGGAGAATTCCGGCCCGTTCCCAAAGAAGCCGACACGCTGGCCGGGAGCCTCGGCGGCTTCATGTACCGGGGAGCCTACTGCGCACACACGAGCCCGTTGCCGTTGCTTCCTTCCGGACCTGGCGGGGTTGGCGGGATTGCGTCGCGTAGGGCCCGGCACAACTTCAGAATATCACTCCCGCGCCCCGCCTCACTCGCCCCAACTCCAGCTCCGCAAAAACGAAATCGCCCCCGAAAACCTCCGAGGGCGATTCGAGCACCGCGCCAGCCGACCCGCCATGCTTCCCCTTCGCTCAGCGGCCGCCGGCGGCCGCTTTCTTGCTTGCGTGCGGCACCACCGAAACCGAACCTTTCTTGACCTCGTCTTCCGCCGCAGCCTCTGCAAAGAGCGGCTTCGCCTGGCCCAGCACCTTCTTGCTCGCTTCCTCTTCCTCGTTCAGCGTTTCAGTCAGCAAGGAGACGATCTCGTCCTCCCCAAGCTGCCGGGCAATCGCAATCGACGCCGTGTATCCAGCGATCTCATAGTGCTCGACACGCAACGCCGCGCCCATGATCGCCACGTCCTTCAGCGCGCCCTCCTCGTCCTTCTCCAGCTGTTCTTTGCCTTCCTCGACCAGCCCTTCCATCCCTTTGCAGTGTTCGCCGGTAGGCTTCTCGTCAAGCTGCGTGAATACCTGCTTCAGCCGCTCGACATGCCCTTTGGTCTGTTCCAGGTGGGCGGTGAACAAGTCCTTCAACTCCTCGCTCGTCGAACCCTTGGCCATCTTCGGGAGCGCCTTCACCAGCTGGTTTTCCGCGCTGTACAGATCTCTTAGTTCATCCACCAAAACGTCACGTAAGCTCATTTGTTTTTCCTCAATGCAAGATTGCGCCGGTATCAACCCCGTGCCGCTTCTAAAGAGATGCGGTCCCTCGGCGCGGAGTCAGCGACTTGCAGCCTCTTTGTGATCAATTCCGCTCACTCGAAAATAGGTTGCCCCGCAACCGGCGCTTTCGCTCCCGCCCTGTAAAATAAAGGGTGTGAAAGAAACGCTCATTCAGGAAGCGCAACCCGCGCTCCAACACCTTAAAACCGAACCCCAAGCAGCCCCCCAGACCGACGCAGACAACCCCCTGGGCGTCGCTCCGTTGAGAGTGGGGTTCGTCAGCCTCGGCTGCCCCAAAAACCTCGTCGACAGCGAAGTCATGATGGGTCTGCTCGACCACGCCGGCGCGCGCATCACCAACGACCCCGAAACCGCCGACGTCCTCGTCGTCAACACCTGCTCCTTCATCGACTCGGCGAAACAGGAATCGGTCGACACCATCCTCGAGATGGCCCGCCACAAGACCCATGGCAACGCCCAGAAGCTCATCGTCGCCGGATGCCTGGTCGAGCGCTATCGCGACGAGATCCAGAAAAACATCCCCGAAGTTGACGCCGTCGTCGGCACCGGCGAACTAGAAAACATCCTCGCCGCCGCCGGAGTTACTCCGCGCCCCCGCACGCCATCGCCCTTCACCATCCTGACCACCGTAGTCGCCACCGGAATCCACCCGACCTCAGCATCTCCTGCAAACGCCGCGCCGGCTGTCATCACCTCCCGCTCCGAAGGCGACCTCCGCGAATCCCAGGGCCGCTTCTCCCGCCACGAGTGGGACGGAGCCCAACCCGCGCTCCCCCAATATCTCTACGACGAAAACACTCCGCGCCTCCGCGCCACAGCCAGCTCTTCGGCTTACATAAAAATCGCCGAGGGATGCGACCATCCCTGCAGTTTCTGCGTCATCCCCAACCTTCGCGGCAAGTTTCGCTCCCGCCGCTTTGAATCGGTCATCGCCGAGGCCCACCAACTCGTCGCGCAAGGCGTGCAGGAGATCACTCTCATCGGCCAGGACACCACCTGCTACGGCGAAGACTTCGGCCTCAAAGACGGCCTCGCCGATCTGCTCGACGGCCTCGCAAGAGTCGACGGAGTCCGCTGGCTCCGCTTCCTCTACGCCTATCCGAACAAAGTCACCGGCCGCCTGCTCGACACCATCGCCCGCCACGACAACATCGTCAAATACCTCGACGTGCCGCTGCAACACGCGTCGGGCAACGTGCTCAAGCGCATGAAGCGTGGAGGCAACGCCGACATTTTCATGAAGACGATCGAAAAAGTCCGCGCCGCCGTTCCCGGCATCGCCCTGCGCACATCCTTCATCGTCGGCTTCCCGGGCGAGACCGAGCAGGACTTCACCCAACTCATGGACTTCGTCCGCGAAGCCAAGTTCGACTGGATGGGAGCCTTCAGCTACTCCGACGAAGACGGCTCCAAGTCCTTCCACCTCGGCGAAAAGGTGCTACCCAAGGTCATCGAACAACGCAAGCGAAGCCTCATGCGGATGCAAAGAAAGATCAGCAAAACGGCCAAGCAAAGGTGGGTCGGCCGGCAATTCGATCTGTTAGTCGAAAACGAATCCGAAGAGACGCCGCTTCTATGGGAAGGCCGAACCCAATTCCACGCCCCCGAGATCGATGGCAAAGTCTACATCAACGACTTCGGGCCATTCGAAGACTTGAAGCCAGGAAGCTTCCACCGCTGCGAAGTTACTGAAGCGCATGAATATGATGTGGTCGCTAGAATTCTCCCCCACTAGGGCAAAGCGGAAGCCGAACCGCCTCAGAGGAAGCTCGTCCCTCATCCTGGCGCTGGCTATGCTTGCCCTGTCTCAGTCGGCCACATCGCAGACAGGAACAGTCGCGGACAACACAAAATCGGATCCAATTGCCTACTTGAACCGTGCTCTGGACGAGATGCAATTGCACGCGCTAAAACGGGAGGCGGTAGACTGGGCTCGGATTCGCAAAGAGGCTCTGGCGCGCGCCGCACACGCCGAGAGCACGGTGGACACCTACGATGCGATCCGATTTGCATTGACAAGCCTTGGGGACCATCACAGCTCGCTTCATCTCACTCCGGCGCTGCAAGCCGTCGAGTCACAGCGAAAGGCAGGGCGTACGTCTGATTTGGAACCCAACGCGAGCCCAGCCTCATTCAGTCCATATGTGGGGCGATACGAACCCGAGGGACACATCGAGCAGTTCGACGGCAAGCCCTTTGCTCTACTAGTTGTGCCTAAATGCTTTCCGGAAAACGATGGCCAGTTTGTCAAGTTTGAGACCAAAATACAACAGATCATCGCCGAGTTGGATATGTCGCACCCGCTCGGTTGGATAGTAGATATTCGCGGCAATGCGGGTGGAAACATGTGGCCCATGCTTGCTGGAGTCGGCCCACTGCTCGGCGAAAGCGACGACCTCGGCGAGTTCTTCAACACGAATGGACACTCTGTCTGGACATACCGCAACGGCGTAGCCGCAGAATCAGACGACGGAACGTTAAATCCGTATCCTGCAGTCAAAGGCTCGCCATACAAGCTGGCGAACGTCCCAAATGTCGCAGTGCTTATCGACCGCAGTACCGGCAGTTCTGGAGAGGCGTTGGCAGTTGCGTTTCGCGGTCGTCCGCGAACTCGATTTTTCGGAGAGCACACCGAAGGAGTCTCTACCGTCAATGAGGTGTTCGCCCTTTCCGATGGGGCCTCCTTGTGGCTCACCATCGGCACACAGGCTGACAGGAGCGGAAAGCAGTATCCCGACGGCCTTGCGCCAGACGAATTCGTTGCGGGGAGTGACAAGATGCCTGCCCCAGCGCAAGACCCTGTAGTAGAGGCCGCTCTGCGCTGGCTCAACAGCCCGCAACGATTGTGAGATAGCTTACCGTTGATCTCGGTCAACGCGGCTGGTTAACGCGCCCTGATGAACCCGGTTGTTTACGCGACCCGTTCAAGCGGCCGATGGTGAAGGCGAATCAGCTCTTCAGCGGGTAAAGCGGCCATCGCGTAAGTACGCCCCTCATCGTCGCTGAATTCGACCTCGGCCACCGCCGGAGACAATAATTCAACTACCGTCCCTACTTGGCCACGCACCAGGCCATGCTCGGGCGAGTCCCTCAGCAGAGCAACGACGGAAAGAAGTTCCAGCTTAGACATAGCTTCTCCACTTACAGTGCAAAACAGGTGACAAATCGCGGCGCGCTCTCGCCAGTCAGGACGATCCAGGAGCTGCGAATGCTTGCCGTCTTCCCACTTCTTTTCATTTCAAAATCTATTATGTAACGATCCCCGTATCGATCGGAAGCTCCCGGCACGGCATTCTCATTCCGAGCGGCGTTGAGCGGGGCTGTGCGAAGCTCCTCAGCGTCCGCCGCATTCATCGAAAGGGCAGACAGAAAACACACGCGCCTTATGACGCCCACGAGGATGACTTTGGCTCAGACAATAATCTCGAAGCTTCGCGAGTTCAACAATAGCGCCTTCGCCGTTAGGTAGCTTCATCGATCTCCCGCCCACAGCATAGCAGCGATATCATGAAGAAAAGGATCAGCACGCACCAATGAGTCCCAAAGCAAAACCCATTGTCCTCCGCTGCCCCACCTGCAAAACCATCGTCACCGCCGCCGACGAAGACTTCCCCTTCTGCAGCGACCGCTGCCGCAAGATCGACCTCGGCAAATGGGCCAGCGGAGCCTACAAGATCTCCTCGCCCATCCTCGACCCCGACGTCCTCGAAGACCTCGAATCCGGCAAACGTCCGCATTCTGACGATGAGTAGCGCGGCAGCGCCCGCAGCCCTGGGCAGGAAGACCCTCTGGGCCTGGACCATCGCCACTTTCTTCGGCGCAGGCTTCTGGAAACGCGGCCCCGGAACCGCTGGCTCGATCGCCGCCGCGCTGATCTGGCTCATCGTCGGCCACTTCACCATCACCAGTACCGCCGCAACCAGCTTCGCGACCCATAACGAACTCGCCATCCTCACCGCCGCCGCTGCGCTGATCCTGCTGGCGATCGCCATCCCAGCTGCAACCATCGTCGCCCGCGAGACCGGCCGCGAAGACCCCCAAATCGTCGTCGCCGACGAAGCCGTCGGCCAATGGATCACCCTCATCGCCGCCCCCGCCGGATGGGAATACGCCCTCATCGGCCTCGTCCTCTTTCGCCTCTTTGACATCACTAAACCGCCGCCCATCCGCAAGATCGAATTCCTCCCCGAGGGCTGGGGCATCATGCTCGACGACGTCGCCGCCGGAATCTACGCGTTGATCTGCCTCCAGCTCATCCACCATTGGTTGCATTAAACGTCGCCAACTCCCGCGAGAAGCTTCACCAACGAGGTGCCCCGTCCTTCCGGGTTTTTGCGGAAGGGTTGGGTGGATCAAACATCTACCCGCACTTCTGAAAGGGCACGCTCCAGCCTCGGAGGGAGCGCTTTCGGTCTAGCCGCATTCAAGCCCCATCAACGCCCCATTACCTCCAACCCAATCCAACGCGCTAAAGTAGAAGCAGGCGAACAACATGGTCAGACTTCTCAGATCGGACCCACCACCCAACACCCCCCGCATCGAATCCGTGCTGCCCAACGCCGCGCTCCCCGGCGGCGAGATCGAGGTCCGCGGCGCAAACCTCGGCGCGCTCGGCCTCCAACGCCCACTCTCCGCCATCGGCGGCGCGACCGCGCCCGTCCTGCTCAGCCGCAGCAATCGCCTCATCGTCCGTGTGCCCGAAGCCACGCAACAATCTACCCGCCTCGAGGTCTTCCGCAACGGCTCGCGCAGCAACCAGGTCGACGTGCATGTAGCGCGCCTGCTCGCCGAGAACGTCCACGCCGTCGCCAGCCCCGCCGTCAACTCAGCCGGAGAAGTCTTCGTAACTTTCTCGGGGAGTCGCGGCCAACAGACCCCGGTCTCGGTCTTCAAGATCGATCCCGACGGCGAAATGCATGCCCTGCTCTCCGGGCTCATCAACGCCACCGGACTTGCCCTCGATGCCTACGGCTACCTCTACGTTTCCTCACGCCAGGAAGGCACCGTTCACCGCGTCTCGCCCGAGGGCGCCGCCGCCATTTACGCAGAGGGCATGGGCGTGGCCACCGGTCTCGCCTTCGACGCCGGACAAAACCTCTACGTCGGCGATCGCAGCGGAACCATCTTCAAGATCGCGCGCGATCGCCAGACCTTCGTCTTCGCCACCCTCGAACCCAGCGTCGCCGCGTATCACATGGCCTTTGGCCCCGACGGAGGCCTCTTCGTCACCGGCCCCACGACTTCAAGTTTTGACTGCGTCCATCGCATCGATCCCGACGGCAGCACCGCCGTCTACTTTCGCGGACTCGGCCGTCCCCAGGGCATCGCCGTCGACATCGCCGGCAATCTCTACGTCGCCGCATCGCTCAAAGGCCGCCGCGGCATCATCCGCATCACCCCCGAAAAAGAAGCCTCCGTCGTCCTCGCCGGCTCCGGCCTCATCGGCATTGCCTTCGCTCCCGGAGGCAACGCTATCCTCACCACCAGCACCGCCGTTTATCATTGTGATTTAGGGATTGAAGGCTTCGAATTCGCCTAAGGCCCTCGAAATGGTCATCCCGAGCAGGTGCTCCGACCATCACTTTTGCCATCCCGAGCGACGACGCGAAGCGTCCGAGTCGAGGGACCCGCAGTTCAGCGATGTTTGCACAGGCACAAAATTCTCAACACTCTGTACCCTATTCCCTAGTCCCTATTCCCTAAGTCCCTAGATATGAACTGTGAAATCATCGCCATCGGCTCGGAGTTGCTCACCCCCCACCGCTCCGACACCAATTCCCTCTTCCTCACCGAGCGCCTGAACAAAATCGGCGTTCAGGTTGCCTTTAAATCCATCGTTGGAGATCGCAAGCAAGACCTCGTCGATCAGGTCCGCATCGCCCTGACCCGTGCCGACATCGTCATCACCATGGGCGGCCTCGGCCCCACCGTCGACGACCTCACTCGCGAAGCCGTCGCCGAAGCCCTCGGCTTCCGCCTCAAACGCGACCAGGCCATCGTCGGCGCTCTCTACGCCCGCTTCGCCGCCCGCCGCATCACCATGACCGAGAACAACTCCCGTCAGGCAGACGTAATCGACGGCGCGACCATCCTCGAAAACCCCAACGGCACTGCACCTGGCCAATATCTCGATATTGTCTATAACGAACATCGCAAGCTCGTCATGCTCTTGCCCGGGCCACCTAACGAGATCAAGCCGCTCTTCGACGCCGAGTGCCTGCCGCGCCTCACCGCAACGCTGCCGAGGCGCCACATCGCTACCCGCATTCTCCGCGCGGCCATGATCGGCGAATCCATCGTCGATTCCCGCGTCGCGCCCATCTACGGCCAGTACAAAGACATCGAGACCACCATCCTCGCCCACATGGGCGATATCCAGCTCAACCTCATCTGCGAAAAGCCCACCCTCGAACAAGCCCAGGCCCGCGTCGATGAGCTCGCCGGACGCATCGAAGACGAACTCGGCGAGCTCATTTATTCGTCGCAAGGCGAGTCCCTGGAGCAGATCGTCCTCTACTATCTCGAAATGCGCGGCGCCACCCTCGCCACCGCCGAGAGCTGCACCGGAGGCATGCTTGCCCAGCGCCTCACCGGCATCAGCGGCAGCTCGCGCTCGTTTGTCGGCGGAGCCGTCGTCTACTCCGACGACCTCAAGAGCGCCTTCGCGGGAGTTCCCCACCACCTCATCGAACAACACGGCGCCGTCAGTCGCGAGGTCGCCGAGGCCCTCGCCGCAGGCATCCGCATCCGCACCGGAGCGACCATCGGTGTCGCCATCACGGGCATCGCCGGCCCTACCGGAGGCACCGAAGAGAAACCCGTCGGCCTCGTCTACATCGCCATCGACGACGAAAAACACACCGAGGTCATCGAGAAACGCTTCGGGGGCGACCGCGATCGAATCCGCCAATGGTCAACCCAGCAGGCGTTAGACACAGTCCGCCGCTGGCTGATGTAGGCCATCGATCACCTCGTCCCAAACACGGGCCCCGCGTTTGGGGCGTGGGCTTCTCCTATACTGAGGAAGACACTGAACAGGTTTGCAAAACAGCGCAAACCAACCCGAGGAATAATGGCCGTACTGATCGAAGCAATCAATATCAAGCGCAAGAGTCTCTTCGAATTCGAAAACGCCCCCTTCGTCTGTCTCGATTCAGACATCACCACCCCCACCGCTCGCGGCGGCCAGACCCTGGTGCACGTAAAGATCCGCAACCTGCTCACCAGCGCGGTCTTCGAAAAGACCTTCAAGGCGCAGGACAGGTTCAAGGAGCCCGACCTCCAGCTCGTCCCAGCCTCATATCTCTACACCGACGGCAGCGGCTCTCACTTCCTCGATCAGGAAACCTACGAGACCCTCACCCTCGAGGGCGGCATGATGGGCAACGCGCTCGATCTGCTCGTCGAGGGCGCACTGCTCCAGTTGAACAAGTACAACGGCAACCCCATCGGACTGCAGCTGCCCATGTACGTTGAGTTGGAAGTTGTCTATGCAGAACCATCCTCGAAGGGCGACTCCTCCAGCGGCAACGCGACCAAAGTGGTCAAGCTCGAAACCGGCCTCGAACTCCGCGTTCCCCCGTTCATCAAGCAAGGCGAAAAAATCAAAGTCTCCACCGAAAACGTCGAGTTCGCCGGCCGAGTCTAACTCGCCTCACAACAACTCCGGGTGCCCCCTGTCCTGGCTCCCGGCCCTGGCTCAAAGACAGGGGTTCTCCAAACGCCACCCTGCTCAGGATCTGTCATCTCGACCGAACCCTGCGCGTACTCGAAGGGCGTGGAGAGATTTGCGGTTCCACCAATCTCCTCTAACCCACCGGAAACCGCGAATCCCCCAAAATCTCCTCAATCTGCAAACAATGCCGCAAAGTATGCTGCCCCAACACCACCAGCCACTGATAACAATCCAAATCCCCAAACGCGATATGCGGAAAGAAGTGCCCGCGAAGATCGCACTCCGTCTCCGCCGCAAACCTGATAGTCCGCGCCCGCGCCTCTCGAAACTCCGCGACCAGCTCGACCCCATCCACCCACCGCCCCACCGGACGAGTCGCTTCCCGGGCCTTCAACTTCGCACCCCGGGACTCCGCTAGCCCCAGCACCAGCGGCTCTTTCGCGCCTGCCAGCCCCATCTTCCCCGGCTCTGCCGCGGCCTGAAGCGAATTTGTAACAGCCGCGGTAATAAATCCCTCAAACACCACCAGATGCTCCACAATCTCGGCGATCGACCACCGCTCCGCATCCTCTCGAAAGCGCCACTGCGCCGGAGTCAACCCCTCCACCAACTCCAGCAATCGCGACTCGCTCGCCGTGATGTGCTCGATCACGAATTGTCGTTCCCGCGCGTCCATATCCACCCGACCATCAGCCTATTCGATAAGACGATGCTGTCGCCCAACCACGAATCGTTGCCCGTGGCCCTTCGCGCATTCCCTCGTCTAGAATGAGTCTATGGAAGACGATCTTTCCGCACACCTGATTGCTCTCGAACTCCGCCTGCAAGACTCGTCCACCCGCAAAGACCCAGCCGCCATCGGCGAACTCCTCTCCGAAGACTTCCGCGAATTTGGCGCTTCCGGCATCGTCTGGGACCGCGCCACAATCCTAGAGACACTCTCCGCCGAGCTTCCCGAAACCATCACCAGCGAAAACTTTGAGTGCCAACACCTTTCTCCCCACCTCGCGCTGCTCACCTACGTAGCCTCTAACCCCGCTCGCCGGACCCTCCGCAGCTCCCTCTGGCGTCTCGAAGGAGATCGCTGGCGAGTCCTCTTCCATCAAGGCACCGTCATCCTGCCCCAATCACCGACGTAATTCGCCATCCTGAGCGAGCGCAACCAGTTCGTCGGACAAAGCACGAATATCAGCAGGACATCGTCTCCCTAAGTCTGGCGTTCGGTCTGGTCGCCGCCAATCTGCAATTCTTCCGCTTCAACAAAACCAATGGCGCTCTCGACCCGGTCCTTCTACCCGACATCACGGGCCCCGGCCTCGGCGGCGCTTCTTGTGAAGTCTCCCGTGGACGAAGCCAGGACCGTCTTACAGGGCCGGGGGGAGGGCGGATAGCCCGCCATCGGAAGCCTCCAGCACCCCCAAAGCCCTCTCCAACTGCACTCCCCGCGAAGCCTTAAGCAACACAGCGTCTCCAGTCTGCAGCTCCGAACGAAGCCACTCCCCCGCCGCCTCCGGCGATTCGAGAAAAATCGCCTTCGCGCCAGCAGCCTCCGCGCCATCGACAATATAGACCGCCTTGCCGCGAACGCCGACAACGACATCGATCCCCTTCTGCGCAGCGAACGCGCCGCAGCCGCGATGCAGCTCCGACGAATCGCGGCCCAGCTCCAGCATCTCGCCCGCAACCAGAATCCGCCGTGAAGCCTTCATCGAAGCCAGCGTCGCAATCATCGACTTCAGCGCCTCAGGATTCGAGTTGTAGCAATCGTCAATCACCGTCGCGCCGCGAATCTGCCGCACCTCGCCGCGCTTCTTCCCCGCAGTCAGCGTCTCGACCGCTGCCACGCACTCGGCCAGCGAAATCCCGGCCTCAAGCCCCACGGCAATCGCCGCCATCGCATTGGTCACATTGTGCCGGCCCATCATCGCCAGCCGCACCGTCGCCGACTCCTCCCCTGCCATCACGCGAAAGCGGCTGCCCTCCTGCCCAAGCTCAACCACATCTTCAGCGTGAGGCTCAGCGCAAGGCCCGGATCCATAAAAGATCGTCTTCCCCAAAAAATCACGCCCAAACTGCGAGACATACGGATCGCCGCAGTTCAGAAATGCGACGCCATCCGAAGGAAGCGCCTCGATCAGCTCATACTTCGCCCGCGCAATCCCCGAAATTCCATCCGGAAAATTCTCCGCATGAGCCCAGCCAACATTTGTCACCACACCCCAGTTCGGAGAGGCAATCTTCGCCAGCGCCGCAATCTCGCCCGCATGCGACATGCCCATCTCAATGACGGCTACTTCGTGCTCAGGCTCCAGCCGCAGCAACTGCAGCGGCAGCCCGAATCCATTGTTTAGATTGCCCTCCGACTTCAGCACCCGAAATCGCGCCGCCAGCACCGCCGCAACCGCCTCTTTCGTCGTCGTCTTTCCCGCGCTCCCAGTAATCCCAACCACTCGCCCACCCCAATGCTTCCGCACCGCCGCAGCTAGCCGTTGCAGAGCATCCAGAGGATCATCGGCCACAACCAGCAAATCCTCCCGCTCAATGGTCCCCGGCAGACTCTCAACCTTGCTGCTCGAAACCACAGCGGCAATGGCGCCTCGTGCCAAAGCAGCCGCAACAAAGTCGTGTCCATCGAACCGCTCACCCTTGACCGCAAAGAACAGCTCACCCGGAGCGACAGTGCGCGAGTCGATCGAATATCCTGCCGCATGATCTTCTGACGGCGAAGCCGTCTCCGCACCGATCCACTCATCGATCTGAGCCAGAGCCAGCTTCATCCCGCCGCCTCCGCATCTTGCCAAAAACCAAAGCCGGCAAGCACCCGCCGCGCAACTTCGGCGTCGTCAAACGGAATCGTCCGGTCGCTTAGCACCTGCACCCTCTCGTGCCCCTTGCCAGCCAGCAAAACGATATCCCCCGGCTTCGCCTCACCGATCGCGATAGCGATCGCCGCAGCGCGATCCGGCTCAAACATCGCCGGAGTCTTCGTCGAATCCCACCCCGCCATCGCCTCCTCGATGATCTTCATCGGGTCTTCGCTGCGCGGGTTATCTGAGGTGAAGACGACAAAGTCGCTGCCCTCGCTCGCCACCCGCCCCATCAGCGGACGCTTCGTGCGATCGCGATCGCCCCCGCAACCAAAGAGAGTGATCACGCGGCCACTCTTCGCAGCAACGAACTCGCGCGCCAGCGCGATGAGGTTCTTCAGCGCATCATCCGTATGCGCGTAATCCACGACAACGGTGAACGGCTGCCCCGCGTCGACGGTTTGAAACCGTCCCGGCACATGATCGAGCGCAGCCGCGCCGGCGGCAACCTCGTCGAGCGTCAGCCCCCGCGCCATCGCCGCAGCCGAAGCAGCGAGCAAGTTGTAAACATTCACTTTGCCGGTAAGGCGCGTCTCAATCCGCGTATTTCCATGCGGAGTGATCATCGCGAAGCTCATTCCCGAGGCGAACATTTTGATCTCCTCGGCGCGAAAGGCAGCACGACCCAGTCCATACCCAAATACCTTCACGCCCGCATCATGTGCCGCTTCCGCGATCTCCAATCCTAAGACGTCGTCGCTATTGATCACCGCAACGCGCGGAACAGCACCATTGGCGCCATCAAACAAGCTGCGCTTGGCGACGAAATACTTCTCCATCGTGCCGTGAAAATCGAGATGGTCGCGAGTCAGGTTGGTAAAGATCGCGACATCGTAGTTCAGCCCCCATACGCGGCCCTGGGCCAGCGCGTGCGAGGACACTTCCATTACCGCTTCGCTCGCACCTCGGCTCACTCCCTCGGCAAAAAGCTCCAGCAGATCGCGAGATTCCGGCGTCGTGTGCGCCGAAGACCGCACTTCATTCGCCACATGATATTCAATCGTACCCACGAGCACCGTCTTGCGGCCAGCATGATTCAGCATCGCATCAAGCAGAAACGCGGTCGTCGTCTTGCCGTTGGTTCCAGTCACACCGCTAAGCGCCAACTTGCTTTCCGGATTGCCAAAGAAGTTCGCAGCCAGCCCGGCCAGAGCCTTGCGCCCATGCGCAACCTCGATCAACGCGATCTCCGGAAAGTCCCGCGCCGCCGCATCAAAAGCGGCCGCGGAGTCCGTGGCAATGGCGACGGCTCCCTGTTTGACCGCTGCAGCGATATAGCGATTGCCATCGGTCGTGCCGCCCTGCATCGCCACAAAGAGCGAACCAGCTGCGACGCGACGCGAGTCATACTCGACGCCCGTTACAGCGACGTCGACGCCGCTGCGGCGAAGGTACGGAACCCCCTGCAAGATCTGCTGGATAGGAATCATGCTGTCAAGGATTCTAAGTCAGTCGATCATCAGCCGGGCAGGAATAGAATCAGCGCACGAACTGGACAACAACAGCCGTCCCTGCCGGAACCATCGTCCCCGCCGCCGGAGCCTGCTCCCGCGCCAGTCCGGCACCCACCACCCTGACCGTCAGGCCGGTGGTTCCAGCCTCTTCGATGACGTGACGCATCGGCTGACCCAGAAACGACGGCACCGCGACGCGGTTCCTCGAATTAACAATCACCGCCCCTTTCCCCGCAGGGCTTACGGGTGCGGGATCGACAACTGCAGGCGGCAGACTCTGAGCTGTCAGGTTCGCAGACGGTGGCGTAGCCTGCGCAGGACTTGACTCCGGCGGCAGCGCCATCGCAATCTGCGGAGCAGCCTTCGGCGAAGCCGCCGACCCCAGCGTCGCGCCCGATTCACTCGCCGCCGATGTCGGCGCAGGCTGGCGCAACGGATCATCCGCCGGCAAGTTATTCACTTCAGCAAATAACTCCTCGACGTTTCCATCGAATTCGCCTAGTTGCTCCTCGGGAACCGGCCCGGCCATCTCCTTCGCCATCGCCGGCCCTGACCTCAACTCCTGATCATGCGGCACGCCAAGATATTCAAGAATCTGCTGCGCCAGCTCCTGGAAAACAGGTGCGCTGGCCTGGGCGCCAAAATGCATGCTGTGGTCGGGCGAATCCATCACGATGGCCATCGTGATCGCCGGATTGTTCACGGGAGCAAAACCCACAAACGACGCGACAAATTTCGTCTTGGAATAAGTACGAGTGCGTGGGTCGATCTTCTGCGCCGTTCCAGTCTTACCTGCCGCGCTGTATCCATTGAGATGGACCACGTCACGCGCGGTCCCCATCAGCACCACGTCTTCCATCATCTTCCGCATTTGCGCCGCGGTCATCTCTGAGATCACGCGGTGCGCGCCGTCAGGCAGCGGGTTCGGGATGTTGTATCCGGGATGAAAGGCTGCAGGCTGAAGCTTCGGACTGCCCTTGACCTCATCAGTGCTGTTCAGCAGCAGACGGGGCGGGAGATACGTCCCGCCATTCGCAATGGAGGAGACCATCGTAACGATTTGAATGGGCGTCACTGCAACCTCCTGCCCCATGGGAATCGCGCCCATCGAGGCAGGCCCCCAGTGCTTCAGAGGCTCCAGCAGTCCTCGCGTCTCGGCAGGAAGCTCAATGCCGCTGCGATCGCCAAAACCAAACGCGCGAATGTACTTGTAAAGCACCTCCGGGCCCACACGCTGGCCCACCCGGATCGCGCAAACATTGCTCGAATGCGCAAGGGCTTCCCATGCAGGAATCCGGCCAAAATGATCACCCGGAGCATCATGCACCGTATGGCCGGCAATGTTCATCGACCCGCCGCCGCAATCCACAATGGTATCCGGAGTGATCGCCTTCTCTTCGAGCGCCGCCGCATACGTCACCGGCTTAAACGTCGATCCCGGCTCATAGACATCGCTCACCGCGTGGTTGCGCAGCAGGTCCTTACCCGCATGACGGAAATCGTTAGGATCATAAGTAGGCCTTACCGCAAGCGCCAGAATCTGCCCGGTATGCGGGTCCTGGACCACGATCGTTCCGTACTCTGCGTGCGTGCGCTCCATGTTGCGATCAAGCGCCTGCTCGGCCATAAATTGGATCTGCGAGTCAATCGTCAATACCAGGTTCTCGCCAGGAACAGGTTCGCTCTCGTGGCTTCCCAGCGCATGGCGCTTCGCATCCACATCCATCATCATGTGGCCGGGCGTGCCGTGCAGATCGTCTTCAAATTGCAGTTCAAGGCCGCCCAGCCCGGTCGCATCTGTGCCGACATACCCTAACACCTGCGAAGCAATCTGATTGTCAGGATAGAAGCGCTTGAACTCCTTTTGAAGATGAACGCCCTTTAAGTTGAGTGCCTTGACCTGGGCAATCAGCGCGGGATCAAGACCGCGAGCCACCCACGCATAATCGCGCGACGCCGTGAGCCGCGCGTTGATGCGCTCCGCCGACGTGAAGCTGTCATCAGGGTTGGTGTGCACCACCTTCGCGAGAGCAACCGCCGTGGCCATCTTCCCCTTGGCAACCTCAATAGGATCTTTTGCGGCCTCTTCTAAGGGACTCTTGCTGTCGGATATCTCATAAGGCACCACAAAGACCGAATCGGCCAGAGTGCTCACCGCAAGCTCGCGCAGATTGCGGTCATACAAAATGCCGCGGCGCGGTGCGATCTCAAAGGTGTGCTGTTGCTGGTGCTGCGCTTTGTCCAGGTAGTGGCTGTGCCGCACTACCTGTAGCCAAACCAGCTTCAGGCAGATCGCCACCGTCCAGAAAACAAAGAAGCCAAGAACGTAGAGAAACCGCGGCCGTCGAAGCTTCGACCGCGCCGAGGTCTTGGCATTGGCGCTCGCGCCAGTGGCCTTGTTCGCAGTAAACGGTAGTTTTGCGGGGAGGAATGAGGCAAGATTCACGGCGACGATCCTCCGGACGATCTCTGCTAGCGGCGATCGCCCGTCGTGAGGCCGGACGCGGACGGCGAAACCTGCGCCAACACTGGCGCGCCCCCGTCGACAGTGTTTTCGGGACGAACAACCTGCCCCGGAAGCGGCGCCTTCAACCCAAGCGAACGCGCCATCGTGTCGATGCGCGCCGGATCGCCGAGTTGTGCCTCGGTAAGCCGCAGCTGGCGGTTCTGCTCGTTGAGTGACTCGATTTGCTGCTTCTCCGACTCGATGCGGTAGCCGTATTCAATGGCGCTGAAGTGCTGCCAGCCATAAACCATGATCAGCGCAAACAACAGCGCCATCGCCGTAGCGAAGCTGCGCATCTCCTGAGCGCGGCGAGGATCGTTGGCCGTCACCAGGCGAGAGTTGTCCATCCGCTTGGTGAAGAAGACCTCAGGCGTCGGCCCTCGGCGGATGCGCTGCTGTGTGGCAAGCAGCGTCTGGTTGCGCTCCCGTACCGTACTCGCATCGAACCGGCCCGAATACACCGGCATTTGCGTCGCGATTGCTTGTGTCGCCATGGCTTCTTCTCCAACTAACAACTTCTGCTCAACTCCTTAATCCTTAGTTCCTAGTCCCTAGTCCCTATGTCCCTAGCCCCTGGCTTCTAGCTACCCACCCTCACGACCGGGTCAGGGTCGCTATTTAGGAGGGAGTGGTCTTACGTGGTTATCGTCTTACTTGTTACTTTCGCCGTTGTAGTGCGGTAGGACGACCCCGACCCGATCTCGTATTCAGCTCTCCGCTCTTCCTAGTCCCTAAGTCCCTAGTCCCTGGCTCTTCCTCTCCGCCGCCCTCAGCTTCGCACTTCGCGATCTCGGGTTGCGGTCCATCTCATCTTGCTCTGCCGTCAGCGGCTTCCGGGTTAAGACTTCATAGATCCCGGTCTGAGCCCCTTCGCGAAATGCATCTTTTACCAGCCGGTCCTCTAAGGAATGAAAGCTGATCACCACCAGCCTTCCGCCCGGCTTCAATATCTTTGGTGCGGCCTCAAGCAGCGCCTTCAGCTCATCCAGCTCGCCGTTCACATAAATCCGGAGCGCTTGAAAAGTCCGCGTCGCCGGATGAATCACATGCCTGCCTCGCTCCCGTTTCATTGGCGGGGCGCAACCCGAAACGACTCTGGCCAATTCCGCCGTCGTCGTAATCGGCCGCGCCCTGACAATGGCTCTGGCGATTCTCCGCGACCTCCTTTCTTCTCCGAATTCGTAAATCAGGTCGGCGAGTTCTTTTTCCCCGAACTGATTTACCACTTGTTCGGCGGTCACACCCTGGCGCGGATTCATCCGCATATCAAGGTCTCCGTCCGCCTGAAAACTGAATCCTCGGTGCGCTTCGTCGAGCTGCATCGAACTCACTCCGACGTCAGCCAACAAGCCATCGACGCTGCCTGCCTTAAGTCGTTCCGCTGCCTGCGAAAACTCCACATCGTGCAGCACAACTTCCGGCATCTCGTCGCCCAACTCTTCGCGAAGCGCCTGCAATCTCGCGCTGGCAAATGCAAATGCCTCCGGATCGCGATCAAAGCCGATCAGCTTTCCCTTCGGCCCCAGCAATCTCGTAATTGCGGTCGCATGGCCGGCAAATCCCAGCGTGGCGTCGACATAAGTCCCGCCACGCCGCAAGTTCAAGTTCTGGACCGCTACTTCTAAAAGAACCGGCACATGTCTCGGATTCTCAGCCATGTGCTCCCCCTGAGGGGTTCAAATTCCGTTACAGCCCAAAGCCGGCCAGCGACTCTTCGTCTTCCGTCGTCATCGGGTTGGCATCCATGTTCGCCTTGAACGCCTCACGATTGGCGATCTCAAAATAGGTCTGCATGCCGAAAACGTTCACATCACCCGTCACGTTCAACTCTTCCCTTACCAGTTGCGGAATCAGCAACCGTCCCTGCGTATCCATCTCCGTGCTATGGCCGTAATAGTTAATCCGTTCCATCAGCTTCTTCTTCGCCGGGTTGAAATTCGGAATCGCCGCCAGCTTGGCTTCAAACTTCTCCCATTCCTGCATTGGGTAGATCTCGGCGCGCTTTCCGTCCCTGCTGGTGACAAAAAACTGTGTTCCATAGCTCTCGTCGATCTGGCGCTTGAACTCCGCCGGCAGCTTGAGCCTGCCCTTTTCGTCGATCCGAGTTGGATTATTTCCGCGGAACACCGTGCTCTCACCCTGTCGTCAATCTCGATTTGTAGGCCAGCCGATCCTGCTCTAGTCATCGTCAACATTTGCTGAATCGCTACACTTTCAACTGCATTATGGCCACTTTAGTCCACTTTTGTCCACTGTTTTCGAGTGCGAATTGCTTCTATTGGTTGTGCAAAATGTGAATTTTCTTCGGGAATTAGCGGAATTGAGATCAACTCTGCTACGGACTGATTAAACGCCAGGCGCGGCCGTTTGGCATTGGCAAACTAGGTTCAACTAGTAACCAGCTTGGTTCGCTGCCCCGCTTCCGCCCTTGCCACAACCCGTCGCATACGCTTGACCGATTTCGCTACACTATGTCCGAGCGGATTCAATCTGGCCAGCGGCTTTTCTTCGCGGAAAAGCCGCGCCGAGCCTATCTCGGCCGGAATACGCTACTGCGAAAACGGTTTAGACGCTCGCCGGCTTTGAAGCCTGCCTCGCCCGCGCCCGGATCCGACCCTGAACATGAAATACCAGGTAGATCACCACCAGCACATTCAGCAGCAGGATCACGATCTTCAACCAGGTTACGTGGCGAAGAATCTCGAATACTTCCCACGGCAGAAAGCAAGCGGTCACGATCAGCGTCAGGTATTCCGCCCAGGGCTTTTCAAGGACCAGCCCGGTGCCTTCGATAATGTCCATCGCCGCGTAGCAGAAGATGAAGATGCTGATCTCCCGCAGCCGATGAGGATTGATCAGAGCGACCTTTTCTAGAATCAGATTGACGAGATGGCTGTCCGTGTCGAAGTGGAGCGCGATGATAAATCGCGACATCATATCGACCAGGTCTTTGTGCAGCAGTCTCAGAGCGCCGAGGCCAGCCAGGATAAACAGCAGCGCTTTGAGCAACTTCAGGGCGCCGATCACAACGAGCCAGCGACTGTGGTCTGGATTGGCCTTAGACATCGATCGTCCGCGCTTCTCCGTTGCCCCGGTCTCTAATCACTTGCCGCACCACTGGCTCAAACTCTATCTCGCTCGACATCTTTCGCAGCAGACCGTCCCCTTACACCGCACTCTGGTAAGTACGCTTTTCAAGCATATCGCGTTCCCGCGCGTAGAACCCGTAGGGCCCGGTCGCTTCCCACAACTGACCGTTGCCGCTCTACGAACTTCGTCACCTCTCCGTAAACAAATGGCGCCTTTTCATCCACTGGACAGGGACCGCCCTAAGTTGTAGCCCCAGCGTAAGTCATCTCTCATGATTGCCCCTGCTGACGTATGCGGATAGTAGTTTTGCTTTTGAAGCAATCCATTTCCAGGGTCGCTCCGTTCTTCCACCGTAGGAAGGAAGTTCAGCTTTACATCCGAAGGGAATCCAATGCAGAAGAATTTCGCAGCATCGCTACTCGCCATCGGCCTTGGCCTCACCGCCGTCACCGCCCAGGCACAGAAGGATCCCATGGTCGGCGGGTCCGCCATGTATCCCACCAAGAACATCATCCAGAACGCAGTCGAATCGAAAGACCATACTACCCTCGTCGCCGCAGTCAAGGCCGGCGGACTGGTCGAAACCCTCGAAGGCCCCGGCCCGTTCACCGTCTTCGCACCCACCAACGAAGCCTTCGCCAAGCTGCCTGCCGGCACGGTCGACACCCTGGTCAAACCGGAAAACAAAGACACTCTCGACAAGATCCTCACCTATCACGTCGTCCCCGGCCGCATCAGCACCAAAGACATGAAGAAGATGATCAAGGACGGTAGCGGTAAGGCGACCCTCAAGACCGTTCAGGGTGAAGATCTGACCATCGCACTGGTGAGTGGCAAGATCGTCCTCACCGATGCGAAGGGCGGCACCTCGACCATAACCATCGCCGACGTCTTCCAGTCAAACGGCGTGATTGATGTTGTGGATACCGTTTTGATGCCTAACTAAGTCCACTCGACTGCCGATACGTCAAATGTTAGCGAAGGCGCTCGGTGACCGGGCGCCTTCCTTACGTTGGAACCGAACAGCGGCGTCTCGATCGAACCCCGTCGGACCATGCGACATTCATTCCAAACCGCGCAGTGGGTGCCGTACCCAATCACATCCGTCTTCGCTTTCTTCGCGGACCCCGCCAATCTACCTCGGCTCATGCCCGCCTGGCAGAAGGCGCACGTCGAACGGCAGACCCTTGTCGCCCCACCCGATCCCATCCGAGACATGTTGCTATTGACGCGACCGGCAGCCGGAACCGGATCGGCAATCAGTATCCTCTTCCGCCCATTTCCACTTTCCCCAATCCTCATGCGCTGGGACGCGCGCATCGTGGAGTTCGAGTGGGACCACCACTTCTGCGACGAACAGGTCCAGGGCCCCTTCGCCTACTGGCGGCACTGTCACCGCGTCTCTGAAGAAGTGCGAGACGGCACCCCAGGCACGCAGATCGTCGACGATCTGGTCTATGAACTGCCCCTCGGAATCCTGTCCGAGCCCGCCCACGCACTCATCGTGCGGCGACAGATCAAGGGGATATTTCGCTATCGGCAACAAAGACTGCTGGAGTTGTTATAGCTCCCGCGCCTCGCCTTCAACTTGCAACCGCAACCCTCCCGAATTGCGGCGCGTTGATCTTGAAGAAGTCCTCCAGAGTCTGCGCGGGGCTTCCCGTGACGAGGCGAATCGCATCGGTAGCGCCGGGAGCCTCTTCATCGCTCAGTCTGTCACTCGATCGAAAATATCGCCAAAGACTCGACAAATGATCGAGCGCGTGAGGATTGATGTGGCCTCTGACGGCCTCGACCCACTGCTCATCGGTAATGCCGACATACCGTATCGGTCGCTGAAGTGCTGCGCTCAGCGTATCCACTATCTCCTTGACTGTGGGTGTTGCAGCGATCAGATCGTATGCGCGAGCGGCGGGTACCTCTGAATCGGACAGCAGCGCAGCCGCCACACGAGCAACGTCCTCCGCGCCCACGAGGCGAATGGTGGCGCTTCCGTCGCCCCATGGCAGGAACACCGTGCTCTGTTCGGCGACAGTCTTGGCTACCAGCGCCCGCACGTTCTCATAGTACGGTGGCGCGTGCAGATGGACCGCTCCCACCTCTGCCCAATCGAAGATTCTGTCTGCCAAGCCGTGTTGCATATTGCGGAAACTCGGCGCTTTGCGGGCGCCTGAGAGTTGCGAAGTTTGGAGCTGCGAATTGTTGACGATGAGCTCGACCCCTGCTTCGCCCGCGGCTATAGCGAAGATCGTCGTCGCTTCCAACAGCCCATCCGTCACGGGGTAGGTGAAGTACGCGCGCTTTATCCCTCTGAGAGAATCGCGGACTGACTCTCCATCCAACAGATCGCCTTGCACCACTTCCGCACCGAGTTCCATGAGGGCCTCGGACCTTGCATCCAGCTTATGCACGAAGGCCCGCACTGGAATGCCTTCTTCCAGCAGCAGCCTTGTTATTCGGCGCCCAGTCGAGCCTTGAGATCCGCCCGCAGCACCCGTGACGAGTACAGGTTGAAGCATTGCTGTTCTCCTTTATGAAGCGAGGTTCGGGAATCTGAATCAGGATGCGACTGCATCCCGAACGAGGGCTGAGGTCACGTTGGACTGGGGCCGCAGCAGCCAGTAGACAGCGAGGATGTGCGTGATCATCAGCATCGGCACGTAGAGAATCGGGATCACGTATGCGGCCCCCAACTGCCCCGCGACGGCGGGCAGACCAATCCTGACGGCGTGGTAATAGTCGACGAGGAGGTCGAACGCTCCCACAAGATTGAAAGCAACCAGGAACGACCAAAACAGCGGAGGTACCCTCACCGTGAGAAGTGCCAATATCGCCAGGAGTCCGGCAGCAAAGTCGCCATAGCCAGCGAACGTGGCAAAGCCAGCCGGCAGATTCGGGCCAACGACGCCGGGAAGAAGAAAGACCAACCCAAAGAAGCGGAAGCTATGCACAGTAGCAATGATCCGATGCGCTTCACTCCGCTCCATCGCTTTGAGCCGAGGCAGAACATATACGCCAAAACACAGCAGGCACGCGACATAACCTAAAACAAGATGGATGGGAAAAATGATTTGCGATGACATATAGCCCTCCTACGCATAGGATTACGCACATAATCCTATGGATTCAGATTTACTGGGCTGATTGGAGACTGAGGGTCTGCCTTGAGATGATTTGGCACATCCTATAATGGACCATGCGTTACCAACCTGAACACAAAGCCGAAATCCATCAGAAGATCGTTAAAGATGCCTCGCGACGCCTTCGCGCCGAGGGCATAACCGGCGCCGCGGTTTCAGCCGTCATGCGGGATGCCGGCCTGACTCACGGAGGCTTCTACAAGCATTTCGGAAGCAAAGACGAGTTGCTCATGGAGTCTTTGAGCGAGGCTTTTCAAGAGATAGCCGACCGCCTTGTCCGCGCGGGCGAGCACTCCAGGCCCGAGAAGGCGTGGAAGGCGATCGTAAAGACCTATCTGAGCCTGGAATATTGCGACCACATCGAGCGCGGCTGTCCGTTGCCGGCTCTGGCGCCGGAGTTAGCCAGGGCCGATAAGGCGATGAAGCCTCAGATATTTGAGGAACTGAAAAAATATAGGAGCCGAATGCTTCCATTTATGCCAGGCCGGCGAACAGCCGACAAAGAACAAGCCTTCTTTTCCATCTTTTCAACAATGGTCGGCGCCATTGAAATCGCCCGCATGCTGCCTCAGCCCGAAATGCGAGAGAAGGTGCTGGCAAGCGCAAAAGACCTTCTCTTGCGCAGCTTTTGATCATTCAAATCGGCAGTCTCATCACTTCGGCATCGGAATCGACACTGCCTTGCCCGCGCCGCGTTCGGCGATCCAGATCACATCGCCTGCTGGCTCAACTGCGGTTGGAGTCTTGAGCCCGTCTTTAATCACCGTGACGCGGGCCTTATCACCGTTAACGGTGATGACATCAATCTTGCCGCTGCCATTCTCAGCAAGCAGCAGCTTGCCGTTGACGGCGCGCATGCCGTCCGGCCCCTTGACTGGCTGGTCCATCCAGATATCGACAGGTTGCCCAGCCTTGCCCGCAGCGTCCACCGGGATACGGTAGAGATTGTTCGAGAACACATTGTTGACATACAACGTGCCGTCCAGAAACGTGATCCCATCGATGCCATAAAGAGCCCGGTCTTCAAGGAAAAGTTCGGCTGTCTTTGCACCAGCCGGCAGCCTGTAGATTTTGCTGTTAGCGGTGTCGCTGATGTAGAGAGCCTTGTCGGGGCCGATCGAAAAATCATTGCACGTACTGTTGTCTCCCGGCAGGGCCCAGTCAAGCTTCGGTGCGCCGCTGGAAAGGTCAAATCCCCTCAGCACGGTATGACGTTTCACTGGAGTCGTCCCAGCCACCGGAGTCAGTTGGCACGCCCACAATGTGTTCGTCGCCGCATCGGCAAGCATGCCAAAGAAAAACGTGCCGGGGCCCTCGGCGCTGGCGTCAACGAACTTCTCCACCGTAGTCGAACCCGGCTGCACCTTATAGATAAACGGAGTGCTCGCACTACCGACAATCAGTACTCCACCTGGCGCAACCGTCAAACTCTCGGGCTGAGATTTCGCGTCCACAATAAGAATGTCAGCGGCAGACGCAGCCTGTGCAAGGCCGCTCAGGATTGCAATGCAGGCGACAAGCCGTCGCGCCTTCAAATTGGGCATCATCATCTCCTCACTTTTTGCAGGTCATTTCTTCCAGACACAAGTGCCAGACACGAGTCGCGTGCCGCCTCTAATTTGCCCGCCTCTATCTCGGCATCATCTCGCGACTAACTTCACCCGCTTAGTACGCTTCAGATAGGGAGCAAGCTTCTCCATCGCTGCCTCAACACTCACTCCATACCGGGCGCGCAGTTGATCGACCTTGCCATGTTCGATAAAGCGGTCCGGCCAGCCCACTCGAACCACCGGAACATCGAGGTTCATCTCGCTGAGTGCCTCCAGCACCACGCTTCCGAAGCCGCCCATCAGCACATGGTCTTCAAATGTAACAATGACTGATACTTTCTTCGCGTAAGCCTTAAGCAGCTCGCGATCGAGGGGCTTGACGAAGCGCGGATTGATCACCGCGGCCGAATATCCCTCCCGATCAAGCAGCGCGCTGAGTTCTTCAGCCATCGGCAGCAACGCGCCAAGGCCAAAGATCGCGACATCGTCCCCGTCCGCAATGACTTCGGCTTTCCCGACAGGCAAAGCCACAGGATGCGCCTTCAATGTAGTTCCCGGTCCGACACCCCTCGGATACCGGATCGCCGACGGCCCATCATGCAGCATCGCCGTATACATCATGTCCGCAAGCTCATCCTCGTCTTTCGGCACCATGTGAATGATGTTGGGAATGCCGCGCAGATAGCTGATGTCGAAGAGTCCGTGATGCGTTGCACCGTCGTCGCCGCTCAACCCGCCACGGTCCATGCAAAAGACCACCGGCAGCTTCTGTAGGCAGACATCATGCACGATCGGATCAAAGGCGCGCTGCAAAAACGTCGAATAGATCGCGCAAAAAGGCTTAAATCCTTGCGTCGCCATCCCGGCCGCGAAGATAACCGCGTGCTCCTCGGCGATACCCACATCGAAATATCGCTTCGGATGATGCGGCTTGAAAGAGTCGAGCGCGGTCCCGTTAGGCATCGCGGCGGTAATGCCGACAACCTTTTCGTTCTCATCCGCAAGCCTGACCAGCGTCTCCGCGAATATCTCCGAATACGTCTTCTGCCCAACCGGCTTGGTCTCGCCCGTCTCGGCGTCATACGGCCCCAGGCCATGAAATTTCTTTTGTTTATCCAGCGCCGGCTGAAAGCCGCGGCCCTTCTGCGTGATCGCATGCAGAACGACCGGCTTTTCCTGCGTCTTGAGAAACTTGAAAGTTTCGATCAGCTCGCTCAGGCTGTGCCCATCGAGCGGGCCGTAATACGTAAGCCCAAACTCCTCAAAAAATACCGAAGGCCACAGAATCCCCTTGGCCGCTTCCTCGGCTTTGCGGACAAGGTTCACGGCCGTTTTGCCCGCGAGCCTCTCGAGGATTCGCGCCGCACTGCCATGCAGGTGGCTTACATGCTCGTTGGTTACGATTTTGTGCAGATACCGCGCAATCGCTCCGACATTGCGGTCAATCGACCATTCATTGTCATTCAGCACCACGATCATCCGATTGGTCTGGTCGGAGATATTGTTCAGCGCCTCAAACGAAATGCCGTTGGTAAACGCCGCGTCGCCGGCCAGGGCCACCACATGTTCTTTAGACCCGCGAAGGTCGCGGGCGACCGCCATTCCCAATGCGGCGGATAGTGCTGTGCCGGCGTGCCCGGCGCCATAGGCGTCATGTTCGCTCTCGGTGCGCAACATGAAGCCGTTCAGCCCGCCCGGCTGCCGTATCGTGTCGAAGCGGCCAATCCGTCCGGTCAGCAGTTTATGAACATACGCTTGATGGCTCACATCGAAGACGAATTTGTCGGTCGGCGTATCGAAGACGTAATGCAGAGCGATGGTCAGCTCCACCACGCCCAGGTTTGGCCCAAGGTGCCCACCCGTCCGCGAGAGGGTTTGAATCAACCTTTCCCGGATCTCAACCGCGAGCGCTTCCAGTTGGACCAGTGAAAAGCCCTTGATGTCAGAGGGCGATTGGATCGCGTCGAGTAATTTCCCCATGGATTTCTTCCGTCGGCTCTTCCGTCGGCCGCCGTCAAGCCTAGCCTGCAGCCCAAGTTAGGAGCATACAGCCGACCAAACGCTCCGGTTTCTCAGTATAGCGTCCTGCCAGCTTATCCTTATAAGGGAACGCCCCAGCCGTTGCCACAGAGTGAATCCCTTTCGGCTGCAACCGGTCATTCGATATTCTTCCCATTCGTTATCCTTATGGCAGCTTCGTTCTCTCGCGAGGACATCACCGAATGAAACTGCTACTCGCAACTACCATCTCCTTGCTGGCCTCGGCACTGTTAACCGGCCCGGCGACCCCAGCGCAAATCTCGCTCAATCCCCTCGCAAAACCCACGCCGAACCCGCTCACCGATCCCACGTTTTCTCCGGGAACCGCCTTTCTCTTCAATCTGGAAGCGAAATTCGCAGCGGACACAGCGACCGGAGGCGGTAAAGCCTTCGCCTCCTGGTTCGCCGACGACGCCGTGACTCTCAGCAACAAGCAGGCGGCCGTAATGGGCAAGGGGAAGATCGCCGCCGACGCCAACTGGGACCCAAAGCAATACCAACTCACCTGGACGCCGGAAGGCGGCCAGATGTCCCCAGCCGGAGACATGGGATTTACCTGGGGCCATTACGAAGGCACCTCCAGGGACCACAACGGCAATCCAGTAAAGACTACTGGTCGCTACATGACCATCTGGAAGAAACTACCCGACGGAAGCTGGAAGGTCGCGCTCGACTCCAGCAACGAAGAACCACCGTCGGCAGGCGACTGCTGCAAGGTGCAATAGACTGTGATTCTGCCTATCATTGACCGTGCGAACGCATAGGCCTAACCGACGCTAACCAATTGCAGCGTTGTCTGCATTTGATGCACCTGGTAGCGCGGTTCGCTGCAGCCTCCGCTAAGGCAGCATCCATTCGAAAGCGTAAAGTAGAAAGTTGCCTGCTGCTTTACTGGGTCCCAGGAGTTGTAGCGTGAAATCACATAGGCTCCATACGGCCCGCACTCAAACATGTAGGATCCCTGCGCCTTCACTCCATGTGCATTCGTGAAGTCGGGGCTGAAGATCAATTGCGGCTCGGACCATGGGCCCCATGGCATCGGCGCAGAGCGGAGCACGATCCCGCAACCGCCGCTGGCGCACCCGTTATAGACGAGTAGCCAGCGCCCCAATCCCGCATGGAAGCTGTAAGAGATCTCGCCAATCTGCGCGTCGAACATGGGCATGGCGTCGGATTCAAGGGCGCTCCAAATTGGCCGACCGCTGGGCCCGTAGCCTGGCTCCCAGGGTGCAAAGCCTTGGAGGTAGCGCCATTCACTCTGAGCAGGGCCTTGCTCGTCGGGCAGCGGCGCATAGGCCAGGTAGGGCGCGCTTCGCCGGTAAGCGCCGGAGCCCGCCATCAGCAGACCCGGGCCGTCAACCTCTGCGTTATCGGGCAGTCCCGGCCAGTCGTCGTTGTTGATTACGATCGGGGACACGTTGATGAACTTGCCGCCCATCGCTGGCGTATCGACGGTGTCATCGCGGTGCGACACGTAGTAGGCGAGATCGAAGTCATTGTGCGCGTCGACGGCGCTGGCCAGCACCGAATCTTCCATATAATCCACATCATTAATTTTCCGATAGTTGGTTGTGGCGAACACATAAATCCGCCCTGCATAGCTGAAGCCCCCACTTGGAACCTCAAAAGCCTCCAGTGAGACGCCGGGAATGATCAACCGCCGCCACTGCTCGTCACCCATAATGAATTGCAAGTGCAGACCCTCGGGCGCGGGCTGGTCGTCCGTCGTGTAGGCGATGGCGTCGCCGGTTGAGTCACCCTCCTTGGTAGTGGTGTCGCCGAAAAAAAAGTATGTTCGATGTTCGCCATTCACAACCTGATCGAAGGAAGTGCCAAGATCGGTGCCCAGCAAGCTGAACCGCGTAGTGTCATTAGGGTGCGGCAAACCTTGAGGATCGCCGCCTCCCGTGAGCTGACAGATGCGCTGCGTGCTGCCGGGGACCCAGACGGCATCGAAGTGATCCTGCTTGCGGGGATCGGGCGGCGGCGGTGGCGTTGGGACGATCACCTCGACGCTGGCCGTTAATGTCTGCGACGGCGCGGGCCCGCTGATCGCCGAATATCCAAATGTCAACACGTAATTGCCCGCGACGGTCGTTGTCGCGCACCAAACCGAAACGGTTATTGCGACACTGCCAAGGGCCGGTATCGCTGGAAAGTTGCTGGTTACCGTCACTTCAGTGAAAGGCGTATTCAGGTACTGCATCCCGAACGCACCCTCAATATCAACCCAGAACGAGGAGTCAAGCAGAAACACGAAGTCCTGAGTCTGGCCCGGACTGAAGGTGGACGGCCCTTGCAAGACCGAAATTGTCAGCTGTTGGGGCGCGACGCTTGCTGTGATGGGGACGCCCAGGACCTGTCGCTGCGAGCCTTCGAGGACCGCAACCGCCTTTGCAGTATAAGTTTCCTTGGCGGGAGACACGGGGCACGCGAACTGCACCTGAATTCTAAGGAATCCAGCAGGTGCAACTCCGATCGGTCCGGGGCCATCAACACTATCCACCGTTTGCCACGAGCGCCCCGATCCTGGGGGTGCGTCGGGGGGATGCATCATTGCCAGCGTTTCCAGGCTGGCCACGGAGAAAACTCCATCCGCATCGCCTTCGATGACCACATTGCACTGGCCAGCGGCCTTGACGTGGCCGCCTCCGTCGCCGGTAGCCGTCAAGCCAGGCAGGCCATTGTCTATTTGAATGCTGGCGGGGGCAGGCGCCGGGGGAAGTGGATTCATTGTGAGCTCCTCATCGAAAGTACGGGACCCAGTGGCAAGTTGACATGCTCTGCGACAACCTGTCAAACAATGCGAACGGGGCTTTCTGGGTAGTTCCTGCAAAAACGGGGTCGTGGAAAACTGCGACTTGCGATGACGCCCTCGACTCGCATCCACAAAAAGAGTTAAACAAATCCCTCGAAAGGGGTGCATCACTTTCTAAAGAACAACATCTTTCTCATTGTCGATCGCTAACCGATCCAGCCAATTCAGCCAGGAGAAAAAAACCATGCCATCCGTCCAGGGACGCGCCGTTCACGTGCCATCCGCCAAAGCCGACTTTGAATTGGTCCAGAAGGAATTCCCTGAGCCGGGTCCAGGCCACGTCCGCATTCGCGTCCAGGCCTGCGGCATTTGCCACAGCGACGTGCTCACCAAGGAAGGTCTCTGGCCCGGCCTCACCTATCCCCGCGTCCCCGGCCACGAAGTCGCCGGAATCGTCGACGCCGTCGGCCCCGATGTCCCTGTCTTCAAAGTTGGTCGGAAAGTCGGCCTCGGCTGGCATGGCGGCCACTGTAACTACTGCGAACCCTGCCGCCGCGGCGACTTCATCCTCTGCCAGAACGCCCAGGTCGCCGGAATCTCCTACGACGGCGGGTACGCAGACTACGTTATCGCTCCAGCCAACGCCCTCGCCTTCATGCCCGATGGCCTTTCCCCCGTCGACGCCGGCCCCCTCATGTGCGCTGGAGTCACCACCTTCAACGCCCTGCGCAACAGCGGAGCCCGCCCCGGCGACACCGTCGCTATCGTCGGAATCGGTGGCCTCGGTCACCTCGCAGTCCAGTACGCCGCCAAGTCCGGCTATCGCACCGTCGCCATAGGCCGCGGAAGCGGAAGCGACAAAGCCGGCCTCGCCAGCCAGCTCGGCGCTCACGTCTACATCGACAACGAGGCCCAGAACCCCGCAGCCGAACTCCAAAAACTCGGCGGAGCCAAAATCATCCTCTCCACCGTCACCGCCGCCGCGGCCATCGAATCCGTCGCCGGCGGCCTCAAAGAGGGCGGCAAGCTGATCATCGTCGGCGTCCCCGAACGCCCGCTGTCGATCGATACACTCCCCCTCATCCTCGGCGAGCGTTCCCTCGCCGGCTGGCCCTCCGGCACCGGCATGGACTCCGAAGACACCCTCAACTTCAGCGCCCTCACCGGAGTCCGCCCCCAAACCGAAGTCTTCCCCCTCGAAAAGGCAGCCGAAGGCTTCGAACGCATGATGAGCGGCAAAGCCCGCTTCCGCGCCGTAATCACCACCGGAGCCTAAGTATCCAACAAAACCGGGTGCCCCAGCTCCCGACTTTGGGACCTGGGTTTCTTTCCCCAAACAACCGGTTCCGAAATCTCACCAATTCCGCTTTGTCATCTCGACCGGAGCGCAGCGGAGTGGAGAGATCTGCGGTTTCAATAATGCCGCTGGCACCCGGTGGAAGCCGGGGGCTTTAGCCCCCGGAAACCCTCCCCAATGAAAGAACGCCCTTTAGGGCTGGGCTCTCAGTTCGTCTTCCGGTGAACCCTCGTCCCGCCGATCAAAAAACTCGTCCGGATTGCCATAAAACATCTCCTCAATTTCGGCAGCAAACATAGTGTCGAAATCTTCAGGAACTGTGAATTGACCTTCCAGCATTCCGGTTCGCTGAATAACTCTCGATGGAGGCGCTACCGTCTCTCCATCCGGCAAACCCAATTTTTCTTCGGCTTTCGGACTGTCCATCCGTCTTTCCCCGTAGTCTTAACTTTACGCGTGACGAAAGCCTCGAGAGGAAACCGCGGTAACCTCAGAATGGATCAAAAGAAATGATTCTCAAATTTGATCGCCGCCTACAACACGCCCTCTGGCTCATCGCCCTTTTTGCCGCCATTCTCCAGCTCCACGCGCAACCCTCAGCCGTAATCGACACCAACCACCCCCCCAACGCCCAAACCCAGCAAGCCAAACACTACGTCGTCCTCGTCTCCCTCGACGGATTCCGCTACGACTACGCCAAAAAATACGACGCCAAGAACCTCCTCGCCTTCGCCAAGCAAGGAGCCTCCGCCCCCGAAGGCATGATTCCCTCCTACCCCTCGATCACCTTTCCCAACCACTACACCCTCGTCACCGGACTCTACCCCGAGCACCACGGCATCGTCGCCAACACCTTCTACGACCCCGTCCGCAAAGCGCGCTACTCCTACACCGACGCCTCCAGTGACACCGACGGTTCCTGGTACGGAGGCACTCCGCTATGGGTCCTCGCCGAGCAGCAAGGAATGCGCTCAGCCTGCTTCTTCTGGCCCGGATCAGAAGCCGCCATCCAGGACATTCGCCCCAGCTACTACCTCCACTTCGACACCCACTTCCCCGACGAAGAGCGCATCGACCAGGTCATCGAATGGCTCAAGCTTCCACCCGAGAAGCGCCCCCACTTCATCACTCTCTACTACTACGAGCCCGACCATAGCGGCCACCAGTTCGGCCCCGACAGCCCCGAAGTCCGCGCCGCCGTCCTCCACGTCGACGGCCTCATGGGCAAGCTCAAGGCCGACCTCGACACCCTGCACCTGCCCATCGATCTCATCGTCGTCTCCGACCACGGCATGGCAAAAGTCCAGGGCACCTGGATTGACCTCGACCAATACGCCGACCTCTCCAACTTCGACATCGACGGCGCGCTCCTCTACCCGAAAGGAGACCCCGCCGAAGCCGAAGCCACCGCCGAAAAGGCCTACAACCAGCTCAAGAAAGCCGACTCGCGCTTCATCGTCTACCGCCGCGCCAAGGTACCCGCCGCCCTCGACTTCAACCAGAACCCTCGCGAAGGCGACCCCGTAATCGTCCCCACCGGTCCCTACATTATCCGCGCCCACGCGCCCACTCCCGACCCCGGCAAGCCCGAAAGGCCCGCTCCCAAAGGAATGCACGGCTACGACCCCGCAACCATGAAGGACATGCGCGCCATCTTCTACGCCGTCGGCCCCGACATCCGCCCCGACTCCACCGTCCGGCCCTTCGAGAACGTGAACGTCTACCCCCTCATAGCCCAAATCCTCGGCCTCGACCCCCCCAAAGTCGACGGCAGCTTAAATGTGCTATCGGGAATATTGCTAGAGAACCCCGCAGTAGAAACGCCAGCCGCAAAGTAGAACTCGACGGAAGCCGGGGGGAAACAGCGCTCCAAAGAAGGCCTCTAGGCGTCGGCTTCTAAAAGTCAAAATGTGAGGAATTGAAGGCGCACGGCTTTACAGCGTTGCCATAACCAATCGGAGATCAAAGCGGCTCCGGCTCAGCGGGCTGAACTTGAATTAAGCTGCAAAGTGGGCACTGCCAGAGCATCCAAAGGATTCTTGGAAACCGACCGGGCCAACTGAAACCGACAGTGCTCATTCAGGCGGTTCCTCGCGATCTAGTGGAAAAAGGCTAAGAGGCGCTTAGAGTCCCGTGCTGGAATTTGCGTCCAGCCAGGAAAGAAGGTTGCGAATACTCCCGGTAGCCAGGGCCATGCAGGAGTCGGCCGCCCCGTAATACAGGTGAATCGTGTCCCCGTCGGCGCCGATGGTCTGCCCGCACGGAAAAACAACCCCGCCGACATCTCCGCCGCATTCATAGGCAGCTTCCGGGCCGAAGATCCATGAGTCGCCGCGTTGCAGGCATATCTCCGGCTTCTCGAGATCGAAGAGTGCGACTCCGAGGCGATAGATACTGCCGGACGCGGTTTGGCGCACGCCGTGATAGATCACCAGCCATCCTTTTTCCGTTTCGATCGGTGGAGAACAGAGGCCAATCTTGTTGGCATCCCACCAACCGCCGCGCCGGGCTTCGAGCATGATTCTATGACCGCCCCAGTGGCGCAGGTCCGGGGAGTAGGAGATCCACATGTGCGCACCGAGACTTGTAACCGGCCGGTGAATCATCGCCCAGAGCCCCCCGATCCGTCGCGGAAGCAGAGCGGCGTCTTTATCTTCCGGCTGCATGATCACGCCATAGCGCTCGAAGCTCCTGAAGTCTTTGGTCATGGCCAGCGACACGCCGGGACCGCCTCGAGAGAAGGAGGTATAGGCGATCGCATACTGCTCCAACTCGGGCACGTATGTAATTCGCGGATCTTCAATGCCCCATATCTCTTCGGGAAACTCTCTAGGGCTCGGCATCAAGGTTGGCGGGGAATCAATATGCCAGCAGTCGACTCCGTTGGCGGAACGGGCAGAGCAGAGGTGAGACAAGCCGCGCCGGTCTTCGACCCGGCAAAGCAGCAGAGTGTCGCCATCGTCGAGGCGAACGGCCGCGGCGTTGAAGACGCTATTGATAGGGTACGGCCAGTGTTTACGGCTGAGGATCGGGTTAGCGGGGTGACGAGTGAACAGAGTATCTTCGGAGTACATTTCCGACTTGCGTAGCTCATTGGATGCGGGCTCAGGTTCTAAGACCGGAGCAAGGGTTGAACTCAACGGGACACACTCATTTCCTCTATCGGTTCGTCGATCGTTTGTTGGATTGGTTCTTTGATCGTGGCCTCTACAGTGGGCGCTTCTATACTCTGCATGTCAAGCAACGCCATCAGGAAGGACAGCGTCGACTCCGCGCCCTGATTCTCGTTGACGCGGTCGGGATGGAGCCCGTCCCTGCAACCGCCAGTAGCGACGTCGTAAAGCGGAACCTGGAGGTCGTTGCGGCCGAGAAACCAGCGAAATGCCGACCATGCCTCGTCAAGCCACGACGAATGGGCTGTGATTTGGCTGGCGAGTAAATATGCGGCAATAGCGGCACAGGCCTCGACCGGCTGCTGATCAAAGCGCGCCTTCTCGCCGCCTTCCGCAAAGAACCCCATGGAACCAATCGGCACGAAGATATCTTTGTCATCCAGATGCTGTTCGGCGGCTAGCCACTTCAGCGATTCGCAGCCTACCTCGACCATCCGCTGGTTCTGGCCATGCCAGCCGGCAAGCAGCAGGGCCTGCGGCAGTCTTGCATTCGAGTACGAGAGACTTGTCTCGAACCAACGCCAGCTTTGCGAATGCGTGCGCTCATAGATGTCCAGCAATCTATTTGCCAGCAGATTGCGAGCACTCTGGACGACTCTGTCGCCTGGAAACCAATCCAGGTAAGCTTGCATGCCCAATATCGAGAAGGCCCATGCGCGAGGGCTGGTAAAGCTGGAGACGGCGGGAAAAGCCTTCTCAAAGAGCCTGCCGGCCGCGCCTCTAAGTCCTGGATCTTTGGTATTGCCGAGCACCGTTCCCAACGCCCACAACGCTCGCCCATGAGAGTCTTCAGACCCCGACACTTCTAACCATTGACGGTCATAACTCATAAAGTTCCTGAATCGGCCTGTCTTATCGTTGAACGCTTGCCACAGAAATGTCAGATAGCGTCGCGATAAACCGGCATGGCTCGAACCATTCAACAGCACTGCCACAATAAGCGCGCGAGCATTGTCGTCGGTCGTATATCCCTCAAGGCAATTCGGCAAAGAGAATATGGCGTGCTGCAGAATGCCGGTATCGTCGGTCATGCTCAGGAGATGTTGAATGTTCAGAGCCGGCAAGCCGTCCAATTCATTCAGCATCGCCGCATCGTCCTGGGTCGCTCGTGGCCGGAACATCCGTTCGACGCGCGCCCGTTGAAAGCTCGCCATGTAAGCCCGCGCCGTCTTCGGCCAGGTCGTAGCTCGAGAGTGAAGATAAGCGCGCTTCCGCATCGAATGGCGTTCGGCATCGTTATCCAATAACGCGATCGTCGCCTGAGCAATCGAAGCAGGATCATCGAACGGAACAATCACTCCTCGCCCATCGGCAAGCAACTCTTTGGCATGCCAGTAGGGCGTCGAAATAATCGCCTTCCCCGCGCCAAGCGCAATCGCCAGCGTACCCGAGACGACCTGAGCCTCCTGCCGATACGGAGTGATATAGATATCAGCTGCGCCAATATGTTCGACCAACTCTTCGGCGCTCACAAAGCGGTTGTTAAAGATCACCTGCGAGCTGACGCCAAGCTCCTCAGCCAGCGCGCTCAGTGAATCCCGGTACCGCTCTCCCTCCCGCTTCTTGATATGAGGATGCGTGGCCCCGGAGACGATATAAACCAGGTCTGGATGGCTCGCCAGGATCGCCGGCAGAGCGCTGATCACATTCTCGATGCCCTTGTTCGGTGACAGCAGGCCAAAGGTCAGCAAGACCGATTTGCCCTCGATGCCAAAGTGATCTTTGAAATAATTTGGATCCACGAATTGAAGATCCGGCACGCCATGGGGAATGACGTCAATCTTGCTCCACGGCACGCCATAGATCTCGCGCAGTAGCCCTGCCGCGTGCTCGCTCATCACAATGAGTCGGTCCGAATGCTGGGCAATCTCCTCCAGCACCGCGCGCTGATTCCGATCGGGTTCGCGCAACACGGTATGCAGCGTTGTCACCAGCGGCATCTTTAATCTGCGCAGCAGCGTCAGGATATGGCTACCCGCAGCGCCTCCGAAGATTCCATATTCATGCTGCATACAGACCAGATCGTTGCCGTTGAAATTGAGAAAGTCAGCGGCGCGCTCATAAGAGGAGCGGTCCTCCTGGTCAAGTTCAAGCCTGACGACTTCAGGATATTCATAGCTAGAGTCCGGATCGTTCACCGGAATCGCAAACAACCTCCCCGTGCCATATTCGGCTCCGATTGCAGTGCACAGGTCTGTCGTAAAGGTAGCAAGCCCGCATTGCCTCGGCAGGTAGTTGCCGATGAAAGCGAGCCGCGTCGGCAGTGACAGTTCGGGAGACGTTGGCGCTGCAAACGTTCGTCCTTGGAGGAGCGACAGAGTGTCTTCGTCGAGTGGGTTCGCCGGTATTGAGATTGGTCTCCTGCTTTCCTGTGCGCCGTTTGTGGAGGGAAGCAACCGCCGCTTGGTTCTGTAGAGTACGGTGGAAATATGTAGCTAAGAGCCAATGCAGTCTTCTAAGTTAGATGCATTTGCAGGTCGCCCGCGCGATGTCTCTTTGGGAAACAGACTTCGACGGCGCACAATGGACGACTTACGACGCGTTAAACAACCATCGCGGGCGAAAGAAAATCACGCTCAACGCGACTATTTCGCGGAGATCTTTCCCGCGTAATTCATGCCAAAGGCTTAAGAACCGGCAAGGTAGCCGCGGTGGCATCGACTTGATCTTTGGACGAATCGACCACATCCGGCAGGCTCGTCGGGCTCAGGGGGTGCGCGCCCTCCTCAAGATGAATATGCCGGGAAAGATGCTTCTTCAGATCGGATTTACCTTGTAAGAGGCTCATGACGACTCCAGTGGTCCGGTTTAGCTAACTTGTAGGGTTGCTCGTCTGGAGCGAAGCAAGGGACTTCTGAAGGCGAGAGAATTGATGACTTGCTACTCCTTTAAGGATACGCCTTAAATCACCACAGCATTAGAATCGGCCCAAAAGACGATTCGCCAGCAACATGGCCCATCGATTGTCCTAGAATTGCTCTCCAGAGGAACCAATGTGACGATCGCACCTGAACAAGAGAACGAGGCCGCGATTTTCCCCGGCGCTGGCGGAGCCCCAAGTAAGCTTTTCGGGACCGGCGAGATGGCCGATCTGACCCGCAAATTTGATTGGAGCCGGACCTCAATCGGCCCCGTCGATCAATGGCCGGAAGTATTGCTGACCGCTGTAAATACCCTGTTGAACTCGCGCCACCCGATGTTCCTGTGGTGGGGCGAGGACCTCATCCAGTTCTATAACGACGCTTACCGGGTCAGTCTCGGTGAAGACAAGCATCCGATGGCACTGGGGCAAAAGGGCAAGGATTGCTGGCCGGAAATTTGGCCCGTCATCTTCCCACAGATCGAAGCGGTGATGACGCGGGGCGAGGCAAGCTGGCATGAGAATCAACTCGTGCCAATCAATCGAAATGGCAGGCTGGAAGACGTCTACTGGACCTACGGCTACAGTCCCGTCTATACATCGTCCGGGATAGTCTGCGGAACTCTGGTGGTCTGCACTGAGACCACGGGGACTATCCTGGCGAAACGCCAGCTGCAGCGTGAAATGGAGACGCTTGCGGATCTCTTCGAACAAGCACCGGCATTTTTCGCCCTACTGAATGGGCCTGAATACACCTTTGAGATGATTAACGGTTCCTATCAACAACTGATAGGCCAACGATGCATGCTGGGCAAGTCGGTGCGTGAAGCGGTGCCCGAGGCAGAAGAACAGGGCTTCCTCAAACTACTCGATGAGGTTTATCGCACAGGTACACCCTATGTCGGTCGTAGCATTCCCATCCAGTTGGCCCGGATTCCGAATCATCCCCTCGAATTGCGGTATCTGGATTTCGTCTATCAGCCGAGACGTGGGCCGGATGGATTCGTTTCCGGCATAATTGTGCTCGGCGTCGACGTGACAGATGCCAGGAGGTCGGAACGTCTCCTTCTTCAGTCGGAAAAGCTGAATGCCGTTGGCCGCCTTGCCAGCTCGATCGCGCACGAAATCAACAACCCCCTCGAGGCCGTCACGAACCTTATCTATCTGGCAAAGAACACCGCTGTAAATCCGGAGGCCAGGCAATATCTAACCACCGCAGAGATTGAATTGCGGCGCGTCTCTGCAATTGCCAACCAGACATTGCAATTTCACCGGCAATCGACGAATCCGGCGCCGGTAACGGCTGCCGACCTCACCGATGCCACCCTCCCGCTCTACCAGGGCAGAATCTCAAACGCCCGTGTAAGAGTTGAGCGGCGTGACCGCGCTCCGCTTCCCGTGACTTGTCTTGACGGGGAGATACGGCAGGTGCTGAGCAATCTGATCGGCAACGCTATCGATGCGATGTCTGGAGAGGATCGGCGCCTTTTCATTCGTAGCCGGGAAAGTACAGATTGGCAGACAGGGCGAAGCGGCATCACGCTGACGGTCGCGGATACGGGTTCGGGAATGTCCAACGAGACCATGTTGCACATGTTTGAGCCTTTCTTTACCACGAAAGGTCACAAGGGCACCGGCTTAGGTTTATGGATTAGCCGGGAAATCATCGACCGCCACCAGGGATCGCTCAAGGCAAAATCCCGGCAGGCGGCGCATTGTTCCGGAACCGTGTTTACTCTCTTCTTACCGTACGGTGCTTCTTCAGGACTCGCGTAGCAGCAGCGAAGGATCGAGGGCAAGTGCGCGCCGGGCCGGGATCCAGGTTGCAATCAAGCCGAAAGAGTCATCGTAACCATCACTCCTCCCAGGACGATAGAATCGCCGGGGGCGCAAATGAGACGATGTGCGCCAGGATGCGGCTGAAAATCGGTCGTTCCCCAGGCTCCGTCTGCGCCCTCACTGTCGGGGGCCGTCTGTAAGCAATACGAACGTATGTTGGAGGGGGTTTTCTCCTATCAATACGATTCAAGAAGCTGGTAGCACGAATTATTGATGTGTGCTACTTTGATAGACGCTTTCAATGGCGTCCGCTCCGGGAGTTCTCGCCCCGTATGTAACACGATTTTTCACTTCGTGCTACTACGCGGGCTGAAAGGCGTGGACCTCATGACTCTGCGGTGGCTTCTGTAGTCCGGCGCACAAGGGGGAACGATGTTCGCGAAACACTCGTTCGGAAAGTCGTTGTCTACCTTTACGACGGCAGTGTGCCTATTGACCGCGCTTCTAATGCGCGGTGCCACTGACGGTGGCATCTCTGGCGCCGCTGCTGACCCGCCTCAGCTGACAGGAATCGTCGTTGACCCGTTTGGCGCAGTAATTGCCGGGGCTACGGTGCAGATTCGAAGCGCCGACGGTACTGTACAACGAACGACACAGTCGGACAGAAACGGCTCCTTCACGATTTCTGGGCTTCCGGCGGGCAATTATCGACTCGCCGTATCGAATCCCGATTTTGAAACCAAAGAAATGCTCGTGAATATAGCGCCCACCGGGCCATCGGCATTGTTGCGCATCGCTCTGGCTGTGAGCCCCGTGAGCACGACCCTAAATGTGCAAGGCCGGGAGGATGACCTTATCGGAATTGCCGAATCCGCCACCCAGGGAACAGTGGGTGCAAAGGAAATCGAGGATCGTCCGATTCTTCGTTCGGGAGAAATTCTGGAGACGGTTCCCGGTCTCATCATCACGCAGCATGCCGGCGGCGGAAAGGCCAACCAATATTTTCTTCGCGGCTTCAATCTCGACCACGGCACCGATTTCGCAGTCTTTCTCGACAAGATGCCGCTAAATCTGCCCTCGCACGCGCACGGCGAGGGTTACGCGGACATGAACACCGTCACCCCGGAGTTTGTGCAGCGTTTGAATTACGAAAAAGGTCCTTACTACGCGGATATCGGCAACTATGGCTCGGCTGGAGCGGCCAATCTAATATTTGTTAAGACGTTACCTCAGAACTTCTTCAAGGTCGAAGGCGGCATGTATGGCTATGGGCGCGCCGTTCTGGGCGCATCGCACAAGCTAGGCGCGGGCAATCTGCTGGTCGGCGGAGAGGAGTACTACTACAACGGCCCATGGACGCATCCGGATGCTTATAACAAAATCAACGGCTTACTAACCTACAGCCGGGGCGATAACGCCGATGGTCTCAGCATTACGGCGCGTGCTTACCACGGCAAATGGGACTCGACCGACCAAATCCCCGTTACCGCCATTCCTCTCGTCGGTTTCTTCGGCGCACTGAACCCGACTGACGGTGGCCACTCACAGCGTTATAGCTTGCAGGGTGAGTGGCATCGCCAAGGTGCAAATTCCGAGTCGGCGATCATGGCCTACGCGTTTTATTACGACCTCAATTTATTCTCTGATTTCACTTACTACCTGACCGACTACCAAAAAGGCGACCAGTTCGAACAGCAGGACAGGCGCTGGGTCGGCGGGCTGGACGCACACCACACGATTTTCAGCACCTGGCTTGGGCGCAAGATGGCAAATACGCTCGGAGTGCAGCTCCGCAATGACTGGATCAACAACGGCCTCTACCGAACGGAAAATCGCGTGCGCACGACCAAGACTGATTACTACGCCACCGGCATCACTTTCTACCCCGCCACAAGCACTACTCTTCCCACCTGCATCACTGCCCCGGACACGACTATCACTATTACTTTGCCCAACGGCACGCCTACCCCAACCACGACGACCGTCCCCGACACGACCTGCCCAACTTTGCCCGCGACTACCGAGCGGGACAACTTTACCGACACGATGACGAGTTTTTATCTGGAAAACAAAACTCAGTGGGCGGAGAAATTCCGTTCGGTAATTGGCCTGCGCGGCGACTGGGAATATTTTGACGTCACCAGCCTGGCTTACTCGCCCGCGGTGAATGCCGCCAATTCCGGCACAGCCTCCAAGTTTCTCCCCAGCCCGAAATTAAGCCTGATTTTCGGCCCGTGGTTCAACACTGAGTTCTATGCACAGGGCGGATTCAGTTTTCACAGCAACGACGGCCGTGGCACAACACAAACGATAGAACCGGTTTCTCCGGACAACCCCTACCCCAACACCCCCGTCGCGAAAATCCCCCCGCTCATCCCAACCAAAGGCGCGGAAGTCGGCGTGCGCACTGCGGCCGTCCCCCATCTGCAAAGCACCCTTTCGCTTTGGTATCTCTACAGTGCTTCTGAACTGCAGCAGGACGGCGACACCGGAGGGACCATCGCTTCACCACAGTCGAGCAACCGTTACGGCGTGGAGTGGGCAAATTACTACACGCCACTGCAGCACTTGGCGATTGACTTTGACCTTGCGAACTCCAAGGCCCTGTTTACGACAGTCGACTCCGATGATGCAGCACAGAGCGTCGTCAACGGCATCGTGACCACCTCGTACGTAAACGGCGACGGAAATACCATCACAATTAGCTTCATGGACGGTGTGTTACAGGGTGGCCCGGGTGGCAAGCGAGTGCCCGAAGCGGTTGGGTTGGTGATCTCATCAGGCGTCACGCTCCACGATTACCGAGGCTTTTCGTCAAGTTTGCGCCTGCGCTACTTCGGCCCGCGCGACTTGACCTCCGACGGAATCTATCGCTCCCAGTCGACAGCGTTGCTCAATGGTTTGGTCGCTTATGAATTTAACGAGAAATGGCGCATCTCGGCCGAAGTCTTGAACATCCTCAACCGTCGAGATCACGATATCGACTACGCCTATACCTCGCAAATATCGCCAACAGCTGCGCCCACGGCAACGCCGGCATTCACCGACGTCTTCCACCCCGTAGAGCCAATTCAGGTGCGGTTCGGGTTAGAAAGGACCTTTTGACGAATGCCGCTCATATCCGGGCCGGGGCAAAATTCAATTGCTAGTGTGAGTGAGAGTGGTCGCTGCCCTTAAGCTCTTTGCCGGAGTTCGTCAGAACCAGCTTCCCCAGCTCCACGCCCCGAAGCGCAAGCATGCGGTCTGCAATCTCCTGGATCTTCTTGCTCCGCCCCTTCATGATGATCACTTCCAGGCAGTAGTGGTGGTCCAGATGCACGTGCGTCGCCGCCAGCACCATGGCGCCGGCCCCATGCTGCGCCTCGGTCAGCTTCTGCGAGAGGTTCGGAACATGATGGTCATACACCAGCGTCAAAGTGCCGACCACCGGCTTGTTCGAGTCGACACTCTCCGCCAGCAACGCCTCGCGAATCAGGTCCCGGATCGCCTCGGAACGGTTCTGGTAGCCGCGCCTGTCGATGAGCCGGTCAAATTCCCTGAGCAAGTCCTCTTCAAGCGAGACCCCGGTGCGGCTCAGCTGCGACATGACGAACCTCCGCTTCGATTGTAACGGCGGCCACCATGAGGAATGCGCGGCGATCACCCAGCCACGATGAAGTCCATGCCCGCCATCTTCGACACCGTCGGCCACGACATCCACCCTGCAACCTCGGCAGTTTGAATGCGTGGCCGCTGCTCAGCTGGCCTTCGTTTCGCCTACTGCTTCGCCACATCCAGGTCGATCGTCAGCGCCACATCGTCGCCCACAACCGTAGTCGGAAAACCCGCCGCAATACCAAAGTCCGTCCGCTTCAGCGTCGTCGTCGCCGAGAAACCCGAATGCGGCTTCTTGTCCATCCCGGGAACCGGCCCCGTCGGACCATCCACCTGCAGCACCACCGGCTTGGTCACGCCATGCAACGTCAGGTTGCCTGCGACCGTCATGCCGCTACCACTCTTGCTCACGCTCGTGCTGACAAAAGTCGCAGTCGGAAACTGCGTCGCATCGAAGAACTTCGCACTCTTAAGGTCGTTGTCGCGTTGGGTCACGCCAGTGCTCACCGTCGTAACATCGATCGTCACGTTGACCGTCGACTTGGTGATGTCCGCCTCATTCAGCACAATCGTCCCGCCGATGTTCCCGAAGTGTCCGCGAACCTTCGAAAGACTCATATGCAGAATCGAAAAGTCGACCCCGCTATGTGCCTTGTCCGGAACCCAGGTGGAGGTCTGCGCCAGCGCCATTGGGGCGGCGAGCGCCAGCAATCCGAGAAGTGATACCAAGCGTCTGTTCATTCAAAAAATCCTTTCGTCTCATGGGTGAAGAATCGGGTGAGGAATCGGCCGCACAACGCCCGCAAGGCGCCGCATCTCCGCATCGCTTGCAACGGCAATCGCAACTTAGTTATACACGCCATCCGCTTCGAAGAATACGAGTCTAAGGACGAAGGCAAAACCTGGACCAAAACCAACTCCGGCACCGAAGTGCGCACCGCGAGCTAGTCGCCAGCTGTGAAACCACCACAAACTTTGTCATCCCGACCGGAGCGCAGCGGAGTGGAGGGACCTGCATTTCCAGCGACGATCGATTTCCGGACAAATCATCGCTCCACCACAAATGTCATCCTGAGGCGCAGCCGAAGGATCTGACGTTGTTTCTCAGAAGGGGCACCGCTTCAGCCGTGCCATACGAATCCCCCATAAGAAGTTGGGGTGCCCCATTCAAGCCTTCCGTTGGCTTGAGTGGGATAGCGACTCCCACCCGCTCAACCATCCCCATTCCAAGAACAATTGTCATCCTGAGGCGCAGCCGAAGGATCTGTGGATTGTCTTTGAAGAATAAACGTCCGGATATCGGGGTTTTACGTCTGCATGGATCACTTCCGGCTAGCTGGCATTCCGATTCGAATCCGCCCATGCTTAGAGCGCGGGGACGCCATTTTGTGAGTGATTGGAGTAGGTGTTCCATGTTGGTGTGTAGGAGTCGTCAGCCTCATTGCCCCAAGAAGTCCACCCCTTCCGTTCCCCCCGAGCGAAAAGCTCTATGAATGGCCCCTTGCTACAAGCTTCGATGATTGCGTATTGCTCATCTGGTTTGCGTGAATGTTCTCGCTTACGGCTCGCCAGATAGTTGACCTGCGTTCTGCCCGGTTGCAAAGTACGAGCATTTTTGCCTCGTACGCCAAAGAGAATCAGCTCTGTGACATTCCTAAAGTAGAATCCAACACCGCGTCCGTCCGAGCCTCCGTCCTTTCGAATCTTGTGCCAGACCAGATTGCTCTTGTATTGAAAACCCCAAGCCTTCATTACTGCCAGACCTTCAGGCAGCAGCGCGTTAGGACACCATAAATAGAGATGCGAGGTTGCCATTGATAGCTTTTCAACGGGAATGGACGAGATTTGATCGAGCTTGAGGGTCCCGTATCGCGATAGGCGTTTGTGTTCAGGGGCGATCTTGCCCGTACGATTTTGGAACTGCCACGGAGGATCAACGAGAACTGTCCCGAACTTCCGATCACCGGCGAAGTGCATAAGTTCTTCGCTGGCCTTGGGCCCTGCTGAGTTTTCCGGCGTCATCCATCTAATCCTTGCATCTTCGTGCCGCTCATTCAACGCTCCAATGTCCGCGACCTGTGGAAGACCCGGTCCGAAACTCATACCCACCTCCAAGACTTGCATCTTGTGTGTAAGCGTCCTCCGAGTCCCTCTTGACGCATACGGATATGCTGTGAGTTCCGGCACAGCTGCATAGCGGGATCAGCTGGTGGCGGTTTTGCCGCGGCGGCGTGCAGGTGAGAGGAGGCGATTGACCTTGTCGCTGGAAAATTCTTCTGGATTGAACTTCTCGCCAATCCAGTCGCCGACCTCTTCGTGGCGGGGATGGCTGGGATCGGCGAGGGCATCGAGCAGGTCGTAGTATCCGGGGATGCCGCCGCAGTCCTCAGGCGGGCAGGCGAGCCGGCCATCTATGCAAATGGGATAGATGGTGTTCGGCGCTGGGTCTTGCCGTTTCTCCAACAGAACGCTGTGCTCCCAGCTATCCCCGAGATCGTATGTGTAGATCATCTTGGCGCCGTCTTTCTGAAGCACGGCAGATAAAGGCACGGTACGCTCGCTTTCCACCCGTGAGTTCTTCATGAACGGGTCCGGGGGTTCCGGGCGGCCGAAGCGCCGCTGACCGGCCCGGAACTCATGCATGTGTTCATCGTCCCATCCCATCGAAATTTGCAGTACGCTGTGCAACTTCGCCAGGGTCAGAGCTGCGGGAACCAGTACGCGGCGCCAGATGGGGGGCTTGGTGCCAAGCAGAGTGACCTTGAGTTGATAGATATCCTGTGTGATCTTGTTGCTCCTGTTGCGATGGCGGTCCTGCTCCTCAACGAAGGACCGGTCCGTGGGGTCCCGGGCTTGGTTCGATGTTACGACACGGTGCTCTTCGGCGGTCGAGCGGTCATCTATGCGGCGAGATAGAGCGTGTCATCAGGTGTCCGCTTGTTTTTTTGGCGGACACCTGATGAGTGTGCCTTATGCAGCTTGGGAAGCGGGGATCTGGAGTGAGGGGGCCAGGTTCCAGGGCAGGAGATCCTGGATGCGGTTGACGGGATGATCGGCGATTCGTGCCAGCACGGTGCGGAGGTAGAGCTCCGGATCAAGGCCGTTGAGCTTGGCTGAGCCGATCAGCGAGTACATGGCGGCAGCACGTTCCCCGCCGCAGTCAGATCCCGCGAACAGAAAGTTCTTCCGTCCGAGAGCAACGGCGCGCAGCGCACGTTCGGCGGCGCTGTTGTCGATCTCGATCCGACCGTCGTCGGTGTAGCGGGTGAGTGCACGCCACCGTGAGAGAGCGTAGCGAATCGCACCTGCGGTCTCGCTCTTCGAGGAGAGACTGCGCTGTGTCTTCTCCATCCACGTTCGCAGTTCCTCAAGCAGCGGCTTTGCGCGAGTCTGCCGGATACTCAACCGAAGATCGGCTGGCTTGCCGCGTATCTCCTCCTCGATCGCATAGAGAGCTCCGATCCTGGCCAGCGCGCCTGTGGTGGTTGGAGATGCATGGACGACATGGATCTCGTGGAACTTGCGTCGCGCATGCGCCCAGCACGCCGCTTCGTAGATGCGTTCGCCATAAAGGTGATGAAAGCCGGCGTAGGCGTCTGCCTGCAGGGCACCCTCGAACGTCTTCAGATGCTGGCGCGGATGTTCGCCCTTGCGATCGGCCGAGTATGCGAACCAGACCGCGGGCGCTGTCTGCTCGCCGGCAGGCCTGTCATCGCGCACGTAAGTCCAGAGACGGCCAGTCTTGGTCTTGCCGTTGCCGGGAGCAAGAACGGGCATCGGCGTATCGTCGGCGTGCAGCTTGCGAGCGGCCAGGACATGTTTCTGAATCGAGTCCACCAGTGGACCAAGCAGATCGCTTGCGCCTCCCACCCAGCCCGCCAAAGTGGAGCGCGATATCTCAACTCCCTGGCGGGCGTAGATCTCCGACTGTCTGTACAACGGCAAATGATCGCTGAACTTCGAGACGACTACATGGGCAAGCAGGCCTGGGCCCGCAAGTCCGCGCTCGATCGGGCGAGACGGAGCTGGCGCCTCGACGACGCGATCGCAACCGGTGCAGGAGAACTTCGGCCGCACGTGGCGGATGACCTTGAAGCTGTCGGGAATGTACTCGAGCTGTTCAGAGATATCCTCTCCGAACTGGCGCAGATGGCCGCCGCAATCGGGACAACAATCACGGTCCGGAGCATGGGTGATCACTTCCCGCGAAAGGTGCTCGGGCAGCGGCTTGCGTTGCGGCCTCGGCTTCGGTTCCTGAGCAGAAGACAAGCGTTCGGCTGCGGCTTCGAGCTCGGCATAAGCGGTCTCTTCCTCTTCCAACTCAAGCTCCAGCTGTTCGAGCTTGACGACGATCTTCTCGCTCCTGGCGCCGAAGAGCACGTGCCGCAGCTTGTCGACCATCAGCTTCAAATGTTCGATCCGCTCGCTGCGCGAGCGCAACTCGTCCGCCTGTTCGGAGAGTGTCTGTCGATGGGCTTCGAGCTCGGCTTCCAGGCGGCGAAGCTCCTCATCGCGATCTGCAATGAGAGTCTCAAGCTTCTCCTGTTGCGCATGGAAGAGAGCCAACAATGCATCGCGATCCAGCAGGTTTAAATCAGGAAGAGGAGCGCGATCCATGGACGAAGTATGCCATCGATCGCATCGGAAATCATCCCCAAAACCCGCGTGAATACAGGGGAATCAACGTTGTCATCAGACTGCGACTTGCGGCTCCCACGTTCTCTCGACTCTCCGCCAGTCGATGCCTTCCAGCAGCATCGAAAGCTGCGCGCGACTCAGTTGCACGGTACCACTCTCGGCCTTCGGCCAGATGAAGCGGCCGCGTTCCAGCCGCTTGGCAAACAGGCACAGACCATCACCATCCCACCACAGGAGTTTTACGATATCGCCTCTGCGCCCGCGAAAGACAAACACGTGTCCGGAGAAGGGCTGTTGCTGCAATACAGTCTGCACCTGGCCACTGAGTCCATCGAAGCCGCGGCGCATGTCCGTCACGCCGGCCGCAATCCAGATCTTCGTTCCAGTAGAAAGTTGGATCACTGGCACAAACTCTCAAGCACGGCGCGGACCAGAGAACCATCCGCGCCACTCTCAACGCTGATCATCGCTCGTCCGGGGAGTTCGATATGGATCGCGCCTGCACTCGATCCCGCAGTCTCACCCCGTTGCTCTACGACTGCGCTCTCCGACTGGCTCGGAGTCGAAACCGTTACCGGCAGCAACGCAGAATAGGACTCGATCAGTTCGCCGCGTTCCAAGGCACGCCGCCACTTGAACACCTGGTTCGCGTTCACACCATGTACCCGAGCGATCTCGGCAACACTTGCACCTGGCTCCATCGTCAACTGCACGATCTGGCGCTTCTCCGCTACCGACCGCCACCTGCGTACCCGACGCCCTGAACCGGCATCTCCGGAAGGAACCATGAGGCGATCTTCACCCCAGACCTACTCCCCTCGCCATAGGGGATATCTGGACGCTTACTCTTGTGTTGCAATAGTCGCACCTCATCAAAGCCCTTCCTGATTAGAGGAACCAAAGGTATAAACCCCACGGCAAGACGATAGGCAATTATCCAGACAAGTTTTGGAGACTGCTCAAGGCGGCTTTCAGCCAGGACACGGGCTGCAGCCTGCCTCCATTTAAATCCTGACTACATGTGTGTTGTGATATGCGAGATTAGCCGGATCGATGATGTGATTCTCGTGGCGGAGCAGGTGAGTTCGATGGGGCATAGTATTGCCGTAAAGCAGTCGAATTGCAAATGTATTTGGATCGATTTGCACGCATCCACGGTCAAATAATCGATGCATGGTCGGTGAGAGCGAAAGCATATTTGCGACAACATCTTCGCCATTGTGTGGCGCCCCGAGCGGCTTTATGTGGGCACAATCAACCGAAAATAGCCCATTCGGCATGAGCAATCTGACCCCAGATAGTTGGCATTCGCCTCCGTATGCGGTCTGAAGGTATCGTCGGTTCTCACCACGTCGAATAATTTGTTGAATGAGGGATTCTCTGCGTTGGGCGTCTCCGCCTCTCGGAGGCTGCGTGCCCCGCTCCGCCGCTCGACGCTCAGCGTCGCTTTCACTGAAACCTTGGAAGACGTAGCTTTGATCGGATACGAACATCTCTGCCGCTCCAACGATCCTCTCGTCCAACCAAAGCTGCGGAACACCAATGAGTTTATGCACTTCTCTAAATTGGGCCGCAGTGACGAGTACATTGACGTCCGACGTTGGATTGACGGCCACGTATCTCTCAAAGAAGAGTCGAAATGCAAGTGCTCCCCAAGTGTCAGCAAATGTCTCGACTCGACCATCGGGAGTCGTGCTGAATTCGCATTGCGTTACGAGGTAGCTGTAGTTATTGACCCACTTTCGGCGAGCATCATCAGACCTGAACCCTCCGAAACTTCTGACGATTGGCTCAATCGATCTATCCTTATCGAACCCTTCCGCTCGAAAGCCATCTCCGTGGAATAGATGTTCGCGCAATAGAGTATTCTGCATTTCGGCGGGGTTGCGGTGATCATCCTTGATACGTTCACCGGGCATGTTTAGGTTCAGCGCGAAGAAATACAGACGAGCAGTCAGCCGACTGAAAGGCTGGCTTAGCGTATGCGCAATCAGTGAATCTCCAACAATGAACTCGTCATGACTATCGGCCTGCGTTGCGAGAAAGAACTCTGTGACCAATAGAGAGAGACTGTCGGAAAGGCCACACCGTTTGCGGAATTGCTTAACGGTCACTCCAACGGTGTAGCCCGCTCGAATGGCGTCATAGACCTTTTTGAACCCGCCCAAATTTCGGGTGAAACTCAACGGACGCATGCTAACCCTCAACGGCAGATGTAAGAACGCTTGAACAATATCGTCTCTCTAAAAAAGCGATACGTGATGTACATAGTTTTCTAAAATAGTGGCTAACAATCAAGCAACCCAGCGTGCAAGTATTCGACTTTCCCGACAACGGAGTCTGATTCGTCCGCACGACTCTCGGTCGGGTCCTTCGACTCCTAGGTTTCGTTCCTCCCAAACCCTGTCAAGTAGCAAGAAGATAAACAGACCACCTAACCCCAACTAAACCAACAAGATAAATCACTAACTAGCTTGGCATAGTGAAACCCCTCAAACTGATAAACTAGATATAGAGATCAAATACCAAACGAAGGCGGCGAAAGCCGCCTTTTTCTATGCCCAAAATACGGAGGAAGGCCATGTACAAGCTATGTAGCGAAGCAAAATCCGGAGGCGGCAACTGTGGTGCGCCCGCGCTCAAAGGGAAAACCTACTGCTACTTCCACGATCCCCGGCGTCTGCTCGCCGCCAGGGCCGCCAGGATAAGATACTTTCTCGAAGTCCCGCTTCTGGAACATCGCGGAGCGGTCCAGGCGGCGATCGTCGAAGTGACCAGGGCGCTTGGCCACAGAGAAATCGACTGCGAGCTCGGCGAGCGCCTGCTCTACGCCCTGCAACTCGCCTCGCAGGGGAAACAGCTGGGAACGCCGATCGCAAAACAGTCCTCACCTCGCCGCCTGCGGATCGCTCCGTCCCCGACTTCGAGAAAATCTACGCTACCGGCAGGCCGCCCACAAACCCGGCAACGCTCGCCCCCCAAACGGCGAAACGGAACTTCTTCCCCGCCGCCCGATCAAGAACCACGCCAATCCGGCCGGAAGCGGCTTGTTTTCAATAATTTGCGGTCAAATCTCGCATCGCGCTGAAAACACAGCGCTTAACGGATGGGGGGGCCCCCGGGGGGGCAGCACACAGGCTCTCGAAGGGGCCCGGTTTCAGCCGGGCCATCATCCGGTCAGAGCAAACCGGCTTCAGCCGCTGAGAGAAATAGGGGGACCCACACTAGTTAGCCAGCAATTCCCCACCAAGCACCGTCTGCCGCAAGCAGCCATCCTCGCCCAGCACCACAAAGTCCGCCCTCCGCCCAACCGCCAGCGAACCGAACCGGCCATCCAGCCCCAGCATCCGCGCCGGATTCCGCCCCGCCAGACCCACCACCGCATCCAGCCCGGCCCCCGTAAACTCCCGAAAATTACTGACCGCGCGGTCCATCGTCAGCGTGCTTCCGGCAATCACCCCATCATGCAGACACTTTCCATCCTTGACTTCCACATCCAGATTCCCAAGCTTGTACATTCCATCGGGCATTCCCGCCGCGCTGATTCCATCGGTCACCAGGATCGCGCGCTCCGCGCCCTTCGCCTTCCAGAACAGCCTCACCGCGCTCGGATCGACATGGAAGCCATCGCTGATGATCTCCGCATAGAGATTGTCGTCATCGAGCACCACACCCAGAATTCCCGGCTCGCGCTGGCTGAAGCTCCGCATCGCATTGAAGGTGTGAGTCGCACTCACCGCTCCAGCCGCAATGCCCGACCTCGCCGGAATCGCGGTCGCATTGCTGTGCCCAATGCTGATCCGAACTCCGAGCTTTGTCGCGTGAGCGATCACCTCATCCGCATTCGGCAGCTCCGGAGCAATCGTCATCAGCCGGATCTGTCCCTCAGCAGCCTGCCAGAACCTGTCGAAGAGCCCAACGGTCGGAGTCAGCAGCAGTTCCGGCGGATGAACACCACGCTTCTCATGGGACAGAAACGGTCCCTCCAGGTGAATGCCAACTGGAACCGCTTCTCCAGGCATGTCACGCCCGATCAGCCTCGCCAATCCGCTCAAGGAGGCCAAAGTCGCCTCAACCGAAGCCGTTACCGTCGTCGCCAGATAACCCGCAACTCCATGCCGCGCGAGGAATCCACCGACGCCACGCAGCGCCGCATCCGTCGCCTCCATCGCATCGAAGCCACCACCACCATGAATGTGCTGGTCAAAGTACGCCGGAGCCAGCGCCGCATCGCCGAAGTCGACCACTTCGCCGCCCGGAAGCTCCTCGCCATCCTGCGACAAGAGGGCAGAGATCACCCCATCCTCGACGACCACGACGGCCCGGTTGACCGTCTCATCCGGCCCGAATAACGTTCCAGCCTTAAAGACTTTCTTCACATCTACCCTATAGAAACTCTCAAGCGAAGCATCCGCAAGTCTAACATCGAGAATATGTCTCAATTGGAATCGAAGCCAGAACTACAGCCGAAACGGATCGGCATGCACCTCTCCACCGCCGGTGGCGTCTTCACCGCCGCCGAGCGCGCCCAGGCGATGGGCGCGAACACCTTTCAGATATTCTCCTCGAGCCCGCGCATGTGGCGTCCCTCGAAGATCTCCGCCGACCATTGCGACCAGATGAAGCGGCTGCGCGCCGAATACGATTGCTCGCCACTGGTCATCCACGCAAGCTACCTGATCAATCTCTGTAGTCAGACAGAAGAGGTCCGCCGCAACTCAGTGGCCGCCTTTCGCGGCGAGGTTGACCGCGCGCTTGCGCTCGGTGCGGAGTATCTGGTGTTGCATCCGGGCTCATGGAAGGGCCTGACCCGCGAGCAGGGGTTGGAACTGGCCGCCGAATCCATCGAAGCCGCGATTGCCGGGCTGGCGTTTGATGCCTGCGACTTCCGCATCCTTATCGAGAACACGGCAGGCGCTGAGTTTTCGCTCGGAGGATCGTTCGATCAGGTCGGCGAGTTGGTCCGCCGACTCGAGAGCGTTGCGCCTGTCGGAGTTTGTCTCGACACCTGTCACACCCACGTCGCCGGATACGACCTGGTCACGCCGGAGGGCTACGAAGCTACAGTCGCGCAAATCGACGCCCTAATTGGCCTGGACAAGGTCCACGTCTGGCACATGAACGACGCGAAAGCGCCGCAAGGATCGAAGCTCGACCGCCACGAACACATCGGCGAAGGCACGATCGGGCGCGAGCCCTTTCGGCGTCTGCTCAACGATGTTCGGTTCGGACATTGCGCCTTCATCGCCGAGACTCCTGTCGACGAAGAGGGCGACCAGGAGAGAGATTTGTTGTCGCTCAAGTCGTTAGAAGCACGAAAGGTTCCGATTTAGCCGTTATCCCGTAAAGGCCGCTGGTCACTCGTACACCTCCCACGGTTTGAACGTGTGTTCGAACCGATCCATGTCCACCCTTTCCCCTTGAAACCGGACACCCTCCAGCTTGAGGCGCGCCCGCTGCTCTTTCGCAGGGTCTCCGCGCAGCTTGATCTCGCCGCCCGCACCCAGAACGCGATGCCATGGCAGTTGATCGATTGGGTCTGTTCGTAGGAGCCTGGCTACCGCGCGGTGATATTGAGGATACCCGGCCGCGGCGGCAACTCTGCCATAGGTGCTGACCCTGCCTGCCGGAATCGAGAGGATCATGCGGCGAAAGGCGAAATCGCGCTGTTCGTTTGGTCGCAATGCATCCCGCAGCAGCCTTCGTTTCGCTTGCTGTATCGAAAGCTGATCGGACGCAATCGATCTCTTCAGATCTCGGTTTGATTTAGCGACGAAGCTCATCCGTTCAGTCTAATTATCAGCGGGAGCAAACCCGTCGCCAGAGAACTTCGGAATACCGAAGTGTCCGCGCAGATGGAGCAGATCAATCGGGCTTAGGTCGCCGGCGAGCGCAACCACGTTGAGGTTGCGGGGGCTAGCTTGCATCACCACCATCCCGGTGACGTCCGTGCCCTGAAACTTGATGAAGAGATCGGTATGCCCCTCGCTCCCCACGGCGTAGGGTCCAGGCGCGGTCGGGGTCGGATGGCTCTGGGTGCTGACGAGGTGCTTCCACCCAGCGGTTTTGTATTGCTGGCGGATAGTATCCAGCTGCCTCGCATCGTACATCCCGGGCTGAGCGTAACGATAGAGGTGGACCGTGACTCCGTCGAGTTTGGCGATCGCGCTGCGAGTATCGGCGTCCCCGTCGTCGATGAGACCGCTCGCCATCTGCAGCATAGTGCGATCAAAAGTAAAGTCGGTATGGAAGGCGGCGGTCCGCCCGAGTTGCTCCACGCCAGCTGGAATCCAATCGGAGGAGGTCGTGGGCGGCGCGTCTGAGGCAATGGCAAATGAAGGCATCAGTACGGCAAGCGCGAACAGGCTACCTTTCAGTTTTAGAGACAGGAAAGTCATAGAATCGACCTCGGAACAGAATCTTAAACCCGTCCGGCTGCAAAAGGACGCGAATATGCCCATCGCTGTTCTTACGATCGAACTCCGCATCGAGCACGCGCAATCGCTCAAAGACCGCCGGCAGGTGGTGCGCAGCCTGAAGGAAAAGCTCGGGCACGGCTTCAACATCTCCATCGCTGAGCTAGACGAGGCGGTCACCTGGCGCAGCGCGACAATCGGCGTGGCGGCGATCTCCGGCTCGCGAGACTATCTCACAGGCCTGATGCGCCAGGTTGAGGATGCCGCCACTCGCATCGCCAACGACCTGGGCGCGACGATCGCCGATTGCTGGTGGGACTTTCTCGATGGCGAACACGAGAGCGGCTAAAGCGCAATCGTAAACGGGCGGAGAAAAGTAGTGCTTACTCCGAGGGCGGGACGGCGTAGTAGCCCTTGCGCGACTGCACCTTGAGGCCGTCGCCCTGGCACTCGATGTCGAGCTTGCGATAGCCGCCATCGAGTTTGGTGTCGGTTGGTGTGTAGCTGGCCACATATTGCGTGCGGAGTTCATCCTCAATCTGCTTGAACGCGGCTTCCATCTTGGGGCCATTGTTTCCGACGTCGATCATGCGTCCGCCGGTCTGTTCGGCGAGCCGCTTCATCTCCATGGGGCCGTTGTAGCCGAAGCTCATACCGCCATAGAATCCGCGATCGGCGATCAACAGGACGTAGATGATCGAGTTTGCCTTCTGCGCCGCGGCAATCGCGTCCTGCAACTTGTAGTGACTGCCCTGGTCGCCACCGTCGGTGAGCAGGATCATCGCCTTACGCTCATTTTCGACGCGCATTTTCTCGTTGGCGGCGAGCACGACGGCGTCGTAAAGCAGGGTTCCCTTGGGTGTGCCATGCACGGGTATGGGGCCCTGCCCAATCCCTGGGGCACCACCCGCGCCGTTGCCTCCAGCGGTGTTGATCTCGGCCTTGTTCATGGCGCGCGAAAGCTCGTTGGCGCTACTGGTGAAATCCTGGAGCAAGTCCACGTCGACGTCGAACGAGACTAGGAAAGCCTCGTCTTTCGAGCGTAGTACCCGCTTCAGAAATGCCCCCCCGGTCTCCTGTTCGAGCGGAAGCACGTTCTGCTGGCTGCCGCTGGTGTCAAGCAGGATACCCAGCGTCAGCGGCTGGTCGGTCTCAGCGGCCCAATTCTTGATCTTCTGCGGGACCTTGTCCTCCAGGATCGTGCAGTCGTTCTTGGTGAGCGTCGATACTAATCCGTTGTGCTTATCGCGCACTGAGAAATAGTTGCTGACAAGATTGACGTTGACCTTGAGGGTCGTGGTCGGAAGCTGATCGTCCTGCTGCGTAGTGTCGGGAGCCGTGCTCACCGGAGGAGCGTCGGGCGACGGTTCGGCTTGCGCGCGAGCCCGGCCGGCGCCCAGCGCCAGAATCCCGGCGCCTGCGAGGAACACCGTCAAAGTGACAAAACGTGGTTGCATATCTGTTAGACGAGAAACCGCATCGAAAGACATGATCAGTGTACGGCAGTTACACGTGGCGAAGCCGGAGGCGGTCGTGATCCGTCCTGATCTGGTAGTCTGACAATTAGTTTCGAGCGGATTTCGCGGCAGTTTGAATCTATGCGGAAGTGTCATTTCCCGGGATCGCGAGTCTAGTAAGAGCGACCCGATTAGGGTATCGAAGAAAGTCGGGCGCACCGGTTCTCAGCTTTTGTAGGGCCGGATTGCCGACTTGGGAGCTTTTGGAATGCAAGGTGCCTTCGCGATCTTTCTGGCATTGCTGATGTCAGGTCCGCAACAACAGCAACAACCACCTGTACCCGACGCTCCCGTTCCCCACGCTCCTGTGCCGCAGGGCCTCTCCGATCTCAAGAACGAAGTAACTCCGGGCAAGGCGTCTACCCCCGACGCCGGAAATCCTGCGCAGCCGCAGACGGCAACACCGCCAGCCGCTGCGGCGCCTGCTGACGACCAGCCCCAGGAAGAAGCGCCCGAAATTGGCGCCAAAGGGTCGAATGCCTATATTCTGCCGCCTGCCGGCGTCAACATTGTAGTTGTTCCGGTAACGGTGCGGGATTCCAAGGGCAAGAGCGTTCCCGGCCTCACCTATCGCGACTTTCGCGTCTACGAGAATAAGGAGCGGCAAAGGATAACGTACTTCAGCACCGACGCGGTTCCGCTGTCGGTTGCCTTCGTGATCGATCAGAGCGTCTCTGCCGGCACAATGCAGAAGGTCAACCAATCGCTGAGCGCAGTCACGGGAGCTTTCACGCCCTATGACGAAGTCGCGGTCTACACCTATAACAATGGGCCGAAGAAGATCACCGATTTCACCGGAGCTCAAGGCAACCGTCTTTCAGCCGCTTTGGAAGCGGCGAAGCGTCCCGGCCGCGAAATGGGTGTTCCCGTTCTCGGTGGTCCGCTTGCTACTGGCCCAACCGTCAATGGAAAGGACGTCGATCCAAATCTGGACCGAGGGACGGCCGGCGGCATCGATGGCTTCATGACCCCTCCAAAGGAAATCCACACCCTGAACGACGCAATCCTCTTTGCGGCCAGAGATCTGGCCCTGCGTCCCAGGGGTCGGCGTCGCATCATCTATGTCGTCAGCGACGGCAAGGAGTCGGGGAGCAAGGCGACCATCAAAGAGGTGATCCGCTTCCTTCAGACCAACAACATCAGCGTCTACGCGACGCTGGTTGGCGACTCAGCTACATGGGGTTACGGCTATCTCAACCGGATCAAGCTGCCGCTGTTACCGGCCAACAACGTTCTTCCTAAATACACGGTCGCGACTGGCGGATCGCTGGATGCCGAATTCCAAACCAACGGAATGGAACTGAGCTTCTCCAGGATCGCCAACGAAGTCCGTACCCAGTACACCATTGAGTACCACACCAGGTATGGAGACCTGGACAGCAGGTTCCGGAGCATCGAAGTCACGATGCCAGGACGCCCGGGTTACGACATCACCGCGAAACAGGGTTACTTCCCGACCGCGACGAACCAAGCCACTCACTAGAGAGGCTCGCCGGTTTTCGCCTCTCACGCTCGCTTTTCGCACAACTCGCCCGTCACGCAAACAGTTTACGCAGCCTTTCCGGATCCGGAGGGAACCCGGAAACGGAGATGGCTGCGTAACTCTTGAAACGCTAAATCTGAGAATCGCTTAACTGGGTAACGCTCGTTCGGCTTGAGCCTACTTCACTTCGGTGACTTCGGTCTTGGTCGCGGGGGTGTCCGGCTTTGGTGCCTCGGGTCCGCCCTTGATGCCTTCCTTGAAACCACGAAAGCCCTCGCCCAGTCCCTTGCCAAGTTCGGGAAGCTTTCTCGGCCCGAAGATTAACAGAGCGATGACCAGGACGACGATCAGATGAGTCGGTGTGAGCAGATTATCTAACATGCTTGAATCCCTCCCGAGAGTCCACGGTTTGAGCGCCGCCCAACCGGTCCAGACTCGGAGCTTACTCCCTTCATTGTCGCACAGTGTGCTTATGGCAGAATGCTTCGTCTAAAAGGAGAACGGCATCGGGGGCCAAAACGGATGCGTGCCAAATTATCGTGATTTACAACCGGGCCCCGAGTCGGGTCCGAAGCCTACCGCCGAGTGCGCCCGGCGGGTTGCAGCCTCGAGGGTACGGGCCGGCGCCGGGCTCTGACAGAAGTCGCTCCGCAATGTAATCTTGAATGGTTGCGGAGTTTTTATTGAGAGGCTGGTTGAGCCAGCCGGGCATTGAAGCATCAGGGGGTTGGTCTGGAAAACGGTAAGTTTGTTTCTGTGTGTCGTTGGGTTGTTCGTTCGATCGTAGCGAACTCGTCTTTTGTGGTTATAGCGTGGATGCTGGCGGGTGTCGAAACCGCTCATGCTCAAGTGCCCGTGTATACCCCGCCGCCTGTAGCGCCGAACACGTCACTCTCAAATGTCCGGTATGACTATCGCTGGGAGGTTTACGGCGGCATCGCGTACTCGCACTTCAACGCCGGGCCGAACCTGTTGCAAGGCGCGAATCTGGGCGGTTACGACGTTCAGGGCGCCCACTGGTTTCGTCAGCACTACGCGCTGGCGGTCAATGCCCGTGGCTATTTTGGTACATCGGGAGTCGTGCCGAATATCTACGGCATTCGCGGGCCGGCTGTCAGCGAACAGATGTACCTGGTCGGACCCGAGTTCCGCGGACCGAGCAATCCCCACGTGTCGATGACCTTCCACGCGCTGGTCGGCGGCGCTTATGGCAGTTTCAGCTCGGCGTTGCAAGATCAGCAGGGCAATCCTGTTCCGCCCAATGCGCTTGGCCTCTTCGACAATCAATGGACCTTTGGAAGCGCCTTCGGCGGGTCGATCGATCTCAACCGCTCGCAAAACCTCGCCTTCCGGATCTCCCCCGACGCGACTTTCACCGACTTCGGCGGCGCAGGGCTGCATGACCAGTTCGCCATTTCTGTCGGGCTCGTTTATCGCCTGGACCAGGTCGGACATAAAAAGCACAAGTGATTCCAGTGGTGGGACGGCAACTAAGGGATTATCCGCTCAGATTCCACGGTTCAGGGTTATTGCGCGGAACCAGACTCTTCAGGTAATCGTAGAGTTGGGTAGCGTGTCGCCGATGAATTTTCTGCGCCCGAATCGGGGTTCCCTCGTTCCGGTTCGCAGATTCTGATCGGTTCTCGCGTCTGTACGAATATGGACACTTGACGTTTTACTTCGCACACCTTGAGCGGCATGGGCCGGACCAATCATGTATTGACGGGGGCCCGGTTGTTAAGAATGTTTGAGCGATTGCTCACCGCTCCGTCGTGAATGCGTCTCTTGGACAAGCAACGGAAAGCACCAGGGCCGTGACGTAATGAGGCAGTTCTCCTGTTTTCAACTCGACACGCAGAATGAGTGCCTATGGCGCAATGGGGAGCGCATCCCGCTGACTCCCAAGCCCTTTGCCGTGCTGCGCTACCTGGTGGAGAATCCGCAACGGCTCGTGACCCACGACGAACTGCTCGAAGCGCTCTGGCCGGAGACCTACGTGCAGCCCCAGGTGCTGCGCACCTACGTACTGGAACTGCGCAAGATGCTCGGCGACGACGCCGGCAACGCTCGCTTCATTGAGACAGTCCCCAAGAGAGGCTATCGTTTTATCGCCGCGCTTGCCGAGAGCTCGGAATCGGTTGCCGGCTTCGAACAAAAGGCCGGCGCGCCAACACCCTCGGGACTGGTCGGCCGGGTCGCCGAGATGGGAGAGTTCCACCGCGCAATGGCTGATGTGCTCCGAGGAGACCGGCAGGTGCTCTTTGTCACTGGAGAGGTTGGGATCGGCAAGACCTCGCTCGTCGACGCATTCTGCCGCCAGTTCAGCACCGATGGACAGGCACGCATGGCCCGGGGCCAGAGCGTGGAGGGCTTCGGCGGCAAAGAGCCCTACTACCCGGTGATGGAAGCGCTCACCCAGCTCTGTACCGAGTCCGGCGACGGCAAGAGCCTTCGCGTCCTGCAGCAGAAAGCCCCGAACTGGCACGCCAAGCTGGCGGTGGTGATGACCTCCGAAGCGCACCCCGTACCGGCGTCTTCCCTTCCCAGCGAACGATTACTCGGGGAGATCTGCGATGCGCTCGAGGCCATGGCGGCGGAGACGCCGCTGATCCTGGTCTTTGAGGACCTGCACTGGGCCGATCATTCGACGCTGGATCTCATCTCCGCGCTTGCGAGGCGCCGCGCGCAGGCGAAACTGATGCTGATCGCGACTTATCGCCCCGCCGACATCAGCGAAGCCCAGCATCCGCTCAAGGGCCTGAAACAGGACCTGGTCACACGCAAGCTGTGCGTCGAGATCGCGCTGCGTCCGCTCACCAAGGCCGCGGTTACGGAATATCTGGTCAGGGAACTCAACCAACCCAAGCTACCTTCGGGGCTCAGCAGCTTCCTGCATCAGCATTCCGAAGGCAATCCGCTGTTCATGATCGCGGTGCTCGAGCATCTCATCTCGCAGAGCTATCTGCGCCGGGAAAGCGATGCATGGCAGCTCACCTCTGCGCTGGCTGAGATCGACATGGGGGTGCCGGCAGCGCTGTCGGAGCTGATCGAATTGCAGATCGAGCGGCTCGATCCCGCCGACCAGCGGCTGCTCGAAGCCGCCAGCTTGATTGGCGTCATCTTTCCCGCCTGGGCGGCGGCGGCGGCGCTCAATGGCGACCTCGAGGAGATCGAAGATCAATATGAAATGCTGACCCGTCGGCTGCACTTTCTCAATCCCGCGGGCCACGATGAGTTGCCCGACGGCACCCAGTCGGCGTTTTACGTATTCGCTCACGGTCTGTATCGCGAAGTGCTGTACAAGCGTCAGTCCTCATCGCGCCGGGCACGCCGCCATCGCCGGGTCGCGGAAAAGCTGCTGCGACTCTTCGCCGGACGCGAGCAGGATGTGGCGGCGGAGATTGCGACCCACTTCGAAGCCGCCGGCGATTGGCACCTGGCCGCCGACGCGCTGATGACCTCAGCCCGCGCCTACGGCAGTCGAGGCGACCAGGAAGAAGCGCTGCTGTTGATGCGCCAGGCCGCGAGATTGCTCGACAATCTGCCGGAACGTGAGCGCGCCGAACCGTCCGGCAATATCCAGAAGCAGATTTCGTCGATCGAGAAAACACGCATGACGGCGTTGTCTGCCTGATTCTCATATCTGTGACAATCTCAGTATCTTTTTATTGAATCAGCCTTTCAACCTCATGTGCGACCCGCATCCCGCGCTGTCGCGCCCCCGTCTTTCGGGAATGGACGTTGAATTTTTCATGCGCACCCATTACTTCTCCGCGCATTCTTAGCGACCACTTGTACCCTCTGTTGCGGAATCTATCCGTCAAGAAAAGTTTGACAACAACTGGACAGTTATTTGACACCACATCTCTACGGGCCGGGGTATCGTTCTCTTCGTTGGGGGACATGAACATGCAAACGAACTTCAAGGCCATCGCAATTTCCTCTTTAGCTCTCTGCGCCACTGCCGCTTTCGCAGCCAACCAAGCCCAAGTAAATGTACCGTTCGGTTTCAACGCCGAAGGTCACGCTTATCCCGCAGGTACGTACGAAGTCGCGCTGGACGCGAACCACAACGTTGTCACCATGGCGAGCAAGATGGACGCGACCCAGCACATCAGCTGGACGGTGGGGCCGACCGATGCGGCGAGCTCTCCGGCTGTCATCAAGTTCGACCGTGTGGGCGCCGATTACTCCCTGAAGACGATCCAGATGGGTGAGCGTGTGACGCCGGTTCTGGACAAGAACGTTCAACCGATCGTGAGCGCCACGACTTCGATCTCCGGTCAGTAACCAATAGATAGTCCCAACCGTAGGTTGATGAGAAAGAGGATCTTGTTATGAAATTCACATTGAAAACTCTCGTTATTCCGGCCGTAACTCTTTGCGCCACTGCAGCTTTTGCAGCCAACCTTGCGCGCGTCGACGTTCCCTTTAGCTTCACCGCTCAGGGTCAGTCGTATCCGGCCGGTCGCTACGACGTGACGACCGATATGAACCACAACTCCATTACGCTGGCCAATGAAATGGATGCTTCCAAGCACCTGACGTGGGGAGTGGAGCCCACCGACGCGGCCAACGTGGCCGCCGTGATCACCTTTGACCAAGCCGGCAATGGCTACTCGCTGAAGGCCGTTCAGCTGGGGGACAGGATCACGCCGAACCTCGACAAGTCGAAGGTTGGCGTCAGCGCGACCACTTCGATCGGCGGTCAGTAAACCTAAGTTTGCCAGCTCGCGGCAGTTGCTGGCTGGCACGATTTCCAAGCAGGGAGCCTGCGGGCGAAAGGCGCATTCGGAACTACTCAACGGAGCGCCTCGTAGGCTCTCATTTTTATCAGAGAAAGGCGCCAGAGACCCTGGCGCCTTTCTTTTGAACTTGGAATCCCCGTGAACTTGGAATCGGGCTTTAAAGACTACGGCGAGCTGGCGTTAGGTATTCGGGGCCGACCGGATCGAGCACTGTTTCCCGCACAGTGTCGTCGACCGTCTGCATCGCCGCGGCATCCAGATTCCAGCCGAGCACTTGATCGATCGCTTCGAGTTGATCCGGGCGCTTCGCTCCCCATAAGGCAGCGCTCACACCTGGCCGGTCGAGCACCCAGCGCAGGGCGAGATGCAGAACCCGTTTGCCGTATTGTTCCTGGGCGAAAGCATCGAGCTTCGCGACTGCGGCAAGATACTGCGCAAATCGCGGGGGCTGGAACTTCGGATCGACGCCGCGGATGTCGCCTTTCGGGAATTCGGTATCCATCGTGAGCCGGCCGCCGAGCATGCTGCGGCAGAGCGAGCTGTAGGTGAGCACCGCGACGGAGTTGCGTTCGCAATAGGGCAAGACATCAGCATCAATGGCTCGCTCGAAGAGGTTGTAAGGCGGCTGGTTGGAGTGGAGCAGCGCGACGGCACGAAACGCGTTCATTTGCTCCGCCGAGAAGTTGCTTACGCCGATGGCGCGGATCTTGCCCTCTTTATAGAACTTCAATACCTCGGCGGCGGCTGTTTCGATCGGCAACGCTGTGTCGGGCCAGTGAATCTGGTAGAGATCGATGTAGTCGGTGCCCAGGCGCCTGAGGGAATCTTCCAATTCCTGCCGAAGTCGCGCTGGCTCGGAGTTGGCGAAGACGCCCGACTCGTTCCACTCGAGACCAGCTTTGGTGGCGATGTAGAAGTCCTCGCGCTTGCCGTGTTGGCGGAGGGCCATGCCGACGATCTCTTCGGCGCGGCCGTGGCCGTAGATTGGTGCGGTGTCGATCAGGTTGATGCCGTGGTCGAAGATGGACAGGCATGTGGCAACGCCATCGTTGTCGGTGACGTTGCCCCATTCGAGGCCTCCGATGGCCCAGGTTCCGAGGCCGATGCGGGAGACTTGGCTGCCGTTGAGCTGGAAGTATTCCACTAGACGAGTTCGAGTCCGGCGAAGAAGTAGCCGATCTCGAAGGCTGCGGTTTCGGGAGCGTCGGAGCCGTGGATTGCATTCTCCTCGATCGAGCCGGCGAACTTCTTGCGGATGGTGCCTTCTTCAGCGTTGGCGGGATTGGTTGCGCCCATGAGCTTGCGCAGGTCGGCGATGGCGTTGTCCTTCTCGAGGACCAGGGGAACGATCGAGCCGGAAGACATGAATGTGGTGAGGGAGTCGAAGAAGGGACGCGCGCTGTGGACGGCGTAGAAGCCTTCGGCCTGGGATTTGGAGATGGCGATCTTCTTGATGCCGACGATCTTGAATCCGGCTTTTTCGATTTCAGAGAGGATTGCTGCGGTGTAGCCCTTGCGGACGGCGTCGGGCTTGATGATGCTGAAGGTACGTTCGGACACTGACTTCTCCTGGATATGTTGGTCTCTATCCAGTGTAGTCGAGTGGTGTTGCGGGGATGTAACTCTTGCAGAGTAAGCTCATCTAATGATGGTGAGGAGATTGAAATGGCAGAGACGAAAGTAGAAAAGATCCAGAAGTCCGATGCGGAGTGGCGGGCGCAGCTGACTCCGGAGCAGTACCATATCGTTCGCGAGAAAGGGACGGAGCGGCCCTTTACCGGTGCGCTCTATCAGAATCACGACGACGGGATGTATCACTGCGTCGCCTGCGGGGCGAAGTTGTTCCCTTCCGACACCAAGTTTGAGTCGGGCAGCGGGTGGCCGAGCTTTTACCTTCCGGTCGACAATACGGCGGTTGAGACGCATGAGGACAATTCGCTAGGCATGCGGCGGGTCGAGGCGACCTGTGCGCGGTGCGGCGCGCATCTAGGGCACGTTTTCCCCGATGGTCCGAAGCCGACGGGGTTGCGGTACTGCATCAATTCTGCTTCGCTGGACTTTGAGAAGGCGAAGTAAGGTTCCAGGTGGGCCCCTCCCCCCCCCCGATTTTTGGCTAAGATCAATAGATTCAATGAGTTATGAGTAATTTTCAGCTAAAATCATTGTTTTGTTTAACATAGGCCTAGTTCGTGGCGAGTCGAGGGTTGGCAGCCTCTTGGTCGCTCGTGCATCCGCTTCAGTTGGTTATGGCTTCTGCGCCTTTTGGGCATTAGAAAGGACGGCTTTTGGCCAACCTTTCCTGGTTTTATTCTCTATTTCTAGTTTAGCAAGTTGGACCCTTTCACTACGCCAAGTTTCGCCGACTTTCTTGTCAATGGAATGAGTGAGTTGCGAAGTATTTTCGGCTGAAGGCCTTGACAACTTTGGGTAGAATTTCCCCGGTGCTGAATTGAGTCGGGAGTCTCCGCTTCCAATCCCGTGATTGGCTAGGTAAGCCTCGGGTGACAGGAGGTTTACCGTGAGATTGTCCGTCCCTGGGTTACTTCCCCTCTGCCCCCAGGTTTGCGCTGGAGCCTCCTTTTCCCCCGCCGCCGTGCCTTGAGAAGCCTCGAATTCCTAGATTAGTTTTCGACGGGTTCCCAGTACTCTGCTCCCATCTGGCCAATCTGGGAATGAAACGCCGCACGTCCCGGCATCACTATCCATCAACCAAATCCGGTTACCCCTCCTTGCCAACCAGGTGGAGCCCCCACGCATACCCCGACTCCGTCCAATTCGCGTCGAGTCCCGAGCTGCGGTTTACAGTTCGCGAATCGCAGTCACAGGGTTTCGGCGCATCGCTCGATGCGCCGGAAGGTAGCATGCTGCCAAAGACATTGCTCCCAGGAGCATGACGACGGAAACGAAGGTGACCGGATCGTTGGCGCCGATTCCGTACAACAACCGGACGATAATGCGTGTCAGTCCCAACGCAAACGCCAGACCTAGCGCCAGTCCGATGCCTGTGAGCCACAATCCCTGCACCAGCACGAGCCGCAGCACGTCCACACGTGAAGCACCTAAAGCCATTCGTACTCCGATCTCGTGGGTCCGCAATTGGGTTCGATAGGCCACGACTCCGTAGATTCCGGTGATCGCAAGAACCAGCCCAATCAGCGCGAACATTCCTGCCAGGGTGCTCTGTATGACGGCGAAACTGCTCGCCATCTGGGTGCTCTCTCGGATGGAACGCACATCGAAAACCGGCAGCCGTGGATCGATTTCGTGGATGGCGTTTTCGACCGCCGGCGCCAGGTCGACCGGATTTCCCTCGGTCTCCACCTGCACGATCGTCTCGTACCCGGCTTGGAAAAAGCTCATATACACCATAGGCTCCGGCGACTCATTCACGAAGGTATGAGTTGAATTTCTTACAACGCCGACTACCGTGAAATGCCTGCCCCACACCATGAGGTTCTTTCCCAGCGGGTCCTGTCCTGGCCAGTAGCGCCTGGCAGCTGTCTGATCGACGATGAGTACCCTTGGGGCCTTTTCATTGTCATCCGGCGTAAACTCGCGTCCTTCCAGAACGGGGATATGGAGGGATTCGAAATACCGCGCGGACACCTCAGCATGCACCACCTGCAGAGATTCATGCGGGCGTGGTGCATACCCTTCCGGATACGCATCCTCGCCCTTGTGGCTCAGAGTCATCGGAATCCAGTCGGTAAGAGACGCAACCTTCACGCCGGGCAATGCCGACACGCGATCAAGAATCTTGTGACGGATCACCTGTTCCTCGTCGTGGCTGTAGCCGGCAATATTCAGCCCCACGGACGCAGTGAGGATGTGATCCTGCACAAATCCGGGATTGGCGCCGGCGAGATTCCGCAGTGTTCGCAGAAGTAGCCCGGAGCAGATCAGCAGAGGAAGTGAAAGCGCGATTTGCGCCACCACCAGCCCGCTGAGCAATTTCCGGTTGCGTGAGCCGCCGGGGATACTTGCAGACTCTGCCTTGAGTACCTCAATGGCCGGCGCGTGGGCCGAACGCCAGGCGGGGAGCGCGCCGCATAGCATGCCGGCCAATAGAGAAAACACCGCAATCCCGATCACCACCTTGTGGTCCATGCTCCCGTTGAGTATGAGGGGATTCGAGTTCGCCGGAAAGAACCATGCGAATGTCTTCGAAGTCCACGATGTCAATACAAGGGCCACGGCTCCTGCGACGACGGAAAGCAAAGCGCCCTCCAGCACCATCTGCCGCACCAGTTGCAGGCGATTGGCCCCGAGCGCTTGCCGGATCGCAAGCTCACGCCGCCGGGATACAAACCGCACCAGGGTGAGCGTCGCCACGTTCGCGCAGGTCAGCAACAGCACCACAGCGGCGAAGGCGAGCAGAATGGGCAGCGTCGCCGCCATGTATCCGTTGGCGCCGAATGGCGAGCGCCACATCGGATCGAGCGTGATCCGGTTATCACCGAGATGCTGGTCCGGATACGCCGCCACAATATGGTGCATCAGCGTGTCGAGATCCTGGGTTGCCGTGCCAAGGGTCGCGCCGGGCCGCAATCTTCCGATTACGTTCAGCCAGACCGCACCACCACTGCGATGCGTCATCCGCCACTCATCCGTCCCGAGGGGATCAAGCGTTACCCACAGATCTTCACGGATCCCGGGCATCGCTCCGACAACCCCCTCCGGCGCTACACCGATCACCGTCAACGGATGCCGGGCGATCTCGATCGACTTGCCCACAATTGCCGGGTCTCCGGCATAACGCGTCTTCCACAGCGAATAGCCCAGGACCACGTAGGGAACAGCACCTGGACGCGTCTCTTCGTCAGCCAGAAAGAAACGCCCCAGCACCGGCTTGATGCCGAGCACGTCGAAATAATTCGCCGACACGTTCGAAATATAGGCACGCTCCGGCTGTGCGCCGCCAGTCAGCGTGATCCAATCGTGATGATATGCAAGTATTCCGGCGAAGGTATGGTTCTGCTCGCGCAGATCGCGATAGTCGAGATACGAGAAGGGCGGAGTTGGTGAGAAGTTCCGTTCCCCCCGCTGAAGGCTCACAAGCTCGCCCGTATCCCGCGCGCCAGGAATGGGACGCAACATTGTGCCGTCGATCCAACTGAATACGGTGCTGTTGGCGCAGATAGCTACTGCCAGCATCGCCGTCGCAGTGATCGTAAAGCCGGGGCTCTTGCGCAGTTGCCGAAACGCGTAACGGAGATCCCGGCCTAGTTGTTCAAGCCCGGCCTGGCCCCACCTGTCGCGCGTCACATCCTGCACCAGTGGAATATTTCCAAATTCCCGCGCCGCCGCTTGTCGCGCCGACACTGCCGTCTCGCCTCGCGCCACCCGATCTGCAATCGCCATCTGCAGGTGCGCATCAATCTCTTCCTGCAATTCGCGCTTGCGCCGCTGAAAACCGAAGCTCGGAAACCACTTCATGACTCACTCTCCTCCGGCTTGACGTACATCACCGACCCAATTGCTTCAACAATCCGCTCCCATCGGCCCAGATCAGAGGCCAACTGCTTTTTCCCCTTGGCCGTGATTCGGTAATATCGGGCTTTTTGCTTGCTCTCTGACTGCTTCCACTCAGACTGCACCCAGCCCTGACGCTCCAATCGATGGAGGGCCGGATACAGTGATCCGGTCTCCACCTGAAGCACGTCTCCGGATCGCAAACGTAAAGCCTGGACAATGCCATATCCATGCTGCGGCCCCCATTGCAGGGTCTGAAGAATAAGCATGTCGAGTGTTCCCTGCAGCAGCTCGATTCGGTTCTTATACTGGTCTCTCTCGTTCATAGATGTAGATACTCTACTCCCACTGGAGGTAGACCGTCTACTTCGTTTTGTACAGCGCAGCGATCAGCCCTGCCCTCTCAGCAGACTTAGAAGTACGTCAGTTCTGAGGACGAAAATTGATGATCTGCATTGACGCTAAATCTCTAGTGCCGTATCGACAGTGCTCCGCGCGCAGAGGATTCTGCGGTTGACGTTGCTGCTGGTGCGGAGCGGTGTGGATACGGCGATTTGCAGTAAGCCGCTAGCGCGGTGGATGTGTGGGGATTGAATGCCGCCGGCTGAGAGCGGAGACGGTGGGCTGGCCACGGATCAAGACGATGCTGGCTGGGAGGGGCCGGTCCGAGGATGCGATTGCGGGGTGGATGTGAGGTCTGCACGGGTGTCCAGGGAGATACACAGCCGATTTGAGGCACAGGGTAGCGATGGCGGTGTCGGAAGCCGTGGGAGCGAGGAGTCGGGCAGGCATCGAAAGGCTCATGGTTTCCTCAAGAGGAGTCCGAGGTTGTGCAGTTGAGCGTGGCCAGTGCAACAGTGGAGCAACGTCGGATTACATGCAGGGTGCCGCGTTTGCGCTGTGGGCATGAGCGGCTGAGCGCAGACTTCTGCTGTTCGTTCAGCAGTTCGCTGATGTCCAGAGTGGTGGCGCTGAGATGAAGCCTGCAAACGGCGAGCGCCTGACGCCGGTTGCGGTTGGCGAGCAGTCCGAAGTGGCGGATTTTGACGAAGCCCGAAGGGCAGGACATGAAGCAGGAAGCGGCGGATGAACTCGACCGCATCGAGAGTCATGACGCTGCTGCGGTTGTTATGTCTTGACTCCCGCCAGCGGAAGCGCACCTGTCCGTTGTCGGGGCTGAGGAGCCTTCCGTTGGAGATGGCGACACGGTGGGTGTAGCGGGCCAGGTACTTCAAGACGTGTTCAGGTCCGCCAAACGGAGGCTTGGAGTAGACCACCCACTCTCGTCGGCGCAAGTTGCCAAGCAGCGCGTGAAATGGGCGTGGCGTAGAGAGTTCGGCCAGCTTGCCGGCATCGAGCAGGTGGGTTGCGAACCAATGTCGAAGCACATGCGGGCTCAGAGGCTTGGAGATACCCAGCTTCTTGCGCAGCTTCTGACAGGCGACCCGGACCGCGTTCTGAAACAAGGGGCCGTCCGGCCGCTCTCCGGGAAAGAGCCACTCTTTGGGCTTGCGCCCTCGCCAATAGAGGCGCAGCAGTTCCAGCAGTTTGGGCGACAACATGACCTGGCGGGGGAACTTGCCCTTGCCCTCGCGAATCTGGATGATCATCCGCTTGCTGTCGATGTCGGTGACCTTCAGGTCCAATGCTTCCTGACAGCGCAGCCCGGCGCCGTAGTATAGGGCGAGCAGCGCGCGGTGCTTGCTGTTCATCTCAGCCTCGAGCAATGCGCAGACTTCTTCCCGGCTCCAGACCGTGGGCAGCTTGCGGCGCACCTTGGGCTTGATGACCTCTTGATCGAACCAGGTCTGCTTCAATGTCCGCGTGTAGAGGAACTTCAGCGCCGATCTGGCGCCCTGAATGGTCCCCCAGGCCAGCTTCCGTTCGTTAAGCAGATACATCAGAAAAGTGCGAACATGTTCCGGACCCAGCTGATCGGGTGACTTGTTGAAATACCTCGCGAACTCAGCAACGATCTCGGTGTAGCGGCGAACCGTGCGTTCGGAAAAATTGCGCAGCCGGAGATCTTCCTGCATGCGCTGGCGTAGGTGAGTCATGGACACCTCCTTGGGTGCCCAACACTCTACCCAAATGTCACAAAAGCATCCCCTCCCGCGCTAGCGGGTTAGTGCAAATCGCCAATGCGCTCACCGATATCGGATTAATGATTACTAGCGATACATGGGATGAGCAGGTCCTCCAAAGGAGGAGCAGACTGTTCCCGTGAAGAAGCCATCGCAGCCCCTCATCGCGGAGTTCCCACGCAGGCAGGCCAGGGTCGAGATCACGATCGGGATCGATCCAGGCGACGTCTGGGCCACTGCTGCACCCTCAACCAAAACGGAGAAGTGGTCGAGGGCGGCCGCTTCACGACCACCACGAAGGCGATCGAGAAGTGGTTCACCGACGCGGCTCCAGGGAATTCGACTGATGCATGGATGACGTCCTGGCGATATTCGCTACTCGCCGCTGTAAGACCAGTGGTCTCCGTTCATGACGAGGGTGGCCTTGGCTGCCGTGGGGCCGTTCAGGGCGGTGCCGATCGATGGGAATGCGGTTGCCATGCCGGGGGAATTGGCCCAGGTGGGAACGTTGGCGATCTTGTAGTGGTAGTCCACCGTAGCAGTTTTGGTTCCGGAGGGGTTCGCACCGACGGTTGAGTTGTCGATCGTAGTGACTTCCCGGGTGCCGAAGCAGAAATTGCCGTAGCCAGGCTGGTTGGGATCCGGGATCCAGCTTGTCTTTCCGGAATCGGAGAGGTCGTAGTTGTTGACCTGTTTCGAGGCGACGATGAAGACCTTCTTCTCGGCGGTCGTGCGGACGAGAAGGCCGGCCTGGGTCAGGGCGTCGTAGCCTTCGGTCTTGGCGTCGTCGGAGGTTGCAGCCTGGGCGGGGAGTTTCTTCGACTGAGACCAGATGCATGCAGGCGCGGCCTTGAAGTGGTCGTTGATGGCGGCCTTATAGTTCATGTCCGAGTTGTCGGTCTTGTTGCAGGCGGTTGCCAAGAGCGCAACGACGCAAAGGCCTCCAGTCAATATGGTGTTTCTCCTGTTTGTTTTCTTTGTCATTGCAGTTCCCTTCAGATGGAGTTTCGGATGCCGTGTATCCCTATCTGATGCGGCGGACTGCCTTGGAAGGTATCTGGAGTGAATCTTCTGAGGGGCAGGTACTTGCGACCGTGGGCTTCCACAGCGCGGATTCGAGTTTTGAGAGTTTCCCAAAACCGCGCCGGTCAGAATGGACGCCCCGGTTGTAACGAGCATCTCTTCCTCGACACCATTGAGTGTGTCATTGCCCAAGGGTGGAGATTTTTGTGATTTCGCTGGCAGATGCGCAAATCAAAATCAGCTCGAGATCACGGATGACTTTTCTCCCATGCATCTAACTAATCAGGCCGCCGGCCACTCCGGAGCAGCGCCTGATTCAAAACAGCTAACTAAATTTGTTCATAGGAGCTATTTCAAATGGGTTCTGGCGCACATTTGGTGAAGCTCCTTTCTGCTCTTTCGCGATGTTCTGGGCAGGCGATGATTAGCCCTGATGGAGAACGCGAAGGCGCAGGAGTTCGAAGCCGGCGCGGCCATACATCTGTCGCTTGATGAGCTTCAGTCGATGCACCTGGCCTTCGACGTGCCCCTGACTCCATGGCTGTGTCAGGGCGGCTTCGGCAGCCTTCAGATCTCGTTCAAGCCGTGTGGCGAAGCCTGTGAGGGCTGTTTGCTTGGCCTCCATGATCCACGGGATCAGTCGTGGAAGATCTCTTTCGCGGATAATACGGAAGAAGCCCTGAGCCAACTGGGCGAGTCTCCTGATCGCGGGCGAAGTTTGGTAGATGCTCTGTAAGAGCTCCTGCGCAGAGGGCGTGGCGTTAAGGATGAACCAGACGATCTGACGCGGCGAGGCTCGGAGTCTGGGTTGTCGCGGGAGGGCGCCGGGAGCGCGAGGTTGGCAATTCCGTCGCTGGCGAAGCCAGTAGCGGACGCTGTTTACCTGACCGCTGAAGCCAAGCTTGCGCAGCTCCCGCCAGAGCCTGGTATAGCTACTACATCCTTCCTGCAGCCGTTGGTCGAGATAGGCGGCATGAGCATCGACACTGGACTGGCGAACACGAGGCGCCGCTTCTGGATAAACCTCAGCGTTCCTGAACTTCTTTACGGTACGGTGATCGAGGTTGAGCTGCCGGCCAAGCTCACTGTCCGAGGCTCCCGTCTTCAAGAGCTCTCTTACCTGCTGCCATCGCGCATATCGTCTGTGCCTGTTCGTCTGCTGGATCTCGAGTTCCCGTTTACTCCACGGAGGAAGGGATAGAGGTGGGGCTGACTTATCTTCGCTGCGGTTAGCCCTTGCTGCCTGCGAGAAGAGCCGATGGTGCGGTGTGAGCGCATGTCGTAACGCCTCACTCAGATTGCGCAGCAGATGCCAGCGATCCGCCACCTGAACGGATCGAGGAAGCGCCTTGCGCGTGGCTTCAGCATAAATACCGCCTCGGTCGCGGCTCACGATCTCGGTACCAGGATGCGTGCGCAACCAATCGGCGACGGTGTCGGCATCGCGATCCGGCAACAGATCGATCACCTTGCGCTTCTCCAGATCGCACAGGATCGTGCCGTATCGATGGCCCTTCTTCCATGCCCAGTCATCGATGCCAAGCACGCGTGGCGCTGTTACAGGCAGCGCAGCGGAGTGGTGATGCAGTTCGCGGAGCAGCGTCGATCGGCTGGCCAGCAAGCCAAGCTGACATGCTAGTCGCGCTCCGGCCCGGCCACCCAGTGCAAGAGTGAGGCACCTCAGAGCTTCACTCGATCGGCAACTCCGCCGCGCATAACGTGCCACGGTCCCTGGTAGGGCCTCAGTAAAGATCTTCCTGAAGCAGTGGTTTCCGACACAGAAGAACCTTCTAGTCTCAAGCAGGATCCTAACCCGAAGACCTTCCCAGGGAAGGTCCTCCAGAGTCCGCCAATAGCGGCTATGAACCCTGCGCGATGGAGTCCCACAGGCTGGGCATTTCGAAGAGCCATGACATGTCCTCAACTGCATCTCGATCGCCCCATTCTTCGGACGAAGGCAGATCAAGGTGACTTCCGCGATGTTCGGGACCAACGTTCCATGGCGCATCGGCAGGGAGCGGAGGTCGCCAGAGCTACCTCAGTCTTACGCTCTAAAACACCGGCTGGAAAGAATCACCAAATGTGCGCCAGAACCTTCAAATGGGCGACTTTCATCTCATTAACAAGGTCACTCTCGGGGAAACGAGCACGTTCAGCCCCTGCTTAACCACATACAACGGCAGCCTGGCGCTCGCATGGGCCGGAACTGACGGGGAATTTAACCTTCTTTTATCGACCGACGGCCAAAAATGGGCCCTCCCGCCTCGGATCTTTGGGGCCGGACTCGTTAGCGCACCCGCTCTGGGAATAGGGGGCGCAGCCCTTTCCTCTCCATCTCAGTTCCTGGCATGGAGAAACGCGGGGAACGGTGCTTTGTTGCTCGCAGAATTGCTTCCCCACGAAGAGGGGAATGGCAATTCCACCGGCCAGTACACGGACCACGCCCCCGCCTTGTCTTCGCAGTACATTGCGTGGACAGGATCGGGCAATCCACAGTTGAATGTCGCGACTTGTCAGATCGGGCCCGCCGGCCAAGCGCCTGTTCCCTTCGGCTATATCGTCGGAACGATAACTTCGTCGGAGTCGAGCGACGGCGGCCCTTGTCTCTGCGACTTTAACGGCGAAACGCTCATCGGCTGGCGCGGCTCGGGAAACACTACCCTCAATGTTGCCCAGGTATCGGGTGGCAATATTGTGAACAAGAAAGTCATCGCGCAATACTCCGACTATGGGCCGGCGCTTGCGGGCGTCGGAAGCAATCTCTACATGGCCTGGACGGGAAGCGGCAACCCGCAGCTCAACGTCGCGGGGTCACCAAATGGGTACGATTCGTTCAGTGGCAGCCCGGCACTTTCCGATTCGAGCGATTCAGGCCCGGCTTTGGCTAATTACAACAATGCTCTTTTTATCGCCTGGCGCGGTTCCGGCAACAACAACCTCAATGTCGCGCAAGTGCAGGGTCCGGGGCTGTAAAAGAGAATTAAGCGGGCCGCCTTCCTGCCGACTCGATGACAGGCAGGCGGCCCACATACTCTCATTGTGCTCACCGCGAATGCAGCACCAGCAATTTCGCTCCGAAAACCGATTCCCGGGAATGTCTCGACGAACAGTCCAGGAAGTTTTTAGGGACTATCATCGAGCGGATAGTTTGGCGATCGTCGTCGGTTCACTTTTCGGAGACCTCGCCGCGTGGTCTTTCTTCCGATGTCGACGACGCACCAGATCGATTACGATTAACGACACTGTAACAACTGACTGAACTGCGGCACAGCACAATCAAACCATGGATCAAAGAACGCTCCTCCAATTAGCCAAAACGAACAATACTCCGTTCATCGTGATCGACCATAAGGTGCTCCGGGAGAACCTGGCGCAATTTCGAAAGTATCTGCCGCGCGTGCAGCCCTACTATGCGGTGAAGGCAAACCCTGACCCTGAGATCGTGAAAACATTTCACGACGCTGGGGCCAGTTTTGACGTCGCCAGTGCGGCTGAGTTTTTCACCGTTCACAAGAACATCGAGCACCTTCCGGAGAAAGAGCGACAGGACTATATCTGGGACCGCATTATTTACGCCAACCCGATCAAAGCGATGGAGACGCTCGAACGGCTAAATCCGTACAAACCATTAGTCACCTACGACAACTACGAAGAGGTAGTGAAGATCGCCCGGTATGCTCCGCACGCTGGACTTGTGTTGCGGTTGTGCGTTCCCAATACCGGATCGGTCGTCGAGCTTTCGAGCAAATTCGGCGCGCTCCCCGGCGAAGCGGTCAACCTGATTGCCTTCGCTCACAATAACAAGCTCAATGTGGAAGGGCTGAGCTTCCACGTCGGCAGCCAGTGCACCAGCCCAGAGAACTACAGTCATGCTCTGGAGATTGCTGCAGCCGTCTTCGAGGAAGCCAAAACACGCGGGTTCGATCTCAAGCTTATCGATATCGGCGGAGGCTTCCCTGCTCACTACGACGCCACGGTGCCTCCGTTCGCCCACCTTGCCAAGATGATCAACGCCGAGCTGGACCGTCTTTTTCCCGAGCCGATCCAAATCCTCGCGGAGCCGGGGCGCTTCCTGGTCGCTTCCGCTGCTACGGCGGTGGCCAAGGTCATCGGTAAAGCCGTTCGCGGCGGCAAGCTTTCCTACTACCTGGATGATGGTGTCTATCACACATTCAGCGGCATCATCTTTGACCACTGCGAGTATCCGTTGAAGAGTTTCAAAAAGGCCCCCACGCAGATTTGCTCGGTCTTCGGCCCGACCTGCGACGCGCTCGATACCATAAGCCTGACGGCGGAGTTGCCGGATCTGGAGATCGGCGAGTTGGTTTACGCCGAAAATATAGGCGCATATGCCGGGGCGAGCAGCACGCATTTCAACGGATTCCCCCCGGCGAAGGTCGTGCACGTGAATCAGGACCCGGCAGTCACAGGGTGAGGGCGGCGCGTTCGACGCCCTTGGAAAATTCCCCTCGCAGAACTCCGCCTCGCCCTCACACAGAGACTGCAGGCATTGCAGACGCGACGTTTCATCTTTTCTTCATTCCTGTGCAATAGGCCCCTTACGCCTGTTGTGTACATTACCCTCTATGAAGAAGACAGAGACCCGCTTGCGAGTGCTTGAAATGGCGACGGAGATTGCCGCTGAAGCCGCACAGAATACCAACGTCATCTGGATGATTGAGTTTCAGGAAGAGCTGGTCGAGCGTCTCTTCAGGAAGATGATCTCGCTTGTGGACGAAGACGATGTCAAAGATCACTCGACTGATTCCAGCAAGAGCGAGCAATACGAAGAGCACTCCTAATTGCCGTGACTTCGTCGGCCTTTTCGGAAGCTTCACCTCGCAGGCCCTCGAACGGAAGCAAACCGCGCTCTCAGAGAGTGAGGGCGTCTCGTTTGCTCAATGGCGGGATGTCCAGCTTCTTGATTAGAACCCTGGAGTTCCGCCCGCTTCGGTCGTACCTCTCACGACGCTCGGGAGGCAGATCACCCGGAGTGCCCTCCAGAAAGCCGGCCTTCAACTCGAAAAAAGTAAATGCCTGAGTCGAGAGCGTGAGCAATTCCGAGAGACCGATTTCGCGGGCTTTGTCTTCAACGAAGCGCACGAGCTTTTGACCGATGCCCTGGTGCCCGTGCGACGGATCGACGTAGAGGCTGGCGAGCTCGCCCTTTTCTTGCCCGGCATAGACGTGTAGCGACACGCAGGCGACCGGATTCTTGTCGATTTCGAAGAGATAGTATTCGGACAAGTTCTCTTCGATCTCCGCGTGGGTTCGCCGGACGAGTTCCTCGGCCTCCACTGCTTTCCTAGTTAACTGCTCAATCGCCCGGACGTCTTTCTTCCTGGCCGGGCGGATCTGTTCGTATTCGTTGGCGTAGATCAGCGTTCCGCTGCCTTCGTTGGAGAAGACTTCAGCGAGCAACGCTTCGTCCTCGTGTCCGTTGACGATGTGGACGCGCGGCACTCCTGCGGAACAAGCGGCGGCCGCGTGGCGTGCTTTGGAAACCATGCTCGGCGCAAATCCCCCGGGCCCGGAGTGGAGAAGCTTTTGCAGGTCGGTGACCACCATGTGGCGAATGAGCTCTCCGTTGTAATGAAGACCGTCCTGCGGAGTAATGAAGATAAGCTTTGCCGCCTTTAACGCGACTGCGAGAGCGAGAGCGACGTTATCGGAGTTGACCCGGTATGCCTTGCCCTCGGAGCTAAAGCCGATGGGCGAAACGACTGGAACGATGCCCTGATTCAGCAGCGGCTCGAGGACCGCAGTGTCAATCCGCTCGACCTTCCCCGTGAGTAAATGGTCGACGCCTTGAATGATTCCCAGAGGGACTGTGACGACGGCATTCGTGGCCACGGTACCGAGATCGTTGGCCGTGAGTCCGCCCTGGATCTCGTGCATGACACGGTTAGCGGCGTCGATGGCGAGCTGCAAGGTCGTGGCGTCGGTCACGCCAGTGCCGTCAAAGTCGGAGGGTTCGACATTTTGTTTCTGGGCTAGCGCCTTAATCTGTTCGGCGGCGCCGTGCACCACCACGACGCGGATGTTCAGGGAACGTAAGAGGGCGATATCGAGCAGGATATTGGCGAAGTTTTCGTCACTGACGATACCTCCGTCGACCGCGATAATGAACGTCTTCTCGCGGAATTGAGGTACATAGTGGAGGATCGCGCGCAGGTCTGTGAGCTTCACCGTGACTCCGGTCGAGATATGGCCATGGGCGGATCGAAGCCGCTTCCGGACGACACATGCTAAACACGTTTTATTCTAATCGGCGATCGATTTTGGGAAATGGACGCACGCGCAAGTCGAGGTGACGAATGGTGCTGAAGTATTTTTAGCCGACGCTATGAGAACCTTGCTCAAAATGACTTTCACACCGCGGGGGCCATATCGACTCCACGCGCAGAGATTGCAGATAGATAGCGCCACGCACAATCAGGTAGGCCAATTCTCTTCTCTGCCTGAGCCCCCGTCCGCGGATCAGCGCAATACCGCCAGAACCACCAGACCGATCAAGCCCAGAGACGTCTTGATGGACAACGCGACGGGAAAGTACCAGACACCGTGAGGATAGTTATGCCCGAGCAGTTCTGAATGAGTGGCCAGGCGATTTGGCATTCGTTGAGAACTGGCCTCATGTCCCGACCTCTGGCTAGCTCAATGCCCTTGCGAGGCGAATGAGCCCTTGCCGTATCGCAGGCTCGTCGAATCCGCCAAAGCCGAGGAGCAACGCTTTCGGATCAGGGCGTTTCAGAGTGCATCGATCGACGCCGATGACCTCAATGCCCTGGGCCTCCGCCAGCTCTTCCGCGCGTCGTGAGCTCATTCCATTCTTGAGGTAACCGATCGTGTAAAGGCCCGCCCTGACGTCAGAGATCTCAAGCAATCCACCCAGATGTTGCCTGGCTCCTTCCTTGAGTGTTGCGAGGCGCTCTCCGTACAGATTCCGCATCCTCCGCAGATGACGTGCCAAATGCCCATCGGTGATGAAGTCGCAGAGCACCGCCTGGTCAAAGGAGGAATTCCGGAAATCGGTACGGTAGCGAAGACCCACAAAGGAATCTACTAACGGCGCCGGTAATACCACGTAACCCACGCGTAAGGCTGGGAATAAGGTCTTGCTGAACGAGCCGATGAAGATCACGCTTGAGTGATTGTCGAGGCTTTGCAGGGAAGGCATGGGCGGCCCCTCAAACCTGTATTCGCTGTCATAGTCATCTTCGATAACAAAAGCGCCGGCGCGGGAGGCCCAGCTCAGAAGGGCCATCCGCCGCTCCAGCGACATCGTTACCCCCAGCGGGAATTGGTGAGCCGGCGTGACGTAGGCTCCCCTGGCATCCGGACAAATCTTCATTCCGGCGGAAACGGACAGCCCTTCCTCATTCACTGGCACAGCAACAAGCCTGGCTCCGACATTTTCGAACGCGATTCTCGCTCCGAAATATCCAGGGTCCTCCATCCATATCGGATCGCCCTTTTTCAACAGCAGCCGCGCCAACAGGTCGAGCGCCTGTTGTATTGAGGAAACGATGACGACTTGTTCCGCCGTGCATCGCACCCCACGTGACGTGCGCAAATACTCGGCGATCGCATCGCGCAATGGTCGATATCCACGCCGATCAGCCTCTTTCTTCAACCATGACCTGAAATTACGCGCTCGGTCTGCGGCAATCCGTCCCCAAACTTCGGATGGGAATTCGTTCATGGCCGGAACGCCGATCCGAAAGGGGCGGACCCCCTCGACAAAAGCCAAGTCAATCCAAGGTTGCGGCCGTTTATATGTCGAAATGACCCGGCGAATATATGCCGGCGCCGTGGTGGGCTGGCGGGCCGGCCGTGGCACCTCCACACGATTGACCCAGGTACCGAAGCCGACACGGGAGGTGACATACCCCTCAGCTTGTAAACGCTCCAGAACGCTGACGACTGTGCCCCGGGAGAGTTCATACTGGCTGGCGAAATCTCTGGACGCCGGCAGTCTGGAGCCTGGGGCGAGCCGGCCGTCAAGGATGGCAGAGCGCAGTTCGCCGTACAACCAATTGGTCAGGGTTTGATCACGCGACCGGCTTTTGAGAGTGAGCTCGAATGAGCTAATCGTTTTTGGCATCTCAAATGGTCCAATAGATTTTACGAAAATGGCTCTATTCAATGTACCACTGCTGCCGTAGCATCAGTTTTGAAACCGAGAAGCGGGTGAAGTCATGGGGCCCTAGCTTCTCGCTGAGCGACTCATGGGAGGTCGACAGATGAAAATCGGAGTTTGGTTCTATGGCCTGGGCACCGTTCTCACCGGCATTCTGAATATCGCCTGGGGTGCATTCGATGGCTCTCATCAGCCCATTCAAGCTCTGGGCAAGAATCTTCCTGGTCAACAAATACTGGCCTACGTCGCGGGCTTCTGGCTGGTCGCAGCGGGTCTTGCAATCTTGTGGCGGGGCAGCGCAAAGATTGGCGCCGCAGCATCCGCCATCGCCTACTCGATTTTTACCGCATTGTGGCTAGCTCGGTACTATGCCGGAGTTCATGCGCTTGGCTGGCGAATCGACGTCCTATTCGGCGTCACGTTCGGGGTCGCTCAACAGCTCATGCTGGTCTCCCCGGCAGCCATCATCTACCTGTCCGCCGCCTCACCGAATTCCCCGCTGCAAGAGAGAGCGGCTATCGCCGCACGCTGGATGTTGGGATTGCCTCCTGTCATCTTCGGCTTATTTCACCTCATTGGTTTGCGCATCTTCGCGACTATCGTCCCGCACTGGCTGTCGTTTGGATATTTTTGGGCGGCGCTGACCGGAATCGCCTTCATCCTGGCAGGAAGTGCAATTTGCTCAGGAATTATGGATGTCCTGGCCGCCAGGCTTCTTGCGTTGATGCTGTTGTTGTTTGACGGTCTTGTCGAAATACCTCCTATTTTCGCCCGACTGCACGATCAGCCAACCTGGGGCGCCGCTGTATACAACGTGGCTGCGATCGGAGCGTGCTTGATATTCGCCGAGTTTCTCGCGAGCCGCGCAGACCGAGGACGGATCGGCTCCGCGGAGAATGTTGCCATTTCACGCCCCGCTCCGGTGGTTGCGTGATTGAGTAGCGCGTGGTCGTCGACGAAGACGCTATCCGGAAAATTCCCGGAAAATCAGGTTATCGGCCCATGGCTATGAATCCCTGCCTTCAAAATGACTTTCCCATCCGGAGACGGGGGGCTTACTCCACGCGCAGCGATTGCATGGGGTCTAGTTTTGAGGCGCGGGTTGCGGGGAGCCAAACGGCGAACAACGCGACGACGCTTAATATCAGCGGTACGGCTACAAAGGCCATTGGGTCGTAGGGCTTGACTCCGAAGAGGAAGCTGGCGATGAAGCGGGTGACGGCGAAGGCGGCGCCGATGCCGATGATCGTGCCGGCGATGGTGAGCCGCATGCCTTGCCAGACGACGAGATTGCGAATGCGTCCGCGGTCGGCGCCGAGGGCCATGCGGATGCCCATCTCTTGCGTGCGTTGCTGCACGGAGTAGGCCATGAGGCCGTAGATGCCGATGGCAGCGAGGATGAGCGCCGACGCTCCGAAGATCGAGAGCAGGAGCATATTGAAGTCCTCGCGGGCGGTGGAGTGGATGACCACTTCTTCCATAGAGCGGACGCGGGCGACGGGGAATCCGCCGCTGGCCTGACGAAGCTGCTCGGGCACGCTGGTCATGAACTGGTGCGGGTCAGTGTGGGTGCGGACGAGCCACACAACCGGGCCGATGCTGGCGTTGAGAGCGGTCATGCCGTCGGGCACCTGCGCCTGTGGGACGATCATGAGCGGGCGAGGGTCGCGGTTGAGGCCGCCGTCGTGAATGTCGCCGACGACGCCGATGATCTGGCGCGCGGGCTCGTCAAACTGCGGCCCGACGCCTTTGCCGATGACGATCTGCTGGCCTACGGGATTTTCCTTTGGCCAATATTTTTTCGCCATGGCGTCGTTGATGAGCACGACGCCCGGCGCTCCGGCAACGTCGCTGTCTTTGAAGTCGCGTCCGCGGAGGATGGGAATTTTAAAGACGTCGAAATAGCCGGGTGAGGTGTTCATCCAGCCTGCTCCGCCGGTGTTGGGATCTTTGCCGTGCGGGCGGCCTACGACGTCGAAGGGCAAACCGAAGCCTCCCTCTAGTGGCAGGCAGCAGGTGGAGGCCGAGGCTTCGACTCCGGGAATAGCGTTGATGCGTTCGCGACCGATCTTCACGAGCTGCGCGACGCCGATGGTTTTTTGGAAGCGGTCGCCGGTGAGGGACATCTCCATGGTGAGGACGTTGTGCGCGTTGAAGCCGGGGTCTACATTGCGCAAGGCGAGGAAGGTACGAATCAGCAGGGCAGCCCCGATAAGCAGGACGATCGCGAGCGAGACTTCGGTGACGACGAGCAGGGAGCGGACTTTGCTCTGGCGGAATCCGGTGCCGGAGCGGTTACTGCTTTCCTTGAGGGTGGAGTTGAGGTCGGGGCGTGAGGCTCCGATGGCGGGGAACAATCCGAAGAGAACGCCGGTGAGGAGAGAGACGCCGACGGTGAAGGCGAGGACACGCCAGTCGATGCCGACGGAGGCTCCGTTTTCGCCGATGCGCGGGATGTCGCCGGGGCTGAGGGCGAGCAGGCCGCGTACGCCGAGGTAGCCGAGGATGAGACCGAGGACGCCGCCGGTGAAGGCGAGCAGAATGCTTTCGGTCAGTAGCTGACGAATGATGCGGCCGCGCGTGGCTCCCATGGAGACCCGGATGGCGAATTCGCGCTTGCGGCCGGAGGCGCGGACGAGGAGCAGGCTTGCGACATTGGCGCAGGCGATGAGCAGAACGAGGCTGACGGCTCCGAGGAGGATGAAGAGCGAGGAGCGGACGTCGCTCACGATGCTGTCGCGGAGGGGCTCGACGGCGAAGCCGTCTTTTGGCCCCAGGGCGCCGTCGGGGTATTGGCGGCGAAACTGGTCGGCGGCGACGTTTAGCTGGGCGTTGGCCTGGGCGAGCGTTACGCCGGGCTTAAGGCGTGCGGCGCCGAGAAAGAAGTGGCCCTGGTTGGTGCTGTTGGGGTCGATTTGAAAGGGCAGCCAGATGTCGGCTTCAGGATCGGCGACGAAGGATTGGCCGAGGACTCCGACGATGGTATAGGGCTCATTGCCAAGCGAGAGGGCGCTGCCGACGACGTTGCGATTGCCTCCGAACTTGCGCTGCCACAACCCGTAGCTGATGACGACGACTTTGCCACCGTTGGGCGAATCTTCCTGCTGGGTGAAGGTGCGACCGAGGATGACGGGCGCGCCGAAGAGGCGGAAATAGCCTTCGCTGACGTGGATGCCGTGGACCTGCTCGGGATGATCGCCGGTGAGGTTGAATCCGGGGCCGCCGAAGTCGTAGGCGGTGACGTCCTGAAAGACGCTGGTCTGCTGCCGCCAGTTGTTGAACTTGGTGGGAGAGGCTCCCGCTCCTTTGCCATCGGGTGATGTGAGCAGGAATTGAACGATGCGGTCCGCGTCGGGATAAGTGAGCGGCTTCAGCAGCACCGTGTTGACGACGGTGAAGATGGCGGTATTGGTTCCAATGCCAAGGGCCAAGGCTGCGACGGCTGCAAGGGTGAAGCCTGGATTTTTGAAGAGGCTGCGCAGGGAGTGTTTGAGGTCTTGCCACAGGTTGGCCAAAGGGTTTTCCTTTTCTGCTCTTGGTACTGTTTGCTTATACGGAGACGCAGCTGAATTCGTTCTTGTTAGCTGAAAAAAAATGCCTTTCCGGATGGGCTGTCTTTTGGGCGTCTTTTTGTGACCTTGGCTTGCTGAGCCGTGGCTTTCGGGCGTGTGTTAGCATCCGCTTTTTACCATTGTTTTCAGGGATGGTGACTCGTTTGCGGTTTCTGTTTGCCAGTGTCGTCTTCCTGGCGTCCTTTTTGCTATTTCTCGTAGAACCGATCGCTGCCCGCCAGCTGCTTCCTATTCTCGGCGGATCGGCCGCCGTTTGGATCACCTGCCTGGTCTTTTTTCAGATCGCGCTGCTGCTGGGATATTTGTACGCGCACTGGCTCGCCCAACGGCCGTCGTTCACGGTGTATCTCTCGCTGCTGGTGCTGGCCGTTGCGGCTGCTGTGCTGTCGGTTCTGCGATCGTTGCTCGTGGAGAACGGCGCTGCTCATCCGATTATCACTGTGTTTTCCGTTCTGAGTCTTTCTATCGGCTTTCCGTTCCTGGTGCTCAGCTCGACGAGTCCGTTGCTGCAGGTTTGGTGGGCACGCATGGAAGGCGGCAAGATTCCTTATCGCCTTTATGCGCTTTCGAATGTTGGCTCCTTGCTAGCGCTGGCTTTGTATCCCAGCGTGATCGAGCCGCGCTTCACGCTGCATGTTCAACGCGTTGCATGGTGCTGGGGGTTCGCAGTGTTTGCGGTCCTCTCTGCTGTGCTTGCGATCAAGACGCGTGCTGCTACCGCCGCGTCTGCGCGAGGGCAGCTTGATCGGACGGATGGTGACGACGATTTCTGCGCCCCGCGGTCATCGCGTAGAGACAAGCTTCTCTGGATCTTGCTGCCGATGGGCGCGGCCATGCAGTTGAGCGCCGTCACCAGTTATCTCACCGCGAACGTCGCGCCGATTCCTCTGCTCTGGATTCTTCCTCTTGCCGTCTATCTGATCACCCTCATACTTGCTTTTCAATTCCGCGTGCGACTGCCCTGGAGCATCATTGCGCGGGTGATGGTGGTGATGCTGGCGGCTCTCGCATACTCCCTGACGAAGGCCAATGGCGGGTGGCCTTTGTGGCTTTCACTTCTTTTTTTCCTGGTGGAATTGTTCTTTGCTTGTTTCTTCTGTCATTCCGCGGCCACCGGGCTGAGGCCGCAGCGCGCGTCCGAAGCGACACGTTTCTATCTGCTCTTTGCGGCGGGCGGCGCGCTTGGCTCGTTCCTGATCGGCATCGCCGCGCCGATGATCTTTCCCTATAACGTCGATCTGCCCATCACGTTTCTGGTCACAGCTTTGCTGGCTCTGGTTGTGAATTGGAGCGGCGGCTGGAATCAGCGCCTGTTGTGGATGGTCGCCAGTGCGGCAATGGTCGTTCTGGTCTTTATGGTCGGCCGCGCTTATCAACACGACACGATTGTAGCGGTGCGCAATTTCTATGCGAGCCTGCGCGTGACGGAGGAACAATCGACCTTTCCGGGCGAGACGGTGCGCACGCTGATGAACGGCAGCATCCGGCACGGCATGCAGATGTTTGGCAGCGACGAACTGCGCCACACTCCAACCACCTACTACACCAGCGGCTCGGGCGTGGGTTTGGCGGTTCGCTTTTGTTGTCAGGGGCGCGCTCGCAACATTGGCGTGATCGGGCTTGGCGCAGGCACTCTGGCCGCCTATGGGCGCGCGGGCGACCACATCCGCTTCTATGAGATCAACCCAGCCGTGCCGGCCATTGCGAAGAACACGTTCACGTACATTCGAGACTCCGCTGCGCAGATTGAGATCGTGGAAGGGGACGCGCGCACCTCGCTGGCCGGGGAGTCTCCGCAGAACTTCGATGTGCTGGTGGTCGACGCATTCTCGGGCGATGCCATTCCTATCCATCTATTAACCACGGAGGCGCTGGCGCTTTATCGTCGGCACCTTAGTCCGCACGGCGTGGTTGCGTTTCACATCTCGAACCGGCACGTTGACCTTGCGCCTGCCATCGGCTTGCTGGCTGCCTCTGCTGGTATGCAGGCGCGCCGTGTTTCCACCAGTTCCACACAGGAAGCTGGCGAGTACACTTCCTCGTGGATGCTGGTGACTGCCGATCCCGATTTTTTCGCACAGCCGGAGATCTCCGCCGTAGCCCACCTGCCGGAATCGATGCCGGAGCTGAAAGTCTGGACCGACGACTACTCCGCACTTCTTCCGGTGATTCGCTGGTGAACGGGTATTCGAACGGAGATGTAAGGCGCCTGAACTTAGGCTAGTCATTCCCGCGTTGCCGGGTCAGGCTGGCTGCCTTTTTGGGGCGTTTTTGAAGGCGTTGACCAGCGCCCAGAAGGCCGGCTTCGGCTGGAGGTTTGCGTCGAAGGGCAGAGGACGGCTTGGCTGGCCGTCGCTTCGGATGTAGTGCGGATCGTAGTTCGGGTTCAGCCAGGTGTATCGGTCGGAGAGTCCCCATGTGACGACGGCTTTTACTCACCTATTTTCGAGAGCTGTATTCAGCAAGCGTGAATAGAGGTCGGCGACCATCTGGTCGCGGTCGGCGATCGAGCCGGGCGTCTTGATGTCGAAGACGTCGAGCTCGGTGATCAGAATCAAGAAGCCGCGGTCGGAGATTTCCTTGAGGAATTTGCAGTAGACCTTCTCGTCGAAGGTGCGCCCCTCGAGCCTTAGGTGGGACTGAAGTCCCACAGCCTGGATGGGCGTGTTGCGCTTCTTGAAGTCATCAAGTAGTCGGAGGAGGGCCTGCCTGCGGCGCTCATCGCGGTCATCCGCGAATTCCATGGCGTAGTCGTTGTAGACGCGGAGCGCGTTGGGCGCCGCTTCTTCGGCGGCGTGTGCGGCGAAGTCGAAGTAATCCGTGCCGAATTTTTCGAGATAGACGGTCTTGCGGAGGCCGTCGCTTCGGCGGCCATCGTTTTGTTTCTCGTTGGGTTCGATGGCTTCGTTGACCACATTCCACGAGTAAAGGATGTTTCCGAAGCGCTGGCCGATCTCTGCGATGTACCGCAAAATAACGTCCTCAGCTTCTTTTGGAGAGAGGTCAGTCATCCAGGCAGGTGTTTCGCGATGCCATAGGAGGTGCCCGCCGATCAGCTTGAGTCCGTGCGCGCGGGCGAAGCTGATGTTTGGGTCTTCCCACGCCTGGGAGCCGGTCGAACGTGCTCTTTTGTCGGAGTATAGGAAGAGCGGCGCATAGAGCGCGCACTGGGCTGCGAAGAGCGTGGAGTATTCGGTCGAATCGGCTGGCGGCTTGGTGATGTTTACGTCGCTGTCCGATCCGTAGATCAATCCGGCTGCGGCGGCGAGGTCCTTCAAACGCGGAAGCGGATCGATTGGCGTTTGCGCGAGGCTACGGAGCGAGGCGGCGAATACTAAGCCGGCCGCTGCGGATTTAGTTAGAAAATCTCTCCGGTCCAGGATCACTGAACGTGCCCCTGAGAGCTAACTTTACTCCCGCTGCGATTGGCGACGCAGGTTTGGTTTCGTGCATGGATTTGGGACACCGCAGATCCTTCGCTCCGCGCAGGATGACAACCTAGAGGTTAGACGAAGGTTGTTGAGGTCTTTGGGAAGAGAAAGCGTATCTGGTGGTCGAGGAGTTCCCTGCCCTGGTAGTCGGGAAAGTCGTCGATGAGGCGTTGTATGAATTCGTCTGCGTTATCGGCGTCGAGGTAGGCTTCGCGGGCGACGGCGAGATAGTCGCGCATCTCGTCGTAGAGATCGTGGCCGCCGGGGTCTCCGTGGCCGGGTAGAAGTTTTTGGTAGTGCAGCCTTTGCGTTTTGTTCAAGGCTTCGTGCCAGCTGGCGAAGGCCATCTCTCCGACAAAGACATGCACATGGTCGTAGATCAGGTCCTGGGTGATCAGGATGCTGTGGTTGGGCAGGCCGATCATCAATGCGTTCTCGGTCTCGGCGTCGGTGAGACGGATGAAGTCGATGGGTTCTCCGTCGATCGTCTCGATGCCGGGCTCGACGACATGGCCTGGGCGCTCGGCGTGGTCTGAAATGGCATCACCATGTTTCTGTCTTTCCTCGTGCGCGATGCGGTCGCCGGCTGCCTCGATTTTGGCTTTGACCTCGGCGAGGGCGTAGATCGGGGCCGAGAACGCGGGGGCGCCAAGGATGTGATCGGGATGATAGTGCGTGAGGTAGAGGCGCGTGATGGGTTTGGCGAGTTGTTCGGCGTAAGTCACAACCTCGCGCGCGTAGGGCAGCATGTATTGGGCGTCGACGACGAGGAGCTGCGATGTGAGCTCGATGATGTGGGAGTTGACCCTCCAGCCATCGTCCGGAGCGGTGTAGGTGTGGACGGTGACGTTCTGGCTCTGGGTTAAAGACAATTTGCCGAGCATCGAGTCTCCCCCTGCCGGGAATAGACGCGGGAAGGAAGAGGGAGGATTCGTGAAACGGCTCTTTATCCGTGAATACGCAGATGGTCGAGTTAGTTTCGTGCCTAGGATGCGGGCGAGTCCTTTGCCTGGGATGTCGGCGGTGCCTATTCTTGCCTTGGGAGGGTGCCCAAGTCGAGACACCCGACTCAGGCGTTCCATGCGTCAACGCGTGGTATCTTGGCCTAACTATTGCACCGCTCCAAAATGGCAAGCCGTCATCGGGTTCCTGTCTGGCTTATGGGTCTTACCAACCTCTCCTATGGCTTCTATGGTGGAGTGGTTGCCTTTGCCGTGCCGCAGCTGCTCGGCGATCGCCACGTACCGGAGGCAGCTATAGCGGGGCTGACCGCCGTTGCGTTTTCGCCGGGCTTCTGGGCGTTTCTGTTTAGCCCGGTGCTCGATGTCCGCTTCAGCCGTCGCTGGTATGCGGTCGGGTTGGGAGTGGTGGCCGCGCTCACACTGATTGTGGCTTTTCTGAACCTCGATCACCTGGTGCTGCTGGAAGCCATGCTCACGGTCGGTTTCTTCGCCGCCTATCTCTATCAGAGCGCCGTCGGTGGCTGGCTGTCGTCGATCACGTCTGCCGAAGAGGAAAAAATCGTCAGCGTGTGGATGACGATCGGCAATATAGGCGGGTTTGGCGTGATGGCGGTCGGCTGCAACCAGGTCGTGACGCATCTGTCGCCGATTGCCGTAGCGGTGGTGTTGGGGGCCTCCATCCTGTTGCCGATGCTCGCGTTCCCTTTCATGCAGGCACCGGGCCCGGACCGCCGTTTGGCCCGCGAGTCGTTCTCGCAGTTTTTTGGCGATCTTGTCTCGCTGGTCAAGCGACGCGAGGTACTCGTGGCCATCCTCCTCTTCGCCACTCCCGCCGGCACCTTTTCGTTGACCAACTTCCTGGGTGGCCGGGGCGGTGACTTTCACGCTTCGCCGGGCTTTGTCGGGCTGGTTGGAGGCATGGGCGTGGCTGCTGGAGGGATCGCCGGCTGCCTGCTCTTTCCTGCACTCAGCCGCCTTATGCCGATGCGCGCTCTTTATCTTAGCGTTGGGATTGCGGGTGGCTTAGTTACGCTTGGACTCATCCTTCTGCCGCATGTGCCGGCTTCCTTCGCCACGATTTTGATTTCGGAGAACCTCTTCCAATCGCTGGCCATCACTACGAGCATCGCGATCATTTTTGAGACCATCGGCCGCGACAATCCGCTGGCCGCTACGACCTTTTGCTTCGTCTCGTCGGCATACGGATTGCCGATCTCGTACATGCTCTATGTCGACGCTTTTGGGTTTACCCATGGGGGAATTGCCGGCAGCCTGGCCATCGACGCGATCACCGGCATTCTCGCGAGCGCCCTGCTTGGCGCGATGCTGGTGTGGCTGGCTCGCAGGTCCAAGACGAGGACGAGAACGCTGGCGGTCTGAAGGAGTTGGACTGTCAGTTTGGAACCGCGTACATTTGGATTTCGCCTTGGCCTATCAATATAGGTGGGCGATTCCGATTCTTGCTTGGGGAAGGTGACGGCGGACTCTAGTGAATCTGACATTCATTGATTGGCTGATCATGCTGTTGTATTTCGTCTTTGTGCTGGGCATCGGCTTTGCGCTGAAGCGGTTCATGAAGACGAGCAAGGACTTCTTTCAGGCGGGGCAGGCGCTGCCAGTCTGGATCTGCGGTCTGGCGTTTATCTCGGCCAACCTTGGCGCTCAGGAAGTGATCGGGATGGGGGCGTCGGGGGCCAAGTATGGCATTGCGACGAGCCATTTCTATTGGCTGGGTGCGATTCCGGCGATGATTTTTGTGGGCGTCTTCATGATGCCGTTCTATTACGGGTCGAAGGCGCGGTCGGTGCCGGAGTTTTTGCGGCTGCGCTATGACGACAAGACGCGGGTCTATAACGCGTGTTCGTTTGCGGTGATGACGGTGTTTTCGTCGGGCATCTCGATGTATGCGATGGCGCGGCTGATCCAGACTTTGCATGTGTTTGACGGGCTGTTCCTCAAGCTGGGGCTGCCGCTGGGGTGGATCTTCCACTTTGCCGTGGCGATCTCGGCGGTGATTGTGCTGGGATACATCTTCCTGGGCGGGCTGACCTCGGCGATCTATAACGAGGTGCTGCAGTTCTTCCTGATTGTGGCGGGGTTTTTGCCGCTGGTCTGGGTGGGGTTGCGGAATGTTGGTGGATGGGACGGGTTGAAGGCAGCGGCTTCCGGAGGCTTATTCGCATGCGTGGCAGGGGATGACGCATGCGAATACGAATCCGCTGGGGGTTGAGGTTTTTGGCCTGGCGATGGGGCTGGGGTTTGTGCTGAGTTTTGGGTATTGGTGCACGGACTTCCTGGTGATCCAGACGGCGATGGCTACGGATTCCGAAGAAAACGCGCGGCGGGTGCCGCTGATTGCGGCGATTCCGAAGATGTTCTTTCCTTTCCTGGTGATTCTGCCGGGGCTTCTGGCGATTGCTACTCCGATGACGGGGAGCTCGCCGAAGATTGTGAACGGCGTTGCGGTGGTGAATACGGCGGATGGGCAGGTGGTTCCGGCGGGTAAGGGGCTGATCCCGGTGAAGGTGGATCCGGTGAGCGGGAAGGTGCTGTATGACCAGGCGGGCAAGCCCCTGCTGGATTATGACTTGGCGATTCCGAATATGCTGCTGCACTACTTCCCTACTGGGATTTTGGGGCTGGGGCTGACGGCGCTGCTGGCGAGCTTCATGTCGGGGATGGCAGGGAACGTGACCGCATTCAATACGGTTTGGACCTATGACTTGTACCAAGGGTACATCAACAAAGGCGCGCCGGATTCGCATTATTTGAAGATGGGGCGATGGGCGACGGTGGGTGGGATCTTGCTGTCGATTGCGGCGGCGTATGCTGCGACTTCGTTCAACAATATTATGGACACGCTACAGCTGGTGTTCTCGTTTGTGAATGCGCCGCTGTTTGCGACGTTTTTGCTGGGAATGTTCTGGAAGCGGACTACGGGACATGCGGCGTTTACCGGGCTGGTGAGCGGGACTCTTGCTGCGATCGTTCATCATGGGCTGACTTTGCCGATGGATGCGCATCCGGGAATTCATGGCGGTTGGATTGCCGTGGTGCATAGCTATCCGAGCGACATGGCGCAGAATTTCTGGACGGCGATCTGGGCGTTCTCGGTGAACTTTGTGCTGACGGTGATCATTAGCTTGTTCACGAAGGCTCATGATGAGAAGGACCTGGTGGGGTTGGTTTATTCTCTGACTCCGAAGCCGGTGGAGCATACGATGACTTGGTGGTCGCGGCCTTCGACTTTGGCGGTTGGGTTGATTGTGCTTTTGGTGGGGTTGAACATTATTTTCAGGTAGGGACTAGAAGCTAGGGACTAGGGACTTAGGATTGTGGTTCGCCGGCAAAACGCAGGTTCTTCCCCTTCGCCGTGCTCAGGGTCAGGATGACAGAAGTTTGCTGTGAGGAGTTGAGATGAATCTGGATCTTCGTATTCCGATGGGGTTGATGTTTTTGATTGTAGGCGGACTTTTGTCTGTTTATGGGCTGGTGACGATGGGAAGCGCGATCTATGCAAAGTCGGTGGGGATGAACATCAACCTGATCTGGGGCATTGTGATGCTGGTCTTCGGCGGGATTATGTTTTTTCTGGGGCGCCGCGGGCAGAGTCGTCCGGTGAAGCAGGTTGAGGGGACGACGCGGCCGTTGGGGCATGGCGGTCACTGAATTTCTTTTGTGCGCGGCTTGAGTGCTGCGTTATAGTGGGTGCCTTGCAGGCGGACGCCCTATGAGCAACATCAACGGCAAAGTCTATGCGATGAATGCCATCACTCCCATGAAGCCGTGGAAGACGTGGATATTGCGCGCTTTCTTCTTCATCCTGGGCCATGTCAAGCCTCTGCAGCAGGACCTGATTAACCTTTCCTTCATTGAATTTGCGCGCTGGGTGGTACTGCCGAGAAAGCAGTTCCCTTTTCTGGGAAAGGGTCAGGAGCAGGAAGAGCTTCAGTATGACTATCTGCTCTTCTTCAGCAATTTCAACGGGACGTGGAACCAATATATCGATGCGTTCTCGGCGGTGCTGAGTAAGGGCCTGAACTTCATCTGGCGGTGGAGCGAGAAGTTTCCGGGATCGGTTCCGGTGACCGGGTTCAAGAACTACATCACAAATTGTCAGTTCGACACCGACTATTACTACACCTCTTACCCTCATGCGGCGGCGAACGACTTGAAGTCGGCACATATTGTGCAGGCATCGTTTGACGCGCTCTGCGTAAAGGCCGCTAACTGCTCTCCGGAGCAATTTGAAGAGGCCTATCAGCAGTTTGTTTTGCAGGTGCAGGCGCATTTGGGGGAGACGGGCGAGCCTCCGGTGGTGTTTTAGGGATGGCGGGGAGTGAAGCAATCGCGCTGCTGGATACATCGCTGGAACCGCAGATCCTTCGCTCCGCGCTTTGCGCTCTGCTCAGGATGACAACTTTTCTTTTGGAATCTTCGTAGTCTCGGGACAGGACACATGCCAAATGTAAGTGGCAAGGTTTATGGGCTGACGATTCTTTCGCCGATCATTGACGATGATCAGGCAACGCCGTCGCATGACCTGCAAATCCGCAAATATCTGGCGGGGCTGCCGACCGATGAGGCGAGTCCGTTTGCGATTGCGCCGGGCACGCACCTTGCGCGGCTGGTGGTGATGGACGATGTGATCTACGTTGGCATGCCGGCTTGCGAAGAGCATTTGAAGTCGAAATACCTGGTCTTTGAGTCGAACCTCGATGGAGACGTTGATGGCTATCTGCGAGGACTGGCGGCACACGTGCCCGAGCAGCTCGATGCGATCTGGAGCCATTGTGTGGGATATCCGGGCGCGCGGGATGTGACGGCATTTATCGCTTACATGAAAGCTTGCCAGATCGAGACGACGTTCTACTTTGCCCCGATCAATGACAAATCTGTTCCGGAGACGCTGGTCGCTCTGCGGACGCAGCGGGCGGTTGCGGATTTTGTGGCGACCCACCAGGGGATGGAGCCGGCGCGAGTGCAGAGAGAGTTTGCGCAGCTGGCAGATGTGCTGAGGACGGAGGCGATTCCGAAACCAGCCTCAGTCGGGCGGCGCCGCGACATCAAGACTGGCGGTCACAATGAGTAAGCTGAACGAGACGGACATCCAGGGCTTTACTCTGCGCGGCTACAATCTGCCCGTTGCCCGCTACCTCTTTCTTGAGTTCACCGGCGCGGAGCGGGCCCGCAAGCTAATCGGACGGCTACTCGGCGAGATTACCACCGGGCAGAAGTGGGATGGCGGGAAGCCGGAGAGCACGGTGAACATCGCGTTCACTCATCGGGGGCTGGTTGCCCTTGAATTGCCGGATGCGACTCTGATCAGCTTCCCGGTCGAGTTTCAGCAAGGCATGCGGAAGCGGGCCGACATCCTGGGAGACACGGGGCGGAATGATCCGTCGCGGTGGGATCCGGTGTGGCTCGATGGCCGAGTGCATGCGTGGCTGGGCGTCAACGCAATTTCGGGGGAGGCGTTAGAGACTCGTTGTGCGCAGATGGTGGCGATCGCGCAGGAGAATGGCGGAGCGACGGTGCTTTACGCGCAGAATGCAGCCGCTGCGGTCGTCAATGGCAAGCCCTGCACCAAGGAGCATTTCGGATTTACAGATGGCTTTGGGAATCCCGATTACCTGGGGGTGGAGCGGAGTTCGCAGCCGGGCCAAGGCAAACTGATGCCGGATGGAAGCTGGGCACCGCTGGCCACGGGCGAATTGTTGCTTGGTTATGCGGACGAGGCAGGAGAACTGCCGGTGGCGCCGGTACCGCACCTTTTGGCCAGCAATGGGACGTTTATGGTGTATCGCAAACTGCACCAGAACGTCGCGACTTTTCGAAAATACCTCGACGAGCACGCTCCACGGTATGGAGGCGGCAAAGAGAAGCTGGCGGCAAAGTTTATTGGGCGTTGGAGAGATGGCACTCCGATTGAGCTTTCTCCGGACCGGACCGATCCGTCGATCGCGCAGGACCCTGCGCAGAGTACGAACTTCAAGTTTGGGAGCGATCTTGACGGGACGCGGTGCCCGATCGGAGCGCATATCCGGCGAGTTCATCCTCGAGACGCCTTCGGATTCAATGGCAAGCTGATCGACCGGCGGCGCATCACCAGGCGCGGACTGCTTTATGGGCGGTTTGCTACGGACCAGGAGCCGGTCTCGGACAGCGACGATCGCGGCGTGATCTTCATGGCGCTGAACGCCAGCATTTCGCGTCAGTTCGAGTTTGTGCAGCAGCAGTGGATCGAGTACGGCAATGACGCGCACCTGGGGAACGACAAAGACATCCTGATGGGCAATCATGGCGGCCACGGGAAATTCGTGATTCAGGGAGACGCGAGTGCGAGTAACCCTCCGCTGATTTGCAGCGGGCTGCCTAACTTTGTCGAGCTTCGGGGAGGGGATTACTTTTTTCTTCCCAGTATTACGGCGCTTGGGATGATTGCGCTTGGGGTGGTTGATCCGCGGTAAAGCGGTTTTCAGGGTGTGGTTCGGAAGGAAGAAATTCACAGCTTTGGAGCGGATTTTGGTTGTCGATGTCCCTACGGCGTGGAAGGATACACTGATTCCGCTTCATATTGCAGCGTTGTCCGCGGACCTATGCCAACTCCTCGACTGCCAATCCGGGTGCTACGTGTGCTTGGAGCCTTCGCGCTTGCAGGAGTGGTGGGCTGGTATAGCCCGTGGGTCACGGCCTCGCTGTGGAGAGTCTTTCATCCGCAGGGCCAGGTGAAGTACCACGGACTGAAGGTGCAGGTGCCTTGGCCGTGGATTGCCGACACCGACGCCGTTACCGCCGAGCAGACGGTTGCTCCAGAAGGTCTGGGGCTCAGGAAGATGCCACCGACGCTGAACCACCGACTGCCTCCGCAGTCGCTGTTTGTGACGGTGATCTCTCCCGACCCGGGGTTGACCGCCGAAGAACAGACCGGGCAATGGATGAAGATGTTTCGCGATTCTCATCCCGGTTCAGAGTTTGAAACGGCGACGCCCGCGCCGATCCCCCCAGGGGCGAGTTGCCTAGGCGCCGACAAGCCCGAGAGGCCCGAAAACGTAGTGTGGACGTGCATATCGGTGAACGGAGGCTGGGTGGCGAATTTTGAAGGCCGCGACCGCGATGAACCGATATTTTTCGAGGTGATTGGCGGGTTGAAGAGATAAGGAACCCAAAGGGCTCGGGACGCAGGGACCAGGGACTACGATTGCTATCGAATATAGCCTTATGCCAGTCCAAACGTTACGGTAATATCAGTAGATAGGGTCCCTGTGGGACTTTGAGCGGTGTTATGTCCAAAGGCTTTCGGCGTTCGATCTTCGGTTTTTCGGTGGTGTTGGTTCTGGTCGTTTTCCTGGGCGGCCTGGGGCTGCGGGGCGTGCGCGCAAACACCCAGGGTGACGATGGCGCGTACCGCGAGATGGGCGTCTATGAAGAAGTGCTGAAGAAGGTGCAGACCGATTACGTGGTCGAGCCAAATGTGGACAAGGTGACCGACGGGGCGCTCCATGGTCTGCTCGAGGGTCTCGACGCCGACTCCAGCTACCTCTCGCCAGCCGAATATGCGATCTACAAGCAACATGAGGAGAGCCTGGGCAAGTCTTCGGGTGTTGGCGTGACCGGACTGAATGTTTCCAAGCGCTATGGCTATGCGACGGTGGTTTCGGTGATTCCGGGCTCGCCTGCGGATAAGAACCAGATTGAAGACGGCGACATCATCGAGTCGATTGAAGGACAGTCGACGCGAGAGATGTCGGTAGCGCTGGTTCGGTTGCTGCTGGAAGGGGCACCGGGGACGAATGCGACATTCACTGTGGTGCGGCCGCGCAAGGCGGAGCCGGACAAGGTGTCGTTGACGCGAGTGAAGCAGGCGGAGGAGATTCCGGCGCTGGGCGAGCAGGAGTATGAGAACTCGACGATCCTGTATTTAAAGCCGGTGGTGCTGACCAAGGGCCGCGTGGATGAAGTGATCGGCAAGTTGAAGGCCGCTCCGAAGAACCGCAAGGTGCTGCTCGATCTGCGCGACATCGCCGAGGGCGATGACCAAGAGGCGATCCGGCTGGCGAATGCGTTCCTGGAGACGGGGACGATCGCGACGCTCCAGGGACAGAAGTTCCCCGAACAGACATTTACGGCACAGAAGCCGGAGTTCATTACCTCGGCTCCGCTGGTGGTGCTGGTGAACCATGGCACCTCGGGACCGGCCGAGCTGATTGCCGGCGCGGTGCTCGATGACAAACGCGGCGACGTGGTGGGTGACCGCACCTTCGGCGACGGATCGGTGCAGAAGACGCTGGAGCTGCCGGGCGGCGGCGCGGTAATTCTATCGGTGGCGAAGTATGCTTCGCCCTCCGGCAAGAAGATCCAGGACGATGCTGTGACTCCGAATGTGATTGTCGTTCCGAGCCTCGATGAACAGATTGCGGCGGAAAGCGAAGAGAAACCGGCGGGACCTCCTGCGGCGGACGATCAGCTGAATAAGGGTCTGGCTTTGCTGAAGGCGAAGAACAGCTAGCATCAAGTGGACGAGGATTGAGACAGCATGATCTTTCATGTCTCCATGGAGAAGGCTGAGGATGGTTGGGTGGTGGTCGAATGCCCAGCATTGCCCGGCTGTGTCTCTCAAGGCCGCGATGAGCAGGAAGCGCTCGCCAACATCAAGGAAGCCATCACCGCGTGGATGTGGGCTGAGGATCAGAAAGCCCTCCGATCGCTGCCCCCCGAGCAACTGGCAACTTTGGTATCTGTTTAGGAGCCGGCCTAAGGAACCGCGCCAGGGGACGCATTTATCAAAGGCCGTGTCTTTTCGATCCTCGTATCGCGGCAGCCACCGTCTTGTATTGCCTGGCGATTCCTCATACGCTTCAGTCCATCGGGGAAACAACGATGGGAAGACTCGGTAACATTTCCGGAAAAGAAGCGGCGAAGGCTTTTGCTAAGGACGGCTGGGTTGCGGTTGGGCAGGTTGGGAGTCATTTGACCATGTCTAAGGTGGGAGTGCGGACAAATCTAACGGTTCCTCAACACAAAGAACTTTCGATTGAAACGCTTCGGGCCCTAATTCGCGTTGCTGGACTGTCTGTGGACGAATTCCTGGCGCTCCTGTAAATACTCCTTTGATCGCGACTCGGGTAACTTCCTGCGGGGTCTTCTTTCATCTTCTAATTCCTTGCAGTTCCCAATTAAATCGGTTTGGGGATACTATGGGTGGACTGACTTCCTTCAGGAATTGATCGGAGCTTCCATTGAACCGTAGAAAATTTCTTCAGGTCGGCGCCAGCCTTGCTGCTGCGCGTACTCTGCTTCCCTCCTCACTTGCACTGCCGGAGACTTCCCTTTCTTCTGCCGCCGGGGCCCAATCGTCGGCGGCGGCGATGCCTTCGCTTCATTCGTTTCCTGAGGGATTTCTTTGGGGGTCGGCGACGGCTTCGTATCAGGTGGAAGGGGCGGTGAATGAGGACGGCCGGGGCCCGTCGATCTGGGACACTTTCTCGCATACTCCGGGCAAGACGCATGATGGCGACACCGGCGATGTGGCCGACGACTACTACCATCGCTACAAAGAAGACATCGGCCTGATGAAAGACCTGGGGCTTAAGGGTTGCCGGTTTTCGATTTCGTGGTCGCGGATTTTTCCGACGGGGACGGGCACGCCGAATCAGAAGGGCCTGGATTTCTACAAAAGGATGGTCGATGCTCTACTCGATGCGGGTGTCGCTCCGTATTGCACGCTGTATCACTGGGACCTGCCGCAGGCGCTTGAGGACAAGGGCGGCTGGCAGAGCATCGATACGTGCAAGGCCTTCGCCGACTATTGCGGCTATACGAGCAAGGCGCTTAACGATCGCATTTCAAACTTCATGACAATGAACGAGCTGGATTCGTTCATCGAACTCGGCTACGGCACAGGGAAGTTTGCGCCCGGGCTTACGGTGGGTCAGGCGAAACTCGCGCAGGCGCGGCATTATTCAGTGCTTGGTCATGGGATGGCGGTGCAGGCGATCCGCGCGGCGACCAAAGCCGGGACGAAGGTTGGCCTTGCCCAGGACGCCACAGCGACTACGCCGGTCATCGAGGATGAAGCGAATATTCACGCGGCTCGAGTGGCTCTCCGTGAAGAGAACGCCGGATATCTGACCGTGATCATGGACGGGAAGTACACCGACGCGTATCTGAAGAAGCTGGGTGCGGATGCGCCTAAGTTCACGCCGGAAGAGCTGAAAATCATCTCGAGCCCGATCGACTTCCTGGGGCTGAATATCTATCGGCCTGAATTCGTTCGCGCCGCTGACAATGCCCTCGGCTATGCCGTGGTGAAGGACCCTTCCTCGTATCCGCATATGTACTCTGAGTGGCTCGATGTGGGACCCGAGGCGATGTATTGGCTGCCGAAGCTGGTCTTCGATACGTGGGGCGTGAAGGAGATGTACATCACCGAGAATGGGTGCTCTTCGGACGATAAGGTGGCGGAGGATGGGCATATCTATGACTCCGACCGGGTGATGTATTTGCGTAATTACCTGACCCAGTTGCAGCGGGCGACGGCGGATGGGATTCCGGTGAAGGGGTATTTCCTGTGGAGTCTGCTCGATAACTATGAATGGGCGGACGGGTATAGCAAGCGGTTTGGGATCACTTATGTTGATTTCAAGACGCAGAAGCGGACTCCGAAGATGAGTTCTTATTTTTATAAGGAAGTGATTAAGCGGAATGCTTTGGCTTAGCGGCGCTCGCGATTCCCCCAAAGCTCTCAACGCGAACGGTGCGGAGCGGCCCCTTTGGGCTTCCCTGCTCTTTTAGTGGCTAGCACAATGCCAAGAGGTACATCCGGCTGTTTTTTGAATCCACGGCGCTGGCTGTCGGTGACGCTTGTCTTGGCGAGAAGCTCAGCGTTAGTAGCTTCGTCGTCTTGAACCGAGCCCTTGAGCAGTGAAAGAACTGCGCCAATGGTCCTTCTTTCGTTCATGTGTCGGCGCTGTTTCCCTCGCCGGATTCCCGTGCGGCTGGCCTTGCTGTTTTCACCGTAGGTGTTGCGGCGATCCAGCTTGAGGCTTAGGCTCTTCTTTTCGTCGGGATCCTTAACCGTGCTCATAACAGGATGATATCTCCTTTGTCCCGTTCCCCTCGATTCTTACTCACATAGACTCGGCGTATTTGAAGGGTCTTAAATGGCCACTGGTCCAGAAGTAGCCGAGGATGATGATGCTGGCGACGGCGGCGTAAGCGCACCATACCGAGGTGAAGGCATAGCGCCTTACCGCCATCACAATGAGCAGGATCACCAGATTGGCGGCGCCAAAGAGCACCATTGGCTTGACCTTTGAGAAGAAGAGCGAGCCGCAGGTTGAGATCACATACAGGACGGCCAGGAAGGTGTGGTTGGTTGCGTCGTTGACGTAGACGATGCTGTTCTGTTCGACGTAGACCCGCAACGGATCGGCCGCTAGTCCCCAAAGCATATAGAGCGTGGTGAGGCCGCCGATGATGGCGAAGGGCAGCATGCGCCTGCGGCTGGCGATGTCGGACTCGAAGAGCAGCACGCTGAGCGGGAGCAGGGACGGGAGCAGTCCCTGGGCGTAGAGGACGAAGGCCGCACCCATGTTATGGGCGACGGAGGCGGGCAAGATTCCGTCGAGACCGAGCCAGACAAACCCCTCGATGAACTGGTGGACGGCGAAGAGAACAGGTAGCGAGGCGAAGAGGAGTTCGCGGCGGTGCTTCACTTTGGTGAGGGTCGCGACGCCGATGGCGCCGAGGACTCCGCTGCCGACGAAATTTGCGGTTGCTGAGAAGCACATGCGTTTGGCACCTGTAAGTGCAGAAGCTTCAGGGTCTCACAGATTGGGACGCTTCAGGAGTTATGCCGTGGAGACATCTCCGCGAGCGTGATAAGAATATGCCAGAGAGAGCGGCAACGGTCTATGAGACGAGCCTTGAAGGTCGCGGTGGGTAAGTATCGCTCGGAGATACTGATGCTGGCCTTTGTCGCGGAGATTGTGGCTTCGCCGCTGGCGGACAGCCATCCGCTGATTGGAGGCCTTCTTGCGCTGACAGTGATGGCGCTGATCTTCGCCGGTGCGAGCTACATGGCGAACCGGAGAATCCTGCTCCATGTGGCTGTTCCCGTGGCCGGCGTCTGGCTGATCGCTCGACTGTTGGAGGCGTTCGCCGACCCCGGTCACTTTTATGCGCACCTGGCGCCGATCGCAGGGTTGGTGCTGTCGTGTTCGGTGCTTTGGGCGATTCTTGACCGCTTCGACAGGGTCTCGAAGATTACCAGGAGCGTGATCTCCGAGGCGTTTATCTGTTACCTGGTGATCGCAATTGCGTTTTCGCAGCTGTATTGGGTGCTGAACCGGTTGATTGCCAACCCTTTCAACCAGGTGGTTCCGGAAGAGAAGATCGGGACGCTGATGTACTTCAGCATGATTACGCTGAGCGGCGTGGGTTATGGCGGGATCATCCCGATCAACCCCTATGTGCGGTTGATTGCGGCGCTGGAGAACATGATTGGCATCTTTTACATCGCGGTGATTGTGGCGCGGCTGGTTTCGTCGTACCGTGCCAGGAGTCAACACAAGGCCGGCGATTCAGAACACCGGCCTTGAGGGAGATCAGGCGCCCCACTGTGAGACGCTGCGGGCCATGTTCCACATCATGTTATCGAGAGCGGCGTCGATATCGGCGGAGGGCTGGGTGCGGGTGTTGGCCAACGCAGCCCAGCATAGTCCGGTTGCGGTGCGAACCATGATGGTCGTCGACCCGGGAAGGCTGCCGCTGTGCCGCCAGTTCCCCATGCCGTTATTGCGTACCATCCAGCCTCGGGCGTAGGCCACGCCGTTAGTGTTGGGATAGACCGGAGACGGCGTCGTCATGATGCGGATGGTCTCGGGTTTGAGGAGGCTGGGCATGTTGCCGAATCCCATGCCGTTGGGATTGGGGACGTGATCGAGGAACTGGACGAGGCTGGCAGGCGAGGCGATCCAGCCTCCGTGAGAGTCCATGCGGGTGACGTTCATGTTGTACGGGTCTTCGTTGTATTGCCCGTAGTAGACGACTTCGTTGGGAGCGCGCTGGCGCAGGGTGTTGCCGGCGATGCGCATATCGGTGATTCCGCAGGGCGAGAGAATGCTTGCCTGAACGTAGGACTCATAGGGCTGGCCGGTGACCTGCTCGATAACGCGGCCGAGGACGCAGTACCCGAAGTTCGAGTAGGCCCAATGCGTACCGGGCGGATAGGTGAGCGGCAGGTTGGCGATGGTCCATGTGATGAGCTTGTCGTGGTCCCAGCCGTTGTGTTGAAACATGGGATCGGTGGAGTCGTTGGGCCAGCCTCCAGAGGTGTGGGTGAGCAGGTTATCGACGGTGATGTCGGTGACGTATTGCTTGTAGGGGGGCTTACCGTATTTGTTTCCGAAGAGCCCACCAGGGCCGAAGACTTTGTCGGTGAGGTTGAGCTTGCCCTTCTCGATGAGGCTGAAGATGGTGACGGAGGTGATGGGCTTGGTGACGCTGGCGATGCGGAAGAGGTTCGTGGTGCTGACCTGCTGGGCGTGCTCCTTGTCGGCCATGCCGCCTGCTTCGTCGTAGACGAACTGGCCGTTGCGGGTGATGGCGACGGAGAGAGCGGGCACGGAGAACTGTCTGCGGAAGGCGCCGGAGATGCGGTTCATCTCGCCGCGCTGCTGGCCGGTGGGTTGATCTCCTCTGGCTTGCGGGGAGAGCGCCGCGTGGATCGAGTGGGTCATGATTCCCGCGGCGGCTCCAGCAATGCTTTGAAGGACTACGCGCCGGTTTAGTTCTCTGGGCATGTTTCTCTCTCCCGTGACGGACGCTATTCCGTTTATCTTTGAATGGAATTATCTGGAAATGAAAATTATCTCGCGATTCCACCAATGTTTTGGAGAGACCATGAAGAAATATAACAAGGCGATGCGGTTTGTCCTCTTCACGTTTTTTGCGCTCGTGCTGGGCGGTGGCGGAATTGCGCAGCAACCGCCGAGCGACAAGCCGCCGGCGAATGTGGCCGGTAACTGGACCTTCTACACGAAGGGCGACGATGGGAAGACGGGGACGCACTATCTGCAGATCATTCAGAACGGCGAGAACCTGACCGGGCATTTTAAGGGGCCTTACCAATCGGGTGGAATTCAGGGCACGATCAACCTGGAGCATATTGTGATCAAGACCAAGACACGGCATGTGTTTACGTTTCGGGTAGTGTCCAGAGTTTTTCGCACTTTCGATCTTAGTTGGGACTTAGGAAGGTTGTTGGGTTGAGGTTGATTTGCCTTGGCCCCTGGGCCAAGGCAAGCGGTCAGGCGATGGCGACGACTTCGGCCAAGCGATTCATTTGCAGATACCGTTTGGCGCCCCAGCGAGTTCCGGCAACGTGGCGGAGCCTGGCGGCGACCAGCATCAGCGCCGACTTGCCGTCGGGAAACGCGCCCACCACCCGGGTTCGTCGCCGGATCTCACGCATCAGCCGCTCCAGCGGGTTGTTGGTTCTCAGGCATCGCCAGTGCTCCGGCGGCAGTTCGTAATAGCTCAGCGTCTCCTCGATGCCGTTCTCGACGATCTCGGCGGCCTTGGCCAGCTTCATCGCGCGCAGCTTGTCCACGACCTGGTTGGCCTTTTCCTTCGCGGCCTGGCGGTCTTCCTGCGCGTGGATCGCCTTCAGCATCGCCGCCGCTTCCTTCACCTTGCCTGTGGGCACCGCCGTCCACACGTTGCGATAGAAGTGGACCACGCAACGCTGCCACTTCGCCTCCGGATAGAAATCCGCCAGGTTCTCGATCAGCCCCAGGCATTTGTCGGAGACGAACAGCTGCACGCCTTTCAAGCCGCGCTGCTTCATCTCGCGCAGGAAGTTGGTCCAGCTCGCCTTGTCTTCCTTCGCGCCTTCGCTCACCGCGAGGACCTCGCGATAGCCGGTCTGCGACACGCCGATCGCCACCAGCACGGACACGTTCTTCACCTCGCCGCCCCAGCTCCTCTTCAACCACAGGCCATCGAGGAAAACGTACGGGAACTCGCCCACCAGCGGCTGCTGGCGCCACTCTTCGATCTTGCCGTAGATCTTCTGGTTCAGATCGCTCACCGTCGACGCACTGACTCGCGTACCCCAAAGTGCCTGGGTGATGTCCTCGACGCGGCGCACACTCACCCCGGCCAGATACATCTCGATCAAAGCTTCTTCGACGGAGGACTCGCGCCTGCGATAGCGCTCGATGATCGCCGTCTCGAAGGGAAGGCTGCGCAGCTTCGGCACCTGCAGGCTCACCTCGCCGGCCTTGGTGTGCAGCTGCCGCGTGTAACTCCCCGCCCGTGTGTCCTTGCGGCCCTCGGTGCGCTCGTACTTACGCGCCCCGCACAGATGGTCGGCCTCCGCATCCAGCAACGCGTTCAACGCCTCTTCCACGGTCGATCGGACCACCTCATCCAGATGCGCCTGGATACGCCCATCGTCGATCCGCACCACTCCGCCCAGCGGCGTTCCGCCGCCGACTTCCACTCCACTGCCAGACATGGTTGGCTCCATCACAAGTCTCCCCGGAGGACTCGCTCCTCCTGCTTGTACCAACCTCCACTGCCAAAACTCAAATCAAATGTGCGAAAAATAGCCTACGTTATCACGTTTCGCGGCAGGGCTCAGGGCGATTCCATTCAGGGACTTGCGCAGTTATCACTGTGTGAGAAGAACGGGGCAGGTCACTCCATGCGAATTCATCTTCGCACCAGCAAGTGGTTTCCTCCCATCTTTCGCGTGTGATATCCCCACGAAGTATCTACTTTGTGCCAGGCCCCTGTACTCCAGCCTCCGGCTGTCTCTGCTCGACGACGGCATCTGGGATGAGCTTCTCAAGAAGAGTTGCGACCCGCGAACTTCCTGCGGGGCTGGTATGCACACGGTCGCGGAAATTTCTGCGATCAAAGCGCAAGTCGTCGTACTTCGATTCGTTAAGGTCAACTACCGGGGCTGGGGGCAGCTTGGAGCGGAGAACTTTAATAAACTCCTGTAGCCCTGTTTGGTTTGCCTGGAAATATGGCCCATAAAGGGGCGGTACAACGTACACGATCGTGGCCCCATTGTTGCGAAGAGCCAACACCGCATCCTGGAATGCTTTGAGCGCGATAGGGTCGAGTTGATAGCTCGCAGGATCGATGAGCGGAGTGGAGTAGTCGGTCTTGACGAAAAACTGCATCTGCCCATTGGGGGCATTGTCATACTTTAGCCGAACGTGTGTCTGGTGCAGGACGAAGAGCAACTCATTCACAATTCCATGGATGCTCCAAATAGCTTGGCTAGAGCCCGTTGAGTCCATCTGATCCCTAACTTCATGAGTGGATGTCATGGTAATGTCCAGAAGAAACACCGCAAGTTTAAAGTGCCCTCGCGCTAGCGCTTGATTTACAAGGATGCGTGCTTCAACGGCGTCCTCGCCGCCCACGCATTCGTTAAACATCTTAGCGCCATCAATCGTGGATAGATTCCACAACTCGCAGCTCGAAGGACCCAGCAACAGCCCGTCGAAATTCGTGGGGACATAACGCCTGGACATCAGGACTTTGGCGCGGCGGTCAGAGAACCAAACGATTAATTTCCGGCCCTCGGGATTGCGTAACAATCCGTATGGATCAATCGCGTACGCGATTGATCCAGAGATGGCGACAACAGCCGCAATCGTTGCAAATGTAAGAATCATCCAGCGACGGCCGGTCAAGGGCTACCTCGTCAAAACTTAAAATATACAAAAGGCTTCCCAACATTGGAGTTTATGAAAAGCAATCCAAGCAGGAGACATGCGGTGGCCACAAGATAGCTGGACCACGTCGGCTTGAACTGATTAGACAATTGATCCGTCGATTTCCCGAAGAAAGCGGCGACCAAACCACTGGCTTGCGATGAAAGAAAAATGCACACCCACGGCAGGGCAAGGTTTTTTCCGTTCATCATACTAAAATTACTCGTCCCGAAAGGGTGATTCAAAGAGAACATTCGAGCCACGAATTGCAGAGCAGCGTGTAAATCGGGCGCACGAAAAAAGACGAAACCAAGCTCAAATACCACAAACGTCATGAACCAGCACAGGAGCTTCGGAATTTTGAATAGCTTCTTCTTACGAAAGACCTGATTAATTGCCAGGGCAATGCCGTGGATCGCCCCAAAGACGACAAACGTCCAGTTGGGCCCATGCCACAAACCTGCGATTGTCATTGCGATGAATGTCGCGACGGCCGAAGTGAAAAGTGTTACCTTTCCGAACGATTTGACCAGGGGGGTATATATATATGTTGTGATAAACGATGTAAGGCTGATGTGCCAGCGCTGCCAATATTCGATGATAGATGTCGCGCGAAAGGGCGCATCAAAGTTACGCGGGACCTCGATCCCTAAAGCTAACGCGGACGCTATGGCCATATCGGAATATCCGCTGAAATCAAAATATATCTGCAACGCATATGCAATCGCGCAGGTCCACGCTTCAATTGCTGAGAGGTGACCAATATTGGCGAATCCAAAATCAGCAGGCAACGAAAATGCGTCGGCCAACACGACCTTCTTGACCAGGCCCATAGAAAATAGGAAGACTGCGCGCGCTACCTGATCGGCCGATGGCTCCGTCGGTCCATTTAACACTGGAAGTTGGTGCAATATTCGTTTGGCGCGGCTGATTGGGCCTGAAATGACATACGGGAAGAAACTCACGAAGGTCGCGTGATCGACCAAATTGCTCGGAGGAACCAAATCCTCATAACAATCGACCAGATACATAATCTGAGTAATGGTGAAAAAGCTGATACCTAAGGGCAAACCTAAATCCGAAAGGTGGACGTGATCGCGGAGAGCAGAGGGAAGATTTGAGACAATGAAGCCTAAATATTTAAATATGCAGAGGAACGCGAGGTTAGCAACCAGGCCAAGCTGCAGAAATCTCTTGCGCCTTAATCCGACTGCGCTGCAGATCCAAAGCGCCAGCAGCCAATTCGAGAGAATGGAGCCTAAAAGATAGACAAGGTCAGCGGGATAGTTCCACGCATAGAAAACAAGTGACGCCGAGAGTACGCAAATCTGAGGCCCCTTCGGAACACGGAGGCTACGAGCCAGTCGGCACAAAAAAAAGACCGCGGGAAGGAACAGCAGAATATATGGAAGACTATTGAAACTCAGGAACTCCTCCTGCGCTGGTTAGGATGATTGCGACAATCTACAGCATGGATTGAAGGAATCGTGAATCGATGCAAGCGCACTTGAAGCGGGGGGACGAGCGATTAGTTAGGGGTTACCTTTTTTGTCCAACTTTGCCTGGATCAAGTCCAGTAGATCGCCGACGTTCTTGAGATCTTCTAACTCTCCCAACGCGAACTTAATCTTGTATCTCTTTTCAATTACCGTAACCAGATTGACATGAGCAAGCGAATCCCAGCCTTCGACATCTGAAGCGTCAGTATCGCGAGTGAGCGTCAGATCCTCGCGGTCAAATACATCCCGAAATACCTCTTGCACTTCAAGGAGAAGATTACCCATTTGCTGTGTCCTGAATTTTGATGTGGCGACTGCGAGGTTGATAGGAAGTAATGTCGAGCGTCCAGACAGAAGAACCTGTATCCAAACTCTTCGACAAAAGAGAGAAGCCTAAACCCGGATAATGCTCTGCTACCATGCTGTTCTTGGCGGTGGGAAAATAATATCCAATCAGGGTTCTGATGTCAACGGCCTTTGCCCGTTCAACTAGGCCATCAAGCATAGCAATCTCCATCTCACGTTTCAGCACTCTGCAACTCATCAACCAAAGATCAATGTGAAGTTGATCCTCCTTAGCGGTTCCGAGTAAGACGGAAACCAGTCCATTGTCGCCAAACCGGTCTATCAATCGTCCAAAGATTCCGATCTGTTTATCATTCGAAACCGTTGCTTCTATCTCCGCCAAGGAATAGCGGCGCGTCGTAAGATTGAACTGATTCGATTTATTGGTGAGTTGCGCGATGCGCTCCATGTACGTGGAGTTAAACCGACCGATCTCTGCGCTCATCTCCAAAAAGTCAAGATACTCCCCATATGTAGAGAATTTCTGCTCTGCGGTGGCCCGCTGAGCATTCAATGCATAAGACTGCCCACGATCAAAGTCCTCCTTGCTCAGCGCCAATGTTTCAAAATACCGACCCGATTCTATGATGGATGCAAATCGAGTAACATCCTCGCCGACATCCGGAACAGCGATACCGGGTATCTGAGCCTCGACAATAGCACGCTCTGCCGGATTATCATCGACAAACACAAAGCTATCAACACCGAGGTTGAGTTCCTTCGCAATTGACAGAATATTCTCATGCTTTGGATCCCAATTAGCCTTGAAGGCCGCGAACTGCTCCAGTTTCAAAACGGAATCGGGGTGCGAAAAGCCTAGCTTCGCAACCTCATCGTTGTTTTTCGAGCAAACTGCCAACAGGATCCCGCGTCTATACAATGAGAGACAATATTCCTGGAAAGCTGTGTAGGCCTCGCTGATTGGAGTCTCTCGTCCTATTAAGATCTTATCTGGACCATCATCCCCTATTACACCACCCCACAGGGTGTTATCCAAATCGAGCACCAGCACCTTGCGGGCGCGGCCGTACATGCCGCGAACCAGAGCAGCGAGAGATAAAGCAATAGCGAAACTTCCTTCCACCGTGTTTGCGATCTTATAACTGAACCAGCGTTCAGGATCAAACCAGTATCTAGTTCCTACTCTGGCAGAAATTGTTGCTAAGTCTTGTATTGCGAGCCTGGATTGTTTGGCAGCTTCCAGTGCGAACTCGCGGTTGAGCTCGTTGATGAAGCGCGTAGCCCCGCCCGGACTTACAGCATCAAGATTCCCAAGGATAGAGTTAGTGGGCAAATCGAAATTATTTTGGACTATTTGGCATCCCACGGCCTTCTGCAACGAGTTCCATATTGCTCGATAACGGCCTAGCTCCCCGTCGACATACGAATGGAAGTCCGCTTCCGCACAGGATGACGGCGGAAACTCTTTAATATTCAATGAACAAGTATGAATGTAGATTAAATTCGGTTTGAAGTCGGCGATCGCTTCCGGTTCGAGAACGGCGTCTTCGTAGAATCGTCCATATTCAGATTGATGAATAGAGGGTCGGAATCCGCTCTCCAATAGCAAGATCTCGAGCAGGTCGACAAATTCATTGGTTGTAGTGCCGCCAAGGATAGCAATCCTGATATCCATCAGGTTCTCAGCCGCAAGGAGCTGCCTTCGCAATTTCTTGCGTCGGAGCAGGAGGTCGTCCAATGAAATCCAAGCTACGCTGGCCGCCATATGAGAAATCGTAACACAAACCAATCCACAGCTTATACGCCGCTTTAGGATTGGTAGTGTCCTAATTTGAAATCTCGGCACGACGACAGACAGGGAATATTGTGATCTGGCAAAATCCCCGGCATGAAAGAGCTACAGCGATACCCTCTGTCGTGCGAGAAGCTAGAAGATGGGTTTCTCTTCCACTTCAGGGATGGAACGAGGAAGTTCATTCCGGACTGGACTCCTCCGCCGAATAAACCAGACAACGATGAGAACCAAGATGAGCGCGGCCGAGGACGCAGTACCCGAAGTTCGAGTAGGCCCAATGCGTACCGGGCGGATAGGTGAGCGGCAGGTTGGCGATGGTCCATGTGATGAGCTTGTCGTGGTCCCAGCCGTTGTGTTGAAACATGGGATCGGTGGAGTCGTTGGGCCAGCCTCCAGAGGTGTGGGTGAGCAGGTTATCGACGGTGATGTCGGTGACGTATTGCTTGTAGGGGGGCTTACCGTATTTGTTTCCGAAGAGCCCACCAGGGCCGAAGACTTTGTCGGTGAGGTTGAGCTTGCCCTTCTCGATGAGGCTGAAGATGGTGACGGAGGTGATGGGCTTGGTGACGCTGGCGATGCGGAAGAGGTTCGTGGTGCTGACCTGCTGGGCGTGCTCCTTGTCGGCCATGCCGCCTGCTTCGTCGTAGACGAACTGGCCGTTGCGGGTGATGGCGACGGAGAGAGCGGGCACGGAGAACTGTCTGCGGAAGGCGCCGGAGATGCGGTTCATCTCGCCGCGCTGCTGGCCGGTGGGTTGATCTCCTCTGGCTTGCGGGGAGAGCGCCGCGTGGATCGAGTGGGTCATGATTCCCGCGGCGGCTCCAGCAATGCTTTGAAGGACTACGCGCCGGTTTAGTTCTCTGGGCATGTTTCTCTCTCCCGTGACGGACGCTATTCCGTTTATCTTTGAATGGAATTATCTGGAAATGAAAATTATCTCGCGATTCCACCAATGTTTTGGAGAGACCATGAAGAAATATAACAAGGCGATGCGGTTTGTCCTCTTCACGTTTTTTGCGCTCGTGCTGGGCGGTGGCGGAATTGCGCAGCAACCGCCGAGCGACAAGCCGCCGGCGAATGTGGCCGGTAACTGGACCTTCTACACGAAGGGCGACGATGGGAAGACGGGGACGCACTATCTGCAGATCATTCAGAACGGCGAGAACCTGACCGGGCATTTTAAGGGGCCTTACCAATCGGGTGGAATTCAGGGCACGATCAACCTGGAGCATATTGTGATCAAGACCAAGACACGGCATGTGTTTACGTTTCGCGGCAGGGCTCAGGGCGATTCCATTCAAGGGAACTGCGGCATTATGGGGCACCACTGCACGTTTGAGGGCGTGCGGACTTCGGGGCAGGCGTCGTCTGCTGGACCGGATTAGCTAGCTGATACACCCATTGTTTGCGAATCCATTCTAGAGTCGGGCTTTTTTTGATCGAACCTTCGATGCTGTCTTGTCGATTGGACTGATGTTCCGTCTCGGGGCTGAAGAGCAGCATCACCTCATGCGGAGATTCACCGATATCCTCGTGCCGGGTGGCCGTCTGCTATTCACCTCAACCGCAAGGCCTCACGTTTGGAACGATGTGATGACAGGGTTGGAATCAATCTCCCTGCTGTCACGATAACTTCTGCTCTGTCGCATATCGCACAGACCGTGACGGTTCCTGCTCTTCACTGTAAAAATTACCAATTTGCCCGGATATGGCGGGGTGACTATCCTTCGGATGTTCGAGTACACATCAATCTGAGGAGCAATGAGTCATGAAGAAAACCTTAGTTACGCTAGCAGCGGCCCTCGTCACCCTGGCGGGCTGTGTGGCAGCACATGCACAAGCGTCTATGAGAGTTGAGTTTTCGACGACGTTCAGCTTTTACGTGGGAAAGACTAAGTTGCCTGCGGGAAGCTACGTCCTAACGCAGTCGCAGGAGGACCAGTCGCTGTTTAAGATCCAAAGCGCGACGACTTCCAAGTCGTTGATGATCACAGGCCGGCAGTCTACGAAGCCTACAGGCGATTCCACGCAAGTTCTTTTTAATCGCTACGGATCGACGGAGTACCTGGAGGGAGCTTTGACCTCGACAGGCACCGCGATCACCCTGGATAACGGTGCTCCGGAGAAGGCCGACGCCAAGAAGGGCGCTCCCACGGCGCACACTGTGGCCGGGAAATAGCCCGCTTACGAGCCGCGCAGTGCTCGACGGGCAGTTCGAAGGAGACAGGGTGTTCCTTCGGCTGCCCATAGAGTGAACGTCTGTCCCGAGCTCTCGGCTGATGCATCGCCCGCATCCAACCGTCCCGAAACTCCCCGGAAAGCCATCTGCCCGAGCCAATTCACGATGTTTTCTTCCCTATCGGGGCTGTGACTCACTAGACTTCACCTTTAGGTAGACAGGAGAAGCTATGCCCCTGCACAACACGGAAGAACTCAAAGCGCCCCCGACCAGTGAGATCGAGGCTGAGGTTCACAACGACGAGATCGGGACCTATGAGTTCCCCGAGGGGAAGCAGGACCCTCAGGGCGTTTATCAGACGATCCACGATCAGTTGGTTCTTGACGGCAACTCGCAGCAGAACCTGGCGACCTTTTGCACGACCTGGATCGAGCCAGAGGTCAAGCAGTTGATGGATGAGTCGGCCGACAAGAACATGATCGACAAGGACGAGTACCCGCAGACGGCGGCGATTGAAGAGCGCTGCGTGCACATGCTGGCCGATCTATGGAATTCGCCGGAAGCGGCGAGCACGATTGGCTGCTCGACCACGGGATCGAGCGAAGCGGCGATGCTGGGCGGGCTGGCGCTCAAGTGGAGCTGGCGCAAGCGCCAGGCCGCCGCGGGGAAACCGACCGACAAACCAAACCTGATCATGGGGCCAGTGCAGGTTTGCTGGCACAAGTTCTGCCGCTACTTTGATGTCGAAGTTCGCGAAGTGCCTATGGAAGGCGAGCGGCTGCTGCTGACTGCGGAAGAGGTGGTCAAGCGGTGTGACGAGAATACGATTGGCGTGGTTGCGACTTTGGGTGTTACGTTCACGCTGCAGTTCGAGCCGGTGCATGAGATCAGCCTGGCGCTGGACAAGCTGCAGGCGGAGACCGGGCTCAACATTCCGATCCACGTCGATGGGGCGAGTGGTGCTTTTCTTGCGCCTTTCACGCAGCCGGAGTTGCTGTGGGACTTTCGGCTGCCGCGGGTGAAGTCGATCAACGCCTCTGGACATAAGTTTGGGCTTGCGCCGCTCGGAGTAGGCTGGGCGCTTTGGCGCGAGAAACACGACCTTCCCGAAGAATTGATCTTTGAAGTGAACTATCTGGGCGGCAATATGCCGACTTTCGCGCTCAATTTTTCCCGGCCCGGGGGCGAGATCATTTGCCAGTATTACAACTTTCTGCGGCTGGGGAAGGAGGGTTACCGGGAGATCCAGAACGAATGCACCGCACTGGGCCGTTACCTGGCCGAAAGGATTGCGGAGTTTGGTCACTTCAAGATCATTTATGACGGTACGGGGGGAATTCCGGGGCTGTGCTGGGAGTTGAAGGATCCGGTGGCGTCGAGCTTCACGTTGTATGAGTTCGCCGATCAGTTGCGGGAGCGGGGATGGCTGGTGCCGGCTTACTCCATGCCGCCGAACAGGGAGGATCTTGTGATCCAGCGAATCCTGGTGCGGCATGGATTTACGCGGGAGATGGCCGGCGAGCTGTTGGTCGAGATGGAGAGCGTTCTTGACGGACTCAAAAAACGAGAGTCAACCACCCTGGAGCTCGCCGGCGCCGGGAGCTCGCACGACCACTCGGGGCGGTAGCAGTTTAGCGGACGCCGTCGAGAACCGGCCATCATGGTCTTGGACGATGCCTTAGGGTTGTACCCGACGAAATCGACTAAGCTCGAAGAAGTGATGACGGGCATCGAGCTTGAGCGCAGGTTCTAAACAATCTCATTCGAGTGCCGGGGACGGGACGGCGTTTCGTCCTCCTGCGAACCGGCAGCCTCGGCGTGGGCAGAAGAAGGTCGTCGGACAGCTGGCGCTGTTGGTGCTGGTTTTGCTGGCGGCGGCCGCGGGTTCGCTGGTGGGGTTGATGCTGGTGTATTCGGTGCATCTGCCGCAGATCGATGATCTGGAGCGGTATCGTCCGAGCACGACGACTGAGCTTTATGACGTGAAGGGGCGGGTGTTTGGCTCGTTTGCGCTGGAGCGGCGGGTGGTCGTGGGGTATGAGGATTTTTCTCCGCTGCTGCGCCAGGCCGTCATTTCTATCGAAGACAAGAATTTTGAGAGCCACTGGGGAGTGAATGTCTTTCGCGTGGCGGGGGCGATTTATCACGACCTGACCTCAAAGGAGCGGGCGCAGGGCGCGTCGACGCTGACGATGCAGCTGGCGCGAAACCTCTTTCTTGTCGAGCCAGCGGACGTTTGGGCGCAAGCTGCAGGAGGCGTTTCTTTCGATCCAGATCGAGCGGACGTTTACCAAGCAGCAGATCTTCACGCTCTATGGGAACCAGATTTATCTGGGGCATGGCGTGTATGGATTTGAGGCGGGTTCGGAGTATTACTTCAGCAAACATGCGAAGGAGCTGACGCTGCCTGAGGCGGCGCTGCTGGCGGGGTTGCCGAAGGGGCCTTCGGCGTATTCGCCGATTGTGAATCCGGACAAGGCGATGCGGCGGCGCAACCTGGTGATCAACGCGATGCTCGAGGACGGCAAGATTACGGCGGAGCAGGCGGCGGCGGCGCGTGAAGCTCCGCTGGGTTTGCAGGTGCAGACCGATCCAAACGCGGTACGCGCCCTATTTTGTGGAAGAGGTGCGGCGGGAGCTCGATCAGAAGCTGGGTGAGGAGGAGGTGCATTCGGCGGGGCTGAAGGTGTATACGACGCTTGATCTCGATCTGCAGCGCACGGCGAAGCGAGCGGTGCTCGATGGGCTGGCGGCGTATGAGCGGCGACATGGATGGAAGGGACATCTGCTCAATGCGATTGCGGGGCGAGTGGGGCTGGCGGAGTTTAAACATCCGGACTGGATCTTGCCGCCAGAGCCTGGGGACTATGTTCATGCCATCGTGACGGGGGTCTTGCCCTACCAAGTGACGGCGCGAATCGGGGAGAAGCGAATCGTGCTGACTGACGCGGACTGGGCGTGGACTGGGCAGAAGTCACCTGAGAACTTTCTGGCTCCGGGAGACATTATTTATGTGCATCTGAACGGAGACGCCGGAATTGCCGCTACGGATCGCGCTCGCGAATCGAGCGACCTGCATGGAACTCTGGAGCAGGATTCGGGCGCGGAGGGCGCGCTGCTGGCGATCGATAATACTTCGGGCGATGTGCTGGCGATGGTGGGCGGACGGGACTTCAACCTCTCGCAGTTCAACCGGGCGACACAGGCGGAGCGGCAGACGGGATCGTCGTTCAAGCCTTATGTGTATACGGCGGCGGTGGAGGAGGGTACGAGTCCGGAGGAGCGGATTTTGGATGCTCCGTTCTCGGTGGGATCGTACACGCCACATGATTATGAGGGGAATTATCTGGGCAACATTACCCTGCTGAAGGCGTTTGCGGACTCGCGGAATATTCCGGCGCTGAAGCTGGCGGAGCGAGTGGGGATGAAGAAAGTGATCGAAGTCGCACATCAGTTTGGGATCACTTCGAGTATTCCTGCGTATCTGCCGGTGGCGCTGGGCGCGGTCGAAGTGACGTTGAAGGAGCAGGTGGCGGCGTATGCGGCTTTTCCGAACGATGGATTGCGGATCGCTCCGAGGCTGGTGCGGCGGGTTACAGACGCGGATGGTTCGGTGATTGCGGAAGACAAGTCTGAGGTGAGCGAAGCGACGAGCCAGAAGACGGCGCGGACGATGATGGTCTTTTTGCGCGAGGTTACAAACAGTGGGACCGGCGCGGCGGCGAAGACGCTGCATCATGAGCTGGGCGGGAAGACGGGGACGACAAGTGACTTCACCGATGCGTGGTTCGTGGGGTTTTCTCCCGCGGTGACTTGCGGGGTTTGGGTTGGCTATGACAATCGCCAATCGTTGGGGGACAAAGAGACGGGCGCGAAGGCGGCGTTGCCGATCTGGATGGATTTCATGAGGGAGGCGATTGCTGGCAAGGATGGAGAGAGGTTTGTGGGGGATCGTTCGGATTTGAAACACTAGTTTGGGCCGATGGTGAAAAGTTGGTTGCGGTGGGTCTTGGGGGACGATATTCTGAATATGACTTGGCGGGTCCCACGCCGCCGAAAGGTTGTTACTGTCTTACCTGAGAAGGTAAAGCAACGCAGCAATCCACCGCAAAGGGTGGCGGATTGCAAGGTTGAAGCACATGTGCAAACGCAACATGTCTCTTTCCTCCTTTCAGCAAGAGATGACGGCCCTGTTCATGCAGGGCCGCGTTGCTTTTGGCAACTTCGGTTGATTCCCTGCTTGTCCAATCGCGCATCTATGAGTCCTCACTGAAAGCACGCTCCTGTAAGTTTGCTTGGCTACTTGGCGCGTCGACGACTGCAGACTGCATCCTTCGATGAATCCTGTGGCCTTCCTGTCCCGTTTCGGGAACAATCGTGTTTGACGAGATCTTTGGCGCGACCGAATGACTTCGCTGACCGGTAGATGAACTTCTCTCTCGATATAAAGCCGCTAAAGCCTGAACATTGGCCTGCGGTTCGTTCGATTTACATGGAAGGCATTGCCACGGGCAATGCGACCTTTCAGGAGGTTGCGCCGCAGTGGCGGGAGTGGGACGACGCGCATCTACAGCTTTGTAGAATGGTGGCGACGGAGGGTAATGAAGTTCTTGGCTGGGCTGCGCTTGCTCCGGTTTCTCGAAGACCGGTCTATGCCGGCGTGGCGGAGGTCAGCATTTATGTCGCGGAAGCAGCCAGAGGCCGAGGTGTAGGCAAGCAGCTGATGATGAAGTTGATCGCCGATTCTGAGGCTGCGGGTATCTGGACTTTGCAGGCGGGAATATTTCCTGAGAATGCCGCGAGCTTGCGTTTGCATATTGCGGCGGGGTTTCGGGTGGTGGGCACCCGCATGCGGCTGGGGAATTTGCAGGGCCGCTGGCGGGATGTTGTGCTACTGGAACTCAGAAGTGCAGTCGCAGGCGTATGAAAGCACGACACCTTCAGATGTTTGCTTCGGGAAGGGCTCTGCGGAGCCCAAATTTTTGTCACTAAAATAGGGCCTATGGAGTCTTTTTCTCGCGATCTAAATATTGCCGTTCGCCAATTGTTGAAGACGCCGGGGTTCACGGCGACCGCCGTGCTGATGCTGGCGCTCGGAATTGGAGCGACTACGGCGATTTTTTCGATCGTCGAGGGGGTGTTGCTGCGTCCGTTGCCGTTTCCCGAGCCGGAGCGATTGATGACGGTGGGGGAGAGCCTGGACGGGACGAACAGGGACGCGCCAGGTGAAGTGGGTGGAGTGACCGCTCCCGACGTGCGGAATTACGCGGCAGGGACGCATTCATTCACCAGCCTGGGAGGATACCGGGAAGACCATCTCGAGCTATCGGGAGTGGGCGAGCCGGCCATGATCACGGCGGGGCGAATGACCTATGGGGTCTTTCCCGCTTTAGGTGTAGCTCCCTTGCTCGGACGCTTCTTCACTCAGCAAGAGGACGAAGGAGAGCAACTGGTCGCCGTTCTGAGCTACGGGATCTGGCAAAGCCGCTTTCATAGCGATGTTCATGTTCTTGGTACGAAGATTCTGCTAGACCGCAAGCCCTATGTGGTGATTGGGGTGATGCCGGCGGCCTTCGAATTTCCGCTGACTTCTGGCCATCTGGATAAGAGCGAGCTCTGGGTGCCGATGAGTTTTAGACCGAAGCAATTCACCGACGAGGCTTCGAGCTGGTCCTACAGGATGGTGGGACGGCTGCGCCGCGGCGTGACTCCAGAGAATGCCACAAGCGACGCCGAACAGGTGGCCGAAGAGACGATGCGCAATTATCCGGCATATATGCGAAGTTTGCATATTACAGCTCGGATTGCGCCACTGCGCGAACAGACGGTGAGAGAGGCGAGAGCGGTGGTTACGACGCTGTTTTTGGCGGTCTGCGTTGTGCTGCTCATTGCTTGCGCTAACCTGGCCGGGTTGCTGCTGGTGCGAGCTATTCGGAGGCGGAAAGACGCTGCGATCCGGATTGCCCTGGGAGCGAACGCCGCGACGCTACTTCGACAGACGGTCATAGAAAGCCTGGTGCTGAGCGTGACGGGCGCGTTGATCGGGTTGGCCATGGCTGCGGGCGTGCTCAAAGTGGGTTTGAGCTTGTTGCCAGAAACACTGCCGCGCGTGAGTGAGATCGGCCTGGACTGGGCGGTGGTGATTTTTGCGCTGTTGCTGGCGTTGTTCACTGGGGTGGTTTGCGGTTTGGTGCCGGCGTTTGCTGCGATCCGGACAAGTGTGAGCGATACCCTCAAAGAGGGTGGCCGAACGGGAAGTGTCGGCGGAGGACATGCGCGGCTGCGCTCGGCGCTGGTGATCGCGGAGATTGCAGTCGCGATGGTGCTCCTCACGGCTTCGGGATTGCTGTTGCGCAGCTTTGCCAAGATGCGTGCGGTTGAGCTTGGTTTTCGCCCCGACCACACGGTAGCGGCGCGGTATTCGCTGCCCAAAAAGCAATATCCGACCCAGGCGGCGATCGACGGCTTTAACGATGAACTGCTGCAAAGGCTTGGACATCTTCCTGGAGTGACGGCCGTGGGTGTAACGACGAGGCTACCCGCGTCGGATATCCATAGCAACAGCTCATTCGTGGTCGAAGGTTATGTTCCTCCGAAGGGCACCAGTCTTATTCTGGGTAGTCCTTCGCTAGTGGAGGGGGATTACTTCAAAGCGATGGGCATTTCGTTATTGGCGGGGCGGCTCTTTACGCCTGAGGACAAACTTGGCTCGCAGATGGTGGTCATTGTGAACCACAAGCTGGCACAGCACTACTGGCCGGGACAGAATCCAATCGGCAAGCAGATGCGAATGGGCCTGCAGGAGACGCCCACGCCGTGGCTGGTGGTCGTGGGCGAAGTGAGCGATGTGAAGCTTGGCGCGCCCGACGAAGAAACAACGGAGCAAATGTATGAGCCGACAACTCAAGGCATTGCTGCCTACGGATCCCTTGCCCCCTCGGATGCTCTGGTCGATTCGGGCTATATTGCGATGCGAACGGAGCTGCCGCCAGAGCAGATGGAGAATGCAATGAGCGCCACTGTGCGGTCGATCGACCCGCAGCTACCGCTGACGAGTGTGCAATCGATGGAGCATGCGATCTCCCAGACCGAAGCGCCGCGGAAGTTCAATACGGCATTGATTTCTTCCTTTGCGACAGCGGCGGTGCTGCTGGCGGTTTCGGGGATATATAGCGTGATTGCGTTCTCGGTCGCGCTGCGAGTGCATGAGATCGCGATTCGCATGGCGCTGGGTTCGCCGCGATCAGCAATCTTCCGACTGGTGCTGGTTTCGGGGACGAAGCTGGCGCTGGCTGGCTGCGCGATTGGAATTCTGGGCGCTGTGGCTGCCTCCCGACTGCTGAGCTCGCTGCTCTTTGAGGTCAGTGCTTTCGATCCTCTGGTGCTAGCCTTGTCGGCTGCTCTCGTCTTACTGCTGGCGCTTGTGGCCTGTGTGCTGCCGGCGATGCGGGCGGCTTCCGTCGATCCGATGGAAGCTTTAAGAACTGAGTGAAGAGCGCGGCGGTGAGGGTCCGTCTGTGGGAGGGATGAGTTGAATTCGGGCAACTTCCAGGTCAGATGAATGGTGGTTTGGTTCAGTTTGGGATTTGTCGAGTACCAAGGTGACGGGGCCGAGGAAGTTTAGTTGCGAAGCAGATTAGCTCGGAGCTATTCTGAATAAGACTTCCGGCGGGCGTCACACGCCGGAAGGTGGTTACCACCCTACCTGAACAGGTAGAGCAGCGCAGCAATCCATCGCAAGGGCAAATGGATCGCAAGGTTGGGTTTCATGTTCAAACGCAACATGTCTCTTCCTCCTTCCAACAAGAGAGAACGGCCCTGTTCCCGCAGGGCCGTGTCGCTTTTGGCGACCTCGGTGAATTCCCTGCTTGACCAATCGCGCATCTGTGAACGCCTTGTTGGAAGTGCGTGACCTAAGCCTAGAGCCGTAGTTGGGGAAGGCCGGAGAAATTGTCGCGTGGGGCGAAAAGTTCGTGCCCATTCTGGGAAAATCCATCTTCAGGCATCTGCCGGAAAGAGATACTTACTTCGCTCTGGGATGAGTGCGGTCGTAGACCTGAGTGATTTGCGCGGTGGTGAGCTGGGTGTAGCGCTGGGTGGTGGAGAGGCGTTCGTGGCCGAGGAGTTCCTGAATGGCGCGGAGGTCTGCGCCCTCTTCCAGCATGTGGGTCCCGAAGGCGTGGCGCAGGGTGTGCGGATGGGTTTCGGGGGGAAGTCCGTTGGCGACGGCGAGGGCCTTGACGATGCGGCCGACGCTGCGTGTGGTGAGACGGACGTCGCCCTGGCTTCCGTATCTTGCGCGCGCGTTGAGCAGGAGCGCTGAGCTCGATTTTTTCGCTTGAGCTAATTTAGCTTCGCGCCGGGGTAGATAGCTGAGGATGGCTTCGGCGGCTGCGTCTCCGAGAGGGACGTAGCGCTGCTTGCGGCCTTTGCCGCGCACGAGAATGACTTCATTGGCCCAGTGCAGGTCGGCGAGGTTGAGTCCGGTGAGCTCGGCGTTACGGATGCCGCAGCCGTAGAGGAGTTCGAAGATGACGCGGTCGCGTTCGGGCCACGCTGTTTCGGAATGAGCTCCACTTTTTCCAGGCTTCGATTTTTGCGAAGCGCTGGGTATTCCCTCAGCGGCTGAAGCCGCTCCATTTCCATTCTCTGTAATGGCACGGCTGAAGCCGTGCCCCTTCGCATCTGGATCGATGGTCCGTTTCACCTTCCCGTCCATCTTGCCCCTTATCGTGGCCAGGGAGTCGACCGTTCGGTTCATCTGTTCGATTGAGGGGACGCGGGGCAGGTGTTTGGGGAGCTTGGGCGTGGAGACGAGCGATGCCGCATTCTGCTTGACATGACCGTGGCGGGCGAGCCACTTGAACCAGGAGCGGAGCGCGGCGAGAGCGCGTGCGACGGAGGCCTTGGAAAGTCCGCGGCCGTAGAGCTCTCCGAGATAGGCGCGGATGTGTTTGTGGTCGATGGCGTTGGGGTTCGTCGAGCGGCCTAATTTTTTGATGCTGTAGTCGGCGAAGTTGTGGAGTTCGCGATCGTAGGCGCGCAGGGTGTGCGGCGAAGCGGCGCGTTCGTGAGCGAGCGCGGCGAGGAAGTCTTCGGCGAGTTGGGTGAGTTTGGGTTTCGCGCTCATTGTTTTTGTTCAACTGTACGTCGGGCGCGGGGATGGTGGGCGCGATGGACCGACTTGAGATGGCCGAGGGCGAGGTGGGTGTAGACCTGCGTGGTCGCGATGTCGGCGTGGCCGAGGAGAATTTGTACGCTGCGGAGATCGGCTCCGTGCTCGACCATGTGAGTGGCGCAGCTGTGGCGGAGCTTGTGCGGGCTGGCGGTCGAGTCGCTGGCCTTGACGAGATGCCATATCCATTGGCGCGAGAGTTGCTTGCCGCGTTCGGAGAGGAAAAGCCACGAGCCGGTTTGACCGGATTTTGTGCGGCGTGCTGCCAGGTAGGCGGCGAGGGAGCGAATGGCCGGTTCGCCGAGCGGGACGACGCGCTCTTTATCGCCTTTGCCCAGGAGGCGGATGCGGCCCTCGTCGAGCGAGAGATCTTCGACGCGAAGGTTGGTGAGCTCGGAGACGCGGAGGCCTCCGGCGTAGAGGAGCTCGAGGATCGCGCGGTCGCGGAGATCGGTTGCATCGGCTTGCGGATGATTGGCCGTCGTCGAGGCGCGTTCCATCATTGAGGTTATTTCGGACTCGGCGAGGGACTTGGGCAGGACCTTCCACATGGAGAGGGATTCGAGGTTCACGGTCGGGTCGTGGCGGATGCGCTTGTCGAGCAGGAGCCAGCGGTAAAGTCCGCGCAGACAGGAGAGCTTGCGCGCGGCGGAACGCGATTCGACGCCGTGCTTCCGCAGATGTTCAAGAAAACCGGAGATGTGACTCTGCGCGGCGGTAGCGAGGCTTGCGTTTTCGGATTCGAGATATTCGGCGAACTGGGTGAGGTCGCGTTCGTAGGCTTCGCAGGTGAGCGGCCGCAGACCTTTCTCGACGCGAAGATAGAGGAGATATTCGCGGAGGAGCGCGGCGTTGCTGAGCATGGTCTCATTATCGGACATGGACCCAGGGCAGACATGATGGAAGCGCGGGGGAATCGAGTTGGTCATGGTTAGGGACTAGGGACTAGAAACATTAACGGTGATTCCAGAATGAACGTGCGATCAATTTGGGTCTGTATGTTGATCAGGGCTATACAGTTGCTGCTTCGAATTAATGCAAATTCATCATTGATCGGAGACAATAGAGACGTGGTCAGTGAGCGACACATTGGAGTGATAGGTTTTGACGATTCTTCAGACATCGCCGGCGGTCCGGCTGACAACTCCTGAGTTTCTTGCATCGGTGCTGGCATTGCGGCCAGCGGTTGCGGTCTTCGATTGCGACGGGACTTTGTGGTCCGGCGACGCCGGCTATGGATTTATGGTGTGGTCGATGGAATTGGGGCTGGTCTCGCGCAATGCCAGCGACTGGATCGACTCACAATACCGGCTCTATCGCAGCGGCGAGGTGAGTGAGATGGAGATGTGCGCCGAGATGGTGCAGGTTTATGCCGGTCTGCGCGAGGATGAACTGCGCAAGGCATCCGCAGAATATTTTCACTCCAAGTCGAAGCACGCGTCTTTCCCGAGATGCGCGAGCTGGTGGCGCAACTGCGCGCGGGCGGCACGGAAATCTGGGCCGTGAGCTCGACCAACAACTGGCTGATTGAAGAGGGTGTGCGCGACTTCGGAATTCCGGCGGAGCGGGTGCTCGCGGCGACGGTGCGGGTGAAAGATGGATTGATCACCAGCGAGCTCCTGGATGTGCCTACCGATGAAGGCAAGGCGCTTTCGCTCGAGCGGGTGGGCGTGTCGTCACCGGACGCGGTCTTTGGCAACTCGATCCACGATGCGGCGATGCTGGCGATTGCGAAACGGGCCTTTCCAGTGAATGCGACACCGGCGCTGTTACAAATTGCCGGCGATAAGGGATGGCCGGTGTTTTTTCCAGCTGGCGCTGGAGAATAGAGCTTCCCTCAACGGCTAAAGCCGCTTCGCATTCTTTGCTGATGGCACGGCTGAAGCCGTGCCCCTTCACAACCGGCTTCGCCACCAAAAAAGACCTGGTCAACGACTCGCCAATGAAGGCTTAGATCGCTTTTGCGAAATGCTGGCGGCGGGCTTCCCACTCCTCGGTGGGGAACATGGTGGGGCCGGTTTCGACGAGCCTGGGCAGCATGTTGAAAACCGAGACCGCGGTCCAGCGCTTCCCTTCCCTGGTGCGATAACCCCTCTCATTCAGATCGCTGGCGACGTTGGTGAAGGGGAAGTCCTGGACGAGCAGTTCCATCATCTCCATGAGAATGCGGTTCTCTTCGGGGTCGATCTCGAGGCGCAGGCAGTCCTCTGAGATGCGGAGGCCGTAGGGAATCTCGCCGGCCTGGGCTCTCGATCGGCGCGTTGCCGGGGAGTTCCCGGCGCCACTCGATGGAGGCGACTTGCCATCCGGAGTCGGCGCGCTGGCGGAGAAGATCGTTGGTGAGAGGTCCGTTGAGTATGTCGCGGGTTCGTTCAAAGTACGCCATGCTTGCCCTCCGGAAGTGACGTTGGGTGGATGCAATTTTTGGGCCGTGGCGAAAGACTCGTAAGTGATTCATTCCTTGCGAGTCCGCTTTGACTGACCTGAATGTGTACTGTCCGATCTCGGGTGCCAGATGTGCGGTTTTGGACGGTCTCTCGGCCCTACTCTCGCTGAGCAGCAAAACCTTTCTGAGAGTCCCTCAGCGGCTAAAGCCGCTCTGCTTCCTACAGCTAATGGCACGGCTGAAGCCGTGCCCCTTTAAGTCACGCCTGCCTTCTGTGCCCCTTTTAACTCGCGGCTGCTCGCCGCAGGTTCCATTGCGCGGCCGGCATGAAGTTACTTCTCTTCTTCGGGGGAGAGACGGAGCGGTTCAGGAACGAAGTCGGTGCTGAGGAGTTTTAAGCTTTCAGTCAGGTAGTAAGTGGGGATGTCAGGATACTGTTCCTGAACGAGTAGAAGGGTGCGAAAGTCGAAGCTCTGCACGTCGGAGCGGTCGACCATGTCGGCCTTGACGATCTCTCCGCAGAGCGTTTTCACGAAGACGTCTGGGCCGACTGTATGGTTCGTCAGTTCGGCAACCGGTACGCTCGGGTCTCTGACTTCTTCCGGGATGTGTTCGGGCATGATCTTGGTTTCGAGATTGAAGCGCACTTTGGCTCCGGCGGCGGCGTGCTCCTTAGCGCCGGGCGTGTTTTTGCCGGGACCGCTCTTGTAGTACGCCGTATAGAAGCGGGCAAACTCGAAGAGCTGCGCTGCGTTGGTCGGCACGTAAGGGCTGGGTAGGCCTTCCTTGGCGGCAAAGGCTACGGCGACGGGCGAGAGCGCGAGATCGTTCTTTTGGTCTGGGCCGAAGTGGACCTTGTCACAGATGAAAGTCTTCTGCGCGTCGACCATGGAGATGTCTTTGATGTAGACGCGGTTCTCCATGGTGTAGGGCGCGCCATCCTGGCGGCGGCAACTCATGGGATTAAGGAACTGGTCATGCCAGATGAGAGAGACGCCGTCGGTGGTGACTCCGGTATCGGTCTCGAGAGTGATGGCTCCCTGGTCCATGCCGCTTTCGAAGGATGGCAGCGTGTTTTCCGGGCGGAGGCCGCGGCCGCCGCGATGGGCCTCGACGTCGAAGCCGATGAGCTTATGGCCGGCGGCGCGCTCTTCGGCAACTACCTTCTGGAGGAGGTCGGGGCGATCGGAGATGATGCCGTCGACTCCGAGGGCGATGAGCGCTTTCATCTTTTCGGGATCGTTGGTGGTCCAGGGCACGACTTTGAAGCCGGCGGCGTGGAGGGTTTTCACGTTGATGCTGGGATTTGGTCCGAGTAGCAGGGTGTCTTCGGGAGAGAGCGCTGGAGTGAATTTGTCCCCGTGGGCTTTGGCGTGTGCTGTGGCCTTTTTCATCAGGGACAGGTAGGGATCTGACGTCTGCTGAGCGATCACCGCTCTTCCACCGGCAAAGCCTGTCAGGGCGATCGCGACTGCTATCGCTTTTTTCATGAACTTATGATCGGGCATTCCCGCAAATGGAGTATTTCAGAATTGTGCGATATGGCGCTTACCTGCCGTGGAAAATCTGGACGAGCAGCCAGCCGTTGAGTCCCGGCGATGAGGATGGCGCTGGCCCATCCGGCGATGCGGAGCCAGGCGGCGTTGACGAAGACGCCCATCCGTTTGGGGTCGCTGGTGAAGGCGACGAGCGGAAAGACAGCAAAACTCAGCTGCATGCTGAGGACGACCTGGCTGAGCACGAGCAGTTTGGCGGTGCCGCTGCTGCCATAAAGCGCGGTGACGATGACCGCTGGGATGATGGCGAGCAGGCGGGTGATGAGGCGGCGCAGCCATCCGGGCAGCCGGATTTCGAGGAAGCCTTCCATGACGACCTGGCCGGCGAGGGTGCCGGTGATGGTCGAGTTCTGCCCGGAGGCGAGCAGGCCAGCGCGAACATGGTGCTGGCCCCGGTGAAGCCGAGCAGCGGGGTGAGCAGTTTGTAGGCGTCGCCGATTTCGGCGACTTCGTAGTGCCCCTGCTTATGAAAGACGGCGGCGGCGACGATCAGGATGGCCGCGTTGACGAGCAGGGCCATCATCAGGGCGATGGCCGAATCGAGGCTGGCCCAGCGGATGGCTTCGCGCTTGCCCTCAGTGGTGCGCGGGTAGGAGCGGGTCTGCACGATCGACGAATGCAGATAGAGGTTGTGCGGCATGACCGTCGCGCCGAGGATGCCGATGGAGATGTAGAGCATCATCGGGTCGGAGAAGATCTGCTTCGAGGGGACGAAGAGGTGATAGAAGATCGGCGCCAGCTCCGGCCTGGAGAGGGCGATCTGGATGCCGAAAAGCGCCGCGATGGTGCCGATGAGCACCATCACCAGCGCCTCGATGTAGCGGAAGCCGCGATGTTCCAAGCAGCAGGATCAGGAGCACGTCGAGAGCTGGTGATCAGCACGCCGACGATCAGCGGAATGTGAAAGAGCAATTGCAGGGCGATGGCCGAGCCGATGACCTCGGCGAGGTCGCAGGCGCCGATGGCGATCTCGGCGATGAGCCAGAGGGCGATGCTGACCGGCTTCGAGTAGCTCTCGCGGCAGGCCTGGGCGAGGTCTCTGCCAGTAGCGATGCCGAGCTTGAGCGCCAGGGCCTGGAGCAGGATGGCGAGCAGGTTCGACAACATGATGACGAAGAGCAGGGTGTAGCCGTAACGCGAGCCGGCCTGGAGATCGGTGGCCCAGTTGCCGGGGTCCATGTAGCCGACGGAGATGAGGAAGCCGGGCCCGAGAAAGCCGAGTGCGCGGCGCCACATCTGCGGCGACTGCGAGACGTGGACGGAGGAAAAGATCTCCGGCATCGAGGCCCGGCCGGGGGCCTGTTCGAGTTGGGGAGTAGTGGCAGGCATGCAGGTCGGGCGAAATCGCAGACTATTAGGAGCTAGTATGGCATGAACCTTCTCCAGGATTGCAAACTAATTGTTAATCATGGTTATTCTTTTTTCGTTACATAGTGCTTTTATGGAAGTTTGCCGCTTACGGAAGCGGCTGATGCGCGACCCTTTGGCATCGCTGACAAAGCAGGTCCTTCGACTGCGCAGAGCGCGCTCCGCTGAGGATGACACTTTTGGGAGCTGTGCTCGTCGGCGATCAGCGGGAATTACGGCGTTTGACCCAGATTTTTTCGGCGGCCATCTGGCCGAGGGTAGTCGCTCCAGCCGGGGTCTCGATCGAGAGCGTCTGGTCGTAGTTCTTTTTCAATACCTTGACACGGCCGCCGGGAGCGAAGCCGAGCTGGTGCAGGAAGACGAGCAGCTTGGGGTCGCGCTCGTAGAAGCTGACGACGGTGTATTCGGCGCCTTCGGCGGCATCGGAGAGCAGGATGTGGCCGCGTTTTGCGCGCTGGGCGGGCGTCTCCGGCAGGACGGTGTTGCCATGGGGGCAAAGTCCCTTGTCGCCGAGGCGTTCGATCAGTTTGGCTTCAAAGGCGGGCGAGACGGCGTGCTCGAGATGTTCGGCTTCGTCGTGGATCTGGTACCACTCCATGCCGAAGATCTCGGTCAGCATGCGCTCGACGAGGTGGTGACGCAGGGCGGTGTGGGTTGCGGTTTCGCGGCCTTTGGGAGTAAGGCGCACGATGCCGTCGGCTTTGACCTCGACATATCCGTCGCGTTTGAGGCGCTTGACCGCCATGGTGACGGCGGGGGCAGAGACGGAGAGCCAGTGCGCGAGCAGCGCGGGAATTACAGTCTTCCCCTCGCTCTCGCTCTCGAGAATTGCTTTGAGATAATCTTCTTTGGAAACTGTAATTAAGTCGTTCATTGAACACCGGTGTCCACCAGACTACACTTGAAAGACGGCTTCGGGTAAGGGAAAGCGTCCGACGTATTGGAGTTATACTCGGCGCTGGGTTGGAAAGGAATTCAATTTGGCAAGAGTTCGTGTTTTAGCGCCTGCGTCTTCTGATTGCGATTGCATTGCTGGCAGCGGCCCCGGGATGGAGCCAGTCGGCGTCGACGTGGAACGGTTCTGAATGCCGCCGAAGCAGCCAAGCTGCTTCCGGACTCGGTCTTCTTTCAGCGGGCAGTCGGCACCGGTGCAGGCGCGCAACTCGGGCGGCATCAAGTTTGGCGACGGCATGCTGGTGCTGGCGGCGCTGATTGATACTTCGGGATATTCGACCGCGGTGCAGCAGAAGTATCAGAGCTTATTTGATTACCGAGACTGCCATCGTGATCAACGGCCATTTGCTGCCGCCAGGGGCTTATGGCGTCGGCTTCGTGGCGGGCAAGTTTGGGGTGATGGATATCGGCGGCCACGACCTGTTCTCGGTTGACGCGACCCGCGACGCCGAGTTGAAGCGGCCTACCCCGCTGCAGGTTATCGCTGATGGCTCAGCGGGCAAGTTTCGGCTCTATCAAGGGCGGGACTATGTCGTGATTACCGCGCCGCATCCGTAGGGCAGCGAGTCAGCATGCCAACTCCGGTTGGATTTACTTCTTCGCCGGCTGACGTTGGCGTTCCGCACGGGAACGACGATCACTTCCTGTTCGAGCCATCGCTACTTCCGGATTGCGTTCAGATGGCTCGGGCGCTTTCAATTGCTGAGCGACGACCTCAGGCTGAAGTGAGCGACGAGACGGCGGGCGCGGCGGTTTTCGATTCGGCCAGCTTGGCTTTTGGCTTGGCTCCATTCAGCCGGTAGTGGACGCGTTCTGCCTCGAGCAATTCTGCGTCGATGGCTTTGGCGAGCTTGTTGAGGCGCTGCTTTTCGGCGGCGGGATCGATCTCGATCTTGACCAGTTCGGGCAGCGACGACCACCAGACCATCTGCTGGTGCGACTCCTTGTTGAAGTACCATCCATCGGCGGATTTCGTGCAGGCCGGTGAGCCAGCGGACGTCGGCATCGCTCCACCAGCCCTGGGTTTCGTCGTGCTCGACGCTGCGGCTCTCGGGGGCGCCGGGCAGGGAGGCGACGCGAATGCGGGCAGCGGCGCGCCAGGCGTCTTCGCCCTCGACGCCGATGAAGGCGAAGGACTTCGCCGAATGCGGTGCGGAGGCGTAGTTGGTCGTAGAGCGCGATCGCGCGCTTGTCGATTACCGCTGGCGACGGTTGTACGGACGTCGTCGCAGCGAGTCGACGCTTCGACCGCTGCTGCGATCCTTGCTCGACGCGAGCGCTGCAGGTTGAGTCGATCTTCGCCGACGGCTGCGCATTGGCGAGCTCGCGGGTTTCGATCCACTCGGCGAGGACGTGGAGGAGTGCCCAGCCGAGCGCGGGCGCCCAGACGGCGGTGCTAGTCGATGCGCGGGCTGCGGCTGGGCAGCACGCGGCGCGCCTCGACCGACCATGGCGCGAGCGCTTCGCGCTGCTCCGGATAGAGGCCGTCTTCCATCTGCGGAATGCGCATGATTTTGCGCAGCAGGCTGCGGAGATGGACGGCGAGCTCGGCCGACTCGTCGGGCTCGTTGATTGGGGCAGAGCCGGGCGATGGTTTGATCGCGTGGCGATAGGCCTGATGGAAAAAGACACAGCCACGGTCACAAATAGTTTCGAAGAACTCCTGCCGCTTTTTCTGGATGGCGCTCGACTTCAAAACGTGGGCGTCGCGCTCGGTGATAACGTCCTCGAGTTCGGAGAGCTCGGCCATTGTGCGAATGAGCACGGGATCGAGCACGGCGCGGAGCGCGTCGCTGACTGGCTTCAATTGCAGCTGAACGAGCGCCTCGTCCAGATCGGGAACGCCCGCGCCGTGGAGCGAATCGCAGAGCTTGTCCCAGGGATGTTCCTTGTCGGCGCGGAGCTCGCGCCAGTCGAGCAGCACGCGATATTGATAGGCGTGAAGCGAGAGGCTGAGGCCCTTGTCGCGCAGATCTCTGGCGCGATGGAGATATTCGAGGCCGCTGACTCTTTCGCGATAGGCAACGAAGGCCGAATCGTCGGACGGCAGCGCCGATCGCGTCATGCAGCGGAACCTGGCGGAGGGTCCCGGTGGTCTTGTCGGCGAAGGCGGCGGAGAGATGGATCGTGCCGCGAGTTTCGCCGTAATGATTGTGGAAGACGACGATGGCGCGGCGGTCGCCGAGGCGGTTGGAGTAGGCGTAGACGTTTTCGTCGACTTCGCCGTTCTCTTTCCAGAGGTCGTAGAGCAGGAAGTTGCCGCTCTCGGCGAAGAGCTTGCGCTCGCGCAGGAGCGGGGCGATCTCGCGCTGATGGCGCTCGACGAGGCCTTCGTTGGGAGTCTCGTTGTAGCGCGGCTTGTAGTACTCCATGCCGTACTTTTCGGTGAAGCCCTCCACCTGGCCGTGGCCGAACATGGGCAGGCCGGGCAGCGTGGCCATCATGGTGGCGACGCCGAAATATTTGTCGCCGGTGCCGAACTGGTCGATGGCGGTGCGTTCGTCGGGATTGCTCATGAAGTTGACGTAGCGCTTCATGATGTCGGGATCGAACTCGAGCGTGTTCTTGAGCACCGAGCGGTACTTGGCGTTGTCCTCGTCGCGCAGCATGACCATGAAGGCGCTGTTGTAGACGCGATGCATGCCGAGGGTGCGGACGAAGTAGCCTTCCATCAGCCAGAAGGCTTCGGCGAGGAGCAGCGTGCCGGGGACCTCGGCGGCGACGCGATCGACGACTTCGCGCCAGAACTCGTGCGGCATGAGCGCGTCGAACTCGGCCTGGGTCATGCTGTATTCGGCGCGCGAGGGGATGGCGCCGCCGGTGCCGGGCACGGGAAACCAGAGCCGCTGGACGTGGCGGCGGGCGAGAGTCATCGCGGCGTCGAAACGGATGATGGGAAAGAGGCGCGCGACCTTCAGGATGGTCTGGATGACTTGTTCGCGGACGGCGGCGCTCAGGTAGTTCAGCTGCGCGGTGTCGTTCCAGGGAAAGCTGGTGCCGTCGTTGCCGTGATAGACGTAGTCGACGTGACCGGTGCGGTGGTCGCGGCGGCGGAAGACGACGGCGGCATCGGTCTGTTCGTAGTAGTGGTCTTCGATCTTGATCTCGATGTTGTGATCGTTGGAGAGGTCGGGGCCTTCGAATCTGTAGACCGGATAAGGCGAATCGGCGCGGGAGAGAAACCACTCCGGGTGCTCGATCACCCAGGTGGAGTCGATGCCCATGTGGTTGGGCACCATGTCGCTGGCGAGGCGAATGCCGCGAGCACCAGCAGCGGTCGCGGAGGTTCCTATAGGACTCTTCGCCGCCGAGGTCGGCGGAGACATCATAAGAGGCGAGCGAATAGGCAGAGGCGACGGCCTCGGGCTGGCCGCAGAGGCGCTTGATGGTCTGCGAGGCGCGGCTGCGCTCCCAGAGGCCGATGAGCCAAAGGCCGTTCATGCCGCGGTCGCGGAGTATGTCGAGCTCTTCGTCGGGAATCTGATCCAGGCGGGTGATGGAGCGTCCGTACTGGAGCGAGAGCTGATGCAGCCAGACGTAGGTGCTCTTGGCGATGAGCACGACGTTGGGCATCCACTCGACGTCGGGGCTGAAGCGCTCATATTCGACATCGGAGACGCTGAATTGCGGCACGTCGGCGTGGCTGCCCATCTCGAACTGGTGCCATTGCTGGCGGCGTTGGCCAGCGCCTCCGCCACCGGAGTGGGGATGAAAGCGCATCCAGATGGCGGTCTCTTCTTCTTTGAGCACATCGACGGCGAGCAGCAGGCGGCGAAGGTCGGCGCCGAGTACCCCGGCCCATTTTTCGCGAAGAAAGGCGAGCTGCCCGGTGAGCGAGTCGGGCGACGCGAGCATTGGCGCCTGGAGCAGATCGAGCAGGGTGACTTTGGGGCTGCCGGGGTCGTCCTCGTCGAGCTGGATTTTGGGCCGGCCGGCGAAATAGGTGCGCAGCTCGGCGGTGACCGCGGGATAATTGGTCGACTTGCCGAGCTTTTGATCGTCGAAGAGTTCTTTGAAGGGATTGAATGCACGGTTCTGGTTGGCGAGCCAGAGGAGGAGGATTTCTTCGAGCGCGGCCTCACGATGGGGTATGCCGTCGGTCGAGCCAGCGAGCCATTGTTCTGCGGTTTCGCGACCGCGGTAGACGGCGGCGTTGGGAAATTCGGCAACGAAAGTTTGCAGCAGCTTCTCGACGCCTTCGGCTCCGATCTTGCCCTCGAACCAGGTCAGGGCGCGCTTCATGACCTCTGGGTCGGTGTTCTTGCGGTAGTGGGCGACGAGCGCGTGGCTGAGCTCGTCGATGAGGCCCATGGCGAAGAGCGCGGCGGGATTGACGGCGGAGGCGGGATCGCTGGCTGCGCCTCGGACTTCGTTGATCTTGTTGGCCAGGGCACGGCTGGCGGCAAGGTCGGCGAAGACCACGTTTCCGGTGTAGCTGAAGAGAACATCATCCACCTGATAGCGGCTGCGGGTGGCTTGAGAAATGTGGAACTCCATCATGGGCTTTCCTTTGGACAGACTATTCTTACTGTTTCTCGGCGTTTCGGCCAGTGGCCAGGCAAAGAGTCTCTGCTATGAGATGCACTGGCTATGGAGAGATGCGGGCTGGGATTGTCGATCGCTGGGGAGGGCCGGTTCGATCGAGGTCGGGCTTTTTGGCCGGCGCAAGACGAAAGCCCGGAATTCTGGCCCGGATTCGATCAATGCTCATACGAAGCATTCCTCGCGAGGTTGCTGACATTTTGAAGCGACGCGAAAACCACATTGGAGATAGACTCATTCCGATGAGATTTATGAGACAAACCGGATTTATCGCAATAAGCTTTCTCTCGGTTGGCGCTGCCGTGCTACTCACGTCCGGCATCGCCAGCTTGCGGGCGCAGGGACCGGGCGGTGGCCAGGCTGCTCAGGCGCTATTTACCGCCCTCGATACCGATAAGGATGGAACGCTGACACGGGCCGAGCTCGAGTCAGGGTTCCAATCCTGGTTTACAGCCTGGGACACGACTCACAGCGGGACCCTGACCCAGGCGCAGATCTTGGCTGGACTCAGTACATTGCTGCCGCCGCCACCCGCGGTCAAACCGGGGCAGGCCAATACTTTCAACCCGGCTGGTAATTCGACGCCGATCCCTGTTTCTCAAGCTGCTGTGGACGCAATGATGGCAGCCTTGCCGACGACTCCCGGCGCCAAGCCGATGCATCCGCGAAGGGTGCTGGTGATGGCCCATACGGGCGCGGGCGGGTTCGTGCATGCCTCCATTCCCCTGGCTGCGAAGGCCGTCGAAGCAATGGGAAACCAGGGCGGACTATGGACCACCACAATCAGCTACGACGCAGCGGATATCAATCCCGATAACCTCAAGAAATATGACGCCATCTTCCTGGACAGCACGACGGCGTGTTTTCTCGACGACCCAGACCCCGCCGTGACAGCCGCGCGGCGAGCTGCATTCCTGAGTTTCGTGAGAGGTGGAAAAGGAGTTGCCGGAATCCACGCAGCGACAGACTCGTACCACACCGATTGCCTGGCGAGTGAGGCGACTGCGGCGAAGGGGGGCCCCGGGTTAAATCTAGGGGCGTTGATTTTAGCTTCCCGGCTTGTCACCGCAGCCGATAAGGATAATGACGAAACCGTCAGCCCGCAGGAGTGGACGGCCGTTGCCGATGCCTGGTTCCAAAAGTTGGATACAGGGAATACGGGCACGGTCTCCCGCGCTGATTTCGTCGAACATTTCAATTCGTTGTTGCCGCCGCTCGAGATGCGTCGTTTAGGCCTGGACTCGAAGCCCGTGCTGCAATGGCCGGAGTTCAACACCCTGATTGGCGGCTACTTCAAATTTCATTGGCCCGATCCGCAACTTATTACTGTCAAGATCGATGATCCGAACAGCCCTCTGACCGCTATGTTCCATGGCAAGGAGTTCGAGATCCGTGACGAGACGTATACCTTTGAGCAGGATTCCTTTTCGCGCAAGAACGTGCATGTGTTGACGAGTATCGACTACGACAAGATGAGCGCTGAAGACAAGAAGAAGGAAGGGAATCCGCGGACCGATGGCGATTATGCCTTGAGCTACATTCGCCGCGAAGGCAACGGGCGAGTCTTCTACGAAGGGCACGGCCACAGCGATCGTGTTTATGCCATGACGCCGATGCTGGAACACATTCGGGCTGGGATTCAATATGCAATTGGCGATTTGAAGGCGGACGATAGTCCTTCAGTGAAATAGTTTATTTGCTCGAAGAACGGGTGGCTCCAAGGGAACAGTGCTGAACCCATGTCCCGACAGCAGGGACATGGGGCACCCGCTTTTGGGGGGGATTGCGAGAAGTGGGCGAATCACCCGTTAGCTCCAGAGTGACATCTGTTGTAGGGGAACGCTCGGCCGCCGCAGGACTTCAATAGTTGTCGTGGAAGGCTATCATGCGTCGCAGGTTCGCCTCATGATGCTGAGGAAAGCCGCATGAGTCGGCAAATTCCTCGGTATCGCGGAATGTCCCAAATATCCGATCCCACCAGGTTATGTCTCCATAGTTGAATTGGTGCACATCCAGTTGGTGATGGATGGAATGATGCTCAGGCCGCTGAAGGAAATATCCTACCCAGTGAGGGGTACGCAGATTGCTGTGATAAAAGTATTCACCGAGAACGGCAAAGGCATTGAACCAGGCGGCCGCTTCTGGCGAAGCACCCAACAGACAGAACATCAGCAGGCTCGAGAGCATGGAATCTGCAACGATTTCGACGGGATGCTTATAGAAAGATGTAAGCATCTCGATGCGCGCCGGACTATGGTGAACTTGATGAAATACACGCCAAAGCGTATTGAAACGATGGCGAGCACGATGCCACCAGTAAAAGAAGAAGGTTCCGACAAACCAGCCGAGCGTGCCCTGGAGGAACGCAGGCATTGCATGCGAGATTTGCAAGAGAGAAAAGCCCTGAAGCCAGCGATTCCAGGCTACGCCAGCTAGCAATACGACTCCGAGTTGAGCTAGATTGAGGAGCACTGCACGACCGTACCAACCGGGTGCCTCTGGTAGCTCACGACCTGGAAAGATCCGTTCGGCAAGAAAGAACAGGATTGTGGCAGAAACGATGACCGCGGCAGGAATCATATTTCACCTCGTGAAGTAACGCTCGGTGAATTGAGAGTAGACACCGACAACTTCAGTCTCCATCGAGGGAGTGACAGTTTCCTCCGGTGTCATATAGTGGAGCTAATTCACACAGACAAGGTTCCACTTCTCTCGGAATGAAGATTCGCTTAAATCAGGACAGCGACGTACCGCTCCGGCAGCAACTGTCGGAGCAGATCGTCTTCTTGATCACCAGCGGGGCCCTTCGGCCCGGAGAAGAGATGCCGAGTGTGCGCGCTCTAGCCCGCCGGACCAGCGTCCATCACAACACCGTTAGCAAGGCCTATCAGGAGCTCGTGCGGCGAGAATGGCTCACCCGAAAGCCAGGCAGCCGCCTGGTTGTTGGATCCCCGTTCATTACCCGCCCTAACCAAGAGTCTCTAGACGAACTCATCAATGAAACCATCAAGCGCGCAAAGGGACTCGGCTACACGCTGCAGGTATTGAGGAGTCGGGTGCGCGAACGTCTGCTCGAGGAACCTGCCGATCACCTTCTCGTGGTAGAAAATGAAGAGGGAATAAGAGAAATAGCTCGGAGCGAGATCGAAGAGAGCCTCAATTGGCGAGTTGAAGACTGCTCATATGCGGACATCGTCCGAGAGCCTGGGTTAGTGATAGGAGCCCAAGTGTTGGCGCCCGAGTACCTGGCGCGAGGTCTGAGTCTGCTCGTTCCAATCCACCGACCTTGTATATCAGTTCATTATTCCGGAGTGGAAGAACACATTGGTATCATCCGCGATCTTAGAGAGCCATCTGTCATCGCCGTTGCTTCTGTCAGCGAAAGTCTGTTGAAGACGGCGCGGAGCTTACTTGCTCCCTCTGTCGGCCGAGAACATGTATATCAGGATGTTCTGCTGTCTCTAGATCAACAGATCGAGCTGCTCGAAGCTGATTTGGTCTTCTGTGACTCGTTGGCTTTGTCTCGAGTTAAGTGTTGCCGGAGGATTCACTATCAGCTCGTCTCTGCCGACACCCTACAGGAACTTTCGACTACCTTATTCCCTGATGATGACCCTTCCAGCATGTGAGCCTTCTGTCGGCGCTAGTTTTGCAAAGATTCGCTGGTCACGATCTTGTGGGTCACATAGTTGTAGGGTGGGACGCTGCGGCCGCGGAGCAGTCCGAGGCCGAGCTCGATGATGCGAGGGCCGTACTCGTTCACTTCGTGGGAGATGGAGCCGATGATCGGGCTGCCGGGTTTGCGCATCTCGTCGATGGCCTCGGGTATGCAGTCCTGGCCGACGATGACAACTTGCTTCCCGCGATTCAACTCTTCGACAGCCTGCAGGGCTCCGAGCGCGCTGGTATCGGTCGCGGCGGCGATGAGGATACGACGGTCTTTAGGATGGCGCTTGAGGAAGTCGAGGACCAGACGATAGCTTTTGTCGTGCATGCCGCGGCCGTCGATGCGGACGAATAGCTCGGGGGGAATGCCTTCGAGCTTCGAGCGAATGCCTTCAAAGGCGCCGGTGATGCGGCTCTGGACGAGTGAGCCGGCCTCTTCGATGTCCAGGCCGAGCGCCCAGTCGAGCTGGCCGCGCCAGTGAGTAAGGGCGTAGTTAGCGAGCAGCAGACCGGCATCGTAGCCGACGCGGTAATTGTCGACTCCGAAGTAGATGGCGTGGGGGTGGGGAATGTCGATCGCGATGAGCGGAATGCCCGCGGCCGCGATGCGGTCGGCGATGACCGGGGCGACCTGCTGCTCGACCTGGAATTCGATGACGAGGTCGATGCGGGAGCTGACAAATTCCTCGGCGTTCTTGAGTGCAGTAGCCGCGTCGTAGCGGTTGTCGAGGACCATCAAATCAACGCCAGAAGCGGCGGCAGCCGACTGCAGGCTTTGGGTGACTGCCTGGGAGAATGGCATTTCGGCGCTCTGGCCAGCGAAGCCAAAGCGTAGCTTCAGCGGAAGGCTGACGAGGCGGTAGAGGCCGTCTCCCGCGCGGGCGACGTAGCCGCGGTGGAGCAGCGTTTGGAGGATGCGGTAGACGCTGGTCTTGGAGAATTTTGTCCGTTGATAGACGGCCTCGAGCGACATGGGGGCCCGTTCGGCCTGGAGAAGCTCCATGACATCAAGTGCCTTGGAGAGGATCGGAATCAAATAGAGGCGCTTCGTCGTCTTATTAGGCAAGGCACTCTCCAGCGGACGCTTCGCAGGAGTATATCAGCCTTGAAACGCTAGCCCCTAATGAAACAAACCGCCTCACCTTCGGGCGCGGCGGCGATGGGGGCGGCAAATGTGACTTTGCGGATTCCTGCTTCCGAACGGCGATTGAATACATCCAACATTCATACTTTCCTCGTGCGCCACGGCTATATTTCTGATGATGCCGCCGCCACGGAGCACCATGACGCGATTTGAAGAGAAAGCTCGCAAGATCGTCTACCTGAGCGAATTGGTTGGGCAGTCGGCAACCACACCGCTTGAGGGCGCCAGCCAGCTGCCGACCCTTGCTCGAAGCCAAGAGCTGGGGATAACGTTCATCGGACATTCCTCTTTCATGATTCAGATTGCCGGGCAGACGGTGCTGGTCGACCCGGTGTTTGCCAAGTGGTTGATCGTGCTGCGGCGGCTGCGACTCCCTGGCGTGCAGATCGAGGGGCTGCCGGCGATCGACGCGGTGCTGCTTACGCATGCGCATATGGACCACCTGAATCGTCCTTCGCTGCGCAAGATCGTGGCCCATACGCGCAGGTTAACCGGAAGGGCTCCAGTCGCGATCGTTCCGTGGGGCGTCGAGAATCTGATCCAGGACTTGGGTTTTTCGCGAGTCATCTCTCTGGAGTGGTGGCAGATGACTCGTCTGGGAGGCGTTTTGGGAGCGGTCGACGTGACGCTGACTCCGGCCAAGCACTGGGGAGCGCGGTTGTTTAACGACACCTACCGGGGATTTGGCGGATATGTCCTGCGTGGAGGCGGCCACTCGATCTATCACTCGGGAGACACGGCCTACTTTTCGGGATTCGCGGAGATTGGACGCCGGCTCGCGCCGGAGATCGCGTTGCTGCCGATCGGAGCCTATAGTCCGGACAACTTTCGCGCGGTGCATACCAGCCCTGAGGACGCGTTGCAAGGCTTCCTCGATTTGGGTGCGCGGTGGATGGTGCCTATGCACTTTGGAACTTTTCGGCTCTCAGCTGAGCCGGTGGCCGAGCCGCTGCCGCGGCTGCTGGCTGCGGCGCATGCCGCTGGAATCGAGAGCCGCATTTGCGCTTTGGGCGAGGGTGAGACGCGAATGTTCGATGCCGAGGATGTGGCAGATCTGAGTGCCTCTGTTGAATTGGTTGGGGCAGTCTGAAGTATCCCGCGAGGTGGTCGCTGAAGCCTCGACCCTTTGCTCCCTGACGATCTGACCGATCGCCCTCCAGTACCCTTTGAGCTTCGCCCCGTCAATCGACTAGAGTAGTGCTATGGCACGCCAATCCAGCCCGCCTTCGGAAATCTCGAGTCTGCAGGAGCGGATTGGTTATAGGTTTGCGAAACCCGAATTGCTGGAACAGGCGCTCACCCACAGCTCTTTGACCTTTGAGCAGGGCCCGTCGGCCGTCGATGACTTGGACAATGAGCAGCTTGAGTTTCTGGGCGATGCGGTGGTTGGACTGATTGCAGCCGATTCGCTCTACCGTCGCTATCCAGAGCTCCAGGAAGGCGAGTTGACCCGCCTGCGGGCCGGGCTTGTCAGCCGGCAGCATCTCGGGCAGGTGGCGCTGAAGCTGGAATTGGGCGCGAGCCTTTACCTTGGCAAAGGCGAGGAGCGGAGCGGCGGACGCAAGAAAGCGGCGCTGCTGGCGAACTGCCTCGAAGCGGTGATCGGGGCGATCTACTTAGACAGCGGTCTAGATTCGGCGCGGGTCTTCGTCGAGAAATGGGTCGTCGAACCGGATGTGACGGAACTTCGCGGGGCGCTCGAACGCGGCGGCGGCATTGGCGATCACAAGTCCGCGCTACAGGAGTTTCTGCAGGCCCGCAAGGCTGGCCAGCCGCAGTATTTTGTCAAAGGCGAGAGCGGGCCGGACCATCGCAAGCGCTTCCTTGTCGAGGTACGAACGCACACCGCGGATGCGAGCGCCCGGGTGCTGGCGCGCGGAAGTGGGACGACGAAGAAACATGCTGAGCAAGAAGCTGCGCGACGTGCTTACCAGAAGCTTCTACGCGAGTGTGAGGAAACAGGGCCTGACTTGGCAGGCGCCGAGGTGCAACCTGCCGCTGGGGAGATGATCTCGTGAGCACTCCCACAAGCGTTCCCGCAATTCCGGAGACCGTCGAAACCGCGAATGACGCCGAGACGATCGAGGTTGTGTCCGAGACGCATGAAGCGCCCGCATCTGCGAGCCGGGGCGTGCCGATGGCCGGCGGTGGAGTAGCGCGCGCAGATCATCCTGTACACCACATCGTCCTTCCTCACCTTCTGGAGACGGTGCGCTCCTTCCTGTCGGTAATCGTCATTGCTCTTTTTGTGCTGACCTTTATCGTGCAGCCGTTCCGGATTCCGTCCGAATCGATGGAGAGCACGCTGATGGTGGGCGATTTCTTGTTGGTCAATAAGATGGCGGAAAGCCCGCCGGGCAGCTTGTGGTTTTGGGCGCTTCCGTACCGCACGGTGCATCGCGGCGACATCGTCGTCTTCCACTTTCCGGCGAAGCTCTCGGAATACCTGGTGAAGCGGGTGATCGCCGTGCCCGGCGACCATATTCGATTGATTGACGGCGTGGTTTATCTCAATGGCAAGCCGCAGCGGGAGCCGTATGCGATCTACCGCGGCAGCTATCCGGACAGCTTTCGCGACCAGTTCCCCACCGGCGCCTATACCGATCCAGGGGTCGATGCGCGCTGGTGGGTACAGATGCGAGAGAGTCTTGAGAATGGCGAACTGGTGGTGCCGGCGGACCGCTATTTTGTGCTGGGCGACAACCGCAACAACAGCCGGGATAGCCGCTATTGGGGTTTTGTGCCGAGAGCCAATATCGTTGGGCGGCCGTTTGTCATTTATTTCTCAGTCCGGGGGATCTCGCCCTTGGATCCGACGCCCCTACCGGGTGAGCGGCTCTCGCACGGCAATAGTTTGTTGAGCGCATTGCTCGATTTCGCGCGCTGGGACCGGATGTTTCAGATCGTTCGCTGAATCATTCAGCCCTCAGTGCCTGTATCGGATCGATCGAGGCGGCCCGCCGGGCGGGGACAAATCCGGCGGCGGCTGCGCACAGCCCAAGCACCGATATCGCCGCGATCAGCGCGAATGGGTCGTAGCCGCTGACTCCGTAGAGCTGCCTGGCCATCAGATGTCCGGCCAGAAGCGCGATGGGAACGCCGAGCAGGAGGCCGATCGCAATCTGCCAGAAGGCTCCACGCAGTACCATCGCCACCACGCTCAGACGTGTCGCGCCAAGCGACATGCGAATGCCAATCTCGGCGGTGCGACGGGCGACGAAGTAGGACATGACGCCGTAGAGGCCGACCGAAGCAAGGCCCAGCGCGAGCGCGCCGAAGAGAGTGGTGAGCCGCGCGATCAATCGATCCTGATTGAAGTTGACGGCGACCTCGGAGTCGTAAGTGCTAAAGCGAACTACAGATAAATTCGGATCTATCCCTGCGAGCGTCTTGCGGGCGAGTGCATCCGCGTCCGGGGGCACCTGGGTGAAATCGAGAATGATGAAGCTGACGAACATCGAGCTTTTCTCCGCTGCATCCGCGTCCGATTCTTTGTATCCGGTGAATTGCTGGGCCAGGGGGCGGAAGAAAAGCGGGCGAGTATCCCGGCGTGGATCGGTCATTTTGAAGTCCGCGAAGACTCCGGCGATTTCGTAAGCTCCGGAGTATTGCGGTTGGCCGACGCCGAAATGTTTGCCGACAGGATCCTGGTTGGGGAAGAAGTGCCGGGCGAAGGCCTGGTTGACGATGACAACCTGCTGCGAAGTGGCAGTGTCCTGAGCGGTGAAATTTCGGCCACGCACGATTGGCACTCCGATTGATTCTAGAAAGCGGGTGCTCGCGCGGTCCCAGACTGAGAAGCAATCATCTTTAGGACCCGGCGCGGGGTACCCCTGCGGGATGACACATGAGCCCCACTGGTTGCCGCCGAGCGGGATGTACCGAACCAGACTCACGTTAGCCATGCCAGGCAGCGATGAGAAACGGTCTTCGATCTCGCGATAGAGGGCGGGGAGCCGATCGAGGGTATAGCCAACTCCTTTTGGGTCGAACTGCAGCACGTACCGGTTGGCGGTGGTGAGACCGAAGTCCTGGTGCTCGAGATTGCGGAGCGACTTGGTCATCAGGAACGCTCCTGCCAAAAGGACGACCGATAAAGCTACTTGCAGGATGACCAGCCCTCGCTGCGGCATGGATGAGCGGTCACCGGTGGAGCGGTTCACGCCGCGAAGAGCATCGGCGGGCTGCGCGTGCGATGACAGCCACGCCGGGGCCGTTCCGAAAACGACTCCGGCGATAAGGGAAACGAAGAATGCGAAGCCTAACACCTGCAGCGAAGGAGTGGCCTGGACGGGCATATTTCTCGCATTGGGAAAGGCGAGAGTCAGCATCATGTGTGACCCGGCATAGGCAACGGCCAACCCTGCGGCTCCTCCGATGAGGCTCAGCAGCACGCTCTCGGTAAGGATCTGGCGAACGAGCCTGCTGCGCGCCGCTCCGAGAGCGATGCGTACCGCAACGTCTGAGCGTCGCGCGGTGCAGCGCGCGAGCAGCAGGTTGGCGATGTTCGCGCACGCAATGAGAAGAACGGCCGCAGAGAGAATCATGAGCAGGCGCAAGCCCGCGCCGGTTTGCTGCTGCAATCGCTGAATGCCGCCCCCCGCGGGCGAGAGGACCACGTGCTGGCGCGGAATGAAGGCCGCTCCACCATGATCGGTGTACGTTGGGCGCGTGCGCAACCATTGCTGCAAGGCTGCCGAGAGCCGTGCCTGGAGGCTTCCAAGGTTGGCGCCTGGACGCACCCGGCCCAAGAAATAGAGCCAGTCCTCATCAACTTGATTGAGCGAGGAGTTTGCTCCTTCGATTAGGGGCTCAGCGGCCAGCGGCATCCAGAAGTCGGGGGGGTTTGCAATGACGCGGTCGCCGAAGAAGCCGGGAGGTGCTACCCCCGCAACGGTGAATGGATGCGTCTGCACATAGACGGTGGAACCCACTACGGCGGGATCTGCGGCGAAGTCGGTCTGCCATGTCCTATAGCTGAGGACGAGGGCAGGCGCTACTCCGGGCGAGTCGTCACTCTCGTTGAGCGGGCGACCCGCATAGGCACCCACACCGAGCGTCGCGAAGTAGTTGCCGGAAACATACTCGGCCCGCATTGGCCGGGCGGCCGCGGAACCATAGCGAACGCTAAACCCGACGCCTCCGGCCTCGACTGCTGCAAGCTCCTCGAACTCCGGCGCGGACTGTTTCAGATGGAGATAAAAGTCGTATGAGAAGAGGTCGAAGTCGCCGTCGTCGTTCTGGAATGTGTCGTAGTAGCAGCAATCGTCCTTGTCTCCGACGCGATAGAGGCGCGAGGGATCGGTCACCGGTAGTGAGCGCAGCAGGATGCCGTGGATCAGCGTGAAGATCGCGGTGTTGGCGCCGATGCCGAGGGCTAGGGTCAGGATCGCGGTGAGCGTGAAGCCGGGCGAGTTGCGGAGCTGTCGCCATGCATATCGAATGTCCTGCACCAACACCTCAAGAAACGGCAATCCGCGTTGGGTGCGGTAGGACTCTGTGACCTGGGTGACTCCACCGAAGTCGCGGAGCGCTGTGGTTCGCGCTTGTTCGCGGGACATGCCGCGCTTGAGGTTTTCCTCGATGGCGATATCGATGTGGGCGCTGAGCTCTTCGTCGAGGTCGGCATCGAGTTTTTGGCGTCCGAAAAGAGCAGCGCAGCGACTGAGGATTGTGCGGATGAGGTCCATGCGGGACTCCTATTTCGACGGCGCGGGCTTCGATGTGACTAGGAACCGCGCCATGGTTGCGGCAATGCGCTCCCAGTTCTCGGTTTCTTCTTCGATTTGCTTGCGGCCGGTTCGGCTGAGGGAGTAGAACCTGGCGCGGCGGCCGGTCTCGGAGGTTCCCCATTCGGCCTTGACCCATCCGCGCTGCAGGAGGCGGAGGAGGGCGGGATAGATTGTTCCCTGGTTGAGGCTGAGTCCGTTATCGCTGACTTGCTCGATGCGTCGGGCGATGCCGTAGCCGTGGAGGGGACCCATGGATTCGAGGGTCTTGAGGACCATCAGGTCGAGCGTGCCTTGTAATACGTCGGATTTCGATTCGCCCATGTGGCGCTTCTCCTGTTGACTCTCAACATATCAGCGCACATGGATAGGTTGAATGTCAACAGGTGGGAGGACGAACCGGCGGAATCTGACAAAAATTGGACGAGCGGGGAGAAATGTGGGGACAGCTAGCTACGCAGGTTCGTCTGAGCTAGTTGATTTGCAGGTTTTCCAATGGTACCGGTATTGCATTCCAAGCGGCACCACATTGCGAGGGTGACTCGTACTGAAAATCGAATACGACGTTGAGGTTCGAGTCCAAGCCCACCAGCCGCGCCTCCTGCCCATTATCCGCGGTCGCGAAATCCACCAGATAGCTCTTCTCCGGCGCTTCATAACTACTTCCACACACTCGGGAGAAGACGCTTTGTCCGTAGTTGAAACTCCATACCTGTTGAGCTGTCATCGCTGCGGTATTCACAGAGTAGGCATTCACTTCGCTATACGTTCGAGTGAGACCCGCAGGCTCTCCAGTGGGTTGATTTAGGCTTCCGTACCCATCATTAAAGACCATGATGTAGCCATCCGAGGTAATAGAAATTGCATGTTGTCCGATCGGATAGTCCCCTCCCGCATCTAGCGTCAACGCTTTGGCCCTAAGCGATGGAAAGGTATACCAGTACTTGGTAGGGTCGCCGAAAATCCAGACGATCTCATGAGTCGAGTAATTCAGCTTGATCAGGAAGTTCTCTCGGCTGGAGATTATCACCGTATTATCGCTCGGATCGTAGGTGCTGGCGTTTGCGTGGAACCAGTCAATGCCGGGTCGTACGAAAGCGGTTGGGTCGTCACCGTTCGCCAGCATGTAAGACGTCAGTATGTCTGCCATGTCATAGGTTTGATAAGGGGCTTGATCTGAGAATGGCGCGATTTCCGAGACGATATCATCAGTGCTCACGCCGAGATCGTCCGTTCCATTGAACTCGGCCAGAAGGCCATTGGGCCCAGGGTCAATGTTATGGTTGAACGAAGACAGAAGTGGTTGCGGAAGATTGATCTGGACCGGGGACTGTGTGCCGTCCATCGAAAGTAGCGTGACGTTTGGAGCAGTGGGACTTCCGGTCACAAACTGTCCATCCGCAAAATAAACATTTGAAGTAGGCATTGCCGGAACTACCCAACGTACGACCCCATCGGTATCGACGATGACAGGGGAAGTAAGCAAGGACTTCATGATAAAAAAGTTGAAGCCCAATGTGCTTCCCGGAGCCCTGGCTTTGACAATCGTCGGATTTAAGTAAACTCCAGTTGGATCCGTGTAGGGCGCGGTTGCGACCTGGTATTGCAGAAACTGTGTAGAGCCATCGCTAAATGTGAGCTGAATGGTGACTTGGTTTTGATAGTTTGGGTAAAGGCCAAAAACTGGTAGATTGATCAAATTGTGCTGCAAGTAGCCACGATTAGAAAGGGCAGTCGTACCCCAGTTCACGTTCACCGGTCGAGACACTGAATTCGGCTTGGCCGAGATGTGGAATGCAACCGAAGTCAGTTGAGAGACGCTCTGCCCGATAAGCTGAACTGAAGCTATGAAGGGAGTGACACCCGGCTGACTACTCACGATGGCGATGTCGCTCTGTTGTGCCAGAGTCCCACTCTCATTTGGCGAGGGACTTTTGGATCCGCTACCGCATCCGTAGAGAACGATAGTCAGTCCTATTAGTAATCCACCCTGAACAAATTTTCCAGTGACTGTCCTATTCAATATATGGGGGTCTCCGCAGCTAATTCAGGAATTTCGATCAAGGTCTTTTATTTTTTTATCTTGTTGCCTATAACGAAAGGGTAAACATTCACCTATTTGTAACATAGGCCAGGGCCAGGGCCCGGCCGGGCTCAAAGACATTCCCGCAACTTGCTCCCTCAGATGCCATTTGAAGCAATGAGTTGCGTCGTTTTGGAAGGAGGCCTTGGGCTGCCGACCCGTTAGCAACCTCGATAACCAAACCAATGAGGATGGCTCTCGACCGACCCCATCGAGTGTTGAGACGGAGATTTCCTGCCCGAAGTTGCAGTCGTGCAATGGTGGAGGCACGTAAATTTGGAGCGCGATGCTTGACGCAGTCTGAGTTGATTAGCTTAGAAGGCCGCCGCACCGGCCTGGGCTACCGCGTGGTCTTGTTCGCCGGAGCCTCCGCTGACTCCGATGGAGCCGACGACTTTGCCTTTCGCCTTGAGCGGAATGCCTCCGGCGAAGATCATGATCTTGCCGTCGTTGGAGGCGTGGATGCCGAAGAACTGGCCTCCGGACTGGGAGTGTTCGGCGAGGTCTTTGGTGGCGATGTTGAAGGCGCGCGAGGTGTAGGCCTTCTTGATGGAGATGTCGATGGAGCCGATCCAGGCGTTGTCCATGCGGACGTGGGCGACGAGGTTGCCGCCGGCGTCGGCGACGGCGATGTTCATGGGCTGGCCGATCTCGGCGGCCTTCTTTTCGGCGGCGGCGATGATGCGGCGGGCATCTTCTAGTAGAACCTGGCTGCTGGGCATTTGAGTGTCCTCGAATCGATTGCGGAAGATGGGTGGGACGCCGACGGATGGTCGCGGGAGCCCCTCGTCACAATACAGGAAGACTGCGTGGTCTTGCCCGAGCAGGAGGTGAAAGGGCTGAGCTCGGTGGCCTCACCAGACGGGGAAACGTGGTTTTCGGGATGCCTTCGCCGTAAAAGGAAGGCGGCGCAGGGGACTTGGGTCTCCTGCGCCGTCTTTGTACTTCGAAAGGCTACTCCGCTTCTTTGCGGGCCTTTTTGCGATTCCGTTTCCGCGCCAGCGCTTCTTTCACGCGACGCTTCTCACCGGGCTTCAGATAGAAGGAGTGGCGCTTGACTTCCTTGATGATGTCTTCCTGCTGGACCTTCCGCTTGAACCGGCGCAATGCGTTTTCAAGGGGTTCACCCTCTTGAACTCGAACTTCCGCCAAAAGAAATACACCTCCAGACATCCCTACGTGGGCTCTTTCATGATACCTCATCTCGCGCGGCCGGCAGCGCCTTAAAGACTCGCGGCTTGCAGTCCGGTGAGCCATTCCCTTACGGATGAGCCAATTTCCTGGGGGTGGTCCTCGGGCAGATAGTGAATTCCTGCGCCAACGGAAACCAGCTTGCAATTCTTAAGGCCTGCGGCGAACTCCCTGGCGAAGGACGGGGAGACCAGCGCGCCCGGATCTCCGGCAAACAGCAACTTCGGATAGGATGACTGCGCTAATGCGCGATGTGCCTCTTCCAGGGCGGCATAAACGTCCGCGGGACGCCCCTCGATGGGCAACTCGTTAGGAAATCGCCAGGTGGGTCGACGAGATGAAGGCGTCGGAAAGGGCGCGCGATAGGCGGCCATCTCCTCTTCAGTCAGCTTGCGGAAGGTCGCTCCGGGTAAGACCCCTTCGATAAATGCATTCTGCTCGAGAATCATCTCCTCGCCGACTCCCGGGGTCCGAAATTTCTTGAAGGTCTCTACTGCCGCAGGATGAAAGTCGTCCCAGCTGGGCATCGGGCGGATGAACTCCATGAAGGCGAGACCGCGCACGAACTCCGGCCGGCGCGCGGCGAGGTGAAAGGCCAGAGCCGTGCCCCAATCGTGGGCGACTACATATGCAGACGCGATTGCTGCTTTTTCAAGGAAGGCGTCGAGGTAGCGTACATGGTCAAAGAACCGATACTCGATCTCCGGCTTCCCCGATTGCCCGAAGCCGATCAGATCCGGCGCGACGCAATGGCCTGCAGGCGCCACTAGAGGAATGATTTCGCGCCATAGATACGATGAGGTTGGGTTTCCGTGGAGGAACAATACGAGCTGCGCTCCGGCTTGGCCAGCCTCGCGATAGGCCATGGTCGAATCCAAAACCGGAAGTTGATTGAGAGCAACATCGACAAGCGTGTTCATTTCGGCTCCTTAAATACAGTTGCAAAGACAACTCTTCTAAAACGTTCGAGCGGCCCCGGGCCGCCCTCGACTTTCATGCGGAGAATCGCTCCCTCCCACGAGGCGAGCAGGAACTCGGCCAGGTCCAGGGCATCGAAGGCCGCATCAATCTCACCCATCGCCTGGCCCTCGGCAATGCACAATGCGAAAGGAGCATGCCACTCCTCGAAGATGGCCTCGAGCCTTTGCCGTAGCAGCGGACTTGTGTAAGCCGTCTCCAGACTGAAATCGCCAATGAGGCAGCCGCGATCCCACTTCTCAGCCTCGAGAACGTCGGTGATGAGTTGGAGATAGCGCTGAATCCGACGCCGCGGGGTCAGTGACTTGTCGTCCAGGGCGTTTCTGACGGTTCCCTGAAGATTGGCGAAATAGCGATCCAGCACCTCCCTGGCAAATTCTTCCTTGGAATGGAAGTGATTGGTGAAGGAGCCTTGCGGAGCGCCGGCGGCGGCGCAGATGTCCCGAACGCTCGCAGCGTGATATCCGGAGCGGAACATGACTTTCAGTCCGGCACGGAGAATATCTTCGCGAAGAGAAGGTCGACTCATGAATTGAACAATACGTACATACGTATTGACTGTCAATACGCTAGATATTCTCCGTAGAGTTGGAGCGAGGCCTCAATCTCGCCGTGCCGTTCCCGGAAACCTGTCACTCTGACCTGTACACTGCGGACTGGGCATTTTTGCACAGTGAGGTTTCTCCATGATCCGGTCTTATCAGGGGCATACGCCGGTCGTTCCGGAAAGCTGCTATGTCGATGTATCGGCGCAACTTATCGGTGATGTGACGCTGGGCGAGAACGCCAGCGTGTGGATGAATGCGGTGTTGCGCGGGGACGTGCATTCGATCCGGCTTGGGGCTAATTCCAATGTGCAGGATTGCTCGGTGCTGCATGGGATGCGAAACGAATATCCGGTGATTGTGGGCGATTGGGTGACGATTGGGCATAATGCGACCGTGCATGGCGCGGTGATTGAGGATGCGTGCCTGATCGGTATGGGCTCGACCATTCTGAACAATGCGCGAATCGGGGAGGGATCGATTATTGCCGCAGGTGCTCTGATTCCGGAGAATACCGTGATTCCGCCTAACAGCCTTTGGGCAGGGGTTCCGGGGAAAGAGCGGCGACGACTGGATCCGCAAGACCGGGAGATGATTTTGATGTATGCGAAGAATTATCTGGATTATGTCGCAATTTATTTGAAGGAGCAGGAGGACTGGGTCGCTTCAACCTAGGCTAAGAAGACGCAGTGGGAGGTGCTTAGCGTATTGCTGGAAGTCGCGGTCGAGGGTGGATATCTCCCAGTTGCGGTGAACCGCAACTGCGCAAATGAGAAAATCGGCGGAGGTTCCAGCCACACCGGCGGCCCGACAAGTATTGCTCATGGCAGCGGCATCTTCGTAATCGCTTGTCGAGAGCGGAATGTCGTCAAAGGCGCTCAAGTAGCTTCGCAATCGTTCATATTGGGCGCGGTCACGGAGGCCGCTCAACACTTCCAGGCGAATGATGCCAAGCAGCTGCGCGCGACCACCCTGAGCGGCCTCTTCTAGAACCCGGCACATCGCAGCCTCCGAGAGGCTAAGATCTTCGCGCCTGCGCCGCAAGGCAAGTGACCAAACGGTCGTATCAAAAAGAATCATCTTGCGTTTTCGACCGTCGCGCTGCCTTGTAGTCGTATTCCGGGTCGTAGTCGATCGTGCCGAATAGCTCAATGATCTGAGCCTGCTTGCGTCGCTTCACGTATTCGTGGATGGCAGCGTTTACGGCGTCTTTCTTGGTTTTATACCCCCCGAGAATTCGGGCATCTTCAATCGCGGCGTCGTCCAAACCCAGGTTTGTTGCCATTTGGGACCTCCGAATGGTCACACATTAGTCCACACACAGTATTACACACAACTTCACACGCCGCTTTCGTTCCCGCTCGCAGTCTTAAGTAGACTGGAATCAGGTAAAGAGATCATGAGCACTTTGAAAGCTGTACGCGGCACGCGCGATCTGCTGCCGCCTGAGACTGAACTTTGGAACCGCGTTGAGTCAACCGCTCGGGCAGTCTTTGGGCGGTATAACTTTGGCGAGATTCGTACGCCGATCTTTGAAGACACCCAGCTTTTTGCGCGCGGGGTTGGCGAAGAGACGGACATCGTATCGAAGGAGATGTACACCTGGGAGGATCGGGCGCGGGCGCAGTCGGAGAAGGCGCAGTCGCTGACGCTTCGCCCTGAAAATACCGCCGGAGTGGTTCGCGCCTATATCGAGCATGGCCTGGGCGAGAGCGGGATGCTGCAAAAGCTCTTTTACATTGGACCGCAGTTTCGGCGGGAGCGGCCGCAGAAGGGGCGATACCGGCAGTTCTACCAGATCGGGGCTGAGGTGATTGGGCCGGCGAGCTCGGGGTCAGAGTGTCCGCTGCGCGATGCCGAGGTGCTGGAGATGCTGGCAAGCTTTCTCGATGAACTGGGGATTACCGGGTGGAAGCTGCTGATTAATTCGGTGGGGTCGGCGAGCGATCGCCCGCGGTATATCGCGGTTTTGAAAGAGGCGCTGCGAGCGGTTGCACCGCAGATGTGTGGTGATTGCCAGCAGCGGGCGGAGAAGAATCCGCTGCGAGTGCTGGACTGCAAGGTGCCGGAAGATCAGCCGATTATTGAGACCTTGCCTCGGATAGCGGATTACCTCGACGATGGGTCGAAAGCGCACTTTGCCGCCGTTTGCGTGGGGCTCGATGCCTGCGGAATTGCTTATGAGGTGAGTCATCGGCTGGTTCGCGGGCTGGACTATTACATGCGAACAACCTTTGAGTTCCAGCATGGCGGACTGGGCGCGCAGAATGCCTTGTTGGGCGGCGGCCGGTATGACGGACTGTCGGAGATGATTGGCGGCCCGAAGGCTCCGGGGATTGGGTTTGCCATCGGCGCTGACCGGCTGGTGCTGACGCTGGAAGCGCAGGCCGGGCAAGTTCAAGCGACGCTGGCGGATGCCTATATAGCGCCGATTGGCGAGGGGTTGAATTCGGCCGCCCTGGTTCTGGCGCGAGAGCTGCGGCGGAACGGTTTGCGGATTGAAGTGGGCGACGGCTCGTTCCGGATCAAGAAATCGTTTGAGACCGGAAACAAGGTGGCGCGCAACATTGTGCTGCTGGGCGAGGATGAGCTTCAGTCCGGTATCCTTACAGTTAAGAATTTTGCCAGCGGCGAACAGACGAAGATTGCGCGCGGCGAATTGCCAACGGCTCTGAAGATACCTTATTAGTGGACATATATGCCTGCACGCCATGAAGATCGAAACCTCTGTGAAGCATGCTTAGCGACCGAGTACGACTCATTTCGCCATACATGTGTCCATGAATTGATGGATCTAAATAAGGTCTGGCGGGAGAAATACAAAATCGACAGTTGGCCCCGCTGGGATTATGAGCTGGACTCTGGCGTTCTCATATTCTCAGAGAATGGGTTGACCAAGGTAATAGCAGACGTAGCAGTTGTCGGGACTGTGCAAGGGAATCAATGGGAGTGGTCGTGGGGAAATGCGAACACTCCTACCCAGCATCGTGAGCACACAAAAAAAGTTTACGACTTCGGCGAACTCAAAGAATGGAACAAACTGACAACGCTATTTCTTGAGTCCGATGAGTATCTTGGGTGGGAACTCACTGCTGTAGCTGCACACGTTCTAGATGCGAAGGCGGGCTATCGTTGTCCTAATTCTGGACACCCTGACCACTTCACATATCTGGCCATATTACAGACACAGTTTCCGAACTAATTTTGATAAGTAGGGGTTTGTTTTTGCTCGACTTTTTAGGAACGCTAGAACGCACGCATAACTGCGGAGAACTCCGCGCGCCTTCGGCCGGCGAATCGGTCGTCCTGATGGGCTGGGTCAACCGGCGCCGCGACCATGGAAATTTGATCTTTCTCGACCTGCGCGACCGCTATGGCATTACGCAGGTGGTGCTCGATGCCGAGACCAGCTCTGAGGCCCATGCGAAGGGCGAGCAGATTCGTCCGGAATATGTGGTCGCGGCGATTGGACGCGTGCGGCTGCGCGGCAAAGATGTGATTAATCCAAAAATGGATACGGGCGAGATCGAGGTCGTCGCTGAGCAGTTGTTGGTGCTGAACGATGCGAAGCTGCCACCGTTTTCTCCCGCCGAAGATGCGATTGCGAACGAGGAGGTACGGCTGAAATATCGCTACCTCGACCTGCGCCGCACGGAGATGCAGCACAATCTCAAGGTCCGGCATGACATCGCGCTGGCCATTCGCCAATATCTTTCGAGTCAAGGTTTTCTTGAGATCGAAACTCCGTACATGACGCGATCGACGCCGGAGGGCGCGCGCGATTATCTGGTTCCGAGCCGCGTACATGCTGGACACTTCTATGCGCTACCGCAGTCTCCGCAGTTGTTTAAGCAGATATTGATGATCTCGGGCTGCGACCGCTATTTTCAGATTGCACGGTGTTTCCGCGACGAAGACCTTCGCGCCGACCGGCAGCCGGAGTTCACGCAGATCGATCTGGAGATTTCGTTTCCGCAGCAGGAGACGGTCTTTGCGGTGGTCGAAGGATTTCTGAGCGCGGCGTTTTCGGTTGCGGGGACTACGCTGACTCCGCCCTTTCCACGGATGACCTTCGATGAGGCGATACGGCGCTATGGCATCGATAAGCCTGATCTGCGCCTGCCTGAACTGCGCGAGGTCCGCGAGATTTTTGCGGCGGGCGATCTGGAATCTCTGGGTGTGAACCCGGCTCTGCCTGTAGTCGCGGTGCATGTTCCGGCGGTGGGTGAGCTTTCGCGGAAAGAGCGCGATGATCTACGCCTGCTATATCCGGCGAAGCTGGCGCAGCAAGGAACGAAGGTCTTCGACGATTTCAAGCGGCTGGAAAAGATGTTTCCGGATGCCATGGTCAAAGTGCGAGAACTGGCTGGCGGCGTCGACGGAGATTTGTTCGCGCTTGTTGCGGCAGCGAACACTGCTGAGGCCACCAGCGAGCAGCGCGGGCCGGGTGTACTTTCGAGCCGCGAACGGCAGGTCTTTGAGGCAGCCGGGGCGGTGCGTTTGGCGATTGCGCAGAAGTATGCGGACCGGCATAAGCGCTTCGAGAAAAAAGGTAACAGTCGACGATTACAAATTCCTTTGGGTGACGGATTTTCCCTTCTTTGAGTGGGATGAAGAGACGAAGAGCTGGACGTTTGCGCACCATCCCTTCACTTCTCCGCATGAGGACGATTTGAAGGCGGGGCGGCTTACCTCCGATCCCGGTTCGGTGCGGTCGCTGGCTTATGACATTGTGCTGAATGGGACGGAGCTTGGCTCGGGGTCGATCCGTATTCATCGCCAGGATGTGCAACAGCAGATCTTCAGCGCACTGGGCATGAGTCCGGAAGAAGCCAAGTCGCGCTTTGGGTTCTTCCTCGATGCGTTGGAGTATGGCACCCCTCCGCATGGAGGGATCGCATTGGGGCTGGATCGGATCGCGATGATTCTTGCCGGCGCGCAGAGTCTTCGTGAGGTAATTGCCTTCCCGAAGACGGCGAAGGCGATCGACCTGATGGTCGACGCGCCCACCGCAGTAAGCGAGACGCAGTTGAAGGAACTGCACATCCGGACTGTGTTGAAGAGCTAGGCCGAGTCTAGTCCTGGGCGTTGGCGGCATCGGTCGCCAACTTCTTCATGACTTCGTCAAGGTTGAAGCTGGCTGGTTTTTGCCGCGGCGGAAACTGCGCGAACGACTGCAACCATTGCCCGACGAAAGCTTGCGCGGGAACGAGCAGGAAGACGCGGTCGATCCTCCAGTGATCGTAGTCGATGCCTTCCTCGGGCCCGCGTTCGAAGGGGTCGGAGTGCAGATCGACAAGCTTGGGTACGCGAAGCGTGGTGAACGGGTCTTCCCATACGGAAAATCCCTGGGCGCGCTGCTCCATGAAGAGGATCTTCCACTTGTCGTAACGGAGGGCGGCCAGGTCGCCGTCGTCGGTCCAGTAGAGGAACTCCTTGCGGGGACCTTCTTCCGTCTCTCCTTTGAGGTAAGGCAACAGGTTGTAGCCGTCGAGGTGGACCTTAAAGGTTGAATCGCCGGCTTGATAGCCGGTCAGCAATTTCTCCTTCACGTCGGGTACGCCGGCGGCCGCCATCAGCGTGGGTAGCAGGTCTTCATGAGCGGCGATCTCGTTGACTTCGGTTCCAGGCTTGATCACTCCGGGCCAGCGAATGAGCATGGGCACGCGGTTTGCGCCTTCCCAGCTGGTGTTCTTCTCGCCGCGGAACGGGGTGGTTCCGCCATCGGGCCAGCTCATGACTTCTGCGCCGTTGTCGCTCGAGAAGATCACGATGGTGTTGTCGGCGATGCCGAGATCGTCGAGCTTCTTGAGCAGGACGCCGACGTTGTCGTCGAGCTCCTGCATGCCCGCGCCGTAGAGTCCGTACTTGGCAACCATGGCCTCGTACTTCGGCTGCAGATGGGTCCAGATGTGCATCCGCGTGGTGTTGTGCCAGATGAAGAAGGGCTTGCCCGCTTTGACCGAGCGGTCCATATCATCGAGCGACGTGGCGAGAAACTCCTCGTCGGCGGTCTTCATTCTTTCGATCGTGAGGGGACCGGTATCTTCGCAGGTCTGCTTGCCCCATGCGCCGAAACGCGGGTCGGCTGGCGCGGGATTTTCCGCAGCGGTGGCTTTGCACTTGAGGACTCCGCGCGGGCCGAACTTGGCGAGGAAGGCGGGATTCTTGGGGTAGTCGACATTCTCCGGCTCCTGCTCCGCATTCAGGTGATAGAGGTTGCCGAAGAACTCGTCGAAGCCGTGGACGGTGGGAAGAAACTCGTTCCGGTCGCCAAGATGGTTCTTACCGTTCTGGAAGGTCATGTAGCCGAGCGGGTGGAGTAGATCGGCGAGGGTGGGGTCCTGCTTCTGAAGGCCCAGCGGCGAGCCGGGAAGCCCAACCTTGGTGAGCCCGGTGCGAATGGGGCTTTGCCCAGTGATAAAGGCCGCGCGCCCGGCGGTGCAGCTCTGCTGGCCGTAGTAGTCGGTGAAGATCGCGCCCTGTTTCGCCAGCCGATCGATATTGGGCGTCCTGTATCCCAACATGCCGCGGTTATAGGCGCTCACATTCCAGAAGCCGATGTCGTCGCCGAAGATGACGAGAATGTTGGGCTGCTTGGGAGTACTTGAAGCCTGGGCGCAGATGTGAATCGTAAATGCCAAAGACAGCCCGGATATGACCAGGGCCGCCCGCAGGTAGGAGGAAATAGCTTTGGGCCAATTCATTCCCCCTACCTTACTCTCTCCTATGTGCAATGCGGAAGTGCTTATTGCCGGCTGGTTCTTAGTCAGCGATGCCGGGATTTGGTGGGTCGATGCCAAGGGCGGTTGCCAAGGCGATGAGATGGTCCTGCTCCTGGACGACGATATTGCGCAGGCTCTCTGTGATCGCGAATTCGTTCAGGGAATCAGCCTGAATAATGCGGCGGCGGTAATTCCGTATCGTTTCCTTTTCGTTCTCCAGGTCGAAGCGCAGCATCTCTTCAGCCTTCTCAGAAGTCTTCACCGGCTTAGGAGTCACCGACGGCATTCCGCCGAGGTAGTCGATGTGGTTGGCGACCTGGAGGGCGTGGCTGAGCTCTTCGGCGGCGTGGACGGCGAGTTCGTCGGCGATGTTCATGTAGGCAGCGCCCTTGAGCACCTGGGAGTAGTTCACGTAGGCAATGATGGCCTGATATTCGCGAGAGAGATCTTCATTCAGAGCATCGATCAGTTTCTTGCGTGTAAATGCTTTTGCTTCAGCTTTCTTCGGCATGCTTTCATTCTCCGTCGATTTTTCTGCGCCAAATGGCGTAGTTGGATAGGATGCAAAAAACTCTTCCAGGCTCCAGGAGATTGTTAATTTGCCAGTTCAACCCTCGGGCTGACTAGAGAGAGGGCCTTTGAAGGGTGACAAACAAATGACACCTTTTAACCTGATTGGAAGCTTCAGCCCATTGCAATGCGGACTAAATCTGTCGTATATTCCATTCAGTCGCCGAAATAGGCCTCCAATCTTGAAGAGATAGTCTCGGTGGGCCATGCCCCACACAAACCACGGGCCCTTGCGCAAACTCTTGGCGGAGATCGCAAAGGCCCGAAGATAAGCGGAAGTGATGGCCGCCTGATGCAAATATAGGCCCGTTTCCCTTCCGGTTACAACCAGCAGGAGTTTCCTAAGGCGCTCTTGAGCACCTTGAGATTTACTGCGCCCAGAAAGGGCTTTATTTTGCTATCGAGGCATTTTCCAGAGGATGGCCGTAGTGCCGCAGCCGCAAGTACAGGCTTGCTGAAAACGGTCGCGAAGAAGGCGCTTTGGCTGATAGCAATCGTTGTTTTTCCCGCTCTCATGGCTTGGGGCAGCACCAGCGGCAGCATCTCCGGAACGGTGAAAGACCCTGCAGGTAAGGTCATCCAAGGCGCGTCCATCAACATTCGTGAGACGGCAACTGGAGCAATTCATCATACGCAGAGCGACAGCAAAGGATACTATGCGCTGCCCGTCCTACCCGTGGGGCGGTACGAACTCAATGTGCAGGCTGCAAGCTTTGGTGTTTATGAGCGCAAAGACATTGTGCTCGACGCCAATGCGGCGCGTACCGAGGATGCGACGCTCGCTCTAGGCGGCGTTGCGCAGACGGTCAGCGTCAGCGATAACGCGCTGCATGTCGAGACCGTTAGTACGCAAATGGGTGAGGTCATCAGCGGCGAGCAGATGACCTCGGTCCCTCTGGATGGCCGAAGCTATACGGACCTGATGGCACTGCAGCCTGGGGTCGCCCCCGAGACCTCGATCACCGCGGACACGGTGCAGGATGTAGGTGCGGTGGCGCTCTCGCCCTCAGGGACCTTGAACCCCGGAACGCTCTCGATCAATGGGCAGCGGGAGTTTGCCAATGTCTTTTTGGTGAACGGCAGCAACGCGGAAGAGGACGTCAACGAAGGCACCGCGATCATTCCAAACCTAGACTCGATCGCCGAGTTCCGGATCATCACCAACAACTTTGACGCCGAATATGGGGAGTTCAGCGGCGGCCAGATCAACGTAGTCACCAAGTCGGGTACGAACCGTTTTCATGGCGGGGTTTTTGAATTTCTTCGCAACACTGATCTCGACGCACGCAATTACTTTTCGCCGACCCGCGGGCAGTTTGTGCAGAACCAGTTTGGCGGCACGTTTGGCGGTCCGTTTTTGAAGAACAAGCTATTTTTCTTCACCGATTATCAAGGGACGCGACAGACGCAGGGGATCGATACCGGGAGCATCAGCGTTCCTTCAGCGACAGACCGCACCGGCAACCTGAGCGATCTGTCGAGCCAACTTTCGGGAATTGTGAGCGGACCTTACTTTGCTAACCAACTGACGCAGACGCTTGGCTATTCCGTGGTAGCCGGCGAGCCTTACTACGTGGCCGGCTGCGCGAGCTCAACGCAGTGCGTGTTTCCAAATGCGACGATTCCGCAGCGGGCGTGGTCGGGGCCGGGAGCAAATTTGCTGCCGTATATTCCCGCGCCCAATACGGCGAATGGCACCTTTGCAACCTCTTCCTCCAACCAGGTGCTTAACGATGACAAGGGCGCGGCGCGACTCGATCTGGACAGCGGACGATTCGGACTGATCTCGACCTACTACTTCATCGACAATTTCACACTCGACAATCCTTACCCCGTTGCGCAAAGCGGAGCCAGCGTTCCGGGGTTCAATGCGCTCACCAATGGGCGGGCGCAACTCTTTGCCCTGGGGGACACGAAGACCCTCAGCGCGACCGCGGTCAATGAAATTCACTTTAGCTACATGCGCGACTACACCAACCTTGGCGTTCCGGTCGGTGGCCTGGGCGTGAGTCTGACTTCGCAGGGCTTTGTGAATACGGATGGGTCGCCGAGCATCGTTCCGCTTGATCCGAAGGGTGAGGGCGTTGAGAACATCAACTTCAACGGCTATTCGATCGGCGCGGCAGCTAATGAGCTCATTCAGACGAATAACACTTACGAGGTCTCAGATACCTTTGCAAAGGTCGTGGGGCGGCACTCGCTGAAGTTTGGAGCAGACTTTCATGCCGACCAGGTCAATGCCGATCCGATCGCGCAGTTTAATGGAAACTTTGTTTTCTCCGGCAGCGAAACCGGTGTCGATTTCGCCGACTTCCTGATTGGGGTGCCGAGCCAGTATAACCAGAGCCAACTGAATGCTTTTTACGCGCGCAACAAGTATGTTGGCCTGTTCGCCCAGGATAGCTGGCATGTGATGCCGAGTCTTACTCTGAACTATGGACTACGTTGGGACCGCATTGCTCCGTGGACGGAGAAGTATAACCAGATATCGACCTTTGTTCCGGGCGCGCAGTCGGTTGTGTTTCCCGGTGCTCCGGCGGGGATTCTGTATCCCGGCGATCCTGGCGTTTCACGGACGCTGGCTCCGGTGAGCAATCTGAATTTTTCTCCTCGTGTGGGCCTGGCCTGGTCGCCGACTGCCGACTCAGACAGCTTCCTGGGGAAAGTTCTTGGCTCGGCGGGGACAACCAGCATTCGCGCGGGGTTTGGCAATTTCTATACCTCGATCGAGGCGCTGACGATTGGCATTCTGGCGGCGAACGCGCCCTATGGGACGACTTACAGCAGTCCAGCGCCACCGCTCTTTGCGACGCCTTTTGTGACGGCGTCGAACGGGCAGGATTTCGGCCAGCCGTTTCCCTACACCTTTGCTCCGCTGAATAGCTCGAAGAACAATCCGGACACCACTTTTGATTGGAGCAATTTTCTACCGATCAGCGGCATTCCTGGCTATAGCATTCATAACAAGATTCCGTACACCGAGGAGTGGATGCTGTCGATTCAGCGTCAGGCCGGCCCTAATACCGTCTTGAGTGCGAGTTATGCGGGAACGTCAAGCCATAACCAGTTGGTGTTAATCGCGGAGAATTACGGCGACCCCGCACTCTGCCTGAGCCTGAGCCAGCCTGACCAGGTTGCTCCGGGATCGGCGACCTGCGGAGCCTTTGGCGAGAGTAATGTTTTTGTGACCGCCGCGGGGCAGACGGTAAATGGCACGCGCACTCAGCTGGGCCCGAACTTTGGCAGCAATGCGTTGCAGACCACGATCGGCCACGCTAACTACAACGCGCTGGAACTGAGCGCGCGGCATACCAGCGGGCGGCTTGAGTACTTTGGCGCTTATACCTATGGCAAGTCGCTGGACCAGTCCTCCAATGTAGGCGAGGAAGTTAACCCCATCAATCCGGCGTTGAGCTATGCACTTTCATCGTTCGATGTGAAGCATAACTTTGTGGTCAGCTATGACTATCGGCTTCCCTTCGATGAGCTCTTGAAACGCTCCAATCGTTGGACCACTGGCTGGGACATCTCCGGGATCACGCGGTTCAGCACCGGGTTTCCGGTGTTGATGGTAAACAATGGCGACAACTCACTGTTGGGGACGAATCCTAACGGGGTGAACAACAGCAGCATCGATGAGCCGGACTATAACGGCGGTTCGCTGCATCTGAACCACAATCCGAGAACGTATGGGAACAACTATTTCAGCACCGATGCCTTCAGCATGAATGCGCTGGGGACTCCGGGCGATGCGAAGCGACGTTTCTTCTGCGGGCCAGGCTCGGGGAATTTCGACACCGCCGTTTCGAAGAACCTGGCGCTTACTGAATCGAAGGCTCTCTTGTTCCGCGTGGAGGCTTTCAATGTCTTTAACCACACGCAGTTCTTTGGGCCTTCTTCCGTAGATGGAGATATCGGCAGCACGACGTTTGGGCAGGCGGTGAGCGCGGCGAGTCCGCGAATTCTGCAGCTTGCGGCGAAATTTTCTTTCTAGAGGCGGAGACACAGAAAGGAAAGCTTATGATGCGGGGGTTTCTTCCGACACTAAAGGATCGTCTCCGTCGTCAGTCCAGCGCGCATTGCAGGCGTTGCAAAGCCATGTCTTTCTGCCCAACGGGAGCGGCAGTGACAAAAAGGTAAGCGAGGCGAGTGCGGCCTCTCGCGACGAGCCTTGAAATGTGATGTCGGACGAGCCGCATCGAGGACAGAGAGGCTGTACGAACTCTTCCTGATCGTCGAAGGGGACGGTATCTGGGATGGGCTGGTTCAAAATCTCAGCCGCCGCCGCTTCGTCAGACTTCTCAACCTGCAATCGAATGCCTCCGATGAAATTGGATATTTGCCATTCGAGGCGGACGAGATTTTCATCGCGCAGGTAGGCGTGGATTCCCGCAGATTGCAGAAGCGAGCGAGCAACGATTGCCTCGGAAAGGTCGCGATAGCGGCGGACGGTGATGAAGTTGGGACCGGATGCAGCGGGATTGTAGAGCTCGTCGATCGTGGGCGGATCGAGATGCCGCCTGGTGAACTCCGCGCGCAACACAACCTGCGCAGACTCAGTCAGTGAGTCGTAGGAACGGGCGATGTCCATCAATTCTGACTCGCTCATCTGAGCATAGTTACTGGCGAGTTCGTCAGGGCTTGGATTCATTCAGGTAAGAGGCGCAGACAGCGCTTATTTTGCTGCGTAGGTCTTAGTCTGCTGTGTACGTGGGTTGAACACGCCAAAGCTTCCCGCTGGACTGGCGGTTAGCTTGAGGTAGTTGCCGGGGTCGGTGCTTCCGGAGAGGTTGGCGATATATTCCTCGGCGGTGTTGTGTTCTGCGCCGCCTTCATCGGAATAATGGAGCTGCCACAACGCCTCTAGCCCGGGCGCTTTGCGGATGGTGTCGAGGGTGGGCGTCGAGCCGCCTTTCTTCTCACCGTTGTCCATGATGGCGACTCGCGCACCAATCGCATCGACGAGCGCAGGGCTCGAGCTCTGCATCCAGCCGTGATGCGAGACGATGAGGATGTCGATGTGACCAAGCCTGTTGTTGGGGCACATGAGCTGCATCTCCTTGTCCCAGGTGAGGTCGCCGAGATCGAGGATCTTCAGCTTGCCGAAGGTGATGAGAGTTCCAAGGGAGCGGGCGTTTTCGGTCTGGTCGGCGGGACGGACTTCGCTAGTCGCGCAATAGGGGTTCGGCTGACCGGCTCCTGGGAGCGGCTTGTCGATCACGTTTCCGTCCGCACTGATGACCTGCACGTGCATTCCTTCGATGGGTAGCACATCGCCTGGCTTGGCGGTAACGCGACTGATATGGGCGGTCGCGAGAGCCTGCTTGTAGTTGTCGTAGTCCCCGGAGACTTGTGGAGTCAGCTCGCGGTTCTCTCCGTGATCGAAAAACACGCCAACAGGGATGCGTTGCAGGAGTTGGGGCACTCCACCAACGTGATCGACGTGATAGTGCGTGATGAGTACATAGTCGATCTTCTTAAGGCCCGCACTTTTGGCGGTTGCGGCGATGCGGTCGGCGTCTCGTCCATTGTTGCCGGACCATCCTGTATCGATGAGCAACGATTTTCCAGCCGGTGTGATGAAGAGGGTCGACTGACCGCCCTCGACGTCGATGAAGTAGACCTGAAGCTGGCTGGATTTTGTTTGCGCCGGGGCGATCGCGGCGGTGAGGACCAGGGCTAGAACGGCTCCGAATTTACGCATAAGTTTCCGCAGCCATTTTGTCACAAATGCACGGCGCAGGGCGCGGCGGTCACGGCGTTGGGATTTGAGGCGGTTTTGTTTGAGTCTGGACGGCACTCCATTTGAGCAGCGGCAGGAGTGAGGAGTAATCGTCGGTCCAGAGGCGCAGGCTGGACATCCGCCGGAGAGGCTGGGCAGCATTAGCGATCTCGGGACGGTGCAGGAAATTCGGGTCGGCGGTCATGAGCACCCAGTCTGCAGCAAAGATCCCCCGTGTATCGTCGGCGTCGGAGTGGATGAGCGCCGCTTGCAGTCCGGCGTTCTCAGCCTGCGAAGCGAGTTGAGGCGCAAGGTCGAGGTACTGGCTGGAGATGTGGATGGCGAGGACACCGCCGGGTTGAAGATGGCGGCGGTAGAGTGCGATGGCCTGAGCGGTTAGCAGGTGAATTGGAATCGCGTCTCCGGAGAAGGCGTCGAGCGCCAGCACATCGAACGGCGGCGAGGTTTTGTCGCGAGCGATGGAGAGGCGGCCGTCGCCGGGAACGATTCGCACCGTCGCCGGCGTGTCGCGCAGGTAGGTGAAGAGCGCGCGGGCCAGGCGTTCGACGAGAGGATCGATTTCGTAGAAGGTGATCTCGTCTCCGGCCTTGCCGTAGGCGGCGAGGGTGCCGGTGCCGAGTCCTACGACTCCGATGTGGCGTGGGCGGGTTTCGCCGTCGAGACTCTGGCAACAGAGGTCAAGTGCGAAACCGACTCCGGAGTTGTGCGCGTAGTAGGACGAGGGCTGGGTTCGAAGGCCGTTGCCGAAGAGCTGGGTGCCGTGCTGGATGCGTCCGTGATAGAGGGTGCGGGTGGTCTCGGCCTCGGGGGGCAGGTGGGTCTCGGTAACGCGGAGCGAGCCGTAGAAGCTGCGCAGCTCGACCAGCGTGTCTTCGCCGAGAACCTTGGCCTGGAAGAAAGCCACGTAGACGAGGGCGATGGCTGCGGCGGTCCAGACCAGGCGGGCGACCCCACCGGATTGCGAACTGGCGACGAGGGCGGTCGCAGCGAGCACGATGGCGGCGATGGCGAGGTCGTGGTTGGCGTGGAAGATGTTCGGCGCGACGACTCCGACCCAGATTGCACCGAGCGCGGCTCCGAGCGAGAGGAACAGGTAGTAGCGAGTGAGGGCTGCGGCGGCAGTTGGGCGAAGGCGGTAGAGCTCGGCGTGGCAATAGAGACATGCGAAAAAGAGCGCGGCAGTGTAGACGGGGATCGAGACCTGCAAAGGTAGCGCGGTGCGGCTGGTGTAGAGCAAATAGGCGAAGATCGCGAGGGTGAGGGCGAGCATGCGCACGGAGAGGAAGCGGGGCCAGGCGCGGTCCGACGTGAAGGCAACGATGAAGCTGAGCAGGTAGGCGGCAAGGGGAACGATCCAGAGCAGCGGGATGGAGGCTATGTTCTCGCCGAGATGGTTGGTGACGGCGCAGAGCAACATCGAGCCGCAGGCGGGCAGAAGAATCCAGAGGAGCGAGGACTTTGATCGAGTTGGAGATTCCGGCAGGGCGGCGTTGGTTCGGACTGGAGCCGTCGCAGGGCTTCGCCAATGGTGAAGGGCGACGGCTCCGCATAGCGCGGCGAAGAGGCAGAGGCCTGCATCCCAGACCACGACTTGCGAGCGAAGCGCGAGGCTCGGCTCGAGGATCGACGGGTAAAGGAAAAGCGCGAGCAGCGAGCCGACGTTCGAGAGAGCGTAGAGCCAGTATGGCGAGGAATTTCCCGCATCGGAGTGGGTACGCCAGGATTGCAGCAGAGGGCTGGTTGCGGCGAGGGTGAGGAATGGCAGGCCGATGGTCGCGGTGAGCAACCAGAGGAGCGCGAGGATGGGATGCCAGGTGACTGCTTCGGCATTGGGCTGGACGCGCACCTCGAGACTCAGCATCGCCGCGGTGAGCAGGACGATGTGCGTTATCGCTTGAGCGCGCGGAGTCAGGCGCGTAGCCAGCAGGTGTGCGTAAAGGTATCCGGCGAGCAGAGCGCACTGGAAAAAGACGAGGCAGGTGGTCCAGACAGCCGCCGATCCGCCGAAGAGCGGAAGCAGTTGGCGGGCGGCGATGGGTTCGAGCAGAAACAGAAGAAGCGCGGAGACAAAGGTGACGGTCGCGTAGAGGGCGGTGAGCAGCTTCATCCCGAGGCGCGGATGTGAGTCCGCCCGCCCAGCCTATCTTCCGGAGCAAGCGCCGTCTACGGCCGCGACGATTCTTTGAAGCTACTGGGGAAGATGCGGGGGGGTCTTGAGCGCGGAGTTGGGGATGAATCGGCTCGGAGGCTGCGGTGGATTGGGAATAAAACGACCGGGCGGCAACGGTGGAGAAGGCTTCACCACAGGTGGCGTCGCGACCCAAGCGAGGGCCGGCGCCGGAGGCGCGGAGATCGCTGCTGGGGCGGCAACAGCAGGTTCTGCTGGAGTTGATGGCGGCTGAGGCGCCGGCGGAGCTGCGGCAGTTGGTTCCGGCGCAGGTGGTGTTGGCAGCGACGCAGGCTGTGGTTGCGCGGCCATCGCTGGGGTTGCCGGTGCGACCGGCTCGACAGTCGATTCCGCCAGCGCAGAGACCGGCGCGGTCTCTGGTTCGGCCGTGGGGACCTTGGTTTCGACAGGCGAGGGGGGTGGCTCAGGCTGGCGGGGCTCGACCTTCGCTATGTTTGCAGGAGTTGCGGTTGCCGATGGCGCGATGGGCGTTGACGCCTCAACCGCAGGAGGGTTGGCTGGAGGCGTTGATGGGGTCGGCATCGCCGCTGCTTCTGCGACCGGGGCGGTAGAAGTAGGCGGCTCGGCGGCCTGCGCAGCGGGTTCCGCGTGAGGCACTGGCGTAGGGATCGCGGTCGCGCCGTTGGGAGCAGCAGGTGCTCCGCTGTTGGCGGCGTTGAGGACAAGAGGCGTGCGGTCGATGGGGTGCTCCTGGCGAGTCGCGGTGAGCAACCTGCCGCCGGACTGGAAGGTCAGGGCCCAGACCTGATAATCGTTGGCGCTGCTGCGGATGGAGACCTGTTGGCGAATCTTCCCCTTGTTTTGAAAGACCAGTGTCGGAATGGGCGCGTGGATCGTTGCCTGACTTGATGGGGGGGAACTGAGGGCGGCTGGCTCTTCTCCGACCATGGCGAGATAACAGAGCGCGCGAACGAGAAGCGGCTGGTTCCCCTCCTGATTCGCCGACAAGACCTCGGTGGCGCTGGGCGCCGGGGAGATTGCCGCGTTGAAGACCTCGATCGAGTGCGGATTGGCGATGGCGGGGATGAAAGGCACCACGCCGAAATGCAATATCGGGATGATCTGCGCTACCGGATGGCTCCCGGCAGTTTCCTCCTCCGCTGCGCGACGAACGACCGCGGTGAAGCGGGAGACGGAGCCGTTCGGAGATGCCGCCTGATAGGCGAGCAGCAAATCGTTTGGGGCGACCGGACAGCCGATCTCCCGATAGCTATATGACGAGTCGACGGTGTAACCGTAGAACTGCGCCGAGTTGGCGATAGCCGATTGCCAGCTCTGGGCTGTGGCGCGGTCGTCGGGAGCCATTTCCTGCGGAGGAATCAATTGAACCGACAGCTGCGAGGCTTCCTGTCTGTAAGCAGTAGAGCTGGTTTGCGAAGCGGGCAAACTCCGCCATGGCGAAAATCACCAGCGACAGAAAAGTCGCGGCGGAGGCCTTGCGGGTTTGGATTTGGCCCGACATTCGGCTGAAACGCAGGAAAGGCAGCCAAGCGGCTGCCTTTCCGGTCGTCCACTTTATGTTAACTCAGCTCTAGTGATGAGCGGCCGGCTTGTGTGCTGGGGCCTTCTTCGCTACAGCCGGAACCGAACCGTCGCTCATGATGATCATGGGCGGGGTCTTGGTGTAGGAGTCGAAAGTCGCGTCATACTTCACGCTGCTGCCGACAGCGGGAATCGTCGGTTAGCGGCTTGGTCAGGTTGACGGTGAAGTCGGCCACTTTTGGTGTCGACTGCTGGTTGTCGGGAGAGACAGCCAACTGTACGGAGGTCGCGGTCGCCTGAACGACGATTCCGGGAACCTCGTGTGACGACACCCTTCATTGTCGCCCAGACGGCATCGGCATCGGCATCGTTGCCGTTGGCGAGGACGAACTCCTTGTCTCCAAGGGCCATGGTCTTGATGTCGGTCGGCGGACCCGACGGCGGATAGAGGGCCTGGTGGGCCAAGGTCGCAGGCATCTGGCGGCGGCGGCGCCGCTGTCGGCTTGTAGGAGTCCGGCGGGGTGGCGTTGTCATGAGCGAGCTGCTTGATCGCATCGAAGCCGTCCATACCGCCGTGGTACTTCTTGTACCAGTATTCGGCGGCCTGTCTCGACGCTGTCTTTGGCTGCCGGCGGAGCATATTGCGCGGCGCGTGCCAGATAGAAAATGGCGTTGGGAAGGTCCTTGGGGTCCTTCCTGCACGTAGGCCTGACCGAGCATATAGGTCTCGTTGATGCCGGCGGCGCTCGGCCTGGGCGCTAAGGTCGGGATACGACTTCAGTTCCTCTTTGTAGTTGTCGATCGCGTCTTTGTAGTCTTTCTTGCCCATGTCGTCGGTGGCGATGGCACTCAGGAAAATAGGGGTGGTCGCGGTCTTGAGCTTGGTGAAGTCCTCGGGAGAGATGCCGGAGCAGGCTGCGGGCGCGGTGACCTTCAGCGCGGTCGGCGGCGACCTTCGCAGCATCGTCGAGCATTGGCTGGGCGCGCGGCCGGGTCGGTCGCCGCTTTCGCTTTCGCCTGCTGGTCTTGGTGAGATAGACGTAGACCAACGCGGCGCGCAGGCTGGTGGGGTCGCGCGTCCAGAACCCGCTTGGCGGTCTTCAGCATATTGGCGGAGTCGTTGGCCTGCTGGTAAGTCAATCAACAAGGTGGTGAGACACCTGGCTCTTGACGACGGTGTTGGGGTACTTGGTGAGGAAATCCTCGATAGCCGCGGCCTTCGCGGCCGGGGTGCGCCTGCCCGATCGCATTTTGATAGGTGTTGAACTCAGCCGGATCCTTGATCGTGAGCTGGTCGGAACAGTTGGGGGCTTGCGCATAAGCGGCAGGCACCGCGCCGAGTGTGCTGGTGGCGATGGCCAACACCGAAGCTAAAACGAACTTCTTCATCTAACGCTCCTGGGAACTTCTTGTTTCATAGCCGCATGCGCGGTAGGCGATACCGGAGAAAACCTTAGAACATGAGCCGACCGTCAGTAAACGTTCGACTCGGCAAGTTGATTGCTGGATTATATGAAGCACCGAAGTAAGTGACAAGCAAAGTGTTTGCGGCCTGCATCTACCAATATCGGTGAGATGAACGATTCTGGCAACGGGAGATTCACTGGAAGGCTGATTTCTCTCCTGGGTCGTTCAGGCTTCGATCGCGAGATTTGGTTGAAGGCACAACTTGGGAAGGGCGAGTTGAGGAGGGGCATATTGGCGATGATGGACGCGGCCGGCGTTGAATTAATGGGGCAGATTGCGGTGGTCACCGGGGCGGGACGAGGCATTGGCCGCGCGATCGCACTGCGATCTGGCGCAGATGGGGGCCACGGTGATGCTGGTGGGCCGCGATGCAAACCTGCTGGAGACAGTCCGCGCCGAGATCATGGCCGGAGGGGGCTTGGCCGAGGACATATCCTGCGACTTGCGCAATCCCGAGGCGGTTGGGGCGCTTGGGGAGCGGATTCGGGCTGAGTACGGGCGCTGCGACATTCTGGTGAATAACGCGGGGATCGGAAACCAGGGCCGGCCGTTGCATGAGATGGCGGTAGCCGACTGGGATTTATTGATGGAGACAAATCTGCGCGGCCCTTTTCTGATGATTCGCGCGATTGCGCCGCTGATGATTGAGGCGGGACGCGGTCATATTGTGAACATTTCCTCGCTGGCGGGAAAAAATCCTCTGCCGAACGGGGCGGCTTACTCGGCGTCAAAGTGGGGGTTGAACGGGCTCACTTATTCGGTGGCGGAGGAGCTGCGGCCATTATGGGATCCGAGTTTCAGTGGTAGCACCAGGTTCGGTGAACACTGGTTTCGCCAGCGGACGCGACTGGTCGGCGAAGGACCCGGCGACGAAGATCCAAGCCGGACGATGTGGCGGCGATTGTGGCGATGCTTGTGACTCAGGCTCCGCAGAGCTTTATCAGCGAGGTGCTGGTGCGGCCTACGAAGAAGTAACTGGCGTCGATTCGTCTTACCAAACTTTGACCGCCGCGTTTAATCGGGACGGAGCAGGATCAGGGGCAACATCCGAGAAATTTGGATGAGTCTGCCGTGATACCCGGATATATAGCGCTCGGGACGCCTTATCCACAAGATGTAGAGTTGCCCATGTTGACCCCGCCTATAGCGGGCGATAGCATTTTCTTAGGGCATTTCCCTCAGCGAAACCCATTGATCCCCTTCAACAACGGGCTCTCGCAGAACAGGTTGTCGACGAATGTTGAAACTGAAAAAGATCCAGATTCTCGGGTTCAAGTCGTTTTGCGACCGCACTGAGGTGCAGGTTCCGGGCCACGGGATTGCCATCGTGGTCGGGCCGAATGGCTGCGGCAAGTCGAATATCCTGGACGGCGTGAGCTGGGTGCTGGGCGAGCAGAGCGCCAAGACACTGCGCGGCGGCAAGATGGAGGACGTCATCTTCGCCGGCACGCGCGACCGCAAGCCGCTGGGGATGGCTGAGGTTTCGCTGACGCTGATCGACCCGGAGGCCTACGACGGCCCGCTGCCGCTAGTTCCCGAGGTTGACGATTCAGGATGAGATGCCGGCGGATCTGGCCGAAGGCGGCGACTGGAACGAAGAAGAGATCCGCGCGGCAAAGGCGGCGGAAGCCGAAGAGATCATCGCTGAGGCGCAGCCGGGACAGGTTCTGGACGGGAGACTCGCCCCGAAAAGCCTGCTGAAGCGAGCGACGAATGGCGCTGCTAACGAGGTGGTGCTGAAGATTCGGCGGCGGAAGTTCCAGAGCACTCCGCAGCGTGGCGAGATTGTGATTTCGCGGCGGCTCTTCCGCACCGGCGACAGCGAATATCTGCTGAACGGCAAACTTTGCCGGCTACGCGATATTCAGGACATCTTCATGGGCACCGGTCTGGGACCGGAGTCTTACGCGATCATCGGCCAGGAGCGAATTGGTCAGCTACTGAGTTCGAAGCCGCACGACCGTCGCGCGATTATCGAAGAGGCCGCGGGGATTACGCGCTTCAAAACGAAGAAGCGGCTTGCTGAACTACGGCTGGAGCAGTCGAAGCAGAACCTCGCTCGCGTCAACGACATCTTTGAAGAAGTTTCGAAACAGGTGGCTTCGCTAAAACGCCAGGCGGCCAAGGCGGAGCGCTACGGCGCACTGCGCGACGAGATGCGGGCGCGGCTGCGGGTAGTGCTGGCGAGCAAGGTCGCGGCGATGGATGCGGAGCAGCTTTCGCTGGCGGAAGAGATCGCCGCGCTGAGCACCGAGATCGAGAGTCACGCAGCGCACAGGTCGATGCTTTGCAAGGCGAATATTCGACTGGAACGGCTCGCGGCTATGCGCTCGACATCAGCGCGAAGGAAGCTTCCGCAAAGGCGAGCCAGGCGGCGGTCGAACTGGAGCGTGCGGTCTCGCGGCAGAGTTCGAACGAGGAGCGCATCGCTGAACTTGATTCACGGGCGACAGCCGGCTCGGCTGAGCTTGGCCAGGCGAAGCAGCATCTGGATGGCCTGACTGCGGAGCGCGATGGGCAGCGGGCGTTCCTCGAGACTGCAGCGGCGGAGGCGGCAAATTTCCGCGAGCAGGCGCAAGCAGAAGCAACAGCAGGTGCGCGATGCGGCGCAGGCGGTTGGTATCGCCGAACAGAAGCTGGAGTCCGGACGCAGGCAGGCGATGCAGTTGCTGCAGCAGGCGGCGCAGGCGCGTAACCAGACAGCGCAGGCCGAAGAGTCGCTGGCCGCGCTGGAGCGCGAGGCGACCCGGCTGGCGACGGAGATGGCCGCGGCGCACCGCGATCTCGATGCGCTCGGGGCGGAGCGCGGGCAGTTGTCGATGAATTTCGAATCGGTAACGGCGACGCTCGAGCGGCTGGAGCAGGAGATCGGCGAGCTGCGCGCCGAGATTACGGCGAAGCGCAATGAAGAAGCAGAGGCGAAGCGGCGCGGCGATCAGCTTCGCGCTGAACACGCGACGCTGAGTGGACGGCAGGAATTCGCTGGAGTCGCTGATTCGCGATCACAGCTATTCGACCGACACGGTGAGGAACTTGCTGCGGCAGAATTCGCTGGGAGGTGCGCTGGCTCCAGCTGGGACGCTGGCGGACTTTCTCGAAGTAGATGGGCAATATGAAGAGGTTGTCGATGAATTCCTTCGCGACGAACTGAATTATGTCGTAGTGAAGAGCTGGGACTCGGCGAACGAAGGCATGCGGCTGCTGAAGCATGATGTCGATGGGCGCGCGACGTTCCTGGTGCATCCCGAGGATGCGCAGGCGAAGTTTTCCTTTGCCGCGGGTGCGGCGGTGGGCAGCTACGAGCAGCGCGGCAGCGGTGTGGTGCGGTTGAAAGACTGCATTCGGGTGCTCGATGGATTTGGGTCGTCGCTCGAAGTAATTCTGCCGAAGCTGCGCGAAGGCTATGTGACCCCGGATGCGGAGACGGCGCGGACTTTGGCGCTGGAAAATCCGAATGCGTTTTTTCTTGCGCCCTCTGGCGAGTGTTTTCATAACGTGACTGTGACCGGCGGCAAGCCGAGCGTCGAAGGACCGCTGGCGCTGAAGCGCGAACTGCGCGATACGCAAAAGAAGCTGGAGACGGTAGAAGCGGAGCTAAGCGCGGCAGATGTGGCTGCGGCTTCGCTGGCAAAGACGATCGCCGAGTTGACGCGAGTCTCTGAGGCGAAGAGCGAAGAACGCCGCAACGCCGAGCGCGAGAGCGCGAACCACACGGCTGCGCTGCGGCAGATGGATGCCGAGGTGCGTCGGCTTGAGGGTCGCGCGCAACAATGGACGATCGAGAATGAGCGCAACAAGGATGCGCGGCGGGCCAAGGACGAGTTCATCGCGAGCAAGCGCGAAGAGACGCAGCGGCTGGAGACCGAGCACGAGACAGCTGAAGCTGCGCTGGGTGAGCTGCAGCGCTCGGTTGAGGAACTGCGTTCGGCGCGCGAAGTCGCGCAGAACGAAGCTTCGACGGTTTCGGCGGAACTGGCTGGCCTCGAAGAGCGGCGGCGTGGCGCGGAGATGGCCTTCGCACGCATCGATCGCATGTATGGCGATCTGGCGCAGCGTGTTCAGCAACTCGAGCAGCAGTTGAGTGCGGCGAATGCGGAGCGCGAACAGCGGCACCGCGAAAACGAGCAGCTTGGCGTGACGCGCGAGCAGCTTTCGCAGACGCGCGAACAAGCTCTTGAAGAAGCCGCGCGCTGGACCGAAGAAGCGAAGGTGTTGCGGGTTTCGCTTGTCGAGATAGAGGACGCGCTCAAGGCAGCGCGTTCTCAGACCGAGGCGTTGCGCGAGACGAAAAGCGAACGCAGTGCCCGGGCGGCGAAGCTGACTTCGGACCTGCAGCATATTGAAGAGTCGTGCGTGAACGATCTTGGCGTCGAAGCACTCGCGCTGCGCGAAGACGCGGAAATTGCGCGCATCGAGGCGAGCGCGCTTCCCGAGGAAGAAGAGGCATGCCGCGGTCTGAAGCAGAAGCTCGAAGCGATGGGACCGGTCAACATGATGGCGCTCGAGGAGTACCAGGAAGCCGCGCAGAGGCATGAGTTCCTCGAGACGCAGCGCAAAGACCTGCTCGACTCGATCGAGAACACGCAATCGACGATCAAAGAGATCGACCAGATCTCGCGGGCGAAGTTCGACGAAGCCTTCGGCAAGATCAATGAAAACTTCGGAGTGACCTTTGGACAACTGTTCGGAGGCGGACAGGCGTTCATGAAGCTGACCGATGAAGAGAACTCGATCGACAGCGGCATCGATATCGTGGCCTCGCCTCCGGGGAAGAAGCTACAGAATGTGTTGCTGCTCTCCGGCGGCGAAAAAGCGCTGACCGCGCTTTCGCTTCTGATTGGGATCTTCCGCTATCAGCCGAGTCCCTTCTGCGTGCTCGACGAAGTCGATGCGCCGCTGGATGAATCGAATGTGGGCCGGCTTGCGGAGATGATCAAGTCCATGGCGGCGACGACACAGTTTGTGATCGTGACCCACTCCAAGCGCATGATGCAGGCGGCGGACATGATCTACGGCGTGACGATGCAGGAACCGGGCGTGTCGAAGGTGGTTTCAGTGCGGCTTGGCGGTATCGAGAGCGATCGTGGCGGGCGGCGTGGACGCGGTGATCAACAACCTGAGCGTTCCACTGAGTCGCAGTTGGTGACTGCATAGTTCGAAGCCGGCGGACGATCAGCGCACGAATGGGATGTAGGCAGAGACACGGGCGCGGTAGGCGATAAACGAATCCTGGAAGCGCTCGGCGAGCAGATGTTCCTCAGAGTGAATCCGAATCTCGGTGCCCACCAAGAAGAAGATCAGCGCCGCAGTAAACATTGGCCACCACGTATAGGCCGCGCCCGTCGCCAAGAGCATTCCCAGCATTGATGCGTATATGGGGTGCCGCACCCAACGGTAGGGGCCCGTTGTGATCAGTTCGTGATCCTCTCTCAAGGCTGCGGCGTAGCGCCACTGCTTTCCGAGATGTTGAGTCGCCGCCCATGCAAGTACGACTGAGGGTGGGGCGATGATCATCGACGCGATCAGAGCCAAGGTCGATTTTTGAAACACCTCGGGCCGAACGTAAGTCCAGGCCAGCGCGAAACCGACCATCTCCAGAAAGATTCCCCACTTCGATGCGGGCGCTCCGGGCACTTTAGTGGGTGCAGCCGCCTGTTGGCGAGGCCTCAAGAAAGCCAGCGTCCATGCGACCCAGCAGAGGCCGAGTTCTACAAGAGCGACGATCTGGAGCATGCGTCCGATTATATGTCGGAGGGTTTCTTGATCGGGTTGCGAGTTCAGATTGGCTCATTCTGCGGCGTTTTTTTCCTTCGTTGACAAAGTGCTCCGGCCACCGGACAATCGAATCTTCAGTTCATCCCTGAGAGGCCTCATTCCTTGCCAGCTTTGCTCCAGACCGAATTAGCAGACTTGCATTTGCACGCCCGTGGCAAGGTGCGCGATATCTATTCGGCTGGCGAGTTTCTGCTTGATGGTGGCGACGGACCGCATCTCGGCCTTCGATCATGTGCTGGCGAGCGGAATTCCCGGAAAGGGAAAAGTACTGACGCAGCTTTCACTTTTCTGGTTCGACTTTCTTGCCGACATCGTTCCCAACCACTTGATTACCGCTAATGTGGATGAGTATCCGGCGGATGTAGCGGCGCATGCCGATGAACTTCGCGGCCGGTCGATGCTGGTGGCGAAGGCGAATATGTTTCCGGTGGAATGCGTGGTGCGCGGCTATCTCTCCGGCTCGGGATGGAAAGATTACCAGGCGACGGGTAAAGTTTGCGGTATCGCGCTGCCTGCGGGGCTGCGCGAGTCGGAGCGGTTGCCGGAGCCCATCTTCACACCGGCGACAAAAAGTGCGGATGGCGAGCACGATGTGAATATTCCCTTTGAGGAAATGATCGCGCGCATTGGCAGGCAGCCGGCAGAAAACCTACGCAGATTAAGTCTCGATATTTACAACAAGGCAGCCGATTATTCGTTGACTCGAGGACTGATTCTGGCGGACACGAAGTTTGAGTTTGGCAAGACATCGAAGGGCGTGATTCTGGCAGATGAAGCGCTGACCCCGGATTCTTCGCGTTACTGGCCGCTGGACAGCTATGCACCGGGCGGCCCGCAGAAATCCTTTGACAAACAGTTTGTGCGGGACTATCTGGAAGAGATTCACTGGAACAAGAGATCGCCGGCGCCAGCGTTGCCTGAGGATGTGATTGCGCGGACACGCGAGAAATACTTCGAGGCGTACAGATTGCTGACGGGGTCGCCTTTGCATGTTTGAAACGCCACGACGGCGAGCGCCGCTGAGGTTGGTTCGGGCATGGCGATAGTGGATTGGGTCATCGCCGCGATCGTGATATTGGCGGTGATTGGGGCGTGGAGGAATGGATTTTTTGTCGAGGCGTTTTCGCTCGGCGGAGTGGTGCTGGGATTGCTGATTGCCAGCTGGAATTATCAGCGGTTGATGCCTTCCCTGATGCAAATGATTCACCGACCGGCGATCGCTGAGACGGTTGCGTTTTTGGTGATCGCGTTGTCGATCATGGTCATCGCGGGCGTGGTGGGACGGCTTTTGCATCGGACGGCGCACTCGATTGGGCTGGGATGGCTGGATAGGCTGGCGGGCGCGGCATTTGGGTTTCTGAAGGGTTGTGTTGTGGTGACGCTGGGCGTGATGGCACTGGCGGCGTTTTATCCGCAGAGTGGCTGGCTTGACCATTCGCGATTTGCGCCGTATTTTCTGTCGGCCGCGCACACCACAACGGCGGTAACTCCCCAGCAGTTGGGGGAGCGGATTCGAGACGGTGTGAAGATCATTCGAGATGCGCAGCCGGATTGGCTCAAGCCTCATGCGGAGAGCCAGAAGAGTACCGCAATCGCCGGGTGATCGATGGAATATCCCAGCATTGAGCTGGGAGGAAAGAAAAAGGCCGGGACAACACCGGCCAGAGAGAGGCTTCTTTTGAAGCGAGAGCTGGACAGTCTGGTAGCACACATGCAAGCGAGCGGCATCACCTATGCCGAAGGGGTGCGCGAGTTCAAGAAGCGCTTCATTCTGGAGGTGCTGGCCCGGCACCGGGGCAACCAATGCAAGGCGGCAGCCGAGCTGGGCATGCATCGCAACACGCTCAGCCGCACCATTACTGAGCTGGAGCTGAATCCGGCGCAGATTCGCCATGGGCTGAAGCGTCCGCCCCGTAGCGAGCGTCCCGCTCTGGCGCTGAAGCAGACGATCGGTTCGTAGACTCGGCTTCACGGGCTGGGAACTACTGTCCCATAGAATGAGAAGAGCGGCGGGTGCGGCAATTGTCGCACCCTTGCGTTCGTCATTCTGTCGTCACGGAGAACCGCATTTTGATTTCGCCTACCGCCTCCTCGGAACCTCGGGCCATTACGCCTGGCACTGAGCTGAGTGGGGAGCCTCGGGTATTTCTTCGCAAAGGCTTCATTTGGGACGCCGAGCCCGCCTATCTTTTCGACATCGACGGAACGCTGCTGCGCAGTCAGGACCGGGTTCACGTTACCTCATTCTTTTCCAGCGTGAAGAGCGTGATGGGGCACGAACTGGATCTCCACCCCGTCGTCCTCTCGGGCAACACCGATCCGGGGATCCTGCGGGACGCCTTTCGTGCGGCGCAAATGGAGGATTCCGCGTGGCATCCTCAGCTTGAAGACATTCTCGAAGCGATGCGCAGCGATGTTCTGGCCCAGCGTGAGGCGATGGTAGTACGAGTGATGCCGGGGGTCCAGGCGACGCTCGATCACTTGCAGGCCAGGGGCGCGGCACTGGGTGTCGCTACGGGCAACCTCGAGTCGATTGGCTGGCTGAAGATTGAGCTTGCCGGGCTGAGGGATTGGTTCAGCTTCGGTGGATTCAGCGACCGGTTTATCGTTCGCGCCGAGATGATCGCCCATTCGGCGGCAATGGCGCGCGCGATTGTGGGCTCCGATGCGTCAGTCTGCGTAGTGGGCGACACGCCGTTCGACATCTCTGCGGCCAGGGCGAATGAGCTGCCGGTCATCGCAGTGGCAACCGGACGTTACTCCTTCGATGAGCTGATGCAATGCAATCCGGACATATGTGCGACGACTCTCGAAGCATTGCTGGACGAGACGCGGCGCGGCGCATGAGAATTCTGCCGTTTCTCAGTGCGCGCGGCCGCGGCGGGCTGACGATGGGAGCCTGCTCCGGGGTTCTTGCGGTGCTCGCTTCCCTGCCGTTGTGCGGTCTTGCACAGGCACCTGCCTCCCCTCCTTCCGCGGAGCAACAGCCGACTGTTCAGGCACACTCGCTGAGTGAGACCAAGGTGGAGGTTCCGCTCTCAGTCCTTGCGGCACAGAGCAGCGGCACAACGACTCAAGCACAGTCGCTGACCGAGACCAAAGTGGAGCTTCCACTTTCCGCAGTTCTGGCACAGACGAGCGGCACGACGACCACAACGCCGCCAGCTACGCAGAGTTCAGCTCCGTCAACAGCCGTGATTCCGGCCGAGACCCATGTCAGCGGGAAGCAGGAGCGCAAGGCGGAAAAGATCTATCTGCAAGGAGCGAAGCTGCTCGATCAGGATGATTGTCGAGGCGCCTACCAAGCATTCACGGAAGCATCGGCGCTCGACCCCGGGAACCAGCAGTATTCGACGGCGCGAGAGATCGCACGCCAGCACTTGATCACACAGATGGTGCAGGAGGCGGTGAAAGCGCGGCTAAGCGGGCACCCCGAAGTCTCCCGGCAGAAGCTCGAAGAAGCGCTGGTGCTCGACCCTAAGAATCCGGTGATCGCGCAACATGTCGAGGAGTTGACCAACGATCGGAAGATGCATGCCGATCAGGTTGACGAGAAGGGCGTGGACGCCGAGGGACCGATCGAGCTGACTCCGGCGACCGTGAAGAAGAGCTTTCATTTGAAGGGGACGCAGCAAGAGATTCTCCGACAGGTCCTGTCGGCGTACCAGCTGACCCCAGTGATGGATAGTTCGGTCACCCAGCTGCCGATCCGGCTTGACGCCGACGATGTCGACTATACGCAGGCCACTCAGATGGTGAAGATGCTGACCGGGACGTTCTTTGTCCCGCTCGATCCGAAGCGTGTGCTAGTAGCGAAGGACTCGAAAGAGAATCGGCAGAAGTACGAACGCTTGCTGCTGGAGTCGGTCTACATTCCCGGGGTAACGACGACCGAGATGACCGAGATCACTAACGTGGCGAAGAATGTCTTCGACGCGCCGGTCGCGGTGGCCCAGCCGACGAGCGGCATCCTTACGGTGCGCGCGCCCGAGAGCCGGATGAAGGCGCTCAATGCCACCCTCGAAGAGCTGCTCGACGGCAAAGCGCAAGTCATGGTCGAGGTGCGGCTGATCGATATCAATAGGGTGCGGACGACCAATCTGGGCGTCGAGCTTCCTTCGCAGATAACCGTTTTCAATGTGGCCTCGGAGATCAGTAGCCTGGTGAACAGCAATCAGGCGGCGATCAACCAGATCATTGCCAGCGGGTTGGCCGCACCGGGCGACTACGGCGCAATCCTTGCGATCCTGATTGCCACCGGACAAATCACAAGCTCGATCCTCACCCAGGGATTTGTGACCTTTGGCGGAGGAATCACGCAATTTGGCATCGTACCCGGGTACGGTAACCGCAAACGCTTCGCTGAACACCAGCGACACACAGGTGCTGGATGAAATCCATCTGCGCGTGCAGGACCAGGAAACGGCGACCTTCCGCGTTGGGACGCGTTACCCGATCGTCACCTCGACGGTTTCCTCGGGCGGTAGCGCTCTGAGCGCCTCGGGAATCAATACCGCCGGGCTATCGAGCACTCTGGCCGGACTCGGCTTCAACGCGTCGAGCCTCAGCGCGCAGACGACCATTCCGCAGATTCAATATCAGGACCTTGGTCTGACGCTGAAGGCCACACCCTGGGTGCAGCATGGCACCGAGGTCTCGCTCAAGATCGATCTCGAGTTCACGGCGCTTGGCGGCACGACGCTCAACGACAATCCAATCCTGAACAACCGCAAGTACACCGGGACAATCACGCTCAAAGATGGCGTGAGCGCGATGGTGCTCAGCACGCCTCTCGAAGCAGGAGACCAAGGCGGTCGTGGGCATACCCGGCATCAGCGAGCTGCCCGGGCTGCGCTCGACGACCGACGACTCGAAGAACCTGAACATGTCTACGCTGCTTATGCTGATCACGCCGCATATCGTTCGGAGGACGCATACCGATGTGGCAGGGCGGGAGATTATTTTTCCGGTCCACCAATAACGGCTATCCGGATCTGCCTTGCGCCGATTCCATGTCTCCAGCGTATGCTGTGAGGCATGAATTCAAAGCCATTGATTTGCGCTACGCTCCCTGTGGCCTGTGTCCTTCTCTTCTCCGCGCTGGCTGAGGCGCAGTCTCTTCCGATCATTCCGCCGCTTCATACCAGCGGTCATGACATTCTCGACGCGGCCGGCCACAAGGTTCGGCTCACTTCGGTGAACTGGTATGGATTCGACCAGAAGGAGTTTGTGGTTGGCGGGCTCGACCAGGCACCGCTCGGCACGATCGTGCAGGAGATCGTCGATCTGGGTGTGAATTCGGTGCGACTGCCGTGGGCGAATGAGACGCTGGAGCGCGATCCGCTGGTGCCGGACTATGCGGTGAAGGCCAATCCACAATTCAAAGGCAAACATGCGATGGAGTTGATGGACGCGGTATTGCATGCGCTCACCGAGGCGCACATCATGGTCATCCTCGACAATCATGTGAGCCGCGCGGACTGGTGCTGCAGCGAGACCGACGGCAATGGCCTTTGGTATAACGCGGAATATCCAGAGTCGAAGTGGCTGGCCGATTGGCGGACTATTGTTCGCCGTTACAAAGGCGAGCCCTGGGTGGTGGGCGCGGACCTGCGGAATGAACTTCGCAGCGGCGCGGCATGGGGTGGGCCGAATCCGAAACTCGACTGGCATGCTGCGGCCGAGCGCGGAGGGGATGCGGTGTTGGCAGCCAATCCGAAGCTGCTGATCATCGTGGAGAGTCCCGAGTACTCGACGAACTTTGCCGGCTTCGACAAGCTTCCGGTGCGGCTCAAGGTGGCTGACCGGCTGGTCTATTCGCCTCATGCTTACAACATCGACGAGCATCCCTTCGCGAACTACGACGAGCTAAAGCAGGCTTACGACGCGCGCGCTGGATTTCTGCTGCATATGGAGCCGGGCGTGCCGGTGTGGGTGGGCGAGTTCGGGACGTGTCAGACACTGAATTGCGGCGCGAACTCGGATTGGTTTGTGATGTATATCCGCTACATGAAAGAGAACGATCTGGCCTGGAGCTATTGGGCCCTCAATGGCACGCAATCGAGCGGCGCGAGCCGGAAATACGACTCATCGGAAACCTATGGTTTGCTTTCGACGGACTACCAGCATGTGGCGGCGCCGAAAATTGTGGAGCTGTTGCGCACGGTTGAGAACCAGCCAGGTCGATGAACCGGACCGAATTCGTTTCGCCTGTGGAATCGCGCTGCGGTTAAGAAGGAGAGACTGGAACGGTTTCGGGCTGCTTGCTACGATGGCGCATGAGATTGCCTCGACGAGCCCATATATTTCCTCTCTGCACTTTCGCTCTCGCTCCCGCGTTGGCACAACAGGTACAGACACTCTCAGCAACGCCCACCACGGTGGCCTGGGGTTATTACTCCGCGAAGGCGAAGCCAGTGCTTACCGTGCACAGCGGCGATGTAGTGCAGGTGCATACGGTTTCGACCTGCGGGTCGCCGGAGCGGATGGAACAAGCCGGGCTGGCGCCGAACGACCTTCCCGCCTCGGTGCGAGATCTCTATACGGCAAAGGACATCGACAAGGGGCCAGGCGGACATATTCTTACCGGCCCGATTGCGATCGCCGAGGCACAAACGGGCGATGTGCTCGAAGTCCGCATTCAGAAGATCGACATCGATGTGCCGTGGGCCTGCAATGGGTTTAGTGTGGGTCGCGGATTTCTTCCGGACGACTTCCCGTATGGCAAGATGACGATCATCCGCCTGGACCGCGAGAGGATGGTGGCGAAGTTTGCGCCGGGGGTGGAGATTCCGCTGCATCCGTTTTTTGGCTCAATGGGCGACGCGCCGCCGGAGAGCGCGGGCCGCTACAACAGCGCTCCGCCGTGGATGCACGGCGGGAACATGGACAACAAGGAACTGGTGGCTGGGACAGTGCTCTACCTTCCTGTCCACGCGGCGGGCGCGCTCTTTGAGGTGGGCGACGGACACGCCGGGCAGGGCGATGGCGAAGTGGACATCACCGCGCTTGAAACCATGTTGACCGGGACCTTCCAGTTCATCGTTCATAAAGATATGCACCTGCTGTGGCCTCGGGCCGAGACACCGACTGCTTATATCTCGATGGGCTTCCAGGAAGACCTGAACGAAGCCACGAAGATGGCAGTGCGCAATATGATCGACTTTCTGGTGACGGAAAAACACTTGACGCGAGACCAGGCTTACCAACTCATCAGCGTCGCCGGGGATGTGACGATTACGCAATTGGTGGACCAGAAGGTGGGCGTCCATGTGATGATGCCGAAGGCTATCTTTGGGGGGACGAAATAGGCCATGACAAGCAGGTAAGAGATTAGGGCCGAGCACATTCTTTTAAGCGTGAACTACGCGAAGACCAAGATGCTTTTCAAAAGGATCGAAGTCGCGATCGCGGTGAAGGAGTTGGTGTCCTCCGGAAATGCAGAAGGTCGCGATGTAGCAGTCGATCGTCTTGCGGACGGTGTAACCGCGTTGACGGAGATATCTGTAGTTTTGAGCAGTGGCGATCGCACTCTTTCCGCCCGCTGTGTCGAAGGTATCGAAGCCGGATAGCAAGTCTTGTGTCCGAATGAACTCGCTGTCTCGCCTAATCCCCTGAAGTATCTCGCAAAGGATCAGGTTGATCATCCCGATGGGTTGCCGACCCGCCTCGCGAAGAATCCAAGCCGTCTGCGGGTTCGGGGTTCCAGCCAGGAAGTCGATCCAAACCGTCGTGTCCACTATGACCATGAATTGCGGCTAATCCACATTCCGACCCAAACGAGATTCCTCGAGATTGCCTTCCCATTTGACTTTGCCGTAGAGCTGGCGGATGGAGCCTTGTTCACGAGTCCGGATCAGCAGGCGGAGCGCCTCTTCCACCACGGCCTTCTTCGTCTTGGAGTCAGCTTTCTGCATCGCCTCATTCATCAGTTGGTCGTCGATATCAATGTTGGTGCGCATAACTACGTGCCTCAATGTGTAAGAATCTCACACTTATGTGTATCGATCAAATGGCCGTTCTTCTGACCACGCTACTACTTACCCGAAGCTGCAGCAGCGGTAACTCCATCCTGAACAGCCTGATAGGAGACGATGGCCTTCAACTGGTCGTACTGCATTCCGCCGAGCGGTACGCCGCGACCGTTGATATAGATCCAGGGCGTCTCGCGGACTTCGAGTTTGTGGGCGAAGTCCAGCGACGTCTGGACGCCGTCGACGCCGACTGGCGAGGTGGCACACGCGGCAATCTTGGCGGGATCGAGGCCGAGTTTGGTGACGACATCCTTAAGGGTAGCATCGGAGGCTTCCGGGGTGAGGCCGGACTGGTTGGCGAAGACGGCGTCGACGTACTTGAAGAAGGTCGCATCCCCGGCGGCCTTTTGCACGCAGACTCCGTAGGCGGCGGCCTTGGGTGCTTCGCTGTGCTGCGGCAGCGGGAAGCTCTCGAAGACGAAGCGAGCGTTGGGGAAGTCCTGAACGAGGCGCTCGACGGTGGGTTGGGCGTCTTTGCAGTGCGGGCACTGGAAGTCGGCAAACTCGACGATGAGCAGGTCTTTCGAGGTCGCTCCACGCGCCGGGCCGTTGGCTTCGGTCTCGAGGACCTTACGATTGGCATCAAAGGGATGAGCACCGAAGGGGATGATTTCATCCTGCGAGATGATGTGCTGGCCGTCGGGCAGGGCAAAGAAGACGAGTTGCCCGACCTGGGAGGGGTTGCTCTTCTGGCCTATGGCGACGGTGACTTTGCTGACTCCCGGCACGGCGGTCTTGGCAATAGCCATCGTCTGCCAGGCGAGATTGGGATCGTAACCCCAGGTCGCCTTGAGGAAAGCATTCACGTCGTCGGGAGTGGGCTTGTCGGCGGAGAAGTTTTTTGGGTCGGGCGTAGGGAAGGTCAGAGTTGCTGGAACGCCGGCTGGCGTTGGCGCGGCTGGCGGCTCCTGCTGGGCGAGAACGGCTGTGCCAGCGAAGAGTGCAACTGTGGCGATGAAGAAAGACTTGCGAAGCGGCAAACTGAGTGACATTTAATCCTCTTTTTCTTGAAATAACTTTGAGAGACTCGGGCCGCTTCCTTAGACCTGGACCTTGACTGCGATGGGAAAACGGCGCCCCATACCGAAGGCTTTTTCGGTGACTTTGAGCACTGGAGCGGCCTGCTGGCGTTTGTATTCGCTGCGCTCTACCAATTTGACGACGGAGCGGACCAATTCGAGATCGAAGCCGTGCTCGGCGGCGATGGCCTCGGGAGTTTCGTAACGCTCGACGTAGGCCTCGAGGATCGGGTCAAGCACCTCGTAAGGCGGAAGCGAGTCGATGTCTTTCTGGCCGGGACGCAGCTCCGCCGATGGCGGTTTTTCGAGGATGGCTGCGGGAATGATCTCGCGGTCGCGATTGATATAGCGGCAGAGGTCGTAGACGCGGGTCTTCATGACGTCGCCGATGACGGCGAGGGCGCCGACCATGTCGCCGTAGAGGGTGCAGTAGCCGACGGACATCTCCGATTTGTTGCCGGTGGTGAGCACGAGGGCACCGGTCTTGTTGGACATGGCCATCAACAACGCGCCGCGGATGCGGGATTGGATGTTCTCTTCGGTGAGGTCGGGTTTGGTTCCCACAAAGAGCGGTCGCGAGCGCCCTCTCGTATTGCAGAAAAAGCCCCTCGATCGCAATCCTATCGAGGCGAATCCCTAAGTTGTCGGCGAGGATGCGGCTGTCGCCGACGGAGCCAGTCGACGAGTATTGGCTCGGCATGGTGATGCCACGAACATTCTCTTTGCCGAGAGCGTCGACGGCGATACAGGCGACGAGCGCGGAGTCGATGCCTCCGCTGAGACCGACGAGAGCTTTGGAGAATCCGCATTTGCGGACGTAATCGCGAGTGCCGAGGACGAGGGCTTCATAGATGCCAGCGTCTACAGTGTGGTCTTTGGGGCGGATGTCTCCGGTGCGGGTCTTAGTGTCGACGAAGACCAGGTCTTCCTCAAATGCGTGGGCTCGGGCGAGAAGCTCTCCGTCGGGGCCGATCGCGAGGCTCGAGCCGTCGAAGATCAGAGAGTCGTTTCCGCCGACCTGGTTGACCATGATGACGGGCACATGGTGGCGCTTGGCGATGGCCGCGAGCATCTCGAAGCGGATCTTGCGCTTGTTACGCCAGTAGGGCGAGGCGGAGATGTTGAGGATGAGCGAGCCGGGTCCTTCCCCGGCTTCACGCATAAGTTCGTCGACGGGATCGACGGCATAGAGGCGTTGAGGCCAGAAGGTCTTGTCGTTCCAGGCGTCTTCGCAAATGGTGAGGGCGACGCGTTCGCCATCAAGGCAGAAGGGCTGCTGGCGTTCGGCTGGCGCGAAATAGCGCTGTTCGTCGAAGACGTCGTAGAAGGGCAAGAGCATCTTCGATTGGGTGAACTCGATCTTGCCCTTGCGCACGAGGGCGGCGGAGTTTTTCACTCGCTTGCCGCTTCCCTTTTCTGCTGGCGTGACGAAGCCGGCGATGATGGCGATGGGCAGCGCGGCGGTTGCATTGGCGACTTCCTGCATGGCCTCGCCGGCGCGCTCGACGAAGGAGCGTTTTTCAAGCAGGTCGGCGGGGGGGTAGCCGCAGATGGCAAGTTCAGAGAAGACGACGAGATCGGCTCTGGCAGCGGCCGCCTGGTGGGTGAAATCCACGATTTTGGCGGTGTTGCCGCGGAAATCCCCGACGGTGGGGTTGATCTGTGCCAGCGCGATCTTCACAGTTCTAGTTTAGCAATGAGCGGATAGCTTCTATGCAGAGAAGCCGCCATCAGACTTGATCAGCTGACCGTTAATCCATGACCCACCCGGCGAGAATAAGAAGCCGACGAGGTTCGCCGTATCAAGTGGGGTGCCAAGACTTCCGCTGGGTTGACGACTCATGGCATCTTCGCGGGTGGCTTCGTCCATCCAGCCTGTATCGATGGGGCCGGGATTCACCACGTTCGCGGTGATGTGCAAATGAGCGAGTTCTCGCGCTGCCGCGATGACGATTCGATCAAGGGCTCCTTTGCTCGCGCCATAAGGCAAATTCTGAACTGTGGCGTCGCTTGTCAGGGCCACAATGCGTCCCCCTTCTGCAGGCACTTGAGTGGCGAATTCCCGGATCAGCTGCCAGCTTGCTCGCGCGTTCACTGCGAAATGCCGGTCGAAGCTCTCGACGGTCGTATCGAGAATTCCTGAACCTACGGACTCGCAATGTGACAGAATCAGGCCCGATACTTGTCCCATATCTTTAGCAATCGCCTCGAATATCATTGCTGCGGACGTTGGCTGTTCCAGATTGGCGGGGATGGCAAGCACGCGGGCCCCGAGGGACACAAGCTCATCTGTTAAGAGGGACACTTCGTCGGGTCGAACGCCCCACGGCATCCTGTCATCGTAGGGCGTCCAATAGTTAATGGCGAGGTCCCACCGGTCGGACGCAAGCCTCCTTGCGATCGCAGCCCCGATGCCGGAGGTGCGACCGGCTCCGGTGATCAAAGCCAGAGGCTTCGCCATGCTTCCAGCCTACGTGGGCAGCACCAGGGCGTCGAGATCGAAGCGGATGACGGGGTCGTCGCTTTTGGGTCTTTCGGGCCATGGTTCCGAAGAAGTGGGCTTTGGCTTTGTGTAGGATGAGCAGCCGGACGGCTCATTTATTGCATAAGCCTTTGGGAGTCCAGTCGTGAACCGGGTGCCCGGCGGTGTCGGATGAATCGTAAAGGACGAGCACGACGCTCTGACGCTTTTCCGTGCCGGTAGCGACGAGGCGCATCGGTAAACCTCCGGCAATGATCACCGGCTCACCCGCTCGCCCCATGGAGGCACCCTGCGGAGTTTCAAGGCAGATCTCCCCGGAGATGGTGTAGAAAGCCTCAGGGCCAGGATGACTATGGATGGCGGAGGCCATACCCGGAGTGAAGACTGCCTCCATGTATTGCGCCGAATATTTCTTCTCCGTGTCGATGGGCAGCGGACCGATGGTCGCAACGTGCTTGCCACCGGCGGGCGGTTGCCATTCAGATTCTTCGATCGAAAGCAGCCAGGTTTTTCCGAGGGCGGCGACGACCGTTCCGCGTGATCCCTTGGCAGCTGCTGCGGCTTCGCTCGTCGGGTAGGTATCGAGATGCCAGAAAGCCTGCGATGTGGTTAGCGAACCCAGGGCTTGATCAGCGACGATCCAGCAACCTAACTCCTGGGTGCGCCCACTCACCGGGTTGCAGTTCTGCGGAGTGCCGGCTTGCGAGAAAGCCTGATTGCACATACCAACGGTGAAAAGCAACAGTGCCGCCCTGGCGAGGAGACCGTAACAGTGCCGGAGTGAGGACATTCAAAACCTCGCTTGTACAGAGCTACCGATCTTATTATTCGCAACTCAAACCGGCAAGACCAGAGCGTCGAGTTCAAGGAACTGGCGGATGACGGGGTCGTCGCTCTTTTCCATTTCGGGCATCGTTCCGAAGAAGTGGGCTTTGGCCTCGTGGAGAAAGAGAACGCGGTCGGCGAGCTTTTGGGCGAAGCGCATGTCGTGGGTGACGACGATGCTGGTGAGCTTGAGCTGGTATTTGAGCTTCTGGATCAAATCGCCGAGCAGCCGACCCATAAGCGGGTCGACCATCGTTGTCGGCTCATCATAGAGGATGGCCTCGGGCTGCGACGAGAGCGCGCGGGCGATGGCGACGGAGCGCTTCATCCCGGTCGATAGATCAGAGGGCAGCAGGTCAGCCATGCCGGCGACGCCGACCATCTCCAAGAGGCCATTCACGATCTGGCCGATCTGGTCTTCGATGAGCTCGCCGCGCTCGCGAAGCGGAAAGGCGACGTTCTCGCCGACCGTGAGCGAGTCGAAGAGCGCTCCGTTCTGGAAGACCATGGTGACCTTCTTGCGGACGACCTGCATCTGCTCTTCGGTGTAGCCGGCGATGTTGTCTCCGGCGACGAGGATCCGACCGGAGTCGGGCTTGAGGAAGCCCATGATCTGCTGGAGCGAGACCGATTTGCCGACTCCGCTGCGGCCGAGGATGCAGAGGGTTTCGCCGGGAAGGACGAAAAAGCTGACGTCATCGAGGACGGTGAGGCTGCCGAAGGACTTTGAGACGTGTTCGAAGGCAATATAAGAGGTGGATTTCTGGGTAAGGCCGTTGGGGCCAGATTCGAGGCGCTCGTGCTGATGGTGGATGCCCACGCCCTCTTTGATCGTTTCGATGGGAGGCGGATCGGGGATCTCGTCCGACGGCGGTGGTTCGTTCGAGGTGTAAACCTCGACGTCCTGGGTGATCGTCTCGATGAGAGGCGCCTGGGGAATCTCGTCCGGCGACGTGAGCTCGTTCGGCGTATTTTTGGGATGGCTATCCGGCAAGAATTCCTCGATCCCTCTCCGCAATTCTAGATCACGAGCTTTCGCTGGTGCGGTCCGCGTTACTTCTATGACGGAGCGGATTCGCGGTAGACGCGGACGTAGTCGACGAGCATCTCCTGGGGAAAGTTGATGGTGGCGTCGGGGTTGCCGGGCCAACTTCCGCCGACGGCGACGTTGAGGATGAAGAAGAATTTGCCGCCGTCGAAGGGCCACTTCACGGTGTTTGGCAGATTGGCGGGCGTGAAGGTGGCATAAACATTGGTTGGCGTGTCGAGATAGAACTGGATTTTTCCGGGAGTCCAGATCATGCCGTAGATATGAAAGGCGGATGCGAGTTTTTCTCCGTTGGGCAGCGTGTACTTCTCAGTGAGATCGCCGCCGGCCATGTGGAGGGAGGAGTGGGCGATCGATGGCTCCTTGCCGATGTTCTCCATGATGTCGATCTCGCCGCTCGCCGGCCAGGGGACGGTGGCGATGTTGTCGCCGAGCATCCAGAAGGCAGGCCAGATTCCCTGCCCTTCGGGAATCTTGATGCGGGCTTCGATGCGTCCGTACTGGAAGCCTTTGAGACCCTGCGTCTTCAGGCGGGCCGAGGTGTAGACGCCTTTGCCGAGATCGCGGGCAATGATATGCAGGTAGCCGTCGCCTCCGACATAGGAGTTAGGTGTGCTTGCGCTACAGGGTGCAGTGTTTGATGCCCAGGAGCAGTAGTTCTCGAGTTCCTGATTGCCCCAGCCACTAGCTCCGACATCGTAGGTCCAGTTGGCGGGATCGGGCTGGCTTCGCGCTGGGCCGTTGAACTCGTCACTCCAGACGAGGGTTCGAGGATTGACCGGATGTCTCAAGTTGGAAGTCTGCGCGAGCGCAAGTTCGGACCAGATTGGCGCGAGACCGGCAAAGAGGCAAAAGAGCTGTACTGCAGTTGTCTTCATCGATATCCTCCTCGGAAAACTCATCGCTGAAACCGCAGTTTCCTGCACTTTCCCTTCGCTTCTTCAGGGCCCGGTCGGAATAACGATCAAATAGTGCTATTTGGGGCGAAATGCCTTCTCGACGCCTGCAGTCACGAGACGACGGGGCATGAACCTTTGCCCGAAGACGCCTAGCTGACCGACGAGATATGGGATCACCCAGTGCTTGCCGCGCGCCAGGCCTTCGAGGCCGCGGCGGGCGACGATGTCGGCCTTTTGGAATCCGCGCATCTGGTTCAGGCTGACGCCGGCGACATCGCCGAACTCCGATTCGGTGGGCCCGGGGCAGAGCGCGCTGACGTGGATGCCGTATTTCTTGACCTCTTCCGCCATGGCCTCGGCGAGAAAGCGATCGAAGACCTTAGTAGCGGCGTAAGTAGCGAGGTAAGCCACCGGCTGATAGGAGGCGGTCGAGGCGACGAGCAGGATGTCGCCCCGGCGGCGCTCGATCATTCGAGGCAGAAAGAGGTTGGTGAGGACAACGACGGCGGTGCAGTTGACCTGGACCATGGCGGCCTGGCGGGCGGGGTCGCCTTTGCCGAATTCGCCATAGTAGCCAAAGCCGGCGTTGTTGACGAGCACGTCGATCGCGAGGCCGACGCCTTCGGTTTCGGCGAAGATCTTTTCGGGAGCGTCGGGATGTTCGAGGTCGGCGATGATGATTTTGACCTGAACCTTATAGGTCGCGGTCAGCCGGGCGGGATACGGCTTCGAGGCGGTCTTTGCGGCGGGCGGTAAGGACGACGTTGACGCCCGAGGCCGCGAGTTCGACGGCGAAGGCTTCGCCGATACCGGCGCTGGCTCCGGTGACGAGCGCCCACTTGCCTTGCCATGCCTTGCGTAGGACTTCGGAACCCTGGATCGGCTTCATAGTTATGCTTACTCCCTGAACTTACTCGGCAAAGATCGCCTGAAGACCAGCAAGCGTGTCGGCCAGCGTTTCTGACGACAAAACTCCAAGTCGCTTTACGAGCCGCCGCTTATCGACGACGCGAATTTGATCGAGAAGAATGAGCCCATTCTTCCCGCCCTGGAATACCGGAACCCGGAACGAAGTACCACGATTGCCAGTTGTCATCGGCGCGATCAAAACGGTTCGCAGGTGATCGTGCATTTCTGGAGGGGATATCAACACGCAGGGGCGAGTCTTCTGAATCTCAGCGCCAACCGTGGATCCAGATCGACGAGCCAGATTTCCCCACGCCTCACCATTCGAGATCGGCATCACCGTCGTTGCCGAACTCAGGCCAGACCAAAGCATCGTCTCCACTTTCTGCCAGCATCTTGCTTTCTTCTGCCCAGCCTTCACGAGGATGTTTCTTCGGTTTCTGAATCACTAACGTGTCGCCCTGAATAAGGAGTTCCACCTGGTCGGTGAGTCCTATTTGTTGGAGCAATGGCTTAGGGATGAGCACTCCCTGCGAATTCCCCATCTTTCGAATTGTAGTGAGCATAGGCCCTCACAGTAATAACAATGTTATCACTCTCTAGATAGCAACTGGTTGCTCGAACTCTTCGGCGATCCATGCCTTGAATGGTTCGAGGCTTTGCGGGCGACCGAGGAAGTCGTGGACGAGTTCGGCGGCTGGTTTCGCTCCGCCAGGTTCGAGGACCGCGCGGCGATAGCGCATGGCGGCCGGGCCCTCGAGCAGATTTTCCGCGATCGAACTGGGCGAAGAAGTCGAGCGCGATCGCCTTGTCGAAGAGATAGGTGTAGTAGTTCGACGAATACCCGACCAGGTGGCCGAAGCTCGCGTACATCTTGTTGCCCTCGATCCAGGCGTAGGGGGAAAAGCGCTTGTATTCGTGCTGAAGCAGGCGCGTCGAGGTCGAGCGTATCGGGATCGGTGTTGTGGGTGTCGAGCGAATAGCTGGTGTAGACGAGCTGGGTACGGATGCTGTCGGCGCGGCCGAAGGCGCTGGCGCGGTTCATGCGGTGGACGATCTCGGCAGGGAGGATCTCGCCGGTTTCGTAGTGACGTGCGAAGTTAGCGAGGAGTTTGGGGTCGCGGAAGAACTCCTCCAGCATCTGCGAGGGCGCTTCGACGAAGTCCCACTCGGTGCGGATGCCGCTGATGCCGGCCCAGGGCTGATCTCCGCCGAGGATGGCGTGCATGAGGTGGCCGAATTCGTGGAAGTACGTGACTACGTCGCTGTATTGCATTAGACCCGGGTCGCCATCTTTGCCGCCGGGGAAGTTGCAGATCAGCGCGGCCTCGGGATATTGCCGGCCGCGAATGCCCGGGACGAGCGGGGCGGCGCTGAACCACTTGTCTTTCCCCTCGCGGGGATGCATATCGAGGTAGAAGAGGCCGATTTGCTTTCGAATCGCTGGCCGCATCGAAGACCTTCCATGCAGTGACTGAGGGGTGCCAGACCTCGGCCTTCTTATCTTGTTCGAAGCGGACGTGGAAGAGCTTTTCGGCGGTACGCAGGATTCCGGGCTCGACCTGGGCGTAGGGAAAATATGGCCGCACCGACTGGGAGTCGAATTGAAAGGCGGAGCGGCGGTACTGCTCATACCAGTAGCCGCGCGCGGCGAGGTCGATCTCTTTCAGGTCGGGCTGCTGTTGGCGGGCGAAATCGAAGACCATGGAGAATTCGCGTTCGGCGCCGACCTTGGAGGCGGCCTCGAGTTCGTTGAGGAAGCTTTGCATGCGCTCCGCCGACTGCATCATCTGGTCTGCGGTCGCGAGGTCGGCCCAGCTCTTGTAGCCAAGGATCGTGGCCAACTTCTGACGGATCTTGAGCAGGTTGAGTCAGCAACTCCTTGTTCTGCGGGTAGGCACGGGTATGGTAGGCGAGGAACATGGTGCGCCGAACGCTGGCGTTCTTCGCGTAGGTCATGAGCGGCTGCATGTCGGGAAAATCAGTGCTCAGCGTGATGGCGCCGTCCTCGGCCGGCGGATGCGCCTTGAGGTAGTCCTCGGGCAGGCCGTCAAGATCGGAGGGGACGACCTGGATGTGCTTGGCGCCCTCCTGGACGTTCCGGCTGAAGGCCAGCGAGAGTTCGGTGGCTTTGTCCTGCAAATCCTTGATTTCGGCGCGGGTCTCGTCGTCGCGGTCGACACCGGAGAGGCGGTATTGCAGGAGGGTGCGCTCGAGATAGTGGCGGGTGGCTGGATCCGCGGAATCCTGATTGATGGCGCTCAGGGCCTTGTAGACCTCCTGGTTGAGCGAGAGTCAGCGTGCCGATCTCGGAGACCTTTTGAGTCAGGGCCTGGGCATTGTCGCGGACTGCCTTTTCAGGATGGACGCTGTCGAGCAACGACGACTGCTGGCCGACGGCGGCCAGTTCGGCTTGCGCGTCGTCGAAGGGGCGCAGGGTGTTCTCGATGGTTCGGGGACCGGCGACGGCGAGAAGCTGGTCGATGCACTGCTGGTAATTGGCGAGACGGTGGCTTGCCCAGGCTTCGAGACTGGCTGCGCCGGTTTCCTCGCCGGATCCGGCGGACCATGCGTGGACGGGGTGGGAACTTTCGGCATCCGCAACAGGGGTTTCCTGGGCTTCGGTTAGATTAACGCTCATGAAAAGAAGACTCCGAGGGCCATCACATGGCCAGATTTCAAGATAGCCTCTTTGGCTGGCGGAAATATACAGCTGGCTTTGATGGGAAGAATTAGCGCTATGGATTCGCTTTCCGGCTGCGTTGCCGCTCCGGCCCATGCGTAGCTCTTTGTTGAGCAATCGGGAAGGAGTGAACGCCAACTTAAAATACTTGCAATCTCCATCGCGACAATCTCTAGGATGGTGGCCTATAATCCGCGCATGGTGAGGTTGCCAAAGCCGGTTCCAATCTCATTCTCGCCGCTGCAGCACGCGCGAGTGTGCTTTTTCCTTGCTGTGGTTCTGTTCCTGTTGGCGGCGGGCTCGGTCTACTGGAATGAATCCGCCCACTATCACATTTACCTCGCGCTGGGGCTGCTGTTTGCGGTGCTGGGATTCGCCCCGTTGGTGATGCACGCATTGCAGCATAAGTCCAAGTAAGTCCAGCGCGAACCCCAAGATATCGACTGGTGCTCGACGCCGGAGTTGCATCCGGGAATAAACGTCGGTAAGATGCCGCAGTCACTTGATGAACTCTCCGGCCACATCCTTATCGCCGAATTACCTCCGTTCCCGGATCGGGAAGGTCTGCGTCGCGATCACTGGCGATAACGCCGCTGAACTCCTGGAGCGGGCGGAAGCCCTTTACCGGGACAATTCATTTCTGGAGTTTCGGCTCGATTACCTCGCCAAACCTCTGGCCGCGTTACCGAAATTGAAGGCATTTCTGGCCGAGCACCCCGAGATAACCGCTATTGCGACTTGTCGGCGGGAGGCGAACGGTGGCAAATTCGCCGGAAAGAACGCCGACGAACTGGAAGTGTTACAGAAGGCCGCGGCAGCCGGCTTCCACCTGGTCGACGTGGAGCTGCAGACGGCGGAGCAGGTCAAGCCGCAGGAACTGGACAAGTTGCGGCAGCGCGGAGCGGCGCTGATTCTGTCCTATCACGACTTTATGACCACGAAGGACCTTGACGGAATCTTCGAGCGGATGGTTCCGCTGGAGCCGGAGTTCATCAAGATCGTCTCGACGGCGCGGCACCTTGCCGACAATGTGGCGATGCTCCGCTTCCTGGAGCGGGCACGTGACAAGGCCAACATCGTCGGCATCTGCATGGGCGAGCAAGGCATCATCAGCCGGATTTTGGGACCGCGCTCGGGAAGTAGCTTCACCTTTGCCTCTGTAGCGGTCGGCGAAGAGACGGCGCCGGGGCAAATTTCCGCGCGCACGCTGCTCGATCTCTACCGCATCGACCAGCTCGATCTCGCGACCAAGGTTTATGGCGTGGCCGGCAACCCGGTTGCGAATTCGCTCTCGCCGGCGATGCTCAATGCGGCGTTTCGCCGGGAACGGGTCAACTCCGTCTATCTGCCGCTGCAGACCTCGGGCATGAACGACCTGCTGACGCTGATTCGCGAGGTGCCGATTGCCGGCTTGAGCGTGACGATGCCGTTTAAGCAAGAGATACTGAAGCATCTCCAGAAGACCGATCCGCTGTCGGCGAGAATTGGCGCCTGCAACACCATCATTCGATCGCAGGACGGAAAACTCTATGGCTTCAACACCGACGTGGCGGCGGTGGTTAGGCCTCTGGAGAAACGGCTGGCCTTGAAGGGCGCGAAGATCCTGGTGATCGGCGCAGGCGGAGCGGCGCGGGCAGCGGTTTTTGGCCTGCAGGAAAAGGGCGCCGAGATCCACATCTTGAACCGGACCTTGCCGACAGCACAAAAGCTTGCCCGGGAGGCCAAGGCGAAGTCGGTCAAGCGGGAACAAATGGCCAAGAGCAGCTTCGACGTCATCATCAATGCGACGCCGGTGGGCATGCGTGGCGCGAAAGCGCAAACGTTACTGGACCCGGATGAGATCAACGCGCGGCTGGTCTTCGACCTGGTCTATAACCCCATCGACACGCCCCTGATCAAGTCGGCGAGGGAAAAAGGGATTCCCGTGATCACGGGGGTAGAGATGTTCGTCCACCAGGGCGCCCGGCAGTTTGAGATATGGACCGGTAAGCCGGCGCCGGAGGAAGAGATGTTGCGGGTGGTGGTCCACGAGCTGCGCCAGCAAGTTAAGAACCCGGCGGCGAACGGCGCCAGGTGAGATTCCGGCTTGGCCAGGCGCTTGAGATTCTGCGCACGGCAGGGTCATGACCGATAATGGCTTATGAGCAAAGCATCGAAGCCTGTGTCGGAGATCGACCGTCTGATCGAGTTGGCTTCGGACGAAAAACCTCGCGCCGCGGTCGAGGCGGCGCACACGTCACCTCAACACTCCCTGTCTCTTGAAAACCAAAAGGACTCTGGTCTCTCTATGTGGCGTGTCTTGATTCAACTGCGCGTGCTACTGCCTTATCTGGCCAAAGTGTTACCGCTGGTGGAGCGAACCCTGCTGGGCACCAACATCACCGGTCAGGCCGCTCCGACGATCGACACCAGCAATCTCGACCGTGGCATTGCCGGCGTTGGCGAGGCGCAGCGGGACCTGAAGACGGCCCTGAATGCTCAGACCGCCGAGCTCCATCTCTTGCACGGGCACCTTGCCGTACTCACCGAGTCGGTCGAGAAGGACATGTTGCTCAACGCGGAGATCGCCACGAACCTCGCTTCGCTGCGGAGATTGGTGACGACCTCGGTTTGGGTGATCTTTGCGCTGCTGGCAACACTGATCGCCCTGGTTGCCTTTGCGATCTTCGGTCATCCGCTGAGAGTTGGCTAATTAGGTTTGCGCCGGACCTGTTCCCTACGCCACTAGAAGAAAAGTACAGTTGGTGTAATGTGCGGAGTTTGTCTCAGCGGGCGTTTTTCTGGGAAAAACCGCTTGCCAGGCGGTGCACCTCACTCTACGCTAGCTGTGCTTTTGCTCTAACTCAAAAGAGTGGCCTCCAAGACCCTCCATCCGGGCTTTTGTCGTTCCGGGGTGCTGGGTACTCTGGTGGCAAGTGGAAGGCCTCGTTACAACCCCTTGGCTTCGAGTAGCGAGATGACCTTCCTCTGCTTCCGTCGCCCGGCGCGAGGGCAAGAGTGATTGGTGATAACTGATATGAAGGGCCATGAATTCAGTCCCTCGGACTACGCCACTCAATTGCGGGAGAACGAATCCGTGTCTTGCCCCGATTGTGAAGCCCGGTTCCCGTTGCAGATCGTGGTCGCGGAGTTGCTTCGCAAGAATCAGATGCTTCGCATCGAGCTACAGGAGGCGCGAAGCCGGCTTTCCGTCGCTGATCAGAGCTGATCGTGTTTTTCGAATACACTCTTAGCCATCGAGGAAGCCACGCTTCATAGCAATGGTGACGGCGTGGGTTCGATCGCTTGCTTCGAGCTTCGAAAGAATGTTCCGCATATGGCCCTTGACCGTCTCCTCGGAGATTCCGAGACTGTCGCCGATCCTCTTATTCGATTTGCCGGCGGCCGCGTTGCGCAGCACCTCGATCTCGCGGGCAGTGAGGCTATCGGAATTGACATGCTCGGCGATGCCCGCCGCGACCTCGTATGGAATGCGCCGCTGGCCCGCATGCACGCGGCGGATGGTATCGGCCAGTTCCTTGCGCATCGTGCCTTTCAGCAGATATCCGGCTGCACCGGCTTTGAGGGCGCGCGATGCCTGCACGTCACCGGAGTACGTAGTGATCACGATGATCCGCGCGCTAGGAAATTCCTCTTTAATGACCAGCATCGCGTCGATGCCGTTCATCCCGGGCATTTGCAGGTCCATCAGCGTCACATCGGGGCGATGCAGCCGAAAGAGCTCGATGGCCTCCTGTCCCGTGGCTGCCTGGGCCACAACCGTCATGTCCGGCTCGGACTGGATGGAGAAGGTGATGCCGTCGCGAACGACTGCATGATCGTCCGCAGCGAGTACTCGAATGACTGGGGAATGCAGAGCGCTTGCCGCCATCTGTTCCTCCGCGAGGGGTGATACTGGAAGACCACGATCACTTCCTGCCGAAAAGTATACTCGCCCTCGGTGAAGACATACTTCCCTCGAAAGTACTGTTTCTTCCCCCTCGAAAGAGGCTTTGGAGTCGGACCAAAACTGATTAAAGTCCTTCGAGTGCAACGACTTTTCGCCACTTTTCCGGACGGTCAGCCTGGAGCGGCCTTGCTTCTCATGAGGCTGTCGTTGGCTGGCGTTCTGATCTTCCATGGTTCGGCCTTCTGGCAAGGACCGTCGGACTTGTGGGTGACGGCGATCTGTGGATGTATTGGATTGCTACTGGCCATCGGACTGTATACACCGTTTACGGCGATCGCTGGGGCGGTCATCGGTGCATTGGGTTGGTTTCTTTGCACAAGCTGCGACCGGGTGACCGGCGCCTTTGTGTTGGTGGTCATGGTTGCCTTGGGAATGCTCGGCGCAGGCGCATATTCGCTGGACGCACGGATCTACGGACGCCGCGAAGTCGTTGTGCCCACGAGGTATGACCTATAAGCTCCTCTGTTAGGACGAAAATATCGCACCGTAGGAGATGATCGAGAACGCCAATAATGTTCGGGGAAGCCCCAATACGATCCATGGCACGTTTCCTTGCACGACCCATGATGTGCCGGGTGGCCAATTGCTTCCTCCTCGGCGTGGTGTTTTGCGCTTCTGCGGGAGCCCTCGACTCGAGCAAACAGCTCACCCAATATGGCCATACCGCTTGGCGCACTCAGGATGGAAGCTTCAGTGGAGTGCCACAGGTCGCGGTGCAGACCTCCGACGGCTATCTGTGGATCGGCACCACCCTTGGTTTGGTCCGCTTTGACGGCGTCCGGTTCGTCACTTGGAATCCGCCCGCTGGCCACAACTTGCTCGATCCTCGGATATTCTCCCTGCTCGCCGCGCGCGATGGCAGTCTTTGGATCGGCACTGGATTCAGCGTCTCACACTGGACCCAGGGTCAACTGATCAACTACCGCCAGATAAGCGGGCGCATTGAAGCACTCGTCGAAGATGCGAAGGGAGCGATATGGCTCGCCCGCACGCAAGTTCCCGAGGGCGGCGGGGGACCGATCTGCCGGATCGACGAAGCTGGCGTGAAGTGCTACGGAAAGCGAGATGGGCTTCCTGACTTCTACCCCGTGCTTCTCGCCGCGGGCGATGCGAATGATTTGTGGATCGGAGGCTATTGGACCAACGGCGACTCCGAGCTCTGCCTCTGGCGCCCCGGCTCTCCTCCGCTCCAAGTCCGCCGCGGAGACAAGCATCCGGAGGGCGTCTCCGCGCTTAAGTCCATCGCCCGGGGGCGAGCCGGATCGTTGTGGGTCGCCATCGGGGACCCTCACGGCCCTCTGCGTCTCGATCACTTCCAGGGCGGAGTCTGGGCGGGCCAAAGTTTCCCCGACATACCCATCACTAACTCCGACGTATCGAGCTTATTTGTCGACCGCGACGACTCGCTCTGGATCGCAACCGCTCATGACGGCGTGTTTAGAATCAGGAATGGCGTGAGTGAACACTTCGGCAACGCTGACGGTCTCTCCAGCGACGCCGCTGGCCGATTCTTTCAGGACACCGAGGGCAATGTCTGGGCCGTAACGGCGGGCGGCCTGGATAGCTTTCGCGATGTACCTGTCACCAGCTATTCGATGCGCGAAGGAATGTCCGCCGCAGGCGCAGGTGCTGTGGTGGCCTCGAAAAATGGCGATCTCTGGGTCGCCAACTTTCAGGCCGTGGACCGCTTGCACGATGGCCGATTGTCGGCGATTCTCGCCGGAAGGGGTTTGCCCGGTCAGGATGTCACCACCATCTTTGAAGACCATGCGGGCCGCCTCTGGCTGGGCATTGACGATGGATTGTGGGTATATGACGGAGCTGTGTTCCGAGCGGTAACCCATCGAAATGGAACTCCCCTGGGCGCGGTATTCGCGATCACTGAAGACACGCATAACGACATCTGGGTGCGGACGGCAAGGAAAAATCTCGACCGCATTGAGGATCTGCAGCTCCAGGAAGAGATCACCTCCCCGCAGATCGCCACGAGCTACATCTTGGCGGCAAACCCGAAGGGCGGCATCGTGTTGGGTCTCGTGAACGGCGATCTGCTCTTTTACCAGAATGGGGCGGTGCAGACTTTCCCTTCCAATAAATCCGGCAACACTGCACAGATCAGGGACCTCTTAGTCGAGAACGACGGTTCGGTGTGGGCGACGGACCTCGACGAGTTGGTCCGGCTCAAGAATGGGAAGCGGGAAAACCTCTCCATTCGCAATGGGCTCCCATGCGACGGCATCTTCGCGCTGGTGCAGGACGCCTCCGAGGCAATCTGGCTTTACACAAAATGCGGAATTGTCGAGATCGACAAATCTGCGCTTGATCGCTGGTGGGCCGAGCCGAACAGCCGCGTCGCATTCAAGCTGCTCGACGAATCAGACGGCGTACAGCCTGGCCTCACCTCTCTCAAACCTCAGGCAGTGAGGAGCCCCGATGGCCGCCTCTGGTTCGTCAATGGCCGCATCCTGCAGATGCTCGACCCTAACCATCGGCTTACCAATCCGGTGCCACCGTCGGTAAATATCGAGCAGATCGTCGCAGATCGGCAAACGTATCTGCCGAGCTCAAATCTGACCCTGCCGCCTCTCACAGGCGACATTCAAGTCGACTATGCCGGACTAAGCTTTGCGGCTCCGCAGAAGGTACGGTTTCGCTACAAGCTCGAGGGGCACGACACCGACTGGCATGACCCGGGCGCTCGCAGACAAGCCATCTATAACGATCTTCCGCCCGGTCGATATCGCTTTCGGGCGATTGCTTGCAATAACGACGGACTGTGGAACGAGACTGGGGCCACTTTTGACTTAGTCATCCCGCCAGCGATATACCAGACCCTCTGGTTCAAGGTTTTGCTGCTGCTCTTGGGCCTCAGTCTGATTTGGCTAGTTCTTCGTCTTCGCATTCGCCAGCTCACTGCGGATATCCAGTGGCGTATGGCAGAACGGCTAGGCGAGCGGGAACGGATTGCCCGCGAGCTCCATGACACATTGCTGCAGGGTTTCCACGGTCTGCTGCTCCGCTTCCAGGTGGTCAATCAACTTATTTCGAAGAACGAGAAGGCGCACTCCATCATGGAGGACGCCATGAATCGCGCCGACCAGCTCATGAGCGAAAGCCGGGAGCGGATTCGCGACCTGAGAGGTGAGACCGGAGCGATCGCCACTCTTCCCGAGGCGCTGTCGGGAATCGGGGAGGAGCGGCGCACGGATGAGTCCATGGGTTTCCGTCTGGTAGTAGAGGGGGCGCCGCGAGAATTGGATCCGATGATTCGCGATGAGATGTATCTCATCGGCCGTGAAGCGATCGTCAATGCCCTCAGTCACTCACTGGGATCGATGGTAGAGGTCGAAATCAACTACGACTCCTCGGGCGTGCGCCTGCGTGTGCGCGACGATGGCAAGGGCATTCCGCCCGAGACTCTCCGCTCCGGTGGCGTCGCCGGGCACTGGGGGCTCTCCGGAATGCAGGAACGCGCCCTCAAGATTGGCGGACAGTTCAAGATATGGAACCGGTCCGGAGCCGGCACCGAGGTCGAGCTGAAGGTTCCCGGAGGCGTTGCTTACCCTCGGGAAGTTAAGGTTTCGCTCTGGAGTAGAATTCGCTCCGGCAATGGGTAGCGGTAGATCGTTTCTGCGCGGGTCATTTAACCGTTTGCTCACCGCTCGTCAGAGCCGCATAAAGGGCCAACTCCAAAGTGTTGTGTCGGCGGCCCACGTATGGGGCTGTTGGGCTGGCCCAATCATCGCTATCTTCAAAGCTTCGGAGAGGCCTGTGAACGCGGACTTGCTTACCGTTCTCAAGACACAACAAGGCCGTAAATAGCCGGCTCCGATGAGTGTCACAATGATCAGCTACAAAAGGAAAAGCCACGACGCGGGAGGGCCGCCATCATGGAACCAGTGGATATACAAGAGTATGACCTCGTAGTGCTGGGCTCCGGCGAGGGTGGCAAATACCTCGCCTGGACCCTCGCTAAGCAAGGCAAGCGGGTCGCCGTTGTTGAACGAAAGTATATCGGAGGCTCCTGCCCCAACATCGCCTGCCTGCCCAGCAAGAACATCATTCACAGCGCCAAGGTTGCCTCTTACTTTTTCAGAAGCACCGAGTTCGGCATCGCTAAAGACAATGTCAAGATCGATATGTCCGCCGTGCGCGATCGCAAGCGCAAAATGGTCGACGGCCTTGTCCAGGTGCACCTTGACAACTACGAGTCGAGCGGGGCTGAACTGATTCTCGGTTCGGGGCGCTTTGTTGGCCCGAAGACTTTGGAAGTTGCGCTGAACACTGGAGAGACCCGGATAGTTCGTGGGAAGAATATGGTCATCGGCACCGGCACGCACTCGACGCTCCCTGAGATCCCGGGCCTCGCCGATGCAAAGCCGTTGACCCATATCGAGTTACTTGAACTCGAGCACATTCCTGAGCATCTGCTGGTGATGGGAGGCGGCTATATCGGGTTAGAGCTGGCGCAGGCGATGCGGCGATTCGGCAGTCGAGTGACGGTGATCGACCGTAATGAGCGCCTGGCCCACAACGACGATGAAGACGTCTCTCGCGCCCTTCATGAACTCTTTCGCGATGAAGGCATAGACCTCGTCCTGAATGCACACGTTGGCGGGGTCGATGGAGACTCCGGCCAGTTGGTAAAGCTTCACATCCTTCAGAACGGTACGGAGCGCTGTCTCGAAGGCACTCATCTCCTGGTCGCGACCGGCCGCACACCGAACACCGCCGGCATCGGCCTCGAGCTAGCGGGAGTGGAGGAATCGCCTACCGGCTCGCTAAAATTCCTATGGCCGCCGTCCTCCGCACTCGCACGCTCTCCGAAACGCGAGGCTTCATGAAGGCCCTGATCGACACCGAAAGCGATCGCATCCTGGGCTTTACAGCATTCGGCGTGGGCGCGGGGGAGATCATGGCTTCGGTGCAGATCGCGATGATCGCGCAACTTCCATATACGGCCTTGCGCGACGCCGTTCTAACTCATCCGACGTTGCTGGAGGGATTGATTCCGCTCTTCTCCACGGTACCGCCGGTAACTGAATCGACGGGGACCCAAGCCGTGTCAGCATAGAAAGAGAAAGTGATCGGCGCCGACAATATGAAACGGGTTGCAGAAGACATTCACGGATACGACTACGGACTAGCCGACGTGGCCGCGTCTCCCATCTCGCTGGCCGAGCTGGAAGACTTGAAAGTCACCGTAGGTTTTACCGGCGAAGACGAGCGCTATTTGCGGCTGGCGGGCGAGGTGCTCGGCGAACAGACCAAGCAAATCGTTGCCCATTGGCGCAGCGGAATTATCGCCGGCATTCCAAACCTGGCCCGGCACTCGCGCACGCTGGAAGGAGACGCCATCCCCGAGTATCTGGAAAAGAGCAATCTCCGCTTCCAGCAATGGATTCTGGACACGTGCCTGCGCCCTTACGATCAGGTCTGGCTTAACTATCAACACGAGATTGCACTACGACACACCAGCTTGAAGAAGAACCATGTCGACGGGGTGCGATCGACGCCCTACGTGCCGCTGCGCGACATCATCGCTTTTATCCCAGTCATGAATGAGACCATCAAACCTTACCTCGCCGCTAAGGGCCATTCGAACGCCGAGGTCGAGAAAATGCATCAGGCGTGGTGTAAGTCATTGCAGCTGCAAGTGGCGCTTTGGGCCAGACCTTACGCCGACAATGCACCGGTGTCGAACGAATGGTAGCGCTTGATCTCAGAGGAGGATTTCGTGCACTACAAAGCGTGGCAAGTTGACCGGCCAGGTGGCGAGTTTCAAACGGTAATGCTCTTGCGGCCAGCGCTCGAGGCCAATCAGGTTCTGGTCAGGATATCCGTCAGCGGCGTGAATCCGCTCGATACGAAAATCCGCGCGGGCCAAGCAGCGCATGCCCAGCAGCCACTTCCCGCCGTGCTTGGCCTCGATATGGCAGGGACCGTTGAAGACGTCGGGCGCGGCGTTACCTCATTCAATCCCGGAGATGAAGTCTATGGCATGGTCGGCGGCGTCGGAGGTCTGCAAGGCACGCTTGCGGAGCTCATCGCCGTCGACGCCGACCTGCTCGCGCCAAAACCAAAGAACCTTTCCATGCGCGAAGCCGCGGCGCTTCCGCTGAGCGTAATCACTGCGTGGGAAGGCCTCGTCGACCGCGCCAACGTGCGCGCAGAGCAACGGGTACTCATCCATGCCGGAGCCGGCGGCGTTGGCCACATCGCCGTCCAGATCGCGCGCGCATTCGGGGCGAAGGTCTTCGCCACCGTCTCGCCGGAAAAGAAGAAGATTGTAGAAGCCCTCGGCGCCATTCCGATCGGCTATCGCTCGACCTCCGTCGAACAATACGTCGCCGAAAACACCCAGGGCGAAGGCTTCGACATTATCTATGACACCGTAGGAGGCGCGACCCTCGATGCCTCGTTCGCGGCGGTCAAACGGTATACCGGCCAGGTGTTGAGCTGCCTGGGATGGGGTTCGCACTCCCTGGCACCGCTCTCGTTTCGAGGAGCCACGTATTCCGGCGTCTTCACCCTGCATCCGCTGCTGACCGGCGAGGGCCGCGCCCGTCACGGAGGTGTTCTCGCTCAGGCGGCCAAGCTCGCGGAAGCGGGCAAGCTAAAGCCGCTGCTTAGTGAAAACTGTTTTTCGACTAGCGATATCGCCGCTGCGCACGCGCTGATCGAATCAGGCTCACTGGGCAAGGTCGTCGTCGAAATAGGAACCTAAACTATGGCAGAAAATATCAAGACTCGATCGAAAAAACTTTTCTGGTGGACTGCAGCATCTCTGCTTGTCTTTCTAGGCCTGCAATTCGTTCGGCCACAGGTGACGAACCCACCAGTCTCCGCTGAACTCGACGCGCCACTCGAGGTTAAGGCGATCCTCAAGAACTCGTGCTACAACTGCCACTCCAACGAAACAAAGCTGCCGTGGTTCGATCAGGTCGTTCCCGCCTACTGGCTCGTGGCGAGCGATGTAAAGGAGGCTAGAAAGCATCTGAATTTTTCCGAGATCGCCTCAGAGCCGGCCGGCGCGCAGAAAGCAACGTTATATGAGGCGGTCAACTTCATTGCACTCGGCGCCATGCCGTTGCCTCAGTACAGGATGGTCCATCCATCCTCCGTCGTCACGCCGGAACAGCTCGCCGTGCTACGCGCGTGGCTGAATCCGCCCAAACCGGAGACCGCTGCCAGCGGCGCCGACGTTGCCGCAGCCGAGGCGCAGAGTGCCGCCGCGATCGAAACGGCCAATGTGCCAATGCATGTACAAGACGAGCCTAACGGCGTCTCCTTCTTGCCGGATTACAAACACTGGAGAGCGATCAGCAGCACCGACCGCTTCGACAATGGAACCATGCGCGTCATCCTCGGCAACGATATCGCCGTGAAGGCGATCGAAGACCACCGCATTAACCCATGGCCTAACGGTACCGCCTTTGCCAAGGTCACCTGGTATGCAGAACCGGATGGAACCGGCTTCATACGGACCGGCGCATTCAAGCAGGTTGAGTTGATGATCCGCGACAGCAGCAAATATGGGTCCACCGCAGGCTGGGGCTGGGGCCGCTGGCTGGGAACTGACCTCAAGCCGCACGCCAAAACAGCCGGATTTGCCCAGGAATGTGTCGCATGTCATGAGCCTCTGCGCAAGAACGACTATGTGTACACGATCCCGATACCGAGACCGCAATGAACAACATGGAGAAGTGTCTTATGAAAGCTGCCGGCCTTATCCTGATTGCCTCATTTCTCGTTCTGGCAGGGTGTTCCAGTCCGGTTCCCCCAGTGATTACGCGGCTCAATGACAACGCTGCGCTGATAGGAAGCCTCCCGACAAATCCTCTGCATTGGCAGATCATTACTTCGGCGATTGACCATCGGGACGCAACTATGTATACCGTCTTCGGCAATGACGATGCGGTCGTGTATGCCCGGTCGCACAATGACCAGAATTACCCGCCGGGATCGATGCTCTCTCTGGTGACCTGGAGCCAGACCCAAGATCCCCGCTGGTTTGGCGGCATGACGCCTGACAAGACCAGGTCGGTCGAGTTCGTCGAGGTCAAGGCCGGCGCCGGTCGCGGCCGCTTGTATGCCTACGAGCGATATACCGGAGCGCCACTCGCCAAGGTTGTCTCTGTCACGACCGCGGAACCTAACGAACGCGCTGCGTATCTCCTGTCGCAGCGCGCGGCGGTCATGCCTTGAGGCGTGAAGCTAGAGACGCAAAGGAGTGGCCATGAGGCCTCGAAAACAAATCAGGATTCTCGCCTTGCTGCTCTTCGCAATTCTCTCCGAGAACCGCGCGACACCGGCGCAGAAACATTGGGAGAGTCCATTTGGCACTACGCTGCCGGAGGCGGGAGCTCTTCATGGCAGAATCTACGCCTTGCGGGACTTCACGCCAAAGCTTCCCGATTTCGAATCCCTTCATCCAGTCGGAGACATCTATAGCTATTCGCTTCTGGTGAAGAATCAGAACACCTTCCCGTGGCACGGGCTACCGAACTCCCAGTGGTATGCGATCGATTATCGGGGCGAGTTCTGGCTGCCGAACCGAACTCGGCTGAAATTCCTTCTCTATTCCGACGATGGATCCAAGCTCTATATCGACGATCAATGCGTTATCGACAACGACGGCGTCCACTCCATTCGGGGCAAAGGCGTCCGCATCCATATTCCACCGGGGCTGCACAAGATCCGTATCTCATACTTCCAGGGGCCGGCGCCATATATTGCCCTGGTGCTCACCGTCCAGTCGCCCGGGCAGGAAGAAAAACCATTCGACATCAGAGATTTTTCTCCTCCGCCGGAGAAGGCCGAGCCCGCAGTCCAGCAACGCCAACCCTGAGAGCTGGCGCTAGCGCGGGCGGATAGTGGTGGTCAGACCTGTGCAGTCGACAGTTCCGCATTCTGGGCAGATTGGGCCGCGCGCAAATGTTGTTCCATGAACTTTCGCGATTCCAGTGGCTTTCGCGCACGGATAGCGCGATAGATCTCGCGATGCATCTCGGCCGACTCCCGCAGGTCACGAGCTCGCTCGACGGTCTTGCGGCGGGTATCGTACAGGGCCGATGTGATCGTCTCCATAAGAGCCGCCAGAATTGGATTGCCCGAGGCCTGCGAAATGATGCGATGAAAAAGCACGTCGTGAATGAGGTACTCGGTAGGATTGTTCATGCTTGCAAACATCTCGGCCACTTCGTCTGCCAAAGCAAGGTGGTGCTGTCTCTTGCCGCGTTCGGCGGCAAGAGCGGCGAGTTCGCTCTCGAGCGTCAGACGCGCTTCAAACAAATGCCAGGGCTGAAATCCATGAAGCGCACCAATGAGACCCAGGGATGCGTTTCCGATTTCGGGAGGGCCGTCTGCGACGAACGTTCCAATACCGCGCCGTACCTTCACTACGCCCATCGCAGCCATATAGCCGAGGCCGGTGCGAAGACTGGCGCGGCTGACATGGAGCGACCTGGCAAATTCGCGCTCCGCCGGAATCTTGTCGCCGGGCTTTAGCTTGCCCTTCTCAATGAGCGCACCAATGTGGTTGACCACCTGCATGGTTCGATCGGCATCGGGGAACTCCTGTTTCAGCCGTGGCATAGCCAGTGCAACCCATTATCTTGCTTTTATATGCGAATAACAACTGACTTCCATCAGGAGTCCGGCGTTGCCGACGATTCTCTTCACCTTTGCATTGTTCAAAGCCTCATGTATGCTTATCTGGTCAGACCACCGCCTTGAGAAATTTGCCGCCGAAGCGGCGTTGCCGATCTCAAGACGCCTTCCACCTGGGCTGTTCACAACTCGTCGGGGATAAGTTCAAGCCGTAGAGATCAACGAAAGGATTGAGATAGATGACCGGCAATTTGGAGCTTCCACGATTTTCAATCGGCGTCGGCGACCGGTTCGCTCACCAGGCGAAGGCGCAGTTGGAGGCATGCGTTCTGGCGGCGGCAGCGGGAGTCGAAGTGACGCCGGTGTGGAATAAGTCAAATCGTGAGCACTCCATCATCGGCTCGGAGCCAAGCGAGACGCGGCGAGCGGCGGACGCGGCCACGAGAGAGTTGGCATGGACCAGACCGTATTTTCTCGATGCAGACCACATTAACTTGCACACGGTGGAACGGTTCCTCGAGCCGTGCGACTTCTTCACACTCGACGTGGCAGATCTTATCGGCAAGGCAGCCACGGCGGAGGATGTTGCGCGATTTGTTTCGCGCCATCCGGAACTGTTGGGCGTCGTGACCATTCCACGCGTGGCTGAGCCATTCCAGACTGATCGGGCCTTCCTGGAAAGAGTAGCCAACAAGTTCCTGGCCGCGGTGCAGCACGCCGGAGAAATCTACCGGCTGCTGCTTCACAGGAAAGGCGCAGGCAGGTTTGTGCCCGAGGTCTCGATGGACGAGACCGACTCGCCGCAGACGCCTGTCGAACTGCTCATCATCCTGGCGATGATCGCTGACGAGGAGATACCGGTCCAGACCATCGCCCCGAAGTTCACCGGACGTTTCAACAAAGGCGTCGATTATGTCGGAGATCTCGCCCAGTTCAAGAAAGAATTCAACGAGGACCTCGCGGCGATCGCGTTTGCCGTCGAGACCTATGGGTTGCCTCGAAACCTGAAGCTGAGTGTGCATTCCGGTTCAGACAAGTTCTCGATCTACCAGACGATTCATGAAGCGGTAACCGACTTTGAGGCGGGCGTTCATCTGAAGACCGCGGGCACCACTTGGCTCGAGGAGCTGATCGGCCTGGCGGAATCGGAAGGGGCCGGACTTGAAATTGCCAGGGAAGTCTATGCCGAGGCCCACGCACATCGCGATGAACTCTGCGCTCCCTATGCGACCGTGATTGACATCGATCCGGCCAAGCTGCCGTCACCCGGCGAAGTCAACCGCTGGAGCGCCGAACAGTTCATCTCGGCGCTGCGGCACGACCAATCGAACGCGGCCTATAACCCAAGCTTGCGGCAATTGCTTCATGTGGGATTCAAGGTTGCGGCGAAGCTGGGCGACAGATATCTCCAGGCACTCGAGAGCAACGAGGAGATCGTTGCCAGGAACGTTACCGCGAATCTCTTCGAGCGCCACATCAAGCCCGTATTTCTAGGCCGCTATTCGTAGTGATTTTCGCCGGGTTGACCGGGGACCACGCACGAGTTCGTTGTTACCTTCCCAGCCAGCCGCCGTCGACCGCGAGAATGTGTCCGTTGACGTAGTCGCTGGCCGGCGACGCGAGAAAGACCGCTGCTCCGGCTATGTCACTCGGAGTGCCCCAGCGGCCAGCCGGAATGCGCTCCATGATCTGCCGCGATCGCGTGGGGTCCTTGCGCAATGCCTCGGTGTTGTCGGTTTCCATGTATCCTGGCGCGATCGCGTTGACTTGCACTCCTTTCCCTGCCCACTCATTGGCTAGCGCTTTGGTCAGTTGCGCGATTCCACCCTTGGCGGCCGCATACGATGGCACCGTCATGCCGCCCTGGAAACTCAACAACGACGCAATGTTGATGATTTTGCCCGAGCCGCGCGCCAGCATATGCCGCCCCGCACTCTGGCTCAGGCGAAAGGCGCTGGTGAGGTTGATCGCCAGGACCTCATCCCAATCGGCGGTCGTAAAGTCCACCGCTGGAGAGCGCCGTATCATTCCCGCGTTGTTGACCAGGATGTCGATGGATCCGAGTGCCGCAATGGTCTGCTCAATCAGTTCCGGAGCGCGGTCCGCGTCTCTCAAGTCGGCGGTGAGCTGGACATGGCACGCTCCGGTCGCGGCGAGCTGGTCCACGACTGACTTCGGGACCCCGCGCGAACCGTGCAGCGCCACGTTTGCGCCGGCCTCTGCGAGGGCGACGGCGATCGCCGCGCCCAGGCCGCGGGAGGAACCCGTCACCAGAGCGTTCTTGCCGGTCAGGCTAAATGCATCCCGAATCATTGCCCGCACCTCGTGGCTATGTTTGCCATGCCTTTCATAGGAGCTCCGGAATGCTCAGCGCGTCCATATCGGTGTACACCTGGTTCTCGCCGCCCATTCCCCAGCAGAAGGAGTAGCTAGACGTTCCAACCCCGGAATGGATCGACCAGCCCGGCGAAATGGCGACCTGTTTATTGGCGACGATAAGATGGCGGGTTTCGCCCGCTGGACCCATTAGATGCACTACCCGATGCTCCGCAGGAAGATCGAAGTAGAGATACACCTCCGATCGGCGCATATGAGTATGTGGCGGCATCGTGTTCCACACACTTCCCGCTTGGAGCTGAGTGAAACCCATTACCAACTGACTGCTCTTGATGCCTTCCAGATGAATAAGCTTGATGATCCTGCGCAGGTTGGCGGTCGCCGTCTCACCCAGCGATACTGGCGTTGCATCCGCGGCGCGCACGACCTGCGTCGGATATGTGGCATGCGCCGGATAACTCAGCAGGTAAAATTCTGCAGGAGATTTCGCATCGTCGCTGGTGAAGGAGATGCGGTGGTCACCCTTACCGATGTAGGCGGCGTCGCGGTTGCCCAGCGCATGAGTCTTGTCATTTAGGTGAACGGCTCCGGAACCGCCTATATTGAATACGCCGAGCTCGCGTCTTTCGGTGAATGCTGTCGCCCGCAACTCCGATGGACAGGGCAATTCCAACGGCGATGCTAGAGGAACCGCCGAGCCGATCACGGTGCGGTCCAGATCGACATAGACCAGCTTGACGGCTTCGGGCTCAAAGAGGTCCTCGAGAAGAAACGTGGACCGCAGCTCCGCCGTCGACATTCGTGGATATCGCACTTCATCCGCCATTTGTAACAGTTTCATGCACATACCTTTCTTTTACTTGCTCCAACGCACCTGGAGCGGGTTTTGCTGTTGCAGCAGATAGACGCGGAGATAGTCGTCCCACGTCTCTCGAGTGGGCATATCCGCCTTGGACCAGCCAGATCCGGCGGCATAATGAAAAGTCTGGCCGCTCTTCACCGCGAAGATCATGAGAGCGTGGCCAGCCGCTAGAGTCGACCGATGCTCGTCCACCGACACCATGCCCGTGGTGATGCGTCCTGCGGTGGGGTCCTGCGGAGTGTCCCACACCGAGAGCACTCGCCCGTCCTCAAGCTGTTCCCCATCCGCTCCTTTATGAATGGCGAGTCCCGCAGCCGCATCGAGGGTCTTATCTCCATCGAAAGTAAAAGTGGAATCGATGCGATTGAGCCGCGAGCCCGCGTCGAGGGTAATGCGCTTGGTCTCGGTAACTTCAACTCCATTCGCATCCCAGGGCGCATAGCTCAGTTCGAAAGCAAAACGAATCGGGCCCGTGGATAGCTGCTTCAACCCGGTATAGTTCTTCGAAACAAATAGCTTCCCATCCGCGAAAACCGCCGTTCCTCCGCAGCCGCGCGAAGGTCCGACCTCGTAGGAGTCCAGTCCCTGGCCGTTGTCCTTGTGGTACGAGAGCGCGGGGTCCTTCGTGCGCTGCCCCTCGGCGTCTCGCTGATAAAAGCTATTAATGACGAAATTCGGTACTCGCTTGGACCAGACATCGATGCCCGAGGTTATCTCGCCGGTCGCCTGCAACGCAGGCCCATAGACGCGATAGGCGACGAGCTGGTTCTCCCAGGCAAAATCATCCTTGCGCTCCTGGGCCTCTCGCCCATAGACCAAGGGCTCTACCGGAGCGGGGTGAGCGTCGCGCTGAAACCTGAGGTGCAACGTCGCGCGCGCCGGTACCTTGACCAACACAAGAAAACGGTCTGGCGCGGATTCTGCGCCCACCGTGCTGTAAAGCTGAGTTGGCGGGCTTTGCCCAGTCCCCTCGTCGATCACCGCTAGCTGGTCTGCTGTCTTCGTGTGAGTATGCTGGAGCACCTCGGCAAGCGGCAGATCTAAAACCTCCTCTAAACGCTGGACGTTGAGAGGGTTGGTCACGGCAAGGCGTTGTGCAGGCACATAAATGCTCAGGCAGGTAAGACCCGCGCCGACTATGAACAGTCGTCCCCCTGAGAGAAGACCCGCCATGCACAGCGGCTGGCTATTCATGGTTGCCCGTCTCAATCGCCTTGATCACGAAGTATGTCAGCGTGCCACCGGGCGGAAGCAGCATCTGGTGAGGCGTGTTCGCGGAGATATGCAGGATGTCACCCTTGTGAAGGGTCGTGCTCTGCCCGTCCTGAATCGAAGTTCCGCGCACCTCTCCAGGCCCAGTTGCCTTGGCGTCGGGGATGGAGCCGCCAACGATCAACGTGCATGTGCCATCCAGAATCACGTCGATATCGGCATAGTCCGTATGCAACTCGGCTCCGCCGCTGCGATCGCGAAAGCCTAGCATGGTGAAGTGTCCGGGATACTTCTCCAAAACTATGCTTGCTGAACCGGTTCCCGATTGGTCCGCCTTCTGCCGGAGGGCCTGGGCCTTCTCCATAAGTTGTTCAGGCGTGTACTTATCGAGCGGCGATGCGCTGGGAGCGGCGACGGGTGTCTGCGCAACTGCCAATCCCGGCGCGAGTAGGCCAAGCAGGATACCCTGACAAAGAACACGCGGCGCAATTGCCTGCCTAATTGTCTTGCTTCGCAGTGCAGCTATCATGAGTCTCTCCATTTCGCTTCAATGACTTATAACTTAGCCTTCACAAAAACAATCGTATTGCCGTCAGGGTCTTGAATCGTGAGTTCCGACCTGCGCCTAACGACCGACATCTGAAGCGCCTTGAGCTTCGCGGCGGCGCGAGAGAGGTCCGCTACGGAAAACAGCAACCGGAACCCCGCGCCGGATTCATGCGGAATGAACTCTATTTGTTCGCCCGAGTCACCGGGAATTTCCAGTGCGGCGAAACCACCCTCAAACACTTGCAACGCAGGACGAAATCCCAGTTTCTCCTCATAGAAGGAGTTCGCCGCCGCCGGATCCTCCATTTCGACGCCTAAACCGACAATCTGTTTGGATATTCGATCCGCGCCCAGATGCAATCCAATGTCGTTCGTGTGCTTCGACCCGGGCATATATTCCGTGTATTCGATGTTCTGCCGCTCCGGACCCTGCATCGTGAAGAGCAGATTCCCCGCCCCCGCTTTCCTGACCGGAGTGGGAGTCAGCCCCCGCGCAAGATAATCTCGATTGAGCGCTTCCAGGTCCGCGGACTCGAAACACACATGCATGAAGCCGATCGCCTGCGATCGATCGCCCTGCGGATACAACTCGAGAAATTGGCGATCGTTGATCTTGAGAAAGGCTTCCGTCGGCGTGCCTCCCTTGTCCATCGCGAAGGCCTCTTCAAAGCCGAGCTTCTCATAAAAGGCGCGGGACCCCGCGAGATCGGTAACGCGGATCGCGGCGTGCGCGATGCCGTTCAGCGCCGGCGTCTCCGGCGCAGTTTCGCCGCGTACGGAAGGAAATGGGAGAAGCGCAATCGTCAGCGCCCAGCGGATCCCGGTTCGAACCAACAACTGTGCCCTCAAGTATATTTCCCTCCAGTGGCTACGCTACTCTTGGCAACAGGCCTTAAGGAAGCTCTCCCGCAGCCGACTTTGCATCCCAGTGGTCCGAACCAGCCAGGAAGACTTCAGGATGAAATTGAGCGGCCGTCGCGGCATCGAGCTGGTAAGACCATGCGACGCGCTCTGAGGTCTCGCTCCGGGGCCTGTGCTGTTGAACTCAGCATAATAAGCCTTTGGCTGGTCAGCGTTTTTGCTCCACGGGCTCCAACCCTGGGGGAGCACATCGGCGGGCAGCCACGTGTTGATGAAGACGACACGCGAGTAAGGGCGCCAGGGCCGGCCCAGGCTGATCGTCTCTTTTGACTGCCCCGCTTTACTCGACTCCGAAGCGTCGTCGATGCCGCTCGTCACCTTGCTGTCGAGAATGACGTAGCCGGTCGTCTGCTCCGGGGAAGTGCGGGATTGCGCGGTGAGGTAGCCGGGAGCGTTGGCATGAATCTCTGAGTGGTCAAAGACAGCGGTGGCATTGCCGAAGATGAAGTCTGTGCCTCCCTCAATATAGGAGTCAACGTAGCATTGTCGGCCATAGTCGGCGAAGAGCGTGTCCTGGTGGCCGAGGAAGCGGCAGCGTTTGAACACGGAACGGTCCGCCCGGACAACGATTGCGACCGCCTGGCCCGTGTTGCCCGCGGTATTTTCAAAGGTGAGATTGTCGGCTTCGAAGCCCGTACCGTCGACTTCGACGGTTTCAGTGAAGAACGTGCCTCCGGCCTGCTTGGCATTGAGGCTGTTAGTGATGACTACATCCTCAGGCGACTTGCCCGTTCCGATCAGTGTGATGTTCTGGTGATTCTGGGTTATGTTGACCCGCTCATGATAGATGCCGGGCGCGATCTCAATGAACACGCGGCCAGGCTTGCCGTCAGGCCCAGCCTCGGCGAATGGATGATGGTCCAAAGCCATTTGAATTGTGGGGAATTCGCTCACGCCTTCGATCCCGGTTTTGACGTCGGGCGAGGAGCCTTCGATGAGCACCGGTTTGTTAAAACGGGGCATCGCCTGCACGTTGTTGGCAAGAACTGACAGCGCGGCATCGTAAGTGCTTTGCCAGCGAACGTTTGCGGTCTTGAATTCCGGCGCTCCCTCGGCGATCGGCGATGAGCCAGGCGCCGCCCCGGCCCTTGCCGCAACCAAAGCTCCAGCCCCTTGCTTCAAGAAGTCGCGTCGATTCATTTCGGCTCGGAGAACAAGGAATTCATCTCCATCTAGCGAAGCAACGCCGAGGCCGCCCAAAGAACCGGAGCCTGCCCGTGAAAATCCCCGGTATGCCGTTTGCGATCAAGATAATACTGCCGGTCGTTCTTCTTACCCGTCCCCTCACACACGCTGGTAATGTCGCCGTTCTGGTCGATGTACCCAGCGACCGCGATCCATCCCTTCCGTGCGGCGGGCCCGTATGTCGCCGCGTCGAGCCATCCATTCTTCACTCCGATAATCATGGCGAAGGTGAACATGGCCGAGCTCGAGCTCTCCGGCCACGCATCGTCCTGATCGATGAGCTGCCGCCACATGCCGTCTTTTCCCTGATACTTCAGCAGGGCCGCCATCATCGCCTGGTACCCCTTCAGAATCGTCGCCCGTTGGGGATGATCGGGCGGCAGATCGCGCAGCATCTCTGCCATTCCCGCGGCAACCCATCCGTCCCCGCGTCCCCAGAAAAACGGTACATCGGGAGCGTGATAGAAGAGTCCGTTTGGCTGTTGTAGCTTGCCCAGGTACGAGACCATCTCCTGCGCATCCCGATCGAGATACTTTTTATCGTGAGTGGCCCGGTAGGCCTCCAGCTGGAGAATCGTCAGCATATACATATCGTCGATCCAGTAGCGAGTCTCCGCTGAAAGCCCATCGGGTTGCGGGTTCTCCCACTGCCGATCCGCCCATGCCTTCCCGTCGGCCAGAAATTGAGCATCCTTGGTCTGAATTCCAATCTCGAGAGGCACGATGCCGAAGATGGAGTCGTCCACATGATGCCGGACAGGGATTCGGCTTGCCTCCGCCGCACCAGGCATCAAAGGCTCGAACTTCTTGATCAGCTCCGCTCTCAACGCATCGTCTTGAGTGAGCTGTGCGAAGGTCAGCGCCCCATACCACGTCGCAACCTCCGAGTAGTGGATCGTTGGGCCGTACTGATGTGGACTGGTGACGAAGTGCTCGGCGACCCGCTTGCCCACTTCTTCAGGTGAGGCTCCCACCGGCCACGAATCGAAATACCCCGGTTGCGCAGCGAGCGGGGCTGGCGGCGTTTCACTCGGCGGATAAAGCGCGGCGAAACTGTCTGCCTCTTTGTCCATCTCGCTGGCCGAGGGTTTCCCCGCGATAAGGAGCGCGCGATAGCGGAAGATTGCGCTCTGGCCCTTATTGAGCGTGTAGTCAAGCACAGAAGTCTTGGGGTCGAAGATGTGCTGGCCTAAGGGATTGGCGGCGAAGAGTCCGTAACCGCGCACGTGCCAGTAGGTCGGATAATTTGGATTGTCCGGATGATCGAGAATTGCGATCGTGACAACGTCAGGGCCGTTGTTGCCGGTGAGAGTGCACCAGCGGCCGCGTGTGCCCCAGGCCTGGTCGCCCTGCTTGCCTTCACTTGTGAGATAGACGCCGGTCGCGCCGGGGGTCGTGACAATCGGGACTGTGGTCTGCCGTCCGCTGGCGTCGGTAAAAGTACCACCCTTCTCATCTGGCGACTCAAGCCAGCGGGCGACGCGGATGCCTAGCAGACCCTCCTTGTCGTCATGAAAGACCACTTGGTCGAGAGCCGTCAGGGTGGTTATCTGGTCGATGATCCTGGCATCCTGACGCCGGGTAAAGACGTAGCGCGTCGTCTCGCGGAGTATTTCGCGATTTTCGCCCGTCACCCAAACGGATTCAACGACCAGTTCTCCCTGGTTCGGGCCGCTCTTTGTCGACACGATCTTTTCCTGATTGATCGTGCCCATCTTGCCGCGGTCTTCCGGCTTGATCGCTTCAGAGTTGTTCCAGAAATCGAAGCCATTTGCGTTTCCGTAGTTAAACCACATTCCCGCATGATGCGGATGATCGACGCGATCTCCGGGGCGAGGCGCAAGTGGGAGCCGCGGCTTACCTCGATCCCGCCTGGCGCGATCAATGGATACAAAACCGGCTTCTTCAGCGTCGTCGGCCACACGTAAGAAGTGAAGGGCGCACCGTCGATGGTGACGTCGACTCGCCGTTGTTCAATATTGGGGACGACCTGAACGCCGCTGACGGCAGGCTTAGTTTGCGCGCTCAATGGAAACACCAGAGCAGCCGCAAGACAGCCGAAAAACGCCTTAGGCATACACTTTGCCCCCGACCATCACCTGTTGGGTGGCGTCGTTGAAGGTCACCTTCTGGCCGGTCTGGATCGCGGCAATGTTCATGCAAAGCGCAACGGAGTGGCTGTAGCCCGCCTCAATGCTGGCGTTTGGAGTTTTGCGCGAGCGCACGCACTCCATCCAGTTGAGCATGTTCGCCGAGGTCTGAGGATCGCCACCGGTGTTCGCGGAAGTCTCGACCGCTTGCGCTCCATCGCTCAGCGAGAACGGAGCGAGTTGGTCGGGTTGCATCTTCATCTCTGCGGCGGATTTTGCCGTGAGACCGCCGTCCGGTGTGACTCGGCCTTTGTCCATGTCAAGCATGCCGCCGTTCGAGTAGTAGAGTTCCTTCACGCCACCTGCGGAGTTGGTGAATCGCGAAGAGTACTGGACTTGAAATCCCTTGTTGAGATCGTCCTCGGGGCCGTAGTCGAAGACGGCCGTCATCGTGTCCCAATTTTTGCGGCCATCCTTCCAAAGATAAATTCCTCCGTTGGCGACGACGCTCCGCGGGTGCGGATATCCGCTGAACCAGTGAACGGTATCAATCTGGTGCACCAGCCATTGATCGGGAATTCCGGAAGAATACGGCCAGAAGAGCCGGAACTCGAGATACTTGCGCGCGTCGAAGGGCGCCTTGGGAAGATTGAGTTGATAGCGGTTCCAGTCGGTGTCCTCTTCCTTCAGCAGGGGCACGACGTCTGGACGGCGCCAGCGGCCAGGCTGATTCACGTTCCAGGTCATCTCGACCATCACGATGTCGCCAAACTTGCCGGACTTGATGTATTCATAGGCCCGCTGGTAGCTGGGCGTGCTGCGACGCTGCGTTCCGACCTGCACGATCTTTCCGGTCTTTAGAACGGCGGCGCGAAAGTTGCGGGCGTCTTCCATCGTATGGGCGGTCGGCTTCTCGACATAGGCATCGCGCCCGGCGTTGACCGCCTCGATGCCATGCTGCGCATGCTGAAAATCGGCGGTCGCCACAACCACGGCGTCGATGTCCTTGCGGGCGTAGAGTTCATCATTGTTGCGGAGGGGCGCGATCGCGTTGCCGCTTAGCTTCTGAATATAGGCAGCGCCCTCTTCGCGCCTCAGACTCCAGATGTCCGACACCGCGACGAATTGGAAGTTCATTTCGCTTGCGTGCTGCTGGAAAGCTGGGATCAGCGCTTGCTTCATGCGATCGCCGCAGCCAACGACTCCGACCCGCACGCGATCATTTGCTCCGATGATGCTTGCGTAGCTGGCGGCGTTCCATGTGACGGCTCCGCCCGCGAGCACTGCACCGCTCGCCTTCAGAAAGTCCCTTCGGCTGGTGTCCTGTAGTGCCATTGCCCCTCCTTATGTTCGGGCTTCCAACAAACTCGATGACTCGCCGAACCATAGTACAACGGAGCGAAGATCAATCGCTGGAAGCAACTGGCGTTTGCAAAGCGCGCCCGCCCATGGAATTGCCTCCTCGGAAATGGACCACACCGCTCTTGTTTGTTCTTCGGTGGCGCGACCCGCCTCCTGACCGGTCGCTACGAGGTCAGACCACCTGAAAAGAATGAAAACAGTGTGCGGGTGCCACCGTTGCGCTGTCAAGTGCTAAACTTTGCCTCCTCAGGTTCGAGGTTCTCAACCTCACTCTCAACCGTGCAAACCGCCCGTCGCGAAAGTTTTCCTTGGGCCACGGACGTGCCGCATCTCCTCAGCGCAATCCTTCCGCCCCGGAAACAATTTGCCGTGCCAGTCGGAGACTTTGGGCGTTCGGTTGGTACGCCGGAGCGCGCCACGCTCCATTGTGGTCTGACCAAGAAGCGTGTTCCGAAAGATTTTTATCCCGCCGCGGCCCACCTGCGAAGCTGGATGTGGGGCGGTACGCGATTGCCGTAAAGCCAGCGCGCCCGGAAGTTACCCGATCACCGTCGCGAGAGGAACTCTGGTGGCGGCCAACTACACCTTCAACTTTGTACCCGAAACACTCAAAATCTCGCAGGCCTCGCGCCTATCGCGATCACAGTGCCGAAGACAGCTCCGACCGCCAAGACGGTGTCGTTCAGCGCCTCCGGAGATACCCTCACCGTCCTCGTCACGGGTTTCTCCAGCTCGCGCGATATGCAATCGGCCACTTTCCCGAGCTATTCGTTCCCGCCTCCCAAAATGGCTCTCCCCGGAAACACACCATCCACAACTTTCCCTTGATCCACAAGCACCGTCCCGCCAACGACCAAATACCTTACCCCAATACTCGGCTCCATCGGCTTCTGAAAAGTCGCACGATCCGCAATCCTTGCCGGATCGAAGACGACAATGTCCGCGTCGACACCCTCCTGCATTCGCCCCTTCAACCGCGCCGCCGGAGTCGACCGCTCCAGCATCTGCGCCGGCAGCAACGTCATCTTACGCAGCGCTTCCATCAGCGTCAGCGTCTTCTTTTCGCGAACATACTCGGCCAGCACTCGCGAGTAAGTCCCGGCGTTGCGCGGATGCCCCAACGCGCCGTCGCTCGCGATCATCACTCCGGGATACGGAATGACCGCGTCCACCACCTCCTGCGTGTTGGCAAAGACCAGCACCGATTGCGGAGTGGCCGAGCCATGCAGCTCCTCGAAACGCATCTGCGTCAGGTGCTCGCCCGTCGCGGGCAGCACGAGATCGCCGTAGCCGATGCCCAGGCGCTCGCGCCAGTTACCCTCGAACTGCGCCGAGTTCACCACCGTCATACCGGCAATATAGGGATACGCCTCTGTAGTGACGTCGAGGCCGTGCGCCCGCGCGCCGTCGATCATCGCCAGACACTCGAGGGAATCATGCGTGCAGGTGCTGTTGATGTGGGCTACATGGACAGGCGCTCCGGTGATGGTCGACGCCGCGATTACTTCTTCCAGCGCCTCGATCGCAGAACCTGGCTCAATGCGGCCAAAGCTGCGGAGATGAGTGTAGACCGGCACCTTGCGCTCCGCAGCGACGCGGAACATATCAATCACCTCCAGCCGCGTGGCGCCCGGCGTGTACTGGATACCCATTCCGATACCCAGCGCGCCCGCATCCAGTTCCTCTCGCAGACGATCCTGCATCTTGGCGATTTGCTCCGATGTCGCCGATTGGTCGGTCGCCGGTCCGCTCTTGGGAAGAATGTTCGGCAACCCGATCTTCGGGGCCGTCGCTTCCACATCAGCCGGAAGCGGCACACCGAAAGCCAGCGCCCGCGCCGCAACATGGCTGGCCGTCGTTCCATAGTTGATGAGCGAGTGGCCCTGTTTTTCCCGAAGAAACTCGGCGAAGTTCGGAACTCCGATCTCCATCTCGAGCGCAGTCGTTACACCGTCGAGGGCTTTCACGCGCTGACTGTCCAGACCCTGACCATGCTGGTGCAGGTCGATGAAACCGGGCGCAACAACCAGGCCACGGGCATCGATAACTCGCCCGCCGGTTAGCGCCCCGGCGGTGATCCGGACAATCCTCCCGCCACTTACGCCAACATTGCGAACCGCGTCCAAACCGGTCTCCGGGTCCATGACCCGTCCGCCCTGCAAGACCAGGTCGAATTGCTGCGCCGAAGCGGGAGTGCCCCAGAAGACCGCCAGTACGAAGCAGCACAATGCCGCGCGTATGGCATTGCCTGAGATCGCCGGCCCGCCGGGAATCGTCGAACAGAATTTCCATTGCAGCATCGTGACCTCTCAAAACCCTGACCGTCATACGGGCACGGTCCTGGGATTTTTCTCCGCGGCCGAGCCGATTTTGTGTCGTCCCTTACAATCATGCTTGATCGATTCCCATCCCGGAGGCACGCCCCTGTTCCATCTCGCCCTATCGCTACCGGCCCAATCGCCAACGGTTGCGTCGCTCCGGGAGATGGCCGTGAACAGCGTGAACAATCTCGCCTTTTGGCTTGCCGCTCCGCACGGGCTGCAGCACTACCTGCGCACCCACTACGGCGATAAAACCTTTGAGCACCTCTATCGAATGAATATCTTCGATACGCTGCTCCTCATCCCCTATTTCACGGTGATGATCGTGCTGGCCTTTTACGGCATGCACCGCTATCAGCTCGTGTATCTCTATTTCAAGCACCAGAAAAACGCCACCAAAGAGCCGCCGTCGCACTTCGCCGAATTGCCACGAGTCACGATCCAACTGCCGATCTTCAATGAGCAGTTCGTCATTGACCGCCTGATTGATGCCTGCTGCAAGCTGGACTACCCCGCCAACAAGCTCCAGATTCAGGTGCTGGACGACTCGACCGATGAAACGATCCAGGTGGCCAGCAACATAGTCGAACGGTACCGCGCGCTCGGCCACCCGATCGAGTATCTGCACCGCACCAATCGCTACGGCTATAAAGCGGGCGCCCTCGATGAGGGACTGAAGACCGCAACCGGCGAGTTCGTGGCCATCTTCGACGCCGACTTCGTCCCGCCTGAAGATTGGCTAATGAAGGTCATCGACCACTTCGCCGAACCGAAGGTAGGCATGGTGCAGACGCGGTGGACCCACCTCAACCGCGACTACAGCATGCTCACCCAAATCGAGGGAATTCTGCTCGACGGGCATTTTGTGCTGGAGCATGGCGCCCGTTCCCGTACCGGAGTCTTCTTCAATTTCAACGGCACCGCCGGCATGTGGCGTCGCGTGGCCATCGAGGAAGCCGGCGGATGGCAGCACGACACGCTCACCGAAGACACCGACTTGAGCTATCGCGCGCAGATCGTCGGCTGGCAATTCAAATATCTGCAGGACGTCGAGTGCCCCGCCGAGCTGCCCATTGAGATGACCGCCTTCAAGACCCAGCAGGCGCGCTGGGCCAAAGGCCTCATTCAAACATCGAAGAAGATTCTGCCCCAGGTATGGGCGAGCGAGCAGCCTTGGCACACCAAGGTTGAGGCCTTCTATCATCTGACCGCCAACCTGAGTTATCCGCTAATGGTGATTCTGTCGGTGCTGCTGATGCCGGCGATGATCATTCGCTTCTATCAGGGCTGGTTCCAGATGCTGATCATCGACGTGCCGCTCTTTCTGGCGTCGACCTTCTCGATCTCGACCTTCTATCTGGTTTCGCAGCGAGTGCTGTATCCGAAGACCTGGCTGAAGACATTTCTCTTCCTTCCGTTTCTCATGTCGCTCGGCATCGGGCTGACGGTAACTAACACCAGGGCGGTGCTGGAAGCCCTCTTCGGCATCAAGAGTTCCTTCAAGCGGACCCCTAAATATCGCGTCGAGAAGAAGGGCGAAGAGATCGCAGGCCGCGAAATACCGGAAGCGCCTCGGCATTGTTCCCTGGATTGAGCTGGGCATTGGCTGCTACTTCGCCGCGACGATCCGCTACACAATCTACAACGAGAACTACTTCACCATCCCGTTCCTGTTGCTCTTCGTCATTGGATATTGGTACACGGGCCTGATGTCGCTCTTTCAGGGACGCTTCGAGCGCTTCCGCATCGGCGGTGGCGCCAACACAGACGAATCATCACCAAAGCCCTTTCCGGTGGGGGTCTAGCACATTGCAATTAATTGAACTCGCCATCTAAGAGAAAATCACATGCGTCGAAATGTCCTGTCCACCTTGCTATTGGCTCTCTGCCTGAACGCGATCGTCGCGCCCGCCCTCGAGCGTCAACCCACCGCCATCTACCACGCTCGCCGCGAGGCCCTCGCAAAAAAACTCAACGGCGGAATCGCCATCCTCTTCGCCGCCAATGAGCCTGCGCTGGAATACCAGGAATACCGCCAGGACGAAGACTTCTACTACCTCACCGGATGGAACGAGCCTGGCGCGGCACTGCTGATTCAGTCCGCCATAGACGCTCAAGACCAGGTTCCGGCCCGTCCGTATCGGGAAGTGATGTTGCTGCCGATCCGCAACCTTCGCATGGAACGGTACACCGGCGTAAAGCTGGATGCGGCCTCCGCAGACGCTCCCAAGGTCACCGGTGTCGATGAAGTGAAGCCCATGTCGGATCTGCCGACCATCTTGACCGCCCTCTCAAGCAAAGACCGCGCTGTCACCTACCGCATCTGGAGCCAGACCGACGTCCCGCAGTCGAAGCCGTTGCGTCAATTGGACCGCGGTCACGCTTGGCAACCCCGATGCTCCCGGATTTCAGGACGTTCGCCAGCCTGTAGCGGAGTTACGCGCCGTCAAAGACCCCGGCGAAGTTGAGCTCATCCGCAAAGCCACCGATGCTTCCATCACCGCTCAGTTGGCCATGATCCACGCGGTCAAGCCCGGCGTCTCCGAGCGGGCCATCACCGGGCTGCTGATTGAGAAGATGATGGATGGAGGCTGCGAGACGGCCATCGTATCCGCCAATCGTCGGTTCGGGGCTGAACTCGACGGTGCTTCACTACTCGGAAAATGACAACGTGATGAAGTCCGGTGACGTGGTGGTTGTCGACGCGGCAGGCGAGTACTCCATGTACGCCTCCGACATCACGCGCACGCCGCCCGTAAACGGCCACTATACCGACCGGCAGCGCGAGATCTACAACATCGTGCTCGGTGCGCAGCGCGCCGCCGAAGCCGCCTTCGTCGCCGGCAAGTCGCGTGAGAACGACCCATCGCACAAATATCCCGACTCGCTCGACACGATCGCCTGGAAGTATATGAACGAGCACGGCAAAGACCTGCACGGCGAGCCGCTCGGCAAATACTTCATTCACGGTATCGGCCACCTGGTCGGGATCGATGTGCACGACCCATATGACTACTCAAAGCCCCTCGAGAAGAACATGGTCTTCACCATCGAGCCCGGAATCTATATCCCCGAAGAGAAGATCGGCGTGCGCATCGAAGACATCTACTACGCGGACTCCAACGGCAAACTGATCCAGCTCACGCAATCGTTGCCCCACACAGCGGAAGAGGTCGAAGCGGAGATGGGCAAGAAATGAATCAACTTCACCTGGCCACCATCGAACGTTCCTTTCTTGCCATCCTCGCCGGCTTCGCGACCATGGCGGTGCTTGTCACCATCGCAACCGCGGCGATCACGAAATCGATGCCCCGCCTGATCGGCGAGCCTGAGCATCCACGCCGCCGCTATCTGGTCCTGAACCTCGCCTATAGCGCGGCCTTCGCCGCCTCCGGCGGATATGTAACCGCGATCGTTGCAAAAGCACGACCCGCTGCGAACCGTCCTCATGCTGGCGATCGTGATTCTGCTGTTAAGCGCGCTCTCGGCGTTGCAGCTTCGCGGCAAACAACCGGTCTCATACCAGTTCGCGCTGATCGTTCTCACGCCTGTCGCCGCACTCGCGGGCGGCCTCTTGCGCATGCATGAGGCGGGTTATCGTTTTTAGCTTTGCGCCTACCAGCGAATTCCAAACGTCACCGGAACGATCTGCGTCGAATGCCCCGGAGTAGCCAGCCACTCGTAGCGCGCCTCGGCGAAGAACTTCGCCTGGTTCCAATTGCCGAAGGTCAGCCCGGTGCCGATATTCAAGCCTCCCTGGTTGCTCGAGTAGTGGCTTACCACTGCATTCGTCTCGTAGTAATACGGGTAGCAGTAGAAATATGTGCAATAAAGTCCCTGTGCGAGCACCGGCTCAGTGAAGGACGTCAGCTGGCGATAGAACCCCCCGCCGCCAATGAGATAGCCGCCCCAGTTGCCGCCGGTCTTGTACTTCCATTCCGGATCGAGCGTCAGCGACCAGGTGTGGACATTACCACCGGGTGTGCCTACTTCGGAGAGGATTCTCCGCCGGTATCTTGTTGTAGTCGAATTCATATTCGGCCAGCACAGCAAACTTCTTGTTAACGTTGTAGCCGAGACCGCCTCGAAAATTCCATCCCCAGGTCAGGTCGCCGCTGGAGTTCCCTAACGGCGCGGTAAATCCTCCGCCAGCTTCAACGGCAAGACGGTCCCACCGGCTTTGATAGGTGGCGTGAGTCGCGCCACTCTGGCCGCCGTATTGCGCAGCCGGCGCCGGAGGCGGCTCGAGACCACCAAGTTCATCGCTATCGAGCAGGAAGCGATAGTCCGCCGAACTGGAAGAGGTTTCGGACTGCGACTGCGCATGAAGCGGGACGTTGACCAGCGCGGCCAAAGACAGCGCAAGACCAGCTTTTCCTATAAAACGAGCAAATGCGTTACTACCAGACACCATTGCGATACAACCTCTGCGGATTAAGATGCGGGATACGGCTTCACTATTTCAACGAGATCAGACCCCGTTTCCACTTTTTCGACTCGCTTGCAGGCATGGGTGTGAGCAAAAGAAAGAGGCCGGATCGAAATCCGGCCTCGCACAATCTGTAACAACGAATCGGTAAATCGTCGACGTGGTTCTACTGAATGTCGAACTGCTCCGGATGCAGCGCCGGATCGCTCTTCACGATGATCGTCTTGCCCGACATCTCTTCCATTTCGTTGAGCCACTTGGCATTGTTCGACTTCAGCGTCTTGACGACTTCGGGATGGACGCGCAGCAGAACATCGCCGCGCTCGAGGTGCTTCTGCATCTTGCGCATTTCGGTGTAGATTTCGTTGCAGACCGTCGTCGGACTCTTCACCATGCCGGTGCCAACGCAGACCTCGCACTGCACGCTCAGCGTCCGCTCGAGCGACTGCTTCACGCGCTTGCGAGTGATGGCGACCAGGCCGAAATCGTTGAACTGCAGCACCTTCGATGGAGCACGGTCCGACTTCAACTCCTCTTCAAGCGCAGCCATGACCTTGTGCCGGTTCTTGCGCTCATCCATGTCGATGAAGTCGATGACGATGATGCCGCCCAGATCGCGCAGCCGAATCTGGCGGACGATCTCAGGGATTGCGTCGAGGTTCGTCTTGAGAATCGTGTCCTCAAGGCGCGCCGTCTTGCCGACGTATTTGCCGGTGTTGATGTCGATCGCGACCAGCGCCTCGGTTTGGTTGATGACGATCGAACCGCCCGACTTCAGCCAGACCTTCGACTTGCAGCGCCTTGCTGATCTCTTCCTGAATGCCGAACTGCTCAAAGAGCGGAGTCTCCTTCGTATAGAGCTTCACGCGCCGCACCAGCGAGGGCTCGAAGCGCTGCAGGAAGCGAAGAATCCGTTCGTACTCGGCCTCATTATCGACCCAGATCGTCGAGAAGTTCGCCGAAACCTGGTCGCGCAGTACGCGCTCGATGAGGTTGAGATCGTGATAGATCAGCGCCGGGGCTTTGCCGTCGTCCGCGCGCTGCTTGATGTCGTTCCACAGGCTGATCAGGAAGCGAATGTCAGCGCGCAGATCGTCTTCGCTCGCGCCATCGGCAGCAGTGCGAACGATGAATCCGCCTGACGCCGCCCCCTTTTCGCTGATCAAAATCCGCTTCAGCCGCTGACGCTCTTCATCCGAGGAGATCTTGCGCGAGACGCCGACATGGTTCACCGTCGGCATAAAGACCAGGAAGCGGCCCGGAAGCGCGATGTGGCTGGTGATGCGAGCGCCCTTCTTGGCGATCGGCTCCTTCGCGATCTGGACCAGAATCTCCTGCCCCTGCTTCAGCAGTTCGCTGATGATGGGCAGATCGGAGAGCTGTGAATTCGCCCTGCGGCTTCCACCGCCGCCTCCGCTGTTGGGGCGTCCGCGGCGGCGCGGCCCACGTCCTCCGCGGCGGCCATCATCGGTCCGGCCATCGCGACGGGCCGGCGCCGGTGACGAGGCTGCGGCCTGCTCTTCGCCCGCTTCCTCTTCGTCCTCTTCTTCGTCGAGTTCGACTTCGCCGTATTCCGCCTCGGCGTCCTCCTCTTCCGTCACGCCATCAGGCGCCGCGCCGATGCGCTGATTCAGGTGGGTGTCGCGGACCATCTCGCTGAGTTCCGCGCCCGCCAGACTGTCGAGGGTCTCTTCTTCCAGGTCCTCAAGGTCGTGCTCGTCGCTGTGAGCGTGAATCGGCTCGAAGTCGTATTCCTCTTCCTCGATGATCTCTTCTTCGATGCGTGCCGGCGCCGGGTGCAAAGCCGCTCGGGCCGTTCGCCTCGTCTTCTTCGCTGTCCTCAAAGAACTCGGTCTCCGACGTGGATGGCAATTCTTCGGTGGAGGCATGCCCGGCGTGCAAAGAGGCAGGTTCCGCTTGGGCGCCTGTCTCGCCCGAGATTGTCTCAGCAGGCGCGTGATGTTGCGCTGCCTCTGGATGCTCACTAGCCCGAGTCTCTTCCGGCGCGGTGACATTCTCGACAAAACCTTTGAATGTCTCTACAAATCCCTTCACCGTCTCTACGAATCCATGAGAAGTTGACGCTTCATCCTCTGCAACAGGATGCGCGTGAGCGGGCTCGGCCTCGGAAGCCGAAGCCGGTTCCTCCGCTGGCGCAACTGCATGCTCCTCTTCTTCGGCGACGGCAGACAGACGATATTCGCTCGGCGCAACAGGGTCAACGCGATACGACGCAGACGCGTGCTCCGGCTCGAAGACTGTCTCTTCGGAAGCATGCTCTTCGATCCCCGCCACTGGCTCCGCGACCACCTCAGTGATGCGTCGCTTCTACAGATTGGTGTTCAGAAATAGTCTCAACGATTGCTGGCTCGGGAGATATTAACTCGGTATGAGCGTGCTCGACAGCTTCCTCAACACCGGCGCCTTCGGCAGCGTGCTCGATGATCGCTTCGGGCTCAGTGTGTTGCTCTTCCAATACCGGAGCCGGCTCGACAGCATGGGCTGCGGACGGCGCTGAAGCTGACTTGCCGCGATACCGCGAAAGCGTCTCGCCCGGCAACTCGGCTCCGCCGTCCCAGCCCGGAACCACCTCGACCAGGGTCGAGGGCTTATAAGTGATGCCGGAAACCGTCGCAGCAGGCGGCGCCGACGCAACCTGAGTCTCGGTCCGAGGGGAAGATTCTGCCGGCTTGGCCCCATATCTCGACAGCGACTCGCCGGGAAGAACGATCGGCGTGGAAGCAGCAGCCGCTCGCGCTACGGGAACAGTCTCTCTAGCTGGAGAACTATGGCGAGCCGGAGAGCTGTAGCTTGTCGTCGGGGACTCTGCGAATGCCTCCTGGCCTCCGCCGTGAGCTACGATCTCCTCGTAAACCGTGGGCCCGGTCTCAACTTCGACTTCGATACCGGAGGTTAGGTCGCCGGAAGTGCGGAGCTGAGCCGGAGCCTGACCCGCCTCACGCGGACGGCCTCCGCGACGGCGTCCGCGACGGCCACGCCAGCGGCGCGTTCCCTGCTGATCGTCCTCGCCGGTCGCGGCTTCGCCGGTACCGTTAGGCGAAGCGCTGCGCGACTCGCCGCCGGAAGCCGCATTCGCGCCATTTTCGGTTGAGATACGCGGATGGACGGGGTTCACGCGGCTCGCGGCCAGCCTGGGCCTCGCGCGGTGCCTGGCCTTCGCGGCCACGCCCGCCGTTGCCGCCGCCATTGCCGTTGGGGACTTTCTCAAAATCGGCAGAATCTTCCTGCTCCTCCATGAAGTCGGTCACATAGAGGAACGCGTCGCGCTCCAGACCGAGGTCCACAAACGCCGACTGCATACCAGGGAGGACGCGGGTCACGCGGCCCTTGTAAATGGAACCCGCCAGGGTGTATTCGTTTTCCCGCTCGTAGTAGATTTCCGTGAGCAGGTCGTCTTCTAAAATCGCCAGCCGCGTCTCATGCGGCGTGCTGGAAATGCATATTTCCTTTGCCATGCTGCCTCTCTTGCCGCCGGCGTCTGCCGGAACGGCAACCAGCGAGGCAGATCAGAACAGGACTGCTCCCGTTCCCGGTAAACCGGAGAGGCTTGGGGCAGACGGACATGGCCGCTCGGCAGACGGCGCTGCGTCTTCGAACTGGTTTTTCTTGCAGGGCTGTTCGCAAGACGGCGCGAATCCCGGCCCGAAACGGGCCAGCAGACTCAGCGAATCGCGTGATTGTCCGGTAAAGGCAATCCCATCAAGACATTCCGGGCGCACAGGGCTTGTGACCACTTCAGCCGATACCTGCCGGCGGGGTCGTTACCCGTCTCTGTGCGTTCATTCCCAATCCTGTCCGGCCCGGTGATCCACCTGGCCGGCTTGCTTCAAATCTTGTACTTCCAAACTTCCTCGACGCCAGCATCAGCGGCGTTGCGGGAATAACTTCCCGCGTTGCTCAGTTTACAAACCGGGTCATGCGGACGTTCATCACCATACCCAGCGCCAGAAACGTAAACAGTACCGAGGAACCCCCGTAACTCATTAAAGGTAAAGGGATTCCGGTGACCGGCATCAACCCGACCACCATGCCTATGTTGACCGCGATCTGAAAGATCAGAACGGCCACCACGCCCATCACCAGGAAAGTTCCCGGCAGGTCGGCGGCAGTTTGAGCGTTTTGAATCAAACGCATCAATATGAAAAAGTATAGCAGCAGAACTACTACCGCGCCCACGAAGCCATGCTCCTCGGCAGAACGCGGCGAAGATGAAGTCCGTATAGGGAATGGGGAGGAAATCCCCCTGAGTCTGAGTTCCCTTGGTGGCGCCCTGACCCAGCACACCTCCGGCGCCGACCGCAATCCGGGACTGGCGAATCTGGTAACCGACTGCCCTGCGGGTCGTCGTCCGGGTTGATGAAGCTGGTCAGCCGGGCCTTCTGGTAAGGCTTCAGCACCTTCCCGCTCGCCCAGATGACCCCAAACGAGACCAGTGCGACCAGGGCGAGAATCAGCGCCTTTCGCCAGCTAATGCCGCCCAGGAACAACCCCATCAGCAAAATCGGCGAGTAGGTCAGCGCCGTCCCCAGATCCGGCTGCTTCAACACCAGCAACATGGGGACGCCAACCATCGCCATTCCCTTGAAGACATCGCCCCAGGTCAGCTTCCTGCCGGCGAGGGTGGCAAAGTATCTGGCTACCGCGACGATCAGGATCAACTTGACCCATTCAGAAGGCTGAAAGTGGATACCGCCGGGAAACTTGATCCACCGCCGGCCGCCCAGGACCTTCGTCCCCACAACCAGGACGGCAACCAGGGCCACAAGCCCTATGCCATATGCCCAGATCGCGACATTCAGCAGTCGGTGGTAGTTGATCAGTGAGAAGGCGAACATCGCCACCATTCCACCGCAGAGCCAGAGCACCTGATTACGGTCGAAGCCGACAAACTTGGTGTGCAGCGTGGCGCTGTAGATTTCGAGCACGCTGATCACCGACAACGCGAGCACCAGCCCCAGCAAAACCCAATCGAAGTCACTGAACGAAAGAAAACGGCGCATGGCTTACCTGCCGCCCCCTGCCGTCTGGCTCGGATTCACTGTCGCCAGGGCCACAACCGGGTCGAGCTTAACTGGATCGAACGTGGCCGGATCAAGGAAGAAGTGCCCACCACGAATCTCGCTGGCCTGCATCGTACCCGGAGCTGCGCCCGGCTTCGGAGCAGACCAGATCGCCCCTACTTCGACCGGAGTGGACTTCTTCGTGACCTGCAGATTGTTGTCAAGCCGCCTCTGCTTGTTGACGAAAGCCTCGATCACCTGCGCCGCAAGGCGCCCGGCAAAACGTCCATGCTCGCCACCCTCCACAAGGATACAAACGACAATGTCGGGATTGCGACGCGGCGAGAAGCCGACAAACCACGCGTTGTCCTTCACCGAATGCGCATGCCCCAACCGCCCGGCCAGCGCGTTGCTCATTGTCTGCGCGCTGCCCGTCTTGCCGGCGAAGTCGATGCCCTCCAGATGCCCGCTCGGATCGGTCCCTTCCGGATTCAGCACTCTCGCCATCGCGTCGGTGATCGTCTGCCAGGCCTCTGGATCCAGATTCACCTGGGAATCGCCGCTTCCTGGGTACGAGTCCAACATCGCCTGCCGGTAATCGGGCGGAACCTCCTCCGAAAAGACCACATGGGGGCGTTTGAAAACGCCGCCCGAGGCGATCCCCGAAAGGGCGCGCGCCATCTGCACCGGCGTCGCGGTAACCGCTCCCTGGCCGATGCCAACCGAGGTCACCTCGCCCGGATACCACTTTTGGTGGAAGGTCTTCATCTTCCACTCCTCCGAAGGCATCGTGCCCGCAACCTCGCCCGGCAAGTCGATGCCGGTCTTCTCGCCAAGGCCAAAAGCGTGCGCCCACTTCGCGATCTTCTCGATACCGAGCTTGACAGCCAGGGTGTAGAAAAACACGTCGCAAGACTGGTAAATCGCCTTGGTAATATCCACTTCGCCGTGGCCGTGAGGCACCCAGCATTTCTGGTAATGCCCGTAGAAGCTGACCCCGCCCGAGCAATGGACCTCCAGGTCCTGGGCGACGCCTTCCTGCAATCCAGCTGCGGCCATGATGATCTTGAAAGTCGACCCTGGAGCGAGCTGTGCCTGGATCGCCTTATCAAGCAGTGGATGGTTGGGGTCGGTGATCAGCTTGTTCCACTCGTCGCGGTGAATGCGGACAGAAAACTCATTCGGATCGAAGGTCGGCCGGCTCACCAGCGCGAGGACTTCCCCTGTATGCGGATCCATGGCAATCATGGCGCCATTTCGATCGCCCAGGGCAATCTCCGCCGCGCGCTGGATATCCAGGTCGATAGTCAGGGTAAGGCTCTTTCCCGGAGTAGCCGGTTCAGTGCCGAGTTTGCCCACTTCCCGTCCGTGGCTGTCGACGATCACATCGCGAGAGCCGTCGATGCCCCGCAGAATCTGATCGTAGCTTTGCTCGATGCCCGATTTGCCAACCACATCTCCAGGATCGTAATAGGCATACTTGGGATCGTTCAGCATCTCTTCGCTCACCTCGCCGACGTAGCCAATCAGGTGGGCGGCAAAGCCGTCGCGAGGATAAAGCCGGCGCTCCTCGTCCACCGTCTCGAGCTCGGGAAACTCATCTTTATGGGCCTCGAGAAACTCGACTTCGTCGGGGGTGATGTCCTGCTTGAGCGGGATCGGCTCGAAACTTGGGGCCAGCCGGTAGTGTCTCAGGATTGCGTTCAGCTGATCGACGGTCATGTGCAGGCCGCGAGCGATCAGCGGCAGGTCCTGGGTATAGTCGTGGCCTTGTTCGCGGACGAGAAAGCAGGAGACCGAGGGGTAGTTGTCGACGATCAGACGCCCCTCGCGATCGAAGAGCTTGCCGCGCGGCGCCAGGATCGGGACCTTGCGAATCCGGTTCTGCTCGGCCAGCGCGCGATAGTCTTTACCACCCAGAATCTGCAACCGCCACAATCCGCTGAGCAGCACGACCATCACGCCGACGATCACGTACTGGACGACGCTCAGCTTGAAAGCGGCGAGTTTCTCTTCCTTGCTTAGACTATCGATGTCCTGCATGATACCCGCAATCCCGTCCGCCGCTGCACGCTCGCAAGGCAATCTCCTTCGACATGGCCGAGCCGTCGGAAATTCATGACCGAGCCCTCATAGAATACTGCCAAACGCTCTTCAATCGCGACGTTTGGCGAGATCGAGGAGAGCGAAAAGGACGACGCCGACTACCGCATTGACTACAGCCCGAATAAGCTCATGTACCCAGCTCCAATCCACCCCCAAAGCCAGCACGCGGGCGGTAATCACATTGAAGATAGCGCCGTACAGGAAGGTGAAGAGGAAGCAAAGTAGCAGTCGTGCCAGGTGGTTCTCGATATCGATCCGCGTTCCGAGAGAAGCCGCAGCGTAACCAATGATCGCGTTGGCTATGCCATTGACACCGACGGGGCGGTGCGTGAGCCCGTCCTGCGCGAGTCCAACGAAGGTGCCCATGAGGGTCGCGGTGATCGGGCTGCGGCTCAGGATCGCGAAATAGATGGTCACCAGTAAGGGAAGATCGAGGATGGAAAACCGGGAGAAATGCAGCGTGACGAACGACTGTAGGGCGATCGCCACCACCGGGACCACAAAGTAAAGAGATACAGGGTACGACCGCGGATCGATCTCCCGCCGGGAACTTGCCATCAGCATGGGCAAAGTTACATCCCTCCCGGGGGCGTACTTGCCGGGTGGGGCGAACTCTGGGCAGGTGGCGGCGTAGTTTGCGTTCCAGGCGTTTGCGGCTTAGGAGTCTGCGTTTTCGGCGCGACAGGCTTCGCCGTAGACGAAGCGGCCGATCCCGAGGTCCCGCTCCCCGAAGTCCCGCTAGGGGTCGATCCAGCTGGCGGTGTTGTCCGCGGACGTGGAGTCGCCCCGATGCTGCCCATGCCCGCCGGAGTCAGAATGCCCCCCGAATCGCTGTCCACAGGAACGGGAGTCCTCCGCACCGGAGGCGTCGGAGTCGTGGAACCATCTTCGGATACAGAGGTGGCGGGACGAGATGAAGTGGTGGAAGGGTGCGGTTGTCCGGTTACCGCGCTCGCCGAAGTTGTTGCCGGGCCCGATGTTTTCGCCGGGCCCGAAGTCGTCGCGGAGTTCGGGGTGCCCGCCGGCGTCCCCCCCCGGCGGTAGCGGTCAAGGGGACTGCGGGCTTCGGCGTCACCGTGCCGGGTTTGGTAGGAAACCTGTTCACCGGCGCCGTGTCGCCTGCCGCATAGGTCGGAGCAGCGCTGCCCGCATTCGACTTCGATCCAGGTGTGGTGGTGGCCGGAGCGCTGGCCTCAGTCGTCGGCATACGGTGGGCTACTGGCGGAGCAGCGCCAGGGGTTAATTCCTCTGCCGGGGGCGCGGCGCCGGGGGTATAGCGATCGGGATGAAGCGGCTGCGGCGGACGAACCGGTCGCGCCGGGTCACCATCGCTGGTAGTCGCAGCACTAGCCTCCGCGTTCGCCCCAGGGGGCGCGGCCGGCGCATTGGGGTCGCGCACACTGGGCAGCTTTTCAGAGAGAATGTCGGCCGCCCGCTGCTTCGCGGCCAGCGCTACTGCCTCGCTCTGGTTGATGTCCTTTTCTTGAGCAAAGGGCATCTTGTCGGAGAATTGAACGACAACAAGAACCTCTTCCAACGCCGCAAGATCGGAATTGGGCTTGATCACCACGTTCACATACGAGGAGTCGGGGTCGGGAACCACTCGGTCCACCACGCCCACCGGCATGCCCGGAGGATAGACCTCATCCCCGCCGCTGGTAATAACGGGCTCTCCCGGCTTGATCCGGTCATCCGGAGAGATGTTCACAATCTGCGGCTGCCCCGATGCGTCGCCCTTCATCACGCCCCGCACTCGCGTGGATTCCAGTAAGACGCCCGTCCCGCTCGTCTGATCCGAGATCAGCAGCACCTGCGCGGAGTGTGGATAGACATTCTTGATTTTGCCGACAATTCCGTCCGGCGTAATCACAGGCATCTGGACCTCTAAACCATCCTTCGACCCTTTGTCGATGAAGATGTCCCGTGCCTGATCGGTGCCAGCGGTCCCAATCACCTGAGCAGCCACGGTCTTGTCGATATACCGGCCGCGAAAGTCCAGCAGTTCGCGCAATCGCTGACCGGCCTGGGCGTCCTGCGCAAGGCTCGCCTGTTCGATGCGGAGGCGGTCATTCTCCTGCTTCAGACTTAGGTTCTGTTGACGGAGATCGTGGAGATAGATGTAATTCGACCAGACATTACGGACGCTCTTGCCAATATTGTGCGCCAGTCGCTCGGGTGGAGTGATCACGCTCGTGACCAGGTAACGCCACAACCGAACGTTGTGTCCGTCCGGCATTCCGGGCGCAGGCCGCCGCACCTGCATGGCCAGCAACACCACCTGGGCCAGCAAGACCAGCATCAGCACCAGGGCGTTCTTGTAGCGGCCGAATAGCGATTCCATGATCTTAGGGACTAACAGTTAGGGACGTAGGGACTAGGGACATAGGGACTAGGAAAGCCACGCCTAGATGCTTTTCATTAGGGCATTCAGCATTTTGCCAACTTCCCCGGTCAACCCCGCTGCATGGTCGATATCGTTCCCATCTCCAAAGCCCAATTCCTTTGCGATAAACAACTATGTCTCAACTTCTGAATTCGACCCACGTGCCATTCCCAGGAAATGCTTGTACTCCCCGGAAGAGCCTCTTCCATAGCCCTCCGCAATGTTGCTGGCCACCGACACCGATGCCCTTCTGAGCTGACTGGTTAACCCGTAAGTCTCTTGGCTCGGGAAGCTCGAGGTTAGCCTGTAGATAGCGACAGAATTTTCGATGGCCCGCTGCCAAACATGCAAATCCCGAAAAGAGCTACTCAAGCGCCGCCCTCCGCAATTCCCGGCTCCTGCTCTTCCTAGTCCCTAGTCCCTAGTCCCTCGCGTCTCGCCTAATCAATCTTGATCTTCCGCAATAAGCGGAAGTCGCTCAACATCTTCCCCGTACCCAGCACGACACTGGCCAGCGGATCATCGGCGATCGACACCGGCAGACCTGTTTCTTCGCGAATCCGCTTATCAAGGTTCTTGATCAGCGCGCCACCGCCCGTTAACACGATGCCACGGTCGCTGATGTCCGCGCTCAACTCCGGAGGCGTCCGCTCCAGCGCGACGCGAATCGCATTCAGAATCGTTGCGATGCACTCGGTGAGCGATTCGCGAATCTCGCTGTCGTCGATGGTGATCGTCTTGGGCACGCCCTCGATGAGGTTACGACCCTTGATCTCCATGGTCAGCGGCTTATCCAGCGGATACGCAGAGCCAATCTCGATCTTGATCTGTTCGGCAGTGCGCTCGCCGATCAGCAGGTTATATTTGCGCTTCAGGTAATTCATGATGGACTCGTCCATCTGATTACCAGCCATCCGGACCGATCTGGAATAGACAATGCCGGAAAGGGAAATCACCGCAATATCTGTGGTTCCACCACCGATATCGACCACCATGTTGCCGCTCGGCTCAGTGATCGGCAAACCCGCGCCAATCGCGGCCACCATCGCCTGCTCGACGAGAAACACCTCGCTCGCCTTGGCGCGATAGGCGGAGTCCTCGACCGCCCGCTTCTCCACCTGGGTGATCTCAGAGGGCACGCCGATTACGATGCGCGGATGCACCAGCATCTTGCGGTTGTGCGCCTTCTGGATGAAGTAGTTCAACATCTTCTCGGTGATCTTGAAGTCGGCGATGACGCCGTCCTTCATCGGCTTGATGGCCACGATGTTGCCCGGGGTACGCCCGAGCATCTCCTTGGCTTCCTTGCCGACCGCCTCAACCTCACCGGTGTTTTTGTTGATGGCTACGATCGAGGGCTCGTTGACAACGATGCCTTTGCCTGCCGCGAAGACGAGCGTGTTCGCCGTGCCTAAGTCGATAGCCAGATCGCTGGAAAAAAGACTGAAGAGCGAGCGCACGCCGCGCCGCGAAGACCGCGAATAACCATTAGATGACATGAAATAAGGACTTTTCTTTCAGAACTCACTCTAATTGTAAGGCCAGATGGGGGTTGTCGCGCCCTATGGGAGTTTTCGTCAGTGGACAAGTTTGAAGGTTTCCCAAAACGATGCTCCGATTTCCGTTCAGCGACATCTACTCGACACAGGAGAATTACCCATGTCGCAGGACAAGAAAGTCGCACTCATCACCGGAGCCAATCGCGGAATTGGCCTCGAGACCGCCAAGCAGTTGGGAGAACAGGGAGTCACCGTGCTCGTCGCCTCGCGGAAGCTAAGCGACGCCGAACAGGCCGCAGCCAAGCTGAAAGCCTCCGGCATCGATGCCCACGCAGTCAAGCTGGACGTAACAAGTGCCGAAGACCGCACCGCCGCCGCCAAATACGTCGAGAAGACCTTCGGCAAGCTCGATATCCTGATCAACAACGCTGGCGTCGCCTCGTCGCACGGTTTCACTCCGATCGTCATCGACACCAGCGAAGAGGAGCTGCAGAAGATCTTTCAGACCAATCTCTTCTCAGTGGTCGCGGTCACCCGTGAGTTCTTGCCGCTGCTCAAGAAGAGTCCCGCAGGCCGCATCGTCAACCTCTCCAGCATTCTCGGCTCAAGCACACTGCACGCCGATCCCAACAGCCCGATCTACAACTTCAAGAGCTTCGCCTACGACGCGTCGAAATCGGCGCTCAACGCCTTCACCACCCACCTCGCATGGGAACTGAAGGACACGCCGATCAAGGTGAACTCCGCCCATCCGGGATGGGTGAAGACCGAGATGGGCACCGATGCCGCACCGATGGAGATTCCCGACGGCGCAAAAACCAGCGTCGAGCTGGCGCTCCTCGGCGCCGACGGCCCCAGCGGCCGCTTCATCCACATGGGACAGGAACTTCCCTGGTAGGCGACCGCATTGCCGTCAAGAGAGCCGTCAGAACACAATCGGGGGCAGCGCACAGAGCGCTGCCCTCGATTCATGCCTGGTACACCAACTTTACTTGCTTGCCGGCGTCGCTAACGCTCCGTTCAGCGTGACCGCTCCGCTGACCGTCTTCGGATCGACGGTAATCTCCTTCAGCTTCGCTTCGACGTCGGCGGGAACATCCTGCTGATAGCGTCCGCCGAGATACTTCGCGAAGAACTGCTCCATGGCCGTCACCATGGCGAGATTATTGATGGGGCGCGCGAAGCCGTGGCCCTCGTCGGGCGCGACCAGGTACTCCACCGGCTTGCCGTTGTCCCGCACCGCCGCCACGATCTGATTGCTCTCACGAATATTCACCCGAGGATCGTTCTTGCCTTGCACAACCACTAGCGGCGTCACGATGCCTTCGCATTAGTGAGCGGAGACTCGGCAGTCAGCAGCGCCTTGCCCTCCGGGGTCGTCGGATCGGCCATGCGCGTATACATCTGCTTGCGGCCGGCCTCCCAGTACGGCGGAATGGCGTCAAGCAGCGTAATCAGGTTTGACGGCGCGACGATGGCAAACGCGGCGGCATAGACGTCCGGCGTGAATGCGACGCCGGCCAGCGTTGCATACCCGCCATAAGAGCCGCCGGCGATACCGGCCCGCTTCGGATCGACCGTTCCATCGGCTACCAGCGCTTTCACGCCCCAGGTAAGGTCGTCCTGCATCTTGCGTCCCCACTCGCCGTTGCCGGCGTTCAGGAACTTCTTGCCATAGCCGGTCGAAGCGCGGAAGTTGGGCTGCAACACCGCATAGCCGCGGTTGGAGAGGAACTGGGCGAAGGTGTCGTAGCCATACGAATCGCGTCCCCACGGACCGCCGTGCGGAAACACGACCAGCGGCAGGTTCTTCGCCGGGAGCCCCTTGGGAAGCGTCAGATAGGCGGGTATGTCCAGACCGTCCGACGACTTGAAGTGATAAGGGATGCGCGGGGAGAGCGAAGCGCGCGGGAAGCCCTTCGCGGATTCGATATTGCAGCACGAGGGTCTTCGCCGTCCGGTTCCAAAGATAGGTTTCACCCGGCTCGACGTCACTCGAGGCGTTCACGATCCAGATGTTCTCATCCTTGGAACGCGCACCGAAGTTGATATCCTTGCCGGGCAGCTTCGATTGCAGCCAGCGGTATTCCTGCTCGAAGCCTTTGTCTTTGAAATACCGCCGGTAGCGATCGTCTTCATAGCTGGTGAAGAGAATCCGGTAATCGACATCCGAGGTCTCGACCGAGCCAATGTCCACACGGTTTTCCGGATCGCTCTCGACCTTCGTGGTCCCGCCGGTCGCGATGTCCAGCAGTTCCAGTTCGCTTAGGTTCAGGTCTCCCTTGTTGGTTATCAGGTAAGCCTGCTTGTTCCCCGCTTCAAAACCCTGGATGCCGCAGCCTTCCAGCACCGTGCAGCTGTAGATCTGCTTGAATCCATCGGCGTCGACGCGAAGGATCTCAGTGTCTCCGGCCTTGTTGGTGCGCTCGGCGAGCTTGAGGTTGCCGTCATTGTCGAAGTCCCAGCCGGCGATCCGTTCGGTGTTCTTCCGCAGCAGTGTCTTCTCGCCGGTCGAAATATGCAGTTCATAAAGATCGTGAAACTGCGGATCGCGGTCGTTCAGGCCGATGTAGAGCACATCCGGCTTCGACTTCGGCACAGCGAAGATCTCGGTGCGTACGCCCTTCAGGTTGGTCAGAGCGCGGATCGGAGGCACTCCCGTCTTTGCGTCGGCGGGCAGCGTCGGGTCCACCGCATACACGTTGAAGTTCTCATCCCCGCCGGCATCCTGCGCATAGAGCAGGTATTTCGAATCCCGGCTCCAGAAATAGCCTCGCACCGGGCGCGTCGCCTCAGCGCTCACCGGCCGCGCGGCGCTGAATGGCTCATCCGCCTTCTTGACCCAGATGTTCCGCGTGCCTTTGTAGGGCTTCAGGAATGACAAATACTGCCCGTCGGGGGAGATTTGAGCGCCAGCAATTTCGATCTCGCCAAAAAACAGCTTGCGGTCGATGATCGGCGGTTGTTGGGCGCGAACCAATACCGGCGCGGCGACGGCGAACAGAGTTGCGACGATCAGTAGATGCTTTTTCACAAATCACTCCATAAATCCGAGGATGCCATTGAAGATACTCCGGCCATAGCGCGATCGAAAAGTATCATCTTCTCAGAAGCCGTCCTCCGCAAATCCCTAAGAATTCGCAGTATCGACCCTTGGCCTGAATCATGACTATTCATAGCGAAGAACGGTCTGCGGATCGACCCGTGCCGCACGCCGCGCCGGAATCCAACAGGCCAGCAACGCCACCGCGAAAAGAATGATCGGCACCGCAACAAAGGTCGCAAGGTCATGCGGACTCACTCCATACAGAAAGCTGCTGGCCAGTTTCGAAGCCATCCACGCGCCCGGTAGGCCAATCGCCAGCGCAATCAGCGTCAGCAACATCCCTTGACCGACGATGAGTCTCTGCACAGCGCCCACCTGGGCGCCCAGGGCCATCCGAATCCCAATCTCGCGACTGCGTCGGCTCACCGAATAGCTGATCACGCCATAGAGTCCGACTGTGGCAAGCGTCAGCCCGATCGCGCCAAAGACTCCAAAGAGGATTCCCGCCAGGCGCGGCAGAAAGAGCGCGTCCTTGATGTGTTCCTGCATCGTCGCGACATTGAAGACCGCCATCGTCGGATCGAGCGCGCGGATGCTTTCACGAACAGACGGAGTTAGCGCCGCCGGATCACCCGAGGTGCTGACGATCAGCGAATATCCCATCACGGAGGGGTCGCTGGCCACGCTTTGGTCGATCGAGCGAAAGAGCATCGCCCTCGTGTCCTCTCCAAGTGTACGTGACTTGATGTTCCCAACCACGCCAATGACCTGGTAAGTGACGCCTGCTCCGATGATTAACTGTCCCACCGGATTCTGCGTGCCGAAGGCCCGTTCGGCAAAGGCCCGGTTGACGATCGCAACCTTGGTCCCAGTTGCAGATTCGTTGGCAAAATCGCGTCCTGCCAGGCGGGGAATGCCCATGGTTTCAAAGTAGCCGGGCGAAGCCATATATAGTTCCGCGAGCGCAAAGGGCGCGGACTTAGGGCCGCCCACAACGCTGAAGCCGTCACTCCGATTTCCGCCGGAGAGGGGCACAACGTCAGTCATCACCGCCGAGGTGACGCCCGGCAGAGCGGCCGCGCGCTCCCGCAATTGCGTCAGGAACCGCACCGTCCGCTCCGCGCTGTAGCCATGAACCGCCGGATCAACCGACATAGTCAGCATGCCGCCGGAACGGAAGCCAATATTGATATTGGCCGCGCTCTGCAGGCTTCGAAGGAAGAGCCCCGTCGCGCAAAGCAGGACCAGCGACATCGCGACCTGTGCGATCACCAGCAGGCTTCGCAGATTCCAGCGCCGCCCTGGCCGGGCCAAAGCGTCTTCCCCTTTCAGTGCGCTGGTCAGCAAGGGACGCGAAACCGCCCACGCCGGCGCCACCCCGAACAATAATCCCGCACCCAGGCTAAGCACGAACGTGTAGAGCGACACCCTCCAGTCCTGTTTGAGGGTGACGTCGAGCGGTACTGGCGCGGGCAGACGGAAGCTCGATAAAGCAGACGTCGCCCACACTGAGAGCATGAAACCGAGCATTCCCCCTGCCAGAGCAAGCAGAGTGCTTTCGGCAAGCATCTGCCGCACCAACTGGCCCCGGCTGGCACCAAGCGCGAGTCGCACCGCCATCTCCTTCTGCCGGCTTGATGCCTGGGCAAGCAGCAGATTGGCAACGTTGGCACAGGCGATACAGAGCACAAGCAGCGCAACGACGGAAAGGGCGCCGAGAAAGAGCTTCACGATCGGCTGATCATTCGGCGGAAGCGCGCCAGCATAACCCATCACGAAATGGTTCCCTTTATCACTGGCCGGATAAGCGATCGCCAGTCGCTTGGCCAGAGCGTCGAGCTCTGCGGCGGCCCCGGCACGAGTCACCCCCGGCTGTAGACGGCCGATAGCGGATATCCAGTGATACTCCCGCGCCTCCCGCTTCGGCAGATTCGGAACCAGCGACTCGGCGTTGCCGAGAGGCACCCAGAACTCAGGATTCAGAATGGAATCAAGCCCATGAAATCCAACCGGCGCCACTCCCACCACGGTGAAGAGCCTGCCGGAAAGGCTGACCGTCTTGCCGAGAATTGCCGGATCCGAGGCAAATCGGCGCTGCCAGAGATTGTGGCCAAGCACGATGACCTGGAGGTTTTCCTCCGCGGGAAGAAATCCGCGGCCGTAGGCCATCGGAAGCTGCGCAACATCAAAGTAATTGGCCGTCGCAGCCTGGCCCCAGACCCGCTCCGGCTCGCCCGCTCCGCCGATGGAAGCAGGTAGGAGTTCGAAATATCCCGCCACGCCTGAGAATGATTTCGCCTGGTCGCGGACATCTCGGTAAAGAGGCCAGGGAAAGTGGTTGCAGCACCGGTCTCCGTCCTGTTGCGTGTACAGGCTCATCAGCGTCGACGGTTCGCCGACCGGGGGCGGGCTAAGCACGAACTTGCTGACCATCGAAAAGATAGTGGCGTTGGCAGCAATGCCGAGGCCGATTGACACGACGATGGCCAAAGCCAGGCCAGGCGTCCTCCGAATTCGGCGACTTATATAAGCTAGCTCCCGCCAGACGTTCATATCGTCCCTCCCGGCCAAATCCGCATCCGCACTTCAAACGAGCTTTCAGAGAGTAGTCAAGGCACGTCCAAGACCATGCCGAAAGTTCCTTAAATGACTGAAGAATATGAGTACTGCGAACGCCCAGTTCCATCCGCGTGGCCGTTTTCAGAACCATCCGTCCGGTTATGAACATCCTGTGCAGCCGACTCAGTCAATTAGAATAAGAAGGCATATTAAGGAACTCAACAGACCATGACCGCGAAGTTAGAAACATCCCTCACCGAAACGCTGGGCAACGCCGCCCGCGAAGCTGGACTGCAGATTCTCTCCGTCGAAGCCGGCACCGATTTCCACCAGAAACCCACCTCCCGCTTCCAACTCGGATTGACCGCCGACGCCTCTCCCGACCATTCCCTGCTCCTCGAGCTGAGCGAAACTTTCGACTTCCATCAGAGGGCGTCCAACGGCGACGAGCTGCTGCCCGCAATGACTTTGCACCTGCGCGAGGCCGCCAGCCGGCTCAGGAATCCGCGCCCCGACGCATATGTCACTGTCGCCGGCCTCCCGATCAGCATGGGCGAATTCGCGTGGCCCTTTCATCGCTCCACCTCCGGCGCCGATACGTATATCGTCCACGGACTGGTTCGCCTCGAAGACGGCCATCCCCCCACGCTCTTCGCCAAGATCTCCGCGAGCATGACGGTCACCTTCGCCGAGATCGTCGCCGCACCCGAGCAACCCTACGCCGAGACATTCATCTACAACGCCATCCGCAAGACGCTCGACTATGGCCAGCTCGAACTGGTGAAGAGCGGCAACCGCCAGCCTGTACCGGTGACAACGCGCTACTACAGCCGCTGGCAGAAGAAGTTTTTCTTCACCGACACTGACGACGCGACGCGCACCGACTTTCTCAAGTCGAAAATCTACTGGCTCTCAGGCGTCCTCGGCGGCAAAGATCCCGTCTGGATCGCCGACCCGAGAGACGCACAATACCTGAACACCACTCCCGACGTACTTCAAACCATCGCTGCGACGCTTGAACGCGAAGGCTACGTTCATACCACCGCCGACTACGCTTCGCCAACGCCCCGTTTGCTCGACCACGCCGAGGATTTCCAGACAAAGCTCGAACACGCCCTCCAGGACACGAAACCCACCTTCAACGAGGAGATGCGTCACGGCCACACGAATATGTAATCGTGATTGTGACGAATCGAATAGCTGAGAAAGAGTGCGGTTGCTACACCGCCGCTGCGGCTCCGCACTGAGCGCAAAATTTGGCGCCGGGCGCGATGACCCCGCCACATGCCGGACAAGTCACCGCGATCGACGACCCAAGGCTCGCGCTCCCTTGCGCCGGCCCAAGCGTGGCGGCGATATAGGCTGCTTGTGCGGCGTTATAAGCCCGCACGCGCCCCGGCATAAAGAACGCCTCAATGAACCCCAGAAACCCCGGAATCCCCGTCCAGAAAAGAAGCAGATAGAGAATGCCCAGTCCGTTCTGCTTGAGATAGAAGTGATGAAGGCCAAAGCTACCCAGAAATAGCGCCAGCAGAACGCCCAGCACTTCATCCTTCTGGACAGCAGCCATCTGGTAATAGAAGGTGGCCCGCTGCTGGTCGCTCCATGCGGGGAACGCATTCGGGGTCGTCATCTGAATCTCCTGTCAGGCGCCGCCTCGTTCCAGTCAGTCGCCTCGTTCAAGTCACAAGATACGACAAGAGGCGGCCTTGGGTTCCGTCTTGCCGCTCAGATAGCTGAGCTTCAACCTCGAGTCTAAGATTGAAATCACCAGATTCCTGGAAATCGCAAGGCAAATTCAGAAAGGTTGAAGATTGGAATTCTTTGCCAGTACGTTTTACGGATTCTTCTTCGGCTTTGCCCTGGGGGTGGGTTGCTCGTTGGTCGTGCTTTACGCGATCTATTCCGGCGGCTATCGCAAAGCCCTTGAGGATTCGCTGCGAACTCCCTCGTCCGATCATTATCTTCGCCTGCTGGCAAAGGCGAAAGACAAGGTCGCTGCTGAAGCAAAGGCTCGCACCACAGAGGACGCTCAATAAACACGAAGCCCCAACCATACGGGGCCGCGGCTCGAGCGGTTCCAGAATTAAAGATTCACGATCGCGTCAAAGACCTTCGTGAAGAGCGCCGTAACCTGATCGGGATTCTCAAGCGCCTGCGCGCCGGCATTTGAGACCGCTGCTGAGGTAATATCCGTCGCCGCCTGCAGGATCACCAGATACCGCTCCTCGGCTTCCTCATCGGAAAGTTCGTTGTCCTCAATCTCTTCGTCGTCGTCAAATACGTCTTCAGTTTCGTTGGCCATACTCATCTCCTGTCAGCGGGATTCAATTGAAGGCTAGCAGGCATTCGTCTCACTTCGGGTGGACGCACGGATAAATTCATGAGGCCGTGACTTAACGATCAGTGAATAGCCATCGGCCCTTTGGCAGCGCCGCGCTTCTTGATCAGAAAGACCAGCGGAACCATGCCCGCGGAACCGATCGCAAGCACGGTGATCACGTCCAGATAAGACAGCATCGCGCTTTGCCGCAGCAGTTCCGAATAGATGTTTCCCTGGGCCATGGCTCGCGCCATCGCCATGGAATGCGGCCCTCGCGGAGCGTGCATCAAGTAATTCGCCATGCCCTCGATGTTCTGCCGCATGCCGAGAGAGTTTGGGTCCAGATGCGAGGCAAGCCGGTCCTGATGGAACTGGCCGCGCCGCGCCAGCCAGGTCACCAGAAAGGACGTTCCCACGCTTCCGCCGATATTGCGCGCCAGATTGGTCAGTCCGGAGACGTCGTTGTTCTTCTCTCGCGGAATATCCGTATAGGAGATCGTCTGGATCGGCACAAACAGAAACGCCAGTCCCGACGCCTGAAAGACGCGCAGCATGGCCACGTATTCGAAGCTCACGCCCAGAGTCAGCGTGTGCATTAAGGCGAGCGCGGCCGCGGTACTGGCAAACCCGTAAGCAATCAGATATCGCGGATCTACGCTCGCCCACCAGAAAGCCCACCAGCGGCATCATCAGCATGACCGTAAATCCGCCCGGAGAGATGGCCATCCCGGCCTGCTCCGCCGTGTAGCCGAGCAATGTCTGGGTGAACTGGGGAATCAGCACCGTCGTCCCAAACAAGGCAAATCCGAGCACAAACATCAAGATGAAGGAGATCGCCAAAAGTCCGGTTGCGAAAAAGGGTGAGATCGAGAATCGGGCGATGTTTCTTCCGAATCTGCCGGATCTCCCAAACGATGAGCGCGATGAGCGATGTGACGCAGAGAGCGATAAAGAACGTGATCAGCCGAGACCCGAACCAATCGTCTTCCTGACCCTTGTCGAGGATGAATTCGAGCGAACCGAATCCGAGCGCCAGCAGGCCAAAGCCAAAATAATCGAGATTCAGCCCGCGCTTTTTCATGATCGCGACTTCGCGGTGAATGTGCGGCGGATCTTCGACCATGCGCTGGGTAAGAAAGAGCGAAATGATCGCTACCGGAACATTGATGAAGAAGATCCAGCGCCAGTCAAAGTGGTCGGTAATATAGCCGCCCAGCGTCGGGCCGATGGCCGGCGCAAAGACCACCGCAAGCCCATAGACGGCGAAGGCCTGTCCGCGCTTTTGCGGCGGAAAGGTATCGGCCAGAATCGCCTGTTCGCTGGGAGCGAGACCACCGCCGCCCACTCCCTGCAAGACGCGGAAAAAAATCAGCAGCGGCAGAGAGGGCGCAAGCCCGCACAACATCGAGCTGATGCCGAAGAGCACCACGCACCACATGTAGAAGCGCTTTCGGCCGACAAACGAGGTGAGATAGGCGCTGGCGGGCAGAATAATGGCATTCGAGACAAGGTAGGAGGTAAGCACCCAGGTCGCTTCGTCCTGAGAGGCCCCGAGGCCGCCCGCGATATGCGGCAGCGCCACGTTGGCGATGGAGGTGTCCAGCACCTCCATAAATGTCGCCAGGGTGACCGTGACCGCGATCGCCCATGGGTTGTGCCTCGGTTTCCAGGCTGCGTCGGAGGCGCGGAGTGCCGCCTGGTCTGCCGTAGCTTCGGTCGCCGTGCTCATCTCTCAACCTTAGAGGATTGACCCACGCCACACGATGCAGAACTAACGCCATTTTCGAGGCGGTCAAGGCCGCTCCGTATCAAGGATTGCTCCTCCACTCGGCCCGGCGAGAATCGTCATGTTAAACTCAACTTACCGCATGGATGCTGGACTCGAACACTTAATCCGACTGCAAAAAGTCGATGAGCAGATCGCTCACCTGCTTCATTCAATCGCGGAACTGCCGAAACAACTCGCCTCTCTTCGAAGAGAAGCTGCGAGGCCATCAGACCGCCCTCGACGACGCCGACAAACGATTGCCGCGGAAGAATCCCGCCGCCGCCGTCTCGACAGCGACATGAAAGACCTTCAGCAGAAGGTGCTGAAGTATCGCGGACAGAGCAGCAGCGTCAAGACGAATGACGAATTCCGCGCGTTGCAGCACGAGATCGACTTTGCCGAAGCCGAGATCAGCAAAATCGACGACCAGCAGCTACAGATCATGGAAAAGATCGAGGCGATGCAGGCTTCCCGCGCTGCAGCCATCGCCGCCCTGTCGGAACAGCAGGCGTTGGTCGAGCAGGAAAAAGCCTCGGCCCAGGCCACCGCAGCAGAGCAGCAGGCACAACTCGCCGCCCTGAAAGCGGAACGCGAGCGTGCACCGCAAGGAGATCGACGAGACGGTCCTCAGTACCTACGACCGGGTTTCGGCTTCGTCGCGTAAGACTGGTTTGGCGAGAGTCCAGGGTCAGCGCTGCCTGGCGTGCCAGATGTATCTGCGTCCGCAGATTTGGAACCAGGTGCGCAGCGGCCAGTTACTTACCTGCGAAAGCTGCGCGCGGCTGTTGTATTTTGACCCTGCCCTGGAACCACCACCGCCTCCGCCCGCCCCGGTGAAGAAGAAACGCACCCCCAAGGCAACCGCCCCGCATGACTCCGCTCAAGAAATCAACGCGCTAGCTCAGGAGTAACCGCGCGGACAAGACAAGTCATCCTGCGCCGCCCGCCTAGGGCGACAAAACGGCGCATCTGCCTTTAGAAAACGGCCTGAGACGCGGCTGTTGCCCTAGGCGGGCTGCTCGCCTTCGGGGCGCTTATCGATGGGCGAGCGGATAGGCTCGCCGATTGCTGCGAACGGCTTCCCATCATCGCACCCATCGGCCTCAAATTCATAGCGGGCTGATTGCTGGTCTGCTGGTGCATGGTCACAATGATGGCGACGGCCGGAATCTTGCCCAGGCAACGATAGGCATGGGGCGTGCTTGCGTCGAAATAGACCCCGTCTCCAGCCTCGATCGCGTGGGTCTTGTCCGCGTGCCGGATCTCCAGTTCCCCTTCGAGCAGATAAAGAAATTCGTAGCCCGGATGGACATGAGGACGCACGTCGACCGTCTTCTTGAGCGGAATGAACTCGGCATAGTACGGATCGAGCTGCCGGTCGGCAACCATGTACCCCAGGCTCTCGAAATAGTAGGTCGGGTCGTCGACTCCGCTCTGCGGCAGACGCACTCGATCCTTTTTCCGGTGCAGGCGAAAAAGTGTGCTGGGCTCGCTCTCGAAGAAGTAGGACAAGTCCTTGCTGAAAACCATTGCAATCCGGGCCAGGTTTCTCAAGGTCGGTACCACTCGGCCAGTCTCCAATTGCGACAGAAAGCTCGCCGAGAGTCCGGTGTGGCGGCCCAACTCGACCAGCCCCATCGACTTCTTCAGGCGCAGCCGCTTGATGCGTTCGCCAATATGCTTCTCGGCGATGAATGCCTCGGCACTTTCCGGGTCGATCTGGGCTTTACCACCCGCTTGCTTTCCCTTGGCTAAGACTCCTTCGGCCGCCGTATCATCCACCAATGCATTGATCGGTTCCATTATGTCCCCCACTTCTTTGACTACCTATTGGACGCTGCACTCGTTTTGCATGTTGCCCCGAATAAAATATATTCCATTCCCATCAAATCGAACCAGGACCGTCGAAGACCTTCACGCTGCTGATTTTGCGAGGAACCATGACTGAGTTCTCAACAAATAACCCGTCTTCCCCTTTTTCCACCGACCCTACCCCGGATACGGGATCAAAATTCCTGATCAGCGGCTCTTCCGGAATGATCGGCACTGCTTTAGTACGCAGCTGGGATCACGATCAGATTTCTGTCCTGCGCCTCGTTCGGAGCAGGGGGAACCGATCTCAGGAAAAAATCGTCGGCGAAACCCTTTTCTGGGACCCGGTGGCGAATCCACCTGTCCTTGATTCGGGCTCTGACTCGGGTCCTATGAGCGGGGCGGTCGGAGCCGTCCATCTCTCCGGCGCCAACGTCGCTGCGGGTCGCTGGACGGAAAAATACAAACGCGAGATTGTATCCAGCCGGATGCGAAGTACTCAGGTCCTGGCCGAGGCCCTGAGCCGGCTGAATCCACTGCCAAAGGTACTTGTCTGTGCGTCAGCGGTCGGCATTTATGGAGATCGGGGCGATGAGTTCCTGACCGAGGAGTCCCAACCCGGGAGCGGGTTTCTCGCAGAGACCTGTGTTGCCTGGGAAGCGGCAACGCGGGCCGCCGAAGATGCCGGCATCCGCGTCGTGCATGCAAGATTTGGTGTGGTGCTGTCTCCTGGGGGGGGCGCCCTCGCGAAGCTGCTGCCTCTGTTTCGCCTCGGATTAGGCGGAAACCTGGGCGACGGCCGCGCATGGATGCCCTGGCTGACTCTGCGCGACGCCGTTGGCATCTTGAGGTTCTGCGTCGAGAACGAAAACCTCCGGGGGGCGGTCAACGCCGTGGCTCCCAATCCGGTAACGAATGCCGAATTCACGCGCGCGCTCGCCTCGGCGGTGCATCGACCTGCCATCTTGCCGGCGCCGGCCTTCGCGCTGCGGCTGGCCTTCGGCGAAATGGCCGACCAGGCGTTGTTGGCCAGCGCCCGCGTCGTGCCGTCGAAGCTGGTCGAGGCCGGTTACCGCTTCACCGACCCTGAGATCGCTCTCGCCCTTTGGAGCTTGGTCGGAAACCTCTAAACCTGTAGCGAGCGATCCGCGCTCTGCTAGTCTTGAGACGATGCCGTCGCGTCGCTCGCCGATTGTGAACACCTGCCGCCTCATCCACTCAAGGAAGCTTCGGTCCCTTCTCACGGCTCCGGCCATGGTCTTAGCATCGGGCTGCATGGCGCTGTTGCTCGCTGGATGCGGTCAGACGGGAACGCCCCAGGCTCCAAGCCTGCAGCTGCCCACGCCGGTCAGCGATCTGGCCGCCGCCCGCGTAGGCGACCGCGTCACTCTTACATGGACGATGCCGCGACGCACGACCGACAAACTACCGCTGAAGGGTCTGCAGCCGGTCCAGATCTGCCGCCGGACCGGCGAGAGTGCCTGTCTCACCGTCGGCACGGTCAGCTACGAGATTGGAAAGCCAGCCTCGTACGATGACACGCTGCCGGCCGACCTGACCGGCGGAAGCCCACAGCTGCTGTCTTACTCGATCGACGTTCTCAGCCTGCACGGCCGTTCAGCGGGCGCCTCGAATATCGCCTACGCAGCAGCCGGATCGGCGCCTCCTGCGTTCATTGACGCGAGCGCTGCAATCACCGGCAGCGGCGTCGTGCTGCAGTGGGAGCCAGCTTCGCTGCCCGGAACCGAGCACAAGGTCGACATCGAACGAACCCTCCTTTCGATGACCGCCTCGACAAAATCCGAGGCCCGACCCGTACCGCATTCTCCGTTTGGAAGCCCCGGTCAGCCTGCGGCGAAGGTGCAGACGCTGGTGGTCCGGCTGCCACCGGGCCCGGACCCCGGCAAGTCACTCGATCCTGACGCTGCCTTTGACCAGCGTTACAGTTACCGCATCTCTAGGGTCACGACCGTCAACATTGGCAGGAAAATCGATCGACATAGCCGGACCATCAAGCGCTGAGATCCTTGTCGACACCAAAGATGTCTTCCCGCCGGTCGCACCCGCCGGTTTGGCGGCTGTCGCAGCGCCGGACGAAGGCGCGATCGACCTCTCGTGGGCCCCGAACACGGAGACCGACCTGGCCGGATACGCCGTTTATCGAAGCGAGCCCGGTGGCGAGCCCGCCCGCATCTCGCCCGCGGGTAAGCCAATCGACTCGCCGGCATTTCGCGACACAACTGCACGGCCGGGACGTCAGTACATCTATTCGGTGACCGCCATCGACCGCAACGGCAACGAAAGCCCACGTTCCACCCAGGTCAATGAGACGCTGCCGCCAAAGCCCTGACCTTTCTTCTTGAGGAGTTCTCGCGATGCGCTATTGCCGCTTTGAAACCGAATCTGGCCCGAGATATGGCGAAGTCCGGGAGCGCGCTGGTCATGACTGGATCGAGCGCCTGCTGCCTCCGCCCGAGGAAGACCCCTGGACGACCACTCCGAACGCCGACGAAGCAAGCAGCTTCGAGCCGATTCCATTCGGTCGCGCCACCCTGCTCGCTCCCGTCAAGCCATCGAAGATCGTCTGCATCGGCCGCAATTATCGCGACCATGCCGCCGAGCTCGGCAATGAAGTCCCGAAGGAGCCGCTGCTCTTTCTGAAAGCCCCCTCGTCGATCCTCCCTCCGGGCGGGACGATCCACATCCCGCCGCAATCCGAGCGCGTCGACTTCGAGGGCGAGTTGGCCATCGTGATCGGCAAGCGCGCCAGCCGACATCGGCGCACGACGAGGACGTAAAGCCGTACATCCGCGGCTACACCATCGTGAACGACGTCACCGCCCGCGATCTGCAGAAATCCGACGGGCAATGGTCGCGCGCTAAAGGCTTCGACACCTTCTGCCCGGTCGGCCCAATCGTTACCGATGAGATCGACCCCGACGCCGGCCTGAACGTCGAAACCAGGCTAAACGGAGTGGTGAGGCAACAGGGCAACACCCTCGACCTGATCTTTCCGATTGCCCACCTTCTGCGCTACATCACCGCGGCCATGACGCTGATGCCGGGAGACTTGATTCCCACCGGAACTCCGGCTGGAGTGGCGCCGATGCAGCCCGGGGATACCGTCGAAGTTGACCGTCCAGGGGATCGGACGACTCTCTAATTCGGTTTCCGCATCTAATCCTTAGTAAACAAACTACGGCCTGATTCACAAGTAACTCTTTGGCTGCGACCCCAATTCCTGCTAAAGTTCAAGGTGAATAGGTTGGAGGAGATTCCATGTCTAAGACCTTGCTCGAGCAGCTCCGCAAAATGACCACCGTCGTCGCCGATACCGGCGACATTGAAGCCATCAAGCAGGTGAAGCCGCAGGATGCGACCACCAATCCGTCCCTCATTACCGCCGCCGCTCAGCTGCCGCAATATCAGCCGATCGTCGACGAAGTTCTGCTTGACGCCAAGAAGAAGCTCGGCGAACACGCGGACGACCATGAAGTAGCGAACCTGGCGTTCAAGGGCCTCGCCGTCGCATTCGGCAAGCGCATTCTGGAGATCGTCCCCGGACGCGTCTCGACCGAGGTTGATGCGCGCCTTTCCTACGACACCGAAGGCACGTTGAAGATGGCCCGCGAGATCATTGGGCAATACAAGGACGAAGGCATCTCCAAAGAACGCATCCTGGTCAAAATTGCATCGACGTGGGAAGGCATTAAGGCCGCGGAGATCCTTGAGACCGAAGGCATTCATTGCAACCTGACGCTTGCTCTTTGGCCTCCACCAGGCAATCGCTTGCGCTGAGGCGAAAGTTACGCTCATCTCTCCCTTCGTCGGCCGCATCCTCGACTGGTACAAGAAAGACACTGGCAAGGACTACGTCGGGGCCGATGACCCCGGTGTGCAGTCGGTGACGAAGATCTACACCTACTTCAAGAAGTTCGACTACAAGACCGTCGTCATGGGCGCGAGCTTCCGCAATATCGGCGAGATCGAAGAGCTGGCCGGATGCGACCTGCTGACCATCTCTCCCAACCTGCTGCATGAGCTCGAAGCGAAGACCGGCGACCTGCCCCGGAAGCTCGATCCGGCCAAGGCCAAGACCGAGAACGTCGAAAAGCTCACCATCGACAAGGCGACCTTCGACAAGATGCACGCAGCCGACCGCATGGCGCACGACAAGCTGAAGGAAGGCATCGAAGGCTTCAGCGCAGCGCTCGTCAATCTCGAGAAGCTGCTGGCCACGCGGCTTGCCGAACTGGGAGCAAGCAAAGAGACCGTCGGCGCGCACTAGGTCCGTCCGAACCCCTCCACGAAAGGCAGCCCCAACGGGCTGCCTTTCGTTCTTGCTCGCGATCTGGCCCGCACGCTATACTTCGCCGCTGTTAGGAGCGCGCGCTGATCTTTGTAGCAAGATTTGTAACGAAGCTTCAACGCGGCTCACCATCCTACATCGACATTCCTGCCGGGTTCAAAACCGACTGCCGGCAGCCAGGAGCAGCAAGTGATCAAGCAGAAGCCTCGGATCTCCAAAAAACCGTCCGCCAAAACATTGAGGGCCATCGCATCCGTTCCCGATTTGTCGCGGCACATCATCACCTACGACGCCGAAGACCCCTCCACATTCTCGCCCCACACGCTTCCACCGTCGGCCGTGATGATGGCTGCGGCTCGTTCCCCTATCCCCTGGCCATCGAGCGACGCACCTATCCCCAACCCGCTGGCCACGAAGCCATCGCCGTCCGACCCGTTGCCGCAGGCCGACTATGTCGTCGTCACGTGGACCGTCGAAGAAGCCAAGGCCCTTGCCGATACCCTGACTCCGGGCTATCCCAGCAAGACCGCCTGGTATTACTACGCGCACAACTTTACTTCCGAGTTCGTGCCGATCATCCGAAAGGGTGCCCCTTCGCTCGAGAGCAAACGCCTCGGCAGCTACTTCCTAACCACCATCGCGGGCAAGCGGGTGCTGTGCATGAAATCGGAGCTGCATCTCAGCCAGGACGGCCCCAAAATGCCGATTGCGAAGCTATGGGCGCAGATCATCGCCGAAGCTCAACCGAAGCTCATCATCACCACCGGCACCGCCGGCGGAATCGGCGCCAAGGTCGTGCTCGGCGATGTGCTGAGCGCGAAATCGGTCCGTTTCGACTGTCTGAAGAGCTTCAAATCGCAGCCCTTCCATAACGCCATATACGCCTGCTCGAAGCTCACTTACAAGTCGACGGCAGTCGCCCAGAAGCTCTTTCTGGCCAACACCGCGCATCTGCCTTCATCGACGCGTGCCCCCCAGATCTTCACCAAGTCCGCATCGGCAATGCCGGTTCCCGACGTTGTCACCACCGACTTCTTTGCTTTCGACGACTCGGCAAACGACTACGGGTTGCAGGGTCTGGGCGGGACCGTCGAGATGGGCGATGCCGTGCTTGGCCTGGTCATCAGTCAGATGACGACCCCGGCTCCGAAATGGGCGGCAATCCGCAACGCGTCGGATCCCCAAATAGACAGCACCGGGCTCACCACCAAACAGGCTGCCCAGAAGGCCGCCCAGATCTACGAAAAATACGGCTACTGGACCACCATTCCCAGCGCCATCACCTGCTGGTCAGTAATTCTGGATAACTAACGTCACCCGCGGCAGCTGGCCGTGATCGAGTTCGGTTACAAATGGGCCACTTCGCTCGCAGTTCCGGTGACGGACTGCTAGCGAAGTGGATACCTGCGCCGATCTTTCTTGGTATTCGGGCCCGCGTTCGGTACATTCTGAAATCAGTGGTTAACGGACGATGAATTTCAGTAGACCAAGGAGAATCGATGGTTCCAGAATCGCATTCGCTGCGTTCCCTGTTTCATCAACTAGTTGAACAGTGCTATTCCGAACACGTAGGCATTCGAGACGCCGAGGTCTCGAGCTACGTGGCTGATCTGCTCACCGACTTCTGCGAATCCGACCGCCTCTACAGCCTCCGAAACGCCGACGGCCAGCCCATAGAAGAAATCGGCGAAATGATGGCCGCCTCCGATCCCGTCCACGGCACCGCCGCTTCCTTCGACCAGGAACGCCACATCCGCAAACACATCGGCGACTACACCCTCTTCCTCACCGGCATGTATCCCGAGTCGCTTCATCTCTGGCGGCAAAGGGTGCGCTTCCTGCAAATGGTCAGGGCAGGAAAAGAAAGCTACTGGATCGTCTCCCAGTTCAACGTCTTTGAATACGCCGTTGAGGCGCCGTTGTTTATGAAACTTGCCGAGTCATTTGAGGGCTGCGTCTACGGACTGACGAAAGTGCGCGGCGAGATGGAAAAGCGCTTGGCGCTGCCTCCCGCGACGAACACACAAAGAATTATGTAGTCGCCACGATTCCTGATCCTGCCTCTCATTGGTTAACATTCCCCAGGGAGGTCGATATGGGTGACGGCAGAGCTATTGAGGAAAGGCTATCTCCGCTGGAGATCAGCCCCGACGAGTTTCGAGCGCTGGGCTATCAACTCATCGACCGGATAGCTGGCTTTCTGGATTCGTTGCCCGAACGAGCGGTTACTCCAGGTGAGTCGCCGTCTGCGGTTCGTCAGGCCTTGGACGCCGAGCGTCACCTGCCACAGCAGGGAACAGACCCAGCGTTGCTGTTGAATCGAGCAGCAGATCTGCTTTTCGAACATTCCCTCTTCAATGGTCATCCACGGTTCTGGGGTTATATCACTTCCTCAGCCGCGCCAATCGGAGCGCTCGGTGAACTGCTCGCCGCATCCGTCAATCCTAACGTCGGAGCCTGGCTCCTGTCGCCAATGGCGAGTGAGATCGAGGCCCAGACCATCCGGTGGATCGCTGAATTGCTGGGCTATCCGACGGATTGCGCAGGTCTTTTTGTGAGCGGCGGCAACATGGCGAACCTGGTTTGCTTCCTCGCCGCGCGCCAGGCGAAGGGCGGCCCGGATCTACGCACCAAGGGTATCGCGGAAGCAAAGCTGCGTGTCTACTGCTCGAAGGAGACACATACGTGGATTCAGAAAGCCGCGGACATTTCGGGAATAGGCACCGATGCCATCCGCTGGATCGCTGCGGACGGCCAAATGCGGATTGACCTGCACGACCTGAGAAGACAGATCACTAGCGATCTCGACGCGGGCGACAAGCCGTTCCTGATAGTGGGAACCGCCGGTACGGTGAGCACCGGAGCGATCGATCCATTAACCGACCTGGCTGCCATTTGCCGTGAGTTCAATCTTTGGTTCCATGTGGACGGTGCATACGGCGGCGTAGCCGCAGTTCTGCCCGATGCTCCCGCGGAGTTCGCCGGCCTTAAGCAGGCAGACTCGGTGGCTATCGATCCCCACAAATGGCTCTATGCGCCGTTGGAAGCTGGTTGTGCCCTCGTTCGCAAACCCGAAAAGCTGCGCGACGCATTCGCCTACCATCCGCCCTACTATCACTTCGGAGTAGAAGCCATAAACTATTTCGACCTTGGGCCCCAGAATTCACGGGGCTTTCGGGCTCTCAAAGTCTGGCTTGCACTTCAACAGGTTGGCCGTGACGGCTATGTTCAGATGATTGCAGACGACATTCGTCTCGCCCAGGAACTCTATAAGCAAATTCCGCAGTATCCGGAGCTCGAAGCACTGACCCAATCGTTAAGCATCACGACATTCCGATATGTACCAACCGATCTCGATGCCGGCGGCGAGGACGCATGTCTCTATCTGGACGACCTGAATCGAGAACTGCTCACTCGTTTGCAAAATAGCGGCGAGGCATATCTATCGAACGCAGTCATCCATGGGAACTTCGCTTTGCGAGTTTGCATCGTGAACTTCCGCACGTCATTGGCAGACATTGAGGCGCTGCTGCCGCTGGTTGTGCGAATCGGTGAGGAAGCAGACCTGGAACTGCGTCCCGAGGGCCTTCGACTACAGGCGCGATAAAACGCGCCCAGATCGAATGACCCTACAAAATATACCGCGCCAGATCCTGGTCCTTCACAATCGAAGCGACCATATGCCGGACATACTCCGGATCGATCACCACCACCGTCTCCATCCCTGAAGAGGTCTCACGCTCGATCACCGGCAACGGGAAGCTAGCGCCACTCTCCTGCGCCGACGCAGCAACATCAAGCAGGTTGCCGCTCTCGCCCTTGCGCGCTTTGGTCAGATCAGGGGCAAGGAAGCTGATCTCGTCGAGAACCTTTTCCATGATGGTGTGCAGACGCCGCGCGCCGATGTTCTCCGTCGTCTCATTCACGCGGAAGGCAAAGTGAGCCATCTCTTTCAGCGACTCTGGCGTGAATTCCAGCTTGAGCCCCTCAGTATCGAGCAGAGCGGAATACTGCTTGGTCAGCGAGGATTTTGGCTCAGTTAAAATCCGAACGAAATCCTCAACCGTAAGCGACTGCAACTCAACGCGAATCGGAAAACGCCCCTGCAACTCCGGAATCAAATCGCTTGGCTTCGAAACATGAAACGCCCCGGCAGCGATGAAGAGGATGTGGTCGGTGCGCACCATGCCATAGCGCGTGTTAACCGTCGTGCCCTCGACGATGGGAAGAATGTCGCGCTGTACGCCTTCACGCGAAACATCCGGCCCGTGGCCGCCTTCACGGCCGGCGATCTTGTCGATCTCATCAAGGAAGACGATGCCCGAGTCTTCCACGCGCTCAACTGCCGCGCGAGTCACCTGATCCATGTCGATCAGGCGGCCTTCTTCTTCCTGAACCAGATATTCAAAGGCCTCGGCGACCTTCATCTTGCGCTTCTTCGTGCGCTGGCCAAAGAGGTTGGGCAGAATGTCTTTGAGGTTGATGTCCATCTCCTCAACGCCCTGGTTGGAGATGATCTCAAACGACGGAGTGTTGCGCTCGCGGACATCGATCTCAACCGTCCGCTCATCGAGCTTGCCCTCGCGGAATTGCTGGCGCAGCTTCTCCCGCGTCCGGTTATGCGATTCGTTGCTCGGCGTGGGGAAGGTCAGCGTGCCGTCCGGCTCCTCGCGTGGTCCGTCCGCCGAAATCCCTTGCGCCGACACGCTCTGCGGCCCTGGAGATGCCGAACCCGGAGCGGGCGAAGGCGGCGGCAGCAACAAATCCAGCAGCCGCTCCTCAGCGTTCATCTCCGCCTTGTCTTCGACCTCTTCAAGCTTCTCTTCGCGAACCATGTCGATGGCAATGTCCACCAGATCGCGAACGATCGATTCCACATCGCGCCCAACGTAGCCGACCTCGGTGAACTTGGAGGCCTCAACCTTGAGGAACGGCGAATTGGTCAGCTTCGCCAGGCGGCGAGCGATCTCCGTCTTGCCCACGCCGGTCGGCCCGATCATGATGATGTTCTTGGGCATGATCTCGTCGGCAAGCTCGGGCGAGAGCTTCTGCCGGCGCATGCGATTGCGCAGAGCAATGGCCACCGCGCGCTTGGCGGCATGTTGGCCGACAACGTACTTATCCAACTCCGCCACGATTTCCCGGGGCGTCAAATCATCCACTGCAAGTTCCTGGTCCTCAGCGGCGCCAGGCATATAAATTGCCATATTCGTATTCCTTACTTCTCAAACCAAAATTCTTTGTCGTCCTAAGCCTTGTTGTCATCCTGAGCACAGCGAAGGATCTGCGGTTCAGCGATGCTGCCGTAAGCCAAGGTTTAACCCTGTCCAACCGGCTCAGTCAGTTCTTCAATCGTGATCTGATCGTTCGTATAGATGCAGATTTGTCCGGCAATCTTCAAAGACTTTTCAGCAATGGCTCGCGCGGACAGTTCCGTGTTCTCCATCAGAGCACGCGCCGAAGCCAGCGCGAACGAACCGCCGCTGCCAATGGCAGCAATACCCTCGTCCGGCTCGATCACATCTCCAGAGCCACTGATGAGAAAGGTCGTCTTAGGATCTGCAACCACCAACAGCGCCTCCAGATTGCGGAGCATCTTGTCGGTGCGCCAATCCTTCGCCAGCTCGACCGCCGAGCGCCCGAGATTTCCGGCATACTGCTCGAGCTTCGATTCGAAGCGGCCAAAGAGCGAAAACGCGTCAGCCGTCGAACCCGCAAAGCCCGCAAGAATCTTGTCCTGATAGAGCCGCCGGATCTTGCGCGCGGAGTGCTTGATCACACTGTCGCCCATGGTGACCTGGCCATCGGCAGCCATAACGACGCTGCCGCCGCGCCGCACACAAAGCACGGTGGTCGAACGGATGCGAGGCCGGGTCTCAGAGCCCTGCACATCGCTTGCCTGAATTGACGATTTGTTCCCAGAAACGAAAAGAGCGGCATGGGATGCCGGCTGCGAAGACGAGCGCTTTGACATGTTCTACATCAGTATATCGCAGGTCGCCAGCCCGGCGCGGAGGAGGTGGGGTATTCTGCTTCTTAGATTACGGCGTTCCGGGGGCTACTCGACACGGCAAAGCAAGCGCCGCGCGACCCGGGAATGCAGCGCGACGGAGAACTTCCATGCAGGGCCTTTCACTGCGCGACCCGTGGGTGCTCGGAACTGCCGCAGCGCTTTGTTCCGGCGGCTTTGCGTATTACCTGTTGCACCGCAAACGCCCCACCGCCGAAGAGGTCGAGCGCGCCCGGCGACTCGATCTCGTCAAAACCGGCCGCATCATCGACGGCACGGTAATCGATATCGCCGAGCTGGCCGCCGAGGGCGCTCAGCCCGCCCTCGACCTCATCATCTACAAGTACGAGATCGCCGGCGTCGTCTATCAGTGCGCCCAGGACGTGACAGCGCTAACGAACTTCGTCGACATCCATGCCTGCCGCCTCGATTTTCCCTGCTCGGTCCGCTACGACTCTCATCAGCCAGGAAACAGCATCGTCGTCGCCGAAAACTGGTCCGGCCTGCGCGATACGGCGACACCGTTTCCGCTGCGGAGGCCGAGCAAGAATCCGGCTGGCGCTACCGTGCCGAGACGGTAGCCGGAATCTGTCCCGAATTGCGTATATATGAGATACTGATTATGTACCACGGAGATAAAATGCCGACAACTCTTACTTCCATGAGACTGGATCTCAAACTCGCCGACGAGGCTGTTGAAGTTCTCGGGGTCGAAACACGGACCGAGGCCATCCATCTCCTCTTGAGAGAGGCGGTTGCCACAAAGCGTTTCAAGGAGCTGTTGCTGAAGCATGGCGGCAAGCACGCCTTTGCAGGTGTCGATGAGTGAGGTTATTCATCCTGGATACTTCGGTGCTCGTCGATGAGTTTCGCACCGATCGGCACCGGGAACGTATCTCCGCACTGAGCGGAGCAGTAAGAAACTCCGCCGTCGTACTGGCAGAGCTCTGGCGCGGAGCCAGAAGCAAGTCTGATCAGAATTTGCTCAAAGCGCTTGAAGATAGGGCGGCAGTACTAACTCCAACCGCGAACAATTGGCTCGAATCGGCCCAGATTCTACTTTCGATAGGCAGTGACCACGGTTTTCAAGGGCCAAGACTCCGTGATCTGCATTTCGATGTACTGATTGCACTCACTGCGCGATCTCACGGCGCGACTTTGATCACATCGAACCACAGCGACTTCGAGATGATTCATCGCTATCGGTCTTTCAGCTTTGAAGTATGGTAACGCTGTCGCGTTGAATCGCCCATCACCCCGGCATAGACTAGACAAAGCATGCACGTCCACGCCTCGGCATCCAATTCGAAGATGCAGAACGTTCTCAGGTTCTCGCTGGCGTTGACGCTTGCCTATGTCGTTGTGACCTTCGTAGCCGGACTTCGCGCCCATTCACTCGCGCTCATTTCGGAGGCAGGGCACAATGTCTCGGACGCGCTCGCGCTTCTGCTCTCCTTCGTCGCCGTCTACTTCCAGAGCCGCCCGGCAACCGACGCCAAAACCTTCGGATATCAGCGCGCCGGAGTGCTCGCGGCATTCGTCAACGCGACCACGCTGCTCGTCCTCTCCGTCTGGATCGCGATTGAAGCCGTCAACCGCCTCGCCTCGCCCGTGGCCATCCAGCCGAAGCTCATGATGTACGTCGCCGCCGCCGGAGTCCTCATGAACGGCACCATCGCCCTGCTGCTCTCGCGCTGTAGCAACGACGTCAACATCCGCAGCGCCCTCATCCACATGCTCGGCGACACCCTTTCGACCGCCGCAGTCATCGTCGGAGGCGCGGCGATTCTCTTCACCGGCCGCACCTGGATCGACCCGGTGCTCTCGATCATCATTGCCGCGTTGATCCTATGGAGTTCGCTTTCGATCGTCCGCGAGACGCTGAACATCCTGCTCGAGGGCACGCCAAAGGGCATTTCTCTTCCAGAGATTCGCTCCACCCTTTGTGATATCTCAGGCGTCGAAGACGTCCACGATCTTCACGTCTGGAGCCTCGGCTCGCAGTCGCGCGCCCTCGCCACCCACGTCACGATTGCGGATATTCCGCCATCGGAGAGCGCCATGATTCTCGATCAGATCAAGGTTGTGCTGCGCGATAAATTCCAGGTCCACCACACGACGATCCAATTTGAAAACGTCGAATGCGAAGTCGCCCACGGCTGCGTCATGCCCGTCGAAACAGTCTCCGCACACGGCCACCATCACCACGACCACAGCCACTCCCACTAATTTACGTTGGCTGCTCCCACCAAATTGTCATCCTGAGCAAAGCGAAGGATCTGCAGTTTTAGCGATCATCGTGTAAACACTTCACACTACAACGCGCGACATCCTCGCCCTAGTCCCCAGTCCCTAGTCCCCAGTCCCTAGTCCCTAAGTCCCTGGTCCCTAGCTAGCTCCGGCTGCGAAGCATAAATCTCTTCCACTCGCGCCAGCGTATCGATCTCCGCCACCGGCTTATCGCGCCGGATCCGCATAATCCGCGGAAAGCGCAGCGCAAAACCGCTAGCATGGCGCTCCGAACGCATCACGTTGTTAAAGGCGACCTCGAGCACCAGCACCGGCTCCACACTGCGCACATAACCAAAGTCTTCAATCGTATGGTCCATAAAGAACTGCGACAGCTCCGCAATCTCCGCATCGGTCAATCCCGAGTAGGCCTTACCAACATTCTTCAACTCTTCGCCATCGCGGACCGCAAAGGTATAGTCGCTCAGGATCCCCGCACGCTTGCCATGCCCGAACTCAGCCGCCGTCACCACCACATCGAGCGTCGCCAGCTCTCGCTTCAGCTTCAGCCAAGCCAGCCCGCGCCGACCCGGCTGATAGACGCTGCCCCCCGCCTTGATCATCACGCCTTCGTTGCCCCGGGCGCGCGCATCCACGTAGGCCTGATCGAGCTGTTCGGCACTCGCCAGCATAGTCACCGGTGAGAGCACGAGCCTCGAGGCCGCATCCGGCTCCGCAATCTCCTCTTCCGGAAAAGGACCACGCTGCTTCGCCTCCGGCATCGTCTCTCGAAAGCCCGCCTTGAGCCGCGCACCGTTCCGCGCAGCAAACTCTTCCAGCATCGCGCGCCGCTCCGCCAGCGGTCGCTCCAGCATCAACTCGCCGCCAATCGAGAGAACATCAAACGCCATGAAGACAACAGGCATCTGCTGTCGCATTGAGTCGCTAACCTTCTTCCGCCCGATCCGCGTCTGCAAGGCTGAAAACGGCATCGCCCGCGCAGCCGCTACATCCCACGCAAGCACCTCTCCGTCCAGAATGAGCGGAACATCGACCAAAGCAAAAGCCTCCGCCAGCTCCGGGAAAGCTGCCGTCATCTCCTCGCGCGAACGCGAAAACAACGCCACCCGCCCAGGCTGCTCCACATCGCCACAATGCAACTGCGCCCGAACGCCGTCATACTTGTCCTCGATCTGCGCCTCCTTCAGAAGCGCCTCGATCTCTGGCGTAGCCAAATCCTCGAGAGTAGTCACCCCTAACTCGGCGCCTTGAAGGGGCAGGGCCGGGTGCCCCACATCCCGATTTTGGGATGTCGGTTCGGAGCGACTAGTAGCCACCGTCTCCCAAATGTCAGCACCTCGAAGGGGCACGGCTTCAGCCGTGCCATGATCGCCGAGAAAGGTACTGGGCTTTAGCCCCTGAGGGTTCCGACCGGGTGCCCCAGGTACACCCGCGTCCTTTGCGGGTTTACCTGGGTTTTGCGGCTCCACCACTACCTCCTGCGAAAACCGCTTCAACGCCTCGTCCACACTATCCACCGGGCTCGCCAGCATAAACCCCAACGGATGAAACAACCTCATCCGCGCCTCATCCAACCGTCCCGTCGCCGCAAGCCTCACCACCTCGGGCAGCGAACCCACCAACATCCCCGCCCGCCGCACCGCAGCCGGATCAGCCTCAAACGCAGCAGCAATCGCATCCTCCACCAGGCTCTGCTTCACCCCGGTCCGCATATCGCCGAGCGCCAGCTTGATCAGATACTTCGATTCCTTCGGAGTCGCCCCGCCCAGAAGCTTCAGCGTGAGCGCCAGCTTGGCCGTGGCTTTTCCTGTACTCGCAATCTCGCCCAATTGTCCTTCGACGTCCGCCAGAGTCAGCGTCGGCAAAAGCTTCACCCGAACAACCAGTAAGTCCTCCGCCGCGGCTCCTAAATCTCCATGACGGCGATACGCCTCATGCATCGCCGCCTCGCTCGCGCCAGAAAGCTGGGCCAGCGCTTTGCTCAGCACTGCGCCTCCGAGGTTCAACACGCGCGGATCAGTCTCCGCAAACGCCTGCCCCGCCAGATACAGCGAGCCCCGCGCCGCATCCTCGACGGAGAGCGTCTTAAGCCAGCCGGCAATCAACGCCCGCTTCTCAAGCTTCTTCGTCGTCGCCGCCAGCGCGTCGCAGAGTTCGGCGAAATCAAAGAAGCTTCCACTCACAATGTCGAATATAGATGCCGAAAGCTACCGTTGAAGCGTGCTGCCTTGAGGCAGACTCGGGTGCAGCTCACTTCGCCTTAGTGCATGCCCCTCCCCCACTCCTTCTTCCAGTCGGCCCCCGATCAAGAATTTATTCGTTTGAAAATCGTCACCTGAAGTGAGAGGCTGACCCGGAGCGGTGTTTTATGCCGCATATTGAGGAGCCGACAGATGTCCGATACCCCGCCGGTTGGCGCGTTCGCCATAGTTCCGAGTAACGACCTGCCCGCTGCAATCCCCTTCTGGGAACGCCTCGGCTTTGCTCGCACCGGCGGTGACGCCAATTACATCATCATGACCGGATGGGGCTGCGAGGTGCACCTGACCCAGGCAGGAGCCGGTCCTTGGAGCGTGCCCGAGGAGAACAACCCCTTCGGCGTCTTCATCCGCACGCCTGACGTTGACGCCATCGCCGCGCGAGTAGACGACCTGATCATCCGCCCCGGCGGCATCCTGCGCCACCGCGAATGGGGCCTCTACGAGGTCGGGATATGCGGTCCGGATGGTTTGCTTGTCCGCGTCGGCTGGCCTTCGCGGCTGATTAAGCGTGAATGAGATGGGCTTGGCGAATTCGAGAAAGCCGCTCATCAGTCGAACAAATCGCTGTGGGTGCCGGTGCGCTCGAAGCGCACAACCGGCCCATCCGCCCCTTCAAACAGGATGGAGATCAGCAGCCAATCCGGCTCGATGTGAGCATCGCGGTAACCCTGCCAATTTTGTTTGAGAGGATGGTCTTTGTAGCGCGGCGGTAGCGCCTCTCCATCGATAAGTAATCTCAACAAGTCTTTCAGTTTGTCTAAGTCCCTGCCACGCTTCCCGCCCGTTTCACATCGCGACGAAATTGCGTGGAGTACTCAGGAACCCGCATCAGATGCCAAGCTGATCGAAGAGATCTTTTGCGTCCTTCGCCCGGTGGACCTCTTCGCCCCTCGCGCTCTTGCGAAGTGTCTCCCGAGTCAGCTTGTTCGGATTCAGATCGAAAGGAATGGCGCCCTCTTTCGCGACCCGGGTCAGCGTGATACGCATGAGGTCAGAGACGCTGAGACCGAGGTCCTCGAGCACAGCCGTAGCTTGCTCCTTCACTTCAGCGCTAATTCTCGAACGAACCACTGCATTCTCAGCCATAGCCTATTGTAGCCCGAATGGGCTCGCTTCAGGGCCCTCTCCTTTACCGGCGAAGCATCCCCTAACAATCCACGTCCGAAAACGGTTCTGCAACGATCTGCCATTCGTCCTCATAAACCACATATCCCACGCGTTCGGCCTTCAGCATCCGAACGGCTTGTCCGTGACTCTCCAGGATCGCTGCGATCTCGCGCATTTTGGAAATATGTTCCGTTGCCGTGTCCTTGAACCATGAGATAGCCTTGCTCGACTTACGATAGTAGGGCGGTTTGGATGCCGTAAAGCGGCTCGGTTTCTCAAGATTCACGTCAAACCAACGTCGAAGCTCCTCAAGATGCGCCTCCTGAAGTTGATCAAGCCGTTCAAGATCTCGAAGCTGGAATGCGACTTGAAGAATGCCTCGCGACCTCTGGGACTCTGCATCGATCTGCCAAGTTACGAATCGAATGTACATAGTGCGTATCCCACGGCTTGAGATAAAATAACATCATGCGCCAGCTACTCCCCTTCCGCGCTCTTGTCTAGCGGCTCCCGCCGCCGATATCGCTCGTCCGCAATCTTTCCAAAATAGCTAGACAAGCCGGGCCACTCGCCCGCAAAAGGATCCGCACATGTTCGACCGCTTACAACAACTCGAAGACCGCTACGAAGATTTCGGCGCGCAGCTTGCCCTGCCCGAGAACACCAACGATCACGAAAAATACCAGAAGATCGCCAAGCAGCACCGCGACCTCGAAAGCGTCGTCGAGAAGTATCGCGAATACAAGCAGATCAAGACCGGCATCGCCGACGCTGAGACGCTCATGGGCGAAAGCGACCCTGACCTCCGCGCGATGGCCATGGAAGAGCTCGAGCAGTTCCAGGCGCGGCTGCCCAGGATCGAAGAAGACCTGAAAGTGATGCTGCTGCCCAAAGATCCCAACGATGAGAAGAACGTGGTCCTCGAGAATCCGCGCCGGCACCGGCGGCGACGAGGCCTCGCTCTTCGTCGCCGAGGTCTTCAAGATGTACGTCCGCTTCGCCGAACTCCATCGCTGGAAGGTCGAGGTGCTCTCCGAGTCCGAGAGCAGCGTCGGCGGGATGAAAGAAGTGATCGCCATCATCGAGGGCGACCGCGTCTACTCGCAGATGAAATACGAGAGCGGAGTCCACCGCGTCCAGCGCGTCCCCGAGACCGAGACCCAGGGCCGTGTCCACACTTCGGCGATCACCGTCGCCGTCCTCCCCGAGGCCGAAGACGTCGACGTCAAGATCGAGGCCAAAGACCTCCGCATCGACACCTTCTGCTCCTCAGGTCCTGGCGGCCAGTCGGTCAACACCACCTATTCGGCGATCCGCATCACCCATCTGCCAACCGGAACCATCGTCAGCTGCCAGGACGAGAAGTCGCAGATCAAGAACCGCGAAAAGGCCATGCGCGTTCTCCGCTCCCGCCTCTACGAGGTCGAGATGGAACGCCAGCACGAAGCCCTCGCCAAGGAACGCAAGCAGCAGGTAGGCAGCGGAGACCGCAGCGAAAAGATCCGCACCTACAACTTCCCCCAGAACCGGCTCACCGACCACCGCATCGGCCTGACCAACCACCAGCTCAGCGAAATGATGCTTGGCAAGTTCCAGCCCGTCGTCGACGCCCTCACCGCGCACTACCAGGCCGAACAGATGAAGGCCGAAACGGCAACGGCTGCCTGACCTTCGAGCAGATGAGTCAGTTTCGAAAACGGATAAGGCGTCGATGGCCGAGCGGCCCCTTCGAGCGGAACTGGTATTCGTTGACCAGGGAAGCTCGCCGAAGCGACGAGGAAAGCACTCGATCGGACTGAATCAGAAGCGCTCTCACTTGTAGAGATTGGTATAGAGCTGCTTTGTGATTTGGTAGCAATCGCAGGCAGCAGTCTCCAGGGCTTCGCGATTCACGATTTTCACGTGACCGCGTCTGTATTGAATCAGGCCGCGTTCCTGAAGACCTCCCGCAACCGACGTAACCGTGGTACGCTGAGCACCCAGCATCATGGCGAGAAACTCCTGGGTGAAGTTCAGCGTGTCGGATTGAGTTCGATCCGAAGCCATCAGCAGCCACCGTGCCAGCCTTGGATCGGCTTCATGAAGGCGATTGCAGCCCGCAAGCTGACTTACCGTCAGGGCCTGCTCCTGCACAAATTCCAGGATGCGGTCGCGTATCCCCTCAGACGATCGGAATGCTGTTCGCAATTTAGCAAACGGGATCCTCAGGCCGCTTCCCCCCAGTTGCATGAACGATTCGGTTGAAACCGGGGCCGAGCCCAGCAGGTGAAGAGCGCCAACCAATCCTTCATGTCCGATAATCCCTACTTCCACCGTTCCACCGGCCCCGGTCGATGCAACGACCGATGCCATGCCTGAGGTAAGAAAGTAAGCGTAGGCAGGGGTGAGCTTGGCCTGGTAGAGCTGGCTCCTCAGGGGCAGAGTGACTTCGGTGCTCTGCGATAGAAGCAATTCGCGGTTTTCATCGGAAAGGGAGGATAAGAACAGGTTGCTAAATGCCTGTGGCATGGCTTGTCCTTTGCTTCAGATCGCAAAGGACCGCCGCCTAATCGACGGTAGCAGGTCACGCCTGATCTAAAACGAGCAGATTGGAAGCTGCTCGTACTAATCCTATTAGACGCCTTCGTCGGCCATCCGACATTGATTTATTTGGGTTTATTATTCATAAATCATTTCGCCGCCTCGGGATTTCCGCATGAACAAACCCGTCAGCATTCTATTTTACGGACGCAACGAAAGACTGCTTGAGACCCGCAGCTGGATGTTGGGAAACGCGGGTTACAGAGTTTCTACCGCGATGGAATTGGTAGAATTTGAGCGAATTCTCCAGAGTGGACCAATCAGCCTTTCCATCGTGTGCCACACGCTCTCCGCAGAACAGCAGAGAGCGGCCTTAACGATAGCCAAGGTGCTGCGGCCAACCGTCAAGACCCTGCTTTTGATCACGCCTCATCTTCCCATGCCTGAAGAAGACGCGGATGAGCTTCTGTCCATCTCGGAAGGGCCGGGAGCTTTGGTTGCGTCGGTCAACAGAATTCTGAAAACACAGGGCGGCGTTCGACCCGACTAGAGCAAAAGTACAGCCAGCGTAGTGTGAGGTGCACCGCCCGGCAGGCGTTTTTCCCCAGAAAAACGCCCGCTGAGACAAACTCAGCACATGACACCACCTGTACTTTTGCTCTAGCGCCCAGCTTGCTGCATCGTTGCGCGTGTCTTCCGAGATACTTTTGTCGGGCAGACGACATTGTGTCGTATTCTGGCATCCAGAGAAGAAGCTTCACTGGTCTGCGAAGGACTAATTCTTCGATCGTAGCGCCTCCATCTGGCGTCTCTCCAGCGCATCTCATCCAGAGAGAGGGGCCATGTCCAAAACTTCAGAGCTCGAGTCAAAGTTGGCGGTCGCCGCTGAAGCATTGCGCAAATCGGAAGAACGAGCGACCTTCGGCCAGCTTGCCCTCGAAATCATTCATGACGTCAGAAACCCGCTGGAAGCTCTGAGGAACCTGACCTATCTGATGACCGTCGAATCTGAAAATCCAGAAAAGGTGCGTAAATACGCCGCACTTGCCGACGAACAGATAGCTATCGTCGTCGACCTCGTGGATTCCACTCTCGGATTTGCGAAGGAACCCACCACCCGAAAGCCGACCGATCTCGTCCAGCTGGCAGAAGCCGCCCTCCGTATTCATCAGCGGACGATCGACGGCAAGGGAATTCATCTGATCAAAGACCTGCCCCATGAAGTTGTCCTGCCAGTTCATTCGGGCGAGATACTTCAGGTCATCTCAAACTTCATCGCAAACTCCCTCGATGCATTGCCATTGAATGGGACCCTCTCCCTGCGATTGAGGAAGAGGACGAACGGAATTCACCTGTTGGTTGCGGACAACGGCCACGGGATTCCATACGCATACGCCGGCGACATCTTTGAGCCATTCTTCACGACGAAGGGGCACCTGGGAACGGGTCTCGGCCTAGCGCTTTCGAAGCGAATAATCGAGAGTCATCGCGGCACGATCAAGATGCGCAGCAGCGTCCAACCAGGCAAGAGCGGCACGACGTTCAAGATCTCGATTCCTGCATGACAGTCGCTGACGAGTGGCCACAGCTGCCCTGCATTTTTCCCCGTCGTTCTCCGCTTCGGCTCTTATAAGAGCCCGCGTCCTTCCCGGAACCGGGCGGTCGCACTGCACCGGACGAGGACACGCAGAGCCGGCCCGAGCTCGTCTCCGGTAAGCACCCGCTATCATTCCTGGGGGTTGTGCGACGGCATGAGCCACCGGAAGAGCGCTGTCGCCGCGAAAGCTCCCGCCAACTGAGCTGCGATAAATCCGGCTACATCGGCAGGCCTGATACCTGCGAATGTGTTGCTCACAGATCGAGCGAGAGTGACAGCCGGGTTGGCGAACGAGGTCGATGCAGTGAACCAGTAGGCGGCGGTGATATACGCGCCCACTGCGAAGGGGACTGCGGTGGGCCGGTGCCTAGCGCATCCCCAGATAACGGAGAGCAGGCCGAAGGTAGCAACGAACTCGCTGAATATCTGCGCCGGGCCGCTGCGAACGTGCGTCGACGCAGTGAACAATGTGAACCCGAACATGAGATGAGCCGTCGCAACTCCGGCAAATGCCCCAGCCAATTGAGCCGCGACATAAGCGGGGGCCTCGCGCCACGCGATACCGCCCTGCCAGGCATCGGCAAGCGTCACCGCAGGATTCAAGTGTGCCCCGGAGACTGGCCCAAACGCGAGGACGAGTGCGACCAGCACGGCACCTGTAGCAATCGTATTCGCTAGGAGAGCCAGCGCAACGTTGCCCGCAGCTAACCTCTCCGCCATAATTCCGGATCCGACCACCGTGGCGAGAAGAAGCAGCGTCCCCACGAACTCGGCGACGGTGCGCCGCAACAGACTCGGCCTCACGAGCGACCGATGCTTTCAATCTCTCGTTGGATGGCGAGCTGCTGCAACGTCGCAAGCGGAAGCGAAAGAAAGAGACCAATTCTCCGATCCAGCACGACAAACGCATCGTGAAAGGCGCGTTCGATCTCTTCTGGCGATCCTTTCACTGCCGCCGGATCGGGGATTCCCCAACGAGCAGTCATCGGCTGACCGGGCCAGAATGGGCACGCCTCGTTGGCTGCGTTATCGCAGACCGTGAAGACAAAGTCCATGCGTGGCGCGTCGGGAACTGCGAACTCGTCCCACGATTTGCTGCGTAATCCGTCGGTTGAGATTCCGGCTGATTCAAGCTGCTTCAATGCCTCAGGTCGCGGCGTTCCCGAGGGATGGCTTCCCGCGCTGTACGCAGTAAAGCCACCTCTGGCCTTACGATTGAGGATGGCTTCAGCCAAAATGGAGCGCGCCGAGTTTCCGGTGCATAGAAACAAAACGTTATAGTGGTTCGGCATCGCGTTAGCCTCTCGGAACCGGAGGACAGCAACCCGGCTCGCAGCAAGCTGCAATAGGTTTGGTAGCACGAATGAACGCGCTCTGAAATTTGCCTTTTATCAGGGGCGCAATCTCATCCACTGCAATGCCGGCTTCGGTCAGGAAGACGCGCGCTTCCTCGATGTCATAGCTGCGGGTTGTCTCGAAGCTGACATCGGCAAAGCCAGCGGCTGTCAGCTTTGCGCGATAGTCTTCTCGTTCGAGCGCGCCGGCGATGCAACCCACCCACAGCAACATGCTTCGCCGTACCTCTTCCGGGACCGCGCCGTCGACGACGACATCCGACACGGCGAAGCGGCCGCCGGGCCGGAGAACACGAAATGCCTCTTGCAAAACACGGCGCTTATCCGCGGAAAGATTGATGACGCAGTTGGAGATGATCACATCGACGGAGTCATCCGGCAGCGGGATGTTCTCAATCTCGCCCTTCAAAAACTCGACATTGACCGCGCCCGCCTGGCGCTGATTCTCGCGCGCAAGCGCAAGCATGTCATCCGTCATGTCGAGGCCGTAAGCCTTACCGGTCGGCCCTACCCTCTTCGCCGATAGCAGCACGTCGATACCACCGCCAGAGCCTAAATCCAGGACCGTCTCCCCCTCCATCAACTGGATCAGCGCCGTCGGGTTTCCGCATCCCAGGGACGCAAGGACCGCACTTTCGGGAAGCGTCCCCATTTCCATCTCGCTGTATAGATCCTTGGTGACCGGGTCGCAGCAACGCATAGCTGGATCACAACAGGCAGTCGCACCGGAACTGGCAACACTCCTCGCAATCGATCCGTACTTTTCACGAACGGCGGTTTGATTATCCATAGTCGGGCGTACCTCATATGCGCCAAAACGAATATATGTTTCCCGAACATATATGTCAAGGCGTATATTTATGGCATGGCTCGAACTGTAAAGCCGTTCGATCTCGTGAACCTCTTCGCCGCGCTCGCCGATCCGACCCGTCTGCGACTTCTGAATCTTATGAATGGGCGCGAGGTCTGCGTCTGCTATTTTGTGGAGATTCTGAGGCAGGGACAGCCAAAGATCTCGCGACACCTCGCTTATCTGCGGCGCGCAGGCATCGTCGAGGCGCGTCGGGAGGGCAAGTGGATGCACTACCGCATCGAACGACCGCAGGACACCAGGGCGGCCTCGATCCTCGACGCAACCCTCAGGTCATTCGAGACAAACCACGACATGCAAGCAGACCTGGCGCGGTTGGGGCAAGCCTGTTGTGAACCCCAGAGGTTCGTGACATTACAAGGTGTGCCGGTGCCAATGGACCTATAAAGGGCGTCAGGCTTTCAACTGGAAATCAAACCACTCCATCTTCCATGAACGGAGTTCTGGCGGTTGTTTGTCAGATCTTCTCGATTTGTTATCGGAACGGAGCTTAGAAGCTCCTGTTGCTTTCAAAAAGGGAGCACGTTCGTTGTCAATACCCTATGTAGCGGATTAACCAACTTAAGTGGCTCATTCAACAAGAGATAATAAATTCCAGAAGGCTGGCGTAGTGAATGGGGTCAACTTGGTACACTGGATATATAGGGTGAATTAAGCGCAAGAAATCAGGAGAAGGGCTCTCCGTAGATTCAACCGTCACTTCAAGCTAACCCATTTAGAGTGAAATATTTGAGGCGAATAGTATGCACTTGACACAGGGGTTCGTCGAGATGATTCTTGTGTCGAGGCATGACGATGCACCTGATAGATGTAACAACCCACTTCGCAACCGATGAGCAATGCCTGGCCTACCTTGAGGCAATGCGCTGGCCGGATGGGGTAAAGTGCCCGGTCTGCGGTAATGACCACATCTCAAAAATTACCCGGAAGACGGCCAGCAAGAACAAGCGCGGCCAGATTTACCAGTGCCTGGAGAAGACTTGCAATCAGCAATTCTCGGCCACGTCCGGCACGGTCTTCAATGACTCTCATCTTCCCTTGAACAAGTGGTTCATGGCCCTTGCCATCGTCGTAGACGCGAAGAAAGGCATCTCGGCAAACCAGATTAAGACGCATCTGGGAATCGGCTCCTATCGGACGGCGTGGTATATGTGCCACCGCATCCGTAAGGCGATCGTGGAGCTCCCACCCTGTCGCGAACCGGTAGCGGGCCAGCGAAAGCTAATCGAAATGAGGCCACACGCTCAAGAGAGCAAAGGAATCCAGTGAAAATCGAAAAAGAAAAGTTCGACTTGCTTCTCCAGAAGATGCTCAAGCAGCCACCTGAGAAGACTAGCGCGATAAAGGGCAACCCGGGGAACCCATCGCCGATAATCCCGCCGAAGGCCGGAGCGCCCCGTAATCCAGCGGGGCGCTCGTAATCGGAACGGCCATCGCCTTGCCGGGGGGGCTTTGAGGCGATCTGAAGACGTTAACCTGCCTCTGATCGACCCGTCTGTTCAATATTGCACACAGGCCTGAGCGCCCTGTTTGGGCGCGCTCGGAGTTTTGATCTATGCGGTTTGTGTACCTTGCTGGCGCGCAGTTAGCTGGGCTGCGGATACTGCGGAACTGCGGTTCTTGCTAGGTGGCGATCACTGTCTATAAGACTAAACCCTGAAGGTTGCATTACAGCACCTGGAATGAACTCGGCCCTGTCACGGTAGTAACATTGCATCAAACTCAGTTCTTATGTGTCAAATGCATAATCATCCAGCCAAGCCAATGAACAATAAGAACTTAGGTACCGGGGGAGGGGGGGGGACCCCCCGTGAAGCTCTCGCAGGCGCTGCCAAACTACTTGAGCGTGCAGGAAACAAGCACCCGGCCCAGGACGCCGAGCTGCTCCTCCTTTACGCAACCGGCCTGAGCCGAACCGACCTCATCACCCGGTCGGAACGGCCCTTGAGCTCAGTTGAAGCCAGGAAGTATCGCGAACTGATCGCCCGCCGCGAGCGTTCCGAGCCGATCCAGTACATCACCGGCGAACGTGAGTTCTACGGTCTGCGCTTCGTCGTCACCTCCGATGTCCTGATTCCCCGCCCCGAGACCGAGCACCTCGTCGAGGCCGCGCTCGTACGAATCCCGCCGGACGCGCCCTTCCACATCGCGGACGTCGGTACCGGTTCGGGAGCCATCGCCGTCGCGCTCGCCGTCGCGCGACCGCTGGCAAAGGTCACCGCGATCGATATCTCGTCTGCCGCATTACAGATCGCGAAGGAAAACGCTTCAGCTCATCAGGTCGCCGAACTTATCGAGTTCCTCGAGGCGAACTTGCTCGAAGGAGTAGCAGCATCTAGCTTTGACATGGTCGTCTCGAACCCTCCCTACATTGCAAACGGAGAGCGCGAGACGCTCGACGCCGAAGTAAGAGAGTTCGAGCCGGCAACTGCCCTCTTCGCCGGACCAACTGGAGTGGAAATATACGAGCGCCTGGTTCCCCAGGCCGCAAACGCCCTGCGGCCCGGCGGCTGGTTGCTGCTGGAGATCGGCGCCGGGCAGCAATTGCAACTGTCACAGTTGCTAAAAGACTGGAGCAACGTCAGCTTCGTCCCCGACCTGCAAGGGATTCCGAGAGTCGCTCTGGCCCAACACAATGGAGCGCCCCTCTGGCTTCATGGCGCCGACTGAAGAGCCTGCGTCGGCGCAGGTTCTTCAGACTTGCGATGCTTTACCTCAAACCTCAGTCGGTTATTGAGGGGATCGGCTTCGACAACCACGTGATCTCCGTGGAGGATTTCGCCATCGAGGATCTTCAAGGCGAGCGGATCCTGAATCAACCGCTGCAGCGCACGCTTCAGAGGTCGCGCGCCATATGCCCGATCGTAGCCGGTGAGCATGAGCTGTCGCTTCGCCTCGTCGGTGAGCTCGATCGTGATCTTGCGGCCAGCGAGCAGTTTCTTCAGATCGGCCAGCCGCAGATCGATGATGTGCGCTAGCTGTTCTTCTCCCAGCGGACGGAAGATCACAATGTCGTCGACGCGGTTGAGGAACTCCGGCCGGAAGCTCTGCCGTAGGACCTCCATCACCTCCTCGCGCGCGCTTTCAAAGGCCGACTCGCTCGACAGATTCTCGCCCTGCAGGACATGGGCGGCGAGGTTCGAGGTCATGATCAGCACCGTGTTCTTGAAATCGACGGTGCGCCCTTTGGAGTCGGTCAGCCGGCCATCGTCAAGCACCTGCAGCAGCACGTTGAAGACATCCGGATGCGCCTTCTCAATCTCGTCGAAGAGCACGACAGAATATGGCCGACGCCGAACCGCTTCGGTCAGCTGTCCGCCCTCGTCATAGCCGATGTAGCCGGGAGGCGCGCCGATCAGGCGCGATACAGCGTGCTTCTCCATGTACTCCGACATGTCGATGCGGACCAGAGCCTGTTCGTCATCGAAGAGGAACTCGGCAAGTGCGCGTGCGGTCTCAGTCTTGCCCACGCCCGTGGGCCCAAGAAAGATAAATGATCCGATCGGGCGCTTCGGGTCACTCAGCCCCGCCCGCGAACGGCGAATCGCGTTTGCGACGGTGGACAGCGCGTCGTCCTGGCCCACAACCCGCTCGCGCAAGCGCCCTTCCATTGCCACGAGCTTCTTGACTTCACCTTCGAGCATCTTCAGGACCGGAATCCCAGTCCATTTGCTGACGATCCTCGCGATGTCTTCCTCGTCGACCTCTTCCTTGAGCATCCGCGTCGAATCGGCGACGCCATCCTGGGCCGCGTTCAGCTGTCTCAATTCCGCCTCGAGCTTCGGCAATTCGCCATACTGGATCTGCGCAGCGCGTTCCAACTGGCCGCCCCGGGTCTGCTCCTCAGCCTCAAAGCGCTTCGCCTCGACCAGTTTCTTAAGTTCGCTGAGCCTGGTTATCGCCTCGCGCTCGTGCTGCCATCGCGCACGCAATCCGGTGGACTTTTCCCTCAGGGTTGCCAGTTCACGCTCGACCACTTGGCGGCGGTCCTTGGAATTCTGATCGGTCTCGCGCTTGAGCGCGGCACGTTCGATTTCGAGCGAAGTCTGTTGGCGTTCGAGCTGATCGATCTCGGTCGGTACCGACCCGATCTGGATTGCGAGCGATGCAGCAGCTTCATCGACCAGGTCAATCGCCTTATCGGGCAGGAAGCGGTCGGAGATGTAGCGGTGCGAGAGCGTGGCCGCTGCGACGATCGCCGAGTCCTTGATGCGAACGTTGTGATGGGCCTCGTAGCGGTCCTTCAAGCCGCGAAGGATGGCAATCGTGTCCTCAACATTCGGCTCGCCAACGAAGACGATCTGGAAGCGCCGCTCGAGCGCCGCGTCCTTCTCGATGTACTTGCGATACTCATTCAGCGTGGTTGCGCCGATTGCCCGCAGCTCGCCGCGCGCTAGCGCCGGCTTGAGCATGTTCGAGGCATCCATCGAACCTTCGGACGCACCCGCCCCAACCAATGTATGCAGTTCGTCGATGAAGAGTATGACCTGGCCGTTGGCCTCGGTCACATCTTTCAGGACGGCCTTGAGGCGGTCTTCAAACTCGCCGCGATACTTCGCCCCGGCGAGCATCGCGCCGAGATCGAGCGAAACCACGCGCTTGTCGCGGAGGAGATCCGGTACATCGCCAGAGACAATGCGACGCGCCAGCCCTTCGACGATTGCCGTCTTGCCGACGCCGGGTTCGCCGATGAGCACCGGATTGTTCTTAGTGCGCCGCGAGAGCACCTGGATCACGCGGCGAATCTCCTCGTCACGGCCGATAACCGGGTCGAGCTTGCCGCGCCGGGCGAGCTCGGTCAAGTCTTTCGCGTATTTTTCGAGTGCCTGATATTTTGCTTCGGGGTTCTGGTCGGTCACGCGCTGAGAGCCGCGCACCGACGTCAAGCCGCGAAGAATCGCATCATGCGTCGCGCCTGCGGCGGCAAGCGCCAGTTGCGCAGGATCGTTTTTCTCTTGAGTGAGAGCAAGCAGCAGATGCTCGGTCGAGACGTAATCGTCCTTGAAGTTCTGAGCTTCCTTGAAAGCCCGGTCGAGTACCTTCTGCGCCGCATTCGACAGCCCCGGCTGCGCCCCAGAGCCGGAGACCTTCGGCAATACTTCCAGCGACTGGTTCACCTTAGTAAGCAACTGCTCGGTCGGCGCGCCGACCTTTTGCAGGAGCGGCACGATGATGCCGTCTTGATCCTCGAGCAGCACTGCGAGGATGTGCAGCGGCTGAACCTCCGGATTCCCGCTCTCAGCAGCAAGCGTGCCCGCGCTCTGAATCGCTTCCTGCGATTTGACTGTTAACTTGTCCCAACGAATAGCCATAGATAAATCTTCTCTTCAATACGAATTCAGAATATTCCCAAAACAAAGCGAGGCGGACTTCTTCAGTCCGCCTCTGTAAATCCACCCCAACGCGAACGATCAAGCTGCGACGTTGCCGGCTTCCACAGTTCCACTCGGCTTCGCAGCAGGTACGCCGCTGACGCCGATCTTGATCTGCTTCGGCTTGGCCTCGGCACGCTTGTTCAGTTCCAGCTTCAAAACGCCCGAGTCATACTGCGCCTTGACGTTCTCACTGTCGACGGTGGTCGGCAGAGTGAAGGCGCGGAAGAAGCTGCCATAACGGCGCTCGATGCGGTGGAAGTTCTCTTCCTTCTCTTCTTTCTCAAACTTCCGCTCGCCGCGAACGGTCAGCGTGCTGTTTTCCAGACGGACATCAAGGTCGTCCTGCTTGATTCCGGGAACTTCGAGCTTCAATACGATCTTGTGCTCATCTTCATAGACATCGACGGGCGGAACGAAGCCAGCGGTCGTCAAGAGTTCGTTCTCCGCTCCCTGAGTACGGGAGAAGTCCTGAAAGAGCGAGTTCATACGGTTTTGCAGCGAAGCAACTTCGCGAAATGGGTCCCAACGAGTAATTGCCATTTGTCTTTTCCTCCAGGTGATCAGTGATTCTGATATCAGCGCGGTTGCGCTCCATTACCTCTGATTCAGACTATAGCACGATAGATGCATAAAATGTGAGCGTTATTTGCTCATATTCTAGCAACACTCCGATCGCATAGCTAAAGCCAAATTATTCAATCATTTGCTGAGAGCTCTCGAGCCTCCCTACTCGACCCGGCAAATCAGACACTTCAGGTATTCCGTCTCGGGAATGGTTAGGAGCACGGGATGGTCAGTCGCAGCTCCTCGGCGATCGAGCAGGCGCACCTGTCGTCGAGCGTCGCTCGCGGCAGAGGTAACCACACCTGTAAACTCTTCAATACCAACATGATGCGAGCAGGAGCAGGTAACCAGCGTACCGCCCGGGCGCAACATTTTAAGGGCCCGCAGGTTGAGCTCTTTGTATCCCCGCAAGGCCCCTTCGGCCGCGCGCTTCGATTTAGCAAAGGCTGGCGGATCGAGCACGATCGAGTCAAATCGTGACCCGCTGTCGCTCCAGTCGCGGAGCAGGTCAAAGGCGTTGGCCTCGATCCATTCCACCGGCTTTGCGCCGACGCTCCGTCGATTCAGCTCGAGATTGAGTTCCGCGACTTCGAGCGCTTCGCGTGAGGCGTCGACTCCGGTCACCCTGTCGCAGACCCGGGCCAGATGAAGGGCAAAACCACCTTGATAGGTACAAACATCGAGAGCTTCACCGCTACAGTGAAGCGCCGCAGCGGCGTAATTCTCCCGCTGGTCCAAGAACGCGCCGGTCTTCTGACCGCCACTGACGTCGTAGTGAAAACGCAGCCCATTGAGGTGGAAGATCGTCGAGCCTGACTCTGATTGGGGTCCATGGATTTCAGCCCGGAATAACGCGCCCTCCGCCGCAGGGCCAAGCTCTTCCAGCTCCTGAATTCGCGGGTCGCGACGCTCATATATCGCGCGTGGACTTATTTCTTCAACAACGACATCGAGGAATGCAGCCCGCACATCCGCGGAGTCCATCCCCTGGGTGAGCAGCTGCACCACCACCAGATCGTTGTACTTATCGGCGATCAGCCCGGGCAGAAAATCTCCCTCGCTGAAGACCAGCCGGGAGGAATCCGTTACTGAGACTTCAACGCTCGGCGTCTCTCTCCGAAATTGAATAGCGCTCCGCAGCCGCTCCCTAAAGAGGGCGATCCAACCCGCCTGGTCAAGGCCGCGGCTCGAAACCATCCTCAGCGCAATCTGAGAACTGGAGCTATAGAGCGCGGTTCCCAGCGGAGCCCCGCGAGGATCCAGGACTGCGATCAACCGCGATGACGAATCAGGTGCGACCAGCTGCTCCACATCGGAGCGGTAAACCCACACATGCCCAGCGCGCAACCGGTCGGCTGCCCGTCGTGAGATGATCACGCGCGAACCTTCCGGTCGCGGACCTTGCGCGCTGGAAGCCTTTTCCACGGAACGTGTTCGGTTGGGCACCGAGCGGGTGTGCAATCCCTTTTTCGGTCGCTCTTCTCGGGAGACAGCCTTCCAGCTCTTGCCGGCAGGTGATTGCGAAATTGGAAAGGAAGGCATCAAGGTTCAGGGCAATCTTCGCACAATTCAGGATCGCGGTGCGACGGCATCAAGATTGAAGGTCTTCGGCGGCATTCGGCTGAGGGGCAAGGGCGATGAGAACGGAGTGAATGGTGGCGAATTGACGCGATTACCAATTCCTTCCACTATGCTAAAGTTCCAGTCACGTGGGTAACTTACCAGGCAGGGTGTATGCAGCTCGAATCGGAAGTGATCCAGGCTGAAGGCGGTATCGTCATCATGGCGTTGAAGGGGCGGTTGATCGCCGGTCCGCGTCTCACCATTGCCGAAGCACAGGTCAAGTCGATCGTAAAGCAGGGAGCGTCCAAGCTGGTGCTCGACCTGGGCCAGGTGGAACATGCCGACAGCTCGGGCTTTTGTCTGCTCTTGCACGCATATACAGCCATCAGCGCGGCAGGTGGGCAACTGCGAGTTGCCGGTCCGAATCAGCGGCTCCTTGATCTGTTTCAGCTCACGGAGACGGATCGGCTCTTGTCCATCTACGCCGACCGGGACGCGTGTATTCAGAGCCTGCAGCGCAAGATGACGTCGAAGGGCGACTCCGGCATCACTCCCATCCAGCCTTCGAGGGCGTAGCGCGAGCTTAAGAGGGCGCGCTACGCTAAAACCCGGAGCTCCGGCGATTTACTGCATCCGTGTCGAACGGGTCGTATGCTACAGTTGGCTTTCCAGACACTCGAACCAATAGGGAACAGCCATGCTTGAAACCGAAGTCCTGAAGATTGAAGGCGACATTCACGTGGTGGCTCTGAAAGGTCGCTTGACCCTCGGGAGCCGGCTCAGTCTGCTCGAGGCCGAGATCAACACCCTCACCGAGAAAGGAGCGCAGAAGGTCATCCTCGATCTTCAAAACATCGAATATGCCGATAGCGCTTCGCTCGGGGTGCTGCTCCATGCCACAAGTGCGGTGCGCGCCAAGGGCGGAACACTCCTTCTCGCCGCACCCAACGAGCGACTGCAGGACCTCTTCAGGCTGACTAACACTGCACCGCTACTGCCCAGTTATCCCACCAGAGCGGAGTGCATTACGCAGTTGCTCTAGGCTGCGGACGGCGTTGCTGCAATCCCTGCAATGCTAAACTGAGTCCTTCCGAACCGGTCTTGCCGTCAGACGAGGCTGTGTTCCACTCCTAGCAACCACGGATCCACTTTGTCTGAAGCTGCCAGCCGCGCGAAACCCACCGGAAAACCAAAATCCATCCCCGTCTCCTACGCCGACGCTGGAGTCGACATCAGCAGCGGCGACCGCGCCAAACAGCGGATTAAATACCTCGCCCAGCGGACATTCGGCAAACAGGTGCTGAGCGAGATCGGGGGATTCGGCGGTCTGTTTCGTCTCGATACGGCCCGGATTGCCGCACCAGTGCTGGTCTCGAGCGCCGACGGCGTAGGCACGAAGCTCAAGATCGCCTTTGAAATGGGAATCCATCACACGGTGGGCGCCGACCTGGTGAATCACTGCGTCAACGACATTGCAATCCAGGGCGCGACGCCTCTCTTTTTTCTTGACTACCTCGCTACTGGCCGGCTCGACGAAGGCGTGATCGAAAAGGTCGTCACCGGCCTCGCCGACGCCTGCAAAGCGAACGGCTGCGCGTTGATCGGCGGGGAGACCGCCCAGATGCCGGGCTTTTATGGCGACGGCGAATACGACCTGGCCGGCTTCGTCGTCGGCGTCGTAGACAAAGAAAAGCTCATCACCGGAACAAAGATCAAGGCAGGCGACGTGCTAATCGGTTTTCCCTCGACCGGGCTGCATACCAACGGCTATTCGTTGGCGCGCAAGCTTTTCTTCGAGGGCGCCCGCTACAAACCCGACCATTATGTTTCCGCAATCAAGGACAAGGCCGGCGCGGCGCTGATGAAGGTGCACCGGAGCTATCTTCCGGTCATCAAGAAGCTCACCGCCGGCGATTACACGACCGGCATGGCGCACATTACCGGCGGCGGAATTACCGAAAACCTGCCGCGCATTCTGCCCAAGACCATTTCGGCCGTCATTGAGACGGGAAGCTGGCCGATCCCGCCCATCTTTGAGCATCTGCAAGAGCTGGGCAACGTCGAGCCCGAGGAAATGCGGCGGACCTTCAACCTCGGCATTGGGCTGATCGCCGTCATCCCCGCCGAGCGCTTCACCCGCGCTAAGACCATGCTCGACCGCGCGGGGGAAAAATTCCATGTCATTGGGCGGGCCGTCAAAGGCGATCGCAAAGTGATCTACTCCTGATGAGCTCGACGAATAAAAAGCTGGGAATTCTGCTCTCTGGTCGCGGGTCGAACTTCCTGGCCATTGCCAGCAGCATTGAATCGGGAAGGCTTCCAGGCGTGGAGATCGCCGTCGTTATCTCCAACCGCGCCGAAGCACCAGGCATCGCAGCGGCGCGCGAGCGTGGCCTGAAAGCGCGGGTCATCGAGGCCAACGGCCGTAAGCGCGCCGAGCACGACGCAGAGATCATTGCGGCATTGATCGAACATAGCGTCGACCTAGTCTGTCTCGCGGGATATATGCGGTTGCTCTCGCCCGAGTTTGTTCGCGCATTCCCGCAGCGAATCCTCAACATTCACCCGTCCTTGCTGCCGGCATTTCCCGGTCTCGACGCGCAGAAGCAGGCACTCGAATATGGCGTACAGCTTGCTGGATGCACGGTCCACTTCGTCGACGAGGAACTCGACCACGGGATCATCATTCTGCAACGCGCTATTCCTGTTTTGCCGGGTGACGACGAACCTACGCTGTCAGCCAGGATCCTCGCCGAGGAACACCTCGCCTATTCCGAAGCCATTGCCCGCGTGCTCTCCGGCAAATACGCCATTGTTGGCCGCCGCTATGAGGCACGATGAGACGCCCCTCAAAACAGCTTCGACTCGCGGCAACGGCCATCTTCGGAACTGCCATCGCCCTGTCCGCCTCCGGATGTCGTCCAAACTTGCCGCCTTCCAAGCCGCTCTCAGAACTGACGCCACAGGAGGCAAGCGGCCACGCAGTCTTTCAATCCCACTGCGCTCGCTGCCACCACGCCAACGACCAGGACGGCCTCAAAGGGCCGGGATTGCAGGGACTTTACAAGCAAAAATACCTGCCCAGCGGCGCGCCGGCAAACGACGATCGCGTGACCACAACCATCGTGCAAGGACGAGGCATGATGCCTTCCTTCGCGAACGATCTTGACGACCGGCAAATGAACGACCTCATCGCCTATCTGCACACCCTATGAACGACGAAAACCTCAATCCCAACGATCTTTCCAGTGCGAGCCAGTCGAGCCAGAAGCGCCTCCCGCTGCCGGGAATGGCCGGCATCGCGCTCTACATGCTGGCGATTTCGGGGGTGATCGCCTTCGGCGTGGTTGGCCATCACATTCCGCCTGTCTTCCTTGTTGTCAGCCTATTAACCGCATGTGCGAGCTTCGGACTACTGCGTCTCCAGCGCTGGGGATGGGCGCTTTCGCTGGCCGCAACATTTCTCTTGATGGTTTATCAGTTTTACATTCTTCTGCGTCTGCATCAGGTACCGGGGGGAGTAATGGGCGTCCTGAACCTGCTCCTCTTTCTCTACCTGATCCGGCTGGAGGTCATGGAGCGCTTGAAATAACCAGTCACCTCCACGACGATTGTTGCTCCTGCGGCATAATGGAGTGGCCATGCAAAGACTCAAGAAATATGGATCGCTAACCCTTCTCATCGCTGGCGTTGCACGCCTCTTTGCAGCGACGCCCATCACCGAGATCACCTTGCCCGGCGAGCGCCTTTATACCGAAAGCATCACCTCGACCAAAGACGGCACCCTGATCGTCGGCAGCCTCGGCAAGGGCGACGTAAGCCGCATCGCCTACGGCACGACTTCGGTGCAAGAGTGGATCAAGCCCGGCACAAACGGCCTGAATGCCGTCTTCGGCGTCTTTGCCGACGAAAAGCACAATACCCTCTGGGTCTGTTCAGACAAGACCGACGACGGCAAGGGCGAAGCCGGCCGTCAAATCCTTTGATCTCAAGACCGCCGCGCCAAAAGGAAGCTATCCCCTCCCCGGCAACGGCCCGTTTTGCAACGACATTGCCGTCGCGGACGATGGCACAGCCTACATTAGTGACACAGCGCAAGCCACAATCTGGATGCTCAAGCCCGGCACGCAATCGCTCGGCGCATCGGTCCAGTATCCCCTGCTGGCCGGCGTCGATGGCCTCGCCTTCGGAGAAAAGTCAGTCCTCTATGTCAATAGCGTGACCAAAAACAAGCTGCTCCGCATCAACCTGAAGCCGGATGGCACATCGACAAGCGTCACCGACCTCAAGCTCTCGCAGCCGATCACCCTGCCCGACGGCTTGCGCACGATCGGCAAGAATCGGCTGCTGATGGCAGAGAACTCCGGCAATATGGATATCGTCACCTTCAGCGGAGACACCGCAAATATCCAGGTCATCAAGTCAGGACTCGAGTCCACCCCCGCCGTAACCGCGACCCGAGGTATGGCCTGGATCGCCGAAGGCAAGCTGAACTATCGGGACGATCCCAAGCTCAAGGACAAAGACCCAGGCCCGTTCAAGATGTACGCCGTGCCCTTGCCGAAGAAATAATCTCGTTCCTGCGAGCCAGGCATAGAAGCGAAGCGTCGGCGAAACTCGGCCTCGCATTCCGCCGAACGCTACAATAGAGAAGCACCTCTCTATGGCTACCGCTGGTTTTGACCTCGTCCAGATTGAACCTGCCCGCAAGACGCCCGTCTCCAAGCCGGAATGGCTCAAGGCGCGCGCTCCGGTTGGCGAGAACTATCACAACCTCAAGAAGCTCGCCCGTTCGCTGAACCTGCACACCGTCTGCGAGTCGGCGCATTGCCCGAATATCGGCGAGTGCTGGAACCACAAAACCGCGACCTTCATGATGCTCGGCAACACCTGCACCCGGCGCTGCGGATTCTGCGCCGTTCCCAAAGGCCGCCCCGACCCAATCGACTTTGACGAGCCCCGCCGCGTTGCCGAAGCCGTCGCCACCCTCGGCCTGAAGCACGCCGTCATCACCAGCGTGAACCGCGACGACGATATCGTTGGCGGCGCACGTGCCTTTGCGATGGTGATTGAAGAGATCCGTCGCCAGGCCCCGGGCTGCCAGGTTGAAGTCCTGATCCCCGACTTTCAAGGCAAGGAAGAGGCGATCCGCATCGTCGTCGAGGCGCGGCCAGAGATGCTCAACCACAACACCGAGTCGGTGCCGCGGCTCTATCGCGTCGTCCGCTCCGGAGCGCGCTATGAGCGGACGCTACGGCTGCTCGAATACGCCAAGGAAGTCGATCCGAAGGCGATCACCAAGTCCGGAGTCATGGTCGGCCTCGGCGAAGAGATGCATGAACTCCTCCAGGTCTACCGCGATCTGGCTGCAGTCGGAACCGACGTGCTCACGATGGGGCAATACCTGCGTCCGTCAAAAGACCACCTGCCCATGACCCGCTACTACACACCCGAGGAGTTCGCCTTCATGAAAGAAGAGGCTCTGGCGATGGGCTTCCGGCATGTGGAATCCGGGCCGCTGGTGCGCTCGTCCTATCACGCGCATGAGCAGGCAGCGAGCACCGGCGTCACCCTGATCGCCTAGCCGATTCCGGCGCTTCAGCCCTCTCGGCGCACCATTCTGCGCCATTTACAATCAAACTAGTCATGGCGTCTGCAGAAAATACCGAAGAAACCGCCCTTCTTGAAAATTCCGAACCGGAGCCGGAGCGCGAACAGCGCTACACCCCGGCGGAGATCGAGCCGCGCTGGCAGCAGCGCTGGGCCGAAGATCCCGCGCTCTATGCCGCCGAACCGCACTCCTGCGGCAAACCGAAATACTACGTGCTCGAGATGCTGCCCTACCCTTCAGGCAAGCTGCACATGGGCCACGTCCGCAACTACGCGATCGGCGACGCTCTCGCGCGCTACATGTGGATGCGCGGCCATAACGTGCTTCACCCGATGGGCTGGGACGCCTTTGGCTTGCCCGCCGAGAACGCCGCGATCAAGAACAACACGCCGCCCCGCGAGTGGACGCTCTCCAATATTGCCGCCATGAAGCAGCAGTTCCAGCGGCTCGGCTTCGGCTTCGACTGGGCCGCCGAGGTCACAACCTGCTTCCCCGAATACTACCGCTGGAACCAGTGGTTCTTCCTGCGCATGTATGAGCGCGGCCTCGCTTATCGCAAGAAGAGCAAGGTGAACTGGTGCCCGCAATGCATGACCGTGCTCGCCAACGAACAGGTAATCGATGGCAAGTGCTGGCGGCACGAAGACCAGATCGTCGAACAACGCGACCTGGAACAATGGTTCTTGCGGACTACCAACTACGCGCAGGAATTGCTCGACGGCCTCGACAAGCTTCCCCATTGGCCCGAGAAAGTCCGCACCATGCAGACGAACTGGATCGGCCGCAGTGAAGGCGCGACCGTCGAGTTCGCCATCGACCCATCGACCCTCGAGCCAAGCGATGATTCCGGCGCGCTTGCCGAGCGAATCGAACATCGCCCCGGGCATACGATCCTGGCTAAGGCGGACGCAAAGACGGCTGAAAAGAAGATCGCCGTTTTCACCACGCGGATCGACACGATCTTCGGCGCGACCAGCCTCCAGCTTGCTCCCGAGCATCCGGTCGTCACCGAGTTCGCAGCCGCCGACCAAAAACTCGCCGGCCTTGTCGCGGCGTTGATCGAGCAGCAAAATAAGGCCCGCGAGGCCGACGACATCGGCGGAATTGAAAAGCACGGCGCCTTCACCGGGCACTACGCGATCAATCCCTTCAGTGGCGAACGCGTGCCGATCTGGGTCGCAAACTATGTACTCCGCGATTACGGTACCGGCGCGATCATGTCCGTTCCCGCCCATGACGAACGCGACTACGAATTCGCCAAGAAGTACGACCTCGAGATACGCATCGTGGTCTTGCCGCGACGCACTTCGGCGCCCGCCGCCGACGGCGATCCCCAGGAACCAATGCTGCCCTACACCGAAGAAGACAGCATCCTGATCAACTCCGGCGAGTACAACACCCTCGGCTGCGAGGAAGCTCGCCACAAAATGGCCGCGTATGCCGAAGTGCACGGCTTCGGCAAGTCGACGGTGACCTTTCGCCTTAAAGATTGGGGAGTTAGCCGCCAGCGCTACTGGGGCACGCCGATCCCGATGCTCTATTGCGAGAAAGACGGCATCGTCCCGGTACCCGACGATCAGCTTCCGATTCTCTTGCCGGAGCAGGTGACCATCACGCAGCAGGGCGGCTCACCGCTCGGCAATATCCCCGAGTTCGTGAACGCGACCTGTCCAAAGTGCGGGGGGCCCGCACGCCGCGAGACCGACACGATGGATACCTTCGTCGATTCGTCCTGGTATTTCTATCGCTACACCAGCGCGAAAGACGACCGCGCGCCATTTAATACCGAAGCTGTTACATATTGGTTCCCCATTGACCAATACATTGGCGGAGTCGAGCACGCGATCCTTCACTTGATCTACTCGCGCTTCTGGACGAAGGTGATGCGCGATCTTGGGCCTCATCCGGAATGACGAACCTGTCACCCGGCTCTTCACGCAGGGCATGGTGATCAAAGATGGCGCGAAGATGTCGAAGTCCAAGGGCAACGTCGTCTCGCCAGATGACATGATCGTGCGCTACGGCGCTGACGCCACGCGGATGTACTCGCTCTTTGCCGCACCGCCTGACAGCGACCTGGAGTGGCAGGAGAACGGCGTTGCTGGAGTGAGTCGCTTTCTCGCCAGGGTCTACCGATTCGTCGCGCGTTATGCGCAGACCGCCCGCGCTGTCCAAAATCCCGCGCCGACAATCGAACTTTCGAAAACGTCACAGCACTTGTTACGTAAGTTGCATCAGACAATCCGCCAGATCACCGTCGATTTTGACGATCGTTGGCACTTCAACGTATGCATCGCTGCGCTGATGAAGTTGATGAACGAACTGGTAGCCGCCGAACCGGAGATCGAGGCAGGCAGCGTTTCAAGTGGGGTGCTCGCGAAAATCCTCAACCCGCTGGTGCTCATGCTCGCGCCGTTCGCGCCCTACTTGTCTGCCGAACTCTGGCAAACGCTGGGAAACGAAGATGCGATTCTTCGCCATCCATGGCCGGCATACGACGAAGCGCTCGCTCATGAAGATGAGATCGAGATTCCCGTCCAGGTGAATGGAAAGCTGCGCTCAGTGATCCGCGTCCCAGTCGAGATCACGCAGGAAGCCTTGCGCGACGCTGCAATGGCCGATGAAAAGGTGCAGCACTTCATCGCGGACAAGCAGGTCTTCAAGGTGATCATCGTCCCCGGCAAGCTCGTGAACCTGTTGGTGAAGTAGCGCCATGCAAGCCCGCCCAGGTTCGCTGCTCGCGGAAAAGGCGCCGGCCCCATCCGGGCTTTCATCGCGTCTGCGCGGCACGCAATCCCTGGTGCAGATTTTCGGCTACTGCTGGTCTCGCCCTTCGTTGCTGTTGCTCGAGCTCGCATGGCGGTGGCTCTACGGCGCGCCGGCGCTTCTGCTGATGTACTACGAGGGCGCGAAGCTTCTCGCCTCGGTTCCCCTCGCATCGACAGGGGTCTACGATTTCTCCCTCCAGGACACGGACCGCGCCACCGTCGTTATCGCAAATGTCTGGGAGATGCTGACTCCGCCGCTCTTTCATCTGCTGTGGGGGCTCGCGCCGCTGTTGGGGCTGGGATGGGCACTCGCCTCCGGCCTCGGCCGCAGCTTCGTCCTACGGCGCTATGACCCCACGCTTCCCTTCCGCCCTTTTGCGCTCTCTTCCCTGCAAGCGCTGCGTGTGATTGCGATGGGCGCGAGCTTTGTTGCATGGTTCAAGGCGATTCAGTGGTCGGCGAATACCACGCTGGGCGGCGCCGAACCGAATCTGGTTTTCTACTTTGCCCTCGTCATCTGTATCTCGCTCGGGATCTTCACCTTCTGGGCGCTGGTGAGCTGGATATTTTCCGTCGTACCGCTCATCGCGCTTCTCGAGAATACGAGCACACTCGCTTGCCTCAGCCGCAGCCTGCGCCTTGGCCCGCTCACCACCAAGCTCGTCGAGGTCAATATGGTGCTGGGCATCGTGAAGCTGGCACTGGTGGTGCTGGCCATGGTCTTCTCAGCGACTCCGCTTCCTTTTACATCGGTGATGGTTGGAACTCCCCTGTATCTTTGGTGGGCTGCGGTAACGCTGATTTATTTTGCCGCGTCCGACTTCTTCCAACTCGCACGCCTGATCGCCTTCATTCGCTTCTGGCGAATTTACAACGAGGCAGCGTGAGAAGCGGCATCAGTCCACGGGTCCTGGTCGGGGGTCTGCTGATAACGGCGGGGGTTGCCGTTCTGCTGTTCGGCAAAGTGCGCATCCCCGTTGGGCGGCTACCTGGCGACCTCGCCTACCGCGGCAAGAACTTTGCATTCTACTTTCCGCTAACGAGTTCGATCGTGGTCAGTGTTCTGCTCACGCTGTTGTTTTACTTACTCTCGCGCTTCAGACGCTAGGCTGTGCCGCTTTCCCTAGGGCCCTCTCGCGCTGAACACGCCGATATCGTTGCGACGATACACTGGCTGCTGCATCTCTATCTCTTGTCTTTGACTATGAAGCTTTCTCTCTTCCTCGGAACCGTGGCGGCACTAGCCGATGTCTTCGGCGGGCTGATACTGGTGCGGCGCACTTGGGAGAAGCGCTACCTTCGCTACTTTGTCGCGCTGGGCGCGGGATTCATGATGGCAGCGGCCTTTCTCGAAATGCTGCCCGAGAGCTTCCGGCTATCGATGCAATGGGCGCCTGTGATGGTGCTCACCGGATATTGCGCGATCCATCTGCTCGAACACACCATCACACCCCACTTCCATTTTGGCGAAGAAACGCATCATGACGAGTTCATTACTCGTCACACCGGAAGTTCGGTGCTGCTCGGCCTCGCAGTCCACGCGCTGTTCGACGGGGTCGCGATCGGCTCTGGATTTGTGTTGTCCGATTGGCTCGGTTGGGTGATCTTCCTGGCCGTCTTCCTGCACAAGATTCCCGAGGGATTTACGGTAGCCTCGGTGATGGTTGCCAGCGGTCGTACCCGAACGAGGGCGTTCTACTCCGCCGTGCTGCTGGCGGCGGCAACTCTAGCCGGTGTGCTGGCGATCGGTCTCCTGCCGCATTGGGTGCAGTTTGGCCTTCCTACCTCCGCAGGAGTCGCCATTTACGTCGCCGCCACCGATCTTGTCCCGGAGGTCAATCGGGAACCGGGCATTCGCATGGCCTTGGTCTTCTTCCTGGGAGTAGTGGTCTTCTTCCTCTTGCGCCTGCTCGCACCGGCAATCTGAGCATCACAATCATGATGCTGGCGCTAAAGATGCCGGCCGATTGATATGATCGTTCCATGACCAATGTCGAAGTTCTGTTTCGCTACGACCGCCATCCTACGGAAGCAGCCATGATTGCGCTTAGCAATATGCGCGAGATTTACGGGATTCGTCGCGTGACCCTCAACGAGGCGTGGCAGACGGTTCGCATCGAATACGATGCAACCCGGCTGAGCGCTCCAGTCGTTGGTCAGCTACTTCGCCGCGCCGGCATCAACGTGAGCGAAGAATTGCCGCCGCTCCCGCAAATGGATCAACCCGCTGCCCAGCCTGCTCCGGCCAAATAGTCTAAACAGCGCGGATTGACGCACTCATCCGGCATTGTTATTCTCAAAGAGGCATGCGCTCCTAGCTCAGCTGGATAGAGCAATTGGCTACGAACCAATAGGTCGGGGGTTCGAATCCCTCGGAGCGCACCATTCCTATCTTGCCTCTCCTTCCATAATTCAGATTCCTGGCGAACCTCAAGCGCTGATTTGCGTCCGTTCTGTCGAACGTCTTCCTGAAATTGAAATATGATTCCTACTAACTCTCTTCTCAAGTCGCTATGCGTTCGGAGGAACTCATTGATTTTGAAAGCTTCTCGCCGCTTCCCTGCCTTTTTCCTGCTTTTGTCGGCAACGTTCTTGACCACATTGAATCCGGCGCTCTCCTTCGCCAGCGACGACGATGCCGCAACTGCGAAAAAACCCGCTGCGGAGACGCCCGCTCTTCCTCCTCCTCCGACCGAAGTGACGACCGAGGGATCGGTGGATGTTGGCGGCCAGCACATCCTCTATAACGCAATTGCCGGCACCATCACTGTAGGCGCGACCGACGAGCAGGACGCCGAACTTGGCACCGATGGCAAACCACTCCCCGAAAGCGACGCTGCGCTGGTAAAAGAGCCGAAGGACGTTCCTCCGACTGCCCGCATGTTCTACGTCGCCTACTTCAAGAAGGGCGAGAAATCAGAAAACCGTCCAATCACCTTCTTCTACAACGGCGGTCCGGGCAGCTCGACGGTCTGGCTGCACATGGGTTCGCTCGGTCCCAAGCATGTCGTCACGCCGGGAGATCAACATGCAGCGCCAGCGCCGTACAGCCTTATCGACAACGCCTACAGCCTGCTTGATACCAGCGACCTGGTCTTCATCGACATGCCCGGTACGGGCTTCGGAAGACTCTACGGCAAGGACAAAGAAAAGGCCTTTTGGGGAGTCGATGAAGACGCCAACGCCTTCGCCCGCTTCATCATGCGGTTTCTTGCCAAGTACAACCGTTGGAATTCTCCGAAGTACATCTTTGGCGAGAGCTACGGGACGACCCGGTCGGCGGTGCTGTCCAACATTCTTGAGCAGAAAAGTGTAGACCTGAACGGCGTCATCCTGCTCTCACAAATATTCAACTTCACCGCGGACATTGACGGACCGCGCAGTAATCCCGGCGTCGATCTGCCGTATGTGTTGGCGCTTCCGACGTACGCCGCGACTGCCTGGTATCACCACAAGTTGCCGCAACAGCCCGCAGCATTGGAGCCGTTCCTCAAAGAGGTGGAAGACTACGCGACCGGCGACTTTGCCCACGCCCTCAGCAAGGGAACCGATCTTTCGGCGGCGGAGAAACAAGCCGTCGCCGAAAAGCTTCATACCTACACCGGCCTGCCGGCTGCATATCTGGTCAAAGCCGATCTGCGCGTCTCGGGCGGGGCCTTTGAAAAGAATCTACTAGACGATCAGGACCTGACAACCGGACGACTCGACACCCGATTCTCGGGACCGTCGATCAATCCGCTCAGCGAAGAGGCCGACTACGACCCGCAGAGCTCGGCGATCTCCTCGGCTTACATCTCGCTCTTTAACGACTATGTGCGCCGCAATCTGAAGTACGGTGCCAGTCAGACCTATCTGCCCCAGGCGCTCTTTGGCTCTGCGCAGTGGGATTTTATGCGGAACAACGGACCGTTGCTCAACGTCAGCGGCGACCTGGCGACGGCGATGAAGACAAATCCGAAGCTGCATGTCATGGTCAACGGTGGTTATTACGACCTGGCGACGCCTTTCTATGCAGCATTCTACGAGGACAAACATTTGCCCATCTCGTCGAGCCTGGGCGCCAATGTCGAGTTTGACTGGTATGAATCGGGGCACATGGTTTATGTCCGAGACGAGTCTCTGAAACAGCTTCACGATCGGGTCGCCGCGTTTATCCGCAGCACGCAAGCGGGAAATAAATAATGGCCGCCAAGCCGAGTTGTTTGTAGAATTCTTTGGTTGTTGACTGAAGCAAGTGCGTATGGCCATGAAGAGCAAAGAGGTTCATCTAACAAGCCGCCCTCACGGTGAGCCGACACTCGATCAGTTTGCATTTGTCTCCGTGGAACTTCCCGAGCCAAAGTCAGGCGAAGTTCTGGTACAGAATCTGTACCTTTCCGTCGACCCTTATATGCGGGGTCGAATGAACGCCACGAAATCGTATGCCCCCGCCTATGAGATCGGGAAACCGATGTATGGCGGAGCGATTGGCCGCGTGCTGCTGTCGACTGATCCGGGCGTTCCCGAGGGCTCTCTCGTCTCCAGCATGTTTGGCTGGCGGGAGGCATTCGTCGCCCAGGCCAAGGAATGTGCAGATCGTTGATCCAAAGGGGGCTCCGATCCCGGCCTTTCTTGGCACGCTTGGCATGACAGGATTGACCGCCTGGGGCGGGCTCTTCAAGATTGGTGCCCTGCAGAATGGCGAAACCGTCTTCGTTTCGGGCGGGGCCGGCGCTGTCGGCACTGTCGCCTGCCAGCTCGCTAAGCTCCATGGATGCACGGTGATCGGAAGCGCCGGTTCGACGGAGAAAGTCGCCTTCTTACGCAACGAATTGAAGGTGGATTACGCCTTCGACTATCACGATGGTGAGCCCCTGACTCATTTGGAAAGGGCCGCGCCGGATGGTATTCAGGTCTACTTCGACAACACCGGCGGCCAACAGTTGGAAGCCGCCATCTCCAGCCTGCAGTGGCATGGGCGCGTCGTCCTCTGCGGTGCAATTGCAGGCTATAACCATCCAATGCCCGGGCCGCGCAACCTGCATTCGGCGATTGGTAAGAGACTACGGCTCCAAGGGTTTATCGTCAGCGATTTCGTGAAAGACTTGCCGGCCTTTCACGCGGAAGCGATACCAGCGGTGCTTAGCGGAAAGCTGCTGCATCGCGAGACGGTCGTTGAGGGCATCGACCAAGCCCCCACGGCTTTCCTCAGCCTGCTCGGCTCGGGCGACAAGCATATCGGGAAGATGCTGATTCACGTCAGCGACTAAGCACGCTTTAGTGGGTGTTCAGCGTCAACTATTCTTTCCCATCGTGTTGCCTCATTTGCAAATGTTACCGGGGAATTGGAGGCATTTCCTGTCCGATTCTTGGCTTTGTCGGCGGAGCGAATCCACTCGACCGGCAAAGGATTTATGCAGCATACTGAAGCTGGTTGGTGAAGCGGAGGCCGGGCTCTGTTGGAGAACAACCCGCCGAGGAATAGCCAACTGGAGACTCATCCACGGCGATGGGCGGAGGCACGGTGTCAGAAATCGTGCCTCCATCGCATGGATAGATTTCCTCATGCCTGGAAAAACTCGTGGATAGAGAGGCCCCGCAGCGGCATCCTTGTAGTGTTGACAGCACTAATCGACCCTCATGACGTCTGTCGTCTGCTGCTCCGCCCCGTAGACCAGCTGCTGTACGATTCGTTGCCGCCACACCCGGACACGGCGTTGCAATGTACGTAGCTGCCCGTCGGGAAATTCACCATAGCCACTGGATTGCAGCCGCTGCAACATAGACTTTGCTTCGATGTTTGGCTTTTCCTCCAGCCATTCCAGCAAGATCGGCCATACTGCGACAAAAGGATCAGGCCTCGTCCGCCACCAACGCCCAAGGTTCGTTTCCTGGCGATAGGTTGGTCTTACTTCACCGGTGCGCCATGATGTTCTCAAGCTCCTGACAAACGCTGAAACATCGGGTGCCACAGTCTTCGGAGATCTGTTTTCGCTTAGTGCCATCAGCATACCCTGCGCCTCCCGAATGTGTTTCAACAGCATCACAGGATCGAGTAAGTCCATCTGGCGTTCGAGTGCTTGTTTCGTCTTTGCTGGGATATCGTCCCGCATGAGTAGGCGCCTGTAAGGCGTTTCCGGTCTCTCATACTTCTTGTGAACCCGCGCACCTTCCCGCCACTTGGACTTCAGCTTGAAGGACGGCTGAAAGAAGTTTATGTATAGCCGGGAAACCTCATAAAGGCGGCGCAGCGCCTCCGTGGCACCCAGCCCCTCAAGCCGACCGTAGCCAATCAGCTTGCGGACGACCGCACCATTTTTCTGCTCGACCCAGGCTTGGTCGTTTTTATGGTAGGCGCGGCTGCGTGTAAAGACGATGCCCTGGTCCTGGCAATAATCCCACAGCGTGTCGTTCATGAATGCAGAATCGTTGTCTGTATCCAGTCCCATCAGAGGAAAAGGGAGCCGCGGCCGCAGACCGTTTATGGCTTCAACGATGACGGCCTGTTCTCGAACCGGAAGAGCCACGCACTCAGTCCATCCCGACACTATGTCCGTCAGTACCAGCGAATGTACAAAGCTACCTACGACTCTTGTCCCGCAATGCACTACCAGATCGATCTCCAAGAAGCCTGGTCCAACTTCTCCCCAATCCCCGAATGTGCGGACCGGGACCAACTTGCCGACGTGAGTAATCCGAGTGGCCCTCTTCTTGCGGCCGCCAGACGCTTGTTCCCTCACAGCCCGGAGAAGACGATCGATCGTGGCCGCGCTCATCGCGAGCAACTGCTTCTTCACACCGTCGTCCAACTGCAGATGCCCATGCCGTTCCATGGCCATTACCAACGGCGGCAATGAAGCCTTCAACCGCTTGCCGCAGATCCTATCCGATGCTTCCCAAAGAACAATCAGCGCTTCCTTCACCGCTTGCTGGTATATGCGGTACCCAACCCGCGGCTTCGGCTGGCAGCCCGGTTCCGTGGTTAAGATCCGAATTGCGTGTTTGCGATGATAACCGGTCACCTTAACGAACTCATCTAGGATCGTCTTCTTGCTGCTTCGATCTGCTGCCTCGTAGCGCAGCCTTATGACGGACGTCAGCTCCCGTCGCGTAATCAACTTGATCTGTCTCCCCATCTCGACCTCCCGAAGTATCTCCAATCTTCGGGTAGCATTTTCGATGAGGCAACCACCCATCCCTCAGTAGCAGAAATGGTGAGTCAATGCGGACAGGAAAACTAATTGTCGCTGATCACAGGGCCAACAACGTGACGCCGATGCAGACGCAGACGGCGGCGAACACTCGGCGGCGATCCACGTTCTCCTTCAGGAACAGCTTTGCCGCGAAGGCGTTGCTTACGAAGGTGAGTGAGGCCGAGGCCGGCGCGATCAGGCTGAGATCGGCGTGATTAAGTGCGAAGAGCAGGGCGAAGAAACTGATCGCCATGCAGAGCACTCCGGCCAGGAAGCGCGGACTTCCGATGACAGCAAATATTGCGCCCTTCATTCCGCTCCGCGCTCGGATGATATCGAGGTCGGCGATGCTGCGCATCGCCGAGGCTGTGAGCACGTCTCCGGCGGTTGCGGTGACGACGATGCTGGCAATCATCATCGCAGTCGATAGACTCACACCTGACGTCATATTCTGCCTGCTTCCTGCAGCTCTGCCTGAATCGGATCAACAATGGTCGAGTGTTCCGTTAAGGCAGGTCCGCGCGTCACGAAGCCGACTCCGGCGGTGATGAAGAGGATGCCGAGCCAGCGCCAGATCGAGAGCTGCTCGTGCAGCCAGAATTTCGAGAGCAACGCGGTGACGATATAGCCAAGCGAAGTTGCCGGCAGCACATAGGTCAGGTCAGCCCAGGAGAGCGCGGTGAGATAGGACGCGAAGAAGCCGATCAGCAGTAGAATTCCGGCGATGATCCAGGGATTGGAGATCGCCGTGAAGAGCGCCGCTGGATGATTAAGCGAGATCGGGCCGAGTTGCTTTGCGCCCACTGCGAGGAGCGAGTCTCCAACTGACGCGGTGAGTGCGACCAGCGCGAGGATGAGGTAACGCTGCGCGGTCATCGTCGATTTTGGCGAATCGATCATGAATTGCGGGGGAAAACGAAAAACGGCCAGCGATGTGTGCTGGCCGCTTTTGTTTCTTGATGAGTGAATCGTGCTAAGCGCCTGCTCCAACCGCCGATGGCTTGTTGCCGCTGCGATGGTCTTTCTTGCTTTGCGCGACCATCTTGTTGCGCTGCGAACGCAGCTTCATGAACGATTTCGCTTCGATGTAGAGTCTCGGCACATCGCGGTTGACGATGGCTTTCCAGACCACGCGGAAGGCCGCCTTGGGGCGGAAGTAGTATTCGTCGTAGAAGCGGTGGACCATTTCGAGGACGTATTCGACCGGGAGGCCGGGGTATTCGATGTGGGCCATCTGGTGACCGCCCGCGTCGGCCATGTTCTCGTTGGTGATGAAGCCGTTGACCTTGGCGTACTCGTAGAACTCGGTTCCGGGGAAGGCGTGGGCGATCGAGACCTGAATGGTTTCGCAGTCGAGCGTCTTGGCGAAGTTAATGGTGTTTCGGATCGAGGCTTCGGTCTCGCCGGGCAGGCCGAGGATGAAGTCGCCGTGAATCACCAGTCCGAGCTTGTGACAGTCGCGGGTGAACTCGCGGGCGCGCTCGACGGTGGCGCCCTTCTTGATGTTCTTGAGGATCTGCGGATCGCCGGACTCGAAGCCGACGATGAGGAGGCGGCAGCCAGCTTCCTTCATCGCCTTGAGCGTCTCGTAGCTGGTGGTGACGCGCGAGGTGCAGGACCAGGTGAGGCCGAGCGGCTTGAGCTTCTCGCAGAGCTCGATCGTGCGTGGGCCGTTGATGTTGAAGGTGTCGTCATCGAAGAAGAATTCCTTCACATCGGGGAAGAGTTGCTTGGCGTGGGCCATTTCGGCGGCGACGTCATCGGTTGAGCGCTTACGCCAGGCGTGGCCGGAGAGCGTCTGCGGCCAGAGGCAGAAGGTGCACTGCGCCGGGCATCCGCGGGTCGAGTAGAGCGCGACGTAGGGATGGAGCAGGAACGGGACGTTGTACTTCGTGACGTCGAGATCGCGCTTGTAGATGTCGGTGACCCAGGGCATGTCCGGCTTGTCGAGCTTCTCGATCTGCGGACGATCGGGGTTGTGGACGTTCTTGCCGTTGACGCGGTAGCTGACGCCGAGGATCTCTTCGAGCGGCTTGCCGTTGGCGTATTCGACGACGGAGTAGTCAAACTCGCGGCGGCAGACGAAGTCGATGGCCGCGCATTCGTTGAGGGCCTTGTCGGTATCGGTGGTGACGGGCGGGCCGACGAAGGCGACCTTGAGGTTCGGGTGGACTGCCTTGATCGCTTCCACGGCGCGCTGATCGCCGCTCCAGCCGATGGTGCTGGTGAAGAGCACCAGGAATTCGTAGTCCTTCAGAATTTCGGTGACTTCGGCCCAGGAGACGTGGTGGGGGTTGGCGTCGAGCAGGCGCGAGCCCTCGAGCATTCCGGCCGGATAGGCCAGCCACACCGGGTACCAATAGGATTCGATTTCACGGGTCGCGGGCCAGCGTGAGCTAGCGCCGCCATCGAAGTTTTCAAAAGAAGGCGGATTGAGGAAGAGCGTCTTAAGCGGCATAGTTTCTCATCATGAGTTTATCACTCATGAGCCGCCCGGTTCTGGCGATCGCTCTTCAGAGAGGGCACCCCCCTCCCCCCCCATTTTTTACGTTAGTTCTTTATTTTCAGCGGCTTGGCGATTTAGCGGGGTTAAGTTCTTTGTTTTCATCATCGGGGGTCCAAAGTCCTTTTGGTGCGGCGCGCTTGGGGCCCGTTCCCTCAGCGGCTGAAGCCGCAACACTCCGGCTGGTTGATGGCCCGGCTGAAGCCGGGCCCCTTCGTTTGGGCACCCCGATTTTCGCCGCCCTCTTTGCTCTTACTCTCTATATCCAGTTTATCAAATTGGACCCATCACTATGCCAACTTTCTTGGGAGTGTAAGTCGATGGGATATCTGGAGTTAGGTGAGTGTGTTGTCGAGAATGGCACTTGACAGCATGGAGTGACCCCCAAATTTGAGACAGAGTAAGAAGTCCCCATTTTGATGGAATGGAGGCTTTGGATGAGTCGGAAGTATCGGGTATGGAGTTTGTTGGAGAAGCGGGCAGCGGTTGACCGGATGGGGAAGGAGAAGCACGGTGAACTGGCGGCCGAGCTGGGGATCTCGAAGCGGCAGCTGTATGCCTGGCGGGACCTTTTTCGGCGTTTGAGGGAGACGGCGAAGAAAGAAGGCAGCCGGGAGCGGGCCTTGGAGGGGGAGAACCGGAAGCTGAAAGAGGCGCTGGCGACCAAGGTGCTGGAAGCGGATTTCTTACAAGGTGTGTTGCGCAGAATCGAGGCTCGACGCCAGCCGACCAGCGGCTCCGGCGAGACTGCATCTACGAAGAGGTCCGAGTGATGCGGTCTGCAGCGCACCTTAGCATCGAGTCCATGTGCCGTCTGGGGCAGGTCAGCCGGGCGGGGTTTTATCGTCATTGGAAGCAGCATGAGCCGCGCGTCGAGCAGGCTGTCATCGTCAACTGAAAATTCCCCACTTAGGGACGCTTGAAAATTCCCCAGCCTGAGGCGAGTTAAGGTGTGGCGGAAGGATGCGGCGGAGGGCAGAGCCCGGAGCCGCATGCTTCCGCGCGGACTGTGGCGATCTAGCCTCCGTCCTTTGCAGGCAGTTTTGCGGTGATGACGCCGGCCTTTTTCTTGTCTTTGAGCCGATAGCTCTCGCCCTTGATGTTGATGGTGGTGGAGTGATGGAGCAGCCGGTCCAGGATGGCCGAGGCGATGACGTTGTCGGCGAAGATGGAGCCCCAATCGCCGTAGCTCTTGTTCGAGGTCAGGATGATCGAGCCTTTTTCGTATCGCTCGCTGACCAGCTGGAAGAGGCAGGTGGCAGCGAAGGAGTCCAGCGACAGATAGCCGATCTCATCGAGGATCAACAGCTTGGGCTTGACCAGCAGGGCCATCCTCTCCTTCAGCTTGTTCTCGTCGCGGGCGCGCTGGAACTGCTGAACCAGATCCTGCATGGTGAGGAAATAGACGGAGAAGCCGGCCACGATGGCTTCGGTGCCGAGCGCGATGCCGAGATGGGTCTTCCCCACCCCCGGCGGTCCGAGCAGCAGCACGTTCTCCTTGCGTTCGAGGAAAGCCAGGCCAGCCAGTTCCCGCAACTTGCGTTCGTCCACCGACGGCTGGAAGGCGAAGTCGAACTGATCCAGTCCTTTCTTATAGGGAAAGTGGGCCCACTGGGTTTTCAGCCGCACGTTCCGGGTATGCTTGGCCTGACTCTCCGCCTCCAGCGCCTGCTCGAGGAACTCAAGGTAGGGGAGGTCCTTCACGGATGCCTCTTCGGCAAGTGCTTCGTAGCAGTAGGGCAGATGAGTCAGGCGCAGACCCTGCATGTGGTTGAGCAGGCGTTCAGACTGAAGCGACATGGGCCACCTCCTCACAGATCGACTGGTAGATCGACAGCGGCCGGAACTCCACCTCTGGTGCCACATAGTGGAGGCCAACTCCCGGACCGGGTGTCAGCTCTACGATCCGACGATCTGCGCGGAAGCGCGGCAGACGCAATCTTCGCGGCAGGCTGGCATAGTGGGACCGCTCCACGACCATCTCTCCGCGCCGCGTGGACAGACGATGTTCAGCGATTAGTTCCTGCTGAGAAAAGATACGGATCGTGCCCGAGTCGAGCGGCTCGCGAACAACGACGTTCTTGCCGGCGTGGACATGCGGCACCGAGTAACGGTTGCCGCGATAGGCCACCAGGCAGTCCTTCGCGACCTGGCGATGGCTCACATAGCTGGTGTCATAGGCAGGCTGGCCGTTTAACGGCATCAGCCCTTCGTGAGGGAAGCGCTGCAGAGGAACCTCGCGGGTGGTGGCATGGACCCTCCGGTTGGCTTCTTCGCACCAGACCAGCGCCAGCCGGTTCAGCTCCTCGAGCGAATCGAAGCTTAGGCCTGGCCAGAAGCTGCCCTTGATGTAGCGGATCGTGGACTCGATCTTGCCCTTGGTCTGTGGCCTATATGGATGGCAGACCCGCGGTAGGAAACCGTAGTAGCTGGCGAAGTCCAGCATCTTCGGATGAAAGCGCGGCTGACCATCAATCCGGTCCAGGATCACCGTCTTCATGTTGTCGGTCAGCACCGTCGCCGGGATACCGCCGAAGAACGTCATCGCGTGCATCATGCAGTTCAACAACGTCTCCGCATCCTGCCGCTGGGTGAACTCCACGTACTGCATCCGCGACCAGCACAGGGTCAGTGCAAATCCGTACAGCCGCTTGCCGTCCCAGTTGCCGAAGTGGCCCCAGTCCATCTGCGCCTGCTCGCCGGGTGCGGTCTCAAAGCGGACGAACGCCCGCTCCTGGCCTTCGCTTCGCCACGGCCGCACTACGGTCTTCACCTGTGTAAGACAACCGTCATACCCGCGCTTGCGGATCTCCACAAACAAGCGCGTCGCGTTGTGTACGCCCAACTCCCAGCGTTCCCGAAGATAGGAGCGAAAAGGATCCACCTTCCAACTCTTAGGCACGCGCTCGTACTCTCGTGGCGCCTGACGCAGGTACTTCCGAACCGTCTTGCGGTCCAGGGCCAATCGCCGTGCTATCTCGCTGACGCTGACCCCGTCGTGATGAAGCTGCTGTATCTCCATGAAACCCTCCAGTCGCACCATCCCGACCCTCCTCGGTCAGAATGATCGGTTTGTCCTCAACTGGGGATTTTTCAAACGCCGAATCTGGGGAATTTTAGATTACCGATAACAAGCAGGCCGAGCTGCGCGCGCGGATGCATCAGATCGTGCTCACCCACCGGCGCAACTATGGTTATCGCCGGGTCACGCAGGAGCTGCGCAACCAGGGCTGGGCGGTGAACCACAAACGGGTGGCGCGGCTGATGGCCGAGGACAACCTGCTGTGCCTGCGCAAGCGCAGCTTCGTTCGCACCACCGACTCCGGCCACGATCTGCGCGTCTGGGTAAACCTGGCCAGCCGCATGCAGCTGACCGGGATCGACCAGCTCTGGGTGGCCGACCTCACCTTCCTCCGGCTGGCCGAGGAGTTCCTCTATCTGGCCGTGGTGCTGGACGCCTTCTCGCGCCGCGTGCTTGGCTGGGCGCTGGACCAGCGGCTGGATGCAAGGCTTGCGGTGGCCGCTCTGCGCCAGGCGATCGACCTGCGCCAGCCTGCCCCAGGCCTGGTGCATCACTCTGACCGCGGCGTGCAGTACGCCTCCAATGCCTATGTCGAGCTGCTGCCCGAGCACGGCATCGCACCCAGCATGAGCCGGGCCGGCAACCCGTACGACAACGCAAAGTGCGAGAGCTTCCTCAAGACCCTCAAGCAGGAGGAGATCTACACTCGGCAATGTCGCGACCAGGCCGATCTGGAGGCCCACATCGGCCAGTTCCTGGAGCGGTATTACAATCGCAAGCGGCTGCACTCGGCGCTCAACTACCGGACGCCAGAGCAGTTCGAACAAAGTCTGTTAGCCAGCCCGGCAGCGGTGCCGGTACCAAGCATGAGTTTTTTCAGGCATGGGGGAATCTATCGTCCCGATGTTCACCGACAAGCCGGGGAGGAGCCGTTATGACCCCTCCCCAGCCCATCGCTCTTACCGCCCATCGGTGCGATGAGTTCCAGCCGGGTATTCCTTGGCGAGTTGCTCTCCAGCAGAACCCGCCTCCGCTTCCCCGGCCAACCTCAGCCTGCAACAGCAACTCCCGTTCGCCAAGAAAATCCCAGCGAGCGGCGCAAAGGGACTTCTCTCGCTGTCTCACCCCAGGGGGTCACTCCAGCATGTCAAGTACCTTCCTCGCTAACACCACCCACTAACTCCAATCATCTAGCGAACTTATAGCCCAAAAATAGTTGGCGTAGCGAAACCATCTAACTTGATAAAATAGAGATAGAGATAAAGATAGAGATAAAAAAGGAAAGGGCGGCCCTAGCAGTCTGTTACGAAACGCGGTTGTTCTGTTCGAAAGAGCGCTCCCTACTGGGAGCGTTCTTCGTTTTGGAGTTGGGTTGGATCATGCCGGGGTGAGTTGGCGGGTGAACTTCACCGCCCCGAGGACATTGATCATTCGTTTGAGGTTGTAAGCCATGACTGCGAGGCTGATTTCGGTCTGTGCGCCGCCAGTGCCGCGGAGCAACAGGCGGGGGTGACCGAAGATGTGGTACTTAAGAACCGCGAAGGGAAGCTCGACAGTGGATCGTCTGAGCCTCATCGCTTCCGGGGTAGCGCGCTGGTGCATGCGGTTGAGCGCATCCTCATCCAGCAGCCGAGTCAGGATGCGAGCTGAGGTCTGTGTGCAACGCGCCTTGATCGCGCAGCTACCGCAGTCAGCGGCATTGGCGCGATATACGACGGCCTTGTTTTTGCGTTGAAGTTGCTTGCGCCGGATAATCTTGTTCGCCGGGCAGAGATAGGTGTCGGTCCCGGGCTGGTAATGGAACTGCTCACGGCCAAACAACGTGCCGTCTCCCTGGTTGTTGACGGCGCGCTTGACAGGCACATGCGGCAGGATGGCTGCCGCTTCGCAGCGCGCCGCCTGCTCGCCGTTTGCGTAGCCGGCGTCGGCCACGACCTTTAATCTCTCGGCGCCGAGCGCCTTCTTCGCAGCTTCTGCCATCGGCAGTAACTGCACGTTGTCTCCTGCCTCCAGCGTCACGGCATGGGCGACGATCAGCGCGTGCTCGGCATCAACTGCAGTCTGCACGTTGTAGGCAGGAGCCTTGGTGCCTGCAACGGGCATAAAACGCGCCTCCGGCTCCGGATGTCGCTTCAGCTTCTCCAGTGCAACCTGCACAGCGGACGGATCAACGACTGTCTGCTGCTCTTCGTCTGCTTGCTCCATGCTATCCAGATAGCGCTCCAACGCCTGTCGCTCACGCACACTGTCGGCACTGGAAACAGCGCGGAACTTCGTGCCATCGATGGCAACCCACTCCCCGCGAATCAGGCCGCAGCTCTGCGCAAACCGCACCAACTGCGCTCCGGCAGCCGTAACCGCCTCTCGATGCATCCGCCGAAACTCGGCAATCGACTTGTGATCCGGATAGAGCCGCCCCAGCAGCCACATCAACTCCACATTACGGCGGCACTCGGCTTCCAACCTTCGCGAGGACCGGATCGTGTGTAAATAGCCATACAGATACAGCTTCAGCAGGTCGCGTGGGTCATAACCTGGACGGCCCGTCTCCGCGGCTTCGGATCGCTCGAAGCCCAGCTCACTCATCGCAAGACCTTCCACAAACGCGTCAATCACACGACACAGATGATCGGGCGGAACAAGATCATCCAGCACCACCGGAAACAGGGTTCCCTGACTGCGCCCATCCCCTCGGATATATCCCATAAACGAAGATGCCCTCGCTCTCGCAAGGGCATCTTCTCATCTATTCAGGCAAACCGGAAGAGTTTCGTAACAGACTCCTAGGGCCGCCTTTTTTATTGCCCCCTTTTATTACATCGGAGCAAACCATGGTCCAGGAATGCAGACACATTAAAACCGACGGCGTGAAATGCGGCTCACCCGCACTGCGTGGAAAGTCTCACTGTTTTTACCACAATCCCACCAGGACCAGCGCACGCCGGGCGGCCCGTGCCAGGTTCTTCCTCGAGCTTCCGCTTCTTGAGCATCCCGGAGCCGTCCAGGCCGCCGTCCGCGAAATCTTCCAGGTCCTCGCCGACAACAGGGTGTAGTTCCGCCCCGCTATGCGGCTCCTCTATGCCCTCAAGTTCGCCACGCGGCAAGAAGACGAGACCGGGTGAAGCGCGACCACATCCCGTCCGCCATCGCCGAAATCGATCAGGATCGCTCGCGCCTCAGGCTTCACCCGTATCTACTCCACGGCAAACGTCAAAAAGGCACGCCATCCAGAGCGAAGTAAGGACTTTGCGTCTAAACCCAATGTCGAGAGACACATAACCGACCCTCAATAAGGGTCCTTGAAAACAAAGAAGATACCGGAAGGGGGAGGGGGGGTACCTCGCGCTCCCGTCAAGCATGACCGTTATCCCATGCCTGCCAAAACACCGCGCATGTAAGCGAAGCTCTCAATCACACCCGGCATGGGGTCATCGCCGTTAATCTCATACTCCAGGTCGACAAAGCCCTGGTACTTCGTCGCAAGCAGCGCCTCAAATATCCCCTTCACCGGCATGATGCCTTCGCCCACCGCAACCTGACTCTCTTTCTTATTGAAATCGGTCAGGTCCTTCATATGGACATCGAAAAGCCGCGGTCCCACCTCATGAATAGCCTGGACGACATCCGTACCGGCGCGCACGCAGTGGCCCACGTCAATACAGCACCCCATGCGCGGGTCCATGTTCTTCACCGCCTTGAGCACATCGAGCGGCGAGTGCCAGATCTTGTCCTCCGGCCCGTGATTATGGATCGCGAATTGAAAGTTGTATTCCTTAACGAACTTCTCAATCCGCGGCAGTATCTCGGGTGCTGGATCGCCGGCGACGATCACCGAAACCCCAGCCCGCTTGGCATACTCGAACTTGCTCCGAATATCGTCGTCATCGTCTTTGGGAAAGTAGATCGCGCCCACGGCATGAAGCTTGATGTTGGCGGCGGTATAGTCGGCAAGCGCCTGCGCTTCCGCAGCCGGATCCATCGGAAGATGATCTTTCACATCTTTGGCATTCAGCTGAAGGATGTTGAGCTGCTTCATGTAGCCGATCAGCTGCGCTCTGGTGAAATTGCGGAAGGTATAGCTCGCCAACCCCAGCTTGATCGGAGAAGGCGTGCCCGCGATCGGCGTCGGCTGCGACCAACCTGGCAACGCCCTTGATGCTGTGAAGGTCGCCGCGGCAATCGCCCCGGAGCCGATAAGCTTGCGTCGTGAAAAGACATTTGTCATGGATGGCAATCCCATTGAGTCTAAATTCGCCCCCTTGCTTAGTTCGTACTTAGACCTGACAAAGTGAATGAAGTTCAGATGTGCGGAGCCCAGCCCTTCTCATACTCCCGGGTCCAGCCTTTCATCGCTTCGCGGTCGTCCTGAATCTTGCCGTCGGCGGGATCGAGGCGCAATTCGCGATTCACTTCCCACGCGATGTTGGAGAGTTGCAGCATGGTCACCGCAACGTTGCCGACCGTAATTGGAGCGTTAAGTCTCTCGCCCTTCTTGATACCAGCAATGAAATTCGCAAAATGTAGATCGGTCATCGAGTCGGCGCCTACCAGATCTGCTGACGAAGTTCCCTGGCCAGCCTTGACTTCGGAGGTCTTGTTTCCCTTAAGGTCGTAGACCTCGTAGCCGTCGCGATCCACCAGTACCGTGCCAGTCGTACCCATGATCGTCGAACCGCGGTCGCGGCCGTAGAACTTCATACCGTTGCAGCTCTTGCCTTCCCATGAGAGGAGTTTGTCAGGATACTCAAAGCTAGTCACCAGCGTGTCGTAGAACTGCCAATCGTCTTTGAACTGATACCGTCCGCCCGACGATGTTACGCGGTTTGGATAGTCGACGCCTAACGCCCATCGGCAAACGTCGACCTCGTGAGTGCCATTGTTGAGCGTCTCCCCCGTGCCCCAGATCCTGAACCAATGCCAGTTGTAAGGCTGCACGTTGTCTTTGTAAGGCTGTCGTGGGGCCGGCCCCTGCCAGAGGTCCCAATCCAGCTGCGCCGGTACCGGGGCCTCCTTGCCATAGCCAATGGACTTGCGCACGTTGACGTACCAGGCCTTCGCATAATAAGCGCGGCCGATCAGGCCGTTGTGAATTTTGTCGACCACTTCGATCGTGTGTGGAGAGGATCGCTGTTGCGTTCCCATCTGCACGAGCTTTCCATACTTCTGCTGCGCGGCAATCAGCAATGCTCCTTCGGCAGGGTTATGGCTGCATGGCTTTTCAACGTACACATTCTTCCCGGCCTGCAGACCAAGGATCGCCATCGGCGTGTGCCAATGATCAGGAGTCGCGATGGTAATCGCGTCGATATCTTTGATCGCCAATATTTTGCGGAAATCCTGGTTCGTCGCCGGGGCCTCACCCATCTGTTTTTCTGTCGCGTCAGCAAACTTCTTCATGATGTTCGTGTCGACATCGCAGACATGCGAGATACGGGCTCGAGCTTTATTTGCCTTCAGCGCGGACAGGTGGGCATAAGCCCGGCTATTCAGGCCAATGACCGCGAAGTTCAACCGGTCGTTGGAGCCCATGATCTGGGCGTAGCTCTTGGCGGTCGAACCGATCGTCAGGCCGGCTGCACCGATCGCCAGGGTGTCCAGAAACTCGCGCCGAGTTACCATTATGTTCTCCTCTTGTCTCATCTGCCGCCGCTTGCCGGAGATAGTTCGAACCAGCAATTAAAGTGGCATCCAAGTCGCGACCAAAGAATATCATCTTCGAATCAATCGTGCCCGCAGTCGGGGCGAGGATATGCCTCGAAGCAGCCGACGCGCATAGGCCATCAATTCGCAGCCACGCCATAGACCATTCCTGATTCACCCGGCGTCTCACCGGAAAATGTCCCGTGGATGTCGTCATACAGCGGAGCAAGAATGGTTGCGAGGTTGTCCGCCAGTCCGACGATGTCCGAGGCCTCGGGGGGAATCGGGGCCCCCTGCTGCTGATACCAACTGAGAGTAGCCTGGTCGAGCCGTAGTGCAGCGGCGCGAAGGTTCGGCACCGTTTGCGTCGGCTTGCCGCTTACTTCGTTCGCTAGTGCACGCATGACCCGGGCAATCGCTTCTTCAAACGCGACGCCGGCGTCGGCAATGGGCGGCGGCAGCTGCTTGAGCGGCTTTTGCGCCAGGTATTGCGCAGAGGTAATCTGCACCAGCAGCAAAGTCCGGAGCGCGGGTTGCCACCTTCTGATATCGTCGCGGATCTTCAGCTTGCGCTGACGCGAAGCACCGAATTCAAAAAGGACGGCATCTGCCTGGGCGCGGACAGCTTCGAAGCCGGCGTTGAGCTGGTCCCTAAGGGTACGCATCCGTTTGATGGCCTTGATCTGGTCTTCGACGAGCAATTGCTCCGTGAGGTCGGCAAACATCTCGAGATTGCGCGCGAAGATCCTCTGCATCTCGTCGAGGGCGTTGTGTACCCATAACCGGTCGAAGAGCAACCACATGCATACAAGTCCAAGCATCACGCCGACAACTCTATCTCGAGCGACGGAGAGCGAGGTTTGGATCGTGAATTCTTGAAGATTGATTACGTAAAACGCCAGCGCCAGTTGAACGCCGAGGTAGGAAAGCCTTGCCGACGCGGTCGCAATCCAAGAAGAGATTGCGGTCACGCCGGCGAAAAGCAGAGTAAAGCCGAAGATTGTGTCTATGTATGGGAGTACGAAGACCTGTGCGCCCATACCAAAGATGATTCCGCCGATGAATGCGCCGGAAAGGCGCAGGATCTGTTTCTGCCGCGAGGACCCGATCGTCGAGAGAGCGGTGATAAAGCAGGTTGCAATCGATGTGCTCAGTCCGGGCCATGCGAGCGACGTATAAGTCACGTAGGCCGCCATTGCAGCTAAGGTGCCTCGCAGAGCGAACTGAGCGTGGGCCGAGCTGGTAAAAGCGTCGGCCACGAAGAATTTCGTGGATTTCTCGTCTTCCAACGGGGCGACCACAAAAAAGTCCATCGTGCCTGAACCTGAGAAAACCTTGGGAATCAGGGCGACTGTTCTCTCCATTGAGGCGAGGAAAGGCAGACTCGATGGGCTCGGTCCGCTGGGCAAATCGAGCTGAGCAGGGTTCTGTCGCACCAACAGGTCTTTTGAAAGGTCAGCAATCTGATCGGCCAGGTGAGAACAGCGGCCGCGATCTGCAGGGTCAACAGGGGTGTTTGCGCTGCGTTCTGCGAGTGCAAGGCGAAAACTACCTGCAGTATCGACCAGCCTGCCCAGCAAGGCGATCGCCGCAGTCATCTGCGATTTGAAATGTGGACTGTAGTCGGAGCGAAGAATCAGTCTGCGCAGACGTGATGTTCCAACGGTTGAATACAGCGTGATCTTTTTCTCGGTCTCCGGAGCGAGCGGGCGCTGTTCCGCGACATCCCTTAAGACAGCTTCCACTGTCTTCAGGCGGGACTCAATGCCTTCGGTGAGGTCACTGGTCGGGTGAACACGGCGGAAAACGTACTCAACGACGATCGAGACCACGATGCCGATGATGACGACAAACATGGTCCAGAGTGTGTTTTCCATCCGATCGTTGACATTGAGGGTGTACTCGTCCCAAAGCGGAATAGCGCCGGCGATCAGAAATCCAAAAGCGACCGCAGTTCCGTAATCGGCCATAATGCGAATCAGATAGAACGAAACGAAGAGACTCGAGGCAATCCAAAGGAAGTGAGTCAGTGGATCATCCACCAAAAACGTCAGGCCTACTGCCGCGTAGATGGTAGCCGCAACGAAGGCAAGAATCGCCTTAATGCCGGAGAAAAAGGTGGCGGTCGGGTTCTCGCGAGAGATAAAGACAGTAAAGATCGCACCAAGGAAGCCGGTGGGAATACGAAAGGTCATGACGATGATCATGACAATGGTCGCGGCGATTGTTACGCGGCCGACAACCCAGGTCCTGCCCGGATAGGGAGCGAGCTCCTGTTTCAGAAAATTCCAAAACCACGCGCTTGCCTCATCGACGATGTTGTCGCGTGAAGTTGCTGGCAGCGCGCTGGTTTGGGTGCCCACTCTACTTTGCCTTCTCGTCCCCGCGAACGATGACCACTGCGGATTCGCTGATACGGAATGGCTCGGTCTCCGCGGCCTCAATACGTATCCTCACGGGAAACCGCGTGGCAAGGTGTACCCAGTTCAGGGAGCGCTGCGTGTCTGGCAATCCCGATGTCTCAAAACTTCCCACCAGGGTTGAATCAGGCCTTACACCGAAGCCGACGCTGTCGACGACGCCGTGGTATTTGATCCAGGGCCTTGAAAGAACATAGACATCGGCTTGCATGCCGGGGTGGATATGCCGCAACTGGGTTTCGCGGAAGTTGGCCACCGCCCACCATACCCTCGTGTCGATCAGGGTAAAGACTTGCTGGCCGGTATGAGCGTAGGCCCCGTTGGAGATGGTCAGGTTGGTGACTCGCGCGTCAAACGGCGCGAGCACCTTGCAATTGTTCAGGTTGTACTCGGCGGTACGGATGGCCGACGCCCGGCCTTCGCGTTGCGCGGTCAGCGGATCGAGAGTGAGTACGCCGTGCTGTGACTGGCTAAGTTGGGCGTGGCTTTGCTCCACCACCGCCTTTGCCTGCTCATACTGTGCCAATGCGGATTGCACCTGGGCCTCCGCCAGCAGCACCTGAGAGCGTTGCTGCTGAACGGCCTGCTCCCTCGCAGTGACGGCGGTCTTCGCCTGGTCTACCTGGTCGACGGTCACAAACTGCTTGGCCAGCAGTGGCTCAATGCGGTGATAATTGTTCGTGGTGTAGAGCAGTTCGGCGTTGGCGCTATCCAGTGCTGCCTTGGCGTTCGCGACGTTGGCCTTCGCCTCGTCGACGGCGGCCGCGGCTCGCGCAACATTTGCCGCCGCGCTATCCGTGTTAGCTCGCGCCGCTCCTACCGCGCTTACCTGCGAGGCGATCGTCCTGGTCTGGTCGGTGATCTGGCCCTCCAAAGTATCCAGATCGGACTTCGCCTTCTGCAGCGCGTATTCGTAGGGGCGAGGATCGATTTCAAAGAGCAACTCGCCCTGCTTCATGAACTGGTTATCCTTCACCGGGAGTTGGGTGATCGGGCCATCGACCTGCGGAGCGATCCCAATAAAATTTGCGAAGATCTCGGCGTCGTCGGTGCGCGGATGGTTGTCGGTCTGCTGGATCACGAGAATTCCGGTGATCACGGCGGCGGCGATGATGGCGATGCTCAGAATTCGTCCCAATCGCTGGTGCTGCGGAGGAGCGGTCGGGCTTGGAGCGGTAGTGGTGTCGGTCACGGCAACTCCTTTCCGGATCAGCTATAGAACAGCAGCCAAAGGGTGAAGGTAAAAAAAGCAGTCAGACATGGGTAGACCACAACCAACGGCGATAACTGCTGCTCGATTCCTGCCCGCACCAGCGCCAGTCGGGCCGCAACGGTAAGCAGTATGCCGAGCAAGCCACAGAATATCCACGACGGGAAAAACGAACCCAAAATGTTGAGAGTTGGGGCGCGCGAACATCCCGCAGCGAATTGCAGTGCGAGAAAAATCATCCCGCTACTCGCGATGCGTTTAGCACCGTCGCTAAACGGCGAGGTATCGGCTCTCTGTATCCGGTTAGGGCGCTTTTGCATGAAGCAGATCTCCCGTCTGAAAGGCTAAAGCGGCGACTCCTGTCAACAATTGCGTCCGTGCCGTCACGTCAGCGGTGCGCGCCACGGCGAGCGTGCGCTGGGCAGATACCACATCGATCTGGCTGCGTACGCCGTAGTTGTAGGACTGTAGTGCGGCGTTGTAGGACTCAGTCGCAGAAGCCAGCAGCGCAGCCGCCGCCCTTTGCTCACGCATTGCGGTGCGCGCTGTCGAATACGCCGCCCACACCTGGTTCTCGATCTGATTGCGAAGCGTATCGACTTGCGCCTGCGCCTGTTTCTGGTCGGCTTTCGCTCGGGCCAACCGGTTCTCGCGTGCAAATCCGTCAAAGAGATTCCAGGTGAGGCTCAGGCGCGCGTCCCAGGTCTCCTGGTTGGGAGAGTAAACCCCCGGCATCAGCGCTTGTTGCCCGTAGCTATGGGAGAGGCCGCCGTAGCCATCGAAAGTCAAAGTGGGAAGATATGCGGTCTTGGCCACCTTGATTTCCGCGCCGGCAGCGCGAAGTTGCTCCACCTGCTGCATGAGGTCTGGCCGCTGCGATAGCGCTCGGTCGATTGATTTTTCTACAGTATCGTCGAGCTCCTGCGGGATGTGCAGATCTTGAATGCTCTGGACTTGAAACTGGCTGGTTGGAGAGATGCCTATAGCATTTGCAAGGTCCCCGTGGGCGATCTCCGTCGCTCCGATTGCAGCCTGTAGATCGTAGTCGGCCTGGGCCGCGGCGCTACGGGCTTCGAGCACATCCGGCAGAGTTGCAAGGCCCTCGTGGAGGCGCGCTTCGGCCGCGTCCTGATCGGTTTGCGCGTTCTTCAGATTCGCTTCCTGCGCTTCCTCCTGCCCTTTGCTATTCAGCACCCGGTAATAGGCTTCCATGACCTGAAAGATGATCTTCCGGTGAGTATCATTGAAAAGAAAGTTGGCAGCCAGGAGATTGCTTCGGCTGATCGCGATTTGATCGAATCGCCGGCCAAAATCGAAAACCGTGTAATCGAGGTTGAGGGTAGGAGAGAAGGTCCCGGTCGTCTGGCGTATCCAGTCGGTGTTGAATAAAATGTCGATCCGGCTGCTGTCCGCGATCGCCAGCGCGGCGAGCGTCGGATAGAGCGTGGCCTTCGAGACTCCGAGGTCGGCGGCGCGCGCGGTAGCGTTTTCCCAAGCGACGCGTGTTTCGGGGTTGTTTCGCTCGGCGAGATCGACGAGCTCAGCCAGCGTGTAGACCTTGGCGGGATCGGGTAGATAGGAGGGTGCCGGACGATCGACCTTACTCGGAGTCCAATTTCCGGGGACCTGCCATATTTTCTCAGCGGCGGACGGGGCCTGCTGTCCGTACGAGGAGGTTCGAAAGAGAACTACACCGATGACGGCCACCAATAGGGGAAGAAGTTTCATGTCAAGATGCGGTGCCCGTAAGACACGGATGTAAATGGTGAAATAATCATACTCGGCAACAGACCAATCTCCCTGTACGCAAGCACCCGGCGATTGATTCGAGTTTGAGTAGTTCAAGATGTTCGGTCAAGAGAGACTTCGATGCCAAATTCACTTTCCGACTCGAAAAAAGAACTTCTTGGAAAGCTGCTGCTTGGTCGAACTCTGGAAGCGCCTGCCAAACTTCATGGAATACCTCGCCGGCCTTCGGGAGCTGCTGCCCCCATGTCCTTCGGGCAGGAACAGCTCTGGATCCACTCTCAATTTGCGAACGAAGTGCCGATCTACAACGATCCCATCACAATGTACCGTTATGGTTCGATGGACCGCGCGGCGCTCGAAAAAGCCTTGACGGAGATTGTCCGGCGGCACGAGTCCTGGAGAACGACATTTGGGTGGAAGGACGGTGCACTGATGCAGTTTGTTCAGCCGCCGCCGGCGCACATCGAGATACCCTATGTCGATCTGACCCACGCTCCGGAGGAATCCCGCGACGACACGGCCCGCAAGATGGCACTGGCAGATGTTCTGGCCCCCTTTGACCTAGAGACTGGACCGACCTATCGGACACGGCTGGTCCGCTTCTCCGAGAACGAGCATCGGCTCTACCTAGCGCTTCACCACATCATATTTGACGGCCTTTCGCTCTATCGAGTTTTCGTTTCGGAACTAGAGGCCCTTTACGAGGCATTCTCCCAAGGCCTTCCTTCTCCTTTGCCGGAACTACCTGTGCAATACGGAGATTACGCTGTCTGGCAGCGCGGATGGGTCGAGTCGATCGCGCCCGTGCAGCTGGCGTATTGGCGAGAAAAGCTGAGCGGCGCGTCGCATCGCGACGTTCTCAGAACCGACCATCCTCGTGCGGAGATGCAGAGCTATCGCGGGGCGATGGCCCAGATCGCTCTCGACTCAGATGTGAGTGCCGCCTTGAAAGAGGTCGATCAAAAGCTGAATGTGACTCCGTTTATGAGCTTGCTGGCGACCTTCTATATCCTGCTTCAGACTGAGTCCGACGAGACCGACCTTATCATCGCGACAACGTCGGCAGGAAGGCATCACTCGGAATTGGAGCCGCTGATGGGATATTTTCTCGACACCCTGGCGCTAAGAGTCTCCTTAAGTGAGGATCCGTCTTTTGCAGACCTCGCTATGCAGTGCAAAGAAGTACTGCTGGGCGCGATGGCGAATGATGGGATTCCGTTCTCCAGACTCGTGACGGACATGATGGGGAAGCGGAACACCAGCCGGCATCCGTTTTTTCAGGTTATGTTCTCACTCGAGCCGCCGCTCGCCCCGCTCAGCCCGTCTTGGCGGTTCGCCAGAATGGACATACACAACGGCTCAACCAAATTCGACATCAACTTGGAGCTTGATGACACTCCGCATGGCATTGAAGGCAGGTTGATCTATAACTGTGATCTGTTTGAAGCGAGCACCATCAAGCGCATCATCGGGGATTGGCACGCCATCGTCGCGGAAGTTGTAGCTGATCCGTCGCGCCGCATTTCGGAGGTGGCCGCCGCGGTCCAGGCACACAGGCGAGTTGATCCTGGCCCTGATGCGGCAGATTCTACTGGCAAGCCCTCTTCGGAATCATTAGGATTTCTGGACTCAGTTCGGAGGATGTTCTCAACGAAATCCTGAGCCCGGACCTCCGGGATGCACACGACTCGCAACCTCATTTACACGGATCGGACCAATATCGGCTTAGGTATATTTCAGTTGGCAGGTGTAGTAGGCACCCCAGGATCGAAGCCGATCTTAAGCGAAATCAAACCACGCAGGCCTGCGTTGCTTCGCCAGCTCAGCGTCTCATCGAGCGAGACCGGATTCAAGAGTCGGCGGAGAAGCGTGTTGAACGCAATCTGCCCCTCCATGCGCGCCAAGGGAGCGCCGAAACAGAAGTGAGCGGCCCAGCCGAAGGCCACCTGCCGGTTGTCTTCGCGAAGTAAATTCAGACGGTTCGGATCGGGAAAGCGATCGGGATCGCGGTTCGCCGCGGCCAGCACAACCACGATTCGCGAGCCTTTTTGAATCGTTTTGCCGCGAAGCTCAAAATCTGCCGGCGCGATGCGAGCCGTATGCTGCACCGGAGACTCGTAGCGCAGCAACTCCTCCACCGCCGACTTGGCGACTTCCGGACGGCTGCGCAGCAGCTCAAAGGATTCGGGATTGCGCAGCAGCGTCAGGAATCCGCTGGCGATGAGATTGGTTGTTGTCTCATGCCCCCCGATCAGGGTGATAATAGTGTTGGCAATCACCTCTTCATCCGTGAGCTTCTGCCCTTCCACCTCGGCCATCATCAGCGAGTAGATCAGGCCGTCTGTGGGCTTGCGGCGCTCCTCTTCCATTCTGTCAGCTATGTAATTTTTGAAAGCATCGAGACTCTTCACGATCTCCGCCACTCGATCGGGATGATGCTGATAATTGCCGAGCACCTCGGCGAGATCGAGGACCCATGCATGGAGCTGCTTGTGATCTTCCACAGGAACCCCGAGCAGCTTTGCAGTCACAATCGCTGGTAGAGGATTGGCGAAATCGGTGATCATATCAATCTGCCCGGAAGCGATAAATCCGTCGATGAGCTCATTGGCGATGGACTCGATCACACCACGCATCGAATCGACGCGCCGCGGCGTGAAAGCGGCAGCGCAGATGCCTCGCAATCGAGTGTGCATGGCGCCATCCATGAACATCATTTGCTTGAGCATGACCTCGGCAAACGGCTTCATGAACGTAAGTCCAAGCTTGTCAAGATATTCCGGGGCGGGCGTACGGTCTGCGGAGCAATTGGTGAGGACGTAGACGACTTCCGGATAGCTGGTGATCACCCACGCGTGCATATAGGGGTCCCAGTGCACGGGATCGTACTCGCGCAAGGCCGCGTAAATGGCATGCGGATCCGCCAACACCTCGGGATTGAGCATCCGGAGGAGACTCAGATTCTCGTCGGTAGCCGCGTCAATCGTACTAGCGCTGTGTGTCGCCATTGTGCTCATACTCCGTCAAAAGGGCCTTGGCTTCCTCTTCGCTCATGGAGTCAACCGCCTCCAAAAGCTTGGATTCCACAAACACCGCCAGTCGCGCCACCGTGGGCGCTTCAAAGAGTTGCCGCAAAGTCACGTCGACGCCAAAGGTATTGCGCAGGCGAATGACCAACTGCATACCCAGCAGGGAGTGCCCACCAGCCAGAAAGATGTTGTCCTCCGGGCCAATCGAATCGTTTTCCAGCAGCGCTCGCAGCATGGTCAGGAGCTTTTCTTCAACAGGGGAGACCGCAGGCCGGCCGGCTGTTGTCTCAAGTCGATTGGCGTCCGTGGGTTGCGGAAGCCCGGACAGGTCGATCTTTCCATTCGGCGAAAGAGGGACTGCATCCAGCCGCACAAAAGCAGCCGGCACCATATAGTCCGGCAAGGTTTTCAGCAGATGCTCCTGGAGCTCTTCCGTGGTCGGAACCGGCTCGTTTTTCCTGGGAAGAACGTAGGCCACGAGCTGATTCTCGCCGCCTTCCGGTGTGTGAATCGTCGCAGTGGCAAACTCAACATCTGGATGATGCGCGAGGACGCTTGCAACTTCATCAAGTTCGATGCGGTAGCCGCGAATCTTGACCTGCCGATCGACGCGCCCACGGAAATCGATCTCACCATTGGATCTGCGAAGCCCGAGATCCCCGCTGCGATACATGCGCGCGTCAGGCGTACTGGCAAAAGGATCCCGCAGAAAGCTCCGTTGCGTGATGTCAGGAAGGTTGCGGTACCCGCGCCCAACTCCGGTTCCGCCTATATAAATCTCACCGACGGTGCCGTCGGGAACCTCTGCCCCGGTCTCGTCCAGCAAATAAACCGTGGCGCCGGCGATGGCGTGGCCAATCGGGGGAACGCCGGGAGATGCGGGCTCGAGCAAACAAGACGTCGCGACGACGGTGCATTCGGTTGGTCCGTAGTTGTTCACGACCTCGAAAGGCAGGCCGATGGGAGGGGAATCCTGCAGCGCGTCTCCGCCGGTGAGCAGAAGCCGTAGATCCGTTGTGGCGGGCCACGCGAGAGCCATCATCGGCCGCGCGTGCACGGTGGGCACAAAGCCGATCGTCACCCGCTCACGAATCATCCACTGTTGAATCAGCTCTGGCGACGAACGAAGGTCGTCATCGATGATGCACAGGGTTGCGCCCGCAGCCAGGCTCGGCCAAATCTCCCAGACGGCTGCGTCAAAGCCAAGGCCGGCGAGGTGGCTAGCACGATCATAGTGAGTAACCTTAAATGCTTCCCAGTGCCATCGGATAAGGTGGGCCAGATTGGCGTGCGTGATCTCCACGCCCTTGGGAACGCCCGTCGATCCCGAGGTATAGATGAGATACGCAAGGCTTTCCGGCTCGATTGGTTTGGCCTTGAATGCTGGGGCCGCGGCAATGAGTTCTGCCTCTCGCCAGGGATCGATGCCCGTCGCCTTCGCCTGGAGACGATCAAGAATTTCGGCGCGGGCCACCAGGACATCCGCGCCTGAATCGTTGATTGCATAGCGCAGTCGCTCATCAGGCCACGCGGTGTCGAGCGGGAGGTACGCGGCTCCGGCCCGCATAATACCCAAGGCGGCCACGATCCACTCGATAGACCTCTCCGCGCAAATGGCCACCGTACTGCCGGATTGGACACCAAGTTGGATCAGATAGCTCGCAAACTGGTTCGCTCTGTTGTCGAACTCAGCAAAACTCATCTCCCGCCCATGACAGCGCAAGGCCATCGACTGGGAATGATCGCTCGTGAGTTGTGAAATCAATTCAGGAGCAGTCCGCAAATTGGCTGTCAGAGCAAGCAAGAATATCGTCCCCTCTCTGCGAGGCTAAAGTGAAAGGGCCAGACCGCACAAAAACGACATTGATCAGAGGAAAGGAGGGCGGAAATCGAGTCTATCTTGGCTGAGTCTACCACATGAAGCAGCTCGAGCCAGTGTTTGCATAACCACTTCACGCACAGCACTCCCGACGTTGTTCTGAATATCTAAGCCATTGATTCTGTATGGATAATCTCTGGGATCTTCAAATAATGCGGCAGACATTTAATGGACAAACCGAGCGGATGGGTTCAGGTCTCGTATGTGCTAACGCCGTCTCTGGCGGCATTTATTTAGATTATAAACAGTAGAAGGCGCTTTATATCGAACTAAAGTTCCAACTTGCTTTATTGGCGAGAGCACAGTGTGGCGCTCGTGCTTAGCCGCCATCATGGGACCTTCCCAGCGCCACATTTCCCCAGCCGCGCTAATGTGAGAAGTCTGCAGAGAGACTCAACCAAGGCGGACTAGAATTTCAGATGAGATGATCGCGGCTCTGGCTGGACGACGTATCGATGCAGAGGGCTTGCAGATCCCGCGCTTCCCTCGGGAGAACGCACCCGCCGTCGCAGATCGCATTCGATCCTGTTTTCATAGCCGACAGATTTCTACTCTGATCTGCTCGGCGGCGCGGGGGGCAGACTTGCTGGCGCTCGAGGTCGCCGGCGAACTTGGTGCACGCCGATGCGTCGTTCTGCCTAGCGATGCCGCGAGCTTTCGCGCTTCCTCGGTCGTCGACGGCCTGACCGGGGAGCATCACAGTGGCTATCAATGGGGAGCAATCTTCGATCGAGTCGTCGAAAAGGTCAGTCAGAACGGCGACCTCATAGTTTGCGCGAACGAGGCCGTCGGCCACGAATCCTATCTCGCGGCAAACCTCGCAATCCTCGACCACGCTGAGAGGCTGGCACTGCCGACAGAAGAAGTCCTGGCGACTGTAGTGTGGAATCTGGTCTCGCGCGGGCATAGCGATGTGACGGCGGCATTTCGTGAGGAAGCCGTGCGCCGGGGCTTCCCAATTGAGGAGATCTCTACCTTATAGAGAGTCAAGCGCCATTCCCAATTGAGGAGATCTCTACCTTATAGAGAGTCAAGCGCCATATAGTCCTACCGTAGATCCTTAACCCGCAAATAAGTCGCCGGATCGCCCAGCACGATATAGTTCCGCGCATCGTCGCGGGCAATATAGAGAGTCGCAAACGATTCGGGGTCAAAGTCAGGCTCTCTCCGCCGGCCCAGGGCCACACCCACCTGCGCCGCAATAGCACTCCACTGAAGGTTCAGCCGGTCAGCCGCAAGCCCGGCCCGCTCTCCTTTCATCAGCAGTTCCAACGGAGTTCGAATCGACTGTACCTGCGGCGTTCCTTCAAGATTCTGAAAGATATAGGAAAATGCCTGATCCACATGAGCGATGACCGCGAGCGCCCCCCGACTAAGCAGCTTCTGCGGAAGCCTGGCTATCAGTGCTTCGGGCGCGACCGCAATCTTCGAGCCGTCTTTATTGAAAAAGTAGCTGTCCTCGACCGGACACCCTCCGCTATAGCAGGCAAATATGAAGGCCATCATGCCATGCACCATCGCATCCGCTGGTACATCTTCCGCCGAGTACACATTGCTCGCTTCCAAGGGCGTTCCCGGCGTGAATTCCTGCGTCACCAACGCGCCCTGCATCTGTCGCTGGGTCGCCGGATCGTCCAATGGCCACTCCGCTCCGTGCGAGCCGGTGAAGAGCACGGCGGGGGGACCGCTCGGCGCGTTGCCCCGCAGAATCTCCCCCAACTGCTGCCTGGTAGCCTCCCCGTCACCAAACCAATCCAGGCTGAACTGGCGCCTTTGGCCCAGCGGGTCATCCTGGCTTAAGAAGTCGCCGGAAACAGCATCGGAGAGCATCGTCGTCGCTGCGTCCCCCTCGTGTTTGGTGACCCAGATGGCCGCACTCTTTCGCTGAACCGGACGAAAGTCTGGCGCTTCGTAGTCGACGACCGCCTGCGCATAACGTCCGTAATCTTCTATGTCGTCGAAATAGAGTCTTCCGACCGCCCATTGCAGCTTGATCAGTGCCTGGAATTCAAACGAGATTTGCTGCGGCGAGCCGACGATGAGCAAGTAATAGGGCACACCTTTGCGAGGATCGACCGCGGCAGAGAGCGACACGCCGCGCTGCCGGGCCCAGTTGTCCGCTGACTGATCACGATAGGCACCCTCCCCCCCTCAAATATCTTGAAAAGCTTTTCGTCCTGAACCTGCTTTTGCCGCAGATCGAGCAGCGGCTTAAGTTGCTCGCGAATCAGCGGATCGGCTTCCGCGGCAAACAGCACGGCCCAACCGGTTTCCCTCAAGTCCATCGGATCGTCGACGTTGCCAGCGACCCCCAGCACCTTGACCGCCTGCGCGCGAGCAAGAACTTCATCTGAATCGCCGGGTGCGCCGTCCACTTGCCGCAACAGTTCGTCAGCCGAGAGCGCCGGCCGTAGCTGACCATTCGCTCGAACTCCCATCGGAATTGGCATTCTCGTTAGCTCACTGTCCGCCGCCATGATTGCTCCCGCGATCCTACAAGAATCGCGATTCCATTATGCTAGCTTTGACGCCATGCCGATTGCCCGCAAGACCGCCGTCGTCCTGTTTACCCTGCCTGGGGACAGGATTGGCCCCAAAGGCAAGACGGTTGAAAGCAGACCGCTCACCGGGGAACGAGAATACGGCGTGAATCTGTCCATCGATGGTCATGTTTTTCCTGTCGGGTTCTTTCAATCGCCGCGTAACGACGAGCAGTGGCGAGAGTTCGTCAAACGGCTCCGCAACTGCAACCTCAACCGCAACGACGACGGCCATCGCGGAGCGGTCTTCATTCGGACCTTTGGCGCCGACCTCTACCAAAGGCTCGCCGGACTTAGCCCCGGGCTGCGCGAGTTCCTCACCGACACCGGGACTCCCAGGAGACTTGTAATTCAGACCTATCGGCCCGAGCTTCATCTCCTGCCCTGGTCTGCGCTCTGTGACGAGGACGGAAAATTCGTTGCGGCCGGCGACGTGTCTATTGTCCAGGCCTGGGACGATTTCTCGTTAGAGGCCGCCTTGTTTCCAGCCGACCTCAAGGTGCTCTCGGATCTTCGACCAGACACGCCGAAGAATACCGCGATGGCACTCAAGTTGCTGCCCCGGGAGTGGACCAGCCAGAAATGGAGCGATCCCGACATTCTGCACATCGAGGCGCACGGCGACGCGGTCAACAACGAGATCGGCGAGATCGGACCGTGGGACATCGCAAATAGGTTCGGAAATGCCAAGATGGCGCTGCTGTGGAGTTGCTACTCCTCGGCGGCTAACTCATGGGGCGAATCTCCGGCGCTCTGCCTGCATCGGCGCGGCACAGCCATGGTGCTCTCCTTCCTGGCAGAGCTTCACAACCTGGATGCCAAATCGATTGCCGAGGCCTTCTACTCGGATGTCTTCGGCGCGGCCGCAAGCCGCGATCCCGAATCCGCGCTCGTCCGCATCCGCTCCGACAAGTTCAAGAACGAGTTAGATTACGCAGCCTGGGCTTCGATGACCGTCTACCTGCGCACTCCGCTCGATCTCAGCTCGCTGCCTCTGAACGGGCCGCGCGTGCCCGCGCAAGGCTGGGCAGACGGCGATGCGGACGACTCCTGGGAATCGGTCACCAAGGGCGTTGGGTCGCTTGGGCCTGGCGCGAAAGTCGGGCTGTACGCGCCCTCCGAAGCACTTTCTAAACTGCCTCGATCCGCCTTCGCGGGTTGGAACGGCACCGTGATCCGGCTCGACGGAGACGCGTGCCCAATATCTGACGCATGCATTAAGGAACTCGGATTGTCGCGGAGTGATGGCCCTCCCCCGCATCCAGCCGAACAGCTGAAGTGGTTCTTCGGAGAAATCGCCCGCTATGGCCAACCGCTCATTGTCTGGACAAAATCCTCGCTGCGGCATCTGGAGTTCTTGAAGACGATCAAGCCGAGTGCGAGGCTGACATTCCTGCTTTTGTATGAGGCGGAACGGTCGCCCAGCATCCCAGAACTCGTCGACCAGGACCGGCTGGAGGAAGCGCTTCAACGCTCGCGAGATGAGGCACCGCCAACCAGCGAGGCGGGCGATGAACACTGGTGCGCTGTTTATTACGCCTGCGCTCGAAGCGAGAAGGAAGATGACGCGCGGACAGCGATCGGCAAAATTGACGGCGCCGCTGAGAAACTCCTGGCGAGTGGAAATTTCGTCAGCCGTTTTGGACAACTTCCCGAAACCGACGGCGAACCCCTGACCCAATTGGATAAACACCAACGCCAGGAGGAATACTACCGGCAGGCGCTCGACGAAGCGATCCAGGACGACAACAACCTTCGCGACGCAGCGAGAGCCAAGCTGGAGCTGGGATATCTGCTCCAGAGCCGGGGAGAGACTGAAGCCGCCGACCTGGCGTATCTTGCGGCCGCGCAGGCCCTGGAACGGACTCCGGAGGGGTCTCCTCCACAATCCCGTTTCTTCCGCGACTCGCGCTGGCACTCCGCTCTGGGACGTGCGCTACGAGATCGCGCCGAACTCCTCTCGAGCGATCCTAGTCGCCTAGTGGAAGCGTCCGATTTGCTCAAGCGCGCTTTGGCCATTCACGCCTATCATGGGCGCACCTTGCAAGTCGCATATTGCCGTACCGCCGCTGCGGGCATCGATTTGGCATCGGGAAGATTCGCCGACGGGATTCGACGTGCCATGGATGCAGCCAACGATTTCGAGTCTCTCAAAAACTGGCGGGCGTGGGCTAAAGCCATCGAAGTCCTGCTCGACATTCTCTCGGAAACCCGGGAGACGACTCGGATGATCGCCCTGGCCGATTTAGCACTTGAAAAAATCGCCAATTCGAACTTGCCCCGAAAACAAAAGGAAGACCATACCTACACCTTCAATCTGAAGATAGCTGAAGCACTCTTCGCTGCTGGCGACATCAAGGCCGCGCGAATGAAAATGGAAGAATTACCAGAGCCGCCTCCTGCAAAGCTGAAGGCAGAGACCGATCGGTTGCGAACCTTCCTGACAATCCGCCAATGACTTTGTCACGCGGGCCTAGGTTGGCGGACAAACCGGGAACACCGGCGGCGAGAGCCAGGTTGTGGCGTATCGCAAAGCCAGCTTGCCCCGGATTTACTTCCGGTTCACGACGGCGGGTCCTGACCCGCAGCCGCACCCCGGGATCGCCAAGAAGCTGAATTCCGAACATCATCGCGTGCGACCCACATGCGGCCCAGCTTTTGACGCAGCGCGGCTCTACCACAAGGTTTGGCGGATAACCCAAAACCACGGAGTATCGTGTTGTCTAGCAATCTAATAGTCGTGAATTGATCGGAGGGTACCTATGCCGGACCGAAACATGTTGAAGCGTCTCTTCTTTGGAGGGTTTGTTGCGTTGGCGGCGTGTGGGCCTCTTCGAGGGCAGTTAAGCTCGTCGCCGGCGAGTTCAACCTCAGCACCCACCGAGGTTCCAACTGGGAGCGAATCCGGATACAACTTACCGCCGAAAAACATACTCGATGTGATGCAGGCTCCCTCTCCTCCAATTCCGGTGGTCAGCCCGACGCACGATACGATCCTCCTCGTGACGTGGCAGGACTACCCGTCGATCGCCCGGGTGGCGACGCCGTATCTGCGATTAGCGGGTGTTCGTATAGAGCCGAAGAACCATAGCCGGCACGATACGCCAGGCGGCTACGGAATCACCCAATGTGCCACGAACTTCTCTCTAGTCCGCGTCGCCGATGGCGCGCAAATTCCAGTCTCGCTTCCCACCGGCGCATGTCCAGGCGAGCCGCTCTGGTCCGCTGACGGAACGCGCTTCGCCTTCGCGAACATCGCCGCTGACTCCGTCGAGCTATGGATAGGCGACGCAAAGACCGGCGAAGTGCATCAAGTGCCCGGAGCGCATCTCAACCCGATGTTTGACGACGAGCTGCAATGGATGCCCGACCAGAAGACGCTCCTGGTCAAGCTCGTGCCTGAGGGCATGGGCGCGCCGCCTCCCGAACCGGTCATGCCAATTGGACCCAGCATCCAGGAGACGGGCGGCGAAAAGGGGCAGAGCAGCACGTATGAGACCCGCGACACGCTCGGCAACAAGCACGACGAGGACCTGTTCGATTACTTCGGGGCCTCGCAACTCGCGCTCGTTGATGCGACTACCGCGGCAATTACTCCCTTAGGAGGGCCGCGGAATTACGAATCGGTGTCTGCCGCGCCAGATGGCCAGCACATACTTGTCACGGCTATCCACAAGCCCTATTCCTACGTCACCACTTACGATCGATTTCCGCAGGAAGTCGAAGTCCTGGACATATCGGACCGCTCCCACGTTCTCACTCATACCATCGCATCCCTTCCGCTTGCAGACCGCGTTCCCATCGACGGCGTGGCGCTGGGCCCGCGAGAATTTTCGTGGCGGGCCACCGATCCGGCGACGCTCATTTGGGCCGAGGCCCTGGACGGCGGCGACTGGAACGTGACGGTTCCGGCTCGAGACAAGATCATGCTTTTGAAAGCTCCGTTTACTTCACCCGCTGTCGAGGTCGCGCGGATCGAGCAGCGCTACCAGGGAATCGACTGGAGCGAGAAACCCAGCGTCGCTCTTTTGACCGAGTGGGACCGTAACCGGCACTGGAACCGAACCTTCGTCGTGGACGTCGATCATCCACAGCAAGAGCCTCGCTTGCTTTGGGATCTCTCGACCGACGAACAGTATGCGAACCCTGGCTATCCTGTGCACCGCCAGCTCGCGAACGGATCACTTGTAATTCGTCAGGATGGCGATTCGATCTACCTCTCCGGAACGGGTTCTTCCCCTGACGGAGACCGGCCCTTCCTCGACCGGCTCGACCTTAGTAGCTTTCATTCGGAGCGCCTTTTTCGCAGCGACAAAGACTGCTACGAGCGATTTCTTTCCTTCCTCGGGCCCAGCCCGCAGACCTTTCTCACCTGGCGTCAATCGCCCGCCGATCCGCCTAATGTGTTTGAGCGAACGCTTGGGAAGCCACTCGATGCGTCCGCTGGAGAAGCGGCCATTGCTTCCACCAGCGTAGCGGTTACCCATATCCCCGATCCGACGCCCGAGGTGCGGGCGATCAAGAAGCGGCTGGTCAAGTACAAGCGAGCCGACGGGCTTGACCTGTCGTTCACGCTGTATACGCCGCCCGGTTATCAGGAGGGCACACGCGTCCCCACCATCCTTTATGCGTATCCGCTCGATTATGCCGACGCTTCAAAGGCCGGACAGGTTGTGGGTTCTCAAGAGACCTTCACGCGGTTGTATGAATATCGGCTTTTGCTTCTTGGCGGTTACGCGATCATTGACAATGCTTCGTTCCCGATCGTTGGCGATCCGAAGAAGGCCTACGACACTTATCTGGAACAGCTCGTCGCCGATGCGAAGGCGGCGGTGGATGAGGCGGTGCGGCTTGGGGTTGCCGATCCTGGACGTATAGGAGTCACTGGACACAGCCACGGCGCATTGATGACCGCGAATCTGGTGACCCACTCTGACTTGTTCAGGGCCGGCGTGGCGACCAGCGGGTCTTATAACAAGACGCTCACGCCATTCGGTTTTCAGAATGAGGTGCGATCGGTATGGCAGGCGCAGGATGTCTATCTGAAAGTCTCCCCGTTTTTCTTCGCCGACAAGGTAAAGACGCCGCTGCTGATTATCCATGGCGGGGAAGACGCGAACCCCGGGCACGACGCCGCTACAATCTCAGAAGCTTTACGAAGCGATTCGAGGCAACGGGGGCACCGCTCGGCTGGTGATCCTGCCTCATGAGCCGCACTGGTATTCCGCGCTGGAGTCGAATGAACAGCTTATTTACGAGATGCTTCGCTGGTTCGACAAGTATGTCAAGAACGCGCCGCCTCAGGGGAGCACGGCCGCCGTAACTCCGGCCAAATGACGCATACCCGGAGGTTCGCCCCACTATAATCCCAATGAAATCCGGGGGCGCCACGAATGACTCGGCGAAATCATCATAGCGATCGCCATCATAGCGACCGTCATCGCCACTCAACCAGCTCGGCAAGCCGCGACACAACCACCCTCACCCATAAATCCCCCACGCCACTCCCGAAGCCCGCGCACTTCTCCGCTACCTCGATTCCATCTCCGGCAAATACAACATGACCCGGCAGCATACCTTTCCGAACGACAGCTCGCGCTGGACCGATCGCGCGTACGACATCACCGGCAAATATCCGGCTTTCTTCGGCGAAGACTTCGGCTTCTCCGCTGGCGACGACAAAGACTCGGTCGAATCACGCCCCGCCATGATCGCCGAGGTCAAACGCCAATATGAGAACGGAGCCGTCATCGCCCTCACATGGCATGCCGTCCGCCCCACCGACGATGAGCCTGTCACTTCCCGCGACAACGTCCAGGGCCATCTCACCGACTTCGAATGGCATGAGCTCCCCGGCACCGAACTCAACCGCCGCTAGTGCGCCCAGATCGACGATGACCTTCTATCGTCATGGTCCTCTCAGCGTTTATTACCCAAGTTATTGATTTTAATGGTGGGCGCAGCAGGATTCGAACCTACGACTTCCACCGTGTGAAGGTGGCACTCTACCGCTGAGTTATGCGCCCGGAATGGGAGGCTGGGATGGGCTTGCGCGCCTGTCGAATATCGATGAAGAAGGCGTGGATTGCCAGAACCTAGCTTTTCAAGAGTAGCACTGGAAAACCGGCTTGCCAATGTCGCCCTTGCCCGGCTGGCCCGTGCCCCGGCGGACGGTGTTCGGGCCGTGTGTCTCGACCGGCCAGCGGACCAGCGGGTACACTTAAGGGCCAGAAGATGCTGCCTTCCCCCGCCCGAAAGACGACGCCACCTCCCGCTTCCGCCGATCCAGCCGGATCGGCCATTCGCCGTCCGGTTTCTTCGTTCCAGGGCGCCAGTAACCGCAACCTTGGCCGTCTATCCGTGTTGTTAAAGGCATGGCGACCCTCGTGCTGGATCAGTTGTTACTCCACTCTGCCCCACCTGAGAGGCTAATGGGCAGGCACGGGCATCCGACGGCAACCGTTGATTGGAGCACTCTAAGCGACGCAGAGATCATGCTCCGCGTTAGTGCCGGCGAGGATGCTGGTTTTACTTACCTGCTCGAGAAGTATCGCAAACCGATCGTCAACTTCATGTTCCGCATGGTGCGGAACCAGGCGGTAGCTGAAGAGCTTGCCCAGGAAGTATTCTTGCGGGTCTACCGCTCGCGAGAAAGCTATCGAGCCGAGGCCAAGTTTACGACCTGGCTGTATCGAATCGCCACTAACTTAGGCGTGAACTATGCGCGCGACACGCGCTACGAGCGGGCCGCGCAAAACGTTTACCTCGACCAGCCCGACCCGGAGACGGGAACGACCCCGGACGTCGCCGATGGCCGTCCAACTATCGAGTTCGAACTGGTCAAAGACGAGCGGATGAAGGCTATTCGCACTCACGTCCTGGCGTTGCCTGAGCGGCAACGCGCGGCCGTGCTCATGCACAAATATCAGGGCATGGATTATAAACAGATCGGCGAAGTACTCAAGTTAAGCGAGTCCGCCACCAAATCATTGCTCTTTCGCGCCTACCAGACATTACGCGAAAGGCTGAAAGACTTTGTCGCCCAGGATCTGGCGCAAAACTAGCTGTCTGCTGGAGGTCTTATGAACTGCCGGAAGGTAAACTCGAGGTTAGCCGACTTGCTACTCGATCCGCAATCGATACCAGCGGAGATGCATCGGCATGTTGAGGAGTGCGCGGGTTGCCGCCGCGAATTGGCAGAGCTGCGCACGACCATGGGATTGTTGGACGACTGGGCGGTGCCGGAGGCGAATCCTTTCTTCGACGCTAAATTGTTATCGCGTCTACGAAGCGAAGAGCAGGCCAAACCAGTCGGCTTCCTTGAACGATGGAAGGCTCGCCTGATCTTTGGAAGCAGCCTGCGCATGCAGCCGTTGATGGCGGGCGCACTGGGTCTGATTGTCTTGGTTGGCGGCGGCACCTATGCCGATCTTTCCTGGCAGTCTTATCACCACACAGAGGAGTCGGCGGCGGTTCGCGATCTGCAGTCGCTGGACGGCAATGCACAGGTTTTTCAGCAATTGGATTCGATCGATCAATCGGCTACGCAGGATGATCAGGATTCGGGAATGGCAGGCCCGTCGAGCGACTAGAGCAAAAGTGCAGCTAGCGTTGTGTGAGGTGCACCGTCCGGCCCGGCGTTTTTCGCCGGAAAGCACCTGTGGAGACAGACTCCGCGCATGACACCAATGGGACTTTTGCTTCTAGCCGATGAAAGATCGCGAGATTTCCCCAGCCGGGCGCGGGACCTCAATTAGCATGACTCATGATCTCACCGGAGTCATGGTCTCACCGGAGATAAGGTATTCGTAGGATTCATATGAGCAGCAAGGGAGACGGCGGAGCTCCAGGTTAGGGGTCGTACATGACATTCCGAGTAAACATTGGAGCGTGCGGCGCCACGGGGAAGCCCTGTCTCGATTACACGCCCGATTCCGCCGGAATGCCATGGACGGCTTTTCACTATGTCCGAATTGCTCTGAACCGCCTGCTCTTTGCGGTCGTAGTCTCGGGACTGGTCCCAACCGGATCGCTCGCTCAGTCTAAACACGAGTCTCCGCCCCCTTCACCACATAACTCGGCACCAGCACCGCACCCCCCCTCGGCCTCACACTCCTCCACGGGACATCCGGCCAACGGCCAGAGTCATCCGCCGGGCCAGGAGCACCTAGGCGAGTGGCTCCAGAAGAACCAAGGTCTGACTGCCGACCAGCAGATCGAAAAACTTCAACATGAACAGGGATTTAGCCGACTGACGCCCCAACAGCAACAAAACGCAACCAATCGGCTACGGCAACTAAACCAGATGCCTCCTGAACAACGGCAGCATCGCCTGGAGCAGGTCGAAAATATGGAGCGTCTTTCGCCTCAGAAACAGGAACAGGTACGCGCATCGGCGCGCGAGCTGGGGCAGATGCCCCCCGATCGGCAGCAGGCTGTAAAAGACGCGATCCGGAATCTGCGCAACGTACCGCCCGGCCTGCGGGAGTCGGAGTTGAATTCGAAGTATGGCAGCCAACTCAGTCCACAGGAACGCGGCGTCGTCGGCAATTTGCTCTCCGTCGAGTCGTACCATCCGCCGCCGCCGCCGCCCCGTTGATCCTGCCAGGCCCTGGGCCAAGACGCTGTCAGCGGCCCGCGGCTCGGGTGCACTCCGCTGCGATCGGCTGATACCCTAGCGTGGGAGCCTGTGCATCGTTCATGAAAGAGACGGTCCTGATTCATTTCTCCGGACAGGACACGCCGGGGCTGACTGCATCGTTGACCGCCATTCTGGCCGACTATGATGTCTGCGTCCTGGATGTCGGCCAGGCCGTCGTCCATGAAACTCTCGCTCTCGGTCTGCTGGTGGAGATCCCAGGCAACGAGAGCTTCGGCCCGCTGCAAGAGGCGATTCGTACAAAATGCGGTGAACTTAGGTTGCAGGTCAGGTTTACTCGGATATCCAAGCCCGACCTCGATCACTGGATCGCCACGCAGGGCAAAGACCGCTTCATCGTCACGGTCCTGGGCCGGTCCATCTCCGCGAAGCAGCTCTCGGTGGTCAGCGGAATTGTCGCCGCACACGCCCTCAATGTCGATCGCATCGAGAGACTCTCAAGGCGAATGTCGCTGGCCTCCACCGCACCCAATACGACTGCCTGCGTTGAGTTGAGAATCAGCGGAATGGTCCGTTCCGAGTCGCAGATGCGCGCCGAGCTCATGGCCGCCGCCCACGACCTGCGCATCGACGTCGCCTTTCAGCGTGAGAGCATCTTCCGCCGCAACCGCCGGCTCTTCGCCTTCGACATGGACTCGACGCTGATCCAGGCCGAGGTCATCGACGAGCTCGCGAAGATGGCTGGGGTTGGCGACCAGGTCGTCCAGATTACTGAAGCCGCCATGCGCGGGGAGCTCGATTTCAAACAAAGCTTCGCCCGCAGGGTAGGGCTATTGCGCGGACTTCCCGAGCGTCGAATCGTGGAACTCCTTGACACGATTCCGCTTGTCGAGGGTGCAGACCGCCTCATGGGGACCCTGAAGATGCTTGGCTACAAGACCGCGATTCTCTCGGGCGGATTTACCTTCTTTGCGAGGCACCTGCAATCGCGGTTGGGAATCGACTACGTTTTTGCGAATGAGCTCGATATCGTCGATGGCGCCGTGAGCGGCCAGGTCAAGACTGAGATTGTGGACGGGGCGAAGAAGGCCGAGCTACTTCGCCAGATAGCCCTCCAGGAGAATATCTCGCTGGAGCAGGTGGTTGCCGTCGGCGACGGTGCAAACGATCTGCCGATGCTGGGCATCGCCGGTATGGGAATCGCCTTTCGGGCAAAACCGCTGGTTCGGCAAAGTGCGGGGCACGCAGTTTCGTTCCTGGGCCTCGACAGCCTGCTCTACCTGATTGGCGTACGCGACCGAGACCTTGAAGTGGCTCCGCTTCGCGAGGCTTGATTACCAGGCGCATCGCTCCCAAATGTGAGAACCTCTTACGACGGTCCTCAATTTGGTCCACCGATTTCATCGGCGTGAATCAGCTGAAACTCGCGAATCATCGCTGCGTCCGAGCTGGACAGAATGTTGAGCCGGACGCGGCTCGCCGTCACCGCCGAAAAGATATCGATCTTTTTGTGTCCGATGGCTTGCGCCGAGGCGACGCTCTTCCACCCGCCTCCACTCCACACATCAATGGAGTATCGCTGAACGCGCTGGCCATCGTTGAGCCATTCCATCGTGAGCGCCCGGTTGAAGGTAATAGGCTTGGAGAAGTTGACTTCAAGAGTGGAGTGATGCGAACCCTCGGGCGCCGACCAGAATGTATCGAGGTTGCCATCGAGTGCGGCTGCCACATCCGCCGACGCTGGCGTGTGCCCAATAGCCAGATTGTTGGAGTATCGCGTGCGCACCGCTCTGCCGAATTCCTCAAGACGCGCAACATCGCTCTCGGGGAGCAGCCCGCGCCTATCCGGAGCGATGCCCAGCATCAGCTGCGCGCCGCGGCCGACGGTTTGGTCATATGTCGTTAGAAGCTCATCGAGGCTCTTGAGCGAGGCTTCATCGTTCGCATGCCAGAACCAATGAAGTTTACGCAACGGCGTATCCGCTTCGACAGGACGCCAGCGTACGTAGCCGTGACGGTCGATAACGTTCCAGTTTTCGTAAGGAACGATGCCGCTCTCCGTACCCACCCACCGAGCATCACCGTATTCAAACAGGCCGGTATCGGCAAAGACGATCGTGTTGGGTTGGTAGGTGCGCAGCGTTTCAACGATCTTGGGAAAGTTATAAACGTGACCGCCGCTACCGGCCCCATCGAGCCAGAACTCAACCAGGTCTCCGTACCTCGTGGCAAGTTCCGTAAGCTCAGCCTGGTAATACTCGTCATAAGCGGCAGAATCTGTGTACTTCGGTTCATGACGGTCCCAGGGAGAAAGATAGACGCCGAACTTCAAACCATATTTGCGCGCTGAGCGGGCCACGTCGCCAACGACGTCACCTTTGCCGCCCTCCCATGGACTCGCCTTGACGCTGTAGTTTGTTTGCTCCGTCGGCCAAAGGCAGAAGCCATCGTGGTGCTTCGCAACCAGCACCACATACTTTGCCCCCGATCCGCGGATCGCCTGCATCCACTGGTCGGGATTGAACTCTGTAGGGTTGAATATAGATGGGTCGGCGGTACCGTCACCCCATTCCTGATCGAGGAAGGTGTTCGTGGAGAAGTGGATGATCACGCCAAATTCGAGGTCCTCCCACGCGACCTGCTGGGGCGCAGGTTTGACCTCGGAAAAATTCTGCGCGCGCGCGAAGCAGAAACAGCCCGCTACAGCGACCATTAAAGCCGCCCACAAAACGTGAGAGGATTTGGCTGGATGATCCGTGAACATGCGGTCATCGTAGATCAAATTTCAAAGTGAGGCACGAGAAGAAGGTTCAGCCATCAGCCTGGCGCGGCGTCTGCAACGAAAGCTAGAGGTTATTCGGAAGTCGAGTTGTTCTTGGCGCTGGCTTTCAAAGCGACGACCTTCTCGGCGTTCTCCTCAAGCGATTGCGCCTGAGGCAGGTAAGTCAACGCCTTTTGGATCATCGGGTCCCACTGCGCTCGCACCTTCAGCCCTTCCAATTGGCCAAACTGAGAGGTGAAAATTTCGTACTTAATGCTGGTGTTGATCCAGTCGCGAACTCCGGCAATGTCCTGGTCGGTGTAGGCGATGTCCTGCGATTTGAGGAAGTCTTTAAAGTCGCCGATCACCTGATCGTTCACCTGGAAATCTTTGGTGACGGTGCGGTTCGCAAGATAGTGCTTGCTGAAATTGAAGAAGGCGTAATGGTCGAGCAGGATCTCCTGGAAGTGGTTCGACTTTGGCGTGTCGATCTGATCGTCGGGAGTAATACCGCCGCCGCCATACACGGTGCGGCCAGAGTCGGTAAGCTTGACCTCGCGGTCCTTGGTATCGGGAGGGGTGTCGTGGTTGTAGTAGTAGTCGTAAAGCGAGACTCCGCTGTAGTTGCGCTGGATCAGCCGCCCGCTGGGGGTGTAGTAATGATAGGTCGTCAGCGCCAGGCCGGTGTTCTCAGATATCTGATAAACGGTCTGTACCAGACCCTTACCAAAGGTCGTTTCGCCCACGATCAAAGCGCGGTCATGATCCTGCAGGGCGCCTGAGACAATCTCGGCGGCTGAGGCAGTTCCGTGATTCACCAGGATCACGATCGGATATTCGGGGCCCGACTCACCGTGGGTCGCGCGATACACCTGCTCGGGATAAGCGCGTCCGCGCTGCGAAACGATGATCTGGCCGCGATGGAGGAACTTGTCGCAGACCGCGACCGCCTCCGACAACAGTCCGCCCGGATTGCCTCGGAGATCGAGGACCAGCCCCTTCGGGTTATCGCCGAAGCCTTGCAGAGCATCGTTGATCTCGCGACCGGTTGTCTCCTGAAAGCCGCGCAGGTGGATGTAGCCGATACCCGGCTTGATCTCAAACTTCAGATCGACGCTGTTGTTCGGAATCTCGTCGCGAATCAAATCGAAAACCAGCGGCTTGGCCGCCCCCTCGCGAACCATAGTCACCTGCACATGCGTGCCCTTGGGCCCTTTGAGCATGTTGGCGACCTCTTCCGAGTTCAAGTTGGCGGTCGTCTTGCCGTCGACGGCGGCAATCACGTCGCCTGGACGGATGCCGGCCCGATAGGACGGCGTCCCCTCAAACGGAAAGACGACAACGATCTTTTGCGCGGGACCGATACCCTGCGGCTGGATGGTCATTCCCACGCCGTAGTATTTGCCGTGCTGATCCTCGCGCATCTTCGCATAGGCCTTGGGATCGTAAAAGCTGGAGTGCGGATCGAGGGTGCGCAGCATTCCGGGAATCGCGCCGTCGTAAATCACGTTACCGGCCTTGTCGCCGGTCAGCGGGTCGGCGTAATTCTGGGCGACCAGGTCATAGACGCTGGTGAAGCTCCGCAGATTGTCACGGAAGGTCGACTCGTCGGTGCTCGACTGCGCTCCTACTTTTTGGTCGATCATCATGCCGATCAGGCCGCAGGTGGCGAAAAAGATAACAAGCGAGAATAAGGTGCGGCGTACGCGGGATGACATCTGAAAGGAACCCTCAACTGTGGCAAAAACTACGGCTGCCGATTATGGCTGGAGGTTAGACGCGCCGCAGGATCGTTTCGTGAAGTATAACATTTGACGGCCCCAGATTCCGGCTTCAGCTCAGCGTCGTTGACCTGGCTTCCGATATAGGAGAGCGAGCGATCTCGCCCACACCTGCTCGCGTCGATTGGCGCTCATCTGCGGTGGAGATTAGAATTGCGACAGCGGTGAGCTTTTTCCGGCTCCGGGGTTGCTTTTCCGGAAGGGAAGAGTCCATCTGCTTGAGACTGAGCCTTCCCATGAATCTACGTATTTCGCCGTCTGCAGGGCTGCCGGGTGTCGCCCTCATTTTAGCTATCGCGGTAGCTTCCCCGTCACTGCAAGCTGTAGGCCAGACAGCCCACTCGATTCCGACGCCGGCGCCGACCGGACCGCAGTCTCCTTTTGCCGGTGTCGTCGTCGAGGAGCCGGTCGCCTTCGTCAACGACCAGATCATCAGCAAATCCGACTACGACCGGCAGCTGCAAGAGATGGAGAGCACGGCGCACGAGCAGAACTGGACTGCCGAGCAGTTGGAGGCTCAGAAGAAGAACCTCCTCCGCGACCTAGTCGATCAGCAATTACTGCTCTCCAAGGGCAAGGAGCTGGGCATCACGGGCGAAACCGAGATGATCAAGCAGCTTGACGAGATCCGCAAGCAGAACCATCTTGACTCGATGGAGGCTCTCGAGGCGGCGGCCAAGCAGCAAGGCGTCTCGTTCGAAGACTTCAAGCAGCACATCCGCGACCGCGTTATCACCCAACAAGTGATTGGCCAGGAGGTTTACCGCAAGGTCAACATCACTCAGGCTGATCTGCAGAAGTACTACGACGCCCACAAATCGGAGTATGAGCGTCAGGAATCGGTTCACTTGAACGAAATTCTGATTCCCACTGCGAATGCGGACGATGCCGCCCAGGTAGCTGCCGCTCAGACCAAGGCGCAGGACGTTTACACCCAGCTCCAGGGTGGCGCAAAGTTCGCTGACCTTGCCAAGAACAATTCCACCGGAAGCACTGCGGCCCAAGGTGGCGACCTCGGCGAATATAAGCGCGGACAGCTTCCGAAAGTGTTCGAAGATCAGACCTTTTCGCTTCAGCCGGGCCAGTACACCCAGCCAATCCGCACCAAGCAGGGCTATGTCATTCTTTATGTCGCCACCCATACCCCTGGTGGAGTTGCGCCGCTTAAGGATGTCTTGCCTCAGGTCGAAGAAGCCGTCGGAGCCCAACGCACGGAGCCCGCTCTTCGGGCGTATTTGAAGCAGCTGCGCATGGAAGCCTATATCGACTACAAACCCGGCTACATCGATACAGCAGCGGTCGTGAATCCGAGCAAGCCGAGCTATAGCGCCTACGCGCCTCCTGCTCCAAAGAAAAAGAAAAAGGTCGAAAAAGCTCGGTACCGCCAGCGGACCTTCGGATCTGCGCCCAAGAGCCAGCAGGCGAGCGCCCCAGCGGCTGCGCCAGAATCCACTCCAGCCTCGCCACCAAACGTCCCATCGCTCGCGGAATCGCCCGGAGCAGCCACTGCCGCCGGCGAGTCCGCGGCGACGACGGCTCAACCTGTTACGGCCCAACCGATTACCGGCCAGGTTGGCGCTCCCGGCCAACCGGCGGAGGACCAGGTGGGAGTCGCAAACCCCTCCCCCTCCTCGAGCTCCAGTAGCTCATCGACAGCAAAGAATAGCCAGGTTGCCAGCAATCCGACCTCTTTGAAGCCCGGCAAAAAAGAAAAGATTCGCTACGGCCAGGCCCCGACCAAGACGCTACCCTCGACAACGGCGACCCAAACGGTCGATGCCGGAGCGAATGGAGCAGCCGCAACCCCGCCGGATGACGCTGGTACTCAGGTTGCAACCAATGCCGCCGGGGATGCGCCCGGCTTCAACAACACGCCGGCTGCTCCCGAGAAGAAGAGCCGCTACAGCGACCGCGCGAGTGTTCCGAAGGAGAAGAAGGCCAAAGTACCTAAGGTGGACCCCTTCGCTCCGCAGCCTGTAGGCGCGCAGGAAGTGGCGGACCGGCAGACTCAGTCCGCACCGCTCGGACTTGCCGGGGACACCTCCAAAACCAACAAGCCTAAGCCCACCGAGAAGACCCGGCTGCAGGACGAGCTGAAGAACAAGCCTGCTGCGGACGACGCCAACTCCCCATCCGCATCGCCCGATACTCAGGCTGCGCCGCCCGCGTCGCAGCCGCCACCGGCCCAACCTCAGTAACAAGCGTCTTCAAGCGCGAAGTATAGGTGTACCCCGCTTTCGGCGAACGAACTTCATCGGCGCGAGGTACAACTGTTTGGCCGGCCGCCGATGCTGTAGAGTACGAGCAAAGATGAAAGAGACTTTCATTGCCGACCTGACCAAGTTTGAGGACCAGTCGATCACCGGATTCTTCTCCGCGACGACCAAATCGCTGCGCGACAAGAAGGACGGCGGTAAGTATCTGGCGTTAGTGCTCACCGACCGGACCGGCTCGATGGAAGCGCGGATGTGGGACAACGCCGCCGAGGCCTCGCCGGAGTTTGAGCAGGGCGACGTCGTGAAGCTCAAGGCACTCGTCTGCCGCTACCAGGAACGCCTTCAGATGAAAGTCGAGCGCATTCGCGCGGCGCAGGACGGCGAGTATGATCCGGCCGATTTTCTGCCCCAGACAACGAAAGATGTCGACGCGCTCTGGAAAGAGCTGAACGGCTACGTCGAGAGCTTTCGCGATGCTCACTTGAAAGCTCTGCTGCGCGTCTTTCTGGACGACCCGGAGATCGCCGCAGCCTTCCGCCAGGCGCCGGCGGCAAAGTCGATGCATCATGCCTGGCTGGGTGGGCTACTTGAGCACGTAGTTTCGCTGATGGGCGTCTGCGAACTCGCGGCGAAACACTATCCTGAGGTCCATCGCGATCTCCTGCTGACCGGAGCGGTGCTTCACGATATCGGCAAGCTGCAGGAGCTGGTCTGGAAGAAGAGCTTCGACTACACGATGCAGGGTCAACTGCTAGGGCATATCACGATTGGCTACGGCATGATCGAGCGGAAGCTTGAGGCTCTGCCCGACTTTCCGAAGCGCCTGCGCGTGCTTGTCGAACACATGGTGCTCAGCCATCACGGACGCTACGAGTACGGCTCGCCCAAGCTGCCCATGATTCCTGAAGCGATCCTACTGCACTACCTCGACGATATGGACGCGAAGATGCAAACGGTACGCAGTGAATTTACTCGAGCCGCGATCGCTGGAAGAGACGGTGCGCAAATGACCGAGTGGGTCCGAGCGCTCGAGCGTCCGCTGCTCGACACATCTGGATACCTGGCTGGCGAAGGAGACGAATGAGATGCCCGCATATTTATTGAAGACCGAGCCGACCGTCTACTCCTTCGCGGACCTCGAACGCGACAAGGAGACGATTTGGGATGGCGTAACCAATCCTCAGGCAGTCAAGCACCTCCGCGAGATGCCCAAAGGCTCTGACCTAATCATCTACCACACTGGAGATGAGAAGACGGCCGTTGGCACTGCAAAGGCCCTTTCTATCGACACGACCGATCCAAAGGTGCCGCTGGTCAAGATCAAGGTCGGCAAGAAGATCAAAGAGCCCAAGACTCTAGCCGCGATCAAGGCGATGAAGTTGTTTGCGGATTCTCCGCTGGTGATCATTGGACGATTGAGTGTCGTTCCGCTGACCGAAGACCAGTTTGCCTGGATTGTTGGTTGAAAGGGTTGAGGATCCTGAATGACAATGCCGAGTAATTTCAATTTTTATCTCTGCAACGTCAACGACAAGCTTTCCAGCATTTTCGTCGATCTTAGCCTCCGTCGAGACGCTCCTGACCCATATCGAAATTGGCTTCTGTGGGTGTGGGTCGAAATGAATTCCCCTCGTTTCGACGGCCTGTCGGATGGGGCTGAAATGCAGGCACTTTCTCAAATAGAAGCTGACCTATTGACTGCGCTCGTCCCACTGAACGCAGTTTTCGCGGGTAGCATAACGGGCGACAATCGACGGGAGTTCTATTACTACCTACCGCCAAGCGACAATCTAAAAGTTGCTGTTCGGGCCGCGATGAAGGAACACCCGGACTACCGTTTTAGGTTTGGCGCTGAAGAGGATGGTGACTGGAGACAATATTTGGGTCTCCTCCATCCGAGCGAAGAAGTGCTTCAGACGATAATGAACCGGGATACCTTGGAGGTCTTCAAAGGAAAGGGCGATACGCTCGAAATTCCAAGAGAGGCTCTTCACTGGGTCTATTTTCAAGAAGCCGCCGACCGCGATGCATTCCAAGGCGAAGCCATCGCAGTTGGGTATTCAGTTAGCTCGGCATATGAAAGGGAGCGAGCGAACGGGAGGGAAAGGTACGCTCTGTGCCTCACCAAAATCCAGCCCATGCATCAAGACGCAATCGACGAATCCGTTATCCAGCTATTCCGGCTTAGTAAACAGTTCAACGCAGACTACGACGGCTGGGAGAGTCAAGTAATTGCCAAACCTAAGGGTGGTTCTATTCAATCCGTTCAGTAGCAACGGCTCGTTGCTGCGTTTGTCCCTGAGCTACAATCAAGGCTGGTAACTCACACATCATGCTACGTTTTTCCACTGCCGGAGAGTCGCACGGCGAGAGCCTGGTCGCCTTGATTTCCGGGCTTCCTGCGGGCGTTGAAGTCGACCAGGCGTTCATCGATCACGAGCTTTGGCGGAGACAGCGCGGCTATGGCCGCGGCGGACGGATGCGCATCGAATCCGATACCGCGCACATTCTCTCTGGAGTGCGTCACGGTAAAACCATCGGCGCTCCGATCGCGATTGAAATAGAGAATCGTGACTGGAAGAATTGGACAGAAGTTCTCCCGGTCGGAACGGGCGATCCGGCTAAACACAAGGCCGTAGCCTCGCCTAGGCCAGGCCACGCCGACCTTGCCGGAGCCCTCAAGTACGACTTCCCCGATGCGCGCTACGTGCTCGAGCGGGCGTCGGCGCGTGAGTCGACGGCGCGGGTCGCATCTGGCGCCTTCGCCAAACTCCTGCTCAAAGTCCTTAATATCGAAGTCGCAAGTCACGTCATCCGCGTGGGCCGCGCCGAACTGGAGCGCGACGCAACCTGGGAAGAGATTGCCACGCTTCGCGATAAAGAAGAGATCCTGCTCAGTTGCGTCGATGCTGACGCAGAGTCGCGCATGAAGGGCGAAGTCGATCTCGCCCTGCGAACTGGAGACTCGATCGGCGGCGTCTTCGAGGTTGTCGTTCACGGCGCGCCGGCGGGGATCGGCACCTATGCCAATTGGGACGAGCGGCTGGACGGAGTCCTCGCGCAGGCCGTCATGTCGCTACAGGCTGTGAAGGCCGTAGAGTTAGGCCGTGGCGTGACGGCAGCGGCTTCGTTTGGCTCCGAGGTGCATGACGCCATCGGCTACAGCGAGATCGAAAGCAACGGACATACTCGTTTCACCCGCGACCACAATAACGCTGGAGGCATCGAGGGTGGCGTCTCCAATGGGGAAGACATTGTGATTCGCGGCTACCTGAAGCCGATTTCAACGCTTCGACGTCCGCTAGGTTCGGTCTCCTTTGAGACCAGGGAGGCGACCAAGGCATCTTACGAACGCAGCGACGTCTGCGTAGTTCCGGCCGCAGGAGTGGCTGCCGAGTCTATGGTTGCGCTGGCTGTCGCCAAGCTGGCGCTGGAGAAGTTCGGTGGCGACTCGGTGGGCGAATTGCGCAGGAACTACGAGGGATATCTGGCCCAAATCCGGCGATTCTAAGGGCAAGGAATCGACCGCCGTTAGACACACAATGTGGGCCCTCACGACAAATCCAAACTAGGAAAATGCAGTTCGATGGTACGACCGATAGTGAAATACCCCGAGCCGATCCTACAACGACCGGCTTCTCCGGTGACGGAGTTTAATGACGAGCTATGCACGCTGGTCGACGACATGTTCGAGTCGATGTATGCCGCGCAGGGCATCGGCCTCGCAGCGCCGCAGGTCGGCGTGCCGCTGCGCGTGACGGTGCTCGACCTGAGCTTTCAGAAGAATCCCGAAGAGAAGATCGTGTTGATTAACCCTGAGATCACCTTCAAGCAGGGCAAGCAATATGCCGAAGAGGGCTGCCTGAGCCTGCCCGACATTCACGAGAAGGTCTCGCGGGCGGCGGTGGTGAAGGTGCGCGCGCAGACGCTGGACGGCGAGTGGCGCACCTATGATGCTGAGGAGCTATTGGCACGAGCCTTTCAGCATGAGATCGACCACCTCGATGGAGTCCTGTTCATCTTCCGAGTCAGCGCGCTCAAGCGCGACCTCATCCAGCGGCGCATTCGCAAGCTGCAAAAGACTGGCGAGTGGTAGAGCCATGAAGCTGGTCTTTTGCGGAACTCCGCAGTTTGCCGTGCCGACTCTGCTCGCGCTCATCGATGGCGGTCATGAGATCGCGTTGGTGCTGACGCAGCCGGATCGGCCGAGCGGGAGGGGGATGCAGCTGGTTGCGCCTCCGGTGAAGCAGATGGCCGAGGCTGCTGGCCTTGAGGTCTATCAGCCGGAGAAGATCAGGAACAATGACGATTTGCGGGCGAGACTCACCTCGATTGCTCCTGACGCGATCATCGTCGTTGCCTATGGACGGATTATTCCCAAGTGGATGCTCGATCTGCCGCGCTACGGCAACATCAACCTACATGGATCGCTGCTGCCGAAGTATCGTGGCGCGGCGCCGATCCAATGGGCGATTGCGCGGGGAGAGACAGTTACAGGCTTGACGACGATGCGGCTAGATGAGGGGCTCGACACTGGCGACATGCTGCAGCGGCGTGAGGTTCCGATCGGTCCGGCGGAGACGGCGGAGGATTTGTATCCGAAGCTGTCACAGATCGGCGCAGAGGTGATGATTCAGACTCTGCAGGGGATCGAGAAGGGATCGATTACGCCGGAGAAGCAGGACCAGAGCGCTTCGTCGCTGGCTCCTATCCTGACTCGCGAGGATGGGATGATCAACTTCTCCCTCAGCGCTAAGGAGATCTACGACCGCTGGCGTGGCTTTCAGCCTTGGCCTGGCGCGTGGACGACGATCGAGGGGAAGAAGCTGCTGGTGTCGCAGATGCTTCCGGCGCATGTTGCGGCTTCGGACGAGCCTGGCGTTGCATATGTCGAGCATGGTCGTCTGTACGCGAGCTGCGGCGAAGGCAGCTGGATCGCGATGGAGGAAGTCCAGCTTGAGGGCAAGAAGCGAATGCCTTCCGAGGACTTTCTGCGCGGATTCCCGCTGAAGTCCGGCGGCAGGTTTGGGTCGTGATTGCTCAAGCGCGTTCGGCGGCGTTTGCGATCCTGTTGCAGGTAGAGCGGAATGCTGGTCACTGCGATGAGCTGCTGCGCTCGGAGCTGGTCGATCGGCTCTCGCAGGCGGACCGCAATCTCTGCACCAACCTGGTAATGGGAACGCTGCGCTGGCAGATTGCGCTCGATGCGCGCATCAATGGGCTGCTCGCTCGTCCTGACACTCAACTCGACGATGAGGTGCGGATTGCGCTGCGTTTGGGTGCTTTCCAGATGCTGTATCTCGATCGCATTCCGAATCATGCTGCGGTGATGGATAGCGTGGAGTTGGTGAAGCATTCCGGGCAAGCATTCGCGTCGGGAATGGTGAATGCTGTGCTGCGGAAGATTGCCGTTGCTCCTGAGGAGGAGGTTCCGGCGAGCTTAGCCAGTGCTGCTGAGCTTGCTGCGGCTTATGCGCATCCGACTTGGATGGTGGAGCGTTGGGCGCTTCTCTATGGGATGGAGAAGGCTGCGGCGATCTGCAGGTTCGATCAGGAGCAACCTGCGACTTGCGTTCGTTTGGTGAGTGAGTCTGCTGAAGCTGAGTTGGTTGCGGAAGGCGTTGAGCTTGCTGCTGGAGCGTTCTTGGCGAAGGCGAGGCGAGTAGTTCGCGGGGATGTAACAGCGACGGTTACTTATCGGAATGGTGGCGTTCGGATTCAGGATGAGGGTTCGCAGCTGGTCGCTGAACTTGCCGGCAAAGGCGAAAATATTTTGGACTGCTGTGCGGCGCCGGGGGGGAAGACGGCGATTCTGGCGGAGCGGAATCCGAAGTCGGCGCTGCTGGCTTGCGATGTGGGCAAGCGACGGCTGGACGAGATGCGTGGGTTGTTGCGGAACGTTCGTGGTGCGCGGATTTCTTATGAAGCCTGCGATGCGGCGAAGCTCACTTATGAAAAGGTCTTCGACTTGATCCTCTGCGATGTTCCCTGCAGCGGAACGGGGACGATTGCGCGCAATCCGGAGATACGGCACCGGCTGGAGCCGGCTGAATTCTCTCGCCAGCACTCGCGTCAGGTTGCGATCCTGCTTTCGGCGATGCGGGCGCTGAAGCCGGGCGGGCGGCTGGTCTATGCCTCGTGTTCGCTCGAGCCGGAGGAGAATGAGTCGGTGATCCAGGACTGCCTTTCGGGGCGGCCGGAGTATTCGGAGGTCGACCTCTCGGAGCGGGTTACGGGCCTGGTCGCCGATGGAACCCTGCTCTCCGGCGATGGACTGCTGAAGAATGGGCGGTTGCGGACTTTGCCGGGTGTCCAGCCCTGTGACGGGTTCTTTGCGGCGATGCTTGTTCGGGGCTGACGCCCTCGATGGGTACCCCCTCCCCCCCCCCAATTTTTAGCTAAGATCAATTATTTCAAACACTTAGACGCTAATCGCAGCTAAAATCAATGTTTTCAATAACATCGATGTTTATTGCTGAAGAATTCTCCCTGGCGCGCGACCGCTTCGCCGTGGACGCTTCCGTTCATCTGCGTCCGCACGGCTCGGTCATCGTCTTCTCCGCTTTTGGGCGTGGAAAAAGGCGGCTTGTGGCCGCCTTCTCTGTCTTATTTGATCTCTATCTCTAGTTTATCAGGTTGAGGGGTTTCACTATGCCAAGTTAGCGAGTGACTTATCTTGTTGATTTGGTGTGATTTAGACGGTCTGTTTATCTTCTTGCTACTTGACGAGTTTTGGGGACGGTTCCTAGGAGCCGGACAGGAATCGAGGTTAATAGATCCTGGCAGGCGAGCAGGCTAGATAAAGGGCTGGCGACGGGCCTCAGCCCATTTGCACCGATTGACTGTTCGTGATCATTTGTCCGAGTAGTGGACTACACGGCAACTTGGCTCCTTCCGCTAGTCGACGAGTGACTGGCCGGCTCTGCGTGAATAAGGGAACGCCACGGGTGAAATCCCAGGCCGGGGGCGTATTGCCAGTACTGGTCGACGAGGACAGAAAGGGCCTACAGCGTTTTGAGGAAAGCGATCAGATCCTTTTTCTCCTGTGCGGAAAGCCCCAGGCCAAAAGGATGGCCTTTGACTGCATAAGTCTCGACGCCATAGGGCTTGAAGCCGCTTGGCACATAGTCTTCCCTAAGACGCTTTGGGTCAAGCCAGTCTTCAAGCGTGGCACACCAGCCGCTATGACCGAACATGCCGCGATACCATACACCGGTTAGTGCCGGGACCTTGTAGTATCCAGTTCCGCGCCGCGTCTTGAAAGTCAGGTCGGGATCGGTTCCCACGGATATCGGGAGAATCTCATACTTGGCCAGATGATCTTCCGGGATCGCAAAACCTTCCGCCGGAGTGAGCTTATTGTTCGTATAAAGTGGCGGCGTGTGGCATCCGGCGCAGCCTTCCCGGTCAAATATCTTCTGGCCGCGCGCGGCAGCCGCGTCAAACTTATTCGGGTTGGGCGGAGGCTTAAGTGAGTAGACGTAGAGAGCGAGGGCGTAGAGTTGCTCGTCGCTGTAACGGCCCCCCACCCTGATTGGGTCTGCTGGGTCTGGTAGCGTTTTGAAATTGGGAATATCGTCGGGAATAAAACCGTCGAAGCTCGCCAGGAAATCCGCTCCTTGATTGAGAGCTGCATATCGCATGAGGTCGACGATCGTGTGTTGTTGTTGAAGTCCGGTCCGATCGAGGTAGTGCCGGTCTTTGACACCGATCAGACTCGGCACCTGAATTGGCTCAAACAAGCTGCCGCGATGCCGGGCCGCCGTTCCGGGAGGCGCAGAGGCAAGCAGCTCGCGAACCTGCTGATCGGACAATGGCTTAAGCCGGTCAAGAGGATCGGGATGGAGCCAAGGCATGGCGAAGAGTTCCTGCCACACCGGCCAGGGAAATGCCGCCGATTGCGCAAGAGCCGGCCCAAAGGGAAGATTCCCCTGAGCACCTTTCACGATCTTGCCGTCGGGCATGACGCGTGTGTGACACATCCCACAGGAAAATGAGCCTAACTCCACGCGTCCTTTTTCGCGGATGACATAGTGCATAAAGGGCAGGATTCCATCCGGAGTGAGCGGCATCCCGCTTTTCTCATACCATGCACTGTTTCGCACGTCCTCCATTTGAAAACCACCCTTGTTTTCTATGGAGTAAAGAATCGGAGCGTCGAAAACCGCCTCGCCAGCCTTGAGCCAGTCGGCCTCCGTTGTTAGCTTTGGTTTGACGCTGTCATCGTTCCAGAGGACCACAGGTTCTTGCTGTTTGAGCCAATCCATATATCCCGCGGGCTCGCGACCGGGTGCGTATACGGGATACTGCTTGTAGATTGGCCGAACCGGGATCTTGTAGTAGTAATCGGCAGTGATGTGCTTTGGGGAGCCGATTGGGTTTGCCAAGGGAACTTCCAGTTGCGAAATTGCAAGATCATCCCAAGTTCGGGGAACGGCAGCGGGTTTCGCCGGCGTGGACTGACTGAATACTCCGGCGCGTGATGAGAGGAGTGCCCAGATCAGCGTCCCAGTTATGTAGCGCGATGCAGTTCGATGATTCACTCGCGGCTCCCTTCGTCAACGCAGGGCTTCATCCAAAAGACCTTCGCGAGGGTTTAAGTATCCCGTAAATTCTGCGAACATGGCCCACGCTGACCTTCCCTACTCTCGACCAAACGGAACAGGCTGGATAGTACAAACGCGACAAACGACCCTAAAAGTTGCCGACAGCCTAAAATACCTGCACCGGGGCACTATGCGATGCTGAACGTCCAAAGTCGAAAGCCTCATCCCCGCCTTCATGCATTTGTTCGCTCGTACGTGCAGCGCGAAACGCAGCGAGGCGATGAGGAAACCGTCGAGCCCGTCGTTGCTCGTCTGGGGACAATGCTGGAGTTCCAATTCGCGCGACCGTATCAGATTCCCATCTATGGGACCGAGCATATTTTGGTGTCCCCCCGAGTTACGGTCATCGGACCTGTAACTCATCGGAGGGTGCGGCTGGTGATCCGCGACGACGTTCAAGCGTTGGCAGTTCTCTTTCAACCTCAGGGATTTCGAATGCTGTTTGGCATTCCCACAGCTCTTCTCACGGATGTCGGTGTCGACGCAAGCAACGTCTTTGGCGGCAAAATTGCCGAGATCCATGAACGACTTGCGAACACTCCTACATTCAACCAGCGTGCACGGTGCTTGGATGACTTTTTGCTTGACCGTCTAAGAGCAAGCAAGCCGTTCGATGGAATTCATCTCGCACTGGACCGATTGATTATGTCGGGTTCTTCGGCCAGGATCGGGGATTTCGCGTTCCTTGCCGGACTCACAATCCGTCAGTTGGAGAGGAAGTCGCTTGAGTACACAGGACTCTCCCCCAAAACTCTGGTTCGAATCGGGCGTTTCCAGCAGGTCCTCAAAATGAAGAGCGCTACCTCCTTAACGTGGGCGGAGGTGGCGCATGCACTCGACTATCACGACCAGATGCACATGATTCGCGACTTTCGCGCCTTCGCCGGCGACGCACCCATCCGGGCATGCGGCACGATACGGACTGATCATCTCATCACCTTCTAAGTATCTTCGACGACTCTCGATTGATCGCCGTTTTGCATTTGGTCTGCCATTGTTCAATAACTGCTAGCCACCACTTAACTCAATCTCAAGTGAGGAGGGTAGGCATGCTGGCGTGTGTACTGGCGGAGGCGAGTTTTTGAACAGGTCCCGGGCAAAGTCGCTGATCGGTCCGTTCACATCGGTCGATCCCTTTGGCAAGTGGCCGTAAAACGTCAGTACTCTATCGGAGCTGCTCCGCAAACACGAGTGTGCGATGTAGCGGTGGCCCGAGAGCGGAGCAGGTCGGATAGAGCGGTTTGAAGGAAGGCCTTGGCGTTTGCGGCGGGTGTGGAACGTTGCGTGCTTATTGGGTTTTCAATAGTCGTTTTCTTGACAATGAGCCGCTCAAGTTTGCTGCTGGCCCGAAAAATGCGCGGATCATTAACACCTGCCCATGATAGGAAATGTTGTCGGCTTAAGACAAGGTCTTTTTGCCACACTCCATCGAATCACCCTCGCAACATCCGCCGCGCCAGCGGCTTCGTTGTGCGCCGGGCATGTTCAACCGCTTGGAGGTGCAAGTCCTCTACCCGACCTGATGGAGGTAAGGGTTAGCAATGACGCAAGGGCTACCGTCGCGAGGCGGGGTCTGAAGGAAGCGTGGAGCAAATGCGCGAGTCGATGGACAAGAACCGGATACAAGGCGTGAGCGTCGGGCGAGCGGGCAACTTACCGCGAAGCCCATATCCATCAAGTACGCGGAGCGTAGATCCGGCGACTGTGCGCAGACGGCGATTGAACTTACCCCGGGAGATCTGCTCCGTGTCGCTTCGGCGACTGAGGCTGTCGCAAGGCATCCTGACCGCGGAGCAGAAGTCAGCAGAGGGCATATTAGGCCATGTCGTCGGCAAAGCTAGTGAGGCACTCCAAAGCCGAAAGGCGGAGTCAACAGATAGGCTGAGCCGGGAACGGTGGCCGAAGGCCCGAACGAGAGGAGAGGCAAGTAGGACATGAGTCTCAACAACGACATGCGGCAGAATATCCAGGGCAATCTGGACTTCTCGTCTTCGTCGATGGGTGAAGCCCAGACGGCGGGAAGGGAAGGGTCCGAATCGTTGAGGACGACGAGTGCGCCCGAAAGCCCAGCTAGGACAGATCGAATGATGGAGGAGATCGTTGAACGAGAGAATCTGAAGGAAGCATTACGACGGGTCAAGGCGAATAAAGGTGCTCCGGGCGTTGACGGAATGACGGTCGACCAACTCGGTGATCACCTGAAACAGCACTGGCCAGCCATCCGGGAGCAACTGCTTAGCGGAACATACAGACCAAAGCCGGTGAAGCGGGTAGAGATACCGAAGCCGGACGGCGGAGTGCGCAAGCTGGGCATTCCGACGGTGTTGGATCGATTCATCCAGCAAGCGGTCATGCAGGTTCTGCAACGGCAGTGGGACCCGGAGTTTTCCGATCACAGCTACGGTTTTCGACCGGGGAGGTCGGCTCATCAGGCAGTGGCACAGGCGCAGCGGTATATTACCGAAGGCTGCGGCTGGTGCGTTGATCTCGACTTGGAGAAATTCTTCGATCGAGTCAATCACGACAGACTGATGGCGCAGATCGCCAAGCGCGTCGATGACAAGCGGCTGTTGAAACTCATCCGGGCGTTCCTGAACGCCGGGGTGATGGAAAACGGGCTGATCAGCCCAAGCGTGGAAGGTACTCCCCAAGGGGGTCCTCTTTCGCCACTGCTCAGCAACGTCGTGCTCGACGAACTCGACCGCGAACTGGAGCGCCGGGGACACCGACATGTCCGCTACGCAGATGACTGCAACATCTATGTGCGCAGTGAACGTGCGGGTCACCGGGTGATGAAGAGCATTACGCGCTTCATCACTCAGCGGCTCAAGCTCAAGGTAAATGAGACGAAGAGCGCGGTGGCGCGACCGCAGGGGCGAAAGTTCCTCGGGTTTAGTTTTACGGACGCCCCAGAGATCAGACGAGCGATTGCTCCGAAAGCTCTGGGGCGTTTCAAAGACAAAATCCGTGAGATCACGCGACAGGCCAAGGGGATCAGCATCGAGACGACAGTGAAGCGACTGGCCACCTATATGGTGGGATGGCGCGGCTACTTCGGCTTTTGCGAAACCCCCGAGGTGCTGATCGGCCTTGTTCGTTGGGTGCGGCTCAGACTGCGATGCGCACTCTGGCGACAGTGGAAAACTCCACGTCGTCGTCGAACTGCGTTGCTGCAACTGGGGGTACGTCCGCAACTGGCCGCCAATACGGCCGGTAGTGGTCGCGGCCCCTGGTACCTGGCCCGCTCCAAAGCTCTCTCCGTGGGAGCTTCGAATGCATACTTCCGCTCGCTCGGCCTTCCTTCACTGTTCGAGAATTACTAGCCCAACTTCTCGAACCGCCGTGTACGGACCCGTACGCACGGTGGTGTGGCAGGGGTCGGCAGGTGACTGCCGCCCCTATGCCGATCAAACCGGCCTGCCGGACATGTTGTTGACACTCAGGTCTTTTCGTGGGGCTAAGGCCCCACGCTTCCACCGCTCCGCGTTCATGAGGCTAGAAGGGTTCAAGTATCGGAGATTTTACTCGACGCGCGACCAATTGGCTCTTGGCTCGGAGAACTCAATCTTCGTCTTCGCCGAGGATGTTGCTGACGCGGACGATGGTGGCGATCTGTTCGGCACTGAGGCGGGAGAGTAGGTTGCGGCGCACCGATTCTGCGTGGATTGGGCGCGCGGCGTCGAGCATCCGTTGGCCGTGTTTGGTAATGGCCACGAGAACGACGCGTTGCTCGGCCTCGCGGCGCTCGATGAGTTTTCTTTGCTGCATCCGGGTGAGCTGGTGAGAGAGACGGCTTTTGTCCCAGCCCATGGAGTGCGCCAGGTTCTGCTGGCGCATTTCGCCTTTGCCGATGCCGACGAGCCGGGAGAGGACCCCGAACTCGGGACCGGAGAGGCCGGTTGCCTCGGCGATGTCGCGCCCGACGCGGGCGAGGACGTCTTCGCCCATGAGTTTGAAGGCGTGCCAGACGCGAAGTTCCTGCGGAGAGAGCGGTTTGCTGGACACTGGTCAGTCAGAGACTAACAGGGCATAGGTTGACATGACAACCGGTTCAGGGTTATTTTGGTTGACATGACAACCACAGTGGACAAAAAGGTCGCGCTCGTGACCGGCGCGAACAAGGGTATTGGCAAGGCCGTCGTGAAGGGGCTGGCGCGAGAGGGCTTCATCGTCTATCTGGGAGCCCGCGATCTAGAGCGTGGGCGCGCGGCGGTGACGGAGCTGGCGGCGGACGGGGATCTGCGGCTTGTCGAACTGGATGTGACCGATGTTGGTTCGGTCCGTGCGGCGGTGGCGACGATTGAAGCCGAGGCCGGCCGTCTGGATGTGCTGGTGAACAATGCGGGAATCAGTTCGGCGCCGGGATCGCGCTTTCGCGCTGCGATCGAGGAGAGCGCGGAGAACCTTCGCGCGGTGTATGAGACGAATGTGTTTGCGGTGGTTACGGTGACGAATGCTTTCATGCCTTTGCTGCTGCGTTCGGAGGCAGGGCGCGTGGTCAATGTGACGAGCAAGCGGGGATCTATTGGAGAGGAGGGGGCGTGGGTGGGCCGGCCGAATATGGCGTATTCGAGCTCGAAGACGGCGCTCAATGCGCTGACAGTACACTACGCGCGCAGCCTGGCGGAGACAAAGGTGAAGGTCAATGGCGCGGCTCCGGGGCATGTTGCGACCGACTTCAACGGATTTCGCGGCACGCGCACGCCCGAAGAAGGGGCGATGGTGGTGATTCGGCTGGCGCAGTTGGATGAGGATGGGCCGACGGGCGTGGTGTTTGAGGATGAGACCCAACTGATGTGGTGAAGGGCCTGTTTCTGACGAAGACGGCCATCGGAATCGACCAAGTCCGGATAGGTCGGACGATCAGAGACCCACTTCGCGGCGCAGCAGATCGATGTTAGCGAGGGCGCCGTCGCGGAACAGCTCGTCCTCCCTGGTGACATCGGCGGTGCCATCGGCGAGGGCGCGGTCTCGCCTGGCCCAATACATTTCCTCGGCGATAATCTTGAGCAGGAGCTCGACTCGTTCAGTTTCCACGTTCAGTTCCACTATGCCACCACGGAGCATTGGGGGCTTGCCGCCGGAAATGCGTTATTGATCTGTCGGGTGAGCGAGATAGCAGCCCGGATTTGATTCGGGAGCGCACGCAGCTCCACTGCGATCGCAATCGGGCGGCGTGCGCGGATCGTCAAATAACTCTGACCAGCAGCAGGATGATCACGATCAGCAGAATGAGGCTGATGCCGCCGCCGCCGTAGTAGCCGATTCCAGGGCCCATCCGATAACCACCAAATCCGAACAGCAGCAACAGCACAACAAGAATGATGAGAAGCATGACTTTGGGTCTCCTTTGGGGTGGCCGGGGGAATGCGCATGGGGCCGTGCTCATGAAGATTCGATGGCCGCGGAAAAGGTTGTCCTGCGGGCCCAGATGGGCGTATTTGATACGCCGGAGAAGAGTGTGAGAGGCTAGCCCTTATGAGCACAACGACTCCCTCCCCGATTCTTGAGATACCTGTCGAGCGCATCGACGGAACGCCTACGTCGCTTGCCGAACATCAGGGCAAGGTCCTATTGATCGTCAACGTTGCCTCGCAATGCGGGTTTACTCCGCAGTATGCGGGGCTGGAGGCTCTTTACGAGGCGAACCGCGATAAAGGGTTTGTGATTTGCGGCTTTCCGGCGAATGACTTTGCCGCGCAGGAGCCGGGATCGAATGCGGAGATCAGTGCGTTCTGCGAAACGAGCTTCGGAGTGAAGTTCCCGATGTATGCGAAGATCGCGGTCACCGGGGAGGCGCGGCATCCTCTGTATGAGGCGCTGGTTTCGAGTAAGCCTGAGACTACGGGCGACACGACCGAACTGCGGAAGCATCTCATTGAATTTGGAGTGACGCCTACTTCTGCGCCTGAAGTGCTTTGGAATTTTGAGAAGTTTCTCGTGGGCCGCGACGGAACAGTTGTGAGGCGGTTTGCTCCGGATGTTACGCCGGATGATGCAGTGCTTCATGACGCGATTGAAGCGGAGATGAATCGCGGCTGAGGTTTGCAGGGCCCGGTGACGAGAACGCTGGATTTTTCTGGATTCGGAGCGGGTATGAACTTCTCTTGGTATCGCGCTGTGACTGTAACGGCGCTGGTGTGCTTTTGCCTTTCGCCGTTTGCGCAACAGACGGCCCCTGCTCCTACCAGCCAAACTGCATCGCCTTCTACGCAACCGCCGGTGGCGTCTCCTCCTCCGGATCAGGAGCCTGCTGCCGGTCCCCCCGGTAGTCCCGACGGGGCGCAACAACCGCAGGCTCCGAACGGCGCGGCACCGAACGGCAATGCTCCTTATACCCTTCAGCAGACCGTGCGGCTGGTGGTGCTGGACATGGTGGTTACGGATGCCAAGGGCAATGTTGTTACGGATCTGAAGCGTGAGAACTTCCACGTCGAGGAAGATGGCAAGCCGCAGGATATCCAGAATTTCGAACTGGCCGGCGCGCATACGATTGATCCGCAACTGACGGTCGATTCGACAGCGGACCTTGATAAGCTTGCTCCGCGGGCGCCGGTGAACATCATTGTGCTGGACGAGTTCAACACGCGATTTGAAGACATGGCGTTCGCGCGCTACTCGTTGAAGAAGTTTCTAGAGAAGCAGCCGGATAAGCTTCCTGCTCCGACGATCATGCTTGCCGTCAATCTAGAGAAGTTCACGGTGGTGCATGACTACACGCAGAGCAAGGACGAGCTGATCCAGGCGTTGGACAAACATCTGGTCGCTTATCCATGGCAGCAGGCGCAGGGCGCGTGGGTTGGCGAGCGGTATGCGACGGCGTTTCTGACGATGCGGCGTGTTGCGGAGGCGGTGCGCGGGCATCCGGGGCATAAGAACATGATCTGGATTGGGCGCGGATTCCCTTCCCTCAACTATGCCCGGCTCACGGTCCAGTCGCAGGACCATCTCGAAAACGCGGTGCGGTCGTGCGTGATGATGTTACGCAACGCGCGAATCACTTTGTATACCGTCGATCCGGCAGGGGTGATGGTTAACCCGAGCGAGTATGGCGGCGGGCCAATTGCGAACGATCCTTTTGGCGGCAACTACGAGTTCGACCGGATCGCAAGGTCGACCGGCGGAGGGTCGCTCTATGGCCGCAATGATGTAGACGCCGAGATTGGAACGGCGATCCATGATGGGGCGAGTTTTTACACGCTGACTTATCGGCCGAATAATCCTCCGGCTCCGGATGATAAGAAATTCCGGAAGATTAAGGTCACGGTGGATCGTCCGGATTTGAAGGTGCTTACTCGCGAGGGATACTTCCCGAGCAGCCCGGCGGCGCCAGTGGATACGCAGAATCCTTCGCGGCGATTGCAGGTCGACCTGCTTGCAGCCGCAACCAGCACGATGGTCTACGATGGCGCTCCTGTCGCTGTGGCGCCCTCGAGCGAGCCGGGCGCTTACACTATTCACATTGACGCTAAAGGCCTGGACTGGTCGGTGGCGGATGGGACTACTCCGCGGCAGGCTGAGGTGATTCTGCTGGTGGCCACCTTTGATAAGAAGGGGAAGGAACTGACGCAGGTCGCGAAGGAGTTCAAGGCAAACGCTCCAACGACGGTGCCTCCGAACGGGAGGCTGAATCGGTCGATTGATATCACTACAAAAGTGGATCCTGACCCGAAGGCCGTTCGCGCGCGCTTTGTGGTGAGGGTTTCTTCGACGGGGCGGATTGGGACGGCGGATGCGACTTTGGGTGGGAGCGTGGCGACTCCGTAGATGGGGAATAACGATGCAGATTGAATTGTGCGTATTTAATGTACATGGTTAGTTATTTATTCCGGGTTGGGAACAGCTAATCCAATAAAGTGCGGCTGGAAGGGCGGGGGAGTTACGGCTCTAGCCCGAACTCGTCGCGAATGGAGTCGTGTTCGCGGCGGAGCCTCGTCATGAGTTCTCTGAACTGAGTATGTTCGCGCAGGTTTCGGAGATATGGGTCGGCTTCGAATAGGCGATAGTTCGGCAGACCCATGGCGGCGCAGCGCCCGAGCTCGTGGATGGCTTTCTCAGGCTTGCCGCTCAGAGCGTAGGCTGCGGCGCAATAGTGCCAGGTGTGGTGGGTATGGGTCATGCTATGGGTGCTGCGTGCGGCTTCATCGGCGAGTATTTCGGCGCGCGTGGTATTTCCGTCGATTCCTGCGATGACGGATTCCAGACCAAGCCCGAACGCTTCCGCGGGGAACATGCGCCGGGTTTTTTCCAGGGCAAGCCGTGCCTCGTCGACACGTCCTGAATACAAAATCGGAATCGGCGCCATCAGGTGATTCAAAATCCCGTTTGGCTCCAGCTCGAGCGCGCGTGTGTAAAGCTCCGAGCTCTCATCGAAATTTCCGCGCTGCAGGGCGATTGCGCCGTGATGCATGAAGCTCAAAACGGGGCTTGTCGATTGCAGCTCATCCGCGTCTTGCTCTGCCGCGTCGAGGAAGCCAAGATGCCACAGAATGGCGGAACGCTGATGGCGGGCGGTCGGTCGCACGGGGTCGATCTTGATGGCGGCGTTGAGTGCCCTCAGGGCGGCGCGGTTTTGAAAGCCGCGTGAAGGCGACCAGATGATCATGCTGCGGGCACACAAAGCGGTGCACTGAACTGGATCAAGGTCGAGGGCGCGAGCGATGGCCTGTTCGCCCATCTGGAACCACTTCGGATCGCTATCCAGATGAGCTCCCATCTGGGAGCATGCCTGGGCGAGCAGTCCCCAGGCTTCGGCAAAGTCGGGATCGAGTTCTGTGGCGCGGGTGAGGAGGTCGATCGCGGAGGCCATTTCGAACTTATCCACATGAACCTGGCGATCGACGGCGCGAAGATACAGCTCAAAGGCGCCCGGATTTTTGGTTGGCGGCGTCCGCGCATCGGCGTTGTCTTTCTGGCGAGGCACGAAGACATCGCTCACCAGATCGGCGAGGCGGTCCTGCAAGGCGAAGAGATCGCTCGAGTCGCCGTCCTGCTTGAGGGAGGCGAGGGTAGTTGCGTCTTTGGCGCGGTGGACCTGCACGAGCGCGCGAATCTTTCCGCCGGCAATTTGCACTGCGCCCTCGACGACGAGGTCGACGTTTAATTCTCTCGCGACTTTGGACCAGTCAGTTTCATCGCCGGCGTAACGGATGACACTCGAAATGGGGCGCACCTGCAGCTTGCCCGTAGAGGAGAGCCGATGGATGAGCGCCTCTGCGAGCGATATCGATAGGAACTGCTCGGCGGCCGGACCTCGCACCTTCAACGGAACGACGGCGACGGAGGGGCGATGCGTTCGGCTCTGGATGCGGGGCTGATGGGGGAAGGTGAGCGACTTGAGCTCGGTTGCGAGTTCGACGGCGGAATCCGGGCGCAGGGAGCGGTCTTTGGCGAGGCAGCGCATCACGAGGCGCACAAACTCCGGCGGAAGATCGGGGCGGAAGACGCTGGGCGGCTCAGGATCGGTGGTGGCGATCAGGTGCATCAGTCCGATGGCGCTTGCGGCCTCAAACGGTGGACGACCGATTGCCGACTCGTAGAGCACGCAGCCGAACGAAAAGATGTCGGAGCGGAAATCGGTGTCTTCGCCGCGGGTCTGTTCGGGCGACATGTAGGCGACTGTTCCAATGATCTGGCCGTCGGTGGTGAGTTGCGGGTTGGAATCGCTGCGCGCAAGTTTGGCGACGCCAAAGTCGAGAACCTTAACCTCGTGTGCCTTGGTGATCATGATGTTGGCGGGCTTGATATCACGGTGGACGATGCCTGCCGCGTGTGCCGCCCCCAAGGCGAGGGCTACCTGCGAGCCAAGCTGGGCGAGATTTTCGAAGCTCATGCTGTCGGACGCGATCAGATCCTTCAGAGTGAAACCGTCGACGTACTCCATCACCAGGAAGTCGATGTTTTTGTCGGTGCAGATGTCGTAGAGGGCGACGATGTTGGGGTGATTCAACGCCGAGGCGGCTCGCGCTTCATTCTGGAAACGGCGCCTCAATTCGCTGTCGCCCGCCGTATCGCGGGGCAACATCTTGATGGCGACGGTCCGCTCGAGGCGGGAATCCTGAGCGCGATAGACCTCGCCCATGCCGCCCGCGCCGATCCGCTGCTCGATCACGTATCGTCCCAGAAGGGTCGTGGCAGGAACGAATGTAAGCGCGGTGTCGGCCAGACTGCCGGATGAATCCGAGACTCTTCGTTCGCTCGAAGAGCCTGGGTGCGCCGAGATCTGTTCGGGCTCACGATTCACTTCGGGTTGGCCTCACCGAGCAAATGGTGAGCGCTCCTCTGCATGGGATGAAAGGTAGTGACCTGAGTTATGGATTCGTTTCGTGAGCGGCGAAGCGGACCGCCTTTGCTGCCTTTCGGCTTGTATCATAGCATTCGTTGGATGCGGTTTTCTGTCATCGCCTTGAGCTTGGGCTTCATGGCTTTGGAGCGATCAACAAGACGTGAATTTTCGGATGCTAGACTTTTCAAGCAACCTGGGAAAGCCTGATCGAGATGCAAGTTTGGGTACTGGCGAAAGGAATGCCATGAGAAGCAAACCAATCACGAAAGATGAACCGGCTCGGGAGACGTTCCTTGAAGGTAGCGCATCCATTTTCGGCGTTCTCGCCGTCGGGCTCTTCGCCCTCATATTTATTTTTCAAAACTTCATGATTCCGTCTTCATCCATGGCGAGCACGCTGCTCGTGGGGGACCATGTCGTGGTCGAGCGCGAAAGCCTTGCTCCGCCCACAAAATGGGCCAGCTTTCTGCCTTATCGCGAGGTCCATCGTGGCGATGTTATCGTTTTCTATAAGCCGGTTGAGGACCTTTCAGGCGAACATATCTTCATGGTAAAGCGAGTTGTGGGAATTCCCGGCGATCGCATTCATCTTCGCAATGGCATCCTCTACCTTAATGGCGTTGCTCAGGATGAGCCCCAAACAGCTAAGCCCACGGCGGCGAACTATGACGCCTATGTCGACGATTTTCCTGCCATAACCGCAACGAACGAGCCTGGCGTGACGGCGGAGTGGTCGGTGTCGCTGCCCACGTACATTCAAGGCGAGGATGTCGTCGTGCCTCCGGGAAAGTATTTTGCGATGGGGGACAATCGCACCAACAGCCTGGACAGTCGCTATTGGGGATTTGTGCCGCGAGAGAACATCATTGGGCGTCCTCTGTTTGTCTATTGGTCGATTGTGATGCCTGAGAGTGGTCCTGATGAGGCCCCGATCTCAGAGCGAGCGGAATCGACTCTGCACGAATTTGTTCACTTCTTTGACGAGACTCGGTGGAGCAGGACATTTCATGCGATTAAGTGATTCGAGACGCTGCTTTTCCGCCGCATGCTATTCCGCCGGTATTCGATAGACGGTCAGCGAATAGGGGAGCACCTGCGTGTTGATCATTCCTGACTTCACTTCAAGGTTTGACATCACCGGCGCGATGGCTTTTGGCCGGTCGAAGGTGTTTTCGGTTTTCAGGTCTGGGCTCTGGAGTGTGGTGACCTTGGCTGTTCCTGAGGTGCTCATGCCTTGTAGCTTGATCTGAGCTGGTCTTGCGTTTGGGCTGTAGTTGATGGCTTTCACGATCAGTTCGTGGGTGCGTTCGTCGAGGACGGCGCTGGTGTAGAGTCCGGCGTCGTGCTTGCGGGGTGATGGGGAGGACGCGGGTTCCGGTGTTGTTGGCGAAGACCCTTTGGACGTAGTAGTTGGGCGTGCCGTAGGAGCGGAGGTTGTCGAACCAGATCTGCGTCGGGCTTCCATTGCCAGGCGTCGACGTGGGCCAGCAGCGGCGCATAAGACGCCATGCTGCACGACGTCGCCGTTGCGCTCGAGGCCGGTCATGAAGGCGGCCTCGGAAATTGCGGCGATGCCAGTTGTTGCGGTTGTCGGGGCTTGTGGACTGGACGGTCTGCGCGGCGTATTCGCCGGCGAAGACTTTAGGGCCGGAGCGGTCGTAGTGGTCGTAGCGGCCCGTGTTGGTGAGGAACCAGTCGGGGCTCATGTAGTAGTGTTCGTCGACGATGTCGGCGTTGAGGGTGCGCCAGGTGGCCCACATGCTGTCGAAGGGCTCGCCGGAGGGCGCGGGGCCGGCGGCGACGACGAGCTTGATCTCAGGATGTTTGGCTTTCAACTGCGGCGGCGAAGATCTTGTAGCGATCGACGTAGCGGGTTCCCCACTGCTCGTTGCCGACGCCGATCATGGTCGAGATGGAAGGGCGCGGGATGGCCCATCTGGGCGCGGAGCTTGCCCCAGGGCGAGGTGACGGGGCCGTTGGCGAATTCGATCAGGTCGAGGGCGTCGCTGAACGTATTCGTCGAGCTCGCTCGAGCGCGGCGGTTTCGCTGGAGTTGAACTGGCAGGCCATGCCGCAGTTGAGGATGGGCAGGGGCTTGGCGCCGATGTCTTCGGCGAGCTGGAAGTATTCGTAGAAGCCGAGGCCGAAGGACTGGAAGTAATCGGGCGCAGGGCGCGTGATCGAACTCGTCGTTCCAGCGATTGATGATGGTCTTTCGTTCGGCGATGTCGCCGACAGTAGTCTTCCAGCGATAGCGGGTGACCAGCTCGCGGCCCTCGACGATGCAGCCTCCGGGAAAGCGGAGAAAGCCGGGATGCATGTCGTAGAGCAGCTGGACGAGGTCTTTGCGCAGACCATTGGGGCGGCCTTTCCAGGTGTCGACGGGGAAGAGCGAGACCATGTCGAGATCGAGCTGGCCGGGTCGAGTCGACGAAGAGATTCAGGCGCGTGTGCTGGTCGGTGGCGTCGGTGCGGATGGTGGTTTCGTATTTCTTCCATTCATCGTTGAAGCCTTCGAGCTGGCCGCTGCCGAGGACCTTGCCTTTTGCGTCGGTGATGGTGGCGCGGATGGCTTTGGGGCCTCCCTGCCTAGTGCGGACGTAGGCGGAGAAGCGGTATTCTGCGCCGCCTCGACGCCGATTCCGCGGTAGCCGACGTTGTAGAAGGCGTAGCCGGGGTCGTAGGCGCGGACGCGGAGATAGTGAGGATTCGAGGCGTTGAGCGGGGCTTCGGAGTGGATGGCGAGCTCGCCTTTGGGAGGAACCAGGCCTTTGCCGGTGGAGTCGATGGCGAGGACTTCGTGCCAGCCGGTGAGCGGCTCGGAGAATTCGAAGGAGCGGTTTTTGATGAGCTCGGGGTAGAGTCCGCCGTCGGCGCCGAAGTTGATGTCTTCGAAGAAGATTCCGAACTCGGAGGGTGAAATTGCTGCTCCGGGGTGGGTGGCGTCTACGGAGATTATGGTGGGCTGGGGGCTCTGGCTTAGGAGGGGGATGGATGAGAACGCGAGGAGCAGGGGCGCGAGGTGGATTCGTCTACGCATGTTGTTGGCGGCAATGGTAAAGCTTTCCGGTGGGTGAGTCTAGCGCACGACGGTCAGTTGGATCGGGATGTTGGGATCGATGGGGTATCCGGCCTGCGGGGTTTGGGCTATGACCGTTCCGGGTTGGAGCGGGGTTTGGAGTTCAGTCGTTACGGCGGCGGGAGAGTAGATCTCGGGGGCAAGTTTTAGTCCTGCGTGAGTAATTGTCGCAGCGGCGGTTACATAAGGGTGTCCGGTGAAGTCGGGCATGACTTAGGTGGCAGTGGCGGCCGAGTCGGCGGGAGTTAGGGCGCTGATGAGGAGGGCGACGCTGGGCTTTTCTACTCCGGCGGCCCCTGCGGGCGGTCCTGGGCGATTACGGTTTCGGGAGGGGCGGAGGAATTCATGCGGACGCCGGCGCCGCTCTGTCGAAGTCGCGCGTGATCCGCGCAAGCAAATCATCAAAGCGCGGGTCGCCGTGCAAATGCCTTAGTCGCGGCTCCCGCGCCAAATAAACCAACCACGGCGAGCGTTCCGCAAACGCCTGCTCTAATAACGTAAAGGCTTGATCGCGGTCGCCGAGCGCTTCGTAAATCAATCCCAACTCATAGGGCGAAACGTACTGTTCGGCGGACCGCGCAGTGAGCCGCTGCAGCGTCCGAAGCGCATCCGCCCGATTGCCGTTGACCGCCTGCGCTTGGGCAAGAAAGCTGAGCTGCACACTCACGCCCGAGAGTTCCGCCCCTTTTTGGATGACTGCTTCCGCTTCGCCGGTCGCACCTGTGCCTAGATGAGCCCAACCCTGAAAAATGCGATTCCACGAGAAGCCTGGGTCATTGGCCAAGGCACGCCCTGACTCGCTGAGGGCTTGATCGAAATTGTGCGCCATCACGTGGTGCCACATGAGGTGAAGCTGTGAAAATGGATCCGCAGGATCGAGGTTCAGGTATATTTTGCTCTCGACCAGCGACTCCTCCATGCGTCCCGTTGCCACCAGCAGATGCGAATACCAATGGTGCGCCGGCCCGTAACGCGGATTGAGCCGGATTGCCTCCGAAAACGACCGCTCGGCCTCCGGAATCTCCCAGCGGTAGTGGAGCAGTGCGTAAGCCAGCGCCGCATGCCCCTCGGCCAGCTCTGGCTTCAGGCGAAGCGCCTGCTCTGCGTAGGACATCCCCTTTGGAAAACCCTCACCTGGCGAAAGCACACCGCCCTCCCAGCTCGCCAGCGTGTTGTACGCATCCGCCAAGCCAGTGTATGCAAGCGCATATGTCGGATCGCGCTTGACCGCCTGTTCGAAGTAGGCAATTGCCTCCATCGTGCCCGCCGGGCGTCTTCCCCAATGATGGCGGCCCTTCAAATACAGCGCGTACGCTTCCGGATCTTCCGAATGCCGCGCCGCTGAGGGGGAGCGGGCGCCGAGCAACTGTGGGCGCAGCTTGTGTACGATCGCAGCCGTGATCTCATCCTGCACCTCGAACACGTCGGTCATTTCCCGGTCGTAACGCTCGGACCACATGTGGTGACCGTCGTTGACGTCTATCAACTGAGCCGTGATCCGGAGCCGGTTACCGGCACGCCGAACACTTCCGTCGAGTACCACTCTTACATTCAACCGCCGCCCAATTTCGCGGATATCGAACCCGTGCCCGCGTACGGCGGCAGCCGACGCTCGTGCAGTCACCTGCAGGTCGTCATACAGGCTCAGGGCGTGGATCAGCTCCTCGGCCAGCCCGTCGCCGAATTGTTCGCCATCCCCACTCGCGCTTGCAAAGGGCAACACCGCGATCGAAGAAGCCGGACTCGTGCCGGCTGTCGCCACCTCGGGGGCGGCTCGAATGCCGCCACTGCGAAGTGCCTCGAGCAGCTCCGCCATCGACTGGTAGCGCTCCGCGACCTGTTTCCTCAGGCACCGCAGGATGATCTGTTCCAACCACTGGGGAACGCGAGGCTGGATCCGCGACGGAGGCGGGGGATCATGCAGCGCGATTTCGTGCATCGTCGATAGCAGGCTGGGAGCCCTGAAAGGCAGCTCGCCCGTGACCACCTCATAAAGGACCGAGCCGAAAGCGAAGATATCTGACCGCGCATCGAGCGGTTCACCGTTCGTCTGCTCGGGAGACATATAGGAAACCGTCCCCACCACCATTCCCGGTACCGACTGTCCCGCATCGAGCGAATCGGCTCCCGCCGGAGTCAGCTGTTTGGCCAGCCCGAAATCGAGAACCTTCACCTGGCCGTCGTTCGTGACCATAATGTTCGCGGGCTTGACGTCCCTGTGAATCAATCCTGCAGCATGCGCAACCGCCAGCGCGCCGGCGAGTTGGATCGCATAACCGCCAGCCTCCGAAATCGGCAAGCCCTCAGGACGGATCAACTCCTTGAGCGTCCTACCTGGCACATACTCCATTACCAGGAAGTCGATGTTGTTGTCGGAACAGATGTCGTAAAGAGCGACGATGTTGGGGTGATTGAGCGCCGATGCGGCGCGGGCTTCGTTGAGAAAACGGCGCCTCAATCCGCTGTCGCCCGCTGTCTCGCGCGGCAACATCTTGATGGCGACGGTGCGTTCGAGGCGGGTATCTCGCGCGCGATAGACCTCGCCCATGCCGCCCGCGCCGAGGCGCTGTTCGATGACATATCGTCCCAGGAAGGTTGCGGCTGGAACGAAGGTGAGCGCCGTGTCAGGTAGATTGCTGGATGGATTCGAAGCTGCTCGTCCGCTCGAAGAACTTGAAGGAGACGTCAGTGCGGTTTCGCGATCCACTTCGGGGTTGGACTCACCGGGCAAACGAGGGCTCCTCTGAGCGGGACAAAAGGCAATGCCATGGGTAGCCGGCCCGACCTCGAAAGCGGCGAGCCCGTGCCGTCCTGCCGCCTTTCGGCTTGTATCATAGCACCCGCTGGATTGGGTTTTTTCGAAGGCCCCGGCTGAATCTATCTATGAAGATAGTGTCTCGGGCTGGATTTCGTTTCAAGCAGCAGCGTCCTCGACTAACGCGCGACTGTCAATTGAATCGGCGTGTTTGGGTCGATGGAGTACCCGGCTTGAGGGGTTTGGGCGATGACAGTTCCGGGTTGGGGTGGGGGTTGGCTTTCGGTTGTGGGTGGAGCGGGGGTATCGATTTCGGGGGCGAGTTTGAGTCCGGCGCGGGTAATTGTCGCAGCGGCGGTTACATACGGGCGTCCGGTGAGATCGGGCATGACGTAGGTCGCGGCTGTAGCGCCTGAGTCGGTGGGGGTTGAGTCGCTGATGAGGAGGGCGACGCTGGGCTTTTCGACTCCGGCGGCTCCGGGGGGCGGGTCCTGGGCGATGACGGTTTCGGGCTGGGCGGCGGAGTTCATGCGGACGACAGCGCCGACTTCGAGGCCGAGACGGCGGAGTTCGATGATGGCCGCGCGCTGGGGCTGTCCGGTGAGGTTAGGGATGGCGACGGTTTGTGGGCCGAGGCTTTCGATGCAGCGGACGTGCCATTCGCGGCGGACGACGGTGCCGGGCATCGGGGATTGGGAGAGGATGCGGCCGGCGGGGACTTCGGCGCTGTAGAAGCGGTTGTCGATGGTCATCTCGACGCCGAGTTCGGCGGCTTTGGTTTGGGCCTGTTGCGCGGTGAGTCCCTGGAAGCTGGGGATTTTGACTTCGGCTCCGTGGATGGCGAAGCGCATGGTGATGATGGCCGAGGTGAGGGCGACGAGGGCGAGGCCTAAGGTGAGGATTATGAATTGGAATAGGCGGAGCATTCCTGGGTCTGTGATTCCCCTCCGCGGCTGAGGCCGCTCCTCGTCCAATATATTTCCTTGAAGGCTAACATCGCTGAAACCGCAGGTCCTTCGACTCCGTGCTGCGCACTCCGCTCAGGATGACAAATTTTGTTAGAGATATTCAGCTGTGACTTAGCTTAGTCGGCGAGTTCGATGGTGTAGTGGATTTCTACTGCTTTCTCGAGCATTTTGGAGACGGAGCAGTATTTGTTTTTGGAGAGGGAGACTGCGTCTTCGGCAGCTTTCTGGGAGACTCCGCCGCCGATTTTGTAAGTCAGCATGATTTTTGTGAAGACTCGGGGCGGCGCGGGGGCTTGTTCGGCGGTGGCGGAGACGGTGAGGCTGGCGATGGGTTCGCGTTTCTTTTTGAGGATGGAGACGACGTCGACGGAGGTGCACGAGCAGAGGGCCTGGAGAACGACTTCCATGGGGCTGGGGCCGTGGGTGTGAGCGGAGTCGCCGTCGAAGGTGATGGTGTGGCCGGCTTCGGAGTGGCCCTCGAAGACTTCGTCTTGCTTCCAGGTTGTGGTGGCGATCATTGGTTCCTCGGCCCTTACAGTTTATGACGTCTGCGGCGAAATTTGAGGCGTTGGTGTTTGGGACAGGTCGCCGGGAATCCTTCCTCCCTATGGTCGTCAGGATGACGCGTTTGCGACTAGTGGTGGTGGTTGTCGCTTACCGGTTCGGGGTGGATCAGGACGCGGTGAACCTCGGGGGATTCGAGTTTGAACTGGTCTTCGAGGCCGGTGATGACGTCGTGGACGTGCTGCATTTCGAGCGAGTCGGGTAGCGTGCAGTGGCAGGAGACGTTGAGGCGATCGCCGACGCGTCCGATGACGATGTCGTGGATGTCGAGGACCTCGGGGAATCGCTTAGCAGCGTGGCGAAGGTGGGACTCGATCTTGCGGTCGCGTTCGATGCTGACGGGGAGCTCGATGGTGGAGGGCTCGCTCTCGATGTGGGTGAGGACGGAGTCGATCTGCGGGACCTCGTGGCGGATCTCGTCCTCGATGCGGCGGACGAAGTCATGGGCCTCGCGGAGAGGCATGGTTTCGTCTGACTTCAATGTGTTGTTCGACATTGAACTTGCCGTTGATTGACTGCACCGCGACATCATGCAGGACGACATTGTTGCGCGAGGCGACGGCGCGGACCTTGTCGAAGACGCTTTCCGCATCGGTCTCGCGGGGGACGGTGTGGATGACGACGTCGGCTCCGGGGATGACGCGCTGCACGGCAGCGGTGGCGTCGCGGACCAGGTCCTCGGTGTGCTGGAAGGTGAGGCGGCGCGAGAGTGACAGAGTGAGGTCGGCGAAGTAAGAGGTGCCGGAGCGGCGAACTCGGGCCTGGTCGACGTCGAGAACTCCGTCGATGGCGGTGACGGCGTCGATCATTCGCTGGCGTGTCTCGACGGGGGCGGAGTCGAGCAGAACTTCGATGGTCTTGCTGGCGAGCTCCCAGCTGAAGCGGAGGATGAGGATCGAGACGGCGAATGGCGGCGATAGGGTCAGCGTAGTGCAGCCAGGGGATATGGAAGCGGTCGCCGATCCAGGTGGCGGTGAGGCCGAGCAGGACGGCGAGGGTCGCCCAGATGTCCGAGGCGAAGTGGAGGGCGTCTGCCTCGAGGGCGGCGCTGCCGTGGCGGCGGGCGATCTTCAGAAGCTGACGAGAACGCCAGTAGTCGACGGCGATCGAGGTGAGCAGCACGGCGAAGGGCCAGATGCGAAAGCTTGACCTCGGTGGGATGGAAGAAGATGCGCTCGATGGCTTCGTAGGTGATCCAGATGCAGGAGATGACCATGAGGCCGGTTTCGACGAAGGCGGAGAGGTTCTCGATCTTGCCGTGGCCGTAGGTGTGATCTTCGTCGGCGGGCTTGCCGGAGATGCGGACAGAGAAGAAGGTGAGGCCGGCGCCGAGCAGATCGATGCCGGAGTGAGCGGCGTCGGAGAGCATGCCGAGCGAGCCGGTGAGGATTCCGGTGACGACCTTGAGGAAAGTCATCGCGCAGGCGGCGAAGACGGAGAGCAGCGCCGCTCCGGTCTTTTCGGCGGTGATCTTGCGTGCGTTCCTCAGTTGTCGCGGCGGTGGTCAATCGGTCTTTCTCCCGGGCATCTCCGCAGACTCAGAGTATAACTGCGGAGCGGATGGAGAGACGAGCGCGGGCAGCGTTGATGGCTGGGATTCGAGCCTTGGGGGCTTAGGTTGCGGTATCGAGGTGGAAGGTCTCGCGGTAGGGTTCGACGGGGTAGCCCTTTTGTTTCCATGCGGACAGGCCGCCGCGCAGGAATTTGACCTTGATGAAATTGAGGGCGAGTGCGCGTCGGGCCATCTCGCGGCTGGTTTTGTCGCTGGGGCAGGTGCAGTAGACGAAGAGGTCGCGATCTTTGGGAACATCGACTGAGATTCGCTCGATCTCTTTGGGTGGGACGCGTCTTGCGCCGGGAATGATCTCGGCCTCGGCTAGAAGGTCGAGGGGCTGACGAACGTCAAAGAGCATCACGCCGGGCCTCGAGCGTCATTAGTGCAAATAAGTCCTCGGGCTCGATGCTGTGGCGTTCGATCTCGCGGCGATCCCTTTCCGCCTTGATCCAGAGCGTGGCGAAGATGCCGATCACCACTAAGACGCCGATGCCGATGTAAATCATTGCCCGTGCCTTCCCGATCCGCCTATTCAACAGAGATTCATCAGAGGCTCGGGAAGATTCTGGTTGTTGCGAACCGGACCTAACGCAGGCTCTCCAACACGCCTAAACGCAGGAAAATCTTCCGGGCGAGGCCGGTGAGGGGAAGACTGGCGAGATCGGTGAGGCTGATCCAGCTTTGGGTTGCTAGTTTTTGTTTGATGGCTAGAAGCGCTTGCAGGGAATGGGAATACGGTGACGCGGTAGTTGGTCTGCATGATGGCGTGGCGGAGAGTGAGTAGCGGCTTGTCTGGATTGGGTGCCGTGGGGCCGAAGTTCTGCGGGAGTAGCGGGAGTTCCCACATGCCGGACATGACGGTTGCGCTAGCCGAACGCTGTTTGCAGGAGCACCTGGTCGACGCCGCGGCGTTTTCTTTGGATGAGGGCAAAGGCTATTTCGGCGGTGATGCTGGGCTTGCGCCTGGGCGGTGGGATGTTCGCCACGGGTGGGGCAGCTTTGTTGCACCGGGCAGTGCAGGCAAAGCGGGTTGCGCGGCAGGCAGACGGTCGCGCCGAGCTCCATCATGGCCTGGTTGAAATCGCCGGGGCGCGTGGGGTCGATGAGTCGGTTGGCGAGGCTTTGGATTTCCGCAGCGCTGAGTGTGGAGTGGGTTTTGCCGTTGGTGGCTGCTCCGTTTTCGGCTGTACCGGTCTGACGGAGGAGGACGCGTTCGACATTGCCGTCGACGACGGCGGCGGCTTCGCCGAAGGCGATGCTGGCGATGGCGGCGGAGGTGTACGCGCCGATGCCGGGGAGGGTGCGGAGCTGCGGCGGCGGTCTGGGGCAGCTTGCCGCGATGCTCGACGACGACGGCTTTTGCGCCTTTATGCAGGAAGCGGGCGCGGCGGTAGTAGCCGAGACCGCTCCAGGCGGCGAGGACTTCGTCTTCAGCGGCTGCGGCGAGCGCTTTGATGGTTGGGAACTTCTGCATCCAGTTGGCGTAGTGATCCAGGACGGCGGCGACGCGGGTCTGCTGCAGCATGATCTCGGAGACCCAGATGGCGTAGGGGTCGCGGGTACGACGCCAGGGGAGATCGCGTTTGTGAGTGTCGAACCAGGCGAGGAGATTGGTGCGGAACGAATAGGTTTTGCACAGGGGACGCAATGGCCGGGAGGTAAAGAAATTCGTTTCCTTACTCTAGAGGAAAGCGCGATTCTCGTTCAATCATTGGCGCCGGACAGCCTGGGCAGTCTCGGTGTGCAGAGACAAGAATGTAGCCAGTTTTCATCTGCTGCCACACGCTTACTACCGCAAGTTGAGTGGGTGTCCTATTCTTCGCGGCTGGCTGACTTGCGATCAAATGTAGTTGAGAATCATGTCGTTGCCACTTGAGGCCTGACCTCGCACGTCGACCGATGAGATACTCCGAAATTCGGATTGGACTGTAGCAGTTCTTGTCCAGCGCACTCCGTTGACGAGTTGCCCATCCTGGGTTCCATAGATCACGCGTCGGCCCTTGATAGTGCCGTTGACCTGTTGCCAATTCTGCCTTTTGCACAGCTCTGCCAGTAGATGCGTTCGTATTGTTCAGCGCTGGTGGTGCTGGCGAGCGTTGGCGGCTTTTTCTCCCCGTAGAGTGTGCAGCCGACGGTGCTGCAGGCAAGCGCAATTGCGAGCGGTACGGCTGCGAGTCTTAAGAGTTTTTGCATTCCGGGATTTGGCCTGCTGGTTCGATTCTAGTACGGGCATGGAAAGTGCCCCTCGGTGTGCGCTTTGCCGTCGCCCTGTCGTTACAATGAGAGGTCGCGTTAGACGAGCAAATTGGCGGTCAAATCGCGAGATGGCATCCCTACCTAAAGGAGATTGAGATGAAGTACTGGAATGGCCTCAAGCTGCGGCTTGCGTTGCGTGTTGGAATGATTTGCGCTGCGTTGCTCTACGGCAACGGGTTCGGCAATGCGCTGTATGCGCAACAGGCGAGCCGCGGTGAGTGAGAAGGCCGCCCCAGTACCGCTGGTTGCTGCGCCGCCGAAGTATCCGGAATTGCAGCCGGACGGAACTGCGGTCTTTCGCCTGGCGATGCCGAGCGCGCAGAGCGTGGACCTGCATCTTGAGGGGAAGAAGGACCCGCTGCCGATGACCAAGGGCGCGGATGGCGTGTGGAGCGTCTCTGTGCCGGGGCTCGCGCCTGAATACTACAGCTATTCCTTCAACGTCGATGCCAAGCCGGGGTCATGGGCAGCGGCGCCTCGGTCCTCGATCCGCATAACACCTTCATCAAGACTAGCTTCTTCTCAAATCAGAATGTCTTTCTGGTTCCCGGTACTCCGCCGATGCCGTGGGAGGAAGCGAATGTACCGCATGGTGTGGTGCACCATCACTACTACCACTCAGACATTGTGGGGATCGAGAGCCAGTATTACGTTTACACGCCGCCGGGGTTTGACCCGAAGAGCGACAAGAAGTATCCAGTGCTGTATCTGCTGCATGGCTACAGCGACGACCCGAGCGCGTGGACGTTTATGGGAAAGGCCAACATCATTCTCGATAACCTGATCGCGGCCGGTAAGGCGAAGCCGATGATCGTGGTCATGCCGTGGGGCTATGGCGATATGCGGATCATCAACGATGGTTGGGCGGCGTGGCGCGACCGGCAAGTGGTGGTGAACAACTTCAGCAACTTTGGGCGGGCCCTGTACCTGGAAGTCATGCCGCTGGTGAAGCAGCGGTATCCCATCTCAGACAAGCGCGAGGACCATGCGATCGCCGGCCTCTCGATGGGCGGGGCGGAGACCCTGCTGATTGGCTTGCGTCACACGGATGACTTCGCGTGGATCGGTGCGTTCAGCGCGGGCGGCATCAGCGGCGACCACTTCGACGCGATCTTTCCGGCGATTACTCCGCAGACGGGTGCGCAGATTCAGTCGAAGCTCAAGCTGTTATGGATTGCGTGCGGGACCGAAGATGGCCTGTACCCGCTGAACCAGAGCCTGATTACGTGGCTCAAGAGCAATGGGATGACGCCGACCGCGATCTCGACTCCCGGGATGCATGCCTGGATGGTTTGGCGGGGGAATCTGAGTGCGTTTGCTCCGCTGTTGTTTCAGGGGAATTGAAGGGGGCAGAGGCGCACCCGCGGTGCTGCTTTCGGGGTGAGCCCAACAACCTTACATCGCCATGAGAGAGACGGTTATTTCGGGCTGCCAACGCGTTGCTTGTTTTTAGAGCCGTTACGCTCAATGTCTGCCGACACTGAATCTTTGGCGGGGTAACGGCGGCGGATGATAGCGTTTTTCCACTGCTCGTCAGTCATCTCGGGTATGTCACTGTAGTCGATCTTGAAGTTGGGGTCATCGAGCCTCGCCTTCAGCGTAGCCAGTTCTTCAGCCGTCATCCGCGGGATCTCTTCGCGCTTGTATCTAACTATTTTCGTCTTCATAGATTCTCTTCTCGTACTTGTCAGCGTATCGCGCCGAGATGATGCGAAAGACCCCTATAAGTGCGCCTTGCTCCCGTTGCTCAAGAATTGTATGAGCGACTACCAATAGCAGGACATTGTCGATGAGCCCGAAGGTCTGCCATCGCTCTTCGCCATCTTCGATCCTTTCCAGCACTTGCACATAAAGCGGATCATCGAAAACTTCGATCGCTTGCTCAAAACTGATGCCATGCTTTCGCTGGTTGGCGAGGTTCTTGGCTTCGTCCCATTCGAACCGGATGTTCGCCACAGTCTAAATTGTATTCCTCGTGGACCGACGTAGGCGCGCAGCGCGTTCAGACGGAGTGGGACGACCGCCCTCGCTCTAGACGTTACTTCGAGGCTGTTTTGGCTGGTTCCTCGGCGAGTGTTTGAGCTACATCGAGGCGCGCCTTCCAGGGATCCGGACCGGCGACGATGCCGGTGTTGGTGAAGTTCATGAGGAAATCGGTCTGTGGGTTTTGTGTTTCCCATTTTGGCAGGCCGGCGGGAGCGGGATTGCCGCTCTTGGCGAAGGCTACCCAGTAGGAGTGGACCTTTTTCGCCATCGCCTCGTCGGCTGGCGTGAGCTTGTCTTTGTACGCAACATCGACGGTGTCGAAGACGTAGGGGATCTCGGTAGCGTGGGGCGCGCCAGGGAGTTTGTCGCGGAGCGATTCCGCGACGTAGGAGAAGCGATATTCGTAGGCCGGCACGCCTTGACTTGAGACGGTCCGCGAGACGAAACGCGAGGGCTCGACCATCATCTGATCAGCGGCGATGCGCATTCCGACCATCATGACGTTGTCAGAGTGATCGGGGTTGTAGAGGGCCTTGGCCTTTTCCTCATCCGCACCGAATGGGGCGAAGAGTTCGTCCATCGTCCTCCCGTGCGGAAAGCCGATATCCATGCTGTTGGCGCCGATGATGATTGGGACCTTGGCCCAGTGTCCGGCGACGATTGCGGATTGCGGGCTCTCGACGACGATCGCACCATCGACGATGGGGCCGGGATATGTACTAGCGGCCTGGAACATGCTGGCCATGTTCAGGCCATTGACGATCTTGTCCGCCGGAAGAGCTCGCAGTTGCGCGAGACCAGCGGCTCCGGTATCGGTGATGCCGTGGCTCTCGGCAGAGGGAGAGCCGTCGGGGCCAGGTTTGCTGAGATACTTTGGCCCCAGGAGGAGCGAGCGGCCGCCGCCGGATTCGATGACTGCTCTTTGATATAGTCCCTGCGAAAGCGGCGAGGTGAGCAGAGTAAGCACCGATCCGCCACCGGCGGATTCGCCGAAGACGGTGACTTGGGATGGATCTCCACCAAAGGCTGCGATGTTGCGCTTAACCCACTTAAGCGCGGCGATCTGGTCCATGTAGCCATAGTTGCCGTGCAGTTCTTCGGGGTGTTCGGCAGTGAGGCCGGGAAAGCCGAAGAAGCCGAAGCGTCCGACGCGGTAGTTGAAGCTTACGAAGACGATCCCGTTTTCCGCAAAATGATGGCCGGAGTAGACGAGCGGGGAGCTGCCGCCGTTGACGAAGCCTCCGCCGTAGATCCAGACCATGACCGGCAGCTTGGCCGATTGCGCCGCTGCGGGCTTCCAGAGATTCACATAGAGGCAGTCTTCGCTGGTGCCGGCGCCGAGCGGCGCTGCGTCAGAGGGAAATGGAAGCTGGTCGCAGTCGAGAGCGTACTCGGTGGTGTCGCGAACTCCGGTCCATTGCGTGACCGGTTGCGGAGCGCGCCAGCGCAGCGGGCCGAGAGGCGGTGCGGCAAACGGGATGCCCTTGAACGAGAGGACACCATCTTTGACTGAGCCTTGCACCTTGCCGGACTCGATGGTTACGACATTCGTCGCCGTGTTGGCTTGGGCCCAGAGTTGGGTCGTCATCAGGAGGGCACTCGCGACGAGGGCTCCTCTGGTCAGAAGATTCTTTCCTTGCATCATTGGCATTTCTCTCGAGGAGGCTATTCATTTTCGGTCGGAATCATAAACGTCTGTTGAAGGCTGCGGCAAGAGACGGCGCGAGGTGCTGGAAAGACTCGCGATCTTGCTTTGGCGTGGTCGAGTCGGCCAGGTCGTAGCGTTGACTTTCGAGCGGACACTTCTTAGAGTCTAGTCATCCAGCTTTATTACAGCCCATTCATCCACCGCAGCGCAGTCGAATGCACGAACCACCTTAGCCGCATTTGTTGAAAGGGGTTTCTATGAGACGCACGATGGTTGGCACGACCTTCCCCATATTTGCAGAAGATTCCGCCGATACGAAATACCATGCAATCTTACGTCTCCCGATATTCCGTTCCCTGCTTGCCTGCGTCCTTGCGTTGTTCCTCTCTCCGGCCCTGCATGGCCAGGCCACGGGAAGTTTCTCCGGCAATGTTCTGGATAAGTCGGGATCTGCAATCCCCGGGGCCACCGTGACCGCGACCTCTCAGGGCACCGGCCTGGCCCGGAACACGCAGACCGACCCAGCCGGACATTACCTGATTCCCCTGCTTCCCGTCGGTACCTACATCGTTCACGTGGATGCGTCCGGCTTTCAGAGCGCCGAATCGAAGGATCTGCGACTCCTAACCGACGAAGCTCGAGAACTCAACTTTCCGCTCTCGCCCGCCAATGTCGTCACCAACGTCGCGGTTACGGCCGACGCCGTTGCTGTCCAGACCACCAATTCCTCTCTCGGTCAGGTCATCAATTCCCAGCAGGTGGCCCAGCTCCCTTTGAACGGCCGCGATTTCGTCCAACTCGCGACGCTCACCGCCGGCGCTACAGCCGAGACCAATCCGAACAGCTTCTTCACCTCCGCCGCCAGCAGCGAGGTGGCCGCGCGCGGCTCCTTCTCGCTGTCGGTGGGGGGCTCACGCCCTAACAGCACCGACTGGCTGCTGGATAACGTGGACAATAACGAACTCACCGCCGGCGGCATCGCCATCTTCTCCAACGTCGACGACATCCAGGAGTTCAAGGTCCTGACCTACACTTACTCCGCCGAATACGGGACCCGCGCCGGCCCGACGGTGCTCGTCACGTCAAAATCCGGAACCAACAATTTTCACGGATCGCTCTACGAGTTCTTCCGCAATACCGATCTCGATGCCAAGAGCTACTTTGCCAACTCCATCGAAAAGTTCAACCTGAACCAGTTCGGGGGCTCGGTCGGCGGTCCCATCTTCAAGAACAAAACCTTCTTCTTCGTCGATGGCGAACAAAAATATCAGCTCCACGGCATCGCGTTTACGGGTCTTGTGCCATCGCTGGCCATGCGCGAGGGGGATTTCTCCTCGGATCCTTTCGGCAATCCGGTTTCGGGTCTCGGCATCGTCAATCCGAACATGATCGGCGCGTCCACCAACCCGACGACTTATCCAAATGCCTACTACCAGTGCGATACGGCTGGAAATCCTATGGCGTCCAATCCCGATGGTAGCCAGCCACAAGGCACCGCCTGCAACAAGATTCCTGCCGGCCAGATCAACAATATTGGTCAGGCCATGATGAACCTGTACCCGGCGCCTAACGCCAACAATCCCAGCGCCGGTTATAACTACGTGAATGTCCCCGTACGCCAGTTGGACAACACCAAGTTCGACGGCCGCCTCGACCAAACATTCTCGAGCACGGATACTGCCTTCGGCCGTTTCAGTTATGACCAGGCATTCTCCTATGTGCCGGGCGGCTCGAATCCGCCGGAGTTCGCCTCGGCCCTCGCATTCGGCACCACGCAGCGCATCATCAACCACGCGCGCAACGCCGGCATCGGCGAGACACACGTCTTCTCTTCCACTATGGTCAACCAGGCCACCTTTGGGTACAACCGCATCTTCGACTACATCGCCTCGCAAGGCACCGGGACCTGCGCCTCCTACGACCTTGGTATTCCCGGCGCCAACCTGGGATGCCCCAACGGCACCTGCGTTCCGGGCGCCTACAGCTGCGGACTGGTCTCCACGGAATTCTCAGCCAACTATTGGGCGCTCGGCGATCGTGGCTACGCTCCCTTCCAGGGTGGAACCAACATCTTTTCCTTCCGCGACGACCTGGATATCATCCTCGGGAAGCACGACCTACATGTAGGCATCGACTTTCGCCGAAATCAAATGAACGTGGGCACGGAGGCCTTTCAAGATGGCTTCTGGCTTGTCGGTGAAACGGGTTTTAGCTACAGCGGCAATCCGGAGTCCGATTTTCTGCTCGGCCTCACCGGCGGAGCCATTCACGACCAGACGTACGGTTTCGTCGTCACCGGCCGCCGCTGGTCGATCTATCGTCCATTCATCGAGGATGACTGGAGGGTCACACCGTCTCTGGTTCTCAATCTTGGCCTTGCCTGGGACCTGACCACTCCGATCAGCGAAGCCCACGGGCGAATGGCCAACTATGTACCCACAACTGGAGAGCTTCTCATCGCCAATCAAAATGGTGTGAGCTCGTCGGCGGGTATCAACATGGATAAGACCGCTCTCGAACCCCGCGTCGGCGCCAGCTGGAAGGTCTTTGGCAGCGACAAAATGGTGCTCCGGGGCGGTTACGCGCTCTACCACGACTCTGCCTGGAGCCAGGGCGCGCAGGGTCTATGGCAGAATCCCCCGTTCCTGGGTGAATCCGACAATTTCCCGGCTTTCTCCCCCACTTGTCCCACGTATGCCACCTCCTCGACCGCAGCCCCGTTTGTGCCCTCGTTCTGCTCCACCCTGCCTGTGAACGCGGGGGCCACCGTCATTCCCGCGGGGCTGTCGCTCGGATTTCCGAGCATTCCGACGCCGCCTACTGCTGCGGACTTTGAAGGCACGTTCTACACCGAGCCCACCAATCTCAAGCTTGGCCGGGTGCAGCAATTCAACGTCAATCTTCAGGACGAATTGGTGAAAAACCTTATTTTCACCATTGGATATGCCGGTTCCCGCGGCACTCACATTCTGGTGGCCGGCAATGATCTGAACACTGGCAGTCCCTCTGGCTGCGGCACCATCACCAACTACACACTGGGGTGCGCGCGCCGGTGGTGCGCCATATGTTCCTCCCTATCTCACTTTCAACGTCATTTCACTTTTCGGCGATGTGGGCAAGACAAGCTACGACTCGCTACAGGTCAAGGCGGAGGCCAACGTGCCGCAGCATGGCCTCTACGCTCTGTTTGCTTACACCTGGTCTCACACCATCGACAATGGGTTAACTGACGGCTTGGGTTCCCTGCTCAGCGCCCCGTATTTCCCTCTTCCCAACTGGCAGAGCCTCGATCGCGGCCTCTCGCAGATTAACCTCAATAACAGCTTCACCGGCAGCGTGATTTACGATTTACCGTTTGGCCGTGGCAAGCAGTTCGGCAGCAATTGGAATAACGTCACTAACACTCTACTCGGCGGGTTCCAGCTGACTCTGATCGAAAGAATCTCGTCGGGATTCCCCGTCCCCCTGATCGACACCGTCAACAACTCCGGCGTTTTCTTCCAGAACGGCGGCAATGACAACAACTGGAACCGGCCTGACCGGGCGCCTGGATGCGGCGCCCCCAGCGCGGGCCACACCAAGCTACAGCAGATCAACCCGACCTGCTTCGTCGCGCCTCCTCCCGGCCAGTTGGGGAATGCGGGGCGCGTTCCAGCCGTCGGACCTGATTTCGTGAACACCGACTTCTCGGTCATCAAACAGTTCGCGCTGCCTCGCGAGATGGGCTTGAATTTCCGCGCCGAGTTCTTCAACCTCTTCAATCACGCCCAGTTCGGCATGCCGGTGAACGATGTGAGCGCGTTTGGGTTTGGGTCGGTGAACTCTACTGTCAATAATCCTCGTTTGATCCAGCTAGCGTTGAAGCTGACTTTCTGAGGCCGGGATCTCGGGTCGCGCTGGAAGTGTGGGCGCGCGCTTAGCCTTTTGACGTTGGTTCCGCGCGAGGCGCCATTTCGCGGAGGAAATCGTCGACGTCGCCGAGCTTGTCGGTTACGAGATTTAGCTTGCGAGAAAGGTTCTGGATCTCGGCTTCGGCGCGGCGGTTGACGTCGAAGTCGAGCTCGCTGCGCAGGCGGTCTTTCTTGTCCTGGCGGTTCTGGCTCATCATGATGACGGGCGCCTGGATGGCGGCGAGCATGGATAGAAACAGATTGAGCAGGATGAAGGGATAAGGGTCCCAGGCCTTGCCCTTGAGAACGATATTAATAAGCGTGTAGATGGTGAGCACGAAACCAAAGAGGATGATGAAGGTCCAGGAGCCTCCGAAGCTGGCGACGGTGTCGGCAATGCCGTCACCGAAGGTGGATTCCTCTTCGATCACCTCGTTTGCGTTGCGGCTGGCGCGGAGGCGCACGAGCTGCTGCGAGGCGTGGAACTGATGGCCAAGGACGGTGAGCATATCCATGCCGGCCATTGGCTTCCGCTGGAGCAGAGTGATGATGTCGTCGCGGCTGATCTCGATACAGGTGGTTTGTTCGATAGCGAGCGCGTTGGTCTGATGAGGCGTTTGATCCAACATGGAGGCAAAGCCGAAAAACTGCCCGTGGCCGGGTTGGTCGACGAGGACCTCCTGGTGGTCTTCGTCGACGGTTGTGACCTTTACTTCGCCTGACAGCAAGATGTAGGCGTTCTTGCCGGGTTCGCCGATCTTGTAAATGCGCTGCCGGGGAGCGAACGTCTTCAGATCGACCTGCGCCGCGAGGACTGCGGTTTCATCATCGTCGAGCAACGCAAAGAGCGGGACGTGTTTTAACTCTTCCGGGTCACAGGGCATGGGTCACCTCTTTGGGGCTGGATAGGGCCTGAATGGAACTCCAAGCGACGATAACAGAGTGGGTGTGGGAGTTGAAGGAGCTTAGGCTGTATCGTTGCACCGGTTCGGTGGTTTCTTCCTCAGCCGCTGGCTGAAGAGCCGTAGGGCGAGTTCTCTGAGAGTCCTCGCCCTGCGCGTCTTGTTTAGTTTGGTGTGGCTGATGGGTTTTAGTTGAGTTGCGCGTGGTTGACGACGGTAGCGGCTGGAGCCGATTTGTGATTGACCGCGCTTGAGGGTTGATCGTGGCGCAAGCCTCCGCCGTTGGACTTGTTCTGTGCCAATGCGGCCTTGCGGGCTTCCTGGAGCTTCATTTGTTGCATCGCCTTGGGGCGGCGGGCCCATTCGGTCTGCTTCTCTTTCGGCTGGCCGAATAGTTCGGGGTTTTGGTAGAAGCCGCGTTCGCTGGCCGGCTTCTCCTGCTCGACGACCACCGGGTGCGCCTTGGCGTAGGCATCTTGGCGAACAGCTGTGATCTGCCAGGAGACCTGTACGTTTGTGGCATTGGTATGGATGGTGAATTGGTTGTTTGCTACTTTCTTCGAGATGACGGCCTGAGCGAAGCGTTCGTCAACCACTGTGAGTTGATAGCGGAAGTCGGTGTTTTCGGCCTGAAACCAGTCGGGCATGGTGACGGTCGCAAGACCAAGTTCGTCGGTGGTTACGTTACCGCTGTAGATGTTCACCATCTCCGACGATTCGACCGAGGTGTGTACGAGGTATTTATTGGCCGGGTCGAGCGGGTCGTCGATCTTGAAGTCTTTCACGGACCCAAACACAGTCCCGGTCACCTCAATGTTGCCGTCGAAGTATCCTGCGTCGGCGGCGACTCCCACTCCACCGACGCCGCCGGTTGCGTAGATGCCGTAGCCAGCCGCACCGGCGCTGCTCTCGGGAGTGAATCCGCCGAAGAATTCGCCTCCATCGCCGGCAAAATCAGCCTGCGCATTGCCCACACCGTCGCCGCCGACTGCATAGATGCCCGCCGACCCGTTCGCGTCAGTCTGCCCGGACGGCGCCCCACCGAATGCCCCGATCGCCGCGGTTTCACCGCTGCCCTCTAGGGGCTCCGAAGTAACTACGAGTTGCTCAAAAAAGTCGTTGGGATCGGTCTCTTGGGTCCCAATGTTGACTCGTCCATTGGAGCCGATGACCATGTTGAGCTGCAAGCCATTGTTGGGCCCTGCGGTCACACTGTCGTTGTTGGACAGGAACCACAGGCTGTCGCCATAGCCGCCGTCGCCAAAGGCCTCGATGCGGCTGCTGGGGTTGTAAGTGCCGGTAGTACCGGGCAGGTAGGTGTTGAAATCGATCGATGAGCCGCCGAAATCGCCGTTGCTCACCGGATTGGTCAAGGTCAGGCTTGGTCCCAGGGCTTCGGCCGAGCTGACTGCGGCTTCAAAGATCGACCGCGGAGTCGAGGTGCCGATGCCGACGTTGACGAATTTGGCTCCCGGGGTGGTAGTGGTGTTGCCGAGCACCAGGGAATTGCTTTGGGTCACAGTCGCATTCGCGCCGATCGCCGTGGTGTTGCTTAGAGCGGTTGAACCGCTGGCCGGACCGGCCAGATAGCCGATTCCGGTATTGTAGGAGCCGGTCGTGTTAGATAAGACTGCGCCATAACCAAGTCCGGCGTTATAACTGCCGGTGGCGGTGTTCCGGACGGAATCGTAGCCAATGCCGGTGTTCGCGGTTCCAGTAGTTTCGCTGATGAGCGAAAAAGCCCCGTCGGCGGTGTTGGCGGCTCCGCTGGTGGCTGCATTCAGGGCATCGAGGCCAGTTCCGGTGTTGTTGGTACCGGTTGCCTTAAAGTTGCCGGCACCGCCGATGAAGGCGTTGCCGCTGCCCTTGGGATATCCATGCAGAAAGGGGATTCCGCCGATATTGATCACGCCGTTGGTCGCGCTGAAGGTGGATCCGAGGGACATATCCCCTCCAGCAATTGTCTGGGATGCTCCAAAGGTGTTCGCCGCGCTCAGCAACGGAACCTTGGTAGTGTCGACGTTGAGCGTTACAGTGCCGGTGGTTCCGCCACCGGTGAGGGCGGTGCCGGGGGTGACGCCGGTGATGGTTCCGGCGCCCGTTCCCGGGAAGGTCTGTCCGGGCGCGAAGTTGATGGTGCCGTTCGCGTTGAAGAAGAAGCCGGTCTTCGTGGCCCCGGCGGTAGTCGTCGAGGAGAGCAGGTTGAGCGTGGCCGAGGGCGCGGCGGTGTTGTTGCCATTCTCCACCGCTTCCCACTCGAAGCGGGGATCGACCACCGCACTGGTTGACGAGTTATAGGCCGAAGTTTCGATCTTGATCAACTGCGAGTTGAATCCTCCGGAGGCGGTCGCCGTGCCCAGCGCGGGCAGCACCAGCGAGCCGCCGATGGTCGCACCACCGTTGGCGGTCAAGGCTCCGGAGACCAGCGCCGTGCCATTCACGTCCATAGTGGCGGTAGGCGTGGCAGTGCCGATGCCCACGTCGGTGCCATTATCGAAAAGGATCGAGTTGACAACCGTGGACGTTCCAGAGAACTTAGCCAAGTTGTTGGCCGTGCCCCCGGTGGTGGTGACATTCGAAGTAAGGTTGGGCACGAACGCAGGGGATGTCGCACCCACGGCGTCGGAGGCAGGGCGGGCGAGAGCGAAGGCGGAAGCCGGCAGGCCGCCAAGTGTGGTGGCATCCGCAGCCTTGAGCGCATAGGGCACACTGACCAGCAGCACGCGGGGTTGCGTCGCTTCCCCGGCGATTTGAACTTCGAGCCAGCGGGCCTCGCCGGAGGCGAAGAGGTCAGTGGGCAGGCCGTTTGGATTAGCCGCACCAAGCTGCACTTTGTAGTGTCCAGTTGAGTCGATGGCGACGGTCTGGGTTTCCGTCCAGAGCGCTTCTCCGCCAACTTCGTCTTTGTAGATCTGGAAGGTGACGCCGGATTCCGCGGCGAAGGTTTTGCCGTCGCCAGCGATCACCGCTCCCGAGTAGGGAACGAGGGCGGGCACAGCGGTTGGCGCTGAAGCGGCGATTGGAGTAGCTGGTTTGATAGCTGCGGTTTGAGCGAGGGACAGATTAGCGACCGGTGATATAGCAGCCACCAGCCCGAGGGCGAGCAGAGTGTTACGGACTTTCATGATTTCTCCTTGATATTTTCTGGCGGTCGAGAGCTTCGAGCCGCGCGGTTTCGTTGCTAAAGCAAACCTGTAATAACCAAGAGGGGGTTTGGCAGCGAGCAGAGTCCGGCGGCCAATCCAATAATGCGGAATGGATTCCAAGCATTTCAGGACGGCAGAAGCCCACTCCGGGAGAAGCCGCGGCGAGGTTCCTTGAGGGTCCTCGCCGGGTTTGGGCGAGCTTACTTGTTTTCGGTTTGGCTGATGGGTTTGAGTTGGGCACCTGGCGTTACCGGCTGGATTGCCGGAGCGGGAGGGTGCGGGAAGTTGCGGTTGACGGCGCTGGCGGGGAGGCTGGCTTTGGGCTGAGCAATGGCGGTCTTTGCGCTATTTGCCAGCGCCAGTTTCCTTTTCTCCTGCGCGGTTTTGGCCTTCTGCATCGCTTGGGGATTACGTCCCCAAGCGGTCTGCTTGTTGGCTGGCTGGCCGTAGAGTTCAGGATGCTCATAGAATCCACGCTCGTTGGCCGGCTTGATTTCCTCGACGACCATTGGGTTCGCTTTGGCATAAGCATCCTGGCGAACCGCGGTTACTTGCCAGGAGACTTTGACACCGGTGGCATTGGTGCTGATGGTGAATTGGTTGTTGGCTATCTCTTTGGAGACGATGGCCTGGGCGAACCGACCTCCGATGACGGTGAGCTGGTAACGGAAGTCGCCGTTCTCGGCCTGGAACCAACCAGGAAGGGTGACGGTTGCCAGCCCTAAATCATCGGTGGTGACGTTACCGGAGTAAATGTTCATCATCTCGGACGATTCGACCGAGGAGTGAACAAGATATTTGTTGGCTGGGTCGAGGGGATGGTCGATTTTGAAGTTCTTTAGTCCGGCGACCGACAATGCACCGGTGACATGGACATTGCCACCGAAGTATCCTGCGTAGCCGACAGGTCCGCTATCCTCCGCTGAACCAACGAACGCTTCAATGCCATCGCCGCTCGCACCGCTCGACAGGCCAGTGCCGCCGTAGAAGTTCCCGCCGGATCCGCCATTGGAGCTAGTGGTGCTGTTGCCCCCAAAGCCAGCAACGCCCTCGCCGAGATCGTTGCCAACCGACCAGATCCCGGTTTCGATTGTGGACTCCACGTCCAGCTGGCCATCGGGAGATTCGGTATAAAGGCCTACCGAGCCATTGGAAAGTAACCGCATGATGGGTTGGGCCATGCCAGTGTTGAAGTTCTTGGTCAGAAAGACGAGATCATCTCCGTTTTCGCTATTGTCGATCGCCTCGATGCGCGCACCTGGCTGGTACGAGCTGTGGCTCGTAGGCAACGGCTCGGTATTGAGGTCGACGGAGGCGGCCGCACCCCCGCCGCCGCCAGGGTTGGTAAGTGTCAATACCGGCCCGAGGGCGCCGGCTGCGCTGGTGGACGCCTCAAGAATCGAATAAGGGGTCGCCGTGCCGATACCGACGTTGACGAAGCTCGCGCCTGGATTGCCAGCGGTGGTCTGGCCGAGGACCAAGGAGTTGTTTTGACTGACGACTGCATTTGCGCCAATAGCTGTGGAGCCATTCAACCCGGTCGAGCCGCTGTCCGGGCCGGCGGAGGTGCCTACTGCGGTGTTGTCGGAGCCCGTTGAGTTGTAGAACAGCGCGCCATAACCGAGGCCAGCGTTGTCGCTACCGGTAGTGTCATGGTAGAGCGAGTCATATCCGATACCAGTGTTTGCGGTAGCGGTAGTTTCGCTGATGAGAGAAAAGGTGCCGTCGGCGGTGTTGGCAACGCCGCTGCTGTTTACAAGGAGAGCGTCGAACCCGGTCGCGGTGTTGTAATTTCCCGTAGTGGTAAAGCTACCCGCGCCACCGACGAAGACGCTGTCGACGCCCGATGAGCCGTGGAGGAAAGGCACGCCACCGATGTTGAGGACTCCGACATTAGCACTGGTGGTGGCGGGCAGGTTCAGATCTCCGCCGGCAATGGTCTGAGTTCCGGTGAAGGTGTTGTTTGCGGAGAGCAGCGGGACTTTGGTGGTGTCGACGTTGAGGGTGATGTTGCCGGTTGTGCCACCGCCGGTTAAGGCGGTTCCGGCGGTGAGGCCGGTGATGGTTCCGGTTCCGGGGAAGGTCTGGCCGGTGGCGAAGTTGATGGTGCCGTTCGCGTTGAAGTAGAAGCCGGTTTCGGTCGGAGAACCGCTCCCGGTTGTCGAGAGCAGATTCAGCGTGGCGGTGGGCGACGCAGTATTGTTCCCGTGGGGCTCGGCCTGCAACTGGAAGCGCGGCTGGACGACGGCCATGGTCGACGAGTTATAGGCTGATGTCTCCACCTTGACGTACTGCGAATTGAAACCGGTCGAGGTCGTCGCAGTGCCACGAGGAGTGAGGAGCAGGAAGCTATTGAACGTCGTACTTCCGTCCACCGTCAAACCGTCTTCGAACAACGCCGCGCCATTGACATCCAGCGTCGCGGCGGGCGTGGCGGTGCCGACGCCGACTTCTCCAGTGGTGTTCACAAAAATCGGCGAATCGACGATGGAAGACACTCCGGAGAATTCGGGCACAAATCCCACGGTGCCTCCGGTGGTGGTGACGTTCGACGTGAGGTTGGGCATGATCGCAGGGGACACCGCGCCGACGGCCTCCGAGGCAGGGCGGGCGAGAGCGAAGGCGGAAGCCGGCAGGCCGCCAAGTGTGGTGGCATCCGCGGCCTTGAGCGCATAGGGCACACTGACCAGCAGCACGCGGGGTTGCGTCGCTTCCCCGGCGATTTGAACTTCGAGCCAGCGGGCCTCGCCGGAGGCGAAGAGGTCAGTGGGCAGGCCGTTTGGATTAGCCGCACCAAGCTGCACTTTGTAGTGTCCAGTTGAGTCGATGGCGACGGTCTGGGTTTCCGTCCAGAGCGCTTCTCCGCCAACTTCGTCTTTGTAGATCTGGAAGGTGACGCCGGATTCCGCGGCGAAGGTTTTGCCGTCGCCAGCGATCACCGCTCCCGAGTAGGGAACGAGGGCGGGCACAGCGGTTGGCGCTGAAGCGGCGATTGGAGTAGCTGGTTTGATAGCTGCGGTTTGAGCGAGGGACAGATTAGCGACCGGTGATATAGCAGCCACCAGCCCGAGGGCGAGCAGAGTGTTACGGACTTTCATGATTTCTCCTTGATATTTTCTGGCGGTCGAGAGCTTCGAGCCGCGCGGTTTCGTTGCTAAAGCAAACCTGTAATAACCAAGAGGGGTTTGGCGGCGAGCGGGTTTGGCGGCCAACCCAATAGTGCTCGGTATATCCCGAGCGTTTCAACACGACGGGACCGGGAGCCGTGAACGCAAGAAAGCGGTGCGGTCACTCGCGGGCCGGAAGATTTTCACTTGGAGAGGCGAAATCTAATTGGAGATTTTGCGCTCGCCTGTCTCCTTATTTCTGGCGACGACGCTCGCTGGAGCGCCGCGGGTGCGGCGATCTTACACGCAGGAGACTGTGTCGCGATATTGGGGAATTCCGGCGGTTCAGGAGCCAACGAATGGGATTTGCCGATGCCGCCGGCCAGAAACACAAAAGCCACCCCGAAGGATGGCTTTTGCTGTTGTTCTTGCGGCGGAGCCGCAGGTGCCTGGACGGCTAGTCCCTAGTCCCCCATTACTGGTTCGACGGACTCTTCCTTGACGGCTGCCTTGGGGGCGGAGCCGATGAGGTTGCCCAGCGGGATGAATCCGTCCTGGGGTGGCTTCTCTCCAAGAATCTCTTCGCGGTAGAGCTTGGCCATGCGGGCGTTTTCGGCGTCCTGCTTGAGCTTGGCGTCGCGGGCCGCGATCTTTTCTTCGCGGGAGTTCTTGGCGATGCCGAGCTTTTCGAAGGTGTCGTTGGCGGCGGAGTCGACGTGCTCCTTGTTGAGCAGCAGGTCGTTCTGCGCGTCGCCCATGCCGACCTTCTTGCCACCGGCGAAGATTTCGTGACGACCATGCTCCTCATACCACTTGGTGAGGGTGGAGGTCATGTGCATCTTCTCGATGATGTTCCTCCAGCCGACACCGGTGTTGTAGGCGCAGAAGCTGATCTCGCCCTCTTGCGTGGCATAGGGGATGATGCATTGCTCGGTGCGGCGGAAGTCGTAGTTGAAGAGATCCTGGAACCACATGCCGGCGATAAAGAGGAAGTTCCAGCGATCTTTGCGGCGCTTCTCGATATCTTCCATGGTGCGGTCGGCGGTGACCTTGCCGTAGTTGCGTCCGGTGGCGCCGAAGCACTTGTCGAACTTCGCGAGCAAGTCAAAAATCTTGAAGTGAGTCGGCGACTTGGTTGGATCGTAGTTGCGGAGCAGCGCCAAGGTGACGCCAGCGATCGACAGGAACTTGCCGCGGGCGGCGTCGTTGATCTTGGCGACGTCCTTGGCGAGGCGGTCGGCGTTGAGGAAGGCGGTCACGGGGACGGCTTCCTTGGTTTCCTTATCGATCATCAGCGCCATACCGATGCCGCAGTTGGGGTGGCATCCGCAGGAGAGCTGGCCCCAGTCGCGGTTTGGTCCGTGGACGAGATCGGCCCAGTCGGAGAAGGTGCTCATGAAGCTGATCGGGAACCAGTCGCGGGTCGGTTCGCCGAGTCCAGTCTGGTTCTTGACGTCGTGAGCCATGTGGCTGAGGGTGTAGCGCTGTGCCTGGCGGCGTTCGTCGGTGACGGCTTCGTCGCGTCCGGTGAAGGAAACAGGCTGGAAGCTGAGGAAGTTGATCTTCTTGGGGTTGTCGAGCGCGAACTCGATGATGCGTCCGACCTGCTCGTTGTTGATGCCGTTGATGATGGTTGTGACGGGGACGATATCGACGCCGGCCTCATGCAGGTTGTGGATGGCCTGGAGCTTCACGTCAAACAGGTTGCCGACCTTACGGTGCGAGTTGGCGGCGTTGCCGATTCCGTCGAACTGGAGATAGGCGTAACGAAGACCGGCTTCAGCGGCTGCGCGGCAGAGCTCTTTGCTCTTGGCAAACTCGATGCCGTTGGTCGCGGCCTGGACCGAGGTGTAGCCAACCTTGCGGGCGTAGGCGACGGCGTCGAGGAAGTAGGGCGACAGCGTCGGCTCACCGCCGGAGAACTGGACCGACATCTGGCGGCGGGGCTTGATCGAGACCGCGTTGTCGAGCATGGTCTTGATCTCGTCCCACGTGAGCTCGTGGACGAAGCCGACCTGGTTGGCGTCCATGAAGCACGGATCGCACATCATGTTGCAACGGTTGGTCAGATCGATGGTCAGAACCGAGCCGCGGCCGTGGGTGACGGTCGAGGTGCCGTGATTGTGGAGGCCTTCATCATTGTGGGCGCGGATGTCGCGGCCGGGGAAGACCTCTTCGAGATGCTTGAAGAAGGCGGTGTCGATTGCCATGACGTCTTCGAAATGACCGTGCTTGGGGCAATCCTTGACCATGAGGATTTGGCCGTCGCGCTCGATGATCTGCGCCTTGATTTCGCCAACCTTCTCATTCAAAAGGATTTCGTGGGGAAGCTTGCCATCGATGATCTGCTGACGGATTTCGGGGACGCACTTAGGGCAGAGCGAGTCGGTGGTGCGGGGCCAGCCTAGCGGGGGCTTTTCCTTCTGGTAGGACTTGAGGAGGGGCTTGTCCGACCACTTGGGGGTGAACGAAGCGTTGGGGCTGATGCTGTTGAGCTTCTCAAAAACCGCCCACGCGCCCTTGGCGGCTATGGTCACTGCTCTCTCTGCGTATTTAACGGTCTTTGACATCTATTGTTCCCTCCGGGTTTGACCCTGACCACTGAGACTATATTTGCAGGTAAAGCGACTATTTTGCCGATGAAAATGGTGTGTCTTCGATCGGTTAACAGGGTAGGCGACGTATGGGTAACCCGCGCCTCCTCAGAACTTTACCAGCTTAAGGGTACTGGGCGGGAGGGGTGAAAGTGAACCGGCTCCTTCTGAATGGGGAATTTCGCGCGTTGGAAGGGATTCTGGGGGGTTGAATGGGACTGGTGATTTGGATTGGATTTGGCTGTTCTGATTCGGGACAGGGTGAGCGAAGGTTTCTTGGCCGAGTCTTCATTCGTCATAAGTGATCGATTTTCCGGTGCTACGATGGCTCAGGTAATGGGCGTCATGACCGACAATGTCTTACAGACACTCCAGCAGCTCATCCAGGATGTGATTGCTCCGGATGTGCGGGAATTGAAGGTCCGTGTGTCTTCCCTTGAGAAGCAGATGGATGTGCGGTTCGATGCTGTTGACGTGCGGTTTCAGGCACTGGAGCAGAGATTCGACTCGTACGACGAGAAGACTGACGCAAGATTCGAAGCGGTTGAAACAAGGTTTGCTGGTGTTGATTCCCGATTCAACGCCCTGGAACAGAAGATGGATGCTCACTTCGTCGCATTAATGGCGGTCCGTCGGCGATTCGAAGGCCCAGGCAGAGGTCGTCACGATGCGCCTGATTTCGCCTTTAGCTGAACGGATCGCCGTGCTTGAGGCGCAGCGACGTTAGACTTAAGCGCCCGATTCATTGCGGTCCTCATCAACCACATCCCTCACGTCTCGTAACCTTCAAGGCACCGAACCACGCGAGACGCCTCTTTCTGCGTTGACCATCGCTATTCCCGCGCCAATACTTAGGTTGGAGCCTTGTTTGGCGTTGTGGTGAGGGATTTATGGTCCAGGATCCGGCGTCGGCGAAGTCGCGATTTGAGGAGTTTGGGCGCAAGATTGATGAGCGCTTTGCCGAAGGCGTGCCGCGTGTTGAAGAAGAGGTCAAGAAGGTCATCGCGTACTTGAACGAGGAAGTTGTCCCGCAGGTGCGGCAGAACTCTTCGCAGGCGCTGCGCGTGGCGGCCGATCACTTGAGCCGGCTCGCCGAACACCTCGATAAGAGGCCTTGAATGAAGCTGGCCACGACGCAGAGGATGGCATCGAAGTACAATCCTCGTTTCGCTGCCTTCGCGGTGCTCTCGCTCTCCATAGTGCTTGCTGGCTCGGGCTGCTCGCACCGTCAGCAGCCGACGATGAGCGCCGCTGCTTCCGCACCGAGCGTTGTTGCTCCTCCGGCTGTCCCGGCTGCTCCGCCAACTAATCAAACATCCAGCCCGGGACGAGTTCCAATTCCCGGGAGCATTCCGCCCGCCGACAGCTCTACCGATGCGGAATTTGTCGCTACCCACGCGCCGATCTATTCGGAGACTGGGAGGGCGAGCTGGTATGGCCCACCGTACAACCACCACAAGGGCGCCAACGGCCAGGTTTACGACCAGGAGGCAATGACTGCTGCGCATCGCACCTTGCCTATGAATTCGCTTCTGCGAGTGACGAATGTCCAAACCGGGCAGTCAGCGATTATGCGGGTTACGGATCGAGGACCGTTTGTGCCGGACCGGGTGCTCGATCTTTCGCTGGCCTCGGCGCGAGTGGTGGGCGTGTATCGTCCCGGGACGGCGCAGGTGCGCATCGATGTTTATGAGACACCCGCACCGATCGATGAGGGTGGGCGCTGGTGCGTGCAGATTGGGGCTATCCAGAGCGAGCACGAGGCGAAGAAGATCGAGGAGCATCTGCAGAAGAAGTATGCAACCGCGAACGTGATCGAGTTCACGGGGCCGACCGGGCATTGGGTGCGGATTCGCCCGGCGCATGACGACAAGCAGCGCGCGATTGAGATCGCGGAGAAGGACAAGCCTTCTGAGGGAACTGCTTACCTGGTGCGGTTGGACTGAAAGACAGGTGCCAGCAGTATTACGTTCCCAACTCTATACAACCGAGTCCTAACAGTAATCAGTCGTTATTCTCCCGGCGCTACAACCATCTCCGTGGTTTATGACTCCTATCATTGCGCGTAGGTGGTTTTATTGCCGCCTACAAAGTCTAAGGAGCCCCCTATGAAAAAGATCCTCTCCGCCGCCCTAGTTCTATTTGGTGTTGGCAGTGCCGCTTTCGCTGCTTCTGATGTCGCGAAGCTTGACGGCCGTATCGCCGCAGCCCACGCCGTGTTACATGAGTTGATGGATACTCCCGACAAGGGCATTCCCCTTGATGTTGCGGCAAAGGCCCATTGCGTAGCGGTGATCCCCAGCGTCAAAAAGGGCGCATTCATTGTAGGCGCTGAATATGGCCAAGGCGTCGCTACCTGCCGCACAGCGAAGGGCTGGAGTGCGCCGGTCTTCATTCAATTGACGGGTGGAAGCGTCGGTTTCCAGGCCGGCGGCCAAGCGACAGACCTCGTCCTGATAGGCGTAAGCAACAATAGTATGGACCTTCTACTGCACGAGAAGATGAAGCTGGGCGGCGACGCCTCGGCGTCGGCCGGGCCGGTTGGACGGAACACCCAGGCATCCACCACAGAATTAGCCAACGCTGGCTTTCTTACCTATTCGCGGAGCCAGGGTTTGTTTGCAGGCGTAGACCTCAACGGTGACGTTGTGAACCAGAACAATACCGATACCACCACTTATTACGGGAAAGAAATTCCGTATAAGACGATCCTGAGCGGAGCGGTGCCCATTCCTGCTTCGGCGCATCACTTTGTCGTAACTGTGAACGAGATGTTCCGCATGGGCACGCAACGAGCGGCAAAATAACCTTCGGCAACTTTCGCCGGGATGTTCGACAATAACTAAAGAGGCAGCGCCTTACCGGCGCTGCCTCTTTAGTTTTATATCCGCAAAAACAAAGCCGTCGCGTTCGACTACTTCCCCGCTTTCGACGGGAATCGCGTGGCGGAACATGGGTCCGTCGTAGACGGAGGTGTGGAACTCGCCGTTTTCGCCGCACGGGTCGACGCCTTCGGGCAAGTCGAGAAGAAAACTCTCGTCAAGATCGCGGCCGGCAAACTCTTTGGGCATCTTCTTGGGATCGATGCAGACGATGCGGGTCTTGACTCCGGCGTCGATCATCTCGCGGATGAGCGCGCGGGTATCCAGCTTCCAGACGGGAAAGACCGGAGTGAGACCGGTGCCGGTTAGCCGCTCTTCGCGATAGCGGCGAATGTCCTCGAGAAACAAATCTCCGAAGGCGATGGCCTGGATGCCGCATGCGATGGCGGTGTCACAGGCGATTCGCATCGCAGCTTCGTAGGCTTCGTTGGAGCAGGGCCAGGGTAGAGGGACGACATGCAGCGGGAGTCCGGCGGCTTTGGCTTGCGCCTCCAAGATTTCGCGGCGTGTGCTGTGCATCGCGACGCGGTTAAATTCGGTATTCAGGGTCGTGAGCAGGCCGGCGATCTGGTACTTGGGGTTCTGCCGGAGAAGATGCAGCGACCAGGCGCTGTCTTTGCCGCTGCTCCAGGAGACAAGTGTTGGGATGGGCGCTGTCATCGATGGATTGGCTAGGAACAATTGAGAAGCTTGAGGCTAGACAAAAAGCAGGCATTGCGGCGACTGGATTGCAGCCGTAGGTCCTGACGTCTGAAGCTGGCCGGTCTTTGGATCACGGCGGAAGGCGGCGATGAGGTTGGAGTCCTGGTTGGCGGCGAGGAGCCAGCCTTCGGTAGGATCGAGGGCGATGTGGCGAGGGATCTTGCCTCCGCAGGGCGTTTGGCGCGGAAAAGTGAGTTTGCCGTTCGATTGATCGATGGCGAAGCCCATGAGGAAGTCGTCGTCACGATTGGCGACGTAGGCGTACTGGCCTTTCTTGTCGAAGATGATCTCGGCTGCGCGGCTGATTCCCTTGAAATCTCTGGGGAGCAGATTCGTTTTTTGGACCAGCGTGAGCGCGCCGCTTTGCGGGTGCCAATTGAGAAGATCGATAGTCGAGGAAAGTTCGTTGAGGCAATAGGCCCACTGACCGTTGGGATGGAATCGCAGAACGCGCGGGCCGGAGCCGGGTGCGGCCTTCCATGCGGCTGGATTGTCCGCTGTCAGCTTCGCCTTAGCGGGATCGAGCTTATAGATATGGATGCAATCGAGGCCGAGATCATTGATATAGGCGAAGCGATTATCGGGCGAGGTGGTGGCATGATGAGCGTGGGCGGCGGCCTGGCGGTCTTTATCCTGGCCAGGACCGGCGCCGCTTGATTCGTAGTGAAACTCAGAGACGGCGTTGCTGAGATGGCCGTTCCAGTCAATCTGGAAGGAGGCGGCGCTGCCGCCGGAATAATTCGCGACCAGCAGGACGCGGCCGGTCTGGTCGGTATTCACATGACAGGGTCCGGCACCGCCGGAAGCGACGGTATTGATGAGGGTGAGCTTGCCGGTGGCTTTGTCGAGAGCGTAGCTGCTGACTGCTCCGGTTTTCTGGCCCTTGTAGGTGTCGATTTCGTTGACCGCGAAGAGGAACTGCTCATCGGGTGAGAGCGCGAGAAACGAGGGCGATGGGGCCTCAGCGGCGAGGCCTTGCGGCTGAAGTTCGCCGGTCGATGAATCGAATTGAAAGAGATAGATTCCCTTGCTGCCGGTGTTTGTACCAGTGCCGACGAAGAGCATGGACCCTCCTGATGTCTCGCTGGACTGGCTCCAGGAGGTGCGGGCGGCCAACGACGATATCGCCAGACCCGCAAGAAAGCTACGCCGACTTGTCATCCATTCCCTCGCGTCCATGCGAATGAGCTTCGCGATGGCAGTCTTGCAACCCGACCATCATAGCTGGTTTATGTTCGGACGGAGTGGTTCGGCGACTGGATTTAGCCGTCCGGGCGAAACGGCTGCAATACACTGCGAAGAGTGGCCCACATCAACAGCTTCGTTCGGATTCCGCTGCTGGCGATTCGTGAGCGCCTTCGTCCGCTGCCGAGGATTGGCGTGCTTGAGGAAGATGCGGTGAAAATGCGAGTCTGGCCCACGGATATTGACTTCAACTTCCATCTGAACAATTCGCGGTATCTGACCTGCATGGATTATGGCCGCATTCATATGCTGGCTGCGACCGGTATTCTGGGCATCGCAATGCGTAGCCGCTGGACTCCGCTGGTCGGGTCGATCGATATTGTTTACCGGCGCTCTCTGGCGTTGTGGGCTCCGTTCACCATGACCACGCGGACGATGAGTTGGGATGAGCGGTGGTTTTATATGGAGCAGACGACGCGTTCGCGGGCCGGCCTAGCCTCGACGGCTTGGGTAAAGGCTTTATTTCAGGATCGCGGGAAGAATGTTCCGCCCCAGGCGATTGTGGATTTGGTGCAGCCGGGGATGGTTTCGCCTGCGGTTTCTGAGTCGATGTTGAAGTGGAATGAGTTGACGCGGGAGAAGTTGCGGGAGAGTTGAATCCGAGGGGTCCCGTGACGCTGAGCATGGAGCGCCGAGGAATCGACCCACACCGAGTGCGAGCTTCGCAAATTCTTTTATCGAATTTTGGTTGGGAAAGAACCCTTCGAAGTTCCGCCAGCCGCGAACTCCGGCATCGGGTGCGCGATTCTTCGCTACGCCCAGATCAAAGCCAGTGAGCGTCGCCGCTTGATCTGGGGTCATTTGGACCGCTTAAGCGTGAGATCCCCGCCTGGAAAGTCTCCCTGATCGGCCTTCGTGGTCAGCTTGATTTCGTCTTTGGCGATCGTGCCCGTGTGCGTAATGGTCGTGCCGTTGAAGGAAACGGTAAAGGACAGCTTGTCGTCATCGACCTTGCCGTTATCGATCGCCAGCGGATCACCCTGCGGTCCGGTGACCGTCCCGGTCAGTTTGCTCCCATCCTGCTTAAACGCAAAGGTAAGTGAGAAGCTGTTGCCATCGGGAGTTTTCATGTCGGCGGTCCAGCTGCCCGTAACATCTTCCGCGGCGAATATCGGTTTTGTGCTGAACACTATTAATAATGCGGCGCAGACGACGATCCAGTTTCTTATCTTCCTCATAGACATCTTCCTCCCTGGAATTTCACTGGCGCCCACGATGATATCGGAACGAAGGGTCCGTTGTCAGAACAAACTCTGAGCGCGCGGGGTGAGAGCGGCTCTTATCCGCGGCTAACCCGAAATCGCTTGCTGGGGCTCTTCACGCAGTTGGATCTCGCGCTCGCGCAGATCGTGGACCTGTTCGCCGATGGCATACTTGAGTGCTTCGACTCCGACGCCGCTGACCGCTGAGATTGCGTAGAACGGAAGCTTCTTCCGCTTGGCCATGGTTTGGAGCTTCTTGAGCTTTTCGGGATTGGCGACGTCGGCTTTGGAGGCGACGACCATCAGTGGCTTCTCGTCGAGGCCGTGGCCGAAGCTTTTGAGCTCGCCCATGATGACCTTGAAGTCGGCGACGGGATCGGGGCGGCCACTGGCATCGGAGACGTCGACGAGGTGGACTAGCACTCGGGTGCGTTCGATGTGGCGGAGAAACTGGACTCCCAGGCCGGCGCCGAGGTGGGCTCCCTCGATCAGGCCGGGGATGTCGGCGACGACGTAGCTTTCCTCATGGGGAGGCTCGCCGACCGAGACGACGCCGAGGTTTGGCTCGAGGGTGGTGAAGGGATAGTCGGCAATTTTGGGTTTGGCGGCGGAAATTCGCGAGATCAGCGTCGACTTTCCCACATTGGGAAAACCGACTAATCCGACGTCGGCGAGCAGTTTCAGCTCGAGGCGGTAGACGCGTTCTTCTCCGGCGCGGCCGGGTTCGTGCTCTCGCGGAGCCTGGTGAGTGGAGGTGGCAAAGTGCTGATTTCCGCGCCCTCCGCGGCCGCCTTTTGCGGCGATGATTCGCTCGTCCGGCTCGCGAAAATCGTGCACCAGTTCGCCGGTTTCGTCGTCGTAGAGAGCGGTGCCTACGGGCACCTTTAAAATGATGTCGGCACCCTCGCGGCCACTGCAGTTGGAGCCTTCGCCGTGTTTTCCGCGTTCGGCCTTGTGCTCCGGGTTATAGCGGAAATGGATGAGCGTATTGTGGCGCTCGCTCGACTCCATGATGACGTCGCCGCCGCGGCCGCCGTCGCCGCCGGAGGGTCCGCCTCGAGGCACGAATTTTTCGCGGCGAAAGGCCACGCATCCGTTGCCGCCATTGCCAGCTTTTACTTTGATCTTTGCTTCATCAACAAACATTTCTTCCTCGTTACCTCGCGCGACTTAGCGTCTTGTGCCCGCGCTCCGAAAATTCTCGCTTTTTATGGCTGTCTTTAGTGTAGCCAATGGCGTATGCTTCCCCCAATTTCCCAAAGGTAGTTGATGCTTCTCCCCGCGGATGGAACTACCGTGCGGGATTGGCGTTTTGCCTCACCGGCTCTCCTGACTGCTGCCGGCGCAGGCAATCGCTTCGGCGTCCGCTGTCTTGTTGCGGAGGCTTCTTATGGCGCGCCGGTCATGGTTGGTTGTGGCGATCTTCGCCGTGTCCTGCTACGTTGCGGGAAACGCGCAGTCGAACACAACCGGGGGGTTGGAGGGCACGGTCACGGATGCGCAGGGGCGGGTGGTTCCAGGAGTTCGGGTCGTGGCCCGATGCGGCGCAACCGGCAAGGAGCGGACTGCGACCGCGGACGCAGTGGGCAGTTTTCGCATTGCCGACTTGGATCCGGACACCTACGTGGTTGATGTCAGTGCGGCGAACTTTGCACCATGGCATGCCGCTTCGGTGGCGATCGAGGTAGGGAGAATGACCACGGTTGCCCCGCATCTGGCAGTGGCCGGGCATAGCGAGACTGTGGTGGTGCGGTCGGGGATCCCGGGCCTCGAAACCAGCTCGGCCGCGATCACGACCAACTTCAGCAATACGACGCTAGAGAACCTGCCCAGCAATGGGCGGCGGTGGTCGAACTTTGCGTTGCTCGCGGCAGGAGTGACTCCAGACCAGAATGGCGACGGCCTGCTGAGTTTTCGCGGGATCAGCGTGCTGCTGAACAACAACACGATCGATGGAGTGGACAACAACCAGGCGTTTTTCTCCGAGGAGCGGGGCCGCACGCGCATCGGCTACTCGACGACGCAGGCGGCGGTGCAGGAATTCCAGGTGAATACGTCGAACTACGCTGCGGAGTATGGCCGCGCCGCCGGCGGCGTGGTGAATACGGTCACGCGATCGGGCGGAAACCAGTTTCACGGCCAGGCATTTTTCTACGATCGGGACAATGAGTGGGGCGCGACGAATCCGTATACGACGCTGACCCAGCGGCTCGCGGACGGCACTTACTCAACCACGCCATTCAAGCCGACGGATTGGCGCAAGCAGTGGGGCGCGGGCGTGGGCGGCCCGATCCGACAAGACAAGCTCTTCTGGTTTTTCGCGTACGACCAGTACCGGCGAAATTTTCCGGGAACCGCGCGCACCGCCGATGCGACGTCGGGCACGGCGCCGGAGCTCTTCGCGACGCCTTCCGCACAGCAGCTCGATACGCTCGCTGCCCGCACAGCAGACAAGCGTTGCCGTGGCGCAGGGCGCACTATAACGACGTTCTCGCCGGGCTGGACTCGATGCTTGGCCCGGTGCCGCGCACCGCCGAACCAGTACATCCTCTTTCCCAAGGTCGACTGGGACCTGAATGAGCGCAACCATCTCATCTTCCAGTACAACCGGATGCGCTGGAACTCGCCGGCGGGGGTGCAGACCGCAGCGTCGAGCGACTATGGCATCGCGAGCTTTGGCAACGATTATGTTTCGGAGGACTGGGGCATCGGGCGCTGGAACTACTTCATTACCGCCAACCTGCTGAACGAAGCGCGCTACCAGTTCGGCCGCGACTTCGAATCGGAGTTTGCACAGACGCCGACGCCTTTTGAGCAGCCGTTTGCGAAAAATCCCTATGGCTTTTCGCCGCAGATTTCTGTCGCAAGTGGGAATTATGGATTCACCTTTGGCAAGCCTGCGTCGCTGAACCGGGCGGCTTATCCGGACGAATACCGCTCCCAGTTTGTCGACACGGTGAGCTGGGTGCATGGCAAACATTCCTGGAAGGCAGGCTACGACTTCAGTCATGTGGTCGATAACACCAACAATCTCTACAACGGGACGGGAAGTTATGTGTACACCAACGTGCTGAATTTTGCCTCGGACTATTACGCCCCCAGCAGTTGCGATACCGGGTCGACCGGCGTCGGCCGCCTGCCATGCTATGACTATGAGACGCAGGCGCTGGGGCCGTCGATCTTCCGATTCACGACGAACGATTATGCCGCCTATCTGCAAGATGAATGGAAGATCGTGCATAACTTCACCTTGTCGCTCGGGACTGCGGGAGGAGTTCCAGCAGCTGCCAAATCCCAATCCGGTCGCTCGTCAATCCGGAGATTCCTGAGACGCACGCTGCTGCCTCATCAGCGACAAAACCTTGCGCCGCGCTTCGGCTTTGCGTGGGACGTCTTTGGCCGGGGCAACACGATTTTGCGCGCGGGCTATGGGCTTTATTTTGGGCGGTATCGTCAACTCCACGGTGTATGCCGCGCTGACCAATACCGGAGTGGCGGCGTCGCAGAAGACTTACTACTTCAAGCCGGTGGATGTGGGCGCGCCGCCGTTTCCGCATGTCTTCACTGCCGAACCGCCGTTCTCAAACCAGCCGAACGCGGTCTACTTCGATCCTCATGCGCGAAATCCGGTGGTCCAGGAGATGGAGCTTTCGCTCGGGCAGCAGATTGGTCCGCGGACGGAAATCTCGGTTGCATTTCTCGGCAGCCTGGGCCGGAAGCTGCCTAACTTTATCGACAAGAACATCGACCTGAGTTCGGTCGGCACGATCACTTACGACATCGACAACTCGACCGGCCAGGGGCCGCTGCCGGGCAAGACCTATACGACATCGTTCTTTACTGCGCGTCTCAATCCGCGCTACGGCCAGCTTACCGACATTTTCACCGAGACCAACTCCCACTATGAGGCAGGGATGGTACGGCTGAACCGATCGATGGGGCGGGGCGGAGATCTTCACGCAACTTATACCTATTCTCACGCGGCGGATTACAACCAGAACTCTACGACTTTCGCGGACAACAACGACATTCTCGACCCGACAAACTTTGCGCTGGAGTATGGCGCGTCGAACTTCGACATTCGCCAGCGCGTGACCGGCACGCGCGATCGCGCGTACTCCGTGGAAGCTGCATGGCGTCGAGGGCTACCTCTTCAATGGCTATTCGCTGGCGCCGGTGGTCGAGTGGCGGACAGGTCTGCCGTATACGCTGCGGACGACGGGGGCCATTCCATCGACGAGGTACGTCGACACGGTACACCGGATCGAGACGCTGAGCGGGCTTGGCGCGAGCATCAACGGCTCGGGCGGCGACAACCGCATCGCGGAGATCGGGAGAAACACCTATCGATACCCAGCGGTGACGAACATTGATCTGCGCGCGACTAAGACTCTCAGGTTTGCCGAGCGCGCGGATTTAGAGCTGATCGGCGAGGCGTTCAACCTGCTCAATCATCAGAACATCACCAATATCTATAGCGCCGGCTACCTCATTGACGGGGCCTCCTCGCCTGAGACGATGCCGAGGCTGACCTACCAGACGAAGTTCGGCAGCGTCACCAATAGCAACAGCACTGCTCTTTACCGCGAGCGCCAGATTCAACTCGCGGTACGGCTGACTTTTTAGAAGGCTTAGTGGGGCGGCGGGGCGGCGCTTTCTTTCTGCTCTTCTTTCTTCGCCTGCGGCTTGCGGGTCTTCCAGAAGGCTTTCTGCGCCTCAGTGTCCTGCTTCCACTGCTCGACGTAGGGAGCGGCCTGCGCGTGGGTCATCGCGTGAACCGAGACCACCTCGACCGCCTTGACCTGGTGCCAGGGATACATGAAATTCTGCTTCAGCAGAAAGCCTGTCTTGGACCAGTCTTCGATGAACTTGTTCACCTCTGCGCGAACATCCTCTTCGTGCTTAAAGGGCAGCAGGTCTACTGTTTCGCCATCGTAGAAGTGCGCCCTGACCTCGGCGATCAGGATTACATCCTCTTTGGGCTCGTCTTTCTTGTCCTGGTCTTCTGCCATTGGGTACTTTTCTCCCATTTGCAATTTTTGCGTCTTTGTAGGATGTCGTCCAGCGGCGCAATTGGTCTGCTGGAAGCCTGCTGAATGCAGTTTCTCGTTACGACGGGTACTCTTGAAAAGGAGCACCATGCCAGACGCCATACCCGAGATCGATCGCCCGCTAGTCATTGAATTTCCCGATGATGAGACTGGCGACGCAGCCGCTACGCGAATTTTCCAGGTCACTCCTGAGGATGCAGGACGTCGCCTTGACCAGTTCCTGGTCGCGAACCTCGATGGCGTGAGCCGGTCGCGTATCCAGATGCTGCTCGACCAGGGCGGCATCATCGTCGATGGCAAGCTTGCCAAAGCTTCGCATAAACTGCATGGCGACGAGTCGATTGCGGTAACTGGAGAGGCGCAACCGCCGCCGCTGCGGGCGGTTGCGGAGGAGATTCCGCTTAACGATCGTCTTTGAAGATGCTGACCTGGCGGTGATCGACAAGCCGGCGGGGATGATGGTGCATGCGGGCGCGGGCGCAACTGACGATGCCCGCAACCGCGGCACGCTGGTGAATGCGCTGCTGCATCATTTTCAGTCGCTGTCGTCGACGGCTGGCGATTTGCGGCCGGGCATCGTGCATCGGCTGGATAAAGAGACCAGCGGCCTGATCATCGTGGCGAAAAACGATCGCACCCATCAGGCGCTGTCGGAGATGTTTTCGAGCCGCAGCCTGCGCAAGACCTATCTCGCGCTCGTGCATGGCGAGGTCAAGCAGGACTCGGGCACCATCAACGCTGCGGTCAGCCGCGACCTTATGCGTCGCACTCGGATGACGACGCGGCGGACCGACTCGGGCAGGACGGCGATCTCGCACTACAAGGTGCTGCGCCGGTTGAATACTCGCTTATGGACGATTCACGCTTGTGTCGGTGCGAATTGAGACCGGGCGGACGCATCAGATTCGCGTGCATATGGCGTCGATCGGGCACCCGGTGGTTGGGGATACGCTTTATGGCGCGCCGGCGGCGGATTCAGTTAGCGGCAGCGGCGACTGTGCGCAAGAAGAAGACCGCTGGAGGACTGGAGGCGAATCGTTGTCGTTAGAGAGGAATTTTCTTCATGCGGCCGAGTTGGAGTTTGTGCATCCGCGGACGGGGAAGGAACTGGCGCTGAAGTCGGAACTGCCCGGGGAATTGACGGACTTCATGAAGTTGCTTGAAGCAGAAGATTAGAGCAAGCGCTCGGTATTCCCTCCGCGGCTAAAACCGCACCCCCGATCTCTTCCGGCACGGCTGAAGCTATGCCCCTCAATCTGCGAATGAGACCAGACGTTGGGTAGTGTTAGTAACCGAGCTTCTTGTCGACGATATTCAGCACCGGCTCGCCCTTTTGGAAGCGCTCGAACTGGGCGATGAAGAACTTCATTGCGTTGTCGAGCCAGTCGGGAGTGTTGTCAGCACAGTGAGGTGAGACGAGGACGTTCTCCATTTTGTAGAGTGGGCTTTCAGCGGGCAGCGGTTCGTGTTCGAAGACGTCGAGGCCTGCGCCCTTGATTTTTCCTTCAGCCAGCGCTCGCACCATGGCGGCTTCGTCGATGACCGGGCCGCGGCCGACGTTGATGATGACCGCGTCGGGCTTCATCGCGGCGAACTCGTGCCTCGCCGATCATGTGATGGGTTTCGTGTGTGAGCGGTGCGGCTACGACGACGTAGTCGCAGGCAGCGATCATCTCATGGAGCTCGCTCGTCGGGTACATTTTCTCTATCGGGCCGAGGTCGCTTCCGGGCGGGGGCAGATGGCGTTTCAACGCGAAGACCCGCATGCCCATGGCGTGAGCGCGCCATGCGACTTCCCTGCCGATGTCTCCATAGCCGAAGATCCCGACGGTTTGGCCGGCGAGTCTTAGCACATCGAAGGGCTCCCATTTAGCGGCGAGCCTGGTTGCGGATCATGCGGCGAAAGTCTTTGGCGAAATAGAGCATCGCCGCGAGCGCAAATTCGCCGAGCGGAGCACTGAAGACGCCTGAGCCGTTGGTAAGCGTGACCGGGCTCTCGACGAGTTCGGGAAAGAGAAAAGCATCGAGGCCGGCGTTGCGGGAGTGCACCCAGGCGAGTTTCGGGGCCATGAGGAAGACGCTGCGGTTTAGCTCGCGCGGCGCCGACCAGTTGAGCATGACGGTGGCTTCGGGGGCCACCTTGGCGAAGATTTCTGCTGTGTTGCCCACGACGACATGCGCTTCTCGCTGGAGCTGCTCGAGGTATTCCGCCCTTGGCCCGATGCCTTTGGAGGTGATCAGGATGGTGTGCTGGCTCATGAAGAAAACGTAGCACAGCCTCGACTCCTTGACAGTCTAGGAGAGATTCGAGATACTCCTAGTTGATCTAGGAGACGAACTCGTGGCGAAACCAATCGATCTTTTGCAGGGTACCCTGGACATGCTGATCCTGAAGGCGGTCTCGTTGGGGCCGCTGCATGGGTATGGCGTGCTGTTGCGCATTCAGCAGATCTCGGGCGGGCAGCTGGAGATACAGCAGGGCTCGCTCTATCCCGCGCTTTACCGGCTTGAGCACCAGGGCTGGATCGCGAGCGAGTGGGGCGAGTCAGAGAACAATCGCAAGGCGAAGTTTTACTCGCTCACCGCGGCAGGACGCAAGCAGTTGCGCGTCGAGAGCGAGAAGTGGAACCGCATGGCGGGAATGATCGGCGCCATCCTCGACTTGAAAGTGGGCGAAATATGAAGAGTCTCTCGCGAATCCGCTCGTGGTTCAAAGCAATGACGCACCGGTCTCGCCTCGACGGCGAGATGCAATCGGAGCTCGAGTTCCATATCGAAAGCTACGCTGCCGACCTCATTCGCAGCGGCATCTCCCGAGGCGAGGCAATGCGGCGCGCTCGGCTAGAGCTTGGTTCGGTAACAGCACGGAAGGAAGAGTGCCGCGAGTCGCTGGGGCTGCGTCTGTTGGACGACCTGCTGGCTGACGTCAGCTATGGCCTACGAATGCTGAAGAAATCTCCTGGATTTACTTCCGTCGCGGTGGTCTCGCTCGCGTTGGGCATTGGTGCGAACACGATCATCTTCACGCTGGCGCAGCAGGCACTGCTGGACCAGCTCGCCGTGCCACATCCAGAGCAGTTGCGTTTGCTCACGATCGAGACGGGGAGAAAAGACAGTCCAATTTCCAGCATGTGGGGCGACTTCAATCCGGGTCCGCACGGCGGTACAGTGACGAGCTCATTCTCTTATCCCGTCTACGAGATTCTGCGGAAACAAAACCAGGGACTTCAGGACCTCTTCGCCTTCAAGTATCTCGGGGGCTACAGCCGGATGACCGCGACTGTTGACGGCCATGCCCAGGCCGTCTCTGGCGAATTTGTCTCGGGCAACTACTATCAGGATTTGGGCGTTGGTACTCAACTTGGGCGTCCTATTCAGCCTTCTGATGATGCGCATCCGGGCGAGGGCGCTGTGGCCGTTATCAGTGACGCATTGTGGTCGCGCAGCTTTGGCCGTTCTCCGTCGGTGGTCGGCAAGGTCATTTCGCTCAATCTCGCCCAAGTGACGATCGTCGGCGTCAACCCGCCGGATTTCACCGGGGCCGCCAGTGTCCAAAGCTCACCTGATATCTTCGTACCCTTCAGCATGCAACCCGTGGTTCTCCCCCGGGGCAAGCAGTCTCTACTGGTAAGCAAGGAGCTGTGGTGGGTGCAGGTGATGGGCCGCGCCAAGCCAGGCATCTCAGACGCCGCAGCGACCGCTTCGCTGTCGGTGGCGCTCGATCAAGCGGTGCATGCAACTCTCACGCTGAAGGCGGATTCGTCGCTACCGACTCTCACGGTGGCCCTGGGCAGCCGGGGGATGAACCACTCCGCCGCAGACCGCAACCAGATTTACATCCTGTTCGCGCTCGTGGGCCTCGTGCTTGTGCTCGCCTGCGCGAACATTGCCAATCTTCTGCTGGCGCGCTCGGCGGCGCGGCAACGGGAGGTCAGCGTCCGCATGGCACTGGGAGCGAGTCGTGGGCGCGTTCTGCGCCAGGTCTTCACGGAAAGCCTTCTGCTATCGATGCTTGGCGGGACCGCTGGTCTGGTACTCGGCTACCTGGCCCGCAATGTAATTCCTCGTCTCACATCGGCACCTTGGGATGAGCAGATAGTGGAAGTGCGTTTTGACTGGAAGATCTTTGCGTTCACCGCTGGAATCTCTATCCTGACCGGCCTCATCTTTGGTTTCGCTCCCGCGCTTCAGTCCACCCGCATCAGCGTCAGTTCGGCACTGAAAGACAGCGCTGCCAGCACAACGAAGCGGCGCAAAGGTTTCGCAGGAAAAGGTATCGTCGTCTTCCAGATTTGTCTTTCCATGCTGCTGGTGGTCGGCGCAGGTCTCTTTGCCCGCACACTCTTCAATTTGAGCCGGGTCGACATCGGTTTTCGGCCGGAGAATGTGCTCCTCTTTAGAATGCAACCGCCACATACGCGCTATCCGCACCCCAAAGATCTCGCGCTCTATCGCCGGATTGAAGAGGGCCTGGCGAGTCTCCCGATCGTCGAGAGCGTCGCTCTCTCGGCCGAGCCGTTACTCTCGCACGACATGTCCAACAGCTACTTTATTCCTGACGGTCAGCCCAAAGATGCCAAGCGGGAATCTGCGGACGTGAACTATGTAGGCCAGGACTTCTTCTCGACGCTGGGAATTCCGATTGTGGCCGGGCGCGGCTTCAACGAGAGCGATACGGAATCCGGTCCCAAAGTTGCTGTCATCAACCGTGCACTCGCCAAGAAGTTCTTTCCCAAGACCGACCCCATTGGTAAGACGTTCGACTCGGGGCACATTCAAGTTATCGGCATCGCCGCCGATGCCAAATATGACGACCTGCGCGATGAAGATCCGCCTACTTTCTACGCACCTTATCGCCAGGCGCCGGAGGGTGAGATGGACGGCGGCCCGACGTTTGAGCTGCGCCTGAAGACGACACCCGATGGCGCACTACCTGCTATTCGGGGGGCCGTGACGGCGATCGATAAAGATATCCCGCTGCTCGACGTTCGTACCCAGATGCAGCAGATTGACGACATTCTGTCGCAAGAGCGGCTCTTCGCAACGCTTACTGGCGCCTTTGGAGTGGTCGCTCTGGTCCTCGCCTGCATCGGCATTTACGGCGTGATGGCTTACAACGTGGCACGGCGGACCAATGAGATTGGAATCCGGCTTGCCCTCGGAGCGCGGAGCAGCCAGGTGTTGGGGATGGTCTTGCGCGAGGCTTCGTGGCTGGCTGTCGTCGGGATTGCAATTGGGCTTGGCTCGGCGTTGTGGCTGACGCGGTTTCTGGCTACGCTGCTCTACGGGCTCAAACCCAACGATCCTCTTACATTGATTGGGGCAGCGTTGCTGTTACTAGGTACCGCGGTGGCAGCGGGATGGACTCCGGCGTGGCGCGCTTCGCGAGTGCAACCTATGGAAGCTTTGCGTCATGAGTGAAGGATGCGGGGGCGTGAGAAACCCGCAGCGGGGCAGTCGGCGATATCGATCTTAGAGCAGAAGTACAGCTGTACTTTTGCTCTAGGCGTCGGTTGGCTTGGAGGCCGGTTCGCTGGCTTTGATGAGCTTCACCTTAGGGGCAGGCAGGGTTCGAACATAGAAGATGTTGGCGTAGACGCGATGGTGGCAATTACGGCAGCGTACCGGCAATTGAAGCAGCAATAGATGCGCGACGTCTTCCCGGTGAAACCGTGATTGACGGAAGTCGGACTTTGAGCAGTATCGGCAAAGCATAAAGTTGCACCATCTTCGGTGAAAAATCCTTCATTTGTGGCATTCGGAGACTTCGTCTTTAATCTGCCATGTACGTTACCACGTTTTTCCCGCGTTATTCGGCTAATTTTGGAGTAATGTATGGCTGCGGAGCCGATATTTAAAGCAAGAGTTCAGTCGGTGTCATGTGCGAAGTTTGTCTCAGTAGGCGTTTTCCGGGAAAAACGCCTGCCGGTCGGAGCGCGTCACGCTGGTTGTCTGTACTTTTGATTTAGGGCTGCCGGAGGCGGTCATGGTCTGGGACGTTTCGTTCACTTGCGACATTTGCGGCAAGAAGAAGGCAGACGCCAACCATTGGTGGATGGTCGCGCTCGGCGACGTACCCTGTTTTGAGCGGGACCAACCCCACCAGCGTTTCACTCTAATGCCGTGGAACCCGGCGGAGAGCCGCAACAATGACATCTACCACCTTTGCGGACAGCAGTGCGCCACTTTGGCGATGACGCGCTTCATGAGCGATGGCGTCATCCTGCCCGAGATCAGCAGCGCGGTCGCCGACTGAGCCAGCGGCGAATATCGAGGGCTACAGTTCGAAGAGATTGCCAGCCTTGCGGTCTTTGCCGCGTCCTGCAGCCGGGCTGGGTAGCGCTGGCTGTACCGGCGCGGCGAGCATGGCGGCGAGACCACGGAGTTCTTTCCTTACCGATTCCAAGCTAGCGATGGCGGCGTTTGACGGCTCCACGGGCATGGGCAATGCCGGGGCGGAGTTCTTCTTACGGACTTCGCGGGCCTCGGCCTGGAAGACCTGGCGGGCGCCGGGAATGGTGTAGCCCTCGTCATATAGCAACCGCTTGATGCGGAGGGCGAGTTCTACGTCGCGTTTGCGATAGAGGCGCTGCCCGGTGCCGCCTTTGTTGGGTTTGAGCTGAGAGAACTCGGTCTCCCAGAAGCGAAGTACGTAAGCAGGGACCTCGCAGATGCGCGCTACATCGCCGATCCGGAAGTAGAGCTTGTCCGGGATCTCAGAGGGGGCGCTGCGACGTTGCGGAGAGGTGGTTGTGAGCATGCGGTGACCGTTGCCGGACCGAGGCCGCGGCGACCTCCGTCCGTTGCTCAAAGTATAGGCCTGTAATGGGAAACTCATCCCTGGAATTTTGCAGGCGGCGGAATCTGCGCAGGCTCCCGACGCCGACCAAAGCCTTTGCGGCTCCCGTTATTCCTCGATCGGCTCACGCTGGGTCGATCCACCTGGCGCGGCGCGCAGATATTGCGGCGGCCATGGGGTCGAGTCGTGGAGGTGCTGCGCGGCGTGGAGCGGCCAGTAGGGATCGCGCAGGAACTCGCGCGCCAGGAAGACCATATCAGCCTGGCCGGTTCGCAGGATGTGTTCGGCCTGGGCGGCGTCGGTGATCATGCCGACAGTGCCGGTGGCGATTTGGGCCTGTTTCCGAATCTCTTCGGCAAACGGGGTTTGGTAGCCGGGACCCGCGGGAATGGTTACGACCGGAATGAGGCCGCCAGAGGAGACATCGACGAGATCCACTCCCCTCGGCTTGAGTAGCTTGGCGAGGGCGACGGATTGGTCCAGATCCCAGCTATCCGAGCCGGCAGGCGCCCAGTCGGTCGCGGAGATCCTTACGAAGAGCGGCTGATCGAGCGGCCAGACTTCGCGCACGGCATCAACTACCTCGATGAGCAGGCGGGCGCGATTTTCGAGGCTGCCGCCGTATTCGTCAGTACGCTGATTGCTCAACGGAGAGAGAAATTCATGCAAGAGGTAGCCGTGGGCGGCGTGAATCTCGACCACGTCGAAGCCGGCTTTGAGTGCGCGGGTCGCGGCCTGCTGGAACGCCTCGACGAGGCGTTTGATTCCGGCAGCGTCGAGGGCGACGGGCTGAGCGTATTTCTCTGAGAATGTAACGGCGCTGGGCGCGAGCACATCTTTCCAGCCGCCTTCGCTGACTGGCTTGACGCGCTCCTCACCATCCCATGGGCGGCTCATGCTTGCCTTGCGGCCGGCGTGTGCGAGTTGGATTCCGGCGCGCGCACCCTGGGAGTGAACGAAATCGACGACGCGTTTGAGGCCAGGGATGTGTTCGTCTTTCCAGAAGCCGAGGTCCTGCGGAGTGATGCGGCCTTCGGGGGTGACGGCGGAGGCTTCGGTGAAGACGAGTCCGGCGCCGCCAACGGCGCGACTGCCGAGGTGGACCAAATGCCAGTCGCTAGCGAAGCCGTCTTCTGAGGAGTATTCGCACATGGGCGAGACGACGATCCGGTTGGGGAAGGTGATGCCGGCGAGTTTGAGCGGGGAGAAAAGAGTCGAATCGTAGGCCATTGTGCTCCTGGATGAGTCCTTGCGGGAAAAATTGCTTTGCGATGCTTGCTGTAACGCGTAAGCTTTGCCCACTGCCGATGCAGCGGTTTATTGGATGCCATAGCGAGCTTAAAGTCGCCACCGGCCTTGGGAGGCTGGAACGGAAGGCGGCTTGAGTCCGTACCAACGTGAGTAGGAGAAATTTCTATGAATGTTGCGCGCAACTTCAGAAGTGTGAGCATTGCGGCCTGCGCTACCTTAATTTCCTTTACCGCGCTCTCGATCGGCTGCTCCATCGCGGTGGACAAGAACAAGAGCGGCACCGACAAGAACGTTAAGATCGACACGCCGCTAGGCGGCTTGCACGTCACCTCCGATAGCACGACGGCCGCCGATGTTGGTCTCCCGGTCTATCCGGGCGCGAAGCTGTCGACCAAGGAGGATAAGGATGGCAAGGACTCGGCGGACATCCACTTCGGTTTTGGCGACTGGCAGTTTCGGTTGAAGGTCGTGAAATAGCAGACCTCCGACCCTGAGGACCAGGTCCTGGGCTTCTACAAGAAGGCGCTGGGGCGGTATGGGGACGTGATCCAATGCAACGGTCATAACGCGGTGGGCAGCCCGACAGTTACCAGCGAAGGATTGACCTGCGACGATTCCTCCGGCAAGACCCATCAAGTGAATTTGGACATGCACCAATCGCTGAAGGCGGGTTCGAAACATCACCAGCACATCGTTGGCATTGAGAAGACGGATGGCCCTGGAACAGTATTTAGCCTGGTTGAGATCGATCTGCCGGTCAGTTCCGAAGACGGCAAAGCCGAGTCGAATTAGGACTGCAACGCCGATTGTGTCAGCTTGGCTTGCGCGCCCGGCGAATTGCTTCCACCTGCCCACTGGGATACCTTCAAAAGGATGGGTAAAGACTGTCATCGCTGCGGTTCGCCGCTCGCTTCCCCTGAAATGTTCTGCCCGAATTGCGGCGCGCCCCAGCTTCTATATGACGCCGAGAGCGGGGCCGGGGATGGGTCCGGTGTTGCCGCTGCCCCTGCTGTTCGTGACATTCACTGGAAGGCAGCAATTGGCGCGGCCGTCACCTTCGCCGTGCCGGTTGGGGTATTGTGCTCGCCGGTGGTGCCGATCCTCTCCGCCGGCTGTTGCCTGTGGGTGGTCGGAGGGGCTATCGCCGCAGTCGGCCTCTATCAGCGCCGCGCCGCAGTCCGGACACTTGCTCGGCCGGTGGGCATCCGGATAGGCACGATCATTGGGTTGATGGCGGCGACGGTCGCGTGTGCTTTCAATGCCGGCGCGTTGATCTTTGTGCGCTATGCGCTGCATGGCGGGGACGCGATGGAAAAGGCCTATCAGACCACAATGGATCAGGTGTCTGCCATGATGGCGCAATTCTCCGCAGGCACACCGACGGAGTCGCACGAGACGATTCAATTCCTGCTCTCGCCGGATGGCCGGGCGGCCTCGGCTCTAATGACGGCCTTGATGACCTCCGCCGGGATCACCGTCTTTTCCATGATTGGCGGGGCGCTGGGTACGCGCATCTTCTCAGGGCGCGACCCTGCACCGGAAAATTCCTAAACGGCGAGCCAACCGCATCGTATGGGCGACGCGAGACTTCAATCACAACATTGATGAGAACCGGGCAGAATGCAGCCTAGCAGGGATCGGGACAACGGTGACCGGCGTTTTGCCGTCGGCATCGATTTCGGAACGACGAACAGTTCTATCGCGATCTCGACAGGCGGAGCGCAGACCGAGCTTGTCGGCTTCCCCACCGCAGGTGGCACGACCTTCTCCTACCGCTCCGTCCTGTACATGGACCAGTTGAAGGAGGCGGGGAAGACGCGTATTCATTCCTGGACGGGCCCGGCAGCGATTACGCGGTACCTCGCGGATGACGAAAAAGGCCGCTTTATCCAGTCGCTTAAGTCGCATCTCTCCAGCCGGAGCCTGACCGGCACTGCGATCTTTGGCCGCCACTACGCGCTCGAGACGCTGATCTCGCGCATTCTCGCCGACCTGCGCCTGCAAGCCGAAAGGCAGTTGGGTGAGCCGGTCCGCGTCGGCGATGATCGGCCGCCCGGTGCGCTTTGTCGGCGCGGAAAACGAGGCTGACGACGTCTTTGCGCTTGGCCGCCTGCGTCATGCCTTTGAGCTTGCAGGATATGAATCGGTCGACTTTGAGATGGAGCCGATCGCCGCAGCCTATGCCTACGGCTCGACGCTGGACCATGACGAGCTGATCCTGATTGGCGACTTTGGCGGCGGCACGAGCGATTTCTCGCTGATTACGGTCGGCCCCGGTGTGCGCCAGCGCGGACGGCGCCCGGGCGATCTGCTGGGCAGCATGGGGCTTGGGCTGGCTGGCGACGCCTTCGATGCGCGGATCATTCGCAAGCTGGTTTCGCCGGCGCTGGGAGCGGACTCGATGGCGCGCTCGGTGAAAAAGATTCTGCCGGCGGTGCCGGCCTGGATTTATGCCAACCTTGAACGCTGGCATTATCTCTCGTTCCTTCGCACTCGTGAGGTCGCCGAACTGCTCAAAAGTGCCTATGCGCGCGCGCTCGAGCCGGAGAAGATCGAGGCGCTGATGAACCTGATCCAAGAAGACCTCGGCTATCAGCTGCACCAAGCGGTGCAGCGCGTGAAGATGGAGTTGTCGGAGCATGAGAGCGCGCAGTTTCGTTTTCAGGACGGCAGCATGGATTTGAACATTGCCGTGACTCGCGTTGAATTTGAAGCCATGATCGCCGACCAGCTGGAGGCGATTGAGAATTGCGTGATGGCGCTGTTTACGACCACAGGCGTAGACATGCGCGAGGTGGACCGGGTCTTTCTGACTGGCGGAACGTCATTTGTGCCTGCGGTGCGGCGGATCTTCGAGAGCCGATTCGGAGCTGATCGGGTACGTACCGGCGAGGCGTTCACTTCGGTAGCACGTGGGCTGGCATTACGGGCCGAGGAAGCGGCTGCGGATTCGCGCCCGTGAGATTGCGTTAATTCCTGATCGCGCCCGGCGGTTTGATGGGATCGAGGCGCAGATGTAACTTTCGTGGCGGCTTGGTCTCTAATAGATGCACATGCATCCGGCGAGATCCGGCATGCGTTAGGAGATTGTTATGCTGAATCGTTTGTCTCGTGCCGCTTCTCTTTTGGTTGCGCTGGCTGGATTTGCCGGGTGCGGGTTGGTGAGCGCCGCGCCGAATGGCCCGGTTCCGCCGGCGACCACAGATGTCCCTCTGGCCAGCGTGCCAACCCAGCAAGGAGCAGTCTTTGCAGGTGGCTGTTTTTGGGGGACGCAGGCCGTTTTTGAGCGGGTGAAGGGCGTGACGAAGACGACGGTCGGCTATGCGGGAGGTTCGGCGTCGACGGCGACCTACGATCAGGTGACGACCGAAACGACAGGCCATGCCGAATCGGTGCATGTGACCTACGACGCATCCAAGATCACTTATGGGCAACTGCTGAGGATCTTCTTCTCGGTCGCCCACGATCCGACACAGAAGGACCGTCAGGGGCCGGATGTTGGCACTTCATATCGCTCGGTGATCTTCTATGCGAACGACGAGCAGAAGCGGCTAGCCGAGGCTTACATCGCTCAGCTCGATGCCTCGGGCGTATTCGGGAAGAAGAAGATTGCGACGCAGGTGGTTCCGCTGAAGGGTTTCTACAAGGCGGAAGACTATCACCAGGATTACGCGTTGAAGAACCCTAACAATCCCTACATCGAAGTGTGCGATCGTCCGAAGATTGCGGCGCTGAAGCAGGAATTTCCGGAGTTGTTTGTGGATTACAAGGGACAGTAACAGCGAAGGTAGTGAGCCAATAAGAAGGGCCGGCGATCGCCGGCCCTTTCTTTATGCCTGCTGGAATTCAAGCAGTGACCTTGCGTTTGAGGAAGTCGAGAATCAGCGAGGCAATCTCTGCGCTGTCTTCTTCGAGAGCGAAGTGACCGGTGTCGAGCAGGTGAATTTCGGTATCGGGGACGTCGCGGCGAAAGGCTTCTGCGCCCGGCGGTGGGAATATGGGATCGTTCTTGCCCCAGACTGCGAGCACCGGTGGCTGATGATCGCGGAGGTACTTGTGCCATGTGGGGTAGAGTGGCGGATTCGTCCGGTAATCGTAAGCTAACGCGAGCTGGATGGCCGCGTTTCCGGGCCGGTCGAGGCCGGCTTGATCGTGCTTCCACGCATCGGGGCTGATATTTTCCGGGTTGCGCACGCCCTGAAAGTATTGGAATTTTGTCGATTCCAGGCCGACCAGGGTCGCTGCTTTGGCTTCGGTCGTGGCATTGCGTTCTTTCCAAAAGGGATACATGACATCGTCCCAGAACTGCGAGAGTCCCTCTTGGTAGGCGTTGCCGTTTTGCGAGATGATGGCCTGGATGCGCTCGGGATGGCGAGTCGCGAGACGGAAGCCGACGGGTGAGCCGTAGTCCTGAATGTAGATCGAATATTTGATGATGCGCTTTTGGTCGAGGAAGTGTTCGACGATGTCGGCGAGGTGGTCGAAGGTGTAGGTGAAACTGTCGGCGGAAGGCGCATCGCTGTAGCCGTAGCCGGGATAGTCGGGCGCGATGACGTGATACTTCTCAGCCAGTGCTGGGATGAGGTTACGAAACATGTGGGATGAGCTTGGGAAACCGTGCAGCAGCACGATTGTGGGTGCGTCAGTGGGTCCAGCTTCGCGATAGAAGATGTTGAGGCCGTCGACGGTGGCGTTGCGGTAGACGGTGCGGCTTGCAGCAGTTGCGACGGATGAAGTCATGGAATTACTCCTTTTCCTGGAGCGGGGAGTTCAACGCTCACGATCATCTAGATTCCGAACGTTCGGTAAAGGTTCATTGATTCACAAAAATATTTACAGAACAGCTTTCGGCCAGCCCTTTACCGATCATTCTGTATAATTGACCTGAGGACAGATATGGCTCTCGCGCGAGTTGGCGGCGCTGAACTGATTGACAAGATTTCGCAGGTGTTTCGCCGGCACGGATATGAGGGCGCGACGATGAGCCGCCTCTCCGCCGCGACCAGCCTGGAACGGGCGAGCCTCTATCACCGCTTTCCCGGCGGCAAGGACGAGATGGTTTCCGCAGCGGCGGCTTCCGGCAACGCCTGGTTCACAGAGCATGTATTGCAGCCGCTTTCTCAGCCCGGCAACCCTGCCGATCAGGTGAAGCTGGTTTGCCAACGGCTGCGCGAGTTCTATGACGACGGTCGGCTGCCCTGCGTGCTCGAGTCGCTTTCGCTGCCGGCTGGTAGTGAGGAGTTGCATTCTGCGCTCAATCGTTCGCTCGACGCGTGGATGGAGGCCTTTACTCTCCTTGCTCGCAAAAGCGGATGCTCTCCAGCGGCCGCCCGGGATTGCGCGGAGCAGGCGATTATTGAGATTGAAGGTTCGCTGGTGTTGGCGCGGGTGCGGGGTGATTCGGGGCCGTTTTTGCGGACGGTGCGGAAGTTGCCGAAACTGCTGATGGAGGTTTGAAGGGAATTCACAATCTATTTTCGACAGGAATGGAAGACTATGTCCGACAACCAAGCGAAGCGTGTGCGGTATGCGACAGCGTGGAAGCGAATCGAAACTGCAAAAGCGAAGGGATTTTATCTTGAGGCGGTCACGCTTTGCGAAAGCATCATGTCAGACCGACTTCTTTCCTATGTTCACAAAGTCAACTCAGCTAGTAAGGCGAATTTACAAACGCCATTTGCTCACTTGATCGAAGAATGGGCGAGGCCCTCTGGAAGCGGAGAGCCTGTAGCATCTCCCGGTCCAGACCTTGTCGATCGACTTCATCGCTGGCGAAAGCAACGCAACGAGGTAGTGCATGGATTGGTGAAGTCGTCGATTGAAACCGGTACGGTAAGGCAATTCATGGCTAAGGCGAAGGAAACTGCTGAAGAAGGAACGTTACTGGCTCGAGCGCTCGAAAATTGGCAAAAACGAGAGAAGCGGCGCCTGAATAGACTGGCACAAAGCTCGGCTAAGTAGCGTAACTACCGGTCCTCTATCGAATCAATTGCAGAGCTGCGCGGAAAAGTTCGTCGAAGTTCTCTCCGGCGGCTTTGTTTTTCTGTACTGCGGATTCGATGGCTTTCAATGCGGCGGGGCGCTGGTAACCGAGGTTCACCAGCGCGGAGAGAACATCATCGGCGGCTGGGCCGGCTGAAACTCCAGTGGCGGGGGCGATGGCCATATCTTCGAGCTTGTCTTTAAGCTCGAGGACGAGGCGTTCGGCGAGCTTCTTGCCGACTCCGGGAATGTGAGTGAGCATGGCGTGGTCGTGGCTGCGAATGGCAGCGACGGTGCGCTCGACGGCAAGCCCTGAAAGGATTTTGACAGCGAGCGCGGGGCCGACCCCGGTCACCGTGATGAGACGCTCGAAGAGGCGCTTCTCGGAGCGATCCATGAAGCCGTAGAGGGCGATCAGGTCTTCGCGGACCTGGGTGTGGATGTGCAGCGCGGTCTCGGCGCCCTCGGCGGGCAATGCGGTGAAAGTGGTGACGCTGATGGTGACGTCGTAGCCGACTCCGGCTGCCTCGACGATCACCTGGCCGGGTTGTTTGGAGAGGATGCGTCCGCGGAGGTGGCCGATCATGATGTCACCGACATGGCGAAAACCCACATCTCAAAATCGAGATGTGGGGCACCCGCATTTTCTCGAACCTCGACTTTCAAGCGGACATCATCCACGGCGGCGATAGAGGATTTGAAATTCGTAGCCGGGATTGGCTGGGAAGAGTCCGGCGATGTGGCGGAGTCTCTCGGACAAAGCCGGTGCCGCGAGGAGCGGGTATTCACGCTCGCGGAGATCGGCATAGTCAAAGTCGATGGTGAGCGAGAGCAGGTAGATCGCGATGGCGTCAGAGAAAGCGGATTCGAAATAGCTGGACCTGGCCTTTTCGTCGACCGCGGGCACGGGAGCCGGAGCAGCGCTGACTTCGCGTATGGCGGCGTGGTCGCGCTTGCGAGCGGCGCGTTCGGCGGCGGGGGTGGCGCTGCGGCCGGAGCCGCGGTCGCTGTTGCGATCGAGAGCGCGGCGGCGGCTCTCCCAGGCGTCCTGACTGGTCTCGCCGCGCACCTGCGCGACAGCCTGCGACCAGACGAGCTCAGAGAAGCTTTCGGGCACGCCGACAGCATCGACGAACTGATGGCCGGCGTTGATGAAGAATTCAAAGGCGAGAGCAAAACGGTCTTGCATGAGGCGGGTGGATATGAAGGTGATCTCGGCGCTCTCAAACTCGACGTTACGATGGCAAACGGCGCGGTCGCCGAGGTCGACTGTGTAGGCGGGCGCGATCAGCACCTCTTCCTCGTCGGCGATGGTGAGCGGCACGAAATAGTACGCATGTTTGGCGAGGCCTTTGGCGATCGCCGACGGGCACCGCCTGCACGACGCGGACGAGATCGGGTTCGGCGAGGTGGGTATCGCCGAAAGTTCCGTAGAAGATTCCGTTGGGAGATTCAACAACTGCCGTCTGCTGCGCGACCAGAGTTGCGGGAAGCAGGCCGGCCTGGGCCACATCTGTCATAAGGTTGTATTCTAGCTGAGGGACGGGACCGCAGCTTGACGAGTATGACCGCAACCGCAAGACACGATCGACCAATCGAGGCCGGTTTTTTGGAATCCCTTTGGGGGATTTCGGACTCTTCTCGAGCCTCCTGCTTTCTTTTTCGCTGGGCTTCGCTTCATTCTTTCTGGCGACATTTCTAGCCATCTTTACGCTGCTCTTTTACAACGAGGGCGGCCATCATAACGTCGACTTCGCAGACACCTACAAGTTTGTCGGCTTGCCGGTCGGACTGGTGGTTTTGGCCGCGAGCCTGGTCTTCTTCGGCTCCCTCTGGATTCGCCGCAAAGTCTCTGGACGTTAGCTGATGGCGCTGGTCACAATTCCGGTTGAAAGCCTGCTGGAGGGGCGACGGCCAGGCTCAGAATCTCAGGCGCAGGAGTGGTGCGCACAGCTTGAGGCTGGCGAGATTCTGTTCTTCCCCACTTCCCCGATCAGCTTTGCTCCAGGCGACCTCCAGTTCCTGCTTGGGCAGCAGCAGACCGACAGCTCCCTGCACAAGAACATTGCTTATAAGCCGATACAGGATGCGTTGAGCGGCGTCGATACTAAAACTGCGGACGCTGCGGCGGTGATGCGGTTGCAGCTGATCATGCGCTGGTATTCGGCTGCTGTCGAGGGCTTCCTGAGCGACTTCCTCACGCCCTACGCGCGGCGCTGGAAACTGGACTATGCGAGCTTTCGTCCGCAGGAGGAGCAAGGCCGCGATCTGGCGTTGCGCAAGCGCAATGATTTGCTGCATACCGATGCATTTCCAACGCGACCTACGCATGGAGCGCGGATCCTGCGATTCTTTAACAACATTCATCCGACGCGGACTCGCGACTGGGTGGTAGGCGAGCCGTTTCCGTCGCTGGTGAAGCAGTTCGCGCCGAAGGAGATCGATTTGCCGGCGCCCGAAAACGGGGCTTCGAAGGCGGCGAAATCGCTGGCGCGTGGGATTGGTCTGGGTGCGGCGATTCCTTCGCTGAAGCGGTCGCCGTATGACGACTTCATGATGCGCTTCCACAATTTCTTAAAGGAAAACGAGGCGTTTCAGGCGGGAAGCGTGAAGCATCCGTGGCAATTCCCCGCCGGGTCGAGTTGGATGGTTTATACCGACACGGTTCCGCATGCGGTGCTGACTGGGCAATATGCGCTTGAGCAGACGTTTCTGGTTGCGCCCGAAGCGATGGTGACGCCCGAGAGTTCTCCGCTGGCGGTGCTGGAGGAGATGGCCGGGGCGCGACTGGTCTGATCCCGGCGTGTGTCGTTACCTTCCTTCTGATACGGCCAGCGCCTGTGAGCTTGCTTTGAGAAATTCGATCACGTCGCGGCGCTCTTCGGCTTTCGCAACGTGGAACTCCATATTATTTCCCGGCACCAGGGTGTCAGGGTCGGTGAGCCACGCATAGAGCGACTGGTCGCCCCAAACGATTCCGGCTTGCTTCAGCTCCATGGAATACGGGAAGCCGGGGATTGTTCCGGACTTGCGCCCATAGACGCCGGCCAACCTTGGGCCTACACGATTCTGATCGAGCGTGTGGCAGCCGGTGCATCGCTTTTCGAAAACTGCCTTTCCTCGAACCGCATCTCCCTGGGGAATCGGCGATTCGGGGATTGGATGGACGGCGATGAGGGTGAAGAACGCGCCGGCGCACGCGCCGAAGATGAGCGAAGTCTTGTTCATGCGTTGTGTCCTTTTTTCTCAGGCCAATGAAGAATCGACGACTGCCAGGTGGCCGAGTTTCGGGATGTATTTGACCACGGTGACACCGAGGACTCCGCGGAGTTCTCCGGCGGGAACGACCATTGGTCCCGCGCTGATAGCCTTGCCCGGCGAGGGCTGCGGAAAGGCGGTCGAGGTTGCGGTGTGGAAGGAGACGTTGCCTTCGACCTTCTGCACGACTTGATGGATGTGGCCGTTCAGCACGGTGACCGAGCCGAAACGCTTGAGGTAGGAGAGCGCCTCGGCGCCGTCCTGGGTGCCCCAGCCCCAGTCGGGATAGACCATCCATAGCGGGATGTGGGCGAAGACGACGATGGGCGTCGATGACGAGAGAGCAGCCGAGATCCTGCTTGAGCCACGCAAGCTGATCGCCGCCGAGCAGGCCCAGCTTGTCGATCTGCTGCGAGTTGTTGAGGCCGATGAAATGAACGCCTTTGTGCGTGAAGCTGTACCAGCCGGTGCCGGTCGTTCCTTTGCCGAAGCGTTCGAGATAGAGCGCGCCGTCGTCGGAGGCGGTGTCGTGCTCGCCGGGGACGTAAAAGATTTCGCCGGTCTTCGCGCCCTTGACGATCTGCTGGGCGGTGTCGAACTCGGCCGGCTTCGATGAATGGGTGATGTCGCCGGTGTGCAGCAGGAAGTCGGGTTGGCCGGGCAGCGCGTTGATCTTGTCGATGGCCAGCTTGAGGGTGCCGGTGACGTCCTGATTGGCGGCCTTGTTGAAGCCGATGTGGCTGTCGCTGATCTGGACGAAGCTGAACTCCGCTGTGCCTTTCGGCACCGTTTGCTTGCCGCCCGCCGCAGCGAAGAGCTGCGAGGTGGGCACGCCTCCGGCAATGGTCCATACCAGGCCGGCTCCGGCCCAGGCCATGCAGCTGAGAAAGTTGCGACGGTCGATGCCGTCGATGATGGGTTGTGCTTCGTCGCGGTTGGCGCTGCTTTCAAGTTCTTCTGACGCTGTTGAAGTGTGGCGAGTGCCGTTCATTGAGTGAATTCCTCTACGCATGCCAACTGGCGGCCTAACGGTTTATTCCCGGCGGATGGAATAAATTTGCAGGAGGCCAGTTTTCTTCTGTGTACGGAGAGCGCGGCGTCGAACGATGACGCTTATTGCCCTGGAAGCGGAGAGACCGGGAAAATCAGGACGCCCCTGCATTTGAGGCGCTCGCGATGCCGTTGCTTCCCTCGCTCTATAACCTTGCCCGGTGGCTCGCCCGTGAGCCGGCGGATGCGGAGGACCTGGTGCAAGAGACGGTTTTAAAGGCGCTGCGCGGATTCGCCTCGTTCGAGCCGGGCACGAATTTCAAGGCGTGGATCTTTCGGATCTTGAGAAATACTTATCTCACTTCGCGGACTGGGCTGGCGGCGATGCGCACTGTTTCCCTGGAAGAACAACTCGATGGGCGCGACGATCAGGGGTGGAGCGCGAGTATTGAAGCGATAGTCGACCGCCAGACGCCGGAGATCAACCTCATCCGTCTTGCCGATCGAGCTGCGCTCCAGGCCGCGATGGAACAACTGCCGCCGCCATCTGCTCGAAGTGGTGCTGCTCTGCGATCTGGAAGAGATGAAGTATAAGGAGATCGCCTCGGTCCTTGATGTGCCAATCGGTACGGTCATGTCGCGCATCGCGCGTGGTCGCGCCGCACTGCGGCGGATGCTTCAGAGTGATCTGGTGCCGGCCCGAGAGGTGCGATCATGACGAGCCATATCTCTTCCGAACTGCTTGCCGCACTCGCGGATGGAGAGTTTCAAAAGCCGGAACTTCTCGCTATACAGGAACATCTCGCCGGATGCGCGGCCTGCACCAGCAGCGCGCTGGCGCAGACGCTGCTCAAATCCTCGATAGCGCGGGCAGGTCAACGATATGCTATGCCGCCAGAGCTGGCCGAACGCGTTTCGCAGCAGATCGCGCGGGAGAGAACAAACGATCAGACCTCGCCCCGAGCGCCGTCACCCGCAGCACGGCGTGTGGTGGGTGGTTATGCCGCATTGGGCTGGGCGACGGCTGCGCTCTTGCTGGTTGCGATGACACTCACTGGAAGCTGGTTCCTGATGGAACAAAAGGCTCGCCAGAAAATGGCTCTGGCCTCCGCTAACGACGCGCTGGTCTCTGAGATTCTTGATCAGCACGTAGCCACACTTGCCGCGGCCGGACCGCCGCAGGTGATTTCATCCGACAACCACACCGTCAAGCCGTGGTTTCAGGGCAAGCTGCCGTTTGCCTTCAATCTGCCGGAGAATCTTCCCGCCGGCATGGCGCTCGGTGGGGCGAACTTCACCTATCTGCGCAACCAGCCGACCGCACAACTGTTCTTCAACATTGGAAGGCACCGAGTCTCGGTCTTCGTCATGCAGAAAACGGGGAGTGGCGTTGGGGGTAATTTACTGCCGGAACGGTCTGGATTTCACGTGATGAGCTTTGGCACCGGCGAGCTTGAAGGGATTGCGATCAGCGATGTGAATCCGGCCAGGCTCGCCGAGCTAGTGCACAGTCTCGAAGAGGCGCAATCAAAGAGTGCCCAATAGCCTGCGCCTTCGGATTGTCTCTTTCTATTTTTTCGAGTTCGCCTTCAAATACGCGATCAGCTCTCGGCGTTCCTGCGCATCTGTCACGTAGACGGGCATGCCGCTGCCCGGAACCAGAGTCTGAGGATGCGACAGCCATTTTTCCAGGGATTTGTTATTCCAGACGATGTGGGCCCGCTTGAGTGCGTCGGAGTAGGGGAACCTCGGAACAGTTCCTGCGGCTCGTCCGTAGACGCCCCTCAGCCTGGGACCTTCGTCGTCTCGATCGAGTGAGTGACAGCCGATGCACCGAGTCTCGAAGATCGCCTTGCCGCGAACTGCGGCGGCTGGCTCAGCCGCGTGTGCCGGATGGGCGCGGAGCATAACGAAGGCACTCCACAGTAGGGCGGAGAAGGCCGCGACTCCGAGACCAACCTTGTTCATCCGCTGCCAAAGCTGGATTATCGCGCTGACTTCGCCAAGGCGGTCTTTGCGTCGAGGGCGTAGACATTCTTCGCCAACCCTAAGAGCTTCAATAGCTGAATGCCCATGTAATTGAAGTCAATCTCGTACCAGGCCATTCCATGCCGCGCCGACACGGGATGCGCGTGGTGGTTGTTATGCCACCCCTCGCCACCAGTGATCAGGGCAATTACCCAGTTGTTGGTAGAGTCATCATGGCCTTTGAACCGCTGCGAACCCCACATGTGGGTCGCCGAGTTGACGAGCCAGGTGACGTGCATGCCGATGGTGACGCGGAGGAAGATTCCCCAGAGCACCCAGGAAATGCCGCAAGCCCAGCCGCCAAAGGCCGCGCCGCCGAGGAGCAAGCCGATGCCGACGGTGGTGACGGGAACCCAGTGATATTTGCTCAGCCATTGGTGAACGGGGTCTTTGGCGAGGTCGGGGGCGTAGCGGGAGAGCACTTTGGATTCGTTGTGGAGCGAGCCGTTGAGGATCCAGCCCATGTGCGACCACCACGCGCCGTCGCGCGGGGAGTGCGGGTCGCCAGGCTTGTCGGTGTACTGGTGGTGCATCCGGTGGACGGCGACCCAATAGAGTGGGCCGCCCTGGAGCGCCATGGTTCCGCACGCGGCCATGACGTATTCGAGCCACTTGGGCGTTATGTAGCCACGGTGAGTGAGCTGGCGATGGTAGCTCATGCCGATGCCGACGTTCTGGCCGACCAGCCACACGGCGAAAAAGACCACGACTGATGACCAGCGCCAGTGAAAGGCCGATTGCACAATCGCCGCGAGGGCGAGCAGATGAAAGAGGGCGATCGTGACGAAAAAAACCCAGTTGAATTGGTCCGATTTCTGCTGCGTGTCGGTTGGGACTTCAGGGGCCTGCACAGGGTTGGCTGAAGTGCGTTCCGCCGGAGTTTCAGATGTCAGGGTTGGCATGATGTATCCCCACTGTTTTCAGGCTAATACGGGGGGAAAAGCGCGCCTGTAAGACTTAAGTAATATTCGCCCATTTTCTTGCGGTATGCAGCAGGGCCGCGGTGGCATAATTCTTGGTCGAACACTGAAGGGCAAGAAGGTCAAAGTAAAGCACAGCCACTATCCGTTGATCGCAGACTTGGTGGTGGAAGCGCGGGGGTTTGCGATGACCCTTGTAGTGCTCTTTGGCACACCCGGCCGGATGCCGGCATCGCTCGACCTGTAGCTCGGCTTAGAGCGGTTTATGTTCCTGACATCTCGCGGACTTCGGCGCTGATCGTGCGCACCGCGTCTGTCTTGACTTCGTCTACTCGCCCGAAGATCATCTTGCCGGAAGCCGTCTGCAGCACCGAGGTCACGGTGATCTCGATTGCCCTGCCAATCATCCGGCGTGCGTGGTCGACAACGACCATGGTGCCGTCGTCAAGATAGCCGACACCCTGGTTGTATTCCTTGCCTTCCTTGAGGATGACGATGTTCATCTTCTCGCCGGGCAGCACAACAGGACGCAGCGAGTTTGCCAGGTCGTTGATGTTGAGCACGGGCACCTTGTGAAGATGCGCGACCTTGTTCAGGTTGAAATCGTTGGTGACGATCTTGGCCCTGAGCTTCTTGGCGAGTTCGATGAGCTTGAGGTCGACTTCCTTGATCTGGGGAAAGTCCTCCTCAATGATTTCGATGGTGAGCTGGGCGTTGGCCTGCATGCGCTGCAGGATATCGAGGCCGCGTCGACCGCGCTGGCGCTTCGATCCGTCGGAGGAGTCAGCGACCATCTGCAGTTCGTGAAGGACAAACTCCGGCACCGCGAGCGTGCCCTCGAGGAAGCCCGTATCGGCCATGTCTGCGATGCGGCCATCGATGATAGCGCTAGTGTCGAGGATTTTCTGCGTGCCCGTGCTGGCCTCGGTGTTGAAGAGATCGCCGAGGGCAGCAAGGTTCAACAACGCACCTTTGCTGGCGCCAACCACCAGCCCGACATAAGACATGAACAGGAGGACGAGGATTTGGAGCAGATCCTGCGTACCGCCCGCGGGGAGGCTGTTACGCAGGACGGCGCTGAAAAGGAAGGCTCCGAAGATCCCGAGGATGCTGCCGATAACCGCGCCAATGAGGCGTTTGAGGCTCAATGCCCTCACGCGTAGCTCAAAGACGATCATGAGCGCGGCGGCAGCGGCCCCGCCGACCGCGGCGATCCAGGGATTGAAACCGGTTGGGTGAAAAAAGTAAGCAGCGATGCTGAGGAGGAGGACAAAACCAATGCGGATTAAGACTAAGTCCATTAGGAATGACTCCGAAACCCGCCACGCTTATTTGATTCGTGTCTATTTTCTGAAACCGGCAGGCACTCGGAGTATACCGGGAGGCCGCTTGGGGGAGCAAAGTAAAACGGCACGCCGGGCAGCGCGCCATTTCTAAAGCTACAGAAGCAAGCTCCTCAATACTTGGGAACGCTGGGGTCGACCTGCTCCGACCAGGCCGTGATGCCGCCGGCGAGATTCTGAATTTTGCTGAAGCCTGCCTGCTTCAAAAGTTCGGCGGCCTTCTGGCTGCGCCCACCCATCTTGCAGTGGACGACGATCTCGCGGTCCTTATCAAGCTCATTGAGGCGGGCCGGCAAATCGCCGAGCGGAATGAGATGGCCGCCGATGCTGGCGATCTGGAATTCATGCGGCTCGCGAACGTCGAGCAGGAAGATGTCTTCGCCGGCGTCGCGCTTGTGCTTGAAGTCGGTGACGGAGAGCTGGGGAATTCCGTTATTCACTGTTTCCTCCGTTTTTGAATGGGGCAGGATGCCGCAGAACTGATCGTAATCGATGAGCTCGGTGACAGACGGGTTTGTGCCGCAAACCGGGCAGTCGGGATTCTTGCGCAGTTTAAGTTGGCGGAAGCTCATGTTGAGCGCGTCGACCAACAGCAGGCGGCCGATCAACGGTTCGCCGACGCCGAGGATGAGCTTGATCGCTTCGGTTGCTTGAATGACTCCGACCAGGCCGGGAAGAATGCCGAGCACTCCACCTTCGGCGCAAGAGGGCACCAATCCAGGGGGCGGCGGTTCGGGATAGAGGCAGCGATAGCAGGGGCCGTCCTTCGTCGCGAAGACGCTGGCCTGGCCCTCGAAGCGGAAGATGGATCCGTAGGCGTTGGGCTTGCCGGTAAGCACACAGGCGTCGTTGACAAGATAGCGTGTCTGAAAGTTGTCGGTGCCGTCGGCGATCACGTCGAACTGGCTGATGATCTCGATCGCGTTCGCGCTGGTGAGCATGGTCTCGAACTTGACGACATCGATGAACGGATTGAGGCCCTTGAGGCGCTCTTCCGCGGAGTCGATCTTGGGGCGGCCGATGCTCTCGGTGCTGTGAATGATCTGGCGCTGCAGATTACTCGAATCGACGACATCGAAGTCGACGAGGCCAATGGTTCCGACACCGGCCGCGGCGAGGTAGAGCGCGAGCGGGGAACCAAGTCCGCCGGTGCCGACGCAAAGCACCTTTGCTGCCTTGAGCTTTTTCTGGCCTTCCATGCCGACCTCGGGCAAGATGAGGTGGCGTGAGTAGCGGGCAATTTCTTCGTTGCTCAGGTCGGGCAGCTTCTGCTCAATGCTGACCGGGTTTTCAACCAAACTTGCCATTAGTTTCCTCTTTCCGGGCCAACGCCGCCCGCAATGGACGGAATGATTGATAGTGCGTCGGTTTCTGTAACAGCAGTTGTTTCTTTTTTGGGAAGATAGCGCACGTCTTCGTCGTTCAGGTAAACATTCACGAATGAGCGCAGCTTGCCATCCTCGGTGTAGAGGTGCTTCTTCAAGTCGGGATGCTGCGTCGTTAGCTGAGAAAGCGCCTCACCAACCGTGGCCGCTGTGACTACCACCGTGTCTTGCTTGCCGGTGTAAACACGGAGCGGCGTGGGGATGTGAATCTTCATGCGGGAATGCTCCTCAATCTCTCGTTGGCCTTTTCCTGAGCCTCACCATCCACTTCGATCGGTTCGGACTCAAGGGCCTTGCCTTCTTCACTCGCGCCGGTGAGCAAGAAGGAGTTGGTCTCCTGCGCCGCGCCTGCCCGAACGCTGGTGATCACATAGGAGCAACCGAGCCAGTGCGCTTCTGCGAAATCCGTGGTCGACCACTGCGCCGGATGATCGGGATGAGAGTGGTAGAAGCCAATGATGTCCAAGCCGCCCTCGCGCGCCTGGCGTTGGATCCTGACCAGTTCCTGAGGGGCGATGTTGTAGCGGTTGCGCGGGGAATCGGTGCGCGTGTTGTCGGCGCGGACCGCCGACTCGACGATATTCGCAAACACCTCATCGACGCCAACTGCGGACCGGCCAAGAAGCACGCCGCAACACTCATTGGGATAGGTCTCCTCGCCGTGAGCTCGCATCGCTTCGTAGATTGCCGTGCTCAGCTTCAGCATCGTCTCTTCACTCCTCCGTCTTTACTCATCCCAAAAGCGTTCGCTCAGGTACTTGTCGGCCGAATCGCACAGAATTGTAACAATGACTGTATCTTGAAGCCGCTCCGGCCGAGTTACCGCGATTTCTTCAGCCACGCACAGCGCCGCCGCTACATTCGCAGCAGCGGAGACGCCTACCAGAACTCCTTCATCACGCGCCAACTGCTTGGCCATTCCATAGGCGGCCTCGGTTTCCATCTCGATATTGCGGTCGGCGAGTGCGGGGTCATAGATTGCAGGCACGATCGCCGAGGCCATGTGCTTCATGCCCTCGAGGCCATGAAAGGCCGAGTCGGGCTGCATGGAGATGCATTCGATGCTGGACGAATATTCCTTGAGGCGGCGCGTCGTTCCGGTAAAGGTGCCGCTGGTACCGAGTCCGGCGACGAAGTGGGTAATCAGGCCTTCGGTCTGCCGCCATATCTCTGGAGCCGTCGTCCTGTAATGGGCGCGCCAGTTGGCATCGTTGCCATATTGGTCGGCGTAGTAAAACCTGTCTCCAAATTCGGCGGCGATTTCGCGCGCCTTGCGAATGGCGCCATCGGAGCCGTTGGCGGGGTCGGTAGAGACGACCTCCGCGCCGTAGGCGGCGAGAATCTTTTTTCGTTCCGGCGAGACGTTGCCCGGCATGCAGAGCGTGACCCCGAAATCCATGGCCGCACCAAGCATTGCGTAGGCGATGCCTGTGTTGCCGCTGGTGGCGTCGAGCAGCCTTTGTCCTTTGGTCGCCTTCGAGGCTCCGAGCAGACCGCGGGCCTGGGCGTCGGCGACGATCGCCGAGGCAGGGCGGTCTTTTACCGAGCCTCCGGGGTTGGCCCACTCCGCCTTGGCCAGAATCTGCACGCCGGGCAAATGAGCGGTGATTTTCTCAAGCCGGATGAGCGGGGTGTTACCGATGCGTTCGAGAACTCCCGTACCGAGTTTGGCAGAGATGGCAGTGGTCATGATCGAGCTTTAATTGCGACGAGTCTGGTGAATGTGCGAAAGTTAAATCGGAATCTAGGTCGACGCCGCGTGGCGCTCACCCTTGGGCTAGGCGTTTCCGTGAAGACAACACCGACATCGCTGATCGCGGTCCAATCCCATTTCCGTTACTTTCGTCCTGCGTCGTAGAGAGTTCCAAAATTAGTGTAACTTCAGCTTGAGGTCCAGCGCCAATGCCAATCAAAGTCCTTCACCCTACTTTTGATCAGATTCTCAGCGATTTGCGCGCCAGTAAGTTTGATGTGCGAGAGGCCTCCGGGGTCGCAGGAGAGATGCTGGTCGAGAAAAATGGGGTGGGCGCGATTCTCAAAAAATCGGCTGACGGCAAGTCCGCTTCGCTGACGGCGAACCCCGGCTTCCTGCTCGGCGGCGAGATCAGCCGGCTGCTCGACCGCGGTAATCAGAAGTTTTTGAAGACCAATAAGCTGGAGGTTCCGGCAACCGCCGACCATCTGCGGGCAGTACATCATTTCGCCGAAGAACTACGCGAACGAGCGGGTTCAGAAAGCCTTTACAATGAGTCGCTTGGCACGGTCAGTGATGTCTACCTATATGACCGGGTGAAGGGACGGGAACGTAACTCAGCGCCTACCACGTCCAGCGGACACTAAACGATCCCACCGCTATTCGTTCCGCAAAGCCACCATCGGCTCGACGCGGGATGCCCTTCGTGCCGGAATGAGCGCGGCGAGCGTGCCGACGATCGCGAGACCGAGGGCAGCGGCAAGGTAAGACAGCGGATCCAGCGCAGGAACATTGAAGAGGAAGCTCTGTACCAGCCTCGTAGCCAGGACTGAAGCGACGAGTCCGCCGACGATTCCGACCGCGATCAGCCGCCAGCTCTGGCGCAGGAAGAGCGTCAAGATTGATTCGCGAGTAGCGCCGAGAGCGATGCGGATGCCGACCTCCTGCTGGCGCTGGCTGACGAGCTGCGAGAGCACGCCGTAGAGGCCGGCCATCACCATCAAGGCCGCGAGCGCGGCAAACGAGCCGATCAGATAAACGCCGAGGCGCTGGTTCCCGGTCGCGTCGTCGAGAGCGCTCTGCATCGATTTGAGGTCGTCCACGGCAAAACCGGGCGCGGTCTCGCGCATGACGCGGTGAATGGTCTGCGACATGTCTACATCGGCGCTGGTATGCACGATGAATTGCGTCGCTGACGCGAGCACAAACGAGTAGAAGAGCGAGTCGCGAGGGATTTGCTGATACGAGAGTGTGAGCTCGGGCCCGGTAGCCTCGGTCATGTTGTGGCGAATGTTGTTCTCGAGGACGCCGACGATGGTGTAAGGCTGCAGCATGCCCGTATCTTTGCCGCCGAGATCAAGCTGCTGGCCGATCGGGTTGATGTTGCGAAAATACTTGTCGGCGAGTGCCTGGTTGATGACAGCAACGAAGGGCGCGCTGGCAGTGTCGTCATCGGAGATCGCGCGGCCATTCACGATCGCGGTGCCGATCGCCTGCGAGTAGTCTCCGCTCATCACGCGAATCTTGGCATTGCGCGAGTCTTTTCCGGAGTCGCTTTTGGGCTGGCCAACGAGATCGAAGCTGGTGTGCATATCGATTCCGTCGAGCGGCGTGGATGAGGCGAGCGCGGCGACGCGCACTCCGGGTAGACGGCGCAACCGATCAAGGAGCGGCTGGTAGATGGTGTTGGCGATAGAAGTTGCCGGAGCAGCGGCGGCGAAGTTCCCAATCGAGCTTTGGAAGGCGAGATAGCCTCCTGAGTCGGGCGGCGTCGCGGTGAAGGTGATTACATGCTCGGTCGAGAAGCCGAGCCGTTGGTGTTGGAGATTGTAGAGGGTGTGAAAGAGCAATCCGGTGGCGACGAGCAGAATCGCTGCGATGGCGACCTCGCCGGAGACGAGCCATCCCGCCATACGCGAACGCGCGGCGTGCGGCGTCGAAGCGCGTGACTGGGCGCGCAGTGCTGTTTCCGGCTGGACTTTCCATGCCAGCAACACGGGCAGCAGCGAGGACAGAAGCGTGACCGCGATGGCCACGACCGCCAGCATGGCTAGAACCGAAAAGCGCAGATGAATCTCGGAGGCGCGCGGCATCATGCCTTCGGGGAGCTTATGCAGAGACCACAGGATGGCGGTAGAGAGGCCGAGTCCGACTGCCGAGCCAAGCACGGCGAGCAAGCCGCCCTCGACGAGCAATTGGCGAATCAATCGCCAGCGATCAGCGCCGAGCGCGGTGCGCACAGCGAACTCTTGCTGGCGTGCAAGACAGCGGGCGAGCTGCAGGTTGGCGACGTTGGCGCAGGCGATCAGAAGAACCAGCGCGAGAGCTGCGAGCAAGCCGAGGAAGACCGGGCGAGCGGAGTGAGTGACGGCACCCTGGAATGGGACGGCCGTGAGGTGCAGGTCTTTGGCTTCTTTGGGATCGTCTTTGGCGATGGATTTTGCGGTCGTATCCAGATCGGCTCGCGCCTGGTCGAGGGAAACGCCGCGCTTCAGCCTGCCTATCAGGGTGAGAAAGTTATATCCCCGCTCGGTCGTCATCTCTTTGGTCGGCTGTAACGGTAACCAGACGGCCTCGGTCGTGGTGTACATCTCGGTATCAGGAAAGTGAAATTCAGGCGGCATCACGCCGATCACCGTGTGCGGCACAGCGCCGATGCGGACGACCTGCCCGACGATGTTTGGAGCGGCCTTGAATTGCGCACGCCAGAGCTGATCGCTGAGGATTGCAGTGGGCGGGGCTCCCATATCGCCGTCGGCCTGGCTGAAGCCGCGACCCATGGCCGGCTTGGCTCCGATCAGGTTGAGAAGATTCCAGGTGAGCTTGGGTCCGAAGACGGTCTCGCCGCCCTGGGCGGTCTGGATGATCGCGACATCGCCTTCATAGCCGGCAGCTTCCTCGAGCACCCGCGAACGCTGGCGGATGTCTTCGAGGTTGCGCCACGAGGTCGAGCCGTAACTCCCCGCGGCATCACCCGGCGGCCCGAAGAGGATAAGCCGGTCGGCGGCATAGTATGGCAGCGACCGGATCAGCACCGAGTCGATGACCGTGAAGAGCGCGGCATTGGCGCCGATGCCCAGCGCCAGGGTCAACACGGCGGTGATTGCAAATCCGGGTGACTTGCGCAATTGGCGCAGGGCGAACGCGAGATCGTTGAGGATGCTGGTCATTGCGGGGCTTGACCCTTCAATAGGTTGCGTGCGAGACCGTAAAAAGGAATGACGGGCGAAGTCGCCACGCAGTTTCCCGTTTCTGGTGCTGCCAACATACCATGCCGACTCGCCGCCGCTCGGAGCGCTGCTAAAATTAGGGGAGTTATGGCAGCGTCCGCGAGTGTTTCTCCTGAAATTCTGACCAAGTATGAGCCGGTGATCGGGCTCGAAGTCCACGTGCAACTGCTTACCCGGACGAAGGCCTTTTGCGGCTGCTCGGCGAAGTTTGGGGCTCCGCCGAATACTCAGACCTGCCCGGTCTGCCTGGGACTGCCCGGCGCGCTGCCGGTGTTGAACAGGCGCGCAGTCGAGTTTGCGGTGCTGGCGGCGACGGCAATCAATTGCGAGATTCGCGAGCGCTCCATCTTTGCGCGCAAGAACTATTTCTATCCTGACCTGCCCAAGGGCTACCAGATTTCGCAGTTCGATAAGCCACTCGCCGAGCATGGTTATCTGGACGTCTCTACACCGAACGGCGAAAAGCGTATCGGCATTACACGCCTGCATATGGAAGAAGACGCCGGCAAGAGCATGCATGAGGGATTTCCCGAGTCGGCGACGAAGACTTATGTCGACCTGAATCGTTGCGGCACTCCGCTGATTGAGATCGTCAGCGAGCCAGATATTCGTACACCCGACGAGGCCTATGAATACCTGACCAAGCTGAAAGAGATCCTGCTTTACACCGGGGTGAGCGATTGCAATATGGAAGAGGGCTCCTTGCGCTGCGATGCCAACGTGAGCGTGCGGCCGCGAGGGCAGGAGAAGTTTGGCACCAAGGCGGAAGTTAAGAATGTGAATAGCTTCCGGTATATCCGCTCGGCGCTTGAGTACGAGATCGAGCGCCAGGTCGAGCTGATCGAGACCGGCGGCCGGGTGGTGCAGGAGACGCGGCTGTGGAACTCGGTCGAGGGCCGCACCTACTCGATGCGCTCGAAGGAGCAGGCGCACGACTATCGCTATTTTCCCGAGCCGGATTTGCCGCCGTTGATTGTCAGCGCTGAGTGGAAGGCAGAGATATTGAAGGCTATGCCGGAGCTTCCGGAGGCCCGGCGCGCCCGCTTTATGGCGGAGTATGAGTTGAACGCTCAGGACGCACAGACCCTTACCGCGACGCGCGAGTTCGCCGATCAGTTTGAAGTTGCGGCGCGAGCGGCGAAGAGTCCGCGACGCGTGGCCAACCTGGTGAATAGCGAATTGGTAACACGGCTTAAGCTACACAATCTCGAACTGGAGCAATCGCCGGTCACGATGAAAGGCATTGCCTTTGCCGCCGATCTGGCCGAAGAGGGCAAGCTCTCGAGCAAGCAGTGGAAGCAGCTCTTCGACATTGCGTTTGAGAAGAACGAAGACTTCCCCGTTGTCTACGAGCGGGAGAAGCCGCAGCAGATGAGCGATCCTGCAGCGATTGAGAAGCTGATCGACGAGGTGATCGCTGCGAATCCGAAACAAGTTGAACAGTATCGCGGCGGAAAGAAGACGGTGGCTGCATTCTTTGTCGGACAGGTGATGAAGCTGTCGAAGGGGCAGGCGAATCCGGGCGTGTTGAATGAGCTGGTGGTGAAGAAGCTCGATTCATAGCTTCCAGCATCCGGGTTGAGCGCATAATCGAAGAGAGGCTTTCCCACGAATGGCCACGAGCACGTTTATCTCGATCGCTGAGTATCTGAATACAAGCTATCGTCCAGACTGCGATTATGTGGACGGCGAAGTCCTGGAGCGCAACTTTGGCGAGTTGGAACACGCGCGGCTACAGACCGCGATTGCTATCTGGTTCGGCACTCACCAGCGGGAATGGAATATTCTGGCCGTCGTTGAGCAGCGCATTCAGGTTCTGGAAAGACGCTTTCGGATTCCGGACATCTCGGTATTGAGCCGGGATCAGCCGATGGAGCCGATTGTTCGCGTGCCGCCGATCATTTGCTGCGAGGTTTTATCAAGATCCGACACGATGCGCGCGCTACGCGACCGAGCTAACGACTATCTTAATTTCGGCGTTAAGCATGTCTGGGCGTTCGATCCCGTGCTGAGGGAAGCGTTTGTTTGCGATGCTAAGGGGTTCCACGCTCCTGATGGAGAGCAACTCATCGTTCCGAAGACGGCGATCTATCTACCTCTTCAACAAATATTTGCGGAACTCGACTAAGCATCGTTCGATCCCGAGCAGGTGCTAGCGTTCCATTCCACTAAACAGGAAATCCATCGGCCAATCGGGCTTGATGCCGTGCTGGCGTACCAAGGTGGCGAGCTGCGCATAATGGCGGATACCGTGCAGGAAGGCGTGGAATAGGATTCTCTTTCGCGTCGCGCTTCGCTTTCCTGCCGAGATGGTGGTGAACTCCAGCTTCTCGTCCCAATCGATGGAATCATCGTCGAGCAGCTTGCGATAGCGGGCAACGCTTTGGTCGTGCATGGCGAAGAGCTCTTCTGCCGAGCCATCTGGGACCTTCTCGTAAGGGGTCACCGGCTCGCCGCATAGCCGCTCTGCATAGCGGAGCTCCACGGCGATAATGTGGCGCACCAGACCGCGGACAGTTTCTACGCCGTAGACATCGCAGGAAAATTCGAGAGCGGCTGGGTTGGCGGCTAGAAGCGCCTTCCAGCGCTGGGCGGTCAGGTCATTCCAATCGAGGAGTTCGATTGCGGTTACGACAGGTTGGGTCATAGTCTCTCACGGTTCTGTGATGGACGGCGTTAGGCTTGCCACGGGTTGACCACCGTGATAGACAAGTCGTCGAAGTGCTTTACATTTCTTGTTGCTAGCGAAGCGCGACGCGTCACGGCGATGGCCGCGATCATCGCGTCCAGGGGCTTGTAATCGCGGCCCTCCTGCTGGCGTCTTGCCATCAGTTTGCCCGCCTCAGTCGCGGCGCGCGGGTCGAAATCCGCGATCTGCCCACGCAGTCCCTGTCCGAGAAGAACCGCGAAAGCGGTCTCAAGATGTACTCGGCGTTTACCAACCGGCATAAGGTTGAGCCCATATTCGACCTCAAAGACGCTCACAGTGCTGATCCATATTTCTCGTTCGGATTGCCGATCAAGCCATGCGACAACCGAAGCGTTTGGGACTGGATGCATCAACGCAGAAAGGACGTTAGTATCAAGCAGGATCATCGTTTAAATCTGGGTTGTTGTCTTTGACGAATAATGGCGGTCTCATCTTCCAAGAGGGCATCTCGGGAAGCTCAATACCCAGGCCGCTGCCAGAAAACATGGCGACAATTCTAGTGCCAAGGCCTCCATTAGTGTCTTCTTTCGTGGCTTCGCGCAGAATCTCGCGCACTTCTTGTTCCATGCTCCGCCCGTGACGCGCAGCTCGTTCGCGGAGCTGGGTTTTGACTTCATCTTCGAGATTGCGGACTACGAGCTGAGCCAATCCATTTCCCTCCGGTGATATCATGATATCACTAAACGAACTCCCCGCAACTCATTGCTCGGGTTGCAATGCCCGATGCCCGATATCGCGCCGGAAATACATCCCCTCAAAATGGATTCGACCCATCCCTACGTAAGCGGCGGCGAGGGCCTCTTGCAGCGTGTCCGCCGCAGCGGTGACGCCGAGAACACGACCTCCGCTGGTGAAATATTCGCCATCCAGCAGCGTCGTTCCGGCGTGGAAGACCTGGGCGACTTCGGCGGCAGCTTCGAGTCCAGTTATCTTTTTACCCGAGGTATAGCTGCCGGGGTAACCGTCAGAAGCTGCGACAACGCAGGCCGAGGCTCCGTGACGCCAGCGAAATTCGGTATCGCTGAGTCGGCCTTCGACACAGGCTTCGAGTCCTTCGACAAGATCGCTCTCGATCCGTACGAGGATTGCCTGAGTCTCGGGGTCGCCGAAGCGGGCGTTGTATTCGAGCACCATCGGCCCGCGCGCGGTCATCATGAGTCCGCAATAGAGAACGCCGACGAACGGGGTGTCTTCAGCCGCCATGCCGTCGATGGTCGGCTGGGCGACGTGCTGCACCAGCCACGACTGCATGGTTTCCGCGAGCATGGAATCCGTTGTGTAGACCCCCATGCCGCCGGTGTTGAGACCGGTATCGCCTTCGCCGATGCGTTTGTGATCTTGAGCAGGGACGAGCGGGGTGGCGTGACGGCCGTCAGCGAAGAGGAGGAAGGAGATCTCTTCACCTTCGAGAAATTCCTCGATGACGATTGTTCCTTCGGTGGTACCAAGGAGCTTGCCGTTGAAGAGCCCCTTGATTGTGGCCTCGGCGTCTTCTTTGGTTTCGCAAATCAAGACACCCTTGCCTGCGGCGAGACCGTCCGCTTTCACCACCACAGGCAGGTGAAAGAGCTCGAGCGATTCCAGCGCCTCGGCCTCGCTTGAGACTGCTGCGTATTTCGCAGTCGGGATGTTGTGCCGTTGCATAAAGCGCTTGGCAAAGGCCTTGCTGGTCTCGAGCATTGCGGCGGCGCGGGTGGGGCCAAAAACGGGCAAGCTACGGCGGCGAAGTTCATCCACAAGACCGAGCGACAGCGGCAGTTCGGGACCAACAACGATGAGGTCTGGCTTCTCGGCGGCGACAACGCGGAGCAGGTCGTCCACATCGCTCTGCCGCGCAGGAACGCAGCGTGCGGTTGAGGCGATGCCGCCATTGCCGGGGGCGCAAACAACTTCGGTGACGCGAGAGGACTTGGCGCAAGCCCAGGCAATGGCGTGTTCGCGGCCGCCCGAACCGATGATGAGAACTTTCATGAAGCTGACAGACTCCTGCCCGGCAGATGGTTATTTTTCGAGGGCGTTCCATCGAGGCTAACTCAGTGGGATGTGGAAACCAAGTCAGGCTGGCGGCGCAACTCCGCGGCAATTGACTTCAACAGTGCGGCGTCGGCCGAGTCGTTGCTAAGTTCCCACGCCATCACGCCGCCGAGTTTGTGGCGATAGGTGTATTCGACCTTGGCGCGAATCGAGAACGGATCGTCGAAGGTCCAGAAGGTTTTGCCGGCATAGAGCCACGGCGTCTGCGATTTGGGATCGCGGTAGAGTTTGAATTTAGGCTGGATCGACTGGATGTAGCTGTAGAAATGCTCGCCCTGGATCGGCTGCCCCGATTGAAAGAGCCCGTGGTTGACATCGGCGACGCCGCTCCATCCGTAGGCATAGAAGGGGATGCCGAGGAGCATCTTCGACGGCGGAATTCCGTCTTGCTCATAGGCTTGGATCGTGGCATCGACATTGTTGCCTGACAGTGGGTCGCCGGAGATTTCATAGAGCGGCGCATTGATGCCCGTGGTGTGGCTCCAGGGGCCGTTGTAGTCGTAGTTCATTACGTTGATCTGGTCGACTTCCGCAGCGATTCCTTTGAGGTCGAAGCCTTGATAGCGACTGGCGCGCGCTGCGATGGCGATGCTGAGCTTCAGGTTCGCGTGCAGAGCATCGAGTTGGCGGCGGAACTCCGCGAGTAGTCCCAAATAGCTCTCTTTATCGGCGAGCGTGGGATATTCCCAGTCGAGGTCGAAGCCGTCGAATAAATGGCCGCCTTCGACTCCCGGCGCGAAGTGACCGCTGATGAACATATCGATGCAAGAGGAGACAAAGGCCACGCGGTTTTCAGGCCGCGCCGCGCTGGCGAAAAAGCTTGGGTTGCCCTCAATCGAGATCAGGACCTTCAGTCCCGGATATCGGCGATGCAGCTCTTGCAGCTGATGGAAGTTGCCGCGCAGCGGCGCTGCTGGATCGTCGGGTTGACCATCCAGGCTGGTTGCGGCGGTGTGGACGAAGCTTACATCGGCATTCGGGTCGCCAATGGCGCAGGCGTTGTTCTTGATGACGCCTTGAGAATAGTCGATCTGGTCAAGCAGCTCGGCGGCGCCGCTGGTGACGAGATTCTTCACGAAGTACTGGCTGTAGACGCCCCATTGCGGATAGTAGCCGATGAGGATCGGATGCGGCGGCTTGTCTGACGCAGCTTCGTCCGACGAAGCAAGGAGAGGCTGTGAAATTGCGATGGCGATCGCGGCTACAGCCAAGCCGATGGATCCGAGCCAGCGCTGCAAGGGAGCGACTGGATTTACTCTGCCGGATCAATTGCTGCTGGTCTCGACCGCGTGGCCCGCAGCGAGGTAGGGTAACGATTCGGTGGCGAAGGCTTGCTGGGCCTGAAGTCCCTTGATCACATAGATCGCAAATTGCCGGTCGGAGGCGCGCATCAGCTCAAAGATTAGCTCAGCCCGGTTGTCGCCGTTAGTATCGACGGCGTCGATCAGTTTCATTCTTGGCGTGATGTCGAGGTGCTTCGGATCGGTCACCGATTGCAGGCGGAGCTGGGGGTCGCCGTTGAAGTCGGGCTGGGCGATGATGGTCACGTACTTCTCCTGAGTTGCACCGGATTTGTCGGGCCCGATGGTCGCCTTGGCGGCGAACACCAGAGTAGCTCCGCCGTTGTAAGAAAGCTCGTAGGCATGGAAGTCTTTGTCGCTCAGCACGACCTGCGGCTGTTGAGTTTGGACTTTGCGGGTTGAGGTGCTCTTGGTGCTGGTCGTCTTGGCGGCCTTTGCCGGAGCCGCAGCGGGCCCAATCAGCTCCGATGGGGAAACTCCGCCAGACAAGGCCGCTTTGATTGCCAGCTGCTCGACCGCAGCCTGCATTTTCGTCGCCTCTGAGGGATCAGGCCAGGGATAGGCATAAGGATGCTCGTCGCGGTTGACGGGATCGGATATGGCCGCCATCTGCTGCAGGTCGGGCGGAACTCCGCTGAGCATGGTGGCCTGAAGCGGAGCCTGGGCGGCAGCAGGTTTGCCGTGAGAGAGCCGAGGACGATCGGGATCTCCCTCGTTGACGCTTGAGACTGGCGATCCGTCGCCTGAGTCTGCGGCGGCGGCGGACTGTTTCCTCAAATGGGGGCGGTCGGGGTCATCGGGCGCGGTGCCTGCTCCTGAAGCTGTCTGCGTACTGTCGGAACCGCTGCGTCGGTGCAATGTAGGCTGGTCCGGATCGTTGGAGGACGTACTGTTCGGTGAAGAAGTGCCTCCTGAGGCTCCGGTTGTGGAACTGCCGGTGGTAGGGGTCTGCGAACTGCTTGGGCTACTACTACCGGAGTTGGGGCTGCGATGGAGCGTGGGTTTGTCGGGATCGTTGGCAGGAGCCGATGAGGTGTTTGAGCTGCCTGAACCGGCGGAGCTCCCCGAACCGGATGTGGGGCTGCTGTTCTTGAGATGTGGCCGGTCGGGATCATTATCCTGGATGACTTTAGGGGGCACTTTGGAGGGCTGAAGCTTCTTCGGCGGCGGGGGCGGGGTGAGCGGCTTCCACTTGCCGTAGCCAAACCAGGCGCCCTCAACCTCCTGGCCTCCGGCGACATAGAAGGTTCCTTTTGGGATTCCTGCCAGCTGCAGCTCATAGAGTGTGTCGTTTTCGACGGTCAGCGGAGCGGGTTGCGCCATAAATAGGCCACCGTCCTGGTATTGGCCGTTCACAAAGACGCTCAGCGGAACGATGCGGCCGGCGACCGGCTTGCCCGGGGCACCGACCCATTCGAGGATCGAGACGGCGCGCGGTTCGTCGGGCTTCTTCTGTTCGTTGGGCTTGATGTGGCCGGGATACTGGGCCATCGCCACCGGAGCCAATATGAATAGGAGCGGAGCGGCGAGGAAGTTTCGCGCGCGTCGTTCGCCGACGGTGTCGCTCGTTTTGGTCATTGCTTGGAACATGGTCGAACCGGATGCTCTAATAGCGTTGTTTGAGGTCGCGCCCTTCACTGATCTGCGGTGTTGCGCCTGACCTAATGCTACTCCCGGCAATTTCGCCGATTTGCTGCACGAAAGGAATTTCATACCTCCGATGGAACCGAACGATAAGATTGCCGACTTTACCCTCCAGGATGAGCAGGACAAGACCGTCCATCTCTCCGATTTCGCCGGGAAACCGGTCGTGCTTTTCTTCTACCCTCGGGCCGATACGCCGGGCTGCACTATCGAGGCTTGCGGCTTCCGCGACATCTTCGCGAAGATCGAAAAATCCGGCGCGGTGGTGTTGGGCATCTCGCGCGACACGCCCAAGGCGCAGAAGAAGTTCAAAGAGAAATATGACCTGCCCTACACGCTCCTTGCTGATGTAGACGAAGTTGTCTGCAAACAGTTTGATGTGTTGAAGGAAAAGAACATGTATGGGAAGAAAGTGATCGGGATCGAGCGGACGACGTTCCTGATCGGGCCGGACCGGAAGCTGATCAAGATTCTTCCCCAAGGTCAAGCCGGAAGGACATGCCGAAGAGGTGCTGGAGGCGGTGAAGGAATACGCCAAGGCGCACCAGGCGTAGGCTTCCCGATGAAGGTCGTACATGCGAAGTTCTATCTAGATCGCCCTGAGGTGGTCGCTCGCGGCTTACTCGGCAAGCTGATCATTCGGAAGATCGACAGGCAGAAGCTCATCGGTCGCATTGTCGAAACCGAGGCCTATCTTGGCCTCGACGACCCAGCATCCCACTCCTTCCCCGGACTGACCGCGCGCAACTCAGTTATGTTCGGGCCGCCGGGGCGGGCTTATGTCTACTTTATTTACGGAATGCACTACTGCCTGAACGTCTCCTGCGAACCAGACGGACAGGCGGGCGGTGTGCTCTTCCGCGCGCTGGAGCCGTTTTCTGGATTGGTCACAATGGCGAGATTGCGCGGACTGGCCGAGGGGGCTTCGCCACGGTTGTTGACCTCTGGGCCGGGGCGTCTTTGCCAGGCTCTGGGAATCATGCGGGATGGGATCAACGGCCTCGATCTGACTTCGCCGAAGTCGGTTCTTCAGATCGCTGACGATGGCTACGTTCCTGATGGGGTGACGGTTACGCCACGGATTGGAATTAGCAAGGCTTCTGAACTGCCGTTGCGCTTTCTCATCTCGGGAAATAAATTCGTGTCGAAGTAGCTCCCACGCCATTCCCAAAATCTCTTATCGACTGATTTCGCCGGTGAGCATGTTGTCGAGCAGGCGCGTGGACCCAATGTAGGCGGCGACAGCGAGCATTCCCCCGTGCGTGACGTCTTCAATGGGCAGGAGCGTATCTGGATCGACGATTGTGATGTAGTCGATGCGTGCACATGGTTCTCCGGCGAAGACTTCTTGCATTGCGGCCAACAGCAGCGCGGAGGAGGTTTTTCCATCCGCGACAAGTTCCGAAGCGGCACGCAGTGCGCGGTTGAGGACGAGGGCTTGCTGGCGTTCCTCTGCGCTCAGATATCGATTGCGCGAGCTCAGGGCGAGGCCGTCCGGCTCGCGGACGATCGGGCAGCCGACAATCTGCAGATCGAAACTGAGATCGCGGACCATCTTGCGCAGGACCGCCAGTTGCGCCGCGTCTTTTTGCCCGAAAAAGGCGTGAGTCGGAGCAACAATGTGGAAGAGCTTGCTGACAACAGTCGTTACTCCGCGAAGATGCCCGGGGCGTGAAGCTCCTTCGAGGCGATCGCCTTCGCCGTCGACCTCAACCCAGGTTGAGGCGCCCGCGGGATACATCTCGTCCACACTGGGCGCGAAGATCAGATCGACGCCTTCTGCTTCGAGAAGAGAGCAGTCGGCTTCAAAGGTCCGCGGGTACTTAGCGAGGTCTTCATTTGGTCCGAACTGTGTTGGATTCACGAAGATTGAAACGGCGGTGATGTCGCACGCGGACTTCGACGCTTTCACCAGCGAGAGATGTCCTGCATGGAGCGCGCCCATCGTCGGTACAAGACCGAGCGATTTGCCTGTGTGGCGGAGAGCACGGCAGGCGGATTGCATATCACTTGCTTTCGCGATGATCTGCACGTGGGAAAGTCCGCAATCCTAGCGCATCACTGCGAGCTTACTGTCATGCAGTTCGTCGTGTAGTTCTTCCAGGGCGAGACGCTCTTCTTTGGCGAGATGGTAGCTTTCGGCGTCGGAAGGAAATGCGCGCTGCGCGACGTCATCGCGATAGCCTTCGATAGCGCTGCGATAGAGCGCGGCCGCGTCGCCATACTGGCGCACGAACTTGGCCGATTTGGAGAAGCTCAGGTTGACGAGGTCGTGGAAGACAAGAATCTGTCCATCGCAGTCGGGGCCTGCGCCGATTCCAATCGTTGGAATGGTCAGCTCGGCGGTGATGCGCTGAGCTACTTCACGCGGGATGCCCTCGAGAACGACGAGACTCGCGCCAGCATGCTCCAGCGAGATGGAATCGCGAGTGAGCTCATCGATGGCACGCAGGGTCTTGCCCTGCACAGAGTAGCCCCCCATGCGATGCACGGCCTGCGGCGTGAGTCCGACGTGACCGATCACGGGAATCTCAGCATCGACTAGCCGCTCGACGAGTTCGAGACGGCTGCGGCCGCCCTCGACCTTCACCGCTTCTGCGCCGCCGTCCTTGACGAAGCGGATCGCGTTACTCACGCCCTCGGCGACCGAGGAGTGGTAGGAGCCGAAGGGCATGTCAGCGACCAGCACCGCTCGGCGAACGGCGCGGCGAACGGCGCGGGTGTGGTGCAGCATCTCGTCGACGGTGACGGCTAGCGTGCTGTCCAATCCCATAACGACCATGGCCAGCGAGTCACCGACGAGGATCGCGTCGATGCCGGCTTCGTCTACCAGACGCGCAGTCGCGTAGTCGTAAGCGGTGAGCGCGGTGATTGGATGACCGAGGCGCTTCTTATCTTGAAGATGTGGAAGGGTGACTTTTGCGGAAACGGTAGAGGCGCGGTTATCTGCGCTGCGGAAGTGCGGGACGCTCATAGCTTCTCCAGTGCAGCTCCCGCCGATACTTCAGGGATGCTGCCCGAACCTCTCAGAGAATACGCCAAGGGGCGAAAGCCTGACAAGTGCTCTATGCCCATTGACCGGCTTTCGCCCCTGCGCTGTATTGCGCGGAACGTTTCGAATTATTTGCAGCCGTCGTGTCCGCAATGACACGTCAGGTCTGTCATTCCCTTCGCGTCTTTGCAGACCTGACTGCAGTACTTGTCTTTATCGACCTTGCAGGTACAGCTCGCATGCGCACATTTCTTGGGTTCTGACATAGCTAGTCCTCCAGTTCACTTCGTTGGATGCTGAGAAGAAGCGAACGGGGAAGCATACTGCCGACTTTATCAATGGGTCAAACGGCATTGCGGAGAAGCCCTGGCGCTATTTTTTCGGTTGGTAGACGCCAACGTCGGGGCGAAAGGCGATCGCGATCCGGTTCCAGGTATTGATGGCGGTGATGGCGAAGGTGAGCTTCACTAGTTCCGCCTCATCGAACTCCTGGCGCGCGTCGTCGTAGGCCGCCTGAGTAGCGTGGCCTTCCTGGATATTGGTGATGGCCTCGGTCCAAGCCAGCGCCGCCCGTTCTTTAGGGGTAAAGAAGGGCGACTCGCGCCACGCGGTCAGTCCGTAGAGACGCTGCTCGGTCTCGCCGCTGGCGCGGGCGTCTTTGGTGTGCATGTCAATGCAATAGGCGCAGCCATTCACTTGAGATGCTCGCAACTTGACGAGATCCAGCAGGGACTTCTCTAGTCCGCTGTTGCGAAGCGAGGCTTCCATTTGCCCCATGGCCTTGATGGCCTCAGGAAATGCCTGCGCGTAATCGATGCGTTGCGTCATCGGAATTATCCTACTCCCAACCAGCCCTGGCGGCGTGACTTTTAGCCGGCCAGTTCGGTGCCGAGCGGTAGAAAGTATTGCGTACCCTTGATCGGTTCCGAGAGCCGCTTGAGCAACATCTGCAGGTCGCGATTGTTGTTCACGAAATCGATATCGGACGTGTTGACGACGAGCAAGTCGCTGGCGGTGTAGTGGAAAAAGAAATGCTCGTAGGCGGCGATGACCTGTTCGAGGTAGTCGTCGCTGACCGCGCGTTCGCCGGGAACTCCCTTGCGCTTGAGGCGCTGCTTGAGCACCTCCGGCGTCGCCTGGAGGTAGATCACCAGGTCGGGGGTCGGTATCTGTTCGCGGAAATGCTGATAGTAGTTGTTATAAAGCGCCAGCTCAGCGTCGGATAAGTTGATGTAGGCAAACAACTTATCCTTTTCGAAGATGTAGTCCGCGACGACCGGAGTATTGAAATCTTCGCGGTTAATTCCCTTGAGCTGCTCGTACCGCTCGTGGAGAAACCACATCTGGGTCTGGAAGGCGACAGAGGTTTCTCCGGAGTAGAAGCGGTCGAGAAAAGGATTATTTTCCGGCTCGACTATGCGACGGGCGTGCAGGCCCTCGGCGAGGATCTTCGCCAGGCTGGATTTGCCGACGCGGATCGGGCCCTCGAGGGCGATGAAGCGCGGCTGCTCGAAGAGTTTTGCCATGATGTGAATACCAGCTTTCAACATAACCGAATCCTCGAGCCAAGCGGTCGCGGCCGGAGCGCGGGAAGGCGAACACTTTCGGGTTAATAGCGAAGAAAATACGAAGATACCATGCGCCCGGTTAGCCGCCTAGTGCGCAGCTGACTGGCGTTGGCGGGCAGTACACTGAAAGCCAATGTCAGTCTCGCTTCCAGTGGGTGGAATTTTGGCCGGCGCGACCGTTGCGGGCGTCGCCGCTGTTGGATTGTGCACCTATGCCGCGCTGTCGGCGGGGTCGCAGCTTTTTGGGCGGACGCTGATCGCAAACCGCAATCCGAATGAGATTGCGCTGACTTTCGACGATGGCCCAAACGATCCTTACACCTTTCAACTGCTGGATATCCTGGCTAAGCACGAGGTGCGAGCGACTTTTTTTATGATTGGGCGGTTCGTGCGGCAGCGACCGGATATCGTTCGCGCGGTGCAGGGGGCGGGGCACTTGATCGGTAACCATACGATGACTCATCCCTGGCTGGCGCTGGAGTCTTCGGCGAAGGTGCGGCAAGAGCTGGCCGATTGCAATACTGCTTTGGAAGATGTTCTGGGCGAGCGCGTAAGCTACTTCCGACCGCCGCATGGGTCGAGGCGTCCGGATGTTTTGCGCATCGCACGAGAGCTTGGGCTGACTCCGGTGATGTGGAATGTCATTGGGCATGACTGGGAACCGGGAATTCGAGCGGAAGATGTTCTGGGCCATGTTGAACGAGGCATCGGGCGGAATCGGCGGACTGGGTGGGGGAGCAATATCGTTCTTCACGATGGTGGGCAGGCGGGAATTGGGCAGGATCGAAGTGCTACGGTCGGGGCTGTTCCGTGCCTGCTGGTACAAGCGGAAGGCGGTAATACTGGCTTTCTTACGGTAGACAGTCTTATCCTGCGCTAGTATCTGGACACCCACGATCGCCGTCTCTATTAGAAAATTCCTTCAGCCATTGGCAAACCTAAATTGCCAGCCTATGATCATCGGGGTTTCCAATCAGCCGTCTCACAGTTGCAGACTCGGCCCCAGTATGACCAACTTGTCACACCCGGAGGAACAAATGCTTCATCATCTGCGAATTTTCCGCCCTGGAGTGGGCTATCGCCGCTCATGCTGCGCACAAATCGGAGTCGCGCTCTTTCTCATCACGGTTTGCAGCTTCGGCAGCGCCGCTACATTATGTGTGAACAAGACCGGCACGTTAGGCTGTAGAACCACGATCAGCGCTGCGGTTGCGGCCGCAGGTTTCAGAGATACGATCCTGGTCGGGTCAGGGACCTACAAGGAGGAGGTAACTATCACCAATGCAGTTTCCCTGGTCGCGGTTAATCCCCTCGACCCGCCCGCCATCGACGCCACCGGCCTTAACAATGGCATCTTCGTCAACGGCCTTGCCGCAGCGCCGGGTGAAGGCGTGTTCTACGTTGTAATCAAGGGATTTGAGATTCGCAACGCCAATTATGAAGGAATCCTCGTCGTCAATGGTACCGACATCACCATCGAAAACAACCGCGTCCACAATAACAACAAGGGCCTAGACTTGAGCACTGCCCCGGTTTCGTGCCCCGGAATCCCGGCATTCGAAACTAATGAAGGTATGGATTGCGGCGAAGGTATCCACCTCATCGCGACCAACCGCTCGACGATTATTCATAACGAGAGCGACCACAACTCTGGTGGCATGCTCATTACCGATGAAACCGGCCCAAGCTCCCGGAACATAATCAGCGGCAACTCAGTACATGACAACGCTTACGCCTGTGGCATCACCATGGCGTCTCATGGGCCGGCCACCACGGTAATACCTGGCGCAGTAAACTCGTTCGGCGTATTTCGCAACCTTGTGGAGGAGAATGATTCGGGCCATAACGGCCTTGGGCTTCCCGGAGCCGGCGCTGGAGTCGGGATCTTCGCCGCGCTTTCTGGCTATGCCTCTTACGAAAATACGGTGATCAACAACGAGCTTCATGACAATGGCCTGCCCGGGGTCACGATGCATAGCCACGCAATTACTGCTCCTTGGCTTCCGAAGCCCTACCTCAACGACAATGTCATCATAGGCAACCATATCTACGGCAATGCCGCAGATACTGCCGACGCAACGACCGCTGGCCCCACTGGGATCAACATCTACAGCGTTGCGGGCGTGCATGGGACGGTCATCTCGAAGAATGTCTTTGACGATGAAGACATCGACATCGCTTTTCGAGCGCCGACAGGCAGCCAGATCGACGCGCACTTCAACAACTTCAGTGCCTCGTCGATCGGCGTTGCCAATCTCACCGGAGCCTCGGGGACAGGCTCGATCACTGCGACAGAGAACTGGTGGCACTGCGCCGGCGGCCCGAACGGACCCGGATCAGCCTGCGCAACTGCGAGCGGATCCCTGGTGGGCGGCCCTGGTCCATGGTTGCTTCTTCCATTTGTCCCTTAATGTGAAACCAGATGTAAACTGGCAGCCGGATCCGAACGGGTCCGGCTGTTTTCTTTCCCGACCTTACAGTTGCGTTCAGACTCAAGACTAGGAGATAGAAATGACTCGACTCGCAAGACTGATGCTGTGCGGTTTATTGATGGCCGGATGCGGAAGCGCTCTCCCGGCTGCCATGGCTCAATCGTCGTCGGTCGCTCCTACCATCCAGGGTGATTCTTCTTCGACGATAGCGGGTTCTGGCGCGCGACTGGTTCGAGTGTCATCGCGGCGCGCTCGTCCGGCAGCGAATTCGCAGCCGGGAGCTTTCGATTTCTACCTGCTCACTCTCTCCTGGTCGCCTGAGTATTGCGCGACGCACTCGAGCAGCAGCGAGTGCACCTCGCATCCCGGCTTCGTCGTGCATGGAATGTGGCCGCAGAACAACGATGGGACGTATCCGGAGAATTGCTCAAAGGCCGCAGGGCCGGCGAACCCACAGCCATACCTCGATCTGATCCCGACCGTCTCCCTGATCAACCACGAATGGGCGACCCATGGGACTTGTTCGGGGCTCGCGCCGGATGCTTATTTCAGCGCCATCCGGAGCGCCTTTCAGACGGTCAGGATTCCTCCGGCATTTGCGAAGGTGACTCAGCAAGAGATGCTTGCGCCGAGCGCTATTATCGGTGATTTCGCAGCGGCGAATCCGAAATGGCCGAGCGGCAGTATTGCTTTGAGCTGCGGGAAGAATTATCTGACTGCGGTTGAGGTTTGCTTGTCGAAGACGCTTCAGGCTGAGGCTTGCCAGAATGTTCATACCTGTGGGGCGACTGTGGTGAAGGTTACTCCGCAGTGAGGTCGCCTACGCCAAAAGTGCGCGCGCATAATTGGTGGCTTTAATGGTACCATTTGATCAAATTGAAGTTCGCGAATATCTTGACCGCTTGGGGAGGAATCGTTTCAGCGAGTGGTTCACAAGCCTCGACGAGTCGATACAGCTCCGGATTTCGACGTCATTGGCCCGGGTTCGCAGCGGTAATCTTTCCAACGCGAAAAGCGTTGGAGCGGGTGTTCAAGAGCTTCGACTCGATTTTGGCCCTGGCTATCGAATTTACTTCGGCCGTGCAGGGACTGCGGTTGTCATCTTGCTGCGGGCGGTACAAAACGACGCCAACAAGCAGACATAGCGATCGCGCAGGCGTTATGGCAAGAATTCAAAGAACGCAAACAGGAGGACTAATGCCACTTACCAAGGCGTTCACCGAAACAATCAAGGCGCGGCTCCAGGAAAGCAAAACATTTCGTCGAGGATACCTTCGTGAGGCTGTCAACTGTTTCCTGGCAGGCGAGACGGAAACAGCGAAGACACTGCTGAGGGATTACATCAACGGCACCATCGGCTTCATCCAACTTGGCGCTGACCTCGACCGCTCGCCGAAGACTTTAATGCGGATGTTCAGCCCGTCAGGAAATCCGCAAGCGAGGAATCTCTTCGCTATCATTGCGCATTTGCAGAAGCTAGAAGGAACCGTGCTTGAGGTGGTCGATCGGAAGGCTGCGTAAAACGCCGCAGTTGCCGACTAAGACTCCAATAAGACGCTCCACCATTCCAAGTCGATCCGGCCTTCGTTGATCTCCTCCATGCGTTCAAGAAATGAGGCACGTTCCACAGCCGTAATCGGGTTGGCTTCGGCGGTGACAGGATTTGCGCGTCCCTGAGCTATGGCCGCGAACTCCTTAACGCACTGGGCGAACGCATCCAGCGAAATCGCTATCAGGGTTGGATCCCAGCTTCCTTCGCCGTGCATTGCCGTGAGCACCGGGACATTAGCCGAGGCGATATCAACGAATATCGGATCGCCGCAGGCGGTTTCTTGCCCGATCACGATCCACGCCGGATGCCACTCTCCTTGAGCCGGCCCGCAAAGTGATCGGCCATCGGGCGCAACCGAGTACCCCAGCTGACGGTCTTCGAGGGTCGATTCAGCAAACACCTCGAGGCCTCCGATGCCATAATTCACTTCGAAGGTCGGCAAGGACGCAAGGAACGCGGTGTATCCAGGCGGCAGAGTCATTCAAGCTCTCCGATCTTGTAGAGCGCCGGTAAACGCCGCTTTCGCCGCCGCTCTTGTAGCCCCCACTTCAGCCTCTCCGTGCGTTGTCCCCAAAAACATTGCTTCGAATTGCGATGGGGGTAGCCAGACTCCAGCTTCAAGCATGGCGCGGTGGAATCTTCCGAAGAGGGCTGTGTCGGAGGTCTCGGCGGTGTCCCAATCTGTCACTGGAGTCTTGCTAAAGAACCAGGTGAACATGGAGCCGACTCGGTTGGTCGTTACGGGGATTCCCGCGGCTTTGGCGACGGCCGAGACTCCGTTGGCGACGGCGGCGCTGACCTTTTCGAGTTGGGGATAGATTTCGTTCTGCCGCAGGATGAGTTCGCCGACAGTGGCGATTCCAGCGGCCATGGCGAGCGGATTTCCGCTGAGGGTTCCGGCCTGGTAGACGGGGCCTAGCGGTGCGAGCTGGTCCATGATCTCGGCGCGGCCGCCGAAGGCTCCGCATGGCAGGCCGCCGCCGATGATTTTGCCGAGGGTCGTCATGTCGGGCTGGATTCCGTAGAGCGCCTGTGCTCCCCCGAGCGCCACGCGAAAGCCGGTCATCACCTCGTCGAAGATCAGCACGGTTCCGGCGTCGGCTGTGACCTTGCGCAGCGCCGCGAGATATCCCGGCGCGGGTGGGACGCAGCCCATATTGCCGACGATCGGCTCGACGATGACGCAGGCGATCTCGTCCTTGTGCGCGGCGAAGGCGGCCTCGACAACGGCGATATCGTTGAAGGGCAGCGCGAGGGTGAAGTGAACGATCTCCTCGGGCACTCCTGCTGAACCGGGGATGCCGAAGGTCGCAACTCCGGATCCGGCTTTGACCAGCAGGCCGTCGGAGTGGCCGTGATAGCAGCCCTCGAACTTGATGACGTATTTGCGGTTGGTGAAGGCGCGTGCGACGCGGATGGCCGACATGGTCGCCTCGGTCCCCGAGGAGACGAAGCGCAGTTTCTCGAGCGATGGAACCGCCGAGATGACCATCTCGGCGAGCTCGCCCTCGGTGGGCGTGGAGGCTCCGAAGCTTGCGCCATTGGCGGCGGCGCGCTGGATCGCCTCGACGACGGGCGGATGGGCGTGGCCGAGGATCATCGGCCCCCAGGAGCCGAAGTAGTCGAGATAGCGATTGCCATCGGCGTCCCAAAGGTAAGCGCCCTGGGCGCGAACGAGAAATGGTGGCTCGCCACCAACGGCGCGAAAGGCGCGAACGGGCGAATCGACTCCGCCGGGGAGGAAGCGCTCGGCGCGGAGCTGGAATTCGTGGGACTTGGTAAGAGTGCGTGTCATTGACTCCAAGTATAGGTTGGGATTCCAGGATAGGTTCGGCGGGGAAGCGAGGGCGGAGGTCACCACAGAGGGCACGGAGAGCACAGAAGATATCGCGAGGGGTGCTGGAGGGCGGCGAGATAGTAGGCTATCGGTGATGAGCGTTGATTGGTTTTCAGCATGGCCCTTGGCGCTGCGGGACGGTCTCGCGGTGATCGCGGCGATTGGGATCGCCGAGCTTGCCCACTTCGTTCTTTACAGCTGCTTTCGACGGGCGCAGCGATGGCGGTCTTCGTTCTTTGGCGAGTTGTTCATCAGGCACACGGCAGGGCCGGCGCATCCGTTGGTGATCCTGCTCGCCGTGACTATCGCCCTCGAGCAGCTGGGGATGGAGGATTGGGGCAGCACGGACCTGGTCCAGCGCATCCTCGAAATTGGCTACATCGCGGCCTTTACGTGGCTGACGATCGGGCTGCTGGAGATTGGCCACGCCTTCGTCGTCGCACGGCTCCCCGAAGACATACGAGACGACGTTCGCGCACGGCGCATCCGCACCCAGGTGTATCTGCTTCGGCAGATCATGATCTGGCTTCTCGTCTTCATCGGTTTCGCGGCGATCCTGATGACCTTTCCCTCGATTCGTAACGTAGGCGCGGGACTCTTTGCGTCGGCCGGCGTGGCGGGGTTGGTGCTGGGCATGGCGGCGCGCCCGACGTTAGGAAACCTGATCGCTGGGATTCAAATTGCGCTCACTGAACCGATCCGGATCGACGACTCGGTGGTGGTGGATGGGCAGTCGGGGCGGGTGGTTGAAGTCAATACCACTTACGTGGTGATTCGGCTCTGGGATCTGCGTCACCTGATCGTCCCAATCTCCCAATTCATTGAGAGATCCTTCGAGAACTCGTCGCGGTATTCGTCCGAGATGATCGGCGCAGTAGATATGTATATGGATTACACCATCCCAGTTCAGCGGCTTCGCGAGGAGTATGAAAGCATCCTGCAGTCGTCACCGCTGTGGGACGGCAAGACCAACCTCGTCCAGGTCACCGACTTCAAGGAGAGCGCGATCGAGATCAGGTTTTTGATGAGCGCCGCGGGCTCGGCGGCGATGCGCGATCTGCGCTGCTACGTCCGCGAGAAGATGCTGGATTATCTGCAAAGAGAACATCCGTCGGCGCTGCCGAAGGTGCGCTCCGAGGTGTTATTGCGCGGAACGATTGAGAATATCGGCCAGGAATGAGTCGGGCGAGTCGGCTACCAGTGCTTCCCTACCCACGAGTATTGCCACGCCACTGAGACATTCTGATAATTGCCGCCAAAGCGGATGTAAGTGCCGTCGCTGTAGCTGAACTTCAGCGACTGATGCCTGGTGAGAGGCAAAGCGACGGTTCCCCCAATGCGCGAGTTGCTTTCCTGGCTTGCGGGGTTCTCGACTCCGCCGATACTGGTCGCGCCGCCAAACCAGTAGTTCCCGTCCAGCGAGGCCCAGAGGCGAGGGTTGAAGTTGTAGCTCAAATGGCCCTCGAAGGCTCCAATTGGATTCTGGGTCTGCGAGCGGGTGCCGGGATAGTACGGGTTGCGCGACCAGAAATCGTTGTTCGTAGTAAAAAACCACCCCCCGGCATAGGCGTCGACCACAAAATTCCCAAATCTTTGCGAATAGCCGAGTTCCGGCTTGAACGACCATCGGTTGGCGCCCCAGTTCACCAGCTTGGTGGGATCGTACTGTCCGGTGGGAGCGACCACTTTGAGACTGGCGCCGATCAGGACCTTCTGTTTCCATTTGGGAAACTCGCGCATTGTCTGCGCCGGACCACCCATCAAGTTCACGGATACCCGATAGACCGAATCGAGCAGGCCGGAGCGGTAGAGGTTCATTCCGGCACCGGCGACCGTCCCCTGGAAGTTCCCTCGTGCGTAGGGCAACGATGCGAGGGCATTGGCCGAACGGCCAAAGAAATTGAACGAGTGATAGTAGGTCAGAATTGGCACTTGGTAGGTGCCGGTCGCATCGCTGACTGGCAGAGCGCCGTTGTAGTTGATGTTGCCGTCGTAGAAGGACCACGTCAGCGTGAGAGTGTTCAAGTGCACCGGAGTAATGAGATACGCGCGCGGAGCGAGGTCCTGCGCGCTCGCCAGGCGCAGTGTGTAGACCATGAGGGCAGGTAACCACGCGAGTCGTAGGGCCAGGCGCACGTTCAAGGAGTCCTGAGAAGGACTTTACTATAGCCCGTTCGCAATCAGATGCAGGAGAAGATTCGGGCATTTCAACGAGGCTAGGGCTTGTTGGCAAGAATCAGCGGCGACGGTCCTGGCGCCTCCAGCGTGCGGATTTTCACAAAACCCGCTTCGGTGAGCCATTCGCTGATCTCTTCGAAGGAGTAGGTGTCTCCGGTATCGGTATGGACCAGCATGTTGACGGCGAAGAGCAGCCCGCCGAGCGGTCCGGTGCGGTCGGAGTTTACCAGGTATTCGGCGATGGAGATGGTTCCGTGGGGCTTTAGCGCTTTGAAGGCCTTCGCGATCAGCGCGCGGCTGCGGTCCTTGCCTTCACTGTGCAGAATGTGACCCAGGATGGCGACGTCGTGGCCGGTGCCGAAGTCGGCTTCATCCAGGTCGCCCTCGACAAAGGTAAAGCGCCCGGAGAGGCCGAATTTGGCGACGGTTCTGCGGGTAGCGGGAAGAACACCCGCCCAGTCGACAACGGTCACGTGGACGGCGTCGGAGCATTGTGCCTGGGCGATGCCCCAGACTCCGGAGCCTGCGGCCAGATCGAGCACTCGGATCATACGCCCCTCGACGTTGCAGTCGAGGTAGCGGGCGAGCGCCTGCGCCGCAGGATAGCTGAGCGGGAAGATGTCGTTGACGAACTGCTGGAAGAATTCGGTTCCCTCGCCTTGCTGATTGACCGCTGCGGCCGGGCGGCCGGTGGCGACGACTTCGTTCAGATGCAGCCACATTGGAATCGTTTGTCTGCTGCCATGACGAATCAAGCCTCCCAAGAAGGTCGGCTTGTGGCTGACGAGAAATGCTTCGCTCTCCGGAGTGAGAGAGTAACGGCCGTCGGTGCCCTTGGCTAGAAGCTCCAAACCCACCAAGGCGTTCATAATGGCGCCAAGCCCGCGCTCGGATGCGCCGGTCTCTTTCGCGACCTCGGCGAGTGTCTTTGCGCCGCCTTCGAGCACGTCAAAGACGCGATGGCGTATTGAAGCCTCCAATATCAACGGAGGAGCATATCCCCAAGCAAATTGTTGAATTCGTTCCGGTGTGACATGTGCTGTATTTGTCGTCGTCATGGCGTTCTCTGAATATTACTTGCCGGGAGGGGCAATTGGCTTCACGTTGCCGCACTCAGCATTCTTAAAAACGGATGTAGAGTCGACCGTCCACTCGACTGGCTTGGGGGATGGGCCCGCCTGGAGCGTCCCGGTAAAGTGCATCTTGCTGATGGTGTGGTCCTGGTCGGTCCACGAGGCGACAAGGGTCCCCTTACCGGTCATGCTTCCGGTACAGGTCATCTCCGCGGTCATTCCGTTGGCCGTTTTATTCAGGTTAGAGACCTGGCAGTCGCCGCGCGTTTGCGGCGGGGGCGCACCGAACTTGTCGATCTGCTCCTGGGTAATGCATACGGTGTTCGTGTGGGTGCCGCCTCCAAAGGGGGAGTTCGGGCCCGCACTCATTCCTGCTGGGAATGGAGATTGCTGCCAGGTCATGTTGCTGGTCACCTCCCATAGCCCGGCTTTGCGGCTCTGCGCCTGTGTTGTCATCGCCATTCCGAAGCAGCAGCTTACTGCTATCACACAAACTTGCGCCCTGTTCATGTTTCCTCTTTCGAGTTCGATTGCGGTGTGTTTGCACGCGGAACCACTCTACGTCAGCGGACAAACAGGGGGAAAGAAAAATCGATTCGCGGGCCCAATCCGGCGCGAACTTCGATCGGCGGTTTGAGGCGTAGCTTTAGATCGGCGAATACTCAGCCGACGCTGAGTTCTTGCGGCTCAAGAACAACCCGGTGTTTCCGGTCGAGCCGGGCGGAAAGCAGGGCGAGGGCCAGCATACAAAAGCTCACGACGATGCTGGCGAGGGGTAGCTGGCGGTAGCCGAAACCGGCGGTGAGCAGGAGCCCGCCCAGTGTCGCGCCCGAGGCATTTCCCAGGTTGAATGCGCCCTGGTTCAGCGTCGAGGCGAGATTGGGTGCGGCGGAGGCCTGGTCGACGATGCGCGCCTGCAATGGAGTGCCAGCCGCAAAAACCAAACCTCCCCAGATGAGCAGCGTCGCGACCATGGGAACGACGTAGGGCTCGGCGAAATAGAGGCAGGCCAACGACACCAGAACTCCCGTCGTCGACATCAACAAGAATCGCATCGGACGCCAGTCGCTCAAGGCTCCGCCGACAAGGTTGCCAACGGTGATCGCGACGCCATCGAGCAGCAGAACGATCGTTACTCCGCGGGGCGAGATGCCGGTGACGGTTTCGAGGGTGGGGGTGATGTAGGTGAAGACGCAAAAGAGCGATGCCGAGCCGAGAACGCTCATCGCCAGCACCAGCAGCACGCGCGGGTTACGCAGCACGCGAAACTCGTGAATGAGCCGCGTTGAGACTGCGGCTTGTGGATGGACTAACTTGTAGACTGCCGCGCCGGCGATTAATCCGATAGGGACGATGGCCCAAAACGCGGCACGCCAGCCGAATGATTGGCCCAGAGCGGTTCCGGCGGGAACGCCGAGGACATTCGCCAACGTGAGCCCGGAAAACATGAGCGCAATCGCCTGGGCGCGCTGGTTGCGCGGCACCATGTTCGACGCGACTACACTGCCGATGCCAAAGAACGCGCCGTGACTGAGTGCGGTCAATACTCGCGCCGCCATAAGCAGGGGATAATTCGGCGCTACCGCGCAAGCAAGATTGCCGAGGGTAAAGATGCCGAGCAGCAGTAGCAGAGCTTTCTTGCGTTCGAGGCCGGCGGTTGCGATGGCGACCACGGGCGAGCCAAGAGTCACGCTCAGAGCGTACGCGGTGACCAGGGCTCCGGCCTTAGGGATGCTTACCCGGAGGTCCTGCGCCAGGTTAGGCAGCAGACCCATGATGATGAATTCGGAAGTGCCGATGCCAAAGGCCGCGACGGCGAGCGCCATCAGCGGAGTGCGGGTCAGAATGCTTTGGCGACTACCGGTTTCCGCGGGGACTTCCACTTTTCAATTGCAACACAGCTGCCGTCAACTTCCAACTTTGGGCCGCTTAGCTCCAGTCGCCGCTGGCTTCGCTGAGACGCGCGTCAAGCACGCTCTCGAAGTCGGTGTGCTTCTTGATGAAGATGTCGCCGAAGTTGCTTTCTTGACGTAAGAGCACGGCCTGCAGGCGGACCAGTTCCAGCAATCCGAGAAACATGGCGATCAGGGCGCGCTCGGAGCGAGTGTTGGCGAGCAGACGTCGCAGCGAAACAGGCTTATCTTCCATCACCAGGCGCCGGCGGATGAAAACTATCATCTGCGCGACGGTAACGGCATCTTCGTCGACGTCGAGGACAGGACGGGTGCGTGCGCGCTCCAGCACTTCGCGAAAGATGCGCACCAGATCGACGGTGTCGGCGGCGATCTCGGCCTCGGTGCCTTCGTCGTTGCGGAAGTCGCGCATCTGAGGATTGCTCCAGGTGGCGTTCTCGATCTGCTGCTTCTGAGCGAGCATCTGCGCGGCGTTTTTGAAGCGCTCGTGTTCAAGCAGCCGCTCGACGAGCTCGCGGCGCGGGTCTTCGCTCTCGCCTTCGCCGGCCTCGGCAGGCATCCGCGGCAACAGCATCTTGCTCTTGATGTGGATGAGCAGCGACGCGGTATAGATGAACTCGCCGGCGACATCGATGTCAGTCTGCTTCAGGCCCTCGACATAGGCGAGAAACTGCGCGGTGATGCGCGCGATGGGGATGTCGTAGATGTCGATGTCCTGAGTGCGAATCAGGTGCAGCAGCAGATCGAGCGGGCCATCGTAGACCTGGCCGACGCTGACGGAAAACGGCGAGAGGTCGGCGGCTTCCTTCTTGAAGTCGCTGGGCGTCTTTGCGTAAGGGGCCTTCGCGTTCGTCGTGGGAGGAGTCTCGGGAGTGTTGGCGTCTGTCATTCTTGGCTCACGCCTCCCCCAACCACTTCGAATGATCCGCGCCGGCGTGGCGCTAGGCCCATGGCTTCGCGAACCTCGACCATGGTCTGTTCGGCGCGCTTGCGTGCTTTGGCACCGCCGTCTTCGAGTATCTCCCAGACGAGTTCGGGATTCTCTTCGTAGGGCTTGCGCCGCTCCTGGATTGGTTTGAGCGCGGTCACGATCGAGTCAGTCGCCCAGCCTTTGCACTCGATACAGCCGATGCCGGCGGTAGTACAGCCGTCGTAGACCTTGGCGAGTGTCTCCGCACTAGAGAATATCTTGTGCAGATCGCCGACCGGGACACCTATCGGGATTGCCGGGGTCGCTGCGGCGAATGCGAGCGGGGTCGGTGACCATGGACTTCAACTTCCTGCGAATGTCGGCTTCGGGCTCGGAGAGGAGGATGAAATTGCCATAGCTCTTCGACATTTTGCGGCCGTCGGTGCCGAGGAGCTTGGGGGACGGCGTTAGCAGAGTCTGCGGTTCGGGGAGGATTTCTCCCTTGGCATCAGCGGGCCGGTAATACTGATTGAAACGCCGCGCCACCTCGCGCGTAAGCTCCACGTGCGCGGCCTGATCTTGCCCGACCGGAACGAAGTGCGCCTGATACACAAGAATGTCCGCAGATTGAAGCAGCGGGTAGCCTAAAAATCCATACGTGCTGAGGTCTTTGCCAGACATGTTTTCCTGCTGCTCTTTGTAGGAGGGCACGCGTTCCAGCCATCCGACCGAAGTAATCATCGAGAGCAGCAGATGCAACTCGGCGTGTTGCACGACATGGCTCTGGACGAAGAGCACACTCTTCTCGGGATCGAGGCCGCCGGCGAGGAAGTCCGTCGCCACTTCCAGCGTGTTCTGCTTCACGCTGGCCGGGTCGGCGTAGTCGGTGGTCAGCGCGTGGTAGTCAGCGATGAAGAAGTAGCACTCGTACTTGTCCTGCATGCCGACCCAGTTATGCAGCGCGCCCATGTAGTTGCCGAGGTGCATCTTGCCGGTTGGGCGCATGCCGCTGAGGACGCGCTTTTTTTCACCGGCGGGGGTTTCCTGACCCGCCGGAGTGGTTGAAGAGATCGTCACTGAAGTCCTTGCATCAAGCCTGGAATTGGCCCGGATCGCGCGCGATACGGACAGGGGGCGTTGGCTCCATTGTACGGAATCTGCGCCGGCATGGAGTCGGCCGGAGCATATAGTGACGGCGATTTGCAGCCGTGGGAAGAGCATCGGCGCCGTGTTAGGCTTACTGGAACTCGGCTGGATTGCGGATGGCCAGGAAATCAGTTCAGGAAACCCTCGAGTGAAGAGCGACAAGCATCTGGCCGCATTGGACGGCATTCGAGGACTGGCTATTTTGATCGTCGTCGCCCGCCACACAGGCGGCGGAGCGCAGTCCAGCAATATCCTTCTCAAGAGTATCGGGGTGTTGTTGAAGGCGGGTTGGGGGGGCGTCTCGTTGTTCTTTGTCCTCTCGGGATTCCTGATCTCGGGCATTCTTTGGGACACGCGCGGCACACAAGACTGGCTCAAAAACTTCTACATCCGCCGGGCACTTCGCATCTTCCCGCTCTACTACGGTTCGCTGCTGCTCGTCGTGCTTACCGCCTTTGCGGCTCATCATGGGTTGTTCTGTCTCTCCCGAATCTGGGTCTTCGGGCTATACCTGCAGAACATTCCGGCCCTGGCGGAGCTCATCAAATCATACGGATCAACGCTGCGGCTCGGACATTTCTGGAGTCTGGCGGTTGAGGAGCAGTTTTACTTGCTCTGGCCCTTCCTGCTTTCGCGGATGAAGACGCTCGCGCACGCGAAATATCTCTGTGTCGCGACCATTGCCCTCTCGTTCTGCTTTCGCTGGTTCCTCTGGAGCCGGCCCGAGGCGCCAACGGACTTTGATGGCTTTCTGTTGACCCGTGCAGGAGAACTTGCGGCAGGGGCATTTCTCGCGATGTGCTTCCGCGACGGCAGTTGGAAGAAGCTGGACCGCCTTGCGCCGATCGCGGCGACGGCCTCGCTGGCCGGCTTCGCCGCTGCCGGATGGCGAGGCGGCAGCGTTGACTTTCAGGGGACCGGGATCATTGTCTTCGGGCTGCTCTTCCTCACTATCCTTTGGGGAAGCGTGCTGGTACTGTCGCTACGCCCGGCCGGTTTCTGGAGCCGCGCAATGAACATCGGATGGCTGCGCGAAGTGGGCAAGATAAGCTACGGCATCTATGTCTTTCATGTGCTCTTTTTTCCCGGGTATTCGTGGGTTACGGAAAAGATCTGGCCCCATGCGGACCGCACTCAGGGCCTGGCTCTGAATGGAGTTGTCATCGTGGTGCTGAGCTTCGCTGTGGCGTGGCTTTCGTTCCGATTCTACGAGAGCCGCTTTCTGATTCTGAGGAAGCGGTTCTCCGGGATTCGACATGAAGAAATGCTGGCGACGGAGCGGGTGGGCTAAAGCTTGCGGAAATATTGCCAAGGCGGAAAAGCCTAAAGCGCGAACAGCATCTGTCGGATGGCGAAGAGTACCGGGCTCACCACAAAGCTGACGACGCGTCCGCCAAAGAAGATCATCAGGAAGAGGCTGATCATGCCGAGACGGTCGTACATCGCAGCCCAACTGTAGGGGATCATGTGGCGGAAGATGTGGCTTCCATCGAGCGGAGGCAGCGGCAGTAGGTTAAAGGCAGTCAGGAAGAGATTGATGATGATGCCGTAGAAACAAACCAGCACAATCGGCAGCATGATGGTGCTCTGGAAGACGTTGATCTGGCCCGAGGCGACCTGGTGGACGACATCATTGCCGAGTTGAGAGGTCTTGGCGATGATGACTAGCAGCACGACCGAAGCGAAGGCCCCGAGTAGGTTGCTGACCGGGCCCGCCAGCGTCACGAGAATGTCGTCACGCTTATAGTTCTTGAAGTTCCTGCCAGTGACGGGCGTGGGCTTGGCCCAGCCAAGAAGTGGGATGCCGGAAAACATGGCGATGAGCGGAAAGAGCAGCGTGCCGATCGGGTCGATGTGCTTGATCGGATTGAGCGTTACCCGGCCGAGCATGCGCGCGGTCTGGTCGCCCAGGCGCGAGGCCATCCATGCGTGCGAAGCCTCATGCAGGCTCAACGCAAAGAGCAAAATTGCAAACTGGATCAACTTGAGGACAACTTCAGGCGGGGTCATGGGCGCGCTTTTCTCGATGGTAGCAGGAAAGGAGGCCGCAGTTTTTGGTCGGCAATGGTCAGTCTTCAGTCGAATGTGTCACTTGACTTGCTATGAGGCACTCTCCGCCGGGTCTTTATTTCTGGATGTCGTTCTTGCTCTTGATTGGCTTGGCTGGAACCCCGCCGACGATGGAGTGGGCCTCGACTTCATGGGTGACTACGCCGTGGGCGCCGACGATGGAGTCTTCGCCGACCTTTTGTCCGGCCATCACTGAGGCGTGATAGGTGATGCGGGCCGCGGGGCCGATCTCGGTCACCTTGTTCGTCACATTAGAGGAGTCGATCGGATCATGCGAGTGCGAGTAGACCGCCGCATAGTCGGACAGCGAAGTTCCTTTGCGCAGGATGATCTCGCCGCGGTCGTCGAGCATCACGTATTTATGGATGACGACGTTGTCCTCGATCGTGAGATTGTAGCCGTAGCTGAACTCGACGCCGTGGAAGATCTTCACCCCCTTGCCGATGCTCTTGAAGATGTGGCGACCCAGCATGCAGCGGAGGCGAAAGCCAAGCCAGTGGTTCAGCCCGATCGGCGAGCGGTCAAACATTTGCCAGAAATAGATCAGCGGCTTGCGCTCGGCGTATTTCTCCCGATCGATGTCGCCGTAATACTCAGGCTCGAGGGTCACATTGCAGGGATCGAGGGAGAGCTGCAGGACATTGCCGGGAAGCTCGGAGGTGAGCGAGAAGTTCAGCTTGCCGCCGTGGGGACGGCCAAGATAGAGCTGGTGCAGGTTGTCGCGAACGATCTCCGCTCGCAGCGCCGGCCTCTTGTGCTTGGTGAACTCTTCGTCGAGGTAGGTGAGCCAACGCCGATAGATGTCCTCAGCTTCGGCGGTGGGATGCAATTCGCGGTATGGATAAACAGGCATTCGGTGTCCCTGATTTCAGCGTTCGTGGCTCTTTTCTTGTTCCAGCATAGCCTTAAGGGCTTTGGATGCTGTTGGGGATGAAGCCGATGCGGTTTCATTCGATGGAGAAGACGGCATAGACGGTGGCAGAAGTGGTCACCTTCTGCGGACTGAGTGCGAGTGGGGCTGGCGGAGGGGCAGTGGCCTTCATCATTATTCCTCCTGCCGTCGCGATAGGCATTGGCCGCTCCGGGACCTGGTTGCTCGCGTAGATCAACGTTCCGAGCGTTGTTCCCAACCCTTTCGCCATTTGGTCGGCGATAGCATGAGCGCGTTTCAGAGCATTCTGTGCCGCTTGCGCCTCGAGCGCGTCGGGATCGGCGACGTCCCAATCGATCTGTCCGCTCTGGTTGGCACCGGCCTGCACCGCCGTATCGAGCACTGACGCAGCGCTCTTGGCAGATGTCTTAACCGACCAGCTCTGGCTTACCTGGAACTGACGCTGCGCCTTCTGCGACTCAGGCAGATTTTGGTTCTCGTATTGCTGCACTGGCGCAACGTTTTGCGCTTCGCTTTGGATCGCGCTGTCTTCGACACCGGACCTTTTCAAGGCCCCGATGATCGCGTTCGATGTCTTCGAGCCGAGCGCATAGGCGGACTGCGAATCGGCAGCGTAGACTTGGAAACCGATGTGAACGGTGGCGACCTCCGCATCCGCGGTGGCCTTGTCGGTCGCTGTCACGGCGATGGTGCGGTTGCTCTTGTTGACTTCGATCTGCTGGGCTTGCGTGATCGCTGCAGCCAACGCCAGAAGTCCACATACAACGAACGTCTTTTTCATTGCTCTCACCTTTTCGACCGGATCTATGCACTCAAAGCTTTCAGCTTGCGGCCGGAGTAATTTTGCTACTGAAATCCCGCAGCGCCTGAAGCGTCTTCATCGCCGCGCCGGAATCGATCGCCGCCGCCGCCCGGTCTACGCCCTCGCGGATGTTTGCCGCGATCTCGGCCGCCGCCAAAGCTCCGGCTGCATTCAACAGCACTACGTCGCGCTTCGGCCCCTTTTCGCCCTTCAAGATTGCTTCGAGGATCGCCGCATTCTCGGCTGGGGTCGCTCCTCCGCGCAATTGGTCTGCAGAAGCTACTTCGAGTCCTGCCTGTTGCGGGTGAAAACGGCAGTGCTGGACATCTCCGGGACCCCCGATTCCCCGGTCCCAGTCGGCAGTTAGCTGGCACCGTACTTCGGCGATCATCGTTTCTGCACAGACCGTCAACTCGTCCACGCCGTCGAGTCCATGCACGACGAAGGCGTGGCGGACCCCAAGATTAGCCATCGATTCGGCGACCACGGCGATACGGTCGGCCGCAAAGACACCCATCACCTGGGTCCGGGCGTTGGCCGGATTCGATAACGGCCCCGCCAGGTTGAAAATGCTCCGGAATCCGAGCGACTTGCGCACCGCCTGCACGCGTTTGAGGGAGGGATTCAACAATGGGGCATAGAGAAAGGTGAAGCCGGTCGAGCGGAGGCATTCCACCGCTTCCTTTGCTGGAAGCGCGACCGCGACGCCAAGGGCCTCGAGCACGTCCGCTGACCCGCAGGTTGAGGTCACGGCGCGATTGCCGTGTTTGGCGACCTTGGCCCCGGCTGCGGCAGCAACCAGCGCCGCTCCGGTAGAGATATTAAGTGTCCCCTTTCCATCGCCTCCTGTGCCGCAAGTGTCGACCAGCTCGGCGCGTTCCGCCTCGGTCAGCGGGAGCGGGATTGTGAGTTCGCGAAGCGCTTCGGCGAATCCGGTGAGCTCCGGGACCGTCTCGCCGCGCTTGGCGATCGCTGTAAGCAACGCGGCAATCTCGTCGTCCTCGGCGTCTCCGGCGAGCATCGCTCGAACGGCCGCGCCGGCGTCTCTGCGGGTGAGTGCCGCACCGACGTCGCGCACCTGCTCTACATATCTGAAAAAATCACTCATCTAATCACCGCAACCAGCCTACCGAAGCATTCCAATACACACTAGCCCGAACTGGCCTCACGACCGTCGTGGCATTTTCGCGGGCTCTGGGTTGATTTCCTTTTCCCAGCCTCTCCGCTAGTATGGACTTTCTGCCCCGTCGTCGAAAATGAAGCAGACTAACTCCTTATGAAAATTCACGAATACCAGGCAAAAGACATTCTCGCGAAGTACGGCGTGCCCGTTCCCCGGGGCGAAGTTGCCAACACTCTGGACGAAGCAGTTGAGATCGGCAAGCGCCTTCTTGCAGGCGGCGCCACCGGGTTGGTGGTGAAAGCGCAGATCCACGCCGGCGGCCGCGGCAAGGGCGGCGGCGTGAAGGTCGCGAAAACGATCGACCAGGCGGAAGAATACGCCAAGAATATTCTCGGCATGCAGCTGATTACGCACCAGACCGGTCCGCAAGGGCAGAAGGTACAGCGGCTGCTCGTCGAGGAGACAGCCGCCATCGATCGCGAGCTCTATCTTGGCATCGTGCTCGACCGCGCCGCGGCGAAGCTGGTCTTCATGGCTTCAAAGGCCGGCGGCATGGAGATTGAAGAAGTCGCCGCCAAAGACCCCGACGCGATCGTCAAGGCGTATATCGATCCAGCGATTGGCTTCCAAGCGTACCAGGCGCGCAAACTGGCTTTTGCCCTGGGATTGAAGCCGACGCAAATCGACGGTGCAGTGAAGTTCATGCAGGGGCTCTACAAGGCCTTCATTGAAACCGACTCGTCGCTGTTGGAGATCAATCCTTTCATCACCACGAAGGACGACAAGCTCTTCGCGCTCGATTGCAAGATCAACTTTGACGACAACGCTATGTTCCGGCACAAGGATTTGAAGGACCTTCGCGATGTTGCGGAGGAAGATCCGCTCGAGGTTGAGGCCTCAAAATACGCGCTGAACTACATCAAGCTCGACGGCAATATCGCCTGCATGGTCAACGGCGCCGGCCTCGCGATGGCGACGATGGACATCATTCAGTACGCGGGCGGCTCGCCGGCGAACTTCCTCGACGTCGGCGGCGGCGCGAACCAGCAACAGATCGAACAGGCCTTCGCGATTTTGCTTTCGGATCCAAATGTGAAGGCTATCTTCATCAACATCTTTGGCGGAATTTTGCGTGTAGATGTGTTGGCGAATGGCGTTGTGCAGGCTGCTAGGAATCTGGCCGTGAAAGTTCCGATCGTCTTGCGACTGGAAGGTACCAACGTTGAAGAAGGTCGCAAGATATTGAAAGACTCGGGATTGAACTTCATTGTCGGCGAGACTATGCAAGACGCGGCAGAAAAAGTCGTCGCAGCAGCAAAGGGGAGCAACTGATGTCAGTTCTTGTTGGCAACGACACGCGATTGATTGTGCAAGGCATCACGGGCAAAGAAGGCACCTTCCACGCCAAAGGCTGCGCCGAGTACGGCACCAAAGTAGTTGGCGGAGTGACGCCTGGCAAGGGTGGCACAACGCATGAGGGCTGGCCGGTCTTTGATACCGTTGATGATGCCGTCAGAGAGACAGGAGCGAATGCGACCGTGATTTTTGTGCCGCCTCCCTTTGCTGCGGACGCGATTCTGGAAGCCGAAGACGCCGGGCTGCCGCTGATTGTCTGCATCACTGAGGGCATTCCGACGATCGATATGGTGAAGGTGTGGAGCGTGCTCAAGCACTCGAAGTCACGCCTGATCGGGCCGAACTGCCCTGGCGTGATCTCTCCTGGCAAAGCCAAGATCGGCATTATGCCAGGACGCATTCATAAAGAGGGCTCCGTCGGCATTGTTTCCCGCTCCGGCACGCTGACTTATGAGGCGGTCTACCAGCTCACCCAGCGCGGCATCGGCCAGTCGACGGCGATCGGCATTGGCGGCGACCCGATCATCGGCACCAACCACATCGACGCGCTCAAGCTGCTCAATGAAGACCCCGCCACCGACTCGATCATCCTGATCGGCGAGATCGGCGGCACCGCCGAGGAGGCCGCGGCAGCTTACGTCAAGCAGTATGTGAGGAAGCCAGTCATTGGCTTCATCGCCGGACAAACCGCGCCTCCCGGACGCCGAATGGGGCACGCGGGCGCGATCATCTCAGGAGGCCAGGGTACCGCTGCCGATAAGATGAAGGCGCTGACTGAGGCTGGGATTCATGTGGTGCAATCGCCGGCGGCGATTGGCGAGACTTTGGCGCGGGTGATTGGGAAGGCTTGATCGAAAGCGGGAAGGCCCCGAGAGTCGCCGAGTTTTGTCTCTCGGCCTCGGGGGGTCTTTTAGCGCTTACTTCGGCGTCACTCCAACTAAAGTCAAGGCGCACGCCCCAAAGTCCGATTCAAAGCCAATTTGGCTGAGGGTTTTACTTCCGCGCATTTGCAGGACGTAATCGCGGCCGCGCACTACTGCCGGAATCGAGATTCCCGCCTGCGGCGGCATGAGTGCTTTGAAGTTTCCGGCGACCATATTGATAAGCTCGCCCATGGAATCGCAAACGTCGGCATCGACTGACGTTGGCATCGGAACCGACATCAGACGGCTGGTGAACTCAAATGCGAGGGGCAGCGCGCACTCGAGCACTATCGCGCCTTTCCACGGGTCGGTGAAGTAGATCGCGGCGGTCACCAGCTCTTCATTGGGCGGCCAGGAATCGGCTGCGGGCTTCACAACGATGTCAGCCATCACGCCGAAGACCTCGGCGACAATGCGTGACTGTTCGGAGACATGTTCCTCGAGTTGTGGGGCCGCCGGCATGGACGCTCCTAGATCTTCCGGTAGGCGACTGTAGTTCCGATGGAGACGCGCTCAAATGAGCCATGCAGATTCAGCGTTGTCTCCGCGCCACCCAGAAAGAGATAGCCGCCGGGAAGAAGGACGGTAAGGATTTGGTTCAGAATTTTGATTTTGGTTTCTGCGTCGAAGTAGATGAGCACGTTGCGGCAGAAGACGATGTTGAACCTTCCCAGTGCGGCCATAGATTGCCGCAGATCGAAGCGGCGAAACGTGACCATGTTGCGGATCTCGTCTTTCAGCCGCCAGTCGAGGCCTTCGCGCCTAAAGTACTTCACCAGGTAAGGAGCAGGAAGTCCGCGGTTGACCTCGAACTGCACGTATTTGGCTTCTCTGGCCCGATCGAGGATCTGTTCCGAGAGATCGGTAGCCGAGGATTTCGACGGGACGATCGACAGTCCCCATTTCCTTCAACAGCATGGCGATGCTGTAGGCCTCTTGCCCAGACGAGGCGGCAGCAGACCAGATCGCCAGGTTCTGGAAGCGCTTCTCCAGCAACTCGGGGATCAAGCGCTGCCGTAACGCGTCGAAGGGCGCGATGTCGCGAAAGAAGAGCGTTTCGTTCGTGGTCAGGGCCTCGACCACCTTCTGCGCCAGGACGGCATCGATGCCGGTACGAAGGTAGGCGCAGAGTTCATCCAGGTTGGCAAGCCTGGCGGCACGGGCCACGGGCAGAAGACGGGACTCCAACAAGTAGTGCTTGTCGTCATCGAGCACGATGCCGGATTGACGGTAGATTTCCTGCTGCAGGTATTTGTAGTTTTCCTCGTTGACGACGACCAGCTTCGCCGGAACGGAAGCGGTGGCAAGTCCGTTGCTGCTTGCCGAGACAGACGACGCGGCCACGGCGAGCGGCTTATTGAGTATTGCGCTCATCGCGATACCTGCCGCAGAATCTCCGGCACTACCGCGCGCAGGCCGAGCACGGAGTCGGCCAGACCGGCCTCAACGACCGCTCCGGGCATGCCCCACACGACGCTCGATCCCTGGTCCTGGGCGATGATGTAGGCGCCCTTGCCTTTGAGTTGTTCCACGCCATGCAGGCCGTCCTGGCCCATGCCGGTCAGGATCACGCCGATCACGCCGCCCGCGTAGACATCCGCGACGGAGCGAAAGAGAACATCGACAGCGGGGCGGCAGGAGTTTTCCCTCGGCCCCTGGTCGATCTGGACGACCACTTCCGGGCCTGAGCGACGCAGGCGCATGTGGTAGTCTCCGGGCGCTATGATCGATGCGTCCAGGCTTGAGAGCCATACCGTTCGTTGCCTCGACGACCTCAAACTTACTCTGCGCTTGCAGCCGCTCCGCGAGGAGCTTGGTGAAGAGCGGTGGCATGTGCTGCACGATCACGACCGGCAGCGGGAAGGACGCCGGAAACTGCGGCAAGATATCCATGAGCGCCGTCGGGCCGCCAGTCGAGACGCCGATGGCCACAATCCGGCGCTCGGCAGGCCGGGTGAGGATCGGCGCGGCCCGCAGACGCGTCGCGACCCGAGATTGAAATTGCGCTGAGGCCGGCATGGGGCGAGGCATGGCGGCAATTCTCTTGATTTCGAAAAACTGCTTGATCTTGGGGATCAGTTCTTCGTGGAGCATAGTCTGCGCGGAGTCCATGGACCCGGTGTTTGAGGGCTTGGTCACGTAGTCGTTCGCTCCAAGCATCAGGGCGTCGATGGCCGCTGACGCGCCGCGCGTGGTGAGCGTGCTGCACATGATGACGCAAGCCTTGCAGGACGCCTCGCGAAGGCGCCGAACGGTGGTCAGACCATCCATCTCGGGCATCTCGATGTCGAGGGTAATGACATCGGGCTTGAGCTCGGCCGCCTTTTGCAGCGCGATGAGGCCGTTGGCCGCGTAGCCGACGACTTCGAAATCGGAGTCGCTGCTCAACGACTGGGAGATGATGCGGCGGATAACGACCGAGTCGTCGACGACCAGGACCCTGATTTTGCGGCCGAGCCGGTTCTCGACCCGGTGGCCTGACGCAAAGGTGGGAGAGTAGCGATCTGGTTGGTCATCGCGGCCCTATCCCACCACTTGCAGCATGCGAAGTTTTTCCTCGACCATCTCAGCGGTGAACGGCTTCATGATGTATTCGTTCGCACCCGCCGAGAGAGCGGTTAACATTTGCTCCATGTGCGTCTCGGTCGTCACCATCAGGACGACCACGTTGGCGAACTTTGGGTCCGCACGGAGCGCTTTGACGAACTTCAGTCCATCCATTTCGGGCATGTTCCAGTCGGAGAGAACCAATCCGACCGGCGGCAACGCACTGTCGAGCGTGGCGATGGCCTCGACGCCGTCGGCAGCCTGCAAGACTTCAAAGCCGAGGCGCACGAGGATCTGGCCAGAATGCTCCGCATCGCACGGGAGTCATCGACGACCAGGGCTCTGGGTGGCATTCGAACGTGAGTCCCCTCGCAAGCTTCAACGGAACGTAGCCCTTCGCAGGGCAGCACGGCAGGTCAATCCCCGCCGTCACGTCCCGCCAACTGCTAGTACCCAGTTCCTAGTGATTGACGCGGTTGGCAAGAACTTGCAGGTTCGCCGCCATTTCGCTCAGCGATCGCGCCGAAGTTTGCGTGTCCGCCGCGCCGGCCATGGTCATCTGCGCCGACTTAGCGACGCCGGAGATGCTGCTCGCAATTTCGTTGGTGCCCATCGCGGCTTCGGTCACATTGCGGCCGATCTCCGTGGTTGTGGCGGTCTGCTCCTCGACCGCCGAGGCGATGACATTCGAGATGTCGTTGACCTGGGTGATGATCTGGCTGACTTCGCCAATGGCTTTGACGGCGGCCTGGGTGTCGGTCTGGATTGCTTCGATCTTCTGCCCGATCTCCTCGGTGGCGCGCGCGGTCTCCTTGGCAAGCTCCTTCACCTCGTTGGCGACGACGGCGAAGCCTTTGCCGGCCTCTCCGGCGCGCGCTGCTTCGATGGTGGCGTTGAGGGCGAGCAGGTTGGTCTGTTGGGCGATCGAGGTGATGACCTTGATCACCTTGCCGATCTCGGAGCTCGAGGTGCCGAGCTGATGGATCGTCTGTGTGGTGGTGTCGGCGATGCCGACTGCCGCTTTGGCGACGCGGGCGGCTTCGGTGGCGCTCTTCGAAATCTCGCGGATGGAGGCCATCATCTCTTCGGAGCTGGCAGCAACGACATTGACGTTGGCCGAGACCTCTTCGCTGGTCTCCGATGCGGCGTTGGCCTGCTGTGCGGTATCTCCGGCGTTCGTGGTGAGCTGCTGGCTTACCGCGGTCAGCTCTTCCGCCGAGGCGGCGATGGCGATCGAGGTTTCGCCGATAGCGGTCAACAGCTCCGCCATCCCGCTGCGCATCTTGACCTGTTCGGTAACGTCGGAGGCAAACTTGACTACCTTGAAAGGCTTGCCATTGAGGTCGAGGATCGGATTATAGGACGCCTGAATGAAGACCTCTTTGCCGCCTTTGCCAATTCGCTTGTACTCTGCGGATTGAAACTGGCCGCGGCCTAGGCTCGCCCAGAACTCCGCATAGGCGGGACTGTTGGCTTCAGCCGGATCGACGAACATGCGATGGTGGCGACCCTTCACCTCATCCAGCGAATAGCCGACGACACTGAGGAAATTACTGTTCGCCGTGATAATCGTCCCATCCATATGGAACTCAATGACCGCCTGGGACTTACTGATGGCAGCGATCTGACCGGCGAAATCAACGTTGGTTAGCTTCTGCGCGGTCACGTCCGTGGCAAACTTCACCACCTTGAAGGGGTTGCCGCTCAGGTCGAAGATGGGGTTATACGAAGCCTGGATCCAGATCTCTCTGCCACCTTTGCCAATCCGCTTGTACTCCGCCGCCTGGTACTCGCCACGGTTCAGCCTTGCCCAGAACTCGGCGTAGGCGGCGCTGTTCGCCTCGACCGGTTCCACAAACATCCGGTGGTGCCTGCCCTGAATCTCATCCAGGCTGTAGCCGACAGTCTTCAGAAAATTTTCATTCGCAGTGAAGGATTGTTCCGTCGAGCTTGAACTCAATGACGGCCTGTGATTTACCGATGGCCGCGACAACGGCCTCCAACTCCGCGATTTTCATGCTGGCGGCTTCGTCCACGCGCGACGGTGCGGAACGACGAGGGCTGGAGACTGGAACCGTGATTGTTGCGCCCCTGCCCCGTGAGGCGACCGGAGCGTCCGCGACCGCACTACCGTTGTGACTATGCAGGCTAGACATGTCCTTTCACTTTCCTCGCGCTAAAGTTTTTGTGATTCGACTTGCCTGACCGCTCAGTTTGCCGACGTATCCAGCACCCGGCTTGTATTGAGGATGAGCAGCAATCCCGACTCAAGCTGGTAGACGCCCTCGATCAGATCGCGATGCAACGCCGGCATGTTCTCCGGCAGCGGCGTCGAGACCGCCAGCGGCACATCCAGCACATCGCAGATTTCATCCACGAGCAGGCTCACCGGCCCACCCTCGGACTGGATCACTATGTTCATCGGCAGCTTGTCTTCGGACTCGATGGCGGGCAGGCCGAGAATGCGGCGCACATCCAGGGCCGTCACGATCTGCCCGCGCAGGTTGATGAGTCCCACAATCGCTCGCGGCGCCAGCAGGACGCTGGTCATCTCCTGATAGCGAAGCAGCTCCTGCACCTGGGTCAGCTCGATTCCCATAAACATGTCGGCGACGCGAAAGGTAGAGTACTGCCTGGTCTCGCCCGCCTGGGTGATTACCGGGTTAGCGCTGGTCATCTCTAGCTCCCCGCCATTGCGAATTCATTCGCCCGGCTCGCAGCGGCTTCGTCAGAATGATTGCCGATCGCCGCCTGTAGCAATGCAGCCAGATCGATGAAGTCGGTGATCTTGCCCCCGACCACGCCCGAGCCAAGCAGGCCAAAGCACGAGCTTGCGCGCTTGACGGTGACTGTCTCCTCGACAATGTCCAGAATTTCGTCGACCACCAGTCCTACATGCCGGTTGCCTTCACTGAAAACAATCACCTGGAGCGATTCGCACTCCATCGCCGCGTCGGGCGAGCCGCGGTCGAGCATCGCGCCTACCGAGACAAGGGGAAGGATCGCGTCGCGATAGTGCAAGACCGGCTGACCGGCGGCGTGCTGGAGCCTGGAACTCGGGAACTCCTCGAGGCGGGCGACCATGGAGAGCGGCACGACCAGCCGTGAGAACCGGCCCGCGCTGAAGAGCAACAGCGTTTGCCGCTGGTCCTTGGCAGATTCGGCGGCCTTCGCCTCGACCGCGACCGCGCTCGAGCGACTGGGAGAGTATGTTGGCGAGGCGGGCGAGGCCTGGGACATCGAGAATGAGAGCGATCTTGCCGTCCCCCATGATAGTCGCGCCGACGTAGCAACTCAGCGCCTTGAGTTGTTTGCCGAGCGCTTTGACGACGATCTCCTGGGTGTCGCTGACTCCGTCGACGACCAGACCGAAGGCAGTCTCTTCCGCTTGCAGAACGACGATGTTGAGAACATCGCTGTCCTGATCGACGGGCGGAAGACCGAGAACCCGGCTGAGATGAGTGAGGGGGAGCAGCTTGCCTCGGCGGCGATAGACCTCGGTGCCCTGGATGCTCTCGATCTGTTTACGGTCTTCTGCGCCCTCGAGGCGCACCAGCTCAAGTAGGTTTGCCTGCGGGATGACGAAGCGGTCTTCGCGTTTCATCATGACGCCGCCGCTGCCATGCGAGTGCTGTTGAGGTTCACGATCAGACCGGGGATGATGGCGAGAGTCAGCGGTATTTTGATCTTGACCGTGCTGCCGCCCGCAGTTCCGTCTGCGCCGGGCCGGTTGAAAAGATCGACCGCGCCGCCGATCTTCTCGATGTTGGTCTTGACGACATCCATACCAACGCCGCGGCCGGAGATGCTGGTCACTTTCTCGGCGGTCGAGAAGCCGGGAAGAAAGATCAGCCGCAAGGCCTCCCATTCGCTCATGGCAGCGGCCTGCTCGGCGCGAATCAGCCCTTTCTCGATGGCCTTTCGTTTGATCCGCTCGGGATCGATACCCGCGCCGTCGTCGGAGATCTCGATGTTGACGTGGCCGCCCTCGTGATAGGCACGTAGGAGAATCGTTCCGGCGGCCTTCTTGCCTTTGCTGACGCGCACCTCGGGCCCCTCGATGCCGTGGTCGCAGGAGTTGCGCACAATGTGAGTGAGTGGATCTTTGATCGCCTCGATGATCGTCTTGTCGAGTTCGGTCTCTGCGCCCTCCATCTGGATCTCGATCTGTTTGCCGACCTCGGAAGCCAGATCGCGGACGACGCGCGGCAGCTTGTTCCAGACCACGCCGATGGGCTGCATGCGGGTGCGCATCACGCCTTCCTGCAATTCGCTGGTGATGAGATTGAGGCGCTGCGCTGCGCCGGTGCTGGCGCCATTCTGGGCGGTCGATCCCTGCAGGATCTGGTTTCGAGCGAGCACCAGCTCGCCGACCAGGTTCATCAGTTTGTCGAGGAGCATGACGTCGACGCGGATCGTCGAGCCGCTGGCGCTGTTAGCGGAATTCTTTGCTGCAGACACCTCCCGGGTTTCGTTCCCGTCCAGTTCGATACCGGGCCTTGCCGCATCAACGATTTGCGCTACCTCAAAACGCCCCTCATTTGGATCGCGAACGGGAGAATATTCGAAGAACTCTCTGCCCGTTGAGGCTGGCTCGCTTTCAGTACTTTCGACCTCGCTAAACCTGGCGGCAGAGCCGGCAATCTCGTGACCTCTGGCGTCTTCGTTTGAAGGGTTGGCTGATCCGGAGCCGGATCGAAAGTGATACGCGTCGTCGAGCCGCTGGCGAAGGTCCTGATAGACGTCTTCGCCTTCTTCGCCGCGATCTTCGATGTTTCCCAGAACGAGCTTGACGACATCGACGGTCTGCAGGACCAGGGAAACCAGCTCAGGTGTGAGTGGCCGCTGTTTTTCGCGGACCTGGCCGAGGATGTTCTCCGCCACGTGGGTGATCGATCCCAGGATTTCAAATCCGAAAAAGCCACAGGTGCCCTTGATCGTATGGATGGTGCGGAAGACGCTGGCGATTAGCTTCTCGTCGGCGGGGCTTTTCTCCAGTTCGACGATCTCGCAATCGAGGACCCCGAGGTTCTCGTTGCTCTCGATCAGAAACTCCCGGACTTCCTCGGAGAACTCCATGCCAACCCTTCTATCGAGCTAAATGCGGGCGATTGAAACTGAGTCCGCCGAGGCGTTTTGAACCCGCGAGCGTGCATCCAACTTGCACAGCGCGAGCCCGGCGCTCTACCGTCGCTGTGGGCCATATCGGCAGGATCATCGACAGGGTTAACCGATCAGGTTGAAAATCATGAGGCTGGCAGAGAGGGAACGATGAACCGAAGAGGGATTCGCATAGCGATCGCTACCCTGGCAATGACCATAGGCGTGACCGCAATCAACGCGCAGTCGCGGCCTGAAATAGTGACGATCGACGCTAAGGCTCCAGCGACTGCATTTCCTCATTTCTGGGAGAAGATGTTCGGCTCCGGGCGCGCTGAGTTGACCATGCGCGACAGCTATCGGCAAGACCTGCGCGAGGTGAAGGAGATCACCGGATTCCAATACGTCCGCTTTCACGCCATTCTGCACGATGAGCTCGGCGTCTATGACGAAGATACGAGCGGCAATCCGATCTATAACTTCTCCTACGTCGACCAGATTTACGACGGGCTGCTAGCCGATGGAGTAAAGCCCTTTGTCGAGATCAGCTTCATGCCGAAGAAGCTGGCATCACGTCCGACGGACCTTCATGCCTTCTGGTACAAGCAGAACGTTTCGCCGCCGAGAGACTACGCAAAATGGGACGCGCTGATGACCGCCTTTGCCCAGCATCTTGTGGAACGTTACGGCATCGACGAAGTCGCATCGTGGTATTTCGAGGTGTGGAATGAACCGAACATCGATTTCTGGACCGGGCGCCCCGCGCAGCAAACCTATTTCGAGCTCTACGACCACACCGCTCGCGCATTGAAAGCAGTCAATCAGAAAATTCGGGTTGGCGGCCCAGCGACGGCCCAGGCTGCCTGGGTCGGCGACATCATCGCCCATACGATGAAAAACAATGTGCCGCTTGACTTCGTCTCGACACATGTCTACGGCAACGACGTTGCCAAGGACGTCTTCGGGGACAATCGGCCCATTCCGCCGCACCAGATGGTCTGCGCCGCGGTGAAGAAGGTCCATGAGCAGATCCTCGCCTCGGCGCAGGCCGACGATTCCGCTGATCTGGAGCGAGTTCAACGCCACCTACGCCAATGAGTCCCCGATCACTGACTCGATTTATATGGGGCCGTGGATGGCGGATACGATCCGCCAATGCGATGGCCTGGTCGACGTCATGTCGTACTGGACTTTCTCCGATGTCTTTGAAGAGCAAGGGCCGGTGAAGCAGCCCTTTTATGGCGGCTACGGATTGATCGCTGCGGGCGGAATCTCGAAGCCGGCGTTCAATGCTTTTGCGCTCCTTCACCAACTGGGCGACGAGCGACTTTCGTCCTCTGATCCCAACGTCCTCGTGACGCGGCGCAAGGACGGCACGCTTGTGATCGCGTTGTGGAACCTGGTCGAGCCAGAGGCCACTGGCCCGGACAGGAGCTTTCATCTTGACCTTCACGAAGTCTCACCACATGCCGCCGTGACGATAAGCCGGGTTGATGCGAGCCACGGCAATACGCTCGGCGCCTATGACCGCATGGACAAGCCTCGTTACCCGACTCAGGCGCAGATCAAGGAACTTCGCCGTGCTGCGGAGCTTGGCGCTCCAGCAGCCGAAAAGCTTGATCATGGCGGATTGACGGTCACGGTTCCGCAGAAGGGACTCGCGCTGGTGACAGTGGAATAAGTTCGCTGAGACTCGACTCCTCTCGGATCTGCCCTTCGCTTCACCTAATCTCAGGACGGCTGTCCCTTGCTACTCTCATGGGAGTGGCCAACAACTACGACGCGATCATCCTGGGCGCAGGAGCGGCCGGGCTCATGTGCGCCATCGAGGCGGGCAAGCGTGGACTCCGCGTCGCCTTGCTTGACCATGCCGACCGGGTTGGGAAGAAGATCCTGATCTCCGGTGGAGGCCGCTGTAACTTCACTAACATTCATTGCAAGCCGGAGAATTTTCTCTCCACCAATCCGCACTTCGCGCGATCGGCACTGGCACGTTACACGCCGTCGGAGTTCATCGCCTTGGTCGAGAAGCACGGCATCGGCTATCACGAGAAGACGCTGGGCCAGCTCTTCTGCGATGGCTCCGCAAAGGAAATCGTGGCCATGCTGCTGGCGGAGTGCGCGGAGTCCAACGTCGAGATATTTCTCAACGAACACGTGCACCGTGTTTCGAGGGCTGATGATTTCTGCGTAGTCACGCTGAGCGAGGAATTTCACGCTCCCGCGCTGGTCGTCGCCACAGGGGGATTGTCAATTCCGAAGATGGGCGCGACTTCGCTTGGCTATGAGATCGCCGAGCAATTCGGAATCGCAATTCAGGAATGCCGTCCGGCGCTGGTGCCGCTGGTTCTCGATCCGAGCGACCAGCAAGCATGGTGCGATCTAACAGGGCTTTCGGCGGAGGTGATTGCGACGGCGGGTCGGCAGAAGTTTCGCGAGAAACTGCTTATCACCCATCGCGGACTGAGCGGCCCGGCAATCCTGCAAATCTCTTCCTGTTGGCGCGAGACCGAGCCGATCACGATTGACTGGGCGCCCGAGAGCGATGTCACGGCGGAGTTGCTGACGAAGACTACGGGACGCGATGCCGGGACCGCGAAGGCAGCGCTTCGCAGCTATTTCTCAGCGAGACTTGCCGATCGGCTGATCGATCTTGCTGACCCGCTCCGTTGGACGAACGCGGCGATCCAGCAGCTTGAGAATCACCTGCATCACTGGCAATTCGAGCCCGACGGCACCGAAGGCTACGAGAAAGCTGAAGTGACTGCCGGAGGCGTCGACACGAATGAACTCTCCGCGAAGACAATGGAGACGAAACGCGTGCCGGGTCTATTTTTCATCGGCGAAGTCGTCGATGTGACCGGGCATCTCGGCGGATTTAATTTTCAGTGGGCGTGGTCAAGCGGCGCGGCAGCCGGGCGAAGCCTTTAAGTCGCAGACGAGAACGCGTCCTTGACCAGCTCCATTCCTTCCTCGCGCGAATGGATCCTTCCCTCCAGTTGAGCATCTTCCGCCAGCGCGAGCATCTCCTTGAATTGCGGCCCTGGGTGATATCCGGCCTCGATAAGATCACGCCCAGTCACTAACAATTGCGGACGGACCTGTTCCTCGGGTAAGGTTTCGAATTTTTCTTTGGCGAAGTCGTAGTTTTCGAGATTGCCGAAGCTGGAGAGCACATCCATTCGGTGTAGAGCCAGGTGCTCTTCAAACTTAGGCAAGCGAAAGAAGCGCTTCAGCGTGGACTCCTTCATCCGATGCACATCGCCGAAGCGCATGTGGTTCTCGATGAGCGCGACGATCTGCGCCGTCTCTTCGAGCGAGAAGCGCAGGCGGCGCAGTATCTCTTCCGCAATGCGAACGCCGACCTCAACGTGCCCGTCGAAGCGGATCCGGTCTGGCGCACGGCGAAAGGTCGCTGGCTTTCCAACGTCATGTAACAGCGCACCCCATGCGAGCGCGGATGAGGCGCCGCGCGGAAGCTTTTCGAGCAGCAGCAGGGTATGCACCCAGACATCGCCCTCCGGATGAAACTCGGGTGGCTGCTCGACGCCGTGCATCTTGGCGACCTCGGGCAGGAGTTCTTGCAATAGCCCTGTCGCATCAAGAAGCTCAAAGGCACCGCGTGCATGGCCCTCGGCGAGCATGCGGGTGAGTTCGTCGCGGACCCGCTCGCGGCTCACCTGATGTATTTCGCTGGCGAGCGCTCGTATCGCAGCTAAAGTGCGTTCCTCGATCGCAAAGCCGAAGCGCGCCGCGAAGCGGACCGCACGCAGCATGCGCAGCTTGTCTTCTTCAAAGCGCAGCGACGGATCGCCGATAGCCCTTACTAATCCTGCCTCGAGATCGATTCGGCCACCGACAAAGTCGAGGACCGCGCCATCAATGTCACCGGTTTCCCGCAGCTTCAGCGGATCGAGCAACATGCCGTTGATGGTGAAGTCGCGACGTTTGACGTCTTCTTCACCACTCTCAGAGAAGCGCACGGCGTCAGGATGCCTGCCGTCGGTATAGGCGCCGTCGTTGCGAAATGTAGCAACTTCGGTTACGAATTCGCTGCCGTCTGCTTCATCCGCCACCAGCACCACGCCGAAATGAGCCCCAACAGCAAAGGTCTTGGGAAACATCTCCAGAACGACTTCGGGATGGGCGTTGGTCGCGACGTCGTAGTCCTTTGGCTCGTGCCCTCGCAGAAGATCGCGCACGCATCCGCCCGCGAACCAGGCCTGATATCCTTCGGCCCGCAGACGCTCGACAATGCGCTCCGCCGCCTCTCGCTGAATCGTCATTTCTTGAGACTCCTCTGTACTTCTTTAGTATGGAATATGTGAGCAAGCTGACGGAACCGGACGCTCGACTCGGCGCGAACAGCGGTTCAGGATTGATTCTTGGGATTGAAAGCTCCTGCGACGAGACCGCCGCAGCGGTCGTCCGCGAGGGTCGCGAGACGCTATCGAATGTCGTCGCTTCGCAGATTGCGACGCATGCAAAGTTTGGCGGCGTCGTCCCGGAGCTCGCCTCGCGCGAGCATCTGCGAAATATAGTGCCGGTGGTTCGCGCGGCGCTCGACCAGGCTGGCGTTGGCTTGCGCGATCTCGATGCCATCGCCGTCACCAGCGGCCCGGGGCTCGCCGGCGCGCTGCTGGTCGGCATCACCTATGCAAAATCTCTCGCCTACGCGCTCGGCAAGCCGCTGATTGCGGTGAACCACCTGGAGGGGCATATTCACGCGGTATTGCTTGAGGCCGCTGCGAACGAACAAGAATCGATAGAGCCGCCGATTCTGGCGCTCGTAGTCTCAGGCGGCCACACGCATCTCTATCTGGCGGATTGCCTTCATTCGAGGGATACCGGCGGCCGAGGGAGTTGGCGCTATAAGAACGTCGGCAAAACGGTGGACGATGCCGCCGGCGAGGCGTTCGACAAGGTGGCGAAGTTGCTTGGGCTTCCCTACCCCGGCGGCCCGTGGATCGATGCCCTCGCGCCGCACGGCGATCCCAATGCGGTGCCGTTTGCCTTCGCCCAGGTCAAAAACAAGGCAGGAAAGAAGCACACGCTGCAAGGCGAGGACCAGCCAGACCCGATGACGCTGTTTTCGTTCAGCGGCATCAAGACGGCGAGTCTTACGTTATGTGGAGACGCACGATCTGAAGCCGTCGGCCGCAGCCCGGCAGAAGGCGCTGATAGCGCTCGCCAATCCCAGACCGGACGATGCCATTGCCTTGTGCGACCCTCAAACGCTGAACCTGATAGCCAGCTTTCAGCATGCGGTGGTAGGAGACTTGCTCAACAAAACCCTTCGGGCGGCTGGATCGCTCGACGTTCGCAGTCTGCTCGTGACAGGCGGGGTCGCGGCTAACCGCGATTTGCGCTCGCGGTTCACGGCGGAAGCAGCAGCTCGAAATTTACCGATTGCCTTTCCGTCTTTGGCGCTCTCGACCGATAACGCGGCGATGATCGCAGCCGCAGCGTGGCCAAAGTTCGCCGCCGGGGAGTTTGCCGGACCGAGCCTCAACGCCGATCCCTCGCTTCGTCTCGGACGGAATTGAAGCAAATGCCCAAAAGCCTCCCAAGCAGCTTCTACCGGCTGGTCGAAAGGCTATAAAATCGGGGAAAAGTAGGAGAGTAGAGCGAAGGCGTCGTTAAGCAGCTGGAGCAATGAGCAGCGGCTCCATCGAGGTCTGGATCTCGACGGCCGGCATTCTCACATCGGTGAAGTGGCCGCTGGCGACATCGGCGAAGACGCGGTTGGCGGTGTCTTCGGTGCGGGTGCTGCTGATGTGGAGACTCTGGACAGCCTTGATTGTCAAGGTGGTCAACAAGAAGCGATTGGGAATACGAATTCCCGCGGAATAAACGAGTTCAGAGCGCATATTGCCTCATTCGTGGAGCGGTTAGGTAGCTTCGCCGGGAAGCCAAAGACATCTGTCCCTACCGCCCCCGCCGGCAGTTCAAGGGTGACCGGGGGCAAATCGCGCAGAGCGACATTCCCGAGCATACGCCCGGCACCCCGTTCCGTATAGCGAAATCCGGCGGAAAGGCCACAAAACGCAAACTTATCCCCAAAATGGACGGTGGCATCGGGCGAAGAGCGATTTCGTGGGCTATTTGCCGCCGTCAAACGGCCGACCGTGGTAACCGCACCACACTCCCCGGCAAAACCGGTAAGCGGCGAAAGAGAGAAACAGAAACGTCAGAAGTCGGAACATTCCTATCCTTTCGCCGCACTGCGCGGATTAGTCTTCAAGCGCCGAGCCAGTCGGCTGCCATAGCTCTACACGATTGCCCTCGGGATCGGTAAACCATCCAAACTTGCCGTACTCGTCGTAGCTCTCCCGCTTGGGATCGACCTCGACCCCAGCGGCGGCCATCGCATCCAGCAACCCGTCGAGGTCGTCGACGCGAAGATTCAGCGCCGCACTCTGTCCGGGGCGCAAATTTGTCGGAGCCCTCCGCGAAAAAAGCAAGGACCGTCGTGCCGGTGACCGTCGCTTTCGGAAAGAGGAACGAACCATGTTCCCTGGTGACTCCGAGGTGCTGCTCATACCAGGCATAGAGCGCCTTAGGGTCTTTCGCTTTGAGGAATGCTCCGCCGAGTCCGGTTATCTTGGCCATGTCCTATTTTCTCTCCTGGTGAATCGTACCGCGACCCTTGCGAGTGCGCGTTTAATTTTCGTCGCCGCGAATTATGTCGGCCAATGTCTCTTTGTGCTTGGCTTTGCGTTTCTGCGTAGCTGGCTTGTCAACGATGATGCGTTCGGCCGGCGGCTGGCCAACACGCTCCCGGGCGTTCGCCTTCACCGCCTTGGTGACGGAGAACTTTTTCGCTGCTTTTTTCCTGGCCGCCACCCTGACCTCCGTACCGTTACCTTTCGATCATACGATTGGCTGGACTTTTGCTTCGAGGGTAACCGCGTAGTAGCCTAAGAAGTTAGGGAAACGGTAGGAAACCCAATGGAAGAGCGCGACTTTTTCGATGAAAAACCCGAGACGCGGACGCATACGCTGACTTGTCCGCACTGCGGGAAGGCGGACGAATACCAGATCGGCTGGCTGGTCCGCCGGAAGAAGGCCACGCTGCCGCGCAACGCCGACGAGCGCGACCGGGCCCGCTTCGCCAAGGCGCAGTCATACATGGTGCGAAAAGACGATCTGATGGGCTGCAAAAACATCCGCTGTCGCAAACGCTTCGATGTGGCGGGTATTCAGACTGTCGCGTTTCTTTAGGGCTTGGACTCGGGTTTGGAATCGCTTGCCGACTCTTTGAGATACTCGGCGCTGAGCGTCTTTTTCGCCGTCGCAATCGGCAAGCAGCGTCGGATAGAACTGCACAAACGTCGTTGCGACCGCTGCATGCTGCTGATGGCATGAATAGCAGGCCGCCGCGACAGGAATCTGTTCCGCCGGCTTGTCGCTGTCGAAGGAATAAAACGCCCATCCGCCCGGAGTCTTCGCTTCGTCGCGAACATGGGCCTCAAACCCCGTCATTTGGGTGCTCTGGAAGTTTCCGTGCTGATTGATCGAGCCACGGCTCTGGGCCTTACGGCCTTCAATCACGATCATCGTCTTGTCTGGCCACGTCCCGGTCTGCAAAAAAGCGCGATAGGCCGCAGGGTTCACGAAGACGTTGTCGAACGTCGACTGCATGTCCATGTCAGCCTTCGGACTGTAGCTCATATCGATACCTGAGGTGAGATAGACCCACTCACGATACTTGAAAGGCGGTTGCAGGCGTCCGGCTGAGTCATAGGCTGGCTCGACCGTTGAATCCCGGCCTGTCGGCACCGCAGGAGCAGGCTTACTCCCCTGTCCGATGGCAATTGGGAGAAGAAACGAAAGCGCGATCAACGGAAGGATTCTCATGGGGGCCTCGCAGAGTCATACGCCAGTCTGCGGGGAAGAGTTCCGCGATTGTCGAGATACCTAGCTAGACATCGCAGCCGAAGCTGGCCTTCCGCTATACTGGGGCGGCTGCTGAATTTCCTCATGAAGATCCTTGTCTGCATCAAGCAAGTCCCCCAGAAAGACGCGCCGCTCAAGCTGAACGAATCCGGGACGTGGATTCGCGAAGACGTTTCCTACGAAGTGAACGAGCCGGACGCCTATGCCCTCGAAGAGGCTCTCCGCCAGAAAGAGAAGCACGGCGGCGAAGTAGTCGTGATTACTGCTGGCCCGGCGCGCGCCCAGACCGTGTTGCGGGAGGCCCTGGCCAAGGGCGCCGACCGGGCAATCCACCTTGAAGACGATAAATTCGTCCATCTGGATTCGGCAAACACCGCGCGCGCCATCGCTGCCGCAATCGCTGAGGAGAACTTCGACCTGATCGTCACCGGGCTTCAGTCGGACGACTTTGGCGCGGCACAGACCGGTGTGCTGCTGGCCGAGGTATTGGGCTTGCCCCACGCCACCATCATTATTGGAATTGAGAAGACTGACGCCGGAGTGACCCTCAAGCGGGAGCTTGAGGCCGGACACTATCAGCACATCGACCTGCCGCTGCCAGCGGTGCTGACGATCCAAAGCGGGATTAACAAGCTCCGCTATGCGACGCTGATCGGCATCAAGCAGGCGAAGATGAAGCCGCTACGGAAGGTGGCTTATGCCGAGGTGGAGGCAAAGCTCAGCCCCAACCAGCAGAAGATCGAGCGGCTGTATGTTCCGGTCAAGCAGAAAAAGACTGAAATGATCACCGGATCGTCCAGCGAGATTGCGAAGAAGATCGTCGAGCACCTCCGAAATCATGCTCGCGTGATTTAATGAAGTTGTCGATATACGGGTCCGACAGACCCGACCGGATAGAACGCAGGAGAGATACATGGCCAACATGCTGATTCCCGCCGCGGAACGCAACCTCACCCCCGACCAGGTCGAGTATCTCGACAAGCGCCGCACCTGGGGGCTGACCCTGCAGTGCATCGCCGGCTTGCTGATGATCATCGGGACGATTCTGTGGCTGTGGGTCGGGCAGGACGTGACCTATTCGCCCGCCTGGATTCACCCGATGTTCTACTACGACGCCATCGTCTGGATCGCCGCCATTGTGCTTATCGGGGTTGGCTCGAAACTTCGTCGCGGAGCGCCCGAGTTTTAGATTTGTCATTTCGACCGGAGCGCAGCGGAGTGGAGAAATCTGCGGTTCCCATGTCGGCCGCATCAGCAATCGAATCCCATGCCAGACACCATCCTCGTAGTCGCCGAACAACGCGAAGGCAAACTCAACCGCGTCTCCTTTGAAACCATCGCCGCCGCCCAGTCGATTGCGAAAGAGACTGGATGGTCGGTCGAAGTCGTCCTTCCCGGCCACAATCTCATCGCGCCAGCCGCCGAACTCGCGACCAAAGCCGCCGCGAAGATCTACGCACTGGAATCGCCGGCGATGGAGAACTACACTGCCGACGCATACGTCTTCGCGTTGAAGCAATTCGTCACTGAGAAGCAGCCGAAGCTGGTGCTCTTTCCGCATACTTATCAGGTGCGTGATTTCGCCCCGCGACTGGCACTGGCGCTTGATCGGACGCTGATCTCGGACAGCACCGGATATAAGTGCGAAGCAGGTTCTACGCCAAATGAAGGCCCGGGAAAGCTGCTCTTTATCCGGCAGATGTTTCAGGGCAAATTCTCGGCGGATGTCTCGTTCACCGGTGAAGGTCCCTGGATGGCGACGATTCAGATTGGGGCCTTCCGCGGCGATCAGGCCGAAGCCGGAACTGCGCCGATTGAAAACGTGGCGGCAGCGGTCGCAGAGTCCGCACCGCGGGTCACTCCGCACGAAATCTTCCAGGAAGCCAAGCAAGCGGTCGATCTTGGCCAGGCCGAGGTCATCGTCGCGGTCGGCCGAGGCATCAAGGAGCAGAAGAACCTCACTGTCGCCGAGGCGCTTGCCGAAGCCCTTGGCGGGGAAGTCGCTGCTTCGCGCCCCATCTGCGACAACGGCTGGCTTCCGCTCGATCGCCAGATCGGCAGCTCCGGCCAGACGGTCGCGCCGAAACTCTATATCGCGCTTGGCATCAGCGGCGCCATCCAGCACATCGTCGGCATGAAAGGCGCGGGGACCATCGTCGCGATCAACAAAGACGCCGAAGCTCCGATCTTTGAGATTGCGGACGTTGGGGTGGTGGGGAATTTGTTCGACATCGTGCCTTCGCTTACAGAAGAGATCAAGAAGGCCAAAGGGGCCTGATAGCTCTCGCACGACTTATGGAACTGCACGTCTCCTTTACTCGGGAATCTATCGACGAAGTGTTGCGGAAGTGGCACCAATGGCCAGTTCTGCTGATGAGGTACACGTATTCGGCCCTCATTTTCATCGCTCTCACCCTTGCTGCGATCCGCTCGACATACCAGCAGGTCTACGCCTTGACTCCGAATTGGAGGCAACCGGCGCTACTCTGGCTTGTCTGTTGCGGCATCGCTGCATACATCGTTTGGGCTTATCGGCGAGCAGTATTGGCACAAACAGACGTGATCAGACGGCTGGGACAGCTCCGACTAGTTCTTTCATCACAGGGGATCGAGACCCTACAGGAAAACGGGGCGAAGAACTTCGAGCCTTGGAAGACATATTCGCGGTTTCGCGCGGGGAAAAGAGTGGTTGTGCTCTTTGGAGCGAAAAACTCCCATCGGCTAATTCCGATGGAGAATCTCCCAGACGCAGACCGCCAACAGTTGATCGGTTTCCTCGCATCCTGCCTTTCGTGAAGCTAACGAACTGCCTCCGTTAACGTCCCACACGCGAATCCGTGAACGAAGCCGGCATTGATTGCTCGCCATCATCGTATAAACAGGAGCCACCATGAAGCGCATCATCTTCCTGCTGCTACTGGCAGCGCCCATTCACTCCTTCGGCCAGGAGAAACCCAAGCCTCCCGCAACGCTCAAGAGCATCTTGCTCGAACAACTCCGCACGACTCACGATAAGGAAGATTGGTTCGTTCCAATCAACATTGCCGTTTCGGGCATGACCGCTGACCAGGCCAAGTGGACTCCCGGAGCCGGCAGCCACTCCGTCGGGCAACTCACCAACCACCTGCTCTTTTGGAACACTTCAGAACTGGCGGAGTTCAAGGGCGAGCCCAAGCCGAAGTTCGACGGGAACAACGACGAGACTTTCAACAACTTCGACGCCAAACAGTGGGACGAAACCGTTAAGAAGCTCGATGCGGTCCTGACCGAATGGGAAAAGGCGGTCGAAGCGGCCGACGAGAAGAAAATCCAGGACAACGCCTCTCTTATCGCCCACATTGGCGCGCACAACGCCTACCACGTCGGGCAGATCATCTATGTTCGAAAGCTCCAAGGGTCGTGGGACCCGAGCAAAGGGGTCAAATAGGGAGCTCAGCTCAGTCCTTCCCGGAGTATAGGCGCGAATCTCGGGCCGATTACACCCTCGCGGGCACGACGCGTGGCCACCACAATCTGAAACGGGTGCCCTTGCCCTGACCGGAGGCGACTTCCACATCGCCGCCGTACTTGGTCAGGATCTGCTTCACCATCCAGAGGCCCATCCCGTTGCCCCCATCGCCTTTGGTGGTGACGCCAAAGGTGAAGATTTTGGCCATTACCGCCGGTTCAATCCCGGTTCCCTCGTCGACCACCACGACCTCGACCCCTTCGCTCTCACCTTTGATCGTCACGGTCACGTGAGCGCCCGGCTGGCTGATAGCCTCGCATGCATTCCGCACGATGTTGAGCAGAACCTGCCGGGTCTCACCCGCATAGGCCTGAACGATGCAATCGCCCTCGACGTTGACGCTGAATACGATCCCCTTCTTGCGAATGATAGGGTCGAGGACAAAGCGGACCGATTCCAGGGCAGCACAGATATCGATCGGCTCCCGGTTCTTCCCCTGGCGAATAAACGACAGCGCCGATTCTGAAATAGAGAGCAATCGCGCCGCCTCCTCGGCCGTGGCGCGCGTGAGCGTGGCTATCTCAGAGGAGACTCCGTTGGTGGTGCGGATGAGATACTGCAGGTTTTGAATCGCCTCGATGGGCCCTCTGATTTCGTGGCTCACGGCCGCCGAGATACGGCTCCATTCTTCGAGCCTATGGGCGGCCAGCAGACTCTCTTCCATCTGACGGTTTTCGTTCTCTGTATTCGCCAGACGTCCCGCGTAGTCGTTGACGCCGAAGGCCACTTGTCCGACTCTGCGGATCAGCATGAGGGCAACATAAGCGGAAAGGGCGGCAGTAATGATGTTGGTCCACGCATCGATCCAAAAGACCGGCCACCAGGTAGTGACAACTTCAAGAAGATGGGTCGATCCGCACGCGACGATAAACAGCGCAAACCCAACCAGGAAATACTTCCAGTCGCGAGCGATCACCCGACCTGTGCGGCGAGATAGATAGAAGAGAGTGAGGCAGATAGCGAGATAGCTAAGAAAGGTGACCAGATTGGTGATCACCATTGTCCAAATCAGCCTGGGAGCCGAGGCCCAGCAGACCGCATGGGGCATAAGAGGGACTGTAGTCAGCATAGAAAACCGGTTACTTATCGGACGTTCCCAATTTATGGGCCTTAACATTCGAGGCTTCGTGTTTCTCTCAGGGTACTCCGAGCGGCCATCTCATGATATAGGCGAACCGTCACGCCGGACTCCGAAAACCGCGCAGAAGTTTTTATGCGATCTCTCCGGGATTTGGCTCCCCCCCACTGGATAGAATGGGCGGGCAAGGCGGACGTCAGGTGAGACCGCCGCCCCCGCAAGCAACGCCGGAGTCGCACCCCTTAGCTGAGACGCCCAACCCGAACGCAGCCAGAAAGCTGTCGGCCACGTGAACCTCGAGGTCTTTCGGCGCGTTGCCTCCGAGTCTGTGGACGAAGACGTGCCGGTAGATCATCGGTCCCAGCAGCAATGCTAAACCTACCTCGGGATCAAGCTCAGCCTTGAGAATTCCCCGCTGCTTTCCGCGCTCCATCATCTCGCGAAGCGCGGTGCGCACTGGCTCGAGCACGCGAGAGCGCCATGCGTCTCCGAAGACGCGATTGTGAGAGGCATAGGCCATCAGGCGCGGAATGATGCGCTCACGCAGCGCTTTGCGTTCATCGGCGGGGTCGTAGCGCAGTTGTGCAATGATGTCGGCGTGGAAGTCGCCAGAGTCGAAAGCGGGACGAGGTTTATCGAGACCGTGCAGGTAGGCCAGAACTTCCAGGCAGAGGGCGTCTTTATCGGGCCAATGGCGGTAGATCGTTGCCTTGCTTACGCCGGAGGCACGGGCAATCGCGTCCATGCTGGTTGACTCGATGCCGCTCTCGATGAAGAGCGCAACGGCTGCATCGATCACCCGGCTATGTGCTTGTTCGCTTCGCTTTCTTACCATCGACTTTCTGCCTACACTTCGATCTTCGAGAAGGCGTAGGCGCCGAGGCCGATGAAGAGACAAGCAATCATCGCAAGAATCGACAGATTGAATCCGAGATTGAAATGCCAGAGGCCCGTGAGCGATCCTCTCAACCCATCGACTCCGTAGGTCAACGGATCGAGATGGGTGATCACGGACATCACCACGGGCAGGTTCGCCAGGGGGAAGAGCGCGCCCGAGAGGAAGAAGATCGGCATTACCAGAAAGTTCATGACCAGCTGGAAACCCTGCATGTCCTTGATCACTGACCCGATCGCGGTGCCAAGCGCGGCAAAGACGATCGCAATCATTGCCACAAACAGAAACGCAACGGGGATGTCGAACCAGCTATGCGGGCGAAAGCCTGCAATGAGACAGATGGTCAGGATCAGAGTGCCTTGAATGATTGCGACCGTTGCGCCACCAAGCGTGCGACCGATCATGATCTGGATCCGGGACACTGGAGCGACCAGCGTTTCCTTCAAGAACCCAAATTGGCGGTCCCACAGCATAGCGATGCCAGAGAAGACAGAGCTGAAGAGGACCGTCATCCCCACGACTCCCGGAGCCATAAATTGCAGATAGCTGCCGTGACCGGCTTGCTGGAACACCGGGCCGAAGCCAAAGCCAAGGGCGAGCAGATAGAGGCACGGTTGCCCGAGGGAGACCACAATTTGCACCCGTGAGCGCACGTAACGCTTCAGTTCCCGCAACCAGAGAATATAAATTGCTCCCATAATCTATCGCCTCCACATCTTGGCAACCTGCCGTAGGCCGTCCGCCGAGTTGGCTCCCTCGTCACGAATCGACGAGCCGGTTAGCACGAGAAACGCGCCTTCGAGAGAATCGGTGTTGGTTTGCGCCTTCAACTCAGTCGGCGTTCCTTGCGCGACGATCGCGCCATGATCGATGATGGCGATGCGGTGCGCGACGCGCTCCGCTTCGTCCATGTAATGAGTAGTGAGAAACACTGTAGTCTTCTCGGTTTCATTGACCTGTTTGACGTGGCTCCAGAGCAGGTTGCGGCTCTGGGGATCGAGGCCAAGCGTCGGCTCGTCGAGGAACAAGATTCGCGGGGTGTGCAGAAAACCGCGCGCGATTTCGAGCCGGCGCTTCATGCCTCCGGAGAAGGTCTTCACATAGCTGTCACGGCGGTCCCAGAGCTCAAAAAGCTTCAACAGATGTTCGGTGCGGCTCTCGCGAAGCTGTTTCGGAACGTGATAGAGAATCCCGTGCAGGACCATGTTTTCGTAAGCGGTTTGCTCGGCATCGAGACTAGGGTCTTGAAAGACGATGCCGAAGCGTTGCCGAGCCTGCTTCTGATGGGTGCGAGGATTAAGCCCATCCAGCTCGATCTTTCCGCTGGTGGGCGGAAGCAGTGTGGTCAGCATCTTGATCGTAGTAGTCTTGCCGGCGCCATTTGGGCCGAGAAAAGCGAATATCTCTCCCTGCTCGACGTCAAAAGAAATATCGTTTACGGCCGTGAAATCGCCGAATTTCTTGACGAGATTTTGTACCTGAATCATTTCCGCCTCGAGAACCCAAAACAATACTGAACGGTTTCGTTTTCTATGTCAAGAGCGGCTTCGTGAATTTTCTCCTTAAGCAAGACGAACCCGCCGCACTTGCCTCTTTGCTCTCGACTCCGCTACAAAAGGGAGTCCGGCACGGACATTGCTGACTTGCCGGCTCGCCTCTTGCCGGAGATATAGTGATCCACTTTCGCAAACCGCTCGAAAACATCGACCGCCCGCAGATGGAGGCCGACGTCGTCATTGTCGGCGGTGGCCCCGCGGGGATGGCATCTGCGCTGCGCCTCTCGCAGCTGATTGACGAACACAATCTGCACAATCCCGATGCACCGCTGACGAAGGATAATATTTACGTCCTTGAAAAGGCGCGCGAGGCCGGCCAGCATTGCCTTTCGGGCGCCCTGCTGGATCCACGCTCGATGCGGGAGTTGCTGCCCGGCTTCGAGAGCGAGGCGCCGATCGACGCAGAGATCACACAGGAATCGGTCTACTTTCTTACCGAAGAGGATCAGTACAAATTCCCGATAGTGCCGCCTCCCTTGCGCGATCATGGCAACTACGTCATCTCGATCAATAAGTTCGTGAAGTGGCTAGCGACGAAGGTTGAGGAAGCCGGCATCACCATCTTCACCGGTTTTGCAGGCTCGAAGCTGCTGTTTGATGACGACGGGTTCGGCCACGGCGTGATCGGCGTGCGCACCGACGACAAGGGCGTCGATAAGCTGGGCGAGCTTAAAGCCAACTTCGAACCCGGCTACGATCTTCGTGCGAAGATCACCCTCCTTGCGGAGGGCACGCGAGGGAACTGTGCGAAGTCGCTCATTGAGCATCTCGGCCTCGAAGATCCCAACCACGCACAGACCTATGGCCTCGGCATCAAGGAGTTGTGGGAGATCCCCGCGGGGCGAGTCGCCAAAGGTGAAGTGATCTACACCCTGGGCTATCCGTTGACCGCGCACGAATACGGCGGAGCCTGGATCTACGGTATCAGCGATACGGAGATATCTATCGGCTACGTTACTGGGCTCGACTACGAGGACCCACGCACTGACCCCCATCACGTCTTTCAAAGCTTCAAACTGCATTCGCTGGCGCGGCGGATTCTGGAGGGCGGCAAGATGGTCCGCTATGGCGCGAAGAGTCTGCCCTACGGAGGCTGGCTCACCATGCCTCACCTTGCCGGCGACGGCTGGATGCTGCTTGGCGACAGCGCGAGCTTCCTGAATTCGCAGCGGCTCAAGGGCATCCATCTGGCGATCAAGTCGGGGATGCTCGCCGCCGAGACAGCGTACGACGCCCTGGTGAAGCAAGACCGTTCCGCCAAACAGCTACAGGACTACAAGCGGCGCGTCGACGAGAGCTGGATTCGCCAGGAGCTTTACCCGGTGCGAAACTTCCACCAGGGCTTTGAGCATGGGCTAATCGATGGGCTGGTGAAAGCGGGAATTCAGCATATGTTTCGGGGCAGCAATCTTGGCCCTGATTTCACCAACCAGGCAGGTTATGAGAATATGCGCCCGATCGACAGCTTCGGCGAACACGCGCATGGTCGGGAAGCTCTTTTGGGAAATGTGCAGGGCGATGGCAAGCTCACCTTCGACCGCCTGACCGATGTCTACCATTCCGGAACACGGCATGAAGACGATCAGCCGACGCACCTCGTAGTGGCCGACCTGGGTATTTGTGCTGGTCGCTGTGCGAAGGAGTTTGGCAACCCCTGTCAGTATTTTTGCCCCGCTGCCGTCTATGAAATGGTGGAGGACGCCGATTCGGCAGTGATTGGCTCTGGCAAGCGGCTACAGATCAACTTCGCAAATTGCGTGCACTGCAAGACCTGCGACATTGCCGACCCGTATCAGATCATCACCTGGGTTCCTCCCGAAGGTGGGGGCGGCCCCAACTATGACGGAATGTGAGAACCGTTCAGTAGCGTAGCCCCAGGCGCTGCGGGAACTCTTCCTCATCGTCATCCAGGTCGAGCAAACTGACGGAGTCAGACAAGATCTTCTGGTGACGCCGCAGCAGTTCCGCGTGTGCCGCAGCGACTACGACAATTGCGAACAGCAGATGTGCTGGACCGACCGCAATCCAGTCTTCGAGGCCAAGCGTGATGAGCACCAGTGGCGGCAAGAGTCCGAAGTACTGGATCAGAACATAGGCCAGATTCATGGAGCCTGCCGAGCGTGTGCCCGTGAACGGGACTGTTTTCACATTGAGAAAGAAGGCATCGGTCAGCAACAGGCAGAGACTCGCGCCGGTGAAGAGCTGTATGCCGAAACTCTTCCAGCCGCGCAAGTCCGGCGGCGCGACGGCATGGGCGAGTGCGATACTCCCCAGCGTGAGCGCGAGCGCCCACAGCAAAACCCACATTCGCGTCGCCGCCGACTCGCCCCAACCCGGCCTGCCGTGAATGACGCGAAATATCCAGTTGACCCGACGGTCGGCCGGACCGAGAAAGGCGGCCCGTAGGCCTGCGACCGTCCAAAAGGCGATGATCGGAACCGCTGCTCGCAGGCCTTCGGCCGAAACGGCTAGCCCGACTCTGCCATGGCCAAGCTTAAACACGAGAGCGCAGGAGGTCACCAGCGCAAGCCCAAGACCACCGTACATCGCAAGGTAGACGCGGTGACGAGAAGTCCGCGAGAGCGTCTGGCCGATGAAGTGAAAGACGCCGCGTTGCTGAGGGACCCGGAGCAGCGTCCGGTGGAGCAGCAACATGATCGGCGTGGCTATCCAGCTTCGCGTGCTTCTTGAACCGGAGCCTTCGACAACATTGCGCATTCTCGAGCGGTAGGCGAGCGGATAGGAGACGCACGCCAGGAGAATCATTGCTGCTGTCGCGACCAAGCCTGCGCGCGCCAGTGCCGTGAAGGCGGGTAGCGTTTCGCGGCCGGTGAGCAGGCGTTCATAAATCCCCAAAAACCAGAACGGAGGGAAGTAGAACACTGCGCGCTGACCCGAGCTGATGAGCGTCTCGATAAAGCGCGAAAGCAGAGGAAACATCAGAAGAATCGTAAGCAGTGTTGTGATCGCGAGTGCCTGCAGGAACGGCGAGATCTTGCGAAAGAGATATTCGCCGAGCAGAGTCAGCAGAAATCCCTGTACTGCCAGAAGAAAACTGGCGATACACAGACCGCTCATCGTGACCGCGGTCAAGTGCGCGAAGAAGTGGCGGGACAAACTCGGCAAGTCGGTGGAGGCGGGAAAGAAAATCGTGCCGAGAACGTTGATGCCGAATAGGAAGATGCTCAGAAAGAGGCCGATTGCCGCGATTCTTGCGGTGAAGAGCGTGCGCCTCTCGATCGAGAGGGTCGAGAGGACAAATACATCGAGCAGGTCGGGGAGAAAGAGGTCCCAGACGAAGACCGTGACTGCCCCTATCGCCACGAAGGAGTACATAACGTAGAAGTAGTGGTCGGCTACCTGCGACCAGAATGGCCGCCCTCCTGGAAAGTGATAGGGCGGAAAGAGGTAAATGGCAACGCACAGGCCCGGGAGCGCGATCGCGTATGCAATCTGAAGCACGCGGGCCTTGGATTGACCATCGCCATCGCTGCTGTCGCTCTGGAAAAAGCGCGAGAGGAAGTGCCGCAGTAGTACCTGGAACTGGGTGCGCTGCGGCTGCTCATCCGTATAAATGCTAGCCTGCACGGCCAGCGAAAGCACGGGATGCTCGGGTTCGGAGAAGAATTGCAGGCGCTTAAGCATTGGTCGCCTGCATGACGTCGACGAGCTGTTGCGCGAGAACCTTGGTATCTTCCTGCTGCACCAGTTCGGCAAAGGCGCTTTCGAGATTGGCCCGTCTCATCAGAGCAGTCAGCTCGCCGGGCGCGGCATCGGCGAGGATCTTGCCTTTGGCGATCACGACAACTCGATCGCAGAGCTGCTCGACGACCTCGAGGACGTGGGAGATATACAGGATCGCTTTGCCACTCGCTGCGAGTTGCCGAATCAGGTCCTTGAAGAGGCGAGCCGAGTCGACATCGAGGCCCGAGAGAGGCTCGTCAAAAATCAGCAGTTTCGGATCGTGCATCAAGGCGGCGGCAATCAGCACGCGCTGCTTCATCCCCTTGGAGTAGGCCGAGATCGGCGAGTGCCGCCAGGATTCGAGGCCCAGCAGCCGGAGGAGATTGAATGCCTTCACAGTGATCAGCCGCTCGCTCAGCCCGCGCAGGCGGCCGACGAGCTGCAGGTACTCCATTCCGGAGAGGTAGGTGTAGACATGGGCCTCTTCGGGAACGTAGCCGAGTTGGGCGCGAAATCCGGGGAGATCTTCGACGATGTTTTTGTCCTCGAAGATCACCTGACCGTCGTTTGGCTGCAGAATCCCGGTGATGATCTTCACGGTGGTGGACTTCCCCGATCCGTTGGCGCCGAGGTAGCCGACGATCTCTCCAGCGCCGACGCGGAAGTTCACGTTGGCGATGGCGGGAATGCCGCGGTAGCTTCTTGAGACGTTGCGGAGCTCGAGCATAAGTCCCCATTCACCTGCTCACCCTATGTAGCATACTTATTATCAACTGGTCAACTAGCATGCTACATAGGTACAATTCCTCGCATGGCCGTTGACGCGAAGCTCTCCCATACTGCTGCCTTGATCCTGCAGGCAATTCATAGCGGGCAGGTATACGGCTTCAGCGTGATGGAGAGAACAGGCCTGCCCAGCGGCACCGTTTACCCGGCGATGCGGCGACTGGAGCGAGATGGACTGATTCTGTCGAAGTGGGAAAATCAGTCGATTGCCGACGCCGAGCAGCGGCCTCTGCGCAAGTACTACAGACTCACGCGCGCCGGGAGGGATATGCTGGAGGCGCTCTATAAGCGCTATCCGCTGCTGGAGAAGCTGATTCCCTCACCCGAGGTGGAGAACGCGTGATGGGCCACGGCTTGGTGCAATCCGCCCCTCTTTGCCGGCTCTTGCTGCGGAGCGCGTCCGTACTCGTGCCCGGCAGAGGCAGGGCAGAATGGCTGGCGGAGTGGAAGGCAGAGCTTTGGCAGGTTCTGCGATCCAAGGGAGAGCGTCGTGACCAAGGAGCCCACGAAGCTGCTGGCCACTCCAGCCCCATCGTTTTCTGCCTCGGCGCGTTCCAGGATGCGTGGTGGCTTCGCCAGAATAACCTGCAGCCGCCTTCGCCTGCACATATCCGCCACGGCTCGCCGAGCATGTGTCTGCTCTCGCTCGCGGGCTGCGCGGCGGCGGCCTTCATGCTTGCTCTGTGTTTGCCCGATGCGCGCAAGGCAATGTTGCCCGTGCCTTATCCGGATGCGGACAGCCTGGTACTGATCTCGCCTGGCGGAAGCTCGATGTCGCCGCTGCCGTCGATTCGTCTTGCAGACTACCGATCCTGGCAAACGAGTACTCGAGGCCTCTTTACTGAGCTTGCCTATTACCAGCCGTCTATAAAGCGCGTTCACGTACAGCCGCATCAGACGGTGGAGCTATCGATCATCCGCGCCAGCGCAAGCCTCTTCGACATGCTGAAGTTTCCTTCCTTAACGTCGAAGGCACGGCAGGAGTCGCAGCCCATGCCGGGGCTGATCCTCAGCGAGAACGCGTGGCGAGAATATTTCGAAGGTGACCCTGAGATTGCCGGACGTGTTGTTGAGGTTGCGGGATTGCCGGTTCGTATCGCGGCTGTTCTTCCGCAGGACCGGTGGCGTCTTCCGGGAGATGCCGACGCCTGGATGATGGCCGATGAGTCGCATACCGATTCCCTCCCACCGAACTCGAAGGGTTTTGTGCTTGCGGCAATGCGCCCATCGGCGTTTCCCTCTGGGTCATCGGGCCGGCATTGGATGACCGTCTACGGCGACAATGGCAGGTCCGACAGATTTGAGTGCGTTTCCTTGGCGGAGCAGACTCGGCAGCCTTTCTCCATGTATCTCTTCACATTGTTCATCGCCTTCCTTGCGCTTCCGGCGACAACACCCCTGCCTCTGGGCGAATACCCGGCGCGGGCCGAACGACTTGGCTGGGATGTCCGCGTGCGGCGATGGCTTTTCCTCGCCGCGAAGCTCGCGCTGATCTTGCCGCTGGTTTATTTCGCTTCGATCGATCTGGCCTACGGAAATCTTGCGGCGGGTCAGCATTCCGTCGGTCCAATCTCGTCCCAATATCTGCACTTGTCCGGCTCGTTTCTCGGGTTGCTGTTTGCGTTTCGCTGGGCATTGCGCGACCAGCGCAGCCGCTGCCCGGTTTGCCTGCGGCTGCTCACTAACCCGGCGCGAGTGGGCGAGGCTTCGCGTAACTTCCTGGCCTGGAACGGCACCGAGCTGATCTGCGCAGGAGGACATGGCCTCCTGCATATTCCGGAGATTCCCACGAGTTGGTTCAGCACGCAACGATGGCTGTATCTCGATCCGTCGTGGAGCAGCCTCTTTTCTGACTCATATATAGCCCCTGCGGGCGTGCTGTAGTTCTCGATTAGGCAAAAGAGAAATGCCAGAATCGCGACCTGCTTGCGATTTTGTGTACTACGCGATATAGTACACGCGTGATCCCTTTCCGCATTCAGTTCCGCGCTGGCGTTCCGCTCTTCGAGCAGGTCGTCTATGCCTCAAAGAAAGCGATGATCTCCGGCCAACTCCGGCCTGGAGATCCCTTTCCCTCCGTGCGTGCGCTCAGCAGGGAACTCAAGATCAACCCCAATACGGCCCATAAGGTGATCACGCACCTAATCGGCGAAGGCCTGTTGGAAACTCATCCGGGCATTGGCACCGTGGTAGCCGCCCTGCCCGATTCCACCCTACGGGAACGGACGCAGCTACTCGGCCAGGAGATTGAAGAACTGGTTGTCGAAGCAAAGCGGTTGGGTATCGGGCGGGAAGAGATGTTGGAATCAATCGCCGCCCATTGGCAGAAGCTCGGCGGCGAGGCAGATCAAGGCTCGTCGCCAGTAAAGCAAAAAGACGCCAGGTCGAAGGATGGAGGTCGAGGATAGCTATGAATCAATGGGCCGATTCACCCCATACGAATTCAATCCGAATCGAGGCGCTTACCAGGAAGTTCGGTCGCGCGCTGGCGCTCGATAGCGTCGATTTGTCGGTGCCTGAAGGGGCGATCTACGCTCTGGTCGGCGCGAACGGGGCCGGCAAGACGACGATGATCAAGCTAATGATGAATATCCTGCGGCCGACGTCGGGGCGCGCGCGGGTTCTCGATATCGACTCGAACCATCTCGCCGGCAAGCACTTCTGCCGCATCGGCTACGTGTCAGAGAATCAGGAGCTGCCGGAATGGATGACAGTCGGCGGGATGCTCGATTACCTGCGCGCCTTCTATCCGCAATGGGACCGCACGCTGGAGCGGCAGCTGGTCCGCCAATTCGATCTCCCGCTCGACCGCAAGCTGAAACACCTCTCTCGCGGGATGAAGATGAAGGCCGCCTTCGCCGGCTCGCTGGCCTATCGCCCGGCAATGATCGTACTCGACGAACCCTTCTCCGGCCTCGATCCGTTAGTGAGAGACGAACTCATTGAAGGGCTGCTCGATCGCGCTCCAGAGACAACGATCTTTCTCTCTTCGCACGACCTTGCAGAGATCGAGAGCTTCTCCAGCCACGTCGGTTACCTCGAGAATGGACGATTGCTCTTCTCCGACGAGATGTCCGTGCTGAGCGACCGCTTCCGCGAAGTCACCATCACGCTCAACGACTCAGCCTCGCTCCCGCATACGCCTCCGGGCACATGGTTACAACTTGAGATCGCCGACTCCGTGGTTCGCTTCATTCACAGTGATTGTCACGGTGAGGCTACAGCTCGAGACCTTGCGGAAAGGTTCCCTGGGGCGCGCGATATCTCGGTGTCGCCGATGTCATTGCGGGCGATCTTCCTGGCGGTCGCCAAGACAGGCCGGAGCCATAACGAATCTTCAGTTGATCCCGCTCACAGGAGGACGCGAGCATGAAGCAGACACTGCACATTTTCGCGAAAGATGCCCGGCGGTTCTGGCCGGAGATTGCGGTCTCACTGGCTATCGCCGCGTTATTTGTGCGGATCTATCCAAATCAGTGGCTAACCCAAGCCGGTCTATACCCCGTCGGGTTCTCTGGGTGGGGTGTTTTCGCCAGCCCTCAAGGACTACAACTCTTAGCCAACGTGCTTACGGTCCTGGTTCCGGTCGGCTGGTTGCTCCTGATCGCGCGCGTTATCCACGGGGAGAGCCTGGTTGGCGACCGTCAGTTCTGGCTGACTCGTCCCTACGAATGGAAGAAGCTGCTTGCCGCAAAGGTGCTGTTCCTGCTTGTTTTTCTGTACTTGCCGTTTGTGATTGCGCAGCTCGCGTTGCTTGCCGAGGCGGGATTCAGGCCTTTCGCCTACATGCCGGGTTTGTTGTTCAATCTGATGTTGGTAACCGGCGCGCTGATTATGCCGCTCTTCGCACTGGCCACCGTAACGTCGACTTTCGCTCGGATCATAATCGCTGTGGTCGCGGTCCTGCTTGGCTTCGTTGGTTTTGGTGTGCTCGCTTCCGGCCTCGCCCCCAGCAAGGTTTCAGCTCCAGGCGGCCCCGATTTCTCAATCCCGATCCTGATATGCATCAGTGGTGGAGCTGTGGCTCTGCAGTATGCGACGCGGCGGCTTTGGTTCTCGCGTCTTCTGCTGATTGGTCTCTTCCTCACCATCGGAGTAGCCATGATGATGCCTTCAGACGGTGGCACGGTCGACCGGGCCTTCGCAGCCAGGACGAGAAGTGAGGAATCGCCCCTCCGTATCGAATTTCTTCACGATACCAGGCATCGGGTTACCGGCGTGCAGGTGCAGGGAAGCAATCTCGTCCAAATCACTATCCCGGTACAGATCTCGGGTATCGCCAATGGGATTGTCATCATGCCTCAGTACGTCAGAGTCTCGGGGAATTCGGCGGACGGCGCGCATGGATCCATACCGTGGCAGCCGGTTGATAACTTGCACTATCTCTCCGACACCCAGGACTCGAGCATCAGCTTCATTATGGACCGCTCGATCTACGAGAGGATCAAGGCGGCGCCGATCCTGCTTCAGCTCACGCTTGCGTTGACCCAAGGGCAGGCTGGCGAGGCGACTACGATACCTCTGCCCGCGACTGACTTCTCGGTTCACGACTTTGGCATTTGCTCTCCAGAGATTGGTCTGGGCGACACTCTCTCCCAGATCACAGGGATCTCCTGCAGGTCGGCCTTCCGCCAACCCTATCTGACTTATATCGAGACGCTTTGGTCGAACTCGCCGTGTTCTGGCGCAGCGACTGAGCCAGACAATGGCGTGCAAGGGGCGGCGTGGGCGGGAGATTTCGACACCGCTCCCGCGCAGTTCGGCATCACCTCGGTATGGTCGGTCATAGTCTCGCTCTCGAACAGTTGGCGGTACACGGGCGTGCGAGACCGGCCACAAGAGCTCCGCTATCTCTGCCCTGGAACGCCGGTCGCCTTTACCCGATACAACTTCGTCAAACGGTTTCAGACCGCAGTCGTCATTCCCAATTTCCAGATGCCGACAAAGGTTACGCCCGAGGGGTACGTCGAGGCAACGCCGTAACTGCCCAATCAGGGGGAGATTTTCGTGGTTTGACCCCTCCAATTTCAGCCTGTTAAACTTGGAAAGTTAAGCAGTAGCAAGCTTTAAACTCGCTCGCCTGCCATCTCCCCTCCGGCCCATCTCCCCGGATTGATTCTCGAAGGAACTCTGTGGACTCCCAGACACGTCACGCCCTGAAGCAGGATAAATTTGTAAACGCGACCCAGACCGGGTTGAGCTGGATCGAGATTCATCGCGCGCAGGTCATTCGCGCCAGCATCGCCCTGGTGGTGGTTCTTGCCGCGATCATTGGCGGCGGCATCTACTATGAGCACCAGGCGGCAGCGGCTTCGGTTGCTCTCGGGCAGGCGCTCGAGATCTATAGCTCGTCGCTGCGCCAGCCGGGCGAACCTGAAGACGGCAGCTACAAGACCACCGCCGAGCGCGCCCAGGCGGCCAACAAAATTTTCGCCGAAGTGGCGACCAAGTATGGCCTCTTCGAGGCCGGCAAAACGGCCCAATACTTTGTTGGCCTGACCGATATCGACCTGGGCAAGATCGCCGATGCGGAGGCGAGCCTCAAGCAGGTCTCCGGCACCTACAACAAGGACCTTTCCGCGTTGGCCAAGGTCGCGCTGGCAAACCTCTACATGCAGACCGGCAAGACGCCGCAGGCAATCGACCTCTACAAGGAGTTGATTGCAAAGCCAACTGACACGGTGCCTGCCTCGGCTGCGCAATTGCAACTGGCCGAAATTTACGAGAAGACCGATCCGCAGCAGGCCCGGCAGATTTATGCCGTGCTGAAGGACAAGGACAAGACCACCGCCGCCGGCCAGATCGCCGCGCAAAAGCTCAACCCCGGAGCGAAGCAGGGCCCGCAGGGCGTGCAGGTGCAGTAGCGTTCTCGAAAGAAAGTTCAATATTGGCCCGCATCGTCCGCGATGCGGGCTTTGTTTTTTGCGCCCTTTAGCCGATACCTTGACTATCTACAATCAACTAGTGTAGATAGTCATAGTATGGGGAAACCAAGCGATCTCGTGCAGGGCACGCTCGACCTGCTCATTCTTAAGACGCTCTCGACCGAAGCCCGCCACGGCTGGGCGATCGCCAAGCGCATCCAGCAGATTTCCGGAGGAGTGTTGCAGGTGCAGCAGGGCTCTCTCTATCCGGCGCTGCACCGGCTGGAACAACAGGGCTGGATCAAGGCGAAATGGGCCGAGAGCGAAACCGGACGCCAGGCGAAGTTCTACTCGCTGACCGCAGCCGGGCGCAAGCAGCTCGAGTCAGAAACCGCCAACTGGGCTCGGCTGTCGGACGCGATCAACCTGATCGTCCAGGAGGCCTAGCCGATGCGCTGGCTTCATCAACTCGTGATGCAGTGCCGAACTCTTTTTCTGCGCGGACGCGCTGGAGGTGAGCTCGATGATGAGTTGCAGTTCCATATTGAGCAGCAGATCGAAGAGAACACTGCCGCCGGAATGAGCCCTGAAGAAGCCCGGCTAGCCGCACTGCGAATGTTTGGCAATCCTACCGCCTTGCGCGACCAGGCGCGCGAGACGTGGAGCTGGCTCTGGCTGGAGTTGCTCCTGCGCGACCTTCGATATGGAGTCCGCACATTGGCGCGTACTCCGGGCTTCACCATCCTCGCCATTGTCGTAATGGGCCTCGGCATCGGCGCGAATGTTGCGCTCTTCACCGTCGTCCGTTCCGTGCTGTTAAAGCCGCTGCCCTTCAGAGATCAGGACCGTCTGGTCCGCATTTATGAAGCAGACGCCAAAGGCCGCTTTCAAGACAACATCGTAGCTGGAGGCAGCTTCGCAGCATGGCAATCGCAGGCGCGCAGCTTCGAGCAGATGGCGATCAAGCAGTGGATGCACTACGACCTGGCCGGGACCGGCGGTCAACTCCCCGAGGTGGCGCTGGCGCACACCACATCGTGGCAGTTATTTCCCATGCTCGGGGTCGAACCGGCGCTGGGCCGCGTCTTCAGCGCCGATGACGACCGCCCCGAAGCAACTGCGACCGTCGTCCTCACCTGGGGGCTCTGGAAGCGCCGCTACGGCGGCGATCCGGCCGCGGTTGGCAAGACAATCCTGCTCGATGCCCGCCCCTACACGATCATCGGAGTCCTGCCCGCCGGGTTCACTTATCCCGACGCGACAGTGCAGCTCTGGACGCCGCTGTATCACGAGAAGTCTCGCGAGCTGATGGTGATGCACGAGGCCCATAACTTCGACGTGATCGGCCGGCTCAAGCCTGGAGTGACGATCGCGCAGGCCACTGCAGAGCTCGACGCTATCCAGGCGGCCATCCGCAAAGAGCATCCGGTTGGACCAATCGACGACGCTGCAAATGTACGGCCCATTCTCGACGCCGACGTACACGAGCTCAAGACCGGACTCTATACGCTGCTGGCCGCCACCGGATGCCTGCTTCTGATCGCCTGCATCAATGTGGCCAATCTACTCGTTGCCCGCGCGGCCACGCGGCGTCGAGAGACCGCCATCCGTACCGCCCTGGGGGGCAGCCGCGCACGCCTGATCCGCGAACATATCATCGAAAGCCTGCTGCTTTCTGGCCTTGGGGGAGGAGTCGGTTTTCTTATCGCCGCAGGAATCCTCCGCTGGCTGATAGAGACGCGGAATGACATTCCCCGGGCTGACGCCATCCACATCGACGGCGTGGTCATTCTGTTTGCGACCGGGGTGATGCTGGCATGCGGCTTTCTGGCCGGTCTCATTCCCGCCGTCGCCAGTAACGACAGACAGATTCTGAGAACGCTCAACGAATCCTCGCGCTCCCATAGCGGGGGCAACGCCGGTGTGCGCCTCCGCCGGCTTCTGCTTGCCCTGCAAGTCGGACTCACCGTAGTGCTGCTGATTGGGGCGGGGCTGCTGATCAAGAGCTATCGTCAACTGCGCGCGGTGAATCTGGGCTGCGCCACGCATGATGTGCTGACGATGTGGATCAACCTGCCAAAGGGCAGCTATCCCAAACCGGCGCAGCGCGTCGTCTTCTACGAGCAGTTACTCGAACGGGTAAGGGCGACTCCCGGAGTGGAGGCCGCCGGGCTGACCAGCGTCCTGCCTGGCCAGGGCCGCGGTCGCGACGACACCTTCAACATCCGCGAACACGCGCCGCTGCCAAAAGGAGAAAGTCTCGACTCGACGACAAGATTCGTCGACCCGGGCTATTTTGCAGCCATGCGGATCCCCTTGATCGAAGGAAGATTCTTTGAGCCGAACGAACGGCTGGACAAGGTGCAGGCCATCATCGTCAACCGTGCGTTTACCCGCGAGGTTTTCGCAGGCGAAGAACACCTCGGCAAGCACATCGTCGGCGGTCCCGGTGACAACACCCAGAGTTTTGAGATTGTCGGGGTTGTCGGCGACACGCTCGACGAAGTCTCCGGCCAGCCTTATCCGGCCATCTTCTATCCGGTTTATATCGGACTCGAGAGATCGGTCTCGCTCGTCGTGCGGACGGCTGCCGGACATGATCCTTCCTCATTGGCGCTCCCGATTCAAAAGGTCATCGCGGGCATTGATCCCGATCTGCCGGTCGCTGATGTCCTCACCATGGACCAGCGCATCGGCCAATCGACCCTCGACGCGAGCTTCGACGCAACCCTGGTCCTGGCTTTCGCGGGGATTTCGCTGCTGCTGGCTGGCGTCGGCCTGTTTGGTGTGTTGTCGTACATCGTCGCTCAACGCACGACTGAGATCGGCATCCGCATCGCGCTCGGAGCGCAGCGGGAACAGGTGATGCAGCTGATGCTCCGCGATGGTATGCGACCGGCTGTGATCGGGTTGGTGCTGGGTCTGGCAGCTAGCGCCGGGCTCACTCAGCTCATTCGTTCGATGCTCTACGGGACGGAAGCGCTGGATCCGGTGGTCTTCGTTATCGTCAGTCTCACGCTGCTCGGCGTGGCAACCATCGCGTGCGCGGTTCCGGCCTGGCGAGCCTCGCGGCTTGACCCAATCACTGCGTTGCGAATGGAGTAGCGGTCACTCCCCTGTAGCAGTTACCGGATATCCGAGCAAATAGGTAACGGGAAGGAATCCGCTACGCTCCTCACCGATCTCCCATTCGTACCCAGGAGTCTGGAGCGGCGCGATCAATCGCCTAAGCTCCTCGTGGGAATAAACGCGAAAACACGAGACAATGCCGTCAAAGGCAAGCACAAACGGTATGACCGGAATCAGGTATATCCACAAGAGCCGCGACCACTTAAAGGGACGAATCGTTGGCGCCAGCACCCAAGAAAGCAGGGGGATGCAGCAGATCATGAAGAGGGTCTTGACGCAGCGCTGGGGCATCTCGAAGATGGCTACTCCCCGGCGTTGCTCCATCGCGTCTCTCAAGACCGCACGGGCTTCCTCCAGGTCAAAGTGGTGAAACGAGGAGAAGAAAGTCCGAAAACCCAGAAGATCTTGGGGAATTCTGGTTGCATCGACGGGCGAGAGATCAAACTTCAGAAGGCTGGAGGCCTCGCCTACCCTTTCAAATGCCAGGCGGTTGGGATATTTGTCTGTGAGGCGGATCGTCACGCCCGGAACTTTCTGCAATTCCGGCTCGCGGGCCAAGCGCAGCCATGGACCGCCTCCTCCGGAGCAGAGATCGAGGATCTCGCTGGTCCCGGAGCGCTCCATCGCGTCCAGCAGACGCCCAAGGATCACTTTGTAGGAGTTGGAAAACTCCCAGAGTGATTGCATTGCGTCGGTGACCAGGTCCCGCAATGCACCCGGGAATGCCGGGTGGTCGTGAATTTCTCGGAGTTCCAAATGGCGCATTGATGAATAGTCTCAGGCCAAGTCGGCCACGTCCAGATATTTGTCTTGCGATTGCAGGCGGGCGGGCTGCTTGTGCTTCATCCGCGCATAGCGGAACATAGTATGAGCGAAAGTCGCGTCTGCCCCGTCTTTTGTAGCAGATTATGAGTTCCCTGGAAGGACAAGTCGTTGGCTGGATGCATGTGAACCCCATCGCCGCCCCCGCACCCGCGCCATCTCTTACTGAGGCCGACGCCGGCGAAGCGATTTCGGCGCTTGTCGCCCAATATTCGACCACGCTCTACCGGGTCGCCTACTCCATTACCCGCAATGCCGCTGAGGCCGAGGACGCGGTGCAGGAGACTTTTCTGCGGGTGTTGCGGCATCGCGAAAAACTGGGCGAGATTCGCGACCACCGCGTCTGGCTGGTGCGCATTACGTGGAATGTGGTGCTCGACCGCAAGCGCCGGGCCAAGGCGAGACCAGAAACGGAAGATATCGCCGACCTGGTTCGCACGCTCCCGGCAAAGGCGCTGACTGCGGAAAAGAGCGCCATATCTTCGCAGGAGCACGCCCGCATAATGGCGTTGATCGATTCGCTGCCGAGGAAAGAGCGTGAGGCACTGCTCCTCTCGGCTGTTGACGAGTTGACCACCGCACAGGCCGCCGCGGTGCTTGGCACGACCGAGTCCTCGGTGCGTTCCCGCATCTTCCGCGCTCGCTATCAGCTCGCGGCGTTGCTCGACCGGGATAAGACGGGCACAAGGACAAGGCAAGACGGTGGCGAAAGGAGCGTTCGATGAAATCCAGGCGGTCTAATGACAACAGCTCCGCGGCGCACGATGCCATAATCGACGCGGCGCTTGGGGTTTACGGCAGGGCGATCCCCAAGCCAGGCCTGGAGTCGAGGGTAACCGGGCGGATTGCATCAACGCGCCAATTTTATCGCTCTGGGTCTACCTTCACAAACAGCCGCTGGCGGCTCTTTTTGCGCGGCGCTTCGGTCGGAGCGCTGGCTGCGGCCGCAGCTTGCGCCATCGTGGTTGGCACCGTGCGGCACTCGCAACACATGACCATCCCTCAGGCAGCCGGAGTATCGCCCTCGGGAGGGGTAAGCGCTGCAAGTGGGACGCGTGTGCCGACCCACGCAATCCCGCAGTCGGCGACGATCAATCCCCAATCGCCACGGACTGCGCCACACAGCCGAGCTACTGTATCCCGTAATGCGTGGAGCAAACCGGCCGGCAGCGCGGTTCCGCGTTCTCCGTATCCGCCAGACCAGGAATCCACACCTCCGCAGCAGTAGCGGAAATGCGAAGTCAGCCTAGGCTTTCCCGCTGTCGCCTGCCAGCAGCGAGAAGAGCATCTGCAAGAGCGCCAGGACGATCGCGCCGATGAACGCCGCGCCAAAAGTCTTGACGTAAAATCCTGGTACCAACCCGCTGGATAGCTTCAAAATCAAGGCATTGATCACCAGGAAGAACAATCCCAGCGTCAGGATCCCAAGCGGCAGAGTGATGATTTTTAGCAGCAAACCCAGCGTGGCATTGAGCAGTCCGATCACAACGACCGCGATCAGCGCGGCCCCAAGTGTAGCAACCTGAAAACCAGGTACGATCTTCGAGACGATCAGCAAGGCGACCGCATTTACAATCCAGTGCAGGAGCAGACGAAGCATTCTTGTTTCCTCTCTACGGCATTTCGTGATGGGCCGCTTGGGATAGAACGGCTGTTCGGAACAGCGGCACCTTTACCAACGTACTCTAGCAGTATGGAGTATCCGGTTTCTTCGTGACACGCCCTAAGCTTTTCAATCCACACATGACTCTCGACCTGGCTCTGGCCTTCGGCCTCGGCTTGGTGGTTTCATGCCCTACGCCGGCGCTTGCCCAGGCAACTCCGGCGGCGAAGTCAGCGGATGTGCCGATTCCCGATATCCCGACGTTGATGAAGCAGGTGCAGGCCCACCAGCGGGAGCTAGACAAGGTGCGGGAAAACTACACCTTTCGGGAAGTGCAGCAGACCGACGACCTCGACTCCAACGGCCAGGTGAAGAAGACTGAATCCGAGGAATCGGAGATCTTCTTCGTGAACGGCCATCACATTGAGCGACTGGTTAAGAAGAACAACAAAGATCTCAGCCCGGACGAGCAGAAAAAGGAACAAGAGAAGGTCACGAAAGAGGTAGAGAAGGCCGCCAAACTCGAACCCAATAAGTCGCTCCACGGGGAGGAAATATCGGTCAGCCGCATTCTTGCGATTATGAAGGTTTCAAACCCTCGGCGTGTCTCGCTGAATGGCCGCGATACGATCGCCTTCGACTTCATCGGCGATCCTCACGCCCAGACCCACGGTCTCGCCGAAGACGCCTCGAAAAAAATGGCCGGCACCGTGTGGGTGGATGAGAAGGACCGCGAGGTGGCCAAGCTTACCGTGCATTTCGACGAAAATTTTCATGTTGGGGGCGGTCTGCTCGCCAACATTCAGTCAGGATCGTCCTTCCAGTTCGAACAAGCCAAGATCAACAACGAGTTATGGCTGCCGACCGGCGGCGAAGCCCATCTGCAAGCTCGGGTACTGCTGGTCAAGGGCTACCGGGAGAACATGCGCTTCCACGACAGCGATTTCCAGCGCTTTCACACCGAAGCCAGCCAGCAGGCTGGTGTGACCGTGCCAAATCAATAGCGGCTCAGAAGTACCATGGGCACAAAAGAAAAGCGCCCGGCATCTAGGGATGCCGAACGCGATAAAGCTACAGACGAGTTTGAATTTGACTATTTCTAGTGCACGACGCCGGCGTATACGGCTGCCGAACCCGCCGCCGAAGCAATTTGCGCAGCGTTCATGGCAACGTTCTTCAGGTAGCTAAACGGCACGTAGATGATGTCGTCCGGCTCTAGCTGAAAATCGGCGATTTTGCCTTTGGCCATGTCGCTGAGCTGAATCTGCTTCTCGGTGAAGCCGTCCCCGTTCCTGCGAATCAGCCGGGCCGCGGCGGGGCTGGCATTCGGCGGCGTTCCTCCGGCGAGAGCCAGCATTTGCAGGGCGGTGAGCTGAGAGTTGTTATTGGTGAAGGCGTAGCCGCCCGGACGTCCCACGTCTCCCAACATGTAGGCGATCGGCGCCTTGGGCACCAGCACTTTATCGCCGGGATGGATGAGCACCGAGTGATCAAAGGCCTCTTCTGGATTGTTGGAGAGAAAATATTGAACCCGCTCCCCGGTGCCATGGCGTTCGATCGTCACATGTCGATCCGCAACATCGTTCAGTCCGCCCGCCAGGCTGAGCACATCGAGTACCGGCCGCGAGGTGTCGATCTGGTAGGAGCCAGGATGGGCGACTTGTCCGCTCACCAGAACCCCCTGCGTGGCAAACGACTCGATGTTCACCGAGACTTGCGGATGCTTCATGTATTGCTTTTGGATCAGGTCGCTCTCGATCAGGCGCGCCGCTGACTCGGGAGTTTGCCCCGCCACATGAAGATTGCCGAGGAATACCAAAGGGACATTGCCATCGTCTGTAACCCGGGCGTGCTGCTCCAATTCAGGCGTATCGAAGACCTGAATATGGAGCATGTCGCCCGGACCGATCAGAATGCTTTCGGTTGTCTGGGCCATTGCCGAGACCATCGAGAAAAGGAACAATGACGAAATTATGAGCTTAAGATGCTTCACTACCACCTCCCAGGCGTTTCCCAGATTGGGCGCTGTTGGCATAGCCGTAGTACTTGTAGTATGAGTCGGCCTTCAATTCGACGCCGTTCAGCACGACGCCAATTTGATGGCTGGACCCGAGTTGAGCACGCAGAGTTCGAATTGAAAGGTCGAGGGACTGCTGTTGAGTGCTATGGTGACGGGCCACCAGCAGCGTCGTGTCCGCAAAAGCACTCAGAACTACCGAATCGGTTACAGGCAGCACGGGCGCGCCGTCGAGAATCACAAAGTCGTAGGATCTCCGCCACAAATCCAGTGCTCGTTTCATTTTACTAGAACCGAGGAGTTCCGCCGAAAAAGCGGGAATGGGACCAGCCATTAGAACGTCCAGACCGGGGGCCTGATCCAGCCGGACCAGCGCCGGATCGATAGCATCCGGAGCCACCTGGCCAGCCAATACCGAACTGAGACCAACTTCGGTCGGCGCGTCAAAGAGAACATGGAGGTTGGGCCGGCGAAGGTCGGAGTCGACCAGAAGAACTCGCTTACCCTGTTGCGCCAGCACCACGGCGAGGTTGGCGCTAAGTGTGCTTTTCCCCTCACCCTCGACCGAGCTCGTGATCAAGAGAACCTGTGGAGGGGGGCCGCCACGCGTCGAGAGCAGGGTGGTCCGGAGTGCGCGCAATGATTCAACGTATGCGGAATGAGGATCTTTGAGGGCCGCGATCGACTCGCCCGGCGGCAACGCCATGCTATAGCCAGAAAGATGCATGGGGCGCCTCTTGGTCACAAAGGTGGGCAGGATTCCGAAAGGCGATTGTCCCAAAAGACTGTGAAAGCTCTGAATGTCGCCAATCCTGGTGTCCATCGCATCGACCAGGAAAGCCACAAGGCAGCCAAGGAAAAGACCCGCAGCGACAGACCCGCCCATATAAAGAGGCACATTTGGGACCGATGGGAGCGATGGCGCAAAGGCCGCGCTCACAACCTGGACAGTGTTGGAATGGAAGCCCTGCATGGCATTAGCTTCCTTCAGCTTGGCCAACAACTTGTCATATGTGTCACGACTCTGCTCATATTGTTGGCGCACCAGCTCGTATTGCACCGTCTTGTCGTTGACTTCGTTTGCGTGTTCCTTTTCTGTTTCGTATTCCTGCTTGGCGCTTACTTCAACGTGCTGTGCAACCAGGAACTCGTTGCGTGCCCGATCGCTCATCCGCTTGAGTTGCTCGTTGATCGAGGTCTCGATGGCCGCTTTCTGCGCCTTCAATTCGTCTACTTTCGGATAGGCCGGGCCAAACTTAGCCAGCAAATCGCTGATTTGAGCGTTGATGGTGGCTTCCTGGGTCCGCAGGTTGGACATAGTCGCCAAATCAGCGGTCATTCCGCCCACCGCTCCCGCCAGGGCGGAGTTTTGCGGCAGACCAATGATCGTCTCCGGGTTCCCCGACTTAACGACCTCGTAGATCGCGCCTTTGAGAATACGGTTGTTCTGCGCCTGGGCAACAGCCTCGGTGGCCTTCTCTAATTGATCGACAGTGCTGCTGTAGCCCTGGCCATGAGTGGTGCTATCAGAGCCAGCAACCTCGACTACCCCCGTCTGCTTCTGCATCTGGATAAGCTTTTCCTGCAGCGAATCGGTCTGTTGCTTCAGATCGGCGAGCTGGGTCTCTAGCCATTTCGAGGCTTGGGAGACCTCGGAACTTCCCGCCTCGGACGAGTATTGCTGTAGCGAATCGACGAGTCGGTTGACGATCTGCGCGGCCAGGTTTGGGTCGGAGCAAGAAAAGGCGATCTCCACAACCCGTGTTCCCGGGCACGATATGCACATCCAGGCCGTCGTCGAACTGTTTCAGCATCTGATCGCGCCGTCTGGGCGAGGTCTCGAGCGTTGCGCCGGGAGGGTCCACCGGCGGCGGCGGCGACACGAGACTGGTCAGCCATCCGGAGAGCGTGAAATGTGGTTTGAAGGCGGCAGCGTCCTCAAGGTGCAGGTCCTCAATGACCCGCATCGCTATCGCCGGCGAGGTGAGAACAGTCGTCTGGGTCTGGAGATTGGTCGCATTGGCGCCGGGGTCGGCGGCAGACGCGGACGCGGGAACCGCCTCGCCGGCGACCGCTGGCGCCTGCGGCTGCTGTATCTGAATCTCCGCGATCGCCGTATAGCGGCGGGTGATGAGTACGCAAGTCAAAGCGGCGATGGCGACCATCACCACCGTCGTGCGTAGTATCACCAAGCGCCGGCGAACCAGCACCTGGACCAAACTTCGCAGGCGGTTGGGCCTTTGCCCCACGGCGGGTGAGGGCACCCCTGAGCTCGAACCAGTTAAAGCTTTCATATGCGCGTCAGCCTAACTCTAGGTCTTGGGACTGCGGTCGCTGAGACCAATTTTTGAAAATAAGTGACTTTGGTCAGAGTGCGTCCACCAGCGAGGAGCTCACCGATAGGAGTTCGGACAACCTCAATGGGACTACGGGTGCGAATGCTACCAACTTACCCGTATACCTAAAGCATACTGGGGCAGATATGATTGTCAAGTGGGTTACCCCTCAGACATGCCTGCAGGTTCCTCAAGTGAAGTTCTGATTCGATCCTTCGTTCCCATTTTCGTCAGTCGGCTCCGAACGGAAGTTTCAGCCGGGATTCCATACCACTTCGTGCATCTAATGCCGAACGGGAATTAAGGCCCTCGCCGAAAGAGAGCCTCTTGAGCGAAAACAGAAATTCGGGTGGAATCGCGATTCGCATCATTGCCGGGGCAGGTTTCCTGCTTGCGGGGTGCGGTATTCTCGCCTGCGGAGGAAGCTCAGCCCCGATCCCGGCACCCGATTTCTCCCTGGCGGCAGCGCCCACTACGCTCACTATGACCGTCGGCGGAGACGCGCAGACTGTCGGCCTCACCGCATCGGCCATCAATGGATTTACCGGAAGCGTCACTGTTGCCATCACCGGACTGCCGGCCGGAGTGACCGCGAGTCCCGCTTCGGTTACGCTAAGCCCTGGAGTCGCAAAGACAATCACTCTTACGGCAGAGGGTACAGCTACTATAGGCACCTCGACGGTGACGTTTACGGGCACATCAGAAGCTTCTACTCATACTGCGACCGTTTCTCTGACCGTCTCCGCTCCGGCACCTCCCGACTTTTCCCTCATTCTTTCGCCAACTTCGCTTTCGCTGACCACTGGCGCAACTGGCGGCTCGGTCAGCGTCACAGCTACTGCAGCGAATTCGTTTACCGGCACAGTTGCGGTCGCGATCACCGGCCTCCCTTCGGGAGTGACTGCCAATCCAGCTACGCTCAGCCTGGCTGCAGGCACCGCCCAAAGCACCACGCTCACAGCCGCAGCGACTGCCGTGGCGGGCATGGCGAGCGCGACTTTTACCGGAACCTCGGGCAGCCTTAGTCACACCGCCACGCTGGCGCTTACCATTCAGGCAGCGGGCATGACGAATGCGCCGGACGTCACCACCTATCACTATGACAACGCCCGCGATGGTCTCAACGCGGCAGAGACCATCCTGACTCCGAGCAATGTGACTTCAACACAATTCGGGAAGATCGGCTTCTATACGGTCGACGGCGTGGTCGACGCCCAACCGCTTTATGTGGCCAACCTTACAATCAGTGGCACACCGCATAATGTCCTGTATGTCGCCACGGAGCATGATAGCGTCTACGCCTTCGACGCCGACACCGGAACCCAGCTCTGGAAGACCTCCGTTCTCAGCAGCGGCGAAACCACCAGCGGCAACGGCTGCGAGCAAATCACTCCCGAGATTGGGATCACCTCCACACCGGTCATAGATCGCAAACAGGGTCCTAACGGGACCTTGTTCGCCGAGGCCATGAGCCACGACGACAGCGGTAACTACCATCAGCGACTCCACGCGCTTGATTTGACCACCGGCGCCGAGATCAGCGACAGCCCGACCGAGATTTTCGCGACGTATCCCGGCACCGGAGACAACGCTCAAAATGGAAATGTCGTCTTCGATCCGGGGCAATACGCTGAGCGAGCTGCCCTGCTACTGCTCAACGGAAACGTCTATCTCACGTGGACATCGCATTGCGACGGGCGGCCCTACACGGGCTGGATTATGGAGTACAGCGAAACAACGCTGAAGCGAGTTCAGGTATTAAACGTGACTCCGAACGGCAACGAAGGCTCCATCTGGATGTCAGGCGACGGACCTGCTGCAGACAGTAGCGGCAATATCTATTTTCTCGATGCAAACGGCACCTTCGACCTCGGCTTCGATAGCAACGGCTTCCCCACCAAGGGCGACTTTGGCAATGGGATGATCAAGCTAAGCCTAAACAGCTCCGGATCGCTGGTGGTTTCGGACTACTTCCAGCCCTACAACACCGACGCCGAGAGTGCGGCCGACGAAGACCTTGGCTCGGGCGGCGAACTGCTGCTACCGGACATGACCGACGCAAGCGGAAATACCCGCCAACTCATCGTCGGAGCAGGCAAAGACGCCCACATTTATCTGGGTGATCGCAACAATCTCGGCAAGTTCAACTCCATGACATCCGACAACAGCAATCTCTATCAGGACGTCTCTGGCGCGCTCAGCGGAGAAAGCTTCTCGACGCCCGCTTACTTCAACGGAGTGCTTTACTATGGGGCCGTAAGCGATGCACTGAAAGCCCTTCCCTTCACTAAGGCGAGACTGGCAACGACGGCGACGAGCCGATCTGCGACGACCTTTTCGTACCCAGGGGCAACGCCGAGCATCTCCGCCAATGGAACCCAGAACGGAATTGTGTGGGCTCTGGAATCGAACACGGGAGGGGCGGCAGTGCTGCACGCCTACGACGCTACTAATTTAGGCAACGAACTCTACAACAGCGGCCAGGCTGCAAGTGGGCGCGACGGCTTCGGGAAGGGAAATAAATACATCACCCCGATGATCGTGAATGGCAAGGTGTACGTCGGCACGCCGACTGGAGTGGCGGTCTTTGGGTTGCTTCCGCAGTAAATCGTTCAGGGCCGGCTCGGGCGGGGAGATACTTGATCTTATCTTCCCCGCCCACCGACTTAGTACCGGTAAGTCTCGGCCTTGTACGGTCCTTCGACGGCGACGCCGAGATAGTCAGCCTGCTTGGGTGAGAGCGTGGTCAGCTTGACACCAATCTTCTCCAGATGCAACCGGGCGACTTCCTCGTCCAGTTTCTTGGGCAGGGTGTAGACGTCGACCGCGTAGGTGTCCTTGTTCGCCCACAGATCGAGTTGCGCCAGCGTCTGATTGGCGAAGCTGTTGCTCATGACGAAGCTGGGATGGCCGGTCGCGCAGCCGAGATTGACCAGGCGGCCCTCGGCGAGCACGAAGATGCTGTGGCCGGGTTTGCCGTCAACGGGAGCGAAGTTGTACTGATCGACCTGTGGCTTGATGTTGATCTTCTCAACGCCCTTGGCTGTGTTCAGCTGGTCCATCTGGATCTCGTTGTCGAAGTGGCCAATGTTGCAGACGATCGCCTGGTCTTTCATCTTCTTCATGTGCTCGAAGGTGATGATGTCGACGTTGCCGGTGCAGGTGACGTAGATGTCGCCGCGGCCGAGTGTATCTTCGATAGTGGTCACTTCGAAGCCTTCCATCGCTGCCTGTAGCGCGTTGATCGGATCGATCTCGGTCACGATGACGCGAGCGCCCATTCCACGCAGCGAATGCGCTGAGCCCTTGCCGACATCGCCGTAACCGCAGATGACCGCGATCTTACCAGCGACCATGACGTCGGTGGCGCGCTTGATGCCGTCGGCGAGCGATTCGCGGCAGCCGTAGAGGTTGTCGAATTTCGATTTGGTGACCGAGTCGTTGACATTAATCGCAGGAACCAGCAGCTTGCCCTGCTCTTTCATCTTGTAGAGCCGGTGAACGCCGGTCGTGGTCTCTTCCGAGACACCGCGCCACTCCTTCACCACGTTGTGCCAGCGCTGCGGATCTTCCGCATGGATCTTCTTCAGCAGGTCCTTGATCACGCCCTCTTCGTGGCTCTCGGCGGGAGTGTTCACCCAGCCATCGCCATTTTCCAACTCATAGCCTTTGTGAATCAGCAGCGTGACGTCGCCGCCGTCGTCCACAACCATCTGCGGACCTTTGCCGTTGAAGTCCAGCGCCTGATTGGTGCACCACCAATACTCTTCGAGCGACTCACCCTTCCATGCGAAGACCGGAACCCCTGCCGCCGCAATTGCCGCAGCCGCGTGGTCCTGGGTCGAGAAGATGTTGCAGCTCGCCCAGCGCACGTCAGCGCCAAGCGCGACCAGCGTCTCAATCAGCACCGCAGTCTGAATCGTCATGTGCAGCGAGCCGGTGATGCGAACGCCCGCCAACGGCTTGCCCGCGGCGTACTTGTTGCGGATCGACATCAGGCCGGGCATCTCATACTCGGCGATAGAAATCTCTTTACGTCCCCAGTCGGCCAGGGACATGTCCGCCACTTTATAGGCGGCGGTGGTCGCGCGATCAAGCGTTGCAGTTGCCATGTAATTCCTCCTATCGTTAAATCACGATATATCGATATAATATGTGAGAGAGGGTAGGACGTCAACAATTATGCCATCGATTTTGAAATCTCTGCGCTTGCTGGCCGATCCGAACCGGCTCCGGATTCTGCTCCTACTGGTCGCTGAAGAGCTCTCCGTCGCCGAGTTGCAGGAGATCCTTGGTCTCGGCCAGAGCACCATCTCGACCCAACTTTCGCAGTTAAAGATCGCCGGCCTGATCGAAGACAGGCGGGCGGGGAAAAACAGTCTTTATCGGCTGGAGCATGCCGCTGCGGAGAGCGTGTTGCCGGTCATCCGCCAGGCAGCGGCCGAAATCCCCGAGGCCGCACAGGACCAGGCCGCGCTCCAACTCACGCTGCGCAAACGGCAGGATAAAAGCCGGGCTTTCTTTGACGAAATGGCCGGCCGTTTCGGCAAGGAGTATGTTCCTGGCCGCTCCTGGAAAGGCCTCGCCGAGGCGCTCCTGAAGCTCATGCCGCCCATGGTCATCGCCGATCTCGGCGCCGGCGAGGGAACCTTTTCGCTGCTGCTCGCGCAGCGCGCGAAGAAGGTGATCGCCGTCGACAACTCCGAGAAGATGGTCGAATACGGGACCGCGATCGCCGAAAAACAAGGCGTCAACGCCCTTGAATATCGGCGGGGCGATCTCGAAGCTGTCCCTATCGAAGACAACTCAGTCGATCTCGCCTTCTTCAGCCAGTCGCTGCATCACGCCTTGCACCCGGGAAAAGCGATCGGGGAAGCGTGGCGAATTCTCAAGCCGGGCGGGCGAATCGCAGTGCTCGATTTAGTCAAGCACCGTTTCGAAGAAGCACGCGAACTCTACGCCGATACCTGGCTCGGATTCAGCGAAGTGGAACTCGAAGATCTGCTGCAAAAGGCTGGATTTACGAATGTGCAGACCGACCTGGTGCATAAGGAAACCGAAGCGCCCTACTTTCAGACGCTGCTGGCGGTTGGGGATAAGACAGTCTCATAACGGCAGCGAAGATCCCGCACCATCCAGGGCTTTCAATTCAGTGTTCAGGAGCGTAGTAGCCGGAGCGGATGACGATACTCTCCACTCGCTCGGGAGTTTCCAACACGACGTTGTGAAACGAACCGTCGTGCCTCAACCCCGCCGGCTTGTACACCAGACGATATTGGTTACGAAGATCGGCCTCGATGGCGCGCAGGTCGGCCGCTATTTCATCCGGGGCTTCGTGGCCGGGAAATATGCGGCCACCGGTTTCCGCAGCAAGTTTCGCCAGCGTTGCCGGCCCAGTTGAGCCTTCACCGCGTGGCGACTCGGAACGAAAGACATAAATGGCTGTATTGCCGCGCTGGCACATGTCGACGGCGTCTTTCAGAGCGGTATAGCTGGCGTTATCTTCACCGTCAGAGAAGAGCAGGATGAAGTTCCCGCTCGCCGGGTGATCGGCCGACCCGAATTCATAAAGACAGGCGCGAAAGATAGCGTCAAACATGGCCGTACCGCGAATACCGCTTGGTCGTTGCGGAGGCGCCTTGCGAACCGCGGCCGCGAGTGCCACGGCATCGCTTGTGAGAGATTGTTGCACGCTCGAGACGCGGGCAAAATCCATAACGAATGCCTGGTCGGTTTGTCGCCGCAATACCTGCTGCGCGTATCGCACAGCGATCGTCCGGTTCGAGGAGAGCTGCTCCTGCATAGAGTCGCTGGTGTCCAGAAGAATGCCAGCACGAATTGGCAAGTCCTGGAGCGTCTGGAAGTCAATGATCCTGGCCGGCGGTTTGCCATTGTCGAACAAGCGCAAGTCGCTCAACTTGAGATCGTTGACGGTCTGTCCATCTGCACCGACTGCGTGAAAGCTAACCAAAACTTCATCGACAGAGACTCTAAGGCCATAGGTTGGCTTTTCTCGCAGCGGCGTAGTGTCGGTCTGCGCATGCAATCGACCGGCGAGTAAAAGGGTAAGTACGCCGTACACAACTCCGGGTTGAAGCATCAAAAGGACCTGTCGGGAGTATATGTTCTGACAGAATAAGAGGTGGCGCCCACCCTCTATGGCTTCGAAGATCAAGCGTGAAGCTGACCCAACGGCTGATCTCCCGCCGCTCTCCACTCTGCTCTCGCAGTTGCTGATCGCATTCACCATCGAATTCGACAATGAGTTCGAGCACCAGATGCCGCATCGAACGACGAGCTTTGGCCCAGGGGCCAAGCGCGCCTTCGGCGCGTGGCTGGGCTCGATGGCGCTTTGGGCGAACGCGATGCGGCTGGTGCCGGACGAAGGAATTACCGTCGCCGAACTTGAGAGCCAGGCAAGAACACAAAGCGTGCAGCTGGCTGGTCTGGAGCGCTGGGGATACACCTACGTCGCACCCAATCCAACCGACATGCGCCCGAAACCACCGCAGCGCGACTGGCTGGTGCGTCCGACCGCCGCCGGACGCCTCGCGCAGCAGGTGTGGCGTCCGCTCGGCGGCCTGATCGAAGAACGTTGGGTAGAGCGCTTTGGAAAGGAAAAAATCGAGGCGCTGCGCAAATCTCTATCTGCAGTGCTCAGCCGAATCGACCTTGCGCTACCCGAATATCTCCCAATCCTTGGATACGGACTGTTCTCGCATATCCTCGTCGATGAGACCCATCCGTCAGACCCTCGACCCGGAGCAGAGTTGGCCCGGATGAATCTGTCGGCGCTGCTCGCGAAGGTGCTTCTCGCCTTCACCATCGAATTCGAATTCGATTGGAAGATCTCGCTGCCCGTTAGCGCTAACATCCTGCGAATTCTCAGTACTGAAGGCACACGCGTCGCCGATTTGCCTCGCCTCTCCGGAATTGCGAAAGAGGGCGTCGCCTTCGCCACTGGATGGTTGGAGCGAAGTGATTATGCCGAGCTGGCGCCCGATCCAAAAACCGGCAAAGGAAAGTTGATTCGACTTACCGCCAAAGGCGAAGCAGCTCAGCAGGCATATCGCCGCCGCCTGATAGTCGTCGACGAGCGTTGGCGCGAACGCTTTGGAGAATCGGCGGTTGCAGAGCTACGGGAATCGTTGATGACGTTGATTCATCAAAAGAGCAGGGAGAATGAAGAACAGACGGCGCTGGCTCAGGGGCTGATGCCGTATCCCGATGGATGGCGAGCCCGGAGGCCATACGAGGCGCGGACTCTTGCCTTCATCAATGACCCCGCAAGCGCCCTGCCGCACTTTCCCATGGTGCTGCACCGCGGCGGTTATCCGGACGGCAGCTAGGCTGTTCTGTCAGAATAGGGACAATGGCGACCACAACGACAAAGCCGATGCAGTTGACGAAAGCCCAGACGCTCTCGATCTCTCGCGCCTTGTCCGACCCGACGCGCTTTGAGATCTTCCAGCAGATTGCCGGCTGCCAGTGCCTGGGCTGCAGCGACCTCCGCGAACATTGCACCGTCTCCGCACCAACCATCTCTCATCATTTGAAAGAGCTGGAAACCGCCGGCCTGATCGAATCCACCCGCGCCGGCAAGTTCATGAATCTCACCCTGCGCCGCGACGTATGGCAGGCGTATTTGCGCGAGCTCGCGCGAATTTAATCTTGATTCCGAATCGTTTCCCTGGACCGGACATCAGTTAGACGGCTATCAAAGCATTCGATGCTTGATCGAAAGAGGGAATCATATGAGCAAACTTACTGGGAAAGTCGCAGTCGTGACCGGCGCGTCGAAGGGCATTGGGGCGTCGATCGCCGAGCATCTGGCCGCCGAGGGCGCCAAGGTTGTCGTTAACTACTCGAGCAGCAAAGAAGGGGCTGACAAAGTGGTCGACAACATCAAGGCTAAAGGCGGCGAAGCCATTGCCGTCCAAGGCAACGTCTCGAAGGAGGCCGATATCGAGAAGCTCTTCGCCGAAACAAAGAAGGCCTACGGCAAGCTCGATATTCTGGTCAATAATGCCGGCGTCTTCGAATTTCTGCCACTCGATGCCGTCACTCCCGAACATTTCCATAAGCAGTTCGACCTCAATGTCCTGGGACTGATACTGACCACGAAGGAAGCCGTGAAGCTCATCGGCCCTGCAGGTGGATCGATCATTAACATCAGCTCGATCGTTGGGCCGATGCCGGCCCCAACCGGATCGGTATATAGCGCGACTAAGGCTGCTGTTGACGCAGTAACTGTGGCGCTTGCCGGAGAGCTTGGCCCGAAGAAGATTCGTGTGAACTCACTTAACCCCGGCATGGTGGAAACCGAAGGTCTTCATTCCGTAGGCTTCGCCGACAGCGACTTCCGCAAGCATGTCGAAGCAACGACTCCGCTGGGTCGCATTGCGCAGCCTAAGGATATAGCGACAGCAGCCGTGTTTTTTGCCTCGGATGACGCAGGCTGGGTCACAGGTCAGACTCTAATCGTGGCTGGCGGCGCACGCCAATAAGCCTTTGAGCAGGGCCGCACCCACGGCCCTGCTCTTGCTCTAAGTCACCAACAAAGCCACGGCCGCCATGCTCATTACGACAGCGCAGGCCCAACCCAACGCTCGCATCCAAGGGGTATTGGCGCGCTTCCCCATTACTCTCTTATCGCTCGTCAGCAACACCACGAGCACTACCAGCGGAGGCGCGAGCATGCCGTTCAGCACCGCCGACCAGAAGAGCATCTTGACCGCGTCCAGGTGGGCGAAGTCCAGTGCAAGTCCGATTACCATCGCCACGCCGATGACCGCGTAGAAGGGCCATGCCTTATGCGGCTTTAACCCGAGCGACGCCTTGCGCCAGTTGGCTCCCTCCGCAATCGCATACGCGCAGGAACCAGCCAGCACCGGCACAGCTAACATCCCAGTGCCGACCAGGCCCAGCGTAAACAGCCAATACGCACCCTGTCCGGCCAGGGGACGCAGCGCCTCGGCCGCCTCTTTTGCCGTCGCGATGCTGGTCTTCCCGTGGGCATGGAGGGTGGCTGCAGTCGTCAGGATAATGAAGTACATGACGATGTTGGAAAAAAACATCCCAGTCAGAACGTCGGTCCGTGCGGCAGTCAGTTCTTCGTCAGTCGCGCCGCGCCGCTGGGCCACCGTCTCCTTGCCCCGCGCGCGGTCTTCCTCGACCTCCTGCGCCGCCTGCCAGAAGAATAGATACGGCGAGATCGTCGTCCCCAGAATTCCGACCAGGACGGCCAGGTAGCTCTTGCTCCACTCAATATGCGGAATGAACGTGTAACGCAGAACCGCAGCCCAGTCCGGGCGCGCCACAAATGCGGTGATCACGTAGGCGAAAAGCACCAGCGTTAGCCACTTGAATATGCGCGCGATCATTCGGTACGACGTCCAAAACAACAAAATCCCGATCAATAACGTAAACAGAGGCGTCCAATAGTAAGAATGAAGGCCGGTGACCATCTGCATCGCATCGGCCATGCCGCCAAGGTCGGCGCCGATGTTGAAGACATTAGCCATTACGACCAGCAAGCAAGCCGGCCACAACACCCAAGGGGGATAACGGGCCCGAATCACGCTAGCCAGCCCCCGCCCGGTCACCATACCCAGCCGCGCGCACATCAACTGAACTGCTGACATCAATGGAAACGAAAACAGCGCTGTCCAAAGGCCAGCATAGCCGTAGGCCGCCCCAGCCACCGAGTATGTCGAAATGCCGGAGGGGTCGTCGTCGGCCGCGCCCGTAATGAGACCCGGGCCAAGGTCGCGGAAGAATCGCTGGATTCGATCAGGCTGTCTCGGTGGCGACTTGGGCTGTTTCGCGGCAGTCCTCATGGATCGACCTCTCTGCAACCCTAGCATCCGAGATCAATGTTTAGAGTGAAGCTGATCCAGAACCCGTTAACAGTCCCAAACTGAGTTACCTGCTCAACTCGATGGACAGTATCTGCCCATCGATCGTCTTGTCGGAGGTCGCGAAGTATTGGATGCTGGCTTTCGTCCCGTCGAGGTCGCGGCAGGGATGAATATCGCCCTCGGGAGTGAAGTTCATGGCACTGAAAGGAATGTTGTAGTAGTTGTTGCTGTAGAGCGAGACGGCTTTGCCTCCCTCCTGAACCTTAAGCTCGATGGTCGATGGGTCGGTGCACTGCACTCCCTGGATCAGACCCTTCGCAGTCATCTTCGGGCCGTGTTGCGTTTCGGTAGGATGCTTTGGCGCGGGCAAGCTGATGGTCTTCGTTGTCGTTGCTCCGGCGCCCCCGTTGTACTGGGGTCGCGCGGCGTTGTTCGTGGTCTGGGCTTGTTCTTGCTGCTTCTCAAACTCCGCGAGCTGTTTGATTCGGTTGTCGAGGTTGGCTGCCTCTTCCGAAGTCTTGGCCACGCCGGAAGACGCTTTCAATACTGCGATAGCGTCTTTGTACCGATCCTGCTCCTGCAGGACCATCGCCGTATTGAGGCGAAAGCCTAGGTTGGCGGGATCGAGCGCCACCGCGCGGAGGTTCATCAGGTGGGCCTCATCGAGCTTTTCGTGGTGCATGCCGTAGAACATTGCGAGCGCGTCGTAGGAAGGCGCGAATTTTGGGTTCAGTTTGATCGCCGCTTGCAAGCTCGCCACGATCTGATCGGGAGGCACCGCCGCGCCGCTCTGCATTGAGATCGTCGCATAGTAGTAATGGGCCAGGTAGCTCTCCGAATCCAGCTGCACCGCTTGCTCATACCATTTGCGCGCGGCCTCGAGATTTCTGGCGCGGAACTCTAGAAAGCCCATAGTCTCGTGAGCCGAGACGTTCTTCGGATCGTCGCGCAGAACCGCGTCGAGCAGAGCCCGCGCATCTTTGCCGCGATCGTTGTAGGCGAGAAGATCCGCGCGGACGGCGTCTGCTTCGAATAACAGTATGGCCTTCGTTTGAAACGACGTTTCATTCACATCCTGCGGTACCGTGACCCTCATTTGCGAGAAAGCAGAACGGGAAATATACATCTCCAGCGCCTTTTGCAGTTGCGGAAGGTCGCCGAAGGCGCGCTCTCCGGCAGTGACGGGGTCGACATGCTGGCTCACCATCTCGACGTAGGCGGGCAGGCGACGAGTGTGCAGAGTCTCGTCGGCGACCTCGAGCATGTGGACCAAGGCCCACGATTCAGCATAGAAGATCGAGCCCTTCTCTTCCTCGTGGTAGTAAGGCGACTTCGCGTCAACCGCAAGCAACGTCTGGATAGCGATGAGCTTGTTCTGACGCAGCAGCATGATGTTTTCGCGGCTCGCCTCGCCGACATCTGCGTCCTTCTCGTGGATCTCGGTGTTCTGGAAGAACTGGGCCAATCCCTCATTGAGCCAGAGCGGCAGCCAGCTCGCAACGTCGCTCAGCAGCAGGTGGGTGTACTCGTGATACACGATGGCGTAGGGGTGATCACCCTGGGCGTCGAGGCGAAGCAGCACGTAGTTCTTGTCCGGAGCGCGGAGAAAAAGCCCCGCCAGCTCGAGCTGGCCCTTGGCCAGATACACTTCCGGCTCAAGCGCCTGAAAGGCCTTCTTGTCTTTGAGCGCAATGACGATGATCGGGTCGGGAGGATCGACGTGGGCCTTGGGAAAAGCGGTGTGAAAGACCGCCCGCATCCGCTCAAACTGCCCCGCTACATGCCGCGCCTGCTTCTCGCTGGAATCGGAGAGGACGAGAAAGTGCGGGCTGCGAACTTCGAGCCAGTTGTCAGCGGCCTCCTTGGCGAAGGTGGTGGAGGAGATGAGGAGGAGAGCGAGGGGAAGGATTCGTTGCCACATTGCGGCGCTGGATAAGGATAGCAAAGGAGGCGCGTTCTTCGAGAACACAAAGCCCCGCCTTTTGCGGGGCTTTGACGGGGGAGGGTTACTTGTGCTGAGCTTAGCTGCAGCCGCTCGTACTCCCGCAGCTCATGCACCTATAGCAGCTTCCATTCCGGACCATGATGGCTCCGCAGGTGTGGCAGCTGGGGGCGTCGCCCATGTCGTACATGCCGCGCATGGCGTCGGCGGGGTGGATGATGCCGCGATCTTCAATCGCGGCGGAACCAGGGGCCAGGGAATAGGGGCCAGGGTTGTTGACTCGGGTCTCCGGGGCGATTCCACCCTGTGGTGCGCTGGCAGCTCCCATCCCGCGCGTTGGCTGGTGTTCATCGGCGGTGAAGCCCATCCCTGCCTTCGGCTCTCCGCCAGTGTGAAGTTCGCTGGGAGCTACAGATGAGGCACCCTCGATGGGCGCCGGCGGCGCGCCGAGTCCGGTGAAGAGCGAGAGCTGCTGGCCGGAGAGAAAGCGGAGCTGCAGCCACCTGAAGATGTAGTCCATGATCGACTTGGCGTAGCCGATGTGTTCGTTGCCGGTCCAACCGGAGGGCTCGAAGCGGGTGTGGGCGAACTTCTCGCAGAGCACCTTGAGCGGAACTCCGTGCTGGAGCGAGAGCGAGATCGCGGTGGCGAAGCTGTCCATCAGGCCGGAGACGGTCGAGCCCTCTTTGGCCATCTTGATGAAGATCTCGCCGGGCTCGCCGCTCGGATAGAGGCCGACGGTGATGTAACCTTCGTGGCCCGAGAGCGAGAACTTGTGGGTCAGCGAGGCGCGCTCCGCGGGCAGGCGGTGGCGCACCGCGCGCGGCGGTGAATTCACATCCTGGTTCTGCGAGGACGCAACACTCGCTAGGGGGCAGTTGAGCAATCGATGTGAGCGTCGCGCCGAAAGCATTCGCCGCGGCAAGGATGCTGCGCGAGGTGACCTCAAGCCTCTCAGAGACTTTGGCCTCGAGGGTCTTGATGTCGGCTTCGGCGCTGGGCTTGCCCTGCACGAGCGACGCAAGCACACGATCGGCGGCCTGGCTGAGGGCGTCGATTGGGCCGTCTTTAGCGTTCTTGATCTCCTTGGCGCCTTTGCCGTCAGAGACGTTGAGCGGTTGCGCGCCTTTCGATCCGTCGCGATAGACTGCGACCGCCTTCAGGCCCAGACGCCAGGAGTCGAGATAGGCCTCGGAGATGTCTTCGAGGGTGCAATCATTGGGCAGATTGACGGTCTTCGAGATCGCGCCCGACAAGAACGGCTGCGTCGCCGCCATCATCTTGACGTGGCCGGTATAGTGGATCGAGCGCGTGCCCTTTGACGGCTTGAACGAGCAGTCGAAGCAGGCGAGATGTTCCGGCTTGACCGACGGCGCGCCCTCGATGGTCCCGGTGGCGTCGATGTAGCTTACGATCGCGTCGACTTCATCGTTGCTGTAGCCGAGCTTGAAGAGCGCGGCGGGCACCGTGTTGTTGACGATCTTGATCATGCCACCGCCGACGAGCTTCTTATACTTCACCAGCGCGAGATCAGGTTCGATGCCGGTAGTATCGCAATCCATCATGAAGCCGATGGTGCCGGTAGGCGCGAGCACGGTGACCTGCGAGTTGCGGTAGCCGTACTTCTCGCCGTGGGCGAGCGCCTTGTCCCAGCAATCGCGCGACGGCGTCGATGAGTTCAGTGAGCTGCGGAGCAACGAAAGGCTCGGCGCTCGTCCGCGATTTACCGATGTTGTTGACCTCCGCGCGGTGCATGCGGATGACGTCAAGGAAGGGTTCGCGGTTCACGTAATAGCCGGGGCAGGCGCCACCAGTGCGCTCGCCATTCGCGGCGAGCGGTGTGGTCGAGGCGAGTGGTGGGCATTTCTCGGCGATCTTGGAAGATTGCAGATACGCCTCGCCGCACATGATCGCGGTAAGCGTCGCAGCAAAGTCGCGGCCCGCGTCGGAGTCATAGGGCAAGCCAAGGCTCATCAGCAGCGCGCCGAGGTTGGCGTAGCCCAAACCGAGCGGACGATAATCGTGCGAATTGCGGCCAATCCATTCGGTTGGGTAACCGGAGTTGTCGACGAGGATATCCATCGCAGTGATCAAAATCCCGATCGCATGGCGATACGACGCGACGTCGAAGTTGCCGGCGTGGTCGACGAATTTCATTAGGTTGAACGAAGCCAGGTTGCAGGCCGAGTTGTCGAGGAACATGTACTCCGAGCATGGGTTCGACGCATTGATGCGGCCGGAGTTCTTGGACGTATGCCACCTATTGATCGTCGTGTCGTACTGCATGCCCGGATCGCCGCACTGAAAGGTGGCCTCGGCGATCTTCTTCATGATGTCGCGCGCCTTGTAGGTCTTGACCGGGATGTGGTCCTTCACCGTGTAAACGGTAAAGTCGCCATCGCGCTCGACTGCCTGCATGAACTCATCGGTCACGCGCACGGAGTTGTTGGCATTCTGAAAGAAGATCGAGGAATAAGCTTCCGAGTCGGGACCGGAGCCGTCGTAGCCGGCCTGCATGAGAGTCCAGGCCTTGGCTTCTTCTTTTGACTTGCATTCGATGAAGTCGATGATGTCGGGATGGTCGACGTTGAGAATGACCATCTTTGCGGCGCGGCGTGTCTTGCCGCCGGACTTGATCACGCCAGCAAAGGCGTCGAAGCCGCGCATAAAGCTCAGCGGACCGGAAGCGGTGCCGCCGCCCGACAGTAATTCCATGGACCCGCGGATCGGCGACAGGTTCGAGCCCGTGCCCGACCCCCACTTGAAGAGCATGCCTTCGGTCTTGGCCAGGGTCAGGATAGAGTCAAGCGAGTCGTCGACCGCGTTGATGAAGCAAGCCGAGCACTGTGGGTTCCGGTAGCCGGTGACCGAGAACTCGACCGCGCAGGTGTGCGGATTGTAGTGCCAATTTTGTCCGTCGGAGTTCGGCTCGAGACGGTCGCAGCCCACGTTGAACCAGACCGGCGAGTTAAATGCCACCTTCTGGGTCACGAGCAGGTGCACGAGTTCATCGTGGAAGAGCGTGGCGTCTTCAGAGGTTGCGAAGTAATTGTCCTTGATGCCCCAGTCGCGGATGGTATCGGCGACCCGGCCGACGAGCTGGCGGACACTGTTCTCGCGGACATACTCGCCGCCTTCCACCGCATCCATCGGCCCGTGGAGATACTTGCTCGCGACGATATTGGTTGCGGTCACCGACCAGTCGACCGGCGTCTCAACGTCCTTCTGAAAGAAGATCGGCTTGCCGGTAAAGTCGTTGATCGAGGCGTCGCGACGCTCCCATTGCACCTCGTCATAAGGCGAAATGCCAGGCTTGGAGAAGACGCGGTTAAAGCGCAGTCCCTCGGTAGCCCTGAGCGAAGGAGAGCCGGCGGCCTGAACGGTAGCGGCGGACGATTGATGATCGGCAACGGCGGTTGCGCCGTTGGGGGAGTTCTTGCGAGTCGTGCCCTCTGCCATACTTGCTCCTTCGGGAGACTACAAATTTGGGATGCCCGGCTTACCGGGCGGTGGTTCCTGAACGATCGATTCCGGATGTTTCGGCGGAGGAGCTACCCGCGCCCCAAATTGCCTGACAGATGCTTAGTATGCGCTCCCTGTAGCGCATGTCAAGAGAGAACCACTACATATTGTATTTTACTAGGGAGGAGTACCTAAAGAGTTCCGGTTTCGGCCAATTGGCTGTGGAGAATTCGCAGCGGCCTTATGGAATGCGGCAAAGCGCCATTCGCTCGCAGCCAAAGATCGTCCAACGACCATCTCCCGAGAGTATGCCGCCGCCGAGCAGGGGACAAGGCGCAGCTATGGTGCATTCACTGTGGAGGGGTGTGGAAGGGGTGGATAAACGGTCGAGTCTTCAGCCACGGAGACGGCTGGGAACGGCGTGGGGATTGGCGCCCTCTACCCTACCGAGCCAATCTTGACTGTGTGGGCCTGGGCAACCACCCCGTTGTCGTGACCTTCAACGTTTTCCGAGAGTTCGTTTTCCAGGGAGGTTTCGACGGCGTCTTCACCGGCCGAAATGCTTGATTCGGATTCGACGTGCTCTGGGTCAAATGGCATTAGCGACCTTTCTTATAATTCATCGAGATGGGCGCGCTGTCCGGCACAACCGGAACCAGCGCCTCAGGTTCTAATGCATTGAACTGTATACCTTTGCCGCGCGCGGGTCTACTCGGCGACGGGTCGAGCCTAGCGGCCTTCAAGACCAACTGCGCCAACAATTACGGTATGCCCCCCTCCGGGAACTCCCTGGCTGCCTGGGTTGATCCAATACGTGATTGTCCCCGCGGTATCGAAATAGAACCGAAATATTGAGTCGAGAGGATCGAAAGTATTAGGGGGCAGAGCGTACACCCACTCATCCGTGTGCGGCAGGTCGGGCGGATTGGTTCTACTGGGCCCTGCAGACAACTGCACCTGGCAGGGGGTCCCGGCCAGGTAGAATTCGATGCACTCCCCAACACCAATCTGGTGTGCATTGTCGGTTCCGCCTTTGGAATTCTTGAGGATGTACACAATGTCGTTAGCCATGGCTTGAGGTCCTTTCCTGGTTGATCAGCGTTGAGAAGTTAACACCGCTATTTCTTCCGCAGGCCTTTATCAAAATTGAGATTCAAAGACTTCAGTTCAACATCCGAGTCGATGGTTTCAAGGTCCGTCCCGTTATCGAGTGCCTTCTGAAGGTAAATCTTGACGCGGGCCGTGTCATGTAAATTCCCGTAAGCGTCGGCAACTTCCACCAGCACCTCCGGGTTCTTCGGTGCCAGGCTCAGGGCAGCCTGGATGTGTGCCTCGGCTTTTTCCGGTTTGCCTTCCCGGGCATAGAGCGTTGCCATGAGCGCCTGAGATAACGCATCCGGGGAGGCGCGTTTTGCGTCGGACTCCAGCAGCGCCAATTCCCTTGACATCGCTTCATTGGCCCGGGCCGAATCTCCCAGAGCAAGGCAGGCGAGGCGCAGCGTGTCCCACACAATGTAGTTCTTGTCGGAAAGTTTTAGCGCTTCCCGGCTATAGGTCACCGCCTGCGAATATTTGCCTTGTTCGAGCGAAAGCGCGGCAAGATTGGCCAGCACGGGGTAGGTCGGGTTAAGCGAGAGCGCCTTTTGGAGACTCTGTTCGGCAAGCGGCAGGAACTTGAGGTCACCGCTGTCAAGATAGGCGCTGCCCAGATTGCTGTAGACCTGAGCGTTGTCCGGGGTGAGCTCCAGGGCCTGTTTGTACTGGGAAATCGCCTCGGGATACTTCGCTTGCCGCAAATAGAAATTGCCGAGTTCGTTGTAACCGCTCCAATCGTCCGGTACCACGGCAACGACCTTGCGGAAACCCTGCTCGGCATCGGCGATTCTGCCCGCGGTTTCGTTGGAGCGGGCAACGCCGCGAAGGGCGGCGGGATCGCGCGGATTGATTTCAAGGGCTTGATTGAATTCCTGTAACCCGAGGTCATGCTTGCCCTGTTCGTTGTGGATGGCAGCAAGAGTGGAATATGCGGCGGGCAAACGGGTGTCGAGTTGCTGCGCCCGCTCACAGTTGGCAAGCGCCAGATCGAGCCACTTGGGATCGTGCTCGGTCTGATACTTCATACGGTAGGCTTCGCCCAGCTGCGCATAGCCAAGAGCGAAGAGCGGATCGGCTTTGATCGAGCCTTGCAAGACCTCGATGGCGCGATCGAGGTTGCCTGTCTTGTCGTAGCGTTGCATCAGGCCAAGCGCAGTGATGTAGCCTTCATCGGCGGCGGGTTTGCCGCTTCCACCGGCCAAAGCCGCGACGCGTGCAAAGACCGTGACCAGCTGTTGGCGACTGCCGGGAACGATGAGCGCAATGGCCACCAGGGCGGACACTCCACCCAGACTGAAGACCCAAGGTTTCCAGCGCCCTTTCTTGACTGGCGCAAAGGGCCAGACGGACGCGGAAGCGCTCTCGCGGGTGCGCCGAAGCTCTGAAGATTCCCGGCTTCGCTTCGTTGTTGCAATCTCCGGAGTCACTTCCATCACCGCCGAGTTCGTCAACTCTGGTCGGAGGTTCTCCAGATCGTGCAGCATCTCCCCGCAACTCTGATATCGGCGCACCGGGTCTTTGGCCAGGGCACGATAGATAATCTGGCGTAGTGGCGGCGGTACCGCATCGGGTACCTCCGGTGGTTCGTTGAGAATAGAAAAGACCGTTGCCGGAATCGTCTCGCGCGAGAAAGGGTTGTGCCCGGTGAGCATCTCCAGCGTGACGACCCCCGTGGCCCAAATGTCGGTCCGGCTATCAGTCCCACGCCCGAGCGTCTGCTCTGGCGACATATAGGAGACGGTGCCCGAGACCCCATGAGTCTTGCTGGCGGTCTGCTGGCTTACGTGAGCAAGTCCGAAGTCTACCAGCTTAACCAAACGCTGCTGCGTCAGCATGATATTCGAGGGCTTGACGTCGCGGTGTTCAATTCCCTGCACGTGGGCAAAATCAAGCGCCTTGAGTACCTGGATGGCGATGTCGGCGGTCTCCGATGGAGGCATCGGACCGGAGCGGATTCGCGTCGCCAGCGACTGGCCCTCGTAGTAGGCCATGACGATGAAGGTGCGGTCGTCGGAGGTCTCTTCTATGCCGTGAATGACCCCGATATTCGGATGATCCAGCGAAGAAGCAGTCCGCGCTTCGTGCAGGAATCGTTGCTTGTCCCGTTCGCTGGCGTTGAGATCGGAGGGAAGAAACTTCAGCGCCACAGTGCGCTGAAGCTTGAGGTCGAGGGCGCGATAAACGACACCCATGCCGCCACTGCCGGCGACACCGGCGATCTGGTAGTTGCCCGCAACCAGTTCCCCTGGGCTCGGTGCGCTCGCTCCATCGGCCACGGCAGTATCTCGGTCCTTCAGTCGCGCAAAGAGCTACGCTCTTCCGCGATGGTACGTGCTGTAGGATTCGGTTGCAACGAGAGGCGCAGTCGCGACAATGACCTGGCAAGCCGGTGACCCTTGATCGTCGATGACTAAAGTCATAAGAGATCGGTATGCCTTTGCCGATGGCAGTCCTGGAGAACGATTCAACGACAGAGTGCGCGCCAGAAGCATAGTTGATTGATAGTATTAAAACCGTTTAGAAAAGCTCTTTACCAAGGGGTCCTATGAACCACTCTTTCCACCGCGCCGCGATCGCACTCTCGGGATTTGGATTCTTGTTGTTCGCTTGCCTGGCGATGCCCGGCTATTCGCAGGGCCCAGGTCACGCACATGGCCAGATGCCTCCCAAGCCGAGTGGTCCGTGGCTGGACCCCAGCCTCTCGCCCGACGAGCGCGCCGATCTGGCGCTCAAACAGCTCACTCTCGATGAGAAGATTACCCTGATTCACGGCGAGGGCCTCGCCGGCATGACCCCGCTCGGTGCGAGGCGAGGCGAATCGAATGGCGGTGTCGGTTTCACCGCAGGAATTCCGCGGTTGGGCATTCCGGGTATCGATATGAGCGACGCCGCCTACGGCGTGCGGTCGAGCGGCGAAAACGGAAGGTATTCGACGGCTCTGCCGGCGAACGTTGGGGCGGCGGCAAGCTGGGACGTCGATGCCGCCTATGCATATGGCAAGCTGATCGGCACCGAGCTTCGCGCGCAGGGATTCAATATGTCACTCGGCGGCGGCACAAACCTCACCCGCGAGCCGCGCAATGGGCGGACCTTTGAGTATCTTGGCGAAGACCCGGTGCTGGCCGGAACGCTGGTCGGCAAGCTCATCCAGGGCACCCAATCGCAGCACGTGATCGGCGACATCAAGCACTACGCCTTCAATGATCAGGAGAGCGGGCGCAATTCAGTCAACATCCACATCGACGAGCGCGCCGGGCGCGAGAGCGACCTGCTCGCCTTTGAGATCGGCATCGAGCAAGGCCATCCGGCTGCGGTGATGTGCGGCTACAACCGCGTGAACGGCGATTTCGACTGCGAAAACAAATATTTGCTCACCGATGTCGTCAAGAAGGACTGGAAGTTCCCCGGCTTCATCCTCTCCGACTGGGGCGGAACGCACTCGACCGAGAAAGCTTCGGCTGCGGGCCTCGACAATGAGCAGCCCGGCGAATTCTTCTATGGCGACAAGTACAAGGAGGCAGTGCAGGCTGGACGGATCCCCATGGCCGAGCTCGATGAACACGTTCGACGCATCCTGCGCTCGATGTTCGCCGCCGGAGTGATCGACTATCCCCGCGAACGCTACGTCCTTGATCCCTTCGCCGGGTTAGAGACGGCACGCAAGATCGAAGAAGGCAGCATCGTACTGCTCAAGAACCAGGGAGCGATCCTGCCGCTCGATCCGATGAAGGTGCGCAGCATCGCGGTCATCGGTGCCCACGCCGACGTCGGCATGATCTCGGGCGGCGGCTCAGCCCAGGTTGACCCGCCCGGCGGCAATGCCATTCTGCCTGAGGGAAAAGGCCGCACAACCCATTGGCAGGAGCACATCTGGTTCCCAACATCGCCGCTCAAGGCGATTCAGGCGCGGGCGCCTGAGGCTAAGGTCACCTTTGATCCCGGCACCGACCCCGCCGCTGCAGCAGAGGCCGCAAAGAGTAAGGATGTTGCCATCGTCTTCGCATACGTCTGGGAGAGCGAGGGCATGGATCTGCCTAGTCTTTCGCTGACCGATAACCAGGATGCTGTGGTCGCCGCGGTCGCCGCGTCGAATCCGCACACCGTAGTCGTGCTCGAAACCGGCAGCCCGGTGACGATGCCCTGGGTCGATGCTCCGGCGGCGATCCTCGAAGCGTGGTATGCAGGCAGTGACGGTGCGAATGCTGTCGGCAACGTGCTCTTCGGCAGCGTCAATCCGAGCGGCAAGCTGCCCAACACCTTTCCGAAGAGCGTCGACGATCTGCCGCACCCGACGATTGTGAAGCCTCCGCCAATGCAGCACTTCTCCGGCCCGGTATCGCCGGAGACCTGGGCGAAGGGCCTTCCTCCCTTTGAGGTGACGTATGACGAGGGCGTGAAGGTCGGCTATAAGTGGTACGACGCGGAGAAGAAGCCAGTGCTCTTCCCCTTTGGCTTTGGCCTCTCCTATACGACCTTTGACTATTCCGGACTCACGGTCACGCCGGGGCAGAACGTCGAGGTCACCTTCACCATCGCTAACACTGGAGCACGCAGCGGTGCGGAGATCGCTGAGGTTTACGCCGCACTGCCAGCCAACGCCGACGAACCGCCCAAGCGGCTCGTGGGATTCACCAAGGTGAAGCTCGAGCCGGGCGACAAACGGAGCGTAACCATCGAGGTCCCGATGAAGTATCTCTCGATCTTCGACGTGAAGAAGAACGATTGGTCCTTGCTTCCGGGTGACTACACCATCATGGTTGGCGGTTCGTCGCAGACCTTGCCGTTGAAGCAGGTGGTGACTCTGAAGTAAGGAAGGACGGGAGGCAGCCGTTGCGCGCACCGCCTCCCGGATTCTCTACCAGTTTTCGCGCTTTCCACGTGCCGCATATCTCGGCCAGAAGCTCCGCCACAAAGATGATTACAAGATTCCACCACCGCATCGGCCGTCGAATCGCGCTGATCATCTTGTTGCTAGTTGGGGCTCCGCTCTTCGCCAAGACCGTGACACTCACGGCGATCGACAACAGCACAGCTATCTGCCTGATCGAAGGCGATTCGCTGGTGCTCACGCTGCCATCGCCCATCTCGGAGGCCTATCGCTGGCAACAGCATCTAGCCAAGCCCTCCCCGCTCACCGCTTTGAACGACGACTTCACTCCCGCTAAAGACTCCAGGAGCACTGCAACCCAGACCTTTCGCTTCAATGCAGCTTCAGTGGGGAACGGCGAGGTCGCGCTCAGTTTCGAAAGACAGAAACCAGGCGCCGGACCTCAGGTTACACAGACATACTCGGTGCAGGTCGCGGTCGCCTCCGGAGCGCCCAAGTCGTTCGTGCTAATCGGGACTTATCAAGGAACAACCGCCTGCGCGGACTGCACCGGCATTCTCACGGTGTTGCGCCTCTATGCGAAGGGACCGAGCGACTTTACTGACAACGTCTACATCTCAACGAGGACCTATCAGGGCGGTCGCAACGGCGATCAGAGCTTCACCGGCCGCGGCGAGTGGTCCTTAAATAAGGGCGACGCCGTCGACGCGAACGCGACCGTCTACGCGCTTAGTCCAGACGATCCTCAGTTGCGGCAATACTTCCTGCTCCAGCCGGGGGGCGCTGCGCTGACCGGGCTCGACGGGCAAATGAAGCCAATCGACGGTCCTCCGCAATACCAGTTAATCTTGAAGCGAGTGCGGTGAATCGTGAATGCGCGTTAGTGCAAATCCGCACGCGCTTCAACAGCGACCGCCGTCACAAATTCCTTCAGCGTCTGAATCCGCGGCACAGCCAAAGCCTTCGCTGGTTCCAGGCGCAACAGCGCAGGCAACGTCTCCAGCGCCGTACGCAAAGTCGGGACTACCGAGGAGAATGTAGCGAACCGAGTGTCGCGGCCAACCTTCGAAGCAGCTCGCAGAATACCCACCGCGCCAAGCTGCTCCAGAATGTCGGCGTCGCGCAGAATCGTTGCCTCGATCGATTCAGGATCCATATGCGGCTGGTGGGTTCGGATCGCCTCAATCACAGCCGGAATCTTCCACACCGGAAAGCCAAACTCCGCCAGCAAGTCAGGTGTTCGTTCGATGGCGTAAGCAACATTGTCCCAGGCCGCGAGCGCGACTGGGTCTTCAGGGCGATGACCGACGAAGACACCTAGGTCGTGCATCCAAACCGCCGCGAAGACAATGTCGTCGTCGTAACTCATGCCCTCGCCGACCGCACGGGTCAGCGCATAGAGCCGAGGCTGGTGGCCGAACTTGTCGACAGGCCGCGCTTCCCGCCGGATATAGTCGATCAGCTCCGTTCGCCAGTCCGCGGACGGCATGTTCACTCCTGCCACCTCACCTTCTTCAAGACTAGCCGATCGTCACTCGATGCGAAGTGGACTCGCCATCGCCGGCAGGCCAGACTATTGTTCCGGCCCGATCTCCAACCCGAAGCGCGATAGCTCGCGCCTCTGCAGTTGGTAGTCGACGACAAATCCGATGCCGATTGCCAGAGGAATCAAGCCGGCCGCGGCAACCACCAAAACGTCATGCTCCTGAAGGATCCACGTCAGGAGCAGCCCAAAGAGGCAGAGACCAGCCCCCACTGATATCAGCACAATGGCGGTCCTTCGTGCATACCCCAGGCTGCGCAGCGGATCTTTCATCGGCCTCGCGTCTTCGCTCGGCCCGCCCAATAGTTTGTCTATGTCGCCGGCAGCCATTCCCCGCGCGACCATCGTCATGCGCTGCTCAGCCCGCAGCTTCTGTCGGTGGGCCTCGCTCATAATGCCTGCCACAATCGCCACGATCGCGACCACAAAAGCTCCCAGCGGAATCATCAAAGGACTCCAATGCCAATCCATAAGTAAAACCTCCTGTACTGGCGGCCTTAGACCGCATGACGCTTGCAAAGTTTCACTCGTTCGCATGAAACTTTCAGCGATGTGGGCAGTCTGAGTCCCCTTGGCGAACGAACTCAACTTCGAACAGATCGTCCGCGACCATCAAGAGATGGTCTTTCGCACACTTCTGCGGCTTAACGGCAGCCGCGAACACATCGAAGACCTCGCACAGGAGGTCTTTCTCCGGCTCTACCGCGCTCTGCCGGCCTTTCGCGGCGAGGCCCTGCTGACCACGTATCTCTATCGCATCGTCGTCAACGTCGCCCAAGACGAATGGAAGCGCCGACGCCGGGTAGAGCGACCGCTGGTGTCGATCTCTTCTCCTGCCGCATCGAATGAGGAAGGCGATATCGACTGGGAAGATCGACTGGCGCACCCCGGCCTCGATGCGGAACAACAGCTATCCGAGAAGCAGTTTCAACACTCCGTCGAACTACAGTTGCAACACCTCAGCGACGTGGAAAGGACCGTTCTCGTGCTCTATCATCAAGAGGAGCGAAGTTACGAGCAGATTGCGGATGCGCTGAAGATGCCGATGGGCACAGTTCGAACCCACCTGCATCGAGGCCGCAAGAAACTACGTGAAGGCATCCAGCAACAGCAGGCATCGGAAAGGAGACCGGCATGGCAGAGCACTCGATGAACCCGACCGATTCTGAATCGCAGTTGCTCGACGCGAGAATTACACTTGCTCTCGAGACCCCGCCTCGGTTGGCGATTCCGCCGGACTTCGCCGCGAAGGTCGCCGCACAGATGCCGCCGCTCTCACAGGTGAGCCTTACGCCACGAGGATATGGCCGCAACGCAGCGATGGTCTGCATGTGTGTCCTGCTGGCGCTCATCTTTGTCTTCGCCCACAGCGCAGGCGCTTCGCCGTTATGGACCTCAATGGAATGGATTTTCTGCGCACAGTTTGCGCTGGTCGCCGTGTGGTTGGCTGTACGGAAGGCCCGAACAGACTTCATCTGGCATTTCTAGAGTCCGGATTGACGGGCCATAAACAAGCGCAAAGCTGCCGCGTCAGATAAACTAAGAGTGAAAGGTGTCAGGTGGGTCTATGCGCTTCAAGCGATTGTTTATTGCCGGAGTGGTCGCATCGTCATTGCTGACGGTGGCGTCAACCGTCCGCGCAAAGAACGCGACTTCTGCGCCAGGCGCCGAGCAATATCGCCTCCGTCTCTACCACCTGCACACCGGCGAGCACATTGACATCGTCTATCGCATCGGCGACCAGTATCTTACCCGAGAAGGTCGCAGAACTCGACCATTTCCTGCGCGACCACCGCACCAACGACGTGAAGGATTACGACGTCAAGGAATTCGATCTGCTCCACGATCTACTCGTAAAGTTGGGTCATCCGGACCACGAGATCGATATCGTTTGCGGCTACCGCACGCCCTGGAGCAACAACTATCTCCGCGAACACGGCCACGGCGTGGCTGAACACAGCCAGCATATGGAAGCCAAGGCCATCGATATACGCATCCCAGGAGTGCCGACCGCCGAGGTCCGCGACGCAGCGCTCAGCCTGCAGCGTGGCGGCGTGGGCTACTACGCACAATCCGACTTTGTGCATGTGGATACGGGGCGCGTTCGGCGCTGGTAGCTTCGTTAGCCCCGAAGTCTCCTGTACTTATTCTCTAAGTCCTAAGTTCCTAGTCCCTAAGCTCTTGACAACTACCCCGGATATGGCGGTCCCTTCGCCAGTACCGCATCCAGCGATTTGTCATGCCCATAGATATCGTCGAAGAAATACACCTCGCCATTTTCCTCAGCGACCGCGGTGATATACAGGATCACCACTGGAACAGGCGTAGTCAGGTTCACCTGCTGATTATCGGGCCCGGACTGCATGGCCGCCTTGACGGCATCCACCGTCCACTTCTGGCCGTTAGGTTGGCCCTGCAGCAGGAATGAGGCGAGTTGCGCCGGGTACTCCACACGAATGCAGCCGTGGCTAAAGTCGCGGCGCGTCTGCGAGAAGAGCGTCTGCGACGGTGTGCTGTGCAGGTAGACGTTGTTGTCGTTGGGGAAGATGAACTTGATCAGGCCCAGCGCGTTGTCCGCCGCCGGCTTCTGACGCACCATAAGCTTGCCGGCGCGCAACTGCGCGATCATATCAGGGCTCGCCGAGCCGGAGGCAACAACGTTGCCGCTTGAGTCAGTGATCTCAAAACCTTTCTTCCCCAGGTAACCCGGATCTTTCAGCAGATGAGGAACAATCTCGCCGCGTGCGATGCTCGGCGGCACATTCCAGTAGGGTCGAAAGACGATGTACCGCATGTTCTGCGCAAAGACGGGCGTCTGGTGTCCAACCGCTTTACCGGCGATCACGTGCATGCGTATCGCGATCGAGTGATCGGGATTAAAGACGCGCAGCACAAATTCGGGAATGTTGACTGCGACCGGCAACACGGTGAAGTCGGGCGGCAGCCATCTCCAGCGCTCGAGCGCGTCTTCGAGTTGCGTGACACGCACGCTCATCGGCGTATTCAGCTGACGGATCGTATCTTTGCCAAGCTTGCCGTCGGGCGTAATTCCATGGCGCGTCTGAAAGTGCCTCACCCCATCCACAACGGCACCGTTGTATATGCCGGAACTCGCGTCGACCGTCGCCCCTTGCGGCAGGTCGCCGAGGAAGCGCAGCCGATCCGCAAGCGGACCGACGGAGGCGTAGGCGTCGCCCGGAGCGAGCGCCTTTGGCGAGTCAGGCAACAACACGAGCTTTTCCTGAGCGGCCAGGTTCAGGTAAGTCTGCAGCGCCGCCTCGGTGCGTTTGTAGAACCGAAGTTGCGATTCTACTTCGTCTAGCACTTCAGGCACGTCGTTGCCATTGACGATCTTCTGTAACAACAACTGCGGCAAATCGTATTTTTTCTGCTCGATGTCGATGCCGAACTGGAAGTGCTTCGGGTTGACCCGGCCGATGTGCAGATCGGAAATGTAGCGCATCGTGCCAACGGTGAGCGCCGCGTCGAACTTCGCGATCGTATCGGCGCTTACCGGCGAGGATTTTAAGGCATTCAGCCGCTGCGGCCAGAGAGAGGCGTCGTAGTCCTCGGGGTTCAGGCCTTTGTAGATGCTGTTTTCGAGCGCGGCGATGACCGCAAGTGCCTGGGGCGTGGGCTGCCCATTTCGCACCCAAACGGGCGCATAGCTCACCGACTCATAGAGCTTGACTACCAGATACCGGTAATCGGTGAAGTTGGGCGCGTGCAGCTCGGCGAGGTTGCCGCTTGCAGTAATCGCCTGCAGCAGGGGAGCTACTCCGGGCACATCAACGGCGGTTCCGCTCTGCGCTGCGGCGGTCGTTTGCGCCGGTCTGGGCGTGGCCTGCGAGTTACACCCAAGGGCCAGAAAAAACGCGAGAAGCAGCGGTGCGGTGGAGAAGGGTCGAGGCGTTGTGCGAGCCATGAGACATTAGAGCACTGAAGGAGGAATTCGGGGGCATTTTCCCGGATGCCAAGCGCAATCACTTTACAATCGAAGCGTGGCAGAGCGAAAGATCCTAAGCAAAACGGCGGCCAAAGCCGAACCGATCGAAATCCTTCCCTACTTCAGCGAAGAGTCCCTGAAATTCTTACGCGGGCTCAAGCGCAACAACCGCCGCGACTGGTTCGACCCGCGCAAGCCGCTCTTTGAGGCGACGCTGAAGGCTCCCATGCTCAAGGTCGTCGAGGGAGTCACGGCGGCGATGATGGACTTCTCCCCCGAACACGTGCGGCCAGCGGCGAAGTGCATGATGCGGATTTATCGCGACACTCGCTTTTCCGACGACAAGACTCCGTACAAGACACGAGTTGCTGCCTGGTGGTCGCGTCATGGACTGGAGAAGACCTCCGGCGGCGGCTACTACCTGCACCTCTCTGCCGATGAACTCACCATCGCCGCCGGTGTTTACATGCCGGAGCGCGAACAACTGATGGCGATCCGCACTTTTCTGCTCACCCATCACGAAGAGCTGCGGCGACTCACGCAGGACAAAAAGCTGTCGCGCCTCTTCGCTCTCGACAACGGAGCGATGCTCACCCGTCTGCCGAAGGGCTTTCCCGCGGATCATCCGGCGATCGATCTGCTGAAGTGCCGGCAGTGGGCGGTATTCGCGAAACTTCCCGTCGAACAAGCGCTATCACCGAAGCTGGTCAAGACCGTCGCCGACCATTTCCGCGCCGCCGCGCCACTGGTGAGACTTCTCAATGAGCCGCTCGTTTCGACCCAGAAAGACAAGGGCCAGCCACTCTTCGGCCTGTACTAGCGCGAGTGTGCTCATCCTCCCAAACTGGGAAAAATGGGGCAAAATGACAAGAAATCCACAAAACCCTAAGAAAACCTAAGAAAACCTGTGGAAACTCGGCTTTTGCCATTGACAAATGTTTCTCAAAATCGCATGGTTAAGCGCGTAGGCTCTCTGAAAGCAGCGTAAACATTGGGCTTTCGTGAGAACATCACAACGCCGCCCCTGGTTCGTTCGTGGCGCGACGAAATCTAAAGCAAGATGACACAGGAGGATTTTCGCAATGGCAACAACACTCACTAAGACAGCACTGGTTCGGCAACTCGCAGAGAAGCTCGAATTGACCAACAAGCAGTCTGCCGCCTTCCTCGACCTGCTGGCTGAAACCGCAGTGAAAGAAACCAAGAAGAACGGTGTATTCGTAATCCCCGGCTTGGGACGGTTGGTTAAGGCGGAGCGTAAGGCCCGCATCGGACGTAACCCGCAGACCGGCGAACAGATCAAGATCAAGGCGAAGACGGTAGTCAAGTTCCGCGTTGCCAAGGCCGCCAAAGACACCATCGCGCCACCCAAGAAGTAACAAACCCGAAGTCGCCCTCTGGCGGCCGGGTCTTGGGCATTGACTTGCACCAACGGAGGCACCGTTACTCGACAAAGGAGATTGAGAGACGGAATCTTTAGAAGCGCCTGGGAGGAGATGGACTTGCAGCCATCTCCTCCATTTATTTGCGGCAAAGAATTTCGCCATGCACCGATCAACGCCGCCCGCCGCGTTTACGATAGAGACTGTTTCGTCCAACACCACATGCATACTCGTCCCGTCTGGGTTGAAATCTCCTGCGACAACCTGATCGCCAACTACCTGGAGCTTTGCGCAGTCGCCGTCCGTCACCTCGCCTCCGCAGGGCTGGATGCGAAAGATGCTCCCACACTACTCGCCGTCGTCAAAGCCAATGCCTATGGGCATGGGATGGCCGAATGCGCGAGAATTCTGCACGAAGCCGGGGCGGAATGGCTCGGCGTCACCTCGGTCGAAGAGGCGGTCCGCGCTCGATCGATCTGCCCCCCCGCGAAGATCCTCGTCATGTCCGGCATTTGGGATGGCGAGGCCGACGCGGTCATCGAGCATCAGCTGGCGCCAATCGTCTGGGAGAGCTTTCATCTCGACTTGATCGAGGCCGAAGCCAGACGCCAGGGGCTGCCGCCGCAATCGGTCGGGGTTCACCTCGAACTGGACACTGGCATGTCGCGCCAAGGGGTGAGCCTACACGGTGACGCCCTTAAGGAGATCCTCATGAGATTTCATGCAGGATCGGCGCTGCGACTCGACGGTCTTGCAACCCATTTCAGCGCTCCGGAAGTTCTGGACAGCTACGAGACGGAGCGGCAGCGGTTGCTCTTTGAATCTGCGCTGCGGACGATTGCTGCGTCGGGTTTACGTCCCGGCTGGATTCATGCCGGCAACTCCGCGACGGTGCTGCGGGGCGAGCAACTCCATCCCCTGATCGCGGCGGCGTCTCGCATCGGCGCACGAGTGATGCTGCGTCCTGGACTGTCGCTCTACGGCTACGCGCCGCGCCTGACTAAGACACGGGCCGAACCGGAACAGGCGATCGTCGCCGCCGATCCTCCCGTGGCAAGGCTCTCGCCGGTCCTCGAGTGGAAGACACGAGTCGCATCGGTGCGCAGTATCGAGATCGGGGAGGCTGTTGGATACAACGCGACCTTTCGCGCCTATCGCTCCACGAGGCTAGCGCTACTGCCGATGGGCTACGCGGACGGCCTCAGCAGGTTGCTCTCGAATCGTGGCTCCGTGCTGCTCCGAGGTCGACGCGCACCGATCGCCGGAAGAGTATCGATGGACCAGACCATCCTCGACGTGACCGATATTCCTGGAGTCAAGATTGGGGACGAAGCGGTCATTCTCGGAGAGCAAGGCGGCGAATCGATTACCGCCTGGGAAATGGCCGACCTGGCCGGAACCATCCCCTACGAAGTGCTGTGCAACATTGCCGCGCGGGTACCACGCCGGACGGTAAAGCATACATGATTTTCTCGACCGCACCATAGAATGGAGGAGTTCAGGTCGCGACCGAACTCCGGCACTGATGAAAGACGGGCGATAGAAGCGAGTCAATCATGAGCAAGGCAGGATTCAACCTTTTTCGCGCGAGCGCAGCCGTAGCTCTTTTCTACCCTCTGCTCGTGCTTGCCGTAGATACCGGTAACGGTATGCTACGGGTCTACCCGGCGACCGCCGGAGAAGCGCTTTCGAGCCGGTTCATCGTTACTGTCGACAAGCAGAACGCCCCGGTTTATCCCGCGACGTCAACGGTGATTGCCGGGCTCGCCGCGCCCGGGGTGACCCAGTCCGGCGAGATGGCGTTTACGTCTTTCGATATCAGCGGGAGCGTCACTGTCACGGTAACGGTAGCGGGAGGCGTCCACGCGGCCAAAATTCTGCCCTCGAGCAGTGGCATCACGCCGACAGTTTCGGAAAACCGGGTGAGCTTCCCGATTTTAACGTCGTCGCAGTTGACGCTCGAGGTGAACGGCGACTGGATGAATTCCCTGCATCTGTTCGCGAATCCGATGGAAACCAATCTTCCGCGAGCCGACGATCCCAATGTGATTTACTTTGGCCCCGGCGTGCATGTCATTCCGCCGCTCCAGGTTGGATCGGGCAAGACGGTATACGTGGCTGGTGGTGCGGTCGTCTACGGCCAGCTCGCGCCGACTCAGTCCGAGGGGCCGGTCATCTGGTTGAGTGGCTCGAATATCACTTTGCGCGGACGCGGCGTCATCGATGGCGGTATGTTCACCAAGGCCAACCGTGCCGGCAATCTCGTCAAGATCGAGGGAAGCAATATCCATGTTGAGGGTGTCATCCTTCGGAATGCAGATAACTGGAATCTGCCGATCATCCGGTCGCAGAACGTCACAGTTGAGAACGTAAAGATACTCGGATCACATAGCAATTCGGATGGTATCGACATCACCAACAGCCAGGGGGTGACGATAAGCGATGGGTTCATCCGGACCTTTGACGATCTTGTGGTCGTCAAGACACTATTTCAGGGGGCCGAGTCGAGCAATATTACGGTGAAGCATATGGTTCTCTGGAATGAGATTGCGCACGCGCTCACCATCGGCAGCGAGCTTCGTGCGAATGTTGAAAACGTTCACTTTTCCGATTGCGACATCATTCATGACAAGGGACGGGAATGGCTGCTGCGCGTCTTCGACGGAGACTCTGGGAAGGTCAGCAAAGTGACCTTTGAAAACATTCGCATTGAGGAGTCGAGACGTTTAATGTCGCTTTGGATAGGCAGGACGAATTGGAGCACGGACAAGGATCCAGGTCAGATCGAAGAGATTACCTTTCGAAACATCCAATCGGTCACGCCAGAAGACGCAACCGATGCGGTGGACTTTACCGGTGTGGATAATCAGCATGCGGTCCGCGGCGTTCAGATTCTGAACGTAACGGTGGGCGGCAAACCAATTCAGGCGAGCCAGATGAAACAGAACCAGTTCGTATCGGGAGTTGTAGTCAAGCCTTGAGCCCCTCGCCATCATCGTTGGACGGGTAGAGGGAGATCAGCAGGATGAGCGCCGCGGCCGCCACCGGGGTGGCGAGGCCAACCCTCAAACTCTGAAAGCGAGTCGAAAGCACGCCGGTCAGCCAAGGCAACGTGGCGCCGCCAAGTGAGGCGCAGGCAAAGAGCTTGCCGAGACCCGGTTGGTTGCCGGTCCGCGAAAGGAGGAAAGAGGCCGCCAGCGGATAGAGCGGACCAAGGCTAAAGGCGGCGACTCCGGTCACGGCGAAGATTGTAGCCGTCCCCAGATGAGGGACCAGCGCCACGGTTGCCGCGGTCGCAATGAGCACCGCAAGGCAAACACGATAGAAGAGCTGTTCGCGGACCAGCTTGATCAGCGCAGCGGTCAATCCACGCGAGACCAGCTCGCAAATCCAGAAGCACATCGCGATGGCCGACGCCCGCCCCGCAATTATGCCGCCGGGAGTCAAGCGCTGGGCATAAGTGGGCAGCCAGCCGCCGAGCGAGTTTTCAACCCCGACGCAGAGCATGAAAGTGGCGCCGAAGAGGAGGAAAATCCGCCACGAAATAGGCGTGTGTGCGGTCGACGTCGCAGCTACAACGGACCCCGGCGACGGCCGCATCAAGAGCAGCGCCAACAGTACCGCGCAGAGGACCAGCGCCGCGGCCAGGGCGAAGAAGAAGACCTGTCCCGGTTGCGCATCGATGGAGTGAACGCGCAAGCTGGCGTCGAGCAGCAGGGGGCAGGTGATCGCGCCCAGTCCCCAGGCTACATTTAACAGCGCGAGGTTGCGCGAGCGCGAAGATCCATGCCGGTTGGGTCCGCGCCTGGGGTCATCTTTCGAGAGCTCTACGTCGAGTGTGCCAACGAGGACATTGCCCGCGGTGAGCCCCGCTCCAAGGCCGAGTCCCGCGCAGAAGAGCGCCGCATGTACGGTCGTCGCAGTCGCCAAAGCTAACATGGCCATGCCAAAGGCGGCCAGGATAGCGCCGAGTATGAGGCTCCTCCGCAGCCTTGGTGTGGCCAGCCAGGAGCCGCAGAACTGCCCGGCAAAATAGGCCATGAAGAGCGAGCCGAGACTGGCGTCGGGCATAGCCCAGCGTGCCGCCAGCAGTGGCAGAGCCGGGCCGAGCATGACTGTGGCCACACCCACGACGAGAAAATATCCAGAGATAGCGGCCACAGTGCGTTCGCGACCCGAACGATCGCGGTGCGGTCGAGTTGATTTTGCGACGTTGGCAGAGGCAGGCAAGGGGTTGACGGGGGAGAGTGACCACCCGCCCGCAATCATACAGCTGCGGCGGATAGCTCGGCTGCGGAGTTACGAGCGGCCTTGGCGTCGCAAATCAGGATATCCACTTCAACAAACGGATCACCCCCATCGATGCAGGCTTGGAGTGGGCGGAGACATCGCGCCGCGCATGGATTTCCGTACGCTGCGACGCATAATACTGGTACGCGCGAACGAGCATCTGCTCGTTGGTGAGCGTGGGCCGCCAGCCGAGCTTAGCCTTGATCTTCGCGGTGTCGAAGAGGAAATCCTCGGCGATCATCTGGTAGTGATAGGGGCCGAGCGGGGAAATTCCCAGCTTGTGCCCAAGCTTCATCGCAGCGATGGCGGGCCCTTTGGGCAGCGACGCTACGCGCGATTTGCTTTTGGCCTCGGCGATAACGGCGTCGTAGACAGCTCGTAGTGGCTTAACATCGTCTGACCCGATGTGGAAGGTTTCAGAGTGCGGGTGATTCATAGCCAGCAGGCATGCCGATGCGAGGTCTTGCGCGTAGATGAACTGATAGCGGTTTTCGCCTCCGCCGACAACCCAGACTTTCTTTCCGTCCTGAATGAACTCGAAGAGGATCGCTAACAGGCCGAGCCTTCCGCTGTCGATGATGGTCGGGCAGCGGAGAACGATGACGTTCACGGGATCGCGAAATTTGGCGAGCGCTTCTTCAGCGGCGAGTTTAGAGCGACCGTAGATTTCGATGGGTTGAGGGGGTTCGTCTTCCGCGACGGCATGGCCGAGGTTGCTTCCCCAGAGGCAGTTCGTCGAGGTGAAGACAAGGGTCGGAACGCCGAAGCTGCGGCAGGCTTCGGCGACGTTTCTAGTGCCATCGACATTGGAGCTCCAGAGAAGCTTTTCATCCATCGCGCCGTGGGCGAGCATGGCGCCGCAATGGAAGACTGCAGCGAACTTGTGGCTGGCGAAAGTTCGACTGAGTAGCGACTGGTCGCGAAGGTCGCCCTGGACGCTTTCGAGGCTTTCGTGGCGGTCGGTATCGGGGACGAGATCGATGTTGATGCAGGCGAAGCCTTCGGCGAGAAGGCGTCGTTTGAGCGCTCCACCGAAGAAGCCGGAGCCTCCGGTGATAAGAACTTCTTGCATGAATGGAGTCTAAATTTCCTGTGGCGGAGCGGCAAACGAGCTCCGCCACTCCACAGATTGGAATAGATAAACCGTCAGGATTGCGATCAGCGGTTCCAGCGGGTGGCGGAAGCGGGCTTGCACGGTGATGAAGTAGTAGGTGAGCGGTAGAAATAGAAAAGCGCAAGCGAACAAACCTGCGCCCCGAACTCGGCGTTTTAGAGCAAGAGCCAACCCCATGAGTCCCGTGACACTGAAGAGGCAGTAATTCAGCTCGCGGAAGTATTCGACCCATGGTGCGCGATCAAGAGGGTGTGGGACGCCTGCCCAGTAGAAATAGAAGCGTTTGAGCGAAAGCTCAACGAAGCGTTTGGGATGGGCGGCAATGTAGGCTTTGGCCATCTCTCCCCGTTGCTTCACGTACCGGACTTCACCGAGCCTGGCGTATTGCTCCAGATCGTTCTCCGACGTCACCGACGTTCCCCAGGGCATGGCGATCGACTCGGGCGCGTTGCCGAGATAAAGCTCCGCGCCGAAATTACCTCTAATTGGGATGAAGGCGTGGAAGACGGTCCAGTTGCGCCACGCCCACGGCGAGAGGCACGCGAGGAAGACAACTCCGGCGAGCACCGCTTTTCCAAATGCCGCAGAGAGTCGCGCGGCGCCGAAGAGCATCCACAGGCCGCAGACCGGCAGGATGAGGAGCAAAGATGGATTGGAGAGCGCGATAAGTCCCCACAGCAGCCCGAAGAGCATCCATCGTCCGGTTGTCTGTGGATTTCCGCCTGCCGGCTCGCCGATGCCGCGCACGCACAATGCAATCACCAGCACCCAGGCGAAGAGCATAGTCGTGAGCGACATCTCCCAAACCCAGCGAACGGCGTATTGCATCGCTGCGGGGTAAAGCGCCCATATCCACGCCGACCAAACGGCCACGCGGCGGTTGAAGCAGCGCGAGGCGATCTCGTAGATGGCGGGAACCGTCGCTGCGGAGAAGACGCTGTTGATGGCCAGCAGCGTCCAGGCGGAGAACGGCGTGTAAACGCCAAAGAGCTTGAACACGGCGGCGATGATGAGCGTATACGCCGGAGGCAGCCAGGCGGTCGGACCCGTATGGCCGGTAATGAAGGGGTCGGCGTAGCCGTAACCAGTGACCAAGGCCCGGGCGATGCGCGCCATCTCCCAGCCAAAGTCGAAATGGTCCTCGAAGGGACGTATGCGGTAGGTATGCGCCAGTGTCATGTAGAGCTGGCGGACGAGAAGCGCCACCCAGAAGATCGGTCGGACTCCCTTGGTGGAGAAGCCGAAGCCATCGGTTTCCGCCGTCGTGGGGTTATTCCGGTTGGCGACCGCCGGTTCTAGCATGTCCCTAGTCTAGAACGCGGGAGTCAGCGAGGACTGACTGCCTTCCCAAATCGCTCCCGCGCTCGGAATTGCTCTCTTCGTGCAAAGATCGTCTTTGCAATCCGACTGTAATATGAATGAAAGAGACTGAAGTATCGATGGACATAAGCGAAGGACGTTGGGTTTTACTGATTGCCAGTGACGCGGGCAATACCGATTCTGTTTCCGACCGCGCGATGGAGCGGCTGGTCGACGCAATCAGCAAAGAAGGCTACGAGGTGGTCCGCACCTCGACTCCAGACGACGGCCTGTCGCTGGTGAAGAGCGATCCGTCGCACTCGGCGATTCTGCTCGACTGGGACCTGCCGGAGGACCACCAGTTCGATGAACGCGCAGCGTTGAAGATCATTCGCGCCGTACGCCGCCGCAATAAAAAGATCCCGATCTTCCTGATCGCCGACCGAACCCTGGTCGACGAGTTGCCGCTAGAGGTCGTGAAGGAGGTCCACGAATACATCCACTTGTTCGGCGACACCCCAGCATTCATCGCGAATCGCGTCGATTTCGCGGTCGAGCGCTACCATGAGCGGCTGTTGCCGCCGTATTTTCGCGAGCTGAAGAAATATAACGACCAGGGCGCATACTCGTGGGACGCTCCCGGCCACATGGGCGGCGTCGCTTTTCTGAAGCATCCAGTAGGGATGGAGTTCCACCGTTTCTTTGGCGAGAACCTGATGCGCTCGGACCTTGGCATCTCGACCGCGCCGCTGGGATCGTGGCTGGACCATATCGGGCCTCCGGGAGAGTCGGAGCGTAATGCCGCACGGATTTTCGGCGCCGACTGGACATTCTACGTGCTGGGTGGTTCGTCAACCTCGAACCAGATCGTTGGGCACGGGGTGATCGGCAAAGACGACATCGTGCTCGCCGACGCGAACTGCCATAAATCGATCTGTTACGCGCTGACCATTACCGGCGCGCGCCCTGTCTATTTCAAACCCACGCGTAACGGCTACGGCATGATTGGCCTGGTGCCCCCGCAACGCTTTAGCCCGGAGTACATTCGCGAATTAATCGAGAAAAGCCCTTTTTCGGCCGGAGCTGCTTCGCAACAACCAACTTATGCGGCGGTGACTAACTCCACCTATGACGGACTTTGCTATGACGTCGAACGCGTAGTCACCGAGTTAGCCGAGAGCGTTCCGCGGATTCATTTCGACGAGGCCTGGTACGCCTATGCGAAGTTTCATCCGATTTACCGCGGCCGCTTCGCAATGGATGTGCCGGACTCGATGCCCGACCGGCCGATGCTCTTTGCGGTGCAATCGACCCACAAGATGCTCGCCGCTTTCTCGATGGCTTCGATGATCCACATCAAGCTGAGCGAACGTGCGCCGCTCGAGTACGACCAGTTCAATGAGTCGTTCATGATGCACGGCACGACTTCGCCGTTCTATCCGATGATCGCCTCGCTCGACGTTGCCGCCGCGATGATGGACGAGCCTGCCGGGCCGACGCTCATGAGCGACACTATCGAAGACGCGATCAACTTCCGCAAGGCCATGTCGTCGATCGCGCACAGACTTCGTCAGGCGGAGGACGGCTGGTTCTTCAAGATTTATCAGCCCGAGCAGGTGATCGACCCCGAGGACAGCGAAATCTACGTCTTTGAAGAGGCACCGGACTCCCTGCTCTCTGAGTCCTCGACTTGCTGGACGCTGAAACCGGGCGAAGAATGGCACGGCTTCCAGGATGACGATATTCGCGATGGATATTGCATGCTGGATCCGACGAAGGTGACCATCTTGACTCCCGGCATCAATTCTCGCGGGCAGTTGGATACATCCGGAATTCCGGCGGCGATCCTGACAGAGTTTCTTGACGCTCGGCGCGTTGAGATTGCGCGCACTGGAGACTACACCGTGCTCGTGCTCTTCTCGATCGGCACCAGCAAAGGCAAATGGGGTAGTTTGCTTGAGAATCTTTTTGAATTCAAGCGGCTCTACGACACTGAAGCGCCGCTCGAAGAAGCGCTGCCTGAGCTGGTGGCAAAGCACCCCAAGCGCTATGGTCCGCTTACGCTGAAAGACCTCAGCGACGAAATGCATGCCGCCATGATCGAGCTGAATCTGACGACGCTGCTGCATGAGGCTTGCGACGTCGATCCCGATCCCGTGCTGACGCCGGCAGATACGTATCAGAAGACTGTTACGAAATGGGACAGAGAAAATCAAGTTCTCCGAAGCGGTAGGCCGGGTGACCGGCGTGATGCTGGTTCCCTATCCCCCGGGAATTCCAGTGCGCATGCCGGGCGAGCGCCTGGGCGGTCCTGATAGCCCGACAATTAAGATGATTCTCGCGCTGCAGGAGTTTGGCAAACGCTTTCCGGGCTTTGAACGCGAAGTGCACGGGATCGAAAACGATGCCCAGGGTGATTATTGGGTAAGAGTCGTCGCCGAGCCGCAACAGGAGAGCTCCGTCGGCGAGGCGGCGGGTACTATTCGCGCGAATGGTCGTCGCGAGAAGCCACCGAGCTCCGCGCCACCAGTCAAGAAGCGTCGACTCAAGAGCGAGCGCCCAGTGAAGCAGCCGGCACCTTCCGCTGCAAGCAAATAGTCTTTCACTGCGACTCGCGAGAGATTCGCGTCAGTTGTTCTGGCTACCGGCGGCGTCGCCGAGGATCACTTTGGCCGTCAGCGTTCGCTGTCCACGCAGGAAGGTCACGACGACCGAGTCGCCTACTTCATGCCGATTCATGATTTCGGCGAGGTCCTGAGGGCTGCTGACGGGTTGGTCGTCGAGACCGACAATCAGATCGCCTCCCAGATAAATCTCGGTGTTGCCGAGATAGGCGCGTTCCTTTCCGCCCCGCAGACCAGCCTTGTCGGCGGCGCCCCCGGGGACGGTTTTCAAAATGAGCACGCCGGAGTCGGCTGCGAGCCCCATTTGCCCCGCTAATTCAGGGCCGATGGCGAGGGGCATGATTCCGAGGGTCGGCCGACGGACGTGCCCATATTTTGCGAAGTCCTCGAGCACCGCCTTGGCGGTGTTGATGGGAATGGCAAAGCCGATACCGGAGTTCTGATCGGCGCCGTTGCTGGCAATCATCGAGGTGATGCCGATGACTTCGCCGCGCGAGTTGAGCAATGGGCCTCCGGAGTTGCCAGGGTTGATCGCCGCGTCGGTCTGGATGGCATTCTCGATCGGCGCGCCCTGCGGGCCGCGAACAGAGCGAATCGAGCTGATAATACCGGTGGTCATGGTGCCGTTCAAGCCGAAGGGATTGCCGATGGCGTAAACCTTCTGGCCTACGACCAGTCCACTGGAATCGGAGAGCGTCGCAGGTAACAGGTCAGAGGCCTGAATCTGCAGCAGCGCGAGGTCGTGGCTGGGATCGCTCCCGATCAGTTTCGCCTTTGCCTTGCGTTTGTCAGAGAGAGTGACTTCGATTTGGCGGGAATTCGGCAGAATGACGTGGTTGTTGGTAAGGATTCGCCCGGATTTGTCGAGGATGAAGCCTGTTCCCTGACCCTGCTGGGGCACGGCGCCGTAGAAAAAATCGTATGCGACAGCCGAAGATGTGACGTTGACAACCGAGGCCAGCGCCTTCTTGTAAACGCCGATATTGGCGATCTCTTCGGCGTCGTAGGCGGGTGCGGCGTGGGCCTCTGTGAGCTCGAGCGGTGAGCGATCTGCAGATGACACGTCGGCAGAGGACACTTCCCCGGCGACGGACCGATGCGGGGTGCGATGGCTGGTGAAATACCAGAAGCCGCCCACGAGCAACGCGATCAGGAAAAGATGGCGAAATTTCATAGCTTGCCTTCCAACCCTATTTTATAAGGATTTAGCGGCGCAGTTCATCAAGCTCTCGTTGCGAGGGCTTTCAGCTGCAAATAAATGCGGGCTACCTCCGCGTTGGTGGTATCAACGTCGCCGGAATTGTCGATCACCCAGTCGCTTAGCGGGATTTTCTTCGTGTCTGGAATCTGTGCTGCGAGGCGCCTCCGAGCATCGTCGGCGAGCAAAGCCGGATCTGCGCCTGAACTCGCTCTTGAGCGATCGACGAAGCGGTGAATCTTGAGATCGTCGGGCGCGGTGACGAGGATGATGCGGTCGAAGCGCCTACGCCATCCGGGGACGGACGCCGAAGTGCCGGCCTTCTCTGAGAGTTCGCCGGAAGCCTCGAAGACCAGGGCCGACTCGACTATGGCGACGGCGCCCGGATGCGCCGTGAATACGCCGCGCATCCATTCTTCCTGTGCCGCGATAGTGGCCGGATGCACGATTCCGTTGAGTGCTTCGAGCTTCAATTCGCAGTCCGGTCCGTCGCCGAAGGCGAGCTCCGCAAGGGCGCGGCGATCGAGGCTGCCATCGACACGGAGAATCTGTCTGCCGAAGTGTTCAACGATCTGATCGAAAACTGCTTGTCCCGGCTGCATCAGACGACGGCCCACTTCGTCGGCGTCGATGACATGCGCGCCCAGCTCCGCAAACATTCCGCCAATGGTGGACTTGCCACTGCCCAAACCGCCGGTGAGGCCAACACGAAGCATCAGACCGGGAGTCCCCGGCGGAGGCGAGCGGCGCGGACGGTGTTCGACATCAACATGGCGATGGTGAGCGGCCCGACGCCGCCGGGAACCGGAGTGTAGGCGCCGCTCGCCGCGTACGCTGCGGGATGGACGTCCCCAACAATCGTTGAGCCTTTTAGCAGGAAAAGCTCTTCGCGCCGGGCATCGCCAAAGAAAAACCTGTCGAATTCTTCACGCTCATTGATGCGGTTGATGCCAACGTCGAGAATCGTCGCTCCGGGCTTGACCATGTCGGGCGTGATGAAGCCCGGCCGACCAATGGCAGCGACTAGAATATCGGCTCCACGACAGTGCGCGGCGAGATTGTGCGTCTTACTGTGACAAATTGTCACAGTCGCATTTTCATGCAGTAAGAGCATGGCAACCGGCTTGCCGACAATATCGCTGCGGCCGACAATGACGGCGTTCTGGCCCGCGATCGGCAGGCCGCTTCGCTTGAGGATCTGGATCATTCCAGCGGGAGTGCAGGGTGCCAGCGCGGGCTGACCCGATTGCACCTTGCCAACGTTGACCGGGTGAAAGCCATCCACGTCCTTTGTCGGGCTCACCGCCTCGAGCAAAAGTTTGGCGTTCACCTGCGGCGGCAGCGGCAGCTGGATGAGAATGCCGTCGATGTCTTCGCGGGCGTTGAGCGTGGCGACCAGGGCCAACATCTCTTCCGTGGTCACCATTTCGGGCGGAGTGATGAGTTCGCTAAAGAGTCCGAGTTCGGCGCAGGTCTTGACTTTGCTGCGCACATAAATCTGCGACGCTGGGACGTTGCCGACGAGCACGGCGGCGAGGCCGGGGCGAATCCCCTGCGCGGCGAGCGCGGCCACGTCGGCTGCTACCTCCGCCTTGATCGCTTTCGCGATTTCGGTCCCGTCAAGAATGCGTGGAGTTGTCATATGCAGATCACCGGGGAAAGCTCGAATCCTGAGCAGCTTCTATCGTAATGGATAGGATGCATCTGCGGCCCCGCGGCAGATAGACTGTCGCTATGGTGACTTCGGAATTGCTCGAACAGATCGTGTGCCCCGCATGTCATGCGCGATTGTCCGCCGTAGGCGCTGTCTCGCTTCGATGCACGGGCTGTGCACGGGCGTATCCGATCGTGGATGGGATTCCCATTTTGCTTATCGAACGAGCCTCGATCAACCCACGATGATCTACCCGTCCTGGCTGTGATTGCTCGGGCTTCGCACCACAGGCCAAGCAATCACTACCGGTGCAGCTGGTGGAAGAACGGATCGACGAGCAGGTAGGCGATCGCGGCCGCCGCCAGGATTGCCAGCGCCATAATCCCCAGCATCGCCCTCCAAGAAAGGCCGCTGACTTGCGCTTTGTCGGAGCCGCTGCTTTGCGTATTTGTCACTCTATCCAGTGTAAGGGACTATGGTTGTGTCGCTTCTCGATACGTCACAGCTACTGTTTCCATTAGCTGGGCCTGGGTTACGAAGGGTTGGCGCTCAAGTATGGCGGATTGCCGAGAGTCACCGATGAATTTCACTGAGACCGGATATCGCTGAGAGCTGCCGGGCCAGGGAGATCGCAGATGGCGGAAGGTTCGAAGGTGGAAAAATTCTCGATGAGCGAACTCGCCAGTCTGCGGAATGAATTGCAACCGTATCGTGACGATTCGTGGCAAGTTGCGGATGTGGTCGCCGCATTTCTTGCGGGTCGGGGCTACGGCGCCAACCCCGCGACCATTCGCCAAGCAGGGAGGGTCATGGACGCCTTCAACTGTTCAACGAACTCGCTCCAGGAGATGGATGCGATGCAGGCGGCGCTGGAGTCGGTAGCTTACGTGATGTAGGCAAATTCACGATTTCAATGCAGCGAGAAAAGGGCCAGGGGGCTCGCTTCATTCTTTGCGAGCCCACCGGCCATTTTCGTTGCAGGCTACATGCCGTTCTGGTTGTCCTGCGGATGGACTACCCGATAGGTCGCGTTCCCGTTAGACCAGACAAGCAGCAGCAGGTCTTTGTCGGCCGGAGCGGCGTGCACCTTGTCGACAAAACTCTGCGCCGATTGCACTGGTTGGCGGTTTACCTGCACGATGACGTCACCGGGTTGGAGCCCAGCGTCTTCGGCGGGGCTTGCCGGACGAACCTGTTCAACGGCCACGCCCTGCACATTCGACGGCACTGATAGTTGCTGTCTCAGATCGGGCGTGAGGTCGTTTACGGCAAGGCCAAGCTTTCCTTTCTGCTGGCCCGACGCCGAAGAGTTGTCCGCCACTTCGCTGGTGGCATGGAACTCACCTAGCTTGATGCTCAGCGTCTCCGGCTTTCCGTCACGAAGGATTTCCATCGAGATGGTGGTGCCCGGGGTGCGCTCGTTCACAGCCAACTGCAAGGCGCTCGAGGTCGGAATTAGTTGGCCGTCGATCTTGCGGATCACGTCGCCGGACTTCAGTCCTGCGCTGCTTCCGGGTGAGTCGGGGGTGACCTGGGTCACGATTGCTCCCGAAGCATCCTGCAGGCTAAAGAACTTTGAGTTCTCGGGCGTGACGTCCTCGATCCCGATACCCAAATATCCATGATGGGCCGAACCCGTCTTGATGATCTGGTTGACCGTCGCCTCGGCGACCTGCGAGGGAATCGCAAAGCCGGCTCCGGCAAAAGAGCCGCTGTCAGAGGCGATCCAGGTGTTGATGCCGATTACTTGGCCCTGAGCATCGACGAGCGGACCTCCGGAATTACCCGGGTTGATGGCCGCGTCGGTCTGAATGAAGCCGCCCGGCTTGCGCGGATCGCTGCGATCAGGATTCGCGCGGTCCAGAGCGCTGATGATGCCGCGCGTCACAGAGAACTGGAAGTAGCCGAAGGGGCTGCCAAAGGCAAGCACCGTCTGGCCGGGCTTCAATTCGCTCGAGTTGCCCCAGCCGAGGCTGGGCAGGTCGGTGGCGTTCACTTTGATGACCGCGATGTCGGTGAGCTTGTCCGCACCGATCAGCTTGGCGGGGAGAATCCGCCTGTCGCGTAGAGTAACGCGGATCTCCGTTGCGCCGTTGACGACGTGGTTGTTGGTGACGATGTAGCCATCGGGCGAGATAACTACGCCGCTGCCGATGCCGTGCTCAATCTGCGGCCCTTGCGGCCCTTGGGGGAGCTGTCCGCCGAAGAAGCGGCGGAACTCCGGCGGAATCTGCTGCTGCGGCCCGTCGCCGTCCGCCTGAGTCTCGGTGGATCGGGAGGTGACGGCGACGTTGACTACTGCCGGCGTGACATGCGAGGCGACAGCCTCCATGGCGGTGTCGAGGGATGTAAGCGCGGAGACCTGGCTGCTATCCATGGGTGCGGCATAATTGCCGGCGGCGTGAACGCCATGATGGTTCCAGGCGAGAGTGGCGGCACAGAGGAGAGCGGCAGCGATTCCGCCAGGAAGAGCTAGGCGCTTCACTCTATCTATTAATTGATTAGTTGTTCCTTTCATAAGACACCTCGTAATGAGCTGGAAAACGTGACTACAGTTGGACGACGAACCAGCCGCCATGCAATTGCGCGGCTGACTGAGCGGAGATACGGACAACCTGATTGACGATGGTCATTTGCTGGCCGGAAACGCTCTGCCAGTGGGTCACAATGAAGAGAGACTCTACGCCATCGCGACTGTGTAGAGAGCGATGAGCTGAGGTTTTAACTGCCGGCCAGGCGCCCGTGTGCTTCACAGGATTGGCTGGAATCTGGGAGTTGCCAAGCAAAGGGGAATTGGTGGGAGCTGATGCGGCGGCTGGGCGGAAGACGACATTTTGATAATGTGGTCCGGCATTGGTGTCGTCACCAGATTGGGCGAGTGGCGCGTTCGGGTGTGCAGCTGCGAACGACACAAGTTGCGCGGTCGAGCCGAGTTTCACCGCGCCGCCAACCGTCGCGAGTATAAGAGAGAGCGCTAAGGTGCGCGACTGCAGTGGACCTAGCGTTGCTTTCCCGAGCAGGATGCTTTCGACGCGGCCGGCCAACTGCGAGCGACGCTCCCAGGCTCCGAGAGAAAGAGCTCCGGAGAGTGCAAGCGTCCGGCGCGTAAGCCTTTGCTCGGCGAGATTGGTCAGGCAGGCGGCGTAATCGCGCGGCGCATTCGTTGCGCGGACTACGCTCTCGTCGCAAGCGACCTCGCGTTCGGCGCAGAGACGGCGTTCGATCCAGATGAGAGCCGGGTTCAGCGGAAAAACAGCCAAAGCAAGCTTTTGGACGAGGTTCGTCCAGTCGTCGAACCGGCGAAGATGTGCGGATTCGTGGAGCACGATCTGCTCGAGCTCGGAGGGTGTCGCGGTCTCAAGAAGCCATGCTGGGATTAGGATTCGCGGTGAAAAGAACCCGATCACGCAGGGCTGGTCGACTTTGCGAGCAGTGCACAACTCCGCACCACGCAGCCTCGGCTGGGAAAGAATCGATCGCAGAGCTGGAGTCAGCGCGACTGGCGTCGACGATCTCCAAAGCGCTCGCACCCTGAAAGCATTCCGGGCAAGAACCAATAGTCGGCCTGACGCAAAAACTGCCCAACAGGCAGCAATGGCAAGCGCCCAGCGAGAATCCAGCAGAATGACAGAACCGCTCGAATGCGTCGGCGCTATTCCCGGAACGGCAAGGCTATGTCTGGCGACTGAGAGCATCGGAAGCGTCGCGGCAGCCACGAAGAGGGCCGACCAGATATTGAAGCGAACACCGGCGCCGATACGCGGCGCCCACTTGAGGCAGAGCCAGATCACGGCGGTGAGGGCAGCTCCCTGCCAAATGCTGGAGATCAAGGCGGCCGACGCGACCTGTGCAATCGTCTGGAGTAATTCCATCAATTTGCCTCCCCCTCACGCGCTTCGCCGGCGGCAGCATTCTCGTGAATAGCGTCTCTTAAACGCTGCAACTCGGCGGGGGTAATATCCTCATCTCCGAGCAGTGAGAGCAGGAGCTTTTCCCGCGAATTCCCGAAGAAGCGCTGCAAGACGTGCCTGACCTCATCTTTGCCGGCATCGCCCTCGGCGACGCACGCTGTATAAATGAACGCGCGTCCCTCTTGCCGATGGGCGACATAGCCCTTCTTTTCGAGAATGCGGATTGTCGTAAGCACAGAGTTGTAGGCGAGGGCATCGCTCTCAGGCATGGCGGCGACGAGATCGCCCACAGCCGACTCCCCCCGCTGCCATAACATCTTCATGAGCCGGAGTTCTGCTTCGGTAAGTGTGGGAGACTTTCTTGGCGGCATTCGAATCCCTTGTTGACTATTCAAACCCTAACGACGTTGGTTTGACGTGTCAACTAATGAATTAGTTAGCAGGGAATCTGAAGACGAGTCACCATAGCCGGAGAATCGTGGTAAAGCCTATCGGCGCGGACGGGGTTATGGCACATTCTATTAGTCTTAAGGCGATCCGCCGATCGCCTCAACGCCCTTGGCGTGCTCGCCAAAGTGCGCCTTGGGCCGGATCGACCGAATCCGGCAAAATCTCGACGTCTGGATAGCGCCGGGTCAGAGCTTCCTCCAAGGCATGCCGTGCCCGGGGTACTTTTTCAAGAATGCTGCCGGCGAGCGCGATCGAGAGCATTTCGAATTTCTGACCCAGAGCCTCCTCGGTCGTGCGGATCCTCTCGATGACGATGGCAGCCAACGCGGCCAACTCTTCGCCGCTGTGGCGAACGACTTCAGCGGCGACTTCGTCACCCTGCATGGCGCAAGCAATCACGAGCGGCGCCAAGGCTGAGAACTCCGGCGCTGGATTCGCGTTGGCATATTCCACGAGCTCCCCGAGCGAAGTTAGTCCCCAATAACTCTGGATGGTCTCTAACAGCATCGTGGTTCGACCTTGGTCGAGCGCCCGAAAGCCCCGGCGCAGAGCATCCAAGCCCAGGAAAAAGCCGGAACCCTCATCCGACAGAGCCGGGCCCCAGCCGCCAGCGGTCACAATCTGACCATCTCCGCCGCGGCCAGCGACATTCGAGCCGGTTCCGGCGAGAATCAGAACTCCGCGCCCTCCATGGAAGGCTGCATCGAGAGCGATATCGACGTCCTCGACGAGCAGAAGCTCCCCGCTGATCCGTGGTCGAAAGGCATTTGTGATCCAGTCCGAAACGAGCGGTGCGGTCGATCCCGAGGCTCCGACGCAACATCTCGCCACCGAAAGCATCGAGACTCCGCTCTGGGCAGCGAGTTCGCCGAGGGCGTAAGTTAAATTTTGCTGCGTCGCCGCTTCATCGCGTCGGAGGCGCTTGATACTCCCCGACTGCACTCGGCCAAGCTCGCGGCTCTCATCGCCAAGCAGGAATTCCGTTTTTGTGCCCCCGGCGTCAACTCCGAGAAAGTATGCCAATTTCGTGCTCGTCCTCTCTGCTTCCGCTCCATACTACCCGAAGCATTCTCTCGCTGGTCTCAATACAACGCTTCGATAAGAGCCACTCGGTTTTTCGCGACCGGGACGCCTATGCCACAATCAAGAGACCTGATTATGTCTGAACTGGAAACAAAGGAAGTACCCTTGGCAGAACCTGACGCTCCAGAATCCCTTGCCGTCGATGCGCCGGATGAGCGCGGGCTCGACAGCCAGGCGGCGGAAGCCCCCACTCTTGAAACTGAACGCAGCGAGGATGCAGAGTCCTTCAGCGAGCTCTTCTCGCAGTTCGAGAAGGCGCACTCAAGAAATTCGGAAGACGGCAACCGGCAGATCGAGGCGACTGTAATCGCGGTTTCGGTTGAGTCTGCGTTCTTCGATATCGGCTACAAGACTGAGGGGATTCTACCCTTGAGCGCTCTAGCCGGCAAAGAAGTGAAGGTTGGAGACAAATACAAGGTTTCCAGCAAGGGCCGCAGCGCGGAGGGATATTACGAGCTCTCGCTGCTCAAGGTGACGCAACCGAAGGACTGGAGCGTGTTCGAACAGGCGTTCACCGATAAGGAAGCGATTTTAGGCACTGTGACCAGCGTCGTCAAAGGCGGCCTCAGCGTCGACGTTGGAGTGAGAGCGTTCATGCCGGCCTCGCGCAGCGGCACTCGCGACGCCGCCGAGTTGGGCAAGCTGGTCGGGCAGCAGATTCGCGTCCGCATTATTAAGCTCGATGTGACGGAAGAAGATGTCGTTGTTGATCGGCGAGTACTCGCCGAGGAAGAAGAACGCGCCGACCGCGAGCGCCGCTACGCCGAAGTTCGCGAGGGCGATGTAGTGCAGGGCACAGTGCGGAGCCTTGCCGATTACGGCGCTTTTATCGATCTGGGGGGTGTCGACGGCCTGCTGCATGTGAGCGACATCGCGTGGAGCCGGATCTCTAATCCTGCCGACGTACTCTCGACCGGGCAGGAGGTCGAGGTAAAGATTCTCAAGACCGACCCCGAGAAACGGCGCATCTCTCTCGGGCTCAAGCAACTGCAGCCGGAGCCGTGGGATGCCGTCGCGGGCAAATACAAGATTGGCGACCGGGTCAGCGGAGCAGTGACGCGCCTCGCGGAGTTTGGAGCGTTCGTCGAATTGGAGCCTGGGGTTGAGGGGCTTATCCATCTTTCGGAGATGTCATGGGCGAAGAAGGTGCAGAAGCCGCGGGACATCTTCAAGCCGGGCGAGAGCGTGGAGGCGGTCATCCTGGGAGTGAAACTCGAAGAGCGTCGCATTTCGCTGGGCTTTAAGCAATTGCTTACCGACCCTTTTACCGAAGCGACGCAGAAGTTTGCCACCGGGTCGGTCATTGAGGGGACGGTGACCAGCTTCACCAAATTCGGCGCCTTCGTGCAGATTGCCGACGGGGTCGAAGGCATGGTACATATCAGCGAAATCACCGGGGAGAAGCGAATTCAGCATCCGTCAGACGTCTTGAAGGTCGGCCAGGTAGTGAAGGTGCAAGTGCTGGAGATTGACAAGGAGCGTCGTCAGCTCAAACTGAGTCTGAAACAACTCGTCCCGGTGAGCGTGGACGAGTATTTCTCCGAACATAAGCCTGGCGACGTTGTCACGGGGCGAGTGATCGAGATCGCTGGAAGCGAGGCAAGAGTGGAACTGGGGGAAGGCATATTTGGCGTGTGCGAGATTTCCAGCGCCACACAGGCGCCGCAGCCGGAGTCCTCGGCAGCAAAAGTCGATCTTTCCACGCTGGGATCGATGCTGCAAGCTCGCTGGAAGGGATCTGCGCCAGTGGCAAAGCCTGCCCCCGAGCCGATCAAAGCAGGGCAAGTACGCAGCTTCACGATCGCATTCCTCGACGCTGCCTCGAAAGCGATTCAACTGAATTTAACCTAGAAGCCGTGGAGTGCCCTACACATCGCCGAAGCGCCAAAATCGCATGAACTTTCGTCCATCGACAACGGCGAAATCCTCAGTTTGCATCTTCCAGGTGCGCAAGCAGGACGGGTTTTTCTTGGGATCGGCTTGCCTCTACCCATTTATCGAGGCTGAGCGACTAGGATTTAGGGCGTACATCAAGGTAAGTTCCCCGCGTGAGTTGGCGAGCGTGGCGCTTCAGCGAAATTGGAGTCCTGAAGCCCCTGAGCTTCGTCTATAAGTTCTCAGCGACAACAAAAGTTACCAACGTGAGATGAGTGACTGCAGACAATGCCTGAAGAAAACCTGAACCGTGAAAGTCCTGGTCCTCCGGCGCCTCGATCTTCCTCTCCGGAACAACACCTCTTACCCCCACCGCGCAAGCGGCGCACCTGGATTGCCTGGGTCGTCGTGCTCATCCTCTTCGCCGTGGCGTTTTATCTGGTGCTGCATCATCAGGCAGAGCAGAGCAAAGCCGGCGCGGCCGCAGGTGGCCGGCGCGGCGGATTTGGCCCGGTCACGATCACTGCCAGCACGGCGACGCGAGGAAACATAGGCGTTTACCTAGATGCCATCGGTACGGTCACTCCCGTATATACCGACTCCATCCTGGCCCAGGCTAGCGGCCCGGTAATCGGCGTCCACTATCGGGAAGGGCAGACGGTCCGCAAGGGCGATCCCCTGATCGACATTGACCCGCGTCCTTATCAGGCACAGGTGTTGCAGGCCGAAGGTACGCTCGAGAAGGACACCAACGTGCTCGCCCAAGCGCGGATGGATCTCGACCGGTACCGCGCGGCATGGGCACGGAACGCAATTCCCAAGCAGACCCTCGATGACCAAGAAAAGATCGTGCTACAGGACGAGGGCACAGTCAAGAACGACCAGGGAACGCTGCAATACGATCAGGTGCAATTGAGCTACTGTCACATCGTTGCTCCGATCAACGGCCGGGTCGGCCTTCGGCTCGTCGATCCAGGAAACCTGGTGACCGCCAACGGCACGACGGTGCTGGTGGTGATCACTCAAATGGACCCGATCACGGTGATCTTCACCCTGCCCGAGGACAACCTCGATCAGGTGCAGGCGGAGATACGCAAGCAGAAATCCTTACCGGTCGATGCACTGGATCGCGCCCAGTTAAGGAAGATCGCCTCTGGCCAACTCTCCACCATCGACAACCAGATCGACACCACAACCGGCACCGTCAAGCTACGTGCTACCTTCAACAATCGGGACGGTGGCCTCTTTCCCAATCAATTTGTCAACACCAAGTTGCTGGTAAAGACGATCGACAATGTGGTCCTGGTTCCGACGAACGCCATTCAGCACAACGGTCAGGTCTCCTTCGTCTATGCGATTCAGAACGGCACTGCCAAAGTGCAGAACGTGAAGCCCGGAGTTTCTGACCAGGGAATGACCGCGGTGCAAGGCCTCGAGCCCAACACGATGGTCGCAACCAGCAGCTTTGAGAAGCTGCAGGACGGCGTCAAGACAGTTCTCTCCAAGACCCCGATACCGACAAGTACAACCGAGAGCAATACTCCGTGAGTCCGTCCCGCCCATTTATTCTGCGGCCGGTTGCGACGTCGCTGCTAATGGCCGCAATCCTGCTGGTGGGCATCGTTGCCTACACGCAGCTGCCGATCTCCGCCTTGCCGCAGGTCGACTACCCGACCATCCAGGTGCTCACGTTTTACCCCGGCGCCAACCCCAGCGTGATGGCGACGACGGTCACCGCCCCGCTGGAGCGGCAGTTTGGTCAGCTACAGGGTTTGAGTCAGATGACCTCGACCAGCTCCGGTGGGACATCGGTGATTGTGCTGCAGTTTTCACTGGCTTTGAATATCGACGTGGCCGAGGAAGAGGTGCAGTCGGCGATCAACGCGTCGCAGAGCTACCTGCCATCGAATCTGCCCACGCCGCCGGTCTATAGCAAGACCAATCCCGCGGATGCTCCGGTATTGACCCTGGCGATTACTTCGGATTCCATGCCGCTCTCCCAGGTGGAAGACCTGGTGGACACGCGGCTTGCCCCGAAGCTTTCGCAGTTGAGTGGCGTCGGCCTGGTGAGCATTAGCGGCGGCCAGAAACCGGCGGTCCGCATCCAGGCAAATCCCACCGCGCTCTCGTCTTACGGCATCGACCTCGAGAGATTTGCGGACGGCGCTGGTCCAGGCCAGCGTGAACAGCGCCAAGGGCAACTTCGACGGGCCCCACCAGGATTACCAGATCAACGCCAACGACCAGTTGGTCACCAGCGGCGACTACAACACGGTGGTCGTTGCCTACCGCAACGGGGCACCGGTGATGCTGAAAGACGTCGCCACCGTCGTGGACGGAATTGAAAACAACAATCTGGCCGCGTGGATGGGCCAGCCGGCGGCCTCTGCACAAGACGAACCCACGATGACTCCCGCAGTCATTTTGAATATTCAGCGGCAGCCTGGCGCCAACACGATTGCCGTGGTGCGAAGCATCAAGGCGATCCTGCCGCAGCTGGAGACCGCCCTGCCGGTCACCGTGAAAGTGACCGAGCTGACCGACCTCACGACCGCTATCCAAGCGTCGGTCGACGATGTCGAGTTCGAACTGATGCTCACCATTGCGCTGGTCGTAATGGTGATCTTTCTTTTCCTGCGGAACCTGTACGCGACGATCATCCCCAGTGTCGCCGTACCACTTTCGCTGGTCGGCACCTTCGCTGTGATGTATGGGCTCGGCTTTTCGCTGGACAATCTCTCGCTGATGGCGCTGACCATCTCGACCGGCTTCGTGGTTGACGACGCGATCGTGATGGTTGAGAACATCGCCCGCTACCTGGAGGCGGGCGATTCGCCAATGGAGGCGGCGCTGAAGGGCGCCGAGCAGATCGGCTTCACCATCGTCTCGCTGACTGTCTCGCTAATCGCCGTGCTCATTCCTCTTTTGTTTATGGGCGATGTGGTAGGGCGGCTCTTCCGTGAATTTGCCGTGACTCTCGCGGTTACCATTGTGATTTCGGCGGTCGTCTCGCTCACGCTCACGCCGATGATGGCCTCCCGCATCCTGCGGCACACTCCCGAAGACCAACAGGGGCGCTTCTATCATGCCTCTGAGAGTGTTTTCGAGAACCTAATTGCTTTCTATGGCCGGACGCTCAAAGTGGTTCTGCGCTTCCAGACGCTCACGATGATAGTTGCGGTTGCCACGCTAGCGCTGACGATCTTTCTGTACATCATCATTCCCAAAGGCTTCTTCCCAACCCAGGATACAGGAGTCATTCAGGGCATCTCGCAGGCCCCGCAGTCGATCTCTTTCCAGGCGATGGCGCAAAAGCAGCGCGAACTCGCACGGCTGGTGTTGGAGGATCCAGCGGTTGAGAGCCTCTCTTCCTTCATCGGGGCCGACGGTACGAACACGACGCTGAACAGCGGTCGCATGTCGATCAATCTCAAACCGCTCGACCAGCGTCACATAAGCGCCGCCGATGTAATTCGGCGTCTGCAGAAGAAGCTGCCGCAGATCGATGGAATCATCTTGTACATGCAGCCGGTGCAGAACATTACGGTGGACGATCGGGTGAGCCGCACCCAATACCAGTTCTCGCTGGAAGATCCGGACGCCAGTGAGCTGAACCTCTGGACCAACAGGTTCGTCGACAAACTCAAGAACCTGAAGGAAATCACCGACGTAGCCACCGACCAGCAGACCGGCGGCCTGGCGACTTCTCTGATGATCGACCGCGTTACCGCATCCCGGCTGGGCATCGCTCCGACGACCATTGACAACACCTTGTACGACGCGTTTGGCCAACGTCAGATCAACACGATGTACACCCAGCTTAACCAGTACCACGTGATCCTCGAGGTCGACCCGCACTTTCAACGCGATCCGGACAAGCTGCACAAGATGTACATCCAGGCGAACGCTTCCTCGGGAGGTAGTGGCGCCGCCGCATCGTCCTCCTTCGCCGCGTCAGGATCGTCTTCGGCCGGCTCGAATGCGACCACTGCCCCCCTGCCGTATACGCCGTCCGCCGGAACGCTGACCCCGTCGGCGACCGCGATCACCGCCGGCATCGGCACCACAAATACGAGCACGACGCCCAACACCACCACCGCTTCTACCTATAACAACGCCGTGCCGCTCAGCACCTTCACCCATTTTGAAAACGCTACACAGCCGCTCTCGATTACCCACCAGGGACAGTTTCCCTCGGTGACGGTCTCGTTTAACCTGGCGCCAAACGGCGCGTTGGGTAACGCGATCTCAGCGGTGGAGAAGGTACAAAAGGACCTGAATATGCCGGCCAGTATTCAGGCCGATTTTCAGGGCACCGCCGCCTCTTTCCGCAACTCGCTGTCTAATGAAGCGCTGTTAGTTCTGGCGGCTCTGGTGACGGTCTATATTGTGCTCGGCGTTCTGTATGAAAGCTTCATTCATCCAATCACGATTCTATCGACGCTGCCCTCGGCCGGTGTGGGGGCTTTGCTTGCTCTGATGATCTTCCGGCAAGACCTCAGCGTCGTCGCGATTATCGGCATCATCCTGCTGATCGGCATCGTGAAGAAGAACGGCATCATGATGGTCGACTTCGCGCTGGAAGCCGAGCGCGATCATGGCAAGAATGCGACCGACGCCATTTACGAAGCGTGCCTGCTCCGCTTCCGGCCGATCATGATGACCACTATGGCGGCGCTACTGGGCGGGATTCCCCTGGCCTTCGGCAGTGGGATCGGTTCCGAACTTCGCCGTCCCCTCGGCATTGCGATGGTTGGCGGTCTGTTGCTGAGTCAGGTGCTGACCCTGTATACCACCCCGGTGATTTACATCTTCTTCGACAAGATTGGCGGGAAACTCTCGGGCCGTTCAAGCAAGGCCAGGAATGGTAACGGGCCGCAGATTCGATCCAGGCTACAGGCCGGAGGTTGGGCAATGAACATCTCGCGGCCTTTCATCCATCGCCCGGTCGCGACCACGCTGCTGACCATCGCGATCGCGCTCGCCGGCGCGATCGCCTACAAAGTGCTCCCGGTCTCGGCACTGCCCCAAGTGGATTTCCCTACCATCTCGGTCGGTGCATCGCTGCCCGGCGCCAGCGCGGATATCGTGGCGTCCTCGATTGCGACGCCGCTTGAGAGGCAATTTGCTCACATCGCTGGCGTTACCGAGATGACGTCGTCGAGTTCGCTCGGGAATACCGCGGTCACCCTGCAGTTCGATCTTAGCCGGGACATCAATGGGGCGGCGCGCGATGTCGAAGCGGCCATCAATTCAGCGCGTACCTATCTGCCTGCCAACCTGCCCGGCAATCCCACTTACCGCAAGGTGAACCCGGCCGACTCGCCGATCATGGTCCTCGGATTGACCTCGAAGATCTACGAACCATCCAAACTTTACGACGTGGCGTCCACGGTCGTGCAGCAGAAGCTCTCGCAAATTGAAGGGAGTCGGCCAGGTTCAGGTCGGCGGCGGCGCGCTGCCTTCAGTGAGGGTCGAAGTCAATCCGAACAAGCTTTTCAGCCAAGGCTTGACGATGCAGAATCTTCAGTCCACGCTGAGCCTGCAAAATGCCGACCAGCCGAAGGGCCAGATATCGGACGGCATTCATACCGCGGACATCATCGCCAACGATCAGATCTCGCATGCCGAAGAATACCGTCCGCTGATCGTCGGCTACAACCATGGCAAGGCGGTGCGGCTCGCCGACGTGGCCGATGTAGAGGACGCAACTTCGAATGTGCGTTCCGCCGGCTACCTCGATGGAAAGCCCGCGACACTGCTCATCATCTTTCGCCAGCCGGGCGCGAACATCATCGAGACTGTCGACCGGATCTATGCCGAGCTTCCGTCCGTCAAAGCCTCGATTCCTGCTGGAATCGAGACCACCGTCGCGATCGACCGCACCACCACCATTCGGGCTTCGGTCCACGACGTGGAGCGGACGCTCTCTATCTCCGTGGTCCTGGTCGTCTTCGTCGTCTTTATCTTCCTGCGCAGCGGCCGCGCGACGCTCATCCCCAGCGTCGCCGTTCCGGTTTCACTGATCGGCACCTTCGCCGTCATGTACCTGCTGGGCTTCAGCCTCGATAACCTGTCGCTCATGGCCCTCACCATCTCCACCGGCTTCGTCGTCGACGACGCGATCGTGGTGATGGAGAACATCTCTCGACACATCGAGGACGGGATGTCGCCGATGGCGGCAACGTTGCGGGGCGCGAAGGAGATTGGCTTCACCGTCTTCTCCATCAGCATGTCGCTCATCGCCGTGTTTATTCCGATCCTGGCGATGGGCGGCATCGTAGGCCGGCTATTCCGCGAGTTTGCCATCACCCTTTCGACCGCGATCCTGGTTTCCATGGTGATCTCGCTCACCACCACGCCGATGATGTGCGCGTACCTGCTCAAGGACGAGAAGCACGCGAAACACGGCCGGCTCTATCGCGCCAGCGAGCGGGTATTCGACGGAATGCTTTCGCTCTACCGCCGGTCTTTGAGCTGGGTGATCGAAAATCCCGGCCCGACTTTGCTGGTGCTGTTCTTCACCGTCATTCTGAACTTCATATTGATCGTCAAAATTCCCAAGGGATTCTTTCCGACGCAGGATACGGGCGTTGTCTTCGGCGGAATTCAGGGCCCGCAGGATGCATCTTTCCCGGTGATGAATGCTTCGACTCTGGCGCTGGTGAACGTGATCAAGAACGATCCAGCGACCAATCACATTGTGGCGTTCACCGGCGGCCAGGGCGCGACCAACGGGGGCTTCATGTTCATGTCGCTCAAGCCGCTGAATCGAACGCGATGTCACGGCGTCCGGATTCCTCGACCGCGTGCGGCCCAAGATGAATCGACTCCCTGTGGCTTCCGCCTTCCTGCAGGCGGCCCAGGACATTCGCATTGGTGGCCGTGGCGGCAATGCGCTCTACCAATACACCATCCAGTCCGACACCACCACGGACCTCAACAAATGGGGTCCGATCCTGCTACGGGAGATGAAGAAGCTCCCCGGCTTTCTGGACGTGAACACCGACCAGCAAAACGGCGGCCTTGCCGAGTACATCAATTATGACCGAGTCACCGCGGGCAGACTTGGAATCACCCCGCAGGCACTTGATTCAACCCTCTACTCGCGCTTTTGGTCAGTCGCAGGTCTCGCTCATCTACACGCAATTGAACCAGTATTACGTGGTGCTTGAAGTCGCCCCGCCGTACTGGCAAGATCCCTCGGCGCTGAATAATATCTATATGAACACTTCGAGCCATGGGGTCATCCCCTTCCGGGCGATCACCACCGCGCAACCAAACACCACACCCCTGACAGTGAACCACACCGGACTCTTCCCATCCGTGACTGTTTCTTTCAACCTGGCGACGGGGCTATCGCTCAGCGACGCGACACGGGAGATCGATCAGTTGAAGCAAAGGCTCGGGACGCCGAATACGGTCCGAGGCTTCTTTGCCGGAACTTTGCAGGCTTTCCAGGACTCGCTCAGCACTCAGGGCTATCTGATAACGACAGCGCTGCTCGCGGTCTATATTGTGCTGGGAATCCTCTATGAGAGCCTGGTGCATCCGATCACCATCCTCTCTACGATTCCGTCGGCAAGCGTCGGCGCGGTCCTGGCGCTGATGCTGTTCAAGATCGATTTGAATGTGATCTCAATTATCGGCATCATTTTGCTGATCGGAATCGTCAAGAAGAATGCGATCATGATGATCGATTTCGCATTGGTGGCGGAACGCGAGCACGGCAAGAATCCCGCCGACGCGATTTTCGAGGCTTGCGTGCTGCGCTTCCGGCCTATCCTGATGACTACGATGGCCGCGCTCTTTGGCGCTCTTCCGCTGGCTTTTGGCACCGGAACGGGATCGGAGCTGCGGCGGCCGCTGGGCATCACAATTGTTGGTGGTTTGATTTTCAGCCAGATGCTCACTCTCTACACCACTCCGGTGGTTTACCTGGTGGTCGATTGGGTGCGCTTGTGGGTGCAGGGCAAACCGCACGGCGAGTTCCATCGGCCGTCGGACCTCCACGCCCCTGGGAACGCAACGAGCTAGGCTCTAGATTGGAACGCAGCCATGTGGAATAACATGATCCATCACCGAATGCGGCAAGTTTTCGAGCCACACCGGGTCGCCGCGCTCGCCACCCTGGCGCTATTGACCCTGGCCGGATGCACCGTCGGGCCCAAGTATCACCAGCCGCCTGCGCTCGCGCAGGCCCCGCCACCCGCATACAAAGAGATCCCCAAGCCAGCCCCCCCGGCCCGATACCGCCGCGACTTCGCCCGAGGCAAAGATATGGCAACCTGCCAATCCGCAGGACGCGATGCTGCGAGGGAAGTGGTGGGAGATTTACAACGATCCCGAGCTGAACGCCCTGGAAGATGAGCTCAACATCGATAACCAGAACATTAAACAATATTTCGAGAACCTTATGGTGGCCCGGGCGCTGGTCCGCGAGGCGCGATCCGAGTATTTTCCGACGGTAAACGCCGGCCCTGCATTGAGCCGTCAACGCACTTCGGCGAACGAGAGCAACAACGTCAACACCGAGAATGGGCAAGCGACGTTGAACGGCGGACGGCAAAGCTCGCTCATTTCGCTGCCTATCGACGTCAGCTGGGAACCCGATCTTTTCGGGCGCATCCGGAACACAGTCCACGAAGAGCAATATGCAGCACAGCTGAGCGCAGCAGACCTCGAAAATGAGCGCCTCGTCGAGGAGGCGAGCCTAGCGGAATACTTTTTCGAGATTCGTGGGCAGGACGCCTTGCAGAAAGTCCTCGATAACACAGTTGAGGCCGACAAGAAGGCCCTCGCGCTAACCCAGGCAACTTATGAGACTGGCGTCAACAATCAGATTTCTGTCGTTCAGGCCCAGTCGACCTTGGAGAGTGCTCAGGCTTTGGCAACCAACGTAGGGCTGCTGCGGGCACAATACGAGCATGCCATTGCAACGTTGATCGGCAAGTCGGCATCGGATTTCTCTATCCCGGTGAAGCCCATGACGACTGCGCCTCCACCTATTCCAGTGGGCGTCCCTTCGCAATTGTTGGAGCGCCGCCCGGACATTGCCGGTGCGGAACGCAATATGGCTTCAGCGAACGCCGCCATTGGGGTGGCCTACTCCGCGTTCTATCCTACCGTTACTCTTTCGGTCGGCGGCGGCTTCGACAGCTCCACTTTCAAGCACCTGTTCGATTGGCCCAGTCGCTTCTGGTCTCTCGGCGCATCGGTCTCTCAGCCGATCTATAACGCTGGACTAACCGCCGGCCTGAGCCAGGTCGTATCGACTTACAACGCTGATGTGGCTGCCTATCGGCAGACGGTGCTGACAGCCTTCCAGCAGGTTGAGGACTATCTCGTTGCAGTAAGCATTCTCTCCCGGCAGATCCAACAACAACAGGAAGCGACCAATTCCGCCCAAAGGGCGCTTGACTTGGAACTGGGGCGCTACGAGACCGGCATCGACCCCTATATCAACGTAGTCACGCTGCAAACCACGTTGCTCGGGGACCAGCAGGCGGTCGTAAGTCTTCAAGTACAAGAAATGGCCTCGTCGGTGGAACTGATCGAAGCCCTTGGTGGAGGCTGGGATCTTTCGCAGCTGCCCACCCCAAAGCAGGTCACACAAAAACCCGACAAGGCGGATACGAAGACCGTGCAGTAACGCACCCGGCGATGTGGGAAGCGCGAATGTCCCCAATCCCCTAATCGCCAGAGTCCCCAGGGTTTTGGTCGGCGTTCTGCCAGACCTTGCTGCCGGGTTCCTCCCGCCGGCAAATCTATCTCCCTGCCTGAGAATATCTGTCCGTTCGTTCACCGGATTCGATCAAGGCCGGTGCGACCGTTTCCCGAAACGAGACCGGCCCATGCGCGCCCATAAGGGTCGGGAATTCTCTTACCAACAACATGAGAAAGCCGAGGGGAGGCCAGACTTTCAGTCTGGTCTCCTTTTTGGTTTAACGCTGAATACGGATGGGTATTCAGGGCTGGAGTTAAGGCCGAAATAAGTGCAAGGGCAAATCAACTGCGCTGCACATGCTTCTTCCGAGAGGGAGCCAGATGACATTGCCAGTCGCCGTACAGTTTGTTCTTGGTCTAATCAATTCCTAATTGGCGCTGCAAGTGCTCCAGCGAAACGCCCTTCGTTTCCGGATAGGCGACGAGCACGACAAAGAACTGAAGCACCATCATCGCAGCGAAGAACATAAAGGGATACGCCCCTGACGACTTTGCCAGCAGCGGGAACGTGAAGGCAATCGCTGCGTTGATAATCCAGTGAGAGCTGCTGCCGAGACTCTGGCCCTTAGAGCGAACCTTGGTCGGGAAGACTTCGCTTATGTAGACCCAAATGACCGCGCCTTGGGATGCTGCGAAGAAGGCGATGTAAGCAACCAGCAGCCAGACAAGCAGGCCCTGATGGGAATTGGTAAAGAAGACAGCAGCGACCCCCGCGAGGCAGATCGCGGTGCCGACAGACCCGAAGAGCAGCAGCTTCTTTCTGCCGAGTTTATCGATCACGGTCATAGCGAGCAGCGTGCAAACGAGGTTGGTCGCGCCGATGGCCACCGCCTGCAGGTCTCCGGAAAGTCGGCTGAAGCCGGCTGCGGCAAAGATGTCGTTCAGGTAGTACAGAATCGCATTAATACCCGACAACTGATTGAACATACCGATCGTCGCCGCAAGAAAGATCGGCCTCCGGTATTTCCACGAGAAGAGCGGCTCGGAGCGGCTCGCGCGCTCGAGATGGATGGAATCGACAATCTCTTTCAATTCAGCTTCGGAGTTGGGCGTGCCCATCATTTCCAGCACCTGCCGCGCCTCGTCGATGCGGTCCTGCGTAACCAGCCAGCGCGAGCTGCGCGGAATACCGAAGAGCATGACCAGGAACAGGACGGCAGGGATGGCCGCGATTCCGAGCTGCCAACGCCACTGCATCGCGCCGGTGTTTAACTCGGCGATGACGAAGTTCGAGAAGTATGCGAGCAGGATGCCAACGACAATGTTGACCTGGAACATGCCCACCAACCGCCCGCGCCATTGGGCAGGAGCGAGTTCGGCGATATAGACGGGCCCGAGCACCGAGGAACCGCCGATACCAAGGCCGCCGATGAACCGGGCGACAAGCAGGGCGTACCAACTCCACGCAAGACCGGAACCAAGGGCCGAGATCACGCACAGCACGGCCATGACGCGCAAAGTGTCGCGCCCACCAAACTTTTGCCCGATCGCTCCTGCCGACATTGCCCCGATGACGGTACCGACCAGCGCGATGGCGACGGTGATTCCGAGCTGTTCGGCGGTCAGATTGTAAATCTGAGTCAACTGATGGGTCGCTCCGGCAATGACTGCTGTGTCGAAGCCGAAGAGCAAGCCGCCCAGCGCACCAACTCCGGTACCCTTGAGCAGATACCGGTTCATCTTGATTGGTGGGCCTTTTAATTGGGAGCTGATCGCGGGCGCTGGGTTAATCATGTCAAGCCATCCTAACCGTCACGGGCCTTCGGTTGTCCAGCCCATCCCTGCAAGTTGTCTACATAGCTTCGATTATTTGGGCATCAGGGGCAACAGGCAAGCGCCAAGTATACCCGCATCGGAGCCAAGTTCGGCTCGGACTACATGGGTCTTGCGCGGAGACCGCTGCCGCGATTCTTCCGCGCTCGGCGCGGTGAGACGGTAAACATAGCTGCGCATCCGGAGTTCCGCCATCATTCGCGGAGCAAAGAGATCCCATGCCGCAGAGACCCCGCCGCCAACGACATACAGAGGCAGGTTGAGAGTATTGACCAGGGCGCCAATGCCGATTCCCAAAGCGGTGCCAACGCGGGCAAATACTGTCAAGGCGAATTCGTCCTCCGCCAGCGCGAGGTTAGCCACATCGAGCGCAGTGGGCTGGCCGGAATCTTCCGACGAATTTGCTTGTTGGCGTTGCAGGGTGCGGCTGGCTGCCGCCATGCGTTGGACGCCCGTGGCTGAGGCATAGAGTTCCAGGCATCCGCGGCTCCCGCATGGACAATCCTCTCCATCAGCGACAACAGTATTATGTCCCGCTTCGCCGGCCATGCCGTTGTTGCCGTCCAGGATTTTTCCGTCGAGAATGATCCCATTGCCCACGCCGGTTCCGAGCGTCAACATGCACAGAGAAGACACGGCGTAGGTCTTGCCCGATCCCAGGCGAAACTCGGCCAACGCAGCCAGATTGGCGTCGGACTCAATCGTCACCGCCTCGCCGATCGCCTGAGCAAGCGCCTCGCGAAGCGGAAAGCCATCGAACCCCGGCAGGTTTGGCGGGTTGCGCATCACCCCTTCCGGCAGCTCGAGCGGACCTGGAGTGCCAATGCCTACACCCGCAAAATGGGACCCTCGGCCATGTTTGTCGAGCAGGCCTTTGATCACGTCGGCCATGTCGGCGACTACCGCGACTGGCCCGCTCGAAACGCGCGTGGGCAGCGCGGCGCTGTCAATGATGCCCTCGGTAGCCGCGCCTGCTTCACGATATGCGGAGATGCGTAAATTGGTTCCTCCCAAATCGACGCCAATGGAATAGCGGTCCGAAGTCAATGCGCAAACTCCTCTCGGGCAATCGTTCAAACACCTTTATATCCGAAAGCCTGCCGAACCTCGCCGCGAATGGGAGATGCGCGCGGTGTCGCGATTCAAGACAGGTGCTCATGGTATTGGCTACCGAGCCGACGCTTATCTTCTTGCGCCGTACAACTTTCGTTGTATGCGGGGATTTTTCACTTGACACCTGGCGGCAACGGACTGAATGTTACAGTACTTGCGGTTTACTGCGGGACACGTATTGAGCAAGGATGAACAGCTGGTCAGGCGTGAGGTTTTGCGGATTCGATCGGTTCGCGGTATGCATTCTGATGCCCTACTCTCGACATAGGAAACGCCAGCCTTGGTCGTCTCGAGTCATTGGATTCGACGAACTGATCATACAAAGAACAGTCAGGATGGTATTTATGAAAGTAGTGCCGGGACTTGTGCAGTCTAGTCTTCGCGTGGCATGCGCGAGCGGTTGTATGGCCGCATTTATGGCGATCGCCCAGGCGCAGAACGTAATTCCGGTGTTTCCTTCGGTAAACGTGCGCCTCTCCAACCAAGGTACGAGCTTGGCCATGCCGAACACCTTCGGCAGCGCGCCGCTTAACTTGTCGTGCCCGTCGACCGGTATCTCAGCGATGGTGTCTGGAGCGCTCCCCGCCGGTAGTATGACGCCCACCAACCTCCTGGTCGACAACTACATCTCCTTAACGGTGAACTCGACGACGACCAACCTTTGCGGAGTTCCGAACGCTGGCTCCCAAGGTAATCCTGCCAGCTGCTTCCGGCCAGCTTATTCCAATAGTGTGACGGTCGGTACCGATCCGGACTACCCGGATGGGCCCAGCGGACCGTTGGGAGTGGTCGGCGGAGTGGCTCCCATAGACATCTCCAGGTTTCTCTCTCCGGGAGCGAACCAGATCACGCTCGACGAGGTCGACTTCAACGGGTATCTGGCCTCGTCCACGATTAACCTCATCACCAGCTGCACTTCCACTGGCGCTCTGGGCAGCGGCAAAATTACCGGGAATCCTATCACCCCGACGTCGCTCGTCACGCCGTTCAACTTTAGTACGGCCCCAAATCTGAATGTCCAGTTCCTGACTGATTTCTCGACTGCCCAAGCTGATGGTACGCTTACTATTCCCCCGGGGTCGACTCCGGTCGTGACCGACCAGGCGCTCGCTCCCTCTTCTTTTCCCACCCTTGTCCATGGCACGTCGTTCGCAACCTCGCAATGTCTCATCCATCTGGGCGAGTTTCTCACCCCCGCGGATATTGCCAACAACAATCCGGCCTGCAAGCTTTTCACTTTCGTCTGCCAGATTGGCAACAATCCGGCCGCAAGCGGACAGAACTGCCCTTCGTCAACGGCGAGAAACATGGTTCTTCAGGACGTCTTCGACTTTCCCCCTCTGTCCCTTCCGGACATCACTTACACGGACGGCAATTTCTCCGAGACTTTCCACCAGGGATTCGGGTTCCTCGAAAACGACAATTGGACGCAGGGCTTCTGCACCTTTGATACACCCGGAGATCAAGGCTTCTATTGCCCGTTAAACGTGCTCACCGAGTTTTCTGGACCTGGCTTGGGCAACACCAGAGGTAGCCCGCAGCCGGTGATCCAATCCTCCTTTATCAGCGTAGGCCCAGTGCCGGAATACCGGACACATGTGGATCTACTCCCTTGGTCGGCAAATAAGATGTGGGTTAACTCTCATGACATTCAGGCCACATTCAACACCCGTTCTCCGATCTTGCCGGCAAACTACAATGGCGGAAATTTGAACGGATTTGTGGCGGCGTCGCCGTACAGCCTTACCTATGGCGTAGCGCCACTCGCTGGCTATCCCTCGATTCCTTCCACCGAATTCCCGGTTCCTGGGGACAAGACGATCCTCTATCCGGGCGGCTGTCCCGCGGCAGGTACGCCAGCACCCGCGATTTGGACGCCCGCTTCGGTTCAACTCCACGTCGATGCAGACGGCATGTATCTCCTACATTACTTCGCCACCGATTGCGCCGGAACTGAGGAGCTATACTTCCGTCAGGACAACACCGGCAGTTGGTACACGACGTTCTACACCGCAATCATGTTCGTCGACACGGTCGCTCCACAGGTGGTCTCGGGGCCGGTTTTGAAGTGTGGTATGCCCTCGGGCGAACCCGTGGCGTGCTACATCGGATCGCAGCTTGGCATTCCGGTATTTCGCAAGGACAAGCCAGCGTATGCCACTTACCAGTGCTCTGACGACTTCTCGGGAGTCGCGAAGTGCGGGGCTAAGTCATACGAAACCCCTGTAACCACTCCAGCGAAAGTCAAGTGGCCAGTGGATACCTCGGTGATAGGGAAACACACCTATACGGTCCACGTGACCGACGCGGCCGGCAATGTTGGGACTCCAGTCTCAGTGACCTACTACGTCATTCGCGATCTTCCGTCAGGACCGTAACCGCAATCCAAAGCCCGGCCATGAAATGCGGCCGGGCTTTCTTGTCTCTGTGCCAACCCTTTGCACGCTGACACGATGTGTTGGGACTCGAGTGGCGACGAGGCATAGAACACGCTGCTCACGAAGTACGCTCCTGTAAAGTTGCGTGCACCTTCGGTCAATCCTGATTTTGAATGCAGATGAAAGGCAGCCAAAAGTGCGGCAGGCGGGATTGGAACCGACGTTCCAACCCTCAGTCCTTCCCCAAACGGTGGACAACCGACGAGACCTACTTCCCGCCGGTTGCGCCTACCCAGCGGGTACAGTCATCGAAGACAGCTTTCAAGTCAACGCGACGAAGGATATTCTCGGCGCCTGGCTCATTCCGAATTGTATTCAGCAGAGTGAGGGCTTGCCGGTATTCGTTCCAGGCATCACCGGAGTCGCCACTGAGCCTGGAGGCGGTAGCCTGAAGGTAATATATCCTGGCGAGACGGAGGCGCATGCCGGCTTTGTCGGCCTGAGCGACGGCTTGATCGAGAATCTGGCGCGCAGCGGAATAATCCTTAACCTCGATCAAGGCCTCCGCCAAGTAGACCTTGCATTGTGAGAGGAGGTTTCTGTCTGAAGTCACCTCTGGGCCGATCAGCGGCTTCAGGCGGGCCACAGCCTCACTTCCTTTTCCTTGGGCGACAGCCAGGCGGGCGAGATTCAGCTTTGCAGCAAGGATCGCATTGCGATTGCGAGACTCCGAAGCGAGCGGCAAGGCCCGTTGCAGAAATGGCGCTGCGGCTGCGGCATCTCCCCTGAGGAGTGCGATCTCCCCACGTGTGCCCAGAATCTGCGACGCCAGCTCCTGGTCATTTAAATCGCGGGCGACGGTATCCGCCTGATCGAGGTATGGAGTTCCCTCGTCGCCTCGTCCTGACCTTGCCAGGGCCTCGGCCAGCTCCTGCAAGGCGGAGCCCATAGCACTGTTCTTGTCCTTTAGTGCCGTATAGCCCTTCACTGATTGCTGGAGAGAGTCGACAGCGGCGCCGAATCGTGCCTCGTAGCCAAGCACCACTCCGATCTGGCGTTGAGTTTGGGCGACGCAGGCAGCGTTTCCATTGCTGCGACAGGTATCCTGGGCTCGCTTCAGCGAGGTCAGAGCTTCGTCGAACTGTCCAGCGGCGGTGTAAGCTTCGCCAAGCCCTTGCAGCGGGTCGGATATCCGTTGCGGGGACCCGATTTTTTCACCCAGCTGCAATGCCTGCTGGTAGTATGTAAAAGCGCTTTCCGTGTCCCCCTGGGAGAGGCTGATACCGGCAATGTTGTTCAGACACAACGCTTCGCGGTTCTGGTCACCGGCATCGCGCTCATCTTGCAAAGCCTGACGGTAAAGCTTTAGAGCCTCTTCGTTGTTGCCCTGGGCGTTATATATATCGGCCAGATCGATGAGTCTGTCGGCTGCGTCTTTGGTCGCCCCAATCTCCTGATAGAGTGCGATCGCCTTCTTTAGGTTCTCCAGCGCGGGAAGGGGCTTGTCTTGCATGTAGGATTGGACTTGGGCGGTGTTGGTGAGCGCCCCGGCCACGCCCCGCTTCAGTCCGATCTTCTCGCTGATAGCGAGCGACTCGCTGAAGTAGTGCAGTGCTTCCTCAATCCGATTAAGGAACCGGTAGGCGACTCCCATATTGAGGAGGATTCTGGCGTGAAGCTCCTGATTGCCTGTAGCGTCGGCCAGGATCTCAGCTTGGGCCAGCGGCTCCAGCGCCGCCTGGAAATGGCTGCTCTGGAGTTCAGCCGCGCCGGCGCGCCAGAGCACCAACACATTCTTTGGATCGGCGGCGAGAATCTTTGAAAAGATCGTGCGCGCTTTGTCATAGTCTCCGGTGTCGGCGTAGAGCGAGCCAAGAGCGTATTGGACATCGAGATTCCCCGGCAAAGCCTGCGCCAAGCTCTCATATATCCCGACGGCCTTCTTGTTGTCCCTGAGCATCTCGGCGTGGTTGGCGTCGATAAACATCTTTTCTAACTGCGGAAAACCCGGGGCGCCGGCGAGCTCCACCGCCCGGCTGGAAGCCTTCTCGGCATCGGCCTGATGGCCGAGCGCCGATTGCGTTTGAGCAAGTGCCGAATAAGCAAGTGCGAACTGTGGGTCTGCGTTCACGGCGTTTTGAAATGCGTGCGCCGCATCGATGTTCTTTCCAATGCGCATGAATGCCATGCCCTGGTCGTACGTGCGAAGTGCATCAATCGACTTGGAGGATGGTTTGAATGATTGTGCCTTCAGCTCGTTGATTTGGTTGGAGGAAAAGCTCAGACTCTTACGGACCTGGTCCGCCAGCGAGTCGAGGGCATCGGGCAAGGCCTGCTCATTCGCGGCGTTGGCGGTGACTGTGGTCGCGTGATCGCTCTTGATGTTTTGAACGACTGCCGTGATGTGGATCTGCTCACCCAGCCGGACATACTGTCCCGAAACCGCGATGTCGGTGTTGGTCAACTGGACGATACGGGCGAGGGTGTTGGAGTCAACAGCCTCCTCGGGCGTCAATTGCAGGTCAGCAAGAACCTGGCGGACCCGATCACTGGGCACGGTATGCAAGCGCGAAGACTGCCCGATGTCTGTACTCAAAGCATCGGCAAGGTAAGCTCCAAGCCAGTCAAGCTTGGGATCGCCAGAAGCGTTGTGCATGGGCACGACGGTCAGGGTCAGCGCGGGAACCTGGCTTACCGTGCCAGGTTTGCTGCCGCGATTGCCGGAGGCACGAAATACGAGAAATCCGCCGATTCCCAAAGCCAGCAGCAGCGTAAGAACTCCGGCGCCCGCGAGCAGCCAGGGTTTGATCGGGGGCCCGCCTTTGTTGGTTTTCGGCCGTGTGCTGATCGGCGCCTGACTCAGCGGCCGCCTGCCCAGCCATGCGTCCAGATCGGCAAGCAGTTCGGCGGCACTCTGATAGCGCACATCGACCTCGCGTTCGAGGCAGCGGCTGACGATATCGCTGATCGGCGCGGGAATCGTCGCATCCAGCTCGGAGACCGGAACCACCCGTTCCTGCGTACGTTTGATGAGGCTGGCCAGCGCACTGTCGGCGCGAAACGGGATTGCCCCGCTCAGCAGTTCGTAAAAGATGATTCCCAGGGAGAAGATGTCGGAGCGTTGGTCGAGCTCCTTGGCGAGTGCCTGTTCCGGCGACATGTATTCCATGGTGCCGACCAGCGCGCCGGACTGGGTCATGCCATCGCCGCCCAGCGTCCGCGCCAAACCGAAATCCATCACCACCACGCGGCCGTTGCGGTCGCGCATGATGTTCTGCGGCTTGAGGTCGCGATGAATCACGCCAACAGCGTGGGCCGCCTCGAGCGCGCGGCAAACCTGCTGCATGATCTCCACCGATTCTCCAGGAGGCAACTTGGTCCGCTCATGGATCAGCGAGCGCAAGTCCTGGCCCTCGACGAACTCCATGGTGATGAACTTCATGCCGTCGGCTTCGCCGAGGTCGTAAATGCGCACAACGTTCTTGTGCGTGACCTGAGTGGCGAGGATGAGTTCCTGCTTGAAGCGATCAATGATGGCCTGATTGCCAGCCAGATCGGGGCGAATAACCTTCAGCGCAATGGTGCGGTTGAGTTCGATGTCCAGTGCCTGGTAGACAGCGCCCATGCCGCCAACGCCGAGAATATTGAGTATCTGGTAGCGCCCTCCGAGCAGCGATCCAGTCTCCAGAATCGGCGCGCTGTTAAGGATATTGATCTGGCCGGATGTCGTTCTTTGCGTGGTCTGCCCCCCGACCATCGTCGGGGAGTCAGCCGAGATATTGCGGATGGGAATATCCGTGAGCTTCCGGCCGGGGATGTCGATGATCGTCGGCGAATCGAGCGGAACAGTAGTCCCCGGCGAGGAACTTTCGCCGGGAACCGGGACTCGGATTCCGGCCCCAGTCTTCCACTGGTCGTCTCGCCGCTCTCGGCCCTTCTCATCCATGAAAACAGGTTGCTCCGGGTCGCATTCCAGCAACCCATTTCGGTCCCAGATGGCATTTCCGGCAGCAATAGATTCACGTGCGTTGCTGACGAGCCCGGTGACAGGAGTATATAACGCGTGGAGGAGAGAGTCGCGAGATTCAGCGGGGCCGCTCTGCTAGCCTGAGGCCCATAAACTTCCTGCGTATTGCCGGTGACTTGACTAAACCAAAGTGCCCTTTACATTGGTGACTTCGACCAGCGAATCGTTTCAGACAGAAAGTGGCAGGACCTATGAACAGCGGCTCAGTGTGCCGCGCTCGGCTTGCCGCTTGCGACAGGCGCGGAGGCCTTTGAATCCTGCGACGGCGGCGCGGAATTGCCTTTTTCAGGAGCAGGAGGCTCGGCGGTGGCGGAGGGGGGAACGCCGTCCGGAAAATCGGCCGGAGTCAGGTACTGGATAATCAAAGACACCCGACGATTGGATGGGTCGGTGGGGTGAAGAGGATCACGCATGCGTTGATCGGCGAACCCACGAACCTGGGAGACCTGGTTCGGACGCAGCCCGCCGGGATGCTGCATGAGTCGCCGCGCAACGTTGGCCCGATCTTCAGAGAGCTCCCAGTTGGTGTAGAGCGGATTGGTTCCGGAGAACGGCTGGGCGTCGGTGTGGCCTTCGATCGAAACCCGGTTGGGGACCGTGGAAAGCTTGTCCGCTAGCAGGTTCAGCATGTCCTTGCCGCCCGGCTTGAGCGTGATGCTGCCGGAATCGAAGAAAGTTCCGTCCTTCGATTCCAGGAGCTCGATCCGCAGGCCTTCCGGAGTGATCGTCATCTCGACTTGCTTCGAGAGGTCTTTCAGATTGGCAGTCTGCTGGATCTGCTTCTGCAATTGTTCCTTCAGCTTCTCGATGTTCTCCTTGGTGAAGGGGATTGACTCGCCGACGCCCGACTGAGTCGAGCCGCTGTCGGTGGGCTTCCCCATCGGGTCGTTGAAATAGCCGGCAATCACCTTCTTAGTATGTTCGCTCGTATTGAGCAGCCACAGAACGATGAAGAGCGCCATCATGGCGGTGACGAAGTCGGCGTAGGCGACCTTCCAGGCACCGCCATGATGGTCGCCGTGACCCTGGACTTTCTTGATGATGATGATTTGCGGTTTTGCCATCGCGGACCTAGGCGGCCTCCCCGACACCGGCGGGGGCTGCCGACTCACCTCGGCAGGCGGCCTCCAGTTCCTCAAAGTTCGGCCGAACATGTAACGGAATCGCGCGCCGCGCGATCTCGACGACGATCTGCGGGGCATTACCCTTCATCGACGCGAGCATGAGCACGCGCAGCATGTGCATATAACTGTGCTCTTCGTCGACGGCCTTGGTCATATTGGAGCTTAGCGGGCCGACCACCCCGTAGCACAGCAAAATGCCAAGGAAAGTCCCGACCAGAGCCGCGGCAACCTTCTTGCCTAGCTCTTCAGGAGGACCGGCCAAAGCGCCCATGGTAATGACCACACCGAGGACGGCAGCCACAATTCCCAAGCCGGGGAGCGCGTCGGCAACCGTCGAAAGGGCTGATATGGGCGCGGATGCGCCGTGGTGCGCGACCTCCATGTCCCGCTCCATCATCTGGTCCATATCGAACGGCTCGACGCCTCCGGTGATGATCATGCGCATGGTGTCGCAGACAAAGTGGCAGACATGGTGGTCCCTCAGGAAGTCGGGATACCGCTTGAATATCTCGCTCTCGGCGGGCTGCTCGATGTCGGACTCGATGGAGAGCAAGCCGCTCTGGCGCACCTTGTTCAACAGGTCGAACATCATCTTGAGGGTCGAGAGATAGCGTGCCTTGCCAAACTTGGAGCCGCCCAGCGTGCCCAGCAGTGCGCCGACGATCTGTTGCAGGATATGCAAAGGGTTGGCGGTGAGCAGCGTGCCCAGAGCGGCGCCCGCGATGATCAGCAGCTCGGCCGGCTGAACCAGCACCGCCAGATGTCCCTTCTCCATGAGGAACCCGCCGATCACCGCGCCAAAGACCAGGACGATTCCGATTATGGCAAACACGCTTCGCTCCCTGGAGTCTGCGATTGGTTTAGCAGGAATGGTCCGGCACCGGGGTCATGGCCCAAAGCCTGTGACGCCCGCCGCGCCTTGGGTCGCGTCTCCCTGCGCCGAAAAACCACCGGCTCAACGACCCTATCGGCATCGAGCGAATCGAACTTCACGGTTTTCCGCAAAGGGCAGTTGGAGAGAAGGCAGGATTTGGGAAGCGCCGCAAAGTCTACGCTGGTTTCTCGGTGTCTTTGCCTATTTGGCCGCCAGATCGGCGTTGAGAGCGGAAATCGGGATGTGCACAATGAACTCGGTCTTGCCGGGTTCGGTAGTAAAGCTAATCTTGCCCCCATAGGAGCCGACCACGATACGGTGGGCGATGTCCAAGCCCAAACCGGTCCCAACGCCGACCGGTTTGGTAGTAAAGAACGGTTCGAAGATGTGTTTACGGTGTTCTTCTGTGATTCCCGCACCCTCGTCGGCGATACCAACAACGATGCTGTCGTCTTCCACCCAGGTGCGGATATGAATCGTGCCACGCTCCGGGCTGGCATCGATGGCATTGTCGAGCAGATTGGTCCATACCTGGGTGAGACCGGCGCCCTTGCTCTTGACGATCGGCAGATCTGCCGCAAACCGCTTGTCGAGCTTCAGGTCCTTGGGCCGGAACTTGTGCCACAGGATCGTCAGCGTGCTGCGCAGGCCATCGTGAATATCGACCGGGTGCATCTGGCCGACGCTCTCGCTGTGGGAATACTTCTTCACCGCCATTACAAGCTCTGAGACGCGGGTGATGCTCTCCTCTATGGTTTCGACAAGCTGCATGCTCGAAACCAGCGACACCAGCCAGTTGAGCGCATCGGAGAAGGAAGCACCGTTGGTCGACCGGTTGGGGAAGGCGTGTTGGGCGCAGCTTAGGTCTGATTGAGTTAGGCCCGTGGAGGTCAGAGTTGGAGCGATCTGCCAGCTGTTCTCGACGCCTGCTTCGTCAAGCCACTCAGCGAGCGACTCTTCCGCGTCAGACTGGTCGATGGAATTCATTACACTGGGTTTCTCGCCTGTCAAAGCACGGATCTGAAGCTCTTTGATGCATTCCAACTGCTCAGTAGGCATTGGAAGTTCACAATAACGGAGGCTGATCTTCTGCAGCTGCACCAGGTTCTGCCGCAGCTGGGCCGCCGCTCGCCTGGCGGCTGTGCCGGGATTATTCAGCTCATGCATCAGTCCCGCCGAAAGCGTTCCCAGGGCCATCAGCTTTTCGCGATGTACGGCGAAGGTCTGGTAATTCTGCAGGCGCATTTCCATGTTGCGCAGTATGGCGCTGCGCACGACGGGGCAGGTAGACATCAGCCGCCAGAATCCCTCGTCCCCGATCTCAATCAGGATTGCGTCGTTGACGACTTCAGGAGCGCCGATGATGGTCTTGCGTCCGGTCAGCAGCGGCACCTCGCCAAAAGTATTGCCGGCCGTGCAGCAGAAAGCGTAGGCCTTCGATCCGTCCGCCTCTTGCTTAAAAGCGCGCACCTCGCCCTTGACGACCGCCCAGAATCCGGCAAGCTCCTCGCCATCGTGGAAATAGACGGCACCACGCGGCGCATGTATGAGCCGAACCTGGCCAAGGCAGGCAGCATCTTCTTCGCGGAGCTGCGAGAAGACATCAACTTGGCGCAACTGGGAATACACTTCCCGAGCGTCTACTGTCTGAACGGTCGCGGTTAGCTGTTGGTCTTGCATAATGGCGAATGACCCTAGAATCTGGCCAAATACTGGTGCATAAACTGCACCGAAATCGAACCCTCTCCGACGGCAGAAGCCGCTCTCTTAACCGATCCGTGCCGGACGTCTCCAGCGGCAAAGATTCCCGGCGTACTCGTTTCCAAAAGATACGGTTGCCGGTCTTCCTTCCATACCTTTGGCGCCTTGCCCTCGACCTGGATGTCCCTTCCGGTAAGGACGAAGCCATTTGGGTCGCGCATGATCGAGTCCGGCAGCCAGTTCGTGTTTGGCGCCGCACCAATGAAGATAAAGAGGGCTGACGCCGGCCGCTCGCTCTCCCCTCCGGGTCCGGAAACCCGAATCGACTCAAGCTTTTGACCACCGCTGGCCCCGATCACCTGGGTGTCGGTCTCCACCACAATATTTGATGTCGCAGCGATCTGATCGATCAAATATTTCGACATACTGCTGATTAGGGAGTCGCCGCGAACCAGTATGGTCACCTTTCGGGCGTATTTCGCGAAATACATGGCGGCCTGACCGGCGGAATTGGCGCCGCCGACGATAAAGACCTCCTCATTGCGGCAGGAGATTGCCTCGGTCATCGCCGCGCCGTAATAGACCCCTGCCCCGGTGAACTGGTCAAGACCCTCCACGTCGAGCAGGCGATAATTCACGCCGACAGCGATCAAAATCACCCGACAGGAGAGTTCTTTGCCGTCCGCCAGGCAGAGATAGTGGTAATTGTTCTGGCTGCGAATCCCCACCGCGTTCTGGGTCAGGAGCTCGGTACCGAAGCGGGTCGCCTGAATCAAGGCCCGCTTGGCCAATTCCGCGCCGCTGATTCCGGTCGGAAAGCCAAGGTAATTCTCGATGAAGGAGCTACTGCCGGCCTGGCCGCCGACCGCCTCGGGCTCGAGCAGGAGGGCGCGCAATCCCTCCGATCCGGCATAGACTGCCGCTGCAAGGCCGGCCATTCCCGCCCCAACGATAACCACATCATAGAAGTCGCGTTCGGCGGTAACATGCAAGCCGATCTTCGCCGCAAGCTCGATCTGGGAAGGCTGCGCGAGGGCGCTGCCGTCGGCAAAGAGCACAGCTGGCAGCTTGTGTTCGTCGAGGTTGTAGTGGGCCAGCAGCTGCAGCGCTTCGTCATTATGCTCGGGATCGAGCCAGACGTAGGGTACTTGGTTGCGAGTTAGAAAATCCCGCACTTGATGGTCTTTGAGCGACCACCTCGGCCCGATCACCCGAATCCCCTCGAAAGGCGGCCTATAGCCGTCCTGCCAGGATCCAAGCAGGTCGTCAAGGACTGGATACAGACGATCTTCAGGCGGATCCCATGGCTTGGTCAGGTAGTAATGAATTTTGGCCGAGTTGATGGCCCGAATAGCCGCCTCGGTGTCCGCATATGCGGTCAGCAGCGCGCGCTTTGCCTCCGGATACAACAATTGGGCTTTTTCCAGGAATTCGACGCCAGTCATACCCGGCATGCGCTGATCAGAAAGAAAGAGCGCGACGGAATCGCGGCGATCGAGGAGTTGGCTGCAGGTATCCAGTGCCGCCTGGCCCGAACCCGCCCGCAGAATCCGGTAGGTAGCGCCGTATTGGCGGCGCAAGTCCTGCACCACTGCCTCAAGGACGCTGATGTCGTCGTCGACCGCGAGTATGATTGGCTTTCCCATGCAGTAGTGCTCCTATGGCGGGCCGGACGTACAGCACCAGTCTTCTACCAGTCTAAGTCGTTTTCGGGTTGAATCCGCCGCTCACTCCTTTCGGGCTCACCTAGCGCCGAGTGGGTGCATAGCGAACGAGCGGGAAAGGGTGTATACCCGCTAATAAAACGGATGTCTGAGTGGTTGTTCAGTTGGTCAATCTTTTGAATTCCACTTTTGATGGCCGCCAATTTAGTGTATTCCTCTAAGAATGACGGGGTTGAGCCCTGTCCCAGCTCGACGGACAGCGGGATTCAAGGGACGAGCGACCTTTGTTCCGCCGTTCAGCGGAAGTTCGTTTGCCCGCCGGTACCCAATTGTCTGAATAGAGGACACTGGGAGAGTCTCGGGCCGAGTACTGACGATAAGCGGAGTGAGTTTACGCTACATGACGACTCCGGTTGCACGAAATCTCGTCGGAAGACCACGAATCGATGGGTTGGGCATGCTTTGTGTCTGGCTGATAACGGGTGATGCCGGATTCCGCGAGAGGATGCGTGATGCATAAGATCATTCTTGCCGATAATCAGGCGATCTTCCGGACCGGCACGGCGAAGGTCCTGGCATGGAAGACGACCTGCGAATCATCGCCCAATGCCCAGACTGTCCCCGCCTCTATCATGCCCTAACTACCTTTCGCGGCGCCATCGTGATTGTTGCGTCGTCGCTTCGCGCCGACCTGGCGCAGTTGATCGCGGGGGCCAGGTCGGCGACAAGCCGGCTGATTCTGGTCGCAGAAAACGGTGACGTGCCTCCGCCGGCGGTGTTGACTGAGTTGCATGGCCTCGTCTATCGGAATGTTTCGAAGACCGCGTTGCTGGAAACGGTGCGCACAGGTCATTCGGGGCGAGCGGTCGATTCATCCCGTGGAGACAAGCAAAGACTCGGAGCCCGAAGATCTCGTTGGGGCAAGGGTTCGCGACCGCCTTACTCCCAAAGAGATGAAGATCGTCGCGCTGATCGTGCAAGGCTGCAAGAACCGCGAGATCGGCGTCCGCCTGGGCACAACCGAACAGGTGATTAAGAATTATCTTCGGAGCATCTATGACAAGACCGGTGTCTCGGACCGGCTGGAACTGGCGCTGTTTACGATCCACCACCGCATGCTGGCAGAAGCCGCGAACGAAGTCGGCAACCTAATGGAAGCGCAGACTGAGGAACTCGTCCACCGGCGCTAGAGCAAAAGTAGAGCTGGCATGGTGTGAGGTTCACGCCTGGTAGGCATTTCGGCAGAAAAACGACCGCTGAGACAAACTCCGCGCATGACACTAACGGGACTTTCGCTCTAAGTCGCCGCGCGCCAGTTGGCGCCTAGATTTTTTCGGCCACCGATTTAGCCTGGGTGAACAGATACAAATAGTCCGGGCCGCCAGCCTTGGAGTCTGTTCCCGACATGTTGAAGCCGCCAAATGGATGCGCACCTACCATCGCTCCGGTGCATTTGCGGTTGAGATATAAATTGCCCACGTGGAAGTCTTTCCGGGCCCGCTCGAGCTTGGCACGGTCGTAGCTGTAAATCGCTCCGGTGAGGCCATATTCGGTATTGTTGGCGATGGCTAGCGCCTCTTCGAAGCCTCGCGCCTTGATGATTGCCAGCACCGGGCCGAAGATCTCCTCCTGCGCAATGCGAGCGTCAGCGGCGATATCCGCAAATATTGTCGGCGCGACATAGTGGCCGCCGTCTGGGGTCTCGACAGCGTCGCCGCCGGCGATCAACCGCCCCTCCGACTTGCCGATCTCGATGTATTTCAGGATCTTTCCCAGGGCCGATTCGTTGACGACCGGACCTATATTCGCGTTCGCCGCCGGATCGCCGACCGAAAGCAATGCCGTCCGCTCCCTGATTCGCTCGATGAAGACGTCGTAGACCTGTTCGTCTACGATCGCCCGCGAACACGCCGAACACTTCTGTCCGCTGAAACCGAAGGCGGCGGCGACCACGCCTTCCACGGCCGCGTTGAGATCGCAGTCGGCGCTGACGATCGTCGCGTCTTTTCCGCCCATCTCGAGGATCGTGCGCTTGATCCAGGTCTGTCCGGGCCGCGTCTTCGCTGCTTTCTCATTGATCTCCAGGCCCACCGCCCGCGATCCGGTGAAAGCGATGAAGCGGGTCTTGGGGTGCTCTACAAGCGCGTTGCCGAACGTCGGCCCAATGCCGGGGCAGAGGTTGACGACGCCGGGAGGCATTCCCGCCTCTTCAAGCACCTCGAGGAACTTCGCTGCGATTGTCGGCGAGTCGACCGAAGGCTTGAGCACGACTGTGTTTCCGGTGACGATGGCCGCCGCCGTCATCCCGGCCATGATCGCAAAAGGGAAGTTCCACGGCGGAATGACTGCGCAAACGCCCAGTGGAATGTAAACCAGATCGTTCTTCTCGCCGGGAAGCTGAATTGGAGTAGTCGCGCCAGACAGCCGCAATGCCTCGCGCGCATAAAATTCGAGGAAGTCGATCGTCTCAGCGACGTCCGCGTCGGCCTCAGCCCAGTTCTTGCCCACCTCATACGTAAGCCACGCGCAGAACTCAAACTTGCGCTCACGAATGATCTCCGATGCCCGCATCAGGAGCGAGGTCCGCACATCAACGGAGACATACTTCCAGCGATCAAAGGCCCTCAGCGCGGCTTGGATCGCAGTCTCGGCGTACTCTACGCCCGGGTTCTGATGGATGCCGATGATCTGGGCCGGGCGCGCCGGGTTCCGTGACTTGATCTTCTCCGAGGTGTGCAACCGCTCGCCGTCGATGATCAGCGGATATTCATGGCCGAGCAGATCGCCGACCTTTACAAGCGCTGCCTTCATGGCATGCTGATTGGCGTTCGCGGAGAAATCGGTAAAAGGTTCGGTAAGGAAATCGCCCTGAGGGGTGCGAGGGAGAATCACGGTGCTCATCGTCGCGGTGGCCATCACACTACGAGTTTACTCCGAGGATGCCAGGAAATGTTGCGTCACGCCTTCAGCTTTAGGCTCCACGGAGAGTGGCTAGGAGCCTGCCGTGATCCGCTCGGTGGCAGCTGACATCCTTGCCGTCCGGTCAAGCTTGTCCCAGCTGAAGGGCCGGCCGTCGATGGCGCGCTTGATGGTCTTAAAGATGACGATGGAAAAGACCTGCCGGTAGGCAAAGCGCTGTAGCCAGATGTGGAAGAGCAGCCAGCCGTCGCCCTTGTTCGCCTGGTGGCGCGGCTCGAGCGAGAAGGCGAGGCTCGAGGTCAGGAAATCGATGACCAGAAAGCCGAGGAAATAGACCAGCAGCTTCTCGAAATTGGCTGCGCTCGCGGCCGCAGGGTGGAAGTGACGATCAACAAAATAATGGATGACTCCAGCGACGAACATGATGTCGATGAGCGGTGACACAAGCGGCAACAGCAACTGGAAGATCAGGATGTTCGGGAGCGCGAAGAATCCCATGGCCTTGTTCCTGGTGAAGGCGCCGCGATGCTTGAAAACCGCCTGGAGCGTGCCGAACGACCACCGGAAGCGCTGCTTCATTAGCCCGCGCATATCGACTGGCGCCTCGGTGAACGCCAGGGAGCGGTCTTCGTAAATGACGCGATATCCTTGCTCGAGCAGATTCATCGTGAGGTCGGCATCTTCAGCGACGGTGTTGAGCGGATAGCCTCCGGCTCGGCGTACGCCCTCGGTGCGCCACGCGCCGATCGCGCCAGGAACAACGGTGACCACGCCGAAGAGGTCGAGCGCGCGCCGCTCGAAGTTCTGGCTGGTGATGTATTCGAGGGCCTGCCAGCGGGTCCACAGGTTGACGCGGTTCCCTACCTTGGCGTTGCCTGCGATGGCGCCGATCTCTGGATCGGCGAAATGGCGCACCAGCTTTGAAACTGCATCCGGCGCGATTACGGTGTCCGCGTCGATACCAACATAGAACTCCTCAGATAAATGCTCAATGCCGAAGTTGAGCGCGCCCGCCTTGCCCCCGTTCGGCTTGGTTAGCACCGTGACTCGACCGTCGGCGATTTCCTTTGGAAACGCCTCCCGAGCGACTTCGAACGTGCGGTCTTTGGAACCGTCGTCGATGACGATGACGCGCATGTTCGGGTAGTCGGAGTTCAGCACCGAACGCACTGTGGCGACGATCACCTTCTCTTCGTTGTAACCGGGGACGAGGACCGCGACAGCAGGCTCGAAGCTGCCCGGTTCCGGTAATTTGCGCGTTCTCAGCCGATCGATAAAGGCACAGATACCCACCACGATGAGGCGTCCGCTCATCAGCACGTCGCCAAAGAAGAAGACGAAGACGCCGAACTTGACGAAGATCGCGTAGGCGATAAAAGCCAGCGAATCCACCCGCGCCTGCCAGCGCATCTTCGGCGCGATGGGGGGCATGACCTCGGCGGTCGTCTTGCCGAGCAGCTCCGACACCGGAACGATCTCATAGCCCTTGGCGCGCAGCGTCTCGATCAACAGCGGCAGGGCGGCCACCGTAGCCGAGCGGTCGCCTCCTCCGTCATGCAGCAGAATCACGCTGCCCCGGAACCACGGCCGGTCCTTCATGGCTGCCAGTTGCGTCAGCACGCCGTCGGTGATTTCCTGGGGACTCTTCGTGGGATGTTCGTTCCAGTCCTCGGTGTCGATCTTGTTGCCGATGATGGTGTAACCCATCTGTTCGATGAGATCGATCGGCTCTGCCTGATCGTTGGTGTCTGGCTCCTGATCGATCGAGTAAGGCGGACGAAAGTAGAGCGGCTGCAGTCCCAGCTTGCTGGCGAAGAGCCTTTCGGTCAGGTTCAGCTCCAGCTCAAGCTGGCGGGACGAAATTTCGCTGATGTCGGGATGAGTGAAGGTGTGGTTGCCGATCTCGTGGCCTTCGCGGACGTAGCGCTGAAGCAGACCCACATTGTTCTCAGCCTGATCTCCGATGACAAAAAAAGTGCCTTTGACATTTTCGTGCTTCAGGATGTCGAGGATCTTCGGCGTCCACTTGGGATCGGGGCCGTCGTCGAAAGTGAGCGCGAGCTTCTTCGGCATGTAGCCGTACTGCTCGATCGTGTAGGAGCGCGGATAGGTTGGCATCCGCTCGTCGGTGATCGTGAAGTTTTCGGAGTCCATCGAGAGCGTCCGCGAGCCATTCGCAGGACGACCAGTGACCCGAAGGATATCCCCCTCGCCCTCGTTATTGACGTCCTGTCCGGGAGGCACGACTTCGAGTCCTTTCGGCGCGTCGGGCGCACTCGGGTGGTCCCACACCGACCAGATGGTTGGATCTTCCTTGCCCAGACGCCACAAGACGAACGTCCTCAATCCCATCTGCCGCGCAGCGCGCATTTCGTTCAGCGCCGTGACCCCATCAAGGAACCACACCTGGTGCCGCTGGTGGCTGTCTTCATCGTCGTAGGCGAAGTGCGCGTTCAGTTCGTCGCCCTCGAGATGGACGTCAGCCTCGGAATCGGACGCCTCCTGCCACACCTCCTGCACTGTCAGGTCTCGTGAGTCGACAACCTTCAGCTTGGCATCCGGCTTCGCGGTTCCCTTCGCTGGAAGCTGCTCTGTCCAGTCGTAGCCGTAATTGCCCAGCGCACAGATGATCTTTTCTTTCGGCACCGTCTTCAAAACGCGGCGGAGGTTGCCCTCAAACCAGTCCTGCGACGCGATCGGCCCTGGGTCGCTACTGATCTCGTGCTCGTCGTAGTTCATCAAAATGATGCCGTCGGTGGTCTTCGCCAGGGACTTTAGCTCATCATCGTCGGCGCTCACCTGAACGTTGACGTACAGGCGCAGGTTCTTCGCTCGAAAGTCGGAATAAAGCTCGGCGACGAATGCCAAGTAGGCGCCCTCGGCGTCATCCGGCACCTCCTCCAGGTCGAGCGCAATCCCGTGATATTGAGGGCTTCCGGCAAGAAATGCATTGATTTGCTGGCGCAGGCTCTCCGTCGCCTGATGGTTTTTGAGCAGGTCGCCAACGTTCTCGCCCCATTTGTCGGTGAGGATGTTGTAGTCGTTCAACATGGGGAAGACTTCGGTGTCCTCCTTGCTCCTCTCGATCACCCGTCGGACTTTGTTTTCCGGATCGATGCCATGCACTCCAGCCGCATCGACCACATCGTAGATATGCACCGGATACAAAGCCGTGGATGCCTTGAGCTTCCCGTCTGCAGACATGACATGCAGCCAGTCGGGAAACAACATGTCGATCTGGTGAATGTGCTGCTTGAGCGACGAGTAGCTGCCCTCGTCGTCGACGTAAAACGCGGCGCGAATTCCTTCGTCCGTATTCAGGGGGATTTCGGAAGGCTCGACGCTGGCTCTTGCGACGCGTGGGACGCGATCCTTTGGCCTTAAGAGACGGTTGGTTCTCTTTGAGGGCTTTGTAATTTCGTTTCTGCGTCGGCAGCAGCAGCTCGGGCAGAGTCTGCCGCCGGTAGACGCTGACGATGAACGTTACCAGCACCAGCGTCGACAGGACCGCTGCAACGTCAAAGATGCGCCGAAGGCGCTTCCATCGTTTCCGGTCGGGATCGAGGAAGATCTGCTGACTCATGTGGCCCACTACGAGACTATAGGAAGCATAGTTGACCTTAAAAGATGGAAGATGCCGAACCGTTGGTATGATTCGCTTTGATGCAACCCCGGCGCTCCCGCTATTGGATTTCCGTGCTCCTGGCCATTGCGGCGGGCGCTGCGTTACGGCTGTGGTTCATTCATGCCTACCCGGAGGTCGATGGCGATCCGCTGATCTATGGCGATATCGCCAAGAACTGGCTCCAGCACCATGTTTATGGGCTCACGGCCGACGACGGTGTCCGTCCGACGCTGATCCGCCTTCCGGGATATCCACTCTTTCTTGTGCTCTGCTTCGCGCTATTTGGCATGGAGCATTATCACGCCGTGATGTTCGCCCAGACGGCGATCGATCTCGGAACCTGCCTGCTGATCGCGGTGCTCGTTCGGCGCATCTGGAACCGGCGCGCCGCGATCGTGGCGTTGTGGCTGGCCGCTCTTTGCCCCTTCACGGCCAACTACGCCGCCACTCCGTTGGCGGAGAGTCTCTCGATCTTCTGCGTGGCTTTGGGGCTTTATTCCCTGCTGAGATTACTGGAAAAACCCAGCGCTGGCTGGCTGATCGCCATGGCGTTTGCGATGAGCTACGCAGCCATGCTTCGCCCCGACGGCGCGCTGCTCGCCTTTGCGCTGTGCGGCGGGCTCATCGTCTATGGCCTTCGCGGCCGGGGCACGCGGCTCACGGCGATCAACGGCGTAAAGCTCGCGATACTGGCGGCTGTGCTTTCAGTGCTGCCCTTCATTCCCTGGACAATCCGGAACTATCAGGTCTTCCATATCTTTCAGCCGCTGGCCCCTCGCTCGGCTATGGACCCAGGAGAGTTCACCTACCCGGGTTTCAATCGCTGGGTGAAGACCTGGTGCGTCGATCTGGTTTCGACCTCAGAGATCTATTGGAACGGCAACAGCGACAAGATTGAGATCAAAAACCTGCCTTCCCGAGCTTTTGACAGTCGCGAACAGTACGAGCAGACGAAACAACTGCTCGAAGATTACAACCAGACCACCACGCTCTCACCCGAGATCGATGCCCGCTTTGAAGAACTAGCCCAACAGCGCATCCAGGACCATACGCTGCGATACTATTTCGCGCTGCCGGTGGTTCGACTACTGGATATGTGGCTGCGCCCGCGCACCGAGACTCTTTGGATCGAACTGCGCTGGTGGGACCACTACCATCATCCGGAAGAATCGGATTTCTGCTACTTCTACGCGGGGCTGAATTTGGCCTATCTGCTTCTTGCGGCTGGCAGGGCTTCTCCGCTGGCCTCGGCTTGCCGGAACCATGCTCGCCTTTGTACTCTTGCGCTGTGCCTTACTGTTGACGCTCGATGCGCCAGAACCGCGTTACACGCTCGAATGCTTTCCAATTGTGATCGCGCTGGCCGCGGTCGCCCTGGGCGGGCGTCGGCCGGAACGGCCGCACATTTCAGGCGTGTAAACTCTTGCTGTGAGTGTCTCGCCAGATTCGGGTCAGCCCGGCCAACTCGACTTCACCTTTGACGCTCCCAAATCGATTCCACGGCGCATCTGGACCGTTGCCGAACTGGTGGGCAACGTCCGCGAGTCGGTCGAACGTGAATATCCCGATTTATGGGTCGAGGGTGAGATTTCGAACCTTCGTTCCGCACCATCGGGACATATTTATTTCACGCTGAAAGACGGAGATTCGCAGCTGTCCGCTGTGCTCTTCCGGCGACAGGCGATGCTGGTTCGATTTCGTCCCGAGGACGGCCTTCACGTGCTGCTTCGCGGCAAGGTTTCCGTCTATGAGCAACGCGGGCAGTTGCAACTCATCGCCGAGTTCATGGAACCTGTAGGCGCAGGATCGCTGCAGATAGCCTTTGAACAGCTCAAGGCGAAGCTTCAAGCAGAAGGCCTCTTCGACGGGGAGCGAAAAAAACCGATGCCGACATTTCCTCATTGCATCGGCATCGTGACCTCGCCAACGGGAGCGGTGATTCGCGATTTTCTCAACGTGGGCGGCCGCCGCCATGAAGCGCTAAGTGTGCTGCTTTACCCAGCGCCAGTGCAAGGCGACTCTGCGGCAACAGAGATCGCAGCGGGGATCGAGTATTTCAATCGGGAGCGAAGTGTCGAGGTAATCGTGATCGCCCGCGGGGGAGGTTCGCTCGAAGACCTCGCCGCTTTCAACAGCGAGCTGCTGGCGCGCGCCATCGCCGCGTCGGATCTGCCGTTGGTCTCCGCGGTTGGCCACGAGACAGACTTCACCATTGCGGATTTTGTCGCGGATTTGCGCGCGCCTACGCCCTCTGCGGCAGCGGAGCTTATCACCGAGGCCCAGCATAAGGTCGCAGAGCTGGTCCAGAGCTTCTGGCATCGGCTGCAACGTGCTTGCCGCTATCAGCTGATCCGATCGCAAGAGCGGTTCAGGCGCGTGCAGATCGACACCTCTTCGGCGAACCTGCGCGACGCTTTTGGCCGGCGCCAGCAGCGCGTCGACGAGCTCCGCTTCCGCATCGAGGCGGCATGGCGCGCAAAGCTCCGAGCCGCTACCGAGAACTTCAACACAAACGCCGCACGGCTAGTGCGCCAGGACGCGAGTCATCGTCTGCGGCTTTTGCGCGAACGTTTGGCAAGCCTAGACACGCGACTGGCGCACCTGGTGTCAGCACGGGTGCAGTCATCCCAGGTTCAATTGCGACATTTCGAAGCCTGCCTGCATGGACTCTCACCGTTAGCAGTTCTAAGTCGTGGCTATGCGCTGGTCTACAACAACGAATCCGGAACGCTAGTGAGGAGCGCAGCTGCGCTGAGTGCCGGAGATACGACCACAACACGCTTCGCGGACAACAGTTTCACGAGCCGCGTGTTATCAATTAAAGGGACCACGAAAAGCAACTGATGAGTGAATTACGAAAGCTGTTTGGCACCGATGGGATTCGTGGCGTGGCTGGAGAGTATCCGCTCGACACAAAGACGATTTTTGCGACCGGGACCGCCTTGGCGCGGATGCTCGGCGCGGGCAACAAACATCTCCGAGTATTGCTCGGCGCGGACACTCGCGAATCGAGTGCCTGGATTGCGGCAGTGATCGCCGAGGGTCTGCAGAGCGGTGGCGCGGAGGTGGCGAATGCCGGGGTCATCACAACTCCCGGAGTTGCCCACTTGACCCAAAAGAACGGCTTTGCCGCCGGACTGGTCATCTCGGCTTCGCACAATCCGTGGCGCGACAACGGAATTAAGGTTTTCGCAAGTGACGGTTACAAATTGCCCGACGAAGTCGAGCTCAACATCGAGACGGAACTTTTTCGGCAGTTAGGAACGGGTGCCAAGGTCGATCGTCCATTTCTTGCCCCCGCAGTTGATCCCCAATTTGTCATCGAATATGAGCAATACCTCTGGAAGCTATTTCCGGTCCTCGATTTGACTGGACTTCGACTGGTGATCGACTGCGCAAACGGCGCGGCGTCGGCAATCGCGCCTGATCTTTTTACGCGACTTGGCGCGCGCGTCGACGTCACCCACGCGGGCCCGAATGGCCACAACATCAACGCGAATTGCGGCGCGCTCCATCCCGAGATTGTCGCGGCGGAAACGGTGAAATGGGGCGCGGATCTCGGTATTACCTTTGACGGCGACGCGGATCGAGCGCTCTTTGCCGATGCCAGAGGGAAAGTCGTCAACGGCGACGGTGTGCTGCTGCTCGCGGCGCGCGATCTACTGCGTAGAGACGAACTAAACGAACAAAAAGTCGTGGCCACGACGATGTCGAACATGGGCCTTGAAGCGGCGTTGCGTGGTGACGGTGTCTCGATGTTGCGTGCTCCGGTCGGCGATAAGTATGTCCTCGAGTGGATGAAGAAACACCACGCCTCGCTCGGCGGCGAACAGTCCGGCCACATCCTCTTCCCGGCGCTCAGCACCACCGGCGACGGGCTGCTCACGGCGCTCGTCGTACTGGACATTATTCGCCGCTCGGGCAAGGCGTTGCACGAACTCACCGCCGATCTGAAGGTCTTTCCCCAGGTCATCGTAAACGTGAAAGTAAAGGAAAAGCGGCCGCTTGAAGACTTTGCAACAATCACCGATACAATTCGAGCGGCAGAAGCGGAGTTGAAGGATAATGGCCGCGTCGTTGTGCGCTATTCAGGGACGGAGTCGCTGGCGCGGGTAATGATCGAGGCCGAATCGCAGAGCCTGATGCAGTTCCATGCAGAGCGAATCGCTGGGGTAATCCGCGAGGAGTTAGGCGTCATGCCGGCCGGGTAACGCACTCTCACTCTCCGCCGGCCGATTCGCCTACGGGCGCTGATAGATGATCTTCCCGTCGAAGACTGTCGTCTCGACCCTGGTATTCCAGATCTCCGCCGGATCGATGTGGAAGATGTCTTCGGTCAGAACGACAAGGTCCGCTAGTTTTCCGGGTGCGATCGACCCCTTCATCTTCTCCTCGCCCTCCGCATAAGCCGAGCTAACGGTGTAAGCATGGACGGCTTCAGCAACGGTGATCTTTTGCTCTGGGATCCAGCCGTTGGGATTCTTGCCGTCGAGCGTGCGGCGAGTGGCAGCCGCATAAATGCCCGCAAGCGGCACCATCGGAGCTACCGGCCAGTCGGAGCCGAAGGCAAGGACAGTTCCTGCATCCAGCAGCGAGCGATAAGCGTGAGTGGTCTTGAGGCGTTCAGGGCCGATTCGCTTCTCCGCCCATCGTCCGTCGTCAATGCACTGGTAGGGTTGCATCGAGGCGATCACGTGAAGGCTCGCAAAGCGCGGAATGTCGCTCGCGATTAGGTGTTGCGCGTGCTCGATGCGGAAGCGCCGATCGAGTTCATTTGACCAGGGGCCATTCTCCTTCTCGACGCGCTCGTAGAAGTTCAGGATCGTGTCGTTGGCGCGGTCCCCTATCGCGTGAATTGCTACCTGCAGACCGGCTTTATCGGCATCGCGGATGTTGGCATACATCTCATCCGGCTTTGAGAGCTCGTCGCTCGGGATGCCGCTGGTATTGGGAGCATCCGCATAGGGTTGGAAGAGCCATGCAGTCGTCGAGCCGAGCGAGCCGTCGGCGAAACCCTTCAGTCCGCCGATATGAAGCGTCTCGTTGCCGAAGTTGGCCTCGACTCCAGGCCCAGCGAGGCGCTGCCAAAGCTGTAGCGGCTGCCGGCCCGAGATGCGGACCTGCAGTTTGCCCTCGCGGTACAGCGTTTCGTAAACGCGCAGCGTGTCCGGCGCGGCAGACATATCCTGTACGCTGGTCACGCCGTTCTCGGCGGCATATTTCTCTGCTGCTTCAACAGCGGTGGCTAGCTGCCGCTGATTTGGCGGCGGAATGACTCTCTCAATCAACCCCTGAGCGGCGTCCTTGAAGATGCCGGTTGGATTTCCGCCTTCATCGCGGACGATCACCCCGCCCGGAATGTCTTTCGTGCTCTTATCGACGCCCGCAAGCTTCATCGCGAGAGCATTGGCTAACGCCTCATGTCCATCGAGGCGCGAGACAAAGACGGGATTATCGGGAGTCACGTCGTCGATGACTTGATGTGTCGGCAGTTGGGCCGGCGACCATCGTTCATGGTCCCAATTTCCTTCTAATATCCACGCGCCTTTGAGTTGCGCCTTGGCGTATTCAGCGATGCGCTTCCGAAACTCCGCTTCACTCTTCGTATCGCCCAGCTGGACACTAGCGAGCGACGCTCCCCCACTGATGAAATGAACGTGCGCGTCATTGAAGCCGGGGACGACGCGCTTGCCTGCGAGCTCGACGATCCTAGTCGTCGGGCCAACTAGCTTAAGTATGTCTGCCGACGTTCCAACCACAACGACCCGATTGCCGAGAATCGCGACCGCCTCAGCCTCGGGCTGCTGTGGATTCTCGGTCCAAATCTTGCCGTGGACGAGAACCAGGTCGGGCGTGATCTGCGCCTGCAAGGGCAACCAGGCCATCAAAAGGCAAAGAGAAGAGAAAAAAGGGGCTCGCATGGATTCCGCTATCTTACTCTGGCCCATCTTGGTTCCGTGCGAGTTTATCCACTTGGGCACGCCTCACAACCGAGATGCTGCTTGCCCTACAATCTGACCATGCTTCGACGAGTGTGTGTCTTTTGCGGATCAAGCCCGGGAAATAACGGCATTTATCTGGATGTCGCGGAGACGGTCGGCCGCCTGCTCTCTCAGAGTGGTCTCGAGTTGGTCTACGGTGGCGGCAACGTCGGCCTGATGGGCGCGGTTGCGGACGGGTGTCTGCAAGATGGCGGGCGCGTGATTGGCGTAATTCCCGAGGCGCTCAAGCAAAAGGAGCTGGCCCACGCGGGTTTGACGGACCTGCGAGTGGTCGGCACGATGCACGAGCGCAAGGCGCTCATGGCCGATCTTGCTGACGCGTTCATTGCGTTGCCTGGCGGATATGGCACCTGGGACGAATTTTGCGAGATCCTGACCTGGTCCCAACTCGGAATCCAACGCAAAGCATGCGCCCTCCTCAACGTGAATGGCTATTATGATCCTCTGCTGGCAATGGCAGATCAAGCAGTTTCAGAGGGCTTTCTGCGGGATGTTCACCGGGCGTTGCTGTTGTCCGATGACGATCCCGCGCGGCTGTTGGACCGTCTGAGCAGCTATTCCGCGCCATTCGTCGACAAGTGGGGAAATCCTGCGGAGCGGTAGTGCTGCCAAGAAGACCCAACGACCTTACGCATTCGGCTTAGCGGATTTTTCCGTGTTGCGTTCCTTCGCATAGATGGTGTGCGTGATGCGCGGCGGTTCATCACCGCGGTGAAAGCTGACCACATGATCGCGGATGGTGCGGTCAGAGGCGGTGAAGCGTTCGCGCTGGCGCAGGTAATCGATCCAAGACTCCATCACGAAGGTCTCGTTGAGGCGGCGGGGATCGTTGGCGTCCTGGAAGATTCCCCAGCGCATCGCGCCGTCGCGTAGCCTGACGTCGCGCAGTTGGTGTACGGCGTGAACGAAGTCGTTGTAATCACTCGCGGTCAACGCAGTAGTCGATCAGGATGCGGACCGGGCCGTCGTACATCTCCGGCTCAAAGGCGAGGTGGGGCGCGTCGAAGCCGGTGCGCATGGGGCTCAGATCGGGCTGTTCGCCGCACAACACGTGCAGGCGACGGCTGAAGGGCAGCGTAACGAGCAATCCTCCGGCAGCGGTGGCGAGCGAAATCGGTGTTGAGACGTGCTCCGCGAGCAGGCCCCAGATGACGCTGCCGAGCGCCATGCCTCCGGAAAAGACCATCTGGTAAGTTCCCAAAGCGCGGGCCTGCACCCAATGTGGCGCCGAAATCTGTATCGCGAGGTTGAGCGTCGACATCGTGCTCGTCCAGGCAAAGCCGGCGACGAGCAAGACGGGAATAATGACCAGCGGATAACGAACGAAGGCCAGAATGAGCAAAGTTCCGATGAAGACGCAGGTAGAGATGGCGATGATCGAGTCTGCGGAAAACTTGCGACGGACGCGAGGTAGACTCGTCGCCCCGACGACCGCGCCAAGGCCCATGCTGCCGTTGAGGATGCCGTATCCAAGCGCGCCCTGGTGCAGATCGCGGGCGGCGACAACTGCCAGCAAGGCCCAAACCGCGCTGACAAAGCCAGTGAAGATGAACGCTCGGGCCAGCGCTGCCTTCAACGGGGGCGAGTATTGGATGTAACGAAGCCCCGAGCGCATCGATCCCCGGATGCGTTCCGCCGGCAGGGCGCTCTTGAAGGCCGGTTTGCGGTGCCATTGATAGAGCACCAGAATCACACCGACAAACGAAAGCGCATTGAGTGAGAAGGTCCAGGCTGCTCCCGTATCGGCGTGAGTAAACGCGGCAACCGCAATTCCGCCCAGCGCGGGGCCGAGGGCGCGAGCGAGGTTAAATCCGGCGCTATTGAGCGATACCGCGTCGGGCAACTGCTCGTGCGTCACCAACTCCGGCATGATTGCCTGCCACGCAGGGCCGTTCATAGCCGTACCAATGTTGAGCAGAAAAGTGAGGGTGAGCAGCACCCAAGGCGAGATGATGTTGAAGAAAGTCAGGACGCTGAGCAGCGCAACAGCGCTGAGCATCCAAGCTTGCCAGAAAAGCAGCAGGCGCCGCCGGTCGAAGATGTCTGCAGTCGCCCCGGCGAAGAGACCGAGTACTACTACTGGAAGGCTGGCCGCAGTCTGCATGAGGGCAATCAGCAGAGGTGACGTCGTCAGGAGGGTCATCAGCCAGGTGCCGGCTGTGTCCTGCATCCAGCCGCCTAGATTGGAGACTGTGGAGGCGATCCAGAGCTTTCGAAAGAGCGGGGACTGGAGCGGCTCGAAGCCGGTCGCATGTTTTTCTGACGGCGGGGCAGAACTGGGAACCGCCGGCGGATTGGGGGCATTGGCAAGAGGCATGGCAAACGCCGGGGTAGGCTCCGGCTGGCAGGAATATCTACCATGATACCGAGCAATGATGTATTTTCGTCTTAACCCATCCGTAACAAGGCCGAGGCGGTCGATCGCCTAACTCCGTTCGCGCAGTCATTTTCCGGAATCGAAACCATAAGCCGAGGTGCTGGCTACTTGTCTACTTCCGCTACCGTTACGACGCCAACGTCGATGATCGCCAGGCTCGAGAAATACTTCGAATTCGCGGAGCTGGGCACCAATTGGCGCACCGAGGTGCTGGCCGGCTTTACGACCTTCATCACGATGGCGTATATCGTCGTCGTGAATCCATCGATCCTGCACGAAACGGGGATGCCGCTGGCGGCCGTAACGGCGGCGACGTGTATTTCGGCGGCGATCGGCAGCATTCTGATGGGCGTGCTGGCGCGGTATCCGATAGCTCTCGCGCCGGGCATGGGCCTGAACGCCTACTTCACCTATTCCGTGGTCAAGGGGATGGGTGTGCCATGGCAGACGGCCTTGGGCGCGGTCTTTATCTCGGGCGTCGTGTTTGTGCTGCTGACCGTGACGGGGTTGCGGCAGAAGATTCTGAAGAGCATCCCGCATGAGCTTTATCCGGCCGTCGCAGGCGGGATCGGTCTCTTCATCGCCTTTATTGGCCTCAAGAATGCAGGAATCATCGTCGCGAACACCTCAACGATGATTTCGCTGGGCAATGTGCGCAGCCCGGAGACGGCGCTGGCGCTCTTCGGCGTTCTGCTGGTGGCTGCCCTTCAGGTCTGGCAGGTGCGCGGAGGCATGCTGATCGGCATCGTCGGCACCGCGCTAAGTGGTTGGACGCTTGGCCTCGTCCATTGGCATCCGACTCCCTACAGCCTGTCAGCGATTACGGCGACCGCCTTCAAACTCGACCTTCGCGGCGCGCTGCATTTCGGGCTCTTCGAAATCGTCTTTGTCTTTCTCTTTGTCGACCTCTTCGACAACCTGGGGACGCTGGTCGCAGTAACCAAGAAGGCCGGACTAATCCAGGACAACCACGAGATTCCCCGCGTCGACCGCATTTTGCTCGCCGACGCGACGGCAACCATCTGCGGCTCACTCGTCGGCACGAGCACCGTGACCAGCTACGTCGAAAGCGCGGCGGGCGTGGCAGCCGGCGGACGCTCGGGAGTCACGGCCATCGTGACTGGGATTCTCTTCATCGTGGCCCTCTTCATCGCACCATTTCTCGGAGTTCTGCCCGCGGCTGCGACCGCGCCTGCGTTGATCGTCGTGGGCTCGCTGATGTTGTCGACCATCAGCGAGATTTCCTGGCACGATCCGCTGGTGGCGTTTCCGGCCTTCCTCACCCTGATCATGATTCCGTTGACCTATTCGATTGCGAGCGGACTTGGGCTTTGGGATGATCTCCTACGCGGGATTGCGGCTCATCCGCGGCCACTTCCGGAAGGACGACTGGCTGCTCTATGTGCTGGCGCTGCTGTTTCTGCTGCGATTTATTTACATGGGGAAGAGCTAGCGCCGCATGAGCGCCTCAAACCCGTCGAGAGTGCGCGGCCAATCCTTGCCTAGTAGGCGTGAAAGACTCCTATCGGCGAGGACCACGCCGCCGGTCTGGCATTTGGCGCAATAGTTGGTTTCGTTGTCGGCGTAGCGTATGCGCAGCACCTTCTCCCCGCATCTTGGGCATGGCTCACCATAGCGCCCGTGGACGGCCATGTCTTTGCGGAACGCGGTGACCTTCTCTGGAAATCCAGCTTCGGCTTCGGATCGCAGACGCTCGATCCACAGTTGGAGCGTCTCTCGGGTCGCGGTGTAGAGCCGTTCCCATTCCTCGGGTTTCAGCTTCTGCGTCAGCGAAATGGGCGAGAGCCGCGCCGCGTGCAGGATCTCGTCCGAGTAGGCATTCCCGATACCATCGACGACGCGCGGGTCAGTAAGGACCCGCTTAAGGGTGTGGTTCTCGGCCGAGAGTGCCGCGCGAAACTGACTGAGATCGCTCGCAAAGACATCGATTCCGCCGGGATCTACCAGCCGGAGCGCTTCTACTCCATCCAGCACGTAAAGCGATGCGCGGCGCTTCGTACCGGCCTCGGTGAGCAACAGTGAGCCCTTGGGAAAATCGAAGGCGGCGAGGCTTTGGCGCCCGGCCAGCTTCGCACCCGGCGGACGCCAATGCAAACGCCCGGCGATCATCAAGTGGAGCACTAGCCAGAGGTCGCCATCCAAGCCAAACGCGATGCGCTTGCCGATCCTTCGCAACTCTCGAACGGTCCGGCCCGCCGCCGAGGCCAGCGGCGGTTGAGCCGTGCGAAGGAGCGAGATACCCGCACTGCGAACGCCCTCCAGCGGCTGGCCGACGATGCGCGGCTCAAGTGCAGAAATATAAGCGGAGATGTCAGGCAGTTCTGGCATGACGTAGAATCAGTTTTCGTCCTGGAGAACATTATGCAGCGCCGCCAATTCATAGCCGCATCTCTCGCCGCATCCGCCACCGCACTTTCGGAAAAGAGCTCTGCACAGACGCCCTTAGCCCGTTCCCGGGAGTACTACCAGATCCGCCGCTATCAACTGCAAAACGGGCCGCAGACCAAGCTAGCGGAAAGCTACTTCAGCGACGGGTTGATACCTGCGCTCACGCGGATGGGCATCGGGCCGGTCGGCGCTTTTAGTCTCAGCATCGGCCAGGAGACCCCCGCCTTCTACACGCTCATCCCAGGCACGTCGGCCGAGACGATCGCATCGCTCGACCTCAAACTCGCCCAGGACGCCGACTTCCTGAAGGCAGCTGAGCCATTTTGGAGCGCACCCGCGACCGCGCCGCCTTTCGTGCGTGTCGATAGCTCCATGCTGATCGCTTTCGAGGGATGGCCGAAGCTCACGCCGCCGGCCTCAAACAAGGCGAAACGCATATTCCAGCTCCGCACCTATGAGAGCCCCAGCTACGGTTCTCACGTGCGCAAGGTCGAGATGTTCCACAAAGGCGAATTCGAGATCTTTGCCAAGGCCGGCTGCCGCGCGGTCTTCTACGCCGATACGCTGGCTGGGCCACGAATGCCCAATCTGACCTACATGCTTAGCTTCACCGATATCGATGAGCTGAATGCGAACTGGGCTAAGTTCGTCGCCGATCCGGACTGGAAGAAGCTCTCCACCTCGCCGCGTTACGCCTACGAGGCGATCGTGAGCAATATTTCGAACCTTATATTGAACCCCTTGTCGGCCTCGCAAATCTGAGGTCTGCGAGTCGCGTCACTGGCGTTTTGAGCGGCTAGAGATAGTGCTCTTTCCTCACTTCCCGCGGTTGTGTTAGTCTTCAGGCCTTCCAGAGAATCTCCTCTGCGCGGAGCGCTATTACGCGCGGATTCCGGAGGGTTTGATGAACGTCTTCACCGGCAACAACATCCGCAACGCCGCCGTTACGGGCCACTTCCACTGCGGAAAAACCACTCTCATCTCAGCCATGCTCGCGACCGCCGGGGCCGTCACCTCACCCGGTCGAGTCGACGACGGCACCGCTGTCACCGCGTATGACGAAGAGGAGATCGCGCGTCGAATGACGCTCTCCAACGCCGTCGCGTGGTGCGAATGGAATGGAGTGAAGGTCAACCTTGTCGACACGCCCGGCTTCAGCATGTTTGTGCACGAGGCCAAGGCAGCGATGCTTCCGGTGGAATCCGCGGTAGTTCTGATCGATGCCTGTGCCGGAGTCGAGCCAATGACCGCGCGGGTGTGGTCCTATGGCGAAGAGTTTTCGCTCCCGCGCATCCTGGTGGTGAACAAGATGGACCGCGACACCGGGAAGACTCCCGCGAACGGCTCCGGCCAGGACTCACTTGCCGAGCCGCTGTCGCTGTTAGAGTCGCTCCGGAATGCCTTTGGGCGCAACGTTGTTCCCGTTCAGCTGCCGATCGGGCAGGGTAGCGCGGCTTCGAAGATGCCTTTCCGCGGGGTGATCGATCTGATCGCGATGAAGGCATTCCTGTATCCGGCCGGCTCGAATGGCAAAGGCATAGTAGCCGAGATTCCGTCGGATCTGCTCGAGACCGCCAAGTCTGCCCACGAAGCGCTCGTTGAGTTGGTCGCCGAGGGCAAGGACGAACTGATGGAGGAGTACTTCGCCGAGGGGACCATCCCCGAAGAGCACCTGATTGCCGCTCTTCACGAGGCAATCCGCGAAGATCGCATCTTTCCAGTGCTCTTCGCTTCGGGGCTTGCCAACATTGCAACGGATCAATTGCTGGAATTTCTACGCGTATACGCGCCCGCACCAGTCGAGCGCGCTCCGGTTGCGGCGCGGACGACGGCGATGCACGCGGAGATCGGCGGCAACGGCCATTCGTCTTCGTCCTGGAACGCCGAGGGCACCGAGATGGTGACTCGGCCGGTCGCCGATGACCAGCCGGTCTCGCTGTATGTCTTCAAGACTATCTCCGACCCCTTCGCTGGGCACATCTCTTTCTTCAAAGTCTTCTCTGGAGTAGTGCGCAACGATGCTACCGTGCAGAACTACAATCGCAACGCGGCGGAGCGATTCAGCCATCTCGCGATCATGGAAGGCAAGGTAGCCGCGTCCGTCACGGAACTGCATGCGGGAGACATTGGCGCGGTCGCCAAGCTGAAGAACACATTCACTGGAGACACGCTGGGCGATAAGGCGCAGCCGATCTTCTTTGAGCCGGCGATGCTTCCCGAGCCTGCGATCGCCTTTGCCGTCGAGCCGCGCACTCGCGCCGATGAAGACAAGCTCGCCACGGGACTCCACCGGCTGATGGAAGAGGACACGCTGATTCGCTTCTACCGCGATCCGCAGACCCACGAGTTCCTGATCGCCGGCTCCGGGCAACAGCATATCGAAGTGATCGTCTCCAAGCTGAAGAAGCGCTATCACACCGAGGTCACGCTGCAGGCGCCCAAGGTGCCGTATCGCGAGACGATTCGCGCCGGAGTCGAGGCGCGCGGACGGCACAAGAAGCAGTCGGGCGGACACGGCCAGTTCGGCGATTGCGTGATTCGCATGGAGCCGCTGCCGCGTGGCGCGGGATTTGAGTTTGTGAACGACATCTTCGGCGGCGCGGTGCCGAAGAACTACATCCCGGCGATCGAAAAGGGCATTCAGGAAGCGGCACTGCGCGGTCATCTCGCGGGGTATCCGATCGTCGATTATCCGCGTCATCCTGAAAGACGGCTCCTACCACGATGTCGATTCGAACGAACTAAGCTTCCGCATGGCGGGGCGGATTGCCTTTCGCAAATGCATGGAGCAGGCGCGCCCGGCCATCATCGAGCCGATCATGAAGGTGCAGATCGACGCGCCCGAATCCGCGGCGGGCACGCTGATGGGCGACCTCAACGGCCGTCGCGGCAAGGTACAGGGAATGGAGTCGCATCGCGGATCGATCAGCCTGCGCGCCGAGGTGCCCATGGCCGAGATGCTCAGCTACGGAGCCGACCTGACCGCTATGACCCAGGGGCTAGGCAGCTTTCACATGGAGATGGACCACTACGATCTTGTTCCCGCCGCGCAGCAGGAGAAGATCATCGCCGCATCGGCGCAGCGTCTCCATGCGGTGGACGAAGAAGACTGAAAACTCGGCTGGCCTATCTACTTCTGCTTTTTGTTCAGGCGCTCTTCCTGTTCCTCGATCGCGGCGACTTCGTCTGGATTTAGCTTCTTCAGTGCCTCTAGCAGTTTGCGAGGATCGAGGCTCTCGACCTGAGCGTCAGCCGCGCTACATTCGCCGTCACCCGGAGCGCAGATGACGATCACGGGGATATCGGATTTGATTTTTTTCAACTGAATCGTCAACTCGTCACAGGTCATGCCATGAATGTCAGCGTCTATGACGACCCCGTGGATCGCGGGGAACTGCATCAGCGTTTCCAGCGCCTCAGGCGCGGAGTAGGCAGTGATCACGTTGAACTTGGCGGTCTCGATCACCAGTTTGCGCGTTGAAATACTGCCGGGAAACTCGCGGTCTATTACTAGAAAACAGGGTCTTACCATTTCAATGAATAGTTGCCCAAATCACCTCTAGTGTTGCCTCAGCGTGGCACAATCGTCCAGAGCGGGTCAGCATCCCGCGTGGAGGCCGGGCGAGTGGTTTTCGTAACCAGCAGAAGAGGCTTTATCTTCGGAGGTCTCGCGGTTGCCTCAACGGAGCTCTTTCGTGGACCCAGGGCCGTGGCTGAAAGCGGCGAGTTCGAACCATGGCGCACCGGCTTTCTCGACATTCACCACATCTCCACCGGCCGGGGCAACGCGATGCTCCTGATCTGCCCCGACGGCAAGTCGATCATGATCGACGCAGGTGCGGTGAAAAGCGCGTCAGAAGGCATGGCCGCGGCGCGGCCGAACGATTCCCGCAGGCCCGGCGAGTGGATCGGCCGTTATGCGCTGCATCACCTCAGAACTGCGCCCCGACAAGAGCTTGATTATTTTGTGCTGACTCATTTTCACGGCGACCACATGGGCGATCTGTTCCCCAATCCGCAGCTCTCTCATTACGGCGACTATCGACTGACGGGAGTTGCCGACGTCGCCGAGTTGATCCCAAGCCACTGCCTCATCGATCGCGGATTTCCGTCCTATGACTACCCCACTCCCGCTCGCTACGACGCGACGCTGAACTACATCCAGTTTGTCCACTCGATCGAGAGACGCGGGTCCACCGTGCAAAGGCTGGATGTCGGGTCAAGCCGCCAGATCGTCTCTACCACCCCGAACTTGCTGGTGCGCAATCTGGCCGCCAACGGCGAAGTGTGGACTGGGCAGGGGGACGGAAAACGAGGCTTGTTTCCGCCGATCGGACCCTCACTCCAGACTCTCTGCCTCCGGAAATCGCCTGCTCTATTGCTCTCCGCGTGAGCTATGGAACATTTACCTACTACACTGGCGGAGACCTCACCTGTGACACCAATTTCGGGACGGCGGAATGGCAGGACGTGGAAACCTCTGTTGCTCAGGTCGCGGGTCCGGTCGACGTCGCTACCCTCAATCACCACGGATACTTCGACGCGACTGGACCGGATTTTGTCCGCCTGATGCGTCCCCGGGTCGTCATCATACAAACGTGGCACGCCTCCCATCCAGCCTTGTCGGTGTTGGACGCTGTCTACAGCAAGACGCTCTATTCCGGCGACCGTGACGTTTTCGCAACCGGCCTAGTACCCGCCGCCGGCCTCGCAGACGCACGGTTCTCTGACCGCATGCTGAGTCAGCATGGCCATGTAGTCGTCCGCGTTGCCCCTGGCGGGGCGCAGTACGAAGTGATCGTGCTCGATGACGGCGTGGAAGACGGCAACGTGAAAGCCCGCTTTGGCCGATACCGAAGCGCTTAGTCAGGCCGCGCGCTGCGACGAGAAGTCTAGATCGACTGCACCGGAACCATCGTCAAATCATCGACCAAGCCGACCTCCTTCTGCACGAAGGGCTCTGCGTACCGGACTCCAGCCAGAAGTCCATAATGCCGCGCCATCGCAAATATCCGCTCCCGGATCTCTTCTTCAGGAACGAAGAGTCCGCTGCCCGAATCCTGGTTAGCATATTGCGAGCGGTAGGCCATCAACGCTGCGAAGCGGGCTTCGATATGGGCCGAGATGTCGACCACAAAGCTCGGTCGCACGTCGGCGTATAGGCTGGCGTAGACGATCTTGAATGGACGGTGCGGGGCGGTTCCGGTATCAACCTTTGCCAGACCGGCGAGAAAACAGGCTTCGTATCCCAGGGTCGAGGCGGTGTAGTGGTCGGGGTGACGTCCAGTCCAGTAAGGCAGAATGACCACTCTGGGGCGCAGCCTGCGCACTACAGCAGCAACCTTGATCCTGTTTTCGTAGGTGTTTTCGACCCGGCCGTCGGGGATATCGAGAGCCTCCCGAGTGTCGACCTGGAGGATGCGTGCCGCCTCGGCAGCCTCGGCTGCGCGATCTGCGGCCGTTCCTCGAGTGCCCGCCTCGCCCTGGGTCAGGTCTAGGATGCCGGTACGCAGGCCGAGGGCCTTCATGCGCAGCAGCGTCCCGCCGCAGGTTTGCTCCACGTCATCCCGATGGGCGGCGATGGCGAGCACGTCGAGGGTTGCCATATGGCTCAGTATGTGGTGTTGTTTTCGTCTGAGGAGCCGTCCATGTAGGCGACGTCCGCAGCGGTGCCGACGATCGTCACATCAGAGTTGTCGAGCGCGGCGAAGTCGGTAGTGCGGTAGATGTAGATTTGTCCGCCCTCTGCGACATAAATCTTATGCAGCCCCTCGACGTCCGCTATGCCGGTCAGATCGCCCTGGTAGGTGTCGAAGCTGACTGCGTTGGTGCCCGTATTGAACATCGTCAGGCAGCCCGAGGAAGAAGCAGGGTCGAGGTGGTAGCGTTCTCCGGACTGGCACTGCACTGAGCCGATAAATAGCGTGTCGTCGTCGGCGAAGAGCATTTTATTGTGGGTGCCGTCGGAGATCGAATAGGTCCCAAGTATCTGGTTGGTCGTGAAGCTGAAGACAGTGAGATTTCCGGCGAGAAATCCGTCTGGCTTGACCGATTGCCCGGCCAGATAGAGCGTGGTTCCGTTTCCTATCGCGTTGGTGGCCCCCCCGGGAATCGGAAAGGTTGCCTTCGCCTGGAGGTTGATGCCCGCCGGCCCGAGTGAACCGTTATTCAGCGACGACGTCGTGATGGAAATCGTGGTAACAGCGGAAGCCTGGCCGCCGCACTCCGGTCCGCAGCTGAGCACGTAGATCGACGAGCCATCCGGCGAAAAGAGTGCCTTGACCGGACGATCGAAGCTGGCCGTGCCGGGACTGATCGGATAGACGCAGTAAACGGGCAGATTCTGCGGTTCGCAATCCTGGGCAGGAAGCCCGTACGCATTCGCGGGCCATATCCCGTTGGCGGCGAAATAGGCCTGATATGTAGCTTGCTGGGGTCCGGTGAGGTGAACCAGACTATAGGCGGTATTCGAGTTCTGCACGAACGCCAGGCCCAGAGTTCCGCTTGTGTTTAACGATACCTTGTAGACTCCCGGCAAGTTCAGCGGGATGGTCTTGCCGATGGTCCGGTCGTTGATCACCACGTAATGCGCGGTCTGGTCCGCGGAGAGGACGTAGTTCTGGTTGCGGCTGATGAAGATGCTTGCGGCGGGTGAGCCAGCGAGGCTGGTCGCTTGCTTTTCGGTGGAATAATTGATCACCGAAAGGCTGCCGTCTCCAGAGTTGTAGACCGCGCCAGACTGCTCTTCCGGCATGTTCTGGATCGTCAACGGCACGCTGACCGAGGCGCCACTGATGGAAAACGTCTCGTTGATGTTGTTATAGGCGTGGCGGATGTCGTAGTAGGCGTCGACAAAAGTCAGAGCGCCCTTGGTGAAGGCGCTGGGATTCTGAATTGCAATCAAAACCCGGTTTGTGACGGCACTGGGGGGCAAGATTGCGCCCCGCGAAGTAGAAGTTCTGGCCGCAACCCGCAAGAAACAGTGTCGCTGTAACAAGCACCAGGGAAAAAGTTGCCAAACGGGTGTTACACCGCGGGCGCAGCATACTTCTCTTCTTCAAACCAAACCCTCACCGATCCATTACGGACGAACTACCGGAGTCTGAAGTATAACAAAGCCCCTGCGCGCTGGCGCCGGAACGCCGCGTGGGCATAGCATGAACATGGGGCCACAGTAATGGGACGACTTGAGGAACTATTTGGTGAGCGCACCGTGCTCTTCGACGGGGCAATGGGTTCGATGCTCTACGATCGCGGCATCTTCATCAACCGATGCTACGACGAGCTGAATCTCTCGCAACCCGAACTGGTGCGTTCGATTCATGAAGAGTACCTACAGGCCGGCGCGGAGATCATCGAATCCAACACCTTTGGCGCAAACGCCTTCCGGCTTAGCCATTTCGGATTGCAGGACAAAGTGTTTGCCATTAACCAGGCCGGAGCGAAGCTGGCGCGGCAGGCAGTGGCACAGCTGGCGGACAAGCAGGCCGGCGACGCCTGGGTCGGCGGGTCGATCGGACCGCTTGGCGTGCTGCTCGAGCCTCTGGGCAAGACTTCGCTTTGCGAAGCGCGTGCCGCATTTTCCGAGCAGATCAGGGGCCTGGTTGCCGGCGGCGTGGACATGCTCGTGATCGAGACGATTTCGGCCCTCAATGAAGCGGAGCAGGCTCTGCTGGCTGCGGCCCACGCCGCGCCGGGAGTTCCGGTTCTGACGCTGGTGACGGTGGACGAAGAGGCGAACTGCCTGGACGGCGCGACTTGCGAAACGGCAGCGACGAAGCTGACGGCCTGGGGCGCCGATGCGATCGGCGTGAATTGCAGCGCCGGGCCGGCGACCGTGCTGACGGCAATCGAACGCATGGCGGCGGCGACTTCGCTCCCGCTTAGTCGTCATGCCCAATGCCGGAATGCCTCGCGCGATCGAGGGCCGGAACATCTACCTTTGTTCGCCCGAGTACATGGCGAATTTCTCGAAGAAGTTTCTCAAGGCGGGGGTACAGTACTTGGGTGGCTGCTGCGGGACGACGCCAAACCATATCCGGGCGATCAAATCGGCGATGCGCGCGGTACACGCCCAGAAACACCAGGCCAAGGCCGGGTCACGCGATCCGATTGTGACCGAAACTCCGCCTGCACCGATGGCCGAACGCTCGAAGATCGGACGGCTGGTGGCGAATGGTGAATTCGTCACGCTGGTTGAGATCGTCTCGCCGCGAGGGATTTCCGCGGCCAAGGAGCTGGAGGGCGCACGACTGCTGGCCGGCCTCGGCGTCCATGCGATCAATGTACCGGACTCGCCGCGAGCCTCGGCGCGCATGAGCGCGCAGAGTCTGTGCATCCAGATCCAGCAGCAGGCCGGCATCGAGACGGTGCTCCACTACACCTGCCGCGACCGCAATGTGTTGAGTATTCAGAGCGACCTGCTCGGCGCTTCGTCGATTGGGCTCAAGAACATTCTCTGCCTCACCGGCGACCCGCCGAAGCTGGGAAATTACCCCGACGCAACAGCGGTCTTCGACGTCGATGCGATTGGCCTGGTGAACATCGTCAACCGGCTCAATCATGGGCTGGATATCGGCGAGCAACGGCATTGGCGCGTCGACTGGTTTTACGATCGGAGTCGCGGCGAATCCCGGCGTGCCGGATCTCGACAACGAGATTCGACGCTTCGCCTACAAGGTCGAGGCCGGTGGAGAATACGCGATCACTCAGCCGGTCTTTGACCTGAACGTGCTGGAGGCCTTCCTCAAGCGCATCGAGGGATTCCGGATTCCGGTCATCGCCGGTATCTGGCCGCTGACCAGCCTGCGCAATGCCGAGTTCATGAAGAACGATTTGCGGGTCAGCGTTCCGGACCAGATCCTGCTGCGGATGCAACAGGCGGACACGCCGGAATTGGCGCGGGCCGAGGGCGTGCGCATTGCGCAGGAGATGCTGCGCAATGCGCGGCAGATGGGGTACGGCGGCATTCAGGGAGTGCAGGTGAGCGCGCCCTTTGGGCGTTACGCCGTCGCCGCCGAGGTGATCGCGGAGGTGCTTCCCGCGTCGACCGGCTCGGCGGCGGTCATTCCTGTTTCAGAATCTGCACCAGTTGAGGGGCTGCGCGTTGGCAACGTTTGAAGAATCGCTGAAGCAACTGGAGAAGATCGTCGATCAGTTGGAGCGCGGCGATCTGCCGCTGGAGGAGTCGATCCGGCTCTTCGAAGAGGGTGTGCGCCTCTCGACCGCGTGCAAGCAGGAGCTCGACATGGCCGAGGGCAAGGTGCAAATCCTGATGAAGGAGCGCGACGGTTCGATGCGCGCCGAGCCTTTCCCTCAGAAATAACCCCTCCAATCCTTCAACACTCAGTCGCGCTCCATTCGAGGTTGACGGAAGCGGCCTCGCCGTAGCACTCTTGGCTCGACCACGGTGGCGGTACGCGCCGCCATTATGCATGCTAAGGAGGGTCGATGCCGAAGAATATCGTTTTTTGCGCCGATGGAACGTGGGACGATCCCAACAGCAATTCCAACGTTTGCCAGCTCTACACCGCGCTTCAGAACATTCCGGGAGTCCAGATCCCGATTTACGACTCGGGCGTTGGGTCTAGCGGCACCCCGGTCGAGAAGATGCTGGGTGGCGCTGTTGGCGCTGGACTTTTTCAGAAGATCAAAGACGGATATTCGGCGATCTCCGCGCAGTACCAGCCGGGCGATCTGATCTACATCTTCGGCTTCAGCCGTGGGGCTTACACCGCCCGCAGCCTGGCGGGCATGATCTCTATCTGCGGCCTGCCGACGGTGAACCAGAACGATCCCGCCTGCCTCGATATGGCCTTTGAGGCCTATCGCAACGCCGCGCAGCGCGACCTCCTGCTCGATACCCTCAACGCCAGCTACAAGATGGACAACGCCAAGATCGAGTTGCTTGGCGTTTGGGACACTGTCGGGTCGCTGGGCATTCCGGCGCTCTTTGGGTCGATCGACGTCATTCAATACGGCTTTCTCTCGACGACCCTGCATGAAGACGTCGTCACCGCAGTGCAGGCGATTTCGATCGATGAGCAGCGGGCGCAGTTCCAGCCGGCTGTCTTTGCTCCGTCGCCTTTTCCGAATCAGACGCTTGTGCAGATCTGGTTTTCCGGGGTGCACTGCGACGTGGGTGGCGGGTACCCTCCCGACCAGAACGGCGCGTCGCCGTCGAACATTCCGCTGCTCTGGATGGCGAGCTATGCGAAGGCTGCGGGTCTCCAGTTCACCGCCGGGGCGTTGTCGAATGCGCTGCTGGCGCTAGATGCGACGGCTTCGCTCCACGAGTCCCGCACCGGTGCGTATCGCATCTTCCCGAAGAATATCCGCAACATTCCTTCGGACTCGTGCCTTGCCAGCAGCGTGAATGTTCGCTGCGAGAACCCTGGCTCCAGCTACGCTCCGGAGAACCTGCACTTCACGGCCGGGCAGCTTGCCGGCACCTACTCCCTGGTGGATGTGGGCGGCATCGTGATCTAGCCTCGACGGTCACGCTCTTGGGGCCCCCCCTCCCCCCCCATTACTGCCTAAGATCAGTGGAATCAATGGGTTGGGTGGTGACCGCGCCGTAAAGTATCGATTCTACTGATAAAATATCTGGAATCAATTACTTACGGCGTTCCAAGGTGGCGAGCTGTCAAAACACCACGCACCTTGGTCAGAAATGGCCTGGAGGTGCTTGCTGGCTACTGCTTCAAGGTTATCGTGTTGGGTGGATTTTCTGACGGAATTCCTTGGGGAAATCGGGTTGGTTTCCCGATTTGGGAATTAGGAATCTCTAATGTGCGGGCGGGGCTTGTTGCTGCTGGTAGAGATATTGCTGGAAGCCGGCGAAGACCTGGCCGACTTCTTCGGCGGGCCCGAGGTCTTCGAGGGCGTCGGTGATGGCGTGGTATTTGAGCTGCAAGAGGGGGGCGAGCTTGTCCTGGTCTAGCTCCTCGACTCCCTGCTTGACGTAGTGAGCGAGAACGAAGTCGAGAAAAGCCTGGAGCTTGCTGTTGAACTGATGGCTGATGGCGATCTGGGCACGCGCGGCGCGTTCTTCGCGGTCGAGTGGGGCGAGCGCGTAGGCAACGTAAGCGAGCACGTCGAAGAGGTCGCTTTTCTCGGCGTTGATGATCTTCTGCATCTCGGCGAGTTGGTCGCGCCCAAAGCCCTTCTCGGCGAGGCCGCTTAGGAGCTGCTTGCGGGTGTCGGGGGCGCTCCACAGGGCGCGGAGTTCGTCTTCGTCTTTGAAAAACTCGGGGAGTTTGCCGAAGAGCGATTCCATGAACTGCTGGGCAGAGATGGGCGTGCCGTCGGGATGCCAGAAGGTGGTGGCCATCATGCTTTGAATCTGCCGCTCTTTGCCGTCGGCGAGATTTATCTTGATTTTGGCCGGCTTCTTACACACGCAGGGGCGATGGCCGCAGATTTCGCAGGGCTCTTTCGGGCACTCGCATGCAAGCTGGCCGCAGACCGCGCAGGTTTGCGGCTCGGCCTTTACGCATTGGCACGGGTAGAAGTGGCATTTGTTGCATGGCTCCGGTTCAAGCGGTGGCCCCTGCCATTCTGGGTCGCTGAAGTTGGTGTATGCCTTTACGAAGTCGTAGATAGTGAAATAGTCCTTGCCTTCATAAAGGCGTGTGCCGCGCCCGATGATCTGTTTGAACTCGATCATGGTGTTAATCGCGCGCATTAGCACGATATTGCGAACGTTGCGAGCGTCGACGCCGGTTGAGAGCTTTTGCGAGGTGGTGAGGATGGTGGGGATAGTCTTCTCGTTGTCCTGGAACTCGCGCAGGTGCTGGTTGCCGAGCTCGCCGTCGTCGGCGGTGACGCGCTGGCAGTAGTTCGGGTTGGCGCTGGTTTTGATCTGGTTGATAAGTCGCGCACGCCCAAGTGCGTGTTCCTGCGTGCGCGCAGAAGACCAGCGTCTTTTCTTTCTGGTTGATCTTTCCCATGAAGTCCCTGACGCGATAAGCTTCTCGCGCTCCGGGATTTCGATGGTCCTGTTGAAATCCGGTTCTGTGTAAAGCGCGCCTGCCTCCACCTCGCCTTCGACGACGAAGTCGTCGGGCGTGTAGATGTAGTCGTCGAGCGTGGTGGCAATCTGCTTCACGCGAAATGGAGTGAGGAAGCCGTCGTTGATGCCGTCCTTGAGCGAGTAGATGTAGACCGGCTCGCCGAAGTAGACGATAGGTGTCGGCGTTCTCTTTGCGCTTGGGGGTTGCGGTGAGGCCGAGCTGGACTGCGGGGGCAAAGTATTCCATGATGCCGCGCCAGTTGCCTTCGTCGTTGGCCCCGCCGCGATGGCACTCGTCGATGACGATGAAGTCGAAGAAGTCGGGCGGATATTCGCCGAAATAGGGCGAGGGTTCGCCGTCCTTGGGCGGGCCGCTCATGAAGGTCTGGAAGATGGTGAAGAAGACGCTGGCGTTCTTGGGAACCTTGCCCTTCTTGCGGATGTCTTCGGGCTTGATGCGGACCAGGGCGTCGTCGGGAAATGCGGCGAAGGAGGTGAAGTCGTTGTAGGCCTGAGTCGGCGAGGGTGTTGCGGTCGGCGAGGAAGAGGATGCGCGGGCGGCGGGTTGGCTCGGCGCCGCTCTTCCAATCGGTCAGGTTCCAGCGGGCGTTGAAGAGCTTCCAGGCGATCTGGAAGGCGATGGAGGTTTTGCCGGTGCCGGTGGCGAGGGTGAGCAGGATGCGGTCGCGTCCGTTCGCGATGGCCTCCAGCACGCGATTGACGGAGATCTCCTGGTAGAAGCGAATGTCCCATTGGCCGCTCTTGTCTGGGTAGGGCACGGCGGCGAAGCGGTCGCGCCAGGCATTCGCTTCGGCGAATGTCAGGTTCCACAGTTCGTCGGGCGTGGGATAAGCGAGCAACATCGCCTTCCCGCCCGGTCTGCATGTCGATGCGCGTAGATGCCGTGGCCGTTGGAGGAATAGGCGAAGCGGACGGCCATCTTTTCGGCGTAGTTCTTGGCCTGGGCGACGCCCTCGGTGAGCGCCTCGTCCCACGCCTTGGCTTCGATGACGGCGAGCTTGGTGTTGCGATATTCGAGAACGTAGTCGGCGGTGAGCGGTTTGCCGCGCTTTCCCTGGCCCTCGATGCGGCCGAGAGTGATCGGATGCTCGCGCCGGATGCGGCTGCCATCGACCACGCCCCAACCCGCCGCCTTAAGCGCGGGGTCGATGTGCTCGGCTCTGGTCTCGGCTTCGTTCATGGGCAGACTCTAAAGTTGTCCGGCAAAGGCTTGGTGCAGCAATGACTTTTTCAGCGACTCGAGCGCAGAGAGTTTCGTTCGGTAGATGGCCTCGAGTTGCTGGCTTTCAGCTATCAGATCGTCGAAGACCTCGACAAGCTTTCTCAGCTCTTGTAACGGAGGCAAAGGTAATGGAAACTTAGCGAGGGCCTCTCCGGTGAAGTGCTGAATGCCCGTGCCATTGAAATGTTGTCTTAGTTCGCCACCCACATCTTGCGAATATAGGTAATATACAAACCATTTGTTCTGTTCAGACTCATGAAAGCGGACTCTGTGAAGAGCTTTTTGAAAATAAACAGGGTAGTCCTCACTCCAAATCGCGGCCCTTCCTGGGTAGCCTCCTTCACAAATCAGCACATCACCTTTGATTGCTGTGTATCTCTCCACCTCCGCCGGCAGGAAAGGCATCTGCTTAATATCTGAAAGGTCGAACTCGAACCACCGAACGTTAGTGTTTCGAAGATATGGCTGCAGTTGCCCTTTGTTCTTCTCTTTATCAAGCATTTTGCCTAGAGAGTATTTGGCAATATCGCCGATCCTCCGTACTACCCACCCGTTGTGTCTTCGCTTGAAGACAGATTCAAGATGGCTTTCGAAGAGGGCGCGGGCGTTTTGGAGGTTCTTTTCGGCGTTGGCTTTGGCGGTGGCGATGCCTTCGAATGCTTCGTCGAGGATGCCGACGATTCTCCGCTGTTCCGGGAGCGGCGGAGTTGGTATCGGATAACTTTCTATAAATTCCTTAGATACGCGTTGGTGGCCTACTGCGCCGCCCATTCGGGCCGCGCCTTCCTCTCTGAACTGGGGTCGTGAAAGAAAATAGTAGAGGAACTCTTTGTCTAGGACCGAAGTCGGCCTAAAGACGAAAAACTCGCTCGATCCAAATCCGACTCCGTTACTCAGGTCTTGTGCGATGCCAAGTTTCCCATTCTCGAAGCAGGGTGTGATTTTCGCCAAGAGTACGTCTCCATTGGCGAAATATGTGTAGCTTCCGACAACAGAAGCCAACGGCTTGACCTGTGTGGGGTTCAGGCATTTTCGGTCGATGCCCAGGTCTTCCATCGGAGCAAAGGATACTAGCGCGTCGGAGGATAGTCGCTCGCGGGCCTCTGCCTTTGACGGTTTGATTTCACAAGCCTCAGACAAGGGCATGGTGCGCCATACTTTGCTCATAGCAGTGCCCTAATGTTCGCAAGCACTTCAGCGCTCTCGGCATCGAGCGCGGCGATCTCGTCCATAATTTCCTGCGGAGCTGCGGTGGGTCGATTTCCTCGCCGCCGTTTGGGTTCTTGACGGAGAGATCGAAAGTCGCTTGTCGATGTCTTGAGCGTCCACGGCTCCATGACTTTGGCGAGTCGGCGAAGGTCTTTTGCAGCTTCGACGAACTCGGCTAGGTCTTCGTCGTTGAGCGGATTGGTCTTGCCCAGATTGCGGCCGGGGTCGAGCTGGTAGTACCAGATCTTCCGTGTGGGCGCGCCTTTCTCGAAGAAGAGCACGACGGTCTTGACGCCCGCGCCCTGGAAGGTTCCGCCGGGGCAATCGAGCACGGTATGGAGGGTGCAGCTTTCGAGGAGCTTCTTGCGCAGCGCTCACCGAGGCATTGTCGGTATTCGATAGGAAAGTATTCTTGATGACCATGCCGCCGCGTCCGCCAGCCTTGAGGATCTTGATGAAGTGCTGGAGGAAGAGGAAGGCGGTCTCGCCGGTGCGGATGGGGAAGTTCTGCTGAACCTCCTTGCGCTCCTTGCCGCCGAAGGGCGGATTGGCCATGCACGACGTCGAAGCGGTCCTTCTCCTGAATGTCGGCGAGGTTTTCGGTGAGGGTGTTGGTGTGGATGATGTTGGGCGCCTCGATGCCATGCAGGATCATGTTCATGATGGCGATGACGTAGGCGAGCGACTTCTTCTCCTTGCCGTAGAAGGTGCGCTCCTGAAGCGTCTTGACGTCCCTGGTGGTGAGGCCGGGCTTGGCGCTGCATGTATTCGAAGGACTCGCAGAGGAAGCCGGCCGAGCCGACGGCGCCGTCGTAGATGCGCTCGCCGATCTGCGGTTTGACGACCTGGACGATGGCGCGGATGAGCGGGCGCGGGGTGTAGTATTCGCCGCCGTTGCGCCCGGCGTTGCCCATGTTCCTGATCTTGGCTTCGTAGAGGTGGGAGAGCTCGTGCTTCTCGGTCTGGGAGCGGAAGCGGAGCTCGTCGATGTGGTCGATGATCTCGCGCAGGTTGTAGCCGCTCTGGAATCTTGTTCTTGATCTCGCCGAAGATTTCGCCGATCTTGTATTCGATGGTGTTGGGTCCGGTGGCCTTCTGCTTGAAGCCGTGCAGGTAGGGGAAGAGCTTGTCGTTGACGAAGTCGCGGAGGTCGTCGCCGGTCATGGCCTTGTTGTGGTCGAGCTTGCCGTCCTTGTCTTTGGGGGCGGCCCAGCTTTCCCAGCGGTATGGTCTGTGTCGAGGATGTGGGTGTATTTCTTGCCGTCGCAGGGCGGCTTCGCTGGCTTTGTCGTGTTCGAGGTCGTCGAGGTATTTGAGGAAGAGCAGCCAGGAGGTTTGCTCGGTGTAGTCGAGTTCGGTGGTGCATCCGGCTTCTTTCCGGAGGACGTCGTCGATGTTTTTGAAGGCTTGTTCGAACATGGGATTTGATGGCTTCCGCGGTTGGTGATTCTGAGGTTTGTTGATTGTAATTGGTGGGGGTGGGAGGGGAGGGCCGTTCGGGCCAGACGCCAAAACCCAGGTTAGCTTCGCGAACCTGGGGCACCCGCGATTGTGGCGGTGCGGGCATCACTAACTGCAGGTCCCTCCCCTTCGCGCGCGGCTGGGTTTTTTTTCAGGAGAACCACTCACGCAGGCTTTTCTGGCGGTGGAACAGATGACGAGACCGCTGCGCCAGCTTGAGTGGGCGCAGCCGAGATTCCCAGCTTTTCACTTACCCGCTGAATATATTTGGCGTAAAACGACGTCTGGTGCAGCATGCTCCAGCATCGGTATGTATCTTCCTCGCCGCGCTCCAGCGAGCCCAAAATTCCTATGGCCTGTATTATCTCGTCTGGCGAGATCTTAATCAGGTGGCCGTTTGGGTCCATCAGAACTTCATCCGCGCGTCCCACCAGCGACACCAGCGCCGCTGTCTGCATCGAGGCAAGGGTCAGGTTGCGGTGGTAGCAGCCCAGTGCCGTTTTGCGCCCTTTTGTCTGCACCGCGGAAAAGTGGTTTGGCAGCCACACGGAGCGTCCTTTGCCAATGGCGCCCAGCCTGTCACCCCAGGATTGCGCCGTTCCCTCGCTCTCAAACGCGAGCTTCGCCTTCTGCCATCCTGGTCGAAGCGAGCACAGTGCCATCAGGGACTGATCCAGAACGCCATCGTCATCGTCGCCCTGTGCATCGATCACCGTGGCGATCGTAATCGGCGGCGGCAGCGGCAAACCAACCGCCGTCGCGTCGATTCCCACCAATTCGTGCAGATACGCCAGCACCTTGTCCGCCAGACTCTGCAGCGCTCCGTGCGTCGCTGGCCTGCTCACGTCAACCCAGCTGAGGTTGTAGTCGGCAGTGCGAGCCTTCACCGCAGCATTCACGATCTCCGGCATCGTCAGCGCAGCCGCCGGGCGGAGGCGTACCGTTGCCACAACGGCGGTGCTGTGCGCATAGCAGAAACCCTCCAGCGTTGCCTCTGTACCGTCCGGCGTTTTCGCGCGCGCGAATGGCGCCACGCGAAGTGGTACAAAGTACCTGCGAGCGTCCTCTCCCTTCACCGTTTGAAAACTCGTATCGGTCACAGGTGAGAGGTAGTACTGCCAGAAGTGCTGCGGATGCTCTGCAATCCACGGCGTTAGCCACGCCGCATTCGGCGCACCAGCCGCTGCACTGCGGAATGCGGTTCGATAGACGGCCGGGTCCGAGAGCGACGGAAGGTTTGAGTCCCTCACGAAGACCTTGTTCCAAACCATGGACAGGCGGAGCTCGCTTACGGTGATTGGCATTTGGCGTCCTGCGGTGCTTCAAAACTTGTATAATAGCGCCAGTAACGTGCTTGATGTTTGACTCCACCGGTCTCACGGGGGCCGGCCCGCAAGGGTTCTTCTGGATTACGGCAGCTGGACGAACTCAAACCCTGGCAACGGGGCAATCGCAGCTACGGCATCGACCGGAGTCGCTGCGACAATCATTCCAGACTTCCCCCACTGCACCTTCCACCCTGCCGTCTGGGCGCCGCTCAGCAATTGACCCAGCCTCTCGCAACTGTTGCGCACCTCGTCCTTTTCCAGCTCCGCGATGAGGTTTTGGCGAGACCACTGCCCTTGTAGCTCGGCGTCTAAGGTCATCGTGATCGGCGGTCCTACCCATGCCTCGGGATTGTCAGCCGACGGAACCATAAGCAGAAATGCCCTGGCCTGGGAATTCGCCAGCGTAGCGGTTACTTGTACCGGCGGCATCACAGAGCCGTGCACTTGCATGCGCTTCAGCATCTGCACCGGGGAGTCTTCTTTGGTCGGGGTCCTTTCCGTCGCTATGGCATCGGCAACCTTTTTCTCATGCCGGGCCCAAAGCGCCTTCGCTCCAGTTATCCCGGCCCACGCCAACGCCGCTACCAGGATCGACCCGAACCACACCATCACAATGTCCTGCACGCCGTATCCGCGCAAATAGTTCCGGCCTGTGATCAGCCAATACAGCAGTGGCGCTAACAGCGACAGGCTCACGGAAATTAATGCGGTCTCTGCAACGGATAGCGGTGGATCCAGGACTTTCTTCGGAGAAACCCTCGTCCACAGCGCATGGAAGATAGCCAGCAACAGAAATCCGGGCAGAAAAAGGAACGAGGGGACCCCCACCGCCTTCAGCAGGTCAGATTCCCCAAACACTCCCACAGGCAGCGTCTGGGCGGCCGACAGCGTCCCCTTGCGGGTCGCACCGGCATCGATCCATTCCAGGTCGGCGACGATCACCACGCGCTCGCTGCCCGGCAGCACCGAATCCTTCACCGTTGCTGTCAGCGGGAACGTCTTCGACGCCTGTGGCCCTATTACAGTCGCGGTTGACAGCGGGGGGATCACGATGGACTTCGACCGAAACGTATCGATCCTGGTCACTTTAATCGGTATCGACGCCGTGTTGGTCACTACCACGTAAAGATCGGCGGCGCGCTCTTGATTCAGCTGATCGACCGCACTTTCGAGCTTCAGGGTGACCAGCTTGCCGATGTCCATCGGCGGCCTTTCCTGCACATCGAGCGCCGCCACCGCGATCCCCGGAAATCCCTTCGAGTTTGCGTCTGCCGCGCAGCCCGGCGAGTTGTAGGTCAACCAGAATTGCAGCTTGCCGGCCGTCCTGCCCGGCTGTTTCTGGCTGATCGAAACCGGCCACGCCAACACCCCATGCGGCGCAACCGAAACACCGTCCATGTTCGCCAAGCTGACTGCGATCCCCAAGTCATCCGACCAGCAGAGGTGCAGGTCCTTGATTGCGGCTGTGCCATCGTTCCTCACGGCCAGCATCACCTGGTCGGTGTCACCGGCTCCCAGTTGGATTGCGCCCGGTGCAAGTTCGATCTTCACAGCGTCGGGCGCCTCACCGGGCAGCGACCGACCCGCGCCCAGCAAGACCGCAAGGACCAGTAAAGAGCGCCACCCACGGACCGGAGTCGTGATCCGACGCGCCACTTTCCACTTTTGTTTCACAGTCATCACTCTCCAAGCCACAGCTCAGCGCGAAACGTACTGGAATTGTAAGCCTACTCGCGGCCCTTATAACTCCTCTACGGTGTGCCCTGCACGAACGCAGAGAGAGAAGAGAGACTGTCACGAGACTCCCGGAACAGGCGTTGCGGCGAGCCGATCGCGCAGGCGCGCATCTTGAGCTTCATTGCACCCGGGGGCCTTCAGGGGTGCGACGACGTGTTGCCCCCGTGAAATTGGCCGAAGTAACGGGCCATAAAGATGCCGATGAGCAGCGCGCCCAGGCCAAAGGCGACCACGTGGCTGGTTGTGCGGAGATCAAAGGCTCCGACGCGGACGATGAGCAGATAGGCGATCACCGCGTTGAAGAATCCCCAGACAACGTTGACCGTTGCCGAGGAGAGCCCCTTGCCGGGCGGTTTGGCGAAGGGACTTTGAAAGGCGCGTCCCATCAGGCCGGAGACAAAGTGAGGGATGGCGTTTGCGGCAAAGATGCCTCCGAAGAAATACGAGACGAGCCATAGCCAATTCATGATGCGGTGCTCCTTTTTTTCTGACCGGGCGCCCTCGGCTGCCTGTCCGGTGTGAGAGTGATTTATTGTTTGAGGTTTTGGTTTTGAGGGAATACCCCGGCTATTCGTTTCGCAGCGCCTGTATGGGATCTACCTGGCTAGCCCGGAAGGCGGGGAGAAACATTGCGGTGAGAGAGACCGCGAGCAGAATGAGTGCCGAGATGCCATACACGGAGAGATCGAAGGTATCGACCGTCAACCATGAGTTCCTGGTGATGCGCATGAAGGCCCACGCGGCCGGCATGGCCAGTACCAGCCCCAAGAGAATTCCAAGCGAGATATGGCGAAGACCTCGTGTCATGACCGCCTGGAAGAGCGACTGGCGGGTTGCTCCCAACATCATTTGAATGCCGAATTCCCGCATGCGCTGGCTGATCGCAAAGCTCATGACTCCATAGACGCCGGTGACGGCGAGCAGTACAGCGATCCCGGACATTAAGAGAATGATTTTGGCGAGCGAGCGCATCGCCGTGGCGCCCTCCTCAAGGAAGTCCCAGACGGTCGACGGAATGCTTTCCTGACTCGCATCGAGGCTCTTGATGATCGCCGCGATGGATGTAGAAACGGGTGCGGCGCTGCCGGTGAAACGCACGAAGAGTTGGCCGTCGAGCGATTGCGCGTCGCGCAGGGTGTAGAGTCTCGGTCCGTCGAGGATGCTGAAGCGCTCCGAGCGCGTGTCCCTTGCTATTCCGATCACGACGAGGCGGCGATCGTCGGGCGTAACGACGACCTTGCCAACGGGATCGCTGGCGCCCCAGAACGCCCTAGCGAAGGCCTGGGAGACGATGGCTACCTGAGCGCTGCCGCTCGCGGGAACGTCCGAGTGTTGGAAAAGGCGGCCGTGCAGCAGAGCGATCCCGAAGGTGGAAAAGAAATCTGGCGAGACGTTATCGATGGATGCAGGACGGCCCTGGCCTTTGGTCTGTTTCTCGAGACGGAGCTCGCTGACTGGCGGCTGGGTAAATGGCGCGACGGTTTCATAGGCCAGGGATTGCACGCCGGGGATTTCGAGGATGCGCGACTCCAGCGAGCGATAGAAGGCCAGCGCCGAGTTCGTTGTGTAGCGGGGAACGTCGATATCCAGCGGGACCATCATCGTCTGATGAGTTTCAAATCCTGGATCGGCGTTGGCGATCAGAGAAGGCAGACGCGCGAAGAGAACGGCGGCGGCGAGGAGCACGAAGCTCATCGCAAGCTGCACGACGATCAGCACGCTGGTGGTGTGCGAGCGCGCAGTCGATGCGCCTTCGCGGCCTTTGAGTGCGGTCACCAAGTCAAACCGAAATGACTCGCGCATCGGCGCAATGGCAGAAGCAACCGTGGCAACGAGCACGAGGGCGGCAAGATAGCCAAATACCCTCCAGTCCGGCTGCATGAACGATGTGGCGTTGGCCCCGGTAGGATCGATTATCCCGAAGAGGAGCGAGGGAAACCGGGCGGCCAGGTAAATGCTGATGAGGCCGGCGGCGGCAGCGGTAAGAAAGCTCTCGAGGGCCAGCATGCGCATTAACCGGGCGCGTCCAGCGCCGAGCGCGAGACGGACTGCAATCTCTCCGCGACGCTTGATGGAGCGTGAGAGGAAGAGCATCGTCACGTTAGTGCATGCCAGCAGAAGCACCAAGTTGAGCGGGCCCATTATCAAGGCCATGAAAACCAGCGCCAGGGACTGCATCGCCGGATTGCGAATAAAGGAGCCATCGGTGATCGTGAGAGAAGTCTTCCGGTCGAGCGTGAATGTCCTTTGCTGGAGGTAGGATCGGTCGCGCTGGCGAAGGATCGTTTGCAACTCCGCCGCTGCATCCCTACGCGAATATCCCTGACGCAAGCGCCCGGCGAGCGAAAGCCATGCCCAGTTGGGATTCTGGAAGGCATTCTTCCCGTGGTTGAAGATGGGTTGCAGGGTATAGGGCATCCACATGTCCCCAGCCGCGAGGCTCGCGGAGCTATCGGATGCGACGCCCACCACGGTCAGCGGCTGACGGCTAATGTGAATCACCTTCCCAACTATGTGTGGGTCGGAAGAATAATAGTCTTTCCAGGAATGCTCACTGAGCACGACAATTCTGACCGACGTGCCTGGGTTGCACTCATCGGGACTGAAAAAACGGCCCATGAGCGGGCGGTCTATTCCAAAGACACGAAAGTAGTTGCAGGTAACGAGCGTGGAGTCGCTCTGCTTGCGGACGTCGTCGAGGGTGACTGAGATCTTCTGCCATGCGGCAAGATCGGCAAGTGAGCGCGACTGCGCGCGAATCGCGTCGTAGTCTTCGGCGTTGAAAGAGGAGTCCTGGGGCCGTCCGATATACCAGCCTTGATAGTGGGGGTAGATTTGAACAAAGCTGGAGGGGTCTTTCTTAGTCGGAGGCTCGAGGAACAAGGAGTTGAGGATGGTGAAAACGCCCGCGTTCAATCCGATTCCGACGGAGAGAGCCAGCACCACAACAAATGTCAGCAGCGGCGTGCGGCGTGCGGAGCGGACGGCGTAGAGAACGTCTTGCCGGTCGATTAACATCGCGGGCGGCTTCATTCGGTCTCCTCGGATGATCTGATTGCGTCACAACCAGCTTCTCGCAGCCAGATCGAATGGACAACCTCTTGAGACTTCACATCAGAGCAACAGTACAGTTGGTGTAATGCGCGGAGTTTGTCTCAGCAGGCGGTGCACCTCACACTACGCTCGCTGTACTTTTGCTCTAGCTCGTGGCGAGGGAAAGTAGCTGAGCGAGGTCGAGTGAAGAGTTGGATTCCGTGCCTCGAGGTAAGGTGGGCGAGATGGCCAGCGCCTGATTGTGCCCTTCGAACCAGACGAGGAATGCCGATTGCTCCGATCCGGGGAGGCGCTTCTGGTTGATCCAGTGATAGTACGCGCCCATGTCCGCGTCGACGAGCGAGCCGACGGGATCGAGTTCAGGGTTGGCGTGGGTGTTGGAGAGAAGCTCGTTCATGGGCCGCTGGCGCTGGCGGGGAGCAAAGCGTACCAGCAAGGTTTGGGCCTGGGCGCGGCGGAGGACTTCGCGGGCCGTCCACTGGGCGAACGTGGTGCTGAAAATCTGGGTGCCAGAGCCCTCGGTGAACAGCTTGAGCTGGAAGCGGTCGAGCACGGGATCGCCGGTGCCGGCGATGCCGAGGTCGGCGGGAGTGAGACGGGCGAGCCGGGTGCGGAGCTCTTCCGGTCCCATGCCGGGCTGGTTGATGTCGCCCTGCATGGTCTTGAGCAGGGCCGCACGCAATGGATCCAGCCCTTGATACGAGACACAGGTCAGATCGGGGCTGTGTGCGGCAGGCTGACCTCCGTCGACGTACCAGTGGCCGTAGGGAACGGGATGGGCTTTGGCGCGTTCGGCAGCGGCGGCGAGCAGAAGATTGAGCCCATTGTCGGGATTGACCTGGTTGAAGTAGGCGCCATGCGGTCGCAGGTTGCCGAAGAGTGCAACGTTCGACGTCGTCACGCCCTGGCCGATGACCGCAATGCCGAGCCGGCGCGCGGGGACCTCCGCAGGCGGCATTGCTGCTTGCAGGCGATTGCCATACTCTGTGGCAGCAGCGCGAAAAGCGTCGAGCTGGTGGGTGCTCCACAAATATGCCGAGAGCTGTTCGACGAAGACTGCCGGCTGGTCGACCCAATTGACTTCTTCCAGCCTGGCCGAGAGAGAGAACTGGGCGAAGGCGCGGAACCATTCCTTCATCTGCTGCGGCGAAAGTCCGCTGAGGTTGTCGAGTTCGCGGTCGATCGAGGCGCGCTCGGCGGGAAACTTGTAGTCGTATTCGATGAGCTCGCGCAGGAGACTGGGAGCAAAGCTAAGCGGAAGCAGCTGCAGCGCAGCGAGATGGGCCGTCGCCAGCTTTCTTGCCTGGGGCGGGTACCCGGCGAAGGATTCGGCTTTGAGGTCGCTAGGCAACATGGCTGTGGCTCTCTATAGCAGTTCCTGTATCGGTTTACCCTGGCAGAGGGAGGGCGTGAACCCCATCATCGAGCCGATGCTGGGCACCAGGTCGATCGATTGCATGGGGCGGTCGTAGACGACCCCCTGGCGTACACCGGCGCCCAGCGCGAGCATCCAGGTGGTGCGAGAAGCGGCGTCGCCAGTGCGATGGTGCTGGAAGCCATTGCCGCCGGCATCCTGATCGGCGTCGCGCCCGAAATCGGGAAGAATAAACATCGTCGTGTTGCCGGCGTATTCGGGCTGGCTTTGCGCGGCTTGCCATAGCTCGGCGCAGAGACGGTCGGTGCGCCGGATGGCGTCGACATAGAGCGAGTATGCCCCAGCATGGGCGATGTCGATGTCGTGCATCGTTACCCAGAGCAAGCTGGGAGCCTCCTGCTGCATGAGTCGTTTGACGATGTACAGCGAGAGCTCGTCGGGGCTCGAGACGGTGCGAGCGTGGGCCATAAAATCGTCAACGGAGAGCTTGAGGATCAATTCGAGCTGCTGCAGCTCGAATTCGCCGCCGACGAGTTGAGGCGCGTAGAGCGGATTCTCATAGTTATCGTGGAGGAGATGATCGTAGTCGGTTGTGCCACCGGAGCTCGCTGCGCTCAACAGGTGTTTCGGCAGGACCACGGTCGCACCGAAGCCAGCGCCATAAGTGCGATAGCCGCTTTCGCCGATGCGGTTAAATCCGTTGCTGGGCGCGACGACCCATGCATCGGTCGAGGGACGATTCAAGTCCTTGCGAAAGTATTCGAAGACTGTCGGATGATCGGGTGGCACGGCGGAGAAGTTGTTCAGAGTCTCGTAGACGCCGGTGGCGAGGCTGGCGGTCGCAACGTAGTGGCCGAGAATGCCCTGGTTCATCACTTGGGTGAAGAAGCTGGCCTGGGGAATGAGCTCCTTCATGAGATGCGGGATGTTTTCCTGGCCCTCGGGAGCAAAGGTCTCCTGATCGCGGGCTCCGCCGCCGAAGGTAACGACGATCACTTTGCGCTTCTTCGCCGCCGCGGCTCCATATACAAAGGGACTTCCGCCCAGGACCGCACTACCCAGAGCGAGACCCGCCGCACCACGCAGAAAATCCCGGCGGCTGTGACCAAGGCGCCGGGCGATTTCGCGTGGATCGCCTGCGGCAGCATCGAATGATCCTGCTGCGAGGGTCGTGCTGAATGAGTGGCTAGCCTTCATGAAACTTACACTCTGGAACCGCCAGCAATATCAGCTCGCGTCCCGTCGCGCGCCGGCTGGTTGCCCTTATCTTGTGCCGTCGTGCCGGGGCAGTCAAGGCTTCGTAGCCGGTGAGGCTTTGGCGTTATAGACAAACTGCTGGACCTCCGCCCTTTCCTTGTCGACTTCGGCGAGGTGCTCGGCGCGTTGCTTCTGGTAGACATCGAACTCGGCCTGCGCCTCGTCCTTCTTGCCAATGTGGACGTAATCCTGCCCGAGGCGATAGTGGGCGTCGGGCAGATTGGTATCGAGCTGCAGCGCGCGCAGATATTGCGGAATTGATTTCTCCCATTCGTGCTGATCGGCGTAAAGATTGCCGAGCTGGAGGTGCGGCTCGGACAGAGATTCGTCGAGGGCGATCGATTTCTGCAACAGCGACTCGATCGCCTGGAGATCGACTGCGACAGCCTCGGCGCGCTTTCCCTTCCACAAACTCATCGCATAGTAATACTGGGCAAGCGCGTTGTTGGGCTGTAGCGCGGAGTATCGGCGGAAGCGCTGAATCACCTCTTCAGCCTGAGTGGGTGAAGCGTCGTAGGCCTTGGAGAGAAATAAGTAACAGCGCGCGTCGCTGGGATCGAGATCAGCCGCTTCTACCAGCGCCTTGACGGCATCATCGTATTTGCCGCGCGAATAGAGGGACATCCCCAAGCCAATGAACAGGCGCGGCGACTTGGGGTAGCGCAGGCTGCCCTGTTGGAAGATCTCGATGGCAGGCTCGTAGGTCCGATGCAGCAGATACTCGCTGCCCCAGTCGAAGAGGTTTTGTTCGCTGGGGTCGAGATGCGCGGCGATCTCGTACTGGTTCGCCGCTTCGACAAACTTGCCATCTTTCTCTTCAATATGGCCGAGCAGATTGTGCAGCTCTCCGGTGTCTTTTTGCTTCAACAGAGATTGCACGAGCTCACGCGCCTGGGCGAGTTCGCCGGTCAGAAAGCAGGCCTGGGCCAAATCGTAGCCATTGTCGTAGGAGGCGGGGTTGATCTTGCGCGCCTTCTCGAGCAGCGGCCGCGCCTCGGCTATCTTTCCAGACTCAATATAGAACTCGCCGAGATTGTGATTGGCGTCGTAGTCGTCGGGCGCCAGTGCCAGCGCTCTCTGGAATTGCTGTCCGGCGAGTTGGACGTCTCCGTTGTGAAAGAGCGCCGCCGCCAGGTTGGTGTGCGCGGTCGCGGAATCTGGCTTCAACCTGGCTGCGATCTCGAGGTGTTCGAGAGCTTTCGTATCTTGCGACTGCGCGGCGTAAACCAGCCCCAGAAGCTCCTGGATCTCAAAGCTTTTTGGCGCGTGAGGGAGAAGATCCTCCAGTTGCGCCGCCGCCTCGGCAAAGTGCCCCGCATCGTATGCGGATACCGCGGACTGAAACTCGCGATCAAGTTTTTCGTTTGGGTTGTTACTCTGCGAATCCGCAGCTGCGGTGACCGCCTTGTAGATGAGGAAGAAAGACAGAATTGCCAGCCGAAACTGGGGCCGAATGCTCACAGTACCCCTCTGTTATCAGCGCATGAGCCAAGCCCTACGCGAAAGAAGAACACCCCGGAAAGGCGCCCAGCGGGCGTGCCTTTCCGGGGTGTTTTCATCTTAGCTTAGAAGTACAGCTTCAGAGCAAATTGGATCTGCCTTGGGTTTGTGCGGGTCGATCCGATCTCGCCAAAGTTGGAACTGTTAAAGTTGGTCGAGTTCGCGATTGCGACGACGCCGTTTCCACCGAACCCCGGAGCGTTGAAGTTCGTGTGGTTGAGGATGTTGAAGAACTCGGCCCGGAACTGCAGTGAGAAACGTTCGCTCATCTGAAAAGCTTTGAAGGCTGAAAAGTCGAAGGTTTTGAGGCCAGGGCTTGTGGTGGTCTGGTTGGTGCCGCCCAGAATCTGCTTGCCGGTGTAGGGAATGCATCCTGCGGGTGTTCCGACTATCGGAAAGCCATTTGCTCCCAGCTGGCAGGGTTGCTGGTAAGCCTTTGCATTGCCAAACCAGTTCACCTGCCCCTGGCTGTCCGTGTAGATGTGATTGTTCTGGCTCTGCCCAGCTACTTTCACATCGTAGCAACCAGTCCCTGTTGTGGTTCCGGTCGGGCAACCGAGAGTCATCGGCTGGCCGCCCTGGAGGGTCACGATGCCGTTGACACTCCACCCTCCGATGAACGCATTTTCCAGTTTTCCAGCATCGTGGGCGAAACGCTGACCGGTGCCAAAGGGCAATTGGTAGCCGCCGCTGAAGTGGAAGACATTGCGGATGTCGAAGTCAGCCGGACCCCAATCGAAACGGGGACCGTAGCCGGGTACGTCTGGGGCGCGATTGGTGCTGGTATTGCCGCCATTCAGCAGATCGCCGGCGTCGGACATGGTCTTCGACCAGGTATAGGTGGCCAGGAAGTTGAGTCCGTTGCTCAACTGTTGTTCCAGCTTGGTTTGTAGACCGTTGTAGATACTGGCGCCGGTTGTCGTCTGGTAGCTGCCCCCTGAACCAAAATCCGGGAAGGGGATGCCGCCCAAGGCCGGCGAGATGGTGTTGGCGACGCTGGCCGGCAGGATTTGCGTCACATTGTTATTGCCCGTACCCTGCTGAAGATGCATGGCATCCGTGAAGACATACGAGGCCTGCGCAGACAGGGTGCGCGTCAGCGCATATTGGAGAGTTAAGTTGGCGCTCACGGTGCGCGGTGTGGAGTAGTTGAACTGCAGCCCCTGCAAGCCGAGACCCTGAGCATTGGTTACTGCCGTCGGCACCAGATTAAAGCAGGAGAAGCCGGTATTCAGGACTGCGAGACCGCAACCGGCATAGGGAGTGGCATAGCCGACCGGCGCCACGCCGTTCAAATAGTTCGGCGGCGAACCCGCGGGGGCTTGGGGTATGTAATTAAAGTTGAAGACGAATGGATAGTTTTCGCCGATGTTCGGGCCATAGCCCTGGTTTTCAAAGGAGTTGAAGAACCAGCCAAGACCGCCACGGGCCACTAGTTTCGGATTGACTTGGTAGGCGAAGCCGAGACGCGGCGCCCAGTTATTCTTCTGGGTCTGGGTTAGCCCTTTGCCATATTTATCGCTGTAAAGGAGCGCAATGCCGTCCTTGGCGAGCAGATCTGCGAAGCAGGTGTCGCAGCCGGAGGTTACTTCCCGGTTATCCTTCCCGGAGGCCGGAATCAGGTAGGTCGGCCCACTGAAAGGCCCCTGGGCGGAGGGAATAAAGTTGGCCTGGCCGCCATTGGATTCTCCGAGCGGACCGAAATAATCCCAACGCAGTCCGAGATTGAGAGTCAATTTGGGATTGACCTTCCAATCATCCTGGAAGTAGGCCGCGAAGTAGTTCTTCTCGTCATAGGTCTTGTTGATATTCGAGGCCCGCGACTCATCGGTCCCGCCGGAAAAATCAACTCCGTTGGGATTGGGGTTGCCGTCGATCGTGCCAGGCGCGGCTATCGGAGCCAGGAGCATCTGGGCCATGCCCGTTGTGCTGCTGTTGGCATTAGGAATATCAGTAAATTCCCCGCTGTAGTCGAACTGGCCACGCGACCAGGCAGGCTGCAGAGTCGAGAACTTCACGTGCTGGTATTCGATACCCATCTTGAAGTTGTGTTTGCCGTAGATCTTGGTGAAATCGTCGACGATCTGGAGCGTTTGGCTGACTTCATCGGAAGGCAGGAAGTTATTGCTGCCCAGAGTTGCCAATCCGCTAGGAGTAATTGCGGGGAGGCCGCCATTTTCGGGAACCTGTGGAATGTCTGGGATGCCATACTCGTGCCGGAATACCGAGGGTGCCGCCCTCCGGGCCGAAGCGGGTAGTGTGAAGGTGGTTAAATCCAACGCGGGCCACGTTAATCGTGCTCGGGTTGAAGACGTGGGTCCAGGCCACAACCGACTGGTTGGATTTCAAGGTCTGGACACCTTGCTGGAAGGAGCCGCCGTCGGCGACGCCCCCAAAAGGTCCGGGGATGAATTGCGGATTGTCTACATAGCTGAAGCGGACGAAAATCTGCTCTTTTTCATTCGGATCGAAGTCGCCGCGGACGTCGAACTGGTTGCTGAACTGGGTGCTGTTGGGGTTGGAGATGAAGTTTCCGGTAACGGCGCCATTGTTTGTCGGCAGCGGATAGAGGTTCATCAAGTTGATGGCGTTGGCATCAAGTCTGCCAGCGGGGAGCTGATTCAGACCGCAGGCCGTTGTGTAAACCTTGGTAGCTGCAGGGCAGGTGCCAAACGGATCACGCACATAACCGGATGCAGTCGGCACATAGCCGGTCACGGGATCGGGGACACCGGCCGTCACCTGACGAGTCGTTGCCGGGTCATAGATTGTGCCGATCGGAGCCGACCGGCCCAGGAGGTCAGAGTTAGTATTTGCAGTCAGGCGGTCGGCGAGATTGGTGTAGGCTCCGTTGCCAGCGGTGCTCCGCTCCGCAAGGGTGGGAACGCTGGCGAGGCCTGAGCTCTCGCCTTCCACGCGCCTCAAGCCCTCGTAGTCGCCGAAGAAGAAGAGCTTGTTCTTGAGGATTGGGCCGCCGATTGCGCCACCGAACTGATTCAGACGAAGTTCTCCCTTAGTAACGTCGAAATAGTTCTTTGCGTCGAGCACGTCGTTGCGGAAGAACTCCCAGGCTGCGCCATGGATGTTGTTGGTACCGGACTTGACAGTGGCGTTGAGCACCGCGCCTGCCGAACGGCCAAGCTGTGCACTGAAGTCTGCGGTCTGGACGTTGAATTCCTGGATCGCGTCGGGCGGAGGCAGAACGGCGAAGTTCGTGCCATTGAGGAAGTCGACAGCGTTGTTGTTATTGTCGATACCGTCGAGCAAGTAATTGTTTTGCGAGGGACGCAGACCGTTGGCGGTAAACGCGCCCGATGCGGCGTTGCCGCGGGTATCTGCCTGGGGTGTGTTGATGCCGGCGCCGAGCTGGGCGAGGAAGGTAAAGTTGCGGCCGTTGAGCGGAAGGCTATTGATGCTCTGCTCATTGACGACCTGGCCGACAGCGGCATCGTCGGTCTGCAACTGGGGTGGAGCGGTGCTCACCGTCACGGTCTCCGCGGCGCCGCCCGCTTTGAGCTCAACGTTTACCTGGAGGCTTTGGCCCACGGCCACGACGAGGTGCTCCTGGGTGGTCTTCTCGAAACCGGGAGCGGTGACGGAAATGGAGTAGTGACCGATTCTGACCGGCGAGAAACTATACGTGCCGCCGGAGGTCGTATTGGTTTCAAGAGTCAAACCCTGATCGGTATTGAGGAGCGTCACCTTGGCGTTGGTGATAATCGCGCCGGTGGAGTCCTGGATCGTCCCGGAGATTGCGCCTTCATCGACCTGGGCGAGGAGACGCTGCGCGGGAACCAGCAGCATGCACAAGAACGCCAGGGTTAAATAGCCGACCGTCTTAAACCAACTACCTACGTTGCGATCACTGCCCATTGAGAAGCCTCCAATTTCTTACGCCACGTCTTTCTTTCGCCGTGGTTGCTAGCGTTGGCACGAGACTGGCCACGCTTGTTCGGCAATTAGTAAACGGTTACATTCACCATCGGAAGGAAGATATAGAACACCGCCATACCCGTTGTCAACCAAAAGTAGTAGACCGAAAGTTGTATAGACCGATTCCGGGCTGAAGCATTGTTCGCTTGACCGCGGTTCTTCGACTTCAAGATTTCATTGTGATCGGCCAAGTAAACGATTACTTATGCGCGAACAGAAAGTTAAAGTAGGCTGGCAACCTTTGTCAATCAAAAGTTTGATATTTACTCAAAGACCGGCAGAGCGTGATCCGTCGGGGTTAATGTGCACTTCTTCTCTAGGCTCGCAGCGGGTCTCTTCGGGCGATTTGGGCGCGGCCCGGGCGCGGTGCTAGCATTCAGTCACCCAGCCGAGCACACGGACTCTTCACGGATGTCGCTTCCCAAAACGGAAAACCAGTCTCTTTCCCGCCGCACTCTGCTCAAGAACATGGCCATGGCCCCGCTGATTTTTCGAGCGGCCCCGCTGCATGGACCCTCACTTTTCCTGAGGGCGGCGGCCCTGACCCCAGAATTCGGCTTCTCCGAGGTCCGGCTGGCGCCACATTATCCCGCGCAGTCACCGTTGGCCGATATCTTGCGCCTGGTTCCGCCTGGCTCCGATCAGTTCGTCACCGAGAAATACGCGGTCGAGATCGAGTACTTATTGAGGGGCTGGGGGCTCGACCTCAAGAAGTCCCCCCATGACACGGGTGCCCTGGCGAAGCTCCTTGATGGCTCGATCACAGCCTCGACGATGGCTCCCATCAGCGAGACGACCTTACGTTCAGGGTCCGCCCTGAGGGTCTTGCGAAGGAAGTTTGGCCCAGCAGGCGATTCGGACCGACAGCAGTTTCTGAAGGAAATGCAGGGTTGGCTCGGCCCGCTTTCACGGATTGAAACAGCGGAATTTGAAATAACGGCAATTGAGGAACTCGAACCGACGCCGCTGAAAATCCGGGCAGAGATTCGGTATGACATCGTCGGCACGCGTGATCCGGGCCAGCGCGAAGAACGGGTCGGCTCCTGGCAAACCGAGTGGTGGCGCAGCGAAGCCGGGGCCTGGAGCGCCCGGAAATGGGAAGCCCGCGAAGAAACAATCGCTCTCGCAGCCGAGCCAGCATTTGTCGATGTGACGCCTCAGGCCCTTGGTGCAGCAGCTTCCTACCGGGACCAGTTGATGCACGGGGTCGATTACTGGAGGACGGTGCTCGACGGCGCCTGCGGTATCGATGTTTATGGCAACAATGGAGTGGCTGCTGGGGATTATGACGGCGACGGCTTCGACGACCTGTACGTCTGCCAACCGGCAGGACTGCCAAACCGCCTCTACCGCAATCGCGGCGACGGAACCTTTGAAGACGTCACCGAAAGGGCGGGCGTTGGAGTTCTCGACGGTACGGGATGTGCCATCTTCGCCGACTTTGAGAACAAGGGCAGGCAGGACTTGCTGGTCGTCTGCGGCAGCGGGCCGCTGCTCTTTCTGAACAATGGTGACGGAACATTTACGCATAAGCAGGATGCCTTTCATTTCAAACAGCCGCCGCAAGGGACCTTCACCCACGCAGCCGTAGCCGACTACGATCGTGACGGCCGACTCGACATATACTTCTGCCTCTACAGCTATTACCTGGGGTTGGACCAGTATCACTATCCAGTGCCGTATTTCGACGCCAGGAATGGACCTCCCAATTTTCTGCTGCACAACGAGGGGAATGCGACCTTCGTCGACAAAACGGACGCAGCCGGGTTGGATGCGGAGAACGACCGGTATAGCTTCGCTTGCGCGTGGGGCGACTACAAATCCACTGGGCTTCCGGATCTGTACGTCGCGAACGATTTCGGCAGAAGTAATCTCTACCGGAACAACGGAGACGGGACGTTCACAGCGGTTTCGGCCGAGTCTGGAGTGCAGAATCCGGGCGCGGGAATGAGCGCCTGCTGGTCGGACGTGAACAATGACGGGAAGCAGGATGTCTACGTTTCGAATATGTGGTCGGCGGCTGGACAGCGTGTCTCCCAACAAAGGAACTTCCAGGAAAAGGCGCCGGAGGATGTCCGCGCTTTCCTGCGCCATCATGCGCGAGGAAATTCCCTCTACCGCAACCAGGGTGGCGGGAAATTCGAGAACGTCGCGGCACAGGCCGGAGCGGAGATGGGGCGATGGGCGTGGTGCTCGGACGCCTGGGACTTCGACCATGACGGCTACGCAGATCTCTACGTAGCGAACGGGTATATCTCGGCGCCGGAAAGAAGTGATCTCGCGAGCTTCTTCTGGAGGCAGGTCGTGGGGAAGTCTCCCGTAGATGCGACACCATCGCTCGCCTACGAGCGTGGCTGGCAGGCGCTCAATGAGCTGATTCGCTCCGACTCCACCTGGAGCGGGTATGAGCGAAATGTCATGTTCGCCAACCTTCGCGATGGGAACTTCGCCGAGGTTTCGGGAGCAATCGGGCTGGATTTCATCGAGGACAGCCGGTCGTTCGCGCTGGCGGATCTTGACCACGACGGGCGGCTGGAGGTGATCGTCAAGAACCGAAGTGCCCCGCAACTGCGCATTATGCATAACACGATGAGCGAACTGGGCCAATCGATCGCCTTCCGTTTGCGCGGCCGCCAGAGCAATCGCGATGCGATCGGCGCAGCGATTGCCATCGAGGCCGGAGGGCTTCGGCAGACAAAGTATCTGCAGGCGGGTTCAGGATTCCTCGCACAGCACTCAAAGGAGGTCTTCTTCGGGCTTGGCAGGCTGGAAGGAACGATCCGGGCAACGATTCGGTGGCCCAGTGGAGTCACTCAACAGCTCGATGCACTGCCGGCCGATCACAGGATCGAGGTGGAGGAGGGTTCGGATGCATTTGTCGCCAAGGCCTTTGCCGAGCGTCCAACATTTACGAAGGCCGCGCCAACACCAGCAGCAGATGCAATTCCCACGCAAGTAGAAACCTGGCTGATTGACCCTTTGAAGGCACCGGACTTCTCGCTGCCCGATCTGGCCGGCACTCTGCATAACACGGGCGAACTTAAGGGAAGTTTTGCGCTGTTGAATTTCTGGACGATCGCTGCGCCGCAGTGCAAAGACCAGCTTCGACTGCTGAATCGAAACAAGGCAGCCTTCGCCGCGAGCGATATCAAAATTGTGGCTGTCAACGTTGATCAGGCGGGGGTTGGCGAGCCAGTTCAGATTTCAATGGTTCGTTCCATCGCTCAGGAGGATGGTCTGGAGTTTCCGGTGCTCGTAGCGACCGAAGAGGTCGCGGGTATATATAACATCATCTACCGATACCTATTCGACCGACGCCGCGACCTCGGCATTCCTACCTCGTTCCTGCTCAATCGAGAGGGCATGATCGTGAAGGTTTACCAGGGCACTCTGGACGCGCAACGCGTGCTGGACGACGTGAAGACAATTCCGACCACCGCGGCCGATCGCCTGCAGAGAGCGCTTCCCTTCGGCGGATCGTTATATCAGGGCGGCTTCGAGCGAAATGACTTTACTTATGGCGTTGCCATGTTCCAGCACGGCTATTTGCAACAAGCCGAAGAGTCTTTTCAGCAAGTCGTCGCCGCCAAGCCGGACGATGCAGAGGGCTATTACAACCTGGGGACGCTAAGCTTGAGGAGGAATGATTTCGAACAGGCGCGTCAATATTTGAAGCAGACGCTGAAGCTAAAGCCGAACTATCCCGAAGCATGGAACAACCTCGGGATGATGGATGCACAGCAGGGCCGCGCCGCAGAGGCGATTGAAGACTTTCAACAATCGCTGCAGCTACGGCCGGACTACGCGATCGCGCTGCTCAACCTGGGGAATGTCTATCGCCGGCAAGGCTCACTCGACAAGGCACAGGAGTGCCTGACGAAGGCCCTCGCACTGCAGCCAGACGATCCGGAGGTGAACTATAGCCTGGGTATGTTCTATGCGCAGCAGAACCAGATGGACCGAACGGCTGAATATTTGCGTCGAGCGATTGAACTGCGCCCGGATTATGCCGAAGCGATGAACAACCTTGGCGTGCTCCTCGTTCGGCAACGGGATTATGCTCAGGCCGAGGAGCAGTTCAAGACCTGCATGCGTTTGGTCCCGGGTTTCGATCAGTCGTATATCAACCTGGCAAGACTCTACGCCATCCAGAACGACAAACAGAAGGCGATAGAAGTATTGCAGCAATTGCTGCGAGAACAGCCCCAGAACGCGGCAGCGAAGCAGGCGCTGGAGATGCTAGAATGAGGCCCTTGATGGGCACTCGAAACAGTGCCGTAGTTATGGCAGCACGCGCTTCTTTAAGGCCTGAGACCATCCACGGCAAAGCACGGTTGAGCAGGTGCAGTTTTTTCCTGACGGCTGCTGTGCTTCTTGGGATCTCGGGGCCGGTCGTGGCTCAGAAGCCGGCCCAACCAGCCTCACCTTCGCAAGCCCCTTCAACGAGTTCGGCAACGCTGCAGCAGGCAGAAGCACTGATGCAGCAAGGCCAGCCGGACCAGGCAAAAGCGAAGATCCAGGAGGAGCTGGCGCAGCACCCGTCGAGTGTCGAAGCCTACAACTTGCTTGGAATTCTCGCGACCAGCCAGCAAGACTACAGCGCCGCTCTGGCCGCTTTCCAACAAGCTCTGAAGATTGCGCCAAACTCAACAAAGACCCATGTCAACCTCGGCAACGTTTACGTCACCGAGAAAAACTTTGACCTGGCAGAGAAGGAATTCCGCACGGTCTTGCGACTCGAACCCGCGAACCGCGACGCTAACTACAATCTGGGTCTCCTGTTGATGGCTAGAGGCGCAGCGGCCGAGGCGATTCCGCACTTCGAACGAGTCCGGCCGGCGACAGTCGCTACTCAGTTCAACCTGGTCCAGGCCTACTTCAAGACCAACGCCAGCGCGGAGGCACTGCGGCTGGCGACGGAGCTGTCCGCCCAGAACAAAGACGATCTCCAATTGCACTTCTCGCTCGGGTTAATCCTTGCCTCCGAGAAGCAATACAAAGCGGCCCAGCTGGAGCTGGAAAGAGCCGACGTCTTGCAGCCCGGCACCTTCGAGATTCTCTATAACCTCGGGCAGGCGTATTCGCGAGCAGGCGATTACGGCAAAGCGGACCTCGCATTGAGCCGGGCACTTAAGTTGAAGCCCGACTCGCCTGAGACGCTCTACCAACTCGCGCAAGTCTATGCCGACGATTCGCGACCACTCGACGCCCTGGACCTGCTTGTCCGCGCCCATAAAATTGCGCCAGACAATACCGACATCATCTACCTCATGGCCCAGGTCAGCATCTCTCAGAATTATTATGAGGACGCGATACCGCTGCTGGAATCCGGTCTTGCAATCGCCCCGAAACGGGCCGACTTGCTTGCGGCATTGGGCGAGAGCTATTACATGTCGGGCAAAGTCGACAAAGCGGTTGACATATTCCAAAGGCTGGTCGAAGTCGATCCGTCGGCGCGCTCCTATGCCTTCCTCGGCCTCTCGTATCGCAATCTAGGCCGCTTTGACGAGGCCAAGCAATACTTCGATCGCGGACTCAAACTCGATCCGCACAACAGCTCCTGTCTCTTCAATCTCGGCTTTATCGCGGAGCGCCAGGGCGATGTAGCGACCGCTGACGCGCGGTTTCAAGAGGTGCTGAAGTTCAACCCCAATTACTCCGACGCGCTGCTGGAACTAGCCAACCTGCGAGTTCAACAAAAGAGGCTGCCGGAGGCCGCGGAACTGTTGCGGCGATTCGTTCGCGTGAGCAAGAACCCAGCGACTGGATATTACAAGCTGGCGATGGTGGAACGAAACATGCACGACACCGCCGCCGCGGACCGCGACCTGTCGGTCTTTCAGACGCTCTCGAAAAACGCTCCCGCGGGAGCTTATCCGTACGAACATCTCTTTGACTATCTGGATACTCGTTCGAAGCTTGCCCCCGGTGCGCGAGGGCAACTGGATATCGCCGAGCTGAATAACGAGATCAAGAGGCACCCTGACCAGCCGGAAGATCTCTATCTACTCGCCGAAGCTTACCTGAAGGCCGGCAAAGTGGATGAGGCTCGAAGCGCCGTTGCGGACCTCGACAAGCTCAGTGCGGGCGATTATCGGACCCTTACCGGAGTCGGCGTCTTGCTCGCGCGCTATCACCTTTATGATGAGGCTATCCAGCACTTTCAATCGGCGCTACAGGCAAATCCGGATTCGGACGCGGTGAGGTTCGACCTCGCGGATGCCTACTTCCGCAAGCGTGCCTATGCGCAAGCGCTCGACGTGGCCGGCCAGGTCTCGGAAAAAGGCCGCGCAGACGATGCCTATCTTGCCCTGCTGGGCGATATCTATGCACATCTGGGTAACGCCGCTCGCGCAGAAGAAATCTATCGCGACGCGATCAGCCGCGATCCCGACAACGATCAGGACTACCTGGCGCTTGCGCTGCTGCAGTTCCGGCAAAATGACGTTGCCGGAGCCAAAGAGACGCTGCTGAAAGGTCAGACCCGCGTGCCGGGCTCGGGCAAAATACTTTGGGGACTGGGCATCGCTTCCGTCCTCGAAGGCAACACAGCCAAGGCCGCCGATCAGTTTGAACGTGCTATGGATATACTTCCCGATTGGCCTGGCAGTTACTCGACGCTGGGGGTCTTTTACTTCGAAACCGGACAGATCGGCAAAGCCAAAGAGGTTCTCGACCGCTTTAAGAACAGCAGCGTCGCGGGCGGCCTGGACGTGAGCAAGATTGAACAAGTCCTGAGCCAGGCACCGGTGACCGCTTCCACCGGAGACCAACCCATGACCATGGCCAACCGAGAGCAGTTATTACAACTGGCGCTTTCTTTAGCAGATCGGACGCTCTGAGGATGTCGCTGCCGGCTGGAACGCGGAAGACCTCGGGGGTGCGATGCTTCGCGAGAGTCAAGGTGAAGGGCGGGGCGGCGCTGCTGTTTGGCCTCGCGACTCTGGGTCTTTCGAGCGGAGCGCTTGGGCAAGCAACAGCGAAGCCATCAGAGAATCCGATTCCCGTTCGCTTCACCGACATTCTCAAGACGTCTGGGATCACGTTCGTTCAAGATTCGACTCAGACAAACGAAAAGTACTACCTCGAAACCATGGGCACCGGCGTCGCGTGGATCGACTACGATCAGGATGGGCTGATGGATCTGTACTTCGTTCAGTCAGCAGCCACCGACGCATACAAGCCTCTTACGGCTTTACGCTCGGCCCTCTATCACAACAACGGCGACGGAACGTTTACCGATGTGACGGCGAAGGCGGGCGTTGGCGGCGAAGGCCACTATGGGCAAGGCGTCGCGGTCGGAGACTTCGACAATGACGGCTGGCCAGACCTATATGTAACCGGGTATGGCCGTGCGATCCTCTACCATAACAATCACGATGGCACCTTTACCGATGTTACGGCAAAAGCTCGAGTCGCTGACGATGCCGAATGGTCCACAAGTGCGGGGTGGTTTGACTACGACAAAGATGGCTGGCTTGACCTGGTAGTTACGAACTATATCGACTGGTCGCCAAAGAACAACATATGGTGCGGTGAGCGTGCTCCGGGTTATCGATCCTATTGCAATCCGAATAACTACCGTGGCCAGAAGACGACGCTCTACCACAACAACCATGACGGTACATTTACAGACGTCAGCGATAAGTCGGGCGTTGGTCTTCCCGAATCGAAGGGGATGGGTGTGGTCCTTGCCGACTTCAACAATGACGGATGGCCAGACATCGCCATCGCCAACGACACGTGGCCAAACTTTCTGTTTCTGAACAATCACAACGGCACTTTCAAAGACGTTTCGCTGATCTCAGGACTCGCGGCGAGCGAAGACGGTGGCTATGAGGCTGGAATGGGCATCGATGCCGCCGACGTCGACGGCGACGGCTGGCTCGATGTCTACGTCACTCACCTCGACTTTGAACTCAATCGCCTCTACCACAACAACGGGGATGGAACCTTCACCGACGTGACATACAGCTCGGGGATTGGCGCGAAGGCCAGGCTCCTGAGCGGGATCGCGGCGAAGTTCGTCGATTACGACAACGACGGGTGGCCCGACATCCTGCAATTGAATGGTGCGATGCTCGATAACGTGGCCCTTTACCATAGCGAGGTCTCCTACAAAGAGCCGTTGCTCATGTTTCGGAACCTGGGTCACGGCCATTTCGAGAAAACCTCCGATGCGCTCGGTCCCGACTTTGTGCGGCCTATCGCCGGCCGGGGACTAGCGACCGCAGACTTCGACAACGACGGAGATATTGACTTCGCGGTGAACGTGCGAGGCGAAGCTCCGGAGATCATGCGCAACGATGGCGGCAACGCCAACCACTGGCTGGAGATCCTGCTCATCGGTGTAAAGTCGAATCGCGACGGCATTGGCGCGGTGCTGAAGCTGACAGCCGAGGGAATTGAACAGATGCAGCAAGCACAAGGCGGCGCAAGCTACATGTCGGCGAACGACCCGCGAATCCTCTTCGGCCTTGGCAAACGGACCAGGATCGACTCGCTCGAGATCGACTGGCCGAGCGGGCAAGTGGATAAGTTGAACGGCCTTCCTGTGGACAAGATCATTGCGATCAAAGAGGGTGTGGGGATTGTTCCGCATCCATTTCCGAGAGTGGTGAGCAAGTGAAGCGGTCCATGATCTCTGTGACAGCCCCCCTTTGGACCTCACCTGGGCCCGCTTCCCCTCTCTATAATCGGAACAAGCTATGAACTTTCCCCGGCGGCGTTTCCTCGGCTCCTCCCTTTTTCTGCTTGGCGGTAATCTGACCGAGGCGCTCGCCACCCCGGTCTGGAAATGGAGCGATCCTGCGCTTTTGCAGGCTGCCGTGACGATGCCGACCACCTCGCCGGTCCAGTATGTCGATGTAGCGCAACAGGCGGGATTGACCATCCCCAACGTGTGGGGCGGCGTCGATCATAAGCGTTCGATTATTGAAGCCAAGGGAAGCGGACTCGCTTTCTTTGATTATGACCAGGACGGATGGCTCGATATCTATCTCACGAACGGCAATCGGCTCGACGCCAGTTGGCCGGCCGGCAAGGCGCCGACATCTCTGCTCTACAAAAATAATCGCGACGGGACCTTTACCAATGTCACTGACAGGTCAGGATTGGGAGTCACCGGATGGCAGACCGGCGTCTGTGTAGGCGACTACAACAACGACGGATGGGACGACTTATTCTGTTGCTTCTGGGGCCATAACATCCTCTTTCATAACAACGGGAATGGCACGTTTACCGATGTTACCCGCAAGGCTGGGCTCTATCAGGAGGAATATCGCTGGGGAGCTGGCTGCACTTTCCTGGACTATGATCGCGACGGCCACCTGGACCTCTTCGTTTGTAACTACATCAAGCTCGATCCGGATAAGATTTCTCCTCCGAATGACAAGAACTTCTGCCAGTGGAAGGGTGTGCCTACTATGTGCGGGCCGCGCGGCCTGCCGGGCGACACAAATATTCTTTACCACAACAACGGGGATGGCACGTACACCGACGTCTCGGAAAAGGCGGGGATACTGAAGCCGGGGCCGCGATATTCGATTACTTCGGTCTCTTACGACTTCGATAACGACGGATGGCCCGACATCTACGTCGCCGTTGACTCGGAGCCCAGCATCCTTTTCAAGAACAACCACGACGGCACCTTTACCGACATCGGAGTGATGGCCGGATGCGCTTACAGCGACAACGGCCATGAGCAGGCCGGCATGGGAGTTGCAGTCGCAGATTACGATTGCGATGGCTGGTTCGATATTTTCAAAACTAACTTCGCCGATGATACCTGCAACCTGTATCACAACAATGGCGATGGGACTTTCAGCGATCAGACCTTTGCGGCCGGGACTGGTGTGAATAGCCGCTACGTGGCGTGGGGCTGCGGTTTTGCCGACTATGACAATGATGGCTGGCAGGACATTATTCAGGTCAACGGGCACGTCTACCCGGAGATTGACAACTATCACTTCGATCAGACCTTCAAGAACCCTCGGCTTGTCTACAAGAACCTGGGCAACGGGCACTTCCAGGACGTTTCGGCGGCGATGGGTCCGGGTATCACTGAGAGGTTTTCAAGCCGCGGCGCCGCATTTGGGGACTACGATAACGATGGCGATATCGATGTTCTGGTACTTAACATGAACGACTTGCCGTCGCTGCTTCGCAACGATGGCGGCAATAAGCAGAACTGGATCAAACTGAAGCTGATTGGAACGAAGTGCAATCGTACCGCCATTGGAGCGCGGGCACGTATCACGAACGGCAAACACGTGCAGATGGATGAGGTGCACAGCGGCGACAGCGTGATGTCGCAAAGCGACCTCAGGCTTCACTTTGGGGTAGGGAACGTCACGACGATCGATCTGATCGAGGTGAAGTGGCCGACTACGCAGAAGTTGGAGACGTTCAAGCTGGTGAAGGTCAACCAGATACTGACTATTCGCGAGGGCGCGGGGATTGTTGGGTCTTTCAAGCCCAAAGCGTCCTGACTCTTCAGGAGCGCGTCGAGGCAGCTTGTGCGATCTGCTTGTCGATCCCGGACTTTCCGCCGCTGGCCGAGATGCAACCAAGTATCTGGCCATCCCCTTGATGGCGGGTGCGCCGATGGCAATTCTCTGGCAATTTCAGTGGGCCTGCGACGGGGCCGGCTGGCCTTGCGATGTAACGAGAAACTGTTTGACTTCGCGGCGCTGGCGTTCGATGGCGTCCGCTTGTTCCTTCTCGATCTGGTCGTGTAACTGGAATTCGTATTTGGCTTTGCTCGCTTCGCCGGTGCGATCATACGCGACGCCGAGGCGATAATGGGCCTCACCTAACTGCGGATTCGCGGCGATCGCGTCGGTGTAGTATTCAATGGCCTTGTCATAGTCGCGACGGGAGAAATACAGGAGGCCGAGCTGGAGATTGGCATCGGCGCACTTCTTATCTATCGTCACCGCCCTATTCAGCAACGCTTCTATCTGCTGCATGTCATGCTGATCAGGCGGAACCTGCTGACGCTTCCAGATGGCCATAGCATAGAAGTAATTCGAAAGAGCATCGCCGGGCTGTTGCCGTGCGAAGCGGGCCAGTCTCGCCTCAACGCAGGGTAGCGGTGAGGGTGCTGCCATTTCGATCTTGCCCATGAAGAGGTATGGCTGCGGATCGGCCGGCGCCAGGTCGGAGGCCTCGCAGAGGCGCTGCGCGGCCTCGTCATAGCGAGCGCTGGCAAAGAGCGCGGTACCGAGGGCCGCGAGCATGCGAGCAGATGCGGGGTAGGCTTTCGCGCCGTAAGAGAAGATCTCGGCCGCTTGCCAGACGGCCCGGTGCAATAGCAGCTCGGAACCCCAATCAAAATAATTCCGCTCGCTCGGATCGAGGCGCACGGCCTGCTCGTATTCGCGCACAGCGGCCAGCGGGTCCCCTAGTTTTTCGTCGAGTTCGCCTAGCTGGCGATGCAGGTCGGCCGTCTCTCTTTGCGCCAGGAGTTGCTTTACATGGTCGCGTGCCTGCTCTAGAGCTGCTCGATCGTTGTCGGCCGGGGTGACAGATGCCGTGGCGCCTTCCGGCCTCAGCGTGAGCGTATCTCGCGCGAGGGCTTCACTGGTGCGCAGGCTCAAGTCGGAGCCGTGGCCTCCGACCGCGGTCCAGTCGGTGACTCCGGCGACAGCGAAGTTGGGTTGATCGGCGAACTCCATCGGCGAGTCGGAGGAGGACGACGCAGCCGTACCCGAAGAGACTGCTCCCTTCGGGTCCAATACGAGGTCGACGTGCTCCCAAGCGCCAGCGTAGGCGGCCGGCACGGCGGAGCGGAGACTGCGCACCCCTGATTTTTCAGCGCTGATCGTATACGGGCCTGGATCTGGGGCCGAGAGCGTGAAAACGCCGCTCGGATTCGTCCGAGTGACCAGCGGTTGCTTGCCTGTCTCCTCGAGGCGCACGACAGCGTTGGCAACCGGCTTACCATTTGCGTCGCACACCGTGCCCTCGATGATGAGCGCGGCAGAACGCTGTATCTGGGACCTTGCAGTCGGCGTGAGCATGCTAACCGCGGCCGCGAGCATCACCAAGACGCCCCGGGCACAGCGGCCACGCCCAGCTTTTGAGGCAGCCCGCAATCTGTATAGGGTCTCGGCCATCGGAAGAGTTTCTCGACCAGGCTACACAGCTCTGGGCGGAATAGTCCCGGCTCAGGTTGTGATCCTCAACGAAAGAGGAAGCCTAGGAGCAAGTTGCTCTGAAAGCATAGTAAACGAATCCGCAGAAATGGTATTGCCGGGATCGACTCTGGTCTGCTGATGCTCCATGAAGGAGTGGTTATCGGCATGCGGCAGCCCGCGCTGGGTCATCGGACACGCAGGATTGTGCTAGAAAGAAGTGACTCGATGCGCCAGGCCTGAGAGCGTAGACCCTTCGCAAGCGAAACCACTCGAGCAATTTCACTTCTAGTCTCTATCGGGAGCATTATCGAAGTGTGGCTTTTTCCGGGGAAAAAGCCACGCCGGGCATCGATGCGCTGTAGGCACCGGAAGTGGAAATGCTCAAACCTGCAAGCAGGGACACTGTGCTCGGAAAAACGATCTCCCATTATCGCGTTGTGGAAGTCATCGGCCAGGGCGGGATGGGGGTGGTGTATCGCGCCGAGGACGAGCGGCTGGGGCGTTCTGTCGCGCTGAAGTTTCTCCCCGAAGAACTCTCTGAGGACAAGCAGGCTCTGGAGCGGTTTAAGCGCGAGGCGCGGGCCGCGTCGGCTTTGAATCATCCGAATATCTGCACGATCTATGACGTTGGCGAGGCCGACGGGCGCAGTTTTATCTCGATGGAGTTCCTCGAAGGGGAGAACTTACAGCGGCGGGTTGCCGGACGGCCGTTGCCGAGCGCGGAGATTCTGGAGATCGGTCTGCAGCTGGCCGGCGCGCTCGACGCTGCGCACAGCAAGGGCATCGTTCATCGCGACATCAAGCCGGCCAACATCATTGTGGACGCGCAGGGACATGCGAAGCTGCTTGACTTTGGGCTGGCGAGCATCGAGAAGCGGCCGACACGGACCGTCGTCGGGGTTGACGGCGACGGTCATGCCTCCAGAGGGGCTGACGAGCCCGGGCACGGCGCTGGGGACGGCGGCGTATATGGCTCCGGAGCAGGCGCGGGGTGAGGAGCTCGATGCGCGGTGCGATCTGTTCTCCTTTGGGGCTGTGCTTTATGAGATGTGTACGGGCACGCCGGCTTTCGGTGGGGGGACGCTGGCGCTGATCTTCGACAACATCCTGCATAAGCAGCCTCGGAGCCCGCAACAGCTCAACCCGGCGCTGTTGCCGGGGCTGGAACAAGTCGTCATGAAGGCTCTGGCGAAGGACCGGGAAGAGCGCTACCAGTCTGCCGCCGATATGCGGGCCGACCTGAGGCGGCTGCGGCGGGAGTCGGAGTCGGGGAAGGCTGCCGCGGTCGATGAGCCCGGTGTTGGCTCGCGTCGACGCATTTGGCTCTATGCGGGGATGGGATTGGCTGCGGCCGCGGCGATTGCCGCGATCGGGCTCGGCGGTTACGTCTATCGGTCGCGCCCCTCTGCTGCGCCGGCAGCGGCAAGCACCGCCGATTGGGTGCCGGTGACGAACTTCGCGGACTCCGCGGTTTCGCCGGCGCTCTCAGCGGATGGGCGGATGCTGGCGTTCATCCGCGGCTCGGATACCTTTTTCGGGAGTGGGCAGATTTATGCGAAGCTGCTGCCGGATGGAGAGCCGGTCCAGCTGACCCACGACGACTCGAACAAGATGAGTCCGGCAGTTCTCGCCGGATGGTTCGCGCATTGCGTATTCGGCGATTGGGGGCGGATGGGACACGTGGGTGGTTCCTGTGTTGGGCGGCGAGCCTCGGCCCATGCTGGCCAATGCCGAGGGACTGACCTGGATCGATGGACAGAGCCTGCTTTTCTCAGAAATCCAGAGCGGCATGCATATGCAGCTCGTGACCGCCCGCGAGAACCGCTCGGAGAGCCGGGTCGTCTATGCGCCGCCGCGGGAGCGGGGCATGGTGCACCGCTCAGCGCTCTCGCCCGATCGCAAATGGGTGCTTGTTGCGGAGATGGATAACGGCGGCTGTCAGCCTTGCCGTGTGGTTCCCTTCGCGGGCGGCTCCGGTGGCCGTCAGGTGGGCCCGCAGAGCGGCGGATGCACTTATGTGGCGTGGTCTCCGGATGGGGCGTGGATGTATTTCAGCTCCGATGCGGGCGGACGCTTTCACATCTGGCGGCAACGCTTTCCCGATGGCGCGCCGCAACAGGTGACCTCAGGCGCGACCGAAGAGGAAGGGATGGCGATCGCCGCCGATGGACGTTCGCTCATCACCTCGGTGGGATCGGTGCAAAGCACGGTGATGATCCATGATGCGAAGGGCGAGCGGCAGATCTCGTCGGAGACTTATGCTGAAAGCCCGCAGTTTTCGCCCGATGGGAAGTACATCTACTATCTGGTGCCGCCGCGTGGCGCGGCCGGCAGCCAATTCACAAGCGGCCGGCTTTTTCGCGCGAACCTGGAAACGGAAAACAATGAACCTCTGCTTCCAGGCTTTGAGATGACCTGGTATTCGCCGACTCCGGATGGAAAGAGAGTTGTGTTTTCTACGAAGGATGCGCAGGGCCACGACCGGTTGTGGGTGGCCGACTTGAACCTTCGATCCTCCCCGCGACAATTTCCTTCCACGGTCGATGAGGATCACCCCTCCGTCGACGAGGCGGGAAATATTTATTTCCGCGTAGCCGAGGGAGGGCTGAATTTTCTCTATCGAATGAAGGCGGATGGGAGCGATCGGCAAAAGGCGCTCGCCAATCCTATTTTTGAGTTCGACACCATTTCTCCCAACGGGCAATGGGCCGTCGTAATTCAGGGGTCATCGAAGAGTTCGGAGGTTCCCTTTGAAACGATGCTTGCGCCTCTCGATGGAGGACCCTCGGTGAGGGTCTGCTCCAACTACTGCGATGCGACGTGGGGGAACCAGGGGCGGGTTTTCGCGGTCCATCTTCGGATGAGGAAGGGTGGCAAGACCGTTCTGGCTCCGGTTGAATCTGTTGGAGGCAAGCCGAGATTGCCCTCGGAGGGATTTGATGCGGTTACAGATTCAGAGCCAGCCAAAGGCGCCAAGGCCGTGGACAAAGTGATCGTTCCGGGGCCGAATGCGGGGCAATACGCTTGGCTTAGCGAGAGCGTCCATCGGAACCTTTATCGGATTCCTTTGCAGTAGGAGTGCCCGGCAGGGTTGATTGATTTTTGATCGGCACATACCTAACATCGCTACCAAGTGATCAGACGAACCCAGCCCGTGGGGCAGACGGTTTCGCATTACCGGATCCTCGGCAAAATCGGCGGCGGGGGCATGGGAGTGGTGTATGAGGCGGAGGACCTCAAACTCGGCCGCCGCGTCGCCCTAAAGTTCCTTCCCGACGAACTCGACCACGATCCACAGGCCCTCGGCCGCTTCCGACGCGAAGCCAAGGCCGCGTCTTCCTTGAACCATCCAAACATCTGCACCGTGTACGAAATCGACGAGGCCGATGGGCGGGCCTTCATTGCCATGGAGCTGCTGGAGGGGCAGACCCTCCGCCACCGGATCGCCGGCAAGCCAATGGAGATCGAGGCCGTGCTCGATCTAGGCGTTCAAATCGCCGATGCGCTGGATGCAGCCCACGCAAAGGGGATCATTCACCGCGACATCAAACCCGCGAACATCTTCGTCACGAATCGCGGCCATGCGAAGATTCTGGACTTCGGACTGGCAAAGGTTTCCCCCAACCCAACGACCGTTGCCGATGCAGCAGCCCCGACGATTGAAGCAGAGGAAATGCTTACCAGCCCCGGCGCCACACTCGGCACGGTGGCCTATATGTCTCCGGAGCAGGTTAGAGGCAAGGAACTCGACGTCCGCACTGATTTGTTCTCATTGGGCGCTGTGCTTTACGAGATGTGCACAGCAACGTTGCCGTTCCGCGGCGAAACCACTGGCACGATTTTCGATTCGATCTTGAATCGAACGCCTTTACCGCCGATTCGAATCAACCCCGACACTCCGGCGAAGCTGGAGGAGATTATCCAGAAGGCGTTAGAGAAAGACCGTGACGTTCGCTGTCAGTCCGCCGCCGAGCTGCGAACTGATTTAAAGCGGTTGAAGCGTGACATCGATTCAAGCCGCCCAATGGCAGCAGGCAGCACGGAATCGGCATCTGCAGCGACAGCGGTTGTCGAACCCGGAAGCCGTAACAAGATTGCGGGGTGGCCGCAACCTCGAACCATCCTGACTGTCGGCCTGCCTGCCATTATCGCGGCGGCCTGACCGTCTTTATTTTGCGTCTCTATCCGCATATTGAACCGTTCACGTCACAATCGATCGAGCAAATAACCGACAGTGGCGACATTACCGACATAGCCATGTCGCCAGATGGGAAAACGCTTGCCGAGGTCAGATCAGCCGTCGGACAGCATGCGCTCTGGATCAGAAACATTTCTACTGGGAGAGAACTCGAAATATTGCCACCTGTTTCCGTTAATTACGGCAGCCTCATCTTCTCTCGAGATGGCAACGAACTGAATTTTGTCCGTGAGGATGGGGACAACCCATCGTCCTTCAACCTTTACAGCGTCTCGGTCTTCGGCGGCGAACCGAGACTTACTCTTCGTAAAGTAGAACCCGCGATCTGCCTATCGCCGGACGGGAAGCAAGCCGCATATACGAGGACTTCCGAGATCGCCAGCGAAGTTCATGTTGTTACTTTCGCAAATGGCGAGGACAGCATTGTCCAAAAGACACCGAAGAGCAGTCTCTTGCCGCCGGCATGGTCCTCGAATGGTCAATCCCTTGCGTGGATCGGATCAAGCAAAGACGATTCAACTCGGCGCGCGATCACGCTTCTTGACCTCCGTTCGAAGGGACAGCGAGAGTTGCTGCTGCCGACGGGCATATACAGTGATTCAATGCCTGCGTGGCTGCCTTCGGGAGGGCAATTGCTATCCGTGTTTTCCAGGACCTATTCGGGCATCCGCCCTGGGGATCAGATTGGCTTGATATCAGCCGGCAGCGGCAATTTTCGACAGCTCACTAACGATACGATCGATCATAGCGGGCTGGCGTTGTCGGCGGATGGGAGCAGGTTTGCTACGCTGATCCGGCAGAGTCACTCCGAAGTTGGATTCTTCGACCCAAAGGGCGTCAAATCTATCTCGGCTGCGCACCTGCCGAGAACGCTGAGCAGCCTGGTCTGGTCTGACGAAGATAAAGTACTTACCTCCGATCCCTTTCTCGGCACTCTCCGGCGCGATAATGGAACATTCGCGGACATTGATCTGGTATTCCCAGCGGGCACCCATGATTGGGTGCTTTGGGACAGTGCAACCCCTGCAGTATGTCCGGATGGCGACTTAATTCTCGCGGGAATAGTCGGCGGAGTACAGCAAATCTACCTGGTCAATTCCCATGGCCTCTTCCTGAGAACTCTAGTGAAGACGCTGGGCTCTGGGATGTTTTGCGACAAAGAAAATGAGTTGGTGTACTACTCTGACATCAATTCCAAAGACTCGTCTCTTTGGGCGGTGCCGCTGGCCGGGGGCGTTCCCCGCAAATTGATGCCGGTACCTCGTGATGCACCCATCGTCTATTCTGCCGATGGCAAGTTTGCGGCCTACATGGTGGACAATGGGGGCCGCACCACCGCCACGATTATCAACCTTGATCGGCACCGGGGCGTCCGTGACCTGCCCTTGGTCAATCATGCTCAGAATACGCTGCCGCACTTTACTCCAGATGGGGACGCGCTCGCGTTTGTCGAACAACAAAAGGAGGGTTTCGCGCTGGCTCTACAGCCAATCGATGGATCAGAGCCTCGGATTCTGACCTCCCGGTTCAAGGACCCAATCTCGGACTTCGGCTGGTCTCCGTCCGGCAAGACTTTGGCGGTGATGTGGGAGCACGCTACTTCGGACGTTCTGCTGGTAAAGGACAAGTCCGCCAAGCCTGACTAACTGAGAGTGTGATCCGGGTCCAATACTCCGCTTGAAGGCCGCGGTTGTTGCGTCGCATCGAGAAGCCCACACCTCTACCGTCATCCCAAACTATAAAACGCCAGCATGAAGCGGTAGAACGACCACAGGTCGACTTTCGAGGACATCTCGTACGTGGCATGCATGGAGAGCAGAGGGACGCCGACGTCGAGGACCTCCATGTTGCGCATGGAGAGGAAGCCGCCGATGGTGCCTCCTCCGCCGACGTCAACTTTGGGGGTTTGGGTTTGCCAGGCGATGTGGTTTGAGTCGAGCACTTTGAGGACGCGGGCGGTGAACTCGGAGTTGGGGTCGAATCCGGCGCCGTAGCGCTTGATGGTGACGCCGTAGCCGACAATGGCGGCGTTGGAGTTTTCGGAGTTCATTGGAAAAAGCGGATTGACGCCGTCGTTGCAGTCGGCGGAGAGTACGGCGGTGTTGCGAAGCGCGTTGCGCACGGCGAGCGCGGTTGCGGGTTTGTTTTGCGCGTCGAGGAGCGAGGTGAGCGCGGAGTCGAGGAACTGCGACCCGGCTCCGGTGTTGTTGACCGAGCCGATCTCTTCGAAGTTGGTGATGTAGGCGAAGGCTGTCTTGGTGGGCGTTCCCTTGAGGTCGAAGATTGAGCGCGAGGCGGAGTAGGCGGAGAGCTTGTCGTCCTGGCCCCAGGAGCCGGTGAGTCCGCCATCGATGCCGACGTCGGCGGGCTGGGTTGCGGGGACGAGCTCGAGCTCGGCGGCGACGAGGTCTTCGTCTTTGATGTTGTACTTCTGGCGGAGGGCGGTCATGACTTCTTCGGCGACGGTGGATTTCTGGCCGGGGATGCTGCCGATGACCGGGTTCATCTCTTCGCCGCCGAGGACCTCGGTGTAGGTGCGGGTGCGGAGCAGGCGGTCGGAGTGGGGCGCGGCGTCGGGAATGACGAAGACGGGATCGCCGGGCGCGAAGCCGATGTTGATGTCGATGTGGCGGCCGTCGATGGTGTCGATGTGGCCGACGAGCGCCATGGGCAGGTTGGACCACTGATAGCGCTTGATGCCTCCGTAGGGGATGGTCTTGAGGAGGGCGACCGAGCCGGGGGCGTTGACGACGGGGCGGGCTTTGAGGTTGATGTGGGGCGAGTCTTCGTGGGCGGCGACCATGCGCGAGCCGGACTCGATGGGTCGGTGCCGATGACGGCGAAGAGGACGGAGCGATGGCGGTTGTTGAGGATGAGGCGGGCTCCGGGTTTGACTTGCGCGGGCGAGGTGAAGTCTTCGAAGCCAGCGGCGTGGGCGAGTCGGACTAGCTCGGCGTCGGAGAGCTCGGCGGATTTGGCGTGGCGGAGATAATCCTTGTAGGGATCGGCGAAGTGCATGACTTCGGTTTTTTGGACGGGAGTGAGCATGAGCCATGCGGATTTCGCTGCGACTTTGCCGGAGTCTGCGGATGCGTCGGGGGCTGGAGTTGTTTCCTGGGCAAGGCAAACGGCGGACAGCAAAGAGAGCGCTAGCGCGGAGCGCAAGGGAGACTTGGTGAGCATAAGAAAAGATACACCGGAGCACTGCGCAGCCTGCAGGCGCCCGTCGCGCAAACGGGTCTTCACGGATTGGGCGCGATCATTTTCTGGATGGCGGGAAGCGGATAGTTAGTCCCGAGGATTTGGCGGATGCCCTGTTCGAGAACCTCATCTCTTCCGTCGCGGATGCCCTCGATGGTTGGATGGACGACTTTGTCTGGGACGATGCCGATTTGCTGGGTCGGTTTCTTGTCCGGATAGAAGACGCCAAGGCCGCTGATCCGAGTTTGGAGGCCGCCGGGGAGCGCGAACTCCGCAACCTCTCCATCGGCTCCGGCTGTTGTGCTTCCGACTACGATGGCGCGGGGTGAGGCCCGGAGGGCCATAGCGGTGTACTCAGCCCGGCTTTGCGTGACTTCATCGACAAGGATCACTACCTTGCCCGCATAGTGGGGTTCGGCTGGTACGAAAACTTCGGAGGCATTCCAGTGAAAAGCTCCTGGGTTCGACAAGTCGCCGTAGGTGCTTCGCGAAACGGCGGTATGTTCGTCAATCAGGTGAGACCCTAGCCGGAAAACTACCCACGCGGGATAGTTGCGAATGTCGATGATCAGCCCTTTGGTCTTCGACGCTGCTTCGATGTAGCGGGGAATGTCGTCGATATTGATGGATGGGAGTTTGAGATAAGCGACATCTGGAGACAGAAGGCGGAAGGTCTCGCCGGGCAGGTCGTACGAAAAGCTGAAAGGCTTCATCCCTTGAGATGGAAGCCGCTTAGCTGTAATTTTGACGGTTTTCGTTCCGCGTCGAACGGCAAGACTCGCGTCACCGCAGTCGCCAAAGGTCATCGACATCGCGATGTCGCGTAGACGCCCCGCTTCGTTCGAGGCGGAATAATAAGGCGACCAGTTTGCGACCAGATCCTCAATGGAGGTGCCATCCAGCGATTCCAAAACATCCCCGGGCTTGAGGCCGCTGACTTCGCCGTCGGGCGATGCGAAGCCGGTGACGACGGCGTCTTGTTTACCGGCAGAACCTGGAATGAATCGCAAGTCAACAGGGAGTCGGCATTGGCCAGTCGGCGGACGCACCTGGAGCGGGCCGGAGAGGTATGCATGTCCGTCGTGGGCTTCGGCGATGAGCGCCGTGATCTCCAATTGATATTCGGCGACACTCTTCGCGAGGGCGATGCGAGGAATAAATTCGCGGAGAACGCCGTTCCAGTCTTCGCCGACGATGGCGCGATTCGGCGACCAATATTCAATGATGTTCCAGAAGCGGTAGAGCGCGAGGAGTTGATAACCGGCGTCGGGGAGCTTGATCTGGCCGTAGCCCGGCTCATGCTCGAAGGAGGGCCTGAGGAGCTTAGGCATCAGGGAAACATAGAACTGCTGCTCTGCCACTCGATTGCGTTCGATTGAGATCAGAGTTTGGCTTAGCTGTTTTCCAAGTGTGCCTTCGTCATGAAGCCAGGCGAGGTCGGGTCGCAGCGCTACATCCGCCGACACCCTCAGTCTTCTATCGAGGATCGCCTGTTCTTCAGTCTTAGGCGTGGGCGATTTCTCGGGTTGACGCGCTAACGCCTCTTTTTCAAGGTCGACGCAGGGGTTGCATGGCTTTATCGGGCCGAGGCTATCTACCCACTTCACGAGGACTGCCTGCGCGGCCGCGTGATCAGATGCCGCGAGGACCGCAGGCGCGATGCGGAAGAGTTCGTAATCCCAATGCTTTTGCCCAGCGGTGACGGCGGGGTGGTAATACTTCAGAAACCCCCAGACCTTGCCGAGCATCACGAGGTTGTCGATCTGAACGGGGGTTAGCGCCTGGAGTGCGATTCCCGAACCAGAATCAAACTGGTGATCGCGATCGAGAACGGTTTGCTGGCGCTCGATCTTCGGGGCTTCGGAGATCGGCTTTCCATCGAGCATTAGCTGAAGGTCATCCACCCACACCTTTCCGGTTCCTTGCACCAGCGCGCCGATCAAAAGGGTTTGTGCTCCCGGATGGAGAGGAAGTTTGATTGAATATTCTGTCCAGCCAGTAGTGCCCTTCAGTCCTCGGGACTGCATGTTCTCGATGGCGACCATAGCGCCGTCCTGGTCTTCGCGCATCCAGAGACCGGCGAAGCCCGAGACGTCTTCGGTGCGGAGAAAGCCGCGGAGTTCCAAGGCATATCCCGAGTAGTTGAGGGCGACGTGCATGGTGAGGACGGAGAAATTCTTGCTATCGGGTGCGAGGCGCACGGAGTTTTTGCCGGAGTGGGCGATGGAATCGTCGACGGAAACGGTGCCGACTGGGCCGCCAGTCCAGCCGGCGGGCATCTTGCCGGGGGCATCTTCGTCGAAGGTGAAGATATCCGGGACTGTGACCGTGGAGGCTTTCTCAGGGGCAGCCGTTTGGCCGTGCAAATGAGGCAAGAGCACCGCGCAAAGCAGGGCGAGGATTGCCTTTGACATGGACGGAATTGAGGTTCGTCTCAACATCTTTGCCACCCTAGACTGATTTCGCGGAAGGTTCTTGTCAAGTTGACGATCCGTTGGACAGCGAATCGCGTAAAAGGTCAATACGTGTGCGGCCCAGAGTATCAAGTTGGCCAGGCTTAAGCGGGGAGCATTTCATTCACTCACAAGATCAGGCGTGGATGAGGGCTTCGTACAGGTCTTCGAGGACGGATTGCAGGTGCTGTTTGGGAAGCAGCTTGGGGCGGAAGTGGCTTTCGAGTATCACGGCGCTCATGATGGCTCCCATCACGGCGAAGCGGCGCTCCACGGCGGCTCGCGAGGCTTTGTCAAGATTGCGGCCGAACAGGACCTCGATGAAATCGTTGCCGGAAGACTTGAACATGAGGTCATATGTGCGCTGGAGTTTTTCGCGCGACTGGGGACGGCGCAGCGCGTAGAGTTTGAACTCCAGCATCAGAGTGCCCCATGCCTGATCGCTTAATTGTGTGGTGAGCCAGCGCTTAAAGATCGCCGGCCGCTTGCTTACCTCGGGTTCGGCCTCGATCACCTGGCGTATGGCGGCGAACTTTGTGAGCACGCGATGCTCCATGAGCGCAAGGAACAGATCCTCTTTGCTGGAGTAGTGGGCGTAGATCGCTCCCCGGGTGTAGCCGGCGCGGGCGGCGACTTCTTCAAGCTGGGTCTTTTCAAAGCCTTGCTCGGAAAAGATGGCCAGGGCAGCATCGAGAATCTTTGCCTGCGTCTCCTCGGTGCGGGCCTGGTGCTTGTTTTTAACTTTTTGGAGTAATGGCTGCATCCATATTCCTCTTGACACATCTTATCTGTGATTTGAGAATAAATACATACGTGTATGTATTTTAAGTTCCTCGCGAATAGGTGCCGAGATGATTGCTGAAGTTGAGACCGAGGTTTATCCAGAGACTGTCGCGCCGGGCGGGTATGAATCGACCGTAACTGAAGTGACTGCGCCGGACGCGCCTTCGACCGAGGCGACCTCGCCGCGAAGCCGGGCCAGGCTGTATGTCATCGGGCTTGTTGCTTTCGTAGTGGTGGCCATCGGTGTGGGGTGGTATCTCTATTCACTCGGTTACGAGAGCACGGATGACGCGCAGGTCGACGGCCATCTGAATCCGATCGCTGCCCGTATCGATGGGACCATCAAGGCCGTTCATGTTGACGACAACCAGAGCGTCGCAGGCGGGTACTGCTGCTGGTTGAGCTTGATCCCAACGACAACCAGGTCGCGGTGCAGCAGGCAAAGGCGCAATATGACGAAGCGGTGGCCCAGCTTAGCGCCTCGCACCCTAACCTTCCTATCACGCGTATCGGCAACCTTAACGATCTGACCTCGCAGCGCGCCGAGGTGGTTGGTTCCGAGGCGTCACTTGCCGCTGCGCAGCACGATCTTGACAGCGCCACCGCCAAGCTCAAGGAGTCGCAAGCCGTCGATGAGCGGGACAAGGCCGACTTTGCGCGCTACAAAACCCTCTTTGATGCGCAGGTGGTCTCGCGCGCGGACTATGAACACTACAAAGCGACCGCCGACGCCGAGACGCAGACGGTCGCCGCGAACCAGGCGGCGCTTGCTTCCGCACAGAAGACTGTGGAACAACGCATGGCGCAGCTTGCCCAGCAACACAGCAAACTACAGCAGACGCAAAGCACTGCGCCGCTGCAGGTGGCGATCCGCGAGGCGGACATCCAGAGCCAGCAGGCCAATGTGGAGGCTGCCCAGGCGGCACTGGAACAGAGCCGGTTAAACCTTGGCTACAGCCAGCGTTGTCGCTCCGGTATCTGGAGTGGTTGCCGAACGCAGCGCCGAGGTTGGGGCGCGCATCTCCAAAGGCCAGCAACTGCTGATGATTGTGCAGACCGGCGATCTTTGGGTCACGGCCAACTTCAAAGAGACGCAGCTGGCGCACATGCGGCCGGGCCAGCACGTGAGGATGTATGTGGACGCGCTGCATGACAATTTCGACGGCACGGTGGAAAGCATGCCCGCGGTGACCGGCTCACGGACGAGCGTACTGCCTCCTGAGAACGCAACCGGTAACTACGTGAAGGTGATTCAGCGGCTGCCGGTGCGCATTCGCTTCAACGCCGGCCAGAAGGACATGGACAAGCTTCGTCCGGGCATGTCGGTCGAGCCGAAAGTTAGTCTGGACTGAGCGATGGCCCAAGCAAACGAAATCACGAACATCGAGTCTGCGCCGGGACGCGCATTAATCCACCCCTTATCAACCCTTGGATCATCGCCGTCACGGTGACTTTGGCGACGTTCATGGAGGTGCTGGACTCGTCGATCGCCAACGTCGCACTGCCACACATCGCCGGTACGCTTGGCGCCAGCTCGGAAGAGAGCACCTGGGTTATTACGAGCTACCTGGTATCGAGCGCGATCGTGCTGCCGATGAGCGGCTGGCTTTCGAATGTGATTGGGCGCAAGCGCTTCTACATGATGTGTGTCGCCATCTTCACCATCAGCTCGTTTCTCTGTGCGCTGGCGGTGAGCCTGCCGATGCTTATCTTCTTTCGCATCGTGCAGGGCGCGGGCGGCGGGGGTCTGCAGCCGAGCGAACAAGCGATCCTGGCCGATACATTCTCGGCCAAGCAGCGGGGCATGGCTTTTGCCATGTATGGAATGGCGGTAGTGGTCGCGCCCGCTATCGGCCCGACGCTTGGCGGCTGGCTTACGGACAATTACAGCTGGCACTGGATATTCCTAATCAACGTGCCTATTGGCATCCTCTCGCTGATGCTTACGCATCGGGTCGTGCATGATCCGGCGTATCTGAAGAACCTCGCGCGATCCAGCATTCGCGTGGACTATATGGGCATCGGTCTGATTGTTGTCGGAGTTGGGTTCCTGCAATATGTTCTCGACAAGGGTCAGGAGAACGACTGGTTCGCTTCGAAGATGATCCTGGTCAGCTCGATTCTTGCCGTTGTTGCATTGGGGGCTTTGGTCATCCGCGAGCTCACGCATGGCGACCCGATCATGGACCTTCGATTGCTCGGCAAACGAAACTTTGCGACTGCTGTCACCTTCAGCTTCGTTCTCGGCATGGTGCTCAATGGCAGCACGATCCTGCTGCCGCAGTTTTTGCAGAGCGATCTTGGCTATACCGCGCAGCAGGCGGGGATGGCGCTCTCGCCCGGCGGCATCGCGCTTGCTTTCATGATGCCTATTGCAGGAATCCTGGCCACGAAGTTCGATCCGCGCGTGATCATCGCTATCGGCTTTGCCTTAACGTCCTTCGGACTCTTTCATGTCACCAATCTCTATCTCGGCGTCAGCTTCAGCACGATGGTGACCTACCGCATTATTCAGGTCATCGGTATTCCGCTGATCTTCATTCCGATCAGCACGCTCAACTATGTTGGAGTGCCACGGAACAAGTTCAATCAGGTATCGGGCATCAGCAGCTTTACGCGCAATGTGGGTGGGGCCATCGGCGTCTCTTTGCTGAATAATTTCATCACCCGCCAAGGACAGATTCACCGCACCGCGCTTACGGCGCATGCGAATCACGCCAATCCGTTCTTTGAGCGGCAGCTTAACGCTATGACGCAGAATTTCATGGCCATGGGCGCGAGCGCCAGCGAGGCTTCGCATCGCGCATTGGCACAGCTTTCCGCGCAGGTTGACCTGCAAGCGAATGTGCTGGGTTTCGTCAATGCGTTCTGGATGCTTGGACTGCTGGTGATGTTCCTGATACCGCTGCCCTTCCTCATGAAGCGGCCGAGTCCGGAAGAAGCGAAGGCTGCGGCTGCGGCGCACTAGCGGGCTCAAGGCTCGGAGGGATTGCCGATGGAGTGAAAGGCGAGAATTTGTCCGGCCCATGGCTCGAGATCGATGTAGAGCCCGTCGTTCCAGATCTCATCGCCTTCGCGGTCATAGGTCGCGTCAGATAAGGCGTCGACGAGACGCCATGTCTTTCCTCCTACTTCGTCCCACGGTAAGTGGACTCGCGCCTGTACGCCGGCGTCGCTGAGATTAACGACGATCAGTTGCCGGTCGTCGTCTTTGGTCCAGGACCACACGCCGAGGCGCTCGAAGCTTGCGTTGTCGGGCCAACCGGAACAATTGCAGAGTTTCCACTCTCCCTCGCGAAAGCACGGGTTGTTGATGGCTGTCAGAAGCTTTTTATAGAAGGCCTGGCAGGCCGCATCCACTGGCTCTTCGGGACGTCGGTCCAGGAAGACAGGGACCCTGACTTGACGCCCCTCGAACTGTCCTTCATGGAAGAGCTTTGCCCCTGGGATTGTTGCGATCGTGATCGCGGCGGCGCGCCCCTTGGCAGCGGAGAACGCGACCGAAGCCCGAGGCTCATCGTGATTCTCGGTGAAGCGGACCAGCTTCTGTTGATAGCCGATATCTGCGTTGAGGTGAAGACGAACACCCTCCACGTCGGCGTGTTCCAGCCGGTCATAGAGCCTCTTGTCGTAGCAGAAGTCGAATCCTTGCTGCTGCAGCTCCCACTCGAGATCCCAATAGGCCTCGGCGATGAAGAGGAATTGCGAGTGCTTCTGCTTGACCGCGGCAATCACCTCGCGCCAGTACTCGGTCGTAGGCATTTCTCCGGCGCGTTCTCGCCAGGTCTGGTTAAAGACATTATTGAGCAGAAGCATGGCCATGTCGCAGCGCAGGCCGTCGCACTGCCCGGCCACGCCGAGGAGGAGCTCGACAACGGCCGAACGAAAACCCGGCTCGAAGGCGTTGACCTGCACAACGTCGGGCCATGCCGGAAAATATGGGTCTTTACCACAGGCGAAGATCTTCTCGCCTATCCGAGCGCAGGCGGCCGGTTCACTCTGCAGATGGTCGGCGTCGAGCTGAATGAAGTGCTCGGGATGCTCCACGATCCAGGGGCTATCCGGAGCGATATGATTGGGCACGAAATCCAGAATCAGCTTCATGCCGCGCCTGGCGAGCTCCTGCCGGGCGACTGCCAGACCGTTCGGCCCACCGAGATGCTGGTCGGCCGTGTAGCTCCGCACACAGTAGGCTGAGCCGACGTTATCCTCAGGGCGAAAATCGGGGAGGGCGCGATGGAAGTCACCCATCAGATTCTTATCGCGATTGGCGATGGCGATGCCTGCGGGACTTCGCTCCCAGACCCCCATGAGCCAGACCGCATCGAATCCGTACTGCGCAATAGCATCCCATTCGGCGGATGGTACCGAGCGCAGGTCGACGGGAGTCTTCGATTTTCGGCTGAGGTCTGTGAGCCAGACCCAGGTGTTTATTTCATAGATCTTCAACTGGCGACTGGGGATGGACATGATGTTCTGGCTTCCTGTCTTCGCGGATATTTCTAGGCGTTGAGACTAGCCTTTGTCGATGTTTTTCTCGCTCCGCCGGAGCCGTCTTAGGATGCTTAGCTCCCTGAGGATGTGTTTCACGGGTTGGGCGGGGGTTCCCCAAAAGATTACTCCGGGGCCTTTCAGCGTTTTCCCCGGTAATATCCCGCCCTGTCCGCCGAGTATGACTCCGTCGCCGATATGGGCGTGATCTCCCATGCCTACCTGGCCGCCGAGCATGACGTTATTCCCCACGGTGCATGAGCCGGAGATTCCGGTCTGCGCGGCGATGACGGTGTCGTGCCCGATGCGACAGTTGTGGCCGATGTGGACGAGGTTGTCGATCTTTGTGCCGCGGCAGATTCGCGTCTCGGCCAGGGCTCCGCGGTCGATGGCTGTGTTGGCACCGATCTCGACGTCGTCTTCGATGACCAAGGTTCCCTGCTGCGGGAACTGGATGTATCTGCCGGTGGCGGGATCGCTGACATATCCAAAGCCATCGCTACCGAGTACCGCGCCGGCGTGGACGATGACGCGGTCGCCGATGATGGTTCCGGGATAGATGACGACGCGTGGATAGATGCGGCAGTCAGCGCCGATGGTTACACCTTCGCCGATCACTGATCCTTCGCCGATGATGGTGCTCTCGCCGAGAGTGGCGTGGGCGGTGATTACGGCGGTGGCTGCAACGGAGACGATGCTCGGGATAGTGGCCTCTGGGCTGACGACGGCGGTGGGATGAATTCCTGTAGGCTGTCGGTCGTGCCGAAGGAGTTGCGCCGCGCGGGCGAAATCGAGTTTGGGGTTGGCGCTGAGCAGGATGGTCTTGGTGGTTGTGCTTTCGTCGAAGAGGTCGTTGAGAAGGATGATCGCGGTGGCAGCAGATTTCGTCGCGGCCGAAGCTGAGGATGCGTCGGTGGCGAAGACGAGTGAACCGGGGCGGGCCGAGGCGATGCTGGCGACGTCAGTTACTTCCGCTTGTGGTGCAGCGTTGCGGAGTTCAAGGCCGAGTTTGGCGGCGAGGGTTTCCAGGGTGAGCATTTTGTCTATCGACTACTGGAGACGGACTTTGCAACGGCTTGGGCTTCTCTAACAAGTTTCCCGATCGACGCCTCTGAGTATCCGCCATCGTCTGAATATAGGCCGACAAAATCACCATCCGCGAAAAATGACGTTGTGCTCATGGCGGCAATTACATCCGCTTGGCTTGGTCGGTTGCTTCGTGCGGATCTAGTAAACGCGAGTACAGCCCGCACAACCTCAGCAGCTTCGCGCTTGCGCCCACAGCCCGTGAGCAGCTGTGCAAGGCGGAGTAGAGCAAATGGACTCAGATTGCATAAATAGCATTTCAGGTAGGTCGATGCAGTTTCGCGCCAATTGGCCGGACAATCATACGACTCAACCTCTACTGGAATGACCAAGCCACTCATAGTCACCGGAATTGCTTTCCAGTGATAGATGGCATAGTTTGAAAGGCCTGCCTCCTGAAGTGTCCGCCTGATGGATCCAACAATATCAGGATGGAATGACATGTGCTCTCCGCCTTGCTCTCTTGCAACTGAGTCTGTCATCTTCGTGAAGCGCGCCAGAGTGTCGTCTATCGCTTCCTGCTCTTCGTTTGTATAGCCCGGGAGTCCAGGTGCCCATTCGTGCAATTCAAGTGACTTCGCAAGCCGCATCACGAAGTCCATGTGTGATTCAAGATCTGATTGCTCCCGCCCGAGCAACTTTCTAAGCCAGCCCATTTGTCGCCGTCCGTTCTCGCTCATCGCCAGCCAAAGTAAGCTGCAACTTCATCGCTTAACGCATGGACCAGGGCCTGATGCAGGTTCGGCTGAGCGAAGTATGCCTCAATTCCAGCGTCGTTGAATCCAAGATATTTGCGAAGGTCAGCGGCCAATGCTTCTTTATTTGGGTATTCCTTAATTGCCATTGCAGAGGCACTGCGGCTGAAGGGACAAATCGCAATCTGGAAGGTTGGGGCAGAATCGGGCTGGGACTCATCAACCGTGCGGTCGACAAAAATCGTGTAATCCTTCATCTCCATCCCTCACGGAAAAGTGTACATCTCTACGACAGACACCCAAACGCACGCCCTAATAGATTGGAGGTTGGCCTTCGGGGCGGGTCTTCCAGCGGCGATGGAGCCACAACCATTGGCCCGGATATTGGCGGATGTAGTCCTCGAGGACGCTGGTGAAGAGCGCGGTGTTGGCGACGATGTCGGCTTCGTTGTCTTCGCTGCGGACCAGCTCGAGCTGCTTGCCGAAATGCAGGACGTAGCTTTGCGACGATTCGTCCCAGAGCAGGAATCCAGGCAAGACAGCTGCGCCGGTCCTAAGCGCGACCCGCGCCATTCCCGAAGCGGTGCAGGCCGGGGTGCCGAAGAAGTCGACGAAGACTCCTTGTGGCGGGGTCATGTTGGTGTCCATGAGAATGCCGACGGTCTCGCCCTGGCGCATTGCGGAGATCAGGCCTCGGGCAAAGTCGTCTTTATGCAGGACCTTGTTGCCGTGCTGGCAGCGGATGCCGTTCACCAGTTGATCGACCAGTTCATTGTCGAGGCGGCGGATGACCATGCTCATCGGGTAGCCCATGAGCGAGTGGTAGAAGCTGGAGAGCTCCCATGCGCCGAGGTGCCCGGTGAGGATAAGGACACCCTGGCCGGCATCGCGGGCGGCGAGATAGTGTTCGAGGCCCTCGTAGCGGAGAAAATTCTTTGTGCTTTCGGGAGTGTATTTGCGCATCTGGCAGAATTCGCCGAGCTGCCAGCCGAGGCTGCGATATTCGGCGCGCAGGATCGCGGCATGTTGGGCGCGAGAGAACTCGGGGAAGGCTATTTGCAGATTGCGATAGCCGACGCGCCGCAGCCGGGGCAGCGCCAGAAAGGCAAGAACGCCGATCGCAGCTCCAATGCGGCGCGCCAGCCCGCGAGGCAACAGGCCGATGCCTCGAATGAGGAGCAGGACCGCGAAATACTCAAGCTTTCTACGCATTCTTGGGGTTTCAGAAATGGTAACCCAAAGTGTAGCTGATCGCGGATGGCGGGAGGCAGACCACAAGGCAAAGAGAGCGGCCGCCGCCGCTCTCTTTGGAGTCACTATTGAATCCCCACCTCTCATTTCTGGACGGAGGCGAAGTACTGGGCGACGGTTCGAACGAAGGTTTTTGCGTCGTCCGGGACGGGGACGTTGCCTTTGAGGATGTCGTCGTCGGTGTGGTCGACGCCGTAGAAGGTCCTGGTGTCATCGGAACTCTGGGTCACCGAAGTTCCATCGAGATCGACCCCGGCAAAGAGCCCCTTGCTGCGCGAGTAGGTGAGCAACTCAGCACTGAGCTTCCAATCGGTCGCGGCCTGCGAATTACGCCCAACCGGGCCAGCGGCAGCAGCGGCATCGCCACCAATCTTGAACTTCGACTTCAAGAGGGTCTGGAATCCCTTGTCATTGACAGCGACGAGAACCACATCAGTCGACTCGCCCCCGAGTTGGAAGCCGAACGAGCCCCCCCCGAGGGTGATAAAAACCGGTGCGCTCCAGCCATGGCCGGTGCGGCAGGTCACCAGACCGCGCCCGTATTCAGCGCCAACGATAAAGGCGCCCTTCTTCATGCCGGGGATGACTCCAATGCAGGTAGCTTGCTGGGCGATCTTATTGGGAACGGCTTTGTCCGGCACCGACATAATTTGCTGAATGGTGTCGGTTGCAGCCTGAACGCGGCTGTCGAGTGTGGCCTTATCGGCCGCGGCGTGCGCTGACAGAGTGGCAGCCCCAGTAAGACAAAGTACTGCTATTAACTTTTTCATGTTTCTTTCCCTATCTAATCGGCGGAGTTTCAACCCCGGACCTGGACGTCGTAAATTCAAAGCGGCACGAAAGCGTAACCGCAAGATGTTGAGCAACAATGTACTTCGATGCCGATTGGAGGCAGCACACTCAAGGATTAGACCAAAAAAATGCGGGGAAGTAACGGCCGTAGTGGCCATCGCTTCCCCGTTCCCCAGATCTGCGTTGTTTCTATTCCGAATATCGGCCTGTTGAGCGATTACCGCAAGGGCACTAAGGTAACCAAGGAGACTGTGTCCTCTGGCAACCTTTCAAAACGGCTCCGCCGCGGCGCCAATTCAGACTTCACAATTTTGGCAGCACAATGCCTTGTTGTTTCTGGTATTTGCCCTTCCGGTCGGCGTAGCTGATCTCGCAGACCTCGTCGGACTGGAAGAAGAGAATCTGGCAAAGACCCTCGTTGGCATAAACCCTGGCCGGCAACGGGGTGGTGTTGGAGATTTCGAGGGTCACAAACCCCTCCCATTCGGGTTCGAAGGGAGTGACATTTACGATGATGCCGCAGCGCGCGTAGGTGGATTTGCCGACACAGATGGTCAGGACATCCCGGGGGATCTTGAAGTATTCGATCGAGCGGGCGAGGGCAAAGGAATTCGGCGGAACCAGCACGGAATCGCTCTGAACCGCAACAAAGGAGCGCTCGTCAAAGTCCTTTGGATCGATAACGGCGCTGTTGACGTTGGTAAAAATCTTGAACTCATCGGCGACCCGCAAGTCATAGCCGTAAGACGAAAGCCCGTAGGAGATCACTCCTTCACGGACTTGCTTTTCACTGAAAGGCTCGATCATGCCGTGGTGCAGAGCCTGCTCACGGATCCAACGGTCACTCTTAATGGACATTTCTCTCCTCGCCGGGGCCCTGGGATGGATGGCATCCGGCTTCCGCCGATGCAAAGCCACGGCGGAACTATGTGTCTGAAATCAGCATATTACGGCACGGGCGGTGCGTTGACAACGGAATGGAAGCTCTCTAGCATCGGCGTAGACAGCTTTCGCAATTGGCGTGTCCGGTCGAGACAGACTAGGCGCGGCTTTTCCGTCAAGAAAAGGCGCTCTGCGCATTCGCTCCGCTCGGGCATAGCATTTGCGAAAGCGGTCCAGGGTGGAGAGACGAACCCGCTGATTTGCCGAGGTGAGCGAGTTGATCAAGCAGGACATCATCCACAATGTGATCGAACGAACCGGGCTGCCCCGCAATAAAGCGGAAGCCGCGGTCGATATTGTCTTTGAAAGCCTAAAAAAGGCGCTTGGCGCCGGAGACCGGATTGAGCTTCGCGGATTCGGAGTCTTCAACGTGAGGCCGCGCAAGACCGGTATCGGCAGAAATCCGCGAACCGGGGCCGAGGTGACGATCAGTCCCGGCAAGGCGGTTCGTTTCAAGCCCGGCAAGGAACTGCATCTCGCCGACGGTGCTATCGCCACGGATAGCGCCGACCATGCCGACGGCGATCACGAAGCATAAATTCGCCGGTTGAGCTTGCTACGACTTTGTAAGTTTGTTCGAGGAGTGGAGCCGGCGCCTGTTTCGCCCGGTCAGCGTTCCCTGGCGGTCACTCTTTTCCTTCTCACGGCTTTCACAACCACGAGTACCGGTGCACTCTACATGTGGAATTTCCGCCATGGGATTCCCGCGTTTGCGACCGCAGAAGACTTCGTCCCTTTCGTCTGGATATTTCACCATCCCAGTGAACTGGCAAATGGATTGTCTTTCTCGGTGACACTTCTCGGCATTCTGCTGGCCCATGAGTTTGGCCACTGGCTGCTGTGTGCCCGCCACCGGATCATGGCTTCGTGGCCGTATCTGCTGCCCGCGCCAACACTGAGCGGCACGGCCGGCGCGGTAATCCGCATACGATTTGGATTTCCGTCGCTTGACGCGCTGATGGATGTGGGCATCGCGGGGCCTGTCTTTGGATTTTTGGTCGCGATACCTGCTACGCTCCTCGGCTTGCTGCTCTCGAAGACCGCGGCGGGGCCGGCGCAGCCTGTGCTCATTCGGCTAGAGGCGCCGTTGGCCATGCGGATGCTGTATTGGCCGATGCGATGGATCATGCCTTCCTTTCCGCCTATCGGGGACCTTCTCTGGCATCCTGTGCTCATTGCTGCGTGGGTTGGGCTCTTTATTACTTCGCTGAATCTGATTCCGGCCGGGCAGCTGGACGGCGGCCACATTCTCTACGCCGTCTCGCGGCGATGGCATGGCCGTTTCACGATTGGCGTGCCGGCGCTCCTGCTGATCGCAGGGTTGACGCTATGGGTCGGATGGCTGCTGTGGGGAGCGATTCTGCTGATCCCCGCGATGCGGCATTCGTATGTGCCTTCCGTGCCAGAGCTGGGCCGGTCGCGGCGAATATATGGCTGGATCGCGCTCTTGATGCTGGCGCTGACCTTCTTGCCGGCTCCGTTTGCAGATGCGGGGCTGCTGGAGTTTCTGCGATAGCGGGGATTCGTTTGAAATCACAGTTTGTGATTTCAAATATTTGCTCTCGCAGATTGCAAGAGCAAGCATTGGACGTTGAGAAGTCCGAACGACTAAAGCCTTTTCAACCTCCCCGGACCTAAGAAGACTATGCCACTGGTGTCTCGATCAAACCTGCCCGCGTACTCTGTCGAGCGCCATATCCATCTCGTGCGCGGCAAGAAGGTGATGCTTGATTCGGATTTGGCTGCGCTCTATGAGGTGACGACCGGGGCGCTTAATCAGGCGGTTCGGCGGAATCACCGAAGATTTCCGAACGGCTTCATGTTCAGGCTGACTCTGGAAGAGGCTCAAAGTTTGCTATCACAAAGTGTGATAGCAAACGGAGGCCGGGGCGGTCGAAGAACGACGCCATATGCTTTCACCGAACATGGGGTAGCCATGCTGTCGTCGGTGATTAAGAGCGACCGAGCGATTCAAGTGAACGTGATGATCATTCGGGCTTTTGTCCGGATGCGCGAACTCATTGCCGCTAACAAGGACATCGCAGTCAGAGTCGACAAGCTGGAGCGAAGCCATAAGCGTGCTGCATCGGTGATAGAGATTCTCGTCGAGGACATTGACCGAGTTGCGCAGGAAGTCCGCCAGATGAAGGCGTTGCCGGCACCGAGAAAACGAAGGATCGGCTTCTGATGGCAGCCACTTTCCGGTTAAATCTCTTCGCGTCCGCTTTTGAGGTTGCGAGCGAGATCATCGGCAATCAATCCCGAATTCAAAGCCGTCGTTTCCCATTCCACCAAGCGTGATGAGATATTCCCCAGTCGGCAGGGGATGGAGCGGACGCAATGAAATGACTGACGCGGAGAGTTGTTGGGCCTCGATCGGAACTTCCGCTGATTTGGGATAACTCGGCTCAAAGTTGAAAGCGGTGATTCCGCGAGTTACCTCGAAGATCCGCGTTTTACCCGTTACAGTCATGCGCACCATGTGAATGAGTCCTGGGTTGTAATTTGGGTCCAAGCTGCCCATGTCACTGGCATTGACGTAGAAGACGGGTAGCGAATTGGAAACGCGGGCGAGCGCATGATCAAAGGGGTAGACCTGGACCAGGGATGGAACGACGCCCGGCAGGAGTGCGCGATAACGAGCCTTTACCCTCACCTCTTTGCTAGAGACATGATTCAGGCCGCTCCAACCGATCTTTGTCGAGAAAAATGTCTCCACCGGCAAGTGGGCCGGACGGATCGTACTCCAGTTCGTAGAGGGAAGTGCATCCGCTGGCGCAGAACAGTCTTGGCCCTCCGCGAATAGGTGGCCGCAAGCAAGGGGCATTACGAGCAACCAAGTCGATACCCAGTATCTCTTAGTTTGGCGCAAGATGACCTCACCTACTTCCGGGCATTCTGTCTCTACATTAAGCTGACCGCGTCGACATCGACAACCAGACCTCGCGACGGAATTTTGAGTGTTTCTGCCTGGACGAGCGCGGCGCGAAGTGTGCGAGCCAGCGTAGCCCGCTTTTCGGCTTTGATCACAAAATGGAACCGGTAGATTCGTTTTAACCGGCTGATCGGTGCAGTTGCCGGGCCGAGTATCCTTGCGCCCTCGAGGTGCGTGTTCTGGAACCATTTGCCGAGTTCCGCGGACCAGGCTGCGGCTTCTTCGAAACGCGGGCTCTGGATGATGAGGTTCGCGAGCGCTGCGAAGGGCGGGTAGTGCATCCAGCGGCGGAATTGCAGCTCTTTCTCGGCGAAGCCGTGGAAGTCGTGCGCGGCTGCGAAGCGGATCGCGTAGTGGTCGGAGTTGTAGGTCTGGACGAGTACCCGGCCGGGGAGCTCGCCTCGTCCGGCGCGGCCTGAGACCTGGGTGAGCAACTGGAAGACGCGTTCGGCGGCGCGGAAGTTAGGCAGACCGAGGGCGAAATCCGCGCCAACGACCCCGACCAGCGTGACGCCATGAATGTCGTGCCCTTTGGCGATCATCTGAGTGCCGACGAGGAGATTGATCTCGCCGGAGTGCAGGCGATCGAGCAGTCGCTCCATGTCGTGGCGGCCGCGAACGGTGTCGCGGTCCATGCGGCCGATGCGGGCGTGAGGGAAGATTTCCTGGAGTCGCTGTTCGCCTTGCTGCGAGCCGGCGCCGAGGAAATGCAGATGTTCGCTCTCACATTCGGGGCAGACTTTGGGTACCGTTCTTTTGTAACCGCAGTAGTGGCATTGGAGGCGCTGGCCGGTTGGAGACGGGTCCTGGTCGTCGGCTATCGGCCGATGGTAGGTGAGCGAGATGGCGCAGTTTTCGCACTGCAGCTTTTCGCCGCAGGCGCGGCACATCACGACGAAAGAATAACCGCGGCGGTTGAGCAGGATGATGGCTTGTTCGCCGCGATCGAGCGTGGCTTGCGTCTCTTCGATGAGCTGGCGGGAGAAGAGTTGTTCCTGGCCTGTCTCTTGGAATTCCTTGCGCATGTCGACGAGTTCGACGGTGGGCAGCGGACGGTCGGCGACTCGCTGGGTTAATTCGACAAGCGAATATTTGCCCGTCGTCGCGTTGCGCCACGATTCGAGCGACGGCGTTGCCGAGCCGAGCACGACGGTCGCAGAGTTGAGCTTGGCGCGCATTACTGCGACATCGCGAGCGTGGTAGCGTGGATTCTCTTCCTGCTTATAGGAGGCTATCGTGCTCTTCGTCGACGATGATGAGGCCGAGTTTTGAGACGGGCGCGAAGACCGCGGAACGCGTACCGACGACGATGCGGAGCGACTCCGGTGCGGATGCGATGCCATTGCTCAGCGCGCTCTTCGGGAGTGAGCGCGGAGTGGAGCAACGCTACATGGCTGCCGAAGGCTGTATACAGCTGTGCAGCCATTGCAGGAGTGAGGCCGATCTCGGGGACGAGCAGAATTGCAGAGTGGCCGGCGTCGAGCGCCGTCTGCATGGCGGCCAGGTAGACGGCGGTCTTGCCGGAGCCGGTGACTCCGTGTAAGAGCGTTGGCTTGAATTCATGCCCGGCGAGCGAGGCGGTTATGGCCTCGAGAGCCGCTTGCTGTGCGGAGTTCAGCGTGTGGGCGATCGTGTGCCCCAAGGTTTTCAGCGACGAGAGATGAAAGTCAGCGGGGCGCTCTTCGATGCGAACGAGTCCGCGACGCACCAGTGTTCCGAGCGTGGAGTCGGGAAGTTCGAGACGGCGAAGCTCGGCGAGCGCGAGTTCGCCTCCGGACCCGGCCAGTTCGGCTAAGCAGAACTTGCTGATTGGCGTTCAGTTTGGGGATTCGTACTTCGGGAATCAGGACGGCATAGCGGATTGTGCGCCGTGCATCGCGCGGTACTGCTGTGGTTTCGCGCGCGATCCAATTCTTGCGGAGCATTCCCTGGAGCAGCTCGATGCTGGCTCCGGTGGCCGAACGCAATTTGGCGGCGCGCGTGGCCTCTCCGGCTTCGAGATAGTTGAGGACGTTGTATTCGATGTCCTGATCGGCGGCGGACTTCTTGCTGCGGAGTGATGATCCTTGATTGGCGCTGGCGTAGAGAGCTTCGCGGCCTTTGTCGGCGATGCGGTAGAGGGTCTGATGCTTGACCTCCGCCATGAGCGGGAGCATGGAGCGGAAGACCTCGCCGAGCGGTGCTATGTAGTAATTGCCGATCCAGGCAGCGAGCTCCATGAGATCGGGCGCGAGCAAGGGCGCGGCGTCGAGCACGGCGACGATGGGCTTGGCTTCGACTGGAGGCGGCTCGTCATGCACGCGAGTGACGATGCCGGTGAGCTTCTCATTGCGGAAAGGGACGATGACGCGACAGCCGACAGCGGGCAGTTCCGCTTCGTCGTTCACGCTGTAGGTGAAGACGCGATCGAGCGGGACTGGCAGGGCTACGTCGCAAAAAAGAGGCATGATGTTGTTAGTGCTTAGTCCTCACTCTTCAGTATCGATGGCGGGAACGCGCCAACTGAAAACTGAAGACTGACAACTCGCTAAGGCTGGGTTCATCCGGGGCGTTTTGGTTGAAGGCCCAACTCGGCCATTGCCATCTGCAGATCTTTCCATGCTTCTTTCTTCTGCGTCGGATCGCGCAAGAGAAACGCCGGGTGATAGGTGACGATCAGCTTGGTGTTAAATGCGTGATGTATTCGGCCGCGAAGGCTGCTGAGCGAAGTTTTGGCTCCGAGCAGATATGTTGCGGCGGTCGATCCGAGAGCGACGATGACTTCAGGCTGGATGACGTCGATCTGCTGGAAGAGGAATGGCTTGCAGGTGTTGGCCTCGACTGGCTCAGGGACGCGGTTTTTGGGTGGACGGCATTTCACGATGTTCGCGATGTAAACCTCTTCGCGCTTCAGGCCCATGGCAGTAATCATATTGTTGAGTAGCTGGCCGCCGCGGCCGACGAAGGGCAGACCTTGCGCATCTTCATCGGCGCCGGGGCCTTCCCCGACGAACAGCAGTCGCGCGTTGGGATCGCCGTCGCCGAAGACAAGCTTGTTGCGAGTGGGCGCGAGGGGGCAGCGCTGGCAGTCTCCGATTTCATCGCGAATCGCTTGTAACGCTGCCGCTCGCAGCTCGGGAGCGACTGGAGTGGAGGCGGGAACCGGAAGGTTTGGTGGAGGAGCGAGAGGACGAACAGCGGATACGGCTCTGGGCATTTCTGGTTTGCTTTCGGAGAAACTGGGCAGTAAGGATTCTGTAGCAGCCGCAGTTACAGTTTGTAAAACAACAGACGACGCTTCAGCGGGGAGTGGTTCGCCGCGGCGATAAAAGTCGAAGACTCCAAGGTCGCGAAAGTAACGAATGCGTGCGGCAACGGCACCCTGTAGCTGCGGGTCGAGCGCCACCGGCTAGCGCCTTCCAGTGGACGGAGAAGCGAACTTGCTGGGCGTTGTCTCGTCGATGACGGACTGCGGACGGCGCAGGGTGAGTGCCTCGTCGAGGATGCGGTCGGCGAGTTCGCGCTTGCTCATCTCGGGCAACTCGATCGAGGTCTGCTGGGTGAGAAAGGTAGCGGCGTTGCGATCCGAGTCGAAGCCGATGCCCTCATGCGAGACATCGTTGAGCACAATGGCGTCGGCGCCCTTGCGCAGCAGCTTGTCGCGGCCGTGGGCCAGGTGGTTTTCGGTCTCGGCGGCGAAGCCAATGACCAACGTTCCTGTCTTTCTCTGCCGAACGACTTCGGCGAGGATGTCCTCAGTCGGCTCAAGATTGAGCGTGAGCGGGCCGGAGCGCTTGAGCTTCTGGTCAGCCATCGACAGCGGACGATAGTCGGCGACGGCAGCGGCCTTGATAACGATGGTCGCTTCGGGAAGACGGCCGAGGACTGCGGCACGCATCTCAGCGGTGGTCACAACATTGACGACTTCGCTGTTGTAGGGCGCATGCAGAGCGGTCGGCGCAGTCACCAGAATGACGCGAGCGCCGCGGCGTTCGGCGGCTTCCGCAATGGCGTATCCCATCTTGCCGCTGGAGCGGTTGCCGAGGAAGCGAACTGGATCGACTGCTTCGCGGGTGCCTCCAGCGGTAACGAGGACGACTTCCCCGGCGAGATCGTTGGTGTGGTTGAGGATTTCGAGGACGGCGCGAACGATGTCGTCGTTTTCGGCGAGGCGTCCGCTGCCGATCATGCCGCAGGCGAGATAGCCACTGCCAGGGGAGACGATCCGCACGCCGCGGTGCTCGAGGGTCTGGAGATTGGCCTGGGTCGCGGGGTGTTCCCACATGTTGACGTTCATCGCCGGGGCGACGATGACAGGCGCCTTGGTGGCGAGATACAGAGTAGTGAGAAAATCATCGGCGATTCCGTGGGCGAATTTCGCGAGGACATTGGCGGTGGCCGGCGCGACGATGAGCAGATCGGTGGTCTGCGCCGCGTCGATGTGCTGAATCGATGAGGCCGAGGTCTCTTCAGGTATCGACGATTGGGCCCACATGCCGGTGATGACTTCGTGGCCGGTGAGCGACGCGAAGGTCAGCGGCTGAATGAACTGCTTTGCCGCCTCCGTCATGACAACGTGAACATCGAGGGCTTGTCGTTGCAGGGCGCGGACAAGTTCCGCGGCCTTGTAAGCAGCGATGCCGCCGGAGACGCCTACGGTGACCTTCATAGGAAGATTGTACGCTCGTGTGGGTGGCTTGCCGAAGACGAAAGCCTGAGCAAGAGCAGACAGGCACGGTGGATTTCCAGCGTCCTTTGGGGAAAAGCCAAAGGGGAAAGCCCACACCTGAAGGCCTCCCCGCAGTGAGTCTTTCAGGGAACTAAAGCCCCCTGCTTCCACCGGACGATCGCCATCCGTCGCGAACCCAGGTCGATCACGGGCCGTTACCCGAAGCGACCTCCCAGGCCGCGGCTAGCTAACGAACTTGGGGATGATGGGGGCCTCGATTTCGGGCCTGTGCAACGGTACGTCGGGCTTCACATAGCCAACCATGCCTGCGGCGATCTCGTCCTGGGCGACACGGCATGCCTTGCGGGAACTGGTGTTGATCAGGGGTTGGGAACCATTTTGCAATTGCCGCGCGCGGCGGGCCGCGACCATGACGTAACCAAAGTGGCTATTGACTCCGTTTTCGACGATCATTGGGTACTCCTCCGAAAGTTTAATTACGGCCCATTTCCATAGGCTTGAGCAGTCATTGGTTCGTGTGAAAACCGCTTCTCAGTCCATAAGACCGAATGAGTGAAGCACCGGCAGCAGCCGCGCCATCGTATTCGCCTGACGGCAACTGTCGGCCAACTCGATCCATCTCCGCTCCTCTGCAGTCGTCTCCCGGCCACTTCGCCGAATACGCTCGGACGAGACGATGGCCGCCAGTTCTTCTACTGCGAGGTCGAGGATGTCGTTGACCAAAATATATCCATATTGGCGATAATTCACAATCTCGCTTGCGGCCTGTGCGAGGCGGCGCTCGATGATCTTTTCGGTTTCTGCAGTCATCGCGCCTTCGGCGCGGCTGCGATTACGTAGTCGCGCCGCGAGGTCTTTCTTGGTCGGAGGCATGACAAAGATGCTCACCGCATCGGGAACCTTTTTGCGCACCTGGGCCGCGCCCTGCACATCGATGTCGAGCAGCAAATCTTTGCCTCGAGCTTCGGCGTCGCGCAACGATTGTAGCGCGGTGCCGTAGTAGTTGCCGAAGACCTCGGCGTGCTCGAGGAATTCATCCTCGCCTATCATCGTTTCAAAGTGAGTGCGGTCGGTGAAGTGGTATTCGCGGCCTGACTGCTCAGAGCCGCGCGGACTGCGCGTGGTGTAGGAGATGGAGAATTCAAGATTGTCGACCAGCGAACGCAGCTGGTTGACAAGGGTCGATTTGCCGGAACCGGAGGGCGCCGAAATGATAAAGAGTATTCCCGCCAAGCGTTCTATCCTAACCCAAGTTCACTTAAGTCTATTCGAAGCGGCGAAGTTCCTTACTCGAGATTCTGTACTTGTTCGCGGGCCTTTTCGATTTCGGCCTTCATGCCCAGGCCGAGTTGGGTAATGCCTGCTGCGTTCCCCGCGATGCCGCTGGTTTTAGAGAGCAGCGTATTGGCCTCGCGATTCATCTCCTGCAGGAGGAAGTCGGTCTTCTTGCCGATCTCGCCGCCGGCGCGCAGCAGCGAATGAAAATGCTCGATATGAATGCGCAGCCGAGCAATCTCTTCATCGACATCGCTGCGCTCGACCAATAGCGCCACTTCCTGGAGGATGCGGTCGCGCTCGAATTCACCGCTAAGCAGCGACGCGACGCGCTGGCTGATGCGTTCGAAATAAGCGCCCTGTACTTGCTCGCGCATCAACGCCACTTGATCGATTAGCGCGGTGAGGCGATCGAGACAGGAGCCGAGTTCAGCAGCGAGCGAAATGCCTTCCTGGGCGCGCATGGCATTGAGTGCGGCGATGAGGGGATCGAACTGAGCGATTACGGCGCTCTCGAGCGCTTCGAGATCGTCTTTGATGGAAAATGTCTCGGCTGAGAGAACGCCGGGCAGGCGCAAGATCGCATTCAGGTCGGGTTGCTGTTTGAGGTTGTGTTCGGATGCGGCGGCGCGGAAGGCGGCGATGTAGGAGGCGACGAGCGAGCTGTTGTATTGAGAAGTTTTTTCGGTATTGCGCTCGAGGGACAGTGTGAATTCGACATGGCCGCGGACCAGTTTCTCTTTCAATAGGCGGCGGATGCGCATCTCGATGGACTCCAGGCCCGAGGGCATGCGAAGCTGAGGGTCGAGAAAGCGGTGGTTTACGCTTTTCAGGCTGAGGGTAAAGCTGAGGCTGTCGGTAACGCGGGCGGTAATGCGGGCGAAGCCGGTCATGGAATAGATGGGGTTCGGAGCGGGCTGGCCGGAGGCAGGCGAAGAGGCTTGCGTCATCATGGCGTTGCCTTCGCCGCGGCAAGGGAAGCATATTCGCGTTCGCCCGTGGAGGTGTCGGAGAACTGTAGCTGATTCAGGCGCCGATAGGTGGGCGAAGTGAGCAGGAGCTCTTCGTGCGGGCCGATCGCGGTGATGCGGCCGCTTTCGACGACCGCGATGCGGTTCGCGCGGCGCACGGTGGAGAGGCGGTGCGCGATGACGATCGATGTGCGCTTAGCCATGAGGTTGGCGAGCGCGACCTGCACCAGTGCTTCGCTTTCGGAGTCGAGGGCGGAGGTGGCTTCGTCGAGAATGAGGATCGGCGCGTTCTTGAGCAGGGCTCGGGCGATGGCTAGCCGCTGGCGTTCGCCACCGGAAAGGCGAAAGCCTTTTTCGCCGATGACGGTGTCATAGCCCTCGGGCAGATTGAGGATGAAGTCGTGAGCGAGCGCTGCTTTGGCCGCGTCGATCACCCGCGGCAGCGAGACGTCCGGTTGCCCGTAGGCGATGTTGTTGCGGACGGTGTCATTGAAGAGAATGGTCTCTTGCGTGACCTTGCCGATCTGTTCTCTCAACGAGCGGAGGCTGACATCACGAAGGTCGTGGCCGTCGATGAGGATGCGGCCGCTGGTCACGTCGAAGAAGCGCGGGACGAGGTTGACCATCGTCGATTTGCCCGCGCCACTGTGGCCCACGAGGGCGACGACCTCGCCGCAGCGAATATCCAAATTGATGTCGTGCAGGACTTCGCTCTCGCCTTCCTCGCTGCTGTAGGCGAAGCCGACATTCTCAAATCGGATGCTTTCGTGGAAGCCCTTGAGGTGGAGCGCCCGAGGCTTCTCGCAGACGTCGTCCTGCTCGTCCATGAAGTTGAAGATTTCAGACGATGCACCTAACGCTGTCTGGAAGTTGTTGTAGAAGAGTGCGAACTTGCGGACTGGATCGTAGAGCTTGAAGACAGCGACGATGAAGGCGAAGAAGGCGCCCTCGGTCATGGCGCCGGTTTTGATCTGATTGCGGCCAACCAACAGCAAGAGCGCGATGGCGATGGCGCCGATCGAGTCCATCAGTGGCGAACTGATCGCCTGCGCTCGCACCGAGCGCAGGTTGGCACGGAAGAGCCGGCGCGCAGCCGTTTTGAAACGCAGCGTCTCCCACAGCTCCATATTGAAGGCTTTGACGATGCGGTTGCCGGTGACTGTTTCGTGGAGGATGTTCTGAATTTCGGCGAGCTTGTCTTGCCCCCGCCGTGTGGTTTGCCGCACCTGGCGGCCGATCTTGCGGGCCGAGCCGATCACGACCGGCAGGAAGATGAGCAGTATCCAGGCTAGTCTGCCGCCATAGCCAATGACGACGATGATGGTGAAAATGAGGGTAAAGAATTGCTGCAGGAACTCCGACAGCACCGAAGACATCGCGTACTGGATTCGCTCCACGTCACTAATGAGCGTCGAGAGGATCGTGCCGGTCGCATGTTTCTGGAAAAACGAAACAGAGCGGCGCAAGATGGCTTCGTACAGGTCGTCGCGGAGATCGGTGATCATGCCGAAGCCCGCGTAGTTCACCAGGTAGGTTCCCCCGTAGTCGCAAAGCCCTTTGATCAGGGTTGCAACGACGAGGGCGAACGCAACGGCCGCCCAGTCGTTGTGAAAATGTGCGGGAATGATCTGGCGCAGATCGAGATGGTAGTGAGTGCCGGGGATAACGAAGAGGGAGATAGCGCCGTCAGCGGCATGCGGATCGAGAACGTGGTCGAAGATGGGCTTGATGAGCAGGAGGCGAAAGGCTTCGAGCAGCCCGACAGCGGCCATGAGAATGACGGAAAGCAGCGCCTGCAGCGAATATGGCCGGAGATAGCGGAGGAGACGGAGGTATTTTGTCATCGCCGCAATCCATTCGCTATAAAGGTGGGCGCTCTGAGGGTGGCCTCAGTTTCGGGCAGATCCTGCGCCGCCGATCCTGTCATTTGAATATTGTACCCACCGCGTTCGGATGGCTTTCAAATCGCTGAATAGATCGTGCGTTCTGGATTAGGACACTTTGTGCCAAATTGGGTAAATTGGGATTTTTCGAGTTAGTTAAGCTTGACCTGTTGGGGCGGAGGGCCTTTAATCAAATTAGGCCCGAAGCGGACGGCAATCCGCCTCGGGGTTATTGAAGCGCTAGACCAGCAGCTTTGACAACACCGCTACTACAACTACGATCGCCAGCACAAGAATCAGGTCCATGTGTATGGCAATGCGCAGCCCCGATCTATCGCTGATCGCATAGGCTAACCTCCGCAGTTGAGATGACCAGACCTTCTTTTCCCTCGCGGGATTGGAGGTCTGGTTTTTCGCTTTTTAGGGCGAAAACCTTGGGCCGATCAGGGTCCGGTCGTCCTGATTCGCGTGCCGTTCTGAGGAGATGTAGAGGTAGTCTACAGACGTGAATCTGGGAATGATCCAATTGCGAAAATTGAGATTGGCTAGGATGCCATTTTGGGAATTCAGCCGCGACTAACCTCGACTAGATCTCGGCATGTCGCGGTGGGCTGCCTTTACTCGGTAGCCTTGCTTGCCAAGGCGTTTGGCGACCTCTTCGGCGATGGCCACAGAGCGGTGCTGGCCTCCGGTGCAGCCGAAGGCAACGGTGAGATAGCTCTTCCCCTCCTGGATGTAATGAGGCAGCAGAAACAGGAGCATCTTAGTGACCCGGTCGAGGAATTCCTGCGTCTGGGGGAAGTTGCGCACGTAGGCGGCAACTTTGGAATGCCTGCCGGTGAGTTTTCGAAACTCGGGAATGAAGTGAGGATTGGGCAGAAAGCGGACGTCGAAGACGAGGTCGGCCTCCAGCGGGACGCCGTTCTTGTAGCCGAAGCTGATGGATGAGATCAGCAGGCTGCGTCCGGCGCTTTCGCTCTCGAACTTTGCCTGGAGATGGGCTCGCAGCTCGTGAACGTTGAAGTTGGAAGTGTCGAGGGTGATGTCGGCTACATTGCGAATGGGGTTGAGCAGTGCGCGCTCCGATTCGAGGGCGCTGCGCACCATGCCGGATTTCCCCAGGGGATGCGGACGCCGGGTTTCGGAGTAGCGGCGGAGAAGAGCGGCTTCGCTAGCCTCGAGAAAGATGACGGTCGTGGCCAGAGACTTCCTGATCTGTTGCAGGATGGCGGGAAAGCGTTCGAGCGTTTGGCCTTCGCGGACATCGACGACCAGCGCGGCGCGATCGATCTCGGCGGACTGGCGGACGAGGTCGGCGAAGCGGGGCAGCAGTTCGAGAGGCAGGTTGTCTACCGAGTAGTAGCCGAGATCTTCAAACGCCTTGAGCGCCGAGGCCTTGCCAGAGCCGGAGAGTCCGGTGAGGATGACGAGTTCGCTGGCGCGGGGTGGAGTGGGTTTGCCCTCAGGTTTCGCCGCTGCGACTTTCGCGGGCCTGGGTTTGGGTGGCTTCGCCTTGTCTTGAATGGTTTTGCGGGCCATGGCTCATGCTAGCACTGGCAATTGCCAGCGGGATGAAAGCCGAAAAGCCCAGGCTAACGCCATACCGAATCGATATTCGATTCAGTGGGCGAAAGCTCACTGCTTCCACTAAGCGCGGCTGCTCGGCGAGATTTTAGGGAACTTCGATCAGCTCCATCTTGCCGTCGCGTTTGCGGTGCAGGACTTTGAGTCCGCCCTGATTGTCGCGGAAGACGAAGACTTCGCGGTCGCGGAATTCGGCTTCTTTCACTGCCTCCTCAAGGGACATAGGTCGCATGGCGATGGAATCGATCGAACGCACAACGTGCGGCTCGGCGATCGGCGCCTTTGCCGGAAACGAGTGCACAGTTACCGGCGCCGGTGGTTTGCCGCGCCCATTTCCGTTGGCAGCATTGGCCTGGGCCTTGGTTTCGGGCCTGGTTGCCGCGGCGGCAGCGATGGCTGTAACGCGCCCGGTGCGCCGGGTGCGGGCGAGTTCGGAATCCTCGTGGGCCTTTTCCTCTTTGGGCTTACGCTTTTTGGCGCGGAGCTTGTCTTTGTAGCGGATCGCCTGCGTTTCCGCTTTGGTGATAGCTTCTCGCAGAGCGGTCTCCATACTGGTCGACTCGCTGAGGCCGACGATGCTCTGCAGCCTGGTATTAATGGTGACTTCGGCGCTCTGGCGGTATTTTTCGGCGCTGAGCACAACATGCGCGGTCGTGATTCTTCCCAGGATCTTGCCGATTCGCTCGACGCCTTCGTCGCCAATCGTGTGCAGGGGTTTGGTTATGGTGAATTGTCTTCCGGTGTATTCGATTTGCATCGCTTCTACCTCATCCGACCAAAGAGGAAATCCTCTTCGGGAATCCCGATATTACATCAAAAGCGTTACATGGGGTGAGATGCCTCTGTTCCCGTAGCGGGTCAGTCGCGCTTGCGTCGCTGGTGGGTGCTGGGAATGCGGAGGTCTTCGCGGTACTTGGCCACGGTGCGCCGGGTGACGTCAATTCCCTGGGTCTGGAGGACATGGGCGAGCTGGTCGTCGGTGAGCGGCTTGCGGGGATCTTCTTCTTCGATCAGCTTCTTCACTTTGCGCTTGAGCAGCATCAGCGGAGTGCTTGAGCCTTCGGGGCCGTTGACGCCCTCGGAGAAGAAGAAGCGCAACTCGAAGACCCCTTGTGCCGTATGGACGTATTTATTGGAGACGGCGCGGCTGACGGTCGAGGGATGGACGCCGATCTCTTCGGCGACCTCTTTGATCATCATCGGCTTCATGTATTCGACGCCGCGCTCGAGGAATTCGCCCTGGCGTCGCACGATGGATTCGCAGGTCCGAAGAATGGTGTTTTTGCGCTGCTCGATGTTGCGGATGAGTTGCAGTGCGGAGCGGTAGCGCTCTTTGACGTATTCCTTGACGTCTTTTTCGGTGCCGTTCTGGCTGAGCATCCGGCGATAGCCCTGATTGAGACGCAGCGTGGGCAAATCGTCCTCATTCATCACCACCACATATTCGTTATCGCGTTTGACAAAGGCGACATCGGGTTCAATCAGGCGAGCTTCGGAGCGGTTGTAGCGCTGGCCGGGCCGAGGATCGAGCGTCCGAATCAGGTCAAATGCCGCCTGCGTCTCCTCGACCGATCTGCCGATTGCTTTGGAGAGCTCGCGCAGATCGCGTTTTTGCAGCAGTTGAAGATGCTTATCGATGATGATCGCGGCGGTTTCGGCGGTAGTGACGCGGGCATCTCGAAGCCGGTCCGCCCCGAGATCAACTGCGATGACGTTAGGAATTTCCTCTTCATCGAGCTGCTGGTCGGGGGATTCTGACCCCATCGCGACAGCTTCGTGCTCGGCCTCGTCCCCATCCATTGCCGGGCGGCGTGGCGAGCCAGTCCGACTCGCGGCGTGCAGTCCGCGGCAATAGACCTGGATCTGAATCAGCAGGCACTCGCGAAGATCGCGACTCGCAACACCCACCGGGTCGAGTTGGCGGACCGTTTGTAGTGCGAGCGCCAGTACGGCGCGATGGTGACTGAGACCGTCCGAGTCGCCGGTCAAGGGGGCGTCGATCAACGGGAAACCGGCCGTGGCGACGAGATGGGCGCCAGATCGTGGAACGTCAGAGGCCGAGCTGGATACATCCCAGGCGGCAGATTCTTTGGCGAGGCCACCTGGCATCGCTAATACCGGGGGCTTCTGCTCGTGCAGGTAGCCTTCGAGCAGCTCGTCATCAGAGGCGGCCAGGTATCCGCTTTCGTCGATGTTGCCAATGAGATACTCTGCGGCCTCTCGGACCTCCGGTTTCAGCGTCAGCGAGCCGAGTTGCCATAAGAGATGGTCGGTCAGGGTGCTGGGCTGAGAAAGGAAGTTTTCAAAGGAAGGCTTTTCGTTCAGTTCGTAGTTGTTCGGGGAACGGAAGCCGGGATCGAGATACTCCTGAAAATAGAATCCAAAGTCGACTTCCTCAAAGGGATCGGCCTTTTCGCGTTGGGCGTCTCCGACTATTTCCTCAGCGGGCCGTTCGCGCGCCGCTTCGTCGCTGGCGACATCGTCGAGCAGAGGGACGTTTTCTTCGAGCTCCTCAAGCACTGGGTTCTCGACGATCTCGGTGTTGATCATCTCCCTCAACTCAAGCTTGTTCAAGGCGAGCACACTCACCATCTGCATAAGGCCAGGTGTGAGTATCTGCCGTTGAGAGACCTTCAGGCTCAGTCTTGGTTGCAGCAATGCCATAGCGGTCGCCGGTGAACCCCGGAATAGCTTTCAGAGCAGACTCAGAATAGGTTTACCCGGCCCAGTCCTGCGAAGCTGGATTTTCCTTTATAAAAAATCCAGTTCAGTGATGTTGCCGCTGGCAAAGCTTTTCTGACTCTGCTTTAGTGTACCTTTCCCGACATAGGACGCAGAATCAAGCTTGGGAGACGCAGGGGAAAGACACATCAGTCGAAAGAAAAACCGCCGCCAAGATACACGCGCCGCACTTCGGGATCGCGGCCCAGCTGTTCAGGCGTGCCGGCCCGGAAGATACGGCCTTCGTTGATAATGTACGCGCGATCGGTTACGGTCAGGGTCTCGCGGACATTATGGTCGGTAATCAATACTCCTATGCCGCTGGTCTTCAGGTCGAAGATTATTTCCTGCAGGTCGGTGACCGCGATGGGGTCGATTCCCGAAAAGGGCTCATCGAGCAAAATGAACGAAGGCTGAATACAGAGGCAGCGGGCGATCTCGACACGCCGGCGTTCGCCGCCGGAGAGCTGGAAGCCACGAGTCTTTCGGATATGGCCGAGGTTGAGCTGGTCGATGAGCTTTTCGGTGCGGTTGCGACGGGTCGCCGCGGAGATCGACTGCGCCTCGAGCACCGCCAGCATGTTCTCCTCGACGGTCAGCTTGCGGAAGACGGAAGCTTCCTGCGGAAGATAGCTGATGCCGTACTGGCGGGCGCGCATATACATCGGCACCCGAGTAATGTCTTCGCCGTCGGCGAGGATGTGCCCGGCATCGGGCCGCACCAAGCCAACGATCATATAGAAGCTGGTGGTTTTGCCGGCGCCATTCGGGCCGAGCAGGCCGACGACCTCACCCTGGCAAATATCGATGCTGACCCCGCGCACGACCTGGCGTCCTTTGTAGGACTTGCCAATCTCGTCGGTCGAGAGTCTTTGCATCTACTTCGCCGTCCGGGTGTTGGTCACCGCCTTGGACTGGCCTCCGGTCACATTGACGCTATCATCCTGACTATTGAAAATCAAAGCCTCTCCGGAGACGTCGCCGTGGACTTGATCATAAAGATGCGGAGGGGTGGAAAAAGTTCCGGTGAGCTCGAATATTCCATCCTGAGCGGTGTAGAGCAGCTTCTCTCCAGTGCCACGCCGCCCTGGCTGCTGCAGCACAACATGCCCGGTCGCGATAATGCGTTCGATCTGGCTGGAGCCACGCGCCGGCGTTGCGGGAGTCTGACCCGCGGGAGGCACCGGAAGCAACAATGCCTCGACCTGGTCGGAGTGGACGACGCCTGTGGCGTCGTCGGCGGTGACTGCTCCGGTAAAGATCGCCTTGCGGTCGGCGTCGGCGTAGATCAACTGACGGCTATGGACGCGAAAGACCGTGGCCTGATGCTGCGGGCCGGATGTCGAGGCGATCACCGTGGTGACGGCGTTGGTGGCTGCCGGCTCCGCGTAGGCTTTTAGTGTTTCGGGATTCTTCGCAAGCTCGATGATCGGCGCCGAGACGGAGTTTGCGCCTTGCCACAGGCGCGCCTGTCCGCGAAAGACCGCGACGCCGCGCGTCTGATCGAGCAAGGCGTTGGCGGCGATCACGTGGGTCGGTCCGCTGCCGCCAAGGCCGGGTGCGGGAGCCGCGGGATTGGCCTTGCCGGGTGGGGAAGTAGTTGAGCTTTGCCCGTAAGTAGCTTTTACATTGCCGGTAGCGTTGGCAGCCTGGGTATCGCGGTGGTAGTCGATCGTGTCGGCGGTCAGGTCTGTGGTTCCGTCGTCGACACGCGGTGATCCGGTCAACCGAAGCAACTGGCTGGCTCCATCGTAGTCGGCGCGGTGGGCGTAGGCCGTGGTTGGCGTCGCCGGGCTCTGCGGCTTTTCGGGACCGGGCGTCTTTGCCGCGGTCTTCTCGTTCTTGTCGTTTCCAGGAGCCGGCGTTTGCACCATCATGACGTTGCCTTCCTGGACTACGGACTGGATCTGGGTCGAGTCAACTCCGCTGGCACCATTGGCCTTCGCCGACGCGGTCGATCTGACGCCGGACGGACTGAAGTTCACCAGCAAGATATCGCCCGAGCTAAGGTTCGTCGCGCCGTTGGGCGAGACGTCGAGCACGCTGGTGTGGCCAGTTCCGGTGAGGCTGGTCATCGTGTGCCCATCGCGCAGCGTCGCCAGCAACTGATCGCCCTTGATGGTCGTGTTTTGCGGAGCGGCTTTCGTCCGGACGGTATGAATCACGGCGGTCGCGCCTCCTGCGGCGAGCACCTTTCCGGCCTGGGCGTGGCCTTTGGCGTCCTGAACGAAATCTACATCGATCTGGGACGCGCGTATCTCTCGCGTGGCCGAGCCGCCGGGGTCGTCGGCTAATCCTACCTGCTGATCGACGAAGCTGACTGCGTTCCGGGCCTGGGCGTGGCTGAGGACGCCGCCCGCTGCAAAGTTGACCGTGCCCTCGACGGCGTTGCCATGCATCTGTTGCGGGCCACCCTTCTTCTCGCCTACCTGCTTCTGGCTCGCAGACTGTTCGCCCGTCGAGATGAAGTTGACTCCACCGCTCACGTCAGCGCGCTCGGGCTGACTCTTCAAATCGAGCAGGACCTTGGCCGCTCCGCAGGTCAGCTCCTGCCCGGCATCGGTCTTCACGTGGATGTGGCCGCGTGCATCGATGTGTTCGGCAGAGCCATCTTTGCGGAAATAGACGATCGCCTGGTCCGCGGTGGTCTGATCCGATTTGTAGTGCGTGACCGGATTCAGCAGGAAGGCCTGCATGCTGGGACGCAAGAACTCGGCGTGCGAGGCATGCACGACCACTGGATTCCCATTGCGGTCGGAGTCGAGCTCGACGGCGGATTGCAGAATCAACAGGCCTTTATGGACATCGTAGACGGCGCCGATCGCCTGTCCCGCACCCCGTGGCGTGCTGAATTCCAAGTGCTGCGGGGTGGTCGCTATCTGGTTGTTCTGGTCGAAGACCAGCCCGCTGGTCTTGATATGAATGATCTGGTGGGCCGCGGGAACGGCCTCTGCCGCCGCCGTCGCAGCAGCGACCGCATCATTGCGGGCGGCGGAAGAGGCTGCGACTGGTGACCCGGTGAGATCGGCGCCCTGCAGGTCAATCAATACTTCGCCTTTGGCAGTGACAATCCCGGCCTTCTTATCGTAATCAAATTCGCTGCCGGAGATGCGATCGCTGCGATCGCCCTGCGCACCGTAAAGGGTGATAACGACGTCGCGGAGGGTCGCGCGGTCCCCCCCTTTGTACTCAACGGCGTTCGAGGCGTGAAGCGTAAAGGCAGTATGCCCTTTTTCCGATTTGGAGATGGTAAAACCGTTGGAGGAGCGGGAGATCTCCACACCCAACTTGCCGGGCAGATCGGCGATGATGCGATGCGCCTTATAACGGGCGTAGCCAAAGAAGCCAGCCAGAGCGGCAACCAGCAAGATGGCGAGGATGATGATCCAAACGCGCAGGCTGGCGATGGTTATGCGCATGGCCGACGCTCTTTGGTCTCGCAGATCGTGCGGTGTGTCATTTCTTTGCGGGCCGACCTCTCGGGCCTAGTTCACCCTTTGCAGGCGGTCGACCAGTTTCTGAGCGAGGCTCTCGCCCGACTCCGACCAGAGTAGGCGGCTGGAGATGCCGCAGTGCTGCTGCACGGCGTTGGTAAAGGCAACGAGCATCTGAACATTCTCTTTGACGCGCGAAACCGCTTCTCGGTCGAGGTCGACTTCCTCATATAGAAACGGAGTATCGATGCCGAAATCTACGCGGATGTGGCCGTTTTGTTCGTAGGCGCCTTCTTCAAACTCGGGGCCGAAGCCGATGATCGTCACCCGTCTTGGCTCCTTCTTCCAGAGTGGTTCGAGGCCGCCGCCGACTTCGGGCGACCAGAGGTCCCACGTCAGATCGAATTCGTAAGCGAAATCGTCATGCAGCATTTCAGTCGCGGCGGCGACGGCGAGCTCAGGAATCGACTCTTCCATTTCGTTTTCGGAGTAGATGCGTTGATAGGCCGGCGACTCAGTGCGTGAGATGGGATACGTCGTCGCGGCCGCGATGCGCGACGAGGCGCCTACTACGCCAAACTGGCGAATGACCGACACTAACGCCGGCGCCAGTCCGGCCAGGCGAAAGTTGGGAAACCAAAGGCTAAGGTAGAGCTGATCTGCCATATGTGTAGTTTAGATGGTTTTGGAGAGGGGGTGGATGCAGCCGGTTTCGGCTGGCAAGGGGCAAAACTTGCCGGGAAGAGGGAAGTTTGGGCCAATTCCAAGCGGAGTGGCGCGCCTTGGCGTCGATAGATCCAGAAATAGGTCTTTCTGGAGGCGAGAACATGGAACGAGCTAGAGAAATATTGCGCAACCTGATGGCGCTGGCGGGGGTCTTCGCGCTGGGATACTGGCTGGCAGGAGCAAAGGCAGTGCATGCTTCGAGCGACGATGTTCAGTTTGAGTTGCAGGGCGTGAACGAGAATAGTTCGTTGCTCGTCTACCAGCCGTCGTCCAAGACGGTCTACGTCTACCGCGGCGCCATGGTCGGCAACTCGGCCCTGCAGTGCAATTTCATGTTTAAGTTGACTGCGCCCGGCGGAGTGGTGAACCGGGAGAATTGCGCCGTGCAGACCTTGCACTAGAGGCAGCCCGCCGCCTTGAAGTGAGAAGATTGGGCTGTGACGATCATCTATCAGCCTGAGCTTGTTTACACCGGCCATCGCTTTGAAGCGAACAAGGCCGTCGCCGTCTCGGACGGCGGAAATATCCTGAAGATCGAAGACCGCGCAGCACCGCTGCCGGAGGGCGCCAAGGCAGTTCCGCTCTCGCGTCGCGCGATGCTGCCGGGGATGGTTGATGTGCATTCGCACAGCTTTCAGCGGACGATCCGCGGCACGGTCGAGTCGCGCAAGAAGGCTGGGCCGAATTTCTGGTCGTGGCGCGACGCGATGTACCGCGCCGCCGGACGGTTCCATCCTGAAGAGCTGAGCACGATCGCGCGGATGGCTTTCCTTGAGATGGCACTGACCGGCATCACCACCGTTGGCGAGTTTCATTACGTGCATCGCGACCGAGACGGTTCACCGTATACCAACCCCAACGAGATCGCCTTGCAGATCGTGCAGGCCGCGAAGGACGTCGGCATCCGGATTGCGCTGCTGCGGGTTGCTTATGTTCGTGCCGGATATAACAAGCCTCCCGATCCGGGGCAGCGGCGGTTCATTGAACCAGACGCGGAAGAATTTCTTGTGAATACCGATGCCCTGCGAGCCGAGCTTGCCGGCAGCGGCGGACACGCCTGGGTGGGCGTTGCTCCGCATAGCATTCGCGCAGTGCCGCTCGGGTATCTTCGCGAGATCACCGGGTGGGCGCGGGCGGAGAGGCTTCCGGTGCATATGCACGTCGCCGAACAGCCAGCGGAAAACTCTGCCTGCGTTGAAGAATATGGTTGCACCCCTTTTGCGCTGCTCGATCGCGAAGGAATTCTCGACGAGCGTTTCACTGCCATTCATGGCATTCATCTTAGCGGTGAGGAGATTGCCGCTATTGGCCGAGCCAATTCGATCATCGGCGCTTGTCCGACGACGGAACGCAATCTCGGGGACGGCATCTTGCCCGCTGACGAGCTGATGCGGGCGGGAGTTCGCATCGCCTTTGGCAGTGACAGCCTGACCCAGATCGACCCGCTCGAGAACGCGCGCGAGCTTGAATACAATCTACGACTGCAAAAGCTCGAGCGCGCGGTGCTGGATACGGTCGACGATTCCGGTTTGCCACAGAGACTCTTCGATTGCGCGACGATTCACGGCGCTGCGTCGGTCGGCGCTCCCAGCGGTAGCCTCAAAGCCGGAGACGCGGCAGACTTCTTCACGGTTGATCTGGACGATCCTTCGATCGCTGGAAGCAGCCCCGACGAACTGCTGGCGAGCATTGTTTTTGGCTTGTCGAAGACTGCCGTGCGCGAGGTCGCGGTGAATGGGAAGTTAGTGGTTGAGGTCGGCAAGCATTCGATGCAGGAATCGATCGTCAGAGACTACAGCCTGCTTATGCGGGAGGTGGAAGCGACAGCATGAGTAATGTGGTCGAGTTGTTGCGTAGGCTGGTCTCAATGTCGTCGGTCTCGCGAGAGTCGAATCGCGAAGTCATTGACTTTGCCGAAAGCGTGTTGGGGAATGCAGGCTGGAGCTTTCAAGAGCATGGATATCTGGATCCGGCAGGCGTCGAAAAGATCAATCTTGTCGCGTGGCCCGGCAACGAGCCTCCGCAAGATGGACCCTTCCAGCTTATGCTGGTTTGCCATACCGACACAGTTCCTTATCGCGAGGACTGGGCCGATGCGACGACGCTGATCGAGGATGGCGACAACCTTAAGGGATGCGGTGCGTGCGATGTGAAGGGATATCTTGCGTGCATCCTCGCTGTGGCCACTCAACTCGATACCGCTAATCTCAACAAGCCACTAGGCATCATCCTTACGGCAGACGAAGAGATCGGTTGCGTGGGCGCGCGCTATCTTGTCGACAAGAGAATAGTGAGTGCAAAGTATGCGATTGTGGGTGAGCCTACCTCGCTGCGCCCGGTCCGCGCGGGGAAAGGCTATTGTCTGGCCGAAGTAACCGTTAGCGGCCGTGAGGCCCACAGCGCCTTCCCCGACAAAGGGCGGTCGGCAATCTACGATGCTGCCAGGCTGATCGTTGAGATCGAGAAGACTGCGGCGGAGTTGCAAGAGCTACAGAGCTCAGGTTTTTCGCCTCCCTGGACCACAATCAATGTTGGTGAGATTCACGGAGGCCTGGCGAAGAACATCGTCGCGCCATCGTGCCGCTTTCTGCTTGGAGTGGCGGCCTGTCGCCGCTCAAGATCCAAGTCTTGTTGCGAATATAGTTCAGTCTGCCATCGCGGCGATGGTCAAGGCTGATGCTTCCTTTCAGTGTGAGCTGAAGGTGCTTCGGATGCAGGAAGGATTTGCCACCAATGACAGCAGTGAGCTCTTGCGTTCGGTCTTGCGAGCCAGCGGGAACGAGGCCGACACCGTGGCCTTTGGCACGGAAGCGCCGTGGCTGAACAAGCTGGGAGCGGAGGCGGTGGTCTTTGGCCCGGGTTCGATGCTCTCTGCTCATAGTCCCGCGAGAGTTTGTGCCGAAGAGCGAGTTAGCCCGCTGCGTGGAGATACTGACCGCCGTTATTCAGGAACTATGCGGTTAGAGCGGCCACTTAAAGCAAAAGTACAGTTGGCGTTATGCGCGAAGCTTGTTGCAGTAGGCGGTTTTCTGGAGAAAAGCGCCCGTCGGACGATGCGCCTCGCGCTACAGTAGCCGTACTTTTGCTTCATCGTTCGCGCCAGTGCTCGAGGATAAAGCTATCGGTCATGCCGGCGATGTAATCGGCGACGACACGCGGCGCTCCGTCATGCTCAACCATGGCGAAGTGGGTATTCGGCAACAGCTCCGGATGGCGCACCCACTCTCGAAAGAGACCGCCTACAACCTGCTCGGCCTGCTCGTGGTTCTTGAGTATCTCCTCCGATACGTATAAGTGATCGTGCAGATAGCTTTTGGCTTGCTTCCGATCGGCTTCTTTTTCGATGGAGAGAGCGGCAAGCCTCTCTGGATGGCGGCGCACATCCGCAAGGGATTTGACGCCCGCTGCGTGGGTGCGCCTGGCAGTCTCATGAATCAAGTCGCCAGTGAGCCGGTTCAACATGCGTGTGAGTGCGCCGGCGAGTAGGAGTTTGGGAGCGGCGTTGGGGTGCTCTTGCACCATTCGTGTATACGAGCGGCCAAAGATCGACACGTTTTTGCGCAAGCCCTCCAGGTCCAGAATGCCGGCCTCAAGGCCATCATCGATATCGGCGGTCAAGTAGGATATTTCGTCGGCGAGGTCGATCAACTGCGCCTCGAGCGGTGGGCGCTGGTCGAGAAAGTATTCGCTCAGATCGGGGTGCTCTGAAGACTGGTAGTCGCGCGAATGCTTCACGATTCCCTCGCGGACGCCGAGGGTAAGGTTAAGCCCGGGGTGGGCGGCGTAGCGCTGCTCGAAGTGCTCGACGATTCGCAGGGCATGCAGATTGTGGTCGAAGCGCAGGCCGTGTTCGCGCATGGCGGCATCGAGAGCCCGTTCGCCGGCGTGGCCGAAGGGCGGATGGCCGATATCGTGCACGAGTGCGAGGGTCTCGCTCAGATTCTCGTTGAGGTGAAGCGCCTTCGCAACGGTGCGGGCGATCTGCGCAACCTCGAGCGTGTGCGTCAGGCGGCTGCGGAAATGGTCGGACGAGCGGTTGCTAAAAGACCTGCGTCTTGCCCGCCATTCGGCGGAAGGAGCGAGCATGGGTGACGCGTCCGCGATCGCGCTCGAAAGGAGTGCGGTAGGCGTGAACATTTTCAGGGTAGGTGCGGGCAGTGAGCGGGTCTTCGCGGTCGCGCCCCTCGACCGCGCAGGCGGAGAGATCCAACTGACTCAGGTCGAGATTGCTGATCGCGCCGCCCACGCCATTAGTCTAACCCGATCGGCGAGTGACTCTTGCCTCGATGTAGCCGTGAGGCTCCTCGGTCGGGACGAAGATTTCGTTGGGGTTGTCCTGGCCAAAAGGCGAGAGATCGACGAGCAGGCAATGCTTGTTGGGCATGGTCAGCTTGATGTCGGATACGCTCGGAACCTGAGCCAAAAGCGCCTCAGCCATGGCGAAGAGCGTGTGTTGGACGGAGAGGCTTTTATGGCCAGCAAACGTAGCCAGTAGCGAGGCCCGAATCTCTGCGCGCAGTGCGGCGAAGGGAAGATCGCTCGCGGTGTAGCTCCAGCTTGCCGTCACATCGGTGCCGAAGAGCCGGTCGCTGGTCTCGCGAAGGGTGGTCAGGGGATCTTTGATATAGCCCTCAAACGCCGAGTCGGCGGTTTTGAGGATGACCAGGTTGCTGAGCCCCGGAAGCTACCGCAACTCCACCGTTGCGCGAGCCGGTGACTGAGGTTGTTTGCAGTTCGCGGCTGCTTTGCTGAAATGCAGTCGGATGAGGCTTGCCGTCAACCTCGAGGTGAGTCCACGCTTTTTCGCTGATCTCGACAGACACAGACTCCGCGTGGCGGTAATTGGTCAGGAAGTGAGCGGTCAGGTCTTTAGCGAATTCTTCGATGCAAGTGGCGCTTGAACGCCGGGCAATGGAATATACGGTGTTCTTCATCGTGTCCGTCGGCAGGATGTCGACATTGCTTCCGGTGCGGAAAGCGTCGTCGTAATCGCCCTCGATGAGCACGTTGACGCTCCACTCGCGGACGGTATGAACGCCATCCTGGCGAGTGACCTTGACCAGCGCGGACCCTGTGTTTCCCGTATCTATTCTCAGCGAGCAGCGCCATCGTTCACGATCCTCGATAAGTGGTATAGCCGTGGGGGCTCAACAGCAAAGGCAGGTGGTAGTTGACGCTGCCGGGAGTTACGGAGAAAGCAAATAACTACCTCAGGATATAGGCTGGCATCCTGATATGCCGAGGTGTTGAATATCAACCGATACTTGCCCGGACTGACTGCATTGGGAGGCAGTATTTCGTCGCAGCGGCCATCCATCGTCGTGAAACGAGAGGCAACTTCAACCCAGGCGTTCGATTCAAAGCGCTCAAGCCTGACGGGAACATTGAAGGCGGGCTTACCTTGCGATAGATCGAGAACATGCGTGGAGATTCCGCTCATGATGCCAGCCACTTTCTGATTCGAAGATGAGTAATTTGCCGTTGTTGCTCGGCTGCTTCGCGGAGTTCGACTTCAGTGGTGTTGTGAAGCCGGCGATCGAGGATAGCGAGCAACTCTTCTGCTGACCTGCCGCTTGCGCAGACGATGTAGATAAAGCCATGGCGTGCTTCGTATTCGCGATTCTTTCTCGCGATAGAATCGAGAACCGACTCGGAGGCTTTGCGTGCTCGGGATTGCTCTTCGCTCGACCACGCTGAGAACTGGTGGGAGGCGTTGGCAGCCGATTCACCGATGCGCGGATGACACGCGAAGGCCTCCAGCCAGTCGCTCGACTGAAGTGACCACCAGATGTCGTCCGCTTTTGCGAGCAGAGGATCGAGACTCGCATAAGGTCGGCTGCGTACCACTCCGCTGGCAAAGGCCTGGGAGCCGCAGCATGCGAGAACTGGCGTGAGGGCGTCGGACTCAGATAGCTGGTTCCACTCGGCGAGAGCGTTCATGCCGTTGCCTCATCGTTCGCGAGGCGGGCGAGCGTTTCTGCGAGGACGAGGGCTCCGGTTGCTATCTGCTCAGGCGACGAATACTCGTCCGGCCGGTGACTATAACCGTTGCGGCAGGGAATGAAGATCATCGCCGTCGGCGCAGATGCGCGAGATGAAGAGCGAGTCGTGATAAGCGCGGCTGACCATTGTTCGATGCGAGATGCCGCGGGCTTTGCAGATCTCGCTGACAGTCTCAACGATCTTGGGGCTGCAATGCGCGGGGGCATCGGCGTTGAGTTGTTCAGTTTCAATCTTCACTCCGCGCCGAGCAGCGATCTCTGAGCACGCCTGCACGACTCCGGCGAGCACTGCATCGCGGCGCGGCCCATCGGTGTCGCGCAGGTCGAGTGTTAGCTTCACGCGGCTAGGGATGCTGTTGACGGCTCCGGGAAAGACATCGCATTTGCCGATGGTGGCAACCGTGTTGATACCGCCTGTCTCGAAGGTCAACGATTCGACGGCGAGAGCCAACTCGGCGGCAGCGCTGAATGCATCTTTGCGGTCAGGCATGAGCACCGTTCCGGCGTGGCCGCCTTCGCCGTGGACGGAGATGTTCAGCGCAGCGGGAGCGGCGATGCTCTGCACGATGCCGATGGACAAACCCTCGCGCTCCAGCAGAGGACCCTGTTCGATGTGGAGTTCGACGAAGTAGGCGTAGTAGCCCTGCGGCAAGGCCACTTCTTCGAGCGCGCCGGAGAAGCCTGCCTCGGCACGCAGCTCGTCCAGCGATCTTTCATCAGCGTCGCGGAGCTTGCCGGCAGCCGCAACAGTGAGCTGTTCCAGAGAGCATGCGGCTGCCGAGACAGCCGATCCCGAAGCGTGTCGGCTCCTCAGCGGTGAAGAGCAGTATTTCGATCGAGCGCTTTGGCTGGAACCCTGATCGCTGCAGCGCGCGGATGGCCTCAAGCGCTCCCAACACACCTACGACCCCGTCGTATTTGCCGGCGTTTGGAATTGCGTCGATGTGGGAGCCGGTGCCGACGGCTGGCAATTCCGCGTTGTTGCCATTCCAGCGCGCAAAAGTATTACCAACTGCATCTGCCCGCACCTGCAGACCGGAGGCTTCGAAGAGCTCGTTCACATAGGCGCGCGCCTGCTGGTCGGCGGGCGAAAAGACCACTCTCGTCACGACCGGCGATGGCTCAGACGAAAAACTCGCGAGCTTGTCGATCTCCATTTGTAACTGTTGCTGATCTATTTCAAGGTTCATCGTCAATCGAGCGGGCTGCGGTTCCAATCTTTGTAGATCAAATACTTTGCTGGCTGCTTGCCGAGGGCTCCAAACCACTGCGGACAGTAGGGCGCCATCCAGATGAAATCGCCGGCGGTGACCGGATACCAGCTGTCGGCGAGCCGATAGATGCCTCCTCCCGTTAGCATGAGGAGGCCATGCTCCATAACGTGCATTTCCACCATGGCCAGAGCGGCTCCGGGCTTGTATTCCATCGTGTTCACGGCGAAGTCGTAGGCTATGGAATCAGGCAGCAAAGAACGTACTTGCAGGTCGGGGTCGCCCATCAGCGGTTGCGGCGAAACCTCTCTTTCACTGCCGACGACTGCGGCTGGTGGGGACTGATTCTGCACCGCGATGAGGTGCTTTTCGAAGACTTCGATCCTTGACTCGCGGTTAGCCTGAATGCTGCAATTGCTGCCCTGGGGCAGATAGGCAAAGCCATCGTCTTCCAGAACAGTTTCGGCTCCAGATATTGTCACAGTGACAGTGCCATTAAGGATGTACACGAACCGCTGAGCGGAGGTCGGGCCGAGGTCGACCACCACTTTCAAGCTCGGCAGTGAACTGGGTGAAGCGTGCGCCATTTGCGGGCGAGGTGTGGACGATCGCCATCGCGCGCTCCATTCCGGGGAGTCGAATGCGGACAAAGGTGTCCGGCGTCTGCAGGAGGTGGGTTGAGGTCGATACGCTGCGGGTGGCGCCGAGATGCTGCACGGATTGCCTTTCTTGCGGTTGCGCGGCTCAGGGTTTGTGGGGAGACAGAGTCGCAGGTTCCAGGTGTCTGAGAAAGTATAAGCCAGCGTCTAGCGCCGCCTGCACATCTTCGAGCAGGACTGATTCGTCGGGATGGTGGCTTACGCCGCGGGGGCTGCGCAGGAAGAGCATTGCCGTGGGAAGCTTTCTTGCGAGGACCATCGCGTCGTGTCCTGCGCCGCTGATCATGCGGTGTGGCGCGGAGCCGGTCGCCTGGGCCGCCGTTTCGAGGGCGGCGGCGAGGGTGGCATCCATGGGTACGGCGGACGCGTGAAATTGCTGGAAGGTGTCGAGCGTGAGGTCTCGTGACGAGGCGATCCTGTCAGCTTCGTGTAGCAACGCGTCGAGAGCGGTCGAACGAATCGGGTCTGAAGCGTGGCGGATATCCAGACTGACGCAGACGTCGCCGGGAATGACGTTCGTCGCACCTGGCAGCGCCTCGATGCGGCCTACGGTAGCGACGAGACCCGGGGTCGCCTGGGCATGACGCTCAACAGCGGTAATCCACTCGGCAGCGCCGGCGAGAGCGTCGTGGCGCAGATGCATGGGGCTGGTGCCGGCGTGGTTGGCGTTGCCGTGAAAGGTGAGTTCGTAACGGCTTTGTCCAGCGATGGCTTCGACGACGCCAAGAGCCAGATTCAGGTCTTCGAGTATCGGCCCTTGCTCGATATGTAACTCGACAAAAGCAAAGCTGTCGGGGTGCAGAATGGCGTCAGCCATTTTGGCCGGGTCGAGGCCAAAGGAGTGGATTGCCTCGGCGAGAGTGACGCTGGATGAGTCAGTCTGCGCCAAAAGAACTTCGTCGATGTCGCCGATGAGCGCGCGACTGCCTATGAAAGGAACCGCGAAGCGGACTCCCTCTTCTTCTGAGAAAGCTACGACTTCGATGTCGTAGGGCAGAGGCTCGGTCAGATTTTCGATGAGGGTGAGCGCAATGACGACGCCGAGCACTCCGTCGTAGGCGCCGGCATCGGGCACCGTATCGATGTGCGAGCCGATGACCAGACGAGGCGCGTGCGACTGATGACTGGAGTAGAGGCCGCGCAGATTTCCGGCTGCATCGACATGCGAAGTCATGCCCAGCCGACGCATCCAGGTGCTGAGAAAGCTGTGCACGTCGTGGAATGGTGGAGAAAGATACGTCCGCGTGAGGTTACCCGGAGTCTCAGAGAACCGCGCGATTGCATCACACGCTTCAATTACCTGGCGGGCGACTCCTTGGGACTGCGTCTGGGAGAGGATCGTAAGACTCAAGGGCGCAGCTCCATACCGTGGGCTTCGCCGATGAAGGCGCCTTCGGAAAATATCTCCTTGCCGCGCAGGTAGGTCTTCTTCACCGCCCCCCATAGCTCTTCGCCCATGTAAGGGGAAACCGGGTGGCGATAGTGCAGACGGTCGGCGGTCAGAGTGAACGAGGCTTCGGGATCGAAGATCACCAGGTCGGCGTCGTGACCGGCGGCGATGCTTCCTTTCCGTCCGCTGAGACCGGCGAGCTTCGCCGGCTGCTCGGCCATCCAGCGTGCGATCCAAGTCAACGGCTGGCGGTGTTCGCGCAGGATGGTCCACATAACCGGCAGGCTGACAGAAAGGCCGGCGATGCCGCCCCAGGCTTGCTGGAAGTTGCCTGTGTCGAGCCGCTTCATCTCAAGCGGACACGGCGAGTGGTCGCTCGCGACCAGGTCGATGACGCCTGTGAACAGCCCCTCCCAGAGGCAATGCTGGTTGATCTTGCTGCGGATCGGCGGAGCGCACTTGAAAAGCGTCGCGCCGTCGGGAACCTCCTCAGCTGCGAGATGCAGATAGTGCGGACACGTCTCGACAGTGATAGGCAGCCCCTCGGCGCGGGCGTTGGCGAGCATGGTCCAGCGCTTTTGCGGACGAGAGATGAACGATGTGAATGCGGCATTTGAATTCGCGGCAGAGGTCGATCATCAGCCGGATCGCAGCCAACTCAGCCTCGATCGGGGCGCGAGGCGAGGTAGGTTGAATACTTCGTCCAGTCGGCAGCACTGCGAGGGCTGCGGCAGCGGCTTCAAGCGGTGCCGGCCAACTCGGCATGGACGAGCAGCGGAAGGCCGCTCTTTGCGACATGAGGCAGGGCGGCGCGGAGTTGGGCTTCATCGACCATGGTGAAGCCTTCGATGCCGGGATAGATGAGGAAGCATTTGAAGCCGGGAACTCCGGCGGCAGCCAGTGCAGCGATGTTCTCCTGATTATCGGCAACGACTCCGCCCCATGCGGCCCAGTCGACGTGGCACTTGCCTTGCGCCGCGGCGCGCTTCTGATCGAGTGCCGCAACGGTGGTTGTTTCAGGCAGGCAGTTGAGCGGCATATCGACGAGCGTGGTGTAGCCGCCGGCTGCAGCCGCGCGGGTCGCGGTCTCGAAGCCTTCCCACTCGGTGCGCCCGGGTTCGTTGATATGCACGTGGGTATCGACGAGGCCGGGAAGAATGCAATCGTCTCCAAATCGCTCACCCAATAGCCATGGGAATGCTTCGGCCGTGGCTGACGGACTTCGATACGCCCGTCAGCGACCAGCACGGTCGCGGGGCCGATGCCCTCGGGAAGAACTACGCGGGTTGAAAGAAATGCTTGGCGAACCATGCGCAATTCCTTACTCTGAAGACAGAAGACCGGGCTAGCGACAGCTAGACAAATCGTATCGCATCGAAAGGTAAGCTATCGGATGGCAGACCACGCGTTCATGGAAATGGCGATCGACCTGGCGATGAAGAACGTCCAGACCGGTGCGGGCGGCCCATTTGGCGCGGTCGTGGTGAAGGATGGCAAAGTGATCGCGACGGCCGCGAACTCTGTGACCGCCAACAACGACCCGACGGCGCATGCCGAGGTGATGGCCATCCGCAAGGCCTGCCAGGCGCTGGGCACCTTCCAGCTCGACGGCTGCGAGATCTACACCAGCTGCGAACCGTGCCCGATGTGCCTGGGCGCGTTCTACTGGGCGCGACCGGCTGCTGTCTACTACGCGAATACCCGGGCGCACGCCGCCGACGCCGGATTCGACGATGCGTTCATTTATGACGAAATTTCGTTGGCGCCGGAAGAGCGCACGCTCAAAATGACCCAGTTGAGGCCGGCCACGGCACACGAACACTTCGAAGCATGGGTCATTAGCCAGATTCAAGTAAAGTATTAGCTCAGCCCCAGCTACTAAAGAATAAGACGCGCCGATTCAAGAGGAGAAACAAAAACTCTGATGGGCCAACCTACATCCTTAGAAACCGGACCTGTCGATCTTGCGGCGCCTCCGGGCTCGGAGCAAACGCCCTCCTACGGGCTAAGGCAGCATAGCCTTTCGCCGATGGAGACGCTGGCGCAGTCGGTCTCGACGATGGCACCGACCACCTCGCCGACGATGACGATTCCGCTTGTCTTCGCCCTGGCGGGCAATGGGACGTGGCTTTCCTACGTCTTCGCGATCTGCGGCGTGCTTCTCGTGGGGCTGTGCATTGGCCGGTTTGCGCGAGATTCATCGTCGCCGGGGTCGTTGTACTCCTACGCGGCCGCGGCCTTTCGCAGCAAGAAGGGCGAGCCGCGTTCGACCTGGTGGGGACTGGTCTCGGCGTGGGCACTGCTGCTGGCTTACATCGTGACCGGCGGGTCTGTTGTCGGCGGATTTATCAATTATTCAAATGTGCTGCTGGTGGCGAACACCGGCCATCACGCTTCGCCTACTCTGCTAGCCGCCATTGCGATTCTCGGTGCGACCGCGATCGCGTATCGCGATGTGAAGATTTCCGCCCAGTTCATGCTTTGGATCGAGGCGATCTCGGTAACGATGATTGTCATCGTCGTTGGGCTGATCTTATGGCACCATGGCCTGCACGTGGACCCGGACCAGTTGACGCTCAAGGGCGTGACGCCAGCGAGCGTGAGGCTGGGAATGGTGTTGGCGCTCTTCAGCTTCGTTGGCTTCGAGAGCGCGACGAGCCTTGGAGGCGAGGCCCGCGAGCCGCTGCGGACGATCCCGCGCGCCGTGATTCAGAGCGCAATTTTGACCGGAGCGTTTCTGCTGGTTTGCACTTATGCGGAGGTGATGGGGTTTCATGGCTCAGCGCAGAGCTTCGGCGACAGCCCCGCTCCGCTGCGCTACCTGGCTACAGAGGTCGGGGTGCGCTTCCTGGGTCCGCTGATCGATGTGGGTGCGGTGGTGAGCATGTTTGCCTGCGTGCTGGCTTGCATCACTGCGGCGGCGCGAGTGCTGATGCTGATGGCCCACCATGGGCTCGCCCACAAGCGGCTAATGGAAACCCATAAGCGGAATGCAACGCCCGGCGGAGCAGTACTGGTAGTCGGTCTGCTGATGTTGCTACCGACCGCGGTGCTGACGATGCGCGGTGTGAGCGGGTCGGATATTTATGGCTGGATGGGTTCGCTTGCGACCTATGGATTCATCACCGTCTATGGTCAGGTGACATTTGCCCTGCCGTTCTACTTAAGAGTGAAGAAAACTCTCACGGCACCGTTGCTACTGCTCTCAACAGCGGCGACTCTGGCGATGGTGCTGGTGCTGGTTGGAACGCTTTATCCAGTGCCGGTCGCGCCTTACAACTGGCTGCCTTATCTGTATCTGGCGTATCTCATCGCAGGGCTGGTGTGGTTTGCGGCGTCACGGCGGATTGAAGCTGCGAGACTGGCACGGTAGCCTTACTCCTCACCAATGTCTTCATGCCAGATGGCCGGGTTTTCGCGGATGTAATTTGCCATCATCGCGACGCACTCCGGGTCATCGAGGTCGATGACTTTGACTTCGGCGGTGCGCAGCCAGTCGAGGCCTCCGGCGAAGTTTCTGCTCTCGCCGACGATCAACGTCCCGATGTTGAATTGGCGAACCAGTCCGCTGCAGTACCAGCAGGGAGCAAGTGTGGTCACCATAATGGTGTCGCGGTAAGAGCGCTGGCGTCCGGCGTTGCGGAAGGCGTCGGTCTCGCCATGAACGGAGGGATCTCCCTGCTGGATGCGGCGATTGTGGCCTGCCCCGAGGAGGCGTCCGTCGGCGTGAAAGAGCGCTGCGCCGATGGGGATGCCGCCTTCGACGAGGCCAAGGCGCGCCTCGTTGAGGGCGACGGTGAGCATCGAAGCGTAGTTTAGAGCCGGAGAATTGGCGGAGACGTCAGCGGTAATTTTGTTGCTCCCAAGTCGAACTAGGGCGAAGATAAAGCCACTGCTTCGCCCCGAATCAACAGAATAATCTTTTCTGAATTCACCTGGCCCGCATCTGAACCACAGGAATTTTCTCTATGGCTGACTCTACCGCGACCTTGCCCATCCTCTCCTCCGCGAGCGCTGTGCTGCCTCGCGAGTGCACCTTTTCCGAATCGGACTGGCGGGCGTTGGCGCCTTACTGGTATCCCGTGGCGTTCGCGCATGAGGTTAGTGCTCAGCCGGTCGCGGTGCGATTGCTGGATGAGCGCGTGGTGGTCTATCGGTTGAGCGACGGCAAGGTCTTCGCCGCGCGGGACATCTGCCTGCATCGCGGCGTTCCGCTCAGCATGGGGCATGTGGAGGGCGACGAGATCATCTGCAAGTATCACGGCCTTCGCTATGACCGCAGCGGCCAGTGCGTGTGCATTCCGGCGCATCCTAAGGGCGCGATCTCGCCCCGGCTGCATTTGACGACTTACGGCGCAAGAGAGGCCTATGGACTGATCTGGGTGCGCCTGGTAGAGGACGGTGAGGACAATTTTCCCGACTTCTCCGAGTGGGACGACCCGGAGTTCATCCAGGTGCTGCCGGAGAGCGTCATGCTCGCGGCCTCCGCGGGGCGGCAGGTCGAGGGCTTTCTCGATGTGGCGCATTTTGCCTTCATCCATACCTCGAGTTTTGGAGAGCCCGACAACGCCGTGGTGCCGGATTACCCGGTCGAGAAGACGGCGAGCGGTTTCGTCGCCGACTACATCAGCACGGTGAGCAACTATGCGCATGGCTTCAAACATCTGGCTCCGGCAGATTTCCCGTGGCGGCGGCGTTTCCAGGTCTGGTTTCCGTTCACGGCGAAGCTTACGATATATTTCCCCAACGACGGCCGCCTGAACATCCTCAACACGGCGTCGCCGATCTCGGCGCGGAAGACGCGGATGTTCGCACCCATCTGCCGGAACTTCGATCGCGACGCTCCGTTGCAGGCAACGCTGGACTTTAACAGCATGGTTTTCGCCGAAGACAAGGCGGTGGTCGAGAACCAATATCCCGAAGATCTGCCGATCGATCTCCATGCCGAGGCACATTTTCCGGCGGACCGGAGTTCGATTACCTACCGAAAAGGGCTCGCCGCGCGTGGATTGGGGCGGAGCTTCACGGCTTAGCGCTCTTTTCGTGGCCGTGATTCTTCGGAGTCTGGATAGCAAGGTCTTCGGCCACGTCTTCGTCGACGCCCTCGAGCTCTTTTAGCAGGGCCTCGTCGGAGAGGTCGAGGGTTTTGGAGTTTTCCCAGTCGTGTTGGATGACCTCATCGATGCGGCTGATGACGTGGTCGTCGGTGACCTCGATGGCCAGCTCGCGGCGGGTATCGAAGCTGCCTGGGGCGAGATTGATGGAGCCGACAATGGCGCGGTTTCCATCGGCGAGCAGAAGCTTGGCATGGAGCTTCACGTGCCTGAGCTTATGGACCTTGACGCCCACGTCCTGCAGAATGCGAAGGCCGCTTATACCCTCGCTAAGTTTTTCCTTCTTGAGTTTGTGTGGCGGCCGGGCCATGACGTGGATCTTTACGCCGCGGCGGGCGGCGCGGACGAGGTGCTCGATCATGACCGGATCCTGGTAACGCTCATTCTGCAGAAAGAGAGAATGTTTGGCGTTATCGATCAGTTGACCAAGGCGCTGGCGGGCGTTGCCGACGCACCAGATCAGATGGGAGTGGTCCCCGGACTCAAAGTCGGTTCGGTGCCAATCGGCCTCAAAACACTCGATGATTTCATCGACCTCGTGCTTATGAGCGGTGACGACGGCATAGTCCCGGGTTACCGTAAGGTTCTTGGTTTCCCAGTTCAATGAGTTCACGTAGGCGGTCGTATCGTCGATCACCATCGATTTCTCGTGGGTGAGGTCGAACTTGGGATTGCTGTCGAGGACTTGAATTCCCGCCTCGGTGAGGATCTTCCGCGTCTCCTCATTCTCCTGCTCGCCGCTGCGCCGGGCAGGATTGAGCATGATGCGCACCTCGACCTTGCGGCGATGGGCATCGACGACCGCCTTGATGAGGCCTGGATCGGAGAACAGAAACATCTTGATGCGCAGCGATTTCGTGGCCGCGTTGATCGCGTCGACGATTGGCTTTCCAGTGTCGTCGGGCAGGACAATTACGGAGCGGGACATGCTGGTTTCCTTCAAAAAATGCGGCTGGTCTGGTTGTACAGGCTCTGGCTGGCCGTGACAAGGCGGAGGTTTTCGCTGGGCGTCAGGGAACCGCGGCGCGGATGCTGGAGCTTTCCGACAAGAGCGGTCGACTACGGTGAATGACCTCACCTGTGAAGGGTGAAGCATAATTGCTAACGAAAGTTTATTCCTGTCGCAGGCGTTCGCAAACAGCCATCTTGCCGATCTCCTCCCAACCCGCTTCAAAATCCTTTGCTTCGCGAATGTCTTCGCCGTGGATGATCTTCCTGGTCGCCTTGCTGGTCCGCCTGATTTATATCACCGTAGCCCATAGCTACCGTTTCCACACTCTGGATGATCATTTCGAGTTCGGTTGGGAGGCCGGTCGCATCGGCCGGTCGCTGGCGCTTGGCCGTGGTTTTGCCGATCCTTTCATTCCGACGGGGACAGGGCCGACGGCGTGGCTGCCGCCGTTGTATCCGCTCGTCATTGGGGCGGTCTTTCGGTTTTTTGGAATTTACTCGCACCTCTCGGGATGGGTTCTGTTGGCCCTCAACAGCCTTTGCGGGGCAGCGACCATCCCTGCGATTTACGAGATCGCGCTGCGTTGTTTCGGAGATGGCGGGGATTCTCACCGGGGCCGGAGGATTGCGCTGTGGTCGGCTTGGATCTGGGCGCTGTATCCGGCGACGATGCAGTATGCGGTGCGCTGGATTTGGGAAACTTCGTTGACCACGTCGCTGGTAGCCTGGGCGCTGGTGGTGACGTTGCGGCTGCGCGGGACCGGAGACGAAACTCGGCCGGTAACGAGCAACTGGAGCTTATGGATTTGGCTGGATCTGCTATGGGGGCTGATTGGCCTTTCAAACGCCACTCCATTGCTGCTGCTTCCAGTCTGCGTTGTCTGGGTGATTGCCGGAATGAGCGATCGCCGCCGGGCTTTGGCAGGCGCGGCGCTTGCCGGCATTGTTTTCGTTGCTTGCCTCGCTCCCTGGACGTGGCGCAACTGGCAGGTCTTTCACACATTCATTCCGCTTCGCGGCAACTTTGGCGCGGAGTTGTGGGTTCACAACGGGCCGGAGGATAACGGGTTCCCTCGCGGAATTGTGGTCTTTTCACAACCCGAGTTGCAGAGCTACAAGAGCATGGGCGAGGTCGCTTATGTGCGCGAGCGTGGCGACTGGGCGAAGGCGTATATCCGCAGCAATCCGGGGCGATTTCTTCGGTTGTCGCTGGAGCGCGTTCATTGGTACTGGATGAACCTGCCGCATCCGATCGTAGACCACCCGTTCACCGAGGCGGTACGGGAGGTGACTTTTGGCTTCTTGAGCCTGACGGGGTGGCTTGGGCTGTTGCTCGCGATTCGGCAGAGGATCCCCGGCGCGTGGCTCTTTGCGGCTGCATTTGTGCTGATTCCAGTTACTTATTATTTCGTTACTGTTGGAGCGCGCTTTCGGCATCCTCTGGAGCCGTTGATAGTCATTTTGACGGTGAATCTTTTTGCTTCGGCCAAGCTATCCTTCGCCGTTTTACCCCGGCGATAGCTCTGCCGCGTATTCTGGTGATCGAAGATTATGGTTGACGACTCGTTTTCCTCACTGATCGCTGAAGCGCTGCCGCTGCTTCAGCGGGAATTTGACACACTCCCCACGGGACCGACCGCCGGCGGCTGGCCGGATGACCCGGCGGGAATGTCTGCTGTCCTGGCCGACGTCGCGTCGCGGATGGCCAACAACTATCCATATTTTCATCCACTTTATGCGGGCCAGATGATGAAGCCTCCGCACCCCATCGCGCGCGCGGCCTATGCGATGGCGATGTGGATCAACCCCAACAATCACTCGCTCGATGGGGGTCGGGCGAGCTCGCGCTTTGAGGTCGAGGCGGTTGCGGAGATCGCCCAGATGTTTGGCTGGGAGCGGGACAAGAAGGGGCACCTGGGCCACCTCACCGGCGGCGGAACGGTGGCAAATCTGGAGGCGCTTTGGGTCGCTGGCCAGCTTCACCCGGGCAAGCGCATCGTTGCCTCCTCGCAGGCGCACTACACCCATAGCCGGATCAGCGGGGTGCTGGGGCTGCGGTTTTCCTCGATTGCCGTCGACCGGCGCGGACGCATGGACCTGGATCGTCTTGAAGACGAGCTTCGCCAGGGAGACGTAGGCACGGTGGTCGCAACGCTGGGCACGACTGCGATCGGTTCCGTCGATCCGCTGGATCGGATCGTGGCTCTGCGCGAGAGGTATGGGTTCCGGCTTCATGTCGATGCTGCCTATGGGGGATATTTCAAGCTGGTCCCGAGTATTTCGCCTGAGGCAGTCCGGGCATTTGCGGCGATTGGGGCGGCGGACTCGATCGTCATCGATCCGCACAAGCATGGGCTACAGCCCTACGGTTGCGGCTGCGTGCTCTTTCGCGATCCGGCTGTGGGTCGCTTTTACAAGCACGATTCTCCCTATACCTATTTTTCATCGGCGGACCTTCACCTGGGTGAGATCACGCTCGAGTGCTCGCGGGCGGGCGCTGCGGCGGTGGCGCTGTGGGCGACGCAGCGGCTGCTGCCGCTGGTTTCGGACGGCGAGTTTGCGCGCGGACTGGGGCGATGCCGCGAGGCAGCGTTGCGCATGTATGAGCGGTTAGTAGGCGACGGACGGTTTGTCACCGCATTTCAACCTGAGTTGGATATTCTCTTTTGGGGCGTAAGAGCCAGTTCGGTCGCTGAGGCGTCGCGTCTGGCCCAGGAGATCTTCGACCAGGCAGCAAAACGCGACCTGCATCTGGCGCTGGCGCAACTGCCCGTCGGACTTTTCCCCGAAGAGGCGTGGCCGGATTCGGCTGCGAATGCGACTGTGACTTGTCTGCGTTCGGTCCTGATGAAACCGGAACATCTGGATTGGGTGGACCAGATTTGGGAGATATTGATCGCGGCCTCTGAAGGTGCTGCATGAGGGGCCGGCAACGGGGCGTGCAGTCGAAGGGCGGCTGACATGGAATTTGAAAAACTCACTCTAATCAGCGACGCGCTTCGGGTGGAAGTGCTTCCTGAACTGGGGGCCAAGATTTCGTCGCTATGGCTGCCAGATCTTCGGGAAGAGTTGTTGCAAGCGCCGCTCCGGCCATATGCGGCCCGCGACCGTACGATGCTCTTTGAAGCGGGAGACGCGAGTGGCATCGACGAGTGCATTCCGACCGTCTCCGGTTGTGATTTGGGCTCGACGGTGTTGCCCGACCATGGGGACTTCTGGCGCGTTCCGTTTCGCCACCGTCGCGACGGCGAAGAGCTGGTTCTGGACGCGGAGGGCTTCAGCCTGCCGCTGCATTTTGAGAAACGACTGAGCCTGCGTGGGAACCGTTTGACCATGACGTATGTCCTGCGCAATACAGGCGAAACTACGGTCCCGTTTTTGTGGTCGGCGCATCCCGGGTTCGCGGTCGAGGCAGGGGATACCGTTGTTTTACCCGAGTCGGTGCCCGAGGTCACGGTCTGGTACAGCGCGAAATCGCGCCTGGGAGCCCCAGGCCGAGCTCACCCCTGGCCGCATACGCGGGACGAACACGGCGACACGATCGATCTGAGCCTCGCTGGCGGGCCGGAGGATGGGGTGGGGGACAAGCTCTTCGCCTCCGCTCCGCCTGAAGGCTGGGTTGCGATTCACCGTTACCGGCTGCATCGTCAGATCAAGGTGCATTTCGACCCCATGCAAAATCCTTATGTGGGGCTTTGGCTGGCCTATGGCGGCTGGCCGGAGGGGCAGACCCAACGGCAGCACTGTGTTGCACTCGAACCATGCACGGCCCCGGTGGATTCGCTCGCGGTCGCGGTCGAGCGCGGATCGGCCCAAATGCTGACCCCAGGGGCAAAATGGGACTGGAAGATCGAGATCGAAATCGTTTCCGCATAGACTCGAGCGCTTTTAGTTTGTATAAAGAGTGGCATGCTCGATGTAACCGCTATCAAAGAAAGCCATAGCCAGCGCTATGGCGCCGGCCCATCCGTATTTGCCGCGCCTGGCCGGGTGAACCTCATCGGTGAGCATACGGACTACTCCGAGGGCTTCGTGATGCCTGCGGCGATCGATTTCGCGACTCTGGCGGCGATCAGCCCGCGCAGCGACCGGCAAATCGCGATCTATTCGGAGAATTTTGGCGAAGAGGCGGTCTTCGACCTGGACTATCTCCCGCATCACCCGCGCCACCACTGGAGCGACTATCCGATCGGGGTGTTGACGATCCTGCGTAAGGCAGGGATCGAACCGATCGGCTTCAGCTTGTCGCTCAGTGGCGATGTTCCTCTGGGTTCTGGTCTGAGTTCCTCGGCATCGGTTGAAGTGGCGACTGCGTTGGCGATTCTCGGGGTCCACCCTGAGGGGCCTTCGATTTTTGCCGCAAGAGGTCGCGCGGCTGTGTCAACGCGCCGAAAACCAGTTCGTTGGGACGCAGAGCGGGATCATGGACCAGTTCGTCTCCTGCTGCGGCGCGGAGGGCCACGCTCTTCTACTCGACTGTCGCGACCTTTCGTACCGCCTGGCGCCGATTCCGTCGAGTCTGAGCATCGTGATTTGTAACTCCATGATCAAGCACTCGCATGCCGGAGGGGAATACAACACCCGGCGCGCCGAGATTGAAGCGGGCACGCAAATCATTCGCATGCATCGACCCGAAGTTAGTTTTCTGCGCGACGTAACGGTTGCGGACCTGGAGCGCTGGGGCGATGAGATGCTGCCCGACGTGCTCAAACGCTGCCGTCACGTTGTCACCGAGAACCTGCGCACCGTGGCAGCGGCCGACGCGCTGGAGCGGAGCGATCTTAAGACTCTTGGCCGACTGATGGCGGAATCTCACGCCAGCTATCGGGACGATTTTGAGGCCAGTTGCAAGGAGGCCGACGTTCTGGTCGATCTGGCTTCGCGAGAACCAGCCTGCGTCGGAGCCAGACTTACCGGCGGAGGTTTCGGCGGATGCACCGTGAATCTCGTTCGCGCTGCCGAGGCCGAGGATTTTGGCCGAAGGATGCTGGAGGGGTATCTCGCCGCCACTGGGATTGCCGCCGAACTCTACCACTGCCACGCGGCAGCAGGCGCACGCCAGATCTAGCGGCGAGACCTTTCAAAACGGCGCATATGCTCCAACTCGTGAGTGGAACTCGCCTCGAGAGGCGAAGATTTGGCGCAAACGGGCTTTTTTGACGCCTAAATCGTTCAACATATCCGCCGAGACTTTTCTCATACCTTAGGAGGAGGGAAATTGTTAAAATTCCATTGCACTTCTGGAGGCACTGATAGCCGTTCGCTAGAGGATTTCGGGTGAGCCCCGGGGACCTCCGAGCAGAGCTGTCGTTTTAACGCGGGGACGAGTAACCTTCATTCGCCTCGGCAGCAACAAGATTTATTCATATTCAAGCCTGCGGTTCGGAGAAAGACATAGATGCGTTTTCCTATTCATTCGGAGGAAGTGGCGTCCCAGGAGATCGGCGACGAAAGCGGCATGGTTGCATATTTTTCGATGGAGATCGCGATTCTGCCCTCCATGCCGACATATAGCGGGGGGTTGGGTGTGCTCGCGGGCGACACGCTTCGTTCGGCCTCGGACGCAGGCCTGAACCTTGCCGCGGTAACACTGGTTCATCGGAAAGGGTATTTCCGCCAGCTGCTGGGCGCGGACGGCAACCAGACGGCGGTCGAGCAGCCCTGGTCTCCAGAGGCCACGCTGCCACGCGAGAACGCGGTGGTGACGGTCACCATCGAGGGTCGCCCGGTGGCGATTCAGGCATGGCGCTACGACATGGAGGGCGTCACCGGCAAGATTATTCCCATCTACATGCTGGATACCGACCTGCCCCAGAACCATGAAGAGGACCGCAAGCTCACCGACAATCTTTATGGCGGAGACAGCGACTACCGGCTGCGCCAGGAGGCGGTACTGGGTATTGGCGGCGCGCTTATCCTGGAAGAACTCGGCTACCACCCGGCGGTCTATCACATGAACGAAGGCCACGCCGCGTTGCTCACTGTGGCGCTGATGGAGCTCCAGCTGGCCGGTGGGCGCTTCGGCGACATCACCGAGGCGGATGTGGCCGCCATCCGTCAGCATTGCGTCTTTACTACCCATACTCCGGTGCCCGCCGGCCATGACCGCTTCTCGATGGACCAGGCCCGGCGCATCCTGGGCGACGACTGTGCAGCGGCGCTCGAACGGCTGGGTTGTTGTCACGAAGGCCTGCTCAACATGACCTACATCGCGCTCCGTTTTTCGCGCTTCGTGAACGGTGTGGCAATGCAGCATGGCATCGTCTCACGGTTGATGTTCCCCGAATATGCAATCGACGCGATCACGAACGGGGTTCACGCCGTAACGTGGACGGCGCCGTCCTTCCAGAACGTCTTCGACCAGTCGCTGCCGCGGTGGAGAACCGACAACCTGGCGCTGCGCTACGCGATCGACATCCCCGAGGAAGAGATTGCTGCCGCCCATGCAGTGTCGAAGCGCGCCCTGCTCGATGAAGTCGCGTCGAGAACCGGGATTGCGCTTGAACCCGATGTCTTTACCATCGGCTTCGCGCGCCGGGTGGCCACATATAAGCGCGCCGATCTGTTGTTCTCCCAACCGGAAAAAATTGTGGCGCTGGCGGAGAAGTTTGGCGGACTGCAAATCCTCTATGCCGGCAAGGCGCACCCGGCCGACGATCCGGGCAAGGCCCTGATTCGCCGTGTGGTCGAGATCGCGAAAGGCCTGGATTCGGCCAAGCTCCACATCATCTATCTCGAGAACTATGAATGGATCCTGGGCGGCCTGCTGACTGGCGGCGTCGATCTGTGGCTGAACAATCCGAAACGCCCCTATGAGGCGTCGGGTACCAGCGGAATGAAGGCGGCGCTCAACGGGGTTCCGAGCCTCAGTGTTCTAGACGGCTGGTGGATCGAGGGCTGCATCGAAGGCATGACCGGCTGGGCGATTCCCGACTTTGAGGAAGAGGCACAGGAGAGCGCTGCGATTTACGAGCGTCTTGGAGACACGATCCTGCCCATGTATTACGAGCAGCCTAAATCGTGGCAGGAGGTCATGCGCTCCACGATCGCATTGAATGGATCGTTTTTCAACACCCAGCGAATGTTGGGGCAATATGTTTTGAACGCATATTACCCGCGGAAGCGAGTGGACCGCATCGCGCCAGTGCTGGAGCCGGCCCTGGCCGAGTAGATACTCCAACTGGGGCGTGGCGGCGAGCCCCTTCCGGATCGGTCTCTTTGCAAGGCCTCGTCGAAGGTTTAGGACTCGGCCACCAGCTCCGCTTTTTGCGCTGCTGGTGGCGCTGCCCTCAATCGGAAGATACTTTTCGGCTCGCAATCCTCCTACAGTCGGATGCTCCCAGACCCTTGACGATGTTCTCTGCCTGAAGCATGGCGGGTTTTCGTCTTCAAACCACCTGAGTGCAGGCTTGTTAACACAGCGTTAAGCCGTCCAAAATCCTGCGACAAAAGACTAGCGGCAGTGTTCGCAGCACTGGATTCTGGCGATTTCCTTCCTGCTTTAGGTTCAGCTAGTTACTTTGGCCACCCCATGGGAGAGGCTTGACTAAGATGATCGACCAGCTGTGCAAGGTGAAGGACGCAGACGCAGTTAAGTCCCGATTTTACTGTAAGTTGCGGAGGGAAAAAGCTGGGGCGGAGGCGGTTGCCCGCCCACTCGATTTCCAGCGCTTGTAGCGCCATATGCGATCTCACTCCTTTGAAATCTGACATGGATTGGCCCAGGTTGATGTAAAGGCATTAAGCCACTCGCCACCGGTTGCCGAAGATATAGCCTGAGAAGCCCCACGAACGCGTCCTGAACGAGCTATGCCTGGCGAAGAATCTGCACCCGGGGACGCTGCTGTGCGAGGCGGGACACCGATTTGATTACTTCAGTACTGGCGCAGTTTGAAGAAAGAGCTCGGGAATGCCCCGAAGCCCTCGCCATCTGGTTTGCCGGACGGAGAGTGAGCTATCGTCGCCTGAATGAGCAGGCGCAGCGGATCGCAGCGCTGCTCCGAAATGCGGGCGTTCGCCAAGAGTCACTCGTTGCCATCTACATCGAGCGGTCTCCTAAGCTGATCGCCGGCCTGCTGGGCGTCTGGAAGGCCGGCGGCGCGTATCTCCCGATCGATCCAACTAATCCGCGGCAGCGCGTGGCCTCGATCTTCGAAGACTCTGAAGTCGAATTTGTCCTCACCGAAAACAAGCTGGCCGGCTTGCTGCCGCCCATGGGCGGGACGATCTTGTGTGCCGACGATCTGCCTTCGGCGGCGGTGGCAGACATTGCCGCCGGAGAAGCTTCGACGGCTCCAGCGCAACCGTTGCCCGGGCAGCTTGCTTACGTGGTCTACACTTCGGGATCCACGGGACGCCCCAAGGGGGTTGAGATTACCCACGGCGCTCTCAGCAACCTCATCAAGTCGATTGGAGACGACGTCGTGTTGCATCCTTCCGATGTGGTTCTGGCGAGTGCGACGGTCGCCTTCGACATTGCGAACGAAGAGATGTTTCTCCCGCTGGTTGCCGGCGCGTCGGTGCACTTGCTCGAGCAGGAGTTTGTCGGCGACGGCGGAAAGCTGGTCGAAGTGATGCGCCGGAGCCAGCCGAGCCTGGTCTTTGGTACTCCTACTTCCTGGCGCATGGTGCTGGAGGGGGGTTGGCAGGGGGATCCCAGGTTACAGGTCATCGTTGGCGGAGAGGTGCTTCCTTCGCCGCTCGCTCGGACCCTTGCGGGTATTACGCGGGCAGTGTGGAACCACTACGGCCCAACCGAGACGGCCATCTGCGCCACACGCGAACGCATTTACGCGGACAGCGAGCAGGCCACTCTGGGCTGGCCCATCGACGGCGTCAGGGTTTACGTGCTGGACAAAAACCCGGATAACGGCGACCTGCAGCCTGTAGCCGCCGGCGAAGTGGGCGAGATTTATATCGGAGGCGCCGGCGTCGGGCGCGGATACCGGAACCGCCCGGAATTGACCGCGCGAGCGTTTCTGGCCGATCCGTTCTCGGACGATCCGGCGGCGCGCATGTACAAGACCGGGGACCTGGGGCGCTTGCTCCCGGACGAGCGCCTGGACTTCCGAGGCCGAGTCGACAACCAGATCAAGCTGCGCGGCTTCCGCATCGAGCTGGAGGAGATCGAGGCGGCGATCCGCGGTGTTGAGGGTGTGCATGCGGCAGTCGCCGAGGTTGTGGAGTATGGAGCCGATGACCAGTGTCTGGTGGCATATTTCTTCGCTGACAAGCAGGTGGTCGCGGCCGAGTTGCGAGAGGCGTTGCGTCTGCGGCTGCCTTATTACATGATGCCCGCAGAGCTGGTCCCCCTGGAATCGCTGCCGATGACGATCAACGGCAAGGTGGATCGTGGGGCCCTTGAGGCCATTCGCGTGGCGTTTGAAGAGGAGACGCCGCAGGGAAGCCCCTTGCCGCCATCCGACGATTTGGAAGCCAAGCTGCTGGCGATCTGGCAGCGGTTGTTGAAGGCCCGCAATATCGGGCTGCACGATGATTTTTTCGATATAGGCGGCCACTCGCTGCTGGCCACCAGAATGTTCGCGGAGATTCAGAAGATCCACGGTCGCAAGATCCCTCTATCCGTGCTGATTCAGAATCCGACATTGGCGGAGCTGGCAAACTACCTGCGCAATCAGCCCGAAACGGATTGGCTCGGCTTGGTGCCGATTCGCGAAAACGGCACCAAGCCGCCCCTGTTCATCTCGCATGGTCTGGGTAGCGACTTGCTCCTCTTCCGGGAGCTTACCGATGAGCTTGGCAGCGACCAGCCGGTGTATGGAATCCAACTGGCCGCGCCAAACACCGCAAAAGTGGGCGAGCTCAGTCTTGAGGCAATCGCCGCTCGCAATGTTGAGGAGATCTGCGCGTTAGATCCCGTGGGCCCCTACTATCTGGCGGGACACTCGCTCGGGGGCTTGATGGTTTTCGAGATCGCCGCACAATTGCTGCGCAAGGGAAAAGAGATTGGCCTGCTGGCGCTGCTCGATTGCGCCCTTCAGGAAGCCCAGCGCACGAACAACGAAGTCCGCGCCGAAACCACTTCTCTTCACGATTTCTCGCTGCGGTGGCGCAAGAAATTCTCCCGGCTCTACGAGAGCGGCTTTGTGACCACGACGTGGAGGAAGGTCCTTTACAACCAGCTGATGTTCAAGATCTGGGTGCTGCGCCGCACCTATAGAGACGGGAGCTTCCAACCCCAGATCTTCGGCATGGACCCCTACATCGCCTTGTTTGCCGAGCGATATAAGCCGCAGCCGATCGACGTGGATGGAGTCTTGTTTGTCGCGGAAGACGAGGTCGCCCCAGAGTCGGTTGGTCAGGGTTGGTTGCGACTGCTGCAAGGCCGGCTGAACGTGCAGAAGGTGCCGGGTTCGCATCAGACAATCTTCAGCGCGCCGAATGTTTCGGTACTGGCGAGAGAATTGGCGAGACGCCTGGAGTGCCCCTCGTACCCGCCAGAGGGTCGGGCCGCGTCCAGGACCAGGAACGAAACCCAGAAGCCCATGATCCACCCCGTACTCGGATATCACCGGGGATAGACATGGGCACGCAGGCTGAAACGGTACACCGATCGACAGACTTCCTGGTGACCGGGTCGGGACTGAGAGCCGACTTTGTCACCGGCGACGAGGTTCGCGCGTTAGGGCCGGATGCCGGCCACGAGCTGCTGACTATCGTCGACTGGTGCGAGAACTTTCTGGGCAAGCCGAGCGGCCTAGTGGGTCGCACCGGAAACGTTTGCCCGTTCGTTCCTGAAGCCATGATGCGTGGCTCACTCAAGTTCGCTGTCGTGGCCCTTACCAAACGCGGCGTCGAGGCGGTAGCCGAGATCGAGGAGATGGTTGACGCTTGCCGCGAACACTTTCTAAGCAGGGAAAGCATGGATGGCCGGATCGATATCTTTGGTTCCATGGTGCTCATCTTTCCGGAAGTTAGCAACGAAGAGGCGCCACAGGTGATCGACCCATCGCAGCGCGAGCTCAAACCGAGCTTCGTGCGGGAAGGTCTGATGCTGGGCGAGTTTCATCTTTTCAGCCGAACGCCCGGCCTCAGAAACAAATCTTTTCGTCCCCTTCGCAGTCCGATACCGTTGCTGGCGATTCGCCACATGGTTGAGTCGGACGTCGATTTCCTGATGGCCCCGAACGACCCTGCGCCGACGCGAGTCAAGTCGCTGAAGGCCTATCTGAAGTTTCTCGGCCCTTCTCTCAGCGTGGCCAGCCAAATCAAGGCAAAAGAGGCGTTGCGCATGGCCGAAGCCGAGGTACTTGAGACATGATTTTGAACCGCGCGACCTACTCCGGAAGGTACCTGGCGACGGTGAAGGAGATTGCCGCCTCGATCGAGCCTGCCTCGATCGATCGAATCGTCGAGTTGCTGTGTGTCCTCCGCGATGGCGGCGGGCGAGTGTTCTTCCTGGGGGTCGGCGGCGGCGCCAGCCATGCCAGCCACGCGGTCAACGACCTGAGAAAGATCGCCGGTATTGAGTCCTATTCGCCGAGCGACAACGTCGCCGAGCTGACGGCGCGCATCAACGACGACGGCTGGGCGACCGCCTACGCCAATTGGCTGCGCGGCAGTCATCTCAATGAAAAGGACATGGTCTTCGTTTTCTCAGTCGGCGGCGGCGACGCGGAGAAAAATATCAGCACCAACATTGTCGACAGTGTGCAACTAGCCAAGGACGTGGGCGCCAAAATCGTAGGAATCGTTGGCCCCGCCGGCGGGTCGACCGCCGCTCTGGCGGACGCGGCGATCCTGATTCCGCTGCGCGCACCCGAAATGGTGACAGCTCTGACGGAGTCGTTCCAAGGGGTGATCTGGCACGCCATCGTCTCGCATCCTGACTTGAGAGCCAACGAGATGAAGTGGGAATCGACGCGGTGATATCGCGGCCGGCGATCTTTCTCGATCGGGACGGAGTGATCAACAGCAACGTGCCCGATCCCGCCACGGGCGAATATGGAGCGCCGTTGACCGCCGATGGATTTCAGCTCGCGCCGGGAGCAATTGGAGGTCTGGTTGCCTTGCAGCGGACGGCATTTCCGCTCTTTCTGATCTCCAATCAACCCAATTGTGCCAAGGGCAAGAGCACGCTAGAAGAACTTGCAGCCATTCATCGAAAGATGCAGGAAGGGCTCGATGCGGCTGGGATCTCGTTTGCCGATTTCTATTATTGCTATCACCACCCACGGGGCACCGTCGCAGGCTACTCCGGGCCCTGCGAATGCCGCAAGCCATCACCGCATTTTCTCTACAGGGCGAAAGAGGAGCACGGCATTTCGCTAACAGACTCCTGGATGATCGGCGACCGCGTCACTGACATTGAATTTGGCCGCGCCGCCGGACTGCATACCATTCGCGTTGCAGAAGATCACCCCGCGAAACGCCGGCCCTACGAAGTCAAGGCCGACTTTGAAGCCACGGATCTGGCTGATGCGGCGCGGATCATCCTCACGCACACTGGATCGAAGTGATGGCATCATCCCAACCAGTCGTCGCGATTCTTGCGGGCGGACTGGCCACACGCCTTGGCGCGCTGAGCGCGAGCGTCCCGAAGTCGATGATCGAAGTTGCCGGCGAACCGTTTATCGGCCATCAATTGCGCGAGCTCTCGCGCCAGAACTGTTGCGAGGTAGTGGTCTGCGCCGGACACCTCGGCACGATGATCGAGGACTTCGTCGGCGACGGATCTGCCTTCGGCTGCCGCGTGCGGTATTCGCTCGACGGCGAGCGGCTGCTGGGCACCGGCGGTGCGCTGCGCCAGGCGCTGTCACTCTTAGGAGACAGCTTCCTGGTGATGTATGGCGATAGCTATCTTCGCGCACCGCTTCGTCCAGTCTGGAAACATTTCGTCGACTCCGGAAGCTCTGCCTTGATGACCGTATTCCGTAACGACGATCAATGGGACCGGAGTAACGTGAAATTCTGCGACGGCGAGATCCGGCGCTATGACAAGATCACGCTGACGGCGTCGATGCGGCACATCGATTACGGACTGGGCTGCGTTCGCTCGGAGGCCTTCTCGGCGTTTGCGCCTGCGGGCCGCCCATTCGACCTGGCTTCGTTTTATGCGGCGATGCTGGAACGGCGGCAGCTGGCGGCCTATGAAGTGGCTGAGCGCTTCTACGAGATCGGCTCAGGGGCCGGGCTTGCGGAAACCGAAGCACTGTTGCGAGACCACATCGAAAGATACGCGAGCGATTAGCCTTGGTTGGAGCCGAAAGGCACGGCGGCACGATTCCTCACTTGCCTCGCTCATCGAGATGTTTTTCAAGAGCGACTCGCACTAGCTGGCTGCGCGTGCGGACTCCAGTCTTGGCGAAGAGCTGCTGCAGCACGGCTTTGACATAGCTCTCGGAGATTTCGAGCTGTGCGCCGATCTCCTTGTTGGTCAAGCCTTCGAAGACGCCCTTGAGGACATCGCGTTCGCGCTTGTTGAGCGAGGCGCTGGTCTGCGGTTTGCTCTTGCTGGATGCGGCGCCGACGAGCGAATCGAGACTGGTTGAGTCGAGCCAGGGTTCCCCCGTTGCCACTCGACGGATCGCATCGATCAGGCTGTTGGGCGCATTGTGTTTCAGGAATATCCCCGAGGCGCCGCTTTGCATGACTTGAACGGCGTCGGCGTCCGACATTCCTGCGGTGACCATCAGAACTCTTCCCTCGAAACCCATACTCCGGGCCTCGCGAAGAAAGTGCATTCCCTGCCTCTCGCCAAGGTCGAAGTCGAGCAGGACCAAATCGACCGAGTCGCGACGGACCGCCGCAAGCGCCTCGTCAACGGAGGAGTAGTGGCCCATCAGCTGCAGCCCACTCTCGGCTTCCAGGAGTCTCGCCAGACCTTCCCGAAAGAGGGTGTGGTCGTCAACGAGAATCAGCCTAATTTTGGCATCCATTCCGCACGCTGCAGGTGATCGGCTGTGCGTGACTGCGCGACGCATCGAGAGAGAAGCGTGGCGAAATTCAAGCGCAAGTGGAATCATAACTCCGAGGTCCGCCGGCGCAGGGCTGCCCTGCTTCGCCAATGGCCGAAAGATAGTCGACCGCTGATCGAAAGATAGTCAGCCGCCGTGTGCCCAACCAATATCCTGTAACCAACAGCGGAGAGAGTCGTAGCATGCAGCAAAAGGTTCGCGACCTTCGAGAATCAGCTCGGCAGAGCAGAGCGCGTCGATCCAGCGGAAGACGAACGATCCTCGGAAATCGCTGGAGCCACGCAACGAGCAAGAGGCAAGCTTCGCGTCATGGAATGAGGGACCTCTGTGAAAATCTGGCGATAAACGCCTTTACTCCTTCCTTACGGGCTGGCCCTTATCCTACAGTTGAGACTGAGTCGCTGGGATAACCTGAACCGTTTCCATGAGTTGCGAGGCTTATCGATGAAGCACGACATATGGAAGGCAAAGTCTGCGCCGCCTAGAGCGATCTTGTTCGCAGCCTTGCTCACCGCGTCGCTTGCCGCCAGTCTCATCGGCGGCTGCGAAAAAACCAGGAAAGATCCTGCTGCTGAGGCTCCCCCACAAGCGATGGTCGAGCACCAGAACGATATGAATCTTGTCACAGTCGACAAGCCGGAGCGCTTTCCGCTGGTGGAAGCCACCGCTCACGAGGCGACCTCGACGCTGAATGTGACCTGTTCCGTGAATCCCGATGTTTCGCGGGAGATTCCCGTGGTCTCTATCGCCTCGGGCCGGGTGGTGGCTGTTCACGTGCGACTTGGCGATTTCGTCCACAAGGGACAATTGATCATGGAGGTGCAGAGCACCGACATCTCTGGCGCTTTCAATCAATACCTCAAGGCTGTGAATGACGAGCATCTGGCTAATACTCAGCTGGAGCGCGCGAAGATCCTGTTTGATAAGGGCGCCATCGCCAGGAGCCAGCTCGACATCGCGCAGGACGGCGAGGACGACGCCAAGGCCGACCTGACGGCGGCGGAACACCAGTTGCAGATACTGGGCATCGACAAGAACCATCCGGGCGCGACGGTTAAGGTTTACGCACCGGCATCGGGCTTCATCATTCAACAGAACGTGACCGAGGCCGCTACTGCGGGTGTGACCTACTCCGGCTCGGCGAATGCCTTCACGATTGCCGACCTCTCTCATGTCTGGATCATCTGCGACGTCTATGAAAATGACCTGGCTACGGTGCGTCTGGGGCAGGAAGCCGACATTCGTCTCAATTCCTTTCCCGACCAGGTGCTCAAAGGGACGATCTCCGACATTGGCGCGGTGCTGGATCCTAACCTTCGGACTGGGAAAGTCCGTATCCAGGTGGAGAATCCCGACGATCTGATGCGCCTGGGGATGTTCGCGACTGCGACGTTCCACGGCAAGAGGCCGGAGACGCATGTAGTCGTGCCCGCGGATGCTGTGCTGCACCTGCATGATCGTGACTCGGTTTTTGTGCCTGCCGGCGACGGCAAATTTAAGCGGGTTCCTGTCGTGGGCGGACCCATGTTGCCAGGAAATATGCAGGAGATCAACTCCGGACTCAACCCAGGCCAACAAGTCGTTTCGAACGCCCTCGAGCTGGAAAACTCGGCGGACCAATAAGTGAGGCGAAATCGGTGATACGGGGCCTGGTCGATTTTGCGCTCAACAACCGCTGGCTGGTGCTGGGCATCGCGATCCTGCTTTTCGCGTGGGGCATCATCTCGTTTCACAATCTTCCCGTCGAAGCATATCCCGATGTCGCCAACAACTACGTAGAGATCATTACCCAGTGGCCGGGCCGCTCGGCGGAGGACGTCGAGCAGCAGGTCACGATCCCGATTGAGATTCAGATGGCTGGCATTCCGCACCTGCAGCATCTGCGGTCGTTCTCGCTGGGCGGCGCTCTCGGACGTCAAGCTGATCTTTGACGACGATTCAATCAATGACTGGAACCGCGAAAAGGTGTTGGAACGGCTGTCGCAGGTGACGCTGCCCGCCGGGCTGCAGCCGCAGATGGGCACCGACTGGAGCCCGGTCGGCCAGATCTACTGGTACACGCTTGACCAGCACGAATCCTCAGTACGACAACATGGAGCTCAAGTCGATCGAGGACTGGCAGCTGGAGAAGCAGTTCAAGTCGGTTCCCGGCGTCGTCGATGTGTCGAGCTTTGGCGGCATGACCCGCGAATACCAGGTGCGCGTCGACCCGGACAAGCTGATCGCCTATGGGATGACCATTGGCCAGGTAGAGCAGCAGCTTGCCAACAACAACATCAACGCCGGCGGCCAGTTCATTGAGCAGGGCATGCAGCAGATCAACGTCCAGGAGGCCGGACTGGTCAAGTCAGTCCAGGACATTCGAGAACACGCTGCTGAAGACCCAGTCGGGCACGGCGCTTCACCTCCGTGACATCGCGACGGTGGAGCAGGGTCCGAAGATCCGGCTGGGACAGATCGGCAAGGCTATCCACAAGGTTGACGGCAAGATCGTCGACCTGGACGACACCGTCGAAGGCATCGTCGCTGCTGCAAAAGGGTGACGACTCGGACAAGGTGCTTGAGGGCATTCATGCGAAGGTCGATGAACTGAACAACCACTTCCTGCCGCCGGGAGTGAAGATCGTTCCCTTCCTCGACCGCAGCGACCTGTTGGAGTTCACCACTCATACGGTGATGCATAACCTCACCGAGGGCATCATCCTGGTCGTCATTATCCTGTTCTTCTTTCTGGGGAATATCCGCGCGGCATTCATCGTTTCCATCACCATTCCGTTTGCGCTGCTTTTTGCCTCGATTTGTCTTGACCTTCGTCACATTCCTGCGAACCTTCTGTCGCTTGGGGCGCTGGATTTCGGCATGGTCGTCGATGGAGCGGTGGTTATCGTCGAAAATATCGTCCGCCACCTGAATAGGAGCAATGACAAACATGAGACGGTGGTTGATCGGATACGCGATGCCGTCCACGAAGTGCAGCGTCCGGTATTTTTCGCGATCGGAATCATCATCACCGCGTACCTGCCGATCTTTACTCTTCAGGCGGTGGAGGGGCGATTGTTCCGGCCCATGGCCTGGACCGTTGCCTTTGCGCTGCTCGGTGCGCTGATCTTTTCCTTGCTGCTCGCCCCGGTGTTGTCGAGCTTTCTCTTCTCCAGCGGCGCTAAGGAGTGGCACAACCCGATCATGGCGTGGCTCACCGAGCGCTATCGGCACGCCGCAACCTGGGCGATCGAGCATCGCTTTGTCACGCTTGGCGGGGCTGTGTTCGCACTGTGTTTGACCGCATTTCTCGCTTTCAGTGGGGTGATTGGGTCGGAGTTCCTACCCCATCTCGACGAGGGCGCGATCTGGGCACGAGGGACGCTCGCACCGAGCACTGGACCGACAGAAGGCATCGCGGTGATGAACAAGGCACGTGTGATTCTCGCGGCTTTCCCTGAAGTCACTAAAGTCGTCAGCCAGGTGGGACGTCCGGACGACGGGACAGACACTACCGGATTCTTCAATACTGAATACTTTGTCGACCTCAAGCCTAAAGCGGAGTGGCGGCCGGTCTTCGGGCAGGACAAAGAGGAGCTCATCGCGGCGATGGACCGCGAGCTGGAGAAGATGCCGGGAGTGCTGTGGAATTTCTCGCAGCCGATCTCGGACAACGTTGAAGAGGCGGTCAGCGGCGTGAAAGGTGAGCTGGCGGTCAAGCTCTACGGCGACGACTTGAGGACTCTAGAGGCGACCGCCAATAAGGTTCAGGAAGTCATGAGCCGCGTGCCGGGCGTTGCCGACCTTGGCCTCTTCCGGGTCATCGGGCAGCCGAACCTCACCTACACCGTGGACCGGACAGCGGCGGCCCGGTTTGGCATTAATGTCTCGGACGTGCAGGACGCGATCCAGACGGCAGTCGGCGGCGGCGCAGTCAGCCAGGTGCTGATCGGGGAAGCGCGCTACGACCTGGTGCTTCGATATCAGAAGCCGTATCGCGACACCCCGGAAGCCATCAACGACATTCGCCTGCTGTCACCATCCGGTGAGCGGGTTTCGCTTGCGCAACTCACCAAGGTGCAGACGATCGACGGGGCCGAGGAGATTTATCGCGAGGCCGGTCAACGATATGTCGCGATCAAGTACAGCGTGCGCGGACGTGATCTGGGCAGCACGGTGGAAGAGGCAATCCAGAAGGTCAACGCGGAGGTCAAGCTTCCGCCGGGATACAAGTTCGACTGGGCGGGCGAATATGAGAGCCAGAAGCGATCATCGAAGCGGCTGATGCTGGTGCTGCCGATTACGATCCTCATCATCTTTGTGATCCTCTACACCATGTTCAGTTCCGGCAAGTGGGCGCTGCTGATTCTTGGCAATGTGGCGATGGCGCCGCTGGGCGGCATGCTGGCTCTGTGGCTGACGGGTACCAACTTCAGCGTCTCGTCGGGCGTTGGTTTCCTGGCGCTCTTCGGGGTCTCGGTGCAGACCGGCGTCATCATGCTCGAATACATCAACCAGTTGCGCGTCCGCGGACGCTCGATTGAGGAGTCGGCGGTCGAGGGCGCGGTGCTGAGGCTTCGCCCAATCATGATGACCATGCTGGTGGCGACGCTCGGACTGTTGCCGGCGGCGACGTCGCATGGCATCGGATCCGATTCGCAACGGCCGTTCGCGATCGTGATCGTCGGTGGACTGCTCGCCGCGCTCAGCATCAACGTCTTCCTGTTGCCGACTCTGTATGTCTGGATCGCGGGTGAGGGTGATGTGCTGCCGACGCCGGAAACGGAGTTTGAAAACTAATGTTCAGACTTCGTTTCCATCCTCGATCGGACGGCAGGATAGGTTTTCGAGCCTGGCGTGCGGCGTTCATGCGCCGAGTGGGGGCGGCGTCGACGCTTGCGCTGCTCCTCGCGACCATGCCAACGGCATGGGGCCAGGGCACGGTGCCCCCAACCACCAGCGCACCGAACGCTCTGACTTTGCAGCAGGTGGTCGAGCAAGCGAAAGCGAAGAACCCAACGCTGCTCTCCGCCCAGCAGAACCTGCTTGCGGTCAAAGCGCAGGAGATTCAGGCGGGGCTTCGGCAGAATCCTAACCTGGCGGTTGAAGGTTCGAACGTGACCATATCCACGTCGAGCCCCGCCGGGCCTTATTTCTATAGCGCTCAGCTTTCGCGGCTGTTTGAGCGCGGACGAGAAGCGACGCTGGCGGCTGGACTCGGCGACCTCGACCACCGACCAGACGCGCGACCAATTTACGCTGCTCGAACAGCAGACCATCCTTACCGTGAAGCAGGCGTTTACCACGATGCTGCTGGCGAAGTCCGCCCTGAAGCTGGCGCAGGACAACCTCAAGGACTTCCGCCATGAATTGGATATCAGCAAGTCGCGCTACGACGCCGGAGACATCGGCAAGCTCGACTATGAACGCCTCGACCTGCAGCTGGCGCAGTTTGAGACAGACGAGTCGAGCGCCGAGGCCAATCTGAGCCAGGCTAGCTATCAGTTGCAGACGCTGATCGGTGTCGATCATCCGGCCAATAACTTCGATATCGCCGGGGACCTGTTCCGCCCCCGATCAGCTCATCGCTCGTCGATCTGGAGCAGAAGGCGCTGGGAGCGCGCCCGGATTACAAAGCAGCTCAAGATGCAATTCGGGTGGCGGACGCCAACGTAAAGCTAGCCTATGCCGAGGGAACGACGGACCCGACGCTCGAGGGCGAGTATGACCGCTCCGGCGACGGTCAATTCCGCTGGTTTCAACATCAGCATTCCGCTACGTATCTTCGACCGCAACCAGGGCAACAAGGAGACGAGCAAATACCTGGCACAGGCAAGCCACTTTACTGAGATTGCGGCTCGGAATCAGGTCTACTCCGATGTGGACCAGGCCTATGTGGGCTACACCACTTCCAAGGCCCTGGCCGACCGCTATAACGGCCACTATCTCGACGAGGCGAAAGACGTCCTGTCGATTGCACAGTTCGCTTATGAGCACGGCGGCCTCGCGCTGCTCGACTACCTGAATGCGATCCAGGACGACCGCACGACCACACTCAATGCCCTCAACGCCTATGCGCAGACGTGGATGGCGATTCACCAGTTGAGCTATGCGACGGCGACCGATGTTGTCCCTTAAGATAGGGACCAGGGACAAAGGGACGTAGGGACTAGGCAATTGCAGATGACTGCGGACAATTCGGCCCAACTCGCCATCCTCGATTGGCTCGATCGCGTTTTGGCTGCATCTCCATCAGCCGAAGAACTCCTGCGGCAGATCTCCGAGGCGATCCGCAACCGGCTTCCAAAATACAACTGGGTGGGCTTCTACATGCTCGATCCCGCCGATTCTACGATGCTGGTGCTCGGGCCGTATGCAGGTGCGCCCACTCCGCATACCCGGATTCCGGTAACTGAGGGGATCTGCGGCGCGGCGGTCGCCCAGGGCGAGACGGTGGTGGTCGACGATGTAAACTCCGATCCCCGATACCTGTCGTGTTCGATCGAGACCAAGTCGGAGATTGTCGTGCCCATTTGGGTGCATGGGAAGATCGTGGGCGAGATCGACATCGATAGCCATACGGCAGCGGCCTTTGGCGGCGAAGATCGCGCCTTCGTCGAGCGCTGCGCAAAGCTAATCGGCAGTTACCTCGGAACTTCCTCAAAGTAGAGGTGGTAGTGGTTGCGACAACCGGGGTTGAAGGCCTCCGCGCAACTCGGACAGCGATTGTCGGCATCCATATACTCAAGCACGGTCATCTCCGAGCCACAGACCCCGCACAGTACAGCATTGCAATGCCACTCACGGTGCGGCCAGACCTTAGCAGGGTGCCCCGCGAGCGCTGTATGGCAGTCAATACATGCGTAGTAGCTTTCGCAGCATCTCATCTTGATAGCGATCACGTCGACCGCGCTATGGTAATGCGCGCAGCGGGTATTAGGGTCGAGATCGACTCCATGGACAGAAATTTGAGGGCCAAAAGAAATCATGGGCGTATTCCTATTGTTGCCGAATCGCTCCCTTGCGCGTGGGATTTCAAAGAAATGGGTTAGTATTTCCAGTGCAAACCAGCCACGAGGAATAGCCTCGCCGCGCGTCAGAGAACAGGCTGAAGAGAATCGAGCAAACACAATGAAGAAATTTGCGTATATTGCCCTCATCGCGATGCTGGGAACACCCGCGTTTGCGGAAAAGCTCACCGCGCCCGGAACGATCCAGGACCTGCAGCCGACCAACTTCGCGGTCGCCAAGAAGAAGCACCAGCAATTTGATTTTTCGATCACGACCGCCAGCCACAGCTATGGATGCCGGACGCCGGAAAACAAGAAGCTGGACGCGACGGAGTTTGTGGTCGGCTCCTCCGTGACCTTTACCGCGAACGGAAGAAATGGCGAGGTCAAGACCGACAAAGGAAAAACGGCGAAGTGCCTCATCACCCGCGTGGCTGATACTCCCCCAGGCGCGGCGCCGACTCAATAGGCTCGCCACGGCAGCCGAGTATCGGAAAATCCGTCCGACACAATACAATTGGCGGGAGCCTATGCCCGGGGACTTCCGACTGTCTTGAACATCGACGCGCATCGTGGTCCGCTGGACACGCAGATCCCGCGCCGCCGGTGGGGCATCGTACTCCTGCTGGGCGTGGGAGTGCTAATCAGCTATATCGACCGTGTCAACCTCTCTGTTTCTCAGAATGCTCTGCATGAGACCTTCGGCATCAGTGCATCCACGTTTGGATGGCTGTTAAGCGCTTACAGCTGGACCTACGCAGCGCTGCAACTGCCGAGCGGAGTGCTGCTGGATCGCTTCGGCGTCCGTCTCGTGGCCCGCGTAAGCATCTTTCTGTGGAGCGTGGCGTCATTTGCTGCTGCGGCTTCGCCAGGGCTGGCCAGCTTCTTTGGGGCCCGTTTCCTATTGGGCGTTGGCGAGGCATCGACGTTTCCTGCGAATGCGAAGGCGACCGGCTACTGGTTTCCGGTAAAGGAGCGAGGCCTCGCAACAGCGATCTTCGACTCGTCGGCGAAACTAGCTTCGGCGATAGGCGTGCCGCTGGTGGGGATCATGCTGTTCCACTTCGGCTGGCGGATCAGCTTTGCAGCTACGGGCTTTCTCAGCCTTTGCTATTTCGGGCTCTTTTATCGTTTCTATCGTAATCCGAGCGAAGACAAACACCTTTCGGAGATAGAGCGCGCTTTCATTGCCGAGGGCGGGGCGCGACCGGAGAACGCCGTGCGGGCCGCGAAGGGCGCATCGCTGCTTTATCTCGTTCGGCAAAAGAAGGTCATCGGCGTTTCCATTGGTTTTGCCTCCTACAATTACACCTTCTATCTTTTGCTTACCTGGCTGCCCAGCTATCTGTCCTCGGCAATGCATATCGATATGCTGCACTCGGCGTTTTATACCGCCGTGCCGTGGTTGTTTGCGACTATTGTTGAGCTTCTGGTCGGCGGCTGGCTGGTGGATGCGCTGGTACAACGCGGGCGAAATTCGATACGGGTGAGGCAGGCGGTGCTGATCGGCGGGACCTCCCTTGGGCTGGGAATTTTGGGCGCGGCTTTCTCAACTACAACCGCGGTGGCGCTTTTCTGGATCAGCGTGTCGATCGGCGGCTTGTCGGCGGCGGCGGCGGTCGGCTGGTCGATCCCGGCGCTCATTGCGCCCCGTGAAAGCGTCGGCAGCGTGGGCGGCATCATGAACTTCGTTACCCAGATTTCCGCGATCTCCGCTCCAATCGTGACCGGGTATATCGTGGCCCGCACGCATTCCTTCGCATGGGCCTTTGCCGTGGCGGCAATCTATCTAGCGATCGGGGTGGCGAGTTATATTTTTCTACTGGCCGATATTGAGCCGGTTCCGGAACCATCGCCGCGGTAGATGTAACATTCGCATTTGAGAAACAGGGTTCGCAAAGGAGTTTGGGATGAGAGTACCGGTACGTTGTCTGAGAGTTTTGGGTTGTGCTTTAGGTTTGATCGCGTTGCTGACGGCGGAAATATCTGTCGCCGAAAATGCAACCGCTTCCATCACCTATAACGACCAGACCAATGTCTTCCGAATCGATGCGGCGGATGTCTCCTATGTCTTCGGCCTGAACGAAAACAAGGAATTACAAGCGCTCTATTGGGGACGCAAGCTTGCGCCGAGCGACACGATACCGGCGGCGCACTCGGGCCGTCCTTGGTCTGGCCAGGATACTTCGATCAACCTCACGCCCGAGGAATTTACCGGCTGGGGCGGCGGCCTCGTCCTCGAACCCAGCTTGAAGATCACCTTCCCGGATGGAAATCGGGACCTGGTGTTGCACTATCTCTCTCACCACATTGATGGCCTTGTATTGACGGTGACTGTGAAGGACATCTCTCGCGATGTCTTCGTCGAGCTTCGCTACGAAATCGACCCGGTCACGGGTGTTCTGGCCCGGTCGGCGCAGATCGAGAACAAGACCAAAGAACCGCTGGTCATCGAACAGGCAGCGGCAGCTACGTGGAATCTGCCTCGCGGCACGGATTATTCGCTCTACTATCTAACGGGGCGCTGGGCCTCTGAAGGCGCTTTGCAACATGAGGCGCTGACCCCTACGGCTCGCGTACTTGAGAGTCGTCGCGGGTCAAGCAGTGCGCAGACCAATCCATGGTTCGCGATCGAGCGTGGTCCGACGGAGGAGCAGAACGCCGGCAGCGTGTGGTTTGGTGCGCTTGGCTGGAGCGGCTCATGGCGGATCACGGTTGAACAAGATGTCGACCAGCAGGTGCGAGTGACCGGTGGATTCAATCCTTTCGACTTCGGATATAAGCTCGCGCCGGGTGAGTCTCTGAAGACGCCGATTTTCTATGGCGGCTATTCGCATGAGGGAGTCGGCGGGGCATCGCGGCTTTTGCATCGCTATGAGGTCACGAAGATCCTGCCGGAGGGACCGAGTCCACCTCCGCGGCCGGTCGATTACGACTCGTGGGAGGCAACGTTTTTCGATGTGAGCGAGGCTGGGCAGATTGCATTGGCGGAAAAAGCAGCAGCGCTGGGTGTAGAGCGCCTCACGATGGACGACGGCTGGTTTGGCGCGCGCAACGACGATCATGCGGGACTCGGCGACTGGACGGTCAATCCAAAGAAATTTCCTAACGGCCTGAAGCCGCTGATCGACAAAGTTCACTCGCTTCACATGGATTTCGGTATCTGGGTCGAGCCGGAGATGGTGAATCCGAACAGCGACCTGTATCGTGCCCATCCCGATTGGGTGCTAAATTTCACCGGGCGGCCACGCAGCGAAGGGCGCAATCAGCTTGTGCTCAACCTTGCGCGTCAGGACGTTCGCGACTATGTGTACAATTTCCTCGACAAGCTGGTGAACGAGAACGATATAGCCTTCTTTAAGTGGGACTACAACCGCGTCTGGTCGGAGCCGGGATGGCCGGCGGTCTCTCCCGACGAGCAGAAGCAAGTCTATGTGAAGTACATCGAGAATCTGTATTCGATCCTCGCCGAGCTGCGGGCGAAGCATCCCAAGCTCGAGATCGAAGACTGCTCGAGCGGCGGCGGCCGCGTCGACCTGGGGCTCCTTCGCTACACGGACCAGGTTTGGACCTCGGACAATAGCGATCCGTTTGACCGGCTGACGATTCAGGATGGATTCACTTACGCCTACACTCCAGGCGTGATGATGCAGCGGGTTCCGGACAGCCCGGGCTCGATGAATCACCGAACGACCTCCATGCAATACCGGATGCTTTCTGGGATGCAGGGTTCGCTTGGCCTTGGCGGAGACCTTAATAAGTGGACGCCTGAGGAACTGGATACTGTCAAGACGCTGATCGCGGAGTACAAGCTGGTGCGGGAGACGATCCAGCATGGGTCGCTCTACCGATTAGTGTCGCCCCGCAATGGGAGCGAGCAATCTGTAACCGAGTCAGTTGCAATTGATGGACATGAAGCGGTGGTGTTCACTTTCCTGCATTCGAGCAGCTTTGGATATCCCTATCCGCGGGTATTTCTGCGCGGTCTGGATGCGGGCGCGCAATACACGATGTCTCCGATTGCGGGGAAGGCGGCGAAAGATACTCCGCAGACGGCGAGCGGCGCGTATTGGATGTCGCATGGCTTCGATCCTGAGTTGGTTGGAGATTTCCAGGCTGCGGCGTTCAAGCTGGAAAAGGTTGGCGGACAATAGCAGCAATCAATTCAACTGTGGTGAAGGTCGCCTACCGAGCGAAGGCTACGACCGCTCTGTGGCGCGGAGCGAGGCTATCGTTTCGCTTCACGTCTACCGCGGACTTACGATCGCTGGGATGAGACCAGGATCAATTCTTTCAACCGTGTCCGCCCACGGGCACCTTCGAGGTTTGAGCAACCAGGAAGCTGGCCCCGGTCTAATTCCTAGCGGCTGTTGCCGGGGCCGCGGACGCGAGTATGCTCTTGGCGTCAGGGGCGAACTGACCGTTGGGATCGAGCTCCAGGTATTTGTGATAAGCCTCGATGCAGCCGGGCGGCAAAATCAGCTTCTGCGTCTGAGGATCGATCGTAGCCTTCGAAGTCAACGCCTGCGCTTTAAAGTAATAGAGCATGGCGCGTTTGGGGTCTACGGCGATCGCCTTCTCTGCGGCTACCAGTTGTGCGTCGGCATTTCCGGCCTGAAAAAAGAAGATTGTTTCGTTGCCAAGATAGAGTGCGGCCTGAGAGGGATTAGAGTGGACAGCGGTATCAAAGGCGGCCTGGGCCTCAGGGACTTTTCCCTGATGTATATAAATCTCGCCAAGGCTGGCGTAAGCGGGGCCAAGGACATCTGGGGGCCGGGCCGGGCCGCTGTTGACGGTTTCCCCCATGGAGATATGGGATTGGCGGGTAGCGGTGGGGGCGATGGCCAGAGGATCACCAGACTGTTGGTAGTAGCCGATGGTCTTCGCGCGTTCCTGTGCCACGGGATCGATTCCCAGCGCGATTTTGAAACTCTCTTCAGCTTCGGAATATTTCTTGAGGCCAAGCTGCGCCAGGCCAAGCTCCATCCATGGGATGACAAGTTCGGGTCTGGAACTCGTGACCTTGAGCATGAGGGCCTCGGCGTCGGCGAAGCGCTTCTCTTTGGTGGCGGCGCGGGCGGCGATCACCGCGGCATTTATGTTGTCGAGCTTATCGGGCTGGGGAGTGGAAGCGCCAGCTTGCCCGGCCGCCTGCGCTGCCGCGGTGACAGTGAATGCCAATATTTGTGGGCTTGCGCATAAAACTGCCGCGAGAGAAGCGAAGGCAAGATGCTTCATTCTGGAATCCAATCTCATCTCTTAGTAGTCAGGCAGAAGAAGTATACGTCCAAGGGAGCGGGTTGATCCGACGGCAGCCGCTATTGGCATACCGAACTGTCAATCCGCAGTATCTTTCAGCACCGCCATCGCGGCATTGCGGCCATTGATGCCGATGACCGAGCCCCCGGGGTGGGTGCATGCCCCGCATAAGTAGACGCCGGGCATGGGAGTGCGCGGCGAGAGACGGTTGCTCCACATGTATTGAGGCAGGCACTCGCCCTGGAAGATGTGACCTCCGGTGAGGCCAACCTTCTTTTCGATGTCCGGAGGGCCAAGTACTTGAGCATCGATCACTGCCCTGGGTATGTTGCTCGTGAAGCGTCCCAAAGAGGCGAATACCCGCTGCTTGACCTGCTCTCGATGATCGTCCCACGTGCCGTGTTTGAATTCGTACGGCACATATTGGGCGAAGACGCTCATGGTGTGCTGCCCGGGCGGAACTACCGTGGGGTCGTGAGCACTCTGGAAGTAGAGTTCGCACCAGAGATGATCGGGGACCTCGCCTTGGCGCGCGGCGGCGTAGCCTGCTTTCCACTCCGCCTTGGTGAGCGGGGCGTTGATCTGGCCGTAGTGATGCGGCTGGTCGATGCCGGGGCGCGCAGTGAAGTTGGGCAGTTCACCCAGCAGCACATTAAGCTTTACAGTGCAGCCGCGAATCGGAACCGACCTCACCTGCGCCAGCCACGTCGGGTCGGCGGCATCCCCCAGGAGGCAGCCAGTCATATAGGGATCGGCGTTGGAGATGACGATAGGCGCGGCAATACGCTCGCCGCCTTCGAGCAAGACTCCTTCGCTAGGCAGAATTCTGGCGACGGGAACGCCGGCAGCTACTTTGGCTCCTGCTTCTCGGGCGGCGTCGCAGAGGTAAAACGAGACCATCCCCATTCCGCCCTTAACGTAGCCCCACATGCCAGGCATACCTTCGAGGCGACCTGAGGCGTGGTGGAAACGAATCGATGCCGTGCCGGGATCGAAGGGGCTGGCGTTGGTGCCAATGACGCCTTGTCCCAGATAGGCCGTCTGCAGGCGCTCGTCGCTCAGATAGCGCCCAACGAACTCCGCCATCGACCATTCAAAGAGCAGGGCGCGGGCTTCGTCGTCGTTGCCGAGGCGGTCGTCAATCTGGTCACGAGTTGGCGCTTCCCCGATCCACATATCGCGATCGCCGGCAGGCCGGAGTGCGTCGCGCAGACGCCCAAGCACTGCGTTCATCGCCTTCCAGCCTGCAATGTCTCCTGGTGAGAAACGGCGGACCTCGGCTTCGCATTGGTCGTCGTCGTCCCAGAGCTGAATGCTGCTGCCATCGAGAAACGGAACGAAGAGTCCGTTGACCGCCGGGGTCCAGGTGAATCCGCGCTGGACGAGGTCGAGTTCCTCGATGATGAGCGGATGGAGAAGCCCGGCGAGATAGGCGCAGGGCGACATGCGGATTCCGGGAAAGGGCTCTTCAATTGTGCATGCGCCGCCGATGCGCTCGCGACTCTCGAGCACCAAGACCCGTTTGCCGGCGCGCGCGAGATAGGTGGCACAGGCAAGTCCGTTGTGGCCGGCGCCGACGATGATGGCGTCCCATGGGCGCGAGGCGAGTTCCAATATTGGAGCGGGGAGGCCGATCTTGCCGAGCGATTCGGCTGCGGGGGCGTGCTGAGGAGACGGCGTCATGTTGATGGCTCCTACAGTTATACCCAAATGCGCAAACATCCCGCGAAACGGTGGGAACTTGCGTGTGGGCCGCGTGCGGCTAAGGGATCGTCCGGGCTTGATACATTCGATACCAGAACAATGCGATGGTGGCCGCGATTACTCCGATAGAAACAGGAGCAAAAGCGGGCCCGAGTCCCGAGCTGTGGCCCTCGGCCGTTGAAATTATTGCTAACGTAAGCCACGCAAAGATGCACATAACCTCAGCTTTGAGCCATCCCAGCATCTCGATGGCTAGATCGCGCAGAGTTTGCCGATTGCGGTCTGTGACAGGAACGGGAAAATTGAAATATGCGGGATACCTCGCTACTACGCTGAGCGTGAGATAGAGAACGACGGCTGTCACCGGCAGAACCAAAAGAGTGCTCTTGGATCCGAATCCATCGGGGCGGCCGGTCAAACCGAAATGAACCGGTACTCGAAACGGCAGATAGTTCCAATTCGCTGGCAGAGAAGTACACACGCAAAGAAGCCCAAGTCCGGCGAATGCCTCTCTTATAGTTCGCATCGATAGCATCGTCTGCGATGCTACCAAAGATCTTCGTCCTTCTTCTCTCTTAGAGCGGACACCAATCTTAGAACTTAGGCAGCTGCGAGGTGTCCCAGCCTCCGCCAAGAGCACGGACGAGCAGGACGCTCGAGGCGAACTGTTTGGTAGTCAGATCGGCCTGAGCTCTCTCGTTGGCTAACTGCGCCGCCTGAGCTGTCAGGACTTCGAGATAAGTCGTTACGCCACCCTTGTAGCGGTTCGTCGATATCTCGGTCGAGCGCCGGGCGGAGAACACGGCCGCTTGTTGGCTGGCTGCTTCCTGCTGATAAAGACGCAGAGCCGCTAAGTTGTCTTCGACCTCTTGAAATGCGTTGAGGACGCTCTCGCGATAGTTGTCGGCGGACTGCTCATAGTTGTGCCGGGCCTGATCTGTCAACGCGTGACGGCGGCCTCCGTCAAAGATGAGTTCGGCAGCGGTGCCACCGATCGCCCACAATCCACTTGGCCCCTGGAACCAGGTGGTGATGCTCTGGCTCTCAAAGCCGCCGCCGCCAGTCAGGGTGATGTTGGGATAGTACGCTGCGATGGCAACGCCGATTTGGGCATTCGCCGCCTGGGCCTGGCGCTCGGCGATGGAGATGTCCGGGCGACGCTCGAGCAGTGCTGAGGGCACGCCAGTCGGCAGCTGCGGCAGCGCGAGATTCAACGGCTGCGCCGGCAGACTGAAACTTGAAGCTGGAACGCCGATCAGTGTCGCGATCGCATGTTGATACTGAGCGCGAGCTACGCCCACGTCGATGCTCTGTGAGATCGTCGACTCCAATTGAGTTTCGGCAAGTGAGACGTCAGACTCGGTGGCGACTCCGCCTTTCTTGCGATTCACGGTCAGATCGTAGCTCTTGCGATAGCTTACGACTGTGTCGTCGAGCAGCTTCTGGTCGGTGTCGAGGCCGCGCATTTCGAAATAGTCCGTGGCAAGCTCGGCGCGGATGCTGAGTTCGACATTGGCGAGGTCGGCGGCGCTGGCTTGCGCGTTGGAACGCGCGGCCTCAACGCTGCGGCGAACACTTCCCCAGAGGTCCGGCTCCCATGATGCCTGCCCGGAAGCGACGAAATCGCCGTAAGTGACTGGCGAGCCGGGGACGTAGGTGGGACGGTTTTCCGATTGCTGTTGGCGGCTCGCAGTCGGGCCGATAGAAAGAGACGGGTAGTACGCTGCTCGACTGACCTTCACCTGATCGCGAGCAGCGAGGTACTGCTCGACGGTGGCCTTGAGTGTCTGGTTCGAGACCGCGACTTTATCTTCGAGAGAGTTCAATTGTGGATCGCCGTAGAGTTCCCACCACTTGCCGCGCAAAACATCGTCAGCAGGCTGAGCAGTCTTCCATGTGCCGCCCGGGGGGTTCGGCGGCGGCACTGTCGCTTCGGTTCCATTGTTCTCTTTATAGGCAGGCGGTACAGGCGCGTCGGGACGTTTGTAGTTGGGGCCGACGGTGCAACCGGCAACCAGCAAGCAAAGCGACGCGGCCAAAAGACCACAGCGTGTGTCTCTCCGCACGGAAGCCTTCGTCCTGGGAACGACGGTCATTTCTGTCCGCTCCCAGCTGGGGCTGTCGGCTTCACGATCTGCACGTTCTCACCGTCGATGAGCGAGTCGGGAGGGTTCTGAATCACACGGTCATTTGCATTGAGCCCGCTGATGACCTGCACTGTGGCGCCGTCGTCATGGCCCAGAACCACCGGCAATAGCTTTGCCTTGTTATTTTCATCGACTACGGCGATCCGCAATCCCTCGGCTCGAAACATCAGCGCGGAGACGGGGACGACGAATGACGGGGCGATTATGCCGCTCTTGAAGTGGACCTCGGTATACGCGCCAGGAAAGAGCTCGCCGGTCCGGTTGTCCACATCGAACTCGACCAGCAAAGTCCGCGAGGTCGGATCGATCTGGCGTGAGGTGCGTACCAGGTGGCCGGTGAACTTCTTGCCGGGTAGCTCGTTGAAGGTCAGGTCGGCCGTCATTCCGGGCTTCAGGCCCTGAGAGTAGACTTGCGGCACATTGACGTAGACGCGGAGCGTCTGGGCGGCGGCGAGATGGAAGAGTTCCGTGGCCCCGGTGCCATTGCCTGATCCAGCGGTAATCAGCGCGCCTATGTCCGTGTTCCTGGCGGTGACGACGCCGTCAAACGGAGCATAGACTTTCTCGAAGCCGACCAGCTCTGACAGCCGCTGAACGTTCGCGCGTGCCGACTTAACCGCAGTGTCTCCGGCTGCGGCCTGTGTCTTGAAATTATCCGTATCGAGCTGGGAGACGGAGTCGGTTTTCACCAGCTCCTGATAGCGGGCGGCCTGGGTGTGGGCGTTGGCCGTGTTGGTCTCGGCGGTGGCGAGGTCGGCCTGCGCCTGAGCTAGCTGCTGGTCGACTTCCGGGGATTCGATCTCCGCCAGCAACTGCCCTTTGCGAACATGCGAACCGATATCGAAATACCACTTCTTGAGATAGCCATCGGTGCGGGCGTAGATTGGGCGAATCGGTGAACGCCTGAAGATTGCCGGGCAGGATGATCTCCTGCTGAGGCTGCCCACGGGTCGGCGGATTCACGATGACCGTCGGCGCAGCAAGGGCGTTGGTGTTGTCTTCGACCGTAGTCCGCGCATGGATGCGGCCGATGATTCCGAATGCAGCCAGGATAGCCCCGATGGCGACAACGACCAGCAGCAGCACAATGGCTCGACCCGTGGAGAGCGCTCTGGCCCCCTGTGCCTTGCCCATTGTGTCTTCCGATTCGTAATGTGGCTGTTCGCTCATCGTTTTACTCCTTCGTTCGGGACGGGAGAATGGCCGGCACTTGAAAGCCATTCTTCATGAGCTGCTGTTCTCATGCTGGCTCTACTGAGTGCAACTGGAGAGCCGCTGGCTCGATTCACCGATGATCGACGCTTGTGCATTTGGTTACTCATCGTCCTCCGCATGGCGCGCGACCTGGGTCTGGAGGCGCTTTCTTTCCAGACGGCCGTGCAGGACGCTGAAGAATGTGGGTACAAAGAGCAGCGTGGAGACCGTGGCGAAGAGCAGGCCGCCGATGACGGCACGTCCCAGCGGAGCATTCTGTTCGCCGCCATCGCCCAGGCCCAGCGCCATCGGCACCATGCCGATGATCATGGCCAGCGCGGTCATGATGACTGGGCGGAAGCGGGTGAATCCGGCATCGAGCGCGGACTGCCAGGCGTCGCCGACATTCACCTCAAGGCGTTCGCGGGCAAAGCTGATCACCAGGATGGAGTTCGCGGTCGCTACGCCCACGCACATAATGGAGCCGGTGAGCGCCGGAACGCTGATGTGGGTGTGGGTAAGGAAGAGCATCCAGACGATACCGGCGAGGGCGGAGGGCAGCGCCGAGATGATGATGAACGGGTCGAGCCAGGACTGGAAGTTGATCACGATGAGCAGATAGACGAGCAGGATCGAGAACGCGAGGCCGCTGAGCAGGCCGACGAAGGAGGACTTCATCGTGAGCACCTGTCCGCGGACGATGAGTTGCGAACCGCGCGGCAATTGCTTGCGGTACTTGTCTACGATCACTTCCAGTTTCTTGTCTACGCTGGCCAAGTCGGTATTCACGACATTGCCATAGATGTCGATGGCCGGCGCGATGTTGAAATGGCTGATTGTGCCAAGGTCTTGCCCTCGCACGATCGACGAGACATTGCCGAGGATCTGCACCGGCGCGCCCCCTCGCTGATAGGCGGATGGAGACGCCATTCCCCCGGTCGCGCCGGTGCCGCTGCGGGAGTGAGAGGAATATTGTTCAGGTCCTGCAGCGAGTCCAGGTTGTACTGTGGCGACTGGACGGCGATGTTATAGCTGACCCCGTTGGCGGGGTTCAACCAATAGGTCGGCGTCGTCTGGAAACTTCCGGAAGTCGCAATCAGCAGGCTATTGGTGATATCGCGGGTTTGCAGGCCAATCAGCTGCGCTTTGGTCCGGTCGACGACGACGTCGAGCCTTGGATTGTCAAAGGGCTGTTGAATTCTCAAATCGGTTGCGCCGGGTACGTATTTGATCTCGTTCATCATCCGCTCGGCAATTTCGCGGTTGGCCACCATTTGCGGGCCGAGTATCTGAATGTCGATCGGCGCCGGCAACCCGAAGTTCAGGATCTGGGTAACGATGTCCACCGGCAGAGTGTAAAAGGTAACACCGGGAAATTTCTTGGGCAGGCTGGCACGAAGCGCCTGCACGTAGTCATCGGTGGGGTGGTGCTTTTCATTGAGCGAGACCAGAATGTCGGCATCGGCCGGCCCAACCGGCGCCGAGTTGCTGTAAGAGAGATTCAGGCCGCTATAGGGCAGTCCGATGTTGTCGATGATCGTGTGCAGTTCGGAGCTGGGAATCTCCTCGCGAATCGCCTTGTCGACCTCATCGCAAAGGCGTGCCGTCTCCTCAATACGAGTGCCCGTGCGGGCGCGAACGTGCAGCTTGAACTGGCCGCTATCACTCGAGGGAAAGAAGTCCTGGCCCAGCCACGGGTAGAGAAGCGCGAACGAGCCGATGCACAGCACAAAAAAGAGTACGATAAAGATTGCGGAGTGCTCGAGGCATAACTCCAGAACGCTCTGATATCCCACCCGTAGCTTTTCGAAGTAATGCTCAAATAGCTGCTGGCCTTTGACCAGCGGATTGCGGCTCTTCTTCTTGAGTTCTTCGGCGTGCTTGTCATGCTCCTTGAGCAAATACTTCGCCATCGTTGGAACGATCGTCCTCGAGAGCAAATACGAGGCGAGCATCGCGAAAACCACCGCTTCGGCGAGTGGAACGAAGAGATACTTCGCAACTCCGGTGAGGAAAAACATTGGTACGAAGACAATACAAATTGACAATGTCGAGACAAAGGCGGGGATCGCGATCTGCGCAGCGCCATCGAGGATCGCCTGCTCGATCTCCTTGCCTTCTTCGAGATTGCGGTTGATGTTCTCGATTTCAACCGTCGCATCGTCGACCAGGATGCCGACCGCCAGGGCAAGCCCGCCCAGCGTCATGATGTTGATCGTCTCGCCAAGCGCGCCCAACATAAGCAGGGAACAAATGATCGAGAGCGGGATCGAGACGGCGATGATCAGCGTGCTGCGCCAGCTGCCCAGGAAGACCAGGATCATGATGGCAGTGAGGCAGGCCGCGATCAGGGCTTCGCGGGCGACACCGGTGATAGCGCTGCGCACGAAGATCGACTGGTCGGAGAGCGGAGTGATGACCAATTGCGGCGGCAGCTGGGACTTGATGACGCGGTAGCTTCTCGAAAATGTTCCTGATGATGTCGAGGGTTGAGGCGCTTCCGGTTTTCTGAATAGTGATCAGCGAGGCCCGCTGACCATTGACACGAACAATGTTGGTCTGGGGGGGAAAGCCATCGCGGACATGGGCGACATCATGGATATAAACCATCGCCCCGTTCACCTGGCGAATGGGCAAGTCGTTCAGGCCTGCGATCGTCGTGGGTGCGCCATTAGTTGCGAGCTGATATTCGAAGCGGTCGATCTTGGCGGTGCCAGAGGGAAGGATCAGGTTTTGCGCTGAGATGGCGTTGACGACATCCGCCGGCGACAAACCCTTGGCCTGGAGTGCCTGGGTGTCGATGTCTACCTGGACCTGTCGCTGCTTGCCGCCATAAGGATAAGGGATTTGTGCGCCTTCTACTGTGGCAAGCTGGGTGCGAATGAAATTGAGACCGAAGTCGTTCAGTTGTTGTTCGGTGAGTCCCTGGCCGGAGAGGCCCAACTGTAGAATCGGGACGCTTGAGGCATTGAATTGGATGATTAGAGGCGGCGTAGTGCCTGGAGGGAGCGTTCGCAAGGCGGTTTGAGAGACGGCGGTGAGCTGGGCAACCGCGTTCGCGATCTGGACGGTCGGCTGAAAATAGACCTTGACGACCGCAACGCCGTTGAGTGACTGGGACTCGATATGCTCAATATCGTTGACCGTAGTCGTGAGGGTGCGTTCCGTAATCGTGACAATGCGGTTCGCCATGTCCGAGGGCGAGAAACCGGCGTAATTCCAGACAATGCTGACGACTGGGATATTGATATTGGGAAAAATGTCGGTAGGGGTATTTAGGACCGAGATCGGCCCAAGAATCAGAAGAAGAATTGCGAAAACGACGAAGGTGTAAGGCCGTCGGAGTGCAAGGCGGACAATCCACATTTGCTAGAGGTTCTCCTGAATCGTCAAAAGCGCCATTTTCCTGTCACTCTGCCGCCGAAGTGGTTTCCGTCTGACCTCTCGGCCTCGCTCCCAGCCGCTAATGCCTGGAGGCGCACACTGGAAACGGACCCTGATGATGGTGCGTTTTTCTTGCTGGTGGCGGCGGTACGTGCTACAACGAAGTACGCCTCATACCAAGTACCTGGAAATTATTGTCCTCGATACCAGTATAAGAGTGGAAATCGAGGTATGGTGCGGAACCCCCTCCAGCTTGACGGACGGCCCGCCGAAAAAGACCCCACTTGAAAAACGGCGAAGTATGATTCGTAAGTAGTAGATGTGGCAGGCGGGGCAACCGATGCAACCGGCCCCAGAAAGTCATAGGGCGATTGTCTCGAAGAAGTTGCGGCACGCTGAGAGCGACATGTGTGAATGGATGAGCGCAAGAAGATGAGCCAAACAGGACCTTCCGGGCACCTTGAAAATCCGGCTCTGGCGGAGTATTTTCTCGACCACGCCTATGATGAAATGTTCGCCGGGAATGGTGAAATCCGCCCGCAGTACCAGGAATTGCTCGAGGCTCTAACCAGCATCCCGCGCGATGAGCTGCAGCGCCGGAAGCGCTCCGCCGATGTTTCCTTCCTCACCCAGGGAATCACATTTACCGTGTACGGCCGCGAGGAAGGCACCGAACGCATCTTCCCCTACGATCTGCTGCCCCGGGTGGTCACCAGCCAGGAATGGGCCCACATCGAAAAGGGGCTGACCCAGCGCATCACCGCGCTGAATCTCTTCCTGCACGACATCTACAATGAGGGCAAGATCCTGAACGAGGGCTTCGTGCCTCGGGAGATTGTCTACAGTTGCCAACACTTCCGCCGCCAGATGCGCGGTCTACAGGTGCCGCGCAATGTGTACATCGCGGTCGCGGGCACCGACCTGCTGCGTCTCGAAAGCGGCGAGTTCGTCGTGCTCGAAGACAATCTGCGGGTGCCCAGTGGCGTCTCGTACATGCTCACCAACCGGCGCATCATGAAGCGGACCTTTCCGCTACTCTTCCGCTCCTACGCCGTGCGGCCGATCGAGCATTACACTCAGGCCCTGCTCAGCACGCTTAAATCGATTGCGCCGGACGGCCGCCCCGAGCCATCGATTGTGTTGCTCACTCCCGGCGTCTACAACTCCGCCTACTTTGAACACACCTACCTCGCCCGCCAGATGGGCATCGAGCTCGTCGAGGGCCGCGATCTCGTCATCCACGACAACATCGTCTACATGAGGACGACTGGCGGCCTGCAGCGCGTCGACGTCATCTACCGCCGCGTCGACGACGACTTCATCGATCCGCTGGCCTTTCGCTCCGATTCGATCCTCGGTGTGGCGGGACTCTTCAACGCCTACCGCGCCGGCAACGTGACCCTCGCGAATGCGTTCGGAACCGGAGTCGCCGACGACAAGGCGCTCTATGCGTATGTTCCGCAGATCATCGAGTATTACCTCGGCGAAGAGCCGATTCTCAACAACGTCGAAACCTACCTCATGACCGATCCAGTTCAGAAAAAGTACGTACTCGAGAACATCGACAAGCTGGTGGTGAAGGCGGTCGGCGAGTCCGGCGGCTATGGGATGCTGATCGGCCCACAGAGCTCCAAGGCGCAGCAGGAAGAGTTCAAGCGCCATATCGAGGCCAATCCGCGTAACTACATTGCCCAGCCAACGCTCGATTTCTCCCGGGCCCCATGCCTGCAGGAAGACGGCAGTATCCAACCGAGACATGTGGATTTGCGGCCGTACATCTTATTTGGTGACAAGGTTACGATCGTCCCTGGCGGGTTAACGAGGGTCGCGTTGCGCAAGGGTTCGCTGGTAGTGAATTCGTCGCAAGGTGGCGGCAGCAAGGATACCTGGGTGTTGAGTTATTGAAATGACCATCCAATCCATCTTGGCGAAGTCCGACCGCAAGGTTTACGTGTGGATAAGCTGTATTGTTGGATTGATAACACTCGCAAATTTTGGATTGCTGCTCATTGCAAGCCAATCCGATCTAATTAGGCTCGGACGACGGACTAGTCAGACACTCATCATTGATGGCGTACTTCTTATCGTTGTGGGGCCGATCCTGCTCCTACTGCGAAAGAAAGCGAACCATCGACAAATGTCTTTTCTTCTCTACGGATTTCTGCTGGCGTTGTTGGGATCTGCAGTCTTATCTGCAGCCGCGTGGTTATTGATGCTAAGCGAATAGGTCTTTCTTGGGATACGGACACACATGCTTTCACGCGTAGCCGACAGTTTGTACTGGCTGAGCCGCTACCTCGAGCGGGCGGAGAATACCGTGCGCCTGCTCAACATCAATATGGACCTGATGCTGGACAAGTCGCAAACCAGCTCGGAGCGGCGTTGGCAGCGGGTGTTAGCGACTATCGGCAAGCCCGAGGGCTGCGAGTGGAAGGGCGACGTCTTCGAGTTCGTCGATTCCCTCTGCTTTGACGAGGAGAAGTCGGCATCGGTGGTTTCCTGCATTGTGCAAGCGCGCGAAAACGCGCGGCAGGTGCGCGAAGAGATCAGCTCTGAACAATGGCAGCGGCTGAACAGGCTCTATCACGAGGTCACACGGCAGACCGATTCTGACCGCTCCGAGCTGCGCCTCTCAGAGTTTCTTCCCGCGGTCGTCGACGGCATTCACCTTTTCCAGGGCGTTACCGATACGACGTTGAGCCATGGCGAGGGTTGGCAGTTTATTCAGATCGGCCGTTACATTGAGCGCGCTTCTTCGACGGCGCGTCTGCTTGAGGTTTACCACCACGACAGCAAGTCGCCGGATGAGGCCCACGACGGCTTTGATTACCTCGAATGGATCGGCCTGCTGCGCACCTGCACCGCCTTTGAGGGTTACTGCAAGGTCTACACCGCAGATCTCACTTACGACCGAATTCTGGAATTCCTCGTTCTCGACGCCGACTTCCCCCACTCCATTCGCTTTTGCATCGACAGTCTGGTCAACTCGTTGAAGGCCGTCCAACAGGACAACCGAGGACATCATGCCGAAGAGCTGATGCGGCTCTCAGGGCGCCTGCAGGCCTCGCTGCGTTATGGCCAGGTGTCAGAGATACTCGAGCGCGACGCGGGCATTTACTTGCGTACGATCCTCGATCGCTGCCTGCAGATCCATGAACTGATCTACGAGGTGTACATCCGCTACTCGGTACAGGCCGCGCTGGCAATGTAGAACCCCGGGTAAATTGGGGTGCCCCATTCAAGCCTTCTGTTGGCTTGAGTGGGATTGCAAAGGTTCGCCGATCGGACTCTACCCACAGGAGAACTACTCCATGCTCTTTTACTCCATACGGCACTTGACGAAGTTCCAGTACGGCAAACCGGTCAGCGAGAGCGTGATGGAGATGCGCATGCACCCACGCAGCGATAGCAACCAGCGCTGCCTGAGCTTTTCGCTCTCGGTCAGCCCACGGACCCGCGCCTTCTCCTATCGCGACCATCTCGGCAACAACATCCATCACTTCGACATCCCCGGCGAACACGAGCAACTCGTCATCGTCGCCGAATCGCTCGTCGAACAACAACCGCTCACTGCCATCCCCACCAGTCTCGATCCAAGCGCATGGAAGGAGCTCGATACCATCGTCGCCAGTGGCGATTACTGGGAGATGCTCTTGCCGAGCGAGTTCGCCAGGCCCACCGATGAGCTGAAGAAGCTCGCTGATGAGATCGATGTCGTGCGGCGCGATGATCCGCTGACCATGTTGCATGAGCTGAACAAGAGACTCTACGACCATTTCGATTACGTGCCCAAGTCGACCAAGGCTGATTCTCCAATTGACGTCGCGATCGAGTCGAAGAAGGGCGTCTGCCAGGACTTCGCCCACATCATGATCGCGCTGGTGCGGCAACTCGGCATTCCCTGCCGCTACGTGAGCGGCTACCTGCACCACAGCAAAGAGATGGCCGACCGCTCAACCTCCAACGCCACTCATGCGTGGGTCGAGGCGCTGCTGCCGCATCTCGGTTGGGTCGGTTTTGATCCGACCAACTGCCTCGTAGCGACCGACCGCCACATTCGCACCGCGATCGGGCGCGACTATGCTGATGTTCCTCCGACAAAGGGCACTTATCGCGGACGCACCAGCAGCGACCTCTACGTCGCGGTGCGCGTGAACGCCTCCGAAGAGCCTCCAGCGCTCGATCAGGACCTGCCAATTCCAGAAGACTGGTCGATGCTGGTTGAGAAGGCACAGGCGCCGCCTCCGCCGCCAGCGGCACCGCTGCTGCAGTTACAACAGGCCCAACAGCAGCAGTGACCGATGGTCCTAAAGCTCTCGAAATGCTGTAGATTACGATTGTTCGAGTCAAGCGCACGGGAGCCGTCATGCCGGAATCGCTACAGATCGCCCAGAGTGAAACGCCGCTATATTTGCTGTCCAACATGGCCAACCGCCATGGTCTCGTCGCCGGCGCCACCGGCACGGGCAAGACGGTGACGTTGCAAGTAATGGCCGAAAGCTTCAGCCGGATCGGCGTCCCCGTATTTGCGTCCGACATTAAAGGCGACCTCAGCGGCATCAGCGAGCCGGGCAAAGACAATCCGAAGATCGCCGCACGGGTGAAAGAGATGAAGCTGACCGGTTTCGCCTTCGGCGGCTGTCCGGTCACCTTCTGGGATGTCTTCGGCGAAGAGGGGCATCCCATTCGCGCCACGGTTTCGGAGATGGGTCCGCTGCTTTTCAGCCGGCTGCTCGGCCTCAACGATACGCAGCAGGGCGTGTTGTCGCTAGTCTTCAAGATCGCGGACGACAACAAACTGCTCCTGCTCGACCTCAAAGACCTCCAGGCGATGTTGCGCCACGTAGGCGATAACGCGAAGGAATTTCAGACCCAGTACGGCAATATCTCGGCGGCAAGTATTGGTGCGATTCAGCGTGGTCTCGTCGCGCTCGAGCAGCAGGGCGGAGACAAATTCCTCGGCGAGCCGGCGCTCAACCTCGACGACATGATGCAGACCGACGGCAACGGCCACGGCGTGGTCAATATTCTGGCTGCAGATAAGCTGATCAACTCACCGAAGGTCTACGCGACGTTCCTACTGTGGATGCTGACCGAACTCTTTGAAAAGCTCCCCGAAGCCGGCGACCCCGACAAGCCGAAGCTCGTCTTCTTTTTTGACGAGGCGCATCTGCTCTTCACCGATCTGCCCAAAGTCATTCAGGACAAGGTGCAGCAAGTCGTTCGGCTCATTCGCTCCAAGGGCATCGGGATTTACTTCGTCACGCAGAATCCGATCGATGTTCCCGATGAAGTCCTCGGCCAACTCGGCAATCGCGTGCAGCACGCACTGCGCGCCTTTACTCCGCGCGATCAGAAGGCAGTGCGCGCTGCGGCGACAACCTTCCGCGCCAATCCAAAGATCAACATTGAGACGACTATCACCGAGATCGGCGTCGGTGAAGCGCTGGTCTCGTTCCTCGATGAAAAGGGCATCGCCGAATGTCGTCGAGCGCGCATTAATCTGCCCGCCGCGCAGCCAGATCGGCGCCATCACTCCTGAACAACGGAAGCATATTATCGCGAGCTCGATTGTCGCGGGAGTCTATGAGCAGGCAGTTGATCGCGAATCCGCATATGAGTTGCTGCAGGCCAGGGCCGGCCAACCAGCAGCCACAACTACGGGAGCGCAGCAAACTCCTCCACAGGCGCAATCTCAGCCGCAGTCACAACCCCCATCTCAGCCCTGGTACAGCGTGCTCACCGAGGGAACTGGGGCAACCGGTCGCGGCGACAGTATTCTCCAGACGGCAACCAAATCCGTAGTTCGGACGATGGGCACGACCGTTGGCCGCGAGCTTGTGCGCGGCCTGATGGGCTCGCTGCTTGGTGGATCAACCACAAGACGCCGCTAGGCGTTAGCTCGAGAAAATTCCTAAGGGCCAATCTTCACGGCTGAGGCTTTTCAAGCGCAGCAATCTTTTGCCGCTCGGCCGCGGCCTCAGCAGTGCGTCCGGCACGCGCCAGCGCATCTGCTAGGCCGCGATGTCCATCGATGTAAGTCGGATCGCTCGTGACAGCATCCTGATAGCGCTCAATCGCGTCGGAAACTTTTCCCTGCTGCAGAAGCAGATTACCCGAGTTGACCGCGAAGGTCGCGCGCTGGCGATTCGTTGCTGAACGAGTAAGGTCAGCAGCAATCTTGCGCTCGGCTGCCGCCTCCTCTTTCTGCCCTTGTTCGGCGAGCACTCCAGCGAGCGTAATGTGCGTTCCCGGCTGATTGGGCATCAGTTTGATCGCCTCGCGCAGTGCGTTCGCGGCGTTAGCAAGATCGTTCTGTTGCTTGTATACACTACCCAGGATCGCCCAAGCGTCGCGCGTTGTCGGGGCGCAGCTTCAGCGTGAGTTTGAGTTGTTCCGCGGCCTCATCGAAGTGGCCAGTCTGCATCTTCAAGATGCCGAGCGTGAAAGGCGGATCGGGTGACTGCGAATTGAGCTTTGCCGCCTGCTTCAGCTCCACCTCCGCGTCAGCGACATCGTCTTTCAGCTTGAGCGCGAGGCCCAAATTGTAGTGGAGTTCATAGGCGTCGGGACTGAGCGCGATTCCAGCACGAAACTCGCGGATCGCATCGTCGAGATCGCTCTGCTGCAGGTAGGCGACGCCGAGGTCCTGATGAATGAGCGCGTCCTTCGGCGACTCCGCGAGCGCACGTTGATAGAGCGGTATCGCGTCTTTCGATTTTCCCGTCTGCACCAGGGCCAGCGCAAGGTTCGTCAGCGCGCTTGCGTTGTGCGGCTGTGCGGCGACAACCTGCTGGAAGAGCGGAATTGATTCCGCCTCCTGCCCCGTGCCCTGCAGCGCCAGTGCGAGCTGATACTTCGCATCGAGGAAAGCGGGCGCGAGCTTGACGGCCTGCTGCAGGATTGGGATCGCCTGATCATCCTGGCCGGCGGCAATCAGCGCGCGCCCCAATTCCAGTTGTGCTGAGGCATTGTTCGGGGCAAGTTGACTCGCCGTGGTCAGCTCGCGAATCGCGTCGGTTGCGCGGCCCTCGGCTGCCAGCGTAATGCCAAGATGCAGGTGCGCGGCCGCGGAGTGGGGATCGATCGCCAGCGACTGCTCGAACTGCGCCTCAGCCGAGGGCCAGTCCTGCTTCTGCGCTTCGAGCGAGCCAAGTGCATCGTGGAGCGTCGCCGCATCGATCGATCCTGGGGCAGCATCGACAACCTCCTTCTGCATCCGGGCCATGGCAAGGTCGGCGCTTCCCGTCGCCGTAAGAGTCCGCACATAGCTGATGATCGCAGCCGTCGGCAGCGGATCCGACGCGTCCTGATCGAGCGCGCGGAATAGCGCCAGGGACTTGTCGTAGGCGCGGGTCTCTTCATACGCAACGGCTAGGTTCGTCTCCGTAGTGCGGTCGTCCGCCTTCATGGCGAGTGCGCGTTCGAGCTCTGGAATCGCGAGAGCTGGTTGGCCGAGTTGCACCAGAACTGAGCCCAGGGCGCTATGCCCTTCAGGTATCTCGGGTGCAAGCTGGACTACTTTCTGGAAGTCCTCGCGGGCACCGGCGAGGTCGCCGCTCTCGACCGCCGCGTAGCCGGCGTGAAAGGCATCGTCGGCTTTATGAAGCTGTTCCTGCCGGTCTGGTTGTTGTCCAGACCGCGGTTGCGACCAGGCGCTCTGGGATGGCAGGAGGAGGAGGAGGAAGAACCCGCATCTCCAATGCTGGCGGTATGTTTGCATACGAATCGCGGGCTGGAAGCCAGCAGTTCGTATCTTATCGTGACGTGGAGACGGCCGTCCGGCTCGACTCAAGGTTGGTAGCGCAATGACCCAGCAAGTCCACCAGAACGCGGACATCTCTCGGCACCAGACCATCGAGCATCTGTTCGTAGACCAGCCCCACAGCGGTCCGGGACCTGGCAAGGATGCGCTTCCCCGAAGGCGTCAGCGTCGCGAGCAGGATGCGGTCATTTTCTGGGTGCTTCGTCCGCCGAATCCAGCCGTTCTTTTCAATTCCGCGCAGCAACACCTGGGTGGTTTGCGGAGTGACCATGCAGGCCCGGGCGAGCCTTGCGCCGGAGATCCCAGGCTCATGCTCCAGTTTGGCCAGCACGTGCAGCTGTGCCGCCGTCACTCCCCAGGGGCGCAGTTTCTCATCCAGTTCGTCGCGAAAGAGCTGGAGCAATCTCTTAACCAGCGAGGCGATCGGATAGGCGCTCGAATTTTCACTTGCGTGATTTACCGGCATATCAGTCTGCTGATATAGTATCAGTAGACTGATACCCCTGAGATCGGAATAGCGCTTCGTCGGCTCACCCAGCCCATGAGGCCGGAGAAGGCTCGAGTGCCGGACATTCACGACTGGAAACCGAGCCATAATCCCTGGGCGGTCGCGCTGACCGTTACCCTCGCGACGTTCATGGAGGTGCTCGACACGTCCATCGCCAACGTCGCTCTCCCGCATATGGCCGGTTCGCTGGGTGCGAGTTCAGAAGAAGCGACCTGGGTGCTGACCAGCTACCTGGTGGCCAGCGCCGTCATCTTGCCGATCTCCGGCTGGCTAGCCACGCGCTTTGGCCGTAAGCGGTTCTACATGACCTGCGTAGTGATCTTCACCGTCTGCTCTTTCCTCTGCGGTATCGCCCAAACTCTTCCGATTCTTATTCTGGCGCGCGTCTTGCAAGGTCTGGGCGGCGGCGGCCTGGCGCCGAGCGAGCAAGCGATCCTCGCGGACACATTTCCCGTGGCCAAGCGTGGACAAGCCTTCGCCGTCTATGGCATGGCAGTAGTCGTCGCGCCCGCAATCGGGCCAACCCTTGGCGGATGGATCACAGATAACTTCAGCTGGCACTGGATCTTTTTCATCAACATTCCCATCGGTCTGTTGTCGCTGTACTTGAGCAATCGCATGGTCGAAGACCCTCCGTTCCTCAAACAGGAGCGGGCGAGGATCATGCGCGACAAACCCAAGGTGGATTTCGCTGGACTCGGACTCGTCGCGCTCGGTGTCGGCTGCCTCGAAGTCGTCCTCGACAAAGGCCAGGAGAAGGACTGGTTCGGCAGTTCGATGATCACTACCTTCTTTACTATCGCGATGTGTCTGCTGGTCATCTTCGTCTTCTGGGAGTGGAGCCATCCTGACCCCATTGTCGATCTCAAGCTGCTCAAGAACCGCAATTTTGGAACGGCGGTCTTTCTGCAATTCGTTCTCGGAATCGTGCTCTTCAGCACGACGGTGCTCATACCGCAGTTTCTGCAAGTCCTGCTCGGCTATACGGCAGAGCGGTCAGGCATGGTGCTGTCCCCGGCTGGGCTGCTGATGATGGTGCTGATGCCGGTCGCGGGCATACTCATCTCCAGAATGGACGCGAGGCTGCTCGTCTCGCTTGGCTATGCGATTACTGCAATCATGCTCTACAACCTCACGCGGATTAGCCTTGATGTCAGCTTTGCCCAGATCACGCTGTGGCGTGCGCTGCAGGTGATTGGGCTGCCGTTCATCTTCATCCCGATCAGCACCCTCAATTATGTTGGAGTGCCGCGCGACAAGAGCAACCAGATCTCAAGCTTCTCCAACTTTGCCCGAAACCTGGGGGGCAGCATGGGCACGGCGCTGCTGACGACGTTCCTGATCCGTACTGCGCAGACCCACCAGAACGCCCTGACCAGCCGAACCGGCGATACGATGGCCTACAGCAACTACATTGAAAAGACCAAGGCCGCGCTGATGGCCCTCGGCCAAAGCTCCGATCAGGCTGGACCCCTGGCCGTCGGCCACGCCTATCAGCAGATGCTGCGCGAGGCTTCGATGCTGAGCTATATGAACGCCTTCTGGATATTAAGCGTGGTTATCGCCTGCCTGATCCCGTTGCCCTTCATCATGAGAAAGCCGCCGCCGCGGGTGAAGGCGCCGGTGGAGGCCGGGGCGCACTAACACGCTCTCTTCGGTTTTTCAGACTGCCACCGTCTGAAATCCGACCCGCCGTGCGGCCTCCAGAAGTGTGGCATCCCCGGAGATGAAAACATAAGTCTGGGGATTACCTAAACACCAGATCCACGCAGCGGCGAGTTGAAGAGCATCAGCGGCTTTCAAGGGATAGCTCATCAGAAAAGTCTCTGCCCGGGCTCTGAGAGCTTCAGTCGGTTGCAGCTCCCGCCATGCGCGGCGAAGCTTCTCCAGCCGTGCGCCCGCCGCCTCCTGTTCCTGGACCGTCAGGTGGCCCATCCTCAAAAGCCTTTCGAAGGCACTGCGCATCTCGACCGGAGTAGCCCACCATACCGCAATCTCATGCCGCGCAAGAAGCTTCCTTACCATGGAGCTTGGCTGTTGCCGCACACACAGAGGTACCAGGGCGCTTGTGTCCCAAAACGCAGGGATCACTGATCTCCGCGGCTATCAAGCGCCGCCCTTACTGCGATCTCTGGCGAAACATTCCCAGCAGGAGCAAGAAAGAACTGATTCCAATCCATCTCCTCTTCCGGCATTTTCAATGCCCCGGAAGCGACCAGCTGAGATTCGTGGTCCCATCCTGAGCCGTGACGGAAGGGTAAAATCCGAGCCACAGGGACGCTACGATCCCGGATCACGATCTCCTCTCCATTCTTCACGTACTGGAGATAGCCGCTCAGTTGGTTCTTCAGTTCGCCGATATTCACTGTTCTCATAGATCGAGGGTACTCCTACTTGGCCAACTTGGCCATATCATATGCGCGCATTAGCTGCCCCGCATCATGCTGTTACCGCTATACAATAACCGTCTCCTGATATTCCCCAAAAACCCCACGCATGGCGCCGGCGATTTCGCCAACCGTGCAACGACTTTCGACCGCCTCCAAAATTGCCGGCATTAGATTGCTTCCGTTTCGAGCGATATCCGACACCCCTTCGATTGCAGCTTGCCACCGCTTGGGATCGCGTCGCATCCGCAGCGCCCTGACTCGTTCCACCTGCTTCCGCTCAAGCGACTCATCAATTCGTTGGGTAGAAATCTCAAGCTCAGTCTCTTGCGCAAAACGGTTCACTCCGACCACCACCGCTTCCCCGGAATCGACATCCTGCTGCGCTTTATAAGCGGCGTTTTGGACCTCTTGCTGCACCCATCCGCGTTCGATCGCGCGCAGCATTCCTCCCATCGCTTCGATCCGGGCGAAGTAGGTGTTTGCCTGTTTCTCGATCTCGTTTGTTTGCATCTCAATAAAGTAAGAGCCCGCCAGGGGGTCTATCGCCTGAGCAACGCCGGATTCGTGGGCGATGATTTGCTGTGTCCGGAGCGCGATGCGGGCGGCTTCCTCGGTCGGAAGCGCGAGCGCCTCGTCGAAGCCATTGGTATGCAAGGACTGCGTGCCTCCGAGGACTGCGGCGAGTGCCTGAAGCGTGGTGCGGACGATGTTGTTCTCGGGTTGCTGGGCAGTAAGCGTGGATCCCGCGGTTTGGGTATGGAAGCGGAGCATCCAGGAGCGAGGGTTCTGTGCTCCGAACTTATCTCGCATGATGTGCGCCCAGAGGCGGCGGGCGGCGCGGAACTTGGCGACCTCCTCAAGGAAATTGTTATGAGAGTTAAAGAAGAAAGAAAGCCGCGGAGCGAAATTGTCGATTTCGAGGCCGGCGACCAACGCTGCCTGTACGTAGGCCATCCCATTTGCGAGGGTGAAGGCGACCTCCTGCACAGCGGTCGAGCCAGCTTCGCGCATGTGGTAGCCGGAGATGGAGATCGGGTTCCACTCGGGAAGGTGCTCCGCAGCCCACGCAAACATGTCGGTTACGATACGCAGCGCATGGTTGACCGGGTAGATATAAGTGCCGCGAGCGATGTACTCCTTTAGAACGTCGTTTTGTACAGTGCCGGAAAGTTTGTTGAGGGGGATGTTTTGGCGTTTCGCAACTGCAACATACAGAGCAAGCAGGATGCTGGCCGTCGAGTTGATGGTCATCGAAGTGGAGATCTTGTCGAGGGGAATACCGCTGAAAAGGCGCTCCATATCCTCAATGGAGTCGATGGCGACCCCGACTTTGCCGACTTCGCCAAGCGACATTGGATCGTCGGAGTCGTACCCGATCTGGGTGGGGAGATCGAATGCCACGGAGAGCCCGGCAGTCCCGTTAGCCAGCAGAAACTTGTAGCGTAGGTTCGACGCTTCGGCGTCGCCCATTCCGGCATACTGCCGCATGGTCCAGAGCCGTCCGCGATACATCGTCGGCTGGATTCCCCGGGTGTAGGGAAAGGAACCGGGCTCGCCTAACGCCTTCTCAGGATCGAAGGCAGCATCGTCGAGGTCGTGCTGGGTGAAGAACGGCTTGTCATTCATAAACCACGCACAAGGCTCATACGGCAGGGTTTGCCAACCCGGATTCTTCGCGAACCATAGCAGATCCACCGGCAGCTTTGAAGCCAACGCGGGAGAAACAGTTTCCGAAGCCGAGAAATCAGCGAGTGATCTTCCCAGTCAACGGTTAGCTGTCCGGCGAGCGCGGTTTTTCTTCTCCTTCTGCCTGGCTCGGTAGAACTGGCTCACGGTAAAGATCGAGAAGAGAACCAACAACGCGGCATAAATGACGAAATGGGTGTGGTCGGGGCCGCCCTTCCAGTCGCTTCGGAACCTGTATACGCTTTGGCCGAAGAATGCGGCAAAAAGGGCGAAGAAGAGCCCGGTGATCTCAAGCCATAAGATAGAACCCGTGTGGGCCATCGGCCCCCAGACGGCCTCGCCAAATCGTTTTGCGCCTCGACCCACACCCTGCGCGAAGGTCGGGGCCTTCGCCGCTGCGTGGCTTCCACTACGGACCGCCGCTGCTAATGAGTTTGGATGGATGAACGGCTCTCGCGCCTTTGTGTGAGGGTTTTCGGCAGGTAGGGGGGCAGAGTCGGTTGCCGGCGCGCTCGCTCGCTGGACCGCTCTGGCGGCCAGACGCAGGCCGATTCCCAGTTTTCGCCCTGCAGTTTCCGCTCCCATACCAAAATCTTAGCAGTGGCACGGAAAAGTATCCCTTTCGGGCTGATTCGGATTGCGGTGCCGCGACATCACAAGTAAGGTATTGGAAACAGAGTGTGGGCCGGGCAGCGGAGTTCGGCCTGCGGAAACGGGGCTAGCCATTGAATAAACGGCTGCGGAGCTTAATCCAGAAACTGGGGGAGGCGATTCACGAGACCGTCTCCGAGTCGGAAGACATTGCCAGCGTGGTGCAGGACATCCGCAAACAGGGCTTTGACGTGCTTCTGATGCTGGAAGCCACGATCGGATTGAACGAAGTCGAGCAGCAACCGAAGCAACTGACCGCCAACTCCACTTCGGGCGGAGCTGCGGCGGGCGAAGTCGACTCGGCGACCGGCTTTACCAGTCAGGATGTGAACTTCCTGCGCTCTCTGCGGATCGCGGTCGAGTCTGAGGTTGGTACTCCTGACTCGGCGGCTGGCACTTCGGCGACTGATCCGGTCGATAACTAGTCTCACACCGCGTAAACCGTCTTGCACGATTGCCCGACCGATCTGGGCGGGCAATCAGGTTCTGCATGCTCTTCAGCTCCAGTCCTCCTGTATATTATGCAGTCGCCTTTCATGTGCTACACTCGCTCGTTCGATCGTCAGGAGCTATACTGCGACGGGAACGCGTGAGCGAACCCGAATAAGGCTCATCAAATTCCCAGGGGCGTGGCAACAGCATGAGGGATACGCTTGGAGTGCTACTGGCGGGCGGAGCCGGGGAACGACTTTTTCCGCTGACACGCGATCGCGCCAAACCTGCGGTGCCGTTTGGCGGCCACTATCGCATTATCGACATCACTCTTTCCAACTGCATCAACTCAGGACTGCGTCGGTGTCTACATTCTGACCCAATACAAGGCGTTGTCGCTGAATCGGCATATCCGCGAAGGCTGGACCGGGATTGTCGCCCAGGAACTGGGTGAGTTCATCGAGATACTGCCACCCATGCAGCGGGTGAGCGCAAACTGGTACATGGGCACCGCCGACGCGGTCTACCAAAATATCTATTCGATCGGCGCCGAGCAGCCCAAGCATGTGCTGATTCTCTCGGGCGACCACATCTACAAAATGAACTACAGCAAGATGCTGGAGCACCACAAAGAGACAGGCGCGGACGTGACTCTGGCAACGCTGCCGATCTTGCCGGACGAGGTCAAGCGCTTTGGCGTTGTGGAGGTGAGCAAGTCTGGCGAAGTGGTGGGTTTCCTTGAGAAGCCGGCCAGCACCGAGCTGCGCTCGCCCTTCAATCCGGAGATGGTCGACGCCTCGATGGGCATTTACATCTTCAACACCGACGTGCTGTTGCCCGCGCTCATCAAGGATTCCGAGGACCCGGAGTCGAAGCACGACTTCGGGCACAACATCCTGCCGAGCATCCTGGGCAAATACAAGATGTTCGCCTACAACTTCGTCGATGAGAATAAGAAAGAAACGCTGTACTGGCGGGACGTGGGCACGCTCGACGCCTACTACGAAGCGAACATGGATGTGGCTTCGGTGTCGCCAATGTTCAACCTGTATGACGCCAGCTGGCCGATGCGGACGCGGGTGCGCCAGTATCCCCCGGCAAAGTTCGTCTTCGGCGAGCCTGGCCGTACCGGCATGGCGATCAACTCGACCATCTCGGCAGGCTGCATCATCTCGGGCGCCGTGGTGCGTAACAGCGTGCTCTCTCAGGATGTGCGCATTAACTCCTACTCCGAGGTCGACTCGAGCATCATCTTCTCGCACGTCGATATTGGGCGGCATTGCCGCATCAAGCGCGCCATCATCGACCGCGACGTCAAGATCGCTGAGGGGACGGTGATTGGCTACGACCAGAACGAGGACCGGCGCAATTACTTTGTCACTCCCTCGGGATTGACGGTGGTAGCGCGCGATTATTCGCTTTACGAAAGTCCGGTTTCTCCGGAATTTATGCGCCAGGGCTGAGGGCTAATTCGGGGCAGTCTGCTCCAACTCGAAAGAGGGTCGCCTTCAATGAACGCCAGTGCAAGAATGACAACTCCGCCGGAACTTCTCGGGGCCGTCCCCGTCGAGTTGCGAGCGATTCGACGGAGAGTTTCTCCACGCACTGCGAGTAGTTCAAGGAGGGAAGGAGAGCATCCATGGCGACAATCACGACGAAAGACGGCACATCTATCTATTACAAAGACTTGGGGTAACGGACAACCGATCGTGTTCAGTCACGGCTGGCCGCTTAGCGCAGACGACTGGGACGCGCAGATGTTGTTTTTTGGCCAGCACGGCCATCGAGTCATCGCGCATGACCGGCGAGGGCACGGCCGTTCCACCCAGACCTGGGATGGCAACGAGATGAACACTTATGCCGACGAATTGCGGCCCTCACCGAGAAGCTTGACCTGAAGGGCGCAATCCATGTGGTCCACTCAACCGGCGGTGGAGAAGTCGCCCGCTTTATCGGTCGCCATGGCACCAAACGTGTCGCCGCGGCCGTAGTGATTAGCGCGGTGCCCCCGTTAATGCTTAAGACAGAAAAGAATCCAGGAGGCCTGCCCATCTCGGTATTTGACGGCCTGCGCGCCGCGTATGTGGCAGACCGGCCACAGTTCTACAAGGACATCACGTTGCCCTTCTACGGATACAACCGGCCGGGAGCAAAAATCTCAGAAGGGGTCCGGGACCATTGGTGGCTGCAGGGAATGATAGGAGGCGTGAAGGCCCATTACGACTGCATCAAGGCCTTTTCTGAGACCGACTTCACCGAAGATCTCAGGAAGTTCGACGTGCCGACCCTCGTTCTTCACGGCGACGACGATCAGATCGTGCCAATTGGGGCGGCGGGCCTTATGTCGGCGAAGATCGTCAAGAACGCCACGTTGAAGGTATACCCGGGTTTCCCGCACGGGATGTGCACAACGAATGCTGATCAGATCAACGGGGACCTGCTGGGGTTTCTCGACCAACGCAAGGCAGCAGCGGCGTAGCAAAGCGAATACATCGGCGGGCCGACCCTCGCTCCCCGGCGCGGCACCGGCCCGCAGATTCCCGGCGCGAGGTAGGCGACTGTTTCATCAAGGTCAATCTACGGTTGATATGATGATGCCGAATACAATTTTCGAGGAGCGAAACGAATGCCCCTGCCTACCGATGAAAAGATTCTCGCGCTTAGCAACGATCTGATTCAGATGTTCGAAGGCATCTTCGGTCCACATCCGGGCTTTCGTCCCGCCCACGCCAAGGGCGCGATGTTTACCGGCACCTTCACGCCGGCGCCGGGCGCAGCTTCTCTGACCAAGGCCTTGCATGTTACGCGACCATCGACGCCGGTGACGGTGCGCTTTTCCAACTCGACCGGCGTCCCGGTAATTCCGGACACCGATCCGAACGCCAACCCTCGCGGTCTCGCGATTCGCTTCAATCTGGCCGAACATGTACACACCGACATCGTGAGCCACTCGACCGACGGTTTCCCGACCCGTACCGGTCAGGAGTTTCTTGAATTTCTACGGGCTCTGGCTTCGAGCGATCTCTCGAATATTCCAGCGTCGCCGTTTGGGGCATTTCTGGGCTCCCATCCCGCGGCTCTCGCCTTTGTGCAGGCTCCCAAGCCGGCGCCGGTCAGCTTTGCGACCGAGGCTTATTTCGGCGTGACCGCCTTCGAGTTCACCAATGCCGAGGGCGTGACCAAGTTCGGCCGTTACCGGATCGTTCCCGAAGCTGGCGTTGCGCACCTTGACGATGCTGCGACCGCGGCGAAGACTCCAGCCTATCTCTTCGATGAGATCAAGGAGCGGATCGCGGGCGGCCCGGTGAAGTACAAAATCCTGGTGCAGGTCGCGAACGAAGGCGACGTGGCTGACGACGCCACCATCCATTGGCCAGAAGATCGGAAGGTCGTCGAACTTGGCACTCTTACCTTGACCGCGCCCGTGGCTGACAACGACACCGAGCAGAAGCAGATCATCTTCGATCCAATCCCGAGGCTCGAAGGAATCGCGCCTTCCGCCGACCCACTGCTGGAGCTGCGAGCGGCGGTCTACCTGATCAGCGGGCGGCGTCGCCGGGCAGCATAGCAACGGCGGGCCATCACCGTTTGTTATAGTACCTGTGCTCACCGCAATGGCGTTGCGGAAGAGGCTATCTCAATTCCAGAGGGATGAATGGCCATCAACAGCAAGGTTTTGATCGCAATTGCGGAGACGAGTTTTGAGCAGTGGGCTGCATCTCCGGCGGGTGTGGAAGCGATCACGGAGCTGAGCCAGACGATTCCCACGATGGAAGCGGTGATGGCGCTCGGCGCAGACAAGGCGGCGAAGAAGAAGCTGTGGAAGGCCGCCGAAGACGCTGTTCAGGACACAGGCCTGGGCATTCTGATCGAGGGCCATGCCAATGCGTTTCCAACGTATCCAGGGATGGTAGGCGGAATCCTGTCCCCGCATTCGGTGATGCCGGATTCGGGCGGTTCCTTTCTGCCCGACGTCTACGCCCTGCCGCGCTACCTCGTGAAGAAATACGCGCTCAAGAAGTTCACCGGGCAGCGCAGCGCCGGGCCAATCGAAAAGATCGCCGACCTGCTCGATCTGGAAACCTTCATCTCCGGCTGGGTCAACCATTTTGAAGCAGAGTATCTCGAAGATTTGCGCCTAAAGAAGGAGCCTGCCTACCTGGCCAAAGAACCGGTGCCGGCATCTCCCAACTGGATGGTCTACGGCTTCGAGGCGGACTTCGAGTGGAAGGCAGGCGCCCCTCCAGGCCACTATTTCCTCGCTCACGACACCATGAAGCCCGGACAAAAGCCCGGCAACAAAGACCGCAAAGCGGCCGAGACCAACGTCGTCAAGCTCGAGACCGAGCTCGCGACCTACGACCTAAACAAGCGAGCCGAGATCGTCGCAGCGATGGAGAAATACTTCTCCGCATAAGAGATTGGCAATCGAAATGTCCAGCAGAGCCGAAACAATGCTGATGCAAGGCCACCAGGCGCGGCGAGACCACCGCCTCGACGACGCCAGGCGTATCTTCACCGAGGCCGTCGAGGCCGCCCGTCTGTCGAAAGACCGCCCGTGGCTCGCGCAGGCCTACACCGAGCTCGGCCGCATCGAGCGCGACCTGCGCGAGATCGACGCGGCGCTGCTCCATTACGGCGAAGCCGCCGCCATCTATCGCAGACTCGAAGAATCCCTTCGCCTGGCGCACACCGTTTACCGCGCCCACCCCGAGACTCCTCCGCTCGATCTGGCGAATGCGATTCGAGGTTACGCTCTGCTCCAGGAGGAGATTGGCGAGAAGCAAGAGGCGCTCGCGCTATGGCGCGAGGCCCGCGAACTCTACGCCGCAGTCAATGTGCGAGCGGGTGTCGATGAAGGCGATCGCCGCATCGCGCGTCTGTCGCGTGTTGCCTAGCCCGATCATCGCCAGTAGACTAGAAAGAGTGTCAGCAGCCGAGCGGAGAGGTGGCAGAGCCCGGTTGAATGCAGCTGACTCGAAATCAGCCATACCTTTACGGGTATCGGGAGTTCGAATCTCCCCCTCTCCGCCATAATTTTTCTTCCCATTGTCTATAAAATTTCATCCTGACGATCGAAGGGAGCATGAAACCCTGCGAAGCTCGTGCGGTCGCCTCTTCTTCACGGGACCCAGATGCAGTTCCCAGGCCCGAGCGCCGTTCCCTCCCCTTGCCTTGTGAGCTTCCCTTGAAGCAGCTAAACTTCTGGCCATGACGCAACTGACCCTTCGCGCTCTCCGGAACATTGCAGCCCTTCTCATTGTCTTCGCAGCCGTCTCTTCTGCCAATGCGCAGGACTGGGCCAAAGGCCGCCTCGACGCCTCGCCCCGTCACCATGAATACGTTCAGCTCAAAGACGGCAACCGCACTGTCGACTCCTTTGTCGTGTACCCCGAGGTGAAGACCAAAGCCCCGGTCGTGATTTTGATCCACGAGATCTTCGGCCTGACCGACTGGGCCAAGGAGATGGCCGACGAGCTCGCTGCAGAGGGTTACATCGTCGTCGCGCCCGACCTGCTCAGCGGCTTCGGGCCGAATGGCGGCGGCTCGAGCGCTTTCCCAAGCCAGGACGCGACCATCAAGGCCGTCTCCTCGCTCGATGCTGACGTGGTCAATGCCGACCTCGACGCCGCGGCCAACTACGGAAAGAGGATTCCCGCAGCGAACGGTAAGATCGCCGTCATCGGCTTCTGCTGGGGCGGCGGAAAATCGTTTGCCTTTGCCGCGCACCGCAAAGATCTTTCGGCCGCCTTCGTCTTCTACGGGCCAGGGCCGGCGGATGTAACGACCATTACCGCTCCGATCTATGGATTCTATGCAGGGAACGACGCCCGGATTGGCGCGACGATCCCGGCGACGACTATGGCAATGAAGGCTGCGGGGAAGAAATATGAGCCGGTCACCTACGACGGCGCCGGACACGGATTCATGCGCGCCGGCGAAGACCCTTCGAACACGGTTCCCGGGAATAAGACCGCGCGCGAGCAGGCATTCACTCGGCTCGTTGGCTTGCTTAAGGCCTTGCCGGCCGCTGCCGCTGCAAAAGTCGAGATGCCCGACGGCAAACCATCGAAGGCAACTACAGCGGCGACAATCTCCTGCCATGAAGGCAGGGCGACTCAGCCAGCGGCGTGAGTTAGAGCGGAGGCGCAGCTACTGCTCTAGAAGCGCAGCGAAAGACAGCTAAGGCCGCCGTCCATCTTCTGAAACTCGGACATGTCGAGCGGCAGCGGGTTGAACCCGCGTTCTATGAGCTCACCGGTGAGTTTTGGAAATCCCTCCGCCACCAGCACGCGACCGTTCACCCGAACGCAGTTGGCCCCGTAGCTCTCTTCAACCGATACCTTGATCAAGGTCGTAGCCGGCGAAGGCAGGATTCGCGGCCATCTCTTCCATCACCACCAGCGTATTGTCGCCGATGTAGGAGATTCCGCTCTTGAGATGGAGAATGGTCGTCATCTCGCGCACATCCACTGTCGAAGAGGTATAGCCCTGGCTGGCAAGATGCACCGCGAGTTGCACCGCGCCAGCCTCGTTGGTGCGGTGCGAGAGCCCAAGAAAGAAGTGATCGCCGGCTTCGCAGATATCGCCTCCATCGAGCGTGCCCGGCGCATCAATCTGCAGCATGACTGCGGATAGAAACTCCCGATCGTCGGCTTGATCGCCGCAACCTCGCCTTCGCGGCTGGCCGCGCCCGGTCGGGTAGAGGATCGCACCTCGCGGCGTGATCACCGCGGCGTCTTCGACAAAGGTCGAGTCGGGATGACGAAGATCGGCCTCAAGCATGGTGAGCGTCAGCCCGCACTCGCGCAACGCCTGACAATACGCCGAATGCTGCTCAAGTACGCGCTCATATTGCGGAGCGCCGAGATCGACGGTAGTCAGTCCCTCAGCGAAGTTGCTTCCAGGCAGACGAACAATAGCGTGCTTGAACAATCAGGGATTCCTCTTCAAAGATGGTGACACAATCCGCGCGAATCTCGATTCGCACGTGGTTTAAAAACTGAGCGCTCTCTGCTGCTTCCATCGCATCCATAGGTAGACCGGCAAGCGCAGCGAAGAGAAAGACCGCTGCGCGCATCGCAGTGGCGTGGTCATCGTGTACTGCCGCTATCAGAAAAAGCAGCGAACCAACCAGCACCAGTCCTGTCGTCACCGGATATCCCCATGCGCGGAATGGCCGCGGCAGGTCGGGTTCGCGCACGCGCAGCACGATCAAGGCGAGATAGTTCACGAAGTAAAGGACCGCAAGCAGGATCGAGGTAACGGCGATGATCTCCTCGAACTTGCCGCTGGTGATGAAGGCAGCCACCCCAACCGCAGTGAACAGAAGCGCCACGCGCGGCGTGCCGCCCGCGCCGACCTCTGTCGCGCGCCTGCTGAACAGCCCGTCGCGGCCAATGCCGAAGATAATTCGCGGCGCGCCGAGCAGCACCGCGTTCATGAGGCTCAACAGGGTAAAAAGCGAAAGGACGGTCACGAAAGTCCCGCTCCACGCGGGAAAGACCGACCCTGGCGGCGTCCGCGGCGGGCAGGGTGGATGCGGCCAGTGCGGGGATCGAAAGCACATGAAGGAAGGCCAGGTTCATCAGCAGATAAAGACCCAGAATGATCAGCACGCCGCCAATCATCGCGCGCGGCAGATGCTCTGGCGACGTCGGTATCTTCCTCAGTGAAATAAATCCCCTCATACCAGCCGTCGTACGCGACAATGATCGCGCGCAGCGCGGCGACGATCGGCACCAGCATGACAAAAAATCCGGCGTGCGCAATGCCATGAGGCGGGGGCGCAACACTCGTCTGTGCCGGATGCAGCAGACACGCCACGACAAGCAGGAGAAACGTTAGCGCGGTCACCGAACTCGTGATCTGCTGGATCGAACTGCTCAGCCGTAGGCCAATCCATTGCAGGGCTGAAAAGAGCAACAGCAGTGCCAGCGCCACCTGCCGTCGGGTGCGAGGAAAGACTCGACGTAAGGGCGCCGGCATATTCCGCCGCCGCTACTGCCGCATACGCTATTCCGGCGCAATTGCATAACCAGTCGGCCCAGCCAACCGCGAACCCCACTGCGGGGCCGAAGGCGCGCCTCGAGTAAACGTAGAAGCCGCCCGCCTGCGGCATCGCGGTCCCAAGCTCAGAGATCGAAACCGCGCCAAGCATCGCATAGACTCCGCCTGCGATCCAGACCAGCATGATTGGCCAGAAGCTGCCCATCTGCGCGGCGATCGTCCCGGGCAGGCGCAGGATACCGACGCCCACGGTGCCACCAAAGATCACCGCCAGCCCAAAGCCAAGCCCAAGAATGCGCGAGAGCGAAGTGCGCGGTGCGCCGGCTTCGAGCACTGCTTCAGAAGGCATAGGGACTCTCTCCGGCCTGGCCATTCTCTCGCTTAGTGGTTCGTGAGAGACCGCGGGAAATTGAATTGGAAATGAAACTGAATTCTAGAGTGAGGTCATGCGCTCGTAAACAAGTTTCGCCGCGGCGATGTCTTCGATCGCAATGCCGACGGACTTGAAGACTACCGGGCGATCGCCACGATCAAACGTCGCGCCGTTCAGCAGCTCTCCGATCTCGGCGGTGATCTTCGCTCCGGAGTGAAGAATATCTCCGGGCTCCTTCTGCGCAGCCTCTCGCGACTCGACAATGACGCAGCCGCCCATCGCTTCATCGTCCAGCTCACGGCGGTCGGGTGTGACGGCTCCGACGGCGCAGACCATTGCTTCTCGCTTCAGCCACTTTCCGTAGAGAACTGGCTGAACGCAGCTGGTGAGAGTCAGCACGACATCCGCCGCGGTGACGGCCTCTTCCACCGTGCTGGCATGTAACGCTCTCGCCTCGGCGGCAAATCTCTTTGCATTTTCAGCAGTGCGGCTCCAGACCCGCACTTCGCTAAAGTTGCGAATACCGGTAAGCGCGCGCAGATGTGAGCGTGCCTGAACCCCACTGCCAAGAATCGCGAGCACCTTCGCCTCGGGAGCTGCGAGCAGGTCGACCGCGATTGCGGAGGCGGCCGCGGTGCGCATCTCGGTGATCAGCCGGCCATCCATTGCCGCCAGCGGCTCGCCCGTCTCCGCGCGGAAGAGCTGAATTATCGCATGATGCGTATGCTTCGCAAGCGCCGCGTTGCCGGGAAAGAAGGTGACCAGCTTCGCGCCCATCACTCCCTCATACACAGCAGGCATCATCGCGAACCATCCAGTATCGGCCCCGACGCGCATCACCGTCCGCAACGGCTGCTGAACGTGACCGGCTGAATACGCCATGAAGGCCCGGCGCAGAGCCGGGATCAGCTCCTGATAGGTGAGGACGGCCCGGACATCATCTTCACTGAGTACGAGAAGCCTGGCGGCGTTCATTTGGATTCGGCGTCTGGCTTCGCGGGCTTGACCACAGGCGTCAGTGAGGGCGCGAGCGGATCTCCCCAGATGTAATGGTCGAACCAATTCTCGTTCTCTTCCATCACGGCGCGCTGCTGTTTCGGCTTATTGATGGGGTGCCCAAAGCCGTCGTAGACGACCATCTTCACCGGCACGCCGTGGTCCTCGAGTGCCTGGCGAAGCTCATAAGCATTCGCAATCGGCACCCGCCTGTCAGAACCGCCATGCTGGATCAGCGTCGGCGTCTTCGCCTTGGCGATATAGCTGATCGGCGAGGTCTTTTGATAGATGCCGGCATCGTCCCACGGCGTCGCGTGCAGATACTGCGGCGCAAAGGGAGTGATGTCCGTATTCACGTAGTAGGTCATCCAGTCCGAGATTCCCGCGCCCACCGAGACCGCCTTGAATCGGTCGCTCGATGCAGTGATGTATGCCGAGATATAGCCGCCCTCGCTCCAGCCCATCGCGCCGATCCGGTCTTTATCCACGAAGCCTTGCGCGATTAAGAAATCCACGCCGGAAATGACGTCGGCATAATCTCCCACGCCAAGATTGCGAACGTTCAGTGCGCGGAACGCCCCGCCATATCCCGCCGAACCGCGATAGTTCGGCCGCAGCACCAACGCGCCCTTGGCGAGGAAACGTTCGACGGGGTAATACCGGTCCGGGCTGACGACCGGCATGTCGATCCCCGTCGGGCCGCCGTGAATCACCACCAGCAACGGATATTTCTTCGCTGGCGTAAAGTCGGCCGGCTTGTAGAGCACGCCTTCGATCACCGTGCCGTCTCCAGACTTCCAACTCACGACCTCCCGCTTGGCAGTGTCAAAGGCCGCCAGCTGTTCCGCGGCGCGCGTCAGTCTGATCGGCGATGGTGCGGGCAAGTCGGCGGCATAGATCTCTGCAAACTGATTCGGTCCTGCTCCGCGGTAGGCCACTTGCTTGAAATCCGAGGAAAAGGAGAACTGCATCGCAATCTCAGAGCCCGGCATCTCGATTCGCTTGGCGACTGCCGTCGTCGGATCGAGCAGGAAAAGGCTCGAGGTAGTCTTCTGCAGCGCGGAGAAGTAGATGCCCTCCGGCGCCCAGCGCAACAGGTCGGCGTCCTCATCGAAGCCAGCGGTGACCACGCGCGGCGCGCCGCCATCGCTCGCGACCACCGCGATTCTCTGGTTGGCATAGAAGTAATACTTGGCGCCGTCGGAGGTCTCATAGGCGATCTGGCTGCCGTCAGGAGACCACTGCGGGTTGCTGTCCGGGCCTGGAGTGCTGACGATTTTCCTGATCGCGCCATCGGCAATCTTGACGGTGTAGATGTCGCTTGAAAATCCAGAGATCAGGTCGGGGTCCCGCTGTGCGCTGAAGGCGATCCTCGCGCCATCCGGCGAAACCGCGAAACTGCCGACGCTGAACGTCTCTCCTGGAGTAAGCAGCGTCGGTTCGCCCATCGGAGTGATCCGCCCTGCGGCGTCGGTCGCCGGCAGGTCGACCAGCCACAGGTGCGCCATTTTGTAATCGGCGTGGATGACCTGGTAGTCCCCGAAACTCTCCTTACGGTCTTTCATCGCTTTGGTCTCTGGGGCTTCGGCTGAGACCACGATGCGCTTCGAATCGGGCGTCCACTCAAAGTTGTTGACGCCGTCCTCCATCTTGGTCAGTTGCTGTGCCTCACCGCCTTCCGACGGCATCACGTAGACCTGCTGCTTGTCGGCCGGAGACTTCGCCATCGGCGCCGACCGATTGGAGGTAAAGGCAATCCAGCGGCCGTCGGGCGACCATTTCGCGTTGCTGCTGGATTTCGCCATGGCCGTCAATAGATGCCGCTGCCCGGTGGCCACATCGGCCATCCAGAGATCGGTCTCAAAGGCGTTGGCCTCCCAGTCGGTGCGCGATTCTTCATAGACCACCTGCCGCCCATCGGGAGACATCTTTGGCGACGCGACACTCTGCATCTCCAGCGATTGGTCGATAGTCGGAGTTTTCGATGGAGCCGCGGCGGCCGCTGAGGTTGCGGGCGTCGCTTGACTCGGTGCCTGGGCGCAGGCGGGATAGAGATGGTTCAGCGATGTCACGACCACTATCAGGGCGAGTCGAATAGGCTTACGCAACGGATTCTCCTGCAGAAGTTGTCCCCGCAGTATACCTGCCGGGCGAGACGTTCTCCGGCCGACCTCCTCGAAGCGCCAGACTCGGTCGCCATCGCCAGCGTCCCTTAGAATAAGAACAGGGGACACTTCGGCCAAATCGGCGAGGTTCACGACCCGGCACACACTGCCTTAACCCTCGCAAACTCAGCATGGCCGAACCATCATCGACTCGCGGCACCGCCGCTTTCTTATCCCGGGATTTCCGGCTCTACCAGATGGCGCGGGCCTCGGTCATCATCGGCGCGGAGGCGCAGGCGCTTGCCGTCGCCTGGCAGGTCTACCAGATCACCCACAGCGCGCTCGCGTTGGGCTACACGGGCCTAGCGCTTTTTCTTCCGGGAGTGTTGCTGATTCTGCCGTCGGGGCACGTCGCCGATCGCTACGACCGCCGCGTGGTAATCCTGGTCTGCTACTCGCTGCAAATACTCTGCACCTCGGCTCTGTTGTGGTTTTCCTGGCACGGATTGCGCAGCGTGTGGCCCATCTACACGATGCTGGCGCTGATTGGGACGGCGCGCTCGTTCAGCGGCCCGCGCGAGCTCCGCGCTGGTGCCGCACCTGGTGCCTAAGGAGCACTTCGTCAACGCCGTCACCTGGGGATCGACGATCTTCCAGATCGCCAACATCGCTGGCCCGGCGATCGGCGGCATCCTGTTTACGCTCCCGCTGCGCGGCAAGATCAGCGGCGCGAGCGCGGTCTTTCTCTTTACGCTCATCACGCTCGCCGGCTATCTCACACTCATTTCGATGCTCTCGGTTCGGCCGGGAAGGATGGAGAAGCGGGCCACCTCAATCGAGGTGGTACTGGCCGGCTTTCATTATGTGTGGCAGCGAAAGATCCTGCTCGGGTCGATCTCGCTCGATCTCTTTGCTGTGCTGCTGGGCGGTTCGGTCGCGCTGCTGCCGATCTTTGCTCAGGACATTCTCCACGCCGGGCCGCGTGGCCTGGGAATCCTGCGCGCCGCGCCGGCGTTGGGCGCGCTCACTACCTCAATCTCGCTGGCATTCCGTCCTCTCGGCCGTCGCGCCGGAAAGAAGATGTTTGTATGTGTCGCCCTGTTTGGCGTGGGAACGATTGCCTTCGGGCTGTCGCGCAGTATCCCTCTCTCGGTGCTGGCGCTCATGCTGGTGGGCGGCGCGGACATGGTCAGCGTGGTGATCCGGTCCTCGCTGCTGCAACTGGCAACGCCCCCCGCGATGCGTGGGCGTGTAAGCGCGGTGAATTCGCTCTTTCTCGGCGCTTCGAACGAACTCGGTGAATTCGAAAGCGGACTGACGGCGCAGTGGTGGGGCGCGGTTCGCGCGGTGATCATCGGCGGCATCGGATCGCTCGTGGTGACGGGGCTGTGGAGTATTCTCTTTCCATCGCTGCGCCGCGCCGATACGCTTACCGCCGAATCGCTGATGGCGGCAGACTCCCAACCAGCGGCTGAGCCGGCTGAGCAACCGATCGCCTGACCGGACTAGCGAAGCGAGATTATTGTGTAGTCGTGGTTCCCGCGTAGACGCCGAAATAAACGAGCGGCGAAATGACCAAGAATACCGGGAATCGTCGAGAGCCCTCGCGGTGACGTCGAGGTGGTGTCGTGCTTGCGAAGCTGAACCAGCGCCAACTCGATCTGATCGCGAAGCTCGTCTACGCCCAAAGCGCATTGGCGGAGGTAGGCCGAGACCGAGAGGTTCGCCCGCGCGGCGCAGGCAACGATACGGGCCTGTTCGATGTCGGAGACGCGCAGGGACAGTGTTACCGATTTGGTTTCCAGCGCGGCGGTGGCCGGGGCCGACAGCCCCGCCGTCCCCTTGAACACCTGCCCAAAGGGGGGGTGAGCGTGTTGGCATTTTCCGGTGGGCACTGGAGATTCTAGGATGGCTCTCCCGGCACGAGAAACGCGCACGGTCGTGGCTCCCGTTTCCAATCTTGACGCCCTTGATCGAGTTGATCTCGCCGTTGTCGAGTCAGCAGGCTCGATGGTCTCTGGCGACGGCGAGGATTTAGTACTTCCCTCGACGGCATGGTGCTGATTTGTCGTAGAGTCGGACGCAGTCAATTCCGCCTGAGGAACGGCGATCGGCTCCGGCTTTACCGCCTGTGCCGATATCCCGGCTGCTTCAGGATACGCCTGGCGGCGATAACAGCTGGCGCGAAGGGCCTGTTCGTAGCCGATCTCACGGACTCCGCCACCCAGATTCGCCTTTCGCGACGCTGGGCCTCGTCCGATTCCGGAATTCGTGGCAGTTCTCGATGCCGACTGGTAGCGCCGGGCATTCGCCCAGTCCTGAAAGCGGCCAAGGATGCTGTCGATATTCTCGGCATTCGGCCTTGGGCTGGAATTCCCCGGTTCGCTCGGAGCTCCATTCATGGTCAGAGCATAGCCGCGTCGGAAGGAGTCTTTACAGGAATCTGCTGGACAATCCGCCGCCGCATTTCGTATTGGAACCGGCAGTCCCGAATTGGCGATTCTACCCGGTGTTGCGCAGCCCCGCCGCTATACCGTTGATGGTGCCGGCGATGGCGCGGTTGACCTCGGGTGTGTCTTCGCCGGCTCGTTTGCGGCGCAACAGATCGACTTGAATCAGGCTGATTGGATCGACGTACGGGTTGCGCAGGCGAATCGAACGTGCCAATACCTGATTTTTCTGCAGAAGTTCGCTTTGCCCGGTCACCAGGAGCACGGCATCGAGCGTCCGCTGAAACTCGGCCTCGATCTTCGAGAAGACGCGCTTGCGCATTCCGGTATCGGGCGCGAGGTCGGAGTACAAGCGGGCAATGCCGAGATCGGCCTTCGCCAGCGCAGTCTCGACATTGCGGATCAGATCGATAAAGAGCGGGAACTCGTGCATCATCGTCCGCAGCAGCGCGAGTCCCTCGGGCCTCTGCGCATAGTGCTCGATCGCATGGCCGACGCCGAACCAGCCAGGCACCAGCAGACGACTCTGCGTCCATCCGAAGACCCATGGAATCGCGCGCAGGTTGCTGAAGTCAAGCGCGCCCTTGCGCCGCGCCGGACGCGAACCAATCTTGGCGTTTTCGAGTTCGCCGACCGGCGTCGCCGCTTCGAAATACTGCAGCACCTCAGGATCGTCGATGATGTTGGCCCGATAAAACGCAAAGGCATCTGCCGAAAGCTCGTTGAGAGCGATCTCCCACTCCGGGAACAGGACCCCGGTGTAGTGGCCTTTCGGATCAAGCGCATTGGGGCGGGCAAGAGCGTCAAGGCATGCCGCAATCATCAGCTCAAGATTGCGCTCGGCTAGAATCACGTCCGCATACTTCCAGTTAAGCACCTCGCCTTGCTCGGTGATGCGAATCTCGCCCTCAAACGCTCCGAAGGGCTGGGCGAAGATCGCGCGATGCGTCGGGCCACCGCCGCGTCCGACCGTGCCTCCGCGGCCATGAAAGAGCCGCAGGTGCACGCCGCACTCCCGCGCCGTCTCGTGTAACGCGCGATGGGCGCGGAAGATCTCCCACGTGCTGGTGAGCATACCGCCGTCTTTGTTCGAGTCGGAGTAGCCCAGCATCACCTCTTGCCGCCCGCCCCACGATGCCAGCAGCCGCTTATACTCCGCGCCGCTCCATAGCTCGCGGCAGATCGCCGGAGCATTCTGCAGGTCTTCGATCGATTCAAAGAGCGGCACCGGCATCAGGCCAGGATCGGCAGCAAAACCGGCATTTTGCCGCCCATCGCCATCCCCTTCCACGCGGACCCCCGCCAGCCGCGCCAGCCAGACGACATTGACCACGTCCACCACGCTGGTTGCGCCGCTGATGACGCAGCAGCGGATCGTCTCCGGGCTACCCTGCGCTTTAATCTCGGCAACCGCGCGGAAGGTCTCGATGACGTCGGCCGATGGGCCGCTGAGCGGAGCGGGAAGAACGCCATTGCCGGCGGCGTTTGCACTCCACGCCGCAGCTTCTTTAAGCGCCGCCGACTGTAGCTTGGCGTGCTGGCGAATGTCGAGTGTATGCAGATGAAAGCCGAAGGTCCGGGCAAGCAGGAGCAGCGGATCAAGCAGCGTTCGCGCCAACCGCAGGCCGCGATTCTGAACCAGGCTGGTGCGAATTAGGTGAAGGTCGTCGAGGAACTCAATCGCCGATTGGTACGGCGGCAGCTTCTCCAGCACAGCCGAGTCTTCGCTCACCACCTTTTCAGCGGAGAGCGTCTTCTCGAGCCTCGCCAACATGCAGGCCAACAGGCGGCGATAGTATTCGTACTCAAACTGCGCTCCGAAAATCGATTCCTCGGGCAGATGCAATGCAGCCACATACGCCGCCAATCGTTCTCGAACCGCCTCGCTGACCGGGGCCTGCTGGGACGAAGGCGTGAGCAGGTCGATCACCAGCTGAATCTGCCGCTGGTACTCGCCGAGCAGATGAGTACGCGCAAGCTGGATCGCATCGCGGGTGATCTGCGGCGTGACGAAAGGATTGCCGTCGCGGTCGCCGCCGATCCACGAACCGAAACCGAGCAGCAGCGGAAGATCGGCGACCTCGACCTCAAGCTTGTATTCGCAACGCAGCGCGTCGGCAATCTCCTGATAGAGCGGCGTCAGCGTAGCAAACAGCGATGAGTCGTAGAAGTCGAGCCCCATCTGGATCTCGTCGTAGACGGTGGGCTTGCGGCTTCGCACCTCGTCGGTCTGCCAGAGTGCGGTGATCTCGGCGGTGAGCTGCTGCTGAAGGTAGTCGAGCTCTTCATCGGAGATAGGAATCCGGTCGAGTTGCTCGAGCAGCTCGCTGATGCGCCGCCGCTTGAACATCACTGAACGTCGCGCGACCTCAGTAGGATGGGCGGTAAAGACTGGGACGATAAAAATCCGCCGCAACCAATCGAGCGCCTCCTCGGCCGTGATGCCCGCAGACTTCATCGCGCTGAGAGTCCCGCGCAACGTACCGCGCTGCGAGTGAGTATCTCCGGTGACCCGGCTCGAAAGCCTGCGCCGTTTGCGGTGGTTGGTTTCGGCGAGATTGATGAGCTCGAAGTAGAAGCCGAAGGCGCGGCTCAGCTCATAAGCCTGCTGAACGGAGACGCCGCTGATCTCGAAGACCGCCTTCTGCATGAGGGTTTCGGCTTCGTTAACGTCATTGTTGGCCTGCGCCTCGCGACGCCGAATGGCGCTCTGGCGCAACTCCTCGACTCTGGCATAGAGATCATCGCTCGCTTGTTCGCGGAGCACGTCGCCTAGCAGGGTTCCGAGCGATCGGACATCGCGTCGCAGCGGGGCTTCTTTCAAGTCGCCGGTGCGGGCCTCAAGCTCGGCCAAACGGGAGGGCCAGTTTTCCGGTTTCCACAGGGGTGGCATACGTTCGATTATGCCTGATGGATGGATTTATCCTGTGAGCTGCTAGGTCCCAGCCGGGTGGTTGTCCGCGATCACCCAGCCGTTGATGGTCAAAACCAGCTTCGCGGTGCTCTGGGGATCGGAGGAAGTGGATTTTGCCAGCGTGGGAAAGGCAGCGCGCATCGCATCGGTCTGCGCCCAGAGCGGAAGGTCGCGCATGACGTACCGATAGGTCACAGTCGTAGCCGGTTGACCGTTTTCCGTCGCCGGAGGAGTGAAACTGGGCACTGCGGTGATCTCGCGATGGCCGTAGCAGAAGCGGCCGCCAGCGCGCTCGCCCGCGGGTGTGAGGATGTAGCGATTCACGCCGATCAGCTTGCCCTCCTGCCGCTTCATCAGGTCAGAGGCGGTCAGAGCGTCCATCCCTTTCGAACCCGCGCCCGACTCATCGCTGCGCGAGGTTTCGTAGGGAAAGCGTAGAGTGTTGGTGAAGAGGCAGTCATCGTGAGCGGAGTAGTACGAATTGAGCGCGACCATGAAGTTCTTTTCATTCGGCTCTTTGAACGACGTGCAACCGGTGACCGACGCGATTGAGCCGATAGTGAAGATTGCCCGTGCAGAAATGCGAGAAAGTGACGTGCGGGCTCGTGCCATCGTGCCTCCGAAATGTCGACCAGGTTACGCAGAAGCGCGAAAGCGTCAGTCAAAGAGTCATCAGGAAGACTTAGATGACAGATTTAGGGTCCGAGCTGCCAACAGCGACTAAGTCAGCGCCGATTGTTCTTCGAGCTGCCCCATCAGTTCTTCCCATTCACCGGTGAGCGCCGTTTGTTTCTCGCGCAGTTTGTCGAGTTCGCTCGTCAGCCTTTGGGTTTCGGCGCTGCTGGAGTAATTGCCAAGTGCGGCTTCGGTCGCGGTGATTGTGGATTCCAGCCGCGGAATCTCTTCCTCAAGGAACCAGAAGCGGTCCTGCATCTGCTTCAGCTTGATCGGATTCACCCGCTTGACGTCTTTGACTTCCTTGGCGGGTTCGGCGATGGGCTCGGGTATGACCTCAATGACCGGCCTGAAGCCGTTCGACGATGGCAGTCGCGCCCGACGGCACCTGGCCATTTTCCTTGCGATAGAGATAGTCCTCGTAGTTGCCGGGGTACACGTGCATGTGGCCGCCCTCGACCTCGAAGACGCGGGTTGCGACGCGGTCGATGAAGTAGCGATCATGGGAGACGAAGATGACCGTGCCCGTGAAGGAGCTGACCGCCTCCAGCAAAACGTCCTTGGCGCGAAGATCAAGGTGGTTGGTCGGCTCATCGAGCAGAAGGAAGTTCGCAGGACTCACCAGTATCTTCGCCAGCGCATAGCGGTTGCGTTCGCCACCCGAGAGCACGCCGAGCTTCTTGAAGGCGTCGTCGCCGGAGAAGAGAAAACAGCCCAGCAGGCTACGCAGCTCCGTCTGCGCGATCTTCGGCGCGATACCGCTGATGTCGTCGAGCATGCGGGCTTCGGGATTGAGGACCTTGTATTGGTCCTGCGCAAAATACTCCGCCAACACATTGTGCCCAAGCTTGATCGAACCGCTCGTCGGCCCCTCCTGCGCGGAAAGCATGCGGATGAGCGTCGACTTTGCCCGCGCCATTCGCGCCGACTAAAGCGATGCGGTCGCCGCGATCGATGGTGAAGCTCACGTTCTGCAGCACTTTCTTCGGACCGTAATCTTTACAGAGATGATTGACCTCGACGACAGTTCGCCCCGACGGGGGCGGTTGCGGGAAGGTGAAGTGAATGACCGGCTCGTCCTCGGGGATGACGATGCGCTCGATCTTCTCCAGTTCCTTGATGCGGCTTTGCACCTGCTTGGCCTTGGTGGCCTGGGCGCGGAAGCGGTTGATGAAAGATTCCAGATGTTCGATCTGGTCTTTCTGGTTCTTGTACGCGTTCTCGAGCTGAGCGCGGCGCTCTGCCTTTTGTGTGAGGTATTTCTCGTAGTTGCCGTGATAGACGTGGATGTTCTTGTTCCATATCTCGATGATTTTGTTGACCGTCACGTCGAGAAAATATCGATCATGCGAGATCAGGATGTAGCCCTTGGGATAGGTCCGCAGATACTCTTCGAGCCAGTTGCGGGTTTCGAGGTCGAGATGGTTGGTCGGCTCATCGAGCAGCAGCAGGTCGGGCTTCTGCAGCAGTAATTTCGCGAGCGCGATGCGCATCTGCCAGCCGCCGGAGAACTCCTCCGTTCGCCGCTGCCAGTCTTCTTTGCTAAAGCCGAGACCGCTCAGCACTGTACCGACCTTCACATCGAGCGCATAGCCATCGTTGGCGGTGAAGCGCGAATCGATCTCAGAGAAACGGTCTGCGGCAGTCTGATATTCGGCGCTCGCGGGATCAAGCTCGGCGAGCGCCGAATAGAGCCCTTCGAGCTCGCTCTCCATCGCGCGCAGCTCCTCAAAGACCGTCAGGCATTCATCGAAGACTGTCCGTCCGGAAAGCGAAAGGCCATCCTGCGGCAAGTAGCCAATCGACATGCCCTTGGTGCGCTGCATGGTCCCGTAGTCGAGGCCGCCGCCAAAAGAGTCATTGGCGCTGTCGCTCCCGGCGAGGATCTTCATCAGCGTCGACTTGCCTGTTCCGTTGGCGCCGACCAGGGCAGTTCGCTCATCTGGCGTGATCAGCCAGTTGACGTTCTCAAAGAGCAGTTTTGTCCCAAAACGTTTTCCGGCGCCTGAAAGTTGAAGCATACGTTTATTTTACGGGAATCGATGTGAGACTACGCCTGACGAAAGGCCCTCGGCGTCAGCCCGGTGTGCCGGCGAAGCACCCGAGTCAGATGGGACTGGTCTGAGAACCCCGTGCGATAGGCGATCTCGGCAACCGGAAGCTTGGACCCCGAAAGCAGCTCGCGCGCCCGTTTCACCCGCTGCTGGATCACGAACTGATGCAGAGGCACGCCCACTGCCCGTTTGAATTGCGTGTGCAGCTTCGAGGCGCCGACTCCGGTCGCCGCGGCGAGGTCGTCGAGACGGATCGGACCGCCGAGGTTTTCGGCGACGTAGTCGATGATCATGCCGACGGTGGAAAGAGCGAGCCGGTGGTCTCTCTTTGGCTGTACCGCGGCCGCGCCCATGTTCTTGACCGTGTGCGCGATGATCGCCCGCGTGAGAATGTCGGCGTAGAGCGCATCGACCGCCGGCCCTTTCGCCAGTTCGCCGACCAGCGTATGCGCCAGGTGCCGCAACAGCTCGTCTCGGCCCTGGAGGATGGGCAATAACTCGACGCGACCGGGGCCGTCGGACTCTTCAGAAACCCTCTCGATACAAGACTCTTCCATCAGGATGTGCACAAATTCCGTGCTTCGGTAGACGTTTCCGTTGGTGCGAGCGCCACGTGGAACCAGGGCGAAGTCGCCGGGCCTGTAAATATTTCGTCTTCGCCGGGAATCGATCTCGAGCTCCGCATCGCCGACGTTGGATTGGATGTTGATACCGTGTTTGCCCGGGTTGACCTGCGCGGGAAAGCGCTCCGGCGAGGGGTCGGCACGAAGCTGGGTGACGCTGAAGCCGGCGAGGGGGCTGTAGCGGGACGATAGGCCCTCCGCTCTATGGGCCAGCAGGCGCTCATAGCTCTCCTCCATCAGGCTTGGTTCGGAGTCGAGTTGGTCAAGCCTGAGACTGATCCGGTTTCCCATTTGGCGAACTTTTCTTGACGTGAATCGAGCGGCGGCAGCCTGGCGCTCAACTCTCGTCCAATTGATAGCGCATCCTGACCCGAAAAAATCAAAGAATGTTCAAAAGATGGCAGTTTTTTTCTAGAAACCGCGTTACGGCGGCGCTATTGTTTTTTTGAGCGTTTTGCCGCTGCACTCCGGTCAGTGTGGCGAACCCAGAAAGCGGGGCAAACGAGCCCGCTAGAGGGGATGGTTCGACTTTATGTCCGATGGTTCGGTTACGCCGGTTGTGGTTGTCGGTTTCGACATGCCGTTTTGGACGATGGTCCGGTTTCTGATCAAGCTCGCGATCGCTTCGATCCCGGCGGGCATCGTGGTCGCGCTGATTTATGTGGTGCTGGGATGGATCTGGGGGGCGATCTTGCTCGCCACTCACCATACAGAGTTGCTGAAGTAGAAAGGGTGGCATGAGACGCATCATTTTGTTGCTGACATTTCCGTTATTCGCGGCCATGGCCGGTTTCGTCTCGAGGGCTGAGGCGCAGCCTTCGGTCGCCGCTTCCAGTTGCTCTGCGTACCGCGAGGCCAACGATCCTGCGCAGCAGGCGTTGTATCTCGCCTATCTGCAAGGCTTCGCCAATGCAACCAGCCCCGACCCGCGCTATACGCAGAGTGAAGCCGCCCTGGCAGACGACGCCAAAAAGGTGCGCGACTGGTGCGGCAAGAACGGAAAGAGCAGTTATGCCGAGGCCGTCTATGCCGTGTTGGGCTCGGTTGCCGCCCACGCAGCGCAACAAGCCGCCTCTCAGGCGTTCCCGCAACCGCCCCCGCAACCGACCTACTGCAAGGCTGGAGCGACCGTCGCATGTGCGGGATGCTCGATCTCCTGCAATGGCGGTCAGCAGGCGACATGCAATCAGGGCTGGGATTCGGGAATCAAGGACGAACAGGGGAACCCGGAATGCGCCAAGCCAGCGTGGTGTTTCTGCAAAAAATAGCGCCGGACAGGAGGGAGCGGTGAATTCATCGTCATTATTGAAAAGTCTCTTGAAGGGACGTCTGGCCGCAGGCGCGTTGGCGCCGGCACTTGCCTGCGCAAGCCTGTCTTTGCTCACCACCGGATCTGCCATCGCGCAAAACTCGGGCGTTCACTGGCAACAACAGGTTTCGCCGCAAGAGCCGGACAACGGAGCGGTCGTGGGCGGTCCGGGAGACGCGCCGGAACCCAACTCCCCTCTATTTGTCTGCCGCGCCACCTACGAGGGAGGGACCCAGCCCGGCAAGTGGGTCAAGGGCAACTGCAACGTCACTTATAACAGTAGGGAGGTCGTTGCCAGAGACTATCAAGTCCTCTATGGCCCCGCGGCGTGGCGGCCCTATACCGGCAATTCACCCGATCTGCTGCAGACTGGCAACGAGGCCGATGGGTCACCGCTATACTCCTGTCGTGTGCAATATCACGATCATGGTTACCAGCCCGGCAAGCTGACCGGCGGCAAGTGCGACATTCCTTACAACGGCCGGGAAGTAGTGCAACGCGGCCCTTTTGAGGCGCTCTATGTGTCGGGCGGGGGTGCGTATGTGGGGGCTCGAGACACCGGCTCGACCGGCCCGACCCCCGCAAAGAAGAGCGGCGGCGGTGTCTGGAGCAAGCTGGGCGCCAACGCGCAGTACCAGCAGGCGAGACAGAATGGCGCCGGCGACGACGATCTCGCCCCGCTCGGCGCCCGGGCGAGTGGAAACGCCCAGCGGTCTCAAAGCGATCAGGAAAAGCGGGCCGCCGATATGGAGTCGCATTCCTGCATGACAACCCAAGGCGCGGATAAGGCCAACGAACTCGCCGCGGACTGCCAGAAAGTGGCCGACCATCCCGACAAGGCCTGCAATATACAAGAGAACAGCTGCGACGAAATTCGCAAAGCCACCCAAAGAGGATGCTGGGGAAAGGGCGCCGAAGGCCCGGATTGGTGCCTGACCAGGTACAACTAGCCGTCTGGATTATCGGAGCCACCGTCCAGATCGAGTGAACTATTCCTGGCCCGACTGAGAGTCTGAATGTACTCCAACGAGCTGACGCGCCAACATGGAACTCAGCAACTTCTTCATCGCCGAGAGATCGACGATCCCTTGCTCCCACGCGAAGTCTGCTGATTCGAGTGCTTTGTAATATGGCGTTTTGTCTTGAGAAATCTGTTCCGGAATCGTCAATTTGCCCGGAAGTAGATATCCGAGTCTTATGCAAAGCACCATATACGCAGCTGCACGGGATGTGCGCCCGTTTCCATCGGTGAACGGATGGATCCAGTTCAACTTCCAAAGGACATAAGCTGACAAGTGCAACGGGCTCTTCTCCGTCCATTTGTCATTGATGTAGTCGCAGAGCTCCTCGATCCGTTCAGGAACCTCGAAAGCGCCGGGAGGCTTATGCTTGCTTCCGCCAATCTCTATCTCCGCTGGCCGCCAGTTTCCCGCATACTGGCTTATTCCAGTCAAGGCTTCGCGATGGAGATGTAGTAAATGGGATGGCCGAAACTTGAACGGGCGATCAGGCTGGAGGAAGTTCTCTATCATTTCCGTCACGGCCCTGTATTGCGCCAGCGTATTTTGGGCTTCGCGGCGCGCAAGCGCATCCGGGTCGGTGATGATCTCGGCTTCGTAAGCCCGGCTGTGACGTTCGTCGGGCATCATTGCGCCCGCAGTTCCGCCTTTGCCAACTCGTCCAGCTCGTCCACCATTTCGCGGGTGATTCGGTCGTTTTCTATCTTTGCGTTGCCGTAAGCGAAACTGCGACGTTGGGCTTCGCGTTCCTCGTCAGTAAAGGGAACTTTGCGGGCCTCTTCGAGAAGCTGTTGAAGGTGGTCGGTCATGTTCGATTTACCCCTGAACCAGAACTCTATCATTATTGTGTGCGACAAGGCCGAACACGTCGCCCCATTCGGGTCAGAGGTGTACGGAACAGAAACAATCCCCTTGAGCGAATACACTGAGATTATCGTCCGAGTCCGAAATCCGATCTCAATTTCGACGATTTGAGAAGTCTTCTTTGCAGCATTTACTCGACAAATTGAACCCGCAGCAGCGGGAGGCGGTTGAGGCCGTCGATGGGCCGGTGCTTATCCTCGCCGGCGCCGGCTCGGGGAAGACTCGCGTCATCACCCACCGCATCGCCTACCTGATCGAAGAGCGCGGCGTCCCTCCGGACTCGATCCTCGCGGTCACGTTCACCAACAAAGCCTCCGCCGAGATGGCCGAGCGCGTCGATAAGCTGCTCGCCCACGGCTCGCTGGCCAAACCGCTGCTCTCGACCTTCCACTCCTTCTGCGTACGCCTGCTGCGCCGCGACATCGAGGCGCTCCGAATCGGCAACGACGGCCTCACCCGCACCTTTGCCATCTACGACGAATCCGACCAGCAATCGCTGGTCAAGCAAGTCATGCGGCGGATGGGCCTCGACGACAAGCAGCTCACGCCGCGCGTCGTGCTCGGGCGCATCTCGTGGGCGAAGAACCACATGCTCGATCCGCAGGAGTATTACCTCGGCTCCGCCGATCCGACCAGCGAAAAGGTCGCGCACATCTTCGAGGCCTATCGCCAGGAGCTGCGCAAGGCGAACGCGCTCGACTTCGACGATCTGCTGCTGGAGGCGGTGCGAGTGCTCAAGTCATCCGCCGAGGTGCGCGAGCGCTATAACCGGCGCTATCGTTACCTGCTCATCGACGAATATCAAGACACAAATCGCCCGCAGTACGAGCTGATGAAGCTGCTCGCCGGGCCCGCGCAGAATGTCTGCGTCGTCGGCGACGAGGACCAGAGCATCTATTCCTGGCGCGGCGCCGACATCAAGAACATTCTCGAGTTCGAGAAAGACTTTCCCACCGTCAAGACCGTTCGGCTGGAGCAGAACTACCGCTCGACGCAGATGATCCTCGAGGCCGCCGGCGCGGTCGTTGCGCGCAACGCCCAGCGCAAAGGCAAGCATCTCTGGACGGCGCGCGAGGGTGGCTCGAAGATTGGCTACTACGAGGCTCCCGACGGCGAGAACGAAGCGCTCTTCATCGCCGACCAGATCAACAAATATCTGCGCAAGGCGGGTGAAGAAAGCACCTCCGGCGAACAGCCGCGCGCGGCCGTGCTCTATCGCACCAACTCTCAGTCGCGGCTGGTAGAAGAGGCGCTGCGCCGCTACTCCATTGGTTACACGATGGTTGGCGGATTCTCGTTCTACGACCGCTCCGAGATCAAAGACTTGCTCAGCTATCTCAAGCTGGTCCAAAACACTGACGATTCGATCGCGCTGCAGCGTGTGGTGAATACTCCGCCGCGCGGCATCGGCAAGACCACGATGGAGACCATCGAGCGGCTCGCGCTCGAGACTGGATCGAGCCTGTGGACGGCGACGGGACGTGCGGTGAAAGAGAGGCTGCTTCCAGCGCGAGCGATCCTGCGCCCTTGAAAACTTCCGCCGCGTCATTCAGGATGCGCGGGCGATGCTGCGCTCCGGGATTCGATGAGAAGCTGGCAGCGGATGTGGCCGCTCTCGACAGCGACGCGGAGGTTTCGGATGCCGCGGAAGATGGAATCGAGATCGAGACGGCAGCGGATTTCGTGGCGGTTTCGGAAGAGGCCGATACAAGCTTCGACTTTGCCGAGTTCGATGACGATGGCCAGGGACTGCTTGGACTCGAGCCGCTATCGCCCGAGTTTGCTGGCGAAGAGCTGCGTGTCGACGCGACCGAATTCAATCCATTTCTTGAGGTAGTTCCAGAGACGGCAAAGGGGCCGACGCCGCTGGAACGCGCTTCCGTTGCGCGAGCGGCGGCGCAAACGCTCGCCCAGCTTGCTACCTTCGAGGACAAAGACACCATTCCGCAAGCCCGGCGATCCGGCGACGCTGCCGGAGTTGATTCGTTTCCTTATCGACCGCACCGGGTACATCCGCGCACTCGAAGAAGAGGCCACTCCCGAATCGCTCTCCCGCATCGAGAACCTCAAGGAACTCGCCAACGCGGCGCAAGACGCGCAGGCGCGGGGCGAGACGCTGCATGAGTTCCTCGACCACGCGGCTCTGGTGAGCGATGTGGACAAGTACGATCCGTCATCGCGCGTCACGCTGATGACGCTCCACGCGGCCAAGGGGCTGGAGTTTCCGCTGGTCCTGCTTGCGGGCATGGAGGAGGGTCTGTTTCCGCATTCGCGAACGCTGAACAGTCCTAACGATATGGAGGAAGAGCGGCGGCTCTGCTATGTCGGCATGACGCGGGCGATGGACACGCTCCTGGTGACGCGGGCGCGGTATCGGCGGCGCTATGGGAACGACATGCCTGAGGCGAGTCTGCCTTCGCGGTTCCTCGAAGAGATTCCTGCGGACTTGATCGAGGATCTGAGTCCGGTTCGATCGCGCACCCAAAGCTGGAGCGGCGGCAACCGCGACTGGAACGGCCGCGGTCGCTCGCCCTACGGCGACGACGATATGGAGTCAGGCCGTCATTACAGCTATGAGGATGAAGATCAGAGCGCGCGCCTCTCAGCCTCCAGCGCTCCGGGCTCACGATACTCAGGTGGCTTCACGCCAAAGTCCGCTGCCAAAGCGAGCGGAGGGGGATCGCTCGATAACATCGCGCAGTTCTTCACTGGCAAGAACAAGTCGGGCTACACGCCTCGCCCGAAGCTGGAGATTCCGTCTGCCACCGGTGCTACCGGGTTCAAGAACGGCGAACGGGTGCGGCATCCGAAGTATGGCGACGGGATTGTCTTCCGCACCGAGGGCGATGGCGACTCGGCGAAGATCACGGTGCAGTTTGCCAGGTTCGGGGTGAAGAAGCTGGTGGAGAAGTTTGCCAACCTGGAGAAGGTCTAGCGCGGGGGGGTTGGTTTCTCTACAGGAGGGGTACCCCCCTCCCCCCCATGAACTAGGTAAGATCCATGATTTCAGTAGCTTGGCGAATTCAAATAAGACTAATTCATTGAAAAGAACGCGCGCGAACCGCAAGTTCCTTATTTTTGTGTGAGTTTCGCGCCCGGACCTTCTCACTTCATGCCGGCACCTGTGGATGTTCTTTTTCTATTTGCCTATCTCTAGTTTATCAACTTGACCCCATTCACTATGCCAACCGCGTCTTGCCTGTAACTAGTTGAATGTGTTCTGGTTAGCGGTACTGTTGGCGAGAAGGGTACTTGACAACTTTTGAGGAAGCCGTATTTCGAGATGATCGCTGGATTGCTGCCAGCTGCTCTCAGTTTGACTTGCTGAAGTGGAAGGCGTCTTTGATCTGGTTCCAGAGGCCGGGCTGGCGGTAGCCTTGCAGCATCCAGAGGTCGCTGCGGTCTTTGTCGACGCTGTACACAAAGCTTTTGCCGTCGGGAGCAAGGCTGAAGCGGACGGTGAAATCCTGTGCAGGTATAAGGTTCTTCCCCAGTTCCTTGATCGGCGTCTGCTTCAGCGATACAGGATCGAGCGAGAAGAGCGTCGCCCGGTCGGTCTCCCTGCCAGTTTGGATGCCGTAGAGCAACTTTCCATCTCTTGCAAACGCCAGGTATAGGCTCTGGATGTTGCCCAGGAATTTGGACCGCTTGCCATCGGGAGAAACCAGGCTCCAGCCCTTCTGGTCGCGATAGGTGATCCAATCGCCCGTCGGCGACCAGTCGGGGAAAGAGGGCAGGACGCCCTCCTTCAACATGACAGGTGCGGCATTCCCGTTCGTCTTCGTCACCATTACCGATGTCTTGCCGCCCTGCGACTGGAGATAAACAAAGCGGCTGCCATCCGGCGACCAAGCGCCTGTGTATTCCGCTCCCGGCTCAACGTCGGTCAGCCTCACCGGGGACCCGCCCGACAGCGACGAGATCCATAGCCGGAACCCGCCGTCGGGGCCGAATCGATCGTAAATGAGGCGCTCACCATCGGAAGAAAGCGACGGCGCCGCCAGCCATGACGCCCCGCCGCCTCCGGGGAAATCTGCCGCCGTCACCACCGGGCGTTCTGAGCCGTCAGGGGCGCGCATCCATATCTGAAACGACCCGCTTCGGTTCGTTGCCCATGCGAGCTTGGCCTGGGTTGCCGACCAGGCCGCCATATCTTCGCGGTGCCCCGTAGAGATCAAGGTGGTCGTGGTTCCATCTACCAGTGAAACCGAGATTATATCCTCCTGGCCATTCAGCTGGGTGTAGAGAATGCCCTTGCCATCCGGCGATGCCACCGCCTGATCTTCATCCGCAGTCCCGGTCGTCAGCGGGGATATCACGCCGGACGATATATTCGCGATCGCAACGTGGCGGGGAGCGTTCGCATCGGCGCGAATCGAGATCAATAGATTCCGGCTATCCGGCATCCAGGACAAACTGCCGTAGGTCCCTAGTTTTTGTAAAACAAGTTGCGGAGGGCCGCTACCTGCAGGGTAAGGCAGTAGCCAATTTCTCGGAAGGCCTTTCTCATCGACAAAGGAATACAACATCTTCTTTCCGTCGGGAGCGAAGGCAAGCATAGCCCCGCCGTAGTCTGCTTTGCTGGCAAAGGGATCGGGGGAATAGACTTTTAGCGGCGATCCAAGCGGGTTGGATACCGCGATCCTGAAATAGCCATCCTTGTCCTTGATACGCGTCGCAAAAGTCTCGCCGTCACGCGACAGGACGCAATCGTCTTTGCACTCGAGTTTCATGATGAACTCAGGGTCGCCGCCAACCGTCGCCACGGAGTAGATGTTGAAAGTCTCCGACCATGGATCATCTGGCGCCTCGAGGAAAATGACGTGGTTCTTATCGCTTGACCAGCCCAGCGGCCCAACACTGTGCTTACCATGGGTCAGCTGCACCGGGGCCGGCGTATTGAGATAACGCAAGAAGACCTGGTGGATTTCATTGACCTTCGCCGCATAAGCTATGGCTTTGCCATCCGGCGACCAGACGGCGATTACCGCGTCGCTGGCGAGCGGTGTGTAGCGATAGTTTCCAATGTCCTGACCTGAGGGCTTCAGAACGTAGATCAATAGTCCACCCATCAGCAGGCAAGACGCGCCAACAGCAGCGGGAATCTTCCATCGATTTGCTTTCTTTTGGACCACAGTCGGCGCAAGGCGCTCGCTGGTATATGCCTCGGAGAAGTGTTCTCTCAGGTCCTTCAGCTCGTGGAATAAATCACGCGTCGACTCATAGCGCTGTTCTGGTTCTTTGTGGAGGCAGCGGTCGATGATCCACTTGAGCGGCGCGGGAATTTTCTCCTCGATCGCAGACGGCTCATCGCGAACGATCGCGGCCATGGTCTCGACGCTGCTGTTTCGCGCGAAGGCCTGTTTGCCTGAGGCCATTTCGTAGAGGATCAGTCCAAAGGAAAACTGGTCGGAGCGATAATCGGTTTCCTGACCGAGGGCTTGCTCGGGGCTCATGTAGGCGGCGGTGCCGAGGATGGCTCCGGCGCTGGTGAGGTTTTGAGTTGGGGGGACGAAGGTTTCGTCGGACCCGGGCGGGATAGCTGGTGAGGCTGTCGGAGCGTGACGGGCGAGACCGAAGTCGAGGATCTTGGCTCGTCCGTCTTTGGTGAGCATGATGTTTTCGGGCTTGAGGTCGCGGTGGACGATGCCCGCGCTGTGGGCGGCGGCGAGGCCGTCGGCGACCTGGGCGGCGATTTCGATCAACCTTCGAACTGGGAGGGGCTTGCCTTTCAGCAGTAAGCGGAGTGACTCGCCGTCGAGGAGTTCGCTGACGATGTATTGCTGGCCGGACTCAATGCCGAAGTCGTAGACGGCGATGATGTTGGGGTGGTTGAGGGCGGCGACGGCGCGGGCTTCGCGCTCGAAGCGGCTGCGGAGATCGGTGGAGGCGCCGTCTTCTCGCAGAACTTTGATGGCGACGTCGCGATTGAGGCGGGAGTCGCGTGCGCGGTAGACCTCGCCCATGCCTCCGACGCCGAGCGTGGATTTGATCTCGTAGGGGCCGAGTTTGGAGTTAGGAGCGAGTGGCATCGATCAAAGATTCCGAGAAGGCAGTGCGATTCCGCGAACGTGTTCTTTACTTCGGGCCGGAGGGAGAGCAAGCAGATAGCTTTGCCGGTCGATGGCCGGACGTTGTGAATCAGCCTAGTGTAGGAGCATGGCGCTGACAAGGGGATTGTCTTTGGGAGCGAAAGTCTGTGCTTTCGATTTCCGGCGGGAATCTTTGCGCTTTGATTTAGTCTTAATGAATCTTTGCAAGGAAAACGGCGCGAGACGACCCGCCCAGAGGAAATGATGGCGAATACTACGAAGATCGAAGACAAGACAGAACGGAAAGCATTGAAGCGCGCGGCGCGGAAGAAGGCGGCGCCGAAGGCTCCGCGGACAGGCGCGCGCGGCGAGAACAAGCAGAAGCTGAAGAAGGCGAGCAAGGGAGCCAGCAAGCGGTAAGCGGCTCGTCCCGCCCTTCGCAAAAGGCGCGAAGGATGGGGCACCCGAGATGGTGGTGGGGCCCACATCTTAAAAAAGCGAGATGTGGGGCAGCCGAATCGGTTCAGCACTCAACATCACAATTCGATTGCAGGAGCCACGCACCTGGCGACACAACTCTTCGCGACCAAGTCGATCGACAAGCTGATCAGCGATTCGGAGTTGCCCGAGCACGCCTTAAGAAGACGCTGGGGCCTTTGTCGCTGACCGCGCTGGGCGTCGGGGCGGTGATCGGTTCCGGCATTTTCACCGTGATCGGAACGGCGATCGCGGGTGAGAAGTTCGACACTTCGTCGATCCTCAATACGCCGCTGCTGGATTATCTGATCCATCACACGGCGCTCTCCGGGCGTCCGGGCGCGGGCCCGGCGATTGCGGTTTCGATCGTGCTGGTCGCGCTGGTGTGCGCGCTGACCGGCTTGTGCTACGCCGAACTAGCCTCGATGATTCCGATCGCGGGCAGCGCCTATACCTATACCTATGCGACGCTGGGCGAGCTGATCGCGTGGATCATCGGATGGGACCTGATACTCGAATACGCCGGGCAGCAACATGACGGTGAGCGTGGGCTTTGCCGCGCACCTGGTCGACCTGCTCGACTGGTTCGGCCTGCATCCCGCCGGCGACATGGATTTCGCCGGCCTATCTGCCCTCTGGACTCTCCGATCTGCAAGGCAATGTGATCTACAACTCCGGATGGCATTTTGGCTTCAATATCCCGGCCTTCCTGATTGTGATTTTGATCACGGTGGTGCTGGTGCGCGGCATTCGCGAGTCCGCCGAGGCGAACAACATCATGGTGCTGCTGAAGATCGTCGCGATCATGGCGTTTGTCATTGCGGGCGCGAGCTTCATCAAGCCGAGCCACTACCACCCTTATTATCCGAACGGATGGTCGGGAGTGCTCACCGGCGGCAGCATCATCTTCTTCACCTACATCGGCTTCGACTCGGTCTCGACAGCGGCGGAGGAATGCAGACGCCCGCAACGCGATCTGCCCATCGGCATCATTGCGACGCTAGTCATCTGCTCGCTGCTCTATGTCGCGGTCGCGGTGGTGCTGACCGGTCTGGTGCCGTGGCAGTCGATGGTGGATGACGCCGCGCCGGTGGTCAACGCGCTCAAGAAGCTGTCGCTCGAACCCGGCGGCCATCGCCTGCATTGGGTACGGCTGGTGGTGCTGATCGGGGCGATGCTGGGCATGATCTCTTCGATTCTCGTCTTCCAGATGGGGCAGTCGCGGGTGTGGTTTGCGATGTCCCGGGACAGGCTGCTGCCGGACATGTTCAGCAAGGTGCATCCGGTCTTCCGCACGCCGGCCATCGCTACCTGGATCGCCGGTTTCGTCGTTGGCATTCCCGCCGGCTTGTTCGACATAGGAACACTCGCCGATCTTTCCAACATCGGAACGCTCTTTGCCTTTGTGCTGGTCTCGATCGGCGTCCTGATCCTGCGGGTGAAAGACCCCCATCGACGCCGGGGCTTCCGCGTTCCGGGCGGCCCGGTGATTCCAGTCCTGAGCGTTCTGTTTTGCGGACTGCTCATGGCTGGCCTGCCGGTCATTACCTGGTCGCGGTTTGTTATTTGGCTGGTCATCGGGCTGGTGATTTACTTTGGCTACAGCCGCCATCGCAGCGAGTTCTGCGCTAAGAACACTGCGAACAGAGGATAAGATGCCGACCAGCACCGTAGGCGGAGTGGTACCCGTTTCGCGGGCCTGGTTGCGCCGCCTTCCTAAAGCCGAGCTGCACTTGCATCTCGAAGGCACGGTGAGTCCCGAAACGCTGGTCGAGCTGAGCCGACGATCCGCGACCGTGGGCCAGGGGCCGTCCGGGGATCTGCTGAGTATCGATGAAGCCGAAGCTCTCTATCAATACAAGGATTTCAGCGGCTTTATGCTCGCCTTTAAGGCGGTGACCGCGCGGCTGCGCACTCCGGAAGATTATGAGCTGATCACCTACCGGATGATGGCGCAGCTTGCGGCGCAGGGAGTGATCCACGCCGAGGTGTATGTGTCGGTCGGCGTGGTCTACTACTGGCGCAAGGCGGAGTTTGAGGCCGATCCGCTGGTGTTTGATCGAATCTTCCAGGGCATGGAGGCGGGGCGGATTCGCGGCGAGCGCGACTTCGGCGTGAGTGTCTACTGGATATTCGACGCGGTGCGGCATTTTGGTGTCGAAGAGGCTGGCAGGGTCTTTCGTAAGGCCGCGGAGATGCGAAGCGAGTTTCCGTCGATCATCGGGATCGGGATTGGCGGCGACGAGCGGCGCACTGGAGCCGAGCCATTTCGCGACCTCTACGCAGAGGCCCGCGATGCCGGGCTGCGGCTCACAGCACATGCCGGCGAAACCGTCGGCCCGGAGAGCATCTGGGCAGCGCTGAATATTGGCGCCGAGCGCATCGGCCACGGGCTAACCGCGATTGAAGATCCCGATCTGATGGAAGTGCTCGCCGAGCGACAGATACCCATAGAGATTTGCATCTCATCGAATGTTCGCACCGGCTGCTGCGTTCCGGCCGGGCTGCATCCGGTGCGCAACTACTTCGATGCCGGCCTCATGATCACGCTCAACTCGGATGATCCCGCGATGTTCGAGAGCGACCTGGAGGCCGAGTATTTGCTGGCGCAGCGCGAGTTCGGCTTTAGCGCTGAGCATTTGCGGGAGCTGGCGGCGAATTCCTTCGAGGCCAGTTTTCTTCCGGCGGAGGAAAAGGTGAAGCACCTGCACCGGCTCGATGCGATTCCCTGATTGGCGCTTTGCTGGAATTTTTCCCCACATGAAACTTCGGAGTAGCCCTGGCACTCGTCTACCCGGGCCAGCGTTTATAAAGCTGCGCTATGATGACGGTATGAAGAGTCAACGACTCCGCCGTCTGCTGTGGCTTGGGAAGAAGGCCGTGCTGCTGATTCCCGACCCCGCCCCCATCGCGAAGAAAGAGAAAGAAAAAGGCTTCTCCTTCAAAATTATCGGGCTGGCTTCGGTGGCAGTCGGTGCGGCAGCGCTAGGGCTTTATCTGGGGCGCGAGTTCCGCACGCGTTACAAGTTCAACCGGCGGACGCCGTATGACCGTTTCGCTCATGCCGGCGATAAGCGTGCCGCTGTGGGCGAATTTGGCATGGGGATTTAAGGGCCTGTCTTCCTTCTTGACCTCTGGCTCAAATCTTAGCTAGGATTTGCTTAGCAGGTTACGCCGATGCAAGAAGTCTCTATGTTCGAAGCCAAGACTCAGCTGTCCAAACTGGTAAAGCTCGCCAACCAGGGCGAAGAGGTGATCATCACCTCGGGTCGTCAGCGCAAGCCTGTTGCGCGAATCGTCGCGGCAGAGCCGGTCAAGAAAAAGGGCCGCGTTCCGGGAATGTTCAAAGGGGTTTTCATTCTCGGGCCGGAGTTCTTCGAGCCATTGCCAGAGGAGGAGTTGCGTCTCTGGAATGGCGAAGGCGAATGAGGCTACTGCTCGACACTCATGCTTTGATCTGGTGGATACTCGATGATCCGCACCTGAGCAGGCGAGCAAGACAAGCGCTGGTCGACTTAGACAACACCATCTATGTCTCTGCGTCCTCTGCCTGGGAGATTGCGACCAAGTATCGCATCGGGAAACTTCCGCAGGCTGAACCATTCGTTCAGGCCTTCTCAGAGAGCATGCGGAAGCAAGGCTTTCGAGAGCTCTCAATTTCTATGGATCATGCCAACCGTGCAGGACTGCTTGCTGGCCAACATCAGGATCCATTTGACCGAATCCTGATAGCCCAGTCTCAAGCCGAAAACCTTCTGCTTGTCAGCAATGAGAAGCTCTTCGACAAATATGGCGTCCAGCGTCTCTGGTAATGTGCTGGAGATGTTGCGAGCGGCCTAAGCCTCGTGGATCGCAGCCTGGACCTTCGCTGCAACCTCGGGCGAGATGTCGGTCATACCATGATCTTCCTTCGCGTGCCTGGCGACCTTGGCCATGATCTCGCCTTCACTTTCACCAGTGGCGACGAAGTCGCAATCCAGACCGACTTCCGGCATTTCATCACTTTTGACATCGGCTGTTTCCTTTCAGCTGCAATAGCAGTTTGGCTATTTCACACTTGGCGAATCATCCGCCTTCAAGTCTCCCAGGGCATATTGAATTCCCGCCAACACATGTTCCATCATCATCGTGTTCGAATAGATATGTTCACTGTGCCCAAGCACTTCGATGAAGACCCGGCCTTTGCCTTCCCGGCGAATCCAGCTTAGGGCATAGTCTCCGTCGGTACGCTTGTATTTTTCCTTCGCCTTGTCTTCATCGCTCATCTTGGAGTAGTCGATGCTGGTCAGCACATGCACGTTCTTCCTGGAAAAGGAGTCCTGCGCCATCGTGTAGGTCTCGTCGTGGATCTGGAATTCCTGACCATGGAACATCGCCGTCAGCGGGCTCTTTGGATCGTCAATCTTCACGGTCAAGACTTGCGGATAGATCCAGTGGAACTTGAACCATCCCCCGATCATCGTATTGAACTCTGGCCAGGTTCCCGTGGGTGGCGCATCGGCCGCGTGCTCAGCCGTGTGGTATGTATCCACTGCTGCATGGATCCCAACCAGGCCTTTGCCTCCGCGCACAAAATCCATCAATGCTTTCTTGCGGGCCTCTGTGGCAGCCGCATCCTTCGGGTCATCGAGAAATGCCAGCGTCGTGCTATCGAGGAAGATCGCGTCATACTGCGCCAGGTTCGCCGCGTTGATGTCGGCTGAGTCATAGCTGATCGTCGTCGCATACGCCCCGGTCTTCTCTCCCATCGCCTTCACCGTCTCCGCGGCCAGGGGAATCGACGAGTGCACATACCCGGCCGCCTTGCAAAGCACCAGAACCTTGCGCGGCTGCTTCGGCTTTGCCGGGGCTTTGGTCGGGATCGCATCCTCCATCGCGACCAGGTCCTCGCGATAGGCAGTCTGAATCTGCACTCCATCCTTGATACTCTGCGGCCGGTTGCCGGTGTAGGGCTGGGGTTCAGACCTTGCTGGCGGAGTCGCAGGAGGTGTCCCTTGGGCCAGGCAAGGAAGGCTGAGAAGGCAGGCGGCTGCCATCGAGAAAGCAACAAAGCGTTTCTTATTCTGTTCAATGATCTGCATAGTCCCCCAATTCATCCACGTCCATATTGAACGCAAGCGCGAAAAAGTGAAAGGGCCGAACACCGACTTGGCTGAATAGTCCGGAATGAAATGCAGGTCGACGATCGTAGCGATACCAATGTTCGAGGGGACTGACATTGTCTCCATAAAGTGACCCAACAGGAGCCTAGTGTCATACTCGGGCAGAGGCTTACTTGTGGAAACTCGCGTCAAAATCAATCCCAATGGCCGTATCGTGATTCCGGCTTCTTTCCGGGAAGCGCTCGGTGTCGAGGCTGGCGATGAGATTGTGCTTTGCATGGAAAACGACGAGTTGAGAATTACGACCCAACGACAGCGGATACAAAAGGCCCGCAGACCAGGCTGAGCTAACAGGAAGCCTCGCGCCTCCAACTCGTTTGCTGGGCTTATCTCTGGAGACCGCGCCTGCCTTGCCCTTGGCAGGACTCTCCAGCTTCCCGTCTATACCGCCGATCGCTCGTGGGGCAAGCTGAGGATGGATGTGGACGTTCGGCTTATTCGATAAATAGGCCGCTGACCGCGCTCTTGCCGATAAGCTAACTCTTGAGGAGCCTAATACGTATCGCCTCTAAGCTTCGAGAGAATCCTTGCAAGGAGCCCTTTGTGCGCAATCGTGCTGGGGCTCGTTACCTCACTTTGCGAACCATTTCCACCGGAGGGCCACACAACTGAGACATTTTGCGTAGCCCCGTTTACCGGAGTGTCGCACTGCTCGAATCCGATTCTCTTCTGAATCTCCGGATTTATCCCTGCGTATCGATGGCAACCAAGCTCCTGCCCATCGAAGATCGCAAAAGTCTGTTGCATCTCGTCTGGAGTCACTGGCTGCTTCTTCCAGAAGCAATGGCCGTCGCCGCGAATGCCGATTAGATCAGGGGCTACAAGTTCGGGTACCCCGCATCGCGTGCAGCAGGCGTTTTCGACATAGAAGTCACCAACAGCTGGGGTGGGGTCTACACTGCCATCATGCACGGAATCCATGACGACAAGTCTAGCCTTTCTGAACATTGCTCATGAAAAACGGGGGTTATCGGCACCTGGCCGATAACCCCGTCTCGACCGCAATGGAGAGATCAGTTCTTCGCCGCTAACTGCCGCAGAACGTACTGCAAAATCCCGCCATTTTCGTAATAGAGGATCTCCTGCGGAGTGTCGATGCGGACGGTGGTTTGGAACTTCTTCTTGCTCTCGTCCGGCGCGGTTGCTTCGACGGTGAGAATTCGTCCATTCGCGAACTTTGCATCGAGGAGATCGCGGAGGCCGGAGAAGTCGTAAACCTCTTCGCCGGTCAGGTCGAGGCTTGCGGTGGATTCGCCTTCAACATATTGCAGTGGAAGGATTCCCATGCCGACTAAGTTGGAGCGGTGGATGCGCTCGTAGCTTTCGGCGATGACGGCGCGCACGCCTAAGAGCTTTGGCCCTTTGGCCGCCCAGTCGCGGGACGATCCGGAGCCGTATTCTTTCCCGGCGAGGATGACGAGCGGCACTCCCCGCTCGGCGTACTTCACGCTGGCGTCGAAGATACTCATGCCTTCGCCTTCGGGGAGCAGGCGGGTGACTCCGCCCTCGGTGCCGGGGGCGAGCTTGTTCTTGAGGCGAACGTTGGCGAAGGTGCCGCGCACCATCACCTCGTGGTTGCCGCGGCGCGAGCCGTAGGAGTTGAAGTCGGCGGGCTTGACGCCGTGTTCGACCAGGTATTTTCCGGCAGGGCCGTTGAACTTGATCGAGCCTGCCGGGGAGATGTGGTCGGTTGTCACGCTGTCGCCGAGCACGGCGAGTACGCGGGCGGAGTGGATGTCTTCAACCGGCGTGGGTGTTGCCTTCATGCCGTGGAAGTATGGAGCCTGGCGGATGTAGGTCGAGTCGGGCTCCCATTCGTAGACCTGGCCGGCGGGAAACTTGAGCGCTTGCCAGTTGGAGTCGCCGTCGGTGACGGTGGCGTATTCCTTGGTGTAGAGCTCGGGGTTCATCACGCTGGCGATCACGTCGGAGACTTCCTGCTGGGTGGGCCAGATGTCTTTGAGATACACGTTGTCGCCCGTCTGGCTCTTGCCCAGAGACTCAGTGTCGAAGTCGTGATCGATGCGGCCGGCGAGGGCGTAGGCGACGACGAGCGGCGGGGACATGAGGTAGTTCGCGCGGACGTCGGAGCTGATGCGGCCCTCGAAGTTGCGATTGCCGCTGAGCACCGAGACGGCGACCAACCCATGATCCTCGATCGATTGGGAGACGTCGGTCGGCAGTGGGCCGGAGTTGCCGATGCAGGTGGTGCATCCGTAGCCGACAACGTTGAAACGCAGTTTGTCGAGATAGGGCATCAGGCCGGCATTCTCGTAGTAGTCGGTCACCACGCGCGATCCGGGCGCAAGCGAAGTCTTGACCCATGGAGGGACGGAGAGTCCTTTCTCGACCGCTTTCTTGGCGAGAATGCCCGCGGCGACCATCACTGAGGGATTCGACGTGTTGGTGCAGCTGGTAATCGCTGCGATGACGATCGACCCGTGGTCGAGATATTGGTCGACATCGACATTGAAGCGCTCCTTGACCGTAGTGATCGGTCCTTTCTCCGGCTCGCCTTCGGGGCTTTCAATGTTGCCATGGAGGGATGGATGACCACCTTCGCTCTCCCAGCGAATGACCTGGCGCTCGCTGTTCTTGTTGGCCGTCGGGCCGAGCAGCGAGGGAAGCTGATGTTTGAAACTGGCGCCTGTTTCCTTAAGTAGGACGCGGTCCTGTGGACGGCGCGGCCCGGCGACGCTGGGCTGCACGGTGGAGAGATCGAGGGCGATGGTCTGGGAGTATTCGGCCTCTTCGGCATTGGGGGTGTGAAAGAGCCCCTGCTCCTTGTAATAGGCCTCGACGAGCTTGATCTGGTCTTCGCTGCGGCCGGTGAGGCGCAGGTAACGGAGCGTTTCGGCGTCGACGGGAAAGATGCCGCAGGTTGCGCCGTATTCGGGGGCCATGTTGCCGATGGTGGCGCGGTCGGCGAGCGACAATTCGCTGATGCCCGCGCCGTAGAACTCTACGAACTTGCCGACGACGCCCAGCTTGCGCAGCATTTCGGTGACGGTGAGGACGAGATCGGTTGCGGTCGCGCCCTCTTTGAGCTTGCCATTGAGTTTGAAGCCGACTACCTGCGGCAGCAGCATGGAGACAGGCTGGCCGAGCATCGCGGCCTCGGCCTCGATGCCGCCGACTCCCCAGCCGAGCACGCCGAGACCGTTGATCATCGTTGTGTGTGAGTCGGTGCCGACGAGCGTGTCGGGATAGGCGCGCTGTTTGCCGTTCACTTCAGTGGTGAAGACGACGCGGGCGAGATATTCGAGATTCACCTGGTGGCATATGCCCATGCCCGGAGGCACGGCGGAGAAGTTCCGAAAAGCCGACTGGCCCCACTTGAGGAATGCGTAACGCTCACGGTTCCGTGAAAATTCGAGCGCTGCGTTGATGTCATACGAACCCTTCGTCCCGTATTCATCGACCTGCACGGAGTGGTCGATGACCAGCTCTGCCGGCTGCAGCGGGTTGATCTTCTCAGGGTCGCCGCCGAGCTGCTTCATTGCATCGCGCATCGCGGCGAGGTCGACGATCGCGGGCACGCCGGTGAAGTCCTGCATGAGCACGCGAGCCGGCATGTATGCGATTTCGCGGGAGGGCGTGGCCTTCGGGTCCCAGTTGGCGAGGAATTCGATATCGTCGGCGGTGACGGACTTGCCGTCTTCGTGACGGAGCAGGTTTTCAAGCAGAATGCGAAGGCTGTACGGAAGCCTGCCCAGCTTCACGCCTTTCGACGCGAGTGCATCAAGACGAAAAATCTCGTAAGCGTGATCGCCGGATTTGAGTTGCGACTGACTGCCAAAGCTGTTCATTGGTTCCCTTCCTTTGCGAGCGCTCGACTCAGCGAGATCGCTCGCGGCTCTGAGGTGGCCGTTTCCGCCAGAGGATGATTCGCGGCACAGACACTAGCCAGGCGCTCCTGCTGGAGCGGCGAAGGCCACGCCGGAATCACTCAGCGACTTAAGCTTAGTTAGTTAGAAAGATTCCGTCCACGGTCAGGACGGCCGCGGCGAAAGCGCCGGATCACTGGGCAAAAATGCCCCAAGTAGGGAGGGTCGACACGGGCGGGTTGGCAGTCCCGAGGTTTCATATGGCCTGATTGAATTGTAACTCTCCAGCCAGCGCGGGACGACTCTTCAATACAATGGCTCAATTGGAGACTTGCATGATATTTCGTTGTTCGAGAGTTGCTTTGATTTCGGCCTGCGTGTCCGCGGGCTGTGTTTCCCCGATCTTTGCGCAGAACTCTACGCCGACACCTCCACTGCAGCCGCTGAACGCGATTCCTTACACGCCGGGCCTGGACCTGAACAGCATGGACCGCAGCGCCGACCCTTGCGTGGACTTTTACAAATACACCTGCGGTGGCTGGATGAAGAACAATCCGATCCCACCCGATCAGGCGCGGTGGGACGTCTACGGCAAGCTCGATCAGGAAAACAGCCAGTTTCTCTGGGGCATTCTGGAGGAAGACGCAAAGCTCAAGGACCGCACTCCGGCGCAGCAGAAGATCGGCGATTATTACGCGGCGTGCATGAATACGGCGGCGATCGACAAGCTCGGCCTGAAGCCGCTGCAGCCGGAGCTGGACCGCATTGCCGCAATTGGCGACCGCAAGCAGCTGGCCGAGTTTTTGCGTGAGGGCGCAGACCGCCGCGGGTTGTATTTCTTCCGTGCCGGTTCGCAACAGGACTCCAAGAACGCCGAGATGGTGATCGTGGCGCTGGGCGCCGGCGGCCTCGGCCTGCCGGACCGCGACTATTACACCAAGACCGACGCCAAGAGCGAAGAGACCCGCAAGCGCTATGTGGCATACCTGGCGCAACTGCTGGTGATGTCGGGCGAACCGCAGGCCATGGCGGAGGAGCAGGCCGCGACCACGATGAAGATCGAGACCGCGCTCGCGCAAGCCTCGCTCACGCGGGTGGAGCGTCGTGACCCTTACAAGACCTATCATCCGATGAAGATGGACGAGGTCGAAGCCCTAACGCCAGCGCTGGAGATTGGCGCATTTCTCCACGGCGAAAACCTCTCCCCAGCCCTATTGGCCAGCATCAACGTGAGTCAGCCAAAGTTCTTTGCGGCGCTCCAGGCGGAACTCGCCAATCAGCCGCTCGACGCGCTGAAGGCCTACCTTCGCGTCCATGCTTTGAACAACGCGGCGCAGAACCTCGACAGCAATTTCGAGAACGTGCACTTCGACTTCTACAGCAAGTATCTGCGCGGGGTGCCACAGATCAAGCCGCGCTGGCAGCGCTGCGAAGAGCAAGTGGACGACTACCTGGGCGAGGCCCTTGGGCAGGAGTTCGTCGCTCGCACTTTTGGCGCCGAGACCAAAGCCAAAGTGGTTACGATGACCAGCCAGATCGAAGCCGCGATGCAGCAGGAGATCGAGCAACTGGACTGGATGAGCGATGCGACCAAGAAGCAGGCCGTGCTCAAGCTGCACGCGGTGCGCAACAAGATTGGATATCCGGACAAGTGGCGTGACTACTCTTCGCTGACCATCTCGCCGGACGACTATTTCGGCAACGTCGTTCGGGCGCGGGTCTTCGAGGAAAAGCGCGATTGGACCAAGGTTGGCAAGCCGGTAGATCGGGGCGAATGGGGCATGACCCCGCCCACGGTCAATGCGTACTACAACGATCACATGAACGACATCAATTTTCCCGCTGGAGTGTTGCAGCCTCCGCTCTACGATCCGAAAGAAGATGACGCGCCGAACTACGGCAATACCGGCGGTACCATCGGCCATGAGCTGACCCACGGCTTCGACGACGAAGGCCGCCAGTTCGACGCACAGGGAAATCTTAAGGATTGGTGGACACCGCAGGACGCGAAAGGCTTCGAGGACCGGATTAACTGCCAGCGCGATCAATATGCGAAATACATCGTCGTCGACGACATCCACATTAACTCGAAGCTGACCAGCGGCGAGGACGTCGCCGACCTCGGGGGGACGCTACTAGCGTATATCGCGTGGAAGATGCAGACGGCCGGGCAGAGCTTACAGGCGAAGGACGGCTTCACCCCCGATCAGCGCTTCTTTATCGGATACGCGCAGTGGGCGTGCGAGAATGTTCGCCCGGAAGATCTCCGGCTCAGCGCCATGACCGATCCTCACTCCCCGGGTGTCTACCGGGTGAATGGGATCGTCAGCAACATGCCGCAGTTCGTAACGGCCTTCGGCTGCAAGGCAGGGCAGCCGATGGTGAATGCGCCGATGTGCAAGGTCTGGTAGCTCTCCAGCGTTCTGTCGCACGATTGCTTTAATCCGCATCTCCGGGGCCAGTCTGCGAGAGTATCCCGATCACCTGCCGCACGTTCTTGGTCTCGGCCTGTTGAATGACGGCCAGCCCTACCCGGCCGACTAACGGATAGAGAATCGCGCCTCCCTCGAGCGAAATCGCAAGGTCGAGCGCATCAATCGTCGCCTCGTGCAGGACCGATGGTTCGCTGGCCAACTGCTCAGCGACTCGCCACGCTGCGTCGCGCGCCGCTGTCATATCGAAGTTGACCAGCGAAGTCTCATCTCGCAGGCCTATCTTCTCGAGGTCGCCGAGAAGTGGAGAGACGTCGGCAATTTCCGCTGCGACGATGCCGACCAGGCTGGCCAGCACGCCGTTGATCTCGTCGAAGTCCGCTTTGAGCTGCGGAAGCTGCCCGCCTGGGCTTACCTGCGCGGCGGCGACGCCGAGGTCGAGGTTGATGTGCGCATTCATGCCCGCCAACAATTGCTGCAGGATGAGAAGGTCGGCATCATCGCAACCCCGAAAGGCAGCGACCCAGCTGCGGCTCGGGCTGCCACCGGTCTGATAACTCCCCAGGGCATCGAGATAGCGCGACGCGAAGACGACATCGAGCCGCTCCATGAGCGGCCCGTTATCAAAGCTGCCCTGGGCGATTCCGTCTCGCACGGCGCACGTCACCCGTCTGTACAGCGCCGCAAAGTAGCCCCGTCGGCTGGCTTCGTCGTGGGCCTGTTGAATGATCTCGTCCAGCGAAGAGATGACGTCGGCGATGGTTTGAACGGGCATGTTGGGTCAGGGTGGGTTGCGCGTTATGCAGACACAGATTGCGGTTGTTCGACCCGCTGGCTGCTTCGCTCTATCGTGGCGGCGAGTTCGCGAAGCAACGCGGCGCCGTCGCCGCGATAGGCGCTGCCGTGCTGGCATGCGAGCATCGATGGGTTGAGCCCTGCCAATCGCTCCAAAATGGCCGTTGTGCTCGTCGCATGGGCGTAGTAGTCCATCATTCCGCGCATTGCTTCACTTGCGCTGAGCACCTCGGATTCCGTCACCGGCGCCATTCCTGCTCCAGGCTGCGTGAATAAGTCGCCACAAAGCAACGTGCCGGTAGAGAGATCGAACAGAATGCCGCAGTCCCAGCCATGGGGAACATGCGGGGTGTAGAGCCACTTCATCCTGCGGCCGCCGATCGAGAACTCCTCTCCGTCTCTGAAGCCGCGGGCGGTTCGCGTCGCAAAATCATTGATCGATGTCATCACGCCTACCTCGGTGCCAAAAGGCGTAGCGTCCGGTGCGATGGCCAGAAACTCGTTCAGGGCGCCGTATTCGTCGCCTTCGAAGTGCGAACCGCCAATCCAGCGCAGCTTTTCGGCAGGCATAACTTTTCTTACTGCCTCCAGTGTGGCCTTGAAGAGCTTACGGTAGCCGGCATGAAATAACATGGGCTCCACATCATCGATCAAGTAGGAGTTGACCGTGAAGCCTCCGGGAATGACATCCAGCGGCGTGCTGATGCGGTAGATCCCGGCTGCTACTTCGTCAACACTTGTGCCTGCCTCTTGACTTACGATCATCGTCAATCTCTCTTTCAATTAGTGGGTTCGGTGTTGCCGGTGCTGGCCGCCTGGAACCCCGAACTCTGCGGCCTGCCGGGCCAAGGTGGATACTAATCTCCCTCTCGAAGGTGCACCGATTTTACAGAGCTCAAAGGTCGTCCGACATTTAGAATTGTCACACTTGGCATCGCCACAATGAAATGTCCACGAAATCGGCATCTTGTTCTTCGTTTAAGCGAGAGCGAAGCCCTCCGGAGTTATTGCAATGTTCTTAGGTCAGAATTCAGTTCTCGCGGTGGCAGGATTCGCCATCGCTACCGGCAGCCTGTGTTCACCAGCGTTTGGGCAGCAGCCTCGGCGATACACCGACCAGGACTACGCGGCGGCGGAGAAGTTCATGAGCTACAACGTCAATCCGCTGGCTTACAAGGGAGTGGTGCATCCGCAGGTACTCGGTGATGACCGCTTCTGGTACCGAGCCGTCGATGATAGCGGTGTGACATTCATGGTGGTCGATCCTGCGAAGGGAACGCGTACTCCGGCCTTCGATCAGGACAAGCTGGCGGCTGCACTGGCTTCGGCGTCGAATGGCGATATCAAGGACGATGCGCAACATCTCAGGCTTCAAATAGACTCTCTCAGCAAGAATGCCAGCGGGGACGGCGACGCGCTGAACCTGACCTACGCGGGAGCCACCTATAGCTGCCAGCTTTCCCCGGCGAGCGACACCTGCAAGCAGTTGACGCCGGGAGATAAATTTGTAACCAAGAATGGATACATCACGAGGCTACCGGCACTCGCGCTCTCGCCCGACAAGAAATTAGGCGCCTTCATTCTCAATTGGAACCTCTATGTGCGCGACCTGGCCACCGGCAAGGAAACCCAGCTCACCACCGACGGCGTGAAGGACTACGGCTACGCCACCGATAACGCGGGCTGGAAACAGTCCGATAACCCGGTCTTGCTCTGGTCGCCGGACTCGAGGAAGATCGCCACCTTTCAGCAGGATCAGCGCAAGACTGGCAAGATGATCCTCGTCCCAGTGACCACCGGTCACCCCATGGCCAAGATATGGAAGTATCCGCTGGTCGGCGACGAAAACGTCACCATGATCGAGCGCGTGATTATCGACGTCGACTCACGCCAGGTGGTTCGGCTGAAGATGCCTCCTGACCAGCATCGTTCGACGATCTGCGACGACGTCACCTGCCGCGGGACCGGCGCGGTCTGGGACGATGTGGAGTGGTCGCCGGACGGTAGCCATCTTGCCTTTGTCTCGACCTCGCGCGATCACAAGCAGGAATGGTTCCGCGTTGCCGATGCTTCGACCGGCGAGGTTCGCGAAGTAATGGGTGAAACTGTCGCCAAGTTCTACGAGAGCGGCGACAACATGGTGAACTGGCATTACCTGCCGAAGTCGAACGAGATTCTCTGGTTCAGCGAGCGCGATAACTGGGGCAACCTCTATCTCTACGACCTCACCACCGGCCAGCTCAAGAACCAGATCACCCACGGCGACGGCAATGTCACCCAGGTGCTGCGCGTCGACGAGGCGACCCGCACGATTTACTTTATCGGGGTCGGCAAGGAACAAGGCCGCGACCCCTATTTTCAGCACCTTTACAGTGTTCACTTCGACGGCAGCGGGCAGAAGCTGCTCACACCGGAGAACGCCGACCATAGCGTGAAGCTCTCCACCGACGGCCGGTATTTTGTCGATTCGTATTCGACGCCGATCAAGCCGCAGACCACGGTCGTGCGCGACAGCGATGGCAAGCTGGTGATGGATGTCGCCAGGCAGGACATCTCGAAACTCGTGGCTTACGGCTGGAAGCCTTTGACGCCGATCACCGTGAAGGCGCGCGACGGCAAGACCGATCTCTACGGCATGATGTTCACACCCACCCACTTAGACCCTAAGAAGAGATATCCGATCGTCAATCACATTTACCCCGGTCCGCAGACCGGATCTTGCGGACCGCGCAGCTTTGAGGCTGCGCGGTCCGACGACCAGTCCCTTGCCGAGCTTGGCTTCGTCGTCGTCTGCATCGACGGCATGGGCACGAACCTGCGCTCGAAGAGCTTCCACGAGGCTTATTACGGCAATCTGGGAGACAACACGATTCCCGATCAGATCACCGGGATGAAGCAGCTTGCGGCGAAGTATCCGTTTATCGATATCGATCGGGCTGGCATGTATGGCCATTCCGGAGGAGGCAACGCCACCGCGGCAGGAATGCTGCATTATCCGGATTTCTTCAAGGTCGGCATTGCGGAGAGCGGTAATCATGATCAGCGCGATTATGAAGACGATTGGGCGGAGAAATGGGCTGGGCTTCCGGTGAAGAATGCCGACGGCACCAGCAATTACGATTCGCAGGCCAATCAGAACTTCGCAAAGAACCTCAAGGGCCACTTGATGCTCGCCCACGGGACAATGGATGACAATGTGCCACCGAGCAACACACTCACCATGGTCGATGCGCTGATCAAGGCGAATAAGGATTTCGACCTGATCCTCTTTCCCGATGCGCTGCACGGTTATGGGGCGGGGTCACAGTATATGACGCGCCGCCGTTGGGATTATTTTGTGCGCTACCTCGCCAACGATATTCCGCCGAACGAATACCAGATGAAGCCCTGGTCGGCGGTCATGAAGGTCATCGGTAATGGGCCTTCTAACGATGCGTTCGACGAAGGTGTTGACGAATAGCGCACGAGTCGAATTCGACGAGTGGCCTGGCGATGGGCGGAGATTGAAGCGAGGACGCGATGAAGAAGACACTGGCGCTTGGCTTGCTATTTCTTTCCGGAGTTGTTGCCATCGCCGACCACCTGCCCGCGAATCTGCAGGCGCACGGCAAGCCGGAAAACACGCTGGCGGGAATCAACCTTGAGGCCAGCACGCCAGACGAAGTGCGGCGCAAGTTCGGTCCCCCCACGAGGTCCGTCAAGGTGCCGAATAATCCCGGCTGGACTGGCTATCTTTGGCAGACCGCAAGTATTTTGCTCGAAGTCGAGGTCACGAAAGGCCGGACGACGGATTACGTGGATAGAGTTACCATCGTCCGGATGAATGGAGAATCGCCGACTTCGGTGTGGACGATTCCACCTCCATCGACCGGACGCGGATTGAGGCTCGGCGACACTCTCGATACCCTAAAGAGCCTTTACGGGAACAGGTTTCAACTGAGCAAACAGGCAAGCGTCCCCGCGACGACCGATCCGTTCCTCTCGGTTCCGGGGAATGAGACAGCAGTTGTGCAATGGACACCGATTGAGTTCACGCTCACTGCCGGCTTCGATAGCCTGGGACGAATCGTTGCCCTTCGCCTCAGTCCGCCGGAGTGTTATCCGGGCGGATGCCGATAGCGCCGGAATCAGAAAGCATTCCGTATTCGTTCGTCGAGGCTGAGTCTGTCGCCGCAGATGCGCCGCGGAGCCGATTGTTAATTCTCGTAGAAACCCCACCTTGCCGACCGCTTTTGACCGCAGCGTAATACCCCGTTCACAGTACCAACTTATAAACATCTCGCGGTCAACTTGTTGACCCGGAGGCGTTGTAATGCAGAAATTAGCTTCAATTTCATTGGCCTCGGTGCTGGTTGCCGGGCAGATGCTGTCGCCAGTCGCCGCTCACGCAAGCGACCCCGGTTACCCCACCGCTACGCCCATCAAACATCTGGTCGTAATCTTCCAGGAGAACGTTTCCTTCGACCACTATTTTGGCACCTACCCATTCGCGAAGAATCCTCCCGGCGAACCCGTTTTCATTCCGGGCAACCTGACGCCCCTGGTGAACGGGCTCAGCCAGTTCCTGAAAGTCAAAAACCCGAACCTGAACTCGGTTAACGGCCCAGGTGCTTCCAACCCCTTCCGACTGAGCCGCTCCCAGGCCGCCACCGCCGACCAGGACCACGATTACACTCCCGAACAACAGGCCTTTGACCACGGATTGATGGATGCTTTCCCGGCCTTCACTGGCACCGGCGGGCCGCCTCCGGCGGGCCTGACCACCACCGGCCTGGTGATGGGCTACTACGACGGCAATACCGTAACCGCGATGTGGAACTATGCCAATCACTTCGCCATGAGCGACAACTTTTACGACACCAACTTTGGCCCATCGACTCCGGGTGCGATCAACGTAATCTCCGGCCAGACGAACGGAGTCATCGACGCAGACAGCGGCGCGCTTTCCTCCACGGTGGACGACGGCTACGGCGGCCTCACTCTAACCAGCGATGCGGACCCTGGTGGCGACGTTTGCTCCAGCACCTCCGCTCACCTGAACATGAGCGGCAAGAATATCGGCGACCTGCTGAATGCAGCGGGCATCTCCTGGGGCTTCTTCTCAGGTGGCTTCGACCTGACCCTCCACAATTCTAACGGCACGACTGGTTGCATGCGGAGCACCACCTCTGCAGTCACCGGCGTAAAGAAAGCCGACTACATTCCTCACCATCAGCCGTTCCAGTACTATGCCTCAACCGCCAACCCAAACCACACTCGCCCCACCTCGGTGGCAACAATCGGGCAGGCGGGCGATGCGGGCAACCATCAGTACGACATTCACGACTTTTTCGATGCTGTCAGTGCCGGCAACTTCCCGGCGGTCAGCTATCTGAAGGCGCCTGGTTATCAGGACGGCCACGCTGGCTATTCCGATCCGCTGGATGAGCAAAACTTCATCGTGAACACCATCAACTTCCTCCAGCAGCAGCCGGATTGGGACAGCACCGCAGTGCTGATCACCTATGACGACTCCGACGGTTGGTACGATCACCAGATGAGCCCGCTCGTGAACACCTCCGCCACCTCGCAGGACGCTCTTACCGGTCCTGGACTCTGCGGCGACGGCACGCAGGCTCTTCCTGGCATTGCACCGGGAATCCACGCGCAGGGACGTTGCGGCTTTGGCCCGCGTCTTCCTCTCGTGGCGGTCTCACCCTGGGCGAAGCTCAACTTTGTCGATCACACCACGACCGATCAGAGCTCCATACCTCACTTCATTGAGGACAACTGGCTCAACGGCGAACGGATCGGCCATGGATCCTTCGACAGTTACGCGGGCACCTTGTACTTCATGTTCAACTTCGACTACAAGCCCGTGAATCCGATTCTTTATCTCGACCCGAACCTGGGAACGCGGGTCTCAACTCCCCCGCCGCTTCCGGTATTTCCCGTGCTGCCCTAGGGCTTGCCGAGTCAGCGTTGGCGCATTCCACGTTGCAATGTTCACCTAGAGGGGTCCTGGAGCTTTTTTGCTCCCGGGCCCCTGATTTCTTCTGCTGTGCTGATTTCCCTATCCTTGAAGTTGAGGTATTTCTGAATTGATCACCCGCCGCAGGTTCCTCGGCCACACTGGTCTGCTAGTGGCCGCAGCAGCCACGCACCGACAGTCCCGGGCCGCCGAAACGAAACCAGCCCCATCGCTCAACGCCAATACTTTGAAGCCCTGGGTCGACCCGCTTCCGATCGTTCCGTTGGCGAAGAGCAGCGGAATGCGCCCTAGCCCCGAGAATGCCGGCGTCAAAGTTCCCTACTACCGCATCGCCATGCGCGAGATGCGAGTCAAGCTGCATCGCGATCTGCCGCCAACCGTCGTGTGGAGCTATGGCGATTCGTTTCCCGGTCCGGTCTTTGACACTCGAAGCGGCGAGGGCCTGCTGGTGGAATGGGCCAACGAGCTACCGACGAAACACTTTCTGCCCATCGACCACACCCTGCATGGCGCCGAAGCAGACAAGCCCGAGGTGCGCGCGGTCGTCCATTTGCACGGCGGGAAGACTCCGCCGGAGAGCGACGGCTATCCCGAGTCGTGGTTTGTGCCGGGAAAATCCGGGACCTGTTTTTATCCGAACCAGCAGGATGCAGCGATGCTCTTCTATCACGACCACGCGATGGGCATTAACCGGCTGAATATCTATGCCGGGCTGCAAGGGCTTGTTCCTCATTCGCGACGATCACGAAGACGCGCTGAATCTGCCCAAGGGCAAGTATGAAATCCCGCTGCTCATCTGCGACCGGATGCTGCGCACCGATGGATCGCTTGAGTATCCTGACTTCCGGCGATCCCAAGTCTCCGTGGGTGCCGGAGGTCTTCGGCGACGCCATGCTGGTCAACGGCAAGCTGGCGCCGTATCTCGAGGTCGAGCCGCGCAAGTATCGCTTCCGCATCATGAACGGAGCCAACGGCAGGTTCTTCCGCTTCTCCTTTGGCGACCTGTCTTGAGTTCCACCAGATCGGCTCCGACCAGGGATTGCTGGCCGCGCCGTTTCCGCTTCAAGCGACTGGTGCTGGCGCCGGGCGAACGCGGCGATCTGGTCTTCGACTTCAGCGATCATGCTGGACAGGAAGTCCTGCTGAAGAGCGATTCCTTCGAGCTGCTGCAGTTTCGCGTCTCCGCGACTGCAGTGAGCGATGACAGCGCGCTGCCGCCGGTGCTGCGGTCCGTGCCGCGCATCCCCGAGTCGCAGGCGATCAAGACACGCACGGCTGACCCTCAACGAAAACATGGACATGGTGCAGCAATCGATGGGCATGTTGCTGAACAACACGCCCTGGCATATGCCGGTCACCGAGAAGCCGGTGCTGAATACCACGGAGATCTGGGAGTTCGTCAACCTGACCGAAGACACGCACCCGATCCATCTCCATCTGGTGAGGTTTCAGGTTCTGGACAAGAGAAGTTCGATGTCTTCGAGTACAGGTCAAAGGGAACGGTGCGCTATCTGGCTCCGGCGATGCCAGCAGCTGGCCCGGAAGCCGGCTGGAAAGACATCGTGCGCGTCGATCCGGGCATGATCACCCGTATCATCGTGCCCTTCGAGGGCTACACCGGGCGCTACGTCTGGCACTGCCATCTGCTGGAGCATGAAGACAACGAGATGATGCGGCCCTTCGAGTAGTGCGTGCCAGGCGCTTAGGCGGATCAAGCGGCGGCACGAGCATCTTCAGCACCACGAGCGTCATGTCGTCGTGCTGCGGCGCGCCGGCGGCGAACTCATCCGCCGCGTCGAAGAGGCACTTCACCAGCGCGGCAGCGGGCATATCCGGACATCGAACCAGTCGGGCAATCAGCCCATCCTCGCTCCATTCGTCGCCATCGACGGTCATGGCTTCGCTGATGCCGTCGGTAAAGGCCAGCAGAATGTCCCCAGGCCGCAGCACCAGCGTCGACTGCTCATAGTATGAATTCTCGAGGAGACCGATCACCGGGCCTCCTGCTTCGAGGCGAATGATCTCCGGCTCTCCGCCGCGGGCTGCGGGATGGCGAATGAGCGCAGGCGCGTTGTGGCCGGCGTTCACGTAGGTGAGCGTGCGGCTTGCGGGTTCAAGCTGGGCGAAGAAGAATGTCGCATAGCGATTGCTGGCCGAGGCCTCGTAGACGAGTTCGTTCACCTCATGCATCATGGCCGCCAGATCGCCGTTGCAGTTGCGCGTGAGTCCGCGCAGAGAGGCTCGCAGGCTGGCCATGAGTAACGCGGCGGAGATGCCTTTTCCGGAGACGTCGCCGATCGCAATCCCCAGCGAAACCTGCTCGCTACCCGCCTGCTTCATCTCGATGAAGTCGTAGTAGTCGCCTCCAACAGTCTGCGCCGGACGGTAGGCCCCAGCGAGTTCCACGCCTTGAATCGCCGGATAGGACTGGGGCAGGAATCGCTCCTGGACCTCGCGCGCAACCTCGATCTCGCGATTGATGCGCTCCCGCTGCCCGGCCTCGGCGGCCAGTGAATGCATCAACTGAGTGTTCTCGATCGACAGGCCGGTGTGGAGGGCGACCGACTGCAGCAGTCCGCGATCGGTGCGCGAATAGGGCTCTTCGCTGCGCTTGGGGCCGAGGGCCATTACGCCGAGCAACCGGTTGCGCCCGCGCAGGGGGATCAGCATTTCCGCGCCGAGTTCGCGCAGCGCCGAGCGCTCGGAGTCGGTGGCCGCGAGCAGCCAGGCATCGGGGCTATCGAGATAGACGCTTGCCGGGCTCTTCACCATGTCGAGGTTGGTGATCGTTTTCGAACTGCCGCTGAGCAGCAGGTCGCTGCCCATGTCAATGCCATGTGCGTATTGCAGCCGGAAGGTGTCGCCAGAGCGTAACAGCACAGCGATGCGGTCGACATGGAGCGCGTTCGCGATACAGTCGGAGACGGTTTGGATGAGAGCCGGGGTCTCAGTGAAACCCTGCGCCTGGTTCGCGAGCTCGCTGAGCACCTGATCGGCCGAATAGGCTTCGCGGAAAAACTTCCGGTCGATCCACGAGGAGAGCTGCTTGCTGGTGCGGAAACGGAAGAAGAGCAGCAGACCGCCCAGGCCTGCTATCAGGGCCACACTGACTGGGTTCAACGAGTTGTGGAGGTAGACCTTTATGGCTGCGGTCACGAGGATATATCCGATCAAGATTCGGATGACCCAGAGTGAGGAACGTGCGAATGCATATTTTGTGCCCTGGCGCATGATGATTCGCAGGTCCATGGCGCGATGCACGACGACGACGTAGGCGAGCGAGATAGGGAAGAGCGTAAAGATGAGGAGCGCGCTGATGACCAGCCACGGAGGGACGCCATAGCCAATATCGTGGTCAGTGAACAAGGAGTAAAGGATCAGCAGAAAGAGCGGTGCATTGGCTATGGTCGAGCCAACATACTGGATTCGTAGCCGCCGTTTCGCATCGGGCGAAGTAGCGGTGGCGGCTTTTTGCGCGAGACAGAAGAAATAGATACTGATGGAGGCCATCGCGAGAAAGGTAAGGCCGCGAAAGATCGACGGAGACGTGGGCACCAGCCATGCGATGGACCGGAAAGAGAACGCAAATCCCAGGGCATCGCAAAGCGCAATAGGGAGAAGCGCGACTAGAAATCCAGTCAATACCCACTTGATCCAGGGAAGCGAGACGTCGAGGCGCGCACGTTCGGGAAAATAGATGCCGAAGTACATGATAGACAGCGGCCCGGCGATCAATCCCAGGGTGCTCCAAAAATTCTGGAAGGCGTAAATCGCCCCCGGCCAGTACCGATTTTCCCCGAAGATGATGATGAAGTACTGCAATATGCCGAGGAGAAACCAGGCATTCCGGTCGCGAGGGCGAGCGGCAACGACCCAGACGCCAAGGGCAAGACAACCAAAGGGGAAGATGACGCTGAGGAAGAAGACGCGACCGAGGAGGTCCAGTAGGCCGGGCCGTGTCGCGTAGACAGGAGCGAGGCGGACGGCGACGGTTCGCGATGGTGGGGTTGCGGCCGCAGCGGAGCCTTGGGGCTGAATCGTGAGCGCGAGCGAGTCCCCGGCGTGAGACTTGCGCAACTCTTCGAGATAGACGTTATTGCCAGTGAAAGGGTGACCGTTGATCGCGAGGATCCGGTCGCCATATTGAATGCCTGCTTCAGTTGCCTCCGGCGATAGTCCTGAGACGACGTTCAGCCGATAGCCATGAGTCGTCGGCGCGTGGGCCACCCGATCGCCATAGATCTCTTGCATGGTGGCAACAACCGAGGCGGCGTAGTAGGTTGCCGAAGCTACGGCAACCAACGCCAGCATCACGAGTTGGATTCGTGCCCTGCGCATGCGTCACACTCTGGGCTGCATGGTAGCAGAAAGCGGAGTCGCTACTGCTTCGTCACATCGATCATGTTGTCGTCGGGAATGCGATCTATCAGCTTGTTATACGGATCAATCCCGGCCCGCGTTGGCATCTGGTCGACGACGATCTCAAAGGTCTGCTTTTCCTGGGTGATCTTCTCTTTCTTCAGCGAGAGGGGTTGTTCGTGGTCCTTCTTGCCGGTGAAAACTCCGATGTCAATGTAATCGTTTAACGACATTGGGGTTTGAGCGCCGAGCCCGTCCGCTTTGAATTTCTTCGCGTCGACGACAAGGGTGACCTTGTACTTCTTGTCTGCTGTCGGCGTGACGGTCGCGGTCACCGCCTTGTTGTCGTAGAGCACGATCGACTCGAAGGCGTCGGTGATGTAGTACTGCAGCTCCGGCGGAGTCTGGTCGCGAAGCGCCTGGACGAATTGACGAGTGTCTGGATAGGGGCCGCTCAGCGCGTCGGTCGCGTTGGCGTAGCGATACTGGATGAGGAAGTTATGCAGCGCCAGATTCAGCTTGTCTTCGCCGATGTAGTCGGAGAGCGCATAGAGCACCAGCGATCCCTTCTGGTACCAGACGTAAGCTTCGCGCTGGACGAGATCGAGCGGCGTCTCTTTGCGGCTCTCTCCCGCCCGGCCACGCAGATAGCCGTCGAGCTCATTCTTGAGGAATTTATGCATCTGGTAGTCGCCGTACTTCTTCTGCATGACTCGCAGCGCGGAGTATTCGGCGAGCGACTCGGACATCATGTTCGACCCTGCAACCCGGCCGCCGATGAGTTGATGTCCCCACCACTGGTGAGCAAGTTCATGCGCGGTCACGAAGTAGGTGTAATCGATATCGTCCGGGTTGGTGACGCGTCCGATGAAGCCTGCTTCCGCATAAGGAACGGTATTCGGAAACGACTGTGCGAAGCTGCGGTAGCGGGGGAACTCCAGGATGCGGAACTGGCGGTACTGGAAGGGGCTGAAGTTTTTCTCGTAGTAAGCCAGACCAGCCTTGGAGGAGGCGATCATATCGTCGACGTCGTAAGGGTGCGCGGCGTCGTGATAGACCTCGATATTGATGTTGCCGTCTGCGCCCGGATAGGTATCGCGCTTCACCTCGTAGCGAGCCGAGACGTAGGAGAAAAAGTCGGCCATGGGGATATCGCCCATGCTGTATTCGTAGTAGTGGCGTCCGTTCTGGTGCCAATCTCGCTGCAGGTACCCGGGCGAGAGCGCGATCTGATCGTCGGAGGTGCTGACGACGGTGCGGTACGTCACCCAGTCCGACTGTGGCGAAAAGAGGTTGGTGACGCTGCCATAGGCGTCGCCGCGGGCAGGCAGATCCGTAACCGGACCGAGATGCTCATCGCGGCGGCGGCGCGGGTCGTCAAGTTCGAAATCGGAACTGTAACCGATCCCCGGGAAATAGCTGTAGTCGAAAAACGTGCCGCTGTAGGCGAGCTCGGGACGCTCATTGCCGTCGGTGAATCCCTTGGGCTCGTACCCGACATTGAAGTTCATGTTGACCTTCTCGCCCGGTGCGAGGGGCTGCTCCAGAGCGTAGATCGTATACAAGTTGCGCGGGCTCGACGAGACAGTGTGGAACGCCCGGTCGAACTTTACGTTGGAGACCGACTGTGATGTGTTGAGGATGTGGATCTGGGAGATCGGCGCCTCGGTCTTGTTCTGCAGAACGTAATGGCCGGTGCCGGAGAAGGCCCGCTTCTCGGGAAAGATGTCGACGTTGGCGTCGACAGCGATGACCTTCGGTTGCGGAATACCCTGGTACTTCTTGAAGCTGCGCTCATATTCAGCCCGAATATCGCGTCGCGCCTTGGCGTTCAGATATTCATTGAGAACGTGGGCGTTGTAGTAATACCAGGCGCCGCTGCCGACGGCGATCAATAGAAATATGGCGCCCGCCGGGGCCAATCGGGGAAAGCGTTCGCCGGCCAGGCGCAGGCGCGCCTTCCACGAATCGTCCGAGCCGCGCAGCGCAAACATGATGGAGAGCACGCCCAGCAGAGCCGCGATCGCGAGCCAGTAGGTAAGCGACCAGAAGAGCGCGGGCACGAAATGGCCGTAGCCGTTCATGTCAGAGTACGTATACGGCGGAGTACCGCCGAAGAGATAAAGCGTATTCTCCCAGCCAAAGCTGAAAAGCACGATGGTTGAGAGAAAGATCGCGATCACCAGTCCGTGGGCGATGAACTTGTTGCTCAGGACCGTCTGCAGGAAGAGCGCCAGCAGGGCAAAGATGAGTATCTGCGGGAAGGTGACGAGGTACAGCTCCTTAAAGTATTGGAGGAACTCGTAATGGTAGTAGCCCGCAACCGTCTGCATGATGACGCCGCAGAACATGACAATGGCGACCAGGACGAGCTGCACGAATATCAGGGCAGCGAGCTTCGACAGCCAATCTGTAGATTCGCGCATGGGCAGCGCGTCATGAATTCCGTCGAAGTGAGTGTCGCGCTCGCGCCAGACCAGTTCGCCCGCGTAGAGGACCGCGATTACCAGAAAGAAGAGCGTCGCTCGCCCCTCGATCGACTGCACCATGAGAAAGGTGACGGGATAGACATTCCGGTCGTTCACCTTTCCGGCGAAGTGGCCACCGATGAGCGAATAAATCGCCATGACGCACACGATCGCCCAGAAAGGCAGCTCGTGCGTGATGTTCGAGATGCGCATCCGGGTGAGTGACGAGAACTGGGCCCAGGTGGTTCCCGATCCGAAGACCTGGTGGACGGCGGGAAGGCGGCCTGCAACCAGGGATCGCCTGGGGCGAAAATCTTCCTCCTCCGTTGCCTTCGCGCGCGCGGCGCGACGTCCTTGTGAGACAGCTGTCAGAGCTTCCACCGAAAGCGGGAACAACGCGTAGACGACGATCAGCGAGACAACGCCGACGTCCGCCCAGATGAGGCGGTTGTAGAGGAATATCCCCGACCAGGGCAGGAGCAGGGTGTTTTCTTCAGCGACCGTCCAGTAGCGGGTGATGCTGTCGAAGAGCCGCAATGCCGACCGGGTCAAAGATAGCCGACCAGAAGTGCTCGAGGGAGCGAGTGGCCTGGAAGACGATATTCGAGATGAGGTACGCCATGAAGACCGCGACGCCTTGCAGATAGACGATGAAGATCTTCCGCGTAAGGGCCGCGATGCAGAAGAAGAGTGAGCCAAGAAAGAAGATCTGGATTACGGTGATCGAGAGAAACGGCTGCAACTGCCACCAGAAATGGCCTGAGACGATGCGCGTATGGTCAGCCCACGGCGCCAATTTCCCAGCAAGCAATCCAAAGACGAGCCCGCTGAAACAAAGCACCGTGGTCACAAACGAGCCCAGCCACCGGCCGCCGAGATACGCAAACTTGGTGATGGGCTTGGTGAAGATGAGCTGATAGGTATCGCGTTGAAAATCGCGCAGGATCGAGGTGCCGAAGATCGCGGCGATCACGATCGTGCCGAAGAGGGTCAGGATGATGTAGAGAATGCGTCGAAGAGAACGGGCCGTTGAGATAAATCTTGTCATTACCGACATTGAGAAAGTCCTCGGCCGCAATGGAGAGGAAACTCAGGAAAAACCACATCCCGAAGTAGACATAGGTCGACGGGCTTTTCAGCCGAAACTTCATTTCGAACGAGAAAAACTCCCAGAACTGTCCCATACGATCCACCCTTCGAGAATTAGTTTTTCGTCTGGCGGGCCAGGTTGAGGAAGTAGACATCTTCCAGGTCGGAGTCGGCGGCTTCGAATCCCTCGCCGGGGCTTGAGTCGGCGTACACGCGGATCTCATGCTGGCCACCCACAAGGTGCGTGGAGATCACCTGCAGCGACTTCTCCAGTTCGATCAGCTCGGCGTCGGTGGCGACGACCTTGCTCCAGATATGTCCATCGAGCGCAGCGAGGGTTTCCGCCGGTGATCCCTCAAGCAGCACCTCGCCGCTCGCGATGATCGCCATGCGCGGGCAGAGCTCGCGCACGTCGTCGACGATGTGGGTCGAGAGAATGACGGTCACGTTGCTGGCGATCGAGCTAAGCAGGTTGAGGAAGCGGTTGCGCTCAGCCGGGTCGAGGCCGGCGGTCGGCTCATCAACGATGATCAGCTTGGGATTGGCGAGCAGCGCCTGGGCGATGCCGAAGCGCTGCTTCATGCCGCCGGAATAGGTGCTCAACGCCTTCTTTCGCGCATCCCACAGGTTGGTCTGCTTGAGCAGAGCGTCGACGATGTCTTTGCGCTCGGTCCGGTTGGTCACGCCCTTGAGCACGGCCAGGTGCGCCAGCATGTCGAGCGCTGAGAGCTTGGGGTAGACGCCAAACTCCTGCGGCAGGTAGCCGAGCTGTTTGCGGATGGTGTTCTTTTCCTTGAGAACGTCGATGCCATCGAGGAAGATCGTGCCGCTGTCGGGGTCCTGCAATGTGGCAACGGTGCGCATCAATGTAGACTTGCCAGCGCCATTGGGCCCGAGCAGGCCGAACATATTGTTGCCGATCGTGAGGGAGAGATTCTTGAGGGCTTTCACCCCGTTGGGATACGTCTTCGATAGTCCGGTGATGGTCAGCGCCAAAGCGAGTTACCTCCGAGCAGCGTTGGTGATTAGACTTAGCGGCACGATAGAAAGTTGATTCAGCTTACAACCTTTGCGGCTTGAAAGCAGATAATTCCGGGTGGATGTGCCGCGGGGAGGATAAGGACCTGCCGCCTTTTCGAGTGAATTTACGTGAAGGATGCGGCTTTGGTTCCATTGCCGCGCGGCGCTCGCTTCGCTCGTCTCCCCGATTCCAATGCGGCATTCCCATCGGGGAATGTCTACGGCGAATACACTACGGCTAAGAAACTCAACTTCCGGCGCGAAGGGTTCCCATGAGACGACCGCTACTCTCTTGCCTCTTTCTGTTGAACACAGCTCTCGCGGCGCAAGCGCAAAAGGAGCCGGTGGCCCTGACCGGGACGCTGGTCACTCCTGACAAGGTCATTGAGCACGGCACGGTGCTCATCCAGAATGGTCGCATCCTCGGTGCCGGCGCCAGCGTCCAACTGCCCGCTGGAACAAGAGTGGTCGCAACCGGGGGCGTCATCGCGCCCGGCCTCATCGATCTTCACAACCATCTGACCTGGAACATCTTTCCGCGCTGGAAGCCGTCGCAGGAGTTTGGCAACCGCTACGACTGGCAGCAAAAGCCGGCCTATAACGTGCTTATGACCGCGCCCCACCAGGCGATGGTGGCCTCCGGCCTGGAATGCGACATGGAGCGGTATGCCGAGGTCAAGGCGATCACCGAGGGAGAGACCAGCATCACCGGCAGTCCGCAACTGGCCTGCGACCAGGGGCTCGCCAGGAACCTGGACTACGACACTGAGCTTGGCGGCAACCTGGGAAAGATCGTCTACAACGTGTTTCCGCTGCAAATGAGCGAGGCGGAATTGGCGGCCGCAAAGTCCGCGCTCGATGGCCCTCCGCCGGGCGCATTCCTCATCCATCTCGCCGAGGGCTCGCCTAAAGATGCTGCCGCCGCGCGCGAGTTCGTGATGCTCAAGGCTCGTGGCCTGTTGCGGCCCGGCGTCTCCCTCGTCCACGCCGGAGGAATTAAACCCGAGGGCTTCGCCGAGATGGCAAAGGCGCAGGTTGGCCTGATCTGGTCGCCGCGCAGCAATATCGAACTCTACGGCGACACGGCCAATGTCGCGGCCGCGCACGCCGCCGGCGTCACAATGGCGCTCGCGCCGGACTGGAGCCCCACCGGCAGCGATGGCCTGCTGGGAGAATTGAACTATGCCTCGGTCTGGAACCAGACCCAGGCCCCGCCCATCTTCACCGAGCATGATCTCGTCGACATGGCCACCTCCAACGCCGCGGGCCTGGTCGGTCTGGGCGCACGGATCGGCAGTCTCGCCCCCGGTTACGCGGCCGACCTCATCGTACTCAGCGAAGATCGGGTTGTTGGCGATGGCCATTCCCATTCCCCCTCCCCTTCTAAAGACGCGTATTGGATCCTCACCCACTCCACCCCGCGCGATCTGCAGCTGGTTGTGATCGGGGGCAACGCCGTCTACGGGGATCCGGCGCTGTTCAAGCAAGTCGCCGCGCCCGGAAGCTCTCCGGAGCTGCTAGAGGTGTGCGGCACATCGAAAGCCATCCTGCTTCAGGGTGTCATGCATCCGAATGAAAAATTCGAGCAGACGGAGAAGACCCTCGACCGGGCGTTGCGGCAGCTTGGCAGAGAGCTTGCTCCGCTCGCTACGTGCGGTCAATAGGACGGAACTTGCTCCGGGGCGGCAAGCCTCGTATCATCCGGCGAGAGACTTATGTCAGAGAAACCCTCAGCGAAGAAGCCCCTTCTGCGCGAAAAGCTCAGGTTGATGTCGGCGTCAGAGATCGAGCGGACCCTTGTCCGGCTCGCCCACGAGATTATTGAGAAGAACAACGGCAGCAAGAACGTCGGGCTGGTTGGGATCAAGCGCCGCGGCGTGCCGCTGGCCCAGCGCCTGGCAAAGATCATCGGCGCCATCGAAAAGAGTCCCGCCGACCATGGAACTCTGGATATCAGCTTCTACCGCGACGACCTGTCGACCCACGATATTCGACCCGTAGTCAACAAAGAGGAGATCGGCTTCGACGTGAACGGGCGCGACATCATCCTGATCGACGACGTGCTTTATACGGGCCGCACGATCCGCGCCGCGCTCGACGCGCTCTTCGATCACGGCCGCCCGAAGCGCGTGCAGCTACTGGTACTGATCGACCGCGGCCATCGTGAGCTTCCGATCGAAGCGACCTTTGTGGGCAGGACGGTTCCAACAACTCAGCGCGAGATTGTCGAAGTGAAGTTGCAGGAAGTTGACAACGACGAACAAGTGATACTCGTTGAACGGACTGACTGACACGGTACGGATTGTGATGGATTGTCCGGGCCGATTGACATTGTCTCTACGCTGTATCAAACTTAGCGGCGGTCTTCAGAGATTCGACTGCCCCGGCTTCGGTTCCGCGGAATCGAGAACCAAGGCTGCTCAAGGCCACAGTCCTAACTGATAGCGCATCGCCGCGGGAATCTACCGCTGTTCTGCCGAAGTGTGAGTTCCGAATGCCCACCAGAAAAGCCGCCGCAACCACCTTGCCGCCCTCCAAGCCAGCTGAGATTGTTCCCTTCAAAGCACCCAGAGCCGCTGGCTCCGTAATCTCAGTTCTCGACCTGTCTCTCGACGACATCAGCAACATCCTGGCATTGGCCACGGTGCTCGAGAACGAAGACCCTCTGGTTCGCATGCAGCGGCTGCTCAAGCGCAAAGTCGCGCTCCTCTTCTACGAATCGAGCACGCGTACGCGAACTTCATTCGAGCTCGCCGCGAAGGCGCTCGGCGCTGACACGGCGCTGATCAGCTCGCAGTCGTCGAGCATCGAAAAGGGTGAATCCCTCAAAGACACCGGCATCACCCTCAAGGCGCTGGGCGCGGAGTGCATCATCCTGCGCCATCTCTCCTCCGGCGCGCCATATCTGCTCGAGCAGGCAACCGGCCTGCCGGTCCTCAACGGCGGCGATGGCACGCACGAGCATCCCTCGCAGGCGCTGCTCGATCTGCGCACGATGCTGGCCCACTTTAGGAGCGGCGAGACCAACGTGACGGAGAAGACGCTCGAAGGCGTGACCATTACGATTGCCGGTGACATCCTGCATAGCCGCGTAGCGCGATCGAATGCGCTGCTTCTGCCGCTGCTCGGCGCTCGCGTAATTCTCTGCGGACCGCCGGCTCTGCTTCCGGAAATTGCAACCTCGATCGGGCCAGGACTCACCATCGAACGCGATTTCGACAAAGCGTTGGCAGCATCTCAGGTCGTGATGATGCTGCGCATTCAAGCGGAGCGGCTCGCCGGACTGCATCTCGACCTCGAAGACTACAAGGTCCGCTACCAGGCGAACGGCCCGCGGATGGCCGCGCACGCGCCAAAGGCGCTGTTGATGCATCCCGGGCCCATCATTCGCGGGCTGGAACTGACCAGCGAAGTCGCTGACGGGCCGCAGTCGCTGATCGCCGAGCAGGTGAGCCACGGGGTCGCCATCCGCATGGCGCTGTTGGCGAGAGCGCTGCAGGACGCGAGCGGCGGCGCGGCGAAGCCGGCTTCCGGCGTGAGGCAAGCGAAGAAAGCGAGGCGCGCATGAGCGCAACTCTTATTCACGGCGGACGCGTCGTCGACCCTGCCTCCGGTATCGATGCTGAGCGCGATGTGCTGCTGCGCGATGGCCGGGTTGCGGCAGTCGACGCGCCGGGTAAACTCAAAGCGCTTGCCAAACAGGAGGCGGCCGAGACGATCAACGCCGCGGGATTGATTGTCGCGCCCGGGCTGGTCGATATTCACGTGCATCTGCGCGAGCCGGGCCAGGGCTATAAAGAGACCATCGCGACTGGGACGGCAGCGGCAGCGGCAGGCGGCTTCACCAGCGTCTGCGCGATGCCTAACACGGTTCCGGTCAACGACTCGCCGGAAACCACTCGCTGGATGCTCAGCCCCGAGCGTGGCGCATCGATCCGCGTCTTTCCTATCGCGGCTGCTACTCGCGGCAGCATGGGCGAAAAGCTTACGGAGTATGGATCGCTCAAAGCTGCCGGGGCCGTCGGTGTGAGCGATGATGGCAAACCGATTCTTGGCGACGCCATCATGCATGAAGCGCTGATCGCCGCTGCGCGCGCGGGTCTTCCCGTCATTCAACATGCTGAAGACACGCGTCTCACGGGTGGCTGCTCCATGAACGCGGGAGCGATGGCCTTTCGCATGGGGCTTCGCGGTATGCCCATCGAAGCGGAATCGGGCCTGGTTGAACGCGATCTGCGTCTGCTGGCGAGCGTGAACGGTGCGCGAGCGCACCTGCATGTTGCGCATCTCTCGACCTCGGCGGCGCTCGAGGCCGTTCGCAAGGCGCGTCGCAACGGGCTTCATGTGACTTGCGAGGTCGCTCCGCACCATTTCCTGCTCACCGAAGAAGCAATCGGCCTCTACGACACCAACGCCAAGATGAATCCCCCGCTGCGCGCGCAGGTCGATCGCGATGCGATGTTGCAGGGCATTCTCGATGGAGTTGTCGATTGCATCGCCACCGACCACGCTCCGCACGCGGCGCACGAAAAAGAGCAGGAGTTCGAGCGCGCGCCCAACGGCATCACCGGGCTTGAGACTGCGCTGGGTTTGTCGCTATCACTGTTTCATAAAGCGCATCGGCTGCCGATCGGGCGGGTGATTCATCTACTCAGCACCCAACCCGCCGCGATCTTCGGTCTCAAAGGCCGCGGCACCCTGGCCGTTGGCTCGTTCGCCGACGTCGTGATCTTCGACGCAAAAAAAGAATGGACCTTCCGCGCCGCAAACTCGAAATCCAAGTCCAAAAACACGCCTTTCGACGGCTGGACGATGCTGGGCGAGGTTCGGTGGACGATCAGCGAAGGACGGATTGCGTATCGCGCTGTGGTCTAGCGCTTCACCGTACTAATTTGGTCGAAAATCACCGGCTTGATAGTCAAGATCTCTACGATTCCGTCTGGATTGAAATCGAACCAGATCTGGCCCTGGCCCACAGTAAAACCTTGTGCGCCAACCCGGCTGATACAGGTCGAATCCTGTGCCGCTAAAAACTTCTGGAGTTCCGCGGGGAATATCTCGCTATAACGCGCGACGAATTCCGCTCGATCGGCTATCTTCAACCTTCGCGCGACTGTGGAGACTGTTACCGGGTAAGAGGCCAGCCCTGCCACTGCGGCGCGATCGTCGCCTGCCACATCTTTCTGCAGTTCAATCAAAAACGCCGTCAGCCTTTGCTGGGTAGGCTTGGACTCGCTACTAAAATTACCCTCTTTGCACGCCGGAGCTTGAGCAAACGCTGAGTGGATCATTGCCCCCGAGGTCACGAACAAAACTAGAAGCGCGTTTCGCATACGCTAACCTCGCATACGGGGGAACCAGCAAGCAGCGCTCCTGCGCCGATTCCCAGCGCCGCGCCAATAAGTAACCGCAACAGTGGCAAATTGCCATGAAGACCGATGGATTCGGCAGCAACATCCACGATATTGACGATCAGCGCTGCCGATAGCCATCGAAGGGCGGTCTTTCGGCTCAGTTGAAGAAGGCCGCCCAAGGCCGCCCCAGCATAAATCCCCAGACAGCGAAGACACACCGCCGTCGGTGCTCCCAGAAGATACAGTGTCCGCTCCGCACGCTGGTGGCAGAGTTTGCTGAAGAAGGCAACGATTGCAAGTGCGGAAATCGTGTCACCATGCGCGCGAAGCCATGTAGGAGCGAGCGCAAGAAAAAAAAGCATCGCGGACGTGACAGGAACGACCGCTGCGCTGCCCAACCGCTGAACCGCAGATCCCTCCATTTCGCTTCGCTCCGGTCGAGGTGACAAATTCAGGATGTGTTCGTTCCCTGGGATTACTGCGCTGGCACAGCCTGCGGCTCGCGCAGCCATCCGTAGAGCGGGAATTGCTCCGCCAGCTCCAGCACCTGGCCGCGAATGCGCCGCAACGCCTGCTGATTCTCGCGTTCGGTGAGCGCCTCGGCGATCCACTTGCCGATCGTCTGCATCTCGACTTCCTTCATGCCCCGCGTCGTAAGCGCCGGGGTCCCGATACGGATGCCGCTTGGCTTCAGCGGCGGATTCGTGTCGAACGGGATTGCGTTCTTGTTCACCGTGATGCCGGCCTCGTGGAGCGCAGTCTCTGCTTCGCTGCCGAGAATCCCTTTGGCGAAAACATCGATCAACATGACGTGGGTGTCGGTTCCGCCGCTGATCACGCGGAAGCCCTCATCGGCAAGCGTTGCCGCAAGCGTCTTCGCATTCGAGACGACCTGGCGGGCATATTCGCGGAACTCCGGTTGCAACGCCTCGCGGAAGGCCACGGCCTTGGCGGCGATGATGTGCACCAGCGGGCCACCCTGCTGGCCGGGGAAGACGCACTTGTCGATGGCCCCGGCAAAGTGCTGCTGCGATAGAATCATGCCGGCGCGCGGTCCGCGCAGCGTCTTATGCGTAGTGGTGGTAACGATGTGCGCGTGGGGCACCGGCGAGGGATGCGCGCCGCCGGCGACGAGGCCGGAGAAATGTGCCATGTCGATCAACAGCAGTGCTCCAACCTTGTCCGCGATCTGCCGCATGCGGGCAAAGTCGAAGATGCGCGGATAGGCGCTGCCTCCGCCAATGATCAACTTGGGACGTTCGCGCTCGGCAATCTGCTCCAGGTTGTTGTAATCGATCACCTCGGTATCGCGCTCGACTCCATAGGAGGCGACGCGATAGAGCTTGCCGGAGAAGTTTAGCTTGTGACCGTGCGTGAGGTGGCCGCCGTGGGCGAGGTCCAAACCTAAAATCGTATCGCCCGGGCTCAGTACGGACATGTAAGCGGCAGCGTTGGCCTGCGAACCGGAGTGCGGCTGCACATTGGCGTGGTCCGCTCCGAATAGCTCTTTGGCGCGGTCGCGGGCCAGGTTCTCGACCACGTCGGAAAACTCACAGCCACCGTAATAGCGCCTGCCGGGATAGCCCTCGGCATATTTGTTGGTGAAGACCGAGCCGGCCGCCTCAAGCACCGCCTGGCTGACGAAGTTTTCTGAGGCGATCATCTCCAGCCCCTCATGCTGGCGGCGCACCTCCTGGTCGATGGCGGCGGCAACGGCGGGGTCGGATTCGGCGAGGGAAAGCGAGAGGCGATCAGTCATGACTGGTATTTTAGACACTTTTGCCGTCGGGCTGTTTCCCATTTTGGCAGCCTTATCCCAATATGGGAGCCGCTTCGCGAAACCCCGCAAGTACCTGGCGAGGAACCTTGTGCGAGGAATATTGGCGGGATTCAATAGACATGCCCGGTTCCGTCGTGCAATTCGGGGACGTCAGGAAACACACTCCGGCTGCTGCTTACTACTTCTTAAGCAGTCTTCGACCGATAACGAGAGAAGCGAATACTCGCTGGGCTCCTGGAGGATGCGATGCGGTTACATACATTTCGTCTGGTTTGCGGTGCATTCTTCTTGATAGGCGCAGCGGGCTGCGGCGTTCAGGGGCATGTGACGCCACCCGCCGCTCTGGTTGTCTCGACCAACTCGCCGCTCACCTCGGGAACCGTTGGGACTGCCTACAGCCTAAGCCTCGCAGCAACCGGCGGCACTCCCCCCTACTCCTGGAGCGTCGGCACTGGCCAACTCCCCGCAGGCCTGGCGCTGAGCGGTGGAACTATCTCCGGAACCCCCACTACCGTCGGTACCAGCGCATTCACGATCAAGGTGTCGGATTCCGCGGCCTCACCGCAATCCGCAAGCCTCGCAGCGACGCTTGTCATCAACCCTGTCCCGCTGGCCATCAGCACCACTTCGCCGCTGCAGCCAGGAACGCTGAATGTCTCTTATGTGGCGACCCTCGGCGCCACCGGCGGCACCGCGCCCTATAGCTGGAGCGTGACCACCGGTACGCTGCCTGCGGGGTTAACTTTGACCGCCTCAGGCATCCTCTCGGGAACGCCGACCGCGCCGGGAACCAGCATGTTCACCGTCGAGGCGGTGGACTCGGCTTCGACTCCCCAGACCGCAACCGCGCCGCTCACACTCGTGATAGGCGTGGCGACATTGGCAATCGCGACCACATCGCTGCCGAGTGGAAACGTAGGCACTTCATATGTGGCCCAGCTGGCGGCCACCGGCGGTGTGCCTCCCTACGCCTGGAGCGTGACGGCCGGCGGCCTGCCGGCGGGTATATTGCTGAGTCCCACAGGCCTTGCGAGCGGAACCCCGGGAAGCGTGAGCACCACCAGTCCCACGTTCACGGTGATGGACTCCAATGGCCACAGTGCCTCATCGCCGCTGTCCCTGACCATCAACGCGGCCACCGGGACCGTTCCCGATAACTATTACTCCTTCGTCTTCGCCGGGACCGCGCCGCAGGGTACGCCTGTGGCCCCAAACGGCATTGCCATCAACGGAATCATCAAGATCCAATCGGGTCAGGTGGTAAGCGGCTACTACGACGAAAACTTCAACACCAACCCGCCGGTGTTGAAGGCCGCCATCTCCGGCGGAAACCTCGTGCTGGGTGTGAACGGCCTGGGCCAGCTGGTGCTGACGACATCTACAGGCACCATGACTTTCGCGTTGGCAAGTCCAGCCTCGGTTTCGACCGGCGGATTGACTCCGATCCGCATGATCGAATACGACGATGCGACCGGCACTGGCTCCCGCGGTTCCGGCGTCATCGATCCCACGCCGCCGAATCCGGTCACGGCGGATATCTCTGGGAATTTCGCCTTCCTGCTCAGCGGCACTGATATCGAGCAGAATCAGCAAGCGCTGGTCGGGTCCTTTCAGACAGACGGCGCCGGCAACATTGCGGATGGAAAGGCCGACGCGAACCAGGTCGTTCCAGTGGGTGGGGTTCCGACGCGGGAAGTGGTGAGCTTTAGCCCGGTAGGCGGCGGCTACAGCGTTGACACCGACGGCCGGGGATTGCTGACACTCACATTCGGCGGCACTTCCTTCCATTTTAGCTTCTATGAGGTCTCGCCTCAGGAATGGCTGGTTATCTCGCTTGACCCTGCTACGCTGAACTCGCCATTGGTGAGCGGCATCGCCTATCAGCAAACGGGCGCTCCATTTAGCGCTGCCTCGCTGCCGTCGCTTTCGGTCCTCCAGGTGAGCGGCGTCATGCCCGGCAGCACTCCCGTTCCGGATATCTCGCTTGGCCTCGCCGCCTCCGACGGCAATGGCAACGTCGCCTATACTTTCGACGAGTACACGGGTTCCCTGACCTCGGGCAGTTCGACGGTAGCCTATTCCGTCGACGCGACCACCGGTCGAGTCGCGGCGACAGCCGGGGCGACCACTCAGCCGATCCTCTACATCATCAACAGCACCTCGGCATTTTATCTAGGGGTGGGTCTGTCCGGTCAGTCCGGAATCATCGAGGCCCAGACGGGCGCCCCCTTCAACACAGCCTCCTTCAGCGGAGACTATCTGGGTGGTAGTCTGCCTCTGGTCCTGACCTCGGTGCTGAACGAGAGCGGGCTGGTCACGGCTGATGGCATCGGCAACGTCAGTTTCGCCACCAACCGAAGCGGCAGTACTGGTCTGGTCTATCAGAACGACGTCGTCGCGGGCACTTACACGTTAGGCAGCAACGGTCGGTGCGTCGTTACAGCTCCCGATGGTCTGACCCGGATCTTCTACCTGGTCTCACCTACCAAGGCCGCCTACCTCACCAGCGACAGCGGCGGCTATCTGGGTAGCTTCCAGCAATAGGTAAATCGGGCAGCGTCGGCGGGGGGATCTTCTCCGCGCGACCCACGCCAGGAGCACTCTATGGAAAAATCCCAGGATCAATCGGCAACCAGTTGCGCGCTTCGAGCTTCGCCTTCCAGAGATCTTCCTGTTTCACCAATCTCTTTGAATGCCGAGTAGACGAACGAGCCGAGCCACCATCCGTCGATGAATTTGTATGGCGTCTCGCCGGTGGTGTAGTGGCCGCAGGGCAGCACCTTTGAGACGAAGTCGAGGCCGACCCTTCGGAAGTTGTCCACGACCTGCAGCGAAAACTCTTCGCGGAAGGTCAAGTCGTACTTGGCGTGGATGACCAGCACCTTTTTCCGCACCGCCTCTGCGTGGCTCTCGGCACCAAGCTGCTCCGGGTGCGCGAAGCTGTCGAGGTAAGAGACCGGACTGATACAGCGCCACAGATCGGCGAGGCCTTGCTGGGACATGACCGGCTCCAGCGCCTGGCGGATGTGGCGGGTGCTCTGCCCGGTCCACACCACGTCGCCGAAGTTCATCGAAGCGTGGTTGAATGCGTTCACGCGCAGCCGTGCATCGTGGGCGCTGGCGATAAAGGCGTAGCAGGAGCCGAGGCTCGTGCCGAGGACTCCAAATTGCTCGTAGCCCTGCGCTTCGAGCCAGTCGAGGCAGCAGCGAATATCGACCACTGCCTGGCGACAGGCTGAGATCGTGCGGCCGATGTTGGCGCTCACCGCGTAGTCGGAGCGCTCCAGCTCCGCCGGCCGGCGAATGTCGTGGTACGGCTTGCTCAACCGCAGAGCCGAGACGCCGAAGCGGTTAAAGATCGCGCAAAGTGCATTGTGGCTGAAGGCGTCCGCGTTCCACTGCGGCATCACGATGATGGCCTGCTTCGGCTTGCCTATCTGTTTTTCGGCTGGCGCCGGATACCAGCGAGCATTCACCTGGTCGTTTTCGGGATAGATGGTTCGCACCGGCGAGGTAAATCGCAGGAATTGCGCCTTCGGGAGCTTCCCAGTTTCGGCGCGCTCGCGTAGGTCGGCGTCCTTTTGCAGCGTCTCGGGGCGAACGTTGGTGGGAAAGAGCTGCGGGTGGCGCTCCTCCAGGCGAAAGTCTGTTGGTACGCGATAGCCGAAGAACGTCTTGCCGTTCTGGATGATGTCGTCGCCGAGCCGCAGCATCGCCTGGTTGGCGATCTGGTCGTCTTTCGGCGGGGCTTCCGATGGCCCAAAGAGCCGGGCGCGCAGATTGCGGCGATCGATGTAGTCGTCGAGCCAGTCGAAGCCCCATTCGAGAGGGCGAACAATGCGGTTCTCGTCCCGGGTGGTCAGCGCCGTCTCCCAGCGATACATCCAGTTGGCGTAGGCCTTGCGGATCATCTCTCTAGTTTAGTCGACTGGGGGGTTTGGTTTCGCCTGCTTCGCGTGGTTGGCGCCGGATTGCGGTGCAGAATTAAGATGAAGCGCCAACTTCCCTATCCGTCGAGCGCAGGCGTATCGTCTTCTCCATGAAGCCCGGTGCCAGATGCGTTATCGCCCTTTGCTGCAGCGCCATTGCAGGAGTCGGTCTCACCTCCATCGCCGTCGCGCAATCGACGCCAAACCCCGCCCTGCTTGCACTCTCCAAGCGCGATCAAACCCTCGCCATCATCGATCCCGCGACGTTGAAAGTGGTCGCTAAAGTTCCGGTCCTCGAAGAGCCTCACGAAGTCATCGCCTCTTCCGACGGCAAGACGGCCTATGTCTCCAATTACGGCGGAGGACGCTACCACACGCTATCCGTCGTCGATCTCGTCGCGCAGAAGCCGCTGCCGCCCGTCGACCTGGGCCCTTTGAACGGCCCACATGGACTGACCTTCGTCGCCGGAGAAACCTGGTTTACCGCCGAGGGCGCGAAGGTGATTGGCAGATACGATCCGGCTACAAAGAAGGTCGACTGGGTGATGGGTACCGGGCAGAATCGCACCCACATGATCTACGTCTCTCCGGATCTAAAGCGCATCATCACGACGAACGTCAGCTCGGGCACAGTAAGCATCTTCGAGAAAACTCTTCGCAAAGGGGGCCCCCCTCCCGGACCACCACCGAATCGCCCGGGCAACGGCCCGCGCCCTGGAAACAGGCCTCCAGGCCCACCGCCCGGCGGTGGCCCTCCCACTTTCGACTGGAATCAGACCCTGATCAAGGTCGGCAACGGTTCCGAAGGCTTCGACGTCTCGCCCGACGGCAAAGAAGTCTGGGTCGGCAACGCGCAGGACGGCACCATCTCGATCATCGATCCCAACGCCAAGGTCGTGACCCAGACTCTCGACGCGAACGTCCAGAGCGTCAACCGGCTCAAGTTCACCCTCGATGGCAAACTCGTTCTGGTTTCGACCCTGGGCGGTCCGAACCTCACAGTCATCGACGCCGCAACCCGCAAGACGCTCAAGGTCGTGCCCATGGGCGACGGAGCCGCCGGTATCCTCATGGAGCCCGGTGGAGCGCGTGCCTTCGTCGCCTGCTCCCCCGACGACTACATCGCCGTCTTCGACCTCAAAACTCTGAGTGTCGTGGGAAAGATCGAAGTCGGCCCCGAACCCGACGGAATGGCCTGGGCTGCCTCGAATTAGCGCAAGGGGCGCTCATGATTAGGGCGCTAAAGACGGGGCGCGCAAACTTCACACTGACAGTGCCGCCGCAGATAGTCCCACGAATAAATCCCACTCCCATGGCCATCGTTCCAGGCAAAGCTGATCGCATACCGGCCGATCGGCGTGACATTTTCCGGTAGCGGCGGGGCCTTGTACAACGCAAACATCTCTTTCGGAGCAGGCTTCGGCTCGCCCGGCTTGCGGCCGTCATTGTCGCGCTCTTCATTGCAGGTGGCGCACGGGCAGCCGTCGCGCAGCCAGCGAAAGCTCCACAAGCTGTGATGGCCGTCCTTCCAGTCGATCTCCATGCCCGTGCCTTCGGTCTTGTGGACTTTCACCCTCGCCGGGTCGATAGCTTCTTTCGGCAACTCGTGCGCCAGGTGCGCACGCTTCGCCTCCTCCTCGTTCACAAACCGGATTCCCTCGTGACTCATGCTTCTATTCTCGCCCACGAGAGAGGCACGTGCCTAGATAGCCGTGGCTAGCGAGGGCTACAGGTCAGCCTTCTCGAGCACAAGCTGCGCCGCAAACGGGAACAGCACAACAACCGCGGTGCGCAGTGCCATCGAAAGCCACAGCCCACCCGGGATGCCGCTCACTGTCTGAGCAAGCAGGGGTAGATCGGGAAGAAGCCCAGGGAGTTGGACCGACGGCCAGTAATGCGCTACGACCGACCGAAGAATGACGTAACCGAGCAACGCGCCCGCGCCAAGCATCACGCCCTTGGAGCTCTTGAGCAGGATCGTCGAGAAGTAGGTGACACTGAAAATCAGCGCCGTCAGGAGGAACGACGTAAAGCAGGTCAAGCTCACACTCAGAACAGGAGAGACAGCCGGGCTTGTGAGCAGCGCGCCACTCTGACTAGCGGCCCCGCCGGCTGCGAAAAGCTTGTAAAGCTGTACCCCAATCACCAGGTTCAACAACACGGTGATCGTCAACAGCTCCGCCATGCCAAAAGCCCAATCGCGCCAGACGAAAGACGCGCGGCTTCCGGGCCGGGTGAACACGAAGGAGCCGCTCCCATCGCCCAGATCGCGTCCTACGCCAAAGCTTCCCAATACCCACCCGAGAAAGCCCAGCGGGATCGACTGAACGATGAGCAGGACAACTAAGACCTTGGGCAATTGATCGATCGAGGGAGGGCCGCCGGAAACCATGATTGCTCGTTCTTTCAAAACCATCAGCAGCAACAGAGCGACCCCAACCAGGCTCACACAGAAGGCGATGCGCGTTTCACGCCAATACTTCCACAGGTACATTCGCTTCCCCCTTTCCAACCACTTCAAGAAATATCTCGGGCAGGTTCATCGGTGAAACGTCGAGCACGGTCGCGCCCTGCGCGTGCAGCTCGGCAATGAAGGCGTCCGCATTGGCGCGCACAATATATTCGGTTGTGCCTTCACCCGTCTTGCTTCTGAAGATCTCAGCGCGTCCGGCGAGCGGCATATTCTCGCCAACGACACGCACGCGGCGGAAGTTCGCGCGTATATCGTCGAGCGGCGCTTCCAGCAGCAACTTGCCATGGTCGATGATGCCCACCCAGTCGGCGATACGCTCAACCTCCGAGAGATGATGCGACGAGAGAAACAGGGTGCGGCCTTCATTGGCAAAATCATCGATGAGTGCCCGGAGCAACTGATCGGTGACCACCGGGTCGAGTCCCGCAGTCGGCTCGTCGAGAATGAGCAGCTCCGCGCCCTGCGCCAACGCCAGCAACAGGCACAGCTTGGTCTGGTTTCCGGTCGAGAGCTTGCGGAACCTCCGGTTCATCGGGATCTCCAGCGCATCAGCGTACTTGCTGACCAGAGCGTCATTCCAGCGCGGAAAGAAGCCGCGATTAAACCGCACCAGATCGTTGCCAGTCATCGACGGAATCACCCTGCGGTCGATCATGAAGCCGGCGCGTTCGAGCATGGCAACGCGCTGCGTCTGCGGACTCAGATCCAGCACCTTCATCTCGCCGCCAGTCGGGTGAACCAGTCCGGCAAGCATGCGAATGGTCGTCGTCTTGCCCGCGCCGTTGCGGCCGAGAAAGCCATAGATAGAGCCGCGCGGCACACGCAGATCAAGTCCGTCCACGGCATGAAGCTCGCCATAGTGTTTGCGCAGCGAATGGGTTTCAATCGCGAGATCGCTCATTGCACGTCTCCCATGCTCTTCGTATCCAGTTCGTCGTAAGAAGTCTCAAGCAATTGCATCAGCTCTTTTCGCGGCAAGCGAAGCTGTTTCGCCTCGACCGCCAGTTGCGTTGCCAGTGGAGTGAGCCGGCGCAGCTTCTCCGACTTCAGCAGGCCGGGGCTTTGCCCATTCACATAGGAACCGCCGCCAGGCACCGTACGCAGCACGCCGTCGCGTTCAAGGTTCTGGTAAGCGCGGGCCACGGTATTCGGATTGATGCGCAACTCAGCCGCCAGTTTGCGGACGGGCGGCAACGGATCATCAATGTTGAGCGCACCCGCCGCGATCGCATGTTTCACCTGCGATTCAATCTGAAGATAGATCGGAGTGCCCAGCCCGGGTTGGACGCGAATCATCATCTGTATTAAGACTGTAGTACGGTTCAAAGAGCCGTCAAGTTCCCAAAAAATAGGAGTGGATCAATTTGATGGGGAATTTGCAACGTGGACTGGTTTGAAGGGCAGGGGTTCAGCCGTACCATAAGTCTTCCCAAAGAGAATGCGGCTTTAGCCGCTGAGGTTCCCAAGCCAACACACATCCCCACTCCCAATGGCTCTTTTTGGCGAACATAATCATCTAACTATCGAATTCATTGGAGACCGCTATGTCGCAAGGGATCGTCACCAGTCAAAGCCGGTACTCCTTCTCGGAGACAGTCGAGAAGCTCGAATCGCTCCTCAAGGAGAAAGGCATTCAGCTTTTCACGATCATCGACCACTCCGGAGCGGCGGCGATCGCCGGTCTGACGATGCCTCCAACGAAGGTGCTCGTTTTCGGCAATCCCAAGGGCGGAACGCCCCTCATGCTGGCCGCGCCCAGCCTCGCCATCGACCTGCCGCTCAAGATCCTTGTTGCCGAAGACGCGGGAGGCAAAGTCTGGCTCTCCTGGAACGACCCTGCCTACCTGCAGCAGCGGCACGGATTTCCGAAGGAGCAGATGGCCAACTTAGGCGCCGCGGGAATGCTGGCCTCCCAGTTGTCGCAGTAGCCGGAAATACTCCGGGAAGCTTGCACCTCGTTACGTCCTGAACTGCTTCCAGAAGAAATATCCCGCCATCCCTAGCCCGATCACGACCACTACGGCCCGCATCACCCTGGCGTCGACTCGCCGGGCGTAGTGTCCGCCGAAATAGCCGCCAATCGCCGCAGTAATCATCATTAGCAGGCAATATCGCCAGGCCACCTGTTTTTCGACGATGAAGGTGACCACCGCGATCCCGTTCGCCAAACATGTGGTGACGACCTTGAGCGCATTGATCTGGTTGATCTCTTCCACGCCGAAGATAGCCAGGACCGACATCACCAGAAATCCGGCTCCAGCTCCGAAATAGCCGATGTAGAAACAGACCACCGTCATGCCCACAACCAAGGGCGCCAAAGAGGGTTGAGTGTCTGGGGCAGACGAGCCGCTCGCCAACCGCGCCGAGGCACGTTCGACCGCGCGCCGCTGCAGCCACTTCGAGATCGGAGTGCTCACCGCAAACAGCAATGCCGCCACCAGCAGCAGCCAGGGGACCAGGGCGAGGAAGGTGGTCTGGCCAGTATGCAGCAGAACCACGCCGCCCGCCAGGCCACCGAGGAGCGCCGCCGCTCCCAGGGGAACGATCAGGCGAAGGTTGTGCTTCAGGTCTTCCCAGTAAGCTGCGATCGAGGCAAATTGCCCCGGCCACAGGGCTACGGTGTTGGTCGCATTGGCTTGGATCGGAAGAATTCCGGTCCCCAGAACCGCCGGAAACGACAGAAACGACCCTCCGCCGGCCATCGCATTCAGCGCACCGGCGAGCAGAGAGGCGAGGAGCAGCCACGCGTGGGGCCAGGTTGGACTGAGATGCATGCTCCGCTCATTCTACAAGCCGGGAATCAAAGCATTCGGATGCGCTAACAGCGCAATTTCTCGCGATCTTTATCAATCGCGGTATCCTCTTGGTGAAAAACCGCATCCCTTATATCCACTCGATCGTTCTCCCAGCGCAATCTGAGCGACAAATCCACTGAGGTGCTCCCTATATGAAAGCCAAGTCTGCGATATTCGGTACGGCTCTAGCGCTCTTCTCGTGGTCTCCACTTCACGCTCAATTCGTCACCTCTATTCCACTTACCGTACCGCCCGCATTTGTCTGCGCCAGCGGAGCGCAGAACTTTGGCGCCATTGCCAGTTATCTCAATAACGGCAACATGTACAAGGCGTCAGTTCTCGCGCCGGCGATTTCTAAATCCAAATCCTATCCCGAGTTCGAATACTATCTGGGCCAGGCTCTCGCCATACAACAACAGCAGCTGGACTTCCTGAATACCTGCAACTTCGGCACAACTCCATTTTGCCAACCCGGAACCGAAAAGCTCGCGGACACGACGCCCGCCGACGTAGCCTCTTTGCTGGAAGACTTCGACGCTGATGAGGGCCTCACCGCCATCCAGGGATTCTTCAGCATCCCAACCCCAAAAGCGAACTTCAGCCCGACCGCGGCGCTCAACAACTTCTTTACGATTACCGAGGGCAGTGTCTGTCTACTTCACCCGTATCTGGTGCATCCGGCGGTCGTGAAAGGGCTCAAGCCGCCGAAACTGACGTAGAGTTTCGTGGGAGAGTTTTGCGGGGCAGATGGAAGGGTTAGCCTCGATCCTTAGGAATTTGCTGCGTTTTTTTAGGTATTTGTAACAGTTGCAGTGCCGTATTGAAAGCTCGCTAATACATTGATACTTAAGGCCTTACGTAATTTCAGGCGTGGCCGAGATCAACAATCTCGTATATTCGTCACCGGGACTGTGACAAATAGTCTCGCAATCGCCCAGTTCGACCAGGCGCGCTTTCCGCATCACCGCGATCCTGGCCGAGAGATACCGCACCAGCGGCATGGAGTGGGAGATGAAGAGGTAGGTCAGATGAAACTCGCGCTGTAGATCGCGCAGCAGGTTCACGACCTGGGCGCCCACGCTCACATCGAGAGCGGAGACTGGTTCATCGAGCACCAGCAGCTCGGGACGCAATGCCAGCGCTCGCGCGATGTTGATGCGCTGCCTCTGGCCTCCGGAAAACTCGTGCGGATAGCGGCCCAGCGCCGACTCGTCCAGACCGACCGACCGCATGAGTTCAGAAGCTTGCCGGCGCAGCCCGGCCGGAGTCGCATCGATCCCCTCGTCACGCCGAAAGATCCTCAATGGCTCGGTCACGATCTCCGCAACGCGCATGCGCGGATTGAGCGCAGCGAATGGGTCCTGAAAGACAGGCTGCATGCGCCGCCGTATTTTTCTCAAGTCGGAAGCGGACGCCGCCCGCTGGCCATCGAAAACAGGGACCCCATCGAATAAGACGCTACCGAAATCCGGCACGATCAGGCCCAGCAGCATCCGCGCGACGGTGCTCTTCCCGGATCCCGATTCGCCCACGAGACCGAGCGTCTCACCGCGAGCGATGGAGAAGGTGACCGACTCCACGACGGTGGTTCGGCTGCCCTGCTCTCCGGGATAGCTCTTCGAAACTTCGCGCAACTCGACCAGGGCCATCGCCAAATCCTAGCACCCGTCGGGTTTCTTTCCGACTTGGGTGGAGCGATTTGCTCCTAGCCCGCGATCGCCTCGAGCAGCGCGTCAAAATCCTCAAGCCGCGCGTACTCGATGATCACGTGGCCGCGTCCGTTCTTGTCGTGGATTCGCACTTTGAGCCCCAGGGCCCGCTGCAACCGCTCCTGCGCCTCACGAACATTGGGGTCGATCGCCTCGGACTTGGCGGCGTCATCGGATTTTGCCTTCGCCTCAGGATGGAGCAGCCCGTGTACCAGTGTCTCGGTCTGCCGGACAGACATCGAGAGCGAAGCGACTTTTTTCGCAGCCTTCAGAATCGATTCCGGGCTCTCAAGCGCCAGCAGCGCCCTTGCGTGGCCAAAGCTCAGTTCACCCCCCTCGACCTTCCCCTGGATCTCACCCGGCAGCCGCAGCAGACGGAGGAAATTGGCGATCGACGCCCGGTTCTTGCCGGTGCGCTGCGCAATTTGCTCCTGGGTCATCTTGAAGTCACGACCCAGACGGTCAAAGGCCCTGGCCTGTTCCATCGGATTGAGGTCGGCGCGCTGCAGGTTCTCAACGATCGTGAACTCCATCGCCTGCTCGTCAGAGACGCTGCGCACGATTGCTGGAATAGTCGCCTTCCCGACCAGTTGCGAGGCAAGCCACCTCCGTTCCCCGGCGATCAACTGATAGCGGTCCTCAGCAAGAGGCCGCACCACGATCGGCTGCACTACACCTGTAGCCGCAATCGACGTACCCAACTCCACCAGTTGTTGGTCGTCGAACTTTGTCCGTGTCTGGAAGGGATTACGCTCTATTTGCCAGAGAGGAATCTCACGGGGTTTGCCGGTTTCCATTACCTCTGCCTGGGGGACGGACGCGGGTGGGGCCGCAGGTCGTGAGGGAAGCAAAGACTCGAGCCCCTTGCCCAGGGCGCGTCGTTTGGCGGGTTCAGCTACGGTATTCATGTCTCAGATGTCCTGTTCTATCAATAACTTCGTCGGTCTATGGCCTGTGGCAGGCCTATCCATAAGGCCAAAACTTTACGGTCACTTCGCTCATCGCCGCCGCTTTGCGAGCTTTCGCCTTCGGGCTTTCGATTTCATTCCGCTGCAGAAGTTCTTTGGTGAGTTGAAGATAGCTCTCCGCGCCTCGTGATTTTGGATCGTAGAGCAGTACCGGCTTGCCGTAACTGGGCGCCTCGGCCAGTCGCACATTTCTTGGAATTGCCGTCTTCAAAAGCTTCTCCTTGAAGAACTCGCGAAGGTTTTCGGTCACCTGCTGAGCGAGGTTGGTGCGATCGTCGTACATCGTCAACAGTACGCCCTCGATTTCCAGTCCCGGATTGAAGGCCTCGCGAACCCGTTCCAGGGTGTTCATCAACTCGCTGATCCCTTCGAGGGCAAAGTACTCGGCCTGCATTGGAACGAGCAACCGATCGGCGGCCACCAAAGAGTTCAAGGTCAGCAGATCGAGCGCGGGTGGGCAATCGAGCAGAATGTAGTCGTAGTCCGCGCGGACCGCATCGACGGCATCCTTAAGCCGATAGGCGCGACGTTCCACCTGAATGAGCTCGACATTCGCACCAATCAGATTTTTGCTCGACGGCACCAGTTTCAGCATCTCAATCTCGGTCTGAAGCGAAGCTCCCGCGATCGTCGCCTGGCCCAGGAGGACGTCGTAGATAGAATCCCGTTCGTCATCGCGGCTAAAACCGTACCCTCCTGTGGAATTGGCCTGCGGATCGCAATCGATCAAGAGGCAGCGCAAACCCTCCGACGCCAGTCCCGCGGAAAGGTTAATGGCGGTGGTGGTCTTGCCCACGCCACCTTTCTGATTCACAACTGCCAGCACTCGGGACATCATGCAAGGGTATCGAGTGCGGCCGGACGAAGCAATCGAAGGTGGCTGTGAAGAAGTAGTCCCAGTCTGTGGAGAACCTCCGTGGAGAACTGACAAGGTGGAGGGATAAGTCTTGATAATGCTTAAGGATGCGACGTTTGCGGAGGAGCGCTGAGATTTCAGCGTTAAAAATGGGAAGCGGTGGAAAACTCCCAGTGTTTCACGTGGAACATTGCGTGACAACTGGGTCCGCGCCGGTTCCAGAAAACGACCTCTGGATGTCCACCCTTCTAACCGTTCCACGTGGAACGTTAGAGCGGAAGTACAGTTCTTTCAATCCAAGTCCGCTTTAGGCTCTTGAAGCCAGAATCAACTCTCCGTTTTGAGAGCCTGGGATCGGCAGTGACTTTGCGGAGAAGCCCAAAGGCACCTCAACTGTTCCAGCCGTCGCCAACAAAACAAGGTACCCCCCGGGCTTTACGCGCTCCGCTGCGCTCTCCACAGCTGCTTGCATCTTGTCGACGGCGCGCAGCGAGACTGCGTCGAATTTCAGGCTGGCAGGCATATCCTCGACCCGACCCGCATAAACCTCGGCACTGACTCCCAAGGAACGTACCGCTTCCCGCAGGAAGCTGGATTTCTTCCCCTGCGACTCGGCAAGTGTGACACGGATCCCCGGCCGGCACAGCGCGATGGGAATTCCCGGAAATCCCGCTCCAGATCCATAGTCGAGCAGGGTCCTGATCGATGGCGGCAGATGCTGGGAGCAGAAGATGCATTCCACAAAATGCCTGCGAAGCGCGTCCTCGGGCTCTCGGATAGCGGTTAGATTGAGTTTGGAATTCCACAGCTCAAGTAAGCCGTAGTACTGAGAGAAACTCTCGGCAACGCCCCCTCCCAAAGGATTGAGGCCAGATTGTTCGACGGCCTGCGCGATCCTCTCGGCTGAAAGGCCAGCCCCGGGCGAAGTCACGCCAGCAACTCGGCCACCACTCGGGGCCGATACCTCACCGCTGACTCGACAAATGCACGGAAGAGATGCCGAGATGCCGCGCTGGCATCGAAGCTGCGCTCCGGATGCCACTGCACCCCCAGCACAAAATGGTGATCGGAGGTCCCTTCCATGGCTTCGATGATGTCGTCCTCAGAGCAACGCGCGGTCACCCGCAGCCCATCGCCCGGCACTAAAACTGCCTGGTGGTGACTCGAGTTCACAATGGTTGCGGCCGGTTTGGTGATCGAGACCAGGTCGTCGTCGCCGCCGACGATTGCCGCCAGCTTCGAGTCCGGGGTCAGGCCCACCGAGTGGGCACTCAAAACCCCTGGGCCTGGATCATGGTCTACCGAAGTCATCAGCGGAAGATGCTGAATCAGAGTTCCGCCCTTCCATACGTTAATCGCCTGTATACCGTAGCAAATACCGAACAGCGGCTTATACAGGTTGAAGGCGTCCTGGATCAGTAGCTCGTCTACGGTCTCGCGTGCTGGGTCCGGCGCGGCACATTCTGGAATCGGCGCTTCGCCATATTTCTGCGGATCTAAATCCGCCGGACTTCCCGGCAGCAAGACTCCCGAGCATGACGCGACCAGCTTCGCGATGGTCGCGGGCGAAGCGTCCAGGGGAATCGGCACGCCGACCGCGCCTGAAGACAACAAGGCATGAAAGTAAGGCGCCCAGGCCCGCTGGTTGTACGCTGCATCCGTCGAGGTTGGTTCCGGTAACGCGATCCGCACCGCTAACCCGTTCAACCGCTCCTGCAATCCATTCATAGTTAATCCCGACGGCTCGTTATGCGAGCGTCTTTTCTTCCGAACTCAATGCCTGGTCCGCGACCAAATGAGAATGAGCATAATACAAACGGCCGATCTCTTTCTTAAGCCGCTCCGTCAACTCCTCGACCTGGCGCGAGGTATAGGCCGCCGTATCGATCGGCTCGCCAACAACCAGCTTTACCTTTTGCGGAAAAAATTGCCGCGTATGCATGGGCAACAACTCATACGTCCCCACAATCGCCATGGGAACCAGCGGCACCCGCGCCTGAATCGCCATAAACGCGGGGCCGCTCATAAAGGCGGCGAGATGCCCGTCTTTCGTGCGTCCGCCCTCGGGAAAGACTATCAGCGGCATTCCGGCCTTGAGCGCCTTGACGCCGGCTTTTAGCGTCGAGGCCTTCGGATTATCGGTGTCGACGGGAATCTGCCCAGAACGGTTCAAGTGCCAGCCGATGAACGGGATCGACCACAACGACTGCCTGGCGAGGATCCGAAACTGAAATGGCACCGCGCTGAAGAGCACTGGCGTGTCCATATAAGAGAGGTGGTTGGCGGCATAGACAGCGACCGGATGCCGCCGCAGGTTTTCCTCGCCGATAACCGTGACCGGCGAAAGCGCGATCCGCATCGAGACCGCAGCCCACACTCCGCGCTATCTGATGCTGGATGCGGCCCTCCTTTTCGAAGAGCGATGCGGTTAGCGAAAGCGTGCCAAAAAACGCAGTGAGCGAAAAGAACAAGGGCGCTTGCAGGAAGTTCCCCAGGACGCGGTTCGCGAGCGGCAGGGGGTCGGGGCGCGGCACGGGAGCACTCGTCTTCAAATCGCGCCTCCGGCCAGAAGACCGCTGACCTTGCCAACCAGATAAACCGAACCGGCGACGACGACGAGCCCATTCGAAGGCGTGACCTGCCAGGCCTGGGTCAAGGCGTCTGTGGCATCCCGCGCAGCGATCGCCTTGCCTCCGGTAGCGGCTGCAGCGGCAAGCAGGTCGTCGGTCAAGGCGGTCCGCGGAGAATCGACCTGCGTCACAACCACTCTGATCGAACAAGGGAAAGAGAATCTGTGCCATGTCCGCCGATTGCCTTGTCGCGGAGGCATCCGAAGACCAGCGTTGTTGGTCGCGCCGGCTCCGCGTCCAACATCGCCGAAACCGCCGGAGCGAAGCGCCCATGCGCCGGCTGGATTATGCGCCACATCGAGCAAGATTCCGGCGCGATCGCCATTGCCCGCGAAATAACTCCAACCGGCCTGGCCAGCGAGTATCGTGCGACACCGCGCACGATATCCGCTGCGACTATATTGTAACTGTGACTGTTACGTAATTCGGTCGCGGCCGCAATCGCCAGCGCGATATTGCGCTGCTGGTGCTGCCCGGCGAGCGGCGAATCAATCTCGACCGCCTCGCCCATCACCCACGCCGCATAGCGATTCCGGCACAGTCCGTGTGAAGCGCCGGGCGCTGGAATATACTCCGCCGCATTCACGCCGCGAACTCCCAGACTCACCGCAATCTCGCCGAGCGCCTCGTTAGCTTCGCGATGCTGAGGCAGCGTGACCATGACGCCATTCGGCCTCAGGATTCCCGCCTTCTCTCGCGCTATCGCATCGATCGTCGTGCCCAGCCACTCGGTGTGATCGAGGGAGATGTCGGTAATTACCGAGACCAACGGCTCAACCACGTTAGTCGCATCCAGCCGCCCGCCCATGCCTACTTCGAGGACCGCGATATCCACCGCCTCTGCAGCAAACTGCAGAAACGCAAGCGCCGTCATCGCCTCAAAGAAGCTCGAATGATCGGGAAGGCGCCCATCGGCGACCAGACGCGAAGCGGCTTCGTCCACTTTGAAGTACAACGACGCAAAGGCATCGTCGGCAATCTCTTCTCCATCTGAGTTGTGCTCTGTGCCCTGCGCCTTGCGATCCCGGTACAGGATGCGGATGCGCTCATTCACCCGCGCCAGATGCGGCGAGGTATACAAGCCAACCCGGTAGCCGGCCGCAGAAAGAATGCTGGCCAGCGTCGCCGAGGTTGAACCCTTACCATTTGTCCCTGCGATGAGCACCGAGGGAAAGCGCAGATGCGGGTCGCCGAGTTCGGCCAGCAGCGTCCGCATCTCTTCCAGCCGAACTTACGCCGGGGCACGCCGGGCGTCGTCGCGAGCTCGCCGGCGAGGGCCTGCAATCCGTCGATGGCGGCTGAATAACTCATTTGCTTTCTATGCCTGTAACCCTTGCGCCCTGGCGCCATGAAATCGAGCGCCCGGCTCAGGTAGTCCTTCAACTCGCCCCGATCGACGACCGCATCGAGCATGCCATGTTCGAGCAGAAACTCCGACCGTTGAAAACCCTCAGGCAGCTTCTGCCGGATCGTCTGCTCAACGACGCGGGGCCCGGCGAAGGCGATGAGCGCCCCCGGCTCGGCAATATTCAGATCACCCAGCATGCCAAAGCTCGCGGTCACGCCGCCAGTTGTCGGGTCGGTCAATACCGAAAGATAGGGCACCTTTGCATCGTCCAAGAGCGCCAAGGAACTCGAAATCTTGGCCAGCTGCATCAGGCTCACGATGCCTTCCATCATCCGCGCACCGCCCGAAGCCGCGACGATGATGAGCGGATGCCGCGTGGCGAGCGACCGGTCAATGGCGCGAGCAATCGTCTCACCCACTACCGCGCCCATGCTGCCGCCGATGAAGGCGTACTCCATCACGCTCAAGACGACGGCATGATGGTTGAGATGGCCGACGGCATTGACGATAGCGTCGTTCAACCCGGTTTCGTCCTGGGCCTTGCGCAGGCGTGCTTTATAGGGCTTCAGATCGACGAAATTAAGGGGATCGGTCGACTTCAGCTCCAGATCAACAAGTTCGAAGCCGGGTTCAAGCAGACTGGCAACACGCTCCCGCGCGCCCAGTCGAAAGTGCTTCCCGCACTTCGGGACAGACTTGCAGGTTCGCTTCCAGATCGGCCTTCCATAAGGCGGCCTTGCAGCCCTCGCACTTCGTCCAGAGCCCTTCGGTCTTGACGCGCTTTTCTGCGGAAGCGCCTGCTGCGTCGCCGTTCGCCGGCGGCGCGCCGTTCTCTTCGTTATCGCCGTTTTCGTTCGGCTGTCGTTTGAACCACGCCATTGCTCTTCCCTAATTCCCTAGTTCCTGGTCCCTGGTCCCTGGTCCCTATATCCCTAGTATTCAATTCCGCGCTGCGCCAGCACTCCGCCCTCATAGGCGTGTTTCACCTGCCGCATCTCCGTAACCGTGTCCGCAATCTCGACCAGCGCGGGGTGCGCGTTCCGGCCCGGTCAGGATCACATGCACCATCTCCGGCCGCGCCTTCAACGTCTCCGCCACCTTGAATGGATCCAGCATCCCATAGCCGATGGCGTAATTGATCTCGTCGAGCACGACCAGGTCCCATTCTCCGGAAAGAATCGCCTCGCGGGCCTCATCCCATGCAGCCTCAACCATTCGCACATCCTCGGGATCGGTTTCGGCACCGCCGATCTTCACAAATCCCCGCCCCATCTGCTTCAAGACGAAGTTGTCGCCAAAGGCCTTCACCGCGTCCAGCTCCCCATAATGCCACGAGCCTTTGAGGAACTGCAGCATCAGCACCCGCATTCCATTGCCAACCGCTCGCAGGGCCGTGCCCATCGCCGCTGTGGTCTTGCCTTTACCTGGGCCGGTGTTGATCAGTACGAGCCCACGCCGTGCTTCCGCCATAAGTTCTTAGTCTAATTGATGGAGCGAGGCACCGGGCATGGCCGGCAAAGCGGCTTTCAAGCTCAAGGCTAGGCTTGCGCCCCGTGGAAAATGCGCGATATCTCAACGGCGTCCGGCTTCACCTGATAAACCACGATATAAGGCAACGGTGCGAAAGTAAGTTCGCGGCGTCCTTCCATGCGGCGGCTCGGTCGTCCAATGTTGGGAAAATCCTTCAGGCTGGCGCACTGCTCATAGACTGTTCGAGCAACGCGGCGGGCCGCTTCTGGATTATCGCGTTCGATCCATGCACAGATGCGCTCTAAATCATCGGCGGCCGGCATAGACCAGCGAACTTCCATCAGTTCCGCAGGAACCGTTCAAGGCGCTGGCCGACCTGCTCATGCGTGAGGTACTCGCCGCGCTGTAACGCTGCCTCGCCACGGTTTACCGCTTCGATGAAGCGGCGTTCCTCGTCGAAATGCCGCGCGACGACTTCCTGCACCAGCTCATCAGGATTGCGGCCCGGTTGGGCGGCAGTCTGTGCGAGCTTCTCTTCGATCTCGGGAGCGAAGTTCACTTCCATGCGTTGAGACTACGAAAAAAGCGGGGCCTGGGCAAGCGATTCCCAGGGCAGGGGACCTCAGTTCTCGCGCATCATCGACGCAATCTGAACCCGCGAGGCGCGCCGCGCCGGTAGCAGCGTTGCCGCCATCCCTGCAGTCACAACCACCGCAATCGCGCCCAAGAGGGTCACCGGATCGGTGGAGGAGACGCCAAACAGCAGCGATTTCAACCAGTGTCCCAGCACGATGGTCAGCGCGGCCCCGATCCCCACGCCGATCAGCGTCAGCCGCAGCCCCATCTGTGAGCACCAGGGTGAAGATTCGCTCTACACTGCATCCGAGCGCCATCCGAATTGCCATTTCGCCTGAGCGCTGTGCCGTCGAATACGCCATCACCCCGTAGACTCCCACCGCTGCAATTAACAGCGCGAGTCCCGCGAAAATTAACAGCAGCATCGCGCGGAACTGTGGCTGCGAGAAGTTCTGCGCCACATTCTCTTCCATCGTACGGATGCGCACCATCGGCTGATCCGGATTAGTTCGGCGTACCGTTTCCCGCAGATCTGGAATGAGCAACCTTGGGTCGCCTTCGGTTCTCATCACGACCGACATCATTTGTACTGGAAGGATCTCGTTGGCCTGGCGATACGGCACATACATTTCGGTCGGCATGTCGGTCACCAGCGACTGCTTCACATTGCCTACCACTCCAACCACCGTCATCCAGGGAGTGGTGTCATCGGGCAACGCTCCCAGCTGCATTTTCTTTCCGAGCGGCGACTGATCTCCGAAGTACACCTTCGCCATCGCCTGATTGATCACCACCACCGAAGGCGCGGTTTCACGGTCGGAGTCTTCGATCCATCGCCCTGCAATCAGCGGAATCTGAAGCGCCTGAAAGTACTCCGAGCTTGCGACGCGGTAGTTCGCCATGATGTATTCGGAAGCATTTTTCGGCGGCCTTCCCTGGATATTGAAGTGGATGACGCTCCCTCTTCCGCTTACCGGCAAAAACGATGAGGCAGCAGCGAACTTGACGCCGGGAAGCGTACGCAACTGGCGCAGCGTGTTCTCGTAGAAGTCCATGTTGCGGTGCGCCTCTGCCAGAGCGGCGCCGGTCGGGGCAATAGCCGTAGCGGCCGGCGGTACGGGAAGATCGGCGATGAGCAGGTGATCGTCCGAGAATCCGAGGTTGACGGAGGAGAGTCGATTCAGACTCCGCACAAACAGCCCCGCTCCCATCATCAACAGCAGCGCCAGCGAAATCTCCGAGACCACCAGCCCATCGCGCAGCAGCTTGGTGCGTTTGCCGCTGCCGGCCCGCTCCGTCTCGTTCAAAACTTTGCGCAAGTCCCTCATGCGGACATGACCCGCAGGCGCGACGCCGAAGCACACGCCGGCGCAAATCGACAAGACGACGGTGAACAGCAGAACCCGGGCATCGATGCGGACATCCGCGCCGGGCGGCAGCACACCTCCGGCGGCATGCAGCAGCGACGGCATCAGGAGATAGGCAAGCGCAACTCCAACCACCGCGCCTGTCAGCGAAAGTACCAGCCCTTCCACAATCAACTGTTTGACGATCGTCCAGTCCGATGCGCCCAACGACATGCGGATGGCGATCTCCCGCTGCCGCGCCGTCGCGCGCGTCAGCATCAGGTTGGCGATATTGCCAATCGCGATCAGCAGCACAAAGATCACCGCACCCATCAGCATCGTCAGCGCCGGCTTGATCTCGCCCACTAGCTGTGACTGCATCGGATTCACCACCGCATCGATCGCAATATTGTCGACGGAATCTTTCGCGTACAGCCGCTTTGCGATCGTGCTCATCTCCGCACGCGCCTGGCTCAACGAACCCCCCGGCTTCAGGCGGGCAATGGCGTTGATGCCCGGATGCCAGGAGCGGTCGTCCGGCAGTTTGCTCGCCCACGGCGTCATGGCAACGACGAAGTCCGGCGCCTGCTGCAGCAACTCGAAGCCCTGCGGAAGCACTCCGATTATGGTGTAGGTCTGGCGATCGAGGGTGATGGTCTGCCCGATGACACTCTCCGCGCTGCCAAATCTGCGCTGCCACAATCCGTAGCCCAGCAGCGCGACGGCCGCGGATGCAGGGTGATCGTCCGAGACAGTGATCGGTCTGCCGGCGACGGTGTTGACTCCAAGCAGGTGCAGCAGGTTTCCGCTGATCATCTGCCCGGGAACCTGCTCGGGCTGGCCGCTCCCGGTCAGCGCCATGGTCACCAACCGAGTCGCACCGAACTCCTCGAAAGACGTGCTCTGGGCCCTCCAGTCCTTAAAGTTCAGCCACGAGGCGGTGAGCATGGGAAAGCTCGTTGCTCGTTCTGAGACGATCACCAGGCGATCCGGATCAGAGAATGGAAGCGGACGCAGCAGCACGCTATAGAACACGCTGAAGATCGCCGTGTTGCACCCGATGCCCAGCGCGAGGGTCACCACGGCGACCACGGCGAAGACCTTGGCTTTGCGCAACTGACGCAACGAGAATCGCAAGTCTTTCATCAGGCTCAAGGTGCCTCCGCTGCTTTCGATTGAGGTCTATAAATATGAAATTTTCTGCGCTCTCGAAGCAAGTGTTTTACAAGCAGCTCATAATCTGTAGCCATTCTTTGCGCAAACTCGCCTACACACCGGCTCAGTGTCTTCCGTGATAAGGATGTCCGGCCAGGATCGTGAACGCACGATATATCTGTTCAGCTAGCACGAGCCGAGCCAACTCGTGAGGAAGGGTTATCGCTCCCAGGGAAAGGACCAATCCCGCCCCGGCACCGGCTTCGCCTTTCGCCTTTGACAGCACAGCCGCCGACCAGCCATCGGCAGGCCCTATCGCGAAGACGATATTTTGTACGCCGTTGTCCCGGTGGCGGCGGATCCAGGCCGCCAACTCTTCCGACGACATCGGCCTGCCGCCGCTATCAAGAAGCGCCACTACCGGCGCTGTTCGCCCGCGGAGCTTCTCGATCGCGGAAAGCAGCGCTTCCTCCGAAGCGAAGTCGCTGGCTTCGGCCGACTCGTATTTCTCGATTCGCTCCAGGTAAAACCCTGCCGCCCGCGAGAGCGACCGGGCAGGTTCAGCGTCGGCGCCACCTTTTCGAACCGCTGCCAGTAGAAGGCGCATACGGTTGAGTCTATCTGCTTAAAACAAATGGCTTACCGTCGAAACTAATTCTTCAGCAACGTTTTGCATTCGCGCAACGTCAAATATGGAACAGAATTCCGTCCATTCGCGTAACCAATGGCAGGTAATTCTGTAGAGAAGACCTGCGCAGTCTGGTCTGAAGTTTTCGAAGTTCTTTGCTTGGACAACTAAGTGCGAAGTCAGCAAACACGCTGGCCCAAAAAGCAAATAGAACTCAGAGACACCTTCAGGAGCCCCTCATGCGCAAAGTTTCCACGCGTACTCTCTCTCTCTATCTCGCGGCAATCTTCACCTTTACATTTAACTGGTTCGGAAGCCTGTCCTTCGGCCAGGGAATCACTACCGGCACCATCTCCGGAACGGTGACAGATCCCTCCGGGGCCATCGTCTCCGGCGCGGCGATCACCGCTCTCGACCCCACGCACGGCACCAAACTCAACGCAGTGTCCGGCGGTGACGGTGCGTTCAACCTCCGCCAGGTGCCCATCGGAAGCTACAAAATCTCCGTTTCCGCCAGTGGCTTCTCTGCGGCTGAAGCCGACAATGTGCTCGTGCGCGCCGGGGCAACGACCGATCTCGGCGCCCTGCAACTCAAAATCGGCACAACAGAGCAGGTACAAGTCAACGCTTCCGATGCGACCCTGCTCGAGACCAGCGATTCTCAGGTAACCACGACGTTCAGCACCGAGCAGGTGCAGAACCTGCCGCTCAACAACGGCTTCGATACCGCAACCGAGCTCATTCCGGGAGTGGTCAGCACTCACGGCGACAACTTCTCCAACACCAACGGAGACAACTACTCGGTCAACGGCCAAAGCGGTCGCTACAACAACTCCGAGCTGGACGGGCAATCCAACAACGACAACACGATTGGCGGACCGCAGATCTTCTTCGGCAGCCAGGACGCGATCGCCCAGTTGCAAGTCATCACCAACGACTACAGCGCGCAGTATGGCCGCAACGCCGGCGCGGTGACGAACTACATCACCAAGTCCGGCAGCAACGCCTTCCATGGGAGCGCCTTCGAGTTTTATCAGGGCTCGTTTATGAGCTCGCTGCAAAATCAACAGAAGAATCCGCTCCTCGGCTACTGCGCGGGCGGCGAAGACCCGACCGTCACTGGTTGCACCGTGCCGCAGGTTCCGCGTTATGTTGAGAACCGTTACGGCGGCACGATCGGCGGGCCGGTTTTCAAAGACAAGCTCTTCTTCTTTGGCAGCACCTTCTGGGACCGTGTCCGCACCGGGGCGGCGCCATCAATCTCGCTGCCCAGCCTGACTCCCGACCCCACCGGCATTCAACAGCTGGAAGCAGCTTTCCCCGGCAATTCCTCGGTAGCTGCCCTCGCGGCCCAGGGCCCGTACGGCGTGAAGGACGGCAATCCTCAGCCGGTTCCGAACAGCCAGGTGATTGAGAACATCACCGGTCCCAATGGGGTAACCGCGCCCATTGAGTTTGCCGGTGTGCAGCGGCTCATCCCGTCGCTATTTAATGACGAGGAGGTCCTCGCGCGAGTGGACTGGCAACCGACCCAAAAAGATCACCTCTTTGTTCGCTACTTCTATCAGAACCAGCTGAACACGGGGGTCGCGGGCACGAGCATCGCCGCCGGAGACTTCGTCAGCGTTCCCGCCACATCGCACTCCGTCGGAGCCGACTGGTCGCATACCTTCTCCCCAAATTGGGTTGACCAGTTGCGCTACAGCTTCCAGGAGAGCAAAGTCTACTTCCAGGGCGGCGCCTATCCCAATTGCGTTGTGAATACGATTGCGGACTGCCCGGCGCAGGTAACCTTTAGTGGCGGCAACAACGATCTGGGCTTCGGCGTCGACGCTGCCTTCCCCCAGGGCCGCACGGTGAAGGTCACGCAGGTCCAGGACAATGCCGTCTGGACTCACGGAAAGCACACGATTCTGTTCGGCGGCGAGTTCGACTACCAGAACTCTCCTATCGCCGGTCTCTTCAATTACAACGGACTTTATAATCTCGGTACTTTCAATAACTTCCTCCAGAATGGGCCTCCGGGCAATCAGGCGTTCATCACCATCGCCAACGGCTTCCCCTCGGTTCCATTCACTGAACCGGACGCGGCCGGTTACGTTCAGGACGACTGGAAGGTCACGTCCTCTTTCACCGCGCATATTGGCTTGCGGTGGGAGTTCTTCAGCCAGGGCCTGAACAAACTCCACGACGAGACCGTGGCGACCGAGTCGAATCCCAACACCGCGATCTGGGACCAGAGCCTTCCGCTCTCGGTCCGCGTCTTCCCGTCGATCAACGAGTTTTACAAGGGATTTGAACCGCGGCTGGGCTTCGCGTGGAACCCAGCCATCGACAAGAAGCTGGTGGTGAGGGCCGGATATGCCATCAACGGCAACCCGGCATACTACAACCTGTACATCCTTGCCTCAGCGGCCTCGCCGGTAGTGAATGCGAACTCGATCATCTGCGGCAACACGGCCTGCCTTCCCTCCAATGGAACGATCACCGGAGCCAGTGTCCGGGAAACCGCGTTGCCGTTTCTCCCTGCCGGCGATCCACGGCAGGCAACCGAACAAGCCTTTCCCAGCAACTTCCGCAACCCGTATGTGCAGACCTATACGCTGGGCATTCAACATCAATTAGGCAGATCGGCGGTCGCAGAAGTTCGCTATGTCGGCTCCAAGACCACGAAAGACTTCCAGTCGGTCGATCAAAATCCATTTCTGCTCCCGGTACAACAGGCATTGCCAAGTTACGCCCCGGTCTCTCTATGCTCCGATCCGGATGCCACTGGATTCGGCCGCCCTAACTGCGACTACGGAAATGTCTCTGGCATCTCCAATGGAGGGTGGGCAAACTACAACGGCTTGCAGTTGAATGTGACCACCCAGAGCTATCACGGGCTCACGCTCACCGCCTCTTATACCCACAGCAAAACCATCAACAACGCGACGGACGGCTTCCGAAGCACCGGCGGCGCGGGCAGCTCCATCGCCTATCCGCAGAACCCGCTGAATACGAGCGAGGGTGAACGCGGCCTGGGCGGCAATGACTTCCCCAATGTCGTCGGCATCAGCTACATCTACCAGGTGCCGAACTTCGTCAAAACCCAGGGCTTTCTCTCCCGGCTCACCAACGGCTTCCAGTTCAGCGGGATCTACCGGTACAACACCGGTCAGGTGTACACCCCGTATCAGTTCCTTGCGGTCGATAACAATACCGGCGATTCGAGCTTCTGCGATGCTGCATTCAATGCCTCAACCCTGGGAGTCGATACCTGCCGGTTAGTCCAATCCAACAAGAAGGCCCCCATCAACAGCGTTGCTTACCTGAATCCCTACACCGGGCCACAGGACGCGAACGGCAACCCCACTCTGGGATCGCCGGAATATGTCGTTTACAACTCCGACGGCTTCGACGCCGACGGCGTGTACAGCCCGGGAACACCGATCGATCCCGCAAGCACCCACTGGATCATCAACAACCAGGCCTATGCCTCCGCGGTTGGAAACGCCTATCCTGGCAGCGCCCGCAGTCTTCTGCGCGGGCAGTCGTTCAGCGATTTCGATGCTGTCATTACCAAAAACACTCCGATCACCGAGCGGGTCAATCTCCAGCTCTCCCTCTCCGCCTACAACGTCCTAAACCAGATGTATCTCGGAGCTGGCATTGCTGCGGTTGCATCCGGCGCATTTACCTCGGTTGACTTCAACAGCTCAGGCTCGGTCCCCGGCAGCACCTCGGGAAATCGCTTCTTCCTTCTGGGGGGCAAGATTGTCTTCTAAACAAATCACATGAAGACAGATAAGGGCCGGGATTTGCTTCCGGCCTTTCTCTTTGCTCGTATAGCATGGCCGCCTGAACTTCTACGGAATTCCATAGCGCATCCGGAAATTGGGAGAAAACGAGCCGCAGGCAAACGGCAAGAGAGCCACATTTGTTAAGAAATAGAAAGTATTTCCAAGTCTCTAAGGTTTGGCAATAAACGTGCTCTTAGATGACGACAATTAAACAGAGACTCGTAGTCGCTTAGCTGCACCTTTGCTTGGATAGGGTTGCAACCAGCCCCTCCAAAGACACCAAGGCCATTGAGAGGGACACAATGTTACGTTTCTGCAAGATTTTCTTCGCCGCGCTTTTCTTCCTCGCACTCTCCCAACACCTCGCTTCCGCACAAGGCATTACGACCGGTTCGATCACGGGTACCGTCCTGGACGGCGCCGGCGCCTCGGTTGTGGGTGCGAAGATCAGCGTGCTCAATACCGCAACCGGCGAGAAGGCTGAAAGTCTCAGCCGCGGAACCGGGGACTTCACGGTTGGGAACCTGCCCATCGGCACGTACACCGTGATCATCGCCGCAAACGGTTTTAGCGATCTCAAGGTCGAAAGCGTCGTCGTCAACTCGGGCAACGCGACCGAGCTCGGCAAAGAGGCACTCAAGGTCGGCAGCAATACCCAGGAAGTGACGGTTGAGGGCACCGCGCCGCTGCTCGAGACCACCCAATCCCAGGTCTCCACTACCTTTTCGTCCCAAGAGCTCGAGAGCCTTCCCCTCGGCAATGGCTTCGATACCGTGGCCCTGCTGGTTCCCGGAACTGTCCAGACCCACGACAATAACTTCAGCAACACCAACGGAGAAGGCTTCTCGTCCAATGGTCAGCGCGGCCGTTCCAACAACTTCGAGCTGGACGGACAGTCCAATAACGACAACTCGGTCGCCGGCCCTCAGATCTTCTTCGGAAACCAGGACGCTATCCAGGAAATCCAGGTCATCACCAACAACTTCAGCGCCCAGTACGGCCGCAACATGGGCTCGGTGGTCAACTACCTGACGAAGTCCGGAACCAACAGCTTTCACGGAAGCGTTTTCGAGTATTACAACGGAAACGTTTTTCAGTCCTTTGAAAACAGCCAGAAGAATCCGCTGCTCGGCTATTGCGCCAAAGGCGAAGACCGGGATGACGGCTGCCTCGTGCCCGTGCTGCCGAAGCTGGTCAACAATCGCTTCGGCGCCACTCTCGGCGGCCCGGTCATCAAGGACAAGCTCTGGTTCTTCGGCAGCGGTTACTTCCAGCGCATCCGCACCGGCGGGGGCGCCCAGACCAGCGGCACCGCTCTTACTCCCAACCCGGCCGGCATAGCGTTGCTAACCTCGACCTTCCCCGGAAACCCGGGCGTGGTCGCACTGGCGAACAATGGTCCCTTCTCGGTCAAGACGGGTAACCCGCAAGCGGTCGGTGACGTGGTCAACCAGAACGTGACCATCAACGGCCAGACTGTAGCCGTCCCCATGCAGGCAATCACGCGCAGCGTCCCCGGCCTGTTTAACGACGAGGAGGCCCTGGCCCGCGGCGACTGGCAGCCTACCACCAAGGACCATCTCTTTATTCGCTACTTCTATCAGAATCAGCAGGACACAAATGCGGGCGGCTCCGACCCTGCCGGCTCCTGGTACAACGTGCCGGACAGCGCCCAATCAGTCGGCGGCGACTGGTCCCATACCTTCTCCACCAACTGGCTCAATCAGGTCCGTTACAGTTTCCAGGAGACCAAGCTGCTCTTCCAGAGCGGCGCGCAGAACAACTGCACCATTACCACCCCGGGCGATTGCACCTCGTCGATTGGGCTGAGCGGTACTTTCGGCGGCGGATTCACCAACCTGGGGTTCGGCTATGCCAGCAACATTCCCCAGGGCCGCATCGTCAAAGTCACCCAGGCGCAAGACAATGCAAGCTGGGTGCATGGGAAGCACAGCATTACGTTCGGCGGCGAGTGGGACTACCAGAACTCTCCCAACGGCTTCCTGCCTGATTACAACGGCGCCTTTACGTACAGCAGCTTCAATAACTTCTTCACTGGCAAGTCAACGCAAACGCTCGGAAACGGCAACTTTACCTCCAAGTTCACGGAGAGCGACCCGGCCCTGTACTTCCAGGACGACTGGAAGGTCATGCCCAACCTGACACTGAACATGGGTCTCCGGTGGGAGTTCTACAGCCAGGCGGTCAACCTCCTGAATCAGGAAACCGTCACTCGGGAGTCAAACCCGGCGACCGCCTTCTGGAATACCTCGCTCCCGCTCTCGGAGCGCACCTTCCCCCATGTCCCTTCCAACTGGAAGAACTATCAGCCGCGCGTCGGCTTCGCCTATAGCCCCTCGCAGTTCAACGGAAAGCTCGTGGTTCGTGGCGGCTTTGCCATCAACTTCGATCCCGCCTTCTACAACATGTTCCTGAACTCGGCGACGGCGGCCCCGGTCATCAACCTGGGCTCGATTCATTGCGACGGCGTCCTCATCGTTTGCCAATCGCCTGCTGGCGCACTCGGCAGTCAGACCCGCGCTCAATCGTTGCCATATATCCCGCTCGGCGGCAACCCTAACGCCCGGAACCAGACCACGGTCGGCTCCAACTTCCACAACCCATATGCCGAATCCTATTCGCTGGGAATCTCCTATCAAGTCGGCTCTCACTTCGTCACGGATGTACATTATGTGGGCAACCACACCGTCGGCAACTTCCAGAGCCTGAACAATAACCCGGCCCTGCTGGATGCGGCTTTGACCTTCCCCAACTACCTCTCGCCGGCAAACTTCTGCCAGGATCCGACCCAGATCGGCTTTGGCCATGCGAGCTGCGCCGCAACCAACATCCGGTCGCGCGCTAACACCGCCTTCTCTCTTTACGATGCGCTCCAGATCAAACTGGAGACGCAGGATTGGCACGGTCTGAGCGGCCAGCTGAACTATACGTTCAGCAAAACGCTTGACAACACCTCAGAAGTATTCGGTACCTTCGCGGGCGGCAACAGCCAGGCCTTCGCCCCCAACCCGTACAACGTCAATACTGCGGAACGCGCTATAAGCGGCATCTCGGTGCCCCAGGTCTTCTCGGGCCGGGCCACCTATGAACTTCCCTTCTACAAACAGGACCACAGTTCCCTTAAAGCCAAGCTGCTGGGTGGGTGGCAGCTCAACGGCATCTATCAATTCGACAACGGCCAGCCGGCGACCCTCTATCAGCTCTACTTCAACCAGTACACGGGCGACACGAGCTACTGCGACAACGGCTTCCAGGCAGCGTTTTCAAGCTCGGTCGACTCTTGCCGCCCAATCCTCTCCAACCCCAAAGCGCCGTACAACAGCGTTGGCGCCTATGCGACGGCTGACGAAGGCGGCCCCGGGTGGTTCGACTACATCTCGGGCAACCCGATCGCCGGTCCGCAGGCGGCCCGTTACCTCCACAACGACTCGGCCACCATCGCCGCACTCGGCATCAACACCCCCTTCCCCGGCGTCGGCCGCAGCACCGAGCGCGCTCGCCATTTCAGCGAACTGGATACCAGCATCTTCAAGTCGACCCCGATCACCGAACGGGTCACTTTCCAGTTCCAGTTCACCGCTTTCAATGTCTTGAACCAGCAGTTCTACGGCACGCCTGATCCGGAAATCGAAGATCCTTCGTTCCAGCAGACCTACTTCAACACCGGCACCAGCCGCAACCTGCAATTTGGTGGAAAGATCATTTTCTGATCTGAACTCAAGCGAAAAAGAAGAGGGGCCGGGAGAAATTCCGGCCCTTTCTTTGGTTCCAGATAAAGTGTCCAACCGCCATTGAAGGGGCATGGCTTCAGCCATGCCATTGGTGGTCCAGAAACGATGTGGCTTTAGCCGCTGAGGGAGCTGTTTAGGCCTATAAGGAATTTGAAAGCCGGCATCAGCCCGAGCTAAAGGCCTCCGTCGCGGGACGCCTATTCGCAGGGCTAGAGCCCTGCGCTTCCACCGGCGGCGTTTGCCCGTTTTGGCTACTCGGTGGCTTGGTGGAGTATTCCCTCAGCGGCTGAAGCCGCCTTCCACAGGCGCCTCTTGATGGCACGGCTGAAGCCGTGCCCCTTCAAAAACAGAAGCGCTTCAGAGATTTTGGGGGCTTCTATTTCGTCTTCTTAGTAGCCTTTTTCGGCGGGACAGCTTTCTTCGGAACCGACTTCTTTGCCGCTGTCTTCTTCACGACTGCCTTCTTTACTGCGGCCGCTTTGTTTGCCGCTGGCTTCGCCTCGGTGGAAGCGGCCTTCTTCCGCGCGCTTAGTACCTTTTCTTTGAGCGCAGCCTTCAGTTGATCGACATCCACAGTGGTCGCCGACTTCCTCAGCCGCTCAATATCGTAGTAGGCGCGCTTTTCGGCGACAAAGATGTGGACCACGAAGTCGACGTAGTCCATCAGCACCCACTCACCCAGCCGGCGTCCCTCGACGGCATTGGGATAGGTGCCGAACTCACGCTTCATGCGTATCTCGATCTCGTCGGAGATCGCGACCACCTGGCGGGTGTTGGCCGCGCTCATGATCAGGAAGAAATCGGTGAATCCGGATTCGCTCGGGTCGAGCTCCAGAATGCGGGTATCTTCAGCCTTCTTCTCTTCGCCGGCCGCGGCCGCGGCCAGCACCATCTTTCTCGTTTCCGCTGATGCCATCAACTCTCGACGACTCTCCTCAAGTCAAACTCCATCGTATCTTGCGATTGACGAAGAACGCCAATCTCGCGTGGAGGCTCGGCCTCAGCGGTACAGGCCCTTCTCGCGAATGTAGCGCAGCACATCGGGGGACAAGACGCCCTCTTCCGACTCCTCGCCCGCAAGAGCGGCGCGAATATGAGTCGCGGAAATATCCTCGTGCAGATCAGGCATTAGGTAAAGGTAGGAATGGGCTCCGCTCTCATTCCGTAGCGACCACTCGACTATGCCAGCCACTCCGCCGTCGCTTAGTTCGCGCTCCACCCGGATTGCGGCAGGCAGCGCCTCCGGGAACTCCTCGAAAGAAAATCCCGGCCGGCCCGCGACGATGAAGTCGAGGAGGAAGGGGAGCTGTTCCGCGCCGTGCCACTGCTTCAACGACAGGAGAGCGTCCGCACCTAACAAGAAGAAGAGCTTATCGCCGGGGGGAAGACTGGCCGTGATCGAGGTGAGGACGTCGATGGTGTAGTTCGGCTTGCCGTCACTGCGTGGCGCGTCAATCGCCGACGCGACGATTGCGGGGTCGCCGGCAACGGCCAGCTCCACCATTGCCAGGCGATCGGCATAGCTTGTCGAGAATCCGCCGGGCTTGAGCGGCTGCGCGCCGACGGGCGCCATCCACACCGTATCGAGCGCAAGCCGCTCGATCGCCGCACGGGCAATCGCCAGATGGCCGCGATGAGGAGGGTCGAAACTTCCGCCGAAAAACGCGATGCGCATCAAGCCTCATACTAAAGGTTGCCGCGCTCGGCTGGGGAACGACCCCTTCGCGTCGAGACGCCAGCGTCTGAACCATGACCCTCGAGACCGCATATATCGGACTGGGCTCCAATATCCCGTCGATCGCCGGCGACCCGAAGGTGACGCTCACTGCGGCCATCATGCGTCTCGGCACGCTGGGTAGGGTGATGGCACTGTCATCCTTCTACGAGACGGAGCCGGTGGGTAACACCGATCAGCCGCGCTTCCTCAATGCAGCGGTCGCCATCCAGACCGAACTGCAGCCGACCGAATTGCTCGATCAACTGCTTGCGATCGAGCGCGAGTTCGGCCGCGATCGCTCTCAGACTCCCGCGAAGGGCCCGCGAACCCTCGATCTCGATCTGTTGCTTATGGGCAACAGCATCCTCAACGAGGAGCGGCTGACGCTGCCTCATCCGGAGATGGCCAATCGGCGCTTCGTGCTGGCCCCCCTGGCCGAGATCGCGGCGGGAGCAGTGCATCCCGTTCTAGGCAAGACTATTGCAGCCTTATTGCACGAACTGAGCGACGAAGGCCAAAACCGCGTCGCAGCCGTCTACATTTCGTAATCGTCTGTAGCAGCGGCGGTTATCCTAAGGTCACATGACTCGAGTTCGAAGAGCATTGAGCGTCCTGTGCGCGGTCTTCGCCTTGGCTGGAGCATCGGCTACCTTGCGCTCTCAGACGGAGAAGCCGGTTGCGGGACATGTCGTCGATACCCAGAGTCAGCCGATTGCGGGAGCGCGCATCACGGCGAAAGACGGCAGCGTGCTCGCGGTCACGGATTTAGCCGGAAAATTCACCGTTCCAGCCAACACAGCCCTGATCGAAGTGACTGCGGTCGGATTTAGCCCAGTGACAGTTACAATTAGCGGATCGACCCTTGAAATCACACTGAAGCCGGTCGCGGAGACGCAGTCGGTCGAAGTTACTGCCTATCTCGCTCCGGTTGGCTTGCTCGACAGCCCAGCGAGCACTCGCAATCTCACCACGACGGAGTTGAACGAAGCTGCATCGCCGGTGCTCGATGACAAGATCAGGCAAATCCCAGGTGCGGAGCTTTTTCGCCGGTCGAGTTCGCTGGTCGCCAACCCTACATCGCAGGGCATCTCGCTGCGCGGCCTGGGTTCCACGTCGGCGAGCCGGACCCTTGTCTTGAGCGATGACATCCCAGTGCTCGACCCTTACGGCGCGTGGATCCACTGGGAAGAGTTTCCGGAGCTGAGCGTCAAGTCAGTTGATGTTGTGCGTGGCGGCGTCTCAGATCTTTATGGCTCGAGCGCTATTGGGGGCGTGATCAACGTCGTTCAAGTTCGCCCCTCGGGCAACACGCTCGACCTGCTCGGCAGCTATGGCTCAGAAAACACCACTGACGATGGCTTTCTGGGATCGCTGCAATTCGGCAAGTGGAGCGGACTTGCTGCCGGCGGTATTGTCCGCACCGACGGCTACATTCTGACGGCGCCTTATGAGCGCGGGACGGTTGATGTTCCTTCGAACGTCCACGCCGAGAATGGCCTGGCTGAGATCGACCGCAGCTTTCTGTCTACGGGGCGGGCATTCCTGCGCGGCAGTGTCTTGAACGAAGCGCGCACCAACGGCACTCCGGTGCAGAACAATGCAACGAGACTCTGGCGGTATTCGACCGGCGCGGACTGGACGGCTTCTTCGGGGGGCAGCCTGGTCGTTCGCGTCTTTGGCGATGACGAGAACTATCGGCAGAGCTTCTCGACGATCGCGCCCGATCGCGATTCGGAGGCGCTGAACAAGCGTGCTTACACCCCTGCGCAGGAACTCGGGGCCTCAGCCCACTGGACCCAGCCCATCGGAGCGAAGGTCGTCGTAGTGGGTGGGGCCGACACCCATGATGTGCGCGCGACGGACTACGAGACCAGCTACAAGTCGAATCTGCCCACCGGCACCGTCGACACCAGCGCGCGCCAGCGCCAGACCGGCATCTATGCCGAGGGACTGTGGACGCCGACTAAATGGACGATCAGCGCCGGCGGCCGCATCGATCACTTCTCCAACTTCGACGCCAACCAGTGGACCAACCCGCCGCTCGCGCACAACAGCCTTCCCAATATCTCGGAGACGGTCTTCGATCCGCGCCTGGGCATTGCTCGTCGGCTTACCAGCAATTTCTCGCTGACGGCGTCGGCGTTTCGTGCGTATCGCGCACCCACTCAGAATGAGCTCTATCGCAGCAGCCAGGTGGGCCAGGAGCTGACCAAACCGAACCCAAATCTCCGCTCCGAGCGCGCGACTGGCTGGGAAACTGGCGTCGTGTGGATGACGCGCTACAACACTTACCTGCGCGCCAGCTACTTCTGGACGCAGGTCAATCGTCCGATCACCGCGCTGACCATCACGACCACGCCGACGCTGATCACGGAGATGCGGGAAAACCTGGGCCAGATCGAGAGCCGCGGCGTCTCACTCGACGCTGAGACGGCTCCCTGGCACTGGCTCTCGTTGATCGGCGGGTATCAATATGCCGACGCCACGGTGACTAAGTTTTCGCAACAACCTCTGATGGTCGCTTGCGGGAATCCCAACACGACGCTCATCGGCTGCCGCATCCCCCAGGTCGCGCAAAATATGGGTACGTTGCAGGCGAGGTTCAGCTATCCGAAGCTCGGCGTGCTTAGCCTGCAGGGGCGCATGGCTGGAAACCAATACGACAACGACCTGAATACTTATCTGCTGCACAGCTACTTCCGGCTGGACGCTTATGCGTCGCGGCAGATTGGCAAGCGATTTGAGATTTTTGCGACGGGGGAGAATCTTTTCAACCGCGATATTGAGGTTGGGCGAACTCCTACGCTGACTCTGGGAACGCCGATTGTGGGACGGTTTGGGGTGCGGGTAAGGATTGGAGACTAGAGGAAATCGCTGGCAGATGAAGCAAGACCCGATCGTCGCTCATAAACACTGCACTATGCACCGAGGCGAGTTGAACAGAAGCAGCCTTTGCGGATGCTTCTATTGCGGCGCGATCTTTCTGCCTGCCGACATAACTGAGTGGATCGATGAGGGCCAGACCGCCATCTGTCCAAAGTGCCCTGTCGATTCGGTAATCGGCTCTGCTTCCGGCTATCCGATCCCCCAGAATTCCTCAAACGTATGCACGACCACTGGTTCTAGGTAACGGCGCGCCGCTCCGCCGTGGCCCTGCCTCACGCCACCGTGCAGATGTTCGGTTGGGTGAGTAGATCAGCCAACAAAGAGCGTTCCGGAGCTATGATGTTGATATGGCAGTGATCCACATCTCCGAGGCAGATGCCGCGCGCGACTTTTCAAAGTTGCTGGCACGCGTGCGTGAGGGCGCGGAGATTGTGATTGAGAGCGGCTCGCGGCCGTCTGCGGTCTTGCACGCGATCGAGCCACCACGCCGGTCCATCTCGGAATGCATTGCTTTGGCGGCCAAGCATGAGGAGGAAACAGGCGAGTCTCCGGTGCTCGATTCCGAGTTCGCCGCTGATGTTGAAGAAGCCATCGAAAATCGCAAGCCGTGGAATCCGCCGGCGTGGGAATAATTCTTGATTCGAGTGTGGTGATCGCTGCCGAGCGCCGAGGTCACACTGTCCGGCAGATCCTGGAGCAGATTAAGAACGCGCTAGGCGACATCGACATAGGACTTTCGGTAGTCTCCGTCGCCGAACTCGTGCACGGCGCATATCGCGCCAGGACTCAGGATCAGAAAGACACCAGAATGGGTTTCATTGATCGACTGTGCAGCGATATTCCGGTGCATCCGATAACCGTGGCAATTGCCCGAAGAATCGGACGCATCGAAGGAGAACAAGCCACCATTGGCGTTGCAATAGCCTTTGAAGACCTTGCAATTGGAGTGACGGCGCTGGAGCTCGGTTTCGACATTGCCACGCTCAACATCCGTCACTTTCGGGCAATTCCTGATCTGAATGTATTGCGCCTCTGAGTTCGTGCTTCCTGAAGATGGATCACTCATCTCGCCGTTGGCCCAATAGACTAACCACTGACTATCTTGAACTTCCAGATACTGACAACCTCCGGGACCGCCCGCCGTTCCGCCATGACTCTGCCTCACGCAACGGTGCAGACGCCGGTCTTTATGCCGGTCGGGACCCAGGCGACCGTGAAGGCAATTCCGCAGCATCTATTGGAAGAGCTGGGCGCGCCGATCATCCTGGGCAATACCTACCATCTGTATCTCCGCCCTGGACATGAGCTCATCCGCAAGCTTGGCGGCCTGCATCGGTTCATGAGCTGGACTCGCGCGTTGCTCACCGACTCGGGCGGCTTTCAGGTCTTCAGCCTGAGCGACCTGCGCAAGGTGACCGAAGATGGCGTGCAATTCCGCTCGCATCTCGACGGCTCGTCGCATTTCTTCTCGCCTGAACACTCGATCGACGTTCAGATCGCGCTCGGCGCGGACATTATTATGGCGTTCGACGAGTGCACCGAGTATCCGGCGGACTACGCTCGCGCCCGCAAGTCGCTCGACCTGACACTCCGCTGGGCGCAGCGCAGCAAAGACCATTTCGCCGCACACCAAAATGAAAGGCCGTGGCCGGAAGAGTTCGCCGGGCAGACCCAGAGCCTCTTCGGCATCGTTCAAGGTGGAATGTTTCCCGACCTTCGCCGTGAAGCCGCGAAGCGCCTCGTCGAGATGGATTTACCCGGCTACGCCATCGGAGGCTTGAGCGTTGGCGAACCTCGCGCGCTCACCCGCGAGATGATCGAGGCGACCCTACCGCTTCTGCCCGCTGACAAGCCTCGTTATGTGATGGGAGTGGGCTATCCCGAAGAGATCGTTGAATATGCGGCGATGGGGGTCGACATGATGGACTGCGTGCTGCCCACACGCGCGGCCCGCCACGGCCTGCTCTTCACCTCTGAGGGGCGGCTCAACATCAAGAACCGGCGCTTTGCCGAGGACCAGGGGCCGCTCGACCCGGAGTGCCGCTGCATGGTCTGTGCGCGGTACAGCCGCGCCTACCTGCGCCATCTTTTTGTCACCCAGGAGCTCCTCGGCGCGGTGCTGAACACCCTTCACAACCTGGCCTTCTACCTTGACACGATGGAATCGGTACGCGATGCTATTGAGTTAGGAGTCCTTCCGGCTCTGCTTGCCCGGGTGCGCGCCCGCAACAGCGACGCGGCAACCATGCAGCCTTGACCGGTCGGACTATGTAGGAAGCAGCAGGCAGACGGGTTCAGCGGTTTCCGGGGAGTTTTCCCGGAGACTGGCGCCCTCCTCCGAGCCTTGAAAGACTGCCCAGTCCCTTGCAGCTTGGCGCCATCGACCAGCCGATGTGCCATTGTGCCTGCACTCGCTGGATAAGTTCAGGGCCTTCCGCCGGTACAAACGATCTTATGAACGGGAAGGTGGGGCTCTTCGGCAGAGCGCGCCTCTCGATAGAAAGAATGTGTCTTGATGTCGCTCCTTGCCTTCGCGCTCCCCGCCCTGCCGCCCGGTATGGTGTCTTTTCTCTATATCCCGTTGATCATCGCAGTCTTCTATTTCCTGATGATCCGCCCGCAGCAGACCAAGCAGAAGCAATGGCAGGAGATGCTCGACAATCTCAAGCCCGGCGACAAGGTCACGACCACCGGCGGCATGCGCGGAACCATCGTCGCCCTGCGCGATGACGCGGTGCAGCTCCGCCTGCCCCCTGACAATATCAAGATCGAGGTCGCGAAGAGCGCGATCGCCTCCGTCACCACTCCAGAGGAAGGCAAGTAAGCCCCGCCCGCTGAAAATTACATGCGTAAGAATCTCAATACCAAAATCATTGTCATCCTCGCGGCCATCGCCATCTGCATCTTCGGCATTATCTGGCGTGCCTCACGGCATTACGCCGACGGCGCTGAAAGACGCCATAGTCAGCCGCATCAACCTGGGCCTCGACCTGCGCGGCGGCACGCATCTTGTCCTGCAGGTGCATGTTGAGGAGGCGGTCGGCGCGACCACCGACTCCGACGCGGCGCGCATCCAGAGCCAGTTGCAGACGGCCGGCATCACTGTCGGTTCGGTCACCAAGCCGGATCCGCAGCGCATCCCGAAGTCATTCAGATTCAGGGCGCTCCGGCTGACCGCGTGGGCGACATCCGCACTACGCTCAACAACAGCTACAGCTCGCAATACGACGATCAGCTTCGACCAGCGGGACCTCCTGGACGCTGACCATGACGCCGACGGCGGTCAAGGACCTCGAGCAGCGCACACTCGAGCAGGCGATCGAGACCATTCGCACCCGCATCGACTCGCTGGGCGTGAGCGAGCCGGTCATCCAGGAATACAACCTGGGCAGCAACCAGATCCTCGTCGAGCTTCCCGGCGTCGACGATCTGGCGCGCGTCCACGACATTATCCAGTCCACCGCGCGGCTTGAAATTCACGCCGTCCAGGGTGGCCCATGGCCGGATGAGGCCTCCGCTGCTGCAGGCGCTGGGCGGAACTGTGCCCTACGATTCCGTGCTGCTCCACGAACCCGCCGGAACCGCCGGCCGCCAACAGCCCCGACGAGGTCTACCAGATCAAGAAGGTGGCCGAGGTCGGCGGCACCGATATTCGCGATGCCCAGACCGGGCGCAACCCGAACACCAACGAGCCGCAGGTCGTCTTCTACCTGACCACCGCCGCCGGCGACCGCTTTGCGCGAGTTTACCGGCGCGAACAAGGGCAAAGGGCTGGCCATCGTCCTGGACAACAAGATCAAGGAAGTCGCGAACATCCGCGACCAGATTCGCGACACCGGCACGATCTCCGGCGGTTCGATGGGCGAGCAGCAGGCCAAGGACCTCTCGATGCTGCTGCGCACGGGCGCGCTGCCCGCCTCGATCAGCTATCTGCAGGAGAGCACCATCGGCCCGTCGCTCGGCGCCGACTCGATCCGCCAGGGCGTGATGGCGTCGGTGGTCGGCATGCTGGTCGTGATGGCCTTCATGCTGATCTATTACCGGGGCGCGGGCATCAATGCCGATCTGGCCCTCTTCCTGAACCTGGTCATTCTGCTCGGCTTCATGGGCTACAGCGGATCGACGCTGACCCTGCCCGGCATCGCTGGAGTCATCCTCACCATCGGTATGGGCGTCGATTCCAACGTGCTGATCTTTGAGCGCATTCGTGAAGAGCTGCACGCGGGCAAGTCGCCCGGCGCGGCCGTCGATCAGGGCTTTGCTCACGCCTGGACGACGATCATCGATACCCACGTGACGACCATCGTTTCGGCGGCGATCCTGTTCATCTTCGGCACCGGCCCGGTGCGCGGCTTTGCCGTTACCCTGACGATCGGTCTGCTGGCCAACCTCTTCACCGCGGTCTTTGTGTCAAGAGTGATCTTCGATGCCAACCTCAACCGCAAACAGCGCGGAGAGGCGCTTCATATGAGTAACCTGAGTCGCGGCAGTCAGGCGAAGCCTGTGCGCGGGGCTTGGTTTCTGGCGGATTTGGTTGTGCGGGCGCTGCCGCCAGGCGGCGCTGCTGCATGCGTGCGGGCAATGAAGCGGTTGAATGCAGGCTGGCGGCTTCGGCTGCTTGCCCCATTTCAATAAGTAGGCGGAATTCGTGGAACTGTTTCGTGGCGTAAATATCGACTGGCTTGGCAAGAAGTGGTACTTCCTCGCCTTCTCGCTGCTCTTCAGCGTGTCTGGCGTGCTCAGCCTTCTCTTCTGGCACCATCTCCCTCTGGACGTGGACTTCCAGGGCGGCACTCAGGTGCGCGTCCGGTTCGACCATAAGCCTGATGTCGACCGGATTCGCAAGGCGGCCGATCAGGCTGGCCTTCGCGACTCCCGGATCACTACCTTCAGCGCAGCCGGCTGCAACCTCGGCGAGCAGCAATGAAGTCATCATCTCGCTTGCCGCAACGGGACACCAAGGAAGTTCAGCCTCGATGCCGGGCGCGCCGCCATCATCAACGCTCTGGGGACCAACTACCCTGAAAACAAAGCCGAAGTCCGCAGCGTCGAGATCGTCGGCCCCCAGGTAGGCGCTGCGCTGCGCAACCAGGCGCTGCTCGCCACCGGCTACTCGCTCGCCGGCATGCTGGTCTACCTCTGGTTCCGCTTCGAATTGATCTATGGCGTCGCCGCCGTCGTCGCCGTCTTCCACGACACGCTGATCACCGTCGGCTTCTTCAGCCTTTTCAATTACGAGATCTCGCTGACCGTCATCGCCGCGATCCTCACCCTGATCGGCTACTCGATGAACGACACCATCGTCGTCTTCGACCGAATTCGCGAAAACCTCGCCACCTCCCGCCGCGAGGGCCTCGCCGACGTCGTCAACCGCAGCATCAACCAGACCTTGAGCCGGACCGTGCTTACCTCGGGACTGACCTTCCTGACCGTGCTCTCGCTGTTCTTCTTTGGCGGCGAGGTGCTGCACCCGTTCTCGTTTGCCCTGGTCGTCGGCATCCTGATCGGGACCTACTCCTCGATCGCCGTGGCCGCGCCGATGCTGGTTGCCTGGCAGCAGTCGCGCGCGTCCAAGGGCCGCACCGCAGCCCTTCCCGCCGCCAAAAGGAGCCGCGCCTAGGCCTGCCATAATCATTCGGGGTTTGACAACTCGCTTCGGTAATATAAAATCCATTTTCTACAACTTCTGTGGGATTCCGGTTTCGGGATCAAAATGCTCTCTAGCGGTGTCTACAAGATTCAGAACCGAATCGTCTTATGTGAGGTAGGCCATGTTCGAAGACAGCCTGGTTGAATCGGGCGGCAGGTTAAAGACGAAGAGCAAGTATTGGGCAATTGGGGCCTTCGTCTTGAACGCCGGCATTCTGATCACCCTTATCCTGATTCCGCTGCTCAACCCCGAAGCGTTGCCGAAGCAGGCACAGTCCATGCTGCTTGCGGCGCCACCACCACCACCGCCGCCACCCCCGCCGCCGCCGCCTGCCAGTGCAAGGTCGTTCAAATCCAGTCGGAGATGATGAACAATCAGCTGACGGCGCCAAGCAAAATCCCTAAAGTCATTAAGCAGATCACCGAGTCTGCCGCGCCTCCGCCGTCTGCGGGCGGTGTGGCCGGCATGGGCGGCGACCCAAATGGCGCCGCCGGCGGCGTCATGGGCGGCATCCTCGGCGGCATCGGCACTGGCCCGCGCCGGTGGTCAAAGCGGCCGCCGCCCAAGAAGATCAACGTCTCTGGCGGCGTCATCGCCGGCAACATCCTGGTCAAGACCACCCCCAGTATCCGGCCATCGCCAAGGCGGCCCGCATCCAGGGAACCGTCGTGCTTCAGGCCACCATCTCCAAGACCGGCACCATCGAAGGCCTGCAAGTGCTCAGCGGTCCGCCCATGCTGCAACAGGCGGCTATGGACGCGGTGCGTTCCTGGCGGTATAAACCTTACTTGCTCAATGGCGAGCCGGTCGAGGTCGGAACCACGATCAACGTAGTCTTCAGCCTCGGCGGCTGAGGTAACGCATATCTGCCGCTGAGGCGCGGTTCGCCGCAACGGTTTTCCATTTCATCGCAGTAGGTCAGATTCGGAAAGTAACTCCTTAGGAGGAAAGATTCAGTGATTCTCGCTCACCTAACTCACATCGCATTTCACCCGGCAACTCTCAGCTTCTTCCAGGAGCAGCAGCAGGTTGGCTTCAGCCCCCTCGACCTCTGGCACAACATGGGTGCCCTGGTCAAAGGCGTCGTCATCGTCCTGTTCATCGAGTCCATCTGGTCGCTGGCCGTCATCATTGACCGCGCCCTCTACTTCGCGCCGCCAAGAAGCAGTCCCGCGAGTTCGCTCCCCGGGTTGCTGGCGCGTTGAAGGAAGGCTAAGCTGGACGAAGCCATCAAGGTCGCCGACCGCAACAAGAAATCGCATCTTGCCGAAGTGGTCACTGCCGGCCTGCAGGAATTCCGCAACTATGGCAGCGGCGGCGCGATCACCGACGAACAGATCGAATCCAGCCAGCGCGCCCTCGAGCGGTCGGAAGCGATTGTCCACGCCAAGCTGAAGCGCGGCCTGGGCGGTCTGGCCACCATCGGATCGACGGCGCCGTTCATCGGCCTCTTCGGAACGGTGGTCGGTATCCTCCACGCCTTCCAGCAGATCGCTACCCAGAAGACCTCCGGTATCGGCGCGGTCGCCGGCGGTATTTCGGAAGCCCTGGTCACCACCGCCTTCGGATTGCTGGTCGCGATCCCGGCGGTTATGACCTTCAACTACTTCACCGGCAAGGTTGAGGCCTTCGACGTCGAGATGGACAACTCCTCCAGCGAGCTCGTCGACTACTTCATCAAGCAGAGCCGGCGGTAATTGCAAGCGACGAGCGCGGATGTCGGGTGAGAATCATCGTGTGGAGTGGGCCGCCCAAGGGCGACCCACTCCCCGGTCTTAAGCCACCGATATGATCCGCTCGTTCCGACTTCTTCACGCGTGGATCAGAAACCAAAGTATGGGGCGCAGTAATGGCAATCAATAAGCGAGACGAAGGCAAAAAGGTCAACTCCAACATCAACGTGACGCCGATGGTGGACGTCATGTTGATGTCTGCTCATCATTTTCATGGTGATCACCCCGATGCTGGCAGAACAAGGTCAACGTCGAGCTGGCCAAGGTCGACAATCCGACCGCCGATGCCGGACGCCGACAAGGAAGACGCCGTCGTCGTCGCGGTCACCCGCGACGGGCGGATTTTCCTCGGCCAGAACCAGGTCTCCGAGGCCGACCTGGCCGCCAAAGTGAGGGACTCTCTGAAGGACAAGACCAGCAAGCAGATCTACATCCGCGCCGATGCTCGTGCAAAATATGGCACGGTGACCGATGCTATCGATGATGTGCGTACCGCCGGTGTAGACGAAGTTGGCCTCTTGACCGAGCAGCGCCAGACGCTCACCAAGCCTCCGGCCGCCGCGGGCGGACAATAAGTCCGCAACAGAGTTCTGAATTTCAGGCTTTGAAATTAAAAGAACTGAGGATTTGACTTATGGCAATGGGCGGTGGAGCTGGACCGGGTGGTCTCTCATCGGATATCAATGTCACCCCACTGATCGACGTTCTGCTGGTGCTGCTGATCATCTTCATGGTCATCGTGCCGGTCACCCCAAAGGGCCTCGATGCGCTGGTACCCCAGCCTCCGAAGAACAAGAACCAGGACCAGCCGACAACGACCGCACGATCGTCGTGTCAGGTCACCTCGCGCCCCGGCGGCGGCGACCCCGGCTACAAGATCAATCAGGACGACGTCGCCAAGGGCGATCTGCTGACCAAGCTCACCACCATCTTCGCGACCCGCGCCGAGCGAGTCATGTTCGTCAAGGGCGACGACAAGCTAAACTTTGGCGACATTGCGGAAGTTATAGACATTGGCCATGCTGCGGGTGTAGACCATATTGGGTTGATTACTCCGAAAATTGAGGCTGGGCAATAGAGATCTTGGCTGGCAGCTTGCGCCTCATTCGGGTTGAGGGAATGAGAAATCAATGAATCGCGTGGACGCCAAAACCGGTTACAATCGCAACGCGGATAGCTTTCGCTGGCGAGCGGCAATCTTTCAGGAAGGCCAGCCCGAAGCCTGGAACCACCAGGGCGATCGAAGGAGATGACAAGCAGAATGAATCGAATCGCACGTTTTCCGGTGTTGGCAGCAGCCGCCGCTCTCTCGCTCCTGCCCCTCATGACCGGGTGCCAAAAACTCGAGGCCCGCGATCAGCTCAACAAGGGTGTGCAAGCCTACAAGAGCGCGAAGTACGAAGACGCCATCAACACTTCCAGGAGGCGGTCAGGCTGGATCCCACCTACCCATCGGCCGAGCTCTATCTGGCAACCGCCTATGCTCAATCCGTCGTGCCCGACCTGCAGACCCCCGAGAATCTGAAACGCGCCCAGCTGGCCATCGACGGCTTCAAGCAAGGTCTACGACAAGGACCCCAAGGATATCGGCAGCATCAAGGGAATTGCCGCGCTCTACCTGAACATCGGCAAGTACGACGATGCCAAGGCCTGGCAATTGAAGGCCATCGCCGTCGATCCGCAGGACGCCGAAGCCAACTACACCGTCGGCTATATCGATTGGCGGCAGGCTTATCGCAACGCTGTCGAGCAGCTGCAGTCCCAGGGTCTGACCGACCAGGCCGACGGCAATCCGAAGATGAGCAAGCAGACTCTGCGCCAAGCTGCAGGAGCTGAACACAGCTCTGGTGACCGAGGGTCTGCAGTACATGCAGAAGGCGGTAGACATTCGTCCGAACTATGACGATGCCATGGCCTACATGAACCTGCTCAACCGGCGCAAGGCAGACCTGGAGTGCGGCCCCGCCAATGATGCCGCGCGCAAAGCCACGTGCAAGCGGCCATCGACTGGAACACAAAGGCCATGGGCACCCGCAAAGCCAACGAGGAGAAGAAGGCTGCGGCCACTCCTGGCGGCGTTACCATGGACAACTCCAAGTAACGCTGTTCGCGTTCCAAACCTGAAAGCCCCCGTTCGCGGGGGCTTTCTTATTCGCCGCGAAATGACGACGCTTGCGAAGAAAGCCGGTCTCCCCCGGATGAAAACAGGATGAGAAAAATCCGCAAGATCCTGATTGCGAACCGTGGCGAGATTGCGCTGCGGATCGTTCGCGCCTGCCGCGAACTGGGGATCGATTCGGTCGCGGTCTACTCGGATGCCGACCGCGGCGCTCCGCACGTGCTGGCTGCCGACCAGGCCTATCGTCTCGGTCCCGCGCCTTCGGTCGACTCCTACCTGCGCGGCGACCTGGTGCTGGAGATCGCGCGCAAAAGCGGCGCCGACGCTCTTCATCCCGGCTACGGCTTTCTCTCGGAGAACGCCGACTTCGCCGAGGCCTGTGAATCGGCCGGAATCAAGTTCATCGGACCGCCCGCCTCGGCGATGCGCGCACTGGGCTCCAAGACCCGCGCGCGACAAGCGGCAGACGCCGTCGGAATGCCTCGCGTTCCCGGCTCGACTACCGGTTTGGCCGGGCTCGACGAAGCCATGCTGGTGGCCGCTCAGATCGGCTACCCCGTCATGCTCAAGGCCGCTGCCGGCGGAGGAGGCAAAGGTATGCGTGCCGTCCTCGCCCCCGACGCGATGGAGAGCGCCTACCACGGAGCACGCAGCGAGGCCGAGCGGGCCTTCGGTTCCAGCGAAGTTTACCTGGAGAAGCTGATTCAGCGGCCGCGCCACGTCGAGATCCAGGTGATCGCCGATGAACACGGCAACTGCATCCATTTAGGTGAACGCGACTGTTCCGTCCAACGCCGCCATCAAAAGGTGATCGAGGAAGCACCGTCCCCGGTGGTCACCGAGGAGCTTCGCCAGCGCATGGGCGCGGCCGCCGTTCGTCTTGCCAAGTCAGCCGGATACACCAACGCCGGGACGGTCGAGTTTCTGCTCGAGAGCGGCGCGGATGGGACGCAGGGAAATTTCTACTTTCTCGAGATGAATACCCGCCTCCAGGTCGAACATCCGGTCACTGAACTCACCACGGGGCTCGACCTCGTGCACCTCCAGATCTCGATCGCCAGCGGCCAACCGCTGCCCTTCGCCCAGGGAGATGTCCATCTGCGCGGCCACGCTATCGAATGCCGCATCTACGCCGAGGACCACGAGAACGGCTTCATGCCCTCGCCCGGCAAGATCACGCGTCTGCTTCAGCCGTCGGGACCCGGTATCCGCGAGGACTCCGGTATCCATGAGGGCTGGACGGTCCCGATGGACTACGACCCCATGCTCTCCAAACTGATCGCCTACGCCCCCACCCGCGCCCTGGCAATCGCGCGCCTGCGACGAGCTTTGGAGGAGTATGCGATCGGCGGCATCCGCACCAATCTCGGCCTCTTTCGCAGGATCCTCGACGATCCCGACTTCCGGGAAGGACGCCTCGACACCAGCTACCTTGATCGCCTGCTTGCGGAGAACTCCGTTCCAGCAATGACCCAAGCCGCGTCTGAACTGCGACCGGCGAATGACCAAATCGCCGCCATTGCCGCTGGGGTATTCCGCAAGCTCGGCGTCTCGAACCAGAATGACGCCGAAACACCGAAGGCTACGGCGGCGTCGGCATGGAAGCAGGCGGGCCGCCGCGAGGGGCTGCGCTCATGAGCGGCATCGATAGATCTGCGCCGGGCATCCAGATAGAGATCGATGGCAGGTTCCGCCGTCTAGATCTGGCTCGAAGCGCCTCAGACGATGCCTGGTCCGGAACGCTCGATGGCGATCCGATTGAGATCGACGCGCGGCTTACGCAGCCGGGAATCCTGAGCCTGATCGTTCAGGGACATTCTTTTCGTTGCGTGTTGGATGAGGGACCGATCGAAACCGCCATCCAAACCGGCGGACAGCGCTTTCTCTTCGCGGTCGACGATCCGCGTTCGCTGACGGCGAGGCGTCGCAAGACGGGGGCGTCGGGCGGGCAGCAGGTCATCAAAGCACCCATGCCGGGAAGGATCATTCGGTTGCTGGTTCAACCTGGCGATGAGGTTGCTGCGCACCAGGGAGTGGTGGTGATCGAAGCCATGAAGATGCAAAACGAATTGAAGGCCGCCCGGGCCGGGAAGGTCGCAGAGATCAAGACCGAGGCCGGTGCGACCGTTACCGCGGGCGAAGTTCTTCTGCTGATCGAGTAAGGTACGCGCAGCTCTTAGAGCAAAAGTCCAGTTGGTGTCATGTGCGGAGTTTGTATCGGCAGGCGTTTTTCTGGGGAAGAACGCCTGCCGGGCGATGCACCTCACACTATGCTAGCTGTACGTTGCTCTGGCGCCCGCTCTTCTAATGTTTGATGGAGGCGGTCGTGGCGTGTGCCGGCTTGGTCGACGCCAGCGCCTGATCGATGATGTCGTAGAGTTTCGTCCGATCTACGACTTCGACAAACGGCGCTGCGCTTCCACCCGTCCTGTTGGTCACGACCCAGATCGTCGGCGTGTGCTCGATGCCGATGCGCTGGCCGAGGGCGTAATCCGCCTTCACATCGGCCGCAAGCTTGCCCTGCGGATCGACCACGAATGGGAATGCGACCTTGTGCTCGCTGGCGAACCTCTCAGTGAAGCTGCGCAGGTCGTCGAGGCTGGTGATGCTCGGCTGGCTGGCAAAGACCGCTCCGCGATAGTCGTCACCCAGCTTCTTCGATTTAGTGTCGAACCAGCGCGCGTTCACCGCCGCCTGGAAGCTCCAGGCGTGAAAGGGCAGAGGAAAATCGTGCCTGACCCAGGGAATGTTGTACTTCTCGGCGGCTTCTTTGAGCAGCGGATAGGCGCGCGCGCAATCGGGACACTCGAGGTCTTCAAATTCAAAGATCGCGACGCGGGCTCCGGCCGGCGGCCGGAGTAGAGATTTGTCTCCCACCGGGGTCGTAGGACTCCCGGAAAACTGCCCCAGCACCGGTGTCGCCGAGATGGCAGTAAAAGATACGCCGAGCGCGGCTAGAGCGACCAGGACGCGAATTCGTGGTAAAGCAAACATGGACATTTAGACTCCGCTGGTACTTAAATTGTACCGAATCGCGTCCAGCATGGTTAATCCGCCTATTCGTTCGAACGCGCTTTCGAAGCGAACCCCGGCGCGCAGGGTTGCGAAAGATAGACTGCAATGAGAGGTAGCGATGCGCTCTCTGAAAGTGCTTCTCTGGGTTGCTGTCGCTGTCGTGGTCTTGACGGCGGCACAGTACGGCAGCGTTCATCTGCTGACGGCCCGCCCATCTTCCTGGCTCTTTGAGGCTTCGCTCGACTTCGGACCTCCGCTGCTCTTCTTCGGCGATTTGGTGCAGCTATCGTTCAACAATGGCTCGCAGGCGCCGCTGCGCGACCAGCCCGGAGCTCTCGCCGCCGGCGTGCTGGCGAACATCCTGCTGTACGGCTTCATCGCTCTGATCGTGAGCTGGCTGTTTTTTCCACCAGCTGCGCGCACGGCTAGCGGAGCGACGCAAAGGAAATAACCGCGCCGCCGGCGACGATCAACGCGCCGCCAAGCAGGATCGGGCCTGTCGGCCTCTGGTGAAAGATGATCCAGTTGATCAACTGGGCCACGACGAAGAAGAAAACCACATACACGCCCAGCAGCTTTCCAAAATCCCACGGCGGCGTGTTCACCACATAGCCATAGCCAAACAACACCGCCGCGCCCAGCGCGAACAGCAGCACCCTGGTTGCGAGGGCCTGGGCGTGAAGTCCGGAGCGAACGAGCGCGTCGCCGCCCGCCTCGAGGACTGCGGCGAAGAGCAAAACCACTAATGCGATTGGCATACTCATGAGGTGGATTGTAACGTTGAGCGCTGGAACTGCCGAACGCGCTGACTTTCGGCCCGCACCCCTATCGAAAGATAGTTCGCGGTTTTTCCGGAGAGCGTGACGCTAAAGAACGATGGCGGAAGAAAGAGAGCGTGGGGCTTGCGTTACTGGCCTTTGAGGTTCTTCTCCACGCGCTTGGCGATTTTCTGGATCTCTTCGGCCTTCTTGATCGCGTCCATAGAGAGGACGCTCGCTCCGGACTTGTCCGTCTCCAGCTTGAGTTGGCCGGTTAGATCGACGAGCTTCTTCATGTCGTCGGATATCTGTTGCTGCCTTTGCGCAGCCTGGCTGTCAGAGATCTTAGTCTGCGCGTCCTGCGGTATGACCGTCTGCGGACCGGGGACAACCGTCGAGGTGTGGGAGCCGGCGTTCTGGGCAGCCGCGGCTATGGCCAGCAAGCAGGAGGGTTGCGCAGGTTTTTATCGGGGTCATCGGGTTTCTCCGGAAGCGCGCTGAGCGCGCTTTTTTTGGCACCGCCAGTTTAACGCTGAGCGGATGCAGGCCGCACGGCTTAGCGATTCAACTGGTCGCCTTCCCGCTCTTCTCGCTTGGCGGCGATCCAGCGCTTCCAGCGATAGTCCGCGTAGAAGGAGCCGATGACTATGCACAGTGCCACGAGCGTCAGTAGAAGTTTCAAGCAGGCCACTGACTTTTCAGGATGAGGCGAGGCAGGCGACGACCTCCCGATAGAACTCGGGGTGCGATTGCCAGGTCTGGCCGGTGACCATGCGGCCGTCGCGAACGGCCTGCTGGTTTATGAAGGTTCCGCCGGCTTGCTCGGCTTCAAAGCGGACGTGTTCGTAGCAGGTAAGGCGCTTGCCCTTGGTGAGGCCGGCGGCGGCGAGCACCTGGATGCCGTGGCAGATGGCGAAGATCCATTTCTGCTGCGCGTCGAATTCGCGGACGATGTCGAGCAGGCGGCGATCGTTGCGAAGATACTCCGGAGCGCGGCCGCCGAGAATGAGGATGGCGTCGTACTTCGCGACATCCACCTGGTCGAAGGAGAGGTCGGCCTCGAAGCCGTAGCCGGGGCGCTCGACGTAGGTGTCCCACCCTGGCTCAAAGTCGTGCATGACGAGATGGAGGCGGCGAACCGAGGGAGCAGCGACCGCGACGCCCCAGTTTTCCTCGCGAAAGCGATGAACCGCGTAGAGGGTTTCGTAGGATTCGCCGGCATCTCCGGTGATGATTAGTATCTGTGGCATTTTTCAGTGGTCAGTTTAGCATCCGATTGCCGCTGCAAGAGGAATCTGAAGCGGACCTTTCATGATCTACGGGGCGTTTGTGCCTGTGCCGGTGAGCACGATCGACTGAGTGGCCGGGTTGGCGTTGAGCGTGTTGTCGGTAAAGACGGCGGTGCTGGTGAGCGGGCCGGCACTCTGCGGCGCGAAACTGAGGCTGAGATTGCAGGTTGCGCCCGGCGTCAGCGTGAAGCTGTTGGTGCAGTCCTCCGGAGTGCCCGAGCCAGGAACCTGGACAAAGTTCGGTCCGGTGACGAGAAGTCCCGGAGCGAGGGCGTCCAGCGGCTCGTTGCCGGTGTTTTGAATGACCACCGATTGCGGGCTATCCGTGCTGATGCTACCCACTGCGGTGGAGGCGAAGTTGAACGATGGCGGCTGCGAGCGCTGGATCAATTGTATTGACGGGGGCACGGCGCCGGCCAGTCGGCAATATAAAGGTTCCCGTTTGCACCCACAGTTATGCTCCAGGGCGAACCCAAGCCAGTACCCAGCGGCACGACCTGTGTGTAGCCGTCCGTTGGCAGAATCTCGAATACGGTAGTGAAATCGCCATCAGCGACGAAGACATTCCCCGCCATGTCTACCGACACGCCAAGAGGCAATTTAAATGCGAAGCCGTTGGCAAGCTGATTCACGGTGGTATACCCGCCTGCAGCCAGAATCTCGTAGATGGCCATATTGTCGGAGTCGCTCACGAAGACGTTGCCGCCGCCATCCACCGCCAAGCCGCTCGGCAAGCCGAAGGTGAAGCCGCTGGCGAGGCGATTGACGGTGGTGTATCCGCCTGCGGCCAGAACCTCAAACACTGCGCTGTTGGAATCGCTGACGAAGAGGTTTCCATTGCTGTCCAGGGCGACATCGGTGGGCTGACCAAAGGGTAAGCTGGCGAGCTGATTTACGACGGTGTATCCGCGCACAGCCGGAAGCTCATACAAAGCTTTGTTGTAGAAATCGGCGACGAAGAGATTGCCGGCGCCGTCCAGTGCCACGCCGGCGGGGCCGCCGAAGGCGAAGCCTCCGCCCAGCGCAGTGACAGTGGTGTAGCCGCTTGCGGCCAGCATTTCATAGACCGCGTCGTTGCCAAAATCGGCGACGAAGAGGTTTCCCTCCCCGTCTATCGCGACGCTCGCCGGCTCGCCAAACTTGAAGCCGGGACCGCCGGACAACGCGGCCTGATTGGCAGGGCTGAATACGATCGCTGGACCCAGCCCAATTCCGTAGGTGTTGGTTTCCGAGACTATGCTCCCGCTGCTGCTGAGGATCTGCACCGCTCCGGTGCGTGCGCCGGGATAAATAGGCGCAAAGATCACGTCCACCGTGCAGGTGGTCGCATCGGGATAAGCCTGAGGGATGCAAAGGGTGGTGCTGGTATCTCCTGCCTGTGCCTGGAAGTCGAGATTGGGAACTCCTGTGGTGAGGATGTTGACGCTGGCGATTGTCGTTCCGGCCGGGATGTTGAACGAGAGGGTGAATGTCTCACTGCAGGGGTCCGGAGTCGCCTGCCCCCGGGGGCAGACGTTGGCGGTGACCACAGCTGCATTTACAGTCTGGGTGACCTGCGGGGCTGCCGCATAGTCGGTATTGCCGGGCTGGCTAGCGGTGACTGAGCAGACGCCGGCAGCGCTAGCCAAGGTGTAAGTGGCTCCGGAGTTGGTGCAGGCGCCCGAAGAGGTGAAGGTCACCGCCAGACCGGAGGTAGCGCTGGCCGCGACGATGAACTGGCTGTTGTAAGGAGCGCTGGCCGGAGGGTTTTTGACAAAAGTAATGGTCTGCGGAGCGAGGGTCGAGGCCACGGTCTGGGTGATCTGCGGGGCCGCCGCATAATCGGCATTGCCGGGCTGGCCAGCGATGACCGAGCAAACGCCGGCGCCGCTGGTCATCGTGTAGGTGGCTCCGGAGTTGGTGCAAGCGCCAGAGGCGGTAAAGGTCACTGCCAAACCGGAGGTAGCGCTGGCTGCCACAGTGAACTGGCCGTCGTAGGGAGCGCTGGCTGGAGGGTTTTGGGTGAAGGAAATGGTTTGAGCAGTGGGCGGCTTGAATGTCACTCCGCACCCGGTCAGCGCGGCCGTAGTGAAACCAACTAGCGCAATCCGCAGGCACCAGGCACAATGGCGGGCTCTGCGGAGATTGTCATTCATACGGTTGTCCACGATGAAGCGTTGCTGTCTGCGCTATAGCTTCTGTCAGCGTTAGATGCAGCTTTGCGACCAACGCAAGAGTGTTACACGCTTATGCAACAAAACGAAAGTGGGGGTGTCATTGTAGTTACGGCCAAAAATCTCGGAGCCGGGCGCCTCAACACCGTGCCCCTTTGGGACGACCTCGATATTGGCTGCGGGGAAGAACCCAAGGGGGACCCCGCCTGCTCTTCAGCAAAGACTGCGTCCCGTGATAAACCTATTGCACATGGGAACAGCAACCGCCAACCTGCGCCTCAGCAAGCTTGCCCCTAACCTTGTGCAATCGGAAATTCGCGCCATGAGCACGGAATGCGATCGGGTTGGAGGCGTCAACCTGGCCCAGGGAGTCTGCGACACCGAACTTCCTGCGGGGGTCGCCGAGGGCGCGATCCAGGCAATCCAAGACGGCTACAACATCTATACCCGGCTGGATGGAGTCACTCCGCTACGCGAGGCGATTGCCGAGAAGCTCGAACGCGACAACCACCTCACCGTCGATCCAGGCTCCGAAGTGCTGGTGACCTCGGGCGCGACGGCGGGGCTCTTTGTGGCCGTGCTGGCCCTGCTCGATCCCGGCGATGAAGTGGTCCTCTTTGAACCCTTCTACGGCTATCACCTGAGCACGCTGACGACGCTGCGCATTCAGCCGGTGACGGTTCCGCTGGTATGGGGAAGCTGGGCTCTCGATCTCGACCGGCTGCGGGCGGCGATCACCCCGAAGACGCGGGCGATCATCGTGAATTCCCCCTCCAACCCCTCCGGCAAGGTCTTTTCGCGTGCCGAACTCGAGGCCATCGCCGCCGTTGCCCAGGAACATGACCTCTTCCTCTTTACCGACGAGATTTATGAGTACTTCGTGTATGACGGGACGGAGCACATCAGCCCCGCCACACTGCCGGGCATGGCGGAGCGGACTATCTCGATCTCGGGGCTGTCGAAGACTTTCAGCATCACTGGCTGGCGCATCGGGTATCTCACGGCCAGCGCGCGTTGGATGCCGTCGATCGCCTATTTCCACGATCTGACCTATGTCTGCGCCCCATCGCCCTTTCAATACGGCGCGGCGGCGGGATTGCTTCAGCTTCCTGTCTCGTTCTACACCGGGCTGGCCACCGAATATAAGGTCAAGCGCGACCGCATCTGCGCTGCGCTCGCTGCCGCCGGACTCACGCCGCATATTCCAGCCGGCGCCTACTACGTGCTCGCCGACGTCTCGTCGTTGCCCGGTGCGACCGCCAAAGAACGGGCCAGAACACTGTTGCGCGAACGCGGCGTGGCTGCCGTGGCCGGGACTGCTTTCTTCGCCGATGGGCGCGGGGAAGACCTGCTGCGCTTCTGCTTTGCGAAGCGGGATGAAGAGCTGCAGCGCGCCTGCGACCTGCTTGCGGACAGCCGCTGAGCCGCCACTGACACCCCAGGCGTGAGGTTTCGGTCAAATTTCGGCAACCTCAAGGGCCCGATCCGCTCTAATAGAGCAGGTACAACTGAGGCAGTTCAGGAACAAAGTAATCTTGAGACAGATGAGAATCGGCAAATCTGCGTATCTGGTTTATTTTCTTGCGTTTACGGCGGCTGCGACTGCGCCGATGCAGGCCCAAAGCGCCAACCAGAGCTCGGCGACAAGTCAGTATTACGGCAGCGTGACCGCCGTCCCGGCGACGGACGCGGTGCTGCCCCTGCCCCTCGACGACGCCATTCGGCTCGGGCTCGAACACAATCTCGCTCTCACCATCGCCCGCGACCAGCAGAAGACCGCCAGCGGCCAGAGGCTCGAGGCCATGCAGGGTCTGCTGCCCACTGTCACCCTGGAGGGCCAGAATGGCGTCCATCAATACAACCTTGCTGCCGAAGGCTTCCGGGGCCAGTTGATTTCGAGTTTCCCCGGCCTTCCTCCGGGCGGAATCACGATCGATTACGTTCCCACGGTGACCGTCACGCAGGGCCAGGGCAATCTCAATTGGACGCTCTTTAGCCTGCCGACGCTTGAGCAATATCGGGCGGCGAAACAAGGCGAGACGGCAAGCTTCTACAACATGCAGTCCTCGCGGGGCCTGGTGGTGCTCAACGTCGCGACCGCCTATCTACAAGCGCTCGCCGCCAACTCGCAGCTCGACTACGCGCGCGAGTTGCTCAAGACCGACCAGGTCGCACTGAACCAGGCTGTTGCTCAGCATGAGGCCGGAACCGCCGCGAGGCTCGACGAACTACGCGCCCGTGTGGAGTACCAGAGCCAGCAGCAGGTAGTCATCGCGCAGGAGAACAGCTTCGAGAAGTCTAAGATCGCGCTCGAGCGCGAGATCGGTCTCTCCGTGCTGCAGAAAATCCAGCTCACCGACACGTCGCCCTACGCCGAGCTCGAAGCTACCACCATCGATCAGGCCAAGCAGGAGGCCTACGCGAACCGGCAGGACTATCAGTCGATGATCCACCAGATTCGCCAATCGCAGCTCTCGCTGGGCGCAGCCAAACATGAACGTCTGCCCACCCTGAGCTTTGGCGGATTCTATGGGGTACAAGGCATAACCGGCAGCGTCTATCACGGAGTCTTCGTCGCTCAAGGTGAGCTTTCCGTTCCGCTCTTCCAGGAAGCGAAGTTCCGCGGCGATCGCCAGACCGCCAGCGCGCAGCTCAACAATCAATATTCGCAGATGGCCGACCTCAAGGCGAAGATCGATCAGCAGCTCCGCGACAGCCTGCTCGATCTGATGACTCAGCAGCAGCTGGTCCAGGTCGCGCACAGCAACCTCGACCTCGCCACGACTGAGCTCGACCAGGCCAGCCAACGCTACCGCGCCGGCGTCGACGACAATCTGCCGTTGGTGCAGGCGCAGTCCACGCTTGCGAACGCGCAATCGCAATACGTGAGCACCGTCTACAACTACAACCAGGCGAAGCTGGGGCTGGCTCGCAACCTGGGCATCATCGATACGCAATATGCAGGCGTATTTGAAGAGTGCGCCGCCGCAGGGAACTCCGCCATTGCCGGTGCAGCCTCAAGCGCCACAGTAGACAACTTGGTGCGCGGCCTGCAACTCTTCATGATTTTGGGGCTGGGCGGAGTAGCGAGCCAGCACGGTGGTGTTAGCGTGAATGCACCGGCCTCCCATGCTCGCGCCCTTTTTAGCATCGCTCCGTTCTGACCTTCACTTCGCTCTGCGCCAGCTGCGTAAGTCTCCGGGATTTGCGGCGGCAGCAGTTCTCACCCTTGCACTCGGCATCGGTGCGACGACTGCCGTCTACAGCCTGGTCGATGGAGTTCTGTTACGACCTTTGCCGTTGCCGCATCCTGAACAGCTGGTTGCGGTGCACACACGAGTGCAGCAGCCGGGCGGTGGGCCGTGGGACAGCGATACCTCCTACCCCGATTACCTTGACTGGGTCGCGCGGAATCATACGTTCAGCGGAATTGCGGCAGTTGATATTTCCAGCCGCCTGATCAACCTGCCGAATGGAGTCGCCGGCGCAGTGCTGCCGACGAATTTCGTCACGTCGAACTACTTCGACGTGCTTGGTGTGCAGCCGATTGCGGGGCGCAACTTTGCCGCGGACGAGGATGAGCCCGGTCGCCGCGTGGCGATCATCGGCTATGACTACTGGCAGCGCGTCTTTGGGCTTGATCCGAAGGCGATTGGTTCGACCATCTATGTCAGCGACCGCGCTTACATCATCGTTGGCATAATGCCGAAGGGGTTTATCGATCCGAGCGGGACGGAGGCGCCCCAGGTGTGGACTTCGTTCAGCTACCACCTGGATGCAAACCCGAACGGTAAGGACCGAAAGGATGCTTTCGCGTCGATCGTCGGGCGGCTCAAACCGGGCGTCACCGTGGAGAAGGCCCGCGCGGATCTCTCCGCGATCCAAAGCGGGCTGGCGCAGAGCTACCCCGAGATTCGATACCGCACCGGCGCGTCGGTGCAGTCGCAGGTTGCAGACATGACTGCGGATGTTCGCCCCGCGCTGCTGATGCTCATGGCGGCGGTCGGGGCTGTCCTGCTGATCGTCTGCACAAATGTTGCGGGCTTGATGCTCAGCCGAACGATGAAGCGGCGCGGGGAGATGGCGTTGCGGACTGCCCTTGGCGCTTCGCAGTGGCGGGTCTGGCGGCAGCTGCTGATTGAGTCAACCTTGCTTGGCCTGCTCGGCGGAGTCGTGGGAGCAGCGCTCGCCTATCTTCTGCTTCACCTCACGCTTCCGCTCGTACCCAAGGACATCCCTCGCATCGGCGAGGTCGCCATCAACGGCCGAGTGCTTTGTTTCACAATCGCTCGTTTCGCTGGCCTGTGCGATCTTAAGCAGCCTCTTTCCCGCATGGAAGCTGGCTTCGGCTCAACCCATCGACGCGATGCGCGAGCAGAGCAAGGGCGCGACCGCAGGGCGGAGCGCGCATGGATTCCAAAGTGGGCTGGTCGTCGTCCAGACCGCGCTTGGATTTGCACTGCTACTCGCCTCGGGGCTGCTGCTTCGTGGATTCCTCAATGTCCGCCATGCTGACGCCGGATTCAACACCGAGAATCTGTTTGCATTCGACGTACCGCTAACGATGACGCGGTATCCCTACGACAAGAAGATCGCCTTCTACAACCAGCTGCTGCCGAAGCTGGCAGCGTTGCCGGGGGTGAGCAGCGTCTCGGGCGGCTACCCGATTCCGTTCTGGGGCTATTACCACGAGGTTCCACTGGAGATCGATGGCCAGCCCACGCCGGCGGACCAATCGCTGACGGTCCGCGTCGGACAGGCCGAGCCCGGGTTCTTTGAAACGCTTGGAATCCCGTTGCTGCGCGGACGCACATTTACCGTTGCCGACAATGACGCGAAGGCGCCTTACGTGACGGTTGTGAACCGCGCGTTCGTGAAGCGATATTTCCCGAACGAGAATCCGATCGGGCGGCATCTCCGCGCCGACATCTCTGAAGCAGAGAACGACCTTAACGCGCTCAATGCGAAGGTCCGTACGGAGCGCGAGATCATTGGGGTGGTGGGCGACACGCCGCAGGATCCTGCGCTCGATCCTCCCGATCCGATGGCGATCTTTCCTTACGCGCAGGCACCCACCTTCATGCGGCCTCGGGTCGTGATGCGAGTTGCGGGCGATCCGATGGCCTATGAGAAATCGGCACAGGCCGCCGTCGCGTCGATCGATCCTCTGCTCTTCCTCATCAGCGAGGGAAGTGTCACCATGCACATCGATGATGTATATGGCAGCCAGCGCTTTGAGACTGTCCTGGTGAGTGCCTTTGCGGCGATGGCACTATGCCTGACGGCAATGGGCCTGTATGCGACCTTGGCCGCGATGGTCGCCGCTCGCACGCGGGAGATTGGCCTGCGCATGGCTCTCGGGTCGGACCGCAGCGGCGTGGCCACGCTGGTGCTCGGCCGCGCCGCTGTCCTGTTAGTGATTGGATTAATTCTCGGCGGAGCGGCCACGCTCCTCCTCTCGCGAGTGCTGGCAAGCTCAGACTGGATGCGGCCCATGCTATTTGGCGTCACGTGGTTCGAGCCGGAGACTTACTCGGCGATCCTGGCGGTTCTTTCGGTGACTTCGATTGCCGCGTGTTTGGTTCCTACATGGAATGCGGTGCGCGTCGATCCAATGCGTGTGCTTCGCGACGAATGAGAAAGCGTCGAAGCAGGCCGTCACATGCCGCAAGGTCACCTGCGCCGCGCCCGCCGTTCTTCGACGGTGATCTGGCTTCGCCACGTCGAGTCATCCGAGGATCGGATGCATCGGCGAAAAACCGGAGAGCGAACCATCTCCCACAGCGTGCTCCGAAGTGGCCATTTCAATCGAATCGGCGATCGTGTTCGCGACAAACTCCAACATAGGCTCAGTCAAGCCGGGATAGACGCCTACCCAAAACACGTTGTTCATCACGAAGTTGGTGTTCGATAACTCGCCGATGACGCGGTAGTCATGGCCTTCATAGGCTGGCTGACGGGCAAGATTGCCGCCGAAGAGCAGGCGGGTTCCGATCTTCCTTGCCTCGAGCGCCCGCGTCAACTCGTTCCGCTTGATTGGCGAACCCTCGCGAACGCCGATAGGGAATCCGAACCAGGATGGATCGGAGTTGGGGGTTGCCTTTGGCAAAATCAGGAATTCCTCCAGCGGTTCGAGCGCTCTTCTCAAGTAGCTGAAGTTCTCCTTGCGCCGCTCGATAAAATGCGGCAACTTGGCGATTTGCGATACCCCGAGGGCCGCCTGCATGTCAGTGGCTTTCAGGTTGTAGCCGATATGAGAGTAGGTGTACTTGTGGTCATAGCCGCAAGGCAGCGTCCCGAGCTGCCAATCGAACCGCTTGCCGCAGGTGTTGTCTTTGCCGGGCTCGCACCAGCAGTCGCGTCCCCAGTCGCGGAACGATTCGATGAGCACTTGCAGGGCTGGTTTGTCGGTGAGAACGGCGCCGCCTTCGCCCATGGTGATATGGTGGGCCGGGTAAAAACTCACCGTCGCAATATCGCCGAATGTCCCGACCTTACGTCCGCGGTAGGTAGATCCGAGCGCATCGCAGCAATCCTCGATGAGCCATAGGTTGTACTTTCGTGCGAACTCGGTCACAGCGTCCAGATCAAACACGTTGCCGAGTGTGTGGGCGATCACGATGGCCTTCGTCTTTACGCTGCGCGCCAATTCCAGCTGGCTGACATCGATTTCGTAGGTCGGCAGGGTGACATCGACAAATACAGGCACCAGACGGTTCTGGATGATCGGATTCACTGTCGTCGGAAAGCCCGCGGCCACTGTAATCACTTCGTCGCCCGGCTTGAGCTGACGATCGCCCAATTTGGGCGAGGTGAGAGCGCTGACCGCGACCAGGTTTGCCGAGGAACCGGAGTTTACCAGCGAGGCGGAACGGACGCCGACAAACCGGGCCAGCTTGCTCTCGAACTCCTTGGCGAAGCGTCCGGTGGTGAACCAGCAATCGAGTGCCGAGTCGATCACAGAGCTGATGTCGTCGCTATCGATGACCTTCCCCGAAACAGGCACGGATGAGACGCCGGGGATGAAGTCCTTCTGGGGAAACGCCTCAGAAAAATATTGGGCTGTTAGCTCGCGAATCTGTTCACGCAACAGCGCTGCTTTGTCACCCATCGTGGCTTTGATACCCTCTCTTAGAATATACAAGGCAAGAGATACAGGCTTGACGCCTCCTACGCACCCCGATTGACTCTGGATCGCTCGCGCCATACGATCTCCCAGGAGCAGGAATGAAAGCAGTGATTTTGGCAGGGGGTCTCGGCACGCGTCTCAGCGAAGAGACTGCGTTGCGTCCGAAGCCGATGGTCGACGTCGGCGGACTCCCCATCTTGTGGCACATCCTGAAGATTTATTCGCAGCACGGCATCGATGATTTCATCATCTGCTGTGGCTACAAGGGCTACATGATCAAGGAGTACTTCGCCAACTACTTCCTGCACATGTCCGACGTGACTTTCAACTTGCGCGACAACCAAATGACGGTGCATCAGAGCGTTGCCGAGCCCTGGAATGTTACGCTGGTCGACACAGGGGAGAATACCGGGACCGCGGGACGACTGCGCCGAGTGGCGAAGTACCTGGCCAATCAAGATGCCTTTTGCATGACTTACGGCGATGGTGTCGGTAACGTCGATATCACGGCGAGCATCGAATTTCATCGTTCCCACGGGAAACACGTGACCCTCACCGCAGTGCAACCAACTGCACGCTTCGGCGCGCTCGGGCTGGAGGAGACCGAAGTCTATGCCTTCCAGGAAAAGCCCAAGGGCGAGGGTGGCTGGATCAATGGTGGCTTTTTCGTCCTCTCTCCCGAGGTGTTTGACGAGATTCATAATGACTCCTGGATGTTTGAACGCGAGCCAATAGAAAGCCTCACTTCAAAGCGAGAGGTGCGGGCCTTTTTTCACCATGGATTCTGGCAGCCGATGGATACGCTCCGCGACAAGCAGCGGCTCGACGAGCTTTGGGCGAGCGGGGAGGCCCCTTGGAAAACATGGTGAGCCCCTGGCGCGGACGGCGAGTCTTCTTGACCGGACATACGGGCTTCAAGGGCGGTTGGCTGAGTCTTTGGCTTGCGAAAATGGGCGCGCAGGTTCGCGGCTATGCGCTTGATCCCACCACGGAACCGAATCTCTTTCAAGTCGCCAACGTCGGCGCGGCCATCGAAGACATTCGAGGCGACCTTTCCGATCGAGAGAGATTGCAGGCGACCCTGGTAGAGTTCGGACCGGAATTAGTCTTCCATCTCGCCGCGCAACCTTTGGTTCGCCGCTCCTACTCCGATCCTCTAGGGACCTACGCGACCAACGTTATGGGCACCGCGCATGTTCTCGAGGCAGTTCGCAAGAGTTCCTCAGTGCGAGCGGTGGTTTCGGTAACCACCGACAAATGCTATGACAACAAGGAATGGGTATGGCCATATCGCGAGACCGATCCGCTCGGCGGCCACGACCCATATTCTTCAAGCAAGGCTTGTGCGGAGCTGGTGTGCGCGAGTTATCGCAGCTCGTTCTTTCCGATCAACCGGCTCGACGAACATCATGTCGCCCTGGCGACAGCCAGAGCAGGCAACGTGATCGGAGGTGGAGACTGGTCTCCGGACCGGCTGGTCCCGGACCTGATTCGCGGCTTCGTAAGAAATGAACCTGTATTCATTCGCAGACCAACGGCCATTCGGCCCTGGCAGCATGTGCTCGAGCCGCTGCATGGTTACATCCAATTGGCGGAAAAGCTGCTTGAGCAGAAGGGCCAGTTCGCTTCCGCCTTCAATTTTGGGCCGAACGGCGAGGCGTGGCCCGTCGAGCGCATCGCAACTAAAATGGCTGATGCGTGGGGAAACAGCGCGGCATGGACACGCGACGAAGAGCCGGGCGTCCACGAGGCAGGCAGCTTGCGTCTGGACTCAAGCAAGGCCAGGACTCAGCTGAATTGGCAGACGCCCCTGGGAATCGAGGCAGCCCTGGATTGGACCGTGGATTGGTACCGGGCGTGGCATCAAGGACAAAACATGCATCCCATCACCCTGGCGCAAATCGAGAGCTACGAGAAGCTCGCATGAAGAAGATCAGGGCATTGCGAGAGCGAACCTCGTCCAATAGACGATAGCGGAGCGGCGAGCGTATAGTTGGAAAACTAATTAAGCGATATTGAGTTTATAAGATCGTTCTACCAGGAAAGGATTTACAGATGGCTACTACCGAATCGGTTGTCAGGATTGGGAACAAGATGGTCGGAGACGGGCATCCCTGTTATGTCGTCGCCGAGATCGGCATCAATCATAACGGCGACCTCGATGTGGCAAAGCGGCTCATCAGCGTCGCCATAGCGGCGGGCTGCGATGCGGTGAAGTTCCAAAAGCGCACGGTGGATGTCGTCTACACCGCCGAGGAGCTTGCCAAGCCTCGCGAAAATCCATTCGGCGCCACCAACGGCGATTTGAAACGGGGCTTGGAGTTCGACGAGGAAGACTATGCCGAGATCGACGCCTTCTGCAGATCAGCGAAGATTCCGTGGTTTGTTTCCGCCTGGGATGAAGCTTCTGTCGACCTTATCGCGGACAATTTCAAGGTGCCCTGCTTCAAGATCGCGTCCGCCTCGCTAACCGACGACAACCTGCTGCGGCATACACGCGCGAAGGACAAACCGATAATTCTATCGACGGGCATGAGCACTTATGCCGAGATCGATCACGCAGTGAACGTGCTAGGCAAAGAAGATCTAATCCTCATGCACGCCACCAGCACCTATCCGGCAAACTATGACGAGCTGAATCTGCGGGCGATTCCAACCATGAGGGAACGTTACGAAACCTTGGTTGGATATTCGGGGCACGAGACCGGCATCCCGACCAGCGTCGCGGCTTCTGTGCTCGGCGCCTGCATGGTTGAACGCCATATCACCATGGATCGAGCCATGTGGGGCAGCGATCAGGCCGCCTCGCTCGAGCCGAATGGCATCGGCCGGCTGGTGCGTGACATCCGTCTGTGCGAGCAGTCAATGGGCGACGGAATCAAGCGCGTCTACGAGCGCGAAGTGCCGATTATCAAGAAATTGCGCAGAGTCGGAGCGGCGGTCTAGCGGATGGCCCGTGAAAAAACCGCATCGAGCCAATCGACAAGCGGGCTTGATGACAAGCTTCGGAAGATCAAGGCCATCGCCTTCGACGTGGACGGCGTGCTGACTGACGGGGGAATGTGGTGGGGGGCGAACGGCGAGGAGTTCAAACGCTTCTCGTTCAGCGACATCATGGGGATCTCCCTCGCGCGTCGGCACGGGTTTGTCCTTGCTCTCATCTCCGGCGAGGAGAGCCCTCTGGTTGACCGGTACGCGGCCAAACTGAAGATCGCGGATGTGACTAAAGGCTGCCGCGACAAGGCATCTGCGCTTCGCGAGTTCGCTCGTAAGAATGATCTGGAATTGACCGAGGTGTGTTTTATGGGGGATGACGTCAACGACCTTCCCGCCATGAGCATCTGCGGCCTCTCAGCGGCGCCAGCCGACGCTCGTCCCGCAGTTCTATCGAGAGTGGACTTTGCCGCCGCCAGCCCCGGAGGACATGGTGCGGTGCGGGAGCTCATCGAAGCTCTCTTCGCCGCCCGGCAAACCGATTCGGCGGCTGTCTTCGCAAATTCGATGTAGAGACGGACCCCTTGAAACACATCGTTCACGAACAACTCGGCAAGACCATCGCTGTACTGGAAAAGGTCAGGGCAGACGAGACACTTCTCGGAGTCGTGGCGCAAGCCGCTGAAGTGACGGCGGAGGCTATGCTGAAAGGCCGCAAGCTGATGGTGGCCGGCAACGGCGGCAGCGCGGCGGATTCGCAGCACCTGGTGGCCGAATTCGTCAGCCGCCTGGTAAAGGACAGGCCCGCCCTGCGCGCCATCGCGCTCACGGTCGACACCTCCATCCTCACCGCAGTCGGCAATGATTATGGCTATGACAAATGCTTCGAACGGCAGATTGAGGCGCTCGGGCAGCAAGGGGATGTATTCCTCGGCATCTCCACCTCGGGGAATTCGCCCAACGTGCTGCGCGCCCTCGCACTTTGCCGAACGCTGGGTGTGGTCACCATCGGCTTTAGCGGCAACGATGGAGGTAAGATGGCTCCGCTGTGCGACTATAACGTCATCGTTCCTTGCGACACGACGATGAACATCCAGGAATCGCACCTGGCCCTTGAGCATATCTACTGCATGCTGGTGGAGCGGTGCTACTTCGGCGCGGAAATTCTGGCATGAGGGTGCTTGGCGTGAAAGCAGAAAGCACTCCAGCGTCCCCAGAAGGGAAAGATGGCCAAAGGCGCGATCGTCAGGGATCGGTTTGGTATCAAGGGTTGGACGGGGTTCGGGCGATCGCCGTTATCCTCGTTTTCAGCGTGCATTCTGTTGGCTATAAAACACTGTTCGTTGGTTGGACCGGGGTCCAGATTTTCTTCGTGCTCTCCGGCTTTCTGATCACCGGCATTCTCTACGACAACCAGGACGAGCCTTACCGCTTTCGGAACTTTTACGTTCGCCGAACTCTCAGGATTTTTCCGCTCTTCTACTTTGCGTGGCTGCTCGTGTTGATCGCGGGCTTTTTTCTGCGCGCCCAGTGGCATCCGCTTCAGATTCTATGGCCGGTGTATCTCGGCAACTATGTTCGTTTTATCGTTGGGGTCGAGTCCTTGGACCGCTTCTACACCCTGCTGCCGCCCAAGGTTCCGCTCGAAATCGGTCATTTTTGGTCGCTGGCCGTCGAAGAGCAGTTCTACCTTTTGTGGCCTTTCGTGGTTTTCTTCGTTCGGGACCGACTTCGACTGGTCCACATCTGCATAGTGGTCGTACTGCTTGGTCCGATCCTTCGCGGTTTGCTTTGGGCTATCGTTTCCCCGAATCTATTGTCCATTGGTCTGCTTTATAGGCTCACTCCAACCCAATGCGATGCGTTCCTGCTAGGTGGTCTGATGGCTCTATGGATGAGGGGCCCAGAGAAAGACCGACTCTTGCAGCATGGCAACAAGATTCTCTGCGCATCCCTGATTCTGCTTGCGGCCGCGTATTTGGCCAACAACGGCTTTCATATGCGCGATCTTGACGCCACCTCTCCCTGGATGTCCACCTATGGCATTACGCTGGTCAATATGAGCGCCGCCGGACTGATTCTTTGCTCTTTGAGGCCTGGGTCCTTCTTTTTCCGCATGAACATCACACGGCCGCTGCGCATGGTTGGCAGGTATAGCTATGGAGTGTATGTGTACCATGTGCTTCTTTTGCCATTTCTTTATCATTACGGTTCACCCCCAAATCCATCCCGGTCGCCTCGCCTCCATATTGTCCATGCGGTGCTGATGGTGCCCCTGTATTTCTTCATCGTGCTTGCAGTTTCCGCCGGGAGTTACCACTTCCTGGAGCGTCCGTTTCTGACAATGAAGGACCGCTTCACCACTCGTCACAACAATCCCGGCGCACAGCTTGCCAGGGAAGCAGGCTGATCCCCCAAGAGCTTAGGGGCTTCGGCCCTGCGGCCTATACTGTCAAGAGACCGGAACGACGCGCTCAGGAAGGTGCCACATCGAAACGAGAGCCAAGACTAGATCGGACATTGATGGCATATTGGAGTACGCGCTTGGTCCGGGCCGGGATCGTTTGTTGGCGCGCTATCCGGACATTGATGACGTTTTGGCGCGTCGATTGCCAGTTATCGTCTATCCTGCCGCACGGATGGCGCGCGAGGCTGCGAGTAAACTTCGCGACATGGGAATCGAAGTCCTTGGTTTTGGAGATTCCAACCCCGCGGCATGGGGCAGTTTGGTAGATGGGCTGCCCGTTTGGAGCCCCCACGATATCGGATCACTCGCGTCCGACTTTGTTGTGTTGATAGCATCCACGGTATACGACTCCGAGATTGCAGAGGCATTGGCCGGTCACGGCTGTTCTCGAACGATACCGGTTGGCGTGTTGAATTTGGCTCTTCCCGATGTTTTTATCTCCCGGGAATATTACGGCTCTCTCGGCGCTGTGGCGGACAGGGCGAATCACGAGGCAATTCGTTCCATTTACGAATCGCTTCGCGATGAGGAGTCGAAGCGTGTGTTCGCTTCCAAACTGCAGTTCTATGTGACACACGACAAGTCATTAATCGATGGGATGCTTAGCGACCATATCTATTTCGGTGAGGACATCTGGACCAGCGCGCCCGACGACGTGATCGTGGACGGAGGAGCCTACACGGGGGACACGCTTCAGGACTTTTTGAGGTCTAAGCGTAGTTATGGCCACTATTACGCGTTTGAACCGGACCAGGTCAATTTCTCCAGGCTTCAGAGCATGGCGGGGGTTGATGGGACTCGCGTGATCGCAGTCCAGGCCGGCCTTGCAGGGCGTTCGGGGCGGCTTCGGTTTGCGGCGACGGGTTCGGTTTCCTCCAAACTGCTCTCCGACTCCGAAGTGGGCGACGATGAGATTGATGTCGTTAGCTTAGATGAGTACTTCGCGGACAAGCCCACTCCGACCTTCGTGAAAATGGACATCGAAGGGGCCGAAGCCGATGCGTTACAGGGTGGGGCGCGGCTGATCGCCGATCATGCGCCAAAACTCGCCGTCTCCGTGTATCACCATGCCAGCGATCTATGGGAGCTTCCTGCACTGATGCGAACCCTGAATCCTGGATATGAGCTTTCCCTGCGACACTATACCCGAGAGATTGTCGATACGGTTTGTTACGCAATTCCATCCGATTAGGGGGTTGCGTCTTGAAGCCGTGCCCTGAAACTACTTCGGCCCGGTAGAAGTCGATCTCTTCTTCGACTGCACGGAACTTCACCCAGGTCGGTCAGCCGGCGACCGGCGCAGGCGTGGGTTCGCGCGAGCGTCCTTGCATGCGCTTCGCGAGACTTGAACCCAAACGGATCATCGGCTGCTCGACCAAGTGATGCGCCGCGACCGACATGACCGCGAGGGAGAGCAACAGGGCGGAGAGGCGCAAGACCAGATTGTGGGCTTGCATGAGGTTTACCCCGATCAAAATGCTGATCGGGTGGAGAAGATAAATCCCATATGAATACTTGGCGACGGCGTGGCTCGACCGAACTATCCATGTTGATTGGACCTGCTTGAAACTTGGGAGAAGCAATCCGAGGGCGAGGGTCAATGGCCAGCCGGCCCGCCAAGAGGGCCAGGGCATAAAGCAGCAGAGCAGCACCGCAACGGCGACAGGGAGCCCAAACCACGGGAGGCGTGGCTTTACCCTGGAGAAGAGGATGTACGCGATCACTCCCGCGAGAAAGTACGGAACGCTCACCAGGAATGAGATCGAACCATCTCCCTGGAGATGGAAAGCGGAAATCGAATAGTCCACGGTAGCCGCCCATAAGAAAAGAATCGGCCAGAGAAAGAAATTCTGCCGCACGAAAAAGAAAATGAACGGGAGCAGGACATACATCTGGATCTCATACGGGAGGCTCCACATCACGCCCCAAATGCTCAGGCCGCCGTGGATGTTTTGGACCAGTAGCATGTTCTCGGCCAGAATCCGGGCCTTGGGCATCTGGAAGAAGGTATGGCCTTCGACGTCGTGGAGCGATGGGATGCGAAATACGACGGAAAGCAGGAGAACGAGGACCGCGAGCGGGTAAATACGGAAGGCGCGGCGGGTATAAAAACCAAGCACATGGGGGTCCCGTTCAAGCGACCACATGAGGACCAAACTCGTGTGCACGAAGAACATGAAGACGCCGACCACGCCGAGCCATGCTATGTTCCAGCTGCCGATCCAGTGGACGTGCATCGCTATGAGCGTGTGCTCCACAACAACGAGCACCACGGCGATACTCCGAAGGACATCTAAATTGGGCATCTCTTTCATATAGGTGAGACGGCCCTCCACTCGCCTGGCCCCCATTCGCGAAAATTCAAGGCTCTGTCTCTTGCTAGACCCGTTCACGGATCCCGGACGCGCCCTTAAATCTTCGCGGAGGGACCGCATAGACTACGGATTGCAATCCATCGCCGTCGTAGGCGCGCAGGTAAAACGCGTAGGACGGATTCAAGGAGCGAAGGAACAGCGGCACACGCCAAACGTCCGCCTGGGTATGGTAGACGCAGATCGCCAGGATCGGTTGGTCACGTCGGATCACCGCCGCCCCCCCCGCAGCGCGTCGAACTCCGCCCCCTCTATGTCCATTTTTAAGAACGTCACCTGAGTGTCGGCAAACAGCTCATCGATCGGAATACACGCGACATCGACGCCGGCACTCTCACCCTTTGCCGTGATCGATCCGGTCATCGCGAATTTCAGAGTGCAGCGCTCCGCCCCAACGGCGCAATCATGTTCTTTGACTTTGTCGCGCACCTCAGACTCAAGCGCCGCGACGTAGGATCGCATTCTGGCAATGGAAACGGTATCCGCCTCGATCGCGTGGAACTCCTTGAATTGGTCAGTGACCCCGAGCAGCATCCGAAGGGTGTCCCCATCGAACGCCCCGCAGTCAACAATCACTTCATCGCTCGAAAGTTGAAAGATGTCTTCTGGGAAATAGGTGTTCTTCGGCGGAGGGTAGGGAAGATAAGAGGGGTCGCCCAGTGCGCGCCAGACGATGTTGGCGCGGTAGGTGGCAAGGGATTCTTCATCGAGCCATAACTTCTCTACCTCAAACACCTCCGCAATCCTCTCGTATAGCCGGTGAGGCGGCTCGTGAAGAAGACGCATCTCCATGAAACGTTCGCCAAAACGCCAGAAGATCGGCGCATAAGAAGAGATCGATTTGCAGCCGAGCGCTTCCAGCTTGTCTTGCGTGTCGGTGAACCAGTGAAAGTCGTTCCAAATCGTCACGAAGAAAATCGCATCGGACCTATAGCGGCCCGCGGCATCGGCTGGAGAGAGGACGGACAGTCCCGCGACTTCACTACCCCAGCGCTGAGGATTGCTGTCGACGAATGCGAGAGGCTCCACGCCGATTTCCCGAAACAAAGTCGCGGCTTGCCTCCCGAGCGTTCCCGCTCCATAGAGCACACAACGGTGATGGTGCGCTGCCAGCAATCGATCGAGCGCAGTCATCTCGCGCTGCTTGACCGCCTCGACGGATTCGGTGAGAACGCTTTCGAGCGATTCCAATGTTATCGTTGGCATCAATTGGTTTCCAGGACAAAGTCTTCTGATTCGTTTGCAGCGTGGGCGTCTAGCGAATCTCCACTGAAAGCTGCTAGAAAGACTATTCCGGCAGCGGCTTCACAATCATATTTGTTAGGAACTCTTCGCGTGGCAGGAAGGGAAACATATCCTCCAGGGGCTTCGACACGAATGAACCGTCTTCCTTCTGGTACGACGACAATCGGGGTGCCCGCACCTCGTCGGGAATGACGTGAACGTCAACGACCACGGGGCCATCCATTGCCAGCACTCGCTTGACATCCTCGCGCAGGTTCTCTTGGGCCTCAATGACGACCGAAGCAATGTTGTAGGATTCCGCGATCTTGCTGAGGTTGGGCACGGTGAGACCGGTGCGCTCGTCGCAGCCGATGTTGGCCTTGCCGAAGTACGCTGTCTGCGAAGCTCGGATGGAGGCATAACCATCATTGTTCAGCACAAAGAACTTGACCGGCAGCCGCAGCCGCGCGGCGGTTTCCAGCTCCTGGATATTGAATTGGAATCCGCCGTCGCCATCGACCAGAATCGTTCGCTTCCTACCGCCCCCGATGCACACCGCCAGGGACATGGGCAGACCGTAACCCATCGAACCAAGCCCTGCCGTATGGTAGATGCGCTGGCTGTTGCGGGTAGGGCAGGCAAGGAGAAATATCTCGATGCCGCTCCCCGAGCTGCCCGAGACCAGCAGATCGTCCGCCGTCGATTCGGTGCCGATCACCTCGGCCAGATTGAAGATGCTTACCCTGCCGCCGGGCTTGCGGTGCTCTTCGGTAACGACGGGATATCGGGTCTTCCAGTCCGTGCAGCGGGCGGTCCACGCTGCGCGGCATTTCGGCGGGATCGCCTCCGCCTGCGAGAGCAGCTCGGTGAGAAAAGCTTTGGCGTCCGCGCACACCGGCTGCTGCAGGTAGGGGTGGAGCTTTTGCAGCTCCGCCGGATCGATGTCGACGGCGGCTTTGTGCGCCTCGCGGGCGAGATTCTGCGGGGCGTATCCGGTGATGGCGAAATCCAGCCTGACTCCGATGGACAGTAGGAAATCGCAGTTTTGCAGCGCGAAGTTCGCGCCCCGGGCGGCGACCGAGCCCGGTCTGCCCACGAAGGTCGGGTCATCGCTCGGCACCAGGTCGGCGGCGCACCAGGTGGCCACGCTGGGGATGCCCAGCAACTGCCGCAGCCGCTTGAACTCGGCTTCGGCCCGCGCCAGGCGAATTCCATTGCCGGCGAAGAGCAGAGGCCGCTCGGCGGCGTTGAACTTCGCGATAAGCTGGCGAACCTCGGCGCGCAACCGTTCCGGGTCGTGCTCGCTTGCGATCTCGGCGGGATCGAAGCCGCGCAGCTCCAATGCGTCCGGAATTGGCGACGCCTGCACGTCAAGCGGGATGTCGATCCACACCGGTCCCGGCCGACCGGTGGTCGCCAGATGGACGGCTTTCTCCATGTGGTAACGAATCTCCGCCGGATCGAGGACGGTGACCGCATACTTGGTGATTGGCTTCACGATGGAGACGATGTCCACCTCCTGGACGCCAAGCTGGCGCATGCCGAGCGGCTTGCCTTCCGCGTCGAACATGCGGTCGGGGCGCTTCACCTGGCCCGAAATGAAGAGCGTCGGAGTGGAATCGAGCCACGCGCCCGCGACCCCGGTCACCGCATTGGTGCCGCCCGGGCCGGTGGTGACCATGGCGACACCCAGGCCGTCAGTGGCCTTGGCGTAGCCCTCGGCGCAGATGGCGCTGGCCTGTTCGTGGGAATTGCAGATCGCCTCGATCTCCGCGCAACTGCCAAGGGATTGATTGAGATGCATGGCGCCGCCGCCGGTCACCAGAAAGACATGCTTCACACCCTGGTCCGCCACAAAGCGGACCACATAGTCGGACACTTTTTGCATACCAGTTCATTCTAGTGTCTGGCAGCCGGTTGCGCGAAACCAGCCACCTTGGGCCACGCCGCAACCTCGGGCCTCATTGACCGGGGTGCCGAGCCATGCGAACATTTGCTGATGTCCACCCGCCACAAACCGGAGCTGGACGGCATCCGCGGCATGGCTATCCTCGGCGTGCTGGCCACGCACTCCGCTTTCTACATCCAGGCGACCTCGGCGACCAAGCCTCTTATGGCGCTCATGCTGTCCGGGCAATGGGGAGTGGATCCTTCGCTTGAAAGGCAGGTTCAAACCCAAATATGCGGAAGTGGCCGCGGAGTGCGGGCCTGCTCCATCAAGCAAACGTCATGCAATATCCTGAAGCCGCAATGAAGTGTCCGAGGTCTTCATCCGTGACAACCGCTCCTCGGCTCGCTCTCGAAGACCTCCAGCTTGTGCTCGCGCAGACGGCTCCTTTGTGGGAAGAGATGCGGGGCCAGTGCTTGTTCGTCAGCGGCGGCACAGGATTCTTTGGCTGCTGGCTGCTGGAGAGCTTTTGCCACATTAACCGCAGTCTCGGTCTTGGAGCCCGGGCCGTTGTTCTGACGCGGGACCCGGAGACGTTCCGGGCCAAATGCCCGCACCTCGCAGCCGAAGCGGCGATCTGTCTGATTCCTGGCGATGTGCGCGAGTTCCCGTTTCCCGAGGGCGATTTCCCTTATGTCGTCCACGCCGCGACGGAAACCAGCACCGGGCCTATTATCGAAGCGCAGCGCAATCTGCTTGACAGCATCACCCGCGGCACGCAGCGCATGCTCCAGTTTGGATCTGAGCGGGGCACGCAAAAGTTTCTTTTTGTCAGCTCCGGCGCGGTCTATGGACGTCAGCCCATCGAGATGACTCACGTGCCAGAAAGCTATTCCGGCGCTCCCAACCCGGTGGATATCGCGAGCGCTTACGGAGAAGGAAAGCGGCTGGCGGAACTTCTTTGCACCCTCCATGGGGAGGGGCACGGCGGGGAGGGCCGCGGGATGGAATGCAAGATCGCCCGCTGTTGGGCTTTTTGCGGCCCTCATCTTCCGCTCGACCGCCATTTCGCGATCGGGAATTTCATCGGCGACGCTCTGGCCGGCCGCGCCATTCGGATTGCCGGGGACGGCACGCCGCGGCGATCGTACCTGTATGCCGCCGACCTGGCGATCTGGCTCTGGACGATGCTCTTCCGCGCCCCGCCGCTCACGCCGGTAAACGTCGGTTCGGGGCGCGACGTGAGCATTCTCGAGCTTGCCCACATTGTCGCCAACGTCGTCAATCCAAGCGTCGAAGTGGAGCTCGCAAAATCCCCTGTGACGGGGTCTCTTCCATCTCGCTATGTTCCCTCAATAGCTCGCGCCAAAGAACTCCTTGGTCTCATTCCCTTGATTGGATTGGAAGAGGCGATCCGCCGGACGGCGGTTTGGTACCGTTGTCGCTTCGATCTCGAAGCCACCTGAAGACCTCCAAATTGAGATCCATCCGGTAGGGCGGGCAACGGACTTCAGGAAGAATTCTCGACCCTGCTAGATTGATATAAGGTGGACTCCACGAATTTCCTGGAAAATCGACCTGAGCGCTGGATGAAGATAACTGAGCTTCAGAACTGGATTCGACATACCCTGGGGCTTGATCGCGCAGTCGCCTTCACCGTTTTGGCCCGCGTTTGGTCGGGTTCAGCGGGCCTCGTCACTGTCCTCCTTATCGCGAAATACCTCTCGCCCGCCGAGCAGGGTTACTACTACACCTTCGGAAGCCTGGTCGCGCTGCAGATCGTCTTCGAGCTGGGATTTTCCGTCGTCATTCTTCAACTCGCGAGCCACGAAAGGGCACACGTCTCGATCTCCGACGATGGTGTCGTCTCTGGCAGCCCGGTCGCGCACGAGCGACTGGCCTCGGTGCTGCAAAAGTCGGTGCGCTGGTACTCGGTGGCCGCCCTGCTGATGGCTGCCATTTTGATCCCAACTGGCTTTTACTTCTTTTCCCGGAATCAGCATTCCCAGTCCGTGGCGTGGCAGTTACCCTGGTGCTTGGTGGTTCTGGCAGCTACGCTGACCTTTCAGATCGACCCTGTTCTGTCGTTTCTCGAAGGCTGCGGCTATGTCACCAACGTGGCGCGCCTTCGCTTGTCTCAAGCGGTGCTCAGCGGAGTGCTGGCGTGGGCGACACTGGCCACGCACCATGGACTCTTCGCTCCGGCGATGCTGATCCTGGGCCAGGCGGCTGCCGGCGGGGCCTGGCTCTATCGTCGGCACCGCTTGCTGCTCGGACTATGGCGCCGCTCGACTGCCACGCATCGGATTGGCTGGCGGACCGAAGTGTGGCCGTTCCAGTGGCGAATCGCAGCCAGCTGGCTATCCGGCTACTTTATCTTTCAGCTCTACAACCCAGTCCTGTTTGCCTACAAAGGCCCCGTCGCCGCCGGCCAGATGGGCATGTCATTGAGTATGGCCGGCGCTTTGACCTCGGTGGCCGTCGCCTGGGTTAACACCAAGGCAGCACCTTTCGGAAGCCTGATCGCACGCAAGGACTATGCTCGTCTCGACAAGGTCTTCTTTCAAGCCCAACGTCAGTCCGTGGCTGTCTGCACGGCGGGCGCCCTGGTCCTATGGCTCGGCTCAGTTTACTTGAACCTGGCCCACATTCGCTTCGCCCAGCGATTGCTCGATCCACTATCGCTCGGGATGTTGCTCATTGGGACCATCATCAATGTGCTCGTCATGAGCGAGGCGGTGTATCTCCGAGCGCATAAGCAGGAAGTATTCTTGCGTAGTTCTATTTTCGGGGCGATCCTGGTAGGCTCCAGTACTTATTGGCTTGGCAAGGCATTTGGCGCCAGGGGCATGGTGAGCGGAAATCTTGTCATCGGGATAGTTCTTGGTTTGGGCTATAACACTTGGGTTTTCCTTCATTATAGGAAGATATGGCACACGCAAGCGGATCCAGCCGCAAGTCACCAACTCGATCACGCGTAGCCGCCAACCGGACCGCGGCTAAGCGCAAAAGATCGCGCTCGTCGCTCCCGAGACCGTCAGCCCTGCGTATACGGCTCGACCACGCCGTTGACTTTGATCGAAGGCAAGCCCGAGTTGGCCGAGATATAAGGTACTTCGTTGGCCATCACGGCATCGGGAAACTCCCATCCCGTGGCCAATACTCCGACTCCGGTGACGATGCCAATTTCCGCGAATCCGCCTGACGATACAAGGGTGTTGATTCCGGCGCTGGTAACCGAATCTAAGATCAGCTCTCCGATCGAGCCCGACCCGAGATTAAGCAACTCGGGCAGAGCTGCGTAGGAGCCGACGTCCCGGATGGCAAATCCATTGAACTCCAGCGTGGCGATCGTAGAATTGTTTTCCAGAATCATCGCGGCGACCTCGACATTGGAGTTCCGGGCGATCGTACAATTGGTCAAGGAAAGACTCGATCCAGCGTAAAAGTTGTTGGGATAGAGCGGCGACGGCCGCACAAAGCCGCAGCTTTGCTTTGCCGGTGACGGTGTAAAGTAGGTGTTCGCCGCCGACGGAATCAAAGTGATATCTTCCAGCGAGATCGTCCCGAAGTTTTCTGCCAAACCGAGGACAGTGGGGCCAGATAGCTTGCAATTCGAGATTGCTAGGGACCCAATAGACGCTGGGTTGCTGCCGCCATCAAGCCCTATAAGGAAACCGGCCTCCGAGACGGTACCGCTACAGCCGCTCACCGTTACAGAGTCAATATAGAACTTGGCGTTTGCGCCCACCGTATAAAGTCGCATCAGCGAAACGCTGTTAAAGGTGCAGTTCGTAACCGATACGCGAGAGATATTGCCGGTGTAACCCTCGGGGCAATTAAGCGCGATCCCGTCGTCACCGGCGGTGATATTGCAACCGGTAATGGTGATGTCGTTGGACGGTCCGTCGATATGCACGCCGTCGGTGCTCGGCCCGTACGATTGCAAGATACATCCGGAGACAGAAACGTTGCCAACATTAGAAAGCCGGATCTGATAGGCAGGGGTCCTAGCCACCACGACATTTTCAATCCTGATGCTGTTGAGGTTCATGAGGTTGATGCCGCAGTACCAGACCTTGCCCTCGATGCCTTGAGTGGCTCCGCTGGTCGAGTCTCCATTCTTGCCGTTGCCCTGATTGCCGTTGATGGTGAAGTTACTCAGCGAGACGTTTGAGCCGCGCGCGGGGGCGGGCGGCCCGGGATCGAATGGAATAACGGCGTTGGCAGGGCCATTGTGGATGGCGTCGTTGTTGCTGCCAGTCTTGACAAAAAATCCGGTGCCACAACCCAGTCCAGCGATGTTCCAATATCCGGCAGCGGGGAGGAACAATCCTGAGATCAGCGCGCTGCCGTCGATGATCAGCGTAATCGGATTGCTCGCCGATGCACCTGCCATCGCCGCATTGATGCGCGGCCCATCGTCGGTGGCTGCACCGCCAGAGTGCTTTTTGCGACCATTCTCCAGATTACAGTCCAGAGCGCAGCCAATCTCAGATGCCCGGATGTACGTCATTCCGGGGACGGGCTCCGGCGCCAAGGCAGGACCCAGGCATGGCAGGTCTAGTTCGACGCCGCAGCTTAGCACCGAACCCCCTAACGCCGAACCAGCCACGCAGAGACCAGCGTTAATGAGAAAGCCACGTCTGTCCATCGAATTCCTGCCTACTCTTGGGCCTTTCGTCAAAGTGCTCATGTTGCGTCTCCAGCACCGAATGCTTGCAGATCTCATTGTCAATGAATGCGTAGTCGCTTTCCACCCTTAGTTTCGGTTCTGGTCGAGACGGGGAATCGCTCCTCTGCGAATGAACCGCAATACGGCTAGCTTGAGCGTGCTCGTGAGCCGGTGTGAGTATTGGGCGGGTGCCCTTCGGGAATCAGGGTCGCTCATCGAACGAGCCGGCCGATCCCGTAACACACGACGTCTGGGCTCACCAGCTCAGCGAAGGATACCCAAAGGCGCGATCAAGGCGATTGAAGACCCGTAGTAGCAGGAACCAAATCGACGCCAGACTCACCGGAAGAATCATGAGAGGGTAGTTGAATATCCAATACCTGAAACTGCCGGAGAAGCTTTCGCGCATGACTTCGTGAGGGTTTTCTTTGAGGTAGCTGCCATGGCGGTCGCGGTTGGCAGCGAAGAGACAGGGGGGAATCAAGCGCTGCAGGCTGGCATTTACGATCAGTTGGTTGAGGCTGGGTATAGCGAGCCATTCCTCGGTGATCTGTTTTAGCGTCGGGCCAAACACCTGACACACTCCATAGCCGCCTGTATTTCCGAGCCTGTAGCGGACCAGTTCTTCAGCAATGTACAGACTCTTGCGGTGAGAGCGGAGCGCGGCAAAGGTCCATCCCAGCTGGATCAGGCTGCTGTGGATCAGCTTCGAGAACGGCTCGTGCCCAGTTGCCTCCACCCGCTCTTTGTTGATGATATTGCCGCTGATAAGAGTGGTGAAGATATGTACCTTACGGACAAATCGTGCGGCATCAGTGAAAACGATTGCCCGAGGCAGGGAGGAAATCGGTACGCAATGCGCAGAGTCTTTGAATCCGGAGGAAGAAAGATAGACCAGCTCGTACTCGGCCCGCGCGAGATGTCGTAGAATCCCGCCGAGCGCGCCCGGACACAAGAGGTCGTCATCGCTGAATATCCAGACGTACTTGCCCCCCGCCCGCTCATAGCATTGCAGGAAATTCCCGTCAGGCCCAATGTTGGTCTGATTTCGCAAGTATTGAAGCCGGGGGTACTTCTTCATGTATTCGCCCATGACGGCCTGCGTCCGGTCGGTGCTCGCATTGTCAGAGACCAGCATCTCGACAGTTCCATCATCCGGCATCTGAGCCAGCAGCGAATCCAACCCCTCTTTCAACAACTCGCAGCGATTGAAGGTGGGAACAGCGATTGTGAGAATGGGGCTTCGCGGCGTGGCTTCGGGTTCGAACTTATCCAATCGCTACCTCGTAACAGTGGAGCGCAAACGTAATTCTGTCTTCCAATCGCTTCCCCATGACTCAACCGCTGCGCCTACTGGGCGGCACTGCATGCACGATCGACGGCATTTCCAGGTTGTCATGCTCCCGGGCCCGCAAACCAGGAGCTAATCCGAGCACATCATCCCAGCTCCTTTGAAATCTATCCAGGTTCAAAGACGATCTCACATAATCCTGACCCTGCACGGCGGCCATTCTCATTCTATCGAGGTACGATGCGGGCGAGGTGATGAACGCGTGAAGATGTTCATCGTCATTCGCAAGCAGGGGATAGTTGTCGAAGCGAAATCCCTCGAACGAGATATCGTTGCCGACAACCGCGCAGCCATTGGCAAAGGCCTCGGCAACCTTGGTCTTGATTCCGCCGGGCAAGACTCCCGGAGCGAAGAGGACTGCCCCTTCGACATAGACGTCTGTGAGCTTCGGGGCGTAGTCGCGAAAGATCACCCGAGAGACTCTTGGCCAGCCCGAGGTCATATGGCCAAAGATATGGATCTCGGCCTCCGGCCCGTTCGACCGCCAGAGATCGAGAATGCGCTGAATGGTCAGCTTGTTCTGCGGGAGCGTGTCCGTCCCGATAAAAATAAACCTCGAAAACGCCGCATACGTCTGCGGCGGAGCGATCACCTCTACCGCCGGCGGTATGACGTGTACCTGGGCCTTGCATCCCAAGCTGGTGTAGCGGCTCTGCAGAGCTTCGCCCTCAACCTGAGACAGCAACGTCACGGCGTCTGCCCACTCGCCGATCAGATTCTCGACGCGGGTGAGCGCAAGCCGCTCGTACCGCGCGACTAGCTTCGAGGCGGAGTGCCCGGCGATCGCGTCTCTGAGGGCTCCCGGAATCTTATCCTCGAGGTAGCCGAGCGAGAGAGAGGTCCCGGTCGTGGCCAGGGCCTCCATCCGCCGGGACATCAGGTCATCGAGATCGACCACGATCCGCATGCGCGGTCTAAGCTTTCTAAGATATTGTAGAAAGTAAAACGTGCGGACGCCGTCGAGATAGAGGGTCTCCGGCGCATCGCGCTCCAGTTCCTGGACAATCCGCTTGTGGTTGGTGCGATCGCAGAACAGGAGACACTGCAGCGAGGGCAAACTGCCGGAAAGAAGCGATTGTAGCGCGCCAAGGATGGTCCACCCTATCGCTCCGGCGCTCTTTGTCTCGAGAAGGTTGTGAAGCCGTGAATTCCTCACTTGGTAGTTGGCGGACATTTGTTCCCGAATCGCAGCGATAATGCGCGTGCGGCCGGCGAGACGATCAAAGCTTACGTCCCTGGTCCAAATCGCGGTGAGGCGTTTCCTGGGTTCTGCCAACATGGTTCAATCGCTCGTGCGAGGATTGTTGCTCAGTCTCTTGTTGGCGAGATTGCCAGTTCGTGATTGCGCCATGGTCTCGACGGTCCTGAAAATGGGAACGGCATCGAGACGATGAACAGATTCGAAGAGGAACCTGTCAGTGCGAAGTCGCGCTTGTTCCACGATCGGACCTATCCCATCCGCAAGGCCTTCCTCCAGTGCGCGAGCAACTCCTTCAACTCCAAACGAATCAGCGAAGATAGCGTCGCTGCCGAGGATCTCACGGAAGACCGGCAACGGGCTTAGGACATTGACGATTCCGCACCGCGCGGCCTCGATGACAGGAATGCCAAAGCCCTCGCCGGTTGAAGGCATGCAGTGGACGGTGGCTTCGGCGTATACCCGCTTTAGGTCCTCATCGCCCAGGCGGGGAAGAACGGTCAGAGCCTCGTTAGCCAGCCCAGCCTCTTGCCGCCACCGTTCGACGATTTCCGCAGCGCCCGCCATCGCCGCCAGTACCAAATGCACATCGTGGCCTTTCCGCTTGAGCAGCGCTACCGCCCCGAAGACCGCCCTGGTGTTCTTGCTCGATGCGTGGCCGCCAAAGTGCAGGATTCGCGCAGGGCCGTCGCGGCGACGTTCTCCTGCTACAGCAGCCCCCTCAAAGCTCGTGGCGAGCGCATTAGGCAAGACCATTACCTGCCTGTCGCCTGGCAAGAGGCGCAAAATCTCAGCGCGTGACGCCTCCGAGACACTGAGAATGAGGTCGGCGTTAGCCAGCGATCGCTTCAGCTGCGCGCTTCGATACCGGTTGCCCGCGTTCCGATTCGAACTGTCCAGAAAAAGAACATCATGAAGCACAAGAATCCGCAGGGTCCGATGGCTCGCGAACAAAGCCGGCAGGACATTGTGCGGATAAATCGCGATCTCAGGCTGCAGTCGCTCCAGCCACACCGGCTCGATGACTTGATTAAGAAGGACGCGGCCCATTGGCGACCGCCAATGGGGTCTGGGGTAGGTGAGACTGCGCCAGCCTATGCGTTGAAGATGCCGCTCCAACTGGGCAGCAAAACGTCCCAACCCACGCGTGCTTTCCCACTGAAGGCCATCGAAGACGCAATAGCTGATGGCCGACGACGACGGATCTGCGGCCGCTGTTGCTACTGGTCGCGGCGAAGGATCGTTGTGGAGCGCGGACTCGGCAGTCTGTCTCACTGGCACTCGTCCAGTTTCAACCAGCGATGAGTCTCATGACAAAATCTCTTGATGGGCCGCGCTGGGCTTCCCACGGCGATCGTGTGCGGCGGAATGTCCCGGGTCACCACGGACTGCGAGCCGATAATGCTTCCGGCACCGATACGCACATTCTTCAATATTGTCACAAATTCGCCGATGTGCACGTTGTCTTCGATCACCACCACGCCATTCGACGTCAGCGGGCGTTGAGAAGGAGGATCCGACGGTGCACTATGCGCTGCTTCGCCGCTGTAGACCCCATGGTCATGGTCGGTAATGTAGACATGACTCCCCAGCAGGACGCCATCGCCAAGAGTCACGCTGTGGGTGCATCCGATGTGGATGTCGTTGGAAAAGCAGACCCCGTTGCCGATCTTGATGGTGGGTTGAAATGACTGATCCAGGTAGCGATCGACAGCCCAGATCGAAATCCGATCGCCGCCCCGTAGGGAATCGATCGAGATATGACCGGCGCCATGAATTGAAAATGGTCCGCGGATGAAAAACGATCCGCATTCACGGAATCGAATTTGATAGAGACGACAGTAGACGAAACGCAGGACGAGCCACAGCCCCCGAACAACTCCGTCCCCTTGGAAATGTGCCTTGAGGCGGGCCAGAGCGCTCTGTTTCGTCCCTGGTTCGGTCATCGTTCGCCGCGCCCCGAGACGGTCGCTTTCTCTAAGGATCTTCCGGAACTGATTCCTCCCAGCCTCGGCGTGGCTTTCAGCGTCTGCCGCAGATAACGAATCACATTCTCGCAACGCCGTTTCCCGACGATGGCCAGGCTCCAGAAGTAAAGATGAAAGAGTGGATTTCGATTGAATCCCAGAGCGCTCATTGTCTGGTAATACTTCCAGAAGTCGGAGAAACGGGCGTCCGCCTGGAAGGCGAGAAAGTAGTAGGAATAATTGCCAAGATCTTTGAGCACGCGCGGATAAAGGTTGCAGCCGTGCGCGTCGTCAATCGAGAGCGCGATCTCGAGCATGCTTCGGATCATGGCGACCCGCGCATCGGAAGTGTAGACGCCGGGTTCAAACCTCCCTTTCTCGGATTGACTCTGGCCGAAGTCAGGCTTGTTTTCGCGGCACAGCGCAATTGTATCGGCGATGTACAAGCCGTGTCCTTTGAGCAGCAGCTCGGCGGCGAGATAGACCTGATAGTAGAGCGTCCCGTCGAAGCGGTCGGTGGCAGCGGCGACCGCGTCCGCACGGCGAATCACCAGGCCGGCAAGCACCCCGACGCGCCGGAAGAACGTCGCAGCGGTGTCCTCGCCCGGCGGGAAGAGACTCGTGCCCGGGAAGTAGCGCACGATCTGGTCGACCCTCTCTGGCGTCTCATAAAACCATCCATAGGATCGAATGGCGACTGCGATCTCGGGATGTTCCGCGAGCAGACCGCCGATGACGTGCAATGATCCTGGACTGAGCAAGTCATCGTTGCCCATCGTGACGCAATAGTCTCCGGTGGCGCGGGCAAAGAGGGAGCGCAGGTTGCCGTCGTAGCCAAGCGTCTTTTCGTTTTCGAAATAGCGAATGCACTCGACGCCGCGATCCCGATACTCGCCAACCACCTCCGCGATCTGGGCCCGCTCGGGAGAATCGTCCTCCGCGATGACGATTTCGAGGTTATGATATTTTTGGTGCAACGCTGAATCGAGCAGCGCAGATAGATACTGCGACCGATTGTATGCGGGGATACAGACGGACAGCTTAGGGACGGGGGCGGTCATCGACATTAGGGCTTTAGTGCGGAAGGCGGGCCGTGCAATCTCCACCGTGCGGTCTCCCCGCGCTCAACCATAATCCTACCCGATTATGGCCGAAGCGATTTATTTGGTTCAACCTTTTCTGGTGTCTTGTCGTGACGCCGCAACGCGGTTTTTTTGTGAACAAGGATTAACGGGGCCTGTGCTTGCGGACAAGCGACCGCAACTTATTCGCGGAATTCTGCTCTGCGCACTTTGGTTCATCATTGTTGGAGAAGGAGTCAACGACTTGGCAAGCGCAGCAACCGACAGATTCGTACGAAAGTTTTTGCCGTCCGTAGCGAAGATATCTTACAACCCCGTGCTTAAATTCTTGGCGGACGCCGCCGACATTCTTCCAAACCTCCTGGTAAGCGATTTCCGCGCTCTGCCGCCGAATCATTTGCGGATTCGCATCGGAGTCGGCAACAAGGTGTTTGGCAATCAGCCGTGGTATTACTTGGGGGCCCGCGACTTCTGGTTCTATGCGCTCTCGCAGTCCTGGGTCACTACCGACTCCAAGATCGTCGATATCGGATGTGGATGCGGCAAATTTGCACATCATTGGAGAGACTATGAATTCAACGGTTCAAGATTTAGCGGTAAATATATTGGCATCGATATCGACCCCGAACTGCTGGGTTGGTGCCGCCGTCATTTCGATGCCGAGCGGTTCGAATTTTATCTCTCCTCCCACGCCAGCAAGGTCTATCACGAAGCCGGGGAGGGTAGGCAGTACACCATACCCATTGATGCCAATACGGTAGATTTCGTCTTCTCTTCATCGCTGTTTACGCACTTGCTCGAACCCGAGCTGATCAATTACATGACCGAGTCACACCGTGTTCTGCAGGCCGGCGGAATCATGGCCATGAATTGCTTTCTGATGGACTATCCGCCCCCTACATTTGGCGGTAGACACACCTTCGGCTTCAAGATAGGAAACGCGTTTGTCGAGTCGATGAAACTCCCCGAAGCAGCGGTGGCCTTCGAGTCCAGGTTTCTCTTCAGTCTGGCGGAGCAAGTCGGATTCCAGTCTTCCAGGCTCGTGACCGGGCCCAATACCGGGAAGCCCCTGCTGGTCTGCCACAAGTAATCGGTTGCCAATTGAGCCCCGACCTAGGATGATATTCCGGCTCCCAGCTGTCTCCGGTTCTTTAGCAACGCAAGGGTCGGCACTTCCACGAAGCGATGAACGATCTCTCCCGCGATGGCGCTGAGTGGCAATCCAGCCAGGATGGCGACTCCGAGGGCGACGTTTCCATGAAGCCCTAGTCTCACAATAGCCACGCCCACGACAGGCAATACGAAAGTCTGTATGAGATAGATTGCGTAAGAAGCATCACCCAGCGATATCAGCCATCTGGGCAGTGAGTTTCCGTAGAATTCCTCCAATCCGACTGCACCAATCACGATCGCGGCCGCCGGCCCGCCCCAAATCAGGAAGCGCCATCTGGAACCGATCGACTCGTATGGAAGGTGCGGGAAGACCGTCATAATTGCGACAAAGCCAATCCCCAACGCCAGCCAACTCACCAACCTTCCGGGTCGACGGCCGTGAATAGCCAGCTGAGCGATTGCCACGCCGAATAGAAATTCGAGCAGCATTGGCGACGCAAGTGCTGTCGGCGCGGGCCATGAGGGCCGGGAGAAGAAGCTCGCCGACGCCAACCCGCCGAGGAAAACGAAAAGGAACCCGAAAGTTTTCTTCTGGAACAACATGGCGATCGCAAAAGACAGATAGAAGAACATTTCATAGTTAAGCGTCCACCCCACCACGATGACCGGGGCAACAAGGCCATCTGCGTTTGCCACCGGCAAAAAGAAATATGAACCTAGGACATTTGCCCAAGAGATGCCCTGATGAAGCGCCAACCGAGGCAAAAGCACGATTAGCAACAGTTTAAGAGTGGTAGCGAGCCAATAGAGGGGAACGATCCGAGAAATTCTTCGATGAAGAAATGTTCTGATCGGATGGGCATATTTAGCGAGACCGGGCAACGACACTGTCATGACAAAACCGCTGATGACGAAGAAAATATCGACACCGGCGGCGCCGTTCATCCAAAAATTGGCGTTGGGCTGACCTACCGCTCGCGAAAGCCACAGATAGATGCAATGCTCGCCGACGACCATCAGCGCCGCAATCGCCCGCAGAGCTTGGAGGTTAAGAAAGGTGCCGCGCGACTTGCCACTATAACTCGAGAGCGCGCCTGAAGAGGTGTTCTTCGGCTCAATCACAAGCTCAGGATAACTGACGAAATCTTCGCCTTGGTCTAGGGGCGTCAGGCCGTCACCGCCTTGATGTGAGGCCTAAATAGCGGCCAGAAGACAAGGATAACGACGCTGTAAGCAAAACTAAAAGCGATCCATGTGGCCAAGGGGCCGTGAACAAGGTAGAGCGTGCACGTCATGAGCGCATAACTTATTAGGCCGCCGAGGGGCGAGAGCCTGGACCGTTGAAGATGCAAAGGGAGAGACCAGGTGAGCACATACACAGCGATCGGATATAGCAAGACGCCGGCCCAACCGAAACTCGTAAAGAAAGATTCTGCGCCGGTCGGAATGATGCTGAAGGGATACCAATTCCACTCGTTCACCAACGCAGCTAAACCGTCAGCGTAGGTCTTCAGGAACCCGGGCAAGCTAAGAAGCACGCCCTTCAACAGCCACGAAATACCAAAGTCGTGATGCACCGAATTTGGATTGCTCAGATATTGAGTGAAAGAACCTGCAATTCCGGACATGCCTTCAATTCCGACGCGATAGTTATACTCAAGCGATAGAACGCTCTTCTCGGGGTTACTTAGGATGAAGCTCAGCAGGTCGCCAACAGACCCTTGAATGAGATTCTGCGCGTCATGCAGTGCGCCGATTCCGACAATGATTACTGCGACCGCAACTCCGAAGCCGCACACAATGACCAGCCGCCTGAGTGTTAGGTCCGCGTTGGCCCAACCGCGAGCGTAGTAAAGGGCCAACAGGATCGCCAGGAGATACATAATCAAATCTGTTCTTGAGAACGCACCGCTGACCACGAATGACACCAGACAGCAGGCGATGTCGCCCTTCTCGATCTGTCCTCGCAGCAGGATTTTTAATAGCAGCGGCATGACGCCCAGGAACAATAGGACAAGAAAGATCGTCGATCCGGTTTCAAAGCCCGGCCTGCTCGAGTGAAGAAAAGTCTCAAGCCCGACCACTGCGAAAATAAGCACGCTCGCGAGAAAGCACAGGAAAAGAAACAAAAAGAGATAAAAGCCGCGGCTTGGCGCAAAAACGTACATCGGGTTAGATTGCGAGTCTCGCCGGTACCCCTTCGATAAGAGGACCAGCCCTAGAGAGACGCAACTCACCCCAAGGACATACCAAAGCGCCATGTTGAAACCCACGTCGCTAATGAAGTTCAGTAGATACACGACGGTGTGGCTGCGTTCAAGATCGCTCCGGATTTGAACTGCCTGCCCGGTCACAAGGTACAAAAAGCTCGCCGCCAGAACCGCGTGGAGGATCATCCGCTTCTTGAAAGCGACCGCGATGGTCAGCACATTGATCGCGAAAATGGTCCAAACCACGCCAGTCTCAGCTCCGGGCCATCCATGATCGGGCGACGGCTCCTTAAAAATCATACCCTTCCGCGACTGCAGGAGCGGCTGGATATACTGAGAGAGTCGTGCGCGGCTTCGGCGGTTGAATGAGGATTGTGTGTTAACTACGGGTCAGGTTGAAGAAGCACCGGTTGTGAGGGCTCTCGATACGAGCTGGAGCGGCGTGCTCGAGTGGCGGGAGGCGATTCGGCTGCTGCTCGCGCATAGGCAACTGCTCCTCATCGGAGTTCTGGCTGGCGCCTTCACCGGTGCGCTCTTGGTGATGTTCATGAAGCCAACCTACATCGCGACGGCGACTTTTTTGCCGCCCGGCTCCATGTCCTCCAACTCCTCCGCCCTGCTGGGGCAGCTGGGCGCTTTATCCGGGGGGGCCGGCGGTTTGGCGCTCGGCGGCCTGGCCGGCATCAAAGACCCGAGCATGATTTATATCGGCATTCTGGAGAGCCGCTCGGTGGCCGACGAGATGATCCGCCAGTTCGACCTGCAAACGGTCTACAAGACGAAGAAAATAAGCAGCACGGAAAAGTCGCTCGCCGCGCACACCAAGTTCATTCCCGGCAAGGACTCTCTGATCAAGATCAATGTCGAGGACCATGATCCGAACCGGGCAGCGGCGATGGCTAATGCCTACCTGATCGCGCTCGGCAAGCAAAACGACAGGCTGGCGCTCACCGAGGCGGGCCAGCGGCGCGTTTTTTTTGAGCGGCAGCTCGATGTGGAGAAGAACAAGCTCGCCGACTCTGAAGTCGAACTGGCCAGAACTGAGGAACAGTCCGGGTTGATTCACCCATCCGGACAGGCCCAGCTTCAACTCGAGACCATCGCTCAGACGCAGGCGGCCATCTCCAGCCGGGAAATCCAACTCGCCGCGCTGAGCCAGGGGGCGACCGGCCAGAATCCCGACGTGATCCGGCTTCAATCCGAGATCGCGGGCCTGAGAGAGCAACTCAGGAAGCTGGAAGACTCCACCGCCAAAAGCGCCCCGGGGAACGTCGACGTACCCACCGCGCGGGTACCCCAATTGACACTGGACTATATTCGCCGCGAGCGCGAGGTCAAATATCACGAGGCGCTCTACGAACTGTTACTCCGGCAACTTGAATCGGCCAAGCTGGACGAGTCGCACTCCGCGCCAATGATCCAGGTCGTCGATCCGGCCGTCGTCCCGGACACGAAATCCGGCCCCCCCCGCACTCTCTTGACCTTGCTTTTCGCCGCATTCGGAGGACTGGTGGCGGCGGCGTGGATTTATGCGCGAGAAGTATCGCAAAAGCGGTATTCCATTCCGAATACGTCCGCGAAACTGACATCTACCTGATAAGGCCCGTAAACGGCGGGACGCAGGCGAGTCAGCGCATCGGTGGACCATTCCAGGGATGGGTGGCGTCAACGGATCTCAAGTTTGCAGAGCTCACACGAATCGCAGCAACACACTCTACTTACCGATACAGAAGGTTGAGAAGATCTGGTTGAGGATGTCGTCGGGGGTGGTTTGGCCGGTGAGCGCGTCGAGGTTGCGGAGCGCGGCGTAGAGGTCGAGCATGATCATCTCGTGCGGGATGCGCGTCGCGGTCGATTGCGCGGCGGCTTCGAGGGATTTGATCGCTTCGGTGATGGCCTGGTGCTGGCGGAGATTCGTGATCATTCCGGATTGATCTTCGGTGGCGCCGCCCTGGGCGAGTTCGAGAATCGTGCTGCGCAGCCGGTCGACTCCGACGCCGGTCTTTGCCGATACTGGGGCTGCTCCAATCAATATCCACCAATCGACCGGAATTGCGGGGGCGACAGCGCTGAGCGGCTCTCCCGGAAGGCGCTCTGCCGCGGCGGCTTGAATCAGGTCGACCTTGTTCAGAACCTTGATCACTCTTCGCCCTTCAAGTGCGGCCACAAGTTCCGTTTCCATCGCAAAATCTGTCGTCAGCGCCTCCAACACAACCAGGACGATGTCGGCGTCAGCAAGCGCCTCGCGGGACTTCTGAATGCCGATGGCTTCGGCCTCGTCGACGGCCTCGCGCAGGCCGGCGGTGTCGATTAGATTGACGGGAATGCCGCCGATTGCGACCTGTTCGGTAACGAGATCGCGGGTGGTTCCGGGCGTCGCGGTCACGATGGCGCGCTCGCGTTCGACGAGGCTGTTGAAGAGCGACGACTTGCCGACGTTCGGACGTCCGACGATGGCGAGCGTAAGGCCGCTGTGAATGATGCGTCCTTGCGTAAAGGACGCTTCAACCGGGGCGAGTTGCGCGCGGAGAGCATCGATCCGCTCGAGAATATCGGCGTTCGGCATGACATCGATGTCGTCTTCCGCGAAGTCGATCCCCGCCTCCAGAGTGGCGATGAGCGTGATCAGCGCGTCTTTTGCTGGCTGGACGCGACGCGAGAGCGCGCCACCCAGCTGGCTCGCGGCCACTCGAGCCTGATACAGCGTCTGCGCCTCGATCAGATCGCGAACAGCCTCGGCCTGGGTGAGATCGATGCGTCCGGCGAGGAAGGCGCGTTGGGTGAATTCACCAGGCTCGGCCAGGCGTGCGCCGCGATCGATCGCCTGTCGAAGAAGCATGTCGAGGACGACCGGCGAGCCGTGCGCCGCCACCTCGACTAAATCTTCCGCGGTGTAGGAGTTGGGCGCTGCGAAGAAAGTGACGATCGCTTCGTCGATGCGGCCTCCGTCAGTTGCATCGGGATCCAGAATCTCCGCGAAGCGCGCCTGGGCGTGTGCGAGCGGACTCTTCAGCCGCAGCATGGGCGTGGCGATCGCGACGGCGTCTGGCCCTGACAGGCGAACGATGCCGATGCCTCCGCGGCCGGGCGGGGTCGAGACGGCAACGATGGTCTCTGTGACGATCTGAGTCACGGACTTTAGTTTAGGGGATTATGCTGTTCCTGACGCGGCCAGGTTGGGAGTTAGCGGGCTTGTCTGGGCCGCTTATACGCGACGGCAGCTTGTATCACCGGCACGAGCTCAGAGGCGGCCTCCATCTTTGAAACGTAACCCCGCGCACCCACATTTAGAGCTTCGTTCACCAGGTCGTCATTGCGGGTCTGGGCCACGAAGACGATGCTCGAAGCCGGAGACACCTTTCGAATCTCGCGAGCAGCCTCGAATCCATTCAACTCTGGCAACCCGATATCCAACAACACAATGTCAGGGTGCAGCTCCGCGCTCATTTCAACGGCGTCCCGACCGTCTGAACCCTCGCCCACAATCTCAAACTCGGGATAGTCCTTCAACATCGAGACAACACAGTAGCGCCAAAACTCATAATCATCCACGATCAAGATCCGTACAGATGCCAATTACTCCAACTCCCTCTACCAAAGTCACCTTCGCTCGACAGCGAGATTGTTCGCAGCCCGAACTACACCATCTTTAAGGGTGACAGGGACTCTGGTGTGAGTCGTTGCTCCAGAGCAAGAAGCGCAAAGGTAGTTTGGGAAGTGAATCGATTGGCTACAGTTCTTATTGAAGGAGGGCTTGCGGCGAACGAAGCAGGATTTTCCCACGGGTCTTCACCAAAAGCCCCTCCCGCTGCCATTCGTTGAGCAGTCGGCTCGCGGTGAAAACAGTGACGTTGGCTTCATGGGCCAGATCTTCATTCCGGACGTCCACTTCAACCCCGTCTTCCACCTGCTGACCGATTCCCTCGGCGACCGCTCCCAGCACCAGGGCGAGCCGCTGACGCGCCGTCCGACTGGTGGCGGAGATGTGAGCGATCTGGTACAAGCGAATGTACTCAAACGCCAACAACAATCCATTGTCGATTAACCGTGGACAACCCTCCGCAAAAGAACGGATTGCCGACCGACGCCAAACCAGGGCCACGCTGGGCTTTACCACTTCCGCGCTCAATAGATAGTTGCGTTGCCGCGACAATAGCGCCGCCATACCGCAGATCTCGCCGGGGTAGATCCAGCGGAGGTTCAGTTTCCGGCCGGCGAGGGTTGTGCAGGTGAAGCGGGCGCGCCCCTGCACGAGAAGAGCTAAAGCGGCACCGGGAAATCCCTGTCGTGTAATCAGATAACCCGGCTCAAACTCCTCTACGGTGGCTGCCTCGAAAAGCAAAGCGCATTCCGACGGGCTTAGCCCCTCCAGAAATCTCGGCGTCAGTTCTCTCACGAGAACCACGGCCTCGGCGTGAGTCATAGTCGATCCTTACCCAGAGCCGTGGAGAGCGCCCGTTGTTCCTCTATGAGAAGCCGTTCGCACCTGCTGCTGTTTTGATTGAGGACGACGTCACGCCATTAGTCTACTCGCGGCGCGAGGGTCGGCGATCCGAGGGTCCTCGACCCGAGCGGCGATCGCCATATCCGCGACCGGAATCGCCGCGGAATCCAGAGGGACGCCGGGGTGCTTCAGCAGCGGCGCGAGCCAGCGGCGAACCTTTCGGATATGCGACGACATAGCGGCCCAAACCCTCGCCGCTGCTGGCCGTCTCGATCTCGTCGAAGGCCTTGAGAGCGAGATGCAGCATGCGCCGCTCGCGCGAGCTCATCGGCGCAAAGCTGAATGGCTGGCCAGTGCGGGTGACGCTCTCTGCCGCAGTCTCGGCGGTGAGCTTCAGTTCGCGGGCGCGTAGTGCCTTGAACTGGTTGGCGTCGAAGGAAACCTTGTCGTGTTCTTCGGGCTCGAGGCGAATGATCTTCGCGGCCACATGCTCGAGCGCGCGCAGCACTTCGCCTCCGCGTTCGGTGACCAGTTCCGCGTCGGGGCCGGAGAGCTCGACATAGATTTCGCGCGCTTCGAGGCCATCCGGATCGGCTGCGCCGCCACCGGCGGTGATGCGATACTTAACGCGAAGCCCCCCGGTTTTCACCAGGGTCTGGAGAAAGGCAGCTATCTTCGTTGCGGCAGCGGCGTGGTCTTCAATCGGCATCGCTCTTCTGGTCCTCTTCGCGGGCTTTTTGCTCCCGAATCGTTTCCGGTCTTTATCTCGCAGCTCCAGCAACCATCATCTGCCAAATTGCTGCGGACACTCGTCTAGTTGAGACGCTAACCGCCTTAGGAAAGTTCACCGTCTGCCCGGCCCGGGTTTACCCAACCGTTTCGCGGCGCGCTTCGCGGCGATGTCGTGCATTTCGCGTCCTAAGCTGGTGCGGTTCATCACGGTCTGCTGCACGATGTTGACGATGTTGCCGCAGGCCCAGTAGAGCGCGAGCCCCGAGGCGACGCTCCAGGTCATAAAGCCAAAGACGGCCGGCATGGTGAAGGCCATCATCTTCTGCTGCGCCGGATCGACGCCGGGCGATGGCGTGAGGTACTGCACCAGGAACATCGAAACAATAAAGAAGATCGGCAGGATGTGCAGCGGATCCGGCGAGGCCAGGTCGGGCAGCCAGAGCCAGTGCGCCTGGCGCAGCTCGAATACATTCGAAAGCATGTTGTAGAAGCCATAGAGCAGCGGCCACTGGATCAGCATCGGCAGGCACCCGCCGAACATGTTCGCGCCCTCCTTCTTTTGCAGGGCGAAAATCTCCTGGTTCATCTCCGACGCGTCGCGGATCGGTGGTCTTGTACTTCTTGTAGCGCTCCTTGATCGCATCCATCTGTGGCTGAATGCGCTGCATCTTGAGCGCCGACTTCATCATCGTGATGCGCGTCGGCAGCATCGCCAGGTTGATGATCAGCGTGAGCAGCAGGATCGACCATCCCCAGTTGGAGACGATGTGCTCATGCATCCAGTGCAGGATAAGGAAGAGCGGCTCGGAGATGAGTTTCATCCAGCCGAAGCTCACGATTGGCTCGATGTCCGGGCCGTTGGGTTTGCCGTCGGCGCCGGTCGCTTTGACGCTCTTGAGCACATCGATGAGCTTGGGACCGGCATAGAGCCGCGTTGATGTCGTTCCGCCAACCACGCCAACCGCTGCGCCAAGCACTGGAGCGCGATCGGTCGCATTGGGATCGGGCTTCTTCAGGTTGCGTGGGATGGTGACTTCGTTATGCATCTGCACGGCGGTCGCCTGCTGCGGCGCATCCGGCAGAAAGATCGCGGCAAAGTAAAGGTCGCTGACTCCGGCCCAGTCGAATGGCCCATTCAGTGTCGCCCCGCCAATGACCTTCTTGTAGGCGTCAGAGTTGGACTTGCCGGACTGCATCGAGTTAAAAATCCCTTTGGCGTACTGCGGCAGTGTGTCCTGATCGCCGAAGCCCGAGGGCCAAGACAGCAGCGCGGTAACCGGCGCGCCATTTTGCTCAACCGAGGTCTCGGCGTGGATGACATAGCTTGTGTCAAAGGTGAAAGTCTTGCGCGCTGTCACGCCGCCATCCGACCAGGTGAAGGTCAGCGTGGAAGGAGCGATCACATCGCCGGTCGCCGAGGGCACAAACAGCGCCTGCGAAAGCCTTGTCGCGCAGCCCCGCGTCGTAAGTGAAAAGCGAGAGCGGATAGCCGAACTGCGCCGCGGCCTGCTTGTTGACCAGGTCGAGCGGCTGGCCGTCAGCGTCTTTGTATTTCTTGAGGATCCAGGAAGTGACCTGGGCGCCGCGATTGGAGAACTGGATGCGATAGAGCTCGTTCTCGACGATCGTCGGCGATTCGGCCGCCGCCTGCACCGCATTCGCTTGCGCAGACCCCGCGCGGACTGGTGCTGAGACGGCAGCAGCACTCGGAGTCGCAGGGGCCGTGTTCGCCGAAGTCTGTTGTTGTTGCTGCGGCTTGGTTTCCGGGGCGGACTTGGGCTTGAAGTACTGCAAGCCAAAAAACATCAGGATGAAGATGGCAGTGAAGGCGAGCAAGGTCTTCGAGTCCTGCCCACCTCCCTGCTGATTCGGGTTCTTAATTTCTGGCAAAAGATATTCCTATCGACGTTCGTCGGAGAGGTCCGCGGTTGGCGGCAGCGAAGCCGCACGGTCCGCAAACCCTCTTGCTTCTATCGTAACTGGCGGGGGCGAACTCTGCATGGCGGCAGCGGTCCAGAGAGACCGCGCTACGGATACCGGGACGGGCACGGGATCGTACCCCGGCGCATGAAACGGATGGCACTTCGAGGTGCGGCGCAGCGCGAGCCAGGTTCCACGAAAGATGCCGTGATACTCGATGGCCAGCGCCGCGTACTCCGAGCAACTGGGCTGAAAGCGGCATGCGCCTGCGCTCCCGCCGACCGCGTGAAGCAGCGGCGATACAGCGCTCTTGTAAATGGATAGGAGTGTGCGGCTTACGTTGCCGCGATGTGACCGGGGCCCTTCGCCTGCGTCGATCACGGAGTGACCTGCAAGTCTTTTGATGTCAGCTTCGCGTTGCCCTTGTCGATTGCGCTTTGAATGGTGGTGAAGATGCGGGCCACTTCGCTTTCGAGCTTGGCGAATTCAATCGTCAGAACTGTGCGGCGTGGATGCAGCACAATGTCGACGTCGGCGCGAACCAGCGCCCGATGACGGCGCACGATATCCCTCATACGCCGCTTGATGCGATTGCGCTCGACCGCCTTGCCCAGCACCTTGCCGGCAGTGAGACCGATGCGCGGACCTTCCGGCGTGGGCGACTCGGCCGACCGCAGCGCGTAGAAGTAGCTCATCGAAGCAGAGAAGTTCTTGCGCCCCTCGCGATACACACGCTGGTAGTCGGCATGCTTTCGCAGCCGATGATCTGCTGTCGGCGATGCGAGTACGATCATGGATGAGATTGCGGACACATCTTTATTGTGCCGCATGAGCGCCACGTCGTGGAGACACGACCGCGCAGGCGGGCCGGGCAGGCCGAATCCGCCGTATATGTAAAAAGGTCCTGGATGTATGGGACGACCGTCGAATCGACGACTATCACCCGCCACCGAAGAACGGCGGCTATCTGACTAGTCGCGGTAACCGGCGCTGACAGAAACGCGATGGCGGCCCTTGGCGCGACGCCGGGACAACACGGCTGCGCCGCTCTTGGTCTTCATACGGACCCGGAAGCCGTGGGTCTTCGACCGGTGACGGCGGTTGGGTTGAAACGTGCGCTTCGGCATGGAAGTGCGCTCCTCTGGTAACTCTTCTGGTAATTTACCGCGGCTGTGTGCCTGCGACTTTTTCACTCTTAATCGAGAACTTCAGTATAAACGATCGCTCTCTGTTGCCGCAAAAAACCGGTCGCATTTCGAGTTTTCACTACTACTGGTGCAACTAAGAAAGAAAACTTTTTTTTCGATGAAAGAGACGTTACGACCGCTGATGAATCGTGCTAGCATCGGTTTCGTCCAAGAGAGAAATCTGCAAGTCAGGCTGTCTCTTTGCCGATCGATTGAAAGCAATTCGACCTCAGCAGTCGAGTGCAAGCTCCGAGCACACGAGAGAACCAACGGCACACCCGGCGCGCATTCCCGCCTGGCGTTTTGCCGCATCTGCTCTCGCTTGATTGCAAGGGGAATCGAGCGGTGGCGGCCCTGAACAAGGAAGTGTAATGTCATTCGCACCCACGCCCGCAGTCGCACCGAACCCATGGGTCAGAATCCTCGGGGCCCTCGAGAAGAAAGTCACCCGCCACTCGTTCGACGCCTGCCTGAAGCCGACGCGCTTTAGCCACGCGAATGGCACGACGCTTTTCGTACGCGTGCCGAACCCCGATATCCAACAGGATTGCGACCGCTATTGCGACATCATCCAGGAGGCGATGGAATCGCTGGAGATGGAGTTCGAAGAGGTCAAATTCGTGACCCCCGAACAGGACCCAGCCGCCCCGCGGGTGCGTGAAGACGGAGGTTTTGCGCCGCAGCCCGCCCATGCGGGGAACGCTCCGCATAACGGCCTTCAGAATGGCCAGCGCACTCATGGCGGGCGAACCGGCGTGCCCGCGCAGCAGGCGCGCTTTGACTGGACCTCGGCGGCGCAGCTGAATCCGCGCTACACCTTTGATGCCTTCGTAATCGGCAACGGAAACCAGTTTGCCCGCGCCGCGGCCGGCGCCGTCGCCGAGCGGCCGTCGAAGGCCTACAACCCGCTCTTTCTCTATAGCGGCACCGGCATGGGCAAGACCCACCTCATGCACGCCATCGGCCATGAGATGAAGCGCCGTGAGCCCCAAGCATCCATCTGCTATGTCTCGAGCGAGAAGTTCACTAACGAGATGATCAACTCGCTGCGCAACGATCGGATGACCAGCTTCCGCGACAAGTTCCGGTCAGTTGATCTTCTCTTGATCGACGACATCCAGTTCCTCGCGCAGAAGGAGCGCACCCAGGAAGAGTTCTTCCATACTTTCAATGCTTTGCACGAGAGCATGAAGCAGATCGTCATCGCCTCCGACCGACCGCCCAAGGAGCTGCCGGAGATCGAGGACCGTCTGCGCAGCCGCTTCGAGTGGGGACTGATCGCCGACATCCAGCCGCCCGACCTCGAGACCAAGGTCGCGATCCTGCAAAAGAAGGCGGAGAGCGAGCAGACCATCCTGCCGATCGACGTCGCGCTCTTTATCGCGTCGAATGTGAGGACGAACGTGCGCGAGCTTGAAGGCGCGCTGGTGCGCCTGATCGCCTGGTGCGGCCTCAACGGCATGGAGATCACGCTGGCGACGACGCAGCAGTGCCTCAAGGCCTTCATCGACACCCAGGTGCGCAAGATCACCATCGAGTCGATCCAGCGCGCAGTGGCCGAGCAGTTCGGCATGAGGGTTGCCGAGTTGAAGCAGAAGAACAACTCCCGCTCGGTAGTGGTGCCGCGCCAGATCGCGATGTACCTCGCCAAACAGATGACCGAGGCCTCACTCCCCGAGATCGGACGGCAGTTCGGCGGGAAACACCACACCACCGTGATGCACTCCATCGGCAAGATCGATGAGATGAAGCGAAACGATCAGGACCTGAACCGGACGCTAACGAAGTTGACCGAGACGCTGAACGGGTAAGATTTCAGCGATTTCACCAGCGAGACTTCGAGTCTAGTGTCTCGCCGGGTTAGGGACTGCGATCATGAGAGGGTATAAACATGGCAACTCTTGATTGGTCGCAATGTGCAGCGGTAGAGAGCGTTCCCGCCCGGCGGAGTGGTGCGTGGGTCTTCCGCGGCACTCGTATGCCGGTGGCTACGATCTTTGAGAACCTTGAGGCCGGTTCCGACATCGATGAAATTATTGAGCAATTTCATGTGACGCGGGAACAGGTTCTGGCAGTGCTGGAGTTCGCCGCGCGTAGTCTCGATCCGCCACTGGTTCCCGTCGGTGCAACAGTACCCGCCGATGCGCATTCTCTTTGACCACGGCACCCCAGCCGGAATCGACAGGCCGCAGGATAGCCATCGTCGTGCTGGGGAACTCAACCTGGCGAATCGTAAGGCAGCATCTTGACCGCATCGCCTCGGTGGTCGAGGCTGCGAGTCCTGGAAGCTATGCCGAAGTGGATATTCCATTTCGCTAGAACCGGCCGCCTAATCATCGTAAGGCAGATCATCGGGATCTACCCCAACGTAGTCGGGCTCCGGATCCTCAACAAAACGCACCGCCTCGATTTCGCTGCGGCCTTCCAACAAGGCCTTGCAGATGCGGTGCATCCCGTCCATGACGCGACCGTCGCTTGAAAGAATTACAGGGAATGTCAAATCACAATCAAGTATCAGTCGTGTATGGTCAACCACTTCGCGGCAGGTCATTCGTCCAGGGCCCTCGTTTCCCCAATAGGATTCGTCCAGTTCTCGAATCACTACCAATGGAACCCATTCGCGGGTGAAGTCACGGGTGAGCTCGACGAGACGATGAACATCCCAGGCGCATAGACCCTGCGGGTATCTGCGAAAGTGGTATTGTTTACGCACTAGCTTCGTGCGCCTTTAACAGCAAGCCACTCTTTCCGCTCCTCCGGCGAGAAGCGTTCAATTGCATAGCGTAGCGTCGTCCTCGGCATCTTTGCAGCATACTTCTCCAGAAACCGAACCAGCTCCGGACGCGAAACCTTACCCGCCTCCCGCAGTAACCATCCCACTGCCTTGTGAATCAGCGGTTCTTTATCGCCCAGCAGCTTTCGCGCGATGCGAAAGGTGTCCTTTGTCTCGCCTTGGGTCAGGAAGGCGAATGTCGAGACGATGGCGATGCGGCGCTCCCAGAGCATCGGCGACGACGCCAGCTCGTCTAAGAGGCCTCGTGGACGCGTGGCGAGGTGCCTTCCGACGATGTAGCGGCAGGAGGTGTCGACGAGGTCCCAGTTGTTGGCGTGGTGGGTGTTCTGGAGGTAGAAGTCGAAGATCCTCTGGCGCTGCTCTTCGTCGGCCTTCTCGTATTGGGCGACCAGGATCTCGAAGGCCACAAACCTGTGCTCGTGGATCGGCGATGCCAGCAGTTTCGCGACCTCCGCTAACGGCAGGTGCGTATAGCGGAGCGCGATCTTGCGACTGACGGGCACGGTGATGCCCAGGAAGACGTCGCCTTCGCCATACTCGCCGGGGCCGGTCTTGAAGAACCACGCAAGATTCCGGGCCTTGCGTTCGTCGGCCACAGACTCGAGTTCCCGCAGCAAATCAAGCCGCGTCGCCTTCCTCACCGCGATCTTTTTCTCGACTGCCATAGCTTCATTCCTGGCGTCTTTCCTGTTGTCTCACGAGCCCCACGTCGTCGTTGAGGAAACTTTGGAAAAGCCGTTTTCTGTGCAAACCGGCACTCTCTGAAGTGTCCGTCAATCGCGGCTGGAGCCGTGCTTTCCACTTCGGCCATTATCTTTCCACACAGGCCCTCGCCTGACGCCTGTGCGGATTGCGGCAAACAGGGGCCCTTGGCTAGCTATCCATGCTCGTTTTCCCGCTTATGCTCTTTTTCGAGCCAGGTTTTCTAAAACGCGGACACTTCCGATACCCGCGCCTGAATGGCTCCGGGGCAGTCTTTCCACATATCCACGCCGAACTACTACTGCTACTGAGTTAAATAAGAAACTAATCAGTCTTAAAAGCAGTAGAGGAAGCAGTCGGCGCTCTGCCCCTTCTGCCCTGCGACGGGATGGCAACATGAACCCCTACTCACCGCTTTTCCATATTCCACCGGATTGACAAGTTTTCCGCAGCGCGGGAGGTGCAAATTCTCACTAGAATGGATGCCAGATCAGATCCGCCGCAAACGCTGCTGTGCCTTGAGGCATCCAGTGGTGTACATTGTGGCAAAACGACCAAGGTAGTCAACAAGAGTAATTAACCAGGGGAGGGCGAAGCGATATGCCAGGCTTAGAGGTGGAGCAGGAGAAGCCGGTGGTGACCAGCGGAGCCATGGAGATCACCGTCAGCCGCGCCGAGTTGCTGCGCGAGCTGACCGCAACGCAAAGCGTCGTCGAGCGCAAGACGACCATCCCGATTTTGTCGAACTTCCTCATCGAGGCGGCCGACGACAAGCTGACGATCACCGCGACCGATCTCGACCAGAGCATCAAGACCTCCTGCGCGGCCAAGGTCAAAAAGCCCGGTGCCTGCACCATTCCCGCGCGCAAGCTTTACGACTACATCAAGCTGCTCGGCGACGGCGACATCTCGATCAAGCTCATGGACAACCACTGGGTGCAGATCCGCTCCGGCCGGTCGAACACCAAGATGGTTGGCATGGCGCGCGCCAACTTCCCCCAGGTTCCGGCGTTTCCTGAGTCGAGCCTGACGAAGCTGTCCTCGGCTTCGATCAAGAACATGATCGGCAAGACCATCTTCGCGATCTCAAACGAAGAGTCGCGCTACACGCTCAACGGCGCGCTGCTCATCCTCAAAGCCGAGAGCCTGGCGATGGTCGCGACTGACGGTCACCGGCTCGCGCATGTCGAGAAATCCGGCGAGACGCTGACGAATATCAGCGGCGAGAAAAAGACACTGATTCCGCGCAAGGCCCTGTCGGAGCTGCAGTCGCTGCTCTCGAACAGCGACGCCGAGCAGATCGACTTTGCCGACGACGACCACACGCTGTTCTTCCGCATCGGCCATCGTACCCTCACCTCGCGCAAGCTTACTGGCCAGTTCCCTAACTATGAGGCGGTGCTGCCGCGCGACAACAACAAGTTTGTCGTCGTCCGCAGCGAAGACCTCATGGCTTCGATCCAGCGCGTCGCCCAGTTTGCCGACGAACGCTCGGGCGCGGTCAAGATGCGGCTGGAGCAGAACGAGCTGAAGATTTCGTCCTCCTCGACCGACTCGGGCGAGTCTGAAGACACCATCGAGACGCCCTACAACTTCGACGCGATCGTCGTGGGCTTCAACTCTTCCTATCTGATTGACTTCCTTAAGGCGGTCGGCAGCGCCGGCGAGGTACGGCTGGAGTTCAAAGACGCGCAGTCCGCCGGACAGGTGAGGCCCGAGGACGCCGATGAAGAATACCGCTACCGGTACATCATCATGCCGATGCGGATCTGAGCGGTCTCTGCCTTTCGAATCCAGGAAAAGGACCCCGCCGCGGGTCCTTTTTTGTGGAGTTCGCGGCCCGACAAAGCCTTTCCCTCGCCCCCGGCTACCGGGCACAGATACAATAGAGTCTAAGACACGCAGAGATGCGAAACGCAGATGCAACTGCATGAAAGTGGACCGTCCCCGTCATGGACGGCGCTATCAAGTATTGGCATACGGGACGTTGGCATTCAGTTTGAGGGATGGATTTGAAGTCAAGCAGCTTAGAGATTTGCAGGCATCAGGCACACCTGGTTCCAGATTTGGTTGTAAGCAAGGGGTCGGAAGTCAATCTCTCCGCAAGCCGCATTCGCAGCGCTTTCCCGAGCTCCATTCTTCGGTCGATGCTCCTGACCATTCTTGCTATCACGTCTTTTCAGGCGGGACGGGGCCAGGCCGCACACGGCCAGCAGGCGGAACGGATTCCAGCGCGCATCGCTCTCACTACCTCCGGCGCCGAGGGCGAGGCGCGGAACGGCGCAACGTTCACCGTGCAGGTAACCAGCGCGAGTCAGAAAAGTTCCGATGCAGCTCCAGCGCCCACCGGCAGTGTGAGCTTCATGAACGGGGAGCAGTCGATCGGCGCCGCATTTCTTGACGGCGAGGGCCGTGCGACCTTGAGCGTAGCCGCGTTGCCCGCCGGCGAACAAAAGATCACGGCCGTCTATCAGGGCGACGACAACTTTGAGGCGGCCACGTCGACCTCCGCGGCGGTGACTGCGGCAGCCACAGGCGTACCTGGGTTCACCCTGGGCGCCAGCAACAGCTCTCTCTCGGTCATTGCGGGGAACACAGTGTCGACGGTGATCACCGCGACCCCACAGAACGGTTTCAACCAGGCAGTCTCGCTGTCTTGCTCGGGAATACCCTACGCAACCACGACCTGCGTCTTCAGCCCCTCTCAGGTGACGCCTGGCGCTCCGACGACAGCCAATCCAAACGGGACGCCGGCGATCAGCACGCTGACCATTACTACCACCGCTTATTCGGGTGGCGAACTCCGCGAACCCGGATTCCGCCGTCCGGGCATTGGCGGTGGCAACGATACCTTCTTAGCGCTCGCGGCGCCCGGAATTCTGGCGCTCACCGGGCTTGGCCTTGCAGGCAGGCGCTGGAGCCAGGGGAAGGGGCTTGGCTCTACGAAGATCATCGCCATTCTCTTCCTGCTTGTAGCGAGTGGCATGGGCCTGAGCTCCTGCTCGCAACGCTATCACTACTACCACCGTCCGCCGGAAGGCAATCCTGGAACGCTGGCAGGCACCTACACCGTAGTCATCACCGGGATCACGGGAACGGGCAGCAGCCTGTCGACCGCAAGCGTTCCGGTGACCTTGGTCGTCAAGACCAGCTAGCCGTACGATTTCGGTGCAATATCCTTCCGGGCCGGATGCGGGAAGGATCGTGGGTTACTCTTCCGACTCAGCCACTTTCGGGCTTGCGCCAGCTTCCCGCTTGGCCAGCTCTTCGAGCTGGTTGCGCCAGTCGAGCGTAGCCAGGAACCCTTGCGACTCGCGCCAGTTTTCCTGAACCACCACAAACAGCTCGAGGAAAACGCGCGTGCCCAGCAGCGACTCGATCTCTTTGCGAGCGGCGGTGCCGATGGCTTTGAGCTTGACGCCGCCTTTGCCGATGAGAATCGCCTTCTGGCCCTCGCGTTCGCAATAGATCGCGGCGGCGATCTTCGTCACCGGAAGTTTCGGAGGAAGCTGCCCGGCTTTCAGCGGTCTGGGATTCTTTGGCGGCGGTGGTGGTTCCTCGAACTTCTCAACCACGACTGCGGATGCGTAAGGGACCTCTTCGCCGGTCTCGAGCAGGATCTTCTCGCGAATCAGCTCGGCGACCATGAAGCGCTCTGGCTGGTCGGTGAACTGGTCCTTGGGAAAATATCGCTCGCCGACAGGCAGGTGTTCGATCAGCTTCTCGACCAGGATGTCGAGCCCCTTGCGCTTGGTCGCCGAGATTGGGATGACTTCGGTGAAAGCATGCTGCGCGGATAACTGCGCTATCAGCGGCGCCAGCTTTTCACTGGTGATCTGGTCGATCTTGTTGATCAGCAAAAAGACCGGGCAGTCGAGCTCGCGCACCAGGCGGAAAACGAACTCATCCTCTTCGCGTTCTTTTTGCGATTTGCTGAACTGGCTTTTGTTTTCTTCGACGGGTGCGGCTCCCGGCGTGGCGAGATGGAAGTTCCGCGTGGCGTCGACGATCAGCACGACAATGTCGCGGGTCTCGAGCGCGTCGTGGACCTCCTGCATCATCCGCTTGTCGAGCAGCGTGCCGGGGGTGTGAACTCCGGGGGTGTCGACAAAGACAATCTGTGCGGCCTGGTGCTTGCCCTTCTTCGCGGGCACGTCATAAATGCCGTGGATGCGGGTGCGCGTGGTCTGCGCTTTTGGGGTGACAATGGCGACCTTTTCGCCGATCAGCGCGTTGAGGAGCGTCGATTTGCCGGCGTTGGGACGGCCGAGGATAGATACGAATCCTGATTTCAAAGGGAATGCCTCATCTCCATTAGAGCAGCTTCCCAAAAGGGCAGCGGCGCAGCACTTCCTCAACCACCGTGACTCGCCCCAACCCCTACCGCCTCGCCCCCTCGGACGCCTATCAGGGACGGGGGTTATAATTGCCAGCCATGCAGATCTACTATCTCCAGCGGTTCTGGTTTTGGAACGTCTACAACGGCAGCTCGACGCCGCAACACCATCTCTACACAATAAATTTTGATTCGCCGATCACGGTGAAAGGACAGATCTTCTTGAACATCCTCTCGCCCGGCGCCAGTTTTGACTCGCAAACGGTGGGACTTGCGGCTGCATGCGTGAAAATGTACACCTACCTCGATGACAACGGACAAGAGCAAACAATGGATTACACCGGCCAGGATCCCTTCGGCAGCATCTCTGCAGCCCAAGTCACCAGCGTGACTTGGGAGCTGATCGTTACCCTGGCATGGGCCGGGGCTCACGGCATGTTCTACTACATCGATTGAGTTGGGGAGAGTTACTCATGCATCCGGAAAAGAGAACGAATCAGGATTTTGAAGTAGCCGACCGGGCGATCATCTATGACCCCGAGACTGGAGAGGTCGTTAGTAGTCATTCGCTTGGATCGGTCGGGCAGCCGTCGGAGGCAGCTCGAATCAGGTTCGACTCTCAACTGGCCGGACATTTGCGGACTCTGGAAGCGCGCATCGGACGGAGATTGGCGGTTCATCGTTCGGCGGAAGCTGTTCGACTCAATTCGCTGCATCACTCTGTCGACTTAGCTACTGGTCAGCTTGTCGAACGCCCTGGGCACACAGCAAGAACGATCAAAGTGCAGTGAGATGCGGAGAAGGACGTTAATCGGCGCTCGCCCGCTTCGACACGCGTAGGCGCTCAATCCGCCGGTCCGTCGAAGCCAGCACTTCAAACCGCAGATGCTCGTCCTCGACGACTTCGCCAGCCGAGGGAATCCGTCCCGCCGTCTCGCTCACCAGCCCTGCCACCGTCGTCGCTTCATAGTCCTCCGGCACCTGCCAGGTCTCGCCCATCAGCTCTTCGAGCCGCCCGACATCAAGGCTGCCGGGGACGATCCATGATCCTCCCGGCTCGGCGATGGGCTCGTCTTTCTCCGCGTCCTGTTCGTGCTCGTCGGTGATGTTGCCGACGATCTCCTCGAGCAGGTCCTCGATGGTGACCAGGCCAGCGACTCCGCCGTATTCGTCGATCACGATGCGCATATGGTGCTTGGCACGCTGCATCTCGCGCAGCAGCTCGTTGACCTTTTTCACTTCGGGAACGAAGGCTGCGGGGCGTTCAATGCTGGCCACCGTCCGCGTGGCAGCAACCGTGTCGGGAATCTGCAGCAGGTCGTGCGAGTAGGCGATTCCGGTGATCTGGTCGATGGTCTCGCGATAAACAGGCACGCGCGAATAGGGGTTGGTCACCAGTTGCTGAAGAAACTCCTCAAGCGTCGTTGTCGCCGATACCGCGAAGAGCTTTGGCCGCGGAGTCATCACCTCGCGCACCACCTTGTCGCCAAACTCGACCGCCGATCGCACCAGGTCGCGGTCGCCTTTCTCGATGATGCCCTCCTCTTCGCCGGCCTCGATCAGTGCGTCGACCGCTTCGGAACTGGTATCGTCTTCCTCTGCTTCAGGCGTCTCGGCCAGCGCAGCGATCGAGAGCAGGAAGCTGAGCAGGAAGGTCACTGGCAGCCACCAGCAGAAAGAGGAACCGCAGAACCAGCCGAAACCGGACCACCCAAACGCCGCGCGTCCGGGTGAAGAAGACAAATGGCAGCAGCCGGTTGAAGATCACAATCACCAGCACCACGCCGAAGACGACCTGCGCAACTCTCTCCAAAGGTGGGCCGGTCGAGCGGTGAGCGGTCGAAGAGCATTGCCCCAAAAAGCAGCGTGACGCAGGCCAGCGACAGCTGAGTGAGCACTGCGGCCGACAACGCGATGCGCTCGCGGTTGGAGCCTAAGCGTGGCTCAACCTTTTGCTCCCAGGCGTCGATGTTTTCCTGAAATTCCCGGGCGAGAAATTTGCCCATCTCAAAGTAGAGCCGGTCGACGTAAGACGCCAGCGTCAGCGCAAAGAGCAGCGCGGCGATCGCGAACGCAAAGAGGATAGTCATGCGCAGCTACTCGCGGTCTTGCGGCGCCGAGTGGCTGAAACTTCTTCTCGCGCCCTCATGGATTTCTTCGCCGGTCCGGATCGAGCGCGGGCCGAACTCCGCTCAATCAAACCTGAGGGAAGTCCCAACTGCTTGCGCAAGAGCATTTCCTTTCGCGCCATCTCTCCATCGTCAGTCTCGTGATCGTATCCGGCCAGGTGGAGCGCTCCGTGCAGGATGAGAACTCTGACCTCGGTCGCCAGTGAATGGCCGAGGCTTGCCGCCTGCCGAGCCGCAGTTTCGAGCGAGATTGCCAGGTCTCCGGCGGTCGTAGTCGTGTGGTTGCCTTCGAACTCCCACGCGACTGCGGGAAAGGAAAGGACGTCGGTTGGAGAATTCTTCCGGCGAAACTCGCGGTTGAGTTGCTGAATGCGTTCGTCGTTGGTCAGCAGAACGGAAACCGGCCCGGAGCATCCGGCGGCTTTCACCGCAAGCCCGGCAAACCGCGCCAACTCTCGCTTGTTCAGCGGTTCGCGACGAGCGGCGATCGTGGATCGAGAAGGTTCGATAAGAATCATCTTGCGAAGCGATCAAATTAGAAGCCCAAGGTGCGGCCCTGGAGTTCTATTGCATTTTCGCATTTTTGCGCTTCACGGCGGCTTCGCGAAGGGCCTGGTGGATGATCATCTTCAAATATGTCTGGTAGCGCAGGCCGCGTTCCTCAGCCTGTATCTTTGCCAGCTCTATGTCGGCGCGGTCGAGCCGAATCGTGGTCGTCGGGGTCAGTCCAGTGCGTTTCGCGAGGGTGCCGCGACCTAGAGTTCCATCCTTCGCGGAAGCTTCGAACTCATTGAGCAGCAGGTCCTGATTCCTGGCCCACCACTGCGCTTCTTCGGCTTCGCTCTTGAAATCAGGGGTCTCTAGTTTTCTCGACATTTCGAAAGCCTCTTTGCGTCGCGTAGAACTTGCGAAGTTTTCGGTTCGCATCGTATGCCGTGACGACTCGGATCTGTTCCTCCCGCATCGTCGTGATTACGACGAGTATCCGGCTCGAGTTCGTCTAGCCGAGATGCACCATGCGTTCTTCGCCATTGCGGATCTGGCGCGGCAGATCAAGAGGGTAGTTCTTAATTACCTGCTCGGCCTCGATCGACAGAACTCTATGCCCTGCCAAGTGTTCAACGTTTGCCTCGTCCCAAATGAACATGGGAGAACCTTTCTGAACTTACCGGTGAACCGGAAACTAGAAATGGACATGGGACGTTGTCCTCGCATGGGCTAGATTTCGCAGCTACATTGTAGCTACAAAATAGTATGTAGCTACAATGTAGCTATGTCAAGTGGACGGAAGGCCTTATTGCGGCTTAGTATTCGGTGGTTCGCCGCGCCGTTCGTCCATCCGCGGCTCGGACATGGGCAAAGGCAGTTGTTGTTGCGCCTTGCCGAAGTTGTCGTAAGCCACAATGATCCGCTGCACCAGGTGATGACGAACCACGTCGCCGGATTCGAACTCGACGAACTTGATTCCGTCGACGCCATTGAGGATGTTCATTGCCTCGATCAGCCCGGATTTCTTCGCGTTCGGCAAGTCGATCTGGGTCACGTCCCCGGTGATGACCGCCTTGGCGTTGTTGCCTAGTCGGGTGAGGAACATCTTCATCTGCTCGCTGGTGGTGTTCTGCGCCTCGTCCATGATGATGAAGGCGTCGTTGAGCGTGCGGCCGCGCATGAAGGCGAGCGGCGCGACCTCGATGACGTTGCGCTCGAGCATCTTGTCGACCCGCTCCTGGTCGAGCAAGTCGTAGAGCGCATCGTAGAGTGGGCGGAGATAAGGGTCGATCTTCTCCTGCAGGCTGCCGGGCAGGAAGCCTAGCCGTTCGCCGGCCTCGACTGCGGGTCTGACGAGGATGATGCGGCTGATCTTTTTCGCCAGCAATGCGGAGGCGGCCATCGCCACGGCAAGATAGGTCTTGCCAGTACCGGCCGGGCCGATGCCAAAGACCATGTCGTTCTGCTCGATCGCCTCGACATAGCGCCGCTGGTTGATCGAGCGGGGCTGCACCATTCGCTTGATACCCGCCGAGCGCTGTTTGCCGGTCTCAGCCAGGCTGCGCAGCGTGATCTGGGGGTCGGCGACCACCAGCTTCAACATGCCGTGAAGCTCTCCGTTATGGAGGTTCACGCCGGAGCGCCGCAAGTGCTCAAAATCGGCGAAAATCTGCTGTACATGGGTGATGCTGTCCGGATGACCCTCGATATGCACCGCATCCGACTTCAGATCGATGCGCACGTTGAGGCTGTCTTCCATAAGCCTGAGATTTTCATCGCGGGTCCCAAACAGGGGCTCAAGGTTCGGCGTGATGTCCAGCGCTTTTTTCATCAAGCGGTGAAATTCCCTCCACACAGTGAATGTTTCGTTGGGTTGGATGTCAGGCGGGGCGTCGGGAAAACGGACAGCGCGGAAAAATCTCTCCGACCAAACGCACAGCCGAAATCGATTGTCGGGGAGAGTCGGGCCGGATTGGCGGTGAGCACCAAATATTTCCCGTTGATGCGCTCAGAGTAGCGCCCAAGTACGGCCTCGTCAACTGCTATTCAATGAATTCGTGACGAATGTGCGGGAATGGGCGAAATCGGGAATCTGGTTGTTCAATGGGAAGTCCGGCGTGCAACGAAGGAAATTTTTCAAGACGGCTGGCTTCGCGTCTCTTCTGCCTCTAGCGCACTCGGGTTTGAATCGGTACGCATTTGGCCGACACCACTTCTACCTGCCGTTGCCGCGGCAAGCTCAATAGGCGCCGCCTATGTGAATTCGGCAGTGTCCAGTATGCAGAATCTTTTGAACAATATGAACAACTTTACCGCGACCTATAGTGACGCCACAGACGCTGCAAGCGCGCTAAACAGTATCTTTGCTAACCTCGCCACGATTCAATATAACTCTCAAAAAACCTCTCAAATTCTGGCCAATCAGTCTGCTCTTATTAGCTCTGGTCAGCTGGCGGGCACCCCGGCGCAGCAAAGCCAGTTCTTCACGGACATCCAAACGAGTGGCGTAGCCGGCTTTCAGGGGCTCGTATCCGCGCAAGTACAAAAGGTCGCAGCGATCATCCAAGCCAATGGCGGTTGGCCTTCTACGCCTGAGACAGGCGGCACGGGGAAATTGACTCTACCGAACCAAGGACACTTGGAACTGGCTAGTTTCCATTTCGGAAAGCCGCTTCACCCCTACCTAAGCAAAGCGGCGTGCGCGTCATTGACCATGCAAGCCGGAGAGTGTTTTATATTGGGAGCCATCACAGTGGAGGCGGCAGTAGGAACAATCTTCATACTGGCAGCAGGACTCGTCGCGCTTGAACTTGCGCTACTCTGCCCTTAACCGGTCGTTCATTATTGGAAAGGGAAGGGAGGGACGGAATGGAATCAGCCAATCTAGGCCTTGATGCATCGTTGAAATTGCTGCGCGAGGGCGGCATCTTCGGCCGATACTGGCGCACCCTCGCTCTTTGGCTCTTTCTCTACGCGGTCACGACCTTCGATGTCGTGAGATTCGCGTATTATCACGGAACGCTCGAGCTGAAGAACGGTGTTCTGCTGGTCGAGATCGCGTTGGCCGCAGCTATCGGACTTAATACCGAGAAGACCCACGGAATGTACAAGCGGGTCCGGGCTATAGTTGAGAGCGATAGCATACTTACCGTAGATCGATCGCTCCTCGCGCAAACCTTCTGGCGGGCCTTTTACAACTTGGGCGGGCTAGTCATTGTTCTCTCGGCAGCAAATCTGTGTGTCCTTGCACTCCTGCGGGAGGCGCAGGATGGCAAGCTCTTCTGAGCGGCAGGAAGAAACGGCAGCGAACACTGAGGGCTCCGTCGTCCGGAAAAGAAGACGAATTCTTCGCACCGCGTAGCCCTCTTCCGCTCTAACTACTTGCTGTACTCATCCCGCAGCTTCGTCTGGCGCGACTCCATCGGGATGGCGTGGCCCTCGATGTAAATCTGTTTCACGTCGGTGCGGACGTCGAGCGGGTCGCCGTTGGCGATGACGACATTCGCCGTCTTGCCTTCGTCGAGCGAGCCGAGCTTGTCGGCGACGCCCCAGATCTCCGCCGGGTTCAGCGTGATGGCTTTCAGCGCCTCGTCATACGGAAGGCCATAGGCGACCGCGTATCCGGCGGCGTAGGGCAGATTGCGCTCAAAGCCACCAGGGTTTCCGCCCCCGTCGCCGGCTGAAGAGAAGGCGATCTTCACGCCACGTTTCTGGAGTTCGGCGGGCAAAGAGAAGACGGCATCGTAACGTTCGTTGGCAGAGGGGAAGGCGTAGATCGGCCCAACGATGACCGGAACTTTGTAGCTGGCGATCTTGTCCAGAATCTCCTGCCCGTGGGTGACGTGATTGAGCACGACCTTGAGCTTGAACTCCTGCGCGATCTGCATCGCGACCTCGATTTCATGGCCCTCGTAGGCAGCGAGCACGACGGGCCGTTCACCGCGCAGATAAGGTTGCAGAGCCTCCATCTTCAGGTCGAACTTCTGTGCGGCCGGTGCTGCATCCTTTTTTTCGCCCTTCTGCCATTTGTCGAGCTTGGCTTGATACTCGGTCTTCGTCACCGCGTAAGCCTGCGCGTCGATGAAGGTCTGGCGCAGTTGCGATGCTAAACCCATCCGCGTACTCGGGAACTTGCGATCTTTGCCGCGCCTGCGCTGCGCGCCAGAGAAGTTCATCGCCAAAGCCACGTCCCGTCCGAGAATCATCTGATCGCGGTCGCGCCCTGCGAGCTGAATAAAGATGTCCTGCCCAGGAAGAGTATCGTCCGAGGCCGGCGCGACAATCGCATTGGTGATGCCGTTCAGGCGCGTAATTGGGATATGCTCCGTCTCGGCATGAAAGGCATCGTAGACATGCATGTTCGGGAAGATCTCGTCGCTGGTCTCGACCAGATCGTTGCTCGCCTCGTCGGCCTCGATCTCGCTGAGGCCGAGGTTGGTCTCGGAGTCGATCAGGCCCGGATAGACGGTCATTCCTTTGGCGTCCACGATCTGCGCACCGGCAGGGATCTTCACAGCACCTGCCGCGCCGACCGCAGCGATCTTGCCTCCGGAGAGAATGATCGTCCCGTTCTCAATGACTCCGTGAGTGATGGTAAGCAGCTTGCCGCCGGTAATCACGATGGTCGGCGCCGGAGTGCTCAGGTCAGTCGGCGCGACGGCCTGCGCGAAAACAGCGCCTGCAGAGGACATCGCCAAATAAGTCACCGCCGCAGTTGCAAATCCAACAAGAGGCTTCTGCATTAGTTGCCTCCCTTGCTGCCGCGGTCGTCATCGCCGTCTTCGCCGCCAAATCCGCCTGCGTCATGCATCACTCCGTTGAAGTGCGTTGTGCCAAAGCCGGGCAGGCTGCTGTCGAAGAAGAGATCGCCATCGATATACACCTTCTCGGTGCGAGCATACGTCGAGAGCGGATCCATATTCCAGATCACCAGGTCGGCGTCTTTGCCCACCTCAATTGATCCGACCTTGTCGTCAACGCCGATGATCCATGCGGGATTCAGCGTGATCATGCGCAGCGCCTCTTCCTCAGTCGCGCCGCCGTAGTGGACCATCTTGCCCGCCTCCTGATTCAAGCGGCGAATATAGTCGTTCGAATCGCTCTTCAGCGCTACCTTTACGCCAGCGCGCATCGACATCACCGCGTTCCACGGGATCGCGTCCCACGCCTCGTCTTTATATCCCCACCAATCGGCGAAGGTGGCGATCGCCGTGCCGTCGGCCGCGATCTTGGGCGCAACCTTGTACATCTCAAGCGCATGATGGAAGGCGCGAATCTTATAGCCGTACTCCTTAGCGATCGCTTCTTCGGTCAGGTATTCATCGGCGCGGTAGCAGTGGATCTGCACATAGAGCTTGCCACGCAGCACGTCAGCCAGCGCTTCAAGCTTCAGATCGACGCCGGGCTTCTCAATTTCTGCGACGTTCCCGCCATTCTTCTGGGCAATCGCAACCTTGGCGTTGTAGGTGTCCCACTTGGCCATGTAAGCCTTTGCGTCTTCAAAGGATTGGCGCATCACCTCGAAGTTGCCCATGCGCGTCGAGGGCAGCTGATCGCGGCTGCCATAGACCCGCTTCGGATTTTCGCCGCTGGCAAACTTGATCGATCGCGGAGCATTCGGAAACAGCATCGCATCGCGCTCGAAACCGAACTTGTTCTTGATGACCACCGCCTGGCCGCCAATCATGTTTGCCGAGCCATGCAGCAGCAATTCGGTCGTCACGCCACCCGCCAGCGCCTGGTAGAGCGCCTTATCGCGATTGTCAAAGGCGTCGATCATCATCATGCTCGGCGTGACCGGGCTGGTTGCCTCGTTCACATCGCTGTCGAGAGCGGAGTGGGAGTGGGGATCGATGATCCCTGGCGTCAGAAACTTGCCCGTCGCATCCACCTTGACTGCATCGGCTGGAGCGCTAACTGTCGGACCGAACCCGGCGATCTTGCCGTCATGTATCCAGACGCTTGCGTGTTCTAGCGTGCCGTGGGTGACGGTCATCACCGTGGCGTTCGAAATCACGATGTCATGTGGTGGCGCGGTCTGCGTCTGTGCAGCCGCGGCAACGCCGAGTATGGCACATAGCGCGGATACAGGGACTCTCGAAAGCGGCATAAGTTTGGGCCTCGGCTACAAATGCTCAGGAGTGAAAACGGAAAGCTAAGTGTAGCCGAAAAACTGCGTCGCGGCTCGTGGTGTCCTTACTTCAGGCTCTCTTCCTGCAACAGCTCGTAGCTCACAAACGCCAATTTTTTACTATCTGGCGACCAGCTCGGCACATTGATCGTCCCCTGACCGCCGAAGAGCTTGGCCAGCACGTGCACCTTCTTATCAGTCATCGACATGAGCTGCAGCATCACATCTTTCTCCGCCGGGTGCCCGGTCACGTCCTTCTCATACGAAAGAAAGACCATCCACTGCCCGTCGGGCGAGATATGCGGGAACCAATCATTGGTCTCGTCGGTAAGCACCTGTTCCTGCTCGCTGCCGTCCGCCTTCATCCGCCAGATCTGCATCAGTCCTGACCGCTCCGAGTTGAAGTAGATGTACTGGCCGTCGGGAGAATACTCCGGCCCATCGTCGAGTCCCTTGGCGGTCGTGAGACGCGTCTCCGCGCCGCCAGCAGCAGGGATGGTGTAGATGTCGAACTCGCCATCGCGCTGGCCGGTGAAGGCGAGCGTCTTGCCATCAGGCGACCAGCCGTGCCAATAGGAGGGCGAAGCCTGCGTCACCCGCCTTGGAGTTCCACCGCCAATCGGCAATACATAGATCGACGACTTGCCGCCGCTTCCCGAGCTATCGCTGATCGCGATCGACTGGCCGTCGGGCGAGATGCCGTGATCGTTGTTGCAGCGGTCCTGAGCGCCAGTCGGGATGACCACAGGCTGCGTCCCCTTCAGCGCCAGCCGGTAGATTGTGCCACCTTGGTTCAAGAGAAAGAACGATCCGTCGCGCGACCAATTCGTTGCTTCAAAATGGTCCGCCGCCACATACTCCACGTGCCGGTCGGTCGAGGCGACGGTGATCGTCTCAAGCGAACTCAAAAGAACCGGCTTGCCCGTCGCCGGCGTTAGATTGGTGAGCTTCACGTTCGAGAACACCGCGGTCTCGGTCACATCTTTGTCATGCGAACAGACGCCGATTCCAACGTAATAGTCACCCTCCAGATGCAGCTTGGTCGACGCGCCGGCCGCGGTGAGCTTGCCGTCCGGCCCGGAGACGAAGGCATAGAAATAATCGCCCCGCTTCTCGATGCGGACGCTCTTCGGCCCCGAGACGTTCGCCTCGACCTCATGAGTGTTCGCCCCGGCTGCATCGCGGAATTGCAGCGAAGTCAGCCCTTCGCCGTGCCGCGCCACGTCCACCATCGGCGAGTTGCCGTCCAGGCTCTGCCGGATCATCAGCACTGCCTTGCGGTGCGGGTTGCCGGTCGTTCCAACGAAGGCGATGTCGGCGCTCAGAGAGATGTCACCAGAAACCTTCGTCCACGCAAAGTGGAAGTCGTCCACCCCAAACCACATATTCTCGCCGCTGCCGCTGATGGTGTAGCTGCTCGTAGCTGCGTCGTACGTCGCCGAGCCGGGATGCAGAACAGTCCCAAGATCGCCGTGGCCCTGAAAGATGCCAAGCTGGGCGTTCGCTGCGGGGAGATTGAGGAGAACGAGCGCAACGCCAAAGACGAGGCTAACGCGGCGGGAGAGACAGATGAACATTGGAGAACCTCGCAGCGATTCTAATAGAGGGTTTCTCGGAGGGATCATGAGGCGGCCCGTTACTGTGCAGGCGTTTAGAAGGAGGGTGACGGCGAAGAGCAGGATTGGGAGTCTCTATAGATCGCCGGAATGTGGCAAAGCTGCCCGCATAAGATACCGCGTGAGCTCAAAGAGCGCCCACGCAACGCAACCGATCATCAGCAATCCGCACTTATGGAAAAGCGGGTTGGCGTACGTTTTGGGTTCGGAGAGGGTTATCTGAACGTGTTGCCGGGCAACGCAAATCAAGGTCGCGACGATTGCCGCGAGCATCGAAACAACGAGTCGAATGCGACCAGAATCTCGGAATGACTCCACACGATCAGGCTACACGAACCCCCTGCCAGGAATGCCTGTCAGGCTCCTGCACCCTCGATGGTGTGTTTATGAAAGTTCCCGTCCTTCACAATCACCGAAAGGCCGTCGCCTCCAGACCCCAGGGTCGCGGCTCTCAAGAAATCGACCCGGCTTATAATGCCGGAATGCCCCGTCGAGTTTAGCGGGGCCGCATTTGGTGGTAGTTTGCCTGTTGGCTGAAAAGGCGCACGTTATCGCGGCCGGCTCTAACGATGCAGCGATAGTGTTCGGGGAGGACAGAACCGTGTGGTGGATTAGCTATCGAGGTGAATCGGGGCACGGCGTCGACAACATCGGCGTCTTCGAGGACGACGGTTCCCCGCGCAAGGTGCATCCGCTACTCCTCGATGCATCGCCGGCCGCGCACCCGCTACATATTGCGCGGGGCTTCGCATTGGTGGGCGACGACCTTTACATCGCGAACGCATGGCGCAAGGACAGCCACATTGCGCTCTACCAGCGTCACGGCGATACCTTCCGCTTCAAGGAGGTGCTCGCGAAGACCGAGCAGGTTGCGGCGATGGTGCACCCCTTCGACGTGGAGCTCGGCGACGATGGTCGCATCTATGTCTCCTGCCAGGACACCAACACCGTGGTGTCGCTCGTACCGGAGACCCGCAAACCTGCACCGGTGGCCGCACATCTCCGCAAGCAGTATCCCAACGGGAACTTTCTCCCCGGCACACTCGTCGCCTCCAGCCATGGGAGGCTTCCCGAGTACGGCGACCGCACCCCGCTCGATGTGCCAGCGCCGCTCGGCCTCAAGGTCGTGCTCGACAAGCGCGGCAAGCCACGGCACTCGGTGCGCGGCATCATCGTGCACCGCAAGCATCTCTACGTGGCGGACGAAGCCGGCGACGCAGTGAAGGTCTTCAATGTTCGGTCCGGGGAGTTGATGGCTCGCATCACGGGCCCGGAGCTTCAGGCGCCCGTGCACCTGATCCTGCACGGCGAGACGCTCTACATCGGCGCCTCACGCACTGGCAGCATCCTCGCGCTGGACCTGACGTCGACACCGCCAAGCGGCGAGCTCAAGGCACGCGTGGTGATTGAGGGAAAGCTCGACGCTCCCTCCGGCTTCGCCGTCGGCCCCGAAGGAGATTTTTACGTTGCCGAGCGGAAGAAGCAGCGGGTGCGGCGCTTTTCCTCCAACGGGAAGAAAAAGGGGACGTTCATTGATAACCTTCCGGATATGCCCGAGTTCCTCGTCTATGTTCCCTGAGAAAATCCCGCGGTTACATAGCGGCTACTAGTTCATGGGTTGCCCCAGCTTCGTTAGCGGGTCACACCGTTTCCAGAGGGCAAGCGCATCTCAACGACTAGACCGCCCTCTGCCGCATTCGTCGCAACGACATCTCCTCCATGAAGCTGAACCGCGCGTTCGGTGATCGCGAGGCCTACGCCGAATCCCCCCGTCGATCGCTGGCGGGAACCGTCCAATCGATAGAACGGATGGAAGATAGACTTCAGAGCTGCCTCGGGTACGCCTGGGCCGCGGTCCTTGACCTGGAGCACGACCAGGTCTTTCCCCGCCTGGACCCGATGCGAGAGTTCAATCTCGACGGAAGTCCCTTCCGCCGTATAAGCAATTGCATTGCGGATGACGTTTTCGATCGCGCGTCCCAGCAACTCCGGGTTGCCCGACACCTCGCTGCCATTCGAGTCAGCGTTCACAAAGCTCACCTGGCAGTTGCGCCCCTTCGCCTCGTAATCCACATCGGGAAGCAGTTGCTCGACCACATTCGCGACAGAAAAATTCTGTTTCGACGGCAAGTTGGTCGTCGAGTCCAGATGCGACAGGCTTAGCAGCTGTCCGATGAGCGCATTCAACCGGATCGTCTCGCTCTCCATGCGCTCGAGTTGGTCCTCGATGCCCGGCTGGGCCTCTTCCCGGGCCCACTCCAGCGCGACACTCAGCCGGGCGAGCGGAGATCTCAGTTCGTGAGAAACATCCCGCAGCAGAAGTTTGTGAGAATCCACTAGCGACTCCAGCCGGCCTGCCATCACGTTAAAGTCATGCACCAATCCGCGCAGTTCATCGCCGCTTTCGCGATCCGCTTTTGGCCATATCGCGCGGGCGCTTAGATCGCCTGCGGCAAGCTGTCGCGCTGCTTCGCGCAGACGCCCAATGGGACGAGTGATGAGCTTCGCGATTCCAAAGGTCACAAGGAAAGAGACAATCAGACCGATCAGGAGCCGCCAAAAAATCTCTCGGTACGGGATATAAACTTTTGTCGGATAGGCCCCACGCATCAGATAGAACAGCTTCCGGCCGCTCTCATCCGTGACCTCGATTCCCTGCAGATAGCCTGCTCCGTGCCGTTCCCCAAGCAAGTATCCATCCTTGCGTATCTTCGCTACTGCCGGAGCAAAGAGTCTCTCGTCAACCTGCTGACATAGCGGCTTCCCGTCCGGATCGAAAAGAACAGCGGGTTCAGAAAGCGATCCCTGCTCGTCCAGGATGAATCGATTCGGAAGCGCCTGAAGCGCGGCGCAACCACCCGAGTTATAAGCTGTCGCGGAAAGCTTCGCCAGGGTTTCCATCAGCGAGAAGCTCGAGGTATAGGCAGCCGCAGTTGCCTCAAACTGGCGCATCGAGATAAAGATCGCGCAGACAGCGATCAGGATCTCCGCCACCCAGAAGGAGAGGAATATCTTAGTGAAAGTGCTTCGCATGCTGGGTCAGTTCCCCCGACCCTTGCCGGTTGCTTTGTCGAAAGCGGCCAGTGAATCTATCGATTGGGTCGAAGCTGACGGGGGGCCGGCGGAGTCCGAATCCGAGATTGCCAGCTGGTATCCGACCGAGCGTATCGTCTTGATGCAGTCGCCGAGACCTGCTGCCTCGTCGAGCTTGCGGCGCAAATGGCAAACGTGCGTGTCTAAACTGCGATCGAACGGAGAGAACGTTCTATCCAGGACTACTTCGGAAAGATACTCGCGGGTGAGGATCCGCCCAGGCGCCTCCATAAGCGCCCGGAGCAGATCGAACTCCACACTCGTCAGATCCAGCTCGACGTTGTTGCAAGCGGCCTTCCGAGAGCCGGTGTGCAGGTCCAGACCGGAGACGGCAAGACGCTTCATGACAGGCGATTCGGATTGCTTTGCCTGACTTCGCCGCAGGATGGCCCGCATGCGCGCCAGCAGTTCGCGCGGATTAAATGGTTTGGGCAAATAATCGTCGGCGCCGATCTCTAATCCCACGATGCGATCGATATCTTCGCCGCGGGCTGTCAATAGCAGGACGCTCACTTGTGAGCTCGCCCGCAATCTTCGCAGCACCTCAAAGCCATCCAGGCCCGGCAGCATCACGTCGAGCAGGACGATGTTGAATTCACCGCTTAGAGCACGCTGCAGACCAGCGGTTCCGCTGTGTTCCGTGGTCACCTTGAAATCGTAGCGAGCAAGATAGCCCTGAAGTATCGCGCATAGCTCCGTGTCGTCGTCTATCAGGAGTACCGAGTCCAAAGCTTCCCTCACCGGCAACCTCTTGCGCGATTCCGGCTGCAAATTTCTTTCTACTCTCATCGCCTGCCCTTTGCCGTGACGATTTGTGAAGATCGACTGCCGCGGCTTAACACTTCTTGACATTTCGCGACGAGACATAACAGTGCACGTGGTTCCCCTATGGTGTCATGGGAAAGAAGGCGACCGCCACTGGCTGACCAGGAACGGTATCAAGCGGGCTACTCAAAGCCTAACCAAAGCCTAACCCGGGAAGTGACTCGATGAACGCTGATTATCCGGAACTCCTGCAACGTTGTGTGGAAGGGGACGACACTGCCTGGACGAAGTTCGTCAAAGAACACAAGGGCATTGTCTACAACATTTGCAAGTCGTTCAACATCCGCAACGAAGATGCAGACGATCTGGCCCAGGAGGTCTTCATCAAGGTTTGGATGAATCTGGCCAGCTATAACCCCGGACGGGGCGCTCTAACGAATTGGATTGCCTCGATAACGCACAATCTACGGGTAGACCGCTTTCGCGGAAGCCGACTGCAACGCTCCATGGATTCCCTCGACGAAGACTGGAATGAGGCGAGCCCCGCGCGACGAGCCATGCAGGTGGCCGACCCGCGTCCGACACCCCATGACTCAGCCTTTACCAAGGAAGTAGCCGCCATCATTGACCGCGCCGCGGGGGAGATGCCCCCGGCAATGCAGGAAGCGGTGACTTTGCGTTATGTTCGGGAATACGACTATCGGGAGATGTCTCGCCGGCTCTGCGTTCCGGAAGGCACCGTAAAATCGAGGGTAAATCGAGGGCGTTCGCAACTTGCGTTCCTGCTTCGCCCCATGCGTGCCGCAATCGGAGTTCGTTAATTCCTTTTGCGTGACCGGAAGGGCACAACCGCGAATTACAAGACCTATTTCAGAGAGGAACACCAATGAAAACGATCGCTCTTCCGCTTTTTCTGTTGTCCACCATGGCATTTGCTCAGTCTGACAATGTCTCGATTGCCGGCAAATGGACACTTCACAGCTCGATCGCCGGCAACGATTCCGACTGGAACTGCACCTTTGATCAAAAGGGAGCCGACCTGAGCGGAACCTGCACCAGCGCGGAGGCGGCGCCAAAGCTTACCGGCAAGGTAGACGGAAAGAAGGTGTCGTGGTCGTACCCGATCACGTATGAAGGCGCTGACTACACTCTCACCTACACTGGCACACTCGATGCAGACAAGATCAAGGGTGAGGTAGCCGTCGATCCCGCCGGCGTCACGGGCGACTTCACGGCTGCTCAAACGAAGTAGTTGGAATCGCGGCCGACTATTCGTGAGCGCTTCCGCAGACGGTTAGGCCGGGCCACTGAGCGGGCAAACCAATAGGAGAATAGTTTAAAGTCAGGTTCATGAAAAAGCGGGTTCGAACCCATGCTGCTGCTCTCGGCCTTTGGTCTGTCACCGCGCTAGCTATGGCGCAGAGTAACGGCGATCCGCTGAAAGAAGGCTTTCAAAACCCGCCCAACTCCGCCCGTCCGCTAGTTTGGTGGCATTGGATGAACGGCAACATCACCGAAGAGGGCATCAAGCTCGACCTCGACTGGATGCATCGCGCCGGCATCGCCGGCTATCAGAGCTTCGACGCCGCGATCTCGACTCCCCAAGTGGTCGAGAAGCGCCTCGTGTACATGACGCCGGAATGGAAGCACGCCTTCAAGTACGCGATTACGCTCGGCGACGGGTACGGCATGGAAATGGCAATCGCCGGTTCTCCGGGCTGGAGCGAGTCAGGTGGCCCGTGGGTGCCCGCGTCACAAGGCATGAAGAAATATGTGTGGAGCGAGACCCTTGTGGAAGGCGGTAAGCCCGTTCGCAGGCAAGCTCGCCCACCCGCCATCCGTGACCGGCCCATTTCAGAACATTTCGTTGCCGCCCTCGGAAGCCAGCCGCGAAGCTGCTGTTTTACGCGGATGCCGCAGTCGTCGCCTTCCGCCTTCCGAACGATGAAGCTCTAGAAGCGACGCACCGCCAAAGTCACCGCAAGCGGACCCGGTCTCGACGCCGCTATGCTGAGCGATGGCGATCTCACCAAAACGACCGACCTGCCGATATCCGAGGCCGGTTCAGCATCATGGATACAATTTGAGTACCCGACTCCGCGACCATTCGCTCAATCACCTACCTCACCAAAGACCCCAGCGAACTCGAGGCCTCCCTGACCGGCGTCGGAGTTCCCGAGAAAACCCTGGAGGCAAGCGACGACGGGGAACATTTTCGTAAGAGTCATCATCCTGGCGCGCGGCGGTGCACCCGAACACACAATTACCTTCCCAGCAGTCACAGCGAAATACTTTCGCGTCACCTTCCGGCCCACACCGCCCCCTCCTGTTCCCTTCTGGGCCGCGGGATCGGATCCCGCCGCCTTCGGCATCGATCCCTCCAAACCGCCGCAAGGCGTACCAGGTCGCCGAACTCGTCCTTCACTCCGATGCCCGCGTGAATCGCTTCGAAGAAAAAGCCGCCTTCGTTCCGGAAGGAGACCTCTATTGGTACGCAACTCCAGAGGCCGATGCTTCGAGCGCGATCAGCAAATCCGAGCGTTGTCGATCTGACCGCAAAGATGCAGCCGGACGGAACGCTCGACTGGACGCCGCCCGCGGGCAAGTGGGTCATTCTCCGCTTCGGCTATTCCCTGCTCGGAATCACCAATCATCCCGCAACGCCCGAGGCGACAGGGCTCGAAGTCGACAAGCTCGACCGTCGCTTCGTGAAGGACTATTTCGAGAACTACCTCGACAGCTACAAAGACACCGTGGGCGCCGATAGGATGGGCAAGCGCGGAATCCAGTACGTCATCAACGACAGTTGGGAAGCCGGTTCGCAGAACTGGACCGACAACATGCTCGCCCAATTCAAAACCCTCCGCGGATACGACCCCACCCCGTGGCTTCCTGTCTTGACTGGCCGGATCGTCGAAAGCGCAGCGGCAAGCGATCGCTTCCTTTGGGACTTCCGCAAGACCATCGCCGACCTCATCGCCAACGAACACTATGGCCAGTTGGAAGCTACGCTGCATGAGCGCGGCATGGGCCATTATGGCGAATCCCACGAAGGCGGCCGCGCATTTGTCGCCGACGGCATGGAAGTAAAAAAGTTTAATGAAGTGCCCATGAGCGCGATGTGGACGCAGCTTCCCGGCGTCAACAAAATTCAGTACGACCGCGAATGCGGATGATTCGCGAATCGGCAGCCGTGGCCCATATCTACGGACAGAACCTCGTCGCCGCCGAGTCGATGACCGCATCGGCCGCAGCCCCGTGGGCGTGGTCGCCGGCCACGCTCAAGCCAACCGCTGACGCGGAGATGCTCAACGGCGTCAACCGCTTCGTCATCCACGAGTCTGCCCACCAGCCGTTGATCGGCAAAGCTCCCGGCCTTACCCTCGGGCCTTTTGGACAATGGTTCAATCGCAACGAGACCTGGGCCGAGCAGGCTGGGCCCTGGATCGACTATCTCGCCCGTTCCAGTTACCTGCTCCAGCAAGGCCGCTTCGACGCCGACGTGATCTATTTCTATGGCGAAGACTCGAACCTCACCGCAATCTTCGGCGGCAAGTCGCCCGATGTCCCAGCAGGATACGGCTTCGACTACGTCAACGCCGACGCCCTCATCCACGAGCTCACCGTCGCCAACGGGCAAATCACTACGAAGAGCGGGATGCAATACAAGGTGCTGGGACTTGACCCGTACAGCCGCCACATGTCGCTTCCGGTGCTCCGCGCAATTCACAAACTCGTCAACGACGGAGCGATCGTAGCTGGGCAGAAACCCACCGATGATCCAAGTGAGGCTGACGATCAAGCCGAGTTCGTCAGGCTGTCATCGGAATTGTTTGGCGATGGTTCGGGCGTACACAGAGTCGGTAAAGGGACCGTCTACGCCGGCCAGAACACCCAGGAAGCTCTTGCCGCGATGCATGTGAAGCCAGACTTCGACTATGCAAAAAGCAGCAATGACTCCGATGTGCAATTCGTCCACCGCAAGCTAGCCGACGGCGACATTTATTTCGTCGACAACCGCAGCGACCATCCCGAGGCTATCGACGCGACCTTCCGCGTGGAAGGAAAGCAACCAGCGCTCTGGCATGCGGAGACGGGCACTTCGGAAGCCGCCTCGTTCAAAATCGCAGACGGATCAACGACCGTTCCCCTCCACCTTGAACCCTGGGTCACTGTGTTTGTGATTTTTCGCAAGCCAACGAATGCGACCACCGAAACCATCAATCCGCTCACGGAAACAAACTTGGCCACCATCAGCGGCCCTTGGCATGTCAGCTTCGAGCCCGGCCGCGGAGCACCCGCCGCAATCACTATCGACCACCTCGCCGACTGGAGCCAAAGCTCCGACCCCGGCGTGAAATACTTCTCCGGCATCGCAACCTACACGCAAACACTGCAGGCATCCCCCGACTGGTTCAATAACGGTGCGAAGCTCCTGCTCGACCTCGGAGAGGTCAAGAACCTCGCAGTCGTCTCCATCAACGGCAAAGTGGTCGGCGAAGTCTGGCACGCCCCCTACCGTCTCGATGTGACCTCATACCTGCAGCCCGGCGCGAACGAGCTCACGGTCAAGGTCGTGAACGCGTGGGTGAATCGCCTCATCGGAGACGAACAGCCGGGAGCGGAGAAGATTACTTTTACCGACATCAAGCCATATAAGGCGAATTCGCCCTTACAACCGTCTGGCTTGCTTGGACCGGTGAGCGTAGTTCGAGCAGTCCGAGACTAGAGCAAAAGTACAGATAGCGTAGTGTGAGGTGTACCGCCCCGCAGGCGTTTTTCCCCAGAAAAACGTCTACTGAGACAAAACTCAGCACATTACACCAACTGTACTTTTGCTCTAATGGCATCCGGACCTTTGAGAGAATAAACAGGATTTGTTCGCGTCTTAATCCGATGTGCGCGCATCAGGAAACTCGAGGCTTTCAATCATGCGACCTGACATCGTTCCCGGCGCGGTCTTTCCCGACTACGAACTCACCGATCACACCGCCAAGCGCCGCAAGCTCTCCGAACTCCAGGGGATGCATCCGATGGTCCTCGTCCTGAGCCGCGGAGGCTTCTGCCCCAAAGACCGCCGCCAGGCCGAGGGTCTGGTCGAGCTGCATCGCGAGCTCGAGGTCGCCTATTGCCGGCTCGTCACCATCAGCACCGACAACATCACGCTGACCAACGAGTACCGCACCGGAGTCGGCGCGCACTGGCCTTTTCTCTCCGACGCAGGCCGCATCGTGCAGAAAGACCTCGACATCGCCGAGTACACCGACCCCAAGAACAATCCGATGATTCCGCACGTGATCGTGCTTGAACCGGGCCTCGTCATCTACAAGATCTATGACGGCTACTGGTTTCTGGGGCGTCCAACGCTCGAAGAACTTCGCCAGGATCTCCGCGCCGTCACGAAGAAATGCCGTCCGGATTGGGACATCACCACACCCGAGCTCCGCGCTGCATGGCAGGAACGCAAGAAAGAACTCTTCTACCCCTACGGCAAGACCTATGCCCAGACTATCGGCGAGCAAGACTAAGGTTTGGTCCGACTACAGCAGGCCCAAGGGGAAATGGCCAGGGGCCAAACGCCTAGGCGACAAAAAATCGGCTGAGGCCCATGTCGCGCAGTCCGCGTCGATATGCGATGGAGCTGCGGTCGGCCATGATGTGGGCTTCGAGCCTTGGATCAAGCGGTAGGCACTCAGGCTTTTGCGCTTCTACGATCCGCTTGTCTTCCCTGAATATCTTGTCGTTGAAATCGTAGACCGCCTGCACGGGCAGATCGGTGTCGAAGTTCCGCGCGATCGGCGCGAAGAGGCGAGTCACTTTCGCGGATACAGGCGAAGAGGCATTCATGATCGTCATCCGGGATGTACCGGGAAAATGAATGACGAGCGTCGCGGTGAACGGCAGATGCACGCGGAAGTGACGGAGCCATTCAAATCCTTCTTTTCCGCGGTCCTCCATCCCGATGGGATAGTTGCCAACGGAGCTCCAGTATTCGACCTCAAAGCCTTTCTCGGTCGGCTTGGGAGTGTAAGGGGGAACGATGGTGTTGTTCGGGTCGCCAAAGGTGTCGGCGTGGACGAAGCCAAAGTGGGCCACGTCGAGGAAGCCTTCCATCTGGCGGCCCGGCAAAGCCGAAGATATCCAGGCTTGGGCAAGTAATTTGCTGGAAGCCCGGGTCGTTCCAATGCGGCATCTCTGGAATGTCGGGTTCGGCGCCTGGATCCGGTTGCAGACACGTCCAGATCAGGCCGTAATATTCCACCGCGGGATACGTGCGCAGATGCAGTTTCTGCGGAATGGCATCGTGAGGTTGGGCGGGAATCATGTTGCAACGGCCGCCCTCGCCGAAGCGAAGTCCGTGATAGGCGCAGGCGACTCCCTTGCCATCGTGCCTGCCCATACTGAGCGGAGTGCCGCGATGGGGGCAGAGATCGTTGGCGACGACAACCTGATCAGCGACCCGGTAGACGACCAGCAATTCGTCGAGCAGTTTCGCCGCTACGGGGCCGTCGACAACCTCCCGCGACAGCGCAATTGGGTACCAGTGCCGGGCAAGCTTCGTCCAATCATCGGCGTCAAAAGTGCAGTTGAGCGGCAGAGTGACTGCTGCGGGCGGAGGCTGAATCACGGGTATCGACGCCATGTTTACTTATAGCAAATGGCCGTAAGGATTTATGGAGCAACTTGAAGGAGCGAGCTACCGAAGGAGGGCGAGGTTGATTGCATCGGCCATCGCCTGGTAGCCGGCGTCGTTGGGATGGAGATGGTCATGCGATGCGAAGCGCGGCGCAAGTTGGCTGGGGTGATCTGGGTCTCGCAGGACGGCGTCGAAGTCAATGATGCCGTCAAAGGAACCGCTTGTCCGGACCCATTGGTTGACCGCTTGGCGAATTGCGTCTTTGGAGTCGGAGTAGTACCCCGGAATCGCAGCGCCTTTGCAGGGAGTCAGGGTTGCTCCAAAGATCTTGACCCCGTGGGCGTGGGCGCGGGAGATCAACTGCCGATACGCCCAGATGAGATTGTCGGCGCTGCGGGTATCTGCGGGGTCGGCGAGGTATTCGCCGCCGAGCTTTGCTCCGGGAAAGCTGATGTCATTGATGCCTTCCAGGAGCAGAATGTGGGTCACTCCCGGTTGAGCCAGAGCGTCCCTCTCGAAGCGCGCAAGACCGTTGGTGCCAAGTACATCGTCGAGCAGCCGGTTGCCGGCTATGCCTTCGTTGACTACGGCGACCTTTGAGCCCTCGGGAGTTTTTTCGAGGCGGCGGACCAGATCGCCCGGCCAGTTGCGGTCTGCGTCGACGGTCGACTGATCTCCGTCGGTGATCGAGTCGCCGAACGCAACGATCAGGCGTTGCGAGGGCTGGCTGGGTACGAGCACGGCGTTGACGAGGATTGAGGATTGGGTGTCGGTTCCGCCGTCTATCTTTTCTTCTTCTGTGTGGTCGCCGGGTCGTGAGATGACTGCCCGCTTTAGCGCGAGGGAATGTATGGTTGGGGTCGGGACCTTCTTGGGAAAATAGATGCTGATGCTGATTTCGGTCCCGGCGGCGACAGGAAAGGCCACCGGATCGCTGAGGATCGGCGCGCCGGCGGGGATCGTGACCGATTTCTGACCGCCGAAAGTGACATTGCGGAAGGAGCCGGGCTTCACGCTCTCCGGGGTGAGCGGCACGCCGACGGTCACTGCGCCTATGAGCAGCGGGGTAGTCCCGTATTCATTTGAGAGGCGGATGCAGATCCGGTCGCCTCCGGTCGACAGGCGAACTCGCTCCCGGACCGTCTGGTTTGCGATTTTGGCCAAGGGATCGTCGGCGTCCGTGGCCTGTGGGCTGGTGGCCCAGCTTGGAACCCAGGTGTTTTGCTGGGCGGTTGCGGGTCTGCTCATCAAAAAGAGAGAGCAGAGGAAAAAGAAAAGGCAAATCCGGTTGCGGTTCTGAAGCAATCTCACTTGAAGCGGTTCTCCCAAGTCCAATCGATTTTTGCAGAGGTCGATGATCGTTGCCATAGGTCATCTGCCTTCCACGAATGATATTGCTGGCAATTCGCATTCCAGGATCACTGAGGAGAACCTTGTGGGAATGCTGAGGATTTTCTGTGAGGACGGTTGTCGCGGAGAAGAGTGTGTCCGGAATTGCGTATCCGTCGCCCGGATTTGGACGTTAGTCCGCTTTTGCGAAACGGCTGACCGGATGCATTGGTATAACCTTGGTACGCAATGGACAGAATAGAGGAGATGATTGAAGGGAGCGAGAAGCTCACTCGTATCTTCGGGTGTTGGCCCTCTTTTCACGACGCTGAGGTTCTCGATGTCTCGCTATGGCGCGGCGATGTCAACCCAGAACAGAATCGATATGTCTTCCCAGTCCTAACCGCGACTATTCATCTCTGGGAAATGACAAAAGAGGTAGATTCTAGGGGCTTCTTCGTGCTTCGATACCACACCCTGGCTACGCTGAAGTTTCACGAAGTACATGACCTTCGGATGGAAGGATTCAATCACCAGAACGCTATCTTCGAACTTTCCATTAGCAAACTCGAACGCTCACAACCGCCGTCGCCATATTTTGCCGTAGAAATGGAACCATCTTTTGGTGTCGGGGCGTCATTCACTTGCCTACGAGTTGAGGTGTCGGATGCGTTGCCTTGCGGTGCCGATGGTAAAGTGACACAAGTTGCGCATTGACCCAAGCGCCAAAATCCAATAAACTTAGGGTTTGCGTGGCATGAAGGGAAGAAGTCTGCCCGCGCCTCTTTCACAAGAGTCCCAGACCAAATTTCAGTTCCAGATAAGGATTTTCAAGATGGCGAACCATGTTTCTTCGCTCAAGCGCGCCCGTCAGACCGAGAAGAAGACCGCAGTGAACCGTGCCAACCGGAGCCGCGTCCGCGGCAGCCTCCGCAGCCTGCGCGAGGCCATCGCCAAGGGCGACCACAAGGCCGCACAGGAGCAGCTGCGCCTGACCACCTCCGCGCTCGACAAGAGCGTCCAGAAGGGCATTCTCCACGACAACACCGCCTCCCGCTACAAGAGCCGCCTCAACGCCCGCGTGAAGGCACTAGTAACCAAGGCTGCCTAGTTCCGCGGAATTAGTTTTCCTGGACCTTGTCCCGGATGGCCTGTGCGCGCCAGCGCAGCGGCTCGGCCTGAGCGGTCCTTCCCTGGCGCTCATAAAGCTCAGCCAGGTTGTTGAGGCTCTTAGCTACATCGGGATGGTCTGGCCCCAGCGCCTTCTCCCAGATCGCGAGTGATCGTAAGTAGAGCGGCTCGGCCTCGGCGTACTTGCCCTGATTGTAGTAAAGCGCAGCCAGGTTGTTGAGGCTCTGGGCTACATCGGGATGGTCTGGGCCTAGCGCCTTCTCCCGGATCGCGAGCGAACGTACGAAGAGCGGCTCGGCCTCGGCGTACTTGCCTTGATTGCGGTAAAGCGCAGCCAGGTTGTTGAGGCTCAAGGCTACATCGGGATGGTCTGGTCCCAGCGCTTTCTCCAAGATCGCGAGCGAACGTATGCACAGCGGCTCGGCCTCGGCGTACTTGTCCTGGTAATGGTAAAGCGCAGCCAGGTTGTTGAGGCTGGAGGCTACCTCCGGATGTTCTGGCCCCAGCGCCGTCTCCCGGATCGCGAGCGAGCGTAAGTAGAGCGGCTCGGCCTCGTTGTACTTGCCCTGATTGTCGTAAAGCGAAGCGAGGTTATTGAGGCTCAGAGCTACACGGGGATGGTCTGGCCCAAGCGCCTTCTCCCGGATCGCAAGCGAGCGTAAGTAGAGCGGCTCGGCCTCGGCGTATTTCCCCTGATTGCCGTAAAGTAAAGCCAGGTTGTTAAGGCTAGTGGCTACATCGGGGTGGTCTGGCCCCAACGCCTTCTCCCAGATCGCGAGCGACCGCCGGTAGAGCGGCTCGGCCTCGGCGTATTTGCCCTGATTGCGGTAAAGTTCAGCCAGGTTGTTGAGGCTTCGGGCTACATCGGTATGGTCTTGCCCCAGCGCCTTCTCCCAAATCGCGAGCGAATGCAAGAAGAGCGGCTCGACCTCGGCATAGAGTCCGCGTTCGTGCAGGTAGAAGGCTGCCTTGTTGAGTAGCTTTGCCGCTTCCAGGAAGCCGAAGTCCCATTCCTCGATCAGGCTTGCGCAGGCCTGGGCATGGGCGATGAGCCTCTGACAGCGTGTCCAGTTCTCAAATTCAACGTAGGGGAATGCGTTGTACACGCCACGGACGGCACGTTCCGCCCAGCTTCTTTGCTCGGCCTCGGACATCTCGGCCTTCGTCACGGCCTGGACGAGGCGATGGATATCGAGCGTCTGATTCGTCGCATCCCGGTCGAGAAGAGAGAAGCGGCAGGCGTCGCCGATCAGCGTTATGAACCTCAATTTATTGCTCGCCGCTTCGGCGAGAGTCTCTCCCAGGACGGAGCTGTCGCCGGCGGTGAAGATCTCCTCGGGGATGGCATCGGGAGCGAGAAAGGCGCAGAGGCGGAGGAGGTCGCCCGCGGCAGCGTTCTTTTCTGCGACTTTGCGAAATGCGAGAGCGAAGGTGACGGTGACAGGCGGGTGGTCGCCCAAAGAGCCGCGTTCGGCCAGGAGAGTCGCTCTCTCCGAGGCGTAGAGCTCCGCGTATTCGGAGAGGCTGAGCTGCTTTTCTTCGATGAAGGCTCCGGCCTGGTCGAGGGCCAGGGGTAGGCCGCCTAATTCCTTTGAGAGCTCTCGCGCGGCGTGGAGATCGACCGCGCTGGCATCGGCGAGAGAGCTGTCTTTGGCGATGCGGTCGGTTCGGCGGAGGAGCAGCGATGCGCCTTCGTCGGGCGACATCTCTTCTACGCGAATGCGCTCGGCCAGGGCTGCGACGGCGTGCTCGCGGGTGGTCAGAAGCAGATGGCCCTTTGCAGGGCCAGGAAGAAAATCGCGGATGAGGGGAAGATCGTCGGCATTATCGAAGATGAGCAGCCAGTCCGCGTTTTCCTGTAACCAGCGATGCACCTCGACGACCGCCGCTTGCTGTTCCCGGGCCTGGGCCGAAGGCAGATTGAGGACGGTGGCGATGGAAACAAAGCTGGCGAGGAGCTGTTCTCGCGAATCGGCATCGACCCAGAAGAGCGCCTTGTATTGTTGTCGATACCGGTGGGCGTACTCCAGCGAGGTTTGCGTCTTGCCCATACCGCCAAGGCCGCTGAGAGCCGCGACGCGTCGGCTCTGAAGAGCGACGAGGAGGCTGGTCAGGACCTGTTCGCGGCCGGTAAAGAAGACGCTCCTGCGCGAGGGGAGATTTGAGAGCGGCTCAAAGTCCTCTTTGCGTTCGAGCTTCGGCTGGGCGGCCAGTCGCTGTGCTTTGACCTGGAGGCTGCCCAGGGGCGATGGGGTGATGAGCGGCTGGCTGGTGAGGCGGCGGTAGAGACTCTCGTACTCTCCGTCCAGGGCGTAGATCGTGGTACTTCGCAGCGTAACCGGGATGAAGGCGAAGTCTAGAGGGTGCAAAACTATGGGAACGAACTTGTTGTTCCTGCCCTGTGCTTCATAGAGCTCCTGGGTGATAATGTGGCCTTCCCAGGTTCCGCCTAAGCCTTTATTAGGGACTTCCTCTTTTTCAAATCGCCGCAGGTAGGTCTCAGTGCAGGCGACCAGCACAAAGGTCGCACGCTTTACCTGCCGGGCACACCACGAAGGCCATCCCTCTTCAGGCGATTGCTCATATTGGTCGATGACGCAATCGACGCCTTCCTGGCGGAGCCGCTCCGACAGGGCGAGAATCGCGTCTTTATGTTCCGGCGAGTCGTGGGTGTAACTGATGAAGACAGAGGGCGGAGTCATGCGCGCCCCGATTATAAAGGAGCCGGACGCGGCAAGACGCCGGGCTTAACCCTCCTACTCGCCCTCTTTTTTCTCAAAGTGTTCAGCAATGGCGCCAGCGCCCTCAAAGCCGGCGACTGCGGCGGCAGCTTCGGTCACGAACCCTGCATCCGGATCCAGTTTCTTCGCGGCTTCCACCGCCACTACCGCTCCAGCGATCTTCTCCGCATCTTCGAGCAATCCCATGTCAGATCTCCTGTTCTATTTAATTGAATGTCCCTTTGCTCCCGAAGCGAAAGGGAAACTCAGGCTATCACTCGCGGTCGTGGAAGCACAATCGGAACAATCCCGGCGTCTCCCCTTGCTCGCCCGCAGGCCCCGCGTCTCCAAATCCCGTCAAGCCCTATGTAGTCAAATTATTTATTAAGAAGTTTAGAATCATAGAGATAAGCGGTGGCTAATTTGGCATAGTGAATGGGGCCAACTTGGTAAAATAGAAATAGAGAGTTTCTATAGGGAGACTGTGGGCGCGAGTAAACCCCAAAGCTTAGTTGAACTCGTTTATTTTCTGGAAGTTACCGAATATTTGCAGGATCTTGCGGATCCAACATTACTAAGCTGATTAGAATGTTGATCTTAGGGAAAGTAGGGGGGAGGGGGGTACCCCTGAACTACCCTTGGCTCTTGCCGCCCGCGCTCGCCATCTTCGATTCAGCGTCGGCGATCACTTCGTTCGCCTCGGCGTACCTATCTTCGCTATCGCCCGCCTCGTTCCACATCTTGTGGCCTTCGTCGAGCTCTTGCTGAGCGGCGGAGGTGTTGATCTCTTCCGGCTTCTGCGCTTCGTCGGCGAGGATCGTCACGCGCTCCGGAAGTACCTCCACGAATCCCCAGGAGACATGGTATTTCTGCTCTCCGGCCTCGCCGCCGTGGATGCGCACCTCCCCCGAACCCAGTTCGGAGAGCAGCGGAGCATGCCCCGGCAGCACCTCCATGTAGCCCGAGAGCCCCGGCAGCTCGACCGCCGCCGCTCCCTGGTCGACGAGGATGCGATCCGGAGTAACCAGCCTTACCTGAATTTGATTTGCATCAGCCATAGTTACAGATTCTCTCCAGCTGCTTAGAGTTCTTCATCTTCTCGGCGGCTTCGAGCACTTCCTCGATTGCGCCCTTCATGTAAAACGCCTGCTCAGGAATCGAGTCGTGCTTGCCCTCGATGATCTCCTTGAAGCTGCGCACGGTGTCAGCCACGGCGACGTAGCGCCCCGGCGCGCCGGTGAAGACCTCGGCAACGTGGAAGGGCTGCGAGAGGAAGCGCTGCACTTTACGGGCGCGGTTCACGGTCTGCTTGTCTTCGTCAGAGAGCTCGTCGATGCCGAGAATGGCGATGATGTCCTGCAGGTCTTTGTAGCGTTGCAGAATGCGCTTCACGCCTTGCGCGACGTTGTAGTGCTCCTCGCCAACGATGCGCGGAGTGAGGATGCGCGAGGTCGAGGCGAGCGGATCGACGGCCGGGTAGATGCCGAGCTCCGACAGCGGACGCGAAAGCACGGTCGTCGCATCGAGGTGGGCAAAGGTCGTTGCCGGCGCTGGATCGGTCAAATCGTCGGCGGGCACGTAGACGGCCTGCACCGAGGTGACGGAACCCTTCTTGGTCGAGGTGATGCGCTCCTGCAGCTCGCCCATTTCGGTGGCGAGGTTCGGCTGGTAGCCGACGGCGGAAGGCATACGGCCGAGCAGCGTCGAGACCTCAGAGCCGGCCTGCGTGAAGCGGAAGATGTTGTCGATGAAGAGCAGCGTGTCGGCGCCCTCTTCGTCGCGGAAGTATTCAGCGACGGTGAGGCCGGTCAGCGCCACGCGCAGACGCGCGCCTGGAGGCTCGGTCATCTGGCCGTAGATCAGCGCGGCCTTCGACTTCTGGAAGTCCTTGAGGTCGATAACGCCGGACTCCTGGAATTCGCGCCAGAGATCGTTGCCCTCACGGGTACGCTCGCCGACGCCGGCGAAGACCGAGAAGCCGCCGTGCTTCATGGCGACGTTGTTGATCAGCTCCTGGATGACGACGGTCTTGCCGACGCCCGCGCCGCCGAAGAGGCCGATCTTGCCGCCCTTCAAAAATGGCTGGATGAGGTCGATGACCTTCACGCCGGTCTCGAACATCTCTTCGCTGGTCGACTGCTCGTCGAAGGCAGGCGCGAGACGATGGATCGGGCGATACTCGGTCGCGTTCACCGGGCCAAGCTCGTCGACCGGCTCGCCGATGACGTTGAGCACGCGGCCCAGGGTCGCGCGGCCGACGGGCGCCATGATGTAGCTGCCGGTGTCGATGGCCTTCATGCCGCGAACCATGCCCTCGGTCGCTTCCATGGCGACGGTGCGGACGCGGCCTTCGCCGAGGTGCTGCTGCACCTCGAGAATGACGTTGACGGGCGTCGGCACATCGAAGCCTTCGCTGGTAACGCGGAGCGCCTGGTAGATGGGCGGCATGGTGGCTTCGTCAAACTGCACGTCCACCGCCGGGCCCGCGATCTGGATTACTTTTCCTATGTTCTCTGCCATAAATCTCTTTCGGTGCCTACTTCAGCTACTCGAAAAACCCGCCTAAAGGCGCTCTTGCCAATCCTTTTCTTCCGAGTGCTAATGATCCTCGAACCTTCACGCCATACTCGGTACTACGACAGCGCCGCGGCGCCGCTCACAATCTCGATAATTTCCTTGGTGATCGCCGCCTGGCGCACCCGGTTCATCTTCAGCGTCAGCGAATCGATCATGTCGCTGGCGTTGTTCGAGGCCGAATCCATTGCCGTCATGCGCGCTGCCTGTTCTGCTGCGACCGACTCCAGCATCGCGTGATAGAGCTGCGTGGTGACGTATCTGGGCAGCAGCGCCGAGAATAACTCCGCCGGCGGCTGCTCATAGATATAGTCGACTTCGGAGGTGCCGAATTTCTTGGCTTCGTCCTCGGCTTCCTTGGCGTCGGCCTCCGATTCCTCAGTCAGCCCGGTGATCGTGATTCCCGCGGAGGCGGCTGCTTCGGCAGCGCGCTCACGTTGCTCCTTGGTCTGCTCTTCCGACTGCGCGATGTCATGGCGGCCGATCTCGATGATGGGCAGAATCCGCTCCACCACCAGGCGCTGCGCGATCACCGACTTGAACTCGTTGTAGACCACGAAGACGCGCGTCGATCTCTTCCTGCGAATACCGGCGAACGATATCGCGGGCGAGGTCGTCGACGCGCTTGTATTCGAGCTTGTCGAGGATGCCGGGATGGTCGCCGGTCACCTGCATCTTGCCGGCGCGCGGAACCGGCTGCTCGGGCGTATCCTCGGGCTGACCAAACTCGTCCCGGTTGCGTTGCTCGGTGGCGTGCTGGTCTTTGGGAATGATCGCCAGCGGATAGCGCTTGCTAAAGAAATCCCGCGCCTTGCGCCCGACCGGCTCGATATCGATCTGGCGTTCACCCTCGAAGGCAGATGAACTGGTTGGCAGCCTTCAGGATGTTGGCGTTGAAAGCGCCGGCGAATCCCTTGTCGCCAGAGACGACCACAAGAAGAACATTCTTCTGTTCGCGGGTTACCAGCAGCGGATGCCGGATCTCCCCGGTTTCGGGGTCGATCAGCTCGATGCGCCGCTTCAGCGACTGCAACATGCTGATCAGCATCTGCTCGTAAGGCCGTGCATTGAGCGCGCGCTCCTGCGCGCGGCGCAGCTTGGCCGCCGCAACCATCTTCATGGCCTTGGTGATCTGGCGCGTGTTTTTCACGCTGCGGATGCGCCGTTTTAGATCGAGAACATTTGCCATAGTCAGTGCTTACGCCTACTTAGCCGCTCCAGGGGCTTGCTTGGCATCGTTGTGTTCGGCCTGGAAGTTCTTCTTGTACTCGTTGAGTGCGTCGTCGATGCGCTTCTTGAGGTCGTCATCCAGAGTCTTCTTCGTGATGATGTCGCTGAGCAGCGCCGATTGCGCAGAATCGAGGTACTTGTAGAGGCCGTCTTCAAAGCTGCGAATCTGCTCGACTTCCAGATCGTCGAGGAAGCCGTTGTTGCCGGCGTAGATGATGATGACCTGCTTCTCGGTAGGCAGCGGCGAAAATTGCGGCTGCTTCAGGAGTTCGGTCAGGCGCTTGCCGCGGTTGAGCTGCTTCAGCGTGACCTTATCCAGATCGCTGCCGAACTGAGAGAACGCGGCGAGTTCGCGATATTGCGCGAGGTCGAGCTTCAGTGTTCCGGCTACCTGGCGCATTGCCTTGATCTGCGCGCTGCCGCCGACGCGGCTTACCGAGAGACCGACGTTCACCGCCGGGCGAACGCCGGAGTTGAAGAGATCGGTTTCGAGATAAATCTGACCGTCGGTGATCGAGATGACGTTGGTCGGGATGTATGCGGAGACGTCGCCAGCCTGGGTTTCGATGATCGGCAACGCGGTCAGCGAACCGCCGCCCTTTTCGTCGTTCAGCTTCGACGAGCGCTCGAGCAGGCGCGAGTGGAGATAGAAGACGTCGCCGGGATAGGCTTCGCGGCCCGGAGGACGGCGCAGCAGCAGCGAAAGTTCGCGATACGCAACAGCGTGCTTGGAGAGATCGTCGTAGATCATCAGCGCGTGCTTGCCCTTGTCGCGGAAATATTCGCCAATGGCGGTCGCGGCAAAGGGGGAGATGTAGAGCATCGGCGCGGGCTCGGAGGCGGTCGCGGCGACGACCACGGTGTAATCCATGGCGCCGTATTCGGTAAGGGTCTGGACGACCTGGGCCACGGACGAACGCTTCTGCCCGATCGCGCAGTAGATGCAGATCAGGTTGTTCTTGGCGCTGTTGATGATGGTGTCGAGCGCGACTGCGGTCTTGCCGGTCTGGCGGTCGCCGATGATCAGCTCGCGCTGCCCGCGGCCGATCGGGATCATGCTGTCGATTGCCTTGAGTCCGGTCGTCATCGGCTCGCGGACCGGCTGACGGTCGACGACGCCAGGAGCAAGGCGCTCGACGGGGTAGTTCTCGCTCGACGCGATTGGACCCTTGTCGTCGATAGGCTGGCCGAGCGCGTTTACTACGCGGCCGATCATCGCGTCGCCGACGGGCACGCTCAGGATCTTGCCCGTCCGCTTTACCTGGTCGCCTTCGCGCAGGTGCGTGTAATCGCCCAGAAGCACCGAGCCGACCTGGTCCTCTTCGAGGTTCATGGCAAGGCCGGCGATCCCGTGCGGGAACTCGAGCAGTTCGCCGTACATTACCTTGTCGAGGCCGTGGAGTCGCGCGATTCCGTCGCCGAGCGAGAGGATCGTGCCAACCTCGTCTACTTCAACCTTGGCGTCGTAGTTTTCAATCTGCTGCCGTAGCAGCTGGGTTATTTCGTCTGCCTTGATCTGAGCCATTCGTCACTTTCCCAACTAATATCTTGTGTTTGGGTTCGCGGGGGAGCTTTATCTCAACGTCTGAGAGTCTACACAACCCCGGCTTCCCACGGATTAAGAGCGAGGTTCTAGCCTGCCACCAACTGCTCTTTGAGCCGGTCCAGGCGACCGCGAACCGAACCGTCGTACACGGTGCTGCCGATCGTCACGATCGCACCGCCCATCAAACTCTTGTCTTCCCGATAATTCGCCTTCACCCGGCCCCCGGCGACCTGACCGACCTGCGCCTCGAGTTGCCGGCGCTCGTCGTCGTCAAGTTTGCGGGCCGAGACGATCTCCGCCTCATAAATCCCTTGCCGCTCGTCCATCTCGCGGCGATAGGCCTCAATCACTTCATTGACCGCTCCGATGCGATCGTGGTCGATGAGCACGGCGAGGAAATTCCGAACCAGCGGCGTCAGCCCGATCTTTTCGTTCAGCTTATCGAGGAAGGCGACCTTTTGGGCTGGCGGAAAGGCGGGACTCTCAAAAAACTGGCGCAACTCCGGACTTTCCTTCCAGGCGGCGGTGAAGTCGTCCAACTGGCTGCTGACCGCGGCCGGATCGAGCTTCGAGGCTGCGACGGATTCAGCAAAGGCGCGCGCATAGCGTGCAGCGAAGAGGGACATTAGTTCTGCCCTCCTTTGCCAAACCCGGAGGTCAAATCTTTCCCAAATCGTTCGACGAGCGCCTTGTCCGAGTCGTAACTAAGCTGAATGCGTTTGGCGGCGTTGTCGACGGCAAGTTCGGCTGCGAACCGCTTCAGTTCGCGCTTTACCGCAGCGCCCGCTGATTCAATCTCCTGCTCGGCGGACTGGACGATTCGCTGCCGCTCGTCTTCGAGCGCCTGCTTGATGCGCTTTTCGTCCTGCACCATGTCGCGTTCGGTCTGCTGGCGGATGGCTTCGATGTCGTCGCCAATCCTGGCCAGCTTGGCCTCGACCTCGCTGAGCCGTTGATTGGCGGTTTCGGTTGCCTCCCGCGCCTCGACCAGCTTCTTCTGGATGTTTGCCGTCCGGCCCCGGATCGCTTTCGGGACAATCTTGATCAGAAAAAAGAAGATCGTCGAGATTAGGATGCCCGAGTTGACGATTTCAAAGATCCACGCCGCCGTTTCAGTGCTGATTCCCAGCACACGCGCAAGCATCTGCACCGAGGGGGCATGGCGGAACTCGTTGATGTCCTCGGAGTCTTCCTTGTGTCCGTGTGCGTCTGCCGTAGACGCGGCTTGGGACGATGCCGGTTCAGTGAAGGCGAAAGCGACCTGACCACCCTGACATGCCAGGCAGGTAGTCATACAGAGAAGCGTCAACCACTTAAGAATTTGAACTTTCAACGGGAACCCTCGGCCGGCGCGGTGGGAAGATCCGTCGGCAGGACGGCTTTCAGGATGTCCGCAACCAGCGTATCCAAGCCACGCTCAATCTCTTGCTTCGAGGCTTCGGATTGGGCACTCAACTCGGCTTTCGCCCCATGCACGCGCTCTCGGGCGGCATGCCGGGCCGAGGCCAGGGCGATTTCGCGTTCGTCGTTCCAGGTTTTCACCCTGGCCTCGCGAGCGCGAAAGATCTTGGCTCGCGCTGCCCGGAGCCGGGCCTCATACTCCTGGGTCTTGGCTTCTGCGGCGGCGATGGCCGCGTGGGCCCGCTCGACAGCTCCCTCAGTCCTCGATCGGCGCTCCGCCAAAGTTTTCAATAGTGGGCCGAGGAGGATGAGCTTGTAGCTCAGGACGAGGACAAGAAAGATCAGGATCGTCGGGATCGAGCCGATCAGGAGCGGTACGAGTTGTTGCAGTAATTCGTCCATGGCCTTCACCGGCAACCGGTGGGGAGTTTGCTTGTTGTTTGCCGGAATACTAGGTTCTTACAAAGATCGGCGGAGTGTCAATTAAGGCAGAGGCGAAACCAGCGGCCGCCCACCCGAAACAAACCGCTGCCCGAGCCGCAAAAGCGGCTTGACGGGGACCATTTCAGGCGTAAGCTAGAGGATAACATCCCGACCCGGTTCAGGGTCAGGCGGGTTGCCGGCAGGGGAATCGACACCGCTCCCCTGCGGGCAACCCGCTACTAAATCTCCCGACTTCTATTCAGAATTCCAGAACCGCCGGTAGCGCCCGAGCAGCGAAGCCGGCCCGGAGACTTCCAGGCGCACATTTTGCTCTACGAACTCGCGCCCGTGGATGATCCCACCAGCTTCGAGCGCGGCCAGCACACCGCCCTCATCCTGAGGAACCAGCAGCTGCCTGCGCACGATCGGATCGATTAGCAGTGCGGCGTCGATCCTGTGGAGCAGATCGTCCAGGCCTTCTCCCGTCCTGGCGGAGATTCCTACGCCTGATTCCCCGGGGATCGACCGTTCCGACTCCGGCAACAGATCGACTTTGTTCAGGACTTCGATGTGCGGTTTGTCCTCGACGCCGAGCTCTTTGAGGACCTTTTCCACTTCGGCTTTGTGTTCGTCGCGGCTGGGGCTCGAGGCGTCCTGGACATGCAGCAATACCTCGGCCTTCTGCACCTCTTCGAGCGTCGCGCGGAAGGAGGTAATCAGCGTATGGGGCAGATTGCGAATGAACCCGACCGTGTCAGAGAGCAGAATCTTGCGCCGCGATGGGAGGGTCAGCGCCCGCAGTTTGGGGTCGAGCGTGGCGAACATGCGCGACGATTCCAGGACGCCGGCGTGGGTTAATGCGTTGAATAGAGTGCTTTTGCCAGCGTTGGTGTAACCGACCAGCGCGACCGTTGGCACCGGAACAGCCTCCCGGCGGTGCCGCTGCTGGCTGCGAACCTTCCGCACCGACTCCAGATCGCTCTTGAGTTGAAGCACACGGCGCTGGATTTTTCGCCGGTCGGTCTCAAGCTGCGTCTCGCCCGGGCCCCTTGTGCCGATGCCGCCGCCCAGCTGCGACATCGAGCTTCCGCGTCCAGCGAGCCTGGGCAGCATGTATTCCAGCTGCGCCAGCTCGACCTGCAGCTGACCTTCGCGAGTGCGGGCGTGGCGGGCGAAGATGTCAAGAATGAGCTGGGTGCGATCGACCACCCGGCAAGGCAGCGCGTCTTCCAGGTTTCGTAATTGGGTAGGAGTGAGGTCGTGATCGAAGAGAATGACGGTCGCATTGGTCGAGGCCGCAATCGCAGCGATCTCTTCAACCTTGCCGCTCCCGAGGAGGGTCGCCGGGTCCGCTTTGGGCCGCTTTTGAGTGACCTCGGCAGCAATCTCCGCACCCGCGCTGAGCACCAGTTCGCGAAATTCCGCCAGTGCGACCTCAAAATCAATGTCCCGATTCAGATCGGTGAAGAGGTCCGGGGCACCAACTTCATCGGATTCGGACGCTCTCTGCAAGGCAGCGGCATTTCGAGCCAGAGCCGCCGAGCGGGAAAGAGCCTGTTTTCGCGAGCCGATTTCGACGGCAACCAGGAGCGCTCGTTCGTTGCCTGTCTGTGTGCTTTCCAGGCGAACCCCGCCGCTCGAAGCTCGATCGAAATGCTTCGCGCCATTGGAAACGCCAGTTTTCGCAACCGTAACCGAGTCCTCAGGAATGTGAGATTCCCGGGGTTAGCTCCGACGGTGCGCTTGTCGGCGGTGCCGCTCCGGCCGCAAGCCCGGTGCTCGAACCCGCGCTCGTTCCGGGGCCCATCGGAATCCGATGCTCACCATGAATCACAGACCGGTTGCTGACGACGGTGGAGATCGCGTGCTTAAAGATCAACTGCTCCTGGCTGTTGTTCTCCAGCAACACAGAGTATTTGTCGAAGGAACGGATCTTTCCCGTCAGCTTCACTCCGCTGACCAGATAGATGGTGATTGGAGTCTTATCTTTGCGGACCGTATTAAGAAACGTGTCCTGAATGTTTTGTGCCGGCTTGTTATCCATGTGCCGATCTCCCCGCGTCGGTTTTTGTTTGCTGAGACGAACTGCCTGAGAAATACAGAAACGAAAACAGCTGCGATACGACGCAGCCAAACTAAAGAATTGCTATCAACATAAACGGCTGTCGCTGCTTTAATCAACCGCTCCAGCAGCGAAAGTACCGTGTGACCAAAAAAGGTAGTCCAATACTGGGATGCGTCGCGGAACGACCGCGCTGCACCCGTACTCGCTTTTCCGCCCATCCAGCTCACTTCGAGTGAACCCTAGCGGGAGGAGCGATGTTGCGTTTTCGCGTTCTTTCTTCTGGTGGCGCGCCGCCCCGTCTTGCCCGCGTTTGCCGCAGACGCACCGGTTGAGGCCGTCGCCGGAACCGCGGGCCCGACTCTCTTAACCCGCTCATCCTCAAGTACGTAAGTCGACACCTGAGTGGATGTCGGTCTTGCCACGCCCGTGTCGGGATCGATCGTTACCGAGTCGCCGATGCCCTGAGTGATTTGAAAGGTCGGCTCAGACCCACCTGCATCTCCAGATTGCGAAGCGACGACCACCGGAAGATAGCCCTGCAGGTTGCGCTGACGGAATGCCGTTTCATATCGATGCTTCCTGGTATTCCAGGTAAAGACCCTGACCTGGCTAAAGTCGTATGACAGTCCATCCTGGTATGGATTCAATACGGTGACATACTCGGGTGCCTGCTTGTCGGCGAAGTTCGAATCCGGGTCGTAGACCTTGCGCAACAGGTAAGCTGCGACCATCCTCTGCCCCTCCGCGTATTGGGCGATCTCGTCGGGTACGTCGACGTCGATGCGTCTGGCCATCATCCAGCCCACGCGCCCCTGGCTGTCGCGGACCATCCACCAGTCCTCCATGGCTGGCGGCGGCGGGGGTGCGGCGGAGCCGGAACGGCGCTCGTCTGAGCGCTGCCCGCAGGTGGTTCGGGAGTCTCCAATCCCTGGGCTGGCGGGGGTGGCGGAGCCGGATTGTAAGCTACTGCCGGGGGCTTCTTGCTCTCCGCCTTCTCTGCCGCAGCCTTTTCGCGAGCTGCATGGGCCTTTTCAGTTGCCTTCCGCTCCGAGGCGGCATAGACGCCGGCGATCGAAGACGCCGTACCGGAGGCCTGCGGACCGACCGCCTTCGGCACAGAGGCCCTCAAGAGCAGTTGCAGTTTGTCGGCCTCCGGTAACAGATAGTACCGGTCTGTGTCGCGACCCGGCTTCAGGTGCAGGTAACCGTCATCCCGCAAGACCCCTGTCGCCACTACCGGATCGTGTTCCTGGACCTTCTTGAGCTGATCGAAGCCGCTGACGACTTCTGGGTTGACCACCGCATGTTCTTCGATCCAGCCGATCTGACCCTTGTCGGTTTTCACGCGAAGAAAGCGGCGGTCACGCTCGAGCAACTCCAGCCGCTCGCCGTTTTGCACCATCGCCACGCGATTCGAGACGGCGGCGACGCGGTCGCGAAGGAAGGTCTCCTTGGCCAGGACGTACACGATTTCCGTCTTTGGCTGGGGACGCAGCCGGCTACACCCGGAGAGCCCACAAGCCATCAGTAGTGCAACCGGTATCGAGAGAAGGGCGGTCGTCGCCCGAAGAGAGGCTGACTTTCGAAAAAGGTGCGGGAACAGCATGGGCTGGAGAAGGGGCAATGCGATCAGTTTGCCGACAGCTTGAGGATAGCACCGCCGCCAAACCAGGAAACAGGCCTGGCGAAACGCGCTCAGTGGGTCGCAACTATGGCAATCGGCAAGGTCGGATCGGTGCCTGTAGTGGCGCTCGCGGCGGCATCGAGCTTGCCGAGCGTCGTGGCATCGAAGCTGTAGACCTCCAGGTCCTGGCCACCGCCGTTGCAGACCACGCCGACATACTTGCCACTCGCGTCTTCGGCAATGTCGAGCGGAGTGGTTCCGGTGGCGAACGGCGAACCGGTGATCTCGGTCAGTGTTCCGTTGGCGGCCAGCACAAATCCGCTGACGGTGTTGTCCGTCCGATTGGTGACGTAAACGTAACTTCCCGAGGAGTCGACCACCACTCCGGTAGGGCCGGTTCCGGCAGCGAAGGGAGATCCAGATACCTCGGTTAGGCCGCCCGTGGTTCCGATCGTGAACACTCGCACGCCAGCGGTTCCTGTTTCGGTCACAAAAGCGAAGGTGCCGCTCGGGTTCGTGGTGACAGCCTGGTCGGCATTAGTCGCTGCCAGGGTTGGGAGGTTGCCCACGTCGGTCAGGGCGCCCGTCGTCGAGTTGAAGGTAAATGCCTCAGTGCCGCCAGTGCCCAGGGTGAGGAAGACATTCACATCGTTAGCGGCGATCGTCATGCGGTTGCTGGCGCCGGGCTTGCTCACCGTCAGTTGGCCCAGGGAGGTAAGCAGCCCGGTCGAACTGGCGATGGAATAAACGGTCATTACCGCTTTCGTCGTGTTCAGGCTGGCGTTGGCCACAATCAAATACGCGCCCGTGGTGTCCACTTGGATCGCGGAGGCGATGAAGCCGCCGGCGACAGCGGTGCCATTGTTCTGGACGGTGATCGAGCCATTCGTGTTGATCGCGTAGACGTAGATTCCACCGGTGAGGCTGGCCACGTACAGGAATTTGTTGGCCGGGGTGACGGACATCGACGCTGGAATGTAGCCGAGCGAGTAGGCCGAATTCGGAGTGGCCGCCAGCGTAAGCGTCGATGTGGCTGCCGTTGTGCTGGTGGCTGTCGTTGTGGTCGTGGTTAGTGAGAAGCCGGCAATGCTGGGCGGGCTCGCCGCTGAGTTGCTGGTATTGGCGACATACATAAAGTCGGTGGTCGTTGTGCAATTGGTGGTGCACTGGTTGAGCGGCGGAAAAAACCCGCACCCGGTGGACGCCGCCGCGAGGCACGGCGCCACGACCAGTGTCGCCGCACGAAAGTAATTCCAGAAATTCAGCATAGTGGGTTGTGTTTCGGCATCCTTTTTGGCGAAATCTCTGCCTAACTGCAAGCTTAATCTCTATTTTGTCGCCAGGCACAGCGCAAAGCCTTCCCCGGAGAGGCAGGCTCTAGAAGGGTAGACGCAGGAATTCGCCCGGATGCTCACATGCTGACCGCCGATATGCTTCGGCAGTCTCGTTCTGAGGGTGCTCTGCAGGATTTCCCTCAACGGGTGAAGCTGTGCCTCTTCCGAGTTCGATCCTTTCATCGAGGATGACGTTGGCGAGGGTGACTTTGGCAAATTCGGCATTACTTCTGTAGAGCCACCGGCTGGTCGGGCTTCACGTACTTGTCCAGCCAGTTCTGCATCTCCCAAAGCATATGCAAGACGCTCTCACGGCCCTGGTAGCCGTGCGCCTCAAGCGGCAGAAGGACGAAGCGGACCGTTGCTCCTTCGCCCTTCAGCGCATCATAGAAGCGTTCGCTCTGGATGGGGAAAGTACCGGTGTTATTGTCGGCCTCGCCGTGGATGAGCAAAATCGGCGTCTTGATCTTGTCCGCGTAAGAGAACGGGCTCATCTTGTAATAGACCTCGGGCGCCTGCCAGTAAGTGCGCTCCTCATTCTGGAAGCCGAAAGGCGTTAGGGTGCGGTTGTACGCGCCCGACCTGGCGATGCCGGCGCGGAAGAAGTCGGAGTGCGCCAGGAGGTTCGCCGTCATAAAAGCGCCATAGGAGTGGCCCATGACCGCTACCCGCTTCGGATCCACCGTTCCAGTTGCCGCTCCCGCATCGATCGCCGCCCTTGCACCGGCGACCAACTGTTCTGTGTACGTGTCATTCGGCTCGGCCGAACCTTCTCCGATGATGGGAATCGCGGCATTGGCCAGCACTGCATAACCTGTCGTGGTGAAGAAGATCGGCGACCCCCCGTAGATGCGTACGAATTCGTAGGGCGATCCAGAAACCTGGCTGGCCGCAGCGCGGCTCTTGAACTCTGCCGGGTAAGCCTCCATCAGCGTCGGCAGGGGCCCCTTCGACTTGTCATAGCCGGCCGGCAGATACAGGTCTGCGGTCAGATCGAGTCCGTCGGCGCGCTGGTAATGCAGCAATTGATGAGTGGGTAGCGGAAGTCCGGCATACGGATTGGGAAAGCTGGTGACCGTCGTCCAGTGCTGCACCCCGGCAACTTCAGAGCCGGGGCTCGCGGACAAGGCACCGGTCAGGAAAAAGTTCGGGCTTTGCTCGGCCGACTCGCGTCGCGCCAGGACCTCGGCGCTCCCGCTGCTCGCGATAACCGCAACGGGGGTCTCCAGGAACGGCGGTTGCGATTGCCAGATTTTCTGCTCCGTAGGGTCGGCGCCCGCGTGAATCGGCATAATCGCGACAAAGGGCATATCGCCCTTGTCTGATGCGCCCGGCCCGGCAAAATAGATTCCATCTTTGCCCGGCGTGGTCTGCAGGACGAAGTGCCCTTGAGAATTCCGCTCGAGAAGCGGTCGGCCGGGACTGTGATAACGGTCCTGCATCGAGCCCTGATAGAGCTCTACCAGCATGCCAGTCGCCGGATCGAGCGCAGCCAGCACCGTCTTGCGGTCCTTCCAGCGGGCCTCGGTGACGATGGCGAGATGTTCGTCGCCCCAATCTACGCCGCGAAATCGGAGCGCCAGGTCTGCGATAGCCTTCGGTTGCCCGGTGAACGGTGCCTGCAACGCATAGATACGGTCGCGGATCGCGGCATCGCGTTTCGGGTCGCCTCCATCGGCGGCCTTGACCCAGTAGACGGTGGCCGGCTCGTCGGCGCGCCAGCCGAATTCGCGTGCCCCCGGCTCGACGGCATCGCGGTCGATCGGAAGATTGTCGATCAATGGGGCGTCGTCGAGTACTTTGAGCGCTCCGGTCGCGACCGTGTAGACCTCGCGGCGCTCCGGAAAGCGTTCGTAAGTCTGATGGTACGAGAAGGGACGATGCAGTTCCTCGGCGAGCAGGTAGTGACCGTCGGGAGATGCCTCGATGTTGTCGAAAAGCCCCGGCTTCCCGAGCTTGCTCATTGCGCCGCCGCTCAGCTTGACGATCTCAATTTGCGAGGCCGCGTGGTACTCGAAGACCAGCTCATCGGTGGGATTCTTGAGCAGGTCTTCAAAGGTTGGCGCGGGTGTGGCGCGTCCGTCATTCTCCTGCACGATCGGCCCGGTAGGTATCTCGGAGTGGGTCGGGGCGTGTTCGGCGCGTGGGGCGACAGCGAGAACCGCGAGCGAGGCGGAGTCGATCCAGGCTATCGGCTCGGTGAGGACCGCGTCGAGGCGGATGCCAGGTATCTGGGCTGCGCGGGATTTGGCGACGTCGACGATCCACAGCCCAAGTCCTGAGCCCTCGCCGATGTTCACCAGGGCGATGTGCTGTCCGTCGGGAGCCCACGCGGCATACAAGACCCGCGGCTTCGCGGGCAAGCCGGCGATCGGCGTTGCAACGGGCGCGCCTGTTCCGCCTTCGCTCACCAGCGGCTGCAATTTGAGCGAGATTGAATACCGGGTGCGACTAGGCGCATCGATCTTCGGGTTGAAACGAATTCCGGCAAGTCGCAGCTCCGGCTCAGCTAGGTCGGCGATCGTGGGCAGCGACGAGCTCTGCTGAATCAGGATTTTTCTCGGGCCGACGCCGTGGGCCGGCGAGAGGCTGATGGTGGGGGTGGGCGGCGCGTCCACCATCTTGACGATTACTTCCGGCGGGAGCTGGTATTTCAGTGGCGCAGTTCCGGCGCCATCCTGACCCAAGAGCGTGGGAGCAACCAATGACAGTGAAAGGGAAAGCAGAAGAATGCGTGAAGGCGCAAACATGCGGAACTCCTTGGGAATCGGATCGAGGCGGCTTCTGCAACTTGACCATAACCACCTGACCAAATCAAGCCAAATGGATCATTAACGCCCCGGGACATGAAGTCCTCCGAGCGTCGCGCGGAAATCCGCGTCTATTCGGTAGTTTTCACTTTCAGGTGGAGGGGCTGCCGTATGAACAGCATTTGGGCTAAGAAAAGATTGTCGTTCGTTGCTATCGCTGCTCTCGCTCTCGCAATCCCGTGCCAGTCTTCGGAGACGGCATCGTCGCCCGGAAACATTCCGGCGTTCGAGACGGTGACGATTCGGCAGAATTTGACCACACCTCCGCGCTGGAAGATGGAGTTCACAGCCGACGGGGTTAGCGCGCAAGACGTGACGCTGCGATGGGCATTTCAGGAAGCCTATGGAGTCTACGATCAGAGGCTTTGGACTGGCGGACCGGATTGGTTCGATGACAAGAGATTCGACATCGAGGCCAAGTTCGACGCCAACGCGTATCCGAAGCTCACGATCGATCAAAGGATGGCGATGCTTCAGCAACTCCTGGCCGATCGATTCAAGCTGACCGTTCACCGTGAATCCAAGATATTTCCGACCTACAGTCTCACCGTTGCTGAGGGTGGCTCGAAGCTGGAGGCGTCAAAGCCGGGAGATGGCCGCCCGAGCGATGTGTACGGAGTGATGTGCATGCACAGCCGCGATGCGAAAGGGGATCTTGAGTTAAAGGCGTGCTCGTTGCAGCAGATCGCGGAAGCCCTGACCGGTACGGCTCGGGCCGATCTGGGCCGCATCGTCGTGGATCGAACCGGGCTCACCGGGCGCTACAACGTGAAGTTGAACTGGACGCCGAATGGAGCTGCAGCCCCGGCATCGCGAGCTGATGCCTCGATTTTCGCCGCGCTGGAAGAGCAGTTGGGATTGAAACTAAATCCCGTGGAAGGCCCCCTGGACACACTTGTGATCAACCACGCAGAGATGCCTTCAGAGAATTGATCTATGCTCGACCGGACTCGGTCCAACCGACTAGGGTAGCCCCCGGCTTTCCTCCGAGCTGTCACAGGAAATCCTTTTTCCTCGACTGCACCAGGAACGTGCCGCCGAGCATGAGCGCGATCGTTGCATATTCACCAATCAACAGGCCTGACGACATCGGCGTCCATCGCGCCACCGGGCCGAACATGTAGCGGGAGACGCCGTCGAGATGCGCGACCAGATAGCCGATGCCGTTGATGGCTATGTTGCCGATCATCACTGCAGTAATCGTCCAGCCTTGCGATTCGGTGATGAGACCGACGGCGGCGATGAAGCAGGTGCTCATGAGCATCTCCGACCCCATGATCGCAACATAAGGAATCAGCCCTTGGGAATGAGTTGGCGATAGCGCGAGCACGACAAAGCTGGCGCCCATGGATACGGACCATGGAATCAGGAAGACCACCAGAATTGCGATCAGCTTGGCGGCGGTGTATTCGCGAAACGAGATCGGTAGCGACATTAGAAATGGCAGCGTCTGCTCCTTGCGCTCCAACACCGTTAAGTTGGTGGTCGAGATCGCGCTGGAGGCCACCAGCACGGTAACCAGCAGAATCAGGCCCATCGTGAATCCTGCCTTTCCGCCGAGAATCAGGATGGCCATCGCTGCGATGCCGCCCAGTACCGAGAGCGCGATCGGGAGCCGCTGCAGATACCAGTCCTTCAGGATGAGACGCTTCACCATACTCAAGTTCATGCCGTTACCTCTTCCCTTTTGTCCTGAATCTGGCCGTCCGGAGTTTGGCCCTCTTGCGCTCTTCGGCGGTGGACGTTGGCGACGAAGATTTCTTCGAGCGTCATGGTGTCGACCGCCTGCACGGTCGCGCCGAGCTCGTTACAGGCATAGACCATCGCCGGTTCAAAGCGGTTGGTGGTGAGCACCGGCAGTCGCCCGCTTCCACCGACCTCAATGACACCGGGCAGCTTGGGCACGGCCGCATCGGGAGGAAGTTGCAGCCGCAGCCGCCGCCAGCGGTCGAGGAAGATCTCTTTGTCATCGGAATCGATGATCCGTCCACGATCGATGAAGGTGATCTGGTCGGAGATTTGCTCGACGTCGAGGGTGTTGTGCGAGGAGAAGAGAATCGTGCGGTCTTCGTCGGCGAGCACGGCCATCAGTTCCGCGAGGACCTCATGGCGGGCGACGGGATCGAGGCCGGTGGTCGGTTCGTCAAGCACCAGCAGGCGCGGACGACGGGCGAGCGCGAGCAGCAGCGCGGCTTTCACGCGCTGGCCGTGGGAGAGGCCTTTGATCTTCTGCTCGGGCTTGAGATCGAAGCGGCGCAGCAGTTCCTCGGCATAGGGCTGGTCCCAGCGCGGAAACATAGGCCGGAGAAAATCCATATGCCAGCGGAGCGGCGCTGCTCCGTAGAGCCGCATGTCTTCGGAGACGAAACCTATGTCCTTCTTCGCGGCTGCTTGTTCGTCAGGCATCTTGTGGCCCAGCACGCGGACGGCGCCTGCATCCTGGTGGACGAGACCCATCAGGATGCGGATGGTGGTGGATTTGCCCGCGCCATTCGCGCCGATGAAGCCCATGATGCTGCCGGTTGGCAGCTCGAGGTTGATGTTCTCGAGCGTGAAGTGACGGTAGCGCTTGGAGACTCCCTCGAAGTGCACTGCCGATTCGTCGTAATTTGAAGCAGCTTGGATTGCAATGGGGTTCATATCCGCTCCTTGGTGGTTCCTGCCGCGGTCGCGCCTTGCGAGGCGAGCCTTGCGGCGATAGATTGGTCGGTCGCCTCTTGCACCCGTAAGGCGAGTTCGTCGGGGCCGAGGCCGAGCAGCGCGCCGAGACGCGCGACGTGGTCGATGTGCGCGGCGAGCTCTTCGTCGTAGAGCCGCTGACCGAGGCCGGGATTTGGCGCGACGATCGATCCCTTGCCGTGCTGGGTGAGGATGACTCCCTCGCGCTCCAACTCGAGGTAGGCGCGCTTCACCGTAATCACGCTCACCTGCAGCGCCACCGCCAATTGGCGGATGGAGGGAATCTCTGCTCCGCAGGCCCATTCGCCGACAGCGATGCGCTGCTTGATCTGCTCCATGATCTGCAGGTACATGGGGCGGCCGTCGGATTGCGAAATAATAATGTCGCTGTGCATCTCTATATACTGAGTATACACAGTAAGCGGCGCATTGCAAGTTTATTTGTTGGTGAACCTAACCGAAAGGATTTCCGTAGGTCTTTAGTGAAGAACGCAGGGCTTCAAAGCCTTTGCGGCTTCAGGAGGGGTTCTCATGCTGAGCTTCCTGCTCTGGTGTCTCTTGCTGGTCATTTGCTGGCCGCTGGCGCTGATTGCGGCTGTGCTCTATCCGATCGTCTGGCTGCTCTTGCTGCCGTTTCGGCTGGTTGGAATCGCCGTCCACGGCGCGCTGGAGCTGGTCGCCGCAATCATCTTTCTGCCGGTACGGGTGCTGCGGGCGATTTAGGCCCTTAGTTCGGCTTCTCCGGTTTGCTCCGTCGTGAGCGGCCCTGGAATCGGTCATCCAAAGGCTGGCGTCCGGAGAAACCGGACTCGATCGTATGCCAGTGAGTGATCCTGGCCTCGCCCATCTTCCAGCAAAGGAGAACCACTTCATCGTCGACCTTGCAGGGAAAATCCAGCAGCCCGGTGTCGAGGTCTTTTACCTGAACGCCGATGGCGTCAATCTCCTGCACCGCGTCTTTGGCGCGTTGGATATGGGTGTCCATCTCGGTGCGCTGGCGGGCGACCTTGGCGACGTCGACATGCATTCCGCCGGAGACGTGAATGCGCTGAGTAAGATTTTGCAGCGCGTCGTTGGTCTGCTCAGCCGCGTGCTTGGCTTCGATGGCGCGCTTGAGCAAGGAATCCAGCACCGGTACCAGCGCCTGTGCTTCGTCGAGAGTAAAGAGCGTCATAAGGCAGAGGCCGAGATCAGGCCTTAATCTCCAGCATACGATCATGCGCCACGCCTGACCAATATTTCACGTTGTCGCGGACCCTGATCCTGCCGCCGCCAGCCTGTCACATCCATCCGCAGCCAGAAACCGTTCCAGGGCTACCACCGCCGACATGTGCGCGGGGCAGCGTTCGGCTTCTCCACATGAGACCTCAGTTACCATTGGTCATTTGTGACGGGCCCGTAAGGCATTTATCATGAGGGGCGATGCACATAGGCGATACCATCTTTATCTTTTGTCTGGCGCTGATCATCTTCGGCCCCAAGAAGCTGCCGGAGATCGGCCGCCAGATCGGCAAGCTGATGGTCGAGTTTCGCCGCGCCAGCAATGAGTTCAAGATGCAAATAGAAGAAGAGTTGCGGGCATCGGAAGAGTCCGAGCGGCAGAAAGAGATTAGCGCCACGACCACCATGCTGCCGACCACTCCGGCGGCTGCCGTTCCCGCGCTCGAGGCAACGGTGTCTGCGAATGAAGGCACCGCATCGACGGCTCCGGTCATTGCGCCCCCGAGTACGGGCGAGACCGTGAACCGCGCCTTCGACCCCGCTAAGAGCACGGCGGGGACATGCGCTTACGAAGCCCTTCCGGTTGCGGAGCCTGAGGTCAGCGCCTATCCCGAACAAGAACACGGATTTAACCCGGGATTGAACACTGCATCGAACGGAGAGATCGCCGAAATCGCGGCTGCCGAGACAGCGCTACTTCCGACGGTCTCCGCCTCTAAAGCGGCTCGAGCAGAGCTGAACGGCACGGGCGTCGAAAAGACTGAAGCAGCGGTCCACCATGGTTGATCTCGTCGACCGCGCCCGCGCGGCGCTTACCGAACGCAAAGACCAGACCGAACTCCCAGGCATGAGCCTGATCGAGCACCTCAACGAGCTGCGCCAACGGCTGGTGCGCTCGGCGATCGCCCTTATCGTCGGCTTCTTTGTCGCCTACGCCTTTCACGAGAAGATCTTCGCCTACATGCAGGCCCCGGTTGTCGAGGCGCTCAGGAAAAACCACCTCGATACCCAGCTGGTAATCCACAACCCTATTGACGGCTTCAATATGTACTTGAAGATCAGCTTCACGGCGGGAGTGATCCTGGCCTCGCCGTACATTCTCTATCAGATCTGGTTGTTCATTTCGCCGGGCCTGTATGCGAGTGAGAAGAAGTACGTCACGCCCTTCATGATTGCCACCGTGGGTCTGTTTCTGTGCGGGGCCTTCTTTGGCTATCACTACGTATTTCCGGGTTCGCTGGGCTTCCTCTTCGATTATTCGAAGCAGTTCAAGCCGCTCATTGAAATCAGCGAATACACCGACCTCTTCAATACCGTAATCCTGGGGCTGGGCGTCACGTTTGAGCTGCCGATCCTGGTCATGTTTCTCTCTCTCTTCGGCATCGTAAGCCCCAAGTTTCTTTGGAAGAACCTGCGCTACGCGATCCTCATCATCTTCATCATCGCGGCGATCATCACGCCCACTCCCGACGTGTTGACGATGTGTGTCTTCGCCAGTCCGATGCTGGTGCTTTACCTGATCAGTATCGGGGTCTCGTTCCTGGTGCATCCGGCGCGCCGCCGCAAGAAGTTGGAGAGCGCTGCGTGATCGTTACGCCGCGAAGACTATCGATGCGGAAACATTGGTCGAAGCGTCCGGCGTACCGCTTTTGCATCGTCGTTCTTTTCGCCGCCGCAACGATTGCGGTGTCCCAAAGCGCCGTCCACTTCGACGGCGCTCGAGCCCTGCAGTACGCACGCGAGATCGTCGCCTTCGGCCCCCGCTATAACGGCAGCGAAGCACTCACCAAAGTGCAGGCGTATCTCAGAAAGCAGTTCGCGAAAGACGATCTCACGGAAGACACCTTTGTCGTCGACACACCTGCCGGCCCGCAGGCGTTGCACAACTTCATCGTCAAATTCCCCGGAAAGAAGGACGGCATCATCGTCCTCGCCAGCCACTACGAGACGAACTACTGGCTGAAAGACACCAGCTTCGTCGGCGCGAACGACGGCGCCGCGACCGCCGGACTGCTGATCGAGATCGCCAACCGGCTTCGAGCCGGCGGCAAACCCCGCGACGGCTACAGCGTCTGGCTGGTTTTTTTCGACGGCGAAGAGGCGGTCAAGAGCTGGTCCCACAGCGATTCGCTCTATGGCAGCCGCCACGCCGCCGCCAAGTGGGCTAACGATGGAACTCTTAAGAAAATCAAGGCCGTTCTGCTCGCCGACATGATCGGCGACAAGGACCTCGACATCCTGCGCGAGACCTCGGCGCCGTCCTGGCTGGCCGATCTGGTGAAGCAAGCTGCAACCCACGAGGGCGACCAGCGCTACTTCTTTCGCAACGAAGGCGCGATGGAAGACGATCATCTGCCGTTCATCCAGCGTGGCGTGCCGGCGATCGACCTTATCGACGACGACTATGGTCCCCACGATGCCGCTCACCCCGACGGCTACCACCACACGCCCGAAGACACGCTCGACAAGATCAGCGCGAAGAGCCTGACGATTGACGGAGATGTGTTTCTCGAATCGATTCGTCTGCTCGATCAGCGGTGACCTTCGTCGCGGCCGCGTTCGCAGCATGGATTCGAGCAAAAGTACAGCTGGCGTCATGTGCGGAGTTCGTCTCAGTAGGCGTTTCTCTGAGGAAAAACGCCTGCCAGCGGTGCACCTCACGCTACGTCAGCTCTACTTTTGCTCTAGCATCGAGAGATGTTAGCCGGCGCTCCGCTCAGCTATTGGATTGGTTTCCACGTACTCGTCCTGGTGCTGCTGGCGGTCGACCTCCTCTTCCTCAATCACCGCGATGAAAAGATCGCCCAACGGATAGCCTGGAGCTGGACGCTCTTCCTCTTCTGTCTGGCCTCCTGCTTCGCGCTTTGGACTCTCCGCGTGGACGGGCGCCAGCATGCGCTGGAGTTCTTTTCCAGCTACCTGATCGAAAGCTCGCTGAGTGTCGACAATCTTTTCGTTTTTCTTCTGATGTTCCGCTCGCTCCGCTTGAACCGGCACCAACAGCACCGCATTCTGCTGTGGGGAGTGGCCGGCGCCATCATCATGCGGGCGCTCTTCATCGCCGCAGGAGTGAGCCTGCTCAAGCGCTTCGCGTGGGTCGAGGATGTCTTCGGCTTCATTCTGCTCATCGCCGCCGTTCGCCTGATGAAGCCCGAAGGCCCCCACGGGAAGCCCTCGGCACTGGTGCAGTGGATTCAGCGCCAGTCTTTGGCCAAGCCGGGAGGCAAGGGAGCCAAGACTCACGGCACCCCGGCGTCGGTTTCTAGCAAAACCGGATCGCATCACATCTCGCTGAACCCGAAGACGTTCCTCATGATCGTCATAGCGGTTGAGGCGACGGACCTTGTTTTCGCGCTCGACTCGATTCCCGCGGTGCTGGCGATCACGCGCGATCCTTTTATCGCCTACACGTCGAACATCTTCGCGGTGCTAGGCCTGCGCTCCCTCTTCTTTGCGCTCTCCGGGATGCTCGACCGCTTCCGTCTGCTCCATTACGGATTGGGCGTGATTCTCGGCTTCGTCGCGATGAAGATGCTGCTTTCGCGTTGGGTACATGTGAATGTGGGAATTTCGCTGGCTGTGATTGTTGGGATTTTGGCGATTTTTATTGTGGCTTCGCTGGTGGATGAGAAGAGGCGTAGTCGAAGAGTTGCGCACTCAGCTTATTGAGTAAGGCGCAACCCTGGCGACATACATAAACCTAGTGATCTTACTTCTGGTAAAATGTAGGAATGAAGAATCAGATGACTACCGTAAGCACCAAGGGTCAGCTAGTTATTCCAGCTGAGATGCGTGCGTCCCTGGGAATCTCTGCTGGCACCCGAATTGCCATTACCCTTGACGGCGATCGGCTTATTCTGCGGCCCGTCACTGAAAGATTCATCGACGAGATGATGGGAAGGTTCGCCGGTGGCCCTTCTATGGCAGACGAACTGCAAAGGGAGCGGAGGGCCGAGGACGAAAAGTGGTGACGTTCGTTCTCGACGCTTCCGCAATCTTACGCTATCTCGATGCAGACGAGGGCAGCCTCCGGGTTGCAGAAGTTCTCAAGGGTTGTTTGACGGGTAAGCACGCCGCAGCTCTCTCCAGCGTGCAATGGGGAGAGATAGCCTACCTACTCTGTAAGCGCCATGGAGCCCGGCAGGCGGACACCACCCTCGAGGATCTGCTTGCCTCCGGAATCGAAGTGGTCGCTGCAAGCGCGGACAGAGCGGTAAGAGCCGGATTCATTAAGGCACGAAGAAGAATCCCCTATGCCGATGCCTTCGGGGTTGAGCTTGCCGGCGACTCTCCGGACCATGTTTTGATTACCGCCGACTTCGATGTCAAGCCTGCCGAAAAAGACGTTCGGATCGAATTCCTGCCGACCAAATCAAAGCCGAATTAAGCCCTGGCTCCAAACCAAGCCTTACACGGTTTGCACAACGGGACGGCTTGCAGGCCGCGCGTCGTCGCTCTGGAGAATCACCGTGGAAACGCGCCCGAAGGTTTCCTCCCGCCTCAGTCTCTGTGCTGCGAGTGCGATACGATGAAGCCAGTGTGCGGACGATTCAGGTAAAGACCGGCAGCGCGAACTATCCCGTTTTTGTAGGACGAGACCTGCTTTCGAGCCTCGGTCGGCGAATTCCAAAGGTCACGGGCCGCAAGAATCAGCGGATCTTCGTGCTCACGTCGCCTGAAATCTGGGCGCTGTGGGCTGATGCGTTTCTTGAATCCTTCGCCCATGACGACCCACCTACGGTGCTCTTCCTGCATCCCGGCGAAGAACACAAGCGGCTGCGCAACGTCGAGCGTCTTGCCGAACAGCTGGCCGAGTGCCACGCCGATCGCTCGTCGCTGCTGATCGCCTTTGGCGGCGGGATCGTTGGCGACCTGGGCGGATTCCTCGCGGCGATCTTTATGCGCGGCATCGACTATATTCAGGTGCCGACAACTCTGCTCGCGCAGGTCGATTCTTCGGTTGGGGGCAAGACCGGCGTCAACCTGCAAGCCGGCAAGAACCTGGTGGGAAGCTTCCATCATCCGCTGGCCGTCATTGCCGATACCGATGTTCTCCAGACGCTGCCTGCACGCGAACTCCGCGCGGGACTCTTCGAGAGCATAAAAGCCGGCATCATTCGTGACGCGAGGCTATTCAGCCTTGATGGAGCACAATGCCAGGGCCATTCGCGCCCGGAACCCCAAGTTGATCGAGCAGGTTGTCGCTGCCTCGGTGCGCATGAAGGCCGAAATCGTCGGCATCGACGAATTGGAAAACGGACTGCGGATGATCCTCAATTACGGCCATACTCTCGGTCATGCGATCGAGGCCGCCACCAGATATGAGAAGCTGCTGCATGGCGAAGCGGTCGCGTGGGGCATGATCGCCGCCACGCGCCTCGGGGGCGCTCGCGGTATGATCACCGAGGCACAGGCCAACCGCATAGAGAAAGTCATTTTCGATTACGGCCCGCTGCCCGCGCTGCGCATTCCCATCGACCGGCTGCTCGACGCGGCGACTCGCGACAAGAAAAACCGCAGCGGCGTGCGGCGATTTGTTCTGCCTTCGGGAATAGGAAATGCGGTCGTCGTTGAAAATGTAACCGACACTGAGCTGTATTCGACCGCCGAGTCGATGCTCCGGACCGCGCGAGAGATCGTCGAGCCGGTCTTGCCTGAGGCGTGATGGCGATCTCTCCTGGCTCACATTCTCTCGGCGCAAAGCCCGCGGGCACGGTCGACGAAGCGACCGCCGCCGTCGCCGTCCGCGAGATGTTCGACGGCATCGCGCCGCGCTATGACCTGCTCAACCACGTCCTCTCGATGAATATTGACCGCTGGTGGTGGTGGCGCACGGCGCGGCGATTTCGCGACGTCCTCGCCCGCCCCGATGCCATCGTTGTCGATGTATGTTGTGGCACCGGAGACATGACGCTCGCGCTGCTCCGGCGTCGCCCGGCCAATTCCCGCCCGGTGATCGCTGCAGACTTCTCTCATCAGATGCTGGTGCGCGGTGCGGCCAAGTTCAGCGCGCGGCCTGACGGCGCCCCCAGAGCCATCGCGATTGAGGCCGACGCCCTGCATCTTCCGCTCGCCGATAATTCGGTCGACCTCATCACGACCGCCTTCGGCTTTCGCAATCTGGCCAACTACCGCTCCGGGCTCGAAGAGTTTCATCGCGTTCTGCGACCTGGTGGAGAGCTCGGCATTCTCGATTTCAGCGAACCGGGCGGCCTGCTCGGCAAGCTCTACGCCTTCTATTTCCGCCGCATTCTGCCGGGGATCGGTTCGCGGCTCTCAGGAGTGACCGGCCCCTATGCGTACCTGCCCAACTCGGTACACAACTTTCCGCCGCCAGAGCGGATGCGCGAAATCATGTCCGCAGTTGGATTTCAGGATGTTTCCTGGACGCCGTATACCTTCGGAGTTGCCGGGCTATACCGCGCGATCAGGCGCTAAGCTCAACCGTGTTTCAAGCCCGGCGCCAGCAGCCGCATGATCAGCAGTGCGAGCAGATAGACGCTGGCAGCGAGCACAAACAGCACGGAGTAGCTGTGGGTGCGCTCGAGGGTGTGCCCGGTGAAATAGGCGAGCATCGCGCCGCCGACCGAGCCGGCCATGCCGCCAATTCCCACTACCGCGCCGACTGCGCTGCGGGGGAACATGTCGGATGGCGTGGTGAAGAGGTTCGCCGACCAGCCCTGATGGGCTGCCGCTGCGAGGCCGAGGAGGCCGACTGCCAGCCACTCCGAATTTACATTGGCGAGGGTGAAGACCGGCACCACCAGGCAGGCGCAAAAGAGCATCGCCGCCATGCGCGCTCCGGAGGCAGATAATCCCATCTTCCGAAACGGCGCGGGCAGCCAGCCACCGGCAATGCTGCCCACCGCCGACAAGTTGTAGACGAGGATCAGCGGCAGCCCGAGGTGCGACAGGTTCAGGTGAAACTTCGCGCTGAAGTACGACGGCAGCCAAAACAGGTAAAACCACCAGATTGGGTCGGTGAGGAATTTCGCAATCGCAAAGGCCCATGTCTGCCGATAGCCGACGAGCTTGAGCCACGGCATCTGCGGCCCCATCTGCGCCGCGGCCTCCTCGTAGATGTGGCGCAGTTCCATGCCGGTCAGAGTCGGGTGGTCGGTGGGCTTGCGATAATTTCGCCACCACCAGGCGATCCAGATCGCGCTGAAGACGCCCGTGACCAGGAAGGCGGCGCGCCAACTATAGTGCACGGCGATCCAGGGGACGATCAGCGGCGCGAGGATCGCTCCTACGTTGGTGCCGGAGTTGAAGATGCCCGTGGCCAGAGAGCGCTCCCTCTGCGGGAACCACTCGGCCACGGTCTTCAGCGCAGCGGGAAAATTGCCGGATTCGCCAAGCCCCAGGCAAAACCTTGCGATTCCAAATTCAAAGGCGGTACTGGCGAGCGCATGGCCCATTGCGGAGAGGCTCCACACGCCCATGATGAGGATGTAGCCGATCCGGGTTCCGATCTTGTCGACGACGCCGGCCGGCGATCAGCAGCCCGAGGGCGTAGGCGACCTGAAAGGCCACCACGACCTGGCCGTAGCTGATCTCGTTCATCATGCCCGATGCGATGCAGCGTCGGCTTCAGCAGCGCGATGACCTGGCGGTCCATGTAGTTGATGGAGGTCGCGAAGAAGAGCATCGCGCAGATCGTCCAGCGGACCCGGCCCATCGGCGCGCCGCCGCCGTCCTCTTCGATCTCGGTGCCTTCGCTCGACTTGTCGAGGACGACTTTGCTGATGACGGATTTACTGGCCGAATCCATGTACCCGCCTGGAGGACCTCAACCGCCAAGAAATGCTTGCCTTACAATTTGTACGCACTACGGACTAATTTGTCAGTAAGCTCGAACGCCAGATCGAAAGCTTCGTCTTCGTCGATCCGGTGCTCGACGACCAGCTTGGCGAGAAACGCCGCATCGATTCGCCGCGCCACATCATGCCGCGCGGGAATCGAGAGAAATGCCCGGGTATCGTCGTTGAAGCCGACCGTGTTGTAGAAGCCCGCCGTTTCGGTGACCGTTTCGCGAAAGCGCTGCATGCCCTCGGGGCTATCGTGAAACCACCACGGAGGCCCGAGCCGCAAGCACGGATAGTGTCCTGCAAGCGGCGCAAGCTCCCGGCTGAAGGTCGACTCGTCGAGGGTAAAGAGAATCAACGTGAACCCGCTCTCGTTGCCATAACGATCGAGCAGCGGGCGAAGCGCGTGCACGTAGTCCGTGGCCGTCGGAATGTCGGCGCCGGCGTCGCGCCCGTACTTCTCAAAGATCTGCCGGTTGTGGTTGCGCGCGCTGCCGGGGTGGATCTGCATCACCAGGCCGTCGGCGACGCTCATGCCCGCCATCTCGGTAAGCATCTGCGCGCGGAAAAGCTCACTGCTGGTCGGCGTCGGCGGTGGTCGCGAGAATCCGGTCGAAGAGCGCCGAGGCCTCCTCGGCGGAAAGATTCGCGGTGCGGGCAGTCGGATGGCCATGATCGGTCGCCGTGCCGCCCAACTGCTTAAAGCGCGCCCGGATCTTTCTCAAGGCCTGCAAATATCCATCGAAAGAACCGGTATCTTCGCCGGTGATCTCTCCGAGCCTGGCGATGTTCGCGTGGAAGCCGGCGAACTCGGGGTCGACGACCGAGTCCGGCCGGAAGGTGGGAATGATGCGGGCCTTCCATCCAGAATCGCGGATCGCCTCATGATCGCTCAGCGACTCGAGCGGGCGAGTCGGTCGTGGCGAGCACCTCGAGGCGGAAGCGCTCGTAAAGCGACCGCGGCAGAAACTCGGGGGTCGAGAGCTTTTCATCGATGGTGTCGTAGTAGTGGTCCGCGGTCTTCGCGGAAAGCCGCTCGGTCAGGCCGAACTGCTCCTGAAAGGCATAGTCGAGCCACATGCGCGTCGGCGTTCCGCGAAAGAGATAGTAATGCTCGGCAAAGATGCGCCACACGCGCCGCGGATCCTTCATCTCGGCGACGCCGATCTCCAGATCGTCCATCGAGACGCCCTGGCTGTAGAGCATCCGGTAGACGTAATGGTCGGGTTGAACGAAGAGCTTGGCCGGATTCGGAAACGGCTGGTTGTGCGCGAACCATGCCGCCTGGGTATGGCCGTGAGGGCTGATGATCGGCAGATCGTGGATGCTTTCATAGAGCCGCCGCGCAACGCCGCGCGTCTCAGGGTCGGCGGGAAAGAGTCGGTCTTCGTGAAGCAGAGTCAAGGTCGTTGCTCGCTATCTTGAAGGTTTAGACCATCCGGTATCTTGCGACACCCGGGGTTTGCAAGTGGTCTGACCGCTAGAATACACGCTCGACGCTATGGAGGGGTAACACATCATGGTCCGGCCCACCACCCTTCAATCCAAATGAAAGACCTCTTCGAGCGGAAACATATTGTCGTCCGCCCCGGCTTCGCCAATTGCCTCGAAGAACGGAACCATCTCTGCCTGCCAGCGCGCGTTGACCGGATGTTCTTTAATCTGGGCGCAAGCTCGAACAAAATCCGGAGTTTCAAGATAGCCGACCAACTGGCCGTCCGCTCGCAGAAAGAGCGAGTAATTGTGCCATCCGGTCTCGCGCAGCGCCTCCAGCATCTCCGGCCATACATGAGCGTGGCGCTCCTTATACTCTTCCAGCCGCTCTGCACGGACCTGCAACAGGAAACAAACTCGCATCGTTCCACCGTATTGCCTGGGACTTGCAATGTCCACAGGCGGTTGTCGCAGGCATGCCAAAATCGGGACGGAAACCCGGTGTGGGCCGCCCCGGACTGTGTATAGTTCGGGATATGCCCGTCAAGATGAAGGACATTGCGCGCGACCTGGGGGTCTCGGTCGTCACCATCTCGAAGGCGCTGCGCGACCATCCGGACATCAGCAAGGCGACACGCGACCGGATCCTGCTCAAGGTCAAGGAACTCGGCTATCGCCCCAACCTCGCCGCCCGCAGCCTGGTGACCGGGCAGTCGTCGCTCATCGGTCTGATCGTTCCCGATCTCATCCATCCGTTCTTCGCCGACATCGCCAAAGGCCTGTCATTGGCGATGCGCCGGCAAGGCTACTTTCTGGTGCTTTCGTCGTCGGAGGAGGACCCCGATCTCGAGCGCGAAGAGATCGAACAGATGTTGGCGCACCGTCTTGACGCCCTGATCGTCGCAAGTTGCCAGTCGAGCCCCGAGTCGCTTCGCAAGATCCAGCAGGGCGATACGCCACTCATCCTGCTCGACCGCTCCTTCAAGGATTTGCCCTCCTACTTTGTGGGTTCCGACGACCTGGCCGCCGGAAAACTCGCGACTGAGCACCTCCTCGCTGTCGGCTGTCGGCTCGTCGCCCACATTCGCGGCCCCGAAAACAGCGTCGGCGAACGCCGCCTCAAGGGCTGTCTCGATACTCTGAAAAGGCACGGCATCGAGATGGCCGCGGAATACCTCATCCCGGCGCCCCGCGCCGACGTGGACGGTCATCAGAAGGGCGTCGCCGCGCTGCGGCGGCTGCTGAAATTGAATCGGCCGCCGGACGGGATCTTCTGCTACAACGATGTGGTCGCGATGGGCGTGATCGCCGAGGCTTTAAGCCAGGGAATTGCCGTGCCCAAAGACCTGGCGGTCATCGGCTGCGGCAATCTGCACTATGTGAGCGAGATCCGCGTGCCGCTTTCCAGTATCGACCAGCGCAGTGCCGAGATTGGCCAGCGCGCGGCCCGGCTCATCCTCGACATCCTCGCCGCCAAGGGCGACAAGACAACTCTCGACTTTCGCGAGATCATCCTGCAGCCTCGGCTGGCGGCGCGGGATTCGACCGCGCGAAGCGTCGCCGCCGGCTCGAAAAGCCCAGAATCTAATCGCGGCCGAACGAATCGATCGTCCTGAGGATTGGGAAGTATTGTTGGTGCCGAAGGGGGGACTCGGTGCTGAGAAGGGCTTTGAGGCTCGGCAGATCGGCCAGGAGGGCACCCGAATCATTGAGATCACTCCGCAGAAGACAGACTTGGGTTCTTTTGATCTCCAGGCAAGCGGCGACATGATGAGCCACCATCAAAACAAGTTCGGAGAGAGCTATAACCCCGTTCCGTATGAGCCCTATTGATTCCGAGACCACGCCGCCGCAATTCGAGCGGGCTGCGGCGCGGACCGGTTCCTGCGAGAGTCGTTTTACGTTTCTCCGGGGCTTCCTCGACCGATGCGAGAGAATCCCTATTCTGAGAGGGGCTTTGAGGCTCGGCAGATCGGCCAGGAGGGCTGCTTCGCGGGAGAGCATTTGATTTCGCTGATTAGCGATGTTGTGAAATGTGCTCAGCGAATGGTCGAGATCCGAGTCGAGACCCTTGCGTATTTCCTGCTGCACGCTGATCCGGATGATCACAGACAAGTCGCCGTGAGCCCAAGCGAGACGGTCAGGAGCGACACCATCAGCGTCGTGCGCATCCGCCAATGCTTCATAAACTCCCGATCGTGTCGAGACTCTTCTGACTGTCAAGCTTGCTGGACAAACCTGTAGCCTATTCCATGAACCGTTTTGAAATGGACTGGATTTGCCGGATCCGGTTCAAGTTTTTGGCGGAGCTTTAGTATCTGATTATCCACCGTGCGGGTGGTGAGGTGAAAACTGAGTCCCCAGACATCACTCAGTAACTCATCGCGGGCGACGACTCGTCCGGGATTATCGAGGAAGAAGCACAGCAATTTGAACTCGTGCGCAGTGAGCGCGACGAGTTTCCCGGCCTTGTGGGTCTCCATGGTTAACAAGTTGATCGAGACGTCCCCAAAGCCGTCGATGCGAGCTCCATTTTGTTCCCTCGCTCGACGCATCATCGATTGAACCCGAGCCAGAAGTTCGCGAGGGCTGAAGGGCTTCGTCATATAGTCGTCCGCGCCAGTCTCGAACAAGAGTACCTTGTCGGCCACCTCGGCAACGGCACTTAACACGATCACCGGCGTACTGTTAGACCAAGCCTTGATCTCTTTGCAGACTGAGCGCCCCGAAAGGCCTGGCAGCATCAGATCCAGAACTACTGTGGCCGGCCGTAAGCTCTTGCAGGCAGCGAGGCCGGATGGCCCCTCACCTTCAATATGAACTTCGTAACCTTCCGCAGTAAATTGCCTCCGGAGCGCCCTCTGGAGGCGAGGATCATCTTCGATGACAAGAATTAGACTCATTAACATCTTCTCCGAATTCGATTTCCTGCGGAGATTATGGCCCGAGATCTTCTATAAGCAGTTTCCAATATCAAAGACGCCGATTCCATCCCGAAATCGCGAAATGACAAAGAAATGACATTTTGAACCTTGAACCCCGGTACGTTCTTAGGGGTAATCTACGAGACGAAATCAGGGCTCTGCGGGGTCGCGGATCGAGGCTCGACAAACGCTGCCGGCGCTGGTACTTTGGGATCCAATCTGGGCGTCGGCGGATAGGGTCGAAGACCGGCTAGTTGCAGCGCGATATGCCAGATGAATGCCGGATTGTTGCGCAGATAGCGCTTCCACAAATGCTTCGGATCCTGTAGCAGGCGGTGAAACCATTGAAGGCCCGCCAGCTTGATCCACTCCGCGCAATCGACTATGCGCCCGGTGTGAAAGTCGAAGGCGGCGCCGACTCCAAACATCAGAGTGGTATCAAGAAGAGGCAGATAATGCTCCATGAAGCGCTCCTGTTTCGGAGTACTGATCCCTACCCACACAATGTCGGGCTGCAATCGGCGGATGGTAGCGAGGAACTCCGCCTCTTCTGCGGATGACATGGGGCCGAAAGGAGGAGTATGAGTGCCGACGATCTGCACCCAAGGATATTTGGAAAGTAGTTGGTCCTTGAGTTCGGAGGCCACCCGGTCTTTGCCTCCACATAGAAAGTGTCTGTAACCGCGAAATTCCTCTCGGCGAAGGACTTCGAGCATCAGATCAGGACCAGTGACGCGCACCATTTCGGAATTGCCCTGATGACGTCCGACCCACACGGTCGGCATCCCGTCGGGCGCGACCAGTGACGCTCCGGCGAAGGCTCTCGCCACTTCAGGATTGCGGTACGCTTCCATAATTCCGTGAACCCCACAGAGGCAGACGTAACCCTTCCTACGCGACTCTAAGTCCTGCGCGATTTTCGCGAGTGCCTGTTCCATATTGACGGCGTCGATGGCGATGCCAAGTATATGCGCTTTGGCAACCTCTACTGCGGTGTTCATGTATGCCCTCTCCCTAATGGAGGAATCGAAGTGTGGTAACCGCGCTCCCTGATGACGGAGTGGCGGTGATAAAGGCGGGTGTAAAGCTGGCAAGACGCATCTGCAACGCTCGCACTCGAGAAACGCTCGGTCGCGGGCGCGCGAGACCGGACGCGTATCAAGGCGAAACGAGCGGCATCGGAGAAGGCTTGTTCGGCCTCGGGTCCCAACGAGGCATAGTGGCAGTACGAGCCACCGATCTCGCGAAAGGCGGGGATGTCGGAACATACGATCCGACAGCGGTGGAACATTCCTTCCACGATGGGAAGTCCGAAACCCTCGACGACTGAAGGAGCCAGCAGGAGCTGGCAATGTCCGTAACACCATTGCAGCTCTGCATCTTCGATCCCTTGCAGCAACACGATCCGATCCGACAAACCAGACTTCTGAATGAACTGCCTGATTCGCGTCGTTTCGGGTCCAGTGATTCCAACGACCACGAGTCGCGCCAGAGGGCTAATCTCACCGCCGAAGAGCAGGCTTTTAAAAACCTGGATAGCCATGGTTATGTTTTTGTTACGGCGTTGCTGAGCAACGCAGAGCAAGAAGGGTTCCCCGTTCCATCCGGGAATCGGACCATTTTTTGCCATGCTGGAGGGAGGCTCGACGCAGTTATAGATTGTGACAGCCTTTTCGCAGATTGCCGCCGAAGCATGTATCTCCAGGGCCCGTCTTGTGCTGTCTGAGACGCAACTAATGGCATCGACGGATTTCAGGCACTGCTGGAGGATTATGCGATTGAAGAAGACTTTCGGGAACCCAAAGTTCTCGGGGATGTCATATGGATAGAGATCGTGAAGAGTGACTACCGTCGGACAATAGAAGGCGTTTCGATTGACGGGGACCGGATACGCAAGGTGAGCAATGTCGACTTCGAGCTGCGCGGCAAGGATCGGCAACTGTCTGTAGAACCATAGATTTCTGGCGAGCGCACTTCTTCCGATGGAAACCGTTTGAAGGTGCAGTCTGACATCGTCCGTCGGGAGAACGCTCTTGATGGAATCGACTTGCCATTCAGCGAGGACCAGGTGCACTGCAGAAACATCCGCATTGGCGAGCAGGCATCGAGCGAGGTTCGCGGCGTGACGAGAAACTCCGGAGATATGCGGGGAAGCAGCCACTGCCGCGATCAGGATTTTCATGAGGGATAATCTCCCAATAGGGCCGGCACCGTTGAGGAGGATTCAGTGCGTGCTAAGGTCACGCCGATCAGGGTGATTGCCCAAAGCGGGAGAGAGAGATCAAAGGCCTCGGTGTCGGCCAGTCCGCGAACGATGCCAAAAGTGAACAGGCCGAAGAGCAAACTCTGTAGCGGGCCCGTTGAGAGCTTCCGAATCTGCCGGTAAAAGCTGGCGTAGAGCCCAATCAGGATTGCGACCCCGGCTACGCCGTAGGCGTAAAACTGCTGCAGCAGTTCGTTGTGCGCATGCCGAGGTTCAAATTGATCTGGACCGAAGGGCGGGATTACCTTCCACACCGAATGAAAGCCGTGCCCGATCCAGGGCTGTTCGATGGCCTTATCCAAGATGATGGCCCAGATCCCAAGCCTTCCGGTCAGCGTCTCGGCCTGGTTGCCGGCGTTGCTATAGATCTCAAAGTAAGCACCCAACAAATTCCAAAACACGCCGATGACGAGCAGGGCGCCAGCAGCGATCGCTAGCTTGGTCTTCGCGGCAATGGATCGGTCTTTTGCCAGCAAGACCACCTCGCCCGCGATAAGCGCGACGATCGTAGTTTTGCTGAGACTGCGCAGAACTGTGATCGCCAGAAATGCCGTAGGCAATCTCCAGCTTCCCGCGCTCCGATTCATGAGATATTGCGCAAGGAAGACGGCGAGGCCGCAGACGTAAGCAATTTGATTTGGCCCCAGGAGCTCTTCATCTCCCAGACGAAGGTCGGATTGTGCTGGGAGTATCCAAGCGACGAACGCGACGCAGCAGGCGCCAAGGACGTAGCCCTGCATGAGAGAAGCGGTCATCTCGCTTTCGGGGCCGGTGCGAAGCAAGAGCACCACCATCAGCACGTCTGCCGCCATGGCGCACCAGTATGCGAACGCGGCGGGTACCGAGACCGCCGCAGTCCAGAAGAGACTAATGAATGAGAAACCAAGAAATACCATGACCCATCGAAACGGCCGAACCCTGGACGTCGACATCAGGGTCGATGGCGCTGGACCCATGGAATGGAATGCGACCGCTAGGAGTAAGAGCAGGTTGAGGGCTATGTTGATCGCAGCTGCGGCCTGCGCATCCAGCTGCAGGAACCGCACCGAAAGAAGAACGGTGAAGACGCGGAAGGAGAAGAAGAAGCCTACTGCTTTGGGAAGCAGCATTGCCCACGGCGTGCCGGCATAGCTCAAGGCCATCGGTCTGGAGTCGGCGCTCATCATCCCTCCCATACGACGCCCGCGCTAGTAGTACCGACCGGAGTGGTGAGCCTGCCATGGAGTATGCGAATCACCGGAATATAGAGGAGCAATGTGGCGACGCCGCATGCCAGGCGGGCTAACGCGGCACCGCGGGCTCCCATGATCGGGAGGAGCCAGATCATCAACAACAACATCGCCGCTCCGCCTGCCAGACTTACCCAGGTCACCGTACGCACACGTCCAAACGCAAGCAGCGAGTAGCAGGCAGTCACATTGAGGCCGAGTAATGCAAAGCTCCAGGCAATCGGTGCGAGCAGGTCGGAGGCGCTCAGCGCGATAGCCTCGCCTACCCATAGACGAAGGACTTCGCGTCCGAAGAGAAGAACTGCTGCTGTACTCGCAAAGACAAAAAGTAGATTGCCGCAAAACGCTGTTAAGACTGCTGCCCTCAGTTGCGCAGCGGGAAGAGATGCCTGGCGTCCTGAGAGATAAGGGAAGAAGAAGTGCAATCCAGAACTTGCGATCCCATATATCGGTTGCGCAATCTGCACGCAAAGCGCGTAAGCAGCGACAACCGATGCGCCGAGCGAGACGCCAAGAACCAGCCGATCGACCTGACTGAAAATGACGCTCGCGACTGCCTGAAGCCAGGTGAACGTTCCGAAGCCAAGCAACGCGGAGGTTACAGTTCTATCGAATGCCGGGAAAAGAGAAGAGATGCCGAGATGGCTCCGCATGCGCGCGAGTTGCGCGACTGTGGCCAGGGTCATAAAGATCGCAGTAAACATCATGATGCTGACGACCCCGTATCCACGGAGCGCAAGAGCGACGGCCGCCGCCTGAGTGAGCAGGCGCCCGACAATGCTGATGCGCACAGCAGCGCCATAACGCTCAAACGCGCGCTGCGTGCTGATGCAGACGCTCTCGACCGCCCGCACCAACATGAGCAGACTGGCGATGCGCAACGACCGCAAACACGCAAGCTGGAGTGCCGGATTCGACGGAACGATGTGGCGCGCCAGCAGGGCCGAGAGTATCCAGGAGATCAGCGCACAGAATGTGCCAAGCAACAAATTGATGCCGATCATGCTGCGCACCGCATGGCCGAACGCATCGGCGTTGCCTTGTCCTCGCGCGCTGGCCACGTATTGGATATTGGCGTCGCCGAATCCTGATGCGATGATGCCTCCGGTACTTACCGCGGCCGTGGCTACGACCCAGACTCCGTACTGAGCTGTGCCGAGATGCCTGAGGATCACCGGTGCGGCCAACAGCATTGCGGCCGGGTACGCGGCGTAATCGATGACGCCATAGAGCGCGTTTGAAAGATGGGCTTTCATCGCACGCCCCTGCCGGCCTTCAGCCGCTGTAGCTGGGTTCGCACGCTGGCAACTATTTCTTCAGAGAGCATCTTGCGCGGATCGATAGGACTAACTTGTCTCCATCTATTCCGCAAAATGAGGAACACAGATGCGGTCCCCACTGAGACCGAGGTCAGCAGCAGGATGACTAGCAGACGCGGAGGAAATGACTTCTTTTCTGCAACCAGGGGTGCATCGATCACGCTGACGACCGGAGTGTCCTTTGCTTCCTCGATCCGAGCCATCTCATATTGCTGCGAGAGCAATTCATAAACAGTCTCTTGAATGCGAACGGTGCGGTATAGATTGGCATAAGGCACCGCGAGCCGGGGAAGCTGGCGCAACGATGGGTACATGCTTCCGGCCTCTGCGCTGCCCGACTTTGCATTGCCTTCCGGAAGGGCTGCGCTGGTGCCGCTCATCTTTGAGAGTTCGTGCTGCAGCTCGCCGATGCGCGCGCGCGCGGCTTTCACGCGTACGTTTTCATTGCCATAGATCTGTTCCAGGGAATCCAATTCGGACTGGCCTACGATGACCTCTGCCTGCAGCCTCGCGCCAGCCTCAACCATGGCATGGGTCTGCTCTTTAATGTCGAGAGTTGTGTTAACGCTGGAGAACTCGCTGAGAGCCTTCTCTGCCTGCAACAGGTCTGCCTGTACGCTGACGAGGCGTTTCTCAATGAACTCACGCTCCCGCCGCGCAGACGAAGTATTTGACCGAGTGAGCAGACCATTCAGCTCTTCCAGATAGGCTTGAGCAATCGCCCGGGCCCGAGTCGGATCCGTGTCGGTGTAGGTGAGACTGATGACTCCACTTTTCTTGTCATCAACAATCACGGTATGGCGCGCGAGATACTTCACGGTGTCGACCCGATAGCGTTTGTGGTACACCTTCTGCAGATCGAAGCGGTCGATCAGCTTGTCGCTGATCGTGCGGCTGTGAAGAAGGTCGATGTAGAGTGCGCTCGAAGCCCTGTTCATCAGCAGGCCGCCTGCCAGGGAACCAAGTCCGCCAAGCGAGCGACCGGCAAGGGCTGCGAGCATGGCGGCGCCAGAGTTGCCCTGATCTGGCGGCATGATGCGTCCAACCGATTCGTATTGCTTCTTAAGAACGAGAAAGGCGATCAGCGTGCTCAGCAGGATCGCAATTCCGGCGACCCTGGCCAGTGTGCGACGGTGCGCCCACAATAGAGAAGCGTTGGTTACCCAGTTGGGCTGAACCACCGGTTCCATCTCTCGAGGCGCCTGGATGAGCTCTACGCTTAACACGCTCTCTTCCTCTCTCAGCATCGCGTCTTAGAAGACCCCCGCAACGGCAGCGGTAAACGCGATCGAAGAAGACAGTTGAGCGACGGTGAGGAGGTTTCTCCAGAAGACCGAGCCGCCAATCTTTTGCGGAACGACGATGACGTCTCCCGGCTCGAGGCGTGTGGAGAGAACGTTGCTGTTATACCATTCACCGGAGCGCCGGCCCACTACAGACCCGTTGGCGCGGATGACGAAGATCTCGCCTCTGTTGGCGACTTCATTAGTTCCACCGGCGTGACGCAGATACCAACCTGCATCCTTGTCGGGCACATAGGTGATGGCTGATGAGTTATAGACCTGGCCGGTGATGAGCACGAAGCTGGGGCGTTTTGGTATGGTCAGCACGTCACCGTTGCGCATTTCGACATCCGCGTCGGTGCCCGCCCAGCTGTTAATGTCTGTGCTCACGTGAATGACTAATCGGCCGCTAGCTGGCTGGGTGCGGAGCCGTTGCAAGGCTTCGTTCTGTTGTTGGGCAGCCGCCTGTAGTGCGGCGGTCTGGTCTTGATTGCTGAGATTGGGTGCAAGCCGCGCAGCTGCTGAAGTAGTCTCGATCTGGCGAATGAGTTCTGCTCGGCTTTTTTCCTCGAGTTCGCGAACCTGAATCCGCACCAGAACAGCACCTGCGGGATAAGCCGTGCTGCGAAAGCCGCCCGCACGTCGCAGAACCGAACTCAGACGCTCTCCCTCTTGCAGGCCGTAGCTTCCGGGATAGGTGACTTCGCCGTCGAGCGTGACGGAAGCGCCAATGTCGTTCCAACCGGAAATCTGGTGAATGGTCAACACATCGCCAGCCTTGAGCGGAACGTCGCTGGGCGAATGGGTGGCTCGAACTGCTTCGCCGATGCTGACCGGCATGCGGTCGCTGACGACCTTCTTTTCGTCCTGGATGATATAGCTGGTGAGGTCGGCAGTTTCGAGGAGCGCATCGCGCTTGAATCCGCCGGCCATTCTTACGAGCTGCGCGGCAGTCATGCCCTGGGAAAGCGCATAGGTGCCGGGGCGCAGCACCTCGCCGCGGATCGCAACCTGTGGCGCATCCGTCTCATATCGGCCGTAGATTCGGATCGTGTCAAACGGCTGTAAGGAGATCGACGTGTTGCCGATCAGAACCTCGGCTACATCGAACTGAATTGTCTCGGCATGGAGATCGGGCGGCATCAGTCGAACAAGGTCGCCTTTGACCGCCGGCTCAGGCAGTAGGTCCTGGTATGTGCGGACCACATCGCTAAGCTTCATGCCGTCCTGGTACGGATACTTGCCGGGCCGAACGACATGCCCCTCGACGTAAATCGCGCGCTCGCTGTGAGGCGTAATTGGGGCGACCCGTACGTGGTCCCCGTCCTTAATCGAGAAGGCGGCGATGGCTTTCTGCGTAACTTCGGCAGTGCTCGATGCAGGCAGATCGAGGGTGACAGTCTCGCGCTCGCGATTAGGCTGGATGCGTTCAATGGTGATGTGGTTGAGTGCCGCTGCAACGGTTGCCCCGCCTGCGTCCTCCAGCACCTCCGCAAGTGTTGAGTTGCCCTTGAGCTCATAGATCGCAGGGCGCTTGACCATGCCAGCAACTGCAACCTGTGGGCCTGCCGGAGGCACGAGCAAAGTGTCTCCCGGCTCGAGACGCTCGTCATCCATTCGCGACCCGTTTAGCAGAAAGTCATAGAGATCGATCTCGCGGATCAGTTGCTTGCCGCGATAGTGACGCACGATTCGAAGCGAACCAATGCTGGTGGGGCCGCCGGCCGCGTAAAGAGCGTTGATCGGCGTCGAAAGAGAGCTCAGGTCGTAGGCCCCTGGACGTTGTACATCACCGACGACATAGATCCGCACGGTTCGCAACCGGGCAATAGTCACGTCGACTTGCGCGTTGCGGAACTGTTGTTTCAGGGCGCCTGCGATGGCGGACTTTGCTTGCTGCAATGTGAGGCCGGCGACCACGATTGTGCCAGCCTCGGGCAAAACGATCTTGCCTTCGCGATCGACCATGCGCGTGAGGTTCTGTGAGATTCCACCCCAGATGTTGATGGTGAGACCGTCTCCGGTGCCGAGCACATAGTCCGGGCCGATGGGCAGATCAATGGGCATATCGCGCGGCCCAAAGCCGGCGCGACCGGTTAGAGTGTCGTCGCGGTTGAGGAATACATCAGACCCGAAGCGCTTGAGCTTGACATCGTCTTGCGGAATCTGTGTGTACAGGTCGCGCAAGGCCGACAGGTTGTAGGGCGCGGGCAGGCGCAGGACTTCAGGCGCATCCGTGACATTGAGTTGCGGCGGCTTGTCGACGGTGCGCAGTCTGGGGGCGATGGGATTTTGCAAGCCTGAGCGTGAAGACCCGCTCGCGCCGGGCGTCTGGGTCGACGAATAGCGGCTCTGAACCGAGTCAGTGCCGGGTAGCTGGGTCAGCGTATCGAATGTTTGCCTCGACGCTAATGCGCTTTGATCGTCATCCGCATCGGTGTTGGAAAATGCGAGGGAGCGTTGAAGGTCGGACTCGGAGACATAGCCTCGGGCACGCAACCAAAGAGTAATGTTGGCTCGAAGATCGGCGCTCGACGAGATCTGACTGAAGAGCATCTCGTCGGTAATCGAATCTGCCTGTGTGCTGATTCCCTGCTGTGTCAACTGGTCGGCGACCAGCGACTTGAGCTCAACGACAATTTCAGGCTTTTGTTGGAGGACCGCGTTAATCTGCGCAGCCGTCAGCGCCGTCCGCGAGTTCGAGTCAGAGGTCGTCGAGTTTGCCGGGTCGGCGGCCACGACGCTTGATCCTGCCGCATCAGATGGCGTCTGCGGCGAAGACGCAGGTTGCTGTCCATCTAGAACGCCTCGGGACGTTGCGAGAGTGAGCGCCAGGAGCAGCAGTCTAGTACGTCTCGACAAGCGATTTGTTGAGTAGCTAGTCATTCAATCAAAGGCAATCTAGGCCGAAAGATTCATGCTTAATCCGTCACGTGAAAGGTCATCTTCATCGACCCGTGCCCTGAGCCGCAGAAGACCGCACATTGGCCGGGGAATGTTCCTGCCTGGTTTGGTGTGAAGGCGAATTCCTTGCTCTCGCCTTTCTTGACCTTGAGGAGCACATTCAAGCCCGGGACTTTGAGTCCATGGTCGGCATCCTTACTCGTGAATACCAAGACGACCGGAACGCCTTTCTTGAGCGTGACGTCACTGGGTGTGTAGTCAAAACGTTTTGCGACGATCTCGATTCGCTGCGGCGAACCCTGGGCCGAGGAATGAGGCGACATGATGAAAATTAGGGCGAGTGCAAAAACACTCATGATCGAAAAGAGAGCTTTGAGTTTCATATTGTGGGACTCCTCATCGCGAACCAACGCGAAGAAGCAGAGATTGACCTCTCTTCCATCCACACGCTAACAACTCGCGCAGGCGGGAGTGTCAACGGCCTGTCATGCCAATGTCATCGGTTTGTAAGGGGGTGTTTGTTTTGTGTAGCGAGATGCTCCGCGGAGAGCGTGATTCTCAGAAGTGATCCGATGCACTCTGCACAGATTCGTACAAATCAATGACAAACCGCTAACAACTGCTGACCGCGATCTCTCTATATTCAGCTTCAATGAGAAGCAAATCTTTGACGAAGAATTCGAGAGGTAAACGTGTGAACACCAGTGCGATGCGGCGGTATTTAGTTGGATCGGCGACGTTATTTCTGTTACTCGCGGCAACCGGCGTTGCACAAACACCTGGGACGGGCGCAATCTCCGGCACCGTGTACGACCCGTCAAACCACGTCGTCGCAAATGCCGACGTACTGGTGGTGAATGATGAGACGAATACTTCTCGGGCGGTCACCACATCGGCAACGGGGCTCTTTCGCGTAGCGTTGCTGCCGCCGGGGAGCTATACCGTTACGGTCAAGGACGCCGGATTTGCGGTGAACACCGCGAGTGCGATCGTCGTCAGGGTGAGCGAGACGAGCTCATTGAACGTGACGCTGGCCGTGGCATCGGCGAGCGCGAGTGTGCAGGTGAGCGCGAATGCGGAGGTCGCCGATCTCGAGAGCTCGACGCTGGGGTTCGTAGTCGACGAAGTTGCTATCGAGTCTCTGCCGCTGTCGAATCGGAACTACACGCAAATACTTGGGCTGGCTCCAGGGGTGGTGGTAGATCTGCCGAATGCGGCGCAGCTCGGACGAGGAACGCAGAACGTGGCCTCGAATGGCGCAACACCGACTGCGAACAACCTCCAGTTCAATGGCGTCGATGCCAATAACTTGTACGAAAACTCGGCGTCGAACGCCGAGAGCGCCATCGTTGGGACGGCGATTCCGGCTCCGGACACAATCCAGGAATTCCGAATTCAAACCGCGAATTTCGACGCGGCCTATGGGCGGGGCACCGGGGCGAACGTCGATCTGGTCAGCAAGAGCGGAACGAACAGATTTCATGGCAGCGCGTGGGAGTTTGTGCGCAACAACATCTTCAATGCGAATGACTTCTTCTCGAAGCTCGATGGACAGCCGCGTCCCGATCTGAAGCAGAACCAGTTTGGTGGAGCAATTGGCGGCCCCATCTTCAAGCAAAAGACGTTCTTTTTTGTCTCGTATCAAGGGCTGACCGAAGTCAACGGTCTTGGCGACGAGCAGCATCCGATCATTCCGCTGTTGACGGCCGACCGGTCAGCAACAACTCTGGGAGCGCAGTTTTGCCCCGCAGGACACTTGAACAATCAGGGGCAGCCGGCCAGTGGATATCTAACCCAGGCCGGAGGGGTGCAGGTTGCGTGCGATGGATCGAACATTAATCCGGTCGCGGTCGCGATATTGAACACGAAATTGGCGAACGGACAATTTGCTGTTCCGAGCCCGCAGACGCCAATTCCCAACAGCGGCCCGGACCCGACCGATCAATTCCCGGTCGGCACGTCAACCTTCGCGATTCCGGCACACTACCGCGAAGATCAGTTCACTGTGAACCTTGACCAAAACCTGAGAGACAACAACCTGCTGTCGGGTCGATTCTTTTATTCGCGAGCGCCCACTACGGAGCCCTTTTCGCCAAATGGTGCTGCAAACGTGCCAGGTTGGGGTACCGATGCACTCGACCGGAACACAATGTTTGTGCTGGCGGATACGCAGACCTTTCGCTCGAACCTGGTCAACGTTGCGCGCTTTGGCTATATCCGATTTGATGGCCTATCCGAAGTGCAAAACCCAATCACCGCACAGGAGATCGGCATCGGTACGCCAACCGGAGCGGTGAGCCCAACACTCAGCGCTCCCGGAATATCAGTTGGCGGGTTCACCATCGGGGATGCGGGAACGCCTTCTGAATGGCAGGTGACGAACTCGTTCATCTACCAGGACACGGCTTCCTTAACCAAAGGGAGACAAAACGCGCGCTTCGGAATCGAATTCAAGCGGCACGAAGTCGACGTCGATTCGCCAAATGAAACCGACGGACTTCTCAACATTCCTACCTTCAACGATTTCCTGCTCGGGCAGAGTGCGGCGCAGAACGGTAGTCCGTTTGGAGCTAGCAACGTCGCCATCACGCAGTCGGGGGGAGGCATCTTCCGCCGAAATATACGGTTCACGGACTTCGCGATCTTCGCGCAGGATGATGTTAAGGTACTGCCGCGCCTGACCCTCAATCTCGGCCTGCGGTACGAGATCTTTGGCGCTCCGACAGAGACCGGCGGACGACTCGCCAACTTTGACGCCGATATCGCCACCCAGGGGCCTGTTCCAGCAACCTACAACGGATTTACTGTGCCGTCGAATTTTCAAAGCACGATCCCGGCAGGGGTCGTGCAGAACTCGTATGCGGGGCTATGGAAGACACCGCATGGCGATGTATCCCCGCGGCTTGGCTTCGCATGGCAACTGATGGACAAGCCCGTTCTGCTGATGCGTGGCGGCTTTGGCGTGTACTACGATCAACACTCGGCCGGCATTGTCGAGTCCGGCTTGTCGCAACCGCCGTATTCAACCGGCAATTTCATACAAGGGACTGCCAACGGACCGGCAACTCTACAGAGCCCCTATGTCCCCCTGGTGCTGCCCAATTCGGCTTATCCCATCTTCGTCACGAGGAGCGCAGCTTCACCGCTTCCGTTCACGCAGGGAACCGACCCGAATATCACTGACGCTCAGACCCTGGAGTACAACCTTAACTTTCAATATGCGCCAGGGCGTGACTGGGTAGCGCAAGTGGGTTACGTCGGGACACGGTCAGTTCATCGACCAGGGCAACTCGAATTCAATCAATCGCTGCTGGCGAGTCCGCAAAATCCGGTCAACGGAGAGACAACCAACTCGATCAACAATGTGACCGCTCGGCAGCCCTATCAAGGCGTGCCTCAAGGCTCTCTCTTTGCAAGATCGATCTTCACCGGAAACTACAACTCGCTCCAGACCAGCATCACGAAGCGGATGTCTCACGGTTTCCAGCTGTTGGGCAGCTACGTGTGGTCGAAGAATCTCGACGAACTCAACGGAGAGGGAGGAACCGATACCTTCGAGACTCAGATCCCCAGCAATAACCAGCACGATCTGAGACGGTTCTCCTATGGCCTCGCGGGCGATGACCGCGACCAGCGAGCGGTCGTTGCCTTCATCTGGTCAGCGCCAAAGTTTGAGTCCATGCCGGCCCTTCCGCGCCGTATCCTGACCGACTGGCAGTTTTCTGGCATTGGCCTGATCCAGTCGGGAGCCGCACTCAGCATCTTTGACGGTAATGCGGGTTCCGTTTATGGGAACTTCAACAACCGCGCGCAGGCTACGGGAAGCAATCCATTGACTCATGGGTCTCTGTTCTCGCGGGTGGTTGGCACTGGACGCTACCTCGATGCAACAGCCTTTACCCGCGCGCCAGAGGCGCCGTTTGGGACGAGTCTCGCAGACCAGGATTTCGGCAACAGCAGCGTAGGGTTGGTGCGCGGGCCGGGACAGCACAACGTCGACGTAGCGATCCAGCGCGCGTTTCCGGTAACCGAGAATAGCAGCTTTCAATTCAGGACCGAGTTCTTTAACTTGACGAATACGCCACAGTTCGCCAATCCGAATACCGGACTGGGCTATGGCGATCCTACGCTTCCAGTTCCTACAGCTAGCTCTTCGTTCGGCGAGATCACGAGCACGGCAACGAATCCGCGAATCATCCAGTTCGCGTTGAAGTATCAATTCTGATGCCGATTGCTGGAGCGGACCGATGCTGACAATCGAGGAAATTGAAGCGGCCTGCGACGCATCGCAAACGCTGGACTTCTCTCGCGACGAAAACCTCGACGTCCCGGAGCTTTCGTTGCGAAAGACGTATTATCCACTGGGGTTTCCTGCCGAGGTGAGGACAAACTCTGCCGAGATACTGACGGACCTTACGAAGATCTGGGGAATCTTCGAGAAGAGGTTCAACACCGAGCCGATGCGAGTGGACGTGCACGTTATCGAGGATGATGCATCGGAGTGCCCTCCCGTACCGACGTATCGCCTGATGAAGCCACTGATGATGACGGTGGCCGATAAATACAACTACATCGTCGCCGACCTTTCGCAAAACAAGACGCAGGCGACGCTGTCGACGACCGCATTGAGGCACAAGCTGTATCTGCGTTATTTCCTTCTCGATCCGCTGGTTGGCCACCATATCGCCACCAGGCACGCGACGCCGGTGCATGGCGGGAGTGTCGCGCTAGACGGGCACGGCGTTGTATTGCTAGGAGATTCGGGCGCGGGCAAATCTTCCCTGTCATATGCATGTGCTCGGGCAGGGTGGACGTATATCGCCGACGATGCGAGTTTTCTCTTGAATGGTGGCAGCGAGCGCATCGTCGTCGGTAACTGCCACCAGGTTCGCTTTCGGCCGACGGCGTCGGAGCTGTTTCCCGAGATCGAAGAATTAGCGATCACACCGCGCGCCGCCGGCAAGCCGTCGATCGAAATGCCGATGGCATCCATGCCGCATATCGTCTGCGCTCCCACTACACATGTTGACTTTCTCGTCTTCCTCAACCGCCGCGCGGGAGGACCGCCGACGCTCCTACCTTACAGGAAAGATGTCGCGCGCTCTTTCATGCGGCAAGTGCTATTCGGATTGCCGGAGACGATTGCCACTCAATATGAGGCGATCGATCGCCTGCTGGCCGCAGATGTCTTCGAACTACGTTACTCCGATCTGGAGTGGGCTATCGAGCGCCTACAAACGCTGGTTCGGCAGGGGAGTTAGTGGAGCAACTCTTACAGTCCAAAGTTGCCGAGGTAAGCGGCGGGAAGGGTTCATCGATCTGGAGAAATCCCACCGCCTGGCTGCGCAAGCAAAAACTTAGTCGAGGCTTCTGGATATTTCTTACAGCGGCATTCTTTTTCGATTTCGGATTTGCTGTCTACGCTTTTCTATTCAACCTGTATCTGCTCGACCTCCACTTCAACGAGCGGTCAATGGGGTTGATCGGCGGCGCGATGACCCTAGGGTCAGTCGTGGGCACTCTACCAGCGGGCTTCCTGGCGCGGAAGACTGGATTGAGGCCGCTACTCGTCGTGTGCTTTATCGCTGCACCTGTGTTGTGCAGTCTACGCACTATCGAGATGTGGCAGCCTGCCCAGATTGTTCTGGGATTTGTGTCCGGTCTCGCAATGTGCCTATGGGGAGTCTGCTTCCTCCCGGCCGTCGCTAGGCTCACGACCGAACAGAATCGCACTTCCGCATTCAGCCTTATATTCTCCGCCAGTATCGGGACCGCGACCCTTGGCGGAGTGATGTGCGGTTATCTGCCTCAATGGTTGAAAATGGCGGGATTCGCGATGCAGCCTGCAGAGGTCAAGCGATTAATTCTATTGGCTGCTTGTGGCATTGCCGCGATAGGAATCTTCGCCGTGTTGCGGCTGGAGCTGCCTCCAACCGAGACATCCGCAGAAAACGAAGCCGTCGGCCCCTTCGACAATTCTGAGCAACACTCTGCTGCGATACGCAAAGCTCATCGATGGTGGAACGTTCATCCTTTCCTGCTGAGATTCCTGCCTTCGATGGCGCTTTGGACGGCAGTCGTCGCCTCGTTCACCCCATTCGCAAACGTCTATCTCTCGCGAGAGTTGCATCTTCCGTTAGCGCAGATCGGGTTGGTCTTCTCAGTGGCGCAGATCGTGCAATTTGCGGTGGGATTGCTGACGCCGGTGTTATTCCGCGTGCTGGGGCTCGTCAAAGGGATCGTCGCGACGCAGCTCATGACTGCCGTCGCGGTTGGCTGTTTGGCGGGAATTCACAACGCGCAGCTGGCCATCGTGGTGTACCTGTTATTTTCCGGCATGCAATGGATGAGTGCGCCAGGGCTATACAACCTGCTGATGAGCAAGGTGCCGGACGAGGAGCGCAGCACAGCAGCAGGTATGACGATGTTCTGCAACGCCCTGATGGGATCGGCGGCGACGGCAGGCGCGGGCATTTTATTTACGCGCTTCGGATATCCGCCAGTCCTGCTTGGTATCGCGGGGCTCGCGGTCATTGCGGCGACGCTCTTCGGTTCGTTGGTTGGCTCACTGCCGAGCCGTGTACCTGCAAAACCATAAACAAACCCTGAAGATGTCCGCCTAAAGACAACACGCGCGCATAAGCCGATTAGATTTTCCAGATCTGAGGTATCAAGTGAAACGACTTTCCTCCCTGCTTTTTACGATCATTGCCACGACCGCACACGCTGCGTCGCTTCAACCGGGCGGTGTTCAACTGTTGTGCCATCGCACGGCGAATAAAGATGTCCCGGAAAACACCCTCGAGTCGCTCGAACAGGCCGCGTTGCTTGGATGCAATGTAGTCGAGATCGATCTTCGCCGGACGTTGGATGGAAAGATCGTGCTCAATCATGACGGCATCCTGGAACGGCTGACCGACGGAACCGGGGAAGTCGAGAACAGTTACTATGACGACCTGCGGTTGCGCGACGCCGGGTCGTGGATGGGCGAACGTTTCGCCGGAATGCGGATGGTGCTCTTCGAAGACGCCTTGCGGCTAGCACGCCAGCAAGATATCCGACTAATTCTAGACATTAAGACAAAAGACATTGGCGTCGATTTGTTGCAGCTATTGCAACGCGAAGGAATGCTGGAGCGGGTCGAGTTCGGCGGAGAATCGAGCGATGTAAAGCAGTTATATCCTGGCGCAACGAGTGCCGGATCTGGGACGACATGGGTGCAGCCTGGAGTCACCTCCGAGCAAGTGAAGGCACTTCACCGTGAAGGCAAAGCCGTGATAGCGAACTTTTCCGCCAACGATCACGATATGGATCTCGCGGCAATGAAGGCCGCGGTGGCCGCGGGAGTCGACGGCATCAACGTGGACTATCCGCGGCTGGGCGCAGACGCCGTTGGACGGCCAGTGGAGCGAAAGCTAAGCGCTCTGGCAACTCAGGTGTCCACCGGTGAAGCTGGCACGCGTGCGAGGGCTATTCTCGAGCTTTCGCGTTATCGCGGATTTCCGCTTCAGGATGAGTTCGTGCATTGGCTGCTCGACCCCGAGGACCGCGTCTCTCGGGCCGCAGCCGTGGCTTTAGTGAACGCCAGACCGCAGATGTCTATTTCAGTGTTCGGCGAGGCGGTGCGATCGGAACATGCCGATGCACGGGCGAATGCAGCATGGGCACTAGGCCAGCTCGGCGCTCCGGCCAGTTCTCTGCTGCCGCTACTAAAGGACACTGATCCACGCGTCTTACAAGAGTCGCTGATGGCGCTCGGGCGCGCTCCAGGGAACGTGAATGCAGATGTATTGCTGCCGTTCCTGGCGAGTGAAAGCCCCGCGATTCGCGGCGCAGCGGCGGTCGCGTTGGCGCGGCATCAGCCCGGGATCGCACTTCAGGCGATTCCGCCACAGCTGCGAATAGAGATGGGAGAGGCGGTGCGATTAGGAGACGACTACGAGCGACGCGGCAGGCCACACCTGACTCAGGCGGAGACGGATGAAATCATGGGCCACTTCCGCTGCCAGATGAAGATGATGCAGGCGCTATCGATGGTTAATGTTCCGGGATCGACGGAAGTGTTGGAGGAATTAGCCTTCCGTCCCGGTGACGATTCTGCGGGATTCGATTCCATGATCGCGAGCTTTCAGCTATGGGACCGTATTGCCGGAGATCCGCAGCCTGCCATCAAGGCGTTGGGAACAGCCGACACAAAAGCTGCAAACCGCATCGAATGGATGTTGGTGAACGCCGGTCCTGCCGTGTTGCCTGAAGTACGGAAGGCGCTTCGCGATGACAATGAGGCGATCCGGAAGAGAGCGATAAGTATCGTGGCCTGGCAAGGGGATGCAGAGTCGCTCGAGACACTGCGAGCGATGCGCAAGACCGATTCAGCGGATTCTTCCCTGGAAGATTGGGCCATCCAGAAGATCGAAAGCTTCCATCCGAAGCCGTGAAGATCTTTTCCTTTAGGAGCGACATCGAGCTTCTAAGGATTGAAGAAGCGCATCAACTCTTCCTCGTCATGTTTGCTGAGCGATGCGCGGACCCGCATGTGGCGCAGGACTGTCCCGGAAATGCGAGATGAGAATCCATCAGGCGCGTTATGGCAGCGGGAGCAGTTCTGCGCAAAGATACGCTCGCCTTCGCCTTCGCTTTCATGCGATGGGGGATTCTGGGTTCCGGCTGCACTCTGACTCGCTGGATGTTGTTCAGGCGCGGGCTTGTCTTGCGCAGCTGCCTGAGAGTGGCCCAGCGGCGCCAAGGTGGAGGCTAGCACAAGGAGAGTAAGGGCCGCGGGAGCGAAGAGAAGAGGTTTCGAGCTCATGATTATTTGCCTTTCCAGGCCGGGAATAGAAAGCGGTAAACCACCCCTGTTTCCCAGATGTTGTGATCGCCGGTTGAAGAGAACTGCCGTGAATAGCTGGTGAGGATTCTCGTGTTGTGCGGCAGGTTATAGTCGAGACCAAAGTCGGCGCGCTGCGTGTTCACTAACGAGACACCGTCGCCGTTCGTGCTGTTATCAAAATGGAAGGTCTGCTGCATGCGGAAGACTGGCTCGAAGCGGCCGACCCAGCTCTCCGGGCCACCGAACCGTTGAAGGCGGTAATCGGCTTCGATCCAATAACCCTGTGCATGCTGGCCGCGGTTGAACTCCGAGCGAAGGCGCAAGCCGGTGTCTTTTGGCTCCCACCAGACGTGCGTAGCGAAGAAATTCTCATGGGCGTCCTGTAGCAAACGGCTGTAGGAAAAACCTACCTCCAGCCGCTTGTCTGGCAGATAGAGGTCCGACACGGCCTCCGGAAGAACGTTTGGCAGAGAACTGAGAGTTGGTACTGAGCGCCGAGAAGTAGGCGGCGTAGTCAATTGAGTATTTAGGCCGAGAGAGCGCCGAGCCGCGCACCATGCCGCCTACCCCAATGCCGGTCGACATGAGGCCGATATTGGACGAGGCGGGACCATCCTGAAAGTTGCTGATCCAGATCGGCGAAAGGCGTTCATTGTAGCTGCCGAAAGGCAGTAGGAAGCTGCCGCCGACCAGCGTGAAATGCCGCGAGGCAAGGTAATCTCCCTCCAAATAGGTGAGGCCAATAAAGTGAGCGTGATCGTAACCCGATTGGCCATCGCCTTTCGGGGCCCACGTCTCGAGTAGGGCGGCGCGCGATTCGATGAGGAAGTGATCTCCGATCGGCGCGGCTAACAGGGGCTCAATGATCGGCATGAACGTTGATTTGTCATCCGTGGTATTGGTAAAGAACCCGACGCCGCCAGAGAGGAGAGGTGTGTCCTGCGCCACGCCATAACTGACCGCGCTGAGCATCGCCAGAGCGAGCACGATCGGCCGAATTAACCGCATCTTGAAAGACTTCAGGTTCACAATCGCATGCTGCATAGTTGCAAGCTAGCAGTTGCTATCTTCCGAGCTGTCATCGGCGCGTCTGTCATTTGTCAGCTGATTGTCGCGTCGCAACGCACCCCTCGAGTTCGTCGAGCCGAATCACAGAGATCCTTGAGATCTGCGCAGTTCAGACATCGTTCGGGAAACGCTCGAACATCCATGGTCCGCAAAATCCTGACAATCCGATTACAGATGGGTGACAACCGGAGCCGGTGCGCTGGCTAGAGTTGGAATAGAGGCGACGCTACGGATTAAATTGCGATGCCTGAAGAATGCTTCGCCTTGGAGCAACGATGAGCAACTCCTTTTGTCCGAGTCCCCTCGACCTGCTTCGCTTATTCTTTCGCAGAGCACCGAAGCGAAACCCATCGATTGAACCAAGACACAAGCATTCCCTGAGCCGCACACAACAGTTGCGCGAAGCCGTGCTTTTGGCTTTCTGCGATCCCTTGCCGCCCGAGTACGGGCGGCTCTGGCGTCTGACCGGGAAGGAATGGCAAAGGCTGTTGTACTGGCTCGATACCAGCGGTCTGGCCCTGTATTTTCTTGACCGGGTAATCGATCTTGGCCAGCGCAAGATGCTTCCACCATCCGTGTTCGCGCGCTTGCAACAGAACGTCGAAGATAACGCGACGCGAATGGACTCGATGCTCTCCGAGCTGATCGAAGTCCACCAGGAATTTGAGAAGGCCGGTCTCTCCTACGCTCTTCTCAAGGGATTTTCCCTATGGCCAATCTCGGTTCCAAAGCCGCAATTACGCTCGCAGTTGGATCTGGATTTTCTGATAGCCGAGCAGAGTGTGTCTCGAGCCCGGCAAATCCTCGAATCCAGGGGCTACCGTCTGCACGCAGTTAGCGGCAGAAGCTGGGAATTCAAGGCGAACGAAAATCAAGCGGGTTCGATTAGAGATTTGTATAAGGTGACACCCCATCGCAGTCTTGAGTTGCACGTTGAGGCATCTGCACCGCGAGAGTCATCATTGCTGGCCCGCTGCGGCAGGCAAAGTCTTCAAGGTGTTGAGGTGCCGGTTCTTTCTCCGGTGGACTTGTTACTCGGACAGGGGCTCCATCTCTACAAGCACGTGACCGGCGAGTTCTTCCGGGTCGCTCATCTGATCGAGTTTCGCCGTCACGTTATTGCACGCTACGATGACACCGCATTTTGGAGGGAGTTGCGAGAGCTTGGCGAAGCCAACTCTCGCGCGACGATCGGGCTGGGTGTTGTGACCATGCTGATCTCCCAGGTAATGGGACACTTTGCTCCAGAGGCTTTGACCTGCTGGACAGTAGATCGTTTGCCTGCCGGGACAAGGCTTTGGGTGTCTATGTACGGGCTTCGAGCCGCGCTCACTAGTTTTCCGGGCACAAAGCTTTACTTACTTTTGCACAAAGAGCTCGCTGCCGCGGGTTTGCCGGGAAAGCGATCGCTAGGACAACAACTCGTGCCTCGGCGTTTACCTCCAGCCATGGCCCACGCCTCAAAGGGAGAGTCACTCTCCATGCGCATCCACCGTCATCGAAAGCATCTCCGATATGTTCTATTCCGGCTCCACTTCCATGGGGTACAGAACACGCGGTATATCCGCGAGGTCGCCAGATGGCGTCTGTATAAGAACAGGCTCGAAGCCTCGGATGCGCCTCACGAGGCACCCGAGCACGAAGGAAGTAACCCCTTCGGGCGTTGATCAGCATTTGATTGTGTGACGAGAAATCGAGGCCGCGAACGGTAATGGAGATGAAGTTCTCGCATGATCTATTTCCCTGCTGGGGCGATCTCACGCCACTGGGGGACAGATGAACCGAGATCCGATAAACAGACATGCTGATCGAACCCCTGTGACTCATCTCAGCGAGTAGTACTTCTGGCGGGTCGTCAGAGGCCTGACAGATCGTAGATGGCATACCGCATATGGGCACGTTCTGGGCACAAACGATTTTTGCCGATGTAAACTATTGATTCTAAAGCTAGATATTTGGTGCCGAAGGGGGGACTCGAACCCCCACACCCTTGCGAGTACATGGACCTGAACCATGCGCGTCTGCCAATTCCACCACTTCGGCAATGCTTTGTGGTATCCAGCGCGAACTTTGCGGATACGGCGGCAACCTTTAGTGTCCCAAACTGCTGTCCTCAAGTCAAACGCGCAATCCTGATTCGACAGCCGCTCACGGCAGCGTCGCTAGCCACGTCAGCACCGTCTCCTCCAAGCCGATTCGCTTGCCGGAGTAGGAATGATCGGTGGTGAAATGCTTTTCGGTGACGTGCTGGTTCCCGGCTTGCTTGAGGGCGTCGGCAAGCGCTTTCCCGGTGGGTCCTAGGCCATCGTCCGAGGTAACGATCAGCACTGGACGCATGCCCAGCCCGGCCGCAAAGGCGCTGAATTTCCACTCGGCGCGATTCTTCCACACTTCCGTGGCAAGGCCCTCTGGAGTGCAGCCACTGAGTGGGGCCATACCCTCCTCCGCAAGCCGCGGCGCCAGCTTCGCAACTACCTCCGCTTCGGTCAATTCGGGGTGAGCGGCATAGCTGCCTGCGCCGAAGTCCGCACCCGAGATGATGCCTGCTCCGAGTACCGCAGGGTCATGCGCTGTGCCGTAGGCGGTCATGAAGCCGCCCATGCTGTGGCCGATCAGGACGATTCGTTTGGGGTCGGCGCGCAGCTTGACGGCATTCGCCGGGTCGCGCAGATAGGCGAGCGCCGAGGCGACGTCCTCGGTGCTGTGAGTGAAGGAGAAGTCTCCCGGCGAACCCCACGAGCCGCGATAGTCGAAATAGAGAACGTCCCATCCCTCGCGGCGGATCGCCTGCGCCAGGTCGAGGTTCTTTTCATTCCCCGGGAAGCCGTGCAGCAGGACGACCACCGGATGCGGCCCCGCTCCGGCGGCGATGTAGGTGAGAGCATTGAGCTGCGCCCCATGGCTGGGGAGCTGGAAAGTCTCCATCGCCGCCGGATATCTCGGGTTCGCGGGAGGGTCAGAGTCAATAGCGGCAGAAACCTGCTGCGCCCAAACACCGCTGCACAGCCCAGCCGACAACAGCATCAGGAACGCAAGAAGTTTTCGCATATAGAAGCGATTGTACGCAAGGGAAGCTCTCCATACGGACATGTCCCCATCACAGCATCGGGCGGATTGTCGTAATGGAACTCTTGCCATGGGGCGCGGAATGCCATGCCGTTGTTGCGGGACGAGCATCTCCAGTAAGCTAGAGCGCGAAGCCAGACGGAGGATCAGTCGATCACTATGACCGCACCGGACAATTTGCCGAACGAGGTCGCCCCCGCGAACAAGACGATCCGCGAGCTTGCCCATGATTTAAGCAACGCCCTCGAGATCATCATGCAGAGCAGCTTCTTGCTGAGCACCCTCGATCTGGGTGAGAACGGAAGGCAGTGGCATCAACTGCTCGATAGCGGCGTCGAAAAAGCTACGGCGATCAACCGCCAGCTGCGCGAGGCACTGCGCGCTGAGGGCGGCTAGAGGCAGCAGACCCTGACTGGGACCGTGCTATCGGTTGGCTTCCGCCATCTGACTTTAGCGGAATCAGGAACACGCTTGCGGAGAGACTCATGAATGCAGCTGTCGTTGACGACTTCAAGCAACCGCCTCGCTATACGACCTTCCCGGATCCCGTTCCGGCTGAGGGAGAAAAGCTGGTCACCGTGACCGCTGCCGGACTTCACCAGATCGTAAAAGCATTGGCGAATGGAACTCACTATGGCAGCACTGGAGAACTGCCTTTCATTCCCGGAGTTGACGGCGTGGGGCGTCTCGAGGACGGCACGCGAGTTTATTTCGGAGGCGGGCGCAGCCCCTACGGCACCTTTGCGGAGCGCGCCTTGGCGCCGAGTTGGATGTCGATCGAGTTACCGGATGGCCTGGATGACGTAACCGCGGCCGGAATCGCCAACCCTGGGATGTCGTCCTGGGTCGCGCTTGTTGGGCGTGCTAAGTTCGTCGCCGGAGAGAGTGTGCTGATTCTTGGCGCAACCGGAGTTGCCGGCCAACTCGCGGTGCAGATCGCAAAGCGCCTCGGCGCTCGCCGGGTCATCGCCGCTGGGCGCAACCCACAGGCCCTGGGGCAGCTGAAGACCCTCGGCGCCGACGCCATCGTCTCTCTCGAACAGGAGCATGACGCGCTGGTCGCGGCCTTTCGCCAGGAGGTCGCCCTGGATCCGGTCGACGTGGTCCTCGACTATCTTTGGGGCGCTCCCGCCGAGGCGCTGCTGGGGGCGCTTTCGCACAAAGGCCTTTCGAAATCGACGCCGCGCCTGCGGTACGTGCAGATTGGCGCGGTCTCCGCCCCGGCAATCTCTTTGCAAGCAGCCACCCTGCGCAGCTCCGCGATTGAGCTGCTCGGCAGCGGCTTCGGCAGCGCCTCGCTCGATCAGATCGTCAAGGCGGTTGCGGAGTTCTTCAAGATGGCAGCGACGCGGCCCTTTCACTTTCAAGTCAAGGCCGTACCCCTCAGGGATATCGAAGCGGTTTGGAATACCTCGGAGTCGGGTGTTCGGGTGGTCTTCCAGCCATAATCGTCTGCCAGGCAACAAAACGGGGCCGGTTCAAGCCCGGCCCCGTTTTGATTTCTGTGTTGGGACTGCCTATACGAGAGTCGCGTCCAGCGTGATCTCGGCATTACCCTTGAAAAGCTTCGAAATCGGGCAACCTGCCTTGGCGTTGGCCGCAGCCGTGTCGAAGGCGGCCTTGTCCGCGCCGGGCACCTTGGCCTTGGTCACGAGGTGAATCGCGGTGATGCCGAAGCCGCCTTCCACTTTCTCAAGCTTGACGCTGGCGGTGGTCTCGAGCGACTCCGGCGGCAAGCCCGCAGTGGTCAGTTGACCACTGAGCGCCATGGTGAAGCAGCCGGCGTGCGCGGCCGCGATCAGCTCTTCGGGGTTGGTGCCGACGCCGCTTTCAAAGCGAGAGCCGAAAGAATATTGGGTGTCTTTGAGGGTCGTGCTCTGGGTGGTGATGCTGCCCTTGCCGTCTTTGATTCCGCCGTGCCAGATGGCGCTTGCTGTGCGTTCCATGAGAACTCCTTTGGTGGTGCGTGGTGATCTTGCGGTTTGAAAAAATACTGCCTAACCTACGATGCGCTTTTCACGGCGATGATTCGATTAAGATTTGGCGCATGTGAGTGGGGCTTAGTGCATTGCCGTCAGCTTCAGGCTGATTGTCTTGTTCTGGGTGGTCTTTTGCACGTCGTCATGCGTGGTTAGGGTGCCGTCCATCATGTAGTATCCGTCGGCTGCGGCAGTCGCTCCGGTTCCGCGGAAGACCTTGCCGTCGAAGGTGTACCAGACGCCGTGCACCTGGCGGGTGGTGAAAGTAAAGTGGCCGTTGCCGCTCGGGTCTCCGCCCTCAACCTCGCTTAGAAAGTATGTCTGCAGCTTGCCGTGGCTCTTGGAGCCGGCTGAGACGGAGAAATATCCCGAAACCTCGCCGAACTGCTGGTTGATCTGCAAGCCTTCACCAAATTCGCTCTGGCGGTCGGCGTAGCGGTAAAGGCCGAAGGCGTCGTCGGGGATTACGGTCTTGCCGCCATCCAGCGTTACCTTGACGCTCTGGTCTGCGGGAGCTCCGGCGGGTCGATGCTGTAGTCCAGGGGTCTCGGATTGCTGCGCGCCTGCGCCGAGCAGGGCGATTGTCAGCGCGAGAGTTGGAAGAAGATTCATGGTCATGAGAAGATCTCCGGGCTATACCGGCAACGGATTAGTGCGGTCCCTCGTACCGCAGCCGGATCGCGGCGCTCTGGGTGGTTTGTTGCGCTTCGTCATGCTCGGTTAGGGTTCCCTGCAAAATGTAATTGGCCTGGTCGTCGTGGCTCAAGCCTCGCTGCTGGATGACCCGGCCTTCAAATCCGTACCAGACGCCGTGGACTTGCCGGGTGGTGAAATATAGCTGGTTCCGGGTTCCGGCGACTTCGCTAAAGTCGTATCCCAGCACCATGTCTTTGTCGCTGGTTCCCTTGCCAAGCTTCAGCAGGTAGCCCGAAATCTCGCCGCCGTGGGAGATGATTCTGATCCCTTGCGCGTCGTCACGAAAGCGGTAGAATCCGGTAGCTTCGGCGGGAAAGTCGGTCGCGCCGCGCTGCCACGTCGCGACGATGCGATCGTCTTCAGGGGGGAAGATTGGCGACGCCAGGATCGGGCGTTGATGGAGAATGGGCGGGACGGCCGCCTGTGCCTCCTGGCTCAACACTGCGACCGCCATTACAAAGAGAATGGCCATGGCGACTTTCAAAATCAGTTCTCGCTCTTCTTTCTGGCCGCCTCAAACTCATCTCCGGGCTGCCAACTCACGCTCGAGGCCTGCGACGAAGCCTCCCAACCGAGGATAAACCCGAAGCGCGCCAGCTTGGCGTTTCCGCGAAAATCCATTGACTCATGGTATTCATCCGAGGGCTGATGGTAGTGGTGCGCCACGTAGTCCTCCTCCTGCGCTTTGCCCCATTCCGGAGTCTGGCCCTCAAAGAGCGTGCCCTGATCGATCGAGAACGCGGGAATGCCGACCCGCGCAAAGCTGAAGTGGTCGGAGCGGTAGTAGTGGCCGGCCATGGGCTGCTGGTCGGGCTGGATGGTAAATCCAAAAGCCTTGGCGGTGGACGCGACGACCGGATAGAAGCTGGTGCGCTCCGACCCCGCAGCGCCGATCGCCGTTGGAATGCCGATAGGCAACAACATGTCGTAGTTCAAATCAAGGCTGATCTGCGCTGCCGGAACGGGCGGGTGCATGCCCAGGTATTGTGAGCCGAGCAGACCCTGCTCCTCGGCGGTGACAGCTGCGAAATAGACGGAGTGCGGCGGCTTGACCTCGGTCCAGGCTCGCGCCATCTCGAGCAGAATGCCGCAGCCGGTGCCGTTGTCAGCGGCTCCGTTATAGATGCCGTCGCCCTTGGCGTCGGGGTCGATGCCGAGATGGTCGTAGTGAGCGGAGTAGATCACGGCCTGGTCGCGTCCGGGCGCGACGCTGGCTCCGGGAACGACAGCGATCACATTGTCTGATTCATAGTGGCGGACCTTGCTGACGATGTGCCCCTTGAGCCGGACGGGGAGAGCGATGGCCTTGAATCCGCGTTTGCCGGCGGCTTCGATGGCCTGGTCTGCCGTCATGTGGATCGAGGCGAGCAGCTTGTCGGCGACGTCGTGCTGGATCCATGCGGCGGCTTTGAGCTTTGCTGCGGGGTCGCCTTGCAGGTAGGACTTCTCTATCGCTTGGGAATTGCGCACGACATCCCATGGATAGCTGGCAAGGTCGGTGCGATGAATGATCAGCACGCCGACGGCGCCAAGGCGCGCGGCCTGCTCGTATTTGTATGTCCAGCGGCCGTAGTAGGTCAGCGCCTCAGCCTTGAAGAAATTCGGATCGGTGGAAGGCGGCTCGTTCACGATTACCAGCAGGACTTTGCCCTTCACGTCAGCGCTGGCGTAGTCGTTCCATTTGTATTCGGGAGCGTCGATGCCGTAGCCGACGAAGACGATCGGCGCGTCGATGTCTGCGGAGTCTGCTCCTGTTGTGTCTTTTGCGACGATCTCTTCGCTGTATTTCAGATTGGTTGGCGCGCCCGAGTTCGGAACGAAGCTGAAGGTCGTTTGGTCTTCTACCGTGTGCACGGCATAGAGCGGGACTTTCTGGAAATACGTCCCGTTGTCGCCTGCGGGTTTGAGGCCTTCGACCGCGAACTGCGTGGCGATGTATTTCGCGGCAACTTCTGCGCCCCGCTTGCCGGGGCCACGGCCCTCGAGCAGGTCGTCGGCGAGGAACTTCACGTGAGCGCGAATCTTCTCCGGATCGATGCTTTCTGCTGCTTGACGGACGGCGGGAGGGATGCCGGGAATTGACGGGACGGTATTGCCGGATTGCGCTTGGGCGATCAGCGGAAGTGAGAGAAGAGATAAGGCGAGGATGTTGGGGCGAAGCGAGCGGTTCATTCAATCTCCCTGCAGTAGTTTACTTCGCGGAGCGAATTCCTCGGGTCTAGCTGGCTAGCAGGTCAAGACCAGCACGTGACGGCTATGTTTTCCCGCCAAGTGCAGAATAGCCCTGTCAAAAGTAACGAGCACCAGATCCTCACGAATGGCAAGTCCTAGCAGGTATGCATCCGTTATCTGGTTGTGGCCGAAGATCCGTTCGGAGAATGGTTTGCACAACTCACGCCAATCGGCGGAGATCGGCAGATAGTGATAACCGGGTCTCTGTGCGAACCGTTCAAGCAGACTCATGGCCTTCGCTACGCTAATGTTGCCCATCTTCGGCCTGATCATGTTTCGCAAAAAGCCAGCTTCGGTGAAGGGGCATAGGGCCCACTGGAGACCTGGAGAGCTGAACCATCGAATCGCGGTTTGATAATGAACGTGGTCTTGATCGAGAAGGGCCAGCAAAACGTTCACATCGAGAAGATATCGAGCCGGCCTAGACAAACTCGTCCTCGGAGCCTTCTTTCACCATCTCGGGCGTAATGACCCGACCGGTCTTCGCCTTCACAAGATATCCAAGGGGACCTTCGATCAAACGAGGCGACTCTGCGTCCGATGATGATTTCGGGCCGTGCTCTACTTTCCTAAGCAGTTCACTGACAGCGGCTCCCAGAGGCATACCCTTCGCAGCGGCATAAGCCGAGGCGAAGCTGTAAGCGTCCGCGTCGAGATTGATGTTGGCTCTGATTCCCATATCGATATTATTATGCACCGATCCGAGATTCGGTGCATAGATGACTTTCGGTGCAAATGAGAATTCCTGCTTATCGCTCTACTTTGACTGTTGCCCCACCCAGCAATCCACTCACGTTATCAATCAGCGCAGCCTCATCTTCGATCACCTTAGCCACGATCGGAATCTCCGTCTCTGCGACCTTCCAGTCTTCCTGGTCCATGGCCTCGCGGACCCCAGGCAGTGTCTTGACTCCGTAGCCGGTGTATGCTCCGGGCGCGTAGATCTGGTTCTTGTACCATTCACGGCCGGGGAGCCCCGCGGGCAGGATGAGCTTGCGTTCGCTCTGCATCATGAGCGTGTTGATCTCGGCCAGCGTTTGCGGATCGATCGTCAAGTCACCCTTTGCCCGCGCGGCCGCAAGCACCTTGGTGAAGCGGTCGGCGCTGCGGGTGAGCGTGGCATCGGCGTTTTCGAGCGGAGCGAAGTTCAGATACGGAGGAACTGCTTTGCGTGCCGGCGGAACGGACGGCTTCTTCGGGTCAGCGTCGGCCGTGAAGACGCCTTCGTCGAGCTCCTTGTTGGTCTCTTCGATCTTTGCCTGCTCGTCTTTGAGCAGCTTCTTCAGTTCATCCACATACATGTGCACGGTGTCGGCGAAGTTGTGAAAGTCGAAGGGTAGGAGTTCGGCGTCGGCCATGCGCATCACCGCCGTCCCTCCCGTCTGCGATAGCGCACGGCCATAGACGAAGTCGGTGTCGGCAAAGTGTGTGTACCAGTAGAAATCGTCGTAGATCGAGTGATAGACGCCGCCTCCGCCTTCGCCGCCAAATCCCAGGTCGAGCGAGGCGATGCCGATGAAGTGGACAAACGGCACATAGTCGGAGCCGTCGCCGAGAGCGCCGACGCGCAAGTCTTCGCGGTCGCGCGCCTCCTGCCGGTCATTGTCGCCGTCAGGATGGGCGATCTCGTAGAGCTGCGCGCGCTTCCAGACGGTCAGGTTGGTTTCGGGATCGGGAATGTCGCGCTCGACGCTGTTGATGAAGTGCTCCAGCGTATGCGAGCCGTCGACGCCGAGAAAGCCACGCCCGTTGCTGTCGGAGTTGACATACATCACGGCCTTCTTGCGTAGTTCGTCCTGATGCATCTCGACCCACTCGGTCGAGCCAAGCAGTCCTGGCTCTTCGCCGTCCCACGCGCAGAAGATAATCGTGCGTTTCGGCTTCCAGCCTTGCTTGAGCAGCTCGCCCATCGATCGCGCCTCTTCCATCAAGGCGACCTGGCCGGAGATAGGGTCCTCGGCGCCGTTCACCCAGGCGTCGTGATGGTTGCCGCGAATGATCCACTGGTCGGGAAATTCAGAGCCGGGAATGCGGCCGATCACGTCGTAGATTGGCTTGATGTCCCAGTTGGAGGTGACCTTTAGATGCACCTTCGCCGGGCCGGGGCCGACGTGGTAGGTGATCGGCAGGTTGCCGCGCCATTCCCGTGGAACGGTCTGGCCGCCGATCGCTGCGAGCAGCGGCTCGGCGTCTGCGTAAGAGATCGGCAGGACCGGAATCTTTGTGATCTCGGGGTTGTCCTTGATCGGCAGGCGTTTCGCGTCCTTGGTCGCGGCGTAGCCGGGAGTGAGCGGGTCGCCGCTGTAGAACGTGTCATTCACGCCGCCGCGCTGCACGCCTTCCTGGGGGCGAAATCCTCCCTTGGGGAACACATCGCCGGGCGCATAGCCATCGTCGCGCGGGTCGGAGTAGATGATGCAGCCGATCGCGCCGTGCTCGGCCGCGACCTTGGGCTTGATGCCGCGCCATGCTCCGCCGTACCGGGCGATCACGATCGCGCCCTTTACGGAAATGCCCATGCGGTCGAGCCGCTCATAGTCCTCCCGGACGCCCTGGTTCACATACACGAGCGGTGCGGTCACATCGCCGTCGATCGAGTAGGCGTTATAGGTGGGCAGCTGCTCGGCTTGCTGGTTCGATGTTGGATCCTCGGGCACCGGAGGCTCCTGCAGCTTCGCGTTGTAAGTCGTTGGCTCGAGGAGCTCCAACTCGCGGTCTTTAGGCGTAGGAAAGAGCACGTAGAAGGTCTCGATCTCCGCGTCCAGTCCCCAGCTTTTGAACTGCGACAGAATCCACTCCGCATTCTCCTTGTCATACGGCGAACCGACGTGGTGGGGATGCGCGGTAAGGTGGCGCATGTATTCGCGCTGGTTATCTGCCGAGGGAAGAGCGCGGAATTTGGTCTCCCAGTTACGCTCGGTCGCCGAGGCGGTTGCCGAGTACCCGGCTAGCGGAGTGATCTCCGCTTTTGTCGGGGCCTCCTGGGCATAACTCGGAAGAGTGGTTGCTACCAGCAGCGGCAGCAAGGCGAGAGCGGTACCTTTGGCGACAGACATGGGATCTTCTCCGGACAAGATGGGCGGGCTCTGAAAGTGAAGAGAACGTTCGGATGATCATAAATGCGAGTATCGGATTGTGGGAGCCGGTGCCGGGCGACATGGGCCAGTCGATATACTTGAGAGGCGCGAATCCCGCGATAGATATGCATCTGGAACCTATCCTCGCTGAAACTCGAAAGGCAGTCGACGCGCGTAAGCGGGCCTCGCACCGGGCTTCGCTCGAGGCTTTGGCCGCCGCGCATACGCCGCGTGGCTTTGCGGCGGGTTTGCGGCAAAGGTCGCGGTTCGGTCCGGCGATTATTGCCGAGTTGAAGAAGGCCTCGCCGTCGAAGGGACTCATCCGTCCCGAGTTTGATGTGGCATTCCTCGCGAAGTCTCTGGAGCGCGGGGGCGCGACTTGCCTTTCCGTGCTGACTGAGGAGAAATATTTTCAGGGAAGCCTTTCGAACCTCGAAATCGCTTCAACAACGACGACGCTCCCTTGCCTCCGCAAAGACTTCATCGTGGACGAATTCCAGATTCTCGAGGCCCGGGCACATCGTGCCGATGCGATCCTGCTGATAGCAGCGGCATTGAACGACGCTGAACTGCGCCGCTTCAATGACGAAGCCCATCGACTCGGTCTGGATGTGCTTTGCGAGGTTCACACCGAAGCTGAGCTCGACCGCGTCGCAGGCCTCGGTTGCGACGCCTACGGAGTGAACAACCGCGATCTCGTCAGCTTCGATGTTCGTTTGGAGGTGTCCCTCGAACTCGCCGCGAAGCTGCCCAAATGCGCTGTCCACGTTGCCGAAAGCGGAATTCACACCGCCGATGACTTGAACCTGCTCCGCGGTGCCGGCTTCGGCGCATTCCTGATCGGCGAGTCGCTGATGCGCCGGCCCGATCCGGGCGCAGCATTGCAGCAGTTGTTGGCCAATGCCGAGGACGCGAAACCTGCACTGATTGCGGGCAGAGGTTAGCGGCATGTGGATCAAAATCTGCGCCAACACCAGCCTTGAAGACGCGCAGCTAGCCGTCGATGCGGGCGCCAATGCTGTTGGCTTCGTCTTTGCTGAGAGTCCACGGCAGGTCACACGTTCGCAGGTGAAGGAGATCGCGCCGCGACTGCCCAAGGCGGTCGAGAAATATGGCGTCTTCGTCGATGCCACATTTGACGAAGTCGTCGAGACCATCATCGAGTGCGGCCTCACCGGATTCCAACTGCATACCGCCTCTGATCCCGGCATGGCGTTGCGTCTGCGCGAGCATTTTGCAGCAATCCCAGAACGGGGACGACTCGACATTCTCCGCGTTCTGCACTATGCCTCCGATTTCGACGCCCAGCTCGGCGAGCTGCGAAACGACCATGCGGTCGACGCGGTGCTGATTGATTCGCGAACCGCCAAAGCAGTCGGCGGCACGGGAGTCGCCTTCGACTGGCGCGCCGCGCAAACCAGCTTCCTGCACAGTGCCCCACATCTGCGGCTCATCGTCGCGGGCGGCCTGCGCCCGGAGAACGTCGCCGATGCGATCTATACCCTGCAACCCTGGGGCGTCGACGTTGCCAGCGGAGTTGAAGCGGCTCCCGGGCGAAAAGATCCCGCAAAGGTGAAGGCTTTTGTGAGCGCGGTGCGCCGCGCGGCGGCAGAGATTGAAAAGGCCAAACAACCGACAGAGGCCTGAAAACTAGTCGTCAGTTTCCAGTTGTCAGAGGTCGATTACATGTGACATCTACTGAAGACAGAAGACTGATAACTGAGGACTTATCGCAAAGCGTTATTCTTAGAGTTCAAGGAGCAGCCATGAGCACAGCGACCCTAGCCGAGCCAAACCAAGCAAATCGCCGGACGCTTCGGCGCCTACGGCGGACGCTACGTACCCGAGACGCTGATGGCCGCTCTGGAAGAGCTGGAAGCGGCCTACGCGGCTGCGCAGGCTGATCCGGCATTTCATCTCGATCTCGATTCGCTGCTCAAGGACTACGCTGGCCGCCCGACGCCGCTCTATTTCGCGTCGCGGCTCACCGAAGAACTGGGCGGCGCAAAGATCTACCTCAAGCGCGAAGACCTGCTGCACACCGGCGCGCACAAGATCAACAACTGCATTGGCCAGGGACTGCTCGCCAGGCGCATGGGCAAACATCGCATCATCGCCGAGACCGGGGCAGGCCAACACGGCGTTGCGACAGCCACGGTCTGCGCGCTTTTCGGTATGGAGTGCGTCGTCTACATGGGCGAAGAAGACATGCGCCGCCAGGAGCTGAACGTCTACCGCATGAGGCTGCTCGGCGCGGAGGTTCGCGGCGTCAGCTCCGGCTCAAAGACGCTCAAAGACGCGATCAACGAGGCGATGCGCGACTGGGTCACCAACGTTCGCACCACGCACTATCTGCTCGGCAGCGTGCTCGGCGCGCATCCGTACCCGACCATGGTGCGCGACTTTCATCGCGTGATCAGTAAGGAGATGCGCGGACAGATTCTCGAAAAAGAAGGACGCCTGCCCGAGCGCGGTCATCGCCTGCGTCGGCGGCGGCTCGAACGCTATCGGCGCTTTCTATGAATTTCTTGAAGACGAGAATGTTCGCCTGATTGGCGTCGAGGCCGGTGGACGCGGCATGACGCTCGGGGACCACGCCATCCGCTTTAACGGCGGCGGTTCGCCAGGAGTATTGCAGGGAACGTACTCCTACGTTCTGCAGGATGAAGCCGGCCAGATTGCTCTGACCCACTCCGTCTCAGCCGGACTAGACTACGCTTCCGTCGGGCCGGAGCATGCTGCGCTGAACGACTCGGGCCGCGCGGAATATATTTCCGCCTCCGACGCGGAGGCGCTCGAAGCTACGGTGCGCCTGGCGCGGACCGAGGGAATCATCCCCGCGCTTGAAAGCGCTCATGCGGTTGCCGGTGCTCTTCGCCTCGCGCCGAGGATGGGCCGCCATGAAATACTGGTGATCAACCTCTCAGGCCGTGGCGATAAAGATATTGGCATTCTCGCGCGCGAACTGAAGCTGCAAGGGGCCTAGAGAAGCGAACGAGCCATGCCGATCCGTTTCACCAGCAAACCCGGACTCGTCGCCTACATCACCGCAGGCGATCCTGATCTCGCGACGAGCCGAGAGATCGCGCTGGCTGCGATTGACGCCGGCGCGGATGTGATCGAGCTCGGTGTGCCATTCAGCGACCCTATTGGCAGACGGCCCCGTCATCCAGCGGGCGAGCGAACGCGCCGTTGCTGGTGGAACCCGGCTCGTCGATGTGCTCGGTCTGGCGGCGGAGTTGCACGCTGCGCGACCTGTGGCCGGGTTGGTCATCTTCACTTATTTCAACCCCGTGCTGCGGTTCGGGCTTGAGAACTTCTGCGCGGCTGCTGCAAACGCTGGTGTTGACGGCGTGCTCATCACCGACATGATCGTCGAAGAAGCGGACGAATATCTCGTCCATCTGCGTAAGCACAATCTCGCGCCGATCTTTCTTGCCGCCCCAACCAGTCCCGACGAGCGGCTTCGGAAGATCGCCGAAGCCTCGCAAGGCTTCGTCTACGCCATCTCCCGCACTGGAATCACCGGCGCGCAAAAGACGTTGACCAACGACGCCGAGGAGTTAGTGAGCCGCCTGCGCCGATATACCGACCTGCCGATTGCCGTCGGTTTCGGGGTCTCGACACCCGAGCATGTCGCTGCGCTTGGCGAGTTTGCCGACGCCGCAGTCGTAGGTAGCGCGCTGGTCGCCATCATCGAAAAATCCTCTCGCGAAGAAGCGCCCAGCTCCATCGCGCGATTTATCAAGGGTTTGCTCGGCGGCCTGCGCGAGGGCCCAGTCCTCGTCGAGGCCGCCGCGCTGACCCGTTAGCTTCCCTTTAACGCGGACGTATAGACCGCGTATCCTAAATCACGACGAAATCAAGTCTGAACCGGCGAGCTGTCTTGCCGCGCCGCATGTGCGCGGGCGGAACGGCATCCCCAAAAGAGGTCCTCATGGACATTGAAGATTGGCGAAAGAAAATCGATGAGCTCGATCGCCAGATCGTGGCGCTGATCAGCGAACGCGCCCAGGCGGCGCAGGCGATCGGGTTATTGAAAAAGGCGGACGCGCTCCCGATCTATGAGCCCGACCGCGAAAAGGTGATCTTTCAAAACGTCCGCGCCGCGAACCGCGGACCGCTACCGGACATTGAACTGACCCACATTTACGAACGCATTATCGACGTGATGCGGGCGATGCAGAAAAACGAACTGGCCTCGCAAAGGCCCGCTGCCACGGTCGAGACGGAGATGAAAGCATGATTATTGCAATGCAGGAACACGCTACTGAAGAACAGATCGCGGAAATCGTTTCGCGAATGACGGATCTTGGTTTCAATGTGCACCGCACAACCGGGGCTGTGCAAACCATTCTTGCCGGGGTTGGAACTCCCGGCGTCTTTGACGTGAAGGATTTCGCTCTGCTGGCGGGTGTTGCTGAGGCCTACCGGATCTCGTCGCCGTACAAACTTGCCGGGCGCGGCTTTCGTCCTGAGGGCACGGTCGTCAAGTTCGCGAACGGCGTCACCGTTGGCGGCAGCGAAGTCGTCATCATGGGCGGCCCATGCTCGGTCGAATCTCGCGAGCAGATTTTCTTGAGCGGCGCGCTCGTCAAAGCGGCGGGCGGTCAATTCCTGCGCGGCGGCGCATTCAAACCGCGCAGCTCGCCGTATTCTTTCCAGGGTATGGGACTAGATGGTCTCAAGTTGTTGCGCGAGGTCGGCGATGCCACCGGCCTGCTCATCATCAGCGAGGTCATGGAGATCTCGCAGATCGAGCTGATGCTGCCCTACGTCGACGTCTTCCAGGTCGGCGCGCGCAATATGCAGAACTTCAACCTGCTGCGCGAACTTGGGCATGTTCGCAAGGCCGTCGTGCTGAAGCGCGGCATGTCGGCGACGATTGAGGAGCTGCTGCTCTCGGCCGAATACATCCTCGCCGGAGGCAACTACGACCTGATGCTCTGCGAGCGCGGCATTCGCACCTTCGAGACCTACACTCGCAATACGATGGACATCTCCGCGATCCCAGTCATCCACAAGCTCTCGCATCTGCCGATTCTCGGCGATCCCTCGCACGGAGTCGGACGCCGCGACACGGTTCCGCCGATGGCCAAAGCCGCGCTGGCCGCGGGTGCGGATGGGTTGCTCATGGAGATGCACCCCAACCCCGACAAAGCCATCTCCGACGGCGCGCAGTCGCTCTTCCCCGATCAGTTTGAAAAGCTGGTCGAGGAGTTGCGTATCATCGCTCCGGCGGTTGGCAGAAAGATCGCCGCGCCGGTAGCGTCGTCTATGTTGGTGGCTGAGCAGGTGTCTGTCTAAATGTGGGCGTCAGAATGAGCGAGGCGCGCCGAATCGATCGCATTACGATTTTAGGCACGGGGCTGATCGGCGCTTCGGTCGGCCTCGCGCTGCGGGAGCAGAATTTTGACGGAGAGATTCTCGGCTGGGACAAGAATCCTTCCGAGCTCGCCATCGCTCTCAGTCGCGGCGCGATCGATCACGCCGTTGAAGACCCGATCGCCGCGGCGACCGGGAGCGAACTGACTCTGCTAGCCGGGCCCGTCTTCAGCATTCTTGAGTGGACCGATCAGTTGGGATCGCTGCTCGGTCCGCATCAACTGGTCACCGATGTCGGCAGCGTGAAAGGTGCGGTGACCGAGCACGCGGCCCGCTCCTTTGGTGGTGCTGAACAGGCGCGGTTCCTACCCGGACATCCCATGGCTGGCAAAGAAGTTCACGGCGCCGAACACGCCGAGGCAACGCTCTTTCAAGGCGCAGTCTGGCTCTTCACGCCACTGGCATCATCTTCAGCGCCAACTGAACTTGAAGCGGAATGGCGCGACTGGGTCACGAAGTTCGGCTGCCGCACGCTCGACCTCGATGCGAAGCGTCATGATGAGCTCTGCGCCTGGGTGAGCCATCTGCCGCAGTTCCTCTCGACTGCGATGAGTGCGATGCTCGAAGACAAATTCGCGGGAGATGACGATATGCGCGCCATAGGCGGCCGCGCTTTGCGTGAGATGACCCGGCTCGGCGCAAGCCCCTATTCCATGTGGCGCGACGTCGCCCACACCAACACCGAGGCCATCGCCGAAACGCTGCTCGCGCTGGAGCAGCGGCTGACGCATCTTCGCGAGCACCTCAAAACGCCGGAGCTGCGCGAGGAATTCGACCTTGCCAACCGCTTCCGTTCCGAATGGGCCGCTCGCCGCTGAAATCACATGAAATGGCCGGCGTGCAGTTGTATTCTGTGGACTCAACACGCCATCGGAGCAAAATTCAATGTCTGATTCCGTCGCCGCCTTTCCTTACGAAACTCGCCTCAACATCCTGCATCAGCCACTGGAAGTGATCGACGAAAAGGCGCTCTCCGACGCCTGCGAATTCAAGTGGTTTAACCAGACGCTTTGCAAGGTCAACGAATCGGTGGTGCGCGTCGCCATCATCGAGGGCGAATATCACTGGCACAAGCACAACGATGATGAGTTCTTCTACGTCGTCGAGGGAAAGCTGCTGATTGACCTCGAAGACCGCATTGTAGAACTCTCTCCGCGGCAAGGTTTCGTCGTGCCGAAGGGAGTCCTCCACCGCACCCGCGCTCCGCAGCGGACCGTAATCCTGATGGTCGAGAACGCTGGAATTATCCCAACCGGCGACTGACTTCGCGCTCGCCGCACTATCATGGTGACCATGTCCCTTTCCTCTTTGCGCGGATCAATGTGTGCAGTCGCGCTCGCTCTCGGCGTGGCGCAGTTTCCTGCGCTCACCGGATGGGCCCAATCTGCCGTACCGCCGACCGCGCTCCTCGTCGACATCGACCACCGCCCCTCGGTGAGCCTCGACGGCGCGTGGCATTACATCGTCGATCCATACCGCAACGGATGGGGCGACAATCCTGACAAGCCGAACCTCAATGGCTTCGCCAGGAACGCCCACTTCAACGGTACCGACCTGCTCGAATACGACTTTGCTACCTCGCCAGTTTTGCAGGTGCCGAGCGACTGGAATTCGCAGAAGGAAAACCTCTTTTTCTACGAGGGCTTGCTCTGGTATCAGAAGGACTTCACCTATCAGCCCAAACCGGGCATGCGCACCTTTATGCACTTTGGCGCGGCCAATCATCGCGCCTCGGTCTTTGTGAACGACGTGCATGTGTGCGATCACGAGGGCGGCTTTACGCCCTTTGATTGCGATGTCACGGCAGCACTCAAAGCTGACGGCAAGAATTTTGTGGTCGTTGCCGTTGATGATTCGCGCCGAACTGACACCGTCCCAGCGTTTAAGACCGACTGGTGGAACTACGGCGGACTCACCCGCCAGGTTTATCTCGTCGATGTTCCGCAGAGCTACATTGACGACTATTCTTTGCAGTTGAAGCGCGGCTCCGGCGATCAGATCGAGGGCTATGTTCACGTCGTCGGTGCGAACGCCGGAACAACGGTTTCGCTCCGCATTCCCGAGCTGAATTTTGCGAAGCAAGCCGCCACCGACGGCGAAGGCAACGCGAAGTTCTCTTTCGCGCCGGAGAACCTGATTCGCTGGTCGCCTCAGCATCCGAAGCTCTATCGCATCCAGATGAAAGCTGGAGACGACCATCTAGACGACGACGTTGGCTTCCGTACCATCGAGGTGCAGGGCGACAAGATCCTGCTCAACGGCAAGCCGGTCTTTCTGCGGGGGATCAACATTCACGCCGAAGCGCCTTATCGCGGAGGCCGCGCCTGGTCGCAGCAGGATGCGGCGACACTGCTCGGCTGGGCGCATGAGCTGCACTGCAACTTTGTGCGGCTCGCCCATTATCCGCACGACGAACACATAACCCGCGAAGCCGACAAGCTCGGCATCATGGTCTGGTCGGAGATTCCCACCTACTGGTCTATTGACTGGAAAGGCTCACACGCGCTCGAGTCGGCGAAACAACAGCTTTATGAAAATATTCGCCGAGACCACAACAAGGCGTCCGTGATTTTATGGTCGGTCTCGAACGAAACGCCAAAGAGCGAAGAGCGGCTGATCTTTCTGAAAGCACTTATCGATGAGGCACACAGCCAGGATCCAACACGTCTTGTTACATCGGCGCTGCTGACGCACATGGATGGCAAGACCGGCATTCTCGACGACCCGCTTGGCCAATATCTCGATGTGCTTGGGTCGAACGAATACATCGGCTGGTATGGCGGCAAGCCCGACACCGCGCCCGAGTACACCTGGCAAAACCCTTACAACAAGCCGTTGATCATGAGCGAGTGGGGCGGGGGAGCCAAGTCAGGTCTGCATGGCGAGAGCACCAACCACTTCACCGAAGAGATGCAGGCGGAGATCTACAAGCAGCAACTCCTCATGCTCAGCAAGATTCCATTTCTTGCCGGCACCACGCCGTGGTTGCTGATGGACTTCCGCTCGCCGGTGCGGCTGCTGCCCAATGTCCAGGACTACTACAACCGCAAGGGAGTGATCTCCAACAAAGGCATCAAGAAGAAGGCGTTCTTTGTGCTTCAGGACTACTACGCGAAGATGCCGCAATAGAAGCGTCGCTTACACTCATATTCAACCCCAGGAGTTCCCGGAGCAAGGCATGATCGGTATTATCGGGCGGTGTGCAGGGCCGCTATTTTGTGTGGCAGTGTTGGTGTCGAGCGCAACCGCTCAAGAGGCGAAAAGCGCGCCCAAAGAGGACTACGTCAAGTCCCATTACACCAAGTACGAATACCGCATCCCTATGCGGGACGGCGTTAAGCTATTCACCTCGGTGTACGTGCCCAAGGACGATTCGCAGCCTTATCCGATCCTGATGGATCGTACACCGTATAGCGTCGCGCCTTACGGTGTCGATCAGTCCAAGAAGAGCCTCGGTCCCTCGGACGAGTTTGAGAAAGCTGGATATATCTTCGTCTATCAGGACGTGCGCGGCCGCTATCTCTCCGAGGGTAAGTTCGTCGAGATGCACCCGCACATCGACGACAAGAAGTCGCCGCAAGACGTCGACGACAGTTCGGACACCTACGACACCATCGAGTTCCTCCTTAAACAAGTTCCTAATAACAATGGGAAGGTTGGAATCTGGGGCATCTCTTATCCCGGTTTCTACACTTCCGCCAGCATCATCGATTCGCATCCTGCCCTCAAAGCCGCCTCGCCGCAGGCGCCAATGACCGACCTCTTCATGGGCGACGACGCTTATCATGGCGGAGCGTTCATGCTCGACGCGAACTTCGGCTTCTACGTCTTCTTCAAGCCCTTCACCGAGCCAGGGCTGCCGCCCAGGGATGCGCCCTTCGAGTTCGGCACTCCGGATATGTACGACTTCTATCTCAAGGCCGGCTCCCTCGCGAACATGGAGAAAGTCTATCTGCATGGCAGCAACTGGCTCTACATCGACCAGATGACGCACGACACCTACGACGATTACTGGAAGGCCCGCGATCTATCGAGGCACATGAAGAACATCAAGTGCGCGGTCCTCACTGTGGGTGGTTGGTTCGACGCCGAGGACCTGTCGGGGCCCTTCAAGACTTACAACGCCATCGAGAAGAATAATCCCGGCATCGCCAACACGATCGTCGAGGGCCCCTGGGTGCACGGTGGATGGGCGCGCAACGATGGCGATCATCTCGGTGACGTGACTTTCGATGCGAAAACCGCGGAGTTCTTCCGCAAGGACATCCAGTTTCCGTTTTTCGAGTACTACCTCAAGGGCAAAGGAGCCCCCATGCCCGAAGCGTATGTCTTCGAGACGGGGACGAATGTCTGGCGCAAATACCCGAGTTGGCCACCGCCTAAGGTCACGGCAAAGACACTCTACTTCCACGCCGGCGGCAAGCTGTCCTTTGATCCGCCGACGGAAAAAGAAGGCTACGATGAATATGTGAGCGATCCGGCGCATCCGGTACCTTTCGTGGGCTACACCACGAACACCGTGCCGCAACGCTACATGGTCGACGATCAACGCTTCGCAGCGCAGCGCGCCGACGTGCTCGTTTATGAGAGCGAGCCGCTCACCGAGGATGTCACCATCGCTGGGCCGATCTCGCCGAAGCTGAAGGTGGCCACGACCGGGACCGACTCCGACTTCGTGGTCAAGCTGATCGATGTTTATCCGAACGACTATCCCAGCCCCGAGACCGAGAGCCAGGGAAAGCGCGTCATCAGCGCTCCTCCGTTACTAATGGGTGGCTATCAGCAGCTGCTGCGAGGAGAGCCGATGCGGGGTAAGTTCCGCAACAGCTGGGAAAACCCGGAACCCTTCACGCCCGGCAAGATCTCCGAGGTGGACTTCACCATGCCCGATCTCGACCACACCTTCCGCAAGGGCCATCGCATCATGGTGCAGGTGCAAAGCTCATGGTTCCCACTGACGGACAGAAACCCACAGACCTTTGTCGACATCCCGAACGCCAAACCCGAGGACTTCAAGAAGGCGACGGAGCAGGTCTATCACAACATCGCAGATGCTTCAGGGGTCGAAGTGATGGTATTGCCGCAATGATTTCCTCATTGCGCTAGTTGATAAGGGAAGCTGAATCGTCCGATCTGCATGACAGATTTTTCGGAGGGCGGCCACACGCGGAACGACGCCACGCTCTTGATCGACGGGTTGAGAGTCGCTGCTACGTCTCCCAATGGCTTGCCCGAGGCCGCGTCGTAGAACTTCACCGTCAGCGAATCTTCATTGTGCGTCCAACCAAAGACGTACTGGCCCGGGGCCAGTGTGATCTCGCCAACCTTGATTGGCGCCTGCACGATCAGGAAGTGCGAGTACTTGCCTTCGGCAGAATAGCCAGCCGTGATCAGCACGACTCCGGCAATGAAGCGGTGCTCGCCGTCGGTGATGCCTGAGGCGGTGCGAAACTCCGTCTCGATACGCTCTTTCACCACCGGCGCGCGCGCCGGAATCAATGCCTTCAAGTCGGACTCGGAGGCTGTGTGCCAGGCGGCCGCTTGCTGCGCGTGCAGACTGGTCAGCGCAATCGCGAGTGCAAATGCGAAAAGCAGCGAGCAGCCCAGCGTTCGCAGCAGGAACGGGCGTCGTAGCGTGGGCCAGAATCGTTTAATCAAAGTGAACAATTCCGCGCTGCAGAGCGGTTGTCGCGGCCTGCGTGCGGTCCGTGACGCCCAATTTGCCCAGCAGGCTGTTGATGTGGGTTTTCACCGTCGCCTCTGAGATGAAGAGCACCGCCCCGATCTCCTTGTTGCTCTTGCCTGCGACGATCTGCTTCAGCACCTCGGTCTCTCGCGCGGTCAGCTCATGGCCGCCCATGCGCCCGGCGAGCCGCTGTGCAACCGGCGCCGGAATCCGTGTTTTGCCCGCATGCACGGTGCGGATCGCCTCGATCAGCTCATCGGCGTCCATGCCCTTGAGCAGATAGCCGCGGGCGCCAGCCTGCAGCGCGCGATAGATGTCTTCGTCGCCGTCGAAGGTGGTGAGCACGATGATGCGCGCCGCGGGAAATTCGCTGCGGATCGTTGTGATCGCGTCAACGCCGGCCAGGTTGGGCAGGCGCAAATCCATCAGCGTGATGTCCGGCTGGTGTTGACGAAACTGGCGAATCCCCTCATTGCCGTCCGCGGCCTCGGCGACAACCTCCAGGCCGGGGACGGTCCCGATAAGCGCGATCAGCCCCTGGCGGACGATGTGGTGGTCTTCAACAACCATGATGCGGATGGCTTCGGTCATATTGTCATATCTTGGCGACTCAATCTTAGACCTTAGTGTGGAAGCCGGCCTCAATCAAAAGGTGGAGATGCCCCCGCGCCCCTTGTGAAGCTAACTCTCCAATGGCACGCTTGCAGTTACGCGAGTACCCTCGCCCGGGGTGCTCTCAATCTCCAGGGTGCCACCAATTTCGGCCGCGCGCTCGCGCATCCCCGTTAATCCGAAGTGGCCCTCGGGGCCGCTCGATTGCGGATGAGGCTGCCCATCAAATCCGCAACCGTCATCCTTGACCATCATCTCCAGATCGCGCGCGCTAAATCGTAACTCAATCGCGATGTGCGACGGCTTCGCGTGGCGCACGGCATTGGTCACCGCCTCTTGCGCAATCCTGAGCAACTCGGCCTCGGTCTTCAGTGCAAGTGGGCGATAGGTGCCCGACACCTTCGAGTTCACACGGATCTTCGGCACTGAGGTCTCCGTCGCGGCGGTCGCCATTCGGCCCAGCCTTGTTGCGAAGTCTTCCGTTTCGGCTGCCTGCGAGCGCAGGTCCCAGATGGAGCTCCGCGCCTCGGTCAGGCTGCCGCGCACCAGGTTGCGCGCGTGGTCCAGTTGCGTGCGAGCGCTATCCACGGACGACGCAAGCAGTCGATTGACCAATTCCAGCTGAACGGAAATCCCGACCAGTCCCTGCGCCAGCGTGTCATGAATCTCGCGCGCAATGCGTCCGCGCTCGGCGAGCACCGCGCCGTAGCGTAGCTCTACCTGCCGCAGCCGCCAATGGTAGATCGCGTAAACCAACAGCGCCAGCCCCAGAGCAATCGCCAGATAGAACCAAAGCGTCTGGTAAAAGTGCGGTCTCAAGCGGAAGACAACGCTGGCGCCGGTTTCATTCCACACTCCGTCGTTATTCGAAGCAAGCACACGGAAGCTGTAGTTTCCCGGCGGAGGTTCGTGTAGTAAGCAGTGCGGCGTGTTCCGGCGTCGACCCAGTCGTGGTCAAACCCATCGAGCCTGTAGCGAAAGCGGACCTTCTGCGGTGCGATGAAACTCATGCCCGCGTAGCGAAACTCAAATCGCCGCATGCCGGGCGCGACAGTCAGCGGTGCGGTTGCATCGACCGGCTGGTCGTCAATCAAAACTTCGTCGATCGCAACCGGCGGCGGAATGATGTTGCGGCTGAGGTGCTCCGGATCGACAGCCGCAATTCCCTTCAGCGTGGCAAACCACATCGTGCCGTCGACAAGCTTCCACGCTGTAGGATGTCCTCCGCTGCTGCACTCGCTGATCTTCATGCCGTCGGCGGTGCCGTAGGCTGTGGGCGTTATGTGCGACGAGGAGTTCGCTGCGAAATCATCCAGCTCGTGCTTGGCGACGCTATAAATCCCCGTCTTCGAGCTCAGCCAGAGATTGCCGCGCGCGTCCTCGAGAATCGCGTAGATACTCTCAGGCAGCCCGCTCTTCCCCGGCGGATACGCGGTGATCTTGCCGTTGCGCAGGCGATTGAGTCCACCCTGATTGGTGCCGATCCAGAGATTGCCTTCGTGATCGGAATACAGCGCGGTGATCACGTTGCTGGTCAGCCCATCGTGGGTCGTCAACGTTGAAAACTTCCCATGATCGAAGCGGGTCAGCCCGCCCAGCGTGGCGATCCATAGCTGCGTGAGCGTTGTCTTCGACAATCGCGCCGACCAGGTCGTTGCCCAGGCCATCCATGCTCGAATAACTCGTGAAGCGGCCATTCTGCAGATGCGAAAGCCCGCGCCGCGTTCCGATCCACAAGGTGCCATCTGAGGCCGCATAGAGCGAGCGCACGAAATCGTCAGCGAGGCCGTCGGCAGAGGTATACACCGACACGTGTCCATTCTGGATTTTGTTCAGGCCGTCCGGCGTTCCGACCCAAAGGTCGCCGGAGGCATCGCCGCTCAGCGCCAGAACGATGTCGCTCGATAGTCCGTTGGCCGTCGTGAGCTGGCTGAACTTACCATTCTCAAAACGATTCAGGCCGCCTCCGGCGGTGCCGACCCAGACGCTGCTGTTGCGATCTTGAAATACCGAGCGGACCAGGTCGTCGGAGAGGCCATCGGCGGTGGTGTAGGTGGTGAACTTCTGGTCGTGCAGCATCTCGAGGCCGCCCGACTCGGTCCCGACCCACAGGCTGCCTTCGTGATCTTCAAAGATCGAGAGTGCTAACTCGGAAGAGAGTCGCGTCAGGACTTGCAACAGCCTCGAGCTTTCCGCCGAAGGCGCGCGCCAATCCGCGGCTGGTCGCGACCCATGTCGCACCTTCACGGTCCTCGAAGATGGATTCCACGCGCTCTGCGGGAAGGCCGTTGTGCGTGGTGTAGGTGGCGAGTGCGCCGTCTCTCAAGTACGCCAGACCCTTGGCGGTGCCGATCCAAAGGCCGCGGTGTTTGTCGGTGGCCAGCGCGGTGATCTCGTTCGACGCCAGTCCCGGCAATGGGCCAGGGCTGATCGTGCCCTCTGCTCCGACGGAGTACAGACCCGTCTGGGTACCCACCCAGATGCGCCCATCGCTGGCAGCTGCGACCGCCTGAATCTCGACGTTCGGCAAGAGCGACGGGTTCTCGATCTTGCCATCTCTGAGCTGCTCCAGGCCGGAGCTGGTGCCGATCAACAGCGAACCATCCTCGGCTTCAACGACGCTCTTCGGATTCGCAATCCCCGGCGCGACCGGGAACGCTTCGAAGCTGCCATTGCGATAGCGCGCGATCCCGTCTGGGGTGACAACCCATAGCTCTCCGTCGCGGTCTTGAAACGTCGACCAGATGGTGTTGGAAGGCAGTCCATTGGACGTGTTCAAAGTTACGAACTGCGAGCCTCTCCGGCGGACCAGCCCATCATCGGTCCCGATCCAGAGATGGCCGTCGCCGTCCTCGAAAAGACTGTTGATCGTCGCGCTCGGCAGATGCGCCGGGGCCTGTTTGTCGTAGACCACGAACTGCACGCCGTCGAAGCGCACGAGCCCACCTTCAGTCCCCAGCCAAATGTAACCGTCTCTGGTTTGGAGGATGGCGTGGACAGTATTTTGAGGGAGCCCGCTATCGGTCTGCCATGATCGGTGACCGAACTGACGCAAGTCTTTTTGCGGATCGAGGCAGAGCGCCACGCTGGTTGAAAGGATCAGCCACATCAGCAGGCATGTGCCGCGAGATTGAAGGGTCGTCAGGCTTCGATAGAACATCCGCACGGTTTTCTTTCGGACAAGCTTCTGCCCAATACTAGACGAAAGCGATGGGGCGGAGGTCCTGTCTTCACGGCGTGACAGCCATTAGAAGAGACTTCCGGCGACCTGCTCCGAGATTTTCGCTACCGGTTCCTCCTGCGGATCTTGTGTTTTGGCAACCTTCTCGTGGCCGCGAGAGGTGAGGGTCACAACGAAATGTTGATCGCGCACCCGGCTGCTGACTATCTGAACGACTTCGCCATTCGGCCCAGCGTGCCGGCATAGTGCGGCTTCGTTACCGATGCCTCTCAGCGCGAGGCTGTCCGCGGGGCACCCTGGTAGATCGGCCTTCTTCACCACGATCTCGAGAACTGGCGAGGGCCCCTGCTCGCGAGAGAACTTGCAGCTGCCATCGCCGGAGTCGGAGACATTCAAGGTCACCGACACATCCCCGCCAAGCATCTTCGCTGCGGTGCCCTGAGTAAGCCATGGACAAGCGGGAGGCAGCTTTGTCTGCGGAGCACTGGCCTGTGGCGAGGGATTTGTATATTGGGCCGACAACGCCATTGGCGAACACAACAATCCGAGCGCGAATAGCAGCAGGCGGTTCCGCATAGCTTGGCTAGACCTTGCCCTTGGCCGGAGTCAGCGGGTCAGACTTCAGAATCTTGCCGCCCTCCTGGATCACGTACAAGCGGTTCACTTCAAGGTCCTTCAGCTCGTCGACCTGGCCGCTGAGCCACCGGATCTCGACCGCATCGACCTTCTTCGCCTGGTCGAGTCCGAAGTGCATGCGCAGATCGTTTTGCGAGAAATAGCTGCCGCCGCTGCGCAGCTCATCCATCTGCACCAGCGGCTTGTCTGCGCCGGGATCGGTCTTCGCCGTCACGACGACGCGGCTGCCGATCCCGGTGCGGTTCGATTTCACGCCGACCAGCTTGATCTTGATCCAGTTGCGATTGAGGGTCGAATCGCAGCGCAGCAACTGCGGCGTGGAGTTGATGCAGTTCACCGCGATGTCGATGTTGCCGTCGTTGTTGTAGTCGCCGAAGGCGCAGCCGCGCGCCGGGGCATTCTCCAGGATTCCCGGCCCGCCTTGGCTCGTCACTTCTTCAAACCGCCCGTTGCGCAGGTTGCGATAGAGATATTTGTGCTCGGCATATTTCAGATCGGCCTTGGACTTATCGACCTCGGGATAGACATGCCCGTTCGACATGAGAATGTCGAGCCAGCCATCGTTGTCCATGTCGAAGAATCCGACGCCCCAGCCCAGCAACCGCGTATTCACGCCCAAGGCCGCCGGGATAAGTGCGGTCCTCAAAGGAAGCGTCGCCGAGGTTGGTATAGAGCGAGTCGGTGTCGCCGGCGAAGTTGGTCTTGACCACATCGAGATTGCCGTCGCGGTTGTAGTCGCCGATTGAGACGCCCATGCCCGCCTGCGGTTTTGCCTCCGCCGAGAGCGCCGCGCCGGCCTCGATGGCGATGTCGCGGAAGGTGCCGTCTTTCTGGTTGAGATACAGCGTCGCGGGCGCGGAATCGTTGGCGACATAGATATCGGGCCAGCCATCGTTGTCGAGGTCCGACGCCGCCACGCTCAGGCCATAAGTGCCGACTGCCGTCCACATGCCGGACTTCTCGCTGACATCGCTGAAGGTGCCGTCGCCGTTGTTGTGGTAGAGAATGTTGCGCCCGCCCGGCAATCCCGGCGGCCCGCAGGCGACGAGAATTCCCTTGTAAGTGCAAGGCCCGTCCTCCGGCACCGGCGCGGTCTTCAAATCGAAGTCGACATAGTTGGCGACGAAGAGATCGAGATGCCCGTCGCGGTCGTAATCGACGAAGGTGCAGCCGGTATTCCAGCGAATCTTCGGTCCCGGCTGAATCAAGCCCGCCTGCTGCGTCACGTCGGTGAAGGTGCCGTTGCCGTTGTTGCGATAGAGCGCGTTCTGCCCGTAGTAGGTCACGAACAGATCGTCGTGGCCATCGTTGTTGTAGTCGCCGACGCAGCAGGCCTGTCCCCAGCCGGTCTTGTGTTCGAGCCCGGAGCCGATCGTGACATCGGTGAAGGTGCCGTCGCGATTGTTCTTGAAGAGACGGCAATGCGGCTCCTGCCCGGCGGGAAAACCCTCGAGCCGCCAGCCGTTCACCAGAAACAGATCGAGCCAGCCATCGTCGTCGTAGTCGTAGAAAGCAAGCCCGCAGCCGGTCGTCTCGAGCAGATACTTGTTGATGTTCTCGCCGCCGTAGATGGTCTTGACGTTGAGGCCGGATTCCTTCACCACATCGACAAAGCTCACGCCCAGCGGCGTGCCTTCGATCGGCGACTTCGGGCCTGGCGGAGGCGGCGCCGGCTTCGCATCATAGCGTACGCTCCTGCGGCCCAAGCTTTTGCGGCGTCGTGCCTTGTTGCCACGGAGAAGCCAGCGCCAGGATGTCGGCGAACGGCAAAACCAGCGCTGTGCGGCTCAGAGAACGGAGAAAACTGCGGCGATTCAAATGAAATACCACCCTCTTGAGTTACGGCTGTCCTGCAGCGTTGGCGATTCCAGTGGCGTGCATCGATTCCATATGCACATGCCACGGCACGCTCTCGGTCGATATCTCCGGATGCTTGCGCAGATACTCCAGCGAATAAGTCGGCGCGCCCGGGTCGATTCTCTTTGCGGTGTAGAGCGCCGACTGCTCTGCGGCTTCTTTCTTCATGCCCATTCGCCGATACAGAACAGCCAGATTATAGTGCGCGGCCAGATCGTCGGGATCGATCGCCTGCAGGGCCTTGAACTGCTCCATCGCCTCGTCGGCGCGATGCTGCTGGTAGTAGGAGATGCCCAGCTCGCGGCGCGCATCGCGCGATTGCGGATATTGCGCGACCACCTTCTGCAGATCGGCGATCTCCGCCTCGGAGTGCCTCTGCCGCCGCTCGACCAGCGCCAGGTAGTAGAGCGCGCGAGCATCGTCGGGATGCAGCGTCAGCGCCTTCTCCAGCGGCGCCCGCGCCTCGATCGTATTTTTCCCAATCGATGTATGTGAGTCCGAGGTTGATATAGCCATCTTTGTAGTCGGGGCGCAGCCGGACGACCTGCTCGAAGGCATGAATCGCGTCTTCGTATTGCAGCTGATCGAGGTATCCGATGCCGAGGTTGTTCCAGCGCATCCAGTCCGGATTGTCGGTCGGCAGCGGCGCGGTGGCCGGATTGTCGCCGATGTTCAGCGTGCGGCTGCGCGAAGCGATCTCGACCACCGGATATGCCGGATGATCTGGCCCAAAGATGTTGTTCAGATAGCTCTGGCGCAAATGCCGATAGTTCACCTTGGCTGTGATCGTCAGCGGGCCCTTGATATTCGGCAGGAATATGAAACTGATAACGCATCAGCGCCGAACGCCCCGCCTGCACCGTGTTGTCGTAGGCGACCGAATGGATCGTCCACACTTTGTGGTTGTCGACAAAGTCGCCGATCACATCCACAGGCCGATTGGTGAAGCTGTGCGCGCCGGATTCGAGCATTCCATCGGGCTTGAGGAAGCCGCTCTCGTAAATCACCGCGCCGGTCGCGTCCTTTGCCGTGAACTGCACCCACGCCTCATACAAGTCGCGAACTTCAGGGATTAGCGAGTGGCCGATGTTCTTGTTCTGGATGACGACGTAAGCCTGGATTGTCTCGTCCGGCTTGAGCGTGAAAGGCGCCGTCCCGAGCGGCGCGATCAGGTATCGGTGGCAGGGCCATCCATCTTCTTCAGCGCAAAGATGTCGACGTTGAGGAAGTTGCCGCTCTTTAAGAACTCGATCGTCTTCGAGAGTTGCTCGTCAAAGCCGTAGTAGAACGGCACCGCCGTGTTGCCGGCCAGCCAGCGATGCGAGGCCAGCTTGCCATCCTTGGCGCCGTAGTCGGGCAACGTGATTGCCGTCGGCTTCATGTGGCAGTTCTGGCAGGTGGTGAAGTCGGCGTTGTAAAAGGTGAGCGGGTTGCGCTGCGAGAACTTCGAATTCTGCCATTCGTCATACGCGGTAAAGGCGCGAATCCATTTGTAGCCATTGAGCGCCGGCGGCAGGTTCGCCTTGTGGCACGCCGAGCAAAACTCCGGCGAATGGTAGATGTCCTTCATGACCGCCTCGTTATGACGGTCGAGATTGGCGAGGATCTCCGCGTCGGGCACGATGCCGGGGATGCGATTGCCCTGCTCGTCGACCATCACCGCTGGCACGCCCATCACGAAGCTGCCGTTGCCCAGCTTGGTGTCGACGCTTTGGATCGAGTGGCAGGTGGTGCAGGTCAGGCCGTCGCGGTCGAAGGAGCGATTGATCGTGGCGTTCTCGTTCAACCCTCCCGCCAGAACGGCGATCGGGATTGTGGCAGCTGTCGCAATGCCGCGCGAACTCGATTCCCTTCGTCCGCATCACGATGTTCACGCTGGTGCGGTAGAACGGCGTCCGGAAGGAATTGGAATGCAGCGCCTGACGCCACTCGTGGTACGCCTCCTGGTGGCAGTGGCCGCAGTAGGCCGCATCGGGAAAGGCGCTGGCCTCGAGAAAATCGCCGCCGACCGCGGCGGCATTGCCGGGCATCGAAAGCTTGTCTTTGCCAAAAGGGAAATTATAGGTCTGGCGAATCTTTTCGGCGTAAGCTTTGCGAACGCTTGCCTCTTCAGCGACCTTGTCTTCGGCCCCGCGAATGGCCTTGAAACACAGCAAGGAAATTCCCGCCGATGCCAGGAAAATAACGAGTACGCGCCGAATAAGACTCAACATATGCGGAGACACCGAGGAGGCCGTTGCTTCGCCTCATAGCGGCAGGGTGGCTCTGTCGAGAAGCCGGAGAGCCCTACCACTGAAACTATAGCGAAGCCAATCAACACCTGTATATCTGACGTGTCGACCCGCTTTGAGCTCGGCGCAACTACGTCGAAGCGCTTACTGAGAAGTCTTTTGAAGAGCCTCTGCCTTTTGCCGTTCAGCGGCTGCTTCGGCGGTCTTGCCTTGTTGCTCAAGCGCGCTCGCCAAACCCAAGTGCGCCTCGGCATAATTTGGATTGAAGCTCAACGCCTCGCGAAAATCCGTGATTGCGTCATCAACCTTGCCGTTCTTGAGCAGCGTGTTGCCCGAATTGGTAGATACCTCGGCGCGCTGGTGGTTCATGTTCGCGCGCATCAGTTCGGCGGCTTTTTGCGCTCCGCAGTCGCTTCGCTGGGTTGGTTTTCCTTTGCCAGCACAGCCGCTAGGGTCAGATGCGGGTCTGGCTGCTGCGGCAGCTGCTTGATCGCCTCACGCAAGGCCGACTCGGCCTCCGGCAGCTTGTTCAGATTATTGTCAACGCTGCCCAGCGTCGCCCATCCATCGCCATTCTCGGGCCGGAGCTTGAGCGAGAGGTTCAGTTCGCGCGCCGCATCCTCGTACCGCCCGGCCTGCAGATACAAGACGCCGAGCAGATACGGAGCCTCTGGCTGGGTCGGATCGAGCTTCTCTGCGGTCTCGAGCTCGGGAATCGCCGCCGCTCGCGTCGTCCTGGTTTTTCAGCGCCAGTCCCAGGTCGTAATGCAGCTGGGGCGCATTCGGAGCGAGCTTGAGCGCGGCGCGGAGCTGCGTGATGGCATCGTCAAACTGGCTGAGTTGAATAAACGCAGCGGCAAGGTTCTGATGGGCCGTCGCATTGTCTGGAGTGAGGGCGACTGCATGTCGCAGAATCGGCACCGCGTCCTTGGCCTGTTGCGCCTGGCACAGCGCCATGCCCAGGTTGGTCAGGATCTCCGCATTGTTCGGCTCGGCCGCCGCGGCTTTTTGAAAGAGCGGAATCGCCTCCTGCACCCGGTTGCTGCGTTGCAGCGCCAACCCCAATTGATACGCGGCGTCTGCGGAGTTTGGGCTCAGTCCCAGGGCGTGTTCCAGCACCGGGATGGCTTGCTCATCCTGCCCCGCGCCAGCGAGCGCTTCGCCATATTCAACCGCAACCGCAGGATTTTGCGGCGCGAGCTGATACGCCTTTGCCAGTTCCTCGAGCGCGCCGGGCTGCTGTTGCGACTTCAGCACCACTCCCAGATGCATGTGGGCCACCGCCATGCCGGCGTCGAGTTCAATCGCCGCCGCAAACGCCTCGCGCGCATGGGGCCAGTCCTGCTGCTGCGCGTAGAGCGAGCCAAGTTCGTCGTGCCACTCGGCGTTCCTTGGGTCAGCCGCGATCGCCTCTTTCATGTGAATCACCGCAGCCGGGAATTGCCGATTGGCCGCAAGTGCACGCGCATACCCGGCGAGGACGTTGCCCGGCAGGCTGCGATTTTGGGCGCGCGCGCCCGACTCAAGCGCGGCAAACCACGGCAGAGCCTTGGCCGCGCGTCCGCTCTGCTCATACGCCATCGCCAGGTTGAGCTGGGCGGTGCTGTCCGTGGACTGGATCGTCAGCGCCTTCTCCAACTCACGAATTCCTTCGTCGGTGCGGCCCATCCGAACGAGCACGGCACCCAGCGCGCTATGCCCCTGCTCCACCGTTGGTGCGAGATGGACGACCTTTTCGAAATCCGCCAGCGCACCTTTTAGATCTTCATGGCCCAGAGCGGCAACGCCCGCGCGATAATCAGCGTCAGCCTGTTTCAGATTCGGCGAAGCCTCCTGCGCGAGGCCCAAAGAGGACAATGTCAGGACTGCGACAAGAAGGGAAATAGGCGTGCTGCCACAATCGTAACCCTCCCTCATTGCACCATGGGACCAGAAGGCCGTTTCGAAACAGGTTGCGGCGAGATCAGCTGCGGTTCCGGCGCTGGGGTCTCAGGTGCCGCGTCCAGCGCCTTGCGGTCCAGGTCAGCTGCCCCGATCCGCCCTCCGTTGGCCGCCTCCGTCACTACTCGAATGCTTTGCGTCTTCCGCGGAACTCGCACTGTGATCTGCAACGGCGTTATCAGTCTTTCAAGATGTGTTGGGTCTTGAGTCGGCGCCTGCAGGACCAACCTCACCGCTTTCGAAGCTAATACCTGTTGGCCACCGGCCAGGCTCGCCACGGCCACCGTGACGTCGGCAGTGCTCTTCCCGTTATCGGCCGCCTCCCAGCCGAGACCTTTCGATCGCAGCAGCACGGTGACATCTGCGGTATGGGTATCAGGATGTCGCACGACGCTCGATACCTGCATATCCAGTCCGCTAAGAGGAATCGTCGAGTGCGCCGCCTCAGAGAGATTGATCATTGTCTGCCACCGAGGATTGACTGGCGCGCGCTTGTCTCGCGCGTAATATCCGGTCTTGGTTACTGCATGCAGATTAGGGTTAAGCAGGGTCACTCGAATCTGCCGGAAGTTCCCATTTTCGTTGCCGTCGTGTGGCTGGTAGGTAAGGGTGTAGTATTCCGATCCCAGTTCCTGCGAGCGCCCGATCTCCGCGTCGACATCGTTGCGATTATAAAAAAGCTTGCCCCCGGTCTCATTCACAAAAACGCCAAAATTGATGTTTTCCGCGAACGGGTTTGTGCTGTTCATGTCGGCTTCAGCATCTGCCGCGCTCATTGGAATTGGAGACTGTCCGGCCAGGTTTACAAAATGCCCAATCTTCAGCCCTGGGTAGATCACGAATAGACTGATCCGCGAATCCACCAGCATGTTCGTGGTGGCGTGCATATATTGCTGAAGCTCATGAACAACCGGCTGAGTCAGGTTCTTGGTGCTAAAGCTGGGACCGCCCATGCCCACCCAGATAACGTTCTTCCGCCCTGGCACGCCCGTACATTGCAAAGCGATCTGCTGCAGGGCGTCAATGGACTGGTCAAAGCGTTCCTCGATGAAGGGGTCCTTCGCCCACTTGTAAGGAATGGCAAGCGGCAAGTGATCGAGCGCCGAGAGCAAATCCTCTTTGTCGCGCGTGGGGCCCTGCAACAGTTCCAGGGAGTTATCGCCGATCACCATCATCTCGGCCGGCGCGGCCAGCAGCGGCGGTTGCGCCGCAAGATACCGGCGTACCGAATAGCGAATGAACGCAAAATCTTCAAAGCTCGAATTCAGCAGGTCCAGCACAAAGATCGTCACCGGCGTTTTCCCGTCCGGGGTGTCGTCGTCGGCCGTTGCATCGATGGCATGAGTCTGAGGCGCTTCAAACGAAAAAATCGGCTGCGGCTTCTTGTCTTCGCTAATGGTGAAGTCGTCTTTTGTAAGTCCACTCAGCACCGGGCGGCCTTTCTTATCGAGAACGGTCACATCAAGAAACACCAGCCGCGAGTTCACCAGAATGGTCGGCGTATTCGAGGGTGTCCGCTGGATCTGTGCAGTCGCCTGCTGAGTGACAGTCCCCAGCAGCACGACAGTCGCACCGAGCAGCGCTTGAAGGTGTCTCATCTCGAGCCCTCGCGCCAAGTTTACTCTCGGGGGAGGCCCAATCGGATGGCTGGCACCGCTTTTCGATGACCGGAGCGATCTCCCACCCTAGTTGACTCATCCGCCGTCTCGTAGAAAGATGCTTGCGTAGCAATTTTTACGAGGCGCCCGTGCGGAAATCTCCTTTAGTAAAAGCATTTATCCCGGTTTCGCTGTATGTCGTTTCCAGTTTCTCTATCGCTGCTCTGGCCCAAACCGCTCCAGCCTGGCAGAATCCCGCCCTTCCCCTCGATCAGCGGGTCGCGGACCTGGTCTCGCAGATGACCCTCGAAGAAAAAGTCTCGCAGATGCAAAACAACGCTCCCGCCATTCCGCATCTCGGAATTCCCGCCTACGACTGGTGGAGCGAAGGGCTGCACGGCGTCGCGCGTTCGGGCTATGCCACCGTCTTTCCGCAGGCGATTGGGATGGCCGCCACCTGGGACACCGACCTGATCCATCACGAAGCCGAGATCATCTCCACCGAGGCCCGTGCTAAGTATGGGGACGCGATCGCTCACGATAACCACGGCATCTACTACGGCCTCGACTTCTGGTCGCCGAATATCAATATCTTTCGCGATCCTCGCTGGGGCCGCGGGCAGGAAACCTACGGCGAAGATCCCTATCTCACTGGCCGCCTGGGAGTCGCTTTCGTCGAATCCATGCAAGGCAACGACCCGAAGTATTTCAAGGTGATCGCTACGCCTAAGCACTACGCAGTGCACAGCGGCCCGGAATCGACCCGCCACACAGCCAACGTTGACGTCTCGCCCTACGATCTCTGGGACACCTATCTGCCGGCCTTCCGCGCCACCATCACCGAGGCCCATGCCTACTCGATCATGTGCGCTTACAACTCCATCGATGGCCAGCCGGCCTGCGCCAACACCATGCTGCTCAAAGACATTCTCCGCGGTGACTGGAAGTTCTCCGGCTATGTCACCTCCGACTGCGGAGCCATCGCCGACATCTCCGGCGGCCACAAGTTCGCGGCTGACCAGACGGCTGCTTCCGTCCTAGCGGTGAAAGCAGGAACCGACACGACTTGCGGCCTGGGTCATCCCGAATATCCGACCCTCGTCCAGGCAGTCAAAGACGGGAAGATCACCGAGGCCGAGATCAACACGGCGGTCACCCGGCTGTTTACCGCGCGGTTCAAGCTGGGCATGTTCGATCCGCCCGAGAGCGTGCCTTATGCGAAGATTCCGTTCTCTGAGAACGACACTCCCGAGCACCGGAAGGCCGCGCTTGAGGCGGCGCAGAAATCGATCGTCCTGCTCAAGAACGAAAACCACACCCTGCCACTGGCCTCAAGCGTCGGAACCATCGCCGTGATTGGCCCGAATGCTGCTAACGTCGCCTCGATCGAGGGCAACTACAACGGAATTCCCTCCGCGCCTGTGGTTCCGCTGAGCGGGCATGGAGAGCTATTTCGCCGGAAAAGCCAAAATCGTCTACGCACAGGGTTCGGTCTTCACATCCGAACTCTCGGCGGTCGTCCCGCGCACCGTCTTCGGCTCTGGATTGAAGGGCGAATACTTTAGCTCCGCCGATTTCTCTGGTGCTCCAGTCGTCACCCGGACCGACCAGAACCTCGACTTCGACTGGCAGAGTGCCTCCCCGGTTCCGGGACTGTCTTCAACCCAATTCTCGGTCCGCTGGACGGGCACCATCCAGGCGCCCGGCGCAGGCGACTACAAATTTACCTTCCGCAACTCCGACTGCTACCCCTGCTCGGGCAGCAACGTTTATCGCGTCTTTGTCGACGGCAAGCAGGCGCTGGAGCTTGGCCAAAAAGGCGGCCAGAGCCAAGGCGGCGCCTTCACGGTTCATTTCGATGCCGGGCAAACGCATGAAGTGCGTATTGAATACGCGCACGATAGCCCCCGCCGTGGAGGAGGGGTTCGCCTCGAGTGGGAGCCCAACACGGATGCCCTACGCGACGAAGCCGTTTCCGTGGCCAAGCAGGCAGATGTCGTCGTCGCTTTCGTTGGCCTCTCACCCGATCTCGAGGGCGAAGAGATGCCGGTGCATGTCGAGGGCTTCAGCGGCGGCGACCGCACCGACATCGCGCTGCCGGCCGTGCAACGCCAGTTGCTTGAGGCCCTGGGCGCGACGGGCAAGCCGCTCGTGGTCGTGCTTATGAACGGCAGCGCCCTCGCCATCGACTGGGCGCAACAGCACGCGGCGGCGATCCTCGAGGCTTGGTATCCGGGCGAGGAGGGCGGGACGGCCATTGCGCAAACGCTGGCTGGCGAAAACAATCCAGCCGGCCGTCTGCCCATCACTTTCTATGCCTCGGTCAAGGACCTTCCCCCCTTCGACGAATACTCGATGAAGAACCGGACCTACCGCTATTACCAGGGAAAACCGCTTTTTCCCTTCGGCTTTGGCCTCAGCTACTCCAACTTTGCCTATAGCGGCCTGAAGGTGAGCCCGGAATCATCGAAAGCGGGTGCTCCGGTCAATGTCAGCGTCACGGTGACAAATTCCGGCAAATTCAAGGGAGACGAGGTGGTCGAGTTGTATCTGAATCCGCCCGCTGCTCCTGGTGGGCCGGTCCGCGCGCTCAAAGGATTCAAGCGCATCTCGCTCGATCCCGGCGCATCGACTAAGGTGCAGTTCTTACTGACTGCTCGCGATCTGAGCTCGGTTGCTCAGGACGGAACTCGGGCCGTTCTGCCTGGGAATTATGCTCTGTCGGTCGGAGGATCCCAGCCGGGCGACCTGGTCGGAGTCCTCGAGGCCCATTTCCGCGTCAACGGTACAGAGGCGCTGCCCAGGTGATCTGTCAGCCCGCAAAACCTGCCTAGCCAGCAGGTTTTCCGAGCGGCTGTGGAACTTCCTGCAAACAGCACTTGTTATTTATCTTCACTTTGCACTCTAATGGAAGAAACTAGCGTTGGGACAAGTGGGCGTCTCCGCCAGGCAGGTTGGCGTTCGAACCTTGCCGTCGAGAACGCTCGGAGGCTTATTGCGAAGTCAACTTGAATATTTGTCGAGAGACCGCGGCATTGCTGCGGCCTATCGTTCTGCGGTTTCTCTGCACAGCCACACCTGCCACTCCCGCGAAAGCCTGAGCTTCGTTGCCGCGATTCTGCGCAAAAAGCGTCCCATCAGAGAGTGGCTCGAGCGCCGCGAGGTCCATTGTAAGCACACAACCGGTCTGGTGATGGATTTGAACCACGCCTACTGGACCCCTCCGCTCGATGGCCCTCTTGCTCTGGGGCTGGAACGGCGCCAGATCGAACTGATCGGACTGCGCCCAATTGTTTCCTTGTCCGACCATGACAACATTGATGCGGCAATTGCGCTAAGAGAGTCGCCGGAGAACGCCGATGTCCCGGTTTCTGTCGAGTGGACCGCTCCCTTCGGCGAGTCAAAGTTTCACATCGGAATTCACAATCTTCCCGGCCGTCAGGCCGAGCAGTGGATGGACCGACTGCGGGCTTGTACCGCCAAACGCGAAGATCGCGCCGTCATCGAGATGCTCGGCGAGCTGAACAGTCTGCCATCCGTCCTGATCGTGCTCAATCACCCGCTCTGGAATCTATATGCTTTGCCGGCTTGTGTTTTCCAGTCGGAACTGGACCGGCTGCTGACCGATGCCGGCATGTTCGTGCACGCTCTTGAGCTTAACGGTTTGCGTGGCCGCGAAGAGAACCAGAAGGTTGCGGATCTGGCGGCAAAGTGGAACCAGGTGCTGATCTCCGGCGGCGACCGCCATGCCTGTGAACCCAACGCCAACATTAACCTGACCCGCGCCGAAGATTTCGAGGAGTTCATCTCCGAGATCCGTAACGAACGGCGCAGCACTGTGCTCTTCATGCCGCAATATGAAGAGGCAATGGGGCTCCGCCTGTATCAGAACTTCCTCGACATTGTTCGCGAGTTTCCCGAGTTTGCCGAGGGCCGCCGCAAATGGGACGAGCGCACCTATCACCCGAGTCAGACAGGGGAGATGGTTCCGCTGTGCAAGCTCTGGCCGAATGACACGCCGAAATTTTTCAGAAAATTATTTGGAGCAGCCTCGCTCATGGAGCGGCGCTCGATCCGCGAGACGATGAAGGGCTTCTTCCCCGGTGACCGGAACCAGCTCTTTCTTGGGCCGGAACACTCCGCCGCAATCGCCGAACTCTCACCCGCCTGGTACGACTAAAGCATTTTGATTACGATAGTGGTCGAATGAAAACCATCAAGGGACCCGGAATTTTTCTAGCGCAGTTTGCGGGTGACGCCGCGCCGTTTAACAGCCTGCCAACCATGGCGCAATGGGCAGCCGAGCGTGGCTTTAAAGCGATCCAAATCCCCTCGTGGGACGATCGACTCTTCGACCTGCTGACAGCCGCTGAAAGCAAGACTTATTGCGACGAAGTCGTTGGTGTTGCATCCGAGTACGGGCTCGAAATCTCCGAGCTTTCTACTCACCTTCAGGGGCAGCTCATTGCCTCGCACCCCGCCTTCAACGCGCAGTTTGACGATTTCGCGCCGGCTGCGGTTCGCGGCAACGAGCCTGCCCGCCGCGAATGGGCCGAACGGCAGTTAATCGCCGCCGCGAAGGCAAGCCAGAACATGGGGCTGACCGCGCATGCCAGCTTTTCCGGTGCTCTCGCGTGGCCGTTCTTCTATCCCTGGCCGCAGCGTCCGAAAGGGCTGATAGAAGAGGCATTCGCCGAACTTGCCAAGCGCTGGATTCCGATTTTGAACGTCTTCGATGAAGCCGGAGTTGATCTCTGCTACGAGCTGCATCCCGGCGAAGACCTGCATGATGGCGTCACCTTTGAGCGCTTTCTCGAAGCCACCGGCAATCACGCCCGCGCGCGAATCCTCTACGACCCGAGCCATTTCATCCTGCAGCAGCTCGATTACTTGCAGTTCATCGACATCTACCACCCATACATTCGCGCATTCCACGTCAAAGACGCCGAATACCGGCCCAACGGCCGCTCCGGGGTCTACGCTGGCTATCAGGACTGGATTGACCGGCCCGGCCGCTTCCGTTCGTTAGGCGATGGACAGGTCGATTTTGGCGCAGTCTTCAGCAAGTTCGCGCAATACAACTACCCCGGCTGGGCTGTGCTCGAGTGGGAAGACTGCATCAAGAACTCCGACGACGGTGCCAAAGAAGGCGCAATCTTCATCGAGAAGCACTTGATCCGTGTCTCCGACCGCGCCTTTGACGACTTCGCCGGAGCCGCCACCGATGCCGCCTTCAATCGCAAGCTGCTCGGACTATAAGCCAAGCCGGTCCGCCGGGATCACGCTTTATCTTTGCGGTCGATGAACGAACCGTCAGCGCCCGTCGCAGATGGTATCGCGCCGAATGGTCCGAGCTGAGGCGTCTGCGCATAAAGATCGACTTGCTGGTCTTCCGGCGTCTCATCGGCCAGCTTGTTCGCCAGATCCTGAGCCTCTTTGTCTGCTTCTTTCTGCTCCGGCGTTTCCTTTTTTCCTAATCCGAACATCGCGGTCCCTCCTGTGATCTGGGAATCATGCTAGAACGTCGGGCCGGCGCTTGTCGCCCCCCGAAATTACTCGACGATCGAAGAGATTTCAGTAGCCTAATATGGTCCGCTAAGAACGGTCCTTAGAAATCGAAGATCGTTAGGCGCCAAACGGCCACGCCCCATCAGGCGCGCACCACTCATAGCGTTTCTCTACCTTGCTCGCACCCTCCCGCCAGAGCTCCGGCGTCGTGCTGCCCAACCAATCCGCTGGCGCACTCGCTGCGCCCGGTGTCGTCACTCTCGAGAAAGCATCTGCCAGCGCTCTCTTCTGCTCGTTCCCCATTGCTGCAGCCTCAGGGGAAACAAATAGCGCAGTCCCACTGCTCGCCACCAACTCAAGCCACTTCTCGGTGAGCGTCCATGGCACTGCCTGCGTGATCGCCACACAGTCGGCATCGACGGCGAAGAAACTCCCGTGCTGCGGTATCCGAAAAGCAAGCGTGTTGACACCCATCCGCCGAGTGCGTTCCCAAAGCTTGCCGCTGGTGTCGTCTCCGGTGCGCTGGATGTCAAAGATGCCTGCGCCCAGATGCCCGACCACGTTGCAACTGAGGATCAGCATCTCTTCGCCCGCCGCCGCCCGGATCGCCTGATAGAGATCGAGAATAATCTCGGCATTCGTCTTACTGCGGTCGTGGAAGGACCATCCGGGCAGCGTCGGTCGCGCACCCATCTCGAAACCCCATTGCCCGAGAAGGTCATAAGTCGTGAAATCGTGCTTCAGCAGCTCATAGCCCCATCCACGAATCGTCCGCACCTTTTCTGTCACAAGATGCAGCGCGTCGGGAACGGTCGGGTCATAGGCCAGCTCAGCCGCCCGGATCAATCTCTCGCCGAATCGCGTTGCGGTCATCAGCAACCGGGTGTGAGACCCCTGGGGCGCACGAAGCGGGCGCTCCCACATGCCCGGACGCACGCTACGACGCTGAATCTCTACAGCCAGCTGCTTCATGTCCGGGAATTTTGCCTTGTTCTCCCAGCCTTCGTCGATCACAGTGAAGGGCTTCGGCCCCCCTGCTGGCCGAACGGACGCGACCAGGTCAGCATCGCGCAGAATCGCCTCCTGCGAGCTGTTGCCGTAGGCGTAATACCAGTCGTTGGAACCATAGACAGGCCCCGGCGACGGCCTCGGCTTGGCGCACATCCGCCGGCAGAACTGGTGCACTGCCTCAATCGACTCTTCACCTGGGTGGCCCTGCCGAGTCACGACGGTCGCAGCGGCCAGGGTACGTTCGCCAAGCATCACTCCACCACCGCCGTTGCTCACATCGAGCCACAGCGAAACGCCCTCAGGATCAAGCTGCCAGAAACAAAGCGCCCGAGCGCCCGTCGAGACGCCATAGCAGTGAGTCGCAGCGCCATCCGAGCAAGCGAAGTACCACGGCATCGGCCGCTCCGGCACAAGACTGCGCCAGGCGAGATCGCCGTAACTGCGCTCCCAGGCGTCGCCGAGACAGAGCAGAGAGGGCGAAACCGCGGCACTCCAGCGCAAATGGAGATGGGTTAAAGCATCCTTTGGAGCGGTGAGGCCAACCGCCAGCTCATCGCTCGCGGTAGTGGTCGTCGCCGAAACGCTACGCCCCGTCCAGCGTTCACCAGTGTGGCTGAGAGAAAACGAATCCTCTAGGCCGCAGTATGCCGTGATTCGGTCGGGAACCCGAAGCAGGTCCACATAAGCCGATGGTCTGCCGGTCGCCACTGAGCGGCTCTCCGCGCCCGCGCGCAAAGGCAGCGCCACTGCCCCCGCGCCTGCAGCCGTCGCGCGCTCAAGAAAGGCCCGCCTCGTCAGCGGGCTGGAAGAAGTTGGCGGGTCAAGGGAAGATCGATTCATGGGAAGATGTGCACTCGGTGTCGGCTTAATCTTAATCGCACGAGGAGGATACGCCCCTCGAAGACACTTCAGCGGCTACTGCTGCTGCCCGGATGGCCTTCTCGCCACTGAGGCTACGCGCCGCACATCATCTGCGATCAGGCACTCGCGCAAGACGCCCTCGCAGACCATGCCGGTCGCTCCGAATAGAACAATATCCATCGCTCTACCTCTCGCTCAGGCATGCAGGAACGACAGCGCTCTACCTCTCGCTCAGGCATGCAGGAACGACAGCGCCTGGAAGCTGAGTCATCTTGAATGGAAAGGATTTGCCAATCGGCATGGATTGGTCGGGGCGAGAGGATTCGAACCTCCGGCCCCCTGCTCCCGAAGCAGGTGCGCTACCAGGCTGCGCTACGCCCCGATCGTATTGAAAGGATGCTCAAGCACCGGGCTCCTGGAAGGCCCGTCGAACTGCCACAAGCAGGCTTAAGTGTAGCAGAAAGACGGCCCTCCGAACGAGCCAGCCCCTCCATCCGAAACGCAGAGCTCTGCCTCTCTGTCACAATCAAAGTGGGCAAAATCCCGCCGGAACGCATGACCCCCGCAAGCCAAATCGACCTCGCCAACATCCGCATTCTCGACGGGGGCATGGCCACCGAACTCGAAAAGCTCGGCTGCGATCTTTCCGGGCCGCTCTGGTCGGCGCAGGTGCTTCGCGAACAGCCGGAGAGGGTCGCTGCGGTTCACGCCGCCTATCTCGCCGCCGGGGCCGACTGCATTCTCACCGCCAGCTACCAGGTCTCCGCTGAGGCCTATGTCGAGATCGGCCTTGCGCCCGACCAGGCGGCAGCCAGTCTGCGAGAATCCGTCCGGATCGCAGAAGATGTGCGTGCGGGATTCCTGCGGTCGTCGGCTCGAAAGATCCTCATCGCCGCCTCGCTCGGCCCTTACGGAGCCGCCCTGCACAACGGCGCCGAATACCACGGCAACTACGACATTTCCTTCGACCAGCTGGTGGGCTTCCACGCCCGCAGGCTTGCGGTGCTGGCCGAGACCGGCGCCGACCTGATCGCCTTCGAGACCGTCCCGTCACTCGAAGAAGCCCGCGCCATCGTCGCTGCCCTCAAGCGATATCCGGAGATCGCTGCCTGGGTGAGTTTTACCTGTCGGGATGAAGCCCATACCGCCCACGGCGAGCCAATCGCCAATTGTGGCCGCTTTCTCGATTCCGTACCGCAAATTGTGGCCGTCGGGGTCAACTGCACTGCTCCGGGGTTCGTGACGCCGCTTATTCAGAGCTTAAAAGCCTCGACTACGAAGCCAATCGTCGTCTATCCCAACTCCGGCGAGGGATGGGATGCCCAAAATCGCGCATGGACCGGCCAAGCCGACCCTGCCAGCTTTTCCGGGTCAGCCAGAGAGTGGCGCGAGGCCGGAGCCCAGATCATCGGCGGCTGCTGTCGGACGGGACCGGAGCATGTGCGGGCAATTCATGCCACAATCGCTGAACTTACAGACGTTATGCCTTCCAGATGAATAACAGGTTCGAAACTCAGGAGACAACCGCCGCTTTGATCTTTCGGTCGGAGCTGTTCCATGCGTGGTGGATCCGAGTTTTCAGTGCCATCTTTGCTGGGGCCGTACTTTTCTTTATTTTGTCACTATATGTATCCCGGTCCATGGCGATGTTGATTGCCGCAGCCCTGGCGGCCGCGATAGGTTTCTGGCAGCTTCGAAAGGAGTGCGTCGAGCTAATTGTCAACAAACTTGAGATGAAGCGGACCGGGCACTTCAGAGGGGGAGAGCTGGTAGACAGCATGATTCCTCTCGCCGATATCCAACGCTTTGAATTTCGCCCCGGCTCTGACGGCGACACTTTCGAAGCTTGCGGAATGTATGTGAAACACGGATGGTCTTGGACGTGTATGTTGCCGAACATCACCGAGGGGCAATGCACGGCTGCCATCGAAGCAATCGAGCGCCGGTTTCCAGAGATTCCCTTCAGGCTTGAAACAGACTTGCCCTCCGTCTTCGGAGACGACATAATTCAGCTGAATCTATCCCAGCCCAAACAAGGGTAAGCCGCCTTACCCATGCGACAATAAAGACACCGCTATGAACTTAGAGTCGCCGCCTGTGACTTCCCAATACGCGGCCCCCGCGCCCACTCAGGTCACTCCTGAGCTCCTGGCGCAGCACAGCATCACTGCTCAGGAATACGAGAAAATCCTCGCTGCTCTTGGCCGCGTCCCAAGCCTCACCGAACTCGGCATCTACTCCGTCATGTGGAGCGAGCACTGCTCCTACAAGTCTTCGCGGGTTCACTTGAAACGCCTGCCCACCAAGAGCAGTCGCGTCGTGCAGGGTCCGGGCGAAAACGCGGGCATCATCGATGTTGGCGATGGATGGGGATGCGCCTTTAAGATCGAGTCGCACAACCACCCCTCTTACATCGAGCCATTCCAGGGCGCGGCCACTGGAGTCGGCGGCATTCTGCGCGACATCTTCACCATGAACGCGCGTCCGCTTGCAGTGATGGATTCGCTACGCTTTGGGCCGATTTCTCCCGACGAAGCTGCAGACGCGTCGCCAGAGATCATTCGCAAAAACCACTCCATCATGGAGGGCGTCGTCAGCGGCATTGCCGGATATGGCAACTGTTTCGGCGTGCCGAACCTTGGCGGCGAAACCCGCTTTGAGCCTTGCTATTCGGGCAATCCGCTGGTGAATGCGTTTGCTCTGGGCCTCGTCCGACTCGACGAGATTTTCTACGCGAAGGCGACGGGCATCGGTAACCCGGTGATCTATGTGGGCGCCAAGACCGGGCGCGACGGGATCCACGGCGCGACGATGGCCAGCGAAGAGTTCAAGGAAGGCTCGGAGCAAAAGCGCCCCAACGTGCAGATGGGCGACCCCTTCATGGAGAAGCTGCTGCTGGAGGCCTGCCTCGAAGCGATGAAGACCGGCGCGGTGCTCGGCATTCAGGACATGGGTGCTGCGGGATTAACCTGCTCCACCTGCGAGATGGGAGCGCGCGGCGGTGTGGGCGTTGAGATTGAGCTCGACCACATTCCGCAGCGCGAGACCGGCATGAGCTCCTACGAGATCATGCTCTCGGAGTCGCAGGAACGCATGCTGCTGGTCGCCGAGAAGGGGCGCGAAGACGAGGTGCTGAGCGTCTTTGCCAAGTGGGGGCTCGACGCCACCATCGCCGGTCAGGTTGTCGCCGAGAACCGCATGCGTGTTCGCCATCATGGCGAGCTCGTCGCCGACATCCCCAACGAATCGCTCACCGACGACGCGCCGCTCTATCACCGCCCCGTCGGCACCTGGAAAGCTCCCGTCCCGCTCGATCCGCCGGACGAGGTCCTCGCCGAACTGCAAAAGCCCCGCGACTACACTGCCGACCTCAAGAAGCTGCTCGCCTCTTCGAACATCTGTTCCAAACGCTGGGTCTTTGAGCAGTACGACACCATGGTCCAGACCAATACGGTGCAGGGCCCCGGCGGCGAAGCCGGAGTCATGCGCATTAAAGGCAGCGGCACACCCGGCCACGAGCTCGGCCTCGCCATGGCGCTCGACGGCAACAGTCGCTGGTGTTATCTCGCGCCACGATGGGGAGCTGCATTAGCAGTTGCCGAAGCGGCGCGGAAGGTAGCTTGTACCGGGGCAACTCCAGTGGCCGCGACAAATTGTTTGAATTTCGGCAATCCTGAAAAGCCCGAAATTATGGCGCAATTGTCGGAGGCAATCGACGGCATTGCGCAAGCGTGCAATGAATTGAAGACGCCAATTACGGGCGGAAATGTCTCTCTGTACAACGAAACTCGCGGGGAAGGGATTTATCCAACCCCTGTGATCGGAATAGTAGGAATCATTGACGATGTGACGAAAGCCGTGCCATCGGCCTTTCGGCATGAGGGCGATGCGGTGTTGCTCCTGACTCTGCCAAGTAGTTGGGCTGGGCCCGAACTCGTTCGTCAATTCGGATCCTCAGAGTACGCGAAGACCATCCTAAGCAAACTTTGGGGTCTGCCCCCGGCGATCGATTTTGCCGACGAACTGGCGCTGCACGAATGTCTGGCTGCGTTGTCTAAACAAGGCGTGTTGCACAGTGCGCTTGACGTCTCAGACGGTGGCATCGCGGTAGCCTTATCGGAGGCCTGTCTTCCCCACGGTGTAGGCGCGACTATCACCCTGCAAGCCCACTACGATAATGTATTCTCGCCAAACGTTTGTAGACTTTTCGCGGAGACGACAAGCGAGGTAATTATCTCGTGTGCACCCGACCAGATTACGCGTGTAAGGGAAATTGCAAACGAGTCTGGATTTGTCACATTAGTGCAGCTTGGAATTACTGGGGGGAATGGTTTAGTAATACGGATCGGCAACCAAGAAGTTATTGATGCCGATCTCGAAGACTTAAGATCATCTTGGTCCGGTACCCTCGAATCCCTTCTCACCGAGGTCCACGCGTGAAGACCCCGCGCCTCATGCTCCAGGGCGTTCCCGGCCAGCCGGACACCCGCGTGCCCCATCAACAAAAGAGGGTGCCCCATTCTTCGGCCCCGTGGTTGGGACGAAGGGTGGGCGGATCAAATCTCCCGTCCTCAGTCTCACCGGATGACTCAGACGACAAACTGAGAGAAGAGTGCGGAGTCGTCGCCATCCACGGCCATCCCGACGCCGCGCGCCAGGCCTACCTTGCGCTCTATGCGCTGCAGCATCGCGGGCAGGAATCCGCCGGCATCGCCACTGCCGACTACACCAACCTCTCGAACATCAAGGGTATGGGCCTCGTCGCCGACATCTTCACCGACGAAGTGCTGGCCAAGCTGCCCGGCGAGATGGCCATCGGCCACACCCGCTACTCGACGACCGGCGACTCGGCGCTGCTCAATGCGCAGCCGATCCGCGTCGATTCGACCAAGGGCCTCATCGCCATCGCCCACAACGGCAACCTGGTGAACCTCGGAAATATCCGTACGCGTCTCGAGCGCGAAGGCGCATTCTTTCAGACCACCAGCGACTCCGAGATCATCGTGCAGCTCATCGCGCACTCGCACGCCAATACGCTGGTCGACGCGATCGCCGACTCGCTCTCTCAAGTCGACGGAGCCTTCTCGATCGTAATGATGACTCGGGATCGGGTCTTCGCCGCGCGTGATCCTCAGGGCTTTCGTCCGCTGTCGATGGGGCGCATTACGAATCCCGACGGCCCCGACACTATCGTCTTCGCCTCGGAGACTTGCGCCTTCGATCTGCTGCGTGCCAAGTACGAGCGCGACGTCGCGCCGGGCGAACTCGTCATGGTTACTCGTGACGGCGTCACCTCGCGCCACTTCTCTACAGGAGTGCCGCAGTCGAGTTGCATCTTCGAGCACGTCTACTTCGCGCGTCCTGACAGTCGCATCTTTGGACGCTGGGTGCAGGAGAGCCGCGATGAAATGGGCCGCCAGCTCGCCCGCGAATCGCACGTCGACGCCGATCTCATCGTGCCCGTGCCCGATTCCGGCGTGACCGCCGCGCTGGGCTATGCCGCCGAGAGCGGCATCCCGTTCAACTTCGGCCTCATCCGCAACCATTACGTCGGCCGCACGTTTATCGAGCCCGAACAGCGCGTCCGCGACTTTGGCGTGAAGCTGAAGCTGAATCCAGTCCGCAATCTGCTCGAGGGCAAGCGGATCATCCTCATTGACGACTCGATTATCCGCGGAACGACCAGCCGCAAGATCGTGCGCATGGTGCGCGCAGGCGGGTGCAACTGAAGTTCATCTGCGCATCAGCTGTCCGCCGACCATCTCGCCCTGCTATTACGGAGTCGATACGCCGCGCAAGCAGGAGCTGATCGCGGCCAACAACTCGATCGAAGAGATTCGCCAGTTCATCGAGGCTGACTCGATCGCCTATCTGTCGCTCGAGGGCCTCAAGCAGGCCTGCCATGGCGTCGAGAATAATAAGTACTGCACCGCCTGCTACACCGGCATCTATCCCACCCAATGGGTCGATGTCGAAGAGATCCTGCCCGCGGCCGCGGGCGTTCGCTGACTCCAGGCTCTTACAACCTCACGGTGGATAAATGCTTCCCAAATCTCTGGAGGGAAGTCATGCCCGCAGCGAAAAAGAGCAGCACCGCGAAGAAGTCATCTGCAAAAAAGGCAACGACAAAGAAAGCCGCAAAGAAAACCAGTGGCCGCAAGTACAGCCCCAAAGCTTCAAAATCGGTCGAGCGGGAAATGCACGCCTTCAAAGAAGGCAAACTCAAATCGAGTAGCGGCCAGAAGGTCACAAATCCGAAGCAGGCCATCGCCATCGGCCTCTCTGAGGCGCGCAAGTCGGGTGCAAAGATGCCGCCCGCGCCCGAGAAGTCTTAGGCAAAGAGCGCCTCGATCTAGCTTTTAGTTGAAGAGGGCGTCGTGCTCGCAGAAGACGCGGACGTTGAAGCCGCCGCCGGCGCAGACGAAGAGCCTTCCGATGCTGAACTCGACTTCGTTCCGCCATCGCTGGACGAAGCAGATGATGAATCCTTGCTGCTTTCACTCTTGTCCGCAGAACTCTCTGAAGAAGCCTTCGGCGCGGCCGACGACTTCGACGGATAATCGGTCGAATAAAATCCCGACCCGCTGAAGTGCACCGCTGGCGCCGAGATCAGGCGCTCCACTTCGCCTTTGCATACCGGGCATTCCTTTTCGTCCGGCGCGCTGAAGCTTTGTATCTTTTCAAAACGATGGCCGCAAGCCTTGCAGCGATATTCGTAAAGGGGCATTCTGTCTTGCTCCTGCTTCTGTAACTAATACTGTGCCAAATTTAAAACTCACACGCCGTTAAGGTTGACCAGGGCCGCCTCAAGGATTCCGTCGGCACCGCGCAGCGCGTCCAGCACCTTTGACGTGACCTCGCCGTCGACCTGCACCACCGCCATTGCCGAGCCGTGCGAGCCATGGCTGCGTCGAGTGGGGCGTCCCAGTGCGAAATTTGCAATGTTCACATTATGCTCGCCGAGAATAGTGCCAATCCGCCCAATCACACCCGGAACGTCTTTATTCCGTAGCGAGATTAGCGTCCCCTGAAGCGGAGCTTCGATATCGATGCCGTCCAGATTCAGGAGGCGCGGAGAATTGCCGTGCAGCACTGTGGCGCTGGCCGTTGCCTCGGCAGCGTTGCTATGCAGCGAAATCGTAAGCACGCTGCCGGCGCCGCCAATTGCCGCGGCGTTCTTCTCTTCGTGAATTCGGATGCCGCGCTCCTGGGCGATCGACGCCGCATTGATGCGATTCACCACCTCGGAGTGGGCAAGCACGCCTTGGATGGCTGCATTGCGGACCAGGTCTGTCTTGGTCTCGGCGAGCCGCCCGCTGTAAGTCAGATGGATGCTCTCGATATTACCCTTCAGCGAGTGCCCTAGGAAGACCCCGAGTCGCTCGGCCATCTCAAGATAGGGCGCGACCTGCTGATATTCCTCATGAGAGAGCGACGGCAGGTTGACCGCATTCTGCACCACGCCATGTTTCAGATATTCGCGCACCTGCATCGCGATCTGAACGCCAACCGCTTCCTGCGCCTCGGCAGTTGATCCCGCGATATGTGGCGTTAGAATTACATTTTCAAATTCAGTGTACGCAGAGTCCTTGGGTGGCTCTTCGCGAAAGACGTCGAGCGCCGCTCCGCCCACATGGCCGCTCTTCAACGCCGCAACCAGCGCCTCATCGACGATCAGCTCGCCGCGAGCACAGTTGACGATCTTCACGTTCTTTTTCATCGACGCGATCGAGGCTTCGTTGATGATCCCCGCGGTCTGCGGAGTCAGGCCCACATGCAGCGTAAGATAATCCGATGCTTTGAAGAGCTCTTCTACAGAGACGAGCCCAATATTGGCCTCGCGCGCAATCGCCGCCGACACAAACGGATCGTGCCCGATCAGCGTCATACCAAAAGCCTTCGCGCGCTTCGCGACCTCGAGGCCAACCCGGCCAAGACCGAGGATGCCAAGCGTCTTGCCGCGCAGCTCTGTTCCGTTGAGCGACTTCTTCTCCCACTTGCCTGCGTGCATCCCGATGTTGGCCTTGGGTAGCTGCCGGCCCAGCGCCAGCATCAGACCGATGGTCAGCTCAGCGACAGCAATTGCGTTGGCGCCGGGGGTGTTCATCACCACCATGCCTCGCCGCGTCGCTGCCTCGGCGTCGATATTGTCAACGCCGACTCCAGCGCGCCCAATCACCCGCAGCTTCGGAGCTGCCGCGAGCAGCGCATCGTCGACCTGCACCGCCGAGCGAACTACCAAAGCGTCGGCATTCGCCAATTCTGCGGCGAGCCCATTCTTGATCTGGTCATGGCTGATGATGTCCCAGCCAAGCTCTTCCTTGAATACTGCCAGTGTTGCGGGAGAAACCTTCTCCGCTAATACGATCTTCATCCTGCTCCCTTGCAAATTCTTTGTGCCGTATAGAATGCGAAGTTGTCATCCAGACCTGAGCGCAGCGGACTCGAGGGATCTGTCTTCTTCGCAGAGCCCACGAGTCACAATCGGTTGGCTCAGCGTGCCGCCGCTTCAGCCATGGCGCGATGCCCTTCCTTCTGTCCGCAGGAACATTCCATCTGCGCCGCCTCATCGGGCCGTCGCGTTGGCAAAGACCTTCTGCGCGGCAGCGAGTGCATCGCCGTATTGAACTCCAGGCAGCTTAAGCGTCTCGATGGCGACCAGCTCGAGTGCGCCGACAATGGCGATCGTGTCCATGTAGTCGAAGTATCCGATATGCGCGATGCGGAAGAGCTTGCCCTGCATTTCGCCCTGGCCGTTAGTGATGATCGCGGCGAAGCGGGCTTTCAGCTCCTTCACGACCACGCCTGAATCGACGCCCTCTGGGGCCAGCACCGCCGTTGCTGCTGCAGCCGGAGCATCCGGAGCAAACAACCGCAGCCCCAAAGCCTCGACACCCGCGCGGGTCATCGCTGCGCAGGTCTCCGCGTTCTCGATCAGTTTTTTACGGCCTTCGACGAGATCGCCCCCACCCCCCTTTCACTTCCTTGGGCAGCAATGTAATCGAGCGCGGCGCCAAGTCCCGCGATCAGTGCTACTGATGGAGTGTAGGAGGTGTCGCCCTTCTGGGCGCTCTTGCGCTCCTTCAGCAGGTCGAAATAGTAGCGCGGATTCTTCGCGCTGGCCATCCGCGAAAAAGCTTTCTCGCTGACTGCCAGGTAGGCGAGTCCCGGAGGAATCATCACCGCCTTCTGCGAGCCGCCGATGAGCACGTCGACGCCCCAGCCGTCCATGTCGAAATGGGTGGTGCCGAGGCCAGTAATGCCGTCGACGACTAACAGAGCATCGCTACCCGCAGCCTTGATCAGCTCGGCCACTCCCTGCACGCAATGGCGCACGCCGGTCGAGGACTCTGTTCCCTGCATAAAGACGACGCGAGTGTCGGGCTTGAGCGCTTCGCGGACTTTTTCCAGATCAAATGTCGTGCCGTACTCCGCGCTCACGACGTCCGCTTCGCAACCAAAAGCCTTTACCAGAGAGGTCCAACGCTCGCCAAATTTCCCAGCGGTGAGCACCAGCACCCGGTCGCCGGGAGAGGTCAGGTTCGAGACGGAGGCTTCCATCGCCCCGGTTCCCGAGGCGGCCATAAGGATCACGTCGTTTTTCGTGCCGACAAAGTCCTTGAGCTGCGCGAGCACTTTCTTGTTCAAAGCGATGAACTCGGCTGTGCGGTGATGCATGTCGGCGGCAGCCATCGCGAATTGTGCTGCAGGAAGAAGAGGGGTCGGGCCAGGAGTAAAAAGTCTCGTTTTACGAATCATTGTGGGTAAGAGTCCTTTGACTTCATTCTACCGAAAGGGTGGTCTCATCGGCCCCAGGGAACGCGAAAGCGAATCTCGCGTCAGAATCCATACAATATTCCCGCCGCTCCGCCGTCTACCTAATTAAGCGATTAGAAATGTCCGAAGCCAGTCAGATTGCCGATCAGGACCAGCTCATCGCACTGGCGATGCAAAAGGAGGAGTCGCGCCTTCGCGGCTACATCCGCAACCACATCGCCGATCGCAGTCTCACCGAAGACATCCTGCAGGAGGTCTTCTGCGAGCTGATCGAGGCTTATCGGCTGATGAAGCCGATCGAACAGGTTGGCGCGTGGATGTTCCGCGTAGCCAGCAACCGCATCGTTGATCTTTTTCGCAAGGGGAAAACCGATTCGCTGAGCGACGAGGTGTACGGGCACGAGGACGGAGAATCGGTGCCTCTTGAAGACCTCTTGCCTTCGCCGGATGAAGGCCCGGAGGCGGCTTATGCCCGGGCGGTCCTGATCGATGAACTGGAGGAAGCACTGGACGAGCTTCCCGAGGAACAACGGGCAGTATTTGTCGCCAATGAGCTCGAAGGCAGGAGCTTTAAAGAGCTTGCTGCAGAGACCGGTGTAGGCGTCAACACGCTGCTCTCGCGCAAACGCTATGCGGTGCTGCATCTCCGCGACCGGCTGCAGTCGATCTATCAAGAATTCGGAAAGAAATGACGTAAAGAGGGTCCGGAAAGAAATGAGGTAAAGAAAAAAATGAGAACTCAAGACAGAGTGCAACGAAAGATCCAGAAGATTATCACCGTCATTCTGATCGCGATTATCGGCGTTGCGGTCTTCGGTTTTGTGCTGAAAGAGCTGTGGAACTGGCTTATGCCCGCCATCTTCCCCGTGCATGCGATTAGCTTCTGGCAAGCGGTAGGGCTGCTGGTGCTGAGCAAGATCCTCTTTGGCGGGTTTCGCGGAGGCCCCGGGCGCGGCATGCACTGGCGCGGCCGCTGGAAAGAGAAATGGGCGCAGATGTCCCCCGAAGAGCGGGAGAAATTCAGCCGCGGCATGGGCGCCCGCTTTGGCCGTCGCGGATGCTGGCCCGATCCCGAGAAAGCGGAGTCTTGATGAAAGTCGCGCCGCAAAACGCGCAAGACTGCCCTCAACCTCCCGGACGGTATGTTCCGGTCGTCAACCGCAATCGCTGCGAGGGCAAAGAAGCTTGTGTAACAGCCTGCCCTTGCAACGTCTTTGAAATGCAGATACTCAGCGACGCCGACAAGAGCGCGATGCCGTTCTTCTCGCGTTTCAAGGCTAGAATCCACGGCGATCGGCAGGCATTCGCGGTGCGGGCCAACGATTGTCAGGCCTGCGGGCTTTGCATCACTGCCTGCCCCGAGAGCGCGATCACGCTGTCACGAACTGGAGCCTTATGACGATGGAAGAGAAACCTCCCGGACCGGACGCTGGAAACTCAACAAGTGTCCCAGCGACCTTCCTGCTCGAGGCAGAGAACTCGAGCCTGCGCCGATTGGTCGTCGAGCTTCTGGAGAAGAACCAGCAGCTTCGCGAGCAGGTGCGCGTGCTGGGCGGCGGCCGGAATCCCGAGATCACAGGCGAGCTCACTGCACACCCTTCGGTCGACCGCCGGGGAGTTGACCCCCGGGCTGCTTAGGGCTTGTACTGGAACGTGACGTACAAGAACGGAGCAGTTGTGAGCGTAGTCAAACAAGTAGACCAGGACATGATCGCAGCCATGAAGGCCAAGGATGCAGAGCGGCTGTTGACCATCCGCATGATGAAGTCCGCCTTCAAGAACAAGGAAATCGAGAAGCGCGAGCCGATCACGGACGCGGAGGCCTATCAAGTCCTCACCACGATGATCAAGCAGCGCCGCGACTCGATCGACCAGTTCACCAAGGGCAATCGGCCCGAACTCGCCGCCAACGAGGCCGCTCAGATCACCCTGATCGAGGAATATATGCCCAAGGCGGCCAGCGAAGAAGACATCCGCGCAGTTGGTCACCTCGACCATCGACGAACTCGCCGTGAGCGGATTCACGCCCGGCCCCAAAGACATGGGCACGGTCATGAAGGCTGTTCAGGAGCGGATCAAGGAAGCTGGAATCCGCGCGGATGGCAAGATAGTCAGCGAGGCGGTTAAAGCGCGTCTGGCGAAATAATTGATCAGCGGGAAGCGGCAATCGAACCGGCAGCAATTTCTGCTAGGGCGGGGCTAGACCGCTCATTCTAAATGGTTAGTGAGCAGCCGCGACCGGCAATTTACAGCTGCTATTTTACCTCCGGTGTGATCCTCACGAAAACTCCCTCAGGCAGCTCACCCTCCAAGAGGTGAACAACCCCGCCCTTGACGAGCCCCCGCAATACTTTGGCCGGCAGCGGCAGCTTTGCGGCAGGCGCAGTCGACCCGGAAGCCGCCTTCACTGCCGCTCGAAAATCCAAGGCCCGCCCGGGAAGACGTTCTGAAGCATGCTCCGGCGCACGACCCATTCCTCGATCCATGGCTACATTGGCCAGCCGGTCGGCCTCCTTGTTCTTGCCCCGCAGCACATGCTCGATTCGGAACTGCTCCAGCCGCGCAATTCGCCGCTTGGCCTCCTCATAGAGAGGACGCAGCTCCGGGCTATTGACCCGATACTGGCCCTTGATCTGCTTGACCATCAACTCCGAATCCGAGACCACCCGCAGCCTTGCATGCCCATTTTCCAGTGCAAAATTCAGCGCAGCCAACAGCCCGGAATACTCGGCGTGGTTATTCGTCTGTTTGCCCAGAAATTCGCTTAACTCGGCCAGTGCCTTGCCGTTTTCGTCCTGGATGTAGACGCCATACCCAGACGGGCCCGGATTCCCCCGCGATCCGCCGTCGCAATAGGCGGTAATCCAACCGGCCGATGAGGGCGTCGCAGCCGGAGCAGTCCCAAAAAGGCCGCTTTCATCTTCGTTTTTAAGTGGAGCCATCTCCCGAGTTTAGAACGAAAAGGGGGAAGTCTTTCGTGCCGGTCGTCGGCTAGACATGAGGACGGGCAACTAGCCAATCCGATCGGTTTGCAACTGACCACTGGTAACTTTTTCCTGCCGCCAGGGTCTACAATCTAATTCGCCGGAAGAATTTCGAGCCGTTCATGCTCACCAACCCGTCCCCAACCCGTCTTTCAACCACACAGGAGCGCGATCGCATGTCCGCCAACGCACAGACACTGGGCACTCTTCGGCTTCCCTCCCAGGTGGCAACCAAACCGCGGAGGATCCAATCCTCCTCAGGCATGGCGACCGACAGCCGGGCCCGCGAAAATGAACATGACCTGATTCGCGAGGCGCAGAAGGGTTCGCGGTCCGCATTCGATACCCTCGTCCGGCAGTACGATCAGGCGGTTCTGCGGCTGGCGCTGCACCTCACCGGCTCCGAACAGGACGCCCAGGATGTCCACCAGGAAGCCTTCCTCAAGGCCTACCGCTACATCGGCAACTTTCGCTTCGAGTGCTCCTTCTACACCTGGCTCTACCGCATCGTCACCAACCTCTGCCTCGACCATCTGCGCCGGCGCAAGTCCCGCCGCGAAGATCAGGCGGTGATGATCGACGCCTCCGGCGAGCAGATCGACATGTTGAGCAATGTGTCGGATGACCGGTCTATGGCCAACCCCGACCGCGAGCTCGAGCGCAAGTTTCTGGGCGAGAAGATCAAGGCCGCACTCGATCTTCTTACCCCCCGCGAAAGAATGGTTTTTGAACTGAAGCACTATCAAGGTCTGAAGTTGAGGACCATCGGTGAAATGCTGAACACCACGGAAGAGACCGCCAAGAATACGCTCTTCCGTGCGACAAAAAAACTAAGAGCAAATCTGGCGACTTTACGTTGAGGCAGGATGCAAATGAATATCGGAAACTATCAGTTGGGAAGTCGCGAGCCGGAGAAACTCGCATCCCGGCAGTGTGAGGCCGCGCAACAGCGACATCGCGCTGGCCGTCTACGGAGACCTCCCCGATGACGCAAGTCATCGCTTAGAGAACCATCTGGCCGAATGCGGCCATTGCCGGCAGGAGCTGGAAGCCGTCCAGGGACTGCGCCAGGCGATGTCGCTCTACCCGATGCTCGATCCGTCGCCCAACCTGCTCACCCGCACCCGCCTTCGCCTCGAAGAGGCTCTCGACGCGGTTCCGCGCAGCGGTTGGATGACCAGGGTCGTCGACCGGTTTTTTAATGGCATCGCCCGCGTCCAGTCCGCTCCGGTGATGGCCTCGTTCTTTTTGGTTCTAGGACTGAGCGCCGGCGGCTTCGCCGGATTCCGCAGCGGGCACAACTCGGTGCCGCCACCTACCCCGCCTGTGCAGATAACCGCCGGGCAGGATAATGGGCAGGGCGGCATTCCGGTTGCCAGCATTCAGAGCGTCGAGATGCTCAAAGACAAGCCGGGAGCGGAGAAAGTTCGAATCGGCTACGAGCGCCTCGTTCCTGAGACCATGACCGGATCGCTCGACAATCCTGAGATCCGGGAGCTGTTGCTGAAAGGCGCCGAGAGCCGCGTCGATCCGGATATTCGCGCCCACTCCGTCGATCTGCTGGCGGGCGAATGCCTTGCCGGCCATCAGTGCGACGATGGGCCGGTTCGTGATGCGCTGATGCTCACTGTCCGCCGCGACAAAGACCCCAGCGTCCGGCTGAAGGCCCTCGACGGCCTCAAGCCCTACGTCGCCGAGGACACCAACGTCCGCAACGTCGTGCTGCACGCGCTGCTCAAGGACTCCGACTCCAATGTCCGGATGAAGGCCGTCGATCTGCTGCAGCCGGTCGACAGCGACAGCAGTGTGCGCCAGGCGCTGCACAACGTCGCCGATACCGATCAGAATCCATATCTCCGGACGGTCTCCCGGCAGATGTTGAACGGACTGCCCGAGATTCAGTAGGCGCGTTGGCCAGATTCTTCGCCAGTTATTTCATAGACCGGGACAGGTCTGAGATGCAAAATAGGTGGGAGCATTACCATGAAGCACTTTTCGAGGCTGGGAACGCTGACTATGATCGCGAGCGGAGCGCTGCTCGTGCCGCTTGCCAACGCCGCAGAGGCTGACCTTCATCCCGCCTCCCATGCCACGCATCTGCTGCTCTCCAATTCCTCTCAGGGGTATCTCGGCGTAGGCCTCCACGACGTGAACAACGAGCGCGCCGCAGCCTTGAAGCTCAAAGACCCACGCGGCGCTGAAATCACCAGCGTCGATCAAGGACGCGCCTGCCTTTAAATCTGGGCTTAGGGTCCACGATGTCGTCGTCCAGATGAACGGCCAGCGCGTCGAGGGAATCGAGCAATTCCGCCGCATGTTGCACGAGATTCCGCCCGGCCGCACCATCGCGCTCGCGGCCATGCGCGACGGGCAGTCGCAGACCTTCAGCGTCCAGCTTGCCGACCGCACTCAACTCGCGACCCAAATCATCGTCGACCTTGAAACCGATCCATCGCCGGATGTGAGCAGCGCCGAACCACCGCGGCCCCATCGTGCTTCCCGGAGGCTCTCACTCCGGTGGCTTCTTCGGCAGCCTGACCCATAACTCGCTACTATGTCGGGGTCGACGTTCAGCCTCTGCCAACCGGCCTCGCCGATTATTTCGGCGCGAGGAGCGGAGTTCTGGTCGGCAATGTCTTCTCCAACAGCCCCGCTTCCGTGGCCGGGCTGAAGGCCGCTGACGTGATTCAGAAGGTCAACGGCCAGCCCATCGTCACTCTCTCTGACTGGGAGAAAGCCATCCACGCGAACCGCGGCAAGCGGGTACAGGTTACCGTCATCCGCGAGAGAAGAGAGCTGACGCTCAGCATGATCGCCGGCGTCACCAAGGGCACGAGCGAGCTGGAATTTCCGGAGTCGGACCAGCCCGATGCCCGGACGCTGGCTGAGCTAAGCGAAAGCTTCGAAGGCATCGATGCAAACGGCCTTGCCAACCAGCTTCGGCAGTCAATGAAAGGCCTCGACGCTAAGGCGCTTCTGGAACAGGCCCAGAAGTCGGGCGACACGCTCATTGACGCCAACGAGATCGACAAAGAAATGGAGCAAAGCCGCAGTTTCAGAAAACGCCAGCAATCGAGCAGCAGATGCAAACCTGCGCGACTCTCAATCCCTGCAGCTCAGCAGATGGACTGACGTTGCGCCATCCAGCTCCGGTAGCCGCCACTCCGCCTGCGACTCGCAGCCGGCTACCGCGCTGTGATTCAATAGTTAGAGCATGGCAGCAGCAACCACTCCGGTACCCACCAAGCCGCTCTCCCGCCGCCTGAGCGCGGCCTCCCGCAAAGTCAGGGAGGTTGCGACCGTCGCCCATGCGCTCGCCTCGACCGACCACGTCGTCATGGCGCAGATCGTGCCGATGCGCTTCTGCAATCTCTCCTGCGCCTATTGCAATGAGTACGATAAGGTCTCGGAGCCCGTCCCGGTCGACGAGATGCTGCGCCGCATCGACCACCTGGCGCGCCTCGGGACGAGCATCATCACCATCTCCGGCGGCGAACCGCTGACCCACCCCGATCTCGACCAGATCATCGCCCGCATCCGCCACCACGGCCGCATCGCCGGCATGATCACCAACGGCTACTTCCTGATGCCCGACCGCATCGAGCGCCTGAACAAGGCCGGTCTCGACCACATGCAGATCTCGATCGACAACGTGCAGCCCGACGAGATCTCCAAGAAGAGCCTGAAAGTCCTCGACAAGAAGCTTGAATTTCTCTCGCAGTACGCCGACTTCCACGTCAACATCAACTCCGTCGTCGGCGGAGGCATCAAGAACCCGCAGGACGCCCTCACCGTGGGCAATCGCGCGCTAGGTTTGGGATTCACCTCGACCATCGGCATCATCCACGACGGCGACGGCCAGCTCAAACCGCTGGGACCCGAAGAGCGCCGCGTCTGGTCCGAGATGCGCGGCTTCAAGAAGAAGAACTACTCCCGCTTCAACCACTTCCAGGAAGCGATCGCCAACGGCGAGCCCAACGACTGGCGCTGCCGCGCCGGCTCCCGCTATCTCTACATCTGCGAAAACGGGCTGGTCCACTACTGCTCCCAGCAGCGCGGCTATCCCGGCGTCCCGCTAGCGGAATACACCCACGAAGACCTCAAGCGCGAGTTCCTCACCGAAAAATCCTGCGCCCCCAACTGCACCATCTCCTGCGTCCACCAGATCTCCTACATCGACCACTGGAGAGCCCCGCAAACGCGGCAGATCACGCCTGGTGCGGCAGAGCCAGTTTCCGAACTAGTGAACATACAGATTTGACCGACAGTCCGAAGACGACACTGACCGGAGAGCAAATCGCCTCTGGGCTCATTCCGTCTTCTCTTGTTGAAGGCGACGACGAAATCGACACTAGGTTACTTCGCAAACTGTCCCAGGAAGCTACCGAATACATCTCCTCGTTTTCATGGTGCGATGCTATTCGAGAATCGTACTTTGGCGGAGGGGTTGGCGGCATCTTTGCTGTGTTCTTCTTCCTCATCCGCACAACTCGTCCAGAGGTGGATCCCTGGATATGGATCATAGTTAGCGACATTCCACCAGCTTATCTACCGCTCTCTGACTGTGAATCGCCACGCCAGGCTTTCCGAAGCTACATCTACGGGATGACTCGATGGGTTGAAATGGCGCGAAGGGAAGGGTCGTCCGAGCCAGGCTGGAATATTCCTCCCGTAAATCTACCTGCGACACCCCAATCAGCCGAAAAGCTCAATCAAAAGCTGTACGTATTGACGCTCGCAGTGGGACCGTATTTCGAGGAGGATCCTGAAGCTTCAGGCCTTTTGCAGTAATAGCTCAACCTATTCCGACAAGCTTCGAAGGAGGCGGCCGAGTCAGAGGGTTGTCTTTAGCCTAAGGTCTGCTTCGCCCCACTCCGCCAGCTCGCATAAGCTGCATCCAGAATTCGCTGGTTATGCAAGGCATCCGTTCCGGAAGCCAGATAGGTCCCAGTTCCCTCGATCTGGGCCGAAAACGAATCGAACATCTTCGTATAAGCGTCGGCATTCGAAACCGTGACCCGCTCCGCAACCTCGCCCTTGCGATACCGCACGACTTCAACCTCGTGGTCCACAGTCATACCGTTTTCGCAGACGATCACGCCGCTCTCTCCAGTCACCTCGATGAGCGACCGATATTCACCGCGAGTGGTCACCGTCACCGAACCCATCGCGCCGCTCGCAAAATCCAGCGCGACAACAGCGTGAGACTCAACCGCGCCCGAACCAGCGTCGGTATGCGCCAGCGTGCTCACCTCGGTGACGTGCACGCCGTCCAGCAGGAACCGCAGCGCGTCCACGCAATGAATAGCCACATCGCCGATCGGACCGCCCAGCGCCAGCGTCGGATCATAAATCCACTGCCGCGGGCTCCGCTCCGCCGCATAGCAGAACTGCGCATTCGCCAGCAGCGGCTTTCCGATCCGTCCTTCCCCTGCTGGTCCATCAAGATCCATTGCCGCATCAACTCTGTACTCGCGTTGTAGCGCATATTCTGCGCCACGCCAAAAGCAACCCCGGCCTTCGCCTGTGCGGCGAGCATCGCTTCGACCTCGGCTGCGTTCATCGCCAGCGGCTTCTCGCATAAGACAGGCTTGCCATGCTCGAGCGCGAGCAGCACGTCATGGAGATGAAGTGCATCCGGCGACGCGACAAAGACCGCGTCGATCTCGGGCGAGGAGCACAGCGCCTCCGCGGTTTCGAAGGCGTGTTCGATCCTGAACTCCCGCGCATTCGCCTGCGCCTTGGCGAAGTCACGCCGCCAAAGCCCAACCAGCCTCGATTGGCGCGCATCTGCAAATGCTGGAACTAATCGTTTTGCGGCATGATGGCCGAAGCCGAGAATTCCATAGCGAACCATCGAGGGATCTCTCAATTCATAGTTTGGGCGTCTTATTGAGCGCCGTTCTTGAAGATCTCTTCGGCGAAGTAGTTCTCGACATGCGCCTGGTCGCGCAGCATCTCGATGTATGCGTTCTTGAGCAGAGTCGACCGCTCCTGCCGCAACTCAGCACGAATCGTTTGCTGCACGCGCGGATCGTTGATCTCCCGTTGCCCTGCCGCCTCGCGATCGATCAGCTTAAAGATGAAGTAGATGCCCACCTTGTTCGAGCCAGGGCCCGCCGGCAGCGCCAGCACCGGAGTGATCTGGCCAGGCTTCAGCTTGTTGATGGCGTCGAAGACTTCCGGCTGCCGGCGCAAGGCCGACTCCACGATGCCGCCCATATCCCCGCCGTTGCTGGCGGTGTTTGGGTCCTCAGAGAAATTGGCAGCCAGCGTCGCGAAATCCTCTCCGCTCTCCAGCCGGCTATGCAGCCCTTCGATCTTCTTCTTCGCTTCGGCGTCGTTACTCGCCTTACTGTTCTGCATGTTAATCGGCTGCTGTTGCTGCGCCGGGGCGGGCTGCGGAGTCACCGCGATCTGCGCCAGGTGGTAGCGCGGCTCGATCAGGTCGAAGTCCGCTTTGTGGGTGTTGTAGTAGTTGGTGATGTCAGCGTCGGTGATGTTGATCTTGGAGTTGATCTCTTTATTGAAGAGCTTTTCCTCAGTACGGCTTCTGCGGATCTCTTTCTTCAGGTCGTCCAGCGTCAGGTGCTCGCCCTTGAGCCTCTGGTCGAACTCTTCCTGGGTGTAAGGGGCCTTCATCTCGGCCAGCTTGGTCTCAACCTCATCATCGGTTGCGGTGAGGTTAAGCTTGGCGGCGCGTTGGTCGACGATCTCCTCATCGATCTGCTCGCGCACAATGTTCAAGCGGACGTTGTCAGCCTGGTCTTTGGGCGGTTCCTGCTTGGATTCTCCGAGGTTGGTCTTGTACAACCGCTCCGTGTCGGGGCGCATGATCGGCTTGCCGTTGACCATCGCAACCACGTCCGGCCCGTGCTCGCGCTGGCAACCCGATACTGCCCCGGCAATGGCCATTACGCTCAGCAGGGCGAAAATTCCTCCCCTGCCATTCGCAAAAACTCTGGCCACCGGCGGAACTCTTGGGCCGTTCTCCATGAATTGGCCGTTTACTGCGAATTGATCGTGCAAAAGCATTCTCCTGGGGAATCTGATAGCGCGTCTAATTTCCGGTCGGGGTCTTTGCCCCTGGGGACGCGGCCGGCGGCGAGCTGGCCACGGGCGGCTTTTCGCCTTCGGCCTCCAGAGCGCGATCGATCGCCTTCCAGACCTGATCGATCGGTTGAGCGCCGGAAATCCGTTCGCCGTTGACGAAGAGCGTGGGTGTGCCATCGATACTCAAATGATCCGCTTCCTGCATTGACGCGAGCACCGCACCGTTGTCCTGCTTCTTCAGGCAGGCATCGAGCTTCGGGGCGTCGACTTTCTCCTTCGCGCCTTGTTCGCGTGCCAGCCGGTCGAGCGTAGCGCTCGCCTTTGTTGCGTCGCGATCGGTGCCACTGATCTCATCACCATGGCCATGCACATAGTCCACGTAAGACCAATAGGCCGGCCCGCTCAGGTCCGCCAGGCAATTGGCATCGATGGACGCATGCATCGCCCAGGGGTGAATCTCCACCAGCGGGTCGTCCTTGTACACCACTTTAATTAGACCCTTGTAGCGCTCCAGCGTTTGCGGAAAGAGTTCCTGATGCATGCGCGCGCAATATGGGCATTCCAGGTCGTCAAAGTTCACGATCGTCACTTTTGCGCTCTCCGCACCGCGCACCGGACGGTTCGCCAGTTGCGCGACGTTCGCCGGGTCCTTGGTCAGGTCGAACTTTTCCAGGCGCGCCAGGGTGGTGCCGTCATCGGAGATGAGAAAGTCAACCGTCTTCGGCTTAGCGTCGGGCTTCGACGGAAGGGAGAAGGTGATCGGCAAGGTGCTGTAACCGGAGAAGGCGCTCTTGGTCTTGGCGCCCACCTTCACCTCATAATCCGACGGCACTTGCAGCTGCGAACGCACCAGCAGTTCAATCCGCCGGTCCACCTTGGCGTCGTCCGCATTCATGGGCGATGTGCTCTGGGCATGACAGCCCGAACCCACCATGACGAGCAGACAGCAAAGCAGAAGTCGACTACGCAACACGCGAACCACCTTTCACCAGGCGCCCCCAAAAGGCGCATTTTCGATTATCTCATTTCAGCGCTGCCGCAGGCCTCAGTTGTAGTCCAGGCGCGCCTATCAGAAGATCCTGACCGCGCGGCGCAAATTGCCCGCCGTTCCTACACCGGCGAGGCTGAAGCTGAAGAGGTACTGGTTCTCATTGCGCACCGATCCGAGCGCATAGCGCCGGTACTCGGCGCTGAACCCGCAGCAGTCCCAGTTATAGTTCGTCTCGACGCCGCCGAACTGCACCGCGCTTTGAACAAAGTCATATCCCGCATTGGTGCCAAAGCTGAATCCCTTGCGGGTCGGGTTGCCGTAGGTGAAGAGAAAACGCATCTGGTTGTAATTTGTGACTGCCGCAGTCACATTCTCCACCGCGGTTGGGCCCGGCAAGACATTGAGCTTGAAGTCGCCGATGCCCACATACCAGTTTTCATGCCGGTACCCGGCGAAGACGTTGCTCGAATTGATCCGGCCCATTTTGGGGTCGTAGTCGAGGTCCCATTCGAAATCGGTCGCTGAAGTCGTCTGCAAACGCAATCTCGAAATCACAGGGGAATAATCGCGCGGCCCTTCGAGAAAAGCCGTGCCGGTGAAGTTCAGCGTTGTCGTCAGCACATTGCGTTCGTCGGGCAGCACGGCGCCGCCGAAGTTCGGGTTGAAGAAGTATTTCTGCGCCACCCTCCACGTCAGCCACTCGATCGTTCCTTCGCCGCAGAGGCCGTCCGGCGTCTGGGCTTCATTGTCGCGACAGGGATGCAGCTTCTTGTGCCGCACAAAGAGCCGCTGCGTCAGGCCGTACTCGAGTTCATTTGTGTTGCTTGCAATGTCGATTTCATCGAAACGCAGCACCGAGTTGAAGTTATTGATCCCAGTCACGTACTGGTAATGCATGTCGGGCTCGATCACGTGCCGCACATCGCCGCCGAGTATCTTCTCCAGCAATGGACTCGAAAAATCACGCTGCACCGCGGGTGGACGCACTTCAACCCCCGCCTCAAAATCCGCCCGATTGAGACTGTCGCCTTCCAGGGTTGGCGAGGTGTCTCCATTCAAGAGCAAAGGAAGTTTCTCGGACTTCGAATAGAAAGTCTCCCGCCCCGCGACCTCTGGACGGAAAGTCCAGCCACCCAGCGAAAAGGGAAGAGCCAGATGCGGATACAGATCGACGCGGAAGGTGTTCCTGGCATGAAACTCAGGCTCCGACCGCGTCAATATGTCCATCGAGCTCTGAAAGCCCCACAACAGCGGCGTCCCCTTGAGCGGATGGTCGACCGCCTCGGCCTCGATAGCGGGCAGATGCAGGATGCGAATCTCGTCTCCCGGTGTATCGCTTTGAAAGCTCTGGTATCGCCCGAAATAAACGCTTTCCGCGAGGCCGCGATCCTGGTGCTGAAGAAAAGCGTCCGACTTCACTTCGGAGCTGGTCGCCACGGAGAAGTTTTCGGCAAAGGCTTGGCGATAGACGTACGAGCTCAGGTACTCGATGTTGGAGACCGCGCGGGTCTCAGGGCTGAAATCGTGTCTGCCGATCAGTAGGACGTCTTCACCACCCTGGTTGGTGGGCGGTACTCCTGGCTCGCCCGACGGAAGCCCTCGGTCGAGCAGCTGGTGATAAGTGACGGTCAGGAAATCGGTGCCGCGCCCGCGATAGCGAAACTCTGCGCTCGGCGCAAAGCCACGCTTGGAATAATATTCCGAGCCAAATGTCAGATCGGCACTGCGGTTGATGACCCAGTAGACTTGCTCGCCGAGAATGAGCCCTTTGGTCGAAGAGGTGCCAATGGTCGGAATCAGGAAGCCGCTCTGGCGGCTCTCCGCATTCACCGGATGATTGACATAGGGAAGAAAGAAGAGCGGTACATGCAGCAGCGTGAACCACGAATTCCGCGCGCGCGCCGTCCCGTCGGCAACGCTGATCTTCGACGAAAGCAGCAGCCAATCTGGATCGGGTAGCCGGCACGAGGTCATGGTGCCATCGATCACGCGGTAACGTTCCGGGCCGTCTTTGTAGAGCTCTCGCCCTGTAAACAGCAGCGGGTTATTGGAAACGTAACCCCGGTAAGCCGGTGGCGCACTGCTGAAAATCGTCGGCAGATTAGCGACGGTGGCCGGGGCTTTTCGTGCGCCAATCGATCCCGAGACATCGAAAAAATGGCCCGTCTCCCGATCAAGGTTCATCGTTCCATGGTCGGCGTCGATAAGTTCGTCGTCGCGGCCGCCTTCAAGATGGAGATGCCCGGTGGCCTCGACGATGCTTGTCGCCTCGTTGTAAGTCACCTTGTCGGCGCGGACGATGTAATCGCGGTAATCGATCTCGACTTCGCCGGTAAGCGTCCATACATCGCCGCGTTTGCCTTGCTCATGTGCGGTGATCTTGACGGGTACGCCCTGGTCGATGGGGGGAACGACCTGCGCTACTGGAATCTGGTCTTGCGCGCCGGCTTCCGTTTGCGCGCCGTCGCTCAGACCAGCGTTTTGAGCGCCGTTTGTGGCGGGGGGAAGCTGATTGGTCAACGTCTGCGCTGTGACCCGCTGGTGTAAAAGGCAGTACAGCGTGATACACCAAAACAAGCGGGTCGTCATTCTCATCCGAGCGACTGCACGATTACTGGGGTCCGGCATGGTTTGGTGCAGCTCTCTCGATCATGCACAGAAGATGCTCTGGAGCGACTTCAGGATAGCAAAGCCTCATCGGAAATCACGCGCGGGCTGGAAGTTGAACAACGTAGGGGATTTGAATTGAGAGCATCATCCGCGGGCGCCGAACTGGATTCGACCCTTCAATCGCCCGAGCAGCTGTCGTCTGAGTGGAAGCGGGAAGCCAATCGGCGCCTCGCAATCCATCGCGCCCGGCGCAACGATCGCGCAAGCCTGCAAAGCGCGCTTCCCGGCATGGAAGGCGCGGTCGAGCATGAACAGCATCCCCCCCAGGCCAAAAACAAGAACGTCGCGGATCGGGTCGCCGCCCGCTACGCCAAAGCTCCGACCTACAGCGAGATGCTGGCCAACGAGGCGCGCAACGTAGCACGCGCAGCCGAGGCCGCCGCGGTCGCGGCCGGCGAGGCACGGGACGCGGCCCAGGCCATCCTGGTCGGCCTCGATATCGATCGCGACGCGAAGGATTTTGCTGAACCCGAAACCTCCCAGTTGCGCGAACCATCCGCGTCCCGGGCGTCGAATGGCGCGCCCCGCGGTTCCGAAACCAGCTCGCGGCTGCAATCTGGCTATCGCATCACCGAGGCCGTCGAAGACGACGAAATTTCGGACGAGGCTGAGCCAATCGCTCCCATCCAGCCGTTGCCCGCCAAGCTGCTCGAGTTTCCCCGCGAACTCGTGGCCGCGCGCAAAGCCCGGCCCCGGCTCGCCGAGGGCCCGCTTCGCGAGGAATACGACCGCGATGCTTCTGCTTCGCAGCTACGCATCTTTGAGGTCGAGCAGGAGACCATCTCCACCGCGCCGGCAGTGGAGCACGTCCAGCCCGACTGGTCCCCGATTCGGTTAGATACATCGCCGGCATTGCCCGTGCACGACTGGATCAGCCGCCACGCAGAGACTCCGGCCCCGGAGAAGGCGAAAGATTACGCTCCCGCTTCCAGTCTGGAGCTGCCGCTCCAGACCGCTTCACTCGAGGACCGCCTCATGGCCGGCCTGGTCGATGCGGCACTGATCATCGGCGGCTTCCTGGTCTTTGTTCTGGTCTTCGTCGGTTGCTACAGTGCATCCGCCGGTCGGCAAGCCCGCGATGATTGCCGCCGGGGTAGCGCTTTGCGCTTTTGCGGCAATCTATCTCTTGCTCTTCTTCAACTTTGGCACAGACACGCCGGGAATGCGTTACGCCAAGATCGCGCTGTGCACCTTCGACGACGAGAATCCAAACCGGAATGCCATGCGTCGCCGTCTCGCGGCGATGCTGCTCTCCGTGATCCCATTCGGCCTGGGCATTCTGTGGGCGTTCTTCGATGACGATCGGCTCGGATGGCACGACCGCATCAGCCGGACTTATCAGCGCAGCTACCGATAAGAAATCAGCTTCTGCAAGCGCTATTTCTTAGGCGTTGCCGCGCACATGCGCCGCAGCAGCGGCCGCTCCGATGATGGACATCTCCGAGTTCTCCTGCACTACTTCGAGCGTGTAGCTCTGCAGCGGACTCATCTTCACCATCTCCCACAGGTACTGCTTCAGCAGGCTGAGGTCGAGACGGCTGATATCGCGTCCGGTGAAGTAGAAACGCCCCGGACCCTCAAGATGAATCTGGGTCGCGGTCGCTGCGGCCAGTGCGCGATGCCACAGCTCGACGAACTGAACGCAGCGCTTGTCGCCCTTCTTCGCCGCAGCGAAAACCTCGTCCGGCTCCATGTCCATGAAGCGCAGACGCATCGCGCGATGGCCCATGATGCCTTCCATGTGGCCCCGCCCACCGCATCCGCAGAAGTTCTCTTTGGGGTCGAGCGAGATCGTGGTGTGACCGCCTTCCCAGGGGCCTTCGGCGTAAGGGAAACGTCCGAACCCGATGCCGTTGCCGATCGTCCACACGCGGATGAGCCGGTCCAGTTGCCCCTTGATCGCCGCGAGTCCCGCAGCCACCGCGTCGGCGTCGTTAAAGACGTCCACGGAGTAGTTCCGGCCCTTCTCCAGCAGCGTTTCCTGGATCCAATCGCCGATCCTGGCGCCCTTCAGCTGTCCGAGGTTGGGCGAGTCCTCAACCACCCCGTTGCGGACGATGCCCGGCAATGCCACGCCAACCGCTTCGATCGTTTCATTCTCTGGAACCAGAGCGATGATCTGGTCGCAGATGATGTCGCATAAATCTTCCGAAGGAATCTCGACCAGGCCGTCGAATTCCGCCGTGTCTTCCGGATATTCCCGCAGCGCGGAAACCTTGTGGTCCTCGATCAGGCCGACAACCAGCCGTTCGGCCATCACTACTCCGACGGATTTCGCCATACTCAATCAACCTCTCTTCGCTGCCCGGCAATCGCCGGCTTCGCCCGTCGCTATCTCGACAGGCGATTGATTCCGTTGAACGCGGCGGCTTTGTAGCATTCGGCCAGCGTTGGGTAGTTAAACACAGTCTCGATGAAGTAATCCACTGTGCCATTCAGAGTCATGACCGCCTGGCCGATGTGCACCAGCTCTGCGGCACCCTCGCCGATGATATGCACGCCGAGGATCGTCCGGTTTTCGCGATGGAAGATCAGCTTGAGGCGCCCGGTGGTGTCGCCGCGAATCTGGCCGCGCGCGATCTCCCGGTAATAGGCCACGCCCACTTCGTAAGGCACGTCCTCGTCGGTGAGCTGCTCCTCGGTCTTGCCGATAAAGGAGATCTCCGGGATGGTGTAAATCCCATACGGATAGACGCTCGGATTGGTGTGCACCGTGTCGTCATGGAACATGCGCGCCACCGCGATGCGCCCCTGCTCCATCGAGACCGAAGCCAGGCTGGGAAATCCGATGACGTCGCCAACCGCGAAAACATTCGGCTGCTTGGTGCGAAAATCCTTGTCCACCGGGATGCGTCCGCGGCTGTCTGCTTCGATGCCGGCTGCGGCCAGGTTCAATTCGGCAACATTCCCTTGCCTGCCGACCGCGAAGAGCAACGCGCCCCCGCTGATCCGCTTCTTGCTCTCGAGATTGGCGACCACGCTGCCGTCGGGCATCTCCTCGACGCTCTCCACTTCCTCGCCCGTCCGCATCGTGACCCGGGTATCGCGAAGGTGGTAACTCAGCGCTTCGACAATCTCCTGATCGGCAAACTCGAGCAGCTTGGGCCGCTTCTCGATCAGCGTAACGCGCACTCCCAGTGCCGAGAACATGCAGGTGTATTCGACGCCGATCACGCCGCCGCCAACGATGATCATTGTCTTCGGCAGCTCGGGAAGATCGAGGACCTGGTCGCTATTGATGATCGTGCGGCCATTGATCGGGACTTTGCTCGAAAAAGCGGGCGTCGTGCCGACCGCGATCAGAATGTTCTCCGACCCATAGACGCTCGATCCCCGCGAGCCGGTGACGCGAACATGTTTGGCATCCTCAAAGCTCGCTACCCCGACTACAACCTCCACGCCGTTGCGCGAGAGTTGGGCCTCGGTCACGTCCACTTCGGTCTTGATCACATGCTGCACCCGGAAAGCCAGGTCGGCCATGGTGATCTTTTCCTTGACGCGGTAATTCATCCCATAGACTTGCCGGTAGTTGTAGCCGGAGAGATGCAGCACCGCCTCGCGCATCGTCTTGCTGGGAATGGTGCCGGTGTTGATGCACACGCCGCCAACCACATCCCGCATCTCGATCAGGGCGACTCGTTTGCCGCGTTTTACCGCCGCCACTGCAGCCCGCTGTCCGGAAGGTCCGGAGCCGATCACTAACAAATCGTATTCGTTCATAGCAGGACCAGAATCTCCACTCACCCTTAGCAACCGCGGGTGATCCGGATCGCGTTACAGAGCTTCCTACCGATTATCGACTATCTCGTGGCTGCAAACAGTCAAAACGAAGGGCGACCCAGCCGCCACAAGGAAATATAAGCGCAATGGGCTCATCTTACAGCCCCGATTTCTTTCGCTCGCGTGAATATTCGTAAAGTCTTGAGGGGATTGGACGGATTCAGGAAATACTTTCTCAAGGTGCGACGATGATGTCGGCAAGATCGGGAGCCAGTTGTCGGAAGTGTTTCACGTCGAATGTATAGATCCGCTCGCATCTTGCTTTTCGGGCAGCTTTCATATGAAGCACATCATGGATGCGTCCGCCGGGCCATCCCGCTTCGGCGCAGACTCGAAGAGCATCGGCATATTCGGCCGTGGTTAGATGAACGATCTCAAATCTCTCGAGGACGTTGTCGGTAAGCATCTGCCATGCTTCGCGCGGTGATACTCTCGGTGCGAAAGGAGTGCGGGTCATAACAGAATAAATCTCTGTAAGACCATGCGCGAGCACTACGCCCGAGTGCGGTCCGGAATAAGCGTCAAGAACTATTTTGAAAGCCAGATGATGTTGGGAGTGGGACTGGACATATCCAGCGACTACCACGTTTGTGTCGAAGTAGACCTTCACCATCCCCCAATCTTTCGCATCCGCGCTTCGCGCTCTTCTTCTACGAGGTGCAAGTCGTCAAAGCCGGGTGGCAGCTTCCCTGTATGAACAAGCACGCCTTGCTTTCGAATCAAAGTCGGTTCTGGCTCGACCCGGTTCAGCAAAATGCCGCCGCCGAACTCTTCAACATCGACCTCTGCTCCCGCCAGCAGCCCTAGTCGTTCTCGGATGGGTTTCGGCACTACGACTCTCCCTGCCTTGTCAATCGTTGCTCTCATGCCATTTAGTATGTCAAATACCATTTATGATGGCAATTAGAAGTCTCAGTCAATGCTCCTTTGCGCCATCACCAGCCGCATTCTCCTCGCCGATGCCGAGGCTGAACGCGCCGAAAAGCTCATCGCCCTGTCCGCTCATTGGGCAGCTCAGAGCTTGGATTTCATCCAGATTCGCGAAAGAGATCTCGCCGACACCGAACTTCTTCAGCTATCGACAAGAGTCGTTCGCGCCGCTCGTGACACCAAGAGCACGACTAAGGTGCTCATCAACAGCGATCCGGACAAGGCAGCCGCGATCGCTCGCCAGTCGGGTGCCGACGGCGTCCATCTTCCCGGCGGACTTGACCCCGAGCAGCTTGCGGCAGCGATAGCGCAAATCCACCAAGACTGGAAGTCTCCGCAAGGAGCCGGCGACGGTCCGACCATCAGCGTCTCCTGCCATTCGGTCGCGGATATCCGCGCTGCCCGCGCCGCCCGAGCCACACTCGCCCTCTTCGCCCCGGTCTTCGAAAAGGCGCTCCCCGGCGCTCCCGCTCTGACCGGGCAAGGGCTCGAATCCCTCGCAGAAGCCTGTCGCGCCGCCCGCCAACCCACGCCGCAACCCGAGCTTCCGGTCCTCGCCCTCGGCGGCGTCACCCTCGAAAACGCCGCCCAATGCGTCGCCGCCGGGGCCGCCGGTATCGCTGCCATTCGTCTATTTCTAAACTCCGGCGGCGGTTGCGGGCCGCCTGAAGTAAGGAGTTTTCGGGATCGAAGCGCTTGAATCGGCACATTGTCTAGAGCAAGAGTACAGTTCGTGTAGTCTCAGCGGACCATGCCCCTGAGACTACGCCAGCTGTACTTTTGCTCTAACCGGCTTTTTGAAGGAATGGCGATCCAGCGAGCTGCGCGGCAAGGACGACCTGGTTCCTCCCACTGCTCTTCGCCAAATAGAGGCTGCGGTCCGCGGCTTGCATCAATGCATCGATGGTTCGCCCGTCTTCCGGATACATGGCCACCCCGATAGACACAGTGACCGAACCCAGCGTCTGCCCACTCTCGGAGACGCGAAGTTCCTGGATCGCTTGTCGAACTTCCTGCGCTCGCTCCTCCGCCTTTTCAGGGGAAATATCGGGCAGGATGACCACAAATTCTTCACCGCCATACCTGCAGACGACATCTTCGCTGCGTACCGAGGAGAGGAAGCGCTCGGCCACAGCCCGCAACACGGTGTCTCCCACGTTATGGCCGAAAGTGTCGTTGAAGAGCTTGAAATTGTCGGCGTCGATCATAAAAACGGCCATGGACGAACTGCGGCGCGTGGCCCGCCGCAGCTCGCGTTCCAGAGTGATCTCCATGAAATGACGGTTGAACAGTCCCGTCAGGCTGTCGCGAATGGACTGGTTCTCCAGCTTGTTCCGCAAATTGATCGATGCCACCGTCATCGACGCAAGCTGTAGCAGTTCCCGGAGGGCGGGCAGATTTCGTTCAATGCTTTCTCCCCGTTCGGCCCCGGAATATTCGAGGAAAAGCACGCCAAGTGTATCGCCGTGGGCCATCAGCGGAAGGCAAACATAACGCTCCGGCGGCGCACCGGCGAAGTGTTCGCAATGAAGCGCCGACGTCTCCGGCGTAAACCACCGCGGTTGACCGCTCCGCATCCCGCAGCAGCCCTCGATCGGAAAGGCGTCGAGCATCGAGGTGCGTCCACCCCACGACGCGCGCAGCTCGATCGTCTGGCGCGAATTGTTGATCATGCAGAGTGAGCCGCTCGATTCCGGGAGCAGCTTCGATACAAAATACACAGTGATGTCATGCGCATCCTTATTCGAAGAGCACATTTGCAGCTGATCGCGGACCTGGCCAAGCAGCTTCGCCTGCAAGGCTCGATCTTGCAACATCCGGATGGTGGTTGCGAGCTCGCTGTTTGACTCGGCCAATTGCCGGTTCGACCGCGCTGCCTCCTCCTGTGCCTTGCGGCGGAAGAGCGCGTTGCGCTCCAGTACGCCAAACAGGATGATTACCACCAGAGCAAAGAAGCCGGCGAGCGAGAGACCCAGCACCATCAAGGAAAGCTTGTCTCTCTCAGAGTTCTTGCTCCGGGCTTCGGCTAAGACTCGTTCGCGCTCCTGCATGAGCGAAACAGTCTCGCGGCAGGAACGTTGCATATCCCCGGGAAAGACCGCATTCACGGCTTCCAGGGAGCGGCTAAGCTGGACCAGCGCGAGAACGCATCGATCCAGCCGTTGTACATTCTCGTTTTGCGCCGGGTTGTCCGAGACCAGGGTTGCGATATGCCGGGCATTGAACTCGATCGTGACGCTCAGATTCTGAGTCTCTCGAAGCGTGCTGGGCGCTCGATTCAGAAGGTACAAGCGGGCGACCGCGTCGAATCGGTCGAGTCCAGCCTGGAGCATCTGAAGGTTGGATTGCACCTCAAGAGAATGTTCGGACCAGTTTCTTGCGTCGAGCACCTTGTTGATCTTCACATCGATCAAAGCACTCGCGCCGAGAGTCAGAACGATCGCGCAGGCCGCAGCCACGATCAGCTTGGGGACGGTGCGATCGAAGTGTTGTGGCAATATCGGGTCAATCTCGTTCATTCCTCGGCCCCGTTCGCCTGGTCCCGTTGGCCTGGTCCCGTTCGCCTGGTTCAGATAGTCCTGAAATCCGTCTGCTCAAAAACCCGGAATAGATCCGCGCAAGTCCTGCTCGTGCGGGTAGATAGCGGTCGACTTGTGGAGATTATCGTCGCCCGGGTCCTCCGCATCCAGCCACTTGTGCGGGAATTAGCCCCTGACTATTCCGTATCGGAACGTTGGCTCAAAGAAATGCCCAAAATGGTAAGCAGCAGCTTCTCTTAGGCTCTGTGATCGCGGGGAAGATGTCTCGCGAAACTTCCCGGGTGGTGTCCGCCCAACTCTTCCACCTCTCGCTTTCAGCCCAGGTGATAATCTAGCTCCATACCCACAGGAGAGACCAAACCTCCTCCGCACTCCATCCCCGGGGAACCTTGCCATGCTGATTACAGTTGTCGACCTCGAACGGGAGCCCCTCGAGTTCGATCTCGCCTACGAACCCGGCACCATTGAGTATGGCTTCGATATCCATCAGCTGGATCCGCTCGCCGTCGAGGGCCGCGCCGACGTGATCGTCGAGCACCGCGGGCCCAACGAGACGATCGACGACATCCGTGTTCGCGCCACCTACAAAGGTCGCTTTCAGGTGCTCTGTGCCCGCTGCCTCGACCCGGTCGAACACCCCCTCGACGGGCATTTCGACCTGCTTTTTCGCCCAGCCGGCGCCGATGGCGACGCTTCCGAGCATTCCATCACCACTTCCGAGACCGAAATCGGGTACTATTTAAGAGACGGTGTTCTTCTGGAGGATGTCCTGCGCGAGCAGGTGTTGTTGTCTCTGCCAGCCAAGACCCTGTGCCGCGAAGATTGCAAAGGGCTTTGCCCGCACTGCGGAAAGCATTTGAACTCCGAGACATGCGATTGCAGCGAGACGGTGGCCGATCCGCGATGGTCGGCACTGGAAAGCTTGCGCAGCCGGGTCAAACACTAGTCGAGCATTCTGGAAGTACGAGTGAATTTCTGTAGTTCCGCTCGCCCGCTGGTGTGCGACATGCCGCCCGGGAAGCGTGTAGGAAAGGAAATCTGTAATGGCAAATCCAAAGCGGCGTCACTCCAAGGCCCGCACCTCCAAGCGCCGCGCTCATGACGGCTTGACCGCAGTCGGTCTCGCCGAGTGCCCCAACTGTCACGAAAAGAAGCTCCCTCACCGCGCCTGTGCCAAGTGCGGCACGTACAAGGGCCGTGACGTCCTGGAAGTTAAGGAAGCAAGCTAGCTCCACCGCGCATCCATGCTGCGACCGCCCCCGATCACCCATCACGCGTCCCCTCAGAACGGCCAGAACCAATTGACCGACATCGTTCTCGACGCTATGGGTTCGGATAAGGCGCCGGATCCTGAGGTTCGCGGCGCGATCCTCGCCTGCCGCGAGTATCCGGTACGAGTGCATCTGGTCGGCCCCGAAGCCCGCCTTCGCCAGCTGCTCAATGAGCATCTGCAGGGTGAGCGTCTGCCCATCGAGATCGTCAATGCCACCGAACGCATCGGCATGGACGAAAAAGCAGCCGTCGCCGTCCGCAACAAGCTCGACAGCTCAATGCGCGTCGGTCTCAAGATCGTCCGCGAGAAGCGCGCCCACGGTTTCCTGACTGCCGGCAACACCGGCGCAGCCATGGCGACGGCCAAAATGGTTCTCCGCGCCCTGCCCGGAGTCGACCGCCCCGCCCTCACCGCAATCCTCCCGACCTCGTCCGGTTCGCCCTGCGTCCTGCTCGATGTCGGCGCGAATGTCGAGTGCAAGGCGCACAATCTCGAACAGTTCGCCGTCATGGGCGAGATGTACTCACGCAGCGTGCTCAAGATCGCCCGTCCCCGCGTCGGCCTGCTTTCCATTGGCGAAGAAGAAAGCAAAGGCAACGAACTCACCCGCGAATCCTACGGCCTGCTCAAGCAGCTGCCGATCAACTTCATCGGCAACGTCGAGGGCCGGGACATCTACAACGGCAAGGCCGACGTAGTCGTCTGCGATGGATTCGTAGGCAACGTCGCGCTCAAGACCTCCGAGGGATTAGGCAAGCTCATCAGCGAGATGCTCCGCGAGTCTTTGACCCGCACCGTTACCGCCCAGGCCGGAGCCTTGCTCTCCCGCAAGGCCCTCCACGCCTTCAAGAAGCGTCTCGACTATCGCGAATACGGCGGAGCGCCGCTGCTCGGAGTGCGCGGAGTCTGCATCGTCGGCCACGGCTCCTCCAACGACCGCGCCATCATGAACGGCATCCGCGTCGCCGCCGAATTCGCCCAGGCCGGCATCAACGACCGCATCGAACAAGAATTCGCCCAGCGCCCCGTCTCCCCGCCGCCTGCCTCCGCAGTCGGCCTCCTCGTGCAGTAGCCGCACTTAATCTTGATGGCACAGCGACGTCGGCTCCCAAGCGCGCTTTATTTCGAATCGGCCTTTCGGCGTGTAAATCGTTCTCGATGAGCGCATCGGCTTGATATCGTCAACCGAAGACCGTGCAGAGACAAATCGGGCGACGCCAGCCGGACTTATCAGGACCTTGAGAGCGACCCAGGTATGTGGGCTGACTTCAATGCTAAGCTGCGGTTCGTATGCCCGTAAGCTGTTCGCAAACAGCGACGAAGCGATCTTGCAGACTGCAATCCAATGCGGCCGCTAGAGGGTTTTTGGCTTTGAGGTGATAGAAGTATTTTCCAGAGACCTGGCTGGCAGGGTCGTCGCTTGCCGCAAGCCATGCCTGCGTACGATGTGCCTGGTCGAGATCATCATTGGCGCCGGGGCCGCCCATCTTCGTTTGCACCCAGCCGGGTGTCATCGCATTGCAAAGTACTCCGGGTAACCGGCGGGCCATGGCAAACGCAAGGAGAACGTTGTGGAGCTTCGAGTCTGAGTAGGCCTGTTGACCTTGCCAGGGGCGTTCGGTCCAGTTCAGATCGCTGAGACTCGGATCACCCTGCTTGTGCAGTCCGGAGCTGATGTAGATGAGTCGACGAGGCGGATGGATCAGTGCGGTGAGGACGTAGGGCGCGAGGCTGTTGATGGCGAACACATGGGCAAACCCATCCTCCGTCTCGACGCGCCGCGGTTCGCGGTAGCCGACAGCTGCGTTATGAATGATGGCGTCAAAGGCTCCAAGTGCGTTGACATGCTCTGCGACCGAACGCATCTGTTGCAGGCTGGCGAGGTCGCCCGTGACGATGGCTTCGGCCCCAGGAAGCCTGCGATGCGTTGCTTCAGCGCGTTGGGTGTTGCGTGCATGTAAGACGACGGAGTGGCCCTGTTCGACCAACAGTTGTGCAGCCATCAGGCCAAGTCCGTCTGAAGATCCGGTGATGAAGATGCGGCTCATATCGTTGTGTTCCTTTCATGCGGTGGCGTGAGTGCAGATTCAGCTTTGTTTTTCCGAGACCAACGCCTGAAGAGCAGCCTGCAGCGTGGTGCCGGCTTTTCGTGAACCACGCTGTCCTGATTCAAAATCGATCCAGCCTTCATTGAAGCCGTCCACCATGCGTATGCGAGGAAGCGGGTTCTTCATTCCCTGCGAGCGGAACAGCTCTTCCCACGTGGAGCGAGGAACTATTTCGTTGCGCACAGGAGTGTCGAGCGCGCTCGCAAGCGCAGCGGCCACGTCATTGGAGGAGTAACGCTCCGGCCCTTCCAACTCGACGATGCGAACGCCATTCCATGATTGACCCAGCAGTTCGACTGCGGTTTGGGCAATGTCTTCCGTTGCCACCATCGGAATCCGGTGATCGAGCGGTTGCAGGAAGCTGTGCACCACGCCACTCTTCGCGGATTCGATATCCCAGGCGGCATTCTCCATGAACCATGCCGCCCGCAGAAACGCTACTGGAACCGGCACGGTGCGCAGCATTGCCTCGGTCATCCCGGAGTTGTTGAGCAGATTCAGCTCGGTGACCTGGGCTCCCACTGTCGACAGGAAGACAATCTTTGCGGGACGGCTTGCTTCGATGGCTGCCCGGAGCGCCGCAGCATTTCGTTGGGTATCCGGAAAGCCAGGTTCGGGATCGTAGTTGGGCGGGGTCATCAGGAAGACACCGTCCACGCCGCGGAAGGCCTCCGTCATTGCCTCTGCGTCGTCGATGCTCGCGACGAATACTTCGCAACCCAGCGCGGCCCACTCCTCTCCCTTTGCCTGGCTTCTGACGACTGCCCGCACTGCTTGTCCCTGTGCGAGAAGACCGCGCGCAACCCGGCTTCCGACCTTGCCTGTGATTCCAGTGACTGCAACCATATTCCCTCCTCGAAGTAGCCGAAGACTCGGCACGGGTATATGACGCTCGGACGGATTATGGAGGTTCGCGCATAGAATGCATAGTAGTATTGCGCTGAAAGCGATAATCATGAGATTCGATGAGCAGACCCTGAGCGATTCCAATGTCTTTGTGGCGGTGGTCCGATGCGGAAGTTTTGCCAACGCGGCCAGATCGCTCGATCTGTCTCAGTCGGTTGCCAGCCGGGCCGTTGCACGGCTGGAGAAGCGCCTCGGTGTCCGCGTTCTTGACCGGACCACGCGGTCGGTTTCGCTGACCGACGACGGGCGCGGACTGTTTGAGCGGCTGGAGCCGTTGCTGCAGGGTTTTGAAGATGCCTTTACCTCCACAGCGGAAGAACAGTCCAGGGTGCGCGGAAGGCTGCGGGTCAAGATGCACCCCACCCTGGCCCATGTGATCGACGGGAAGCAACTCAAGGCTTTCCTCGAAGACTACCCTGACCTTTCCGTAGAGTTCATCAGCAGCGACAAGCTTGGAGACCTCGTCGGCGAGGGCCTTGATATCGCCCTCTACGTGGGTGAATTGCCTTCATCCAGCCTGATTGCAAAGAAGCTTCTGGACACGCGCGTCATCACGGTCGCAGCGCCTGATTACCTCGCAAAGCATACGAAGGTGGCTCATCCCAGCGATCTTCTGAAGGGCGGACACACTCTCATCGACTATCGCAACCCGGAGACCGGCAGAACGTTTCAATGGGAATATCATCGTGGCCGGAAGATTGTGAAGATCGCAACGACGGGAAGACTGATCGTGAGCGACATCGTCAATTTACACGGCATCTGTGTGGCCGGCTGGGGGATCGCGCAGGTTCTTGAAGTCGCCGTTAAACCAATGCTTGAGACGGGAGCACTCGTCAAACTGCTGCCGGAGTGGGGCGACGAGCGCTTTCCGATCTACGCGGTCTATCCATCTCGCAACTACGTCCCACCCAAAGTGAGAGTCTTTATCGATTTCATCTCTTCCGCGATGAGCAAGGGCATAACGTCGTGATCACCGTCGCAACGAAGCATTCAGCAATTACGACCATGAATAGGTAACGACAAACGCGCTAGGGTCTCCGAGCAACTCTGGAATCGTGCAAAATCGGCTAGTCACTCATCGAGTTCCGATCAACCGAACCCCCTCCAAAGCCGTGTCAAGTACCTTCCTCGCCAACACCACACCCTAACCCACAATATCCCACTGACTTACAGAACAAAAGGAATTGGCATAGTCAAACCACTCAGCTTGATAGAATAGAAATAGAGAGTAAGAACAAAAGGCGGCCTCGGGAGTCTGTTACGAAACTCTTCCGGTTTGCCTGAATAGATGAGAAGATGCCCTTGCGAGAGCGAGGGCATCTTCGTTTATGGGATATATCCGAGGGGATGGGCGCAGTCAGGGAACCCTGTTTCCGGTGGTGCTGGATGATCTTGTTCCGCCCGATCATCTGTGTCGTGTGATTGACGCGTTTGTGGAAGGTCTTGCGATGAGTGAGCTGGGCTTCGAGCGATCCGAAGCCGCGGAGACGGGCCGTCCAGGTTATGACCCACGCGACCTGCTGAAGCTGTATCTGTATGGCTATTTACACACGATCCGGTCCTCGCGAAGGTTGGAAGCCGAGTGCCGCCGTAATGTGGAGTTGATGTGGCTGCTGGGGCGGCTCTATCCGGATCACAAGTCGATTGCCGAGTTTCGGCGGATGCATCGAGAGGCGGTTACGGCTGCCGGAGCGCAGTTGGTGCGGTTTGCGCAGAGCTGCGGCCTGATTCGCGGGGAGTGGGTTGCCATCGATGGCACGAAGTTCCGCGCTGTTTCCAGTGCCGACAGTGTGCGTGAGCGACAGGCGTTGGAGCGCTATCTGGATAGCATGGAGCAAGCAGACGAAGAGCAGCAGACAGTCGTTGATCCGTCCGCTGTGCAGGTTGCACTGGAGAAGCTGAAGCGACATCCGGAGCCGGAGGCGCGTTTTATGCCCGTTGCAGGCACCAAGGCTCCTGCCTACAACGTGCAGACTGCAGTTGATGCCGAGCACGCGCTGATCGTCGCCCATGCCGTGACGCTGGAGGCAGGAGACAACGTGCAGTTACTGCCGATGGCAGAAGCTGCGAAGAAGGCGCTCGGCGCCGAGAGATTAAAGGTCGTGGCCGACGCCGGCTACGCAAACGGCGAGCAGGCGGCGCGCTGCGAAGCGGCAGCCATCCTGCCGCATGTGCCTGTCAAGCGCGCCGTCAACAACCAGGGAGACGGCACGTTGTTTGGCCGTGAGCAGTTCCATTACCAGCCCGGGACCGACACCTATCTCTGCCCGGCGAACAAGATTATCCGGCGCAAGCAACTTCAACGCAAAAACAAGGCCGTCGTATATCGCGCCAATGCCGCTGACTGCGGTAGCTGCGCGATCAAGGCGCGTTGCACACAGACCTCAGCTCGCATCCTGACTCGGCTGCTGGATGAGGATGCGCTCAACCGCATGCACCAGCGCGCTACCCCGGAAGCGATGAGGCTCAGACGATCCACTGTCGAGCTTCCCTTCGCGGTTCTTAAGTACCACATCTTCGGTCACCCCCGCCTGTTGCTCCGCGGCACTGGCGGCGCACAGACCGAAATCAGCCTCGCAGTCATGGCTTACAACCTCAAACGAATGATCAATGTCCTCGGGGCGGTGAAGTTCACCCGCCAACTCACCCCGGCATGATCCAACCCAACTCCAAAACGAAGAACGCTCCCAGTAGGGAGCGCTCTTTCGAACAGAACAACCGCGTTTCGTAACAGACTGTCGGGGCCGCCTTTTCTCATGCTTGCAAAAGCTGCAAACCAGGGAGGAACTCAATGGTCGAAGAATGTGGACACATCAAAGATGGAGGTGGCAAGTGCGGTTCGCCCGCTCTGCGCGGCAGGCCTTACTGCCATTTTCACGACCCCGCCAGTCCTCGCGCCGTGAGGGCCGCCAAGCCCAGATATTTCCTCGAACTCCCACTCCTGGCACATCCCGGAGCTGTCCAGGCTGCAACCAGACAGATCGGCCAGGTGCTCGCCGACAACCAAATCTATTCGCGGCCGGCCGCGCGACTCCTCTACGCCCTCCAAGTCGCCACTCAGCAGGTGGAAAGGGGAAGAAGCGCGTCCTCGTCGAGACCGGCATCGCCGCGCTCTATCAGGATCAGCCGGGCGCGAGGCTTCGCCAGAGTCTACTCCACGGAAAAAGTCTCAGGAAAGCTCCGAACCGTCCCCGTCATCGAAGGTGGCAAGCAATCAGCCCTGGGTTCTTGAAGGGGCACGGCTTCCAGCCGTGCCATCACTGCGCTGAAGAAAGCGAGGCTTCAGCCGCTGAGGGAACTGCAACCCGATCAGAATCAATGTTTTGCCGCCAAGTCTAATGCTTGTAAAGAGATGAGAGCCGCCACCGTCATGCCATTGAAAACAAGTAGTTTAGCGTAAGGGGGAGGGGAGGGGGTCCCCCCCTCGCAGACGAATGTCCGCTCGCCGCAAGTTCTATCCAATGTTCTCCAGCCCCAGATCCTCCGGCGATTCCGCATATACTGGGGAATCCATGAAAGCCCTCGCCCTGCCGCTCCTCGCCCTCGCCGCGATGCCTCTGCTCGCGCAAGACCTTCCCGCCTTCGTCAACAGCGAGCTCCCCGGCCTCGTCGACACCTATGAGGGAATCCACGCTCATCCCGAACTCTCGCATCACGAGGAACATACCTCCGCCCTGCTCGCGGATGAACTCCGCAAGGCCGGATACACGGTGACTGAACACGTCGGCAAATATCCCGACGGCAGCCAGGCCTACGGAGTCGTCGCCATCCTCAAGAACGGCGATGGCCCCACGCTGCTCATCCGCACCGATCTCGACGCTCTTCCCGTCACGGAGGAGACTGGAGTTCCCTACGCCAGCACCGCCAAAGCGAAGAACGCCGCCGGAGAGGAAGTCGGCGTCATGCACGCCTGCGGGCACGACGTCCACATCACCACCATGATCGGAGTCAGCCGCGCCCTCGTCGCCGAGAAGAACAGCTGGCACGGAACCGTGATGCTGATCGGCCAGCCCTCCGAAGAAACCATCGACGGCGCGAAGGCGATGCTCGCCGATCATCTCTACGAGCGATTCGGCACGCCAACGATGGCCGTGGCCTTGCATGACTCCAACACCCTCGCCGCCGGAACCGTCTCCGTTACCAGCGGAGCTTCGATGGCCAGCTCTACCTCCGTCGACGTGACCATTCGCGGCATCGGCGGCCACGGCGCTGCGCCCCAGCTCACCAAGGATCCGGTCGTCATGGCGGCCCAGTTCATCGTGCAGATTCAGACCATTGTCAGCCGGCAGGAGAGTCCCCAGGATCCAGCCGTCGTCACCGTCGGCCACATCGAGGGAGGCACCAAGCGCAACATCATCCCCAACGAGGTTAAGCTTGAACTCACCACCCGCGCCTTCAGCGACAAGTCCCGCCAGATCATTCTCGACGGCATCAGAAACACGGCGCGAGGCGTCGCCATCGCCAACGGAGTTCCCGACAATCTCTTCCCCATCGTCACCGTGCTCGACAACGAATCCACTCCGGTGAACTACAACAATCCGGCGCTGGACGATCGCGTCCGGGCGGCACTCGTCCAGGCTCTCGGCGCGAAAAACGTCTTCGACGAGCCGCCGGTCATGGGTAGCGAAGACTTCGGCGTCTTCGGCCTTTCCGATCACAAGATCCCGACAGTGATGTTCCGCCTCGGAGCCATGGAGCCCGGCAAATTCGCTGCCGCCACCGCCGCCGGAACCGTGCTGCCCGGTCCCCACAACAGTCACTTCCAACCCGACCCCGAACCAACGCTGCGTACCGGGGTGATTGCTATGACCACGGTCGCCATCAACCTGCTGCAAAAATAGTGCCGTAAAAAGGCGAATTCCGGCGATCCACAAGCGCCCGATCGGGTTTGTTTATTTGGTCGGGCGTGCAGAAAAATGTCGACAGGGAACATGGACACTACCCGATATCGCAGACTCGTCCTCGCATTTCACGAGCAGATAGCCGCCTATGATGCAAACTCGTCTCGTGTCACGTCGAAATGGTTGAGCACTCTCGACGACCTCGTGTCTTCGGTGAGCGCCAGAAAATTGCTCATGGAGCACATGATCCGCGTGGCGCGGAGCGCTCAGGCGATAACGATTGTTGCGCAGGAGCGCGCGTCCCATGAACCAGAGCTCGGTGCTGAAGAAATACTCGATGCGACGCTGTCCGATCTCACATCGGAGATTGTCCGCCTCCAGAAAGAATGCCGCAGGCTTGAAGGCGTCTTGAACGATCGGGGTCTCGATATGATCGTGGGCGAATTCATGGACTCGGTTTCCTTCGTCATGGACTACATCAACTTGTCTTTTTGCGGAGGGGTTCTTACAACCCACACCTATCCGGAGGTTACCCTCGAAAGTGGCATTCTCCGCTTGGCCGATTCGGGATACCGCGACGCGCTTTGCGCGCTGATCGGAGCGAAAGTTGAGAGTGTGGACCTTCGCCCGGGCGAGGTCTTAAGAATCCTTTTCCAAGATCAACGTGCGATCAGCATTTCCATGCGCCCTGACGATGCCGTGGGACCCGAGTACGTCGAATTCACCTCCGCATCCGGCCTCTGCTGGTCTTGGTGAGCCCTTGCATCCTTCCGCAATCTCCGTTTGAATACTCACTGACATGAACGACAAAAAAATAGCCTTTCTCTTCCCCGGCCAGGGATCGCAATACGTCGGCATGGGCCGCGATTTCTTCGACAACTTCGCCATTGCGCGCCAAACCTTTGAGGAAGCCGACGACGCTGTCGGCTTCCCGCTCTCCGCGCTCTGTTTCGATGGCCCCGAGGATCAACTTCGCCTCACCGAAAATACTCAGCCGGCCATCTTTACCGTCTCAATCGCCACGCAGCGCGTGCTGGCCGAGCGCGGTATCACGCCCAGCTACGTCGCCGGGCATTCGCTCGGCGAATACTCCGCCAACGTCGCCGCTGGAACCATCAGCTTCGCCGACGCGGTGCGCACCGTGCGCAGCCGAGGCCAATACATGCAGGAGGCCGTGCCCGCCGGAGAAGGCGCGATGGCGGCAATCCTCGGCATGGCCGTAGGCGAAGTTGTGAAAGCCTGCGAAGACGCCGCAGGCGAGACTGGTGGTGTCGTCACTGCCGCTAATATCAATTCGCCATCGCAGATCGCAGTCTCTGGAGCAACAGCGGCGGTAGAGCGCGCCGTTGCCCTCGCCAAGGAGCGCGGAGCCAAGAAAGCGGTAATGCTTCATGTTAGCGCGCCATTCCATTGCCCACTCATGCAGCCGGCGCAGGATCGTCTCGCCGAGCTGCTTAAGGCGCTACCGTTCGCGGATGCTGCCGTGCCGGTTGTCGTCAATATCGATGCAAAAATGACGACCTATGCCGAAACGTTGCGCGATGCGCTCATCCGTCAGGTTACCGGGACTGTGCGCTGGGTGGAGTCAATGCAGGTGTTAATTGCTGAGAAGCCGGATTTCTTCCTCGAAGTCGGTCCAGGCAAGGTGCTCAGTGGGCTAATCCGCCAGATCGACCGCGAACAGAAACACGCCCACGTCCAGGACAGCGCCACTTTGGAACATGCACTGGAAGTTATGAATTCGGAGGAAGCTCTGAGTTCGTAGTGTCAGACTGACTACCGAGGACTAACAACTGAAGGCTGGCAGGTTCACTCAAGGCCCTACGTACAGCTCAACCGGTGAAAATCCGATCTGCTTCGTCTTGTCGTCGACGCGCATAAACAGCGGTGTCTTGCCGCCATTGATATAGATCCCGATCACCACGCCGTTGCCGTAGGCCTTCGCCATCACAATCTGGTGGCTGCGGATTTTGCCGTAGTCGCTCATCGGACCCCAGTCCTTGTTGAACTGGTCGAAGTCATAGGTCAAATATTTTTCCTTGTGCTGCTGCCAGTCGGGATCGTGGTTCCACATCGCATAGGCCTGATTGAAATCGCCGGCCTCGACCGTCTTCATAAACGAGCTAAGCCGATGCTCGGCAGGCCATGCCCAGAATTCAAAGCTATGAAAGACCGTGGTCCAGAGAACCACATAGACGAGGATCACGACGCCAAGAGCGATCAAGGCGCCGATACCGATTTGGCGGTTCCGTTTAGCCGCCTTCTCGTCAAATTTGGGTGCATCGAGCAGCGTCATCGTTTGGAAATTCCTCTAGTGACTTCAGATGCAAACAGCAACATCGAGATCACGACACTTCCACTCTACTATGACACCGCAGGCAGGCGATCCGTTCCCCGGGTTTCGCTATCGGCTGAAGCTCGTTTTATCCCGCTCGGCTCGTCGCTCCAGCGCCAGCTCGATCAGCCGGTCGATCAATTGCGAATAAGGAACTCCCGACGCCTCCCAAAGCTTCGGGTACATGCTGATCTTGGTGAACCCCGGCAACGTATTCACCTCGTTCACGTAGGTCCGAGGCGGCTTTCCCTTCTGCGACTCCGGCTCCATCAGGAAGTCAACCCGCGCAAGCCCGGTGCAGTCGCAGGCGCGAAAGGCTGCGATCGCCATCTCGCGAATCCGCTTCGACTCCGCGCGCGTGATCTTGGCCGGGATGATCGGCACCGAAGCATCGCTCAGATACTTGGCCTCGTAGTCGTAGAATTCCTTGCCGGGAACGATCTCTCCAACCACCGATGCCTCCGGGGATTCGTTGCCTAGCACGGCAACTTCGAGCTCCCGGGCCTTGCCTCCCAGATTTTTCTTCGATCCGCCGACGCCCTGCTCGATCACGATCTTGCGGTCGAAGTTGGCCGCAAGATCGATCGCCGGACCAAGCTCCTTGCGGTCATGTGCCTTGCTGATGCCGACGGAGGAGCCCATGTTCGCCGGCTTCACAAACATCGGGTACTTCAGCGTCCCTTCAGCCAGTTTGACGATCTTCTTCGGCGACGAGCGCCAGTCGCTGCGCAAAAAGCTCACATACTTCGGCGTTGGCAATCCCGCCGCCGCAAAGAGCCGCTTCATAGTGTCTTTGTCCATCGCTGCGGCTGAGCCCAACACTCCCGAGCCGACATAGGCAATATTCGCCAGTTCGAAGAGACCCTGGATCGTGCCATCCTCGCCAAAAGTGCCGTGCAGCACCGGGAAGACGACATCGATTTTGAGCGACTCGCCTAAAGCGGTCGGTTGGATCCCCGACCCGGTGGTGGTAGCCGCTAAAGCCTCCTCGCTAGCGGCCGAAGCCTCGCTGAGGGCCGGCGCAGCACTTCCCACCAACAGCGCTTCGGCGCCGGAAGACGTAACCCACCGACCTTCTTTCGTGATGCCAACCGGCACAACTTCATACTTCTTCCCATCGATGGCCTTCAATATAGAAGCGGCCGAAAGCAGCGAGACCTCATGCTCGCCACTGCGGCCGCCAAACAGAATTCCGACGCGTAGTTTCTTTGACATGCGACCTTGATTGTACGAGGCGCTGCCCGATCTTCGCGGTGCCGCGCTAGTAGCTGAAGATGTACCCGTCGTCGGCCGCCCAATCCATCGCCAGATCGAGCACGACTCATACTCACTCGACGCGTACTCGCCCTCTGGCTGATTCAGCAGTATCTTCCTGTCCGCTTCCTCATCCTCCGGCGACTTATGGATATCGCCGCCAAAGACCCGCACGAATCCCGGGTTCGCGGCCAGCAGCTTCTCCTGCTCATGATTCACATAGAGCAGATCGATTTCGCCGGGACGGTCGTGGAAGGCGCTCTCAATTCTCTTGATCAGCCGCCGCAGCACCGTCGCACCGAAGGGATTGAAGAGAAACACGACGCAAGGATTGCCCGGAAACTCAAACTCCGTCGCGTCCCAGGTGAGAACGCGCATCGGGCAGCGCGCTCTTCCCGACGCTTGCCACGCAGCCACATTCTTCCCGGCGATGCGCGCCAGCTCAGGATTCAGTTCGACGCCGACCACCTCGCGGAACGGCATTTCCGCCGCCAGCAGCAAGCCACGTCCCATTCCCGCGCCGAGGTCAATAAAGCTGTAGGTTTCCGTAGGAAACGCCGGCAAACTCGTGCGCCACCGTTCGCAAATGTCGCGGAAGATCGACGGCGCCACGCCAAAGTAAGCGGTGTTATGCCGATCATGAGCGTGCCCCGCCTTCAAATGCCGCCCACTCACCAGCCCGCTGGTCTGGACATTAAATTCAGTATCGAAGGGATGGCGCATAAATCCATCCTTCACCCGCAAACCGGGCAGCATCCGCCGCCTTCCGCTCTTTGCCGCCGTCGCTCCTCGCATGAGCTATCTCTGTAGTCTGGCACGAAGAGCGGCGCGGAGCCTGTTTATACTCGGGTATCGTTGCACGCGCCCAAATGACATCCACAACCATGACGGAAGACACACTTCTGCGCCACGAGTGGCTCGCTGTCGGCTGGTCTTCGAGCGTGAAGATGGGTGAGCTCGCCCCCGTGCGTCTGCTCGGCCGCGATGTGGTGCTCTGGCGTGAGGCAGGTGGCATTCACGCCTGGGAAGATCTCTGCATTCATCGCGGCGCCAAGCTCTCGCTCGGCCAGGTGCGTGACAGCTGCGTCGTCTGCCCATATCATCACTGGACCTACGACGCCTCGGGCAAATGCGTCTTCATTCCCTCGCATCCCGATCAGCCGGCTCCGCTCAAGGCCCGCGCCAACGTTTTTCATGCGCAAGAGAAATACGGTATCGTTTGGGTCGCGCTCGATACTCCGTCTCACGAGGTTCCCTCGTTTCCCGAGGGCGAAGACGCGTCCTTCCGCAAGGTGCTCGCCGGTCCCTACCGCTTCCGCGCCAAGGGGCCGCGCATCATCGAAAACTTCCTCGATGTCGCTCATCTGCCCTTCGTCCACGCCGGTCTGCTCGGCGATCCGAGCCGTGCGCAGATTGAGGACTACGAGGTCGAGACCACCTTCAAAGGAGTGATCGCTCGCGACATCAAGATCTGGCAGCCCGATCCGGATGGCACTGGAATTCCGGCCCAGGTCTTCTACGACTACACTGTGGAACGCCCGCTCACCGCCAGCTTTCGCAAGCGGCAACAAGGCAAGTGCTTCACTATGCTCGATACCGTCACCCCCATCGAAGCAGGAACGAACAGGGACGCCGAAAGCCTCGCCTGGGTCGTCCTTGCGCTCAATTACGCAGACGATGCCCGCGACGAAGAACTGCGCAGCTTTCAAGACAAAGTCAGCCTGCAGGACAAGGCCATCGTCGAATCACAACGCCCTGAGCTGCTGCCGCTCGATCTGCAGGCCGAGCTGCATCTCCGCTCCGACCGCATGGCCATCGCCTACCGCCGCTGGCTCAAGGAGCTGGGGATGGAATACGGAACAGCATGACACCTTAGAGGAGAGCCACAATCTCGACCACCGCCCATGCGCCGTCGACCGCCCAACCCCGCCGCTTCGTCCCCGGCGATCTTGACGGTTGCTTCGGACTCTTCTTCAGCGGCCTGCCCGATTTGCTGCTCATTGCCGGCCTCGCCCCACTCTGCGGTTTCCCAGCAGAGCTGGTCGTCAGCCGCATTCTGCCCGGCGTCGCAATCTCCATCTTCGCGGGAAATCTCTTTTACGCCTGGCAGGCCGATCAACTGGCGCAGCGGACCGGCCGCACCAACGTCACCGCGATTCCCTTCGGCGTGAACACGCCGACGATCTTTGCCTACATCTTCCTCATCATGGTCCCGGTCTATCGGCGCACCCACGACGCAACCCTCACCTGGCAGGTCGGCGTCTTCGCCAGCCTGCTCAGCGGAGCCGTGCAGACCGCCGGCGCCTTCTGCACCGATTGGATGCGCAAGGCGATTCCTCGCGCCGCGCTGCTCTGCCCGCTCGCCGGAATCGCAATGTCGTTCCTCTGCCTCGGCTTCATCTTCGGAATCTTTCAAGCGCCGGCCGTCGCGCTCTTTCCCGCAGTCATCCTGCTCGCCGTCTATTCCTCGCGCCTGCGTTTGCCATTTCGCCTGCCCGGCGGACTACTCTCCCTGATCGTCGCCGCGGTCCTCGTGGCCGCACTGCGCGCACTTCATCTCTACGCTGTGCAGGCGCCACCGCTCACCTCGCTCGGCCTTCATCTGCCGCGGCCGATGAACATCTTCACCTTCTTGCGCCAGGCCGAGGGCTGGAAATATCTCTCCATCATTCTGCCCATGAGCGTCCTCGATACTCTCGTCTCGCTGCAGATACTCGAAAGCGTCAAAGTCGCCGGCGACGACTACCCAACCCGTCCATCCCTGCTCGTCAACGGCCTCGCCACGGTCGCCGCCGCTGCCTTCGGCAGCCCCTTCCCAACTACGCTCTATCTCGGCCACTCCGCGTACAAGGCGCTCGGTGCGCGCTCCGGCTACTCCACTCTCAGTGGAGCGGTAACTATGCTCATCTGCCTCACTGGACTCGTCCCGCTCGTCCTTCACATAGTTCCGCTTGAGGCAGTCTCGATCGTGATCGTATGGGTGGGTCTGGTAATGGTGGGTGAGACCTTTCGCGATGTGCCCAAGGCGCATGCCGTCGCCGTCGCGCTCGGACTCGTGCCGATGCTCGCCTCATGGACGCTCCAGCTCGTCGATCTCTCCATCCGCAAGGCCGGCTCGACGCTCTTTGCCACCGCATCCGCCTTTGGCAGCGAACTCTCCATCTACGGCCTCATCGCCATTAGCCAGGGAGCGTTGCTGGTCTCGATGATCTGGACCGCGTCGCTCGCGATGACCATCGATCGCCAGTTCCACAAAGCCGCTCTGTGGATGGCCGCTGCGGCAGTCTTCTCCTGCGTCGGATTCATCCACGCCTACACCCTCGCTCCCGATGGCGTGAACATCAGAGTCGGGCTCTTCGCGGCACCGGCCTTCGCATGGAGTTACGCAGCCGGAGCAGCATTCCTGCTCGCTTGCCATTGGTACGCAAGGCGGTCGACAAAGCCGTTTCTGGACGAAGAGTAGAAGCAAGGCTCAACATGGACTCGAAGCCCGAGGTAGAAAATGTCAGACAAATCAGCCGTCTTCGATATCCACGCCATCGCCAGCGTCTTTCCTAAAACCGCCAGCACCATGCTCATCGACACCCGGCTCACCGACGAACAGGAAGCCAGCGCCCGCGTCTTCCGCGTCTACAAGCCAGTGCCGGCGCACTATCACGCTACTTGCGATGAATATCTGTTGGTAATTTCAGGACGGGCGCGTTTCTTCTTCGCCAACGATCCGCCATTCGAACTTGGCCCTGGACAGCTCGTCTTTTTCAAGAAGGGTACCGTGCATGGAACCAGCGAACTTCTCGAAGAACCCTTCGTCGTATTCTCCGTCGACACCCCGCGACGCGACCCCAAAGACGTCGTCTTCGTCAATCCCAAAGACGGAACGCCGGAGGAGTTCATCCAGAGTCGGATATTGTATTGAGTCGCTCTACGGATAAATCCGGTTCAGCGTACGCGCGAAGGGAATCGTCTCCCGAACATGTTCCAGGCCGCAAATCCACGCAACCGCGCGCTCGATCCCCATCCCAAACCCGGAGTGCGGTACCGACCCATACCGCCGTAAATCGAGATACCACTGGAAGGACTCGAGCGGCAGATTATGCTCTTCGATGCGCTTCTTAAGCAGTTCATAAGAAGCCATACGTTGCGAGCCGCCGATCACCTCGCCATAACCCTCCGGCGCCAGCACATCGACGCACAGCGCATACTTCGGATCGACCGGATCGGGCTCCATATAAAAAGCCTTCACTGCCGCCGGATAGCGATGCACCATCAGCGGCCGGTCGAACTGCGATGAGAGATAAGTCTCATCCGGCGAGCCAAAGTCGTCGCCATACTCAAACCTGTTTTGGATAAGATTGGGTGCAAGTCCTTTGTCATAGGCCTCGTGCAGCATCGCGACCGCCTCGTCGTAGCGCAGGCGCGGAAACGGCGCTTTGATCGCCTGCAGCTTGGTCACGTCGCGTCCGATCACCGCGATGTCCGCCGCTCGGCGAGTCAGCACGCGCTCGACGATGAAGCTGATGAAGTTCTCCGCCAGCTCCATCAGGTCGTCGAGGCCGGCATAGGCCCACTCCGGCTCGACCATCCAGAACTCGGTCAGATGGCGCCGCGTCTTCGACTTCTCCGCGCGAAAGGTCGGCCCGAACGAATACACCTTACCCAAAGCAAGCGCCGTGCTCTCGATGTATAGCTGTCCGCTCTGCGTCAGGAATGCCTCGTCGCCGAAATAATCGACAGGAAATAGCGTGCTCGTGCCCTCGCAGGCCGCCGGGGTAAGAATCGGCGGGTCGGTCAGCGTGAAGCCGTTGTCGTCGAGATAATCGCGCGCCGCCTTGATGATCTCGGCGCGAATCCGCAAGATCGCCGATTGCCGCGGCGTCCGAATCCACAGATGGCGATGCTCCATGAGGAAGTCGACGCCATGTTCCTTGCGTGTGATCGGAAACGGATCGTCGTCGGGAACGCGCTGCACGACCTCGACTGCTTCGACGTCGAGCTCATAGCCGCCAGGAGCGCGTTTATCGGCGCGGACCTTGCCGGTCACAATCACGCTCGATTCCTGGGTCAGCTGCCGAATCGTCTCAAAGGTCTCAGGCGTGACCGCGGTCTTGGGCACAATGCCCTGGATCGTCCCTGTGCCGTCGCGAAAGATAGGGAAGAGCAATTTGCCGCTCTCGCGCAGCGCATAGAGCCAGCCGCGAAGAATTACCGACTGCCCTTCATGCTTACCGATATCGCCAATTGTGGCCAACACCGCATTTGTCGCAGTCGCTGGTACTGATTCCGGAATGCTATTGTCTGTCATTGTTTTCTCTACGCTTGGAGACTCAAATCTCCAGCTTTTCAAAGGCCTTGCGCGCCTTTTCCGCGACAACCTCGACGCTGTCCTCAGTGGCGTAGTGGATCTCCAGCAGACCCGCCTCGACTTTCGGCGCCGTCTTTAATTCGGCCATCGTCGCTGTCCAATCGATCGTCCCCTCACCCGGCCAAAGGTGTTCATCCTTCTCGCCATGATTGTCATGCAGGTGCGTCGAGCGAATGTGATCTTTCAAATCACTCAGCACCGCCTCGACGCTGCTGGTGATGTTGGCGTGGCCGCTATCGAAACAGACGCCGATATCGCTGAAGTGCCCAGTCTTCAGAATCTCTCTCAGGTGGGCCGGCTCGGTGACCTCGTTTCGGATGTTCTCGACATTCAGCTTCACACCCAGCGGGCTGGCAAAGGCGCGCAGATGCTCGAGCGCCGTCATCGAGTGCTCCAGCGTGCGCGGGCTCCAGGTATCGTGGCGTTCGCCCAGATGAATCACCATGTACTTCAGCGGAATCTGTTCGGCGACTTCAATGGCGCGCTTGATCTCGTCCATCGCGTCGATGCGGCGTGATTTTTCCGGATGCACCACATTCACCCCGGGCGCGCCGTCGCGTCCCATGTCTTCGTTCGAGTGCAGCGGGGCATGCATTGAAAAAGGAAGCACCGGATTGGAGCGGAACCACTCGGCCAGTTCCTGGATATGGTTGCGGCTGGTGTAGTCGAAATGTTGCCGCGCCGCGTAGATCTCAATCGCTTCGGCCCCGCTTCTGGCAAGCGAATCCAATAACCCCGGATGCAGGCGCTGGCGAAGGAATACATGAGTGGAAATGGCTTTCAGCATAAGGGAGGGTTCGGTCGATCCGCCGTCTTAGTAGCTCTCGGGCTATTTTCTCATCCCCGAGCGATTCCTGCTGGATCCGCCGCAATCACCACTTAGTAACCTAGTAACCGGCCGCTTTGCCATAACTATGGCGGTTGTCATGCCCGCCCTCCAGCATTCCGGTCCGCGGATTCGACCGCGATGCACTCGCCATCGCTCCACGTGCGGTCGTCCGGCTCGCCGCCATCGAGCTTATAACCCAGCGCCTGTAAACCAGCCATCGTCGGGTCAGAGAAGCCCGGCTCCAGATACAACTTGTCCGGCAGATATTGATGGTGGAAGCGCGGCGCATCAACCGCCTGCTGAATGTTGAGGCCCTCCTCCGCCGCGCTTAGAAAGATATTCGCGACCGTTGTGATGATGCGCGAACCGCCCGGCGATCCCAGCACAAACCGCAGCTTGCCATCTTTGAGCACGATCGTCGGAGTCATGCTCGACAGCGGCCGCTTGCCCGGCGCGATCCCATTCGCCGGCCCCTGGATAAGCCCATACATATTCGGTGCCCCCTGCTTCGCGGCAAAATCGTCCATCTCGTCGTTGAGCACGAAAGCCCAATCCCTCCGCAGTCGCCCCCGAGCCGAACCAGTTATTCAGCGTCGTCGTTACGGAAACCGCATTCCCATCCGCATCGACAACCGAATAGTGGGTCGTGTTCACGTGGTCTGGAACGTTGCCCGCGGCTTTCGGCGGAGGCCGGCAGAAATCCCGCCGGACGCTTGAGGCTGGCCGAGGGAGTCGCCTGGTCTTCTTCAATGCCCCTTCGCCATGCCGCCGCATATTTCTTGTCGAGCATCTGCTCGACTGGAATCGTCGAGAAATCAGGATCGCCAAGATAGTCTCCGCGGTCCATATAGGCGCGCCGGTAGGCCTCGACGATGAGGTGCATCTCCGCCGGCGTGCGGTCGCCCAGCCGCGACAGGTTGTAGCCCTCGAGGATGTTCAGCGCCTCGATCAACGCGATGCCGCCCGAAGACGGCGGCGGCGAGCTGATGATCGTGTAGCCCTGATAGGTGCCGCTCACCGGCTCGCGCTCTTTCACCTGGTAATTCGCCAGGTCGCGCTCGGTGATCAGGCCTCCGTCCTTTTGGATCGCCTTGGCAATCTCCTTCGCCAGGTCGCCGTGATAAAAGCTATCCGGATTTTCGGCGATGCGCTCGAGCGTCCGCGCCAGCTCCGGCTGACGAAAGAAATCGCCCGCGCTGGTAGTAGTTCCCGTCGCGCTGAAAAATCCGCTTCGATTCGGGAAACAGCGAGAGCTCCTTATCGTGCAGCTCCTCGGCCTCCTCGGTGCTGAGCACGAAGCCATCGCGCGCCAGTCGCAGCGCCGGCTGCATCACCCGCTTCAGGTCGAGCCGACCGTATTTCTTCTCCGCATAGACCATGCCCGCCACCGAGCCGGGCACGCCGATCGCCTTGTATCCGACGATGCTCGCGTCGGGGATCACGTCGCCCTTGGCGTCGAGATACATGTTGGCGGTCGCGGCCAGCGGCGCTTTCTCGCGATAGTCGATGAAGGTCGACTTGCCGGTGTGCAGGCGAATCAGCATGAAGCCGCCGCCGCCGATATTCCCCGCCGCGGGATGCACCACCGCCAGAGCAAATCCCGTCGCCACCGCGGCATCGATGGCGTTGCCGCCCTCGCGCATGATCTCCACGCCAGCATCAGCCGCGAGATGATGAACGCTCACCACCATCGCATGTTGCGTGCGGACCGGCTGCTCTTTCATGTAGTCGGCGGGCGGCCCTTGGGCAGCCACCAGGCTCGAGGCCAGGGTCAGCGAGATTGTGGAAACAGAGATATTTCGGAAGAGTGATTGCGATCGGCATCGTAGCAGGGATTGTAACCCGAGATGCTCGCCGGGCCTTACGGTATTTTGCGGATCGACGCTCTGAAAACCGTAAGTCTCGTAGCGCGTCGAGAGCTTGCCGTTTTCAATCCGCACGACGGTGAACCCTTCCGGCGTTCCCATCCTGGTTCCATGCCACCAGTTCCCGCTCACCGCCCCGCTGGTGATGTACGGCACGCCCTTCCACCAGACCGTCTCGTTGATGTGGGTGTGGCCCTGCAACACGCCGAGCACGTTATGTCCATCGAAGAGCGCGATGACCTCGTTCGCATTCGCCACGCTCAGGCCATGATGCGCCGGAGGCGTCGCGGGAACGGGCACGTACGAATCAAAAGCCGTCACCAGCGGAATATGCACCGAAACCACGATCGGCGTTGCCGCAGGCAAAGCCTTCAAATCGGCAGCGAGCCACGCCAGTTGCGCGGCGTCGATCCGCCCCTCGTAGGCGCGATCGGCGGTAATGCCGATCGAGTCGAGCACGATGAAATGCACGCCCTTATGGTCGAAGGAGTAGTACGCCTTTCCGAACCGGTCCTCAAACATCTTCTTGCCGTAGAGCGGCTCGGTCGGGCGAAACGCCGCTCGCCGGATAGATCCCGAAGGCAGTCGTGGTTGCCGATCGTGTGATAGATCTTCATGCCCAGGTCTTGCTCGGTTTTGCCATAGAGATCGAAGAGGCTCGAAGCGCGTTCGCGCGACCACGCCCAGCGAATCGAAGACGTGATCTCCGCCCTGGATGACAAAGTCGCTCTTGATCGTCCGCGCCTTCTTGAAGCATTGATCGCAGCCTTGCGCGGCGTTCAACTCCGGCTGGATGTGGGTGTCGGTGAGGAAGAGGAAGGTGAAGTCCTCGACGGCGGGGGTCGCCGGCAGGCGCTTCAGCCCAGAGCGGCTTCGGGAGCGTTGTCGCGAAGCTGGCGGCGCCCGTCAGGGCGAGAAATTTTCGGCGGTTTAGAGTGGTCACGCTCTCACTTTACTTCAGTCTGCGTGACAAGAATGCAAATGACCTCCGCGCGCTATCGCGGGCTGGATGACGGAAACCTGCTGATATCCTTTTCACGAGGGATATACAGTGCCAACTCCAAGAGACGGCAGGATCAGAACCCTCGAAGAGACTGAAGAAGCTGCTGAGCCCGCTGAGGCGAAGCCCAAGGGGCAGCTAATTATCGAGGCCTCACGTTCCACATCGAATCTCTCTATGACAACGGACAAGATAATGGCAATGACGCGCGGAGAACCTGATTAGTACCTCCATATGTCCACCCGGCTCCGCTCCCACTCGAAGATCAATCTTGGCCTCGCCATCGGCCCGTCCCGTCCGGACGGCTTTCATGCGCTGACCACCCTCTACCAGACCCTCGAATTCCACGATCTGGTCACGGTGAGCGCAACCCTTCTCGAATCAACAAAACCGACCGACATCCGCATCACCTGCAACCATCCCGGAGTGCCCACCGACGTCCGCAACACCGCCTGGCGGATGGTCGAAAAGGCGCTCGCCAAACTCGGTGTCGCTGCCGAAGTCCACATCGAGATCGACAAGCGCCTCCCCGTCCAGGGAGGCCTCGGCGCCGGTTCCGCCAACGCGGTCGCCGCCCTCATTGGACTGGAGCAGGAACTCGGCGTCCAACTCTCTGCCAGGCTCCCGGACCGGCTCGCAACTCGCCGCCGAGATCGGCTCCGACGTGCCGCTGTTCCTCGTTGGCGGCGCCGTCCTCGGCATCGGCCGCGGTGAAGAGGTCTACCCGCTCCCCGACCTGCCTTCCTATGAATGCGTCGTCGCCATTCCCGAAGTCAGCGTCTCCACGCCGCAAGCCTTTCGCGACTGGGATCAACGCGTTGCCCCGGCCACCGACTCCGCGGGAAACTTGACCGCCGCCTTCAACTCCGATACTCTTAAAAAGTTGAGTCGGTCTCTTGCTTCTGCATGGAGCATGCCGCACTCCTCCGGTGTCTCACCCCAACGGGGAGACCTGGCCGAGAATCCGCTTCTCGCGCTTGTCCGAACCGGGATTGAAAACGACTTCGAAAAGGTCGTCTTTCCTCAATACCCCCTTCTCGGAAACATCAAGCGCATTCTTGCGGTTCCTGATCCAGAAGCATCGGAGCAGTCGGCTCTCTATGCGGCACTCTCCGGTTCGGGTTCAGCCGTTTTCGGGCTTTACGCAACCACGGAAGCAGCGAAATCGGCGCAGCAGCGCTTGGGTAAGTTGGGCATAACCACCCACCTCACCCGAACGTTGCCGCGAGCGGAGTATTGGCGCGACATGAGATTGAGTTAGCTGTCGCAGCAAGTTCGGACAAGACACCCTGATTCGTGAGCAGCTACACTTACAGGTGTTCCGGCCGCTGGGCGCCGGTTACTGGGCGATAGACTAATGGTAGGTCAAGTGCCTTTGGAGCACTTCGTCTAGGTTCGAATCCTAGTCGCCCAGCCAGAGTTTCGGGGCTTCGGATATTCGAAAGTAGAAGTTTTCTCTTGCAGTTGCAGGAATCCGGCACAAAAGGGCCGGGTAAAACCAGGCAGCAGGACAACCAACGCAAACCAGCTTGGGAGGTTCTAGTGAAGGCAGAAACGGCGGAACTGTTCGAAATTGCGGGCGTTGCGGGTGCACAGGAATTATCGGCTCAACGCACCAAACCGGCGGAGAAGAAGCGGCCTTCGCGCAATGAAGACAAGCGCTTCAAGATATTTTCGGGCTCAGCGAACCGCAAGCTGACCGCAGAGATATGCGACATCATCGGACTGCCGCTGGGCGAAACCAAGATGCAGCGCTTTGCCGATGGAGAGATTTATTTTCAGCTGCTTGAGAATGTTCGCGGTGTCGACGTTTTCGTAGTGCAGCCGACATGTAATCCGGTCGATCAGCACTTGGTGGAACTGCTGATCATGATTGACGCGCTGAAGCGCGCATCCGCCGGGAGAATCACTGTGGTCGTGCCATATTACGGCTATGCCAGGCAGGACCGCAAAGATCGGCCACGCGTCGCGATTTCGTCGAAGCTGGTCGCCGATCTGATCGACCACCGCCGGTGCGAACCGGGCCCTGTTTATGGACCTGCACGCGGCGCAGATACAAGGCTTTTTCAATATTCCGGTCGACCATATGTTCGCCAGTCCTGTCATGGTGAGCTACTTCCGGAAGCTGGATTTGCCGAATTTGACTGTGGTTTCGCCGGACGCGGGCGGTGTAGAGCGCGCCAGATTTTTTGCGACGAAGATGGGTGCCCCGCTGGCCATTGTCGATAAGCGGCGGACCGACATCAACGTCACCGAAGTGATGAATGTGATCGGCGATGTGCAGGGCAAGACCTGCCTGATCATCGACGATATTGTGGATACGGCAGGAACGCTGGTGAAGACCGTCGATGCGCTGCTCGACAATGGCGCAACCAGGGTGTATGCCTGCGCTTCGCATCCGGTACTTTCGGGGCCGGCGATCAAGCGCATTTCGGATTCGAAATTAGAGCAGCTGGTTGTGACCAACTCCATTCCGCTGCGCGAAGAGGCGCAGAAGGTGGAAAAGATCAAGGTGCTCTCGATTGCCGGCTTACTGGCCGCGACTATCGAAAGCATCCATATGGAAACCAGCGTCAGCACGCTGTTCAGCTAACGGTAGCTCTTTAGCATTTAGCTCGTAGCTTCTAGCTGATTCGGTTTGCGAAGTTAAAAATCGTAGTTCAGCCATGTAGGCTGGCCTGCCAAAAAGGGAGCGGAACGAGCAGTATGCTGCGCTTCTAGCTAAGAGCTAGAGGCTAACAGCTAAAAGCTGCTACTCGTGCCCGAAAGGAAAATTATGCCGTCGATCCTGAAGTAGTAGCAGCAACTCCCCGCGAGGGAAAATTCAACAAGAACGCCGCACGCCGGGTTCGCGTTCAGGGCAAAATTCCAGCCGTCGTCTATGGCGCGAAAGAGCCCGCGCAGGCCATCGAGCTCGATCCCAAGCAGATGCTCCGCATCCTGCACTCCGAGTCGGGTCATAACTCGATCTTCGACCTGGAAGTCGCCGGCTCCTCCATCAAAACCAAGGTGATGATCGTCGACTGGCAGTACGAGCCGATCAAGGATCGCCTCATCCACATCGACCTGAAGCGCATCGCCATGGACAAGGCTGATGAAGGTCCAGGTGCCGGTGATGCTGGACGGCATTCCGGTGGGCGTCAAGATGGGTGGCGGCATTCTCGATCAGGTGCTGCGCGAGGTCGAGATCGAGTGCCTGCCCGCGCGACATTCCCGAGCCACATCAATGTCGACGTCTCGAACCTGGCCTTCGGCGATGTGCTGCGCGTCTCCGATCTTCCGCATGGCGGCAAGTTCAAGTTCCTCGATGACGAGAACGCGACCATCGCCCACGTAGTTTCCATCAAGGCAGAGGTTGAGCCGACAGCCGATGCGGTTGCGGCTGCTGGATCCGGCCGAGCCGGAAGTCGTCAAGAAGGGCAAGCAGGACGCGGATGCCGCAGCCGCTGCTGCTCCGGCTGGCGACAAGAAGGCGGCGAAGAAGTAAACCTTGGCGGATTCTCCGGAACAGATCAGCCAGCCAGCCGAATCCGTCCGATGTCCAAACCAGGCATCGGGTCAGGCAAGGTGCTGGTGGTTGGTTTGGGGAATCCGGGCATGGAGTATCAGTTCACACCGCACAATGCCGGCTTTCTCGCCATCGACAGAATCGCGAGCGAACATGGCGCGGTGGTAGCAAACCGGCATTGCCGGTCATTAACGGCGACGGTCAGGATCGCGAGTAGAGACGTGGTCCTGGCCAAACCGGAGACATTTATGAACCTGAGCGGCGCGGCTGTTCAGGCTCTGGTCAGGGAATACGAGGTCGATCCGCAGCGGGACCTCATCGTGCTGTACGACGAGGTCGAGTTTTCGCTTGGAACTCTGCGCATCCGTGAACGAGGCAGTTCCGGGGGACACAACGGAGTGAAGTCCATCTCCGGGGCATTGCGCAGCGAAGAGTGGATTCGCATCCGGATCGGCATCGCTCCCGAGTTGCCGGCAGCCGCAGAATCGGCCCGCCGCCAGCGCAAGGAATATGTTCTGACGCCCTTTCGCAAGGCGCAGCTGGAAGTACTGGACATCGCGCTCGATAAGGTGTCGAAGGCAGTGGAAATGATCTTGGCGCAAGGCGTTGGCGCCGCGATGAATGAGTTTAATAAGCGGGAGCAAAACAGCTCCGCTTAATAAGAACTAGCGGTAAGCAAGAAATGTAACTGTCACCGTGGCGAATACGCAGTATTCATCAACGGGGCGAGAAAAGAGAAGCGAAATGGTGCAACGTTTTTACGAAGTGATGTTCATCGTCCGTCCCGACGTGCTCGATGAGGACCTCGACAAGCTGATCGCCGGCATTGAAACCACGATCACCTCTGGCGGAGGCGCGATCCGCTCGATCGAAAAGCTCGGTCGCCGCAAGCTCGCCTACACCGTCCGCAAGTTCAACGACGGCAACTACGTCCTGCTCACCGTCGACGCCGATGGCAAGCTCATCGCCGAGGTCGAGCGCCGTCTGCGCGTCATCGAGCAGGTGATCAAGTACATCACCGTTCGCATGGACGAAGAGACCAAGCGCCTCGACAAGGTCAAGGCCCTGCGCGCCAGCCGCAAGAAGCTCAGCGCCCAGCCCGTTGCTCCGGCGCCAGTCGCAGCTGAGGCTGCTCCGGTTGCTGAGACTGCTCCGGTGGTCGCCGAGCCAGTGGCGGAAACCGCTGCTGCAGCGGTCTAAACTTTTCGGACGCTTTGGAAGCGAAGCGCCCGTTGATGAATTCGTCGAGACCCCGCAAAGGCAGCTCGACCAAAGAAGGAATGAGGAAATTATGGCTGACGAAACCAGCGCACCAGCACCAAGAACTGACGCTCCCGCGCGGAGCGAACATTCCGGCCCATCGAACTCCGGCCACTCCAGCTCGGGCTACCAGGGACACAGCTCCGGCCCGCGTCCTGGCGGTCCCGGCGGCGGTCGTCCCTCCGGCCCCGGTGGTCCCGGCGGTGGCGGACGCAAGTTCTTCCGCCGCAAGAAGGTCTGCAAGTTCTGCACCGAGAAGATCGACGCGATCCCGTACCGCGAGGTTCGCCTGCTGCAGCAGTTCGTCGCCGAGCGCGGCAAGATCGTTCCGCGCCGTTTGACCGGTGTCTGCACCACGCACCAGCGCAAGCTGACGCGCGCCATCAAGCAGGCCCGCAACATCGCCCTGCTGCCCTTCGCCGCCCGCTTCTAGCGTTCGGACAAATGCGGGTGCCCCATGTCCCGCGTTTGGGACATGGGAGCGATCCCGGCACGACTCAGGAGTTCGTCCCCGGCTGTACAGCTTAGGAGATTCGTTATGGAAGTCATTCTGAAAGAAGACGTCAACAACCTCGGCCATCGCGGAGACGTGGTCAAGGTCGCCGCCGGCTACGGCCGCAACTACCTGCTGCCGCAGAACCTGGCGATGGAAGCCAACGCCAACAACAAGGCAGTCATCGAGCAGATGAAGAACTCGGCCGTCCGCAAGTCTGCCAAAGAGAAGACCGAGGCCGAAGCGCTCGTCGCGCAGCTCGACGCCGTCGCTCTCACCTTCACCCGCAAGACCGGCGAGAACGACCACCTCTTCGGTTCGGTCACCTCGTCCGACATCGCGCAGCAGCTCGAAGAGAAGGGCTTCACCATCGACCGCCGCAAGATCCACCTCGACGAGCCGTTGAAGTCGCTCGGCGATTTCCTGGTGCCGGTTCGCCTGCACCGCGAAGTCACCGCGCACATCAAGGTTGTTGTTCAGGCCGAAGAAGCTTAAGAATCGCTTCGATTCAGATTCATATCGTGGAAGCCGGGGGCATAAGCCCCCGGAGCCATTTCTCCGCGACCGCTTAGAATAGCTGCATGGCCGCGCATCACGACAAGCCCCTCGCGATCTACTACGAACAGCAGCACTGGTTCAAACCCCTCTTCGCCGAACTCGACCGACGCGGCACGAACTATGTCCGCCTGAACGCCGTCGAGCATTCCTACTCCGCCGAAGACCATCCCGAAGAACAATATTCGCTCGTCGTCAATCGGATGAGCCCCTCGGCCTGGAACCGCGACCACGGCGACGCGATCTTCTACACCCTCGGCTATCTTGAACATCTCAAGCGCCGCGGAGTCCGCGTCATCAACGGCCTCAAGGCATTTCGCACCGAACTCTCCAAAGCCACGCAGCTCACGCTGCTCGACGAACTCGGCCTACCCGGCCCCAAGGCTCGCGTCATTCATCGCGCCAGCCAGGCGCTTACTGCTGTAGAGGGTCTCCGCTGGCCAATCGTCGTCAAGCCAAACATCGGTGGTAGCGGAGCAGGAGTGAAGCGCTTCGACACCGCCCGTGGCCTCGCACTCGCGGTTTCAGAAAATGCTCTCGTCTTCGGACTCGACTCGACTGCGCTCGTTCAGGAGTTCATCCCGGCACGCGACTCGCATATCGTCCGCGTCGAGGTACTCAACGCCCGATATCTCTACGCTATCAAGGTCCACATCACCGGCGAGACTTTCGATCTCTGCCCTGCAGACATCTGCCGCACCGCCGACGGCGTCGACCTCAACCGCGGAGCATGCGCTATCGACGCGCCCAAAACTGGAATCCGCGTCGAAGCCTACGAGCCTCCTGCTGAAGTCATCGTCGATGTCGAACGCATCATGCACCACGCCGGCATCGAGCTCGGCGGTGTCGAATACATGACCGACGACCGCGACGGACAGCGCTATTACTACGACATCAACGCGCTCTCCAACTTCGTCGCCGACGGCCCACGCGTCATTGGTTTCGACCCCTTCGCCAAGCTCGTCGACTGGCTCGAAGACGAGGCCGCCAAAGCCAGTGAGTCGGATCTCGTAGCTCTCAAGGACTCCCGCTAGGCGATTGTTGTTGAAGGGGCACGGCTTCAGCCGTGCCATTGAGCAAGGCAAGCAATGCGGCTTCAGCCGCTGAGGGAAATTTCAAGTGGCAAGTCCCGAGGTCTGCTAATGCGCTACGGATTCTGGCTCCCCGTCTTCGGCGGATGGCTGCGCAATGTCGAAGAAGAGCAGATGGAGCCAACCTGGGACTACGCGCGCCATCTCGCCCAGCGCGCTGAAGAGATCGGCTACGACCTCACCCTCATCGCCGAGCTGAACCTTAACGACATCAAGGGAGTCGAAGCGCCATCGCTCGACGCCTGGTCGACCGCCGCCGCGCTTGCAGCAGTCACCAAAAAGCTCGAGCTCATGGTCGCGGTGCGCCCGACATTTCACAATCCCGCGCTGCTCGCCAAGCAGGCCGCAAACATTGATCACATCGCAAACGGCCGTCTCACGCTCAACGTAGTCTCCAGTTGGTGGGCCGACGAAGCCACCAAATACGGAGTCCATTTCGAGCAGCACGACGACCGCTATGCGCGTACGTCGGAGTGGCTTGACGTGGTCAACGGCTGCTGGTCGCAGCAGCATTTCTCTTACTCCGGTAAATATCACAGTGTCAGTGACAATATCCTCTCGCCCAAGCCAGTCGCGCTGCCGAGGCCAACGCTCTATGCCGGTGGAGAGTCGGAAACCGCCAAGCAGCTCATCGCCGCGAAGTGCGATGCTTACCTGATGCACGGCGATCCTCCGGAGATTGTCGCAGCGAAAGTTACAGATATGCGCCGCCGCCGCCGCGAACAGCTAAGTTTACCGCCACTGAGATTCGGCGTTGCCGCCTACGCCATCGTTCGCGACAGCGACGCCGAAGCGCAAAGAGAGTTAGCCCGCATCACCGACGTCCGCCAATCGGCCCGAGGCTACGCGAACTATCAGCAGTGGATCACCGGCTCAAACCTCGAACAGAAAATCTCCCTCGAAGACTATTCCGTCTCCAATCGCGGCTTACGCAGCGGCCTCGTTGGCACGCCGGAGCAAGTCAGCGCCCGCATCGAGGAGTTCACTGCCGCCGGAGTCGATCTCGTCCTCCTGCAGTCCAGCCCGCAGCTTGAAGAGATGGAGCGCTTCGCTGCGCAGGTGATCCAACCGGCTACCGCAGCCGCCAGCCGCTAATAGATCGCGGTTTTTACGCAACCGTCCGCTATAATCCAGCAAAACCGGAAGGTGACATGCGTAGAAACCTGTGGCTTGCAGCAGTCGTGTTTTTAGCTTTATCGGGATCGTCCTTTGCGCAGAAGCGAAACATCACGGAGAAGGACCTCTTCAGCTTCGTCTGGGTTGGCGACACGCAGATGTCGCCCGATGGCACTCGCGCCGTCTTCGTCCAGACCACAGTCAATGCAAAGCACGACGGCTACGCCACCGCGCTCTATCTGCTCGATTTGACGCAACCTGGCGCGAAGCCGCGCCAGCTCACAAACGGCCCGCATGACGGCCAGCCGCGCTGGTCGCCAGACGGCAAGCAAATCGCCTTTGTTCGCGCCTTGGAGAAAGACGGCAAGCCCCAGCCAGCACAAGTCTTCGTGCTACCCATGGCCGGCGGCGAACCGATGCCGCTCAGCTCTCTGACGAAAGGCGCAAGCTCGCCGAAGTGGTCGCCAGACGGCAAATCCATAGCCGTACTCAGCGAGGTATCGCTCGTGCCAGGGAACTCGGACGTCCAGAAGTCCGGCGATGAAGCAGACAAGGCCGCCGGCAAATCAGACGATGCTGCGAAGCCTGATGACAACAGCGCCCAGCCGAAAGACGAAGAACATAAGAGCGACGTGCGCGTCATCACCAAGGCCGTCTATCGGGAGAACGGCGAGGGATACATCGACACTAAAGTCGCCACGCAGCTTTTTCTATATTTGGTTCCAGCACCCGGTGAGAAGGTAGCGCCGGCCACGCAGCTCACCGACGACCGCTTTGGTGTGGATGAGTATTTCTGGATTCCAGGGGGAGGGCGCATCGACTATTCCTCCGAACACGTCGACGAGCCTTACTATGAGCTGCCGCACTCCGAGCTTTATCAGGTGTCGACCGAAGCGTCTGCTGCCGGCAAGGTGCCGGCGAAGCAGGTAAGCACGCTGATCGCGAAGATTCCTTTTGGCGCAGACGGTTTCTCGCAGTCGCCCGATTGGCATCGCATCGCATTTCACGGGGAGAACCAGCCTTCCCCGCCGCGCTCCCATCAGCAATCGGACCTCTTCGTCCTCGATCTCGGCGAGGCGCAATCTACCCCGGACAAACCCTATATTTTTCACCTTACTGATAACTACGACTACGAGATGGGCTCCGGCGTCGGCGGCGACAACTCCGCGCCCCGAGGAGGCGGACGCAGCGTGCTGAAGTGGTCGCCCGATGGAAAGTCGCTGATTGACGTCGTGGGGAAGAACGGCAGCGCGGTTCTCGTCTCCGTCGACGCAATTACCGGCGCAGTCACCGAACTCACTGCAGAGAAGCAGGCGGTGCAGGGCTTCACCGTCTCGCCGGACAACAAGCGAATCCTCGCGCTGATCTCAACGCCCGTCAACATCGGCGACTTGTTCTCCATCGCCCCAGATGGATCGAAGCAGCAGACCCAACTTACTCGCGTCAACGAAACGCTCTTCTCGCAACTCAACCTGACCATGCCCGAAGACATCATGGTCACGCCGACGGTCAACGCCAAGGACATCGACAACCACCCGATCGAAACCTGGGTGCAACGTCCGCCCGATTTCGATTCGACAAAGAAGTATCCGCTCATCCTCGACATCCACGGCGGCCCGCACTCGGCCTACGGCTGGGTCTTCGACCAGGAATTCCAGTGGTTCGCGGCCAAGGGATATGTCGTCGTTTATCCCAACCCACGCGGCTCAACCACCTACGGGCAGAAGTTCGCCAACGTCATTCAATACAACTATCCCGGCGACGACTTTCACGACCTGATGGACTCCATCGACACAGTCGTCAAGCTCGGCTATATCGATTCGAACAAGCTAGGCGTTACCGGGGGCAGCGGCGGCGGACTCCTCACCGACTGGACCGTCACCCAGACCAAACGCTTCAAGGCCGCCGTCGCGCAGCGCGACATCACCGACTGGACCAACTGGTGGTACACCGCCGACTTCACTCTCTTCCAGCCAACCTGGTTCAAGGGCGCGCCGTTTGAGCAGACCGAGGAGTTCAAACAGCACTCGCCGCTCACCTACGTTACGAATATCCAGACGCCAATGATGTTTATTCTCGGCGAGGCTGACTATCGCACCCCGCCAACCTCCGGCGGCGAAGTCTTCTTTCGCGCGCTCAAATATCGCCACATCGACACGGTAATGGTCCGCTTTCCCGGCGAGAGCCACGAGCTCTCGCGCAGCGGCCAGCCCTGGCATCGCGTCGAACGCCTCGAAAACATCATCAACTGGTTCGATAAGTATTTGATGGGCACGGCAGAGCCGCAATACGATGTCGCGCCCGCGACTCCTGCCGCGACGAAATAAGCCGCGCCTAGCGGCCTTCGCGCAGCCGGTACGCCAGGCGTTCCGGCAGGCCGGCGTGGATGATCTTCACCTGCGCCGCGCGCACATCGTAGGGTATACGCAGGAAGCTCATCGTCATCCGTTCATCGTCAAAGAGTCCGCACCCGGCGCGCCAGTCGTGGTCCCGCGGCTGCCCCACCGATCCGGGGTTGATCAGGTAGCGCGCGCTCTCGCGCAACTCGATCTCGCATTCTTCGGCTCCGTTGCGCGTCGCATAATGCGGGTTGAGCTTGAACATCGTCTCGCCATCGGTGGCAAAGCCTCCTTGCAGATGCGTATGTCCAAAGAAGTTGATCCGCGCCGAAGTGATTTGCAGCGGGTCCCACGCATCGCGCATCGACAGAATGTACTCATCTTCATCGAGGGGTGACCCGTGCATCACGCTGACCTCGGACGCGTGACTGCCGTGGCCATTCGAACCATTTACAGCGTTTGCATTGGGGTCGAGCGGCCCATGCTCCAGCGCCTGCAGCCACGCAGTGTGCTCCGGGCTCAGGTTCATCTGGGTCCACAGCGCGGCGCGGCTGGCGATGGGGTTGAAATCTTCCAGCGACATCAGCCCGCAACAAGCGCGGTCATGGTTGCCGCGCACGAAGACCGCGCCTAGATTGCGCACGCTCTCGATCGATTCATTCGGACTCGCCCCATAGCCAACCGTATCGCCCAGGTTCCACACCGTGTCGTGCGCCGGAGCGCTCTCGAGCACGGCCTCGAGCGCGTCGATATTGGCATGGATGTCGGAAAGAATCAGGACGCGCATGGCAGGGTGAATCCGGAACGAGCAACTCTGCAATGTTACAGGATTGCTTCCTCGCCTTGCATGTTACGCCCGTGCTTTGTCAGCGTCGCAGCCCCGCTACTTCCGCCTGCCGAACCCAGTGCCCCGGAGCCAGCTCGACCAGGGGCCCGCGTGCTGCTTCCCCTTCACCCGGCAGCGTCGCCAGCGGAGCGTTTCTATCCGCCGTCATCGTCGGCACCGCGCCCAGCAGACTTACGGTATACGGGTGCAGCGGGTGGTGAAAGACTTCGCGCGTCGAACCGCTCTCGAGCGACCTGCCATGCCGCATTACCATTACGCGGTCGGCCACCTGCGAGACGACTGCCAGATCGTGAGAGATAAAGAGCATCGCCAAGCCAAATCGCCGGCGCAGGTCGGCAAGCAGCTCCAGTATCTGGGCCTGCACGGTGACATCGAGCGCAGTTGTTGGCTCGTCGGCGATCAGCAGCTTCGGCCGGTTGGCGATGGCCATGGCAATCAGAATCCGCTGCCGCTGCCCACCCGAGAACTGGTGCGGATAATGCCCATACCGGCTCGCCGCCTCCGGGATCGCGACCGCTTCCAGCGCCTCAACCACCATCTGCCGCACCCGCCTACGCGAAAGCCCCGTCTGGTGGGCGCGGATCGCCTCGGCCAACTGCTCGCCGATCGTCATCACCGGATTCAGCGCCGTCATTGGCTCCTGAAAGATCATCGCAATCTCGCGTCCGCGGCGTTGCCGCATCGCTTCACTGGGCAGCGCCAGCAACTCGACGCCATCGAACAAGATCGATCCTCCCACCCTCGCCGTCGCGTCGAGCAAGCGAAGAATCGCCAGAGCGGTCACCGATTTTCCCGAACCCGATTCCCCAACCAGGCCGAGCACCTCACCCGCCGCGATCGAAAGGCTCAAATCCGAGACGACCAGGCGCTCCGCACCACTAGAGCGAAACCATATCGACAGGCCCTTGATTTCGAGGAGGGAGGACATAGGGAAGCTTTGATTATCAACCAGAGCCGCAGGCGTTCACTTCAGCGCGGAGAATTCAACCTTAGCCTGGGCGAGTTGCGGCAGGTTGGGGTCGGCGTCTTTCCAGGTGTTGAAGAAGTCGTGATAGGCCTGCTTCGCGTCGGTGGTGTCGCCCTGCATCGCAAGAGCGCGGGCGAGGCCGAGTTGCGCCTGGGGATAATCCTGAAGGGGCCCACTGAGATGTGCGCCCTTCGCGGAGACGACTTTACGGAAGGCCTCAGCGGCTGCGGTGCCGTTCTTGAGATCGAGGTAGGCCAGGCCGCGGAGATACTCCTGCTGGCTGACGAGGTTATAGGTGCCCATCGGCTCGAGGTCGCGTAAGGCCTGATCGGGACGGTTGTGGGCCAGATCGTCGGCGGCGCGGGACAGGGGCAAGGCAATCGTGTTCGTGATGGTGTCCTGCGGCAACTTCTTTGCCAGGTCCTCCAGCAGGGGCAGTGCCAGTTTGGCTTCTCCGCAAAGCGCTGCGGGCAGGCCAGCGGTGCGGAGAGTGCCCTTGGATTTGTCCAGGCTGAGCGCCTGCTTCACAAGCCCGGGAACCTCATTGCACATGCCGGCGATGGCTTTGCCCTGGGCCTTTGCCAGTAGGATGGATGCGGCTACATCAGGAAGTTTCTGCTGTTCCGCCTGATCGAAGGCCTTCTGGTAGAGCGCGTCCGCTTCGTGGTAACGACCCTCGAATTCCTTTGTAGCGGCTACAGACTCGACGATGAGATACTCCTGAGGCTTTCCAACGACCCAGTCGAGCTGCTGCTGCAAGGAAGCCTGGTCGCCCAGGAGGAAAAAGAGAGGCACCAGGTATTGGCGATATTCAGCCGTGTTTGCGGTTCCGGACTGAAGATCGTGTAAGGCCATCTCTTTCGCTTTGGCAAGGTCATTCAGCGCAATGTCATTCACGACCGCATTTTCGCGCGCGATGGCGTCATCGGCCTGCAGGTCGATCGCTCGCTGAGTTGCCGCGAGCGCCTTCTCAAAGTCGCCGATGCCCGCATAAGCTGCTCCCAGATTGACCCAGGTATCTAAATTCTGCGGATAGGTCCGGGTCGCCAACTCCAGGGTTTCAATCACCTTTGTCAGATCGCCGGTAACATTCGAATAGTAATGCCCGGCGATGTACATCTTTTCGCGTTCGCTGACATTGGCGGAGAGATCATAGGCCTTTTGGAAATATTGCACTGCCTTCCCGCTTGCCCCGGAGTTGCCGTAGACCACACCCAGCCTCGCCCAGGCCATGGCAAAGTTGGGGTCCAATTCAACGGCACGCTTGTAATGGCCCTCGGCCTCGGGAATATCCTTCCCCTCAAAATGCTCGACGTCGCCAAGCGCATAGGCTCGGAAGGCTTCAAGCGACGCGGTGGTGGCCTGGCCGAGCGGCGTGTCCAGCTTCTGGATGGAGCTGAGAGATTCGCCCAGCTTTCCGCGCAAAGCGGTAGTCGCCTGGTCGAGCGCCGTGAGGACGTGTTCCTTGTCGGCGGCCTGGGCCTGTTCGCTGGCGATGCTGTCCCCGTTGGAGGTGGACTGCGCCTCAAGGGAGACGATGTATTGGTTGCCCAGGCGGGTGATCGTTCCGTTGATGATCGCTTTGATGCCCTCGCGGATGCCGATCTCGCGGGCGATCTCTGGAGTGATCTTGGTGTCGGGCGCTTTGCCGAGATATTGAAGGCTTTGGCGAAGGTGCTGCTGGCTGACAATGGTGAGAAAGGGGGACTGCTCAAGCTGAATCTCGAGGGCCTGGGTGAGGGTGGTGTCGAAGACTGGATCGCCGGTCTGGTTGGCAAAGTCGGAGAGGATCACAGAATCTCGTTCGTGGATGAGGGAAGCCGCGGCGGAGCCGGTGGGCCCGTTTGCAGCAGTCCCCGCGCTGGATGGGGTGCGCCCATGCCACCAGAAATATCCGCCTATTGCCAGAGCAATCGCCAGCACGCCTCCGGCAACCGGAACCAACGGGAACGGCCGCCGCACCGGCGCCAGAATTCCCGATGAGGCCGTGGCGGCTCGCCCCGAGCTGGATCGCGCCGACAGCTGCTCCAGGTCCATCCGCAGCTCGGTCGCCGTCTGGTAACGCTGCGTCTTGTCCTTGGCAAGGAGCTTCAGGATGATTCGCTCGCCTTCTTTCGAAACCGTAGGATTCAGCTTTCGCGGCGGCTCCGGCTCCTTCATCAAGAGCGCCGCAAAGACGTCCGCCGTCGCCGTTCCCGGAAAAGGCAGCTTGCCCGTCGCCATCTCATAGATCACCGATCCCAGCGAAAACAAATCGCTGCGCACGTCGAGCGCCTCGCCTCTAGCCTGCTCCGGAGACATGTAGGCAACCGTGCCGACGGTTGATCCGGGGAGGGTGAGCGAGTTCCCTGCCGCTGTATCGGCGACTCCGGTGGAATCGGAGGTGGCGTGCGGGTCGTTCGGACGGGTCTGCTTGGCGAGTCCGAAATCGAGGATCTTGGCCTGCTGCGTGCCCTGCTGCTTGCGAACGATAAAAATGTTCGCCGGCTTGATGTCGCGGTGGATGATCCCCGCCTCATGCGCCTCTTCGAGGCCACGGGCAATCTGAATAGAGAACTCCAGCGCCTCCGGCAGCGGCAAAGGATCGCCGCGCAGCACCTCCTTCAAGGTGCGGCCCTGCAGCAGCTCCATCACTAGGTAGGGCTTGCCCTCCTGCTCGCCGACGTCGTATACGGTGCAGATGTTCGGATGATTAAGCGAAGACGCTGAGCGCGCCTCGCGCAGAAAGCGTTCATGGGTCGCCTGGCCCGGTGTACCCGGCCCAAGATAGGTCTCGGAGAGCACTTTGATGGCGACTTCACGGTGCAGGCGCGTATCCCGCGCTCGATACACCACTCCCATGCCGCCACTGCCCAGTTGTTCGAGCACCTCGTAGGGCCCGATTATCTTCTGCATGCGATCAACTCAAGGCCATCTGTAGGTACTTGAAAGCTCGATTGGGCTTTGCTATTCAACCTATCACGATGTCCATGCGACGGAGGACCATTTCTACGCCTCTGACTGACCATCGGACACCTCCCCGCGCCGGAAATCACCGCGCAGTGCCACTTTGGGTACCCGGCCAATGTGAATGGGGTTTTTTGTGGCCGTAATGTCGCATTCATGGTGCAAGTCAATACTTAATAGGGAAGGGTGAGTACACCGTGAGCATTAGGGAGATGGGTCATGACCGGATCGCAAATCTCGTATCTCTGGAGCAACCCCCGCGCAGCCGAAGGATTCGCTTCGGGTGTTTCCCTTCACAGCCACACCAGCCAATCGAAGGAGACCCTGGATTTCCTGGCAAATCTTGGGAATCGGTCTCATCTGATTCGGAAGCTGCTGCGCTTATGCGAAGAGCGCGCGGCCGAGCGGTACGGATTCAAGGTCGATTACACCGCCGCTTACTGGACCCCGCCGCTGACCCCGCGCCTGGCCTTCGATCTCGAAAGCAAGCAGATCGAGAAGCTTGGCGTCTCTCCGCTGGTTTCCATCTCCGATCACGACAACATTAAGGCGCCGATGCTGCTGCGCACCGTCGCCGCCGCGCGGCACATTCCCGTATCGGTCGAATGGAGCGCTCCGTTCCTCGGACCCGACGGCGGCTGCGAACAGTCCTTCCATCTCGGCATCCACAACCTGCCCAGCGATACCGGCGCCGAATGGATGCGCGTCTTCGAGGAGTACACCGCCAATCCCTCCAACGCGCGCCTGACGGAAATCCTCTCCGCGACTTCATGCGCTTCCCAATGTCCTCATCATCTTCAATCATCCGCTGTGGGACCTCTATCTCATCGGCGAAGAGAAGCACCGCGTGTACGTGGATGAGTTCATGGCCCAGAACGGCGAGTTCCTGCACGCACTCGAGCTGAACGGCCTACGGATATGGGAAGAGAACCGGGCGGTGAAGCGGCTGGCGGCGCAGCATGGCAAGCTGCTCATCTCTGGAGGCGACCGGCATGGCATCGAGCCGAACGCCAATATCAATCTAACGAATGCGACCAGCTTCACGGAATTCGTCCACGAAGTGCGCTACGCGGGCATCAGCAACGTGCTCTTCATGCCTCAATATGCCGAGCCGTGGAAGCACCGCATCCTGAAATCGACCCTCGACGCCATCCGCGACTACCCGGAGTTTCCGCAGGGTTCGCGGCGCTGGGACGAACGCGTTTACCACCCTGACCAGAACGGCGTGGTTCGCCCGGTCAGCGAATTATGGGACAGCGGGGAAGCGCCTTCCTATCTCACGTTCGTGATCAACGCCGTGCGGCTGATGGGCAGCGGCCCGATCTCCGGCAGCCTCCGCCGAGCGTGGGACGAATCCCGCGAACTCGGCTTTGCGCTCGGCGAATAAGCAGCCTTTCAAGATGCCTGCGCAAGAGTCTTGCCTGGACGCGTGACGCGTTCTTCGAGGATTCTCCGCCGCAGCGCCGGAACTTTGGTGGCCGCGCGCATCCCTGACATTGCCAGCCTGAATCCCAGCCCCTTCGGCGCGACTGCCTGCTCGAGCGATTTCCGTGATGCGGCGACTGCCGCAAAACCGTACCGCCGCATCTCTGTCTCGTATTCTCCAATCTTGTTGGCCACGGCGACTCCGGATCTTTGCGCCTCTACGAGCTTTGAGCACAGCAGCGCCGCGTCGCGCAGGGCAACATTTGCCCCGATGCCTCGATAAGGCGTCATGTTATGGATCGCATCGCCGAGCAGAGTCACGTTCGATGGCGTCCACGGCGCGACCGGCTGCGAAGTGCGGATGCGCAGGAAGCCCAGATCGTCAGTCGTCATCTCCGCAAGCTTGCGTAGGTTAGGGTGCCATTCCAGCATCTTGCTCCGCAGCATCGCGCGCTTTTCTTCCGCGGTCATGCGATTCAGGGTCTTTGCTAAGGCCGAAGAATTCGCGCTTGGCGCCCAATGCTAGCACTACGTAGCCGCTCCCAGCTTCGCCTCCATCCTCGTCTGTCGATTCGCCGCCAGCCGGAGATCCGGTGAGCGCGCGCACCCGCTCCTTGGCCTCGGTCGACCTCTTCCAAGCTGCCATGAAAAGGTTTGCCGGAGCGGATGGCAACACCATCGCCGGCCCATCCAGCAGACACGCGGGAATCATCGCCATGACGCCGTCGGTCAGCGGAATCCTGCCGCCCAGGCTGATCGCTCCGGTGTCGACAGGATCGTTGCCGGGCAGATACTGCTGCCGAACCCGGGAGTTCACTCCATCCGCGGCGACCAGTACGTTGCCTTCGGCTGTCGATCCGTCCTCGAAGAAGGCGACGATGCGGCCATCCGCACGGCGTTCATAACGCTCGAACCGCTTGTCGAAATGGACCGCATCGCCCAGGCCGGCCAGCAGGATCTGCCGCAGGCTCATGCGGCTCACCGAGCGGTGTCTCGCGACTACTTCGCCCATCGAAGGAGGCTGGCGGAAACTCATCAGCAGCTCCAGCTTTTCGTTGAGCATGGTGAATCCGCGCGAGAAGTCGCCGCCGGTCGAGTCGAAGATCTCCCAGAGGCTCTCGGGAAGGCATTCGTGAAGCGCGGTGCTGCCATCGGGATCGATGTGAATGCGCACACCCTGCAGGCGGGAGCTCGACGAGAGGTCGCGTTCATAAACGCCGACGCTGATTCCAGCCTTCTTCAGTCCCTGGGCGAGGCAGAGTCCGCCGATACCGCCGCCAATCACGAGCACATGCAAATCGCTGATCATCATTTCACTCCTTCTAGTCCTGTCTTGATTTCGGGTGCGAGCAGCCACTCCTCGACCCCGCGCTGAATATTTTGAAATTCCTCGATCCCAACCGAGCTGTCTCCGGCGAAGACCGCCATCAGCATCGGGATCGTCGCTTGAAGGTCGAGGTCCTGGCGAAAGGTTCCATCCGCCACGCCTGCGGTGACGAAAGACTCGACCCACGAACGCCATGACGAGACCAGGGAAGCGAGCGCGGATCTGACCGCTGGATCGCGATTTGCCCTCAGAGACAGCTCCTGAAGCACCACCTCGAGCTCGGGATAGTGTTCGTGGTAGAACCGCGCGTCAATGAACTCCTGCCGGAGATGATCGAGCGCGGGCCGGCCCGTAGTTGCCGGTGACGGCGCGTGAAGGCTGGCAAAGATTCCCGAAAGAAACTGGGCCAGACCTTCGATCAATGCCTGCTTGGTCGGAAAGTAATAATGCAGGGTAGCGATGTTGACCCCCGCCCGCTGGGCGACCGCTCTCGTGCGCAGTCCCTCGAATCCCGAGACCGCAATCACATCGAAGGCGGCCTGGAGTAGGCTCTTGCGCCGGTCGACTTGTTCGGTGATTGCGGGAATGAGGGTTTCAGCGGCTTTTGACTTCATTCTCTTACATTACCATTCAAATGATTTGTCAATCAAGTGCTTGATTGTGTCAATTTTCGAACATCAATAGAGTCTGGCTTTGTAGTTCACGCTGCCTTAAAGGCAGCGCGCGGCAAAGCATCTAAACTTGTGCATATGCGCGTCGCTTATTTTCCTGACTCGTTTCACGAAGTCAACGGAGTTGCGCACACTAGCCGCCAGTTCGAGGCCTTTGCCCAGCGCCGAGATCTTCCGTTTCTGTCGGTGCGCGCCGGCGATCGTTCGGAGCCATACGTGCGCAACTCCCGCGTCGCGAGTCTCGAGCTGAAGCGCGGTTTTCTCTCGTTCGCCCTTGAGAAAGACCTCCGGATTGACCTCGGTTTCCTTCGCCATCTGCCGCTGATCACCCGCACCGTACGGGAATTCAAGCCCGACGTCATCCACATCACCGGTCCGAGCGAACTCGGATTCATCGGCGAATTCCTGTCCCTGCAACTCGGCATTCCGCTGGTCGCCTCCTGGCATACCAATGTCCACGAATACGCGGCCAAACGCTCTTCCTGGTTCCTGAGGTTCCTGCCGCCCGGTCAATCGACGACCGCCGCGATGCACATCAAGCAAATCACTCTGGCGGCAGCGGCGCGTTTCTACAAAAGAGCAAGGGTCCTTTTCGCTCCGAACGCCGAGCTGTGCAAACTGCTCGAGCGCAGGACCAGCCGTCCATGCCGGCTAATGCCGCGCGGCGTCGACACCCAGCTCTTTTCGCCGGAACACCGTGAGCGGAAGATACACGATGGTCAATTCACACTCGGGTTTGTCGGCCGTCTGTCGATCGAGAAGAATGTGACCCTGCTCAAGCGGGTCGGCGAACAGCTCGATGCCGCGGGTCTAACGAATTACCGCTTCCTCATCATCGGCCACGGCGCAGAAGAGGCCTGGCTGCGCGAAAATCTGTCTAAGGCCGATCTTCCCGGCGTGCTGCGCGGCGAAGAACTCTCCCGCGCCTACGCCAACATGGACCTCTTCGTCTTTCCGTCGCACACCGATACCTTCGGCAACGTGGTTCTCGAGGCGCTGGCTTCTGGAGTCCCAGCCATCGTCACCCCCGACGGAGGGCCCCGGCATATCGTTCGCGACGGAGAGACCGGGATGATCGCCGACGACGGGCATTTCGCGGCGGCGGTCGCATCGATCCTCCGCGATCCCGAGCGCCACACAAAGATGCGCACCGCCGCTCGGCAATATGCGTTAGGGGCTTCGTGGGATGCGGTCTTTGAAGGCGTCTACGACGCTTATCAGTCGGTCTCGGTCACTGCGCCGAAGACTGCGCCGGTTCGGGCGACGCTGTAGGTTTCTTTGAAGGCCCGCAGACGGCATTGCGCCGGTCTACTTCGCCTGTTCCCTCTTCGGATATCGATCCCTGCGTTGCTCTAAATCTAGCTTGATCGCCTTTCATTATCTCGGTAACACCATGGCATCGAAAGGAGTAACGATATCCTTTTCTGTACCGGGGAAACGGATGATAAGTTCATTGAACCTTGTAGTCCACTCACTGCTTTGGAGGATATCGATGGCAAGAAACAATCACTTGAGGCTCATCACCCTACCCTTGCTTTCCCTAGCGATACTCGGAGGGTGTAAAGTAACGGGAACCGGGAGCGTTAATGCAAGTTGTGGGGGGGGAAGCCCTGCACCGTCGGCGGAACCGTAGGCATCTCTATCAGTAACAATTTGGTGGGTGTTACTTCTCCGCTCCTCACTTCCGCACTGACCTCTTCCACATACTCTGTAATTGTGCATGTCCCTAGCAGCGAACTCTCACTGAGCGGAAACTCTATCCCTCAAGCGACCTTGTCAGCGACAACGGACAGCGGCTATACCTCGAGCGTTGTCGTTGACCTACAGCCAGAGGGGTCGGCACCTTCCACCCTTGTTAGCGGCTACACTGCCTATACCTTCAGCGTGCCGCAGACAACGACCCTTACCAACTGGGTCGACGGTGTGAACAGCCATACTGTCTCCTCGTCAAACATAGCTAGCGCATCTTCGACTGTCTTCCTACCCGCTGGGCAGGAGGGGAGCTACACGGTGTACCCCCAAGTCAGCAGCAGTCAAATCGGAACCCTGTCCGTTGGGTCAGCGTCGTTCTCTGATCCCGGTATTGAGAAGGGTGGCTGCACCTCCAGCCCATGCAAGAATCAAAATTGACGACAATGATTCGTTTTTTCGCGCGAGTCTGCCTTTGCGCTATGTTTCTCTTGGCTTGGCGTTGCCCTTCCTCATGGGCAACGCCAAGTCTCCTACTCACTAACGCCGAAGTGCCTCAGATCGACATACCCTTCACCTATCAGGACAAGTTTATCTATGTGACGCTGAGTGACGACGTGCTCGGCACGCTCTGCTTTTTGGTCGACACTGGTGCGGAACAAACTGTGGTGACAAAGGAAATCGCTAAAAAAGGCGATATCCATCAGTCATTTTGGCGCACTAAGTACGCTGTTAATGGCTATGGTGAAGGTGCTGTCAGTCAGAAATACGAGACCATTCAGTTAGGGCTGCGCTTCAAAGAAGCGCAGATCTTTTCCGCTTCGGCCATGGTTCTCGATCTGGGCCGCCTAAAAGGCGAAATTGACCACCCCGTCGATGGCATTCTCGGCTGGGACTTCTTTGAGCAATGGTGTGCCACTCTCGATTATGCGGCGAAACGGATCGCTCTGCGGAGTCCACAGAGCTGTAGCCAACCCAAAGAGGCGCACGCCACCCTCGACGGGGAGTGGACGACCCACGGTCTGCTGTTACCGTCGATTGTCACCTTTGCGAATGGCGAATCGGCAAAGGCATCCCTGCACTTCGATACTGGCAGCAACGCGACGCTCTTTCTAAACGCGCCTTTTCGGAAGGTCGCGGGCTTGACGGAGACCGGCCCAGCCGCAACTGAAGCTAAGGGTACGGGTCTTAACGGAGGCTACACCGCGGATATCGTTCCCGTTTCCCGGGTCTTGATCGAGGGCGGAAAACTAAATATCGACGGTCGCAATGCGACAACGATCCTCATTGGCCGACGGGGAAGCTCCACGACGACTCACTGGTGGTTGGTGGGTCACGATGAAGCGAAGATCAACCGCGACGGCGGAATCGGCAATGGGCTTCTTGAGCACATGAGCTGGACCTTTGATCCGCTGGCTAAGCGAGTGTACGTTGTACCGAATCCGGAGAGCGTGCCCGGCCCAACTCAACCCTGACAGAAAAATCGTATCGAGTTCCGTTGGATAAGTTCTGTCTCGCTGCAGCGCGACAATCAAGCGATCAAACGGATCGCGATGATGCCGCTCGAGTCTGCCCACGGCGAGCAAGTGTTCGGGGCGTAGCGGAAGCAACTCAAATCGCTGCTCTCGCACTTCGTCGAGCAGGTATCGAATCGAAGACCCAAGTTCAGGCAGTCCGCCCTTGCTGATCTTGATGGTGATCTCCCAAAGAGAAACCAGGCTTAGGGACGATCTCGTTCTCTGGATCCCGTATCGCCTTGTCCGCCGCGATCGATAACCTTCGTGGATCGGTAACCCAACAGGCCGCCTACTGCACTTGCCCCACATAAACCCCATAGGGCGGCAGGTTCACCTCATCCAGCGAAGCCGGATCGCTGCTCCCCGGAGTCTTCATCAGCGTCTTGGCTTGCTTGCTGGTGAGGCCCGTTCCCGAAAGATCGAAGGCAAACTTCTGTAGCGATGCGGTAAAGTTGCAAGCCACGACAACCGTAGGCTGGCCGTCAATCTGACGCGCCCAAGCGAGCACGTTGGCATCTCCCGTATTCAGCATCACGTTCTTGCCGCTCATGACCACCGGATTCGCGCGCCGCAATTCAATCAGCTGCTTATACCAGTTCAGCAGCGAGTCGTAATCGCTGACCTCGTTCTGCACGTTGACCGTAACGTAGCTCGGCGGAATCGGCAGCCACGGCGTTCCGGTGGTGAAGCCGGCGTTTGGCCCGGGTGTCCACTGCATCGGAGTCCGTTCGCCGTCACGTCCTTTCTCCTTCGGCCACCCGCTGCGCCCGACCGGATCCCGCACGTCCTCAACCCGGGTCGGAGGAGTGGTCTTCATCCCGATCTCATCGCCGTAGTAAAAAAGCGCGCTATCGCGGCTGGTAAAGAGAATCGTCGCCACCATCCGCTGGATATCCACATCGTGCACCCCGTCGCCGTAGCGCGCGTCGAGTCGCGGATTGTCGTGATTGTCAAAGACAAACAACGGTTCGTTGCCGTCCAGCTTGGTCTCAGCGTCGTCGATGTTCTTGCGGAAGGCGGCGATATCCAGCTTGTTGATCATGCCAACCTGGAAGTCCATGGGCAGCTGAATCTCGTCGTTCTTGAGGCCATAGGTCCGGCGCAGATCGGCGACGTTGCTGAAGTAAGTCTCGCCAATCAGCACTCGCCCGGGAAACTCATTGATCACACTGCGCAGTTCCTTCTCCACATCGTGGACTTTGGGCAGATTGTCGGTCATCCCCTCGGTGATGAGCGACTCTTCTCCGAAGGCGTCGATGACCGGTTTGCCGTTCGCATCGAGCACCGGCTTCTCGTCCCGAAGTTGCGGGTCTTCAAACAGCGTCGGGATTGCATCCAGCCGGAAGCCGTAAACACCGCGCTTCATCCAGAAGCGGCAAGTGTCAAACATTGCCTTTTGCACCTGGGGATTGTCCCAGTTGAGGTCGGGCTGCTGGATGTAGAACTTGTGGTAGTAGTACTGGTTCGTCTTCGGGTCGAACTGCCAAGCGGAGTGGCCGAAATCGGAGATCCAGTTGTTTGGCGGCTGCCCCGGCCCCTTGCCGTCTTTCCACACATACCAGTCGCGCTTGGGATTTGTCTTTGAGCTCGCCGACTCGATAAACCACTTATGCTTGTCCGAGGTATGGTTCATCACCATATCCATGATGATCTTGATGTCGCGCTTCTTCGCCTCCGCAACCAGACGGTCAAAGTCAGCCAGCGTTCCATATGCGGGGTCGATGTTTTCGTAGTCGGAGATGTCGTAGCCGAAGTCGACCTGAGGCGAGGGATAAATCGGCGAAAGCCAGATCGCGTCGACACCCAGCACCTTGAGGTAATTCAGCCGCGACGTGATTCCATTCAAATCGCCAATGCCATCGCCATTCGAGTCCTGAAAGCTCCGCGGATAAATCTCATACACGACCGCGCCTTTCCACCAGTCGTTGTCGGATTTCGCCGCGTTGGTAGCGGGAGCTGCGGTGTGCGATTGCGCGAAGACGGCTGTGGCCGCCATCGCAGCGCCAAGTGCCCAGGTCATCACGTTGGTCATAGCTTTGTTTTTGCTGAAACGGTACATACTGGCCTCCCGATGTGGAACACTCCCAAGTGAGTGAAGCTACCACAATGGATGCAGGTCTTGCCTCGGATCACGGGTTGTATAGTCAGGCTTTTCAAACAGTCCCCACGGAGGCGACTCGATCTTCACTTCACTGCGTTTTATCGGATTGCGATTCCCTATCTTTCCGGCCAAAGTCCAAACCAAAGTGCGGGTCCGACTTGGTGCCGTGGACCTCGATCGGAACCACCGTTCCGTAGCCCTGCTTGGCAAGGAATGGATCGACAAACTTCAGCATCGCCGACTTCCATCCAGTCGTCATCTGCGAGGGATGGGCGTGCAGCTTTGCCTGGCCGTGAAAGTCAAATTTGCTCCCGTCGAGGGTGTAGACCCCGGCCATATCGATCAACGCACCCGGGACGCTAAAGTTCAGGTCGGAGAAGGTCATGCTGCCGTTTTCCAGAATGAAGGTGCCCTGCATCTCGGCCGGCGCCTTTACCTCCGGCTGCGGTGGGTTCACATGTAGATCAGGGTCTTTAGGATGGCCCTGGCCTAGCTGGCTCACCAGATCGATCTTTTCTTGGATCTTGTCGCTACTGAAATAGGCCCCGCTCACGTCGAAGTTCCCATTCAGCTGTAGCTTCTGGGTCACCGGAACGTTTCCCGGCGGGATAAAGATCCGCGCATTCATGCGCAGATTCCCGTTCAACACCGGCGGATCGGTTTTGACCGCCAGCTTGAGAAAATCCTCGATTCTCGCCCGGTCCATGATCACGTCCAGGGTGATGTCGTGGCCGTGGAGTTGGCCATCGCCTCCTCGTACCTTCACGATCGACCCGGTCACGGTAAACGGCGACCGCCCGAGTTGCGCCTGCACCGGTTGCAGGTAGGTATCTCCGCTCATACCATCCACAATGGCATGATAGGTCGTGTGCAGCGGCATCGGATGGCTGCCCGTGTCCAGCCGGAAATCCGGCACGGTGGCCACTCCATCAACCGTCAAGTGATTCAGCGGACCCTGATATTTCCCGGTCGAAGCGAGCATCCCACCAATCCCTTTGAATGTCGCCAGGTCGGCATGGGTAAATGAATATGATCCCCATACCGGAGAATCCCCGGGACTCGCCTGGTTGAAGGGGCCGAAATATCCAGTCGACTGGATGTTCCCGAGCGGCTTGGGATTGACCAGGGTCGCTTCAAACTGCATCGGTTTCCCGGGCCCGATCGAGTGCAGGGCGATCCGGCTAACCTCAAAGTCGAGGGGTAACTTGCCCGGCTTGCTGGTGCCGATAAGGACGCGAAGATTCTGGATGATGACCTCATCCACATACATCTTGATTCCCGGCTGGTGACCCGATACCGGACTGGCCGGCGTCGATGCTGCCCCCGCATCCGTCTGCGCGGATATGGTTGCCGGAGATGATGAGGATGCTGTCGTCGCCGGTCCGCGCTGCTCCTTCGGCGGGATGTCGATCAGCATCCCTTCGACGGAGACCTGGCCGACGTGCATGGGCGTCTTCACGAGGCTCAGCCATGAGACTCTGAAGGTGAACTTCGTGATCGCAATGAACGGCTGCTTGGTGAGAAACCGGTTCGGATAGAGGCGCAAACCGTCCCCTTCAGCCTCAAATCCACGAATGACCGATACCTGGAACTTGTCCAGCTCAATGCGGCTCTCGTAGCGCGCGGCGAGCGTATCCAGCACACGCGCCCGCAAGACCGGCTCCGCATGGTCAAGCGCTATCTGGGCTGCGATTCCAAGGCCGATCACAACCACCACCACTACAGCCAGTATCCAAACCATGATTCGGCGGCCGCGCCTCTGTCTTCTGCGAGGCCTTTCCCCGTTCACCGGGGCCTCGGTGGTATCCATTACTTCTCCCACGTAGACAAACCCGCTTTCAGCGACAATACTTCACAGTTGGACGCAAAAGGCCGGGCAGTGCAGTTTTTCTGAACCAAGGCGCTCCACTTCAGTTCGATCCTTTTAGTAGTCTCTCTCCAGTAGATGTAGACCGAACAATAGACCGTTGCATCGCTTTCCGCCAGAAAGGTCATTCGAGAGTCCACAGCCACCGGAGAAACGCGTTAGGATAGCTGACCGATGATCAATTCCACATCTCGCTCCCCACGCGAAGTCGAACGTAACCCAAATTCTTTCCTGCTCCTTCTCGCCGCAGCCCTGCTCGTCACCGGAAACGCGCTCGCCCAAAAGGCACAGGCAACCCCGTCGACCGCGATCCTCGACTACATCCACGCCAGCTGGGACACGCTTTCGCGCTCCATGACCGACTGCCATTCGCTCGTCGATCCCAAGCTCACCGGAGCGCCCTCGGTCCTGTATCTCCCGGCGGACGTGACCATCCCCGCCAACGTGGCTGCGTTGAAAACACAGTGCAACGTCGATGTCGAGCACCTGCCCAAAGTCGTCACCAGCTTCGGGGAACTGAGACTCACCGACATTCCCAAGCCCGGACTGCTCTATCTGCCCAACAAGTATGTCGTCCCCGGCGGCCGCTTCAACGAAATGTACGGCTGGGATAGTTACTTCATCATCCTCGGCCTGCTCCGCGAAGGAAAGCTCGGCCTCGCCCAGGGGATGGTCGAGAACTTCTTCTATGAGATTGAGCATTACGGCGGTATCCTCAACGCCAACCGCACCTATTACTTCACCCGTTCGCAGCCGCCCTTCCTCAGCTCGATGATCCGCGGCGTCTACGAGGCCGCGGGCTCCAACGCTACGCAACAGGCCAAGGCGAAAGCCTGGCTGGCTCGTGCCTACGACTACGCTCAGCAGGACCACGCGCTCTGGACCAGCCCCATCCACGCCGCAGGCAAAACCGGTCTCGCGCGTTACTACGACATCGGCAAAGGCCCCGTCCCCGAACAGGAGGACGACAGCAGCTACTATCCCGATGTGATCCGCTGGCTGCTCGCCCACCCCGAAGTGAAGACGAACTACCTGATCGAAGCTCCCGACAACCCTAATGCCAAAGAACAGTCGATGCTCGCCAACCTGAGCTGCGACCCGCGCTTCTCGCACGTCTGCGCCCGCGCCCACGTCGATGGCCACTGGCTCTCAGCGGAATTCTACAAAGGCGACCGGGCCATGCGCGAGTCTGGCTTCGACCCGTCGTTCCGCTTCGGGCCTTTCGACGGATCGACCCATCATTACGCCCCTGTCTGTCTGAATAGCCTGCTGTATAAATACGAGCGCGACCTCGCCTGGATGGCCACCCAACTCCACAAACCCGCCGATGCGGAAAAATGGAATGCCGAGGCCGACGCGCGCAGGGTGGCGATCGACAAGTACCTCTGGAACTCCGCCAAGGGAATGTATTTCGACTACGACTTCCAAAAAGGCGAGCAGGCGACCTACAACTACATCACGACCTTCTATCCCCTATGGGCCGGTGCGGCAAATGAAGAACAGATCGCCGGCGTCGAAAAGAACCTCAAACTCCTCGAACAGCCCGGCGGCATAGCAATGAGCGACTACGATTCTGGCACACAGTGGGACCTGCCCTTTGGCTGGGCGCCCGCCTCATGGATCGCCATCGACGGCATGGTGCTGGTGGGCGACTCGGCCGACGCCGTCCGCATCTCCAAAAAATTCAGCAAGACCATTCAGGAAGGCTTCGCCCATGACGCCACCATCCGCGAAAAATACAATGTCGTCAGCGGCAACGCCAAGGTCGACGTTGCCACCGGCTACAAGATGAACGTCGTCGGCTTCGGATGGACCAACGCCGTCTATCTCAAAATGCAGGACGTGATCGCCAGCGGCGGGAAATCGTCGGCCAAATGAAGGCCCAGCCGAAAGTCATCGTCGGTCTCGGAGAGCTGCTTTGGGACATGCTGCCCGAGGGAAAGCAACTCGGCGGAGCGCCTGCCAATTTCTCCGTGATGTCAGCCCGCCTCGGCAATCGCGCCGTCATCGCCAGCCGCCTCGGCAACGACACGCTCGGTCGCGAGGCGCGAGACTATCTAACCCCACTCCCCGCCGACCTCAACTCCCTGCAGGAAGACCCAAAGCAGCCCACCGGCTCCGTCGGCGTCACGCTGACCGCCGGCCAGGCGGAGTATGTCATCCACGAGCCGGTGGCCTGGGATTTTCTCGAACTCACTCCGCAGTGGAAGCAGCTCGCCGCCCAGGCCGATGCCGTCTGCTTCGGCACCCTCGCGCAGCGCCAGCCAGTCTCACGCAAGACCATCCACGCCTTCCTCGCCGCAACCCGCAAGGACTGCGTCCGCGTCTTCGACGTCAACCTGCGCAAGCCTTTCTACACCCGCGGTGTCCTCGAGGATTCACTCGGCAAAGCCACGATCCTCAAGCTCAACGACGCGGAGATGCCCCAGGTCTTAAGTCTGCTCAAGCTCAACGCGGGCACCTCAGTTGGGGAGTTCGACTCCGCCGCGCTGCGAAAGGGCGCCCTCGCGCTGCTTGAGGAGTTTCCTCTGCAACTCGTCTGCATCACGATGGGCGGAAGCGGCAGCCTTCTCGTTACGCGAGAGAGCTTCGACCAGCATCCCGGAATTTCAATCAAGGTCGCCGATACCATCGGAGCCGGTGACGCCTTCACCGCTGCGCTGACCAGCTATTATCTGCAAAGAGCTCCGCTGCCCGTACTCAATGAAGCCGGAAATCGTTGGGGATCGTGGGTTGCTTCACAAGCCGGAGCGATGCCTCCACTCTCCGAAGAAAAGCGCGAAGAGATTGAAAAGGCTATTGCAGCCGTGCAGGTTTGAGTTGGTTAACGGTGCTCTTCGAGTTCGGCAACGCGCTCTTCCAGCAACGATATGCGCTGGTCGTAGGAGATATCCCGCGCGCCGTGAAGCTTGAGCTGCGCATCGTTCCGGCTCGACCACTTGCGGAATTCCTTCAGCAGAGTGGTCTCGGAGCGCTCAATTCGCTCAAACGTCTCCATCTTAGCGCTCTCAATATCCGCCTTGGTCGCAGTTCTCAAGCTCTCGATTTCTGCCTTGAGGCCCGTGGCATCTGCCTTGAGCTCTGCCCTGAGGTCCGCCAGGTCAGATTTCGTCGCCGCCGAGTTTCCTTCGCCGTCCGCCATGTCGTTAAGCATAGCAGGCGAGGCCAACCGCAGTCAGGCCGGAAAACGCGCCCAATCCGGAAGAATTGCGCAGGGATTTCCCATTTCAGGACTCCAATGACAACCCGGCTAGAACGATAAAGGATGGTCCAGTCTCCCCAGGCATTTGCGGCGAATTCTGCATCGGTGTATCGTCGCCAAAGATTTGGATAGAGGACCAATGCCAAATTACACCACTCCCGAAGAACGCCGCGAAGCCGGCCAGCTTCGCCGCAAGCAGATGCACCGCCAGGACCACGGCAAAATCAAGATTTTCCACCGCGACCCAGTTGCGCTCCTCGAGGCCTCGGCGCGCGGCCGCGTTCCGTCACTTGTCGCCCTTAAATACCAGCTGATGTCGGCGTCGGCTTTTGGATTCTTTCGTGGCGCCGCGCCGATCATGGCCTACGATCTCTCGACCCTGCCCAACACCGGCATCGCCGCCCAGCTCTGCGGCGACGCTCACGTGCGCAACTTCGGAGCATTCGCCGCGCCTGACGGCCGCCTCATCTTCGACATCAACGACTTCGACGAGACGACCCGCGGTCCCTTTGAGTGGGACGTCAAGCGTCTCGCCACCAGCCTCGTCCTGGCCGGGATGGACATTGGCAGCAAAGCCTCGCAGCGCGAACCCGCCGTCCTCGCCGCCGCCGAGACCTATCGACGCATGATCGCGACGCTCGCCACGATGCCGGTCATCGTCGCCGCCCGTTACCTGGTGCATGGTCTGCACCGCGTCGTTCCAGTTTCCAGGGTCTTACTCAAGGCCGAGCGCGCGACTCCGCAACACACGCTCGATAGCCTGACCATCCCAGTAAGTGACTCCAAAACAGAATCGAAGGCCGCGAAACCGCTCGCCGGCGATCGTATCTTCAAAGAACACAAACCGCTACTCACCCGCGTCACCGGCGCCAAGGCGCGCGAAGTGCTCGCCTCGCTCACCGAGTACGGCGAATCTCTTCTCCCCGAGCGCCGCCACTTTCTCAGCTTCTATCAGCCCATGGATGTGGCCTTCAAAGTCGTCGGCACAGGCAGCGTCGGCCTGCGCGACTACGTGATCTACTTCCAGGGCAACGGCCCTGGCGACCCGCTCTTCCTGCAGATCAAGGAGGAAGCCAGGTCCGCCTACGAGCCCTATCTTCAATCGAGTAGCGGGGGACCCACCGGCCCTCGTCACCAGGGTCAGCGCGTCGCCGAGGGGCAGCGCGCTATGCAGCTGCAATCCGATCCGTTCCTCGGCTGGACGACCATCGGCAATCGCGACTATCTCGTTCGCCAACTCAACGATTACAAAGGGTCGCTCGATCTCACCGAGCTCAAAGGCCAGGGCCTCATTGAATACGGCCAGGTCTGCGGCGAACTCCTCGCCCGAGGCCACGCCAGATCCGCCGACGCCTGCATCATCGCGGGATACATCGGTAACGGCAAGCGTTTCGACGAAGCCGTTCTCGAGTTCGCCGAAGCCTACGCCGAACAAACTCAGAAAGACTGGCACGCGCTGTTGAAATCAAAACATGGAGTAAAGCCGGCTCCAACTACCAAGGCCTGAGTCTGTAAGGACAGGCATCGGACAACCTAAGCCAACCGAACCTTTGGTGAGCCGAATACGTAACCATAGGTTAGGGGCAACGACCGTGGCCGTATTGAAGACCGCCCGACTGCAGGAGCAACCGAGGCCCGCGCTCATTCTCCGCATCGGCTTTTGGGCATGCACAGCGATTGCGGTTGCGGTGGTCGTTCGGCGGTTATTTGCGCTCTTGGATCCTTCGCATTCCGCCCCTCCTCAACTCGCCGCTCTCGATGCAGTCTTCGCGTCCCATGCCGCGCTGACGCTGGCCCACATTCTTCCAGCATTGGCCTTTGTGTTGATCGCACCGTTGGTAATCTTTCGCAAACCCGCGAATGCCGCATGGCCCGAGCGCCTGATCTTTCCTGTCGGATTGGTCGTCGGACTCACCGCCTACGCAATGAGCACTTACTCCGTCGGAGGATGGGCGGAGCGCTCTGCAGTTTTGTTCTTCAACAGCCTCTTCCTCTTCTCGCTCTTTCGCGCGTGGCGATATATGCGCCACGGCGACTCTCAGCAGGAAAGACGGTGGATGTTGCGGGCGATCATCGTGCTACTGGGAATTGCGACGACGCGACCGGTCATGGGAGTATTCTTCGCGACTGGTCCCCTCACGCATCTCACGCCGAGTCAATTCTTCGGTTACGCCTTCTGGATCGGCTTCTCCATCAACACGATTGCCATCGAACTCTGGCTTCGTTCAAGCGCCAGAGCCTCGCGCCGAAGAGATTACGCTACAGTTCGGTAGACTTGCTCTCCACCAACCCTTGAATGCGTTTGACGAACTCCTCAAAGGCAACCGATCCCTGATCACCTTTGCCTCGCGCACGCACACTCACCGCTCCGGACTCAGCTTCCTTATCGCCCATCACCAGCACATATGGCACCTTCTGCATGGTGAAATCGCGGATCTTTCCATTCATCTTTTCGTTGCGCGCATCGAGCTCCACGCGGAAGCCGGCCTTTTGTAACTGTGACTGTATCTTTTCCGCATAAGCGTGATGGCGCTCGCTGATCGGCACTAATCCGATCTGCACCGGAGCCAGCCACAACGGAAATGCACCGGCATAGTGCTCGATCAGCACGCCAAAGAATCTCTCGATCGATCCGAAGAGCGCGCGATGCACCATCATCGGCTGATGACGCTCGCCATCCTCGCCGACGTATTCAAGTTCAAAGCGCGCCGGCAGGTTGAAGTCGAACTGCACCGTCGAAAGCTGCCACAGCCGCCCCAGTACATCGACCAGCTTGATGTCGATCTTCGGCCCATAGAATGCGCCCTCGCCGAGAATCGTCTTGTAAGGAATCCCCTTGCGCTGCAGTACGTTCTCCAACGCTTGCGTCGCGAGATTCCATTGCTCCGCCGTGCCATCGTAGTTCTTGTTGTCTTTCGGGTCCCACGTCGAGAGTTCGACCTGGAACTCCTTGAATCCGAAAGTGGTCAGCACCGCGCGGGCGAATTCGACGCACCCAGCCATCTCATCTTCCACCTGCTCCGGGGTGCAGAAAATATGCGCGTCATCCTGAGTAAAGCCGCGCACGCGAAGCAAGCCATGCATCGTTCCCGAGCGCTCATAGCGGTAGACATTGCCAAGCTCGGCCAGACGCACAGGCAGATCGCGATAGCTCTTCGGCGAATTCTTGTAGATCAGGATATGCCCCGGACAATTCATCGGCTTCAGCCGGTATTCGGCATCGTCCAGCTCCATCGGCGTGTACATGTTCTGGGCATAGTGGCCCTCATGTCCGCTGATCTTCCACAGCTCTCGGCGCATCACATGCGGCGTGTAGACCATACTGTAACCGCGACGGATACATTCTTCGCGCATCCAGTCTTCCATGAGTTTGCGAATGATTCCGCCCTTGGGATGCCAGAAGATCAACCCCGCGCCAGCCACCTCCTGAATCGAAAACAGGTCGAGTTGTTTGCCCAGCAGGCGATGGTCGCGCTTGGCCATCTCCTCCAGCCGTGCGAAGTGCGCATCCATCTCCTTCTGCGAGAAGAACGCAGTCCCGTAGATGCGCTGCAGCTGCGGGTTCTTCTCATCGCCCAGCCAATACGCGCCCGCCAGGCTCAGCACCTTGAATGCCTTGACCCGTCCAGTCGACGGCACATGCGGCCCTCGGCAGAAATCGATGAAGTGGCCATTGCGATAGAGCGAGATCATTTCGCCCGGCTTGGTAAAGCGCTCAACGAAGTGAGCCTTCATGAAATCGCCGCTTTCTTGAAAGGCCTTCAGTCCCTCGTCGCGGTTCTCGTATTCGTGAATGAAGCGTTCGTCGCGCGCCACCACCTCGGCCATCTCCGCCTCGATGGCCTTCAAATCATCGGGCGTAAACGGAGTCGGGCGGTAAAAGTCGTAGAAAAATCCTGCGTCCGTCGCCGGGCCATGGCCGAGCTTCGTCTCTGGATAAAGCTTCAGCACCGCCGTCGCCATTACATGCGCTGCCGAGTGCCTCACTACTTTGAGCGACTCGGCGTCATTCTCGCGCAACAGCTGTAGCTCGATGTCCTCTCGGATGGGCTCATGCAGATCGACCAGCCGCTCGGCCGAGGGCGCGGCCGTGCTATACATCTCGGCCTCAGCCGTGGCATCGTCGGCCTCTAGCTTCTCTTGTGTGGCGACCGCTGCGCCAAGTGGCCTGATCTTCGCGACCACCGAGGCCGCCGCAAGGCGAGGAGAGATGCTGTTGGCTACATCGAGGGATGTCGTTCCCGAGGGGTAGTCCCGAAAGCTGCCATCCGGCAGTTTCACTTGAATTCTTGCGACAACTGGCTTGCTCATAACTGCGGATTCCGACGAATTCATTGTGGGTGCGAACCTTTGCTTCATTCTAAGGGATTTCGTGTGGACTTAAGCCTTGCAACGCTCTGCCCGTCGCAACCTCAAAATTATCTTTGAATCCGATCTGCGATCGAAGCCCGTACTCTGCACAGCGTTAATGCATGACTCCGGTTGAACAGCAAGCCTCAACTACAGAGACACAAAGAGGGCTACAAGTGAAAATTGAAGAACGGTTAAGGTCCCGGCTATCGCGCCGGAACTTCCTTGCCGGCCTCGGCGTCACCGCCGGGACGGCCGCTGTCACCACCATGGCTGCGGGCTGCGGCTCCAGCTCCGTCCCCATAACGACTCCTACCACACCGCCCTCCGGCTCGAGCGATGAAGACATCCTGAATTTCGCGCTTAACCTTGAGTATCTTGAGGCGGAGTTCTATCTACGCGCGGTCACCGGCTCCGGGCTGTCCAGCTCAAATATCGGCGCCAATCCCGGCGCAGTCACCGGGGGCAGTCAGGTCACCTTCACTACCCCCGCGATCAAGGCTTATGCGGAAGAGATCGCGAATGACGAGCTGCTTCACGTCGAGTTCCTGCGCACCGCGCTTGGCTCGGCCGCCGTCGATCGCCCCGCCATCGACCTGACGAACAGCTTCAACGCCGCCGCCATGGCGGCAGGCATTGGCCCTGCCTTCAATCCATTCGCCGATGAGAACAGCTTCATCGTCGGCGCGTTCGTCTTTGAAGATGTGGGCGTGACCGCTTATCACGGTGCGGCCAGCCTGATCATCAACAAGACCTACCTCGGCGCAGCCGCCGGCATCATGGCCGTTGAGGCCTACCACGCCGCGGAGATCCGCACGCTGCTTGCCTATCTCGGCGATCCGTATCTCACCTATGCCAACCAGATTTCCGCTCTTCGCGGAACCCTGGGCGGCGGCGCGGAAGTTGCGATCTCGGGAAGCACCATCGTGCCTGCGGACGCAAACTCCATCGCCTACGACCGCACCACCACGGAGGTCCTGCACATCGTCTACGCGGCAGGCGCGGGAGCCGTCAGCAAGGGCGGCTTCTATCCCAACGGCATGAACGGTACCATCACCTCGACGATAGCCTAGAGCGTTTTGCTCGGGTCTTCGCCGATGTGCTGGCCGGGTGGCTTCGCCTAAGGAAAAGCCACTCATCGCAGTCCCTGAAGAGAGCGCATAGCCGGAGCAGAGATGCTCCACGAGAGAGACAAACATGGAAACCACAAACATCGAAACCGCGACAGCAATTCTGGATCAGGGTCGTAACCCTTTCTCCAGCCGCCGCGCCGCAATGGCGATCGGAGGAGCAGCCCTGGCAGGCCTGGCGCTCGCGCGTCCACGCCGCGCCTTCGCGCAAGCCACCATTGGCGATCCAGACATCCTCAACTTCGCTCTCAATCTCGAATATCTTGAGGCGCAGTTTTACACCCTGGCCACACAGGGAGTCACCATCGACAAAGTCGGCGTGCCGATTGTCGGTGGAAGCGGCGCGGCCGGCGGTACGGTGACAGTAAAGCCCGGCAGCACGGTTGTGCCCTTTACCACTCCATTGCTGCAGCAGTATGCGATGGAGACTGCAACGGAGGAGCGCAACCACGTCCTCTTCCTGCAGAAGGCTCTCGCCACCTCGTATGTGGCCATGCCCAACATCGACCTGCTCAACAGCTTCAACGCGCTTGCCACGGCTGCCGGACTCGGTTCGACCTTCGATCCTTTCGCCAGCGAAACCAACTTCCTGCTCGGCGCCTTTATCTTTGAGGACGTGGGCGTCACCGCCTACCACGGCGCGGCTGGCCTGATCACCACTCCCGCTTATCTTGACGCCGCCGCCGGAATCATGGCCGTCGAGGCCTACCACGCCGGAAGCATCCGCACCCGCATCTTCGCCGCCGGAACCGCGGTGCAGCAAGCGGCCACGGCAATCGCTATGACCCGCGCCAAGCTCGACGGCACCGGCAACGACGACATCGGCGTGGGAATCGACGCCAACGGAGCGGCCACCATCGTCAACGCCGACGCCAACGCCATCGCCTTCAGCCGCACCACGAGCCAGGTGCTCAGCGTCGTCTACGGCGGAGGCTCGGCCAGCGGCGCCTTCTACCCCAACGGACTCAACGGCACCATCAAGTAAGCCGTACTGCGGACATAGAGATGACCCCTTGGGCCTGAGGAGCGATCCTCAGGCCCAATTTTTTGCATGCTTTCACAGCCGAAAATGCCGTGCCGCAGTACCATTGGCTGCAACCGAGATCGCCGATGTCGGTCGAAAACAGGAGATCACAATGCCTAATCCAGTCGTCCATTTTGAAATAGGTTGCCGAGACCAGGCCGCAACCAGCAGCTTTTACTCGGAGCTCTTTGGCTGGACGATCAACCCGGCTGGTCCCGCCGCGTTGATCTCGACCAGTTCCGAGCGGGGCATACCCGGACACATCGTTTCGCTCGGCCACGAGCCCCATCACTACACGATCTTCTACATCGAGGTCGAGGACATCGCGCAGACCCTCGCGAAAGCCGAGACGCTCGGCGGCAAGAAGATCGTCGGGCCAATCCCCATTCCCACCGGCATGTTCGCCTGGTTTAGCGACATCGATGGCAATACGATCGGGTTGCTGCAGCCTAAATCGTAGCTGCACCCGCTAGCCGCAACTACACTGGTCACCATGAGCGAGCCAAGCCTTCAATCATCCCCACGCAGTCACAGCGCGCTGGCTCTCGCAGGTTTTCTTGCCGCCACTTTCCTGGTCGCGGGCGTTTCGACCACGTTCACTGTCTCCGCGATTCCCACCTGGTACGCAGCCCTGGCGAAGCCGAGCTTCAATCCGCCCAACAACATCTTCGGCCCCGTCTGGACGCTGCTCTACGCGCTCATGGCCGTCGCCGCATGGCTTGTCTGGAAGCTTCCTGACGTCCCGCTCATCCGAGGTAGTGTCGGTGTCTTCAGCATCCGTCGAGTGGCTCTCTTTTGGTTTGGCATCCAGCTTGTTCTCAACTTCCTTTGGAGCTTTGTTTTCTTTGGACATCACCGGATCGGCCTGAGCGTCGTGGAGATCGCGTTCCTGTGGATTGCCGTCGCGGGGACGATGCTCCTTTTCTTCCGTCTCAGCAGAGTCGCTGGCTGGCTCTTCATCCCCTACCTCGCATGGGTCAGCTTCGCCGGCGTGCTCAACCTCGCAATATGGCGATTGAATTGAAAGCTTGGGGTCGCGAATTGGGAGCGCAGCGGCCGACGATTTCGCGATGCATGAAAATGCCCCCTCCGTTTCGTAACGGAAGAGGCATTTCATTCGAGCATTCTAGGTTCTTTCAACCAGATCGTAGTTAGTTCGCGGGAGCAGCCTCCGCGCCCGGAAACAGATTTGGCAGAGGCGCGTTCTTCTGCTTGTTCAGCTCGGGATGCGGCAGCGGCTTCCGAGGCAGCATCTGGTCGCGCATCGCCGCGTTGTAGACAAAGATCGCCTCGACAGTTGCCGCCTGCTTGAGATCCGCCGCCTGCAGGCGCTCAAAGGTGTCCATGTTGGAGTGGTGCGTGCGCGTCTCATAGTCCATCGGGTCCTGAATGAACTGAAAGCCCGGAATCCCCACCGCGTCGAACGACAAGTGATCCGTCCCGCCCGTATTCTGCGCTGTGATCGTCGTCACGCCAAGATCCTTCAGCGGCGCCATCCACTGCTCGAAGATCGGCCGCACCGCCAGGTTTTGTTGCAGATAGATGCCGCGGATTTTCCCGGTTCCATTATCAAGATTGAAGTAGCCGGAGATCAGCTTCTGCTCGGGCTTCAACTCCAGTGGGCCGCCCGGCGCCCTCATAAACGAAGGCAGCTTCAGCTGCTCCGGATCGGTCGACTCCGGCGCCGAGCCGAAATGCTCCTTCGCGTATCCCACCGAACCGAACAACCCCTGCTCCTCGCCCGTCCACAACGCAATGCGGATCGTCCGCCGCGGATGTACATCGAGCGCCTTCAAAATCCGCATCACTTCCATCGCGACGATCGTCCCCGCGCCATTGTCGGTCGCGCCGGTGCCGGCGATCCAGCTATCGAGATGGCCGCCGACCATCACCACTTGATCTTTCAACTCCGGATCGGTGCCCGGGATCTCGGCAACCGTATCGAACCCATGCTCATGATCACCGGTGAACTTCGTCTCGACATCGGCCTCGATCGTCACCGGAACATGCGCCTGCAGCAGCCGGTAGACCCGTCCCCAGCTCTCAATCTGCGCGACGATGACCGGAATCTTGACCGCGCCCTCGCGCGTATAAGGCTTGCGCCCAAGCGAAGCCCCGTTATCGTCGAAGATGATGCCGGTTCCACCGCCGTTCGAGCTGTCGCGCGCCGGACGAATCACCGCAAGCGCTTTCTCATCGGCCAGGAACTGCGGAATTTTGTCCGCGAGCGCCATCCGCTGCATATAGGCCTTCATTCGAGCCTGATATTCCGGGCCGTTTGGGCCGCCGCGACCGCCCGTGCCTGCGTCATTCGCCATCTCTTCCAGCTCTTTTTCGGTATAGCGGGTGAAGAACGGCTTGTCAGGCACCGGCACCTCGCGCATCTCGCCCAGAAAGACGATCTTGCCCGCCAGCTTCCCCTTATATTGATCGAAGTCCTTCTCGCTCTGGATGTTCACCCAGACCGCCGGCCCGCTCACCGGCCCATTCGTAGGCGGTGACCACGGCGTCGCCTGTGCATTGAAGATCGCCGTGTCGGGAGAGGTCATCCGCACCCAGGTGTTGAGCTGCACCCAGCCCATGCCAAACTCACCCCAGTCGTCGAGATGCGCATTGACGCAGCCCATCGCCGTCAGCTGATCGCGCGTCCACGCGTTGGCCTTCGCCAGGTTGGGCGAACCAGTCAGTCGTGGCCCAATACCATCCGCAAGCGCCGAGCCGTACTCCATCACGTGCGAGTGCTGCAGACCTTCTTCACGAATTCGCATGTACATGGTCAGGTCGATCTTCTCGACCGCTGGCTGCGGCTGTTCCCATGCGGGAACGTCGGGGGTGATCTTTGGCTTGTCGGCGGCTTGAGAAGAGATCGTGACTATACAAAGGCTGCTAAGTAACAGCGCGCGGCGAATGCGGGAAGGCATGGGTGTCAGGTTCCTCCATTTGGAACGGGAAAGTTGAGAATATCAAAGCCAGACGCGCTCTGGGGCGGACTAGTCTCACCTCTGCAAACAAGTTGTGCTCCAGAGTGCTTAGGGGCGATGCTGAAGTTATGCCTGTAAACTCTTCGCGCCACTTCGGAAGGCGCACTCTCTTGTCTCCCCGTGTCGCAGCTCTATGCGTCATCGGGCTAGGTGTTGGTGCACTCGCTCTCGCCGCCGAGACTCCCGGCTTTCGAACCGTCTCCACCACGCCAGCCGCACTCGACAACGGCTCGCCGTTTCTCCTCACCGTCGCGCCGACAGCGAAAGTCACCCAGATGAAGGGCACCTGGATGGGCAAAGACCTGCTGTTCTTCCAGGAAAAAACTCAGCAGGGCAAGGAGACCTGGTACGCACTCGCCGGCGTTGACGTGGAAGTCACACCCGCAGACTATCCGCTCACCATCGACGCAACCGCCGCCGATGGCAAGCCGCTCCAGGCCACGATCCAGATTTCAGTCGGCGCAGCAAAATACCGCACCGGTACCCTCACCGTCGCGCCCAACTTCGTCGAGCCCGAAGCGGAGACCCAAAAGGAGATCGCCGCCGATAAGGAGATCAAGGACCGCATCTTCGCCCACAGCGTCGATGCTGCAGAATGGTCTGGGGATTTCGCCAGGCCGGTCAACGAGCCGTCAACCGACTCCTTCGGCACTCGCCGCACCTTCAACGGCAAGCTCGCCAGTATTCACCGCGGCATGGACTTCCGCGCTCCCTCAGGCACGCCCGTCGCCGCTGCCAACTCCGGAACCGTCGTGTTAGCGCAGAAGCTCTTCTACGAGGGCAACTGCGTGGTCATCGATCACGGCCTGGGATTCACCACCATCTACATGCATCTCTCGCGCATCGATGTCGCCGCCGGCCAGAAGGTCCGCAAAGGAGAGCATCTCGGATTAAGCGGAGCGACCGGCCGCGTCACCGGCCCGCATCTCCACTTCGCCGCGCGTTGGCAAAACTCCTACCTCGACCCCGCCGGCCTCTTTCATCTCAATCTCGTGGGCAAACCCTGAGCTTGGATGGAGCCGCCTTCGTCCTCTAGTACCAGATCATCGACGGCGATTCCGAGGTGGCGCCCGAGCGTCTTGAATCCGCGCTTCCCAGCTCGCCACCTCATTAGGCTCAAGCGAGAGCATCTTGTTGGGTTGGCTTTCGAGTATCTCGTACCAGATGTTTTGCGCATGCCACAGCCGGACCTCGAAGGGCAGAGCGCTCACCACCTCGGCCATTTGGACCGCTTGATCGAGGCTCGCCATACGCTCGCGTCGGCTGTGCAAGGCGGTCATGACCTTCTTCATTCTCTGGCTGGCGAGATAACCGAGCTGCGGTCCGTCCAGCCCGATCTGGATCTCTCTCGCCCGGTCCAGCAGCAGATGAATCTTTCCGGGGTCGATGGGATGCTCCTCCAGCGCATGGCGAAGCCCGGCGTTGATGGAATACCCGGCGGCGAGCGTCAGTTCCGGCGGCTTGGGCACTCGCGCCTGGCTCAGGAATTGCAGCAGCGACGAATGGCGCTCATAGATCGCGCTGAAGGTGCTCTCGATCTCCCGCAGTGTTGGTTCGAGGATGATCTTCAAAATGCGCCGCTCCTCATCGTTGAAGAGCGACGTCAGGGAGTAGGCGCTTTCACCAAAATAGCGGTCGAAGAGTCGGATAACGGCCGGTATGTCCGCCCGCCCCACTGCCGCGCGCACGGCGGTTAACAACTCCTCATGTTTTTCCCGCTCAAGGGAAGCTTCGGCCTCGCGGAGGCTATCAGGCAAACGCTTCACCGCCGCGCTGATGTTCTGATCGCCGAAACGCAGTACGGCGTACGAGACCGGCTCCAGTTCGCTGGTGATCAGCGAAAAGACCATCGCCCGGCCGATGACCAGTTGCGCTCGCCCCGTCGTCATCGATTCGGCGTCCAGCCGCTGCACCGAGTAGCCGAACAGCCGCGTCTCCTCCGGATAGGTGGTAAATACGGAACTGATCGCATAGTGGGCCGCCACGTCTTCCAGGCTGACCTGTTGCTTCTTGACCTGGTGAAGAAAGATCTCTCCTCCGTCTTTGGCCTCGGGGCTGTTGCTCTTCACCACGCGCAGCCGTTCGATAAATTCGGCCTCCAAACCTGCCGCCTCGGAGCTGAAGACCTCGGTAGCCAACTGCACCACTCGGCCCGCATAGGCGATGATCTGCACCGTCTCGATGCCGGAGATATCGTCGAAAAACCAGCCGCAGCTCGTGTACATCAGCAGGGCATGACGCTGCATCTCGAGCAGCTTCAGTGCTGTCGTCCGTTCCCCGCTGTCGAGCATATGGGTCGCATGCGCATCGAGGAACTTGTCGGCATCGGAGACCTGCATGACCGCGCGGCCCGCCGCGACCTCCCCCCGCGCCAGCATCACCTCGATGTAGGCGTCGCGGGCCTTCCACAGGTCGGTGAAGATTCCTTCTGCGGTTTTCTCGCTCCACGCTGCAACTGCCTCACGCAGCCAGTCGAGCGCCTCCCGCAGCGGGCCCCGCCACTTCTGGTTCCAGCCGATCTTGCCGCCATTGCAGCCGCAATCCGAGCGCCAGCGCTCGATCCCGTGAAAGCAACTCCACGAAGTGTCTTCATAGATCTGCGCTTCATACTGCGGTGGAAACTTCTTCAGAAACTCGCCGTAGTTGGTGAGCTTCGCTTCCCCACGCCGCTCGATCAGCTTCAGCGCCCACGATAGCGCCATTTCGCCGTAGCGATGATGATGCCCATAGCTTTCGCCGTCGGTCGCGACGTGCACCAGTTGTGCCCGCTGCTTTGCCGTCGGCCTGTGGGGGCTCAGTGCGAAAGCCTCCCATCAGGCGGTTGGCGAACTCGTCCCCGCTGTTCAGCAGCCCGTCGAAAGCGATCGCTCGGGAGCGCGCCCCGTCGTAAAAAAAGATCGCGATGCTCTTCCCCGTCTTCAGCCGGATAAGGTAGGGCCGCGTCGAATCGACGTTCGCATGCGGAGTCTCCTGCCAGGCGGATCCGCTCTTGGTCACTTCAACATGGTCCTTGTCCACTTTAGCCTTCCGCTTCGGCTTTTCCTCGAGCGGCCGCACCCGCGCACACTGGCTCGGCGCGAGCACGGTGAAGAGAATGCCGTTGTCAGCCAGCAACTCAAGCGTTTCGCTGTCTACCGCCGTCTCCGCCAGCCACATGCCCTCCGGCTTGCGATGAAAGCGCGACTCAAAATCGGCGATGCCCCAGCGAATCTGGGTTATCCGGTCGCGCGTATTTGCCAGCGGCATGATGATGTGGTTGTAGACCTGCGCCATCGCCGAACCGTGTCCGCCAAAGCGAAGCCGGCTGCGCCGGTCAGCCTCGAGGATGTGCTTGTAGGCGCGCGGCGCGTTTTCCTCCAGCCACGAGAGCAGCGTCGGGCCAAAATTGAAGCTGATCCGTGAATAGTTGTTAATGATGCGGATGATCTGGTTCTCGCCGTTCACGATTCGCGCGGCGCCGTTCGGCGCATAACATTCCGCGGTGATGCGCTCGTTCCAGTCGTGGTACGGTGCCGCCGAGTCCTGGGTCTCTACCGTCTCCAGCCACGGGTTCTCCCGCGGCGGCTGATAGAAATGCCCGTGAATCGTGATGTAACGCTCGGGCGCCGGAGGCTTCGACGGCGCGGTAGTTGTTGCAGGATCTGGCATGGTGCTCTCCAATGGCGTCCACACAAAGGTACCGCAGCGGACAGAGTCTCACTCCGCTTAGATGCGTCCTAAGCGGTTCTTCCATGAAGCGCCTCCCGAGCGAAGCTGAGGACCGAAAGAAGGATTGGGTAAGGTAAGTTCTGTCAAGTTTATCGGCGACTACGAGAGGGCTAGGAGAAGAAGTTAGTCAAAGTCATTCCGGAGGCGGCGAAGCCTTCCCAGCCAGGTCGCAGGCTCGCCAAAGATACCAGCTCGCCACCGAGCGCCACGGTCGCCATTTCTCCGCTCGCCGCAACATCTCTTCGGGCTTGGGCAGCAGGTCGTTCGAGAAGGGTTTGTTCTTCGGAATGCGTCGGTACGTCAGGGCAAAGCCTTTGCGCACGCCGTAATCGCTGACCGGCAGCACATCGGGTCGTCCGAGTCTAAAGATCAGCAGCATCTCCACCGTCCACGGCCCGATGCCGCGCACCTGGGTGAGATGTTCGATGATCTCTTCGTCGCTCATCCGGCGAATCTTCGTCAGCGTCGGCACCGTGCCGTCGAGCGTCTTTGCGGCGAGATCGCGTAAGGCAAGCGTCTTGCCGCGGGAGACTCCGGCAGCGCGGAACAGCTCATCCTGGGTTGCGATGATCATCTCGGGAGTCGGATGGAGATCGCCAAAGATGCCGAGCAGCCGGGAGAGAATCGTGGCCGCGGCCCGGCCGTTGAGCTGCTGGTAGATGATCGCCTCTAACAGAGCCTCAAAAGGCGAGTGAGAACTCTTCACCGTCAAGAGGAACGGTCCCGCCGCCTCGATCAACCGGCCGAGCTTGGGATCGGCATCGGCGAGCTCGCGGCAGGCCTGGGCGGAATCGTAACGTACCGGTCGCCGTCCGTCAGTCATGGTAGCCAAGTGTAACCGAACCGGATTGAAATGCACCGGTGGCTCGAGCAATCTCCCGCGTCGAGCGATAACCATCAATAACCTGATCTTGGAAGGTGATCCGCAGCGGGCGAGTTCCCTCTGGGACGAGTTGTGCGGAGCGCTCGCGGCAGGTCTCACCCGCGTAGGCAAAGGAGATCACAAATTACGACTAAATAAGTCCTCATTTCAGAACGGTTTTGTGATGGAAAGCTGGAGGGCGAATTTTTTTCGTGCCAGCGTCCGGGCCTGATTGCAAAGGCCTTTTCAACTGCTATATTCATCTTTCACCCTGTACGATTTCCGCGGCGGAAGCCGGTCTCGAAAAATTGCGCCGAGACCTCCCGCGCACGGCGTCGAATTTCTTTTGCTTGTGTAACTTGAGGAAGCAGGAACGCATTCATGGCGCAGATTTTTGACCGAAGCTCGAACGCGTTGGCACGGGCGAGCCTGGTTTTGACAGGGTTGATTGTCATCGCCCTTGGCTTCACGCTGAATTCTCTGCAAAGATCGCCATGGGTCACCCGGCAAGGCCAGCGCGCCGATCAGCCGGTGCCCTTCAGCCACAAGCACCATGTCATGGGGCTTGGACTGCAGTGTCAGTACTGTCATACCACGGTCGAAAAATCGAGCTACGCCGGCATTCCCCCCACCAAGACCTGCATGAACTGCCACTCCCAGATTTGGACCAACGCGCAGCTACTCGAGCCGGTCCGTCACAGCTGGGCAACCGGGGAGTCGATTACCTGGACCAAGGTCCACGATCTTCCCGACTTCGTCTATTTCAACCACGAGATCCACGTCAATAAAGGGATCGGCTGCTCGTCCTGCCACGGCCGCGTCGACCAGATGCCCATCATGTACGCGGAGAACACGCTGCAGATGGAGTGGTGCCTGAACTGCCACCGCAACCCATCCAAGAACCTTCGTCCCACGAGCGAAATCTACAACATGGCGTGGACCGGCCCCTCGACCGACAAGCCCGTCTGGTGCGGTACCGCTGGGGCGAAGCCCGGGGTTCCCACCGCGCAGACGGTGAGCTGCACAACCTCGAATCCCGGCGAGAACGGCGTGACCGTCGCCGCATTGCAGGCCCCCGAGGCCGGAGCGGCAGCGCCCGCCACGGTGAGCGATGCAGGAAGCGCCACTCTGCCTGCCGCACCCCTCAGCTATGTGAAGTACACCGATCAAGCGACCTTGGGCCACTTTCTGGCCGATCAGTATCACATCCGCAACGGGCACGAGCTGAGCAGTTGCGAGGTTTGCCATCGATGAAGACGACGACGGGCAAAGCAACGAGCAACGCAGTGGCGAACGATTGGGCGCAGAACGAATCGGCGCAGGACAGGGAAAGACTCGGGGCAATGGATAAGGCTGGAATGGCAAACGAGAACACCGAGCTGGTTGTGCTGGAATCGCCATCGACCTCCAAGGGTCTGACTCTGGAAGAAGCGCGCGCCCGGCTCACCGGCAAAGGCGGCAAGCGCTACTGGCGCAGCCTCGAGGAGCTCGCCGACGCGCCTGGATTCGACGAGATGCTGCAGCGCGAGTTTCCCCGCCAGGCAGCCGAGTGGATCGATCCCGTCTCCCGGCGCGGATTCCTCAAGATCATGGGCGCCTCGATGGCGCTCGCCGGCCTCTCCGGTTGCACCAAGCAGCCCGACGAGCCGATCTACCCCTACATCAAGGCTCCCGAGGACATGATCCTCGGCAAGCCCAACTACTTCGCCAGCGCCCACCCCTTCAATACCGGCGCGATTCCCGTCCTCGTCAAGAGCGACGCCTTCCGCCCGATCAAGGTTGATGGCAATCCGGACCACCCCATCAACCGTGGCAGCTCCGACCCGCTCACTCAGGGAACGATACTAGGCCTCTACGATCCAGATCGCTCGCAACACGTCCGCTATCGCGGCGAAAACCGCGAGTGGGCCGAGTTCGTCCAGGCCTTCCAGACGCATCTGGCAGTGAAGAAGGTCGATGGCGGGCAAGGTGTTTACATCCTCACCAGCACCGTCACCTCACCGACCCTCGCCGGACAGATCAAGAAGGCGCAGGCCGCGTGGCCGAACGCTAAGTTCCTGCAATACGATCCCATCAATCGCGACTCAGCCTATGCCGCGACCGCCGCCGCCTTCGGCTCGCCGGTCGATACGCAATACTGGCTCGAAGGCGCCGACGTTATCGTCTCGCTCGACGCCGACTTCCTCTCCGGCATCACCCAGCCCGGCTTCAACAAGCTGGCCAATGACTACGCGCGCCGCCGCAAGCTCGATGGCGACAAGCCGGACATGAACCGCCTCTACGCGGTCGAGAGCGCGGTCACCACCACCGGCATGAAGGCCGAGCACCGTCTCGGGCTGCGCGCCAGTGACGTCGCCGGCTTTGCCGCGACCTTGGCCGCCCAGATCGCCGGAAGCCCAGCCCCCACCGGCTATACCTGGACCCCCGAGCAACAGCGCTTTCTCGCCAACCTGGTCAAGGACCTCAAGGCCAGCGCCGGCAGCTCCGCCGTCATCCCCGGCGAGCAGCAGTCGATGGAAGTTCACCTCGCCGCCATCGCCATCAACGAGGCCCTCGGTAACATCGGCAAGACGGTCATCTATACCGAGACCGTCAATCCGCTGCCCTCGCAGCAGAATGCAGACCTCATCTCGCTTGTCGCCGACATGAATGCCGGCAAGGTTGACTGGCTGCTCGTTCTTGACGCCAATCCGGTCTACTCCGCGCCCGCCGACCTCGATTTCTCAAGCGCCCTGAGCAAGGTCGGAACCCTCGTCCACCTCGGCTCGCACTACGACGAGACTGGCGAAGTCGCCGAGTGGCACATCAACAACGCTCACTATCTCGAATCCTGGTCCGACGCCCGCGCCTATCATGGCATGGTCTCGATCATCCAGCCCATGATCGACCCGCTCTACGGTGGCAAGAGCGCTCACGAAGTCATCCAGGCCATGATGGTCGATCAGCCGCTCGTCTCGCCCTACGATGCCGTTCGCGCCACATGGAAAGAGCAGCTCTCCGCTAAGGGAGACTTCGAGTCGAACTGGCGCAAGGCCTTGCACGACGGTTTCATTGATGGCACGGCTTACGAGCCCAAGACGGTCAGCCCGAAGAGTGGAGTGCTGCAAGCTCCGCCCGCCGTCCCCGCCGACACGATCGAAGTTATCTTCCGCGCCGATCCATCGCTCTACGACGGGCGTTACGCCAACGTCGGCTGGCTCCAGGAACTGCCTAAGCCCATCACTAATCTCTCTTGGGACAACGCCGCGCTGGTCTCGAACAACACGCTCCTCAAGTACAAGCTTGAAGAGGCCGACGTCATCGAGATCGGCCTGAATGGAAAAAAGGTCAAGGCTCCAGTCCTCGTCGTTCCCGGCCATCCCGACAACAGCATCACCGTCTACCTCGGCCAGGGGCGCCGCAAGGCCGGACGCGTTGGTACGGGCACCGGCTTTGACGCCTACGCGATCCGCCCCTCCGCGTCGCCGTTAATCGCGACCGGGGCGACGATCACCAAGACCGCAGACACCTACGAGCTCGCCGTCACCAAGAGCCACTACCACGACGACCGCAGCAAGCTCGCCGGCGGCAAGGGCGGCGGCAACAACTCGCTCGAAGCCAACGAAGCCGAGACCCGCGGCATCATCCGCTACGCCACCCTCGATGAGTTCAAGCAGAATCCGGGCTTCGCTCACGAGGGTGAGGGCCACGAAGATCCCGAAGGCGACGAGAGCATCTTCCCCGCTTATGTCTACGACAAGAACGCCTGGGGCATGTCAATCGATATGAACTCCTGCGTCGGCTGTAACGCCTGCATCGTCGCCTGCTACGCGGAGAACAACATCGCCGTCGTCGGCAAGCAGCAGGTCAAGATCGGCCGCAACATGCAGTGGCTGCGCATCGATACTTACTTCGAAGGCGATCTTGCCGCGCCCCGCGCTCACTTCCAGCCGATGGCCTGCCAGCATTGCGAGAACGCTCCCTGCGAACAGGTTTGCCCGGTCGGCGCCACGGTGCATACGCCCGAAGGCATCAACACCATGGTCTACAACCGCTGCGTCGGCACAAGGTATTGCGCCAACAACTGCCCATATAAGGTGCGCCGCTTCAACTTCCTGCTCTTCTCTGACTACGAGACCGAGAGCTACAAGCTCGGCCGCAACCCCGATGTTTCGGTCCGCAGCCGCGGAGTCATGGAGAAGTGCTCTTACTGCCTGCAACGCATCAGTGCCGCCAAGATCCATGCCGACAAGGAGAATCGCGAGATTCGCGACGGCGAGATCATTACCGCCTGCCAGCAGGCCTGCCCGACCGAGGCGATCACTTTCGGCAACATCAACGATCCTGACTCGAAGATCGCGGCGCTCAAGAAGCAGCAGCGCACCTACGGCGTGCTGGCCGATCTGAACACGCGGCCGCGCACGACCTATGTTGCCGAGGTCTTCAACTTCAATCACGATTTCGAACAGGCCCGCATCGAACATGAATCCGAGCCGGCCAAGAGTGCCACGAATGGATAGCCAGAGCAAAGGATCTCTAAAAGCCGAAAGTTTCGAAGCAACAAGGGTGGGCGGAAGCGCGCATGGCGACTAAAGACATAAAGGTCAAAGACCCGATGCTGGATCCGATCACCGGAGAGGTGCGCGTCCTTGCGCCCGGTCACACCTTCAAGTCGGTGACCGAAAAAATCTCCCGGATCGTCCTCACCTCGCACACTCCGCTAGGCTGGTTTGGCGGCATTCTCGTCGCCTCGAGCGTGGCGACCCTGGTCCTGATCGCGGTGACCTGGCTCTTCCTCAAGGGCGTCGGCATCTGGGGCATCACCCAGCCTGTGGCCTGGGGCTTTGCCATCATCAACTTCGTCTGGTGGATCGGTATCGGCCACGCCGGCACCCTGATCTCCGCCATCCTTCTGCTCTTCAAGCAGCAATGGCGTAACTCGATCAACCGCTTCGCCGAGGCGATGACCATCTTCGCCGTCGTCTGCGCCGGGCTATTCCCCCTGATCCACGTAGGCCGCCCATGGCTCGCCTACTGGCTCTTCCCGTATCCGAACTCGATGAACGTCTGGCCGCAATTCCGTTCCCCGCTCCTCTGGGACGTCTTCGCGGTCTCGACCTACGCCACGATCTCCGTAGTCTTCTGGTACATCGGCATGGTGCCCGATCTCGGCACCATGCGCGACCGCTCAAAGTCGCAGTTTGGGCAGTACTTCTACGGGATGCTCTCCCTTGGCTGGCGCGGTTCGGCCCGTCACTGGATGCGCTACGAGACCGCATCGCTGCTGCTCGCCGGGTTGTCCACGCCGCTGGTGCTCTCGGTGCACTCAGTCATCAGCTTCGATTTCGCTGTCGCCCAACTCCCTGGCTGGCACACCACCATCTTCCCGCCCTATTTCGTCGCCGGTGCGGTCTATTCAGGCTTCGCCATGGTCCTCACCCTGGCCATACCGATCCGGACGTTCTATCACCTCGAAGACATGATCACCATTCGCCACATCGACAACATGGCGAAGGTCATGTTGGCTACGGGTGGCATCGTCGCCTACGGCTACGGCATGGAAGTCTTCATGGCCTGGTACTCGGCCAGCCACTGGGAATTCTTCATGATGTGGAACCGTATGTTTGGGCCCATGGGCTGGTCGTACTGGTGCCTGATCCTCTGCAACATCGCGATTCCGCAACTAATGTGGTTGCGTTCGTTCCGCACCAGCCCGATGAAGATGTTCCTCATGTCGTTCATCGTGAACACCGGCATGTGGTTCGAGCGCTTCGTCATTGTCGTCACCAGCCTTTACCGCGACTTCCTTCCGTCGTCGTGGGGCACCTACAAGGCGACCCGCTGGGACTACGCAACCTTCATCGGAACCATGGGGCTCTTCACCACCCTGTTTCTGCTCTTCGTGCGCTTCCTGCCCATGATTCCAATGTCTGAAATCCGCATGATGCTTCCCCAGGCGAAGGTCAAGCCTGAGTCCGAAGCCGTGCACGAGGCAGGTGACTAATGCCCATCACTGAAGGTACTTACGGATTGCTGGCCGAGTTCGATACGCCGACCGACCTGGTGCGCGCCGCTGAGGCCGCCTACGCCGCTGGCTATCGCCGCATGGATTGCTACACCCCCTATCCGGTTGAGGAAGCCGCCGAAGCCATCGGCTTTCATCGCAACCACGTCTCTCTGATCTGCCTTATCGGCGGAATCCTCGGCTGCGCCGCCATGTTCGGCATGGAGACCTGGGTCTCGGTCTGGGGTTATCCGCTCAACATCGCCGGGCGTCCTTATTACTCCTGGCCGGCTTTCGTGGTTCCGGCCTATGAGTGGACCATCCTTTTCGCCGGTCTCTCCGCCGCCTTTGGCATGCTCGCCATGAACGGACTTCCGACCTTGTACCACCCGCTCTTCAACGCACCGAACTTCCGCAATGGCGCAACCAACGACAAGTTCTTTCTCTGCCTCGAGGCCACTGACCCGATGTTTTCGCTCGTCAATACTCGGGCGTTCCTCGAAGGGCACCACCCCACTTCCGTCGTGGAGGTGGATCATTAATATCTCTTCAAATCGCGTGCGCAGGATTCTGCCTCTGGCGGGATTCGCCGCTCTCTCCGTGATCGCCGGTTGCCGGCAGGACATGCAGGACCAGCCCAAGATGATTCCGCAACGCGGCACCCACTTCTTCGCCGACGGCCGCTCCGCGCGCTCACAGGTCGAGGGAACCGTCGCCCGCAATGAAGTTGATATCGACGACTACTTCCATACCGGCATCCTGAACGGCAAAGAACAGGACGCAATGCCTTTCCCGGTCAGCGCCCAGATTATGGCCCGAGGCCAGGAGCGCTACAACATCTACTGCACGCCCTGCCACTCGCGGGTCGGCAATGGCGATGGAATGATCGTCGAGCGCGGCTACAAGCCGGCCGGAAACTTCCACGACGCCAAGCGCCTCGCTGAGCCGCTCAGCCACTACTTCTATGTCATGACCAACGGCTACGGCGCGATGCCGGACTACGCTTCGCAGATTGCTCCCGAAGATCGCTGGGCCATCGCCGCTTACATCCGCGCTCTTCAATACAGCCAGAGCGCCAGCGCTGCCGCCGTGCCTTCCGGCACTAAAATCGACAACCTGGCCGACATCGCCGTGAGCGAAGGCTACGACGCAAGCCTCGCCGGGCCATGGGTATACCCGCAGGAGACCAACGTTCAGGCCCTTCAACCCGGAGAGGCCCCGGCGGTCGCTCCGGCAGCGCAGCCGGCCGTAGCAAAGCCGCAAAGTCATCCAGCAACCAAGACACCCGAGGCGGGCGCGACCAAGCCCCCCGCTCCCGGCGGCAACTGAAGCAAGGAACGGATAGTCAGAGATTTAGGAATGGAAACGCAGGAATAGGAACGACATGGCACACGCAACCCATCTGAAGACACTGCCCGCCGACCTCAGCGCGCCGGCGTTCGTCAGCGCCTGGCGCACGCGCGCGCTGACCGTTGGCGCGATCTTCGGCGTCATCGGCCTTATCCTGGCGTTTGTCGGCAACGCTATGGGCGACAAGTTCGCTCTGCAGCACCTGCTTCGCTCCTGGCTGCTCGGCTTCATGATCACCCTCGGCTTCTCGATCGGCGCCATGGCGCTCTTGATGGTGCAGTATCTCTCCGGCGGCAAGTGGGGACTGCTCGTTCGCCGTCCGCTCGAAGCGATGTCGCGGACGCTCGGCCTGCCCTTCCTCTACTTCATTCCGATCGCGGCTTTCGCCCCTGGGCTTTATCTCTGGGCCAAGTACCCCAACGCCGAAGCAGCCTACAAACAAGGCCTGCTCACCTTCGCCCAGGCCCACGCCATCAGCTACAAAAAGCCGATGCTGAACTGGCCGACCTTCATCGTCGTCTCGCTCATCTGCTTCGCTATCTGGGCCTTTTATATCTGGAGACTGAACAAATGGTCGCTGCAACGGGATCAGGAGGTCGGTCTTGAGGTCGCTCGCGAGAGTGCCAACAACGTCCCTTTCTGGCAGAAGCGCTTTGAGAACCTCAGCGGCTTCGGCGTTGTCGTTTACGCCATCACGCTTACCGCCATCGCTATCTATTGCGTGATGTCGCTCGACCCGACCTGGTACTCCTCGGTCTACGGACTGCAGTTCCTTGTCGGCCAGGGTTACGGCGTGCTCGCTCTTGTCGTCCTGACCCTCATCGGCCTCTCCAAAGCCGAACCCATCAAGACCGTCCTTCGCACCACCGAGCAGCACGACCTCGGCAAGCTCTGCTTCGCCTTTGTCATGCTGAACATGTACCTCGCCTTCGCCGCCTTCCTGATCATCTGGTCCGGCAACCTGCCTGAGGAGATTCCCTGGTACCTTGATCGCATCCGCGGCAACTGGGGCGTCGTTGCCACGCTCGACTTCATCTTCCATTGGCTGCTGCCCTTCTCGATGCTGCTCTCGCGCGACCTCAAGCGGAACAAGCGCCGCCTGATGATTGTCTGCCGCCTGATGATCTTTGCCCGCTGCTGGGACATGTTCTGGCTCATCGAGCCCAACTTTGCCGACGCCCGCCGCAACCTGCACTTCAGCATCGGCATTCTCGAATACGCATTCATTCCAACCGCGATGATCGCCTTCTGGATGGCGTACTACTTCACCCAGCTCCAGAAGCGTCCACTGGTCCCGGTCAACGACCCGCATCTCGCGGAGATATTGGAGCCCGATCATGCCCACGCATAATCCGCCCCCAGGTAATTCCAAGCAGCGTGACCCGAACAACCCGGTCGACGCCTCGACACCGCAGCAGGGCTACGAGGCTTCCGACGTCAGCGCCACCGGGATCGCGGTCTTTCTCGCCTCACTGCTGGCCTTCGTCGTCGTCTTCTTCGTCTTCTGCTGGGGCATGGGCAGCGTGATCAATAATCAGCTGATCAAGCGCGACGGGCCGGAGAATAAATGGAACACTCTAGCCTCCGGTCCGGCGGTGCCCAAAAACATGGCCTCGAACCCGGCCATGGAACAGCAACAGCTACAGCAGCTCACCCAGCGCTTCCCGACGCCACGGCTTGAAACCGACGACGGCAATCAGGACCTCGCCGACCTGCACGTCCGCGAGTCTCTCCTGCTCGACCACTACAGCTGGATCGATCGCAGCCAGGGCAAAGTTCGCATCCCGATCGAACGCGCAATGGAACTCTTAGTCGCGCAACACGCACTGTCGGTCATCCCCGGCGCCCAACCCGGACATCTGCCCAACTACGGCGAGACTCCCGAGGGCGCGCCCATGGACACCGCAAGCAGTGACATCGTTCTGCCACCGGCTCCTTTGACGAACGGCTTTGCGGCCACCGGCTATGAGCAGGAGATGTCCACGATGCGCAAGGCTCCGGAAGTTGCCGAGGGCAAGCATCAATAAAAGTTGAGCCGGCAGAAGTGGCCGGGAAAGCAAGGCACGGCAAGATTCTTCATCCCGCGAAAGCAGCAGCTTTATCAAGCAGGGGCAGCTAGCAGCGGACGGTAACATAAAGGCAGAGGGTCGAGGACACGATGTTGATGCAGCGATCAGGTCGATTCAGCGAAGCAAGAGTGGCGTCCAGACGTCGACTCTTCTCGCGCCTGCTCGCCGTCGCGCTGGCAGCCGTTGCAATCCCTGTTTCCGCCCAGGTCTCCTCTTACGGCGATAAGCAGATGGGCGAGCGTGCCGATCAGAAGCCGACGCTGCTCGATAAGGTCTACGTTCATCAGCGCCTGAACAATCAGATTCCGCTCAACCAGACCTTCCACGACGAGACCGGAGCCACCGTTAAGCTCGGCGACTACTTCGGCAAGCGCCCGGTCCTTCTCGCTATCGTCTATTACTCCTGCCCCATGCTCTGCTCTGAAGAGCTGAACGGCATGGTCGGCGCGCTTGAGATGGTCAAGTTCCGTCCCGGCAAGGACTTTGACATCGTTGCCGTCAGCATCGACCCCAGCGAGGGACCTGAACTCGCCGCGAAGAAGAAGGCGATGTACGTCAAGCGCTACGGCCACCCCGAGACGGCCGCAGGCTGGCACTTCCTCACCGGCCAGCAGCCGGAGATCAATGCGCTGGCGCAGGCTGTAGGCTTCGGCTACGCCCGCGTCCCCGGCCCTGACGGACATCTCTCCCAGTTCGCCCACGCCAGCTCGATCCAGATACTTACGCCCGAAGGCAAGCTCGCGCAGTACTACATGGGCGTCGAATACTCGCCCAAAGACCTGCAGCTTGGCCTGGTCGAGGCCTCGCACAACACCATCGGTTCGCCGGTCGACAACATCCTGACCTATTGCTATCGCTACGACCCCGAGCTGAACAAGCACAGCCTGGTCGTCGCGAGAGTCGTACAACTCGGCGGCGTTTTAACCATGCTCGGTCTGGGCAGTTTTATGGTGGTCAACTTCAGGCGTGACCTGAAGCAGGACGACGAAGATATAAAGAGTGAAACAAGAAGAAGGACATAAGTAGGCCATAGCCGGTCGCGCAACGACCGGATGGCATAGCCGGCGGCCCGGCAAGAGATTGAAAGCCCGAAGCAGGAAAGCGGGATAAAAGGGAACTATGCACTTTATTAGTCCGGTACTTTGGCAATTTTTGGTGAAGTGGCTGACGAACTTCGCGCTCTTTCCGGCGGAGGCCTCAACCATTGCGCCTTATACCGACGAGCTCTATTTCTTTCTCATCCTGATCTCGCTGGTCGGCCTCGTGCTGGTAGGCATTCTGGTCTTCGGCTTCTCCATCGCCTACCGTGCGGAGAAGAACCCCGTCGCCACCCACATCGAGGGCTCGACCATCCTCGAGGCCACCTGGACCATCATTCCTCTCGCGCTCTTCATGGTCACCTTCGTCTGGGGTGCGCTGCTCTACTTCCGCATCTACAACCCGCCGACCAACGCGATGAACATCTACATCGTCGGTAAGCAGTGGATGTGGAAGGCCGAGCATCCGGGCGGCCAGCATGAGATCAACGCTCTGCATATCCCGATCAACCGCGCCGTCCAGCTGACCATGATTTCGCAGGACGTCTTCCACAGCTATTCAATCCCCGCCTTCCGGGTGAAGCGCGAAGTCATTCCTGGCCGCTATTCGACGGTATGGTTCGAGGCCACCGTGCCGGGCAACTACCACCTCTTCTGCACCCAGTATTGCGGCACCCTCCACTCGCAGATGATCGGCACCATCACCGCAATGCGGCCTGATGACTATCAGGCGTGGACCGCCGGCAGCACCAGCGGCGCCTCACTCGCCCAGAACGGCGAGCGCCTCTACGCCAGCCTCGGCTGCAATGCCTGCCACTCCGGCCAGGCCGACGCCCGCGGCCCCAACCTCGCCGAGGTCTACGGCACCAAGCTTCAACTGACCAACGGTGGCTCGGTTATGGTTGATGATGCCTTCCTGCGCGACACGATCCTCAACCCGTCGATGCACACCACCGCCGGATTCGCGCCCATCATGCCGACCTATCAGGGCCAGATCAGCGAAGAAGGCCTGATCGATCTGGTCGAATACATCAAGAAACTCAATTCGAACTACCGTATCCAGCAGACATTGAATACGACCCAGGTATCGCCCGCGCAGACAGGCGCACAACCGAGTACATCGACAGCGCCGGCTAATGCCGCGGCGCCAGGGATGGTGAAGCAATGAGCACAATCTTGAATCTTCCCGACCAGCGGACAGCAACGCTGCCCAAGGTCAACTATCTCAACAAGGAATACGGCATCAAGAGCTGGCTGCTGACCGGCGACCACAAGCGGATCGCGATGCTCTATCTCGTCTCGATCACCTTCTTCTTCTTTATCGGCGGCGCGATGGCCGGGCTCATCCGCCTCGAGCTGCTCACTCCTCAGGGCGACCTGATGGCCTCCGATACCTACAACAAACTCTTCACCATGCACGGCGTCATCATGATCTTCCTCTTCCTGGTGCCGTCGGTCCCGGCCACGATTGGCAACTTCCTCATCCCCATGATGGTCGGGGCGAAAGATCTCGCCTTCCCCAAGATCAACCTGATGAGCTGGTATCTCTACATCATCGCCGGTACCTTCACCATATCCGCCCTCGTGCTTGGCGGCGTCGATACCGGCTGGACCTTCACCACGCCGCTGAGCACCCACTACCTCAATACTCACGTCGTCACGGCAGCGGTCGGCATCTTTATCGCCGGATTCAGCTCCATCTTCACCGGCCTGAACTTTATCGTCACCATCCACCGCATGCGCGCGCCGGGCATGACCTGGTTCCGTCTGCCGCTCTTCTGCTGGTCCAACTACGCGGCCTCGATCCTCATGGTGCTCGGCACTCCGGTGCTGGCCATCGCCATAGTCCTCGTCATTCTCGAGCGGACCATCGGCATTGGCGTCTTCGATCCCGCCAAGGGCGGCGATCCGCTGCTCTTCCAGCATCTCTTCTGGTTCTATTCGCACCCGGCCGTCTACATCATGATTCTGCCCGGCATGGGGGTCATCTCCGAGGTCATCAGCACCTTCTCGCGCAAGCGCGTCTTCGGCTACGCCGCCGTCGCCTTCTCTTCCGTCGCCATTGCCCTCTTCGGATTTTTCGTCTGGGCGCACCACATGTTCATCATGGGCGTCTCGAACTATTCCGCCCTCGTCTTCTCGCTTCTGACCATGCTCGTCGCCGTTCCCTCGGCGATCAAGATATTCAACTGGTCGGCGACGCTCTATAAGGGTTCGATCACCTTCGAGACCCCAATGCTTTACGCCTTCGGCTTCATCGGACTCTTTACCATCGGCGGACTCACCGGTGTCTTCCTCGGCTCGCTCGGCATGGACATCCACCTCACCGAGACCTACTTCATCGTCGCCCACTTCCACTTCGTGATGGTCGGCGGCATGCTCATGGCCTTCCTCTCTGGAGTCCACTTCTGGTGGCCCAAGATGACCGGCCGCATGTATCCCGAGGCCATGTCGAAGCTCGCCGCCATCGTGACCTTCATCGGCTTCAACCTGACCTTCTTCCCGCAGTTCATCGTCGGCTATCTCGGCATGCCGCGCCGCTATCACGCCTATCCGCCGGAGTTCCAGGTGCTCAATGTCTTTTCGACCGCCGGAGCGACCGTGCTCGGCATCGGCTATCTCATGCCGATGATCTATATGACCTGGTCGCTCAAGTACGGAGCCATCGCCGGCCCCAACCCCTGGCAGGCTACCGGACTCGAGTGGCAGACCCAATCGCCGCCGCTCACCGAGAACTTCCTCGAAACGCCAATCGTCGACTACGAGGCCTACGACTACGACTGGCTCGCGAACAAAACCAAGCACGAGGTGACGACCGTTGGATAGCCACGCAGTCGCGGCCACCACAGCCGACCATTCCGCACTCGAGCATGAGCACGATCACGCTCACCCGCAATACCTGCGCCATCACTTCGAGACGGTGGAGCAGCAGCGGGAGGCGACCGCCTTTGGCATGTGGCTCTTCCTGCTCACAGAAATCATGTTCTTCGGTGGCATGTTCTGCGCCTATCTGATCTATCGCAACTGGTACTACCCGGCCTTCGCCGCGGCCAGCAACACCCTCAGTATCAAGCTCGGGACAGCCAACACCGCCATCCTGATCACCTCCGGCTTCGCCATGGCCATGGGCGTCTGGTGCGCCGAAACCAAGCGCCGCAAGGGCCTGGTCTGGTCGCTCATCTTCACCATCATCTTTGGCGCGGCCTTCCTCTTCGTCAAATACTTTGAGTACGCCGAGAAGTTCACGCTCCATCACGTGCCCGGCGCGAGCTTCTCAATCTCCGAATTCGTCCATCCGCCGGCCGCCTCGCACGAAACTCCGCTCGCGCCCGACATGGCCGAGAAGACCCAGATCTATTTCTCGCTCTACTTCGCCATGACCGGCATGCACGCTCTGCACATGATCATCGGCATCGCCATTCTCTTCTGGCTGCTCTACCAGGCCAACAAGGGCGCATACACCGACGGCTACGTGCAGCCGATTGAATACTTCGGACTCTATTGGCACTTTGTCGACATTGTGTGGATATTTCTCTTTCCACTGCTCTACCTCATCAACCGGCATCCAGGCCGCTAAAACGCTTATTGTTGAGAAGGCGACACTATGGCACATCCCCACCTCTCCGACGACGAGTTCGATAAGAAGGACCCGGAAGCGATTCACCACATCGTCACTCCGAAGACCTATCTAGCGGTGTACATCACCCTGTTGATCGCCACCGGACTCACCACCGGCGCGGCCTTTGTTGACCTCAGGGACTTCAATCCGGTCTTGGCCCTCTTCATCGCCTGCTTCAAGGCCGTCATCGTCATCCTCTTCTTCATGCACGTCTACTTCAGCTCGCGCCTCATGAAGCTCACCGTCGCCGCCGGCTTCTTTACCTTCATCGTGCTCATCATGATGACCCTCAGTGATTACATGAGCCGTTCCTGGGGACTTTGGTAGTCCCGCCAACACGGCTTTCTATATCCAGCATCGCGTCATCGGTTCGCGCTTTACGCTAGTTCAAGCGCGAACCATGACTCACCCTCCGCAAACCCAGAACCATCTGCCCGCACCGCTTCCCTCTGCGCTCGAAGCTCTCTCCCAAAATCCCAGAGTCACCATCCGCCGCCCCGGCGTCCCCGCCAAAGACGGCACGTGCATCGTCTACTGGATGCAGCGCGCTGAACGCGCCCTCGACAATCCCGCGCTCGACGTCGCCATTGAAATCGCAAACGAACTCAACCTCCCCGTCATCGTCTATTTCTCCGCCATCTCGAACTTCCCCAGCGCCAATCTTCGCCACTACTACTTCCTCAACCAGGGACTCCGCGACATCGAGACCGACCTCGCCGAACGCGGCATCGCCTTCATCGTCCGCCGCCCACCCGGCAACTCGCTCGAAGCGCTGTTCACTGAAGTGAACGCCGCCATGGTGATCGGCGACGAGAATCCATGCCGCGAACCCGAACGCTGGCGCAAGGTCCTCGCGAAACGGCTGAAGATCCCCTTCTGGACCGTCGATGCCGATGTCGTCGTCCCGTCCAATCTCTTCGACAAACACTATTACGCGCTACAGTTCTTCCGGCCCAAACTCTACTCGCACTTTCCCGAATGTCTCGTAGCCTCGCCAAAGTCGAAGCCGGCCCACGAATGGAAGCGCCCCAAAAACTTCGCCAGCTTTGAGGTCAGCACAGATGTCACCGCGGGCTGGGAAGACCTCGACCGCAGCGTCAAACCAGTCGATTCGTGGACCGGAGGCACTCACGCTGCGCTCAAACGCCTGAAGCACTTCATCGATCACGGCCTTGCCAATTATCCGGAGCAGCGCAACCATCCTGAGACCGACGGCACCAGCCAAATGTCGCCTTATCTACACTTCGGCCACATCAGCCCACTCACCATCACGCTGGCAGCGCAGAAAGCGGTGAACGCGAAGAAGGTCACGCAGACGGCCTACGATTCGTTCGTAGGCGAACTGATTGGTTGGCGCGAACTCGCCATCAACTTCGTAAAGTTCATCCCCAGCTACGACACCATCGACTGCGCCGAAAACTGGGTCCAAAAAACACTTCGCGAACACGCCGCCGACAAGCGCAACCCGCTCTACACCCTCGAGCAACTCGAAAAGGCCCAGACATACGACGAGCTCTGGAACGCCGCCCAGAGGCAGATGGTCAACTTCGGCTGGATGCACAACTACATGCGCATGTACTGGGCCAAGAAGATCCTCGAGTGGTCGCCCAGCCCGGCCGTCGCCTTCCACAACGCCGTCTACCTCAACGACAAATACGAGCTCGACGGCCGCGACCCCAACGGCTACGCCGGTATAGCCTGGGCCATCGCCGGAGTCCACGACCGCCCCTGGTTCGACCGGCCGATCTTTGGAACTATCCGCTATATGTCCGGTGCCTCGACCGGAAAGAAATTCGATTCGAAGCGCTACATCCGCAACGTGATGGAGGAGCCGCCTCCGCCGCTTCCGCTGATCGCAACGACTAGCTCCAGATAAACCGCCTCCACATTCAAGTTTCCCAAAATGGAACTGCGGCGCATGCGCGTAGCAAAATCTCAAACCGAATCCGCTGGCGTCCCCAAAGTCCCCGTCTGATAATCACACCAACTCTCCGACTCCCGGAATTTGAATTGCAGTTTCCTGCTCGCTGCGCGTTCGCTGACGTTCTTGAGCGATCGCGGCAAGGGCATCGAGGCTGCTGGAAGCATAGGCGTATGGTGACCTGCCGACGGCTCCGCACGATACTCTGTCGGCTTGGCAACCCGCTATGGCTCGTGCTCGCGACGCTGCCCTGGCTCTTGCTCTCGGTGCCCCCCCTGGTGGCCCAGTCCGGGCCACCGGCAATACCGCCGAAGCTCGCGCCCGCAACTCCGCCGAAGCCTTTGCCAGCCGGCAAATCCGCCTATGCACCAGCGCTGTTGAACCAGCCCTGGCAGTCTCTCGGCCCTGCACAGGTTTCCACGACCGCCTACGGCTTCGTCACTGGAAGGGTCACATCTATCGCCGCCGATCCATCCGACCCTGGCGGAAATACCGTCTATCTCGGCACGACCGGCGGGGGCGTCTGGAAGTCGACCAACGCCGCCGGGCCGCTGGCCTCCACTACTTTCACCCCACTCACCGACGATCTTCCCGTCTTCACCGGCAACGCCATCCCTTCGCTCAGCATCGGGGCGGTCTCCGTCCAGCCCGGCGGCACGGGAGTCGTCCTCGCAGGCACCGGAGACCCCAACAACTCACTCGACTCCTACTACGGCGTAGGCCTGCTGCGCTCCGCCGATGGTGGCCTCACTTGGAGCCTTATCTCCGAATCCAACGACTTCTCCGTAAACAGCCTCGCCAATTTCCATTTCTTCGGCCTGGCCTTTGCCGGGTTTGCGTGGAGCACCCAGACACCCAACCTCGTCGTTGCGGCAGTCTCCTCTTCCGCCGAAGGCGCGATCGTCGGCGCCAACCTGACCACAACCGCGTATCAGGAACAGCTCAGCGTCATGGGGCTCTACTACTCCACGGACGCCGGCCAGACCTGGCTTCTGGCCACCATTACCGATGGCCCCGGCCAGATCGTCCAGACCTCGAACGTGGCTATCAGCAAAGGCGGCAACGCGGCGACCGCTGTCGTCTGGAACCCCATCCGCAAACGCTTCTATGCCGCCGTGCGCTTTCACGGCTATTACGAATCCCTCGACGGCATCACCTTCACTCGCCTCGCCCACCAGCCAGGCGTCGGCCTCACCACCACCGAATGCCCCACCAATGCGTCGTATGTCGGCTCCGTCGCCTGCCCGATCTTGCGCGGGGCTCTCGCCGCCCAACCTGCCACCGGCGACCTCTTCGCGCTTACAGTGGACATCAACCTGTTAGACCAGGGGCTCTGGCAGGACCAGTGCCAAGCCGACTCGGGAACTTGCGCCTCAAGCACGGTGACCTTTGCCCGGCAGCTGTCGACTGCCGCTCTCGACGATGGCTCCGGTGCGATTCCAGCCGGGAACTACAACCTCTCGCTCGCCGCCGTACCGGCCTCCCCAGACACGCTTCTCTTTGCCGGCACGACCGACCTCTATCGCTGCAGCCTCGCCGCCGGTTGCAATTTCCGCAACGCCAGCAATACGGCTACCTGCGCGGCCGCGATGGTCGCGCCATTTCAACATGCCTTCGACACAACCTTCGCGGCAAACCTTTCCTTGATCTACTTCGGCAATGACAGCGGCCTGTGGCGCTCGACCGATAACGTCTACCAGACCCAACCCCCGTGCAGCCCTGATGACGCCAACCACTTCCAGAACCTCAACGCCGGACTCGGCTCGCTCGCCGAGATCCAGGGCTTCGCCGAAGATCCCGCCAACAGTGACATCCTGCTCGCAGGCCTCGGAGTCAGTGGAGACGCCGCTTCGGCAACAGCGGCCGGAACCGTCTGGCCCCAGGTCCTCGACGGCTACGGAAGTTATGTCGCCATCGATCCCGCGAACCCGCAGAACTGGTACGCGCAAAGCTCCTCCGGAGTGGCCATCGACCTCTGTCCCAACGGCTCCAGCTGCACTCCCGCCGACTTTGCCCTCCCCGTCATCGGCTATGCGCAAGTCGGTTCCGACGCTTACGCTTTTCCTGAGCCGGCGCCATTCCTCCTCGACCCGCAAAACAGCGCCAACTTGATTCTCGGCACCTGCCACGTCTGGCGCGGCCCCGCCACCGGCGACTCCTGGTCTGACGGGAATTTGTTAGGCGACCTCTATCCCGGCGAGGGCCCCGAGTGCGGCGGCAACGCCTTGATCCAATCGCTCGCCGCTTCCGGAACCGTCTCGACTCCCCCCGGGAACACCGAATATCTCTACGCTGGTTTAGCGGGAACCGGCATTCAAGGCCCTCAGGCATACGCCGGGCATCTGTTTTCCGCCGCGGTGAGCGACGCCGCCCCTGTTCCGTCGACTTGGACCGATCTCTGGCTCTCCCCGGTTGCGAACGAGGCAAACGGCTTCAATCCTCAGGACTTCTCCGTCTCGAGCGTCACCGTCGATTCCCATGACGCGACCGGACAAACCCTCTACGTCACCATCGAGGGTTTCAGCTCGTTCGAGGCTCCCACCGGCACCGTCTACGCCTCAACCAACGGCGGCGCCACCTGGACCAATATCACCGCCAACCTCCCTATCGCGCCGGCCAACAGCATCGTGGTCGACCCCAACGACGCCAACACCGTCTATGTCGCTCTCGATGCCGGTGTGTACATCACGACCGCAGTGGCCACGTGTGCCAGCGCGAACTGCTGGAGCATCTACGGCACCGGCTTGCCCAACTCACCCGTGATTCAGCTGGCAGCTTTCAACAGCGGCGGCAAGTCGCTCCTCCGCGCGGCCACCTACGGCCGCGGCATCTGGCAGGTTCCGCTGATCACCGCGGCGGCGACCGTCACCACCGCGACCGTCGCCCCTGCCTCGCTGATCTTCGCGCCGCAGCAGGTTCAAATTCAGAGTTCCGCGCAATCCGTCACTCTCACCAACACCGGCACGATCGCCATGATCGTCAGGCAAGTCTCCGTCGGCGGCGACTTCGCGGCGGTCAACAATTGCAGCGATTCCATTCCGGTCGGAGGCACCTGCAATGTCGCGGTCACCTTCACCCCCACCGCCACCGGAACTCGCTCGGCAACCTTGACCATCTACGTCAACATCGCCGGCGGACAGCTCACCGTCCCGATCACCGGCGTCGGCTTACCTGGTGGGGCAATTGTGCTGTTGCCCACCTCGATGAACTTCGGATCCACCCTCATCGGCAGCACCACCGCCCCGCCCCAGAACATCACCATCTCCAACACCGGCGGGGTCGCCGTGAACCTTCAGGTGCCCGTCGCGACCGGCGACTTTGCGATCGTGGCGAATACCTGCGCGGCCAGCCTCGCGCCAAACTTCGGCTGCACCGTGGCGCTGGCCTTTACGCCGACCACCTCAGGCGCGCGTTCCGGCATCTTCTCCATCACCGACGATGTCGGCACGCAGACGGCAACCCTGGCGGGTGTCGGCCTCGCACCCGCGACTGACACCCTCAGCCCCACCGCCCTGTCCTTTTCGGCCCAGGTTGTTGGCACAGCGAGCGCGGGGCAGCTCGTCACACTGACTAATTCCGGAGACTCCTCGCTCACTTCGATCTCCGTCTCAATTACGGGCGACTTCCAGGCGGTGAACTCCTGTGGCAACTCCCTCATCGGACATGCCACCTGCTCGATTGTCGTGACTTACGTGCCAACCAAAGTCGGCCCCGAGATCGGCGCCCTTACCATCGACGATATGTACGGGCGGCCACAGACGGTCGCCTTGACCGGGTCCGGATTGGCTCCCGCAGGTATCTCAGCCCTGCCGGCAACGATCGACTTCGGCCCCTGGGGTCTTTCCGGCCCCAGCCCGGCGCAGACGGTGACAGTCACCAACAGTGGAGGTGTCCCGCTCGGCGCATTCTCGCTCGCGACGACAGGCGATTTTGCCACAACCACCGGGACCACTTGTGCGCTCAGCCCCTCCGCCAACCCGCTCGGGCCCGGCGCTAGCTGCAACATCGAGGTTGTCTTCTCCCCAAACCAGGCCGGTCCCCGCACGGGCACGCTGACGATCGCCAGTTCCTCGCCAACGCCGGCCTTCCAGATTCCCCTCAGCGGCAACGGCTTTTCCTACACCTTCGCCGTCCAGGGCGCATCCAGCGTCACTGTCGCCAGCGGACAAACAGCCACCTACATGCTGCAGCTCACCCCGGCGGCCGGCTCCATCGGGCCCGTCGCCTTGACCTGCGGCGGCGCGCCGAAGGACTCGACCTGCACCGTCGACCCCGCATCGGTCCAACTCACCAGTGGGGTCACCACCTCGGTGACGGTAACGATCGCCACCATCGCCGCAACCAAAGTCGACGGCGAACCAGGGCCGGGCGTGCCGATGGTTTTCCTCGCGAGTTGCCTGCCCATCGGATTGTTGCTGCTCCCGCCGGGAATCCGCCGCACGCGACTGCCGGTCGTTGCGCTTTTCTTCCTTCTGCTGGTCTGTCTGGGATGCGGAGTCACGAGCACCGCCGGCTCCTCGGGCACCCCACCCACGACGCCCACCACCGGCACAACCTCCGCGACCTACAGCCCGGCAATCACCGCCACCGGCCCCGGCGTTACCCAGAGCGTCACGCTGACCCTCATCGTCGATTAGGGCAAAAGACAGCTAGCGTAGTGCGAGGCGCGTCCGACCGGCAGGCGTTTCCCCAGAAAAACGCCCACTAAGACAAACTCCGCACATCACACCAACTGTACTTTTGCTCAAGCCGAACCTCACCCCATGCGAATCGCAATGCGCCCGCCACCTTTACATCTCGAGACATCAGTGCAACTCTAGAAATAGTGCCACCGTCCGCATTAATACCATCGATCCGACCCTGCACAAGGGCTGTGATCGTTCTGGCGCTGGCGATTGTTCTGGGCGAAATCGCGCCACGCGCGCAAGCCCCGCAACCCGTAAAAACGATCGTCATCCACGCGCGAAAATACGCCTTCATACCGAACACTATCACTTTGAAGAAGGATGAAACCGTGAAGCTGATTCTGATCTCCGACGATGTCCGCCACGGCCTTGCGGTGCGCGGCGTCGGCATTCGGGCGCAGATTACGCCCGGTCATCCGGCAAGCGTCGTCGTCACGCCAGCTACGGTCGGCGACTTTACCGGAGCGTGCACCTTCTACTGCGGCAGTGGCCACCGTGACATGGAGTTTATGGTTCACGTGGTCGAGTGATTGACCGCAATTTACGGTTGCAGTTTTGATTCGCCCCGCGAAAGCTCTACACTCTAGGTGCAGGATTGCAGCGAAGCTGCGGAGACGTTCCGCGCGGCGTAAGGAGAGGTTGCCCAGGGAAGGCTCTGCGAGCGCGAGTTTGCGCGTGGAGCCGCCCTTACACGACGGTATGCCAAATCGATTCAAGTTTCTGACAATTTGCGCCCTTTTCGGCCTTTCTCTCATATCTTTTGCTCAAGCCAACCCAACCGGTCAGGGTGCCGACTCCCAGCAAGGCATCGACTGCACCGATCCTGCGAACACAGGCGCTACGGCATGCCAATCCGGATACGGCCAAGCTGGCCAACAAAACCCGTATTCGAATCGCCAGCAGAATGGAACGAGCGGGACTCTGGACTCCGGCAGGCCCTCCGCCAATAACGGGCCTCAGAATGGCCCCACGTATGTCGACAACGGAGGAAATCCCCGCAACCAGGCGACTCCGCCGGTAGTGCCGACTCCCCCCGAGCCCCTGACCGACTTCCAGAGACTGCTGGCGTCAACCTCCGGTCAGGTTCTCCCCATCTTCGGCCAGGATTTATTTCGCAGCGTCCCGTCCACCTTCGCCCCCGTTGACCAGATCCCCGTGACCCCCGATTACGTCATTGGGCCGGGAGATGAAGTCCGCATTCGCGTCTGGGGCCAGGTGAACTTCAACGCCGACGTGAAAGTCGATCGTTCCGGCGACATCTATCTTCCCCAGGTTGGCCGCATCCACGTGACAGGCACCGCATTCTCCGACCTGAGCCAGCAGATTCGGACACAAGTCGCGCGCGTCTACCGGAACTTCGACCTCACCGTCGATCTTGGGCAGTTGCGATCGATCCAGGTCTTCATCGTCGGCCAGGCGCGCCGCCCCGGCGCCTACACGGTCAGCTCTCTCAGCACCCTGGTCAACGCCATCTTCGCCTCCGGAGGGCCCTCGGTCCAGGGAAGCATGCGTCAAATTCAGCTCAACCGCGAAGGCAAAGTCGTTACGACGTTCGACTTCTATGACCTGCTTCTTCGCGGGGACAAATCGAAAGACGCGCGGCTGCTTCCGGGAGATGTGATCTTCATCCCGGCGGTCGGTCCGCAGGTTGCGCTCACCGGCAGCGTGCGCAAGCCGGCAATCTACGAGTTGACCCCCGCAAACGGCCTGAGCTCCAGCGCTCAACCCTTCAACACGGTCCAGCAATTGATTGACGATGCCGGCGGCCTCTCCACAATTGCCTCCGGTTCGCGGATGTCGATCGAGCGTATCGACGAACACCGCGATCGCGAGACCGTTGAGGTGGCGCTCGACGCTGCCGGGCTGACCACGGTGCTTCGTGATGGCGACGTCGTCCGCATCCTCTCCATCGTTCCCTCATTCCAGAAGACCGTTACCCTGCGCGGCAATCTCGCCAACCCAGGGCGCTTCACCTGGCATGAGGGCATGAAGCTCAGCGATCTGATTCCCGACCGTCCCTCGCTGATCACTCGGAATTACTGGTGGAGACGCGCCCAGCTTGGACTGCCCGGCCCCGAATTTCAGCCCCTCAGTGGCCGCGGAACGCTCTATCAGCCGACCGCTCCCGGATATCTCCCTAAACAGATGCAGCCGCTCTCTGCGGAGAACGGCGCAAATCTCCGAACCAATATCCCGCCCTACTCTCCGGACATAATTCCCGGATGGCAAAGTCGGCCCGCAGACAGTGGGCAAGCCGCGGTTGTCAACTCTGACGATTCGACCAGCTCCAACCCCCAACACCAGACCGCGCAGTCTGAGTCTGGCGGCGGCACACTCGCGGGGCAACAGAGCGAGATCGTCACCCAAAACGTTGCCACTGCGGGTCCAAGGATCGGCGTGACCCTCTCCGCTCCGGAGATCGACTGGGATTACGCGGTCATCGAGCGTCTCGACCCCAACACCCTGAAGACTTCACTGTTGTCATTCAATCTCGGTAAGTTGATCATCGACCACGATCCCGGCCAGGACCTCCTTCTTCAACCCGGCGATGTTGTCACCATCTTTTCGCAGGCCGACATTCGCGTGCCGCTGAACGACCAGACCAAGTTTGTCCGGCTCGATGGCGAGATCGTCAGCGCCGGAGTCTACAGCGTAGGGCCCGGGGAGACACTGCGCGATATCGTGCAGCGTGCCGGCGGATTGACGCCGAACGCCTACCTCTTCGGTTCCGAATTCACTCGCGAGTCCACACGCGTCTTCCAGCAGCAACGGCTGGACGAGTATGTGCAATCGTTGGAGTTGCAAATCCAGCGAGGGACGCTCAATGCGGCGGCTTCGGCTGTCTCAGCCCAGGACACCGCAGCAGTCAACGCCGCCGCCGTCAACCAGCAGGGGCTCCTCGCCAGGCTCCATCAGCTCAAGGCCACCGGCAGGATCGTTCTCGAGGTCCAGCCCGACAGCACCGGACTGGCCAGTATCCCCGGTATCCAGCTCCAGGACGACGACCACTTCACCATCCCCTCGGTGCCCGCCACTGTCAATGTCGTGGGCGCGGTATATGACCAGAATTCCTTCCTCTACAAGGGCCAACGACGGCTAGGCGATTATCTGCAACTGTCTGGCGGCACAAATCGAAATGCCGACGGAAAACATATGTTCATCATTCGGGCCGACGGCTCGGTTTACAGTCGCGAGCGTGCCAACGGGCTTTGGGGAAACAATTTTGCGGCGACGCGCATGTACCCCGGCGATACCATCGTCGTGCCCGAGAAGGTCCTGGGTACCTCCGTCCTTCGCAACTTCATCAACTGGTCGCAGGTATTTTCGCAACTGGCGCTTGGCGTCGCGGCCATCGCCGTGCTGCACAATAACTAGGGGCGGTGCTTCACCGCCTCGCTCACTACCGAAGGCCCATGAATGTCTAAGCAGCCAGGTTTCGCACCTCGGAGTTCGAGGCTGCAGAAGCGAAGAAGCGGTCCGGGGATTGGGCATCCCGATTCCTTGAAATAGAATCCGAATTTGAGGGTGTAGGCGCCGACCAGCAATCGCCGAGATGGCCCCAGCGGGGGCGGGAACGGCGCAACTTCTAGCAAACAATCGGGTCTCTCAAACAACAAGAGTCTCGCATTGTTCGTCAATATGTGACAAATTATCTACGAATTAGGTTGATTTGGTCGTTGCCCGGATGATACTTCTGGGTATAGTTCAAAAGCGCAATGAACCTCCGGGGAGTGTTTACTTATTGGAACTAGCGGGTGCAACCAGTGCAGTCCCAACTAGAATGATCGCAACAGGCGATTTTTCAATGGTCGTGTCGTCGATATAACGAATCATTGGACGGAGCGCCGCGGCAGAGAGAGTAGCTGCTCTGGGACAACTTCTTTGGGGGAACAATTTGGCGTCGTCAATCCTGTTTTCAAGTACCGGCGGACGACTCGTCACGATTCCTGCCGAGTCGGGCATCGGGAATGACTCCCTGATGTCTCAGGCCATCGCACCCGAGTCGCTGGAATTTGAGCAGGAGGTTGAAATTTACTCTGACGAGCCTGCGACAAGCCGGTTCTCTCCCGGTTCGTTCGCCGCATTTAATGCAAGTTCCGAAGCCTTCGATCTTTCCCATCGCTGGCCCAATCTGAATCTGCTGCCGACGCACAGCCGCAAGTATGAGCTCGGCAAGCGGATATTCGATATTGCCCTGGCCATCGCCATCCTCCCGCCTGTCGCGCTGATGATCGCGGTCATCGGAACTTTGATCGCACTTGGTTCGGACGGTCCAATTTTCTTTCGCCAAAGGCGGATTGGTCAGCATGGGCGTGATTTCTGGATTTGGAAGTTTCGTACTATGTATCCTCGCGCCGACTTGATTTTGGCCGAGCACCTCAAGCGCAATGCGGATGCTCGGGAGGAATGGAACCAAACCCACAAGTTGCGGATAGATCCCCGCATTACCCCGGTCGGTCGAGCGCTGCGCAAGACCAGTCTCGATGAGTTGCCCCAGATACTGAATGTCCTTTCCGGCGACATGAGCTTCGTCGGACCCCGCCCGATCGTCCGCGCCGAGGCAGTCAAGTATGCCGACCGTTTTCCCTATTACCTCGCCGCTGTCCCTGGCATCACCGGACTCTGGCAGGTCTCGGGACGCAACGATGTCTCCTACGAGGCGCGTACTCTTCTCGATGAGACTTACGTTTGCAAATGGAGCATGCTCCGGGACATCTGGATACTGTTGAGGACGCCTCGCGAGGTCTTCAACCGCAACGGCGCGTACTGACTCCAGCCGCTATACTGGAACTTGATTCCTGCCGGATCGCGACCACCGGACTGAATCACAGACCGCGACATTGACCCATGACCTACCTTGAACCAGTAACCGTCGACGATCTTCGCCGTGTGGCCGAGCTCGCCAATCTTGAACTCACCCCGGCCGAAGAAGTGTCGATGCTGCGCGATCTCAACTCGATCCTCGATCACGTCGCCGAATTGAACGAGTTGGACACCTCCTCCGTTCCCGCCATGGCCCAGGTCACCGAGATACTGGTGGGTGAGTCCTCCATCTCGACTCTCTACCGCAAAGACGAAGTGACTCCGTGCCTCGACCGCACTGTTGTCATGGCCGGCGCTCCGGACTCCGACGGCATCTACTTTCGCGTCCCCAAAGTCATTGAACGCTGACCCGTAAGAGCACGGATAAGAGCATGTCTTCAGAAATCAAACCAGAAATCGACGTCGCCGGACCTCACACAATCGAGGCAGTGCGCAATTCGCTTAGCGCGGGAATAACCACCGCTGTAGCCATTGCCGAACAGTGCTTCACTCGCATCGAAACCGACGACCCATTGATCCACGCCTGGCTCGCAGTAGATCGCGAGTACGCGCTCGCTCAGGCTGCCGGCATCGACCAGCTCGTCGCCAGCGGCGCCCCGCTGCCCGCCCTGGCCGGCGTCCCATTCGGTATTAAAGACGTGCTCTCGGTGCAGGGTTTCCCAGCGACTGCAGGATCGAAGATCCTCGCCGGCTACCGCCCTCCCTACAGCGCCACCGTCATCGAACGCCTCAACGCCGCCGGCGCAGTCACTCTCGGCAAGCTGAACTGCGATGAATTCGCCATGGGCTCCTCCAACGAGAACTCCGCCTACGGCCCGGTCCACAATCCCCGCGCCCTCGATCGCGTCCCCGGCGGCTCCAGCGGAGGCTCCGCCGCGGCCGTCGCCGCAGGCATGGCCGTCGCCACCCTCGGCACCGATACCGGGGGCTCGATCCGCCAGCCCGCTTCATTCTGTGGAGTCGTCGGCGTTCTGCCCACCTACGGCCGCGTCTCCCGCTACGGTCTCATCGCCTTTGCCTCGTCACTCGATCGCATCGGCCCGCTCACCAATACCGTCGCAGACGCCGCCACAGTTCTCTCGGTCATCGCTGGATACGATCCGCTCGACGCCACCTCGTCCCGTGAACCAGTGCCGGACTACGCCGCCGAGCTCGCCAAACCGGTCAAAGGCCTCAAGATCGGTGTTCCCGCCGAATACTTCGCCGAAGGCCTCGACGCCGAGGTCCGCGCCGCAGTCGAAGCCGCCATAGATAAGCTTCGCGCCAATGGCGCAGAGATCCACCCCATCTCGCTCCCGCACACCCGCTACGCCGTGCCCGCCTACTACGTCCTCGCGACAGCGGAGGCCAGCTCCAACCTCGCCCGCTTCGACGGCGTTCGTTACGGCTATCGCGCACCCGACGCCAACACCCTCTCCGCCATGTACCGTCACTCCCGCGATGGAGGCTTCGGCGCAGAGGTCAAGCGGCGCATCCTGTTGGGAACCTACGCCTTAAGCGCCGGCTATTACGACGCCTATTACAAAAAGGCCCAGCAGGTCCGCACACTTCTCACCCGCGACTTCATCGAGGCCTTCAGCCAGGTCGACGCCATCGTCACTCCGGTCGCCCCAACGCCTGCATTCAAGATCGGCGAAAAGGCCGACGACCCCGTGGCCATGTACCTCGCCGACATCTACACCGTAACGGCAAGCCTCGCCGGAATATGCGGAATCTCGGTGCCTTGCGGAACATCCGGCGAAGGCCTGCCCATCGGCGCCCAAATCCTCGGCAAGCACTTCGCCGAAGGCACCGTCTTCCGCGTAGCCGCCGCAATTGAAAAGCAGTAGCTTCCTCAGACTAGCTTTAGAACCCCGGAACCAGTCTTTCCCGCGTTATTAAGAGGAAAATCGGCTCGCAAATGTCCACCAACGTACCAAGGGCCAAATAAGGCCGTCATGACAGGGTTGAGTCGGAACGACGTTGCTTCCCGGCTCGAGTAATATTCCATGGTTTGGCAACGAAGAGTAAAGGCTGCAACGATCCATAACAAGAGAAGACAGAGAGCGAGCATTCCTGCTATCAGAGCGGTGAGCGATCCTTCGGAGGATGAGACGAGAAAAATGAATAAGCCGCTAATGGCCAGGTACATGATGAAGACTTGAGCAGGCCGCCCTTTCGTCCGAAGCCAAAGCCCCAGGTACATCCCAATCACCGGTGCTAGAACAAATCCGATGATGGAAAAGAACAGCAGAAGCCAACCCCAAGCCAATCGCGACGACCAAGGAAGCCCATCGGAGTCGAAGAGCGTAATCTGAGACCGCTCCTCAGGTCGACGAACCTGCCGGCTCAAGTTTCCCACGGACTTACCTCAAAAACCTCATTCTAGATGGCAAACTGGCGGTTCGCCTAAGCCTTCTCCGGCTCCGAAGCAGTCAGCGTAAACGTCACCTTCTGCTCACCCAACCGCGGATGCTTCGCCGTCAAAACCACCGTCCCAGCCTCCTGCCTCGCACGAATCCAGATCGCACCAGTCCCACCCACCAGCGCAAACGGATTGTCCCCAAGTATCTCCGCCGGCCCCTCCAGCGTCAGCGCAATCGGATCCCCCGCATAAGGCCGGATATTGTCGAACTCGTCCGTCACTCGAAACACTACCCGTGTCGTATCCGCCCCATCCGCAACCAGAGTCGTATCGTCCGGCAGCACCGCGAACTTCTGATCCAGTCCGCGCCCCGAATACTGCCGCGAAATCACCTGCTTCCCGCCAATATACCCGTCGATGCGAAGATCGGCCCACAGCGACGAGAGATCCACCTTGGTAAGGTCGACGTAGAACGGCGCATATTTCAGATGCTTGAACTGCTCCCGGTCCGGCTGAGCATCGGCAATCAGCTGGCCCTTCAAATAAAACTTCAAGTTGTCGCAGTTTGAAGAGACAAGCGCCTTTGAAAACTGCGTCGACTCATCGTTCCGCGCCCAGTGAAACGCCGGCTCCAGAACAATCTCCTCGTCCGGATCGCATTGCGATTTATAAAAGCCGCCAGCCGGCTTCCGCTCACGGAAGAAGTCCGTCACGCCGTGATAGCACATCCGGTCGCCCGAGCCGAAGTCGCCATGCGTGTTGTAGTCGAAAAAGCACCACCCAATCCCGCCCGCATATTGCGGATTCGAAGCCAGCTGATCATGCACCCGCGCATGCCGAATCGTATGCTCCGTCAGCCGCTCCATATTGTCGATCGACTTCGCCGGATAGGTATGCCCCACAAACTCCGTATTCAGATAAGCGTCATGATTCGGCGGCAACAGCGGAAAACCAAAATCGTTCATCGTGAACACATCTTCCAGGAACTCCGACTCCTGAAAATAGCGAATGCCGCAAGTCGGGCGGCTCGGGTCGAGCTTATGCGCCATCGCATTCGTCCGCACATAGAAGTCGTGGTCGTCCTTCGACTCGTTGATTCGCACGCCCCACGTAATGATCGACGGATGGTTCCAGTCCCGCCGCACCATCCGGCTCACGTTATCGACCGAGATGTCCTGCCAGGGCAAAGGCCCAATATGCTGCCAGCCCGGAATCTCCTCCAGAACCAGCAATCCAATCTCGTCGCAAGCATCCAGAAAATGCCGCGACTGCGGATAATGCGACGTCCGCACGATGTTGCAGCGCAGCGTCTCCCGCAGGATCTTCGCATCCTGCTTTTGCGGCCGCGCAGGCATCGCCTGCCCCACATAAGGGAAGGTCTGATGCCGATCGAGCCCGCGCAGCTTCACGACTTTGCCGTTGAGCTTGAACCCCTCTTTGGTAAACACCGCCTCGCGAAAACCAAACCGCCGCGTGTCCTGGTCAAGCATTACATTGCCTTGCTGCAACGTAACCCGCGCAAAGTAAAGGTTCGGGCTCTTGATGTCCCAAAGCTTGATCGGCCCCAGCTTCTCCAGCGTGACCGTATGCTCCATCGGCTCCGCCGCTGCCGCAACCCCAGCCGGAATCTTCGCCGTCCCCGAAGCAATCACCTTCTCGCCATCCAGCAGCTCCACCAGCAGCGTCATCGCCTGCCCGCCCTCGCCATGCTGAATATAGGTATGCACATCCACCGTCGGCGTCGCGCTCAGCACCGCTTTCGGCTGCGCAAAGACATTCTCGATAAACGTCTGGGGCACGATGCGCAGCGCAACCTCGCGATAGATGCCGCCAAAGGTGAGGTAGTCGATCTGGTAGCCAAACGGAGGAATGTCCGCGCGCTCCGTCGAGTCGACATCGACCGCCAGCACATTCTCGCCATCGAAATCGACATACTTCGTCAACTCAAACGAGAACGGCGTATACCCGCCCTTATACTCGCCCAGCTTCGTCCCGTTGATCCACACTGTCGACGCCGTCATCACGCCCTCAAAATCGACGAAGACGCGCTTGTCTTTCGCTTCCGCAGGCAGTTTGAACTTGCGCCGATAGAGCGAGATGATCTCGTACGACTTCTCATCGAAGCTGTGCCACGGCAGCATGACATTCGTATGCGGCACCACCACCAGGTCAAATCCCGAATCGTCGAATTCCTTCGCATGAGCGGCATCGGTGCCCGTCGCCGCCGTCGGCTTGCTGAACCGCCAGTTCCGGTTGATCGGCAGGATGAGCCTGCCGGGCGCGAGCGAGTGGTAGACACTGCCTGCGGTACCTCTTGGCTCGGTTTGCCCCAACGCCACCGGAGCCAGCGCACTCGCCGCCGCCGCACTCCCAGTCTTCAAAAAATCCCGACGATCCATACGTTCTCCTCGTACCGTTCGCGTCCCGCTGTAAACGTTTGCAGCAACAATCAGTAAGACTAAATGATTCCTTCGGAGTTGAGCCATTCAGCCTCATGGGCATGCCACCGGCGCAAGCCGAGGAGTCATCCGCGCTGTAACCTCAAATCAGGAGAAAGAAGTGCGCCCAGGCTTTCGACCAACTCGACGCCAGACCCTTACCTCCCTCGCGATGGCTCCGTTCTATCTGTTCTCCGCCTTCTCAAAGGCCAGTCAGCCACGCCCTAACATCATCTTCATATTGGCGGATGACCTGGGCTACGCAGACCTGTCCTGTTACGGGCGCCGCGACTTTCAGACGCCGAATGTTGATCGTTTAGCTTCGCAGGGAGTGAAGTTTTCCCAGGCCTATGCCAACTCAGCAGTGTGCAGCGCAACGCGAACGGCATTGATTACAGGACGTTATCAGGATAGGCTGCGGGTCGGTCTTGAAGAGCCTCTGGCAGGCCCCGGCTCGCACATCGGACTGCCGCCCACCCAACCAACGCTTCCCTCTTTGCTCAAGGGAGCGGGTTACGGAACAACCCTGGTCGGCAAATGGCACTTGGGTTGGCTCCCCGACTATGGTCCGCTCAAGAGCGGCTATGATCATTTCTTCGGCTTCCGCGGCGGGGCGGTCGACTATTTCACCCACAAGCCCGGAGTTGGCCCCATGGTCGACGAGGACCTCTGGGACCAGGACGCACAGGTCCACGAGGTCGGGTACCTCACCCAACTCCTCGGAGATCGGGCGGTCGCGGTCGTCAACGGATATGCCAGCAAACAAACCCCGTTCCTTCTAAGCCTTCATTTCAACGCGCCTCACTGGCCCTGGGAGGGACCGACCGACGAAGCGGAGTCGCGCCGCATCAGCGGCCTTCGCGACTACGATGGTGGTTCGCAAAAGACCTACGCCAGAATGGTCATGGATTTGGACACGCAAGTTGGGCGCGTGATGGACGCCCTGGTGAAAGCGCATATTGCGGAAAACACAATTGTGATCTTCACCAGTGATAACGGAGGAGAACGGTTCGCTGACACATGGCCATTCACCGGAAAAAAGAGTGAGTTGCTCGAGGGTGGCATCAGGATTCCCGCAATCGTTCGCTGGCCTCAAAGCATTCATGAAGGAACGGTCAGCGATCAGGTAATGATCTCAATGGACTGGTTGCCAACGCTTCTCGCCGCAGCCGGAGCCGCCCCGGATCCCGCCTTCCCCTCCGACGGAATGAGCCTCATCCCTGCCCTGACGCAAGCCTCGCCGCCGGTTCCCCGCAAGCTCTTCTGGCGCTTCAAGGCAAACGGGCAGCGCGCCGTCCGCGACGGCGATATGAAGTGGCTCAAAATCCGCGACAACACATTTCTATTCAATGTCGTCACTGACCCTCTAGAAAGAGCCAACCTGAAAGACAGGCAACCCGAGGTCTACCGCCGCCTCGTCGACGAATGGAACGCCTGGGATGCGACCATGCTTCCCGAAGATCCCAACAGCTATTCGGAACGGATAACCGGAAACACCTGGGCAGATCACTACGGCAGCGACCCCGACTAGAGCAAAAGTACAGTTAGCGTAGTGTGAGGTGCACCGCCCGGCAGGCGTTTTTCCCCAGAAAAACGCCTACTGAGACAAAACTCGGCACATTACACCAACTGTACTTTTGCTCTAGAAATCACTCCCGGACGCACACGCGCCCATCACCAGGAATAAACATCTATCGTGCGAATCGCCACCGCCCGTCCCTCGAAAGATAAATCCGCAGTCCCATGCGGCAAGATAAGCCCAACCGTGCCGGCATCGGATCCTGCCGTCGGCGGCAGAGCGAGAGCGGTGGAAAGACCCGATGTGCTTTTTACCGGCACCACCACAACATGGCCGGAGGCATTCGCATACTGCAATCGCGCAAACGTTGGCCCCCTCGTCGATCCGATCCCGGTGATGCTGGTCTGATTCGCCGCATACTCGCTCGGCGCTTTATCCTCGCCATCGACCACCAGCAGTGCAAGGTCATGCGCCGGCACAGACACCGTTGCGCCAGATGCATCAAGGTCCCCTCCGTTCCATACATCGCGCAACGATCTCGGAGCGCCCTTCAAACCAAGCTTCTCCCAATCCACCTTCACCTGTGCAGACGCGTCCGTGCGGTTCAGTATCGCAACCGCACGCCTGCCGGCGATCGCCATCGGCTTCGCCCAGATCTGCACCCCCGGAGCAGGCTCGCCAACCTTGATCGGCTGCAAACCATAAGGGTCGTTATGAATCGCAAGCGCTTCCTTGTTATTCAGCAGCAACAAGGTAGCCGGCGAAAGCCGCGTCAAATCCGACCCCACCATCAACGGAGCGCTCGAAATCACCCACAGCCCCATGTGGGTTCGATCGAGGGAATCGGTCATGCCGCGCATACCCATGACCATCATGTCCAGGTCGTTGTAGTAGCCGGTATGTTGAGCTTCCGGATGCAGTCCAGCCTCAAACGAATCGAGCACGTTCTTCGAGCTGATCACGCGTTTGTCATGTTCGGCGTCATGCAGGCTCTCGACAACCGGAGGAATGATGTCGCCCCCAGTTCGCCATATCGTGCTGTCGATCTCTCCCACGCCCGGAGCCCAGAACCAGGGATTCTGGCTGCCCCACTCACAAATGGAGAAGAACAATGGACGCCCCGTTGTCTTCTCCGCGCTCTGAATCGCGCGGGCAATCTGCGCATACTGGATCGCGCCCGACAGCTTCTCCTTCGCACCGCCGCACCAGTCGACCTTGACGTAATCGAATCCCCACTTCGAAAACTGCAGAAAATCCTGATCGTAATGCCCCTCGCTGCCGGTATTCATCAACTTCGGTCCTGAGTCTGGATACATGCTGCAACCATCTCGACCAGCGTCGGTGTAGATCCCCGCTTTCAGGCCCAGGCTGTGAATGTAGGCGGCAATATTGGCCATGTCGCCGGCTTTCCGGCCAGCCTGAAGAGCAGGCCACTGCTTAGGATCTACGACGATATTGCCTGCGGCATCGCGCTCTCCCAGCCACCAGCCTTCGTCGATGACGACATACTCATAACCGGCTTCCTTCATGCCGTTTGAGGCCAAGGCCTTGGCCTGCTGCTGGACAATCTGGGAATTCACGATGTTGGCGAAACTATTCCAGGAGTTCCAGCCCATCGGCGCAGCGCCGAAGCACGCGGTTGCAGACGCGAGAAATAACCAGGCGAAACGCATCAGAACAACATATCACCTGACTAGGGCCTGTTAACACTATTCGGGCGAGCGGCGTTGCGCGCGAAAATCGAGCCAGACGAGGCGCAGGTTGAAGGGCTTTGGTGGTTCCAAAGTCGAGACCTGCAACGAAGTATGGCTCGATTTTCGCCGCAACCCGAAGGGACGTGGCCAATTTTCCCGATTTCGTTGTCGCTCGTCGTTAGAAGACACCCGGTATTCGTCACTCCTTACTCCTAGAACTCGAAAAAATTGGCTCCCGTCGTCGCCGCCCGAATAGTGTTAACAGGCCCTAACCCGAGTCTGCTTTCGGACCGGACTTGTGCGCGATGGGTAAATTGGATTTGAGGTGTCTTATGGCCCAACCGAACAGCGGCATCGGCAATGTCACGGCGAATACGGCGCTCGTCGAAATGGCAATGGCGTATTCCTGCAGCCGCATGCTTTGCGCGGCTGCGCGTCTCGCCTCAGGTTAACTCTGCTTCGCGTTCGTACGGGCCGTTAGCGGGGCGTCATGGATATGGGACACAAGTCCGACCCGCTTGAACGCCCAAATCGTGTACCAGTTGAGGTCGAACTCGTACCACCTCAGCCCGTGCCGGGCCGAAACCGGGTAGGCGTGATGGTTGTTATGCCACCCATCTCCAAAACTTATCAGTGCCACCCACCAGTTGTTGGTAGATGTATCTCGGGTCTCAAAGCGGCGCGACCCCCAGATATGCGACACCGAGTTAACCAGCCATGTCGCATGAAGTCCCACCACGGTGCGCAGGAAACTGCCCCACAGTACCAGCCGGAATCCGCCGATAGCGAACAACGCGAGTGCGACGACAGCCGTTGGAACAAGGTGGTACTTGGTGAGCCAAACGTGAACCTTGTCCTTCGCCAGATCGGGGACGTAGCGTTTCAGGGTTGTAACGTCCTGGCGTAATTGGTTGCCGACAAAGATCCAACCTGCATGCGACCACCACTTGCCGTCTCGGGGAGAGTGCGGATCACCGTCCTTGTCCGCGAACTGGTGATGCTTGCGATGCGTGGCCACCCACAGCAGAGGACCGCCTTCCAAAGCGGACACCGCGCAAATCGTGAGGAAGTACTCAAACCACTTGGGTGTCGTGAACGAGCGATGGGTGAGCAGCCGGTGAAAGCATATGCCCAGTCCGAGTCCCCCCGTCACCCAGAACAAGAACAGCGCGACGAACAGCCTCTGCCAGGAGAAGAAGAACAGCGCCGCCACCGCGCCGACGTGAAACGACGCCAGGACGGGCGTGATTTCCCAATTCAACCGATTCTGTCCGGGCTGATTGTTCCGCTGACTGTCAAACTGCAAGGGCGCCGAAAAAGTCATGGTCGCCTTGGCGACCGCAGACACCCGTTCCGAAGAGGACTGCTCAAGAAGGTCGATCATTCCTTGGTCATTTTCGTTCTCACTTTGATCCGGCACGGGGAGGAGCGCCGCTTCCCGGAACCTGCAATCTGAAGATTATGACCTTCATGGTACTCGGAATTGTGTGAAACCAGCATCAAAGCTGGAAATGAGTATTGGTCAGGTTTGAATTGAAACACGAACGCAAGGATTATCCGCCCGACCCTATATTATGGTTGTGCCCAATGACCGAAGTTGTTGGACTGTTCTCAGACGTCCCGGGAAATACCGTGGAGCTTGAATGGTAATGCCGATTAAGATTGGCCAGGGTGCCTCTCGCCGCCGATTCTGGATGGCGATGTCGGGGTTTGCTATGGCCTTTGCCCTGCTCCCCTTTTCCTACCATGTGGAACGCCGCCTCGAAACGGCGGTTCACATCAAGGGCGCGGAGTCGGAACTATTCGACCAGGAATTGGCGACGCGTTTCCAGTCCCCCTACGCCGACCGCGTGATTCTGGTAATCAGCGGCGTTCCCGATATCGATTCGGCAGCAGGCGCAGACACCTTGACCTTCCTGACCACGACCATGCGCAGCGTGCCTGGCGTCGCCGGCGCGATCTCGAGTCTCGATTGGCCTGATCCTCTGTTCACCGGGAACAATGGCGGGGCCTTGATCATTGTCGGACTGGATGCTCGCAGCGCAATGGCTGTCGAGGCGATGGTTCCGGAACTGAGAGCCAAAGCAGAGTGGATGAAAGGTCAGCTTCGATCCAAATACCCCGATATCAAGCTGCAGATCACCGGCGGAACTCCGTTGAACTTCGATCTTCGCAAGGTCAGCGCGGATGACGTCAGGCACGCCGAGGAAAAAGCGATGCCGGTCACCCTCCTGCTGCTGCTGCTTGCCTTTGGCAGTCTTATCGCAGCGCTGTTGCCGCTCGGTGTTGGACTACTCTCCATCTCGATGGCGCTCGGTGCGGCGGCGCTGCTCGCAAGTTATCTGCACCTCTCGATTCTGGTGCAGAATATGGCCACGATGCTCGGCCTTGGCCTCGGCATTGACTATGCCTTGCTGATGGTAAGCCGCTTTCGCGAGGCCCTCGCCGAGGGATGCGATCCCGGCTGCGCCGCCGATCTTGCCGCCGAGCAAGCGGGAAAGACGCTGCTCATCTCCGCCACCACCGTCGCCATCGGATTTTCAGCACTGCTGACCGTGCCCATCAGCGAACTGCGCTCCATCGGCTTCGCCGGCCTCTTCGTCACCGTTTTGAGCGTCATGCTGTGTACGTTCATTCTGCCCTGGGTGCTTGGCCTGGTCGGCCATCGTATCAACTCCGCCCGGGTGCCTCTGCCGGCGAAACGATTCCAATCGCGGGAAAGCCTGTGCGCCCCGAGCGCGCGCTGGGAGCGGTGGGGAGACATCGTCACCCGCCGCCCCTGGACGGCGCTGCTCATCGCCGGTATTCCGCTCCTCATCCTCGCCTTACAGGCGCGCAGAATCTCTCCCGGGCTTCCCGACCACGACTCGCTCCCGGCAGGCGTCGAATCGGTGCAGGCGCTGAAGACCCTTCAAGGCATGGGACGATCAGGGATTGTGCAATCGCTGCGAATCGTCCTCGAGCTGCCGCCCCAATCTAAGCCGCTCTCGCCGGCTGGCTGGCTCGCCCTCACCAACCTGACGAAGCATTTCCAAAACGACCCCAGAGCGGAAGAGGTCCTGTCTCTTTCGACTCTTTCGGGAATGTCTGACACTGCGGATGGTGTCGACCAGGTGCCCGAGGCAATCCGCAAGAGCTTCTTAAGCACCGACAGCCAGGCCACCCTGATCGAGTTGTTGCCCGCCGCCAGTCTTTTGCCCAACGAACAGACGCGATGGGTTCAAGAGGTGCGCTCGTCCGATGTCGCCGCCATCACCGGCGTGCCCGGCGCGACCCTGCTCGTGGGTGGCGTTCCGGCGCGTGAAGCGGATTATGAGTCGGTAGTCGCACGGCAGTTGCCGAAGGTGATCCTGGGCGTCGTCCTGGGAAGCCTGGCGGCCCTTCTGATAGGACTGCGTTCCTTATTTGCCGCCATCAAAGCGATTCTGCTCAACCTGCTCTCGGTTGGCGCTTCGTTCGGTGCCCTGGTCCTCGTCTTTCAGGAAGGCCACGGCAACAGACTCTTCGGCCTCCACGGTCCGACAGGCTCGGTCTTCCCCATCGTGCCGATTCTCGCTTTTGCCATCGTCTTCGGAATGAGCATGGACTATGAGGTCTTCCTCGTCGCCCGCGTCCTCGAAGAACGGCGCAGCGGATTATCCGAGAGACATGCCGTCATCGAGGGCCTCGCCCGAACGGCAGGCCTCATCACCAGCGCCGCGGCCATCATGATTGCCGTCTTCATCGCATTCACGCTGGGCAGCATCCTCGTCGTCCAGATGCTCGGCTTCACGCTCGCCGTCGCCGTCTTCATCGACGCAACAGTAGTCAGGATGATCGTCGGCCCCGCGCTCCTGCAGCTTGCCGGGGATTGGAACTGGTGGCCATTCGGCCTGCACGGAGCTACGGCCCTGCCTGAAAAAGAGTTCGTCCCCTAGAGCAAAAGTACAGCTAGCGTCGTGTGAAGTGCACCGCCCGGCAGGCGTTTTTCCCCGGAAAAACGCCTGCTGAGACAAACTCCGCAAATTACACCAACTGTACTTTTGCTCTGGAAACTCGTCGTAGGGCACTTTTTGCCAGTTGAGACACTATCCACAACTCGATCTATTCCCTGTTCCTACGGAGTGCTGGGAGCGCCGATGACGAAGTCCTTGGCGGTAAGATTTGCCTTGGGTGAGCCGGCCTCGATAATCAGAAGTGAAGAGCCGGGCTTGCCCGGTAGCTTCGCTTCCATTTGAGACGCTGACCACATGCCGCTGTTTTGCCGCAACCCGAAGGCAGTGAACTGCTTCTGCTGGCCGCTCCCGTGAATCGTCTTCAGCACCTGCACGGGAAGCATAATGCTGCTGTCAATCCACGATGTCACGGAATCATAAGACGTCTTGTCCTGCGGGCCTGGCGCGCTCTTGAGCACGAAGCAATCCCGTGTGCCGTATTTCGTGTTTGGCTGGAGGTCCTGATTCTTCCAGAAGAACTGGTTCTCTATCAGGTCTTCATAAGAGAAGTTTGTTCCCAGGACCGGGTCGTTCCAATGTTCGAACGGCACCACGCTCGCGGCCTTGTCGCCCGGCTTCATCGCCTCGATGGTCACGCGCCCGTTCGCACTCATACGCAGTAGCAGGCTGGTCTTGTCGGAGCCAGGCCCCGAGAACACGAAGAGCATTCGCAGCCCATCGGGAAACCAGTGCGCCTTGGCGGCAAACTTGTAGTTTGTGCGCTTGCCATCGGCGCCCACCTGCGTCAGCCGCCCGGTGGCGCGGTAGTCCAATTTCTGAATGCGCTGGCGCGAGCCAGTCAGCATCGTGTCGAGGCCGGGACTCGCCGCCAGCGCCCGCGTTGGATACGCAGCCGACAACAGCACCAGCCACACGAGCAACGCCTGGATCGTCCCCAGGGCAAAATTCGCCCAGCCGGCCTCGGCATACCGGCCCGATTTGCGGCTGCGAGAGAGCACTACTGCGTGACGCAGAAAAGCCATACCTATGTATACAGCCAAAGCCGGTGCATCGCCCACTCGGGCGGCGGTGGTAAGCGACGGCCAGCCACGCCTGAGCGGAGGGACCGTTGCCGGCGGTACCGCGTACCTGGCCGAGTAGAGTGGCCGGTCTCCGCTTCGCGCGATCTCCTATCCCTTCCGCAAAGCCCGGGAAAGGATAGGAACGCGCGCCCGAAGTAGCGAGCCTACTTGTAAAGCTTCGCCTTGGCGACGGACAGCTTGTCCATCGCGGCGATACGATTGGCGGAGTATTTCATAAGCGCCTTGACCTTTGGCGTCTTGACTCCGCGGCTGTCCCGGTTGATCTTCCTCGCCGCTTCGAGGCCGTCGATCCATTCGCGCAGACTCTTGCTGCTGTCGGCCTTGCCAATGTTCCGGATGGTCGGCGGCTTCGAGGGATCGACGTACATCAGCTGCTGCCATTCTTCCTTTTCCGTATTCACCCAGGAGATGTATCCGCCGGGCAGAATCTGGCGCGGCCCCTTGATCGCGCCGGTAAAGCTGTAGCGCGTCCCCGGAGTCACCAGCGGGTCATAGTAGTGTGGCGTGATGAAGTCGGAGACAGCCACACCGTTGATCGTGTAGGCATAGTTGTTGTCTTCGCAGGGATCGCAGGCCTCTACGAGGTAACCGAATTGGCCCGTACCGTCCTGGATCTTTCCCTTGACGATCTCGATGGCCACCGAGGACTGCATGCGATTGCCGTACGGGTCGACGAGCATCTCGAGGATCTCGTGGCTCGCATCGATGGTCCAGGTAGGGTCCGTCTTCGAGGCGATGACCTTGGAATACGGCTGCTTGTGTATGTCCGCGTGGAATCCGCCCTCGCCCGGCGGAAGACTCTTGACCAGCTGAACAGGCCAGACGCCCGCAGGGATCTTCTTGGGATTGGGAAGGTAAGTGACGGTAGCCGAGACCTGCCAGAACTGCGGCAGATCGCGGGTCACCTGAAGGTTGAGCGCAAGCGCGGCGGAGTGGACGAGGTCGACGTCGATCTCTCCGGTCATATCGACCAGGCCAACTTGATTCACGGTCATAACGGCTCCTCAATTAGGGGATGAATTTTGAGACAGCATAAACATAGTGACGCGAGGCGAACTGACGTTACGGCGAGCCGGGATTATTTGTCAAGAGTGAAACGCCGAGTGCCCCTCATGAGAACGCTAGTATTACGTCATGAACAAGAGCTCGTCCGCCGCAGCGTTGTTGAGATCAAAACCAACTATCGTTCCGGCCCTGGTCGGTCTCCTGCTTCTGCTCTTCACCGCGCAATTGCTCCGCGTCGCGCACCTCTACTCTGCAAACTGGGATGAGTCGCATCATCTCTACGACGGCTACAACATCCTCACTACCCACGACTACCGGCTCAATGCCGAGGTACCTCCGCTGGTGAAAATAGCGGCGGCGCTGCCCCTGCTCCCGCTCCACCCCTCGCTCCCGGCTGACTTGGGCTCTTCTCACACGACGAACGCTTTCGTCGATGGCCGCACCTTCGTCTTCGGCAACGGAGGCGACCGCCTCCTCTTCCCCGCGCGCATCGCCTGCATGCTCTTCACCCTGCTGACGGCGCTTCTGATCTACGCGTCAGGGCGCAAGCTCTTCGGCACAATGGCCGGCCTCTGCGCGCTCCTCCTCTTCGTCTTCGACCCGAACGCGCTCGCCCACGGCACGCTCATCTCCACCGACATGGCCAGCGCATGCTTCATCTTCGCGACGGTCTACGGCTTCTACCGCTATCGCCTCAACCCAAATTGGAAATGGCTCTTCATCACCGGCCTGCTCTCCGGCCTCGCCATGTCCGCGAAGTTCACCGGAATCCTCGTCGCGCCGATGCTGATACTCCTCGCGATCGCAGAGGGCGTCCGCGAACGCAGCTTCTCTTCATTCGGAAAAGCCCTGGCCGCCTGCATCGGCATTCTCGTTTGCGGATGGGTCGTGATCTGGGCATTCTATGGCTTCCGCTATGCCCCGGCACCCGGCGGCTTGCAGCTCTCGCCCGCGCTCGGCTCGTACCTCGCCTCTCTTCCAAACCCGAAAGATGGCGTCAAACTCGCCCTCGTCGCCCGCTTTCATCTGCTGCCCCAGGCGTACATCTGGGGACTCGCAAACACCAAGCACACCGAGTGGGAGTACATGAGCTACTTCTGGGGACGAGTCCATCGCCACGGCCCCTGGCAATACTTTCCCGCAGCGTTCCTCATCAAGTCCACGCTGCCACTGCTCGTCCTGCTCCTTCTCGCACCCTGGGCCGAACGCGGTTTTATCCGAAGACACAGTCGCGAATTCATCTTCCTGTTGGTCCCCGTCGGCATCTACTTCGCCGTGGTGATGAGCTCAACCTTCTGTATCGGCGCAAGGCATCTCATGCCGGTCTACCCATTTCTCTACGTCGTCGCCGGCGCCACCGCCGCGGGCCTGATGCGCCGAGGCCCCGCATGGACAACCGTCGCCGCACTATTGCTCGCCTGGCAAGTCGTGACGACGGTCAATGTCGCTCCCGACTACATGGCATACGGCAACGAACTCTGGGGCGGTCCGCTCCAGGTCCGCAACTACCTCAGCGACGCGAATGTCGACTGGGGCCAGCAACTCAAGACGGTGAAACAATACCTCGACGAAAACCACATCACGAACTGCTGGTTCGCCTACTTCCCCGACGGAGCAGTCCAGCCCCAGGATTACGGCATCCACTGCCAGCGCCTGCCGACTCCAAGCGGCTTATGGTGGCTCAACCTGCCCATGAATGTTCCGCCGGAGATCGACGGCACCGTGCTCATCAGCGAAAGTGATCTCGACGGCGTCGAATCCGGCGACGGAGCCCTCAACCCCTACGATTCTTTCCGCCACCAGAAACCCGTCGCGATCCTTCAGGACGGCGTCTACGTCTATCAGGGAAAATTCGCCGTCCCACTCGCCTCAGCCTGGGTAGACATTCGCCACTCACAGGATCTCGCCAGGGCCGGCCAGACCGACGAGGCGCTGCGGCTCGCGCAGCAGGCAGCCGCCCTCGCACCCGACTCACCGCGGTCGCAGCTCCAACTCGCCGACACGCTGGCAGCGCAAAAGCAGTGGGACGAGGCACTCGTCCACTACCGACTCGCCCAGACCAATCTCCAACAGCAAAGACCCGATCTGCAGGCAGAGGAACTTGGTCCTCCTATCCAAGCCGGACTAACCGCTGCCGCCTCGCACCAATGATCGCTGCAGCGTCACCTCATCTGGAAAGGAGAAGCGAAAGTGAAAACAGAATTGCTGCGATTCAACGGCGCAGCCCAACGCGACCCCGCCATCGACGCATGGATAAAACAGCATCAAGGCGAATTGGGAACCATCGCCCACGAGTGGTTTGAGGTCATGCGAAACTGCGGAGACGAAGTTCGGGAGATTCTCCACGACGGCTGCCCCACGGCATGTCTCGGCGATGTACCCTTCGCCTACGTCAACGTCTTCACCTCAAATGTGAACGTAGGATTCTTTCAAGGCGCATCATTCCCGACCCAGCCCCCCTTTTGCAAGGCACAGGCAAGTAGCCCAGGCGAACCCTCTAAGAGAAGCAACGGGCCTCCCGCGTCGATCAACCGCGTCCCAATCCACGCCGCAAACACACGAACCACTGGCAGCCAGCTATGGCAGGGTCGATTCAAGAATCGTGCCTCTATCGCCGACTGCCCACACCCGCTTGCCGTCGCTGGTTACGAAGATCTTTCGAAGAGCGTTCGTCGTGCCGCTGCTTCGTGCGTTCCAGTGTCCGCCACCATTATCTGACTCGAGAATCGTACCCGCCTCGCTGGTGGCCCACAGCTGTTTGCCATCGCTGGTTCCGGAGATTGCACGGAGAGGTTCGCTGGTGCCGCCGCGTGGACTCCAGTGTCCACCGCCGTCATCTGACTCCAGAATCGTGCCCCCGTTGCCTACGGTCCAGAGGCGCTTGCCGTCGCTGGTTCCAAAGATCCCACGGAGCTCTTGGCTGGTGCCCGCGTTGCGTGCGCTCCAGTTTCCGCCGCCGTCATCCGACTCCAGAATCGTGCCTTCGTAACCGACGATCCACAGCCGCCTGCCGTCGCCCGTCCCGAAGATCGCATGCAGAGTATGTCTGGTGCCGCTGCTGCGTGGAATCCAGTTTCCACCGCCGTCATCCGACTCCAGAATCGTGCCCCCGTGGCCCACGGCCCACACCCGCCTCCCGTCGCTGGCTCCGAAGACCGAATAGAGGTGCTCGGTGGTGCCGCTGCTGCGTGGAATCCAGCTTCCGCCGCTGTTATCCGACTCCAAAATCGTGCCCCCGTAGCCGACCGCCCATAGCCGCGTTCCGTCGCTGCTTCCGAAGATTGATCTTAAAATCTGATTGGCCCTTCTGACGTGTACGTTCCAGTGTCCACCAAAGTTGTCCAACAAAAGAATAGTGTTTGTACCCGCGACCCAGAGCCGCTTGCCGCCGCTTGTCCCGAAGATCGACTGTAGACTCTCCTGCGTGCTGCTTGGAACCGCCTTCCAGGCACGAGCTTCAGGAGGGATCACCGGGGTCTGCCGGGCGGGAGCAGGCCGAGGTCGAGTTGGGGACGAAGCGGGAGGTTCAGCGGCGCCCGTAGCTGGAGCTTCGAGATGAGGCGCTGAACGAAGTTCGGGAGGGCCCTCGGTAGCAGTCTCAGGATGGGCCGCTGAAGCAGTTGCAACAGCATTCTCTTTAGGCACCGCGGGCTTCGCCCTGGAGTGAACAAAAGCGACCCACAAGCCGACAGCAACTATCAGGGTGAGAGCTCCAGCTCCGACGATGATGGAGCGGATTGACGCTGCAGGGAAACGGCCATCCACCAGAGCGGCTGCAGGCTTGCCCACTTCTGCCCGCTCAGAAGCTTTGTTGCGCTCCTCTTCCAGGCGTGACCGTTCCGCTGCCTTCCGGCGCTCCTCTTCAATCTGCGCTTGCTCAGCCGCGCGTTGATGCTCGCCCGCGTTGACAATATGGAATGGGCTCTCACCCCCGGCGACTGCCGGACTCTTCCCTTCCACCCCCTGACTGGGGGCCAGTTCCTTAAGCAGTACCTGAACTCCGTGCGCAAAATCATGCGTGAAATCAGCGTGCTGTAGGCGGCGCAGGCGAAAAGGAATCGCGCAGTCTCTATAGATGACCGGGATGATAGTCTTTCCTTCGTCAAGCGCGAAAGAAACCTCGTCCATGACATTCGGGGAAGCGACCGACGCCGGAGAGAGAATCACCAGCAAACTGGAGCAATGGGTCAGAGCTTCTTCAACCGCGCGGTCCCATCGATCACCAAGGGCAATATCCAGTTGATCCATCCACACGCTCGCCCCAGCCGCCTTCAATTCTTCGGCCAGCTTGAGCGCGAAGTCGGAATCCTCGCGGCAATAGCTGAAAAATGCTTGAGCGCCTGTTGTCACGCTTGATCCTTCCCGTCAGGGCTCTTACGCAAGAATGGACTTTCCGGCCAAGGCAACGAGCCCCTGCAGGTGCCCACATTCTATGCCACATCGTTGCAAGCGAGCCTGCGGAAGGAGGGCTTGGCGGCAGTCAGCCAATCAAGAGCAACGGCTCGACCACATTGATCCCACAAGATCGGCTCGCGCTTACGACCGATTCATCGCACTCGTCAGATACCCGCAAACCACGAATACCCAAAGTCCGGCTCTGCCGAACCCAGCCCTGTGCCAAAGCTCTTCAAAGAATCGGCGATCGTCAGTCGAGTCACGTATTTCAGGCTCTTGTAGCCAAGCTGCCGTGGCACCCGAAGACGCAACGGCCCGCCGAAGGGCACGGGCAGATCGCTGTCATTCATCCCCCACGTCAGCAGCGTCTGCGGATGCAGCGCGTCGGCCATATCGATGCTCTCCCACCAGTCTTTGTCAGTAGTGAAATAGACGACGTACCGCGCTTGCGGCAAGGTCCCGACCGCGTGCAGGAGGTTGCTCAGCGGTGTGCCAATCCACTCCGCCACATACGACCATCCCTCCTCGCACGCGACCTCGGTGATTTGGCTGCGCAGCGGAAAGCTCTTCAGGTCGCTCAATGAAAACGACGTCGGATGCGCAACCATGCCATCCACCGCAAGCCGCCAATTCGACAGGCCCTTCACCTCAAGCTGCTTGAACTCATCGGTCGGGGGCGCAGTCGAGTTCGCGAAGGGCGACTTCGAAATCATCGAGCGCGGAAACTCCCGAGCCAGCGAATGCGCCGTCAGAATCCGCTGGGCAGCATAGGTGAGCGTCTCGCCGGGCCCATAGAATCCACCGCTGTCCGGCGGGATCAACCCGTAACGCCGCGCCAGACGATCGGCCACCGCGAGCCCCGCGACTCCAGCTGTGGCCGCCAGCCCACCGGTCAGAAGTTTGCGTCGCGAGATCGCCCTCATGCGCGTTCCTCAATCTGCGCCGTCGGCGCAACCAAGGCGCGTGCGGCCGGAGCGGCCACGCGCCCAGTGATCATCGACCGCACCCGGCTCCAGAACCCCGCCATCACCACCATCGTCACATGGACGACGACAAAGCCCACCAGCGCCCAGGTGAGAAAGAAATGCAATGTGCGCGCGGTCTGCCGTCCGCCCAGCAAAGTCACCGTGAGCGGCGCCGCCGAAGTAAACGACGGAGACATCGCCAGCCCCGTCCAGATCATCATCGGAAACAGAACGAAGATCACCGCCAGGTACGCTGTCCGCTGCATCACGTTATACGAGCGGGCCTCCGCGTCATCCGGCGGCGCGCGGCGAAGATACTTCGCCATCACATCCCGAAAGGCTCCCCACCTCCGGTCGCCCGGTGCCGGCAGCAAGTTCTCGCGAAGATGCCCGCTCCACAAAATGAAGATCCCATAGATCGCCCCCGTCAACACCACCAGCCACGCCGCCTGAAAGTGAAGAGACCGGCTCCAGCCATTCTGATCTTCTAACACAACGTTGTAGCGCGTAGGGATGGTGCGTCTCGATGCCGGGATCGGCAGCGTGAACAGCGGCCGCTCCATCACATTGCCCGTCTCACCCCAATAAAACCGCGGATGCGGGACCACCATCTCGCCCCCGCTGATCAGCAGCGCAAAAAAAGCGATCACCGTGAGCCAGTGGGTGATCCGCACCACTGCGGCATGACGCGGAGCCTTCGAATTGGCCACACTTTCTTCCGCCGACACACGCGAAGAATAGCACGGCTCAACCCCGCTCGGGTGCCCTATTCACACAGGGTACCGGCCACAAGTCATTGCCATTCCGAGGGAAAATGTCATCCTGAGCAACGCGAAGGATCTGCGTTTTGTTCCAAGCAGCGCCGCAGGCGCATCCATAGCCTCGACACGGATGGCGGGTGCCCCATTCAAGCCATCTGTTGGCTTGAGTGGGATGGGGATTACTAGCCCGCCACAGCGACCAGCTCACCCACAGAAGCCGAATCCTCACTCGCAGAATCCATCTTCCCACTCCGTCCATACCGCCGCGGAGAACACCCCATCACCCGCTTAAACGCCGTGCTGAAAGCACTCTCCGATTCATACCCAAGCGACCGCGCGATCGCCGAAACCGGATCACCCGAGCCAGTCAGCTTGTCCCCGGCGAGCAACATCCGCCACCGCGTCAGGTATTCCATCGGCGACGTGCCAACCGTTTCCTTGAACTTCAGTGCGAACGTCGATCGCGACATCCCCGCACACTCCGCCAGCTCCTGCAGCGTCCAGCCATGCGCCGGATCATCATGCATCGCCGTCATCGCCGCCCGTATCTGCTCGTCCGCCAGCGCGAAAAGCCACCCCACGCCGCCTCGCAATCCCTCTGCCAGATGCAGCCGCAGCGCCTGCACCAGCATCATCTGCGCGAGCTGTTGCGCCACCAGAAAGCTTCCCGGCCGCGGCTCCCGCAACTCCTCCATCATCCGTTCCAGCGACCACCGCATCGCCGCCTTGTCCGACTCCCTCCGAATATGCACAATCGGCGGCAGCACACTCAGCAGAATGCTCGCGTGCGAGCCCTCAAAGGCAAAGTGTCCGCCCACCCCAAAACAATCCCCGCCGCCCTGAATTGTCGCGACGGAGCCATTCATCGGGCCCCCGACCGATGCCAGAAAATCGACCGGAGTCAGCGCCAGATCGTTCGTCAGGCGAAACGGCCATCCTCGCGGCAGAATGAAGCAGTCGCCGGCCACCACGCGCACTGGCTCAGCCACTCCCTCCACCACCAGCCAGCACTGCCCCGAAACTAGGGCATAGCATTTGATCCCGTCATGCGCACCGAACTTCACCGACCATGCCCCACCCATATCCCAGCCACCGGACCGGTAACTGCGCGGCTTCAACAGCGACAAAACATCAGAAAGCGGATCCATAACCAAACTCCATCGCTACGTTTGCATTGCCTCAACGACGATATCCACGATCAGCTTTGCGTATTTCCCCGTAGGGTCAAGCTCCGGATCATAGATCGTCATCTCCATCCCCGCACACTTTCTCGACCGCAACGCCGCTCGCAGCACCGCCGTCAATTCCGTCGGAGTCATCCCACCCGGATCAGGCGAATCGACCGCAGGCATGAAATCCGGAGACAGCACATCAAGATCCAGATGAATCCAATACCCCGATCCAACGCCCTCAAGCCGCGCAACCGCATCGGCCGTCGCTCGCTCCATCCCGTCCGATCGCACCTTGTCCAGGGGAAACGCGGTCATCGGCGAACGCGGAGTATACGGAGCATCCTCGTTCGCCCCAGGCAAACGATACCCGAACACAACAACATCCGAAGCCCGGAAGTACGGCGAAAAGGATTCAATGTCCGTCAGCAATACAGGCCCTCGACCAGTAACAAGCGCAAGGTCCATCCCCGCCGCGCCGCCGCTCTCAGAGGTCTCCGGAGTCAGCAGATCGCTATGACCATCAATAAAGAGAAGTCCATATCGCCCGCGCCTGCGCAGCGCCAGGGCGCTCCCCAAAAGAATGCTGCAATCCCCGCCAGCCACCAAAGGGAACCGTCCCTCATCGAGCAGCGAGCCAACGCGACCGGCCAGCTCGAGACTGTATTCCCGAATCGCCCCAGCATTCCGAACCTTCGTCGCCGGATCGATTCCCGGTTCATACTTCGACCCATACTTCGGCGGAACAACCGTCCCGGCGTCCTCCGCCTTCAATCGCGAAACCAGCCCATGCTCTCGAAGCACTCCGGCCATGTACCGAACGCCCGGCTCTTTGCCCGGCGCGGGCGGTTTGAGCCCCAGGTTTGAAGGAGCCCCCAGCCCCGTAATTTTTCGGCGCGCGGATCTTTCAGATAAGTCGCTCATTGATTCTCCATGGATGGCCGCCGAGGCCGCAGAACTCCCCCGCACCAAACCCGCGACAAGAGCGAGACTGGAAGTCTTCAGCAACGACCTGCGCGTCAGCGATTCCATTCTCTTCTCTCTTCCCGGACGATCGCAAAGATAATACGGACTCTCTAGCTAGATCGTATCCTCCCAATCCCCATCTACTGAATAGCCAGACCACAATACCGAATCGGCGATTGTGAACGGGCCTTAGCTTTTGTGAACAGGCCTTAGTTCTTTAAATTTTGGAAGGCAGCAGTTCCTGAAGGGGCACGGGCTTCAGCCGTGCCATAAGCGAAGTGAAAGCAACGCGGCTTCAGCCGCTGAGGGAATGCTTCCCCGACAGAAAGAAGCGAAGTCACGAATCAGAGCAGCAAACCAAAGGAGCACTCATCATGCGTATCTTCATCACCGGAGCGACCGGCTTCATCGGCACCGCCCTCGTCCCCGAACTCATCCAGGCCGGCCATCAGGTCCTCGGCCTCACCCGCTCCGAGGCCGGAGCCAGGGCCCTCACCGCCGCCAGCGCCCAGGCCCAGCTCGGCACCATCGAAGACCTCGACATCTTGCGCGACTCCGCCGCCAACTCCGACGCCGTCATCCACCTCGCCTTCAACCACGACTTCTCGAAATTCGCCGCAAATTCCGCCGCCGACAAGCTCGCGATCGAAACCCTCGGCGCAGCCCTCAAAGGCACCGACCGCCCCTTGATCGTCACCGGCGGAGTCGCCGTCGTCGCGCCTGGCCGCCTCGCCACCGAGGCCGATCCGCATCCCCCGGTCAGCCCGCAGATGCCTCGTGCCTCTGAGGCCACTGCCATCGCGCTCGCCGAGCAGGGAGTCAACGCCTCGACCATGCGCCTCTCCCAAATCCACGACACCCACAAGGCTGGCCTCTGCAGCTTCTTCGCCGCCATCGCCCGCCAAAAGGGAGTCTCCGCCTATATAGGCGAAGGCCGCAACCGCCTGGCCGCCGCGCACCTAATCGACACCGCCCGCCTCTACCGCCTCGCCATTGAGCAAGGCAAAGCTGGAGACCGCTATCACGCCGTCACTGAAGAGGGCGTCGCCACCCGCGACATCGCCGAAGCCATCGGCCGCGGCCTCAACCTCCCCGTCGTCAGCAAAACCCCCGAAGAAGCCGCCGAACACTTCGGTTTCCTCGGCTACTTCGCCAGCATCGACGCCCCAGCCTCCAGCGCCCAAACCCAACAACGCTTCGGATGGAACCCCAAAGGCAACCCAACCCTCCTCGAAGACCTGAACAACACCAACTTCAACGAAGGCTGAAGCAGCCCGCAACCACAACAAAATTTGTCATCCTGAGCGAAGCCGCGAAATCCGCTCCCCGGCGAGCGTTCGTTGCTCGATGGGGTGGAGAAGCGCGAGCCGAAGGATCAGCACGGACGCGTCAATTTGAACGTGCTTGAAATTGAACAATCGTCACTCAAAGAAAAAATGTCATCCTGAGGCGAAGCCGAAGAACCTGCGGTTTGAACTAAGCCGCGCCGAAGGCGCACCGACCGGGTGCCCCATGTCCCGCACTTGGGATATGGGAAAGGGCGGACACCCGAGCAGAAGTCCACTCACTAAATGAAGGGCGCGTACAGGGCAGGCTTTTTCCCACAGGAAAAAGCCCACATGGCTGCTGCCCGGTCAAGCCCCCTATGGGACTACTGCTCCTGTCCGCCCCCCGGTGGAAGCGTAGGGCTTTAGCCCTACGAAAAAGCGCTCCAAGGGAGAGGCCTTTAGGCCTGGGCTCTCCTCGACCCAACAGCAAAACTTGTCATCCCGAGCAAAGCCGCGAAATCCGGGGTCCCCGGCGAGCGTTCGTTGCTCGATGGGGTGGAGAAGCGCGAGCCGAAGGATCGGCACAGACGCGCAAATTCGAACCTGCTCGAAATTCGAACCACCGCCTTTCAAAGAAAAAATGTCATCCTGAGAGTAGCGAAGGATCTGCGGTTTGAATGAAGCCGCGCCGAAACCCGGGACCCCGGCGAGCGCTCGCTGCTCGCTGGGGTGGGAAGGCGCACCTATCTCCCGGTGGAAGCATGGGGCTTCAGCCCCATGAAAAGAGCACATCAAGAGAAGGCCTTCAGGCCTGTGCTCTTCGCGAGCCCACCACAGAAGACAGGCGCCCCATTCAAGCCATCTATTGGCTTGAGTGGGAGGAGGACGAGACAAGAGAGTCAGCAAGCCCCATCCCAACATCAAAGCTCTAGCGAGAGAAAGTGCACGCGTCCCGCCTCATCGCCGGCTAAGATAATGCGCTCGTCGGCGAATCTGCAACGTTTTGCACCCGAGTCACAGACAAAGGTTGCTATACAGTTGCTCGCCTTCAGGTCCCATACTTTGAGAGTTCGGTCTTCAGACGCCGACACCGCGTGCAGCCCATTCGGGCTGAGGGCGACATCATTAATCCGACTAGAGTGGCCTGTCAGACTGAGCTGCTCCATTCCTGTCTCTAGGTTCCATATCTTAAGCTTGCAATCGTCTGAAGCCGATATCGCATGTAGCGCATCTTGGCTGAGCGCTATGCCGTTTATTGCGTCGGTGTGGCCTTTCAATGTGCGTAAGTCGATTCCGGTTTCTAAGTCCCAAATCTTAACAGTAGAGTCGCTTGAGGCGGAGACCGCATATCGCCCATCCGAGGTGATCGCCGTTCCCGTTACCGGCCCGGAGTGACCTTTAAGGGTTCTTACTACAGTCCCTGTGTCTAGGTCCCACAATTTTATGGTGGAGTCCTTGGAAGCGGACACAGCTTGCCTGCTGTTTGGCCTTAGCACCAAGACTGTAACGGCGGAGGTGTGACTTGCGACTCTACGTACTGTCCTCCTCTCGGTATTCCATACGGTAAGTCTGTTCTGTGAAGGTGAAAGCTCCGGATGTGACGCGAAAGCCTCCACGGAGCTGAGAGGGTAGACCAAGTCTCCGCTGAGGACGCGTAAGTCCCCTCCAGCGTCCAGATCCCAAACCTTGAGTGTCCCCGCCGAAGTGCCAAAAAATACCTGGCCTCGATCCGGACTTATGGCGACTCCGCCGCCAGCCTCGGAGTCAGTGGATAGGCTCTCCTTTTCGCTCCCAGTCGCTATGTCCCAAGCTTTGAGCGTTCCGTCCAACGCGACGGAAATGGCAATCCTGCCGTCTCGATCTGCCGTAAGACCTTCCACGCTTGAATCATGACCAACGAGCTTAATTGATTCGCCCTCCCCAAGGCTCCACAACTTCACACTGCCATCACTCGAGGCTGAGACCGCTCGATTTCCCGTTATAGAAACGTCATTTACGGGCTTCGAATGGCTCGATAGAGTTCGTATCTCGCCCTCAAATTGCAAATCCCAGATTTTAAGCGTCCGATCTGCGGAGGTGGAAACGAGGCAACCGCCGTTACCCACAGCCACGCTGAGCACTGACCCGGAGTGACCGACAAGAGTGCGGTGCAAACCGCCTATCCTCAGATTCCATACCTTGAGGGTCCTATCTCCCGAAGCGGAGGCGGCAAACAGGCCGTCTGGTCCCACAGCCACGCCGTTAATCGATCCAGAGTGGCCTGTAGGCCAGGGAAAACCCTTGCCGCTATGTAAGTTCCAAACCCTGAGAGTGCCGTCGTTCGAAGCCGACACGGCCCGTTCCCCGTCGGGAGTCACATCAACGGCATTCACTACCGCGGAATGACCGATCAATCTATTGACTTCCTTGCCAGAGTCTAAGCTCCAAACAATAAGAATTTCGTCCGAGTAAGCAGCGACCACATGCTTTTCGTCCAGAGCAAACGCAATGTCATTGACCTGAGCTGGCTCATCTGGAGACCTCCTGATTTCTGACCTTTTTTCACCCGTCTCCACGTTCCATAACCTGATCGTGCCGTCCCACGAACTAGAGACGGCAATCCGCCCATCGGAAGTGACTGCCACGCCTGTGACCGAACCCGTATGACCGCGAAGCGTGTGCAATTCGCCGCCAGTCTCCAGATCCCATACCCTCAGCGTCTTGTCGGCGGAAGCCGAGACTGCACGACGCCCGTCTGGCGTCACTGCCACGGCATTGACATCGCCGCTATGGCCAGCGAGTGTGCGTAATAGGCCCGTACCCGGCGGGTCGAGCGCTGGCATCAGCGACCGAAGCCAAGGATGGCTCGCCGTCTTTGTAATCGAAAGTGTAAATTGTCGAATGGCGTGCTTTTCTTCGTGCGGCAAGAGGCGACCTACCATTTGAGAGAAAAGCTGCCATGTGTCCTTCGCCAGAACATGAGAGGAAAGCCGGAGCGCCCCTTGAACCAACCCTGCTTCCCGCGATTTCAGATGGTCGAAGTCTCCAATCAGAGCGTTGATATCAGTCGCCTGGAGTTTAGCCTGCAACCACAAAGGGTCCCAGAGAAGTTTTTCGATTTCCGGCGTCCGCCCAGCCTGAGCCAGGTGCCACGTCATCCAACGCCACGCGAAGTCAGGCAGCCGAGTTCGGCTATTCCACGCGTCTGTCAAACGGCTGTGGAGTTCGATCGCATTAAGCGTGCCAGCCGCAAGCCAGGTCCGCATCACGTCGTGCAAGCGCATGGATCCTTCCGAGAGGTCGAGTTTCAACAACGAAAGCCGCGAAAACCTCTGCGCCACCTCCTCTGAGTCGAAGTCGTCGAGCCTCCAAAGCTCAGCAGCGGCGGTGATCGGGATCGCAACGTCTTCCGGAAAGATTGACAGTTCCCTCAACCGCTCGCGATCTTCGAGGCTCAGCAATTCCAAGCTGGCCGCAAGAACTGCAGTGATCGAGCGATGTCGCGGTTCACCGGTCTCCTTTGCGAGGCCTTGCGGACCCTTCCTATCCACAATCTGTAACAGCCGCTGCGCGGCACGCTCCGCGGAATCGCCTTGCTCGATCCGCTGTCTCATCATCGCGCTGGCGATCTCGAGAGCGATCGGCCATTCGCCGAGTCGCTTTGATAATTCACGCGCCCGCGCGGGATCAAGGCCCGGAACGCCTTTGGTAAGCATCTCCAGTGATTCGGACTCGCGCATTTCTTCCACATTCACGTGCACCGACTCATTCGACGAAGCAACGCCGAGCATTAGAGTAGTGAATAGCCTTCCGCACCCTTTCCCGCCGCGCAGAAACGGACGCAGATGAGCTTCATCCCAGACATCGTCGATCACCAGCAGGCATGTCCGGTCTTCCAGCTTCTGTCCAAGCTGGAATGCCGCATCCTCTTCATTGGCGAACCCCGGCCGCTCGCCGGTGAGCGCCGCATATGCGGTCAGAAGGCCGCTCATCACGTTGGGGTTCTGGCCCAGCGTCACCCAGAGGATTCCATCATCGAAGTTCTGAACGATCTCCTCGTCGTGGCACAGGGCCGCCGCAAGGGTCGTCTTGCCAAACCCGCCGGCTCCAGAGAGAGCAGTCGTAATCGCCACCGGCGCCTTGCGGTCCGCGCTGAGCAACAAACTCTTCAACCGTCCGAACTCGTTGGGACGCTCTGTGAAATTTTCTGGCAGGTCGGGCGCCATGAAGGGCACACGCGGCGAATCGCAGCCTTTCCGAAGGTGGGCAAGGAAACTCTCCCACTCTTTCTCAAGATCGAAGAAGTGAGACTTGCTCATCCAGCGCGGCAACTCGGAAAACTTAAGCTCCGCGTCCGGCGCGCCTTTGACCGGATACACGCATACCCCCTGTTGCCGCGCGTATCGCCATTCCTTGCGAACGGTCTCCGATTCCATCGACGACGGAGTCATCACCAGAACCAGAAACTCGACTGAGTCGATGGCCTCGGTGAGCTGTTTCCACCAGCCGACCCCGCCTTCGAGCACCAGCCGGTCCTGCCTGATGACAACGTCCGGAGCCATCTCGCGCAGCCGTTCCCGCAGCGACGCGGCGAACTCCTCGCCGTCCTTCCGCGCATAAGACAAAAACACGCCGCTGCGACTCTTGCCGAGCATCAGAGCTACTATACTTCGCTCCCAAGCGGCTCGCTAAATCCTTGTCAAGCCCCCTGAATCGAACAATCTCCTCTAACCAACTAATTCCAAAAGGAATAAATTTTCAAAACCTGGCATAGTGAACATGTCCAACTTGATAAACTAGATATAGAGATCAAAGAAAAAGGCGGCGAAAGCCGCCTTTTCTCATTTCCTTGGAAGCCCAAGCTCAAAATAGCGGCACCTTTCCGCTATGTTCCTGAAAACAAACATTTTGCCATTAATAGAGTCAAAAACTCCGCTCGAATCACAGCCAAGTGGCTGAAAATAAAGAACTAAGGCAGTAAACAGGGGGGAGGGGGTACCCTCAAGCCGAAGCCCCGGCCGCTCGCTCGAACTCCAGCAGCCGCCGCTTGCGCTCGACCCGAGCGGAGCGAAATGGAGAGACCTGCGGTTCGGCGACGTGGGCGGCTTACAACCCGTTCGACCGTTGCCGCGAAGCCTCGTACAGCAGAATGCTGCCCGCAATCGCCGCGTTCAGCGATTCGACCGGCCCCGGGCTTGGGATGGTGATCCGCCCATCTGCTTGTGCCAGCAATTCCGGTGAAAGTCCGCGACCCTCATTCCCGATCATCAGCGCTACCGGTCCTGAAAGTTGCGACTCGGTCACAGAGACCCCCCGTTCCGCAACCGCCGCAAACGTTCGAATCCCCAAAGCTCGAAGCCGCGAAAAGGCTTCGTCTTCCGTTGCGGCCACGACCGGCAGGCGAAAGACCGAACCCGACGACGCCCGCGTCGCTTTGGCGTTCCATTGGCTCACGGTTCCCGGCAGCGAGATCATGCCGCTCGATCCGAATGCCTCCGCAGAGCGAATCAGGGTCCCCAGGTTCCCCGGGTCCTGCAAACCTGCCGCAATCACAACCATCGGCGACTCTCCGCCCACCACGTCATCAAGCGAAAAGGACTTCGGCACGACCAGCGCGGCGACCCCTTGCGGCGATTCCGTCGTGACGGCGCTCGAGAATATCTCCGGCGGCAGTTCAATCACCTCCGCCTTCGCCCCGAGCTCGATTCCTGCGAGGAACGTCTCATTCCCGCTGCGGAAGAATACCGTTGCGATCTCAACCCCGCTGCGCACAGCTTCCAGCAGCAAATGTTCGCCTTCAATGCCGACACGGCCCGTGTCCGATCTGGCTCCCAGGGAAAGGCAAGCTCGCAGTTCCTTGACCCTGCTGTTTTGGCGACTCTGTACAATGCGAGAGTGAAGATGTTGTGAAGCAGGCGGCATTGCAGCGATTCTATCCCGCCGCCCCGGAGCCACGTTTTGGACCCGCGGAGGCTGCCAGGCTCAACTCAATTCTTGTGGAGAAATCTTGTCGGCGGAAATCCTTCGCGTCCATCCGGACGAACCCGAACCTGAGCGCATTCAATACATCGTCTCCTGCCTGCGCAGCGGCAAGGTTGTCGGCCTGCCGACCGACACCTTTTACGGCCTTGCCGTCGACCCGGTGAATCTGCGCGCCGTCGACCGCATTTACGAGATCAAGACGCGCATGCGCCACAAGCCGCTCTCGCTGTTGATCGGCGATACTGCCCAGGCCTACGAGTTGGCCCGCGATATCGGCTCTGGCTTTGATCGATTGGCGGAACGTTATTGGCCCGGCCCGCTAACCATCATCGTCAAGGCGAGCTCGCGGCTGCCGCTGCGCAGCACAGCGAATACCGGCAACGTGGCGATCCGCGTGCCTGACGCCGCGATACCACGCGCTGTTGTCGAGGCCTTTGGGCTGCCGATCACCGCAACCTCCGCCAATCTACAGGGGCTACCCGAATGCACCTACGCCGCCTGCGTCCGCGACCAGCTCGGCGACCGCATCCCTTTGATCGTCGACGGCGGTCCCAGCGGTCAGGGGCTTCCCACCACTATTGTTGATCTCTCTGGTGGCGAAGACGCCTGGCAGGTCCTGCGCGAAGGCTCGATTCCGACTCACGAGATCGCGCTCACATTAAACGCCTGAGACTTGATGCCGGAATGCGATTGGAAGTAGAAAAATGAGAGTCAGGCTGCTCATTCTGCTGTTGGGAATTCTCTTGGTCGCCGCGATTGGCTGGCTACTTTGGGTCAATGGGCAAATCCAGTACTACGCCCATCTCGATGAGGCCCGCTCCGCCGACGCGATCGCGGTCTTCGGCGCTGCCGAATATGACGGCCGCCCCTCGCCGGTCTTTCGCGCCCGCCTCGACCACGGGCTTACTCTTTATCGGCAGGGACTCGCCCCGCTGGTCATCACTCTCGGCGGCGCAGGCGACGAAGACCACTCCGAAGGCGCCGTCGGCCACGATTATCTATTGGCCCAGGGCATTCCCGAAGACCATATCATCGCCGAGACCCAAAGCAGCAATACCAAGGAATCCGCCGAGCGCCTCGCCCTTATCGCCCGGGCCAACCACTTGCAGCGCATCGTCGTTGTGAGCGACGGCACGCACCTGTTCCGTATTCACGCGCTCTGCGCAGACGAAGGGCTCGACGTTTACACGTCGCCCCGTCCTCAGGGAAAGCCCATCGCCTGGTGGCAAGAGACGCAGAGACTGTGGCATGAAATCGGCAGCTACACCGCGTGGCGGCTGCACATGCATTGATCACTCTTAAAGAGTGTCATTCGACCGGAGCCGGATAGCGCCGAGTGGAGAGATCTGCGTTCTTTATGTAATGCAACCGTCACGAGTGCATCAACGACCAGACATGGTTCGCAATCATCAAATCCTCCAGCGGAGGAATAACCATCACCTTCACCGCCGAGTTGTCAGCGCTGATGATCGCCTTCCCATCGGAGTCCCTTTCCAGCGATTTGTTCCGCTGCGGGTCGATCGCGATTCCTAAGTCCTGAAGGCAAGCGCAGATCTCCTGCCGGGTATCCACATCGTGTTCTCCGATGCCCCCTGTAAAGACAAGCATGTCCAGTCCGCAGAGAACAGCCGCATAGGCTCCAACAAACTTGCGAATCGTATACACGAACTGCGCAACCGCCATCGTCGCCTGATGATTTCCCGCCTGGATCGCGCTGCGCAGGTCGCGCATGTCCGACATCCCTCCGGAGACACCCGCCATCCCCGACTTCCGATTCACCAGCGTCTCGAGCTTCGTCGCCGCATCGTCGCGGGTCAGCGCCCCGCTACCCTCATCTGGTTTCAGGTCGCGAAGAATGTAAAGCAACACCCCTGGATCCAGGTCGCCAGTCCTGCCGCTGGAAACAATGCCGCCCGTCGGAGTCAACCCCATCGAAGTCTCAATCGACTTGCCGTCTTTCACCGCAGTAATCGAGCAGCCGTTGCCCAGGTGGGCGATCAGGAGTCGCGACGGTGGGTTCGGGCCGAGCTGATAGAGGATCGACTCGCAGGAAAGTCCATGCGCGCCATACCGGCGAACTCCCTGCTGCCAATAGTCGTCAGGAATCGCGAAGCGCGCCGCAACCTCCGGAATCGTGACGTGAAAGGTCGAGTCGAAACAAACAACATTTGGGAGCCCCGGAAAGAGCTCCTGAATGCGATGAATGATGAAGATGGCGCTAGGATTGTGCAGCGGCGCAAATCCAACGCAGCGTTCCAACTCGGCAAGCACTTCAGGAGTAATTCGCTGATGATCGCGAAGATGCGGTCCGCCGGCAACTACACGATGCCCGACCGCTCCCGGCTTGGGGAAAGGTGGCTTCTGCAGGGCCTCTGCGATGAGCTTGAACGCGGCCTCGCGATTCGGAATCTGCGGCTTCTCGTCAACTACGTTCTTGCCATCCGAAGATTTGACGTGAAAGCTGCCGTTGGCCGTGCCAATCCCGTCGACCGCGCCGTCTAAGAGTGCCGTCCTCTTGTCGGCGCTTGCCTGAAAAATAGAAAACTTGATCGACGAGGAACCGCTATTGATGACCAGGATCGGCAATTCAGACATTCTGTGCCTATAGTTGTTACAAAATAGCGAATCGAAAAAACGCCGGCCTCCGGGAGTGACTCTGCGCCGAAGACCGAGTGATTAGCTTAGAAATTCAGGAACTCTACAGCGTCCACTTCCAGTCCTTAACTGCAGGCAGATCGTCCCCATTCTCCGAGACGTAGAGCTTGTGCCGCTGGATCTGTTCGGTGTACCGCTGATATGCAGCGTCGGCCTCATCCGCAAAGCGCGGAATGCGCCGAATCGCGTCATAAGCCAGCTGGAAACGGTCGATATTGTTCAGTACGCACATATCGAAAGGCGTCGTCGTCGTGCCTTCCTCCTTGTAGCCGCGCACATGAATGTTGTCGTGGTTCGTCCGCCGATAGGTGAGTTGGTGGATCACCAGTGGGTAACCATGAAACGCGAAGATCACCGGCTTGTCTTTAGTGAAGAGGTTGTCGAAGTCCACATCAGGTATGCCGTGCGGATGCTCGCTCTGCGGCTCCAGCGCCATCAGATCGACGACGTTGACCACGCGGATTTTGATGTCCGGATAATTCTTCCGCAACTCAGTAACCGCCGCCAGCGTCTCGAGCGTCGGAACGTCGCCGGCGCAACCCATCACCACATCCGGATCGCCATCGCCATCGTTGCTCGCCCACTCCCATTTACCCAGTCCGGCGGTGCAGTGCTTGACCGCCTCGTCCATGGTGAGCCAGTTCTCGGCCGGCTGCTTTCCGGCGACGATCAGGTTGATGTAGTGCCGGCTCCGCAAGCAGTGATCGGCGACCGACAGCAACGTGTTTGCATCCGGTGCAAGATAGATGCGAACGATCTCCGACTTCTTGGTGAGCAGATGATTGATAAAGCCTGGGTCCTGGTGCGAAAAGCCATTGTGGTCCTGCCGCCACACATGCGAAGTGAGCAGGTAGTTCAACGAGGCGATCGGCTTGCGCCACGGAATATCATGCGTAGTTTTCAACCATTTCGCATGTTGATTGACCATCGAATCGATGATGTGGATGAATGCCTCGTAGCACGAGAAAAATCCATGTCGCCCGGTCAGCAGGTAACCCTCCAGCCAGCCCTGGCACATATGCTCGCTGAGGATCTCCATGTAACGCCCATCCGGCGACAGGCTTATATCGACCGGAAGCTGCTTGTCCAGCCAGGTCTTACCGCTCACCACGTAACCGTCATCGATGCGGTTCGAGGCCGTCTCATCGGGCCCGAAGATGCGAAAGTTCTTACTGTCGAGATTGCACTTCATGACCTCGCCAAGGAACTTGCCCAGCACCCGCGTCGCTTCGCTCATCGTCGCTCCAGGGCTCGGCACGTCAACGGCGAAATCCTGGAACTTCGGCATCTTCAAGGGCTGCCACAATAGGCCTCCATTAGCGTGGGCGTTCATGCCCATGCGGCGCCGGCCCTTCGGGGCAATCTCCGCGAACTCCTGCCGAAACTTCCCGTTCTCGTCGAACAGCTCTTTCGGCTTATAGCTCTCCAGCCATTCGCCCAACAGGCGAACGTGGTCCGGCTTCTCGCGCATCTCTGAGAACGGGACCTGGTGCGAACGCCAGGTATTTTCGACCGGCTTGCCGTCCACTTCCTTCGGACCAGTCCAGCCCTTTGGGGTGCGCAGGATCAGCATCGGCCAGCACGGGCGGGTAGCGTCCCCGTCATGACGCGCCGCCTTCTGGATCGCGTGAATCTTGTCGACGATGGTGTCCATGACCTCGGCCATCTCTGCATGCATGGTCATTGGGTCGTCGCCGGTGAGGATGTGAGGATCGTAACCATAGCCGCGGAAGAGATCGAGCAATTCGTGCTCGGGAATACGCGCCAGCACCGTGGGGTTCGCGATCTTATAACCGTTGAGGTGCAGTATCGGAAGCACCGCGCCATCGTGCACTGGGTTCAGAAACTTGTTCGAGTGCCAGCTTGTCGCCATCGGCCCCGTCTCTGCCTCGCCGTCACCCACAACGCAGGCCACGATCAAATTCGGATTGTCATAAGCCGCGCCATAGGCGTGCACCACCGCATAGCCAAGCTCGCCTCCCTCGTGGATCGACCCCGGCGTCTCCGGCGCCACATGCGAAGGGATCCCATATGGCCATGAGAATTGGCGGAAGAGCCGTTTCATTCCGTCCTTGTTTTGCTCGATCGCCGGATAGATCTCGCTATACGACCCTTCGAGGTAGGTGTGTGCCACAATCCCCGGGCCGCCGTGGCCAGGCCCGATGATGTAGATCATGTCCAGGTCGCGCTCGACGATCAGTCGGTTCAGATGGGTGTAAATGAAGTTCAACCCGGTCGTCGTGCCCCAGTGGCCAAGCAGACGCGGCTTCACGTCGTCAATCGTCAACGGATGCTCGAGCAGCGGGTTGCCCTTCAGATAAATCTGTCCCACCGTGAGATAGTTCGCCGCACGCCAGTAGGCATTCATCTTTTCCAGCAGCTCGGGGCTGGGTTTGGCCCGTTCGGCGGAGATTTGCTCGGGGACTTGCGCTTCCGTGGACATAGGTCAATACCTCGTGTGGGATTCTGTGTAATGTTTCCGACTGCCAAATTCTACGCCCCGCTCCTCTTGGATGCGGTGTAATGCCGCGCACACGGAAATTGTCGGCCTCGTTGATAAATTGGCGGTAAATATCGGGCACTAGACGAGCGCATTTATATCCTGACCTGAGTTCTGGTGGTGGGAACGATCCTTGGGCCGCCTGTGGAAACGGTCACCCGGCGGCTAGTTCTTTCGCCCGCTGCGCCGCGCGCATCACTGCCTTGATCAGCGTCACCCGCAAACCGCCCTCTTCCAGTTCGAGGATTCCATCGATCGTGCAGCCTGCCGGAGTCGTCACCGCGTCCTTCAGTAGAGCCGGGTGGTATCCCGTCTCCAACACCATCTTCGCTGCTCCAAACGTCGTCTGCGCCGCCAGCAGCGTGGCCACGTCTCGCGGCAGACCAACCTTCACGCCCGCCTCGGCCAGCGACTCCAGAATGATATAGATGAAGGCCGGTCCGCTCGCCGAAAGCCCAGTCACCGCGTCCATCATCTTTTCGTCTACAACGACCGAGCGCCCTACGGTCTCGAAAATCCGGCCGCCATCTGCATTTGCTCTTCGGTGGCAAAACGTCCGCGGCAAAGCGCCGTCATCCCTGCGCCCACCTGCGACGGGGTATTCGGCATCGCGCGAATGACCGAAATCTCCATCTCCGCGGCCTCTTCAATCGCATGCGTGGTCACTGAGGCCGCAATTGAGACGATGGTCTTTCGCGGCGTAAGTACAGGATGAATGCGCGTCATCAGGTCAGGAATCTGAAACGGCTTGACCCCGAGCAGGATCAAGTCTGCCCCTTTGACTGCGGCAACATTATCTGTCGAAACCGCGATGCCCCACTGCTCGGCCAGAAATCGCGCCCGGCTCTCATGTGCGACCGTGGCAATAATCTGTTGCGGCGTAAACAGCTTCTTCCTTGAGAAACGCCTGCAGCAGGATGCCGCCCATCTTGCCCGCGCCGATCACGGCGATCTTCAATTTCGAGATGTCAGGTATTGTCGCAGTCATCTGGATCTCTTCCTCAAACCACTACTCTCGTTCCGCCCACGCCGCCAAGACGAACCGCGTGCCTTGCGGCGTCATTCGTACTATTTAGCTGCCTTCTGCGCGTCGATCCACCCATCGATTCGCGCTCTGCAGCACATCCAGCGGCAACGCGCCTGAATCCACCACCTGGTCATGAAACGCCTTGATATCGAACTTCGGTCCCAGCGCCTGCTGCGCCTTGGCTCGCACCTCAAGAATCTTCAACTGCCCAATCTTGTATCCCAGCGCCTGTCCGGGCCACGCTATGTATCGGTCCGTCTCCGACTGGATGCTCGCTTCGTCGATCCCGGTGTGCGCGTGGAAGAAATCGACCATCTGATCGCGCGACCAGTGCTTCGCATGCACTCCCGTATCCACAACCAGCCGCACCGCCCGCCAGTTGTCTCCCTCCAAGCGCTCGAAATCATTGTAGGGGTCCTGATAGAGGCCGACGTCTTTGCCCAGCCGCTCGGCGTAGAGTCCCCAACCCTCGGTATAGGCCGTGTAGTGAAGGTGCTTGCGGAATTCCGGCAGACCGGTCATCTCCTGCGCAATCGAAATCTGCAAATGATGCCCGGGAATGCCCTCGTGATAAGCGGTGTCCTCGGCGCTTGGCAGCAACCGCGACTCGAACTTATACGTAGAGACGAAGAACGTGCCAGGCCGCTTTCCATCCGGCGTTCCCGACTCGTAATAGGCTGGGGCGGAGTCTTTCGCCAGAAACTCGGGGACCGCCTCAACCGTCAGGCCCGCTTTCGGCAGCCGGCCAAAGAGCTGCGGCAGCTTCGGCTTCATCCCGTCGATGTAGCCTCGATAAGCATCCAGCAGCTGTTCCGCCGAGGTCGGGTGCAGTTTCGGATTCGCGGCAATCGAAGCCCGCAACGAGGCAATATCCTTGAAGCCAAGTTTCTGCGCAATGGCCAGCATCTCCGCTTCGTCGCGCTTTACCTCATCCAGGCCAATCTGGTGAATCTGGTCGGCGGTCAGATTGGTCGTCGTGCTCCTGCCGGATGCAGAAAAGCATAGTAAGCATCGCCATCCGGAATCGACCAGATGCCATACTCCGTCCGGCCATGCGGAATATAGACCTCCGTCAGATATTTCGCGAAGCGCGCATAAGCGGGCTGTATCTGCTTCGAGATCGCGTCGAGTATCTGCGCGCTGTAATCCTTTTGCCGTTCGGGCGAAATTCCTGCGGGAAACTTCTTCAGCGGCGCAGCAGAACGGGGTATCTTCCGGCTTCTCATTCGCGATCGCGTTGACCTGGACGACGACCTTCTCCATCAGATATTTCGGCATCGTCCGGTTGTCGTCGATGCCGGCGTTCATGTCATCGGTCACCTGCTGAAATGCCGTCGGTATCTTATTCAGTCGAGCAATGTAGTGCTCGTAGTCTTCGTCGCTGTCGAAACTCAACTGCCGCACCAGCCTTGGCAGATCGGCTTGAATGCCGTACATCTGATTCACCGGCAATTCCCACGTCTTGAACCGCGCCTCTTCCTGGTCTTCGATAAGTCGTCGCAGCAGAAGATCGCGGCTGAGCTGCGCTTGGTCGGGCAGTCCAGCAGGATCGATCATGCCCAGCTTTTCGATGTAGCCGCGCCCGCGCGCCAGTTCTGCGTCGTAACCCGTGACTGAGTAGTCCGAAAGCTGGTCGTCGTAGCGCTTATCACCCAGGCTTGAGGCAGACTCCGGGTCATGCCTTAGCTGGTCTTCCCAGTAACTGGAGAAGATTCCGTTCAGCGCATCCACCCGCCCCGCCACAGTGGTCGGCGCCGATGTAGTCAGTTGTGCGGAGACCACGGTCGAAAGCAGCGCCGCGAACGATGCGAGCACGGCAAACATGGGGCGAAAAGGCTTCTTCATGATTCCCCTGAGTGTATAGCTTTTCGACTCCACGCTGGGAGACCGGACCCGCCTGCTGGTCGGCTACGATGAAAGAGGGAAGCCACAGCATCGCAAGGAGCGAAATGAAAATCACGGTCAAAGGAATCTTGTTCGATATGGACGGTGTGCTGGTCAGCTCCATCGGCTCGGTCGAGCGCTCATGGGCCAAATGGTCAGCTCTGCACGGCCTTGATCCGGTTGAGACCGTAATGCGAGCCCACGGCCGCCGCAGCATCGATTCCGTTCGAGCGATACGACCCGATCTCGATGCCGAAGCCGAGAACCAGAAGATTGAGGACTGGGAAGTGGAGGACACGGAGGGGGTCGAGGCGGTCGCCGGCGTCTGCAGCTTCATCAAGCGCCTGCCTCCGGGATCGTGGACGATCGTGACCTCGGCTACCAGGCGGCTCGCCGAAGTCCGCCTGGGCGCGGCCGGAATCACCCCGCCAGCAAAATGGATCACTTCGGACGTCGTGGTGAACGGCAAACCCGATCCCGAGCCTTACCGCAAGGGAGTGGAACTACTGGGCGTCGCTCCAGAGGACTGCCTGGTCATCGAAGACGCGGAATCGGGAGCGACAGCCGGCAGGGCCGCGGGGTGCAGAGTCCTCGGCACGACTTTCTCCCACTCCATCGAAGACCTGACCGCAGCCGACTGGATTGTCGATTCGTTGGAGCAAGTGAACGTCACGGTTCTGCCCGGCAACCAGGGACTCGAACTGGAATTCGAGCCGCTGCGGCGATCTTAGAAATTTTCGGCTTTAGTCTCGGAATTCGACAACCGCTCTAGCAAAATTTTCTCGACGGCCAGCCGGTCCTCCTCGGTATCCACGCCGATCGAGTCGAACTCCGTCGGCTCGACATAGATATCGATTCCTGCCTCCAGGAACCGAAGTTGTTCCAGCCGCTCGGCCGCTTCGAGCGCACTCGCGGGCAGTGTTGGGAAACGATCCAGGGCAAGACTTGCGGTAGGCATATAGACCGAGATGTTTCTGGTACCTCACCTATCCGGAACCATCGCGATCATAGGGAATCGTCGCCCGTGAGAAGTACAGTGCTCGTCCATCGGCCGCAGTGACCACCTTCACGGCGTTCGGATTGCCAATCTGCTCTACAGCACAAGCCGTCGCCACCGTCGAAACCAGCACATCCGCCCGCCTCAGCATCGGCCGCAGCAACGCATCGATCTGCTCCGGACGTACCAGCGGCTCATCTCCCTGCACGTTGACGTAGATGTCCGCCGCTAAATTCTGCGCCACAAAATGCACACGATCGGTGCCGCTGGCACACTCCGTCGGAGTCATCATCGCGTCAAAACCAGACTTCTCCGCAAAATCCATGACTTCGTCGGAATCGGTCGCGATCAGCACCCGGTCCAGCCACCCGCAAGTGCGTGCCGCCCGATAAACCCAATCCAGCATTGGCCGCCCCGCGATTTCACGGAGTACCTTGCGCGAAAGGCGGGTAGAGGCCAGGCGGGCTGGGATGACGGCGACGATGTGGGGACGCGTAGGCAAGGCAAGCTCCCTAGCTGAACTAATTCGTCAGTGTAGCGCGTCGGCTGGCCTGAAGGGCTCCGAACGAGAACCATGTTCGGCAAATCCGCTCCATATTCGTTGCCACTCGGGAAAACGGAGTCTGGCTTGTTGCATCCCCAACCGACAAGGTACCCTCGTGCCAGGTTTCTGAAACCTCTCGTGCCGCCAAAACGCACTTTCGACGCCGAACTCGCAGCGCTCGACGCGCTTTGCGATGTCGCGCCCGAAACCGCCAAAGCCGCCTTGGCTAAGGCCCTCGGTCTTCGCAATAATTTTCTCGTCGCCAAAGCCGCTTCCATCGCGCTCCACCACCAACTCTCCGGTCTCACGCCGGAGCTGGCCGATGCCTTCTCCGCGCTTTCTCGAAAACGCCCAAAAGTCCGACCCGCAGTGCTGGGCCAAGAACGCCATCGCCAAGGCGCTCGCCGAACTCGAATATCAGGCCCCGGAGCTGTTCCTTACCGGCATGCGGCATATCCAGCTCGAACCGGTCTGGGGTGGCACCGAGGACAGCGCCGGTACGCTCCGCGGCGCCTGTGCACTCGCACTCGTGCAGTGCCGGGAACTCAACAGCCATCGCGTGCTTACCTACCTCACGCCGCTCTTTGCCGACAAGCAGCTCTCCGTCCGCGTCAACGCTGCACGCGCCGTCGAGCAGGTCGGAACTGACTCCGCCGCGCTTCTGCTCCGGCTTCGCGCCGAGCTTGCCTCGGACGAGCCGGAGCTCCTCGGCGCCTGCTATTCCGGCGTGCTTGGCCTGGAGGGCGGTTCGGCGATCCCCTGGGTGGCCGGCTTTCTCCCTCCTGAAGATGATGCCGCCGCTGAGGCTGCGCTGGCCATCGCCCAGACCCACACCTCCGAGGCTTTTGAAGTCCTGAAGGCCACGTTTGCCCGGGCCCGCGATCCGTGGTTCCGCGTCGCGCTGCTTTCGGCCATCGCCCTCACCCGACAAGAGGAAGCAACTGAATGGCTGCTCGACCTTATCGCTAATGAGAAGACCCATGCGGTAGATGCCCACGACGCCCTCTGCCGCTCCGCCCCAAGCGGGGCGACGCTTGTTCGCCTGAAACAGCTCGGCATGCCCTGCAAGTAATTCCGAGAGTCACCATGCCCTCCTGCTGCGAAAGGCCGTAGTTCTTTCCTCGATACCCTCCACCCCCAACCCAAATTCACAGGCTCCAGCTCACCCCGTTCCAAGCTATAGTGATCTTTGGCGATTCTCACGACCTTGCTCGGGCGTGGGTAAACCTGAAACAAAATCTGGCCGGGTTCCCGCGCGCTTTCTCTTCCCAGGCAAGTGCAGGAGGACTGCGCTCGCCGACGACGAACTCTCCGGCGAAGACGCCTTTTATCGGCCGCCCACCAGACGGCCAGCATCCGACCGCCCCAATCTCGGCAGCGTCCCCTTTCGCGAGAAGAGGACAATCCCGTTCGACGACTCGGACGAAGACGAGCCCTTCCTCCGCTCGCGTCGCCGGGTCGCTGTCCGCCGCGGATTCTTGCCGCAAAGCCGTTGGGGCCGCATCGGCTTCGGCCGTCGGCGCCCTCGTTCTCGTTGCCGGACTCGCCTGGCTGGGCTACGCGGTCCGCAACTTCGCCGCCCACGACCCCCGCTTCCGCATCGATTCTTCCGACAATATCCAAATCCTCGGCAACTCCGAGGTGACCCAGGCCGAGCTTCTCAGTGTCTTCGGCGGCGATATGGGCCGCAACGTCTTCTTCGTCCCGCTCGGGGCACGCCGCGCCGAACTGGAGCACCTGCCCTGGGTCGAGACCGCGACTGTCATGCGCCTCCTTCCCAACCAGCTACGCCTCTCCGTCACCGAGCGCACGCCGATTGCCTTCGTGCGCAACGGCAGCAACATCGGGCTCGTCGATCGCGACGGAGTTCTTCTGGACATGGCCCCCGAGACGATGGCCGCGAAGCATTATTCGTTTCCCGTCATCACCGGAATCACCGTCAACGATCCGCCATCCACTCGCGCCGCGCGCATGAAAATCTACCAGCGCTTCATCGCCGAGATCGACTCCACCGGAGAGAAGCTCTCCAGCCAGTTGAGCGAGGTTGACATCTCCGACCCCGAGGACGTCAAGGCGCTTGTGCCCCCCACTGTCCTAATGACGGCAACGAACTCCTGCTCCATTTCGGCGATCAGGACTTCCTCACCCGCTGGCACAACTACCAACAGCACCTCACCGAATGGAAGGCTCAGTATCCGCGTCTCGCCTCGGTCGACCTGCGCTACGAGCGCCAGGTTGTGCTCGAGATGCGCAAAGACACGCCAGCCGAGTCCGCTCAGGACAAGTCTGCCAAATCACGCGGAGGCGCCTGCTTCTCCAGCGACACCAAAGACACTCGCTACTAGCCAGGCCGGCCGCCCGAAGTTTCACACGCCGCCCCATCCAAGTCATCCTCAGCCAGGAGTGAACTAGGGCCATGGCGCAGCGAGCGGACGAGCTCATCACCGTCATCGACGTCGGCAGCGCCAAGACTCGCGTCCTCGCGGCTGAGCTTCACGAAGGCGCTCTGCGCTATCGCGCCCACGCCATCGTCGACTCAAAAGGAATACGCAAAGGCCTGATCGCCGACCTCGCACCGGCGACCGAAGCGATCAACAAAGCCGCCACGATTGCCGAGAAGCTCTCCGGCGGCGTCATCGAAAAATGTGTCGTCGGCGTCGGAGGCCAGCACGTTCGCGGCGTCAACAGCCGCGGCGGCATCAGTCTCGGCACCCGCCTGCGCGAGATCACCCGCGAAGACGTTCGCGCTGCAGTCGATCGCGCCCGCTCGGTTTCGCTGCCCGCCGACCGCGAGGTCATCCATCTGCTGCCGCAGCAGTTCCTGCTCGACGAACAGCCCGGCATCTACGACCCAGTTGGCATGGTCGGCACTCGGCTCGAGGTCAACCTGCATCTCTCCACCTGCTCCGGCGGAGTGCTCCAGAGCATCGTCACCTGCGCCAACCGTGCCGGCCTTGAAGTGACCGAGACAGTCTTCGAAGCGATCGCTGCGGCCGAGGCCATCGTCTCCGCCGACGAGCGCGAACTTGGCGTCTGCCTCATCGACATCGGCGCCGGCTCGACCGAACTCGTCGTCTTCTTCGAGGGCTCGGTCGCCCATACCGCGGTCATTCCCATCGGCGGCGACCATTTCACCAACGACCTCGCGCTCGGCCTGCACATTCCCGTTCCCGAGGCGGAGTGGCTCAAGTGCGAGTATGGCCATGCGGTCGTCACCGCCGTTCCCAACGCCAGCGAGCTCACCCTGCGCGACGGCCGGCCCATCCGCCAGCGGCTCATCGCCGAGATGCTCGAGCCCCGTGCGCGCGAGATGTTCTACCTGCTTCGCGACAACCTCCGCCAGGGCGGAGTTCTTGAGGCCCTTGGCGCGGGCTGCATCCTCACCGGAGGCGGAGCGAAGATGCCCGGCCTGCTCGAAGTCGCCGAAAGCCTGATCCGCGTCCCCGCCAGGATCGGTACGCCCGTACAGATTTCACGGATGCCCGAAGAACTCGCCGAGCCGGAGTGCTCGGCGCTGGTGGGGATGCTGCTCTACTCCCACCGAACCGGGGTCCTCAGGGCCGCTGAGGACGGCGGACTGAGGGCCAAACTCAAGGCAATGTTTGCGGGAACTGTTTAGAAGATCGATGCACGACAGGAATTTGGGATCAAGCACGCACGAGATTGAAACTAAAGGAGTTGCACACATGAGCTATCCGGAAGAAATTCGCATTCAATATCAGGACGAGATGCCCCGCAACGCGAAGATCAAGGTGATCGGAGTCGGCGGCGGCGGCGGCAACGCGGTCAACCGGATGATTCAGGCGCGCGTCGAGGGCGTCGAGTTCATCGCCGCCAACACCGACGTCCAGGCGCTGCAGGCCTGCCAGGCGCCGGTCAAGCTGCAGCTCGGCGTCAAGCTCACCAGCGGCCTCGGCGCGGGCGCAAACCCCGACGTCGGCCGCCGCGCCGCGCTCGAAGACTCCGACAAGATCATCGAGGCGCTCGAAGGCGCGGACATGGTCTTCGTCACCGCCGGCCTCGGCGGCGGCACCGGAACCGGCGCGGCGCCGGTCATCGCCTCGCTGGCCAGCGAGATGGGCGCGCTCACCGTCGCCGTCGTCACTCGCCCCTTCGCCTTTGAGGGCAAGCGGCGCATGAAGCAGGCCGAGAAAGGCATGGCCGAGCTGCTCGAGAGCGTCGACACGATGATCGTCATCCCCAACGAAAAGCTGCTTGCGGTCGCCAAAGACGCCGGATTCTTCGAGTCCTTCCGCATCGCCGACGACGTGCTGCGGCAGGGTGTGCAGGGAATCTCGGACATCATCACCATCCCCGGAATCATCAACCGCGACTTCGCCGACGTGAAGACGACCATGGCCGGCATGGGCTACGCGGTGATGGGGACCGGCATCCGCGGCGGCTCCAATCGGGCCATCGACGCCGCAATGGCGGCCATGGCCTCGCCGCTGCTCGAGGACGGCGCCATCGACGGCGCGCGCGGCATCCTGATCAACATCTCGCGGCTCGAGCAACCTCAAGCTCAGCGAGGTCAACGAGGCTTCCACTCTCATCCAAAACGCCGCCCACGAAGACGCCAACATTATCTTCGGCGCGGTGTTGGATGAAAGCATGGGAGACGACGTCAAGATCACCGTCATCGCCACCGGATTCCGCGGCGAACCCATCGACCAGCCCGAGCGTCGCGAGCGGCTGCTCAACACCGTGCTGAACGTCCACGTGCCGCCAGTCGCCTTCGTTCGCGCCGAGGCGGCCGGCCTCGTCGCCTCGTTTCGCCAGCGAAGCCAGAGGAGGAAGCCGCGCCCGGTGGCCGGCAAATCCGGAGGAGCCACGAGTCTCGCCGGCCGTCGTCTACGCCGCGCTCGCCGAGATCGAGGAATGCGCACGGACGGACCTGGCTGCCGAGGCCGTCTATGGGCCCGAAGTAGAGCGGTTGGAGATCGATCGACCCGAGGTGCTCGAATACGCCGCAGTATCTCAGCCGACTACTCGCCAAGTCGAGGAGCACCTGTCATGGTCGTCTCCAGCCGCGACCAGCGTGTCTTTTCGGGAAAGCTCGATCTAGGAGGAGGACCAAAGTAACACTGAGGACCTCGATGTGCCCGCTTTTATGCGTCGCGGAGGTTTGTGATAGGCACTCAGGTTGTTACAATTAGAGGAAGCCCCACACCCCGGTGGCGGCCATCGCGGAATGGGACTTCCTTGGCGCGAAACAGCGACTTGACGCAACTGCAGTTTTCGATTTGTAGGGTGCGGCAAAGTAGCTCGAAGTTCTCAGGCTGAAGTCTAAGAAAGATTGGCGACCGTAACCGAAGAGTCGCCGCGACTGGTTCGGCGATGTTCTTTTCGAGGAATAGGCCCGGCCGCAAGAAATTTCTTTGCGGATTTGCCGATAATCTTTAAGCTGGAGCAAATCACCTTTTTAGCGCTCCGGGAACTGGAATCGGGGATTGACTTCATCCCTGCTTCTTGAGAAAGCCATACTATGACATTTTCTTATTCATCTCTTTCGCGGCTGGCATTGTTCTCCGGGTTCGCCGCGCTGCCGCTTGGTGCGACCACCAGCACCGCGGTGAAGCATGTCCACCATCATCCTGCGCACACCGTAACCCACGCGACCGCCCGCTCTGCCACCGGCGTCGATCAATCGCCATCGGCACAGCGCACCCTGCATCACGCCAGCCTGACGTATCGCCACCATTCCTATGAGCGCTTTACGGGTAACTCCTTCGCCGAGGGCGATCTGACGGCTGGGGACGTGACCACCGGGGAAGACCCGGTCGTTCGCGCGCGGCAATCGCGGCGCTCGGGGATATGAACGGCACCGTCGTCGCGATCGATCCCAACAATGGCCGCATCCTCGCCATGGTCAACCAGAAGCTCGCCCTGAGCGGAGGCGCCGAGCCCTGCTCCACCATTAAGGTCTCGGTCGCCCTCGCGGCGCTCGAAGAAGGCATCATCACCAAAGACACTCCGGTCAACCTCGGCGGCGGCTACCACCTGACCCTGACCGAAGCGCTGGCCCATTCCAACAATCTTTACTTCGAGACCCTCGGTCGCCGCCTCGGCTTTGAGCGCGTCCGCCACTACTCCAACCAGTTCGGCCTCGGAGAGCTCGCCGGCTACAACATCCCCGGCGAGACCCTCGGCGTCTATCCCGACCAGGAACTCCCCGAGTCCGCTGGCGGAGTCGGACGCATGTGCAGCTTCGGCGAGAGCGTCTCGATGACCCCGCTGCAGCTCGGCGCACTGGTCTCCTCGATCGCCAACGGTGGCACCCTCTATTACCTGCAGCATCCGACCACCCCGCAGGAAGTCCTCGACTTTCAGCCCAAGATCAAGCGCACCCTCGACATCGCCCCGATCATCCCCGAGATTCAGGACGGCATGCACGCGGCGACTATCTACGGCACCGCCCGCCGCCTCCGCGCCAACTTCAACGAATTCCCGGTCATGGGCAAGACCGGCACCTGCTCCAACGACGGCACCCGCTATGGCTGGTTCGCCTCCTATGCCGACACCCAGTACGGACGCATCGTCACCGTCTTCTTCCTCGAGGGCGGACGGCCCACCTTTGGCCCCCGCGCCGCCGAGCTCACCGGCCTCTTCTACCGCAATCTCTGGGACCACAGCTACTTCGTCCAGAAAACGGAGCCGGCCCCAGCGGCCGCAACAGCTACCGGAACCACCCTGGGCGTTTCGCAGTAAACTGCATCTGACCGTAGTGAGACAACGGCCTCCGCTTGGGAGGCCGATTGTTTGTCGGATGTCAAACACATGAAAATACTCACCGCCAGCGAGATGCGCGATAGCCGACCGGCTCACCTCCGAGCAATTCGGCATCGCCTCGACCACCCTGATGGAAAACGCCGGAGTTCGGCCGTCGCCCGCTTCGTCCTTAGCGAATTTCCCGGCCATAACCGAATCACCGTTCTCTGCGGCAAAGGCAATAACGGCGGCGATGGATTTGTCGCCGCCCGCCACCTCGCCGAGGCTGGGCTGCGCTGTCACGGTCGTGCTTCTCGGCGATCCCGCCGACCTCAAAGGCGATGCCGAAGCGATGTTTGCCCAGCTTCCGGCGGCGCCCTTTCTACTCACGGACGAAGCCAACCTCGACGACGTGCCGATCCTCGACCTATTCGAAGCGGCCGACCTCTTCCTCGACGCTATCGTCGGCACCGGCTTCCAGCCGCCTCTGCGCGGCGTCGCCGCCGCGCTCGCCGAGCGCATCAACGCGCTTCAAACTCCCATCGTCGCCGTCGACCTTCCCTCCGGCTGGGACGCCGACTCGCGCCAGCCCGACTCACCCGGAGCATTTCGCGCCAACGCGGTCGTCACCTTCACCGCGCCTAAACTCGCGCACCTCTTCGGCAACATGACCCGAGGAGGCATCGTCGTCGCGCCCATCGGCTCGCCCGACGAAGCCATTCAATCGGCAACCGGACTCACCTGGGCCGGCGAATCCGCCACCATCACCCACGCTCCACGAGTTCCCGACAGCAACAAAGGAATGTACGGCCACGTGCTCGTCGTCGCTGGAGCGCGAGGAACGGGCGGAGCCGCCGCCATGGCCTCACTCTCCGCACTTGCGCGCCGGAGCCGGACTCGTCACCGCCGCCATCCCGTCATCCATCCTGCCCACCGTGGCCCAAGCAGCCCTCGAATTGATGACCGTCCCCATGCTCGAAGGCGAAGACGGCGAAATCTCGAGCGCCAACCTCGCCCCCGAGCGGATGAAAGCCCTCCTCGAACGAGCCACCGTCCTCGCCGTCGGCCCCGGCCTCGGCCAGCATCCCGAGACGGAGAAATTTGTCCTCGAACTCGTCAGCCAGACCAAACAGCCGCTCGTCCTCGACGCCGACGCGCTGAACATGCTCGCCAAGAATCCCTCGAATATTGACGGACACCACCGCCCCCTTGTCATCACGCCCCATCCCGGCGAGATGGCGCGGCTTATCGGCGGCTCGGTCAAAGATGTCCAGTCCGACCGCGAACGCGTCGCCCGCAAATTCGCCACGACCCACAATGTCACTGTCGTCCTCAAAGGCTGGCGCACCCTCATCGCCCATCCCGACGGCGCGATCGCCGTCAACACCACCGGCAACCCCGGCATGGCCAAAGGCGGCAGCGGAGACATCCTCACCGGCATCGTCGCCGCCATGCTTGCCCAGTACGCTCGCGACCTCTCTCCAGAGAGCGTCGCCCGAGCCGTCGAGGCCGCGGTCTATCTCCACGGACTCGCCGCCGATCTCGCAGTTGTCGAGCAGGACGAACACACCCTGCTCGCCACCGACACCATTTCACATCTTTGTAGCGCATTCCGTTTCCGCTTTAAGGACAAAGGCGGGTATCTTTGGATACAGGGGTTTTCGCATGCCGAGGATAGAAGACGTGACTGAAGAGGCAGCCAGCAAAGGCCACGTATTTGAAACTCGCGGCGGCGACGAGACGATTGCTGTCGGCCGCGAGATCGCCAAGCTGCTCGCTCCGCCAAAATTTCTGATCTTGCGCGGGGATCTCGGCGCCGGCAAGACGACCTTGGTCAAAGGCATCGCCGAGGGACTTCACGCTGCCGAGGCGGAGGAAGTCACCAGCCCCACCTTCACCCTGATTCACGAATACGAGGGCGAGTACCGCGAGCACGGCAAGAAGACGGCGGTGATGCTTTACCACCTCGACCTCTACCGCATCGAAGGCGAGCGCCAACTTGAGTCGCTCGGAATCGAAGAACTTGCCGGCCCAGACAGCATCGTCCTGGTGGAGTGGGGAGAGAAGTTTCCCAGCGTCATCAAGCGCAGCGATGGAGAGATCGTCGTCCAATCTACAGGCGGCGACGCCCGCAAGATTACCTTGAGTCTCCGCCCGTAGAGTTACCATTCGAAGGTTGGTTCGTTCGCCCATCAGAGGAGATATCTTTATGCGATTGCCCTCTCTCCGCGAGAGTTATTTACCGCTCAAAATGATGCTCCTAGCGCTGTCCGCGGGCGTAGCTTTTGCGGCTGCTGGCGGTCGTTCGGCTGCGGGCGTAGTCGCTGACGGCGCGACCTGTCCCAGCGATGACAGCGGGTTGCAGCTGCCGCCGGGATTTTGCGCGACCGTCTTCGCCGACAATATCGGCCATGCCCGGCATCTTGTCGTCGCTCCGAATGGGGTGGTTTATGTCAACACCTGGTCCGGCCAGTACTTTCCAGCGGGCGAGGCGGTGCATGAAGGCGGCTTTCTGGTCGCTCTTCAGGACAAGAGCGGCTCGGGAAAAGCGGACGTGATTGAGCGTTTTGGGGAGACGGCCAAGACCGGCGGACATGGCGGCTCGGGCATCGCTCTGTACAACGGATCGATCTATGCCGAGCTGAACGACCGCATCGTGAAATATGCTTTGCCGGCCGGCTCGGTCGTGCCGGAAGGCCCCGCGATTACAGTCGTTTCCGGGCTGCCGCTTACGGGCGACCATCCGATGCATCCGATCTTCATCGACCCGAAGGGATCTTTGTACGTGGATGTGGCGACGGCGACGAATGCCTGCCAACTGAAGAATCGCCAACTGAAATCGCCGGGCGCCGTTCCCTGCACGGAGCTTGAGACCCGCGGTGGCGTGTGGCGCTACGACGCCAACAAAACTGATCAGGTATTCTCACCCGCTGCGCGGTATGCGACCGGGATCCGCAACGCGGAGGGATTCGGATTCGACTCGAAGGACAATTACATCTTCATCACGCAGCATGGCCGCGATCAGCTTCATGCCAACTGGCCGGACCTGTACAAGCCTGAAGAGGAAGCGACACTGCCTTCGGAAGAAGTGATGCTGATGAAGCAGGGCGGCGACTATGGGTGGCCCGAGTGCTACTACGATCCGGCGCAGCAGAAGCTGCTGCTTGCTCCTGAATATGGCGGCGACGGCGGACACAAGGTCGGGGACTGCGCGAGCAAGACCGCTCCGGTTGCGGCTTTCCCTGCGCATTGGGGCCCGAATGGAATGGCCTTCTACGATCAGACGCAGTTTCCGAGCCGCTATCACGGCGGTCTCTTCATCGCCTTTCACGGATCGTGGGACCGCGCACCTTATCCGCAGGGCGGTTACAACATCGTTTACCAGCCGCTGGCGGGCGATCATTCTTCGGGCGAATGCGAGATCTTTGCCGATGGGTTTGCCGGGCCGGTCAAGTCTCCGGATAAGGCGGTGCATCGCCCTTCGGGCGTGGCAGTGGCTCCGGACGGGGCGCTGTTTGTTGCCGACGATGTGAGTGGCAGAATCTATAGGATCACTTATCAGGGTGGTTCGGGAGCGGATGCTTCACAGGCCAAGTACACTCCGTGCCCGAGCTTGACGGCGCCGGCTGGCGAGATCGTCAAGGCCGACGCGAAGCCGCCGGAGGGGACGCATCCTGACGCGGGTCCTCCGGTTCCTGCGGGAGCGACGCAGCAGATGGTTGCGCTGGGCGATCGCGTCTATCACGGCGAAGTGGGCGGAGCCGCTTGCACGGGTTGCCATGGCGCGAATGCCAAGGGCACTCCGATTGGGCCTGACCTGACCAATGGCAAGTGGGTGTGGAGCGATGGCAGCTGGAAGGGCATCGCCAAAACCATCACTGACGGCGTGCCGTTGCCGAAGAACTATCGCTCGACGATGCCGGCGATGGGTGGCGCTCAGCTCACTCCCGATCAGGTATCGGCGGTTGCAGCCTATGTGTGGGCGTTGAGCCAGCACTGATCGTTGATGCGAGGGGGATGTCAGGGCAATCCCGGAAGGCGATGCGGTAGGCGATGCCAAAGCGTAGTGCTGGTCTGATGATGTTTCGGGATTCGAGTGGGCGGCTGGAGGTCTTTCTGGTTCATCCTGGAGGGCCGCTTTGGGCTAAGAAAGACAAGGGCGCATGGACGATTCCGAAGGGGGAATACAAGAAGAAGGACGAAGATGCTCTCGCTGCGGCGCGCCGGGAATTTAAAGAGGAGACGGGCTTCGACAGTGAGGGGAAGTTTCATGAGCTGGGCGCGATCACGCAGAGGAGCGGAAAGATTGTCACGGCGTGGGCGTTTCGCGGGGACTGCGATCCGGCCAAACTGGTGAGCAATCGGTGCGAGATTGAGTGGCCTCCGCGCTCCGGAAAGCGGATCGAGATCGCTGAGATCGATCGCGGGCAATGGTTCAGTCTCGATGAGGCCCGCGAATACATTCGCGAAGAGCAGGAACCACTGCTTGATGCGCTGTCTGATTTGATCGAGCAAAAGAAGAAACGATCGAGCTGACGTCTACGGAAGGCTGAGGCAGAAACCGCTTGGCGTTCGTTACAATTTCATACGCTCGTCTCCGAGCGTGAATATCCGTGACCAAACAAGCAACGCTCAACAACACCGCAGTTTCAGCAAGAGATCAGCGACGCCGGATAGAGTTAAGAAGAGCTGCGTGGATCGGCCTGTTTAGCTTGCTCTTACTTTTGCCCTTGCTGGCATCGGGCGGGCGAGGCCAGGGCGACCCGGCGGTGGCGTCAACGTCTGGGGCTAATCCTTCGGACTGGCCGATGTCTGGACATGATCCGGGTGGCACGAGGTATTCGACGCTGACTCAGATTACGCCGGCAAATGTTCGAGACTTGAAGGTCGCCTGGGTGTACCACATGAAGCCGGCGACGAATGCGGATGCGAGTCGCGCCGTTGGCGCCTCCAGCGGCGGGGGCTTTCATCAGTCTGAAGATCAGCCACTCGTAATCGGGCAAACCATCTATGTGGTCACGCCTTACAGCCGAGTCGTGGCATTGGATTCAACCACAGGCCAGGAGAAGTGGGTCTTCGAAATTCCGGATGGCGATAACGCTTCGTTGCGTGGCGCAGCTTACTGGCCGGGTGATGGTTCGAGTCCTGCGGCAATCGTGTTTGGCACGCGCCGGGGCAGGATGTATTCGATCAGTGCGTCTACGGGTCGCATCAATACAGGTTTCGGCGTCAACGGGATGGTTGATCTGAAGACTCCGGAGGTGATGAAGACTGGTGTGGACAAGAGCTATATACTGCCGTCTCCGCCGACCATTTACAAGAACCTGATCATCACCGGCGCTGGTCCCGGCGAAGGACCGGGCGGTAAGGATGGCGGCTCAGGCCCTGCCGGCGACACCCGTGCCTGGGATGCGAAGACCGGCAAGCTTGTCTGGACCTTCCATGCAGTGCCGCTTCCCGGAGAAACGGGACATGAGAGCTGGGCGGGAGATAGCTGGAAGAACCGATCGGGCGTGAACGTCTGGGGTTACATGACCGTCGACGTCGCTCGCGGGATTCTCTACATGCCATTCGGAGCGCCGAACAATGATCGCGTTGGCGTCGATCGCCCTGGAGACAATTTGTTCGGCTCTTCTCTGGTGGCGGTTAATGCGGATACGGGCAAGCTGCTTTGGTACTTTCAGGTCGTTCATCACGACATCTGGGACCTGGACACGGAGTCGCCGCCGACACTGTTCGACGTAAGACGCGGCAAGGAGATCATTCCGGCTGTGGCTACGGTGAACAAGAACGGATTGATGTTCATTCTGAATCGAGTGACGGGCAAGCCGATCTACGATGTTGTTGAACGGGGGGTGCCGAAGAGCAATGTGCCCGGTGAGCAGACTTCTCCGACGCAGCCGTTTCCTTCGCTGCCAGAACCGCTCTCTCAGGTCACGCTAAGCCGGTCGAATCTCTACAAGGACACTCCGGAACACAAGGCGTGGTGCGAGCAGTTCGTTGACGACAACAATCTGCTGCTGGGTGAGATCCAATACACCCCGACGCAGCTTGACCGGTACACCGTGCCCATGCCGGGTACTCAGGGCGGCGTCAATTACTATGGCGGCGCCTTCGATCCAAAGTCAGGTCTCTTCATCGTCAACGTCAACAATCTCGGGCAGCCGATGCGGATCATCCGCCAGACGGATGGGAGCTATATCAATTCCGGTTCATTAGCTGGTCTGCAGCGATTTTGGAACCCCGCCAACCATTTGCCTTGCACACCAACTCCATGGGGGCAATTGGTAGCGGTGGACGTCAACACCGGAAAGATCGCCTGGAGGTCCACCCTTGGTGTGACCGACAGCCTTCCTGACGGCAAACAGAAGACAGGGCGGCCCGGTCTTGGCGGAGCGATCGTTACGGCAACTGGCCTCATCTTCATTGGCGCCACCGACGATGCTCGATTTCGAGCCTTCGATGAGGCGAGCGGCAAGGAGATATGGACAGCCAAGCTTCCTGCATCGGCCGAGTCCACGCCGATCACGTATGCCGACGCAGGCGGGAACCAGTACGTCGCGGTCGTCGCGACGGGCGGCGGCCTGATCGGCGCGCCACTCGCGAGCGATACGGTAATCGCATACTCGCTTTCCGGGACCAAGAGTGTGTCGAGTGTTTTGGACGGCAGTTCTCTCGCTGCCGAGGCGACGCCACCAGGGAGCGCTGAAGGCGAGCGTTATGTCGCTGCGCATCCGGATTCCGCGCATCCAGATGCCGCGCCGGGCTCACTCTTTCCACCCGGCACCGGAAGGGAGCTCATGCTGAAGGTCTGCTCGGGATGCCACTCGGCAAATGTGTCCGCCTCGAAACGAATGGATGCTCAAGAGTGGCGCAGCCTGGTACAAACTATGGCCGGCCGCGGAGCCGTTGCCACCGATGAAGAGTTCGATGAGATTTCCGGTTACCTGGCGAGGTCATTCCCGAACTCCGGCTCTCAGGCCGCACCCCCTTCGAAGTAGAGGAGACAGGCCGTTAGAGGGAGGCGCCTTCCGCATTCACTTGTGTCTGGAGCGCCTTCAGGTCGCGTTCCGGATTTCTTGGATCGAGATATAGCCAGCAGAGTGCGGAGATGGTTGCCGCGCCGATCATGAGATAGATGAGCGGCGTCCACGAGCCGGTTTTCTGCAGGATCAGGCCGCCGACGACTGGGGCGATGAAGCCGCCGAGATTGGCGAGCATGTTCATTGCTGCCGCTACCGTCGCTGTGTAAGGGCCACCGATTTCGACACAGGCATTCCACGAGATCGGCATGGTGAGGTCGCTCGAAAAACTTGCCAGTCCCATGCAAATCATCGCAGGGAAAACCGCGTGGATGCGGGTGAAGGCGAAGAGCAGGACCGCAGTTCCGAGAAAGCCGCAGAAGGCAATCGCGCGATGCGGCAGACGCGCGGGCGCGAGGCCGGTGAGCAGCGAACCGAATCCTCCAAATAGCAGTGGGATGACAGACAGGGCTGCGGCGTGTGCCGGCGTCTGGCCGCGCGCCTCTCTCAAGTAGGTCGGCAGCCAGGTGATGTAGAAGTACCAGACAAACGAAAAGCAGAAGTATTGCAGCACAAGCACGAAGACCTGGGGCGTCAGCAGCAGAGATGTCCACTGGCGCTTTGCGCCGCCGTGGCTCATCAGAGCGCGAGAGCTTTCGAGCAGCTGTAATTCGGCGGGGTCGACAGACGAGTGCTGCGCGGGATCGTCTTTGAACCAGAAGAAAAAGATCGCGCACCACACGAGGCCGAGGCTTGCGAAAGCAACAAAGGCCCATCGCCAGCCGAAGAGGCCGATACAAGCCAGCACGAGAGGGGGTGTCGCTGCTCCGCCCCAGCGCGTGCATGCCCACATGAAGGCCTGGGCGGTGACGCGTTCGCGTGCCGGAAGCCAGACGCTGAGCATGCGTGTGAGGTTGGGGAAGCAGCCCGCCTCGCCTGCTCCGAAGAGGAAGCGAATGACGCAGAGCGAAGCGACGCTCCAAGCCGCGCCGGTGAGCGCGGTGAAGAAAGACCACGCGGCGACGATTTGCAGCAGCACGCGGCGAACACCGATGCGATCGCCGAGCAGGCCGATGGGAATCTCGAAGAGCGCGTAGGAGAGCCCGAAAGCGCCGAAGACGAATCCCATCTGTGCCTTGCTGAGGTGGAGATCGTGAGAGATTGGCCCTGCTGCCTGTGACATCGCGACGCGTTGCACGTAGGAGAGCACCGCCAGGCCGATGGCCAGGCCCACTACTCCGTAACGCGCTCGACTCGGCTTCATGTGGGCCTCATTCTCTTGAGAGTCACTGCATTAGCGCGAAGACATATAACGTATCGCCCGCTCCGACGACCAGGTATTGCTTTCCATCGAGGAGATAGGTCTCGGGGCCGTTGCTGAGCGAGTGCTGCATGGGAAAGTGCCACAGGATATCTCCATTGGCTGCGTCAAAGGCGATGAGATTACCGCTGTAGTCCCCGGTGAAGAGCAGCTTTCCTGCGGTGGTTAGAATGCCGGGCCCTCCCAGGCCTCGGCCTGCGCCGCCAAAGCTCGTATAGGGGTGAGTCCATTTCGCCTCTCCGGTTTTGTAGTCGAGCGCTTCCAGGGATTTTTGCGACCAGAGCTCGCTCCACGAGCCACCATATCCCTCCGGGCGAGCGCTCGGGTCGGTCAGGTAGGTCACGCTGAAGCCGCGCGTTGCGTTTACGTAAAAGAGACCTGTCTGCGGACTATAGCTGGGAGGTATCCAGTTTGTTGCGCCGCCACCGTTCATGCTGATCAATGATCCGTCGATAGTAGGTTCTTTCCCCTCGTCGGGAGTTGGCTGGCCTTTAGCGTCGATCCCCTTCGACCAGTTCAGAGGAACGAATGGCCTGGAGAGCACACTCTTTCCGTTGGTCCGATCGAGCACGAAGAAGTAACCATTGCGCGCCGCCTGCGCCAGCAGTTTGCGCGGCTTGCCATCGATCTCCGCATCGAAGAGGACGGGCGTTTCGGTATTGTCCCAATCGTGGGTATCGTGGGGCGATCCCTGAAAATACCAGACGAGTTTGCCGGTGTCGGGATTGAGCGCAACGATTGAGCAAGTCCAAAGATCGTCGCCCTTGCGGCCCTGACCAGCCATGACCGGATTTGGATTGCCGGTGCCCCAATAGAGCAGGTTCAGGTCCTTGTCGTAGGTGCCGGTTAGCCAGGTCATGCCGCCGCCGTGGGCCATGGCTGCTTCGTTGGGCCAGGTCTCTGCGCCGGGCTCTCCTTTTTGGGGTTCGCTGTTCCAGCGCCACTGCAGCTCGCCGGTCTCGGGGTCGCGCGCTTCGAGATATCCAGGAACGTCGATCGCGTCTCCACCGACTCCGATGATGACGTGATGGCCGATTACCAGCGGCGCGAGGGTGGTGAAGTACTGCATCTTTTCGTCGGCCATCTTCTTTCGCCAGCGCTCTTTACCGGTCTTCGCCTCGAGCGAGATAAACCAGCCATCTGGAGCCATGAAGTAGAGCCAATCGCCGTACATGCCGACGCCGCGATTTCCTACCAGGTGGCCGCCCTGGTCGACCCAGTCGTAGTGCCAAAGCTCCTGACCAGTGCGCGCGTCGACGGCGTAGACGTGGTCGGGAATGGTGAAGTAGAGAACGCCGTTGACCATGAGCGGCGTGGATTTGATGTCCGGTGAGCCGACGCCACGCAGCGGACCGGCGACCGTGATGCGATACATCCAGGCGAGAGCCAGAGCATGAACGTTGGAAGCTTGAATCTGCGTCAGAGGGCTGAATCTCTTGCCCGAGTAATCGCCGTTGTAGGTGGGCCACGTGTCGGTCGGCTGTGATTCGACCAGCTTTTGCGGAGTGAGTAATTGCGCCCATGATGAGCAAGAGAAGAGAGCGCAGAAGACGATGGAAGAAAGGTGACGGCGAAGGTTCATTTCAACGTCACCAGGTAAGCAGTGAGATCGTGAACTTGCGCGTCAGTGTAGTTCTCGAGCATCTTTCGATGAACGGCGAGCCTATCTTCGATTTTTACCTTGACGTCTGGATCGAGCGCGATGGAGTGGATGTTTCCGGCCGAGTCATCCAGTAACACGTAGAAGTCGTCGAGATATTTCAGGGTCCCGGTGATTGCTGTGCCGTCCTTCAAGCTCACAGTCACTTGCGGAGGCGGGTGTGTCCCGACTGCGGCGGGGTAGAGAAGGGAGTTTTGCACATCGAGAGGTTTCAATTTGGATGCGATGTGAGCGAGGTCTCCGGAGGGAGAGTGGCACGTGTTGCATTTTCCATCGCCGTTGAAGTAGGCCTCGCCCGCCTTAGGATTTCCAGTCACGATGTTTTGAATTTCGTAAGTCCCTCGGTTGGCGGCCAGGTAGACCTGTTCGTGGAGGAACTCAGCTATCTGGCGGACCTGCTCATCGGTCAGAGCGGGAAAGCCTGGCATGCCTTTGTCGGGAAATCCTTTTCGAATAACCGGGCCCAACACCTCGCCCTGGTTGTCATCGAGAACCACGGAGGAGCGCAGCAGGTCCGGCCCGACGCCTCCGCGAGCGTTCGCTCCATGACAAAAGCCGCAGGTGGGGCCGAAGAGTTTGGCGCCCTCGGCTCCGACCTTTGCATCCGGCTCACGCCCCAGTCCCAGGAAGACGCGCATTCGTGTTGCGTTTGCTCTCTCTTGTGTCTGGGTCGACGCTGCCGGTGGGGTTGCTGGCGGTTCTTGTGCGCGTGCGGCAGGGCAGCAAGCGAGGATAGCGAATCCAAATGCCGCCAACTGCGGGGCGGCCGATATCGTCCGCGACAAGCTTTTGCTCCAGATGGGGTGGCCGATGTGCACAAATGCGAGCGAATACCTGAATGTTGGTCATTCAATGCGCCTGCTGGCCCTATGTCAAGTCCGTTGCGGGCGATGGACTTGAGCGAAACAATCGGGCAGAACAATCGATACGGCAATCCGGTTTAGTATTACGGGTGCGTTGCGATTCGTCATTCACTCGCGACTCTATTGGACGGGCGCATGAAGATTGATCTATCGGGCAAGACGGCGGTCATCACTGGCGGAAGCCGGGGACTCGGCGAGGCCATGGCCAACTCGCTATCGGAGGCTGGGGCACAGATCGCCCTGGTGGCCCGGGATGTGCAGCGTCTTGAGGCTGTTCGCGACGCGATCGCGGGTAAGGGTGGTACAGCGGCGGTCTTCGTCGGCGACGTAACGCGGGAAGAGGATGTTGCGGCGGTGGCGCAGGCGGTTGCCGAGCGATTCGGCCATCCGCAGATCCTCATCAACAATGCCGGGACGAACATTCGCAAATCTCTTGTCGATTATTCGCTCGACGAATTTCGTAGCGTCATCGATTCCAGTCTGATCTCGACTTTTCTGATGTGCCGCGCCTTTGTTCCAGGCATGAAGGGCACCGGGTATGGACGCGTTCTCAACATGACTTCGATCATGAGCCATGTCTCATTGCCGGGAAGGACTCCGTACTCGTCTGCAAAGGCGGCGCTGCTCGGCCTGACGCGCGCTTTGGCTCTAGAGCTTGCCAGTGATGGCATCACAGTGAACGGCATCAGCCCGGGTCCGTTCAGCACCGACATGAATGCGGCGGTCATGAACAATCCGGAGGCGAATGCCCAGTTCCTGGCGAGCCTGCCAGTCGGGCGATGGGGCAAGGTCGAAGAGATCGGCGCTTTGGCCTGCTATCTATGCTCGGAGTTTGCGGGCTTCATCACCGGTACAGACATCCTCATCGACGGCGGCTGGACAGCTAAGTAATGGGCACAGGAGCGAATATTGATCAGCAGACGGAACTTCCTGACGGCAGGCGCGGCTGTAGGGCTCGTCTCCGCAGTGAGTGATGGAGCTTTCATGACCTGGGCGCAAGACACCACATCGTCAAAGGGTGACGCGAAAGCTGGACTCAACGCCGATCAGTGGACGAGTGGGGCGATGGGTCTCGCATCGACCAGCCTGGCGATTCGGCTCGGAGGCTACAACCATCCGGCCGGGCCGCTGCGCGACGATTCCATCGCTCTCCTGGAGTATTGCCACAGCATTGGAGCCGCTGGAGTGCAAACCTCGGTCAAGGGCGACCTCGCCAAATTCCGCAAGCGCGCGGAAGAGCTCGGCATGTTCGTCGAGTACGAGAGCCGATTGCCCGAACATGCGGATGACGATATGTCCGGCTTTGAAAATTCTTTGCGCGAGGCGAACGCTGTCGGCGCGAGCTGCCTGCGCGTCGTAAGCCTGAGCGGTCGCCGCTATGAGAATTTCAAGACGATGGACGCTTATCTCGACTGGAAGAAGCGCACTACGGCGGTCGTCGAGAAGATTGTGCCGCTCGCCGAGAAGCAGAAGGTCGTTCTCGCCATGGAGAATCATAAAGACCGCACCGCGGATGAGTTCGTGGCATTGCTGAAGCAAATTTCGAGCGAGTATTACGGGGCCTTGATTGATTTCGGCAACAATCTCTCTCTCTCAGAAGAGCCGATGAGCGTGGTGGCCAAACTCGCCCCCTATGTGAAGAGCACGCACTTGAAAGACATGGCGGTGCAACCTTACGAGCGGGGCTTTCTGCTGGCCGAGGTTGTCTGTGGCGAAGGTTTTCTCGATGTGAAGGGCATGGTCGAGCTATGCCGCCGCGCAAATCCTAATGTGCATTTGCTGCTGGAGATGATCACCGACCATACGCTGAAGGTTCCGGTCCGAACGGATGAGTATTGGGCCACATTTCCCGATCGGCGGGCTGCCGCTCAACCAGCAATTCTTCAAATTGTCGACGAGCATACCTCAAAGCAGATGCCGCAAACGGCCGGGTTGAGCAATGAAGAGCTCCTTGCTATCGAAGAGCAGTCCAACCGGCGTTGCCTGGAATGGGCTAAGGAAAACCTGGCCGTCTCCTGGCTTGCGTGACCGCTATTCGTCTCCCGTGAACTGACTCTTCGTGGTAGCGGCGCGAGAAAATTCATCGTGAGATGCTTATTAAGGATTCCTGTGGATGATGCCGCTTACGCGACTTCATAAGGGCGAAAAGTTAAGAATCTGAGAATTCGGCTCTATCGCACAAATCGCACACTTACGGGGGAGACTGAATTTGCCGCTTAACGGTTGTTCGCTCATAGGATCGAAACTGGGTGCTGCTGGTGGAGGTGCTTTCCGTGCCTCCAACCCATCGACCGGCGAGGTGCTGGAACCCGCCTTTCATACCGCCTGCGGCGAGGATGTCCACGAAGCCGCAAGATTGGCGGCAAACGCTTTCTCCGTCTACGGGAATCTCTCCGGAGCGGACAAAGGCAAGTTTCTGCGTTCGATCGCGGCGGGGATTGAGGAGCGAGGAACGGAGATCGTCACCCGCGCCGGTCTCGAGACTGGGTTGCCAGAGGCCCGGCTGCGCGGAGAGCTGGCGCGCACCACGGGTCAGCTTAGGCTCTTTGCCAGCGTGGTGGAAGAGGGATCGTGGGTCGGCGCGCGGATCGACCCTGCCGAGCCCGAGCGCAAGCCGCTTCCGCGCGCAGACATCCGCTCGATACTCAAACCGCTCGGCCCCGTCGTGGTCTTTGGCGCGAGCAATTTTCCCCTGGCATTCTCCGTCGCCGGTGGGGATACGGCTTCGGCTCTCGCTGCCGGAAATCCGGTGATCGTGAAGGCCCACCCGGCGCATCCGGGGACGAGCGAGTTGGTCGGGCAGGCGATTCGCGAAAGCGTACGAGCATGCGGGCTGCCCGAGGGAATCTTTTCGCTACTCTTCGACGCACAGATCGAGGTCGGCACTCAGTTGGTCGTGCATCCGCTGGTCAAGGCGGTTGGATTTACCGGCTCGCCGGCCGCCGGTAAAGCGCTGATGAAACTAGCCGCGTCGCGACCGGTTCCGATTCCGTGTTACGCAGAGATGGGCAGCGTGAATCCATTGTTTATTCTGCCTGGCGCGATGCATACACGCTCTGCGGCGATCGCTAACGGGCTGCAGAACTCTTTCACATTGGGGTCAGGACAGTTCTGCACCAAGCCGGGCCTGGTGTTCATTCCTCAAGGCGCCGAGAGCGATTCGTTTACAGAGTCGCTTAAGACCGGGGTCACGGCAATGGCGCCCCAAACCATGCTGGCGGGGAACATCGGGAAAAAATACGCCGCAGCTGTGCTGGGGCGCAGCGAAGAGATCGGCGTCGACCTGGCGGCAAAATCCGCCGCGGAAGATGACCTGGCAACGCGGCAGCCGGTAACGCTTTTTACGTCCGAAGTGCGTTCATTGTTGAGCGATCCAAGTCTCGCTGAGGAGATCTTCGGGCCAACGACTCTGCTGGTCGCCTATAACGGGCGAGAAGAGATGCTGGCGGCCGCCGAAGCATTGGAGGGCCACCTCACCGCAACTATCCATGGCACCGAAGAAGACCTGGTTGCGCACCGCGATCTCATTGCTATTCTCGAATCAAAGGTAGGCAGACTACTCTTCAACGGCTTTCCGACTGGGGTTGAGGTCTGTCATGCGATGGTGCACGGCGGTCCTTATCCTGCGACCTCAGATGGACGTTCGACTTCGGTTGGCACTCAGGCTATATTTCGGTTTGCCCGCCCCTTCTGCTATCAGGACTTTCCCGATGCCGTGCTGCCTGCGGAATTGCAGAATGGAAATCCCCTCGGGATCACCCGGATGATAAATGGGATGTTAAGCAAAGAGGCCGTTGGCTAGTACTCAGCCTCTCGGCGCGACTTCATTGACGAGAGTACCGATCGGCTCGATCGTGATGCTGATCTGGTCACCGGCCTGCAGGGTGAAAGAGTCCGGCGGGACGACTCCCGTTCCAGTCATCAGGAAGGCCCCGTTCGGAAAGCTGTTATCGCGGAAGAGATATTCGGCAAGAGTCGCAGGCTTGCGCTTCATCTCGGCGAGCGTGGTCGCGCCGGCAAATTCCACCTTGCCATCTCGCACAATCTCCAGTTGGATAGGCGTGGATGATGGCAGCGGCTCGGAGCTGACGAGCACACACGGCCCCAGCGCACAGCTGCGGTCATAGACTTTGGCCTGGGGAAGATACAACGGATTCTCGCCTTCGATGTCGCGCGAGCTCATGTCGTTCCCTACCGTGTAACCGATGATCTGGCCGCGATGGTTCAGCAACAGCGTAAGTTCCGGTTCGGGCACCGACCAGGAAGCATCGTTACGAATCCGCACATAACTACCGGGGGCCGCTACCCGGCTCGCGGTCGCCTTGAAGAACAGTTCGGGGCGCTCGGCAGAATAGACGCGGTCATAAAAGTCACCGCCGCCCGCATCTTTCGACTCTTCCATCCGAGCGCTGCGGCTGCGGTAGTAGGTAACGCCAGAGGCCCAGACTTCCTGGTTCTCGATCGGAGCGAGGACCTGAGCAGAAGGGAAGCCTTCGGCGGCGTCGCACTTTTCTGCGATGACTGAGAGATATGCGTCCAGGTCTTCGTGGGTGATTAGAGCGTCCCAGGAGAGCTCGGGAACTCGATAGACGCTCCCATGCTGCTCCACGTAGGGTCCATCGTTTGTGCGGTAAAGTTTCACTGGATTGGCTCCGTCACAAATTGTCTCACCCGCTGATTCCTGGATTTCGTAGGAGCCTGAACGGGACACTGGCAGTTTTACCAGTTGTTGGGCGATCCGATTCGGTCTAACTTTGCCAGCAGACTGCTGCGTCTTGGTAGCTCTATCTGTAATTCACTTGATTTGAGAAAGAAGAAATGACTGTGAAAACAGGCGTTCGAGGGTTGCGGTCTCAGCTTGAAAGGCCACGCGCTTTCGCGACGGCCGGCGCATTCTTCGTGATTGCGCTCTTGGCTGTTGCAAGGTCTGGCGCTCAACAGGTTACGGGCCAATTGGGGGCGGCCGACGCTACCACCACCGTCAATGGAAAGCAGCTCCCCGCGCCGGCGCCCCCGTTCGGTGGCGTAATCAAGGAACTGGCCACGGATTCGAAGCCCTGGTGGCCGCCCCGTGTCGTGCCTCCCAAGGGCGCGCCCAACGTTCTCCTCATCATGACCGATGACCAGGGCTACGGAGTACCCAGCACCTTCGGCGGTGTCATTCCGACGCCGAACCTGGATCGTATTGCCAAGGCCGGCCTGCGTTACACCCAGTTCCACTCCACCGCGCTTTGCTCTCCGACGCGGGCGGCGCTGATCACGGGCCGGAACCATCACTCAGTCGGCTTCGGCGTCATTGGCGAATTGTCCACCGGCTACCCGGGCTATGATTCGGTGATCGGCCAGGATAACGCCACCATCGCCGAGATACTGAAGGAGAACGGCTACGCCACTTCGTGGTTCGGCAAAGACCACAACACCCCGGGCTTCACTTACAGCACCACGGCTGGCCCCTTCGACCAATGGCCTATCGGCATGGGCTTTCAATATTTCTATGGCTTCCTGGGCGGCGAAACCGACCAGTGGACGCCCTACCTGTTCCGCAATACGACCGCGGTGTACCCATGGGTCGGTAAGAAAGGCTACAACCTCACCACTGACTTGGCCGACGATGCCATCAAGTATCTAAACGACCTGAACGCCTCTGCGCCCGACAAGCCTTTCTTCCTTTATTACGTGCCCGGCGGCAGCCACTCCCCCCACCAGCCAACTCAGGAATGGATTGACAAGTTCAAGGGCAAGTTCGACATGGGCTGGGAAGCGATGCGTGAGCAGATCTTCGAAAACCAGAAAAAGCTGGGCGTGATTCCGCAGAACACAACGCTAACGCCATGGCCAGACGGACAGGCGGAGTACGGTGGCGCCAAACTGCCCAAATGGGATTCGCTGAACGTGGCGGAAAAGAAGATGTATAGCCGGCAAGCCGAGGTTTTCGCCGCCTACACAGCCTACACCGACTACGAGATTGGTCGCGTAATCGACGAAGTGCAGAAGATGGGCAAACTCGACAATACGCTGATTATCTACATCGACGGCGATAACGGCACAAGCGCCGAAGGCAGCGTGTACGGCACGTTCAACCAGTACACAGCGTACAACGGCATCATTAATATGCCGACGGTCAAGCCCGTCCTGGCGATGAACGCATTGCACTATAACGACTGGGGCTCGGACAAGACCTATCCCCATATGTCGGTCGCCTGGTCGTGGGCCTTTGATACACCATTCAAGTGGACCAAGCAGGTGGCATCGCATTTTGGTGGCACCCGGCAAGGGCTGGCTATCTCCTGGCCAGGCCACATTCAAGACGTGGGGGGCATTCGTACCCAATTTCATCACGTCATTGACATTGTCCCGACCATCCTCGAGGCTGCGGGCATTCAAGCGCCAGAGATGGTCAACGGAATTAAACAGAAGCCTATCGAAGGCGTAAGCATGGGCTATACCTTTAACGCTGCGAACGCCACCGCGCCCTCGAAGCGCGATACCCAATACTTCGAGATGGTCGGCAACCGCGCAATCTACCATGACGGCTGGGTTGCGGCCACTACGCCGCCCGCCCCGCCCTGGGAACTTGGAACCGTGGCCGTGCCTCCCATTGACCAATACAAGTGGGAGCTCTACCACATCGCCGAGGACTATTCGGAATCCAACGACCTCGCCGCCGCAATGCCTGACAAGCTGAAGGAAATGCAGGCGCTCTTCCAGAAAGAGGCGGCGGACCACCAGGTCTTACCGCTGGATAACTCCGGGTTCGTGCGTGCGCTCACGGCGCGGCCCAGCGCCATCGCCGGGAAAACGGTCTTCACCTACGCCGGTGAGAATGCCAACATTCCAGATGGCAATGCCCCGAACGTGCTCGGCAAGGACTTTACCATCACCTCGGAGGTGATGATCCCGAGTGGAGGCGCGGAGGGAGTCGTCGTGGCCGAGGGCGGAATGATCGGCGGCTACGGCCTCTACCTGACCCATAGCTTCAACTGGTGGCTCAAGAGCGACCTGTTCAAGAAAATCGGACTGGGTTTGTTAATTTTCGGGCTTCTGCTGATCCTGATCGGCAATGCTGGACGGGGGAGAAAGCGCTTCGGCTACGCGATGTTACTCATTGCCGCATTGGGACTGGTCATGGTGTTCGCTACCGATATCTTCGGATTCGGCAGAGGTCGGCCGATCTTCGTCTACAACATGCTGGACCTGGAACGGTTTCGGTGGAGAGGCCCAGCGCTTGGCGAGGGCAAGCACACCATAGTCTTCGACTTCAAATACGATGGCCCGGGCGTCGGCAAAGGCGGTACCGGCGTGCTGACCGTGGATGGCAAAGAGGTCGATCGCAAGTCGATGGAGCACACCATTCCGTTTCTCATGCCCGCCGACGAGAGCTTCGACGTTGGACTCGACACGCGGACGCCGGTGGACTTTACCTATGATTCTCCTTTCAACTTTACCGGAACCATCGACAAGCTGACATTCAACCTTGGCAAGTCGCAGTTGGAAGCCGAGGACCAGAAGAAAGTGGCTGACGCTGTAGCCAAGGTCAACAACTAAGCGGCCGTAGAAGCAAGACGCCGTACATCCAAACAAGCGCTGCCAGGAGAAAACTGACAGCGTCTACTCAAAAGAAAAGGGGACGATCATGAAGCTAAAGTTTATGTTGAGCGCATTGCTGGTGGCCGCGTTTGTATCTGGCGCGTCCGTGATTGCCGTTGGACAGCAGGTTTCGGTGAACTACGACCAGGGGCAGAACTTTACCCAGTTTCACACCTATGCCGTGGACATTACCGATCCAAATCAGATCGCCAACTCCATCCTCGCTCAGTCGGCGATGAGCGACGTCAACAACGCCCTCCAGGGAAAAGGTCTAAGCAAGGTCGAGATGAGCGCCAACCCGGACTTGATCGTAACGGTGAGCGGAGGTTTGAAGCAGCAGACCTCCTATAGCGCCTGGGGTATGCGCGGAATCGGCGGAGGTATGGGCGGAATTACTCCCGAGCAAAATGTCGAGGGGACATTGGTCGTCAGCCTCTACAGTGCATCGCAGAAGTCACTGGTATGGCGCGGGATCGGCGAAGGCACCCTGGGCAATAATGGCGGCAAGAACCAGCAGATGGTGCAAAAAGCGGTCACCAAGATGTTCTCGCAGAAGCCCTGGCCCAAGAACTAAGCCGCAAGCCAACAATGGAGATCGCGTCATGAGTCAGAGTCACTTTACGATCGGTTTCCCGCTGAAGTCGCCAGCCGATGCAAAGGCGGTGGAAGAGCAGCTTCCGCCGTTGATGCCGGGAATGTTTCAGGCGAACGACAGCATCGGAACGATCCACTACTCGCGCTTTACTTTGCTGAGTGAGAAGACGCTCTTGTTCCTGGGTGACTTCGATGGTGAATTCACTCAGTTGATGACCGATTTCGCAGATAACGCGGGAGAAGTCTTCGACGCGATCTTCGAACATGTCGAGGCTGCGCCGCTGACGCCGGTGGCGCAGCATGTGGAGGAGTTCGTCGAGTGGACCGCGGAGCATCTTCTCCATCCATTGAACCTCTACACCGCCTATCCCGAGGCTACCGTCAAAGAGATCAAGGCAATGGCCGCGTCGGCCGACGTCACCGGCGCCGGCGAACTGCATCCATTTCTCGTGATCATCCCCGGCAAGTCGTGGCTGGCGTACCAGGAGATTCAGATGCTGCTGCGCCTGCGGGCCGGCGGAATTACCAACGACCTTGACAAGGTCGGCACACCGCACTTCGCGCAGTTCGTGCCGCTCGAAGACCGCCAGGTCGGCTTCTTTACCGTCTACGACGGCGATTTCGATACTTACATCGCCGATTTCACCAAGAACATTGGCGAGGTCTTCGATCTCCTGTTCAAGTTCACCAAAGGCGCGCCGCCTTCGCCCTGTAGAAAGCATTTGCAGGAGTTCATCGACTTCGCGAAGGGAGCGAACCGCGCCCCTATCGGCTTTTATCAGGCTTATCCCGGATTGAGCGTTCAGGACATTCACGCGCTGATTGCCGATAGTAAAGCTGGAGCCGAAGCCGTCGCTGAGGTGGGAAATACACATTGAGTCACGAGAACATGGAGAATCCCGCGAAAGCAGGGGGTGGTTTTCTGCACAATCTCTTTGCGAAGATCGAGAAGACCGATGAGAAGAGCCATGCCGTCAGACCTGCGTCCACACTGAATCTTCCCGATATCCAAGGGCTGATCCTGCGCGGTTATCGAATGCCGATGGTGAGGCATTTTCTACTTGAGGTCGGCGATCCAGCCGCGGCACGCAAGCTTCTCGGTCGATTCATCAATGGCAATGAAGCTGACGCGCCGCAGATTACCACTGCGGAGGATTGGCATGTGGGATTCGCGGCGGGCCCGAATGACGACCCGGCGGCCCCACCGCGCCGCAAGCCTGATTATTGCCTCAATGTGGGCATTACTTGGGCAGGCCTTCTTGCTTTGGAAGTCAAAGATCGAGTACCCGCGCTCTCGTTCAAGTCCTTTGGCGCATTCACATCTGGCGCGGCTTCGCGTTCTTCTCTCGTCGGGGACACTGGCCCCTCATCGCCCGCACATTGGATAGACGGATTCGGCAAAGGAAGCGATCACCTCCTGATAACGCTGCATGCCATCAGCCCCGAGGCCATGACGACGTACAGCGATCAATTAGCTGCCTTGTTCCCCGACGGCGGGGGCTTTCACGAGGTGTGGCGTCAGGATGGCATGGCGCTGATGGAGATGAGAGACGGCCAGTCAGTCCCCACCACTAAAGTGCACTTTGGCTACACCGACGGCATTAGCATGACCAGCGTGCACGGTGGCCCGGAACACTATCATCCCGACCACCAGCAACCCTGTGAGCCTTGGCTATTCGTGCTGCTTGATGAAGCCGAGAACTACTTCGTGCCGGAACCGAAACGGCTCGGGCTCAACGGAAGCTTTGCTGTTTTCAAGATGATCGAGTGCGATGTGGTCGCGTTTGAAAACTTCCTCCAATCGAACAAAGAACAAATCGATCCTGAGCTGCTTGCGGCCAAAATGTGCGGACGTTGGCGTAACGGCGTTCCGCTCATGTTGTCTCCCGACACTGATAGTCCCGAGGGAGGATTGGCGCCTGATCAGTTCAACAACTTCGACTACGTCAACGCCGACGGCTCCGGCGACCCAAAAGGACTTCGTTGCCCGGTTGGCGCCCACACGCGCCGCATTAATCCACGTGGCCAGCCGGTAACCGGACAGGGCAAGCCCGGAGGCAGCAATAACACTCATCGGCTCACGCGCCGCGGCATGCCTTACGGACCTGTGTACGACCCGACTCAGCCTTATGACGGAATCGAGCGCGGTCTGCTCGGCTATTTCATCAACTCCAATATCGAGAACCAGTATGAGTTTGTATTGGGCGAGTGGGTGAACAAGGCTGAGTTCGCAGGCTCGGTACGCCTCAATCCCAAATCGAAAGATCCGATGATCGCAACCCAAGACCCGGAGGACAGTATCTTTGTCATCCCGCAGCCGAACGGCGCTCCGTCGATCAACGTCACGGGATTGTCGACATTCGTGACGACGAGGGCCGCAGCCTATTGCTTTTTGCCGAGCATCACTGCGATTAAATTCATTGCCGAGTTGTGACGGCTTATCTGCCTGGCAGGAGACTTGAATGCTGTTCTTGACACGATGGTTCGGTGTTACCGGCAGCGAAGCCGAGCGGGACGTCGCCGGAGAACCGGCTCGCATCGACGAGATCACGCGATGTGTGCTCGCGTTGCAGGCCAAGTCCGCAGCCGAGCAGAACCGACCGCTCGGACGTGGAACGCATCCGAAGGGTGTCTGCGTTCGAGGTTGCTTCGAGGTCTTCGATGTTACCGCTGGCCGCGATCCTTTGATGGGAGCGCGTCTCGCGAAAGGCATCTTCGCGAAGCCTGGTACATATCCCGCTGTGGTGCGCTTCGGCAATGCCGATCCCAAAGTCAACTCCGATTTCAAGCCTGACGTCCGCTCCCTTTCGTTCTCGGTCGATCTAACGGGCGCGCCGTGGGCAGGAGTAGACCGGCAAGACTTTTCACTGCAAAATGCACCGCCGCTCCCGATTAATGACTCTCGCGCTTTCCTCGCTGTGATGAAGGTGCTTACCGCATCGAACCCGGGCGTCGGACTCCTGTCGCTGCCATTCCCTGACAAGTTGAAAGCCTTCCGGGCCATTGTCCTGGCGCAGATGCAATCACGCCAGGCCGTCAAGCCCTACCAGCAACTCCGCTACTGGAGCAACGTTCCGTTCCGTCACGGACAGGTCGACGTCGTGCAATATTCCGCCTCACCGTCGTCGGACAATTCAGCCAATTCTCTCCCAAAAAGCAATCCGAAGGCTCTTCAGGACGAACTGCTGCGACACGTGACCGAAGATGTGAAGATGGGCAGCTTCGACTTCGGCGCACAGTTCCTCGATGCAGAACGAATGACTTATTGGGGCAAGCACTACGATCCGAGCTTCTGGACGGAGAATGCGAGCGTGCGATGGAAGGAGACAGAAGCGCCTTTCCATTCAATGGCTCGTCTCACCCTGCTGCCCCAATCGCAACTCAATCGGATCGAATCCGACGCAGTCTATTTCGACGTGACAGGCCACACAACGAGCGACAGCGCTCCTGTCGGCAGCATCAACCGCGCCCGTTCGTGGGGTGAGGCAGCCAGCCGGAAAGCTCGTGGCGTTCACTAGTAACCTCAGCGTGAACCACACTCCCGAGATAGGCGTTGTTCTTCCGGTTACCCACCACTCGATTTCATATCGACCAAGTAACAATTTTCAGCTATATTGGTGTCCTCAGCCGGATTGCATCCGGCTGTTGCCGTCTTGCGCGGCCTCGCTGCCCCGGTTGCTTCGTATGCATCTCAGCTAGGGCCGCAGCTCAAACAGTCTTTTTGGGCAAATGCATCGATAAGAGAATGCTCTCTACCATCGGAATCGTCGGAGGAAAGTATGGCAGCGCGTCCCTATTGGTCTGGCCACGTTCAAATCTCACTGGTTTCCTTTGGCGTGAAGCTCTTCACCGCGACGGAGTCGAAGAGTGAGATCCGCTTTCACCAGCTCAGCCGCAAGACCGGCGAGCGTATCAAGTATCAGAAGACGAGCGCAGGCGAAGAGGGCACAGTCGAGAACTCCGACATCGTTAAGGGCTACGAATACACCAAGGGCCAGTACGTCACGATCGAGCCAGAAGAGATCGAGAACCTGCGCGTTCCCTCGCGTCACACGATGGAAGTGAAGCAGTTTGTCAGCGAGAGCGAGATCGATCCGGCTTACTTCGAGAAGCCCTACTTCGTCGTTCCCGACGGAGACGCGCAGGCCGAGGCCTTCGCCGTTGTGCGCGAGGCACTGCGCAAGACGCAAAAGGTCGCGCTGGGCAAGATTGCCTTCAGCGGGCGGGAGCACCTTGTCGCTATCTCCGCGCCGACCGATGAATCGCTGCCCGGCATGATGGCTTATGTCATGCGCTACTCAGAGGAACTGCGGAATCCGGCTGGATACTTTGCCGAGATCAAAGCTGTTGCTGTCGAAGAGGACCAGCTTGCCCTGGCAGAAGAGCTCATTAAGCGGAAGTCGGGCAAGTTCGATCCGGAGAAGTTCAAAGATGAGTATGAAGTGGCACTGAAGGCCCTGGTTGAGGCCAAGGTGCAGAACGCTCCGATACCGCAGGAAGAGCCGGCGCAGAAGTCGGCCAAGGTGATCAATCTGATGGATGCGCTGCGAAAGAGCGTCGAGCGTGATGAGGCCGCGCCGCCGAAGAAGGCCTCCGCGAGAGCTGCCGCCGCGAAGTCTGCCGCGCCGGCGGCCAAGCAGTCAAAAGGGCATCGCGCTGGTGAAGGCTAAGAGCCCGCAAATCGGCTTAGTCGATGGCCGCAAAGAAAAAATCCGCCGCCCAATTCCCCGGCCGATGCCATTGATCGGCAGTTGGAGCGCTATCGCTCCATGCGTGATTTCAGCGTCACTGCCGAGCCCAGCGGTGACAAGCGGCCCAGCAACAAAAAGAGCTCAAAGCCGCAGACCGCGCGACAGGGACTTCCTTTCGTTATTCAAAAACATGCGGCTACGCGCCTGCACTATGACTTCCGCCTCGGGTGGAATGGTGTGCTGAAGAGCTGGGCCTGCGCGAAAGGCCCCAGCTACGTCACTGCCGACAAGCGGCTCGCCGTACAGGTCGAAGATCACCCGATGGAATATGGCGGCTTTGAGGGAATCATCCCAAAAGGCCAGTATGGTGGCGGCACAGTTATGCTCTGGGACGAGGGCACGTGGGAGCCGCAGGCGGCCTATCCTGACGTCGATGAGGGACTACGCACCGGTTCGCTGAAGTTCATTCTGCATGGAGAGAAGTTGAAGGGGAAGTGGGCGCTCATCCGCATGGGCGGCAAGTATGCGAACGAGAGCAAGCCCAACTGGCTGCTTATCAAGGAGCATGACGACTTTGAACGCAAGGGCGACGATCTCGCGATCACCGACGCAGAGCCCAATAGCGTAATCACAGGACGCAGCATTGAGGAGATCGCCAAGAACGAAGACCATGTTTGGAATTCGAAAGAGACTGGGAGCGGAAATGCGTGGTATCGGAAGGAAGATGGCGAGGCCCCAAATGGTGTCAGTCCGCCAAAAAGAAAGGCGCACGATCTCTGGCGCTTTCACTGCGGCATTGAAAGGTGCGCCGAAGGAGAATCTGCCGGAATTCGTAGCTCCACAATTGGCGTCGCAGGCGACCACTCCGCCGAACGGCAAGGGATGGCTGCATGAATTGAAGCTGGACGGCTATCGCATTCAGGCGCGCAAGGGCGGCGATAAGGTGCAGTTGCTCACCCGCACCGGGCTCGACTGGACGCATCGGATGAAGACCATCGCGGCTGAGGTCGCGCGGCTCCCGGTGGAGAGTCTTATTCGCGGATGGCGAGGTGGTGGTGTTGGCGGAGAACGGCACGACCAGCTTTGCCGACCTGCAGGCCGCCTTTCAAGAGGGCGCGAACAAGCCGCTTACTTATTTTGTTTTCGACCTGCTTCACCTCAACGGACACAACCTGCGCGGCCTTCCTTTAGGCGAGCGGAAGGCGATTCTCGCCGACTTGGTCGATGCGGAGGGCGAGTGGCTTCGGCTAAGTGAGCACCTGGAGACCAGCGGCGAGGCGATGTTTCGAGGCGCCTGCGAGGTTCATGCCGAAGGTATCATCTCGAAGCGTGCAGACAGCAAGTACACCGGTGGACGCAGTGCGAGCTGGCTTAAGCTGAAGTGCATTCGCCAGCAGGAACTGGTCATCGGCGGATTTACGCTGCCTTCGAATGGAATCCACGGAGTCGGCGCGTTGTTACTCGGCTACTACGAGGGCAAGAAGCTTATCTACGCCGGCCGCACCGGGACTGGATTTACTCAGAAGACGCACAAGATTCTGCGCGACCGGCTCGACAAGCTTCGCGAGAAATTGACTTCATTTGAGAAGCCTCCGGCCGAAGCGAAACGCGGCGCAATCTGGGTGAAGCCGGAGCTCGTTGCGGAGATCAACTTCGCCACGTGGACCGCGGATAATCTCGTGCGTCAGGCTGCGTTCCAGGGCTTACGCGAGGACAAGCCTGCAAGCGAGGTTGTTCGCGAGGAGATTACTATTTCTCCGGTACCCAATGGCGGGAAGCGGACATCCCGCGCAGCCGTCCCACATCTTGCGGCGAAGTCTGGGGAAGCTGCCCACCCGACTAACTCAAAATCTAAGTCATCTCGGGATCCAGTGGCGATAGTAGGCCGTCCGGCGATGCGCCTTACCCACCCCGATAAGATTCTCGATCCGGAATCGCAACTCACCAAGCAGCAGCTTGCCGACTATTACTGGGCGATTGCTGCTCAGATGCTGCCTCACATCGAAGGCCGTCCACTCTCTCTGGTGCGCTGCCCGGATGGCGTTGCGGGGTCGTGCTTCTTTCAAAAGCATGCCACCGGGACGCTTCCCAAGGGCATTGAGTCGGTGATGGTGCCCGACAAAAAGACGGGCAAACCAGAGCCCTACATCACGCTGTCGACAGCCACCGCGCTCGCTGAATTGGCGCAGATGGGAGTTCTGGAGATCCATCCCTGGGGATCGCGCAACGACGACCTTGAACGCCCCGATCGCATTACCATCGACCTCGATCCCGACTCTGCCATCTCCTGGCAACAACTGGCCTCGAGTGCTGTCGACGTTCGGAAGCAGCTCAAGAGTCTCGGTCTTGAAAGCTTTCTCAAGACTACCGGCGGTAAGGGCCTGCATGTCGTCGTTCCCATCCGCCGGGAACACGAGTGGCCAGTGGTTAAGCAGTTCGCCCATGCCTTTGCGCTCGCGATGGAGAAGCGCGATCCAGGCACCTATCTGACCAAGATGACCAAGTCCGCCCGCGCCGGCCGGATTTACATCGACTATCTCCGAAACGAACGAGGCGCGACCGCGGTGGCTGCCTATTCCCCTCGCGCCCGGCACGGAGCGGCCGTTTCCCTGCCGCTGCCGTGGAGTGACCTAAAGCTTGGGCATCACCCCATCTTCCGCGTTGTCGATTACGAGAAATGGAAAGCAACGCTGAGACGCGATCCGTGGAAGGATCTAGGCCAAATCGATCAGGCAATCAATCCTGAGATTCTTGATTCATTCCGTATCGTCGCCTGAACCACCGAGCGGCGAAACGCATCGCACCTTGACTGCGACTTCGCGGCAGGGCTGGGTACGCGGGCGCGGTCATTTATGCTCGTCTCGCTTCAATACAGTCCCTTGAGGCCAGGCGGGCATCACCCTCGCTCGATGGCATTGATCTTGCCGGCGATCTCCAGGGCTAAATCATCCCCATCGGTGCAGAAGGCCTTCCGTTCGCGAGCAGGCAGCTCATCCAGCAAGTCCCCATACGCTGAGGTTTCGCAGCCGGGAAAAACGGCGAATCCAAGCGCGTCGGCGATTCTGCAGCTTAGATTAATCAGGGCCTGCATTCCCCAGACCGGTTCCGGGCCCCCCTGGGGATGATGCTCGGAGACGATGGCAGTGAAAGACGCGGGCAGCTTCCAGTCGGCGACGAGAGATCTTCCCGCTTCGCAGTGATCGAAACCGAACAAGTCCTGCTCCGCTCTGAGAATGCTGCGGGGCGAGCCGAGATGACCCTCCAATAATGCGGCGTATTCCCGAGGGCGGAGAACAGCCAATGCGAGCCGCCCAACGTCGTGCATCAGTCCAGCGGTATAGGTGGAGCTCTTGTCGATCGAACCCGCCCTGGCAAGTTCCTCGGCAACCAATGCGCACGCCAGGCTATGGCGCCATATTGCCCGCAACGTCGTATTGTCGAGCGCGTCGCCGAGGTATGCTCTCACTCCCACGGTAAGGCAGAGGCCCTTGAGGTTCTGAGTTCCCAGCAGCGCGATGGCCTGAAGCACATTCGTGACCGCAACTCGGCGAGCATACAAAGGGCAGTTCGCAATAGTGACCACTTCGCTGGAGAAGGCAGGCTCCGAAGAGATGAGGTCGCTGATCTCTCTCATCGAAGCATTCTCTCGGCTGGCCAACTGCAGGACCTCGATGGCGATTCGCGGGAAAGGCGGAATCTTGAGATGGGCCCAGGGCGCGCCGGCCTCGGGCCTGCCGCGGCCGCCGACCGCCGCGGAATCTTCCTTTGTGAAAGCCGCATCCATAGGCGTTCCGTAAATCGGGTCAGCTTCGGTCGAGAAACGTCCGATTCGTTTCCTTGATCGTTATTTCGGCAGATAACGAGGTTGTGTTAGCCCCGTCCGAAGTTCCTGACCCGGACTCGCGCCGTATGCGGAAACTGCCGATATCCGTAGTTGTAGGAGCGTAAGTGGACCGCCTGAATCCTGCGCTCCTGAAAAAACCTTACGAATGAGGAACGTCCAAATGCGAAGGCGTGGGCACGCGCTGGGTCAAGCTGTTCTCCAGCGGAGCATCCCTTTACTCCTGGGGCTGTTATTTGCGGCAAGCGTCGCCCATGGATTAGACCCCAGGAAACAAATCGATCAATACGGTCACGACTCCTGGGACTCGCGGCATGGTCTTCCCGGCGAAGCGGTATATCAAATATTACAAACCGGGGATGGCTACATCTGGCTCAGGACCGCTGTCGGCCTGATTCGCTTTGACGGTGTGCGCTTCGTCCGCATGGACGCGGTGGTAGGGAGGGAACCCGTCAAGGCGATCGCCGCCGGAGAGCGCGGCGGACTGCTTATCCGGACGACATCGAGGACGGTGTTATACCGGGATGGGATCTTCTCCGATTACTTGCCACCTGGGCCGCTCCCGGATGGCGACATACTCTCGATCCTTCCGACGAGCGGGGGAGGGCTTCTTCTCGGCTCCGACGATTTCATCTACTGGATTCAAGGACGAAACATCCACAGCCTGCGCGAGGGAACCTCCAATATCAGCGCCTTCCTTCCACTGGCCTCCGATAACGTCTTAATCGCCGGGACAAACGGCCTATTCCGGTTTCACAATGGCGCTCTGTCCGCGTTGCCGATCGATTTGAAGGGGGAGGGTTCGTTTGCGCTGGCCGAGGACCGAGAACACCGTATCTGGGTGGGAACCCACAAGGGCCTGTATCGATTGGGGACCCGCGATGCCAAGCTGGAGCCAGTCGCGCCTGCGGTCCACGGGGAAGTGAACGCAATTCTCATCGACCGCCAGGGTAGTCGTTGGGTTGGGACCACCGCATCCGGTCTGCTCCGCCTTTCCGACCACGGGATTTCCACCTATACGGTAGAGGACGGACTCAGCGACAAGACGGTATTTTCGCTATTTGAGGACCAGCAAGGAAGCATCTGGGCAGGCACCGCGAACGGTCTGGACCGATTCCGCGCCGCCAAACTTACCACGATCGGCGCCAAAGAAGGACTACCCTCCAGCCGCACTCAAGCGGTTATCGGCGCGAGGGATGGCAGCCTCTTTGTTTATTGCGAGGACGGCGGCCTGGTACAGCTCCGGGATGCCATTCCGACCCTCATCAGCAGGAAAGACGATGCTTCAACCTATTTTGGCCACACTCTGTACGAGAGCAAAGACGGCAGCATCTGGGCGGGAACGTTGGCGGGTCTTGTGCAGTTCCGGGACGGACGGCTGACCCTTCACCCGCGCTCGGGACGGCTGCTGGGCCACTTTATCTCGTCCATCAACGAAGACGACGAGGGGATGATCGTGACCACCGACGAGACCCTCGCCCTGCGATACAAGGATGGCAATACCTTTCCGTTTACGATCCGTGGGCAGACCACACCGCTCTCCCAGCCCGGCAACTATACTTTCACCACCTATCGCGACCCTCAGGGAACGCTGTGGTTCGGCACCGTCAAAGGCTTGTTCAAATTCGCCCGAGGTGAATCGCCGCAACGGTCCCGGCAGCCTCAAATTGACTTTCCAGTGACCTCCATTTCGCCCGACGATCAAGGGAACCTGTGGCTGGGCGGCCGGCGCCCCGGCATCACCCGTTTTCGCCTGAGTGACGGCAAGGTGACCCACTATACGCAGGAAGACGGTTTGTTCGACAACTATCCCACCAGCGCCCTCCCCGACCGAGCAGGCAATCTCTGGATCAGCACCCCCGACGGGATTTACATGGCCGACGGGAAGGATCTGGCCGCCTTTGCCGACGGCCGTATTTCCACCGTGCGCACGACCGTGTATGGAGTTGAAGACGGCATGAGAACCAGGGAAGCGTGCCTCCCGAGCGCCCAGCAGGGAGGTTGGCGGACGAGCGACGGCAAGCTGTGGTTTGCCACCATCCAGGGAATAGTCTCCATCGACCCCGAACATCTGGTCAGGAACAGACTTATCCCGCCCGTCGTGATCGAAGACATCCAGCTTGATGGCCGGTCCTATCCCGCGACGGCCGAGCTTGAGATACCTCCAGGCAAGGGGAACCTCGAGATTCAATATACAGCCCTCGACATATTGGTTCCCGAACGCGTCCGCTTTAAGTATCAGCTGGAAGGCTACGATCATGGCTGGGTAGACGCCGGGACCCGCCGGACGGCCTATTACACCCGGCTTCCTGCCGGGAAATACCGGTTTCGGGTGATCGCCGCCAATGGAGACGGCGTCTGGAACCTCCAAGGGGCCCATGTTGGCTTCATGCTTTTGCCTCATTTCTATGAGACAGGCTGGTTCCGCGGTCTCTGTGCATTGGTTCTTCTCTTGACCGCATTCGCAGGGATTCGACTCAACTCCCGGCGATTACGCTCCCAGGCCGAGCAGCTGGCCGAGGTCGTCGAAGAACGAACCAGGGACCTGAAAGCCGAGATTCTCGATCGTCAACATGCGGAAGAGGCGGCCGAATCAGCAAATCTGGCCAAGAGCGAGTTCCTGGCCAACATGAGCCACGAAATCCGAACTCCGCTCAACGGCATCATCGGGATGACCAACCTGGTGCTTGATACCGAGCTCAACCCCAATCAGCGGGACTGCCTCGAGACCGCGAAGCTGTCGGCGGACTCGCTGCTTGCCGTCATCAACGACATTCTGGATTTCTCGAAGATCGAAGCCGGGAAGATTGAGCTGGAGGTCCTCGACTTCAACCTGCGTGACTGCGTGAAAGAGGCGCTGAAACTCTTCGCGCCCCATGCTGAACGGAAGTCTCTGGAATTGTTCGGCGACATCGATCCTGCTGTACCGGAGGTAGTGGCTGGAGATCCGGGACGACTTCGCCAGATCGTCCTCAACCTCATCAGCAACGCCATCAAGTTTACTGAGGCCGGCGAGGTGGCTCTGCGAGTGGAGGTCGAAGAGCAGGAGGGACCCGATCAGATTCTCCGCTTCACCGTGGCGGATACCGGCATTGGCATTCCTCTCGAGAAACAGGGGGCCATCTTTTCGCCGTTTACGCAGGCCGACTCCTCGACGACGCGGAAATTCGGCGGAACGGGCCTGGGACTTACGATTTCGGCCCGTCTCGCATCGATCATGGGAGGAAAGATATGGCTTGAGAGCGAGGCCGGAAAGGGCGCGCGGTTCTGCTTTACCGCTCGCTTTGGCCAGGTACAAACCGGGCACGCCAACCCGGCCGGGCAACGAATCTCAACAGAAGTGCCTCCCAAAACATCCGCGTTGGGTAGATCGCTGCGGATTCTTCTGGCCGAAGACAATCTGGTGAACCAGGCGGTGGCGACTCGCCTTCTGCAAAAGCAGGGGCATTCTCTGGTAGTTGCCAGCAACGGCCGCGAGGCCCTCGCCCACCTGGCTCGCCAGCCCTTCGATCTCGTGCTAATGGACATCCAGATGCCGGAGATGGATGGCATCTCGGCCACGCGGCAAATTCGCGACGGCGAGGCATCGACCGGCGTTCATATGCCCATCATCGCCATGACCGCACACGCCATGAAAGGCGACCGGGAGCGTTGTCTGGCTGCGGGAATGGATGGCTATGTCTCCAAGCCCATCAGTCCCGAGAATTTGAAGGAGCAGCTCGCGACCGTGATGCAGTTGCGCGAGGAGGAAAGCAACCGCGAGGGAAATGAACAACCCGCAGAGCGTCGACCGGAGAGCGTGCCCGGTTGGAACCGAAGCGAGACCCTTGAGAGCCTGGGCGGCGATGAGAACCTGCTCCTGGAGGTTATTGAGATCTTTCGCAAGCAAGCCCCCAAACACCTCGCCAACCTACGCGTGGCGATTGCCCAGCGGAATGCAAGGGCCGTCGAAACGACAGCCCATAGCCTGAAGGGAGAACTTGGCTACCTCAGTGTTCCGGAGACTCACCAGATGGCCAGCGCGCTTGAAGAGGCGGGGCGGAACTCCGATCTCGAAGGCGCAGTGCGACTTCTTCCACAGTTTGAGGCCGACGTCTCCGCAATGCTGCGCTCGATGAAAGACCCAATCAGCGTTGCTGCGGACCTTCAAACTGCCGATACATATTCGAAAGCGAATTCATGATCAACGCCGCGCAATCAGTCTCCAATCCTCAGGGCTTCGATCAGCCGACGAAAGCATGTGATCGTGTTCTGGTCGCCGAAGACGACCCCATGCTCCGCAGAATCTTAAGAAGTTGGCTCGAGAGCTGGGGTTACCAGGTCACGCTAGCGGAAGACGGCGCGAAAGCCTGGCGGGTGCTACAAGTGGAGCCCGCTCCCCAACTCCTCATCCTGGATTGGATGATGCCCACCGTGGACGGATTGGAGTTGTGCCGGATGGTCAGGGAGCGAGACAAGTCCCTTTACCAGTACATCCTCCTGGTCACCGCGAAAGACGACAAACAGGACCTGGTGCGGGGACTGGAGGCTGGCGCCGACGATTATCTTTCCAAACCTTTCGACAGAAATGAATTGCGGGCCAGGTTGAGGACCGGGCGGCGAATCCTGACGCTGCAGGACGAACAGGCCCAAATAAGAGAAGAACTTCATTTTCAGGCAACCCACGACGGCTTGACCGGGATTTGGAATCGAAGAGCAATCCTCGACATGATGCGCCGCGAGTTTGAGAACGCGGCGCGCTCCAATCGCAGTGTGGGCGTAATCATGTTAGATGTGGACTACTTCAAGCACGTGAACGATACCCGCGGGCATCCAACTGGAGACGCCGTCCTCAAAGAGATCGCCAACCGCATCCAACAGGTTATTCGTTCCTACGACCTTGTAGGGCGTTATGGAGGAGAAGAATTTCTCATTGTGTTGCCGGACTGCGACCGAGAGCACATCCAAAGGTGCGCTGAGAGAATTCGGTCGACAATCGCCGACGGGCCCATCCTCGCGGAGGAATCATATTTGACGGTTACCGTTAGTGCGGGCACAACCGTGCTCGATCCAATCCTGGGCACAGAGAGTGACGCGCTCGCGGCAGCTGACACTGCCCTCTATAACGCCAAAAATGCCGGGCGCAATCGGGTCATCGCGGCGGCGGCGGAATACAGTCTCTTATCGCCATCGACAGCTGACAAGAAAGGTGAATCCGCCACGAGCCAGCCATCGAAACCGGAGGTCCGTTCCCCTAGTTCCTGAATTGTTGCATTGGTTGGAGGCGCGGGTCGGGATCGAACCGACGCATAAAGGTTTTGCAGACCTCTCCCTTACCACTTGGGTACCGCGCCCCTTGGGGAATCCTACGTCAAACCCACGACAAGACAAAACAAATGTGCTGGACCTGCCGGCACTGCACGGATTCCAACTCTGCTTTGCCAGGAAGGGGAGCACAGGCTGCGGAGATTGGAGCGGGAGACGGGACTTGAACCCGCGACCCTCGCCTTGGCAAGGCGATGCTCTACCACTGAGCTACTCCCGCGTAAGTACTCTGTGAGTATATCGGGACGGTCAGAGCGCGGTCAACGTCAACGGCGGCCCGATCAGGCGTGGCTTACCAGTTCTGCGCCGACTTCTACTGACGTCATTTGGCCATCACGCATATGCAGAATGCGATCGCCGATGGCTGCGGCTTCTTCATTGTGGGTGATCATCAGCACCGTCTGGTTGAATTCGCGATTCGAAAAGCGCAGCATCTCGAGCACTGCTTCGGAGTTTCGAGTGTCGAGGTTCCCGGTCGGCTCGTCGGCGAGGATAATCGCTGGGCGGGTGATCAGGGCGCGGGCGATGGCGACCCGTTGTTGTTCGCCACCAGAGAGCTCGGAAGGGCGATGATCGAGGCGTTCCCTGATGCCGAGCATCTCGGCCAGATGCTCTAAATAAGCTGGATCGAGGGGTTCCGGGCGTTCCGCGATATCGTACCCGATCTGAATATTGCCGCGAGCTGTAAGCGTGGGCAGCAGGTTGAACTTTTGGAAGACGAAGCCGATGCGCGCCTTGCGCATGCGGGTGCGATCAGCATCGTTGAGGGCGACAAAATCGATGCCGTCGATCGAAAGTTTGCCTGAGGTCGCGCGAGCCAGACCGCCAAGGACGTAGAAGAGTGTCGACTTGCCGCTACCAGAGGGGCCGACGACACTGACGAATTCCCCTTGATCCACGGAAAAACTAACATCGCGAAGCGCCGGGACTTCGATTTTTCCTGACTTATAGGTCTTGCTGAGGTGTTCGGCGATGATAATGGGCTGCACTTAGAGATTGTAAATGCAGCCCTCGATCGCGACCTGGTAACAAGAGCGGATACTCATCAGGACTTAGGAGATGAAATCGGCCCTACGACGCGAAAGCCGGCAGGCCCTGCCCGTGAGATTGGTCGAATTGTCCCGGTTGATTCGCAGCGCGCGCCCCGACCAGGGTGCCTTTCTTCGGGCCGCGCTTGCGCGCCAGCATCATGCGAACGCGCTCCAAAACGTCGAGCGGTGAGTTGGCCCCTTTGGGCAGAAAGCAGTCGCCGCTAGTCGCCCGCTCATAGGCTTTTACGGAACCGCTGATCAGCAGGATAGGGACGTCCGGAGCAATCTCCTTCATACGGCGTGCGAGTTCGTTGCCGTCCATGCGTGGCATAGTCAAATCGCTAAACACCAGATCGATCCCACCCTGGCGAAGGACCTCGATCGCCTCCTCGGGAACCAGGGAGGCGAGTACACGATAACCGCGGGTTTCCAGCATGAACTTTCTCACAGAAAGGGTCTGTTCGTTATCGTCGACGCAGAGAATTGTTTTTTTGGGACGCATAGTGTTCCTGACTGCTCCACGTGGTTGCGAGGAGCGGTGAAGCAGGCACACGTTGAGTGGGCCCGCGAAGTTGCAGGTGACCGCAGCCTGTCGTCGGCAAACAAGACTCCGCGGTCGCGCGAGACGACTGCCCATCGGGGCAGTGCGAACAATGCGCGAGGCCTGTCTTGCCAGTCAATCGACCGGGGAGGCGGAAAACTAGCTAAGCGCGAGCATCGTTGGGGCACCTGCGCACAAAATCAGTCCCTCCGGCAAGGCGCGATGGCCTTCTAAGGCAGGGGAGAGAGATCAAGCGTTCGGGCCCAGAGAGGTGCGGCACGCTGTTGCTTTTTAGTTGTGGATCACTCGGCGAAAGTGAATGTTCTCTTTCAAGAACGTTTCGCAAGAGTACGAAGAGGAAGGCAGTCTAGCAATGGGGAACAAAGAGAGAAGACAGCGTTACTATTTTGTTGGAGATTCACGCAATTTTGTTGTTTGACGATAAACATTGGCACTTACGTCGATTTTGCCTGTTGAAACTATGTGAATCGCTCAAGGAAAACCAGACCTTTTGCTACGGGAACAGTGCTGCCTCCAACCCGTACTTGATCGATTCCGTCTGAGGTCCTTTCTGCGCTTACGTAGAGATCGCTGGCACGACCGATCTCGACTCCCTGGCGAATATGTATTTGCAGTTCTGACTTAGCAAACGAATGCTCGACGAGATACGAAATAGCGCAGCCCGCAGCGGAGCCAGTCGCAGGATCTTCTCCATTGTAGAACTGCATGCGCGCTTGCCAGGTGTTCGATTGCCCTGGAAGCGGCGCGAGGCAATAGAAGAACCTGGAGCCCATTGTCGCGAGATAGGCTGTGGCTTCGCGCTGAGGTATCTGCAAGCGGCCAAGCACTTCCAGCGAGCGCAACGGCACCACGCAATAGGCGAGGCCCGTAGAGACCGTCTGAGGCATCGCACCGGGAAGCAGGTCATCCACGGTCAAGCCCAGCGCGGCGGCGGCCCTGGTGGGTTCGTGGATGGCTCCGAAGGTTGGTTTGGCCTGCGTCATCACGCCATACGGCGCTTTGCCTTCTTGTTTGTCGGGTGAGAATTCGACGGGAATCTTGCCGACATTCAGATCGAGCACAATCTGCGCTGCGCCGGCGTACTCGGGAAAGAAGCTGCGAATCGTGCATGCTGTCCCGAGCGTTGGATGGCCGGCGAAGGGAAGCTCCTCCTGAGTCGTGAAAATGCGGACGCGCACTCCCTCACGGCGCTCGGTTGCAGCATCGCGACGAACGATAAACGTCGTCTCGGAGAGATTCGTCTCGTTCGCCAGCTTCTGCATTTCGGCAGAGCTCAACTCACCCGCATCTTCGAAGACAGCCAGCTGATTGCCTTGAAAAGGCGTTGCCGTGAAGACGTCGCACAGGCGGTAAGGGAGTTCGAGATGCCGTGGCCAATGAGATGATTTCGCAGTTTTAGAGGTCTCGGTCAAATTGACACACTTCCTCTCTGGCTCTATTCTTTGAAAACGAGAAACGTCATTATCAGAGCAATGATCAGAGACTTCTACTCTCCGCCGGACATACGTTGCTGTTGTTGCAGCTGGGCGCGGAATTGTCTCCAGAGCTGATATCTTTGGCCTTAAGACGTTTCCGCCCACCCGCCATGCAGAGGCGGGTTTTGTATTTCAGGTGAAACTGATGGAGCGATCAGGCGCCTGAAGGCTAAAGTCGGTTGAGTCAGTTGTATTTCCTCCTCGCCCTTGTCCAAAAGGCAAGGAACAGAGCACCGGTGGCGAAGTGGCTAACGCGCTGGTCTGCAAAACCAGTATTCGCGGGTTCAATTCCCGCCCGGTGCTCCATATTCTCTGCTACTTCATCCCGCGCTACTTCCCAGGCTGCTTAGCGATGATCATGCCACTGATCTTGCTATAAACGCCGGCGGGAAGAATCCCCTTGGTCTTCAAGTCGGTCTTCGTATGGTAGGGCCGTCCGGCGATGATCTTCGACGAATACGCGTCCCCGATTCCCGGCAGCGAGCTCAACTCCTCCTTGCTGGCAGAGTTGATGTCGATCTGCTTGGCCGCCATGGTCGAGGAGGACATCGACCCCGCGGGCGGGGCGGTTTGCGCGACCGTGGACGCAGTCCAGGCGCCGAGGGTGAGCATGGAGGCGATTACCGCGGGTGCGATCTTTCTGAGATAGTTCGTCATCTTCGTTCCTCAAATGGTTCTCTTTTGCGGGGTTGACAACTCGACTGCAAGGATAAATGTCTTTTCCCTGGCTGTCTCCGTTTGTCGCGCGAAATATCCTGGCAGTCGAAGATCCGTGAGGGCTAAGCGGGAATCTGTTGAGGGCGGAAGAGTTTTCTCCACGTCTTCGAAACCGCGCGCCAGATCCAGTGTGCCGCGAGGATGGCGGCGAGAGTGAAACCGGCGGCGACGCTTCCCGCGAGGAGCGGATGATGCGTGGCCGTCCAGGTGAGGCCGATAGCCGCCGCGTCTTCTCCGGTGCTGAGCGCTATGTTGGAGATTGGTTCCGGACTGGGCGTTATCAGCGTTCGCGCCGCAGTCTTGGAGGAATGTGCAGCCGCTGCGATCAGCGCGCCGCCGACGGTGGCCAGCAGTTGCATCTCTGGCGATAGCTGGAGAGAAGCGCGATAGGCTAACAGCGCCGCGAGCGGAATTCGGACAAAGGTGTGCAGAGCATTCCAGATCAGATCGAAGGCCGGAATCTTATCGGCGAAGAACTCGATCGAAAACATGGCGGCGCTGGCGGCGATGACCCATCCATTGGCTAGCACCTCGAGCCCGGGCGGCAGTTCGACCCAGTTCACCCGAGCGAGAACGCCGAGCGTCAGCACGGTTGCATAGACGTTGAGCCCAGCGGCAAAGCTCGCCGCAATTACCAGTCCGGCGATAGTGGAGGGCGTAAAACTCATAGCCTGAGATGCCGCCCTTAGTTTGCGGCAGAACTAATGCTCAACGCTATAACAAACGCAGAATTTCGGCGACTGGTTCCACACCGCTCAGCTGCAGAATTGCAATCGAGACCGGCAGCGAGAATCGTCGCGGGCCGGCACTTCCGGGATTCAGGTAGAGCACGCCCTTGCGACGCTCGATCATGGGCTGGTGCGAGTGGCCACTGACGACGATGTCGAAGCCCGCGGCCGCCGGGTCGAGATCGATGTCGCTGAGACTATGCAACATGTAGATTGTTGATCTTTCCAGATCGACAAGTGCCGTCGGTGGCAGCTCAGCGCAAACGCCGGCGCGGTCGATATTGCCTCGGATGCCAGTGAGTGGCGCGATGGCCGCGAGCGCATCGAGAATGGCCGGGTCGCCGACATCTCCGGCGTGAAGGATGTGGTCGACGCCATTCAGCGACGCCACCACCTCAGGCCGCAAGAGGCCATGTGTGTCAGAGATGACGCCGACTCGCATGTGCGTTCAGAGCCCGATCGACAAGCGGGTGCGCGGATCGAGATAGTCGCGCAGCGCGTCGCCAAGGAAGTTGAATGACAGCACACAGAACATGATCGCCAAGGCAGGAAAGAGGACCATATGCGGCGAGTCGAAGAGATGCGAGCGCGCGTCATTAAGCATGTTTCCCCAACTCGCAGCCGGCGGAGGCACTCCGAGCCCGAGGAAACTGAGCGTGGCTTCGGCAAGCACGACTCCCGCCATGCCGATGGCTGCTTGAACGATGAGTGGCTGCAGGATATTGGGCAGGATGTGGCGAGTGAAGATGCGTAGGTCTGAGGCGCCAATGCCCCTGGCCGCTTCGATAAATTCCTTTTCCTTGACGGCGAGCACCTGCGCTCGCACAAGGCGCGCATAGCCGACCCATCCGCCGATCGAGAGTGCCAGAATGAGGTTCCGCATCCCCGGCCCAAGAAAGGCGACGAAAGCGATAGCCAGCAGGATGCCGGGCAGGGCGAGGAAAGCGTTCATGACGAAGACATTGAGAGCAACATCGAGCACCCCGCCATAAAATCCGGCAATGCCGCCGAGCACCAGCCCCAAAGTCAACGAACAACCGACGACGGAAATGGCTACGAAAAGCGAGATTCGTGCGCCAAAGATCGTGCGCGAAAGAATGTCCCGGCCCAACTCATCGGTGCCAAACCAGTGCGAAGCCGAGGGCGGGCTCAGACGTTGCGTGAGGTTGATCGCTGCCGGATCAGCTGGGGCAAGATAGGGGGCAAAAATCGCCGCACTCACAAATACAAGCAATACCACCACGCCGAAGAGCGCCAGCGGTTGCCTGCTCCAGCGCGTCCAGATGCTGGAGGTTACGGAGACTTCGGGAGCGGCGATGCCTGGGGTGCCCAAGAAAGAATCATCGCATAGCTGCGGTTTTGAGTGGCCCAACCAGTGAAGAGCCTCTTACGTTGCACGCGTTGAATGCATCCAAGAAAAGGATCTGCTGGGAAAAGGCCGTCTGAAGACCACAAGCGGAAGATCGAGGTCTGAAAAAACGAACATGACACGAAAAATGGAGCTCATTCGAAAACTCTTTAGGCCTATCGCGTGGTTGCCACTCATTGCGAGCGCGACAATGTGTATGGCGCAGGCCGCCGCTCCGCCCCCATCTCCGGAGCAGGATCTTTTCAATATGACTAACGCGGTGCGCACGCAGCAGGGAGTCCCGCCATTACAGTGGAACGATCAGCTTGCCCAGGCGGCTAAAGCCCACGCCGCGTTGATCCTTCAGTATAGCCAGCTCTCTCACCAATATTCCGGAGAGGCAGACCTTGCGGCCCGCGCGGGCCACGCCGGCGCTCATTTTCAGTCTGTTGCGGAGAACATGGCCCAGGGATCGAGCGCGGATTCGATCCAGAAGGAGTGGATGAATTCTCCTCCGCATCGCGCCAATATTCTCGACGCCAAGCTGGATGCGGTCGGCTTTAGCGTTGTGAAGCACGGCGATACGCTTTATGCGGTGGCTGATTTTGCGCGCATCGTGCCCAACCTCTCGAACGACCAGGTGGAGGCGGCAATCGCTAAACTGCTGGTGGCGCGTGGCATCCAGGCCGACGGGTCCAACCCCGACGCCAGAAAGACCTGTGAAATGGACCACGGCTCGGCCGGTGACACCAAGCCAGGATTCATCATGCGCTGGCAGACCGGAGACCTCAACCAACTGCCATCTGAGCTGGACGAACGGCTCCAAACGAAGAAGTACCAGCGTGCCGTGGTCGGCGCCTGCTCCAGCCCGAACGGAGGCTTCAGTGGTTATACGGTCGCCGTGCTGCTGTATTGACGTTTTCTGCAGCGTGGGGCCGGGAGAAGCGGACGGGGATTTTGACGCTGCCGGGTCCATTTGAGATACTTAAAGAACGCGCAAACGCCAGTTTGCGGCTGCGACACTCCTCAGTAGCTCAATGGCAGAGCATTCGGCTGTTAACCGAAGGGTTGTAGGTTCGAGTCCTACCTGAGGAGCCAAAACTCAACAACTTAGCTTCCAGTGCGCTCTGCTTGCGCTCCGTTTCCGTGAAAAGCCAGCTGAGCGACTTTGATTCCTGCCGTAGTCATCTCATCCGTTACAACGTCCCCGTAGATGTTCATCGTGGTTCTGATGTCCGCATGGCGCATCATCTTTTGCTGTACGGCTATAGAGGTGCCTACAGCATCAAGCCATGACCGGTGCGTATGCCGGAAGGAATGCGTCCCCAGGTGCCTGATTTTCGCGGCCTCCGCCGCCCGCTGAAGTTCCCGCCACACTCCCGTGTAAGAGTACGGGAGCCTGCCAAGTTTGATAGGGCTTGCGAATATCCAATCCTCAGCTCCCGAGAAATCGGAACGCTGCTTGCAGGACTTCAGCCGCTCCAGCATTTCGGGAGTGAGCTTGAAGGTCTGGGCAGAGCCTTCCGTCTTCACATCGGCAACGACTTGCTCCACAATGGCGCGCCGGACGCACAGACGTGAGCCTAGCCAATCTACGTCAGACCATCGGAGTGCAAGCGCCTCACTGATGCGCAGGCCCAGGCACACGCACAGCAGAGGCATCGTTGCGAATGGTTCGTGTAGCTCTTTAAGCAGGGCTTGGAATTGCTCTGCCGTTAGGCTACGCGCCTTCCGTACCTCGCGCGTCGATCCGTTGTTCTGGACGAGAGAAATGGGATTGCGGTTGATTTCAAGGGTGCGCGTCTTGACTTTCAAGTGGGCTGCGGCCTCCGCCGCCGTGAGCCATTCGCGTTGGAAAGTGGTGTCCATTGCAGTTCCCCGCATTGGGCCAAATTGTCTTGAACACAAACCGCTTTTTTATCGCTTATTCTGGCGCAGCATCGCCGCCGCATAATCCGGCAGATTGCGCGTAGCATCCGCGAGCGGAGGCGACGAGCTGGGCCGCCCTACCAGGAACTCCACTGGTGCCATCTCCGCCTCTACCGCCTTTGCTAGCTTCCCTGCCCTGCGCGGCCGCCGCGACCCGGCCAGCTTAAACAGGGTGACTATCAGGCCGCTTCGCGCCGCTTACGCGGGGCCGATAAAACCGGCCACCTTGACCGATGCAGAGTCTTTCTAATATCGGGGGGCTTGGGGGCTGAAAAGCAACAGCAAAAGCGGATGACGAAGCGCCGGTGGTCCTCCCGTTGGTCGTCAAGAAAGGCAAAAACATTGACATCTGGCCCCCGGCTTCCTAACCTCAAGCTATGGAAATCAACCTTACCGTCGAGCAGGAAGCCCAACTCTCCCACATCGCCGCCTTGGAAGGCAAAGACGCGGACGTGCTGGCGCGTGAGGTTCTTTTGCGAGGCCTGAAGGCGGAAGCCACCCTCATTGCCTCCCGGTCCCAGAACACCCAGGGACAAGAGGCCGCCGCCCGATTATTGGAATTGCGCCAGGGCAACATGCTTCCCGAAGGCGTGAGCATTCAAGACCTCATACGTGAAGGCCGGGCTTGACGGGTTTTGTCCTCGACAACTCCGTCACGATGCGGTGGTGCTTTCAGAACGCGGCGCATCCCTATGCCGATGGCGTTCTGCAGCAGCTTGCTACGGGAGCGGCGTTTGTGCCGGTGTTGTGGCGCTACGAAGTGAGCGCGGTTCTGGCGAAATCGCAGAAGGACGGAATTCTCACAGCACTCAGGGCAGATGAATTCCTGACGACCTTGAACAAGCTGAATATTACGGTGGACCCCGACAGCTCCGACCGCATCCTCACTGATGTTCATCGTCTCGCTATCACTTACCGGCTCACTTCCTACGATGCGTCCTACCTGGAGCTCGCCCTGCGTAAGAATCTACCCTTGGCGACGCTAGACAACCAGCTGATAGTTGCCTGCAAGGCCTCCGGCGCAGCCCTCATCTAATACCCTTTACCCCCCAAAAGCCGGTTGTTGCGCGGAGTAAAATCAATGAATGCTACGGCCGGATGAACGCACGGCATGGACAGGATTTTTAGCTGCCGCACCACTGTTTGCTGGTGAGGGCATCGCGGGCTGTTTGACCGAACCAGACCCGCCAGATGTTCTATGTACGGGCTTGTCCGGTAAGCGCATAGGCGTTGAAATTACGAAGTGGCTTGAGCAGGGTCAGCTTCAAGACTCCAAACGCAGGGAAGAGAGGGAAAACAGCTACCTCGAACTCATCGAAAGCCAAAATGAACCAAGGCCTGAACACATCGGCGCAGTTTGGTTGCACGAGAAGCCTCTGCGACCGAACGGAAGACCACTGCGGGTGAATCAGAAGGATGCGCCTCACTTCAGGACGCAATTGTTCGAGTTTTTTGCCCGTGAGAATGCGAAGCCAAATCCCTCGCAGCCACCGCTTTCTATTCCCACAGGATATCGGGACACGGTTCGGACTTGGAACACACTGCAGGGGGCACCAGTCAAAGATTTTGCTGCGTACCCGATGCTCGAAAAATACCTGAACGAAGTCTGGATTTTTCCGCGACAGCACAGAGAGAGGCTGCCTACGGGGTTTCCGTGGGTGTCGTTCGAGCTGCCTGGGGGAGCTTATACAGCGGAGTTTATGGTGCAGGCAGCAATTTCGAATATCCGCAAAAAGATAAACAAATATCAAACGGAGGGCATCAGGGCGAAGCGCTCGCTCGGTGAATTCGACTTGCTGTGCCACTACTGTGATGAAGCTCTCATGCACAACACGCCTACGACCACGGTTGGGTTTGGATTTCGGGAAATAGCCGCGAGGGTGAAACAAGACCTCGCCACTGCTCCCGGCGTTTTTGACAAGATATTTCTGTTTAGCCCCTACGAGAAAATATCGACTCTGCAAGTCTATTAGAGGCCCGTGGAACGCTTCAGGGTTGTGAAGGGTATCTCACACCCCTGAGACACTCGCCACTGCGGGCAGGGGCGCAGGTTCTTCCAATGGCAGCTCGCCTTGATTGCTGGTGCCCTTCAGCCGGTAGCCTTTCACGAACGCCAGCCGGTCACCGTTAAACATGAACCGGATGCTAACGAAGAACGTCCCGTCATAGGGGCTGCGGAAGAGGAATTCTTTCTCCAGCAGTTCCCGCAGTCCGTTGTAGTAGGCCGTCTTCTTCATCCCTGCGGTAAGAAGGGAGAGCGTTATCGTATCCTGCCCAGGCTTGCTCTGTAGCTGGCTGTAAACCTGCTCAAACACCGCGAGCCCCGCTTTAGAGAGACCGGCGGCTTGTTTCAGGCCAGCACGGTACAGCTTTACGAAACGCTCCTTGTCTACTTCTTCCCATTCGTAGACCATAGCGGGCGGAAAAGACGCTGGAAGTGGATTTTTTTCAAAGGTGCCTTGCAAAAGATCGCGGCTCGCGCCAGCGCAGTACGGCGGCACTGGCGAGACGGCATCTACGACCAAGTGCGGGCAATGATGTCGCATGCAAGGCAGTTTGAGTATCGAGCGGATGTGCGTGCTGGCGCGGGTGAGCCGGGCGGGATTTTATCGCTGGCTCACCGCCGCGGCACCGGCAGAGGAAGAGATGGAAGTCCGCGCGGCGATCCACGAAGTGGCGCTGGAGCACCGGCGCCGCTACGGCTATCGGCGAGTGAGCCGGGAGTTGCGCCGCCGCGGCCTGGTTGTGAATCACAAGCGTGTGGCGCGGCTGATGCGCGAAGACAACCTGCTGGCGTCCAGCCACGGGCCTTCGTGGTTCAGACCACCGAGTCCGATCATGAGCTGAAGGTCTATCTGAATCTGGCCGCGCGCATGCAATTAACCGGGATCAACCAGTTATGGGTGGCCGACATCACCTATATCCGGCCTGCGGACTGAGTTCGTCTATCTGGCCGTGGTGCTGGACGCCTGGTCGCGCAAAGTGGTGGGCTGGGCGTTGGGGCGCACCCTGGCGGCACAGCTAACGGTGGTCGCACTGGAGCAGGCCATCGCGCAACGGAAGCCGATGCCGGGCTTGGTGCATCACTCCGATCGCGGCATGCCAGTATGCCTGCCGGGAGTATGTGAACCTGCTTGCCAGCCAGGGCATGGTGCCCAGCATGAGCCGGCCCGCCAACCCTTACGACAACGCCAGTTGCGAGAGCTTCATGCGCACTCTCAAGCGGGAAGAGATCTACGCCAACACATACCGCGATCTGGAAGACCTGCGCGCTCACATCGAGGAGTTCATCGAACGCTATTACAATCGCATCCGGCTGCACTCGGCGCTTGGCTACCTGCCGCCGGAGGAGTTCGAACAGAACGCGGGCGGAGCTGCATCCGGCCAGCCGGGCAGTGGTGCGGCAGCCAGCATGAGTTTTCTCAGGCATGGGGAAATCTATCGATGGGATCAGAAACGAGGACAGGAGCGTGGGGAGCCGAATCGCTTCAACTCCCCGGCCCATCCTATCGATGAGTCTCCAACCGGCTATTCCTTGGCGGGTTGCTCTCCCGCAGAGCCCGACTCCGCTTCACCAACCGAGCAACACTCTGGCGGAGATCAGCAGAAATGAAAACCAAAATCCAGCAAACGGCAATCTGTCAAAATCCAATCTGTCTCACCAAAGGGGGGTCACCCCAATCCTCGTCAAGCCCGCTCAATCGCACACTTTACCCTAACCCGCTCATTCCAAAAGGAATAATAAATTTCAAAACTTGGCATAGTGAACATATCCAACTTGATAAACTGGATATAGGGATCAAAGAAAAAGGCGGCGAAAGCCGTCTTTTCTCATTTCCCGAAAGCCCAAGCTCAAAAATCGCAGCACCTGCCCGCTATGTCATTGAAAAAAAACTTTGCAATCAATAGGATGAAAAACCCCGCTCGGATCACAGCCAAGTGGCTGAAAATAAAGAACTAAGGCAGTAAACAGAGGGGAGGGGGGTACCCCTCAAGCCGAAGCCTGCGCCGCCCGCTCGAACTCCAGCAGCCGCCGCTTGCGCTCGACTCCCCAGCGATAGCCGGTCAGCTTCCCATCGCTTCCTACAACCCGATGGCAGGGAATGACCACCGCCACCGGATTCGAAGCGCAGGCCCGCGCCACCGCCCGCACCGCAGTAGGCTGCCCGATCTCGGAGGCGACCTGGGCATAACTGCGCGTCTCGCCTCGGGGAATCGCCTGCAGCGCCGTCCACACCCGCCGCTGAAAGGCCGTCGCCCGGACGTCGAGCGGCAGCTCCGCCGCCAGCGGATGCTCGCTCAGCTGGGCAACCACCCGCCGCAGCGTCTCGCCCAGCCCGGCATCGTCGCGGCGGATTTCGGCCAGCGCAAACCGGCCCTGCAGATCGTCTTCGAGCTCGCTCTCCAGATCTCCGAACGCAACCGCACAAACCCCGGCTCCGGTCACCGCAACCAGCACCTTGCCTAAAGGAGACTCAGCGATCCCAAAGCTGATGTTCACGCCGCGAGCGTTCTTCCGAAATTCCGTCGGAGTCATCGCCATCTCCGCCGCCGAATTCTCATAAACGCGACTCGCTGAGCTGAATCCAGCCTCGTAAATCGCATCTGTGATGCTTGCTGGCACGCTCGCTCGCCCGTTCGCGCCATTCGCAAGCTCGCCGCGAAACCGCTCCATTCGTCGCGCCTGCTGATACTGCTTCGGAGTCACGCCCAAAGTCCGCCGAAAGACCCTCTGCGCGTGGAACGGACTCAGCTCCATCACCTTGCCCAGAGCGTCGAGCGTAATCGTCGTCTCCAGGTTGCGCTCGATGTACTCGCAAGCGAGCCCAACCAGCTTCTGCTGCGGATGCTCCTCGCCAGGCTGACACCGCTTGCACGCGCGATATCCAGCAGCACGCGCCAACTCGCTCGTGGCGAAGAACTCCACCGACTCGCGCCGCGGACGACGGCTCGGGCACGAAGGCCTGCAGAAGATCCCAGTCGTCTTCACCGCATAGACGAACAACGCGTCGCCAGCAACGTTGCGCCGCTCCACCATCTCCCAAGCCCGCGACCAGATTCCCGCCACGCCCCGAATCGCCCCGCTCACCGCCATCGTCGCCATCTCACGTCCTCCGATAAAGATATCTTCCATACCAGATTCGCGCTTCGGCCTTCAAGTCGCACTCCGGATCTTGCGCTCAAACTCCAGGAGTTCGCCGTTTCCGGCCCCGAGCAGGCAAGTCGCCGCATCCAAAGGCTGAACTGGAACTTGTAATGACATATTCTTGATAGTGTTTCAGACTGACTGATACGCATGCGTCTCTCTGACTTCCTGTTTGGACGACCGCTAGCCACCTCGGAAGAACGCGCCGAGCACATCGGTTGCTCTGCGGGAATACCGATCTTCGGCCTGGACGCGCTCAGCTCCGCAGCCTACGGCCCCGAAGCCGCGCTGACGCTGCTCATCCCTCTCGGACTCGTGGGCGTCGACATCATTATGCCCATCAGCGCAGCCATCATCGCGCTGCTGGTGATCGTCTACTTCTCCTATCGCCAGACGATCGAGGCCTATCCACGCGGCGGCGGCTCGTACACCGTGGCCACCGAGAATCTGGGCCATCGCGCCGGACTCCTCGCCGCCGCCGCCCTGATGATCGACTACGTGCTAACTGCAGCCGTCGGCATCTCCGCCGGCGTCGGAGCGCTGATCTCCGCTGTACCCTCACTGCAAGCTCATACGCTGTTGTTATGCCTGGGCATTCTCGCGGTACTGACGCTGGTCAACCTCCGGGGCTTGCGCGATACCGGAGTGGTCTTCGTCATCCCAACCTATCTGTTCGTCGGCTCATTGCTGACCGTCATCGTTGTCGGCATCGCAAGGGTGCTTCTGAGCGGAGGGCATCCCACGCCGGTGGTCGCGGCTCCGCACTTGCCCGCGGCGACGGCGATGGTCAGCTTGTGGCTCATCCTGAAGGTCTTCGCCAGCGGCTGCACCGCGATGACCGGAGTGGAAGCAGTCAGCAACGGCGTCATGGCCTTTCGCGAGCCGACGACGAAGAACGCGCAGAAGACCCTAACCATCATCATCGCTTTGCTCATTGTGCTTCTGGCTGGGATTGCTTTCCTCTGCCACGCGTACGGAGTTGGCGCCACCAACCCGGAGGGCAGCGGATACCAGAGCGTCCTGTCTCAGCTGATCGGCGCGGTCATGGGCCGGGGAATCTTCTACTACGTCTCGATCGGCTCGATTCTGCTGGTGTTGGCGCTCTCCGCGAACACCGCTTTTGCCGACTTCCCCCGCCTCACCAGGGCGATCGCCCTGAACGACTATCTGCCTCACGTATTCATGATTCGCGGACGGCGTCTGCTCTATTCCCACGGCATCTACGCCCTCGTCTTCTTGACCGCCTCGCTGCTGCTGCTCTTCGGCGGAGTCACCGACCGCCTGATTCCGCTTTACGCGATCGGGGCGTTCATGGCTTTTACCCTCTCGCAGGCGGGGATGGTCGTCCACTGGTGGAAGCACCGGGGCAAAGGCTGGGCAGCACGGATGCTGGTCAACGGGGCTGGAGCATTCGCAACCGGCGTGACGCTGCTGGTGGTGCTGGTCGCCAAGTTTGCAGCCGGCGCCTGGGTCACGGCACTGCTGATTCCCATCATGATAGCAATCATGGCCGCGGTGAAGCGGCATTACATCCGGGTGGACAAGGAAACGCAGAAAACGGGTCCGATCGAAATCGGTCATATCGCCGAACCCATTGTCGTGATTCCAGTTGACCGCTGGAGCAGAATCACCGAAAAAGGTCTTCGCTTCGCGCTCATGCTGTCGAAGGAAGTCCGCGCCGTTCATGTCGATTGCGAGGAAGATCAGGAGAGCGTCTGTAATATGTGGGAGGCAAATGTTGCCGCTCCTCTGCGCGCCGCCAACCTCATCGTTCCGGAGCTGGTGCTCTTGCACTCGCCCTACCGGTTTGTCATTCAACCGGTCGTCGATTATGTGCTCGACATCGAGCGGCAGAACGAGGACCGGCAGGTGGCGGTCTTGGTCCCCGAACTCGTGGTGAGACACTGGTATCAGAACCTGCTGCACAACCAGCGCGCCAACCTTCTGAAGCTGTTGCTGTTGCTGCGCGGTAACCAGCGCATCCTGGTGATCAACATTCCCTGGTATATGGAACCGCACACCGACGTGAAGGGGCTGCAGACGAACTCCGAAGAGAAGCGGGACAGAGCAGCCACGCCGCCTTAGCCACCAAGCGATTGCGCGGACATTAGCCCAGATGACCCGAGGCCTAGCGCTGGGATCGACCTGCGAGTTCAGGAGAGAACATTTGCCCTTGCCACTCGGCGACCTGCTGGACCGCCTGCGCCAGGTTGGTGACCACACGGTCGGGCCGACAGGTGCTAAGCCGTTCACGGATGCGTTCCGCGTCCAGGGCAGGGTCCCACAAGCCCACCATGATTCGATTGCGCGGCAGCCGGTGACGTACCTTCTGGCAAAGGGAGCGGGTTTCGGCAAAGGCAAACGGCGGAAGCGCCGAGACGCAGATCACGGTTTCCGTTTCTTCGGCGAGGCGGCCAAGGATTTCATCGGACAGTGCGCTCGAGGGGAGTTGCAACGCTCGATTTCCAGCCTGTTCCAGAAGCTGGGCCAGCATGGTTGCGGCAATCTCGTCAGCCTGGTCTTGAGTAGAAACGCAGATGACCGGGAAAGACTTGCGGATCGGCGCCTGATTGACCGGCTCGCCTTCGGGCGACAGCACGGCTGTGTCGGAGAGTTCGGCGATGAGCTCGTTGGCGCACTGAAAGACAAAGCTCGCGCGGACCTCATCCAGGGCGCCCTGATGCCGGTCGCGTTCGGCAAGCGACAAGGCCGGCAGCAGAACTACGTCATAGAGCTCGGCCAGGGCATGGTCGGAGAGAAATCCTTCTGCAATGACATGTGCCTCAGCCTGGTCCATGGCCAGGAGGCGCTCATAGAATTTGGCCTCCGGGGCGAGGCGGGCTTCGTCGCCCAGCAGGATGTGCAGAAACGACAACTGCGGCATGTGCAGACCCATCACGATCAGGCAGACCGTGAGCGGAGTCGAGAGCACCAGACCTGGCCAGCCCCACAGAAGCGTCCAGAAGACGGCCATAACGAGAAGCGCAAGCGTGGAGATGCCGGTTTGCGATCCATAGAGCCAGGGCTCGAGGATGTTGCTGCACGAAAACTCCAGCACGGCGAAGAGAGCGAGCACCACTAGCGCCGGTCCCCATGGTTGGTAAACGCCCAGGGCGAAGACAAAGGGCAACAGCACGCCAATCGATGTGCCGATATAAGGAACAAAGCGGAGTATGCTCGCGATCACGCCCCAGAGCGTAGCGTTGGGGATACCGATCATGCGGAGACCGATTCCGAAACACAATCCATACCCGGCATTCACCAGAAAATTCATGGTGAGAAAGCTAGTGATGCGCTTCCCGGCATCGTCCAGTGCCTTCGTCACGATATTCAGCCGGCCCATACCCGCCAGGAGCAAAAGGCGGTTGTGCAGGTCTTCACGCTTGATCAGCATGTAGACTGTGATCACCAGCACGAAGACGCCCTCGCCGAGCGGCTGGACGACGGGGCCCAGCGCGCTCAGCAGGTCCGAGATCCCGCGAGTCGACTGCACCACCGTGACCGGGATCGGCGTGACCGGGCCTGGGGATGTGCTGGGGACAGGCGGCGTTACCGGCAAGTGCCCTTTATTATGTTGTGCGGTGTTGCTCGGTGCCTGGGATGTACCTGGGATGCCGCCCGGATTCACAGCCACTTGCTGAGCCGTATCGGCAGGTGCTGAGATCTCCTGGCCAACTTCACGCATTCCGCGGATGGCTCTACCCACCGGACCCAGCGTCGGAGCATGCAACATCTCCAGCTTCGCATGCAGATTCACGCGATAATCGGGCAACTGCTCAGCGATCCGGACCAACTGGCTGGCCATAATCCAGCCGATGCCGCCGAGGATGGACGCGGCGACGACCACAACGATGATCACGGCGGGCACCCGCCGCAGCCGGAAGCGATGCAAATAGAGAACAGCCGGTGCGAGGAGGAAATTCAGCGTCAAGGCCAAGGCGACCGGGATCAGGATGGCCCGCGCGAAATACAGCACCGCGATCACAGTCGCTAAGAGCAGGACGGGTTCGCTGGCGATGAGACCTCGCCGGGCACGCTGATTTTCCAAGTGACGTTCCTTGAGCCTGGCGCTGGCCGGACAACCCAGCATATCGTATGCCCCCGATCGCCGCAGCCCCAACCAAATATCGACCGGTAGACTCTCTTGCGAATTGTGTATTATCAGCAGTGGCCCCGCCGGGCCGAGACGTTCTTCCGAATGGTCGACACACAAGCCGGGCGAAGCGTTACGCGGGAAGAAAGAGCTGTTGCATTGGATGGTGCTATCCGGCGCATGGCAACGGAAGGAATGCTCTAGAATGTGCTTGCAATGACCATGCACATCCCGCACCATGGAAGGATTGGGAGTCGTTGATGAGCGTGCGTTCCAGTGTCGAGTTCGCAGCTGAAAGGCACTCGCGTCATGGGAACAGGACGGGCTGCCCGAGTATAAAAACATATGTCTGAATCGATCGAAGAGAGAGTACTGAAGGTTATTGCCAAGACGCAGCGGATCCCGGTGGAAACGGTGTCGCCGCAAAGCTCATTCGAGGAGCTCGGTATCGACTCGATGGATAGCATCAATATCCTCTTCGACCTGGAGAGCGAGTTCGACATCGAGATCGACGATGAGCAGGCGCGACATATCCGGTATGTCCACGAAATGATCGACGGCGTGACGAAGCTGCTGGAAGCGAAGGAAAAGGCCTCGCAAGCGAACTAGAATGCCTCGTGTCGCCATTACCGGGATCGGCGTAGTCTCCGCGCTGGGTCTCGACCAGGAGCAATTCTGGTCTTCGCTGGTAGCGGGGAAATCCGGCATCGGCGAGTTTGAACAGCCCGAGTACGGCCCGATTCGCTTCAAGAACGCAGCTTTCGTGCGTGGCTACGAGCCTGAGAAGTACTTCCCCGAAAAAAACATTACATTCATGGATCGTTTCGCGCAGTTCTCTGTGGTCGCGGCGCGCGAAGCCGTGAATCAGGCTTGCATTGAGTGGGACGACGATTTGCGCGAACGCGCGGCCGTGATTACCGGCTCCTGCATCGGGGGACGGATCGCCGAAGAGGCCGGCTACTGGAATCTTTTTCACTTGAACAAGAACCGTGTTCATCCGCTGACCATACCCCTCGGTATGGCTAACTCCGGTGCCAGCCAGGTTTCGATGGAGTTTGGTCTTCACGGACCCACATTTACTTTTTCGACGGCCTGCTCGTCTTCGGCGCACGCGGTTGGCCACGCGTTCTGGATGGTCCGCTCGGGCGCGACCCCGCTCGCGCTTGCCGGCGGTGCCGATGCGCCAATCTACTATGGCAACATGAAGGCGTGGGAGGCGATGCGCGTCGTCAGTCAGGACACCTGCCGTCCCTTCGCCCTTGATCGCGGCGGGATGATCCTCGGCGAAGGCGCCGCCATGCTGGTGCTCGAGTCGCTCGACGCGGCATTGGCGCGAGGGGCGCGTCCGATCGCAGAGATCGTCGGCTTCGGCATGTCCTCCGACGCCAGCCACATTACGCAACCGCTCGCGGAGGGCGCGGCCCGCGCCATCCGTGGCGCGCTTCGCGATAGCGGCCTCTCTCCAGAGCAAGTCGGCTACATTAACGCCCATGGCACCGGCACTGAGGCCAACGACAAGATGGAGTGCGCCGCCATCCGCAGCGTATTTGGCGCCCACGCCGACAAGCTGCCCATCAGCTCTACCAAATCGATGCACGGCCACACACTGGGTGCGGCCGGTGCGATTGAGGTTGCGGCTACGGCCTTCTCGCTGGATAAAGGCATTCTTCCGCCAACCGCCAACTTCACCCAGCATGATCCGGAATGCGATCTGGATGTGATTCCAAACTACGCGCGCGAGGCGAGCGTCGAGGTGGCGCTCTCCCAGTCTTTCGCATTTGGCGGGCTCAACGCTGTGCTGGCGCTTCGCTCGATGCGCTGACGGCTCGATGCGCTGACAACAGATCGCTCACGGCCATCGCGGATTCCTTGGCTGCGGACGGTCCTACTCGAGACCCGGCGACGGCAATCGATTTCGAAACTGCTGGTCAGAATTGACTCAAGCGGTGGCCGTGGGTGCAGCGAAGCTGCCGATGAAAAGACTATCATCGAGATTCGGCGGGATCTCGCCTGCCCGGGGGTTGTTACGTGTCCGATATGACGCCGATGCCATTGACGCTGGAGGGTGCGAGCGTCCTACATCAGATGTTCCGTTTTCGCTGGATTGCATGGCGGGCCTTGTCGCTGCCCGAGCGGGAGCGTGTGATCGACGAGGCCGTGGAGCTTCTGGAAGCGGCCGAAGACGGCAACGGTGCGCCACGGCCCAACCAGTCCGCCTTGTTTTCGCTCGTCGGCCACAAGGGCGACCTGATGATGATCCACTTCCGCGATTCCGTCGAAGATCTGAACCGCTTCGAGCTCGAACTCGCGCAGACCGACCTTTACGAATACCTCGAGCCAACCCATTCCTATTTGTCGGTGGTAGAGCTAGGGTTGTACGAGTCCTCGGCCAAGCATTATGCGCATTTCGCCGAGCATGGCATCGAGCCGTTTTCGCCGGAATGGAACGCAGAGGTCAAAGAGGTTTTGGACCGGCAAAGCACGGCGATGACCTCGCGCCTTCATCCGGCAATTCCGGAGACCAAATACCTCTGCTTCTACCCCATGGACCGGCGCCGCGGCGAGCAGTCTAACTGGTACACCGTCTCCATGCGCGACCGGCAGCGTATGATGCACGAGCACGGCATGATCGGACGCCGCTATGCCGACCAGGTAAAGCAAATCATCTCCGGATCGATCGGCCTCGACGATTGGGAGTGGGGCGTCGACCTCTTCGCGGAGGATCCGATCGTCTTCAAGAAGCTCATCTACGAGATGCGCTTCGATGAGGTCAGCGCCGTGTACGCGCTCTTTGGCAGCTTCTATGTTGGAGTGCGGCTCAAACTGGCGGACCTTCACCACTGGCTGGCCGGCAATATGAAGCCGCCGGTTCCCAAATAGCCTGCCCTGCCGACCGCAATTTCCACGTCCGCGACGGGCGTCAAGCTCTCGGACCAGAAAATTGTTTGGGTGCTGCACTCGTCTTGATGCGTGACTGCATCTCTTTCAGGCACAATAGACTGCGGATTCAACTTATACTCCGACGAGGCTAGTCCCCAGACAATATGGCAACGAAGACCACAGACAAGGAAGTAGTAACGCTGGCCATCGATACCGGCGGTACGGGAATCAAGATGATGGCGCTCGACAGCACTGGCAAGTCGCTGACCGAGCGAGTCCGCGTTCCAACCCCGACTCCTGCGACGACCACCGCAGTAATCGCCGAGTTTGACAAACTCAAGGCGCAGATGCCGCCCTTCGATCGTGTTTCGGTCGGATTTCCCGGAGTGATCAAGCGCGGCAAGACCTTCACTGCAGCGAACCTCGATCCCAGCTGGCTCGGCTTTCCTCTTCAGGAGACCCTCGAGAAGCTGTGGAAGAAGCCGGTGCGCGTTTGCAATGACGCCGCCGTGCAAGGCTATGGCGCGGTGCAGGGCAAGGATGTGGAGTTGATGCTGACTCTTGGAACCGGCCTTGGATCGGCTCTCTTTACCAGTGGACATCTCTGTCCCGGTCTGGAGCTCGCCCACCATATCTGGCGCAAGAAGGACCGCACCTACGAGGACTATCTCGGCAAGCGTGGCTACGAGAAATACGGCGTCGAGAAATGGAATACGCTGGTGAAGGAAGCGATCGAGAGCACGAACAAGCTCTTCAACTGGGACACCCTGTACATCGGCGGCGGCAACGCCAAGAAGATCAACTTTCAATTGCCGGGCAACGTGAACACTGTTTCCAACGAAGACGGTTTGCTCGGCGGTGTCGCTCTATGGAGAGACGAGGGGATTCTCTAAACAGCCAGCCCTGCAACGCGTCACGCGTCAACGACCGTGATCAGAAGTGCGAACACGAAGGACTCTCTCATGAAGCCGCTGGAAAATCGAGTCGCTCTGGTTACCGGTTCGAGCTCGGGAATTGGCCAGACGATCGCGATGAAGCTCGCCCAGGCCGGCGCCAACCTGATCATCAACTACGCTGGCCGTCGCGACGGCGCCGAAGAGACGCTCGCTCAGGTCGTGGCTGCAGGGGCGCGGGGAATCGTCGTGCAGGCCGATGTGTCGAAGCTCCCCGAACTCCAGACTCTGATCGACCGGGGATGGGAAGAGTTTGGCTCCGTCGACATCTTGGTCAACAACGCCGGCATGGAGAAGAAAGCCGAGCTTGGGGACGTGACCGAGGAAGATTACGACCGAATACTCGGCGTGAATCTCAAGGGACCGTTCTTCCTCACCCAGGCATTTGTGAGACGACTGCGCAGCGCGAAGAAGCCCGGTCGCATCATCAACATCAGCTCGGTCCACGAAGACCTCGCCTTTCCGGGATTTGCCAGCTACTGTGCAAGCAAGGGCGGTCTGCGGATGTTGATGCGCACACTCGCGGTGGAACTCGGTCCGAAGGGATTCACGGTCAACAACGTCGCGCCGGGAGCGATTGCCACACCCATGAACAAGAGCCTCCTCGAGAACAAGCCAAAGCTCGATGCGCTGCTGGTAAATATCCCTCTCGGCCGTCTGGGCTCGACCGAGGACGTCGCCAACCTCGTTGTCTTCCTCGCGTCCGACACGGCCGCTTATGTGAACGGTGCGACCTTTACCGTCGATGGCGGGCTCTCTCGCAGCTACCACGAACAGTAGGCCGGACGGCCCGCGGGAAATCCCAAAATGAAATGGTAGCCAATGGAGGCCCTCATCTTTCCGTCATGTCGTCGCAAACCGGACGGAGATTCGATATGCTCAACTGTAGGTGCAAACCCCGAAGATCATTGTGCGTTGTCGCGACCGTTGGCGGCTTTCCGATCATCGACATTGGATTCTTTTCTCAGTACTCTACGCGCTCGGCGCCAATATCCAATACTGGGTTTGTGCCGAGATTCCTGTCGTTCGCCTTCTCTGGGTGGTGATGGCCGCCGAGCTCGTCGGCGGTATCAGCAAACCCTACTATCTCTCTCCAACAGACTGCCTGACCAATGCAGCCGCATTCCGTCACCTTTCGCCGGTATCCCCGCGATTGCATCAGGGCTGGCCAGAGTTGCATCCTGAGTCATGAAAACCAGGATTTCCGCCTCGCCGGCAGACTGAATCGCACATTGTCGAGTCCCGCCGTGATTGAACTCCCGCTCTGAATCGACGATGACAGCTTGCGCGGGTGGTGCGCAGGCGAGTAACGCAGGCAAGAACCGAGGCCAGTGACGCTCCGCATTCCATGTCGGCACAATAACTGCATACTTCCTGCCCTTCGGCATAGCGTCGAGCGGTATTTTCTCCAGTGCAGCGATCACTCACGAGTGTATTTGTTCAGCGCTCAGGTATGGATGAAATCTCGAGCGCTAAGCCTGATTTATCATCGCCGCCTTCCCGAGAGAGTCCCAAGCTGGCATGGTGATGGTCGGCGTCCGAAACTGAACAGTCTCTCTGATTCCGGACACGCAATTGGCATTATTTCGCGCCACACGACAACCCTAAGCGCCATCTTTGGAATGACTTGTGGTTTGCCAATATTTGGCCGGGCGAGTGCAGGGTGTACTGACAGCGGCAGGAGGTGTCTGGGATGCAGAGTTTCCTTCAGGATTTGCACTATGCGCTTCGTCAGCTCGTCAGAAATCCCGGCTTTGCCGCGGTCGCGATTCTTACTCTAGCGCTCGGCATTGGCGCCAATACCGCCATCTTCAGCGTCGTCGATTCGATCCTGCTGCAGCCGCTGCCGTTTCCCGAAGCGGGGAAGCTGATGGAGTTGGTGGACACCAGGGATGGTCAGGCCGACTACAACTATCCCAAAGGATGGATTCGCGAATACCAGCGCCGCGCCACGAGCTTCTCGTCGATCTCCGCCTATACGCTGAACGCCGAATACAACGTTGCCGGAGCAGGAGCATCGGACCGGGCCTTCGGCAGCTCAGTCAGCACAAATCTGTTCGACACGCTCGGAGTCCACCCCGCGCTCGGCCGCTTCTTCAGCCAGCCGGAAGAGCAGCCCGGCGAGGATCGTGTGGTTGTGCTCAGTCACGGGTACTGGCAACAGCATTTTGGCGGCGACCCGAATGTGATTGGAAGGGCCATCTTGCTCGATGGAATTGATCGCCAGATTATTGGCGTTGCCCCGAAAGGAATCCAGTTTCCCGACTCCGAAACCCAGTTTTGGACGCCGATCACCTTCAAGGCCGGCGAAATTCACGATCTCTGGGCGGACTTTGGTTTCCGCTCGATAGGACGTATCAAAGACGGAGTCCAGCCGAGATTAGCAGAAGCAGAATTGCGATCCTTTCACACTCAGATGCTCACCCTCTTTCCGTGGATTATGCCGGACAGCTGGGCGGCCAACGTGAGCGCGGTTCCGATGCTCCAGGCGGTCGTCGGGGACATTCGTCCCAAGCTTCTGCTCTTGCTCGGAGCAGTGGGGCTGGTGCTGCTGATTGCCTGTGCCAATGTCGCAAATCTGATGCTCGCGCGCGCCGCCTCGCGCCAGCGGGAGATGGCCCTGCGCACCGCGTTAGGTGCCGATTCCCGCCGCCTCGTGCGTCAATTGCTGACCGAGAGCGGAACGCTCGCCTTGCTTTCCGGCATTATGGGCGTGATCTTCGCCGCGGTGGGCCTTCAGGCGCTCAAATTGGCCCTGCCACCCGATACTCCGCGGCTCGCCAACATCTCGCTGCACGGCGAGGTGTTGCTCTTCGCTGCCGGCGTCTCCCTTCTCGCAGGCGTATTATCCGGGCTTGCTCCTGCCTGGAATGCCCGGGGTTCCGACCTGCAAGGCTCGCTCAAATTGAACGAAGCAAATGTTTTTGGCACGGCTCGCCGTTTCCGAATTTCTCGCCTGCTCGTCATTGGCCAGATCGCGCTAGCCGTAGTCGTCATTACCGCTGCCGGAGTCATGCTGCGCAGCCTCTCGCGGCTCTCGGGCACCGATCCCGGATTCCGCACCGACCGCATCGTCAGCGCGCAGATCTCGCTCGACCGCAACGCCTGCACGAACAAAGGGGCCTGCGCCACTCTGTATCAAACTCTGGTGGATCGAGCGCAGGGTCTGCCCGGCGTGACCGGAGCGGCGCTTGTCGATGCGCTGCCGCTCACCGGCTTCGACACCCAGTACAACTTCGACGCGCAGGACCATCCGCGCAGCCCGCGTGAGCGCGCGTCGGAAGGATTCAGCCGCATCGTCTCTGCGGATTACCTCAAGCTGATGGGAATCCACCTCGAGCGCGGCAGGCTCCTGGTGCCCTCCGACGCCTCAGGCTCGAGTCGCGCCATCATCGTTGACTCCACCATGGCCAGGAACCTATGGCCCAACCAGGATCCCATCGGCAAGCACCTGATCGCCCTGGAGAAGGAGAATTCGCCGGGGGTGATGGACATGAACGTCGCCTCTGTCGTCGTAGGTGTGGTCAGCGCTACCCGCAATGAGAGTCTCGACCAGGGCTCGAGCTGGGAGGTGTACCTGCCCATGAGCCCCGGCAACGAGAAGCCGGTGATGAACATCGTGGTGCGCTCGAACGCCAGCCTGGAAGAAGTAGCTAATGGTCTGCGCCGCATGGTCGCGCAGATGGATCCGAGCATCCCCGTCACAAAGGTTCGCACCATGTATGAGGTGGTCGCGGCCTCGACCTCCGCACCACGTTCGCTCACCTTGCTGCTCGGCGCCTTCGCGGTGCTGGCCATCGGCGTCGGCTCGATCGGAGTCTACAGTCTGATTGCTTATACGGTGAGCTGGCGCACACGCGAGTTCGGCCTGCGGATGGCCCTGGGTGCAAATCGAATGCAGGTGGCGATGCTCATCATCCGCCAAAGCCTAGCACTGACAATTGCAGGCTCGGTCATCGGGATTGCCGCCGCCTTCGCGGTGACGCGCCTCATGCGTCGCTTCCTTTTCGAGACCAGCCCCGCTGATCCGCTCACCTACGCGCTTGTGCCGGTATTGTTCGCCGCGCTCTCGATCCTGGCGGCTTGGCTGCCCGCGCGGCGCGCCGCGCAGGTGCAACCGATGGAGGCGCTCCGGAGCGATTAGGGCATTATCCTCGGACCTGTTTTTTGGGGAGCGACCAGTTGCCATGCTCTCCAAATGTGGCCGGCAAGCTCTTCGTCGTCGACCTGGCCAAGCTCAATCCCGATCCAGCCCTTGACTCCGACGTAGGGTGGTCGAAAAAACTTCTTAGGTGCGCATTGGATGAGCGCGGATTGATCGCCTGGAGCAACTGGCACCCACACAGCAATATGTCCGTCGTTGTGGTGGTTGTTGGCGAACATTGTGAAGACCTTCTTGCCGGCGAAGAAGGTCGGTTCACCATGGGAAAGCTTCTCCGATGCACCGGGAAGACCGATGCAGATTCGGCGAACGCGGTTGAGATGCTCCTCTGACTCCAAGTCTGAGTCTGCGCCCATTCACGCAACCATCCCGGTTGAATTGCTGTTCTAGCCGCGCGTCCGGCTACGACTAGTCGTCGGCGCTACCGCCCTGAAGTCTTCGCCGCTCCAGCTCCCATTGCTTCACTCTGCGGCAACCTCCACGCAAACAGCACGCCCCCGCTGCCGGTGAGCACGTATTGCTGCCCATCGAGCATGTAGGTAATCGGCGAGCTTTGCATCGGCGAGCCGAGTCCGGCGTGCCACAGGGTCTTGCCGTCGCTGGTGTCGAGCGCGAGGATGTTGCCGCGGCCGTCTCCGGTAAAGGTCAGGCCGGAGTCGGTCGTCATCACGCCCGCACCCGAGCCGCCTTTCCCGAGCTCATGGCTCCAGCGAATCTTGCCGGTGTGATAGTCGATCGCCTCGAGTACGCCATTGCCCCACAGGCCGTAATCGGCGCCTGCCCAACCGTAGGTCTCCATCGGCTGGCTTCGCGAAGTAGAGGCTGTAGCTCGGATGCGCAGATACGATGAACAACCCGGTCTTGGGATCGAAGCTCGGCGCACGGTAGTTCGTCAGGCCTCCCTCGTCGGGAGCGATCAGGCGTCCGTCAGGTGCGGGTTCTTTAGCGGGATTCGGGATCGGCTGACCCTTCTTATCCAGGCCACTCGCCCAATTGACCGGACCGAAGGGCGTAGTGAGAAGGTTCTCACCGGTAGCGCGGTCGAGCACGGAGTAGTATCCGTTGCGCGAAGCCTGCATCAGCATCTTGCGCGGCTTGCCGTTAAAATCGCCGTCGACCAGCACCGGAATCTCCACTGCATCCCAATCGTGGGTGTCGTGCGGAGACATCTGAAAGGCCCAAACCAGCTTTCCGGTGTCTGGATTGAGCGCCACGATGCTGCACGTATAGTGGTCGTCGCCTGGACGAGTCTTACCCTCAAGCACAGGGGTGGGATTGCCCGTTCCCCAATAGAGCAGGTTGAGGTCGGGATCATAAGTACCGGTAATCCAGGTAGTGCCACCGGTCGTACGGTTAGGCGTGCCTTCCGGCGGATCGACGTCCCACGTCCATTGCAAAGCACCGGTCTCCGGATCGTAGGACTTGATGTACATCGACAAATTGTCGAGATCGCCGCCCATACCGGTGATGACGTGATTCCCCACGATCAGCGGCGCATTGGTCGCCCAATAGCCCTTTTCGACGTCCGCGACCTCGACCTTCCAGCGAACGCTGCCGTTTTTCGCGTCCAGACAGATCAGATGCGCATCCGGGCTCATGAAGTAGATCGAGTCCTTGTAGATCGCGACGCCGCGCTGGCCGATATGGTCGCCCTTGTTAGGCGGATAGGTGTAGTGCCACAGCAGGTGCGCGGATCGAGCGTCGATCGCCCAGATATTGTCTGGCACGGTGAAGTAAACGATGCCGTCGACCATGATGGGCGTCGCTTTAATGCCTGCATTCTGGCCGGTCTGAAAGGCCCACGCCAGGCCGAGGTCGCCAACGTTGGCCGGCGTGATCTGGGTCAGGGGGCTGTGGCGTCGTCCCGAGTAGTCGCCGTGAAATCCAGGCCAGCTATCGGCCGGGGGATGCAGCAGCCACTCGTTGGTGACGTCTTGCGCGGGTGCGATAGAGGTGAGCGATGCGCCGAGTACGAGGAGGACAGCGAGTTTCGAAAATCTCATGTCGATGTTAGACCTTGGAGCAAGGGATGCTCTGACCGATAGGGAAGTATTTCATACCCGAGACGAGGAGCGCGACGTTCGGTTGATCGGGATCAAATCTGGACCCGCAAGCTCAGTAAAGCTCGGCGGTGATCCTCATGTTGAGGTCGACGGCAGCGGCAGAGTGAGTCAGCGAGCCGACCGAGATGTAATCGACTCCGGCAAGCGCGTATTTGCGGATGTTTTCAAGCACGATCCCGCCCGAAGCCTCGACCGGAATCGTTAGTCCGCGGTCGCGCACGATGCCCACCGCTTTTTTGACCTCAGTGGGTGTCATGTTGTCGAGCAGAATTGCCTCGGCGCCGCCCTTAATGGCTAGTTGAAGCTCGTCGAAATTACGGACCTCTACTTCGACCTTGCGGCCGGGTTCGCGATTGGTGAGGGCTGCGGCCAGCACCTTCGCCAGGCCGCCGCCGAGGGAGATGTGATTGTTCTTGATCAGAATGCCGTCGGAGAGGTCGAGGCGATGATTCTCCCCGCCTCCGCAGCGGACCGCGTACTTGTCGAGCACGCGCATGCCGGGCATCGTCTTGCGGGTATCGAGGACTTTGACCTTCGTGCCCTTTACCTCATCGACGTAACGGCGAGTCATGGTCGCCACACCGCTCATGTGCTGAAGCAGATTGAGGACCACACGCTCGCATCCGAGAATGGCACGGGCATTGTGACGAATTACCGCGATCGCCTGCCCTGTCCTCAGGCGCACCCCATCGAAGATCTCCGGATGGCTGATGACCTCGAAGCGCCCCGAGTGGTGCGTGTCATATTGTGCGAAGATTTCCAGGAATCGCGGAATACAGCCGACACCGGCGAGAATGCACTCCTGCTTGGCGATGATCGTGCCCGACGCGCGTAGCATAGGGCTGATGGTGATCGCGGTCGTTGCGTCTTTAGTGGCCTTGTCTTCGCGCAAGGCCTGCTCGAGAAGTGCGGTGACGCGTTTGCTCTTCCAATCCATATGTGTATCCGTTACGGTTACAGTTCCAAAGAAAGATCGTCAAGGCTTTGACGGGACTTGGCGATCAACCTGATCAGTTCGGTCGCGCGCGCCCTAAGGCCTTCAACGATGTTTGCCGGCGCCTTGGCTAGAAAGGCTTCATTGCTGAGCTGGCCCTGCTTGGATTGGAGCTCTTTCTCATACTTTGCCAGTTCTTTGTTCAGCCGCTCTCGTTCGGAGGCGACATCGATCTCTTTCTTGTAGAGCAGCCCGGTGGTGAAATTCGCCGTCGTCCTGGTATTTGTCGACGTAAGGCTCCACGAGGTCTCCGGGTCAAGGGATGAGATGCGCGCGAGCTTTTTCACGATATCGTCGTTCGCTTTCAGGAAGTGCCCAACGCCATTGGAGGATAGGAAGTAGGCAGGCACATACTCTCGCTCGGGAACATCGAGGTCCTTGCGCAAGGCGCGAAGTGTCACGATCAATTCCTGCAGCAGCGTCATGTTGCGCTCGAATTCGGTATCGATGTGCTCAGCGGCCGGCTGGGGATAGCGCGTCAAGGCGATCGACGCCGCTGGAGCGCGCTGGTCATAGAGTGCGTGCCAGATCTCTTCGGTAATAAACGGCATGAACGGCGAGAGCAGACGCAGCGCCGATTCGAAGACGCCGATCAGAGTCGCGAGCGCGGATTGCGTCCCATTCCTATCTGCCGTTTCGTTGAAATCGAGCCGCAGCTTGACGATCTCGAGGTACCAGTCGCAGAAGTCTCCCCAGAAGAACTGATAGATGATGTTGGCGGCTTCGTGAAAACGATACTCGGCAAGCGCCTGGTTTACTTCTTTGGCGGTCGTGTTGAGGCGCGAGACGATCCAGCGCGCTTCAATGGGACTTGATGGCCCGAGCACCGGATCGGCGAGCAGCTTCGCAGGGTCGACGGTGAGACCAACCTCAGCCGCGCGCTCCATGTTCATGAAGATGAAGCGGGCGGCGTTCCAGATCTTATTGGCGAAGGCCCGGTAACCCTCGGTGCGAGCCTCGCTGAAGGCGATGTCGGTCCCAGGCGAGGCCATCGCCGCGAGCGTGAAGCGCACCGCGTCAGTCCCAAATCGCCTCACGATTTCGATCGGGTCGATCACGTTGCCTTTGGTCTTGGACATCTTCTGTCGGTCGGCGTCGCGCACCAGCGCATGGATATGCACTTCGCGGAAGGGAACAGCGTTCTTCAGTTCGCGTTCGGAACCGTCCGGCATCGGCACGTCGAGCATGAAGTGGCAGCCGAGCATAATCATCCTCGCGACCCAGAAGAAGAGGATGTCAAAGCCGGTGACCAGCAGCTGCGTCGGATAAAAAGTTGCAAGATCGGCAGTAATCTGCGGCCAGCCGAAGCAGGTAAAAGGCAGCAGGCCAGACGAGAACCAGGTGTCGAGGACATCGGTTTCCTGAGTGATCTCGGCGCTGGCGCAGTGAGCGCAAACGCTCGGCGTTTCGCGAGCGACCGTGATCTGCTTGCACGTCGCACAATGCCACGCCGGAATGCGATGGCCCCACCACAGCTGCCGCGAAATGCACCAGTCGTGGATGTTGCGCATCCACTCGAGATAGGTCTTGCGATACTGTTCCGGGCCGATCTTGATGTAGCCCTGCTCGACGGCGGCGATGGCCTTGTCGGCGAGCGGCTGGATCTTAACGAACCACTGCGTCGACAGGCGCGGCTCGACAATATCCTTCGAGCGGTCGCATCGGCCGACGCTATTGGTGTGTTCTTTTACGGCGACGAGAAAGCCTTGCGCTTCAAGATCGGCTACGATCCGCGCCCGAGCCTCGTAGCGATCAAGCCCGGCGTAGAACCCACCCTCTGCATTGATATGGGCGGTCTCGTCCATTACATTGATCGAGGGCAAACCGTGGCGCTGCCCCAAAGCAAAATCGTTCGGATCGTGGGCGGGCGTGACCTTCACCGCGCCTGTTCCAAACTCGCGGCTCACCCACTCATCGGTGATGACCGGAATCTCGCGCCCAACCAGCGGCAACCGCAGCCGCTTGCCGTGCAGATGCAGGTAGCGTTCGTCGTCGGGATGCACCGCGACGGCGGTGTCACCTAGCATCGTCTCCGGGCGGGTTGTCGCGATGGTGATGAAGCTGCCAGGTTCTTCAATAACCTCGTAGCGAATCTCCCAGAGATTGCCCTTCTGCTCTTCATGGACCACCTCAAGGTCGGAGATGGCTGTCTGGCAGCTCGGGCACCAGTTCACGATATAAGCGCCGCGATAGATCAGTCCCTGCTCGTGGAGGCGGACGAAGGCCTCTTTCACCGCGACCGAGAGCTCGTCGCTCATGGTGAAATATTCCCGCGACCAGTCGACGCTGGCGCCGAGCCGCCTCATTTGCTCAAGAATCGCGCCGCCGTAGAGCTGCTTCCATTGCCACACGCGCTCGAGGAAGGCTTCACGGCCGAGCTGCTGCCGCGTCTTGCCCTCTCCAACGAGCTGGCGCTCTACCATCAGCTGCGTCGCGATGCCGGCATGGTCCGTGCCCGGAACCCACAGGGCGCTGTCGCCCGACATCCGGCGCCAGCGGACGAGAATATCAGTCTCCGTCTGCTCGAACATGTGGCCCATATGCAAGCGCCCGGTGACGTTAGGCGGCGGTAGCAGGACGGTGAAAGGGTGCGCGGCTGGCGCTCCATCATGCTCCGCTTTGGTGTCGAAAAGCCGCTCGGTGACCCAGTACTCCGCCCAGCGATCTTCGATGATGGAGGGGTCGTAGGCTTTGGGCAGTTCGCGTGGCATTATGTCTACTTCTTTCTGCTGGTTAACTTTTGACGATAGCACAGCAAACGGTCTCAGATTCGGTCGACCGTTGCTGGTCGCAAGCAGGAAAAAGGCCGCAAATCGCGGCCTTCTCAGCTCTGGATTTCCCGTTGTCTAGAACGGGTTGAGCTTGTCGAGGCCCTTCTTCTTTTTGTGCTTGCTCGACGACTCTTTGCTCGCGTCGTACTTGCTCTTGTCAGCCGCCGCAGAGGTGGTTCCAGTGGTGACCGTGGCCGGAGCCGACTTGACGTCGTTGACCTGGCTCGGGGCATCGGCGGGTTTGTCGACCGCGGGAAGAGCGGTTGCGTCGGCAGGTCCGACTGCCTTCAGGCCGCCGTTATCGGGATCGGCAGTTGCTGGAGTCCCAGCAGCTGGAGCCGGGGAACCAACCGCCGCCGGCGGGTTTGCTGCCGATGGTGGATTGGCCGCCGGTGCAGCCTCAGTGCCGCCGCTTCCGTTGCTGGAAGGGGATACGATCTCGGCGCCTACGCCTGTGCCTCCGCTGTCGGGCACATTCTCAAGCCTTGGTGCGGGAGCCGGCTGGTCGCTGCGTGGTGGCGCGGTGCCGTTTTCAATCGCCGCGGAAGGGGCCGGTGCGGCAGCCGGAGTCTTGCCCATCGCAATGTTGTAGGACGCCAGTGTTTGTTTGCTGATCTGAGTCGCATACGTGGGCGGCGGGTCCTTCATCGTAGGGTCACCGACGTGCGCGGCCTCCACCGTCGAGGGCCGCCCCGAGAAGAGCAGCACGGCGCGCTGCGTGATCTTGACCGGGACGCGGCTTTCTTCCTCGGCCTGGCTCTCAGCCAGCTCTTCTTTGGTTGGCTCGGGTACCGGACGCCCAAGGGCGATCAGGCGGTCCTTGGCGTCCTCGACGTGAGGCGCCATCGCGTATTTAGTCACTACCTTGGAGTAGGCGGCAGCCGCCTGGTCTTGGTAAATCTGCACCAGCTTTTCCTTGGCCGCTGGGGGAATATGGAAGGTAGGCAACTGCACCGCGCGTGCCTCCGCCGCATAATCGTCGCCGAGGGCAATAAGGGTCAGATCGCTGTGGCTGAAGAGCGGGTAGGTGTCGGCGACGGTCTGCAGGCGGGCAATACTCGCGGACCAGTTCTCATGCGCCGCGTAAAAGGTGCCGATCTCGTACTCCCTCTGCGCCAGTACCTCCTGCACATCGCGCAAACGCTGCTGGGCGCGCGGAATGAGCGGGGAGTCGGGGAATTGGTTGATCATCTGCCGGTATTCCTGCTCCGCGCGTTGCACATTGGTATAGTCGCGGTCCGGCTTCTCCATCTGCATGTAATAGATGTCGGCAACGCGCATCTGCGCCTCGGCGGCCTCAGGCACGTTGGGGAAGAAGGTAATGAAGTCCTTGTATTCAGTCTCGGCCTGGCTGTATGCGGCCGACCCGCCCTCCTTGAACCAACTATCGCCGATCGCCAGCTTGGCGCGCATCTGGAATTCGGAGTCGGGATAAGTGTTCAGCAGGGTCTGCAGATCGAGGCGGCATACGTCATAGTGACCCTTTTTCAGGGCAGCCATCGCCTTGTCATACAGCTCCTTATCGGGCTGCTTCGAGTCGAGGCCGGCGAGCGGATTGCTCGTGTTGGGCTTTTTGCCCGACTTCTTTTTACCGAAGATGGGGCCTGCATGGGCGGGAACCACTAACGCCGCGAGCAGCAGGGCACTGGAGACACGAAGAAGAAAACGCTGCATAGCACCTCAAAACGACTGCATCCCTAGTCTATTGCATAAGCTCGAAGCCATCTATGTTGCCGCGAAAATTCCTGGCCTATGCTAAAGCGTGCTGTTTGCCCGTCGCCTCCGCGGCAGCCTCGCGCGCCATGCGAGTCAGCTCGCGGGTCGCGCTCTCGCCGTCTCCCTTGCCGAAAACCGCATTGCCCGCGACGAGCAGCTCCGCTCCTGCTTGGACGACGGATTTGATGGTTTCGTGATCGACCCCGCCGTCAACCTCGATGCGAAAATCCCAGCCATATTCCTCGCGAATCTCGCGGAGCCGGCGAATCTTGTCCAGAGCGAAGGGAATAAACTTCTGCCCTCCAAAGCCTGGGTTTACGCTCATTACCAGCACATGATGCACCATGGGCAGGACCTCGATCAGGAAGTCCACCGGCGTCGCCGGGTTGATCACTACCGCCGGCTCCATCCCGTGTTCGCGAATGTGCTCGAGGGTCCGATGCAGATGCCGGCAGGCCTCGTAATGGACGCTCACCCAATTCGCCCCAGCTTCGGCGAAGTCGGGGATGAACATGTCGGGGTTCTCGATCATCAGGTGGCAGTCGAGGGTGAGACTTGTCGCCTTGCGGAGCGATCTGAGCACCGGAAGGCCCAGTGAGAGGTTAGGCACAAAATGGCCGTCCATCACATCGACGTGGATGATCTTCGCGCCACCTCGCTCGGCGGCAGCGACATCCCGGCCCAGGTTCGCAAAATCGGCGGAGAGGATGGACGGAAGCACTTCAACCATGGCTGGACTCCTCGGGGCCAAGTTTATCAGTTGAACGCTGGCGAGTGCGATAAGCTGGCCGCAGCGGTCGGTGGAGATTGCGATGGATGGCACAGCTTGCCTGGCGAGAATTCTTTTTCTCCTTGCAATTGGCCTCTCGTTAAGGTCGACGCTGTCGGAAGCAGTGTTGCGCGGGCACCCTGCAGCGTCCGAGAGTTCGAGCCCATCTACCCCCTTAGCAGATCAGCTATCGGAGAACGGGAGTCAGACGCACGGGGCTGCTCCTGACGCCGACGGCATTTATGAGATGGGGAATGGAGTACCTTCTCCGAAAGTGATTTCATCGGTCAGTCCCGAGTACACCGACCTGGCGCGAAAGAAGAAGTTGTCCGGAACTTGCGTGGTCGAAGTGGTTGTCGACACCAGTGGAAATCCACAGAATATTCGAGTTGCAAGCTCACTGGCGGAAGGATTGGGGCGCAAGTTGAAAAAGGCAGCAGAGAGTCTTGATCAAAGCGCAATGAAGGCGGCGTCGCAATACCGATTCGCGCCGGTTCAATATCAGGGTAAGACGGTGCCGGTTCGCGTGAAGATCGAGGTGCAATTCCAAATCTATTGAGAGAACAGAGCGTCAACTGAGGAATTGTGCGAACAAGGAGAGCCTCACCGTTCAATAAGGCTGGTTTTTCCAGATCGTCGGAATGTAGTAGACCTCAAGATACCGCGTGAGCAGGAACATCAACACCGTCGCGCCCACCGACCAGAAGAAAAGCTGTACCGGCAAAGTCCCGGTCACCGCAGGCTCCTTTTGGCCACTCACAGATTGTGTAGTGAGGCGGAAGAGCAATCCACTGGCGAAACAGACGCATCCAGTCATCGCCAGCGTTTCGACCGAGGTCAGCAGCCGCTGATGCCAGGGGCTTCCAGGCACGAAAAAGGCACTCATCAGCAAAGCATAGATCGACATGATAGTGAGGATCAGGGCAGCGACTTTGGCGAATTCGCGGAACACGGTCACGCCTCCCGTCCGGCGAGCGCCTTAGGGCAATTCTGATGTCAGTATAGTCCTGGACTTTACGCAGCTAAAAGGATCGAACCTCCATCCTCGACGACAAAGCGAATCAACGCATCAGAAGGGGTTACGATGGAAGGCGAGCATGACCGCCCTCCTAGCCCGCGCCCTTAAATACATCCTTATCGGCGTGGTTGTCCTCTATTTCGCCGACTGGGGGATGCTGGCTATCCGGTTGGCGCAACATTCCGGGGTGGGAAGCGTGAACGTCAGCCAATATCTCGCAACTCCGCTGAAAGGCCAAAAGGAAGAGTACGACTACCTCGGCTCGGCTGATCAGCCGTGCGTGAAGTCGATCTTTCCTCACAACTCCGACCTTCCGTGCTGGTGGCTGGAGCGCCACAAGAACCAATGGCAGTGAGCGAGACGACCAATTCCGGCGGCCATCCTCGAACCTCACGTCCGCCGACCGTCTACCGACCTCGACCATGAAAATCCTCTCTTTGCAGCCGAGTATCAGCCTGATTCTGCAATCGCTGGGGCGATTGGACACTCTGGCGGGCTGCACCCGCTACTGCCTCGACGCCGTCCCCGAGCTCCGGTCGCGCAGACTTCCCATCATCCGCGACTCTTGGTCGAGCGAGACTCGTGAGATCACGGCTCTGAAGCCGGACTTGGTGATTGCCTCCGTGCCCTATCGGCAGGAATCGCTGGCCGCGATTCTAAAGGCAGGTGTCCCGGTGCTGACACTGGCGCCACATTGTCTCGTCGACATCTATGCAGATATCAGGCTCATCGGAGCCGTTGTCAACGAACGCTCTCGGGCGAACGAAGTTGTGGCTGAGATGGAGTGTGCGATTGCGGATGTCGGTCGCATCGCCTCGCGGTCAAACCACCGACCGCTTGTCTATTGCGAGGAGTGGGGCAAGCCGCTCATTCACTCGCAGCCCTGGGTAAGAGAGCTTGTTGAGGCTGCCGGCGGAGTCTTTCTCGGAGAAGCCGGCAAAGTCAACGACGCGGAGACAATCGCAGCTGCCGATCCCGAAGTGATTGCACTGGCATGGTGCGGAGCCGGCAATCGCGTCCCGGTCGAGCGCGTGATTGCGATGCGCGGCTGGCATATGCTTCGCGCGGTGCGGGCCGGACGAGTGGCCTGCATCCCAGACGAGCTGCTCAACACTCCCGCGCCTAGCCTGGTTAAGGGCCTCCGGGCCATCGCTCGATTGATCCATCCCGAATTATTTGCTGCCGCCGATTTTGGAATGTCCTGAAGGCAAGCGCCTGCCTTCCCGATATTTCGCTCTCGAAACGTCTAAACTGGATGACAGTGACAAATGTAGACAAAACTGAGCTTGACGCTATCCCTGAAGCCGGGCAAAAGCCAGATTCGGGCGAGAAGTCCGTCAAGCTGGTCGTCGTTGCTCTAATTCTTCGCGGACGTGAGGTGCTAATCTGCCAGCGCCGGGCCGATCAGCCGATGGCCCTGAAGTGGGAATTCCCCGGCGGGAAGATGGAGCCAGGGGAGAGCGCCGAAGAGGCCCTGGCCAGGGAGCTCGACGAAGAACTCGGAATCGATGCGAAAATCGGCACGCGAATCACTCGGATGCGGCATACCTACCGCAGCGGCAGTTCGGTCGATCTGCAGTTCTTTGCGGTGCATGAATTTGGTGGCGAAATCACCAACCGGATATTCAACGATCTTCGCTGGTGCGATCTGACCGACCTGCCGAGCTATGATTTTCTCGCTGCAGACCGCAACCTGATTCGCGATCTGGCCGCAGGTAAGTTGCTCTAGCGAGCCTTAGGGCGACAAAAAAAGAACGGCCCACCTGACTTCGGTGGGCCGTTCTTTTGAATCCGCGCTTGAGGTTTAACCCTTGGGTTTCTCTTCGTGCGAGATCCCTCACTCTTCGGCTGAGAGTGCTGTTGTGTATGCGACTGCGGCTTAGGCGCGGCCTTTGGTTGGGACTGCGGTTTTGGCTGAGAAGAAGGATGAGTCTTCGCCTCAGGCTGGGGTTGGGCCTTGGGTTGAGCGTTCGGCTGCGCCTCGGGACGAGACGACTCCGGTTTCACGGCTGGTGCGGGCCGTTCAGCGGGTGCAGGCTTAGCATCGGGCCGTTCAGCAGGAGCCGGTTTAGCTTCTGGCCGTTCAGCTGGAGCCGGCCTTGCTTCGGTTGTGGGTCGAGCTTCCGACTCAGGTTTGGCCGGCGTCTCGGGTCTCGCTGCTGGCTCGGGCTTGTTAGCCGTCTCAGGACGAGCGTTCGTTGCTGGCCGCATACCTTCCCCATTGGCGTCCGAACGGTTTTCCGGTCTTACGCTTGCGGTCGTGGGGTTAGCAGGATGATTCGCCGTGGCATTGCCACCCGGGTCCTTCATATTGGCAGGCAATTTGCCCCCATTGTCGGCTGCCGCTTTATAAGCCGCGGTGTTGACCTCGCCACCCGCCTGGCGCGCCGGAACTGCGCTCTTGAAATCACCCGGCCGCGAGGTCGCCGCGATGGCAGGTTTGCCGCCGTTGTTCGCCGCGCGCAATTGAGGATTGTTCTGCGCCTGGTTCACGTGTTGCACTTGCGCAGCGGTAGGTTGGATGTGGTTTTCGTGCAACGCCGCCTGTTCCTGAGCGGTTGGCCGAGCCTGGATGCCGCCGGTTCCGCCATTGAAGCTAGTGTTGTTGACCGTTGTATTGTTGATCACCGTCTTGTTGTAGACGTTGGTGATATGAACGTTGCTGATGTTATTCACCGACCGGTTATAAGCGAACTGGCCATGGTTCCAATAGCCGCCTTCGTAGCCGACTCCGCCATAGCCATAGCCATAGTTGACTCCGCCATAGAAACCGATGTGCGGCCCCCAGTAGCCGGCGTTAAATGCATACGCGCCGTTGTTCCAGCCCCAATAGCCAGGCGTCCAAAGCACGCCGACAGATGGTGGCTGCACCCAGGTTCCGGGCACCCAGTAATAACCGCCGGAGCCCCAAGCCCAATAGCCGGGCGTCCACATATAGCCGGGGGCGGGAATGGCCGGTTGAGCATAGACGGGCAACGGCGGTGGTGCGATGCCCACTGAGATTCCGACAAAGACTCCGGCAAAAGATGCGGCCGGGATAGCGAGCACAATAGCTGCGAACAGCAACGTGCAAAGGGAGCGAGGTATTTTTTTCATGGATGCCCTTCCGGACCATCCTTCGGTGCCCGGAGATTGCCAGACTGCAGCGGGTTGCGCGGATGGAGCGGCTTCTCAGCTGGCCCGCGGGAACTCATTCCGCAGGCCAGCTTGCTTGTTTCTTATTAACGCTGCTTGTGGGATTTTGTTGCTGAGAAAAGAGTTGCCCAAGGTTACGCGAAAGGCAAATGAATAAAGGCCATGGGGAGAAGTTGCATCCCATTAGGGAGAAGTTACATGCGAACCATGTAACTAAGTGGCCCCAGCGCGTGACGACGCTAAGTTCCGACTGCGCGCTCGGTAAGACTATCGAGAATGTGACCCATCTTCTCGTGCTTCGTCTGGAGATAGCGCTCAAAGGACTCGAGCGGCTCGACCTCAGCCGAGATGCGTTCGACGACTTTGATGCCTGCTAGTTCCAGCGCTTCGACCTTCTCTGGATTATTGGTCATTAACCGGACCTCGGTGATGCCCATGTCCCTTAGGACCTCGGCAGGCAGCTCAAACTCGCGGCAGTCGGCGCGAAAGCCGAGAGCGAGGTTCGCTTCGACTGTGTCCATGCCCTGGTCCTGTAGTTCGTAGGCCTTGAGCTTGGCCATCAGCCCGATGCCGCGGCCTTCCTTTTCCTCATAGAGCAGAATGCCTGCGCCCGCATCGCCGATCGCCTTGAGCGCCAGTTCGAGCTGCAGCCGGCAATCGCAACGCAGCGAGCCAAAGACGTCACCGGTCAGGCACTGGGAGTGGATGCGTACGATCGGCGGCGCAGTTGTGAATATCGCCCATAACTACGGCGACCAGCTCTTCCTTGAGCGTCGGCGGCGCAATCGGAATGTTCACAGCAGGGCTTCGCGCCCACCAGCAACCCTTCGTAACCAAGGATGCGGAAATGGCCCCAGCGGGTCGGAAAGTCGGCTTCCGCTACCTTGTGAACGCTTTCGAATGGCATATCCGTAAGTATACGGATTTCAGCGGAAGCGTTTGGGCGCATCGCATGTCAAGCTGGCGCTCAACTGCAGCCCCGGACCTCGGCAAGACTCTGGAAGACGGGTAGTCCGCGTTCCTTAGCCAGCCGAACGTCTTCATCGGCTCCATTTGACGCTCCCGGAAGCCTGAGCACCGCGTCGCAACGGCTCAAAGACGGTTGGCGATCGGGTGTGGTTTCGCTCGATGAGATCAGCGGATTATTACTGAGCGCGAAGCGGACGAGGCCTTAACCCGGCCATATGAGCAGCTGAATATCACCGTGACGCGCATTTACCCGCGACGCCAGGGATTGTGAGTCCATCGAGGCGAAGCTGAGCGTGATGGCATCGGTGTCAAGCGTCTCACGAGGCTCGAGCTCGAACTAGGCCACCCTGGCCGCAGCTCCAGCTTCCGCCGAGTTCTCCGCCTCATGGGGAGCCATTCGGCCAGCCATCTCGTGCGAGGACAGGAAGACCACCAACGACGGAAAAAACGGCCTGACAGCTGCCATGTAGTCTTCCGCGCGGTAGACGAATTCCTCGAAGCGAAGGTCGAACTCGTCGGGCATGCTTCGGGCCCTCTGCATTGCGTTCACGCTCTCGAGCAGGTCGGCGAGCCTCCGGCACTGCGCTTCGTGCCCGAGCCTTCGCCGCAAATCGTCGAAAACGCGATCGCGAAAGGTCTCGGTGCTCTTGCTTCTGTCTGGGAAATTGGAGTTCATTGGTGGACCTATGTTCTTTCCGCTAATACTGCTTATGCCTAATAGTGTGCGGAACGTATAAATCGTTTCGTAGAACAATCAATGTCGTGAGATTGGCTTGGATCGAAATAGCGGGTAAGCACTGAGAAGCGGGCGAAAGCGGTACATTAAGGGTGTGTTCGATTCCAAGCTGATTCTGATTACGCTGCTGGTGAAGCTGGGCGTCGCCGCCTCGGTCTCGAGCGCGCTCGCGCGTTCCCGCAGCTTTCAGAACCTGCTCTTCAAGGAAAACCGCAGCGGCACGCAGACGATCGGTTTGCTGGCCTGGATTTGCATTCCACTGACACTCGGCGTCTGGGTGCGCCTGATCGTGCCCAATTTCTACGCCGCCGACATCGCCTTTGAGACCGTCATCATTCTCGGAGTCCTGCTGGGGCCGCTCTCGGCGATGGCGGGCGCGACGCTGCTCGCGATGCCCGCGATGCTTCACCACGAATACCTGACGCTGCCCTTCAATCTCGCCGTGGCGCTGATCGCTGGCACCTACGGCCGCCTTGGTCACCGCGGAAGAGGTCTGGTCGTTCTCACCCTTTGTCGATCTGAGCATCTACCGCTGGGTGCGGCGCAACCTGCGCAAGCCGCGCTTCGACCGGCAAATCCTGCTGCTGATGCTGATCCTGGGCATGGAGATCGGCCGCGAGTGGCTCGCTGAGGCCTACCCCGACCGCCTCTTCGCGCTGATCGCGCCGACCTGGCCGGTTCGCCTCGCGGTCTATGCCTGCGCGGCGATGGTGGTCGGCATTCAGCTCAAGATCTGGAACGCGATCCGCATCGAGCACAAGCTTGAGGAACAGAAGCGGCTGCTGCTGGAGGCGCGATTCGACGCGCTGCAGCGCCAGATCAATCCGCATTTCCTCTTCAACACGCTGAACTCGATCGCCTCGCTGGTGCGCTTCCGCCCGGAGATGGCGCGCGAGATGATCGTGCGCCTGGCGAATATTCTGCGCGCGCTGCTCAAGGACCACGACACCTTCGTCGCGCTGCGCGAAGAGCTGAACTTCACCGAGGATTATCTCGGCATCGAGGTGGTGCGCTTCGGCGGGACAAGCTGCACGTCGTGAAAGATATCGATCCGGCCACGCTCGAAATGCTGGTGCCCAGCATGCTGCTGCAGCCGCTGATCGAGAACAGCATCAAGCACGGCATCGAGCCGCGCATCAGCGGCGGCACGATCACCATGCGCAGCCGCCTGCGCGAGACCAGCATGTTGATCGAGGTGGAAGACGACGGCGTCGGCATGGGCGAGTCGCGCGCCGGCCGCCGGCGGAGTCCCGCGCAAAGGCACCGGCATCGGCATGAAGAATGTGCGCGAGCGCCTGGAAGTGCTCTATGGCGAAGCGGCGCGCTTCGATGTGATGAGCCGGCCCGGGCCGGGGAACGCGAGTGACGCTCGAAATCCCCGTCATGATGAATGAAAACGGCGACCCGGTGCTGGCGGCGACAGCGGTGCGGCAGGGGCAGTCGGGCGCTACGCCGGTTCATTGTCGCGCCCCAGCACTTCCTCGTAATACTTCTCATACAACGGAATAATCCGCGAGGCGCAGTATCGCGCCTGCGCGGAGGCGCGTCCCGCGCGCCCCATCTCATCAAGCCGCTCGGGGTCGCTCAACAGCTCGATCGCCGCGTCCGCCATCGCATCGGTATCGCCGACGGGAAAGAGTCTCCCTGTCACGCCGTCTTCGATTAGCTCCGGAACGCCACCGACTTTCGTCGCAATCGTCGGCACGCGGCAGGCCATCGCCTCAAGCGCAGCCAGGCCGAAAGATTCCAGCTCGCTCGGCATCAGCATCAGGTCGGCGACGGGCAATAGTTCGTTGACGCTCTCCTGCTTGCCCAGGAAAGTCACGCGGTCCTGAATGCCGAGACCGTGCGCAAGCCACTCCGCCGATGAGCGGTCGGGGCCATCGCCCACCAGCAGCAGCCGCGCCGGCACTTGCTCCACGATCCGCGCAAAGACCTTCACTACGTCGGTCACCCGCTTCACGGGGCGAAAGTTCGAGAGATGAATCAGGATCTTTTCGTCCGGCCGCAGCGTACTTGGCGCGCGCGGCCTCCCGATCGTCAAGCGGCTTGTACACATCGCAGTTGACGAAGTTCGGAATGACCTCGATGGGGTTCTTGATCTGGAACTCGGTCAGCGTCTTGTCTTTCAGATACTGCGAGATCGAGGTCACGCCGTCGCTCTCTTCAATGGCAAAGCGGGTGATCGGCAGGTAAGAGCGGTCGAGGCCGACCAGCGTGATGTCGGTGCCGTGCAGCGTGGTGACGAAGGGCAGCTTGCGGCCCCGCGCGGCGAGCATCTGCCGCGCCAGCAGCGCGCTCACCGAGTGCGGAATCGCATAGTGGACGTGCAGCAGGTCGAGCTCGTAGTATTCCGCGACCTCCGACATGCGCGTCGCCAGCGCCAGATCGTATGGCGGATATTCGAAACAGCGGGTAATTCGAGACCGGGACCTCGTGATAGAAGATCCCCTTTTCGCGGCCCGTCAGCCGAAACGGCTGCGAGTAGGTGATGAAGTGGACCTGGTGGCCCAGCGCGGCGAGTTCGATGCCCAGCTCGGTGGCGACCACTCCGCTGCCGCCGTAGGTCGGATAGCACGTAATGCCGATTTTCATATAGGTCCGCAGTAGTCTTTGGACGCGGCTGCCTCAGAAGAGATGCAGAGATGCAGACCGCTGTCAACTTACCGTGCGACTTTAAATGACGGCCGCAAAGCTCGCCGCCTTCAGCTGGCCGAAGTGAATGAGCGAGACGTCCGGCGGCAATCTCGGGGACGACCTCCAGCAGCGCCTCGCGTTCGATCTCGCGGGATTCGAGCAGGCGCGTACCGGCAGCCCTCAAGCTCGCGTCGCAATAGCCGGGATGGCAGACCAGCTCCCAGGTGCCCTCGGGCATGGCCTGAAGCGTCTCGCCGCAGCGTCTCCGCCGTCATCGAGCCGGTCGCCAGCACGCCCAGCGAACCATCGGTCGTGACCATGCCGATGTGTTCCGTCGCCATCCAGAAAATACGCCCGTTGCGTATTCAGCGCGCGCACCTGCAGGCGGCGCTTGAGCCCGGCGCTGCCTGTCGCGGCAACGCTCCACTCCGGCTCGAAGGGGTTGCGAATGCAGGCCACATTGCATAGCACCGCCGCTCGCAGCAGCGGCCGCAGCACCCGCGGAAAGGCGTGGGTATGCTTGTGCGTGTCGACGTGCGTGACCTGAACATCGAGCCGCTGCAGCCGCCGAATCTGCGCCACCGCCTCGGCCTCGATGTCCGCCTCGCTCACCCGCCCGCGCAGCAGATCGGCAACCAACGCCCCGAGCGTCGGGCGAAATCGCGGCGCATCTTTGGCGCTGCGGGGATCGACCAGCGTTGGAATCTTCTCGGCGGGCAACACCGGCCGCCCATCGACCAGCACGACATGACAGCCAACGCCCAAAGACGGACTCGCGCAGCGCAGCCTTCGGCGGCCTCTTCCGTCGCCGGCGCCGCAGCCATCAGCGTCGCCGAAGTCAGAACGCCCGAGCGTCCCAATTCCAGAACCGCCCGGTTGATTCCCGAGGTCAGGCCGAGGTCGTCCGCATTGATAATCAGCCGTTTCACTCTGACTCTGAGTTTAACAACGCGAAGCCGCGCGGCATGCGCGTCCCGCAATTCGCGCGGAATGGTAAACTGAAGGCTCCTTCCGTCGCGGGAGGAGCGTGAGCGTTGCGGCCCTTCGGGGCCTCGCGAAGCGTATTCTCCTCGGCACCGGGGGCGGTTAGCTCAGTTGGTTAGAGCGCCTGCCTTACAAGCAGGATGTCGGGGGTTCGAATCCCTCACTGCCCACCAAGTACAATAATTTCTGCCGTGATGGCGGCGCCAGGGGAGCCCGTTCATGTCAGATTCTGTTTCCATTTGTGTGATCGGCTCGGGATACGTCGGCCTGGTGGCTGCGGTCTGTTTTGCCGAGATGGGCCATCGCGTGAGCTGCGTCGATAACGACGAAGCCAAGGTGGCAACGCTGCGCCAGGGCGGCGTCCCCATCTACGAGCACCACCTCAAGGATATGCTCGGAAAGCATCTCAACCGCAGCGTGGACTTCACTTCGGAGCTGGGCGCGGCAGTAGAAGCGAGCGAGGCCATTTTTATCGCGGTCGGAACTCCTCAAGGGGATGCCGGCGCGGCCGACCTCTCTTACGTCGAAGCTGTGGTCGCCGAGATAGCTCGCTCGATCAACGGCTATAAGGTGATCGTCGAAAAGAGCACCGTACCGGTCTACACCAACGAATGGATACGCCGCGTGCTGCAACGCTACGGCGTTGACGAGCGGAGCTTCGACGTGGTCTCGAATCCCGAGTTCCTGCGCGAGGGCACCGCCATCTCAGACTTCCTCCATCCCGACCGCATTGTCGTGGGCGCCAACTCTGACCGCGCTGCCCAAGTGCTACGGCGCATTTATTTGCCGCTGACCGGCGGCGCTTATTACGAGCAGCCCGCTGCGCTGCCTGGCCCGTGCAGCGCGGTTTCTCCGGCGAAGCTGCTCGTGACCTCGGCGCAGAGCGCGGAGATCATCAAGCACGCCTCGAATTCCTTTCTCGCGCTAAAAATTTCTTTTATCAATGCCGTTGCAAACCTGGCGGAGAGCGTCGGTGCCGATATCGAGGAAATCGCCACGGGAATCGGCATGGACAGCCGCATCGGGCCCAAGTTTCTGCGCGCTGGCCTCGGTTATGGCGGATCGTGCTTCCCTAAGGACGTCGCCGCGTTTCACTGGGTCGCTCAACAGCAGGGCGTCGACTTCCAACTGCTTGAGGAAATCCGCCGGATCAACGATACTCAGAAAGAGGTTTTCTTCAACAAGGTTCGGGCTGCGTTGTGGACACTTCGCGGCAAACGCCTCGCAGCACTCGGTCTGGCCTTTAAGGGCGGTACGGATGACATCCGCGACTCGCCGGCGATCGACATGATTCAGAAGCTGCTTGCCGCCGGCGCCATCGTTACGGCCTACGATCCTGCCGCCAACGAGCGGGCGGCAGAGGTCCTTCCGTCTTCGCGGGGAATGAGCTACGCCGGCAGTGTCTACGAGGCGGCCGCCGACGCGGACGCAGTCTTGATTCTCACGGATTGGAAGGAGTTTGCCCGAATCGACCTGGCCCGTCTGAAGCAGACGGTGCGGTTCCCCATTATGATTGATGGGCGCAATCTCTATCGGCCGCAGGAGATGCTCGATCACGGCATTATTTATATCAGCATGGGCCGCCCCGCCTCCCATCAGGCGCAGCAAGGGAAACCCAAAGGACTTGTGACCTCCTAACGGCACTGGCGGCGACTGAAGATCCCAAGATCGCGCTTAGGGCTGTCCGAGTGTTTCCGCCACGAAATGAATTGCCAGCACGGTGAGATCGTCTTCCCGGTCCGGGCCTGAATGACGATCGTCCCACTGCGACAGATGCTGGAAGAGTTGCTCGACAAAATCCTCCGCAGTGGCTTCTTCATGCTTTCGGGTGAATTCAGTGAGCCGATCGATGCCAAATTCCTCTCCGGCAGCGCCGGACATTTCGAGAATTCCATCGGTGTAGAGCAGTGCGCGCATGCCTTCGTGGAAGGGTTTTTCAACGGAAGTGTAAGTAGCGAAGGAGAAGGCGCCAAGCATCAGCCCATTCTCTTCCAGCGCCAGCGCTGAACCCGGGGTTGCTCCGCCGAGCACCAGCGGTGGATGGCCTGCCCCGGCATAGCGCAGGATCTTCTTCTCCGTATCGATATAGATATAAGCCGCGGTGACAAAGTGCCCTTTGAACTTGCCGCACAGGGCCAAGTTGAGTCCGGCCATCACCTGCGCCGGTTCAGAGGCCACTGGCGTCTGGGCCGCGAGCGCGATCTTCAGCATGGAGGAGATTAGCGCCGCCGGCATGCCGTGGCCGGAGACGTCCCCAACAAAGGCGCCGAGGCGTTTGTCGTCGATCAGGATGAAGTCGTAGAAGTCGCCGGCGACCTCGGTCATCGGAATGTAGCGTGCGGCCATATCGAGGCCCGGTACGTGGGGCATCTCGCGCGGCAGAATCGAAAGCTGGATCTGGCGCGCGGTCTCAAGCTCGCTTTTCATCGCCGCCAATTGCTGCGCCAGCTTTTCGCGAATCCCACGAAGCACCAGGTGGGTATGCACACGGGCCTTCACCACGGCAGGCGAGAAAGGCTTGTGAATGTAATCCACGCCGCCCACTTCAAATCCCCTGGTCTCGTCCTCGATCTCGGTCTGGCCGGTGAGGAAGATCACCGGGATGTCATGAGTCGATGGCGAGGCTTTGAGACGAGTGCACACCTCAAAGCCGTCGATACCGGGCATCATAACGTCGAGCAGAATGAGATCCGGAGTCGGATCGGATGCGGCAAGCTCGAGGGCCTTCTCGCCATTGGTTGCAACGCGCACCTGGTACAGATCTTTGAGAATCGACAGCGCAATCTGAATGTTGGCCGGCGTATCGTCCACCAGCAGAATGACTTTCTTTGCCGCGTCGGTCATGCCGTTGCCTTTCCAGCGTTCAAACCGAGTTCCTGAACGATCTTGTCGAGCTTTGCAATCGCCGCTTCGAAATCGTAATCACGAATCGAGTCGCCGAGAGCGTTCAGGACCGACGCCTCGACCTTACCGCCGACCGCATCGCGCAGGCTCGTGAAGGTCTCTTCCGAGTCGCCGTCGCTGGCGTCCAGCATTGCTTTGAGACGCGCAGCCGCGTCTGATGCGGCTTCCGCATTAAACGCCGTGCGGGGCGCTTCGGGCGCCGTTTCCGTTTGCGTCGCGCCCAAAGCTGCCGCTACCTTGTCCACCTGGCCTCGGAGCACCCTGTCGAGGTCGCAGACCAGCGTGTCCGTCTCCGCATTGTGTTCGCGGATCGCCTTCTCGACCAACGCAGCGGATTGCTGTACCGCGTTGATTCCCAGATTGCCAGCTACACCCTTGACCGTATGCGCGATCCGCTCCGCAAGATTGTCGTCCCCACTCTTCAGCGCCTCAGAGATTTGCGTGGCCGCGTCACCCTGCTTCTCCGCAAACTGGGTAAGCAGGCTGCGATAGAGCTTCTTGTTGCCGGCGACGCGTTTGAGCCCGCCCATCACATCGACGCCGTCGATCTCCGGAACGATCAATTCACCGGCGACCGCGAGCGTTTTCACGGGCAGGGGCGCCTCGGCCTTTTCCGGCGGTGAATCTGCGCCTTCGGCATGATGGGCATGGGCCCAGCGCGTCAAGGTCGCGAAAAGAACATCGGGATCGATGGGCTTGCTGACGTGGTCATTCATTCCCGCGTCAAGGCAGCGCTGCCGCTCTTCGACCAGTGCGTGGGCGGTCATGGCAATGATCGGCAGCTTGTCCAGGTAGGGCTTGGCTCGCAGTAACTTTGTCGCGGTCAAGCCGTCCATTACCGGCATCTGCATGTCCATGAAAACAACGTCGAAGGGCGGCGGCTCTTCTTTCGCCGTGAGGATGTCGACCGCCTCGCCGCCATGGTTTGCGATCGTAACGATGGCGCCCGCGCTCTCCAACAGTTCGGTCGCGACCTGCTGATTCATCTCATTGTCTTCAACCAGCAAGACGCGAATGCCCGTCGCATCGGCCGTGGCGGTCACCTCTTTGTGGTGCCGCGATTCCTTGTCTTCCTGGGCGGTCGCGAAGATGTCCATCAGGCTGTCATAGAGTATCGACGGACTGATCGGCTTGAGCAGATAGTTGTCTATGCCGATCTCCGCCGCCTTCGCGCGAATGTCCTCGCGTCCGAAAGCGGTGACCATGGAAATCTCCGGGATATGCTTCAGCCTGCCTCCACGCTTGATGATGCGGCTCGCCTCCAGGCCATCCATGCCGGGCATCTGCCAGTCCATCAGCACGAGGCCATAGGGATCGGTAGCGTCGGCCGCGACTAATTCCCGGATGGCATCTTCTCCGGAGGAGACAGATTCCGCCCGCAGTGCAAAGAGCCGCAAATTTTCGGTAAGGATCTCGCGCGCCTGCTCGTTGTCGTCGACAACCAGGGCGCGCAACCCGGCGACATCCGGGATAAAGCGTTTCTTCGGTGCCCTTTCGGTTCCGACGCCAAACCACACGTGGAAGATGAAGCTGCTCCCTTTGCCATATTCACTCTCGGCCCAAATTGAGCCCTCCATCATCTCCACCAGTTTCTTGGAGATCGAGAGCCCAAGGCCGGTGCCACCGTACTTCCGCGTAGTCGAGGTGTCCGCCTGGGAGAACGCCTGAAACAGGCGCGCGCTCTGCTCGGGAGTCATGCCGATTCCGCTGTCGCGCACTGCGAATCGGACCTTCACCCGATCGTCGACCTGCTCTTCAAGAGCAACGCTGACCACAACCTCGCCCTTATCCGTGAACTTGACGGCATTGTTCACCAGGTTGATCAAAATCTGGCCCAGCCGCAGCGGATCTCCAATCAGGTTCGGCGGGATATCGTGCTGCGAGGAGATAAGAAATTCCAGGTTCTTCTCCTGCGCCTTCTGGCTGACGATCGATGAAAGATTGTTGAGCACGTCTTCCATCTGGAAGTCGACCTTCTCGATGTCCAGCTTGCCGGCTTCGATTTTGGAGAAATCGAGAATGTCGTTGATGATCCCGAGCAGCGCCTGCGCAGCGGACTTGATCTTGGTGAGGTAGTCCTCCTGCTTGCGGGTGAGATCGGTCTTGAGCGCCAGGTGAGTGAGGCCGATGACCGCGTTCATCGGGGTGCGAATTTCGTGGCTCATGTTGGCCAGGAAGTCCGACTTGGTCTTAGTCGCCGACTCCGCCATCTCCTTGGCGCGGAGCATCTCCGTCTCAGCCTGCTTGCGGTCGGTGATGTTCTTCACGTTGGTGATCATCAGCTGACGGTCGAGGTATTCGGCCAGAAAGGTGGTGATCTCCACATCGAAGACATGGCCGCTCCGGCTCGTCGCCTTGCTCTCCAGGGTCAGGGAAGGCTTCTCGCGCAGCTCCGCCACCATTTCAGCAAGCCGCTCGGGAGTAGCATTTGGATTAATGTCCACGATATTCATCGCGAGCAGCTCTTCACGTGAAAACTCTAACGCTCGCGATGCGGCTTCGTTGGCATACTCGATCTTGCCGTCGGCAGGATTGACCCAGAAGACTGCGTCAGCGGCGTTATCTACCGCATATTGAGTGAACCGGAGCCGCTTCTCGGCCTTGAGCCGTTCGGTGATGTCGCGAAACGCGATGACGCTTCCCACGACGTCGGTCCCTCTGCAAATAGGCGTTGCGGTATATTCCGCCGGAAAGCTCGTTCCGTCCTTGCGCCACAACACTTCGTCATTCACGGCACGGGCCTTGCCGTCGCGGGCGGTCTGGTAAATCGAACACTCACCCACGGGAAGCGGCCGACCGTCGGCATACTTGTAATGAATGCGGCTATGCATCGCCTGGCCGATCAGTTCCTCGGGCGCATAGCCAAGCATCCTGGCTCCAGCAGGGTTTACGAACTCCAGCAACCCTTCGGTATTGAGCCCGCAGATGCCTTCGTCAACCGACCCAAGAATGAGCCGGGAACGCTCCTCAGCCGCGGCGACCGTCGCGGCCTGTTCCTGCGTTTGCCCTAGCAGCTTCTTGGTCTCGATCGACCCTACCAGGATCTCGGTACTAAGCGCGACAGTCGGCAGCAGCGCCTCGATCAGCGCTTTCTGCCGATCGGTGAGCTTCCCGCATGGAGCCAGCTCGATGACGGCTACCACGGCGCCATGCGCCACCAGCGGGTAGAAATACAGCGTGCCCGGTGTCACCGTCGCTAGCCCGGCAGGCACGTGGAGGGCATGTTCGGCGGTGGACGCCACAGTCAGCGCCCGGCGCTCTGCCGCCGCCTGGCCCACCAACCCTTCCCCGAGCGCGAACCTCCGCGGCTCCAGAGATGGATCGAGAGCGAAACCTCCAACCTGGGTGAAGTGGCGACGATCGGATGCGGCCAGGTAGAAAACACCGTATAAGAGTTCTATAGATTCAGAGATTCGCGACAACAGGTTCGCCGAGAAGGTCGTAAAGTTTTCAGAGGACTGCAGCCATTCGGTGGTGGTCGCGATCTCCGCCTTCACCCAGCTCTGTATCCCCCGCTCGTTGGCCACATTCTGCAGGGTCTGCAAGGCGCGGCTCATCTCTCCAATTTCATCGCTGCGGTCCTGATACGGAATCGGCTTGTCGCAGCGCTCCTCCGCCACATCCAGAATGTGGGCGCGAAATTTCTGCAGAAGATTGACGACCTCTTCTTGAACGATGTAGACCGCAAAGGTAGCGGTCCCGACAAGCCCCAGCAACGCAACTAGCCAGGTGATAAACAAAGCCCGATGCATTTTGATGGTTAGCAGGTCAGACTCGTCGTCGACGGATTTGTTCATCGCGTCGAGCATGTCCGCCATCTCCTGCCGGACTCCGTCTAGTTTCGGATCGACCTGAGCGTGCATGATCGATATTGCGGTCTTGTTATCGCCATTGAGCGCCGCCCTGCGGACGCTCCGTGACCAGGACACTCCCTCATTAAACTCGCGCGCGATAGTCCCAATCGCCGCGGACTTGCCAGGATTGTCCCGTATCGCTCCGTTGGTGTAAGACCCGAATTCTATCGCGATCCCGTCGAGGCGGGCGTCGATCTGGCCCTTTGCGGCACGATCGGTCTCCGCAATCTCGTCGTAGAGCGCCAGATGGTACCGGTGGCACAAGCCTCGCGCAACGACAATACCTCGTAATGCTTTCACGTCGTTGTCGATGATCACTGTGTAGGCGTTGTCCGCCCTGATCATCTCGAAAGACGAATAGGCCACGGCCACTAACACCATCGCTCCCAATGGAGCCAGGGCGGTCAGCAGCTTGTTCCGAATCTTCAGATTCGCCAGCACTCGTAATCTCTCCGCGGCCGGCGACTGGGAATCCCGGCGATTGTTCACTAGCATCATACTGCCGTCGTGAATACGTTCCACGACGCCGTTTCGAATCAAGGTAAACGATACTGCCGGCTTCAGTTGCCCGACATCGGCAAAACTGACAATTGTGACGGGGTGCCGCTTTCCCTACTCTAGTGCCTACTACGTAAGATTCTCGAGGGTAATGGCCTTGTTTCCCGATTGTCTCGCCGCTTTCAAGCGGAGAGGGTGGAAGTTCGCTTGGCTATGCCTCTTGCTGTGGTTCGCGTTCTCCGCCTTGTCGCGGGCGCAGGAATCAAAGCAATTCCTGCCCGAGATCGACGTCTACTACTCGATCAACCCGTTGGTGCGAACGAGTCTTCAGGCCAAGCAGACCCGGGACGGTGGAGATCCTACCCAGGCGGAGATCGGCCCCAGCATCGATTTCTACCTCAAGCCCTGGATTAAGCTGCAGAACGCGACGATCTTCGATTTGGACGAAGCCAAGAAACGGGCGCTGGTCTTTACGACCGGCTATCGTGTTCTTCTATCACCCGGAGCTGCCACAACCAACCGTTGGGAACTTATCGCGACCGCCAACTTCCCCCTTCACGGAGGCTTCCTGCTCGCCGACAGGAACCGCGCCGACCTGGACTGGCAAAGCGGAAAATTCGACTGGCGTTACCGTAACAGGCTCTCCCTGGAAAGATCGATCAAATTAAGCTCCTACCACCCCAGGGTTTATATCCGCGACGAAGAGTTCTACGAGAGCCAGTACCAGAAGTGGAGCACCACGGCGCTCTACGCCGGCGGCACCTTCCCAGTCAGGAAGCGCCTCGATCTTGGCCCCTATTATTGCCACCAGAACAACACCGGAAAGAACCCGAATCAGCAGCAGGATCAGATCGGGCTGATCGTCAATTTGTATGTCCCGTCGAGGAAGAAGTAGGGGCTGGACAGGCGCCAAGCAGCCTTCTCTGGAAAAAATAACAGTTCCCACGAGTCCAACTTCGCTGTACCGTGGCAGAGAACGTTCAGATTTCCAGGGTATTGCGGTTGGCGGATGCATCTGGTGGCTTGCCGCCTCTCGTTCTTTCGCTGATCCTCGTAATGTCTCTGCCCGGAGCGATACATTCGGTATCCGGATGAGCGCTTCAAGGTTGAATCACCGAAGTCAAGGATCTTGTTCAATTGAATCGAAGCACGTTGCTGCTGAAACTGTCTTTGTTAAGCGAACCCGGGTTGCTCTGTGCGGTTCGAGCCGCGGTGGGCGAAGTGGCGGTGTTATTGGGATTCAAGGATGCCGAGGTACGATCCATCGTCCTGGCAGTGGACGAAGCCTTGGCCAACGTGATCCGACATGCCTATAAAGGCGCTCACGACCGCCCCATCCAGATTTCTTTTTACCGCATTCCGGTCAAGTACGGCGAAAACGCTCACGGCGCTCTGAAGATTCAGATAGTCGATCAAGGAGTGCCGCGTAGAAGCCGAACGATTAGTTGGAAGGGCGCTCGACGATATTCGGCCAGGCGGTTTGGGGCTACACTTCATCCGTGAGACTATGGACTCCGTGACGTTTCGGCACGTTGGCGGACGAAACTATCTCCGTCTGATAAAGTCCCCTACACCGGCCAAACACAGCGGGACAAAAGAAGAGGAGACCTAACGTGCAGGCAATCACTCGCCGTTTGGCGAAAATATCTGTAATCGACATCTCAGGGGATATCGACCTCGCAAGTTCGCCGCAACTGCGCTCTGCCCTGCTCAAGGAGCTCAAAGAGTCAAAGCCCTCTCGTCTCGCGCTGAACCTGACGGCGGTACGCTATATCGATAGCTCGGGGATCGCCTCGCTGATCGAGGGCCTGAAGGCCGCCCGCGACGCCAAGGTGAGGTATGTCTTATTCGGTCTCAATCAGACCGTGCGCGAAGTGATGCAACTCTCGAAGCTGGTCAAGGTCTTCGAGATCGTCGAAAACGAAGAGCAGGCAGTTGCGGAGTAAGCCTATCCGTTGCTCAAACTGAACTCAGGCCAGGGAGCTCGTGCAGGAATTCCTCAGTCAAATTGGCGATGTCACCACCGGTGGATTGGCTTATGTGGGCTCTCTCGCCCTGCTGACTGGTCGCGCCGGCTACTTCACGGTTATTGGCCCCTTTCGCGGTCAGCCTCTTCGTGTGCGCGCCTCCATCGCGCAGGCGATGGAAGTCGGGGTCAGGGCGCTTCCTATTCTCTCGCTCATCACCTTTTTTATTGGCTTGATTCTGGCTCTGCAGGGCGCTTACGAGCTCCGCACCTTCGGCGCCTTGAACCTCGTTGCCACCGCCGTCGCGTTGGGCATGACCCGCGAGCTCGGCCCTCTGATTACGGCGATCCTGGTCATCGGACGCTCCGGCTCCGCATTCGCCGCCGAGATCGGCACCATGAAGGTTTCAGAAGAACTGGACGCACTTCAAACCATGGCCATTGGGCCGGTACCGTATCTGGTGACCCCAAAGTTTATTGCCATGATCGTGATGGTTCCATGCCTCACCATCTGGGCCAACTTCATGGGAATCATCGGAGGCTCGGTCTTTGGCATCACCGGCGCCGGATTCACCTTTACCAGCTACATTAAGGCGTCGCTCGACGCGCTCTTCCTGCGCGATGTGATGACCGGCCTGATCAAGAGCTTGATGTTCGGAATCACCATTACCGCAGTTGGCTGCCACGAAGGATTAGCTACTGGATCGGGCGCCGAACAGGTGGGGCGGTCGACCACACGAGCAGTCGTCATGTCGATATTTCTCGTCGTCATGGTGGACGTCATTTTCACCGCGATTTTCTTCTTCTTAAGCCCAGAATAGGGCCAAGGACTTTGTGACTTTATATGGATGATCTCGACAACACGACGACGCCTGAAAAGCCCGAGACCATGATCTCGATCCGGGACCTGCGTGTCGCCTACGGCACGCGAGAGATCCTGCACGGCGTCACCTTCGACGTCCACCGCGGAGAGACGATGGTGATCCTCGGCGGTTCCGGCTCCGGTAAAAGCACTCTGTTGCGAACCCTCGTCGGCCTGGAGAAGGCCTCGGCGGGCGAAATCTGGCTAAAGGGCGAAAACATCGCCGCCATTTCTCATAAAGAAATGGACGAAATCCGAAAGAGGCTCGGGATGTCCTTTCAGGGCTCCGCACTCTTCGGTTCCCTTACCGTAGGCGAGAATGTTGCGCTTCCTCTTCGCGAACATACGAAGCTCGAGGATTCGACGATCGAAATCATAGTTCGCCTCAAGCTTGATCAGGTCGGTTTGGCAGGCTTTGAAAACTTTATGCCTTCAGAGCTGAGCGGCGGCATGAAGAAGCGCGCCGGCATCGCCCGCGCCCTGGCAATGGACCCCGAGATTCTATTCTTTGACGAACCTTCGGCAGGCCTCGACCCGATCGTCGCCGCCGGCCTCGACGAACTGATCCTCCAGTTGAAAAAGGCCTTTCACATGACCATCATTGTGGTCACACATGAGCTCGCCAGCGCCTACCTCATCGCCGACCGTGCCGTTGTCATCGATAAAGGTTACATCGCGGCCATCGGCACCATGAGCGAGCTCCGCGCCAGCGACCATCCGCGGGTGCGCCAATTTCTCGATCGAGTGCCCGAGCCCGCCGTGTCGGACGAAATGGATTATCTACAGATGCTCACCGAAGACAATCGGCCGGGCCGCAGTACGGCCAAGAAGAGGGGTGCGTAATGGATGGAAAACGAGAACAGGCATTCGTCGGCCTGTTTGTTCTGGTTGCCGTGGCGCTGCTTCTGGCCACTATCTTTTCGTTGACCGGCTTCTTTAGCCGCGCGCAGCCTCAGTTCCATGCCAAATTCGCATTCGCCGGTGGCCTCGAACCTGGGGCAGAGGTTCGCTACTCGGGTGGCCCAAAGGATGGGCGCGTCACTGCCGTGGGCATCGATCCCAATGACCCTTCCATGATCGATGTCACTTTCAGCGTCGATCCGAAGGTGCCGGTGAAGACCGACAGCCACATCAAAATCCAGAGCCTCAGCCCCCTCGGAGACAACCACCTCGAGATCGTGCCCGGTAGCGCGGCCGCACCGCGCGCCCAACCGGGGTCCTACCTCCCCTCCGACCCATATATCGATTTCAGCGCCCTGACCGCCAAGCTAAACGATCTCGCGCCCGGCGCGCAGCAACTGATCGGCCAGCTCAATGAGCGCGTCGCCGAACTGAAGACGACCATCGCCCGAGTTAACGATCTGCTCAACGATCAAAACCGCGCGAACATCTCTGCCTCCCTCGTCGACGTCAGAGGGTTGCTCAATGACAACCGCGCCAAGATCAAATCGACAATCGACAGCCTGAATGTGGCAAGTGCGAAGCTCGCGCCGCTGCTCGACAACGTCAAGGCGACATCCGACAACGCAAACAAGACCATCGGCCACGTCGACGCCCTGATCGGAGAGAACGGACCGGAGATCCACAAGACGATCCTCCAGCTACAACTCACTTTGACCAAGGCGAACCAGCTTGTCGACTCCCTGAACCGGACCCTGGACGTTAACTCGGACAATATCGACGAGACGCTGAATAACATCCGCGAGATCACCGACAATCTCAACCAGTTGACCGACGAGCTGAAGACCAGACCATCGTCGCTAATCAATTCAAACACCCCACGCGATCGCAAGCCAGGAGACCACAAATGATCGTCAACGCTATGGATGGCCAGACAGATAGCAGACAGCGCCTCGAAGAGGCAAGATCAGCCCTAAGACGCTATGGCAGGTCCGGAGGAGCGGCGCTTGCCGTGCTGGCTCTAGGACTGGCGGCGGGCTGCGGAGCATCGCGTCCGATCAATTACTACCAGCTGACCAATCCTGGCGCTGGTGCACCGGCGACCGCGCAAGCCTTGCCGGTCAGCATCGTCGTAGGCCTGCCTGCCGCTCCGGACCTTTACCGGGACAACCGGGTGGTCTATGCGGTTGGCGACCAGAAGATCGGCGCTTACGAGTACGAACGCTGGATCGGCCCGCCACCCGAGCTGATTCGTGACGTGATCCTGAGGAACCTGCGCTCCTCGGGCCACTATCAGGGCGTCTACACTCCGCAAGGCAAGGCGGGGGGTGATTACCTGTTACGAACGCGCATTTATGATTTCAAAGAGGTCGATTCTGGTAGCAGTTTCATGGGCCGGCTGACAATAGACGCCGAGCTTCAGAACTCGAAGACTGGTGATACGGTGTGGCAGACCTATTACAACCATGACGAGCCGATCAGCGCGAAGACGGTTTCCGATGTGGTCGCGGCGTTGAACCGGAACGTGCAGATGGCCGCCAACGATATCGCATCCGGGATGGACCAGTACTTCGCCGCACATCCGCCAAAATAACGCTGAAATGCGCCCTCGATTCTTATTCCAGCGGTGGCAATTGAGTAGCGCATAGAGTAGAGGACGATGGCAGAGATTCCTCCGGCCGACGCCGGGCTGAAGAAAACCTTGCTGGTCGTCGACGATGCCCCTGCTAACATTCAGGTGGTGCAGTCGATCCTAAAGGATGAATACAGGATCAGGGTCGCCACCAGCGGCGAGAAAGCCTTGGAACTGGTTCAAAGCCATCCGCGTCCGGATCTCATCCTGCTCGATGTCATGATGCCCGGCCTCGACGGCTACCAGGTCTGTGAACGGTTGAAGGCCGACCCGGAAACGCGCGACATTCCGGTCATTTTTCTCACGGGCCGGACCGAGGTTGACGACGAGACGAAGGGGCTCCAGCTCGGGGCGCTGGACTACATCCGCAAACCGTTTTCTCCCGCCATCGTGAAGGCGCGAGTGCGGACTCAACTGTTGATTCGCGACTCGCGGGAACAAGTGAATCGCCAGGTGCAGGCGGTCAACCATGAACTGGAAATGGCCCGGCACATTCAGTTGTCGATCTTACCCAGCCGTCCTCCCGCGGTCCCCGGTCTCAACATCGCCGCGCGCTATCTTCCCATGACGACAATTGCTGGCGATTATTATGACTATCTTCCGATCGACGAGAAGCATCTCGGCATACTCATTGCCGATGTCTCTGGCCATGGCGCGCCATCGGCGCTTATTACCTCGATGTTGAAGATTGTCCTGGCCGAGCAGGCCGGCCATGCTTCAGATCCGGCTAAGGTGCTCGGCGGCATGAACGATGCCCTGTGCGGAAAGTTCGATCACCATTTCATTACCGCCGCATACATCTTCCTCGATCTCGAGAGGGGTGTTTTACGCTATGGCGGCGCAGGCCATCCTCCGATATCGATCTGGCGCGGAGCAAATGGCAACGCGCAGGCCATCGAGGAGAATGGGCTCCTGCTCGCGCAGTTCCCGGAAGAGACATATACCTTCGTCGAGGTGCCCTTCGAATCCGGCGACCGGGTTGTGCTCAACACCGACGGCGTCTCGGAATGCCCAAATCCCAACGGGGAAGAATTTGGTACCCAGCGTTTGCTCGCATTTCTGGATCAGAACCGAGAGCTTCACCCAGAGGGGTTTGCGGATGCCGTTATCGATGCTCTATCCCACTGGTCGATGCAGCCGCAAGGAGGAAACCAGCACGATGACATCACCCTGCTGACGATCGATTTCGGCCACGCTTGAGTTCCTCGGCGGTCCTGCCGAGGAAGATCAGAGCTTCTTCCGTAAGAACTCGAAGATCAGATAGCCGATCATCGCTGCGCCGACTGCGATCGCAAAATTAGCTTCGGTGAAAATGTCTTCGAGCGCGAAGACCAGGCCTCGATCCCAATGCATCAGCGTGCGCGTGTACTCCCCCATCAGCAGATTGGCGCAGAAGAGAAAGATGATGAAGCCAATCTCGGTGACCGCTCTCCAGAAGCTTCGTTTCATCGGTTTGTTATCAACTCACTGAATCGAAGCGCACGGGCACCCTGACTACACAAGCTTATTGGATCGGCCCGTCGATCGAGACGAATTGGCTGGATTCTGCAAAGAAATCGCACCGGCTCTCATAGCCTGTCGGCATAATTACCTCTATTCCGAGCGACAGATTCAAGGTAGGATGTTGAGGATGCTGCCGTGCCCGGTGAACGATCGCAATCCAGCGTTCCAACCATTTGGGAGCGGCCATCGAATAGTGGGGTGCGAAAGTGAAAGTAATGAAATGTGCGGTAGCCTTAGCCGCGTCGATGGCGGTTTCCGTCGCCATGGCCCAAACCACAACTCCAAGCCAGGCCGGCATCGATAGCGATATCACCCTCTTGCGCTCCGACGTGCAGACGCAGAGAACAGCCGTCGTCACCCAGGAAATGAAGCTCACCGACGCTCAGAGCGCGACATTCTGGCCTCTGTACCGCGAGTACACGACAAAACAGCAGGAAATTGGCGATCAGCGCGTGAGCCTGATCAAGGACTATGCCAACAGCTACGACACGATGGACGACGCCACCGCGGACGGGTTGGCCCAGCGGCAACTGAAGTTCTGGCAGGCGCGCCTGAGGCTCCAGTCTGACTACTATCCCAAGTTTAAGAAAGCCGTGGGCGCCAAAGAAGCTGCGAAGTTCCTGCAGATCGACAACCGCCTGAACCTGCTGGTCGATCTGCAGCTGGCTGCGTCCATTCCTATACTTCAGTAAATCCGAAGCTCTTGACCGAAACCGGACGCACTCTTACGCGAGAAAGCAGTCGAGAGTGCCCGGTTCGGGTTGAGTACGCAACCATCCAAACAATACTTTGGGGAACGTTATGGCGAGCGAAGAATCGAAATCAAAAAGCCTAAAGGCGAAGATAAGGCATGAGTTCGAAGAGATGCTTTTGATCTCGGCCTTCTTCGGCTTGTTTTTCTTCGCCTTCGCTACCTACAAGATGTATCTGCTCCACCAGTTTGACAAGGCGCAATTTACCTATGTAACTGCGCTCATCAACACCATCGTCTTGGCCAAGGTGATCCTGCTCGGTGGGTTCGTGAGGGCGGGCAAGGCGATGGACCACAAGCCCCTTCTCCTCACTTCTATCTACAAAGCGGCGTTCTTTGCGTTGCTCGTGGCGGCCTTCCACTGGATCGAAGAGTTTGTGAAAGACGCGTTCCATCAAGGTAGCATCGCGGACGCGTTTCGCGAAACCCTCGCCGCGACCTCATGGCCATTGCTGGGCCTGGCGGTCATTTGCTTTTGCTTGTTTATTCCGTTCTTTGCGCTGTGGGAGATTCGCCGCGTGATGGGCGACCCCGCCTTCAGCGACCTCTTTGTGCGCAAGACAAGACCAAAGCTGACCGTCTCGCACTGACTAAGCGGCGTTCATTCTGTTTGTACTGCTGCCGATGCGCCACCATTCTTAGCGGCGATTACCACCGCCATAACTCCGCGTACCCGTGCTTCGCTGCTGCGACTGGGAATACCGCTGGCTTTGCTGGGCCCCACGCTGTCTGGCCTGGGCCTGTTGATTTAACTCCGAAGTCGAGGCCGATCCAGACGGCCGACTGTACGCCCCATTCGAAGTGGTCTGCTGTCCATAGCTCTTTGCCTTCTGCTGGTCGGCAGTATAGTTCGGATTACTCTGCGCCTTTTGCTGTGCAGAGGAGTAGTTTGGATTGCTTTGCACCTTTTGCTGGTCCGAGGCGTAATTAGGGTTGCTTTGCAGCTTCTGCTGGTTCGTCTCGCCCGGCGTGGTCGCGGAGTTGCCGGTCGGTTTTTGCACGGGCGCCCAGCTGCCGTTGTTGTAGGTCTCCCAACCGGAGCCGGTGTTCTTATAGACATTCCCGTCATGGCCGGCGTACATGTCGCCGTTCGCCGTCTTGCCCGCCGCCGTATTTCCGCTGGCAGTGCTCACGGCGCCAGCCTTTCCACCTGCGGTGCTCTGGGCGGTTGCCACCGTTCCGTTGGCATTGGTCTGGTGCTGGGTATAGACCGTGTTGCTTCCATTGCTGAAGACAGAATTTCCCCAGGAGCCATAGGCGTTCGACCCCTGGTGGGTTGCGGCGTAATTACCGGTGTAGGGGTTATAGGCTTGAGCAACGGTCTGCGTTCCATAGCCATTAGAGACTGTGGCCCCGCGCGCGTACGTGCCGGTCGTCGGGTTGTACGCCGCTCCCCATGCCGCGCTCCCATAAGGCCCGTACGCAGTGTGCGCGACACCGTATGCGCCGGTATAGGGGCTGTAAAAAGCCGCCACTCCGTAAGTCATCGGGTACGGATAATAGATCGGGTATAGCCCGGCCCCAACGATGATCACGGGCGGATAGACGTAGCCGGTGCCCGTCGTGACGATGACGGTTCCGCCTACTGGCGTGACGTAGACGCCGTAATATCCAGGCGTATAACTGGCAACTACCACCCCATTCACGGTTGTCTGTGTCACATAGGTCACGTTGTAGACCGGACAGCTTGGCGGGATGGTGTAAATCTCTGGAGGGACAATCGACGCCGTCTGCCATGGGCCTTGCGGGGTCGTGGACATAAACCACACGCCCTGGAAGCAAAGGTAATAAAGCGAACCCACCTGAATCACGCGGTTCGGCGTGTTTGTAGCATAAGCGAGCGTCGTTCCCTGGATTGGAACAAACTGCGGGCTGCCGGAGTAGACCACCTTCACGCTGGCCGCAGCCTTCGCCGGATCCACCTTGGCGGTCACCGGAATCTGCGCAAGAAGCACGGCATCTTCAGCTTCAGGGGTACCCGGAACGGAGGCGAGGACTCGCCCAGGCGGGCTCGCCAGAGGAATATTGGCGAAGTCGGACGGAAGGTTGTTGCTGGCGAAAGACCATGGGCCGAGTGCCGTTGGCGAACTAAACCAGCGCCCGGAGGTCAGATAGTAAAAGGTTCCTGTGGGTGTGTACTTGAAGACGTCGCTCTCCGTGTTGGTCGCATACACCAGCCGCGTTCCGGGGATCGGGGCAAAGTACGGCATGCCCGAGAAGACGACCACCTCAGCCGGAGTAGTACTCGCAAAGACCGCAGGAGCATTACCGGCACTCCCCGGCGGTGGGGGGATATAGGGCTTCAGGTCCTTCCAGTTCGGATCGGCCGCGACCTTCGCCATCTCCGGCGACAACACCGCAGTCCGGCTCCAGCCCGTCATCGGGTTGGCCGAGACCATCCATCCTGCTCCGTTAAAGAGGTAATACGTCGAGGTGGACTTATCCAGAAAGAGCGGCCAATTGGCGTTCACAACTTGTTCAAGCTGAGAATTTGCAACCGGCACCTTCACCGGATCGCCATTCAATTGCAGCAAAATCGCCGGCTTAAAGCTGAAGTAGATAGCCGGAGGATTATTCCTCACCGCAGCCACCGCCTTGGGCTTTGGCTTGTTGGCGCTGGCGACCAGACGATCCAAAGAGATGGTCAGTGCGGCGGTTGGCGACAGGAAACTCTGAACGAGTTGAGCCATCTTCGCCGACGACGCCGGATCAAGTGAAGGAAAGTAAGTTCCCGTTATCAGCGGGTGGCTCAAAAGAACAGTATGTGCGTCGACGTTGACGTCCGTCTGCATCTCCGCAGTGACCACCCCTGGTTGCGTCTTACCGCTCGCCGAAGTGATGGTGATCGCCATCCTTAGATTGAGTAGCTTGAAATCGTTCCATTCATCCACTTGCGGCTGGTAATAAACCAAATGCACGCCATTGACGGTTTTTTCCCGTGGCCATCCAATGTCCTGGCTCCAACACCGTCCCATGAAACCAACGGCTATTGCGACGAGGAAAATCAAACGGGCCGGGGAGCGGCCGAAAATACGGAGAAACCAAGGAATCATCAAGTTCCCAGACCTCGCTGGCTGCGGTTCAAATCGACCGTGACCAGACTCCCTAATTGAATAGGCAAGGCCCGAGTTCGGCAAGGAGAAAAACATTGCTACCAGGTTGGTTGCGACGCCTGGGGACGATCCCGCGCCGCAAGCCTCGCGATCGACTTAGGTTCCAGCGATACCCTTGTTTTGCAGCACCATCACCACCACGCGCCGATTTTCAGCCTGTCCTTCTGACGTATTGTCAGGAGCGACCTGGTTTGCAGTACCCATCGCACCGGGAGCCAGCATATTGGTCAAAGGAACGCTGGCATCCTGCTCCAGGAATTGCGAGACCGCATTCGCTCGCTCCACGCTCAGCCTCTGGTTCAGTGCCGCGGAACCTACCGCCGATGCATACCCCTTTACCTGAATCACATAACCGGTGATCGTCGTCGCCTTCTCCGCCAGCTTCAGCAATTGGGGAAAATACTGCGGGTCGATGGTGACCTTGCCATTGCCGAAGTAAACCGTGACTTCGTCCATTATGTTGTATTCCGCCAGCTCGCCAAAGCGCTTGTTGGCTGCGGCGATGGCCGCCTTGTTCGCGGCTATCTTTTGATCTTCGATGTTTAGCTGAGCCTGTTGCGCCGCTAGCGCGGCCTTCTGGGCGGCCAGTTCCTGCTCGCTCTGCTGGATCTGCGCCTCATGGGCCTGCTGGGCCTCCACCGTTTGCTGCAGACCGGCCTGGGCGTCCATGGCGGCCTTCAGATCGTTGCCTTTGAACCTGACCTTGGTCGCGACCAGTTGGCCCTGGTCGTTCGTCGTTCCCTGCACCTGGACGGGAAGACCAGGAATCAGAGATGTCATGGCCATCTGCTTCGTGCGCCCCTTAAAGAGGCCCTCTGTTTCACCGACGTCAGTGTTCGGAGTGAGCAGAACCACCAAGTTTGGGCTGCCCGTAATCTGTAGAGTCATGGTTGCACCGCTCCGTCCGCTGATGACACCCTGGACGTTCTGGGCATGGGTGGTGACCGCGCCGCCTGTTAGCTGGATCGTCAGCGCCACGGCGGCGAAGATCGCCCCAAGAGAAAATCTACCTTGCCGTATGGTTCTCATATGTGTACTCTTCTCTCCGATGGGCATCGGTTCTGAGTGCCTGATTCAAATATTTCCTCGGTCGACCACGACCGAAACCGTCAAGATATTTTCAACAGACTTGTGTTGACGGCGATATTGGCAGAACTAACAGGGCGAAGATACCGGCTCCTGGTTTCGGCGAGAAGTTCGGCTCTTTTGCGGGTTAGGTGTTACTTTTGCCAATAACAGCAGTCATCATGGCAGATTAGAGTTCATGCAACGCTGAGGCGGCCCGGTCAACGCCACCAGGCCTGAAGGAGAGAGAAAGATGACTATTCGTACTAGAAGGAATTTCCGTCATATCCTTGCAGGACTGTCGTTACTGGCCCTGCTGATCGGCTCCCGGCATGGTTTTGCCAGAGACAAATACGAGACCATCGATGCCCAGGCTTTTGGCACGGGCACCCAGATGGGCCAGAACATCGGCATAACCATCATCATTTACGATTTTTCCACGGCCGCCGATAGGCAAGTCCTGGTGGACGCCTTCACCAAAGGTCAGAACCAGGGCCTGGTGAATGCGCTCGAAAAGATGCCCGCCGTCGGGCGCATCTCCATTACCGGCACCTTGGGCTACGACCTGAGCTTCATCCGAATGATCCCAACCCCAACCGGCAGGACGATCAGATTTGTCACGAACCGCCAAATCAGGTTCGGCGAGGCTTATGCTGACACTCAATCGCAGAACTTCAACCTTACCGCGGGCGAGATCAATATAAACACTCAGGATAAGAGCAAGAGCACCGGTCAGCTGTTTCCGTTAGCTCAGCTCACCCTTGACAAAGAAGGCCAGTTGTCCCTCGAGCTCAATCAAAATCCCTGGAGGCTCTCTGGCATCATCGACTGGTCGGGAACACCGGGCGAGAACTAATCGCGGGGAATCTCAGGTCTGGCCGACTGACGGACTTCTTGACCGATTGGCCAAGCCAACACCTCAATTCGATTCGGCAGTTTGATTCACAGCGGTTCAATTGTTAGATCGTGAGGGACTCTATGATGAATCAGCGAAATTCAGCAATTCGGCGCGCGCTGCTTGTGCTGCCCCTAGCGCTATTGGTAGGGTCCGCCGGCGCCCAGTCAAAGAAATCCAAGTACACCTGCGACGAACCCAACCCGCAATCGCTCTGCACCGCCGCCAATACCTGCGGATCGTCCACCACCCCCTGTAGCGTAGACGTGAAACGCACAGCTTACGCTGCTTCCGCGACTCCGCAGATCCCGGGCGCCAAGGGGAATTCACTCTTCTGCCTCGCGCCTGGAACCACTGTGACTTGGAAGAGCACCTCGAAGAACACCGGGTTTGTCATTGACGTCAGCGAAGCCTCCCCGTTCGATCCTGGGGGCGCGATCATTGGCGGAAGCGCTAAGGACGCTACCGTGGTTGCCAAGACCAGCGGCTGTTACAAGTACTCGGTCGGTGCCTGCGTTTCCGGTGCGTTGAATGGAATGTGCGCCAATGCTAGCGCGGAGTTAATCGTTACGAAGTAGGCGGGCGTTACTTAGGTCGCAGGAGTTCCGCCCGTCGACCTGGGACGCTCCGAACCCGGCTTCCAAACTAAAACTGCCATGCGACAATCTTGTCGCATGGCAGTTTTCTTCCTCAGCCCGATTACATCTGGCCCATCTGGTAGTTTGAGTTCGTGATCGCCACCGTCATCTGCTTGCTGACTCCGTTGATTTGAGTGCTGGCGACATGGTTCACGCCAGACGGCAACATTGCAAACTGCACTGCCATGGTAACGGCATCGCTCGGCTCGTTGAGGTAGCTGGAGACGTTCATTCCTACAATAGCTTTCTGCGCGCTGTTGAACACCAACGTCGTTTGATCGCCTGGCTTCAGGTAATTCTTGATGACCAGGCTGGTTGTGCCGGCAGCTCCGCCCATCTGCAATGAGATGTTGCCCGCCTGATAGGCCTGCTGCAGCAACTGTGGGTCTGGATGCGCATATTGCTTTGCCAATGCCGCCACCTGCTGGCCGTACTGCTGAAACTCATCGGTCTTCTTCGCGACAATGCGCTGCTTCAACCGGCCGCCACTCGGTGGCGCTGGAGCAGGAGAGGAACTAATCTCTGTCTTCTGCTGTTGTCCGTCTGGACCGACGCTGACCTGGTAGACTTCCGTCTTTTTTACATCGCCTTTCAGACTGATTACCTGTTGTTCCTGCCAGGTGTAGTGGGCAAGCGCCGCCTTGTTGGCCGCGGATGCCGCTTTGATCTCCTGCAGTTTCTGCGTCATCTCGGGATTTTGAGCATATGCCGGGGTGAACGGGCTGAAAGTGACGGCGCAACCGGCCAGTATCAGTGCTACCGGGTGAATTCCGGCGGACTTGAATTGCATGTGGGATCCCTCTGCTTTCGGTGGACTGCTTGGTTATGAGGCTACCCCTTGGTTCGGGACCCGAACATTGGCAGTATTACCAGTTTTGCTCTCTCTGAGCCGCGCCGGCGGCACGACGCGGAGATAGGTGTGCGACGGGATGCGCATACAAGTCGCCGTCTCCATTTCCGCACCGGACGTCGGCGCGACGCAGAATGCGACGGCGTCCGCCATTGAACGAGAAGAGAGCCTCTTCCCGCGCCCTCTATTTTTCAGCTTTCTCCAGATGGCCGCCAAACGCATAGCGCATCGCCGAGGTGATCTTGTTCGCATAATCGGCCTCGCCCCGCGAACTGAACCGCTCATAGAGCGAAGCGGTCAGCACGTGGATCGGGACGCCTTCGTCGATGCCTGCCTTGATCGTCCAGCGGCCTTCGCCCGAGTCGGAAACACGGCCTTCAAACTTGGAGAGCGCCGGGTCCTCGGCCAGCGCGGCGGCCGTCAGATCGAGCAGCCAAGAGGCGATGACGCTCCCACGGCGCCAGACCTCGGTCACCTCGGTGAGATTGAAGTCGTACATATAGTGTTCGGGGTCGCGAAGCGGCGTGGTCTCTGCGTCAATTTCGCCCGCGTGCTTGCCAATGTCGGCTGCCTTCAGCACTCCGAGACCCTCGGCATAAGCGGCCATCATGCCGTATTCAATGCCGTTGTGCACCATCTTCACGAAGTGACCTCCGCCGCTTTCGCCGCAGTGCAGGTAGCCGTCTTCGGCTGTGCTCTTGATGCCCTCGCGGTTGGGCGTGCGTGGAATATCCCCGATGCCAGGGGCAATCGTTTTGAAGATAGGATCGAGATATTCGACCGCAGTGGTAGGCCCGCCGATCATCATGCAGTAACCGCGCTCCAGTCCCCAGACGCCGCCTGAGGTGCCCACGTCGACGTACTTAATCCCTTTGGCAGAGAGCTCTTTGGAGCGGCGGATATCGTCGATGTAATAGGAGTTGCCGCCATCGATCAGAATGTCGTCAGCCTCAAGATGAGGCACAATCTTGGCGATTGTCTGGTCGACATATCCCGCAGGAATCATCAGCCAGATCGCGCGAGGTTTTGTCAGCTTGCTGACAAAGTCCTCAAGCGAAGTCGATCCGGTTATCTCTTTCTTTTCGCTCGCCAGCTCCTCTACGACCTTCGGCGACATGTCAAAAACCACGCATTCGTGGCCATTTTTCGCGAGCCGCCGAACCATGTTCGCGCCCATCCTGCCCAATCCCACCATTCCAAGTTGCATAGATCGCTCCAATCAGACTGTTTGCTGGTTCGCCCGAAATCAACGCCGCCGCGCACATAAATGTAGTCGCGCACATATCTTACATAATTAGCATCGTCAGGCGGTTAAGCTCCCGAATTTTGGCTTGTCCAGCTGGCTTTCGCGGCGTTGGAGGAGGCCGGGCGGCTTCAAGATCGCAGGGTCAACAAAGCTGCTTTGATTGAGGGAAAAAGGTGAAATCGGCGCCGAAGGACATCCGCAATACCCGAAGAGGAATCTAGGCATACATCAAGAGGGCAGTGATGGCCATCGCCACAAGAAAGCTAAGAATCCTCGGAAAGCCGAAGCCACCACAGACCCGGGGAGTTCTCATCGAAAGTCGTGAAAGAACCGGCAAAGAAGCCGAATCAAAGGTCAGCGAAAAAGACCGCATGGCAAAGAATTTGAAGGCGGCCCCCCGCTTACAGCCTACTCGCTCGATGAATCGGCGAGTTGTGCGCCCTTTGCATGAGTCGATATCAATAGTCTGGGCTGCTATGCCGCTGGTAAGGCGGCGGCCGTTCGCAGTCGTTATCTAGCCGGCTTGTCTTTTGCCTTGGGGTGACGCATCCCTCTATGAAGAGAGTCTTTGCTGGAGTGTTCCGCCTGTTTCGACACCATTTCCTTGATTGCCTTAAGTGGCGGCTCGGACTTTTTACCATATGCGGGCATGTTGTGTACTCCCATTCTCGTGGAAACGTTATAAAAATTTGATGCACAAAGGCCGTCAGACGAACATGTGCATCATCCACCAGATGAGAAACAGCGCTACCAGACCCAGGACAACGTGGGCTATCCAATCGCCAACGGTCTTAGGTTTGCCAAGGTTGGGCACCCTCGCATTCCGCAGAGGCGGGATGTTCGCGGAAGCAATCATGGCCGCAGTACGAGGCCGCATCGATGGCTGGTGGAACGGTTCTTCCACCGAAAGTGATTCGCAAAGAGGACTCGCGTGACGGCCAGGTCTCCAAACCACGCCAACAGAGTTGCTCCCCGCAACTCCACGCATCTCTTTGGCCTTGACAACGCCTTCGAGATTATCGACGAGATGACAGCCAGAAGAGCGCTGAGGCAATTTACTTCTCAACGCCGACATTCGCAAACGGCCATTCGCGACGAAAGCGAGCGCGGGCGAAATAGAGCAGGCATCCAGAGATCGCGATCGCTGCGCCGTAGCGAATTTCGCGGGCGGCCTCTGGACGCGAGAAGAGAATGAACAGAAATCCCCCCGCAGCGAGGATCGGCGGCAGCGGGTAGAGCCACATTCGGAATGGCCGGGCGCGGTCGGGCTCGCGAAATCTGAGCAGCACCACTCCAGCGTGCTGCAGCAGAAATTGCAGGATGATGCGAATGGCCACCAACGCCGCGATGAGGTGGGAGAGATCGAAGAAGCAGAAGATGGTCGCCACCGCGCCGAGAGCCAGAAGCGAGATGTTCGGGAAGCCCTCTTTGGGATGAAGGCGGCCAAAAACGCGAAAGTAGTTGCCGTCGAGCGCTGCGGCATAGGGCACGCGCGAATAACCGAGCAGGAGCGCGAAGACCGAGGCGAAAGCTGTCCACATCACAAGTAGGGCGATGATTTGCGCTGCAGTGTGGCCGAGGGTCCGCTGCATGACCAGGGCGACGATTGCATAACGGCTTTGCAAGTTTGGGGAAGAACTCATCTCCTGCCAGGGAATGACGCCGAGGACGCTGACATTCATCAGTAGATAGAGGGCGGCGACGACGAAGATCGAGATGAGAATCGCGCGGGGGATGGCGCGGCCCGGGTCGCGAATCTCCGCGCCAAGAAAACCCACGTTGTAGTAGCCCCAGTAGTCGTAGGTGGCGATCAGGGTTGCCGCTCCGAGTCCGCTGAAGAAGACATGGCCGAGATGGAAGGCGCCGGGCGGGAAGTTAAACGCCTGCGCAGCGTTAAAGTTGGTGAATCCGGCGAAGATAACCCCGCCAATGGTAAGCAGCACGCCGGCCCAGAGAACCCAGGCCAGTCTGGTGATCGAACGAACATTCCGGTAGAGCAACGCTACAGTGACGATGCAGGTCCCCGCGGCAGCAAGGCTGGTGTAGTGGAGACCGGCGAGTGGACCGAATTTCGCATAAGGAAAGACGTTGCCGGCGAGCGATGGCCAGAGATAGGCGGCATATTGTGCGAGCCCGATGCAGCCTGAAGCGATGGAGAGTGGCGCGCTGAAGCCGAGCTGCCAGACGTAAAGGAACGAAGCAAGGCGTCCAGCGCGATCCGGGCCGTACATCTCGCGGAGATAGGCATAGGAGCCTCCAGCCTGGGGCATCATCGCGCCGAGCTCGGCCCAGACGAGTCCGTCGCAGATGGCGATGAGAGCGCCCAGCACCCAGCCCAGCATTGCCTGCGGCCCGCCCATCGCGATTACCACCAACGGCAGGGTGATGAACGGGCCCACGCCGATCATGTTCATCATGTTGAGCGAAAGCGCGCTGCCGAAGCTCACCTGGCGAGTAAGGGCAACCGGGGTCTGCTCGGCGTTCGGGGTGGAGTTTTCGGAAGGTTTTTGCATCAAGCAAGCATTTGAAGAACGGCAAGCCAGCGAGGTCCGCCGGGGATGGCTGGCGATCTAGGTCGTAATGTTGTAAATCAAGCCGAAGGGGTCTTTGAGGTATGTTCGGGGAACCTCGGGCTCATCTTTGACGACTTCGCATCCGCTCTTGAGAAGCCGGAGCCGGGCATCGGCGAAATTGCCTAGCGTCACCTCAAGGACTGGTCCCAGCGCGGGCCCTCGCTCGATGAAGAGATTGATGTGCTTGCCGTGAAGGCTGATCATGTTTGCATCTTCGCAGGTGATCTCGAATCCAAGAATCTGAACGTAGAAGGCGGCGGCCGATTTCGGGTCGGGCGATTGAATCAAAATGTCTGTGCCAAAGCTGTTTGCCACTAGAGCTCCTTGACCAGTTAAGTTTCGACCGGGACCTGCCCGGATTGTACACTGGGCTTTCACCGCCAATTCAATCTTCACATCTCGACCTATTGCTTATTTAGGCTTGGACTCATTGATGATTTCTTACAAAGAGCTGCGCGCGGCGCTCTGCCTGTTGAGCGTCGCGACGATCCTCTCAAACGATATCCTCCACGCGCAGAAACCTCCCAGTGCGGCGCCTGGGATCGCGGCTGCGGTCGAGGCGGAACCGCTTGCCGAAGATCGCGGCGCGAATGGCCTTTGGCAGGAACTGCAGCGGCTGCATACCTGGGCGAGCATGATGATGATCGTCGCTCATCCCGACGATGAAGATGGCGGCATGCTGACCTATGAGTCGCGTGGCCAGGGCGTGCGGACTTCACTGATGACGCTCACGCGCGGCGAGGGCGGCCAAAACGTGATGTCGAGCGACGCCGACGACGCTTTGGGGCTGATTCGCACCAGCGAATTGCTCAAAGCGGACGAATATTACGGTGTCGACCAGTATTGGGGCCGCGTCGCCGACTACGGCTTCTCCAAGACAATCGAAGAGGCCTTTCAACAGTGGGGGCATGAGCGCGTGCTCTATGACACGGTGCGCGCGGTGCGCATCAATCGTCCATTGGTGATTGCGGCAAGCTTTATCGGCGGCATCACCGACGGGCATGGCCAGCATCAGGTCTCGGGCGAGATTGCGCAGGAGGTCTTCACTGCGGCTGGGGATCCAAATGTCTTTCCCGATCAGATCAAGGCGGGGCTGCGGCCGTGGTCTCCGTTGAAGGTCTATGCCCGGGTGCCCAACTATTCGCTCAGCGATAAAGGCATGTTCGATTACGCAACCGGCAAGTGGGCGCCGGTGCGCTTCTATAACTACGTGACGAAGGAATGGAGCACATCCGCGCCGGCGACGAATGTTGTTGTTCCCGAAGGAAGCTACGATCCGCTGTTGGGGCGTACTTATGTGCAGATCTCGCGGCAGGGATGGGGATTTCAGAAGACGCAGAATGGCGGCGGATATATTGTGTTGCCGGGTGAAGTGAACTCCGACTATCACCGATATGGGTCGAGTGTGAAGAGCGGCGAGAGTGAGACGTCTTTCTTTGATGGAGTCGATACTTCGCTGCCGGGAATTGCGGGCCTGGCGCACGGCGATACCGGATTTTTGAAGAGTGGCTTGCAGACGGTTAACAACGCTGTCGAGAAAGCGATGGCGGCTTTCGATCCCGCTGCTCCCGCCAGGATTGCGCCAGCTCTGCATGATGGATATCTGGCCACGAAGAAGCTGATCGGCGACGTGAAGAGCAGCTCGCTTTCCGAAGACGACAAGGCAAACGTCGATTGGGAACTGGAGCGCAAGCTGGGGCAATTCGATAAAGCGCTGGCCGAAGCGCTGGGACTGCAGATCGATGCTTTGACGACTCCAGGCAAGAGCGTGACACAGACAAGCATCTTTTCTCCCGGCGTGGAGGACACTCGCGTTGCGGCAACGCCGGGGTCGGATGTCTATGTTCGGCTGCATCTGCTCAATGCATCGGCGCTGCAAAAGGCTGCGCCGAAACTTGCCAAGTCGTGGGTATCCTCGCCGGTGAACTCCGCTTCGAGCGTCGAACAGCTGGCCGCGCCCAAGGCGGATGCCCTTACCGGCGATGCGCTCTTCCGGGTCAGCATCGCCCCGAATGCTAGCGGCACACGGCCGTATTTCGACCGCCCGAGCTCGGCGCAAGCGTATTACGACATCGATGCTCAAGCGGAGAGCGGGGGTTGGCTCAACGACTCGTTTGCGCCGTATCCGCTAGAGGGATGGGCGGAGTTCGATTACGACGGCGTGCCGATTCGGATCGGGCAGGTCGTGCAGACGGTGCATCGGTCGGCGGGGATTGGATCAGTGGAGGATCCGCTGGTGATTGCCCCGGGAATCTCCGTTGGGATTCATCCGTCGGCGGGTGCGGTGCCATTGGGCGAGAGCGAGTTCTCACTGGCTGTGACTATACATAGCAATGTCGTGGGAGTTGCGGATGGCAGCGTGCGACTTGACTTGCCTGAGGGATGGAAGTCCGATCCTGGGCAAGAGACCTTTCACCTGAATACCGGCGAAGACCAGGATGTGAGCTTCAGTGTTCGCCCCGACAAGCTCGAGCAGAAGTCGTACGACATCAAAGCGATCGCGACAAACGGCGGCCGCGACTATAGCGACGGGTATCAGACTGTTGGCTATCCGGGTCTGCGTCCTTATAACTACTACCGTCCGGCGACCTATCGCGCGCGGGGCGTCGATGTTCGGGTCGCGCCTGGGCTGAATCTGGGCTACGTGATGGGGCCGGGCGATGATATCCCACAGGCGCTGGAAGACCTCGGTATTCATCCGCATCTGCTGGATGCAGCCGACATAACCTCCGGGGACTTGAGCAAGTACGGCGTGATTGTGCTGGGCATTCGCGCCTATGCTTCGCGACCGGAGTTGGCAGCGAACAATCGACGGCTGCTGGAGTATGTGCAGAATGGCGGGAATTTAGTCGTCCAGTACCAGAGCGGGGAATATGATCATAACTTTGGGCCTTACCCATTTACGCTGGGCCGGTCAGCTGAAAAGGTGGTCGATGAGACTGCTCCGGTGACCCTGCTCGACCCAAAGAATCCGTTGCTGACCTGGCCGAATCAGATTATCGCCGCTGATTTCAATGGCTGGGTCGAGGAGCGGGGCCACTCGTTTATGGAAAGCTGGGACCCGAAGTATACGGCTTTGACGGAGACCCACGACCCCGGGCAGGACCCTCAAAAAGGCGGCCTGCTGGTGGCTCATGAAGGAAAGGGCACCTATATCTATGTCGCCTTCGCGCTCTATCGGCAGACTCCAGAAGCTGTACCGGGCGCTTACCGGCTGCTGGCCAACCTGGTAAGTGCCGGAACGCACCCGTAATTTCAGATTGGTCTGAACGCTTAGGTTTCGTGCTCCCTAGAAAAGAAACGGGCGACTCAAGACCGCCGGTACGGTTGGATTCCAGATTCGTCGCGATGGCCTTCTCGCCGATGGGGTCGCTCGTCCGAATTTTTCCACTTCCATCGCCTCCCGACATTCGTTTGTCCGGTTATTCACCCAAATTTAACCCAAATTTCACCGACGCCTGCCACTCTCTACAAGGTAGCAAGCAGTGATGCATGCAGTACTCTAGCCCCGGTTCCAGTTCGCCAGGCCAATAAAAACGGGTGAAGAGCCCAGGCTTGCCCTACCCCGGTGAACTGAACACTTCTTCACATCACGTCATTCTGCAATTTGCTAATTGAAGGTTAAGAGAGGCCCAATGAAAATGAATCTCAAGGCGCTAGCGGCTCTGGCGCTGGCTATGGCAATCCCCTACGGGAACGCCCAAACGGCGACGAAGAAGAAGACGACCAAGACTTCTTCTGACGCGGCAGTCCAAGCACAGATCGACGCGCTGCGGACCGATATGCAGAGCCAGATCCAGAGTCTGAAGCAGCAGCTATCCGAAAAGGATGCCCAGTTGCAGCAGGCGCAGCAGGCAGCTGCAGCGGCCCAGGCCGCGGCCCAACAGGCGCAGCAGGCTGCTCAGGCAGCGCAGCAGGCCAATTCCACCAACACCGAGGCGGTTACGAGCCTGCAAGGTGCGGTGACTGACTTGAAGACCAACGACGCCGCTATCGTGCAGACAGTGCAGGACGCGCAGAAGCAGACTAAAGCGCAGATTGAACACCCCGATGCGATCTACTTCAAGGGCGTGACGCTCAGCCCCACGGGAAGCTACCTGGCGGGTGAAACTGTGTGGCGCAGCGCAGCGACCGGCGCCGGTCTTGCGACGCCGTTCGGCAGCTTGCCGCTCCAGGCGGCGGACGCGGCCCATTTGACCGAGTTCTTCGCCAGCGCCCAACAGTCACGAATTGCATTGCTAGCCGAGGGCAAGACCCCGAATTTCACCCTGCGCGGCTACTACGAAGCTGACTTCCTCTCGGCAGGGTCGAGTTCCAATAGCAATCAGAGCAATAGCTACACGCTGCGGCAGCGTCAGCTGTGGGCGCAGGCTTCGACTTCGAAGTGGATGGTAACCGGCGGCCAGATGTGGTCCCTGGCGACCGAGTACAAGCCGGATTCGCAACTAGCGCCCGGCAAGGAACAAGCGCCGGCGACCATTGACCCGAACTACAACACGGGCTTCAACTGGGAGCGGCAGTACGCTTTCCGCGCGTCGATAAACCTTCCCTACAAAACCACCTTTGCGCTTGCGGTCGAAAACCCCGAGTTGCTGAACCTTGGTGGCACGGTTCCGAGCTTCCTGCTCACGGGCGGTCCGGGCGGCAACAACCTCAACAGCGGCGCCAACTACACCTTCAACTATGCGCCTGACTTGATTCTGAAGGCGTCAGCAGACCCCAAGTTTGGGCACTTTGAAGCGTATGGCATCGGGCGCTTCTTCCACTGGCGCACTTACACTTCGCTGACCGCGCCAGTGAATGCATACAACGACGCAACCGTTGGTGGCGGCATTGGCGGCAGCGGGCGCATCTCTACCTTCCAAAAGAAGCTGGACTTCGGACTCAAGGGCCAGTGGGGTGATGGAGTCAACCGTTACGGAGCCAGCACCCTGGCCGACGCCACCGCCAACTACGCTGGTACGGTCAAGCTGCTGCACGGCTATTCCGTGATGGGAACGATCGAGGGGCACGCTACTCCGCGCCTGGATCTTTACTTCTACTACGGAACCGACGGTACCTTCCGGAACTACAGCTACACTCCGGCCGGCGGCTACCTGGGCGAAAAGGCCGGTACGCCTTACGGCTATGGCAACTACTCCTTCAACAACACTGGTTGCTTTACCGAACCGCTTCCGGGGGGCGCCAACTCTCCCTCGAATCCCGCTAACTGCGCGGCTAATACCCGCGACGTGCAGGAGATCACTTTCGGCTACTGGTATGACTTCTACAAAGGCCCGATGGGCCGTCTGCGCCAGGGCTTCCAGTACTCCTACGCGACCCGCAACGTGTTCTCAGGTATTGGAGCAACGCCCCAAGCTACCGACAGCATGTTTTGGACCTCGTTCCGGTACTACCTGCCCTAAACCGAACGCATCAACGCAAGATGCAAAAAGGGCACCCGATCGGGTGCCCTCGTTGCATTTCAGGATGCCAAGTCTGATCAGCGACCTGACGATCCGAAACCTCTCTCGCCACGTTCGCTGGGAGAGAGTTCCTCAGCCAAAACCACCTCGCCGCCAGTCATGGCAGCGAAGGGGGATAACTGGACGATCTTGTCGCCTCTCCGGATTTGAACACTAACGTCAGGTTGTTCCAGGGCAATATCGACAACGTGACCGGCATCATTTTTGATTGCGCGGAGTCGAAGATCAGGCTGGTTTATATTGATCAGGCAAACAAGGATCTCACCGCGATAGCCAGCATCGATCCGGCCGCCTGCATAGGTGACGCCTTTTGCCGCCATGGAGGAACGATCGCCAAGGATGAATCCGACTCCTGCTGGCCCCTCTACAGCAATTCCGGTGCGCACTCTTACCGGCTTGCCGGGATACAGGGTTACGTCCTCAATGGCGTAGAGGTCGTAACCAAGATCATCTCCGGGATGAGCCACGGTCGGCAACCTGGCATCCGGATGGAGGAGTTTGACTTTCAGCATTCCTGCAGCGTTTGAGTGAACAGAATAGAACCAACTTACCAGAGTCCCGAGAGGCGTCCCTCAACGCAGAGCCTCTCAGGACGCCGGACTAGCTAGCCTTCTTAGCTAGCAGTGCTTCCCGCCGCTGTTTGGCCCAGCGGCGCTTCTGCGCCTGGGCGATGCGGTTCCTTGCATCCTGGCTTAAGACGCGTTTCTTGGGCGCACCGGAGGCCTTGGCGACGCGGCCAACAGTCGGACCATGGCCATTTTTTGCGCTCAAGAGCTCCCTAACCCGTTCGAGGCGGCTAATTTCTTCCTCGATCAACTTCAAAATGCCATCGCGATCCATTTTCTCTCCCTTGTTTTACCAGACGTAATTCATTCTATGTTGTATCTCAACTTCGTCCAAAACGACACGCATTTTACGAACCCCCAACGCTCGCAACGCACACTGTGAGCCTTGCGCAAGTTATCACGCTGTCACCGCTGTTAGACACTCCGCTCTGGAAATGGATGCCAACCCGAGCCGATAGTATGCCTCGCGCGAGGCTGATTTGACGCACAAACCCGCTCTCTGGCTTGACACGCGCATTGTCGTCCCTTCGAATCCTGTAACCCTCTGAAAGTGTTGGAGTCTAAGTACTGGTCGCGCACTCGTGCGGGGGGGCCTCGGCAATTGAGCGGGCCGCTGTGAGAGGTCTGTGCCTTGCGGCAAGAATTGACCGGAAGCGAATCGGATGTATCCACTAACAGAGGAAGGCCGGCCGCCAGCTTATTATGTGCCCGCAAGATAGTCACGAGACCGGGTTGATCGAGCGCATATGTTCCGGCGAGAGGGAGTTATTTCACGACCTGATTCGGCCGCATGAGCGCAAGATATATCTCACCGCGCTCGCACTCCTGGGCAGCGAAACTGAGGCGGAGGACGCGGCCCAGGAGACAATGATCAAGGCCTTTCGCAACCTGCGCTCTTTTCGCAGCGAGTCCAAGTTCAGCACCTGGCTGGTATCGATCGCGCTCAACGAAGCCAGAAGCCGCCTGCGAAAATCGAAGCGCGCGCAGATCGAGTCGCTGGATGCAGAAACGGAGAATTATGAGGGCGACTTCACCCCGGCGATGCTGACGGACTGGCGAGAGATACCATCAGAAACGCTGGAGCGGTCGGAGTTACGGGCCGCTCTGCAATCTGCTGTAGCCGAGCTGCCCACGATCTACCGCGAGGTCTTTACCTTGCGAGACCTGGAAGATCTGAATGTAGAAGAGACAGCGAGAGCACTGGGGGTAACGGCGAATGTTGTCAAAGTGCGGCTGCATCGGGCGCGGATACTGCTTCAGAAGCGGCTCGTCCCGTTCCTGAAAACATCTTTTTCACCCCGTCGCGGGCTTTTCGGGAGGGCGCTATGGAGCTGAACTGCAAGCATGTGTGGGAGTATATCTCCGACTACATAGACGGTTCCGTCGACCCGGATCTGCGTCTTGAGATCGAACGCCATCTGGAGAACTGCGAAATATGTTCGGCGATTCTCGACAGCACCCGCAACATACTGTATCTCACTGTCGACGACCGGACCTTTGCCCTGCCGATTGGTTACAGCGAGAGGCTTCATGCCCGGCTGGAGCAAGAACTCACCACGGTCAGCGGACTCGACTCGCCAGATGGCTAGAGCACCCGCGAAATCCTCTAGGGGACGTGATGGAGGATGATGTGGAGGACTTCTTCGACAAGGAGTAAGGCTAAAGTGGCCAGGGCGAGTAATATCTGAAGATTTTCAGAACGGAGTTTAGCTGCGGGTACGGGCTGCATTCTCCATTGCGCAGCGGGACGCTGGCGGAGGCGACGAATGCGCCAGATCGCGTACAGATTGATCAGGGAGCCGGCGAGCGCCAGCAAAACCATGGGAATGCGGATCCCGTCGGCGTGAAGTCTCCACGGAACGCGAGCGCCTGAGGGCGGAGGCCAGCGACGATAGGCCGATCACCAGGCGAAGGCCGCTGATCGCAACAAACGCCGTGCAAAGGCTTTGCAAGACCGCGAAGGCGAAGCTCGATCGACGCGACAATCCAGCCTCGGAAAGAGCCCTCCGAGTTTGCGCCAGCCGCGCGGGCCGAACTAGTGCTCGGCGCTCCCTTTTCAGGTCGCGTTGTCTGGATCATTGGAGACGAAAGACCACTAGCTCGGAATGCGCGGAAACAAAAAGGACGGCTGTCGCCGCCCTTCCTGTTTAGAAGTTTGCGCGAAGCCTAGAGAACTGTTACGTTCTCAGCCTGCCAACCCTTCGGACCCTTCACTACGTTAAACTGAACGGCCTGGCCTTCCTGCAAGCTGCGGAAGCCATTGGCCTGAATCGCGGTGTGGTGAACGAATACATCTTCACCGTTGGCGCGGCTCAGGAATCCAAAGCCCTTCGCATCGTTAAACCATTTCACTGTTCCCTGTTCCATAACTTGATTCTTTTCCTTTTGTAGAGATAACGCTGAATTGAAATCGGGATATTCGCAGGTATTGCCACAGCAAATGCATAACGAGCGGTAGAGCCACAGTCCCTATTCGACGCTACCTAAGTATAACCGGAAGGACGAACGACTGCGCAACTATTATTTTGTCACCAAACTTGGGCGAAAAACTTGTTGCAAAGCGGGACTAATTTCGCAGATATTCGCAGATTTTTCTCCCCATTTTAAGAGTGAACAGGCAAATCGGGCCGGAAGATATGGGCATGATCGAGTCGAAGACTCCTCTAACCCGCTCTCCGGTGGACGTGCAGTCTAACCTTTCCCAGGGAGCCATCCTCGGGTATCCCTCGCTTAACCGGGTTCAGCTCGGGACCCCAGTGATCGACCCTTCTCCAGTCGGAGAGCCTAGCCCAGGCCGACTGGCGGCCGATGGAACTGGGGCGGTATCGGGTGACGATCGCGGAGACCCTGGCCGAGCGCGAGGCCGCCTGCCGGCTGCGCTTTAAGGTCTTCAATATCGAGCTTGGCGAGGGCCTCGATACCTCGTACACGACCGGTCTCGATACCGACCAATTTCGACTTGTTTTGCGACCAGTTGATCGTCGAGGACCGCAATTCCCGTTCCATTGTGGGAACCTACCGCATGCAAACCGGAGCCACGGCTGCCCAAAATCTGGGCTACTACAGCGAACAGGAGTTCGATTTCACGCCCTATGCGCCCCTTCGGGACTCGGTTCTGGAGTTGGGACGGGCCTCGATCGACCGGGAGCATCGCTCCAGCGAGGTTTTGACGCTGCTGTGGCGCGGGATTGCCCAGTACACGCGAGTGTATAAGCTGCGCTACCTGATCGGGTGCTCGTCGGTGAACTCTCAGGACTCCGAGAGTCGGATGGGAGATGTATCGCCAGCTTTCGGAATTTCTGGCCGAGGAGCGCTACCATAGCGCGCCCACCGCGCGCTACGCTCTGCCGTTCACCGAGGAGTCTCCTGAGGTGATGGCCAAGGTACCGAAGCTACTGCGGACGTATATTGGGATCGGGGCGAAAATATGCGGTCCGCCGGCACTGGATCGGGAGTTTGGCACGATTGACTTCCTGACCTTGCTGGACATGCGCGAACTCACGCCCGCCGCGAGGGTCCGGTTCCTGATCGAAGCACAGTAGGCGGCATGGCGCGCAGCCGGCTGCGAGGGTGGCGGAAGGCCATCTTGCTGGTTTTCTCCCTGTGCCAATGCGTGGCCAGTTTCATGGTTTTGAGCGCTTCGCGCGGTGAGCCGTCGATCGGCGATCGCGCCCTGTGGCTGCATCGCTCCTGCCGGATGGTGCTTCGCCGGTCTCGGCTTTCAGCTTCGCGTCGCCGGAGAACCGCCCGTCTGCGGGCTGATCGCTTCCAACCACCTCAGCTACCTCGACATTCTTTTCTATGGCGCCACGGTGCCGTGCGTCTTTGTCTCCAAGATAGAAGTGCGCGCGTGGCCGTTGCTGGGGCTGCTGGCCGCGTTGGGCGGGACGGTCTTCCTTGACCGGAAGAGCATGGCGAGCGCGGCCGCCGCGGCCAGGCGGATCGAGGAGTTGCTCAAAGCCGGTGTCCTGGTGCTGGTCTTTCCCGAAGGCACGAGTTCGGATGGCGGCAGCGTGCTGCGCTTTCATGCCTCGCTCTTTGAGCCGGCGGTGCGGGTTGATGCCCCGGTGACGGCTGCGGCGATTGGCTACGCCGCCGGAGCGGGAGCCGTGGAACGCGACCTCTGCTACTACGGAGATATCTCGTTTGCGCCGCACCTGCTAGAGACCCTTCAACTTCCGGAGATCGTTGCGAAACTGCGTTTCGGCTCCCCGGGCAAGGTCTACGGCGACCGCAAGCAGGCTGCCGCGGCTTTCACAGGAGGCAGTCGTTGGGCTGCGTGCCCGAGCCCGTAGCGAAATAGATGCAGTTCCATCAGGGGTGCCGCATCTCAGTTGAATTCCGCGGTCAGCAAAGCAGCAGGGCGGTAGTTAACCATTCCGCCTGGGCACTTTTCCGGCGGTCGCCAGGGCCACATCGGTAGACTGGCGCACAATGAGCCTGGTGGGAATCGGATATTCGCGCTGCGCCGCACTCAATCCTGGCCCGCTATGATCGCGCAGGGCCTGAAAGGCAGCGCGGGCAAGGTCGGCGCGAGACATCTGCACCGTCGTGAGCGGCGGCGTCGTGAATTGGGCGAAGCGGATATCGTCGAAGCCGATGATGGACAGGTCTCTGGGGACTCTTCAGTCCGGTGGCGTAGGCCGAGCGCAGGACGCCAATCGCAGTCATATCGTTGGAGCACATGACTGGCCGTCGGCAGCTCCCCGCGCGCCTGCAGGCCTTCGAAGGCCCGCATGCCGCCCTCGAGCGTGTGGTCGGCCTCGATCACGCGGGCGTTTGCCGCAGGGAATCTTCGCCGCTTTCGCAGCGAGGCGAAAGGCCTCGATACGGGCCCTGGCCGAATGAAGAGTGCGGGGGCCGCTGATGAAGGTGATCTGCCGATGGCCAAGCGCGGCGAGATGCTGGACGGCCTGACGCAGACCGGCGCCGTAGTCGACCCGAAGAGTGCTGGCCAGCGGGCTGGGAAGCTCGAAGTCGACCAGTGCGAGAGGAATTTTGCGAGCGGCAAGTTGCTGGAGAAGCGGTTCTTCGATGCCGAAGGTCATCACCGCGACGCCCTCGACCTTGCGCTCGAGCATGCGGCGAATCACCAGGTTCATCCGGTCAGGGTCGTAATTGGTCGAGCCGATCAGGATTTCGTAGCCATTCTCGACGGCAATCTCTTCAAAGCCCTGGATCAGCTCCGGGAAAAAAGGATTGGTGATCTCGGAGATGACCAGCCCGAGCAGCCTGCTTCGTCCGGAAACGAGTCCCCGGGCCTGAGTATTTGGGTAGTAGTCGAGTTCTTCGATGGCCTTCCAAACGCGCTTGGCAAGCTCCGGCCCGACCGTGGGAACGCGATTAATGGTCCGCGAGACGGTGGCGATCGAGACCTTGGCGCGGTGCGCAACGTCGCGGATGTCCAGCTTCCCGGAAGGTGATCTTTTTCTTCGTTGCGCCGTCACAGTTGCCTTGGAGTTTACTATGACTTACTCGATGCAATTCGCGGGAAAATGATTTCCTGGCGGCACTCTTTTCAAAACAGGAACGCAAAACTCAGGGTACGTTGCGCCATCCGGCGGCCATGCGTTCTTTGAGGATGCAGTGGTCCATCACCACCTTGACTCCTGCGGCTTCAGCCGTTGCTGCCGCTGCTTCGTGACAGACTCCCTCTTGCAGCCACAGGCGTGGAATCTTCAGCCGTATGACATCCTTGACGATCTCGGGCACATAGGCGGGAGCGCGGAAGACGTTTACCAGATCGATCTCTCCGTCGAGGTCCTGATAGGCTGCGTCGAGAGTCGGGTAGGCCTGTTCGCCAAGGACAGAGCGCGCGAGCGGATTTACCGGGATTATCCGGTAGCCTTGCTGCTGCATGAACTTGGAGACTCCCAAACTGGCGCGCCCGGGCTTGTCGGAGAGACCAATGACCGCGATCGTTTTGGAATTTTCGAGCATTTCGCGAATTGTTTCGGGCTCGTTCACCCAGTTCTCCATCACTCCAAATCGTCAGATGCGTCGACAGCGGCTGGCACATTGCCGTCGCGGCGCATGAGCAGATATCCGCGAATGAACGGCTCAAGATAGCCTTCGAGGACGCGGTCGACATCGCCGAACTCGACCTTGGTGCGATGGTCCTTGGCGATGCGGTATGGCTGCAAGACGTAAGAGCGTATCTGCGAGCCGAACTTGATATCGAGCTTTGAGTCTTCGAGCTTGCGGCTGATCTCTTTCTTCTTGTCGAGTTCGTATTCGTAGAGCTTGGAACGCATCATCTTCATCGCCCGCTCTTTGTTCTTATGCTGGGAGCGCTCGTTCTGGCATTGAGTGACGATGTTGGTCGGGATGTGAGTGATTCGGACCGCGGAGTCGGTGGTGTTCACATGCTGGCCGCCCTTGCCGCCGGAGCGATAAGTGTCGATGCGGAGGTCGTCGGGCTTGATATCGATCTCGATCGAGTCGTCGATCTCAGGTGAGACAAAGACCGAGGCGAACGAAGTATGGCGGCGCTTGGCCTGGTCGAAGGGCGAGATGCGCACGAGGCGGTGAATACCGGTTTCGCCGGAGAGCTGGCCAAAGGCGAACTCGCCGCTGATGGTAATCGTCGCGGACTTGAGTCCGGCTTCTTCGCCATCCTGGTAGTCGTTGACTTCGGTCTTGAATCCCTGGCGTTCGGCCCAGCGGATATACATGCGCAGCAGCATGTCGGCCCAGTCCTGGGATTCGGTGCCGCCCGCGCCGGGATGCACGGTGAGGATGGCGTTGAGCGGGTCGGTCTCGCTCGGAGAGCATGGTGCGCGTCTCCATCGCCTCGACAAAGGCGCGAGAGCGACTCGATGTCGCGAGCCAAGATCGGCCTCGACGTTTTCGCCCTCGTTGGCGAGTTCGAAATAGGCCTCGATATCGCCGCTGCGGCGGGCGAGTTCCGCGTCGTCGGCGAGCATCGCTTCGAGACGCTTGCGTTCGCGCATGAGCGGCTGCGATTGGGCGGGATTAGACCAGAGATTCGGGTCGGAGAGCTTTACTTCGAGGGCCGCGAGGTCGCGGCGCAGCCTGGCGGGGTCAAAGATACTCCCGCAGGGTCTTTACTTTTTCGCGAACCTGGGAGTAGGCGAATTCGAGTTCATTCAACATGAAAAACTCATACCTGACTTAGCTGGATTCTGTAGGTCGCTGCTTCATTGCAAGGCGTAATGCCAACAACGCGGCAACTATTGCGATTATGGCACAGAGAATCGCGAAGACGTCTCCGTAGCGGGAGTAGAAGGTGACGTCGCTGCGATAGCCGTAGCGGACGGCCAGCGAGGTAATCACATGCCGCGGAGCGCTTTGCGTAACTCGCCCGAACGGATCGACGGCTGCGGTCACGCCGGAGTTGGTGGCGCGGAGGATCCAGCGACGATTCTCGATCGCTCGCATGCGCGCCATGTTGAAGTGCTGCCAGGGAGCGCTGGTATCGCCATACCATCCGTCGTCGGAGATGTTGACGAAGACCTGTGCGCCGTTCTCTGCGAAGTGGCGGATCTCGTCGGCGAAGACAGCCTCATAGCAGATGAAGGCGCCAAAGGTGTGCCCTTGTGCAGTGAAGACCTTGCGCAGGCCGCCGCGGGAAAAGCTGCCGACTCCCTTGCGTGAGCGTTCCGGCGAAGGCGATCAGACCTTTGTAGGGGACGTATTCGCCGAAAGGCACGAGATGGATTTTGTCGTAGCGCCCGAGAAATTGCCCGTCGGGAGCGACAAACTCGGCGGAGTTGAATATCTCCATCGTGTTGTCGTGTTGCCAGGCGCCGATGTTGCCGACGACTGCCGGAGAGCCGGTCTGACGGGTAAGGTCGGCCATCAGCGCGTGAAAATGCGGGTCGGCCTCGCGAAAGGGCGAAGGCGACTCCGGCCAGGCGACGAGATTCGGCTTCGCGCGAGGGACTGGGCACTCCGGGTTCACGACCACCGGATTCGGTTCCGGCATTCCGGCGAAATATGGGGTGCAGGTCTTGAGGCTAAGGGCAATGAATTCAGCGGTGTGCTTGTCCCACTCCGGCCCAAACCAGTCGTTGCTTTCGGTGACATCGAGGTTTTGCTGCAATAAGACGGCGGTCGCCTCGGTGGGCGATGGCGGCAAGGCGACGAACGAGCCGAGTTGAAGGCCAGCGGAAAACAGTAGCGCCCCCAAGGCTAAACGGAGCCTGCGCGCGAGCGGGCAGACCAGCAAAGCAGCGGCGAACATGGCGTTGCCGACCATCAAAACGAACGAGATGCCATAGACTCCGGTGATCGGGGCGAGCCGGCTAAGCAGAAGATTATCCACCTGAGAGTAGCCGAGCTGGTCCCAGGGGACGCGAGTGATGCGCGAGGCGGCGAACTCCAGCGCGACCCAGAAGAACGGCGCGAGAAGCAAGGGCGCAGGCGTGCTCTTAAAGGCTTTGCGTGCCAGCGCAACCAGAAGGCCAAAAACGCCGAAGTAGAGGCCGAGGACCAGGCTATAGAGCAGCAGAATTCCGCAGCGAAGCGATCGAGCCGATGCCACCGTAGGTGTGCATGGTGGCATAAATCCAGTAGCAGTTGATCAGATACCAGGCTACGCCGCAGATGTATGCGCCCAGGGTGCTGCGGCGCAGGAAGTCTTCTGCGCGAGACATTTGACGGGAGTAAGGATTCCCCACAGGATCGGAACAAGAGCGAACCAGGCGACTGCGCCGCGCCATGGCGGCAACGGGCCGGCGATGGGAAACGGCAGATCGAGCAAGACGGCGGCAAGTAAACCCCAGGTCAAGGGATTCGCGAGGAGCGGATTCACCAGGACGGGGGACGGAAGAAGTGCTGCGGCGGCTGATGATTTGACGAAAAACTTGTGCATTCCGCCGTGAGTCTAACATCCCTCCTGGAGTGCAGTCGGCAGACATCCTAGTTTTGCGGCTCGCGCAGATGTAGAATTGTGACGATGAGTCATCCGATTCTCGATTTGGCGATGCAACTGTTGAGCTACACCTTCCTGATCGGAATGTTCGGATCGGCGATCGTCGTGGTGATTAGTTTCGTCGAAGATCTCTACGAGCTTTTTGGCGAATGAAGGCGCCGACGCTCTCCGCATCCATCACATCTCAAATTGATTGACCCTGTACAGAGAATCGGACATACACTCAGCCGTGAACGTCACGCCGGTAGTTGCCTTCAAGATGATCGGCGTAGACGAAGTACCAGACGCCAAACCATGCCGGTAGACCGAACCATAGCCAATCCATCCAACCGAGTGCGTCTCGTCGTCGCCTCCTCGGTGATGCTCACATTCATTTCTTTTTGGCGGGCAGCCGCGATCGTGCTCAACGATCTTGGGTCGTCGGCGTTCTATGCCGGAGGCATCGCAGAGCAGGCGGTCGGCAAGGCGGCGCCGTGGTTCATCCTGGGTGTCATGCTCTTCTCCTTTGCGGTGCGCGCCGTGTATGTGGAGAGTTGTTCGATGTTTACGCGCGGCGGCGTTTATCGCGTCGTCAAAGAGGCGTTGGGCGGCACCTTTGCCAAACTGAGCGTCTCGGCGCTGATGTTCGACTACATTCTCACCGGGCCGATCTCTGGGGTTTCCGCAGGGCAATACATTACCGGCCTCCTCGATGAGTTGCTACAAGTGGCGGCGAACCACCAATGGCTTCCCGTGGCGATGATGGGCGCAGGGCACACCGCGCCGCAGCTTGCCGATGAATGGCACGTCGGCTGTCTTTGCCATAGTCGTAACCCTCTATTACTGGTGGCTAAACCTTAAAGGGATTGAAGAGTCCAGCGATAAGGCGTTGGACGTCATGAAGGTGACCACGATCATGGTGGTCATCCTGCTGGCCTGGGGCTTCTACTCCGTATTTGTCAAACACGCGCCACTTCCCCCGGCTCCCATTCCTTCCAATCTGCATTTTTCCAATGATGCTCTCGGTTTTCTGAAGAACATCAAGTTCAGCGCAGGCTTCGGCCTCTTTGGAATTCTGATGGCGTTCGGGCACTCGGTGCTTGCGATGAGCGGCGAGGAATCGCTGGCGCAGGTCAACCGCGAAATCGAACATCCCAAGCTCAAGAATCTGAAGCGCGCCGCGATCGTGATCGCGATTTATAGCTTCATATTTACGGGTATAGCTTCCCTCCTCGCGGTGATGCTAATCCCGGACTATCCTCGCACTCATGTCTACCAGGACAACTTAATTGCCGGCCTGGCCATGTACATGGTTGGGCCTGAGGTGCTGCGGATCATCTTCCGCGTCTTCGTGGTAATTGTCGGCTTTCTTATCCTGTCGGGGGCCATCAATACTTCAATCATAGGTTCGACCGGCGTGCTGATGCGGGTCGCCGAAGATGGTGTCCTGACCGATTGGTTCCGGCGGCCTCACCCGAAGTACGGGACGAGTCACCGCATCGTGAACATGGTCGCTGGCTTTCAACTCGTCACGATCATTGTGACCTGGGGCAACGTCATCACCCTGGGCGAGGCTTATGCTTTTGGCGTGATCTGGAGTTTCACTTTCAACAGCCTGGCCATGCTCGTGCTGCGTTGGAAATACAAGGGCGAGCGCGGCTGGAAGGTGCCACCGAATATTCGCATCGGAAATCGCGAAATCCCGATCGGGCTGGCATCGGTATTCTTATCGCTGTTTTCCATTGCGGTCGTGAACTTATTCACCAAGAGCATCGCCACCGAAAGCGGAATCGCTTTTGCGGCTGCTTTCTTTGTGATCTTTAGTATCTCTGAGAAGCGAAACAAGGCCCGCCATGCCAGCACCGAGCGCCAGATGAAGGAACACTTTCAGCTGGAGCACGAGGATACCATCAGCCGGGAGGCTCTACAGATCAATCCCGGAAGCGTGATGGTGACCATGCGCGACGCGGCAAACCCCTACGCTTTGAAATGGGCCTTGAGCCGGATTAATACGGACGAACAGGACATTGTCGTGCTTACCGCGCGAATGATGGGCGCCGGTGGGCCTGAATTTCTTGAGGCTTCAGATCAGTCATTCAGCGAACACGAACAAATGCTCTTCACCAAGGCAGTTTCGGTTGCCGAGAGCTTTGGAAAACATATCTCTCTGCTTGTGGTGCCAGCAGGCGATGTATTCGCCGCCCTGGTGCAGACCGCTAATTCCCTTGAGGCATCGGCAGTCGTCTCGGGACTCTCGACAAAGCTGACCGCGCAAGAACAGGCCTTTCACATGGGTCATGCATGGGAAGCTCTCCCTGAGCCGAAGAGGCAATTCACGTTTTATATCGTTAAGCCGAATGGCGAAGCGGAAGCCTTTCATATTGGGCCGCACGCACCAACACTCCAGACCGACGATGTTCAGCTGGTGCATCGGTTGTGGCTCAACTTCCGCCGCGAGCCAGCGATGCAGGGTTTGCATCACAGTGACATCGTGACCTACGCCCTGACCCGTCTCGCCACCGAATATGCACGCGACAAGCAGGAGACATTGAAGAACCTGCGGCGCTATGCGAACGACGGGGGCAAAGGTCCCGATTCAGGGCTGATCGCACCAACCGAAACGCTGGCCGGATATTCCATCCGAGCACCCAAGTCAACCAAAGCTGCCGACGATCTGCTCTAAACAGATAGAAGCCCGGCGTTCAGCGGCTGAAGCATGTCAAAGTCGCGACGCATCGTCCTGCGACCTCAGTTGCGACCTCATAGAATTTCTGTCTCAACCGGACGAGTCGTTACTGGGAGTTACTATCGATAGATTCTTCCCGCTTTGAAATCGTTTGACAATGAACTACTCTCGAGACTGACACGGAACTACTCTCGAGACTTCAGATGAAGGCGCCCAAGGCCCTGCGAAGAGCGGTCTGCTAAGCGCTGCCACAAGATGCTCGATTCAACTAGTTGTCAACTAAGGCCAAGATAAGTATCCTGTTTGGAAATAGGTAAGCATCGAATGTTACATGCTCTACCTGAGCTGTAGAGAAGTGCTACGAAGGGGACAGATCACGTGGATGTAAAAGATATTTTGGTAGAAATCGACGCAGAGATTTCGCGGCTTCAGCAGGCTCGAGCTCTACTTAGCGGCGAAACAGCTCCAAAGCCGGGCCCGGGCAAGGGTAAGTCGGCCTCCGTCCCCAAGAAGCGCAAGCTCACTCCCGAAGGCAGAAAGAGAATTGCCGAGGCGATGAAGCGGCGCTGGGCAGAGCGTAAGAAACAGGCTGGCATAAAAGCCACTAAGTAACCGCCCGCCTTCTCCCGAACGATAACAAGGGCCGACCTTGGATGTGCCGAGGTAGGAATGCCCGCGTCAGCAATTGCTGAGCAAGCTTTGCGACGGGCAACGAGCTGGGGCGATACTTAGGAATGCCCGTGCGCGACACTACCCCGGTTACGGATGCAAGGCTTGTTCAGATTGTCGATTCCGCTCTCCTTCTAACAGCGAGTAAGAGCGGTGCATGGCTTGCCTGCAAACCTGGATGCTCGCAGTGTTGCGTGGGCGTCTTCGCGATCAATCGGCTCGATGCGCTTCGCCTGCGCGACGGTCTGGCGCAGCTAAATCTAGTGGACGCCGAGCGCGCTGCGCGGGTGCGGGAGCGCGTCGCCGAATCGGTGCAGCGCCTCAGCTCCACCTTTCCTGGCGATCCCGATTCGGGCCTCCTCGATAAGAATGCCGAAGGCAGCGAAGAATTTGACTCCTTTGCCAACGACGAAGTATGTCCGGTGCTCGATCCAGAGACCGGAACTTGCGATCTATACTCCTCGCGCCCGATGACGTGCCGGGTCTTTGGTCCACCGGCCCGGTCCGAAGATGGCCTTGGGGTTTGCGAGCTTTGCTATCACGGTGCTACCGCTGAAGAAATCGCCAGCTGCGAGATGATCCCCGATCCGGGGAACCTTGAGGCCGTTCTGGTCGAAGAACTCGAGCGAAGCGGCGTTCGAGGCAAGACGCTCGTGGCCTTCGCACTGGCTCGCTGAAGCGCGCTACCTCGCGATATTCAGCCCGCGGTCCGATGATAGTTCGAGAACACCCAGAATGGACCGCTATGCTGCTTCGGCGAGAGCGGTGTATAACGAGTTCGGGTGTGCAGTTCCAATCTTCAGCGTGAAGCCCTGTCTTTGTGAAACCTTTGACCATGGGCCATCTGCACTGGCAGGCCAAGCCGGGATGGTCTTGTTCAAGGAATCTGCAAAAACGGTACGACGCCACAGCAAATGGTAAAGATGTGTTTCCGTAAATTCCTGTCTTCACCGCAAATAGGCTGGTTGCTGTTCACCTGTGTCTTTGTTGCCGGTCGGGGAGATGGCGGCGCAACACCCATGCAGAGTGCTGCGAACCGGGATGCGGTGTGCGCGTCCTGCCATCGTGAAATTTATGACAGATATATGAAGACTCCCATGGCTCAAGCCAGCGGGCCAGCCGTCGATGGCATGGTTTCCGATCCCGCAGACTTCGTGCATAAAGCCTCGGGCGTCCATTATCGGATCACGGAAAGTGGCGGACAGGTGTACCTGGACTACGACCGCCCCGAGACGACGAAAGGTGGCCGCCTGCATGGCCAGGAAGAACTACTTTATTTTGTGGGGTCTGGCACTCGGGGCCGCACCTTTCTTTTTCAACGCGAAGGCTACTGGTTTGAGACGCCGATTAACTGGTACGCGAAGAAGGGCATCTGGGACATGGCGCCCAATTTTCAGCGCGCTCAGGAGATGCCGCTCACGCTTCCGGCCGACAGCGGTTGTCTGAGCTGCCACGCGAGCAACCTGCAGCCCGAGCTGCCAGATGCCCGAAACCACTATCGCGCCGAGCCATTTGAGACTGGCGGTATTACCTGCGAAAGATGCCACGGCGACGCTTCGGAACATCTCGCCTCGGGCGGCCGAGATCAGATTCTTAATCCCAACAACCTGGCGCCAAACCTGCGGGACTCGATTTGCCTGCAATGTCATCTTGAGGCTGAGGTGTCGGTGAATCGGCCGGGACAGTCACTCTACGACTTTCAGCCGGGAAAAGAGATCTCGGATTATCTCGTCTACTTCGTGCACCGCGATGAAGTAGGGGCGGGCGGCCGGGCCACCAGTCAATGGGAGGCCCTGCTACAGAGCGCGTGCAAGCGGTCCAGCGGTGACAAATTGACCTGCATCACCTGCCACGATCCGCATGGCTCGCCCTCGACCCAGGAGTCGGGCGCTTTCTATCGGAGCAAATGTCTTGCGTGTCATACCGACGCGCGTTTCGCGACTAAGCATCATCCTGAACAAACCAATTGCGCGAGTTGCCACATGCCTCGCAGTGCTACCCAGGACATCGCGCACGAGCAGGTAACCGATCATCGCATCCAGATCCCGGATGCGCCGGCGCTGGAAATCGGCGAGAAAAAACATACCGGAGAACTAATCGCGGTCCGCGGCAACGCGGACGCCCGTGATCTGGGAATAGCGTATTCGGAGTTGGCGTTACGTGGTGACCGTAAGGCAGCCGAAGAGGCCATGAGGCTGCTTCGCAAGGCGGAGCACGACACGAATGCGGCCCCGCACTCTTTACCAGACGGCGATCTTCACACCCAGCTGGGCTTCCTCGACCAGCTCAGCGGCAACACTCCCGAGGCGGCTGCGGAATATCGGATGGCCATCGCGGCGAACCCCTTCGATGCGACGGCGATCGGCAACACGGCACTGATCGACGCGAAGGCGGGCGATTGGTCCTCGGCGGTGCGGCTCTGGGCCTCGGTCTTCGAACACGATCCGGCCCAAAGCGCGGCGGCGCTCAATCTGGCCTCGACAGATTGCGCACACGGCGACAAGACCGGAGCACTCCAGGTGCTCGAACGGTTGCTGCTGTTCTCGCCCGACAACCACCAGGCCAGGGAATTCGCGGCGGCGATCAACAATGGCAGCCATCCTTGTCAACGGCCATGATCGCCGGCTCTGATCAAATGGGCTTGCAGTCGGTTCCAGCCGCATCCCTACTAGACAAGTGAGCCTAGACGCGTCTAAGTTGTCTATGTCGCGCTGGCGGTTCCCTTGCGGATTACACAACTGATTGAGAGCGTGACATGGCGACGACCGCGGACGAGATCCATGGAAAATCCGAAGTACCGAGTCATCTTCGAAGCGCTTCACGAGGAGATACTTCATCGCCGCTACAAGCCGGGCGGACGCCTGCCGAGCGAAGCGGAGTTAGTCCGCCGTTTCGGCGCGTCGCGAATGACGGTGCTGAAAGCGATCAAAGAGCTGCAAGTCCTCGGCCTCGTCAACCGGCGAGTCGGCTCCGGCACATACGTCGCCACCCAGGCTCCGACGGGCAACCACGTCTTCGGATTGCTCATTCCCGCCCTGGGACAGACGGAGATATTTGAAGCGATCTGCCAGGGTATGATGCTGTCGCCCAAAGCAAGCCAGCACTCGCTGCTTTGGGGCCACTCAGTTTCGAGCGATAGCCGGAGCGAGGAGGTCGCCGAGAAGCTCTGCCAGCAATACATCGCTCAAAACGTCTCCGGGGTTTTCTTTGCGCCGATTGAATACAGCGCGACTCGCCATGAAACCAATCGCAAGATCGGAGCCGCGCTCGAGCGAGCGGGCATTCCGGTAGTGCTGCTCGACAGGTGTCTGGCGCCCTTCCCCAAACGTTCCAAGTACGACCTGGTGGGGATCGATAACCACCGAGCGGGTTATATGGCCACCGAACACCTGCTGAGCGTGGGCGCAAGGCGTATTTGTTTCTTTGCGCGACCGAACTCGGCGCCGACTGTGGAGGTGCGAATCTCCGGCTACCGCCAGGCGCTGGCGGCGCACGATTGCGAGGCTGTCGCATGTGTCCGGCAAGGAGATGCCGAGGACCTTGGATTGATACGCGCCATTCTCAAGAAAGACCGCCCCGACGCCTTCTTGTGCGCCAACGATCTGACCGCCGGTAAGCTCATGCACACACTGCTGGACATGGGAAAACGTATTCCGGAAGACGTGCGGATGGTTGGTGTCGACGATGTGAAATATGCGCGCCTTCTCCCGGTCCCGCTCACCACGATTCACCAGCCCTGCCATAATCTGGGCAAGATTGCACTGTCCGTGATGCTGGAGCGGATTGCGCACCCAGATCTGCCGACTCGCGACGTGCTGTTGAGCTGTGAATTGGCGGTCCGGAAATCCTGCGGGGCCTCGCCGCGCAAGCAGGATTACCCCCCTCAAAAAACTAAACCGGTATAGTCATCTTTTCCAAGACTGCTAGACAGTTTTGCCTTGACAGCTGTCTATGGCAACTCATAGACATATGTGTGGTCAGCTTATTGCGTGATTCGCAGCAACTTGTAGTGCCTCGTCAATCCGCTTGGATTTTGTTCGAAAGTCGGGGAATGCCGAAAAATGAAAGTTGTCTACAAATTCGATTTACCTAATTTCCGGGTCAGAGCGGTTTGACAGACGCTTAGTTGTCTACTTATATTCGAGCGGAATCTGAAGAGAAAGTTCTCGTCATCATTAGGGTTTTGTTGTTTTGCCAATCCCCTTAGGCTGGGGCTGGAAATGCGGCATTGATTGAATTGGTGACAGGAAAGTATCGGACTTTCGCATAGTCGATATTCGCGACGCGCCGGGAGACACGGCAGCGAGAGTAAACAGAGAGTTCCAGAACATTTGGGAGACTAGTGAAATGCTAAAGAAAATGCCGGCAGTCCTGGCTGTTTGCCTGGGCGTCCTTTGTCTGTTGTGCCTTCCTGTCGTATCCCACGCTCAGTCTGTTCACGGATCGATCATCGGTAATGTCACCGATAACACCGGCGCGGCCATTCCGAACGCAACGGTCACGGTCACCGACGAGCAAAAGGGCACGGTGGTGACCGTGCAATCGAACGCAGCGGGCGAATATGAGGTCCACGAGCTCATACCGGACACCTACGATATAAAAGTCTCCTACCAGGGGTTTGAGACCTACCAGGCCAAGGGCGTCATTGTTTACGCCGACACTTCGCCGAAGGTCGACGTGCAGCTCACGGTTGGCGGCGCAGCCACGACCGTCGAAGTGAACGCGGATACGATCCCTGTGCTCAAGACGGATCGTGCCGACGTCTCCACGGTTTTGACGAGCCAGGATGTGGCGAATCTGCCCACACCCGGTCGCAATTTCACCAACCTGCAACTGCTGCTTCCCGGCGCCCAGACGCTTGGCTGGTCGCACGCGGCCGACGAAAACCCCCAGGGCAGCGCCCAGATCCAGGTGGATGGACAGGCGTTCGGCGGCGTGGCGTTCGAGCTCGACGGAACCGATAACCAGGATCCAATTCTCGGAATCATTGTTATCAATCCGCCGCTCGATGCGGTCTCCGAGACCAAGATTACGACCCAGAACTTCGACGCCGAGTTCGGCAAGGCGGTCTCTTCGGTGATGACCGCGCAGACCAAGTCCGGTTCCAACAGCTTTCACGGCAGCGCCTTCGACTATCGTACGAGCAATGCAAACCTGGCCAAGAACCCCTACTCACAATTCCCCGCGTTTGGAACCACACCAAGATCGGCCGTTCCCGCCGGCCTTAGGAGCCAGTTCGGTGGATCGATCGGGGGCCCCATCCTCAAGGACAAGCTCTTCTTCTTTGCCGATTACCAGGGTTTGCGGCAAGTTGCCGGCGTGAGCGCCACCGCCACCATTCCTACCGCCCTGGTGGCGAACACCTGCCTCGGGGCGCCTACAACCACAGGCGTTGCAGGATGCGACTTTAGCCAGTATACGAATGCCAACGGCACCGGTAGCGGCACCATCTACCAGAACACCGTCGACTCGATGGGAAACACGGTCCGCACTCCATATCCAGGCAACGTCATTCCCGCCGCGCAGATTTCACCCGAGTTCCTCAATTTCATCAAATTGATGCAGCCCTATTCCGACACTTCCATCGCGCCAGTTGCCGGAACCACTACCGGAACCCTCGACAACTACGTCGGCAACGGCAGCGGTCCCTTCAACAACAACGCGTGGGATGAACGGGTGGACTACACTCTCAATGACAAAATCCACATTTTCGAGCGCTTCAGCCGCTTCACCAGCAGCCTCGACGGACCCCAGATGTTCGGTGCGCTCGGCGGTCCAGGTCTTGGCTTCAACAATTATGGCGGCATCTCCAAGGGCGCGAACGACAGTCTGGCTGCCGGCGTAGATATTTCGCTTTCCGCGAGCCTCCTTACCGACATCCGCTTGGGCTATTACCGGTACAACATCGGCGACTCCAAGAATGACCAGGACGTGGCCGGCGCAGCCAACCTCGGATTTGTCGGCTTGAATATCAACGATCCAGTCACCGGCGGCTTGCCGGACTTCAACGTCACCCTCCTCGGGAATGGCGGCTCCCAGACCATTGGAGACGGTCTCAACGTCAGCCGTTGCAACTGCCCCCTGAAAGAACGAGAGGACCAGTTCCAGTTGGTCAACAACTGGACCAAGATCATCAAGACGCATTCGATCAAGGTCGGAGCCGACCTTCGTTATGCCCGCAATCTTCGGGTACCGAGCGATACCAACCGCACCGGCCAACTGAACTTCAACGGCGGCCCGACTTCCGACCCTAACGCGGGAACCGCAGGCGGCAATGGCTTTGCCGACTTCGCACTTGGCCGCGTGAACCAGATGCAACGCTATGTCAGCGTTTCGACCAACGCAAAGGAATTTCAGAAGCGCGACTTCTTCTATGTGCAGGACACCTGGCGCGCAACCCCGAACCTGACTGTCAATCTCGGCTTGCGCTATGAGTTCTACTTCCCCGAGTCGACCAACGGCAAGGGCAACGCCGCGCTGATGAACCTGGATACCGGCTACCTCGCTGTCGCCGGCTATGGCAACGTTCCTTCTAATCTGGGATGGAACAAGTCCCAATTCCCGCTCAACCCGCGTGTGGGCATCGCCTACCAATTGGATCCCAAGACCGTGATCCGGACGGGCTACGGACGCAGTTTTGACATCGGCGTCTTCGGATCGATGTTCGGACACGTTGTCACCCAGAACATCCCGGTGCTTGCCGCCCAGTCGGTCAATGCCCCGAGCGGCCCGGCAACCAATTACGCGTTTTGCCTGGGCCCGAACGAGCCGAACTGCACCCAGTCTGCGGGACAGCCTCCCGACAGCGTCGGCGGCCCGATTCCGAATACGATGCCGGCTGTACCGGCCGATGGCTTCCTACCCAACCCCGGCTACAACGTCAACACCAAGGCGCGTCCGCACACGCTGCGAATGCCGACGGTTGATGCGTGGAACCTGAGCGTCCAGCACGCAATCACTCCAACCTTGTCGGTCACCTTCGCTTACGTAGGCAACAAGTCAACGCACACGCTGAGCTCGGGTGATGGCAACAACACCAACCCGGCGGAAACAGGACTGATGTTACCGGCCCAGTACAGCATCATCGGTCAGCCGCTGCACTGGGATCCGAATCCGAAAGTGGTCCCGGGTACTGCGGGCGCGCCGTACGGAATCGGGGCGGATGGCGGCACGAATTCTGGCAACTTCCTCTCCCGCTACTACGGGGGCACACTACCGGCCTGTCAGGACCCGCTCTACGCCACACCCACGGGACAACCTGGCATCACGCCCGGGATGTGCGGATGGACCTCGGGCATCAGCTACTATGGCAACAACCAAAACGCCCACTACAATGCGCTACAGGTCAGCGTGGCAAAACAGTACACCAAGGGGCTCACACTCAACCTGAACTACGCCTGGCAGGCTGGTTATGACGAGGGCGGCAACTATTCCACATGGGATGAACAGCCAACCTACGGCCGGAACAACGACATCCGCGAGCAGCAGCTCACGGGTTACGGTGTCTACGAGTTGCCCTTTGGAAAGAAGGGCATGTTTATGACTAACATTCCGACCTGGGCTGATGAAGTGATTGGGGGATGGCAAGTAAGCCCAACACTGAGCTGGGGGAGTGGAGAACCTTTCAGTCTGAGCTATAGCGAATGCAACGCCTCGGTCGGTGGAACTTCCGCACCGTGCTTTCCGAATGGCCGCGCGGCATTCCTGCCCCATCACCTGACGACCCTCAATCCGATCTCCCACAACCGGATCTACTACAACAGCGTCGTTCCCGCCGGGCAAAAACTGTGCGATGGGCTAGGCAGCTACAACGGCTTCACCTGCGCAGGGCTTGACCAGATCGGAAACTCCGGGCGGAACAGTTCGTTCGGACCTGGCTTCTTCAACATGGATTGGGCAATTCAGAAGAACTTCCCCATCAAAGAAAGCCTCTTCTTCCAGTTCCGCATGGATATGTTCAATGCCTACAACATCGTCAGCGCCAACAACCCTGGCGGAAACATCGAAAGCCCCGGCACCATCAGCGGCTACGCGCCAGGTGCAAGCCCCCGTTCACTACAGTTCTCGTTCCGTCTGCAGTGGTAGCGCAGGCGTAGCGGATTACTTCAAACCGGGGGGAGCCATCGTGCTCCCCCTTATTTTTTTGCGCTAAGCTTGACTTTGTTCCTTCATGCGCCGACAAATCCCACCCCTCTCTTTCGTCCTGTTCCTTGTGCTCGTCGCGGCAAGCTCGGCGCAGACGTCTCTGCCCGCAGCACCGGCAACCGCTGCCGAAGACCCAAACTCGGTGATAGCGGCGGCCGGCAAAGCATTCGCAGCCGGTCGCGCGGTGGAGGCGCTCAAACAGCTTGATCCGCTGGCGGCAATGACGCCGGAGCCTGCGGGTGTCGAGCGACTGCGTGGCTTCATCTACTACCAGCAGCGGAATATGACAGCTGCCGAAGCTGCGTATGCCAAGGCGATGGCGCAGGACCCATCCGACACCGAATCGACGCAAATGCGGGGGGTCACCTTGTATAGTCTCGGGCGACCGGCTGAGGCGATCCCGCTACTCGAAAAAGCACGCACCGCAGTGTCCTCGGCCAATGTCGATCCGAATTATGTGCTGGGTATCTGCTATATCGCAGTCAGGCGTTATGACGACGCTCGCCACGCCTTCGCCGCACAATACGGTTTCGCTCCCGATTCAGCCCCGGCGTACTTGCTCGCGGCGCGCCTGTTACTCAGGCAGGAGAATCCCGCCGCTGCGGAAGAGTTTGCCCGGAAAGCGATTGCGCTCAAGCCGAACTTGCCCTTGGCGCATCTACTGCTCGGCGAAGTTGCGCTGGCACGGGCACAGCTGCCTGAAGCGATCACCGAGCTAAACCAGGAGCGCGAGCTGAATCCGCTGGATGGCAGCGTCTATGACCGGTTGGGTGATGCCTATGTACGCTCGAGCGATGATGGAAAGGCGCAGCTGGAGCTCAGCCGGGCAATCCTGCTGGAGCCGAACGCGACCTCCCCTTACATTCTGCTTGGCAAGGTGATGCTGGACCAGCAAAACTACCTGCTGGCCGAGCTTTATTTGGAACGCGCGGCCAGCATGGATCCCAACAACTACATCACGCATAACCTTCTCGGACAGGCGTACCGCCGGACTGGACGGACAGCCGATGCCGACAAGCAGTTCAAGACCGTGGAACAGTTGCAGAACGGCCACGGCGCCGCAGCCAAGATCGAGAGCGTTCACTAGCCAGCCCATGGGCACGCCGGCGAGCCCATGGCCTGGCGAAACGTATACTTAACTAGCAAGATCGCCACTTCTATTGGATGTCTTCTTTGCACTGGAACCGCCGCCGCTTTCTTACCTCGCTTAGCCGTTCGGCGCTTGTGCTTCCGTTTACTGACGTGCTGGCGCTTGCTACGCCGCCCTGGCTGCGCGCGTCTTCGGCCTCTCAGCAGCAGAAGACCATGGGAAGCGAGCCCGCGTACGAGGCAAAGCCGCTGCCCCCTCCGCCGGGCGCGGTTTCACCGATTGCCGGCACGCCGCTGGGAGTGAGTTTTATCGACGTGGCGATCCAGTCTGGTCTAAACGCCAGGACGATCTACGGCGGCGAAGGCCATAACAGATATCTGCTCGAGACCACCGGCTGCGGCGTTGCCTTCTATGACTACGACCAGGATGGGTGGCTGGATATCTTCCTCGTCAACGGCTGGCGTTTGGAGGGGTTCGCTCCCGGGCACGAACCGACGTGCCATTTGTTCAAGAACAATCGCGACGGCACGTTTACCGACATGACCGCCAAAGCGGGACTCGCTCGCAGCGGTTGGGGCCAGGGCTGTTGCGTCGGCGATTACGACAACGACGGCCATGACGACTTGTTTGTCAGCTACTACGGCCAGAATGCCTTGTTCCATAACAACGGGAACGGCACCTTTACCGACGTCACGGCCAAGGCTGGCCTGAGGCAGTCGAGAGTGCGCTGGAACTCCGGCTGCGCCTTCCTTGACTACGACCGCGATGGGAACCTCGACCTTTTCGTCGGGAACTATATCGACCTCGACCTGAAGACAGCGCCGGTGCCCGAATCCGGTCCTTGCTTGTACAAGGGAATCATGGTGGCTTGCGGGCCGCCGGGATTGCCGCCCGGCAAGAATCTGCTCTATCACAACAACGGCGACGGGACCTTTCGCGATGTCTCAGAGAAAGCCGGGATGTGGACTACCGCTGGCAACTACGCCTTGAGCGTGGCGGTCGCCGACCTGGACAACGACGGCTGGCCGGACATCTATGTCGCCAACGATTCGACCGCAGCGACTCTCTACCAGAACCAGAAAGATGGCACGTTCAAAGACGTGGCCATCGAGGCCGGCGCTGCGTTTTCGCCCGACGGCAAACCGCAGGCAGGGATGGGCGTCGCGATTGGCGACTATAACCGCGATGGCAACCTGGACATCGTGAAAACGAACTTCGCCGGCGACACCGATTCGCTCTACAAGAACCTGGGCGACGGCACGTTTGAGGACCACACCTATATTTCCGGCCTGGGAGTGAACACACGCCTGCTCGGGTGGGGCGTCGGTTTCTTCGACATGGACAACGACGGATGGCTCGACATTCTCGTCGCGAATGGGCACGTCTACCCAGAGGTATCGAGCTCCAAGACTGAGGCCCCTTACGCCGAACACAAATATCTATATCGGAACCTGCGCAACGACCGCTTTGAAGATGTGACCGATAAAGCCGGGCCCGGAATTACTGCCGCTGCCGCAGCGCGTGGATGCGCCTTTGGTGACTACGACAATGACGGCGATCTCGATATCGCGGTGAACTGCGTGAACTCTCTGCCGCAGCTCCTGCGTTGCGATTCGGAGCTGAAGCGGAACTGGATCAAGATCAAGGCGATTGGCGTCAAATCCAACCGGACTGGAATTGGGGCGCGGGTGAAGGTCGTCGCCAAAACGGACCCAAAGGCCGCGAAGCTGCTCCTGCAGATCGATGAAGTGCGGAGCGGGGGAAGCTACTACTCGCAGAACGATCTTCGACTGCATTTTGGGCTGGATGAGGCGACTTCCGCCGATCTGATCGAAATACGATGGCCATCGGGGCAAATCGACCGCTTCAAGGACCTCGCGGCCAACAGACTCTATACCGTGTTGGAAGGCGGTAAGCTCCTGAGCGCAGAGGCTTTGACCGGTTTCACTCGCAGCCGAAATACTTGAATGACCACCCAGGCCGCAAATGTTGGGCAATTGGAGAGCGCGCGGCGACGTTCGAAGGGCACATGTTAGGCCCAAAACCCTGTAAACTTAGCGAATGTGTCGTCATCATCGGGAACCGATGTTCCGCGGCAACACGCATGGAACCACGGCTGTTTCGCTGGCTGAACATCAGGTAGTGGGAGCCCCTTGCAAACAGCAACTTTCGACTCCAAAAAGCCGTCTCTTAAGATGGTCACTCAGATCATGAGGAAGGTACATTTTGTTATTTCTATCGCGGCCAGTGCTTTCGGGCGGGAGAGCCGCGCGTACCATCCATAAGTCTCAGGTTCATTCTCTTTCAAAAACCAATCTCCCTTCGGCTCGTAGGCATTTTTCGATAAGCCTGTCCGGAAATCGGTTGGCGACGCTGGCGCTCATCGCGGTGACGGCTACCCTCGCCCATAGTCAGTCTACGTCCGGAGCTAGAGAACTTCCCGACGCTCCGGTGTCCGTCGTCAGCCAGGATTTTCCAGTCGTGAATGAGAGCCCGACGGGCGACGTGGCTTCGATCATGGCGGACGATGAGCTTCCCCAGGCGCCCTCACAGCAGACCGCACCACCAGCAGCCCCAGCCCCGTCGACAACGTCTGCAGCTACCCAGACGCCAGCCACCCCGGATGGTCAAGCACCCGCCAGCGGATTAGCTCCAGACCTCAAGGGTCAGCCCGAGCTTGGCAAGGAACAGCTCGCAAAACAGGAGAAGCAGCGCGTCCTGGGTGTCATCCCAGCCTTCAACTCGGTTTACGAAGGAACCGTTCCTCCGCTGACGCCGGGCCAGAAAATGAAGTTGATGTGGAAGAGCACGACCGACGTTTACGTCTTTGCTTTCGCCGCTGTCACGGCGGGCATCGGTCAGGCGCAAAATAGCCACGCAGCTTACGGCCAAGGTGTTGAAGGCTACGCGAAGCGGTTCGGGGCCAACTATGCCGATACCGCTGATGGAAACTTCTGGGGGAATGCGATTCTGCCCATCGTCATGCATGAAGACCCACGCTATTTCCGTTTGGGGCACGGATCGTTCACCCATCGTTTCCTGTATGGCATGTCGACCACCGTCTGGTGCAAGCGGGACAACGGCACCACCGGGCCGAACTACGCCAATGTAATGGGCAACTTTATTGCTGGCGGCATATCCAACCTCTATTACCCGGCGGCTGATCGAGGCCTCGAACAAACTGTTCAGAGTGCCTTGACGGTCACAGCCGAGGGGATAATCGGCGCCGAGCTGATCGAGTTCTGGCCAGACATTGCCAATCACTACAAGGCAAAGAAGCAGGCCAAGCAAGACGCCGCGGACGCCGCAGCCAAGGCCGCGCAGGCGGCCAATCCAAACCCGAAGACGATCGCCCCGCAATGACACCCTTACTCACTGAAGCGCAGGCGCGGGTGCTCGGGGCACTGATCGAAAAAGAGATCACCACACCTGACTACTACCCGCTCTCGATGAATGCGCTGCTGAACGCGTGCAATCAGAAGTCGAATCGCGAGCCGGTGACGGAGCTCGATGAGGAAACCGTCCGCCAGGCGCTGCATGGCCTTGACGACAAGGGATTGGCTGGCGCCGTGCGCGGCTCCGACAGCCGCGTAACGAAGTACGAGCATCGCTTCTCCGAGGCTTATAACTTCGGACGACGTGAGGTTGCCGTCCTTTGCGTCCTGTTGCTGCGTGGGCCGCAAACTCCGGGCGAGTTGCGCGGCCGCACCGAACGGCTCTACACCTTCGACGAGCTTTCCGATGTTCAATCCACCCTGCAGAAGCTCATCGACCGGGATCCTCCTTTGGTCAAGGTGCTGCCTCGGCAGCCGGGGATGAAGGAGTCGCGGTATATGCATCTGTTCTGCGGCGAGAGCTTTGTGCCGGAAATGAGCTTCGAATCCGGCTCGTCTATCGCTCCGAACGTGGCAGAGAACGAAGCAAGACTGGTTGCGTTAGAACAACAGATCGCCGCACTCAAACGAGAAGTCGCGGAACTTCGGGGACTGGTCATCTCGCAGACACATTCGTGAAAGTTGATTGGTCAAGGCGAGGGACAACCTCTGGCAGTTTCTCCGACACCGCCGGTTGGCCTGAGTTATCGACCATCCCCTGCCAACAAGGCTCGCTCGTATACGGTGACGTATTGTCCAGGCGGTTCGAGCATGCCTGCACCTCGATGATTCAGGCCGGGCATCTGCGAAGACCGGTGTTCCTCGACTACCGCTGAAAACGGTATGATGAGGAATCCCATGCGAAGCCTTTCACTGATGCGGCAGGACGAGCGACCCGCTCGTTCGCAGGCGGCAGCATGATCGCTGCCGAAGACCAGCGGATTCCATCGCGTGGTAACGTCCCAACTCCGCTGGTGGAAATCCTCCGTCGCCACTTTGGATTCTCAGACTTTCGCGCCAACCAGGAGCAGGTGTGCCGTGCGGCCATCGACGGCCGCGACGTGCTGCTGGTGATGCCGACAGGCGCGGGCAAGTCGCTCTGCTATCAGCTGCCCGCGATTGCGCGCGGAGGCACCACTCTGGTGGTGAGTCCGCTCATCGCGTTGATGGAAGACCAGGTTGCGAAGCTGGCCGCCCAGGGCTTGCGGGTGGCGCGCATCCACTCGGGACGCGACCGGGGCGAGTCGCGGCAGGCCTGCGTCGACTATCTGAATGGCGACGCTCCAGTTCCTGTTTATCGCACCGGAGCGGCTGCGAGTGCCGGGCTTTGCCGAGATGCTGGCCAGGCGCAAGCCTTCTCTCATTGCGATCGATGAGGCGCACTGCATCTCTGCGTGGGGACATGATTTTCGGCGCGATTACCGCACGCTCGGGCAGCACTTGCCGTCATTGCGACCGGCGCCGGTGATCGCGCTGACGGCAACCGCCACTCCTATAGTGCAGGACGATATCGTCCGGCAGCTTGGAATGCCCACGGCAGCGCGCTTTATTCATGGCTTTCGACGGGATAACCTGGCGATTGAGGTTGTGGAGACGCCCAAGCCGCAGCGCTCCGAACTTGTCCGCGAGCTGCTTTCCGATGAGGGACGGCGACCAGCGATCGTTTATGCGCCTTCGCGTAAGGAGTCGGAATCGCTGGCTGCGGAGATTTCCCCGCTGTTTTCAACTGCCGCTTATCATGCCGGCCTGGACGCGCAACATCGCGACCGGGTGCAGCAGGCATTTTCAAGCGGCGAATTACAGGTGGTTGTGGCGACGATCGCCTTTGGCATGGGGATCGATAAGGCGGATGTGCGCACAGTGATTCACACCGCAATGCCGGCGACGCTTGAAGCTTTCTACCAGGAGATCGGCAGGGCCGGACGCGATGGCAATCCGAGCCGGACGGTGCTCATGTATTCGTGGGCTGATCGGCGATTGCTCGAATTCTTCCTCGAACGCGATTATCCGAGCGCAGAGACGCTGCGCGATATTCTGCGCAGGATTCCCGCTCAGGGGCTGCATAAGGACGAGCTGCGCGAGTCGCTGCGCATGGATGCAGAGACTTTCGAACGGGCATTGGAGAAGTTGACGCTGCATGGCGGCGCTGAATATCGATTACTCCGATCACGTAACTGCGGCTGACCGCGCGTGGGGTGACGCGTATGCGGCGCAGATCTCCCGCAGGCAGGCGCAGATCGACCAGGTCATGCAATACGCGAGCGCGAGCCAATGTCGGATGGCGGCGCTGGTGCGCCACTTCGGCGACCGGGAAGATGGGCGGCGGCCATGCGGGAAGTGTGATTTTTGCTCGCCGGAGCGATGCATTGCACAGCAGTTTCGCGCTCCCACGGATGTCGAACAACAGGCGATGGCGGCGGCGCTGAAGGCTTTGCGGGGAGGGCAGTCGATCTCAACGGGGCAGCTGTATAAGCAACTGTTTCCGCGCGAGCAGATGGGGCGAAACGACTTAGAAACGCTGCTGGGGGTGCTGGCGGCGGCGGGGCTGGTTTCGATCGAGGAGGCGGCCTTTGAAAAAGAAGGCCGCAGCATCAACTACCGCAAGGTCAGCCTGACCTCCGATGCCGAGGACCTCGACGAGCGCGTGCTTGGCGGGCTGATGGTGAAAGATGGTTTCGGGACTGTGGTCATGAAATTGGCGCCGAAGAAACGAGCTGTCGAAGATCCGGGTCGAACACGGAGGACGCAGCTGTGGACGGAGCCGAACTCACTGGTCGAGCCGGCGAGCTTTGGGAGAAGCTTCGCGCATGGCGACTGGAAGAGGCGACGAAGCTCGGCGTGCGAGCGTTTCACATTCTTGGGAAACAAGACGCTGCGGGCGGTCGCCGTCGAACAGCCTCGAACGCTGACGGAGTTGCTGGCCGTCTCGGGGATTGGGCCCGCGAAAGCGGAGAAGTTTGGCGAGGCGATTTGCCGGGTTTGTTCGGAGTAGCCATCCTTTGCCGTAGGCCGCGGCGAAGGCTCATGCGCCAGCGGCCTTCCTCTATTGAGGAATAATGATGCCGCCGACTCGAGTTCTCGCCGGCAAGCGCACGCCGCGATGGTCAAATTCGGCTGGCAGTCTCGATTCATGCGAAGGATATTCGCTGAGTTGAGTCGTTGGCTCGGCAGGCGACGCAGAGCGGCGTCTGGCCTCCGATCGCATCGGTCGCTTTTCCGCATCGGGAACAGGTTCGCCATACTGAATCAGAGTATCAGCGAGCGCGACGAGCTTAACTGTAAGTGTCGCGATGCTCGAAGGGCAACCCACGTCGCCGGCGAATCAAAGAGCGCGGCGCAGCAATCGGGGTCGAGCTTCGCCGGGATATAGCCTTGCATCGTGGCGAAGGCCTCTTTTCTGCTCACGCCTTTGCGGTAGGCTCGGTCCTCAAGCAGCGCGGCATATACGTCGGCGACGGCGACGATTCGGGATTCGATAGAAAGCTGGTCGGCCTTGAGGCCGGTTGGGTAGCCCGAACCGTCCAGCTTCTCGTGGTGTTCGGCGACGATTCGGGAAAGCTCTTTGAATGGCTTAATTCGGCCGAGTAACTCTCCGCCGAGTCCAGGGTGTTCCCGAACAACCTGCCACTCAATCACGTCCAGCTTGCCGGGCTTGTCGAGAATAGAGTTGGGAACGCGGAGCTTCCCGATATCGTGCAACAGGGCGGCGCGCCGAATCAGCTGTCCACGGTCGCCGCCGACGCCCATCTGGCGGGCAATGTGCATCGCGGCGTCTCTCACCCCGAGGGAATGGCAATAGGTAAAAGGTGATTTCGCGTCGACAACATCGGCAAAGGCCTCAGCGATGCTGTCGATCTGCGCTTCATTGGCACGAAGCACCGCTCCCGGTTCGAGAGCGATAACGGCCTTGCGCTCCATGCCCGAGCCATAATGTTGCCAAAGACGGCCGTCAGCGGCAAGCGACCGCGCAATTCGCACCAGGTGCGGATCGAACCAGCTTCCGCTGCGATGGCGCACTAGACTGACCGTGGCGACGGTGCCGTGTTCCGAGGCGAAGAGATCGAGGCATTGGGAAACATTGACGATCCTGGCCAGTAGCGGTACGGCTTCGCCGCTCAGCCGGTTGGGGTAGCCGCGACCATTCCAATGTTCGTCAAGATTCGCAATCGCCTCGACGGTACCGGTGCCCAGGCCAATCTTGCGTGCGATTCTGGCAGCGCATTCGCAGCGCAGGCGGACGAGTTCATTGCGAAAGCTGCGGCGGCGCAGCGCCAGGCGCACCACGCGTTTCGATTTATCGCGAAGCGGCTCGCCCGGGCCTGCGTGTTCCCAAAGCAATCGCAAACCGGATAGGGAAGGATAGCGCCAGTCTTCGAGCTTGACCTTGCGTTTGATGGTGCGATCGTCGCCGCCTACCATTTCGCAGAGCAGGTTGGCGTTGCAACTGCAGCCGAGGTCTTTGAGCAGGAGCGCGTAGTAAAGGCTGGAGAGCTGTTCCTCGGGAAGGCCGAGTTCAGCGGCGATCCTCATGCCCAGAAGGCAGGTGCGGACGGCATGCCCAGGACGAGCGTCTTCGGTAAGGTCAAGCGCGAAAGAGAGTGCAGAGACGACCTCGGAGAGCGAGATGGTCTGCGAAGTGATTTCACCGCTGGCCGGCGTGGCCCGTACGGAAGCTGGAACCGAGCGCGGGAGCGCTATTGAGTCTAAGCGAGTCGAGATGGCGTTGGCGGACTCTGGCATCGGTCGTTTGCCAGAGATATCGGCAGACACGCGGAATTACATGAGACGAGAACAAGCGGCGCAATTCATCGTGAATTCGTGCCGCTCCAGATAGACTGAAAGTGATGACCCCTTTTGCGGCGCCCACTCGCTTAATCGCCATCGATATCGACGGCACCCTGCTTCCTACCAATGGACTTCGCATCAGCGAACGAAATCGCGAGGCGTTGTTGCGGGCCGAGGCCGAGGGTGTGCATATTGTTGTCGCCACTGGTCGGCGGCAAGCCTATGCCATTCCAGTCCTGGAGCTGGCAGGGCTTTCTCCGGAGACGGTGATGATCTCGTCAAATGGCACAGTGACCCGCACGTTTAGTGGGCGGAGGATTGACCGCTGGCTGCTCCCCGTCGAGACCGCGCGAGCTCTGTGCGACGAATTGCGTCAGTTTGGTGGGACCACGGTTTTCACCTTTGATCGAGAAGGACCGGGTGAGTTGGTCGTCGATTCGCTGGAGGCGCTCGAACGCAATGTGGACCAGTGGGTGGAGCAGAACCGGCCCTATATCCGCGAGATCCACCCGCTCGAGCTGGCCTTTGACACTGAGGACGCGCCAGTGCAGGGGATGGTCTGCGGGACTGTGGAGCAGATGCGAAATGCTGAGCGGCGGTTGAATACGAGCGACTTTGCCGGACTCATCGAGACGCATCGGACCGAATATCCAGGCCGCGATCTATCGATTCTGGATATATTGCCGCCGGGCTGTTCCAAGGGCGCGGCAATCGGCCGCCTGGCGAAGACTCTGGGGATCCGGCGGGAAGAGGTTATGGCCATCGGCGACAACTACAACGATGTGGAGATGCTGAACTACGCTGGCCAACCGGTGCTGATGGGCAACGCTCCAGCTGAATTGGTAGAGCGCGCGCGAGAGTCAGGCTGGTCGATCACGGGAACCAATGACGAAGATGGAGTCGCCCACAGCATTCTAGGGGCCTTGCATCGCAACCACTTATGGGAAAGCTTGCAAACTCGGGAGCTCGTTGGCCGCGGCGTGGTAGAGTGTCCGTGATGAATGGCATGTCTCGAATCCTACGGAATCGGCGACTGCTCGCGTCCACGCTGATTCTCGGCTTCTGCGCGGGCGGCGCTGGGCACAGCCTCGCAGCCGACGCCGCGCCGGGTCGTGTCGCCGAGCACGTCACCCTGACCAACGGATTCGATCTGATCTGCGATCATCGCGAACAGAACGGCGACCGGGTGAGGCTTTATACCGACCCCGGAAGCGGCAACTTCGTTGAAGTGGGCGCGGCCGAGGTGGTTTCCGTAGAAAAGATTGTCCTTCCCGTCGGCGCGAGCCCAGCCTCAGGCGCCGCCACGCCTGTACCTGCCGCTGCGCATGCTGACCTCACCAAGTCAGAGCTTCACGAGCTGCTTTCGAGCGCCGGCGCGCGACACAATCTGGATGTGAATCTGCTGGCGAGCGTCGTTCGCGCGGAGAGCGGCGGCCACACCGCGGCGGTAAGCAAGAAGGGTGCGCAGGGCCTAATGCAGCTGATGCCGAAGACGGCGGCGCAGCTGGGCGTAAGCGACAGCCTCAGGCCTGACCAGAATGTCGCGGGAGGCGCGAGTTATCTTGATTTCCTGCTCAATCGCTACCATGACAACCTGGCGCTGGCGCTGGCCGCGTACAACGCGGGTCCCGCGGCGGTCGATCGTTGCCGCTGTGTTCCGTCGTACCGCGAGACGCGGCTTTATGTGTCACGAATCATTCGCGACTTCAACGCTTCGGTGAAGAATGCCGGTAGAAATTCGACTCTCGATGCGGCAAAGACTTTCCATCGCGAATATCCGTTGCCAATCGCTGCGTCGCAGGTGAACGGCGAACAAGCCGGCCTGAGGGGAGCGACGGCGCCTTGAACGAGGCAATCGAGAAGAGTTCAACCGCAAAGGGCAGGCAGTGGGTGCTGGGGCTGCTGGCCACGATCGCGGTCGTTGCCTTGGTTTTATTCATCCGCGCACGCATGGAGTTCAGCTGGACGGTCTTTGGTCAGGAGTTGAAGCAGGCCGACTGGCGAAAGTTCATCATCGCGATCGCGATGATCTACCTCGCCTATGTCTTGCGGGCATTTCGTTGGACCATATTTCTGCGTCCGGTAATAAAGGTATCGCCGTTCAAGCTTATTGGCTCGCAGGTCATCGGCTTTACCGGAGTTGCTCTCTTTGGACGACTCGCCGATCTGGTGCGACCCTATCTCATCGCCCGGCGAGTCAAGCTGACGGTTGGTTCGCAGATTGCCGTCTATACGGTGGAGCGCATGTTCGATTTGGGAGCCATGGCGCTGATTTTTTCCCTCGCGCTTTTGTTCGCTCCAGACCGGAAGACTTTGCCACACCATGAGTTGATGGTGAAGGTCGCCACTGGCAGCTTTATCGTGACCATCGGGATCGCGGTCTTCGCCGTCGCCGTCCGCATCTCGGGGGGAGTGCTTGCCGCCTTTGCGGAGAAAACACTCGGCGCACTTTCAGCTGGGCTGGGCAAGTCGGTCGGAGAGAAGATCCGCGCCTTTCGCGAGGGGTTGAACACCCTGGCCTCGTTTCCCGACTTTCTGATGGCCTTTGGAATCTCATTCGCGATGTGGGCAATGATCGTCTACGCCTACCTGCAAACGATGTGGGCCTTTGGCGACTCGCCGGAGCTCGCGAACATAACCCTGGCGCGCTGCATGGTGCTGATGGCGGCAAGCATGGGCGGGTCAATCTTACAGCTTCCTGTGATCGGATGGTTCACGACGATCCTCGCGACCTCGGCGACCATGCATGGCTGGTTGGGTGTCGCGCCGGAGCCAGCGCTCGGCGCAGGGGCAATGCTCTTGGTAGTCAGCTTCCTTTCCATCATTCCCGTAGGCCTTATCTGGTCGCGATTTGAGCACGTTTCGCTCAAGTCGGTCGCGGTGGAAAGCGAGCACATCGAGGAAGAGCTGCTATTGGGTCACACGCCAATCGTCGAAGAGAGTATGGTTCCGCCGTCGGCTTAGTTAAACTTCGCCAAAAGTCCTCGACCCTGCATCTATCTATCTGCGCAAGCTGCCAAGCCATCTCGGCAAGCTGCTGAGCTTAAGGAGGGTTCATGGGCAAAGTGAAACGGTTGCGGGAGCGTTCGATCTTGAAGGGCGCGCTGGCTGGGCTGGCCGGCGGGATCGCCGGCTCGGGCGCCAAGATTCTGGCTGAGAGGATGTATCCTCCTTCTTCGGGAGAATCAACGAGTTCTCCGCTCGAGTCTACGGAGCGCCTGGAAACTGCGGCAAAGCCTTGGGTCCTGGGAGCCGTAGTTGGAGCAGCCTACGGAGCGGCGATTGAGATTGAGCCGAAGGCCGGGGTCTGGGGAGGTGCAGGTTTCGGTCTGGCGATCCGGAAGTTCTCTCCAGGGACCCTCTCGACCGATCCCAGCACCCAGACGATGACGGTCCGGCAGCTCACGCAACAGCGCCAGAGCCAATGGATCTCCTACGCCGCCTTTGGTGTGGTAACCGAGGCGGTGCGCCGATTAATACGAAGGGGACTGTAGCCGTATGGTGGGCCAATTTGAATCCAAACTGACCCACTACCCACGGCTTCCGGCGCCGACTGGCCTCCCTCGCGGTGCAGAACTATGGCCGCTTCGTCGTTGCGATCAGCTGCTCAAACTCGGCGGATTGCCGGATGCTGGCGAATTCCTGGTCTTGCATCAGCCGTTTATTGTCGTTGAATCCCGCGTCGAGGGCCTTGCGCAGGTACTCGATCGCCTCTTCCTTCATGCCCGCCCGTGCATAGAGTTCGGCCAGACAATAATCCACGCGAGCGCGCTCCTCGGTCGACGAGGTCTCGGAGATTGTCTGGAGCGGGTCTCCGCTAAAGACGCCCGGATCGATGGCGAACGCGGAGCGGTAGGCCTCACTGCCTTGCTTGAACTTTCCGTCCGCAAAATACGCGGTGCCAAGATTGTTGTAGGCGATTGCGGAAGTGGGGATCAGTTTGATTGCCCGATGATAGGTCTTTTCGGCACGCCTGTAGTCCTTCTCAGCGTAGTAGACGGCTGCCAGGTTATTGAGCGCTTCTCCGTACTTCGGGTCGAGCTGCAAGGCCCGCACGTAGTCGACCTTGGCCTGATCCAGCGCGAACATGTGATGGTAGGCAATTCCGAGCTTGTTCCATACGACGGCTGAGTCGCGTGGCGCCTTGCGGTAAGCATCGATCGCCTCGAGATACTGATGATGGATCATGAGCAGGTCGCCTTGTTGCTCGGGCGACAGGTTGTTCATTTCGAGATTCGACTTGGACACAGGCTTATCCTGGGCCGTGGCCTCGATGCCGGATGCACGGCATTGTGACAACAAAAGGGCGGTGAAGGCCAACAGGATAAACGCGATTCTCAGGCTTTGACGGTAGCTCATAACCAGCGCCTCCAGGTGCGCCATGTGGACTAATACTCCGCTTCGGAGTGGTCACAAGCCATAGCCACTTGCACCAGTTCTATCCTAGCCACTATGATCCGAAGAATGAGCGACGTGTCCGCCGGGCTTCCTCCCGTGATCGCCATCGACCGGCAATCGGAACGGCCTTTGCCGCGGCAGGTGTACGACGGCTTCCGGGCCGCGATTCTGCGCGGCGAATTGCGGCGGGGGCAGCGAGTCCCATCCAGTCGTGAGCTTGCGACCGAGCTTCACGTCTCGCGTTTTCCCGTGCTGGATGCCTATGCCCAACTGCTGGCGGAGGGATATTTCGAGAGCCGGGTCGGAGTCGGGTACCTTTGTCTCCAGCTCATTGCCGGAGTTGAGCGCAAAGCCGAACCAGCCCGACGGTCAACCACCGGGCACGCGGCGGCTGGCACGAAGGTCGGCGCTGTTTCCCCGTTTCAGAGAAACCCCCTGGAGACATGGATGGGGGGCCTTCGGAGTCCATCAGCCCGCCCTCGATCACTTTCCGTTCGAAGTCTGGTCGAGGCTGATTACGCACCACAGCAGGGAACCGCGCCTGCGTGCGATTCACAATGTCGATCCACTGGGTCTGGAGCCGTTCCGAAACGCAATCTGCGACTACCTCCGCACCGCCCGCGCGGTACACTGCGAGCCGCATCAGATCATGGTCGTTTCTGGGTCGCAGCAGGCTTTAGAGATAACGGCACGGGTGCTGCTCGACCCCGGAGACCCTGTCTGGATCGAAGAACCTGGTTACCTTCTAACGCGATCGGTGCTGTTGGGAGCAGGCTGCCGTCTCATTCCTGTTCCGGTCGACGAGGATGGCATGAATGTTGCAATGGGCATTGGCCAAGGACGCAAGGCCCGGGCCGCCTTTGTGACGCCGTCGCATCACTATCCGCTTGGGTCGACCATGAGCGCTTCGCGACGGCTGCAGTTGCTCGACTGGGCGCGGCGATCGGGCGCCTGGATCGTGGAGGACGACTATGACAGCGAATACCGCTACGAGAGCCTGCCGATTCCGTCGCTTCAGGGGATGGATGCAGACCTGCGCGTAATCTACATCGGGACCTTCAGCAAGGTCTTGTTTGCTTCGCTGCGACTAGGCTATATCGTGATTCCCCCGGACCTGGTCGAGCGATTTACGGCTGTCAGATTCGCGATGGATATCTTCCCGCCTTACCTCTTTCAGGAGGTGCTTACCGATTTCATGCGCGACGGCCACTTCGGGAGGCACATTCGCCGGACGCGTACCCTGTACAGCGAACGACGCACGGTCTTGCTCGAAAGCATCCGGGAGGTCTTCGGAAAGCGATTGGGAGTGCATGGCGCTGAAGCCGGCATGCACATGACGGTCACCTTGCCGGAAGGCTTTCACGACCGCGAGATTGCTACCAGGGCGGCCCAGGAGAAGCTCTGGCTATGGCCCCTCTCTCCGAGCTACATTGGCGCGACGCCGAAACAGGGATTTGTTCTGGGCTTTGGCAGCACGCCGACAAATCAGATTCATGAAGCTGTGTACCACTTGCGGAAGGTGCTTTCCGCTTCGGGAGCGATCGGCTAGACCAAAAGTACAGCTACGTAGTGTGAGGTGCACCACCCGGCAGGCGTTTTTCTGGGGAAAAACGCCTGCTGAGACAAACATTAACCCACTGTACTTTTGCTCTAAACATTCAGCCGATTCGCCGCCGCGACGCGCCCATACCAGAGCCCTGAGTCTTTGATCGTGCGCTTCTGGCTGCGGAAGTCCACATAGGTAAGGCCGTAGCGCTGAGTGTAGCCGTCGGCCCACTCGAAGTTATCGACCAGGCTCCAGGCGTGGTAAGCGCGGACTTTGGCTCCGTCGGCGATCGCGTGGGCGAGTTCTGCGAGGATCTGCCTGTGGAAGGAAATACGGCGAGCGTCGGGAACGCGCCCGCTTTCGTCGGGAGCGTCGAGATAGCAGCAGCCGTTCTCACTGATTTCGATGACGGGGTAGCTGTACTCCTTGGAGATCTGCGTCACTAGGTCGTAGATGCCGCGCGGCCAGATTTCGAGACCAGCTTCAGTGAGTGGACCTTCGGCTGGTGTTTCGACGTGGATTTGCGTCAGTGGATCGCGGCTGCCGCCCTCGGTTTCGGTGCCGAAGTGGCCAGAGGCGCCTGAAGTGGTGCCGCCAGCTGCATCGGAGACGATGCGGCGAGTGTAGTAGTGAAAGCCGACCCAATCAAGTGGCGCCTTCATGATTTTGTCGTCGCCAGGCTTGAATCCCATAGCGTCATACGGAATCTCTCCGACGAATGCTTTCGGGTATTCACCGCGCATCGCAGGGTTGAGGAAGTAGAGATTGTTCATCGCGTTGTAGCGCGCGGTCGCGGCAATATCTGCCTCACTGCTGGTCTTCGGATAGGCGGGCGCCATCCCATAGGCGCTCCCCACCGTCGCCTTGGACGACGCAGCCTTTATCGACCGAAACGCCTCGCCTTGCGCGAGGTTGACGGTGTGCGCGGCCTTGAGGAATTCGTTGAAGTTCGACCGGGCGGGAGGAAAAACGCCCACTCCATAGCCGAGGTAGGTGAAGGACCACGGCATGTTAAAGGGTGCCCAGACCGTGAGTCGATCGCCGAGGTTCTTAGCCAAAATGCCGGCGTAGTCGGCGTAGTAACCGGCGAGATCACGGTTAGGCCAGCCACCGCGATCTTCGAGCGCCTGCGGCAGGTCCCAGTGATAGATGGTGCAGAAGGGGCGGATGCCAGCTTCGAGGATAGCGTCGACGAGGCGGCTGTAGTGATCGATACCTTTCTGATTAGGGGCGCCGGTGCCAGTGGGTTGGATTCGCGACCACGAGGTCGAGAAGCGGTAGCTCTTCTGATTGAGCCGCTTGAGGATCGCAACGTCCTCTTTGAATCGGTGATATTGATCGCAGGAGACGTCGGCGGTGGCTGCGCCCTTGATCTTGCCGACGGTATGTGAAAAGCGGTCCCAGTTGGATTCGCCTTTGCCGTCTTCGTTCCACGCGCCTTCAACCTGATAGGCGGCGGTGGCCAGGCCCCAGAGGAATCCATCGGGAAAGCGAGCGCTGTCGATCTCAGCCTGCGGGATGGTGCCGGGGATTTGCTCTTGGAGCAACGCGGAGGTTGTCGCAAAGGCGGCTCGAGGAAGTAAAGCGCTGCCGGCCGCGGCAACGAGCGAGTCTCTGACAAATTCCCGGCGATTCATCTCCGATACACCTCGATCGGCCCACGGTATCGCCGAGATGCTAGTGATGTCAACCGCGTTTATATCGGTTTAGAGCCGAGTCTATTAGAGCGAAGACAGGTGCACTGACCCGTCGCTGGTGTGAATCGTGAAGAGCGCCCCGCCGGCGTTAAGCTTGCCTTTGATCGAGTTCCCCGAGCCGCCGTGAAATCCGTCCAGGGTGAGCGGCAGGCTGGAATCGATCTTGCCGTCGGAAGAGGAAATATCAAGATTGGCGGAGAGGTCCTTAGGCAGGCGGACGGTGATGCTTCCATCGGAGCTGCGCAGGGTCGAGTCCGCCTTGAGGGTGGTGCCGCTCGCGAGCTCGAGAGTGAGCGATCCGTCGCTGGTATGGATGTTCAGGCTGTCGAGCTTGCCGGAGACGTTGAGGTTGCCGTCCGAAGTATGAGCGTCGAGAGTGCCGGCGATATTGCGCAGATCGACGCTACCGTCGCTGGATTGCACCATTAGCGTACCCGTAACATCGGCAATCGTCTGGTGGCCATCGGCGGAATGGAGACTGATCGCGCCCCTGAGTCCAGAGGCGTTGAGGTTGCCGTCCGCGGTTTCGGCATGGAGGGTGAGGTTCGCAGGCGTCTCGACCTGCACCGCAACCGAGCTGTGCGGAGCCCAATTGACGCCGAAGTGGATACCAACGTGGATCTTCTCCTTAAGGGAGAAGTGAATCGTGTTGCCGCTCTGGTCTTCTTCAAGGTGATAGTCGCTGAGTTTGCGATTAGTCGCTTCGACGTGGATCTTGACTGTCTGGCATGCTCCGCAGGAGCTGACGGTGAGGTTGCTGTCGCCGGTACTGAGAGAAAGCGTGGGCTGCCCGGAGATGGTGTAGGTCTTGTCCCAGTAATTGTCGGTCTGGGCGGAGGCGGTGACGGCGATTAGGGCTACTGCTGCCAGAGACGCAGCCTGGGCTAGCAATTTCATGGGGTTCTCCTGATGGGAGATGGTACGCGCGCCAGCGGCTGTTCGTTCCGCAAAGCACACAGTATCGCTTGATATGCCGCTGTTAAAATCGGATATACGAGATGAAGTGTCCTTATTGCGGCTTTGCACAAGATCGTGTGGTGGACTCGCGGGAGAGCAAAGAGGCGGACTCGATTCGTCGGCGGCGCGAGTGCGAGGGGTGTAACAAGCGGTTTACCACCTACGAGCGCATCGACGAAATCCCCTACATGGTAGTGAAGAAAGACGGTCGCCGGGAGCGGTTTGAGCGGCAGAAGGTGCTCTCCGGGCTGTTGCAGGCGTGCCAGAAGCGTCCCGTCTCGGCGGGTAAGCTGGAGGCGATCGTCGATGAGACGGAGACTCGTCTGATGGATGCTCCGGAGCGAGAGCTGACCACAAGCGAGATTGGCGAACTGATCATGCTGCGCCTGAAGGGGCTGGATACGGTGGCTTATATCCGCTTCGCCAGCGTTTACCGGGATTTCAAGGATGTGCGCGAGTTCAAGGCGGAGTTGGAGCAGTTGTTGAGTCACAAGAATAGGGACTAGCGGACGTCAGTCCTCAGTAATGGCGAAGTCTAAGACTGACAACTGAGGACTAACAACTGACCACTGCTTTTGGAAAGTGAGCTTGGATGACTGAGTTACGAACATATGCGGTGACGCTGATTCCCGGCGATGGAATCGGCCCCGAGGTTACAGATGCGGTAGTCCGCATTCTGGAGGCTGCCGGCGCGGCGACCGGGGTGAAGTTTGCCTGGGAGCGGTTTGCCGCCGGTGCCGAGGCTTTTGCCAAGCAGGGCGAGTACATCCCCAAAGAGCTTTCCGAATCGATCGAGCGGACGAAGGTCGGCTTGAAAGGACCGGTGACGACTCCAATCGGCGGCGGTTTTGCGTCGATCAACGTCACGCTGCGGAAGCAGTTTGAGCTGTACGCGAACTTTCGCCCGATCAAGAACCTGCCCGGCCTGGAGACGAAGTATCCCGGCGTCGATCTGGTGATCGTTCGCGAAAACACCGAGGGCCTCTATGTAGGGCTAGAGCATGAAGTAGTTCCTGGCGTCGTCGAGTCGCTCAAGATTATCACCGCAAAGGCTTCGACGCGGATTGCTCGCTGGGCGTTTGAGTATGCGCGCAGGCACAAGCGGCGCAAGATCCACGCCATCCACAAAGCAAACATCATGAAGCTGTCGGATGGTCTGTTCTTGAAGTGCGCGCGCGAGGTGAGCAAGGAGTATCCCGAGATCACCTACGGCGAGCACATTGTCGACAACACCTGCATGCAGCTGGTGATGAACCCCTACCAGTACGACACGCTGGTGATGGAAAACCTCTACGGCGACATCGTGAGCGATCTTTGTTCGGGCCTGATTGGCGGCTTGGGCCTGGTTCCCGGCGCGAATATCGGCGACCACGCCGCGATCTTCGAAGCAGTGCACGGCTCGGCTCCGGACATTGCAGGGAAGGACATTGCGAACCCAACGGCGCTGCTGCAATCAGCAGTATTGATGCTGCGGCATATCGACGAAGATGCAACGGCCGACCTGGTGCAGAAGGCGATCGAGAAGGTTTATGTTGAGGCAAAGACCTTGACGCGAGATGTTCACGGCACGAGCGGAACAAAAGCCTTTGCAGATGCGGTTCTGGCGGCGATGGGGTAGGTGTTGAACACGTTCAGCATGGGAGCACAGATTGGCGGAGGCGTTTCCGCAATCGCGCGCGACCGGGAACAAGAACTTCGCAATTTGATCAACAACTGGCAAGGGCAATACACCGATGTCATCGACGAGTTCGCTTTTCTTCTCAGAATTGACGGTCCAATTTCAAAATACACCGAGATATTTGGGATCGTGGGCGCGCAGCCCGCGAAACGCAAGCGCAATTGGATAGAGGTCGAGATCGGAATTCCCGAAGAGTGGTATCTCGTCAACGATGGCAGGAACTACAAGCGGCATCTCGTCGAGGAGCTCGAAAAAGGTCTGCACTCGATGATCGCCTTTCTGAAGCGAAAGAACAGACAAATAAACGACGAAGCGTTGCTGGACGATTGGCTTCTCGTCAAACACGAGTACCTCGGGTTCATGTAACGAGCAACGCCGTTTTACATTGAAGTGGAGCTGATGTTGATAAAAAGAGCCTTTCTTTGCGCGGTAGCCGTCTCGGGAATCACAATCTCCATTGGCGGCTGCAACAGCCACGCGAACCCGACCGAGGCAGTGTCCGGCGCGACGCCACCAGCCACCTATACCCAAATCGACTACAACACCTCCGGCACAATCACCGGCACAATCAAGTTCGCAAAGAAAGCGGCCGCTCGCATCGAGATCGATATGGCGCAAGATCCAGCTTGTTCGCTGAGCGCTGACCCAAACTACAGCGAGCAGTATGTAGTAAAAGACGGCAATCTGCAGAATGTCTTCGTCTACGTGAAAGATGGCCTCGGAAACAAAATCTATCCCGCGCCTTCGACGCCCGTCGTGCTGGATCAGAAGGGCTGCCGCTACGTTCCGCATGTCATCGGAGTGCAGATCGGGCAGCCGGTGGAGTTCACCAACTCCGACCCCACCATGCATAACATCCACACCACGGCGGAGACGCCGATAAATCCAGAGGTCGACATCTCGCAGCCTCCAAAGGGCGGGACGACGCAGCGGGTCTTTGCCAAGCCCGACCTGATGGTTCCGGTGCGCTGCAACAACCATCCTTGGATGAATGCCTTTATCAATGTGTCGCCGAACCCGTTCTACGCAGTTTCCGATGAGAACGGACACTTCGAGATTCGCGGCCTGCCACTGGGAACCTATACCGTCGTCGCCGACCACGAAGAGCTGGGTCAACAAACGACGCAGGTGACGGTCGGGTCGAAACAGACGGCGACGGCTGATTTCACTTATGGCACTGGCAGTGGCCAGAAGCAGTAATTCCCGGGCAGTCGAATGTTGCGGAGACGTTACACTAAATAACACAGCCAATCGACTTCGGCGCCAGTCGTATCAGCAGGCCGCGGGCGGAGTCGCAATAGGCAAGTCTTTTCTGGGCGGCATTGAGCGAGAATGCAGCAACGGCGCAAAGTAGGAATATTGGGCGCGACCGGTATGGTCGGCCAGCGATTTATTCAACTCCTCGAAAACCATCCCTGGTTTGAGGTCGCGTGGCTGGCGGCGAGCGATCGCTCGAGCGGCAAGCATTACGGCGATGCCGCAAAGTGGAAGCTCGACACACCCCTCCCCGAACGCATCGCCAGGATGGTGATTTCCCCTGCAGTTCCCGATGGCGCTCCCAAAATCATCTTCGCTGCGCTCGACGCGGACATCGCCCGCGAAATGGAGCCGGCCTTCGCCGCCGCAGGCTGCGCCGTCGTCTCCAACTCAAGCGCCTTCAGAATGCACACGGACGTGCCACTCGTCATTCCCGAGGTCAACTCCGACCACCTTCCACTCGTCGAAGAACAGAGCTGGCGAAAAGGCTCAGGCGGCTATATCGTCACCAACCCTAACTGCTCGGCCATCGGACTGGTGCTGGCGCTTAAGCCGATTGAAGAGCGCTTCGGCATCGAGGCTATTTTTGTCTCAACAATGCAGGCAGTCAGCGGCGCAGGTTATCCCGGCGTGGCTTCCCTCGACATTCTCGGCAACGTCGTCCCCTTCATTAAGAACGAAGAAGAGAAGCTGCAGGAAGAGACGCTGAAGCTGCTCGGCAAATGGAATGGCCACGCCGTCGATCCCCTCCATGCCAAGCTAAGCGCCCACTGCAACCGCGTGCCCGTCGAAGACGGCCACATGGAGAGCGTGAGCATAAAACTCCGCACCAAGGCCTCGCGCGAAGAGTTGATCGAAGCGTGGCGGGACTTCACGCCGCTCAGCGGTCAGGGATTGCCGAGCGCTCCGGCTCAGCCGGTCGAGTTTGTCACTCAGACGATCGTCCGCAGCCGCGCCTGGACCGGATGCGCGGGAAGGGTATGGCCTCGACCGTGGGACGGCTGCGGCCTTGCAGTGTGTTCGACTGGAAGTTCACCGTGCTCTCGCACAATACGATTCGCGGCGCGGCGGGTGCGGCGATACTCAATGCGGAAATTCTTGAAAAGCTTGGCAAGTTAGAGCTCTCGAGCCATTTTGAAGCGGCGGCCCTCGCATGAAGTTTGTGGTGATGAAGTTCGGCGGGACCTCGGTCGAAGACGCGGTAGCCATCGACCGCACCGCGCGGATTGTCGCCGGACGCCGGGAGCAAGGCGCGATGCCAATCGTCGTCGTCAGCGCTATGGCAAAGGTCACCGATCAGTTGATCGCCGCATCGAATGCCGCTGGGCGCGGCGACCGTGCCGGGGCCCTCGCGATCAGCGCGCGGCTTCGCCACCGCCACCACGACGCCGCGAGGAAGCTTCTGACGCAGGGGCCCTCGTATGCAGATACCCCGGACTTCTGCCGAGTCTCGGAGTGGATCGACAAGAAATTCGAGTCGCTCGATGAGATCTTTCGCGGGCTCGCCGCGGTAGGCGAGTTGACCGCGCGCACCAGCGATCTGGTCGTCAGTTTCGGCGAGCAGCTTTCGAGTCGCATCGTGACCGCCGGTTTCGCCGCGCGGGGTCTCGACGCGGCCCATGTGGACGCGAGGAAGTGCATCGTCACCGACGCGCAACATGGGCGAGCCATTCCCAACGATGCCCTGATCGAAAAGCGGCTGGCGGAGATTGTGCTGCCGCTGCTGCAAGACGGCAAACTTCCGGTAATGGGCGGCTTTATCGGCTCGACCGAAGATGGCGTGACCACCACGCTCGGCCGGGGCGGCTCCGATTTCACCGCGGCTCTGGTTGGCGGCGGGTTGAACGCCGCGGTCATCGAGATATGGACGGATGTGAACGGCATCATGACCGCCGATCCGCGGATTTGCCCCGACGCGCTTCGAGTGAAAACGATCAGCTTCGAAGAGGCGGCCGAGCTTGCCTATTTTGGGGCCAAGGTGCTGCATCCGGCGACGATTTTGCCGGCGGTGCAGAAGAATATCCCGGTCGCGGTGTTGAACTCCCGCAACCCCGAAAACGAGGGCACGCGGATCACCGCGCTGGCCGCACATTGCCGCAGCCCGTTCAAATCGATTGCGGTCAAGAAACGTCTAACGATTATTGATGTCGTGGCAAGCCGGATGTTGATGTCGCACGGCTATCTGAAATCGATTTTCGATGTTTTTGATAAACACAAATGCGCCGTCGATATGGTTTCGACCTCGGAGGTTAGCGTCTCACTGACCGTAGATTCGAACGAGAAGTTGCCGGAAATCTCCGCCGACCTGGGCAAAGTCGCCGACGTCAAATACGAGGGCCGCAAAGCGCTGGTGTGTATGGTTGGCGAAGACATTCGCGGCCAAAACGGCATCGCTGCGCAGGTCTTTCAGGCGATTCGTCACGTCAACGTGAGAATGATCTCGCAGGGGGCTTCAGAGATCAACATGAGCTTTATGATTGAGGAAGACGACGTGGAAGAGGCGGTGCGTTCGCTCCACGTCGCATTCTTCCAGGACCCCGATCCGGAGGTCTTCGATGTGGAAGCGCGGGCCGAGGCGGTTGCGGAGGCGGTAACGAAGTAGTCGAAAACCGGCACCAGGAAAGAGTGGGCGATAACGATGCTGTTCTTAGTGTTGGGACGCGGAAAAACGGGCAGTCTCGTAGCGGATGTCGCCAAAGAGCGCGGCCACGGAGTGCGAGTGGTGGGGGAAGAAGCGAACCGCGAGGGTTCCGCGATCACGGGGACCTTTCTAGGGCAGTTCGACGCGGTGATCGACTTCACGACGCCCGAAGCAGTGTTGCCCAATATGCGCGCCTGCCTGGCTTCCGGAGCCCACATGGTGGTCGGTACGACCGGCTGGCACGCGTATCTGAAAGACATCAAGGCGCTCGCCGAAAAGCGAAACGCCGGATTGGTCTACGGCAGCAATTTTTCGATTGGCGTGCAGGCGCTCTACAAGATTGCCCACGAGATGGCGCAAGCCGCGCCGGGCTTCAAGTTCACAATTTCAGAGACCCACCACGCCGAAAAAAAAGACTCCCCTTCCGGTACGGCGCTCGCGCTGAAGCATTCGCTGGAGACCGCGAACCCGCACTTGAATGTGCCGATCGAGTCCAAGCGCGAGGGCGACACTCCGGGCATTCACGTCATCGACGCTAGGACCGACAGCGACCTGATCGAGCTGCGGCATGAATCGTTTTCGCGGCGCGGCTTCGCCGAGGGCGCGGTGCGCGCAGCCGAGTGGATTGCCACCCGGCAAGGCGTCTTTGAGTTCCGGGATGTTTACGAGCAGTTTGATTAAGGTCTTCTGAGGGTGGATGCCCTAATCTTAGACAGGTAATTTCCTAATGGGCATGGTCGAGGATGTCCGGCAAGGTTTGCAGGATTCATGACGAAACGTCGTCTCGCAAAAGCAGACGATCGCGAGTCTCACTCAGGTATTTCAGTTCGACAAACCTCTCAGGCGAACTCGCACTAGCGTAGCCTGAAATCGCCCCCGAGCCCATTCGCGGTAAACTCACCTAGCTATGGAATTGACAGGTTGCGGCACGGCTTTGGTGACTCCGTTTGCGGCAAGCGGAGGCGCGGAACCGCCGATCGACGAAGCCGCCTTGCGTTCGCTGGTCGAGTGGCAGATCGCAAGCGGCATCGATTTTCTGGTTGCCTGCGGCACCACCGCCGAGACTCCGACCCTCAAGGATGAGGAATGGCTCCGAGTCATCCACATCGTGGCGGAGGCGGCCGGTGGCAGCGTGCCCGTCTGGGCGGGATGCACCCACAACGCCACGCGCGAGGCAGTCGCCAAGGCGCGCGCGGCGGCGCAGATTCCTGGTGTGACGGCAATTCTCAGTGCGAACCCCTACTACAACCGGCCCACGCAAGAGGGGCAGTTCCAGCACTTCAAGGCGGTCGCCGAGGCTGTGGAGCTGCCGGTGGTGCTTTATAACATTCCCGGGCGGACGGGTGCCAACCTGGAACCGGCGACCGTGGCACGACTTGTGGAAGCCGCGCCGAATATCGAAGCGATCAAGGAGTCGAGCGGACAGCTCGGGCAGATAACCGAGATCGCTCATCTGCTGCCAGAGAGCTTCAAGGTCTTCTCCGGCGACGATCCGATTGCGCTGCCGGTGATCGCGGTTGGTGGTGTCGGGCTGGTCTCGGTGGCTTCGAATGAGATTCCGTCGGAGATGTCGCAGATGGTGCACGCCGCGCGCAACAACGACTGGCGATTGGCGCGAAGCATCAATCGCAAATACTTTCGGCTCATTCAGGCGAATTTTTGGGAGACAAGCCCCGGCCCGGTGAAGGCAGTGCTGGCGATGATGGGCAAGATTGCGGAAGAATATCGGCTGCCGATGGCCCCAGTCGCTTCGAGCACGCGCGAGAGGTTGCAAAAGCTCGCGACTGAACTGGGGCTGCTGCCAGATGCTTAGAGCGATATGAGCCATTTGGGGATCGATTGACCTATGCAAGGGAATCACCCGTGCCTCATTGCCGGGTTTCGCACTTAGCGACCGACCCGAATTTTGGCAGGTTTGCTTTGGACACGGCCGATCGCCATCAACCCGCCTACCGCCGGAAGTCGAGCAACCTCCTGAATCTTGTATGCCATTGAAAGGTACTCGCCTAGAAGTCGATACTCGCCCGGTGGAATCTCGGAAGTAGAGACACTGGTGCGCCAGACCCGCTGCTCGCCCGGCTTGAGATAGACGAAATTGTGAAATTCGGTAAGGGCTGTATCGTTCAACGAATGAAAAATGCTTCCTGCGCACCCAACGACTTTGGGATCTGCCAATGCTCCGGTGTCTGTTAGGATCGAGGCGGAGAAACCACCTCGGCAGCTAGCCATAAAGTCAGCGAAATTGTTGGGTAAGTAGACACCTTTGCCTCCGGCGGACAAGATCAAGGTGACAGGTATCGGTTGTCCTACTCGATAAGAAAGCGTCGTCAGTTCGATGTGCAGGGATGCAAGGCCGTCCCCCACGCAATCGCTGCATTTAGCTTCGCTCGCGGCCCATAAGAGATTGTCGGATGGAACATTGAATTCCAAACCAGCGCAAAGCACCGCCGCCGGGACAATCCGCAATAGAGCCAGTCTCCTCATCTGTCGGGAATATTCGGCTGAATTCGAACTTTTGTAAAGTTTGTGGCGCTAGCGTCGTCTGCAACAAGAGAAAGCCGAAAAAACTCAACCGGAACCGACGGATGCTGCCCAAGGATCGGGTTGGTGTTGTACCGCTCGACCCGCTCGAAGCCAAGCTTTTGGTAAATGCGATTCGCTGACCTCATCGCATCAGGCACAGTATCAAGATACATCGCGGTGTAGCCAAGTCCGCGGGCGTGCTCGATCAATCCTTCGGCGAGAACCATGCCAACGGATTGTCCGCGAAATTCCGGTCGTACCCAAAGGCGTTTCATCTCGCAGGCAGCTTCTCCAGGCTCGATGGCCCGTGTGGGTTTGAGCGGCTTGAGGGCGGCGCACCCAGCTGGTTTATCGTCCGCGACTGCCAACAGAATCACGCCACGAGGCTCGGAGTAGACCCCGGGAAGACTGGCCAGTTCCTTCTCATACTCGTCCAGGCAGATGTGTTCCTCGCCGAGCGATTGGTTGAGGTAGGCGGCGTATTCGCGCAGCAGGATACGGACAGTTTCGATCTGCTCGGGGAGCGTGGCGCGAACCAGGACCAGGGACATTCCCACGATTCTAAACCGCGTCTTCACCGCGCCTGCGTGGCAACTACGGAGAGACGGGTTGGGTAACGTCGGCCGAAACGGTCGGGCTTGCGTTCCAAGGAGGCCGGAAACGAAGCCGATGTTACTCTCGTGAGGAGGTCAGAGCGGACGAAGGACAATGGCGGAGAGTTCACTAAAAAACAGCATCGAGAATTCTTTCGCTGCAGGTGGCGCGGCGGTAGGCGATCCAGTAGCGATGGACGCTTTCATGGCGCTGCGAGAGGCACTGGAAAAAGGCTTGGTACGGGCGGCGGAGCCGGATGGCGACGCTCCGCTGGGCTGGCGGGTGAACGGCTGGGTCAAGCAAGGGATTCTGCTCGGCTTTCGCCTCGGAGTGCTGGTTGGTTCGGGGTGCGAAGGCCTAGCCTTCGTCGATAAACACACCTTCCCGGCCCGGCGTTTCGGCGCGGAGGATGGAGTGCGGGTTGTTGTGGGAGGATCAGCGATCCGCTCGGGTGCCTACGTAGCCCGCGGCGTGGTATGCGCGCCGCCGATGTACATCAACACTGGCGCGTATGTGGACGAGGGAACGATGGTGGATTCGCACGCACTTGTCGGCTCATGCGCCCAGATTGGCAAGCGGGTGCATTTGAGCGCCGCGGCACAGATTGGCGGAGTGCTCGAGCCGGTGAATGCGGCTCCGGTAGTGATTGAGGACGACGTACTGATCGGCGGCAATTGTGGCGTTTACGAGGGTACTCTGGTTCGGCGCCGGGCGGTGTTAGGTGCAGGGACGATCCTGACGCGCGGCACCCCCGTCTATGACCTGGTTCGCGGCGAGGTTTTGCGGGCGGAGGGTGACCGCCCACTGGTGATTCCCGAGGGCGCGGTCGTAGTGCCTGGCTCGCGAGCGGTCACTCATGGCCAGGGTCTGGATTGGGGCGTGAGCCTCTACACGCCGGTGATTGTGAAATACCGGGACGAGAAGACAGAGCTGAGCCTGGCGCTGGAAGACCTCTTGCGTTGACGCGAGCGGGGGACTCAAGTACAACGAATTACGCCATGCAGAAGCCTTTTCTCGCTGTCATTGTCCCGCTTCTCCTCGCACCATTTGCACCCGCGCAACAGCCTGCCCCGCATTGGGTCGGCTCTTGGGCTTCGTCGCCTATGAGCGAGCGGGTCAATCCCGGCCAGCCGTCGCCTGCGAACTCGACCTATCGCAACATCGTTCGGATTAGCGCCGGCGGACCATCCATCAGGATTCAACTAACAAACGAATTCGGCAGCCGGGCATTGATCGTGGGCGCGGCCCACGCCGCTCTCGGCGCAGAAAACGGAGAGATCCAGCCTGGGAGTGACCATCCTCTTACCTTTTCCGGCAAGTCGACCGTCACAATCCCGTCCGGAGCCTTCGTGGTAAGCGATCCTGTTCCGTTCGAGGTTGCGCCACTCTCGAGCCTTGCCGTGAGCGTCTACCTGCCCGATCAGCGCATTAGCGAAACCACTTGTCACGAAGACGGCCACTCCACGACTTTTATCGCCGCCGGAGACATGACCGCGGCGGCATCGCTCACCGGCGCTCGCACAATCACCTCATGGTGCTTCGTGAAAGGCGTCGAGATCGGCGTCAACGATCCTCATAACGCCGCGATCGTGACCCTGGGCGACTCGATTACCGATGGAGCGCTCTCCACCCTGGATACAAACCGCCGCTGGCCCGACGTGCTCGCCAGTCGGCTGCAGGCAGACCCGAAAACGGCCAATCTCTCCGTCCTGAATGAGGGCATCAGCGGCAATCGATTGCTTCGTGAAGGAGCAGGCCAGGCCGCGCTCGCACGCTTCGACCGCGACGTGCTGGCGCAGAGCGGCGTCCGCTATCTCATCATTCTCGAGGGCATCAACGACGTTGGCTCCATCGCGCATCCCCGTGATGCTGATGACACGATGACGGCGCCGCAACTCACCTCCGCCCTGACCTTTGCTCTCACCCAGCTTGTTACTCGTGCTCATACGCACGGCATCAGGGTCATTGGCGCGACGCTGACCCCCTACGTTGGCGCGGGCTACGCTTCCCCTGCTGGCGAAGAGGCACGGGAAGCCGTGAACGATTGGATTCGCACCAGCGGCGTCTTCGATGGTGTGATCGACTTCGATAAAGTCGCTCGCGATCCTGCAAACCCCAAGGTCTTCTCGCCCAGTGTCGATTCCGGAGACCACCTGCACCCCGGCGACTCCGGTTACCAGGTCATGGGGTCTTCGATCGATCTGAAGCTCTTTCAGTAACCAACCGGGCGGCGAACACATTGACTCAGCCGTTGTGTTGAGCGATCACCCGATTGGTTCTTATTGGCGCCGATTCGCCGATTTTGAGCAACGGCTGTGCCCAAAGCGGCGGCGGCGACTTGGCGCGCTGTGCTAGCATCGAAGATTCGATGACAGAAAATAAACTGAAGATTATTCCGCTCGGCGGCTTGGGCGAATTCGGCATGAACTGCCTCGCAATTCGCTGGCAGGACGACATTATTGTGATCGATGCGGGGCTCATGTTCCCCGAGTCGGAGCTACTGGGTGTGGACATTGTTGTCCCCGACATCACTTACCTGATTGAAAATCGTCAGTGCGTTCGCGCGATCATCCTCACCCACGGCCACGAAGACCACATCGGCGGTCTTCCCTGGATACTCTCCGAGCTGAATGTGCCAGTCTACGGCACCGAGTTCACCTTGGCCTATGTTGAGGGCAAGCTAGACGAGCATAAGCTCCTCGACAATACCGAGCTGATCGAGATTGCCCCGAAGTCAAAGTTCACGATCGGGCCTTTCACGATCGAGCCGATTCGGGTCACGCACAGCCTGGTGGATTGCGTGGCGCTCGCGATCGAGACGCCGGTTGGCGTGATCGTGCATACCGGCGATTTCAAGATCGACCTTTCGCCGCCGGATGGCAAGGCCTTCGATCTGCATACCTTTGCCGAATACGGCAAGCGTGGCGTGCTGGCACTGCTGCAGGACTCGACCAACGTCGACCGGCCTGGCTATACGCCGAGCGAATGGGCGGTTAAACCGCGGCTCGACGAGGTATTCTCACGGACGAAGAAGAAGCTTTTCTTCAGCTGCTTTTCTTCCTCGATCTATCGGATTCGCATTGCGCTGGAACTGGCGCATACTCATCGCCGCAAGGTCGCCGATGGTCGGGCGTTCGATTGTGGATTCGTCCGAAATTGCGCAAGACCTGGGCTACCTCGATATTCCCCCGGGCCTGATCATCAATCCCGGCCAGATCAACGATTACGCTCCCGAAAATGTGCTGATCCTGATCAGCGGTACGCAGGGCGAGCCGATGAGCGCGCTATCGCGGGCGGCCGTGGACAACCATAAGCATGCGCACATTGTCGCCGGAGACACAGTGGTGCTAAGTTCGCGCGTCATTCCCGGGAACGAGAAGAGCATCTATAGGGTCATCGACCACCTTTACCGTCGCGACGCGAATGTCATCTTTGACGACGGCGCGTCGGGACTGATCCATGTCAGCGGCCACGCCAGCCAGGAAGAGCAGCGGCTGCTCATCAACCTGCTGCGTCCGAAGTTTTTCATTCCCGTGCATGGCGATTACCGCCATTTGAAGAAGCACGCGCAAGTCGCGATCGAAACCGGAGTAATCGGCCAGGCGATTCTGATCGAAGACGGCGATGTGCTGGAGCTGACCGCCGAAAGACGCCCGCAAGAACGGGAAAGTCACAGCGGGCCGAGTCTGCATCGATTCGGGATCGAATGTCGATGTAGTCGAAGACATTGTCATCCGCGACCGGCGCCATCTCAGCGAAGACGGGTTTGTTCTGCCGATCATCACGATCAATAAGCTTAGCGGCAAGGTCGAAAGCCAGCCCGAAGTGGTGACGCGAGGATTCGCCGCCGCGGATGAGGATTTGATCGAGTCGGCGCGGCAGATAGTCTCCAAGACGCTCGACGGATCGAGCGCCGAAGAGAAAGCCGATTACGGCGTGATCAAAGAAAAGGTCCGGGTCGACCTGAAGAGATTCATCCAGAAGAACACCAGCCGGCGGCCCTTGATTATGCCGGTGATTTTGGAAGTCTGATGACGGAACCGATGTCGGCTTTTCGCAGGACTCTCTCAAACCACGGACACCGGCTGGCGATCACCGCGTTGATTGGAGCCATGCTGCCCGTCACCGGAGCACAGGCGCAGGCTGGTGCCGGTCTGCCCGCCAACGGCGACTCTCGATCAGTTGCCCAGGGCCATTGACGACGCCGTAAGCGGCCCGGGAAACAAGGACCGAACCTGCCTCCGCGCCCTTCTGATGCCCGAAGTACGTCTCATCCCAGTCACCGTGGCCGCCGACGGCCAAGTGAAGACCACGATCCTCACGCTGGACGACTATGTCGATCGCGTCGCCAAGAGGGGCGATAAGGCTTTCTACGAGCACCAGATCAAGTACGCCACGGAGACCTACGGCAACATCGCCCACCTTTGGAGCACCTATACCGTGACCGAAACCCCTGAGGGCAAACCAATGGTAAGGGGAATCAACAGCATAGAGGCGGTCAACGATGGCGCCCGCTGGAGGGTGCTCCAGATCAGCTGGCAGGCGGAAACGCCCGCGAATCCACTGCCCGCGCAGTTTCTACCTTAGGTTTGGAGTCAAGGCAACGCAGAAGGTACCCTGGCTTGCCTACCCTGGGCCGAAATCAATTTGACTGCCCGTTTGTCGAAAGACACGAAAACTTGGCCGCCGAGCAGAGCTCCTTCGTGTGCAATCACGCCATCCGCAAAGTCCCCGCCTCTCTTCATATGCGCCAGGCCAGCTTCAACCGCTGAGAAGTCTAGAACGACGTTTGTGGTGTCGATAAGGCCCTTGATAGAGTCGGAGATTCGAGCCGAACTTAGTTTGTAGCCATGAGACATCACCCAAACGAGTTCACAAAGCGCCGGAAGAGTGATCGCGACAAGGTCGGCTGCCGCTAACTCGGCCTGGGCACGGGCAGTTTGAGAGTCATCATCCTCGACCGCTGCGCGCGCAAGTAGGTTGGTGTCTGCAGTAATCTTCACAATTCACCTGCCCAACCTTTGGCTATGATCTCGTTCATCTCCTCGATCGTCAGACGTGGGCCATTTTCTTGCTTGAGCGAGCCAAAGAATTCCGATATATCACGTTTGCGCCGGGCAGCTTTGACCTGAATCCGTCCCTCCGGGAGTTGGTCGACGAGGATTTCGTCTCCTGGTTGAACTCCCAGGTGTCGCAGGAGATCCTTTCGCAAGGTGACCTGGCCTTTGCTTGTTACTTTCAACTTCGCACTGGTCTTTCTTTTTGCCGTCGGCACGCTCATCTCGCGTTTCACCGTCCCTGTTATTCCGATTGTAAGGCATGACATCCTTACATTCGTTAACTTCGCTTCGTTTTGTTTCCCCTGTGCTACGGTCGAGACGGGATAGTCTTTCAGTACGTCTCAAAAGCGTGATGCAAAACAAACCCCTTCATTCGTTCGTTGTCCTGGTAGCCCTGACTGCCTGCACCCGTATGTCGTTAGCAGACAAGAAGCCGCCGCCGGCGCCGGCCGGGACTCTGGCTACCGCGATCCGGGAAACGATCCTTTTCGTCTCTGCCGACGACACTTCGCAGCGCCTGGCAAACATCATCCCCGGGAGAGAGATGGTGATCGTCGAGAAGAATGGTGAGTGGCTGCGGGTATTTGCGAACACCGACATCGAAGAATCGCACGCGCAGGACGCTCCGATCTTTGGCGGGGAGGTAGCGCCCCCGCCGATCTCCGGCTGGACCAAGGCAAAAGGCGTGATTGCGGCAGACACCCCAAATGGCGACGAAGTGCTTTTTGGCGTTGCGTCAAATATGGAAGAAGTGGCAAGCGAACCGCATCCCCCCAAGATGGCCGCCCAGGAGGCCCGTTTACTCTACAGGCGCCTCGCCGAAATGTTTCCGCAGTCAGGTTACGCTGGCCAGGCGGCCTGGCGCGCGGCGGATATAGGCTGGCAACTGCATAAACTGGACGTCTTTTCCCTGCCGTCGGCCCACGAGAAAGAAAATTATCTTCGCGAGCAGATCGACGACACCGAGATGAAGAAGATCGAGAAGAAATATCCCGGCACACGATGGGCGGACCTCGCCGCCTACGACATGTTGGACAACAAGATCTGCGGCGACTGGCAGGGTTCGGAGAAGTGCCCTGAAAAAGAGTCGGAGTTGTACATAAAGTACGCCGACGATCATCCCGAAAGCCCCAAAGCCGCCGAGGCCCTTTACAAGGCAGCCTGGCGGCAGGCATCGGCGGCCGACATGTACTCCGCGGACAACGAGGACAAAAAATCTGAGCAAGCGCGCGCCCGCGCGAAAGACCTTGCTGTGCGGCTACAGGCCAAGTACCCCCAGACCGATTACGCGCCACGGGCGGCGGGTCTGGTATACAAATTGGAACAGGGCATTCCTGTCTACGGTGTCGACCGCGAGTGAGTAACTGCGAGTTGGCGCACGAACCACTCCGGAGGATTCTTGAACGATTACCCGATTTCCGTCCTGCTTGGCATTGTCGAAGGTCTCACAGAATTTCTACCGGTTAGTTCCACCGCTCATCTGCGAATTGCCGAGGCCCTGCTCCACCTCGACCTGACCGATCCGTATTGGAAGATGTACACGGTCGTTATCCAGCTGGGCGCGATCCTGGCGCTGCTTTCTCTGTTTACGGGGCGCATCGTCGAGTTCTTCAGGACATTTCCAAAGGGCGAAAGCGGCGACCGTACCGTCTGGAATCATCCGATAACGCTAACGGCGGTCGCCTTTATTGTCACCGCCATTCCGTCGCTGCTGCTGGCGAAAACCATCGGCAAGCATCTGGAAAGCATCACCGTGATGGCGTGGGCGTTGCTCATCGGCGGCGTGGTAATGTGGGCGATCGACTGGTGGAGCGACCGGCGCGAGTCGCCCACAAAAGATGTAGAGCAAATGTCGCTCTGGCAAGCGGTATGGATTGGGGCCTGCCAGATTCTTTCGGCCGTCTTCCCTGGAACCTCCCGGTCGATGTCCACGATCAGCAGCGGCCAGCTTGCCGGATTGACCCGAGGCGCGTCGCTTGAGTTCAGCTTTCTGTTATCGATTCCCGTCATGGTCGCGGCCACCGGATACGACCTGCTAAAAGCCATTCATCCCAAACAGGTTGTTGGGGAGCCTGCGATGGCTCCCCTGGTGATTACGACGCATGGTTGGATCATCCTCGTGATTGGCATGGTGGTTTCCTTCCTGGTGGCGCTGGGGGTGGTGGAGTGGTTCTTGATCTGGGTGCGCAAGCATGGATTTGTGCCCTTCGCGGTCTACCGGATCATCCTGGGGATTATCCTGCTGGTCTTTGGCGCCGAGCTACTGGGTGGCTGACTCGATCCGGCCTTAGTAAGGGCTCCGAAGTTCTTAATCCGGTTCCCCGTGGCGAACGGCCGTCGGTTTTGCCGCGTGGCCGGAGATTCTTCTGAAATAATTGAAACTGCTCTGGGGGTTCGGGATGCGTGGGCCGAGTCGGCCTTTTGCCGGCGCTGCGGTGAGCGTGTCGTTGCGTCTCCTCATGAAGACCCTTAGATTTGTTGTCGCCCCTACTCGCAACCGGCGCCTGAACGAGCTGCTTGGGCTCTTGATGCTGGTCGCTGCGGCCCTCCTGCTTCTCTCCATCGTTTCTTATCGCCCCACCGACCCTTCACTGAATACTGCTGCCGGTCTCTCTGGCCCCCGCGCCGTGCACAACTGGGCGGGGATAACCGGTGCGATGATCAGCGACCTGCTGCTGCAGGTTGAGGGTGTAGCCGCGCTTTGGTTTCCTGTCCTGCTGGGCATCCTGGGCTTTTCCTGGATGCGGTCGCGTCCGGCAGGTTCGCCGGGGGCCAAGCTGATGGGCGCTGCGCTGATTCTGCTCTTTGGACCCGCAATCTTCGCACTCGTTCCGGGACATATGCACTGGATGCATGGACTTCCGGTCGAGGGCATGACCGGGCGGCTGGTTGCCGACCTGCTCGTCGAATACCTGAATTTCCCGGGTGCCTGCATCGTTGCGGGGGCAATGTTCGCGGCGGCGCTCTATCTCTCAACGACCTTCAGCTTCAACACCGCGAAGGAATGGCTCTCGGTACGCTTCGCCTTCGTGCAGGCGTGGAACGACCGTTGGACGAACTGGAAAGTCGCGCGCACACGGAAACGGGAGCTGCGCCAGGCCGCAAAGGAAGATGCTGTACGGGCAAGAGAGCTTGCCAAGGCGGGCAAGGCAGCGATCAAAGCCGGGAAAGTTACGGCGCGCAGCACGCAGCCAAGGAAAGAGACCACCCTTCCTGCTGCGCCCTTGCAAGAGGTGAGCCGGCCTGTAGAGGATGCGGCCGGCGAGATGCCCGGATTCCGGCATGGTGGATTTGCAGAGCTTTATGCCGAACCAGCCCCGGTGGCCCCGAGCTTATGGGACGAGATGCCGCGTGCCCAGGTGCTGGATTTCGAGCCGGAAGCAGCGCCAGAATTGGCGGACGAGTTTGAGGCTGGCTCGGAGCCGCTTCCGAAGCAGCACTTGCTGGTGCCTCGAAGGATGCAGCCTACCGTGCCTCCGCCGCCTCTGAAGGCTGAGGCGAAGTTCGACGGGCGCAACATCGCGGTCGGCGAGCGGGCCGACGCCGATGTGCGGACTGTCACGGTGACTCCAAAATCGGTGAGCGGATTCAAGTTGCCGCCGAGCAATCTGTTGCACCGCAGCGAAGAGTCGCAGGTGGTCCGCGAAGATGAGCTCCGCGCCGAAGCTCAGGTGCTGGTCGAGAAATGCGCCGAGTTCGACGTTCGCGGACAGGTAGTGCAGATCAATCCCGGCCCTGTGGTGACGACGTTCGAGTTCCGTCCCGAAGCGGGCGTGAAGTACAGCCGCGTGACCGGCCTTGCCGAGGACCTTTGTCTCGCGATGCGAGCCGAAAGCATCCTGATCGAGCGGATGGCGGGCAAGAGCACGGTCGGCATTCAGGTTCCGAACCACGATCGGGAGACGATCTGGCTCCGCGATGTGATCGAGTCCGATGTCTTCCTGCATACCAAGTCGAAGCTCGCCCTCGCCATGGGCAAAGACATCAACGGCCGCATCGTCGTCGCCGACCTCGCCACGATGCCGCACGTCCTGATCGCCGGCTCGACGGGCAGCGGCAAATCCGTCGCGATCAACGCGATGATCATGTCGGTGCTCTACAAAGCAACCCCCGAGCAGGTGCGCATGATCCTGGTCGACCCGAAGCGCGTCGAGCTGGGCATGTACGAGGGAATTCCGCACCTCTTCACGCCGATCATCACCGAGCCCAAGCTCGCCGCGAACGCGCTCAAGAACGCGGTCCGCGAGATGGAGCGGCGGCTGAAGCTGCTGGCCTCGCGCAGCGTTCGCAACATCGACCAGTACAACCGGCTCTATGAAAACGGCACGCCAAGCCTCTTTGACGACGGCGAAGATGAGGGGCCGCTGCCCTACATCCTCATCATCATCGACGAGCTCGCTGACCTGATGATGCTCGACAAGGCCAACGTCGAAGAGGCCATCACCCGCCTCGCGCAGATGGCGCGCGCCGTCGGCATCCATCTGGTTCTCGCGACACAGCGGCCGTCGGTCGACGTGATCACCGGCCTCATCAAGGCCAACGTCCCAACGCGGATGTCGTTCCGCCTCGCGACCAAAGTGGATTCGCGGACAATTCTCGATTCGAACGGCGCGGAGGTGCTCTTGGGGCGCGGCGACATGCTTTTCCTGCCTCCTGGTACTTCGCGCGTGCAGCGCGTGCACGCTCCGTTCGTTACCGAGAAGGAGACGGCCGCAGTCGTCGATTTCTGGAAGAAGCAGGGCCAGGCCGAATATGTCGAAAGCTTCCTCGAGGCTCCGAAAGACGATAAAGGCCGCGACCTCGAAGCGGGCGGAGAAGACGCCGAAGGAAACGACGAGCTATATGAAGACGGAGTTCGGCTGGTGCTGGAGTTTGGCAAGGCCTCCACTTCGCTACTGCAGCGAAGGCTGCGCATCGGCTACGGCCGCGCCGCGCACCTGATCGACATGATGGAGCGGGATGGCATCGTCGGCCCAGCCGATGGCTCGAAGCCCAGAGAAATCCTCAAACCACCGGATTGGCTGAGCCAGGTGGAAGCCGCGATGCGGTGAGCTTTAAGGCCGGGTAGCTTCTGTCACGGCAGCACGACTACCTGACCCGGAGCGAGTGCATCGAGCGCACCCAATATCACAGGCGCGAGTTGAATCAGATCTCCTAATCGACTCGTCGGCACAAGCAGGACAATCACTGCTATTCGCCGGTGGCCTACATTTTGTTGATGAGGGATACCCTGATCAACGGTGATCAGGACTTCAAAAGCGGCCTCTTCCGCAGCCGAAAGAAGCCGTCCTTTTGTTAATCCTGCAAATTTTGCATCAACGCGCTGTTTGGCAATCATGGTCTGCGAATTGATACCTGAAGCGTTCATCGATGCATTCGTCTAGAAGAATGCGCATCAGGCACTGGCGAGCAGCAGATGGCGTGCTTCTTCAAGCGCCTCGATCGCAAGCGCCCGCGTGACAGTCGGAAAGCCCTCCAGAAAACCTTCCAGACTTTCGCCGCCTTCGAGGTAGTCGAAAAGCGTCTTCACCGGGACCCGGGTCCCGCGAAAGACAGGCTGGCCGTGCATGATCTCAGGGTCGGTGGCGCTCGCGTTGCTCATGGCTCTTATTATCTCAAACTAGCGTCTAACATTGCCGCAACGGAACTGATTCTATTTCTGCGAAACAGTCTCCGCTGCTGCCGCTGTCGCTGGCAACGACGCGCGAAAAATCCGGGAAATCGAGCGCAAAATCGTCTTCGACGGTAACGGCTCATCCCGCTTACAAAAGATGGCCTCGCCAGTTCGCTTGGCCTCAGGTCGATGGTACCAGCGATTAAAGAGACTTAGGTGGTCAGCTATAGTTTGGATGTCGACCCGGGACTTCGACCGGAATTGACTGAGCTGAGACAGCGCCTCAGTCAAGCGTTGTTCGAGGACATCCCGCGGCGCGTCCCTGGAGGATTGTTTCGGCTTGGAGACGGTCGCTGCGACAATGGCTCCCGGCGATGTTGAAACTTCCTGGAGCGGTACAGCTTCGAGCGCGTATGGATGCGTGTAAAGCGACGACGAGCCCGATTGCTCGTTGTGCAGCCTCATACCCAGAGTGTCATAGAGCGCTGGACCGGTGAGCAGTCCAGCGTCGAGTTGAAAGAGCGCAACGTGGCCCGCCTCCGATGACGGCTGGATGATAACGGCCCTGAGCTGGGCTAGCGGGTGCACGGCCTCAGAGGCAAGCGCCCCTACCGCTTCTACCTTTTGAATGCGCGCATGAATGCTGGCGGCCTTTTCAAAATCCAGATCCTCCGATGCGGCGTCGCGTTCTTTGGCGAGCTCGTCGAGCATGCTTTGCCCCCGGGTTGCGAGGAAGGCTTCTACCTTAGCGGCTTCTTCGGCGTACCGCTCGTCGGTGCAGCCCTTGAAGCAGGGCGCGAGGCACATCTTCATCTCGGAGTAGACACATCCCGGAAAAGCAGGATCGGGGTCAAGATCGGGGTAGCAGCGCCGGAGCAGGAAGAGATTCAAGGCCTCATCACAGAAGCGTTCGGCGCCGGCGCGCGAGGGGAACGGGCCGTATAGATTTTCCGTCGCCGATTTTGTAATCGTATTGGTTACATATACACGGGGATAGTGATTCTTCACCGTCATCCGCAGGAAATACGGAGCGTAAAGGTGGAGACGTTTCCGCGCACGTTCGCCGAAGGCCTGATGGGTGGCGATGTAAAGCGCAAGCGTGGACTCGAAGTCGGAGCCGGTCGCGGTGTATTCGATGCGTGCGACGCGTTCTGTAAGGCGGAGGCGTTTGGTCTGCGTCGGCTTGGCGTCGAGGAAGCGTTTCAGGCGCCGGCGAAGATTGGTGGTTCTCGCTAAGTAAGGTTCGGCCTTGGGGTCGGCTCCGAAGAGGGCGAAGATCCCAGGCTTTTCGGGAAGCGCAGCGAGGGTCGGCGCTGGGTTGGCGGGGTCGAAGGGTAGAGTCTGGGCGAGCATTCTCGGCTATGAGAAGTTTACCGATTTTCTTTTGGCCCACACATCGCTGCCATAGCAGATCCTTCGACTCCCGCTTCGCGGCGCCGCTCCGGATGACAACCTCTGTGCGGCGCCCGAGTGTTTTAGGCGCCTGCGATCGTCATGCCTTCAATCCGCAGTGTCGGTGCAGTGACGGCTCCGCGGAACTCCAAATCATTGCCAATAGCAACGATGTTCTTGAACATCTCCTTCAGGTTGCCGGCGATAGTGATCTCCTGGACGGCATAAGTCAGCTCGCCATTCTCAATCCACAGCCCCGAAGCCCCGCGCGAATAATCGCCCGTAACCATGTTCACGCCGAAGCCCATCAGTTCGGTGACGTATAGGCCTGACTTGATGTCAGCAATGATTTCGGCGGGAGAAAGCTCGCCCTTCTCGAGAAAGACATTCCCGCCGCCGATCCCGGGGTTGCCCGCAAGTCCGCGAGAGGCGTTGCCGGTCGACTGCATGTTAAGTTTGCGGGCGGTGTAGGTGTTAAGCAGATAGTTCTTGAGCACGCCCTTTTCGACGATGGCTTTGCGGCGAGTGGGCAGGCCCTCGCCATCGAAGGGCGACGTACCGAAGCCTCCGACCATGGTGCCGTCGTCGATCACCGTGATGTTGGCTGGCCGCAACCTGTTCGCCGAGTTGGTTGGAGAAGAAGGAGGCATGGCGATAGATGGCGTCGCCGTTCGCGGCCTCGAAGATGTTGCCGATCAGGCCTCGGGACATCTCTGGCGCGAAGATAATAGGAACCCGCTGAGTCGGGACGCGGCGAGCATCGAGCCGGCGCACGGTACGGCGCGCAGCCTCAACTCCGACCGATTCGGGCGACTCAAGCTTGGTTAAGCGTGCGGGCCGAAGAGTACCAGTAGTCGCGCTGCATCTGGCCGTCTTGGGAGTGCGCGATCGGGACAGCGGAGATCGAAGCGTAGGAGCGCCGGTAGTCGCCGACAAATCCGCGTGAGTTGGCGAGGATTTTACGCCCGGTAGCGGCGTCGAAGCTGCCGCCGTCGCTGTTCTGGATGCGGGTGTCGGCAGCGAGCGCAGCGGCCTCGGCACGCCGCGCGTAATCGATCCGCTGATCGCCAGGTAACGAATAAACGTCTTCGTAATAGAGGTCGAGATCCTGATTGAGCTGGCCGAAGGCGCCGGTTTCGGGTAGTCCGGCAAACGGATCTTCGGAGGTGACGCGGGCGAGGGCAACCGCTCCGGAGACCAGATGCTCGATGCCCTCGCGGCTTAAATCGCTGGACGAGGTGCTGGCAGCGCGCTGCCCCAGAAAAACCCGCAGCCCAACGCCGCGAGAACCGGACTCCTTGAGGGTGTCGACCTGGCCGAGGCGTACGAGGGTGGAGAATTCATCGCCCTCGCGAATGACGACTTCAGCATCGGTGGCTCCGGCGCGCATGGCCTTGGCGACGATATCGGTGGCAAGTTGCTGGAGGTCTTGTGTGTGTACGGTTACGGTTTCGGCAAAACTGGTCCATGAGCCAACGCTAGGCATTTCGTGCCCGAATTGCAAGTCTGGCCGCGTTGGCGCTAGAGCATTTCTCGACGAAATCCCATCCAGGATCGAGACTCATCAGCGTCCTACCACCTCAACCGTCCCTGCATCGGCTCCCTCCCACGCCGCGCTACCCGAATGTGCCAGCTTGCCAGCCGCATCGTCCCAATGCAACTGCGTCACTTTGCAATTTCCTTTTTCATAGGCGTAGGTGTTGCCGTCGTCGTCGAAGAGCGTGAAGTCGGCGTCGGCGCCCGGATAAACCCGCACCTTCGCAATCTTCTGTACCTCGCTCGTGCTCTCAATCGGAACGCCCAGCGGCACAATCGACCCCGCGCGCACAAAGAGCGGCAGCTTGTCGATCGGCGAATCGACGGTGATCGTCTGCCCACCCTTGAATTTCTCGTTCGTCCAGTAGTTGTACCAGTCCGCGCCGGCGGGGAGATAAACCTTGCGGCTGGTCACGCCCTGGTCAGTCACCGGAGCCACCAGGAATGCTGGCCCAAACATATACTCGTCGCCCAGGTCGCTCACATTAGGGTCGTTAGGAAAATCCATGAAGAGAGCCCGCATCGACGGCGCCCCCGTCTGGTAAGTGTGATAGCTCAGCGAATAGATATACGGCATGAGCGTGTAGCGCAGCTTCAAATACTGCTCGAGGATCGGCTCAGCCTGCTTGCCATACGACCAGACCTCATTGAAGTTGCGGCTGCCATGCGAGCGGAAGATCGGCAGAAACGTCGCCCACTCAAACCACCGCGTATACAGCTCAGGATAGTCATCGTAGTGGCCCACATTGTCCCGTGCGTCCGAGGGATCAAGCAACGGGGGACGCGCAGGTATGTGGCTGTAGGGCAAGATACTGCCAGCCGCCCGTATCGTTGCTCCAATTGGCAATTCCCGAAGCCGTCAGATCCAGCCCGGTTGGAATCTGCCGCTTCAGCGTGTCCCATGTCGGATATATGTCTGACGACCAAACGATCACTCCGTTGCGCTGAATCCCCAGGTAAGCATCGCGCGACAGAATCAGCGCCCGGTTCGGCGTATCGCGGCGAAAGCCGTCATAGAGCGCGGCCGTATGAAAGAGCGGATAGGGGTTATAGAACATCGTCCCCGGCCCGATGTGAAAATAGCTGCCTTGCGGAGGTAGGTCCGGCTCCGTCTCATCTGCCCAGAGCGAATTGAATCCCTTGCTCAGAATGTTGTCGCGGACCGTATCCCAATACCACTTCGCCGCCGCTGGATTTGTCGTATCGATGTCTGACCCCGCGCGATCATAAGGCAGACCGTTCGTAGGCGTGCCGTCGGCAAGATGTTCAAACCATCCATTCTTGAGAATCAGATCGTAGTAGCGCGAGTCCGGCACAAACCGTGGCCACACGCTGATCATCGTCTGAATGCCCTCGGCATGAAGCGTCTTATTCATTGCCACCGGGTCTGGCCACTTCACCGGGTCCATGTCCATCTGGCCCATCTTGGTGTAGTAAAACCAGTCGACCACGATAGTATCCAAAGGCAGGTGCCGATCGCGATAACCCTTCGCGACCCCCAGAACCTCTTCCTGCGTCGCATACTTCTGCTTGCACTGGATATACCCATAAGCTGACTTCGGCAGCAGCGGAGTCGCTCCAGTAACCTGGCGATATCCAGCATAGATTTCGTCCGTAGTCTTACCCGCGATCACGAAGAAGGAAACGCGATTCCCAACTTCAGAGATCCACCGCGTCTGCTCATTGAAACCCGGCTCGATCGTCGTCCGCGAAGGATTGTCCCAGATCAGGCCGTAACCCTTATTTGTTACAAGGAACGGTACGCATGAAGTCGGCCCTCCTGTCGCCAGATAATTCTGCCAGCACTCTATCGTGTGACCGCGATGATCGAGGTAGCCTTCCTGATTCTCGCCCAGCCCGTAATAGTGCTCATCGTCAGGGGAGGCAAAGCTCGCGCCCACCTGAAAGAACTCCGGGTCCGTCGCCCGCCGCTGATTCAGAATCTCCGCGTTGCCGTCTTTATAGTTCGGCACCGACTGCTGCCATCCATGCATTTGTAAGAGATTCACGCCATCGGCGGTTTTGAAACTGATCCCCACTCCGGGTGTCGAACCGTTGAAGAACTTCGCGATGTCGACCTGGGAAGGAACCGGCTTCCAATTAGAAGGCTTGCCCGTCGGCCGCCCACCGATCGTCACCACCATCCGCGATGATGAATAAACGTCGGCGCCTTCAGTCTCCGTATGGCTCCAGCCCTCGGCCGAGGGCGTCCCCACAAATCCATAACCGGGCCCGGCGACGGCGTGCTCTTTCTGCAGGCTCAACGTCACGCGAAGGATATTCGGCGCATAAGGCTCGAGTACAACCGTGCTGTTCCCGCGCTCTAAGACAACACTCTGTTGCTGGCCATGCGCAAAAAGACTAGCCGCCAGCGCTCCCGCCAGCAATGTCCCCAAACCAAGCCGAACTCTCATCCGATCCCGCTTTCCTAAGCCCGGCGGTCAGCGAAGACCCGGCCGCAAGTAAGTGTTTGCTCAACTCCCGTCGCCGCTCTGCGAGGGCAGTCCGCAATAAGGATTGTACTCAACCTGAAATTTATCGAGTCTCCCCAACAAAATCGATATAACTACTCTAAGGCGAGGCCGTTCTCCAGTTTCGAAAATCGATGCAGCAGGCAATTCCATCCCGCACTGCCCTCCGCGTCGCCCTCCGTCGCGCCGCGCATCAGCTCTATGACAAGCCGATCGTCTTCAACGATCCCATCGCCGTGCCGATTCTCGGCCAGGCCTACGCCGAGGAGCTTCGCCGAACACCGCGCGAACGGCCATTCTCCATCGCCATGCGCGCCCATCTCGTCGCCCGCAGCCGCTACGCCGAAGACAACCTCGCCTGCGCCGTCGCCAGCGGAGTGAATCAGTACGTCCTGCTCGGCGCCGGACTCGACACCTTCGCCTACCGCAATCCCATGGCCGCAGCTTCACGTCTTCGAGGTCGATCACCCGGCCACTCAGCAGTGGAAGCGCGAACTCCTCCATGCCAACGCTATTCCGATTCCCAAGAACCTCGTCTACACGCCAGTCGATTTCGAATGCCAATCGCTCCCCGATCAACTCCAGCAAGCAGGATTCGATGCGGCGCAACCAACCTACTTCGTCTGGCTCGGAGTGGTCCCATATCTCACACTCCCCGCCTTCCGCGCGACGGTAGCCTTCATCGCCGCGCAACCTGCAGGCAGCGGAATTACTCTCGATTACGGCCAGCCCCGTTCGGCTCTGCCCTTCCTTGAGCAACTCGCGCACGATTCGCTCGCAGACCGCGTCAAACTCGCTGGCGAGCCCTTCCAGCTTTTCTTTACTCCACAAGAGATCGCCGCTGAGTTTTCGGCGTTCCACTCCATCGAAGACATCGGTGGCTCCGAGATCAACGCCCGCTACTTCGCCAACCGCAAAGATCAGCTCAAAATCCGAGGTAGCGCCGGGCGCTTTTTCAGTGCCTGGTTGTAGCAGCGATCATGCATTCTTCCCTCCGTCGCGCCTTGGTCATCGCGTCCATATTCCGGCGCATCGTCTCCAGGCGCGAACGCCCGCCCCGCGGATCCATTCACCACCCGCTCAATGCTGCGCATCCATTCCGGAAGATTCATCTTCTCGCGAAACCCCGCGAGATACGGCGCAATCTTCGCCCACTGGAAATACATCTCTTGGCACACGTCATAGAGCAGAGCCTCGCTCAGCGCGCCATGCAGCACGAACGCCGAAACCATGTCCCAATAGCCGTAGACCTGCAGGATGTACGCACTCTCCTGCGTCCCCGCCTTCACCAGCGACACCAGCTCGTCCGCTGACGCCGGAAGAAACGCGCCGCCAATATAATTGCGCGCCTGGCGCATCACCGGCTCCCGCCGCAGCTCATAAAGTCTCAGCACTAACTCCGCCTGCCGAATCGCAATCTCCGCAGATTCCACTCGCTCCTCCCGGCTATTCAACGCACGGCAGCCATCATCGCAAGCCGAGCTGAGAATCACAAGGCGAATCGCAATCCATGGACGCGATATCATCACCCGATGAACGAGCCGCCCAGCCTGCAGTATCCAATCGGCAGATGTGTCCTTCCCCTGTCGCTCACCCCCGGCGAGCGTTTGATCGCCATCGACACTCTCGCAGATCTCCCGAAGCACCTCACAGCCGTCCTCGATGGACTTACCGAAACCCAGCTCGACACCCCGTACCGCCTCGGCGGCTGGACCATTCGTCAACTCGTCCACCACATCGCCGACAGCGATCTGACCGCCTACACATGGATGCGCCTCGCGCTAACGGAAGATTGGCCGACCGTTTACGACTATGACCAGGCGGCACTGGCTGATCTCCCCGACTCGACCCTGCCAGTAGCCGTCTCGCTGCAGCTCCTCGAATCCCTGCATCAACGCTGGGTGAGCACCCTTCGCGCCCTTCCCGATTCCGCCTGGGCCATGCGCGGCTACATCCATCCTGAGACGGGCCGCTGCACCCTCGAACAAACCCTCGCCATGTACGCCTGGCACTCGCGCCATCACCTCGCCCACATCCTCAACTGTCGCGCTCTTCACGGCTGGTGACCAAGCGTCGGCAAGCCGCGCCAATATTCGGCGGTGGTGCAGTTTGATCCTTACTCTCAGGATGAAGATTGATGGTGGCTATGTTTCTTTCATTAACTGTCGGGTTTCTCTTGGCTTGCGTGATTCTCGGCTGGCTATTGTCATGGGGAATCAAGGTGTTCTGCAGAAAGTTCTTGCATAAGGAGATCAGCCACTTTGGGTGCTCCTGGATTGGGCTCGCGATCTCGATGATCATTTGCGCAATATTCGCTCATTTTCCTCCGGGATGAGCAGCCGTAAAACTCAACAGAAGTTGCTCACCCGCGAACGCAGGATTATCTTGAGCCATGCTCACCATTCGGCTCGCAACACCAGAAGACGCGGCGAAGATCGCGCACGTCCACATCGAAAGTTGGCGGACCACCTACGCCGGTATCGTTCCCGACGCATGCCTCGCCGCTTTGAACGAAACCGAGCGCGAACTGCAATGGCAGGAATGGCTCACTCGCGACATACCGGTCTACATCGCCGAACTTGACGGGCAAGTGGTGGGATTTATCAGCGGCGGCCCAATCCGCGAGCCAATCGAAAGCTTATGACGCGGAACTCTACGCCGTTTACATCCTGCAACAAGCCCAGGGGCAGGGAATTGGAAAGGCTCTTCTTCAGCAGCTCGCCACATCGCTGCTACGCCAGGGATTTAAGAGCATGATCCTCTGGGTGCTGGATCAGAATCCCGCAAAGAACTTCTACATGCACACAGGCGCCGAACTCCTCGTCTCAAAGGAGATCGAGATGGGAGGCGCGATGCTTCTCGAAGCCGCCTACGGATGGCCCGACCTGAATTCGCTCGCAAAGAGGAGTTAACGTGACAGAGAAAATCGATCTTTACGACAGTGCCTACACCAACTATGCGTCGCAGGTGTACCGTCAGGTGCGCGTCGACACTTACGGCGAAGACTTAGGCCAGACCAGTTGGGTCACCACGGAAGAGTCCAACGAGATCCCGAAAATGCTCAATCTGGCCGACGATTCATTCGTCCTCGAAATCGGCTGCGGCTCCGGAGGCTATGCTCTCTACCTCGCGGAGAAAGTAGGCTGCCGCATCGTCGGCCTCGACATCAACGCACCCGGAGTTCACAACGCCAACCAACTCGCTGTCGCCCGGTCTCTGGCGTCAAAAGTGCGATTCGAGCAGTGCGACGCTTCGAAGAGACTTCCTTTCGATGACAACACCTTTAACGCTGTCTTTTCCAACGACGTCCTGTGTCATCTTCCCGGACGTCCGGCAGTCCTTAGCGAGATCTTTCGCGTGCTCAAGCCCGGCGGCCAGATGCTCTTCAGCGACGCCCTCGTCATTGGCGGATTGGTCTCGCATCAGGAAATCGCCACCCGCAGCTCAATTGGTTTCTACGTCTACAGTCCGCCCGGCGAAAACGAACGGATCATGGGGCAAGTCGGCTTTCGCGAGACCAGGGCGGCAGATACGACGGAAAACGCCGCCCATATCGCCAAACGCTGGCATGAGGCTCGGGAGAAACGAAAAATGGACCTCGTCGCCGCAGAAGGCGAGGCCAATTTCGAAGGTCTGCAGTGCTTCCTCTCCTGCGTCCACGCACTGTGCGATGAAGGAAGGCTCCGTCGCTATCTCTATTCCGCGACCAGGCCACGATGAGATCGCGTTAGTAGCCTATCGGCGCGAATCAACTCAATGCGTTGTTCTATGTCTGCGAACCCCGCCGCCAGCCCCGATCTCCGCCTCGATGCCCTGCGATCCAATGATCCGCGCCTCAATCCCGTTCAAAAGCATGCTCCAAACCCATCGAGAACCCATGCTCCGCCGCATCCGGATCATGCGGTGCCCTCGCATCCTTCACCACCCGTGCAAACATCGGATACTTTCCCGTCTTCAGGATCGTCTGCGTATGCTCGACTCGGCTTCGCATCCACTGCTCGCGATTCAGCCCTGAACGCCGGCTCGCCTCCGCCTCCGCAATCTCTCCCGCCGCATAGCCGCGCGCAAAGGTGAAGAGCGTGTTCTCAATCACCAGCATCTCGTCGATATCTAGACCGAGATTGTCGATTGCGTTAAGCGTAAGCTCCAGGCAGCCAAGCGTATTCGGCCCCATCGCCGACCGAAACGTGGAAATGCCAATCGTCCACGGATGCTGCAACATCATCGCCCGGATGTAGTATGCGATCTTTCGCAAGTCAGCGCGCCAGTCTCCCGCAGGGTTTCGGCAGTCGCCCGGCCGCCAGCACCGCTTCCGACATCAGGTCGAGCAGCTCGTCTTTCTTCGTGATGTAGCGGTAGAGCGAGGCGGTGCCGCTACCCAGCTCCGCCGCAATCCGCCGCATCGACGCTGCTTCCAGCCCCTCGGCATCGGCAATCTTCACCGCTGCCGCGGCAATCTGGTCGCGGCTATAACCAGGCTGAGGACCACGCGGAGAACGTCCATTGGTCGCGTCTCGTCGTCCGGCAGTATCCTCAATTTGCTTCTTCGCAGATTTTTTCAACAGACACCTATTGCGAACAGTGTACCCAATTTGCTATATAATGTTACTGCGAACATTGTTCCCAGTAAGGAGTGCATCATGGATTATGACGTCATCATCGCCGGAGCCGGCCCGGTCGGCTCGTTTCTCGCCTGCGAACTCAGTCTCGCTGGGGTCTCGGTCCTCGTCCTCGAAAAGATGGCCGACCCGACCTCTCCTCTCAAAGGAGGACCAACCGGAGGCAGAGCGCTCAACATCCCCTCGATCGAAGCTTTCTACCGCCGAGGCCTGCTCCCCGCGGTCAGCAAAGCGGCGCTCTGGTGGGTCAGCCCGACAGACGTAAGGAACCTGGGCAGCGAAGCTTCGACAGCTTTCGGACAGCAGGGCCGCAGCAACGACCTACCCGCAGTCGCCTCCACCCCAGCGGCCGCGCCCGTCAAATCCCCGCCGACATTCGTCGGCCACTTCGCCGGAATCATGCTCGACGCCAACGTGGTCAACTATGCCGACCCTGAATTCGCCGGAAAAGGCCCTGCGGCCGCCGGAGGCATGATCACCATGCAGGCCATTGAGGCCCTGCTCGCCGATCGCGCCGTCGAATTGGGCGTCGAGATCAGGCGCGGAACCCCGATCACAAACTTCGCGGCAGACGATACCGGCGTCACTGTCCACGCGGGCGATGAGACCTTCCGTGCCGGTTGGCTCGTAGGCTGCGACGGAGGCCGCAGCACCGTCCGCAAGCTTGCCGGCTTTGACTTCCCCGGCACCGATCCCGAAATCACCGGCTACAACGCTATGGTCACGATCGCCGATCCCGAGAAACTCGCTCCCGGCTGGAATCGCACTGCCAAAGGCACCTATGTCAACGGCCCCGTGCCCGGAAGAATCCTCACTATCGAGTTCGACGGCCCACCCGCCGATCGTGAAGCCCCCATCACGATCGAAACCCTCCAGCAAAGCCTCAGAAATGTCTCCCAGACTGACGTGACCATCGCCGCAATCCATGCCGCCACCCGCTGGACCGACAACGCCCGCCAGGCCAGCAGCTACCGGCAGGGAAGAGTCCTCCTCGCCGGCGACGCCGCCCACGTTCACTCTCCCTTCGGAGGCCAGGGGCTCAATCTCGGCATCGGCGACGCCGTCAATCTCGGATGGAAGCTCGCCGCCACCGTCAAAGGATGGGCGCCCGAATCGCTCCTCGACACCTACACCACCGAGCGCCACCCCATCGGCGCCTGGGCGCTCGAGTGGACCCGCGCCCAGGTCGCCCTCATGCGCCCCGAACGCCATGAGATGGCGCTGACCGCAGTCCTCCGCGACATAATTGCCACTCGCGACGGAGCAACCTACTTTTCCAAGAAAATCTCCGGGGTATGGCAGCGCTACGACCTGCCTGGAGATCATCCGCTCATCGGCAAAAGCGCGCCCGACTTCGAATTCACAGACGGCAGCCGTCTCGGCGAACATTTCCCCGACGGCCGCGCGTTGCTCTTCGACTTCGCCGGCAACCAACAACTCGCCGAGCTGGGCTCGAAGTGGCGCGACCGGCTCAAAGTCGTCACCATTTCCCTAAAAGAAGACGAGGGCCCAACCGCACTCTTCGTGCGGCCCGACGGCTGCGTAGCCTGGGCCTCGGACGAGACCCCAAATTTGACCGACGCCTCGACAGCAATTTCAGCGTGGCTCGGGCAAGCCACTTAATTCGAAAAGACAGCTTTTTCCGGCGGCGACTGCCCTAATCGCCGCCCGCATCCGGTGCCTTCTCGGCCGCCCAATCGATCGGCAACTCTTCGGGATGGTCGAGCAGCGCATCGCCGCGGGCTCCGCCGATAAACGTCCAGGCCCACGCAACAAAAGCCTCAATCTTCGCCTGGAACGAAGTCAGCAGCACCGCATGAACCGCCAGCCAGGCCAGAAATCCGATCGCGCCCTGGAATCCGATGCGGCTCTCTCCCACCTCAGCCACCGCCGCATTCCGCCCGATCATCGCCATAATGCCTTTATCCAGATAGCGAAAGGCCTCTCGGGGTTTTCCCGCAAGGTCCAGCAGAATGTTCTTGGCGCACCAGTGTCCAGATTGTTGCGCTACAGAGGCAAGCTGCGGCAGCGGTTGACCGTCCTTGCCCAGAATATTGGCAAAATCTCCCAGCGCGTAAACCCCGGAAAGGCCAGGTACACTAAGATCGGACGCGACATCAATTCGCCCACCTTTCCCGGTGGCAATTCCCACCTTGCCGGACAACTCCGCGGCTTTCAATCCACCCGCCCAGATTACCGTGTGGGTCAAGATCTTCGTGCCGTCCGAGAGCACAACATAGCCATCCCCCACTTCCTTCACCCGCGTCTTCAGGTGGAGCTGGACCCTGCGTTTTTCCAACATCTTGCCCGCATAGGCCTGGTTCTTAGGCGTAAAGGCCTTCAACACTGCATCGCCACCATCCACCAGGAAGATGCGCGCGATCCGCCCTTCCTCGCCAAGGTGCTTGTAGTCGCGCCTCCCCGGCTCCAGTTTCATCGCTGTGAGCAGCATGTCCCCAAACGCGCCCGCCATCTCCGCGCCCGTCGCCCCGCCGCCCACGATCACAAAATTCAGCGCGCCCTTGTCGATCAGCGAGGGGTCCCGGTCCGCCGATTCGAGCATCGCCAGGATCCTCGAACGCAACTGCTGCGCATCACGCAGGGAATAGAGCGGGTAGCTAAATGCTTCCGCGCCCGGCGTGCCAAAAAAATTCGCTTGCGCGCCAGCCGCCAGCACGAGATAGTCGCCCTGGTATCGCTGACCATGCGAGGTTTCCACGACATGCGTGTGCGGATCGATCGACGTCGCCTCAGTCATCTTCACGTCGACATTGGCGTGGTTGTGCAGAACTCCGCGCAGATTAAAGGCGATGTTGCCGGAATCAAGGATCGCCGTCGCCACTTGGTAGAGCAGAGGCTGGAACTGCTGATAGTTGTTCTTGTCGAGCAGCGTCACTCGGACGCCTGGCTTCGAGCCCAGTTTGCGGGCGCAGCTCAGCCCCGCAAATCCGCCGCCCACAATCACGACGTGCTTCGCGCTGCTGAGGTCTTGCCCTGGAGAGCTGGTCATCGTTGCGGAACCTCAAGTGTCGATAAAAATACCAGCAACGCAGGGAGTCACGCCACTGGCGATATTACAAGCGCAGGATTACAACATTAAGACGCAAGCCGCGCAAAGATGGGTCCACTCTTATTTGATTTATTGCGGAGGCGGCCAGTAAGAGTGAGTTTAAGTGTTCACTGGGCTGGCGGCCGCATTCCCGGCGAAGTAGACTGGTGTGCATGGGAAGCAAAGACAAAGGAAAACGCGAATCCAAGAAGCCAGCCAGGAAGCAGCCCAAAGCCGCCCCTGGCCGTAAGCGTGAGGACTTCAACCAGGTCGCCGCAAGAATCGTCCCGGAAACGAAGCAGAAGGATTAGTCGGCGTTCAACCAAGGTTTGCCAGTTTAGCGGAACCGGAGTCCGGGCGTTGCCCGACCGCCTTGAGTTTTTAAAAGACAGTCGAGCCGGAGCCGCTGAAACGAGACTTTCCGAGAATTGTCCGAGAAGCGGTTATATGGCCACTTGACTCGGCAAATTAGCGAGCAGGATCCACCGTCTGTGGGAAGCAGATTTACAAGTGCTTATTCCAGGAGATCCTAATGATCGGCGATCTCCCTTCTGTGGCAAAAGAGTTCTACTTATCGGCTGGCTCTTCGCAGGGTGATCGGCGGCGGTGTTCCCCTCATACGGAAACCGGCGAGGGACGGGTCAGTGCCTTCAGGCGGAGGCCCGATGGCCGGGAGCGGTCCGGTATCTTTCTGAGCCATCTCAGCAGTCGGGTTCCAGGAAGCTTTTCTTTGTAGCTGAATCTGTTCCCCGTCCACCGTGCCGGTGTAGGTCGTCGTGCCCACGTGGAACGAGATGTTATTCCCATCCACTGTGCCCTCGATAGGGCCGCCGACCGCACCGCCCCCCGGCCCGAAGCCCGAACCTGGGGCCTCCAGCGTTCCGGCTAACCTTCCTCCAGTCTGCACCAGGGTGTAAAGAGTATCGCCCGCAACTGCTAGCTGCATCGGATCGGGGCCCGAGGGTCCAGTGGCAGAGATCGGCCGCCACAGTCCCGTGACGCCTGGGCCTTTTGGCACCTTGCGCTCCCATTCGGCGACTTGTGGCCTTAGCACAACGTTTTTCGCAACGACTTTGGCCGAGGCTGCCGTGAGTCCCGGAGAAGTGACTTCTATCCGAATGTCGCCGGCGCTCTTGCTCGCCTGCACGATGCCCATGCAAAGCCCGGAGAACGCGTGGCGGCTCGGGCCGATGTCCGAATCGTGCGATGTGGGATCGCCGTTGCCTACGCCGATCAGCCTGCCGGAGCCGGTGACCGTGAAGGTGACCTCTTGGTCAGTGATCGGCAGTACTCGGCCCTGTGCGTCTTGTACTTCCACGGAACAAAAAACAACATCTTCGCCATTCGCGAGGATCATTGTACGGTCGGCCCGGATGGCAAGCTTCGCAGCGCTCCCAACCGTCTCGCGACGGGCAACCATCACCTGCCGTCCATCCTTGAAACCGCGCGCTTCAAGAGTTCCCGGCTGGTAGGTCACGTCCCATGCCACGTGCGAATCCTTCGGCACGTCTTTTGCGCCAAGGCTCTTGCCATCCTGCAAGAGTTCGACGCTGTCCATGTTTGTGTCGACCCATACGGCGATCTCTTTGCCCTCAAGGCCAGGCCAGTTCCAATGCGGAAAGATGTGCAGTACCGGCTTCGCCGTCCACCACGCCTGGTAATAGAAGTAGGTGTCCTTGGGAAAACCGCAGGTGTCGAGCACTCCATACTGCGAGCCGATGTTCGGCCACTGATAAGGCGATGGTTCTCCTCGGTAATCGAAACCTGTCCACACAAAACCGCCGGGCATCCACCGCCGTGCGTTGACGAAGCGCCACCAGCCCTCCGCCGACGCACGGCCGGTTGTCGTGTAGGGGTCATACGAGCTGCTGAAACCCTTCTCGGCATCGATCTTATAGATCCCGCGAGTGGCCACGGCGCTGACGTTCTCCGTACCCATCACCGGAATCGTCGGATTTGCCTTATGGAACGCCTCAATCTGCGGATCGGCATAGTTGTAGCCCGCCACGTCGGAAACTACGAGGCCGCCATGGCCAAGGTCAAAGCCCAATGGCGGAGGGGCTACGGTGACTGGTCGCGAGCCATCCTGCTCCGTAGCTATTCTCTTCATACTTGTAAGAATGTGCAGGCCGGTTTCGGTAGTCGCCTCGTGTTCCTCGTTGCCCATGGACCACATAAAAACGCTGGGATGATTGCGGTCTCGCCGCACCAGGTTCTCGAACTGAGCCAGCCCCTCGGGATTCGACGACATCATCCGCGTCTCGTCGAGGAAGAGCATGCCCATTTCGTCGCATGCATCGAGCAGTTCCGGGGTGGGCGGGTTGTGCGCACTGCGATCGGCGTTACAGCCCATCTCCTGCAGGGTGCGAACCCGGAAAGCCTGGGCCGCATCCGGCAGCGCTACTCCGAGACCGGCATGGTCCTGGTGGTTGCAGGTGCCTTTGATTTTTACCGGCTCGCCATTCAGAAAGAAGCCCTGATCCGCATCGAAATGCATTGACCGTATGCCAAAGCGGGTTTCGTAACGATCGACGATCGCCCCGCCAGCTTCGATCTCGGTCAGCAGCGTGTAGAGATTTCGTTTCTCCAGGGACCACAGCGAAGGGGCAGAGACGCTCACCTGGCCCTCAAAGGTACGTTCCTCCCCATCCGGAACTGCGACCGGTGTGCTGGTGGCCTTCGCTACCGCCTTACCGGCCGGATCAACGATCGTCGAGATCACCCGCACGTTCTGCGCCGTGTTCGCTTCGTTCGATACCTCGGTGCGAATCTGCACCTTCGCGCTGCCCGCCTGCACCTTGGAGCGCACGAACGTGCCCCACTGCTTCACATGCAGAGGCCCTGTTTTCACCAGCCATGTGTGCCGGTAAATGCCCGCGCCCTCGTAGAACCAGCCATCGCTCAGCGTAGCTTCGGCACGCACCAGCAGCACATTGGGAGCACCGGGAATGATGAAGTCCGTGACGTCAAAACGGAAGGGATCGTAGCCGCCACGATGCTGGCCAATGTAAAAGCCGTTCAATACGACCAGGGCTTCGCGATACACACCGTCGAATTCCACTGAGATGCGCTTGCCCTTGTCGGCTTCCGGAATCTCAAAGATGCGCCGATACCATCCAACGCTGTTCTCTGGATACGACCGGCCGAGGGGGTAAAAGCCTTTGCTCGAGAGCGCTGGATCATTCTTGAACGGCAGCCCGATCACCCAGTCGTGAGGCAGGTTGAGCGGCTTCCAGTCGCTGTCATCAAATGCCAGAGCGGCAACCGGCAAAAAGTTACCCGCCTTCTGAAATTCACGCGAGCGGCCGTTGTTGAAGCCGAAGTCTTTCGTCGCGTCGCCCGCATGGCCGAAGTGAAAGCGCCACCCGAAATCGAGCAGAAGTCTTTCGCGCTGCGTTGCAGCAGCAGGCGCAACGGTGGGCTCTACAGCCATAGATTCGGCAACGGCAATCGCCGCGGAACCGGACAGTAACCCCGTCGCCGGAATGGCGAGGGCGCCTTTGATCACACTTCTCCTGGAAATCGGTGTCACTATGCTCTCAATTTCTTACGCGCTTTATAGCCGGGAAAGGTCTGAAATCTGTCATGGGTTCACGGTTTGCGTGGTCCCTTGGAGTCGGTAATAAAGCCTCTCGAACGGACAAGTCTGCGGCCTTCACTGGCGGGAACAGAGACGAGGCTATCGACCGATTGCCTTAACTGTCAAGAATTGCATTCGAGAGGATGGTCGGGTCGCGCCTCATCACCTGGACGTAAGATCGGCAAACCAACTAGCGCAAAACGGCGTTATGACTAACCCCAGGCCGATCCGGCACCCCGAAGATGAATACAGGGACCTCCAGTCCAAATCTGACGTGGACTCGGGTGTGCCCCGAAACCACATTCCTCAGAACCGAATCTCCCTAGAGACGCCCGGCGATTCGTGCCAGGCACTCGGCAAGAAAGCGCGAATCCTGAAATCGGCAGTCTCCCCGACCGCCTAGAATGACAGCGGGTGCTTAGCGAAGACGAACTCGGCCGGCTCTGCGTGGTGCTCGTCCGCGCCCGCGACCCCAACAACATCGGCGCCGTCGCCCGCGCCATGTACGACTTCGGCTTTCACGACCTCCGCCTCGTCAACGAATACCCCGTCCCGCTCGAACGCGCCCGCTCGGCCATCGACGCCGCTTCGGTGCTCGAAACCGCCCGCGAATTCTTGAGCGTCGCCGAAGCGGTCGCCGATTGCACCCTCGTCGTCGGCACTACCGCCGTCGGCCTGCGGCGCAAGGAGCATTCCCTTCACACCCTCGCCGAAGCCGCCCCCCGGTTCGTGGGGAGTTGTCCCGCGCGGACCTGTCCCGTGCCGAACCTGCTTCCACCGATCCCAAAGCCCGAGTCGCCCTGCTCTTCGGCTCCGAAAAAACCGGTCTCAGCAACGAAGAGCTCAGCCACTGCCACTGGCTCCTCACCATCCCCATGCACGAGACGGAGGGAATGCGCCACGCTTCCATGAACCTCGGCCAGGCCGCCGCAGTCTGCCTCTACGAACTCATCCGCCACGCCCAAACGGAAACGCTGCAGGAACCAGTCGAGCGTGCCACCGCACAAGACCTGGAGCGGCTCACTCAGCTAACCATCGAAGTGATGCAAACCAGCGGCTACTCCCAACGCCACCCCGCCAACTTCGACGAGACCCTCATACGCCGTCTCGTCCTCCACATGGGCCTTGACCGTCCCCACGCCCTCGCCTGGACCGGTATCCTCCGCCAGGTGATGTGGAAGCTACGCAATCCGAAAGATCCCTGCTGAGGAGTGACGCCGGCAAAAAGTTGTCAACCCCCCCAACCTCTCGTTTCTTGCCTAAAGCCAGCGAAATCAACGACATAAAATTTCGACAAACCTGGCATAGTGAAAGAGTCCAACTTGATAAACTAGATATAGAGAGTAAAGAAGAATAAAAAATGCGGGGAGCTCGGTCGGGCTTGCCGCAAAACATAGTGTCAATCGAAAAGCCTTCGTCAGCCAATGCTATAAGTGAGGCGAATTCGACCCGGCTTCAGCCGCTGAGGAGGTAGCTTTTGTCTATCTCACTCAAAACAAAACTTTTAGAAGGCCCTCTACGTAGAATCAATAACTTAGCTTTGGTCGAATCCCAAGTCGCTGAAACTAAGGAGTTAAACGAAAACCAGGGGGGGAGGGGGGTACCCCATAGCTCAACGGCTATCTTGGAACTACTCCTCGGCATAATACCCGGCACGGGTCTGCACCGTAACATCCTTCTTGTCCGTCGTCAGCGCAAGTTTGTGATACCCAGCTCCGCTGTTGGCCTTGTCGGGAGTGTACCCAAGCATGTATTGCGAGCGAAGCTCTTCTTCGATCGTTCCGTAAATCTGGTCGACCGTCTCCTTTTTCGAGACCTCGAAGAGTCGTCCGCCTGTCTCGCCAGATACTTGAGCGAGGATCTTCTTCCCGTCAACCTTGGGCTCGGATTGCCCTCCGCCCGGGTAGCCACCGCCGCGCGGATAACCACCCCCACCTCCCGGATAGCCGCCGCCACCGCCTCCCGGATACCCCATGCCGCCGTGCCGGCCTCCGCCCGGGTAGCCGCCGTTGCCTCCGTTGTTGCCGCCGCCCCCGCCGTGCTCGCCCTTGAAGTAGATCGAGTAGACCACGGTGTCGGCGCGCTGAGCGGCCTCGATCGCGGTGTTCAGCGTCTCCTTGCTGCCCCGGTCGACGCCATCGGTCAGGATGATCAAGGCCTTGCGTCCCTGCTGCTTCTTCATCAGCTCGTTGGCAGCAAGATAGATCGCGTCATACAGTTGGGTGCCCCCGCCACGCATCCCGTGGCGACCACCCCCCCCGCTGCCCTGGCCGCCGGAAGAATCGCCAGATGAATCGTCCGAAGAATCCTGCATACCCGGGCCGCCAACCTGGATCTCGTCGACAGCAGCTTTCAATTTGTCTCGTGAAGGGGTCAGGTCCTGAAGCAGCTCTACTTCCCGATCGAAGTGAATGACAAAAGCCTTGTCCTGATCGACGGTCAGCATCTGGTCAAGGAACGCTTTACTCGCCGTCTTCTCTTCGTCCAGAACATTGCGCTGGCTCATACTTGAGTCGACCAGCAGGCCCAGAGTAAGCGGAAGGTTCGTGTCCAGGTTGAAGTACTTGATGACCTGCGGATGCCCATCTTCGGCCAGCGTGAAGTCCTCTTTCGTCAGCCCCTTCACGATCTGATTATGCTTATCGCGGACGGTGACCGGCAACGTCACGACCTTCACATTGACCGAAAGCGTCGTCGCCGGAGTGCCCGCCGGCGCCTGACCTGCCAGTGCTAGACTCTGACTCCCCGAAGCTGGAGTCTGAGCAGGTATTGTCGTTGTTTGGGCCTGGCTCGAGAGGAAGCAAAACACCGCTCCCAGAGAACACACAGGTAGTGCTGCTTTCCACGGCTGCATCACGTTCATTGGACGAGAACGAAGAAGGAATTGTCTACACCGAGGCGCTCAGCCCGGAAACCGGAGAAAAGCGCTCACTGCGGAAGCTGCTTCAGAATCAACGCAACCGTCTCATCCGGCGTCCCCTCCGCTGAAACAACAAGCGCATCCGTAGGCGGCTCGAGCGTCGCCAACTGGCTGTCGAGAAGCGCCGGATTCATATAATGCCCAGCCCGATGGCTAAGCCGCTCGGCAATCACTTCGCGCGAAACCTTGAGCCAGACAAAGCGATAAGCATTCTGCGGCAGCCCTTCGCCGAGCAGGTCGCGGTAGCTCTGCTTCAGCGCCGAGCAAGTTAACACCCCACTCTCGCCATTCCTGTACCAGCCGACCAGCACCTCATGCAGCGTCGTTAGCCACGGAGCGCGGTCCTCGTCGTTGAGCGGAATGCCGGCGTGCATCTTCGCCTTATTCGCCTCGGAGTGGTAGTCGTCGCCCTCGGCATAATGCCATCCCTCGCGGCTCGCCAGCAGCGTGCCGATGGTCGTCTTACCGGTTCCTGTCACGCCCATCACAATCACGATCATGATTTTGCCGCCAGTTTCTTCACGTCGGTCAGCACCTGATCGGGCGTCCAATCGTTGGTTGGGTACCAGGCGAAGACCTTGCCATCCGGACCGATCACGACCGTCGAGAGCGAATGCGTGATTGTCTTGTCTTTTTCTGGGGTGACACCTACATCGAAGAACTTGACCACAGACTCCAGATCGGTCTTGCTCGGCACAGCGAAGTCCCAGTGGGCAAAACTCTCCTGCGTATATTTGCCGGTATAGGCGCCGCCATAACTGCGCAGCACTGCCGGCGTGTCATAGTCGGGATCGAAGCTCAGCGTCAGCAAGTGGGTCTTCGCATAGAGCGCCGGATCGGCGGCAAGCGCCTTATCGATAGTGGCGAAATTCTTGCTCATCCGCACACAATACTCCGGGAGAGGACAGCGCGTATAGACGAACGTGACCAGCAGTATCTTGTCCTTGTAGTCGCCGATCGAGATGTGTTTGCCGCTCTGATTCACGAACTGAAAGTTCGGAACCGCATCGCCCGCGGCAGGCACGTGGTACTCAATTGGCGGCTTGTAGTCCGGCTGCGCCGTACCGGTAATCACAATCTGATCGAGCAGATCGCTCTCGTCCGTCACATAAAGCGTCGCCGTGATCTGATCGCCAGGATGAAACTCACTGATGATGTTCGGAGTGCGCAGCTTATACGGCATCACCATCGCTCCCATAAATCCGGGGATGGCCTCCGCATCCAGCATCACTTCGCCCCGCGCAGCATCGGTCGAAACCACCTTGCCCTTTACGGGGTACTGTTTCGTTTGTGGTTGTGCAGATAAGGAAGCATCGGGAGCGGCGTGTTTACAGCCTGCATTCAATGCCATGGCGGCCGTAAGCATGATGAGAAAGATGCGCTTCACCCCGTCAGTTTACACTTTCGACTGTGACTTCCCTCGAATCGAATCCGCCGAACCGGCCCCCATCGGAACTTCAGGCCGCTGCCCTTGATTGCCTGGAGCGCGGCGGAGCCGTCGTCACCGGAAATGCGCGCGCGGCAAGGGCGCTGCGCCAGTCCTTTGCCGCGGCGCAACGGGCGAGCGGCAGACTAGCGTGGCCCACTCCGGCCATTCACGACTGGGAAAGCTGGTTAAGCATTCTGTGGCAGCAATGCCTCGAGAAGATTCCCAACGCGCCGCTGCTGCTGACGCCTCTCCAAGAGCGCGTGATCTGGAAGAAGATCGCAAGGGGATCGGCGAGTGATTCCGAAGCAATTGCCAGGCTGGCACTAAAGGCGTGGGAACTGCTGAGCGACTTTAACGCACACAGTGAACGAAATCGATCGTGGGGCGCTGTGGCGACCAGCGACTCCGAAATCTTTCGAGACTGGGCGTCAGCCTTCGATCGCCAATGCAAGGCGAATCGATGGCTCTCGCGCAGCGACCTGACCTCGTTACTGATCCAATCAATTGGCCAGGGGGCTGTCGAGCTTCCTCGAGAGATTCTGCTCGTGGGCCTCGACCGCGTCACACCCGCACAGCATATGTTGATTGACGCCGGCCGCACGGCGGGAACGGTTGTACAGGAGCTTCAGTCGCCGCCAAAAACTGGATCGCTCCAATTGATCCAGGCAAACGACCTGCGCGATGAACTCTCGACCTGCGCGTGGTGGCTGCGCAGGAAGATCGAGGCGAATCCTTCCACAAGCATTGCCGTTATCGTACAAGGCGCCGACGAAATGCGAGGCGAGATCCAGCGCATCTTCCGAGCAATCTTGATGCCCGAGTCGGCCGGCATCGAGAACAGCGAAGCGATGCCCTTTGAATTTTCTCTGGGTGTTCCGCTGGCCACTGTTCCATTGGTCAAGGCCGCATTGCTCACCCTGCGTTGGCTGGTGGAACCGCTCGAACCACCCGCAGTCTCCTGGCTCACGATCTCGGGCTTTCTGGCCGCCGACGGCGAAGACCTTTTCGAAATGGCCGAGTTCGATGCGGAGCTGCGTAAGCGAAGCCAGCTCCCGTCCGAAACGGCGCTCGAAGCGTTTCTTCGATATAGTCCCCGCCTGGCCTCGCAGACTCTCCGCGAGTTTCGCGGCCGTCTCCGCGATTTTCAACGGGAGGCCGTGTCTGAGGGTGTAACCACCCGCAGGAGGACCTTCCCTGAATGGATCGCCGTCTCCGAAGACCTGTTGAGATTGCTTCAGTGGCCCGGGGCGCGGGCTCTCGAGAGCGTCGAATTCCAAGCCCGTGCTCGTTGGGAACGCTTGCTCGGCGAGGTAGCGGCACTCGGCTTCGACGGCGCGCGCGTGAGCTGGGCTGAATTTGTAACCGCCCTTGATCGCTATGCGTCCGAGACGATCTTTGCTCCTGAGTCGCGCGGCGCGCCGATTCAAATTATGGGTCCGCTCGAGTCCGCGGGGCAAAACTTCGATGCGCTCTGGTTTCTCAGTGCCGACGATCGTCATTGGCCCGCGGCAGGCCAGCCCAATCCGCTCTTGCCCCTTTGGCTGCAACGCAAGGCCGGCATGCCGCGCGCCAGCATGAGTGACGACTGGAGTCTGCATCTTGCGATTACGCAGCGACTGGCGTCCAACGCGACAGATTGTGTCTTCAGCCACGCCCTGCGCGACGAAACTGGCGATCTGCGCACCTCCGCTCTTTTAAAGGAGGCCCTCGGCTCAAATCTACAGGCGTCTTCTTCAGAACAGTCGCGGATCACGCTGCGAGTCCCAGCCGTCGCGCAACGCCGTCGCCGCACAGAGCCAATCGAGGATGCTTCGTCCATTCCGTGGCCCGTCGAGATTCCCGCCGGCGGGGCCGAGATTCTCAAACGCCAGTCGGCATGCGCCTTTCAGTCGTTCGCAATGCGCCGGCTCGACGCCGAAGAGCTGGAAGCTCCGGAGCGAGGGCTGTCGCCGCTTGATCGAGGGAACATCGTGCACGACGTGATGAATTCATTTTGGTCGATGCCGGGTCCTGACGGTTCAACCTTGAGAAATCGCGGTGAATTGTTCAATGCAAGAGCAAACGGTTCACTGCCTGCGATTCTCGACTTTCATATAGCGGAGGTATTCCAAAAGCGACGAGGTTCAGACCAAGTCAGCGGATGGTCGAAGGCCTATTTGCAGGTAGAGCAAGCGCGGCTAAGCTCGCTATTGCTACAGTGGCTCGACTACGAGATCACACGCACCGATTTCACCGTCGAGGCGTGCGAGAAGGAAACTGAGACCGAGATCAACGGGCTACAACTCAGCCTTCGCGTCGATCGCGTTGATCAGGTAGAGGGTGGACGGCTCATCCTCGATTACAAGACCGGTAAGGTCACTCCAACACTGTGGAATAGCGAGCGACCCGATGAGCCGCAGTTGCCTCTCTATGCACTTCATGGCCATGTTGAAGGTCTTCGAGGAGTGCTCTTCGCGGAGGTCCGCGCGGGAGAAACCTACTTGATAGGCCGAGCTGAAGATCCAAGGAAGACAATACAAAGAGAGCTCGCGGGTAATTCAGGTCTGTTGAAGAATCGACTTAACGAGGGCGTTCTCAGCGAGTGGAGAAACGCACTAGACAATCTGGCCGGGGGATTCCTGGACGGCGACGCTGCGGTCGCGCCAAAGCTCTATCCAAACACCTGCAAGTATTGTGCGCTGGCCGCATTGTGCCGTGTCGCCGAGACAATAGTTCCAATCGAAGCCGCCGCCGAGTCAATCGCCGGGGAAGATGACGCCGTCGAGGAAGAGCCCTTCGATGAATGATCTCGTGATTCACGATTTGGCCGACCGGCAGGCGCGGAATGAGGCCTTGGACATCACCTGCTCCGTTCTGGTGCAGGCCCCTGCGGGTTCCGGAAAGACCGAGTTGCTCGCGATGCGCTTTCTCAAGTTGCTCGCGGTCGTCGAAGAACCGCAACAAGTCTTAGGCATCACTTTTACCAAGGCCGCCACGGCCGAGATACGGCATCGCATCCTTGGCAAGCTCGAGAAGGCCCGGGAGTTCCTGGGGTCCAAAGCGATGCCTGATAACGAAGAGGCCGAGAGCCTTGAAATTGCAACCGCAGCGTATACAAATTCAATCACACGAGGCTGGAGGCTACTGGAACAGCCGCATCGCCTCAATATCGAGACTATCGATTCGCTCGGCCTTCGCATTGCCCACCAGATGCCGCTGAGCGGAAGACCCGGCGGTGTGCTGCAACCCACTGAGGCGGGATCTCCGCTCTATCGCCGAGCGTCGCAGAAGACCCTCGATCGCCTCGGCGGAGACGATGAAGAGTTGAACGCTGCACTGCGAGGGCTGTTGCTACTCCGGGATAGTAATCTTGCCGGATGCGAAGAGTTGCTCGCAAAGATGCTGGCTACCCGCGATCAATGGTCGCGCGCTTTCCCTTTGATCGGAAAGATTGACTGGGCCGCCATCCGTCAACGTCTCGAGGAATCATTTCGGCGAGAGATTGAGCGCGTCTTAGGCGCGATGCATGACCTGCTTTCTTCGCATCCTGCGCTGACCGAGAAACTGATCCGGCTAGCAGACTATGCATGCCGGACCGAGGAACTGAAAATAGAGATTCGTCTACTGGCCGGATTGGCTGCCCTGCCTTCTCCCTCGCCGGAATTCGTCAAGGATTGGCGCTGCTTCGTTGAGTTTTTATTGACCAAAGATGAAGAGCCCCGGAAGACCTACAACGCCGGGCTCGGCTTCCCGCCAGGCTCTCTCGAGAAGGCCCAAATGATCGCCTTGGTCGGAGAGCTATGCGAGATTCCCGGCTTCGTCGATCTACTCGTGGAGATTAAGGGTCTTCCTTCTCCCGGCTACACCGAACAGCAGTCGACCAGTCTTTGCCAGATCCTGATTCTTCTGCGCCACGCCATCGGAGAACTAAAAGCTGTCTTTGTGGAACGAGGCGTCGTTGACTTTATCGAAGTTGGTCTGGCCGCATTAGAAGTGCTGCGTGACGACACCCAGGGTCGAGGCATTCAGCACCTGCTTGTCGACGAATTCCAGGATACGTCGCGCAGCCAGCACGAGTTCATTTCCGCCCTTCTTCGCAGTTGGAACGCAGACTCGGTCAACCAGCCCCGTACACTCTTCGACGCTCCACGGACCGTCTTCTTAGTCGGCGATCCTATGCAGTCGATCTATATGTTCCGCCAGGCCGACGTCGAACTCTTTGCCGAGGTACGCGAACATGGCCTCGCGACCCGCGCTGGTCAGCTTTCACCAAGAGCGCTCGACCTCAAGACCAATTTTCGCTCCCACGCCGGCCTTGTTGACCCGTTGAATAAGATGTTCGATACCGTCTTTCCTTATGGAGTGAAACACGGCTCCGCTGACGTGAGGTTCCTGCCGGCGACACCTGCAGATGACGCAAAACCGGATGGCGCCTATCAGATCCACCCAGACTTCACGACCATGGAGAAGAGCAGTCGCGAGGAAGCGCAGAAGAGAGAAACCGACGAAATACTCAGGATTATTCGCAAACATCAACCAAGAATGAATGCGGCGGGAGAGCAGGGCAAAGAGTTCACCATAGCGATTCTGGCACGAGCGAAACGTCACCTCGTCCCACTCGCCGCAGCGCTTCGTGCTGAGGAGATACCCTTTCGCGCCGTCGAAATGGAACTGCTCGGCGAACGGCAAGAGATTCTCGATCTTCAGTCGCTTACGCGGGCCCTTCTGCATCCGATGGATCGCGTTGCCTGGCTCGCGCTCCTGCGCGCTCCGTGGTGCGGGCTGAAGTTGCACGATCTGCACCTGCTGTGCGGAACCGACGCCACGCGTTTTGCGTCGCGTGCTGTTACAGCGGAAATCAGCGAGTCCCTGCACCTCCTCGATGAGGATGCGAAGCAGCGAGTAGGCCGCGTGATAGAGATTATGCAGGCAGCGCTCGGCAATCGTCATCGGCAGCCCTCCTTCTCGTCGTGGATCGAACGCACCTGGAACAGCCTTGGCGGCCCTGCCTGCGTTGACGCTGCAGGGTTCGAGAATGCACGAGCATACTTCGGCATGCTGGAAGAGGTGTCCCTCGATGGCATCGATGCAACGGGCGAAGCAATGCAGGATCGTCTTGCACGACTCCACGCGAAGTCCGACCCCTCGGTGAGCGATCGTTGCGGCGTTCAATTAATGACGATGCACAAGGCCAAGGGCCTTGGGTTTAATGTCGTAGTGCTTCCTGGTCTCAATAAGCCTGTGGGCAGAGATGCCTTCAGCCTGATTCGCTATGTTGAGCGGTCCACCGGGCCACAAGCCGAGGCCTTGGTTGCGCCGATTGGCAACAAAGGCGAGGATACTTCTCTTACCTATAAATGGCTATGGCGGCAGAAGCAAAACCGCGAAACGGAGGAGCGCAAGCGGCTGCTTTATGTGGCCTGCACACGCGCGCGGGAAGAGTTGCACTTATTTGGAACCGTAGCGGTTACAGATAAAGGGTTCAGTCCTGTTTCTGGCACTTTGCTGCATACAGCGTGGCCTGCTTTAGAAAGCGCTTTCGACGCTGAGTATGCGAAGCGTACCCCGCCACCGCAATCGGAATGTTTGGTGGAGTTTCCGTCTCCTCTGCCTGACTACGGACCTGGCGTTCTCGACACCGTGGCAGCCGCGAGTGGCAAATCAAATTTCCATCCGAACGGTAAGCTCTGGCGGCTTCGATCGAACTGGATGGCCGCCCCAGTCGCGCCTAACCTCGATTGGGCAACGCAGAGGCCTGAGTCCGTTCCGGCCTTAAATGAGGACAAGTTGCAACGCCCGCATGGTTCGCACTCGTCGCGAGTTTTGGGGACGACGGTCCACGCACTCTTCGAGCGGGCCGCGCGGTTTATCGCAACGGGCCGTTCCGAGGCCGATCTGCGTGCGGCGCTGCCGGGGTTTCGTATTCAGGCAAACGCGCTCACGCGGAACGAAGGGCTTTCACAACAAGAGGCGGCATTTATTGCCAACAGCGCCGTTCAAGCCCTGGGTAAAGTGCTGGCTGATCCCACCGGTCTTTGGATTCTGGGTTCACACCGCGAATCGCAAACCGAATCGTCGTGGACCGCCGTGATCGACGGAGTGCCGCGCACTATGCGGATCGATCGCAGCTTTTTCGCCGGCCCGGAACCGCTCGTCCCGAAATCGCGCTTCGATGACGAGAGCTGCCTCTGGATCATCGACTACAAGACTCCGACTCATGGGCCATCCGGGATTGATCAGTTTCTTGCTGCCGAGAGACTGCAATACGCCGCGCAGCTCGAGAGCTATGCCGAAATACTCAAGCTGGCGCATGGCACCGAAATCCAAGTGCGGCTCGGACTGTACTATCCGTTCCTACAGAAGTTGCTTTGGTGGGCAGCGTAGGTTAATCCGCCGCCGGCGTAGAAGAGTCGCTGGTTCGACCGACATGGTGGCGCACATCCGCGCCTCGCACCCAGAAGATGACATCTTCGGCGACGTTCGTCGCGTGGTCGGCGACGCGTTCCAGGCTGCGGGCGATCATTAATGCGTTAAGTGCCTGCGGAGTCAGGTCCGGCTGGCTTTTCATCAAGGTCGACAATGCGAAGTAAGCGCCCTCGTTGAGCCGGTCCACGTTATCGTCCATCAGCAACACCGAATCCGCCAAATCGGCGTCCCCTTCAATAAACGCGTGCAGCGCTTTGCGGACCATCCCTGCGGCCAGCGACGCCATGCGTGGGATATCGACCGGCAGATCAACCACTGGAAACGCCTGCAGATCGCGAACGCGATCGCTGATGCTGCTCGCCGCGTCGCCCACTCGTTCAAGGTCGGCGTTGATCTTGATCACTGCCAGAATGAAGCGCAGATCGATCGCCATCGGCTGTTCCATGGCGAGCAAATCCAGCGCCATCTGATCGATCTCCCGTCTCAAAGCGGTCGATGGCCATTTCCCCGTGGTCGACGAGGTCGCAGATGCTGACGTCGCGAGTGCGATAGGCCTCGATGGCGCGCTGGATCGCTTGCTCAGCCATGCCCGCCATGACCAGCAGCCGTTCCTTCAGATCGTCGAGGCTTTGTTGAAACCGGAGCCGCACCATCGGCCTACTCCTTCCTGCAACCGAACTCATTCACTTCGGTAATTCTTATCCAGACTCTCTGAAATCCGCCTGACTACCCAGAGCAAGACCTCAGCCAAAACGTCCAGTGATGTAATCTTCTGTCCGCTTGTCGCTGGGGTTCGTGAATATCTTATGAGTCGCATCGAATTCGATCATCTTCCCATTGAGGAAGAAACCCGTGTTCTCGGCGACCCGCGCGGCCTGTTGCATGTTGTGGGTAACGATCACGATTGTGTATTGCGTCTTCAACTGGAAGATCAGGTCCTCAATTTTTGCTGTCGAGACCGGATCAAGCGCAGAGGCCGGCTCATCCATCAGCAGCACTTCAGGGTCGACGGCCAGCGCCCGCGCGATGCACAGGCGCTGCTGCTGACCGCCGGAAAGACTAGCTCCGGATTTCTTCTTCAGATCATCCTTCACCTCGTCAAATAGCGCGGCGTCCTTCAGCGAACGTTCCACGACCTCGTCCATAACCCGGCGATTGCTGAAGCCGTTCAGCCGAAGACCCGAGACAACATTGTCATAGATCGACATCGTCGGGAAGGGGTTGGGGCGTTGAAAGACCATCCCCACCCGCCGCCGCACTTCGACCGCGGAGACGTCATTGTAGATATCCATGTCGTCGATCATGACCTTGCCGGTCACGCGCGCGATGGGGTTCGTCTCATGCATGCGATTGAGACAGCGGACGAACGTCGACTTGCCGCACCCCGACGGCCCGATGAGCGCCGTCGCATTGTTCGCGGGCATGTTCAGATTGACATCATGCAGCGTATGGTTGGTGCCATACCATGCATTGAGTTCCGTGACCTGGATTCCGGCACCCACTTAGCTGGCCCCTTTCAAAACGCCGCGCGAGGTCACATACCGTACCAACGCGACGGAAACAACGATCAGAACAATCAGTACCAGCGCCCCGGCCCATGCCAGACGATGCCATTCGTCATAAGGCGAGATCGCGTAGACAAAAATCTGCAAGGGCAGCGCGGCGATGGGTTGGTTGAGGTTCGCGCTCCAGAACTGGTTGCCGAAAGCCGTGAACAGCAGTGGCGCTGTTTCGCCCGCAACACGGGCAAAGGCCAACATGCAGCCGGTAATTACTCCCGGCGACGCGGTACGCAGGGTAATCGCCAGCACCGATCGCCAATTGGGCACACCCAACCCCAGCGCGGCCTCGCGAATCGAGTGAGGAACCATCAGCAGCATCTCTTCGGTGGTGCGGGTGATCGTCGGAATCATCATGATGCCCAGAGCCACGCCACCAGAGAACGCCGAGAAGTGCTTCTGCGGCAGCACGATCAGCGAATACACCGAGATGCCCATTACGATCGACGGGACGCCGTTCAGCACATCGGCGGTAAACCGGACCGCGTTCGCCAGCCGGCTCCCGCGGCCGAACTCAGCAAGAAAGATCCCACCAGCGATTCCGATCGGCACGCCAACCGCACTGCCAATCAGCAAGAGCACGCCTGAACCGAAGATCGCATTCGCCATGCCGCCGCCGGTTTCACCAACCGGCTTTGGCACCTGGGTGAAAAAAGCCAGATTCAGCGAACTAGCGCCCTTATAGATCAGGTAAAGAAAGATCGCGACCAGAGGCGCGACAACCAGGATCGTACTCAGGATGGAAAGCCCGGTAGCCGCATAGTCGGCAAATTGCCGGCTGATCCGGTTGTAGGCGCTCGTCTTGTAAACCGTGGTTGCCATAGTTGATGTCCGCTTTTCGGGTCAGCTAGCTTCAGCTAGTTCACCCGCGCAGGCGTCCCCCTAGTCACTGCCCACACCAGCAGGCGGGCCAGGGCATTCACGACGATGGTCACCAGGAATAAAGCCAGGCCGATCTCGACCAGTGCGCTGAGATAGAGGTCGTCAGATGCTTCGCTGAACTCATTCGCAATCACGCTCGCCATGCTGTAGCCGGGGGCGAAGAGCGACTTCGCGATCTCAGGCCGGTTGCCAATCACCATGGTGACCGCCATGGTCTCACCCAGCGCGCGGCCCAGCCCGAGAATGATCGACCCGACGATACCGATGCGCGCGTTCCGCAACACACCCATGCGGATCATCTCCCAGCGCGTCGCCCCCAGAGCCAGTACTGCCTCGCGCTGCGAATGTGGAACCGAGGTCATGACCTCGCGAGTCAAAGACGAGATGACGGGCAGAATCATGATCGCCAGAATGATTCCGGCGGCCAGCATGCCGATACCGTAGTTCGGTCCGCCGAAGAATCCCGTCCAGCCGAGAAACTTCGCCAGGATCGGATTAACGTGTTCGCGAAGCAGCGGCACCAGCACAAAAACCGCCCACAAACCATAGACAACGCTGGGAATCGCCGCCAGCAACTCGGTGAGGAAGGAGAGCGGGCCGCGCAGGAGCTTGGGGCACATTTCGGTGAGGAAAATGGCCACGCCAACCGCGAGCGGCACCGCGATCAGAAGACCTAGGAGGGACGAGACCAAGGTGCCGTAGATGAAAGGAAGAGCGCCAAATTGCCCGCTGACCGGGTCCCACGCCTGTTTGAAGAAGAAGCCTATGCCGAACTTCGAGATCGACAAGCGCGAGCGCATGATCAACTCGAAGAGAATCAGCGCCACGATGGCGAAGATTGCCAACGCGCAAGCCACCATCAGTCCCGCGAAGGCTTTGTCAAGGCCAGCCGAGCTGCCGCGCGACTGCAGGAATTTCCGTATCTGCGAGACTTCAGCGGGCGGCTTACTCGCTCCAGGAGCCGGAGAATCGGCGGGATCGAACGAGGAGCTGGAACCGGCAGCACTGGCCACGCGAACGTCCTGAGTGTTGAGATTCACCGAATACCAAACTAGCCGCTTTCCGTGAATACGAGGTTAACGCCCCGGAAAGGCGAATGAAAGCGCCGTGAGAAGATTCCCTATCTCATAGAAGCAAGCACAGCGAGAGCGCGTGGCGATCCCGGATCGGGAATTCTTCCCTTCCAACGCGGAAAACTCTTGTGCCCCCACCCCTTCTGTTGCAGAATTGTAATCTACACAGTCGATTCACGACTTCGCTCGCACCCAACACCAAGAATTAGCCTCCAGTTAGCGCCCGCACATTTCAATGAGGGACGCAACTGCTGCATAGACAGTGCCGTTCTTCATTTGCTTGGAGGAAAAGTGATGATTCGCCGCATTTGTGTATTCGTGTTTCTTCTCCCCTTCATGGTTGGTTTCACGACCCGCCTCGCCGCCCAAAGCGCAACCACCTCGCTCCGCGGAACCGTGGAAGACCAAACCGGGTCCACCATACCCAACGCAACAGTCACCATTACCGACGCCACGAATGGAACGGTGCTCAAGGCAACCACCAGTGGGGCCGGGGACTATAGCTTCACACAAATTCCACCAGCTCACTACACCATCGCAGTGTCTGCAAATGGTTTCGCGGACTCGACAAAGTCTGCGGAATTGCTCGTGAGCCAGCCGGCCACGATCAACTTCGCGTTGTCGGTTCATGAGGACCTGGTCACAGTCGACGTCAGCGCCGAGGCGCAGACCCTCAACACGACCGATGCCAGCATGGGCAACTCCATGAACAGCGCCACTATCGAGGCGCTCCCCATGGAGGGCCGCAACGTCCCCGATCTGCTCAGCCTGCAGCCCGGCGTCCTCTATCTTGGCCGCAACGCGGCGACTGACAGCCGAAACGGGGCTGTATCGGGCGGCCGCTCGGATCAAGGCAACGTCACGCTGGATGGTTTGGACGACAACGACCAGGTGAATGGTTACGCTTTTACGGGAGTGCTTCGGGCGACCATCGACTCCACCGAAGAATTTCGCGTGACAACCTCGAACGCCGGGGCAGACTTTGGACGCTCCTCAGGGGCGCAGGTCAATCTGGTTACCAAGAGCGGCACGAATCTATTTCACGGATCGCTCTACGAGTACTATCGCCCCTCGAACACCGTGGCGAACGACTGGTTCAATAAGCAGGCGGAACTTGCCTCCGGCGAGCCAAATATACCCGGCAAGCTGATCCGCAATACCTTTGGCGGCAGCATCGGCGGCCCGATCAAGAAGAATAAGCTTTTCTTCTTCTTTAACTACGAAGGGCAGAGAACGGCCGAAAACACGCAGGTGACCCAGACTGTACCCACTCAAAGCTTTCGCAACGGAATTATCACCTACGCGGGCGCCGACGGCAGCGTTGCCTCGATAACGCCGGACCAGGTCAGCGCCCTCGATGCCTCGCTTGATCCAAGCTGTTCCGATAGCGGAACCTGTTCCTGGGGGCCGGGACCGAACCCCCACTCCCTCACCCATTTCCAGGCGTTTCCCTTGCCGAATGGCTCGGTCGTTGGCGACGGCTATAACACTGCCTCCTATACCTTTTCTTCTCCGTCACCCGCGACGCTGAACACGAGTATCGTTAAGCTCGACTACTTGCCCAATGCGAATCACCATCTTTTTGTGCGTGGCAACTTCCAGAAAGACACTGCGGACGGAGTTGAGCAGTTTCCGGGAAACCCTGCGTCTTCCTACTTCAGCGATGACACGAAGGGAATCTCCGCGGGATGGACCTGGATGATCAAGCCTACTCTGGTTAACAACCTTCTTTACGGTTACATTCGCCAGAGTAACGCCACCAGCGGGGTTGGCGTGGGCGATTACGTCGACTTCCGCTTCTTGAGCGATTTGAACGCGGAGACGCGCAACTACAAGACCCTTGTGCCGGTGCAGAACGTTATTGACAACATGAGCTGGACAAAGGGGAAACACACAATCCAGTTTGGCGCCAACTATCGCATGGTTACAAACGACGGCGGTACGGACGCCAACTCCTTTAACAACGCCAGCACCAACCCCTATTGGCTGTATGGCAACCCTCCAGATCCCTCCGGCATTGCCGGTCTGCCCGAGGTCGATGGCAGCTTCAGCAACTCCTACGAGATCGCTTTCGCCAATTTGGTGGGTACTGTTCCCTCCGCAACCGGGGCGTTCAATTACAAAATCAACTCCGGCGGTGCAACCGGCAGCCTCTACAACGACGGACAATTCATTACCCGTCATTTTCGCGACAATGAGTTCGAGTGGTATATCCAGGACGCATGGCGGATTCTTCCAAATTTGACAATCACCGCCGGACTGCGCCACAGCCTGTTGCAGACCCCCTATGCGACCGACGGTCAGCAGATTGCGCCAACCATTGACACCGATGCCTGGTTTCGGCAACGGAACGCTGCTGCTTCGCAGGGTGTTATCTACGAGCCAAACCTCGACTTCTCTCCAAACGGTCCATCGTATGGAAAAGCTGGCTACTGGCCCTGGCAGAAGCTGAACTTCGCTCCCCGTCTGGCGATCGCCTACTCTCCTGACCCAAAAACATCGATTCGAGCAGGCTTTGGCTTGTATTTCGACCACTTTGGGCAGGGGTTGGTCAACGCTTTCTCCAACTATGGCTCTTTTGGCCTGACGACCAGTATTACCAACCCCGCTGGCAGCTACACGATCGGCGAGTCGCCGCGCTTCACCGGTGTTCATGACCTGCCCAACAGCAGCGGCTGCGCGCTTTCTCCGTCGATAACCTATCCCTACGCGCCGCCCAGCGATTACGACTGCGGCTTCGCCATCGCTTGGGGAATCGATAACAAACTCAAGACTCCCTATTCCGAGGTGATGGACTTTTCGGTCCAGCGTGAGTTGCCCAGCGGCTTTATTTTTGAAGCTGCCTACGTCGGTCGACTCGGACGCCATCTGCTGGAGAACCTCGATCTCGCCGAACCCACCAACTTCGTTGACACCCAGGGGGGAGGCGACTACTTCACCGCAGGCGCCCAGCTGAGCAAGCTCGTCGACCAGAACGGACAGAACCCCGAAGCTTCGGTTCCGGCCATTCCCTATTTTGAGGATGTCTTTCCTCAGTTGGCGGGCTTCGACTATCCGGGAGAAAGCGCGACTCAGGCCATATATACCAATGAATGGGCCCCGTATCGGACCACATACGGCGCAACGACCTCGCTTGCCGACCTCGACTTCTATTGCGGCTATGGTTGCAATGTGGATGCCGAGGGCAATCCCATCGTGAAGTTCTGGCAGAAGCAGTTTTCTTCGCTCTATTCCTTTTCCACTATGGGGATGAGCTACTACAACGCCGCAGTATTCACGCTTCGCCATCCCATGACCCATGGTTTCCAGGTCGACGCCTCCTATACCTTCTCCCATTCGATCGATATGGGGTCGGACACAGAGCGTACGGGCGGCAATTTCTCCTCCTATAGCTACATCATCAACACCTGGAAACCGAGCCTTAACCGAGCTTCTTCGGACTTCGATGCCCGCCACCTCATCACTGCGACAAGCGTCTACCAGTTGCCCTTCGGCCGGGGCAAGCAGTTTGCTTCCAGCGACAATGGCGTCGTAGACGCCATTATCGGTGGATGGCAGCTCTCAGGCCTCGGGCGTTGGACCAGCGGCCTTCCGTTCGGACTCTTCGAACCAGGCTGGACGACCGACTGGCAGATCGAGAGTTATGGCGTCACCAATGGCCCCGTGCCCATGCATAAACACCTGGATTCGGGCAATGGGAACGCGCCCGAAGCCTTCAAAGACCAGAACGCAATTAACGCTGGAGTCGATAACGGAGGCCCTCCAGTGCGACTGCCCTATCCCGGTGAGGCTGGTGAGCGCAACAACTTCCGCGGCGATGGATACTTCGACATCGATACCGGCCTGACCAAGAGCTGGAATCTCCACGAGAACTACAATCTAAAGTTCGCCTGGGAGGTCTTCAACGTCACCAATTCGGTGCGCTTCGACGTGGCGAGCTTGAACACTGGTCTCCTTAGTGGACAGAGCCTCGGTGCCTACAGCACGACGCTAAGTCGCCCGCGTGTCATGCAGTTCTCATTGCGTATTGATTTCTAAAATCTAAAGAAGTTGCAATGACAATGGGGCGCCGAGTCAACATTTTCGGCGCCCCCCTTCCTTGGTCGAGAGTCCCAATTAGACTGGATCTACAAATCAACGGAATACTGGGGCCTTCGTGTTCGTTTTCACTCGCGGTTCGCTTCTGTCTCTCATCCTCGTCGCCTGCTCCACAATTCCAGCCCATGCACAGCTCGATCCGGCGACGCACCAGCTTTCCCGTGACATCTTTCAGCAGCTGATCGACATTAACAGCACCGACTCAGTTGGGAGCACCACCACCGCAGCCGAGGCGATGCAGAAGCGGCTGCTCGATGCCGGCTTCGCGAAGGAAGACGTCGTCCTGGGGCCGAACTCTCGCAAAGGCAATATGGTGGCGAGGCTGCATGGCACCGGAGCAAAGAAGCCGATCCTGCTGATCGGCCATCTCGATGTCGTCGAGGCCCGGCGCGAAGACTGGACCACCGATCCCTTCCAGTTTGTCGAGAAGGACGGCTACTTCTACGGCCGCGGCACGCAGGACATGAAGAGCGGCGACGCCATCATGATGACTACTCTCATCCGCATGAAACAAGAAGGCTACAAGCCTGATCGCGACATCATCCTGGCGCTTACCGCGGACGAGGAAGGTGGAAAGTCCAACGGAGTCGACTGGCTGCTGAACAACCACCGCGATTTGATCGAGGCGGAGTATGTTTTGAATCATGATGGCGGCGGAGTCGATCTCGAACATGGCAAAGTCAGAAGCGTCGACATCGACGCGAGCGAAAAGCTCTACGCAGATCTTCAGCTTGTCGTCACCAATCCCGGCGGCCACAGCTCGCTGCCAGTGCCGGACAACGCAATCTATCATCTGGCCGGCGGCCTCACTCGACTTCAGGCCTATAAATTCCCCTTCGAACTGAACCCGGTTACCCGCTCCTATTTCGAAGCATTGAGCGGAGTCGAAACGGGTCAGACGGCAGCCGACATGAAGGCGATTCTGCAGACTACGCCGAATCAGGCTTCAATCGACCGGCTCTCTCAAGACCCCTCGTACAACTCGACCATGCACACCACCTGCGTTGCGACGCGTCTCGATGCCGGCCACGCCAACAACGCGCTGCCCCAGATGGCCAAGGCGACGGTGAACTGCCGCATTCTGCCGGGACATTCTCCAGAGGAGGTCCGGCAGCAATTGATCACGGTCCTGAACGATCCAAAGATTACGGTGAATTATTCGGATGACGGCCGGTCGTTTGCCTCTGCGCCGGACAAGAAAGCTTTGCCACCGGCTGCAATTAAACCCGAAGTAATGGATGCAATGACTACGGTCGCCGGCAAGTTCTGGCCAAATGTGCCGATAATTCCGGATATGGCTGACGGCGCCTCCGACGGCGTCTTTACCAATGCGGCCGGCATGCCGACCTACGCTATCTCTGGAATTGCTTTGGAGACCAATGACATTCGCGCCCACGGGAGGGATGAGCGCGTCCCAGTCGAGTCGTACTTCGTCGCCGTGGACTTCTTCAATCAATTCCTCAGGGCGCTGACGGCGAAGTAGCTCCCGGCAGAGACGACCTGCGAAGATGTCTCCCAACATGCCCCGGAACCGGATAGACCCGCAAGACCGGAACGATCAGACGGCATGAGCAAAATACTCGCTGGAGCTATAAGCCCAATGACGGGCGCCTATCAACCCGCCCGGAAGCGTGTCTCGCTCGGCGCGTTAGGCCTCGACGTCATAACTTTCGAGGAGGCCGTCACCTGGATCCTAGACTATATAGCCAGTCATCGCGAAGGGCCAGCCGCGCGCATCTGCTCCCCGAATGCCGCGATCGTCGCTCTGGCCGATGAGGACGATTCGTTTGCCGAGATCGTCCGCTCATCGAACCTGGTAGTGGCTGATGGCTTGCCGCTGGTTTGGGCCGCGTCCTTGCTCGGCACTCCGTTGCGCGGGCAGATTCGCGGTGTCGACCTGATGGAGGCAATCTGCGCGAAAGGAGGCCCGGCCAGGCTTAGCGTTTATATCCTCGGCGGGCTACCCGGAGCGGCCGAGAGGACGGCCGATCAGCTCTCCTCACATAACCCTGGGCTACGCATTGCGGGAATCGACTGCCCTCCGATTGGCTTTGAGAACGATGTCGAACTAAGCCGGCAGGTGCGAGAACGAATCATCGCAGCCGCTCCCGAATTTCTCATCGTGGCTCTGGGCTCCCCAAAACAGGAGCGATGGATCTTCGACAATCGCGATCTGCCGGTAGCTACGATTCAAGGGGTCGGCGCGGCGGTCGATACTGTCGCGGGACTTCGCAAGCGCCCGCCGGCCTGGATGAGGAGCATCGGCCTCGAATGGTTCGGACGTCTCTTGAATGAGCCGGCTCGCCTCTGGAGGAGGTACCTTGTTGGCAATTTCCGCTTTGTCGGGATTGTCTTTCGTCAGTGGCTTCGCTCCTGGATGCCACATGGCCATCGTCACAGAGGGAGTTAGGCCTGCTTCGGATCCGGGAAATACGTTACGGCTTGTTCAAACCGCTGGTCGCAACATCTCTTGAGGCTGCGCCTTTGGCATTGGCAGGAGGCTTGGGGCACACCTGGCCAGTCACACCTTTACCTTGTTCAACGGTAAAGATGCAATCGACGCCGGGAAGCTTGACTGGTTCGAGGACGTTCCCCGGCCAGTGAATCTCCGCGCTATCGACGGCCGTCGCATCGCCAATTCCAAAATGGACTCGCGGATCGTTGGACGACGCATAGCTGCCGCCACTCAGCACGTCGCCGCGCTGTTTCATGCTGCCGGCGGTGAGATACACGGTCGAGCCAACGGCATCGCGCGGGACCTTCGGGCCACCCACCAGCTTCAGTTCGACCCAATGATGATGGTCGTCGTTCACATTGCGCAGCAGCACTGGTGAGCCGTCCATGACATTGATCACCACATCGATCTTGCCATCGTTGAAGAGATCGCCAAAGGCGCCCCCACGCCCGGCAAGGACATCGGCGAGGCCGGTGCCTTTCACCGGCGGTACATTTTCAAACTTCTGTCCCTTCAGGTTCCGAAACAAGCAGTGGGCGCTCGGCGAAGCTGGTGCCCCAGTCGTTCTTATCGACCTCCGGATAGACATGGCCGTTGACGAAGAACAAGTCTTTCCATCCGTCGTTGTCGTAATCGAGAAATCCGTCGCCCCAGCCTAGGAAGGGAATCGTGGTTTGCGCGATGCCCAACTTATAGCTCACGTCGGTAAAGTTGGCGTCGCCGTCGTTGCGATAGAGCACCTTGTAGTCGTCGGAAAAGGTCGTGTTGGCAAGGTCGATCAACCCATTGTTCTGGAAGTCGCCCACCGCGATGCCCATCGAGGCGGTCTCGCGCCCGTCCTGGTTCAGCGCATAGCCGGAGGCATAGCTGTCGTCCTCGAAGGTGCCATCACCCTTGTTGATGTAGAGGTAGTTCGGAGTGGAATCGTCGGCGACGGCCAGGTCGACTTTACCGTCGTTGTTCACATCGACGAAAACCGAAGCCAGGCCATAGTACGCATTCGGATCACCTACACCAGCTTTCTCCGAGGTATCGGTGAAGGTGCCGTCGCCGTTGTTGTGAAAGAGATGGTCTTGCTCGCCCTGCAATCCGCGCGGCCCGCACATCACAGTGATCCCGCGGAACTGGCAACCTGCATAATTGACCGCCTTCGATCCCGGATCGGGCAGATTGCTACGGTCGAAGTGAACATACCCAGGCACGAAGATGTCCAGACGGCCGTCGCCATCGTAGTCGCCGAAGGTCGCACCGGCCGACCATCCGCCCGCAGTGACGCCCGCCTTTTCCGCGACATCGGTAAACGTGCCATCGTGGTTATTGTGGTAAAGGCGGTTATTGCCGTAGTTGCTGACGTAGATGTCGGGCCAGCCATCGTTGTCGAAGTCGCCCACGGCTGCGCCAAATCCCCAGCGTTCGTTGGTTACGCCTGCTTTCGCCGCGACGTCAGTAAACGTGCCGTCGTGATTATTGTGGAAGAGCGCGGCCTTTGGTGCTGGTTCCTTGCCGTCGAGGGCTTCATAGGTTGAGCCGTTGACGACATAGATATCGAGCCAGCCGTCGTTGTCATAATCGAGCAATGCTACGCCCGAACCAGGAGTCTCCAGAATGTACTTCTTCCCGGGACTCCCCATCTTGTGCCGCCAGACGGTTAGTCCGGCCTGCTTCGAGATGTCTTGAAAGACGATCGGCCCGGAGTCTACGAATCCGCCGGCGGTGATGGGCCGGTTTTCCGAGTCATGCACGGCGGCGAAGACCCCACCGGTTGAGGTACCCATTCCGGATTGCTGGGCGGGCGCGGTCGTCTTTGCCGATGGTGCTTGCGGGGGCGGTGTCTGCGTCCACGCCTTAGCCGTGCCTTGAAAATTCAGATAACCGGCCGCGACGGCAACAACCAAGACTCCCCTGCAAAAACCCTTCACGAACACCCCTTCGAAATCTCCCCCCAAGCGAACTGCGCCGGTCGTCTGCAAACTTTATTATCCTTCGGCTCCATACCTGTATATAACTCTAGGTGAATACCTGTCTCGGATTGCCCCGCGTTGCCGAGTAGCGGCATAGCATTGAACCAAGAGAGAACGATGAATATTCGAGAGGTCGCCCGCGTCGCCCGCGTGTCGACCGCAACTGTCTCCCGAACGATCAACGGCTCGGACAAGGTCGCCCCGGAAACTGCGGAGCGCGTGCGCGAGGCAATCCGTGCGCTGAAGTTCTATCCCAACAACAACGCCCGCGCTCTCGGCTCCGGACGAAGCAGCTTGTATGGCTTGATTATCTCTGATATCACCAATCCGTTCTTTCCTGAGCTGGTACGGAGCTTTGAAGAGATCGCGGTCCAGTATGGGCAGGAGGTGCTGGTGGCGAACACGAACTACGATCCCGCCCGCATGGAATCTTGCGTTCTCCGTATGTTGCACCGCAAGGTTGACGGAGTCGCAATCCTCACGTCGGAAATGGAGGAGCACCTGATCGACGAGTTCAGCAGTCGCCGCATTCCGATGGTTTTCCTGGATATGGGTGTGCCAAGCGAGGGCGTTTCGAACATTGTGCTCGACTACGCGGCCGGAGTCGATGCCGCCGTCCAACATCTCTCTGACCTCGGGCATTCCGACATCGGGTTCATCTCCGGTCCCATGAATCTCACCTCGGCGCGAATCCGCCGCCAGGCCTTCATCGCCAGCCTGAAGCGAAAGAAGATACGTCTGGATCTCAGGCCTCATTGAAGAAGGAGACCACCGCATGGGCGGCGGCCACGACGCGATGGCACGGTTACTCGCCCGACATCATCGCCCGACTGCGATTCTCGCCTCGAACGATATGACCGCGATCGGAGCCATGGGGGCGATCTTCGAGGAGGGGCTCAACGTTCCCGAAGACATTTCTGTGATTGGATTCGACGATATCGATCTGAGCTCCTTCACCCAGCCGCCGCTGACCACGATTCGTGTTTCGCGACCCGACATCGCCCGCACCGCCTTCCGCGCTCTCTACAGACCCAATCAGGAAGCCCAGCCTGCAGGCGCGGAGTTCACCATCCACCCTACCCTCGTGGAAAGAAAATCAACCGGCAGAATGGTCCCCCAAGGCGCGCCGCGAAAACGCAAGAAGCTGGCCGATCGCGGCGTGCGCTTCTCCAAGGCGGAAACTCCCCGCAACCCGAATGCTCCGCCAGGCGTTTAGATCAAAGCAGGAGAGTCGAGTGCTTGGCGCAGAGCTATTCGATCCGCTCATGCCGATAACCAGCATCGGTCAGCGTCCGCTCGATCGCCGCGATGTGCTCCATCCCTCGGGTCTCCAGCGTGAAATCGATCACCGTATCGCCCAGGCTTACGCCGTAGTAGGCGCGATCATACTGCGTCTGCACGATGTTCGCCGAAAGGTCGGCGATGATTTTGGTCAACTGGTGTAACGCGCCCGGCCTGTCGGAGAGATGAATCCGCAGCCGCATCCAGCGCCCGTCTTTGACCAGACCGCGCTCGATGATCTTGGCCAGCAGGCTGACGTCGATATTGCCTCCGCAGACCAATACCGCGGTGCGCTCTTTCGTGAGGGAAGACTTGCGCTGCAACACCGCGGCCAGAGCCGCTGCGGCCGCCCCCTCGGCCAGTGTCTTCTCGCGTTCCAGCAGGACGAGAATGGCACTGGCGATTTCCTCTTCATCTACCGTCACTAGTTCATCGACGTAGCGCTCGACCAGACGCCGCGTCCGCTCTGCCACGCGGCGAACCGCAATACCGTCGGCAATCGTCGCTTCCGCCGGAACAGTAACTGGTTCGCCGGCCTCCGCCGCGCGAAGCATCGAGGGCAGCCGCTCGGTCTGTACCCCGACGACGCGGATATTGGGGTTGCGCTCCTTGATCGCGCAAGCCACACCGCTGATCAAACCTCCGCCGCCAATCGGCACGACAATAGCTTCGATATTAGGCACCTGCTCGAGGATCTCTAACCCAATCGAACCTTGCCCCTGAATCACCTCGGCATCATCAAACGGGTGCAGGAAGGTCATCCCGTCGGCTTCCGCCCGCGCCACCGCCTCAGCACAGGCTTCGTCATAGTTGGCGCCGTGCAAAACCACCTCCGCGCCAAACGCACGGGTCGAAGATACCTTTACCAGCGGCGTCATCAGGGGCATCACGATCTGCGACCGAATCCCACGCTGGGTCGCGTGGTAGGCGACTGCTTGCGCATGGTTCCCCGCACTCGCCGCGATGACGCCACGCCGCTTCTCGTCCTCGGTTAGCGTCAACAGCTTGTTCAGTGCGCCGCGCTCTTTGAACGCGCCGGTCCGCTGCAGGTTGTCCATCTTGAGATAGATTTCCTGCCCAGTCATCCGGGTTAGCGCCGCCGACCGCAGGCAGGGCGACAAGAAGATAAATTCGCGAATCCGCTCGCGGGCCCGCTCGATCCCTAAGAGGGAGACATCGAGTGCAGCGTCGTTCACAACCGCCATCATCACCGCCAAAGTGTTTTATTCAACATAGTCGTTGGGCGCGGTAGTTATCAATGGAGCGCAAGGCGAGTGCCGCCCGCAAAGACCATTACCGGCTTCGGGCTTCCGAACCAGTAGGGAATCTCGCGGTAATCCGCCACGTCATGCACGACGAAGTCGGCCACCCTGCCAGCTTCGAGTGAGCCGACCTCGCGCTGCAAGTCAAGGCTGCATGCCGCATTGATGGTGGCGGCAGTCAGCGCCTCGGCGGGGGTCATCTTCATCTGCGTGCAGGCCAGCGACATGATCATCGCCATCGAGGTCGTAGGAGACGAACCCGGATTGAAATCGGTCGCGATCACCACGCCTAGGCCAGCCTCAATCATCGCCCGCGCCGGCGCGTATTTCTGCGAGCCGATCGCATAGACCGAGCCCGGCAACAATACCGGCTGCACTCCTGCCGCTTTGAACGCCGCGATCGAAGCAGTATCCGATTGTTCCAGGTGATCGGCGGTCTTCGCGCCAAGCTCCGCCGCCAACTGCGCCGCGCCGGAGCAGGTGAACTGGTCCGCATGCGCGCGCAATCCCAACCCCAATGCCTTGGCGGCAACAAGAACCTCTCTGGCTTCTGCAACAGGGAACGTCTTCGGCTCGCAGAAAATATCGCAGTATTTCGCAAGCTTCTGTTCGGCGACCCGCGGAAGCATCTCTTTCACCACCAGATCCACGTAGCCGTGCGTATTGCAGCGATACTCATCCGGAACGTCATGTGCGCCGAGAAAAGTCGGCACGCAGCGCAAGGGCGTCCCTTCACCTATCGCTCGGATGGCGCGAAGGATCTTCAGCTCTTCTTCGGTCGACAACCCGTAGCCGGACTTCGCCTCAATCGTCGTCGTGCCGCTGCGCAGAAACCAATCGGCATGCTTCTTGCCAATAGCAACCAGCTCCGCCTCACTTGCCGCACGCGTACTTCTCACCGTTGAGCGAATGCCCCCACCCTGCTCGGAAATCTGATGGTAGGTCATCCCCTCGCAACGCATCTCGAACTCGTTGGCACGATTTCCGCCGAATATGAGGTGGGTATGCGCATCCACAAACCCCGGAGTCACCACGCGCCCGCCGGCATCGACAACTTCAACGTCAGGTCCCGCGAGCGGCTCGACCACAGATCGAGACCCGACCGCAACGACGCGGCCAGAGCGAACCAGCATCGCGCCCTCTCGGATGATGCCCAACTCGCGCATCTCCGAACCGATACGAGGACGAGCCGGCCCGGCCAGCATCACCAACTGGGAGCAGTTCATCACCAGGATTTCTTTGTGAGTTTCAATCATTGTCAATACAAGAAGGTCCAGTACTGTTTCCCCAGTCCCTAGTCCTTCATCGGCACGCGCACACCCGCACGCTCAGCGAATTGCTCAGCGACAGCGTAACCGGCGTCCACGTGCCGCAGCACGCCCATGCCGGGATCAGTTGTCAGCACCCGCTCGAGCCGTCGGGCCGCCTCTTTGGTGCCATCGGCGACGATGACCATCCCCGCATGTTGCGAGTAGCCGATGCCAACACCGCCCCCGTTATGAATGCTCACCCATGAAGCGCCGGCCGCCGTATTTACCAGAGCATTCAGCAGTGGCCAATCGGCAACGGCGTCCGAACCATCCAGCATTCCCTCGGTCTCGCGATAAGGCGAAGCGACGGAGCCGGTATCGAGATGGTCGCGTCCAATCACGATCGGCGCCGAAATCTCACCCGAGCGAACCAGCTCATTGATTGCGAGGCCGAACTTCGCTCGCTGTCCATAGCCCAGCCAACAGATACGCGCAGGCAGTCCCTGGAAATGGATCTTGCGCTGCGCCAGATCGATCCATCGCCGCAAGGCCGCATCTTCGGGAAAGAGTTCGAGCACCAACTGATCGGTCTTGTAGATGTCTTCCGGATCGCCGGAGAGCGCGACCCAACGGAATGGCCCTTTGCCGACGCAAAAAAGCGGCCGGATATACTCCGGCACAAAACCCGGAATGTCGAAAGCGCCCTCCACGCCAACCAGCTTGGCCTGGGTGCGAAGATTGTTGCCATAGTCGAAGGTCACCGCGCCGCGAGCCTGCAACTCCAGCATCGCCTCGACATGACGGCCCATGGTGGCCATCGAGACGCGGTTGTATTCTTCGGGATCACGCTCGCGCAGCCGTAGCGCCTGCTCCAGCGTCATGCCATTCGGTACATACCCATGGAGCGGGTCATGCGCGCTGGTCTGGTCGGTCAGCATGTCAGGAACGACGCCGCGCTCAATCAATTCCGGAAGTACGTCCGCAGCATTGCCCACCAGCCCAAGCGACAGGGCGCGTTTTTCTGCGCGCGCCAAATCCAACTTAGCCAGTGCGTCTGAAAGACTCCAGGAAATCTCATCGCAATAGCCGTTCGCGATCCGCTTCTCGATCCGCGCCGGATCGACATCGATGCCAAGGAAGCACGCTCCCGTCATCGTCGCGGCCAAGGGTTGAGCTCCACCCATGCCGCCCATTCCACCGGAGACAATCAGCCGCCCTTCCAGATTTCCGCCAAAGTGCTGCCGTCCGGCCTCGACAAAAGTCTCGTAAGTCCCCTGCACGATGCCCTGGCTGCCGATATAAATCCACGAACCAGCCGTCATCTGCCCATACATGATCAGGCCCCTGCGCTCGAGCTCGTGAAAGTGCTCCCAGTTCGACCACTTGCCGACGAGGTTCGAGTTGGCGATCAGCACCCGCGGCGCAGACTCCTGCGTGCGCAGGATGCCGACCGGCTTACCGGACTGAATCAACAGAGTTTCGTCGTTCTCAAGCGACTTGAGCGCGCGGACGATGGCGTGGAAGGCTGGCCAGTTCCGCGCAGCTTTCCCGGTACCGCCGTAGACGACGAGGTCGTCAGGCCGCTCGGCAACCTCGGGATCGAGGTTATTCATGAGCATCCGCAGGGCTGCTTCCTGCTGCCAGCCCTTGCAGTTCATCTTCGTTCCGCGTGGAGCACGCACTCTCTCCACTCCGATCTCAGCCTGCAACATGCATCACTCCTTCAAGCAATTCAATCAGTAAGAATCAGCCCACTCGTCAAACTTGCCCGAACGCACCGCGTCGGCGAGAGCTTCGATGTCACCGGAGAGAACACGGTCCTCGGACAACCGTGCCACCTGTTCGCGGACCTTCACGCGAGCGAGCTCAACTTGCCGCGCAGGTTTGAGGGGCTCCCGGTATTCCAGACCCTGCGCGGCGGCCATCATCTCGATTGCCAACACAAGCTCCGCATTCTTGACGATACGCTTCAGTTTCAAAGCCGAGGTCATGCCCATCGAGACATGATCTTCTTTCCCGCCGGATGTCGGCACGCTGTCGATGCTCGCCGGATGCGCCAGCACCTTGGACTCGTTGAGCAACGCGGCTGCCGTCACATGCGCAATCATCAGGCCTGAGGAAACGCCCGGACTGTCGGAGAGAAATGCGGGAAGACCCTCGTTGATGTCCGGATTGATCAGCCGGTCAATTCGCCGTTCGCTGATACTGATCAGATCGGTGATCGCGATGGCAGCGTAATCGAGCGCCAGCGCCAGTGGGGCGCCATGAAAATTCCCGCCTGACAAAATCTCCGCGTCTTGTCCGTTTTCGCCGAGGAAGATCAAAGGATTGTCCGTCGCCGAACCTGCTTCGATCTCGATCACCTCACGCCCATGCCGGAGCGCGCCGCGCGCCGCACCGTGCACCTGCGGCATGCAACGCAGGCAATAGGCGTCCTGCACGCGCGTGTCGTTCTGCCGGTGCGATTCGCGTATCTCACTCTCGGCAAGCAATTCGCGCAGATGTCGCGCAGCGGCCATCTGTCCCGCATGCGGCCTCGCCTGATGAATCCGCTCGTCGAACGGAGTCGGTGTTCCCATTAATGCTTCAAGAGACATCGCCCCCGCCAGGTCGAACAACTTCGATACCCGAAGCCCGCGCAGTAGCGCCAGTCCTCCAGTTGCCACCATAGCCTGGGTGCCGTTCAACAGCGCGAGGCCTTCTTTCGCTTCCAGAACCAGCGGCTGTAAGCCAGTCGCCCTCATGGCAATGAGAGCTGGCACGCGCTCGCCGCGGAAGAACACATCGCCTTCTCCGATGAGGCCAAGCGCAAGATGCGCCAGAGGAGCGAGATCGCCGCTCGCTCCGACCGAGCCACGCGAGGGAACCACCGGATGAATACCGTGGTTCAGCATTCCAAGCAGCAACTCGGCGACTTTCCCCCGGACGCCGCTATGGCCCGTCGCAAGCATGTTCGCCCGCAGCAGCAGCGTCGCTCGAACTTCGGCCTCGGCCAGCGGCTCGCCTACTCCGGCGGCGTGACTTCGTACCAGGTTGCGTTGCAGCGCGACGAGTTGGTCGAGCGGAATGCGCATCTCCGCCAGCTTGCCAAATCCGGTGTTGATGCCATAGGCCGTCTCGCCCCGAGCGACGACCGACTCGACGACAAGCCGCGAGGCCGTCATCCTCTGACACGCGCCGGAGGATAGTGTTACAGTCCAGCCACCATAGGCGACGCCCGAGATCTCTTCGAGCGATAAGGGCTGGCCGTCCAGTTCAAGTATGGATTTGTGAAGGAAAGCCTTCCCGCTGTTGTACGTCTCACGCACAGTTTCTAATTCGATACCCATGATCCTCAATCATAGGAAACGGTTGCGATAACTGAAACCCACAATCCACGAAAATAATGCCAAAATAGAATAGTAACCACGGGCTAGTACCATAATGACAATTGAATCAGCGCCATATCTCGATGAATACGGAAGAAACCTGCTTCAGGAGCTACAGCAGGACGCGCGGCTCTCTTACGCAGACCTTGGCCGCCGTGTCAGACTCTCTCCTTCGGCGACCGCTGAGCGCATGCGCCGCATGGAAGAGGACGGCATCATCCGCGGCTACACCGTCGAGATCGACCGCGAGGCGCTGGGCCTGCCCATTCTGGCTTATGTCCGAATGACCTGCGACGGCCAGCGCTACCAGCCGTTCCTGAAATTTGTTCACAGCCTGCCCGAAGTGCGCGAATGCCACCACGTGACCGGCGGCGAGGCCTTTTTCCTCCAGGTCGCCACAGCATCGATTGCCGACCTGGAGCGAACCATCGAGCGCTTGCTGCCGTATGGTATTCCGACAACCAGCATTGTGTTCTCGTCCCCGATTGTCCGTCGCGCTTACGAAATTCTTGGGAAGCCCAAGACGAAATAGATGAAACTGACACCTCAGTTTGGTGTCCAAAATTGAACGAAAGTGTTCGATTCTAAGGAAAAGCACCGCGATTCTTCCTGCGAGGCTACGTAGGATCAACAGCTTAGGCTATCCGGCGGTGGCCCGTCGCATGCACCTAAGCAATCTGAAATAGTTCGTCCCGGCCGGGAGGCTGCCATGCCTGCTCTCTTCAACGATCTGCGATATGCAATCCGCCAATTGCGGAAGACGCCGGGCTTTACTTTGGTCTGCGTTCTGACGCTGGCACTTGGGATAGGTGCCAACACCGCCGTCTTCAGCGTGATGAATGCAGTGCTGCTGCGCTCTCTGCCCGTTGCTGATCCTGCACGCGTGGTCTATCTGAGGACCTCCAACGCTCCGCTCAGAAGCGGCACAATCGATTCGAACAAGACCTTCTCCTACGTGGTCTACGACGCTCTACGCCGGGTCGACCAAGGGCTCTCGCCGATCATGGCCTTCGTCCCGCTCTCGAACAGCAAGGTTGCGGTCCGCTATGGATCGCAACCGGAAGAGGCCGAAGGCGACATGGTAAGCGGAACGTTCTTTTCCGGCCTGGGGGTGAAGCTGGCGCGCGGACGCGGTTTCACCGCCGAGGACGAGGCAAGTCACGCGCCGATCGCCGTGATCAGCCACGGCTTCTGGACGCGGCGTTTCGCGAACGATCCGAACATTCTGGGAAAGACGCTCTACGTCAACGGAGTGGCCATCAATATTGTGGGCATCGCGGCGGAAGGCTTCGAAGGAGTCGAGGCCGGCGGCTCCACCGATTTTTGGATTCCTCTGCAGAGTCGTCTGGAGTTGAATGCATGGGGCAATCCGCTGGACAATGGCAAAACCTACATCGCCGATCCCACCTGGTGGTGCCTGCAGCTGATAGGTCGTCTCGCTCCCGGGGCCACCAAAGCTCAGGCAGTCGCTCAACTCCAGTCGACCTTTCAGGCGGCGGCTTATACGGGACTCGGCAACCCACAGCCAGACGAGAAGAAGCCGACGCTCAGTCTCGAGGACGCCAAGGGGTTTCCTGGCTACGACGATATGTACGGCAAGCCGCTGCGAATGCTGATGGCGATGGTGGGTCTGGTTCTGCTGATCGCTCTGAGCAACGTGGTCATGCTCCTAATGGCGCGGAATGCGACTCGCCAGCGCGAGTTTTCGGTGCGGCTGGCCCTGGGTGCGAGGCGCAGGGAGCTCTTTCGGCAGCTCTTGTCTGAGAGTGCGTTACTGGTGGCCGCGGGCGGCGTCGTGGCCTGGGTTTTCTCTATCTTTGCCACGAGAGCGCTGGCCGCCTGGGCGCAGATCGAATCCAGCCTCGCGCCCGACAACACCGTACTGCTCTTCACTCTGGGTATTTTGACGGTAGCGGCACTCCTCTTTGGACTGGCGCCGCTGCGAGTCGCGTTAGCTGCCGGACCAGCGCTGGCGTTGAAAACCTCCTCGGCGACCTCATACACAGACGCTGGCAAGTCCCGCACAAGCAGGATCGTGGTCACTCTTCAAATGGCGCTGTGCGTCATCCTGCTGGTGGGCGGAGGGCTGTTGGTGAGCACTATGCGCAATCTCCAGAACACGCCGCTGGGAATGCGTGTCGATGGCCTGGTCGTCTTCGGAGTGAAGCCGGATTTCAAATCGGTTCCCGAAGGTATCGCCTTCTACCAGGAGCTACTTCGCAAACTGCGCACTCTTCCGGGCGTGGAATCCGTGACCGTCATGATGGAGCGCATCGGGACCGGCGGGTCGAACAACAGCGAAATGACCGTGGACGGCAAGTTGCCGGATGTTGCGAATGGCGGTTCAAGGACGGTGCGCTCGAATGTCGTCGGGCCTGATTTCTTTAGCACTCTTGGAGTACCGGTACTCGAGGGCCGCGACTTTGCCGACTCCGATACCGCAACCTCGCCGGCTGTGACCATCATCAATGAGGAGTTTGCCCGGCGCTTCCTTGCGAATCAGAACCCAGTCGGACATACCATTTCGCCCGCCAGCTTCAATCACCCAATGACCGTCGTCGGAGTGGTGAGGGACCACAAGTATCGCAGCATCGATGAAACGCCAATTCCTATGGCCTGGTATATGTATGCGCAGATTCCGGTTGTTGGCGGGATGCATGTTGAGATGCGGGTGCATGGCGAGCCCTTGGCTATCCTGCCATCGGCGCAAAAGGTCGTGCAGCAGATGGACCCGAACCTGCCGCTGATTCGCCCAATGACGCAGCGGGCGCAATACGATATGACGATCTCGCAGCGGGTGCTTTTCGCCCGGCTCGGCGGTTTCTTCGGCCTGCTGGCGGTGGTGCTGGTGGCGACCGGCTTGTACGGAACCCTGGCCTACCGCGTTAATAACCGCACCGTCGAGATCGGCGTCCGCATCGCCGTCGGCGCGCAGCGCGGACAGGTGATGTGGATGGTCCTTCGCGACAGCCTTCTGATGACTGCATTCGGCGTGGCGATCGGAGTTCCGCTCGCGCTGCTTGTGGGGAAAGCCCTGACCTCATCTCTCTACGGAGTGAAACCGTACGATCTGGGGATATATGGCTTCGCCGCGCTCGGTGTGGCACTAGTGGCGATGGCCTCTAGCCTGGTTCCTGCACGTCGCGCGGCTGGCGTCGATCCGCTGACAGCGCTGCGTTCGGAATGACTGCTACGCAAGACTACGCCGTGGCCACACGCGTAGGCCGCGACCCTCTGAATCCGTAATAAGCCAGGTAGATATAGCAGATCGCCGGAATGATGAAGGCATGGTGGATGCCGATCGAATCGGCTACCCGGCCTTCGAGTAAGGGGATAATCGCCCCTCCGACGATGGCCCCAACCATCAGGCCGGAGCCTATGCCGGTCAATGGTCCGAGTTCCGCGATCCCCAGGGTAAAGATTGTCGGGAACATGATCGAATTGAAGAGACCGACCAGCAGAATGCTCCAGACGGCCAGGTGGCCGAAGCTGAGAATCGAGATCGACACCAGTGCGAAGGCAATGATCGCCACCGCGCCCAGCGCCCGATTCGGTCGCACCTTGGTCAACACATAAGACCCGATGAACCGGCCAACCATCGCGCCGCCCCAATAGAAGGAGACGTGGTTTGCCGCCACCTTCTCCGACATGTCGCCAATTTCCGCATGAGTGAAGTAGTTGACCAGAAAGCTGCCAATCGAAACCTCCGCACCGACATACAAGAAGATAGCAACCGCGCCGAGAATCAGATGTGGGTAGCGAAAGATGCTGTCTTTCTTGTCGCCCTGTGCGGGGCGAAAATCGCGCGTCGTCTCAATACGAGGCAGTTTGAATAGGGCAATTGCGATTGCCAAGGCCACCAGTGCTACCGCGATAAAAAGATAAGGCATCTTCACCGAGGAGGCTTCAGTCAGCCGATATTGATGCAGCGCGGAGGCTGTCATCGTCTGGATCTCGTCTGCCGTCTTGGGTGCAGCACTCAGGATTAGCGCGCCGCCAAGCGCTGGAGCGATCGTCGTTCCTAATGAATTGAATGCCTGGGTCAGATTCAGCCGGCTCGATGCAGTTCTCTCCGGCCCAAGCACCGAAACAAATGGATTTGCCGAAACCTGCAACAAGGTAACCCCGGCCGCCAGGACAATCTCCGCGCCGAGAAACAGAGGGTACGAAGGCACATTCGCTGCCGGAATGAAGCACAACGCGCCGACCGCCATGACCACAAGACCGACGACCATGGAGCGCTTGTAACCTATCCATTCGACGAGCTTCCCCGACGGGAACGCAAAGATTGCGTAGGACATAAAAAATGCCAGCTGGACCAGCATGACCTGGGTATAGTCCAGATCGAAGATCGCTTTAAGGTGCGGAATCAGGATGTCGTTCAGGCAGGTCAGAAACCCCCACATGAAGAACAGCGTGGTAACCACAGCCATCGCCGAGGTATTCGTCGATGCCGGCTGGCTGGTAACGGTCGCGGTCTTTCCTACACTCGCAATTGCCATGAATCCTGATCTCCTTGCGGCGTTCTGAACCGGAGCCCGCTTTATGTCTCCCGGAAATTTGAGCGTTGTTCCAAAGAGCTCCATTTACGACCCGCCGATCATATCGTATTCCAGCGGCCCCGCTCCTGTTCCATATAGATGTCCCCATTCAGGAACCGGGATCAGAATTGAAACTTTACCGCCGGCAAACCGTCATTCCATCAGAAATCGGCAGCGGTCCACGGCGGTTACGGCCCCGGTCATCCATGGAAACAGGAAGAAAGTTATGTTAACGCAAACTGGGTTTAGGAGACGTGTCAATGCACTGGCGGTGGTTCTGTTCGCCGGGCTGGGTTCGGGCACATTCTCTTCGGCATGGGCGGCTCCGGTTCAAGCTGCCGCCGCGCCGGCGGCTCCGGGAGGCCGCGTCTCTGGGACGGTAACCGCGATCGCCGGCAACGTCCTCTCCGTGAAAGACGACAAAGGCGCGGAATCCAAGGTAACCGTGGCGGATTCGGCCCGTGTCCTCCAGCTTCCGGCCGGTGCCAAGAGCCTCAGCGCCGCGACACCAATTAAGGTTTCAGACATAGCGGTCGGCGACCGCATTCTTGCCAAGACCACTCCAGATGGAAGCAATTTCACCGCCTCGACCGTGGTCGCCATGAAGCAGTCGGACATCGCCAAAGTGCAGCAGAACGAATTGCAGGACTGGAAGACCAAGGGCGTCAACGGAATCGTCAAGTCGGTCGACCCCGCTGCCCAGACAGTCACGATCTCGACCGGAAACGGATCGACGGCCAAGGCGACCGTAGTCCAGGCTTCGAAGACCACCAATATTCGTCGCTATGCGCCCGATTCCACCAAGTTCGATGACGCCAAGCCGGCCACCCTCGATCAGATTCAGGTGGGTGACCAGCTACGCGCCAAGGGCGAAAAGAATGAAGACGGCACCCAGCTTACGGCCGATGCCATCGTTGCCGGAACCTTCCGCAATATCGCTGGAACGGTGATCTCTGTGGATGCGCCGGCGAACAAGGTTGTGGTCACCGACCTGGCCACGAAGAAGCCCTTTACCATCGACGTCAACGGGGATACGCAACTGCACAAGCTTTCTCCCATGATGGCCCAAGGCATCGCCATGCGACTCAAAGGCGGAGCCCCGGGCGCGGCTGCTCCGGGAGCGGCTCCTGGGGGAGCTACCGGGTCAGGATCTCCTACAGCTCCAGCGGCCCGACCAGGGCAATCGGCTGGAGCAGGCGGTGGTGCCGGTTCCTGGCAAGGCCATGCCCCCGGTGCTGCAGGCGGCCAGCCACCAGCAGCCGGTGGCGCTCCAGGTCAACGTGGCGGTGGTGATGTTCAACAGATGCTCAATCGGGCGCCAGTACTTGTATTGGCCGACCTTAAAAAAGGCGACGCCATTATGGCGCTCACCACCGAGGGACAAACCCCCGGCGAGGCCACGGCCGTTACCTTGTTGGCCGGGGTGGAACCTCTGCTTCAGGCATCACCCAGCGCCAGCCAAAGCGTGCTTTCCGCCTCATGGAATCTGGGCGGTGGCGGCGCGGCAGCTGCGGGGCAAGACGCGCAGTAGTTTGCAGTACCCCTTACGTTCCAACAGCCCTAAGTACCAGATGATTCGAGAGGTCTCGTGAAACGTCCTTCATATTTCGCATACTTGATCCCTGCCTCTGCCTTCCTTGCAGTGTTCGGTTTCTCGTTTTCTGTTCTTGCCGGCACGCCTCGACTTGAGGCCCAGACCCCAGCCTCGGCAACGGCCCAGACGGCCGCGCCCTCCACAACCGGCTCGGTGCGCGGCGCCGTTGCCGATCCCACCGGCGCCGTGATTCCGCAAGCGACAGTAACGGCAACCTCCGCTTCGGGAAAGGTCTTTACCGCAACCTCCGATAGCGCCGGCAACTACGTTCTCCGTGGGCTTCCTCCCAGCACGTACAGTCTCAAAACCACAGCTGCGGGATTCGCGGTCAACACCACACCGGCGATCATCGTTACTGCCGGTGCCACGAAGCACGTCGATATCTCGTTGACGATCGAGGTAGCTGAACAAAATGTCCAGGTAACCGTAGACACTCCGACCGTGAGCACCGATGCCGCGAGCAACGCCAACGCAGTGGTGCTCAAGGACAAGGACCTCGACCAGCTCTCCGACGATCCGGATGAGCTTTCGGCGGAACTGACCGCGCTCGCCGGCCCCTCCGCCGGCCCCAACGGCGGCCAGATTTACATCGACGGTTTCACCGCTGGCCAACTGCCTCCCAAGTCCGCGATCCGTGAGATTCGTATCAACCAGAACCCGTTCTCGGCTGAATACGACAAGCTCGGTTTCGGACGCATTGAAATTCTCACCAAGCCGGGTACCGACAAGCTGCACGGACAATTTTTTGTCCAGGGGAATACTAAGGGGTTCAACTCGCAAAACCCATTTGTCACCTACATCCCCGACTATCACACCGTGCAATATGACGGGAACATTAGTGACGCTTTGAGCAAGAACGCATCGTTCTTTTTTAACTTCGACGTCCGTAATATTCAGGACAACAACGTCATCTCGGCAACGTTGAATGGTCCCTCCACGACGTGCGACCCCAGCACGCTCGACTACACCACCTATAACCCGGTGACCTGCAGCCTGGCGCTGCCGAATCCCCGGACGCGCCTTAACTTAAGCCCGCGTGTCGATCTCCAGTTGGGCGCCAAGAATACCCTCACCGTTCGGTATCAGCTCTTTAACGACGAAAATACGCAATCCGGGCCGGGGCAGCTCAATCTGCCGACGACCGCGTATAACTCCCACGAGACTGAGAACCAGGTGCAGATCAGCGACACTCAGGTGATCAACGACAAGATGGTCAACGAGACACACTTCCAGTACATCCACAACCGCGATACCGAGCACCCCTCGAGCACCGCGCCAAGCGTATCGGTGCAAGGTGCGTTTTCAGGCGGCGGAGCGTACGCCCAATACAACCAGGACAATACCAACCGCTACGAGGTTCAGAATTACACGTCGCTCTCTGAGGGGACGCACTTCATCAAGTTCGGTGGCCGTGTACGCGTCGATCGCGACGCCAACGACGCCATGGGCAACTACAACGGGTCGTTCACATTTACCCAGGTTACCTGCCCGGATACAGGCTGCCCAATCGTCGGGGGCGGCAGCGTCGTCGCGCTGCAGAACTACCAGATCACTCAGAACCTGTTATCGCAGGGCTACACCGGCCAGGAGATCCAGGCTCTCGGCTACGGTCCTTCGCAGTTCAGCCTGACGACCGGAATTTCGTCAGTCACAAGGATTCTGACCGATGTTGGCCTGTATGCTCTCGACGATTGGAAGGTCAAGCCGAATTTCACTTTTAGCTACGGACTGCGCTGGGAATCGCAGAATCAGATCTCCGACCACTCGAGTTTCGCGCCTCGCCTCAGCCTCGCCTACGGACTCTCGCGCAATAAGAAGCCCGCCAAGACCGTGCTTCGTGCTGGCTACGGATTTTTCTATGACCGCTTTCAAATGCCCCAGATCCTGCAGGCGGCGCGGCAGAACGGCGTCAACCAGACTCAATATGTAGTCACCAACCCGAACTTTTACCCGTACATCCCGAGCGCAACCGATCCGGCATTTGAAAACGCGGTCATCTCGCCGACCATCTACCAGATTGCCCCCAACATAAGGGTGCCTTACACCGCGCAGACTGCCATTGGTGTCGATCAGCAGATCACCAAGTCGGCCACCGTCTCGGTGACCTATCTGAATTCGCGCGGTGTGCACGCTCTTGACACCCGGAACATCAACGCGCCGCTTTACGGCGGCAATACCGACAACTCCGGACTCCGCCCCTTCGGGACCAATGACAATATTTATCAATACGAATCCGGCGGCATCTTTAAGCAGAACCAGCTTCTGGTGAACTTCAACCTGCGCGCGAGCAACTCCCTTTCAGTCTTTGGCTTTTATGCCCTGGGCCACGTCGACAGCGACACCGGTGGGGTCGGCAGTTTTCCCTCACAACCCTACGATCTAAGCGCCGACTTCGGCCGCGCTATGTTTGATGTCCGCCAGCGGCTTTTCTTAGGCGGCAGCTATCAGACACCGAAGTGGGGCATCCGCATCAGCCCATTCATGCTCGCCTTTTCGGGACCGCCTTTTAACATCACAACCAGCCAGGACCTCAATGGCGATTCGATCTTTAACGACCGGCCGGCATTTGCCGCGGCGGGCGAGACCGGCCCAAACATTTACCAGACGAAGTATGGGAACCTCAATACGAATCCCGGGCAGTCTGAAGCCCGCATTCCTGTCAACTACGGCAACGCGCCGGGCCAGTTCAATCTCAATCTCAGGGTTAGCAAGACCTTTGGTATCGGCCCAAAGGTTGAAGGGAACGGAGGAGGAGGACCTCCTGCCGGCGGCGGTGGCGGACCGGGAGGTGGCGGTGGCCGCGGCGGCGGTGGTGGCCCCGGCTTCATAGGCTTCGGTGGACGGGGCGGTGGCCCCCCGGGAGCCGGCGGCGGATCAAGCCGCCGTTACAATCTGACGCTGAATGCTCAGGCCCGCAACCTGTTAAACAACGTCAACTATGCGGCCCCAATCGGCGTAGTCGGGCCAACCTTTGGCCAATACACTGGCCTTGGCGGCGCGTTCGGTGGAGTCTCGCAATCCGCCAACCGAGTCATCAATTTCCAGGCTGTGTTTAGCTTCTAGACCACGAAAGCCAGGTTGGCGAGCAGCTAACCTGGCTTTGTAGCCTTCGAAGGATCCGAGGGTCTATTTTCCCGTCTCTGTCCAGAGAAATCCCATCTCGTCCGCATAATCCTCGATCAGCTGGGTCTGCGAGATACCCGAGCTATGCCCGCCCTTGATGCTGTAATGCAGCAACACCGGCCGCCCGCTCCCGCTTGAGGTTTGCATCAGCGGAGTCATCTTGCGAGCATTCATCGGGTCGACCCGCGTGTCTCCGTCGCCGGTAAAGAACATCACCGCCGGATATTTCGTCCCCGCGACTACTCGCTGATAAGGCGAATACTTGTAAATATAGGGAAAGTCCTTCGGGTTCTCGGCGGAGCCGTACTCAGTGGTCCAGGTTCGGCCCATCAGGAACTTCTGATAGCGCAGCATGTCGAGCAGCGGGTAGCCGCACCAGATCGCACCAAAGAGATCGGGACGCTGGGTCATCGAGGCCCCCATCAGCAGACCGCCGTTGGATCGACCTCGGATAGCAAAGTGTTCTGGCGAGGTGTACTTCTCACGAATCAAATATTCGGCGGCAGCGAACCAGTCATCGAAGACATTCTGTTTCTTCTCAAACATGCCTGCCTTGTGCCAGGTTTCGCCGTATTCATTGCCTCCGCGCAGGTTGGGCAGCGCGAACCATCCCCCTTGCTGGAGCCACCAAGCGTACTCGGAGTTCCATACTGGAGTTTCACTGAGCGCGAAGCCTCCATATCCCGTCATCAACAGCCGCTCGGTACCGTCGCGCTTCAGACCTTTGCGTCCGGCGACGAACACCGGGACCCGGGTGCCGTCCTTCGAAGTGAAGAAGACCTGCTTTACCTCGTAATCGGCAGAGTTGAACGGCACCTTGGTCGCTGCGAAGACTTCAGAGACGCCGTTCTTCGTGTCGTAGTGATAAATCGTCGGCGGGGCCACGATGGATTGGAAGCTATAAAACCCGTCCTTCTCATTCGACTTACCCACCAGCGCTGTGCCCGTGCCGATCCCGGGAAACTCGATCTTGCCCGTCTCTTTGCCTTCGAGCGAATAAATAGAGACCTCGCTCTTAACGTCTTTCAGTCGCAGCAGGTATATTCGCCCATCCACTAGGCTGGATCGGTCGATCACGTCCTTTCCCTCGGGAACGATCGTCATCCATTGATCGACCTGCTTTCCCGTCGCCGCCTTCAGTATCCGGTGGTTCGGCGCTTGATAGTCCGTATCGATATAAAAATCGTCGCCAAAATACAGGGCGTTGAACCGTGCCTCAATACCGTAGACCAGCGGGACGATCGGCGATTCGGGCACGCTCAGGTCTTTGAGCAAAACGTCCTCGCGCTTGGCCGGTACACCATGTGCAACGTTGAGAACCAGGTAATGTCCGTTGTCCGTTATCTGGATGTCGACATTGTCGATCTCGCCAAGCTTTTCGCCGCGATATTCGCGGTCCAAAATGATGGCGTCGCTCGCACTCGGCGTTCCAAACGCGTGGTAGAAAACACGCGTACCTTCGTGCGAGAAGAACTTCGAGTAATACACGCCCTTATCACCCGGCGCGATCTGCACGCCATAGTAACGCCCGCTCGGAAGGACATCGCGGCCTTCCTTCCGCGTCGCCGTGTCAAGAAAGTGAATCTCCGACTCATCCGCGCCTCCAACGCGCACGCCATAAGCCATCAGCGACCCATCCTTGTTGAGGTCTTCAACCGCAACGGATGTATTCTGGTCGGCGCTGAGCGAGCTTGCATCGATCAGTCGTTCGTCTGCGCCGTGTAGATCGGTTCTGACATAGATCGACGCTTGATTTTCACCCGCGAGCTGCTTGCTGAAGAAGTATCGATCCCCGCGGCGCCTCGGAGTACCGAAGGTATCGACCCGCAGCAGAGCGGCCAACTGCTCTCGCACCTGCGGCAATATCTTCACCTGGTCGAGATACCGCTTCGTATAGGCATTCTGGTCCGCAATGAAGGCTCGTGTTTCTGGGTTTTGCGCTTCTTCCAGCCATCGATAGTTGTCGGTCACCTCGACCGGCTCGGTAGTCCCTGCCGCTTGATACGAGTCAACGACCGGCGCGGCTTTGACGGCCGGGGGCGGACCGAGCGTGATGCCGTCTTTCCCGCGTATCGTCGTCCCTTTTACGGAATTCGCATCCTGACCTGAAGATTGAGCCGCCCCGGCCGCAAGAAGAGCCAAAGAAACGGCAAAGAGCAATAGAAGGCGCATCGATTCTCCACTGCCAGGCATCAGATAGTTGCCGCCTGAACGTGAAACTATCTTACGGGCTGCACCCACGCTTATCGCAGAATTTGATTTTCCATAAGTCCGCACTTATGATTAAAGGCATGAAGAGTCACACCTGTTGTCGCTGCTGTACGCACTATCGCGCGCACAGGTGACCTGACTCTGTAAATCAAGACGTACTCCCAAGGTTCCTAAGGCCCGCGATCCAGCACAAGCTGTCGCGGGCTTTCTGTTTCTATCGAGAAGGAAAAATGCCGGAAACCATCGTAGTGAAGGAAACCAAGGCTCAACGCATCGAGCGCCTCAAGCGTGAGAAAAACCCATGGAATGCGTTCGACGAGGTGCGCGCCTTCGCCCGCGAAGGCCGCTCCAGTGTCGTGCCTGAATGGGCCTCGGCATACTTCAAATGGTGGGGTATCTACACCCAGGGCGATGGCGTCGGAGTAACTGGCGGCAAGGGCGGCGAGGGCCTCGCGACCGATTACTTCATGATGCGCATTGGTATCCCCAACGGCATCCTCACCGCGAGCCAAGTGCGTGTGATCGGCTCGCTTACCTGCAAATACGCCCGCAATCTCGCCGACATCACCGTCCGCCAGAATATTCAACTGCATTGGCTGACCATCGAGTCGTTGCCTGAGGTTGTCGATACGCTGGACGCTATCGGACTCTCGCCCAAAGGGGCTTGTGGCGACGTAGTGCGGAACGTGACCGGATGCCCCCTCGCCGGGGTCGCCGCCGATGAGTTGATCGATGCCTCGCCGTTGGCTCTGGAGATCGCCGAGCTGCTGACCGCAAATCCCGAGTTCTATAACCTCCCGCGCAAGTTCAAGATCTCGACGACCGGCTGCCCCTCCTGGTGCTCGTATCCGGAGATCAATGACATCGGCTTCACCGCCGTTCGCAATGGCGACGAAGTCGGGTACTCGGTTCGAGTCGGAGGCGGCCTTTCGACCGAGCCGCATCTCGCGGTTCGCCTCAACGCCTTCGTGTTGCCGCATCAGGCTCTTGCAGTCGCGCGAGCCATCGCCGAGATCTTCCGCGATCAGCAGGGCCTGCGCGAAAGCCGCGACCGCGCCCGGCTGAAATACCTCTTCCTCAAAGAAGGCTGGACCGCTGACAGCTTCCTCGCCGAGTTGCAGTCTCGTCTGGACTTCGCCCTGTTGCCCGGCGTGCCTGAAGAGCTCCCGAATGATGTCCACCGTGACCACGTCGGCATCCATCCGCAACGCCAGGCAGGCTTCAGTTATGTTGGAGCTTCAGTGCTGCGCGGTCGCCTCAGCGGCGACCAACTCGAAGCAGCCGCCGAGCTCGCCGAGCGCTTCGGCAGCGGCTCCCTGCGCGCGACGACCTCTCAGAACCTGGTCTTTGTCGATATTCCCAACCACCGGGCCGTCGAGCTCGCCAAGGAGCTTGGGCAGATCGGACTTCAGGTCGAGGGCAGCTCTTTCTGGCGCGGCGCTGTCGCCTGCACCGGCACCGAATTTTGCAAGCTCGCCATCACCGAGACCAAAGGCTTCACTCGCTGGCTTGTCGATGAACTCGAAGAGCGGCTTCCCGAGTTCGACCAACAGCTCAAACTCCATGTCACCGGCTGCCCCAATAGCTGCGGGCAACACTGGATCGCCGATCTCGGTCTCGAGGGAAAGAAGATCAAGCACGAGGGTCAACTCACCGACGCCTACTACTTCTGCGTCGGCGGCGCGGTCGGCAAACATGCGGCAATTGCTCGCCCAGTCGGCTATCGCTGCCCCGCGCCACTTGTTCCAGAGGCGATCGAACGCCTGCTCCGCCAGTACCTCCTCGACCGCTCACGAGAAGAGAATCTTCGCGCCTGGTTTAGCCGATATTCGAACGACGAGCTTCGCGCCTATCTGGCAGGGGAACTCCTCGCGCCCGTCGAGCGTGACCAACCGACGGCCGCGTGCCGCATGGGGTAGCCGACTAATGGCTATGCTTCCCATCTTCCTCAAGCTGACGGGCCGTCGCTGCCTACTGGTGGGCGCAGGCAATGTCGCTTTCGAAAAGATCGGCAGCCTGCTCAAGACGGGACTGGAGCTAACCGTCGTCGCTCCCGAAGGTCGGCCCGAGGTCGAGCAACTCGCAGTCGAGGGCAAGCTGCGCTGGCATCGGCGGAGATTCGAGCCGAGCGACCTCGATGGCAAGTTTCTGGTAGTCACGGCTACGGATTCTCCTCAAGTCAACGCCGCTGTATATCGCGGGTTGCATCGCGAGGAGCCTTATTTGTAACAGTGTCGATGACATTCCCAATTGCGACTTCTACTTCGGTTCGGTTGTCAGCCGCGGTGATTTGCAAATCGCGATCTCCACCGCCGGAGAGAGTCCCGCCGTCGCCCAAAGGCTACGCCGCGAGATCGACGAGCAATTGCCGGAAGACCTGGGTCCATGGCTTGAGAATCTGGGCCAGCTTCGCCGCGATGTCCTCGAAATTCATCCTCGCAGCGAAGCTCGTAAAACTCTGCTTCATCAACTCGCGCAACGCCAGATCTGCAAATCCCCGTCGTGTCCATCGCGCCAGATGGCCCTCCCGGCGCTCGCGCTGCCAGAGCAAATCGTATCGGGGAAGGTCTATTTAGTAGGCGCAGGCCCCGGAGACCCCGACCTGCTCACGATCAAAGCGATGCGCCTGATCCAGCGTGCCGATGTCGTCTTACACGACGATCTCGTCCCGCAAGCTGTCCTCGATCATGCCTCGCAGCATGCCGAAGTCGTCAACGTAGGCAAGCGTTGCGGCCTGAAAAACATCACCCAGGAAGAGATCAATGCCCTCATGATCAAACACGCCAGCGCCGGGCGCAGCGTGGTTCGCCTAAAGAGCGGAGATCCGCTCATCTTCGGCCGCGCAGCCGAGGAGATAGCCTCGCTCAGCGAGGCCGGCGTGGCCTTTGAGATCGTTCCTGGAATCACCGCGGCCTTTGCCGCCGCTGCGGCGATCCAGTGCTCGCTGACCGATCGCAACAGCGCGTCGAATATTACTTTCTCGACCGGTCACCATGCGCAGTCTCATAATCAGTCGCAGTTGCCGGCGATCGAGGACGCGACGCGCGTCGTCTACATGCCGGGCCGCGATCTCACTCTGCTCGCCGCACAATGGCTCGACGAAGGCCTGCCGGGAGACTTCCCGTGCGTGCTCGTCTCGCGCGCGGCACAGCCGGATCAGGGAGTGATCTGTACCACTCTCGGTTCCCTCGGCGAGGCTCCGCCTGCGCTTGCTCCGAGCCTGCTGATCGCCGGTTGGGCTGTCCGTGATGTTGCCGCGGCGGCGATCGCGGTTCAGTTCGCGAATCAAGCTACAGCCTAAGTTACAACTCAGGTTTAGGAGAACGATTATGGCAGAACCCCCGGAAACAGTGAAGAAAAGTCCCATCTCGCTCGATGTGTACGCCGTCGCGCTGTCGCTCTTGCTGGCTCTCTTAGTCCGATTCAATCTGATCCCGCCAGTCACGTGGTAGGCGAGCGACCTTCGGACTTGCGGTTCCCAAAAGGGGCTTGGACTCGTTAGATATAAGAACGAAACAAAAAGCTAGGAGAACACAATGGCCACCACAGTCGCCATCCCGCCCGCCAAAGCAGTGGGCATCGGAACAAGAATCGCCTCGATCATTCCAGGGCTGCTGCTGCTCGCCGCCGTCGGCTATGCCGGAAAATTCATCGAGCAGTCGATTGCTCACTACACCAAAGCGAACCACATCACCTTTCCGAATATCGAATACGTACTCTGGGCGATCATCATCGGTCTAGTCATCGCGAACACGGTCGGCGTGCCGAAGATCTTCCAGGCCGGTGTCGCCACCTATGAATTCTGGCTCAAGGCCGGAATCGTGCTTCTCGGCTCGCGCTTCCTGCTCGGAGACATCCTCCATCTCGGCGGCATCTCGCTGCTGCTGGTCGCCTTCTCGATCACTCTGTCGCTTGCCTTCATGCATCTGCTAGGGCGCACTTTCGGCCTCAAGCCAAAGCTGGCCTCGCTGCTCGCCGTTGGCTCTTCGATCTGCGGAGTCTCCGCGATCATCGCCGCCAAGCCTGCTATCGACGCGGATGATGAAGATGCCTCCTACGCCATCGCAGCGATCCTCGCTCTCGGCGCGATCTCGCTCTTCACCTTCCCGCTCATCGGCCACTCGCTACACCTGAGCGACAAGGCCTACGGACTCTGGGCCGGCCTCGCTGTCGACAACACTGCGGAGGCAACGGCCGCCGGCGCGCTCTACTCGGATGCCGCCGGCAAAGTCGCGGTCCTCGCTAAGACCACCCGCAACGCGCTCATCGGCTTCGTCGTCCTTGCCTATGCAATCTACTGGGCATCACGCGGAGAGGCCCAAGTGGTTGGCAATAAAGCAGCCTTCCTCTGGAAAAAATTCCCCAAGTTCGTGCTCGGATTCCTGCTCATCTCCCTGCTCGCGACCCTCGGCTACTTCACTAAGCCGCAATTAACGAGCCTCGCCAACCTCTCACGTTGGGCATTCCTGTTGACCTTCGCCGGGGTCGGTTTGCGTACCAGTCTTCGCGAGCTCGGCAAACAAGGATGGAAGCCCTTCGCCGTCGGCGCAATCGGGGAGGTTTTCATTGCGCTTGTCACTCTCGGGCTTGTCTATGGAGCGGACCACTTCCTGCATCTATAGTGGCCGTTAATATTAGGGAGAGGCTCAGACCGTGAGCCGCAGGTTTTCTCGTTGCCGAGCCAGCAGACTCCCTACCACGATCCATTCGACCTGGCAGCTCTCGATCAAGCGTTGGCCGAAACTCCATTCGCCGGTAGCCTACGCTTTCTCCCCACGATCCATTCGACCAATGCCCTCGCCATGCAGGAGGCCGACACTGACGCGCCCGAAGGCTTGGTGTGCTTCGCCGACGAACAGACCGCCGGACGTGGACGCGGCGCGCACACCTGGCAATCTCCATCCGGATCGGGACTCTATGTGAGCGTCCTTCTGCGCCCGAAAATCGCGCCCGCCGACGTGCTTTGGCTCTCGCTTGCCGCCGGCCTCGCCGTCCGCGAAGCGATTCGGCAGGTCACCGCGCTCGAAGCCGACCTTCGCTGGCCCAACGATCTGCTCTTCGGGGCAAAGAAATTCTGCGGCATCCTGACCGAGTTGAACGCCGAAGTGACAAGAGTGCGTCACGTTGTGGTCGGCATCGGCATCAATGTCCATCAAGAGCGCTTTCCCGAGGAGCTCAGCACGCAAGCCACTTCGCTCCGCATAGAAACCGGCAAACAATGGTCGCGACAGGAGATTCTTATCGCCTTGCTGAAGACGCTTCATCGCGAAGCTCTTGCACTCGAGGCCCCGGGCCAGCTCGCGGCGGCAACCCACAGCATTCTGGATCGACTCGTGCAGTCTTCGACCTGGATACGGGGTAAGCGGGTACATGTCGACGAAGCTGGCGGCTACTCCGGCATCACTGCCGGGCTCGACGCGCGGGGCTTCTTGCTGGTTGAGACCGACGCCGGACGGCGCACCGTGCTTTCTGGCGGAGTGCGCGGGGTTGAGCCTCCGGCTTTAGAATAAGACCGATGCTACTCGCCCTCGATGTCGGCAACACCAACACTGTTCTCGCCCTCTACTCTCTCGACGCGGAGGGTCCTGGCGAGCTCGTCGCGAACTGGCGCGTCACCACGCAAAAGACCCAGACCGCCGACGAGTTCGGCGTCCTGATCATCAGCCTGCTTGGTCTCCACAAGATCGAGGCGAGCGCGGTAACGGGAGTCATCATCTCCTCCGTCGTGCCGCCGCTCGACTCGACGCTTCGCCGCGTCTCAGAGCGATACTTCAAAATCAAGCCACTCTTTGTCGAGCCGGGAATCAAGACCGGCATGCCGCTGCTCATCGACAACCCTGCCGAACTCGGCGCCGATCGCGCTGCCAACGGCGTTGCAGCTTTTGAACGCTACGGCGGTCCATGCGTAATCGTCGATTTCGGCACTGCAACGACCTTCGACGTCGTCTCGGCTAGAGGGGAATTCCTGGGAGGAGTCATCGCTCCCGGCCTGGGAATCTCCGCCGACGCGCTCTTCTCCCGCGCTGCAAAACTGGCCCGAGTCAACATTAAGAAACCGGCGAAAGTAATTGGCACCAGCACAGTTACAAATCTACAGAGCGGCATTTTCTACGGCTATATCGGGCTGGTGGATGGGATCCTCGCGCGCATCGTGGAAGAGTTGAGGCCGCAATCGCACGGTACGCCTCCCAAGATCGTCGCTACTGGAGGGCTCGCCACGCTGATCGCTGACGACTCCAAGTACATCACCAGGGTCGACCACCTGCTGACGCTGGACGGTCTACGAATTATCTATCAAAGAAATATGGGAAACATGGGACCAAGGAAGCGCGCATCGCGCAGCCGCTCTTCTGAAGAAGCGATCACGTAGCAGTGCAAAATTACTTCAACTACTTCACCGAGATCGAAGAGCATTTCCAGCGCAGGAGAGGCTCTCTGCTGATGCTTTCCACGCTCGATTGGGCGCTCATCGAGAGCTGGCGCGAAGCTGCCGTTCCGCTCGCCGCAGTATTGCGCGGCATCGACGCTGCCTTCGACAAATACGATGCGCGCAAAACAAACGTCCGCGTTCGGCGCATCAACGGCCTCGCCTGGTGCACCCAGGAAGTCATGCAGGCCGTCGAAGATATGAAGGAAGCGTCGGTTGGATCGTCGGCTTCGACAAAAGATTCCGGACCCGCTCCCGGCCTCGAAGGAGAACGGATCGCCAGCCACCTGCGAAACTGTGCGAAGTCTCTCCGCGCCGCACCGCTGACGGCGATTGCCCAGCAGATTGCGGCGGAAACTGCAACGCGTCTCGAAGAACTTGCAAGTGAAGCCAATGCCGGCCAACCCGAACTGGAAGCACTCGAACGAAACCTCACCGTGATGGAAGAAAAACTCTTCGCGGCGCTTCAGGCAACCACACCGGAAGCCGACCTGCTCGCGATGCGTGAACAAGCGGCCACCGCACTTGCACCCTATCGCAGCCGCATGAAAGCCCTGCAAATTCGCCAGATCGAGCAACAGTTCCTGCACAAACGGCTGCTGGAGCATTGGAAGCTTCCGCGGTTGAGCCTCTTCTACATGAGCCAGTCATGAAGTTGCGCATCGAGAAGGCGATCTACGGCGGCTCGGGCCTGGCTCGCGTCGGCGGAGGCGAGCTCGCGGGCAAGACGGCCTTTGTTCCGCTCACGCTGCCCGGCGAACTGGTTGAGGCGCACATAATCGAGGACAAGCGCAGCTTCATCAACGCTGAGGTCGATGCCATTCTTGAAGCCTCGCATGATCGAACGCCGCCCGATTGCCCCTACTTTGGAAGCTGCGGCGGATGCAGCTATCAGCACGCCGATTATGCTCATCAGGTCGATATCAAGGCCGGGATTCTGCGCGAAGCCCTCGAGCGCGCACAGCTGACGAGTCTTCCTGAGATTGCAGCGCTGAGTCGTAACCCCTGGAACTATCGCAACCGCATTCGCCTTCATCTTCAGGCATCCCCATTCGCGCTCTGTTACCGCGAGCGCCGATCCAACAAGCTTCTCGCCGTCGAGAGATGTCCAATAGCCGCTCCTTTGCTGGAAAGAGCAATCGCCACGGTTACAGAAATCGGCGCGTCCCTTCGCGTAGCGGAGGTGTGTGACGAGATCGAGTTCTTCGCCTCCGATGAGCGTTCGCTGCTCGTCTCGTGTTTCACCGGAAGAAGCGATCGACAGGCACATGCGAAGTTCTCCGAAGTGTGCCTCGCACTGCAGCAGGCGATGCCGGAGTTGCAAGGCGGCGCACTCTTCCTTGCGCAGGGCAAACAGCCTCCACGCCTGATTCAAAGCTGGGGTGAAGAGTCGCTGCCGTATAAAGCGGCCGGCCATGGCTATCGAGCAAGTCTCGGATCTTTCTTCCAGGTAAACCGCTTCCTCATCGATGCGCTCGTTGAACTAGTCGTCGCCGGTCGCAAGGGCCGACTCGCCTGGGACCTGTATGCGGGAGTTGGCCTCTTCGCGCGCGCACTCGCCAATAATTTCGAACGCGTAATTGCGGTTGAATCTTCTCCCGCTTCGACCGCCGATCTCCGGCATAACCTGAAAGGCACCTCACATCGCGTCGTTCAGGCTTCGACTCTGGACTTTCTAAGAAAGCAAAAGCCCTCTCTCACGCCGCCAGACCTCGTGGTCGTCGATCCTCCCCGCGCCGGTCTTGGAGCCGCCATTACGGCTTCGCTGTCCCAAATTGGTCCAACCGAGATCGTTTACGTCTCTTGCGATCCAGCCACGCTATCCCGTGATCTTGCAGCGCTGGTAAACTCCGGCTACGACCTCCGGACAATCTCGATGGTGGATATGTTTCCGCAGACCTTCCACCTGGAAAGCGTTTCTGTGCTCACACGCAGATAGCTGGCTTGCCCGCAGGCATGCGCAACCATGTCTGTCGCCGCCATCGCGCCGCCGCATGTGTCACAAACCCAGGAGGTACGTGCGGGTGAGCGGCCCGCGGCAAATCGGGTAGAACCGCTCGGCTTTTCTGCCGCACCAGCGCTCTTCGCTGCATCCTGCTTCGCGGCGGGGGTCTCGCTGTCTCACCTGCTCTACGCGCCGCCTGCGCTGGTCCTTCTGGGGGTGTTGTTAGCTGCCTCTGTCGCGGTCTTAGCCTCTCGCGTCACCCTGAGGATCGTCTTGCTGCCGTTGTCTCTTGCCTGGGTATTCGCAGGCCTCCTCTGCGCGGAGGTCTATCCCACGCCTGACCCGCAGACGGGTTTGCTGACGCAAGCGTCGAACTCCGCCCATGAAATTCGAGGCGAAGTGATTCGCGCAGGGCCGGTTCGAATCGTCGAATCGACAGCGCCGTTTGCTCAACATGGAGAGCCCGAGAAGTCGCAGCTGCTTGATCTTCGCATCGAGTCAATCGCGGACGCTGGGGGGAAGAGCATTCCAGCGAACGGCGGCTTGCGTCTGAGCGTGTATGCGCCGGCGAGCGAGCAATTGAGGCCGTTTCGCTGCGGGGAACAACTTCGCGTGACTGCACCGATTCACGCTCCCGAACGCTACAACGACCCCGGAGTATGGGATTCCCGGGCATACCTGCTCGGGCAGGGGATCGGCGCGCTGGCGAGCGCAAAGATTGCCGCCGTCACCGTTGAAGCTGATCGGAAAGAGGCATCCCTCTCTTGCCGATTAAAAGCCGCACAACAAGTCGCCGGTGAGAGAATCATGACCCTCGCCGAGTCCCCCTCCGCAGGCGAAGGCGCTCTGCATCTGCCCGGATTCTTTCGGCTAAGCACCGAAGACGCCTCGATGCTCGCGGCCATGATCACCGGCGATCGCATCTGGCTCCAGCGACGCACCCGCGTCGGCTTCGAGCGTACCGGCTCCTTCCATCTGCTGGTCGTCTCCGGCCTGCATCTCGCGATCTTTGCCGGACTTATCTTCTGGCTCGCGCAAAGAGTTCACCTGCCAAGACTGGGCGCGACACTGCTGACCGTCGCCGCCGCCCTCGCCTACGCCATCTTCACCGGCTACGGCCAACCAGTGCAGCGCTCATTCTGGATGGTGACCCTGTATTTGCTCGGTCGGCTGTTGTGGCGCGAACGCAGCGCGCTTAACGCGATCGGCTTCGCCGCGCTCTGTCTCCTAGCCGCAAATCCTGCCTCCCTCTTCGACGCCGGATTTCAGATGACGCTGCTCTCCGTGATCGCCATCGCCGGAATCGCGCAGCCCCTCGCCGAAGGAACCTTTGCCCCATATCTTCGCGCCACCAGAAATCTCACGTTGTTGGCGATCGATCCGGCGCTGCCGCCGCGAGTGGCGCAATTCCGCGTCAGCCTCAGGCTTCTTGGAACACACCTGCAGCCGCTCATCGGAAGAAAGCTCGCCTTTTCTGGCCCGGCAGCCATCAGTCGTCTCAGTCTGCGCATCATCGGGCTTCTGCTCGTCTCGGTCACCGTTGAGATGATCATGTCGCTACCCATGGCGCTCTACTTCCACCGGATTACCGTCTTCGCGCTCCCAGTCAACTTCCTCATCGTGCCTTTCCTCGGATTGTTGTTGCCCTCGGCGCTCTTCACCTTCGTGGCTTTGCTGATTTCTGTCCGGCTCGCAATCGTTCCCGCAGCTTTGACTGCCGCGCTGCTTCATTCCGTTACAGCGCTTATTCATGCCTTTGCTGGCCTGCGCGGTGCCGATCTTCGTATCCCGGGCCCGACAACCCACGCAGTTGTGGTCTTCGTTGGTTTGTTGGGATTCGCCATCTATACTGCTCGCTTGCGGCGATTCGCCGTTCCCGCGTGCGTTGCCGTCTTGGCGCTGATGGTAGCAGCCGTTGTCTGGCCACGTGTGATCGAACGGCGTGCCGGCGAACTCGAGGTGACGGCGATCGACGTCGGCCAGGGCGATTCGCTCCTGGTCGTGACCCCCGATGGCAAGACCTTGCTCATCGATGCTGGAGGCTCGCCGTTCGGGCCGCCGCCGGGCGTGGCCAGTTTCGACATAGGCGAAGAGGTCGTCTCTGCATACCTTTGGTCGCGAGGAATCCGCCGCCTCGACGTGGTCGCTCTCACCCATGCCCACGCCGATCACATCGGCGGCATGCCCTCCGTGCTAGCCAACTTCCGCCCTCGCGAGGTCTGGATTGGGAATAACCCGCACTCCGAGGACTACGATGCATTTCTCGCAGAGGCCCACAACGCCGGCGCGGCGACCAAACACCACGTAACCGGAGACAGCTTGCAGTTCGGCGCAGCGCAGGTCGAAGTGCTCGCTCCTGATGCCAGCTATCGCCCGGGCCCCGTCCCTGGCAACAATGATTCTCTCGTGCTTCGAATTCAATATGGCCAGACCTCAGCATTGCTCGAAGGCGATGCAGAGTCGCCCAGCGAAAACCGCATGATCGCGGAGGGCCTCCACCATTCCGATCTGCTCAAGATCGGCCACCACGGAAGCCGCACCTCAACCACGCCGCCATTTCTTGCCGCCGTTTCGCCGGCGTACGCGGCGATTTCAGTAGGAAGCCGGAATCTATACGGCCATCCCCGTCGCGAAGTCCTGGAAGAACTTCAGACCTCGCACATCCGAGCCTACCGCACCGACACTCTCGGTATTTCCACCTTCTATCTCGATGGAACTCGAGTCACAGCAGCCGCAACGCCAAGGTCGTCAAATTAACCGCCATCGCGACAGGTTGCCCAAAGCGACAACATCTTTTTTCGTTTCAGATTCCCGATTTCCGTTATACGATTCGCTCAAAGCAGCATCGATCCGGGCCTTCCTGAAATTGATCGGGAGACCCCGCGCTGCTTCGTGGAGGAGACTGGATGGCCCCTGAAGGAAGCCTAAGCCACAACGAACCTCGCAACTCGGAACCCGCCAACCCAAACGCAATCAACCAGACGAACGGCGAAGGGCAAAGCAGGGAAGAGCAGATGGAAGAGCGGCGCAAGATTCGCCGTCTTCAGCTCATGATGGACATGGTGATGTCGGTCATAGGCCAGGACCCCAACCTGACCGTCGATGAAGCCGCTGAAATGGTCGCCGACAGCCGCCGCGCCGCCCTGGCCATGTTCCCCGACAAGGAACTCGCCTACAACATCCTCTACAAGCCCCGTCTACAGCGCCTCATGCGCGAGCGGTATCGAATCCAGTAGTAACAACCCAGACCTCGCCCAGGCGCTACTTTTGATCGATGCTCGAGAGCCGCATCGTTAGCGTTCCCCAGAAAAGCCGCGCCCGCATCTGCACGGGAATATGCCTCGCATCATCGCTATACCAGATCCAGATCTCGCCTTTGTTCTTGACCACTCCGGAATCGGCCGTCGGCTGCACCTTGATCGTCTGGAACGTCCCCGCCGCCGTCTTGATCTCCTCCCGCGAGAGCGCCTTCATCGTCACCGGCAAAGTGTGCAGTGCGTCCGCGAGCGGCATTTGAAAGCTCTGTCCAACCTGAATCGGCTGCGAGGCGGCATAGAAAATCCCCGACATCAGATCGGTGACGCAGCCCGGAATCTGCGCCTCTTCATGCTTGGTGATGCCTGAGACCAGGTTCTTTTCCACTTGAATTGACTTGTGCTGCGAATAATCGAACTTGAGCTCGGTATTAACTTGCCGCTTGCCTTCGACAATCTGCTTGCTGAATCCGTAGGAGCAACCCGTCTTGCGATCAAAGAAGGACTGAAACTTGTCGTTGACTCGGAAGAGGAGGTTAAATGCCTCGATCGTCTCGCCCTCGGCGGCCACACGCATGGTGTCGCCCTGCAGTTCCAGGTGAATACTGGCGGTGCCTGCCGGAAAGACCCGCCAATCCACCTCGTAATGCAAGGTCTCCCTGGCGGGAAAAGCATAGCCCGGCTGGAGGAGGAGCTAATGCCTGCAACGAGGAGTTGTTCTGTGCCTGGGGAGTCGCCGAAATCCATGCGGCGAACAACACAACGGCTGCCGCCGCTTTCAGAGCTCTTTCAGAAATCTTCAATTGCCCTCACGCTATCTGGAGAAGTAGAGGCGAAGCGCCAGGGCCGCGTAAATGCCAACCGCCCCTAATAGGGCATTGTACTCGCGGTGTTTCAGGTAAAGGTCGCGGGAAAATCGTCCCGGCTCGCCTCGCCCGATTGGGGATGGTGTCAATCTGGGAAACAGGCGCGGCACTCGCCGGCTATATTCATCGAACTCGCTGAACTTCCCGCGAAGAAACTCCTCCTCGGAACGAATCGTCGGCGCATAGATCAATGCAAACAGAATCGCGAGCGCGAGAAATATCCACACGTTCCGCGCCGCGCCGGCAAAGCCGAAGGCGATGAGCATCGATCCCAGATAGAGAGGATTGCGCGTATGGGCATACGGGCCGGAGACGGTCAGCTCGGCATTCTTCTTGACATACCCCGAGGCATAGCCTCGCAGCCAGACTCCCGGAACCACCACCCACAAACTCCATGCCAGCGACAGCCAGCTTGGACGCGCCAACAAGAGAAACAGCACCGCGAAGGCAAATCCCAAAGGGACACGAATGCGCCGCGCGATCTTGCTCCATTGGTTCGCCACGAGCTAGACCTGCCCCTTCAGTAGTTCTAGGGCGGCCTCAAGCACCGCCTCCGGCGTGATCGTCAGAAGTCCCGCCTCAGGCTCACTGCGGCGACTATGGTCGCGTTTGCTCTCCGGATGTCGCAGCACGCGGAAATCGCAACCATAAGGCCCGTTGCGCTCCGGATCGGTTGGCCCAAATATTCCAACCACCGGCTTGCCTAAAGTACAGGCAAGATGAAGCGGCCCAGTGTCTCCAGCAATCGTCAATGAAGATCTACGCATCAACTCAATCAATTCAACCAGAGAAGGCGTTGCGGATATAGCGTTACCGCCGCTGGCCGCTACGAGTTCTCGGGCCAAGTCGGCCTCTTCAGGGCTCGCGTTTACGACCACCCCATATCCCAGGCGAGCCAGTCCTGCGGCTACTATCCCATAGCGTTCGATCGGCCAGCGTTTCGCGCCCCAGCCAGCCCCCGGATTGATGACCACGAATGGCGCCTTCACGTGGTCGCCCAGCAATGATTCGACCCAGGTCTCCGCTGCCGGATCTCGAGGTAGCAACGATCGCGTAACGGGCAGCAATCTCGCCCGCAATCGTGTTGAGCACTTCCGTCGATTGTTCTATCACGTGACGGCCGGTGGTCTTGACGCGCTCACCAAAGAACCACTTCGCTGCGTCTTCACGAGGCTGGTCTTCGCCGATCATTCGTGCCGCGCCGGCCGATCTGCCTATCAGCGCCGACCGGACCGCGCCCTGCAGGTCGACGCAAACGTCATAGCGCGCTTCCCGCAATTCGCGGCGAACGCCTGCTATCTCACTCAACGTTGCAGGATGAAGCGGCCGCCGCGCCCAGCCCTTGGCATTCACCAGATGGACGCGGTCCACCAGTGGCATCGTCTTGCCGCGGACCAAGGCATCCGGGCCCGACCGAAAAAGTCCCTGCCATCGAGGTTCGACCGCCCAGCCGATTACCCATTCGGGATGCACCTGCCGCAGCGCCGAAGCCCCTGGGATGGAATGCAAGATGTCTCCCATTGCGCCCAGCCGAACAATGAGGACGCGCAGAGATCGATGCTGGCTATCGGCACACAAACATCTGATTTTCTCACGAAGGGCGCACGATTACACCCAGCCGCCGTCAATGATGTGGCACTGATTCGTGATCGCAGCGCTATCGTCTGCAGCGAGAAAGAGAACCAGCCGCGCGACCTCCTCCGGCAGGATCATACGTTTGAGCGCCTGGCTGCTCAGAACCTTCTCGAGATAGGCCTCGGTATACCAGAGCTGTTTTTGCCGTTCGGTTTCGATCGCTCCCGGCATCACGCAGTTCACGCGAATGTTGTCCCGCCCCAATTCATGAGCCAGTGTTCGGGTCAGGCCTGCAATGGCAGCCTTCGCCGCCACGTATACCGGCAGCCCAACAGATGGGATCACCCAGCCAATCGAGCTCATGTTGACGATCGATCCCCGGCCGGCCTTTTTCATGAAAGGAATTACGGCCTGGGTGAGGAAAAACTGATGCTTGAGATTGACCGCGATCGCCTTGTCCCAATACTCAGGCGTGACCTCTTCGATGGCGTGACGCGTATCGTTCCCCGCGTTGTTCACCAGCACATCGATCGTCCCGAACGAGGCTGCAACACTCTCGGCGCATTGACGCAAAGCAGCGATATTAGTTACGTCGCAGTGTTGATACGTCGGCGTTGCGAAGCCTTTTGATTGGCAATGCTGAACAACGCCCTCCGCGGCATCATCTTGTATATCCAGAAATACGACCCTGGAATGTTGCCGCGCAAATGCCTCAACGATCTTCTCCCCAATTCCCGAGGCGCCCCCGCTAATCAACACCACTCGATCGCGCAGGCTCGGGTAGGAAGCGAATCCGTCATTGGCTTCAGTCGTCTTCACGCCGTCGTGGCTCAAACCAAATTCCCCGCAGTGAACTTCAACAAGCCAACCAGCTAATGGGATTCCCTGGTCACGGTCGTTCCGCGGCAGCCTACGAGGAAGTCCAGGTCTGCTCCGTCGCAGGCCTGCATCACATGCTCAACATAAAGCTGCTGATACCCGCCCTTGCTCTGCGGCAGCACCGGCTGCCACTCCGCCTTGCGCCGCTCCAGCTCCTCCCCCGAGACTTCAATTCGCAACCGGCGTGCTTCCACGTCCAACTCGATGATGTCCCCATCGCGGACCAGCGCCAAAGGGCCCCCAACCGCCGCCTCCGGGCACACATGCAGCACCACCGTCCCGTAGGCCGTGCCGCTCATCCGGGCATCGGAGATGCGCACCATATCCGTGATTCCACGCGCCAGCAGCTTGGGTGGAAGGCCCATATTTCCCACCTCAGCCATGCCCGGATATCCCTTCGGACCGCAGTTCTTCAACACCAGCACCGAGTTCTCATCGACATCAAGATCGGGATCGAGAATGCGCTCGTGATAATGCTCGATATTCTCGAAGACGACAGCCGGCCCGCGATGCCGCATCAGGTGCGGCGATGCAGCAGAGGGCTTCAGCACCGCTCCATCGGGAGCCAGGTTGCCGCGCAACACGGCGACGCCTCCGTGTTCGACCAGCGGCTGATCGAAGGCCCGGATCACTTCCTGGTTCCAGTTAGGCAGTTTCCTTGCAGTTTTCCCAGATGGTCTTGCCGTTGACGGTGAGCGCGTCCTTCTGCAGCAGTCCGTGCTCGCCCATCGCGCGGATGACTGCAGGAAGTCCTCCCGCGTAATAGAAGTCCTCCATCAGGAAACGCCCCGAGGGCATGAGATCGACCAGCGTCGGCACATCGCGGCCCAGCCGGTCCCAATCATCCAGAGTCAGCGGAAGCCCAACGCGTCCGGCGAAAGCGAGCAGATGAATCACCGCATTCGTCGAACCCCCAACCGCGCCGTTGATGCGAATTGCATTCTCAAAATTCTCCGGCCGCAGTATCTTCGAAATCCGCAGGTCTTCCTTCACCATCTCGACGATCCGGCGGCCAGAGAGATGCGCAAGCACCGAGCGCCGCGAATCGACTGCAGGAATCGACGAGCTGAACGGCAGCGAAAGGCCCAGCGCCTCGACCATCGATGCCATCGTCGACGCCGTGCCCATCGTCATGCAATGGCCCGCCGAGCGCGACATGCACGACTCCGCCTCGCTGAACCTCAGCGAGCGTCATTTTGCCGGCCTTGACGTCCTCAATGAACCGCCAGACATCCGTCCCGGATCCAATGTCCTTGCCATGGAACTTGCCATTCAGCATCGGGCCGCCGGAGACGACGATGGCCGGCACGTCGCAGCTCGCCGCGCCCATCACCAGCGAGGGAGTCGTCTTATCGCAGCCGCACATCAGCACGACGCCGTCGATCGGGTTGGCGCGGATGCTCTCCTCCACGTCCATGCTGACCAGGTTGCGGAAGAGCATCGCCGTCGGGCGCATGTTCGTTTCGCCGAGCGACATGACCGGGAACTCGAGCGGCAATCCGCCCGCCTCCCACACGCCACGCTTCACCCGCTCGGCAAGCGCTCGCATGTGCGCGTTGCAGGGCGTGAGTTCCGACCAGGTATTGCAGATGCCGATGACCGGACGGCCGTCGAAAACGTCGTCGGGAAAGCCCTGGTTGCGCATCCAGCTGCGGTGGATGAATCCGTCTTTATCGGTGCGTCCAAACCACGCAGCGGAGCGATACTTCTTCTTCTCTTCCGACATCGTTTAGGGCCTTTTCTCAACTTGCTGCCTTCGTCAGGCTCGCAGTTCGAATCTGAAACAGAAATTGTCTCATTCTAGCTTGATCGTCTACCCTGAATCGAAAGCCCGGCTAAAGCAGGCGCGTCCAGGGAGCAGCTCCATGATCAGGCATACCGTCCAATTCAAACTCAGACACGCACCAGGGTCTCCTGACGAACAGGATTTTCTCAAGGCGGCGCTCGCGCTGACCGGCATCCCCGGAGTGACGCGATTTGAACAATCACGCCAGGTGAGCGCCAAGAATCCGTATGCCTTCAATTTTTCGATGGAGTTCGCCGATCAGGCCGCCTATGACGGGTACAACATCCATCCGAGCCACGTGAGCTTCGTGCAGGACCGATGGGTTCCCGAAGTTGAGGCGTTGCTCGAGGCCGATTTCGTATCGCTGTAGAGACTAGCGCGAAGCTAGAGTCCGAACCCTCGGCTCTCCGGCAAACTGAAGGAAGCTCGCAACCTCGGAGCGTCCGCCGACCACCAGGGGAGTCCGCTGGTGAATGCCCGACGGCTGCAGATCGAGAATCGGCTCTTTCCCGTCGATCGCCATCCCGCCCGCCTGCTCGGCGATCAGTGCCAGCGGGTTGGCCTCATAGAGCAAGCGCAGCTTGCCCTCAGGATGGCTTGCCGTGGGCGGGTAGAGGAAGACGCCTCCTTTCAGCAGCGTCCGGTGAAAATCCGCGACGAACGATCCAATGTACCGCGAGCTGTACTCCCCTCCGGCCTTCTGGTTGCGCAGGCTGTGAAGGTACTCGCGGTAATGTTCGGGGAAGTGGACCGCGTTGGCTTCGTTGCAGGAATAGTACTTGCCCTTGGCGGGCATCTTCATCTGCTCATGGCTCAAGACGAAGGCGCCGATCATCGGGTCCAGGGTGAATCCAAAGACGCCCCTGCCCGCGGTGTAGACCAGTACCGTCGATGGTCCATACAGGACGTATCCCGCCGCCACCTGGCAATGCCCTGGGCGCAGCACAGAATCGACTGACTTCGAGCCGGCTTCGTCGAGATGCCGGTAGATCGCAAAAATCGTTCCGACGTTCACATTCACGTCGATGTTCGAGGACCCGTCAAGGGGGTCGAAAACAATCACATACTTTCCACTGGTAGAGGTCCGGTCGATGGTCACCGGCTCTTCGTTCTCCTCGGAAACCAGCACTGCCACGCTCTCGCCCACGCCGAGGCAATGCAGCAGCGCTTCGTTGGCAAAAACATCCAGCTTCTGCTGAGTCTTCGCCCTGGACATTGGTTAGTTCCGCCGAACCTACAATGCCGCACAAGCCGGCGCAACGGATCTTCGCCTCGATCATTTTGGCGGCCAGAGTCAGTCCGGACAGAATCGACGAAAAATCGCCCGAAGCGTAAGGGACCTCACGCTGCTGTTGAAGGGTGTGCTGCTGAAAGGTCGTGATCATCGCTTTGTCCTCTCCTGTCCGGGCTTAAAGGCTTGTAATCGGCGCGGAGCGGCCGAGATATCGGCTCGAACGGGACGGGCCAACGAACCGATGTGGCAGTGAAGATAGTGTCTAAGCATTTCAGGCGGCAAATGGCGGCCGTCCATTTCGGTCGAGCGCACGGCGGGTAGTTGTAGCTCGACCGCAACAGTCCGATTTATCCACTTTTTCGCGCCGCTCAAAGAAGAGATTCGACCGATTCGGATTGCTTCGCCTAGAATAGTAGTCTCGCTCGAGCGAATAAACCGCCATGCCTTTGACCCCGGAGTTATTGGACAAGCTCAACCAGGCGCTCGTCGATCGCAGTATTGCCGACGGCTTCGCCCTGCTGCGCCGCGCCGGCAAAGACTTCGCCCGGCTGAATCCGGCCACCCCCCAGGCGGTCGGCTTTCTCCTCTGCATCGCCCAATGGGTAGACCTCGGATATCGCGATTTCGCCTTTCTCGATGAACTCGCGGAGCACTTCGCCTCAGTCTCCCGCTCGGAGATGTCGTTTGGCGACTACGTTCGCCTGCGGATGGTTGAGGCTCTCCGCGCCTTTGTTGCCGAGGACGCCGCGCATTCGGCCTCGATCTTCGGTTTCATCCTCCTGGTCGAACCCGGCATCCTGGAGCCGCATCTCTTGGTCATTGCCCACTATTGGAAGTGCCGCGCGCATCGCCGCCAGGGCGAATATGAGCTCGCGCTCCACCACATCCAGTCGGCTAAAGCCATAGCTCAGCAGATGGGCGCTCCGCGTCTCGTCGCGGTCACCAACATTCACGAGAGCTGGCTGCTCTTTCAGCGCGGCCAGCGGCGTGAGGCGCTTCGCCTGCTCGACGAGGCAGAGGCCGAACTCAAGTCGACCGGGCACGTGCTCTCGCTGGGGAATATAGAGTCGGCTCGCGGAAGGTTCGTTCGCAGGTCGGGCGAATATACCCGCGCGCTCGCCCATTTCGAACGTGCCATCGAGATCTACGGCGAGAACTACGCCGATCACCCGAACCGCGCCCGCGCCCTGGTCAACGCCGCCTACGTGAAGCGGCTGATCGCGCTCGACCTTCGTAATCGGTCGTCTGGCCGTGCCAAAGGCGCCGACCACCTGCGCTACTTAGAAATTCTGCAGGAGGCCCTCGAATTGCTTCGCCGCGCCGGTGACATCTACTCACGTCACCACCACCAGGCGGGAACGGGCTCCGTGTTGGTCAATGCCGGCCATCTACACCTCGAGAGCGGCGACATCGACCGCGCCGAAGACGAGGCCAAGAAGGCCTACGCTCTCGGCGAAGAGAAACAGGACCACATCCTGATGGCGCGGGCCCGGATGTTGCAGGCTGCAATTCACAATGAGCGTGCCGAGGAGCAGGTGGGCGAGACCTCCGACACCGCTTCGCACGCCCATCTCGCTCGTGACTATGCTGAAGAGGCGATCGCGCTCGCCAAGCTAACGCAAAATAGCCGTCTCCTTGCAGGAGCCTACATAGCCCGCGGCTTGATCGCAGCCAATGAATTCTTCGAGGATTGGGATGCCGCCAAGAATTTCGCCACTCTCGCCGGCGAAATGATCGGCAAAGACGATGTGGATCATCTTTCCAAACAGTTGAGTTCCTTGAAAACGCGCATTCTCCGCGCAACGGGCATTGACGAGATGCTTCGCTCCTGGTCTGAAGGCATCGTCGGCGACAAAACCTTCCAGCAGGTAACAGAAGAGTTTGCTGAACTCGTCATCCCCAAAGTCTGGGCACGCGAAGGCCGCAAGATCGCCCGCGTTGCCGAGCGGCTCTCCATCTCCCCGAAGAAAGTCCGGCGCATTCTCAACAACGTGGATATGTTGCGGCAATGAAGCCGAGTCGAGCGAATTCAGCCGGAGGGTCGCTCCTGTGATTTCATCAAACCGGAGGAATTAGGAATCTTGGTAAACCCTATGGTTTGGTTGCAATCGCGAGGTTCTTTTGCAATTGCTCCAGTTCCTGGGCGTCGAGGGTTCCGTCGTGATCGACGTCGGCCTTTGCGAATTGCGCATCCATGTACGTATTAAATTCCTCTTTCGACACGGTGCCATCGTGGTCGGTGTCCATTGCGGCCAGCCATTGCTTGCCTCCAGAAATCCCGCTTGCCGATTTCTGACCGTGTGCGGATGCCGCGACGCCCGCGATTGTTGCTACCGCCAAAACCGCACTGGTTGCCCAAACGAACGCTCGATTGTTTTTCAAGAATATCCTCCAGGAGATTCGGCACGTCGACCACATAGTACACCGCTAACGTTTTATCGTGTTTAGCGGCGCCATTCGGTTCTCCGGAGCGCGACCGCGGTGGCGGGAAGTCGCCAGGGCGCCACGCCAAATGCGGGGTAATAGACGGCTGAAATCCGGGACTCGGGCCGGATGCGGTGTCTCAAGTCGAAGTCACGACCCGGACGAATGCCGGCGGCGGTTGACGAGCCCGGCTCGGGCTTGTCGGTGTTGAAATATCTCTTGTATGCCGCAATCCAGTCGGAAGAAATATCGTTCTGCGCCGTCGCCAGTTGAACTTTGCCCTGGCAGACGAGTTCATGCAGATGATCTTCCAACTGGTCTTTGACACGGGCATTCCAGGTAGAGGAGTACGGCTGGGGCCAGAGATTTTGAATGTTGTCGACCCCGCCCAGGGCTGGCGAAATCAGATAGTCCAACGCGTAGTCCTTCTCCGCGGATGTCGGCAGGCCGTACTCCTTGAACACAGCCTGCTCCAGCGATGGATTTACGGGGGGATCGTTATCGAGGTCCTGACTCGCACATAGATCCCGGGCGAGCACGAGGCGCGTAGTCCCAGGCGTCAGGGCCCTGCGAGGGAGGGAACTGGCTTGAGCTTGTATGTCGTCGAGACTCGACCGCTTCAACGCGAGAGTATGTAGAGCCCAGGTCCCACTCGCCACCAGCAAGAGGGCTATGAACGCGCTGGCCAACTGCCGGCCCATTGAAACTTGCGGTGGTACCGCTCGTAATGGACCAACCGGCGCGGATATTTCCGCCAGGCGCGCCTGAAGCGCGCGGCGTGAGTTTGAAGAGTCTGAATTGTGGGCTTGAATGTCCTGCTCGTGAAGCTCGGCAACATCGGAAGAAGCACTCTCGATCGCTTTCAGACGCCTACGACATGTCTCGCATTGGGCAACATGTTCGCGCACCCGATTGGCATCGTGTGTCGGTAGCTCCTGGTCAGAGAACAGGAGGAGCTCTTCATCCGATAAGTGCACTTGCTGACCCTGCATGGATCACTCACTTCCCGTTGCCCGCAGTATACGCGCGAGAGACCGAGACAACGACATGGAGACTCCGCCGAGCGAGATACCGAGGACGTCGGCAATCTGGCGGTATTTCAATCCTTCGGCGCGCAGATGGAGGCAGTGCTTGTCTTGCTCGGGGAGAGCCTGGAAAACCGCGCGCAGGCGTCCCTGCGTCTGGCTGAATGAGAATTCTTCCTCTGCGTTGAGCCGTGGGCACGGTTGCTGCGCCAGGACGCTCTCATCGATGAGCTTGCGCTCGGTCGCCTGATTTGTGGTGCGCCGTTTCAAGGCCAGATTGTGGGCCACTCGGAAGAGCCAGCCATGCAGATTTGTGCGGGGGCGGCCGAGTTCCAGATGCCGGAAGAGAGCCAGGAAGGTTTCCTGGACGACGTCTTCGGCATCGTGCAACGAGAGGCCGCAAGTGAGCACGTAACTCAGCACCCGCGCCTGCGATTGATCGAAGAGACGAATAATTACAGATTCCAACTCGGAACGGCCATGGGAATGGGTCGCGCTGGCGGCCGAGGCAAGCAGAAGCAACATCGTCGAATCTTCGGGAGGCAGCGCCGGCTTTTGGGTGTCTTCCATTTGTCTGGAGGGGTTACTCAGTTGCTACTGACTCTGTCTTGATATTACAGCCCGGGTCGGCCCAAAAAAAGTCTGAACAAGATGGGACGAAAAAGAATATTCAAGTATGCGACCAATTTACAGCGTGACAGCGTGCTTGCTCCTCCTCGCGTGCTCCGCAATGGCCCGGGCAAATACTGGCGAGATCCGGCTCCACGTGAAAGATCCCTCGGGCGCTGCCTTAGGCGCAAAAGGTTGGGTGACTGGGCCGGGCACGAACCATACTTTCCAGACAGATGCTCTAGGCGCATACTCCCTGCGCGGTTTAGCGTTTGGGCATTACCGGCTGGAACTCTCCAGAACTGGATTCGCGACTCGCGTCATCACCGTCGACGTTAACTCCGCGACGCCTATATCGCAGGAAGTTTCCCTTATGGTCCAAACCGCGGCGGCGAGCGTAACCGTGTACTCGACCACTCCGATCGGGCAAAACACCCAATCTCCCGATGAGATTCCAGTTCCCGTTCAGGGGTTGACCGCAAAGGATTTCGAGGACACCAATGCCCTTGATCTTGCCGATCTCATGAACAAAAGATTGACCAGCGTTTACATCAACGAGAACGCCGAAAACCCGTACCAACCGGACATCAATTACCGCGGATATACGGCTTCTCCCTTGTTGGGAACGCCGGAGGGCCTGTCCGTCTACCTCGACGGTGTGCGCCAGAACCAACCCTTCGGCGACATCGTCGCATGGGATCTGATCCCCAAAGTGGCTATTCAGGATATGGCCTTGATTCCCGGTTCCGATCCGGTCTACGGCCTGAATACATTGGGCGGCGCAGTTTCGGTGCAAACCAAGAGCGGCCTCACCTCGTCTGGCGGTTCCCTCCAAGTTACCGGGGGAAAATTTGGCCGCCGCGCCGGGGAGGGAGAGTTAGGCGGCCTCTTACCCAAGGGCTTCAACTACTATGTGGCGGGCAACCTCTTCCGTGAAGACGGATGGCGGTTCTATTCCCCCACCGAAGTCCGGCAGGCTTTTGCCAAGTTGGGCTGGTCGGACGCCAAGACAAGCATATTCCTGAGCGGCGCCTACGCCGATAACTGGATGACTGGCAACGGCACCACGGACTACCGCTTTCTGCTGGTGAACTATCGAAACGTCAACTCGATTCCCGACGAGACGTGGGACCATTCCCCCTCATTGACGCTGAATATCAATCACGCGTTAACCGATAACCTGACGCTTTCGGGAAATGCCTACTATCGTTACGTCCGCACCAACAGCTCCAACGGCGACTTCAACGACGATTCGTTTGGCGAGGATCTGTACGATCTATCCGACGACGATGTCGCCGCACTCACCGACGCGGGGTACACCGGCTTTCCAGTTACCGGCGACTCCACAACCGAGCCATTTCCTTACTGGAGCTGCCTCGCGAACGTACTGCAAAACGATACGGGCGGCGATCCGTCCGGCTTTTGCAATGGTGTGATCACGCGGACGTCGGACAAAGAGAACGCCTATGGTCTCTCCGGTTTAGTCTCGTGGAAGACAAAACATAACCGGCTCGCAGTGGGTGCGAGCTGGGACCGCGGCACCTCAACTTACCATCAGCTTACTCAGATGGGCTACCTGAATACCGACAATGTCTCCTTTACGCTCGTGCCAATCTACTTGAACGGCACGACTTTCGATGACGACGGGGATCCCGTAGATACCCAAGTGCTCCTGCACGGTATAGTCAATACGCCCGGCGTATATGCCACGGACACGTTTACGTACGGCCCTTGGGCCGTTACCCTTTCCGGGCGCTACAATCACACGTCTCTACAGAACGTGGATTATCTGCCACCCTCGGCGGCGCGCGGAAATCTCAATAGCGATAACGTGTTCCAGCGCTTCAATCCCGCGGCCGGCTTCACATATAAGCCTTCCAGCCACTTCAACACCTATTTCAACTACAGCGAGGCAAGCCGTGCTCCAACGTCGATCGAGCTTGGCTGCTCCGATCCGACCCAGCCGTGTAACCTGCCGAACGCCTTGGTCAGCGATCCTCCGCTCAAGCAGGTCGTCTCGCGGACTTTTGAGGCAGGCATCCGCAGCAACGATAACCTTGCGCTTCATTGGAGCGCAGACTACTTCTTCGGTCAGAACTACCAGGACTTGCTCTTCGTCGCCTCGGAGCAGACCGGATTCGGGTATTTCCTGAACTTCGGCAAGACGCGCCGCGATGGTCTCGAACTCGAGATTTCCAGAGACTGGCGGCAATGGAGCGTGGGCAGCAACTACACCTTCCTGAATGCGACCTATCAGAGCCCTCAGACGATCGATGGCGGCAGCAATAGTACGAACGACAGCGCGCTTGCGGGGCAACCGGGCATCGATGACAACATCCACATCGTTCCCGGCGATTTCATTCCGCAGGTTCCACGAAATCTTTTCAAGTTTTACGGCCAGTATCACCCTTCGTCCAAGCTGATGGTGGAGCTGGATATTATCGCTGCCGGGTCAGCCTATGCGCGGGGCAACGAAAACAATCTGGACCAACCGGACGGAGTGTATTATCTAGGCCCGGGACATTCTCCTGGATATGGAATCGGCAATCTTGGCGCGCGGTACCAGGCGACCAAGCACATTCAGCTCTTTGTGCAGATGAACAATCTGCTCGACAAGCACTACTCCACCGCTGCGCAACTGGGAACAACACCCTTCGATAACAGCAACGTCTTTGTGGCGCAACCGTTTGGCACTCCCTACGGCGACGACCCTGACAGCGTGCCCATCCGCTCCTCGTCCTTCCAGGCGCCGGGAACCCCATTCAATATTTATGGAGGGTTGAAAATCACTCTCTGGCAGAAAAAGTAAAAGGCCCTTAGTTTCGATCTCGGCTCTGATCTCGATTTCGGAGGTCTCTTCTCCGGTGACGCGATCGCCCCCGGCGCAGTTGGTCCCTCCGCTTGAATACTTCGTTCTGATCGGGCCGGGCTTTCTTATGAAAAAATGGAATTGGAGACCAAAGAGACTTGCATCGAAAACTTTGTCATGGAATCGTCCAGAGCGTGTGGTCTGGATTGCCGGTTTTCCTCGCCGGCGCCGTCTTCGCTCAACCGCCAGCCCCAAGTCAGCGACCGGCGCCGGCGGATCCAAACGTTATCTCGATTCAGAGTGTCTGTGCGGCGGCGCTTCCGCGCGCGGCGCAGGGCAAGCAGTTCCAGTGGAGCCCGGATGGCCGAACCATCGCCTACTTCAAGCCCGTGTTAGAGGGTTATGGTTTGCTTACGGAACTAGACGCGGTCAACGCCGATGGCAGTGAACCCAGAGTCCTGCTCCCGAGTAAATCTATCGATAAATTATTCCCATCGAAGCCGACTGGCCATCAAGGTCAACTGGTCCCACCTCCGAAGGAGTCGATCGGCTTTCAATGGAGTGCCGACGGGCGTGGCCTGCTACTGTTCAGCAATCTGCATATCTTCTGGCTTGACGCAAAGACGCTGCAAACAACGAGCCTCGTTTCCGGCGAAGAACCGATCTCCGACGTCCAGCTTTCCCCAGACGGGCACTCGATAGCCTTCGTGCGCGACCACAATCTGTGGTCAATCAAAACCACGGGAGGACCTGAGCGGTCCATCACGCGAGGCGGCAGCGAAACCGTACGCAAAGGTGAATTGGACTGGCTCTATCCGGCGGAGCTGGGCACGAAACACGGCTATGCTTGGTCTCCGGATTCTTCTCGCATCGCCTATCTCGAGTTCAATCTGAAGGGGGTGGCAAGCTATACGCCGCCCTTCCAGCTCGCGGAAGACCCGGCGGCGCCAACTATCGATTATCCGACGGCCGGAACCACTATCCCGCAGGTGCGGGCCTTCGTTGTCAACCTCAACGACAAGTCCCCGGCAGTATCCATTGATACGGGAACAGACACGGATACCTATCTGCCGCGCCTTCAGTGGCTGCCTGACGGAAAACGGCTGGCAATCCAGCGGTTGAACCGTGCGCAATCGCAGATCGAGTTACTGCTTGCCGATGCGTCGACGGGGTCGTCGCGAGTGTTGCTCTCAGAGAAAGACAGTTATTGGATCAACCTGAGTGACATCCTCTATTTCATGAAAGGAGCCCCGCAGTTCTTGTGGTCGAGCGAGCGCTCGGGTTACCGCCATCTCTACCTGTTTGGGCTCGACGGCCAGCTGATACGTCAATTGACGGACGGACCGTGGGAGGTGACTTCTCTCAATGCGGTCGACGAGCGGGCGCAAAAGATCTACTTTACTTCCACGGAGACGAGCCCACTGGAGCGCCAATTGTACGTGGCGGAACTCGATGGCCACGGAGAGAAACGATTGACCGAGAACAGCGGCACCCATTTGGTGACCTTTGCTCCAGATGCTTCGGCATACGTCGACGATTTCTCTACCGCGACCAAGCCGTGGAGCCGCTCAGTCTACAAACTCGCCGAGGAGACCAGCGCGCGGTTTGCAGCGAAAGTGTTTGCGATGGAGGAAGCGCCATTCAGTATGGCCACGAACACCGCCTACGGCAGGGTGAATTTTCTTAAAGTGACGACGCATGACAAGGTAGAACTCAACGCTTTGTTGATCCAGCCGCCAGGATTCTCTTCAGGGAAAAAATATCCGGCAGTGATCTACGTCAAGGGAGGGCCGGGGCAGCAGGCGGTTCGCGATGCTTGGGACGGCGACGTCTCGCTGTGGCAACAGCTGCTGGCGCAGCGGGGATATGTTGTCTTTGCCGTCGACAATCGCGGCGCTGCCGGACGGAGCCACCTCTTTGAGGAATATCTTCACTATAGATTCGCGGCCATTGAGATCGTCGATCAGCACGATGGCCTTGATTTCCTTCGCTCTCTTCCGTACGTCGATTCGACGCGCATCGGTATTTGGGGGGACAGCGGCTTCGGCGGAATGCTGACGGTGAATGCAATGCTCCATCCTCGATTGGGCTTCAAAGCGGGGTTTGCCGTCGCACCGATCGTCGACTGGTTCCACTACGACACGGTTTTTGCGGAGCGATATCTCGGCAGCTCGGTTAGCAATCAGGACGGCTACCTGTCGTCCTCGCCGCTGGATGGCGCCCGCCGGCTCAAATCTCCCCTTCTGGTTGCGCAAGGGACTGCAGATCTGCAAGTGCACGCCGAGCAGGCCATGGAATTGCAGCACGAACTCGTCGAAGCGCGGAAACACGCGGAAATCTCACTTTATCCTGGGCAGGGACACACTATCGATGGGCCCGACGCTTGTGTAGTCTCATATCAGCAGGCGACCGATTTCTTTGCGAAAAACCTTTGAAGCCACAGGTCGCGGATTCCAGGCAGGCATCAAAGAATTGACGGCGGTGAATTTCCCCCGCGAGACGAACGCGATTCGTAGATGGATATGAAAACACGCGCCAATCTCGTGCTGATGGCGGCTTGTTGCGTCATTCTGGCGTCAGGCTACGCATGGTATAGATTTCATTCGATGGCTGAAGGAACTATGCGGGAATTGGACGAGACGATAGGTTCGGTGGTGACGGTCAAAGCCCCGCTGGGACTGCCCCCGCTCCCGGTTCCCAAAAGCAATCCCATCACCGCCGAGAAAGTCGCTTTGGGCCGCGCCCTCTTCTATGACAAGAGACTGTCTTCCGACAACACCGTATCCTGCTCGACATGCCACAATCCGCTTCTGGGGTTTACCGATGGAGCTTCGCACTCGACTGGGGTCGAAGGAAAAACGGGCAAGAGAAACGCCATTTCTCTCTTGAATGCGGCCTACGATCCGGTCCAGTTCTGGGATGGCCGCGCCGCCAGTCTGGAGGCCCAGGTCGGCACTCCAATGGAAGACCCGGACGAGATGAACCAGCCTCACGCCATCACCATCGCGAAACTCGAAAAGGACCCTATGGTTCAAAAGCAGTTCGATTCGGCATTCGGCCCCGGCCCGATAACCATCGGCAAGATACAGAAAGCGATCGCCAGTTTTGAGCGAATGCTCATCAGCGGCAACTCAGCCTTCGACCGCTACGAGTTCGCGGGCGACAAGACGGCCCTTTCCCCTGCAGCCATCCGTGGACTCGAGATCTTTCGAGATAAGAACAAGGGCAACTGCGCGACCTGCCACACCATCAGTAGCCACTATGCGCTCTTCACCGATGGCAAGTTTCACAACACTGGTGAGGGCGTCGACGAAGAAGGCAACCTCACTGACGCAGGCCGATACGGGGAAACAAAGGCCGAGGCCGACAGAGGAGCATTCAAGACGCCGAGCCTGCGCAATGTCGCTGAGAGCTCCCCATATATGCACGACGGCAAGTTGAAGACGCTTGAGGATGTGGTCCAGTTCTACGCTGGCGGAGGCAATTCCAATCCCTATCTCGATAAAGACATGAAGCCAGTCCATCTCTCGGCCCGTGATCGCGCCGACCTGGTCGAATTTCTCAGGTCCCTATCAGGCGAGACACCCGCTGACGCTGGACCGCCTCTGGCTGCCAAATGAGGCGAATCACAAACGTGAACCGATCCGTCACCGCAATCTCTATCCTCGCCATCCTCCTCCTTGCAGGTTGCAGTAATACGAGGATTGAACCGCAGATCGCTGCAGCCCCTGCGCCGGTCTATTTCAAAGTCGATCCCTCTACCGCTGGCGTCGTCGCGGGAAAAATACGCTTCACCGGGAAAAGACCGGCGCGCAAACCGATCGACATGAGTGAAGAGCCAGCCTGCGTTGAGGCGCACCACGGCAAAGCCTACGACGAATCTCTGGTCGTCAATCCGAACGGCACGCTGGCCAACGTGTTTGTGTATATCAAAGGTGGCCTCGAAGGTAAGACATTTGAAATCCCCGCAACACCGGTCACCATCGACCAGCAAGGCTGCTGGTTTCATCCCCGTGTGCTGGGCATTCAAGTCGGTCAGATATTAAGCGTGGTCAACTCCGACCCGGTGACCCACAATATTCATCCGATGGCGGAGATCAACCGCGAATGGAACCACAGCCAGGGTCAGGGAGACGCTCCGCTGGCACGCAAATTCCTCAAGCCGGAGATCATGATCCGCGTAAAGTGCAACATCCATCGCTGGATGCATGCCTTCATTGGAGTCGTCGACAATCCCTACTTCGCCGTCACCGGCCCCGACGGTTCCTTCGAGATTCGCAATCTGCCGCCCGGCGATTACGTTATCGGAGTGTGGCACGAAACGCTCGGGACCCAGGAACAGAAGATCACCATTCCCCCACAAGGGAAGACAACAGCAAGCTTTACTTTCAAAGGAGAATGATCCGTGACCAAGCCAGTTCACCGCCAAGCCGTCAGCGCTCTATCGATCTGCCTCGTAGCCGCGGTCTTCATGGGATGCTCCAAACCAGGGCCACAGCCATCCAACGAGGCCGCCGACCAGGCGGCGCTCGCCAACTCAACCGCGCTTCGGCTCTATGTCAGCAACGAAGTCTCAGGAGACCTCTCGGTCGTCGACACGGCGTCATATAAAGTCATCACCACGGTGCCGCTCGGCAAGCGTCCGCGGGGCATTCATCCGAGCCCCGATGGCCAGACGGTCTATATCGCGGTCAGCGGTTCACCGATCGCCGGCCCCGGCGTGGATGAAAGCACGCTCCCGCCGCCCGACCGCAGCGCCGATGGCATCGCCGTCTTCGACGTGAAGCAAAACAAGGTCCTTCGCATCATCCACGCTGGAGCCGATCCGGAAAACTTCGACATCAGCAAGGACGGCACGCAATTGTTTGTCTCCAACGAGGACACCGCCGAAGTGAGCATCGTCGATGCCGCCTCGGGGACCGTCGTCAAGTCGTTCAAGATGGGTGAGCAGCCGGAAGGCGTCAAAGTCACGCCTAACGGCAAGCTTGTCTACGTGACCTCGGAGGAGGATGGCGAGATCTCGGTCCTCGATCCCAAGGCCGGCAAGATTATTAAGACGTTCAAAGTGGGGCATCGTCCCCGTTCGGTCGCCTTTATGCCCGACGGCTCGCGCGCCTACGTGAATGCTGAAAATGACGGCGACGTAGTGATCGTGGACTGCAAGAAGCAGAAGATGATCGGCATGATTCCGCTCGGCAAGCCCGGCGTGATCAAGCCAATGGCCGTCCTTCTCTCGCCTGACGCCACTCGCCTCTACGTCAGCACCGGCCGCGGAAAGCAGGTCTTCACCATCGATACGGCAACCAACAAGCCGCTGTCGTCCGTTGAGGTAGGCGCGCGGCCGTGGGGAATTGCTCTGTCCCCCGACGCCAAGACCTTGTACTCGGCCAACGGGCCCTCGAACGATGTATCAGTAATTGACCTGGCAACCAACACCGTCACGCATCGAGTCAAGGTCGGCACCGGGCCCTGGGGCGTGGTTACTCTCGACCCAAAATGAAGCGTGGCTCCTTGAAGACATACGCTGAATCATTGATTTGATTGGTAGGCACGAGGAGACTCGAACTCCTGACCTCTACCGTGTCAAAATTACCAACGCATGTAACTCATTGAAACCATGTGCGCCGATGGCGACCGGAAGCACTCAAAAGCATTCAAAATGACTGGGAATTCGCGTTCAGCACCCTCGCCAGCACCCTCGGTCTTGGAGGGATAAGCTCGTCTTCGGTGGGTCACCGGAGGTGGATAATGCGCGTTCGCTATCAACGAGGATATCTGAGGCTGGGCTCCAGGAAGAACGGGCCTGATTGTTGGGAATTTCTTTGGTGGGACAGCGAATTTCCAGGCAAGCGAATTCGCCGCAAAGCCGTAATCGGCACGATCCAGCAATATCCAAATGTGGAGGAGGCCTGGCAAGCCAGCAATGGCCTTCGTGTATCGATCAATGAAGCAAGAAACCGTCAGCGTGAACAAACGATCACGGTCGCTGATCTTGTCGATCATTATCAGGCGACGGAACTCGCCCTCGATCTGGGTGACGGGGGAAAGTCGCACGCTACGAAGATTGTTTACCGGGAATTCCTTACGAGATGGGTGAGGCCAAGATGGGGAAGTCTGAACATTCGTGACGTACGCACGACCGCCGTCGAACAGTGGCTTCGTCAATTGTTGAGACGGGATGGCGGTTGCATGGCTCCATCGACGAAGGCGAAGATACGTAACCTGATGAGCGTCCTCTTTAATCACGCGATCCGTCATGAGTGGCTAGAGCAAGGCAAGAATCCCATCCTGTTCGTTCGTCAAAGCACCAAGCGACAGAGAATCCCCGAGTGGCTGGAACCCGAAGAACTGCGCGCCCTGCTCTTGCAGCTTGATCGTTGTTTTCGCGTGATGGTTTTCCTGGACGCGGTCACCGGGCTGAGGCGCAGCGAACTCTTTGCTCTGCGATGGGAGGATATTGACTTCGACGCTTTGCAGATCAAAGTGCAGCGCTCGATTTACATGAATGTGGTTGGCAGGTGCAAGACAGAAACCTCTCGCAGACCCGTACCGATGGACCCGGTTCTCGCCTCGGAACTCTGGACCTGGAAGCATGACAGCCTGTACGGGCAGCCTCATGATTGGGTGTTCGCGAGCCCCCATACCCTCGGCAAGAGCCCCTATTGGCCAGATGTCCTGCTTTCCCGCGTCCTCCGGCCTGCCGCTGCGCGCGTGCGGGAATTCGGAAGCATATCGGCTGGCACACTTTCCGCCATACCTTTTCCACCATCCTGATGGCGAACGGAGAGAACGTGAAGGTCGTGCAGGAACTCATGCGGCACGCGAACTGTCGGTGCACACTGGATATCTATTCCCAGGCTCGAATTCAGGCAAAGCGCGAGGCCCAGCGGCGGGTCGTCGAGATGATCGTCCCTCGGGAACGGGAAGTCACCGATGTGGAAGCAGCCTTGATTCTTGCGGAAGACGGGACTTGTTAGGACTCGGTCTTAACACTGGGTAGACCATCGAAAAAGTTGTTTCGGCCCGGGTGTCTTAGGCTTCCGGGAAGTGTTCAACGGTCTCATTCCCCCGGTCGTCCCGCTTTATGGAGCCTCGCGAAGCGGCCAGATAGGCTAAGTGATAGATAAATATAGTAGGCACAAGCGGATTCGAACCGCTGACTTTATGCGTCGAACATTTGGCCGGAAAAACTGTCAATTCAATCCGCAGAGAGGGTCCCTGCGGCAGGCCCCAGCAGCTATTTGGCAAGTGTGATAATAGATTCCCGAAAGGATAATGAGCCATGGGACTGACAATCACTGGAATTCGCTACGGCGGATACTTTCACGGAATGACTGTGGTTTCAGATCGCGCAGTCGGATTGAGTGGCGACAAGCTGTCGTTCCATCGTTACACGAATCCTCTGATCTCGGTGCTTACGGATCCAGGTCAGGAAACACCGTTCACAATTGGAATCTTCGGTTCTTGGGGCAGCGGAAAGTCATCGCTACTCCGCATGCTAGAGGAGCGTCTCCAAATGGAGCATGCCGAAGAGTTCGTATGCGTGGCGTTTAACCCCTGGGTGCACCGTAGCGAAGAGAACATGCTCGTCCCGCTCTTGCATACCCTGCGAGACGCTCTCAATAGAGACCAGAAGGCGCGCTTCGTAGAATCGGGCAAAAAAATCTTTGATGTGTTGATGCGCCTGGGCGCAGATGTACTGCTCAAGAAAATCACCACAGACGCGGTTTCGCTTGAGAAGATCGAAGCCTTGGAGAAAAAATATATCCAAAGTAAGCATTTAGTCGAGAGCGAGATGCGCAATTTGCACAAGACCCTCCAAGACCTGCTAGAAGAAATTCACGGTCAGGATGGAAAACCGAGGTTGGTGCTTCTGATCGACGATCTTGACCGTTGCGAACCGGATCAGATTATTTCGCTGCTTGACTCGGTTAAGTTATTCCTCGATCTCCAGCACGTTTTCGTTATCCTGGCAGTTGATCGCGAGGTCGTGCACCGCGGGATTCAAGTCCGCTATAGCAAGTTTTCGTTCGCGGCCGGCCGCGAGGAAACGGTAGGGTACGAATATCTGGAGAAGATGATCCAATTACCCATCGAGCTCTTTCCACTTAGTCCTGCCCAAGTCGATACCTTGGCGCTCACCGTGTTTCCCAATGCCGAGCACGCAGCCACGCGTGACCTGATCAAGAAGGTCGCGCTTCCAAATCCACGCAAGATCAAGCGCCTCATGAATATTTTCGCAGTCGTGCGGGCGCTAAAGAATGCGGAACCCAGTCTTAGCAGTCTTAACGAGGAAACGGTACTCCGTTTGATCGCCCTGCAGGTCCAATACCCAGAGTTGTATTGGGAGGTGGCTCGCTTGCCAGTTGCTCTCGAAGCGCTCGCGAAAGTGTATTGCGGAGAACTGTTGCTCAGCAATCCGGCCGCTTTTCTTGAATACAAGGGTCTCGCCGACGCCCTGAGGAAACTCTGCACGGAATATCACAAGCCCGGTTCTAACCTAGAGCAGATTTTTAAGAATTCGCGCTTCGTGGAGTTTCAAGGCGACCTCCCACGTTACCTATCCATGTTGGGAGGCCCGAGTAGCAACATTGGTGGGCAGGCCGAGCAACCATCCGCACCCGGCGGCACAGCGGGAGGGCCGAGTGTCTGAAGACGTCGAAGTTTATTTGCCTGAACATTTCGAGCGTTATGGATTTAACAGAAATCCTTTCGATCGGAAGGAACTCGATCCTATTGCAGATCCAGCAGAGATGAGTTCCATCGTCCACATCGACGGATTTTCGCAGTTGGTAGCCGTGAAAGCTTATTTAAGGCAGCAGATCAAGCGTAAGGAGCCCGCTTTCGTTGTGGTTGAAGGCGGCAGCGATTCGGGAATGTCTTCAGCAGCGAACGCCGTCCTCGCGTGGTACCGCGATTTACAAGCGATCCCCAAAGACCGTTTTGTTGCATTGAGGATGCCGATGGATCCGAGTGTCAATAATCACCTTGAGCGCGATCTCTATCGCGAGTGGACTCTCGAATTTTACAAGCGGGCAACGAGCTCAAACCTCGGTCTTAACCTGGCACCGGTTCAGTCGGAGTTCTACGGCATTCGATCATTAAGTGGCGCGGACACTTGGCATTATGACTTGCAGGACGTGCTGGTGAAGGTTCAAGCTGCATTCGTTCCGCCGAACGAAGGATTTGGCACGAGATTCCGGCAGATCAAGACGGCTGACGTTGTAATTAAGGCGAAGACTGTCTTCAACGACGTTCGAACCGTTTGTGTATTTACAGCAGTGGTAGGAACCCTCCCCTCGGACTTCGCCACCCAGACCATGGCGCAGGGTGTCCACTTCTGGCAACTCGGAAGCGTCACCGCAGCCGAGGCTGAACAGCTGATCAGCTGCCGATGGGGTGACGCGACCACTTTGCCATTCGATCCTGGCAAGTTTGGACCGTTTTGTGCGGGCCGCGGCGTGGGCGCCGTGATCAAGACTGCCGACGAATTGCTTCAATCGATGGCAAGAGCCAACCCTCCCCGCGGAACCTGGCCGGATCCCAGCGACCAGTGGCCCGTTGATACACGTCTTGATTGCCGACAATTCACCCTAAACATGTTGGAGGCCTTGTCCAATGGCAGGAGATAGCGCCAGAGTGCCGAATCCGTTTCCTTCGCTCGCGGCAGCCACGCTCGATGCCCAGCTTAGGGAGCCGGTTGCCTTGACGCTTTTGACGAAGCAAGTACGCGATGTTAGCAAAGTCGTCGATGATTACCTCGCGAATCGGAGCGTCCGAAACGAGGTGTCGGGGGCTGCCATGGCGCTTTGGGGACCGGCCGGATCAGGTAAGACGCACGCAATGGGCTATGCCATGGCTGGCGCCAGGGCGGTTTGTAAAAGCCGCGATCGAGTGTGCGAACAATCATATGTGCTCTGTGAAACCCCCAATCTAAGCGCTCTCCGATACAAGATTTTGCAAGGAATTTCCCTCGATGCGATGAGGGTGGCCGTCCAGCGCTACGTCCAAGTCATCGGCCGCGAGCAACTCCAATCTCAAGAGTTAGAGACGGAAGTCGGACGCGAGCAACAGCGAACGCTCTTGCTGCGCGAAAGCCTTAGCGAGATTGGCGATCTCATCGCTAATGCGTTGATTGACCCTGACAAGATTGCTAAACAAAAGAGTGAAGAACTGAGAAAGACGGGTAGCGAAGACTTCAAGAACGCCGTCTCCTATCTAGACGATCCTAAGCTGGGCCCTAAGGCCCGCGAGTGGCTGTGCGGCGGCCCGGTGGACGGAGATGATCTAAAGCGTCTTGGCATTAACCTCACCGAACGCGGTCCCGATCACCCCCTGTTGTCCCTGCTCGTGATGCTCCGGGTTTTTCAGCGCGCGGGCGTTCCACTGCTCGTTTTTCTTGATCAATGCGAGAATTTCTTGATGTCAGTGATGAATGGTCCACTCTCGCAGGAAAGTATCGCGTTCTTGCAATGGCTTGCAGAGAAGGTTCCTCAAGAACGAGGTGTGCTCTGCGTAGCAATGAGCAGTCAGGTTTGGAAAGGCCTGCCGACCTATTTGAAGACCCGCTTCGGTTTCAATGTCATCCCCTTCTCCGTTTTGCGTCTGGAAGAAGCCCGGCAGTACATCCATGCCTACGTGCGGCGAGCGTCGTTAGAGGACGGGGAGACCCCCATCATTTATCCCTTTGATGAAGAAGCTTTGAAAGTAATTCTCGAAAATGTCCGTGGAAATCTTCGAGGTTTCTTGCAGACCTGCTATCTCACTTTCGAATTGTCCGGATCCGACGGGTTGGTCACAGCCCAGGTCGTCCAAAAGGCACTTCAGAGTGCGAGTCGTGAAAGACCTCCGCTTGAAACTGTCGAAAGAGAGATCGAAAATCTCTTGCGCGAGCGAGGGCTGGCGCTCATCGAGATCCAACGCGATGTCGATCGTGCGGCTTTCCTGATCCAAGCCCCCGACGGACGGCGGATTGCCAAGGCTCAAATCACCGAAGCGCTGTTCCAGGATTCGGAAGCGGAACAGGCGCTAAAATCTCTCGATGCTATCGATATGGGCAGCCCGTTGCCCAATATCATAGTTGTGCTCGGATACGCAACTCCGGAAGTGGTTGAGTTGCTCAAGAAAGCCAGCCGCTTTGTTATGATCCACGACCAAGAGACCTTTAGCGCCGGTTTCTTGGAGGTTCTGAGCAATCTCGACAGGACTTCAGCGAGTCAAATACCACCCACCACAATTGATCTTGAAAAAGCATTTTCCGGTCTACGAAGTGAGCTGTTACATCTCTTAGACAAACGCACATTGATTGGGCAGAGCGCCTCCAGTGCGATCGCTTATACGATGGATAAGCAGGAGCGAAACCGCGTTTTCGAGCAATGGAGGGAACCCCGGCTGAACTGGGCGAAAGAGCGCAGACTTATAGAAGAGCAAGTCAAGGCAGCACGCGCCGAGCGCAAGGCGGAAGAACTCTCCGCGCTCGGCTGGGAACGCGACCGGGCAGCGAAAGAACGGTCACAAAAGGGACTAATAATCGGTTTTACGATGTCGGCGTGCGCGGTGATCGCGTTCTTAATCTACGCGACTCATGCTTTTAGATACAGGTTTTTCGACCCTCTCGAATTGTTGATTAAATATGGCCCGCTTCTCATGCTTCCGCTCCTCATTGCCGCGGCTGCGTATTTTCTGCAAAGCAAGGGCTTGGTGTTTGGCTTACCTGGAGCTTGGAATGCACTTTACGGCGAAGTGCGTTCCCTCGAAGAACTTGATCAATTAGCGACTAGATTCAACCGCAGGCATAGGAGAGCGCGTAAACGTTACCTGTTCAACCCGAATCCACAAGTGCGTTACGCTGCCGCTAGTAACTTCGATCAGGTCGGGCATCAATCCTCACTAGTCCGTGTGCTGGAAGCCGAAATCCTTGGCGCAGCATCTTTTGAGGATTTGGAGCATGCTTGGCGGACCGAAGGTAATGCCACCGTCCGAAGAGCTCTCGCCTCATCAATCTCTCGTCTGGGAGCAACACCGATCGTGCGCGCCGCGGATTCGCGCGAGAGAATGTACGCATTCGAGGACGATCCTGATTCCCTATTTCGAATGGCTCTCAGCATTGATGTTTACCCGATCGTTAGAGATCTTTGGCGCCCCTCAACCTTGAAAGATGTCTACCAGCAGGGACTTAATCCCGAAAACTGGCATCTACATTACCAATATCCATTTGCGCTCTTGCAAAAAGTCTTGCGCGAACTGTCACCGATAGAGAGGCCCGGCCTCGGAACGCTCGATTATCTCCGCGTCATCCCCGATCTCGACGCTTACTACTACTTCTTCCGGCAGTGGATCTTCTACTTAGAACAGGATCTGCCTGCACTCTCCGCCCCCGATGACCTGCCATTAAGTCCAGTAACGGAGCCATATGAGCCTCGCGGGGCCAGGCAGGATAAGCCAATTGATTGATAAATATGGTAGGCACGAGGAGACTCGAACTCCTGACCTCTACCGTGTCAAAAACCATGTGCGCCGATGGCACCGGATTGCACTGAAACTCATTCAAAAGCACCCATAATTCGCGTTCAGCACCCTCGTCCGCACCCTTGGATCGAGCTTGTTTAAGGAAACGAACTCATCTCCGACAACACGAGACCGAGTATCGTAACGACCACCAGTATCACCACACCGGTCCCCGCTAAACCTACGAGCAATGTCAATATCCCGCTTATGGTGCTGTCCCCCAGCATATCGTTGAACTTTTTCAATAAAAGGAACCAGAGGTGCAAGACAACGTACGCCACAAAGATGAACGGATAACGTAGGCTATTTTTCGCACATTTGATTTGAGTTTTGGCAGTGGAGGTTGGTACAAGCAGGAGGAGCGAGTCCTCCGGGGAGACTTGTGATGGAGCCAACCATGTCTGGCAGTGGAGTGGAAGTCGGCGGCGGAACGCCGCTGGGCGGAGTGGTGCGGATCGACGATGGGCGTATCCAGGCGCATCTGGATGAGGTGGTCCGATCGACCGTGGAAGAGGCGTTGAACGCGTTGCTGGATGCGGAGGCCGACCATCTGTGCGGGGCGCGTAAGTACGAGCGCACCGAGGGCCGCAAGGACACACGGGCGGGGAGTTACACGCGGCAGCTGCACACCAAGGCCGGCGAGGTGAGCCTGCAGGTGCCGAAGCTGCGCAGCCTTCCCTTCGAGACGGCGATCATCGAGCGCTATCGCAGGCGCGAGTCCTCCGTCGAAGAAGCTTTGATCGAGATGTATCTGGCCGGGGTGAGTGTGCGCCGCGTCGAGGACATCACCCAGGCACTTTGGGGTACGCGAGTCAGTGCGTCGACGGTGAGCGATCTGAACCAGAAGATCTACGGCAAGATCGAAGAGTGGCGCCAGCAGCCGCTGGTGGGCGAGTTCCCGTACGTTTTCCTCGATGGCCTGTGGTTGAAGAGGAGCTGGGGCGGCGAGGTGAAGAACGTGTCCGTGCTGGTGGCGATCGGCGTGTCGCAGACCGGCTATCGCGAGGTCCTCGCGGTGAGCGAAGGCGCGAAGGAAGACAAGGCGAGCTGGACCAACTTCCTGCGCGAGATGAAGCAGCGCGGCTTGAAAGGCGTGCAGCTGTTCGTCTCCGACAAATGCCTGGGGCTGATCGAGAACCTGGCGGATTTCTATCCGGAGGCGAAGTGGCAGCGTTGCGTGGTCCACTTCTATCGCAACGTGTGGACGGCGGTGCCCACAGGCAAGGTGAAGGAAGCGGCGGCGATGCTGAAGGCGATCCACGCGCAGGAAGACCGCCAGGCCGCGAAGGAAAAGGCCAACCAGGTCGTGGACAAGCTGCGCGCGATGAAGCTGGCCAAGGCCGCCGAGATCGTCGAGAACGGCATCGAGGAGACGCTGAGCTATTACGAACTGCCGCCGGAGCACTGGCGATGCCTGAGAACCAACAACCCGCTGGAGCGGCTGATGCGCGAGATCCGGCGACGAACCCGGGTGGTGGGCGCGTTTCCCGACGGCAAGTCGGCGCTGATGCTGGTCGCCGCCAGGCTCCGCCACGTTGCCGGAACTCGCTGGGGCGCCAAACGGTATCTGCAAATGAATCGCTTGGCCGAAGTCGTCGCCATCGCCTGACCGCTTGCCTTGGCCCAGGGGCCAAGGCAAATCAACCTCAACCCAACAACCTTCCTAAGTCCCAACTAAGATCGAAAGTGCGAAAAACTCTGGACACTACCATGAACGCAAGAACAACCAAGTATCTCTTGATTATGGCCATGCCCAATATCGTCGCAAGAAATCTCAATTGGAGGGGAGAAATCTATGACCCTACAACCGTGGTGGAAAAGCCGTAGCGAATAAAAGGCGAAATGTGCGCTAGAATTCCGCCATGGGTAGCGAGCGGGCTTCCGATGTCAGACGGCGTATGGCGGGTAAGATTTGCTGCTGCTGCAAGTCGTCGCTTCCGCCCCCGCATGTCCCCGGCGAGCGTCTTTGTACACGGTGTCAGAACGAACGCAGTCCGCGCAAACGGGTCCATATGTCCTTCATGTTGCGCGAGGGCTGGCACTGCCAGTTTCTCGAAGAGGATTGAAAACGCCCCTGCCCCGCAAGCTGAGCGTCAGCGATCCGGCGAAGTTATTCGAGATTGCTGAGCGCGGAGGCTACCGGCTGAACCTCGAAGGCCGTCAAGCCATAGACCATGCGATTGAGACTGGACGTGGGGCAATCTGGCTGGAGCTGACGCCGGAGCAATACGCGAAGCTCAAAAACGCCTAGCCCTCTTCGCGACAATTTATAGTGCAGATTCCTGCACTATAGAAACGCCGATATTCTCAACAAATACGGGCTTTTTCGAGTTAGACAGGAAAAACTTGGGTCCGAAAATGTCCCTATAAATTTTGAGAAACATACCTGCCCGCAAATTTCTCTTCAGGATGGCTCGGGATGCGTTTTGACGTTTTCCGCTAGGGTGGGTGCGGACCGATCTAAAACGCTTCTCCCTGGCCAAATCTGCTTGAAATAACCGCTTTCCAGATTGAGGGTTTGGAAAAACTGGCGTGACCGTCTCCCCCTGTCCACGTAATCTCAACACTCAACGCTGTCTAATGAGACTGCACAGTCTGTTGAGAATAGTTTGTCTAAGTAATCTCCGTATTCTCATTTGACTTTGTGTTTCTTCAGACGTCCATCAAGCTCGGCAGCCTTGCGATAAGCCTGAAGAAACGCGGTTCCGGTCTCAGCAGTACGCAGCGCGGCGCGGATGACGAGGCTGTCCGTGGGCCGTACCCCCTGCCCTGCCAGCCATGCGGCAAGTTCGCGCACAAGTTTTCCGTCCTCGTCGTGAAACCAGAACTGAACCTGTTTACCCTTGCGCGCCTTCGGTTTTTCAACGACCGGGCGCGGCTCCTTGCGTCGCGGTTCCGATGGCACAACCGGCGCGGCTGCTTCTGGCTCCATTTGGACGGGTGCCGGAGCGCTTGGAACTTTGCGCTGGATCGCGGCCAGGAGGCTGTCGCGTTTGTCGGCGGGTTTCGGTGGACTACTCATACTCACCAATCTATGGAGACTATGTTGTCTCGGTTGTTTGCGGAGACTCTGGATACTACGTCAGCGAGAGCAGGGCAAGCGCGAATTGAAGGGCCTCCTCACGGGCCGCATTGTCGAGGGCTTTCCAGCCCTGGACAACAGCGTGTTTGTAGCATTCGCGGGAACTCAGCATGACGGGCAGGTAGGGAACGCTCATTTGCTTCGCGCTTTCCTCGACCAAACGGCCAAGGAGCGTTGCTTTTTTGAAATCATTGAACACGACGCGGGCGATGGCTTTGGGATTGCGTCCGCGCACGAATTGAACGGCCTCCTCAGCTTCCCAGATATCGGCGGGGGCGGGGGTCGTTATGGCCAGAGCGAGATTGGCGCTGCGGACTGCGGTTGCCGTCGCGGTGTGATCGAGGCTGGGTGGTGTGTCCCAAATAACGATATCGGGGTTGGATATGCTTTCCGGTCGATGGCCGTGGATCGCTTCGAGGGCCTTGCTGCTGGTTCCCTGTGCGTCCCAATCTTTCAACGCGACCGTCTTTCCCGCGTGGCGCAGCACTTCGTAAAGCAGGATCGAGGTGGTGCTTTTTCCGACGCCGCCTTTCTTGGCGAGCACGGTGATGTTGAGAGGTGCGGTCATGCAGACCGGACTACATAATCTGTTGAGTCTATGCAAGCTCGGAATTCTCAACAGTCTATGTAGTCTCATGAGTTAGTGTGCAAGGAGCGGCCCGGATCAGGCGCAATCGACGCCATTCCGCTCGTGACAGGGAGCAGGGGTCTGCAGTAAAGTGCCGGTTGCGAGACAATGAAACGGGGAGGGCAGGGCGATGAACATTACCGTTGATATCAGACCGGAAGTTAAAGCTGAGCTTGCCCGTCAGGCTGCCGCCCAGGGTCGTGCTCTCGAAGCCCACGCGGCGAGTTTGCTGGAAGAGGCGGCTCACATTCCCGCGCACCAATTGCCCCGCCGTAGTGGGCAGGCGATCATCGACGCTTTTGCGGAAATCCGTGGTTTGCTGTCCGACGAAGAGATTGATGGCATGTTCGCGCGCAATCCTTCGGGAGCACGGCCTGTGGACTTGTCGTGAACGGCGGTTTTCTACTGGACACGAATATTCCTTCGGAACTGATGCGGCAGCGCCCGGAACCAAGGGTGACGGTCTGGATCGCAGCCCAGGATATCAACTCATTGTTTCTGAGTGTCGTGAGCATCGGCGAACTGGAAACTGGATTTACGACCATGCAGGATGCCGCGCGGCGAACGCGTCTGGAACAGGCGCTCCAGCGCCATCTGGCGATTCTGTTTCCCGGACGCGTTTTGTCCGTAACGCAGCCGATTGCGGCGCGATGGGGTAGGCTTGGCGGGACAAGGCAGTTGTCCGGGCGACCGCTGAGCACGGCTGACGGCATGATCGCGGCGACGGCTCTGGAACACGGTCTTACGCTTGTCACGCGCAATGTGAAGGATTTCGACCAGCTTGGTCTCACGATCCTCAATCCGTGGGGGTGACCGTGCTCGCCAAACCCGCCGTTCCGGTTCTGGTACATCGCCAAACCTGTTTTTTTCCTACCGTCCACCTGAACCGTTCTTTGACAGTCCGGGAAGGGGACTTACCCACCCCCGCCGTCGCCAGCGCTGTGGGGCGCGCTAGGCGGGCATGGATAAGTCCTTGTCGAAATCCTTTTTATATAAGAAAGAGGATTGCCCTGAAACCCGCAGAAAAGCTGGAAAGTGACGGCCACTTTTAGTCCGTTGTCGGCCAGAATCCCGCCGAAAACGGCGAAAACTGCGCCGCAAACGGCCAAAAATCACTTGCAATTATGGCCGTGATGGGACAAGGTAGTGACCACCTTCGGACAAACTCAAGGGCAAAAAATGGCCGAAAACAGTCAAAACGAAGCACCTGCGATTCGCCAGAAGCGAGGGGTGCCCATTTACATGACTAATCCGAGCGTTCCGGCGAAAGATGAAATCAGCCGGTCGCGGCGGACGCAGTTTGGCAACGAGCATCGTGGCATGGTGATCGACGGCGGTACGGGCGAAATTCTTGGCCGTGGCGCGGCCTACATGTACGAGTTCGAGGAAGTGGACAAGGAACGCTTCGTGAAGCTCTTCCTCGATGGCGTCCGGAAGACGGCGGGTTTGTCGAGCACCGGCCTCATGATTTTCGAGCTAATCTACAACCAGGTTCGCGGAAATCCGAACAGCGACAAGATCGAAATGAGCTACATGGTGGCGCAGGATCGCTTGCCGGACCTCGCCGAGCGCACATACCGGCGCGGCCTTCGCGAACTTCTCGACAAGGAAGTGATCTTCCGCAGTCCGGTCGAAGGCGTCTTCTTCGTCAACATCCGCTGCATGTTCAACGGTGACCGGCTCGCATTCGTGAAAGCGTATCACCTCAAGGGTTCCAGCTATCAGCCGGAGCTACAGCTTGAACCACGGAAAGTAGAGGAGGGGGCAGCATGAGCATTCAGGTTCTTACATCGGCTCCGGGCGGCTATGTGGAAATGAAAGCGTCGGATGTCATCGCCGCCGAACGCTGGCGAAGGACCGATGATGTCCGCGTGAGATTTCGTAACGGGGATTTCGTCATCGTGTCCGGGGACACGGCCCGCAGTCTTCGACAACTCGGTATCATCCCGACGATGATGAATTGACCGCGTTGCGAGGCGTCACAACACGCGGCGCGAAAAGCACGTTGCCTCAAGCGCGTCTGCTGGAGTTCCATCGATTGCAATGGAGTGATATATCGGTGAGTTGCTGCCGCGTGGCGGGTGATTTGCTGGATTGAGTAAAGGGAATGTGGTAGTAAAGCGATTGCGCGGCCTTAAAATGTCGGGAAACAACCTATGAACACGTTCAAAGTCTCGCCGTTAGCCAAAAACCTCCGCGCCCTGGCTGATTCAGTGGAAAGTCGCCTGTGGATTGTCTCGCCTTACATCGGGTCGTGGAAAAGTGTGCGGAGGATTCTCGGTGACACCTGGGAAAAAGTCGATGTGAGGCTGCTGACCGATAAGGATAGCGGAATTCTTGCGCGCGATACGCTTGAACGCTTCGCGGTCCATCGCCCCATCCGTTCGTTGACGGGTGTCCACGCCAAACTTTATATCGCGGACGAGACCGTTCTCCTTACATCGGCCAACCTTACGGAGATGGCTTTTACAAGGAGATACGAAGCAGGGTGTGTGCTGACCGGGAAGCACGCGCAGGACCTCGTTGCGTTTTATGAATCACTTTGGGATTCCGCTGAAGATGTCGATTTGGAATTGATCAAATTTACAAAATCGCGGAGAGGAAATATCGACGAGAATTCCCACGGTGCCGGACTGACCAAATTGTACGGACTTCCGGCAGCGCCTGCTGCTTCCACAAAGGGAACGCGGGAGTTCGCCGACTATTCCCATTTTCTTGAAGTCTACCGCGACTTTGTTGATGCTTACTTGCAAGCCGGGAGACGGGACAGCCGGAAACTTCCTCTGTACTTGGAAACGGATAAATTCTTGAACTACCTATTTCATGATGATCCGAAAACGCCATCCTTTCCTTACAAGAAAAAAGCGGCGCGCGTTCTTTCAGAGCGCGAGCGGCAGCGAGAAATTAAGAAGTATCGGGCGCGGTTTCGGAAGACCAATTTGCAGACGACTTTTCATTTGAAGAATTCTCGCAATATCAGAAAACTCCTTGCTAAATCGAAGGTTTCGCATCTCAACGCGATGGAGGTTGCGACGGTCGCCGGGAGTTTGAATTGCTTTGGAATGGCGTTGGCTAAGGCAAGATTTCTGAAAAGTAATGATCTGGCCACGATTCGGAAGGCATGGTTTGAATTGATCCACGGCTCAGCCGATCTGAAACTAAGGATGAATCGATGCCGGGAGATGTTATACGGTTTTGGAAAGTCGGCGATTCAGGAGACGCTTGGCTATTACGATCCCAAGAAATTTCCCCTGCGTAATGAGAACACCAACGCGGGCCTTCGCTTTCTCGGCTACAAGGTCTAGGTGCGCTGAACCAGAGCGAGACCCGCGCCGCTGCTGCCGGCGCGGGTCTCAGCGAGCCACTAATACTCGCTCGGCAGATGGATCACATTGTCGCGAAATAGAGCGTGATTTCATCGAGCGGGAAATCGGTGTACGCGATGTGCTGCGTGTAGACGACGTTGTTGTCGCCGTCAGTGCATTCGAGAGATGCGGTCCTGTCTTCATTGACCTTGAGCTTCCAGAGCTGGAAGCCTTCGCCCGCAACACGTTTCTCGTGGACCTGACAAATGGCGATCGTATCGAGAAGCCAATAGGCCCCGCCTTCGTCGGCCACGAATTTCGCGCCGTCGGTGAAAGTGACGTTGCGGTTGATCCCGTGCCGGTACCAGTTTTCGGAGCCGCTGAACTGCCTGAGATCTTCCTTGGTGAGTTTCGAGCTGTTCGTCATTGTGTGCCTCTTTCTTTGAAGTGACCCCCAATGGCGGGGGCAAAAGAGGGCACGTCACGCCGTCGCCATGAGCGCGGCTGTCATAGCTTCTTGGGGGAACCGTGACCGCACTTCTGGGCAGGGGGGAGCCAAGAAGCGTCATTGACGGCAAGCGGCGGCGGCTAAAGTGCCATCCGCCCGCCATATCCCGGGGGTACCGCGAAAGAGGCCTGTGACGGGGAGCATCACTCGACAAGGTTGTCGTGCGGCGATTAACCGGGATATTCACCGCAATTGATGCGGAGATTGTTCTTGCCTTTGCGGCGAATAGGGGCTAGATTCACCGCATATGGTGCGGCGAATAAAAACCTATATCCACGAGCAGAAGGACTGGCCGGAATTCCGCTGGGATTCAAAACGCCTGTCCGAACGCCTCGCTGAAGTGCGATACCGGCAGGGACGCCTTGTCGGCCAGATGAGGGGCCTCGGTTTTCCGCTGCAGTCGGAGGCCGTGCTTCAGACGCTGACCGAAGACGTTCTCAAATCGAGCGAGATCGAAGGCGAAAAGCTCGACCGCGATCAGGTGCGATCCTCGATCGCGCGCCGCCTCGGGATGGATATCGGCGGCCTCACGCCTGCGGACCGGAATGTCGAAGGCGTCGTCGAGATGATGCTGGACGCGACACAGAACTATGCCAAGCCCCTGACCGCCCGGCGCCTGTTTGCCTGGCATGCGGCGCTGTTTCCGACCGGACGCAGCGGCATGACGAAGATCAGGGTCGGCGCATGGCGGGACGATAAGACCGGACCCATGCAGGTCGTCTCGGGAGCCATTGGCAAGGAACGCGTCCATTACGAAGCGCCCCTGGCGGAAGAGTTACGCCATGAGATGACGCGGTTCCTCAACTGGTTCGAAGAAAACACCTCGATCGATCTTGTGCTGAAGGCGGGTGTCGCGCACCTCCGGTTTGTCACCATCCATCCGTTCGATGACGGCAACGGGCGCATGGCGCGCGCGATTGCCGACATGGTGCTGGCCCGTTCCGAAAAAAGCGCGCAACGCTTCTACAGCATGTCGGCGCAAATCCGGCAGGAGCGCAAAGCCTATTACGACATCCTTGAGGCCACGCAGAAAGGTGATCTCGACATCACGGACTGGCTCGAATGGTTTCTCGACTGCCTTGGGCGCGCTTTCGAGCGCGCGGAGACGACGCTAGAAGCGGTTCTCGCAAAAGCCCGCTTCTGGGACAGGCACTCAGGGACTGCCATCAATGAGCGGCAGCGCAAGATCGTCAACCAGATGCTCAACGGTTTCGAAGGGAAGCTGACCTCTTCGAAATGGGCGAAGCTCGCCAAATGCTCACAGGATACGGCGTTGCGCGATATCGAGGATCTCGTGCGGAAAAAGATCCTCCGGAAAGAGGAAGCCGGAGGACGCAGCACCAGCTACGCACTTGCCGTGATGGCGTGATCGGCGCGGCACTTTCCGCTAGCGCAACGCTCTGCACTTAGTAACAGGGCTACCATCGCTGCATAAATCTGGACACTCGGCGCGGCCTCGATTTCATGCATCGGTGCGAAGAAGCTGCGATACCCGCCCTCGCTCAGGGGAATCGGCAGGCGCGGTTCGTGTGGGCTCCTGAATTCCAGCATCGCGTAGGCGTCGCGGCCGCCGATGTGATGCGGGCGGTAATGCACGCGAATCTCCTGTTCGTTGATGGTGACGGTAAAGACCGTCTCGGGCTGCGTCGTCGGAATCATGATGAACCTCTTTCGTTTGAGTGACCCCCACGGCGGGGGCGAAAGAGGGCACGTCATGCCGACGGTTACCGCGCGGCTGTCATAGGATTTTGGGGTAATTGCCCCGCGCCAGGACGGAGTCCGTTTCGCGGGGGAGGGGAGCCAAAATCCGTCATTGACGGCAAGCGGCGGCGGCTAAAGTGCCTTCGCCCCGCTGTTTGAGGGGCAGTAGGAAAGAGACAATCTGTGGGGTACGCTACGGCGAAGACGAACCGTCAGGAGTGCGGTTCGCTACGATCTGAAGAGAGGTGATCCATGCTGAACGTTACTCCAGTGGTCACGGCTTCCAACGACGCGACGATGGAGGAAGGGTTGGACTGCTACGATCCGGAACGCAGGGTATTCCCGCGCATTGAGAAGAAGATTGGTAGCGGACAGGAACTGAATAAACGGGATGTCCTGCAAATTCTGAGATGGAAGCTTGGGAGAATCAGGGGTGACTATTCCAAGACAGTTGCCGATGACAGGCTTGTTGAGATTAACAAGGCCGTCGTCAAGGCGGCGAAGCCTGGGTGCGGTATCGAGGCCCTTCAGGGTTTGGACAATATCCCTGGTATAGGTTTGGCTGTCGCTACGGCCATTTTGACGGTTTGTTATCCCAAGGAATTTACGATCATTGATGTTCGAGTACTGGAGATACTTGACCTGTTCCCGACGATCCTGGCGGAAGATAAGCGCAAGGAACACAATGCAGGGGATTGGACGGCAAAAGGATATATTGATGAATATTTGCCGAAGGTGAAAGAACGCGCAGAAGTCTGGGGTTGCAGTTTGCGCGATGCGGATCGGGCACTCTGGGGGCAGTCCGTAAGCCGAAACATCGACGCAGTCATTGCAAGTAGCCGGGAAGAATAGAGTGTCATTCGGCCGCCGTTTCTGAGGGACGGTAGGAAAGAGACATCGGGGAAGCGGCGATGCCCGAACTCAGTCGGGCACGGCGCCTGCTTCGGCATCAACCTGCGCGGCATACTCAGGATGAAACCCAAGCTGCATCGAGACGATCCGTTGCGCGTCTGCGGCGGCGCGGAAGATTTCGCGCTTGTCATCCTTGAGGGACTTGATCCAGCTCGCAATATAGCTTGCGTGATGGGGAATATCGGCGGGAATTCCGAGTTCGCTTGCGACGAAGGCGGATGCCAGCTCGGCGCGTAGTTCTTCCATCGCATAAGCTGCTGAACCGAACCGGTTCTGCAGATCGCGATTGAGACGGGAGGGATGGCCTGTCCAATGTGCGAGTTCATGCAACGCCGTGGCCGCAAACTCCTACTCACCGTTGAACGCATGGTCGGGCGGAAGCTGGATGTGATCGGTCGCGGGTGAATAGAAGGCCCGATCGCCGCCGATGCGGATGACAGCGCCGCTGTTCCTAAGGATGATCGTCGGCAGCCTCGGGGCGTGTCCATGGCGCTTCTTCGACGCTCGGCGCTTTGTAGGCCGGGATGCCGTCGATCTGCGATGCGTGAAACACGGCATAGTGTTTCAGGACGCGGAAGCTGCGTCTTGCCGTCCTCGGCTTCGTCGTCCTCGACCTCGTAGGGCTTAGTGAAAAAGATCGTGGTGGATTTCTCGCCCTTGCGGACCTGCCAGTCTTTGCCCTGCGCCTGCTGATAGGTCATCCAGCGCGGGTCGCCGCTCTGCGAAAGCGCGCATGTCCATGCCGAGAATGAGAACGTTGATGCCGTGATAGCGCTTGCCCGTGACGGGATTGAAGGGAGCCTGCGGGCCTCCGGCCTTCTCCGGGTCCCACGGACGAACCCAGGGCTTCACGCCGTTTCAAGCTCGGCGACGATGCGGTCTGCGAATTCCTGCATCGGATCGCGGTGCGGCTGGCCGTTGCGTTCAGGGGAATGCCGAACCCTGACGTAACTCTCATGGTGGTTGCTGGTGCTGCTGCCTTCGCTTGTTTCTCTGCGGCTTTTCCGGTGATAGGTCATGATGCGCCTCTTTCGTTTGGGGTGACCCCCTCGGCGGGGGCGAAAGAAGGCACAAAAGCCGCCGGTCATAGCGCGGCTGTCATAGGATTTTGGGGTAACTGCCACGCCCGAAAGCGTTCTTTGCGAGGGCGGGGGAAGGGGAGCCAAAATCCGTCATTGACAGCAAGCGGCGGCGGATACAGTGCCGCTCGCCCGCCGTTCTGTGGGCACCCGAAAGAGGTCATGACCTCACAACCCCGGAAGCGGAGACGAGAAGGGCAGGGATCAACAGCTATGAAGAGAAGAGGGAAGGCTGCGCAAGTAGCGGATGAAGAGCCTCCGCCCCGCCATGATTTGTTTGCAAGAAGGGAGCGGCGATGTGAAGCTGGGGAAGCCATGCGGCAAAAGTGGAGAATTAAGAACGGAGCCTGTTATATGCGCCGCGCCAGAGCATGGATCGCTTCTGAGGAGGATTCGTGTCGGGAGAGAGATCGAGATTCAGTTTGCAATCCCGGAGTTCTGCAGACAGCGCGCCATCCAGTCGCAGATCAAACCCGGTGACCGCGGATCACCGTAGATACCGTGAATGAGGTCGGTACTAGATTTGTGCGTGGATGCCCAACCGTGATCGAGCTGCATAACCGTCCAAGTGCCTGACGGCGTAACCTCCGTATTGACTTCCACGGCGAATGCCATCGCTAGACCGGCAATCCAGCGAAAACAGCGTTCTGAAACGAAGCCTTCGCTTGGTGCGATTATAGAGAAGGACTCTTTGCTAGGTATGGTCCCAAACCAAAGATTCGTGAGAGAACTTGTGATTACAAAGCCGACAAGCGCCAATGCGAAAAAGACGAAGTCAAGCAGAGTCGTTTTTGTGGCGATAGTAAGTAGGGAGGCCAGCACAATGCCGACCAAGGATAAGCCGAGCAGCATAAGCGGCACAAGGTCAGCAGCTGGCTGAAACAAACTTACCAGGATGAAAATTGCGTAGAGTGCACCCACGGATATCCAGAGATTACGAAGCCATCGAGGAAATGCATTGCGCTTGATTCTCATGAAGAAGTAGCTGTCTTGAGACCGGGCCAATAAGGTATAAACCCGAGATGCTATCCACGACAAAAACTGCCCGACGCCCAAGGCAAGAGAGGCCTCATCCCCCACTCCTCGGACTATGAGCAGATTTACCCCGCCGGGCACAAAGGCTGAGGTAAATTTTGCTATGTCTTCAAGAGGCTTTTGAATCGCCCGAAAGATGGCCCTGAAGATGCCGTCGAGCACGGCGCCTACGAGGTTTCCCAAGATGAGAGCGGGAATAACTAGGATTGTTCGCCAAATAAAGCCGATGGGTAGAAATGGATCGATCATCATGAGCAACAGCGCGCACAACGCGGTGATTGCCCTCCGGAAGTCTCGTCCGGTAAAAGGCGCCAGGTCCCTGGGTTTCGTATGAATGAAGGGAGTGGCCAAGCACGCAACTCCGAGAACCTTATGCCCTCGGATTAGTCTACGGAGAGCATAGATTGCGACATTACCGCCGTGGCTGTGTCCGATTACAAACTGGCATGCGTCCGGATGCGCATCTTGCAGTTTTTGAATATGACCTGCCAATTCGAGACCGGCGTCTAACCGATCGTAAAGATTGTTCGTCCCCGACCAGCGAAAGGGCTCGATGCTCAGTTGTCCGGGAAATGCCTTGACCAACGAATCATAGACCAAAGAACCCGGCTTCAACCATGCAGCATCTTCGGCAAATGTTCCATGTACCAGTGTGACAATTATCTTCGGCTGCATTACGCACCTCAGAAGTTGCGCGTGGTTTCCGATTTCGTTTGACCGTCCTGAGAGCCCTTCCAGGAACGGTTAATCACTCGATCTGTCCGGTGGACCTCGGTGACTTCCAGATAAGGATAATGATCGAAGACATATGTCGCTTTGGAAACTGCAATGGTGGAAATAGTGGCGGCAGCCCCGCGAACGAAACTGCCGCCACGGCACGCGAGTTAACTGTCGATATCCGGCGTTTTCACCGGGGCACGGAGCATGGCGGGAAGCCATCCGGTTCCGGTGATCTCGCGCTCGGCAAGAGATGCGAGTTCGGACTTCTTCATGCCGCTCCATGCGGGAGCCACAGCGCCCTTGATCTCCCGCAGAGCCTCGATGATCGTGGCTTTGCTCACGCGGCTGAAATAGTTCTCCGCTGTCGGCGTGAACCGCGCGGCCATATCGAGCTTCAGCGCATTGGCCAGAAGATCGGCATGCGTCATGCGTTCGCAATTGGGCCGGTCGTTCTTCAGCAGCACAGCATTGACGGTCTGCGCCACGCAGAAGGCCAGCAATCCGCTCAGGCTATCGGCGTCGAGTGTTAGGCACCATGAAAACAGCTCGGTGGGATCGCCTGGAATGCGTCCGGACCAGTGTTCGCTCGCCGCTTCGATGATTTCGGAAGCGCGCGAGCCTTCGACCCGGTGGAGGGAAGCGGCATTCGCCCGGAGTTGCAGGACGCTGTCCTCGCGAACGTCGAAATGCGAACCGCTATAGAACACTTGCAGCGCCAGGGCGTGAACCGTGGCGGCAAGCGCAACGTCCGGCCTTTCGAGCAGGGCGGCATTGATCGCGGCGGAACGCTCGGCCGTCAGGCTTTCGACCAACGAAGCAGACAGGGAAGGCCTGTCCTCAGCTGAGTCCTCGATGACGGTTCCGTCAGCCTCCGTCCGCGTGACGGTCTTGGCTGTCTTCTTCGGGGCGTCCTCGGGCTTGATGAGACCGTACCGGATGTCCAGGTCGCCGTTCGCGTCGAGGCAAACGACGCAGCCCGCGATGGCTAGCGTTTCGGCGGGCCATGCCTCCTCGCGGCCGTTTGTGAGCTCGTCGATGCGTTCGCTAATCGCCTCGAAGCGGGCCTGCTGGTCGCCGTCGAGTTCGTCGAATTCCGACAACGCGTCGGATTCGGCGGTGAGGCTATCCATCTCCGCCTGCAAATCGGGCCCCAGGGGAGAAGCTTCAGGATAGCGGCGCTGGCATTTCGACCATTCGGAGTGGTCGAAAGCAGGACGGGTTTCGACCCATTTCCAGCCTTCCTTGCGGATGGCGTTCGCGGTCTTCTCCAGCTTCTTCGCGACGAGGCTTTCGAGCAGAACGGGATCGAGTATGAACACGCCGTCCTCGTCGTCGCTGAAGAGATCGCGACGAACCGCGCCACCGGCCTTCTCATAGGCCCTGAGTGTCACGAACTTCACGCGCCGGTCGGAGGCGGTGATTTCGTCCTCGGTCAGGAGATCCCGGATGATGCCGGGATCGTCCTTCTGCCAGTCTGAAAGCTGCTTCCAGACGCGTTCCTGCGCCGCGTGATCGTCAACGACTGCGAAGGCCGTGACGTGTTGCAAGGTCATCTCGCCCTTGCGGTAGGCCTTGAGGAGTACCGGGTTGACTCGCGCCAGCTTGAGACGCTTCTGCACCACGGTTTCGGTGACACCGAAGCGCGCCGCGACATCGGCAGCCGGCATGCCGCCTTCGATCAGCGCCATGAAGGCGTCGAACTCGTCGGCGGGATGCATCGGCTCGCGCTGCACGTTCTCGGCGAGGCTGATTTCCGTCGCGTCCGCGTCGTCATCGAGGATATGGCACGGGATTTCCATATCTGGCTCAATGGTTCTGGCATCGGCGAGAGATTTTAGCGCCAGAAACCTGCGCCGTCCCGCGACCACGGCGTATTTGCCGCGTTTGTCCTTCCGCACGACGAGCGATTGCAGAAGGCCATGAGCTGCGATCGATGCGGCCAGTTCGTCGTTGGCCTTGTTGGGCTCCGTCTTGCGGACATTGCCGTCCCAGGCGAGGAGCTTGTTGAGAGCGATGGTGGTGTCGGTAGTCATGATGTGCCTCTTTCGTTTTGAAGTGACCCCCACGGCGGGGGCAAGAAAGGGCACGTCATGCCGCCGCAACTGAGCGCAGCAGTCATAGGATTTTGGGGGAACCGTGACCGACGGGCAGGGGGGAGCCAAAATCCGTCATTGACGGCAAGCGGCGGCGGCTACAGTGCCTGATCCCCGCCGTCTGAGGGGCAGTAGGAAAGAGGCATATTGACTTCAGCACCCCACGGACTTTGCTGCACGGCAGACAGCGAAGTTGTGAAGGGGATTTGAACGTTCTATCCTTCGGCCTGGGCGCATGGTGAAAATGCGCGCACCGAGAACTTCCGACTTGAAAGATGATCGACTAATGCTTTGGATTGCAAAAACGGAAAAAGATGAAGCGAACAACACCCTGGAGAAACGTCTCTGGGCCGCTGCGGATCAGTTTCGAGCAAATTCTGACCTAAAGGCGGCGCAATACTCTCAGCCGGTATTGGGGCTGATTTTCCTGCGCTTTGCCGAAGTGCGGTTCGCCGCACAACTGGCGAAACTTGAAAAACAGTCCGCGTCTTCAAGGCGCGGTTCTCGGATGAACGATCCTTTGGCTTATCATGCCGACGGTGTTCTATACCTCACGCCGAACTCGCGCTTCGACTACCTTCTCGGAATGCCAGAGGCGGCAAATATCGGTAATGCCGTCAATGAGGCGATGCGCGACATTGAAAAACACAACCCGCAGCTCGCGGGTGTATTGCCGAAGAGCTACAACATTTTCACGAGTACGTTGCTCAAGGAATTGCTGAAGAAAGTCTCGGAGATTCCTGCCTCGCTCGATTACGACGCCTTCGGTCGCATCTATGAATATTTCCTCGGTGAATTCGCGAGAAGCGAAGGGCAGGGTGGCGGCGAGTTCTATACGCCGTCGCCAATCGTTCGTCTGTTGACCGAAGTTATCGAACCTTACCATGGTCGTATCCTTGATCCCGCCTGCGGCTCCGGCGGCATGTTCGTTTCATCGGCGCGGTTCGTCGCCGAGCACAAAAAGAACCCATCCTCTGAACTTTCGATTCATGGTGTAGAGAAGACCGACGAAACCGGACGGCTCTGCAGAATGAACCTTGCCGTTCACGGGCTCGAAGGGGAAATCCGTCACGGCGGCAATGTCAACAGCTACTATGACGATCCCCATGATGCGACGGGTCGGTTCGATTTTGTCCTGGCTAATCCACCGTTCAACGTGAACGCCGTGGACAAAGAGCGACTTAAGGATTTTGTGGGTCCAGAGCGGCGCTATTCCTTCAACCTTCCGCGCACTGATAATGCAAACTACCTCTGGATACAGCTCTTCTACTCTGCATTAAACGAAAAGGGCAGGGCTGGCTTCGTGATGGCCAACTCCGCGTCGGACGCACGAAGTTCCGAGCAGGATATCCGCCAGAAGCTGATCGAGTCACATGCTGTGGACGTGATGGTGGCAGTAGGACCAAACATGTTTTACACCGTCACGCTTCCTTGCACACTCTGGTTTCTCGACAAGGGAAAAGCCAAGACAGCGCGCGCCGAATCCATCCTTTTCATTGATGCGCGGCACATCTACCGTCAAATCGACCGTGCCCACCGAGAGTGGACGCCCGCTCAGATCAGCTTTCTGGCAAACTTGGTGCGGCTCTATCGCCGCGAGGCTCTGGACTTTACATTTGGCGGCGAAGAAGCTGAGGTGTCAAGGGCGGAATAAAAGGGAGCCATTGGGGCGGAGTAAAAGTAGGCCACTCAAGTTAAGTTGAAGCTGTTGGATTAGCCAGGAGTGTGGCGTCTGGAGCGTAGCGGAAGACGGGACACTCCCGGTGGCGGGATGGGTTTGGGCCTGGGTTGGTCAGGAGTTGACGGTACTGCGTTTTCGCCGGCTCTGCTTGAGACGGAAGCTATCGCCGTTGATCTCCAGGATATGGACGTGGTGGGTGAGGCGGTCGAGCAGCGCGCCGGTGAGCCGTTCCGAGCCAAGGACTTCGGTCCATTCCGCGAAGGGCAGGTTGCTGGTGACCATCGTCGAGCCCCGCTCGTAGCGTTGGCTGAGCATCTCGAAGAGCAGTTCGGCGCCGGTTTTCGACAGCGGCACGAAGCCCAGTTCGTCGACGATGAGCAGTTCATAGCTGGCGATTTGCTTCTGGAAGCGCAGCAGCTTTTTCTCGTCGCGAGCCTCGATCAACTCGCTGACCAGGGCGGAGGCGGTAGTGAAGCGAACGCGGTGGCCATGCTGGCAGGCGGACAGGCCGAGGGCCAGCGCGATATGCGTCTTACCGGTGCCGGAGTTGCCGAGCAGCAACACGTTCTCGTTGCGCCCCAGGAACTCACAGCGCGCCAGTTCCAGCACCATCGCCTTATTGAGGGTCGGCATGGCGAGGAAGTCGAAGCTGTCCAGGCTCTTGGTGACCGGGAACTTCGCTTGCCGGATGCGGCGTTCGGTGGCCCGGCGCTCCCGATCCAGCAGCTCCAACTCGGTCATCCGCAGCAGATAGCGTGGATAATCGACATCTTCGACCGCACACTGCCGCGCCACCCGATCGTACTCGCGCAGCATGGTCGGCAGACGCAACGCTTTGAGATGGTGTTCCAGTAAGAGCTGCGGCGTGTCGACCGTGAGAGGTGCGGTGGCCTCGCTCATGCGATCGCTCCTTCGAGCAGCGCCATATAGTCGGAAGCCTGGGTCGCGCGCACTTCGGCCATAGGGAGATGGGGATAGTTCTCCATGTCCAGCCGGGGCGGTCTTCGCTCGATCCTGCATAGCAGCAGATGCCTGACCGCATCGAAGCTGATCGTTCCCAGTTGCAAGGCGTCTTCGATAGCGCGAGTCACCTCCATGGACGAGAAGGTCTCCAGTAGACGGAGTACCTGCACAAACTCGCGGCCGCCGTGTTTCTTCAGCCGGGCCTCCAGCAACCGTCGCAGGGTGGCGAAGCACTCGGGCAACTGCCAGCCGACCAGCGGCGCGGCCTGGTCCAGTGCGCGTGTCTTCTGTTCGAGTAGCGCCAGATAGTGCAGCGGATCGTAGATCACCGCCTCGCGTTCGTAGCTGCGCGGATGGCGAGCGATGACGTCGCCCGCACAGGCGATCGTCACCTCGTGAACATAGCCCCGCACCAACACGCGGAGATGCCCGTGGCGGGTCGGCACCGAGTAGTCGTTGCCGCGATAGCGCACCAGCGCCAGCGAACTGACCCGCGCCGAGACCTTTTCGCAGGCCTCATAGGGCGCGATGGGGAGCGGCAGCAGCGCTGCCCGGTCGCGCTCGAAGCGTTCGCCGATCGTCTCCGGGTGCCCGCGCAGTCGCCGCTCCCGCCGTTTGCGGCACTGCGCTTCGAGCTGAACGTTCCACTCCTCCCAGCTGGGCACCCGCGGGATGGGCACCATGAAGTTCCGACGGGCGTAGCCGACCAGTCCTTCCACCTTGCCCTTGTCGTTGCCCTTCGCCGGACGGCCGAACTTGTCGGCGAATAGATAGTGGCTCTGCAACTCGGAGAACGCCCGCGTTCTCTGCCGCTCTGTGCCGCCGAGGATCTTCGCCACCGCGATCTTCGTGTTGTCGTAGAGGATGCGCGTGGGTACGCCGCCGAAGTACGCGAACGCGCGCACATGACCTTCCAGGAAGGCTTCGGTTGTCTCGGACGGAAACGCCGCCACGAAGCAGTCATCGGAGTGGGGCAGGTCCATCACCAGGTAGTGCGCCTTCCGCTCCACGCCGGCAACCACGACCAGGGCTTCGCCGAAGTCCACCTGCGCTTCGCCCGCTGCGTGGATCAACGGCACGAACATCTCCTGTCCACGCAGCGTCGCCGTGCGCACGTAATCCTTGACGATCGTGTAGCCGCCCCCGAACCCGTGCTCTTCCCGAAGCCGGTCGAAGATCCGCTTGGCTGTATGCCGCTGCTTGACCGGTCTGTGCCGGTCGTCTTCCAGAATCGCCTCGATCACGCCCAACCACGGCCCCAGCTTCGGGCGCTTCACCGGCTGCAGCCGCTGATATCCCGGCGGAACCGCATAGCGAAGCATCTTCTGAATGGTCTTGCGCGAGATCCCAAACTCCCGCGCTACCTCTCGCTGGCTCCGTCCCTCCACCAGCACAGAACGCCGCACACGCCCATAGATCTCCACTCGGAACATCCCTCCGGTGTCCCATGAATCCGCCGACAACGCAACGGCTCATGAAACTTAAACTCCGGCGGTGGACTACTTTTGCTCCGCCGCAACACACCGCTCCCGCGGCGCGCTGTGGACTATTTTTGCTCCGGCGTTCTCACCATAGTCCATTGGATTCACGGGTAACGCCAGGCTCTTTGGTGTTTGAAGTGGGAAGCCGGGCCAGCTGACTATGCCGACTGCGCAGTAAGCATCTCCTTCTTCGATCTTCGCCTCTGTGGACTCCTCGCTCACCAAAAAGGTATAGCGATGATTGCCATGCTCTTGTATCAAACTTTCAAGGACGATCGCCTTGTAAGATGCCTCAAGCCATTCAGCGCGCGTTATCAAGCCGAGGCGCGCTGTCGTTTCGTCGGCCGCTGCTGATACCTCAGACCACTGGCTCCATAGCTTGGAATCATGTGCGACGCCGGTCATGCCAGATGGAATAGATAGCTGAAGCACCGGTGCGTTCCCACTTAAGGCATTCTTCAGATCGCCTCGAAGCCGGGCGGTAATGGAGCCCAGCGCCCACGCATTTGCTTTCAGGGCGGATCCATAACGATCAATCGCCTCCGCTATACTGGCTACCTTACCGAACAGTTTCACAGTTCCCGTTGGGGATTTCCAGATGTCAAATATTCGTTCTCTCGGTATGGAATTCCCCAACGGCTCGATGTAGTATTTGTCGATGTTTCGCGGAGGCAGGCTTGGATGGTGGTAGTGCTCCGCCGTGCCGAGCAAGGTAACGGCAAACCGCTGTGGCAAGAGCACCGACGAATTGACTACCTCACGAATAAAGACGATGCTCGGGCAGATCTCGTCCTCGCGCTCCATCAGTTTTTCGGAAGGAAAGACCCATGCCAAGGCGCGGTGCGACTTACCCGTGAGGTCAAGAATTTTGAGCAAATGCCTGCCGAATGCATTGCATAGTTCCTCGTACTGCCTCGCTTCCCAGAAGCCCAGTTGGGTATGCACCTTGCCCCAACCCTTATCCGCAAAAACTTTATCAGCAAGGTCGAGCCAGTCGGCAAGCTTGTCAATGAATGCCTGAAGTGCAGACCATTCTGCGGCTAGGTTGTCCTTCGGGACGACGAAGGCTGCTTCGCCAAGGAAGTCGAGCGTTTTGGCAGGCTGGCTGGGGTCCGAGAATGATTGCCCATAGGGCGCAGACAAAATTCCGCGAATGGCTATCCCGGTAAGAAAGCCTGAGCCAGCATCAAAGTTGACGATCACATCGAATTCCGCACTCCAGTAACGTGCGAGGCCTCCGATCTTCGCGACTTGATCAACCGAGATTGTGTTGGTTACCAGTGCATGCGCTCTGGCGCCGATCTGCTTGCGGTCCTTCTTGAGAAGAGAGTGTTTCTTCAGGGATGTCGCGGTAGATGCCATTCCTACCAAATCGACGATTCTGGGGTGGCCTCCGGAATGCAGGACCCGCGCCGCACCCTTGCTTAAGTTCGCCATCTTTGAGAGGTGATCATCCGCCTCAGCGCTGTGGAAGCAATAGTGGTCGGGATTCGCGCTAAATATTGATTGATCCTCGGAAGAGAGCCAGCTTTTGTTGCCCAGCCAGTCGCAGGACCCACAGCGTGGGTTCACATGGTACTCGACTGCTTGCCAGCCTTCTTCGTCGCCCTTTCGGACCACCCGAGGCACATCTTCGACAAAGAATTTTCGCACGCTAGGCATGAATACGAGGTAGTTAACTCGGCCGTCATTCAGGTCTTCCAACAATGCCGCGATGCGCTTTGTGTGGTCACCACCGGCGACTGTCGACATGATCTTGGTGAATTTTGGCATCTCAACATGCCGCCAGAGATAAACCTGGTCTGACACGAAAAAGTTGGCAGAAATGTCCGATGTCTGCATCTGAATCCAATTGGCCAAGAAAAATGCATAAAGGCACACTTCTGCGGAATAACTGGCATTGGCCTCTGTAACGTTCTTCAGGTCAATGACACTGATGGGACGTCTGGGATCGTTCGCCGCGACTTTCTTACGAGTACCATTGGCCAACACCTCAAATTGCGAAGAACCTGGTTCGGCGACATAAAGGACGTCCGGACGCAGCCCTGCGAGCTCTGGAATGTAGGTCTTATTTTGATCCGAGACGCCCAAATTACTGAACGCGAAATCTCGGAACTCTTCAGGCTCAATGCGAGGTTGGAGAATAAACGAAGGCGCTTTCACCGCTTTCAACGCGGGGCTTAAGTCGACATGGCCCCGTCCGTTGTTCTTGTGAATGACATTTCCTGGGATGGTGCTGACGAGCGTATCGTACTGCTGGTACTCGAATTCAATGCCGGAATTGGTAATCAGCTGGACACCCGGCCGTGATTTCAGGGGTATTGGGATTCCGGCTGCCTTCAGCGCATTTGGATTATTCGAAAAGAGAGAAAGATATAGTTCGCGATCGCACTTCGTGCGCAGATACATGGAGAACTTGCTTTTTCCAAGCTCCCTCTTTGGCTGGACGGTCGACATTCGAGCCTCTCTTGCTCCCGCAAGCGTACTCTATTTCTGCGAGCGAGCCCAGAGTCAATAAACACAAGCGAAACGCGATGATAATAACGCCTGAGTTACGGGACAAAGCGACAGATTAGTTTTCCTAAATGAAGAGAACAGGTGCGGCCTTAATCTTATCAATGCTGGTATGTGTTATTGCTCAAGGCGACCCGATTCCATGTCGAATTGCCGGTATTCCAAGGGAAGCGAGTATCGCTTTCGGAGAGTTTCGAGATAAATCTTAGCGGCGGCGTCGAGCGGCGGTTCACCCACGATTAAAAGGCGAATGGCTGGTTGCGCCCCCGGCCAATGCGAATATTCCAGGAGTTGTCCGAGAGCTTCGCGAATGCATGATTGCGCCGATAGGCCAGTCTTGATTTCGTAGTAGGTATATTCGTTGCTTTGACACACGGCCACGTCGACGTAAGTCCCATCTGCAGTAATTTGCTCGCCGCTCACTCCATTTCCGTAGATCGATTTGAGGTGCTCGAAAAGCGCGGCCTGGAGCTGGTTGTGCCGTAGCGACTTCTCGACCGTTTGTGCAGAACGGTTGAACGTCGTCGCGGTCACGCGGGCTTTGTTGCCGGGAGACCAGACAAATCCGTTACGCTCACTTTGCGGCGCTTGGGCCGGAAAAAAGGCGGTGCCCTCAACAAATTCATATAACGGCAGTAGCCGGTCAAAATCATTGATAATTGCGCCAACGTGTATCGCGTTCGCCGGTTGAAGTCTGCCGATGAAGATGAATGTCCCCTCATTCACTTGGGCGTCGGGGATGGCCGCGACGGGATAGTTATTGCTTCGCTCGTCGCCGGACCAATGCCACATCTCGAGCCCTGCGAAGGCCTCCGGGTAAAGGCGCAGATACTCATTAAAGCGCATGATTTTGGGTATAAGCGGGTCGATGGTCGGAAGATCGCGCGTCGTCTGAAGAGAGAAGGCCACGCCATGTCGAAAGACTTCTTCGCCGCCAACATCTTCGAACCCGAGGTTGAATTGAAGCTCACTGAGCCCGCCTACATGAAACACATACTTTCGGTCTTCTTTTTTCAAGCTGGCGTAAAACGGCGTCGCGGGTAGGTTCTTGAGGGGCTTATGGTGCTTTCGCCATTCCGGGAGCCCACCGAACGGGCGGCCGTGCGCACGTTCGTTCACCTCCGTTACCAGTTCCAGCAACGAGAGCGCGCGGGGCAGCTCTTTCACAGCCGCGATGCGCTTAAACCGAACGATCTGCCGCTGGAGATCGACATAATCGACCTTGAATCCTGCAGCGCGCCAGTGCGGTGCCCGCGACCCGCCTTCCTGATTGGCCCACCATTGGCGATGTTCAGAAGCAGAGGCCGGTAGAGGTTCGCCGACGATTTGCGCCACTTGATCAAACGATAACGTTTTTTCTTCTGTGGTCGGCGGGAGCGCCGCCAGGTAGTCCCGAAGAGGTCTGTATTTTTTTCGTTCATTGGAATTGGGCATCCTACCCTCATTCATTAACCTGGTTCAGGACAAAAACATGCCGAAGAAAGCGTTGATTAGCAGCTGGCATTGTTTCGATCCATAGACGATCTCCTCCGCGCTTAGCGGTACGCGTTTTCCTACTTCGGCAGTCCCGTCGCCGGTTTTCGTCAGGTATTCCCGATCAGCTACGCCGAGCTGGTGGCTGGTCACATGGCGTTTCTGAAAGAGCGTTGTCAGACGACCCCAATCTGCGCCTTCTTGCATGTCCCAACCCGTAGGCAATAGCTTTTGCCTGGCCCCGGTCAGACTTTGAAATGACATGGTGGACGGCAGAGCATCAAGTGAGCTTCGCAAGGGATGATCGGAAGGCAATCTAAGGCGATTTTCATTCGCGATCGCAAGCATGCCGCGCATTAGTCCGTCGAACGTGCTAACAACATGTCCGAGCAAGAGTTCAAGTTCGCGGCGCCTCAGTGACGGCTCGGCCGGAAGTATGTTTACGCGCTCTTCTATGTACGCAGTTGTTTCGCGCATCACTTCGCGTGGAATCTCAATGGCGCAACAGGGCCTGCGCAAGAGGACGCCATCAGCCGCATATTCCACGCGGCAGGATTTGCATTCCCCGTGCGAGTCCATCGTATCCGGGCATGTCTCCTCGACAGTGGGGGAAAACGTTCGCAGCTCTCCGAAGTACCCGCAGGCGGTCGGGCACGAAAAGTCCGCGCCAAACCTAAACCAGCTCAGTGCCCGGACAGGGAGCCTCATCCAAGAACGCTTGCCGCAGCACGGGCATGTCAAGAAAATGCCGTTGCCCGCTGCAAGTCCGAGGGACAGCAACGCGGCCTGGTAAGCTGCTTCTGCTTCGTGTTCAATCGGTCCGCTACGCATACGCTCAATCAGACGATGATATGGATTCGACCTGCCCCTGTATTTATATGCTCGGGCAACCGTTACTGCGAGATCGATCCGCTCGGGATAGTGAAGGCGGTCTTTCCAACGCCGCGAATAATCTTCCGCGCTGTTACGCCTTTACCTCAGTTCTTCAGAAGGCCCTTGCCTTTTTTTTTACGCATGATAAAGGACGTTATCATGCGCTTCTTGTAAGAATTGATTTCTTAGCCCTTCGACAGCCCTGGCATAGGCGATTAGCAGGTTAACAATAGTCCGCTGCAGAAATCGTCGTAAGAGCGAACGGGAGTATTGACTTCCGCCGCGGAAGCCACCTCTCGCAAGCACTTCTCTTGCTCTCCTTGCTGCTCCGCCGTAATGAACTGGTCACAATACGGCAGATATATAGCCATGAAGAGGTCGATTCTACCCGCCTGAAATTTCTCTCTATTGTGTCGGTCACCCACAGACCGGTCGTACCATACAAGAAGCAGCCCATACACTGCTGCGCGGAATGGAGGACAACGATCCATGAATTCGTGGATCGCCGTTTCCGACAGGGAGGTTCCGCCACCGCTAACGTATAGCCCATTCGCGATCCCCCACACCAAGCCGCCTTCGTATTGAATTTGCGGAAGCACCTCGCGGAAGGTAAGCGGATGAGCCGCGCCATGTCGGTCGAATATCGCGTCGAGCTTTGGCCTGAGATCAGAAAAGGGCTTTTCAAATGCCTTTTTCTGTTTGTTTAAGTCGTTTCGCTGCTCTGATGACAACTGATCGTCCGCGATAAGATCCTGATCGCCAGCGTTGCTAGCATATTCGGCCGAACCAACATTTACCAATTTCCAGTCGAATTTGGCAGCATTTAATTCGTTTGATCGTATGAGTCGCTTCAAAAGCTCGTTTTGAGGCAGAAGACAGTCATATTCACCATAGCGCAACCGTCCAACCCCTCTGAGGAGCGCAGTTCGTTCCGCAGGATCAGGTGTCGCAATTAGTTCTTCGATGGCAAGTCCCGCAAGACGAACAAAATATCCGCTTTTCAGTGCCCGCGAAGATTGGCTCGGATTTATCGCCATCATCGACGAGGCGATTATGAACGCTGGTGTCAAATGTGAGTACCGGCTTGCCACCAATCACGTTGCGATCTCCGGCTTGACTTCTAACCCGATAAAATACATAGCGTGTTCAGCCGAGTATGGTGCCAATACAACGGGCCGGTTTCACAGGAGTTCTGAGAACGTCTGTTGCATGAAAAGGCTATGTTCGTCTGGTTTGCGCCCCAGGAAACCTATAGCCAGGACCTGCGATCGGCCGAAGAGGTGCTTATTTGCGACAAACGCAATCGCCCGTCCGCTGCCGTCCTCTATGTACCAACGAGCTGGCGCTTCACCCCGCACCGCTGGACGTATGAGCATCGGGGCAGTAGGGTCAAAAATCTGCCCGCCAAGGATGCTTTGATGCCACTCCGTTACCCGGTCAGGTTTCCAGTTCGCAAGTTCGCCTGCACATTCAAGAAGCCCCAGCATCCGTGGTTTCCCCGGAAAAATATTGATTACCGCACACTCAAGCAAGTCGGGAATTGTGATTTCGACTTCATCCCATAGCAGATAACCTGCTGGAACGCCTCTCTTGAGGCCCGCACATTTCAACGCTGCATCGATCGCGTCAGCCCGCGACCAATCCCAAGTATTGAAGTCTGGCATCTGGCGCCCCGTTTTTGAGCAGTCGTAGTTGGCGTATGCCTCGATAACGGCTCTGCGGTCGATGTTTTGCTTCCTAGTTCTCATTGGCCCATACAACGATATCAGGTGGCGCAAGCTGCGGCCCGCCTTGCGGGTGGTGGGCCTTTCGTCCCAAAACTTAGCCGAACATAAAAGATGTTACGTTGTCGCACTTTTGGGAATGTGATACCGTCCGGTGATGCCCGATCAAACCTTCTCAGCTCGTCTCGGCCATGCACAGCCGAAGGCCATCACCTATCGTGATGAGCTTCCAGAGAAGTTTCGTTTACCGATCTTTGCCATGCTGCGTCGATATACCAACCCCGATTTTCTTTGGGAGCGTATCGAAAAGCTATTCAACCCATACGGGACGGATGAATGGCCGGAATCGACGGGAGCGATCTCGGTCGCAAAGGAGGAGGATCATCCGAGAACGATAGCAGCCAAACGTGTCCTCCTGAGGTGCCCTTGGTTTCGCGTTTACGACGTGATCGAGGACATCTACGACCAGTTATGTTTCTACGATAGCGAGTTGCGGAGTGATCCTGATGAGGAACCACGTTCCGGCTCATTCCATCAGGAAATCAACGATTACTTCACGCATGTCGGAATTGGTTGGAAGCTCGATGATAATGGCAAGATCGCCACGCGAGGCGACGAAGCCTTTGAAGGCACGGTAAAGGTTGCCATCGATGCCCTGGAAGAAGCTGCGAAACCAACCGCAGCCGGGCATCTGCGTTTTGCGATTGCGGCTCTTTCCGTCAGGCCGAACGCTAATACAAGCGGTGCGGTTGTGCACGCGACGAATGCTGTTGAGTGTGTGCTGGGCGAATTGACCGGCAAGTCGATGACCCTCGGAAAATATCTCGACAGGTATCCTGACCTTTTTCACAAGTCGCTCAAAAAGGGCCTTGACGGGATTTACGGCTACGCATCGGATGAAGGGGCACGCCACGGGAAAGAAGGAACTCAGCCATCTGAGGAGGAGGCCGAATTTGCCGTCGCCACATGCGCAGCCGTTTGTACACTCCTGATCCGTAAGCGCCCAAAATAAGCAGCCGTAAATATAAGTCGCATAACGTATCTTATGACAAATTATGTGTGATTTTGCCTTGTTTTCCACTTCCTACCGTGCGGTCACAAAAACGGTGTTATGTTAAATCGCTGGTCGCCGGGCTAGTGCAAGGTTGTTTCCGAATGCAGCCATGCAAGAAACTGCTTCTCACCTTCGTGCGTCATAGCTATGGCTCCGTCAATGTCGCGCTCAATAAGGCCAAGCGACACGGCGCGGTCTTCGGCCCTGCGCATGTCCTCTTGAAGTTCCCATTCCGCGATTGCGTTAAGCGTTCGTTCGTCCATGCGGTGCTTGTTAGCACTCGACAAGAGCCAGAGCAATGGCGAGTTTGTCATGTCGTGATTTCGGTACTGAGATTTGCGACGCGGAAACCCGCGAATTACACGGGTGCGCCGTTCGTTCCGTCACTTACCCTTAAGGGGATTTCGACGGCGCAGTTTTTACCGGCGTCACCCTTAGGTAGTCATTTGTTGGATGAAGGCGCGGCTGATGAGCCAGCGGAGAGCGAACCCGAAATGCTATTTGGTGCCCCCAACTCCTGTTGGTGATGTTTATATTCTTCGTATGGACCGTGAAGCGCAAACAGTAGAATGAGAAAGAACCAAAAAACTACTAGCCTACGCCTGAAGAAAGGAACGGTCTGGGTTATCGTTTTGCCATCATCGGTTAAATGACCTTCAGGCAACCCGCAATGAGTACATTTGTCCTTAAAAAAGATAAGGCCGGATTGGCCTGAAAAAAAACGCTTTTGGCAGCGTGGACAACGAAAGATGTTGAGATAAGCCCCCACGATTATCAACAATAAGACATAGGTTATTGCGATCAACGGATTGTTGAGAGCGACAGCCGCCGTCGATGTTGGAGAGGCGGTCCAAAGAATGAAGTTTCTTAACAAGGCCCAAAATAACGGAAATCCAAACAAGAGTCCGTAGAAAGACCATTTACGCATTCCTAGATTTGTCCAGGATGCGGCATACCTTTCTTGGAGGCTACTGTCCATGTGTTCTCCGTCCCATCAGTATTCAGCGTTCTGACTCGTGTGGGGCGTATATGGTAATAGACAACGGCGGACTTGTAGTCGAGCTTTGTGGGGGATTGATCACGTCAAAATTAAAGTCATAAGCCAAGCTAGCGAAACCAACCTCCGGTTGAACAGTCGCCGTTCCCAGATCAATAAGAAAGTCACTGATGGTATTGGCTTCGCAGGGAGACAAACTAGGGAAAGTTCTGTTAAGTGCAGAGGAGAGTGATGTTCCAAATAGTCTTGAGAATACCTGGTCTTCGATGAAATTTGATACAAGGCTTTGCCCGGTCGGATCAATCGCTTTAAGCGGATTTCCTCCTACATACTCATACGTATTCATTCCCCCCTCAAGGCCGATAGGATCGCTATCGACGTAGCGCGTCAGCCCGGCGGCATAGTCGCGAAAGCCGTTGTGGTTGAGGCCGGTCTCGGGGTCATATTGCTGTCCCGGCAGACGCAGGCTCTGCGTAGCAAGGCTTATGGCAAGCGTTGAGTCCGTGCTGCCGAACGGCTCATACAACGTGCTCCATGCGGTGGCTTGGTTCGCATCCGTCAGCTTCTGCGGTATACCTAGCCTGTCCGTATGCGTGAAGTACAGCTTGCCGGTGGTCGGGTTCACTTCGCCGATGGGCTTGCCGTTCAGGTAGATATAATCCGCCGTCTGCCCCTCATGCTGATCGTTTTCGGACAGAAGCTCCCCGCCCGTGCGGCTGAATTGATAGAAAATCGGGTTCGATCCCGGCAGCGCTTTCTCCAGCCGCTGTCCGGCAAGGTCGTACTTATAGCTTGCGAACGTGGACGGCGTTTGCTCGCTCGCTAGTTCGTTCGCCTGGTTATAGGTGCCTGTGCCCAGCACCATGCCGCCCATTGTCAGGATGTTGATGTTTCCTGCGGGTGTGCTGGCGACCGTTTCCGTCATACCGGCCATCGTGAATTGCGCCAGCCTGTTGCTGCCGGGGGCGAGTGTGTAGGTCGTCGAAATCCCGGCCGCGAGTTGCGTCTTGATGTTGCTCACCGCATCCCAGGTGAAGCTCTGTGTGCCGTAGCCGCCCGCGCCGCTCACGGCACTCGTGAGACGGTCGAGGGTGTCATATCCAAGCGCCTGCGTGTTTGCGGCGTTCACTCCATCTGTGATCGTCTTGACGCTATTATTGGCGTAATAGGCATAGCTGAGTTTCTGTACTGGCGATGTGCCGGTATCGGTGCGCTTGATCGGGCGATAATCGAGGTCGTAGCCATAAGCGCCTGTGATGCCGTTGCCGTAGGTAAGCCCGGTTTCGGGGCCGAAGGGTTCATAGGTCACGCCCGTGACAACATCGCTCAACGTCGTCGCTCCCGGCGGCTGCGCCATGACCGATATCACCCGGCCCATGCTGTCGCGCCCGTAGGCTACGAGCGTACCGGACGGATAGTCTATCCCAACCAGACGGCTGGCCGCGTCATAGACTGTGCCGGTAAGGAGGGTGCCCGTGCCCGTCACGGTGCGGCTCTCCTGCGTCACATTGCCACGCTCGTCATAGGTCAGGCCAAGTGAGCCTACCTGATCCGTCGCGCTGGTCAGGCGTCCCACGCCGAAGCCGTGGCCGGTCTGGTCGTAGGTGCGCGAAACATTCAGCGTGGCGTCGCTCGGGTAGGTAGTCGCCAATGGCCGGTCGAGCGCGTCATAGGTCATGTTCGCCGTGAGGGGGCCGGGCTTCACGACCTGAGTAAGGTTTCGGTCCGCGTCGGAGTGGTAAACCGTCGTGCCGCTATCAGGACTTGCCGTCTGCGTGCGGTCGCCGAAGCCGTTATAGACATAAGCTGTCGTGTGGCTGTTAGCGTCCTGAACGCTTAACACCCGGTCATGGGCGTCATAAGCATTTGTCGTCGTTCCGCCCGGCGAAGGGTCTTTCGCCGTCGAGAGCCGGTTGAGAGCGTCATAACTGTAGGTGACGGCACCGCTTGGCGACGGCGGCGTGACTGTCAACGTATTGCCGTTGTTGTCATAAGTAATCGTGGTTGTCTGGCCCACACCACCGACATCGGTCAGCATTCTCCCGAGCGCATCGAAGCTCGCTGAATGCTGCTGCGTGACTGTTCCGGACGCGTTTTTCACCTGCAATAGCGTTTGGTCGCCAAGCGCATCGAGCGTGTATGCGGTGGTATGTCCGAATAGGTCTGTGGTGCCCGTCAAGCGGTGTGCCGTGTCGTAGCCATAGGTGAGCTTCGACTTGTCGGGCAATTCGACAGCTGTGAGATTGTTCGCCAGGTCATGCGTCCATGTAGTGACAAGGTTGCCGGCCGTGGTGCTCAGTGTGCGGGTGTGTAGATTGAAGCGCTTGTCATAGGCAAGCGTCGTGGTGACGCCGTTGGGATCGACAATGGTCAGCGGCAACCCGCCGCCCGTGTGATTTGTGATTTGAGTTTCGTGGCCGAGCGCGTCGGTGATGCTCGACACGACGCCCTTGCCGTTATATCCGAAGGTCGTTTTTGCGGTGACATCGGTGCGCGGCAATTGCACCGATTCCTCCTGCCCAGTGCTGGACCAAGTCCATTTCGTGACTCGTGTCTGGCCGCTCGTGCTGTAGGGGCTGGTGTTGGTCGTTGTGTCCGCATCCTTGCGCGTCAGCGGATTGCCGTGGCTGTCATAGGTGAAGCTGCTGGTAACCCCTGTGGCTGTGATCGTGCAGGACAGGTGCACATAGGTGGTGCAGGCTCCTGACGGTGCGCCGTAGGCAATCGTCGTAGTTCGTGCCACGCTGCTGCCGACCGCTTCATTGATCGTGGTCGGCTCGCCGTGGGTGTTGTTCACATAGGTCGTCTGATTGCCCTTCCAGTCGGTTTTCTTGTTGAGATAGCCGTTGGCGTCATAGCCAAAAGTTTCGGTTGCCGCTGCCGTTGTGCTCGTCGCCGCACGACTGATGCCGGTCACCTTTGGTACACCCTGCAAGGTCGCAAAGATGTAGGTGTCTGCGACGCCGAGAGCGTTCGTCACCGTCGTCGCGCCGCTGCCATAGGAAAGGCTCGTGAGATTGGCCGAAAGGCTGCTGCCGCCCATATAGTTGGATGTGGCGCGGCCCAAACTATCGTAATCCCATGTTTGATAGGTGTTGCCGTTCTCGTCGGTAACGCCGGTCAAAGCGAACGGCAAGGATGCGTCGTTGTAAGCATATGTCAATCGCGTGACCGGGCTTGTGTTGTACGAAACCGAGGTGAGCGCGTTGCCGCTCGCAACCGCCGTAAAGCCGTAAGTGAGAACCAGAGTATCGGGCGTCGTCACCGTTTGCAGCAACCCGCCCGAAGAATAGGTGAAGCTGAGGGTACGGCTGTAGCTGTCCGTCACCGTGGATAGCAACCCGCCTGAGTAGCCGAGATTCTGCGTGTAGCCGTTCCGCGCGACGATGGTTTGCGGCATGGCGACGTTATTGGTCGCGGCGTAGGTTTCCACGGTATCGTTGGGATCGGTGAGCGTCCATGTGCTGCCGGAATGGGTGAGCGTGTAATCAACGTCGGTATCCGGCGTCCACGTGCCGCCCAAAAGCGTGAAGGTCAGCACCTGGCCGTCCGGCCTTTCGGCGGTAACGGTTGTGCCGGAAGCGTAAATATCGAGGTAGCGATCATAATTTGACCGCCAGTTAGAACCCAATGTAAGCGCCAGGGTGGCGGGATTGGAATAAACCCCCATGCTGTTGTAAAAGCGCGTGAAGCTGAGCCGGTTTGGTCCCGCCGTGGTGTAGTCCGTCGTTTGTTCGAACACATTGCCGGTTGCGGTATTGATCGGCTCGCCGACCTGACATCGTGGACAGCCGAGCGTCTTAGGGTCCAGTGCCGGCTGGTTTCCATAAAACTCCCAAGTGCCCGGGGTATTGTTAATCCCTTCCGATCTAGAAGACGGTCCGGCGTAGTATTCACTGAGATCGTACCCCCCGCTTGGATTATCTGTTATCAAATACTCAATAGGTGCAGTGTTGCCACAAGGCGGCGTTGCAACAGCGACACCGAAGTTCCACCTGACTATCGCGCCACTTGAAAAGGTAAAGTTTGGCCCACTGTCGTAACAGTAGTTCGGCGTGGTGGATGTGATTGTGACTTCGTTGCCGCTGCCAGATATAGCGAACGCCACTATATTGCTGGCATTGGCAGTGCCGGTATAGTCCGCGGCAATGCCGGTGAAGGTAACGAACGCGGTTATGTTTCCTTTCACACACTCTACCGCTGGAACACCCGTCAGTTCGCAGTAGGACAAGCTAAACGGGTTGCCGATGTAGCGATACGTTAGGTTTTGGCCATGAGCGGATCGCGGCGCACACAGCGCGGCGAAAAGCACAAGCATGAGGGGAAAGAGAGGGTGTCGGAGGATTCGGGTTTGGGCTTGCCGGAACGGCATAGTATCCGGCGCGGATGAGATGAAACCAGACAACGCAGTCCGTTTCATACGGCCTTTCTTCAGCGGGCAGGGCTGACCTGCGGAGCCTGCCCGGCCTTGAGAATGTCGAAGGCGCGAATGGCGAGCGGGCTGCGGCGGAATATTTTGCTTTGCAGGTTCCGTAATTCGTCGGCGATCCGCTCGTCGGCGGCTTGGCCGGGATACTGCCAAGGATCATCTTCCCCGACACACAAACGATAACATTACGGGTCTATGGCGGCGGTTGAAATGTGGATCACTCTCGCTCATATTCAGCAGCTTTTACCGGCCAGTCCGGTGCGCGGTCCGAAATACTCAACCAAAAAAGGCAAACTGCGGTCCTGTCGGCAGAGAAAGCCCGCAATCTACTGGATTCGATAGATCCCCGCTTCTCATGTTGGATTTCTCTGCATATAAAAGTGGTGAGCCGGTAGTCTCGATAAAATCTGTTATCAAGACTAATCGACTGTCTAGAGCTGAATCGCAAATCGCGTTGAACTGGCGCGCTTCTCGCCGGAGACAAGGTGACGCTGGCGTCTGATCCGGAATTGACCTATTCTCCGCTAGCTCATGTCTGGCAAAGAAATGGGGAGTGTTAATTCCTTCAAGCACCGCCATCCCCGGTGCAGGCGCTCGTTGATTGTCCGCTCGCTAACGCCGTTATTCTGGGCTCAGACCCAGGCGCCGTACACGGTGGCGTTGTGCTCGTTAAGGGCTTTGCAATAGCCATACATAACCGTGCGGAGAGCATTGATTCGTCCTGCGATTTCGGCCCAGCGGCACGTAAGGAAGGCACGAAGGTTTTGCAGTTTTGACTGTCCAATTTAACTAGTTGACGAATATGGGCATTTCCGTCGGAAGATGTGCCTCAAAATGGCTGATATTTGCCTCGAAATAGCGCTTATTGGCAGCCAAACGGCAGCCAGGGCGACCAAACTGACCCGGTTCTCCGACTTAGAGTTCTGCAAGAAATTTCATCAACTTTGGGTTGTCCCGCCAGTGTTTCCGTCCCCGGTTGGGGCTGAGCTTGTTGAGTTCCTTCTTAAAGCGCTCTGGAGTCAGAGAGAGGTACCGCTCCATTGCGGTGACGCCCGACAAACCCATGTACGCAGAGAGAGCGGGCAGCATTCGATTCAGGTCCGCATCCTCTTTGATCCATTCCGCTATTCGGTGCACGGCGAAGGTAGACCGAAGATCGCGCATTTGGGGCACGCGGTATCCTTCATTGTTTCGAATAATGCCAGCGCGAGCACGCAATCGCACGAAGCTCCTCTCCATCCAATGGGGCCTGAGAGGAGCACCGTTCGTTGAGACGAAGACATAGGAGCTCGAGACCCCTCTACGCACCGCACAACGCAGGTAGCTTTGCAAAAGATGGCACACGTCCCTGCTGATCGGAAGTTTTCGCGGTTGAACAATTCGGTCCCCGCTTGCATTGATTATCCGGCGTCTGAAGTCGACGTCCTCACACTTGAGCTTGAATATTTCTCTAGTCGTGGCCCCGGTTCCATAGAGCGAAAGTAGAGCGGTACGTAGAGTCAGTTCGCTCACTATGCAAAGGCCATTTCTCTGGTTCCCGACAGTAGCGCGAATCAATGCCCGAACTTCCATTGGCGAGTAAATGAAGGAGAGAGCCGCCGTATGGTTCGGCAAGCGCACTTGGGGCATCAACAATGCAGGCATCACACCACGATCCGCCCAGAACTCAAAAAAGTGCCTCAAGATACGGTACTTGGCTCGCCAGGTCGCGGTTGATGAGCTCCGGCTATTGAGAAAATCCATGGCCTGTCGAATTGTCAGCTGCTCAAGAAGCACATTCGCGGTAAAACGACAGAATGAGGAAAGAACGAACTCCACTGTCTCATAGGCTAACCCGACTGCCCGCTTTCGCTGGAGGTATGCTGCAATGCCGTCTGAGCTCCTCATTGCACACCTGCCAGGCTGAAACTCCCTACCCGACGGAGCAAACGAGGGTCGTACTTTGCATAGACGGTGACAGCAGATAGACCTCGATGGCCGAGAAAATCGGCGATATCACGCAAGGAGGAGCCCGCCCTCAACAACTTTGTGGCGGAAGCATGGCGAAGAGAATGAGGCCCGTAATTTTGCGATTGGATTCCAAGCCCCTTCAATCGTTTTGCGACGATCTTCCAAAGGCATGCTGGTCCCATCGGCCGGTAAGGAGTAACGAGGGTTGTGAAGAGATACGGACAATGACATTTCGGGCGCCCTAATTGCAGGTATTTCAGGATCGCCTCTCCAACCTCATACTGAATTGGGAAATGTTGTACCCGTCCGCGCTTGGAGCGCTGAATGGTTAGCGTCTCATTCACCCAATCGAAGTCTCTGAGGCGAAGACGTACGACCTCCCCTCTTCTCAGCGCATAAATTGAGCAAAGGGAGATGATGGCTTTCGCGCGGAGCTCCGCAGGACTCGTACCTGTCAACGACCGAAGCAACCGCCGCACATCTCTCCATGCGGGGCCTCTCGGCTCGGGCTGGCGTTGGCTGAATCGCGGACTTAATATACCTCGCGCTATGCCTGGCGCACAGTATTCTTTCGCCTCGCAGTACCGAAAAAAACCTCTAAGCGCCTCAGATGTCGATGCAATGCTTCGTGGGCGCCAACCTTTGCCCTGCAATAGATCGAGAAACGCATCCAGATCGTTCAAAGTAATGTTTTCGATCGAGATCTCCCTCCCGGCGACCCATTTTTGGAATTTCGACAATCGACCTCTCAGATTCGAGACCGTGACCGGCGAAAGGCCTTTTATGACTTGCAAATTCTCCAGGTGAGAGTTCACCAAGGCATCGAACGGGAGTTCGGGCTTCCGGACTTCGACAAACAGACCATTAAAGCGCAACCACTGGATCGTGGTGCGCGAGAAATTATAAGCGGAGTTTTTGGTTCCTTTCCCTCGTCGGCCAACCGCAGGATCAGCCGCCCATCGTGCGCCCGCATTCAATATTTCGAGGCGATCCACCGGCCGGGCGTTCGTTAGATTCAAAAACTCAATGGAATTGAGCAATCTCGCAGCAGTGAGTCTTAGATGCTTGCGATTTCGGCCCTGATGGTGCAAGTGCCAGAGGTAATCCACTCGTTCCTTCAGAAGTGGAGCTTCGAGGTAGCGGGCGCGCGTACTTGCAAAAGCAAAGAGACTCTCGATCATTCTTGGCATCCATTTCTTTCAAGAAAGGATGAGGAGAGCCCCTTCATTGATCTGATCACTATACAAGTCGTAAGAAGGCGTCTACGCAAATTCAGATGGGTTCAAGGGGCAGGTAGTGAAGTGCCTTCTCGACTTCTGCGAAGCGTAATAGTCCGGTTCCTCTCGGATATGTGGGCGAAAACGTGATGCGTGGCGTAGAGTCAACTCTTGAACGACAGCATATCTGAGCCCGCAATCTCGCAGGCCTCTGCGATTCTTTCGAGAGTACCGACCGAGAGATGAGACCACGGGTCACGGGCATCGGCGGCGACAAACTTCGCCCAGCTTCTTGCGGCTGGCGGACCGACCCTTGCATTGAATTCGTCAGTGCACATGAGGCCCGCCGCCCGCCAGCGCCTCGACACGTTCGATCAATCTGCGACGAATTTCACTGTCCTTCAGCATCTTGAATATCCTGAGAGGCGGCTTCCAGATCGTCTGGATCAGCCTGATCCTTCAGGCCTGATTCGCTGTCTGTCTGGATTTCTTGTTCGGTGTGCTGGGCGAGGATGTCGGAGAGGATCTCTTCGCTGGTGGCTCTCCTCATGCCACGCAAAATTCCGATCATCGGAGGGAGTCCGCGTTTCCTCCGCTCTTCCTCGCGCTTCAGCACTTCGAAATAGCAGTCATCCGGGTCCAGGACCTTTTTCTCATAAGAGCGTCGTTCTCTGAAAGAGGCGGCATGAACCCTTTGTTCCGATTCCTGGAGCTGCTGAAGGACAAGGAGATTGACCGAAGTCAGCTGCTCTTCGAAGTAGGTCCGCCGGATGAGAAACCCTTCCTCCTGCAACTCCGGATACTCGGCGAGCTTGGCCAGGATTTCGAGCGCCGCTTCCATGTTATGGTTCCATGCGGAGAGATGGCGAAACGCATCACGATCCATAGAGAGAATCCTTTCTGCGCGGCTATTCACCGCGGTGAGCACGTCGTTCGTTTTCGGTTGGGAGCAGTCCGTACTCCCGGATTGAGTGCAAATCTCCGTTCCTGGCTTCCATGTAATCGGCCACGATCTCAAGGGGAGCCGTCTGGAACTCGAAGTGGAAGAGTGTACCGTCGGTGAATCGGATTTCGAGCCCCTGCCACTCGGGAGGATCATTGATGATGTTGAGGAATGCCACGACCTTGCCGACGGCTTCCGTGAGATTGAGCCCCAGCCTGGGTGGCTGGTTTCTGGAACGGTTCACAGGTTGTTCCCGCTCTTCACCGTCATCGCGGCGCAGCGCGGTTTCCCCGGCGGCTTCGGAGTCAGGCTTTACGATCCGGTCGTTCACTTTTCCCCTCCTTGTGTGTGCGTCTCAAAGTGTCTGCACCAGATCAATCGACGGGCGATCCTGAAACCAACGTGATAAGGCCGAGGCAAACGGCAGTGTCGATTGCGAAGTGCGGCTCGCGCCTCCGCAGATAGATAAATGCCTCGTCGAAGGTTGTCGCCGCTAGGCGCATGGAGTGCGGCTCCGGCGGGCAGGAAGAGTTCTCAGGGGCAGATCCGGCGCTGGCCGCCCTGAACCTTTCGCGGAACTCGTAAAGCAATGCTTCGCACCCGCCGAGCTTGCCCAACTTGAATTGGCTGGAGCTGCTATTCCGTTTCTTCTTGCCCATTGTGGCCTCCTTTCAGGCACCACCGAAGCGAACGGAGATCGAGGGAACTTCGCTCATATTCTCAAACAGAGAGCTAACGAACGAGCTTCTCCCTAAGACGCTTATTTTTCTGCGGTTTGTGTCCGGTGCGGGCATGCAGGTATTTTTAGAGACAGCCATAACGTCGCCTTTCTAGGAAGGTGAGGTGTGGTGAGGGCCAAGCGGGTGCTGACACACCGGCCCGGCCCGCTACTGGAGGCAGGGCCTCTGAACGAGATGACGGAACCGGAATTCCAATCCCAACAGAATGGTAGCACTAAGTAGTTGAATAATTCAACCAATAAAAAGCGGGAAATCGCAAACCCCGAGGATTGGATTCTCTCAGGCCGAAGCGGCGCGCCTCAGAGGTGTAACGCAACAAGCGATTGCTAATTTGATTCGACGGGGACGCCTCGTCACGTTCAAGGTGGCAGGTCGTACTCTTGTCCTGAGATCAGAGGTAGAGACCTTCGTCGCACAGCCTAAGCGTGGCCGTCCGCCAAAAGAGAAGCCCGCGAATAAGGCGTCCAAGAAGCGCAAGCCCAAGAAATAGTGCGTAAGCGGTAGAGGGTCGAGGCATGCTCGCCACGACCCGACCCTTCCGAAGCCTCGTGCCGCCGAGGCCAAGTAATTTGGCGAGCACGGGATGAGGCTCTCGCTCATTGGCGTCAATTGCGACCAAGCTTTCCTCATTGGAACATCAAAGCGAAATTTCATGTTTCTGAAGATCGAGCCTGTTGGACGAGATTGGTCGGGATAACGGCCACACGGGATTCAACTCTCTAAAATTCGCTCGTGGATTGTATTTTGAATCAGCGGACTGCCGGGAATTTCGCGTAAGAAGTGTTCCGAAAGAAAGGGGCATCCCAGATATTTTTCAATGGAATACGCAACCCGCGAGATCTGAACACTTGCTTTTGAGCAGTATGTTTCGCCGATTCTGATCGGAAGCCACCAGACACGAAATGGGTTAAGAACATCTTGCTAAGCTACTTCGAACACTCCGCGCCTTGGAAACTTCATTACTGGGGCTTCACGATGAGGATTCCGGCGCTCACGATCGATATTCTGGTCGCGGTCATCGCTCTGGCGCAGAAGAAGTCACTTGAGTCGGCCGGCGAAGAACTTTCTTTAAGCGCCTCGGCGGTGCACAAACGGGTGCGGGCTGCGGAGAACATCCTTGGCCAGAAGCTCTTCAAGGGAACCGAAGAGGGCCTGTTGCTCACCTCAGGGGGACAGCTTTTCTATCCTGAAGCGGTGCGTGCCGTGGAGCAGACGATACTCACCGAAGAAAAGACAAGGGCATACGTCAGCAGGAAGGAGGGCCAAATCCTAGTGGGCCACTCCACGTTTCTTCCTCCTCGACTCCTCGCTTTCGTGATGGGTCTAAATCATGAAAGGGACGCGGGAATACGGGTCGAGCATTTTCCCGGACTGACTCGAACACTCGTCAAGCAAGTTGTTGATGGAACCCTCGATGCCGCCTTTGGCGATCTGTCGGTGACCCACCCAGCCTTGCTGTCCCGTCGGCTGTTTGAAGAACCTCTTGTCGTTTGCTTCCCTAAAGGCCACCGACTCGCGGTAAACCCGCTGATTCGTCCTCAGGACCTGGACGGAGAACCTATGATCGCCGTTTCACGTGATCCAGCGCCGACTCATCACGAAGAGATCCAGGAATTCTTCGTGGACTTCGGTGTGAATCTGAATATAGTTGGGGATGCCTTCGGGCCACCTGAAGCGCTGATTATGGTCGAGCAAAGAATTGGTCTCTGCTTGCTGGAAGCATCCGCCGTCATGAGCCAGATGGCGGTTGCGAGACCGCTTTCGGTTAATACCCTCACTCGCAAAAGTGGGCTTTACGTGCGAGAGGACAATCGCAGGCCGGGATTGAATGCATTTGTTGATCTAGTCCTTAATCGGTTGACGACACCCGCGTTATCTTCGTCGGGCCGCTTTCGAAGATAGAACAATAAACGGGATGAGTTCGGTCTTTCATTACGCCGCGTTCTCCTGAAGATTTTCGTCAGATAGCTCGGAAGCGAGAGGTCACTTCCTATTTGCGGGCCATCTGTGAGTAGAGCGTCGGCGAGGTATTGTCACATCTCCGGTTAGCAGGTTAGATCGGCATAGGGTCGGCAGGTGACTGCCGCCCCTATGCCGATCAAACGCGGTTGTCGTTACCTGGGTGATAAGTCGCAAAGCCGGGCCCTGCTCGATGAGTGACTTGCCCCGTTTATCGCCATCTGAGGGGATCAGAGCAGCCGATGTCAACAGTCCCGTCGGAGTTGTCCGACGAAAGCTTGGAATCGCGGAATCATGCACTTCTGTTGTATAGGGGGAACCAAGATGCTGTTCCGCGAGCCGACTTAGGTGGCAGACGTCACTGTGATGGCGTGAATCTAGTGTGAACGTTTTGACGGCTGAATATTTAGCTTGCAGCTTAAAGCCATCTAGTGGTATGTTCTCCGTGCGTTAATCTGAAGACCTTTCTGCCATCGCTACTCTAGATTTCTCCGGGTCAAGGAATTGCGCTATAGCCGCAAATAATGCGGGCTCCTTAACCGCGCCCAAAGATGACGTGTCTTTACACTGTGCCGATCTAGGCTTGGTACTCGTCGCGCCGCGGAGTTGGTGATGCGAGGGTGGCACCAATAACTGAAAATCGGGTGGCGATCAGAGGATCATCGAGATGACTATGAAGCTTGAGACCTGGCTTCGTTCGTTAGTAGGCGTGTTACTGCTCACTCTGGTATTTATCTTTTGCACCTGTGCGGCGAGACATCCCGTTAGGGCTGCATCTACAATCTCCGTATCGCCCATTGTACCGAACGAGATAAACCCTCCTTTCGACTCCTCCGCAGGAACCGGCGGAGCGCCAAACGCGACACCGGACCAGGCTGCAGCATTTGCGTGGCAAGAGTTCATTGCATTGAACTGGCCAGCCGGACCCCAAGAGGGAAAGCCGAATCAACGCGAAGCCCCGTCTTCAACCTGCAGGTTTAGCGATCCCGGATGCACGGGCCCGACGGTCTGGCAAACATTTCGAGGGAAAGTCGAGATTTTTCCCGGTTCAGGCAACCCTCCCGGCTATCCAGGTGTGGTTCCCTCAGATCTATCTTTTGGATACGATGCTCTACCTCAGTACAACTATGCCCTTACTGGTCAAGCATGCGATGTCTCCCAGGCGGCCGAACCTACCCCGTGGATCAATCTCGATGAAACCGATCAGATCACATTGGACTCGATGTATGCCGGAGTCGTGTCCGCTGGAAGCTCACCAGGCAACAGTGCGCCTCAGCTCATTCGCTTCCTGGCGAAAGCAAATCGAATGGAATATGTGTACATGGCGCGAAACAGCTCGCCTACCGATCCGACGAATCAATGGTGGAGTGCTATTCCAAGCGGTGTTGTACAGGCCACTAAAGCTTATTTAAAAGCGAATATGGCAAGTCCGCCCTCTGGAAGTTCCCAGTACGTAAGTCAGCTTGACGGGACGATTGAAATCAAGTCTGCGTGGCGTCCGTTGAACCCTACCGAAGCGGCCTCTGGGCGATTTCATATGCAGCGGGTCCGGTTCTACGAGCATCCACCCAGCAGTCCCGCAGGCACCTACTGCTACAGGAACGCAACGTGGGGACTTGTCGCGCTGCACATAATCCAGAAAACTCCGTCGGCACCGTATTTCATCTACGCCACGTTTGAACAGGCCGACAATCTGCTCACGGCGGACGGCAAGCCCGTTGAGGATGCTGACGGTAACGTGTTGCAACCTGCCCCAGCGACCCCGACTACTCCTCAGGTCTGCCTTCAGGACCCACAGCCGAAGCCGGGACAAGGCGACCAGGCGATGGTCATCTTGACGGCTGATCCTAAGACGTGTCTTCCGGTTCAGAAGCCAACGTTCTGCGACTTGCCGGGTCAGAGGCTCTACTACAGAAATGAGAACGTAACAGGGGCGGTTCCGCCGCCGGCGCCAACGGGAGGCAATATCTGCGTCAACAAAAGAGATAACGATATCCCACCATACGCTATAGACGCAAACAAATCCGCGCATACGGCGATCGCGGCCTATCTGCAGGAGAATACGATCCAGTCCTCGCCATGGCTTTACTACAAACTCGTAAATGTTCAGTACTATCCCTACAACAAAGACATATCGAAGGTAAAGATAACGCCAAACGGATCTCTTTATACATCGAATCCACCATATACGGCCAAGAATCCAGCGGCTTCCAGCTTCTATCAAGCAAATATTGTTGTGGAGACCAACCGGGCGCTGCAGCTGTTTAGTGGCGGGCTCACATTTCCCCCCGGGAATGGTGTGAGCACCGACTGGAACCCGGGGAGCACGCCGGATATGAAAGGCGCGCCGCATATGAACACCTACTATGCGGGCACTTTCTACAACGCGGGCGGCTGTCTTGGCTGCCATGGCAGTCAGGGACAGAATCCCGCGAATCAGGCTGGGGATTTTAGCGTGATCCTGGCACGGGGATCCGTGACGTTGCCAGAGTACCCCGCCACACCAACAGTGAATGGCATGACCATCGTGCCGAGAAACAGAAGCTTGGAGTAATTGCCCGAGCAATGAAAAGGAAGGTGAATATGAATCGCAAAGCGCTTGCACAGCTGAATTGCCCAAACCCCGTAACCTGGACAGCCGACATACAAGGTCTATTCACCCCAGTCGATGTGGATCACATGAAGAGAGCAACTAACGGTGCTCTAGACCTAAGCAGTTATCAGAGCGTAAAGGTCTGGGCGACGAAGATCTACCAGGAAGTGTCGTCGGGCGGTATGCCCCCGGCCGGTTCCGGCGAGAATGAGTGGACGCCCGCAATGGTGAACACGTTTGGTTGCTGGATTCAACAGGGCTGTCCACAATAGATCGTTGAAGCGCAAGCATTGCGGAAGAAGAGGCAGATAAATACTAAGGATGGGCTTATGTCGGATCAGTTTCCCGGGCTCGGTCGGCGTTTCTTGGTGGATTTTGTTCAATTCCGGGTTCAACTCTTTTTTTCAAGTCTGACTTCGATGACGTATACAGGTGTCAAGCAGAACGGAACCTTAGGTTCCTCCGAGACTGTCGCTATAACCATTCAGCCCGTACGAGATGGGCTTTTCTTGGTGTTTTGGCAGGAGACGGATCAAACTACCGTGGTGCACCTTGAAGATTACAAAGATTCGAAGATCACGACATTGATCACGGGACCTGATCTGCAATTCCAACAGTTCCACGGTACGTTCTCGCTGAGCCCAGAGTAGTAAGCATTGGTAAGAGATTCGCGGAGTCTCTCCTCACGTAACCCAGTCGCTCGTTAGTCTTAGGTGAGAGAACCATGAGCTTGACCTTTAGAACTAATCGCCGCCACTTCCTGAAAGCCTCCCTCACCGCTGCCGCCGTCTCGGGATTCGAGCCGTATCTCACGATGGCCCAGACACCGGCTAAATACCGTCGCTACAACGTCACAAGCCCCGGCGGACAAAAGGCACTGGCCAGTTATACAAAGGGCGTCCAGGCGATGTTGAGTCTGCCTGCGGACCATCCGCAGAACTGGTTTCGTAACGCGTTCATCCACCTGATGGACTGTCCACACGGTAATTGGTGGTTTTACGTATGGCACCGCGGGTACCTCGGGTACTTTGAGCAGACAATCCGCAAACTGAGCGGTGATTCAGACTTCGCTATGCCCTACTGGGATTGGACCCAATTGGCTCAGATCCCTGATTCAATGTTCGTCGGTGTGCTGACGCCCACCGACTCCACGTTCGCACCCTTCACCAAGGACATCGATACCTTCACGTCTTTTATCCAGCCATCACTCAAGAGTTACTGGAACGGCCTCGACAAAGCGCAGCGCGTCCAGCTTAGTCGGCGCGGCTACACCAGCTTCGATACGATGTGGAACGATGTGACGGGATTCACTCCGACCCCGCCGCCTCCGCACATCAACCCTCAGAACATGGCCTTTGCGCAGACCCCGGGTGCACGCTACCTGAGCCGCATCAATCCCAAGTTGCCCGATCAGGTCTCCTACAACGTATCGGAGTTTGTCGTTTACGCGGGGCTGCTGCCAACCGACTTTTACGACCCGATCAGTCAAATCAGCTTCAACAGTTCCAAGTCAACTTCGCACAACACGGCGCCTGCCGATCGAACGGTGTTCTCTACTATGGAAGGATTGCCGCACAACAGCGTACACAATTGCATCGGCGGCTTACCGCCCATCCCGAATGGGCCGTGGGGCAATATGACCAACAATCTTTCCCCGGTCGACCCGCTTTTCTTCCTACACCACAGCAATATGGACCGGCTCTGGGACGTGTGGACACGCAAGCAACAGGCCCTGAAGCTACCCTACCTTCCAGGCAAGGCGGACCTCCCAGGCTATGAGAAAGAGCCCTTCCTCTTTTATGTGGATGGTGACGGTCGGCAGGTCGGCGCCAGTACCGCCAAGGACTATGTTTCTACTACCCGGTTCCAGTACGACTATGAACCAGGCTTCGGTGAAGCGCTTGTCAAGCCGCCAAGTGCCGCGTTGACTACGACGCATGCGATGGCGCCAGTGAAGGGCGTTATCGAGGGGAACACCGCCACGATGACGCTTTCCGCCGATGCTGTCACAACCCAGCTTGCGACCGATTCTCCAGCCTCGCTTTTCGCGCTGGTTACCTTGGCCCGCCCAACAGATGCCTCGCCCAATCGCGAGTTCGATGTGCTGGTAGGTGCGCCATCGGATGTGACGAAGGTCAGTTCCAGCAGCCCCTACTATGCGGGCACTGTGGCCTTTTTCGGTGGCACGATGCATATGCAAGGCATGTCCGGCGATGCAACTTTCCTCGTCCCGCTGCCCAAGCGAAAGGAGGCTTTTCCAGGCCTCACAGCGAACACGGAGGCCAAAAGTGTAGCGGTTACCATCCGGGTCGTGCCTTCGGGAGGCGGCGCATCGGTGCTTAAGGCTGCAACCGTGCGCGCGTTGTAGATAAGGCGATGGCCATCCTCACTTCGACTATTGTTCTCGCGTTAGTCGCGGCGCAGTCTGCGCAGTCAGCCTCGAAGGCGCCTCCGTCTGCGCTTTCTCAGCAAACCGGCGACTCCCGCCAGATGACGCTCACCCTGTCGCATGCACTGCAAAAGGATGAGACGGCGTGGCTACTCGTGGAGGTGGGCGTAATTGGTCGCGAACAGATTCAGCTCACGACTCAGCATGGGCGGCCTCTGGGTACTGTCTCCCCACTTAACGTGCGGGCCGGTCAAGCCGCCGGGACCTACGCCGTTCCGGTCGCCCCGGCGTATTTCGATAACTTACGGCTTGCGTTGCGGTTGTCGGTGATGCAATCAGGTGGTGCATCACGGGCACCGACGAAACAAGAGGTAAAGAGTTTACGCCTGGTAATCCGCCGGTTAGGGACGTCCGGTGAGCACACCAACCCGTAGATGCAGCGGAAAGTCTCAAGGCAGTATTCAACACCGTCGGGCAAGGCAGGCAATGTCAAGGAGCGCGCGATGAACCGCACGATGTTGAAAAGCTTAGTGGCAACAGTGCTCCTTTCCGCTTGTTCGGTGCAGTCGCAATCTCAGATACGCGCGTTTCGGAACCCGCCGACTCTGAGACAGACGCCGCCGCCGGGGGCGAAATCTTTCCTGTTGATCGCGCCTCCGGCGGGAACCGCTTCCACCTGCGACCCTGAAGCGAGCGTATCGACAGCCGGCAACATCGTGCATGTCAACCTGGACATCGTTCTGGCGCACTTCACGATGTTCGATCCGGCTAGGGGCGTAGACGATCCGGTGGTACTCCGTTCTTATGGCGGCTGTGTAACGGGGCCAACGGTTGAGGTTGATCCGGGCACGGAGCTGCGCGTGGATTTGAACAACAAACTGTCCGCAGACGACCCGACATGCGCGCCTAATCCGCCGCCCTACCTGGGTCTGCCGCCTGGTGTGGGCTGCTTCAACACGGCAAACCTGCATACGCATGGGCTGCATGTTTCGCCCGCCGGCAATAGCGACAACGTGCTCCTCAACATTGCGCCGCAGACGACGTTCCCCTATCAGATCAACATTCCCTACGACCATCCGGCGGGAACGTTCTGGTACCACGCGCACCGTCATGGTTCAACGGCAATGGAGGTGGCGAGCGGCGAGTCGGGCGTATTGATCGTGAGGGGCGAGCGTGAGTTCAAGGCACCATTACCGGGTCAGAAAGAGAAACTACAGGCGGACATCGATACGATATTGCACGGCGCCGACCAGGTCCCTTTTGAGGAACAAATCTTCGGTTTCCAGCAGATTCCGTATGCGTGCTTTCTGCAGGGCAACCCGAAGGAGCCGTGGGCGAAGCTAATGACCTCGAAGGGGATCTACGACGCTAAGGTAGCCAATGCGCCAGGAACGCCCCTGCCGCCAGCGACCGCGCCGTGGGTTTGCCCGCCGGGCTCACAGATCGCACACTCGCCGGGCATGATGGAGAACTTCAGTCTTCAATTGTTTTCCGCCAGCATCTGGGACACAAATGGGCGTTTCACGAGCGTCAACGGCATTGTCCAGCCGACCTTCACCATCAAGGCTGGCGAGATCCAGCGTTGGCGGTTTGTTCACGAGGGCATCCACGACACGATCAACGTACAGATTGTGAAGTCGAGCAGGCCAGTGTATGGACCTGACTACGTGGCTACCTCCGCCCTCAAGGGGAACCGTCTAGAACAGGCCGACGAGGTGCGTAAGGAGTGCCTCGCGACCGACAACACTCTGGTGCCGCAATTCCAGTTTGCTACGGATGGACTGACTCTGACGAAAATCCAGGCACTGAAGGGCGAGAGCGCACCAGGTGTTGAAGGCTCCAACTACCTGCAGCCCGGCTACCGCAGTGATGTGCTGGTTGTTTTCCCTTCGGATGGACACTACTGTGTACTCGACCAGGCAGCCCCGGAGTCGCAGCGCGTGTCGACGGGACCGAACGGTATCAGCGGCGGCGGGGCGGGCCCGTCGGCGCCGCAGTTGCTCGCCTATATCGACGTGGAAGGCGGGAAAGCCGTGAGTGGGAACCTGCAGCAGTATGTGCAGCAAACACTGTATGAAGGCAACCCACAGCTCCCTCCGGCAATTCGGGACGGCCTGAGGGCCGGCAACCTGGCGCCCTGGGCGCCCTTCACCGAACTGCCGCCGGTAACCGATCCGACGGCCAAGCCGCAGCAGGCGTTCTTCACGATTGGTTCTGGCGGGTTCACGGTCAATGGAACGACCTACGACCCAGGTGTCGTGAACATCACCCGGCAGGTGAATACCGTTGATGCGTGGGAGCTGACAGCCGCGGGTGAGCCCCACATCTATCACATCCACGTGAACCCGTTTGAGGTAATGGACGTTACAAGGGACGCGGATGGCAAGTCGATCTATGATGCCGGCGGCAAGTGCAGGGCCGATGTGGTGAAAGACAAAGCGCAGCTGGCCATTCAGTACTGCAACATGTGGCACACCTTCAAGGACACAATCTTTGTCGAACCCGGATATACAGTACATACCCACACGTTCTATGACCGGTACATTGGCGAGTTCGTTCTCCATTGCCACATCCTGGACCATGAAGACGCCGGCATGATGCTGAATATCAACATCGTGCCCGACCTGAAGGCACCCGGAGGCGGGCTGGGCATGAGTGCGATACATACTATGACTCACGACAAGTGATCGACTTCTCCATGGGGAAACGATGGTTGGACTGAAGGTTGGCATCACGCTGTACGAAGGACTTGACTCGCTAGACGTGACTGGGCCTTTCCAGACGTTTACATTCGCCGAGATGAGTGTCACCTGATCGGACCCGGCGATGCGTCCGGCCCAATCTCGGTGACCTCGTTTGAAGCCGCGTGACACCGGACCCTACCTTCGATAACTGCCCGCAACTTGATTTGTTCCCGGCGGCGCAGATCCCGTGTGGGTGCCGACGCTGCGACTTCCCGCCAGCCCATAGCCACGAACACTACGAGGAAACCATTTACGGCATTTCCGGAACCTTGACCTTCGTGGTCGCCGGCAAGGTCGGTCCGGGACAAGCCCTCTGTACCTCTGTATTCCGCGCGGAGCCGTGCACCGCTTCGACAACAACACCACCCAGGACACCAAGACACTGTGCGTCATCACCCCGGCGGCCATTGGGCCCGAATACTTTCGTGAAATGGCTGAGGTTCTGCAGGCGGCGGCCGGCGGACCGCCCGACCGCGCGAAAATAGCAGAAATCATGTTTCGCTATGGGCCGGAGCCAGTCGTACCGTCTGCATAGCGACAGAGCAAATGGTGGCTGTGGGCATAATCCTGCCGGAACGGCGAATGACGACCGTCGATCCCATGTCGAAAGACATCCTCCGCTGGAGGCTTGTGAATCAGCGCATTATCGCCTACGCACTCACGGACGCTGTTCCCCGGTTCAATTGCCGTGTTGTTTGGATGGATAAGTCGCGGGATGAGGAGCACTTGGTGTACAAGGGCTGAACTCAGTGGTTAACCGCTGATTCAGAGACATCCGAGGAGGCTCCTCGTGACCAGTATGCACTTCATCGGGTTGGACATCCACAAGAAGACGATCAGCTATTGCGTGAAGGACGTAAGCAGCAAGGTGCTTTCTGAAGGCACCGTTCTGGCGACCCGGATTCATCTCGACCAGTGGATGAAGACCTTGCCGGCACCGTGGACCGTGGCGATGGAAGCGACGATGTTCACAGGGTGGATCTACGATCATCTGCTGCCCCATGCTGCAGTGGTGAAGGTGGCGCATCCGCTGATGCTGCGGGCCATTGCGGCCGCCAAGAAGAAGAACGACCGCATCGATGCAAGCAAGACTTGCGATTGCTTGCGATGCGACTTCCTGCCCGAGTGCCATATGGTTTCCACGGAGATTCGGGAACGCCGCAGAACACTCCGTTATCGCAAGCTGCTGGTCCGGCAGAACGTGCAGCTGCGCAACAAGGTCTCGCAGATGCTGATGGAATCGGGCGTGGTTTACAACAAACAGAAGCTTCATAAGGTGGGCTACTTCAAGGAACTGATGGAGACCAACCAGGACATCGGTCGGGCGTTGCGGCCGTTGTTGACGATCTGCCGTGAGACCATCGTGCGGATCGGCAAGACCGAGAGCGCATTGATTCGCTCGCTGCGCCGCGACCCGCTGCTTCAAGCGCGCGTGGAGCGGTTAATGACGATCCCAGCGGTCGGTCCGATCACCGCACTGACCTGGGTGCTCGAGGTCGACGATGTAGCCCGATTCCACTCGGTCAAGCAGGCTGTCAGTTATTGCGGTCTATGCGGTGCCGAACGAAGCTCGGCGGAGACGATCAAACGCATGCCTATTTCCAAGCAGAGGAACAAGCACCTGCAATCGGTCTTGATCGAAGCAGCCAAGCTGGGGCCACGATTGAGCCCCGATCTGGCGCTGATCTATGACACGGAGAAGCAGAAGGGCCATGCCAATCGAGCTTCGATCGCAGTGGCCAGGAAGCTAGTGGCCTACCTCCTTGCGGTGGATCGCAGTGGACGAGAATTCGTAGTGGCAAGAGAAAGAAAAGCAGCGGCCTGAAGCCGCTACGAAGAACAAGCAGGTTCATCCAACGCGACCTGCCAGGTCCCGCAGTTGCCGACTGGGCGACGGAGCTCATGCTCCCGCGGCTTCCTTCGAATTGTTTCGGGACTGGCAGGTAACACTCACTCAATCTTCTGTCACGGTTGGAAACAACTCGATACAGCGAATGGATGTCTGGTTCTGCGTTATACGCAGGAACCGCGCCGAGAGGCTTAACCGCGAGGCGATGAACAGGCTGATGGAACAACCAGGCGCTCTCCCGAGCGCGATAGGAAATCCTCGTTCAACTTGACAAAGACTTATCATGGAAGTCGGCTTGTCGGACAAATGACTATGCAGAGCTTCGCTCCCGAATAGCGAGCTATCCAGAGCAATATTCGACTGCTGAGAGATCACCAGCATACTTTTTTCGATATACGCGTGGGGACAATAGAAAGTGGTCGGGATTCCGACCGGGCTGCCGGTGCACTCAAGACTTCAAGGGCGCTAAGACACGCCCGAGAATTCTGATTCACTGAAGCTTAGACGAGGGAAATGTGGTCGGAAATCCGACCATCTGAAGTTGCGCCTTTCGGCGGCCCGAGGTGACGAGTGCTGTAAAGCAGGACTGAGCATCAGTCAGCTGATGAGGCAATCGCCGGTGGCAAAGGCACGTGCGGAGCGATCTCGAGCAACTCTTCCGCCGACCGCTTGCCATCGCGCCTGGAAATGTACACGACGAGGTCGAGGCAGCGCTCTACTTCGTTGATTACCGCGGGCAGCCCCAGTCCGCCGCTCGACCGCAACGCGAGGGTGGCAAGCCGATGGACGGCCTCCTCGGCCCCACTTGCGTGGATTGTGGCCAGGGTTCCACGGTGACCGGTGTTCATTGCATCGAGCAAAGTGCGGGCTTCTGCTCCACGCACTTCGCCGACCAGGATACGGTCGGGACGATGGCGCAGCACAGCCTTGAGCAGGTCATCAAAGGTGATCGAATTCCGATGGGTGTCCGTTTGCGATTCGGCGGAGACGACATGCGGCTTGCGGATGTGGAGTTCGGCAGTGTCCTCAATGACAAGTATTCGATCCTCATCAGGAATGGCATCGGCGAGAACGTTGAGCAGGGTTGTTTTCCCCGACCCAGTTCCCCCGGCGATCAGGATGTTGTCGCCGCGCCGGACGCATTCGTTCAACTGCAGCGCCTGTTCAGGAGTCAGCATTTCCTTCGCCACCAAATCGGCCATGGTGAAGTCTCGCGAAGTGAAACGACGGATGGTCATCAGCGGATGAGGATTGACGACGGGCGGAATCATCGCGGCCAGACGGCTACCATCGGGCAAACGTAGATTAAGGATGGGAGAGTCGACATCAAGCCTTTTACCGAAACGGTTGGCGATGACTTCGAGTGCCGCATCAAGCGTACCCGGATCGAACCGAACGTCGGATAAAAGCCGTTTACGCCCGTCCTCCTCGACCCAGACGGATGCGTCGGAGTTCACCATGATCTCGCTGACCGAATCGCTCACTAGCAACGCCTCGATCGGCTTCAGGAACGGAATGATCAGATCGAAGCTCATCGCGGCACCTCGTCAGGATCGAAGCCGATGCGCTCCTGCTCGAACCACGTCATCGTCGATGGGCAGAAAGTCGGGCTTGAGATAGCAGTAGGTGGCCGGCAGGGGCTGTCACGCCGTCAAAGGCCACGACGACCGATTGGGCGTTTTTGAGTTCGAAGAAAGCCCGTTCTCCTCGAACAGCGGTTCCTTCTGCTTCTGGTACTGCTTCGAGGCGGAAACAGAACCTTTGTTGGACGAAGTCCGTCCGCTCAACCAGCCGACGTTGGCATTAGAACTTGACTCGGAGACGGTATAACTGATCCTGGTCCGGTCAGCCTTTGCCGCAAAGCTCCAGATGCATACCGGGCCGTGTCGGGGTCAGAGGTGGTCAGAAAGACCTTGGTGCGAAAGGCCTGCAACAGTGTCTTGACTCCCTCATTGGGCAGAGCGTCTTTGAGGCTGGAGATGCTTTGCGTCGCGACAATGGGGATGCACTTCGGCTGCCGCGAGATGGACAGGAAACGCTCATCGCCCGTTGGGTTGTCACCGCCCACGGTGGCGAAGTTCTGGTACTCGTCACAGATGAAGACCGTTGGCCGGAAGTGCTGCTCTGGGTGCCGCGTCCATCTTCGGAATGCGCAACTGAACGGCGCGCTGATAGTCGACCTTCATCATGGTGCCGATGGTCTTGGCGAGTGCCGGATTCAAGGCAACGGGGAAGTTCAGGCCGACGACTTTACCCTCTTCAATCAGTTCCTCAAACGGAGGTAGAACTTTCCCCGTAGGGTCACCGGGACACTGTTTGCCCTCATAGAGTTCCTTCGGCGGACAGAAGACGCGGCGCACCTGGGGGTCGGTCTCGAAGAGGAGAGGAAGACTGCGATTCCCTGGACGATCGAGGTCTTGACCTCGGCGCGAAAGAACTTCCAATGCTCCCAGTACCAGTAATGGACACTCTGCCACTGGGCTTGCTGCGCAGGGTCGAACGGCTTGCGGGTATAGAACGATGCTTCGATCTTCAATTCGTCAGACAGCAGGCGTTCCAATTGCTCGCTCCACGGAGTCACGAACTCATCACCAGACTTGTTGGGGGCGAAGCCGAATGGGGTTAGAAACGCGGCATGGTTCTCGAACGTTTCCCTGTCCACGCCGACATAAGAGACGGCGCTGAAGCGGCTGCCGACTTCTACAAGCATGGCCTCCAGTTCTCCGGCGCTAATCAGCGGTGCGAAAGATATCGAGCAGGGTGACATATCCGTCGCGCACGCGGTGAAGAATGATGACGTACCGGACAAGGTCAGTGTAGGACTGCTGCCAGAATGGCTCTTTGCCCTTGCCCCAGATGGCAGTGATGATCGAAGCGATGTTGAAGGCCTGCGCGTAAGCGTCGAGTGAGTTATTGAGCGGGTTATAGCGGAGGTCGCCGTCAAGCGAGACTTCTACATAATCCTGTGCGCGACCGCAAGCGCCCAGGATGCCTTTGAGCTGTCTGCATAGGTCGCCCTTGACTTCAAGCACGAGCCCGGAGAGTTTTCGTTCAATGTCATTCGCCCGATAGGCGAAGAGCTGCCGCATGGCGGGGAGGATGACCGCCTGAGTCTTACCCGAGCCGATGGCGCCGACCACGGCGATGCCCGTGTAGAGGCCGCGTTCAGGAACGGTGAACCATCTTGGCGTCGCCGACGGTTCCGGCTTCAGCGCGTGATGGATCTCGCCAAGGACAAGCGAAAGCTCGCGGCGCGACCGCGCGTCCGGGTAAGTTGGAAGCTGCCCGGCTGTGCTCTCACTCTGCTGGCGGTACAGATGAACATACAGCAGGGACAAGAACATAGAGGAGACCATGAACGGCGTTGAGAACTGGAAGAGTTCGTAGCCGTGAAAGGCCAGGGCATAGACGGTCGGCTGTTCGGCACTCACCAGAATCAATATCGAATTGTGGTCCGGCCAAGGTAGCAGCGCATGAAGCACGATGCTCGATGCCGCGGCGAACCCAAGGGAGAGGGCCAACCGGTTCGCAATCAGGACGTCGACCGTACTTTCCAGGGCGTTTCGCAGCTGGCTCATTTTGCCACCTCGGAAATGGCGGCAGAAGTTGCTGCCGACGGTGGGCGGTCTCTCAGCCGTTCCGGTTTCGACGCTCCGTCAGCCTTAAGCGTCGCTTCTGGTTGCCTCTCACGCGACTGCTTGTAAATTTGGAACTCGTCGCTCTGCGCGATCGCGAAGCGCAGCAACTCGGTAACGATGTAGCTGGTCTCGTTCTCCGACCACTCGCACATCAGCTCTACGTCGTCGGCAACTGTACCGTCGATGGTCGTCTTTAGGGCCACGCGACGTACTCGACTTGCGCCTCTTTCAATCCTCAGCTTGCTCATGATGGGTACTCCTCCTGTACGACTGTGGTACTGCGTTTGACCTTGCCTGGCCCGTCAACCGGCGCCGGTTGGCCGATGGAGAACAGAGGACGGGAACGACCGAGCGAGGCGTCAGCCGTCGCGGCAGCCCGCATGGGTGGGGTCGTTCCCGTCCTCTGTTCTCCCCACTTATTGCCCTGCATTTTCAAAAGCACGTTGACTTTCAATGACTTGCCTCCATTTCCGTAGCCCCGAGAGGCGAACCCGCTCTAGAACCCAGGCGCTCATGACGCCAGATCATCGGGTAGTTGTGGTTGAAGAGTACTGTCGTGAACCGCGCCTGCAACGGCGGGAACTTGTGAGTCCTATCGCGAGCGGCCGGTTGCAGCCAATCGCGCGACAACGTACTCTGCGTAACAGACGATTCGACGAAACGTCGCTCGAATGCCTCCCGCGCCGCGTCGAAGTTGTGCCGGGAGTTCGCGGCGTAGACGAGCTCGAAGTTCCCCACCGAACGCAACAGCGGTTCCAATAGAGTGAGAAAGCGCACGAAGCGCGTGGTCGTAAACAGACCTTCGTCAACAAAGAGGAAGCGCACTCGTGTGGTGAGCGGTGCGGCGCGGTCGGCGAGCGAGATTGGGAAAGCATCAAGAAAGGCGATCAAGCTGCCGCGGGCGTTGGTGAAAATCTCACGCGGAATCCGCCGCACTTCGTCGAAGTATTGAAGGCGAGCCGGTGATAGTTCCAAATAATGGTCGTTAGAGTTTTCGAGAATGTAGTCGAGCGCGATCAAGCGGACGCGGATCGAGGCGTCGAGCTTAATGCGCCGGTTCTGCGACTCGGCGTCACCTAGTAATCGATAGATCGGCTTCGCGAAGAGGTGATAGACCTTGCGGCCCTGCGGCAGGTCGATTGCGCGAACATGGCCAAGCCGACGCGCCTTTTCGAGAAAGTGGTGCGCGATCGCACCTTTCTGCCGATCGATGAAGTAGTCGAACTGACGACGGAGGAAGTAGCCGGAGTGGACGGCGACCAGGTAGACGAAGGCGGCTTCCCTGTCTGTGTAGCCGAGCGATTCGAGAGCGAGGATGGGGTCTGAGGTCATCTCATAGCTCCAGAATGTCGCGCATGATCTGGTGTTCGTCCTCGATGCGTCCACTGATGCTCGACCTATCTGCTGCTGAGGCGTAAACACGGAAGCCGGCCTTGGCGCGGATGTGGCCGGCGCGGTAGGCGCCGGTGAGGACCTCGATGTCCTCGTGGCCGAGGCGCGAACCCTGATCGAGTTCATATTCAATGCGGGCGTCGGGAATCTGGATGCGTTCGTTGCGGTAGGGCAGCTCGAATTGTTCCGCCACCTGCTGTTTGATCTCGGCCATTTCTCGCTCGGGCTCAGCTTTTCGTGCAGCGTGAATGGCTTTCTGGACTTCGGACTTCAACTCGAAGTCGAGGACGACGCGAAGGTTCGAGCCGCCGCTCTTCTCGATGCGCTCGGCTTCTTTCAAATAGGCGCGATAGATTTGCGTATCGTGCTCGGCCTCGCGCGGTTTCACGAGACCGGAGTAAAGCTGCTGACCGTCGGGCAGCTCCGCGACACGCGCAGCCATGTTCCGCCCTTCCTTTGTAAGCGTCACAACCTCGATTTGCTCGACGCGCTCGAAGCGTCCATCGCGGCGGGCGTTTACGGCGTTGGTCTCAATCAATCCTTGATGGCGAAGAAAGCGAAGGTCGCGCTCCATGCGATGCTCGTTGCCGTCATAAATCGTGGGAGCCATATCGCGCGTGGCAATGACCCGAAAACGGCCCACCTCGGTGAGCACCTTCATCTCCTCGGCGCGGAGGGCAAGTCCTACACCTTGTTCCGGCAACCGGTCGCGACGGACGCGATGCTCGTGTTCATGCGCGAGCGATGGGTTGCTGTCGCTCGTGCCCGACTCTCCCCCACCTGCAACTTTCCTTTCCGGCTGGGGAAGATCAAGGAGATGGCGGTCCTCCGCACGCGAGTCAAGCTGCGCACGGCGCATTTCAATCGGCGTCGGCTCCAGAGGAATCTCCTGCGCCGGTGGGGTGCGAGGAAGATCGCGAGGGATTTCTTCGAGGCTCAAGCTACGGTCCATGCGCTACTCCTTCCCTTTTGGGTCGAAGCCGTTCGCGACCGCAGCTGAAGACTCAAATGGAAAGCTCTGTTGCCGCAGGTCGGCGGTTGGTGATGCGGTAATGTTCTCTACAGCGGCTGGCGCCGGAGACGGATGAATTTTGCGAACGACATAGTCGGCTGGATCGCCAAAGGCATCCATCTTCCGTTGCGCCGCTTCGCGTGCCGCGCGCACGCGGGCGACCAGGTCGATGCTGCGCTCGTCATAGGGATCGGAAGCCGGATCGTCCGGGAAGCTCCGCGGTGGTTGCGGCGAGTTACCGACGCTGGTCGTCTGCGTTTCACTCTTCCTCGAAGAGCGCGGTGATTTCTTCCGAGAGCTCGTTGCGTCCACTGTGGATCTCCTTGTCGAGGTGCTTTAGTTTGCGGCCTGTATCGCGCAGGAAGAACTTGCGCTCGACCCAGATGGTCAGGCCCAGGATGTTCGCGAAGAGCACGGCGCAATAGGCAGCGATGGGCCGCCAGTATTGGTGAACGATCAGGTTGCGCCATGGAATAAGGAAGTGCAGCTCATGCGCCAGCCAGAAGCCGAGCGCAAGAAAGATGAGTGTGGCGACAAAAACTGCATTGGCAATCACAGGGAGTCCTCATCCGCCGTATCGATATAAGGAGAGGCCGCGCGGCGGACGCGGCCTCTTCGAGGACAACGGTGACTTTAAGCAGGCACCTCGTCGGGCTCAGCGTCGAGGTTTTCCGTGGCGTTCTTCGCCGGCGGTTGCAGCTTGACGATCCCGTCGGCGCGGACTTCCCATACGCGGTGCTGCGGCTTCTCAACGCCTGACTTTGGCGAGTACTCGGAGCTGCGCAGTTCGCCGGTGACTACGACGTAGTCGCCTTTCTTCAGCTGCAGGTTGTTCGCGTTGACCGCAGGCTTGCCGAAGGCGGTGATGCGGTGCCAGAAGGTCTCAGAGACCCACCCGCCCGACTGCTTGTCCTTGTAGCTCGACTTGGTCGCGACCGAAAAGCTGACAAAGATGCCGCCGTTCGCGATGGTCTTGTTCATGGCGTCCTTGCCGACGAAGCCCTTGATGCGGATGCTGTTTTCGTAGAGAGACATTGGTGTTTCCTCCAGTTATTGATTTGCCCGGCTACTCGCTCGGGACATCCTTGCGCGAAGCGACGGGAAGGGCCCTGCTCCCAAGCGCCAAGCGGCGCTTTTTCGGAGGATCCGGGAATGTTTTTCGCGTTCTTTCGAAACAAGATTCTTGGAAACCGAAACCCGCAGGGTGCCATCGGCAAAGCAGAGCCGCGCCGAGCCGCCGGGCGCAGGAAAGGCACTGACCGGGTGGCCGGGCGATGGTTGGGCAATTCATGGAGGTCTCATGTCTCTTGCGAAACTGCCTCGCATCCATTTCGCGTTGGCGACATGAGAGTCCCGAACGGCCCGGTCGTTTCAAACGGCGCGATCGAGCTACATGCTCAGGGTGAGTGGTTGCGATTGGGCCGCATCGTCATTTTTCAAATGCCTGGTCTTCGCGGCAGTAGCTGATGACAAGGCCGAGTGGATTGGTGAGCAGCATCCCGTTCGGCACATCGTCGCGGAAGCCGTAGACGACGTTCGCGGTCCAGCGCTCGCGGCGTTGCTCCTGCTCATCGCCTGGCGACAGAAATACCTTGTCGAACTCGACGCTCGCGCGGTAGGGAGACTTGCGAAGGTCTTGAAGCATTACGGCCTTGATCTCGATGGCCACGTTCGGCGCGCTCGGGTCGAGCAGGAAGCTGTCGAGGGTCTTCGCCTTCCTCGCCTGGTCGAGCGTGGCGGTCTGCATGGGGCCGGAGAAGAAGTTGAGTGACTCCGAGAAATCGCGCTGCAGGGTGGCGTGGTTGCGTCCGTAGTAGAGCGACGCCCACCGCGCGAGATAGTATTTGCTCACTCGCTCGACCGGAATGGTGCGGAAGTCGTCATAGGGCAAGACTTGTCCGCGGCCAATGTCGGTGATCGATAGAATCAGCGGCTTCACATGGAGGGCCGCGGTCTGCGCACGGTACATCAGCAGCAAAAGTCCACAGGAGACGAACGAAAGGACGAGCACGGCGACCTTCAGATAGGTGTTGGTCACGACCGGCTCGGCATAGAGCTCAATGAACTTCTGACCCGCTTCGGTAACTTTCAATTCTGTCTTCGGCATCACAGGCCTCCCATCGGGCTTACCCATGTTCCGGCGCGGCCGCTTAGAATCGACATGGTCAGCTCGGGAATCTTGACCAATCCATAAATGCAGACCATCAGGGTGATGAAGAGGGACGGCAGGATTACGAAGGCATTCGTGATGGTGATCGGACCGATAACGCCTAGCATGGCGAGGAGAACTTTGGCGAAGACAAAGATGAAGGCCGAAGCCACGACCTGATAGAAGCTGAAGCCGATGAAGGCCTTGAGCCATCCCCAGAAGAGGAAGTCGAGCTTGGGAACGATGAAGAACGGAATGAAGATCGGCCCAATGAGCACGCAGACCGCGGCGGCGACGTAGCCGTAGGCGACTACGGCAAAAGCGACCGCCTCCATCGCGGCAAGGGCGAGGGCCATGACGAAGTAGGTCAGTTCCTCGTGAATGCTGAAGACTCCTGGAGGCGAGCCAAGCTGCTCTTCGGCGTTGGTGATCGCGTCGGCAATGGTCTGCGTCTGGTTCGACTCGATCGTTCCAGAGAGATGGAGCGCCTCCTGGGTGATCAGATCGCTGAAGCTATAAGCGGTGCCGGGGATGGGCGTCGAGTAGTAGGTCAACATCCCCAAACCGAAGGAAATGATTAGAAGCAGGTCGGCGAACTTCGCGAAGTCGAAGCCATAGCGTCCGGAGGCGGACGCAAGCGCCGTCTTGATGCCGAACCAGGCGATCAGAATCACCGCCAGTCCACGGAAGATGTTCACTCCCGTGGACTCGATGGCGGCGCTGTTGGTGCTCAGCAACTGTGAGATCGCCGAGGCAAGAAAGGTGAATGGGTTCTGGTCCATAAATCAGACTCCTGTTTCGGAACTAATTTCCTGTGGGGCTCAAGGAGATGGTGCGCAGGGTGTCACTCACGCCGCTATTGGTCTTCTGCGCGGCATCAGCGAAATTCTGCTGAAAGTAAATGGCGTTGTTGATGGCGCGGTTCTGAGCGTCGATCTGCTGTTTCTGGGCGATCAGCTGCTGCTGCACGGAAGCAGCGAGCAACTGGTTAGTGTCCTGCTGGGAGTGGATCTGCAATAGCGTCGCGCTGTTGATCTTGCCCAGCACCGCCATCTCCGTCTGCTGGTCGGGGTCGGTGGCGAACGTGTCCGAGTCGAGGTTTGCCAACTGTGTTGCGAACGATTCGGAATCCGACCGGATGCTGCCGAGCGTCGCGAGGGTGCTCACCGTCGTGCCCTGGCTGAGCTCCGAGGTGGCGTACTGGTTCTGGATCGTCGCCTGGGAATTGGAATCGAGGCTTCCGTAAGCGCTGTTCGGAAACTGTTGCAACTGGACGACGGCATTGTTGTAGGCCTGAAGCGCCTGCGCCTGTCCACCAAGATCGAGCGCTGTCATCCAGGCGCCGGTCCCACCATAGGTGTTGGGCGCAGAGAGATTGGTCCACTGGGAGAACTGCGCACGATAGCGGGCCGCCAGGTTCTGCGGCATCCGGGACATCTGGTAAGCGAGGTTGTAGGCGGAGATGATCTGGTCCCGCGTCTGAACAGCGGTGTTGTAAATCTGCAATTCGCGCTGCAGGTGCTGCTCCCAGTCTTGAAGCTCTGTCGCCCAATGCTGAATTTGTTGTTCGCCTTGCTGGATCTGCACGATGGCGTGAGTGCTTTGGGTGGGGTCGAAGACGATGCCCGAGCCAAACTGCGCATTGGCGCAGGCGGGCAAGAGAGCAAAGAGGGCGAAAATGAGAGAGCAAATCCTGTAGGACTTCATCGAAGCCTCCTGTTGGCGGGTTATGAGCCGAACTATTTCCGGCGCGGTTGAGTATGGGTGTTGGCTAGCGAGTTGCGAAGCGCCTTCTCGCCATCCGACCGCGGATGCGCGGCGGATGGCTTGGGCTTGGGCGTCGGCGAACAGCCGACGCACGGGCCGATGACGAGCGACGTTGCGAGCAGACAAATGAGAGTCGGTTTCATGGTCAGATGTCCGAAGGAATTCTGTGGTTCTCGTAGGCCGGCAACAGCAGGTCGTCCGAAAGATAGACCTTGATGCGATGGCCTTCCCGAATCGTGATGGTGGGCAGGATATTGAGAAACCTGTCGAGCACATGAGCACCAGACTGGGCGAGGCTCGAAGCGATGCCCTGGCGAATCGCGTCCGAGCCGCTTTCCGAATACCCGGAGGTAGAGGTCGTGGCCTCAGCCGCGCCGGCGATGATCCCTAACGCAATCGAGGTCCCGAAGATCTGCAGGTAGTGGTTGTTGACCTGGTCGGCGAGGCCGGTCTCGCCGATCTGGCTGAGGCCGTGAAAGCGGTCGAGATCGAGCGAGTAGCCATCCGGCATAATCAGTCGATGGAAAGTGACGGCCAGCCGCCGCTGGCCGAAGGTATCGACCTTCTGGACATCGCCCAAAAGGAATGTCCCTTCCGGAATTAAGACACGCTGGCCGTCACGGCTGTAGACGGGGTTCGTGACCATGACCTTCACTGGCCCTGCAAAATCGCCGACCAGGCGATTAACCAAAGCGGTGTCGATCGTCGTTCCCTCGAAGAGTACGAAGGGTTGGCCGTCGGCGGAGTTCGCGTTCACTTCGGGTTTGCGTTTCGGATTCGCGGCGGTCGCCGTTTCACTCCCCTCAGGCAACGAAGAAGACGAGCTGGAGCGAAGGTCGCCAGTCGCCCCGGCCTGTTCGGGCTTGGCTTCATCACGTGGCGTGGCCTCGGAGACCAGGTTCGAGGCGAAGCGAGACTTGAAGGCAATCTCCTTTTCTGCGTCGGCGACCGGATCGCGATGCACATCCTGTTGTGGCATCGATTGCTGAGGAACTGCCGGAGGATTCTGATTTCCTACGGTTGACCCGGATGCCCGGTTAAGCGTGGCCGAGCCATTTTGGGAGTTTGGAGATCGTGCGGCCTGCTCGCTCTGCCGCTGGGCCGTATTCAACTCTTCTTTGAGGTCGGCGATCTTGCGCTCGTTCAATTCGGTCGGCGGCGTTGCGACCGGCGCAGCCGACTTCGCCGCCGGTTTGGGATGGCCTTTCGAGAACATCACCGCCACAAGAATGAGCACCGCAAGCCCGGCGATCACATAAGCCTGGCTCTGCTTGGGAACGACCCCTTCGGGCTGGCGGCGTCGGTCGTTGAGCCTGGGAGGCAACTTCCGCGCGGCCTCGAGATCGTCAGGGAGTCTTTGTTCTTCTGTCATGGACTTGCTCCTTTACTCGGCTTTCCGCGTGAACTCAAGCTTGTGCTTGCCGATTTCGAGATAGCCTTTGTCGACGATCTTCGGAAGGACGTAGGTACCGTCCTTCAACTGGAAGGTCACAAGGTCGGGTTTACCGTCCTTGATCTCGTAGACAGCGAATTTCTCTTGCGCCCCTGACTTGATATAGGTGAAGCGGTCGTCATGGTAGATCGCCGAGATTTCGAAGGGCTTGTCGTCCTTGTAGGTGTAGTCGAACTTGATCCCCTTGGTGGGATATTCGGAGCGGAACTCGTCGACCGCAGTAGCAGCGCGGGTCTGCGCAAGCTGCGCCTGGGCGCGCGCGGTGTCAACTTCGCTCTGCGATACAAGCTTGGTCGTGCCGTTGACAGCGGCCAGCGCCGATGGATCGGACGGCTCGATGACTACTTTCAGATCGGGATCGCCGGACTCGACATCGTCGAGGGTGAACGAATAAACGCTCCCCTTGTCAGTGATCAGATTGAGGTTCGAGTGAATGCCTTCCTTCGCCGGGTGAAGGAAGCAGTAGTTTCCGACGGCGTCGATGATCCAGAAATCCTTGTCGCCGGTGGCGACCTCCAGAATCTTCTCGGTCGACGGCAATTGAATGAGCGTCGTGTAGCGCATCTTGGCGCGGACGCTAACGATGTCATTCGCGTGGTATTTGACCACGCGTGCGGTTTGCTGGCCGTGGGCGACAGTTGCCACCAGGCCGAGCAGAAGTGGAACGATAGGTGCGCGTTGCATGGGACTCCTTATCTGGTTACGGGTTGGGGTAGTCCTCGGCGAGCCGGAGAAGACCTTGCTCCGGGCCGAAGCGGGCGAAATACTCTTGCTTGCGAAGGTTGTCGCGGGCGTTGTTGGTCGCGATCCAATAGGTGAGCGCATCGACCTCAAGACGCAGCTTCTTGGTCGACCCTGGCTGCTTCACCAACAGGTCCCGCTTGGGAACGAGCGATTCGAGCAACTCAAGCTCGGTCGAATTGAACTGAAAAATTTCAGCGTAGAGCTTCCGGTCGATGTTCGGATTCGCGAGGAAGATCTTCGTCGGGCAGGACTCGTTGACGATGTGAAGCATCTCCGAGGCCATGAGCTCAATCACCGATTGCGTAGCCAGCACCATTGCCGCGTTCTTCTTGCGCCAGGTCTTTTCGGCACGCGTGATCCAGTCGCGGATGGTCTTGTTCTTGAGAAATATCCATGCCTCGTCGATGACGAAGACCTTGAAGGTGGCGGTGTTCTGGGGCTTCTCAATTTCGGACGATGCTCGCTGCAGGACATAAAAGAGCAACGGTTCCAGGATGTCCGGATAGTCCGACCAGCCATCGAAGTTGAAGGTCTGGAAACGCGCGAAGGTGAGCGTATCTTCGACGTTGTCGAAGATGTGTCCGAACTGTCCAGCCTGCGTCCATCGGTGCAGACGTTCGCCCAACGGGCCGAGTATCGACGCGAAGTTGGTGAGCGTCCGTATCTCACTCGGGCAGCTTGTACTGCGCGCTCGATCGCAGAGAAGAGCGCCCGCTCGTCGGTCGGTCGTCAGTTCATAGCGACCCTGCGCTTCGATCAGCACGCGCAGGAAGAGGTAAAGAAAGTTCAGGTTCTCCGGAGTCGGGTCAAGTGTGAAGGGATTGATCGTGAAGCCGGGGTTCTTCAGTCCGACATTCAGGTAGGTCCCGCCGAAGGCGCGGGTCAGCGATTCGTAGCTCCCGCCAAGATCGAAGATGAAGGTCAGCGGGTCGTACTTCTGGAGCGACTGCAAGATGAAGATTGAGCGTGAATGACTTGCCCGATCCCGTGGCGCCCAGGACCAACGTGTGGCCTACGTCACTGGAGTGAAGGTTGAGATAGTAGGGCGTCCCGTGCGACGTTTCGAGCACAGCGAGATACTCCCTCTCCAGATGCGGGTTCCACTGCGAGCCCTGCTGACAGAAAATAGAAATGACAGGTCGGCGTAATTGGAGTTCAACGCCCAGTGCTTGCGCAGGTTGAACTGCCGATTGCCGGGCACCGTCGCGAAAAAGGCGTTCAGCAGGTTATAGCGCTCCTCATAGAGCAGCCCATCATCTGGGTGAAGAGCTTCTGGAACTCGGCCACCGCGTGTTCAACCTTTGTCCGGTCCTCGTCATAGATCGACGACCGTCAGGTGAACTCGCCGAACGACTTGCCCTCCATGCCAATGGCGGTCAGCGCCTCGCCCAGCTCGGCGATGGCGGCTTCTTTCGAATCGTCGACCAGCTCGTCCTGCGGCCCGGTGTTTTGCCGGTCCTGCAGGTTCGAGATGAAGCTCGATTTCGAGTTGTGGTGATGCCGGCGGCGACCGGCGATCTCTTTACGCGCCTTTGCTTCATCGACCGGATGCCATTCCGTGACGACGTGGAAGTTGGCCGGGATATCGAGCAAGCCATTCAATAGCAATGGCCGCGTCTCGCTGGGAAGCTCTTTGAGCGTCAGGACGCGAACATAATAGTCATCGATCCGCAGATACCCGCGATGGGCCTCAAGCTCCGAGTCGCACACCTGCCAGTCGAGACGGCGCGGCCCATGCAAGCGAAGCATCGGCAATCTTGGAGGGGCGGAAATTTACGAGACGCCGGTCGAGCCGGAAGGTCTTCTCCGCCCCTAGCAGCTCGACCGTGGTGAGGTCGCTGAGCTGCCCACTCAAACTCTTGACCTTCTGCTGCAAGTCGCATGCGGTCGCGCTCGATCTGCTCATAGACCATCGTGCGCTGCTCGCCTCCGACGAAGAGTGACTTCAATTCCTTGAATCCTGTTTGAGGCGCTTTCGGCAGCTGGGACAAAGCACGAAAGAGGCCGCTCTTCGCATACCTGCCATCGATCATCAGCACCCAGAAGATCTCGAAGTTATAAAGCCGGTCAGACTTGGCTGCCAGAAAAGCCATGCGTTTCTCGACCGACTCTCGCATCAGCGCGTTCTCATACTCCGCATGGGGAATCTCGGGGTGATTGCGCTTGAAGAAAATCTGATAGAGCCGCGTCCGGTCATCGAGCGAGCGAAAGGCCGCTTCCAGCCGCTTCACCGCGTAGTCGCGTCCGGCGTGGTCGAGGCTTTCGTAGTCAATGCCTCCGATCCTGAGCGCGCAGCCGAGGTCGCCCGATTTCGTCAAAAACGTATGCTCGTCCCAGAAGCCATAGAGGTTGATCTGGGCCTGGAACGCGCCCGCTTCCTTCCAGTCTTTGGTGATTTGCTCAATCTTGAACATCGGGCCTCGCAAAGACGATCTCTGTTGCCTGTTCCTTCATCGGGTCGTAGCGCCTGCGGAACTTGGTGGAGTTCATCAGCACTCGCAGAATCTCAACGTCGTAATTGGTCGCTTTGCGGGCGAGAATCACTCCCACGATGAAGAGCACGATGCCGCCGAGCGAGCGAATGCATCATCGTGAAGATGGCTCCCCCCGAGATGAGAGCAACGAAGAACAGCCGCCGCTCCGCTCCCAGGACGGTCAGCGGACGATTCATCGTCTTGTACGTCTTGTTGCGCCGTCGATCGTCCGCTGCCATTTTCCTGTCCTCCTTTCGTCGCGTTGTTAGTTCTCTCTAGCCTCAGAGCTAGGCCGGGAAGAGCCAGGCCATGAAGTTCACCGCGCCGATGGCCATCCCGATCCCGAAGACGATGCCCGCGAGCATCTTTTTCGATTGGCCCTCGCCGTAGGCGAACATCAGGCCGCCGATGACGATCGCGACCAGAGAGAGTCCGGTGGCGATATTGCCGGTGAACGCGGTCCGAAGCACGTTAATTGCGTTGTCCCACGGATCGTCTCCGCCCCCCGCGGCTTGGGCGTATACGGGGAGAGTAGATAGTAGAAATATGGCGGGGGCCAGCAACGCGAGCGGCCGTCGATGCGTTGAGCGCGCACGAAGCCGCGCCAGAGCTTGCGCTCTCATCATGGTGAATCTCCTTTGGGTGAAGTGATTGGTCGCCGAGCGGTCAGCGCGGCGCAACGTTCTGGAACCACCGTATGCGGGAAATCTGCGGCGACGCCGGAAAGATTTTCCGCAGGATTTCCCTATGGGAAATGAGGTCGCAAGAAGAACCCACTTTCACAGCTCGAGGCTAAGCAGGGTCCCCGAACCTGTTTTCTCGCGCATACCGTCAAGGCGAGCGGATGCATTAACCTGTATCGATGGGCATTAAGAAAGGACTTAGATGGATAGAGCAGAAATCTTGACAATGATCGACGCAGAGATAGAGAGACTTCATCAGGTGAAGTCGATTCTGTCGAATGGAACTGGAAAGGTGAGTAACAGTAAGACACCGAAGCCGGCGGTTCCAAAGAAACGTATTCTCAGTGCCAAAGCGCGAAAGGCGATTGCCGAAGCTCAGAGGAAACGTTGGGCGAAGGTGCACGCGGCGCAAAAGAAGTCGGCGTCCGCGAAGGCATAAGTTTTCAAGCCGCCGGGTGGGAATGACTCGGACCTCTGCGCCAGCAGAGCTCCACCGAGGGCGGGTTAGCGGCCTGGTAAGCAAGATAGGCGGCGCTCGATCGAGCGCCGCCAGCCCAAGCAGGGACTGCACGAGGTCTGCTACTACTAAGCCGCTACAAGCTTCGTAAGAACTTTCGATTTCACTTTTCGATGCGCGATCGACAGGCCTAAACTGCGATACTGTCCGTGTGTCCATGTCCTGCCCGTCGGGTGGGCAAGTCCGGGTCTGGCGCAAAGCGCCAGCACGAAAGGGGGCGGGAAGACGGGCGTAAAAAAGCCGCGGACTGCACTGGTCAACGCCCTGTTCCGATTCTCGTAGGCTGCGCGCCAACCATCAATTTTGATGATTGGCGCGGGATGTTCTCGTCGAATGCGCTCAGCGGCTCAGAAACAATCTGCCGTCTGTATTAAATGCGCTACGCAAACTGATTCTCGCTTCGCGAAGACGGGCATGTACGGTGGCGCGGTTGGTTTTCATTGCCGTTGCGATTGCGTCGGGATTGAGGATCGGCCTCCTGCCACGTTCTCGTTTCCATTTGTCAGCGTCACCCTCCTTCGCCACTGCGTGTTCCTTAAGAGCCACATCAGGGCCAAGAGAGCGGATGCACTGGAGAGTGGCAGATGCCTCCGGCCGCAGATTTGGGAAACCGGTCACCTGATCGAGTAGTTCCCGCATGATGAGCGCCTGTTCGGCTGAGTTGCGAGATGCTGTGATTTGTGCGGGGATTCTTTCGACATCAGCGCTTGCTCGAACGCTATCGTATTCCGCGCGCTTGAAATAGTGTCGCAAAGCTCCGCATACCAGCGCGCGCACCAGATAACGCCGAAACGTGTGGTCGCCAGCACGCAGTTGTCTCTTAGCCTGAAACATCTCGATCGCAGCTCCTACTGCGCCGTCATACATCAATTCGAACTGCCAGTCGGAGGGAGAAACAAAGACCCGGTATGCCCGGCGCCGCGCGTATTTCTCCGCCAAAGGCACTGCACAGCAAAGAAAGATGTCCAACGCGTTCGGGTGGTCATGGTCGTAAATGTACACTGCTTCGGCAACGGCGAAGCGAATCGCCAGCGTAGCTGAGGTGAACAAATAACGCGATAAATTCGTCATTTGTCCTGCATCGAGAGGTGGGACTTTGTGGTGAGCGAGTAATGTATTTACGGCTTCGGTGGGATCATAGCCGCGCATCGCTTCTAAGTGGGGTATAGGCTCTCTGACTTTGGCGGCGATGACTTCACTCGCTGCCTTGGGCTGCTGCTCAGTGCTGTTGATGGTTGTTACGTTGCTGCTATTGGAATATGGCATGGTGTGCTCTCCTGTGCTGCCCGCGTTGGGCGAGATTGCGAAGGAGGGCATTTCGCCTTTGGCTCCCAAGCAAAATTTCTTTCGTTGAGTGCCCCCGCTTCATGTCTTGTGCGGCGGGCAGAGGCGAGGCGGGTTCGGTCAAGGCCGGGCGTTGTGTGCCCGTTCATCGAGCGTCAGCGAAGAGCCTTGAGGGGTTCCGACCGCATCTGCCATAAAGCCGCATGAAGGGGGGCATTTAACGAAGGAAGAAATTTAGGAATTCTTCCGCATTGCTTTTGGGGAGGGGGTTGGGGGAAGGAACGAGACTGTTACGAAAGCCGAAAATGAGGGATCGACGGGAAAGAGAGACGATTCAGCTCTCCGGAATGAGGTGAGGATTTGGGCCGAGAGACGAAGCACTCAGACGATCGGAGAGGGCTCGATTACAACTTTTGGGGGATTCAATTCACAGGCGGTCTTCAACATACTCGGCTTGCTAGTGATCGACTGGCAGCAATAAAAAGCTGAGAAAACTGGCATATTTAATTGGAGGAATTATGGCCAAGGTTTATGTGGAAGCACGCCCCAAGGGGCGTGCGGAAGGAACGCGAATCGACGACTATGTCGTGGAAGATCATGCCGACCACGTGCTCCATACTTCAAATACGCAAAAAGAGGCTATCGACTGGGCGAAGCGGCAGGGCCATTCTCCGCATGTTGCGCGTGTGCGCCATCTGAACGACAAAAAGAACCCTGATCATTGGCGTGCGGCCTGACCGCGCTGCACGCTTGGCTGGCGTCATTCCATTTCAAGGTGTATTTCTGCTAATAGCATGAAGGTTTTCGTCAGTTCACTGATTAGCGGTATGGAATCGTTCCGGGCTGCCGCGAAAGAGGCGATCACGACGCTTCGCCACGAACCAATCATGGCCGAGAGTTTCGGTGCCCGGCCAAATTCGCCCCAGGTTGCCTGTCTCGGCGAATTGCGCCATGCAGATGTTGTTGTGCTGATCATGGGTGTCGGGTATGGCGCGCCGCAACCTTCCGGCCTTTCGGCTACGCATGAGGAATACGAAGAAGCAAAGGGCCGCAAATACATCTTCGCGTTCGTCCAGGAAGACGTCGATCGTGATCCCCAAGAAGCGGATTTCGTCGGGGAACTACAGAAGTGGGAATCTGGCCTGTTTCGCAGCGGCTTCAGGACAGCG